>OZ223471.1:0-4622690 GCA_965140775.1 Bacteroidales bacterium | reverse complement strand
AATGTCCGGAATTTCATTTTCCAAATCTACCAGTTCATTATCCGGGTTGGCAACCACCGAACGACTATATACTTCAGTCTGACGTACAATATTCAGGTTTTTCTCAAATGGCGTAGCCTCCTGTGCCGGAACCCACAGGAAAACAACTACAAATAATAAAATCATTAAAACCCTCATACTGTTAAAAGTTGGCTGCGAAATTACAAAAATCAGCCGCTCCTTTTATGTGATATGGAGAAGGTTTCTGCCCACTCCTTCCCAAATGTGCGCGGAAATAAAAATTAAACAAAGAATTGTTACTTTTGACGCCTTATTTCAATCGCTGTAAATGAATGTTTTCGCCCATACCAAGTTTATGTCTGCCGTAGTCAAAGGCCTGATTTGTTTGGTGATATTCTCAGAACTCTAGCACAGGTCGTTCCCTTCTGACCTGACTCATTCATTTTTTCATATTCACATTTATACGTTTTCAATGTCGTTTTCTGCGTATTTAAACGATCTGGTGAACCAAAATCATCGGTCGTTTCAACAACATACCGGCCTGCGCTGGATGAACACTTACCTGGCCATGGAAATGGAGGATCGGCGCAATGCACTGATTAATCAGTTTTCCAATCGTGTTGAATGGTCGTTTAACGAAACCAAACCTTGGATAAATTCACTTTCCAAAGGTTGCAGGCTTTGTGGTGAAGGTGAATGGTCTTGTTTGTTTATTACCGGTTTGTGCAATGCCAATTGCTTTTACTGTCCCACTTCGCAACAAGCTGACCATCTGCCTACTACACAGCAGTTTGAATTTGAAAAAGCCACAGATTATGCCGCTTATATCAACCGGATGAAATTTAAAGGGGTTAGTTTTAGTGGTGGCGAACCCTTGTTGTTTTTCGACAGATTAACCGACTATCTCACCACCATTCGACAGGAATGTTCTCCCGATTTATACGTGTGGATGTACACCAACGGAAAACTTTTTACTCCGGAAAAAGCTGAAATCCTGGGCAATCTGGGATTGGATGAAATCCGTTTTGATATTGGTGCTACACAATATGCATTTGATACCATTCACCACGCAAAGGGTAAAATTCCCCATATTACCGTCGAAATTCCGGCTGTTCCCGAAAAACTGGAATTAATCAAAAGTCTGCTTCCACAACTGATGGAAAGCGGAGTAACCAACCTCAACTTGCACCAAATGCGCCTGACACCATACAATGTGTCCAAATTGGAAAAACATCCTTATACCTACCTTCATGGAGAGGCGCCCGTAGTGGCCGAATCCGAATTGGCAGCACTGGAAATCATTCGGTACGTGGGCCGACAAGGATTACATTTAGGGGTAAATTATTGTGGGTTTCAGTATAAAAATCGGTTTCAGAAATCTGGATTTCGTGTGAAAGTGGCAAGGGAACTTATTGGAAATCAAACACAAATCACGGAGGCCGGATATATTGTTCAAATCATTGGTTTTGAGGAGGAATCAATGGATGCTCCTCGAGCAATTTCCCTTGAAAAATTTATTGCCGACAGTCAAAAATACCACCACGTGGAAATCAGTTTTTTTGGGGTGTTAGTAAAAGAAAAAACCGACTTGGATGCCGATCTTTTTGAAGTGGAAATCGGCAATAAAAACTATGTGGTACGACAAAAAACCACTGGTCCGGTGTTGATAATTTTACGGGAAGATTTTGCTGATTTGCTGGAAATATTATCCGGAATCACGACTTTACCTCCCGACCGAGACGACTTGTTTACCATTTGGAAACATACCGTTATTGAAACCGGATTCAGGGATTACATGTAGGTGATCAGGTCTTTAACAACGATTCCACATATCGGCCAATGGCCAACGAGGCGGTTAATCCGGGGGACTCCAGCCCAATGAGGTTAATCAAACCCGGCAAGCCACGATCTGTTTCCTCCTTAATGTAAAAATCTCTGGGCGGACCTTCTTTGGTTTGGGTTTTGGCCCGAATACCTGCCATCTCAGGCACCAGGTCTTCCTCCTCCAAAAAGGGTAAAAACCGACGTGTGGACTCAAAAAAAGCTTTACGTTTGGATGGGGTAAGGGTGTAATCGTACGCGTTTTTGTCCATGTATTGCACATCGGGGCCAAGTTTTACGCCACCTCCCATATCCACGGTAACGTGTATTCCCAAAGCATCCTTACTGGGAACAGGATAAACCAGACGCTTGACCAACTTATGTTTCGGGGGCTGAATCCGAAAATATTCGCCTTTGCAAAAATTAATCCTCAGGTCTTCGTCGTTCACACCCAGCATGGAGGCCACGCGAAAGGATTCCAAACCCGCTGCATTGATTACCACACGCGAGGTAAAGGTATAGGGCTGACCATCCGCTTCCGCAAGTTGAATTTCATACCCATTTGGCAACGAACTCATTCCCACAACAGAAGATCCATAAACAAACTGAACCCCTTGGTTGATGGCGTTGGCTTCCAAACGCTTTAAATACCAATAACTGTCAATCACGCCGGTGGAAGGCGAAAAAAGTGCCTTGACGGCAGAAATATGGGGCTCCATTTCCCTGATTTCATCCTGATTCATCCAAACCAAATCATCCACACCATTGTTCAGTGCCTTTTGTTCCACCTGTTCCAGAGCGCCAATTTCATCCTCAGAAGTAGCCACAACCAGCTTGCCGCAACGGTTGTAGGGCAATTCGTGGCGGTCGCAAAAGTCGTACAACAACTTTTTGCCTTCCACGCATAGGCGGGCACGCAAACTATCCTTGGCGTAATATATTCCGGCATGTATTACTTCGCTGTTGCGCGCACTGGTTTCTTGTCCGAAAGTGCGGTGTTTCTCGATAACAAATACTTGATTATAACGCTGTGAAAGCCTTTCTGCAATGGCCAAACCCACTACTCCGGCACCAATGATGGTTATTTCCGCATCGAACATATTCTTCAGTTTTAAGTCCGGTAACCCGGAAAATAAAGCGCAAAAGTAATAAGTTTATACGAGGGTATAACAAGCAATACACACCTAAAGCTTCACCACTTTTTGATGCCAAACATGTTCGCCGGAGCGAAATTTTACCATATACAGTCCTGTCGACCAATCGGATGTCCGGATGATGCGTGAGGCATTGGGCACCAATATTATCTGGTACATTTCCTTTCCTGAGCCGGAGTAAATAATCACTTGTACAGGTTGGCAGGTGGGGTTACTCAAAGTAATTTTTTCTGCAAAAGGATTGGGATAAAGGGTGACCTCATCCGGTGTTCGACCAGTGATACCACTGAGGAGAGTCGATCCTTTCAGGTTGATTTTCAGCGCAATGCCCGTGGAGTCATTTTGTGTCATCAAATAGGCATAACCTTGGTAGTCGCCCTGAAAAATGGGATGGAAACTTAGGGTCACCTCTTGGGAAGCATGTGCAGGAATGGTAAAGGGTATGGGTGTTTCTATGTGAAACAACCCGCTGCTGGTATAACTTCCGGTTACAAGTATGTCGTCATCATTGGGATTGACAATGTCAGTTGATTGCATCACCGTTGTGCCGGCAATCACTTGAAAACCAAAATCGAGGGTGTCATTTTCGGGATAAAAATAAGTGGTCTTCCATGGATATTTCAACGACCGATAGCTTCGAAGGGTGTTGGTGGACGATTGATGCATTTCCAATACTTTGTTACCCTCGGGGTCGTATTCCGTAAGACACATGTTTTGGGGATTTAATGTCCAGCCTACCACCACGTTTCCATTGTCCAGAGTTTGCATGCTTCCCATGGGGTTGGTTTCCACCACGGGGTCGTTGTCGTCGAATGCCAACAGGTAGGTGGCGGTCATGGCTATGGTATCGATGGCATAGCTAACTCCACGACTGTGAGGTGGTTGATGAAAATTACCGTTATCGAAAACGGTAACAATCCCGGGCTGATCTTCGCGTGCCATGTGCTGATCGGTAAACCCTTCCAGGGGGTCGCCAATGATTGAAAACTGATTTTCAATTCCTCCAAAATGCCAGATAACCTGACCTGTCTCTTTGTCTATCTTGGTGATTTCGTTTAGTTTACGTGATGAAATAAGCACGTTTCCATCCTGATCCAGGGCAATTGAATTCACATGAGCATAGTTCACCACATCGTCGCAAAAATTTACCTGATTGGTGTCGCCATCCATGATATTAAAATGATCAAAGGTCCTCCATTGCCAAAGCACTACATTGTCGGCATCTTTTTCTTCTATCACATATTGCTTTACTTCCGCATGGTTGCTGCCACATTCCACGTACTGACTCATATCAGTCAACACATACTGAATACCAATGGTCCAATAATGTCCATCCGGGGTAACAATGAGTTCGTGGTTATCGGTTTCCAAACCTACGGAGGCACGGTAAATCCGACGAAATCGATAAGCGCTGTCGATTTCAACAAAACACTGGTATGCAGCGTCAAAATAAGTAATATATCCGTTTTGATTTACCTTGAAATCGAGACATCGGGAAGGTGTTTCGCGATAAAAATAGGGAATCCCTTTGTTGTCGGTAATGAGCTGAAAAAACTGCCCTACCTGCGAAGCCTGAAAATAATATTGATCGGGAGTGGGATTCGATTGAAAACCCATCTCGTAATATGGATAGCCATCCGGAAGCGTCAACTCGTCTGTAATGGCCCTGGGCGTTTGCTCTACAGATGCCGCAAGCCATGGAGCAGTTTCGTTGTACTGATGAGGAACCATTTCGTTTTGGGTAGTGTAAAAAGCATACGTTAATTCCCCAAGGTTTTCACTTTCTGTTGGCTCTAAAGGCTGAAAATTCACGGTAATTCGTTCTCCCAACGGAAGAGGGCGGTCGGGAATAAACAGGAGCGTTTTGTTGTTTTCTTTTAGTAATAATTGACCATTAATTTGTTGTCCCTGGCTGGTTTTCACACGAAACAGGTCGGATTTCAAAGGCGTTTCAAAAGGTTTTTCCGACTTGATAATCAGATTGGTATGCGGGTTGATTTCGGTAGCACCGGGAAATGGGAACAAATAGGGATAGGTGGAGTTGAGATAATAAGGACTTTGAGCAAAACTGCCGGGTACGTACAGCCAAGCCATGAATAAAAATATACGGAGAACGTTGCTCGAACGAAATGGGTAACCAATCATTTAAAGATAAATTTTATGCTTCCTTATTGACCATGCAAAAGTAGCTATCGTTGCAGAGATATCCGGGTTTCGTTAACTTTTCTTTTCAAAACAAAGTTTATCCGCGTATTTTGTCGAGTAGTTGGTTTAACTGAATTACCTCTTCTTCCGTAAGGTGGTTGAGTAATGTATCCATTTGTTGCTCGCAATGATCCATTTTAGCCAGAATATCCAACCCTTCCTGTGTAATCACCACATCCTTTTGGCGCCGATCGTCAACGCTCTCGGTACGTTGCACCAAACCACGGATAACCAATCGGTCCACAAGACGACTGACATCGGAACTCTGGTCGAGCATGCGTTCCTTTAAAAATCCAATGCTTGATGGCTGACTTTTAAAACCCCGGAGAACCCGTAGCACATTGTACTGTTGTATGCTCAACCCATGTGCTTTAACCACCTGATGAAAACCATGATTGAGCTGGTTGGTGGTATATATCAGGTTGATAATTCCTTTATGGTATTCGTTCCTGAATTTCCCTTTAATTTCGTCTTCAATTTTCATGTGGTATCCTTTTTAATTGCCGTAAACCGCACCACTTCTGCCTTTCCGCGGTGATAAGCTCCTTCATCCAGGTATGTTTGAAGAAACTGCAAGTTAAAGTCGTTTACAAGTGGTGAAAAATCGTTGGTTAATTCTGCTTCATCAAACAACATGTCAATATTTTTTGGGCCTCCGGTCGGGTGGTTGATTTGCTTTTTACTGAACCCCTCAAAAATAATATGTCCACCGGGTTTTAAGTAGCCCATCATCTTTCGATGAAAATTTTGCCGCTTCTCAGCAGGCAAATGTACGAATATCAACACAATACAATCGAACAGGTCGTCAGAAAACTCCACCTCTCCGGCATCGGCCACCCGGTAGTTGATGTTGACATGGTGGGTGCGCGCCAATTGAAGGGCTTTTTCGCGTCCCTTGTCAGAACTGTCGAAAGCACTCACATCCCAACCACGCCGCGCGGCATACACAGCATTACGCCCTTCACCTTCACCCGGAAAAAGCACCTTGCCCGGAGTTAACTTTTTCAGATTTTCAGCATAATAAACATTGGGCTCAAGCCCATAAATGTAATCGCTGCTGTTGTACATATTATTCCAGAATTCCTTCATGACTTTCAATAAAAATAAGAAACCGACTCAATTTTACCTGAGAACTTCGTTTGTAGCCGGCTATGAGCAGAATAAACAGGCCATCGTTCACAATATATCCACACAATCCGGTCCAAACCCCCTACCTGCCGGTTTACTTCCCTTTCGGGAAAATTGAGATGCTTTTAAAACAATTCAGCGAGCAACCGATTGTTTGCCCGCTGAAATGATGCCAATGATAAATTAAATTTTGGCATGTTTTCCGTCGCAGAATGGTGCCTTGGCACTGTGCTTACATCCGCACCAGGCTACCTTTTTGGCTTCCGGAACTTCTTCTTTTACAGGCCGGAAAGCGGTTCCTTTGTGCGAGCCATCGCAGAATGGCTGTTTGGAACTCTGTCCACATGCACACCAGAAATAAGTTCCCGGTTCCATGTCCAATACAAAAGGCTTTTTTTGTGCCACTTTCGGTTCTTCCATGTTCTTTTATTTTAGTTGTTCACTTCTGCCAATTGAACTCTGGCCGTGAGGGTAACTTCTTCGCCCACCACAAGACCTCCGGTTTCAAGGGCTTTGCTCCATGTTAGCCCGTAATCCTTACGATTGAGCTCACCGGTTAATTTAAATCCGGCTTTGGTATTGCCCCATGGGTCGATTACGGTGCCACCATATTTCACGTCAAAAGTAACCGCTTTTGTTACACCATGCATGGTAAGTTCACCTGATAAAAGATAATTTTTATCATCAATTTTGGCGAAAGAGGTGCTTTTAAACACAATCTGAGGAAATTTTGCCACATCAAAAAAGTCGGCATCACGCAAGTGATTGTCACGATCTTCGTTATCGGTGTTGATGCTTTTGGCTTCGATGAAAAACTCAATTTGAGCATTCTCAAAATCATTGGAGGAGGAGGTTACCTTTCCATCGAATTCGGTAAATTTTCCGGTTACTTCCGAAATTACCATGTGGTCGATACTAAACTCTATACTCGAATGAGCATGATCGAAAGTCCATTCGCTGGTTTGTGCCCATATGCCTGTGGAAAAGAACAAGGCCGTCAGTATTACAAGTGTTTTTTTCATGTTAGTATGTTGTTAGTTAATAAGTGTGCAAATGTACGTTACGACTTTATATGTTGCAACATATTTATGGTTAAAAAATTGTTAACCCTTGCAACAACCTGTTATTAAGATTATTACAAGGGTAATAAATATGTAATAATTTTAAAAAAGTGCTATTTGAGCTTTTCTTCTACCTTTTCGAGCATCAATTTGGTCATTTTATCCAGATCAAACTCGTCGGTTAATCCCCAATCGCGGCGGGCAATGCTATCGTCGATGCTGGCGGGCCAACTGTCGGCAATGGCTTGTCGGAAATCGGGTTTGTAAGTTATCTTGAACTTGGGCATATATTTTTGGATGCTTGCGGCCAATTGTTTGGGGGTAAACGAAATACCGGCCACATTGTAACTGGAGCGCAACGACAATTTTTCTTCGGGAGCCTCCATCAACCGGATGGTATTGTTGATGGCGTCGTCCATAAACATCATGGGCAAGGCCGTATCTTCCGAAAGGAAACAGGTATATTTTCCATGGCGGATGGCTTCGTAAAAAATTTCTACGGCATAATCGGTGGTTCCGCCGCCGGCTTCAGTTTTATAGCTTATCAATCCTGGATAGCGCACACTTCTGAAATCGAGTCCGTATTTTTGATGGTAATATTCGCCCCAGCGTTCGCCGGCAAGTTTGGAAATACCATAAACCGTATTGGGTTCCATCACAGTAAGCTGAGGTGTATTGTGGCGAGGTGTGGTGGGTCCGAAAACAGCGATGGAGCTTGGCCAAAACAATCTTTTGGCATCCGATTGCTGAACGGCCAAAATGGTGTTCATCAAGGCTTTCATATTGATATCCCAGGCTTGCAACGGTATTTTTTCGGCATTTCCCGACAATACTGCCGCCAGATTATACACCTGTGTGATGTTGTGACGCACCATGTAATGCAAGAGGTTCTGAAAATCCAACACGTCCAGAATTTGTCCGGGACCACTGTCGCGCACTTCATCCGAGGGATACTTAATATCGGTGGCATGTACGTTGTCGTTACCATATTTGGCACGCAAAGCCATCACCAATTCCGATCCTATTTGTCCTGAACAACCAATGACCAAAATTTTTTCCATAGCTATGTTATTTTTTTAACAGTGGCAAATTTACACAAGTATCACAATCAAAAACAACAAAAGCACCAAATTACTTATTTTGATATTGTATATTTGCAAGATGAAATCATCACCTATTGCTACATGATTGAAATTAAAGAAGTTGTAACCGCCCGCGACAGGCGCGATTTTGTTGATCTTCCGTACAGACTATACAAGGGTGATCCCTTTTGGGTACCGCCCTTAAAGTCGGATGAAGTGAAATCATTAACAGCGCATACGAATCCTGCCTTCGACTTTTGCGATGCCAAATTCTGGACTGCCTGGAACAACGGACAATGTGTTGGACGCATTGGTGCCATTATCAACCACGATTACAACAAAAAAACAGGTGTTGAAATGGGACGCTTCACCCGCTTCGAAGTGATAGATGACATGGAGGTAAGCCAAGCCTTATTTAGTACTGCTGAAAAGTGGCTCAACGACCATGGAATGGTGGCCATACATGGTCCGTTGGGGTTTACCAACCTCGACAATCAAGGACTGCTCATCGAAGGTTTCGACTACCTGCCATCCATCGCATCGGTGATGCATTTCCCTTATTATCAAAAACATATCGAAAGTCTGGGATACGAAAAGGAAAACGATTGGGTAGAATATTTACTTAAAATTGAAGAAATTCCGGAAAAGGCTACCCGATTGGTGGAAATCATCAAACAAAGAAATAACCTGGAGGTAATCCATTTGACCGAAAAAAAGGAAATGTCGCTTTATCTGAATGATGTGTTTTACCTGCTCAACAGGGCCTTCGATGAACTGCCTTACGTGAGCCCGTTTTCAGACAAACTGATAAAAAGTGCTACCCAGAAATACATGGATGTGCTGGTTCCTAAATATATTGTGGTAATAAAAAAAGATGGCCAACTGGCTGCCTTCATCATCGGTTTGCCCAGCCTTTCCAAAGCCATGCAAAAAGCCAATGGACACTTGTTTCCAACAGGATTTATCCACATTAAAAAAGCCCTGAAAAACCCCGAGGTAATGGACTTGCTTCTAACGGGTGTAGATCCTCATTATCAAAAACTTGGCTTGCCTGCCATCCTCATCAGCGAACTGCAGCAATCCATGCTCGAGAACGGGGTAAAATATGTGGAAACCACAGGGATGTTCGAAACCAACCTGAAAGGCGCCACCACCTGGAAAAACTACGACCACATTCAGCACAAACGCAGACGATGTTTCGTTAAACAGCTGTAACGCAACACCATCGTTACCGGATGCAACAACTGACTCATTTAATTGTGGGCGGTTATGGTGTCTTTTCTTAATTTTGCATTTCAAATCATATGGTTATGGAAACCCAATTGCACATTTATAATACCCTGGTCAGGAAAAAACAACTGTTCGAACCCATTGCCCCACCTCATGTGGGCATGTATGTCTGTGGTCCAACCGTTTACGGCGATGCGCATTTGGGTCATGCCCGTTCGGCCATTACCTTCGACATCGTATTCAGGTACCTGAAATACCTGAAATATAAGGTGAGATATGTGCGCAACATCACCGACGTAGGCCATTTGGAAAACGACGCCGACGAAGGAGAAGATAAAATTGGCAAAAAAGCCCGTTTGGACGAGTTGGAACCCATGGAAGTGGTGAAATACTTCACCGACAGATACCACGAAAACATGGACCAACTAAATGTGCTCCACCCCAGTATCGAGCCCACGGCATCGGGACATATCATCGAGCAGATAGAGCTGGTAAAAGCCATCCTTAAAAATGGATATGGTTACGAATCGGAGGGTTCGGTATATTTTGATGTGGAGAAATACAACAAAGACTATCAATACGGAAAACTATCGGGGCGCAATGTTGCCGACATGTTGCAAAACACCCGTGAGCTGGCCGGACAAGACGACAAGAAAAACAGTTTTGATTTTGCCCTTTGGAAAAAAGCCGATGCACGTCACATCATGCACTGGCCTTCGCCCTGGAGCGAGGGATTTCCGGGGTGGCACCTGGAATGTTCGGCCATGGGAGCCAAGTATTTGGGTGAAACATTTGATATTCACGGAGGTGGAATGGATTTGCTTTTCCCCCATCACGAATCGGAAATTGCACAGGCCAACGCATCCAAAGGCAAAGACCCGGTAAAATACTGGATGCACAACAACATGATTACCGTCAATGGGCAAAAAATGGGCAAATCACTCAATAATTTCATCACCATGGATGAGTTTTTCTCGGGCAACCATCCTGCCCTTGAGCGCGCTTATTCGCCCATGACCATTCGATTTTTCATCCTCCAAGCCCATTACCGCAGCACCCTCGACTTCTCCAACGAAGCCCTGCAGGCTGCAGAAAAAGGCATGTCGAAACTGTTTGAGGCGTATTCGTTGATTGATTCGTTGAAACCTGCAGCTACCTCATCATTCCAACTCAGTCAGCATATCAATGCTTTGGAAGCGGCCATGAATGACGATTTCAACACGCCCATCGCCATTGCCCAGCTTTTCGATTTGAGTAAAATGATCCATCAGCTAAATGAGGGTAAAGCCACCCTTACGGCAACCGACCTGGAACAACTTAAACAGATATTCGGTGAATTTTTATTTGATATTCTGGGTCTTATTCCCGAAAAAGGAGGTCAAAACGACCAATTGGTAAACTATTTGATGGATACCATTCTGGAATTGCGCAAAAAGGCCAAAGAAAATAAGGATTGGGCTACCTCCGACCAAATCAGAGATGAACTGAATAAACTGAACATTCAGGTGAAAGACACCAAAGAAGGTGCAAAATGGAGTTTTAAATAACTACTTGCTGATAATCAGAATCTGACTTTCGGTGGATTTCTTTCCGGTTGTTTGCAATACATAAACTCCCGGTTTTACAGAGCTTACGTCAATCGAGCATGTTATAAAGCCCGATGGTTGGGGAACAAATGAACCCACCTCACGTCCTTGCACATCCATCAAACGAACTTCCAGAGGCACATCTTCCGGCGAACCGGTTTCCAAGGTAAGTGTTGTGGAGGCCGGATTGGGATATATACTCAGCAAGTGAACGCCTTGTTCGCGCTGATTAAAAATTCCACTAGCCAACTGCTCAAATACCACAATATGTACACTATCGTATCCGGGATGTTCATCCGATAAATTGATCTGTATTTTTTCGGCTGTTACGCCCGTGATTTCAGGAAATACCCAATAGGTTTTGGTTTCCATGTCAGCGAATAAAAATTCGCCCGATTCGTTTGCTTTGGCACACATAATCATGCCATCATTTTCATCCATTAAATAGATGTTGGCACCCATGGCAGGAGTGGTCGGGGTGATGCCACGCGGAAGGTTGTCGTATTCTATTTTGCCTTCAATCCAACCCAAACCGGGCATATAATCCGAAGTGTTATACAAATTAATATTGTATTCCCATGAAGTGGCCGAGAGTTGGATGGGTTGTGCGTCCTGCCAAAACAGCTCATCGCCATAATAAGTAGGCAACCAGTCGCCGTAGAATTGCGACTCAGCAGAAGGTTCACTTTTCACCACATATTTACCCACCGGAACCTGATAGAAATAGTAATACCCCAGCGTATCGACATAAGCGGTATCCAGAGGAATATAGTTATTTAACGAATCAACGGCATACAGGTAGGCCAACCCCAGATCGATGGGCATGTGATTGACGAATAAATGTCCGCCAAAATGATAGGATTCGAGGGGACTGATATACACCAACTGGGTGATGGTATTGGTAAAACCATGTCCGTAATACTGCACCGTAACCGTCAGACTTACCTGAAACAATCCGGAGCCCGCATATACATGTTCGGGGCTCACCTGGGTGGAAGTGGTACCATCACCAAACTCCCAGAGTCGGGAAACAACATTCGGATTGGTGGTTTGATCGAAAAAACGATACCTGAAACGATCTCCATAAGCCTTTTGCACATATTTGAATCGGGCTTGCAGGGGTTTGAACTGATAAGGTGCGTCGATGGCAAAATTATTCAGGAGGATGTTGGAATACACATTACTCATGAATCTGAAATGCGAAACTTTTTCGTATGATTTGTTGTTTTTATCGAGGGTATAAACCATCACCGCACCACTTTGGTTGTTGGTAAAGATGGTATCATAAAAATAGCCTTCGTCGTCGGTATAAACTTCGTTGTAATACGACAAGCCACGATCGGGACCGCTTCCAGTCATTGAAATATAAACCAAATGGTCGGTTACGGGACCTCCATAAATCACATGCAGCACCTGACCGGAAACAATCACCTTATTGGGGATAATACCGGCTTTGAGCGATACCATGCTGCCCAACAACAGGAAAACAAACAGCAGGGGTTTCATTTGAAGAAAGTTAATATTTATTTTATTAGTCATGGTACCAATCATCTCTCGTTATTTCAATCGGATAACCGCACCCACCTTCACCGAAAATGCTGAAATGGGTTTTTTGTATCCCTCTTTGTTGTAAATAGAATTTAAGTAGTAGCGATATCCGGGCTCAATGGCCATGGAAATTTTATCTGTCAGTTTATATTCAATACCAACTCCCAAACCCAATTGCATGTAAAATGGCTTGCGTTCCGGGAGTTTATTTTGTAAATCAAGAATTTCAATATAATTTTCGGCCGGAAGTGGCTTGTCGATCCACTGTCCTACCCGGAAATTAAATATGGGACCACCATAAACATACCAGCCTACCGAACCCCGGGTTCCGGGATGATTATACCCCACGAAAAGAGGTAGTTGCGCGTAGGCATAGCGGTTGGTAACTTCGGAAACAACCAGATGTCGGATGCTGTCCCAAACCTCCACTGTTTTGGTGTAATAGGTAGGCACCACTTGTCCGTTAACCGAGTCGAAGGTTACGTTGTACACATCGTTGTACGATCCCACATATTCGTTGCTGATGTAGTCAAGTTGGGCAAAACCCCGATCGCGTGTGTAAGCCATACCCAATCCTGAACGTACAAACCAATGTTTGTTAAAATAATAGGCGGGTTCGAAATGTACGGAAAAGCCATTCATCACAGTAACCGAATCGAAACCGGTAGTTGTAAACTCTGAAGCTATGCCTGTAAAAACTGACCAACGACCTTTGTTGCCCGATGGGGTGTTGCTTCTTGGCTTTTTCGGCGGTAAGGCGGGACCCAGTATATTTTCAGCCGGAGTCAGAAGTGTGGGTGCTGAAGGCGACAAATGGAGTCGGTACAAAGGACGGAAATCTAAAAAACTCTGATACAACGAGGTATAGTTAACAGATTGGTTTACTTCTGTTTCCGGCGCTTCTTCCACAAGGTAGTCAGAGGTAGTGAATGTTACGTTATCTTCCTGTACATCGGCAACTTCATCTTCCGAAGGGGTGGCTGCGGCATCACTTTTTTCAGGTGTGGGTGAAACAACGACGGTGGTTGAAGAGATATCTGTGGAGGGTTCCATGAGTTCAGCTTCTTCGGTAATTACTTCCTTTTCCACCATGGCAAGTGCCAGCGATTGATGTGCGGAAAGGTTTTCCGCAGCTATATTGGCATCATGTGATTGACCCTCGGCCCAGATGCCACCAAAGGGAGAAAGCAACAACCAACCCAGAAATGCGAGCAAAAGAGCTAAAGCAGCCAGCAAAATCAACTTCCTGGTTGTTCCTGACTTGGCAGCCTTGTTTGCCTCCAAACCGGCCATCACCCCTTCCCATACATGTGGAGGCGGCGTGGCTTCAAAGGCTTGCATCTTATCCCTGATCAGTTGGTCGATATGGTCGTTATGCTCAATCAAGATTTTCTTTTTCTTCAATTAATTTCAGTCGTTTTTGCAAACTTACCCGAGCTCTCGAAAGTTGTGATTTAGAGGTGTTTTCGGAAATACCCAACATTTCACCAATTTCCTTGTGGGTATAACCTTCAATGATATTCAAATTGAAAACCGTTCGGTAACCTTCGGGCAATTCGTTTATCAATTGGAGCAACTCGCGCGAAGTCATGTTTTCCACCACCAAATTTTTGGTTTGATGCACATTTTTCAAATGTTCCAGGTCTGTTTTAACACCCTGTTTCATCTTTTTGTTGTAATAATTGATGGCGGTGTTAACTATGGTACGACGTACCCATCCTTCGAGCGAACCTTCCCCTCTGTAATCCTCTAAATGAACGAAAACTCTGATGAAGCCATCCTGAAGAATATCTGCCGCATCGTCTTTATCAAGCGCAAAACGCAAGCAAACCCCGTACATCTTGGGGGCAAGTTGCTGATAAAAAGTTTCCTGTGCCTTCTTATCATTTTTTAATAGCCTGTTAATAAAAGACTTATCGAACTCCATGCTTCCGTTTTCGTTTCCTTGGTCGAAGGGGAAAAATTGGCAGCAAGGTAATAAAATTCTTTAATAACTTCGTATGGTGGACATAAGGCCAAATCAAATGGTTGCATGTGGTGGATCAGGAACGCGAAAGATTGGTTTTTACACCTAAAAACTGGCCAAATTTTCCCCGGAGGGAAAGCATGGGTAGATACAGAAATCCTGCAAGGATGGTATCGTCTGCCCAAGGCGGGCAAAACAAATCAAATGGTAGTTTTTCCACACAAATTAGCTCCTGATGGAGCTCAAAGGCAAAACTTAGAAGGTTTCTTAATCAACTGATAAAAAAGGCGCAATTTTATGGAGCAATTTTGACTTGTTGAGGGGTTTGAAAAGCAACTGAATGGATTCTGATTTTTCGAGCAACCGGATGTCGTCGGTATCCAATTCTTGTCCCATCACAATCAGGGGCACCTGTTTGGTTTTTCGTTTGATGGTTTTCACCAGTCTTTTCAGCGACATTCCGGGCAAATCGGCATCTATCAGGATAATGTCCGGATGGTTGTTGTAAAGTTCTGAAATGAGTTCGTCGCCCGATTTCACCCAAAACAAATCTGCTTCCGTTTTGGCCAACATCACCTTAAGCAAATTAAAACTGGCCAACTCGTAATCGGCCACCACAATCTTCTTACCCAACCAGTTGAAATCCAGTCCGGAAGAAGGCGTATCCTCCACCACCGGCTCGATGGAAATAATAGACTCAGGCAGATGAAGAAAGAAAGTAGAACCCTTGCCGGGCTCCGATTTCAAACTGATGTTTCCGCCCATCAAACTTGCCATGCCCCGGGCAATGGCCAATCCAAGACCGGAACCGCCAATTTTCCGCGTAGGCGAATTGTCCACTTGCCTGAAATGCTCAAAAATAGACTCATGAAATTCGGGAGCAATGCCCACACCTGTATCCTTTACGTAGAAACAGATACCGTTGTTGTTTTCGATGAAATAGCCCAGTTCGATGCTTCCGTGGTGGGTAAAAACCAGCGAGTTTTCCAACAAATTAACCAGAATCTGGTGTACCTTGCGGATATCGGCAGAAATGATGAGGTTACGGTGGTCGGAGTGTTGGTTGAGCACCACCTGTACCTCCGTTTTTTCTTGCTTGGCTTGCAGGGTTCTGGCTTCGGCATGCACATGCGACAGGATATCCGAAACCGCCAGGTTGTCGTTGTGCACTTCCATTTGTTTGGTTTCAATTTTCGAAATATTGATGACATCTTCGATGCGCTTCAACAGTATTTCGCTGCTGCCCCTAACGATGGAGGTATATTCTTCTCTTTCTTCGTGGGGGATATCTTTCATGAGCAACAACTCCAGAAAACCCAGAATATGGTTCAGGGGCGTACGGATTTCGTGCGAAAGGTTGCTCAAAAAGGCTGTTTTCAACATGTTGGCTTCTTCGGCTTTCTCCTTGGCCAAAATCAGGTTTTTTTCGGCCATGCGGCGTTTGGTAATGTTGCCAATAATAATCAGGTGGGCGGTGGCTTTGCCTTGTTCGTTGGTTATGGTGATGCCTCTTACCCTGAAATGACTGTCGGGATTGCCCAATCCGGTAATCCGTGTTTCCATGTCGAATTGCAGGTGATCGTCAAGCAACCTGGAAATTTTTCCGGCTAGCGGACTGTCGTTAAACTGAAGAAAACGTGTGATGTGAATGTGTTCTTTTTGCTTCTCCTCCGGATAATCAAACAACTTGCCGAACGAACTATTGAAAAGTTGGATGTATCCAAAAATATCCAGACTCAGTATGGCCAACGGGATATGATCGAGCACATTGTTGTAGTTGCTGTGTTTACGCTCGTTTTCTGCAAGGGCTGCTTCGTGCAGAAGAATTTTCTTCTCCAAAGCAGCAATGCGGTTTTTCAAATTTTCCGTATCTGCTTGATTTTCTGAACTAAAATGTTGCCTATTTGTCATTTCAATTACTGTTGGTGAACATTGAACCTGAAAAATTAACCCGCAATTTAATGAATTTATGCCATGAGCTTAACCAAAGCCTGATGATCTTCTTCGGTTAATTGGTAATGCATCCCCGAAACCTTATTTTTACGATACTGTTCAACGATTAGGGCATGTTTGTCTTTACCTACATTAATGTCTGCCAATGTTGTGGGCGAACCCAACGAAACGAAGAAAGCGGTTAGTTGCTCAATGGTGGCATCCACATCGGTGGTATCGAACAGCGCCTTTCCTAACTTACTGATTCTGTGAGCGCATTTAGTTTTTTGCAACTTCAACCAAGCCGGATAAGCAATACTCAAACTGGCACCGTGAGGGGTGTCGAACAGCAACGACAGTTCATGCCCCAATCCATGCACTCCCCAGTCTCCCCCTTTTTTGCCATAGGTGGTGGTACCATTGAGTGCCAGCGTAGCATCTAACATAATGTTGGCCCGGTATTCCGGATTTTGAAGGTCGTTGAGCAATTTGGGACCCCATTGCATGGCATCTTTGATGATTGAAAAGGTAATATGGTCGGTAACGGCGGGTTCTCCGGCTCCGAAATAGGCTTCCAAGGCATGGGCAATCAGGTCAACAATGCCATAAGCTGTGTAGCTTTTTGGCACGCTGAGGGTAAATTCGGGATTCAAAAAACTGGCCTTGGGAAAAATAAGCTCGTTAACAAACCCGAGTTTTTCGCCGGTTTCGTGATTTTGTAACACGGCAGCAGCATTCATTTCGGTACCCGTGGCGGCAAGTGTAAGAATGGCTACCAGTGGTGTGGCTCTTTCGGGCTTGGCCTTCCAGGTCATAAAATTCCACGGATCGAGCTCTGTTTGAAGACCCAGAGTGATAATTTTGGCAGAATCAATCACGCTACCGCCTCCCAATGCCAACACCACATCCACCCGGTTTTCCTTGCCTAATTTTACGGCAGCTCTTACATCTTCAATTACAGGATTGGATTTGATTCCGGAGTATTCTGTTACCTCGAATCCGCCTGCATTCAGGATATCCATTATTTGGCCGTAATAGCCATATTTTATAACAGAACCCTTGCCATACACCAGCAAAACCCGTTTTCCATAAGTATTTAATACGCCTCCCAGAGAAGAGGAAATTTGTTGTCCAAAGAATAAACGTACGGGATTATAAATATTGAAATTTTCCATTTTAAAGCTTTTTATTAGCAAAGTTATACTAAAACCGACCAATAAATGTTACAGCTTAAGCATTAAAACTTGTTGAAACAAGGATTATATAAAAAACCATATCTTTGCACCACTTTTTTAACAACGACAAATTTTTGCTCAACACATTGAACATTAGACAAATTAATACATATTTATGACCGAAGTAATCATTGATAACCAATTGCAATACAAAATTGCCGATATTTCGCTTGCCGAATGGGGAAGAAAAGAAATAGAAATCGCTGAAAAAGAAATGCCCGGCCTGATGGCCATCCGCGAAAAATACAGCAAAACCCTGCCGTTGAAAGGCGTTCGCATCACCGGATCGCTGCACATGACCATCCAAACAGCCGTTTTGATTGAAACGCTGGTGGCACTTGGCGCCGACGTTCGTTGGGCAAGTTGTAATATCTTCTCCACACAGGATCAGGCTGCCGCCGCCATTGCCGCTGCCGGAGTTCCTGTGTTTGCCTGGAAAGGTGAAACCCTGAAAGAATATTGGTGGTGTACCAATCAAGCCCTGAGTTTCCCCGATGGTAAAGGTCCTCAACTGATTGTGGACGATGGTGGCGATGCTACCCTGCTTATCCACAAGGGATTTGCTGCCGAAAAAGACCCTTCAACTCTTAATGTAACCCCCGAAAGTGAAGAAGAAGGCGAAATTCTGGACTTGCTGAAAGAAATTCTGGTGGACGACCCCACCCGCTGGCATCGTACCGTGGCCGAGTGGAAAGGTGTTTCGGAAGAAACCACCACCGGCGTACATCGTTTGTACCAAATGTTTGAAAAAGGCGAATTGCTGGTTCCCGCCATCAACGTAAACGACTCTGTAACCAAATCCAAATTCGACAACCTCTATGGCTGTCGCGAATCGCTTGCCGATGGCATCAAACGCGCCACCGATGTAATGCTCGCGGGCAAAGTAGTCGTTGTAGCCGGATACGGCGACGTGGGCAAAGGTTCGGCACATTCCATGCGCAGCTATGGCGCACGTGTTTTGGTAACCGAAATCGACCCCATTTGCGCCTTGCAAGCCGCCATGGAAGGATTTCAGGTAACTACCATGGAAGAGGCCGTAAAACACGGCAATGTTTTTGTAACAACCACCGGCAACAAAGATGTCATTACAGCCAAGCACATGGCCGAAATGAAAGACCAGGCCATCGTGTGCAATATCGGCCACTTTGATAACGAAATTCAGGTGACCAAACTGGAAAAAACCCCGGGCATCAAAAAAATCAATATCAAACCACAGGTGGATAAATATGAATTTCCTGACGGACATTCCATTTTCATGCTGGCCGAAGGAAGATTGGTTAACCTGGGTTGTGCCACCGGCCATCCAAGTTTTGTGATGAGCAACTCATTTACCAACCAAACCCTGGCTCAAATCGACCTTTGGGAAAAACGCGATGAATACGAAATTGGCGTTTACCGTTTGCCCAAATACCTCGACGAAGAAGTGGCCCGCCTGCATTTGGAACAAATCGGCGTTAAGCTGACCCGCCTGTCGAAAGAACAAGCCGACTATATTGGTGTAAGCCAGGATGGTCCTTACAAACCGGATCATTACAGATACTAGGATTTGAATAACCATAAAAAAAGCGCCCGATTGAGGCGCTTTTTTTTATGTTATAACCTTGAACAACCAAGGTGAAGAAATCGAATTATTAAAACGGTGTAAGCGTAATACCTACCGAAATGGGGTACAACTCAGGACCGCGATCGCGTTTAAAAATTTGTGAAATTTGGTAGTATCCGAAAAGGTTTACCGATTTATATCCAAATCTCAGGGTAAATCCATAGGTATAGGTTTCCAGTTGCGAAATACTCTTTTGCTTGATGGTCACGCGATTGGGTTGGGCTGTGGACATATCGCCAACATATTTTTCCTTGCTGTTCATCAAGTAGCCAATTTTGAAACCAACGCCCAGCTTCATCTCGTTTTTGAAACGGATTTTAAGCTCCATGGGGATGTCGAGGTACGTCAGGTTGATCTTGGTACGTTTATACGAAAGATCGTCGGGAATGGGTGTAAACACGATGGTATCTGCCTTAATGTTGTCGATACGTGAATGGCTGTATAGGTTGTGGTTGCTAATACCCAAACCCACTCCAAAGGTAGAGGGACCGTTGGCCAACTGAAAATTATACATGGCAAACACGTTGGCCCCCTGGTTGATGGTACGGATATACATGTCGTCGGGTTTGTTTTGCCAGATGTCGGTAAACAAATCCACCCCAACGGTTACTTTGCGCTTGGCGCTTTCGCTGATCACCTGTGAGAAGCCCATGCTACTGAAAAGCATGACAAACATTAATAAAAATCCAAAAGAGCGTGTATTCATTGGTTGTAATTTTTTACAAAAATAGTATTTACGGGGTTATATGGCTTTCTTCGGCCAACAATTGATCTAATATTTGATTCATACGGTCAGAATTCCAGTGTGCTGCTCCCTTTTTGCTTACTACTACCCTGGCCGACTTGCTAATGACAAAGGTGGCGGGTATGGTTTCCGACTGCAAAGCTGCCGGAACCGAGCGATACCGATAGAAGGGCAAATGCTGAAACTGTCGCTTATCGGCAAAAGTATTAATGGTAGTAGGCGATTCGGTGGTGGCCAGCACAAAATGTACACGGTCGCCATATTTTTCATGCAACTCTTTGATGCCGGGCATTTCGGCCACACAGGGCGGACACCAGGTAGCCCAAAAATTGATAAAGACCGGTTTGTCGTCCAACAGTTCGCCCAGGCTTATTTTTTTGCCTTCAAGGGTAGTCAATTGCCAGGTTTTGTCACTTGAAGTCAGGTTAAATTGCTCATCTTTATCGAGTTGCGAAGGAGCAAAAGAAGTAAGCCGAATAAACAACGAAGCCACTTCAACACGCGTGGAAGGGATGATGAGCAGGATGATCAAGGCCACAAAAACCACATCCGAAGCCAATGAAAATTTTGATTTCTTTTTGAAATAGTTACGGAAATAGTTAGCCAGTTTATTATTTGCCACAGAATTTTTGGTTGTTTAATTTATCATGCTCCGAAATGTCTAAAGCAACTCAGCCCTTCGATCGAGCAGTTGGTCGATTTCCTCGTCGGTAAGGTTGGGATTTTTCAAAAGCTCATCGATCTTTTTTACCGCCTCTTTTGTGTCGATAGGAATGGCAGGAATGGGGGGCATGGCGGTTTCCGGCTTTTGCAAATAGGGTTCATCTTCGCCCAGTTGTTCGCGCAATTGTTTTATCAAACTGCTCACCATTTGCTTTACCGGTTCGCCAAATTGTCCTTGCAACTGCTGACTGATCTGGTCTTTCATGGATTCGTAATTGCTGAAAAAGAACTGAAATTGTTTCATCATCGACTTATCGACGCCCGGGATATCATCCATGGACTGTTCTTCGAGCAGCCGGTTAAATAGCCTGAACAATTCGTCCAGATCCTGTTTAAATTTCTCATCTTCCATCATGCGACAAATTTACAACAATCTCAGTAATGGGGATAATGATTTAAATAACCTTAACTTTTTTCTTGCTTAGTGCCGGTAAGAACACCCCTATAATTCTTATGCTTCTTGCACAAAACGCCAACGACGAGGCCTGCGACCGCCGGGCGGGTGCTTTCACTAAATTCCGGAGTAGATTTACAGGTTGTGGGTGATGCTTTCATCGTGAGGTGGTTTTTTGGGCTTAGGTGGGTTTTTAAACCTATTATGTTGGCAGTAGTGTTTTTTTATTTTTCCAATTCTCTTATCCATCGGTCACTTGGTTCTTCTCCTTCATAAAATACTAAATCTGCATTTCCAAAGACAATCAAAGTTCCCATGCCCATTCCTATCGTTTCTGTTAAGGCATCTTTAATCTTTAGTCTTTTCCCGTCAATTTCATTGTTTTCAGAAATGAGGTAACAATCTTCAATAAATTTAATTTTCTGAAGTCTTCTATTTATTTCTTCCAGTTCATTTGTTTTAATTTCTTGGAAGTTGCCGAGTTGAGCACTGAAATGAGCTAATGCATCCGTAAATTTTCTTCTTGTCTTCGATTTTTTGATGAAATTCAGATATCTGTCTCTTTTATCCTTGATGACAAAATTCTCAATGACTTTCGATTCTATGTTAATGTCTGTTTTCATTTTTTACATTACTGCCAACTAAGTGCCAACCCCACCCATATACCATTTATTTCCCCTTTGACTACATTCGCCTTGCTACGCAATGTGTTGCCAATCAATTGATGCAAAAAATGGTGAGGTTGGGTGCGGTTCATGTTATTGTATTTAGCAGTTGTCAAATATACTTTATTTTCATGTCCCATTTCTTTTCGTGTGCTTTTTCTACTTCTCATTTATAAATTAGCCCAAAAAATACGCGGTGTTCTGTCAATGGCGAGGCTAGCGACTGCCGGGTGGGTGCTTTCACTAAATTCCGGAGTTGTGATTTACAGGTTGTTGGTGATGTTTTCATCGTGGGGTGGTTTTTTGGGCTTAGGTGGGCTTTAAAACCTATTATGTTGTGCTTTCGTGCTTTTTCTTATTTAGCTGTGAGTAGAATATTTAGATTCAATGCGTTTGCAATTAGAGCAAAATTTGAAATTCTTATATCTTCTCCATTTTCAATTCTTGAAATATATGGTCTTTTCTTCCCAATAAGTTCTGCCAGATCTTGTTGACTTAACTTTAATTCTTTTCTTCTGTTTTTAATTATTTCTCCAAAATAATATGAAAATGATTCTTCTCTGAATTTCTCTCTTGTTTCAGTTCCTTCTTTTCCAAATTTTTTGTCTAGTATGTCTTTTGCGTTCATTAATTTTCTCATGAGATTCAGTTTTTTAGATGTAGTCTTTAAGTAGTTTTTCTGATATTTTTATAGCCTTTTTATAGTCCTTGTTTGATTTTTTAACAAAGCCATTCAAACAAATAACTTTTTTTGATTCTATAAAACTGGAATGATCAATTGCAAACATAATTACTCTTATTTCGTTTCCGGTTTTAATTCTTAGTTCATAGAAGTCAGTGTTTATCAACTTTTTCACAAATGATGCATGAACTACCTTAACTTCCATCATTACTTCAATAATCTGATAGAATTTTAATGATACTCGTTTGTCTTGACTTTCGATGAAGTCTGAACACTCTGATGTTATCATTATTTCTCTCATGACGCAAAAGTAACGAATAAGTTACATTATTACAAGTTTATTCTTAGAAATTATGTTTGGATTTGGATTTTCTTCATGTGAAGTACCGGGAAGCATATGCTTTGTGGCGGACTTTCAATGACAAATCTTTCTGTCCTCATTGATTTATATTTGGAACTAAAATACTCATTTTCATAACGTAACCCGCCATAAAGTATATGTATTGTTACCTTGCGTATTTATTTTATATCTCTTCTGGTCAGGTCTCTAGCAGTATGGTGAATGGTCAAAATGTCAATTTGATTTCTGGAAACAATCTTATAAATTATCCGGTATTTTCCTTCAATCAATTCTCGTATATTTTCTCTGTCGATTTCTGACACAATTTTGCCAAGGTGAGTCTGCGATTTTAATAAAAAGGTCTTGTTTCTAATTCTTAATACTTGCAGTTTCGCATATCTCTTTGAGTCTCGAGAAATATAGTCAGCTATGCTTTTTAAATCGTCTTTCGCTTGAAGTGTCCAATTTACTCGAACCATTTTTCAATTTCTTTGTCCAATTCGGTGTCTGTGATTATTTCACCTTTTTCTGACTGCATATTTCCATATTCAATCTTTTCAATTAAAATAAGCTTTTCAACTAACTCATCAATTGAAAATTGTTCAGGAAATTTTTCAATTTGTTCTTTTAGTCCAGTCTTCGTCAACATTTTAGATTCATTTAATAATTAGTCCAAATGTACAATTAATATTTTTGTCACGGAGTTGAAGCAATGTTTTTTTAATGCAAGGTAACGGGGAGCATCTGCTTTGTGGCGGACTTTAAAAGACAAATCTTTCTGTCCACATTGATTTATATTTGGAACTAAAATGTTCATATTCTGACCGAAACCCGCCATGAAGTATATGCATCATTAGCCGCTGGTATTATTTATAATATATAGATTTAAGTAGTCTTTTTGTTAAATACTCTCCAGTTTTTCTAATCCTTGGATCGTAAACAGGAGAGATAATTCTATCATAATAAACTACTTTCTTATTCTCAGTGTCAAATACAATCAGTCGGAGATTGGAGGTGAAGGTTGGATGTTCTACTGGTATAACTGGTCCTGAAACTAGGTATAGTTTATCCCAGTCTATTTCCAAATTGCATGTTATTAGCAATGCATATTTGGTCTGATAGGAATTACTGAGTATGCTTAGAAGGGTGTCGCAAGAGATTTCTTTGAACTCCTCTGTTGGTATGTCTAGCTGATTATAAATTTCATTATATAATTCAGGTCTTATTTGAGGAAGCTGTTTTTTTTCTATTTTGTATTTAGAGGAGAGTAAGTCTATGGTAACACTGTCAATTATAGCAATGTTGGCATTTACTAAATTTGTGTCTATGATTTTTTTGTCGTGTCTAATTTCAACAATATTAACAAATGGTTCAAACACCGTTAATTCTTTCAATGATTTTTTGTTATTCTTAAACTCAGTGGAATATTTGACAGAATTACAACTTGTCATAAGAATTACAAGACAACTAATCAATGTCATGTTAAATTTGAGTTTCTGATAATTCTTCATTTATTTATTGGTTTTTTTGTTTTAGATACTTGCGGCTAACTCCATACTAACCCCACCCCAATACCCCTTATCTCCCCTTTGACTACATTCGCCCTACAACGCAATGTGTTGCCAATCAATTGATGCAAAAAATGGTGAGGTTGGGTGCGGTTCATGTTATTGTATTTAGCAGTTGTCAAATATACTTTATTTTCGTGTGCATTTTATAAAATCTCATCTATATATTAGCTCAAAAAATACGCGGTGTTCAGCCAATGGCGCTACCTCACATTTGGTGTGCTTTTTCAAATTTACAACTTGTGAACCTGATAGCGATTTATAATCGCTTATAAACGACTATAAGCGACGAATAACTTGGATAAAATTGTTCTCTGGTTACCAAGCCACCAATTGCATTATTTAGCGTCTGTCTATAAAGTCGGACTTAACAGACAGGCTCTACTTAACCGGTGAGGCGGTGTATAAAATGGCTTCCACCTGACGTAGCAAATCGCGTTTGGGGTGATTGGGGTAGTACACATATCCCAGCAGGGTGATGATGTGTTCGTGGTTGGTGTCGGTAAAGGTATAGCTTACAAAGGGACCGCCCATAAAATCGTTGGCCACATTCCACATTCCCCGGGTTTCGATGGTATATTCAAACGGGAAATTGGTTACCTGCAAGCCTCTGGGAGGAACATAGGTGGTATCGATTATCATATAGGATCCATCCGACGAACCGGGGACATTTATTTGCATTTCGCGTGCGGTACGTGCAGTGATGCTGGCCACCGAAAATTGCGCTTCGGATTGATAGGGCTCCGAAATAATTAAAATTCCCTGGCTATAATCGGGTACTTCCTTTCGAAGCCACATAAACCCATCCACCGATTTGGCAATATAAAAACCCGATGGAACCGATAATTTTAAATGAAATGTTTTGAGCACGGCCTCCGATACATCATTTTTGGTGGTGGGATTAAACACTTCCATAATACGCTGTCTTTCAGCCTCTCCAAAGTTTTGCACAATAAGCTCTTCGTTGTCGGCAAAGAGTTGTTCGAATGCGGAAACGCTGGGACTTTTGATACTAAATATCCGCTGGGGTGCAGCCCACAGGTCGTTCTTAACTTCCATGACCGATTCGCTTAGCGTGGGATCGATACCCACAATTAAAATATTGCGGTGTTTTTTGAATAATTCGGAAAAACTGGATACAGTAATGTGGCTGAGCTTAAAAAGCGGCTCCACCTGAGGCATGCCATACTGTTCCTGCTCCATGTATTTGCGGATAGTCTGCCCCATTTGGCTGTCCCATTGTTCCTGATTTTGCAATACAACCAACACTTCGGAGGTGTTACCAATGGATCGTGGCATATTGGAACCCTTTTGGCGGCTGGTGCACGACGACCATGCGAACAATATGCCAAAAGCCACGACCATTACAAATCCTGTTTTCACACTTTTTTGTATCATGTTTCTGTTAAGCTGGTGATATCTAAATAACTTGGAATGACCTTATTTATTGCGATTAGCTAATTTCGGCAATGATAATTTTTTGTCCGGGTTTCAACTTATTGATGTTGTGCAGTGAGTTGAGTGCTTTGATCTGTTCAACGGTAACGCCGTCGTACTCTTTGGCAATATCCCACAAGGTGTCGCCCTTGCGTACTACGTGATACAGGTATTTTCCTTCGGTAACCGAACTGGCCTTTTTGGTTTCCGGCTTATATACCACAAGGGTTTGATTTGGATATATATTATTGTTTTTCAGGTTATTCCATTCTTTTAAATCGGTCACTGAGCAACTATATTTTTTGGCAATCAAGCCCAGGTTTTCGCCATTTTTCACCACGTGTTTCGACTGACTTCCCGACCGTACCACGGGCTTGCCGGTGCTGCTGGCATATTGTGCAGAGGAATTGCCAAACAACACCAATTTTTGTCCGGGATAAATGGTATTGCTTTTCAGGTTATTCCAGTGTTTTATTTGACTGACATACACGTGATATTTTTTGGCTATTAACCCCAAACTTTCGCCACTGCGCACCACATGAATATTACGGTCTTGTGCTTTTTTTACTTCGGCCAGCAGTTTGTCGCGTTCGATGCCCTTTCGGGTTTTGTAGTTGTAAAGAGAATCTTCGCCGGCAATAAAATCGGCCACAAAAGCCCTTGGAATGCGCACGGTGTAGGTTTTTCCTTCGGTTGCCGGAATTATCCCCAACTTGAACTGTGGATTTAAAAATTTCAACTCATCCAAAGGAATGCCCAGCATTTCGTTCATTTGATCGAATGCCAGAATATCTTTCACGGTAACGGTATCGATGTCGTAATAAAACATGCCGGGACGCATGGGGGCAATGTTGTGCTCGGCAGGGTAGTTCATGATGTAATTTACCGCAATAAATGCAGGCACGTATCCCCTGGTTTCGCGGGGAAGAAATGGCCACACGGCCCAATAATTTTTGGTACCTCCGGCCCGTCGAATGGCGCGGTTTACGTTTCCGGCTCCCGAGTTATAGGCTGCCAACGACAACGACCAGTCGCCATAGATTTCATATAAATCAGACAGGTGCTCGCAGGCAGCAACAGTAGCTTTATAGGGATCGTAACGGTCGTCAACCATGGAAGTAACCTGAAGACCATAAACTTTTCCGGTGCCATACATAAACTGCCACAACCCTTTGGCTCCCATGCGTGAACCGGCGGCAGGGTTGAGTGCGGATTCCACGATGGCCAGGTATTTGATTTCGAGGGGCATATCGAAGCGGTCGAGGACTTCTTCAAACATGGGGAAATAAATTTCGGCCAACCCTAACATGCGCGCGGTAAGGTTACGCTTCTTGTTGGCATACAGGTAAATAAAGTTTTTTACTTCTTTATTGTAGGTAAGTTCGAAGGGTGTCTGAATGTTAAGTGCCTGAATGCGTTGGGCATAAACCGAATCGGGGTAGTCGGGTATTTCGCCGGGAGCAAAGCGTTGGGCCATTTGTTCAAATACCGAATCGGGTATAAAATATTGTTGCTGGAAAAATTTGACGTGGGTAAGGCTATCAATGGTGCGCAGTATTTGCGAATCGCGAAGCAGTTGATCGTAGGTTCCGGTGGTATCAACGGGATGACGTTCAAATACCAACACATCAAACTCGGAGGAGTCTTGTAAGGTTCCGGGTAAGGTATCCCCCAGATATTCAGCAGTAAGTGTGTCTTGTATGATGGTGCTGATGGTGTCGGGAATGGTGTTGAACCCCCGTGAAACCGGAATCAATACCAGCAGGTAAAACAAGGTAAGAAGTAGTTTGGTATATTTCATGAAAACGAACTTTTACAATCAACGATAATTGGCAAAAATAGTTGTTTGCAGCTTAGGATAATATTTGACCTGAAAACTAATGAACAAGAAAGGGTTAGTTACTCAACACCTTCAAGGGTGGGCAGAAAAGCAAGATTTTGCTAACCGGCGAGTTGGTTTGCCTGCCATATTTAAGGACAAAAAGCGATCACGCACCGTCGCAACCCTCCACCAACATAACTGGGCTTATCAGCCCTGTTTTCGGGTGGTTGAAGAAATATCCAGGGAATTAAATCAGTTTTTTCAACTGATCTGTCCAGGCTTTAATTCTTTGATCAGAAAGCTCTGGTTCGTTGTCGAGATCGAGTGCCAAACCGTAAAACATACCGTTTTTCATGCCATCGGAGTCGGTAAAGGTATAACCTTCTACGGGCCATTGTCCAATAACAGGCACATTCAGCTCGTCCATTTCTTCCTGAAATACGCCCAGTCCATCCACAAAATGATCGGGATAAAGCACTTGATCGCCCAGTCCAAAAAAGGCTACCTTAAAATCAAAAGCATCTTGTTTTTCGAGTTTTCTGAAAAACCGGTTCCATTCATTATCTGCTTTGGCATCCATCCAGTTTTCGGCACCAATAGTGGAACCACCAAATATCAACAACTTATAATTACTCAGGGTATTCATATCAAAGCTAACCACGTCGGCCATATCAATTGTGGCAGCATCAAACATGGAACAAACTTTTTTGGCAGCTCTTTCAACATTTCCTCCTGTGCCCCAGTAAAGCAAAATAATTTTTTTCATCGTTCAAAAAATTTTAGGGAGTAAAAGTACAACTATTTGCCAATGGTATTCATGCCGAAGGGGGGCATTTTCGCTATTTATTCAGGATAAAAAATAAGAAGACGCTGCCCTATTCTTATCATGAGGTTTGTTTGATTACCTTTGACGACAAATTTGGGTAAAGATGCATTGGCACGAAACAGTAATTTTTGGTGGTTTTTTATTGCTGATTACCTTTCTGTTATTTCTCGACATTGGGGTGTTCAACAAAGAAAACAAGCCCGTAAGTTTTAAAAGTGCACTTTACTGGACAACTGCCTGGGTGAGCCTGGCCTTAATTTTTTGGGGAGCCATCTATCTGTTTGGCGATATGATACATGGGCCGAAAAATGTGGACGACCTGAAACATTTGGTGGCAAAATTCAACCACCCCATCCAAATTACTGATGATTTTGACACTTCGCTGCGGATATACAGGCAAAATCTTGGTTTGGAGTATATTACGGGCTACCTCATTGAGTATAGCCTTTCGGTGGACAATATTTTCGTTATACTGATGATATTTTACTCCTTCAATATCCCGACAAAATTCTACCACAAGGTGTTGTTTTGGGGCATTATGGGAGCCATTCTGATGCGATTTTTGTTCATCTTTATCAGCGCTGCCCTCATCCAGGAGTTTTCGTGGATTTTATTTGGTTTTGGTGCGCTACTGGTTTTTACGGGCATTAAAATGTTTGTGGACCGCCACGACGATTCCAAAATCGACACCACGCACCACCCCATTATCAGGCTAGCCGGCAAATATTTTTCGGTGGATCATACGGATGACACGGGTAAATTTTTTGTCAGAAAAAACAACAAATTGTATATCACCGGTTTGTTTGTGGTGGTGCTGGTGGTAGAATTTACCGATGTAATTTTTGCCGTCGATTCCATTCCGGCCATTTTTTCGGTTACCCGCGATCCTTACATTGTGTATTTTTCCAATATTTTCGCCATCATTGGTTTGCGGTCGTTGTTCTTTTTGGTGGAAAATATCATTCAACGTTTTTGGTTTCTAAAAATTGGCTTGTCCATTCTGCTGATTTTCATCGGATTGAAAATGCTTGCACACGCCTACTTCCCCATTTCAACCATGAATTCTTTGTTGATTGTGCTTGGTATCCTGGTGGGAAGTGTAATTATTTCCATGATTTTCCCCAAAAAAAACAACCTGACCGGTAATTGATCAGGTTGCTTATTTCCGTTGAACTATCTTCTATTTGATTAATTTGCGATTGGTGGAAAACTCACCATCCGAAACATGCATGAGATAAATACCTTTGGGCAAGTCCATTGTATTTATTTTAATTTGATCGTTGGAGGTTTGCGCCCGTTGGATTAATTTCCCTTGCAAATCAGTGATTTCGATGGTTCGTTCGTTGGCCGATGAGTTGGGGAAATACACATTTACAAAATCGGAAACCGGATTGGGACCCACCGTAAAATATGCCGGAGATTCCATTTCATCGATGCCGATAATGATGCTGTTTACCTTTTCCATGGTCCACTTTTCGGGGTCAACCACCACCAGACCAACTGTTTTTCCGGTTTCAATTTCGTAGGTATTCACGTTATCCGTTTGCCAGAGTTTTACAAGGGTATCGGTTCCATCCAAAAACATCAGGCGATATTCCATGAGCATTTTAAACAGTGGAGTGGATGCTGAAGTGCTTTGGGTAGAGGTCATGTGAAAGGTATTGTTGGTGGAATACCAATCGAGGTCGTATTTGGGATATCCTTCACCATAGTACCACTGGTCGAAGAAATAGTCGAAATCCATGCCGGTGATGTCTTCGGCTGTATTTTTAAAATCTTCACCCGTGGCGGTACCTCCGGTGAAATTGGTTTGAAATGTACTCATTACCTCAAAAAACAAATCATCGTTTTGAATTTCATGACGCAACATGTGAATGATGACAGCTCCTTTGTCGTAGGAAAGTCTTCCTGAGAAAATCCGCCATTCGTTGCCGGGATATACTTCATCTTCAGGAACATAAACACTACCGCCTGGCGACGACATGGCACTGTTTTGGGCCGCTGAGATAAAGGATTTTCCGGCCTCCCAACCCTGAATATATTCATTGGCCAAATAATCAGAATAAGTGGCAAATCCTTCGTTGATCCAGATATCGCTCCAGGTAGCGCACGTTACATTATCGCCAAACCACATATGTCCAAGTTCGTGGGCCACCAGATGGAATGAAAATCCACCAATGGTGGTCATGGTTTGGTGCTCCATTCCACCTCCCAGTTGAGTGAGACAGTGTCCGTATTTTTCTTCTGAAAACGGATACAGGATATACAGATCGGAAAACAACTCAATAAATTCGGCCGTTTGGTCGATGCCTGCCTTATTGTTTTCCAAACAATTGGGTGCATCGTAGATAAAGTTTTGAATAAGAATGGAATCCCCATTCATCTCTGCCGGATGTGCATAAACATTGTATTCCTGGTAATCGGCTACCGCAAATGAAATTAAATAGTAATCGATGGGATAAAAGGATTTCCACTCAAAACGATGTTTGCCATTTCCCAAATCAACCACATTGGTTAACAAACCTTGCGAACCGGCCATTTCGCTTTGGTCGCAGGTTAGAAAAACATAGCATGAATCTGCCTTGTCTTCCAGGTCTTGTTTTACCGGAAACCAGTCGCTGGCCGCCAACGGTTCGGATAAAGTCCAGGTTACGTATTTATCGTAGGCGCTGGAGTAAGCATTGGTAACGCCGGAGAAAAAACCTCCCGTAGAGGTTTGCCCGTGATAGAATATCTGAGCGCTGAAACTATCGCCGGTATTTATGGGCGTTACGGGCACCAGCACGTTGTTTTCTTGCCTGTCGTAATTGGTGTACTGAACTCCGTTGAACCAAATGGCATCAATTTCCTGCACATCCTTCAACTCGAACGCAAAGGTGTCGAGGGGCACCAATGCGATGCCGTTGATGGTTCCGTTTCCGGTAACATAAACCGACTCGCTGGTAACTTCGATATCCAGACCGTAAAAGGTTACATCGTAATCGTTTAGCAACGGACTTTGCCAACTATATAATCCCAAAAATTCCTGCTTGGCATTTGGTGGTGGCATGTGCGAACATTTGCCTTCCATATTGGTATCCTGATTCCATTGGGCAAACACACTTGCCGCGAAAAGAAATAGAATAATGGTGATAAAATTACGTTTCATATGTTAATTATTAGTTTTTAAAAAAGGGGTAAACCCGATTTTCAAATGAATTCAATCAGCTAAGATAATATTTTTAGCAGCCCATGAATTCCTATCTTTGCCCCCGATATTATTAATGACACAAAAAAACCTGTAAAAGTCGTCAATGAAAACCGGTTACGAACTGTTACTTGAGAAGCTCAGACGTTTTATTCTGAAGTATTACAAAAACCAAATAATCAAGGGTTTGATGATTGGTTTTGGGTTAATCATCGGATTTTTTCTGCTTTTCAACGCCATTGAATACTTTGCCTGGAGCAATCAGAATACACGATTTATTTTGTATTATTCTTTTTTGGGTATTTCCGGATTTGTTCTTGTTTACTACATACTCATCCCCATTTTGCGCATTTTTAATCTGGGAAAAACACTGTCGCAAGCGGATGCCGCCCGGTTGATTGGTCAACATTTTCCGGAAGTAAGCGACAAATTATTGAATACGCTTCAACTTCATCAATTACAGGAAAGCCACCAAATGGACCTGCTCATGGCGAGCATCAATCAAAAAGCCGCCGAATTGGCTCCCATACCTTTTGCCAAGGCCATCAATTTTAAGGGAAATGTGCGGTATTTAAAATTTGTGTTGCCTCCGGTGCTCATTTTGTTGCTACTCGCATTTTTAAGTCCCGGAAGCCTGACACAGCCCACCGACCGAATCATCAACTACAATGTCCATTACGAAAAACCCCTTCCGTATACCTTGCATGTGCTCAACAAAAACCTGACAGCCATTCAGAAAAGCGATTTTGTACTGGAGGTAGAAGTGCTGGGAGAAGTGGTTCCTTCGTTTATAGCCATCAACGACGGTCTTTACACCTACCGCATGGGCGAAATACAACCGGGAAAATTTCAGTATATTTTCAAAACACTGAATCAGGATGTTCATTTTACACTCAACACCCCTGAGTTTAGCAGTTCCGGCTACCACATTAAGGTATTTCCCCGCCCCTTGATTTATGGTTTTGAAGCCTCACTCTCCTACCCCAACTATTTGTCAAAACAGAATGAAACCATCGAAAATACAGGCGATTTTGTGGTTCCGGAAGGTACCGAAATTGTGTGGAAAATTTTTACCAAAGATGCCGATTCGGTAAAAATGATGGTGGACGACAGCTTGTTGTGGCTTCAAAAAAACAACAGCAACACCTTTGTTTTCAGGCAACGGGCCTTACAATCGTTCAATTATTCCATTGCTCCGGTCAATGAGTTTGTAAAAGATGCCGATTCACTCATGTTTTCGGTACAGGTAATCAAAGATGAATATCCTCAGGTTACCGTTCGGGAGTTTAAAGAGGAGGGAATTTACGGACAAGCTCATTTTTCGGGTGAAATAAGCGACGACCATGGATTTCATGAATTGAATTTTTTATATCGTAAAGATAGTGTCCCACAAAAAAACTGGACTAAAATATCACTTCAGGTGGAAAAATCCATCCTCAAACAACCTTTTACGTTTAGCTTCGATGCACGTGAAATGCTGTTTAATCCGGGCGATGGCATTTCCTATTGCTTTGAAGTTCGCGACAACGACGCCATCAATGGTTACAAAAGAAGCCGATCGACCATCTTTTCCATGCAGCTTCCCGATGCGGACGAATTGGCCGACCAAGCCGACAATCAAGCCGATGAGGTGAAAAAGAAAATGAAGGAAACCCTGGCCGAACTCGAGAAACTAAACAAGGAAATTGAAGAAAATACCCTCAGTTTGTTTGAGAAAAAAGACCTGAGCTGGATGGACAAAAAGAAGATGTCCGATTTGCTCGAAAAGGAGGCTTCGCTCCGAAACAAGATGGAAGAAATTCAGGAACTGAACAAAGAAATTGAGGAACTGGAGTCGCTCATCAATAAAAAAACAGACCCCGAATTGCAAGAACGGATAGACAAGCTGCAGGAGATGTTTGATGAGCTGATGAAAACTGATTTGGAGAAGGAAATGGAAAAACTTCAGGAAGAAATGAAAAACCTGGACAAGGACAAGCTGGAGGATTTCCTGAAACAGATGAAAGAGAAAAATGAAGACCTGAAAGAAAATCTGGAGCAAAATCTGGAATTGTACAAACAGTACGAGGTAGAAAAGAAAATGGAAGAAGCCCTCGACAAGCTGGAAAAATTGGCTGAAAAACAACTGGATTTGGCCGAAAAAACCCGTGAAAAAGAAATGCCCAACGACTCCAGTCTTCAACAACAGCAAGACATACAAAAGGAGTTTGAACAATTGCAAAAGGAATTGGCACAAATTGATTCGTTGGATCAGCAATTGGATGAACCCTTTAACGTAAAACAAGATACGGCCACCACTGCGGAAATCGAACAAGAGATGGAGGAAGCAGGTGATAACCTGGAAAAGAGCAAGGAGAAAAAAGCTGCCGACAATCAAAAAAATGCCGGCGACAAGATGAAGGAAATGGCCAATTCCATGAAAATGGCCTTTGAAGAGGCCAAAGCCCAACAGATGGCCGAAGATGCCGAACAAGTGAGAACCTTGCTCGACAACCTCATCGACATGAGTTTTGAACAGGAACGGCTGTTGAATAAAATCGGCGAAACCTCGCAAAACGACCCTCAATATGTTGAAAACACAGAAAAGCTCAAACTCCTGCAAACGGATTTTATCGTGGTGGAAGATTCGTTGAGGGCGCTGAGCAAACGCCAGATTTTTATACAACCCTTTATTTTGGATGAATCCTCGAAAATTACCCTTAACCTCGACAAAGCGCTACATTCGCTACAGGAAAGACAAACCGGAGCAGCCATGGAATCCCAGCAATATGCCATGACCTCAACCAATAATCTGTCTTTGATGCTGGCCGAATCGCTCAAGCAGATGAAATCGTCCATGCAAATGCAGGGTCAGAGTAGCGGCAAAGGTCAGTGCAACAATCCGGGAGCCGGTAAAAAACCATCGCTGGAGGACCTCATGAACGCCCAGCAAAAATTGGGAGAACGCATGAAAAAGAATGGAAAAAAAGAAGGTAAAGATGGTCAGGGCGGGGTGAATGGGAATAGTCAGGAACTGGCCCGTATGGCTGCTATGCAAGGTGAAATCAGGAGGCAACTGCAGGATATCATGGAAGAAGTACAAGCAGGAGGTGAAAATGGCAATGATTTGAAAAAGATTGCCGAAGAAATGCAAAAAAATGAGGAGGATTTAATTAGAAGACAATTCAGGCAGGAGACTTTAGAACGGCAGAAAGAAATAGAAACCAGACTTTTACGATCGAAAGAGGCCTTGCAGGAACGCGAAAAGGAGAAAAAAAGAGAATCGAGTGAAGGAAAAAATCGTGAAAACAGAAACCAAAATCAAGAACTTAAGTATAAGGACATAAATAAAGGTCAGGACGAAATCTTGTTAACCGTGCCCATAGAAGTTTCGCCCTATTACTTGGAGTTGTATAAAAAGTATCTTTTTAAGTTAGAAAACGATAAGAAATGATTTTAGATAGTACCCGTTCCATCAGCATCGGACAAGGTAGTTCCATGCATGATATGGAGAGTTTTGCCGAAGCACTTTGCGATCAGTTGTTCATCAACGAAACCTATTTTGGGAATATTTTGATGACCTTGAGCGAGTTTTACAATCTATTAACTCCACCCAAGAGCAAAACACCGGTGTTAATGTCGTATAATGCTGATTTTCTGATACTTAACGTCATTTTCAAGGGGATTAACAAGTCCCTTTGTGAAAGCTTGGCCACACCGGTAAATTTAGATGATTTGTCGGATGAGCCTATAAAGGAAAAGCTTTTTTTAATTCAAACATTAACAGATGGCATTGAGATTCTTGGAGAGCAGGAGTTACAAATTTCCTTCGACATTAGCGCCATCCATAATAAGATCTATCAACAGCGGGCTGACTTTTTACGGGCATTTTTCAAAAAAAATGCCGGAATTACGGTTAAATCGAACGATGCTCACCATTAATTACCTCACCGACTTTCAATTAAACAAAACCGACGAACGCTCAACCAAAGATTGGTTAGGGTTGGTCGTTGCGGAAGAAAATAAAATTGCCGGCGACATCCACTATGTTTTTTGCGATGATGAACAGTTGCTCACCATCAATCAACAGTATTTACAACACGACACCTATACCGATATCATCACCTTCCCCACCTCCTCGCAACCGGGCATTATTTCCGGAGAAATATATGTGAGCATTCCAAGGGTGACAGAAAATGCAGAATTGCAACAGGTATCGTTCCGGGATGAATTAAGTCGTGTGGTGGTACATGGCGTACTACACCTGCTGGGGTACGAAGACCACACCCCTGACGAAAAGAAAGAGATGCGCGCCAAAGAGGATTATTACTTAACTTTGCGCCCTTAAATTACCATTGTTCCACGTGAAACATACTGTTATGTTTGAACCATATGACGTCATTGTTGTAGGTGCAGGACATGCCGGGTCGGAAGCTGCTGCCGCAGCAGCCAACCTGGGATCGAAAACACTACTCATCACAATGAACCTTCAACGTATCGCACAAATGTCGTGCAACCCCGCCATGGGGGGTGTTGCCAAGGGACAAATTGTGCGCGAAATAGATGCCTTGGGGGGATACTCGGGGATTGTAACCGACAAAAGCATGATACAATTTCGCATGCTAAATAAATCGAAAGGTCCGGCCATGTGGAGTCCCCGCGCGCAAAGCGATCGGGTACTATTCTCCATTGAATGGCGAAAAATGCTGGAAAAAATACCTTCCCTGGATTTCTGGCAGGACACGGTGGTGGAATTAATAGTTGAAAACAATCGGGTAATGGGGGTGGTTACCGGAATGGGGCAACGCATCAGGGCAAAGGCGGTGATAATAACAGCCGGCACTTTTCTGAATGGCAAAATACACATTGGCAAAAAGCAATTTGGCGGAGGGAGAATAGGTGATGCACCATCGTTTGGGATTACAGAGCAATTAAAAAATCTTGGGTTTGAAGCAGCGAGATTAAAAACCGGCACGCCTGTTCGGGTGGATGGACGAACCATTGATTTCTCAAAAATGGAGGAACAAAAAGGAGACGAAAACCCACAAAAATTTAGTTATACCGATACTCCAACCCTGTCAAAACAGCGCAGTTGCTGGATTACCTATACCTCACCCGTGGTGCATGACGTATTGCGACTGGGATTCGGTGATTCGCCCATGTTCGCCGGAAGAATTGAAGGAACCGGACCACGATATTGTCCATCCATCGAAGACAAAATTGATCGCTTTTACGACAAAACCCGACATCAATTGTTCGTGGAACCCGAAGGTTGGAACACCATAGAATACTATGTCAACGGGTTTTCATCCTCACTTCCCGACAACATACAATTGGAAGCTTTGCGCAAAATTGCCGGGTTCGAGCGGGCCAAAATATTCACACCCGGTTATGCCATCGAATACGACTACTTCCCTCCTACGCAGTTAAAATATACCCTGGAAACCAAAGCCATTGATTCCCTATACTTCGCAGGACAAATCAACGGTACCACCGGATACGAGGAAGCGGCAGCTCAAGGAATCATGGCCGGCATCAACGCCCATAATCAATTGAACCAGAAAGAACCCTTCATTTTAAACCGACAGGAAGCCTATATCGGTGTTTTAATTGACGACCTGGTTACAAAAGGCGTGGACGAACCCTATCGATTGTTTACCTCACGTGCGGAATACCGAACCTTACTTCGGCAAGATAATGCTGATTTCAGATTAACGCTCAAAGGCCACCAAATAGGTCTCGCATCACAAGACCGATTGGACAAAGTCCTGGAGAAATACAAAAAAACAGAAGATTTTATTGAATTTCTGAAAACCCAAAGCGTGGCCCCACAAGAAGTAAACAACATGTTGGTTTCACTTGAAACTTCACCTTTGAAACAAAAAATAAAAGCCGCCGACATAGCCCTTCGTCCCCAGGTGAGCTTGTTTGATTTGATTCAATCGGTGGAATCAATCAGAAATTTTGTTGCGGTAAACAAACTAAATACGGAGGAAATTGAATCGACAGAGATTCAGGTTAAATATCAGGGCTACATTCAAAAGGAATCCGATTTAGCGAACAAGTTTTCCAATCTTGAAAATATCAACATACACGACGATTTCGACTATCATCAGCTTCAATCATTATCCACTGAAGCCCGTCAGAAATTGTCCAAAATAAGACCTAAAACCATTGGTCAGGCCTCACGAATTAGCGGTGTATCTCCCTCCGACATTAACGTGCTCCTGGTATTTTTAGGTCGATAAATTCCATAATGTTCCACGTGAAACATGACGCCCATGAACGATACGAAAACATGCCCGGTTTGTGAAAAAGGCAGGCTGGTTCCTACATTACAAACTTTCGATTATTTCCTCACCCGGGAACCTTTTGAGCTATGGACGTGCAACCATTGTACCTATACCACTACCCATCCCTTTCCGCCATTGAGCCAATTGGGGAAATATTATCAATCGGAGGAATACCTATCTCATAGTGCCGACCAAAAGGGCTTAATCAATAAAATTTACAAAAAACTCCGAAACATCAACCTCAAACAAAAACACCAACACATCACGAAATATGCCCGGGAAGGGATGCTACTTGACATCGGTTGTGGAACAGGAGAGTTTCTCCATTTTATGCACAAAAATAACTGGCACGTAGAAGGAATTGAACCAAACGAACAAGCCCGAAAATTTGCAATCGAAAAATACAATCTCAAAGTAAACGACGAAAATCAACTGAAAAAATTAGCAGACCATAGCTTTAACGTGATCACCATGTGGCATGTTTTGGAACATGTTCCTGACCTTAATGAAAGAATAACTGAAGTTAAAAGATTGCTTGCTCCCAACGGAACCATCATTATCGCAGTGCCAAACCTTCATTCACCGGATGCCAAAAAATATGGAAAATTTTGGGCCGGCCTGGATGTACCAAGACACTTACATCATTTTTCACCCACCTCATTTGAAGCATTGGCCAAACTCCACCACCTCAATTTGGTTGATATGATTCCCATGAAAATGGATGCATACTATGTAAGCATGTTGAGTGAAAAATATATGAAGCATTCTTTTGTTTACTTCAGGGCGATCATGTCAGGGCTTTTATCTAATTTTAACGCATCCAAAAAAAATAATTATTCGAGCATGATTTTTGTACTGAAACCATCATGACCAACTAAAACCGCCTTCCATGAGCCAAAAATCTTCCATCGGCCACACCAAAAAGATCTTCATCTTTATGTCGATTACAGTTGCTCTGATATTGGGATTAATGGTATTTGGCCAGGAAATTTCTAAAAAATATTCTGTTGACAAAATAAAAGCAAAACTTTCTTTATACATTGATAATCAATTTATTAAACTAAACAACACCGCCCAAAAACTGTCCCGACTTTGCAACTCCCATGGAGAAATTGACTGGACAAAAACAAGCCAATTGCTCCAAAATACCCATCAAATTGCCTTCGTATATTACAACGATACGCTGCGATATTGGAATACACACACCGTTGACCAAGTAAACACACAAATATTCAATTCTCAGGGCGATACCATGGTAGAAACCAATAATGGATTGTATTTAATGCATCAGTTGGTAGATAATAATTTCACCATCAATATTTTAAGTCCATTGCAGTACCATTATCAAGTTAAGAATAAACTACTCGTACCTAAAATAACGGAAGAACTAGGGCTTGATGGTGTTTTAAGCTTGAAAAGAATTCTCGAAGCAAATGAGGAACCGATTTCAGTAACGCATAACCAAACTATATTCTATTATCCAACAAGCGATGCATATAACTCTCTGTTTAACGAAATCATCGTTCTCAGTTTTTATTTGCTCATCTGGCTATTTATTTCTTTGGCACTTTTTCAGGCTTTTTGTCTATGGACACCTCTGACTAAAACGCCGTATCTGCTTTTCTTCCTTTTTGCATCCACCCTGCTCATCCTCCGTTTAACGTTTCAGCAATTTAACCTGGAACCGCTGCCGGGTCAATACAGTATATTTACCGAACAAATCAGTAGCACCCCATTTCTTAACACCATAGGAGACATCATTATTGATTTATTTATATTGTTGGTAGCCTTTGCCTTAGTTTCCTACCAAGATAAAAGAAAAGCAACGCAAATCATCCCAACAGCAAAGCTGTGGGCACTTTCATTCGTTACGGCAATAGCGCTGACTTTCATTTTTGTGTTCCTGTATAATTTGGGGGTCGAAAATGAGTTCGGCATTGAACCCGATATGCTCCTTCACTTATCAGGCAATTGGCCATTCGTAGTGATTATTTGGTTGTTGAACGCTGTGGCTTTTTTTCTTCTTTCCGGATTAGGTCGTTTGCACCTGGTTAAATTTTCGCACCGTTTGGCAGCTTTAGGGGGCACCCTGCCAGCGTTGATAATTATGGTTTATACCTCACATGCATTGTGGCAGATATCGTTTGCAGCCTGGCTGGTAACTGTCATGATTTTGTTGATACGGATGATACCTCTGAAAAATCAGTCGGCACTTGTAACCACACTAACCATCATCCTTCTCCTTTCGGCTTCATCTGCCTATATTATCAATGCATCGCGACAACACAAGGAAATGCAAATACAAGCCTTTACCGCGCGCATGCTTGCGCAGAAAAACGATCCTCTGTTCGAGTATCAATTTGAACAACTTGAAAAAGAAATGCGTGCTGACACTACCCTTAAATCTATGTTACTGCCCGACGATATTGACAGCGATTATAAGGTCGAAAACTACTTGTATCAACACTATTTCGACGAGGATTACAACAAATATAACATCCAGCTTACCACCTGTGCAGCAAACGACATGCTTGACATACCCGGAGAAAACACCCTGGTTTCGTGTGATGCATTTTTTAAGGAAATGGTGGAAACTTCAGGAACAAGCCGAATAGACAGCTCGCTTTTTTTAATCAAGAACACCACCGAAAACATCTATTACCTGGGGGTTATTCCATTTAGCAACAAGCAACAAACAAAAACCCTGTACATCGAATTTGTAGCTTCGTATGTGCCCGAAGGACTAGGCTATCCCGAACTGCTCATCGACCAAAACGCACAATCATTCAACTTGGTAAACACCTCCTATGCCAGGTACTACAACACGACCCTGGCTTATAAATTTGGAGATTTTAAATATCCCATACTACTATCCCCCGAAAGTAATTTATATCAGCAATCAGGCTATATAAATGATGTTGATTTCAGACATTTTCTCATCACCTTTGGCGACAACGAAACCGTTATCGTGAGTGTACCACAACAAAACCTCAGCGAAACCATTTTTCCATTTTCCATTCTTTTTCTGTTTTTTACACTCACTGCCGCGTTGTTGTTTTTTATCAAATATTTGTTTGGCAAAGAGGCATCCCAGATTATTTCTTTCCGCACCAAGCTCCAATTGTTTATCATTGGTACCATTATTTTTACCACCATATTACTGGCGGTTGTCACTATGTTTTTCATGCAAACCAATTCGGTGGAAAATACCAGAAAACAACTGGAGGAAAAAACCTATTCCGTATTTATCGAACTCCAACACAAACTAGGCGACCAAATAGATTTCTCGGAAGAAGAAAACCAGTCCCTTCAAACCCTGTTGAAAAAGTTTTCGTTGGTCTTTTTTTCGGATATCAATCTTTACACCCCCGGAGGTCAATTGGCGGCAACCTCACGACCCGAAATGGAGGAAAAAGGATTACTTTCGAATATGATCAATCCGGAAGCATACCGGGCGCTCATGATCGACCATCAACTGTCGTTTATCACAAAAGAAAAAATTGGCGATCTTACGTTTTATTCCGCCTATATTCCCCTCTTTCTCTCGGAAAATCAGCCCGCAGCCATCATCAACCTGCCGTTTTTTGCACGCCAGTCGGAGATAGTTCAAACCTACGCTTCGCTGCTGGCCAACTTCATCAATATTGCAGTGCTTATCGGCATCATCGGATCTATTTTCTCCATCGTACTGGCCAGGTTTTTAACACGTCCCTTGCTGATGTTGCAACAGCGAATGGCCGGTGTTCAGATCGACAAACCCAACCAAACCATCACCTGGAAAAACAACGACGAAATTGGTCAACTGATAGAACAGTACAACCTGATGGTTGAAAAACTGGAAATCAGTGCCGAACTTATCAAGGATGCCGAACGTGAGCATACCTGGCGTGAGATGGCACGTCAAATTGCCCATGAGATTAAAAATCCGCTCACGCCCATGAAGCTCAACGTACAATATTTGGAAAAGGCCTATCTGGAAAACCAACCTGATTTCCAAAGCAAACTGAGCCTCACCACCAAATCGCTCATCGAGCAAATAGAAACACTGAACAATGTGGCCGAAATGTTTGGTGAGGTGGCCTCCTCCAAAACAAAAATTTTAAAACCCATTAACCTGAATACCTTGCTTGCAGGTGTGGTCGGTTTTTTTGACAACAACCCTGAAATCAGTTTTAAAACCCATTACGCTGAAACCGGGTGCTACATCAACGCCATCGAAAAAGACCTGCTCAGGGCCATGAACAACCTCATCAAAAACGCGGTACAGTCCTTTACGGGCCAAAATACCAAAATCATCGAAATCACATGTACCTGCCTGCAACACAAGGCCATCATCACCATTTCGGACAACGGAAAAGGTATGGACGAGCTAACCCAACAGAATATATTTAAACCCTATTTTACTACCAAAACCAGTGGTACAGGATTGGGGCTGGCCATCGTAAAATCCATCATTACCGAAAATGGCGGACAAATAAGTTTTACTTCCACCAAGGGCGTGGGCACCACTTTTACACTGGTATTTCCGTGTGTGAAAGCAGACGTAAATTAGCTATTTTTGACCGGTGAAAAAACCACTAAATCCCATCAGGCGGTTGGCAGGAGAAACCGCTATTTACGGACTCGGAACCATGGTTCCCCGGTTTTTGAATTACCTGCTGGTTCCCTTTTATACCTACTTGGTTTTCGATCAGGCTGAATACGGTCAAATTACGGTGCTTTATTCGTGGGTTGCTTTATTGTTGGTCATACTTACCTATGGTATGGAAACCTCCTTTTTCAGATATGTAAGCAAATCAGACCGTCCCCAACAAGTTTTCAATACGGCCACCTCATCGTTGTTGATAACCTCCGTTCTTTTTGCCATACTGGTATTCATTTTTGTGGAACCCATCGCACACCTCATCAACTATCCATCCAACAAAGAATACATCCTCTACATTGGGATAATCATAGCTGTAGACGCCTTTACCTCGCTACCGTTTGCACAATTGCGATATCAAAATAAAGCCAAACGATTTTCGGCCATTCGTGTGTTGAGTGTAGTCATCACCATTTTTTTTAATCTCCTTTTTTTATGGGTTATTCCTGCACTTGCCGGCGATAAACTCAACCAACTACCTTTGTATGGCGATACCAGCATGGTGGCCTTTGTATTTATTGCCAACACGTTGGGCAGTGTAGCTACCTTGCTCATGTTATTGCCAGAGATGAAGGGTTTTAAACTAACATTGGATATCCCTTTGCTACGAAAAATGTTGGCCTACGGACTGCCCATTCTGGTGATTTCGTTAACCGGCATGATCAACGAAGTGGCCGATAAAATTTTTCTGAAACACCTGTTGCCCGATCCGGAAACCGCTGATGCACAACTGGGAATTTATAGCGCCAGCTATAAGCTGGCTATCATTATGATGCTTTTTATTCAGATGTTCAGGTATGCAGCCGAACCCTTCTTTTTTGCGGAAGCTGATAAACAGGATGCCAAAAAAATTTACAGCAAAGTACTTACCTATTTCGTTATTTTCTGCTGGATGATCTTTTTGGGTGTGATGCTGTTTTTGGATGTTTTTAAATACTTCATTGGTCCGGCATTCTGGGCCGGGTTGGCCATCGTACCCATCATTTTATCGGCCAAACTTTTTCTGGGTGTTTTTTACAACCTGTCGGTATGGTACAAACTCACCAATAAAACTCTTTACGGAGCCATTATTGCCATCATCGGAAGTGTGATAACCATTGTGCTCAACATCATCTGGATACCCAAATACGGCTATATGGGAGCTGCATGGGCCAATTTTGTGTGCTACCTGAGCATTATGCTTATCTCGTTTATTTGGGGACAACGCATTTACAAGATAAAATACGAATACTTAAAGCTGACTATTTATTCTCTTAGTGCTGTAAGTATTTACCTTTTAGGGCTGTATATAAACAACACGACCGATTTTAATCACTTACTGGTAGGCTCTATTATTATGATTGCCTATATCTTGAGTGTATATATAACAGAATCTCGGGTACGCCTTAAAAATTAATATATACTACTTTTAAAGTCCATAAAAATTTCATACTTTTGTTATCAAATTTCGTTGGAGTTGAGAAATTTTATTTACGCCTGCTAAAAATGTAGTTATGTTTTCGTTTTTTCAATTGTTCAAAAAGAAAAGAATAAAAGAGCCAAAAAAGGTTTCTCGAAGTACAACTTTTTATCATCAGGAAAATACCATCTTCGATTTAAAAGATCTTCACACTGTTTTCGATCGTCATCCTTCCGTAAAAACCAAGCATTCCATTCGATTTCAGGAAAATGCCTTAGAATCAATTAACGTTGATAAACTGGAAGATTTACTTGGTGAGGAGTCGTATATTATTGATAATTCAGATAGTATTAATGGCCACCGGGTGTATTTTTACAGAAAAAACGTAAATCGATTTAATCTATTATTTCAAATACACTTTCTCAACAAAAAGTTCTTCTTTGCTACCACGAAAATATCTACCGGTAACCATGATTCGAAGGCTGATAAGCATGCTATGTTAAAAACTCTGCTAAAACCCTATTCGGATATTGAGATTCCAACAGATAACCTGAAATTTGAATTTGCTGATTACGAAGGTAATATGATGTTTACAACCGAATTGATGTACTTTTTCGTAAATTATGCCATAAACCCTTCAACCAACAATGACCTAAAACAACTTCTGGAAATGGACTATTTGACCGACACTACTTTAGATAAAGTTGAACAAGAATTGAAGCAATTTTTATAATTGTACCCAATAGTATGCCATGAAATATTTTTTTCAAATTCGTAATTGATCAAACCCTACAGTCTTTTAACCGAAATTATAACCCCCCACCCACCATGCTTTCCTTTTTTAAAAATAAAAACCAGAAAAAGAACAATACACGAAGTTCTTCTTATTATCTTAGAGAAAACCTTATAAAAAATCTTACCGATCTTAAAAATGTTTTGTTAACGTCTGCCAGCCAATCTACTGAATATCCACTCACTTTTTTGGGATATCCACTTGAATCTGTTAACAATAACAATATCACAACAAAACTCGAATTAGAAACATATATTCTTGATAATCAAAGTTTATTGCCTGAATATCAAGTTTTTTTCTACAAAAAAAGGACGGGGAAGTTTAAGCTTTTATTTCAAGTGCACCACTTCGACAATAAAATTGTTTTTATTTCGACCAAGTTTGAAACGGATTCGATGCTAACGGAGAGTGAAAAACAAAAAATTATTGATCAATTACTTGGTTATTACCCCGATATAAAACGAGAAAGCAATAATTATAATTTTAGTTTTTCAGACAAATTAGGTAATAAAATATTTACTCGTGATGATGTGTTTTTTTACATTAATTATTGCCCCTATGCAAAAACAATAGAGCATCTGATAAACGAAATTAATCGAGTAAAAAAGGTTGAATTAGAGATACCCAAAGAAAAAGACAACTTTAAAGATTACATTTAAAAGCCTCATTTTGATGGCTCGCTGAATATAAAATTACCCATGCATCCATAATTTTACTTCTTTTGCCTGCTAAAACATACGCATGGCCGGAATTTACATCCATATCCCCTTTTGCCGACAGAAATGTCATTACTGCAATTTCTATACCGTGGTATCGCAAAAATACCGCCATCAGCTGATTACAGCCATCCTGAGCGAACTGGAACACCGGGTTGCATACTTAAACGGACAACCCGTCAACACCATTTATTTCGGAGGTGGAACACCTTCGGTATTGTCAACCGCTGAAATAAACAAGCTGATCAATCAGATAAAGCAACATTATACCGTAGTTCCTGATGTGGAAATTACCCTGGAGGCCAATCCGGATGACCTGAGCCGGGATTATTTGAAACAACTCAAAAACGAAACGCCAATCAACCGTTTTAGCGTGGGTATTCAAAGCTTTTTCGACGACGATTTGCACTACCTGAACAGGGTGCACAACGGAAACCATGCCCGACAAGCCATCGAACACGCCCTCCAATTGGGTTATCAAAACATGACCATCGATTTAATCTATGGAATTCCCACCTTAACCACCGAAAAATGGCAAAAAAATCTGGATATCTTTTTTGATTATGGCTTGCCACACCTCTCTTCCTATGCCCTGACCGTAGAGCCCAAAACCAACATGGAAGTGCTTATCAAACAGCAAAAAATTCAACCTACTACCGAAGACCAGGCTGTGGAACATTTTGAAATATTATTGGACAAAACGGAACAAAACGGACTGATACACTACGAAATATCCAACTTTGCCCGTCCGGGTTTCTACTCTAAACACAACAGTATTTACTGGTTGGGCGGACACTATCTGGGAGTAGGTCCGTCTGCTCATTCCTTTAATGGGCTTACACGTCAGTGGAATGTAAAAAACATGAAACAGTATTGTGAGGCCCTTTCGGTGAAAAACCAAATGCTGGAAAAGGAGGTTTTAAGTCCCGATCAGCAATACAACGAATATGTGATGACCAGCTTGCGCACCTCATGGGGTTGCGATACCGAACATATTGAAAATGTTTTTGGGCCTACCGCAAGAAAGTATTTTGAAAAACAAATACTGCCATTTATCAACGAGAATCGGGTGAGCAGAACCGGAAACACCTACCGGTTAACCAAGGCAGGAAAGCTTTTTGCAGACGGAATTGCTTCGGCGCTATTTCGCGCTTTTTAAGTCGTTGGGGCTTAATTGCACGATAACATACCCCACCACCGGAGAAAGCATCATACAGAAGAAGAATGCCCACTGTACACCCATTTTTTTTCGCTTTCCCATATTTTCAGATATAATAAGAGAGAGCGTGTACCAGGCAACAAATAAAAATATGATCAGGTACTCATTCATGGCTTAGTAGAAATAAACAAGTAAATAAATAAACGGAATAAGCACACCCAACGCCACCATCCAGGCACCACGACGGGTAATTCCTTGATCGCCACGGGGAATCAGGATGCCCGACAAAGCAAGAATAATGAGAGCTCCGGCAAAAATATCTGAATACCAGGTCCAATACTTGATGGGATTGTAATGCAGGTAATTCACCTCACGAAACAAAGGGCGGCGGGTGGATTTTTCCAACAACCCTTCTCCGGTAGTCAGATCAACATACACGGTGCCATCGTCCACAAAAATTTTCAAAATTTCATCGTTGGGAAAATAATGGCTTTTGTAGGTACCTGCTTCGCCGATATCGTCCAACCATTTTTTGATCATGGTTTTATCGGGACGGGTGTTGGTAACATCTACTGTAATATCCTCTGAAATCACCACATAATTGGGATTCCAATCTTTAATGTGATTGATGGCTATCCCCGAAAGGGCATAAATCAAAGTCATGCCAAAAAACAGATATCCAAAATCGCGATGGACAATTCTGTTCCACTTGCGCCACTTAAAACTCATGAAATACAGGGAGTTATTATATACTAATTTTCGTCGTTGATCAGTTCGGAAGGATTGTCAATTTCCTTCAGTGAGGAACACATCACGGAGTAGAACGACAGGTGGTCTTTTCCTGAATCTTTCAACATCTGACGGAGGTTGTTTACTTTTTCCATTTCTTCGCTGATGTCGGCATCTTCACCACCTTTTTCCATGTTACCGCCCAAATGGCTTCCTTCGCCTTTGTCGTCGGCAGCAACCACTCCTGATTTAATTTCCTGTTCCCACTCCATGATGTAGGCTTCATCTATTCTTTGCTCTTCAACAACACCAACCACAATTACATGGTTTCCTTCCATATCGGTGTTAAAGGCTGCCAGGGTTTCGTCGGGAGTGAGTTTTACACGTGATTCCGATTCGGGATTTACAATAAAAGCACGTTGGCCACCATGTTTGCATACATGATCGATGGTTCCTTCCAATTGCACTTTTTTGCCTACGTAGTTGCCGGCAAGTGAATCGAAATCGGCCAAATTAACAACGGCAACTTCATCCACAACAGCTGCAATTGATTCATTGTTTGCACCTTCTGTTTTTTGGGTATTGTTCTGACAAGCCACACCAACCATGGCCAGGATGATCAAACTAAAAATAAACTTTTTCATGTGTAGTGACATTTGAGTTAAACGAAACGATCGTGATTTTTTAATTGTGGCGAAGATATAAATAATGCATGCATGCGCTACCTAAAGCCATTATTTAGATTCGTTCTTTGGTAACCTATTCGTCCAAATCGGCTTCAATGCCATCGTATTTCACTTCTTTTCCGCCCTTATAACTGATCTCTATCAGCAGGGTGCCGTCGTCGTTGAATTTCTTCATCTCGCCGCTTCGCCGGCCCATCACGAAGGAAGCTTCTTTTTTCAACTTGCCATTGAGCCACCACCAGCGGTGTTTTCCATTGGGCAAATTGTCCACAAATTTTCCTTCAAAAGCAGGACTTCCGTCGGCATAAAAAGATTTCCAAACACCCGAACGTAACCCTTCGCTGTAGTTGCCTTCTTCACGAAAACCCCCAATCTGCAATGTCCAGAATCCTTCTTTTTTACCTTCCAGATAGTCGCCGGTGGTAATCAGGTTTCCTTGTTTGTCGTATTCGGAATAAGTGCCATCGGACAGACCTTGATAATAATTTTCTTCCCGAAGAATTTTTCCGGTTTCGTAATACCATGTCCACAAACTATCTGGTTGATTATCAATATATTTTCCAATTTGTTCCAGCTGTCCGTTGGGATAATAAAACTTCCAGACATTTTCTCGCTTGTCGTCCTTATAATCTCCGGTGGCCTTGAGTTTTCCTGTAGGATAATATTCTTTCCATCGGCCCTGGCGCTGACCGGCATCGGTAAAAATTCCTTCGGCCACAATGCGTCCGTTTCTGAAAACAAACGATTTTTCCACCTCCCCCAATTCGTTGTACTCACGACGAACACCCTCGGGAACACCTTCTTTGGTATAGGTAGCCCGCACTTTCACCTGCCCATCCGGAAAATAGTCGGTTCGCACATCCAATTGCACCAGTTCTTCTGCTTTTTCTTGTTTTTCGCCATCCACGTATTTGGTGGCTGATACAAGATTTCCATCCAAATCATATTCTTTCCAATACCCGTCTTTTAAGCCATTTTTATAGGTTCCTTCCATTTGAACGGTGAGTTCATCATCAAAAAACCACTTCCATTTTCCATGCCGCTGTTGGTTGGCATTCATCCGGTTGATGCGTTCTCTTTCAACCACATATCCCTTTCGGTAGTGTACCAATTGAATGATGTTTCCTTCCTCGTCATAGTCGCGGGCAATGCCATCCTCCAGTCCGTTAACAAAAGGTATTTTCGATTTTACTTTTCCGTTGGCATACAGCAAATACGAATCACCTTGCTTGACGTCGTTCACAAAATTTTCACGGGTAATTTCATCGCCCTGGTAAGTGGTTCTGAATCCGTTTTTTTTGTCTTGCCGGTAAGTGATTTCCAGTGTCAGTTTTCCTTCTTCATCATAAAAACGCCAAACGCTGTCGAGCAAAAAATCTTTTCTGTTTCCCTCCGATTTCAATACCCCGTCGGGATAATAATTTTTCCAGTATCCATCGGGTTTACCCTGACGCATATAACCCTCACTCACGATGGTGCTGTCATCAGAATAAAAAAAATTGTAACCGTCGGGATTTATTTTTCCGTTCGTCTGAGCCGGCATATCCAAATAAAATCCAACCAGCACAAAAACCAGAAAAAAGAGCAATTTATTCATAACCAGAGGATACCGTTCGGCCTTTTAGCACGCGCTTTTGTTTTTCATACTTACTTACATAATCTTTTTCCACCTGTAGGAGGGCCTTTCCCGAAGGGGCATTCAAATAATAAACGGTGGTATCGTATTTCACTGATCCGTAATTGTCTTTCCAGGCCAGCGCCGTTATTTGATAGTATCCGTCGGGATTGCATTTGAAGCGCAATTGTCTGTTTTCGCCCGGTTCAAACGACACATCTATATAATCCTTACCCTGACCAACGGCCACACCCGGTGTACCTTTGGGAATGACGATTTCTTCGATATATTGACCGTTTTCAAATTTGATTTGTCCGCGGGCTATTTGTGTTTCGGCGTACGATAAATTTCGTTGAAGCAGAATTTTTCCGGAATTATAGTACTGAACTTCACTCTCTTTCAACTGATTTTCCATCAGGTTGTTGCGTATCTGCCGAGTGTATAATACCTTGTTTGAACAGGAAGATCCCGCCAACAACAACAAAACAAGCCCTGTAACGATGAAATTTTTTTTCATTTCCGGTATCCTAATTATATAATATTCAACTTCTTAGAAATATCAAGCATGCGTATGATGGGCCGTTTGGCCAACTCAATGGTTTCAGCGTCTAAAGATATACAAGGCTTTTCATTTTTCAAAGCCATATACAGATTTTCCATGGTATTCATTTTCATGTACGGGCAATCGTTGCACGAACAGGTGCTATCCGACGGAACGATAAGAAATTCCTTGTGTGGCGAAAGTTTGCGCATTTGGTGCAGTATGCCCGATTCGGTGGCCACAATATATTTTAGGGCAGTATCCTGTTGGGTAAATTTAATCATACCCGTGGTGGATCCAATGTAAGCAGCCAGTTGCAATACCTGAGCACTGCACTCCGGATGGGCAATTACCTTAGCATCAGGATGGGCTTCCTGCAAATTCAAAATAGCTTCGGTGTTCAATATATCGTGAACCTCACAGGTACCATTCCACAATACCATATTTCGTCCGGTAAGCCTGTTGATATATCCACCCAAATTTTTATCCGGCGCAAAAATTATTTTTTGATCTTTGGGAAATGATTCCACTATCTGAACCGCATTGCCCGAGGTACACACCACATCGGTGAGGGTTTTGATGGCCGCGGTAGTATTTATATAACTGATAACCAAATGATCAGGATGTTGTTCTTTGAAAATTTTGAAATCGTCGTAAGGACAGGAATCGGCAAGGGAACAACCGGCATTTAGGTCGGGCAAAATTACCGGAATGTCAGGATTGAGCATTTTGGCGGTTTCGGCCATAAAATGAACCCCCGCAAATACGATCATATCAGCATTGGCTTCCGAAGCTTTTTGCGCAAGGCCCAAACTGTCGCCCATGTAATCGGCCACATCCTGAATTTCGGGAATTTGATAAAAATGCGCCAGCAACAACGCTTTTTTTTCTTTTTTCAATTTTAGAATCTCATTTCTATAATCCATCCTTATTTGCGTATTAACATTTAACCTTATTATTATATTTAATTTTAAATTATATTGTTAATATATATAGCGCTGTTGAAACGTTTGATTATTTGTTGCTCAATCATTTTGATTTGTAAAAAATGTGGTTTTATCAACACTCATTCAACAATCAAATAATGGCTAAATATTTGTATTACAACCATCAACATATTTATTAACCAATCTTTAATTTTTACATAACTGAATAAAAAGGAACTTCAATTGCTTGTGAAAAATTGTTGATTACTGAGGAAAACTTTTCAAAAAAAAATCAAAAAAACTGTAACCCTCAAAACCCAAAAATTCATTGTTGATAACCTCCGTTTTATTCAATAATTATCAACAAAAGTAAACAGATATTAACAACCAAACCGTGAAAACTATTAAAATTTTGAAGATAAACAGGTTAACCTAAAACTACCTTTGAATAACAAAAAACAAAGTACATGGTAGTCAACTTGTTTGGTTTTGAACCCATAAAAATGTCTAAATTTGCCACAGATTTTTTCAACAATGACTCAAGATAGCACGATTTTGGCAATGGCGTCCGATCATGGAGGATATGCCATGAAGACTTTTTTAAAAGAAGCCCTCCAAAAGCAGGGATATACCATTTTTGATTTTGGCACCAATTCGCCCGAAAGTGTGGATTATCCCGACATGATTCATCCACTGGCCAGTGCCATCAACCGTGGCGAATTTCAACGGGGCATTATCCTTTGCGGAAGCGGAAATGGTGCACAAATGACCGCCAATAAGTACCCCAATGTACGTGCCGGACTGTGTTGGAATGTGGAACAGGCCCAGCTTACCCGTCAGCACAACGATGCCAACGTATTGTCGCTTCCCGGCAGGTTTGTTTCGTTTGAAGACGCTTTGAAAATTGCCGACACCTTTTTAAATACCGAGTTTGAAGGCGGACGTCATCAAGCCCGTGTGGACAAAATCAACCAACTCATTTAACTGCCGAATTGTGGGTATAAACACTGAATATAAAGATTTTACCTTGCGTAGTGCCGACGTGGCCAACGATGGTGCGCAACAGGAAAAAATACGTTATGCCATCAATCAATACGACAAGGCCGTGGCAGATGGCACCGCTAAGTATGCCAGACTGTTGGTGGCTCGACAACGGGCAGGATTTATCAAGCATAAGGTAATCAATGAGTTGGATAGATACCTTATTGAATTTGAAGACAATTTTACGGCCAATGGCGGAAAACTCATCTGGGCACGCGATGCCCGTGAAGCCCTGTCGGAAATTGAAAAAATAATCAAGAAACATCAGATTACCTCGGTGGTGAAGTCCAAGTCGATGGTTACCGAAGAAATTTCGCTCAACGACCACCTCCAAAAACTCGGTGTAGAAGTGGTGGAAACAGATTTGGGCGAATTTATCGTGCAGCAAGCCAACGACAAACCCTATCATATTGTTACGCCGGCCATGCATTTTTCAAAGGAAGATGTGGCCACCTTGTATCACGAAAAATTGGGTGCACCCGAACAACTCACCCCTGACGAAATTACCGCTTTTACCCGCGACTACATGCGTGAGAAGTTTGCTCACGCTCAAATGGGTATCACCGGAGCCAATTTTTTAATCTCCGACATAGGCGCCATTGCCCTCACCGAAAACGAAGGAAACGGACTGTTATCCATGGCTTTACCCAAGATTCATTTGGTGGTTACGGGCATCGAAAAACTTATCCCGTCGATGGATAACCTGGAATTGTTTTGGCCTTTGTTGGCTTCGCATGGCACAGGCCAATCCGTAACGGCCTACAACAGCATACTTTCCGGCCCCCGACGCGAAGGCGAATTATCCGGTCCCGACGAAATGATTGTGGTGCTCATTGACAATGGCCGGAGCAAGGTATTGGAGCAGGAAAAACAGCGTCAGGCGCTCTCGTGCATCAAATGCGGAGCTTGCTTGAATGCTTGTCCGGTGTTTAAACTCATAGGAGGTAAATCGTACGGCACCACCTATCCCGGACCTATCGGTGCTGTGGTTACACCTTTCATGAAGGATTTCGACACTTATAAACACCTGAGCTACGCCTCCACCCTTTGCGGTAAATGCGATACCGTTTGTCCGGTAAACATCCCCCTACGCAACCTGCTGTTGTACAACCGGAATTACGCCGTTAAGCAAAAGTATGTAACCGGAAGCGAAGCACGCAAGGTCAGGTGGATGTCCAAAGCCATGTCGTCGCGAAAACTGTTGGACATGCCCGGAAGCGGCATCAAAAACATGCTCATCAGGTTTTCCATCCGGAAAAGCTGGGGCAACCAACGCGAACTTCCGGAGGCGGCACCTGCATCATTCAACCAACGTTGGCGGGAGCAGAATAAGTAGAAGACTTTGCATGGCATCAATACCCAGCTATTGTGGTCGCTTATTTCGACCCGTTGGGTTTTTTCCAACCTGGCGGATCGGGGTAGTCCAATGGTGGATTCTCATGTTTCAGTTCCGTTTTATTGAATAGGAAGGCTTTTTATCGAAATCTGCAATGATACCAACTATAAATTGAAGTTAGCACTACGCTGTTGATGTATAATGCCCATATAGAATTGAAGAGGTTTCAGAAGCGAAGCGAAGATAAAGCTCATTTCAATTCATCATCGGTATTACAACTTTCAAAAGAACTTTGTAGCTCATTACAAATAAGAATATAGCTCATTTATTACTCATTTTGAGCTTAATTTCATAAGCTTTTTGAGCTTAAAGAGTATAAAATGTTGAATAACCGAGAGCAAACCTATTTATCTTGTTTCCAATCGTTGTTTTATGGCAAAAAGTGAGCAGATAAGTGACTTATAAATGTAGCAACGCAGTGATACTTGTCTGCCTACGGCATGAAACTAAGCCAAAAACCCAATTCCCCTATTTACATACCAAGTGAAACTTTGCAATCAACTTGACGAAACGTAGCGATGAAAACGCATACAACTACTTCTTAATCAGCGCCTCAATGGTTTGGGTGGGGAAGGCAAACGACAATCCTGCTGCGTTGAATTGTTTCAGTACTTCCATGTTTACATCGTTCATGGTAGCAAAAATGTCGGCACCGCTGCGGATGTAATAGATAAAACGGATGATCAGGCTGAAGTCGCCGAAATTGGTAAAGGCTGTTACGGTTTGGTCTTCCAAAACATCTTTGTTTTCAATGCAAATACCCTTGAGCAAGTCCATGGCCTTTTGCATGTTGTCGGGCGTTGTATCGTAGGTAAGTCCCAAATCCATGGTAATTTTCCGGGAGGGCTCTGAGGAGATATTCACGATGGAACTGTTGGCAATATCGGCATTGGGTAGTGTTACCATGCGTCCGTCGAGAGTTTGAATGCGGGTGCTGCGCAATCCAATTTCTTTCACCTTCCCGTCAAAATCATTGACCAGTATTCTATCGTTGATGGAGAAAGGCTTGTCGGCAAACAACACAAATCCGCCAAAAATGTGGCTGATGCTGTCCTGAGCGGCCAAAGCAAAGGCCAGTCCACCAATTCCCAATCCGGCTATCAGGGCCATCACATCAAATCCGGCGTTGTTCAACCCCACAATAATGGCCAGCGTCCAAATGGTTACATTGATTGATTTTCGGGCAATGGGAAGCAATTGGTCGTCCAGATCGGTTTCGGTTTTTTCAACCAAAGGAACCAAATACTCATCGATGATGGCGCTTAAAAATCTGGAAATAAACCAGGCAATGTTAAAAATAACCAGAAAATAAAATGCATGGCTTAAAAAGGTATCGATATAATCGGAAAAATGGAGATAGGCCAGCGCATACCAAATACCCGTGATGACCAGTGCAAATACTGCCGGCTCCTCTATTTTATCGATGATGATGTCGTCCAGTTTGGTTTTTGTCCGCTTAGTAATTTGTTTCACAATCCGGGTGATGACAAAATACAGCACCTTGGAAAGCAGAAAGGAACCAATGATAATCCCCAGGGCAATAAGCCATGTGCCCACTGTGTTACCGTAAAACTCTTTGGTAAAAAACTCTTGCATCATTATTATCAGATTTTTAGCGTGCAAAAATAATTAATAAAATCATGTTTGGGAGCCATGATAATTGTGTAAATTTAAACTTTTAAAAAATTAGCCATGAATTCAAAAGCTTCTACAAATTGGTTGGCACTTGCCTTTAATGGCATCATTGCCCTGCTTTTTGGCCTGATGGCCATTATTGCTCCTTCCAATACCTTGCAAATCATCGTGATGTATTTCGGTATCATCATGCTGATTGTGGGTATTGCCATGTTCTTTGGTGTATATAACAACATGAAAAACCAACGCAGTTACAGTACCGATTTAATTAGTTCCATCGTTACCATTGCTTTGGGTATCGTACTGACATTTTTTACCAAACAATCGGTTGAAATTTTCGTGGTTATCATCGGCGTTTGGGCCATTATTCTGGGCATTGTTCAGTTGGTAATCATGATGAATATCCAATCATCCTCCGACAAACGCATCTTGCTGATCAACGGACTTTTAACCCTGTTATTTGGTATAGTTTTGTTTTTTGTGCCCTTCGGAACGGCCTCCATTTTTGTGGTACTCATCGGCATATTGGCCGTGATTATCGGGGTTATTCTGATAGCCCTGGCCATCAAGCTTAAAAATCTTGATTAAAAAGGCTTGTACAGTCTGGTACGCAACGAGATAAGATTCGTAAGATGTTTTGGAGAATTGGAATCAAGTAGGTATTTCATTAGAAATCAAATGTGGACTTTTTGTCAATTCGCGATTCTTTTATTTCCTTAATTATCTCATCGGAACTTCTCGCATCTTCCCATGCCCCGTGTAAACTCGATAAATCGAAATCCTTATTGGTGTTATCTTCCATTGATTCGGTCAGCTTCACAATTAGTTTCTTTTTCGATGAATTATCCAACTTGGTTAAGAAAGCAAAATATTTGTCGATCATTGAATTTGTTAATGCCAATCCCATTACTACTATTTTTTATCAAAAATAGTAATTTAATAATGAATGTCTGAAAAATTATTTTCTCTTTTTGTATTCCTGCACATGTTGAATATAACTTGCTCAAGGGATTTTGTGATTTAACCAAAAAAAATATTACCAAATACTCAACTTATAGGGATTGTACAGTCCCGTGCGCAACGAGATAAATATCAATTTAATTATTCTATCCGTATTTGGCTCGAATTGGAGCCGGACAACATAATCCAGAAGGTGTTTTAATCGAATTTCATGTCCAGTATCCGCAACTGTAGGGTGGTGGTGCCCAGCCAGGTGTTTTCGTCAATGTGATAACAGATACTGAAAGGCTTGCCTTGTTTTACTTTTTCAAGGTTGTCGCCCATGTTGAAACCAATGGCCGGAATGGGATTTCCGGTGCGGTCGGGATGTACCACCGAAAATTTCAGGTGCTTCACGTCGCCCTTACCCACCAGCTTGGCATATCCTGTATCAATTACGTTTCGGGTCATAAATACCGGTGCCATGTTTCCCGGACCAAAGGGGGCAAATTGCCGGAGAATCCTGAAAAATTTGGAGCTGATGTCGCCCACATACAATTCCCCGTCGATTTCAATCTCCGGAACAAGCATTTCGTCGGTGAGTTTTTCGCAGGCATATGACTCAAAATCTTTGATGAACTGGTCCAGATTTTCGGGTTTCAAAGCCAATCCTGCTGCATAGGTATGACCACCAAAATGTTCAAGTAAATGACTGCTGGCATCGATGGCGTCGTAAATGTCAAAATTTTTGATGGATCGGGCCGATCCTGTGATAAGTCCGTCCGACTTGGTGAGCACAATGGTGGGTCGGTAATAGGCTTCGATAAGTCGTGAAGCCACAATGCCAATCACTCCTTTATGCCAGTGGTCGCGATACACCACGGTAGATTTCCGGTTGTTGTTTCGTATTTCGGTGTTCACAATTTCCAGGGCTTCCTGGGTGATGTTGGTATCCAAATCGCGTCGGGTGGTGTTGAGCTCGTTGATTTGTTTACCCAACTTTTCGGCGTACACCAAATTATTGCTAATCAGTAGCTTTACCGAATCCGTGGCACTTTCAATCCGTCCGGCGGCATTGATGCGCGGACCCAGCAAAAATACAATATCGCTGATGGTTATCTCACGGGTGAAAAATCCTTCGATGTCATAATTGTTTTGTTCGTCAACACCGGCCGATTTGAGCAACGATTGTACCCCAACGCGGGGTTTTTTGTTGAGTTGTTTCAGACCATAATAGGCCAGAATTCTGTTTTCGCCGGTGATGGGCACAATGTCGGCGGCAATGCTGATGGCTACCAAGTCGAGGCTCGCGAAGGCCCGTTCCTTTTTCATGCCCTTTTTCATGCCAATGGCTTGTACCAATTTGAAACCAACACCACATCCCGAGAGGTCTTTAAACGGATACGGACACAGGGGTTGTTTGGGATCCAGAACTGCCACGGCAGGTGGAATTTCGTCGCCGGGACGGTGATGGTCGCCAATAATGATGTCCAGTCCCTTTTCGTTGGCATAGGCTACTTTGGCCACGGCTTTAATACCACAATCCAGGGTGATCATTAATTTATAATCGTTTTCGATGGCATAGTCGATGCCTTTGTACGACACGCCATACCCTTCGCTGTAACGGTCGGGAATGTAGAAACCTATTTTTTTGTAGATGTCCTTCAAAAATGAATATACCAGCGAAACAGCAGTGGTGCCATCCACATCATAATCGCCGTATATCAATATTTTTTCACCTTTGTCCATGGCCGTGAGCACACGGTCCACCGCCTTGTCCATGTCCTTCATCAAAAAAGGATCGTGGAGGTTTTCAAGTTTTGGCCTGAAAAATGTTTTGGCCTCATCATAGGTGGTAACCCGACGCTGCACCAACAATTTCAGGAGTTTTTTATTGATATTAAGCGATTGTGATAGCTGCTCAACTACTTCATTATCAGGACCATCTTTTAGCACCCATCGCTTTTCCATACCCAAAAATCTTTAGCAGGTAAAGGTAACTAAATATTGGTTGTTTTTTCATGGTAAATCAACCTTTCTGCCAATTGGTTTTTACGAAAGGTTTAACTGTAACAAGATCAAATCTTTATTGTGGTTGGTATCTTCGCAAGAGATGAAAAGGATTCTGAAAGCAAAAACAGGCCATTTAGGTTCACTAAAAATTGGCCCGCATGGCATCCACCGGATTAAGTCGTGAGGCAGTCCATGCCGGAACAAATCCGGAAATCAATCCAATAATGGCCGAAACCATCACTCCCAACATGATGTTGCCCAAGGTGAGGGTGAGTGTAAAGCTAAAAATACTCGAAACCAAAATGGTGAGCAAAAACACAATGAGCAACCCCACAACTCCACCCATTAGCGACAGAAAAACCGATTCGAACAAAAATTGAAGGAGAATAAAGTAGTTTTTGGCTCCCAGACTTTTTTGAATGCCTATTTGATTGGTTCGTTCTTTTACACTTACAAACATGATGTTGGCAATACCGAATCCGCCTACCAGCAACGAAAAACCGCCAATAATCCAACCTACCATGGCAATAACGGCAAACAACTGGTCGAAACCTTTGCTGATGATGTCGGTTTCGTTGAGGGCAAAATTGTCGTCGGCACCGGGAGCCAGTTTGCGAATGGAACGCATGATGCCCGTGAGTTCGTCCATCATTTGATCGTTGGTGATATTGGGCTTGGCCATGACGATGATGGTTGTTCCTATATTGTTAAAATCCAACAAATTACGCGCGTAATTTACCGGAATCATCACCCAATTGTCCTTGGAATTGCCGAAAACATCTTCACCTTGCTTTTTAATCACTCCTATTACCACCAGCTTTCGTCCGAAAAGTTTGATGCTTTTGCCAAGTACGTCCTGACTCTGAAACAAGGTTTGGGCTACATCCGAACCGATAATGGCAATGTTTTTTCCTCCATGCGATTCGATGGGAGTAAAATACCGGCCGGCTTGCAGATCGAAGGGCATCACTTTGTTGTAATCTTGCGACACGGCCACCACCGGGATGTTTTCCATGCTGTTGTTGTCGTGGTAAACATTGCGCGACACGCTCACCATAAAGGCTGCAGCTTCAACGGTATTGGTGCGTTTCATCAGCTCGTCCATTTCAATAATTTTGGCTTCCGGACGCTGGTAGTATTTCCACCAGGGATAGTCCTTGCCCATGGCCCAGGGCCATTTTTGAATGAACAACACATTGTTTCCCAACGAATTTATTTCGCTTTTGATGGCGTTTTCCAAACTGTCGAAAACCGTAAATACCGAAATAATGGAAAAAATACCAATGGTGATGCCCAGAAGTGATAAAAAAGTTCTTACCTTGTTAACTATCAAAGCATTAACTGCAAACAAAAAACTTTCGTATATGAGTTTAAATATGATCATTTGTTACCGGCTTGAGTGGTTATTGATGTACTTTTGGAAATAAATAATTTCACCCAAATAAGTAGGTAAAAGTATAATAAGTTTTAATTAAAACATGTTATTTTGCAAAACAGTAATGGAGTAAATTAAATTTCGATACGAACCAATAGTAAAAATTGCCTTGAAAAAAATTAAAACCGCACTGATAAGTGTCTATCATAAAGAAGGTTTAGTTCCTGTTTTAGAAGAGCTTGACAAACGTAATGTACGCATATTGAGCACCGGTGGCACCTATGATTTTATCATAAGTCAAGGGTTTAAAGCCGAAACGGTGGAATCGCTCACGGGTTATCCCTCCATTCTGGGTGGTCGTGTTAAAACTTTGCATCCCTCCATCATGGGCGGCATTCTGGCACGGCTCGATCATGCCGGCGACCAACAACAGTTGGAAGAATACCACATTCCACCCATCGATTTGGTGATTGTGGATTTGTATCCCTTTGAGGAAACGGTAAAAACCACCAAAGACGAGGGAGAAATCATCGAGAAAATTGATATTGGCGGCATTTCACTCATCAGGGCAGCGGCCAAAAACTATACCGACGTGTTGGTGGTTTCGTCTTCCGACCAATATGCCGAACTATTGCAAACCATGCACGACAAAGACGGCTATTCGGGACGCGACGACCGACGTTTTTTCGCTATCCAGGCCTTCAACGTTAGTTCACATTACGACACAGCCATTTTTAATTGGATGAACAAAGGGCAGGTGGCCACATTTAAAGCCAGTCAAACACTCGAACAACCCCTTCGCTATGGCGAAAATCCCCACCAAAAGGGAAGTTTCTTCGGACATTTAAACGATGTTTTCGATCAACTTCACGGGAAGGCCATTTCGTATAACAACCTGTTGGATTTGGATGCGGGCATTAACCTGATCAACGATTTCAGCGATACCACCTTTGCCATTATCAAGCACAACAACGCTTGCGGTCTGGCTTCGCGCGACAATTTAACCCGGGCATGGAACGATGCCTTGGCCGGTGATCCCCTTTCCGCTTTTGGCGGCGTATTGGTTACCAACCGTAAAATTGATGAGGCCACTGCCGTGGAAATCAACAAAATATTCTTTGAAATTGTGGTGGCTCCCGATTATGATGAAAAGGCACTTCAGATTTTAGAATCGAAAAAAAACCGGATTATCCTGAAACTTAAGCCTGTTGAATTACCCAAAAGTCAGTTTAAATCTCTTTTGAATGGTGTGATTGTGCAGGACAAAGACACCATTACCGAAAAAGCCTCCGATCTTACACCTGTTACCGAGGTGCATCCAACACCCCAACAAATTGAGGACCTGTTGTTTGCCAATAAGCTCGCCAAACATACCAAATCCAATACCATCGTGTTGGCCTTCAACAAACAACTGGTGGGTTCGGGAACCGGACAAACTTCCAGAGTGGATGCATTGAAACAAGCTATTGAAAAAGCACGTACCTTTGAGCTGCCGCTCGAAGGAGCAGTGATGGCTTCGGATGCCTTTTTCCCCTTTGCCGACTCAGTGGAAATTGCCCACAAAGCCGGCATTGTAGCTGTAATTCAGCCGGGAGGAAGCATTCGCGACAACGATTCGGTAGCTTACTGCAATGCACATCAGATGGCCATGGTAACCACCGGAATCCGTCATTTTAAACATTAAAATAAAAAACTACATATACTATGGGATTGTTTTCATTCATGACAAAGGAAATTGCCATCGACCTGGGCACTGCCAACACCATCATCATTTATAACGATAAGGTGATTGTGGACGAACCATCGATTGTGGCACTGGAGCGAAATACCGGCAAAATTATTGCGGTTGGAAAAAAAGCTATGATGATGCATGGCAAAACCCATGAAAACATCAAAACCATCCGACCCTTGCGCGACGGTGTGATAGCCGACTTTCAAAGTGCCGAATACATGATCCGGGAAATGATTAAGATGATCGGGATGAAAAAAACCATTTTTCCTGCTGCTTTGCGCATGGTCATCTGTATTCCGTCGGGGATCACCGAAGTGGAAGAGCGTGCTGTAAAAGATTCTGCCGAGCAGGCCGGAGCCAAGGAAATCAGGCTGATTCATGAACCCATGGCCGCAGCCATCGGTATAGGTATCGACGTGCTGGAGCCCACCGGAAACATGATTATTGACATCGGAGGTGGAACCAGCGAAATCGCGGTAATTGCCCTGGGCGGTATCGTGAACAATACCTCAATCCGCATTGCCGGCGACGATTTCAATGCCGATATTGAAGAGTATATGCGCAAGCAACACAATATTACCATTGGTGAACGTACCGCCGAGCGCATCAAAATAGAAGTGGGTGCTGCCATCACCGAATTGGACAACCCACCGGATGATTATGCCGTACATGGCCGCGATATGCTCACCGGAATTCCCAAAGAGGTTACCGTAAATTACAAGGAAATAGCCAGTTGTCTGGATAAATCCATCTCCAAAATTGAAGCCGCCGTGCTCAACGCCCTCGAAAAAACCCCTCCCGAACTTTCAGCTGACATTTTCCGTACAGGAATCTATTTGGCAGGTGGAGGTTCTATGTTGCGCGGGCTCGACAAAAGGCTTCATCACAAAACTAAACTGAGCGTACACGTGGCCGAAGATCCCCTCCGTGCTGTGGCAAGAGGAACCGGTATCGCCCTTAAGAACTTCGATAAATTTACCTTCCTGATCCGCTAATTGGTTTACAATCTGATCAATCATGCGTAATCTGTTCCTGTTTTTTTATCGTAACCAGTTTTTCACGCTCTTTGTTATTCTCGAAATTATTTCGTTGTTGCTGCTTAGCAGTAGTTTTTCTTATCAAAGGTCGCTACGATTTAATACGGTTAACGATATAACAGGATCTGTGTTTTCGGGATTTGAATCGGTGACTCACTATTTCGGATTGGTGGACGAGAACAGGAAACTGGTGGAAGAAAACGCCCGGTTGCATAGTCTGTTGTCGGGAAAAACAGAGCTTGCCGATGCACTCCCGGTGGTTTCCGACAGCTTATATCGGTATATTCCGGCAACGGTTGTCAGCAACAGCGTAACCAAACAAAACAACCTGATTATGGTGGATCGTGGACGGGTAGATGGCGTGAAAAAGGAAATGGGAGTCATCTCTTCCAACGGATTGGCTGGCATTGTTATTGGCGTGTCGGCGCACTATTCGGTCATCATGTCGATGTTGCACCACAACATACGGATCAGCGCCAGCATCAAGAAAAATAACCAACTGGTGAATGTGGAATGGGACCAACCCGATTACCTGTTCGGAACCATCACCGACATTCCTTCGCACCTTCAGTTGGAAAAGGGCGACAGCATCGTTACCAGCGGTAATTCCCTGATTTTCCCAAAAAACGTGCTCATAGGAACTGTGGAAAACCACGAAAAGGAAGTGGGTGAACATCTCGGAAAGGCCCTCATTCGTTTTTCAACCGATTTCAACAGTTTGAAACATGTGTATATCATTGAGAATTTTGGTGCCACCGAACAAGATTCGTTGTTGATGCAAATACAAGAATAATGAACCCGGTTTTTATTAAAAATATCGCCCGATTTGTTTTGCTCATCTTGCTCCAGGTGTTGGTTTTCAACAATATGGATTTGGGTGGCTACCTTACGCCGGCTGTTTATGTGTTGTTTATTTTGTTGTTGCCACGCAGCATCAACAAAAGTTTGTTGTTGATTTTGGGCTTTTTCACGGGGCTCACCATCGATTTTTTTCTCAACACACCCGGTCTTCATGCCGCCGCCACGGTGCTGATGGCCTTTATGCGACCAACCATCATTCAGTTGTTTTTTCGCAACCTCGATTTTGCACAAGGAGAAGCGCCCGATATCAACAAGTTGGGCATGGGTGGGTTTTTAAGGTATGCTTTTGTGCTGATTTTCATCCAACATACAGCACTTTTCTTGCTCGAAGTGTTTAGTTTCCACCATTTTCTTTTCACTTTGTATCGTTCGTTGCTGAGCAGTTTGCTTACCACTATTTTGGTATTGGTGTTTGTGTTGCTCACCACCACACGAAAAAAGCGGTAGCAGCATCCCCTTTTACCGGCTTTGTCGGTAAGCCTGTTAATATCAAAAAATTAATGAAATATGACGAAATATGTCCGTTATTTCAACAAGCTGATTAGCTTTGCTCTTTGTTTCTTTAAAAATTGATAACTTTATCCATGAAAAAACTTTCTTTCGTATTACTGGTTGCTGTTTTGGCAGTGTTTGCCGCTTGTACCAACCCCCATGCCAACGATAATTTTAATGTTCAACTTACCCTTACCGGAGCCGATGGCGATACGGTTTATTTGAAACAACGTGTTGATGGCGAGATGATTACCTTTGATTCAGTGGCTTTTTCGGGAGATAAAGCCCAGATGTGGGGACAGGTGGACATGCCTGAGTTTTTCTATCTGACCTTTGCCAAAAATCGGGGTTATATCCCGGTATTTGTTGAACCCGGCGATAATATTATTACTGGCGATTATTCTGATTTAAAAGCTGTTACTTATTCAGGTTCCAAATCGCAGGACGATCTCACGGCTTTTAACCGGAGTACCGAGCAGTTTGACTCCCAAATGCAGGCCCTTGGCGGACAATACGGACAAGCACGTCAATTGGGCGATACAGCCAAAATGAATGCCATTGAAGCCGAATACATGGACCTCGATGCACAAAAAACCGACTTCATCACCCAATATGCCTTCGACCATCCCGATCAGGTGTTGGCAGCTTATATTATTCTTGGCAATTCCTACCAGTATGAGCTGGATGTGTTGGATAGCCTGACCAATTCCTTCGATGCGTCCATTGCACAATCCACTTACGTAAAACAACTTCAGGACTATGTGGCCACGCTGAAACGCGCTGCTGTGGGGCAACCATATATCGATTTCACCATGGACGACATCAACGGGAACCCCGTTGCACTGTCGTCGGTTATTGGTAAAAACTATGTGTTGGTCGATTTCTGGGCTTCGTGGTGTTCACCCTGTAGGGCCGAAAATCCCAATGTGGTTGCTGCTTACAACAAGTATCACGACAAAGGATTCGATGTATATGGTGTTTCTTTCGATAAGGATCACGACGGATGGATCAACGCCATAGCCGACGATCAACTCACCTGGACACATGTATCCGATTTAAAATACTGGAACTGCGCTGCCGGAAAACTCTATGGCATTCAGTCGATTCCTCAAAATATCCTCATCAGTCCCGAAGGCATTATCATCGAGAAAAACCTGAGGGGAGAAGCATTGCAAACCAAGCTTCAGGAATTGTTGGATTAACTTCTTTAAAGCTCCTCTACCACGCCTTTAATGCGGTGTTTTTCAGGGTTTTGATCCCGGATAAAACGTAACCACTCTTCGGAATATCCTTTGGTTTGGATTCGATGCTTTTCGTCTTTGATGTATCCGTCGTTGTATTTGGTGATAATGAAGTCGGTTAATTCTGCCCATGATTGATGTACCATTGTGCCCATATCAACCGAATAGCGGTTAAGCAATTCGATGCGTTGGTTTTTGGGTAGCGAAAGGGCTTTCTGTTCCACCGAATCCTGTTGTTGTATGAGCAGGCTTTCCAATTCATGTTGTTTTTGTTTGATGTCAGCCACCACCTCCTGATAGCGTGTATTGGCATAATTGGCAGCCAGATTAAAAGTCCACCAAGCAGATTCACGCGAATAATGGTTGATATCTCCGGTTGAAAAAGGTGGTGAAATTTGGTTGGCACAGCAATAAACCGGAAAATAACAAGTGGTGTAAGTGTCGTCAACGCCAAACCACATCAATCCACCCACCTCGTTGGGGAGGTAGTTGCGCATTTGGGCCACAAAACTAAAGGCTGTGTTGTAGATGCTGATGGCCCTTTCCCATGAATATTCCACCGAATCTACAATCCAGCTTAGCGGACGAATGCGGTTGGGGTTTCCAAAAGGGCCGGCTTCGGGACCCTTGGTCATGTCGAAAGGAGTGCCTTCGTAATGGTCGCGAGCCAGCGAAAACACATCTGTAAGCGATAGTTTGTTGTCGGGTGTGATGAACAAAGGGTAGGGCTCGGCTCCTTCAACACCCCGGTGATAATCCGGCGACAGATGCAGGGATGGAGCAGCTCGGTTAAAAATGCTCCACACGCGTGTTTCGGTGTATTTGAGGTGATCGGGTGTGGGAACATCGTAGGCGTCGTTGAAACGAAAGGGGAGGCCTTGTTTCGGGTCGTAATACCCCTGATCGATGGCCAGTTGTTTGATGTTGGCCGAGTACAGGCAGTTTTCGGGATCGTCGAGGGGAAATGCGCCAATGCGGGCGTGGTTGGCGTGGGCAGTCATCATGCCATCCGGAACACGCATGGCCACCCAAACGGCACCTCCTTTTCCTCCGGTACCAATCATTTCGAGCAACCAGGCTTCGTTGGGGTCGGCAATGGAAAAGGACTCCCCCTCGCTGCCATAGCCATAGGTTTCGGCCAGCGAAGTCATCACGCTGATGGCCTCCCGGGCAGTTTTGGCACGCAACAAGGCCAACTGCATCAACTCCCAGTATTTTAATGGCAGGTCTTTGTCCCAAAGTTCTTCCCTTCCCATGAAGGTGGTTTCGCCAATGGCCAGCTGATGCTCGTTCATTTGAAATCCAACGATGGCGTAGGTGTGGGGTACCTGAGCTATTTTGTACTCAATTCCCGACATGCTGGTGTAGGTGAGCGAATCGCCGGTGCCATGGTCGGCTGCCGGAGTGGTGTTGAGATGATACAGCCATTCGCCGTCGTTGCTGTAATACAAAAAAGTGCTGCCATTTTCGGAGGCTCCTTTGGTTACCAGAATATTGGTACACGTTTTTCCCGAAAAGGGCAAAAGAAAGGTGAAGAACAGAAGGAGGGAGTATTTCATCATTTCTGGATTTAAGCTGTACAAATTTATCAAATCTGCCGTACCTGTGGCATCTCGGTGGACATTCAGATTCGTTTTCTGATGATTGCAGTTTTGGCAGAAAACAAAAAAAGGAGCCACCGGGACTCCTTTTTGTTGTATCAGAACAAAGAAATACTAATGTGCACTTCCCGTAACTTTCAGTTTGTCACCTGTTTGCTTAATGATAAGCTTGTAGGTTTCGGGGCTGTATCCGGGCTGACTAACGTCGGGGGCCACGTAGATATATCCTTCGGGGACTTCTTTTTTGGTTTTAATATTTCCATCCATGTATTTCATAAACAAGTATTGGTAGAGGTCTTTCCAAATGTTGAACACATCGGCACCCACGCCACACGAGTAGTTGGTGAGGTAAGCGATGGCAGCCTCTTTATCCTTGTCGATAAGCGCCAATGCGCCGGCATCCACGGCGGGTGTCATGTTGATGAAACCATTTTCGAGTTCGTCCTGAATTTTCTCAACTTCGGGATGCATCACATTGTAACGGGTATAAACAAAGTTTTGAACCTGATTAAAAATCCAGAATCCAGAAGTTTCCGACCATTCCATCATCGAACCGTTACCCACTTCAAAGTTTACGGGTATTTGGGTCATGCTGGTGTACATGGGCATGTACACGGTGCCCGAAGCATCGTCAACACCCCACCAATTGATACCGCCGATGGCATCGGGGAGCCAGCTTCTGGATTGTGTTACGAATGAAAATCCGGTTTGTTGGGTTGCCGTGGCACGCTCGTTGCAATAGTCCACACCATCCACTTTCCAGGTTAGGGGTCGCCAACGGTAGGGGAGTCCGAACGGGCCGGCACCTATATCCTGACTCATATCCAATTCAGTGTTTTCCAGGTGGTCGCGCATAAAATTCATCATATCGCGGGGGCTTACTTTTTTCTCGGGTTTTATCCAAAGAGGCATGCGGTTGGTGGCGTAGTGGTTGGGATTGGCGCGTCCATCATCGAATTTTTCGTGATGAGCAATGTCGCCTTTTACATAATCCCAATATTTGTCCATGCCACCTGCTACTTTGTTGAACATGCTCCAAACGCGGATTTCACAAAAACGGGCACCACCAAAATTGACGGGAGCGTAGGTGTCGCTAAAGGAAAAATCTTTGTCGTCGCCGGTGTACCAACCTTTGTTGCGTGCAAAGGAAATTACATCGGCAGCATAAACGCACTCAATGTTGGGTTCATCTATTTTGTCGAGTTCATTGGAAGAAATGGCATTTTTCTTTAAAGTTTGAGGAAAAGTAGTGATGCGGGCCTGGTTGGCATGTCCCGATACATAACCATCAGGAATTCTTAGGGCTACCCAAACGGCACCTTTTTCACCTTCACCTTTGCCAATCATTTCCAGAATCCAAACTTCATTTTTGTCGGCAATGGAGAACGATTCGCCCGAGCTGGCATATCCGTATTCGCTCACCAAATCGGCCATGATTTTAATGGCATGGCGGGCACTGGTAGCACGTTGCAGGGTGATATAAATCAGGCTGCCGTAATCAACAATGGCACCGGGTTGAGCAGCCAGTTCTTCACGACCGCCATAGGTTGTTTCGCCAATGGCTACCTGGTTTTCGTTCATGTTGCCTATCACGTTGTAGGTTTGCAATGCTTGTGCTATTTGTCCCATGTATTTGCCTGTATCCCATTCATATACATCCAGCATGGTGCCAATGGGGTAGGTGGCAGCAGGCCAATGATACAACTCACCATAAAGTACGTGTGAGTCGGCAGCATACGAAATCATGGTGGAACCATCTGTGGATGCTCCTTTGGTAATCAGGTAGTTGGTACATGCTGAAGTTTGGTTGGAAAAGCCCAACACCAGCAGGAAGGCCATCACGAGGCCAACGGTTTTCTGTTTCATATTCATTATTTTATGTTCACATTTTTTCAATAGTCCACAAAAGTAGCAGAAAAAACCAAATAAATAGATGGGTTGATCAGGCAGTGTATCCTGATTGACAACTAAGAAACTTGTTAAAGAATGGACAGGGCGTTGGTTTTGTCCTTTTTTAGCTGAACTGTGAGCGCTTGCAAACTATCGAATTTTTTTTCGTCGCGCATACGGTCCACAAAAGCGATGGTAATTTCTTCGCCATAAATATTCCGGTCGAAATCAAAAATGTTGACTTCGATGGTCAATTCGCCTTTGTCCACAGTGGGGCGGTACCCAATATTGCTCATACCCTTGTAGCAAACTCCGTTCACATAAGCCCGGCATGCATAAACCCCTCCGGCGGCAATGAGTTTATAGTGGTCGGCTACCTGAATGTTGGCTGTGGGGAACCCCAAGTCGCGTCCGATGGATTTCCCTTTGACAACGGTTCCGGTAATGGAATATTCGTGTCCGAGCATCAGGTTGGCTTCTTTTACTTTGCCTTCTTTCAGCAGGTTTCTGATTTTTGTGGAGCTCACCGTTTGTCCCGAAACACTTTGCGCCTCCACCATATCTACTTCAAAACCATAGGTTTTGCCCAAACGCTCGAGCAGACGAATGCTTCCTTCGCGGTCTTTTCCAAAGTGGTGATCGTAGCCAATAATCAAGGCTTTGGGTTTGATTTTTTCCACTACCAGGTTTCGGATAAAGTCTTCAGAAGAAGTGGTCGCGAATTTTTTGGTAAACTCTACCACAATCAGGTGATCGATGCCGGCTTCCTCAATATCTTGAATTTTACGTTGTTGTGTTTTGATAAACCGCAGTTCCGTGTTGTTTGGATCGAGTACCCTGCGTGGATGCGGATAGAAGGTAATTACCACGGTTTCGCCATGGTATTTTTGGGCATCGGCTTTCATTCTTTCAAAAATGGCCCGATGACCCAGGTGTACACCATCAAAGGTGCCGATGGTTACAATGGGATTGTTTACAGGTTTAAAATCGGCAATACAATTGTATATCTTCATGGGTTACACCAGTTTTTTGGAAAGCAATAATTCGGCAATCTGAACCGCGTTGGTGGCTGCTCCTTTGCGGAGGTTGTCGGAAACCACCCAGATGTTCAAGCTGTTTTTTTGTGAGTCGTCGCGACGAATGCGCCCCACAAATACCTCGTCTTTGCCTTCTGCCAGGATGGGCATGGGATACATGCTTGCTTCGGGAAAGTCGAATACCACCACGCCCGGCATGCCTCCCAACAAGCGTTTTACCTCAAAAAGGGTGAAGTCGTTTTCAAATTCAATGTTCACAGCTTCGGAGTGTCCACCGATGACGGGAACACGCACCACTGTAGCAGTAACGGCTATGGCAGGATCCAGAATTTTTTTGGTTTCGTTTTTCAGCTTCAGTTCTTCCGAAGTGTTTCCATCTGCATCAAAATCTCCGGCATGTGGCAACACGTTGAGGTCGATTTGATGTGGATAGGCTTTTTGATGGGGACGACCTTCGCGCTCTCCCATCAACTGGTCGATTCCTTTTTTACCACTTCCGGAAACCGATTGGTAAGTGCTCACCACCGCCCGTTTAATGGTGTATTTGTTGTGAAGCGGTGCCAGCGCCATCACCAGTTGAATGGTTGAGCAGTTGGGGTTGGCGATGATGTGGTGGTCGGCACGGAGCACGGCGCCATTTACCTCCGGCACAATCAGTGGGATGTTGTCGTGCATTCTCCAGGCTGAGGAGTTATCAATTACCCTTGCACCATAGGCTGCAAACCGGGGCGCGAGCTCAAGGGAAGTGTTTGATCCTGCCGAAAACAACACGATTTCCGGTTTTTGCTGAAGGGCCTCTTCTGCCGAAACCACGGATATTTCCTGTCCTTTGAAAGGAAGTTTTTGTCCGACTGAACTTGCCGAAGCTACGGCAATAAGCTCTTCTGCCGGAAAATTCCGCGTTTCGAGCACTTTTATCATTTCACGACCTACCAATCCGGTGGCACCAACAACAGCTATTTTCATTCAATATATTTTTTTAACAATCACCTGATTTAAAAGTTATTTGGCTTTTTGTTAACGCTTTTGAGCAGGTTAAAAAATTCCGTACATAAAAATCAAACGGCAATTATGTAAATTTACCTACCCAAAAAATGGTAAGGCAAAAATATTAAAAAATGAAACATCTATTTTTTATCCTGCTATGGATTCCTTCGTTTGTGTTCGCTCAGGTTCTGGATGATTTCTCGGATGGTAATTTTACCGAAAATCCCACATGGACAGGCAATCAGGATAAGTTTATCGTCAACGATCAGTTTCAGCTGCAATTGGTGGATGTGGCAGCAGGAACGGCACAACTGAGCACACCCAACACGTTTTCGGGGGATACCGAATGGAGACTGTTTGTGCGGTTGGCCTTTAGCCCCTCTTCCAATAATTTTGCTCGATTTTACCTGATGAGCAACCAAACCGACTTGCAGCTTCCTTTGCAAGGCTATTATTTGCAGTTGGGTGAATCGGGAGGGAATGATGCCCTTGAGCTTTTCAAACAAGATGGAACAACTTCGGTTTCGGTGTGTCGGGGTACAGAGGGTCTGATTTCGTCTTCCTTTTCCCTGTCCGTTAAAATTACCAAAACGGCTGATGGAGATTGGAAAATATTGGCCGATCCGCAGGGTGGCGACACGTATCAGTTGGAAGCCGAGGGCCACGACAACAGTTTTTCTCAAACGTCGGCCTTGGGTTTTGTGTGCACATATACGGTGAGCAACAGCGACAATTTCTACTTCGATAATGTGTATGCCGGACAAGTGATTGTGGATAATACCCCGCCCAATTGGCTGGCCACCACGGTTGTTACCGATAGCTCTTTGTTGTTGACATTTGATGAATCGTTGAATGCAGACATTGTATCAGATGTTTTACATTATCAAGTAAATAACGGTTTTGGAAATCCGGTTTCGGCAAGTTTTCACGAAGGGGATCCCAAGAATGTGTTATTGCTGTTTGAACAAAAATTTGTGTTGGGTCAAGTGAACGAAATCGCTATTTCAGGATTGAAGGATTTGTCTGATAATGTGATGGTTGCCTCAAGCATGGAGTTTGTTTTTTATATGGCTCAACCAGGCGATGTGGTAATAAACGAATTAATGGTTGACCCCAATCCCGTGGTGGGATTGCCTGATTTTGAATACCTTGAATTGTACAATCTGACCGAAAATGCCATCGATTTGAACGGTTGGACACTCTTGGTTGGTACTTCTGAAAAGGTGTTTGAAGGAGGAAGTATTCCCGCCAGAGGCTACCTGATTGTGGCCAAAGAGTCTGCGGAAGTTGAATTAGGTAACTATGGCCTTTTTTATGGGTTCAGTAGTTTTTCTCTCACCAATTCCGGACAGTTGGTTGTGCTCAGCAACCAAGTGGGGGAGGAGGTTAACCGGGTGGAATACACAGATAATTGGTACCAGGATCCTGATAAAAGTGACGGAGGCTGGTCGTTGGAGCAGATGAATCCCAACAATGTTTGTTCGGGCGAGGAGAACTGGCGAGCCTCGGTGAGCAGCAGTGGTGGCACTCCCGGAATACAAAATTCGGTGTTTAATGATCAGGTACTTTTTCCCGCGGTTGATAAACTTATTATATTGGCAAACAACATATTACAGGTTTCGTTTAATCAAACAATGGATGCCGGTCAGCTTCAGGTAAATGCTAATTATCAGGTAAATCATGAGGTGGGAAACCCGCAATATACTTACCTGGTGGTGGACGATTGGCGAAAAATAGAACTCTATTTCGAGGAATCATTTAATCCCGGCGTGTTGTACGACCTTACCATTAGCAAAGACCTGCTGAATTGCAACGGTTTGGCCATGCCCCATGATACTGTGGTATCGTTTGGATTGCCCGAAGAAAAGTCATGGAACGACATCATTATCAACGAATTGCTGTTTAACCCATGGACCGATGGCGTGGATTATGTGGAGTTGTACAACCGGTCAAACAAGGTACTCGACCTTTCCGAATTGCTGTTGGGAACCATTAAAAAAAGTCCTCCAAACCCACCTGATACCGGATTCTACCAATTAATTGAAGACCAGCAACTGATGGTTCCGGGTGAATATATGGTATTGACGGTTTCGCCTGAAGTGGTTAAAAAACAGTATTATACACAAAATACGGAAGCTTTTCTACGGGTCGATCCTTTTCCGGCATACAACAACGACTCGGGATGGGTATTGCTTCAAACCAAAGAACAGGTGCTAATCGACGAGCTTTTCTATTCCGAAGACATGCAGTTTCCCCTGTTGACTTACATGGACGGGGTAGCTTTGGAACGTATCCAACCCGATATGCCCACCAGTGATCCCAACAACTGGCATTCGGCTGCCGAAAGTGCAGGATTTGGTACCCCCGGATACCTGAATTCACAGGAAGTAGGCCGTTCAAATTCGACTGAATACATACAGCTGAATCCTGAAATATTCTCACCCGACAACGATGGATACAACGACGTAATCAATGTGGAATATACCTTCGATGAGCCCGGATATATGATGCAAGTTGCGGTCTTTAATGCATCCGGTTATAAAGTCAGAACCCTCGCAAACAACCAATATCTGGGTACTTCGGGGATGGTAAGTTGGGATGGCATTACCGACGACAACACCAAGGCCCCGGTGGGCATATACGTGTTTTTTGTGGAGGTGTTCGATTTGAACGGAAACGTTAAAAAATACAAAATGACAGGCGTGTTGGCTACTCAATTATAGCGAGTTATGCATTGGGTATGGGATGGTGGATGGAGGTAAAATGCATCCATGAAAATAATTGTGTTACTTTGCCCAATTAATGAAGCATATCTACCATGGACAACCAACCCCTGCAGGAATTCGATAGGTTATTGACCCAATACACCACCGGGCTGAGCCAAATCAGTGAGCAAATTCGCACCACCTCCTTATGGCGTTTAACAGTTTTTTTCCTCACGGTTATTGCCATCTATTTTGCCACTACGGTAAATATGTATTTGGTTTTGGTGGTGGCCATAACAGGAGGATCTTTGTTTGTTTATCTCATCCGGAAACATCAAAAACAAGAGCTGGAAAAAGCACGTTGTCAGGCCTATGTGAAAATAAATACCCGTGAATTGGGATTGTTGAGCAAGCAAACTGAAGGATTGGCAACGGGCGCTGAGTATGTAACTGACAATCATCCTTATGCAGGCGATCTTGACTTGTTTGGGCCCCGTTCGTTGTTTCAGTTAATCAACCGATCGGCTACCCATGCAGGACGAAATAGCATCGCCCAAAGGTTGCTGACTCCTATTTTGAACAGGGAGGAACTATTCCAACGACAAGCCGCCATTACTGAATTAAATAACGATTTGTCCTGGAGGCAACAATTTGAAGTGGCCGGCTTGGTGTCTCATTTTTTGTCGGACGAAAAACCTGAAGCGCCCAACGATCTACCCGATTTATTGGATTGGGTATCAGAAACCACCATAAAATACGACACCCGGTTCAATCAGTCGATGATCGCTGTTGTACCGGTTTTGGGGATTGGCGTGGTAATTTCCATTTTTATGCATTGGTTGCCACCCATTGCATTCCTGATGTTTATTTTGTTGCCAGCCCTCATTTTGGCTCCCAGATTGGCTGAGTTGGGACGACTTCACAGTCGGTTAACAAAGCAAACCCATCAACTACACAAATATGCACGTCTTTTTAAACTGATAGAAAATCAAGTATTTAAAGCCAAGCTCAACCAAAAACTGCAAGGTGAAATTAAGGACAAAGGAGCCGGACGAGAGATCCATCATCTTTCGCGTATCATGGCGGCTTTCGATTATCGCTTGAACATGATTATGGGCGTGGTGCTGAATATATTCTTTTTGTGGGACATCCTGCAGGCCATCCGTCTGGAACGTTGGAAAGTGAAAAACAACAGAAACATGCGGCACTGGTTTCAAGCCCTTGCCACCTTGGACGAACTAATTTCCTTTGCAGGATTTACATTCGGTAATCCGGAAAGTGTTTTTCCGGAAGTATTGTCGGGCGACTTCATTTTGAGGGCCGAAAATTTGAAACATCCTTTGCTCAAACCCGAAGTATGTGTTGGAAATCCGGTACACTTTTCCAAATGGCGACAATTTCAGGTGATTACAGGCGCTAACATGGCCGGTAAAAGTACTTATTTGCGTACTGTTGGTGTGAATATGGTGTTGGCCATGACCGGTGCGCCTGTGATAGCGCGGTCGTTTGGTTTTGTGCCTGTGCAAATTTTTACGGGCATCAAAACCAGCGATTCCATTCAGGATGGCGAATCTTATTTCTTTGCCGAACTCAAGCGATTGAAAGAGTTGATAGACAGACTTACAAACGGACAGCCCTTGTTTATCATTTTAGACGAAATCTTGCGGGGAACCAATTCTGCCGACAAGCAAAAAGGCTCCAAGGCATTGATTACCCAGCTCATTGCCCATCAGTCCTCGGGCATGATAGCTACCCACGACCTGAGTCTGGGTGAGTTGGCCGGGCGTTTTCCCGAGGACGTTACAAATTTTCGGTTTGAGGTTGAAATCAGGGATAACCGACTGGAATTTGACTATTTGCTCAAGGAGGGGATATCCGAAAACCTGAACGCCACCTTTTTGATGAAACAGATGGGGATAACACTCTAAACGATGATATTTTTTTATTTTGAAAGGCAATCCGGCTTGTGGTTAAAGCGTTTGCTTTTAGAGGGGAATGTAACTAACTTTGCACTTTAATTTTACAGGATATGGAAACGCAGGGAAATGAAATTAAGAACAACCACAAAGGAAATTCAAACCTTTGGATGTACATTGTATTGGTGATATTGGCAGGTGGAATTATTGGGTTATCCATTTGGCTTATCTCACTTAAAAACAACATGAAAGAGCTGCTCACCGAAAAGGAGCTGCAGAAAATAGAACTTCAGCGCGAACTCGACACCCTTGTTTTTCAGCATGAGCAAATGAAGGCAGCTTACGGTAAAATTTCTGATTCGCTGGTAGTAATGGATAGCGTGATACAAGCCAATGCCGAAGAAATTAAACAAATGCTCAATTACAAATGGGAGTATTATAAAATTAAAAAGAAACTATCGCGCTTGCAAACGGTGGCTCAGGGTTATGTAAGACAAATGGACAGCATTGTTACTATTAATCAGGAACTTACCCAGGAGAACCTGCAAATTAAGGAAGAGATAAAGATAGAAAAACGCAAAAATCGCCAACTGGAAGAAAAAACCGAAGCGCTTTCGGATAAGGTGACCGAAGCCGCCGTACTAAAAGTGTACAACCTTACGGCCATGCCCATGCACCAAAAAGGTGGGGGCAAGCAGGTAGAAACTGATAAAATCAAACGTACCGATTTGGTGAAGGTTTGCTTTACCCTGGGCGAGAATACCATTGTGGCTCCGGGAAATAAAATGATCTATGTGCGTATTGCAGAACCAAATAAGGAGATCCTGTCCAAAGGAAGAGGTGATGAGTACTCTTTCATGTTTCAAGGCGAACAACTTCAATATTCAACCAACGAAACCGTTGATTATCAAAATGTAGCTCAGGATGTTTGCCTTACCTGGAATCGCAGAAGCACCAAAGAATTGAAACCCGGATTATATCATGTGGATATCTTTCTGGAAAACAATGTAATAGGTCATACCACCTTTACATTGAAATAGTTTTTTAAGTTCCCGAACGCCTGACCACAATCCCCACTGCAGAAACACCCGGGGTATGTACCTTACTGGATTTATTTTCCACCCTTACTTCACATATGCCTCCCTTGGTGAATAGCATTTCTTTGCGAATGGTAAAAAGGTGTTGCAAGGGTTTTTCACTTGTGAGGGTGGATTCATTCAATGGAAAATCATAGTCCGACGAACGCATGCTTCCGTCTGCCGCGTAAAAGGTAATGTTGGTGGATAATTTGTCCCATGGGTAGTCTTTGGTGAAATCGACTTTTAAATAGAAGTCGAGCAAGGAGTTGTCTTCCACCGGGACTTCAAAAATCAGAAAATTAAACCGATTCCAGATGTCTTGATCCATGGCTGTTGTTCCCTCGAAAAGGGGAGGATCACCACAGCTTAAAAACATCAGCGGAATCAGTAAAATCCATACCGGCTTTTTCATCATGCAGGGTAAATTTTATTATTTTCAAGATAAGCCAGTACGGTTTCGGCTTGGTGTTCTTTATTTTCGGCATTCAGGATAATTTGGGCATTTTGAGGCGTGTCGAAAGTCATGTCGATGCCGGGAATGTGTTGAATCTCATTTTTATCAGCCTGTTGATAGATACCGTATTGGTCGTTTTTGCGGCAAAAATCAAGGGTGGCATCAAGATAGCAAAGATGAAATTTATCGGATCCCACTATTTCGGCCACCTGTTTACGAACCTCATCGTCGGGCGACACAAAGGAACAAATCACCAACATCCCCTGATCGTTGAGCAATTTACACATGTAGGCCACCCGTCTGAGGTGTTCGGCGCGGTCGGCAGGTGAGTAGTCGAGTTCGCGCGAAAGTCCGGCACGTACCGATTTTCCGTCAAGCAAAATGGGTGTGGCTCCCTGATGAAACAATTCGCGGTAAAGGGTATAAGCCAGTTCGTTTTTGCCAGAGCCATGAAGGCCGGTAATCCAGAGGGTGTGTCCTTTTTGGTTAAAACGCTTTTGTTTGGTTTCTACATCAATCAGCAATTGACCCTGCGCTACCTGTTGTAGTTCGTGGGCAGTAATCCGGTGGGTTTGTCGTGCGCTGGTTTTGTCGGTTATCATCCCTACGGCCACGGTGTTGTGGGTCATGGGGTCGATAAGCACAAAGGCACCGGTTTGTCGGTTCTTTTTATAAGCATCAAAAAACAGCGGTTTAACGGTAGTAATCGTTACATGGCCAATTTCGTTCAGTTTAAAAGTTTCGGCGTCAAATTTTTCCAACGTATTGATATTCACCATGTGGTTGATGCCATCGATGCGTGCCTTGGTGGTGTTGGAGGTATGTTTAATAAAAAACTGGGTATTGCTATCCATGGGATGTTCGTCCATCCACACCAACATGGCTTCAAAATGACGTGAGATATTGGGCAGGTTGTTTGGATGCACCAGCATGTCGCCACGTGAAACATCTATTTCGTCTTCCAGAGTCAAACTAACCGATTGTGGTGGAAAGGCCAGCTCCGGAGACCCATCATAGGTGACAATTTCTTTTACTTTGGAAGTTTTTTTTGACGGAAGTACCATTATTTCGTCGCCTTGTTTAACGATGCCCGAAGACACTTTACCGGCAAAGGCCCGATAATCCAGGGTAGGACGTACCACGTATTGAACGGGGAACCTCAGGTCGGAAAAATTTCGGTCGCTGGTAATGTGAATGGTTTCGAGGTATTCGAGCATGCTTTTTCCGTGGTACCAGGGCATTTTGTCGGAAAGCTCCACCACATTTTCACCTTTGAGTGCCGACATGGGAAAAAACCTGACATCGGGAATTCCCAGTGGGGTGATAAATTCGTTGTAATCGGCGCAAATTTTGTTGTAAACATCTTCGCTGTAATCCATCAGGTCCATTTTGTTTACAGCCAATGCCACATGTTTTATTCCCAGCAACGAAACCAGAAAGGTGTGTCGTTTGGTTTGGGTAATTACTCCTTTTCGGGCATCAATCAGGATGATGGCCAGGTTGGCGGTAGAAGCACCCGTTACCATATTTCGGGTGTATTGTTCATGACCGGGTGTGTCGGCAATAATAAACTTCCGCTTTGCGGTAGAAAAATACCGATAAGCCACATCGATGGTGATACCTTGTTCGCGTTCGGCTTTCAGGCCATCCAACAACAGCGCATAATCTATTTCTTCACCGGCATGACCTTCACGTTTGCTATCGCGTTTAAGGGCTGTAAGCTGATCTTCGTAGAGTTTCTTACTATCGAAAAGCAACCGACCTATCAAGGTTGATTTTCCGTCATCCACGCTACCGGCAGTCAGCAGTCGCAGGAGGTCTTTTTTCTGGTCTTGGTCGAGAAAGGTTTTTATGTCCATGTTTCGAAGTTCGTAATTTGTTTAGATCAATGGATCAGTATGGATCAATATGGATCAGTATGGATCAGTATGGATCAATGGATTAAACTATTGTTTTTTCTGAATAGATTCAATGTATTTGATGTAATTAATCAATTTTATCTTTATTTCTTTTAATTCAAGTCTAAGATTTTCAGCGTTACAAAAAGAAAGATTTCCTGATATTATTAGTTGAGTATCTAGTTCTGTTAAAGATCCTAATGCGATATGTAGAAACTGAAGAAATTCCCTATCAGATTTTCTTGCTGCTCCTTCAGCAATATTTGAAGGAATGGATACTGCAGATCTTCTCATCTGGGAGACCAAACCATATTTTTCTTCATCAGGAAAATCTTTTGTTGAAATATATATTTTTGTTACAAATTCAATTGACTTTTTCCAAATTTCCAAATTCTCATGCGTAGCCATATTTTCTGTTTTATCAAATATTTCTTACCATTCTACTTTCTAATTTTATTTGATCCATTGATCTATTGATCTACTGATCCATACTGATCACTTGATCATTGATCCTTTGAACTTAAAAATAACCCTCCCTCTTTTTCTGCTCCATGCTGGCTTCCTGGTCGAAGTCAATCACCCGAGTGGTGCGTTCGCTTACGGTAACGGTCATCATTTCTTCCACGATTTTTTCGATGGTGTCGGCTGATGATTCAACGGCACCGGTTAGTGGATAGCAGCCCAATGTCCGGAAGCGTACTTTGCGCATTTCGGCTTTATCTGTCAACTCTTTGGGCATACGGTCGTCGTCCACCATTATAAGGTTACCGTCCACATTTACCACCGGACGTTCTTTGGCATAATAAAGGGGAACGATGGGGATGTTCTCCAGCCGGATATATTGCCAGATATCCAGTTCGGTCCAATTGCTGATGGGAAAAACCCGAATACTTTCACCCTTTTGCACCTTGGCGTTGTATATGTCCCACAGTTCGGGGCGTTGGTTTTTGGGATCCCATTGATGGAATTTGTCTCTGAAAGAATAGATACGTTCTTTGGCCCGCGATTTTTCTTCATCACGACGTGCACCGCCGAATGCTGCATCAAATTTGTATTTGCTGAGCCCCTCGAGCAATGCCTGGGTTTTCATCACATCCGTGTGTACCTTACTGCCGTGGGTGAATGGTCCAACCCCCTCTTCGAAGGCCTTTTTATTGTAATGGACAATCAAATCCCATCCCATTTCTTTGGCATATTTATCGCGGAAGGCGGTCATTTCCTTAAACTTCCACTTGCTGTCGATGTGCATGAGTGGGAATGGAACCTTGCCGGGATAAAAGGCTTTTTCGGCCAGTCGAACCATCACCGAACTGTCTTTTCCGATGGAATAAAGCATCACGGGATTTTCAAATTCGGCGGCCACCTCCCTGATAATGTGAATACTTTCGGCTTCCAGCTCTTTGAGGTTACTTATGTGGTAAGAAGGTATTTTCATGAAAAATCGATTAAGAATGCAAAAATACGATTCTTTCTCGTTTTTTTAGGGTGGTTAGCCTTCGGGAGCTTCTATAACGCGTAACTTGTTTTTTGGAACCTGCAGGACCAGCGATTTATTTACCACATCGATGCGAATTTTGACCCGGTTTTTCCCGTTGATTTCAATTAATTCACCCTTGAGTCCGGTCATGCTTCCCACGGTAATTTCCACCAGCATGCCTTTTGTCAACTCCAGGTCGTTTACCAGCATTGGATTTTTTTCGTTGAGAAAATACTTGATGGCTTCAATTTGTTGTTGTGGAATTTCAACAGCTTTGCCTTCAAAGGAAATATACTTCACCGCATTGGGAGTATTGATGGCTTCGAAATATTGCTGTTGGTTGATGTACACAAAAACATAGGACCTAAAAAGCGGTTCTTCCACCCATTTTTTACGATCCGACCAGGTTTTAAGTACTTTAATTATAGGCAGATAGTGGTCTATTTTGGCAAATTCCAGTTCAAGGGCTACCTTTTTTTCTGACTTGGAGCGCACATACATGGCAAACCATTTTTTTTCGTCTTTGGCCATGTGGTTTATCGTTGATTTGATAAGAATGGGTGATAATCGGACGATTTGGCTGAAATGGCACCATTGCGAATGGCATAGGCAATTTCAATACTGTTTCGCGCGTGGGCAAGGCCGAATCCGCGACCGGCAAGTATTTTGTCGTAGTATACTGTGTGCCCATCGTCGCCATCTTTGCTCAAAATCCAGCGCACACGGTCATTTTTATGCATCAATATGCCCGAAGCGTTATCGTTTTGAATCATACGCACTTTGTTGTTAAGGGGTTCTCCAATTTCCGGAGATTTGGCACCAATGGTTTTTCACAAATGGCGTGTGCATTGTTGCGCAAGGCCATACGAATGTGGGCATCATGGAGGTAGTTGGGCGAACAAATACTGACGAAATCTACTTTTTTTTCACCCGATCGGCGTAGTTTATCCAAATGTCGGTCCATACGCTCGGGCTCAATAAAAAAGTCGACCTCAGGAAAAAAACTGCCGATAATTCCTACACTATCTTTAGGGTTGAGTGCCACCACCAGTTTGTTACCTGTATCTTTTATGGCATGCATGTGGCGCGGGGCAATATACCCGGCGGCAGCCATGAGGGCAAAATTCTTATGCGATTGTCCATTCATGCAAGCACGTTCTTTAGTTTTTGGCGCATGGCAATGTAAGATACGCCAATATCAATCAAGAAATCAGTAAACCACTAAAGTTTATTGAATAGCCTTTTGGCAAAAGATTTCTTTTTGTCGGGTTTATCATCGGTGTAGTAACCATAGCCATAACCGTATCCATAACCGTATCCGTAACCATAGCCATAACCATAACCGTATCCATAACCGTATCCATATCCATAACCGCCGCCGGTCAGGTTAATATCGTTGATCACGATGCTCATTTTCATGCCACGATCTTCGATATCCTTGATGATGGAGGCAAATACCTTTTTATGTGTAACACCTTGACGAACAAGAAAAATATTCACATCGGTGTGTTCCATCAGCAGATAAGCGTCGGTTACCAAACCAACAGGAGGTGTATCAATGATGATGTAGTCGTAACGCTCTCTGAGTTCTTTAAACAGTTGCGTACATCTTTCGCCTGCAATCAACTCGGCAGGGTTGGGCGGTACGGGGCCGGCCATAACCATGTCGAGGTATTCGTTTACTCCGGATGGTTGAATGATATCGTCGATGGTGGCTTTATCGATGAGGTAGGTAGTGAGCCCAACACTGTTCGACAATCCAAAATCCTGATAAATTTTTGGTTTACGAAGGTCGAACCCAAGCAAAACAGTTTTTTTACCATATTGTGCGTAGATACTGGCTGTGTTGATCGATACAAAAGTTTTACCGGCACTCACCATGTCGGCAGTTACCATAACACACACCTTGTCAATACCCTTGGCAATGTATTGGATGTTGGTTCTCATGCTTCGGAAAGCCTCACTCACACTCGATTTGGGCGATTCGAGTACCACCAATTGGGTTTCTTTGGTGGAGTGCAACAACTGGCCAATGATGGGGAAATTGGTGACATTTTCCACATCCTTCTTCTCGATAATGGTATCGTTAAAATAGTCTTTACCCAACACATAAACCACCGGAAATACCAAACCAAGAATGATGGCAATCATATAGTTAAGCGATTTCTTGGGAAAGACTTGTTGACTTAGCTCCTCACGTGCCACATCAATTACCTCGTTGTCGGGCAGGTTGGAGGCTTTGGTAATTTGTGCTTCCGAGCGTTTTTCCAACAAATAGGTATAGATGTTGTCGGCCAACTGAAATTCGCGTTGCAGGCTAAACAACTGTCGTTGGGTAACGGGCAGATAGCTTGCTTTTTCACTGATTTTCGCAATGCGGGCGTCTATGTCTTTAAGGGCTTGATCGGAGTTGTTGATGATGTTGTTGATATTACCCAAAATGGCATTTTGCGTACTTCTGATCTGCGAATTCATCCCAATAATGGTGGGGCTTTTCTCTGTGGAGTAGAGCAATTGCTCTGTTTTTTTGTTGTAGAGTGTAATAAGGTCGCTTACCAGTGTGTTCAACACCGGGTCTTCGATGCCCATGGCCGAAGGAGCCACCAATTCGTCGATGTTGTCGGAGTTTTTGGTGATATAGTTTTTAAGGTTGTGGTAGTACCTCGATTTAACCTCAAGCTCCGCTTTTTGTTTCTGGATGTCTTCGATGTATTGGAAAATCTGTTGTGCCTGAAAACTCATATCCATAACTTCGTTTTTCGACTGGAAGTTTTGGAGGTTGATTTCTGCAGTAGTCAACGAGTCGGCAATTACATTCAATTGGTTGTCGATAAACCGTATGGTGTTTTCTGCAATCTGATTTTTTTGTTCCAGGCTGCGTGTAAGATACACGTGGGTGAGCATATTCAGAAAGTTGACAGCCTTTTTGGTATTGTCTTTTTTCATTTTAATGCTCAGGATAGACGCATCACGGTTGATGGGCTCTATTTCAAAGCCTCTGAATTGAGAGGTGAGGCTATAATAGTCGTTAAAAATGAAATAGAAGTTTTCATTGAGATTGTCCTCAGGTGAAAAGAAGTCGGTAAGGATTATGGTGAAACTGCCGTAAGGACTTTCGATACGCTCGCCAAAGGCGAATTCGCCCGACCATTTAACCTGTTGAATTTCACCTTCTTCGTATTTACAGGTGGCGAAAATGTATTTTTTTACGAGTTCCGCTTCCGCTTCCAAACGAAAGGTGTTTTTATTGATAAACTTCAGGTTGTATCTCAAGCCCACAGCCTGAGGAACCGCACTGTCGAAAATCACTTCAAAGGGTGATACCTGATATAGTTCTGTGTTGATGAGTCCTTCATCCATGAAGTACGACACTTCAAAATCCAGGTTTTGAATGGCCCGATACGAAAGCGAAAAGGAGGTAAGAATGCCGATTTCGTTTTCCACATTTTGTTGGGTGTTGCTGAGACCAAATCCTATCATCGCCGAGGGATCAAGTTTCGATCGGTCATCTTTCACCAGTACGGTAGTGTTTACTTCAAATATGGGATTGGTATATTTGTTGAACAGAAAAGCCACAACAAAAGCCACAAATACGGTTAAGGCAAACAAATACCAATACCTGACGAATTTAAAAAACAGGGCTTTTATATCAATGGTTTCTTCCTGCTGTTGAATTCCTTCAAAATTTTCTACTGCCATTTCTAAAATTGTTGATTACTTAATATAGCTGAGTACCAAAATGGTGGACGAGATAAAGCCAAATACAATGGCATAGGGGAAGTTGGCAAATGTAAATTGTTTACCTTTAACAGGTTGAACATATACAATGTCGTTGGGTTTCAGGTAATAATATTCTGAAAGCAGGATGTCTCTTTTGGTCATATCCACATATACTACTTCCGAGCCTGTTTTGTTTTGGCGTATGATGGCTACTTTATTGCGGTTGGCAAAATCTGTGAGATCGCCCGACATGGACACGGCTTCGAACAGGTTGATGTTTTCCTGATAAATTTTGTATTGTCCCGGTCTTTTTACTTCACCCAACATGGTGATGTTGTAGTTAACCAACTTAACTATCACCACAAATTCTTTCATGTACAACTGAAGATTATCCTGTAAGATGGTTTTTACCTCTTCGATGGTCATGTTTTTTACAAAAATTTCACCGGTCATGGGAAAATCCAAATAACCCTTTTCGTTTACGGTATAGCTGGTAAGATAAACAGAAGCATCGGAGGTAACATTGGTATTGGTTCCACCAAGCGGATTCAGCAACAAAGTGGTCTTTTCATCCAATGTTACTACTCTGATATACAGGTTGTCGCCGGGTTGTACACGGTAATCAATTTTTCGTTCGTTGTTAAACGATGAAAGTGTATCCGATTCGTTTTTTACCTGCATGTACAACATCTTTTTTTGCGGGATGCATGAGGCAAACATAAAAGACAGCATAGCTACCCAGAACAATGATCTGAAAGTGAATAAAAATGATTTCTTCATGAAGGATTTTCTTCTTGGATTATTGAGTAATATTTAGAATAATTCGGCAAATGTACTTTTTTTTTAAACAGGTATATACATAAAAATCCATGTGTTGCAGTATTGAATAGGCTTTTTATGATTCTATGTATTTTTAAAACATTTGATGAAATGCTATTAATTGATTGGCAGTTCGGCAAATTACCAAACCAATCACACAAACATACTACAATCATTCAATATATCAGTTACTTGATTGTGGTTATTTTGTTATTCTTTTCTTAAGACAAAATCTTACACTTGTGAAAATCGTGTAAAAACTTGAAATAGATGTCGATAGTTTGGTTGTCTTCGCTCCGGCATTACCCATTGGGCAACTTGATGTTTAGGCCATAAGTTATGAAATGGCCTGTTTTTCACTCTTCCGAAAAATTTATGGGTTGTTTGGCTCATTTTGGTAAAAAAACAGCATGGATTGATAAAAAATGACCATTTTTTGGTCTAAAAACCACCAAAAAACAAAGTTTCTGCCCGTCAATTCAATTTATATTACTTTTGCTGCTTCAAAAAACACCTTGAATATATAACCAAATAATTTTTTATGATGGTAAAAAACCTCGTGATTGTAGAGTCACCGGCAAAGGCAAAAACAATAGAAGGCTTCCTGGGAAAGGACTTTGTGGTGAAATCGAGTTACGGACACGTAATGGATTTGAACAAAACGAAAATTAGTGTTGACACCGAAAATGATTTTGAACCAAAATATGAAATCAGCGCCGACAAAAAGAAACTTGTTGCCGAATTGAAAAAATTGGCCAAAGAGGCCGAAATGGTTTGGCTGGCATCTGATGAAGACCGTGAAGGAGAGGCCATTTCGTGGCACCTGTTTAAAGCGCTTGGACTAAAAGAAAACAAAACCAAACGCATTGTTTTTCATGAAATTACCAAAAATGCCATTCTCAATGCCATTCAAAATCCACGTGATATCGATCGCAACCTGGTGAATGCCCAACAGGCTCGCCGGGTGCTCGACCGTTTGGTGGGTTATGAGTTGTCGCCATTGCTTTGGAAAAAGGTAAAACCTTCGTTGAGTGCAGGCAGGGTTCAGTCGGTGGCAGTGCGACTTATCGTTGAACGTGAAGAAGAAATAAAAGAGTTTAAAAGTACCTCGGCCTACCGTATTGTGGGCGATTTTGTTTTAACCAACGAGAAAGAAAAACAAAGTTTTCTGGCGGAATACCCGGTTCGGTACGAAAAAAATGTGGATGCACACGACTTTCTGCAAAAGCAGATGAAAGCAAATTTTGTGGTAAAACAGGTTGAAACTAAACCCGGAAAAAAATCTCCCGCAGCTCCCTTTACCACTTCCACCTTGCAACAGGAGGCAGCACGTAAACTTGGATTTTCGGTGGCCAACACCATGCGCGTGGCTCAAAATCTGTATGAGTCGGGAAAGATTACCTACATGCGTACAGACTCGGTTAACCTGTCCTCCATGGCCATCAACATGGCCAAGGAAGAAATTACCCGTGCTTATGGTCAGAAATATGTAAAAACCCGACAATACGCCACCAAATCGAAAGGAGCACAGGAAGCCCACGAGGCCATTCGTCCTACTTATATGAACTCGGCTACCATTGGAGGCAGTGCCGACGAACAGCGCCTGTACGAACTTATTTGGAAGCGTACCATCGCCTCGCAAATGAGCGATGCCGAATTGGAACGCACTCAGGTGAAAATTCACTCCTCCGGCGCACAGGAAATGTTTGTGGCTTCAGGCGAGGTCATCAAATTTGATGGTTTTTTAAAGGTATATCTCGAAAGCAACGACGATGAACCGGCCGATCAGGAGGGTATTTTGCCAGCCATGAAAACCAACGATCCGCTCACCCTGCTTCAAATGACGGCACGCGAACGTTATTCAAAGCATCCCCCGCGGTACACAGAAGCCAGTCTGGTGAAAAAGCTCGAGGAATTGGGCATCGGGCGTCCCTCCACTTATGCTCCTACCATCTCTACCATTCAAAAACGGGAGTATGTGGTAAAAGAAAACCGCCCATCCGAAAAACGAAAAGTTCAACTTCTTACCTTAAAGGGAGATAAAATTTCCGAGAAAACACTTTCGGACAATGTGTCTTCGGAGCAAACCAAAATTTTTCCCACGGATGTTGGTACCCTGGTAAACAAATTCCTGATGCAATATTTTGATGATATCCTGGATTATAACTTTACGGCCAGCGTTGAAAAGGAATTTGATGAAATTGCCGAAGGGGAGAAGGAATGGAACCTGATGATAAAAAACTTCTACGGACCTTTCCACACCAAAATAGACGAAACCCAGGAAAACTCAGGAAAATTTAGTGGCGAAAAACTGCTTGGCGTTGATCCTGAATCGGGTAAAAATGTATTTGTGAAAGTTGGTCGTTTTGGCCCCCTGGCTCAAATAGGTGATACCGAATCGGAAGAAAAACCCAAATTTGCCGGGTTGCGCAAAAACCAAAGCATAGATACCATCACCCTTGAGGAAGCCCTTCGGTTGTTCGATTTTCCCAGAACCCTCGGATCGTATGAAGACAAAGAGGTAACCGTGGCCATTGGTCGATTTGGTCCTTATGTGAAATTCGACGGGAAATTTTACAGCATCAAAAAAGACGACGATCCGGCTTCTATTACCCTCGAGCGTTCCATCGAAATTATCCGCGAAAAAATTAAAGCGGAAAAGGAAAAGCTAATCAAAAAATTTGATGAAGACCCGGAGGTGGAATTGCTCAATGGCAGATATGGCCCCTATTTGGTAATCAAAAAGCAGAACTATAAACTGCCCAAAGGTACCGACCCCAAGGCATTGACATTGGAAGAATGTTATAAAATTGCAGAAGATCCGAAAAACATGCCCAAGAAACGGTTTGTGAAAAAGAAAAAATAGAGGCTAAGCCAAGGGGTTGATTATTTGTATAATTTCGGAGCTCAAAACGCGACATGTCGGTTATGGAACTTGATCATTATTTTCAACCAATTGATATTGAATGGGTTGATCCTGTAAAAAACACAGGACGCCAACGTCTGGGTGACATCATTGTGATGCACACACAGGAGTCAGGAATTCCTGACCCCGCGCAGTTTCATTTAGCCATCATCGGTGTGCCCGAAGAACGAGGAACCATCAATAATCAAGGTTGTGCCCAGGCTCCTGATGAAATCAGACGACATTTGTACCGGTTGTTCGCTCATTGGAACATGGTCACCATCTGCGATCTAGGCAATTTGAAAAATGGGCATCACCTGGATGATACCTATTTTGCATTTAAAGAAGTGGTGGCTGATTTAATTAAAAACCAGGTGGTTCCCATCATCATAGGTGGTAGTCAGGACCTTACCTACGCCAATTACCTGGCTTACGAAAACATCGGTCGGGTCATCAATATTGCAGCCATCGATCCCATGTTCGACCTGGGTCACGACGAACATGAGCTCAATAGTCATAGCTATTTAAGTAGAATTATTCTTCACCAGCCCAATTTCCTTTTTAACTATACCAATATCGGATACCAAACTTATTTTGTGGATCAGGACTCGCTGCAATTGATGAAAAACCTGTATTTCGATGTTTTTCGGTTGGGAAATGTGAGGGCCAACATGGAAGAGGTGGAACCCATGGTACGTAACGCCGATATTCTGACCATCGACCTGGCTTCCATCCGACATTCGGATGCCATGGCAAGCACACAGTCGTCGCCCAACGGATTTTATGGTGAAGAAATGTGTCAGATATGTCGCTATGCCGGCATGAGCGATAAGTTGACGAGCATCGGTTTTTACGAACTCAATCCCGCACTCGATCATCAGGGGCAGTCGGCATTTTTATTTGCTGAAATGATTTGGTATTTTATTGATGGATATGCCAACCGAAAACACGATTTTCCTGAAAAAACGGGAGAGGACTTTGTGAAATTTACCGTACAGGTGGATGACTTTGCCGAGCCCCTGGTGTTTTTGAAAAGTAAAAAAACCAACCGCTGGTGGATGGTGGTTGGCATCAAAGATATCGTGGGTAGGAAATACCGCCGTCATCAATATGTTCCATGTAGCTACGAAGATTATCAAACGGCACTCAGGCAGGAAGTTCCCGACAGGTGGTGGAAAGTGCAACAAAAACTGATGTAGTTTATTTTTTTAGCCGGTCGGGATTGTCTTGCAAAAAGGATTTCCAACCACTGTACGATTTTCCGGTGGCAGGGGTGTTTCCTTGAAAAAAGTGACAAACAGCCGCCGCCAATCCATCGGTGGCATCCAGATATTCGGGAGTTTCTACAAATTTCACCAAACTTTCCAGCATTCCCGCCACTTGTTCTTTGCTGGCGTTTCCATTTCCTGTGATGGATTGTTTGATTTTTTTGGGGGAATATTCAAAAATGGGAAGTTCCTTGAACAGGCCGGCAGCCATGGCCACTCCTTGCGCACGGCCCAGTTTGAGCATCGACTGAACGTTTTTCCCGAAAAAGGGTGCTTCCAACGCCATTTCGTCGGGATGGTATTGTTCGATTAAACCAAGTGTACGTTCGAAAATCTTTTTTAATTTTAACGCGTGGTTTGTGTAGGCACCCAGTTTCAATACCCCCATGGTAATCAGCTCGATTCTGTTACCTTTTTGATGAATAATGCCGTAACCCATGATGTTGGTTCCGGGGTCGATACCTAAAATAATACGCTCCACCTGCAATTTGAATTGATAAAGATGAACGCAAAATTACGTAAAACAACCAACACCCTGATCAAACTGCTGGTGGTTGTGCTCACATTTGTGTTTTTGTACGATCAGTTGGTTTATCGCCATGATATGGAGAATATTCAGGCGTTTTTTCCATTGATATGGCAAAAGCAGGGCGTTGTATTTTATCTGATTGCCTTGGGTTTGCTGCTCATGGCCAATATTTCCATCGAAACATTCAAGTGGCGGATGATTATTTCCAAACTGGAGCCGGTGTCTTTTTGGCGTGCCGTAAAAGCTGTACTGGCAGGCATGGCCGTGAGTATGTTCATGCCCAACCGGGTGGGCGACTACCTGGGCAGGGTGTTTATTCTCCGAAAGGCAGACAGGGTGCAAGCGGTGTTGGTCACCATGTTGGGTAGTATTTCGCAATTGCTCACCACCCTGCTTTTTGGTATGGCGGCTTTGCTTTTTTACTATCCCATCGTGTTTGATTTGGGTTTACCGTTTCATGGTTGGGTTTATTCGGGTTTGGTTATCGGGGTATTAATCACAGCATTCATTTTTATTTTTGCCTATTTGAATTTTAGTTCGTTCACCTTGATAATTAAACGAATAAGTGGAAGAGGATATCGAAAAATTCAGAAATATGTGGAGGTGTTTTCATGGTATTCTTCAGGTGAACTTTTTCAGGTATTGCTTTTGAGTATGGGCAGATACCTGGTGTTTTCGTTTCAGTTTTTTTTGTTGTTGTTGGTTTTTCAGGTTCCGGTAGGCTATCTTCAAGCCATGATGCTGGTAGCGATGGTATATTTATTTATGACGGTGATTCCCACCATTGCCCTTACCGAATTTGGGGTAAGGGGCTCGGTTAGCCTCACCATTTTTCAACAGTATTTGTTGGCGGTTGGGATTTGGAACGAACAAATGGCTCTCGGCGTGGTGGCTGCTTCCTCACTGCTTTGGGTAGTGAATTTGGTTTTTCCGGCTGCCTTTGGCACATTATTTATCTTCAGTTTACGATTTATCCGACGCAATCATGTGGGTTGAGATGCTCTCCAAAACGGTCATCATCATCATTCTGGCGTACGTGTCCATGATGCTGCTTATTTCGTATGGATGGATGAGTTTGAAAAACAAGGCCCACACCCAAACCGAATCGCTTCCGTTTATTTCGGTGGTGGTGGCCGTGCGCAACGAAGAACGGTCCATTGTAAAATTGCTGAACAGTTTAACTCTTCAACAATATCCCGGCGATTTGTTTGAGGTTGTTTTGGTGAACGACCATTCTTCGGATAATACCCTGGTCGTGATAAATCAGTATTTGAAGGATCATCCTTCGATACGAATCAAGGTGATTTCAAACGTGGAGCAAGGCAAAAAGGAAGCCATAAAATTGGGCGTTTCGAAGGCCGGGGGTTCGCTTATTGCCACCACCGATGCCGACTGTGTGGTGCCGCCAATGTGGTTAAAAACTTTGGCCGGAACCATGGATGATGCTGAAATCAAGCTGTTGATGGCTCCCGTGGTTTATGAACCGTCCTCCGGATGGCTTCAACGGTTCTACGATTTGGAATTTATTAGTCTGGTGGCCTCGGGAGCGGGTGCGGCGGGGTTGGGATTCCCATTCATGGGCAATGCTGCCAACATGATTTTTACAAAAGAAGCGTTTGTTAATGCCCAATCCCGGCAACAAGGTAAGGCTTTTGCTTCAGGAGACGATGTTTTTTTGATTCATCAAACCATGAAAGCATTTGGTCGCAAAAGCGTCCGGTTTTTATTGAGCCACAAGGTGTTGGTGGCAACTCCGCCACCTGCCAACCTGCAACAATTTCTACATCAGCGTTTGCGGTGGGCTTCCAAGGCCAAGGGTTATACCTCGCCTGTGGCCATGGTGGTTTCACTGGTGGTGCTGCTTACCAACACGGTATTGGCTGTTGTTTTTGTTTCCGGTTTTATTTTCACCTGGCTTTGGCCGATTTATGTGTTGCTTTTGGCCACCAAAATGCTGGTGGAGGTGCCGGTGGTGTTTGGTTACGCCGGTTTTGCCAACAAATCGCATCTAAAACCTTGGTTTTTCCCCTTTAGTTTGGTGTATCCGTTTTACATACTGATGGTAGGCTTCGCTTCCTTGTTTGTGGGTTTCAGCTGGAAGGGGAGAAGCTACAAAAAATAAAATCAACCGTTATTTTCTATTGTTCAGATACAGAGCGGCAATTTGCAGGTCCATCGGGTAAGTGATTTTCATATTTTCCACTTCTCCCTGAGTTAGTATCACCGGATATCCCAAACTTCCGAGCACAGAGGCATCATCGGTAAATTTTTCGTCGTACGACTGGCGGTATGCTTGCAATATCAGGTTGCTTTTGAATACCTGAGGCGTTTGCACGGCACGGTACTGGGTGCGGTCGATGGCTTTATTGTGGGGACCCGACACGTATCTGATGGAATCGTTGATGGGAATCACAGGAATAGCACAACTTTTGTTTTCGGCCACCTTAAAACACGAATCGATAAGCTGGGGCGATACCACAGGACGGGCGGCATCGTGGATGGCCACCAACGATGGATTTGTTATCAATTGCAGACCTGCCAATACCGAATGAAAACGGGTGGGACCCCCCGCTACCAACGAATGGGGAACATGAAATGTATATTGTTTGCACAGGTTTTTCCATGTTTCGTGCAGGTGTTCGGCCAAAACCAAAATAATCTCGGAATCTTCCAGATGAGCAAACGCTTCCATGGTATGCATCATCATGGGTTTGTTGTTGAGCAAGGCGAATTGCTTGGGTGTTTCGGCTCCAAAACGTTCACCTTTACCCCCTGCCATTATCAGAATATATTTCTTCATATGTGTTATTCCTTTTTAAGGTAAAAATAGGACAACCCGACCAAAACGGCCGGGTTATCCCGAAAAATATTTTAACAAAAATACTAGATAATTAACATGGCATCGCCGTAGGTAAAGAACTTGTATTTTTCTTTGATGGCCTCATCATATACGTCGCGTAAAAATTCGTATCCCGCGAATGCCGAAACCATCATCATCATGGGCGACATGGGCAAATGAAAGTTGGTAACCATGGCATCGGCGGTTCTGAATTCGTAAGGAGGATTGATAAATTTGTTGGTCCATCCCGTGTAGGGTTTTATTTGACCGGTGATGCTTACCGCCGTTTCGAGAGCTTTCAGGGTGGTGGTACCCACGGCAACCACCTTATGTTTATTTTCTTTGGCCGCGTTGATGATGTCGGCATTTTTTTGCAAAATAAACATCTCTTCCGAATCTACTTTGTGCTTGGTAAGGTCTTCTACTTCGATGGATCTGAAATTACCCAGTCCGGTATGCAGCGTAACTTCGGCAAAGTTAACCCCTTTAATTTCAAGACGTTTCATAAGTTCGCGCGAAAAGTGCAGTCCGGCGGTTGGTGCTGCGATGGCTCCTTCGTGCTTGGCGTAAATGGTTTGATAGCGTTCGTCGTCGTTGGGTTCAACGGGGCGCGAATGTATTTTGGGCAGGGGAGTTTGTCCCAGCATTTGAATGGTGTTTTTAAACTCCTCGTAGGGTCCGTCGAATAAAAAGCGTAGGGTTCTGCCTCTGGAGGTGGTGTTGTCGATAACTTCCGCTACCAGTTCTTCGTTTTCGCCAAAATATAATTTGTTGCCAATTCGGATTTTGCGGGCCGGATCCACCAACACGTCCCATAAACGGCTTTCGCTGTTGAGTTCGCGCAACAAAAACACTTCAATTTTAGCACCGGTTTTTTCCTTTTCGCCATAAAGACGGGCCGGGAAAACACGGGTGTTATTGATGGCAAATACATCTCCTTCGGAAAAATATTCTAATATATCCTTGAAAGTTTTATGCTCAATTTTTTGTGTAGCCCTGTTTACTACCATCATTCTTGCTTCGTCTCTGTTTTTTGGCGGATGGTCGGCAATTAACTCCCGCGGCAATTCAAATTTAAATTGGGATAATTTCATATATGAACGTTTAAAATATTTTTAGTATATTGTACCCCCTCATGGGAAAAAGTTTGCAAAGATACGGTTTTTAAACGCAGAAGTCAAGTAAATAGGAGGTAAAAACCTATTTATCAGTTAAATAGTTATTCTACCATAGCAATTGCGTGCTCTTTTATTTGAAAGTGATTTAATTTTTCAGAAAATGGTTGCGTGTGGTGTTCTTTTTTTGTTTGATTTTCTTCCACAAATCTGTTCCAACACTGCTCAGAATCAGTATGAAAAAGAACCAAAAAACCAATTGTAAAGCCCTTTGGGTTTGGTAGATCGGCGTAGCAATATTTCCTATGAGCAGCCATTGAAAGACATATACTGTAGTCACATTTTTCCCAAGCCATTCAATATATCGGGTAACCATGTTGTTCATAAGTCCGGTGATTTCGTGCATGAGTATGACCCAAAACACGAAAAACACCAGCACAAATCCGAAAAACACGACGCCGTGGTGATAATACTGTTGCAAATCAGCCGAAATATGCACTCCAAACCGCAGGCTAAAAATGAGTACGATGGCCGACAAACCAAAAATTATCCATTTGTATTGGTTGAATATGGGCATTATTTTTACCTGAAGCAAATTGAAAATATACCCTACCAACACAAACGAGAACCAGGTGACCAAAGGGAAATACGACCAACTTGCATCCGAATACAAATAAGCCCAAATATAGGAGGATAAACCTGTGGTTTTTGGCGGGTTTATAAATTCAGGAATGGCGATGATGACAAGTAACAGGGCCACATATATCCAGACGTTGTTCTGAAAAAAGTGCTTCAACAAACCAACGATCATCACAGAAAGTCCGGCCAGAAACAAGATGTCCACACCAAATACATATTCCCAGGGATTAATCAGATATACACCTTTGTATATGTAATAAAAAAGATGCAGATTCAGTCCGATATTCAGGGCGTATCCCCAAACAATGAGCTGACCTCCACGATAGAGGTCGTGTTTAAGTCCTTTGTTGGAGAAGGCCAGAAAATAACCCATGACCGCCATAAAAACCGGAGCAGCCGGCGGACCTCCCAGAAACATCACGATATGTCCCACAAAGCTGTGCGTAATTTGGGGCAAGGCATACAATTTTACAATATGTATCAGAATCATGAAGATTACGGCGATACCTTTCAGCAAATCAGGGGTTCGTAAGCGCATCTATTTTCGGATTTCAGCGAATAAAGTTAACAAATTTTCTGTTACCAACAGAAGTTAGCTTTTCCCCGGATCAAAGTTGTGCCCGGCAAAAAATGAATATTCAACAGGAAAAGGATATGTGGCACACTACCGGTTTCAAACGCCCCCAGTTTCAAGCGTCCACGTTTGAAACAGGGGCAGGGTGCCACCGATTATATTCCGGCAAATTTAAATGGATTGCTATCGACGAACGCATCCACCACATCGCCCGAGTAGGTGGTTTCGTGGTTCACCACCAGCTTTCGGCAGGGTGTTTTTTCGCCAAAATCTATCTTTTTCATATCCACCCAAAAGGTGTTGGGGGTAAGCACCGTTTCGAAGTAATACACCAGATTTTTTTGGTCGGAAACCGAGCGCCACCTGGTGGAAGAAATATTGGGTTCGGTTTCTGAGGCAATTCCAAAGGGAACTGAGCAGTTTCGGATCACACTAAACACGCTTCCTATGGCAATTCGGGTATTGTCGGTTTGGGGAATGGCCTTGATGTAATAAGATGCCCTTACAAAACGGTCGGCGGCACGGTTGGTGCCGGGCAGCATGATGGTGCCGGGGATGCCTTCCCAATAGGTGTTGATGGCCAGTTGTTTTTCAAATATGGGTGAGTTGGTCATTACCTGATACGACCTGTCGTGATGTATAACCAGTTTGCCTTCAATGTATTCAAAAATGGCATTGTCGCCGGTTGCATCCGAAATGGACAAGTGCAGGGTGGTAAATTTGTTGGTTCCGGGGATATAGGCCGAAACCACCACAAACGGTTCTTTTTCCAGCGCCTCAACCGCTTCATTTACGGTAGCAAAATTATCCAGAACATACTGTGCCCAGGCCGCGATGGAAAGTCCTTTTTTGTTTCCCAGGGTATCAAATTCGGGATATTTGGATTCCACAAGCCACAGCATGTTGGCTACCAAGCCCTTTTCGTTCATGCCATCGGAAACGGCAATATCCCATGAGCTGGCCACCACGCTGCCGTATTTGGAAGTCCAGGTGATGGAATTGCGTCCAACCTCGCCATTTCTTTGCATTCCTCTGGGGAAAATCCACAGGTTGGCCGGAATTTCGTCTTTCCAATCCATGGAGCGGGCAGTAATGTAATTGCCATTGGGACCGTGATATACCACACGGGTACAGGCATTTGCTTCGTTTGCGGGCCACTGTGAGGCCATTAAAATGATGATGAACAGAACGGTAATTTTCATTTGGTTTTTCATGTTATTTCGGAGTTTTTGATAAAAGTAGGATATTTTAGTTAAAATGAAGGTAAAATGTTCTTTGAATCCTTGTTGGTGATGTTCAAGCGGGCATGTTGGTGAAATGTGTTGTGTCTTTCAAGCGTGAACGCTTGAAGCGGGGGATAGTATGTGCAGTTTCTTTTTGAAAAAAAAACAATGTTGGTGTTATATTAAGGGGCTATTTGGTTTTTGATTGGTTTCTAAAGAATCTCGACAGACCACTTAGCAAAAAAGCCGGCTTGTGCCGGCTTTTTTACTTCGATGTTATTATTATTCAGCCACTTCCAAAACGGCGGCTTCAGGTTCGGTTTTGCTAATTTTTTTTACTGCTTTATCGGGTCTTTCTGTTACGATGGTCATTTCGTTGATCAGGTTTTTGGCACCGGCATATTTGTCGATGATGAACATCACATAGCGGATGTCCACATTGATGGTGCGTTGCAGTTCGGGCTCAAAGGCAATGTCGCCGCTCATGGCTTCCCAGTTGCCGTCGAATGCCAGTCCGATAAGTTCTCCCTTGGCGTTCATTACGGGGCTTCCAGAGTTGCCACCCGTGATATCGTGGTTGGTCAGGAAACAAACTTTCATCACACCATTGTCGCCGTAAGGACCAAAATCTTTGGCTTCATAAAGTTCTTTTAGTTTGGCCGGAACGATGAATTCAAAGTTGTTGGGGTCTTCCTTTTGCATGATGCCGTCCATGGTGGTAAAATACTCGTAATGAATGGCATCTGTAGGGTAATAATCCTGAACGGTACCGTAGGTCAGACGTTGGGTAAAGTTGGCATCGGGGGCGTAGTTGATTTCTGGGTGCATTTCGCGCAATCCGGCAATAAACAAGCGGTTGCCTTTTTCGAGGTCTTCGTTGGCTTTTTTGGTTTTTCCTGCCAACTTACGGTATTCGGCGATAAAGGCATTCATGGCAACAAAGGCGGGGTCTTTGTCCAACACTTTTTTGCTGGGTTTGGCCAAAAAGGCTTCCACTTTTTCTTTGGTTGAGAAAATGGATTTACTGAAAACGTAATCGGCATAAGCCTGATAATTACCTTTAAATTTTTTGTCCATTTTCAACAAGTAAGGGGGTTGTTGGTCGAGGGGCACATTTTCGTGATACATCTGCATCATCGAAGCAAAAATGTTGCGGTCGATGTCGTAGTTGTAGTCTTTGAAATAGTCGTCAACGCCGGATTGAAGTTTGTCAACAGCTTCCTGAATGGCTTCTTTTGAGGCCTCTTTATCATTCAAGAGCTTGTCCAGCGAATTGGCTTTGTTGGCAGCACCCAGAATTTCAGGACCACGATAAATGGCTTCGAAGAAATACCAACGGGCCATCACGTATTCACCCAGAATGTCGTAAGCATCGCTGATCAGGGTCAACGCTTCGCCGTATTTGGCTTTGGCTTTGGGATTGTGGTTCAGCCAGTTTTCAAATTCAGCTTCCTGTTGTTGTTTTTTGCCTTTAACATTCAATCGTTTTAAACCTTTGGTTTGACCGATAAAATATTTCCAATAGTTGGCGGTGCGGGCATATTTGGAGGCGTATTGCAATCTAACGGCTTCGTCGGCATCCATTCCTTCGCGCATCAGGCGGAGTTTTTCGGCACGTATGTCCACGATGGTGGGGTTGGATTGGTTGATGGCCATGTCCACTCCGAAACTCGACAAATAGCGGTCGGTACTTCCGGGATAACCCATAATCATGGCAAAATCGTCTTTTTCAACACCTGAAATGTTGATGGGCAGATAATGTTTTGGTTTCAGGGGAACATTGTTTTCGGCATATTGTGCCGGGCTTCCGTCGGGAGCAGTGTAAACGCGAAACATGGAAAAGTCGCCGGTGTGGCGGGGCCACATCCAGTTGTCGGTATCGGCACCAAATTTTCCGATGGATTCAGGGGGAGTTCCTACCAAACGGATATCGTTATACACTTCATAAACAAACAGATAATATTCGTTTCCGCCATAAAACGTTTCCACGATACCACGAAATTTGGTGTCTTTGGTGGCTTCATCGATGATTTTTTGATTGTTCACTTCCACAATGCTGTCGCGTTGGGCTTCGGTCATGTCGTCGGTTACACCTGCCAGGCTTTCGGCAGTAACGTCTTTCATGTATTGCAAAAACTGAACTTTAAGTCCTTTCACAGGAATTTCTTCGTCTTTGCTCATGGCCCAAAAACCATCGTCGAGGTAGTTGTTTTCGGGGGTGCTCACCTGTTGGATGGAACCATAGCCACAGTGGTGGTTGGTCAGGATGAGTCCTTCGGGCGAAACAATTTCACCGGTACATCCGCCACCAAAAATAATGACGGCATCTTTGATGCTCGAATGGTTGATGCTGTAGATGTCTTCGGCAGTAAGTTTCAGACCGAGTTTTTGCATCTCGGCCATGTTTTTATTGATAAGCAAAGGAATCCACATTCCTTCGTCGGCACGCACGGAGGTGCCCAAACCCATAATAAGGGCAATGGTAATGATGAGTAATTTTTTCATTTTTTTATTGATTATTTAAACAAACTTTTCTCCTTTTTCCACCTTCACATCGGTAACAAACTGTCGGATTTGTTGCTCGTCTTCCTTGCGGCAAACCAACAGGGTGTTGTCGTCTTCCACCACGATGTAATCGTCCAAACCTTGCAGAACAACCAGTTTGTCCTTGGGCATATTGACAATACAATTTTTGGTGTCGTACAACAGCACATTGTTTCCAACCACGGCATTTTGGTTGTTGTCTTTTTTGCGAATGGTGTACAGCGAGCCCCAGGTGCCCAAATCGGACCACCCAAAATCAACGGCCATCACATGTACGTTGGTGGCTTTTTCCATGATACCATAGTCGATGGAAATATTTTTACAAACAGCATAGGTATTTTCGATGAAAGCCTTTTCGTCGGGGGTATTGTATTTTCCAACGCCTTCGGCAAAGAGTGAGTCCACATCGTCGAGCAAGGTTGAAAAGGCTTGCATGATGTTTTTGAGCGACCAGATAAAAATGCCCGAATTCCACAAAAAATCGCCGCTGGCCAAAAAGGATTGGGCTATTTCGAGGTTGGGTTTTTCGGTAAAGGTTTTCACCTTGTGCATCATGGGATTTTCAGGGCAAACCAGATCCTCGGTATATTGAATGTAGCCATAACCTGTGTCGGGACGGCTGGGCCGGATGCCAAGGGTGATCAGCCAATCGTTGTGGTAGGCGGCTTTCAGGGCAGCTTCAATGTTTTTTACAAATTCCTCTTCCTTCAGAATGATATGGTCGGAAGGAGCCACCACCACCAGGGCATTGGGATTGGTTTCTTTAATTTTGTAATTGGCGTAGGCCACGCATGGTGCCGTATTGCGGCGCGAAGGTTCGCAAAGTACTTGGTTTTCGCTGAGTTGGGGTAATTGTTCCAAAACCAGGTCTTTGTATATTTCGTTGGTGACCACGTAGATGTTTTCTGCCGGACAGATGTGTATAAACCGGTCGAAGGTGAGCTGGATGAGGGTTTTTCCCACGCCCAGAATATCAATAAATTGTTTGGGGCGCGAAGTCTTGCTCATGGGCCAAAAACGAGCTCCAACTCCTCCTGCCATAATCACGCAATAGTTGTTCCTTTTTTCCATTTCTTTTGGTTTGATGAACCTCCCAAGACTTGTGATATTTCTTTTTTCAGAAGAGATATCCGGGGATTTGAAAGGCGTTTTTTATATCGTTTACAAAAATAGTAAAGTCGTTGGTTTTAGCATGGATAATTAACTTTTTTTGAGTTCTGTGGCCACGGGCATGTTGCTCCCGTCTATCTTTGAATCAGTATTTTATGCGTTTCATTTTGCCCGGACCACTGTAAGGTAATCAGGTAAAAACCGGCCGGAAAATTTGAAACATCCAACATGAGTTTCTCGTCACCACCAAATGATTTCGAAAAAACCTTTTCGCCCCGGGTGGTTAAAAGTGTTATTTCTGTGGATTGGTGGCTTTTATTCTTTCGCAGTACCTGAATGAAATCCTTGGCGGGATTGGGGAAAATCATGAATTGTGCTTCTTGTTGTTCTGCTACATCATCAGGATTTCCTTTTTGAATAATGGAAATATTGTCGATAAAGAGGTTGTTTCCCGTACCATTGATTCCGGTGAAATTCAGCAGAATATCTTGTCCGGCAAAGTCACTCAAGTCTATCTCAACGGTTTTCCATTGGGTGGAATCTTCGGGTACGAAATATTCAAACAGGGTGTCGCTGGTGGTCATATCGGCACCTCCTTCATAAAATAACTCATATGGAAAACTTCCGCCACAATCGTTGGACAGCAGCACTTGCAACGAATCGGTATAGAACCAATGCGACAACCGATAAGCCAAATCGAAGGCCAGTGTTATTTTTCCGGTATCGGGCAAGGTAATGAGCTGACTAATCATGGCATCGGTTTGTCGTCCGCCTGCCGTATAATTGAAAAAGGGCATGATGGCCGAGCGCACACTGTTTTCGACTCCGCCGGTGGTCAGGGTATCCCAGGTATGATTTTCGTCGGGGTTTTCCACAAACCAACCCTGTGTTCGCAGGCTTCCGGGTTCAAATCCTTCAAAATAAGGCAAATTCCGTTGTTCTCTCAGGTTGAAACGTGCCATGCGGCGGTTGTTGTTGAGGTCGGCTTCCACCACCTCCTGCGGCAGGCGGGCAATTACCTGCAACTCTTTGTCGCCCCTGATTTCGGTGGATAATTCGGGCAGTTGGATGGCGATGCTTTCGCCGGAAGGCAATGTGCCCGTCCATTGGTAGGTCAGAGGGTTTTCACCCACATAACCATATTCAATGGTAGCCGATTGCAGGGTTTCGAGGCCTTTGTTTTCCAACACAATTTGGGGTTGAAAGGCGGTATAGCAAGCGTAGTAAAAATTGGGTTCGGTGATGGCCTGGATGGCCAAATCCCAGGTGTTGGTCAGGGGAGGGACTGGCTCGTGGTTTTGTGCCAAAAAATTGTAAGCACCCAGCACATCAATCAATCCCATGCCATAGGTATTGTCTTCGCCGGGTTCACCCAAATCGCGGGCTGTGTAATAAAGTGCGAGCATCAAATCTTCTCCGGCCAAATATGGAAAAGCCTCTTTTAACAGCAACAGCGCCCCCGAAACATGGGGTGAAGCCATGGAGGTACCTGATTTTTCGCCGTAACCATCCGGACCATTGGCCGATCGAACATCTTGTCCGGGGGCGGTAACTTCTGGTTTGATTTTCAAGGAGCCTGTTCCGGGGCAGGTGGTTGGCCCGCGACTGGAAAACCCACTGATGGGATAAGTGGTGTCGTGTGGGTTGATGCTTCCAATGGTAAACACATTCACCAGTCCGGTGTTGATGTGGTGGGGTTCGGAAATGGTGTTGGGGTTGGGTCCGTCGTTTCCGGCAGAGAAAACGGTGGCAATACCGGCGGCTTGCAGGGCATTTAAAAATTCGCTCACATAGCTGACGCAGAGGGCCGTGTCTCCCGGACTGGTATATCCCCACGAATTGTTGATTACGTCGGGAATGTCGTTGGTGGTGGCGGTGTCGCCATCGGGATTGAAGGCCCATTCGAATGCTGCAACAAATTCGGTCAACGGTTTTACGGTGGCGATGCTGGTGGCGATGAGGTCGTTGGCAATCCAATAAGCATTAAAAGCCACGCCAATGGTGTCGTTGGTGTTTTGGTCCAGACCCAGTGCCGTACCCAGGGTGTGGGTGCCATGACTTCCGGATTTGTCTTTCAACACTTCGTTGTCAAGGGAGAAAAAACACTGGGAGAGGGGATAGTGTTTGCCTAAGAATCGTTCGCCTATGGCAGGATGATCGGGCCAGGCACCTGTATCGAAACTGTAGTGTAATGTTCCGCGACCGGTATAACCCATTTTCCATAAAGCGGGCGCGTTAATTACCCGAACGCCGGGTTCGGTTCCTCCGGCCACTTTAGGTTGAGAAATACTTTCCTTAACGGGAATGGTGGGGCTCACCAACCGGGTGCTGTCCCACTCAATTTTTTCGATGGAAGGCTCCGAAGCCAATTGGTTGATGAGGTCGGGAGCAGCCGAAACCACCCATATATTGGTTATCCAGTGTTGTTCGAGCCGGTCGTAACTACCGGGATGGGTTTGGGCATATTTCTTCAATTCCTCCATCAATGGTTGCTGGGTTTGCCGGGCTTTTTGGGTGAGTTCTCTTAATACCCTTTTGGCACGGATATCTGTTGAAGCCCGTTGGTTGACCAGCTCGGCATGAAGGCTGTTCATGTCCACACGGTCTTTCATCACCACCACCACACGGATAAGGTCGGAGGAAGTGGACCTGTCCATTTTCCTTATCAGGTCGTCGGAGAGTTTGCTGTGCTGTCCCATGCTGCCAACGACCATCAGCAGGAAGGTTAGCAATGTTGTAAATCTTTTCATTGTTCGGGTGTATTAACATCATTTTCGGGGATTATCGGCGCCAACGCATGTACCAGATAATATCTGTTGTTTCTCATATTCAGGCACTTATATCTGGTTCTTCGTTTTTCACCTTTTTTAAGTACCATACCGTTGCTTATCAAAAACTGGCTTCCTTCGGGGATATCTTCCAAAACCGTTTCTTTAAATCCGGGGTCGTATTGTTTGAGCACCCTGGTCAGGGCAATGTCGGAAGTGCTGGAAGCTTTGGAGTTGATGATGCTTTGTTCAAGCACCTGCCGGATGTCGTCGGGAAAAGCCCCGGTGGCCATTATTTGGGTCATCAGTTGGCGATAAAAAGCCTTCCATTCTTTGCCATGGGGTTGAACACTTCGTTGGTGTTTTTCCCAATTGAGCAAGTGAGCGTATTCATGGACAAACGTCACCAAAAAGGCATACTTGTTGAGGTTGTGATTCACCGAAATGCGGTGGTTGCCGTGGCGTATGGGTGGACGATAGTCGCCCAGCTTGGTGGCACGTCCACGGGTAATGCGAAAGTGTATTTTTTTTTCTTCAATCCAGCCAACAACGGTATCCAGTGCCTGTTCAGGGAAAAATGGAATTAGTTTTTTTTTGTCGTCGGGATGCATTACGAAGATAAAAATCAAACATGGTACGTAGTTGAAACCGGTTGGGGAGCCATGCTCCACCGCGAACAGTTGCAATCATCTTTTTTTCGCTTGGGGGGCCGGTATCCGGTGCGGTGGCTGGCGCAAGAGGCACACATGGCGGTGATCACGATTGCCGAAAAAAGAATTTTTAGTTTCATTTACCCAATGGTTTCTGTTGGAGGACAAAGATAGCTGTTTTTGGTTGCAATTGGCTACCGAGGATGCACGACAAGCTTTTCGGGATGGGTAGCCTGCAACCTGATTTCTTCTCTGATTTCTTCCAGCGAAAAGGCATTGCTTACCGAGAAATCGCCTATTTGTGTACGACGGAGGGCGGTGAGGTAGGCACCGTTGCCAAGACTTTTGCCAAAATCGTGTACCAACGACCGAATGTAAGTACCTTTGGTACAGTGTACTACAAAATCGGCATGGGGCAAATCCACATTCAATACCGAAAATTGACGGATGGTAACAGGACGGGGCTTCATTTTTACGTCATCTTGTTTCCGGGCATACAAAAAAGCGCGTTTTCCGTCGATTTTAATGGCCGAGTACACCGGAGGAACTTGCTGAATTTCGCCAACAAAAGGAGCTGTTGCCTCCATGAGTTTTTCGGAAGTAAGCCCGGAAATATCAAAAGTTTGGTCTTCATCGGTTTCCATGTCGAAGGACGGGGTGGTGGCGCCCAGCTTCATGCTGCCCACATACACCTTGTCGAGTCCTTGATAGGTATCGATTTGCTTGGTATATTTTCCGGTGCAGATAATCAACAATCCGGAGGCCAGCGGATCGAGGGTGCCGGCATGTCCTACCTTGATTTTTTTTAAATCGAAGGCCCGCTTGATGTACGAACGCAGGTGATTTACCACATCAAACGATGTCCATTCCAGTGGCTTGTCGATGAGCAGTACTTCTCCTTCCTGAAAATTAAATTTCCTCACGAAACCTCCAGTTGATAACCCAAGCCCAACAAAACCAAAATGACCACACCCACCACAATGCGGTAGTAGCCGAACATTTTAAATCCGTGTTTGGTAAGGTAGGTGATAAATGATTTGATGGCGATGAGAGCTACGATAAAGGCCACCACATTTCCAAAAATCAGGATACCGATGTTGTCGGTGTTGATGGCCGAATAATTTTTCATGAGTTTGTAACCCGAGGCAGCAAACATGGTAGGTACGGCCAGAAAAAAGGAAAACTCGGCAGCAGCTTTGCGACTGAGTTTTTGGGTCATACCTCCAATGATGGTGGCTGCCGAACGTGATACGCCGGGTATCATGGCAATCACCTGAAAAAAGCCGATTTTCAGGGCTTTAGGGTAGGTTATTTCTTCGTCATCCTTGCCGTTTTTAAACCAATTGTCAACAAACACCAGTACAATTCCGCCCAGAATCAGCATCACGGCCACCACGTAAACATTCTCCAACAGCATGTCGATGTAATCGCTGAGCAGCAAACCAAATACCGCGGCCGGAATAAAGGCCACAAACAGTTTGTAATAGAACTTCATGGTTTGAAAAAACCGTTTCCAATACAGTACCACCACCGAAAGGATGGCACCAAACTGGATGTTGATGATAAAAGCCTGAACAAAATCGTTGCTTTTCATGCCCATGAGGCCTTCGGCCAGTATCATGTGGCCGGTGGACGAAACGGGTAAAAATTCGGTGATGCCTTCAACGATGGCAAGGATAAGAGCTTCAAACCAGGTCATATGCAGATGGTGTTAGTGGATGGCTATTGTTATGAATGGGCTTTTTGTAGCCGAAAAATCGTGAATACAAAAACAGGTAGGACAGGGGAAATCATGGGGGTAAAATGATGAGCTATTCTGCTTTTCCACGGTACATAATAGCCGCTATTTCAATAACATAACCCAATAGAATCAGGATAGGAGCCAACGTCCAACGACCAAAGCTAAACAATTCATTGCTAAACACATCCGGGTCGGTGGAACCACCCCCAATCATGAGCAAAAACCCGATGAGCAGTACCACCAAACCGGTAATCAACAACAGGTAGTTTATTTTTTGAAAGGCAAATCCGTGTAATTCTCCTTTCTCCATATTTTTTTGAATATTTTCTGCCATGACTTGATATTTTTTTGCCAAAAATAAAAGAAATACCCTTTCAAAGGGCTATTATTTGGGATTTTACGGAAATGGGGTTCTTAAAGGTTGTTAAAATGGACTTTAACCATATAAATTATCCGATTTCATGTGGAGAAATCTGGATACAGCCACGTAGGTGGAGGCTCCGGTAATGAGTATTCCTGTGATTAAAATGCCCAAATACAAATATAATCTGGTTTCCATGCTGCTCAGCACGGCCAGTTCAGGTATTTGGTTGAGCATGGCTTGCATGATTCCGTAAAGTAAAAATATGGCCAACAAAGCACTGATTACTCCCTGAGCCATGCCCAAGAGCAAGAAAGGCTTACGGATAAATCCCTCGGTGGCACCCACCAATTGCATGCTGCGAATAATAAACCGCTTGGAAAACACCGACAACCGGATGGTGTTGTTGATGAGGGCCATGGCGATGATGAATAAAAGCAGGCTGAAACCCATGAGTGCCAGGGTAATTTTTTGCAAATTGTTGTTGATCAGGTGTACCATCGATTTTTGGTAATACACCTCCTTCACCTGTGGATTGGCCAGCACCCATTGCTCTATTTTGGCAATGCTGTCGCTTTTGGCCCAGGGGGCTTTAAACCGAACATCCACCGATGGCAGCAACGGGTTGTCGTCCTTGCCCATAAATCCGGTAAATTCCTCTCCCAACAAATCAGTCAAACGACGTGTGGCTTCCTCTTTGGTGATGTATTCGGTGGACTTGACAAAAGGTTGGGCATCCAACGATTTTTGCAGTTGAAGTATTTCGGCTTCCTTCACGTTGTCGGTCATAATAATTTCAAAACCAATGTGTTCCAGTATGTAGTTGGACAGGTTTTGGGCGTGCAGCAACACCATGCCCAAAAACCCCAATGTAAAAAGCACCAGCGTAATGCTGATGGCTGAGGTGAGGTAAGCACTGCTCACCCGTCGTTGTTGGTTATGATCGTTTCCGGTTGCCATACAGGGCGCTAAAGTACGAAATTATTGTGTGTTGGGTTCATGGTTTTTTTATGACATCGTTGTTTAGCAAGCTTCAGAAGAATATTTTTCCAATCGCCATTAGGGTCTTAGATTGGCATTATATCCGAAAGATAATTTCAAGGTTGGTAATGAAGATACTTCCTCTGATGTTGTTATCTTTTATTTATTGGAATATTTGCTCTTTTAGAATTGCAAGTAGGGAGCTGTTTTGAAGTGCTTAATCAGTATTACTTTGCCGTTCGAACTTTCCTATTCACTTATATGTTAGTATATTATATTCTTGGGTTTTGCTCTCGTTTCATTGTGTCGGAATCAATTTGTATCCAAATAAAGTAAGAGGTTTCTTTCCCATCGAGTACTGCTTGGCTCAGTTTTTTCTTGATTTGTTGATACGGGCTGCCATCCAGAGGTGTTATTGTGAGCCGTCCAATATACCATTGCGATATTTCGGTTTCTTTTTTGTTTTGGCCGATTTTGTAAAGTCATATGAATGACCATTAGTTTGTATTTGCTTATACAAAACTCGGTATTGTATATTCAAAAACCTAAAGTTACTAAAAGGCATTGAGCGATTTTGGCCGTGCACAGACATTGCAGTCGAACAATCCAAATATTTATATCAACATGGCCTATTTGTATTTGAAAATGAACGATCATGCCAACGCATGCGCTCAGTTTGAAATGGCACAAAAACTCGGCAATCAGGAAGCCAACGAACTTGTTGCGAAGTTTTGCAAGTAAATGGAATCGGTATTGTAAATGAAGATTTGTCGGGTTAGTTAGTTCCTTCAGACAGGCCCTTTTTTTGCAAAAAGCAGAAGTGATTGGCGTACTAAATTTATCCTGTCCTTTTCTTCCAAAATATTGTTTGCGCGTGATGATAAATAGTTAACTTGCCCCATCAATTTTAGCCCCATGAAAAATAATTTGTCCTTAGCTATTTGCCTTTCCCTTTGCCTGATGGTTGGTGTTGGAATGTCCCAAGATGTGAAGTTGCCAGAAGGATTAAAAAACAACGTGGAAATATTGCCCGTAAAAGGAAGGTGGGGAAAGCAATTCAATCAGGTGATTACCTTTGGTGGTTTTAGCACTTCCAAGATTAAAAAAGGATGGACCAAAACTTCCACCTTTACCTCCGGTGCCAAAAGTGTGAGTAAGGCAAGCCAAAAATTTAGCTTTACCCAGTACGATCCCAACCAGGCAGAAGCTGAAGTGGCTTGTTTGGGTGAACTGTCCAAAGCAGACATCGAGATCGTCAAAAATCTGCTTTCCGTAGGCATGGATTTTAAAAACTGTTTTACCGGAAGCATTGAGTTGGTCGCCGATTCGTCCCTGTGGGAGTTTATCATCCTCGACCCCGATGCTGTGCCCGAAAGTGCGTCCTCCAAAGGTTTTATCAGAAAAGGCAACGAAGAGTTGATAGAGTTGTTTGGGATTACCGAACTGGAGGGTAAAAAAATCCCCAAATTGTTACAAACCCTGCAAGGTTGGGAATTCAGGCTCAACGGTCAGCCCATTGGGGTGGTTTCGTTGTACAACAAAGGAACCGTGGTATTAAAAAATGACGTTTCCGATGAGTTAAAACTGGTGATGGCCTCCCTTTCGACGGCGCTTTTGGTGAGGGTTGATTTGAGTGAGTAGGCTCAACCATTAAGGTAGTTATACCTCAACCAACTCCAGCCCCAGCTCCATCAATGGTAAAAAGTCTTTGTCATGATGCAGTAGCTTCACATTGTTTTCTATGCAAAAAGTACCGATGAGCATATCCGTTGTTTTCCTGATAGTGATTCCTTTTTTTCTCAAATACCGAAAATTTTCAGCACTTTTAATGGCTATTTCTTTATTGGAAAGGGAATGACAATGGAAGTAGCCAAGTGCTTTTTTTGCCTGGTCGAAATCTGAATCATCACGAAAGCCCTGCAATATTTCAGCGAGAATGATGTCTCCTATGATTATTTGTTCGGTAGCCAGAATTTGCTCCAGTTTGTTGGTATGCTCATTGATTTTACCATTGAAATAGTCAATCCAGACCGAGGTGTCAACCAATATCATTAGTCAAGTCGCATTTGTTCCAGATCACCTGTCCAGGTTAATTTACCACGAAGTTCTCTTATTTTAAGTTGCTCCTTAAATTTAACCAGTAATTCCAAAGCTTCCGCTACCACGGCCTTTTTGGTTTTGTGTTGGCTTAACGAAATGGCGCGTTCAAGCAGTTCGTCATCTATTACAATATTTGTTCGCATTTCTTCCTTTTTTACACATAAAACGGTACAAATATACACATAAACTGCTTGAGAAGCAATGAATCAACTCCCAATTAGCAGTCAGGTGTCATATTTTCACATTCCACGACACACAATTCAACCCACCTCCATGTTGAATAACAGGCGTGGCATCCAGCATTTCAAAAGTCCCTTTGGCAGCGTATTCCGGAAATACCCGACTGATTTGTTGCCAAGCCTGGGTATCTTCTTCCAAGCCCAATTGTGGAATCAACAACAAATTTTCCATGTGCAAGTAGTTGATATAAGCCCAATTGCTTTTCTCGTCGGGATGTTCCACATCATATTTTAATTCGGTGTAGTCGAGTCCGTTTTTTTCCAATGCGCCAAAAAATGCTTTTTTGAAAGCCGGCTTGTATTCCCGAAAATATCCATTGATTAGCACCCGGTGGTCGTTAACAAACCTGATCATGCCATCGGCGTGCCCATATTCATCATCCGGATCACGTGGTATCAGCACCACTTTGTCCACTTCAAACAATTCGGAAAGTTGCCCGATGAGCCTGTCTGCGGTAAAATGCAACCTGTTTTCAATCAGCACCTTGTCGGTAAGGATAACACAATTGTTTCCTTTAATCACATTACCGCCATCCAGCAGGATGTTCGATTTCCGGGCTTTCAACCCCATACTTTCGCATACCACGTCGGCATAGGTTTTCAGATTTCGTCCCTCCATATCCAATAGATAATCAGGATCGTAGCAAAAATCAACATAGTTGTTTAGGCTTACTTGTACCGGCATGTAGTCGCGGCACCAGATGTCGTTGGTTTCTTGGAGATAGTCGTGAGGTATGCTGTGCTTCTGCAACAAGGCAGCAAGTTGCTTGTGAAACAAATGGTATTCCGGTTTTTGGCGAAGCAGTTCGGAAAACCACACAAAATTGGTTTGAGCATCGGTAATCATGGCGCGGAGTGTTAATGAAAATTTAAGCCAAATTAGGCAGGGCGGTTGGGGTGGGCAAATTTTTTAACATTTATTAATTGTTGTGCAGGGAGGCGAGGGGATTGACTTCAAGCGTGGACACTTGAAGCTGGGGAGGGGATTATCGGACGGCGGGAGCAAACGTAAACCTGACAGGTTTCCGCAACCTGTCAGGTTTATCTACTCCGGGGTCAGCCAATGTTTAACCCTGAAGGGTAAGGCAGCCAATTTTCAGCGGTATGGAACCATGTTTCAAAACAAACCCACAGCAACCTAGTGCAGGGTAAATTTCACCGGAAGGTTGTAGGAAACTCTAACGGGTTCGCCCATTTGCATTCCGGGTTTCCATTTGGGCATGGCTTGCACCACACGTATGGCTTCTTCGTCGCAGCCACCGCCGATGCTTCTCAGTATGGTTACATTGGAAATACTGCCATCCTTTTCCACAATAAAATTGACAAATACGGTACCTTGAATATTGGTTTCTTTTGCCAATTGCGGATATTTTATGTTCTTTCCCATAAAGGCATAAAGTTGTGACAAACCGCCGGGGAACTCGGGCATAAATTGTGGAATGGCGATGGGGGTATTGTCGATAATTTGTGGTTCGTCCTGCATGGGTGGAATGGGATCAGCATTTTGGGTGTCATCAGTCACGTTTGCGTCCACAACTACCTCATCGGGGGTATCTTGGGTATCATCCACAATTTCAATGTGCGACTGGGGAGGAGGAGGTAAGGGCATTACTTTTTTTGGTTGTACGGTAATGGGTATTTTCTCTTCCACGGTATTGTCCACGTAAGTGCCCCAACCCTCAGAGGTAAGTTTTTCGTAGCTCTTGTATTCAAAGGCCATGAATACGGCTATCAGTGTAACAATCAGTCCGATTTGAAAAAACAGGGAGCGTTTGTTTTCCAGATCTGCTTTTTTTGATTTTCGTGCTTCCATTTCAGTATTTGTTGGTTAATAGATAGAAACAGCGGCGAGGCCATTTCGGTTAATTATCTTATACTTAATGTAGCTTTAAATCATACAAGCAGTTTTATGAACATTTGTTATACGGCTGGCCAACAAGAAATTGCATTAGGCCGCTCGCTTATTAGAACGCAATTTTATTATAAATTATTGTGATAAATTATTATTATGGCTTGTCCGTGCAAAAACACTTTTCTGTTTGCCTTTTGGTGTTTTGCAGTTTTTTATACTTTGTGAAATCGGCAATGTGAACATTTTTCACCGATGAGTAGGGGTAAACTCTTTTATTTCTGTCTTACTTTTGAGTGACGATGATATTACCTAAAATGTGCCAGAAGATAGAGGAAAAAGACCTATGATTAAATATTAAAAACAACCAAAAATGAAAAACACAATTCTTTTGCTTCTTGGATTAATTCTTATTCCGGGACTTCAACTATTTGCCCAATGTGTTGCTGATGCCGGGCCTGATAAGGTAGTTTGTATTGGAAATGATGGCCTTGAGCCTATACAGATAGGAGGAAACCCAACGGCTGTGTCCGGAACACCTCCATTTACCTATACGTGGGAGGGCAGATATGAAATAACTATTGGAACACTTACTTTTGTTACCACAGCCTCCGAAATTTTAAATGACACCACACTAGCCAATCCAACAGTTGTAAACAATGATTTGCTAAATAATTTCAGATTGATATTAACAATCAAAGATGCCGATAACAATGTGAGCAAAGATACCATGGAGCTTTACTATTCCATTTTCAATTATACTATGCAAATGTATATTTTTAGTGTCAATCAAGGCGATTCAATTTTGTTAAATATGGGGTCGAATGTAGGTGGTGGGATGCCTCCTTTACAATATTTATGGCGACCCAATCATGGATTGCAAGATTCAACACACCTCAATTTTTGGGCAAAACCTGACTATAGCATAGACTATTATCCTACTGTTACCGACACTGCAGGTTGTTCTTTTGAAGGTCCTGATCTTTATAAAATTATTGTGTACCCCGTGTCAACCGACGAAATAATTTCCTCAAAGGAATACGTGACGGTATTTCCCAATCCGGCCTCTGAAAAGATTGTCTTTACTAAAAAAGATTTTACAAAAGAAAACCTCAAACTAACAATTTTCAATATTTCGGGTAAGTTAGTATTTTCAAAAACGTTTCAGGAAAAACAGTTGGAGGTTGATGTTAGGAACTATTCTTCGGGAATTTATAATTATCAATTAACAGGTAGAAAAGAGGTGATTTCACAGGGGTCTTTTATTGTTGAGTAAACCATCAGATACTTAATCTGTATATTAATAGAATGATAATTAGTTTTATAACGATCTTATAACTAATGTTATAAATCAAATGAATACCATTTGAAGAGGGTATTTTGCTTTTGGGCCATTCACAAGCTCAAACCTTCTGAAAAATAAATCTTTCTCCTCCAAAAACTCTCCTTATTTTTGTGGAAACATTAATTCTTCGCTCCATGAAAAACCTAAAAGTAAATATTCTTCTTTTTTCACTCATCGCTGTAATGATGTATTCATGTCAGGAAAAACCTGCTTCCACTTATCAACTTTTGGTTGATTCGCCTGACAAAAAGGTGCAGGTGATGTTTACGTTGGACGAACAAGGAATACCTCATTATGCCGTTTCCTACGACGGACAGCAAGTTATTCTGCCCAGTGCCATGGGTTTTGAACTAAAGGATCAACCACCTTTGGATAAGGATTTTTCGGTAAAAAAAGCGCGACGACTTAGCGGGGTAAACAAACCCTGGGAAATGCCCTGGGGCGAAAAACGTGAAGTGAAAAACAACTACAACGAGGCGATTCTCGACCTGGTAGAACAATCGGGCTTAAAACGTGAAATGAGCATTGTTTTCATGGTTTACGACGATGGGGTGGGCTTTCGATACATCATCCTTCCGCAAAAAAATCTAAAAGAGGTGTTGATTACAGAAGAAAATACGGAGTTCAATCTGGCCGGCGATTACAAAGCCTTTTGGGGTCCCGGCGATTGGGATATTTACGAGCATTTGTACACCACTTCCAAAGTGTCGGAGATAAACGCATTCAAATATACTGATAATGGTCTGGCTCAGAGCAATATACCCAATAACGCCGTGAATACGCCCATCACCATGATTACCGACAGCGGATTGCACCTCAGTATCCATGAGGCTGTGTTGGTCAACTACAGCGACATGACACTTTTGGTGGACACCGCAAACCACAGTTTTAAAAGCTGTTTGGTGGGCTCTGACAATTTTCCCTATAAAGTTCGGCAACGCACCCCGGCTTTTACTCCCTGGCGCACCATCCAGATTTCGCCAGATGCCGCCGGACTCATCGAATCGGATTTGATTGTTAACCTCAACGAGCCCAACAAGCTTGGCGACGTGAGCTGGGTGGAACCCATGAAATACATCGGCATTTGGTGGGACATGCACCTCAACCGCAAAACCTGGGACTATGCCAGCGGCAATCATGGTGCCACCACCGAATATGCCAAGGAATTAATCGATTTTGCTTCAGAACATCATATCCGCGGACTACTGGTGGAGGGCTGGAACACCGGCTGGGAACACTGGATAGGTTTTGAAGACCGTGAGGGCGTTTTCGATTTTGTAACTCCTTACCCCGATTACGATTTGGAAGAAGTAGTTAACTACGGCAAGAAAAAGGGCGTGGAAATTATCATGCACCACGAAACCTCTTCAGCTACCCAGACCTACACCAAACAGATGGATACGGCCTTTAAACTGATGAACAAATTGGGCATTCATGCCGTAAAAACCGGATATGTGGGAAAAATTCTTCCCAAAGGCGAATACCACCACGGACAGTACATGGTAAACCATTACCAAAAAGTGGTGCAAGAAGCCGCCAAATACCACATTGCCGTGGATGCCCACGAACCCATCAAGGCCACCGGTTTACGACGTACCTTCCCTAATTTTATCTCTCGTGAGGGGTTGCGTGGACAGGAATTCAACGCCTGGGCACAGGATGGCGGCAATCCGCCCGAACATTTGCCCATTGTGGCGTTCACGCGCATGCTGGCAGGTCCCATCGATTATACTCCCGGTATTTTTAATATCAAACTCGATCCCTATCGTCCCAATAATCAGGTAAATACCACCATAGCACAACAATTGGCTCTTTACGTGGTGATTAACAGCCCCATACAAATGGCCGCCGACCTAATCGACAACTACAAAGGTCATCCGGCCTTTCAGTTTATTGAAGATGTGCCCGTTACCTGGGAACAAACCAAGGTACTCAATGGTGAGGTGGGCGACTATGTGACCATTGCCCGTCAGGACCGCAACAGCAACAACTGGTTTGTGGGAGGTATTACCGATGAAAACGCCCGCGACATGTCCATCAGTCTCGACTTTTTACCTGCCGGAAAAACCTACCACGCCATCCTGTACAAAGATGCCCCCGATGCCCATTGGAACGACAACCCCACCGCGTACGAAATTGAGAAAATGGACGTCACCAACCAAACCGTTCTGGATATCCATCTGGCCCCGGGAGGCGGTTTTGCTTTGAGTTTGATGGAGTAGAAAGGTTTGAACTCTGACAGGGTTCATATTCTGGACACAAATCGATGTCATGTCCAATTATTGTGTAAAAAATGGACATATAAAGTTAAAAAGTCCGATTAATGGACATATATTTGCAACGTGTCCAGAAAACGTATAAAATCTGAACAAATAAATGTTTGACAGAAACATACCCTACAACGATTTACCTTTGTTACCTCCAGCGGGGGAGATAATTGACAATGAAGTACTTACCAAATGGGGACTGGCCAGTAGAGCCTTGGCGGAGCTCAATAAAAATATACTTCGGCTTCCGAACCCATACATGTTAGTAAACACGATTAGTTTACAGGAAGCCAGAAGTTCGTCGGAAATAGAGCATATTTTCACCACCAACGATGAACTTTACAAGGCTGTTTCAGAAACCATCAGGGAGGAAAACGCCAAACCTAATATTAAAGAAGTTCTAAGGTATAGGGAGGCTTTGTGGACAGGATATCAACATATTAAGAGCGAAAACCAATTGGATACCGAGGCCATACTTCAGGTTTATCAGCAAATTAAAAACACCAATCAAGGTTTTCGTTCTCCACAATCGCAGACCACAATTAAGAGGGGGCAAAGCGAGTTTAAGCCGGGTGAAATTGTCTTCACTCCTCCTCGTGGCAAGGGCGTGATAGAAGCAAAAATTACCAATTTACTCGAGTTTTTAAACAACCGTCAGGATTCGTTGGATCCCCTGCTCAAGATGGTGATAGGACATTATCAATTTGAAGCCATCCATCCCTTTACCGATGGTAACGGACGAACCGGTCGCGTGATTAATCTTCTTTATTTGGTGAATCAGGGCTTGTTGTCGCACCCCGTATTGTACCTCAGTAAATATATTATTCAAAACAAAAACGACTATTATCATCATCTTGCAGGAGTAACCCAACGAAATGCCTGGAAAACCTGGATTCTCTTCATGTTGGAGGGTGTTGGTCAAACCGCGGCCCTTACCAATCAACTGATCGACGAGATTATTATTCAAATGAATGCTACCCTCGAATATGGCAATGAACACCTGAAATGGTACAATAAGGAATTAAATGAGGCGCTGTTTTCGCAGCCCTATATCAAACCCGCATTGTTGGAGAGAATTCTTGGTCGTACCAGCCGAACCACCCTCACCAAATATATGTCCGATCTTGTTAAATTGCAGATTGTGAGCCCTAAACAAGATGGTAAACAGGTTTTTTATATGAACGATGATTTAATCAGAATATTAGGCGGATGATAAAACCTGACAGGTTTTTAAAACCTGTCAGGTTTTAAAATAACAACAATGACCAAATAATCTCCCATGAAAAAAACCCTACTTCAACTTATCCTCGGCACCTTGATGCTCTCATGGCTCCTCCTGTCGTGCCAACAGCCAACAACCAAAGAAATGAAAGAATCAAAAACACAAAAAATCAATGTATATCAGGTGTTTACACGCCTTTTCGGAAATAAAAACACCACCAACAAAGCCTGGGGAACCATCGAAGAAAACGGCGTGGGCAAGTTTAACGATTTCGACGACAAAGCGCTCACTGAAATAAAAAATATGGGCATTACCCACATTTGGTACACAGGTGTCCCTCACCATGATGTGATACGCGATTATACAGCCTATGGCATTTCCAACGACGATCCGGATGTAGTGAAAGGTCGTGCGGGGTCGCCCTACGCGGTAAAGGACTACTACAATGTCAACCCCGATCTGGCAGTGGATCCGGCCCATCGTTTGGAGGAGTTTGAAGCCCTCATCCAACGTACCCACAACCTCGGCATGAAGGTGGTTATAGACATTGTCCCCAACCACGTAGCCCGTAATTATCAATCGGTTACCAACCCCGAAGGAACAAAAGATTTTGGTGCTGACGACGACACTTCCGTGGAATATGCCCGCGACAACAATTTTTACTATATCCCCGGACAGGATTTTCAGGTACCCGATTTTCTGAATGGTTATCTGCCCCTTGGCGGGGAAGCCAATCCGCTTTCCGATCATCAATTTCATGAAAGTCCGGCCAAATGGACCGGAAACGGATCGCGCGAAGCCAAACCCGGTTTTTACGATTGGTACGAAACCGTGAAGATTAATTATGGCATCCGTCCCGACGGCTCCAAAGATTTTGAAACCCTCCCCGAGGAATATGCCCACAAAGACTACAAGGAACATGCGGCTTTCTGGGCCGATAAGCAAGTGCCCGATTCATGGAGAAAATTCCGCGACATTGCCCTTTACTGGACAGATAAAGGTGTGGATGGGTTTCGCTATGACATGGCCGAAATGGTGCCGGTGGAGTTTTGGAGTTTTATGAATTCGTCCATTAAAATGAAAAATCCGGAGGCCTTCCTTATGGCTGAGGTGTATAATCCGGGGCTTTACCGCGAGTACATTCAAAAAGGCAAAATGGATTACCTCTACGATAAAGTGGAGCTGTACGATACCCTGAAACACATCATGCAGGGGCATGGCAGCACCGACAACCTAGTCCCCATTCAGGAAGGTTTGGCCGACATTGAACACCACATGTTGCACTTTTTGGAAAACCATGACGAGCAGCGCATTGCATCAAAAGGCTTTGCCGGAAATGCTGAAAAGGGTAGGCCGGCCATGGTGGTGTCTGCTTGCATCAGTACCTCACCTACCATGGTTTATTTTGGACAAGAAGTGGGCGAACCCGGCGATGGAAATCCGGGATTTGGTTCCGAAACCCGTACCACCATTTTCGATTACTGGGGGGTGCCCAACCACCAGCGCTGGATGAACAATGGCGCATTCGATGGTGGACAATTGACACCGAAAGAGCGTGAATTGCGTGCTTTTTATGTGAAATTACTGAATACGGTAAAGGATCATTCCGCCTTTACCGGACATTACAAGGAAATTCACCGCCACAACCGGGCCCACACACCCTATTACAACGACCGTGTATTTTCCTTCGTCAGGTGGGATGACCATGAAAAACTGCTGGTGGTTTCCAACTTTGATGCCGACAGCACATTTGGTTTTTCAGTGTCATTGGATTGGGATCTGATCAACCAATGGCAACTCAAACCGGGTATATATTCCATGACCGATTTGCTCTCCGGCAAATCAGATTACAAGCTAAAAGTGGACAAAACCGGAGCCAGCGTTCGGGTTGATTTGAAACCACTGGAGTCGGTGATTTTGAAGATGGAGTAAGAGATAAATCCTGTCAGGTTTATAAAACCTGACAGGATTAATTTATTTACTATTCTCACTATAAAGCATCAGATACGCTTTAATAAACTCATCCAAATCGCCGTCCAGCACATCCTGCACATTGCTGGTTTCGTGCGAGGTACGTACATCTTTTATCAGTTTATACGGATGCAGGGTGTATGACCTGATTTGCGATCCCCATTCGATTTTCTTTTTGTTGCCTTCAATTTCGTCGATGGCTTCTTGCTTTTTGCGCAGTTCTATTTCGTAAAGTTGAGAGCGCAACATTTGCAGGGCTTTTTCACGATTTTGGCCTTGTGAGCGGGTTTCCTGACATTCGATGACCAACCCTGAGGGTTCGTGCCGAAGCCGGACAGCGGTTTCTACTTTGTTTACATTTTGTCCGCCGGGACCGCTGGAGCGGAATGTGTCCCAACTGATGTCGGCGGGATTGATTTGGATGGTGATGGTATCGTCGATCACAGGATACACATACACCGAGGCAAAGCTGGTATGGCGGCGGTTGGCCGAGTCGAAGGGCGATAAACGTACCAGTCGGTGTACGCCGTTTTCACCCTTGAGGTAGCCAAAGGCATATTCCCCTTCTATTTGCAGCGTTACGGACTTAATACCCGCCACATCGCCTTCCTGATAGTCAAGCTCCTTCACCTTGAAGTTATGACGTTCGCCGTAGCGGATGTACATACGCATGAGCATTTCGGCCCAATCCTGACTTTCGGTACCTCCGGCACCCGGGTTTATTTTCAGGATGGCATCAAAGGCGTCTTCTTTGTTGCTGAGCATCTGCAAAAATTCCAGATCGCCCACTTTGGTTTCCACCTGTTGGTATTGGGTGTCGAGTTCTTCCTGAGAGGTTTCACCTTCGGTATAAAACTCGTAGAGTACTTGCAAGTCGTTGAAAGCTTCTTCGGCTTCCAGATATCCTTCCACCCAACGTTTTTTGTCCTTAATTTTTTTAAGAATCTGTTCTGCTTTTTTGGGATCGTCCCAAAAGTCGGGCGACTGTGTTTTTTCTTCTTCTTCTTCTATCTCTACCTTTTTTCGATCAACGTCAAAGATACCTCCTCAAGGCATCGAGCCTCTCGGCAAGAAGTTTCTTACCCTCTGTTGTAAACATAGCAATTAATTTTTTTACAAAAGTAGCCATTTGAGGGCAACCACCAACACCTGTAAGGTTTATAACTCCCCTTTTACTACTTTCCAGGCCAGCGCAGGCTGAAATCCTTTTTGCTGTGCGTATTTAACCAACTTCGCTTGTTCGTTGTAGGTAAGTGCTTCTATGGCTTGTTTGTTGGATATCACGGTTTTAAGTACCGACAGATATTCGTCATCATCCAATGAATTGATTGCCATTTGTATGTACAGATCGGGGACTTGTTTTTGCTTTAAAGCGAAAATAATTTTGTTTTTGCCCCAGCGGTTGTGACGAAGTTTTCCGGTGGCAAACACCATGGCATAGCGTTCTTCATCCAGAAACCCCTCTTTTTCGAGCTCCTGAATTACTTTGGCAGCAACGGATTCGTCCACTTTCCAGCTATCAAGTTTTGTTTTTACATCGAACATGCACCGTTCCTGATAGGCGCAATATTTCCGGGCTTTTTCGAGCATGAATAAATGATTCGGACTCATGTTTTTTTGTGACCAAGGTAAGAAATATTTTTTGATTAAATCAGAAATCAGACATAAGCCAAAAATGGCCATCTATCATCATGGGAGGTGACAGATGGCCATATAAATAATTTTAGCAGATAGAAAATCAGGTGTTATATGATTGATGAAATGATCGCGCCGTGTTGTTAGAGGTTATTTACCCACCGAGTATCGCATTATCCGGGATCCTTTACCGCTTACCACGCCAAAATCCTGACCGAGGAAGAACACGCTGCTCATGCCGTATTTGCCTCGGGTATCGATCAGGGGTTCCCAGCTATGTCCCCCATCGATGGTGCGATATACTTTGGCTTCAAATTCATCGCTCCAGGTGCCCATGGTGGCATACCCTTCGTCGGTGCTGGTAAATTGTACGGAGCTGAATGGAGGTGTTCCGGTTAGGTCCACTTTGGTCCAGCTTTGTCCTCCGTTGTCGGACATCACCACGATGGCATTGTTGTTTTCTTCACCTACAATCCACACATGGTCTTGGTCGGGCATGTGGGCATCGTGGAGCCGGGCATTGCTTGTTACCACATCGAACTCGCCACCCTGCCAGGAAACACCTCCATCTGTGGTGGTCATAAAGTAGGAGGCGTTGGGTTCGTCTTCGTTGTAAATATCATACAAAAAACCGCTGTTACCGTTCATAATGATTTTAGGTGGGGTTCCATATTCATTGGGATAAGGTACTTCAAAATATCCGGTTGGTGTATGGAAGGCCATTTCGGCACGGTATATCCTGAAATGATACGGAATGCCGGTATCTTTGCCCACGGCCACAATTTCGCCATCGTTGTTGGAGGCCAGACCAAAAATGTTTTTCCACTGAAAGGTGGGTTGACTAAACTGACCATAAGTGAGTTCGGACAAGGTAGCTCCGCCGTCTGTGGTTCCCATTACTTTATTTAGTGCATTCAGAAAAACTCCTTCACCCTGATCGTTGTACATCATTACTTGCAACAATCCTGTGGACGAAGCATAGGTTTCGTTCCAACTGATTCCGGCATCCTGAGTTGAAAGAATTTTGCCCACACCCGGGCCGCTTACAGTCATCCAGCCTTTGGTGGTATTGATGAAAAAGAGGTCGTTGGCATCGGTGTTCTCATTCAAACCCAATGCCGATAAGTCGATGGGTTCCCAAACGGGAATGACCAAATTTATGGAAACATTGTCATGGGCAATTTCCACACCTCCTTTTTTTGCACCTACGTAAATAATGTGGCCAAACTCGGGGAAACCGGCAGTATTCCAGGTATATTCAAAAGGTGCTTCCGTGTCAACGAACACCGTGTTGTAATCGATGATAAACTCCACTTCATCAGGAGTTTCACCCGTAAACGAAGTAGTGATTTGAACCTCATCGCCCACCAGAAAGGTTTGATCCTCGATAGGGGTAGCGATGTAAATGTAGTTACCGAAAGGCTCATCCTGGAGGTGCAATACGGTATCCTGAAAAAAGCAAAAATCCTTGCTCCAGGGTTCGCTGAAGCCAAGCAGATCCATTTTAATACCCACCGAGGCTTGAGCACCCACCAGCAAGGTGAGGTCCCAGTTTTGGGTGCCTGTGTGCATGAGTGCACTCACACGACTGCAACCCGTAACATTGGCAGAAGGGCCGGCAATGCCGTAAAGCAAAAGTGCAATTTCTGGCCCAACATGGGTTGTAAACTGCGCTCCTGCATCCAAATTCGGGGCTACAAAATCGGTGGTATAAGTTTTTTCGTCTATTTCGTTCCAACCATGGTCATCGGTATAAGAAGTGCCGAGCCGGCCGGTAAAATTTTCGCTGGCAGAAGCCGAATATACGGCTACGATGGCACCATCCATTCCCACAAAGAGTTCAATTTGAGGAACAAACACCACAGGCACGGGACCTACCATAAACGTCCAGGGAGTGAAATAAAATTTAGCCAGCGAAATTCTTTCAGACATTCCGGCTCCGGCCATGGACACACAGCTGATAGAAGCACTTTGGTTGATTTCAACCCCCGTTTCAAATTTCTCAACTACGGGATGCGGAGGCAAGGCCAGCCAATCGAAATCCCAGTCGAAGTCGAAGAAAAATTCAATGTCCAGATCCGTGTGGCCAGTGATGGTGATTTTGCCATTTTCGTTTTCAAACACCTTGTCGTAGTCGAACGAAAACACATTGAAATCGGTGTTTTTGAGGTTTTGCAAACTTACTCCGTCGGCCAGTTGGTACGATTTCACATGTGCCATGGTAATTTTGCCCGTGTTGAAGTTGATGCTGCCTTTGTTTACGGCCTCGGTAAGGGAGGCCTGTCCGGTGTTGATAACCACCTCACCATCTTTGGTTTGGCTGATGGACGTTACTTTTCGCAAATAACCGTTGGGAGCCAAAGCTGAGGTGCTGTCGACCAGAATATCGCCCACCTGAAGTCCGGCAATCATTTCGCTGCTTCCGTTCACGGTGAGGGTATAGCTGATGGTGTCGATGGCTGTGATAATGTCACGGGTTTGTTGATCGATCACACGGGTGTTTTCGGCCACGATGATATCACCTGTTGGCGTAGGTTCCGGATCGGCGGGCGTGTCTTTTTTGCAACCCATTGAAAACAAGATGCTTAATGTGGTCAGTAAATAAAGTAATTTTTTCATTTGATTGATTTTTGTGAAAGCGTTGTTATGCCAAAAAGAGAATGGATAGTTCTGAATATTTGTTGGTTATAGGTGAAATATTCGTCCATTTTCAATCTATGGCACCACATCGATTATTTATTTAACAATTGTTCCAATCTTTGGATGCGGGCTCTCAATTCAGCATTTTCTTTTTCCAGCTTTTCGTTGAGTTCCTGCACGGATTTTACAAGAGGTACTACAAATTCGGCGTATGATAAACCATACAGGTCATGTTCATTTTTTGGTGTTTGAATTCCGCTGAAATCATAGTCAACTTCGCGGGCAGCAGCCTCTACCTCTTGTGCTATAAACCCCGTTTTGAGCACCTGCTCGATATCGTATTTGTTGGGCAGGTTTACTTTGTCAGTTATGCCCAGAATGCGGTTTTCTTCATCCAGATTAATGTGGTAAGTAACCGGGCGCAACTTTAGAATGAAATCCAGTCCTTTCACATTTTCTTTTACATTTTCTTTAATCCGGCCATCCGAATAGGTGGTAAACGACACCTGACCTTTGATTTCAGTGATACTTGTATTACCCAGGTGGATTTGATTGCTTCCGTTGATGGGCGAATTATAACCAATGGCGGTGGAGTTTAAGTAACTTCCGGAGGCTACGTAAGCACTGTGACCGATGGCGGTATTCCAGTGTCCTGTAACGTTGTTTTCGAGCGCGCCATAGCCTATGGCCACATTACCCCCGCCGGAGGTGTTGTTGTACAGGCTGTTTTCGCCACAAGCGGTATTTTCCAAACCTGTTGTGTTATGATAATTGGCGTTGAATCCGAATGCAGCATTTGCTGCCCCGGAAGTATTTGCGTACAACGCAGCTTGCCCAAAGGCCGTATTTTCGCTACCCTCGGTATTGGTTTTAAGGGCTTCATAACCTACGCCGGTATTATGCGATCCTGTGGTATTGTTTTGCAAAGCATTCATCCCCAGGGAGGTGTTTTGGGTTCCTGTGGTAGTATATCTCAATGCATTTATTCCAACAGCCGTATTGTCGTTGGAATTGCAGGTGGCGAGTGCTTTATAGCCCACCGCCGTATTATGCAAACCTGTAGTAAGCGTTGTAAGTGCTTCACGACCAATGCCAAGGTTGTAGTTGCCTCCATCATCATTTGCTCCGGATAAATAACCCATGAACAAACTGGTGTTGTCGTAAATGGCATCACTTAAATCGTTGATAGAAGATGCATAGGTGGTGGGTGTGGTCCAGCTTGCCAGGCCATCCGCATCAGAGGTGAGTACTTTATTTGCCCCCGGGCTTCCTCCGGATATTTTTATCGTACCATTGATGTCCACCTGATTGGTTGAAAAATCGCCACCGATAAGGGGTGTTGATGTGTTTGAATTATCGATGAACAATTTATTGTCGTTTGTATTGTTTTCTCCGGCGGAATAGCCAATAAATACACATCCTGACACACTATTGCCTTCCACGCCTTTTCCGGCGTATGAACCCAGAGCTGTGTTATCATTCCCTGTCAAATTTTCGCTTAAAGCACTTGAACCCACACCAACATTTCTATCCCCCTCTGTATTTTTTCTCAGCGAGCCAATTCCTACCCCTGTATTGTTGAATCCGAACGTGTTATCGCCCATCGAATTGCTTCCGATAGCTGTATTATAATAACCGGTGGTATTGCTGGTAAGTGATAAATCACCAATTGCAGTATTATTATAACCAATTGTGGTGAGCTCCTGACTTTTATATCCGATGGCCGTATTTTGACGTCCGGTAGTGTTTGAGTATAATGCATTGAACCCCAAGGCTGTATTCAAATACCCTCTGGTGTTGGCGTACAAAGCCTTCGACCCGACGGCTGTATTCGCCGTGGCTTCATAACTGTAGATGGCGCCATTGCCGTTGTTGAACAGTGCTGAATCGCCTATGGCGACGAGATTGGAGCGATTCGTATTGCGAATCAGGCTGGATGTTCCCAAGGCCACATTTGAATATCCCGTCGTATTATTATAGGCTGCACCATATCCTATGGCAATGTTGTTGCTGGCAGTAGTAGTAAAACCAAGGCTGAATCTGCCAACTGCTACATTGTTTGCTCCACTGGTAACACTAAAAAGTGAATAGCTGCCCACACCTGTATTGTTGTTTGTTCCATCATCACTCACTCCTGAATATTTACCTAAAAAAACACTGTAATCATCCGATATCGCATCACTTAAATCGTTGATGGAGGTAACCCCCGGTCCGCTTCCCATATCAACCCAACCTGCCTGCGTGTTATCGTAATACCAGAAACTTTCGGTGGTAAGGTCGTAAACCAGCAAGCCGCTCTGTGTGGTGCCGATGAGGTTTCGCTCTGCGCTGGTAACGCGTGGCACCAAAAAGCCTTTGGTGGTGCTTTGCAGGTCGAGGATGGCAGACGGGTCGGGGTTGTCGCCGGTGGTGTTGATGGCCACCTGAGCTGTTAGTGAGCTTGTTATCAGGAGTACAAAGGCCACAAAAAGTAGTGATTTTTTCATTTTTGAAAGAATTAGGTTATGCATATTCGTATTGAAAACCCCTGTCTCCATCCCGCGGAGAGCGGGATGGAGCTGACCAAATTTCCTACCTTTGATTTTAATAATTAGAAGGGGTTTTTTCATTTGTTAATTGATGCTGATGGGTTTTGAAATATGTTCTCCGTCGGCCATTATTTCCAGTCGGTATTTGCCTTTTCCGGAAGGGATGGCAATTTTGAAAAAATTGGTTTTTCTAAAATTGGATTGAGCAATGGGAACTGTTTTGTTATGCGGTTGCCAGACTTCGATGTTGCCATTTTCCACTACCTGGTTGAAGGCGACAAAAATCAGGTTTCCAACAATATTTACAATGCACTGATTCATGGTCGTTAATTTTCGGCAAACATAAAGCGTTCGGAGGCGGTTTGTTTAAATTTGAGGTGGGCAAAGGGTATGCACGATGCTTATTTTTGGTATGCAAATAGTAGGCATTTTGCGCTTTTTTATTCATTAAAAAATTATAAAACAGATAGATACGGTATGTACCGGATGGTTACCAAATACATTAACGTTTGGCGTGGTGGTATGTAGCAGGATAGTTGTATATTTGGCTAAAACCAAATTTTATGAAACCCTTTTGGCCGGATGCCTACCAAAAAACGCTCCTCGTTTTGTTGTTTTGTTTCTTTTTGAGCCCTTCCTGGGGCATCAATCTGACGGACAGCCTCACCAATTTGTTGCCACATCAGCAAGGAGCAGAACGAATTGAAACGCTGATTCAGTTGGGCGACGTTACCCAGCGAACCGATCCCGCACAAAGTTTACAGCACTATCTGGATGCCTATCTTTTGTCGGAAAAAGCTCAGGATTCTTCGTTGGGCGACATCGCCTATCGTTTGGCCGTAAGCTATCGCAAAATGAATAAGCCCGATTCGGCCATTTCCTACTATGGAAAAGCCCTCCATGCCTACCATCAGTTCAACGACACCCTTAGCATCATGAAAACGTCTACCATGATGGGCTTGTTGCTGCAAGAGAAAGGGTTGTTTATGGAATCGGCGAGTTTGTTCAAAAATGGCATCGATTTGTTTCCTCCCTACTATCTGCATCACCAGGGTTCGCCGGACATCAACAAAGGCCATTTGGCTACCATGATGACCAATTATGGCATTTCGTTGCACAACCTGGGCAAGTTCGACTCATCGTTGTATTATCACCTGCAATCGTATCAGATAAAATTGGAAATCGATGCCTCGCCTAAGCTGATCGCCAAAGAAATGGTCAACATCGGTAATGTGTATTCCACCATGAATAAAAATACGGAAGCCATTGATTTCTTCAATCAGGCCAAAGAACAGTTTGTGGTACTGCAAGACTCCTTTTACCTGCGTAAATGTTTTAACAACATTGGATTAGCCTATAAGCGAATGGGTGACACAACCGAAGCCATCGCCAATTACGAACAATCGCTCAAGATTAGTCGCGCCATGGATTTTCCCGACGGAATAGCTACTTCACTAATCAATTTGAGCAGTCTTTATGCCGGGTTAAACCAATTAGAAAAATCAGAACACGCTCTGAATGAAGCGTTTACTCTAAGCGAAAATTTGCAGGATTGGCGACTTATGTCTAATGCCACACAAAACCTGGCCAGCTTGTATTTCAGGCTTAAGCAATATGATAAGGCATTGACCTACGCGTTAAAGGCGCTTGAAATGGCCAAAAAAACCCATGAAAAGGATTTGGAAGAGGTTACCTGTGAGTTGCTTTCGCAAATTTATGAAGCCAAGGGCAACTTTAAACTGTCGCTTGCCTACCACAAAGCCTATACCTCCATCCACGACAGTCTTTTCAATGCCGACAACACCCAACGTTTCAACGAACTTCAAACCATTTTTGAAACCGAAAAAAAGGAACAGGAAATCGCACTGCTCAAACAAGAAAAAGCCAACCAACAGTTGGAAATGGAATTGCTTAAAAACAGGCAACGTTACTATTTTGCTTTAATTATTCTGATTTTGATTATAGCGGCTGTCATCGCCTTTTTCGTTTGGCAAAAGCGAAAAAAAGACCGCGAGATACATTTTCAGAAGGAACTGTACCACAAAAAGGAAAAAGAATTGGCCATGGCCGAACTGGAAAAGAGCAAGATAAAGGAAGAGGAATTGCAACAGTCCATTCTCTACAAATCCAAGCAACTAAGCACACATGCCTTGCACATGATGCAGAAAAATACGCTGATGCAGCAAATTCAGGAAGATATGAAAACCCTTTCAGGAAAGGCATCTGCTCAAGACAAACCCGAATTCAAACGCATCAACTTTCAAATTAACCAGAGTCTGCGGTCTGATAAAGACTGGGATGTGTTTAAGCTGTATTTTGAAGAAGTAAACCGCGATTTTTACAAGAAACTCAACGATCTCAATCCCGAATTGACCACCAACGATCACCGGCTGTGTGCCCTCATCAAGCTGAACATGAACAGTAAGGAAATGGCTTCGGTACTCAATGTGGCACCCAACAGCATCAAAAGTTCCCGCTACCGGCTTAAGAAAAAGCTGGGGTTGGACATGGAAGCTGACTTGGAGGAGTTTATCAGGAAGCTTTGATGGAACCCGGCTTAATCGATGTTTAATCCATAATCCACATGACCCGAAGGTTCGGGCAATTGATTGGAGGGTGTTTTCGAAGGTACGGGTTGCATGAGCCGATCTTTGATTTCCTCATGAAAATGTCGGGCAAAATCCAATTTTTTGATGGCTCCTTTTCGACCTGATTCGTGATGTAAAATCAAGGTTTTCATCAAAAGTGCGCCCATTACATCCACCGGTTGCAGCATTTTATCGTCCAGTACGAGGATATTGTCCGTCAGGCTTCCATCAGCAAAACGAACATTCACGGGGGGCGATTGCCCCAGAATGGGGCCGGCATCCAAATCCGTGGTCAGTTGGTGGATGGTTACTTTGGAAGTGGTGGCTTGCCGGTCGATTAAATCCTGAAAGGGCTGGGGACCGGCGCCATGGCCTGCTAACAGATCGGCAGGATGGAAGTTATAAATGCCCTGTTTTGGATAGTTGATGATGGGAGCGTCGATAATTTGTCCGAACACACACACCAGAATCACATCAGGGTTCCAGGTTTTGAGCAGGTTTCGGAAGTATTCGGTTTTTACAGCTCCGGTATATACGGGCACACCACTTTTAAGTCCGGCTTCAATCATGGCTGTTTCCAGGTGTACGGTTTCCTCTTGGTTGTATTTGCGCCAGATGCGTCGTTTTACTGAAATTTTTGCCGAGGGGCTTGCCGGATCATCGGTAACGAGCCCAACGATGTTCAACCTTGTCGGGTTTCGGCGTTCCATCTCCTGGAGGGTTTCCATCAGCAAATACCCCAACAAATAGCTACCAAAAACCACCACACGTAGTCCTTGATCAGTTTTATTATATGTTTCTTTTTCAGAGGGAAAAATCAATTGTCCCCAACCTGAATCACCCAAATTGGTTTGAATCAAACGGCCGCCATCCTCCTGAATTAAATTTTGATCGACGATATCTTCGGGATTTTTGTCCATTGGTTTAGTTTTAGGAAATAAACAAAGGTCAAAGATAAGTGATGAGTTTTAAACGACCCAATTGAAATGTGGTTTTAAAAAAAAGCCCGTCTCAATCAAGGGACAGGCTTCGTAAAAACCAAATTTCCTACCTTCGGTTTATTTATTTTTCAGTTTCTGTTTTTAACAACTGATCTATTTTTTTGTTTTGAATTTCAACGGTTTTCACTAATTCGTCAATTTGTTTCTGTTGAGCTTTATTCACCTCGATGAGCAAGGCGGTAATCTTTGAATAATCCACCGACTTATAGCCTGCTGAATCCGTTGAAACAATTTCAGGAAGAGCCATTTCAACTTCTTGTGCAATCACGCCCACCTGAACCGAAGGATCTTCACCCTCTTTCCAGTTGTAGTAGTACCCATTCAGCATGTTGAGTTTTTCGATGGGATGGTCAATCACGACCATATTTTTTTTCCAGCGGCGGTCAGAAAATGTATTCCATGCATTGGCACGTGCCGACGATCCGTCGCCGGAGTTTCCTACTTGAAGGGTGTATCCGGGCGTTGTGGTTCCCACGCCAAATTGTCCGTTTTTAAGCACTACATTTCCTCCATGGTATAAAAACAGGTTGTCGTTGGTACTATTGTAACCGAAAGCCCCTCCATAAGCTCCGGAATTTCTAAATTCCAACGAAGAATTACCTGAAGTGCCATCAATAATAATTTTGCCAAGTCCGGCACTATTTTTCACTTGTAACTCGCCCCTTACATCCAACTCCTCTTCAGGAGCGGAAGTGCCAATGCCAATTTTATAGGTTGTTTGGTAAATACCGGTTCCATAAATGGTATTGCCGATGTTGAGCTGGTTGGATGATGAACCAGTTAGTGCATTTACATTATCACCTATTAATATGTTATAGTTTCCTGTGTAGTTTTCATCACCGCAAAAATTTCCAACGGCCACATTATTACTGCCGGTCGTGGTTAAATACAAGGCACCATAGCCTAAAGCCGTATTGTTGGAAGCTGATGTACTATTTATCATGGTTTTTGAACCAATGGAAACGTTTTGAATTCCTGTGTTTGCAGCAGCAGTAGTACTACCTCGCAGAGCTTCTGCTCCCACTGCAGTATTTGCAGCATTTGAAGAGGTTGTTGAACTATTGGCAAAACACATTGAATTAAAACCTATAGCAGTATTATAACCCATACCGTTGTTTGACAAAAGTGCGCCGGAACCAACAGCAGTATTATATCGCCCGGTAGTATTATTCGACAAAGCCTCCATACCAATTGCCGCATTTTCATAGCCAGTGGTATTGCCTGTAAGCGAAGATGCACCTACGGCAACATTTTTTTCTCCGGTTGAATTGCTTGCCAGAGCAATATCACCAATGGCTGTGTTGTATTGTCCTGTATTTGATGCTGTTGATGAACTTCCGCTTAAGGCCAAAAAACCAATGGCCGTGTTATAGGTTTCGCGACCGGTGGTTCGGTTATCGGCGCGGTACATGGCTTGGACTCCAATGGCGGTTGATCGGCTGTTAGCCTTATTGTTGTATAAGGAGCCCTGTCCGATGGCTGTATTATAAGTTCCCGAAGTATTGTAATATAAAGCCTTTTCACCAAATGCGACATTATCTGAGCCGGAAGTATTCCAAAACATTGAGTTTGCCCCAATGGATGTATTTCTTTTCCCTGTATTGCTTGCCGGGGTTAGGCCACCTCGCAATGCGTAAGACCCAAGCGCTGTGTTATAAGTATAGGATCCCCCACCGTTGTCGGCGTTTCCCATGGCATCGTATCCTATGGCGGTGTTCATGCTATTCGAAACATTGGTTCCCAGAGCATCCTGACCAATAGCTATATTATTACTACCCGTTGTATTATTCGCGAGCGCATTTTTGCCAACACCAATATTTGAACTGCCCCAGGTATTCGACAATAAGGAGCTGGCGCCTACTGCTGTATTATTGTCACCGTTAGTATTGGAAGTCAATGCAATATCCCCAATGGCGGTGTTATATTGCCCGATATTTACAGACGAATTGCTGCTTCCCATCAAAGCCTCATAACCCAATGCAGTATTGTAGGCCTCTCTTCCTGTTGTCCGGTCATCGGCATAAAACATGGCCTGATACCCGATGGCGGTTTGCCGGCTATTGGCCACATTGGATTGTAATGCTCTATACCCCAGGCCGGTATTATTGTTGCCTTCGGTATTGTTTTTTAAGGCCGAATAACCTACTCCCATGTTATATGAACCCGATGTATTTTTATTGAGTGCAAAGGCTCCAAGAGCAACATTGTAAATTCCGGTATTGTTTGAAGGTGGCCATGTTCCAACCATGGTGTTCATGCCAATCGCGGTATTGTAGGACGATTGCTGCGAAAGGTCATCATTATAGTATCGCATTGAACTATAGCCCATTGCCACATTTCCGGTTTTTTCCACACTGGTTTGTAGCGCAAACGTTCCAATAGCGATATTATAACTGCCGCCTATATTATCTTCGAGAGCCGAATTACCTACGGCAACATTGTTGTTGCTGCTGTAATCATCCTTTTTTCCGGCATTTTCGCCAAGAAAAACGGAACCCCCGGAATTGAGCACTTCAATGCGGGCACTATCCAGATTAAAAAATTCGGTGCCTGCTGTATAAATCCTAATCATGTCCTCATCATCATAGTACTCTACATGAATTCTGGTATCGCCATCAAGATCAGATAGCGTGTCGATGTTTTTGTTACTTCCATAAACATTTATCCAACCTGCCAGACCGGAACTAAAAAACCACACGCTTTTTGTGTCGGTATCAAACACAATCAACCCGTTGGCCGGAGAGTCGATGGCCACACGCTCAGCTGTGGTCATGCGCGGGATAAGCAGTCCCTTGGAGGTAGAGGAAATGTCGAGGGCCGAGGAAGCGTCGGGCACATCACCGTTGTTATTTATGGCCACCTGTGCCGTTAATTCCACCGACAAAAATGCCAGGATCGTGAGAAGAAAAAAAGAGAAATGATTTTTCATAAGGGTTTTTTTGGAGTCAAATGATACTTCCAATCTTTGGGTCGTGAAACTGTTGTTACAATGTTGTAAATATATAACATTTAACATACGTGATTTATCTCGTGGTTTATTTAGAGAGGCGTCTAAATAAGGGCGTAAAAAAGTCAGGTGAGCACCTTTTGCTCACCCGACCCGAAACCAAATTTCCTACCTTCGGTTTATTTATTTTTCAAAAGCGCTATTTCCTGTTGTAATGCCTCAATCAATTGTTGTTGATGTTCGAGCATTTGTTGTTGCTGCTCAATAAGTCCTTGTTGCTCCTGCATTCCTTTCACCAACGGCACCACAAATTCGGCATAGCGCACCGAGTATATTGATTGATCGTTTTGAGGATGTACCACACCACTGAAATTGTACCCAACTTTTTGCGCCGCCGCTTCAACATCCTGAGCCAAAAAGCCTGTATAAGTGATTTTTTTCTGCTCTTCTCTCGATGTAAGTGCCTCCGGATTTTGACTAACGTCCTCGTCCACACCCCAAAACTGATCCAATTTCTCCACATCCCAATTATAGGTTACCGGTTCTAAATTCATGATAAAATCCAATCCATGAACATTGTGGTTAATGTTTTTCTTAAACCTTTTATCCGAATAGGTGCTCCAGGAAACGTTTCCTGCAATCTCATTTATTGAACTATTACCCAGATGAATGGTGTTATGTGCCGTAACCGTTGTGTTGTAACCAATGGCTGTGGTATTGGTGAGTGAAGTAGTGGTTGAAGAGGGTCCCGCATTGTTGCCGATGGCGGTGCTTGAGGTGGAAGCCGTGGCATACTGCATGGCGTTGTAGCCGATGGCTGTATTTCCGCTGGCCGTCATATTCAGGGCGGCGTTGGCACCGATAGCCACATTATTGTTTGCCCCAATGGCACTTCCCAAAGCCGAACTTCCCATGGCAATATTGTAATCGCCGCTGGTGTTCGACTGTAAAGCCTTATACCCCACAGACGTATTATAATAGCCTGAATTTGTCGCGACCATCGACTGGTAACCGAGGGCTGTGTTATTATATCCGGTGGTATTGGCAGTTAGCGCTTCGTAACCCACGGCGGTATTGTATTGTCCGAGTGAGCCGGAGGCAGAGGCGCCGTTGCTACCTAAAGCCTTATAGCCGATGGCTACCAAACCATCGCGCGTTGTTGAAACCTCCAGGGCCTGATAACCCATGGCCACATTTCCGGACCCTGTAGTGTTGGCGGCAAGTGCCGATGTGCCAAAGCCACTGTTGTTGTCGGCGGTATTGCTGCTAAGTGCCTGATATCCCGTGGCCGTGTTGTTGTTGCCCGACACATTTGTTTTTAGTGACTGAAAACCCACCGTTGTATTTTTTGATCCACCCTCGGTGTTGAGTAAAGTTTGATAGCCAAACCCGGAGTTTTCTGTTCCGGTGGTGATGTCGTTGAGCGAGTATGCCCCAAAAGCTGCATTATAATTAGCTGTTGTGGGACGAAAAAGAGCTTGATATCCAACAGCGGTATTGTAATCTCCGATAACCAATGATCGGATGGCTTCGTAACCGACAGCTACATTGCTGTTTCCCGTTTCGTTTTGATTTAAGGTACCGTAGCCTACCGCAGAATTGTTGTTGCCATTGGAGTTGGATAATGCGGAATATCCAATGGCTGTATTAGAAGTTCCTGTAATGTTTCCGTAAAGTGCCGTTATGCCAACACCCGTATTCTGGTTTGCTCCATCATCTGTTGCTCCGGCGTTATTTCCCAAAAACACGGAACTGCCATCGCTTGAAGCATCACTTAATCTGTTAATTAATAACCCAACGATATTACCCGTTACATCCAGATTACCACCTATGTTAATATCGTGTGTAACATCAAGATCGTTATCAATACTAAGGTCGTTTGTGATATTTAAATCTCCGTTAACTCTTAGCAGATCGTTATCAAACTCCCCATAAATAAGCGGAGTAGCTGAATTGGAGTTTTCAATATAAAGTTTATTATCCCCTAAAGAGTTATACCCTGCTGAGAAACCAAGAAATATATTTCCTGATCCGGTATTCATACGTCCAGCCATATAGCCAAGTGCTGAATTTGAGTTTCCTGTTGTGACCTCACCCAACGAATTACACCCAAATGCACTATTTGCATAACCTGTTGTCAATGAATACATAGCCCCAACCCCAAAAGCACTATTGAGTGTAGAGCTGGTACTAGAGATAAGTGAATTATACCCAACCGCAGTATTTTCATATCCATTAGTATTTGTCTGTCCTGAATTTTCCCCTACGAAGGTATTCCTATTATGCCCCAGATCATCATTTTCTCCAGCTCCTGTGCCTATAAAAACAGAGTTCCCTCCTGTACGAGCATCACTCAAATCGTTGATGGTCAAAGCTTCTGCGCCCACCACCGCCCACGTTGTGGCAGATCGGTAGTAAAACCCTGAAACCCCATCTGTTTGGTAAATCATCAATCCTTCCACGGGACTTGAGATGGCATTACGTTCGGCTTCCGTCATGCGGGGAATCAATATCCCTTTGGTATTGGAACTCACATCGAGGGCAGCAGAGGCATCGGGCAAGGCACCGGTGGAGTTGATGGCGACTTGCGCCCGGGAAGTAATTGTGCACAGCATAATTGTAACTGCGAACACCATTTGACTAAACTTTTTCATCACGGTTGGTTTCATATGCAACATTTGGCCGCAAAACTAGATGGATCAACAGTTTCAATCAATGGGTGTAAATACTGAAAATATAAAATAAGAAGGAGGTAATGGGGGTTTTTACCCATTGGGGGATGATACAAGGATTTCGGTTAATATATTATTGTCAATATCTTTGCTTTGTTCCGGTAGCCGAATATTCGTGTGATTGAAACATGTTGCTTTTTTTATAACTTTATGGCTTGTTTTAATGCCAGAGCCCGACAGACCTATGAAGAGGTGTTTTATCCAAGAAGTTAACTGCATCCACGGTGTTTTCACCTACGGCACAACGACATCTAAGTTTGTGGCTACTTTGCTTATTCTGGTTGTTAATTTCACTGCCTTTTGTGCTGATACCGATAGTCTTGCCATGCTAATTCCTGAATCGCAAAGTGATCAGCGAATCGAGCTGCTTCACAAATCAATCGTTAAACTGCTGGTTAAAAACCCGAATTTGGCGCTCAAATATTCGATGGAATCCATTGACCTTTCAAAACAATTGCAGAGAGACTCGTTACTGGCCTATTCCTATTATTATGCAGCTTTGGCTTATTATTTTCAGGATTATTGGAATTTATCTGCCGATTATTACACCAAAGCAATGGAAAGCAATTGGGGTAGTACATCCAATTTATTCAGGGCCAGATGTGCCAACAACGTGGGCATTTGTTTTGAATATCTGGGTGAATATGAAAAAACCGCCAACTATTATTTTCAATCAATTTCAGCAAGCGAACAGCTTGGTGATGAATGGCTTACGGCACGGACTCAGTTAAACCTAGGCATGTTGTACATCCGAATGAAAGAATACCATAAAGCGGTTGAAATACTCGGGATTTCTTTGTCAGTATTACAGAAAATGCAGGATGAAGAAAACATTATAAGTGCTTACCAAAATTTATTTATTGCCGAGGGAAACCTCCAAAACAATGAGCGTTTAAACGATTACTACAAACAAGCCATCGATTTGGCACACGCCAATAACGATTCGGCAAAAATGTCGGAGATACTGAATGATTTCGGAACCCTTTTGTTTGATAAAGGCCAATTTTCAGAGGCCGACCATTATTTTGAACAAGCGCTTCAGTATGCCGATTCGGTTAATTCCCCATCTGCATATTATTTTACCTTGTATTCGATTGGCAAAAATGCCATGTATTTGGGCAATTTAGAAAAATCAGAAAAGCTTATGAGCCTGGCATTTAACAAACTTAAAAGCCTTAAATCCAACGTTTGGCTCACATATATTCAGCTTAATCTGTCGCGACTTTATGCACGTAAGGGCGATTTTATTCTATCGGATAAGTTTATGAAGGATGCCATTGCCAACGAACAGGAGTTGTTTAAAAGCAAAAGAACCAGAACAATTAGCGAAATGCAGGTTAAGTACGAAACCGGTAAAAAGGAGCAGGAATTGTACATGCAGAAATTACAGCTAAAATCGCAAAGCAGAACCCTGTTTTTTACTCTGATTATTGCCCTGCTTTTTGCCTCGGCATTTTTAATCGTGTTCTTTTTAATGCGAAAGATAAAGAGCAACAACCAACAACTTTTTGAACGGAATCGTGAACTAACCGCCCGATGGGAGAAACTAAAAAATCCAGGCACATCAGAAATTGAAGATACCGGAAGCAATACCATCTACAGCCATATTTCGGCTTTGATGAACAAGGACCAACTATTCAAAAATCCTGAACTCACCATAGATTATCTTTCGCGAAGTATTAATTCCAATACAAAATACGTATCCCGGACCATCAAAGAAAAAACCGGACTAAATTTCAATTCCTATATCAACACATACAGGATTGAAGAGGCGAAAAAAATTCTACTCGATCCGGTGAAAAAAAATTGGTCGCTGGACGCTGTTGCCGAAAGCTGCGGGTTCAACAATCCAACCACTTTTTATCAAACATTCAAAAAAAATACGGGTTTAACCCCGGCAGTTTACCGAAATATCACTGAAAACTAAAAAAACAAGCATGTTTAAATACATTATTCATTATCAGTAATATATTCATAGCATTTCCCGAATAGTTAAGTGTTTTTCGTGATTCTTGTTAAGCAAATCTTTCATTTTGCTTGTCTTTCGCTTTATTTCGCAGCATACTTTACAAATCAGCCGACATTTTCAAATTCATTTGAGCGGTGGCAAAAAATTACAACCATGAAAAAAATACTCCGTCCCTTTGTGTGCATCATAGTTACGATGCTTTTCTTCAATGTAAACGCCCAGGTATTTGATTGGGCAAAACAAATTGATGGCGAGGGCTGGTGGAATGAAGGACAAGCCAATTCCATTGCCATCGACTCGCTTGGCAACATCTATACGGTTGGCTATTTTATTGGTACAATGGATTTCGACCCCGGCGAAGCCGTTTATAACCTCAGCACCTCCGACGAAGAGAATACCTACTTTCAGAAGCTCGATACAGAAGGCAATTTGGTTTGGGCTCACCACATGGTAAGTGTAGCCGAAAACAAAGGCAGTTTCATTACCATAAGCGATTCGGGCTATATCTACCTTTGTGGCTACTTTAATGGTGAAACGGATTTCGACCCGGGAGAGGGCACGTTTATCATGAACTCTACCGACGGATACGATATTTATGTTGCCAAATACGATCTGTCGGCAAACTTAATCTGGGCAGTACAAATGAGTGGGGCAGCAACTGCCTATCCTACCTCGGTTCAAACAGATATCATGGGTAATGTTTATACTGTTGGATATTACTATGGCTCAGGAGATTTTGATCCGGGGGCATCGGTTTTTACGTTGGAAGGACACGATGGCGCATCTTTTTTTGTGAGCAAACTAAATTCTTTGGGCCATTTTTTGTGGGCCAGAGGCGTAGGTGGTACGGCTGATAATGTGGCCTATTCGCTTGCCGTTGCATCCGACCTTTCCATTTATGTTACAGGATATTTCGCGGGTAGTTCTGATTTTGACCCTGACATGGGAGGCCAGATATTCACCTCTCTGGGTTCAAACGACATTTTTATTCAGAAACTAAATCACGATGGAGGGTGTATATGGGTGAAACAAATGGGCGGAACAGAAGCCGATGTGGCCAAATCAATTGCACTTGGCACGGGTGGGGATATACACCTTGCCGGATATTTTACCGGAACATGCGATTTTGATCCAAACGAAGGGAATCAGTTTTTAAGCTCATATGGGTCGCAGGATATTTTTGTCGAAAAGCTGAATGCTGATGGAGATTTCATCTGGGCAAAACAAATGGGAGCCGCAGAGAATAACAGCGATAAGGCGTATTCAATGACGTTGGACGAAGAGGGCAATGTTTTTACAACCGGGGTTTTTAGTGGAATTGCTGACTTCGATCCGGGACCGGCAGTTGTGAACTTATACGGAGTTAGTCAATCAGATGTTTTTATTCACAAACTGGATATGGAGGGAAATTTTGTGTGGGCAAAGCAAATTGGCGGAACAGGATTCGAAAGTGGTTTGGGTATAAATTTGGATGCTTCCAAAAATATTTTTACTGCCGGCTATTTTACCGAAACGCCTGATTTTGACCCCGGAGATGGCGTGTTTAATATGACTTCAGGTGGTGGAAATAGCATCTTCATCCATAAGCTCAACAACTGTGAAGAATCGTATAGCACAATAATGGTGAGAGCTTGCGATGCTTATGTATCGCCAAGTGGCAATTCGATTTGGACAATTTCGGGTACTTACTTCGATACCATCTCCAATGCGGCAGGCTGCGACAGCCTTATTACCATCGAACTGACCATCATTTCCATTGATACCGGCGTTAGCCAGATTAACAATACCCTCACGGCAAACCTTTCCGGTGCGACCTATCAATGGGTAAAGTGTGATGCGGGATATGTCTGGATAAACGGGGCTATACAACAAAGTTTTACCCCTCAGGAAAACGGAAATTATGCAGTGATCCTAACGGTTGACGATTGTCAGGATACCTCATCTTGTTACCAAATTACCGGTTTGGCCATTCAACAAGAAAACCTGACCTCAACCCTTACTGTTTCGCCTAATCCATCAAACGGACAAATGAGGATAAACTCAACAAAACCTGTTCAAAAAGTGATGATTTACAATTCTTTAGGACAAATGATCAAAGAGCTATCCGAGAACGGTATTGATTTTTTCATCAACATTTCTGACCAAAAGCCCGGTTTGTATTTTCTTGAATTTACCATTGACGATCAAAGAATAACCCCTCTGTACAAGGTTCAGGTTTATTGATTGGGGATGGGGGATAGGTAGGGATTACCCCATCACCCCACCAACCTATTCCTAATGGCAAATATCACCGCTTCGATCATGTTTTTTGAATTGGTTTTCTGAACGATGGCGGCCCGGTGTTTTTCTACGGTGCGCTCGCTGATAAAGAGGCTTTCGGCGATTTCGTGGGTGGATTTTCCGGTGCATATTTCTTTCAGCACATCCTTTTCGCGTGACGAAAGCTCTACCCGCGAGGATGGGGATTCCGGGCTGTCTTCATCCTTTCGGAAAATTTGGGAGAGCTTTTCCACCAAACCTTTTGAAATGATGTTGTAATCGGCCGAAAACAGTTCAATGGCTTTGCCAAGTTCTTCCAAATCATTGCTGTTCAATGCAATATCGCTTAGTGCATATTGACCACTGCTCAGGTTGATCAGGGTGCCAACCAGACAATCTTTGCCTTTAAAACATGAAAATCCACCCACGAGTTTTACCTGAATCCGCTTGTTCCATTTGTTGCGCAGCGAAAACTCCATCGAAAACTCTTTCTCATGGTTGACCATGCATTGTTGCATGCGGAGGGCGAGTTGGGTATGGTCGGCATCATCTGCCAGATGGGCCAATCCCGTTTTCTCAAGCTCTACCTGTGGATATCCGGTAAGGTCGCTCAACTTTCGGTTCACCACAATAAAATGGTTGTCTTGACAAATAAACACGGCGTGCGGACTGTTGTTTACCAGGCTCATGAACTTATCTTCGTTGGCCTGAAGCAGTTTTTCTCGCTTTTGAATGCGGGTGTTGAGTGCATTCAGGAGGTCGTTGAGCTCAAAAGGTTTGGTCAGGTAGTCGTCCACACCCAATTGCATGCCCATGCGGATTTCGGAGGGAGAGGTTTTTGCCGTGAGAAATATAAAAGGAACCGCGTGGGTGGCAGGTGATTCACTTAAAATTTTAAATACCTGATAACCATCAACTACGGGGATATTGATATCGCAAATAATGGCTCGGGGTGTTTTGGAAAAAGCATATTGTATGCCCAGGGCACCATTGTCGGCATATACCACCTCAAAGCCCTTGATGGTCAGGTAATTTTTAATGGTTCCTGCCAATGCCACATCGTCTTCAATCAGCAATATTTGTTTTAAATTTCCCATGTTTTTAATCATTTACCAAGCCAAAAGGCAAAACTACGTTAATTGTGGTACCTGCATTTAATTCACTTTTTATTGAGATGGTTCCCGAATGTAAGTCCACGCAACGCTTCACCACCGACATGCCCACTCCGGTACCTTTGATGTGCGAAGTATTGGCTCCGCGGTGAAAAATGTCAAACACCTTCTGCACATCTTCGTCGGACATACCCATACCCCGGTCGATTACCGAGAAAGCGATTTTGTTTCCTGCAATTTGTTCCGCCTGCAATTCCACGGGTTTGTTGTCAGAGAATTTTAATGCATTGATAAGCAGGTTTCTAACAATGTGTGTAATTAACAGGCCATCCATCAATACGGTTTCTGCGGCCAGATGATGTGTTAAGCGGATGCGGTTTTGATAAGCCGGAAGGGTTTGCAGTTCGTTCACCAGATTTTGAACAAGATGATACACGTTCAGCGGTTGTGGATGAAATTCCAGGATGGTTGTGCTGTCGAGCATCTCAAAATTCTTGAGCATGGCGAGCAAATTGTCCACTCCTCCGGTAATGTACTTTAATGTTTCCAACCTCATCGAAGGATCCATCTCATCAAAATAATCCCTGAGCATTTGGGTGTTGGACGAAATAATGGCCATGGGGGTGCGAAACTCATGGTTCACGGTGGAAATCATCTGACTTTTTACCTTGTTAAGTTCCTTTTCCCTAAGAAGTAATTCATTCACTTTTTTCTCGCTTTCGCTGATGATGTGGTTTTGAAAACGAATTTTTCGGTACAACAAAACAATGTAAATCAGTAAAATAAGCAATACAACAGCAGCTATACTTGAAATATACAAAGCGGTGAGACGACCGTGGCTGGTCTTTTTCTCCGAATCCAGTTCCAGGTTTTTTATTTCCAGTTCGTCGAGTTTTTGGTTGAGTTCGAATTGGTTTTTCAGGTTGGCAATTTTCAGGTTGGTTTCGGCATGATAGGCAGAGTCTTTCGCCTTTTCGTAAAGTTGCTGATACACATAGGCTTTGTTGGGATTGGAAGCCAGATAATAATATTGGTTCAACGATTTATAGGTGTCCATAACCACCTTTCCCGCATTGATTTCTGTGGCCAGATTCAGGGCACGTGTAAGCAATGGCAAGGCTTTCGCTAACCGGTTTTCAGCCATGTATATCACCGCCAGAGAGTTGGAAAAGGCCGCCATGTCGTATTTGTTTCCACCGGCTTCGCTGATTTCCAACGCTTCCCGGAGCAATGCTTGGGCTTTTTCAGTTTGGTTCAGCTTTTCGTAAACCGCACTCATACGTTCGAGTACGTGTGCCCGTGAAGTTTTATCCTCTTGCAATAAAGCTTCATCCAGTGCCCTTTGGTAGTAGTTCAGTGAAGAATCGGCTTGATTTAAAAAATCGAAATCGAGTCCCAAATTGATTAAGGCTACCAAAAAACTGTATTTATCCTGCTGATCTAAAGCTGTTTCGAGGGCTTTTTTGTGATAGGTTAATGCTTCGTTGTAATTGCCATATTTCGAATAAACCGCACCAATATTGTTGAGCGAGTAGGCCAGCTTTTCGGTCAGGTTATTGTCTTTGCGCAATTCATACGACTTAATGAAATAATCGAGAGCGGTTTGATCGTCGCCCAGGTAATGATACACGGCTCCCATATTGTTGAGTGCCGCTGCTACCCTATCCGGACGGTTTATTTGCCTTCCCGCGGATTTCACCTCCTCAAAAATTTGCAACGCTTCAAAATAGCGCCCCATTTTCATATACACCGAACCCATGTTGGTGGCAAAATAAATAACTCCCAGTTGGTCGTTCATTTGTTGGCTAATTTGCTTGGCTCGTGCCGTCAGATCGATGCTTTTTTGCAAATTTCCGGTACTTTCGTAGATATTGCTCAGCACATCGCAGGCATCGGCAGTATAATACAAATTGCTTTTTTCTTCGGCTAAATCGAGCATTTTATCGGCATAAAACAAGGCCGAATCTGTTTGTAAAGGCATAAAAAGTCCTGAAATTTTCTTCAGGGTTTTAAGCCGGAGGGTATCGTTTGTTTGGTTGTCCAATTGTACTTTCAGGCTGTCGATGGCTAACGGTTGATCCTGTGCCATCAGCACATTCAGCAAGCAAAAAACAACCAGTGTAGCTATCATCTTCATAAGGAGCACAAGGTAGATATTATTTACTCGTATAATTCTATAAGGACGTAATTTATACGCCTTGAAAAATAAGCCTTGATCAACCGAAATTTCGGGAGTGAACGAAGAGTATGCCACGAATCATGCCTCAGGCAGATAAGTTACACGAATGCCTCAGAAATAACAATTAAATGACCATGCGTGTTGGTAACAGTTTATTCGGGCATTGGTGGCAGCACATAAAAACCTTTACGGTTTTATGGGTAACACTTAGAAACTGTTTAAGTTTCAATTAAACTCTCCTTTAGGAGCCAAATATGGGTAGAAAAAATACAATTCTTTACCAAAAGAATTTTATTTCAGAGGTGGATTAACTTTGGAAGAGTATCTCGATCGAACAACAACCCATACTGATTTTGCCTATTCCCTGAGGCGAGGCAGTTTATTTCAACCCCGGCACAACAATCTGATAACCTTTCCTCTTGAAGCTAATGATTTCGATGCGTGGGTCTTCCGGGTCCGACTACGAAATGGACATTGGAACCTCAGTACGATCGTACAGAATCCTAATTCACCATGAATTTCCCTGAGATGCTTTCTGAGCCCTTCGATATGTTCCAGAAATACAAACCGACCTGATATTTTGAGACATCAATTCTCAAGGAGTTGCTAAATTCATCCCCTTTTTCTATTAGAATAATTTTTCCGGTAATATCATAAATGGTAACCCTGCTATCTCTGAGGAAAGATGAATTGGATTGTATTGTGAGCATGTCAGAGCAAGGTATAGGGAAAACCTGAATGTCTGAGTTAAAATCAAAACTGTTGATAGATAGCATATATCCTTTTGCATATTCAAGTTGTACATCAACTCCATTCTGCCATTGCTGAATTATTGACTCCCTGTTGAGAGGGACTTTAATTTCAGGATCTATTCCACCAGTAAGTGTTGAATCGGAGTCAATTTGTATTTGCATGTTTGCATTTAACGAGCGAGCCTGAGGAAGATTGACAGCTATTCCGAGTGGCATTGCAACAGGATCCCAGTCAACCATGCCAAAGGAGCCATTCGTGCCCCAATGTGAAACAATATGAGCATTATCAAGTCTGTCGAACATCATGGCCAAACCTTCACCCGTACTTATACAGTTAGGATCCACCAATACAGCCATTTCGCCGGTAAATAGTGTTGAAAGTGGTTCAGTGTACAAGGCGTGGATTATCTCATAATCGTTGTCGCACGTAGCCGTAATATATTCGTAAAATGAAGTGTTCTCATAAAACATTCCCATCGAAACCGCTGCCTGCAAATCATTTCCTCCGTTATTCAAACGCAGGTCAACTATAAGTTTTTCCACATGGTTATCATTAAAGTATTTAATGGCATTTTCCATTTTAATAAAATCCGGATGAGCCATTATTTCTTCAATGGTTTCCCCTGTAGCCATTTCGGCTTGTATTCTAAAATACCCGATGTTGTTTTCCAGCATTCTGTAAGTTACTATCGAATCGGAATTGAAGAATGTGACCGTATTTATAAATCCTGTAGTAAGTAGTTGAAAACCATCGTCAACAGCTGTAACTTCAGCCTGATGTTCAACATTGTCAGCACCGCTATAGGTAACCGTAGCTGTTGCGCCAACTGAATCGCGACCTAGCATCAAATACCTGCTAAACAACCTGCTCTGGGTAGTGGCATAATTGGACATCGTGTTAAAAACTTCGCACGCCTCAACTTCGTCGATGTTGACCCCATTCCATTTTAGAATCTTATCTCCGGTTCTCATTCCTGCCTGCCACGCGTCACTTCCCTCTACTATCAGGCTCACCAAAACTGAACCATCGTCAACCGGACACATGTTAAAACCAAAAGTGCCCCCTGCGATACTGGTTTTGTAATAGTCGGGAAGATTAACAATGGATATATGGCCATCAGGAACTGTAAATAAATACTCTTGTAATGCCCTTAAAAAAGCCACAGAGTCATTGTTGGCGGTTGCATCAATTATTTTTGGCCTTAGCTCCAATATCTTTTGTTCCCATTTTATGGCCTTCCAATCGGTAAACGCGTATCGTTCGGTCAGTACCATATGTAAGGAATCAACTGCATCACTCCAGGATAACATGCTATAATCATAGGAGTGGTTTTTCGACTTTTGAGTGCCCGGCTGAGCAACTAAAATCATGGAAATGCATAAAAATGCAATAATTAACTGTAGCTTTTTCATTGTGTGGTTTTTATTATTGATCAAAAATACAATTTCCAGATATTTTAAAAAGCTTTTTATTGATTTTAAAAACCAAATACTATCTGCGCTTTGATTGTTAAGTACGGATTATGCAAAAAAGACTTGGATTGCAACATTGGTGACAGTTTCTTAACCCAGAAACATGGCAAAATACACCGCAATCACGCTTCCATCGTAAAATAATTGCGTGTGTGGATCAGCCGAAAGGATAAAGGATTTTTTAAGGGGTTTGTTGAGCAAGGATTCCAGACCCCGCAGGTGTCGTGCGTCTGATGCGCTAATTTTTTCACTTTGTTTGATTTCGAAAGCGTAGAAGCCGTCTTCCTGCTCAATTAGCAGATCAATTTCCTTGCCGTCATGAGTGCGCAAGTGGAATAATTCTGCACGAATTTGGTAGTTTTTAATTTGTTTATACATTTCCATAACCTGCGCACTCTCAAACTCATTATCGGTCATTCTGCCTCTTTTTTGAAGAACAGCTTGTAAAACGCCGTAATCCACAAAGCGTATTTTGTGCATTTTCGACAGTCTTTTGTTCACGTTTCCGGCCCAGGCAGGTAACATAAAAAGCTGATAACTCATCTCGAAATACTGCAGGTATCTATGTGCTGTCTTGCTGTTCAGCTCAATACGTCTAGCTGCTTCAGAGGCATTAAACAAGGTGGATGTATTCGCGGCAAGCAACTTTTGTAACTTGATAAAAGGTTCCATATCGCGAAAGTTGGCCAAATCGCGCACATCGCGCTCCAGGTAGGTTTGAACGTAATTGTTTAACCAACTATGGCGTTCTCCCTCGTTCAGATTGTCGTTGCATAGTGCAGGATAACCGCCATATTTATTGTGGTGATCTCATGCACTTTGTTTTTTGGGCATTTCCTGATCGAGTAGCCATGAAGGCAATATCTCAGGCAAATCATCTTCTGTTAACAGTCTTGTAAAAAGTGATTTTTTTACTTCATCGTTCCAGGAGTGGGTGGCCAGTTCAGGCAATGTCAACGGGAATATTTCAAAAAAACTGACCCTGCCGGCAAGGCTCTCCTTAACTTTTTGAAGCAACAGCAATTGGCTCGATCCCAGCAGAACATACCTTGGTTCTGCCCATTGATCGTAAACAGATTTGATGCTCTCGATTAATGAAGCTTCTTTCTGCACTTCATCAAGTATGGCTCGGGGATATAAGCTTTTCCATTGACCCGCGTTCATGGCCGCATACGTTGATCTCAAAACCGGATCTTCAATGGAGATATATGTGTAGTCGCCAAAAACTTCTCTGGCCAGAGTTGTTTTTCCGGTTTGTCTTTCCCCCGTCTAGACAATGATTCGTCCGGTATCCCTTTACGACCTGTCCTTGATTTGATCTTTAATAATCCTGTTGCGCATCACTTATTTTTTATTCTTAAAGCTATTTAATCGCTAAACGTTATGATTAAAAATACTAATAATATTCGAGAAACCACCCTTTAATTCCGAAATTTACGTCGATATTGGAATTGTATTTCGGAATTTTTGTCATCAATTGTTGTCAACCTGCTGGTTACAAGCATAAAACCATATTGTTCTTTTGGTGTTTCTGTGGTTTCCCTAAAATGCCAGCGAAAAAAGTGCCGTCATGGACAATACGCTCAGCACCAGCGTTACCATAATCGCCAGAGAAACCAGATCAGGCCTGCAATTGTATTGTTTGGCAAACACTGCTGTGAGGATAGCCGATGGAAGGGCCGTTTCAACCACCACTATCTCGCGCATCATGTCGGTAAAACGCGGATCGTGGGTAAGCCAGAGGGCCAGCAAGGGTTTCACCACCAGTTTGAGGACAACGGCGATGCCCAGAAACAGATAGAGGTTTTTCATGGGTTTGAACTCAATAATCAATCCGATGGTGATGGCCACCATCAAGAGGTTGGCCTGACCAATGAGATCGAAAATTCGGACGAAGGTCGAGAACACTGCTTCGTTGTGGTTGAAGGGCAAAAACGACATGCCAATGCCGGCTACCAAAGCGATAAAAATCGGCGAGATAAAGAATTTTTTCACCGATTGGGCAATATCTCTGCCCTGCATTTGAGTTTGCCCAAAGTACATGGCGATGAGCGGACCAAAAATAAACAGCAGCAATCCAACACCAAATTCACTGGTTACCACCGCCTCTTCCATGGCCAGGGTATTATTCGGAAACACTTGCTGGATAATGGGATAGCCCAACATGGTGGTCATGCCAAAAGCCGAAACCAGAATCAGGGCTCCTTTCACCTCACGTTTGAGCTTGAACATAGTTGCCAGCAACCACGCCAGTATCATCATGCCAATTTCAACCACCGCCATGATGAGGGCCATTTTTATGAACCGATCGTCGAATACCTTGACCACCAACGATGAAAAAATGAGTGCCGGCAGGGTAACCTGAAGCACAATACGGCTAAAAAGCAGGCTTTCTTCCTTTTTAAAAACTCCTACTTTTTTGAGCCATACCACCAGTGCGATAATGGCCAGCATAACGATAACTCCTTCGAGGAGACTTTGGGTCGTGTTCATGGTTGCTTTTATAGGCGGTTGATAATCATGTAAAAATAGGTAAAATGTTGACACAAATCCAAGGAGTGTAAACCTAAAAAACCCACCTTCATCTCAATCCAATGAGGAATCCGGTGGGTATTAACCAAACATCCTACCTTTTGATTATTGTGCTTTTTCCAGTTTTTCCACTCTTTGAAGTAGGTCGTCGATGAGTTTTTGTTGTTGCTGAATAATTCCCAAAGATTGTTCAACAAGTGATGTTTCAACATTTTGTCCATCCATCTTTTCAATTACCACCAATTTTTCACCGGTCATTTCTTCGAGTAACCGAATCGCTCTGAGCATGTCCACATTTATTTTTTCACCCACTGCGTGGTTTTCGCTGTAGTACGACCAGGCCATGGGTTCGCTTTTGTTGGTCATACTAAAATTATGTGGCGACAGGGTGGTGACATTACCTGCTTCGTCGCGTACTTTTAATTCGCTTGAGGAAGAAACATCTTCGCTATAAAGTAACACACCTCCGACAATAGAAGTAGTTGGAATGTTTCCGTTACTCAATGCAAAAGTCCTGGTACCGCCTGCAAATGAAGTTGTGGCCATGCCGAGGTTGCCATAAATGGTAACAAAATTATTATCAAATTCACCGTAAATCAATGGGTTAGACGCATTTGAGTTTTCAATATATAACTTATTGCTGCCTGTTTCGTTAAATCCGGCCTGATTTCCCAAAAATACATTTCCGGATTTGTTGTGACCCGAAACACCACATCCGGCATAGCTACCGATGATGGTATTGTATGATCCCTCCATATTGTATTGGTTGGCATTGAGCCCAATGGCCACATTATCATGACCAATGGTGTTAGAGTTGGCAGCCAGATACCCGTTAGCCGTATTATTATAGCCTGTAGTATTGTAATACAAGGCGTTTGTTCCTGTTGCAGTGTTGTTATATCCGGTAGAATTTGTGTATAGCGTTGCATTCCCAAAGGCAACATTATACGATCCGGAAGTGTTGCCAAACAATGAATAAGATCCCATGGCCACGTTACTTCCTCCGGAGCTGTTGGTGTATAGTGCCTGATACCCGTTGGCTGAATTTAAGCTGCCAGAGGTATTGCCATGCAAAGCATCAATGCCCAATGCGGCATTGTAATTGGTAGTTCCATCATCGTTTGTTCCGGAGCCAGATCCCAGAAAAACACTGTTTCCGGTCACTTTGGCATCGGATAGGTCGTTTATTTGCGTGGCACCATTATCATCCATCCAACTTAGAATTCCTGCGCCATTGGTTTTAAGAAGTTGCCCATCAGTACCAGCTGTCGCAGGTAAGGTATATGTAATATCAGCAGATTGAATTTGAGCCTGAAATTTGGTGAAATTGTTGCCATTATTTGTTGGTTCAAAAAGCTTGATGCAACCAGCTGTAGTAGCGCCATTTTTCACCTCAAATTGTCCGTTAACCCTTAAAATATTGTTGTCGAACTCACCATAAATTAATGGGGAAGAGGAATTTGAATTTTCGATGTATAACTTATTGTTTGTTTGCTCATTAAATCCGGATTGGTAACCAATAAATACATTCCCTGACTTATTATGAAAATTAAACCCTTTGCCCGATTCGAAGCCGATTATTGTGTTTTGTGAACCTGTGCTCCCATTTAATTCATTCGCACTTTTCCCAATAATGGTATTGCTGTTTCCCCCATTCCAGTAACCTGCATAATAGCCAATTACTGTATTTGAGTATCCGGTAGTGTTGCTTTTTAAACAATAAGCACCAAGGGCTGTATTCAGATTGCCTGATGTATTTCCAGATAATGTATATCTGCCTATCCCTACATTCTCTTGTCCGGTGTTGTCGGCACTAAGTGCGTAATAACCAATACCTACATTGTAATTATTTGTCCCATCGTCATTATTACCCGCAGAGGCGCCAAGAAAAACGCTACCTCCTTCAGCTTTCCCATCACTTAAATCATTAACGGAAAAAGCCCCGGAACCAATGAGTTTCCATCCACTTCCATCATGGAAATAAAACCCGGGTGTGTCATCGGTTTGGTAAATCATCAGTCCGGCAACAGGTGAGCCGATCAAATCGCGTTGGGCTTTGGTCATCCTTGGAATCAGTATCCCTTTGGAGGTGGAGCTTACGTCGAGCATGGCCGCATTATTGGCGATTGAGCCGTCAACATTAATGGCCACCTGAGCCTGGGTAAGAAAGGTCAGAGAAATGATTAAGGATAGAGTCAATGCCATTCCTTTGCATAACATTAGTTTTTTCATAATAGAGATTATTGAGCTTTTTTTATTAAAAGTAAAGCAGGAAATAGCCACTGACAACAGAAAAATTTATTCGCAGCTACTGGGTGTATATTTGCCTGATTTGGCTGAATAATTGTGAAAACAAACCATTTGTAAATAATAGAAAAAGAGTCTGTTACAAGCATATATTAAAAATATTTCAGATTTTACTTGCAAACCGCATCTATTTGTTCGTATGTTTGCAGCCAATAAAGCTGACCAAATTTCCTACCTTTTTGTTAGTTATTTAACTAGAAAAAAATGGTAGCTTTATGAAGAAAAAAGCCCTCATCATGGCATTCCTTTTCGGGAGTGCATTTTCCGTATGTGCGCAATTAGTTCTCTCAACCGGCAGTCAATTGGTGGTCAATAATGGCTCCGTGGTGGTGGTGAACAGTGTTACGGCGGCAGGTGGAACCATCCTGAACAATGGAGATGTTTCCGTTTTGGGTGATGTAACCAACAATGGCGGAACACTCATGGACGCTGCCTCATCGGGCACGCTGACCTTCGAGGGTTCTTCGGCACAAGAAATCACCGGAACGGAATCGTCCACCTTTTATGGAGACATCAACATCGACAACGCCGGTGGCATTGCCCTCACCAATACAGCTACCGGTGCCGATCAAACCATTGCGGGCACTTTGAATTTCATCAACGGCACCCTCACCCTCAACGATTTTCACCTGACCATTGGCAGTACCGATCCCACCGGAGCGAGTGCCTCGAATTATGTGGTTACCAATGGAACGGGTACTTTAAAACGTGTGGTGGGTGCTTCGGATGTTGTTTTTCCGGTAGGTAATTCGGCGTATAATCCGTTGATATTGAACAATACAGGCACCTCGGACACCTATGGTGTGAAGGTCTTGGACAGCAAACCGGGGAATTTTAGCGGGACAAGCCATATTGTCAACCGCGCATGGGTTGTGAGCGAAACTACCGGAGGCGGTTCCGACCTCACCGTTACCGCACAATGGAACGCTGCTGAAGAACTCACCGATTTCGACCGTACAGCAAGCACCATTGGGCATACCACCAACAACGGAACCGATGTAAACTGGGGAAGTAATGGAGCAGCCGCAGGAAGCAATCCCTATACCAGAAGCACCTCCGGAATCACCTCCGCCGGAACCTTGATGGTGGGCGATTCCTACTACAGTGGTTTGGTGATCGATTTGCAAGCCTTTTTGGCCGGCGCCTACAATGCCGACAACCACAACATGGACAACGACCTGAATGCCCTGTTGCCCCTGACAGATCCCTATGATGGCACCACCACGGTGGCTTCCATTCCTTCCGGGGCTGTGGATTGGGTAAAAATACAGCTGCGTGATGCCGGTGACCGTACCAGTGTGCTGTATAGCTTTGCCCGCTTTATCGATCAGGATGGACAAATCATTAATCAGGACGGTTCTGATTGTAAAATGACCGGCGTGGCATCTGGATCTTATTACATTGCCATTCTTCATCGCAATCATTTTGGTGTGGTTTCCAACAGCACGGTTAACCTGGCCGATACACCCACCCTTACCTTTAAAGGAGCGCAAGCCACTGCCTGGCAAGATGCCGGAATTACCACCAACCCCGCCATGAAAGAAGTGGAAACAGGTGTGTTTGCTCTGTGGGATGGTGATGCCAATGGGGATGGAGAGATAAAATACAATGGCTCGTCCAACGACAAAAACGAAGTGCTGGGGGTTGTCGGACTATCCACTCCCAACAACATTGTGAGCAGTTATTCCAACGCTGATCTTAACATGGATGGAGAGGTGAAATACAATGGTTCATCCAATGATAAAAACCAAATATTGAGTGTTGTAGGCCTTTCTACTCCAAATGCCATCAAATCGGCACATATTCCAAACTTGTAAAATAAATAACTCAAATCTATATGAAAAAGAATTTATTCTTAACCTTGATGCTTTCAGGCTTTGCCCTGTTATCCATCGGACAAACCTTTGAAATCAGAACAACCGAAGGTGACGAGGGGTATCTGTATGTGCAGATGAGAGAAACATCCGGTACGGGGACTCCCCAGACAAGCAATTCCGTTACGGATATTGTATTTCAGATCAAATGGCTGCAAAGCATGGGAAATGTTGATCTGGGATCAGTAATTTGCACCAATTACGAGATTACGAAATCCGGAACAAGAGCTTCTTTCGGCGCATACTATTATCAGGAATACTTTGCAGATAATACTCCCTATGCATTTCCTGAAAACTGGACTCAAAACACATGGGTTACCATTGCCAAAATGGAAGTGGCAACAGGAACCGGTTCGGGTACTTTTGAAGTCGGAGACAATGCCTTCGTGCCCACGGGGGTAAACATTGGGGTTAATTTGATTGACTATACTCCAGCGGTGAATGGTAGTGTCACGGATTATCTTTTTCCAACCAATGTTTATAATTATGTTTGGGTTGGAGGAAATGGATTTAATAGCACACAAAAAACTCAGTGGGAGCGTTCTGGAAACTGGCGAGGCACATGCGTTGGAGATGCGCCACCAGAAGACATGTATCCTTATATAGGCCAAGGAGGTTCTAATGTATTTATACCAGCTGGTTTAACATACTATCCTGCAACTACAACCGGAAATGATGATGGGGGCTGGGCAACCAATAATTTATATATTTCTGACGGTGCCCAAATAACAGTACCCGATTTAGCCTCTAGTACAACTAATCCGGAACTAAATATAAATGGAAAACTTATTGTTGATGGAACATTAAATTTATTGGCTAAAGGCCATGCAACCGTAACCGGCTCCACCACCATCAACTCTGCAGCAGGAATCATCATCCAATCCGATGCCACTGGCACCGGCTCCTTTATCGACAACGGTACCATCACCTATGGCGGAAGCGGTTCGGCTAAAGTGCAAACTTATCTGGCCAATTCGGCAGGGGTGGGGAATTTTGATATTCACCTTGTTGGACCAACTTTAGATCAGGAAAACTACACAGGTGCCGGTACAGGCGCATTTCTGGAAGAGTTTATTCTGGATGGTGCGCCCACCTATGCCTACGAATGGGATGAATCGGTTCCCAACACGGCAGATGCCTGGGTAAACCTAAACTCGTTGACAGATGAAATTTATTCTGCCATGGGCATAGGCCTCTCAACCATCGACAACACCAACCACACCTTGGAAATGACCGGAGAACTCATCACAGGAAATGTTTCTTCACCTGCCCTGACTTTCAGCAACAACCATTACGAACTCATCAGCAATCCCTATCCCTCTGCCATTGATTTTGATGCACTTTATACGGCAAACAGCGGCGTAGTCAACAACAAGTTTTATTTGTGGAATCCTGCAGGCAATAGTTGGGTAGAATATGCCGGAGGTGCAGGTGGTGCTCAATTTATTCAAGTAGGACAAGGTTTCTTTGTGGAAACGCATACCGGCGGAACCTTTGATTTTACCAACAATGAACGAACCCACAGCACTGTGGCTTTCAGAGAAACAATGGCCAATATCCTGAATGTAAAGGTTGAGGGGGGTATGGCAGGCTATCAGGATGATATCGTGGTGAGGTTTGATGAGGAAGCTACGAGTGGTTACGACATCAACATGGAAGCTGAATTCTGGGCCAGCCAAAATCCTGATGCCACCTCGTTAAGGTCGATGGCTGATGGAAACATACAATTGGCCATCAACGTGTTACCCCTCCAAAGTCTTTATAGCGGTGATATGCTAAGTGTCCCATTGATATTTACGTGTGGATATACCGCTGAATATTCATTGACGTTTACTGATGTCGCATCCTTCGACCTCGGTATCGAAATATGGCTCGAAGACAAACTCACGGGTGGTGATTGGATTTCTATCAACAACCAACCTGAGTACATTTTCAACGCTTCGCCGGAAGATGCCAGCGACCGTTTTGTATTGCACTTCTTTGGTCCTACCGGAACGGAGGAACTTGCAGGACCAACCATCGACCTGTATTCATTCGGGCAATATGCCTATGTGCGTAACAATACCGAAGAAGCCATCAAAGAAATCAGAATTTACAGCCTTTCGGGAGCCCTGATGAATCAGGCGCATACCCCTGACCAAAAATTCCTTAAACTTTGGGTGGACGATCAAATGGCCTATTATGTGATTACGGTTATTACTGATCAACAGGTTTATACCAAGAAATTATTCATAAGTAAATAATAGAAAAACTGATAAAAATGAAAAAGAAAATATTTTTAACTCTTATACTTTTGGCGATTTTGTTGTTTCCATTATTTACTGTGGCACAAATGTTGGGTCCTGTTGATCCCGGTGGTGGCCCCATTGGCGACGATGTGCCCATTGGCGGCGGAGCCCCCATTGGTGGCGGAAGTATCATTCTCCTGGGTTTGGCAGCTGCCTACGGTGGACGAAAAATCTATTTGATGAAGAAGGAAAGCCTCGAAGAGTAAGCCGCTTTCGCGTGATGTTAACAAAAGCCGAGGGAAGTGATTTCGTCGGCTTTTTTTTTCAACACATGAGGTCGTGCGCATTCAACCTATTTGTGAGCAAATTGTTTTGGAATATAGTAACTCCATTGGTGCCACAAGCTGCACGGGTTTGTAAAGTTATGTCAAGACCATTGAAATGTGTTCGTAATCAGGTTGTAAAAATTTATTTCTAGTTGAAAGACTCCAATAAAAAAAACTCCAGATATTTCGTATTTATTGTTTATGTTTGTTTTAGTTAATAATTAGTCCAATATTTTTTTACATGAAAAAACCATTACGATTCACGCTTTTTGCGGTGCTTATTGTTTTTGTTACTCTTAGTGCAAATTCGCAAACAAGCGCACCTCAAAGAAATCTACAAAAAATTCGTCCGGTAATTAAAGAGAATTTCTTTGAAATTCAGAAAGAGTTCAATAATTATTGGGATTCCAGGAATGTGGTAAACGGATATTACGAAGAAAACGGAGTCCGAGTTAAGGCAGCAGGTTGGAAGCAGTTTAAACGTTGGGAATACTATTGGGAGAATCGCGTTGATCCGCAGACAGGAGCTTTTCCCGAAACCGGCAGAGCAGAGGTTTACCAGCAAATCAGGGATTTACGAAACAGCAGAAGTTCCGGAGGCAATTGGCAAAGTTTGGGACCTTCTACCAGTGGGGGTGGCTATGCCGGCCTGGGTAGGATAAATGTGGTGGGATTCCGTCCGGGCGACAACAATACATTGTATGCCGGTTCGCCCTCAGGTGGATTGTGGAAAACCACCGATGGCGGAAGCAATTGGTCAGTACTTACAGATGAAAATGCTGTTTTGGGAGTGAGCGATGTCGTGGTTATTGCAGGTGGAACTACAGCAACCGATGTGGTTTATATCGCCACCGGCGATCGTGATGGAGGCAGTATGCATAGCCTGAGCGGCGATCAATTCAACGATAACAACTCCATTGGAGTTCTAAAATCCACCGATGGAGGAACCACCTGGACAGCCACCGCGCTCACCTTTACCACCAACCTTAAACGAAGAACCAACAGATTGTTAAAGCATCCCGGAGACGATAACATCATCTATGCCAGCGCCAGCGATAATAAAGTTTATAAAACCACAGATGGTGGAGTAACCTGGCCCAGTATATACACAGGGGTGGAGTTTGTGAGCATGGAATTTAAACCCGGTGACCCTACCATTATGTATGGAGCCACCAGAGCAGGTGCCATATACAGATCCACCGATTCCGGAGTTTCCTGGTCCTTTGTTACCAACACCGGTGGTTCTCGAGTTCAGTTGGCGGTATCGGCAGATGATGCTACTGTGGTATATGCGGTTGCCAATGGAGCCAACGGTCTTGATGGTATCTATCAATCAACCAATAGTGGTAGTTCATATACCAAAGTTTTCGACGGTAGTGTTTCAGGACATAACCTGTTGGGATATTATTGTAATGGAACAGGCACGGATACACAAGGATCATACGATTTGTGCATAGCCGCAGATCCAACAGATGCATCAACTCTTTATGTTGGAGGTGTCAATACATGGAAATCTACCAATGGAGGCGTTGGATGGAGTCCGAATAACATGTGGACAGCCAGTAGTACCTACAATTCGTGCGGCTCGCCGGTGGTTCATGCCGACAAACATTTTTTAGGTTTTCAACCGGGTTCTAACACACTTTTTGAAGGCAATGATGGAGGCATCTATAAAACGAGCAATGGTGGAAGTTCCTGGACATTTATCAGCAGCGGCATGGAAATAAGTCAGTTATATCGTATTGGTGTATCTCAAACCTCTTCCTCTGATGTAATTGCCGGTTTGCAGGACAACGGAACCAAAACCAAATCCGGAGCTACCTGGACAGATGTGTTGGGTGGGGATGGAATGGAATGTGCCATCGACTATACCACCACAAACACCCAGTATGGTGAAATCTATAATGGCGATATTAAACGTACTACAAATGGTTGGACAAATTATGTTTCCATTACCCCCGGACTATCCGGAAGCGCTGCCTGGGTTACACCTTTTACCCTAGATCCCAATACCAACACCACTCTCTATATTGGTTATCAGGATGTTTGGAAATCAACCAATCAAGGCACTGCCTGGACTCAAATAAGCTCCTGGGGAGGAAATACCCTTCGCTCTCTGGCCGTAGCCCCTTCCAATTCAAATACCATTTATGCAGCCACCCAAACCATCCTTTATGTTACCACTGATGGTGGAAGCAATTGGACCAACATTACAGGAACCCTTCCTGTTGGTTCATCCTATATTACCTATATCTCAGTAAAGGCCGACGATCCATTAACCGCTTGGGTGTCCTTTGGCGAATATAATTCGTTCGGGGTATATGAAACAACGGATGGCGGATCAAGCTGGACCAATATTTCCGGTGGTTTGCCAAACATTCCTGTAATGTGTGTAATACAGAACAAACAAAATACCGCAGAAAGCGAACTGTATGCTGCCACCGATGTGGGTGTTTATGTAAAGGTTGGCAGTGCCAATTGGACTGCCTTTAGTACCGGATTGCCCAATGTAGTGGTTACCGAACTGGAGATTTACTATAATGAAGGTTCACCCAATTTAAGTCGCTTACGCGCTGCCACCTTTGGCCGTGGTCTGTGGGAGTCCGACTTGTACAGTCCCGCTACTTCGCCGCCTGTGGCCGATTTTTCAGCCGACATCCTTTACCCGGGAGTTGGTCAAACAGTTACTTTTACTGATCTGTCAACCAATAGCCCGTCTTCATGGACATGGGCCGTAAGTCCGGCCACGGTTACCTATACCGGAGGCACCTCCTCATCTTCTCAAAACCCTCAAATTCAGTTTGATGCCGAAGGTGATTATACAGTACAACTTACTGCCACCAATGCTTATGGAAGTGATGTGGAGAGCAAGACCAATTATATTTCGGTGAGTGCATTGCAAAGTTATTGCGCGGCTTCAGCTAGTAATATTTCAACCACAGGTAATCCTTATATAAGTGGGGTTCAGATTGGAACAATAAGTAATACAGGTACAGGATCAAATGCATACACCGGTTATACTTCTATGTCAACAAATGCGACAATCAATCAATCAGTTAGCATCACTATTACGGTCGCCCTTGTAGGTTATGCACCAAATTATTATAATTCAGATGCCGATATAGGTATTTGGATTGATTGGAACCAGAATGGAGATTTTACGGATATCGGTGAAAATGTAGCCTGTCAGTCAGGTATGACCAATACGCAAGGAGTTTTTTCATTTTCTGCTCCGGGCGATGCATCATTAGGGGCTACAACAATGAGAGTTAGAGTGAAGTACTTTGACGCAGATTGTGGACAGCCTTGTGGTACAACATCTTATGGCGAAGTCGAAGATTACAAAATAGTTGTCCTCCCCGCCACCAATACCTGGACAGGAAGTTCATCCACCGATTGGGCTACAGCAGGTAACTGGAGTGCAAATTTGGTACCATCGGCTGCCATGAATGTGATTATTCCCACTACTCCCACCGGAGGCGTATTTCCCATCATCAGCTCCTCCACCCTTGATGCCACTGTCAATAACCTGACAATACAATCAGGGGCCAGTGTTTCCATTGCCGGTCATTTGCAAGTAAATGGAACCCTGACTAACAGTGCAGGAGTTTCCGGTATCGTAATCGAATCTTCGGCTTCCTCGGAGGGTTCGCTCATCACAGATACAGATGGCGTCAGCGGCACGGTAAAACGCTACCTGACAGGTGGCAAATGGCATCAAATCGGAGCTCCGGTGAGTGGTGCCACGGTCAACAACCTGTATTTTGGCGGTAGTCCTGATGTCTGGCTGAAATCATATAACGAAAGCTCGGATACCTGGTCGTATATTTCTAATGTAAACACTCCCATGCCACAGGGAAGCGGTTTTGCTACATGGGTTGAGGTAGGTAATAATGTAACATCTTCTTTTACAGGTACCATGAAAGCCACGGATATGACAATTACCACCCCAACTCTCGCTTTTACCGATGCCTCCCATGGGTATAATTTGGTAGCCAATCCTTATCCCGCAGCCTTGGATTGGGATATTGGCGGCTGGACGCGAACCAATATCGACGGAACAATTTACATCTGGAAGGATGGAAGCAATTATCTTACCCGCAACGAAGTTGGACTGGGGAGTCTTACAGATGGCATAATACCCAAAGGTCAAGGGTTTTTCATCAGGGCAACAGCCGCTTCTCCTTCTCTTACCATACCTAAACTTGCCAGGGTGCAGTCGTCCGTGGAATACATGAAGCAGGCAAGCAATTTCGACGAGCCTCCCTATGCCGTGTTTGACGTCCGACAGGAGAATTTAACCGATGAGGTATGGGTCACCTTTGCGGATAATTGCACCGATTTGTATGATGAAGGTTGGGATGCCATGAAACTATTCGGTAGTGGAAATGCCCCGCAACTTTATGTAAATCAAAATGATGATAAACTTAGTATTGCAGCTTATGCCCCACTCGCAACGCAGGAGCGACATGTTTCGATGAATTTTGAAGCGCGTGTTTCCGGCGATCATATCCTGGTTTTACATGACCAAAATGCACTTGAGGCCTATGATATCCTCTTGGAGGATTTGCACCTTGACAAAATTCAGGATTTGAATATCAATCCAACCTATACTTATCCAGGTTTTCCCAACGACGATCCCAATCGTTTTTTAATACATTTTAACCCCAAAGCTGTGGGCATTTCTCAAAATAATGATAACAATTTGGTGGGCATTTATTCATGGGACAACAAAGTAATCATAAAATCATTGGATGAAAATGGACTGCAAGACGTTCGGGTAGAAATAGTTGACATGATGGGTCGACAAATAGCTCATCGGGAAATTGACCGACTTCAGGTGATAAAAATTCCGGTTCAGCTTAGTAACACGTTCCTAATTGTTAGCGTGATAAGCGAAAAGGGTCGGGTAATAAAAAAGGTTTTTGTTCAATAGTAAAAAAGAAAAATCATGATGATATTCAAAATCATACATTTCCGCTTGTCACGCTTCATTAAAATGAAAATAACGTCTGTTTTAATGATCGCCTTTATCTGTGCGTTACCCATGATGTCCTTTGGACAAATGTTGGGCCCTGTTGATCCCGGTGGTGGCCCCATTGGAGGCGATGTGCCCATTGGCGGCGGAGCCCCCATTGGTGGGGGAAGTATCATTCTTATGGGTTTGGCAGCTGCCTATGGTGGACGAAAAATCTATTTGATGAAGAAGGAAAGCCTCGAAGAGTAAGCCGCTTTTGCGTGATGTTAAAAAAAGCCGAGGGAAGTGATTTCCCCGGCTTTTTTTCTGAGTGACGATCATAGCATCATTATTAAAAGTTACTGATCATATTGGCCGTTCGTTGACACCAATTCAAGGTTATTGTATCTTTGAATCGCGATATTTTGATACAAAAGACCATGAAGTACCGATTATTCATCACGCTGGTTTTGGTTTCCGTCTCTTTGCTTGGCGTTTCTCAGGTAAAGACAGCCAGTAGTCGGTTGCAGGCTCTTTCGGAAAAATATCGTGAAGAAGCCACCCAAGCCAAACAACAAGCCATCAAATACGCCAGAATAAATAACATTCCCCTCCGCATTGAGAATGATAGCATGACCATGGAGTTGATGTATATTGATGAAAGGGGTAATCCGCAATACAATATGACCACCAACGCCGTTGCAGCGGCTACTTCTTCTACCAACGAGGTATATGCAGGTGGTGCTGCAGGGTTGAGTTTGGATGGTTCAGGAATCACTTTTTGTGAGTGGGATGCGGGTAATATCAGAACATCCCATCAGGAATTTGGAAGTCGGGTGACCAACATGGACGGAACAACGGTTAGTTCGCATAGCACCCATGTGGCAGGAACCATGGTGGCAGCAGGGATGAATACCGATGCCAAAGGAATGGCTTTTGCAGCTAATCTGCGCTCGTACAATTGGGATTACGATTATGCGGAAATGGCTACCGAAGCCTCCGAAGGAAATTTGCTCAGCAATCATTCCTACAGTTGGTTAAGGGGGTGGAATGGAACAACTTGGTACGGTGATCCGGCCATCAGCATAATGGAAGATTACTATTTTGGTTTTTACGACAACACTGCCCGCAATTGGGATGAAATGGCCATGAATGCTCCCTATTACCTGATTGTGAAATCGGCCGGTAATGACAGGGATGATACCGCGCCCAGTGGTGGTACTTATCCGAATGATGGTCCTTTCGATTGTATTCCACAGCGTGGCATTGCAAAAAACATACTCACCGTTGGTGCAGTGTATGATATTCCCACGGGCTATTCGAATCCGTCTCAGGTGGTTTTGGCAGGTTTCAGCAGTTGTGGACCTGCCGACGATGGTCGCATCAAACCGGATATCGTGGCCAATGGCATCGGTCTTAATTCAACCTACAACACTGCTGATGATGCCTATGCCAGCCTGAGTGGAACCTCCATGTCGGCTCCTGCTACCACAGGCTCTTTGGCCTTACTTGTTCAACATTTCGAAAACGTTAATGGTACTGGTGCCCACATGCGGTCGGCCACCCTGAAAGCATTGGTGTTGCATACATCTGATGAATCCGGCTTGTACGATGGCCCTGATTATGAATTCGGTTGGGGATTGCTCAACACCCTGAAGGCAGCCAATAAAATTACCGAAGACCAAACCACCGATGTGATTTCTGAACATTTGCTGGCCAACGGAGCTACTTTCACACGTGAAATTACTACTACCGGAACCAGCCCCATTCGTGTCACCATCGTTTGGACCGACCCCCCCGGAAATCCTCCGGCTCCGGCCCTCGACCCTCCCGATGCCATGCTGATCAACGACCTGAACCTGCGCATTACCCAAGGAACCAATACCTATTATCCCTGGAAACTGGATAAAGACAACCCCGGAAATGCTGCCACCAACAACAGCGAAAACAATGTGGACAACGTGGAAATGGTGGACATTGCCTCGCCGGCTTCCGGTACTACTTATACCATTTCCGTTGATCACAACGGCACTCTGGCATCACCTCAGGCCTTTTCCATGATTATCAGTGGTGATATCGACAATGCTGTGGCGCCAACGGCCGATTTTTATGCCGATAATACCCAGCCCACCACCGAGCAAACCGTTTCTTTTATTGATGCTTCCATCAATATCCCCACATCCCACACATGGTCGTTTTCTCCGGCCACAGTAACCTATGTAAATGGAACTTCTTCCACATCCAAAAGTCCTGAGGTTGTTTTTAATGAAGTGGGCTATTATGAAGTAAGCCTGTCGGTTTCCAACACCAATGGAAGCAATGTAAATACGAAATCAAACTATATCTCGGTGGTGTCCGATCCGGTGAATTATTGTGGAGGATTTTCCCTTTCTCCCTATGGATTAATCAGCAGGGTGCAACTGGGTACCATCGATAATTCCTCCTTATACACGGATGTGGGAGGGGCTTCCGGCATGTTGTGTTTTGAGGATTTTACAGCACTTGTTGCTGATGTTACCATTGGAGAAAGCACGAGTGTTACAGTTACTAATTATTACTCGGACAACCAATTAGATTTGGCCATCTGGGCAGATTGGAACCGCGACGGCGATTTTGAAGATTTGGACGAACAAGTGGTTTGTGTGGCCAATAACGGCGGTCATGGTACTTTCTCAATCAATGTCCCAACCCATGCTCATTTGGGAAATACACGTCTCAGAATCAGAACCAAATGGCTTGATTCCTATGGCTGTATGCCTTGTGGTACAACCTATGAGGGTGAAGTAGAAGACTATACGTTAAATGTGCTTAAAAACATTGGCTGGCTGGGTATCACCAACGATTGGGACGATCCTGCCAACTGGTCCGAAGGGGTGGTTCCGGATGTGCATTACAAGGTCACCATACCGGCAGCAACAGGAGGTGTTTTTGCACCGGTAGTTTCTGTCAGTACATTGGCACGCTGTTATAGCCTTACGCTTCAAAATGGTGCCACCCTCGAAGTAAACGGAACTCTCGAAGTGGAAAACTAACCCCGGAGTCGGTGCTTTGAGATACGATTAGTTATAACCAAAAGGTAGGAAATTTTGGTATGGTAGAGCTTTTCAATAATCATTGGAAAGCTTTTTTTTGTTCCAAAAGGATAACATTTCCACAAATGGGAAATTTATATATCTTTGCAACTATATACCTAAAAACCTAATTGTTATGAAAAAATTGTTGCTGTTTATTTTCGTTTTATCCTTTGCTACGCTTGCGTTTTCCCAGGAAAAGAAAGCAAAAAAGAATCATGAAGCGGTATCGCCTACCCTGATTAAAAACCCTGTTGGGTTCTCCATTTCAACAGCCTTAAAAGAGGCACCCATTTATACGGAAAAAGCCTCTGTGGAGGAAGAATTTTACATGAATAAACATCGCGACAGGGAGATAAACCCCAACATTTTCCCTCCAGATTTTAAAAATATGCCTGCTGATCCGGGTGAGCAAAAAACCATGGGGCAAAAATCTTCGGGGAAAGGATTAAACTTGAATTTTGCCGGTCAAAACAGCGGATCATATCCTCCCGATTGCAATGGTACCGTTGGCCCAAATCACTATTTTCAGGTGGTTAATGTGACTTATCAAATTTATAATAAATCAGATGGAACCACCGCCGCAGGGCCTTCTAATTTAAACACGATTTTCAACAGCAGTTTGCCCGGCGCATCCCGCAACAGTGGCGACCCCATCGTGCTGTACGATGAGCAAGCCGATCGATGGTTGTATGCCGAATTCTCGTTAAGTACTTCCAACGATTACATGCTCATAGCAGTTTCTACCACCAACGACCCCGCCGGAACCTGGTACTCATGGTCGTATGATGTTTCCGACACTCCCGATTACATGAAGTTTGGCATTTGGCAGGATGGGTATTACATGGCTACCAATACCCCATCAGGAAACGATGTATATGTGTTTGAAAGAAATGCCATGCTTACGGGTGACCCATCTGCCGCCATGATAGGTTTTGATAATCCAAACAGACCTGTCACTTTTGATGGTTTTCATTGCCTGATGCCACTCGACAACGATGGAGCATGGGCACCTTCGGGCACTCCCGGCCAGTTTATCACCGTGGCCGACGACGGGCAAGGAAACGCGGCGGATGAACTTCGAATTTATGAGCTTGATGTGGATTGGACAACTCCTTCCAACTCTACTTTTACCATGGTACAGCAATTACCCGTCAATGCCTTTAGTGGAAATTTTAACAACAGTTGGGACAATATTCCCCAACCGGGCATAAGTCAAAAATTAGATGGAATTTCTACCGTCCTTATGTATCGGGCTCAATACCGCAACTTCTCTGGAACCCAAAAAATTGTTTGTACCCATACCATTGCCGAAAGCTCTACCGAGTCGGCCATACGTTGGTATGAACTGGAAAAAACAACCGGCAATTGGACCATCGCCCAGCAAGGCACCTACAATCCCGACAACGTAAGCCGCTGGAATGCAAGCATTGCCATGAACGACAACGGCGAAATCGCGCTGGGCTACTCTGCTTCCGACGGCAGTTCAACATATCCCGGAATACGTTGTGTGGGACAAACCACCGGGGCACCTGCCAATGTGTTGGATGTGGCCGAAGAAATTATCTGGACGGGTGCCTATTCACAATCCTCCTACAACCGGTGGGGTGATTACAGCAACATTAGCGTGGATCCGGCTGATGGGGTTACCTTTTGGTACACCAACGAATATAAAAGTATCTCCAGCCATGGAAGTCGCGTAGCTTCATTTAATATTCCTATTGCTTGTGTTGCGCCTACCCTTCAGGCAACTGGTTTTTCAGCCACGGCAATTCACGACAACGATATGACCATTACCTGGACAAGAGGTGATGGTGCGCAGGTGTTGGTAATTGCCCGTGCAGGTGATGTGGTAAGTCAACTGCCCTCGTCGGGAATGGCCTACACAGGAAATACTTCCTATGGATCGGGCGACGCCATTGGTTTGGGATTTGTGGTGTATAATGGTACAGGAACATCAGCTACCATTACCAACCTTAATCCGGGAATCGACTATTATTTTGCTGTATATGAATATGCAACGGTTGACAATTGTTACTTAATTCCCGGTTTAACCGGAATGGCCACCACCACGGGAGTCGCTCCATGCGTGGTGTGTATCTCCAATGGAAGTACAACTTACCAAACCAGTACCACCTACGTGGGTTTGAATACCATCGACAATGTATCCGCAAAACCAGGTGCTTATAGCGATTATACCTCCATATCCACCGATTTGGAAGTGGCCGGAACTTACAGCTTGAACGTGAAGGTAAATACAGATGGCAATTACATCGTGAATACTTTCGCCTGGATCGACTGGAACCACGATTGCGACTTTGACGATCCCGGCGAAGCCTACGACATGGGTACAGCCCGAAATAAAACCAATGGATTAACAAGTCTTTCACCTTTGAGTATTACCGTTCCCATGGACGCCCACCTGGGTAACACAACTATGCGGGTTTCCACAAAATTTAATGTTGACCCCTCGTCATGCGAAACAGGTTTCGATGGTGAAGTAGAAGATTATTCCATCAACATTCTTCCCGGTCAGGGTCAGTGGCTTGGAAATACCATCGATTGGAATTTGCCTTCCAACTGGAATATCGGAGCGGTGCCTACTTCCTCCATCAAGGTAATCATCCCCCATATGGCTGTCGGCAAGTTCTATCCTACCATATCAAATGGAGTGAACGCCACGTGTTATAGCATTACCCTCGAAGAGGATGCCACCATCACCGTCAACGGAAATCTGGAAGTGGAAAAATAAAGAGAGGGCATAAAGTTTTATCAATCAAAGTAAATGTTTGTGTGAGCGGTTGTTGGAAATTCTCCGGCAACCGCTTTTTTCTTAGGTGCTTTCCATCAACAAAGAACTATGGAAAAACTACCATTCTTGCCAATTATTCAAATTCCCCCTTTCCCTTTCCGGTTTTTCAATCTTTGTGAAAATATTTGTTAAAAATTCACACAAACTATTGTGCGCGCATAGCTTTTGTAGTATATTTGCCATGCATGCACAACATTATTTTATATGAATATTCAGGAAACAGTTGATTATCACCTTCGTAGCACTTTGTTCGCCATCCGACGAATGTACAATGTGCTAGCTGCTGAAAATGGAATTACCCAAGGAATTGGTTATGTATTAATCAATATTGGCAAAGAAGGGGTGCCGGCAACCAAGATTGCACCCATGATGGGCATGGGCACTTCGAGCCTGACCCGCCTGCTGAAAAACATGGAAGATGATGGCCTGATTTTTCGCAAACCCAGCGAAGAAGATCGCCGTGTGGTGAAAGTTTTTCTCACCCCAAGAGGGGTAGAACTACGCAAAGAGGTAAAGCAGGCTGTCATTGAATTCAACAACAGACTTTCCGAAAAAATAGACCAAAACGACATGGACACCTTTATGCGGGTGAGCCAAATTATCCGCCAGCAAGTATGCAGCGACCTTTCGCACATCCATGGCGGAAACTGTGATGAAGATTAAATCTCTAAACCTATTAATATATGATACGTAGAATCAACAAAGTTGCGGTACTCGGCTCGGGAGTCATGGGCTCGGGAATCGCTTGTCATTTTGCCAACATCGGTCTGGAAGTGCTGTTGCTCGACATCGTCCCGCGGGAGCTAACCGATGATGAAAAAGCAAAGGGTCTTACCCTCAACGACAAACCCGTGAGAAACCGACTGGTAAACAACGCCCTCGCGGCAGCCCTCAAATCCAAACCTTCGCCCATCTACAAACAATCCTTTGCCAAACGCATCACCACCGGAAACTTCGATGACGATTTGCCCAAAATAAAAGACTGCGATTGGGTGATCGAAGTGGTGATCGAACGGCTCGACATCAAACAACAGGTGTTCGAAAAAGTGGAAAAATTCCGCAAACCCTGTTCGCTGATTACCTCCAACACTTCGGGTATCTCCGTGGAAAAAATGATTGAAGGCCGCAGCGAAGATTTCCGGAAACATTTCTGTGGAACACACTTCTTCAATCCTCCTCGATATCTTCAACTTTTTGAAATTATTCCCACCAGCAAAACTTCACCCGAAGTGCTCGATTTTCTGGCTGATTATGCAGGTCGTTTTTTGGGAAAAACACCTGTTCTGGCCAAAGATACGCCCGCGTTTATTGCCAACCGCGTAGGCACTTTCTCCATCATGGAATTGTTCAATAATGTGGAATCAATTGGGCTCACCATCCCCGAAATAGATAAACTTACCGGCCCGGTCATCGGTCGTGCCAAATCGGCAACCTTCCGCACCGCCGACATTGTGGGCCTCGACACCCTGGTGCATGTGGCCGACAACATCCGCCAAACCACCAACGACGAATCCAATGATGCTTTTAAAATTCCGGCCTACCTGCAAAAAATGCTCGACAACAAATGGTTGGGCTCGAAAACAAAACAAGGCTTCTTTAAAAAGGTGGACGAAGGTGGTGTAAAAAAATTCCTGTCGCTGGACTTTGCCACCCTCGACTATGTGGAAGCTCCTCGCCCCAAATTTTCGGTGTTTGAAAAAACCAAGGGTATCGACGACCTGCGTCAACGCATGCCCATTTTGTTTGCCGACAAGGGCAAAGCCGGCGAATTTTACCGTTCCTCGTTTTACAGCCTGTTTCAGTTTGTAAGCAACCGCATTCCTGAAATCACCGATGATTTGTACAAGGTGGACGATGCCATGAATGCAGGATTTGGTTGGAAACTGGGGCCTTTCCAAACCTGGGATGCCGTGGGCGTGGCTCCTACCGTAACGGCCATGGAAGAAGCCGGAAAAAAACCAGCTCCATGGATTTACGACATGCTCGAAGCCGGAATCCAAAGTTTTTATACCGTAAAAGAAGGCAAAAAATTCTATTACGACATTCCTTCCAAATCATATATAGAAATCCCCGGACAGGAGGCATTGCTTTCGCTGGAAGTGTTGCGCACCTCACATGTTCTCTGGGAAAATACCGATACCACCATTTTCGATCTGGGCGATGGCGTGCTCAACATCGAGTTTCATACCAAAATGAATACCATCGGACAGGGGGTGCTCGAAGGCCTTAACAAAGCCCTCGACATGGCCGAAGCCGACTACAAAGCCCTGGTGATTTCAAACGAAGGCGAACATTTTTCGGCTGGCGCCAATGTGGGCATGATATACATGCTGGCCATCGAACAGGAATTTGAAGACCTCGACCTGGCGGTGCAATGGTTTCAAAAAACCACCATGCGCCTGCGCTATTCGTCCATTCCGGTAATTGCCGCTCCTCACGGAATGGCTTTGGGCGGCGGTTGCGAAGTGTGTATGCACAGCGACAAGGTGGTGGCCCATGCCGAAACCTATATGGGTTTGGTGGAATTTGGCGTTGGCCTCATTCCCGGTGGTGGCGGTACCAAGGAGTTCGCCTTGCGCCTTTCGGATGAATTGAAAGAGGGTGACATCCGTACCAACGCTTTCCTCAATCGCTACCTGAGCATTGGTCAGGCCAAAGTATCTACTTCTGCCTACGAAGCCTTCGATCTGGGCTATCTGCGTCCCGGAATTGATGAGGTGGTGGTAAGCAGAGCTCATCAGCTGGCTTATGCCAAAAAGGCCGCACTCAATCTGGTGGAAAAAGGCTATTCCAAACCGGCACCTCGCCACGATATCAAGGTGTTGGGCAAAGAAGCACTCGGACTGGTGTATGTGGGCGCCGACGGATTTACCACTGCCAACTACATGAGCGAACACGATAAACTCATCGCCGAAAAGCTGGGCATGGTGATGGCCGGAGGAGAAATTTCGGAAGCACTTACCGAAGTTTCCGAACAGTACCTGCTCAACCTCGAACGCCGGGCTTTCCTGGAACTTTGCATGCAACGCAAAACACTCGAACGCATCCAGAGCCTGATTACATCCGGTAAAATTCTGAGAAACTAAATCAATCATTAACCAGAAAAAGTAATATCATGAATGCATATATAGTAGGAGGTTACCGTTCAGCCATTGGAAAAGCCCCGCGTGGCAGTTTCCGTTTTACACGTCCCGACGACATTGCCGCGGCTGTCATCAGACATTTGTTGGCCGATTTTCCTCAAATTGATCATACCCGCATCGACGATGTGGTGGTAGGCAACGCTTTCCCGGAAGCCGAAACCGGATTCAATATGGGGCGCATGTTGTCGCTTATGTCCATGGATACCGTGGAAGTGCCCGGCTCAACCATCAACAGATATTGTGCCTCCGGGCTCGAATCCATTGCCATCGCTTCCGCGAAAATTACCGCCGGAATAGCCGATATCATCGTCGCCGGAGGTGCCGAAACCATGTCGATGATTTCCATGGGTGGCTGGCGACAGGTGCCCAATCCGGAAATTGGCAAAAACCATCCCAAATGGTACCTGAGCATGGGTCTCACCAGTGAAATGGTGGCCAAAGAGTACAAGGTGTCGCGTGAAGAACAGGATGCTTTTGCCGTAAAATCCGTTGAAAAAGCCCTGGCAGCCATTGATGCCGGAAAATTTAAAGACGAAATTGTACCCATCACCATCAAGGAAAACATGGTGGTAAACGATAAACTGGTGGCCAAAGAAACGGTGTTCGACACCGATGAAGGTCCCCGCCGGGGTACTACCATTCAGGCCCTTTCGCGATTGCGCCCTGCCTTTGCCGCCGATGGATTTTCCACTGCCGGAAACTCCTCACAAATGTCGGATGGCGCTGCCTTTGTGTTGGTGGTTTCCGAGAAAATCCTCAAAGAGTACAACCTGAAACCCATTGCACGCCTGGTGGATTATCAGGTAGCAGGTGTGGAGCCTTACAAAATGGGGGTTGGTCCCATGGTCGCCATTCCCAAAGCATTGAAACATGCCGGCATGAACCTGGGACAAATTGATGCTATCGAGCTCAACGAAGCCTTTGCCTCTCAATCCATTGCCGTAATACGCGAGTTGGGACTTGACGAAAACAAAGTAAATGTGAACGGTGGTGCCATCGCTTTGGGTCATCCCCTGGGTGCCACAGGTGCCAAACTCACCGTTCAGGTATTGCACGAGTTGCAACGCACCGGCGGAAAATATGGCATGGTCACCATGTGTATCGGTACGGGTCAGGGTGCTGCCGGAATTTTTGAAATGCTTTAATTCAGTGGAAAAATAACTTAAAAAGATAATCAAATGTCAGAAAACAAATCACTTAAAGGAGGCGAGTTTTTAATTAAAGAAACCCTGGCCAACGACGTATTTATCCCGGAAGAATTCAATGAAGAACAACGCATGATGGCCCAAAGCTGTCGCGAATTTACCGAAACTCAGGTCATTCCCCAAATGGATCAACTGGAAAAGCACGACCGCGAGTTGCTTTCAAAATTGCTCAAAGAAGCCGGAGATTTGGGTCTGTTGGGTATTTCGGTACCCGAAGAATATGAGGGCTTTGGCCAAAACTTTGTTACTTCCATGCTCACCGTGGAAGAAATGGGAAAAGGTTACAGCTTTGCCGTGGCTTACTCGGCACATACCGGTATTGGCACTTTGCCCATTTTGTATTACGGCACCGAAGAGCAAAAACAAACCTATTTGCCCAAGCTCGCCACCGGCGAATTCATTGGTGCTTATTGTCTTACAGAAGCTGAGGCCGGATCTGACCCCAATTCGGGTAAAACAAAAGCAGTACTGAGTGCAGATGGTTCTACCTATACCCTCAACGGTGTTAAAATCTGGATTACCAACGGTGGCGTGGCCGATTTGCTCATTGTGTTTGCCAAAATCGGCGACGACAAAAACCTGAGTGCCTTTATCGTGGAAACGGCTACGCCGGGCATCACCATTGGCGCCGACGAGGAAAAAATGGGCATCAAAGGATCATCCACCGTTCAGGTGTATTTTGACAATGTGGTGATTCCGGCCAAAAACCTGTTGGGTGAACAAAATGGCGGTTTTAAAATTGCCCTCAACATCCTGAACCTGGGGCGTATCAAGCTTTCCGGTGCTGCTGTTGGTGCTTGCAAGGGAACCATCAACCTGGCCCTCGACTACGCCAACGAACGTAAACAGTTTGGTACGGCCATCGCCAATTTCGGCGCCATCAAATACAAGCTGGGCGAAATGGCCATTCGTACGTTTGCCTCCGAATCGCTTACTTACCGCGCCAGTCAAAATATCGACGATGCCATTCAATCGTACATGGAGCAGGGCCTTGACAAGGGAAAAGCCACCGTGGAAGGTATTCGTCAGTATGCCATCGAAGCCAGTATTGCCAAGGTGTTTGGTTCAGAAGTGCTGGACTATGTAACCGATGAAGGCGTTCAAATTTATGGTGGTATGGGCTATTCGGCCGAAACTGCCGTAGAACGTGCTTACCGCGACTCGCGCATCAACCGCATTTTTGAAGGTACCAACGAAATCAACCGTATGGTGATTGTGGGCGAACTGCTCAAACGGGCCATGAAAGGCGAAATCGACCTGCTGACTCCTGCCAAAGCTGTGGGTGCCGAACTCATGGGCATTCCCGATTTTGGCTCGGTTACCACCGACTATTATGAGTCCAAGAAAAAGCTGGTGGTGAATTTCAAAAAGGCCATCCTGATGGTGGCCGGTGCTGCCATTCAGAAATACATGGACAAATTTGCCGACGAGCAGGAAATCCTCATGGCATTGGCCGACATGATTATTCTGACCTATGCCGCCGAATCTTCGCTGCTTCGTACCGAAAAGCTCAGCCATACACTTGCCGATGACAAACTGAGCCTGTACAAAGACATGACCGATGTGTTCTTCTACGATGCCGCAGCCAAAATTAATAAGTATGGTGTGGATGCCGTGAATGCTTTTGCCACGGGTGATGAGCAACAAGCCATGCTCATGGGCATGAAACGCTTTACCAAGGCCACCGGCGTTAATTCCATTGCTGCCCGCCGCCGCATTGCCGACCTGATGATTGAAAAGAACAAATATCCTTTTTAATAATACTGCTTTGTTTATATGTTCCCCGGAGTGCGGTTTGTCGCACTCCGGATTTTGAAACCAACCTGACATGAACTCAAAAAACAAATTCGAGGTACTTGCCAACAACCGCTTTAAAATGAGGTTGTTCATGCTGTTGAAATTGCCCCTGGCCTTTGTGGCCAAACTCCGCATCGACCAAATGAACATGCATCAGGCTTCGGTTTCGCTGCCCTATAATTATCTCAACAAAAATCCTTTTCGTTCCATCTATTTTGCCGCTTTGAGCATGGCAGCCGAACTTTCTACCGGCATACTGGCCATGGCGCATGTGGAGCAAAGTCCGGTGCCCGTTTCCATGTTGGTGTTCAACATGCGGGCCGAGTTTGTAAAGAAATCACGAACACGCATTGTGTTCTCCTGTTCACAAGGCGATCTGCTGGCCCAAACCATTGCCGAAAGCATTGCCGAAAATGTAGGAAAAACCTGCGAAGTATCCACCGAAGGTATTGATGACGAAGGAGATGTGGTGGCTCGCTTCTGGTTTACCTGGACATTCAAACCCAAAACCAAAAAAAACTAAAACAACGATTAACACGCTACTCAAATGAACGTATCAAGAACCTTCGACATCCTGACTCAATTGGTTGAAAAATATCCCAAAGAAGATGCCCTGGCGGTAAAGCGAAACGGTAAATGGGAGAAGTTTTCCACCGAAGAATACAAAAACATGGTCGACATGATCAGCCATGGTCTGTTGGCATTCGGGTTTACCAAGGGCGATAAAATCATCACTATCAGCAACAACCGGCCTGAATGGAATTTTTTGGACATGGGCATGAGTCAGGTGGGCGTGGTGCATGTGCCGGTGTATCCCAACATTGGCGAAATTGAATACCAGCATATCCTGCGACATTCCGATGCCAAAATGGTGATTGTTTCTTCCAGGGAATATTACCAAATTCTCAGACCCCTGGTCGATAAGGCCGAAAATGTGAAAGATTTGTTGACCATCGATCAGGTGGAAGGTGCCGAAAACATCGACAAGATTATCAGGATGGGTGCCGAAAATCAGGATACAGAAAAACTGGAGCGTATAAAAAATGCCATCGACCCGAACGATTTGCTGTCGATTATCTACACTTCCGGCACCACCGGTCGAAGCAAAGGGGTAATGCTCTGCCACCGAAATTTTGTGTCCAACGTGGAAGGCACCACCAATATTTTACCCATCAATCACGAAGAACGTTTCCTGAGTTTTTTGCCTTTGTGCCATGTGCTCGAACGTATGGTAAACTACCTCATCCAGTACAAAGGCGCATCGGTGTATTATGCCGAAAGTACCGACACCATTGGCGAAAATCTTCGTGAAGTTAGCCCCCACGGGTTCACCAGCGTGCCACGCGTAATCGAAAAACTTTACGACAAGCTTCTGCTCAAGGGCAAAGAGCTTACGGGAATAAAGAAAGCCCTGTTTTTCTGGGCGGTTGACCTGGGATTAAAATTCGAACTCAACCATGCCAACGGACGCCTTTACGACATCAAACATGCCATTGCCGACAAGTTGATTTACAGCAAGTGGCGCGAGGCATTGGGTGGCAACATCAAGGTAATTATCTCCGGAGGTGCAGCACTTCAGGAACGTTTGGCAAGGGTGTTTAATGGTGCCGGCATTCCCATTATGGAAGGTTACGGACTCACCGAAACATCGCCTGTAATCTCTGTAAATCAGGCACATTACCCTTACATGAAATTTGGTACCGTGGGTCCCGTTTTGGAAAATGTACAAGTAAAAATTGCCGAAGATGGCGAAATCCTCATGAAAGGCCCCAACCTCATGATGGGATATTACAAGGCCAGATCGGTAACCGACGAGGTAATCGACCAGGAAGGATATTTTCATACCGGCGACATCGGCGTGCTGTTGGAACACAATATCCTGAAAATTACCGACCGCAAAAAGGAGATTTTTAAACTGAGTACGGGAAAATATGTGGCTCCTCAGGTGGTGGAAAACAGATTTAAAGAATCGTCGTTCATCGAGCAAATCATGGTGGTGGGTGAGGGTGAAAAATATGCTGCAGCCATTATTTGTCCGGCTTTTCATTTCCTGCATGCCTGGTGCAGCCGCTATGGAATAAAATTCCGCGACAACAAAGATCTGATTCAAAAGCCCAGGGTTATTGAGCGCTATCAGCAGGAAATTGACGAAATAAATAAAAGTTTGGGACACCACGAGCAGGTGAAAAAATTTGAACTCACTTGTGCCGACTGGACTCCCGAAACCGGAGAACTTTCGCCCACACTTAAAGTAAAGCGCAAGTTTTTGAAAGAAAAATACCGCATCAAACTCGACCGCCTGTATGGCTATACCGAAGAATCGGGATTGGTGGGCTTGCCCGATGATCCGGCTCCTGTGGAAGATGTGCAGGAGTAAATCCGTGGGGGTGATTGGAATTTATTTCCATTCTAAGAGACATATTGAGTAAACTTGCAGCAAATTTGTTTGACCAACTAACGCGACAATCGTATGATAAAGCAACTTATTTTTTTGATCGTTTTATTGATCACCCTGGCCGTTTTTACCTATTCCATGATCCGGTACTTCCGGTACTTTAAGTTTACCAAAAAGAAACCGCTGGGAGATATTGGCCAACGTCTCTGGATCACCATTAAAGTAGCCCTGTTTCAGGAAAAAATCCTGCGCCGTCCGGTGGTGGGAATCATGCATGCCCTGGTTTGGTGGGGCTTTATCCTGATCTTATTCGGCAGCATCGAAATGGTAATCGACGGGCTGTTTGGCACCGAAAAAATATTCTCTTTCATGGGGCCCGTATATGATTTTCTGATGGCTTCGGGGGATGTTTTCGGACTAATTATTGCCGTGGCCATTCTGGCGTTTTTGTTTCGCAGGTTGTTCATGCACATCAAACGGTTTTATGGCCCTGAGATGAAACCCGTTTCCAAGGCCGATGCCAACCTGGCCCTCACCATTATTTTGGTGTTGATGATTAGTTTGTTGGGAATGAATACTTTCTATGTGGCCTTTACCAAAGGTATTGGAGAGCATGTAATCGGTGTATATCCGGTAAGCAGTTGGTTGGCAGGCTTTTTCCAAAATATGCCCGCCGATCAGGCGCTTCTGTTGATGCAAATCAACTGGTGGACACATATTGTACTGATCTTTATTTTTGCCAATATTCTGCCCTATTCCAAACATTTTCACGTGTTTATGTCGGTTCCCAGCGTGTTTGTGAGCAAGCTGAAACCATTGGGTTACGTGGACAACATGGAAAATATTACCAAGGAGGTGAAACTGATGCTCGACCCCAACGCCGCTTTCGCGGAAGCTCCCGAAGATGAAGGTGAGCCCGAACGCTTTGGAGCCAAGGATGTTACCGACCTCAACTGGGTAAATTATCTCAACTCGTTGTCGTGTACCGAATGCGGAAGATGCACCTCCGTTTGTCCGGCCAATATTACGGGCAAACTGCTTTCTCCACGAAAAATTATGATGGACACCCGTGCCCGCATGAAGGAACTGGGCCCCGAATTGTTGAAAAACGGCGCCGGCTTCGACGATGGCAAATCATTGCTCTCCACCTACATTACCGAAGAAGAACTCTGGGCGTGTACGCTTTGCAATGCCTGTGCCCAGGAATGTCCCGTCAACATCAACCAGCCGGCCATCATCCTCGACATGCGCCGTTATTTGGTGATGGAAGAATCGAAAGCTCCATCCGGACTGAACAGCGTGTTTGCCAACATCGAAAACAATGGTGCTCCATGGCAGTTTTCGCCCGAAGACCGCATGAACTGGGCCGAAGGTTTGGAAGTCCCCTTGTTGGCCGAAAAAACCGGGAAACCCGAATTTTTGCTTTGGGTGGGGTCGGCAGGTGCCTTTGATGATCGGTACAAGAAAGTGATGCGTTCGTTTGTCGGCATCCTCAACCACCTGAAGGTAGATTTTGCCGTGCTCGGTATTGAAGAATCCGACAGTGGTGATGTAGCCCGTCGTGCCGGAAATGAGATGTTGTTTCAAATGCAGGCCCTCACCAACATTGAGGTGCTGAATGGCTACGAAGTAACCAAAATTGTGACCTGCGATCCACACGATTTCAACACCTTGAAAAACGAATATCCCGATTTGGGCGGAAATTACGAAGTAATCCACCATTCGCAATACCTGCAACAGCTCATCGATTCAGGAAAAATCAACCCCAACCAGGGCGAGTTGTCGGGCAAAAAAATTACCTACCACGATCCTTGCTATCTGGGACGTGCCAATGGTGAATATGAAGCACCCCGCTCGGTACTCAACGCCATTCCTTCCATAAAAATGGAGATGGAACGCAGCAAGAGCTTTGGTTTGTGTTGTGGTGCCGGTGGCGGACAAATGTTTAAAGAAGCCGAAAAAGGCGACAAGGAAGTATTTATCGAGCGCACCGAAGAAGCCCTGGCCACCGGATGCGATATCATTGCCACCGCTTGCCCCTTTTGTATGACCATGATGACCGATGGCATCAAATACAAAAACAAGGAAGAATCCGTAAAGAACTACGACATCGCCGAATTGGTGAGCATGGGCATGGGATTGGGATAGCCCATAGCTGATCATCTTGCTTTTAAAGCTTAATGGCTATCCTCTTGAATGAGCAGTGTTCTTTTTTGAATGATACAACAAAAAGTACTAATATTGTGCTAACCAATTAAAAAAATCTAAGTATGAAAAATTTACTATTTCTTTTTGTGGCCATGGCCGTGCTTACTTTTGCTTCATGCAGTAGCTCCAGCAGCGATGATCCAACACCCACACCCACCAATTATACCATCATTTACAAAGTGGTATCAACCGGAACAGTGATGATGGACACCATTATGTACCTAGATGCCAGTGGAGTAGAAAAATACCTTATAGGTGAGGATCAGTTGGATATTTCTTTTGAGAGCCCTTCCAATAACTACCATGCTAAATTTTATATGCGTGGTGAAATAGACGGTTCTGGAAGTTGTACTTATACCGTTGCTGCGATGGATACCGACAGCAGTTTGATTAACTACTATAATGGCAGTTACAGTGGTGCAGGAACATTTTTTAAAAAAACTGTGGAGTTTTCCCAGTCAAGCAATTAGGCAACACGTTTTTATGGTGAATAATCGATACCTGATCTGGCTTATCGGAACGTTACTTTTGTTCGGGGGTGAACTAAAAAGCCAGTCGAATGGAAGCAAATCACCCCTGTTCACCTTCGCTTTTCTCACCGATATCCACGTGCAGCCCGAGCGCCGGGCCGAAGCGGGGTTTGCTCGGGCCATCCAAATGGTAAACGAACTGAACCCCGATTTTGTAATTACGGGAGGCGACCTTATTTATGACGCACTGGGGAAATCCTACCCACGTGCCGACTCGCTTTATACCATTTACGACAGCCTTCAACGCCTGTTCAACATGCCGGTTTACAACACCATGGGCAACCACGAGGTATTTGGCTTGTATGAGAAAAGCGGGGTAGAGGTCACCCATCCCGAATTTGGCAAAAAGATGTTTGAAAACCGCATCGGCAAACGTTATTACTCCTTTGATCGAAACAATTGGCACTTCATGATATTGGACGATATTGGCTTTACCGACGACCGGAAATATTTCGCTCAGGTAGATTCCCTTCAAATGGAGTGGATTGAGCAAGACCTCGCCAAACTTGCGCCCAACACCAACATCATCGTGAGTGCCCACATACCCTTTGAAACGGTTTTTATCAACCACTACTTTAAAAATCGGGGGTTGAGCGATTCAGGAATTGTGGTCACCAACGGTCCGGAAGTGTTGCAGCTTTTCGAAGGAAAAAACCTGAAACTCGTTCTTCAGGGCCACACCCATGTGCTCGAAGATGTGTTGCTCGACGGAGTTCACTTTGTTACCGGAGGTGCAGTTTCGGCCCATTGGTGGCGTGGACCAAACTTTAAAACAGAGGAGGGTTTTTTGTTGGTGAACGTGTATCAGGACACCTTTTCGTACGAATACATCGACATGAATTGGGAGGTGAACCCGCCGGAAAAATAGGCCGGCATTCGGGCTGTTGAGGGTTCGGTGGGTGACTAACCAATCAGGCCGAATCCGTGTAACAAAAGCTCGACCCATTGCCTAACCAAATGGTTTGCCTACGCAAATGAATCATTACTTTTTTAGTGCAAATTGCACCCATGGAAAGATTCGGGTACAAATAATTTAACCTTTCGGCTCGCCATTGGTCGAAATATGCAGTAGCTTTGTAATCAAATTCGTAACCAAAAAAACCATGAAAACTTTCTTTAAAATTCTCGCCGTTATCCTCGTAATTCTTGCTTTGGCGGTTGTTATTCTGCCCTATGTTTTCAAAGGAAAAATCATTGAGCTGGCCAAGCAGGAAATAAATAACCAGGTAGTTGCCCGGGTCGATTTTCAGGAGATGGATTTTGGTCTGGTACGGAGTTTCCCCGATTTTCGCCTGACCATCACCAACCTGAGCGTGGTGGGCCAAGATGCATTTGATGGCGACACCCTTGCTTCCATACCCGAAATCAAAGTGGTTTTCAACCTGATAGATGTCCTCAAAGGAAATTTCGAAGTGAATAAAATAGCCCTGATTCGCCCCAAATTGCTGGTGTGGACCAACGCCGATGGAAAAGCCAATTACGATATCGCCATTTCGGATGAAACAACTGAACAACCAGTTGCCAACACGGATTCCGAAGAAGAGGACATCAGTATCCGACTGAAAAAATTCAGCATTGTGGATGGTGAACTCACCTACCGCGACGATGAAATGCAGCTGTTGGTGAACATGATAGGCCTTAACCACACCCTGAGTGGCGATTTGAGTGCCTCACGAACCACCCTCTTTACCCAAACCTCCGTGGCCGATATGGTGGTCAACATGGAAAACACCACCTACCTTCACCATGCGGCCATCCGCTACCAAGCCAATCTCGACGCTGATTTGGCCAACAGCATCTACACTTTTGGGAAAAATGAACTCACCGTCAACAACCTGAAACTGAACTTCGATGGCTCGGTGAGCATGGTGAACGATGGCATCAACCTAGTGCTTACCTACAATGCACCTTCCACCAATTTTAAGGAACTGCTTTCGCTGATTCCGGCCAACTATCTAAAAGACTATCCCGGCCTGGCCACTACCGGAACTTTCAAACTGGAGGGTGCTGTAAAAGGACTTTATACCGAAGAAAGTTATCCCGCTTTTTCCATGAATCTGGAAGTGCAGAATGCCTCTGTAAAATACCCGGACCTGCCCGGAAAAATAGCTAACATTCAGGTGAATGCCGCTGTTACAAGTCCCGGAGGAACGCTGGACGCCACCATTCTGGACATTCAAAAAATGCATATGGAGTTGGGTAAAAACCCCATTGATGTTCAACTCAATCTTACCACGCCCATTTCCGATCCCAACCTGGATTGCACCATCAAAGGGCGGATGGACTTGGCTACGGTTAAGGACTTTTATCCCATGGACAGTACCGACCAAATGAAGGGAACTTTTGTGGCCGACATCACCCTGAAGGGAAAACTTTCGTCCATCGAAAATGAAGACTATAACCAATTTCTGGCCATGGGATCCATCGTGGTACAAAACATGGAATACAGCTCGCCCGCGCTGAAAAACCCGGTGGAAATAACCCAGACCCAATGCAATTTTTCACCACAATACATCGATCTGGTATCATTTGCCATGAAAACCGGCCAGAGCGATTTGCAGGCCTCGGGAAAACTCACCGATTATTTGGCTTGGTACCTCAAAAATGAAACCCTGAATGGCACACTCATGGTGAAATCGGACTATTTTAATATGGACGATATCATGGACACTTCCGACTCCGGAGAAGAAATGACCGATACAACTCCTTCCGGGGAAACCAACACGCCAACTGCTCCGGCAGACACATCCGCTGTGGTGCCACAGGTTCCTGCCAACATTCATTTTGTGATGGGCAGCACGTTCAAACAACTGATTTACGATAGTCTGGACATGACCAACGTAAGCGGAAAACTGATTATCGCCGACAAGGCCATCCAACTTAACGACCTGCGCATGCAAGTTTCGGGTGGCACCATGCAGGTAAATGGAAGTTATGCCACCCCATCCCCAAAGATGGCTGAATCGTCGTTGAATATGAAACTCAACAACCTGGATATTCCCACTGCTTACGAGCAATTTGCCATGTTCAGAACCTATTTGCCATTGGCGAAAAAAGCCACCGGCAAATGCAACGCATCCCTCGATTTTACCACCGGTTTGGATGCCCAACTCATGCCCATTTATTCCACACTCAACGGAACAGGATGGATGAGCTCCAACCAAATCCGTATTGAAAACCTCAATACCCTCGAGCAAGCGGCACAACTGCTTCACTACGATAAATTGAGCAACCTCACACTGGAAAAGGTGTTGGTGGAATTCAAATTTGTGGAGGGCAAGCTGATGGTGGATCCCTTCGACATCAAATCCCAAGGCATGAAGGCCACCATACAGGGATGGACAGCCCTCGACGGAACCATTGGCTACAGCATGCAAACAGAAATCCCACGTGCCAAACTGGGTTCGGATGCCAATCAGCTCATCGACAACCTGGTGGGCGAAGCCAACAAGCTGGGAGCCAACTTTAGTGTGTCCGACAACCTGCCTTTTCATCTCACCATCGGCGGTACCATGGATAGCCCAACAGTTTCAGTAACTCCGGGAACAGGCTCGGGCACGGCCACACCCAAAGAAACTGTGAAGGAAGTGGTAAACCAGGAAATTGATAAGGTGAAGGAAGATGTGACTGAAAAGGCCAAACAGTTGATTGAAGATGCCGATGCTCAAGCCAAAAAAATTATTGCTGATGCCGAAAAGCAGGCCGCAGATTTGCGAAAAAGCGCCCAAAAAGCCAAACAAGATCTAAAGGCAGAAGCCAAAAAACAAGGCGATCAACTGATAGCCGAAGGCAAAAAGAATGGCGCGTTAGGCGAAATGGCTGCCAAAAAAGCCGCCGCCAAATTGGATGAAGAGGCCGAAAACCAAGGCAATAAACTCATTGGCGAAGCCAACAACCAAGCCAACGACATCGTGAACAAGGCCAAAATCACCGCAGCCAAAATAAGGGAGGATGCACAAAAGGAGGCGGATAAGTTGTAAAGACAATCCTGGCCGGTTTCAAAAATCTGTCAGGAATTTTTACTCACAATAAGCCTCCAGGTATTTGTCTGCTTCGTCGGCACCCAAGTCTTTCATTTTTTTCCAATCGTGGCATGCATTCACCTTGTCGCCCATCAAAAAGTAGGCATTGGCTCTGTTGTTGAGCACATTGATTTCTTCGGGGGTATATTCCAGGGCCTTGCCATAAATAACCACGGCGATGTTGTATTTCTTTTCGTTCAGGTATTGGTTTCCGATTTTCAAATAGGCTTCGGATAGTTTTGGGCGAACTTCTTTTTTGCGGTAGTTGCGTTTATACACGGTTTCCCAATCGCGAATGGCACTCTGATAGTCTTCCATCAAAAAAAGGCTCAGGCCTCTGGAATAAATACATTTGTTGCATCCTTCTTCCATTTGAATGGCCATATCGAACGCCTTCACGGCAAGTTCGTATTGCTCACTTCTCATATAATCAACTCCCTTGTTGAATTCGTTGGCCGCACTCAGCCTTTCTTCCGACAGCGAAAATTTGATGGATGCATTAAAATTGGCATCAACAGGTTCGCCATTTTTACGGGCCGGAAACCAATTGCCGCTGGTAAGTCCAATCACGCGAATGGCCTCTTCGTCGCATCCACCGCCAATTCCTTGAACAAGCTTGATATCCGCAACCGACCCATCTTTTTTTACCGTAAACTGAAGGAAAACACGACCTTCAATTCTCAGGGATACCGCATGTTGCGGATACTTCATTTTCCTGGAGAGGAAATCGATATATGCTTGTTGTCCACCCTTAAACGTGGGTATTTCAACTGTTTCCTGCCCCCGGGCAAGAGCAAGTGTAAGAAACATGATAAAGAATAGAACTTGTTTCATTTTTATTTTCTTGAGGTACTTCATTTTGGCGGTCAAATATACATATACTTTTTTTTTGAAAACTGACTGCCCGGGCGAAATACACCGAAGGTTTTCACAAAAAAAAGCGGCAGAAATTTCTGCCGCTTTTCGCTTAATAGTTCTGATGGGGTTCCGATTCCCATCCTAGTTGTGTTACTTTATTTCTTCCGTGTAAACCAATGTACCTTGGCCGAATACAGCAACTGGTACATGGCCGGAACAATCACCAGCGTAAGGAAAGTGGCAAAGGTGAGTCCGAAAATTACTGTCCAACTCATGGGTGCCCAAAAAGCGGCATTGTCGCCACCAAAATAGATGTCGGGGTCGAAGGTGTTGAAAAACGACAGAAAGTCGATGTTCAAACCAATGGCCAAAGGCATCAACCCCAACACGGTGGTGATGGCCGTAAGCAATACAGGACGCAGACGGGTTTTTCCGGCTTCCACGATACATTCTTTGGCCACGTCCATGGGCAAATCGTCTTCGGGCGAAAGTCCGAGGGCTTCCTTGTGGCGCAGTTTTACCAAACCAATATAGTCGATGAGCACGATGGCGTTGTTTACCACCACCCCGGCCAACGATACGATGCCGATTCCGGTCATAATTACCACGAAGTCCATGTGGAAAGTGGCCAGTCCGCCAAATACCCCAATGGTGCTCAACAACACGCTGAACATAATGATGGCCGGCTTAACCAGGGAGTTGAACTGTGATACCAAAATGATGGTAATCAGCGACAAAGCGATGAGCATGGCCATGGACAGAAACGCCGTTGATTCGGCTTGTTCTTCTTGTTCGCCCGTAAATTCATACTTGTATCCGGCGGGCATTTCAAAATCGGCCATGATCTTTTTTAATTCCACATTGATTTCGTTGGCATTGTATCCCTCAATCACATTGGAATAAATGGTGATCATGCGGTTTCGATCCTTGCGGGTAATGGCACCGTAAGTTGAGCTAAAATCGAAATCGGCTACCGCTGAAATGGGAATTTGTACAATTTTTCCGGACGACTGGTTGCGGAAGGTAATCCGTTGGTTGATGAGGTCCGACAGGTTGTATCGATAGTCGTCGTCCAGGCGCATCACAATCTTGTATTCGTCTTCGCCATCTTTGTAATCGGATATTTCTTTACCAAACAGTGAAGTACGCAAAGCACTGGCGATTTGTCCGGTTGAAAGTCCGTACCTACGTGCTTTTTCGCGATCGATGTTCACCAGAACTTCCGGTTTTCCCACATCCAGATCTATCTTCAGGGCTTCAATTCCGGGGATATTGGCCTCGTTGAACAGCGCACGAATGGTATCGGTAAGGTGGAGCAATTGGTCGAAGTCGTGACCGCTGATTTCGAGGTTGATGGGCTTTCCGGTGGGTGGGCCATTGCGTTGTTTTTCAACCGAAATGGTTACGCCCGGATATTTTCCGGTCAGCTCGTCGGAGAGTTGCCGTTGAATGTCGGCGGTGCTTTTGCCACCACGCAGGTTAAAGTCCACAAAATTGATGGTGATCAATCCGCGATTGGGCATTCCTCCACGACCGCTAAATCCGTCGTCTTCGCTTACGGCACCTTTTCCCGCCAGGGTAACTACCGATTCTACAATGTCCATGTTGGGCGCCAAAATGCTATTGACCTTGGCTTCGAGAACCCGCATGGTGGAGTCGGTAACTTCCACATCGGTACTGATGGGCAATTCGGTGACAATGTTCAACAATTTGGGGTCGGTGGATGGGAAAAAATCCACTTTCGGATTGGTGCCAAAATAGAACATCATGGTGAGAATCATCAACAAAAAGGTACCAACAACCAATCCCAACGGATGCCATTTGGAGATGGCAAACTTGATGAATCGGAGATAGAAATCTTCGAGCCACACCAAAAACACATTTTGAAACCAAATGGCCAAACGTGAAAGAAAGAGCAGGTTGAGCAAACCAATGAAGGCAAAAATAAGCAGGATGGTTCCAATCCAGTTGATGTGGATGGCGTAAAAAATCATGGCCACCCCAACAAACAATGCCATGAAAATCAGGCTGCGTTTTACTTTGGGAAGGGTGATGTTGGCGCCTTTTTTATAAAAATCGGTGAACAATACCGGAATGATGACCAACGCCACCAACAGCGACGATACCAACACAAAAATAAGGGTGAGTGGCATGTACGACATAAATTCGCCCATGATACTCTTCCAAAACAGCAAAGGGAAAAAGGCAGCGAGGGTGGTGGCCGTACTGGAAATAATTGGCATGGCTACCTCTCCGGTGGCCTGACGTGCGGCTTCCTTTACAGGAAAACCCATGTGGACATACCGGTAGATGTTTTCGGTAACCACAATGGCATTATCCACCAGCATACCGAGGGCCAGAATGAGCGAGAACAGCACAATCATGTTGATGCGGTAGTCGATTCCGCCCATGATCATAAACGAAAGGAACATGGACATGGGGATGGCAAAACCCACAAACAACGAGTTGCGTGTTCCCAAAAACAGGAACAGGATAAACACCACAAAAATTACCCCCAGAATAATACTGTTTTCCAGGTTCGACAGCTGCATTTTTACCATTTGGCTTTGGTCGCCGGTGATGGTAACCGACAGGTTCTCAGGTATCATGCCATTGCCTTGGCCCAAATGGATTACGTCCATTACCTGATCCACGGTGGAAAGCAGGTTTTGACCTCCTTTTTTTACCACTTGCAACGAAACCACCGGCTGTCCGCCCAGGTAGGCATAACTGTCGCGGTCTTTAAAGGCATAGCTTACATTGGCCACATCGCGTAGGTAAACAATATTTCCCTTCTCGCTTTTAACGATGACGTTGAGAATTTGCGCCGGATTGGTAAACTCGCCGATGATGCGTACCGACCTTTGAATTTTGCCCAAACGGATATCCCCTCCCGACATGCTCACGTTTTCGCTTGCAATGGCAGTTTCCACATCGCCGTAACTCACTTGCAGGGCAGCCATCTTAAAGGGGTCGAGGTTGATTTTCACCTCACGCTCGGTAATACCTGTAATTACAACCTTCGACACCTCCGAAATGGTTTCTATCTCGTCTTTGAGGTCTTCGGCAAAATCTTTGAGTTCGCTCACGCTGTAGTCACCCGACAGGTTTACGTTGATAACCGGAAACTCCGAAAAATCGATGTCCGTCACCATGGGGTCGGTGAGCAAATCGTCAGGAAGTTCGCTTTTTGCCTTGTCCACGGCGTCTTTTACATCCTGGAGCGCGGTTTTAATGTTTACATCTGTTTGAAATTCAACAAACACGTTGGACGCATCCTGACTGGAAACGGTGGTCATTTTTTTAATGCCTTTTACCGACTCAATCTCTTTTTCGAGGGGGCGCGTAAGCAGGTTCTCGATGTCCACCGGCGGGTTTCCCGGATACAAAGTTTGCACCATGATGGTGGGAATGTTGATATCGGGAAAGAGTTCTTTGGGCATACTTACGTAAGAATACAACCCAAAAACGATGGCAATAACCGTGATGAGATACACGGTGTTTTTATTGTTGAGCGCCCAGGTTGACAACCAGAAATCTCTTTCCGTTGGCTTTCCCTGGTGCTTTTCTATTTCGTTGCTCATGATATGCTATTTATGATGTTATTCACCTTTCGGTTAACCAATTATAATGTTTTTAATTGTTCATTACTTCAACCACAGCTCCGTCGGATACATTGTTGTAGCCATCGGTGATGATGACGTTTCCGGCTTTGAGTCCCGATAGCACTTCCGTTTTATCTTTAAACGAACGTCCGGGGGTGATATATACCTTTTTGGCCAGGGTTTCGCCTTCCTGAGGTGCGGTCACATACAAAAAACTGCCCCGCAAATCTTTTCTGATGAGGATGGACGGAATTACGATGGCTTTGTTGTTGTTGTAGTCGTTTATTTCGATGTTGGCCAGCATGTTAGGTTTCATAAAACCTTCAGGATTGTCAATTTTAACCTGTACTTCAAAGGTGCGGTTTTCCTTGTTGATTACGTTTCCGGTACGGTAAACAGGCAACATTTCGCTGAAATTGGGTATCGAAGGCAGGGTAATTTTTACCTCATCTCCTTTTTTGATGATGGGCAAATAGGCCTCCGAAAGTTGGGCAGTAATATACAGTTCGTCGATGTTGACAATGTGCATGAACTGCATGCCGGGAGTGGCCATTTCGCCTTCCTTTTGAACGATTTTTTCAACAATGCCGTTGATGGGCGAAGTAAGGATGGCAAGATTGTACTGGGCTTTTAAGGTTTCCAGTTTGTTTTGCAAACCTTCATAGTTGTTTTTGGCTTCCAGGTACTGAATTTCCGAGCCAATGTTTTTCTTCCACAAAGCCGATTGCTTATTGTAAACCGTTTCGGCCAAGCCCAACTGAGATTGCACTTCCTGAATGGTTTTTTCTACAATTACAGTATTCAGTTTGGCCAGTTTTTGTCCTGCTACCACGCGGTCGCCTTCTTTCACAAAAATATCCACGATTTGTCCGCTCACTTCAGGACTCACAAAAGCCTCTTCGATGGTTTCCATTTCGCCGGTAGCTTCAAAGAAGTGCGAAAATGGTTGGTAGGCAAGCTGTTCGGTTCTTACCGGAACTTTCAATCCGGTGTACACTTTTTTGCCTGATGCGGCCACTGTACGTTCCAGATCTTCAATCTTTTTATTGATTTCTTTGGCTTCTTTTTGATAAGCTTCCAGCTGCGCCACGGGATTTTCTTTTACCTCCTCCTGGCACGAAAATAAGAAGACGCTTATGCTGATAAAAAGGGTTATTTTAAAAATTGTTTTCATGTTGATGGTTGTTATGTGTTGATTCGATGATTACAGGTTTAATTTATTGATGTTTTCTTCAAGTATTTTTCTTCCTTTGTCGCTCACAATTCCGTAAAGGTGAAAGCGGAAAATTTCGTTAAACAATTGAGCATGAGTATAGGATGACCCGTTGAAAATGTCGGTTGACATCAAACACTCCATGCGCATAAGGGTAAGTTGTGTGATGATTTCTTCATTCAATTCCGATCTGAAAAGCCCTTCTTCTTTACCTTTTTTCAGGTTGTCGAGTACCTTTTCCACAAATCGTTTGCGTTTCATTTTATGAAAATGTTCAAAAAACCGTGGGTAGTACTTTTTTAAGTCATACATAAATCCCGGCTTGTGGTTTTCAATCATTTTCACCTGCACACTTTGATAAAACAGCAGCTCTTCCAATGCATTCAGGTTTTGAGGCATTTCGCTGGTATAAGGATGAGCCGGCATTTCGTTGATGTTTTCGAGAACCTCCCAAACCAGTTGTCGTTTGTCGGTAAAAAACTCGTAGAGTGTTTTTTTGGAGATGCCCAGTTTATGACAAATATCGTCCATGGTGACACTTTTGATGCCAAACTCCAGATAGAGATTTTTTACCTGTTCGATGATGTCTTTTTTCTTACCGTCCATTTTTTTACCTTTCAGACTTGGTTAAAATTTTCTCCAGTTCTTCGCCGGCCTTAAGCAAGTTGAGTGCCGAATTGATGTAGTCGTTCTCGGTGTTGAGAAATTGGTTGTGTGTGTTGAGTAAGTCGAGGCTGCTGGCCATACCGAGTTTGTATTTTTCGGTGGTTTTCTGGTAAATCTTTTCAGCAGTTTTTCGGCTTTTCTTTTTATTCTGAAAAACATTGAAAGCGTTGAGGTAGTCGTTTTTGGCTGTGGAATACTGCAAATTAAGGTTTGTAAGCAGTTGTTTTTCCATTACATCCACCTGTTCGTAAGCTATTTGCGCCTGTTTTACTTTGGAAGAGCGCATACCGCTTGAGAAAATCGGGATTTTCATGCTGACGCCAAACACCGAGCTGTTGTACCAAATACCGTCTTTGTTGAAGAAATCCCATTGCTCTCGTTGTGCTTGGGTTTGGTAGTTCAGGTTGGCCGAAAGGGATGGCAGGTAGGCCGATTTTGCCAACTTCACCTGAAGCATACTCAGTTCCTTTTGTTTGGCCATGGAACGGTAATCCACATTTTGGCTAAAAATAAACGGATTGGTCAGCATGCCCGAGTTGTTTTTTTGGTCGATGATGGTTTCCATCTTGTCGGTAAGTATCAGGCTGTCGGCATCATTCAAACCCATGTAAAATTTCAAATAGGCATGGGCAATCACACGTTGGGTGTTCAAATATTCGTGGGTGGCTTGCAGGTCGGAAACCAATAAATCCAATTGATCTACGTCGATGTCTTCGGCAAGCCCCGCTTCGTACACCTGACGGGTTTCGTTGGCCAGATTTTTTGTAATCGTAAGGGTTGAATCCACAATCACCAAGGCATCTTCGGCCGACAAGGCCGCATAATAGGAGTTGGCCACCTGTTGTTTGACGGCTACTTTGTTTTTGAAAAAGTCGATGTTTGTTTTTTCAAGGTATTTTTTAGCAGCTTGCAAACCCACGATGTACTCACCACTGAATATTAATTGTGACGCAGAAGCAGCAAGAGTTCCATCGTATTTGGTACCGAATTGCAGCTCCATTGTTTTGGTAGGATCGGTAAAGTCGGGAATAATCATCACCGGACGTTGCAGGTTGTCGTTGTAAGCAACGGAAGCATTTACCTGAGGCAAACCGATTGAGGTACTTTCTTTCACACGATATTTTGCCGACTCCACATCCAAAGCCGAATTGATAATATTGTAGTTGCTGTCCATGGCAAAAGCAATGGCTTCTTTCAACGAAAAGGTTCTGATGTTCTGCGACAACAAGCTGTTTGTCAGGAGAAAAAGTACAACAAACGGGATTAATATTTTAATTTTCATGATTGATAATAGTTATGGTTTGATAATAACGGGCGGCAAAAATACAAAAAAATAAACGCAGGAAACTATTCTTACAAAAAAAGTTTATTAAGTTTTTGTTAAAAAATGGAAGTCGGGAGATGGAAGTCGGGAGATGGAAGTCGGGAGATGGAAGTCGGGAGACGGAAGTCGGAAGACCGAAGACCGAAGACGGGAGACGGGAGTAGGGAGTATGGAGAAGTGCAGAAAGGGTGAATGGAATTGTTGTTTTTAATCGAAAGACACAATTGTTGAATAAACTCTAGCCCGTAGGGCTTCAATATCAATAGAGTAACAGAAAACAAAGGTTCTTGTCCGTAGGACATTAACTGGAGTGGGAAGTCGGGAGTCCGAAGTAGGGAGTCAAAGTCCCAATCTGGCGCAAGCGTCCGCTTGTGCCAAAATCATTTCCAAATTCCAATAAGATACCCTAAATAGATGAATATCAAATTGTAAAATCTGTTGTTTCGTAGGGTTACTCTACGATGGTCATTTCGTCGACCAAATAACCGGCTCCGGCGAATTTGTCAACGATAAATAAGAAATACCTGATATCGAGGGAGATGTTTCGGCAAACTTCCGGATCGTACATCAAGTCGCTCATGGTACCTTCCCAACATCGGTCGAAGTTAACACCCACCAATTGCCCTTCGGCATTCAATACCGGACTTCCTGAGTTTCCTCCGGTAGTGTGGTTGCTGGCAGCAAAAGCCACATGCAGTTTTCCGTCTTTGTCGGCATAGCGTCCGTAGTCTTTTTGGTTGTAAAGCTCCTTGAGTTTTTCTTCTACCACATAGTCGTACACATCAGGATTTTCCTTTTGCATGATTCCTTCCAGGGTTGTAAAGTGCTTATAGTAAACGGCATCTTTGGGAGAAAAGCCATTCACATTTCCATAGGTTACGCGCAAAGTAAAATTGGCATCCGGGTAAAAGCGGGCGTCTGGTTTCATTTCCATCTGGGCTTTCATGTACAAACGTTGGAGGCTGTCGAGGGTGTTGTTGAGGGCAATCCGTTGTTGCTTGATTTCGCCATTGTACATGGCCATCATTTCCTGCGACATTTTAAATGCAGGGTCTTTCTCCAGTTTTTTCAGGTCATTCGGACGATAGTTCTCGATAAACTGCGTTATTTCTTCCTGCTTGTCGAAAATGGATTTTTTGAATACGGCATTTGTAAATGCTTGAAAATCGCCTTTGTATTTTTTGTGTATTTCTGTAAAGAAAGCAGGTTTATATTTTTGCTCCAGGTTTTCATCATAGATTTTCAACAACGCCGCCATCACTTCTTCATCGATGGGTTGATAATAATCTTTGAAGAAGGCTTTTGTTTTTCCCAAAAGGGCTGTTTTTTCTGCATTAATCTTTTCTGAATCTACAGGTTTTGTTTCGCTCAGTGCTGCCAGTTTCGAAAAGCCATTGGCATAGCTTACCAACTCGATGGCCAATCCTGCTTCCATGAGGTAATCGGTAGCCACATTGAGAGGTGTGAGCCGGGTATATACTTGTTCGAAGGTCGGCAATAGTTGGCTGTAAGTGTTGTTGTTGGCCCATTGTTGAAAATCAGCTTCATAATTTTTCTTGCGCTCAATTCCCTTCATGCGTTTGATACCGCCACTTTCTCCAATCATTTTTTTCCAATAGTTGGCCACCCGTGCATCCTTAGAAGCATATTGAATACGCACTTGTGGGTCTTTTTCGGCGTATTTTCCAAAAATGTCCAATCGGGTGCCACGCAATTTTATTTTCTGTGGATTTTGCACTTCGGTAATCATTTCGATGGCATAGGAGGGCAGGTATTCGCTTGTATTGGCGGGATAGCCAAAGACGAAAGTAAAATCATTTTCCTCCACTCCGTCAATGGAAATGGGAAAATGAAATTTGGGCTGGTAGGGTACGTTGTCCGGGGAATATTCGGCCGGTTTACCATCCTTTCCCACATAAATGCGGAAGAGCGAAAAATCGCCCGTATGACGAGGCCACATCCAGTTGTCGGTATCGCCACCAAATTTACCAATGTTAGATGGGGGTGCTCCAACCAACCGGATATCTTTGAAGGTTTCAGTCACCATCATATAGTATTGATTTCCATTGAAAAATGGCTTTATGGAACCTTGGTAAAGGGAATCTTTCTCCAGTTCGGCAATGATTTTTTTGCTGTTTTGCGCGATGAGTGCATCGCGCATTTTTTCGGTCATGTTGTCGGTTACACCTTCGAGAACACCTGCCGTTACATCTTCCATGCGGATAAGCAAGGTAGCTGTGAGGCCGGGGTTGACCAGTTCCTCATCGCGGTTCATGGCCCAAAATCCATCGGTAAGATAATCATGGGCAACTGTGCTGTGCTTTTGAATTTGTCCAAAGCCACAATGGTGGTTGGTAAGCAACAAGCCTTCGTCGGAGATGAGCTCAGCGGTACATCCACGTCCAAAAAGCAGGATGGCATCTTTCAGGCTGCTGTGGTTTACCGAATAGATATCCTCAGCGGTGATTTTCATGCCCATTTCCTGCATTTCCTTTTCGTTCATTTGTTGGAGCAACATGGGTATCCACATGCCTTCGCCGGCCATGAGAGGAGTAATAAGTTGCCAAAAGAGCAGGGCGATCAACGCGGGTATTTTCTTTATCATTTGGTTGTGATTTTATTTTATGCAAAACTATTTAAAATTTAAAGATTTGAAAATTTGAGATTTGAAAATTGGCTGACGTCGGAGTATGGGAACGCGGATATCACAGATTTGATGTTTAACCACGAATATTTCCCACGAAAATCAGCGCCCATCAGCGCAAATCAGCGTCTAAGAAAAAACAGTTCTCACCAGCGACATCCGCGACCAAAACAATACCACCTCTGAAATAGTCAGACGCAGATACCGCAGAAAAGCGCAGATCAATAAAAACCTAAATCAGCGCCCATCAGCGACATCTGCGTCTAAAAAAATCAGCACCCATCAGCGTAAATCAGCGTCAAAGAAAAAACAGTTCTCACCAGCGACATCCGCGACCAAAACAATACCACCTCTGAAATAGTCAGACGCAGATACCGCAGAAAAACGCAGATCAATAAGAACCCAAATCAGCGCCCATCAGCGACATCTGCGTCTAAAAAAATCAGCGCCCATCAGCGCAAATCAGCGTCTAAAAAAAACAGCGCTCATCAGCGACATCTGCGTCCAAAAAAAACCTTGACCATCAGCGACATCAGCGTCTAAGAAAATTATCAGCGTCAAAAAAAATTATGCGAGTAAATCTGTTTCATCCTTATCATTCATCATCCCCTCCAGTTTAAATGTAAATCCAAATTCCAACCGAAAGTTTTTATCTTTGCTCAATTCAAAATAATTACAATTTCAGCCATGCAGAAGACACCTGTTTACAAACCTAAAAACCACGTACGTATTGTTACCGCAGCTTCATTATTCGATGGACATGATGCCGCCATCAACGTCATGCGCCGAATTATCCAATCTTCCGGTGCAGAAGTCATACATCTGGGGCACAACCGCTCAGTCCATGAAATCGTCAACACAGCCATTCAGGAGGATGCACAGGCCATTGCCCTCACCAGCTATCAGGGCGGACACATGGAGTTTTTAAAGTACATGTACGACATGCTCCACGAAAAGGGTTGTGGCCATATCAAGATTTTTGCCGGCGGTGGCGGAGTGATATTACCCGAAGAAGCCAAAGAACTGCACGCCTATGGCATCACCCGCATATACAGCCCTGATGATGGCATGGAGATGGGTCTTCAGGGGATGATCAACGATTTGCTCGAAAAATCGGACTTCCCCACCGGACAAGACATTCAGGTAACTGCCGAAGATATTCAGGCACAGAATTATGTGGCCATCGCCCGATTGATATCAGCTGCCGAAAACCACCGTGAAGAGGTGGCCGGGTTGCTGGAAAAATTGTATGACCACCAACGTGAAAAACAATCACCCGTGCTGGGGATTACAGGTACCGGTGGTGCCGGAAAATCATCCCTCATCGATGAAATTGTACGTCGTTTTCTGCGCGATTATCCCGAAAAAACCATGGCCATCATTTCGGTGGACCCATCCAAACGTAAGTCGGGCGGGGCATTGCTAGGCGATAGAATCCGCATGAACGCCATCGACAATCCCAGGGTATATATGCGCTCGCTGGCCACCCGCGAAGCCAACCTAAGCCTGTCAAAATATGTAAAAGATGCCGAACGTATTGCTCAGGCTGCCGGATTCGACCTCATCATCCTCGAAACTTCCGGTATTGGTCAGTCCGACTCGGCCATCATCGACCACAGCGACGTGTCGCTCTATGTCATGACCCCCGAATATGGCGCCGCCAGTCAGCTAGAGAAAATCGACATGCTTGATTATGCCAACATCATCGCCCTCAACAAAGCCGACAAACGTGGTGCGCAGGATGCCCTTCGTGATGTGAAAAAACAATTTCAACGCAATCATCAACTCTTCGATACCGATGCCGACTTGATGCCGGTGTATGCCACCGTGGCTTCCCAATTCAACGACCCGGGGGTAAATTCCCTGTATGCCAACCTGTTGTCGAAAATAGAGGAGTTTACAGGAGTGAGTTTTGGTGTGAGCCACGACGACAAAAGCCATTCTCCCGACAAAGTATTCATCATCCCGCCCCATCGGGTGCGATACCTTTCGGAGATTTCGGAAACCGTTAGAAACTACAACCGGTGGGCCATCAAACAAAGTGAAGTGGCGCAAAAATTGTTTAGCCTGAAGCAAACAGCCAATCTTCTGGAGTCTGAAAATCAGGTCGTGGAACCCGTTCAGCAATTAATAGAAAAAACAGCCCTTGCCCTTGACCCAAAAAATAAAGAAATTCTCGAAAACTGGGAAAACACCAAAAAAGCCTACTCCGATGAATATTTCGTGTTTAAGGTACGCGACAAGGAACTCAAAATAGCGACACATGTAGAATCACTATCGCACATACAAGTGCCCAAAGTGTGTTTGCCTCCATACCAAAGCTGGGGCGAAATTCTCCGTTGGGTTCTCAAGGAAAATGTTCCGGGTGAATTTCCCTATGCCGCGGGTGTGTTTCCCTTCAAACGAGAAAATGAAGACCCCACCCGTATGTTTGCAGGCGAGGGCGGACCGGAACGTACCAACCGCCGTTTTCATTATGTAAGCAAGGGATTGCCAGCCAAACGACTTTCCACAGCTTTCGACTCTGTAACCCTTTATGGCGAAGATCCCGACCTGCGTCCGGATATTTATGGTAAAATCGGTAATGCCGGCGTGAGCATCGCCTGTTTGGATGACGCCAAAAAACTGTATTCCGGTTTCGATTTGGCCAGCGCCATGACCTCTGTTTCCATGACCATCAATGGTCCGGCACCCACGCTGGTGGGCTTTTTTATGAATGCCGCCATCGACCAACAATGTGAGCTTTACATCAAAGCCAACGGACTTGAAGAAGAAGTCAACAAAAAAATAGAAGAAATCTATCGCCAACGAGGGACACAACGTCCTGCCTATCAGGGAAAAATACCCGAAGGAAACAATGGACTGGGTTTGATGCTCCTGGGTGTTACCGGCGACATGGTGTTGCCCGCCGAGGTGTATAACAAGATTAAAGCGGATACACTTTGCAGGGTTCGGGGAACGGTTCAGGCCGATATCCTGAAGGAAGACCAGGCCCAAAACACCTGCATCTTCTCCACTGACTTCTCCCTCAAACTGATGGGCGATATTCAGGAGTATTTTATTGCACACAATGTCCGTAATTTCTATAGCGTGAGTATTTCGGGTTACCACATTGCCGAAGCAGGCGCCAACCCCATCAGTCAGCTGGCCTTCACCCTCGCCAATGGATTCACTTACGTGGAATATTACCTCTCGCGAGGCATGGACATCAACCAGTTTGCACCCAACCTGAGTTTCTTTTTCAGCAATGGAGAAGATCCCGAATACGCTGTTATTGGCCGTGTGGCGCGCTTGATTTGGGCCAAAGCCATGAAACTGAAATACGGTGGCGATGAACGTGCTCAAAAACTGAAATACCACATTCAGACTTCCGGACGATCGCTGCATGCACAGGAAATAGATTTCAACGATATCCGTACCACCCTCCAGGCTTTGTACGCCATCTATGACAATTGTAACTCACTGCATACCAATGCTTACGACGAAGCCATCACCACACCCACCGAAGAAAGCGTTCGCAGGGCCATGGCCATTCAAATGATTATCAACCACGAACTTGGTCTGGCCAAAAACCAGAATCCTTTGCAAGGTTCCTTTATCATCGAGGAGTTGACCGATTTGGTTGAAGAGGCTATTTTGAGCGAAATGGACCGCATCACCGAACGGGGTGGCGTATTGGGTGCCATGGAAACCATGTACCAACGGGGTAAAATTCAGGAAGAAAGCCTGTATTACGAACACCTGAAACATTCCGGCGAATTGCCCATTATAGGGGTGAATACTTTCTTGGGAAGTCAGGGCTCCAAAACAGTAATACCGGGCGAAGTAATTCGTGCCACGGAAGAAGAAAAGCAATACCAGATTCACATGTTGGAGCAGCTGCATACCACTTGGAAAGAGGAAAGCAAGGTGGCACTGAAATTGTTGCAGGAAAAAGCCATCAACAACGAAAATGTGTTTGAAGCCCTGATGGAAGCCACTAAAACATCCTCTATTGGTCAGATTACCAATGCGTTGTTCTCGGTGGGGGGACAGTATCGGAGGAATATGTGAGAATTGAGCCCTTCTGATAAATTGAATATGCTATGCCGTTTTAAGAGAATTCTGACAACATAATTTGTATTATTTTTGTGCGAAACAGTAATTACAATGGAAGGAATAATACTATCAACGAATTCACCTGAAGATATCAAATTAATACTCCAACTGGCCAAAAAAATGGGTATGTTCTCTCGGAAACTCACCAAAACGGAAGTGGAAGACTATGCCCTTTCTCAAGCTATTGTTGAAGGAAACACAGGAGAGTACATTGATACAGAATCTTTTCTAACGCAGCTTCAGGATGAACGTAAGGATTGATAAAACGTTCGAAAAGGATGTGATTAAAATTAAGAATAATGATGTTCTGAATAAGATCGCAAAGTCAATAGTAAATGTTCAATCGACCGCAAATTTAAAAGATATCAAAAGCATAAAAAAACTGAAGGGAACTCGTGATCAATACAGAATTAGAATTGGAGAATACCGACTTGGAATTATTATCTCGAAAGGTGTGGTGATTTTCATTCGTTGCTTCCACAGAAAGGATATCTATCATTGTTTCCCTAAATAGCAACTTTTACTACGGTTTTCAATGAATGATTTGATATATTAATTGTTTCCATGACACATAACATCTTCATCTTCAGAAACTACACCGTTGAACCCCTTTTTACTTCGTTGGAAAATGTGGCGTTTAGCGGATATGGCGAAATTGATTTTCCTGAAGGAAGTGACCATTATGTGTGGTGTTATATGATGCCTTTTGGAATTAACCGGGATGCTTTGGCAGCTGAAATCAACTTTTTCCAACAACGTCTGGTGCATTTGTCGAAGCAGTTACCCTCTTCTGCCAACCTCCTTTGTTTCACCATGTGGAATGTTGCTCCTGAAGGCATTTTTGTTAACGACCCTGTGCAACAAGCGGTGAATGAATACAATGAAACTATTTATCAACTGGCTCAAAACCACCGTCATGTTAAAGTAATCGAATTCAGTACGTTTGCTTCCCAATACAGCCTGGGCGAACTGGTGGATCCCCGGCATTTTTATATGTCGCAGGTGCCCATTAATCCGAAACTCGCCACCAATTTTATAAACTGGTTTCGGCAAAAACTGCGGGCCATGGCCGGAATTCGCAAAAAATGTTTGGTACTCGATTTGGACAACACACTTTGGGGTGGCATTTTGGGTGAGGATGGCATCGCAGGAATACAGTTGGGCAACACCTACCCGGGCAACTGTTTTCGGGATTTTCAATTGTGGTTGAAAGAAATCAAGAATACCGGTGTACTGCTTGCCATTTGTAGTAAGAACAATCAGGAAGACGTGGCACAGTTGTTCAACCAACGTACCGACATGGTGTTGCAAATGGAGGATTTTTCATCCATGCAAATCAATTGGACGAACAAGGCCGAAAACATCAGAACAATTGCCCTGGAGCTCAATATTGGCATGGATAGCCTGGTATTTCTCGACGATAGTCCTTTTGAACGCGAACAGGTAAAAACCATGGTGCCCGAAGTGGTGGTGCCCGATTTTCCTCCACAACCTTATCTGCTGACAAAATTTATCCGGGAAGTTTACAATCAATGGTTTCAGGTGGCCGAACTCACCGATGAAGACAAATCTAAGTCGGTTCAGTATCAACAAAATGCCCAACGAAAACGGTTGATGGACACACACGATTCGGAGGAAAGTTTTTTAAGGGAAATGGAAATCAAACTTTCTATCGCCGAAAACAACAAGTTGCACATTCCACGTTATGCCCAAATGACGCAGAAAACCAATCAGTTTAACCTGACCACCAAGCGTTACACGGAAACGGATATCCTCCGGATGATGGAATCGGGTTATGATATTTGGGATGTGTCGGTAAGCGACAAATTTGGCGATAACGGCATCACTGCCCTGACCATAGTAAAAGTGGAAGGTGACATCGCCGAAATCGACAGTTTTTTACTTAGCTGTCGCATTCTGGGACGTGGAATTGAAACTGCTTTTTTGAATGTTGTGCTCAACCGAATGTTAGAAAAAGGTATAAAGAAAGTTAAAGCGACATTTGTTCCAACGGCCAAAAATGCGCAGACGGAAAACTTTTTTGAACGTAATGGGTTTGAGAGGATTAAACAGGATAGAGAACCAAATACTACAAAGAACTACCTCTTAATATTGGCAGAAAAACGATCCATCAACGAGCTATATGAGGTTGTTTGACAAGGAGGATAACTTTTGTACAAAAATGTGAATCATGGAACAAAAAGAAATAAAAACCGGTGTAAATAAAGTCCTGATACAATCGCTTGGATTGAGTGATAAATATTTGGAAAAGAACATATTAAAAAAAGAGGTGGATGCCTGGGATTCCCTCAAACACATCATGATTGTTTCCGATCTGGAAATGGAATTTGATGTGATGTTTGAACCCGAAGAAATGGTGGAACTAACCGGCACGGATGCCATTGTGAATGTGCTGTTAAACAAGGATCTATCATGAAAATACACCACTTGGGTTATGCCGTTCGTGATCTGGAAGCCAGTATTCCAGGTTTTGAGAAGCTGGGCTTCGAGAAAATTGGGTTCCCGGTGCACGATGCCCAACGTCAGGTGAATATCCAAATGCTTAAAAATGATCCATGGATGATTGAGTTGGTGGCGCCATTTTCGGAAACTTCACCCATTCTGCGTATCCTCGAAAAAAATAACAACACGCCCTATAATTTTTGTTATGTTGTTGATAACATGGAGAAAACAATCGAAGAACTCAGGGCTGCACGATACATTCTGATAGAACCTCCGCAACCTGCAATGGCATTCAATGGTCAATTGGTGGCCTTTTTGTATCACCGGGATATCGGACTTATCAAACTTTTGGCAGCTAATTAACCTCCGATGAAGCACCTCAAAATCCTTCTCACCTTCGATTATGAACTACCCCTGGGTGGCATCACCAAATCGTATCGGCATAGCTTGTTCGACCCCACCGACAGACTTTTGGAGGTGTTGCATAAGCAGAAGGTTCCCGGAGCGTTTTTTGCCGACATCCTCAGTTATGTCATGTTCGGGAAATGGCACCAAACAGGTTATACCCAACCTTTTTCCAATCAGCTGCAGCAAGCTATTCTGGATCAGCACGATGTTCAATTGCACCTCCATCCCCATTGGCTGGAAAGTCGGTTTGAAGCAGGTAAAGTTATACCTTCTCCCAAATACAAAATGGGAGATTTTGTCCATCAGGACGACCCTTTTCAAATCGCGCAAATTGTGGCGTTGGGTGTGGAGGAGCTAACCAAAATCGGACTCCCGGCAAACAAGGATTATCGCTGTACAGCCTATCGTGCAGGTGGTTACAACATGGTGCCCCACGCCGACAAAATTCTGAAAGCACTATATAAAAGCGGAATTATGTTTGATAGTTCCATCAGTCGTGGTTATTTTTTCAGGTCGAACAATTCGTTGGTGGATTACCGGAAAGTGCCCGATTTGCCCAACTGGTATTTGTCCGATGACGGAGATTTCAGCAAGGAAAGTCCGCATAAAAGTGCGTTGTTTGAAATCCCCATTGCTTCCAAGCCCAAGGGGTTGTTCGAAATGCCCACTTCCTTCAAATTGAAAAAGTTTGCCGATCGAGCCGTGGAAAGTCGTGGCCCCATGATTCATGCTCACGAAAGTGTAAGCAAACCCGATAAAATCCGACAGCTTTTTTCCAGTCGCATGCTCACCGTCGATAACCACACCTTTTCACCGGATTACCTGATGAAGATACTCGAATACAATGTGAATAGATTCAAAAGACATGACGAAATTATCCTGAGCCTCATCGGCCATCCCAAATCCATGGATACCTACCATTATTATCTGCTGACGGAATTCGTAAAACGGGCAAGCCGGAAGTATGGGGAAAAACTGGAATTTACTACCTTTACCCAACTGTACAAAAACATGAGTCCGGCATGAAAATAGGCGACGTTATTTATAAATACCTTCCCATCGCGTACTTCAAAGCTGCCCGGGGTGCCTATTACAAGCTCAATTCCGTGATTTTCCGGCCTCTTGGAGAGGCTCAGTTTTTAGATTTGCTCAACACCAAATTGGGTGTAAAAAAGGGCATGGTTGTGTACATTCACAGTTCCATGGACAAACTCAACATCAATTTTTCGGCCTACCGTTTGCTGGAATTGCTGCTCGAAGCCGTGGGAGACGAAGGTACACTGGCTTTCCCCTGCTGGCATTACCGCGACCGTGCCGAAGATTATTTGAACCAACCCGGAGCTTCCTTTCATGTGAAGCGGTCGCCCACCACCATGGGATTGCTGCCCGAGCTGGCCCGTCGTCACAAACAAGCCGTTCGCAGCTTGCATCCCACCACTTCCATTGTCGCCATTGGTGCCAAAGCCCATGAGTTGGTAAACGAACACCATCTGGACCTGTATCCCAATGGGGAACGAAGTCCGTTGTTTAAAATCATGTCCCACCATAGTCGGATCATCGGACTGGGCGAAAAAGTGGTAAGCCTGTCGTTTGTGCATGTGGTGGAGGACAGCATGAAAGAAGCATTCCCGCTCAAAACCCTGAACGACCAACCCATGAAGGGAAAGGTAATTGACCAGAATAAGGAGGAGCATTTTGTGGAAACATTGGTGCCCCATAAAAACATTACTCACCGCGACATTCCTGGTTTTTTCGCCCAACATATTTCCAAAAAGGCCTGTCGTTCCTTTACCCATCGTGGCGTGAACTATTTTACTGCCGACCCCAAACTTCTTTATGACGAAATGCTTGCTTTGGCAAAAGAGGGGAAGACGATTTACGGGTGATAAAAGCACAAATGACGGGGTATAGGCTGGAGATACTAGTCCAGCCAATCCAAAAAATTATCCTGACTAATCACCGTGAAACTAGCCTGTGGATAGGTGTTTAGCCACTCCTTTTGAATCTTGACTTTCTTCGGACTCCATTTAAATTCAAAACCATAGAGTTTCCCATCTCTTTCTTCCACAAAATCAACTTCCTTTTGATCGTAGGTTCGCCAAAAATAATTGTTGGAAAACAGGTGTTGATATTCCTGTTTTTTAATTCGTTCCATGACCATGAAATTTTCCCATAGCATGCCTAAGTCATTGCGTTGATCGATGAAATTGAAATTGTTAATAATGGCATTTCGGATGCCATTGTCGAAGAAATAATACCGATGGGTTTTGGTAACTTCCTTTCGAAGATTGTTCGAGTAACCACTTATCTTCTTGATAATAAACGATTTCTCCAATAGATCGAGATAGCGTCCCACAGTTTGTTTGGCCAACCCAAGTGCATTTCCCAATTCGGAGAGTGAAACTTCCTGTCCAATCTGATAGGCAACTAATTTCAATAAATCAAATAGTTTGTCAGCGTTTTTAATGTTTTCCAATTCCAGGATATCTTTAAACAGATACGCATTTCTCAATTCATGCAGATAGGCAGATTTTTCAAGATTGTTTCCTCGTGATAGTACCTCCGGATACATTCCAAATATCAGGTATTCTTCCAAATTTTGCAGCACATGCATGCCTCCGAATTGAGCTTTTAATTCTGTTATGGCCACCGGAAACAGCTTGCTCGAATTGCTACGTCCGGTTAAGGGTGCCCCAACTTGTGAAGAAAGTTGAAATGAGGACGAACCACTGACTACAATGATTGTTTTGGGTAAGTTGTCCGTGAGAATCTTAAGCCCCCATCCGATGTTGTTAATTCGCTGTGCTTCATCAATGAAAATAACCTCATAGTCTTTCATTACTGACAGAATCTGCGATTGATCGTCCGATCCCAATATTTTCCTGAGTACGATGTCATCGCCACTTCCAACAAATATTTTACCTTTTTTAGTTTGTAACAGCTTGTCAATTAACGTTGTTTTTCCTGCTCGTCGCGGACCATAGACTAAGTTAACCTTCCCTGTTTGTAAAAAACCGGGATCCGTTTCATATTTTCGTGTAATCCACATGGGGGTATATTTTGCACAAAAATAGGTAAAAATCATAAATTTGGCAAGTCAACTTGCCAAATTAAGCTAAATACGGCAAGTTGATTGTCCGAATTTGGAAAGTGTCAGGGTGTCAAATGAGGTCAATCCATTAAAAAGTCATCAAAATTTTCAGGTGTAATCACTTTGAAATGGGCATTTTTATAGTTTTCCAGAAACAGTTTGGGTGGTTTTACCTTGGGTTTAACATTCCATTTAAACTCAAAGGCAGATATTTGACCATCCGATTCTTCAATATAATCAATCTCTTTTTGTTCTTTGGTTCTCCAATACCAGTTATTAGACCAAATATGGTTGTAATTTAGTTTTTTGATTCGTTCAGAAATAAGAAAATTCTCCCACAAAGCGCCGATATCCGATCGTTTTTCAATTTGATTAAAGTTGGCAATGACTGCATTACGAATTCCATTGTCGTAAAAATAGATTTTCTTGCTGCTTTTTAGCTCGTTTCTTAAGTTTCTACTGAATGAACCCAAACGAAAAATAATGTAGGTTTGCTCCAGAAGAAGAACATATTTTTCAACTGTTTTCGAGTCCAACCCGCATACCTGTCCCAATTCATGATACGAAACTTGAGAACCTACCTGAAAGGCCAATGCCTGAAGCAACTTGGTTAATTTGTAGGGCTTTTGAATTTGTTCCCACGACAAGATATCTTTGTATAAATAACTGTCGGACAGCAATTTTAAGGTTTCTTTTTCGACTCCCTGATGGGTAACAACATCCGGATAATAGCCATAAATCAATCGATGAGGAATCAACCGTTTCTCTTCCAGAAGGCCGTGGTGTTCTACCATCTCTCCAAAAGAAAGCGGAAACAATCTGTACTCCCATTTTCTTCCTGTGAGTGGCTCATTTATTTTGTTGGCCATCTCGAAGGCGGAACTTCCCGTGGCAATTATTTGTATATGCGGCAGGGTGTCTGTGATTAGTTTTAAACGCAAACCAATATTTTCGATGCGTTGTGCTTCATCCACAATCATTTTTTTTTTTAACCCCATCAAGGCATTCATTCTTGTGGCCGATAAATTGGAAAACAGGGACTGCACATCCAATTCATCCCCATTTAGCCAAAGTACGTCTTCTCTGTTTTCAAAGATATACTTTAGTAATGTGGTTTTTCCCACTTGTCTGGGACCTAAAACGATAATGGCTTTTTTTTGAAAAAGTTTGTCCTCAATGGTTTTTTCAAGTAAACGATGTATCATTTTCAAAATTATTTTTTTCAATAATACAACTTTTTCGGAATCAAATCCAAAAATTCTACAACATTTTCGGAATCAAATCCAAAAAAGTTGAAAAATGACCCTTGTTGGTGGTAGCGTTTCGTTGAACTTTTCAATTTGGAAGTCCGATTGTTTGAAATACTAAGCCGGGAAGCTTAAAAATTAACCCCAAAAACATATGTTCATCACCCTATTCAACGCTTCATGTTTTTTTCCTATTTTTATCCTTCCAAAAATTGTTGAAAATGATTACAAAAAACATCCTGGTTATCTACCCCGAAGTGAAAGTTACCAAAGTGGCGGTATATCGCAATACGGAACCGATTTTTCTGAAAACCATCAAGCATATACCGGAAGAAATTGCCCGGTATGCCAACGTGATTGAACAAAAGGATTTTCGGTTTGAGGCCATCATGAAGGAGATGGAAAACAACGATATCAACCTCGAAAACATTGAGTTGGTGATGGGTCGGAGTGGCATGGTAAAACCTGTTTCACAAGGTGTTTTCGAGATAAACGATGCCATGGTCAAGGATTTGGAAACTGGTGTTATGGGTATTCATGCTACCAATTTGGGTGGAATTCTGGCTCACAAAATGTCCAAAAAAATAGGAAAAAAAGCCTACATGGCCAATCCCGTGGTGGTGGACGAGCTGAGCGACGTGGCTCGAGTAACCGGTCATCCCATGTTTGAACGTAAATCCATATTTCATGCCCTCAACCACAAGCATGTGGCATGTAAATATTCCAAATCGATCAACAAAGACTATAAAGACCTCAACCTGATTGTGTGCCATATCGGTAGCGGGGGCATCAGCATCGGCGCCCACGAAAAGGGTCGCGTAGTGGATGTGAACCAGGCATTCGACGGCGGTGGGCCTTTTTCCATCACCCGCACGGGTACTTTGCCCATGGGTCAGTTGATTGAGCTGTGCTTCAGCGGAAAACATACCAAAGAGGAGGTCATGAAAATGATTACCTCCGAAGGTGGTTACAAAGCCTACCTGGGTACCGACAGCATTACCGAGATCAACGCCCGTATTGCTTCCGGCGACGAAAAGGCCAAGTTTATCTCCTATGCCTTGTCGTATCAGGTAAGTAAAGAAATCGCCTCACACGTGGCTACCTTGTCGGGAAAAGTGGATGCCATTATCCTTACAGGAATGATTTTCGACAGCGAGCGCTTCCTCGAAAATGTAAAAAGTCGTATCGGAAGCATTGCTCCCATTGCACTTTACCCTTCGGTAAACGACTTTGAAGCCCTTGCCTTGTTTGGGTTGCGGGTGCTCAAAGATGAGGTTCCCGTGAAGGTTTACAAATAAAAATGAATGGATTGAATTTAGCCAACGCCATTTCTCTGATCCGTATAAAAGGGGCTTTTCTTATTTTGCTCGTTTTGGGTTCCGCCACTTTCCATTCGTCGGCGCAAACCTTTTCTACTGACCTGGAAGACAGCCTTCTGCCTGCGCATTGGCTTGGACCGCAAACCATCGACACCACCTTTGCTTTTTCGGGGAAACATGCCTCTCTTGTCAACGCCGCACAGCCTTTTGGAATTGGGTTTGAAGGTCCGTTTCCGGAAACGGTTGCCGGACAAAACACCCAAATAACATGCAGTGGGCAGTGGTTTTTTAACCAACCTAATGCCGGTGGACTGTTTGTGGTAACCCTCATGGAAGGCGAACAGTTGAGGTATTGGTATGGCATCCACTTGGCTGCTTCACCGGAAAACACCGGACAATGGAATCACTTTTCGCAAAGCTTGTTAATCCCTGCCAACCTCACCCGAAAAACCACCATCAAAGCCTATTTCTGGAATCAACATCCTGAAATACCCATGTGGATGGACGACCTGCAAGTGGAGTTTTCACCGGCTGCCAATCCTTCTTTTTTACCCGAGTTGGTGGTTGAAAACACAACGATATCCAATCAGGATCAACTTCTTTTCACCAATTCATACTATCAGATTTGGTATAACCCACCCAGTCGGCAACTCCGCATAACCGACCCTAAAGGAGAGTTATTGGTGGAATCCATTACCTATTTTACTCAACGAGCATTGAAAAGCCAACCCACACAGTTTGTTGAGAATCTGAAATTTATCAAGAAAAATACCAATGGTAACGAAACCCAACTTGTTTTCAAAATAAAAACGGCTGCATCCAACTCAACTTGTGTTTTTCATTGCCATGTAAATTATCCTGATCTGGAAGTTTACGTTACTGAACGTTTCAAAAAACTACAGGAAGTTGACAGAGAATCGTTGGTATTTGTCAGTAAACCACCGGTTTCGCAAGTGATGCGCACCAACCGAAAAGCCGACACAACTGACTTCCAGGTTGAATACTGGCTGGATAAGGAGGGGGTGCAATTTGGCACACAACAGCGCGGATGGTGGATTTATCATACCCCCGGAGTTAGTTCACTGCAGTTGAATACCCAAAAAAATCAATTGTGGGTCAATTTGGATTATGAGCAGGATCATCCATTTTTCCGCTTTCCCCTCGACCCCGACAGCAACAACTGGAAAACAGAACATTCGGCATCGAAATACCGTCGAGGTGAACGCCGGCAGTTTGCTTTCAGCATCCACCTAAGCGGCATCAATCCCACATTGCCGCGCCTGATGAAAAATCCCGCGGGTTATTTGGCCACCTATATTTGGACCGAGCATGCCGATTGGACCAATATCCGGAGCAATCGGGCGACCTACTTCGGTTCGGAGAAGATTACCAACGCCAAAGAAGCTGTTGGAGGATTTGTGAAATATGGAATTCCGGTGACCAAAAGCGTGTTTTATGCCAATCCTGACAGCACACGAAATAGTGAAGTCACCGGGGGTCGTTTTCCCGAATTGGAGAGCAGCATACTGTCCGATCCACAACTCCCCTATTTTCTTGATCAGATACACGAAGCAGGGAGCGAAATTTGTTTGCATACCCCCGAACAATACACCACCACTCCCCAACGGTTTCAGGAAGCCATGCAATATATGCAGACACATTATCAACCTTCATCCTGGATCGATCATGGCAACAACAACGGCTTTCATAACAACCGCGAAGATTTGGTGTGCGATGCCACCTTGAAAAAGTCGCCCTATTATGCGCTGGATTTGTGGCCAAAATATGGGGTTAACTATTTGCACAACAGTTACTACGAAGAAATGCCGGGCGTTGATTTCTGGCAATTCGATGGAAGTGTGGACAAGCCCTATGCAGGCTTTGGTGACTTTTGGCCCAAGCCCGATTTCTGGACACATCCCACTTATTCCAATGCGTTGATTCATTGGCCTACCACCAGTGCCTTATTTGTTCATACAGATGGTTTGTGGGATTACTTTTTTGGCCGGAAAAAACTGGATGAATTCGTTACCAATTGGGGAACGCAAATCAACCATTGTTATCCGGCCTGGGTAGATCCTGAAAAGGGGTTTTGGACCTATGATGCCGATTCGGTGATGGTTGCGCAAGTCGGTTTTAATGCCACACTGCAACGCATGGCATCGTTGCGCGATGCCGGATTTCTGAATGTATGTACCATAAAAAGCTATCTGGATTACCGTACAGCTCTCGAAAAAATTCAATATCAGTATTTTCCGGACGGCCACGTGGAGGTTAAAAATTTGGGGAATACCGATATACCTCAATTGGCCATGGTGACTTCCGGCGATTATATTTTGGTAAACGGGCTGAAACCTTTCAGAAAAAAAGTGGCTGAAGGTTGGGTGTTTTGGTTTGATCTGAAGGCCGGCGAAACTGCCCGAATCCGCATTCTGAACGAAAAATAGTCGTAATAGGGAGTCCACTGATCGAGGGTGTCGAGTACAATTAAAGTAGTATTCATGGAAAGTTTAGCTCATGATTAAACTGTAAAATTCGCATTTTTTTTGTGCGAATGGTAAGGGTAGGGGATTTTTTTAAACCTATCTCCTTACGGGCAATTTTGTTGGCGATTAACAATTTTTATCGATTTGCTCCACACAACCCGCCAACGGCTTTTTAATCATTATTATCTTTGCCAAAATTTATTGAAAATGAAGTACCTCATCTACTTTACCGTCATTGGTTTTATGCTTCTCACTTCTTGTGAATCGACCACTAAAGAAAACACAACAAAGGTTGTTTCCGACAAGGACAACGAAAAAGTGGTGGTAACAACCAACAACGACAACGAAGCCCTGATCAGTCTTCCCGCAGGCAGTTCAAATGCCGACACCACTTTGTCTGCCGAGAAAGAAAATCAGGCTTCACCTGAAGACCAGGCAAAAATGTTGATTATGCGCAAAGCGCGCACTGCTTTCAACAAAGGACTTGAGAGTTATCAGGCAGGCGACTATACCCAAGCCATCGATGCGTTTAAGGAAGTGCTCGAATATGATGCAAGCAACTACAAAGCCCACTTTAATCTGGGGAAAATTTATGCCATGCAGGGTCAAAACGATCTGGCACTGTCCTATTATCAGGATGCCGTTAAATTAAACCCCGCTGACTCGTCCTCGCTGTTGGGGATAGGAATGGCCTATTATAACAAGGGCGATTTTGCCCAAGCCGTAGATTATTACAATCAGTGCCTGGAGGTGGCTCCCAACTATGCACTTGCTTATTATAATCGTGGAACAGTAACCGGACAGATGAAAAATTATGAAGCAGCCCTTTCCGACCTGAACAGGGCCATCCAGTTAAAGCCCGACGATCATCAGTTTTATATGAATCGCGGATTGGTGTACTTTTATACCAAAAGGATGGAAGATGCTTGTGCCGACTGGAACAAAGCAGCAGAAATGGGCAATCCGGAAGCGCAGAAAGCTGTTAAATTATACTGCTCTACAAAAGAAAAATAGCCTAATACAAGAAATTGTTGTAGGGATAACGAATGGCGTGAACCACCTTTATTTCGTTGTACAACAGTTGTTTTAGCTCGTCGAACTGTTCTTTGGTTTTGGCCGAGATAAAAATACACGGGTGATTTTCTTTGGCCATCCAACTTTGTTTTAGCAGTTCCAAATCAAGTATTTCCGATTGTTCTGGATTGTCGTCCTCCGGGGCTTTGTAGGCATCCACCTTGTTGAAAACCATGATCACACTTTTATCGCCGGCACCGATTTCCGAAAGGGTCTGTGTGACGGTTTGAATCTGGTCTTCAAATTCCGGATGTGAGATGTCCACCACATGCAGGAGTATGTCCGATTCGCGCACCTCGTCGAGGGTGGACTTGAACGATTCCACCAAACTATGGGGGAGTTTTCTGATAAAACCAACGGTATCCGATAGCAGGAAAGGCAGGTTTTCGATCACAACTTTCCTGACCGTGGTGTCCAAGGTGGCAAACAACTTATTTTCGGCAAAAATATCCGATTTGCTCAACAGATTCATGAGGGTTGATTTGCCCACGTTGGTATAACCCACCAGGGCTACCCTGATCATGCTGCCGCGGTTTTTGCGCTGGGTGGCCATTTGTTTGTCGATGTCGATCAACCGTTTTTTGAGTAAGGAAATTTTATCGCGGATAATACGTCGGTCGGTTTCAATTTCGGTTTCTCCGGGTCCACGAAGTCCAATACCTCCCTTTTGCCGTTCAAGGTGGGTCCACATACCTGTCAGTCGTGGCAGCAAGTATTGATATTGAGCCAGTTCTACCTGCACTTTGGCGTGAGCTGTTTGGGCGCGTTGGGCAAAAATATCCAGGATAAGGTTGGTACGGTCGAGCACTTTACACTCCAGTTCTCTTTCCAAATTTCGCAATTGTGAAGGGCTTAGCTCATCATCGAAAACCACCATATTGATTTCGGCTGCCTCCACATAGGCTTTTATTTCCTCCAATTTACCTGTTCCCACAAAGGTTCGCGGGTTGGGCGTGTCGATGGCCTGAACAAAGCGGGTCACGGGAATTCCTCCTGCCGTTTCCACTAAAAACGACAATTCATCAAGGTATTCGTTGGCCTTCACCTTGTCGGTATCGCGGGTAATGAGTCCAACCAATATGGCTTTTTCCGGTTGGTTGCTAAATGTCTTTTTTTCTATCAAGCGAGTGGGTAGTATTTTCTGAAACCAATAATTTGCCTAACTTCTTCAACGGTATGGCGTCCGCTTTCGCGTGCTTTTTCGGCACCCATATTCATTACACGGGTAATATAATCCTGATCGGCGTTAAGCTCAAGAATCCTTTCTCTGAAAGGGGTAGTAAAGGCGATCATGTCTTCGGCCAGTTGCTTTTTCATGTCGCCATATCGGATGGAACAGTTGTTGTACTGGTCGTTGAAATAATCCACCACGTCGGGTTTCGATACGGCTTTCATCAACGAAAACAGGTTTTCGATGGGTTCCGGTTTTGGTTGATTCATTTCGGTGGGACCACTGTCGCTAACGGCTCGCATCACTTTTTTTCGGAGCACTTTGGGATCCTCATTTAAAAAGATGGCATTGCCTTCTCCTTCCGATTTTCCCATTTTACCTGAGCCGTCCAAACCGGGAATTTTTACCAATTGTTCGCCAAAATTAAAGGCGGAGGGCTGTGGAAAAAAGTCGACCTTGTACATGTGATTGAACCGTCGGGCAAAGGTACGTGCCATCTCCAGGTTTTGCTCCTGATCCTTGCCCACAGGCACTTTGTCAGCTTTATGGATAATAATATCCGCGGCCATTAAAGTGGGATAGGTCAAGAGTCCGGCATTCACGTTTTCAGGTTGTTTGCGTGCTTTCTCTTTAAATGTAGTAACGCGTTCCAACTCACCCAGATAGGCATTCATGTTTAAAAACAAATACAACTCTGCCGTTTCGGGCAAATCGCTCTGCAAATACAGCGTGGCTTTTTCCGGATCCAATCCGGCAGCTAAATATTCCACCAACACCTGACGTACATTATTTTGAAGATTCCCCGGCGTGGGATGGGTGGTAAGCGAATGATAATCAGCAATAAAAAAGAAACAGGTATGGGTTTCCTGCATCTTCACAAAATTCTTCACTGCACCAAAGTAATTACCCAGGTGGAGGTTGCCGGTAGGTCGAATACCGCTTAGTACTATCTCTTTCTTTTCCATGGTGCAAAAGTAATAAAAAGCAAGTGATTGTAAACTTCTCCCTGCCATGGAAACTAATTGTGATACGTAGCTTATTACCGTAAGGTATTTAGTGTTACGGAATAAGTCGTTCCAAATATAATTTACCCTGCTATCTCCCCGGGTTTGCCCCGGTTGTTTTAAATAAAGTTGCGACTTCCGGGTTTAATGGATTTCGGGTAAATAACCTCATTCCTGCACGGGTCTTTTTTCAATTAAGCAATCCTTAGTACAAAAAAACCACGGTTTTTTATGTTTACAAAACGCATTATTCGGTGCTTAATTTCAGTATAACAAGTAGTTATAACAACTATATAGAACAATTTTTAATATTAAATTAACAGGTTAACAGTATTTTTCTACTTTTGTCGTCAATATCTTTCAGTACACGGCCAATGAAAAAGGATTTAAAGGAGTTTATCACCACCATCAGAAATTATACCAACCAACATGGTATTGATGCCGTTACCTTGGAAAAACTCGCTGAAAATTCTGAATTTCAGACAGAAATCGTTAAACATAATATCGAATCCGACGAACAACTTGTTACCCTGATTCTTGAAAATGAACGCCACATGTTTGAGGTCATTTTTAAAGATTTTAACTTCGACGGGAACGAAGATGCCATTGATATTCTTTTTACGGTGAGCAAAGAAATGGCCGCTAAGTTTGGTAACCTCACCCCATCGGTTACGCACAACTATAAACTGAAATATCCCCGGGTGTATCAAGAACATCTTGACAAGCGCATTGGGTTTATCAACGAAAAAATCCAAATCAACATGCGCAAGGGAATTGGCCAGGGAATGTACCGCGACGATCTGAGTGTGGAATTGGTGTCGCGAAGATATATCAGCCGATTGCTCGACATCCACGATCCCGACAGTTTTCCTCCCGAGCAATTTTCGTTTAACACCCTTTTCGATCAAATGTTCGAAAATTTTGTGATGAGCATCGCCACACAAAAGGGGATCGACTACTACAACGAAAAGAAAAGCAAGGCCCGCTTTTAGTTTACAATCAATTTCCTTGTTATGGCGTTGTTTCGGTTGTCCGAAAGCCGCATCAGATACATGCCTGAGGGTAACGATTGGATGTTGATGTTCATTCGATTGTTTCCGGCAGTTAGCTGTTGACATTGTGTGAGCACCTCCTTACCGCACAGGTTGTAAAGCGCCACATGGGCTTCTGTTGATTGTTTGGTGCTAATATTCAGCTTAATAACTGAATGTGCGGGATTGCTGAATTGCACCTCTTCGAAGTCGGTGGCCAACCATTGTGATATGCCCACAGATTTGTCAACCGTTAGTTTTAAAGTCACCGGCAGGTGGTCCGAATTTTGGTATAGCGCCGTGAGCACATCCGCCGGAACGCTCGTGTTGGTGGGTGAATCGGTGAGATTCTTATTGAAATGAAGTCCGTCCTGACCCACTGCCTTATACGAACCAGGAACATACCTCAGGTGTTTGGCGCCAAATTTCAGGTTGTTCGACATCAGGATAAAGTCGAAACGGTCGTCCATGCCACCGGTTGAGGGGCATCCATTGGAGGAGGAATGGGTGCTTTGGGTGTGTACCGAAGCAAACGACGAGTTGTTGTTCCAGCTTCCCGGCTTGTCGATGGGGTCGTTGAATCGTAAGGTGGCATTGGGGTATTGAGTAAAGGTTTGGTATGCCTCTTCCGAACTTGTATAAACATTAAAATCGCCACTGAGCAAATAATTCTCACTTTGTCCGTATCCTTCCAAAAAGGCCATGGTATTTTCGGCCATCAAGCCGCGGGTTGTTGCATCCTCATTGCTGTTTCCTGCCTTCAGGTGGGCTACAATACAGGTAATGAAAGCCGTGTCGCCGCCCGAAAGGTCGTCGGACTTGTAATAAAGTTTATACACATCAATATCACGCACCAGACTTTGGGCAATAACATGTGAGTGCAAAGCCAACTTTTGGTGGTTGTAAAAAAGCAAGTTGACCAAATAGGGAGATGCCTGATAAATGAAATTGGCCATGCGGTATTTATCACCTCCGGCATTCACGGCCTGGTCGAGCAGGTGTTGGTGCATGGCCTGAGAGCCCGTCACTTCATTCACCGTAAACACATCGGGTTGGATATAATTCACAATGGTATTGATATAGCCATCTTTCTCCTCTACAGGATTGTTTTCAGCCGTGCAGTAGCTGGTATAATTGCCATAATTGAGCAAATTGTATTGTAAAAAAGTGAGTGTGTCCTGTGCCGATAAAGCAATACCCGACAGAAGGAGAAATACGAATAGCAGATGTTTCATACGGACAAAAGTACTTTTTTAAGAGAAATTCACGGCTCAATTAACACAATTTAATTCAGGATTGGACTGTTGGATTCAACATTTCTCATGATTTAACAAGCCGGCCAAGGGTTACCTAAAATCTCGGTGAGGAGCCAATTACTTTCGCCTTGTGGCGTTGCCAAACTTTTGTATTTTTATCACAAATAACCATTAATACTAATAGCATGCTTTTTGGTAAGTCGAAAGAAGGGAAACATTTTAAGTTTAAGAGTCTGCAGTCGTACGCCTGGGATCGCGCCATAGGTAGCAAACGCAAGTTCAGAAAGGTATTCGATAAAAACGAAATCAACTACCTGAGTACCGAGCTTGCATTCTACAACAAGCTATTCGATGAGGAAGAGTGGAAAGCCCGGATCAAACTGCGTGCGGTGAAGATGAACGGTAACGAAATCGGCAATCAGATATGCAAAAAGGAGGAAGAAATTACCATTTCGCTTGAAGATAATATTGTAACCTACACCTTTGGCTGGGGCGACGATGAGCGCGGTAAATTCTGGAAGCCGGGCAAATATCGGTGGATAGCTGAAATAGATGATGAGGAAGTGGGCACCACCGATTTTTTTATTGAAAATTACGACCGTGTAACACCCAAGAACAATCCCTACATGGAGGTGCTCTCTTTTAGAACCTACGAGGCTCCTCAGGGTGATGTGGAAGAAAACGAGCGTTTTTACATGAGCGTGTTCAGCAAGCAGGATACCCGCTATATCATGTCGGAATTGCGGTTCAAAAACAAAATCAACAAAGACTGGATTTGCGAGTTGTTCTTCAACTATATCGACGATACCGGACAACGTATTGGTGTGGCCGATACCATGGTTTACATCACACCTAAAGAAGGTGTGGGAGAGGTGTTTACCATCACTTCCGGATGGGGTGCCGAAAACAAAGGCACATGGATAGAAGACGATTACCGCATTGAAGTGGTATTCATGGATACTACTGTGGCGGTTATTCCCTTCAAGGTGAGCGATTACAACATGGAACGCGTGAGCGACTACGAAGCCCTGCTGAATGAGGATGTGGTGAGCTTGTATGATGTAACGCATGTGTCGGAGGCTACCTTAAATAAAAAAGAGGACGAACCGGAAGACAAGGCGAAAGAGGAGGAGCCCAAAGACAACGAAACCGACGAAAACGAAAACACCGATGTGGAAATAGAAATTGATAACCGTCCCCTTTCGGAAATTATGGCCGATTTGGACGGGTTGATTGGTTTGGAAAACATCAAAAATAAAGTGCGCGAATATGTTGATTATGTGAGCTTTTTGCAGTACCGGAAGGAAAATGGCATTGAAGATGACGAAGAAATTAGTTTGCACAGTGTTTTTACGGGAAATCCCGGAACAGGCAAAACCACTGTGGTAAAACTGCTGGGAAAGATATTCCATTCCATGGGACTGCTGAGCAAAGGCCATGTGCACGAAGTGGAAGCCAGCGATTTGATATCGGGTTTCGTACGTCAAACCGGTAAAGACACCAAAGAAGCCATCGAAAAAGCCCGTGGGGGCATCCTGTTTATTGACGAGGCCTACTCCCTGTATAAGGATGGAGCCTCCAACGATTTCGGTCCCGAAGCCATTGCCGCTCTGATTACCGAAATGAGCGACGGGAAAGGCGACATCGCCATCATGGTGGCAGGATATCCCAAAGAAATGGAGACCTTCATCAAGTCGAATCCCGGATTGAAATCCAGGTTCAAACACCATTTTCATTTCGAAGATTATACGCCCGAAGAACTGGTGGAAATTGCCCAATATGCAGCCAAAAAGAAGGCCGTGAAATTGAGTGCCGAGGCCAAAAACAAACTGCTTCAACTGGTTACGGCAGCCTATCGAAAACGCGACAAAAGCTTTGGCAATGCACGTTTTGCCTCTGCCCTGGTGGATGAGGCCAAAATGAACATGGGTGTTCGGGTGATTAAGCAACATGACCCGGAAAACCTCACCAAAAAAATATTGTCGGTGATTGAGCCCGAGGATATCGACGACATGGAGGAAACCGACACCAAACACAAACTGGAGCTACCCATCGATAACGAACAACTGAAATTGGCACTCGACGAGCTCAACCAACTTACCGGTCTCGAAAACATCAAACAGGAGATTAACGAGCTCGTTAAACTAACGCGGTATTATAAAGAAATGAACCGCGATGTGCTGAAAGCCTTTTCCATGCACAGCATTTTTACGGGCAACCCCGGAACGGGTAAAACCACCGTGGCGCGTATCATTGGCAAAATATACAAAGCCCTGGGATTGCTCGAACGTGGACATTTGATAGATGCCGATGGCAGCTCGCTGGTGGCAGGGTTTGTGGGTCAAACTGCACTTAAAACCAAGGAACTCATCAACCAGGCCATGGGTGGCGTATTGTTTATCGACGAAGCCTATTCGCTCACCGAAGGAAGAAACAACGAGTTCGGGAAACAAGCCGTGGCTGCTTTTATCAAGGAAATGGAAGACCACCGTGGTAATTTTAGTCTCATCGTGGCAGGCTATACCGAAAACATGCAGGAATTCCTTAAATCGAATCCGGGACTGGAATCACGATTCGACAACAATTTTCTGTTCAACGATTTCAACGAAAGTGAACTCTACACCATCGTGTTGAATAAGTTTAAAAAGAAGGGATTAACGCCGGATAAAGAGGCTGAACAACACCTGAAAACCTATATTGGTTTTTTGTACCAAAACCGCAACCGGTTTTTTGGCAACGCCCGTTCCATGCGCAAGGTGGTAGAGAAATCCGTTCGCAACCAGGAACTGCGCATGGCCGATTTGCCCAAGGCCAAACGTACCCCGGAAACCATGTCCACCGTTATTCTGTCCGACGTGCAGGAGTTTACACCACAGAAAAATCAGTCGAAACCCTCGTTGGGATTTAAACTTGGTGGAGATTAGTTTTTGGTTGACGCGAAATTTCGTACATCATAATACATGCAACCATCGGAGCCTTATTTTTCAAAACCCTTTTGGTTGTGTTTGAATAGGTTTTGAAATGGATGGGATATTGGATAAGGCACAAGCGGACGCTTGCGCCACAAGAGGTGAGTTAGGGATATCGAAATGAATACCTAACATTATTGTATGCTTATTTCCAGATTCTTGCCAAGTCCTGTTTCGATAATTTTTCTGAGTGTTCCAAGTTCAACATCAGACCTGTCATTTTCGATTCTGGATATATATGTTCTGGATGTTCCGCTCATTACGGCTAATTCCTTTTGCGTTAGCCCCAACGCCATTCTCGACTCTTTTATCATTCTTCCGATCGACAAAACCAATTCAGATTTTTCAGGTTTGCTATGTTTTAACAAAACATCAGCACCAATTTGAAATGGAACTTTCATTTTTTCCCGATTTCTAAGGGTGATATATTGTTCTACATTCTTCCATGACAAAGTATTATCTACCAATTCTACTTTCGCAAATTCTTCTGTTTGATACAAAATTTGGGCAGGTGAATTTTCAACTAACTTCATACCAACTAAGACTTTCCTAAAATCAATAATTCTTGATTCCCCATTGTTGAATACAACTGAAATTGATAGTTCCTTTATCCAATTTATTTTCAGTATTCTGGGCATTTTAATTGTCTTTCTCATAATAATTCCGGATTAAGTTCGTAAAACACTTCCTTCGACCAATCTTCGTTTCCCGCAAGCCAGTCAAAAACCTTTTTGAGCTGTTTATTTGGCAAGTCTCCAGCATAAATTTTTCCACTTTCAATTTCTATCACGATTTCATATTCGTTGTAAACTGCATGAAAATGTGGCGGACGATGTTCTCCGTTATAGATGAAAATTTTTATTCCATCAATTATGTCAATTGTTGGCATATTCAATGTTTTTGCAAATGTACCTATTTAGATACATATAATAAAGAAATGTTGAAAATTATTGACAGATTTGCTGTCGTATAATTTTTAGTAAAGGCTTAAATATACAACTCTACCATTCCAAATTCCAATTTGAACCTGGTTATTGGTCACTCATCTAGCTTATAATCAATGATATGATTTGTAAATATCAGTAACGGAAGGTTTGGAAATGCACAAGCGGACGCTTGCGCCAGAGGAGAGGGACATTGGATAAGGCACAAGCGGACGCTTGCGCCAGGTGAGGGGATATTGTATAAGGCACAAGCGGACGCTTGCGCTGGAGGAGGTAAAACTCATTTCATCATCGCTATCACTCTTCCTCCTTTAGTTTATCAATTATCATCTGGTCCATTTCTGCTTTGTCGTCCATGCCCATAACTTCGTAGATTTCCTTGCGTATCATGTAGGCCAGCGTGCAGGCGGAATCGATCTCGATGGCGCTGTTGCAGTCGTCGATGGAGGGTTTTAATTTGTTGAGATGAAACAGGGAGGTAGCACGGCAACACAGGTAAAGGGTATCGTCGGGTTTGAGCTTCACGGCTACATCGTAGTCGATCAGGGCGGCACGGTGTTGTTTAACATCTGTCAGTATTTCACCACGAATGAAGTAGTAAAAAGGGTCTTTGGGTTCCAATTCCACGGCCTTGGTAATGGACAGATACGCTTCGGAATAGTCTCCCAAATCCTTCTGTGCCAAAGCTCGTTCGTAATGTGCAAATGCCTTGTCGAAATTTTCTGTCAGCCGATTATTGTTCAGCTGATCTTCGGTTCGCCGAAGGATTTCTTCCAGGGTTTCTGCCTCGTCTTCGTCCGATTCCAGATATAGGTCTATGTAGTCGGCTGAGGTGCCTGCCTTTTCGTCGCCCATGGTGTCGGGATGTCCCAATTTCTCCAAATAGGTTTTCAAAAACGTGGTAAAATTGGGCGCCACCATGCCCCAGGTGTCGGGAAATTCTTCATGAAAGGCATCGAACACAGGCGATTCGTCGCCGGATTTCTTTCCATGTACAAACACCAGCAACTCGTTGTTGGGAAGTGAGCAGAAAGGAATAAAAGGGTAAGGATTGATTTCATTTTTGCCCATTTTCCAACGCCGGCTTTGCAAATCGGCATATTTCGCCGTAATTTCCTCAATGGAAAGCAAATATACTGCATCACCCTTGTACATTTCAAAATCGGCCTGTGTTTGTAAAAACTCCGATTGAAAGTCGTACAACATCATGCCTCCATTGTATTTCAACAAAAACTTTTTGTGCGACTCCGGCAATTTTACGCCAAACTTTTTTTCAAAATGAACAATTTTTTCCTTCTTGGCCGGATGTTCGAAGTGGGTATGATATCCCGGAGTTTCGCTCATATACTGCAATTGTTCCAGAACCGGATCGATGGGGTGCTTAGGTTTTTTCATTTTTAATCGGGGTACAGACGTGGGATATCGTCGTCGTGATTGGTTTTTTTGATGGTTGGTTTTTTTACGGGTTTTGTCCGTTTTATCACAGGTTTTGGTTTGGGAACCACTTTTTTTGGTCGTGGGGCAGCAGTTTTGCGTTCGGCTTCCCAGGCATATAGTTCTGATTTAAAACCTGAAAAACCTTCCTGCAATATTTCTCCGGCATCTTCCTCGTCGTCGTCGGTATGTTTTTGTTTTTTGTCGCTAAAAAAGAAGAATTTAATCACTTTGTAAATAAGATAAATAACGGCAATAAAAATAATTACGGTGAGCACTGCAATGGTCAGATTGGCCATGAGCAAACACATCAAGCCCATATAAGCTGCCCTGAGTAAGCCCCATATTCCTCCCATTTTTACGCTTTCCAGCACAACCAACACGGCTAAACCGATGTACATTAAGGTGACAAAATTCAGGTACCAGACAAAGGTGCCGGAGGTAAAAAGTGCCATAACTCCTTTTTCGCCCGGGAAACTGAGCGAATAGTACGACAACACCGCGCCTCGACTGTTGAGAAGTGCCACAAACAGCAGCACAGAAATAAAGGAGGCCGTTTTCAACGCCCACCAATTGGTTTTGAAATAGTTTTCGTTGCCCAGTACCATCGCGAAGAAGTATTCAGGAATGGCTCCAATGGCCAATGGAATACGATAATACCAGTCGTATCCCTCAAAATTTCGGTTCGATTTCGACAGCAGCCAATTGTCCACACGTTCGGCACTTGCCATGCCATAGCGAATACCCACGGCAAGCAGGAAAGTGGAAACCCCAAAAACCACGAGGGAAATAAAAAAATTCAACATAGCAATACTATTTTATGGTCAGTTGGTTTTTGAAATATTTCACAAAAAAGAGCAGTACAAACAATGCCAGCAGTCCTACCACCAATAGTCCGGAAATAAAGCCTGCATAAACATATACCACCATCAAAACAAGATAGACCATGCTGCGCAGCATCCCTTTTCCGACTCCAAAAATTAACAAACTTTGAACAAACAATCCACCAATGGTTGCTACGCCCAATATCAGCATCGCCCATTGAAACAGCGACCAGGGGCTCTCCAGGAAATTCAAATCGTCGGGCGAAAACACATCATGCAAAAAAGCCGAAAAACCTAAAATAAGACCTACCCAAAGTGGCCAGGGCTTCAGGTCGGGTTTTTTTTCGGATACGATACCGGCAAGCAATTTCCGGTCGAACAGATATAGATATTTTTGGAGGAAATACAAGCCCAGCAACAACAAAACCGAAAGCAGGAGGGAGGTCCACTCATTGGATGCAAACTCAGTTAGTTGGTTGGTTGTGTCGGTCATGGGTTGGTTTATCTTTATTTCAAATACAAATAGGCTTTGGTTATGCTCCTCCCTGAAGCACCTGACTGAACAGGGTAATGGTGAAAATGGTGAGTAAAAACCAGCCGATGATGCCTTCAATAATGCAAATATACATGGCCAATCCCTTTTCGGGAAGGGCACCAAAGCCAACCACCACAAAGCTGTTGAGGCTCATAATGAGTCCGTTGAAAAATTTTACCACGAGCACATAGGTCACAAACGAAACCAGCACCAGTCCAATGATAAATCCCGACCAAATTCGTTTTTTCGTGTTCAGGCTGGCCCAATCTTCTTTTTGAAAATTAAAAAACCGGATAAGTCGGGGTATCATCACCCGACGCATGCGGCCCAGGTAATACAGGGGTTCGCCAAATAATACCACCACCCTGGGGACTCGTTTTTGTTTTTTTAAATAGCTTTTGCTCAACCCCTCGAGCATCTCTTCCTCAGGTATTTCGTTGGGTTTGTAAAAGTCGGTGATGTCGCCGGGCTCTGAAAGATAGGCCGAAAACAACTTGTACTGCTTAACATAATATGCGTAGTTCATTCCGTCCCATTCCGAAAAGGTGAGCATGTACAACACCGTAAATATCAACAGCCACTCCAATGCCCGCCTTACAGATTTTCCCGGGTTGGTGGCGTAATCGCTGAAATAGGATAACACCCTGTTGAGCAACAAGTTGATGTAGTTGCTCATGCTTGGATTTACCGTTTGGATGTATTCCTGCCGCGCGGTTTCAATTTCCTTTATCTCCACGTACGATCCGTTAGCCGACTGAATATCACCCCTTTCGGTGTACAATTTGTTGAACTTTTTGTACATGCTTATCAGATCGTTGTACAACAATGTCTGGCCGAGCTCCTTCTCGGATTTGGCCTGATATGGAATCACCACATCACTCAAATGTGTTTGAAAAAGCGCCAGTTTTTGACCTTTCAGATTGTCCCAGGGGATATTGGTGTTGGCTTCCGGAAAATCAAAATTTTGAATACCAATATAATTACGTACTTCCAGCGAATCGATCAACAACGCCTTTTCTATCCCGGCATCGGTAAAGTTGATGGCGTTCATGCGATTGGAAAACATAGACAACTTGTCGAATTCGGAACCCCGGAAATCAATGGAATAAACCCTTTTTTGGTTGGGAGACAGAAAGGTGCACGAGTCTATTTTGCACGTTCCCACTTCGATGTTGGCTGCCTCCAATTGGTAGTGGGTTTGTTCTTCGTCCAATTTACCAAATAGCAATGAGTCGCCAATAAAATCACAATGGTTGATGGTCAGCAGGTCGATGGGAGCATTTATTATCAGCCGTTTATGGAATTGGTTGTTCATGATGTTCACGGCTGTAATCTGATCGAAGCTGTGTTCAATTTTCAAATCGTTGTCAAAAACACAGTTTTCAAAAACAACGGGGAAGTTGGACGTGGTACCGCATTCAAGCAATGCAAAAGGCATATCAAAGATGCACCCCACAAAATTGAGTTTTGCAAATTTCCAGCCATAAAACGAAAGCGGATTGCTCGGCCCCAGCCGGAAGTTGCAGTCGTAAAAATATACCCTGTGTCCTTTATTGTCGGGTGAATTCAAACGGTACTCCTTGTAAAAAACGATGTCTTCCATCAGTTCCCCGTCTTCGTCTCCAATCAAAAAAGTTCGGTTGGCAACAATCACATCTCCCGTTGACGAAGCAAGCTCGGCCAACAATTGGGTAAGCGAAACCTCCGTGTTTTCAACTTGTTCCTCCTCAACAAGTTCTTCTTCCACTTCTTCTTGCTGAGCAAAAACCGTGGGTGGCCATTGAACCAAAAAAAACACAAAAAGAACTGCCGGCAACAGTTTCAGAAATTGTTGGCGGAAGTTGGACGGAGGTCGGTTTTTTATGCTCACTTTTTTAGTATTTCTCTTTTCAGATTTAGCTTTTTGGTCACATGGTCTTCGTCGTAATCGAACAACAGGTCGCCGGTTTCTTTAAACAATTTGATGGTATTCATGGGGTGCCAATTGCCCGGAACGCCCACTTCAATACCCGAAAACACTTGAATTTCAACGTTTCCGCTTTTGTATTTGATTACTTTAATACGGGTTTCGTTATCAATTTTTATTTTGTCGAATACCAGCGATTTGCCATCATCGGTCTTGATGGTCACAATGCCACTGTTGTTTTTCATGAACTGCATCTTTCCAAATCCATTGTAGAAATTACCCGCGTAGTCAATAAACTGAGGATTGTGGTTTTTTAACACCTCCTGAATTTGGGTTCCTTTGATTTCTATGGTGTTGGCTTTGAGCAGTTGCATGGCTGCAAACAAGCCGGCAATGGTTTTTTCGTAATCGAGTTTGATTAAGGTATCGTTTGCATTTTTCAGTGCCATTTCCGCATTAAAAGCGCTGCCGGTATTGTATTCGGTAAAGTCGTGGATATTCATACCCGTGGTGGCAAAAAACGAACCTTTTATCAGCGCGCTGCCGTCGGCTTCTGCCGTAAGTCCATAATAATCAAATTGTTCAGATTGACTAAAGAGCCGTGCCATGGTTTTGTTTCCCTCGGAGTCGAATCGGGCGGCAAACATAAAATCGCTACTGTGGTCCAGTTTGTCGATGCCTGCCTTTTGAATCCAGTTGAGTTGGCCCTTTCGGGAAAATTGTGCCACAAACACATCGGGAGCACCCATGGCGGTGATGGTTTGTCCGTCCACCGTTAGTTCATCTTCCAGATTGCCATACACCAACAGATTGCTGTCGGCTGAAAATGCCAGGTTGAATGCCATGTCATTGCCCGGACCAATTAAGGTAGCAACCCACACCGGTTGTTGGTTTTGATCGAATTTTGCCACAAATCCATCCCGGTTTTCTCCGTTTCCGGGAAGCGCGATGTTGCCCAACTGCGCTTTTCCTACGAAATATCCACCTACATAGGCGTTACCTTGGTTGTCAAAAACCACGTCCTGCAGTTTATCCCCCTGATAACCACCTCCTTCATTGATTAACTTCCACAGTTTTGAAACCATTTCAGCTTCAGCACCTGTGTTGGAAACCAAAATCAGTTGAGGCTTTTTTCCTTCCACTTGCGACAACAGCATCCCCAAGGGAGCTCCGGCAAAAGTGGGATCGGCCACCACATAGGACTTACCTTGCCAGGTTAAAAAATCACCTTCAGGATTTTGGTCGAAACTGATGGCTGTGGCCATGTGTCCCGGAAAACCAAGCGCCAACACATCCAGCTTGAGCAGGGTTTTTACCAGATAGGTGTACAATACCGAGCGGTCTTCGCAATCGGCATAGGGATAGTGCAACAGCTCGTCGGCAAAAAAGTATTGTTCGTGATGAAACACTTCGTCGTCGGTTTTGTATTCAAAGGCCTGTTGCACGAAACTCAACAACATGCCCGAGGCTTCCACATCCGATTTTCCCTCCAGCACGGGTTTGAATTGTTCCACCACCGAATTTTTGGTTGCCTCACAGCAAACCGAATTCAGGTAAACGGCAATGTCGCATTGGGGCACTGTTTTATAGAAGTCCATCATCACCTGATCATACTTAAGCTTCACAAAATACCGCTTCCCTTCCCAGGCAAAGCTCAACTGCTTGGTGTGCAACTCTCGGTCGGTGTTGAAGGGTTTGGTGATGCGCAAATCCATCACGATGTCGGCTTCAGGAAAATCAAAATCATAGGTGCTGATTTGAGATGGGGAGGCATCCATCACGTAATAATTTTGTCGGTCGAAGGTCACATAATCATGGGCATAAATGGTGAACAAGGAAGGCAACATCAGGAAAGCCTTGTTTTGGTCGTACCCAATTTTGGCTTTGTACCGACTGCGGTTAAGCAACACCCATTGGAGCAGAATTTGGTCGTTGTGTCTTTGGGGGAGCAAGGCCTGTGTGAAATTTTTAATCAACTGATAATAAGCCCAGTCGTTGGCGTTGAGCAGGTCTTTTACTTCCGAAAACTGCGCCAGCAGGTGGTTGTAGTTGGTTTCGCCCATTTCGAGCCAATAGCGGCTGATGTTCTCGGGCGAAAGTTGGCTCACGCTAATTTCGCTCATGCGTTTATCCGACTTAAAATACATCGACCAGGCCAACAGGTCGGCATCTGTTGAGTCGGTTGCAAAATCGGTTGCTTCCGTTTTTTTTACCCCGGGCAATAGTGTGCCTTGTCGGATACTCAGTTGATTTTTAGGAGGAAGATAGCCCATCGAATTACCTGTGACTACCTCTTCTTCGGTTGCTTTTGGCAGAACGGGAGGTTTGGGGGCATCCGGTTTGGCCACCACTTTTTCGGGGTTGTATTCGCCAAAATGCCGGGTGAGGTGGTCGGCAAACTCCTTGTCGATGGAGGTCACGAAATTGTCGAATTTCTGCTGAGTTTCCTTCTCGAAGGAGTTATATTCCTCCCGAATTTGCTTTTTAAAATCCTCAAAGGTTTGGGCTCGTCCCCACGATGTTATACCACACAGCAGCACGAGTCCAATAAAAACACGTATTTTTTCAGACATGAAACAACCGAATTGTCGCCGTAGGGCGGATTAAAAATCCAGAATCTGGTCAAGTTTTTCCGCGTTTACTTTGGCTTTGCTTTTCATTTCTTCACGGAGGATGTTCTTGGCCATGTCCATGGCTGTTTGGTAGTTATAGCCCAGGGTTACGGTAACTTCGGTGTTTTTGTCGATGGTGCGCGATGCTTCGAAAAGGGTAAGTGTGCGTCCCAATTTTGAACCTACAATGGATTTAAAGGTGGCTACGGTTTCCGTTACCGAAGCGGCATCTTCTGCATTCAGTTGGGCGTTGGCAATGGTGGTTTCAACCAGTCCGGCCACTTCCACACCCACTTGTCCGGCCAGGTTCACCTTGGCCACTTCGTAGGCCTGCAATTTGGCAGCCGAATGGGTTTCGCCAACCGCACGGGCATCGGCAATAAAGTATGCAGGAGCGCCATTGTCGTCGGTTTCGTAGCGTTTCATCCAAACATCTTCAATTTGTTTGTCCATGGGCAACTGTCCCGGAGCCACGGTAAATCCTTCTTTGGCCAGTTTTTTGGCTTCCTTACGTGCTTCTTTGATTGCCTTTCCCTTCAATTCTTTCTTAATCTGCTTTTCACTTTGAGCCATTGCGGGCAGTGTAAATACTACAGCCATAAGTATGCTGATAAGTAAAATGGTTTTTTTCATGATGTTAGCTTTAAATTAATTAACTAAACAGTGAGTTTTATGTTGATCAGGTAAAAATACGAAATTTAGATTTTATGGCCTAGAACAATTCAAATTATTTACTTTTAACGCCCAAAAGCAATCGGATTTTGACAACTTTCAATGCCATACAATTAACCTGCCCACTGTGCAAAAAAGCCATGGGCCATTATGAGCTGATGTCGTATCACATCTTTCGATCCACCGTATTTTCGGATGGAAAGGTGGAACACGATGCCAGTTTTTTGGAGGACAAAAGTATGTTGGTTTGTCCCCATTGCAGGGAGGTATTCTGGCGCGATGATGCCATCCAAAAGGAGATTCATTATGAAGAAGATCAGGAAGAATTGCCTTTTTCGATGTCGGTATCCGATTTGGAGCTGGCCCGACAGCCGGATTACCCCGAGGGGCTGATAGGTCTTTATAACCAACTGCTTATGAATGGATTTGCCAACAACCAACACCGTGAACTGTATTTGCGCATGTTGCTTTGGCGTACCATCAACGACCTCATACGACATCAAAAATCACTGTGGAAATCCATTGATCTTGATGTACTTCATCGTCCATTTTTTTTGCTGAAAAGTCGCTGGCAATCCAACCGTAGTTTCCACAAATATGCTTCCATTCATTTACATAATTTATCACGATTGGTTGTTTTGTTTCAGCCGGTAGAGCAAAACGATCTGTTGCTAAAAGCGGAAATGTACCGCGAAATGGGTAATCGAAAACAAGCGCTAAAATTGTTGAACAGCCTCCAGGCCAATAATGGCAAACATATTCAGAAAATTCGGAAGGCTACCCTGTTTTATCGGCGGCGTGTTTTTCTGCTAAGCAGATAATCGACCAATTCAGTTTAGAGTGCTTCTAAATTATGGCGTTTTCTTTTTGATGCGTCATATTGTAGTAATTTTATAGGTTGAACTGAAAAATTCATTAATCATGGTTATGAAGAAATTGATATCATTTATTTTCATCATGTTGTTCGGGTTGTCGTATGCTCAATTGCGGGCTCAAAAGGTGGATTGTTTTATTTTGAAAGCCCCCGAAAAGCCGTTTTACAACATGAAACGCATCGGTGTTTTTCAATTTGATTGTACCACCAATCGCAGTAAAAATCAGGTGATCACCGACTTTATTGTGGGAGCCCTGCTCGATCAGCATCGGGGAATTCATGATAAAGCAGGACAGTGGTATGGCATTGTAAAAGCCAAAGAAGGACGAACTTTTGTGAAAGGCGTAACCACCGACTTTTACGACGTTATCGAACGCGAGCAATTGGAAAAAATCATGAGAGAACAACGACTTTCACTCTCGGGAGCCCTGGACGAATCCTCTGCCGCCGAAGTGGGGAAATTGCTCGGGTTGGATGTCATGATTATGGGTTCGGTGAGCTATACTTCCGACGATAAGTACACCAATTCGTCATCCACCCGCTGTTTGAAGCGAACTTTAACAGCTAAAGGTACCATCAAAATCATCTCGGTTGAAACGGCCAAAGTAGAGGGCACCAAAAATGCAGAAGTTTCCTTGAAAGAATCGGGTTGTAATGACAATATTTCCAGTGTGCCCTCCGTGAATGAAATGGCAGACGTGGCATTGAAAAACCTGGCCAATCAGTTTGTTGACTATTTTACACCAGGCTATGAGGAAATTACCTACGATTTTGAAAAAATTAAACTGAAAGAATTTAAAGAACGTGGTAAAGAGGCCATGGACTACATTGACGCAGGCGATCTGGATCGTGCCTTTCCCATTGCCTATGCCATGTTTGAAGCCGACTCATACAATCCCAAAGCCGCCTACAACCTCGGAATTATTTACGAAATGGTGGGCGATTTTGAACAAGCAGCCGAATATTATGGCATTGCTTACGAAATTGATTTCGACAACGAGCAGTATCAAAAAGCCTCAGAACGCGCACAACGGGGTATTGAGTTGGCTGCTTTTCTGGAAGAAATTGGCAGACCCGTTGAGCCTTATACCTTCTCAGGTCAGGATTTATCTACCGCATTGGCCGATCGCGTGGAGGTAAAGGGTTCGAGTGCCGACAGAACGGAGGTGTATGAGCTACCCGACAAAAAATCGGAAGTGGTGGCCAAAGTGCCCGGCGGACTCGAATTTAAGGTGTTGGAAAAGCAAGGCGACTATTTTAAAATTCAGCTCCGAGGAACTAAAACCGGCTATATCCACAAATCGGATGTGAAATAGCCCTATTTTCTACCAAAAAAATTTCGTTAGATGAGAAAACTATTGTTATTCCTGTTGATTGTGTTGTTGGGGATTCCTTCATTGATACAAGCACAACAACCCTCCTGGATCGACTATCAAAAACGAATGAGCCTGTATCCCGAATCCACCTGGATAACAGGATTTGTTTCCGGATTCAATACCAACGACGAAGATCCGGGCAAACTGGTGGATACCTATGAATCCATGGCACGCGACAAGGTGGTGCAAAGTATTGAAGTGGAAATAGAAACCCAAAACAGTCTGGCCATATCAAATGTTAATGGACATTCCAACGAAGATTTCTTGTCGAAAAGTGTGTCCTTTTCCCATGCCAAAATCAACGGATTGCGCACCGAGCATTTCTACGACAAAAAGAAAAAGCAAGTGTATGCTTTCAGTTATGTCAACAAAAAAGAGCTGGCCTTTTATTACAAAAACCTGATGGCGGCCAATCAAAAGAAGCTCGAGCAGAAGCTCACCGAGGGTCGTGCTGCCCTCAATAAAGGCTTTATGGAATCGGCACTCACCAATTTCTACGAAGGACTACCGCTGTTGGCAGAAATCGATCAGGCACACATGCTGTTGGTGGCCCTCAACCGAAAGATGCTGGCCGAAATTCATTTGGACGAAATCAACCAAATGCGTGCTGAATTGAATGAGGAAATCAACAAGTTGCAAAAGGGAAGCAAGTTGAACATGGAGGAAGCAGCCTATTTTGTGGCCTATGGATTGTTTGTGCAATTGGGTCAGTTGAGCCAACCCGTTTTGGTGACCCAAACAACCTATGCCAATACCGGGTTTGCCGGACAATTCAGCAGCAGGTGGACCGATGCCCTCAAGGCAGCTTTGGTAAAAGCCGGCAACTATCAGGTAAGTACACTGAACGGAAAAACCATTGGGAAACTGTTTATTACCGGAAATTATTGGATTCAGGACGGGGAGGTGAAAATTCAACAACAGGCCAACCGCGAAGGCGAAGTGGTGGCGGTATCCACCGGACGTATTCCCATGTCGTGGTTGCAGTCGCAACATATTTCGCCCATCCCGGATGAAATGAGCAGAATAGAAAAACTGAACAATTTTAAACTAAAGGCATTAAACCCGGAAGCGACAATAAAATCAGGCACCACAAGTGATATTCCTTTGGAGGTCGGGGTAAGTTACGAAGGAAGTACTTCGCACTCCAACGCGGTAAATGTGCCGGTGGTGTACATCAATAAAGCTTCCGGAAGGCCATTGTGTCGTGCGCTCAGCAACGAAAGCGGTGTGGCTGCGGGCTATTTGCCCGAGCTGGATAATGACAACCCTTTGCTCGAGGTAGAAGCCATGATAGATGTGGCGGCTTATGTCCCCATGGATACGCTGACGGCTTACTATACGCTGGTTAAAAGGCAATTAACTGTTCTGCCTGCTCATTTTTTGGTGCATGTGCAAAAGCAGGTTTATTGTATCGAAAGCACCGAGTTGTTGATGGGATCACCCATGGAAATCAACACCATTGAGCCTACCATCAAGCAAGCGTTGGTGGACAAAGGATATCAGTTTACCGACAATCCTGCTGAGGCAGATTTTTTAATTAAAATAGCCGCATCAGCCACCACCGGAACCAGTCATCAAGGCATATTTTTTACTTACGTGGATGCCAATTTAAGCATTGTGAACCAGGTGGATAACAAGGAAATTTACAAAACCCATGTGGATCAGGTAAAGGGCGGTGGCGCCAACTATGTAAAAGCCGGGAAAAAAGCCTATGTTAATGCCGCCGGGCTGTTGAAGGAAGCGGTGTTGAATCGCGAATGAGTCTTGTGCCTGTGCCAAATGATTGTTGGAACACCGGAGATTGAGTGATTTAAAAATTTATCGATTTGAAAAGTGGCTGACCCATGATTCCTGAACCCCCACCGCTTCAATCGTCCACGTGTGAAGACAACTCCACCCTTTTGCCCAAAAACGCCGGATAGCTTCATTCCGCAGGCTCCTTTACCAATGACAACATTTTGTAATTGATTTTAATGGGTAACACCCATACCGGGGCCGGACAAATGAAGTAGCAGGTGCCTGGCAGCAAAAAAATGATTCTCAAAAACTCTTCTAAATCAAAAACATATTCAACAACGACTATTTAGACACTTTCCAAATTATCCCTGTTGTCAAAATAAATTTGAAATATTCAAAAAAGTCAATTTAAATTTGAGGTGAGAAAAATAGTCAATTAACAAGCGAACCCCCAGATTTGCTCAGCCCGGTTAAATGACGACCTATCGCCAACATGATTATTGATGAAAATGTAGCACCTAAATCGTGCCAATAAAAAGAATGAGTATTAATTTTATAAATGAACAATTGAAAAACCACTCGCATGTTCCATCGCAATTGAAGACATTGCAAAATATTAAGGCGATGATACGCAACAGCTTAATTTTTGCGATACTTTTTCTTTTTGTTGCTTCCCTGCATGCTCAGGGAAGCTACAAAATTGTATTCGATGGGCCGAAAAGTGGTCTTTTTACTGCATTAGTGGCCAACTCAGATGATGAATTTGTGGGCAGTAAATCTACCTATCCTTTTCAAACCCTGAAAGTAATCGAGAGCGAAATATACTCCTTTAGCAACAGTTCACCCTATGATACCCTTCGATGGGATATCGAATTGTCTCGTTCAGACACGGCTCTCTTTGTAAGTACAATCTATTGTTTCCCTGAAAATGGAGAATATTTGTTTTTGGGAAACGGAACACATTATACCAATATTGATACGTTGAAAATAGTTAGTAAATTTAACTGGATGATGAAGCTTGATGCTGCAAAGAATAAAATTTGGGAAGCGTACTATCCAATACCAGAAGAAATAAGCCAAACATCGAGTTTTTCAGGGGTGAATATGTTACCACTTATTTCCGGAAATTTTCTGCTGGGGAGAACTATTGAGGTCAACCCAGCGGTAATACACCTCCAATTGATTGAGATAAGCCCTGAGGGTGAAGTAGTTAAATCAAAGCTTTTTGATGATTCACAACTTGGTATAATCATGTCGTTAACTTACGATATGCAAGGCTCGTCCATATTGTTACATCTTGTAGCCGGACAACAACTAAATAACTGTCAAAGCGGAACGGGTGCTTATATTCTTGATACGGTCAATTATAACATTATTGGAAGTATTTGCTACAATGAAAATGGCGCAGGCTTCGATGAACCATTTAATGCTATGATAATTCCTAATGGTGAGCTTCTTGTGGCAGGTTCATATAGGAGCTTTAATAGTTCCAATAATAGTATAAATAGGTACTTGGGAGTGGCGCGTTATGATACCTCTTACCAAATAACTAATCAGATATTACTTACGGCACCGGATACCATTACTTATGCTGCATGGGAGGACTGCATCGACATCAACGAGCAAGGAGAAATATGTGTGGCTGCTTCATTTGACAATGCCTTGGGGTTTTATACCGGCTATTATGATTTAATCTATCTGGCAAAATTGGATTCGGAACTCAACCTGATGCACGAGCGCTACATAGGACGCGATGCCGAATATGCCCCATACTATGTAGCTGCCACCGGGGACGGGGGCATTGCAGTTGGGGGGTCTCAATACGATTATTTGGTTAATCAATACGGTGAAGAAGACCCTTTTATAATAAAAACAGATGCCGGATTGTGGGTAGATACCCCCAAGCTTCTGGAGAAAGACATACACCGTGCCCTGGTGTATCCAAACCCCGGAACAAGTGAGCTGAATATACGAACCACCGTTAAACATGCTGTTTTCAGGTTATTCGACATAAGCAATAGATTGTTGTTGGAGGAACCAATAGACGAATTAATTACTACAGCGAACACCCGTTCATTTCAAGCAGGAACATACACATGGACTATAACAAAAACGGGGCAGGTTTGTGACAGAGGAATATGGATAAAAAATTAAAAATTTAAACAATAAGTATATGAACACTAAAACAAAGTTGGTACTTACAATAGTATTAATAACTATATCAAATTGGAACTTCGCTCAATGTTTTTCTTGCGAGGGAAGTAATACAGGTGCTTATGCCAATGCTATGGGGTTTAATAACACTGCTCTTGGGGCTTATTCTTCAGCGTTTGGTCTTTCAAATCATATAGCCAACGATGCAGTTTACGCTGTTGCCCTCGGGTCATACAACAATTTGACTGAAGGACATGCCGTGGCAATTGGAAGTAATTTAGCTGCCACAGGAGTAGCATCAATGGTAATTGGAGTTGGAGAAGATCTTAAGCCTCTGGTTAATCCTTTTGGAAGTACATTAATGGTCGGATTTAGAAGTAATATTCCAACATTTTTTGTCGGTTGTTCCAATGGAGAGGGCACAACAGGCCAAGTAGGTATCGGCAATACCGGACTACCCCTCGCCAAGCTCCACCTCCGTGCCGACGAGGGCGAGGATGCCGCCATATACGTGCAGCCTTACAACTGGCTCGGGGGCGATGTGGCCGGAATTTACCTGGGTAATTTTTTCCATGGTATGAAGGCCGATACCAACATGGGAATCACATTTTTATCCGAAAAAGATTATGTTTTCGGGGCAGGAAATGTGGGACTGGGCGTAGAACGGCCCAAAGCAAAACTGCACATTGACGGAAATATTCTTTTTGAAAATCCTGCTGACGGATTTATTATGAAATCGGAAAACGGACAATGTTGGAAGGTAACCATCAACAACGATGGGAGCTTTAATAGCACCATGGTGGATTGCGAAAACTTTTCGGGCACACAAAACAACAAGGAGGACCAACATACCCCTTTGTACTTTTACCCTAATCCAACCTCCGGCTTGCTAAAAATTGACAACCGTTCCAATACAAATGGCTGGGTTGTGGAATTCCGTTCACTAAACGGCACCCTTCTCAAATCAGATAATCTGACATCCGGCACAAACCAGTTCGACCTGAATTTTGCCGCTGATGGTATGCTGATTGTATCGGTTTACGACCAACAGGGAAATATGGTAACGAGTGAAAAGATTGTTGTGAAGTAGTCTCGTCCTCGTTTGAGCGCAGCGGTAACGAGGATGCAAAACCAAAATGCTGAAGGAGCATACTTGGTAAGTTTTGCAGTAGTGGATTGGAATGATGTTTTTTCGGGAAATGAGTGTAGGGATATTCAATTTTATTTCTTTTTGAACGCCGAACACCGAACACCGATTAACGAATGTCGAAGTGGAATCCTACTTCTAAAATCATCATTTCACGCCGTTGGCGGACAGGCTGTTAATCGATATTCGATATTCAATTTTATTTCTTTTTGAACCCACCACTCGTCCTCGTTTGAGCGCAGCGGTAACGAGTATGCAAAACCAAAATGCTGAAGGAGCATACTTGGTAAGTTTTGCTAGTGGAATTGGAATGATGTTTTTTCGGGAAATGAGTGTAGGGATATTCAATTTTATTTCTTTTTGAACGCCGAACACCGAACACCGATTAACGAATGTCGAAGTGGAATCCTACTTCTAAAATCATCATTTCACGCCGTTGGCGGACAGGCTGTTAATCGATATTCGATATTCAATTTTATTTCTTTTTGAACCCACCACTCGTCCTCGTTTGAGCTGCGCGGTAACGAGGATGCAATACCAAAATGCAGAAGGAACATACTTGGTAAGTTTTGCAGTAGTGGATTGGATTGATGTTTTTCGAGAAATGAGTATAAGGATATTCTATTGGAGGCATTTAGCTTTTGCCTGCAATACAAAGGTGTGGAAGTGTTTGCATGATGCATCATGTCAAACCATGTGCACCCGGTATTCAGGCGAGTCGGTGAGAATAAGCCTGAGAATATTTTAGGTGATTTTAGTGGGTTTACAAGTAGAAAAATCATACCGTCCATTATTGAAAATCAAAAGGAAAGCAGAAAAGAATGGATGCTTGAACACTTCAAAAAAAGCAGCCGGCCAAAGTTCAAATGTCAGGAATTATCAGTTTTGGAGGCATGATAATAAACCAATTGAACTATGGAGCAACAAAGTAATTTCATAGAAAATTAATTATCTTCACAATAATCCTGTAGAAGATGGCCTGGTTTTCAGAGCTAAAGATTATGTTTATAGCAGTGCAAAGGATTATAGTGGAGGAAAAGGATTATTAGTTGATGTTATTGTGGTGGATGTTTAAACCACGCGAAAGGATTCGCGCGGCAGCGGGGGCTACAGGAACGCTGATCAACTAAAAACAAAAAACCCCTGAAAAGCATCGCTTTTCAAGGGTTTTTGATTTTTGAAAGTGGTACCACCCGGGATCGAACCAGGGACACATGGATTTTCAGTCCATTGCTCTACCTACTGAGCTATGGTACCAGCTCATTGGGACGGCAAAAGTACATATTTTTTTCATTTCTCAAAAAAAATCATAAAAAAAACATTCCTTCATGCTTCAGTAGTGTATTTTTGTGTGTTTCAATCCATAACACATGCAGTTGATAATCGATGTTGGAAATTCTCAGGTAAAGCTCGCCGTGTTTGCGCAACCCCATGTACCTCGTGTGCATGTGGTGGAAAAGTTGACCGTGGACAACCTAAAACCGATTTTTGATGAATACCCGGCCATTGGTTCCATCATCCTGTCCAGCGTAACGCCCTATCCACCACAAGTGGATGAGTATTTGCAACAGAAAGGTCACTACCTGCAACTTACACACGATACTCCACTGCCTTTCGTGGTGGAATATGCTACACCGCACACCCTTGGTAAAGATCGCATTGCCGCCGTAGCCGGTGCCCGTTCTTTGTTCCCCGACGTGCCTGTGTTGGTGATTGATGCCGGTACCTGTATTACCTACGACCTGATTACTGCCGACAACCGCTATTTGGGTGGCGGCATCAGTCCCGGTATTCAAATGAGATACAAAGCCATGCATACTTTTACCGGAGGTTTGCCGTTATTGGAATATCAACCCGAAGTTCAGGCCAGCCTCATCGGGAACTCCACTGCTCAATGTATGGACAGTGGCGTAAAAAACGGGGTGTTGGCCGAAATGGAAGGGTTGATTAAACAATATCAATCGCAGTTTGATGGATTGACAACGGTTATAAGTGGCGGTGATTATAAATATTTTGAAAAATACATAAAAAGTAACATCTTTGCAACCCCGAATATTGTAGTGCAGGGGTTAAAAAAAATCCTCGATTTTAATGAGAGTAGCTAAAATATCCATTTCCTTTTTATTGGTGTTTTCCGGCATCGTTTTGTGGGGACAAACAGGCATCAATTCGCCCTATTCCAGGTTTGGACTTGGCGAAATTCACACCAGTAATGTGAACTCTACCGTGGCGGGTATGGGTGGAATTTCCATCGGGTTTACCGATCCCACCACCATCAATCCGGCCAACCCTGCATCGTACATGGCACAGGACTCCTCCGCATTTATGTTTGAAGCTGGGATTTATGGTAATTCAACTACCTATAAAACCACCACCGCCAGCGAAAGTGGCTCCGACCTTACCCTCAACTACCTCATGATGGGTTTTCCAATTACCTCTTGGTACCGCATGGCTTTGGGCATAACACCTTATAGCAAAGTAGGTTATAATATTCAAACCACGGTTGAGGTGGAAAATTTCAGTGATGTGGTTCATAGCTTTACCGGCGATGGGGGCCTCAACCAGATCTTCTGGGGTCATGGCTTCAAAATTAATGACAACCTCCGTTTGGGAATTAATGCCACCTATATTTTTGGTCAGTCCGATCGATCGAGCATGATATACTTTCCCGATTCGGCCTATATTTTTGGCACGAAGGTGCAAAGCCTGATCAAGGCCAGCGATTTCATTTTCGATTACGGAGTACAATACGATCTGCATTTGGATAAAGATCGAAAAATCACCTTCGGACTTACCTATGCCAATCAATTCAACCTGAACGTTAAACGCGAATACCTCTCCACTACATTACTCGGAGGCTACGACGATTTGGTGGAATATGTGATTGATACTGTGGTGTATAATCCCGAAGAAAAAGGAAAAGTGGTGCTCCCTCAAAAACTTGGCATTGGGTTTACCTACCAAAAAGCCGATCGTTGGCTTATCGGAGCCGATTTTGAATGGCAAAACTGGAACAAATATGAGGCTTTCGGAGTTCCTGATAGCCTAACCGACTCGTGGCGTGTGGCCGTGGGAACACAAATTATCCCCAAACATACCAGTATATCAAGTCTCTTTAAACGAATGACTTACCGGGTTGGCGCACGTTACAACCATTCTTACCTCAGTATCGAAAATACCCCTATCAACGAGTTTGGCATAAGTTTTGGGGTTGGTTTCCCGATGAAGAAGTCGAAAACCGGAATTGATCTGAGCATGGAAATTGGACGTCGCGGAACTACTAAAAATCAGCTGATACAGGAAAACTTCATCAACTTTACGCTTGGAGTTTCCATTCAGGAAATTTGGTTTTATAAGAAACAATATCAATAAATCGTTAATAAACCACTAATAAAATGAAGCTAAAGGCATTGACATTACTCATCGGAATCGGACTGGCTTTCATGAGCCTGGCCGCAACCCCTGTAATCGACAACCAACCTCAGGACGATGGCTCGAAGTATGGTGCAGACAGCGCCACTTGTGTGATGAAACTCTCTCTTTATCGCGAGTTTTACAAACAATGGAAAGGGAGCAACTACAAAAACACCACCATTAACGACGCACTCAAATCCTGGAGATGGGTGTACAACAATTGCCCTCGCTCCACCGAAAACATCTATGTGGATGGGGTAAAAATGTATGATTTTCGCATCTCAAAGGCCAAAGACGGAAAAAAGAAAAATGACCTCCTGGACACCCTCATGGCTATTTACGACAGAAGAATCGAATTTTTCCCCAACGACTACAAACCACCTCACAACTCCCAAATAGGTGAATTGCTGGGTCGTAAAGGGGTTGATTTGTATCAGGCTGATCCTGAGCAATATGCCAAAGTGGCCGAAATTCTGGGCAAATCCATCGAGTTGGAAAAGGAAAAAACACAAGGTCCCATTTTCATTTATTACTTCCGCTCGCTTACCCGCATGGCCAAAGGAGGTGAGAGTGATACCGCTGCCGTGGTGGATGCCTACGACATGATCAGCGACTATGTGGATCACAACATTGAGAAATATACCAAAGCCGAAAAGGCCGACAAGGTGGAGCAATGGGAAAACATCAAAGGAAACATCGAAAGTACGTTTGAACCCTTTGCCAATTGTACCGATCTGGTGCGTATTTATCGCAAAAAACTCAACGAAAGTCCGGATGATGTGGTATTGCTGAAAAAAATTACCAACCTGCTCGACAAAAAGCAATGCATCGATTCTCCCTTGTATTTTGATGCCACCGTAGCACTTTACAAAGCAGAACCTTCGGCCGAATCAGCCTACCTGATCGGAAAAATGTTGCTCATCGAAAAGAAATACCAGGAAGCCATTCCTTATCTGGAAGAAGCCACCAAAATGGAGAACGAGTCGAAAGCCTACAAAGCCATGATCTTTTTGGCCGAAGACTATATGAGCCTGGAACGTTATGCTGATGCCCGGCAAATGGCTCGCAAAGCCATTGCCCTCAGCCCGGGCGAAGGGGAACCTTATGTCATCATCGGCGATTGCTACGCTGCCAGCGCCAAAGATTGTGGCAACGACGATCTCACCACCAAAGTAGCTTACTGGGCTGCCGTGGATAAATATATTAAAGCAAAAAGCGTTGATCCGGAACTCACAGAAAAAATGAACAGCCGTATCAGCAGCTATCAAAAATACTTCCCGCCCACGGAATTGTTGTTCTTCCACAACCTGAACGAAGGTGATCCTTATACCGTTGAATGTTGGATAAATGAGCAAACAACTGTGAGGGCCGCCAAATAAGCGGAAACCTTTCATGGGAAAATACTGTAAAATCATACCAATTACCCTTGCCATTTGCATGGCAGGGGTATTTTTTTCCTGCGAAAATTCATTGGAAACCATTCGCAACATCACCAAGGAAGATACCCTGGCAGCACTTCAGGCTTATCATATCGATTATATCCGAACCGATTCGGGTGAAGTGAAGGTGCGACTAACAAGTCCGCTCATGGAAAAATATGGAGGCAACGATGCTTATACCGTTTTTCCGGAGGGTTTTGAAGTGGTGTTTTTTGATTCTATAGGACGGGAATCGTCGTCCATAAGAGCCAATTACGGCATCATGTACGAACGCAGTAAAGACATGCGTGCCCGAAACGATGTGGTGGTAAAAAACTTTGAAACCAACGAACAGCTTTTTACCGAAAATCTTTATTGGGATAGAAAAAAGAAGACCATCCGTTCGGGAACTTTCGTGAAAATTGTAACCCCCGACAAGGTAATTTATGGCGATAGCATGAGTGCCAACGAATCCTTCAAAAATCGTCAAATATACCATATCCGGGGCGAGTTGGAATTTGAAGACGATGAATCCACAAGCGATACCAAATGAAGAAAAGTGTAATTTTATTGCATACCTTTGCAAATTAGCATTTTGTCATGAGCACAGACGGTATTATCATTATATGTATGTTGATTCTTTCGGGGTTTTTTTCAGGAATGGAAATTGCCTTTGTAAGTTCGAACAGGTTGAAGCAGGAGCTTGATCTGAAACGAAAGTTGTTGCCGGCAACTGTACTTCAGGCTTTTTACAACCATCCGTCGAGGTTTATCGGAGCCTTGCTTTTGGGTAACAATGTAGCTCTCGTTGTATATGGTATTGCCATTGCCCATATTTTGGAGCCCTTTCTGCTAAGCTATTTGCCCGACTACCTACATTCACAATATTTCATCCTTTTTGCCCAAACCATTCTTTCTACTCTGCTCATACTCATTGTGGCCGAGTTTATTCCCAAGGTGCTGTTTCGCATCAATCCCAACGCCATTCTAAAGGTATTTGCCGTTCCTGTTTGGATATTTTATTACCTGTTTTATCCCCTGATCGTGATTTACATCGGCTTTTCCGAATTGCTTCTGAAAAAGGTGTTTCGGTTGAAGCTTTCGGATGAACCCTATGCCTTTAGCTCCATCGACCTGGAGGAATATGTAAAGGACTACAGCCCTCAGGATGAGGTGGAAGAGGAGCTCAATCAGGAAATTCAGATGATTCAGAATGCCATGGATTTTAAGCACATCAAACTGCGCGACTGCATGGTGCCACGTCCGGAAATTGAAGCCCTCGAAATTGGTGAAGATGTGGAGGTGCTGCGCGAATTTTTGACCAAAACCGGCCATTCAAAAATCATGATTTTTGAGAAAACCATCGACCAGATCGTGGGTTATGTACATGCTTACGATATGTTCAGCAATCCTTCCACCATCCGGCAGATCGTCCGCCCCATAGATGTGGTTCCCGAAACCATGTGGGCACGCGAAATGATGCAAAGTTTTATTAAAAACCATAAAAGTGTGGCCGTGGTGATGGATGAATTTGGTGGTACTTCGGGCATTGTTACCATGGAAGACGTAATGGAAGAAATTTTTGGTGACATCGAAGATGAGTATGATACCGAAGAGGAAACCGAAATCAAACTTACCGACAACAGCTTTATTTTTTCGGCACGTCTGGAAGTGGATTACCTCAACGAAAAATACAAACTGAGCATTCCTGTACTGGATGAATATGAAACTTTGGCCGGATTCATTATCTATCAACATGAGAGTATTCCGGCTGTGCACGAGCGCATTCGCGTAAAGCCCTATGTTTTTACCATTCTTAAGGCCACCGGAAACCGTCTGGAAGAAGTAAAGCTGGAACTGGACGAATAGCCGGGTTATTTTTTCTTACCTGCCGGCTTTTCGTTTTCAAGTACCACACGGGTAACGGGCAGACATTCAGGATATTTCTTCTGAAGAAATTCAATCAATTTCTCACGTACATGTACCCGTAAATCCCAGGCATCAGAGGAGTTGCGTGCACTCATCAACGCCCTGATTTCCATCATGTTTTCTTTGGCGTCGGTTACCTGCATGTTGTTTACCTGACCGTCCCAAAGGGGATTTTCCCCGAGCAGGCGTGTAAGTTCGGTGCGCAAGGCATCGATGGGTACATGGTACGACGCGTAGATGAATACCGTTCCCATAATTTCGGCCGTGGTACGTGTCCAGTTTTGAAAGGGTTGGTCGATAAAGTAAGTGGAAGGAACCACCAAACGGCGTTTGTCCCAGATGCGTATCACCACGTAGGTCAGGGTGATTTCTTCAATCCAGCCCCATTCTTTTTCCACAATCACCACATCGTCGATGCGGATGGGCTGGGTAATGGCAATTTGCAATCCGGCCAATATGGTGCCAATTACTTTTTGTGCTGCCAAACCCAGAATAATGGTGGCAATTCCCGCCGAGGCAAACAAACTAAACCCTATTTTTCGAACCCCGTCGAACAACATCAACGTAACCCCAATGGCCGTGATGATGATGATAAACGTGAGGATACGTTCCAGTATATTGTATTGGGTATGCACTTTCCTGGAATGAAGGTTGTCGGCCTGATGGATGTCGTACTTTTTTAATATTCTTCTGAAAAACACCCGTATGAGGGCAATAATCATCCAGGTAATGCCGGCGATGAGCAAGATGGAACTTGTGATCTCCAATATTTCAGTCAATTCGGGAGGTATGGTTTTTACATATTTCAACACGCATTTCAACGCAATGGAAATCAGTAATAAAATGATGGGTAATACAATTCGTTTAAACGTTTTCATGGCCATGAGATTGAAAAAGTAAAGGTACAAAATAGCTTATTGCCATGCACCATCAGGAAATCAATGATTCGTATCAAATACTCCCTTCGCTGTGTTGTTAATTTACTAACAAAGCTTAACAAACTTTAAAAACGTTTAATATTTAAAAATCTGGTTATCAAAGCACTTATTTTTGGTAGTGTAATTATTTCTGAAGTATTCACTTATTAAAAACGCAACCATGAAAAAATTTACATTACTAAAATTGTTATCGGTAGCGGCCATCCTTTGGTTGGGCAGCTACGGTGCTCAGGCACAAATAAACGACACGCTGGTGGTGCAGGTTTCGCCCACGCTGGCGGTAAAGGTAACTGCTGACAACCTGCCTGAGTTGGCCGAATCGGGCACAGCCATTGCCTTGCTCAAGCAATTTCAGAAGGATTTGGAGCAATTGCAGCCCCGGATTCAGAATCGATCAGGGTATTGCATCACCTACAAACAAAATGGTTACCTGACCATCGACAGCTTAAGTCCAAAACAAGTATTTATGCTGAACGACAAAGGAAAAATCAATTACAACAGCAACCGGTGCCGCCTGATTCCCCCCGACCCCGAAGGCTGTGTGACTACTGATGGAGAAGACATCCTCATCTATTTCGAACAATTGGATCAACTAACACAATCCGAATTGGTTACTGCTGTAGAGGAATCCCTTGCCAAAAGTTCGAAACCGGGCAGAATGGCCAAAAATTTCTATTTCGAATCCATGGATGGTCAGTATAAACAGGCAAATGAAGAAATGACCTCCAATGGGCATCTCGACCAAATTGCGCTAACTGCCGGAATGGGTGCCGCTTTGATAAAGAATACGGGCATGGTGAATATTGGCTTTTCTGCCGTTATGGGTATCGGAAGCAGGGGTAGGTTAGTACATCGATTCATGATTTCCGATGAGATGAACTATGTGTTCGACAACAACACCAGCTTTACCATCAACAACTTCCTGAGTTTTGGTTATGCATACAACTTTTCAAAAAACCCTGACAAACCCATGTGGTACGGACTGGAAGCCGGTTTTCTGACCAATAAAAACAGCAATTTCTTCGCCGACGATACTTACCGTTTGGGCTTTATCGTAAAACCTACAGAAAAAGTAAACATTAAACCCTTTCTGTATTTTGAAGACGGTTTTCAAAAGGTGTATCCGGGCATAGGATTAAGCATTGATTTTTAAAAGCGAAAAACCCGGTCACACAATCAGGGATGACCGGTCATGTCGAAAGTTTTTTTAGAGCCCCCCTTGTTATGGTTGGGGCTCTTTTTGCCTGAATAGTATTTCATGGCTTCGGGCATCCACTTTTGTAAGTTGGCAATACGGGTTTGGTCGGAGGGATGTGTACTTAAAAATTCAGGTGGTTTTTGTCCCGAAGCCGAAGCACTCATTCGTTGCCAGAACGACACCGCTTCCTCGGGATTATATCCTGCCATGGCCATAAAAATCAATCCCAGGTGGTCGGCCTCGCTTTCGTGCAAACGGCTGTAAGGTAATATGGCAGCCACCTCCGTTCCGGCACCGTATGCCATCATCCAAAGAGCTTGCGTTTCTTCCGGCTGGTCTTGCAGGGCTACCGACAAGCCCACCGAACCGGCGGTGCGCAACAATTCCTGGCTCATGCGTTCGCCACCATGTTCGGCAATGGCGTGGGCAATTTCATGACCCATGACTACGGCCAAACCGGTTTCGTTTTGTGTTACGGGCAATATGCCTTGATATACCACCACTTTTCCGCCGGGCATACACCAGGCATTTACCTGATTGTCGTTCACCAAATTAAACTCCCATCGATACCCGTCGAGTAAGTCGGACATTTTGTTGTTGGCGAGGTATTGCTCAACGGCGTGTTGGATGTTGGTGCCCACTTTTTTTACCATAAGGGCATCAGGGGTGTTGTTTACGGGTGGATTCTCCTTTAAAAAATCCCCGTACTGCTGATAGCTCATCGACATGAGTTCGTTGCTGGGAATCATGTTGAGTTGCTTTCGTCCGGTTAGGGGAACGGTAGAGCATGAAACGAGAAACAAAACGATGGCAGCAATGGCAAGGATTCGTGTTTTCATGAAGTGAAAATTTAAACAGGTTCGAGTTAATTGATAACCGTGAGATATTTTTACAATGATATGTCGGTAAAAATATATATCTGTTTTCACATATCAAAATGATTTGATCAACTAAAATTTGACCATCACACCAATGGTTGGAAGTACTGTGCCACTGGTGTTTTCGATGCTTTCGAGCACATAATCCTGACCATTGTTAACGGTTTTGAAACTCCCGTCGGCATTCTTTTCGCGAATAATATAGGGTTGTCCTTCGTTTTGGAAGTTGTACAAATTCTGAATATCGAGATAAAACATCAGGGTCCATTTGTTGTAAAAATACTTTTTGTCAACACGCACATCCAGTTGGTGAAAGGCATTGGCACGCTTGTCGTTCAACTGGTTGTAATCCAGATACGGACCTCCTTTGGCATTCCATGCCTGTACGTTGGCGGAGGTTTGCAGGTCGTAGGGCGTATAAGGCAATCCACCTACAAATCGCCACTTGGCACCTACGCTCCAGTTGCGTTTCAGGTCTTTGGTAGCGGTAAGCGTAATCAGGTGGCGGCTATCCCACGAGGAGGGGATATAGTCTCCGGCAAGGTCGGTAAACAGGCTTCTGACAAAGGTGTAGGAGCCAATAAAGGTAAAAGTTTGAAACCGCATACGGTTGAGCAGTTCAAAACCATAGGCACGACCCTTGCCAATGGAAGCCACGGGTACGGCGCCCGAAACACTGCTGTATTCGGCACCGGTATTGGCCACGCTGGCACCTGTGTTCAAATCAATGGGATATTGGAAATAGTTTTTGTAAAAACCTTCCGCAGACCACATGATATGTTTGTCGACAATGTGTTCCAGCCCCAAAATATAATGGTCCACACCAATGTAAGAGGCACTTTTATTCACCAGCACATCCTGGTTGTTGGCGTATCCCAGGGTGGTGTAGGCCGGCATTTGGTAATATCTGCCGATGCTACTGTTAATGGTGATGCCATCCGTCAGCAGATAGGAGGCCGAAAGCCGCGGCGAAAGCTGGTCGAAGGGGTTGCTCATGTTGGAGGAAAACGTATTGGCGTCCACCCGAATTCCCAAAGAAAGATTGAGTCGCCCATCTAACACTGGTTTGGAAACTTGTCCGAAGGCACCGTATTTAAATAAGTTGATATCTGAGCTGTAATTGATTTCGGTTACAGAATCGTTGAGATAAAGTGCCTGATAGGTTTGGTTGTCGTAATAGTCGTATTCTCCGCTGATACCGAAACTGTATTTGATGTCATTTTTTTGCAAATGATACTCATAACGAATTTTATTCTCGGTTTCGTTTGACGCGTAGTCAAAGGTTTTGGGCAAATCTTCGTTGTTTTCGGGATATTTGTAAAACTCATTGTTCAATTTGTTGCGGCTCACCACCAATTGTTGATAGCCGTTTTTCATAAAATGCTTATATACTGCACCTATGGTATAGCTCCACTGGTTGTTTACGGGCAGTTCCGAAAGAATAAACTCCTGTCCGGGGTCGGGATTGCTGATTCCGGTATTGAGTTTGAGTCGGTCGTAAGAGCCTAAACTAATGATGGTGAGCTCGTTACGTGTGTTGAATTTAATCTTGGTTTTAAATTGATAGTCGTTGAAAGTGGGTAAAAACGGCAATCCGATGGCCGAAAACAAAAACTGAAGATAGGAGCGGCGAACCGAGAAAATATAGGTGGCTTTGTCGCCCACAGGACCTTCCAGAGTCAATGAGGTTTCGCTGGCACCCAGAGCCACTTGTCCGAAAAGCTGATTGGAGTTACCATCTTTCTGTGTGAAATCGAAAACACCACTCAAGGCATTGTATTCTGAGGCTGGAAACGCACCTGAAAAATAGTTTACTTGTGAGATGAAGTCTGCGTTGATGATACCCACCGGACCTCCCGAAGCGCCTTGTGTGGCAAAGTGGTTGAGTACGGGTATTTCCACCCCATCCAGAAAAAACCGGCTTTCGCTGGGGCCACCCCCACGTACAATTACATCGTTGCGAAAGTTGGGTGTGGAGCCCACTCCCGGAAAGGACTGTATTACACGTGAGATATCTCGGTTGCTACCCGGATTGGTCTCAATTTCTTTTAATCCAATGGTTTGCATGGAAACAGGAGCTTCAATGCGTTTCTGAAATGGATCCACCCTGATCACTACTTCGTCCAGTTGTTTGTCGGTGGGTTCCATGGCCAGCTCTACGGTGGCACGCTTTTTGGGACTCACAAAAATGTCGCGGCTTTTTGCGGGTTTGTAACCAATATAGGTGGAAACCAACTGCACATAGCCGGCGGGCACCTGATTGATCACAAATTTTCCATCCATATCCGTGGTGCCCCCCAGTTGGGTTTCGTTCACAATCACGTTGGCAAACGGTATGGGTTCGTTGGTATTTTTGTCGATAATTCGCCCCGAAATGGACCCTGTTTGGCCATGGGTGATGGTGGTTATCAAAACAAAAGTGAACATTAGCCAGGCTTTGGATGACCTGAATAAGTTCTGAATAGGGTTGATATGTGTTGATTTCATTGTTGTCAATATTTGTGTCTTAGCAAACGTAAATAATATTACGAATTAGTATTTTATTTTGCAAAAATAGTATTTATATGTAATAAATGTATATCTTTGTAAAAAATATTTGCAATGAACCAGTTTCAATTATTAAAGGAGCTATTACCTTATCTGGAGCAATACACCGGCGAGCATCAGGGAAGCGATTTGATTGATTTCTCCAATTTTCTGCGCAAGCAGCTTTTGATAAAGCCCACTTCCATTGAAACGAAACCTGACTTTACCTTGCCCGAAAATCACCGTCCCGAGCTTTTTCCGGAAGTAGAATTTAGTACCCTGCTCACCGATTTGTACCGGTTTGGCCGGCATTATGTAAAGAAAGCACTGTTGGATACCGACATTAAAACGCTGGAAGAGTTTGGTTGTTTGGCCTCGCTCATTAAAACGCCGGGATTGTTTAAGTCGGAACTCATTCAATTGCAATTAATGGAAATTTCATCGGGAACGGAAGTGGTCAATCGGCTGATTAAATTGGGATTGATAAAGGAACTCCGCGACACGCACGACAAACGAGCCAAACGTTTGTACCTTACCGAAAAGGGTCAATCCACCATTATTGGGGCGTTTGATGAAATGTATAAGGCGTCCAAAATTATTCGGGGCAACCTAAGCGACGAGGAACTGCATCACGCCACGCAAGTGATGGAAAAATTGAGTGCATTCCACTGGCATATACATCGCTGTGATAAATCATCCGGCATGGAAGTGTTGTTAGAAAAATACATAAATAACTAACTATGAAAAACATCTTAATTTCGGGAGGAAGCGGATTGGTAGGCCAACATCTTACCGACCGACTGTTGAAAATGGGTTATCAGGTGGCCTGGCTTTCGCGGAATCCGGCTGACAATGGCAGAATAAAAACCTATAAATGGGATGTTGACGCCGGAACCATTGATGCTCATGCCCTTGAATTTGCCGATGTATTGGTACATTTGGCCGGAGCCGGAATTGCCGACAAATCATGGTCGGACAAACGAAAGCAGGAGATTGTGGATAGCCGCGTGAAGTCAACGGAATTGCTGGTAAAACAGCTGGCCGTCGTGAAAAAGCGTCCTGAAATAGTTGTGGCTGCATCTGCAGTGGGGTATTACGGTGCCCTCAACAGCGACCGTGTTTTTGTGGAGAGCGACCCACCGGCCAACGATTTTTTGGGAACCACCACCCAACAATGGGAGACGGCAACCAACGCGTTCCGTGAACTAGGAATAAAAACCGTTCAATACCGCCTTGGGGTGGTATTGGCCAAAGAGGGCGGTGCTTTGCCCAAAATGGCAGCACCGGTGAGATTTGGTTTGGGTGCGCCTCTGGGCAGTGGAAAGCAAATTGTCCCATGGATTCATGTGGACGATTTATGTTCCATGATCATTGAAGCCCTCGAAAATAAAATACCCGAAGGTGTTTATAATGCCGTGGCTCCTGCAGTTACAAGCAACAAAGAATTGATGAAAACACTGTCGAAGGTAATGAAACGGCCCTATTTTTTCCCGGCTGTTCCTGCTTTTGTGATGCGCACCCTGCTTGGCGAAATGGCCGGCATGGTGTTGGAGGGTTCAGCGGTTTCGGCGGATAAAATCAGGAAGGCGGGATTTCAATTCAGATACAATACATTGGATCAGGCACTGGCCGATCTGAAGTTATAACAGATTAATACCCTGATAATATACTGATTGGCTCATTGATGCGTTAATAATCAGGTATAATACAATTGTCTGCCTGATGATGAACACATTGGCCATTTACCTGGAGTTTCACAAAAGTACCCTATTGTTGAACTGGGTGTTTTCGCTGGTACTTGCCGTGGTTGTTTGGCCGTGGTTGTTTCCTATAATCACTATGACAGGAGGTCCTTTGTTCAGTTTGTTTTACAAGGAAATTGCCCGAAACAAGGAATACTATTTTTATTATAATCTCGGCCTAACCAAAACCAAACTGATTGGGATGAGCATGATTTTCAATGTAATGACCGGCTTCTTGTTGTTATTCATCCTGACTTTATGGTAAACACCCTGGAAATAGACAGCGTCATCAAATCGTTTGCCGGAAGGCAGGTGCTCACCGATATTTACCTGAAGTGTACCACGGGAGACATCATTGGATTGATTGGACGCAATGGTTCCGGAAAGTCCACATTGTTTAAGATTTTGTTTGGCTCGCTGGACGCGGAAAGGAAATTTATCCGGATAAACGGACAAGTAATGAACAGACCATTTACCGTAAGGGATACCATAGCCTATTTACCCCAACATGAATTTCTGCCCGGGCATTTGACCATCCGAAAGGTGGCTCGATTGTATTTGGGTCGGGCTATGGAGGAAGTGTTTTTAGGTGACGAACTCCTGAACAAACAGATGATGAGCAAAGTATCCTCCTTGTCGGGAGGAGAGTTGCGCTATGTTGCCATCAAATTGTTGTTGAATTCCAAGGCCAGGTTCGTGCTGCTCGACGAGCCCTTCAATGGCATATCTCCGGTGATGATTGAGGCCATCAAGCCACTTATTACAGAGGCATCGCATTCCAAAGGAATCCTATTGACCGATCACGACTACCGGAATGTGATGGATGTGGCCAACAGCTACAGGCTTCTTTACGACGGAGGCATCAAACAGATTGAAGGCGAGGAGGATTTAATAAGATGGGGGTATGTACCGGAGCATTGACAGGGTTTCAAGACCGTGTTTGGGGATCATCGCAACCGTTACAATCCAAAGTCAATATCCACCACCTTGTCCGGTACAGGTTCCAGGTACCAGAGTGGATCGTTGGCGCCATCCGAAGTAGCCCAACTGCCAAATTTGGGGTAAGCAATCAGGATGTCAACCTTCTCGATGGGATTTCTATAGATTTGATCTGTCAGAATTTCAATCCCCCAGGGCAAACCGGTGGCCGACTTATAATCTCCGGCATCGTCTTCGGTGTTGAACAGTGCGGTATTGGCCGTGGCCGTTATCGGGAAGCCACTGCGGTGCACTTCGTGACCGCGGTCGTTGGTTCTGAAAAGGTATAGTTCGGGAACAAAAGCTGCCGCATTTTCGTTGAAGGTGATGGTAAACCTCAGCGTATCGGGAATCCCTTCGGGTCCTTCTCCATTGTTCTGATAGCGATCGTTGGTGGTTTCAAACACATCGTTGGTGATGATCAGTCCGTTGGTATTATCGGGATCCACACTCGCATCACCCGTTACTTCGGCAATGATGTTTTCGGCGAAAGGAGCCTTGTTTTCATCATACAGCATCATGGCAAATCCGTTGTCAAGACTGGCACCAATGGCATCGATGCTTACCTTAAAACTGGCTTCCAAAGGCGTTCCGGCACCATTGCTGGTGATGACTGCCTGATTGGAGAGAATGAGGTCGTTGAAATCGAAATCGCCATAGCTTGGCCACAGGTCTTCAAAGGCCACTATTTGCTTCCCATTTTCTGGAAAATAGGAGATAAAAGAAGCATCCGGATCATCGGGTAAATCGTCCCAACGATCGATGATACCATCACCGTCGAAGTCGCAGGAAATTTCAAAATTGTCCAAAAAGTTACCGATACTTCTGTTGCCACCGGCTGAGGAAATGGATTCGAACATGAACACGGTGGTAGTTTGTCCCAATGGCACATTGTAAGTTCCTGAATAATAACCCCAACCACCGGTGCCATCCGACATGGTGGTTTGATATTCGGCTGTTTCCACCGTTTCACCAATTTTTACTTCGGCCACATCCACACCCAAACGGCCTCTGTGCCAAACCGACCAATAAATGGTGGAACCGGGTTCAAGGCACAATTCTTGATATAGTGCAGCTACCATGTTGGCATTCAATTCGAAAAACTGATGACCTTCCTGTGCAGGCACGCCGTTGAATCCGCTTGCCCACACCTCAATTTTTCCATCTGTGGCGGTAGTTTCCCATCCGGGGACTATCGACTCGTTGTAGAGTGTCCAACCTGAAGCCAAATAGGGCTGTTCACCACCGGCATTTACCAAAGGAGAGTTGCAGGTGGTGCAGGTTACCACTTGTGTTGATTTAAAATGGGGATAGATATAATCCACTGTTTCACCCAATTCCATGGTGATATTACCCAAAGAATTGATGGCCATCCTGTCTTCCGTTACCGGAAAATATACGTAGTAAGTGGCGTCCTGCGGCAATTGCAACTGAAAGGTGGCTGTGCTGTCGTGAACCAAGGTTCTGTCCAATACATTTCCTTGGTCATCAATTATTTGAACATATTCCCTTTCGAGGGACACATTGTTGGGATTGACGAATGAAATGGTCAACTGACCCACCAGTCCGGCAGACCAGTTAAATTCTGATGAAACAACCAAATCGGTGATTTCGGGTACACTTACCGGATCAGGGGTGTCGTTTTTCTTGGTACATGAAAACAAGAACAGTACAACAAGAAGGTAGCTAAGGGATTTTATGGAATTCATATGAAGTATTTTTAGTCGTAGATTTCACCTAAAGATATATCAAAAAGCGAGCCGATGGCAACATAAAGTGTAATCACCTGTTTTTTAATTATATACAAAGCTCTCCCCAAATCAATATTTCCATATTTGGGAAAAGGTGCGGGAGTTGGGAGTTGGAAGACGGACCCCGATAGCCCCTAAATTCCGCATGTCTCCGCAAAAAGAATCTGGAAGTGTTTTTATGACCAAAAAATGTAAGAAATTGTTGATTTTTTGGCTTTTTTGACTGCATTAGCTGTAACACATTGAAAAAAGAATGCTTAAGGAGCTTCTGTGTTGATCATTTTTTCATTCTGTTGCAATGCCTTTCCTTCTACTTTTTTAGGAAAAAGTGTCAATTAGTTGATAATAAGGCTATTAATTGATTTTGGTTATGTTGAGTTCAAAGATAATGTAATGTATTTATTAGAATCTGTAAAGATTTTCAGCGTGATTTGGCGCGAACGCTTGATCCATGTTGCGGGCAAAATAATAAATCTGAACAAGAACTTTTTTACCCGGTATGTTGGTTTGAGTGTGTCAGTAAGTTGTGAAAAGTGTTGAATAATAAACACATAAATATTCTTGAAAAAAGCTGTCAATCCAAGAAAGACAGTGTTGTTTTCCAATGTTGAAAAACACATATTGTTCCATCCCCAATCGTTCTTTAGGATATCAAATTGCTTTTCTGGATTTCCCCTGTGGTTATAAAAAATGGCAACTTCAACCGGTGTCATTTCTAGATTGTTCGTTAAAATAGCCCGGTACTCATACGCATCATCGGTGAACATATCCATTTGCATGTCATCTCTTAGTTTTCTCTTGACAACAAGCCTGTATGGCTTGGCATCAATACCATCTTCTCTGGCTTGGCTGACAAAAGGTTCTATCATGATTGATCCAACCTGCATCGGCTCATTGGTGCTATCAGTGATATGTTCCCATTCTCCTAACTGGTTAAAGTACTTGGCTATGTAGCTGTTTCTACAGCCGATATAAAAATTCTCAACATTTTGTTCCAGTAATTTTACAACATCATACTGGTAAGATGCTGCATCAGCTCTGAAATGGGTGGCCTTTTTTATATCATTTTGGTTCAATTGCTCAAACAAGCGAGTTAGGGTATCAGACTGAAAGGCTTTTGCATCGCTGTTTCCATTCCTGTTTTCTACAAAGAGAACATGCTCCTCATTGAGATAACAAATACCGGGCTGATAACCTGGATTTCTTTTGTAGGTCATCTTACTGTCGCTCTTCTCGTTGAAGATGATGGTATTATCGTAGTCTAATGTCAGTTCTTGTGCATCAAATACCCCCTGCTGCTTTAAAAGGGATATGTTAAGTTGATTGATAAACTCATTTGAATTGTAGGTGTGGGTGATAACTCCGCGTTTGGTTTCGCATTGTTTGTTTTCAACTGCCAACTCCTTTAACCTTCTGAGTACTGTATCCGGACTTGGCATCTTGACAAAAGGATTGTCTTTAAAGTGACCCCTTAAATGGATTTGCAGATCCTCAATACAGTCCCCACCGCATAGATATATGCTTAACATTGAATTGATTATATCCTTCCATCGATACTCACTCTGATTGGCAAGTGTAGGAAAACTTTTCTCGATTAAGGCATTGATCTGGCTTCGCTCCAAAAAATCAAACACAAAATTTATTCCGCCAAATGCACTTATTGATTTACTTTGTTGTATCTTCACCGCAGTATTTGTTAGCACACCAAATATGGTGAAAATACTTGAACTGTAAGACTTTCTCCTGAAATGTTTTACAGTTTTTTTTGTTAATAACCTGCGGAATTAAGGAGCCATCGGGGGGAGTAGGGAGTAATCAGTAAGGAGTATGGAGAGAAACCATGACCCATTGATCCATTGATCCATTGATCCATTGATCCACTGATCCCCTGATCCACTGATCCCCTGATCCATTGAACATTTGAACCCCTGAACCCCTGAACCCTTGAACGCTTGAACCCTTGAGCCCTTGAACCCCCTAAACACCATCCCGCTTAACCAGCATAAAAAAAGCATCCTTGTAGGTTTCGCTGATGGGGATCAGCGTTTCTCCGATGGTAATCCGATTTTTTTCGATGCGGTCAATTTTGTTTAATGCCACCAGATACGACTTGTGAACACGGGCAAATTGATCCGACGGAAGGCTTTCTTCCAGGTTTTTAAAACTTTCGAGAACCATGATTTTCCCGGTTTTGGTATGGATGCGTAGGTATTCTTTCATCCCTTCCACAAACAAGATGTCGTTGAAATCGACCCGTTGCATGCGGTATTCGGTTTTCACAAAAAAGTAATCTCTTCGGTATTGATTTACAGAAGTGTCAACGGGTTTTTCCTGTACAAACAGATCAAACAACTTGTCGATGGCCTGGATAAACCGCTCGAATGAAATGGGTTTCAGGAGGTAGTCGGATACATTCAAATCGAAGGCTTTGAGGGCGTACTGGTCGTAGGCAGTGGTCAGGATAATTTTGGGTTTGTGTTGCAGCACTTTGATAAGTTGCAGACCTGAAAATCCTTCCATTTCGATGTCGAGGAACAACACATCTACCGGGTTGGTTTGCAGAAAGTTGAGCGACTCGATGGCATTGTTAAAACTTTTCAGCAGTCTGAGAAACGGCACTCGGCTAATATAATCTTCCATCTGCTGAATGGCCGGATATTCGTCGTCGATCACTACGCAGTTAATTACCATGGAGGTTGATGTTTAGTTCCACAATATAAACATTTTTTTCTTCACGGATGTCCAGATGATGCTGTCCCGGAAACAGAATCTCCAGCCGGCGCCGGATGTTTTTAATGCCCAGACCTCCGGGTTGATTTTGTTCGGTTTCGCTGGGAGGTTTAATTTGGTTTTTACAACTGAATAAAAGCCGATCGTGTGTACAATTCAAATCGATTTCGATGGCGTGGGTAGTCCCCACTGTGCCGTGTTTGAAAGCGTTTTCGATAAATGGAAGAAAAATCATGGGGGGAATTTGTATTCCGGCAGTGTTTCCTTCTACCGTAAAGCGAACGAACTCCATTTCCTGAAAACGCAGTTTCTGCAAGGCAATAAAATTCCGGATATAGTCCACCTCCTCATCCAGCATCACTTTTTCATGGGATGCCTCATACAACATATACCGCATAATTTCCGACAACTTGATGATGGCAAACGACGTTTTTTCGGGATCGCGGGTACTAAACGCATGGATGTTGTTGAGGGTGTTGAACAAAAAATGGGGGTTGATTTGCGATCGAAGCAATGCCAGTTCGGTAAGGCTGTTTTGCTTTTCGAGCTCCTTCTGCCGTCGGTATTTGTTAAACCAATCCACCGAAAGCCTTAATACAAAGGCATATAAGGTGCTTAGAATGGTATGTCCGTAACTGGCAATATAAATAATTTGAACGCCATCGGTTGTGTCGATCCGGCCGGTGATGTGATAAACCCAAACCCATACAAATCCATATGAGAGGATAAAAAGAAGAGACAACGAGATGTTGATACCCAACCGCTTTTTCAGTACCAATGAAGGAATGATGAGGTAGTAAAAAAAGGCGAAACTCGCGATTTCCAAAGGCGTAACAATCGACAGGGTGGTAAGTGATTTTATCAAACGCTCGCCTTCATACATGGGCAATATCCCGATGAGTTTGATGGAAACGATAAACAACCAAAAAATCAAGGGGATAACATTCAAAATTCGCTTACCTGACATTTCTTTTTCTCACAAAATTAAGTAACTTTTTACTTTATTCTTCCCAACGGTTCTTACAATAAACAACCTGCCCCTTTTTATCAATCAATGCCCCCTTTTGTTCAACGAAGCCGCCAATTGTGGGTGGTTAATTTGTTTGCAGGCTTGGTTGAATTCATTTGTAAATCTGCTTGTTGATGGATTATTTTGTGGAAAAATTTAAGAAAATGAGACTTTTCCGTTCACTTTTTTTGATCGTTATATGTCTTGAAATCAATTATTTATTCGCTTCCGAAAACATTGTTCCAAGGTCGGCATCCATCACGGGAGTGGTGGTGGATCATCTTACGGAAACCCCCATCGAATATGCCAATCTGGTACTATACAAGGCTTCCGACAGCGCCTTGATAACAGGCACGGTTTCGTCGGCTGATGGGCGTTTTGCCATAGAAAAACTCGACAATGGCGTCTATTTCTTAAAAATTCATTTTATGGGTTTTCGCACCCTGGAGGTGAATAATATTGAATTGGACAAAGGAAAGGCTGTTGATTTGGGCGTCTTAACTATGGAACCTTTAAGCCTCAATTTAAAGGAAGCCGAAGTGGTGGCCAGCAACGATTATGTACACTTCAAGGTTGATAAACAAGTGATTCAAGTGTCGGCTCAGGCGGGTGCTGAAGGCGGAGTGGTGGCGGATGCGTTGGCCAATGTTCCGTCGGTGCAGGTGGATGGCGCGGGCAACATTAGCCTGAGAGGAAGCGCCAGCTTTACTGTGCTTGTGGATGGCCGCCCCACGGTGTTGGATGCCACCGAAACATTGAACCAAACACCTGCCAATGCGGTTGAACAAATCGAGATCATCACCAACCCGGGAGTAAAATACGACGCCGACGGTACCACCGGCATCATCAATTTGATCATGAAAAAGCAAAGGTCAAATGGCACAAGCGCCCAGGCAACACTTACCGTGGCAACGGGCGATAAATACACCACCAACGTGATGGTCAACCACCGGGGAAAAGCCCTCACTTCATATCTGAATGCCAACTATTCCAACAAGCGCAAGCAAACCGAAAGTACCGACTCACGGGAAGCCTACACCGGCGATACCACCCAAAGCCAATTCATTGCCTCCGATCGCGACCTTTATTGGAGAAATTATCAGGTTTCAGGTGGTTTTTCGTTGAATTCCAACGCCAAAAACACCTGGAGTCTGGATGGCGAAATCGGGCAATGGGAGTTCGACAGAAGAATTAACTCCAACATGCAGACATTCAACAACTATTTTCCGGATACCAATGGGATAGCCATGGCGGATCGTTTTCTCATCACCAATACCTATGTGAGTGGAAACGTCGGCTATTCCAGGCTTTTTTCAAAGGAAGACAACAAGCTGGATATCAACTTGTATTATGTTCACCTAAGGAATGATACACCCAATCATATAACCGAAAATTACCCAGGCACAGAAATGAACTCTGACAGTTTGAATGAGTTGCAATTGAACAGCCGTTCCCATCGAAATCAGGTTCGCCTGAATGTGGATTACATCTTGCCCCTTTCGGAGAAATTGGTGTTTGAAACTGGTCTGCAAAGCGAGGGCAAGTTTTCCGGCACCGATTACGAATATCTTTATTTCTTTCCGGATGCGGAGGGCTGGATTTCCGACAGCAGCATGACCGATCACATGGATTTTCGGCACATGGTGAACGGTCTTTATGGCATGCTGGGCATGCAGTTGAAAGGTGTTTCCATCAAAGGTGGCGTAAGGGTAGAAATGAATAACCGGTTGCTGAAGGAAAAGTTTGCCCGGAATACCTACCAACTCGATGAAATCAATTTGTTTCCATCGCTGCATGTATCGCGTGAAATGAAACATGGCCAGCAACTAAGCCTGAGCTATAGCCGACGGGTAAACCGCCCCAACGAATGGATGCTTATTCCCGCTGTTTCGTCCACGGGTCGCAACATGCTGCATGTGGGCAACCCGGAGTTGTTGCCCGACTTTACTCATTCCATTCAAACGGGATATGCCCTTCAAAACGATGTTGTGTTGTTAAGCACCGAACTTTTTACTCGAATCACCACCAACTCCATTGTTAGTGCCACCACCGAACGCAACGGCATTTACTATGAGAGTTACGAAAACCTTCGTCGGGAAACCGCTACGGGACTGGAGCTTATGACCAATATCAACCTCAAACCCTGGTGGCGGATGAACCTCAATGCCAGTGCCTACTACAACACCATGGAAGGCGCCTTGAAAACAGGCTATCAGGTAGATAACCAAAGTTTTATGTGGAATGGCAGTTTTCGCACCACCTTCATTATGAAAAAAACCTATCTGGAATTTTTGGCCATCTACTACGGTCCTTCCATCTTGCCACAGGGAAAGTCGCAGGATTTTTATTACTTCGACTTTTTCCTCAAGCGGAGCTTCTTAAGCCGCAGTCTGACAGTGGCCTTACGTTCGCACAACACCTTCGATTCGGGAATATACATCGAAGACAGCCGGGGAACCAACTTTAAGGCGCATACCTGGTTCAAATACGAAGGCCCCACCTTTATGATGACTTTGACCTACAAATTCAATAATTTCAAACGACAAAAAACAACCGATTCGCCGGATATGAACTTCGACAGTGGGTTGGATCATTAAAAACTTCATCAAATGAAAAAAATACTTCTTCTCACATTCACGTTGCTGTCTTTTCTCGTGCAGGCGCAAAAAGATGGACTTTCGGCCATTAGCCCCAGTTGTTTAAAAGCCAATATGACATTTCTTGCCTCCGACAACCTGAAAGGAAGAGAAATGCCTTCCCACGAAAACGAAATTGCGGCACTTTTTTTAAAAACAAAACTGATGGAAATGGGATTGAGTCCCATAGCCGAAACAGGCGATTATTACCAGCCCATGGTCATCACCTCTAAAACCATTGACAAAAAGAACACCTGTTTCAAGCTTTTTGATTCCGGTGGAAAAGAAGTTTTTTCAACAGATTCGCTTGCCACCATATTTACACCCGGTAGCACCCTCGATGTAAGCGGAGGCGTTGTATTTGCCGGATATGGCTATCAGAATAAAGAAAACGGATACGACGATTTGCAGGATGTGGAGGTGAAAGACAAAATTGTTCTGATCATGACCCGCAACCCTAAAATGGTGAAAGAGGGAAGTGGTGACGGGATGTTTGACTACAAGGAAGAATTCCCCAAGCTCGGTCGCATAGCGAAGGCCGGTGCCAAAGCAATTCTGTATGTTTACGACCCCAAAAACAAGTTTCCGGATGTCTATGCTTCGGGATATGCCGGTTTGATAGGTGCCGAAATTTTGTCCACAGAGGTGAAGCCCGCCCGTATATCCAAATTTCAATATGCATTTATTACGCCACATGCAGCCAACCTGCTGTTGAAAACAACGGGTCATCAACTTGCGGAACTACAGGATATGATCGACCGAACCGGGAAACCCTTTTCAATGGATATTCCTGAGAGGGTAGCTCAGGTGAAAACAGGAGTTACCACCCGGGATTTCGTGGCAAACAACGTTATCGGCATGATTGAAGGCAGCGATCCCGAATTAAAGGATGAATGTATCATTTATACAGCGCATTTCGATCATGAAGGCCCCAACGAAAAGGGCGAGATACTCAATGGCGCCGACGACAATGCTTCGGGCACGGTGGCGCTGTTGGAAATAGCCCGCGCTTTCAAATCATTGAAAAAAAAGCCCCGACGAACCATTGTATTTGCCTGGTTAAACGGAGAAGACCGGGGCTTGATTGGGTCTCAATATTATGTGGAAAAACCCATCGTTCCATTGGAAAAAACTTTGATGGATATCAACCTCGACATGATTGGAAGAACCAAACTGCCCTCCGACACGGGGACCTTCCACGGATATGAGCTGACGGTAACGGAATCCGACAAGGTATTGATGTATTCTGTGGTGGATAACCGCGAGATTCTGGATAAACTCCAAACCGCGGCAAAAGATGCAGGCATGGAAGTAATTGCAAAAGAAAACCTGGAGTTGGGAGCAAGCGACCATAATACATTTGAAAACAATGGAGTGCCTGCTTTTCTGTTTATTTCAGGTATCCATGCAGATGTACACACCCCCCATGACGACATCGGGAGGATCGATTTTAGCAAGATCGAAAAGGTCGCGAAAATGGTTTTTGAGTTTGGTTATTCCGTGGCCAATCAAAAAGGGACAAAAACCGTCGCCGCCGAATAATAAGTATCAGTTAATCAACACATAATAAAGCCAAACACCATGAGTGTAGTTCATTCCAACCCAATAAAAAACTTTCTTGTTTTTGCATTGAAAGTTGTGGTGGCGCACACCGTTACCTATACCATTGCAGGAATATTGTCGGCCACCCTAAACGATTACCCGTCACTGTTTCAGGAGCCCGTCGTCAATCAGTTCATGCGCCCATACGATTCCGAAATAATAATGTTTGCGCCACTTCTGCAAATTTTCAGGGGCTTGATCTACGCCGTTTTTTTCTATCCTTTCATGGGATTTTTCCACAGCAAAAAAATGGGCTGGCTTTACATGTGGAGCATATTTGTAATGGTTGGAATTATTGGCACACCGGCTGCTGCTCCCGGATCCCTCGAAGGGCTCATCTTTACCCAACTACCACTGCATTTTCATTTTGTGGGCTACCCTGAAATCCTTGCACAGACATTGATTTTTAGTGTGTGGGTGTACTATTGGGATAAAAAACGAAACAATAAGATTAAATCGGATTAATTTCGCCCAATATCAATTTTAGCTTTGATTTTCAAGACTTAAAATAACAAGAGTAAACAATCGAATTTAGATTATGACTGAAATTAAAATCCTTATAGCGATATCCATTTTGTTGATCGGTAGTGTAACTTCTGCACAGAAAACCTCCGAATGGCAACAGCTTTTGAACCAGAGTTTTGAATATCAACATGTAACTATAAATAATTTGACATGCGTAAACTAAAAAAAATCCTCATCATTGTTTCTCTGATAGCTTTGGGATTGTTTTCCATTGGATATTTCGGATTGCAATACCTGCAAAATCAGCTCGAGCAAAAACTAACGGGTTGCAAAATTGAGAGCAAGGGTTTTTATGTATCATTGCCCTTTGAGTATGTAAATAACTGGATGCTGGTAGATGTCGGCGTGAACGATGATGGTCGGGAATTCCCCTTTATTTTTGATACCGGGGCCCAGACAGTTTTGTTAGACTCGTTGTTGAATATAACAGGAAAAGAAGATTATCAGCGGTTTAAGTTTTCTAACAATCACGATACTACTACCAATGCGTTCAACAATGAGTTGGTTTCCATCCATCATTTTAAAATAGGCGAGGTCGATTTTGCAGATGTTGGCGCGATAACTGCCCAAAATGCCAAATGGGGCATGTTAAATTGTATTTCTCCTTACGGGATAATAGGGTACAATGTTATTCAAACCTTTTTTACGCAAATCAATTACGCAACCAAACAGATAGTCATTACCGACGACCTCACGCGATTTCCAAATTATTCGGATATCCAATGGGTAGATTACGAGTCCTCTCAGAAACAGGAAACACCAATTATTAAGGCAGTTATCAACGACAGTATCCAAATTCGCTTGTTGTTCGATACCGGCCATAGTGGCGGGATTGTACTCCACTCAAACACTTTGTACCATCAAATTTTAAGCTCCTCGGCCCATGATTGGCGGAAGTATGTTTCAATGCCCTCCCTTCAAATTCGTGGTGAAGGCAACGATCTGATTGAGTCCGTTCTGTTTCGTACTTCAGAATTTACCTTGGGCAGCATTGTTGCAGAAGGATTGCCGATTCAGGTAAAAAACCTTCCGGAGGGTGAGTTTACCGGATTTGTAGGAAATAAGTTTCTGGAAAACTTTATTGTAACACTCGATTACAAGAACAAGCGCATCGGTTTTATTCAACAACATACGATTGCCTCCGGTAGTGACAGCACCTTTGGGTTTACCTATTTGGCCAAGGTTGACGGAATGGAGGTGTTGTCGGTGTTTGAGAATACTGATGCAGCACGGCACGGGTTTATGCCCGGAGATAAGATATACTCGATAAATGGCATCAATGTGGCAGAGGTTGATAATCTGTGCTTGGTTTATCGGGGTGAGATTACTTTTCAAAACCCCTCCGATACCATTTTGTCGGTTTCTCTTGAAAAGAATGGAGGTGTTGTAAACCATTTGCTTAAAAAGCAAGTAAGATTTGACTAATCCGTTAGTAAATTATTTATAACTAATAAGCTATGAGAATAATTATCAGCATTTTAGGCGTATTGAGTTTTCTGTCGGGTTTCGCCCAAAACACAAAAGATTTGTACATACCCCGCGAATACCAAAAGGCATACAGCAACGAAACCCGCTCACACGAGGGAATTCCCGGACGAAATTATTTTCAAAATGAAGCCAATTATCAGATTACTGCTGAGTTCTTCCCTGAAACCAAACTATTAGTTGGTAGTGAAATTATTACATACAAAAACAACAGTCCTGATACCTTGTCGCAAATTTTTGTAAATCTCTACCAGAATTTCTTCAAAAAAGGCGAAGCAAGAGATAGCTATATTGATTCCATTAATATTCATAATGGTGTAAAAATCAAAAATATAAAGGTAAATACTGTTGCTGTTGATTTAGACAAATGTGTTTATTTTTCAACGTTGCTGACTTTTGGATTGCCCGAAAAGTTAATCCCCGATAATGAGATTACAATTGAAATAGACTGGGAACAAACCATGCCAAAAACTGGTATGTTCAGAATAGGAACATACGACAAAACAAGTTCATTTATTGGCTATTGGTATCCGAAAATTAATGTTTACGATGATATTGCGGGATGGAATACTTTCGGGTTTACCGGGAATGCCGAATTTTATAACGATTATGGCGATTACGAAGTAGATATAACTGTTCCTGCAAATTACCAGGTTTGGTCGTCGGGCTTGCTGCAAAATGCAGATGAGATTTTCAACAAAAAGTATCTGTCGCTACTCAATATGGCTGCAAAATCGGATACAGTCATTCAAATTGTTACTGTCGAAGACCGAAAGGGAAACAAAATCGCTAAACCGGCACAAAAGCACTGTTGGAAGTTCAAAGCCGAAAATTTGCCTGATTTTGCTTTTGCTGTTAGCGATAAATATTTGTGGGATGCAACAAGTATTCAAATAGGCGAAAAAAGGGTTTTAATTCACTCCGTGTATAATCCGGAATCAGAAAACTTTCGATCAGTTGCTGATATTAGCCGAAAAACATTGGATTTTTATTCAAATGTAACTCCTGCGATACCTTATCCATACGCGACTTTAACTGCTTTTAACGGAGAACGAAGGGGAATGGAGTTTCCGGGCATGATCAATGATCAGGAAGAAAACAGCATGCTTGAAACCGTGCTGGTTACCACTCATGAAATTGCTCATTCCTATTTCCCTTTTTTGGTTGGGACAAACGAACAGGAATATGCATGGATGGACGAAGGCCTGGCCTCGATAATCGGAATTTCGGCATTGGCAAATTTAGCCGGAGTTCCTGAATCAGAAATTTTCAAAATGGCAAATCAGAAATATGCTGCGCAAGGGGCTTCGCTTGCAGTTGATGTTCCGTTAATGTCCGGTACACATCATCTGGGCGATTTTACCAACGGTTTTACAACATATGTGCGACCCATTGCGGCTTTTAGCTTGTTGCATGATTATATGGGAAATGAAAAATTTTATCATGCCATCAAAGAATTTGCCCGCCGTTGGAAGGGGAAACACCCCATTCCTTACGATATGTTTTATACATTCAATTATATAGCCGAAGAAGATTTGGCTTGGTTCTGGAAACCCTGGTTTTTTGAGCTGGGCTATGCTGATTTGGGAATAGGTGATGTTAAGAAGCTTGAAAATAAAACAATTGTAGAAATTGTTAATCGCGGGGGATTTCCAATTCCTATAAACCTAACTGTAAAATACATCGATGGAACAGAAGAGACTTTCCATACGAAAATGGATGTGTGGAAATCGGGTGACAGAATATATACATTAGAAATTCCGAAAAGCAATATTCAGGAACTAATGCTTGATACAAATATTCCGGAGGTTAATTATGAGAATAACCATTACCGGAATCAATGATTTAGTATTTACTCGGGATTTTACATTTGGAGTAAATTAAATTATGAATAAAGTCCTCTCCTCCTGTGTATCACCATTTGTGCTGCTCATATCAAAATACTTGTCGAGAATACCAATTTTCACCCCTTTACCGCTGTGGTATTTCTGGGCAGCTTTGATATGGTAAAAGTCATCGTAAGTAACTCTGGTATTTGCATTATTAAAGTGGAGCACCCACAACCTTTCCCTCATCTGTTTGATATTAAAATAAACAGAAACCGACAGCATAGTCAGAACAGATATCGTAAACGCAAAGCGCAATTTCGATTTTATGCTTTGTTTCTTTTTTATCTTCTCAATTTCAATATGGAATTGATTTTAAAAATCAAGCCTTTCTTTATTCCTGATAGATGACTTTGGCATACGTACATGTTTCTCCTTCTTCAACTAAAATGATATAAATTCCCTCATTAATTTTGCTTTGATTATTCGAATAACCATCCCATATAATCGGAAAATCAACACTGCTAAGGCCATCAAATATTTTCACTGTTTTACCGAATATATCAAAAATGCTCATGTTTATAGTTTGATAATTGGAGCTTGTATAATCAATAAAAATGTGACGATTGAAAGGATTTGGATATGCAGCTATTGCTGATCGCTTAGAAGATGGTATCTTTGGAATTTGTGTTATTGGATCGTAAAATGGTATTACCCAGGTGTCATAAAAATCATGTACAGATGTATTTTGATATCCCCCCAGAAGAAATTGATGATTTCCAACTGAACAAATTGATTGTGCCGAACAAATGGCATTTGCTTGAAACTCATTTTGCCAGCTTAAAGTTCCGTTTTTTTCGATAATGAGTGCTATTCCTTGATTGTGTCGGGTTTCCCGATATTTTGTGTGACCAACAAGCAAAAGGTAATCAGAGTTTAATTCAAATACATCGTTGGCGAAGTCGTAAAAATCATCATTTCCTTCATAGGTATTTACCCAGATTTCATTTCCTGCGGAATCTGTTCTCAAAACCAACATATCCATTAAATCTACATTTAAAATATCTGTTTGTCCAACAACGACGATGGATTTATCGTCTAACTCCACTAGTGAGGATGCATCCTGGTAACCATCGTCACCATAGGTATTTGACCAAATTATATTTCCGTCCAAATCTGTTTTTATTAAATATATATCTCGGTTTCCCGCTCCAAACGAGCCAGTGTTGCCCAGTATAAGAAGCTGATGGTCAGATAGCTCAACAACCTCTTTTCCCATATCGGATTGAGTTCCTCCATAGGTTTTATTCCAAATTAATTGGCCATTGGCATTCAGACATAGAAGATAAATATCATCTTCCCCCATGCCAAATGATTCTGTCTGACCGCAGATATAAATATTGCCGTTGCTGGCTTCAATAATGGAGTTTGCTATTTCCGGCAGGGGTCCTCCAAATTGTTTCTGCCATAACAATTCTCCATGGCGGCTATATTTTAGCACAAAGATATCTTGATTGTTTTGTTCATTTGAGTTTGTAAAACCTGTTACAAGAAACCCATTGTCCATAGTGTTGCTAACGGATGTGGCGTAATCCCAACTGTCTCCACCCCATGTCTGAGACCAAATTTCTTCACCTACCTGATTGACTTGCCCTACTAAAATATCTGCCAAATTTCCTTCGGTGTACTGGTAACCACAGAAAGTAAAAAGGCTGTCGGAGGTTGTGGTGATTTGTTCAATTCCCTTCGAAAGAGTATTTGATTTCTCGATTGGTTTTGTTGACTGATCCATTAATTTGGTCGTTCCCTTACATTTAGTTTTTTGGTGTTTTGAAATAGAGGAATGTGCATTGATGATGGCATTGATATTTTGAAACTGATAATACATTCCTCTTGTTGAGGTGACAATATTTCCATCTATAACAGGAAGTATGTTGGAGCCCAGATAATTTGCGCCGGCGGCGGCATATTCAGAAGCGAAATTTTCCTTCCCGGTTACATTTACCCCGTCAAGAATGTCAGCAAATGCCAAGACTCTTACACCCGCGCACGTGGCCCATATAATTTTACTTTGTTGATTTGCTTGATTTAAAAGGTTCAAAAAGTGTGTATCAGAAATTAAATCTCCATAGGCGTTGCCTGACCACCAATTTGCGGGCATAATGGCAATGACATCCCAATAACCGATATCGCTAATTGCAGAAATTAGTGTATCTACTTCAATCGGAATATTTCCTCCTGAAACCGACCATCCACAAGTATTTACCGTTTGGTTGATACCTGCGGTGGTAGCATTCCAGCCGAAATGCTCAAAGTGTTCCATGTTTAAATTGAAATTGGCACCCAGATTATTTGGGGTTACACAAAGTACTTCTAGCTTGTATTTGGTGGAGTCTTTCTGCCCAAAGGAATAGAATGAAAATAGTAGAATAAGGAGGATTGAGGCCAGAGGTTTCATGATTGCAATATTATTTGAAAATTAGGTAATCCATTCCGATAAGAACCCACATTCTGCCGTATCAAGAATAGTACTCCAATTAATTGGTAAGCAATATTTTAGTTGATACGGTTTGTTCATTGTAGGTAATTTTTAGTAGGTGGTATCCGGTAAGGAGTGTTGGTAGTTCAAGCTTATATGAATTCCCTGTACTTTCTAAAATCTGTTTAAAAACTAAATTTCCTTGCATATCTATCAGGTTAAGAAGAATATCGGTGTTAGGAGTTTCTTCAAGTCTTAAAAGGACAGTTCCATTACCGGGATTTGGATAAACCGTAATTTTTTTTTTACTTTTTTCAATTTTCTGCAACCCTACGCCCTCCATATCCTTTATCCATATGCCTTCACGATTTGCAAAGGCCATTTTCTTTCCATCGAAACGCCATGTAGGGAAGCTTCCGTTTTCCACTAATAGTTGTGGTGTCAGCGTATTCACATTGACTATAAAGATACTTTCTATACCTGTGCGATTCGAAACAAAAGTTATGTCTGATGAATTCGGATGCCAACTGGCTCTATCGTCCTGGCCAGCATCAAAAGTAATTTGTTGTGCTACTCCTCCATTGCTTGAAACCACCCAAATATCTGCATTGCCACTTCGTTCGGAAGTAAAAAGAACTTTGGTGCCATCTGGAGACCAGGAAGGGTGAAAATCAAAGGATTCGTGATATGTTAAGTTGATTTCCTGACCCCCCGATAATGATTTTTTTATAATGTCATTTCCATTGCAAAAAGCCACATAATTTCCACATGGTGAGGCAGTTGGCATTATAGAAACGGGTGATGTAAGAGGAGTAGGAGTATTGCCATATATTTTAATTGACCATAAAATGGGTGACCCATTTTGATCATATGAATCAAATATCAGGTCTTCACTATTGGGTAGCCACGATAAATAATAATCTCCATGAACACCAGGTAATACCTGAAACACATCATCTTCAGCGAATGAATACACCCACATTTCTGCTTGACCATCCACCCAATCGGCAAAAGCAATTTTTTCACCGTCGGGCGACCATTGTAAATGATATCCACGATCAAATATATGTTCATCATCGTTTTGTGCATGGATGTTAACTGATAGAAAAAACAGCATTGAAATAGCTATACTTTGGTACTTTTTCATACGGACAGTTTAAAATGAATGACAAGAAATTCGGCCTACTTAACGATTTCAATTTTAACGGAATGGAGTTTGTTGTTATAATTTACATGTAAAAAGTAGTATCCGCGAGGCACATGCGGGAGCTGGAGTTTGATGGATTTATTATGTCCGGATATTTTATTATTCCACAACTCGTTCCCTTTGGTATCATACAGTAATACAGTTATTTCCGATTTTGGATCTTCGTTTAGTTCAATTTGCATTATCCCACTGTTGGGATTTGGGAATACTTTTATTTGGTTATCTGTTTTTTCAGACACCGATAGAATGGTGGCATCCATCAAATTCGATTCCCAAAGACCTCGCCCAAAAGTTCCGGCTACAATTTTTTGATTTAACGGGTTAATTTCAAGCTCATTCACAATTACATTTGGCAGTCCTTCACTAAAATAAATCCATTCATCCAAATCGTTGTTGAAATAGAAAACCCCCAAATCGGTTCCTACGTAAATGGCGCTTTCGGTATTGGATTGATGGGTGATGCAGTTTACGGGAATGTTCGGCAGGTTGTGAGTAATATTGGTCCAGGAGTCGCCCCCGTCAATCGATTCATATATTTTGTACTGTGGATTATATCCGGCAAGTGTAACCCAAACGTGTAAGGGATTCTGATCGGAGATGGTAATGTCAGAGATGTTTGAATAGGAATGATAAATACCATTGGTTATTTCAGTCCACAGTTCTCCTTCATTCAGGGTTCTCCATATTTTTTTGCCATGAGCGGCATAGAGCACGTTTGGGTCTGTTGGTGCAACTTCAAGGCTCAGGATTCTTGGGTTTGATGAGGGATTATCCATGATTTTTGTCCAGGTGTTTCCCCAATTGTGACTTTTGTACACATCATTAAAAGCACAATAGATGATGTCTTCGGTTGCATGTTTGATGAATGGGGGGTTAAACACAAGTTTTTCTTCGCCGAAGGGGTGAATTTGGTAAATGTGATCGCCTCCATCGGTGCTTTTACACAGACCCAATCCATATCCGGATACGAAAATGTTGTCGGGATTGGATTGGTCGAAGAAATTATCACCGGCTTCTGCCAACCATATTTCTTCAATTGAATTTTCGGAGATGGAAATAATGCCATTGTCCTGAGGGCCCAATAATGCCTTGCTTTCATCCGCATAAAAAAGCCCTATTTTATAAATTTGCAATATCCCAAGTGTTTCACTTTTGTCTGTCCAATCATTCGATCCGGCCTCTTTTTTATAAATTCCACCATCGCAACCACTAAAAATTGCGCCACCAACCGGTTGGTAGGTAAGCATGTGTTGGTCGGCATGCACATAGTCGATGCCTTGTCGTCCCAACCAATCTGCACTATTATCCCAACTTTGACCTCCATCTGTTGATTTCCAGACGTTTGCACCTCCGGCATATAGTTCATTTTCATTTTCAGGAGACACGGCAAGGCCCATCATATAGTAGCCAAATCCACCTGTGTCGTGTCCGTTTACCTCGTAACCTATGAGGTTCAGCAATGGATCGTTTATTGGTTCAGTCCAACTATCACCGCCATCTATCGATTTATAGAAGCCATACATGTTGTTGTTAATGCTACTGCATAAAAGGTAGATAATTTCAGCATTGGCTTCTGTAGTGGCTATACAAATACGGTTTACCTGCGAAGAGTTGAACCCAACACTGGTGTTGTTTGTGAAGGAAAGCCCTCCATCCTCTGATATTAAAAATTTTGCACCACCCGTATTATTAAATGTGGCAGCATAAATAACTGAATAGTCATAGGGCTTAAAGGCGATATCTTTTACCCAGGTATAAGTGATACGTTCCCAGGTTTCGCTGCCGTCTTCCGAACGGAAAATACCAATGCTGGTGGCAGTAATCATGATGTCAGGATTTTCGGGGTTGATAAGAATTTCGTTCACTTGATTTCCTTGCAGTATATCGAAACTTAAACCTGTTTCCTCCCAGTTATATCCTCCATCAGTCGATTTTAAGATGCCCACGCTATAAGTTTCCCACCAGGTATCGCGGGTACCTGTTGCCATAAAAAGGAGGTCGTGGTTTTCGGGGTGAACTTTTAAATCACTAACACCCAGTGTAGGAAGGTTGTCGGTTAAACACACCCAATTTTCACCATCGTCATAGGTTTTCCAGAGACCCCCCGTTGGCGTGCCAATCCAGTAAATATTTTCATTGGTTGGGTGGAAAGTTATGCAGTCGATTCTGCCAATACCGCCGGATTGATTTTGGGGGTGGTTGTAGGGAACGGTTCTTGGGCCAATTTCAGTCCAGTCCGAATAATTTTTACTGCTTCCCGATTGTTCCGAAAGCTTTTTCCATTCTTCCCAAAGGGTTTTTGTTGGAATATGTCCGGTTCTATCTACTCTGTTGGCATAAAAATATTCCCATCTGGCGAACTTCTTTTTTAGCCTTGATGACTCATTTTCTGCTTGATTAAAAAAATGATTAAACGATCCCTGAACATCGAAATAGCTGGGATTTGTTTTTCCGAATTCAGGAAATGGGGTTTGGGTTTTGGCAAAATATGTTCCGCTTAGAAGCGCCAAAATAAGCATTAGTTGTTTCATGGTTTTTTAATTTATGCTTTTTACCTGATTGATACTTGATTGGTTTTCAGTCAAGAATGGTTTTTAAACAGGAGCTACTCCTTTATCAATTTTTGTGTCGATAATCCGTATTTAGTTTTTATGGTCAGGAAATATATTCCGGGAACAAAATCAGTCATATCAATTATTTTTTGGAAGGATTGGCTTTGTGGATGCACCACTTCACGATACACTTCCTTGCCGAAGTTGGTATAAACCAGATAGGTAAACTGATCAAGAGAGTGGATGTGATCTACCTTTATGGTAAATACGCCCTGAGTTGGATTGGGAAATATGGATAGCCGGGGAAGGTTTTTATCAACCTCCCTCATTCCTGTAATAATTCCCAGGTACATATCATCATCATCACTTCCCTGGCAAGGAGGCATGGCTTCTACGTGTAGATTTAGCCTGACACCGCCACTGGCCAGGTCGTTTGTCCCGGGCGTGTATATGGCATTCAAATCAGTTGCGTTGGTAAATACCCCATCGCCTGCGCTGGTCCATAATATTGCTCCCGGATAAGTGGAGGTTCCGTGCAGCGTGTACGATTCGTTTTCATAAATTGAGGCATCTTCGCCGGCACTACACTCCGGGTTGTCAACGATATGAAGATACATATCATCTGATGATGTTTGAATACTATCGAATCCGGTAACAGTAAGTGTGAGTGTACAGCCTCCGTTTTGTATGTCCTGATCTCCTCTGACGTAGGTTGAGTTGAACTGGTCGCCGAAGTAAAAGAACCCATCTCCGTCAGATGACCATTCCATTGACAATACGCCGGTTCCGCTTCCGGAGGTTTCGAACCCATCGTCGGTACAAACATATCCATCTTCGCCGGCATCGCACGAGGGGGCTGAAATTTCACCCAAATTAAAGGAACAAATCCAGGTTTTCCATCCATTGTATTCTGTTGTAAACCAAAAGGTAGAATCGTCGGAGGGGTCAACATTCATGCAGGCATAATCTCCCCATCTCCAATGATTTTGTTTGGTGGTTCCTGTTTTTACCTCAACCTCTTCAATGGTCATTTGGCCAAGGGGATCACCATTTCGGCGACCGGTATATCTGATGGATGGATAGATGTTGGTACTGTTGGATACCGAATAACCAAGGGCAATATCTCCGGATGCATTCATGGCAGCCGAACTCATCCATCGGTTGTTGTTGTCAGGAGAATAGGTTCCTTCCTGATAAAGCTCCCAATTACCGGTTGTTCGCCTGAACTCGTACCATCTTATTGCGGCCCTCATTATTCCACTTCCACTATTTGTTTTAATGGCGTGTGTAACCACCATGGATTCGTGGTTGTCAAACTTTCGGTAGGCCAATCGGTTCATAATCATGTTTCCCAGCCCATCGAGCTTTTGATCGGTACCCGGTTGGCTAACAAAACCACCCACCCCATCATTGGTGTTGGGAACAATGGAAAAAGGACTCACATCAAATGTGGCACCTAATGTAAGACTCGAGCTATTGGGGTTTTCCCAATTGGTATTGAAATCCCATAACTGAACTTGCAGGGTATAGTTGTCAATATCCATGATGGGGCATGGCAAACCCGGTTCGGGTACATTTTCTCCATCAATATCCGCAGGCATTAACGAAGCCTGATTGCTTCTGTGAAATTCAATCATTTGCGCACTGGGATCGCCCATGAGCATTTTATCCCGTTCAACAACGGTAATCCTTGCTCCCTGAAATCCATTGTTGTGCATATTGTAGGTGGCATAATAACCATCCGACCAAACCCCTATTTTTGGGTAATCGTTCATCATGTCGAATGAAAAGGAGTATAAATGATAAGCTCCCAGAGGATCGTTGGTTTCTGAAACGGCAAACAATTCGTATTTAATGGGCGTAAATACACTAAACTGGGTAATCATCCATCTATCGGCTTCCTCATCATAAAGTACGATGGGGTCTCCATCATTGGTGCCATTCCATGGCCCCGGAAGTTCTGCCCACAGCGTGCTCAAATTTAATGGGCCTAAAAGTTTCACCCCATTTTTGTCGTACACATTATATTTTGAGTTGACCACCTGAATGAAGTGATTTTCACTTACATCGCCATCCGTATCGGGAGGAAAAACACCGGTGGCACCCTGACCCGGAAACCCCTGAACGGGACCTCTGCTTATTTTTTCCCCCATTTCGGTTTGAACATTTTGTGAACCTTTGTCCGGACTCACTTCTGTCCATACCTCAAATTCAAGTTTGTTATTGCCTTCTTTTACCTGGTGGATTGATTCCGTTTTGTCGGGGGTTAACACTGCCGCCAATTCGTGCAATGGACGGGATTTACTATAAGCGATGGCTTTGGAAACTCTGTAAGGTTTCGACTCATCTGTTTGAGCAAATAAAGTTGCCACAAATGCAACGGAAGCCAGTAGGAGAAATGTTTTTTTCATGATGTTATTTTTTTCAACACCATAAAAATAAACCATTGATTTCCCCCGCTATACTGTTAATCCATGAATGGACAATTTAAAATAATGAATGGTGTATTTGGGTTGACAGGCTGTAATGCAAGGGAACCGACTAACGGCTTATGGTAGCCATCATTTTTATAAAACTTTCTTTTTTTGTTTTGGAAATGGGCACTGTATCATTGTTGATCATGATGATATAGCCACCATCGGATTTCACATATTTTTTCACATATTTCAGATTTATCAAATGCGAGTTGTGAGGCCGGAAAAACAATTGCCCCAATAAAAGTTCCTGAATTTCTCCCAGGTTTTTACTGATGAGCATTTGTCTGTTGTCAATCATTTGAATGGAAGAATAGCTTCCTTCCGCTTTAATTCTGACAATGTGGTCGGTATCGACAAATTCAATTCCATCAAGCTGTGGCAAGCCTATTTTTTTCGGATGCTCGTGTTTCAGATTCTCCAACAAGTGATTAAACTGATTTTCAAACTGATTTTTGGAATTTATCAGCTTGGTAACTTTCTTTATGGCTTCAAGAAATTCTTTGATATTGATGGGTTTAAGAATGTAATCTATGGCGCTATATTTTATGGCTTGAATGGCATAGTGGTTGTAAGCCGTAATAAAAATAACCTGAAAGTTGATATCGTCCATACGTTCAAGTAAATTAAAACCTGTACCATCCGGCATTTCCACATCCAAAAGCAGGAGTTCCGGTTTTGTTTGATGAATGGCTTGTTCGCCCTCCACAACCGAATGCGCCATTCCAACAATTTCAATATGATCGCAGTATTCCTGAACAATGGACGACAAAAAATTAGCGGCATCATGCTCATCATCTACAATTAAAGTTCTTATTCTATTCATGGCATTTATGTTTTATACGCTTGTTGGAATGATAATGATGACTCGTGTTCCCAATGGTCGTTTTTGTTCATCTTCCAGATCTACAAAGCTAATCTTGAGGTGCTCGTTCAATTTATTGCTAAACATATCCAGTCTTTCTTTGGTAATGCTGGTACCCATCGATTGGCGTTTGGAATCCTTTAATTTTTTTATTTCCAAAGCTTTTGTCCGTCCGATTCCATTGTCTTCCACAGTACATTTGAGGGTTTCGTTTTTGTAATGTTCAAGCTTTACAAGCAAATTTCCTTCCTTTTCCACAAAATGAAGACCGTGATTTATGGCATTTTCCACAAAAGGATGAATGATCATGGTTGGTATTTTCGTTTGAAGAATGTCGATGTCGGGATCAACTTCAAGATGATAGCGAAACTTGTTTTTAAATCGGAGTTGCTCTAATTCAATGTAGAGTTTTATCACATCCAATTCGTCTTTAAGCGTGTTAAAATCCTTTTCAGAGTTTTCCAGGGTTTTTCTGATCAGCATGGCAAATTTGCTCATATAATCATTGGTGCTGATTTTGTCGTTGTTAAACATGAAATACTGGATGGAATTGAGTGTATTAAACAAAAAGTGCGGATTCATTTGCTTGCGCAGGTATTCTTGTTTGGCTTCGGCAATTTGCTTTTCAAGGCGATCCACTTTTTGTGCCGACTTAAGTTTTGATTGTCGGTAAATAAGAAAAATAATAATTAGTAACAGAACAAAAACACTAGTGGCGGCGAAGAGAATAATTTTGTTGGTTCTGATGTTGGCAGCCATTAGTTTTAATTCTTTTTCTTTTTGTTCTGTTTGAAATCTGGTTTTCTCTTCTGCAAATACTTGTAAATAGTTTGATCGATTGTTAGAGTCGGCATATTGTGCATATAGTTTTTGATTTTGATATGCCTTTTGATAATTGCCCAACGAATCGTAAATGGTGGATAAATAGTAATAGCTGATGCCCGTCAATCGTGTATTTTTTGCTTGTTTTAAAAAGGCCAGGCAGCTATCGAACGATTCAATCGATTTCCCATAATCACGGGTAAAATAATATAGAATTCCCAGGTTGGCATATGAATCGGTAACCAGATTCATCAGGTTGTATTTCAAACCAACTTCAATGCTTTTTTTGTAGTATTCGATGCTTTCTTCTTCTTCTTCAATTCTTAGATTCACTTCGCCAAGCTGATTATATAACCAGGAAAGCTGATAGCCCGGATTGGGAATAATGGTGGTGTCGCTGCCAAGGATACCCAAACATTTTTTCAAATAATCTTCTCCGGTTTGATACTCGCCTCTTTCGATGGCATTTTGAGCATACAATTGATAGGTTTTAAACTGAGCAATGGGGTTGTTTTGATCCTGAAGGCGCAACAGTTCTTCCAAATATTGTTTACCCAAATTATGGTCTTCAGTGCTTTTGGCAATGGATTCCAAACCCCAATAGGCCTCGTATATATAGTCGGTGTTTCTCTCGCGAATGGCCAGATCTTTAAGTTTTTCAAAGTACTTGCCGGCATCAGAATACTTAAGCAAAACCCTTTTTAGATGAGCCAAATGATAATATTTTGTTAATTGATTCTGAGTATTTGTTTCGCGGTTAAAAAGAGATGATTTCTTGTCAAGTAAAAATTCTGCACTATCATATTGCCTGAGCGCAATATGTTTCCAGGCATTGGCCAGGGTCAGCTTCCAGGTTTCTTCCAGGTTGTTTGCCTTTCCAATGGAGTCAGCCAGATAAATAAACGAATTTAAGGCCTCCGGATCGAAACGGATACTGTAAAATAGGGCTGAGTCGGCTGCATTTTCATAGCTCTGCCGGACATTCTCGGTGGAATCAACCGAAGTTTCCGAATAGGAAATGCTACAAATAAAGAGCAGGAGTATTACTGCCTGAATTTTTAAAATCCAATAAAATCCATTTGTAATCATATCTCAAAGTAAAACAACTCCTTCATGAGTTTACTCTCCAAATTTACGAATATACAAGTTTATGTGATAGATGGTGCTCTCGGGTTGACGAATTGCTTTTTGCCGCTACGGCACCACAAACTGATACCCTTTTCCCTTTAATGTAATGATTTCGATGCGTGGGTCGTCACTCAAATAGGATCGAAGTTTTCGTACATACACATCCAGTGTTCGTGAGTTGTAATAGGAGTCGTCGCCCCAAATACGCATCAACATCGATTTGCGGTCGGTGGATTGGTTGCGGTTGGCTGCCAACATGGTCAGTACCTCTGCTTCCCGCAAGGATAGCTTTCTCACCTGCTTCTTCAAAATCAATTCGTATCGATCGGGTAAAAACAAATAATTGCCCAAGGCAATGGGTGCGCTTTCTTCTGCCCCTTGCTTCGTCGATAGTTGTATGATATTCAGTTGGTTATCTATTCTGGCAATCAACTCCTTAATGCTAAATGGTTTCTTAATGTAATCGGTGCCGCCGCTTTCAAAACCCTGAATCAGGTCGTTTGTTTCAATTTTGGCTGTTACAAAAATGATGGGAAGCCTGGCAAAACGACTTCGAATCTGTCGCCCCAATGTAAATCCGTCAACATGGGGCAGCATCACATCCAAAATACATAGCTCAGGGCTAAAGGTATCAAATGCCGCCATCACCTTGGCTCCATCACCAATCAGCAACACCTCAAAGTCCTGACTTTCCAGGGTTTCTTTTACTATTTTTCCCAAAAAGGGCTCGTCTTCTATGTATAGTATCTTTCGTTTCATTGCGCTAATGCCGGAAAAACAAGGGTGAACTGACAGCCTCCCGCATCCAGATTTTTTACTTTGATGCCGCCTTGATGCTGCTGCATCACCAAAGCAGCATAATTTAAACCAAGTCCGTAGCCCTTCACATTGTGGAGGTTGGCAGTGGGCACCCTGAAAAATTTCTCAAAAACCTTGTCCAGATATTCGTCGGGAATACCCATACCATTGTCTTGAACAATTACCAGGGTTTCGCTGTTTTGCTGCCGCACCTGAATGGATATCTTCGGTTTTTCACGGCAGTATTTCAAACTGTTGTCCAGCAAATTAACCAACACCCCGTGAATATGAAACTTGTCGGCATGAACCGGAATTTCCTTCTCACCCGCTTCCCACTTTACTTCAGCATGTGCTTGTTCAAACCGTGTTTGCATAGAAAACAGCACTTCTTCAACTAGCTTGTTCAAATTGATTGGCTGCATGGTAATAAAGGGCTTTCCCTCCTCCAAAGCTGAGTTGTTCAGCACCTGATTGACCAACAAATCGAGTCGGTTCATTTCGCTATGGGCCATTTCCAGGTATTCTTTGGTTCGGGTGGGGTCTTTTTTCATGTCAAAATCCAGCAAAGCCTCCAACGCTACCTTTACCGTTGAAACGGGGGTTTTAAGTTCGTGGGTAATATTCGAGATAAAGTCGTTTTTGAGCGCGATAAGCTTTCGTTGATTTTTCAGGTTGACATAGGCCATTCTGAATGCCAACGTGGTGATTAGCAGTAATATGATGGCAAATGTTAGCTGAGGGAGAATTGTTTTCAGGAGATAAATATGGTAACGGCCAATGGTTGCAAAGTATTTATTCGCAAGCAATTCGCTTTTCACAACCAACCCCGGAAAATGATGGTTGTTGTTTGAAATACTGTCGCTTGCCTTCCACCTTACGGTAAAACCGCCGTATTCTTTATTCAAAAACCGGTCGAAAAGCGAGATGAGCAGCGAGGTGTCAACTTTCGTGATAAAATACGTGGAAAGGCTTTGTTCACCGGAGTTAATTTTTTCCACGGAATTAATCAATAGCCGAACACTCTTCAATAACAGCTTGTTGCTCGTATCTTGAAATGCCATGTTGAGGTAGGTGGTATCATGTCCGCCCGGGAGGCTGTCGTTGATGAAAATATTTATCTGACTTTGGGTATCGTCAGGTAGGTCCGCAAGTTTGCCCGATTCTTCTCCGGGATCACCCAAATGCATAATTATTTGGCTCACCGTATCATGGTCGTATGTATAAGATGAAGAGAGGGTAAGTGAATCGGCACCTGTTGGCCTGATCATAATCACCTTGTTGAAATTTGTGTCGCTCAAAATGGGATCAATCAATTGCGTGGCCAGCATGGAATCCAATACCTGTTGTTCCGATTGCCGGAGCCCTCTTTCAATATCTTTGGTCAACAGGCTTTTGTTTTCAGCATACTGCGTATAGAGCCAATAGCCCAGAAACAGGGTAAGCAATACCTGACTGCAAATGATCAGCCACCTGATGTGCGATATGTTTCTGAGTTTTTTCATTTCAACTTTTCATCCACAAAAGTACACTAAACAGTATTCGCAATCAACGGATTAACCTTAATTAACCTTAATTGGTTTGGCATTAACCTACACCAACCCGCTGCCCTTTTACTTTTGGCTCAAAATTAATTCATGGAAATATTAACTAAATCTCAATGGAAATGAAAAAAGTATTCTTAGCCATGTTTGCATCTGTTGTTATGATGACTGTAAATGCGCAAACAGAAAAAAACGAGGTGCGTACCGAAGGCGCCATCACCTATGAAGAAGTGATGAAGTTGGACATTGTAGTGGACGGAATGCCTCCCGAAATGATGGAAAAAATGCCCAAGGATACCCGAACAAACACCATCCTGCATTTCAACGACAAGGTTTGCAGATACGAAAACCTTAACGAAGCATCCGACGGCTCCATGGAAGAAGAAATGGGAGGGGCCACCGTAAAAATCATGATGAGTACTCCTGAAAATATTGTTTACTACGACCTTAAAAACCGGAAAATGATACAACAGAAAGAGTTCATGACCCGAAAATTTCTGATCACTTCCGACATGCCAAAGGAAGAATGGAAGCTGACCGGAAATCAACAGGTGATTCTGGGCTATCCATGTCAGGAAGCCATTAAAAACGACACCTCCAAAATAGTAAAAGCGTGGTTTACCCCTGCCATTCCTGTTTCCACCGGTCCCGATGAATTTGTTGGTCTGCCGGGAATGGTGTTGATGGTGGATGTGAATGATGGAGAACGAACGCTTACCGCCAAAACCGTGGAGCTGGCCAAAGTGGATCCTGACAAGTTGCAAAAACCCGACAAAGGAAAAAAGGTGAGTCTCGAAAAATATCTTTCCATCGTGGACGAAAAAACCAAAGAAATGGGTAGTGAAGGTGGTGAAGGCCAAACCATTATCATGAAGATAAGTCAATAGTTGAGGAGGTGTCCAAATGAAAAAGATTGTTTTCCTTTTGTTGTTTTTGCCGGCCTGGGCGTCGTGGGCTCAGCAAACCATGATTAAAGGCGATGTGGTGGACGAGCAGGGGAACCCCTTGCTCTACGCCACCGCGGTGTTGCTTTACCCGGCCGATTCTACCATGGCCTACTACGGTATCACCAATGTTACCGGGCATTTCGAGATGAAAAACATACATCCCGGGAGCTATATTCTGCAAACATCCTACATGGGATATCAGTCGTTTTTCAAAAAATTGAAATTGCCCCTTTCCACGGGAAATAACCTGGGGGTGATCGCCATGCAACCGGCTTTGTTAAATCTGTCGGAGGTAGAGGTAAGTGCCGACCGCATTCCGTTTATTATTAAAAAAGATACCATTGAATACGGGGCGGGCTCCTATCAGGTTAAACCCGATGCTGCAGCCGAAGATTTATTGAAAAAACTTCCCGGAGTTCAGGTTGACCGGGCCGGAAACATTAAAGCACAAGGGGAAAATGTACAGAATGTACTGGTGGACGGAAAGGAATTTTTTGGCAACGATCCGCAGGTAGCCACCAAGAACCTGCCTGCCGATGCCATCGAAAAAGTTCAGGTGTATAACAAAAAATCGGACGAAACCGAATTAACCGGAATTGACGACGGAACCTATGCCAAAACCATCAACCTGATTTTGAAGGACGGCAAGAAAAGCGCCATTTTCGGAGATGTGTCAGCAGGGGTGGGCACCGACGAAAGATATCAGGCCGCAGCCAAGCTTTATCGGTTTACCAAAAAACACCAATTTGCAGCACTTGCCATGCTCAACAATGTCAATAAATATGGATTCTCCTTTAGCGACTACCTCAATTTTTCCGGAGGGCTGCAAAGCCTGATGAGTGGTGGTGGTACAATCAGTATTGGAAGCGATGGCGATATGCCCATCAATTTTGGTCAGGACATCAATGGATTGGTAACGTCAGGGGCTGCGGGAGCTAACTTTACTTACGAGGCACATAAGAACAACAGGTTTAATATCAGTTATTTGGGAAGTGGGGCAGACAAGAAATTAATCCAAAATACAGTCACCGATAACTTTCTTGAAACAGGTTCATATATTCAAAACGAAGACCTGAATCAGCAAACGAGTAATCGCGCACACCGGATAAATTTTGGTTGGAAGAACAGAATCGACTCCACCCAACATCTCGACGTCAATGGTGGTGTCAACCTAACCAATGGAAATTCAAAATCCCTATCTTACACCGAAAGTACCGAAGCTGATCTGCTCACCAATGAGTTGACAAGCACCCTGAGCGACGACCGTTTAGATTATTCTGCGAAGCTGTCGGCCTTGTATTTAAAGAAATGGAAACGAACCTTGAGGTTGTTTAAGTTAAAAGGCAACTTTTCGGCCAAAAGCAATCAAACTAATTCACAATGGGCCAATAATACCCGCTTTTTCAACCCTCCCGACAGCTCCGTTTATCTTGGTTTTCAAAATGACGAAAACAGGTTGCTCAGCTATTCTGTAGCCTCGTCTCTCACTTTCAAAATGGCTCCTATCTGGTATTTGGTGCCAAACGTAAGTGCCGGAAATACTGATGAGTGGCTCAACAGACGTCAGGGAATACCTCCCGGAGAGCAACAAATCATCGATTCCCTTAGTCCTGATTTTTATCGCCAATATCAATGGCTTAGAAGCGGAATTTCCGTGAAGAGGAACACCAAAAAAAGCCAGTTGAGTATGACGGTGGGATTTGAAAATGCCCACACCGGAAATACTTTGAACAGTCAGTCGTTGCAGAACAATCGACAATGGTATTTCTTACCCGGGTTTTCGTGGGATTACGATCTGGGAACAGGAAAACGGTTATCCATGAATTATCAATCGTCGGTAAACGCTCCAACGGCCAGCCAACTTTTACCCACCATCAACAATACCAACCCGTTACAACTGTATCAGGGAAACAGCCAACTTATGCCCGAATATACCCACAACGGGCAATTCAATTGGATATATTTCGACCAATTTTCACTCATCTCCCTGTTTGCATCGGTCAATGCCGGATATACACACAACAAAATCAATTGGTCCAGAACCGTTAGGTCCGATCTTACTCAACTTTTAACTTTGGTCAATGTGCCCGACGACTATAGGGCAGGCGCCAGCATTGATTTTTCAACCCCCATTCGGCCTCTCAGAATTAATTTTAATGCAAGATTAAATGAGGATTGGAACCGGGGCATAAATTTGGTAAACGGAGATCAGAACATTGTTACCAACCTGGTTCATACACTTACACTGAAAACCGACAACCGCAAAAAGGAAAAGTGGGATATAACCGTAGGAGCAACCCTTCAGCTAAATGATGCCCGATACTCCATTCAAAAATCACTCAACAAAGTGTATTTCAACTTTACAGCCTTTTCTGACATTATTTATACACCATCCGACCATTGGTATTTGGCACTCACCGCCGACCTGCATCGATACAATGGGCAATCGTTCGACGAATCGGTCTATATTCCTTTGCTGAAGGGCGAAATCACACGGTATTTCTTAAAAAACAACAGAGGAGTGCTGACTTTGGAAGTGTATGATATTCTCGATAAAAATACAGGTATTGAACGCCTTAGTGAAATGAACTATCTCCTTCAACGACAGTCGAATACCATCGGTCGTTATGCCATGATCACTTTAAAATACCGCTTAAATAAATTTGATAAGAAATCAGGCATTGATATACAAATGGGGAGAAGGTAGTTGTATTATGTTAACACAGAGACGTTCCTTATAAATAAGTAAGTTATTGCTTGTCAGATGTATATCGTTTTTCTCCTTTGTGATTGACTTTGCAATTTCTGTGTTTTTGTTCTGACTGCCTTTCTCGTTATTTCATGGTTGTTTCCTTTTCTCGCGCCATTGGGGGGAAGTCCGTTTTCCAACCCTGACAACTTATTAATATCTTTGCGCAGCGGCATGGTTGTGTTTTTTGCAAAAACATTTTTTTGGTGATGCATGTCGCCAAATTAGCTATCTGCCCTGTTATTAAGCACTTGTGCTGTGTAAAGCATTAGAAATTGAATAAAAAAATCATTGATGTCCGGTTAAAAAAATATATCGTCCCTATGGGACTTTTTGGAGACTTTAATTTGCATTCTACCAACATCTTGTCCCTACGGGACAGCCCCGTTAGGGGTTAAATATTGGTAAAAAATTACAATTTTGTTTTGTAAGTCCGCCATGAGTGGACGATATATATTACGCTTGTAGCGTTTTCTGTTTAATTTTACCGGACAACAAGAAAAAAAAATAACAACTTACAGAAAAAGATTCAACTAGACATGGAAAATATAGCCCATATTCCAACCCCGAAATTTAAACGAATCGTGATTGTTGGTGCCGGTTTTGCCGGACTCAAACTGGCGCGGCAGCTCTTCAACTCAGGATACCAGGTGGTGATCATCGACAAAAACAACTACCATCAGTTTCAACCCCTGTTTTATCAGGTGGCCACGGCCGGACTGGAGCCCAGCGCCATTTCTTTTCCCCTGCGCATGCTGTTTCAAAAGCAGGAAAGATTTCACTTTCGTATAGCCGAATTGCTTGAAATTCAACACGAAAACCATACCATCCTCACCTCCATCGGACAACTAACCTATGATTATCTGGTGATTGCCGCAGGTGGCGAAACCAACTTTTTTGGCAATCAGCATATAGAAGAACAGGCACTTGCCATGAAATCGGTTTCGGATGCCATCCTCATACGCAATACCATCCTGGGCAATTACGAAAAGGCGCTCAACACCACCGATGAGGAAACCATGGCCGCCTACCTCAACATGGTGATTGTGGGTGGGGGCCCTACGGGCGTTGAACTGGCAGGTGCTTTGGCCGAAATGAAAAAATACATCCTGCCCAAAGACTATCCCGAACTGGATTTCAACCTCATGAAAATCCACCTTTTTGAAGCCTCAGGACATCTGCTCAGTGGCATGTCGGCCAAGTCGGGAGCACGGGCACAAAGCTATCTCAACAAACTGGATGTGTCGGTACGCCTAAACACCCAAGTGGTGGATGCCCTTCCCGGAAAGGTGATACTGAAAGATGGAAGCATCCACCATACCCATACCCTTGTTTGGGCAGCGGGAGTAAAAGCCATCGCCATCAAAGGACTACCCGAAACCAGTTATGGTTATGGTGGTCGGTTGTTGGTGGATCCCTACAATAAAATTACCGGCACCACCGATGTGTACGCCTTGGGCGATATTTGTTTGATGCAAAACGAACAAACACCAAAAGGACATCCTCAAGTGGCACAGGTGGCCATTCAGCAGGCGCGCAATTTGGCAAACAACTTCCGTAAGCAAAAGAAAGGGTTGACTTGGGAAACATTCACCTATCGCGACAAAGGCTCCATGGCTACCGTGGGCAGAAACCTGGCCGTGGCCGATCTTCCCGGGATTTCCTTCCATGGATTTATCGCCTGGTTTTTGTGGTCGGCAGTCCACCTGATGTCGATAGTTGGCGTGAAAAACCGTTTTTTCATTCTGCTCGATTGGGCTTACAACTATTTCAGCTACAACCAAACCTTGCGATTGCTCATCAAGCCCAAGATTAAAAAAGAAACGAATTAAGACTCGGATTTTCGGGATGCCACCATCATTTTCCCTACTTTTGTCCTTTTCAGAAAGATATTACCATGAACCCGTACGAAGGCAACATCAATTCCAAATTACCGCAAACTGGCACGTCTATTTTTGCTGTAATGACCCAATTGGCCACCCAACACCAAGCGTTAAATTTGTCGCAAGGTTTTCCTGATTTTCCCATTTCGGAAGAGCTGATCGATCTGGTGCATCATTACATGAAAAAAGGAATGAACCAATATGCGCCCATGCCGGGAGTAAAGGTGTTGCGTGAATCGTTGTCGGAACAGTTTAAAAGAAATTACGAGGCCACCTACGATCCCGAAACGGAGATCACCATTACCGCGGGTGCCACACAAGCCATTTTTACCATCATTTCGGCTCTGGTACACAAGGGCGATGAGGTAATTATTTTTGAACCGGCCTACGATAGCTATGCCCCGGCCATCACTGTAAATGGCGGATTGGTAAAACATGCACAATTGCAATTTCCCGATTACCGCATCAACTGGGATGAGGTAACGCGCATGATATCAAGCAGTACACGCATGATTATCATCAACTCGCCCCATAACCCCACCGGAAGCATCCTCACCGAAGAAGACCTGGAACGTTTGGAACGTCTTACCCGTGGCACCGATATCATCATCCTGAGCGATGAGGTGTATGAACACCTGATTTTTGATGGGCTGAAACACGACAGCGTTTGTAAATACCCTCAACTGGCCTCACGTAGCCTGGTGGTGGGTTCCTTTGGCAAAACATTTCATACCACTGGCTGGAAAACCGGTTTTATTCTGGCTCCCGAAAAGCTTACGCGGGAAGTGCGAAAAATACATCAATTTGTGGTGTTTGCCGTCAATACTCCCATTCAGTACGCCGTGGCCGAATACCTTAAAAATCCGGAAAACTATCTGCATTTGGGCACTTTTTATCAAAAAAAACGCGACCTGTTTCTGGAAGCCATCAAAGGTTCCAGATTTAAACCCCTGAGCTGCCACGGCACCTATTTTCAACTGCTCGACTACAGTGCCATATCCGACAAAAAGGAAATGGAATTTGCCGAATGGCTCGTGAAAGAACACAAGCTGGCAGCCGTACCGGTGTCACCATTCTACAGAGAAAAAATTGATAACCACGCCCTTAGATTTTGTTTTGCCAAAACTGAAGAAACCCTCCAAAAGGCAGGAGAAATACTATGCAAGATTTAAAAATTCTGGCCCTTCAAGCCCCGTTGGTTCCAAAAAATCCGGATGCCAACCTCGCGGCATTTGAAAAAAGAATTGCCGAACATTTCGCACATCACCACCTCATCTTGTTGCCCGAAACCTTTACCACCGGATTTCCGGTTGATCCCGTTGAGTTTGCCGAAACCATTGGCGGATCTACTGTGGAATGGATGAAAGCCATGGCCAAAAAAACCGGAGCCGTAGTTGCCGGAACACTCTTGCTCCAAAACGACTTTGGCTATGCCAACACGCTGGTTTGGATGACCCCGGAAGGCGATTATCGTTTGTACGAAAAACGACATGTGTTTTCGATGGGTGGCGAAGACAAACAAATAAAAGCCGGCGACCAACAGTTGGTAGTGGAGTTAAACGGCTGGAAAATCCGACCCATGATTTGTTACGATTTGCGTTTTCCGGTTTGGAGCAAAAATCGCTATGAATTTGATGAATTCGAGTACGATTTGGCCATTTATCTGGCCAACTGGCCTGCCGCGCGAAGCTATCCATGGAAACAACTACTGATTGCCAGAGCCATTGAAAATCAGGCTTGTGTTGTTGGACTCAACCGTGTTGGGATCGACCACCTGGGTATTGAATACGACGGTTCGAGCATGGTGGTAGATGCCAAAGGATTGGTGCAATCAGAAGCCGTTCCAAATCAGGAAACGGCCCTGTCGGCCACCCTCTCCGGCGAAGCATTGGTGCGGTTCAGAGAAAAATTTAACGTGGGCAGAGATTGGGATGATTTTGAGTTTTTAATTTAATCGTGCATCAAGGTCGCGGGTTTAGCTAATATTAACGCAGACCATACCAGTTTGTAGGATCAAAGTCAAAACACGAGGGAGCCAAACAAGCCAACTTGCTTTTATCTATCTTTGCTCAAAATATCCCCAAACAATGAAACTTTCGGTAGTTGTCATCACATTCAATGAGGAGCGAAATATTGAACGTTGTTTAAATTCGCTTCATGGATTAGCTGACGAAATTATTGTGGTTGACAGTTTTTCAACGGATCGTACAGCTGCCATTTGTGAAAAGGCCGGCGTGCGTTTTGTTGAACAAAAGTGGTTGGGCTACAGTGAACAGAAAAATTTTGGCAACAAATTGGCCACCCACGATTACATCCTCTCGATAGATGCCGACGAAGCCCTTTCGGATGAACTGAAAAACAGCATTTTGGCCGTCAAGTCGCAGGGGTTTGAGGGAGCCTACAGCTTTAACCGCCTGACCAACTATTGCGGGAAATGGATTAAACACTCGGGTTGGTATCCGGATACCAAAGTGCGCATATTCAACAGGAATTCGGTGGTTTGGCAAGGAGCCTTGCACGAAACACTGACCCTGAACAACATACCCATAAATCACCTTAAAGGCGATCTGTTGCATTATTCCTATTATACCCACGACGAGCACCTAAGGCAAATAGCAAAATTTACCGATATTGCCGCTCAGGATTATGTTAATTCGGGCAAAAAACATTCCCCCGTTAAGTTATATGGAAGTCCTGTGGCTAAATTTGTTCGCGATTATTTTATCAACCTGGGCTTTCTTGATGGGAAAGCAGGCTTTACAATTTGTAGGTTGTCGGCCAAAGCCACTTATCTGAAATACAAAAAGCATAAAAACCTGATTAAAAAATAGTTAATTGAAATCAATCCAGGGACAAACCGCCGATCGTTGGTATGCCGGACTATTTAGTGAGAAAACACTGACAGGCATCATGGTGCTTGGGGCGTTGGTGTTTGTGGTCAGCATGTGGAACCGATATATTTACATCGATGATGCTTTTTTTGGTGAACAAGCGTACTGGCTTGCAAAAGATGGGGTGGTAAAAACGGTTACCCTCATTGACTTTTTGGGCTGCGATGTTCGTTTGTTTTCCTATCACAAGCTCAACATCATGGTGGGCGCCGCACTCATCCGCTTGTTCGGATGGTCGGTAAATCCACTTCGCTTTACCACCCTGCTGTTTTTTTTGGGATTCGTGGCCACCTATGTGACCTATTTCAAACAAAACCGTCCCAACTTTGGCAGAGAAAAACAACAAATGACCATCGCTCTGTTTTTAATCGTTTTTAACCCACTGATCGTTCTGTACGCCTTTACCTTTCGTCCCGAAATTTGGGTCATGTTTTTTGGGTTTCTCTCCTACATGCTGCTCGAAAAGTCGATAAAAAAAGAGGACTCCATCCCCTACATCCTGCTGGCCGGGGTACTGTCGGGTTTGGCTTTTCTTACCCACCTCAACGGACTTATTTTCTCCGTAGCCGGTTTTGTGGTGCTGGCCTTTGCCCGCAAATGGCGCAGCGTGTTGATGTTTTCGGTATCGGCAGGCACGACGAGCCTGCTGTATTTTTTCGACCTCTGGCAAAAAGGTCACCTGGCCACATGGTTGTATCAGATAAGAAACTGGCCCGACAACAACGCAACCAATTACCTTTCGGAAAATATCGGCGACTTTTTGATGAATGTAGTTGTGAAGCTAAGCGAAGAACACCAGCGGTTTTTTTGGAGCGATCGTGTTTGGGTGATTTCAACCTTTTTCATTTTGGCCATCCTATTCAATTTCAGGTATTTGGTAAGTAAACACCGACTACTGGCTGGTTATACCCTTACGTTGATTCTCGCACTCAACATTGCAGGGTCGCAAATTGCCGAACGTTTTCTGATCTACCTTTTTCCTTTCATGGCCTTGATTATCTCCTTTGAATTGACCCATATTGTGAAGAAAGCCATGCCCGTAAGGAAAACCATTTACATGCTCCTCTTGTTGCTTCAAGTGATTTTGGTAGCCAAAATGTTTGTTGGTATTTTTCAAAAAAATGGTCCTCAGGTTCAGGTTACCCACGAGATTATGTCGCATATTCACGATAAAAATGCCCGGACGCTGGTTCCTTACACCATGATTTACAATGCCCTCGACGAATATAACCTGGTGAGCTACAAGGCTTTTGAATATTATCAGGTACAGGTGAAACATGAGTTGTCGCAGAAAGAATTCTTTAGTCGGGCCAACAACCTGAAGATACAAAACATTGTGGTGCCCCTGAAAAAACTTAAAAACAGCGATACCGGACTAACCTGCATTGCGTCGGGTACCATCACCGATACCACCTACTATGCCCCCTTTTACCACGACGACCGATGCATTATTTTAAAACGAAAACGTCCTGAAAACCTGGAAGGGAAGGAGTAAGGCAGACAGCAATGCGTGGAATGAAGGCCCACACGACAACATGATGGCATCATCCCGGCATGAGCGCACCACTGGCTATACCACCTGATGGCAGGCAGATGGGAAAACCTTCAAACAAATTAATGTTACTTTTGCAGCACAATCCGAATCTATGAAAGTTGTAATATCCGGGCTTCTGAAGCGCTTATTGTTTTGGTTAGTGTTTTTTGCTTTGCTCAGGGCCGTGTTTTTGGTGTATTTTCAACGGATGATCGTGCTGGCCGGCATCCCGTTTTCTGAAGTATTAAGTGTATTTTATCATGCGCTGGCGTTGGACGTCAGCACGGCATGTTATCTTCTCACCATCTCTTACCTGGTGCTGTTGATGGGTGCCCTAAGCAACCAACCTTTTTGGAAAAAGGTGGATCGTGGGTTTAGTTTGGTTATCATCCTCCTCTACGCCCTGATTTCGACGGCAGAATTGGGGTTGTTTGCCGAATGGAACACCAAATTGTCCTACAAGGCCCTCAGTTATTTGGGCAATCCAAGCGAAATATTCAACTCCATTTCCACCACCATCTTTTTTCTGCTCATCCTGTTTTGGATGGCACAAGCCCTTATTCCCTATGTTGCCTACCGAAGGTATGTGGCTACCGAAACTTTTACTCAGGTTAAAAACAGCCGAGGAGCATTATGGACATTGATTTTTGTGCCGGCACTTCTATTTTTGGGGCTGCGCGGGGGGCTGAGCGAAATTCCCATTACCACCAGTACTTCCTATTTCAGCAAGCATCAAATACTTAATCTTGCGGCGGTAAATTCGGGCAACAACATGATGGTGAGCACCCTCAACTCCATGGAACTGAAAAACACCAATCCGTTTATCACCATGCCCGACGTCGAGGCACGACAAATTGTGGGGGATTTACATCACGTGGACGGTGATAGCACCCTGAAATTGAGTGCTGTTGCAAAGCCCAACATTGTCGTCTTGCTTTTGGAAAGTTTTTCGGCCGACCTCGTGGAATCGCTTGGAGGAGAACCCGGAATCACACCCAATCTGCACCAATTGGAAAAAGACGGACTGCTTTTTACCCATTTTTATGCCAGCGGCAACCGCTCGCAACAGGCCATGGGATCGCTTTTTGGTGGCTTGCCCGGCATCCCCATTACCACCATTACCGATCACCCCGAAAAATATGCCGCGCTGCCCAGTTTTATTAAAGACATCAAACACGACGGCTATTATACCAGCTTTTGGTTTGGAGGTCAGTTAAACTACGGAAACATCCTCAGTTACCTGATGTACAATCAGTTTGACAACATCATTGAAGGAAAAGACCTGCCTGGCGATTTTGTCCGTGGAAAGCTGGGTGTTCACGACGAATACTTGCTCAAATATGTGGCCACTCAATTAAACCAACAACCCCAGCCTTTCTTTACCACGGTTTTTACCCTGAGCTCACATTCACCCTACGATCAACCCATGAAAGAAGAAATCCATTGGCCTAAAACCGAGAAGCCATTCGTAAATTCGGCACATTATACCGACAAAGCCATTGGTGAGTTTTTTAAGCTGGCACGCCTTCAACCCTGGTATCAAAACACCCTTTTTCTCATTGTGGCCGATCACAGTCACCGATCGTATCGCGACCATCCGTTGGGATCGTTCGAGCACCATAAAATACCCCTGCTGATTACCGGCCCGGTGCTAAAACCTGAATACCGGGGTCAGGTTTACGACAAAATTGCCGGCAATACCGACATTCCGGCCACCCTGCTCTCGCAGCTCGACCTGGATCATTCGGCCTATGTGTGGAGTAAGGACTTGATGAACACCTACTATCAACCTTTGGCGTTTTTTGAGCTCAACGAAGAAGGCTTTGGGTTCATGCGTCCGGAGGGTTACGTGGTTTGGGATCAGAAAGCCAAGCAATTTTTGCAAAAAAACACCCTTCCGGGAAAAGATATGGAACTGGTGAAAGAGGGCAGCGCCTACCTTCAGGTATTGTTTGAGGATTTCATGAGCTTTTGATGGGTGCACCACTTTTGGATGACGATTTCCCAACAAGCGCCTCCCCGAACCTTCATCTGACCCGGGAAAAGAAAATTATGGCATCCGGCACTTCATGGATTGAGATAGCAAACCACCGTCAGTTCGTATTCGACTGTTAAAATTTTTCGTCGTATTTGGTCCACAGGAAATCGCCCAATTTGATGGCTTCATCCATTACCTTAGTACCTTGCTCATTGGAATATTTATCCAGAAATATCATGGCTTTTTCAGGGCTTTTTTGGTATAGTTTCAGGGCTTCGGCATCAATGGTTTTCTGATCTTTAATCATTTGCAATTGCATGGGATTCCAAACGGCATCCACATCGTGACGCATATCGCCCCAGCGTTGTGAGGCCAATGTTCCCAGTCGGTTGAAAATCCACCAGGCCGATTTCATGGTGTAGCCATATACACGGCCGGGGGTTTTGTATGGCGCAGGCAAATCGCTGACGCAGCCGTAAATGGGCACATAAATGGAAGTGGCCACATTGTCCATGGCCAGCCATTCCACGCCCCCGATTTCGTCGGGAAGCCAGTTGCGCAGCTGAATGATGGTGGCATACATGGTGTACCAACGGGCAATGGTACGTTCGCCCAACCAGCCCCAGCCACCGTTGATTTTGTATAGTTTGTTGGCATCGTAGGGCATATGAGGGCTGGCCAAAGGAGAAATGATGGTTTTGCCGTTTTCATCGGTTACAGTCAGGTCTTTGGTCATGTCGAAAGGGGTACCTTCGTAATAATCCTTAAATACACTGATGATTTTTTCAAGTGTTACAAGGGTATCAGGTTTTACCGAAAAAGGATAGTCGCTTTGGTTGGGATCGAGCTTGAGCGAAGGAGCCAGCAGGTCGAACACCCTCCACTCCCGTCGGCGCGATGCCAGTGAAGTGCGGCTGTGTGGAGCATAGGCATAACAAAACTTAAAGGTTTCTTTTGCAGGATCCCAATATCCGTTTTCTTTGGCCACAGTGTAAATATTTTCGGACGCCATGAATTCATCCGGATTGTTCAGGTCAATTTCTTTGATGGTGCTGGCATTGGCATTGACGGAAATGTGCTCATCCGGAACACGTTGGGCTACCCACACGGCACCCTTTTTACCTTTGCCGGGACCCACCACTTCAAAATGCCAAACCTCGTTTTTGTCGGCAATGGTGAGGGCTTCGCCATAATCGTTCCAGCCATATTCTTTGAGCAATTCACCCGCCATTTGGATGGCACCGCGGGCGGTGGTTTCGCGTTCGAGCATCAACAAGCACAGGCGTTGGCAATCGATGAGACCTTCGTCACTTTGGAGTTCGTCACGCCCGCCAAAAGTCGATTCGCCAATACCCAATTGCTTGGTGTTCAGGCTTGGGTAAGCAGTGTTGATATATCCGTAGGTTTGACTTACCTGGGGAATGCTTCCAATCAGTTGATGACCATAGGCCGGCATGGCCAGACTATCGTTTTGCACCCTTTTGTACATATTAACTACTTCCCCTTTTTTGTGCGACTTGGCAGGGACAATGTCCACCCAACTGCGAGTACGGTGACTGTCGTCGGTATGTGAGGTCATTACTGAGCCATCAAAACTGGCTTTTTTGCCCACCGTGATGGAAGTACAACCTTCGGGATAGCCCCCTGCCCAATCACTTTTGTCGGCAGTTTGCGCGGTAACGAAATAAGGGGCCGACAACATCAGAAAAGAAACAATCAGGGAAGTAATTTTATTCATATTCAATATTTTTGATTAAAAAGCGTGTCAAAGTTAAGGTTTTTTGGAAAACGGTGAATGTCGGTTGGCTTTTGGCTTTGGCTATTGGCGTTCTGAGGTTGCCTGAATAGCGTTGACTTTTTCCTTTTACCTTGCCTGTGTTCTCTTTTTTATTGTCTCTCCTGTGCCCTTGGCTAAAGCCGAAGGGCAAGGGGTGGGCTTCAGGTGTATTGATTTATTAAGTTTGGTCGTGTGGAGGTGGTTTGTTTTATTGATGATTGTTTGGGGCTGAAGCCCCTTCTCTGTGGTGTGGATAAGAACGAAATGAATAATCCCCGCTTCAAGCGTCCACGCTTGAAGTTTTGAAACCAAAAATACTTTCTTCCCTTTGATAACCATTGTGTTGGCTATGGCTGTCGGTGGTTGGCTATTGATTCACCGATCACTGTCACTTCCGTCACTTAGTCACATTCCTTGTCCCCTATCCCTCTGTCCCTTGTCCCCGCCGTGTCCTCCGTGCCTCCGTGGTGAAAAAAAGCTGTTGGCCATTGGCTTTTTGCTTTAGTTGTTGGCGTTCGACATTCGGTTTTGACTTTTTCCTTTTACCTTGCCTGTGTTCTCTTTTTTATTGTCTCTCCTGTGCCCTTGGCTAAAGCCGAAGGGCAAGGGGTGGGCTTCAGGTGTATTGATTTATTAAGTTTGGTCGTGTGGGGGTGGTTTGTTCTTTTGGTGATTGTTTGGGGCTGAAGCCCCTTCTCTGTGGTGTGGATAAGAACGAAATGAATAATCCCCGCTTCAAGCGTCCACGCTTGAAGTTTTGAAACCAAAAATACTTTCTTCCCTTTGATAACCATTGTGTTGGCTATGGCTGTCGGTGGTTGGCTATTGATTCACCGATCACTGTCACTTCCGTCACTTAGTCACATTCCTTGTCCCCTATCCCTCTGTCCCTTATCCCCGCCTTGTCCTCCGTGCCTCCGTGGTGAAAAAAAGCTGTTGGCTGTTGGCTCTTGTCTGTTGGATCAATGAGGTTGCCTGAATAGCGTTGACTTTTTCCTTTTACCTTGCCTGTGTTCTCTTTTTTATTGTCTCTCCTGTGCCCTTGGCTAAAGCCGAAGGGCAAGGGGTGGGCTTCAGGTGTATTGATTTATTAAGTTTGGTCGTGTGGGGGTGGTTTGTTCTTTTGGTGATTGTTTGGGGCTGAAGCCCCTTCTCTGTGGTGTGGATAAGAACGAAATGAATAATCCCTGCTTCAAGCGTCCACGCTTGAAGTTTTGAAACCAAAAATACTTTCTTCCCTTTGATAACCATTGTGTTGGCTATGGCTGTCGGTGGTTGGCTATTGATTCACCGATCACTGTCACTTCCGTCACTTAGTCACATTCCTTGTCCCCTATCCCTCTGTCCCTTGTCCCCGCCGTGTCCTCCGTGCCTCTGTGGTGAAAAAAAGCTGTTGGCCATTGGCTTTTTGCTTTAGTTGTTGGCGTTCGACATTCGGTTTTGACTTTTTCCTTTTACCTTGCCTGTGTCCTCTTTTCTCTTATCCCCTCACTTCTTTACACGTGAAATCCCCCGCTCTTCCATCATCTTCAAAATAGCGGGAAGCGCCTTATTTCCGGCGTCCAATCCTGCTTGGTACATCTGTTCGTTGTCTTTACTGCTCATCAAGGGGATGCCCGATAAATCAGGTGAAATAACGATGTCGGCCACTTCAATTTTTCTTTCTTTCACGGCATGTGCAGCTACCGAATAAGCCCTTTCGAACACTTTTTTGTAGTTGGTCAATGGTGGGCAAGTAAAGTCGGCCATCACATCCACTGCAATGATGATGCCGGGATGGTATTCCTTGGCTATGTCGGCGGGAACGGCATCCAGCACGCCCCCATCCACGAAGGTGGTTCCATACATTTTCACGGGTTCAAATATTCCGGGGATGGCGCAGCTGGCGTTTACCGATGGTCCGATGGGTCCGGCGGCCAATGCCACCGATTTTCCTGCCACAATATCGGTAGTTACGGCCACATAGGGGATTTGCATTTGTTCAATTTGCGTAACACGCAGGTTTTTGGTCAGATAGCTTTGCAACCGTTTTCCGGAAATAAACCCTTCGCGTGACCGGAACAGGGAGAAATCGAACACGCTTTTTTCGGTGGTATTTTTCACCAGCGGTATCAGTGAGTCAATGTGTGGAAAGTCGGCATACAAGGCGCCGGCCAAGCTTCCGGCACTGGTTCCCACAATCAGTTCGATGGGAATGCCGGCATCTTCCAGCACTTTGATAACACCCACGTGGGCCATGCCATGAAAAGCGCCGCCGCCCAATACCAGTGCCACTTTTGGAGGCGATTCAAGGACACGGGCAGGGGGTTGGTGCGTGGGTTGGTCGATGACCATAAACTTGTGAGCGCAGGAAAGGCTTCCAAAAATAATCAGGGTGAAAATAACAAAAGTCAATGGGTAGTTAGATTTCATGGGCTGGAGAGTTAGTGATAGATTTGTTGATTGGCTTCGTGTGATTCCGAAGGAGATTTGTTTATGCGACCATAGCTTCCTTCAAGTCAAAACTAAACTAAATTTTGAGACGTAGGTAAGTTGTGGTATTTTTTAACAAAACCGCTCCTTCATTTTCTTACGCACAATCAATGAAATGGCTTCGGGCACCACTTTAAAATGCAGCGGAGAATGTCCCAACGATTCGCCGTCGGTTTCCAGAAATGCTTTGTGGTTGGGCGAGGAGGTGATGGTAAATTCCTTTCCTGTAAAGGTTTCCACAATGTCCATGTTCACAAAACTTCCGTCGTAAACTTTGTGAATACTACGTAACACCCTTGATTTGGTGGTGTTTTTGATTATCGTTACATCAAACAGGCCATCGTTGGGAATGGCGTTGGGCAACTGTTTCATGCCGCCTCCATTGTACTGACAAATGCCGATGCTGATGCTGAAAACCTTTCCTGAAAAGAGCACGGCTGTTTCATCGCGTATTTCCAGATGAACGGGATGAAATTGAAACAAACCTGTAACCAAACTGTACAAATACGACAGCGGGCCTCCCGAGCCTTTCTCCTTGAGGATGTTCGTTTTTTTGGCCACCAGCGCATCGAACCCCATGCCGGCAATATTCACGAAAAAGCGACTGTTTTCTTCGGTGTCGTGGAGGTATTTCACCTTGCCCACATCCTGCTTGAGCACATGACCTTTTTTAATGATTTTTACCTGTTTTTTGTAGCTTTTGGGCATCTCGTACATGCGACCCCAGTCGTTGCCGGTGCCCACGGTAATCAGTCCCAGAGTAACGTCCTCCGGATTCAAACGTTGCTGTTGAAAAATACCGTTTACCACTTCGTTGAGTGTACCATCGCCACCCACGGCAATGAGTTGGCGGTAGCCCTTTTCTTCCATCAGTTGTTTTACCAAACCTATGGCATGGTGCGGATATTCTGAGAAATGTACATCGAAGATAAAACCGCCATCAACCAACAATTGTTGAATCTTTGGCCAATCGGCTTTGGCTTTCGATCCTCCGGCGTGGGGATTTACAACAACTAACCAAGGAATATTTTTCTCCAAAATTTTCGTTTCAGTGAAGCGAATTTATCAATTTCTTCAACCCGTTGCGCATTTTCGACAAAAAGGTGAGCGAAACCTGCCCGGGATAGGGTGCCTTCCAGGGTTTACCGAGCTCCAGTACCTGACTGTAAAACGTCCGTGAGGTCATGCCCCATTTATTCAGAAACATGCGACTTCCCTTGTTTTTACGAATGCGCTTGGTAGATCGCGAACCAAAATGATACACTTTGCTTTTTCCAATTCCTTTGAAAGTGCGCACCCCTATTGACCACAATTTCATGGAAAAATCGGGATCGCTGTACATGCCGGGCGAAAATTCAATACTAAAACCACCGATGATGTCCCAAATTTTGGTAGAAACTACACTGGGAGGCCACGAGCTGCCCTGCCAATCTGCTTTTTCAAGGGATTGATATTCCTTTAAAAGCGCCTCCTCCTGAAAATTGTCGGGGGAGGTACCAAAGTCGCGGATAATGGCCACATAATTGGGGTTGTTGAGTTTTTTGGGTTCGATAAGCGTGGACGACAGATAAAAATAATCGGTGCCAAGGTGCGTGATTTCGTTGGCCAAATGCAAATCCCAGTCGGGACAAGGATACATATCGTCGTTCATATACACCATGTAGGGATGCCTTACCAACGAGCGACAGGCATTTACAGCAAAGCAAACGCCCATGTTTTCGTGAGCATGCACATAGTCGATGTCTGTTTGGGTTTGCAACCATTCCACCGTTCCATCGTTGCCTTGATTTACAAAAACAATGATTTGGTTAAAAAAATGCGAGTTTTTGCGTAAGCCTTTCAAACACAATACTAAATAATCCAAACTATTCCAGGTAGGAATAACAATGGAGAATTGTTCTGTGTTAACGGATCGGTTTACCTCTGAAATACCTTCGATCATGGAGAAATCACTAAAAAATAATGGCCAAAGATAAGGGTTTTTGAGCGTGTGCACTCCCCCGGCGAAAAGCCCTTCTACAAAGTAGGTTGATGTTGCACGAGTTTACTTACCTTTGACCCCGCAAATCGGTTTCCCGCCTATGCGGGAAAAACTTGCTTAATATAACTTATGAAAAAGTTTTTCAGAATACTGGTTTACGTTAAACCTGAGCTTCCTTACGCAGGACTCAACGTGTTGTTCAACCTGCTCACCATCGTGTTTTCTCTGTTCTCGTTTGCCTTGCTTATTCCTTTTTTGAATCTGCTGTTTGGCATCGAAGATTTGGTATTGGAGAAACCTGAACTGGCCTTCAACACCAAGGCATTTCTCGAATACCTGAACTACCAAATAAGTCAGGTTATTCTGGTTAATGGTAAGGTAACGGCCCTGATTTATATCTGTGTGGTGTTGATTATCGCCTTCTTCCTTCGGAATTTCGCCCGTTTTTTGTCCATGTATTTTATGGCCAATGTACGTATTGGGGCCATTAAAGGCATGCGCAATGCCATCTACAACAAGCTATTAATTTTGCCCCTTTCATTTTTTTCCAAAAACAAAAAAGGCGACATCATTGCCCGCGTAACCACGGATGTGCAGGAGGTGGAATTCTCCATCATGAACTCCCTGGAGATGATTATCCGCGATCCGGTGACCATCATCGCTTACGTGGCCTTCATGTTGAGCATGAGCCCGCAGCTTACCCTTTTTGTTTTGGTAATATTGCCCATTACGGGGTTTTTGATCGGACAGATTGGAAAAAGTTTGCGTAAGCAATCAAAAATTGGTCAGAATAAATTTGCCGGCCTGCTTTCCAACATCGAGGAAACCATTTCAGGATTGCGTATTATCAAGGCTTTCAACGCCATCGATTATTCCAAAAACAAATTTAAAGGCCAAAATGAAGAGTTTTCCAAGTTGCTGATCTGGATATATCGTCGCCGCGATTTGTCATCACCCATGAGCGAATTTCTCTCGTCGGTGGTCATCATTTTTGTGTTGTGGTTTGGCGGACGCATGGTGTTGTCCGATAATCCCACCATTCAGGCAGCCGACTTTATTACCTATATCGTGGTTTTTTCGCAGATCATTCCTCCGGCCAAAACCTTTGCCCAGGGATTTTATAGCATTCAAAAAGGTATAGCTTCCGCCGAACGTATTTTCGAAGTGCTTGATGCAGAAGAAATTATCGTTGAAAAACCGGACGCCATCAAAATTGAGCGTTTTGAAAAAGCCATTGAATACCGAAACGTATTCTTCAAATACGAAAATGAATATATCCTGAAAGACATCAACCTGACCATCGAAAAAGGCAAGATGATAGCACTGGTGGGCGAATCAGGAGGCGGAAAATCGACCATGGTGGACTTGTTGCCTCGTTTTTATGATGTTACCGAAGGAGCCATGCTGATTGACGGTCAAAACATCAAAGACCTGCGCATCGACCATACCCGCGGGCTTATGGGCATTGTGTCGCAGGAAAGCATTCTTTTTAACGACAGCATATACAACAACATCGCCTTTGGCCGTAAGGATGTTACCGAAGAACAAGTGATAAGTGCCGCCAAAGTAGCCAATGCCCACGAATTTATCATGGAAACCGAGCAGGGATATGAAACCAATATCGGCGACCGCGGAGTGAAACTAAGTGGTGGTCAGCGCCAGCGGTTGAGCATTGCACGTGCTGTTTTGGCCAATCCTCCGGTACTGATTCTGGATGAAGCCACCTCTTCTTTGGACACCGAATCCGAAAAATTGGTGCAAAATGCCCTGTTCAACGTCATGAAAGACCGTACCACCGTTGTGATTGCACACAGATTGTCCACCATACAACACGCCGATGAGATCATCGTGCTTAAAAAAGGTGAGATTGTAGAGCGCGGCACCCACGACCAATTGCTTCAACTGGAAGGAACCTATAAACGTTTACAGGATTTACAAACTTTTAAATAGTTGCTGCAAAAAAACGTCAAAGCGGTTGTCTTGCAGATCATTCATGCAGCAACCCCACATGAATATCATACCAAATCTTCATACCTTTGCTTGCCAATAATAACCAAAAAGAAATGAAAAAAAATATTGTTTTACTCAGCCTTTTCGCGATGGTAACGCTTATGTCGTGTAACCAGACCGAGAAAAAAGAAACCCAATCCATGACCAATCCATTACTTGAAACATTCAACACCCCGTTTGGTGTACCTCCATTCGAGCAAATTGCCACCACCGATTACATGCCGGCCTTCGAGGAAGCCATGCGTATTCACAATCAGGAAATTGCCGACATCATTGCAGAACCCGAAGCCCCCACATTTGAAAACACACTGGAGCCCATGGCCTACAGCGGAGAACTTCTGGGAAAAATATCGGCCATTTTCTTCGGACAACTGAGCGCCAACACCAACCCGGAACTGCAAAAAGTAGCCGAAGAAATCTCACCTCTTTTGTCTAAACACAGCGACAACATCAGCCTGAACCCCGAATTGTTTAAGCGCGTGAAAGCCGTTTACGACAGCCCCGAAAAAGCCAACCTCAACCAGGAACAGGCTTACCTGCTGGAAAACGTTTACAAAGGATTTGTGCGCAGCGGTGCTAATTTGAATGAAGATCAACAAAAGGAACTCATGGACATCAACCAAAAATTGTCCATGGCTACCCTGAAATTCGACCAACACGTACTTGACGAAAACAATGCTTTTCAACTGGTAATCGACACCAAAGCCGACTTGGCAGGATTGCCTCCATCGGTGGTGAGCATGGCCGCCCAAACAGCCAAAGAAGCCGGACTTGACGGAAAATGGGTGTTCACCACCCAAAAACCCAGCATGATTCCTTTTCTGCAATATGCCGACAACCGCGAACTGCGCGAACTGCTTTACAAAGCCTATCTGAACAGGGGAAACAACAACAACGAACTGGACAACAAAGCCTTGCTTTCAGATATCGTGAACCTCCGTATCCGCAAAGCACAACTTTTGGGTTATCCTACCTATAGTGATTATGTGTTGGAAGAACGCATGGCCAAAAATCCACAAAACGTGATGAATTTGCTCATGCAAGTGTGGGATGCTGCACTGCCCGTTGCTCAGCAAGAAGTGAAACAAATGCAACAAATAATAGATGACGAAGGAGGAAATTTTAAACTCCAAAGCTGGGATTGGTGGTACTATGCCGAAAAATTGCGCAAACAAAAATACGACCTCGACGACAGCGAATTGCGTCCCTATTTCAAGCTGGAAAACGTGCGTGACGGTGCTTTTACCGTTATCAACAAACTCTACGGACTCACCTTTAAACCCATTGCCAACATCCCGCTGCCCCATCCTGATGCGCAAGCCTATGAAGTGCTGGATGCCGATGGTAGTTATTTGGGAGTTATGTACATGGACTTTTTCCCACGTGAAAGTAAGCAAGGAGGTGCCTGGCAAGGAGAATACCGCGCACATCAGGTGCTTCCCGATGGTACCGAAATTCATCCCGTGGTAACGGTAGTGTACAATTTTACGCGTCCATCCGAAGATACGCCCTCACTCATCAACTTTGATGAAGTGGAAACCTTGTTTCACGAACTGGGTCATGCACTGGACGGCCTTTTTGCCAAAAACACTTACCCAATCACTTTTATTCCCACCGATTTTGTTGAACTTCCATCACAAATTCTGGAGCATTGGGCCACCGAACGCGAGGTGCTGAAAATGTATGCCGTTCATTACCAAACCGGAGAGCCCATTCCCGATGAGCTCATTGATAAAATCAACAACAGCCGCTATTTCAATCAGGGTTTCAACAATGTGGAATACCTGGCGGCTTCGTTGCTCGACATTTCCTATCACACGCTTTCGGATACCGGAGCCATTAACATCCCTGAGTTTGAACAAAACTACCTGACTCAGTTGGGGTTGATTGAAGAAATTGAACCCCGTTACCACAGCACCTATTTCACTCATATTGTGGGGGGGTATGAATCAGGTTATTACAGTTATCTCTGGTCAGCCGTGCTCGACAACGATGCTTACGAAGCATTTTTGGAAAACGGAATTTTTGATAAAGAAACGGCCGCCAGATTCAGAGAAAACATTCTGGCTAAAAGTGGCACTGCCGACCACGACCAACTTTACCGCGATTTCAGAGGAAAAGACCCGTCGGTGGATGCCTTGTTGAAGAATCGGGGCTTAAAGTAAGGAGAAAATTTTTCTTTTTGAGGAATGCCGGTTGTATTGTAAATGCAATCGGCATTTTCGCATCAGGATGGCAATTTTTTTGTCATCCTGAATGAAGCATGGCGGAATGAAGGATCTCTAACGTCTGATTACTAATAACAACGATTTTCTAGGCTATTTAGTCAGAGATCCTTCGCTGGCGCTCAGGATGACAAAACTACTGAGTGATTTGGCGCTCAGGATGACAACCGACTTGTTTGTTTGGTAAAAAAGCAATACCTTTTTGTCATCCTGAATGAAGCACGGCGGAATGAAGGATCTCAAACGCCTGAGTACTACTAACAAGGATTTTCTATGTTATTTGGTCAGAGATCCTTCGCTAACGCTCAGGATGACAAAACAACTGAGTGATTTGGAGCTCAGGATGACAACCGACTTGTTTGTTTGGCAAACAAAGAAATACCTTTTTTGTCATCCTTAATGAAGCATGGCGGAATGAAGGATCTCAAACGTCTGAGTACTACTAACAAGGATTTTCTATGTTATTTAGTCAGAGATTCCTTCGCTGGCGCTCAGGATGACAAAACTACTCAGTGATTTGGCGCATCAGGATGACAACCGACTTGTTTGTTTGGCAAACAAAGAAATACCTTTTTTGTCATCCTGAATGAAGCATGGCGGAATGAAGGATCTCAAACGTCTGAGTACTAATAACAACGATTTTCTATGTTATTTGGTCAGAGATCCTTCGCTGGCGCTCAGGATGACAAAACAACTGAGTGATTTGGCGCATCAGGATGACAACCGACTTGTTTGTTTGGCAAACAAAGAAATACCTTTTTTGTCATCCTGAATGAAGCATGGCGGAATGAAGGATCTCTAACGTCTGAGTACTAATAACAACGATTTTCTATGTTATTTGGTCAGAGATCCTTCGCTGGTGCTCAGGATGACAAAACCACTGAGTGATTTGGCGCATCAGGATGACAACCGACTTGTTTGTTTGGCAAACAAAGAAATACCTTTTTTGTCATCCTGAATGAAGCACGGCGGAATGAAGGATCTCAAACGTCTGAGTACTAATAACAACGATTTTCTATGTTATTTGGTCAGAGATCCTTCGCTGGCGCTCAGGAAGACAAAACCACTGAGTGATTTGGCGCATCAGGATGACAACCGACTTGTTTGTTTGGCAAACAAAGAAATACCTTTTTTGTCATCCTGAATGAAGCACGGCGGAATGAAGGATCTCAAACGTCTGAGTACTAATAACAACGATTTTCTATGTTATTTGGTCAGAGATCCTTCGCTGGCGCTCAGGAAGACAAAACTACTCAGTGATTTGGCGCATCAGGATGACAAAAATCAAAGATCAACCTCATCATTTAAAAATCGCCAATTTTGATTCATTGTTTCAATTAGCGCAATTTTTTTCTGTCGGATCCATCCTTTAATTTGTTTCTCGCGGTCGATTGCATGGTCGATGTTTTCGAAGCGTTCAAAATAAACCAAGTGAAAACAATTATACCTTCCTGCAAAAGATTTTTTATCGGTTTGAGCGCTTTGTTGATGTTGCCAAAGCCTAACTCTTAAATCATTGGTAACGCCTGTATAAAGGGTTGATTTATTTTTATTGGTAGTGATATAAACAAAATAATTATGAGTTCCTATGGGTTTCATATTACAAATATAAACAATGTTTTTTGTCATCCTGAATGAAGCATGGCGGAATGAAGGATCTCTAACGTCTGATTACTAATAACAACGATTTTCTAGGCTATTTAGTCAGAGATCCTTCGCTAACGCTCAGGATGACAAAAGCACTGAGTGATTTGGCGCTCAGGATGACAACCGACTTGTTTGTTTGGTAAAAAAAGCAATACCTTTTTGTCATCCTGAATGAAGCACGGCGGAATGAAGGATCTCAAACGTCTGAGTACTAATAACAACGATTTTCTATGTTATTTGGTCAGAGATCCTTCGCTGGCGCTCAGGATGACAAAACCACTGAGTGATTCGGCGCCCGGGATGCAAACATACAATGACAATCCTACGGCAGAAGAAGTCGATAAATACACCGACTCACACATGTTCCTTACTTTTTCGGTATCGGATATCTCCTGAAGATATGCGAAATGTTTTTGGGCAGGTTTTTATCACGTGTGGCCAAATCATCATCCACTTCGCCGGTTCCAATGCCTTGCCAGATAAGCTTTTTGCCTTCGAGCTCAAAAATGTCGATCAACAAGCTGCCTTGTACATAATCGCGACTCGTTACGGTAGTGCTGCTATATCCCGGTCCCCAGCCATATCCGTAAGCCCATGGAGCGCCATAATAACCCCAGCCTCCGCCATAACCGGCATATCCACCGTAGTGATTGGTATAAGCCTGATATTCGGTTTTGTTCTTGAGTATCACAAACATGGAAACGATCAGCTCGCCATTTTTTTCCACATATTGATATCCACGACGGGTCATCTCATTTTTAACCGAATTAATAATGGTTTGCTTATCGTAATCATTTATCAACGAATCGTTTTGCTTATCCCACGGATACAAACTAAAAGTGGTAAACGATTTAAAATCAACATTTTTGTCGTAATTGTTGGTGACTTGCAACGAACTGCACGAAAACAGAAACAACAACATCACAGGTATCAGCAGTTTTTTCATCGGTAGTTGAATTAGAAATGAATGGTTTATTTTTTACTTACCGGTTTTTTTGGAAAGGTGGCAAACATTTTGGCCATTCCTTTGGGAATATTGCTCGTGGTTTTCTGGGGATTATCGCTTACCACACCCGAACCCACAGCTTGCCAGGCGAGTTTTTTATCCTTGGCATTAAATACATCTATCACAAAGGTTCCTTCGGTATAATTGAACGGAGTAACAGTGGTATTAGAAACGCCACCATATCCATACATGCCACCATAGAAACCCCATGGTACACCATATCCCCAACCCGGACCATACATGCCGTAGTGGTCGGTGTAGGTATTGTATCCCGTTTGATTTTTCAGGGTGATGTAAAGCGACACCACCAAATCGCCACCCTCTTCTTTAAATTCATATCCGCGGATATTCATTTGATCTTTCATGGCAGCAATCAGACGTTCCTTTTGAAAGGGATTAACAATGGAGTCGTTGTGTTTATCCCATGGATACAGACTGTAGCTGGTAAAGCTGTTAAAATCAGTGGATTTATCCCAGTCGCTGGTGACGGTTAGCGGACTGCAGGCATACAGGAAAACAAAAACCAAAGGGAGAATAAATTTTTTCATGGCAATAAGTTTTGATTTGTATTAGGCACATTTCAAGCAAATATACACTTAAAATTGTCAGAATCATGGTGTACACACGTTAAAATCATGTTTAATCGAATCAAATTTCCTAGTTATGCCATCGGATTTAGCAAAAAAGGCAGTTACATATATGTTTCATTTGCTCGATTGAAAGCTAAATTACAATTCAGTAAATCATTGTTTATGAAAAAGATATCCTTTACTTTCTTTCAAATAATTCTTGTTTCTTTTGTTCTTTTTGTCGCGACCTCCTGCAAAAAAGATACCGACCAAAGCCCCATCGAAAGGGAATTGATTTTAGAATATGTACTTAAAAATCAACTACAAGGTCAATTTACCGACTCAGGACTTTACTATGTTATTTCGGTTCCGGGTGTGGGTGCGCATCCCACGCTGAGCTCCACGGTTACGGTTACTTACCATGCCTATATCCTGGGTGGAACAACCATCGATCAGGGCGAATTCAAAACCTTCAAACTTGCCAACCTGATTGCCGGATGGCAGGAAGGTATTCCGCTTATTGGGGAAGGAGGAAAAATCAAGTTGATTGTACCTTCGGAAGAGCTTATGGCGATCAGGTGTTGGTATTTGATGTGACTTTACATTATTATACCAAGTAGATTTTTCCTTATCGCCTTCCTCGCCATCGACCATTTTCCATTACTTCAATCTGTTTGATATATCAAGGCCGGAATCTGTAATGTCCGATGATGGTATAGTTGAACAGGCAATCTTCGAGTACTTGCCCAGCACCGATGTTGTGAATGATCAGCGGCCTCGTGTTATCGGATGATTTTTTGTTGGACACCAGGCCAATATGCGTTACCGATCCACCCAAATTCCAGCACACGACGTCGCCCGGGAGGTAGTCTTCCGGTTTGTTGCTGATGGTCAGGGTAGATCCATGTCGTGCAAAGTAGGTCATCAGGTTGGGTACCCTTCGGTGGTCGATGTTTTTATCGGGTTGCGACAACCCCCATTTGGTGGGATAGCAGTCAAGATGCGTTGCCATGTCTTCATGCACCTCTTTTTGCAAGTCAACCCCCATTTTGCGGTATGCTCTGATTATCACATCGGTACACACACCCTTGTTCGACGGTATGTCACCTCCCGGATATCCGATTGAAAAATAGGAGGGGTCGTATTGTACCCGTTGGTAGGTGAGCGTCATGGCTGAGTCGGCCAATTGGGTAAAGTAGGTGGTTTGTCCAAACGACAGAGACGACATCAGAAGAGGAACCAGTAACAGCAGGTATGCTTTCATTAGATATTGGGTTGGTGGTATCAAAATTAATCCAAATTTGTTTCGGTAAACGGTGAATTGCAGAGGTAAGACCAAACAACCGGTATCCGGTTCATTTTGAATAACATGAAAATATTGACCATCACTGCCGAAAACATTGCTGTCGCTGCCTTGATTTACGTTGTCGCCGCTACTTATTTAAAATTCCTTTCTTTCAATAGTTTTTTTAATTCTTTGGTGTTGTATGGCGAATTATTGATCAGCCTATATGCGAGATACAAAGGGATCAGCGTAACAAGTCCCCAACTGTTTTTCACGACACTGTAAATGACTATACCTATAAGAAAACCGATTAAAAACGCATTCATGATGGTAGCCGATTTCATTTTTTTGGCTTCGGCCAACAGTTCCTGATCTGTTAATTCGGAAAGTTCTTTTTGTTTCATTTTTTTGTCCTTTAGGCATGAATTGTAAGGGAGCAAATATAAAATGAAATAACGGATGGCTTACATGACAGGTATTCTATTTAAGTTCTTCAATAATTTTCTCAATTCTCTGTTGGGTAAATTGCATTTGATTATCATATTTGTCGGTGTTTTCCGAAAGGGCTTTTACTATCAATCGGAAATGCTCGATGCGTAAATTACAATAGGTATCAAGTTTTTCATTTAGAATGGTCAATTCCTCAGGCAAATTTTCAATGGAATTGATGTTTTTTATAATTTCCTTGTTTTCCTGCCAGCGAATAATATTCTTGTTCATTTCCTTTACCAGGTAATCAATGCCGGCTGTGTCGAGGGTGTTGAACACTTCAACTGAAACCTCTTCATTTTTTGAAAAAAGTGCTATTCCCTTGTCATAAGCTTCCAGGTCAAAATCAGGTTGATTTTTTGACAAGTCTCCTGCGATAAAGGCCGACAAACCAATGAAAAACAGAATAATACCCAAGGATATAACACCAATTAAAGCCGACTTCCAACCCGAATAAAATTCACCCTTGTTTTCTTTGTGAGCTTTTAAAACATGTCCCTGAGTTTTTTCCACAATCCAAAAAATGATGCCGGTATAAACCAATGGAATCAGTGATTGAGGCATTTTATCAAGGATATTTTCGGGCATGATAAATATACCGGAGAACAAAAACAGGGTGGCTGCGATTCCGATCATAAGCGCATGATTTCCCTTTTTTTCCTCATCCATTGTTTTATAATTTTCACGAATCAATATTCCTGCGGCCAAGGGTCCGCCAAAAAAGGTGGTAATGGATATTGCCGTTTGGGAGCAGAATTTTTTTGCTTCTTCCATCATTTTTGCACAGACCTATTTGTTATTAATATTTTCTTATAATTCTATTGTATAATCGATTGTGATGGAGTCCTGACCCATTAAAAATATGGGAGCAAATACAAACCAAACGATTGGAAATAATGGGTGCATATAAGTTGATACTTAAAAAGTGGTTATAGTGGTCTTAGATATTTAGCACACCAAAGGTAGCATTTTTGAAATGCTGAAACAGGTATTAAGACAGAAATCGCTTGAAAAAAAAGAGCCTTCCACGGGACTCGAACCCGCGACCTGCTCATTACGAGTGAGCTGCTCTACCAACTGAGCTAAGAAGGCCTTCGTTTTTTTGAGGTGCAAAGATAAACGTAATTTCAAATATGTGTGGCAATAAGCTACATCTTTTGTATAGATGTTGAGGGCCCCGTGTTTAGTTCAGTATAGCAAACTGTTACGAATTGCGTTCTTGTACAATCAGTGTATTTTTCACCTATTTAAAACGGCGGGTAAATGATAATCTAACACCGATTTTAAATTTCATACCGCCCGTTTTTGCAATAGCTTTTTATGGTGTTTTACATTGATTTTGGGAACTACATTGATTTTTACATTGATTAATTTTACAAAAACCGACCATGTCATAATCCTATTGATATGGCAAAAACAAAAATTGTTCTCAAGAACAGAATGAAGAATGGGGAGTATCGTCTTTTCATTCGAGTGTCCCACCTAAATTATCCGGCTAAGTATTTTAAGCTTCCATATTCTGCTCATGAAAATGAATGGGATAAAATCCATGAAATATTCACTCAAAACAAAGTTGAGTTCTTAACACTGAATCAACAAATTGATCATATAAAAGCCAAACTGAAGGAGGTCATAAATGGCGATTTGCCTGATGAAGATTTTTCGTATGAAGAATTTTGGCGGAAGTATAACTCGGTAAAGCAGCCCTCAATTGGCGTTACCCTGGATAGTGTCTTTGTTAGGAAGCTAGATGAACTCAAATTCACAAACAGGCATGGTAGTTATCGAACATATAGCAACTGCCATGCATCCCTTTCAAAATATGCTTCATTAGAAATCGAATTTTCTGAAATAAGCTATAAATTCCTGAAAGGTTTTGAAAACTATCACATTAATCTTGGGAATAAACCAAATACATATGGTGGGTATTTCAGGATTTTGAGAGCGATTCACTACGAATACTGCAAACTTAACGACCTTCCCGAACCGAACATTTACAAACGGTTTAACATTGCCCGTATAAAGAACGAAGCCCGTAAAAAAAGCTTGAATCGAGAGCAGTTGAAGAAGCTGATTGACTACGACCCAACGTCAGAGGCACAATTAACCGCAAAACAAATCTTCCTATTCTCTTTCTACGCCCGAGGCATCAATCTGATGGACATGCTTCAGCTGACCGAAAAGAACCTTGAGGGTGACGTACTTGTTTACCGTAGACAAAAGACCGGAAAGCAAATGAAGATAAAGCTCGTTGGCCAAGCAATGGATATCCTTCGTTATTTTCAAAACGATTCGCCTTACCTATTCCCTTACATGCGTGAGGGAGATATTCCCAAGTATCGTATATCAGACGTCAACCGGAATATCAACCGCCGTCTCAAGCTGATTGGAGTTGAAATTGGCATCAAACAAATCACCATGTATTCTGCCCGTCACACTTTCGCTGAGCTCCAATACAAATCAGGTGTCCGCATTGAAATCATCTCTCAAATGCTTGGGCATAGCGATCTCAAGACCACCCAGACCTACCTCAGGAGCTTCTCCGATGACGAAGTTGATGACGCAGCGTCCAAGGTGTTTGATTCGCTTCTGTAACCACTGATCACAAAAAATTATTTTTAAAATTTTGGGGGTGTCTTCCACAGATGCCCCCACTAGTCTTTTACCCCCACCCTTCGCGATCCATGGGAAAGCTTTTTTAATACCAATTTTGCGCACGATTAATTGGGAAAACGATTTTTCCTGGCTCTCCGTTTTCAAATTTCCGTTTCATTTTAAAAAACCCATGTCGACATCATTGCACCTGAGCAGTTAGACAGTCCTGTGCCTTGTACCGTAACCATACGACCATCTGCAGTAGTATAGCAGCACAACCCTGCCCACTGCATAGGCACCTCGATCATTTTCTAACCAGGTGTGCCGAGTACCCAAACGAAGTCCCATGCGGCGATGGGCGAATTATCATGCTCAATCTATTTTCAATTTCTGAGATACGGATCACCTACAATCCGAAGGTCAAGGCTTCACAACGACCAAAAGTCTTCTCCTCGCAGGATGCTTTCGACCTAATCCGGATGCAGTGGGAGGATGTCCACTACCGTGAGTCTTTCGCAATCCTGTTGCTTAACAGAGCCAACAACTGCTTGGGCTTTTCCTTCATTTCCAAGGGAGGGCTCGCAGGAACCGTCGCAGATCCAAAGATGATCTTTCAAGCAGCTCTCAAAGCTAATTCATCATCCATCATACTGGTCCACAACCACCCTTCCGGCAACATCCAGCCATCACAAAACGATGTCAACCTCACAAAAACTATCGTCAATGCCGGAAAGCTCCTCGAACTCAATGTCCTTGATCACTTGATAATAACAGATGACAGGTATTACTCCTTCGCTGATGAAGGCCATTTATAAACAACAGGTGTGCCGCATACCCAAACAAGTCACAGACGGCCTGTGCAATATGTTATGAATCCTTACCAATCAACTCCCAATCCAATTGATGCGAACGAACAGCAACAAGCCGAACTGCTCCAGAAGTGGGAGCTACCATTCCGTGATCTCTTGGATGAGATCTATTACCCTGGCTATGCAGAACAAATCATCCAGGATGATCCAGAAGCCTACCAGTCCGAATACGAGGCGTTCATGCGCCTGTACGATGGCATGTGATCATGTTCGGAGTCATACAAAAACTGGCTCCTGTTTCAACTCAGCGAATTCCGAAAACAAGTAGCTGAATGCGATGTACTTCTTCCCCACCTTCTCCATACCTAGCTGTACAACTCGCCTTACATGGTAGATGATTCTATCCTCAGATAGTGGGCCAACCCGTTTATAGAAGCTTAAAAACAGGGTCAAGTCATCACAGTCCAAACCAAACCCTGAGGTATCAACACCATGTTCTTCCAACGATTCCCGCATCGTGTCAAATGCCACAAAAGCTTTCTTCAGTAATGTTGCGTCGTCGGTATACTCAGGTAGATAGGGTAGTTCTGCTTTATCATGGATATCGGTTAGAATTTTCGCTGCAGCTTCTACGGTTCGGGACTTCTTATACGCCAACTTCCCAAAGAGGGCTATTTTAGCTTCATCCATTTGCACCTCTTCTTCTTCTTCGTTTATGTTCCTCGTTTGAGATACAACTTCCGGAGGGTCCATACCCTCGTTAGTTGTAATATTAAGGTTATTATTAAGGTTAATATTAAGGTTACTATTCGTTCTATCCACTGTTCCGGTTAGGTTATACTCACTGTTCATGTTTTCAATTACTGAGAGTTCATGAACTGGCTCTACCGACTGTTCATCTAAAAGTATTTCCTCCATCATTGAGTCAATGTCAAGTGGCTCTGAGGGTGTCCAGGATGCAGGACGGGATATCTCGAACTTGTCAACTCGTAGAATTCTATTCATGTTGGATGTCTGTACTCCATGTCCAGAGGCCTTACCGTATACCTTTAGGATGCCTTTATCGATTAGCTCTTTATGAGCGTTTTGATAGGTTGTCATCCCAATTTTAAATTCAGCACAAACCTTTTTGCTGCCCCATGTGTTTGCATCGTACTCCTTACTTCCCACCGTACAGTATATCAGGTAAAGGTATTTTGCCTCCTTGGATAGGTTGGTTGTGATCAAAATATCCACCTCCACCATACCGTATTGACGACCATTATTGATTGTGGAGTATGTTGCATTTTTTTCTTTCGCAACAAGTCCATATCCGATAAGTTGGTTTATTGTTGTCGAAACATACCTCTCGCTTATGTCGAGTGCCTCTGCTATCATTTTCTGACTGAGCTTTGCATAAAACGTTTCGCCTTGCTTAGCTGCAATGATTGCATAAACCAGCTTCTGCTTTGGCGTGATATCGTTTCGTTTCATTACATTCATGTGAATCCTACCGTAGGGGGCTTGTAGTGCTATTTCGTTCATACCTTTCAGTTTCTGAGGTGATCTTTTTAACTACACCTTTGCGAATCAAGGCCCTAAAGCCCTGTGCGCCCAAGCCCATCATTTCACAGGCTAGCTTCATATTGTCGGCAGTACGACCATCGGGAAGAAGGTAGTAATGTGTTGTTGGTTTATTATCCATAATTTTCAATGTTTTTGGTTTCCTCAATCGAGGAGTGAAGTCTTTTAATTATGCGTCGGAAGACATCGGAACGGGTGGTTCCTTTGAAGGTGTCGCAAACTGCTAGCCATTGCTGATGCGTTTCGTGGTCCAGTCTCACGATAATCTGACCGGTTTGGTTGTCATTCATTTTACTGGTGTTTGAGCGTTGTTTGTGTATTTAATTTACTGTAAATAGTTAATATTCATATCTATATCATAGTTAAAATAAAATAAAGTTGTGACATTTTGAGCCATTATTGATACAATATGTTAGCTATTTTTACCGAGAGGTAAACCCCAAGACCATTTTAGTCCTGGGGTTAACCAAACATCAATCACAAATTAATAAATCAAAACTTCAAAGTTTTCTTCAGTTGGCTTATACAACTGTTCTATTTATAAATTTCAGCATAGGTATTTAGGCTGCACCTTTTATTTCTTCATACTTCAGAAGTATATATTCATCATCATCCCACATTGGCTGCATATCATCAAGTAAGCACACAAGATTTAATTTAAGTTGAAAGTTTGAAATCAGGGCCAAGGTCTTTTCTAACATTTCGGGATCGTTTTCAGACACTTTTATTAAACTCCGAAAGAAAGAAATAGCATTCTCCTTTACAGAGAGAATTCCTTTTAACTTTTTCACTTTCTTAATATTTTTACGCAACAATTTAACAAGATCCTCATAGCTCATGCCTGAGAAATCAATTGCTTCAACTTTTGGATCTATTCTAAATTTAACCTTAACTTTTTGGTTTGTTAATGGGTTAATGAAAGTAATTTTTGTTTTGTTTGTATTTTTTGAATTTGTATTCATGATATATGTATTTGAAAAAATTTATCTCTGGCACTAATATTACCAGAGAAATTATAAATATTTAAAGCCCTCCACGTAAGATCTTCGCCCTTTGCAACAGCGTTTCGCACCTCTTTCAGATTCACCTCATGAGATATGTTTCTCAGTTGAGGGGTAAGAAGTTGCACTCTTCGTGGAAGACAAGTATTTTGCAAAGTAAATCTCGTAGGTAAATTCCGACCATCAAGATTCTGATTTGTGCTCATTAAGGAGGAGCTCTCCATCTCGGTACTTTCATATATATGAGTGTTATTGTTTAATACTGATTTTGAAATCAAGACTGAATGTCCGGTACTCCTGACATATGCCTTAAACAGACCTTTGGAAGGCAGCATTTTAAGGGTAGTTATTTTCGTGATTTCAGTCATCATATCAATTATTTATTATATTTTGGCGCAAAGAAAAACCATTTTTATGCAGCCTTTCTGCAGTCAAAAAAAAAGTCAAAAAAAAGTCAAAAAAAGTCAAAAAAAAATATTCTATGCCCACAAATCGTAATGCACTTATTCGTTATATGACAATTGATACTTGTATAAGAAATACGACTGTTGCCTGCACTAGAGAGAGGCTACAAAAGGCTTGCTCAGCTGCGTTAGATAAATATACAGGCCGTGAATATCCAGTTTCCGAGCGGACAATTTATGACGACTTGAAAGTTATGAGGGAAGGTCAGTTGGGATTTAAAGCACCCATTGCGCAAAAAAGAGGTGTATATTATTATACAGATCCTGATTTTTCAATTTCTATATTCCAAAATACTGACCTTAAACTACTTGAAGATATTATTAATTTTTTGATTAGGAATAAGGACGTACTACCAACCGAGGAAGCTGATGAATTGATTAATAGAATAGCAGAAATTGTAGGCCATCCAATACCTCTTGATGATAATAAGAAAGTAATCGACGTTCAATTTATTAATTATCAAAGATTTCTTAATTTTTATTACTTTCAATCGTTTTTTTATAAAAAACCGAGTGGGCACTAATCGTACCAATACAGTAAATTCATTTATTACTGGGGAATTGATTATAAATGATCAGTAACAGATGTGTATTTCTCACATCCCCATTAGCTTTCCTCTACAATCCTGATTTCCTCCTCGGTTAAACCGTACAGTTGATATACCATCTGGTCTATCTCCTTGTCTATTCGGTTAATTTCAGCCTTGAGGGATAGAGCCCTTTGCTTTTGCTCATTGAAGTATTGCATCCACTCTGCTTCTTCTGATAAGCTTAGCTTCACCTTCGCTTTGCTGAGCTCTTTCAGAAATTCACTAAATTCTAACTCATGCCAATTTTGGAGTCTTTTGCTTAGTTTTAATAAACCAAACTTACTTTTTAATAATTCAATAAATAGTGATTGAATATCCTGAAGTTCGGCAACTGCGATCATTAACTTTTTAGTAAAGCTGCTACACAACTCGTGATCAATGATATCAGGTTCAGGAACGGGAAATAGTTCCATAACTCGACGTTTGACTCCAACATAACCACCTCTCAAAACATTACCCGTTTTGGAAAGATAAAACCAAAATAATTGACTATTCAAGAAGGGTAATATTGATTCAAGACTATATCCACAATCCTCATGAAGTAGCAAAGAATGACATTTACTATTGTGATAAAAACTATTCCTGTCTATTGTCATGCTCCCTCCGTAACATATTTCAGGCGTTATTATTTTAGGCTGTTCAAGTACTGATATCGCTTGATTTCTGCTATATTGATACCAATTGTCATTATCAAAACTTCCATTTTCTCTAGCTCTAAGACCTTTTTCATGTTGATTAAGGTAATATAGTGCTTTTGGAAATTTATCTTGCATCTCCTTATGAGTATACAATTCAGCTCTGCCTGAACTAATCTTGTACGGAAAAATTAACCATTCATTATTGAATAATCGTTTATACTTACTAACATCTTCCCCTCTTAAATGTGGTTTCAAAATGGTTTTTTCAATTAAAAATCTAGTATCAGACTCATCTACGATTTCTAAGTAATCGCCTTGAAGCTGACCTATAACGCAATAAACAGCATCCTTTCCAGTGATTATGCCTTGTACAAATCGATCAAAAATTTCTTTAAGCTGTAATGGCTGCTTAAAAACCTTCTCAAGTATGCTCTCGATTTTATTTTCATTTAAAATCCATTGACCTTCGTCTAATTTTTCATAAAGTATATGACTAAAAGGTGTTCCACTAAACAACAGTAGTGGGTTCGAATGTTTAAAACAAAGATTAGTGTTCATCTTCTTAGATATTGAAATGATGCAAGTATAAGTTGTAGCATCCTTAAATACTAACTCGGAACCAAAGTGTACTATTTCACTTATTGCATTATTACGAAGCAGAAAACCCCGAACACCTTTTCCAAAATCAGCGATTAAGAATTTATGAGGTAGGATAAAAGAAACAATCCCTTCTTCATTTATTAGGTGATAAGATTTCTCAATAAAAAGTGCATAAATATCAAAATTACCAGTAGCTGAGACGTAATTACTGTCGTAATATTTAGTTAGTTTTGGATAGGATTCTCTGAGACCTTGAATCCTCAAATAAGGTGGATTTCCAATCACCACATCAAATCCTCCTTTTGCAAATATTTCCGGAAATTCACGCTCCCAAATGAAAGCTTTATCTCCTGCCACTTCAGGATCATCTATGAGCGAGTTACCACATTTGATATTGTTGTTGAGTGTGGTGAGTTTCCTCCCGCGGTGGGCGGTACGCAACCAAAGTGATAGTCTTGCTATGTCAACACTCTCTTCGTTAATGTCAACCCCATAGATGTTCTTCTCCAGGATTTGATTTTCCACATCCTGAAACACCATTGTGCTTCCGAAAAGTTGGGCATTGAGTTGATCAATATAATGGTGCTCAGTGATTAGAAACTCCAACGCCTGGTTGAGAAACGCACCGGAACCACAAGCCGGGTCGCAAATGGTGAGCTCAAGCAGCCATGACCTGTATGCTTCAAGGTTTGTCAGTAGTTTACGCTTGGTGTCTTTTTGTCGATTGGGAGTGAATTCTTCATCAACAATACCAAGTTCTGTTTTCTTCTCCTCACATAGCTTACCGACGGTGTTATCAACGATATATTTTGTTATGTATTTCGGTGTGTAGAAAACGCCATCCTTCTTACGCTTTGACTTCTGTTTGTCAAAGTCAACCCCCTCAAGTTCAGCTGTGGTGCTCTCAATTTCATTCAGGCTATGTTCAAAGATGTGCCCGAGGATGTTGACGTCAACCTGTGACTCAAAATCGTAATTGGTTAATATGGTAGTGTGCTTTAACAGTACCTCGTCGTCAATAATAATCCGGTCAAGTATCTCATCCGGTAAGAACAAACCACCGTTATATGCATGTATATCACCCTCGGCGGTTTTTCCTTTTCTTCCGGTATTAATATATCCAAAGTACTGCTTGTATATGTCGTAAAGTGGTTTGTAGGCATCTTCTTCACTCAGGAGATTCCAACGCTTAATCATTCGTGAAATGGAGTTGGGAGGTAACAGATTGCGGTCTTCAGCAAAAAAGATGAAGAGGAACCGATCAAGCAACTTTTGAGTCTTTTTATATAGGTGAAGCTTCGTGACACCATCTATGTCCAAGTTTCGTAGCGCAATATTGTCAAAAAGATCCTTTTTAAAATTGGAATAATCATCATAGAACTTCTTGGTTATCTGTTCTTCAACCAGTATGGAGTCATTCTTTATCTTAAGAGGTAAGTCTGAAAGCAGATTTGCGCTGTTCAGGCACAAGTACAAGATGCTGAACCGATCCTCGGTAAGAGAAAAGAGGTCAAACTCTTCAAACTCCACAGCATGATTGATGTAAAACCGGAGCTTTTGAAAGTTAGATGTAATGACATAAACGCAGCTGCTCTGATTTGATTTGTAATCGAATGCTTGCTGTCGTATGGTTTCTAGGTCTTTTGTTTTGGTCGATTTCAATTCAATCACCGCGACTGCTTTCCCATCAATAAGAACAGCGCCATCAGCTTTCCGGGCACCCTTTTCGTTTTTAAACTCTGTTGTTAAGTTGAAATCCGGATTGGGGTTCATAACAAATCCAAACACACGAACGAAGAGTTCCAGGAGGAACCCTTCTTGAAACTGCTCCTCCTTACTGTTCAGTATGTTTTGCTGAATCTGGGGATTATTGAAATATGCTTGGAACCTTTCGAATGCTGAATGAACAACTGAATCGTTTTGTTCCCTTAGATATTTGTTGAGAACCGACTTCTGGAATAACGGCATTTGGATTGTTTTAGGATGATTCTTTTCTACGACTTCAAATTTACGGTTTAATCTGAAATGCGCAACCCTGATTTGATTTTGTGTTAGTCACCAAGATTATGATCGTTGAAGGCCCAAATAAAGGTTGTATACATGGGTGTTTTTGCACGATTATTCCGCAAAGACACAATCTATCCAAACGGGTGTTTTTGAAGTAAAAGCATCGCTGTACAACACTGATAATAAAGTATATATGTAATGGGAATGGTGGATTGAGTGGAGAGGCATTAGACAGGATTAGAAACAGGAAAAGCGGAGTTCCTCACTCCTTGACGCAAAAATCCCGCCTGATTGACCGTAATCATACATGAACACTTGTCACCGTTCCGGCTGTTAAATAACAGATCAGGCATGATTTTGTGCAAGTCTTCGTCGTTCGATCACCCGAATCTCCCGATCTTTCCGAAGAGCTTCGTGCCTCAGCACATCGTAAATCTCTACGATTCTCATAGTTTATGCTCGCCTGCTGGTCGCTTCCGGCTGCGTTGCTGTCATGGTTTTTGATCTACCCGCGTGGCTTTCCCTCAAGACAAAAACAACGCCAGCGCCTTGCGTAAACGTAGCGGAAATCGCCTGCGGCTCCCTTTTCCACACCGGAAGCTCAACTCGCGGCGGCTCGCGTTGATGTGGTTGCTAAAAGCTAAAATGCTCAATTTCAGATCGTAATTTTCTAAAAAGTATTATGTATTATTTGGCGTTGTAATTTAGCAACCCTTTCATAACTGATTCACGTAGCTTTGCAAGGTTTCCAAAATGTTTATCAAAGAATTCATCCAGTGCATATAAATAATTCACATCTGTACAGCTAACATATTTTACTGCTTGCTTATATATCAGTGTATCCATCAATATTTTCAAAAAACCAGAAAATTCGTTTTCGGAATACTCTCTTAATGAATCTCCTCTAATGAATAATCGTGTACTACATAATGGAAAAATAAGATCATCTGTATAAATATTGAAAGAATCAGGATTTCTACAAATTATAGGATTATCTCCACAAACTAATGGCCCACCTTCATTCATAGATATGATATGTATTGGGGTATTACAATCAAATGTTTCGTAATATGAGTATGAAGGATATACATATTTAATGAATTTTAAGAAATTTGGATTATTTTTTACTTCGTTCTCAAAATTTTCATCATCTATATTTTGAGAGTCTTTTTGAAATTTAAGTCCAAAGTCCTTAAATCTCTTGCTCTGAACCAGAGTCTTTAACAAATCTCTGTTTGTGGGTATTCTCCAATACATTAAGCCGATAAAATATTGTAGTTCTGCAATATCATCATCACTTAAATTATAGTCATCAGAAGAAGTCGATGCTATAATCCTATAGAGAATTTCACTAGCGTTGCCATCAAATTTCATATACGTATCTTCAATAAAATCATCTTTTTCATTATTAGCAATTACAGTATTACTATTTATTTCAAAAAAATATGATTCTGGAAAAAAGTCTTTTCCACCTTTAATGAACCTATTTTTTACTACATCAAATATTTTAAATGTTCCGTTGTTTGATGTAAAACCTTTTAGATAGAACTGTGGAATATAATGATGTCTCCAAGACGTGTTACTCATGATGTACGTATTCTATTATACTACCGAACGTTTAGTATAAGAATAGTAGCCGATTGCGTTGCACTTTCCTATCAAGTTACACGAAAGTTGAAGCGGGCTACAACCCTTGAATATACTACTGTCTCGGCTATTATTTTTATACATTATTATGCGCTTTTATTCTTTTTTGTTCATATTGTTTTTTAAAGTATTTAATCATTTTGTCTGCTGTATTAACTGACCATTCAGCTAAACTTGGAGTTAACACTCTTATTGGCCATGAATGAAACACTTCTCTAATCTCAACTTCTCTAGGTAATTTTTTTAATATTGGATGAGTTGTTTTTGGTGCAGGAATAACTTGCTCATATTCGTATAATTTGAAGTGCACAAATTCATTTCTAATTGATATTAGTGATTTAAAATCATCCCATAATTTCTGTGTTGGTGACCACATTTCTTCACAAATGCATTTCCCTAGAATCTGCCACTTATTAGTTAATTCAGTGTTTCTTTGAAATTCAAAAACACCTTCCCCAAATTCCTCTGGAAAACTATGTAAATTGGATTCAGGATAATTTTTAACATCATCTAAGAAATATGCTACTTGATTGATGTATGCTTCCAGTGCTGATACTGATAGTAATAAACAGGATAGAGGATTGTGAATTGAATCTTTATCAGATTTTATTCCTTCTAATATTTCTTTTGCTGACAACAGATAAATATTTGCCATATCAGGTAATTCAGAAAGCTTATACCATCCATTTTTAATTTCCACATTCGTCCAGGCTAACCGCTCATTTGACTGATTGCTGTCTCTAAAAATAAAATCTAACCTAGATGAATGTTTATATTTATTTGATATATCTTTAAGTTCTTCTGAAACCCCAGAAAAACGCATTGGAAAATCAATTGGTTCGTGGTCTGCTTCTCCACAACATTCACCATATTTCTTGCCACTTTCACAAACACATAAGGCTTTCTCTCCTGTTGGTTCTTTTGCAATACCAGCCTGTTTACTGTATTCAATTGCTTGGTTTAACTGAAAATTTGCTTTTTCAATTATAGCTGTATCATTGATATTATTGCCAATTTCAATAGATTCTTTTGCTAATCTTTTTGCTTGTTTATACTGTTTAAGGATTATATATAGTGAAGTGAGATTCCTTAGACTAATTGCAACTCCATGCAAGTCTCCAATCTTTCTTGTTATCCATAAGTCTTTCCTTAGATATGCTATAGCTCCTTTATAATCTTCTTTTCTCCAATAATGCAGCCCCAGATTACAGTAATTTGTCCCTAAACCTTCTAAGTCTCCTGTTTTACTTTTTGCGTTGATTGATTCATTTATGAGTTCTACTCCTCTTTCAATAGTTCCTTCATCCTCACTATGCAACATTAAAATTGCTTGATTTGACTTTGCTCGCTCATAGTGTTCTATTTCTTTTTCATCATCTTTAAGAATAAAGACAGATTTTTCTAAACATTTATGTGCCTTCTCTATTTCACCTCCATAAATGTATATTTTACTTGCTTCCACCAGAAATAATCCTGCACCTTCCTTATTATCAGTTGCAATTAGCAAATTATCAATAATAGTGTCTAAAACATTAGTCGCAAGTTCAAATTCTTCAATAGCCGAAAGTGATTTTGCTTTCAACTGAGTAACATAAATATATAGATGAGATTTGAGATTTATCTTTTCTTCTTCTAGCTCAGCAATAAGTTGGAGAGCCTTATTGTGTTGCCCTCTTCGTTGATATGCACCAACTAAATTTAACTTAATCTGCCTTTTATGCTCAGCCAATAAATGGGAATAATTCAAGAATCCTTCTAATTTTTCAATTGATTCTACTAACAGAGCTTCATCAAATGAAAGAGATTTAACTGAGTAATCATAAAAAAGTTTATAGAAATCATCATCTTTAATTTCTTTATGATTGCAGCAACTTTTATTCTTTTTTCCACTGCCACATATACATTTTTCATTCCTCTCTAACTTCATTACTGTCTAATTCCTATTTATTGTGTAATATTTAATTATAGAACCTTTTAGAGTTATAATATTATTATTGATAATATCAGTTTTATCAATAGCAAGTCTTTTTATTAAGTATTCTAAATCAGGATGATGAAATACCAATTCTTGTTTTGTATAAATCTCGATTCCGTCTATCAATGATATAGTTTGTCCAACATGAAAAGCTAAACTTTTAAAAGCATTTTTATTTCTATTTTCGTCATCAAAGGGCAATGTGTTAAAATCAATTTTTTCGAGAAAAAATAATCTATCTTCCAGCTCTGCATTTCCGTTTTTAATATCCTTTGGAATTGACCTATATAGTTCGTGATTTTTCGTTTTTTTATAAAAAGTAAAAATCGCCACTAGACATTTCTCTATCGCTTTTGAAATGTCACGGGTTACTTTTCTTTCAAGCGGAAATGGGTGTTTCTGGTTGTGCAGATTATAAGTTTCAAATAAACTGTTATTAACGCTATCAGGATAACCCTTTGAAGGAATAGAATTAACTATAACCCCATCAATAATTTGAATGATATTAATATTCCAATTACGAGTGTTAGGGTAATCCAAATTTATTTGTTTTATTAATAAACTATCTGATTCCATTCCTGTAGATTCAGGATGCACAATTAAGACATCAGTATCTATTGAATCTTTAGACCCAAATATGTAGTATTTAAAATCTATTTCTGACATTACCAAGGGGTTTGTTTTTTAATTGCGCATAACTAATATATAAAAACACACCTATGCCCTTTATCTCCCCTATACCATCACTGCCCATACCCTCATTTGATTTTGCTTTACGCCTCATTACGTGGAATATATCCATTTCTAAATATTTCTAAACGCTTAAAATCAGCCCCTTGTTTCATTGTAATGGATCATCGGTAGTTTGGTGTGGTAAAGCTAGGAATATTTCTTGTTCGGCAACTGTGATGCACGCAAAATATTTTGTTTTATCGCAGGTCAAAGTTACCTCAAGTGTTATTCGGATCGAGGACTGGATGAGTTGCTACAAATTTACTGAAAAAGCAACCGTACACTTTTCACCATAGTTTTTGCGCATTATTCACCTCATTTTCGTCCACAACATACGTTACAGGTACTTCTAGCGATGGTTAAGCGTGCAATTGACTCACCGAAAAAGTCTTTTATTGCTTAAGTATAAAACGAGTAAAAGAGTGAGCCGATCAGGTTATTATTCTAGTGCCTCAGACTCGGCGAGCGGACGGAGTGTACCTTTTCAAGGTTGTTTTCAAATCTTATATCCCTTTATCATAGCAGTCTTCAAAAAATTTAATAAATAACGCATTTGAGAGAAGGTTATTCACCAATTTTTTATTCGGTGTCCCATCAACTAATTTTGAAGTTTTCAGATTCAGAAAATCAGATAAGATTCTAATTGCTTTTTCTTTTTCTGTTTCATCTTTTTCACTTGAAAACTCCTTCTCGTAATGATGGCTTATATATTCACATATGTAAAGAAGCGCATAGAAAAGTGCCATTTCTTTTGCCCTAGTATAATTTTTAAAAAATGTATTTGCAGTTTCTGTTTGATTACTAGCATCTACAAATCTGAAAACTGAACCTGTTGATCCTATAAATATTGAAAATACATTTTTAATCCATTCATCACCTTTATACTGTCGACTGCTAAACAAACCCTTTTTGGGAATCTTCCCCCAAATCTTAAGATTGGTAGTGCCATCATTGGTAAAAGCATATTGTACCCCCGCAAATATTTTAGTTCCATATAACATTCGGTTGGTCTCTTCACTGCTTAAGTGTGGCAATCCTATCTGAATCTGCTTTTTCAAAACCTTAACCAACTCATACTTAACCCTGTCAGTTGCACAAAACAATGGGTCATTATGATTCATTACAATATGGAATACATCCAATAAAATTCGAAGGTTTGTTAATTCAATTTCACGGATAGTGTCTCGCTCAAAAGAAGAAAGAGATGTATTTAAATCTGCTTCCACGTTTGGGGATACATACTTACTTAGTTGAAAAATGTCATTAATTGTTACTATGCCAGCGTTTTCTAATCGTCTTAACAGGCTGACATATTCATCGTGTTGAATAATTCTATAATCCATTTTCTTTAATATAATTTAATAAAATTTTCGCTTTCAACATGTCTCCATATGGTGGTTGATACGTGGCATTATTGCTATACCTAAACTCTTTCTCAGAACGTGTGTCCACAAGTGTTAAATATGGCGCTGTTCCTGCTTCTCCTACTAACCCCATTTTATATTTATCAATTAATAATAAAACTGAGTCATATGGTATATCAATTTCTTTTGTCCAGAAAGAGGTTCGTGGTTTCATTTTAACCCCATTCTTTAAAAAATGTATTTTGGAAATTTTTACATCACCATCTATTTTTATTTTAGCAACTGTGTTACGTATAAAACCGGTTGACATATAGGGTATAATATTAAATACCACCTGTCTCAATTCTTCTATTTTCTTTCTTTTAGCCTTGCCGAAGATAAAACTTGTGTTTTCAACGATTTGTATTTTCTGGTTACAATCGTTCACGGAAAAATTCAATCCACCTTTACCGTTGAAATAACGTTCTGCAAAACTAAAATCAGTAACTTCTATCCATTTTATTTCTTTGTCACCAAATGTGATCCCTTGCAAGTCTATAATTAGACTAGTGTTGTTGAATTGATAGACTTGTTTTTCCATTTTATTACTTCGAACTAGTCACTATATATTGGATTATTACATTATTCAATATTTTTTTCAATTCCAGCCTAAAATCCAAATTGGTTTTTTGCGGAAGTTATTCGAAAAAGTCAATTTGATTAATCATAGAAATCGATCAATAAAAACATTCTAAGCAGGTACATCAAAATTAATCAAAAATTGATAAAGCAACGTATCTGTTGACATTATTTCTTAAATTATTTTGGAAACTTGCTTCATGCAGAAGGAAGCCTTTCTTAAAGCCTTGGGAAAACACATCGTCAGCATACGGGAATCTAAAGGAATGACCCAGTCTGACCTTGCTCACTTGTGCTTTAAGGAACGGCAAAGCATTGAAAGAGTTGAGAACGGAAAAACAAACCCCAGCTCTTTTTATCTGTATGAGATCGCCCAAGCGTTGGATATTCCGGTAAGTGAGTTATTGGATTTTTAATTGGCTTACAAGTTTCTTGTGGTGTGTATAAATCAGCATACAAAACTCTTTCGGTGTCAACACTTGGTATTTGCTGTCGGACTCTCTCTCAACCGCGGACGTCAGCAGGAAAGGTTAGAGAGGCTTGTAAAAGTAGGTTATTGAACAGCATCAAGCAGACCTCCTATTAATTGCATACATTGGGATAGTTTTGCATAAACTCCATGCTGGGTCGTTCCAACCTCTTAGAGTCCTATTTATTAGGCTTTCGTGCTTTTTTCAATTTAATAATCCAGTAGCTTTAATGGAATCCCCATTTCGTAGCAATCAGGTTTATAAAATTTAATACCTAATTTCTTTACTAATTTCACAATTTTCAAATAATAGTCAATATCATAAGCCTCTTTATGTCTTAAACATTTTTGGTTAGAAAAAAATTCAGTGAAAATACTGATACCAATTGAATCAACAAGGTCTAGTTTGTTAAACTCTTCAATGTTCTGCTCAAAGTCATAATATGAATCAATACCAGAAACATAGTTGAGTTTTATTTCATTAAAACTAGCTTTTCTGGCATTTAATAAAACTTCCTTTACTGAAGATATTGGTATACCCTTATACTTTCCCATGATTTCTTCTCGTCTCGTAAAAGTTTCTAATGTATATGAATACTTTTTCGGTGTAACAAGCTTGTATAGCTCTCTCATACCTTCTAATGTTCTAACATCCTGTGAGCATGCACCAAAACTTAAAAGTCTGTTTTCTCCTAGCTTTTCAAACTCATCTTTTATCCCACTGAGAAATTTTAGAAACTTATTTTCATTTCCATATAATTCTGTGATAATTGAAACGTGTGAAATTTTATTTAGAATATCATCACTATAAGACTTGCAAATAGACTTTATAATTTCAGAAGGAGAATATTCTTTACGGGGCAAATTCGGCTTTAGTCGATATGAATATTTTCTATGGCAAAAGGCACATTTCCCAGGGCATTTCCCAGTGTTTTTAGGATTAATCCGAAGTTCAACATAAGGACTTTTAGTTCCTTCAAATGAAAGACTATATCCTTTAAAGTTTCTGGGTTCTCCATTCTCTAAAGGTATTTCTTTTATGCTATTTTGGTTAAAAACTATATCATCGTTATAGTAAATATTCCCCAAGTAGTATTTGTATGGAGTCTGACTGGAAGAAACTATAGGTATTTTTCGAGCAACTGCGTATTTTCCATTGTTTTCACAAGTTGGTAAAATTAAATTAATCTCTGGGTAATTAAACACACCATTTTCTAATTCAACAATATTGACACCATCAATGCATATTCCATATAAATTTAAATTTATAGTATGGACAATATCTTTATCTACTATTGAATTAATAATACTATTATTGAGTTGAAACATACTAAAAATAATATTGGATTTTTAATTATTCACTTGCTCGTCGTGAAACTCTTTGCTTTTTGGCCAAAAACATCATTAATATAATACCAATTAAAGATAAAATATCTAAAATTAAAAGTGACCAACTTAATATTGAACAATTAAAATGAGACAATCCAATACCAACGGACATTACAGTAGTTAAGACAAACATACTTCCTGGGGCAAGAATACTTACAGGCCACCCAATCTTAAAAGAGCTTTTCCCTTGAACTTTTTTATAATATGTTATCCAGCCTAGCCTGCTTTCTACGTTTTCAAAGGAATGTAAATAATCACTAATTTGTAGTGCTCTTAAATCATTTTGAGCCCACATTAGCGTAAGTGCAAAAGCAAGTGGTGGGAAGATAAAGGACAAGTTAGATGTGTTTATACCAAACCCCAAAATTACTCCAGATATAGTAATTGTTGTATAAATTAATTGCTGTCTAATTTCGATTCTTTTTATTATCTCATCTCTTAGACTTTCATATTCCTTTTCATTATAAGGCTTAGTTTCCATTTTTGTATTTATTAAACTAATAATACGATATTATAAAGACTTACGGTCTTATTTTTGAAGACTTTAATCAACCTATTTCCATAAGATACTAACAGTTTAATCACTTATATTTACATTTTCACCAAGATACCCTGTTTTTGAAGCTTTTCTCTTAGCATGAAGCACAACGGTTGGCGGTATGAAATCGTTGGGGATTGCGGGCTACTTTTCTGTCCAGATACACCGAACCTAATGCGTGACATAAATATTGTATAACCTCTTAAAATTCAATTTTGTACCCCGAATTTTAGTCGCTATTATTTTCTTCAATGGCGTTCTGTATGCCCATTTTTATTATAATTTTGAGGTCATCGCTTACATTTATGAACTTTATTCTTTCAAAAAAATGATCAGCTCCCATTTCAATGTATAATCTACCAAATATTTGTTTTGCACAAAAGGTAGCCATACTTACAACACCAATAAAATCGATATTAATTACCGATTTATCTTTTAGCGATGAAGATATTTCAGAATAAATTTTCGCCCCAATAGACTTGTCACTTATGATTGGTCCAAAACTACTTATTTTAACTTTCATATAAAATTAATTTTAATTCTCTCCATTACTGTTGTTCTAAAATGTTGAATATCACATAATGATTTCGCACCGTCAATTGGCAATGCAAGATAAACAATAGTTCCTCGCCAGTAGCTAGTAGAATTTACTTTTATTTTTCCATATTCATTCGAATAATGAACACCTTCAGAAAACAAATGCAATCTACCTTTTATCGCTGTAACTACCTGGTCTATTATCCATAATCCATATCCCATATGATTTGTATTCTCCTTCGAAGTAATATTCTTTTGCACACTCGAAAGAATCAGCTTTTCTTTTGATAATCCACTATATTTTTCATTTTTCAGAAGTGTAGAAATAATACCATTACCCGTATCAGCACAGGCTATTTGAATATAAGACTTATTTCCATCTGCAATCATAATTGATTTTGAATCCTCAACAGCATGTTCCCAAAAGTTAAGAAGAATCTCACTAAAACATGTAAAAATCATTGAAATCGCCTTGTCTTTTCCTCTGTAATATTCACTTATTTTAGGTAAAAAATTGTTTTTAAGATATTTGTCTGTAAAATCATTTTCTCTTAAGAGAGGTTGGGGAGCAAGTATAAAATTAGCAGAAAGCTGAATTTTAAAATCTTTAAACATGGGCGAAGAATCTGTACTTTTTATATACGAATTTATCAATGGGACAAACTGATATTCATTCCATTTCTCCTCAATAAATTTGTCAAAAAAAATTGCAGGCCGAAAAAAACATTTCTTTTCAATAGAGTATTCAATGATCTTATAAATAATTAACATACCTAAGGCATTTACTTTTGTTACCTTAGATAAGTCAAGTGCATACATTGGTAATTCACGCTCTTCTGTCTGAAAAATAATATTTGCCACTCTTAATATTTCACCAACTGTATTTATGCCTAGTTGTTTGGGCAATGTTATGGTCTTATAATCGTTAGTGTTGACCATTGTTAAATTTTACGCTGTATAGTTCTAACATCTCCATCTCACGTTCATAGTTCTTAGTACGATAGTCACTTAAAACACTAAGAAAATAATCCGTATATTGTTGTGATATTTGTATTAATCGTTTTGAGAGAAAAAGTTTTTCTCTGGTGATAAATTTATTTATTTCAGATACTTTTTCATGGTAAAGTTTGAAATTTTCCTTGGTTCCATCATAATATGATAAACTTTCTAACATAGTATACAAGGAGTGCTGAAGTTCTATTCTTTTAACTTCTCGTAAATTATAACTATTAATGTCCTTTTCTTTATTTTTCAATTTAAATTGAAAGATAATATTAAGTATTGCCAGAAGAAAATTCAATCCAACAAAAACTGAAAGACCAATAATTAATTTGTTGGTTGAGGATATATCACCGCTTAAACTCACAATCAAATCTTTTAAAGCACCAAAATTGTTCATTTGTATTTATAATTGCATTAATGACGTTTTAATAATAACTACTAACGGCAGTCTGTCTAATAACCAAATCCGACCCTCTGAGAATCGGATATATGGAAATTCTCAAAGACACCTACCCAAATACTTTCATGATTGGGCATGGTTTTTAGACAGTCTGTCGGACTCTAAAAGACGAATTCCTCATCAAATTTATGAATAAGCAGCTATTCATGATTCCTTGGATAATTTAGTTTGTTCGTGCCTTCTAATAGTCCGGTTACGTTTGTAGCACCCAAATGTATCAATATTTTGGATATGAGCGCCATCAAACCATAAAATATTTCATCAACGCACTCACAGCTTACTGTGACGAGTTTATTTCTATACCCCATCGCAGAAGTACTTGTCAACGTGATTTTGAAAAACGTGTTTTACAAAAAAAAGTACGTTATTGCCGTTTCGTACCTATAAAACACACCCGAATGTTGCCGAGAGTATACTCTGGAGTGGGTTCGCACCGATAAGTGTCCTGTCAAAAATGTCCTCTACCTCTTAAGTAGAAAAGACAAAGTCGAGGGGACACTTCGTAGATATACGCAAGGAATGTAGGTCTGATGCGGGATGTGTAGAATATGACTTTGCCGTTACACCCGTAAAAGTCAACCCTGACGCATATGCCTGTATTGTAGTACCCAATATAATGTGACTCAATTTCGTAAAAATAACCTCACATTTTTTACACTCGTTTTTCCACGTTTTTCGCCTAATTTTCACTCCCAATATGCGCCACAGTGCCTTCTCGTGATGCCAATAGGGTCAAAGTTACTCACCAAAAAAGTCGTTTTTAATTTAACCAAATAAAGACTAAAACGGTGAGCCGTATCGGACTGGCTTGTTGACGTTCGTAGTGTGAGATCGTATGCCCATAAATGGAAACACCAAAAAGAATCCCCGATTTCCTACTCCCTTTAAGTAGCGGACACTTATGCGAACAACATAGCTTTCTGTGACGTTGAGATAGCAGTATTCGTAATGATTTCACCTCCAGCGCAAAAATATTTCTGCTACTCGTCGCGTCAAGGGCATGTAAACGTGATATCTTATTGATATTATTGGAATCACGCCCTTGACCCGCCTCGTATCATCAATTAAAAAGCGCTTATGATTTGAAATCAGGAGGTGTGTGTAATTTATTAATTTTGAATTTTTATAAACCAGATATGGTCGGCATTTTGCATAAACTTAAATCAATGTAACATTGATAAATCTGAAAAAAATCAATGTAAATCGTCTATTACACTATGTATGTATCACGTATTCAGGTGTTTAGTTTGGGATTGTGCTCATTACGAGTGAGCTGCTCTACCAACTGAGCTAAGAAGGCCTTCGTTTTTTTGAGGTGCAAAGATAAACGTAATTTCAAATATGTGTGGCAATAAGCTACATCTTTTGCATAGATGTTGAGGGCCCCGTGTATAGTTCAGTATAGCAAACTGTTACGAATTGCGTTCTTGTACAATCAGTGTATTTTTCACCTATTTAAAACGGCGGGTAAATGATAATCTAACACCGATTTTAAATTTCATACCGCGCGTTTTTGCAATAGCTTTTAATGGTGTTTTACATTGATTTTGGGAACTACATTGATTAATTTTACAAAAACCGACCATGTCAAAATCCAATTGATATGGCAAAAACAAAAATTGTTCTGCGGAGTTCCGGTCATCAACTCGGCAATTACGCACGCCAAAGTGCATCACCAGCCAGCATATCTCAATCGTACATGTGTGGAGTAGGTATGAGTAACTTCCTTCTTACAAATTCGTGCAGGCAGGTAACGCATCCTTCGGACCTTGCTTTGTCATGGTAATCGCTGCTCGTTTCTTCCTGTCACCCGCAGCTCCCCCAGCCTTTGAAACAGCTTTGCAAGCAGATTCAAATTCTGACGCTGCTTATTGTATGAGCGGCCTGCTGATCGGTCGGGCATCGCCTGTCACCATTTTTGTCCACCGCACGACCCAACGCAAAATCAATAATATCGCCAGGCTCGTGTATAACATATCTCCCAGTTGGATTTCATCCTCCTTCTGGAAGACCCTCCCTCAACCGCTGACGGCCGCAGGAAAGCTTAGCAAAAATGGATTGTCCCTTAATTACCTGATTAATTAACATATACGAGACCCGTACTTACGGTGGTGTGAGAGGCGCACTCCGTCAGTTAATTCTGGCGGAGCCGTCTACTCGATTGTAGGGCGTATTTATTTTATTAATTCATATTTCTTTGCTTTTTCAATTAGATAATTCGTAATTGCTGAACATGAGATCAAGAAAAATCTGGCATCTTCTAATTCTATATTTTCCTCATTCATAATTGCATGTCTAATTCCATTTTTTCCATTAGTATAGGCATACATTTTTTCTAAGGATTTCTTAAATAGAGGATTTAATTTTTGATTTTTCTCCAGTTTATTTAGTGCACCTCCTAAACTATTCTCAGTTGGTTCAATAATCCTTGAAATTACTTCAACCATACTAATACTTTCTTTTATCGAATTCCGATAGTTTGGGTTTTCTTTGCTAGAAATAAAATCTAATGAGGATTGTAAATGTTTTTTAATGCCTGATAGAATAATAAATTTGTTAGATTCACTATTTAGTTTTTCAATTTCTTCGATTTCTGTTTCATTGGTTATTGGGACTAATTGGTTCTGAATAATAGTAAAACCTGAATTATTATCTCTTAATTTTACATTAACATAATCTCTGAATTTGTTAACCTCAAAAGTTTCTTTGTCTGCTTTTTCTAGAATGTATTCCAAAAACTCATAAATCTTAACCCAATTCCCCTGAAGAAAGTGAGCCTTTATTAGGTTTTTATATATATGCTCCTGGAATTTTGGATATTCATCAAATGGGAGTTTAAAAAAATGAAGCCAGCACACTCTGTTAAAGCTTGAAAAATTCTGCTTTCTGTAAGTTTCCTTTGATTCCCAAGAGCTGTAAAAAAAGATATAGTAAGCACTCCATAATTCGGTTCTTAATTCAGTATTAATCTCATCAACCTGAAATGGAATTTCAATTGGTTCAAAACCATATCTTCTTCCGAATGCTAAGTTATTATTCATATTCTATTTTTTTCGATATGCCCTACAACGGTCACTTGCAAGTTGTCGTTGCGAATTTCGAAGAGCGTCAGTGTGCGACGGTCAAGAGAGGAGCAGAGACAACGCAAACCACTGCACCCGCAATGCAATTTGCAAAATGTGTGTGCCCAGCATGGTTGCTGTGCACACAACTGTAAGTTTTGAATAAATTCCAAAAATGCAAATAATTTGTTTAAAAGCAAACAGTTGTGTGACAATAATTATCCCAAGGGTGAAAGTCCCTTATACGCGAGGATTAAAGCCTCGAAGTATTAGCAAGTCGCAAGGTGGTTAAGGGTGACCTTTACACTGAAGGAAGCGAGACTGCAAAATTCGGTACTGACGAACAGAAACCGCATATGAGGCTAGGTAAGCAGGGTAAGCAAGCACATCATTGTAACACCCGAAGGAATGCATGCTTATCAAGTAGATGCGGCAGTGATTGAATGAAGGATAATAGCCTTACCTGGGGAGATCCCGGACTAGACTAGGTATTTCTATATACCGGGAAGTCAGCAGAAGTCATAGTAGCCAAGGTTAACGAGCCGGAACCTGATAATAAAAGGCCACTCCGGAGGACTCACAAAAGGGCGAAGGACTGAACTTTAGATCGTTGTAAATTTTGCGAGGAGGTTAAAACATGATAGTTTTCCAGCCCGTAAGAAGCGCAACAGGGAATGAAACAATGGAAAGGAATGTATGGAGCTAATTGAAAAGATTTTAGAGAAAGGGAATCTCACCCAAGCCAGCTACGAAGTTATCCGTAACAAAGGAGCAGCCGGAGTTGATGGCATAGCAGCGGACGAACTCAAAGCCTACCTTGACCAACATCGTCAAGAGATAGAGCAACAAGTTTATAACTGCCAATACATGCCACCACCTGTTCGTGGAAAGGAAATCGCCAAGAAGAATGGTAAAACCCGACTTTTAGGCATCCCCACCACGGTAGACCGCATGCTCCAACAAGCAGTACTGAGAGTAATTCAGTTTCAATACGAGAAAGAGTTCTCCAATTACAGCTACGGATTCCGGCCTCATAGGAACACCCATCAGGCCATATCCAAATCACTTGAATACATCAATTCGGGCAATCAACACATTGTGGAGATAGACCTGAAAGGATTTTTCGATGAAGTGGATCACATGCTTTTGCTACAATTGCTATACCGCAAGATCAAATGCAAAGCAACTATGTGCTTGATACGACGGTGGCTAAGAGCGCCCATTGCAATAAATGGCAAACTTCATAAGCGCCGTAAGGGAGTACCTCAAGGCAGCCCAATCAGTCCGGTACTGTCCAATATCGTGCTACACGAACTGGACAAGAAGATGACCGACAAAGGCCTCAAGTTTGTGCGATATGCTGACGATTTTAGTATTTATTGCACGAGTAACCGGCAAGCCCGCATGATGGGCAACGAGATATACCTATTCTTACGAGATCAACTGAAACTTCCTATCAACCGAGAGAAAAGTGGCATCCGAAAACCAGTAAACTTTCATCTACTGGGATACGGCTTTGTGCCCACCTATCGCAAGGGTGAAAAGGGAAAATATCAACTCGTAGTCTCTAAAAGCAGCTGGCAAACGTTCAAGTCGAAATTGAAAGGGGTCACCCGCAAAACTTCACCGATGAGTTTCGAGATTCGGATGGATAAACTAAAGCTTATCCAACGGGGCTGGCTAAACTATTACAAGCTGGCCAATATTCAACAAAAACTCGTTAAAATGGATGGATGGCTTCGTAACCGTATCCGTTATTGCATCTGGCACGACTGGAAGAAACCCGACAGAAAAAGGAAGAACCTGATTCGGCTGGGCGTCGAAAACGGTCAAGCCTATGCATGGAGCCGAACCAGAATGGGTGGATGGGCCGTAGCCCAAAGCCCTATCTTGGGCACTACCATCACGATAGAAAGGCTCCGAAAACGGGGATACGAATCACTCTCAAACGTTTATCATCAAATTTCACCCCAGCAACCTTCGATTTACTTCCCTTGATCTAGAGAACCGCCGTATACGAGACCCGTACGTACGGTGGTGTGAGAGGCGCACTCCGTCAGTTAATTCTGGCGGAGCCGTCTACTCGATTAGCAACTGGCCTTTGTATTTATTATTTAAAGTCAATCTCTTCAATATTATAACCCTCAATGGTCATTGACTCCATATTGTATTCAAAACTTACGTCTAAATATGCTCTAACATAAGATGTCAACGAAGTGTAATTCTCATCTGATTGGATTTCGTGATATAGTTTATCAATCTCAAAGCGATTTGAATAGTAATCAAAATTCGGTATTGAGAGTTGTAAAATGCAAATTCTTAAATTATATCTAAAACTTACATAAACGCTACCTTTTGATAATTTTTTGTAGTAAAGAATCTCTGGGTCTTCAACGCCTTCCCATATTTCAATGGAATGGCTTATAAGAGAATTAATATATGGAAATGTCCTAAGTCGATTTTTACTAAGTATTTCAATAAACTTACTTTCAGATAGATTATTTATAAAATCAACAGCCTCAGATTCTAGTTCATCATCTATTTCGTTTAAATGCTCATCAAATAATTTTGTTTGAGAAATAAAATGTTCGTCTCTGTCAACGTTGTCTTTAATAAAGTCAAACAGTGAATTATACTTTACAATTTCACACTTAAGATTTAATTCTATCAAATCTGATTTAAGGTCGTCGTGGAAATCATCATTCTTTTTATTATAAAAATCATCTTTATTATTTGTAATGAAAACGACCCCATTTGTGATTTTTCTATCCGCTAGATATGATATAAACGATAACCAAATAAGTGTATCCCTATAACCTTTTTCTTCTTCCTGAAATGGCCTTATCTTTTTTAAAGCTCTTTGCACTACCTTTTTCTGTTCAATTTTCTCATAGTCGAAATATTCTATATTAGAAACCTTCTCTTCAATTAAAAGTCTAAAATCATATTTCTCATCAGTAAGCAACTTGTCAAAATCGTATTCAAAAATTTCCGATTTATACTTCATACTTCTCTTTGCCTCCTGTTTAAGATTTGATACTATCCCTTTGAGTTCTCGGTTCCTAATATTTTCAATTTCATCACATACTAATTCAGACATTAATAGAACTGAATCTGTATTATCGATATAATTAAATAAGAATCTAAAGTCAGCACTTTGCATGTGCCAATTATTGTAGAAAATATTAGTGTCTAAAAAAAGATATTTCATTTGTGTCTTTTTGGCTTGTTGCTAACGATTTGCAGCTACCCGAAGGTGGCGATTTAGAATCACTTCAATGTCAACTAAGCAGAAACTTTGATAGAAGCACAAAGCTTGATTTAACCACTGAAACGCCTCTTTTGGGTAGGTGCTGTTATCGGGTCGGCCTTCTTTCATTCAGTCGATGTTTTAGGTGTTAAAAGCAAGCAGATTTCCTTGATTCCAATGTTTATTTCAATTAAAATCGTGAAGGTCTCAAAGTCCCAAAATCTACCTTTCCAAGTTCCACTTTTGATTTCTTCAATTTCTTTCTCCCAGTTAAATTCACCTTTGTTGTCAAGGTCATAACCGAAAAGTTTATATGCCTTATTTATTATTCCTTGATATTGTCTGTAAAAACTAAAATACGAATAATTCTTTGTTTTCCGTCTGAGAAAAATATAGTCTTGGTTGTTTTCATTAATGCTCTCAATCTGATTGAAGTACCCAAAATAACTGTGAAAGGGTTTAATGACTGTTGTGTTCCTATTAAATTTAATTGATTGGTAATTTTCAACTACTAAACCGTTTTTTATGTCGTTTATAAGTAAGTCAAAAAGCATTTTAGAGCTACTTTCTATTGAATTTGTCAACAAATCGAAAAGCGGAATGAATTCATCAATGTGATAAACCTTAGTCTCTATTCCCAAAAGTTTGTATAATGCTTTTGTCTTTTTTAGAAATCCTTGGTCATCTGAAACTACATAATCGCAAAAAGCACCATAGTAACTGTGATAACCATCATTCAGAACTGAACCAAATTTTACTTTCTTAGAAGGCTCTTTGCTAATTCCTAATAGGTCAAGAGTGAAATATGCATTTGTATAAAAATCATAATCAGTTATTTCTTTGTCGCCATTTGGATTTAGATTGCTGTTAACATATTCAATAAAGGTTTTTTGCAAAACCGAATTTTTTAGGTCGTCATTAAAATCTATTTCATTAATATCTACTGTAAACTTTCCGTTATTAATGTGCTTGTCAACCACATTTCGCAATCCCTTGTAAACTGATTTGTCATCTTTCATTGATTTGAGCATTCCCATAAAATGCTCTGTCCATTCTAAAAGCGTCATTGGGCCTAAACCAACAGGCAGGATTTTGTTTAAAGGATTTTTTATTTCATCTGGTATGTCTTGAATTTGAGAAAATCCGAAATCTATTTTTTGATTTGTAAATAGGTCTTTAGCAAGTTTAATCTGTTCTTTTTGTTCGGGGGTTACAAATTCTACGTCTAAATCGTCAAACATTGTTGCAAATGATATTTCTGTATCATCTTCAATGTCAATAAATGCTTCTCTTGGTTTAGCTAAATAACAAGAAGTTCTTTTCTCCGTGGCGTGATATGAAAGATAGTTATCATTTACAATCGTTTCAATGAAGTCTAATTCTCTATACTTAATTTCTGATTTGTCATTTTTTAAGTCTAGTAAATGTCCGTGGGAATAACAGAAAATAAAATGGTCTTTATTTTTTAATAGGTCACTATAAAGCTTATGATACACAGATTTGTCACCTTTAAATAGGTAGCTAAATATCTGCTTGTCAAAATATATTCTCTCCATTCGGTTTACTTGGTAGTGTCGTCTATTAGGCTGCCCGATAACTAAGGTATAAGCACACCCCAATTCCATTTATCTCCCCTATACCATCATTGCCAAAACCCCTATGTGATTTTTCTTTACGCCTCATTAGGTGGAATATATCCATTTTTAAATATTTCTAAATGTTTAAAATCGGTTTCTAGTTTCATCGTAATGGATCGTCGGTCGTTCGGTGTGGTAAAGGTAGGAATATTTCTTGTTCGGCAACTGTGATGCATGCAAAATATTTTGTTTTATCGCAGGTTAAAGTTACCTCAAGTGTTATTCGGATCGAGGACTGGATGAGTTGCTACAAATTTACTGAAAAAGCAACCGTACACTTTTCACCATAGTTTTTGCGCGTTATTCACCTCATTTTCACTCCCAATATGCGCCACAGTGCCTTCTCGTGATGCCAATAGGGTCAAAGTTACTCAGCAAAAAAGTCGTTTTTAATTTAACCAAATAAAGACTAAAACGGTGAGCCGTATCGGGCTGGCTTGTTGACGTTCGTAGTGTGAGATCGTATGCCCATAAATTGAAGCACCAAAAAGAATCCCCGATTTCCTACTCCTTTAAGTAGAGGACACTTTGATGCGAACAACATCGCTTTCTGTGACGTTGAGATAGCAGTATTCGGAGTGATTTCACCTCCAGCGCAAAGATATTTCTGCTACTCGTCGCGTCAAGGGCATGTAAACGTGATATCTTGTTTATTTTATTGGAATCACGCCCTTGACTCGCCTCGTATCATCAATAAAAAGCGCTTACGGGTTGAAATCAGGAGGTGTGTGTAATTTATTAATTTTGAATTTTTATAAACCAGATATGGTCGGCATTTTGCATAAACTTAAATCAATGTAACATTGATAAATCTGAAAAAAATCAATGTAAATCGTTCATTACACTATGTATGTATCACGTATTCAGGTGTTTAGTTTGGGATTGTGCTCATTACGAGTGAGCTGCTCTACCAACTGAGCTAAGAAGGCCTTCGTTTTTTTGAGGTGCAAAGATAAACGTAATTTCAAATATGTGTGGCAATAAGCTACATCTTTTGCATAGATGTTGATGGCCCCGTGTATAGTTCAGTAAAACTGCTGATTAAAATAGACGGGTGGCTTCGTAACCGTATCCGTTATTGCATCGGGCACGACCGGAAGAAACCCGACAAAAAAAGGAAGAACCTGATTCGGCCGGGTGTCGAAAACGGGGATATGAATCACGTTCTAACGTTTATCATCAAATCTCACGGCCACGCCGATGGCCATCGGTGGTGGTGTGAGAGGCGCATTGGTGGTCGTTTGGCCGTCAGACATGTACTCGATTAGGACACCTATATTATTGAAAATTAAGTTTGTTTAAATTGTCAATTGCTTCCATGTAATCCATTTCTTTTGCTTTTAAAAAGTCAATTTTAGCCATGTCTTTTTCCCCTAATTCATAGTAAGCTTCTCCACGGTTAGTTAAAGCAATACAATTATCTGGGTCTAATTCAATCACTCTATCATATTCAGAGATTGCCTCAAGCAGTTTACCAGTTGTCTGGTATAAATATGCTCGACTAAAAATATAATTAGCGTAAAAGGGTTCTAATTTGATTGCCGAATTAAAGTCGTTCAATGCCAACTCAAAGTTTTTTATTTTTAAATATGCATTTCCTCTGTTATTATATTTCTCAGCTATATTTGAGTCGTTAAGTTCAATTAACTTCGTCAAGTCTATAATTGCTTCATCATATTTATTCAGGTTGATATATGAATTTGCTCTATAATAGAGGGCTTCAGTATTAGTTGTTTGAATTGAAAGAACCAAATTAAGGTCAATAATTGACTCTTCAAATTGGTCATTCAAATTATAGGCTATTCCTCTTTCTGTTAACGCAAAATAGTCCTTAGGGTTTTCTTTTAGTTTGTCACCGAAGTATTCAATAGTGCTTTTCCTTTCTTCAAGAGATTCATTAAATTTTGTTGAAAGTTGCTTGTACAAATAATTTGCAATAAATTTTGATGGTTTAAAATATGAAATAACCAACAAGACAGCTGCAACTATACCAAATATTAAATTGACAGAAGAAGAAAAGGAAAAAAGTAAGCCAGGAATAAATAAAAACGAGACACTAACTAAGATCAAGTAATAATCAACGTTTCTAAAAAATCTGGAGTTCTTGGAATAGATATACCAAAGAGTATGTAAGTAATTTGCGTTCCCTGATTCTTGTATTTTTTTAAATACTTTTTCTGACTCTTTAAAGTTATTCAAATTATACAACGACACACCCTTTTCGAATAAGGAATTTAAATAGTAATGCTCCCAATTCAGGTCAATATTGAATTTTTTGTAGTTGCTTTCAATGGTGTTGATTATAAAATCAAAAATCACAATTGCCTTCAAATAATTATATGTCCTGACATAGGCGACACCACTGTAGTGTAAAATGTAAATCCTTCGAATAAACTCATTTCTGGTATCCGATTTGTCAAATAAATCATTATCCAAAGACTTGATTTTTCGTTCATAAAACTTTATTTGGGCAGAATAATCTTCTTCACCGATTGACCTAAATTCAAAGTATATTTCTGTGTTCAACATCGTTTGTCTGTTTTTATGTGCCCTAAAGGCAGTCCGTCCAATAACCTCTATTTACTCAATTTATTGCAAAATTGCTATCCAAATGTAGGCATTAAATCCATTCTACTGTACGCCATTTTTTGATAAGAAAATTGGAGACAATCATTCAGGTATCGCTAAAACGGTGCTATGAATGGATATACCCGCCAAAGTATAACACCCATACCGGGATATTGTGCCATTGGGATGCACCACAACGACCTGTAGGCAGCGATAGAAAACGCCCCGCCAACTACCAAATGCCACCTAAACGAGACCAACCAAAACTGTTCAATCCCCAACTACAGGACGACTAATTACCTGTGGCTTAGCCCAACAGGGTTTTAAACTCAATTGAGCGGGTGCTTTCATTAAATTCCGGAGTTGATTTACAGGTTGTGGGTGGTGTTTTCATCCCGGCCTGTTTTTTTGGGCTCAACTGAGCCTTAAAACCTATTATGTTGGGGTTAGTTTTTTATTTTTTTCATTATTCTCTCTAAAAATGAGTCGGCAATTGGATAGGTCTTTTCGCTATAGACTTTTCCTGTCAACATTCTATTTTCTTTAGTTGTTAAAAGACATTGAATCGAAACATTTCCAAATGCTTGGTCAAATTCCGAAATATGTATTTTAAAGACTCCTTGGTTTATATAGTCACTCTCAAATCCATTTTGGACAAGTCTCTTTTTAATGTGACTTCTTAGTTCTTTGAAGTAAACTTTGATCGGTTTCGTAATAAAGTCATTCGGTCGCGAGGACTCGGTAAATAAGTCGATTTCTGCAAAGTCAATATTTAATTCTTTTAGACTTTTCGATATCCAGTCCATCATGTAGCCTTTGTCAAAATACATTAATGTGCTAATGTACTTTTGAGTTACTTCATTTGGCAAACCGTTTATAGATCGGATTCGTGACATATTTTTTTAATTAACCCCAACGGATGACGGTATGAGTAGTGTGGGATTTCGAAGCACTTACCTATCAAAACGTTGCTATGTTTGGTAAATGTACTCATTTTTCAATTTACCACAGTGCCCCGCATTACTTATGACCGCGTATTACCGCCTGGCATTTCTTTTAGTATATAATTTGTACTTCGTCCACCACTTACTTCTTTTTGTAAAATATCTTTATTAATCAAATCCTGAATATCTCGAAGAGCTGTGTCCTGAGAGCACTTATTTATTTTTCCCCATTTTGAAGTCGTTAGTTTTCCATCAAAACCATCAAGTAGTCGATTAATTATTTTTTGCTGCCTATCATTAAGAATTGTAGTGGAATGTAACTTCCAAAACTCTGCTTTATGAAGTATTTTTGATAGAGTATCTTCTGTCGATTCAATTGCATTTATCAGGCATTGCAAAAACCATAAAATCCATTCAGTAATATCAGAACTTCCTTTTTGCGCTTTTTCAAGTTTTTCATAATATTGGTTTCTCTCAACCCTGATTTGTGCAGACATGCTATAAAATCTTCTAATACTTTTATCTGAACGTGCTAACATCATATCTGTAATAGCTCTTGTTATTCGTCCATTACCGTCATCAAAAGGGTGAATAGAAATAAACCATAAGTGAGCAATAGCAGCCTTAAGAAGCAAATCTATTTCATGTTCATTATCAAACCATTCTAAGAACTTTCCCATTTCAAATTCAATTCTATCAGAACTGGGGGCATGATAATGAACTTTTTCTTTTCCCATTGGACCTGACACAACCTGCATAGGTCCAGTTGTATCTTTACGCCAATCTGCAACTGTAATTTTATAAAGATTACTCCACCCACTTGGGAACAAAGCTGCATGCCATCCAAATAATCTATATTTTGTCAACGTTAAATCGTATCGTTGCGTTGCATCAAGCATCATTTCAACGATTCCTTCAATATGTCGTTCAGATTCTATCGCACCAGCAATATCAATTCCGAGTCGTCTGGCAATGGATGAACGAACTTGTTCTATTTCCAAAAATTCACCTTCAATTTCTGATGATTTAGTAATATCTAATGTCAAAGTGTTTAAAACCGCTTCATTTTGCAAATCAAAACCGAGTGATCCCATTTTGCCAAGAAGTCTACCCTGTTGATTTCTAGCTTCACCAAGTTTTAACATCACTTTCTTATTGTCCCAAGTGAAATCTGTCCAATTCTCTTTTTCGTGTAAATAAATCTTCATTCTCCGCAATTTATGCGACAAATATAAGCGTTATTCGACGCAAATGAAATATTCTCCGCAAAATATGCTTGGATTATAGCTATTAATCTCCGCACGGTCGTTTTTTCTGCTTGGCGGTAACGTTCCTGCGGTATGAAAAGTTGCCGATTTCAAAGCTCTTCATTATCAACCCGAAAAAACGTTGATTAAAAGTACTAAATTTTCAGTTAACTTCCTCATCGGCAAATTTTTATGACCGAATGTGTGCCCCCAGCATGGTTGCCGTACACACGACTGTAAGTTTTGAATAAATTCAAAAATTGCAAATAATTTGGTTAAAAGCAAACAGTTGTGTGACAATAATTATCCCAAGGGTGAAAGTCCCTTATACGCGAGGATTAAGCTTCGAAGTATTCGCATGTAGCTGGCCAATATTCAACAAAAACTCGTTAAAATGGATGGGTGGCTTTGTAACCGTATCCGTTTTTGCATCTGGCACGACCGGAAGAAACCCGACAGAAAAAGGAAGAACCTGATTCGGCCGGGTGTCAAAAACGGGGATACGAATCACGCTCAAACGTTTATCATCAGATCTCACGGCCACCCCGATGGCCATCGGGGGGTGTGTGAGAGGCGCACTGACGGTCGTTTGGCCATTGGCCGTCTACTCGATTAGGCGGTCGTCATTTATTTTTATTGTCTAAAATCCAGTCAATTGCATTTATCTGTTTTACTCCATTGTGATTTCCTGTTTCGTAATCCATTGTTATTAGTAATCTTTCGTTAAAATCTGGAATTTTATTAAAAGGGGCTAATTCTCGTTCAAGTGTTTTTTGTTCTTTTACTGTATATGAGACTTGAATATATTGAGTATAACCATCTTTGTCTCTAACGACGAAATCAACTTCAAGATTATCTGTTTTTCCTATCCAAATTTGATAATTACGACGAAGTAATTCAAGAAATATTACATTTTCAAGCAAATGTCCTGTATCTGAAGTAAGTTCTTTTCCCAATAATGCATATCGCAAACCTAAATCGACAAGATAGTATTTTTCTTGAGTTGCCAAATGTTGTTTTCCTTTAATATCGTATCGATTTACTTTATAAAAAAGATAGGACTCCACAAGTGTATGAATGTATTTTGATACTGTTTTATTGTCGATTTTTTTGCCATTTGCAGTAAGAACTTTTGCAATATTTCTTGCAGAAACGCTTGAACCTATGCTATCAATAAGGAAATTAACGACTTCATTATATGATGTTTCATTGTATATTGTATGTCTTTTCTGTATATCATTCTCGTATATGTTTTGAAAAACAGTTTTTAGATACTCGTAAACATAACTTTCTCCTGCTTCAATGAATCCAACAGATTCAGGAAAACCGCCGATTCTCATATAATTAGCAAAAGCACGGTCTGGATTTGAAGTTTTTCCTGTATATTCCAAGTATTCAGTAAACGAGAATGGTAAAACATTAATTTCATATGCTCTACCTGTAAGTATGGTTGCTAATTCGCTTGATAAAAGGTAAGCATTGGAACCCGTAACATATAAATCGACATTTTGAGTGACATACAATCCTTCAAGTAATTTTTCAAATTCAGGAACGTTCTGAACCTCGTCAATGAAAACATAATTAGTTACATCTTCGTGCATTAGTGTTTTGATATAATCATAAAGTTCTTTCCAATTTTTTTCAGCAAGAAAACGAAACTCGGGTAAATCCATATTAATAGAAATAATCGAAACACTCGAATCTTTTTCTTTTAGTAGTTCTTGAAATTGTACAAGTAAAGTCGATTTTCCTGCACGTCGAACACCTGTTACTACTTTTATGAAATTTTTGTCTTTTAGAACAAGAAGTTTGTCAAGTAATATTTTTCTTAGAATTTTTGGCATTTGAATATTTTCAATTTTACACCTCAAAGATAATGTAAATTCCTCAAAGTTTCAAATATCTCAATGTTTGAGGAATTTCACGGTCTTTTTTGATGCCGCCCAAGACCAAATTATACAGTGGAAAATCTAACCAAAACTGTTCAATCCCCAACTACAGGACGATTAACTACCTGTGACTTAGCCCAACAGGGTTTAAAACTCAGTTGAGCGGGTGCTTTCACTAAATTCCGGAGTTGATTTACAGGTTGTGGGTGGTGTTTTCATCCCGGCCTGTTTTTTTGGGCTCAACTGAGCCTTAAATCCTATTATGTTGGTACCTGTGGTTTTATTTCTCACCACCTTGTTGCGAGATTAACTTCTTAACATATTCGAGAGCTTCATTTTCAGGAACTTCAATATCTGGTGAAACTCCAATTTTATCTAACCTAGTCTTCGTGTCGGGAGTATAAAAATCAGCAATTGCCATAAACAGGTATAGATTATTACTGATATGTATAGGTCTGGCTGCAAGCATTGCTCCAGCAGTATTCTCACCTACAATTGTGGCGATTTTGTTTGTCTTAAGAATATAAACCAGAGGTTCGCATGTGCTTGCTGTTTTCCCACTGATTAACACATAAATGTTTCCATTAAAATGTTTATCACCTGGCTTTGTAACCGATTTAAATCCTTCTGCTGTCATTAATTCTTCTAAAAATTTGTTAGTTGATGTTGCAGTAGATACAGGAAGTATGTCAAAGTTTAGATTGTTTTTCCCATGATGTGCATACCATTTATTGGTTATGAAATACCCTGTTTCAGTTCGCTTATTTATAAAATAACCACCTAAAGCATCTGCAGAATTTATTCCACCGCCTCCATTATTTCTGAGATCTATTATTAGATTTTCGAAGTTTCTCTTGTAAACAATCGACATAACGCTATCCATTTCAAAAGCACTGCCCGAAAAGCTTTTTACTTCAAGCAAAGCAGTCTGTTCATCTATTTCTTTAAAAAATACATTGTTTCGAGTTTTAACAGGCTCATTATCTGTTGTGTCAATCTTATGAGATGGGGGAGGGGATAATAAAAGTTGATAATGACTAAATGGTAGTTTTTGACTATAAATATTGAAAGCGAAAAACAACTCTATATCATCTTTTGCTTTAGAAGAAAATTTCTCGATTTTCTTTCTGAATTTTTGCCATTTACGAGAGTTCAAATAACTAGGATCAAAAATATACTTTTGGGTCGTGTCGAATATCGTTTTCGGAAGTTCACTATAATCAAGCTGTTTGCTTTGATTAATCCTGTGCCCTGATATGTAAACAGGTACACCATATTCATTACTGAAAAATTGTCCAGATATACTATCTTTTAAATGAATTCCTTTAAAACTATTAACCCCAAGCATTGGCATAATAAAAGTTGCATTAATGCTATCAGTTCCATCCTTTTTATCTGTTAATGCTATATTTTTTATATTTAGAAGGATTCCTTTTTTTGGGAATTTTTTAGACAAGCGAATAATTGGTGAAGCAAGACTACCAAATATTCTTTTATCGGCATTCGGACTTGAATATAACCCAATAAGTTTACCTGATTTGTCATGCTTTTCATACATTATGGTGTTTATAGGGCCAAAATCATTGTTGCCAACAATCAATTGAAATTTCCACTTTTCCTGTGCTGATAGAAAGCCTACTTGAAAAAGCAATACCATAGCTATAGGAATTAATCGTTTCATCATGAATAAATTTGTTTTATTAAATATTTTTTTTGATAGTATTTTCGTTTCTTACCATTGGCGCCAACGGTTTGAATATGGTGCGTTAGGCATTTCAGCGCTCATATCTTTCAATTTACTACTAAGTTTATTAACTGCTATCATGTTCATTTTTAGTATTATCTGCCAAATGCACTATATTTATTGTGTGTGCTCAGCATGGTTGCTGTGCACACAACTGTAAGTTTTGAATACAGTTCCAAAAATGCAAATAATTTGTTTAAAAGCAAACAGTTGTGTGACAATAATTATCCCAAGGGTGAAAGTCCCTTATACGCGAAGATTAAAGCCTCGAAGTATTCGCAAGTAGCTGGCCAATATTCAACAAAAACTCGTTAAAATGGAAGCGTGTCTTTGTAACCGTATCCGTTTTTGCATCTGGCACGACCGGAAGAAACCCGACAGAAAAAGGAAGAACCTGATTCGGCTGGGTGTTGAAAACGGGGATACGAATCACGCTCAAACGGTTATCATCAAATTTCACCCCAGCAACCTTCGATTTACTTCCCTTGATCTAGAGAACCGCCGTATACGAGACCCGTACCACGATGGCTATCGGGGGTGGTGTGAGAGGCGCACTCCGTCAGTTAATTCTGGCGGAGCTGTCGACTCGATTGGCCGTAGTATTTTATCAACAATCATTTCTGCAGCTTTTCCACTTCCATATAAATATTTGTTACAGTCATCAATTATCAAGTCCTTCATTTTTAAGAATGGTTTTTCTAAAGAGTATTCGCCTGAGTGACATATTGCAATTCCACTTTTTATACTTTCTATTCTTTCGGTGCTATCTCTCAATACTATCATTGGTTTCAAAAAATAACTCGCCTCTTCCTGTAATCCGCCAGAATCAGTAATAATTAGACAGGAGTTTTGAAGAAGATCAATCATTTTTGGGTAAGGTATTGGGTTGGAGATAGTCAGATTTTCTGGCAGTTGAATAGAAGAAGAGTCTATTACTTTTTGAACTTCAGGATTTGGATGTTTTATCAATTTAAAATTGTATGTTGGATAATCTTTAGCAAGACTTACCAGAGATTCATAAAAACTGACAAACTTATTTCCATGATTTTCTCTTCTATGCATGGTACAAAGTACCAAGTTGTTTTCATTCGATTCTATTTGCGGTTCGAAGTTGGCCTCCATTAATTGAATGGTATCGATTATTGTATTCCCGGTAACAATGATTTGATCACTGAAAAAACCTTCGTTAATCAAGTTATTTCTTGCAGATTTGGTTGGAGCATAAAGAAATTTAGCGGCATGGCTTATTACTCTTCTATGAAATTCCTCAGGAAAGGGTTTTGATATATCGTCGGTTCTTAGGCCAGCTTCTACATAATGAATATCTATTTTATGGTAAAACGCTACAATAGATGAACAAAAGGTTGTGCTTGTATCACCTTGCACTATGATTGCATTAACATGATTATTCAGTTCGATTTGTTGTATAGCAATCTCAAGCTCTTTAATTATTTCCGAAGTTAATATTGAAAGATTATTGGAAGTATTATTTATGTTTAGGTTGTAATCAATATCTACTTCGAACAAATCAATAAGTTGATCCAAAAGACTATAATGTTGGTTAGAATTGATTACAATTAGACGATCCCTTAATCCTCTTTTTTTGAACTCGCTTATTATTGGAAAAAGTTTTATCAATTCCGGTCTGGTTCCAAAAACTAATATCGTTTTATTCATGTTTTGGTATAAAAAATAAGTTTCTACTTCTATACTTGCTTTTATCAATAGGTATCAGTTTTCTTTTAGACCTATAAAAACACTCATAACCATATGATTCGATTCGTTCAATTACGCAATCTCGTTTTTCGTTATCCCATAGTTCGCAATAAATGAATGGCTTGTTTTTCATTATTATTTCTTGAGCTCCTCCAAGAATTTCAAATTCAGAATTTTCTGCTACCAGTTTAATCCCATCAATTTTTATCCCCTTAAGTTCTGGCCTCTCATCAATTGTGGAAATTTCAACTTCCTCCTTTATGTAATTCGCATATTTGTCAATGTCATCCTTATCCAAATGAGCCATTCCTTGCTTTCTTACTCCATTCACTATGGGTTGCAAAATCACATTTTTACTTTCTGCTTTCGCACTAATAGCTAATTTAAAAGTAAAGCAATTACTTAATTTATAGAAACTAAGAAGCTTGATAATGGTATTGTAGTTACTCTCGATAGGTTCATATGCGAATATCTTTCCTTCTTTGCATTTTTTTGAAACAGGTATAGTTGTAATGCCTGTTGACGCACCAATAACCAGAACATTAAATTCAGGCTTGAGTTTGCGGACGAAATACAGGTAATCCCATTTCTTTCGAAAGAAAAACAGGGTTGCAATTTTGCAAATTGAGAATACATAAAGGTATCTTTCATACCCAAGTATAGTGTGTAGTGTTTTTATAACTAAGGATTTCATTTAATCTTTCCTTTAATGCATAACTCTAATGATTTGTTTACAATATTCCAATCATATTTTTTATGTACAAATTCGTAAGCTTGTTTACTAATCCTATCATATATGTTCTTGTCATCAAGTAATCTTATGATTGCAGTAACATATTCTACTGGTTCTCCTGCCTCAAGAATCTCTTCATTATTCTTTGCTTTTATAGCATTATTTGCAGCTTTTGAAACTACATTGGGGACTTTCATGGCCATTGCCTGTATAATTTTGTTCTGCAAGCCAATACTAACAACCATGGGAGATATCATAACTTTGGATATTGCTATTGAGTCACTAATATGATTAAATGTTTCAATTACATGGATTTTTTCTGAATGTAGGCTTCTTATATATGGTGCAGGGTTAGCTCCAGCAACCAGGAACATTATTTCTGGTCTTTTTTTTCTAAGAATAGGGTAAATCTTCTCCATGGTATATCTTACAGCTTCTACATTTGGCGGGTAGGACATATTTCCCATAAAGCAGATATCATAAACCTTTTCCATTTTTTTAGGGAAAAATGAGTCAAAATCAACGCCATTAGGGACTATTTCTATTTTTTCTGAAGAAGGATTGGTTATGAAGTCAGCATCCTGTTGTGATATAATGGCTGACCTAGTATAGTAATCAAACATTTTAGTTTCGTATTTCTTCAATCTCATATATTCTGATTTCAGAAATGCTCTTTTGATAGGATTCTTTTCTATATCACCACGTTTTTTCATTCCAATTGAAAAGGCATCCATGAAATCAATTGATTTTTCAATATTCTGTATGTCTTTTACATATTCTGCTGTCCGTATCAGATGCGAATGAATGTAATCAGGATTAATTTCAGTAATCAACTTATGTGTTTTATTTTTTATCGATGAGTTATAAAAATAACCAACTTGGAATGGGTTAGAATTAAAAAAACATTTAGCTGAGGAGAGTATTCTTGATAGTTTTGGGATTTTGAATACATGTATGCTTTCACAAAAAGATAAGGCTTCAATTTGTTCTACCAAAATATCTTTTTCATTAAGTGCAATTAAATGGACTTTGTTATTAGTAGATAATGATTTAAGCTGAAAATAAACTCGAAGTTGATCCCCTTTGGTAATTGGGTATGGAAATCGAGAAGTGATAAAAACTATATTACTCATTTTTCTATCCCTTTATCCTTAAGAATATATTTTAGCAATTGTGAACTACAATTACTAACTCCTTGATCATTTAAATGAACACCATCATAGAAATCTGACTCTACAAGCTTAAAATTAAAGGTTCTTACATTTTGTTCTTCAGCAATACTTCTAATCATTTTATTAAATATTCTAATCTTTGTATTCATCTCAAATTTGTATGGATACATAATACCTTTCGGAAACTCAGGAATTTCAATCAGAATCAGATTTCCTTTTTGAGTGAAAAGTTTTGCTTTTAAAACAAGAAGATTATAGGCAATTTCAAAATCCGATTCGTCCGTATTATTTTTTGCGTCATTTGTACCAATAAGAATCGATGTTATACCAGCTTGTTGATTTGATATATAATTAAAATTCAGATCAATATGTTTAATCATGTCAATTACTGTATGTCCATTTTCTGAAATATTTATAAGATTCCAATCCTTATTTAATTCTTGTTTTAGCCCCGAAACGGTTTTCTCAGGATAGCTTAAATATGTTCTGGCTCCTTTTGTGATACTATCTCCAATTGAAATATACGTTTCCCAATTCATAATTTATGTTCTTTCGTTCGATATTACGCCCAACTAACGTATAAACACACCCCTATTGCGTTTATCTCCACTATACCATCACTGTTAAAACCCCCATGTGATATTTCTTTATGCCTCATTACGTGGAATATATCCATTTTTAAATATTTCTAAAAGCTTAAAATCAGCTCCTTGTTTCATCGTAATGAATCATAGGTAGTTTGGTGTGGTAAAGCTAGGGAAAAACATGCTTCATCAACACGCAAGCAAATAAAAATTGCCATCATATGGTTGGAGGTCAACCTTTCCCAAGTGGTTATCACGACAATGGTCCGGTGGAGGTAATACCGATTATGAATTGAAATGAGCTTTAAGTTCGCTTCGCTCCTGAAACCTCTTCAATTTATATATAGTATAATACAAACTCTTCGGGAAATCTGCCGAAAATTCCCTTCCGGTTTTTAGCCTTGTTTTATCGTGTTTCGTCTCCCAAGCAAATACCTGCCAACAACCATGAGCTGTATTGGTTTGGAGGATTCGGCCGGGGAGCCGGTGCCAAATCAATTAAAATCGTTGTGTAATATTAATATACACACGTTGATAGTTGTATTCCTTCTCAAAAGTAGCCTCTACGTTAAGTGAGCAATAGAGCTTTTTCATGATTCGGTAGGTGAGATTCAACTCGCCCATATTTTGGGTTAACGCCGATTCGGAATTGATAAAATCGTACTGTACCAGGCGATATCCCAGACCACCATCCAATTTAGCCGGCACCAATTCTTTGTTCAGACCAATGCTAAATATTTTTCCGGACAGGTAGGCCGTTTCGAGCAAAGTTGCCGAAACAGTAACCGATGCATCAACGGCAGGCACCCGGCTCATGGTAACATAGGCATAGAGGTTTTTGGTGGGGCGGGGATCTTGATTTCTGAAACGATAGCCTGTTTTCACACCCATATAAATACTTCTTCCGGCCCGGTAATTTACCTGAAAAAGGTAACCCTGGGTGCCATCTGTGTCGAGCAGTCGTTCGATAAAATCCCTGTCGTAGGTTTCATAATACACCACATTCTGCCGATTGCTGTACGATAGCGATACGGTCAATGGTTTGATAATTTTGTAACGTAATGACAGATACAGATTAGACAGGTTGAAGGTATTGCTTGTAACATCATTTACCTTTTTATACAGATCAATTTCGGCGCTACCAAAAAAATACACGTTTTTTATGAGGGCGTTGGCATGTTGCAAATAGGCAAACCTGCGATCGGTAGCACCGGAATTTTGTTGATTGATAATGGCCAGGGTTGATTGCATGTTTCCATGATCGGAGGTGTATTCATGTGCCACATATCCACCAAATTCAAGTAAATTGAAATTATAGCTGTAATTGACATAATCCGGACGACTTCCTGCTATCAATCCAATGGTAAACGCATTGAATTTCATTTCGTATTGCAAACCATCGATGGCGCCAACACTGGAAAGCTTGGGGTTGATTTTTCTGCCAAACCACAGTTGATATTTGTCAGAAAATTTGTAGTTCATGGCCAGGTTATAAATCTTGAGACCATTAAAAATGTCGTCTTTTATTTCATTCCACTCACCACTTCGGTGCACAAACGATAAATAGGCCTCCACCGAAAGTTTTGAATCGCTGATATTCCGGGCATTCATGGAGAAAGTATAGCGCATACGTTGTGAGTTGCCTCCGGGCGAATCCGAAAAATTCAAATAGGAAGATAACCCCAACCTGCCGGATATTTTTTGTCGGGTTTGTTGCACAACCTTCTCCTCCGCAATTTCTGCTTCTACCGGTATTGCAACCTCGGCTTCCTCAATTTTTACAGGTTCAACCTCCTCTATTGTAGCTACCTGAGGCCTTGTGTTAAGCCGGTCACCCAGTTCAAGTTTTACATCGCCAATGGCGCTGCAAACGGCAGAAATGGAGGATAGACTTGTAACAACCAATGCCGGAACCTGGCTATCGCCTTCGGAAATAAATAAAGTGTCGCCCACCATAAGCCCCTCGGTGGAAGCAAAGCGGACGTAAACATTTTGTGAAGTCAGGTACGAGATATTTCCTTCAATGGTGGTGGAGTTTGTTTGAGCCATTAACCCCACACCCATTCCAATCAATATCAGCGAAATAAAATACTTCATAGCTCTTTGGTTAGTCGTTTAGTCTTTTTTGGAATGTTTTCATACCCGATCCATTTGGATGACAATTGAAGCAGGCATTACTATTGTACTGGTAGCCCGAAACTCCCCGATGCTCATCGTTCATATCCGTCTGGTTGTGCTCATGGCAATCGATACAGCTAAACAGGGCATAGTTGGAAGGGTTGGTATGACATTCGGCACAGCTATTCCATTCGTTACGGTGTTTGCCGCTATAGATGGGGAAATACTGCCCGTCGTGATTGAAGGTGGAAGGTTCCCACACGCTTTGTGTATGACACGATTCGCAATCTGTTGGAAATTGCGCTGATGCATGTGGCGGGTCGTTGGTCTGATTGTAATCGCTTTGATGACATCCAAAACAAGTGTTTGGGGTGCTGTTGTAATTTCCGCCATGACATTCAACACAATTGTTGGCAATGCTTATATGGGCTCCGGCCAACACATAATACTGATTATGAACCGGAAACTGTGCCGGATTCCAACCCGGATTGGTGGTGTGACATGCTTCGCACTCCGTTGAAATTCCAATGGCACTGTGATTTGGGTTGGAAGTCTGACCATAGTCGGCTTGATGACAATCGCCGCATATCATGGAGGTTCCCGGATAACCATTTGTATGACAAGCCGAACACTCTGTCGTTGTGTGGGCTCCTGTGAGTGGGAAATTGGTTGTGTTGTGATTAAATCCTCCTTCGGCACTGCCCGTGGGATGACAGGCAAAGCAGGCATCACTGGCATACTCGTATCCCGGAATTCCGGCATGTTCATCGTTCATGTCAGGTTGATTGTGATCGTGACAATCGATGCAACTAAACATGGCATAATTTCCGGGAGTTGTATGACAATCGGTACAACTGTTCCACTCACCCTGATGCTTCCCGGAATAAATGGGGAAGTATTGCCCATCGTGGTCAAAGGTGGCGGGCTGCCAGGCTTCTGTGCTATGACACGATTCGCATTCGGTGGAAAACTGAGCCGTAGCATGGGGCGGATCATTGGTTTGGTTGTAATCGTTGATATGACAACTAAAACATAAGTTGGGCGTATTTACATAACTACCTTCGTGACAGGCAAAACAGTCGGTGGCAATGCGACCATGTGCTCCGGTGAGTGTATAGTAATCGTTGTGAATGGCAAAAGTAGCAGGTTTCCAGTCAGGTACAGTTGTGTGACACTGATCGCACTCGGTATTAATCCCGATTTGGTTGTGAGCCGGATTGGTGGTTTGTGTATAATCTTCCATATGACATTCGGAACAAACGGTGGGGGTACCTGAATATCCGCCGGCATGACAATCGATGCAGTCGGTGGTTGTATGAGCTCCGGTTAATGGGAAATTCGACAAACTGTGATTGAACCCGCCTTCGCCGCTGCCTGTGGGATGACAATCGAAACAGGCTTGACTTTCATAAATATATCCTCCCACGTCATCATGATCATCGTCGGTATCCGGTTTGTTGTGTTCATGACAATCGATGCAGGTAAATTGGGCATAGTTGGCCGGATTCTGATGGCAATCGGTACAGCTGTTCCATTCGCCATTATGCTTACCGGAATATATGGGGAAATATTGGCCATCGTGGGTGCGAAAATCTGCAGGTTTCCATCCGGGGGCTGTTGTGTGGCATTCCATACATTGGGTAGAAAGGTCGATGGAAGAGTGGTTTGGATTGTCGGTAGAGAGGTAATCCTGCTCATGGCAAGAGAAACATTCGGCTGAAATGTTCGAGTAATCTGTTCCCTGGGTGTGGCACTGATAGCAATCGCCAATGGCATGGCCTTGAGTAAGTGGAAAGAACGAATGATCGATTCCGGCTCCCGACCAGGTAAATACATTGATGAAATGACACTCCACGCAATTGGTAGAAAAGTTGCCTGCCACATGGTTGGGACTTGTTGCCGAATTATAATCAGTTTGATGACAATCAATACATTCAATCCCCAAAGGTTCGAAGCTCAACGTCGAGGCGGAGGGATGACATGCCATACACTCGGCGGTGGCATGGGCTCCCAACAACGGAAACCGACTCATTTGATGGATTTCGGTAATATTGGGAACCAACCACGATTGGGAGGTGTGGCAAAGGGCACATTCCATGCCGACGGTTTGGTTGTGCATATCCGTGTGGCACGAGGCACACTCGGGCTGAGCAGCCGAAAAAACCAGGGTGCTGTGGCACGATTTGCAATCCACCGATTGATGCTGTCCGGTGAGCGGAAAATTGGTGGCGCTGTTGTGGTCAAAAGTGTAGGTGCCGGGCTCCATGGTCCAGCCGGAAGTTTGATGACAATCGTCGCAGCTGATAGTTAAATCATCTCCATGGGGCGACTGAGCCCAAAGACTGACGCCGAATGTCAGGATGAAGATTAGTGATGACAGTTTTCGCATTTGAATTCCTCCAATTTATACTGAACAACTTTTTTATCGTTAACAACCAATTCTTTATGACATTTATAACACGCCACATCCTTATGACGACCATCAAGGGCAAAGCGGGTATTGTCGTGGTTAAACTTTTCCGGTTTCCAATTTTCGTTGATATGGCATCGGCTGCAATCTGTTTTGCCTTCCTTCTCAAACTGGCCTGCGTGGGTATCCAAGTGACATGATGCGCAATCGGTTGCCATTCCTTTAAAGGCCTGTTTCCGGACTTGTGTGGTGCTGCCCTTAAAATGGCATGATCGACACGTTTGGTTTTTGTGGGCGCCCAATAGATCAAAATCAGTGGTTTTGTGATCGAATTGTATTTTATTCCAGGATGTTACTGAATGACAGGCTTTGCAATCATTCTCAGGATAATATTTGGGCGTTATATAATCGGCATGAATATCAGTATGACAATCGACACAACGTTGGCCCATGGGTTTGAACACCCACTTATCCTCTTTTTTATGACATACGAAACAAGGAGTAGCCAAATGAGCCCCTTCAAGCGGGAATGCTCCTAAATTATGTTTTTCGATGGTATAAGATGAGCCTACAAAACTATTAACGGAATGACAATCCTTACAATCAGGGTTTTTGCCCTGGCCAACAAATTGCTTTTCGTGGTAATCTTGGTGACAATCGGCACATCGGGCGTGTTTGATGGGGTCGGTATATTTCGTTTTGTGACATTTTTTGCAGTCCAGATTCACATGCTTCCCTTCCAGGGCAAAATTTGTTTTGCTGTGATCGAATCCCTCCAAACTTTTAATATTTAAGAAAGAGTTCTCCGTGTGACATTTCTTGCAGTCCTGACCAAATTTATTATCGTGCACATCTTTATGACAACTGGTACAATTCCGGAATTCAATTCCTTTAAATTTTTGAAATTTTGTGTTGTTCACCGTCTCAATGGGATGACATTTTTCGCATGCCACGTCCATGTGCTTGCCCTGCAATGTGAATTTTGTTTTATTATGGTCAAATTTCGGCGCAGGCTTAAATTTTTTCATCCCATGGCAATCAACACAATTGGCCGATAATGATTTTTGATGGTAATCATCGTGGCACGAAAGACAGTCCGTGTTCAGGCCCAGGTAGCTAAATTTCTTATCCTTGATTTTCTGGTCAGTGATAAATTCATTTTTGTGACAATCTTCGCACTTTTTCAATTTGTGGGCTCCCAACAGTTCGTAGCCGGTTAACTTGTGATCGAACTGCTCCTTATCGAAGCGGATTATCTCGAATTTAAGTCCGTGGTGGTCGTTGTGACATGAGGCACAGGCTTTTCCTTTTATTTCGGAAGATGCATGATAGCCTTTATCCTGGGTAATTCGGGTTTGGATTTCTTTGTGACAATCTAGACATTTTTCATTGGTAACGCTTTCACCCAATTCGTGACAGAGCGTACAATTTGAAATGCCTTCCAGGTGTGAATGGACCTGAGCCAGATCGCCGGGGGATATTTGACCAAACCCGCCCGTTGCGATCAAAAGAACCACCATAACAAGATATATCTTTCCCTTAGCTTTCATAAAGTTTGATTCAAAATGATGCGTTAGTGTTTTAATATGGCCTCGCCAAATTTTTTGGTGATTGTGATGCCGACCTTTTGCAAAAACTGCGTGGGCAATTCTCCTCCGGCAAAAATGTACACCAGATCGTTTTTCTCCGAAACAGATTCGCCACTTTTTCCGTTTTCAATGATCACCTCATCGTTACCAATTGAAGTAAGATTGGTTTGAAAGCGAACATCTACCAATCCTGTATCTGCGGCCTCTTTGATACGTTCAGCATTTTTGGGTTTGATTCGTTGAAAACTTTCGCCGCGATACGACAGAATTACCTTGTTCCTGTCAGCAAGCAGTAAGGCAGATTCAACGGCGGAATCGCCACCTCCAACAACTGCAATATGCAGATCATGAATATCCTCCGGTTCCAAAAGCCTGTAAGCCACCTTTGGCAGGTCTTCGCCGGGAATGTTGAGTTTTCGGGGCGTGCCACGTCGGCCAATGGCCAATAGAACATATTTCGCGGAAAAGTATTCTCCATTTTTGGTTCCAACCTTAAAATTATCCTCCTGTTTTTCAATGGATTCAATTTTACTGTTTTCCTTAATTTCAATATGGTTATTTTCCAGAACGGTTTTCCACAAATCCAGCAATTCACTTTTGTTGGTCTCAAACAGTTTTACCTTGCCATGCAAGGGGAGATCCATGGGGGAAGTCATTACAATTTTTGAACGAGGAAAACTAAAAACAGTCCCTCCGAGTGTATCCTGTTCTATTGTAAGGCAGGTCAGGCCAAGTTTTTTGGCTGTTAATGATGCAGAAATGCCCGCCGGACCTGCGCCCACAACAATCAAATCATAATCGGCTTTACTGCCTGATTTATGGGATTTGAAACTTTTTGCAATATTCTCAACCGCCTGCTTGCCTTGTTCCACGGCATTTTTGATAAGTCCCATACCTCCCAATTCACCGGCGATATATATGCCCGGCACATTGGTTTCAAATTCCTGACTTACGTGTGGAAGGTCGACACCACGCTTCTCGGTTCCAATGCACAGCGTAATGGCCTGCGTGGGGCAAGCGTGAAAACATGCCCCATGTCCGATGCATCGTGAAGCATTGATGGTTGTGGCTTTTCCGTCGCGAATGCCAAGGATATCCTTTTCGGGACAAGCCTGAATGCAAGCCCCACTCTGAATGCAACTCCCAATATCCACCACCGGATGTAGCGAAACGGGCTCATATAATCCGTCGAGCTTGGCTTGGGCGATTTTTTGCTCCACAATTTTCGACTTACGCTTTTGTGATCGCAAATACCAAACCACCACGGCCAAACAAAAAAGTATGGCGATGCCGTAAACCAATATTTGTTCAAGTAACAATTCCATATTAAAAAATCCAGCGGTAACCAAAAACAATGGTCACAGCTACATGAATGATCATAATAATCAGCATAACAAAGGCGAACGGCAAATGTGCCACATGCCAGTATTTGAATAAATTCTGCATGGTCGTTAGGCGCTCAATTTTTCTGTTGATGGAAATTTCCCCATTCACCAATTTCATTACATCACGTTTCTGCGATTTAGTCATCCGGTTTTTCTTCAACACCTCTTTTACGCTTGCTCTCACCCTGCGGTCTTCATTGAAGTTGGCGATAATTCTACTAAAAAGGTTTTTGTGGTAAGCTCCTACCTTGTTTCTTACAGATTTGATAATGACGTTAAAACTCTCATCGTTAAGGTGGAAGTCTTCCTTCAAAAGGGCTCCGATGTCTTTCTTTTGGTTTTTCACCTCACTCAAAGTCAACTCCCTGCCTTCGATGGTTCTGGGTATTTGGATGTAGATAAACCTGCCCGCAATTCCACTCAAAAATACGGCTACCATACTCCAAAAACTAACCGAAACCAATCCTCCAAATTTCATGGAAGTGTGGTACAGTACCAATATGGGGCCCAGTGTACAAAGGAAAATATGAAACTCAAGCCAATATTTTAAGGTTCCCAACCGGGATAAAGCCCTGATTCGCTTTCTGGCCATGTAAAAAAATACACCGATGGTCATCAACAGGGTTCCGGCAATTCCAAATCCATGCCCCAAGGGCCCACTTGGCTTTAAAAGTTGATGACTGTCGCTAAAAAACCGCTCTTCAACCGGCAATTTGTAATAGGAATAACCATAATATCCAATACCTAACAGCGCTGCCAATACAATTAACGACATGATGGCAATATAAATCCGATGAACAGCGGTACTCATGAAATGATAGGCTTAAATATTCAAATGTAAGAGAAAAACGCAAATATCACATATGGTGGTTTCTTATTATGACTGATATCACAAAACCCATATGCCCGAGAAGGAACTTGAATGACACCTTTTTGGATAATTTACGCAAACTATATTCAATTTAACAAATTAAATATCATGGTGTTTAATAAATATTCATTTCCTGCCTGATTTTGTAAATCTTTGTATTTAAAATCATTCTAAATAAATCTAACGTGTGCCATGACGGTGTTTTTAGGCAGAAAACTTTTAATTGCCAACCAAAAAAATACATGAAATGAGGCAAGCTTGTTCCCTCATTTGAATTGGTCTGAAGTATGATGAAATCACCAATTTTCACCTTATGATTGTTCAATCTCCAACAATCCACTACCAACCGAGCGAAGAAGTCTGTCGTAAATTGGTGAAATAAAAAAAGCTAAATCCGAACATTGCGGCCTGTTCAGCATTTGGTTGTTGCAGCAATTATTAGGTCTATCCGGCAAAACCTACTTCATTTGCTTTTTTCTATACCCTGCCCAACAACCTGTTTATCAATTCATACTGAATACCTGCCACCTTGGGGTTGGCCACATCGCCATTGATGCCCACCAACAAATAGGCCACATGCGACAGTTTATAGTCGCAATATACCGCGCCTTCTCTGGTGCGGTATATCCGTTTGAAATGGCTTTCGATGGGCAAGTTGAGGGTGGCCATCACCTGTTGGGCCTTGCCGATGGATTCCATAAAACCGATTTCGTTGGCCAGTTCGAGCTCGGGCAACAAATCGGATGCATAGTGGGTAAGATGGGCATCGTTGAGTGCCTGGATAAACTGCTCCAGCGCCAGGTGCGTGTGTAAGTCGTGAAATCTAACGAGGCTATTCATGGCTTTTCGCTTTTAATTCTTGAAATAATTTTTCTTCTTCGGGACTCAGGTGGGTGGGAATTTGTATTTGGGTGGTAACGTATAAGTCACCAAACTGGTCAGCTTGTCCGTAAACAGGCATGCCTTTTCCTTTCAACCGCAGTTTTTTGCCACCCTGAGTTCCTTTTGGAATTTTCATGGTGACATTTCCATTGAGGGTGGGCACCTGAACCGACCCGCCCAGCACGGCAGTATATACATCCAGGGTCAGGGTGCTGTACAAATCATCGTCTTTTCTCTTAAACACCGGATGTTTTTGCACGTGTATGGTAATATACAAATCGCCGTTGGGACCTCCGTTTATTCCGGGGCTCCCCTTTCCTTTTAGTTTGATCTTTTGTTGGTCGCGGGTTCCGGGCTTGGTGCTGATGCGGAGCTTTTGTTGGTCGAGTTGCAGAATGCGTGAACAACCGTGGTAGGCTTCCTCCAGTGTAATCTCCATGTCGGCAGCAAAATCCTGACCTTTCATTTTACGCGCGCCACCACGACTTTGCCCACCAAAGCCCGAAACACCACCGCCAAAAATATTGTTGAAGAAATCGGAAAAGGCCTCCGGATCGCCCTGAAAGGTTTGATGACGCCCGCGCTGCCCGCCTGCCTGACCATAAAATTGCGAATAATCGAATCCGGCATCACCTCCGGGCTGCTGTTGGGCTTGTTTCCAGTTGGCTCCCAATTCATCGTATTTTTTTCGGTTTTCGTCGTTACTCAACACCTGATAGGCTTCCGAAACCGCCTTGAATTTCTCCTCCAATGCCTTATCGCCCTTGGTTTTGTCGGGATGATATTCCTTGGCCAGCTTGCGGTAAGCCTTCTTTATCTCCTCTTTGGTGGCCGACTTGTCCACACCGAGAATCTTATAATAATCTTTGTAGTCCATAGGGTGAATTGAAAGCCTAAAATTAATGAAAAATCGTTTTTCAGGAAGTTAAAAATCGTGAAAAACACAAGTTGCCTGCCCCACAAACAGGCCAATAGCTGAAAACCACTGTTTTTATTAAATGGCCAAAAGCAAGTACCCTACTTTGTTTAGGAATCATTTATTTTACCTCGTGATGATTTCCGATAATCCGGCATAAACTGAGATATATCAACTATTTTTTATTTAGAATTTATATAAATTACCGTATTTTGCGGTGTCAAACAATGAATATGATACAATTGGTAATAGCCGACGACCATCCCATCATCATCAATGGGGTGGCGGCGCTGCTCAAACAGGACGATGAAATAAACCTGGTGAAAGAGGTTTACGATGGATTGCAACTACTTGAATTTCTGAAAGAAAACAAAGTAGATGTGGTGCTTCTCGACATCAATATGCCCGAGATCAACGGGGTAGATGCCTGCCGCCTGATTAAAAACCAACATCCCGACACCAGGGTTTTGGCCTTTTCGCAATACAACGAAAAACGTTTTGTAAAAAGGCTGCTCAAATCGGGTGCCAACGGTTATTTATTGAAAAACTCGCCTGCTTCAGAACTAATTGCCGCCATTAAAATGGTACATCAGGGAGGCATGTACCTGAGCAAGGAACTGCCCAATATTTTCTACGAAAATAAAAGTCAGACACAAACCGACAGCCTGTTCCCGGATATCAGTCAGCGCGAACTGGACGTGCTTAAATTGATTTGCGAAGAGCTGAACACCCAGGAAATTGCCGACCGCCTGTTTATTAGCAAACATACCGTTGAAACACATCGGGCCAACCTCCTCCTGAAAGTGGGCGTAAAAAACACCGCCGGACTGGTGAAATGGGCGGTTGAAAACGAGTTTGTTTGACTTCAACGTAAAACCTGCATATAATTAATGATGCCTTTATACCTTAGAAAAAACGCTCCATCAACCACGCTAATCACAATCCTGTTGGTGATATCTGCCTGGCTTTCCACCTTATCGCAGTCCATCAAAGAGCCCAGAATTTTTGATTCACTGCAATTTAAAATCGACAGCCTGCTTACTCCACAAGACAAGATAGACCAATACCTGAAAGCCTGGGAAGTGGCCAAGAGCATCAATCACCAACAGGCCATCGACTTTGCCAAAAAAGGTATGGATTTGGCCGGGGAGTCGGATGACTACGAAGACCTGTCTGCGTTTTTCTGGCAAGCCGGACTTTCCTTTCAAATGCTCGGGCAGTTTGATTCGGCCATGCACTACATTCGGAAATCGATTCAGGTGGCTGAGGCACACCAACTAACCCAAGCCAAACTCACTGCCGATCACCGACTTGCCGCCCTTTTCTACCGGATGGGAAACAGCGATTCGGCCAAGGTGATATTCCAAAAGGTGTTGGACGAAAGTGTGCAACATGCTTTTGGCAAAGGCGAAATGCTGGCGAGCAGCGGACTGGGTAAGCTGGCCAAACGGGAGGGCGACTACGAACAGGCATTGCTGTACTTTATGCGCGAATTGCAATTGGCCCATACCCTTGACTTCCCCAACTCGGAAGCCCACGCCCTGATGAACATGGGCATTATTTATGGAAAAATGCGGGATATGTCCAAAGCCAAATCCATGAGTCTGGAGGCATTGTCCATTGCCAACAGAATAGGCGATCGCGACCGCACCTTGCAGTTATACAACAACCTGGCTGTAATGTACCGGATATCGGGCAATTACGATTCCTCACTCTATTTTCAGCAACAAAGTCTGGAGATTTCACGCCAGATTGGCAATATGGGTCAGGTAACCTTATCCTACATGAATTTCGGAACCACCTATGCCTATCAAAAAATGTTCGATTTGGCCGAAAAGTATTACGATTCGGCCTATGCTCTGGCCAAAAACAGCAAAAATATTCCTCAGAAAATGAGCCTGTTGCAAAACCTCTCGGCAGTAAACAAAGACCGCGGATATTTCAACGAATCCATCCGGTATGCACGGATGGCTCTGGCACTTTCGCAAACTACCAAACAAACGAATACCTTGCCCGATGTATACGAAAATATGTACCTGTCGTTCAAAGGCCTCGGCATGGCCGACTCGGCCCTTTTTTACCATGAACTATTTCTCATCTACCACGACAGCCTTTTCAACGAAACCAAACAGAAGAACATTGAAGAGCTGAAAATTAAGTATGAAACACAGAAAAACGAAGGCGATATGCTGGATTTGGAGAACAAAAGCCTGGAACAATCCCTTGCCCTGGCCTCCAAACGAATACAGCTAAACATACTGTATGGAGCGAGTTTTACGGTGTTGGTAGTTCTTATTTTGCTTTGGATACTCTATCGTGTTAAGCATAGAAACGCACTGATTATCAAGGAAAAGGAAATTGATCGCCTTGTGCGCGAAAAAGAAATGAACGCTGCTGTGGCGCTGCTGTCGGGGCAGGAAGAAGAGCGCAAACGCATTGCCCAGGAAATCCACGATGGCATTGGCGTACTGCTATCGTCGGCAAGTTTGTATTTGTCGCAGCTCAACACCAGTTCAACCAAAGAGGAAGTGGATGTCGCATTGCAAAAAGCCGAAGAAATGATAAGGCAGGCCGCCGATGATGTCCGGAAAATTTCACACAACATGATGCCCGGCGTGCTTTCGCGGTTTGGTTTGTGGGATGCGCTTGAAGACCTGTTTGAGGAAGTGGAAGAAATGGGCCTTGTCAGGGTGCAATACAGCCGTCAAGGAGCCAAAACCAGGTTGGCCGAGAACACAGAAGTCATGGTTTACCGGATGATGCAGGAGCTGGTAAACAATACCTTAAAACACGCCGAAGCCTCACTCATTCAGGTAAATATTCAGCGAACAAACACGACCATGACCATCCTTTACAAAGACAATGGTGTGGGCTTTAATCACGATAGTCTTTCAAAGGAAAAAAGCCTCGGATTATCGGGCATCTACTCGCGTACCGAATACCTCCACGGAAGCATCAAGATACAGTCAGCTCTGGGTCAGGGTTTTCATGCGCAGATTGACATTCCGCTCTAATCTTCATTAGCGGTTTTCAGCTATTTATCCAATATCCCTGAATTTACCGTTGTCTGTTTTGCCTCACCACCCCATTTTTGTTGCATGATAATACAAAAATGATATGAAGAATTTAACCTACCTCATTCTGGGCTTTTTAGCCTTTACTACCATGATCGCAGGCTGTAAGAAAAGTGAAGACAGCAACCAAAATCCTGTAGTCGCTTCAGTACAGGTAAATCCATCCAGTGTAACTGTCAACGGAATGGCCTCCATCACTGTGATGGCCACCGACGCAGACGATGATGAACTTACCTATAACTATAGTGTTTCCGGTGGATCCATTAGCGGAAGCGGATCGTCGGTATCGTGGAATGCACCCGCCAACCAAGGGGTGTTTACCGTGGAAGTAACCGTTTCGGATGGCAAAGGCGAAGACACCGGATCGGGTCAGCTTACCGTTTCAGCACCTGTGAATAACAATCCCGTTGTCAGCAGTGTACAACTCAATCCCACTACGGCCAACCCCGGACAAGTGGTGGCAGTTTCGGTACAAGCCTCCGACACCGATGGCGACCAACTCACCTATCAGTATCAGGTGACCGGAGGGGCTGTGAGTGGAAACGGATCATCGGTTTCGTGGACGGTACCATCTCAAGCCGGGGCTTATTCCATCACCGTTACCGTAATGGACGGCAAAGGGGGTCAGGCCACCGGAAATGCCGCCTTAACCGTGAGTCAGCCCGTTACCAAAATTACCGGAACAGCCAACTTTCCCGCAGGTTCTTCGGGTGATTTATCCAATGCCAAAGTAAGCCTTTACACTTCCTACGACAATTGGAACAGCAACAACCCCATCCAATATACCGCCGCAACGGGTTCAGGTTCAAATGTTTCGTTTGAACTAACTGATGTAACACCGGGCATATATTACCTGGATGTTTGGAAAGATAACGACAACAGCGGAGGCTGGTCGTTTGGCGATTTTGTGGGTTGGTATGGTGATGGCGGATTGGGAGCTCCCAGTTTAACCGAAATCTCCATCCAGGAAGGCCAAACCAAAAATGTAACCATCACCATGATGAGCATCACAGGGAAACGTACTGCCGGAAATACCAAAGTAAATCGCTGATATTAAACGTACTACTAAAACACTTCTAATATTTTAACCATGAAAAAACTACTGATAATTACCTTTTCGTTGATGTTGATTTTCAATCTGACCAACTGTAGTAAAAAGGACGATGGCGACCCATCAACCCCGGAAACCCCGGAAGCTTCGTATGATGTTTTGATTTACGAACCTACAGATGGCACACGTGAATTTAAAAGCGACCAGCTTCAGGCAACGGTGAAAAAGTCGGACATGCAGTTTTCCACCTTTGGGGACGTGAACACCGGAACTGCCCTGGGCGCGTTCAACAAGGCTTATGTGTACAATACCGTTGAAAACAAAGAGTCGTTTATGCTGTTCGACGAAATGGGCGAGCCGGCCTTTTTGTACCAAATTGATTTGGCTACCGGCGAAAAAAAACCTGCTGTGGTAGAGTTCCAGCGCGAAGATGCGAACAATTTTTACGTGCGCTTTTTCTATTACGACTGGACCAACCGTTTGGGCACCTTGCTTTTTGAAACCATGATCACCAAAAATGGAGATAACTATGTGAGCAATCCCACCTTTACCATCGAGAATTTTAACACCAAGAGCACCGATGGCGTGAAAAGTGGTAACAACAGTTTCCCCGTCAAACTGGCGCGCCTGGAAGAGCTGATGTTGCCCATGAAATCACGCGTTTCGCTTAAAAATACCAATGGCGGCATCGAAGATTGGAAGGCATCCTTCGATAACATGCGCAATTCCACCATCGCCGATTGGTTGGTATTTACCCGAAAAGCAGGCGCTGTGGTAACCCTCGCCGGATTGGGCGTGAGCGAAACGGTAATTGGCGCTCCAGCAGGTGTTTGGCTGGTGGCAGGTGGAAGCACCCTCATCGTGGCCTCCACTGCCATCGAAGCTGTGGTAACAGACAAATGGAGTAATTTCCTCACCGAAACCCAAACCAAAATCGAATCGCTTACGGAGTCTGCCACCCAAATTGGCGACAACATGGTACAAAAATTCCAGGGTTATGCCTATGATTTGAAAGACCACTGGATAAATACCAATACAACGAAAACAAGTCTGGACGAACTTACCACCTTCATCGAAGACGAAGAAATCATCATCGAAAAAGACGACCTCAACGACTTGCCCGATAAGGATGGGGTATTGCAAATAGGTCTGTCGTGGAACACCGATGAAACCGATGTTGACCTTTGGGTGACGGATCCCTCGGGTGAAAAAATCTATTACTCCAATCCGGCTTCGGCCAGCGGTGGCTACCTCGATCGTGATGATACCGATGGCTTTGGCCCTGAAAACATCTACTGGGTGGACAATATCCCCGATGGCAACTACGTCATTCAGGTACACTACTATTCGGGCATGCCCACCACCAACTATCAGGTAAAAGTAACCAACGGACTTGGTTTTTCGGCCACTTTCAACGGAACACTTACAGTGGAAGATCAGGTGGACAATGTGGCTACTATCTCGAAGTTTGGTTCGCAACTCAGCTACTAATACCGATTATGAATTGAAATGAGCTTTAAGTTCGCTTCGCTCCTGAAACCTCTTCAATTCTATATCGGCATTATACATCAACAGCTTAGTGCTAACTTCAATTTATAGTTGGTATAACTTTCATTTTCAGTAATAACTTAATTTTTGGTTTGAAAGGCTTCATCAATTCAGATGGAGCCTTTTTTTATTACATCGAACAAAAATCTAACCTATCTTTGAAAAATCAACCTTCAATTGTAAACGCCAATTTCTGTCCGATGGATAAACTCACCCTTGTAAAAAACGATCCGTGGCTTGAGCCCTACCATGAAGTCATGTTGCGCCGTCACCAACACACTGCAGATAGGGCGTTGGAACTAACCGAAAATTCGGGAAAACTAACCGACTTTGCCAACGGATATCTGTATTTTGGCTTGCACCAAACGCAAACAGGCTGGGTGTTTCGTGAATGGGCACCCAATGCCAAAGCCATTTTCCTTTTAGGCGATTTCAACAATTGGAAAAAGCACCACCGCTACGGGTTGACCTCGCTGGGACAAGGGATTTGGGAGATTGAACTTCCGAAAGAAACCCTGAAACATGGCATGTTGTACAAATTGCTGATGGAATGGGAAGGCGGTCAAGGAGAACGCATCCCTGCATGGAGTCAAAGGGTGGTTCAGGATGAAAAAACCCACCTGTTTTCAACTCAGGTATGGGCACCCAAAAAATTGTACCGGTGGAAAAACAATGTGCCCGCCAAAGTAAAAAACCCGTTGATATACGAGGCACATGTGGGCATGGCTACCCCCGATAATAAGGTGGGAACTTACCGTGAATTTACTCAAAATGTGTTGCCACGAATGGCCAAACTAGGCTACAATACCCTGCAGCTGATGGCCATTCAGGAACATCCTTACTACGGATCATTTGGTTATCAGGTGAGTAGCTTCTTTGCTCCATCGAGTCGGTTTGGCACCCCCGAAGACCTGATGGAACTCATCGACACGGCACACGGCATGGGCATTTCGGTGATTCTCGACATTGTTCATTCCCATGCCGTTCGCAATGCCAACGAGGGGTTGGCTCGTTTCGATGGATCCGATTACCAATATTTCCACGCCGGAGCCAAGGGCGATCATCCGGCCTGGGATTCGCGCTGTTTTAACTATGGCCGCGATGAGGTGGTTCACTTCCTGTTGTCCAATATTAAATACTGGATGGAGGTGTTTCACTTCGATGGATTCCGCTTCGATGGCGTGACCAGTATGATTTACAACCATCATGGGTTGGGAGTGGATTTTTCAAGCTACGACATGTACTTCAATGGCGATCAGGACGAGGATGCCATCACTTATTTGTCGTTGGCCAATTTGCTGGTACACCAAATCTGTCCCAAAGCCATCACAGTGGCCGAAGATGTGAGCGGCTATCCCGGCATCGCTTCGCCCTTTATGGACGGTGGAATGGGTTTTGATTTTCGCATGTCCATGGGCGTGGCCGACTATTGGATAAAAATTATCAAGGAACGTCAGGATGAAGAATGGCTCATGGGAGAGATGTTGTACCAACTTTCCAACAAACGGGCCGACGAACGCACCATCAGCTATGCCGAGTGTCACGATCAGGCCATGGTAGGCGATAAAACCATTATTTTCAGGCTCATCGACGACAAAATGTACACCTCCATGCGCAAAATCGACCAGGATTTGGTGGTGGATCGGGGCATGGCTTTACACAAAATGATACGTCTGGTGAGTCTGGCCACAGCCGGCGACGGCTACCTAACCTTCATGGGCAATGAGTTTGGTCATCCCGAATGGATTGATTTCCCAAGAGTTGGAAACAACTGGAGCTATGCCTATGCCCGCCGCCAGTGGAACTTGGTGGACGACAAAAAACTACGCTACCATTGGCTGAGCGATTTCGACCGCGCCATGATTAAGCTGGAAAAAAAGATGAAATGGCTGTCGAAACCCATCCAACCGCTGGTGCAAAACGATGGCGACAAGGTACTTGTTTTTGAGCGTGCCGACCTGCTGTTTGTGTTCAACTTTAACCCCATCCAGTCGTTTACCGACTATGGCTTTGAAGTGCCGGAAGGTGAATATCAGGTGATACTAAACACCGATGACAAAAAATTTGGCGGGTTTCACCGCAACGACGACCGTCTGACTCATTCCACCGTAAAGAAGGGAACCTGGCAAGGTTTGTTGATGTATCTGCCCAGCAGGTCGGCGATGGTGTTGGAGAAAATTTAATGCAGTAATGCCATAAAGACGTGTATATTTGGTTCAATCATGGATGGTAGAACAAAATAAATACAGCATGTATTGAGCCATATCCTTAGTTGCCGCAGACTTTAAAAAATACCGCTATTTTGGATTTAAATCTATTTTAATGTTTATATTTGCAACATAATTGCAAATACATTCATTAAAATGGTATTAGAAATTCGAATAAGTAACTTTTTCTCCATAAAGGATGAAGTGGTTATTGATTTTAGAGGAGCCAACATCAAATCTGCAAATGCCAGAATGCTCAGCAATAATTTGTTTGAGTTTGATAAGTCACCCATATTAAAAACCATTGCCATATATGGAGCAAATGCCTCGGGCAAAAGTAACATTATCAAGGCCATCAGATTTTGTAATGCTTTGGTATTTGAATCGCATCAACACAATGAAAATACGGTTTACAATTTTCAGCCTTTTAAATTCGATGGTTACGAAAGTAAACCAAGTTCGTATTTTATTCGATTTGTGAGCAAAGGCATTGAGTATGAATACTCGTTTTCATTATCGCGCCAAAGGATTATTTCAGAAAGTCTTTACTACTATCCCAAAGGAAGGATTAAAGAAATATTTAGTCGCAATGAAATGCATGGAAAAACAAAAAAAGCGAAGTATAAATTTGGTGATCAAATAAAGCGCCCCATGGACGTGGCCGAGAACACCTCAGAGAAAACATTGTTTATCTCGAGAGCCAGTCAAATGGACCGGGAAATTGGTAAAGAAATATTCAATTTTTTTCATGATCAGGTGATCCTTGATTACATTGGCTTTGGTGCTGCAGCCATTGAAACCCTGTCCAATCAAAACAAACAACAAATTATCGAGGCCATTAAAATCGCCGACAGTGATATTGTTGATGTGAAAATCAAGGTGTTAAAAAAAGCAGGAAAGCGCTTTAAGGCAGATGCCCAATCGTTAACATTAACAGTGGAAGATGTTGTTCAGGATTATTTGCAAATAAAAACCTATCACAAGGCATCCCCTCATACCCCTTTTGATTTTCTTACCGAAGAATCGCAAGGCACGATCAAATTGTTTTTCATCATGTTGACAATTTTAGATGTGATTAAAAACAATAAACTGCTTTTGATTGATGAAATTGAAGATAGTTTGCACCCCCAAATAATTGAATACATTTTTAACATTTTTAGAAACAGTGATCAAGCCCAGCTTTTATGTACAACACACAACACACACTTCTTAAATTTGAAGCGTTTTCGAAAAGACCAAATATATTTTGCCAACAAAACTCAGGAGGGGGCTACCGACTTATACTCACTATATGATTATAGCGATTTTAGGGATACCATGGATTTGGAAAAAGCATACCTGCAAGGTCGTTTCGACGCCATTCCGTTTATGAGTGTCTCCGATGAGAAAATTAAATCACTATTCAATGTCAAGTAAAAGGAATTCCTCCAAAAGAAAAAAGATCAATCCGCATTTTTGGGTTTTCTGTGAAGGAGAAACGGAGGAAGCATATGTCAGTTTTTTGCGAGCAAAGTACCGAATACCCATTGAAATTTTACCAAAAATTGTTGGTAATAGAATATCCAACCGAATGATTAAAAACAGCAAGCAGGGAAAACCAACTCATAAAAAAGACAAGGATTTTTTAATATATGATGCTGATGTGCCTCACCTAATTGAAAAACTCAAGTCAATTCAAGCGGCAGTACTCATTGCGTCAAACCCATCCATTGAATTGTGGTTTTTGCTGCACTATAAAAACCAAAGGAGTTATGTTACCACCGAGCAATGTATCAAAGAATTAAGCAAGAGAAATAGAAATATCTACAAGAAAGGTGTAATTGATCGTCAGCTTGAAACCCAACTTTCCGAAAATTGGGCAACAGCTTGCGAACGTGCCAAAGCACTCTGTTTATTCAACAATCCGTCTTCCAATATGCACGTTTTAATTGAAGAACTTGAGGGGGTAAAGGCTTCTATAAGGAAAGACTAAAACCTGCCATTCAATAAATCGATTCGGCGTGAAAATGATGTCTTTTCTTTTCTTGATGACATACTAACAATATGTTTAACAACCAATTAACCCACACTCCAACCATTATCCGACACCCTTACCTTGTTGATAAATTCTTGAAAATAGGTGGTGTCAAAATGGGTGAGTACCTGATCGGCAAGCGCAAACAACTGTTGGGCATCAGGTTTATCGGTGGGTTTGCTTTGGTCGGTCACCATCACCAATACGCCGGGTTGAACATGATGCCGCAGCGTATTCGATTCCACCACGAGCAACGAGTTTGCCGGAATTATTTCAAAAAAAGCCTCCATAGCCTGAGGAAGCGATTCCTCGAAAGAGCGCAGGAAAAACGAACGTCGGGCACCTGCCGCCAGAAAACGTTGGGTGTCCTTTTGGTTGCCGGATACCTTTTCTTCTTCGATGATAAAGGGCTCCTTCAACTTATCGCCATGCCAGCCATGAACGGCGTCATCGCCGGGTTTGATATTGGAAATTTTAAGGGCTGTAATGGCGTGTCTGTCGGCAAAGTGCTTGATCAACATTTCCGCAAAGGTGGATTTTCCCACAAAACGACCTGTTCCGCCCACCAGAAACAGGGAAGGAAGCCGTTGGGTTTGAACTGATTGGCCTGAAGTCATCATGTGCTGATTTTTCATTTGTACTTAGGTTAAATGTATCGCGATGAATACAAGCCAAAGGTATGACCTTTTCTCAAATGGGGATCTAAACTGAAGGCGGTATTTTTGTCGCGGGCGAAACCGTGTAGGTCGTTGAGTTTGCTGTTGACATAAGCCCGTTCGTAATAGGCCAGAGCGAATTCGGAATTCAAATCGATGGCACAGGTGAGCAAACGGTGGGCTTCGCGAAGTTTGTGGGCATTGGTTTCGGGTTCGTTTTCATAAAGCAAACGTGCCTGAGCAAAGAGATATTCGGGCAGTTTTTCGTCGCTAATAACCGGACGAAGAGCCGATACCGCCAGTTGATATTCCTGATTTTTAAAGTAAACCCGAAACAAGCCATAGGCTGCCGGAGTATATTCGGGGCACAGCGACAGACTACGCAAATAGGCACGGATGGCGGCATGGAAGTCGCTCATTTGATACCACGTATTGCCCATGTTGTAATGCAAAAAGTGGGTGTTTATACCTTTGTCCAAAGCTGCATTAAAGTGATGCAAGGCCGTAACAAATTCTTTTTGGTAGTATGCCGCGATGCCCAACTGATAGTGGGCACTCATCAAATCGGGGTTCAGGTAGAGGGCTTTTTTTAAGTTGAGGAGTGCCTCGGGATAATTTCTTTGCCTGACCAATGCCATGCCCAAAATATAATAGGCAAAATCTGAGTTGGGATAGATGGCCAGCATATCGCGGGCCGAACGCTCTGCTCCCATCCAGTTTTTTTCGGAAACATAGCGTTGCAAAGTTGATTTTAGTTCAAAGTAGGGACTTCCTCCGGGAGGAGTATAAACCTCATGATCCTGCGTGTCGGAAAACATTTGATTTCTATTTAGTTGTACAGATTTTTATAAGCAAAAACGGTTGGGCTATGCAACTTAACGCATTGGAATAACCAATTTTTCCAATCACAAAGATATCGAAATAATGAAACTACCCAAGTTGGGAATCCATTACTCAACAAAATAGAATGACAAAAATCTTGCTAAAATGAGCGATTGACACTATCGGCAACCAATCTTTGAAAAAAAGAACCTGCCAATGGGCTAATAATTGTGAACAATTCACCCGACAGGGGGTTGATATTCCTGTCGGGTAGAATTTATTTACTCTCCTCTTTTATAAACGATGGCTACCACCGTTACATCATCGCCACCCATGTTGATGGTCATGCCGTAAGGTTTTTCGGCTTTCATGGCTATTTGTGCTTTTCCGGCCTTTCCGGTGAGCTGTTGCCAGATGGTAACCGCCTGATGCACACCTGTGGCACCGGTGGGATGTCCCCACCCGATGAGTCCGCCGGTGGTATTGGTAGGCAGTTCGCCCGTGCGTGAGGTTTTTCCTGCGGCCACATAATCGCAACCTTCGCCGGGTTTGGCTAATCCCAATGCTTCTATCACCAAAATGCCTGCAATGGAAAAACAATCGTGCAGTTCGAGGGTTCCCAGCTGCTCAACGGTGATTCCGGCACTTTCCATGGCCTGATGGGCAGCTTTCTTGATGGTTTCCAGTTCGGTAAGGTCGGTGGGATCGTTGGTGATATTGCGGATGGCTTGTGCCCAGCCAACCACCTCAACGGCATCTTTTTTGGCTACACCAATTTTTTCAAGACCCTCTTCCGAGCAAATGGCGATACCTGAAGCTCCATCGGACACCTTGGAACAGTCGAGTACCGTGAGGTGATCCACAAAACTTCTGCCATTGAGTTTCATGCCATAGGCCTGAGCATAGGGGTCGAGAGCGGTATTTTGGTGTTCTTGTGCCGTGGGGTCGAGACGTGCATTTTCGATGGCATTGGCATACCAGCGAGCCATTCCTTTGCGGGCGCGGTCGTAGTCGTATTTTTCGTAATAAGCTCCGGCACGGTCGCTAAACTGGCCCGGGAAAAAGTAAGCATGGCTGGTTTTTCTGCGTTCATACCAACCGGCTCCGGCCAGAATATCCGCTCCGTAGATGGCCTTCACCGTATTTTGCACTTCCACACCCAGGGTAAGTACCACATCGGCAGTTTCCGACAGTACGGTTTTGATGCCATTCATCAGTGCCAGTCCTCCTGATCCGCAGGCTCCCTCCACCGAGGTGGCCGGTTTCCATTGCAAACCTTCATTGATGTAAGGGATAAATCCGGGCAGGTTGCCCTGTTTGTTGAACCGTGCAGCCATAAAATTGCTAATCACCGATTCATCCACATTTTCGGCACCACCAATTTGGTTGAGCACCCCTTCCCCGGCTTCTTTGATATAGTGTTCCAAACCCGGACGCGGTTTTTTGGGGTTAAACTCTCTTCTTCCGGTTCCCAACGAAATGGTGTTGTATCCGGCAGTCATGTATATTTTCTTTCTCAGTTTCTTCATTTTACCTTATTTTTTTAATGCTTTTTACAAAGGAATACGCGAATTGGTTAGTCAAAGAAATCGTTGATGGGACCGTAGGCATGATAAAAACCAGTGAGCATCACGGTATTCACGTGGTCGATGTGGTCGGAAACTTTGTCGCTTACGAGTTTAAGGCCAATTTCCTTGGAGCGTTTTCCATAGTCGATGGCGATGGCGGCTCCCAAGGCATCCAGCTCTTTCAGATCATTGAAAAATGCAGCCAGTTTGGCGTCCTTATCTTTGTCGCGCATGATGTTTTTCCAGGCTACCTGACTGTCGGGCATTTCGCCGAGCATTTCATCACATTCTTCCCGGAACTTATCAATATCAACATATTCTTGTTTGTGGATATCCCAAATGGAGGTCATGCGACCACCTTTGTATTTGAAAAATCCATCCTTTTGGGCGCCACTTGACATTTGCCCACCCTTAACACCCTGCAGCATCAGTTTGTCGAGCAGGTCGCTGTGAAGTTTTTCGTCGGCAACAAAAGGATTCATCACATTCAAAATAAACTGAACCACGTCTATTCCCACGTAATCAATCAATTGGAAGATACCCATGGGGCGAACCAAGTAATCCTGGGTAACCTTATTCACCATGTAAATGGCTTTGTACAAGGGGAATTCATTTTCGGCGGCCAGCTCTTCGGCTTCTTTGATTCCGTGGAGGGCATCGCGCATGAAGTGGCCATTGCCAATAAATCCGGCGAAATCGTTGGAAGGTACCACCACTTTACGGAGGTTTTTGGCATATTGGTGCGCAAAGGCCAGTACCTCTTCTCCCGTATTTTTGGTGATGATTACCTCTACCAAACGTTGGATGGCCGGTGGATTGTAAAAATGGAATCCGAGAATGCGGCCATTCAATCCTGCTTCTTTTTCAATCAGGTTGATGGGCACCGAGGAAGTGTTGGTGAAAAACCAGGGCTTGTTGGGATTGTTTTTATCTATTCCCGACAAAAGCTTCACTTTCAGGTCTTTATTTTCGCTTACAGCTTCAAATACCAGGTTTGATTGGTGAGCAGCTTCCATGTTGGTAACCGGCCGAACAATGTTGAGCACATCGAAGATGTATTCATCGATGATGTCGTAGTTTTCGATCAGGTCGTCGCGGTCGGCATACATCTGACGGAGCCAGACGGTCTTTTTTTCGGCCGCTTTACGCACTTGATCGCGGAGGTATTTCATCAGTCCGGAGAGCCCGGCCGGTGACACATCGATGGCATTCAAGACAAATGATTTGTCTTTGTTTTCGGGTTTCAGGCTGAGGTCGGCCATTTCGAGGGCGGTGAGCAGCAAGATGCCGCTTCCCATTTTACCGGCAGCACCCAGCACCGAAACGTTTTGTAATCTTTCGTCGTAAGTCATGTTATTTAAGATTTAAATATGCTGTAATCGGTTTGATTAGTTATTGTTTAGCATTTTCGGGTTTGCACCCAATTGGGTTTTCTTTTTTCCAGAAAGGCTTCCATACCTTCTTTTCCTTCGCGGCCTTCGCCAAACAGGGTTCCGAATTCCACTGCTTCCAGGTTTTCGCCCTCCACAAAGGGAAGATCGCAACCATGGCGCACCACTTTTTTTACTTTTCTGATGGCTTCGGGCCCTTTGGCCACGATGTTTCGTGCCACATTAAGAACTTCATCCATGAAAACTTCGGGTTCGAACACCTTTTGCACCAGTCCGATACGCAAGGCTTCATCGGCGGTGAGCATGTCGGCGGTCATGAGCATGTACAGGGCAGTGCCCATGTTGGTGAGGCGCGACAGGCGTTGGGTTCCGGCATAACCGGGAATGAGCCCCAGATTAACTTCCGGTTGTCCGAATTTGGCCTTGGAGCTGGCCAAACGAAAATCGCATCCCATGGCCAGTTCGAGTCCACCCCCCAGAGCAAAACCATTGATAGCAGCAATCACCGGGATTTCCATTTTCCCAAAACTGCTGAAAGTATGTTGACCCAGACGTGAAAAAGCTTCGCCTTCGTCCTGGGTTTTGTTTACCATCTCTGCGATATCGGCACCCGCAACAAAGGCTTTTCCTTCACCCGTGATGATGAGCACCTGTATGGATTTATTGAGCGAAATTTCTTTCACTTTCATGTCCATTTCCTGAAAAAATTGGGTGTTAAGCGCGTTCATGGCCTGAGGCCGACTGATGGTTACAATGGCGATGCCATCGATAATTTCTGTTTTTAGTATTTCGTACTGCATGGCTGTAATTATTGAGATTCCAAATGTACAAAAAAAGTCATATTTAAAACCATTGATATTTTGACTGCGGTGGTGAGTAGTCTCAGGTTTTGGAAACATGATCAGGTTGATTTAGTCGGACATGGCTGACCTCTTTCGAGTTGAAAACCATGGAAAAAGTATATGACTGAGGGTTTTCTGCCTATCTGTCAACTTATTTTAAACAACTCAAAAACATAGATTCTTTACAGCTACCAGGTGAAAAGTCTGATGATTTATTGATCCAAAATTTGTCAAACACCTGAAATATCCGACATTTGCAATAAATACATAACGAATGAAAAAACTTACACAGGCTCTCCTATTGTTTTTGTTGCCAATGGTGATGATAAGCCAAACAACCCAATTTGAATATTCCTTAGGAAAGGCCTATAAATCAGTCATGTCATTGGAAGACAAATATTTTTACCGGGATGGAGAGATACTAGCCGTAAAGATTGACAACATGGATGTTACTCTGGTAAAATTTGACACAGAAGCATTGGTTAAAAAAAAGAGCAAGTTGTACCGTGATTTTCCTGACGATTGGGTAGTTGAACATATTGGCGAGTTAAACAACAGATATTATATTTTCTATGCGCATTGGGATAAGGCACGAAAAAAAGAACAACTTTTTTACAGAGAGATCAATTTTGAAACAGGGCTATTCGTTGGGAAAGGGATTTTACTTGTTGAGGCAGATGGCAAAGTGAAAGGTACCTACTCGGGAATAACTGGTAGAGCAGGAATGGTAACGGCCAATAAATATGATTTCCAAACCTCATACGACAGCACCCGTTTTCTGGTTAAGTATTGCAAAAGCCCCTCGAAAACCAATTCAGCAAAGAATTCTGACGTGATTGGCATTCATGTGTTCGACGAAAATTTGAATGAACTGTGGAGCAGAGAAGAAGCCATGCCTTATACCGAAAAAAGCACAGAATATTTGGATTGTGCGGTGGATTCGGATGGCATCGTTACCTTGCTGACTTATGTGTTTGATGATAATTCAGGGAAAGTAAAAATGGTTAAAGGTTCACCCAATTATCGTTTGGAACTTCTTCGTACCGAACCTGAAAAATCAAAGTTTAAGAAGATTCCAATAAGGTTTAACGACAAACTGATTGTGGATATTAAAATGAACAAAGCTGCAAACGACGAACTTATCATCGGCGGATACTACAATTATGGGGATGATTTGGAAAATGCAAACGGGTTATTTGTGGTGAAACAAAAAAAGGAGGATGAAAAGCCTGAGGTGCATTTCTATGATTTTTCTTTGGAAATAGCCAATAAAAACAGAGACAAGAAAACACGAAAAGAGAATGAAAAACCCGGCAATAAACCTTCGATTAACAACCTGATATTACGCGAAATAAATGACGACTCGGATGGGTCGCTGGTGTTGGTAGGAGAACAGGCATACACCAAACAAGGTCCCAAAACTTTTAACGATTACGCCGAGGATATCCTCGTGACAAAAATTTTGCCCAATGATGAACTTGCCTGGATGCAGAAACTTGTTAAGCGACAATGGGGTATTTTTGGTTACGAGTTAAGCTTGTCGTACCATCAACTGGATTTTGAAGGAAACAGGTATTTTCTTTTTCTCGATCATATCGATAACCTCAAACTGGCTGATACCGATGAGCCCGAAAAACATCATGATGGTTATGGGGGGTATTTAACTTGTTATCAGGTGAATAATGCCACCGGTGAGGTGAGTAAGTTTTCCATTGTGGATGTGCGCGAATTGAAAGGAGCTGTTGTCGCACCCTTTAGCAACAAATACAGTGTGCGTACTCTTGACAATGAAATAATTTACGAATTTGGTCTGCCGAATAATATGAAAAAGTTGTTGCGAATTGAGGTGAAATAATTGCCCCTTGCATGGATTAGTAACGCGATTCAACGGAATTATCAGCACTCATTATTTCATGGCTTATTTACCCGGTTTCCCGGAAGATTGAACAAATCACCTTTATGGAGTTGACTTAAGGTTGGGATGAATTTATTTGCAATAAGCGCAAACCATTGCACCCGGCAAAAATGCCACCATAATTCTCCCCTTTTTTTACCTGATTATCATTAATAATTGTGTTTTCCGGAAATTGGGTAAGCGATGTTTGTTATTTTTGCAAAGGAAATTCCATTTACTTAAAACTTAAACATTATCATGAAAAATATTGATAATTACGACTTTAGAAACAAGAAAGTAATCGTTCGTGTAGATTTTAACGTGCCTTTGGATGCACAGTTTCACATCACCGACGACACCCGAATAAAAGCAGCCATTCCAACCATCAAAAAAATCCTTCAGGGAGGTGGTTCGGTTATTCTCATGTCGCATTTGGGCCGACCAAAAACAGGTCCTGAAGATAAATTCTCCTTGCGACATATCGTAGAAGATTTGTCGAACAAGTTGGGAACCAGCGTGCAGTTTGCCGATGATTGTATTGGCGAATCAGCCCGCAAAATGGCAGCCGGTTTGCTTCCCGGTCAGGTGCTGTTGCTCGAAAATCTGCGTTTCTACAAAGAAGAAGAAAAAGGAGATGTGGAATTTGCCAAAAAACTGGCCAATCTTGCCGACGTTTATATGAACGACGCCTTCGGTACAGCGCACCGTGCCCATGCTTCCACCGCCATCATTGCACAGTTTTTCCCCAACGACAAACTGTTTGGGTACGTGATGGGCAACGAGCTCAACAGCATAAACAAAGTGCTGAAAGAAGGTCACAAACCAGTGACTGCCATACTGGGTGGTGCCAAAGTTTCCGGAAAAATCGAAATCATCAACAACCTGTTGGATAAGGTGGACAACCTGGTGATTGGCGGAGGTATGATGTTCACCTTCATCAAAGCATTGGGTGGAAAAGTGGGCAACTCGCTGGTGGAAGACGATTTGATTGACACCGCCAAAGCTGCCATGGAAAAGGCCAAAACACTGGGTGTGCATTTTTATGTGCCCACAGATGCCGTAATTGCAGACAAATTCGATAACGAAGCCCAACGCCAAACCTGTGAGGCTGATGCAATTCCCGACGGATGGATGGGGCTCGATATCGGACCCGATTCCATTGCAGCCATCAAAGATATTATTCTCAACTCATCCACTTTGTTGTGGAATGGCCCCATGGGCGTGTTCGAAATGGACAATTTTGCACAGGGAACCATCGCCATTGCCAAAGCCATTGCCGAAGCCACCCAAAAAGGAGCCTTTTCGCTGGTAGGTGGAGGCGATTCGGTGGCGGCGGTAAACAAATACCACCTCAGCGACCAGGTAAGCCACGTGTCCACCGGTGGAGGAGCCATGCTGGAATATATTGAAGGCAAGGAGCTGCCCGGGGTTGCAGCCATTGAAGGATAAATTTTTATAGAAATTTCAACATCCCTGTTCAGGTGAAACATCACCCGGACAGGGTTTTTTTGTGTTTGTGTTTTGATGATTTGGCGGCTAGTTGGGTTAGAAAAACGGTGTGTCAAAATGTAGGAGGGGTAGTTTAATGGTAAAGGTTTAACTCAAATAAGACCACCATATCATCAGCAAAATTCAGCAAAGCACAAGCAAGACACTACCAAAAACTTTGTATTTGAATCACCTGAGCTCAGGTGGATGTAAGGTGTTGAGGTTATTGAAATGTGGTTCAATCCAGCAAGTTGCGGATGGGGTGCTTAATGTCCTGTTTATTGTATGCTGTATTATTCAGTTATTTCAATCAAATTTCCTTCTGGGTCAGAGATTACGCTTTCATAATATCCATCTCCAGTTGTTCGTGGTTCTCCAATTATATTAAAACCATTTTTCCGCACTAATTCAGTAGTCAAGTTGACTTTTTCTTTTGAGCCCACAGATATGGCAAAATGAGTTAGTCCTAATTTTGAATCCTTTTTTTCAATAAATTCAGAAATGTCAGGTCTATGCATTAATTCAATGCGAGCACCATTTTCAAATGACAAGAAATATGAACTGAATTTGTTCTGAGGATTATAATATTTTTCATTTGATTTTATGTCAAAAAAGTTTAGATAAAAACGCTTCATTTTTTCTAAATCTAAAGACCAAATGGCGATATGTTCAATTTTCATTTAGGTTTTTATTAAATGGCATACATCGGGCAGTATATACTTTTGTGGCGTTTTCCCAAGACAAATCCTTGTGATTACAATAATTGTTATTTGTTGTCAAAAAACTTGAATTTCAAACCAAAATAGCCATAAAGTATGATGCATTGTTGTAGCCAGTAATTCTTTATCTCAAATCAACCAAGTATTTTTTTTGTTGTTAATATAGAAGTCAATTATATTTAGTTCAAAATTAATTCAAATATAATCTCTTTATTCATTGTATTCCTGTCTTTAACCGTTAATAGTTTAAAGGATGAGTTCGCTCCGAAAAGTCGTTCATTCATAAGCTTTTAAATGGCTTCAACTTAAGATTAGCCATCTGATACAAATGATACATGTTATTGTTAGGCAGAGCTATGTATAACCTCAACAAAAACTCTGAGGAACTCAGTGTAAAAAATTTATTTCTATACTTTTCGGAATACACTTGATTAAACAAATATCTATTCTGTTTCAGAACAGTCTGTTTTAACTTTTCTGAATTAAAAACATAGAAATTAGTTCTGGATTATTGGATTGAATTGAATACCTTTTGTCATACAAAGACGTTACCTCCACTTTTTGTGCCCTCTTCCATACTCAGACCCCGTGGGATAAATAGGGGCAATTTGTGCTTTTTAATTTGTGCTTTTTAAGAGGTATGATCGTTGGTTCCGTAAATTTACATCTTGTGTTGCCTGATAGCCGATTTGCAAGCGACTATCGGCAATTATTAATCTGGATAAAATTGCTGATGATTGGCACGATATTTCCTTGCCAAGTGAAGAAAAATTCGCTCAACGAGATATCTATGTCGGGATAAACTACCAATGATATCATTTGAAAATATTTGATAAATCAGGAGTATTTTGAATTGTGAACTCCCCAACCCGAGGTATATTTATTAGCTCAGTTCGTCGATCCACATTCGGTATTCAGGTTTCTTCAAGAGGAATTTAACACCAAATGCTGAATCGTTGAATCTTTTAATTGAAAAAACCAAACCCGATTTTTTCTCGCAGGTAATAAACAAGGCGAATATTTCCTGAATTCCGATTATGCGTTATCTCAACCAACTAGGGTATAACCAACCCGCTGAAAGCGCTGAATACCCCATCCTTAATTCCCAAAACATCAGGCACATGCGCTCCCTTATTTAACATCAGTACAAATTACCAAAGATTTGACCGCAAACGTTTGCCAACACCCGTAATTAAGTCGTAATTTTGATGTCTTAAAACAATTCGCATAAAAATGGATAAGCTATTTAGAAAAGATGCGTTTAACTACCACGCGCTCGGTCGCCCCGGAAAAATTCAGGTAGTTCCAACCAAACCCTATACCACCCAACGCGACTTGTCGCTGGCTTATACTCCCGGTGTGGCCGACCCCTGTCTGGCCATCAAGAAAACCCCCGAAGACGTGTATAAATATACCGCCAAAGGAAATCTGGTGGCGGTTATCTCCAACGGTACCGCAGTTCTCGGACTGGGTAATATCGGTCCCGAAGCCGGCAAACCGGTGATGGAAGGAAAAGGTTTACTTTTTAAGGTGTTTGCCGACATCGACGTATTTGATATTGAAGTAAATGAAAATGATACGGAGAAATTCATTCAGGTAGTAAAAGCCATTGCCCCCACATTTGGAGGAATCAACCTGGAGGACATTAAAGCGCCCGAATGTTTCGAAATTGAAGAACGATTGAAGGCAGAGCTCAACATTCCCATCATGCACGACGATCAACATGGAACAGCCATCATCACCTCTGCAGGTTTGTTGAATGCCTTGAAAATCAACAAGAAAAAAATAGAAAAACTTAAAATTGTGGTAAATGGTGCCGGTGCTGCTGCCATTTCATGTACCAAATTGTATATTGCCTTGGGTGCCAATCCCAAAAACATCATCATGCTCGACAGCAAGGGCGTATTGCATAAAGACCGAACAGACCTCAACGAAACCAAAAAACAATTTATCGTGGATACCGATGCTCGTTCTCTCGAAGAAGCATTGGTTGGTGCCGACATGTTTTTGGGTCTTTCTGTGGGCGGTGTGATGAAGAAAAAAATGTTGCTGAGCATGGCCGAAAATCCCATTGTATTTGCTTTGGCCAATCCCAATCCTGAAATTACCTACGACGAAGCCACCGAAACCCGCAAGGACATCATCATGGCCACCGGAAGGTCCGATTTTCCCAACCAAATCAATAATGTACTGGGCTTCCCGTTTATTTTCAGAGGTGCTTTGGATGTGCGCGCCAATACCATCAACGAAGAGATGAAACTGGCTGCTTCCAAGGCGTTGGCCGAGTTGGCTCAGGAACCCGTTCCCGAAGAAGTCAATCTGGCTTTCAAAGTGCATAACCTTACTTTCGGTCGTGAATACATTATCCCCAAACCCACCGACCCGCGCCTCATCGAACGCGTGGCTCCGGCCGTGGCACGTGCCGCCATGGAGTCAGGTGTGGCTGCTCACCCCATCGAAGATTGGGATCAATATCGCCTCACCCTGCAAAAACGCCTTGGCTTGTCGAATCCGCTCAAACGGCAGGTGAAATCCATCTGTAAATCGGATATGAAGCGCATTATTTTGGCCGATGCCGAAAATTATACCATGCTCAAAGCTGCCGAAATTGTAGTGAACGAAAAGCTGGCGTATCCTGTTTTGGTGGGCGATAAAAAGCTTATTACCAAACTTATCCGTGAAAACGAACTCGACCTGGGACATGTGGAAATCATCGATCCCAACTGCAGTGAGATGAAAGAAAAGTGCGACGAGTTTGCACAAATCATCTACGAAAAACGCAACCGCCGTGGCATGACCTATGTGGCTGCAAGGGAATCGCTGGCCAACAAAAACTATTTTGGATTGATGTTGCTCGAAACCGGTGTGGCTGATGGCATGATTTCAGGGTTAACACGCAGTTATCCCGATTCCATTCGTCCGGCTTTGCAAGTGGTAGGCAAAAAGCCCAACACCAACATCGTGAGTGGCATGTACATCGTGAACACCAAAAATGGACCGCTGTTTTTGAGCGACTGTACCGTGAATTTAAAACCTACTGCCCAAGAATTGGTGGAAATCACCGTTCAAACAGCCGAAGCCGTCAAACGTTTCCGTATTGAGCCCCGCATTGCCCTGTTGTCGTATTCCAACTTTGGCACCGTCAATAGTGCGCTCACCCAGCGTCAAAAGGAAGCCATCAGCATTCTCCACCGCGACTATCCCGACATGATTGTGGATGGCGAAATGCAGGCCAATACCGCACTCAACGAAGAACTGCTCAAGGGAAGTTTCCCCTTTTCCAAACTCAACGGAGTACGTGCCAATACCCTGATATTCCCCACATTGGGAGCTGCCAACATTGCTTACAAACTGTTGCAGGAACTGGCTGATGTGGAAGTGGTTGGCCCCATACTGAACGGCATGAACAAACCCGTTCACGTATTGCAAATGGGCAGTAGTGTAAACGACATCGTAAACATGGTGATGATTGCCGCTTTGGACGCCATCAACAAATAACCGGAGCAGATGAAGTAAATTGATGTTTCCTGATGGAAATTTTCATCAGGAAACAATTATTTCAAAGAAATGTTTACTTTTGCAAACCCAATTCAACAAAAAACGTTGCCCAAGTGGCGGAATTGGTAGACGCGCTGGTCTCAAAAACCAGTGAGGTAACACTCGTGCCGGTTCGATCCCGGCCTTGGGTACATTAACGTGATAATTAGCCCTTTATCAACACACTGATAAGGGGCTTTTTACATTAAACTAGCCGTTATTTTCAGAACGAAAAATGAACTCTTTGGAAACATATTGGAAACAAAGTTCCGGTTAAACAATAAATTATTTGGTTCAAAAGTAGTTTTTGCTACCTCCGATTGAAATTCAAAACTACAAAATTACACACACCTCCTGATTTCAAATCGTAAGCGCTTTTTAATTGATGATACGAGGCGGGTCAAGGGCGTGATTCCAATAAAATAAACAAGATATCACGTTTACATGCCCTTTACGCGACGAGTAGCAGAAATATCTTTGCGCTGGAGGTGAAATCACTATGAATACTGCTAGCTCAACCTCACAGAAAGCGATGTTGTTCGCTATAAAGTGTCCGCTTCTTAAAGGAGTAGGAGATCGGGGATTCTTTTTAGTGCTGCAATTCATGGGCATACGATCTCACGCTACGAACGTCAGCAAGCCAGCCCGATACGGCTCACCGTTTTAGTCTTTATTTGGTTAAATTAAAAACGACTTTTTTGCTGAGTAACTTTGACCCTATTGGCATCACGAGAAGGCACTGTGGCGCATGTTGGGGGTGAATATTAGGCGAAAAACGTGGAAAAACGAGTGTAAAAAATGTGAGGTTATTTTTACCGAAAAACTTGCGTCACCTCAACCAAACCACTATCCAAATAACGCTTGAGGAAACAGTGACCTACGACAGAATGCTCATGTTTTCCCCACGATTTCAAGCAGCATTACAACACGCGCCATCTGTAATCCCCACTAACACTACGATACAGCTGACTCACCTTGGTAACTCCAGACGGTTTGCTTAATAATTCTCCCAAGTTGGTACGGTGATTCGGAGAATTGCTTATTTTTGGGAACACCTATTAAAACCAATATGAGAAAGCTCCTTATTAGCCTATATTGCTCATTTTTAATTATTATGGGATTGTTTTCTCAACCCTGTTCTTTTGATGATATTTATCTTGAGAATCAGAATCAGGTAGATAGTTTTGCTATCAATTTTCCTAATTGTACGAAGATAACTGGAGATATTTTTATTGGAAAGGTAGGCGGTAGTGACATAGTGAATTTATTTTCTTTTAGTTCCATAAAATCAATAGAAGGGGAGCTACATATATCTCTGAATCCTTCTTTATCCTCATTAGCTGGTTTAGATTCTATACAGTACATCAGTGGAGAATTACAGATTGTGGATCACTAGTGTCCAAAAGAATTTTTAAAGAACCTCTGTAAGTCCTTAATATATATGTAATTATAATCGTAAAATTCACGTGTCGATTTGAATTCATTTCCCAAATTCGCAACCTGAATATTAACCAGGATGTGATGAATAATGGAAAGTATGTTTTCAGTCAGATAGTCGCCTTTTTGCCTAAAAGAGCATTTGATATGATTGTACAAAAATATAACGGTGATAAATGGGTTAAAACCTTCTCCTGTTGGAACCAGTTGCTTGTCATGATGTTCGGACAATTGGCTGCTTGTGACAGTCTCCGGGAACTTACCTGCATTGTTCAGTCGATTAAAACAAAGTGCTATCATCTCGGATTTGGTAAAGGTGAAATAAAACTGAGCAACCTTTCTTATGCCAATATTAACAGGGACTACAGAATTTTTGAGGAGTTTGCCTATTATATGATTAATCTTGCCCAGACTAAACGGATACTTAGGCCGTTTGAATTGGAGGGCAAGTTTTATGCGTTTGATTCCACCACCATAGACCTCTGCCTTAACTTGTTCAAATGGGCAAACTTCAGGAAGAATAAAGGGGGTATTAAAGTCCACACACTCTTTGATGTATTGACGCAAATCCCAACATACATTCATATCACTGAAGCTAAAGTCCATGATGTGAATGTGATGGATCTGATTCCCTACGAACCGTTTGCCTTCTATATCTTTGACAAAGGGTACTATGATCTTGGCAGGTTGTACACCATTAATACAATTAATTCCTTTTTCGTCATCAGGCAAAAGTCCCACTTGAAATATGAAATTATTGATGGAGAAGAACTTCTGGATGATATTGATAATATTCTTCTTGATCAGGCCATACTCCTTACCGGATATCAAACCAGGAAAAAGTACCCTGTAAAACTGAGGAGAATAGTTTATTATGCCCCTGAGCTTGGTAGAACCTTTACCTTTTTGACAAATAATTTCGAAACAGACGCAAAAAACATTGCTCTGTTGTATAAACAACGATGGCAAGTTGAACTTTTTTTCCGATGGATCAAACAACATCTTCGAATCACTTCTTTCTGGGGAAACACCGAAAATGCCGTTAAGATCCAGATATATATTGCTGTTATTGCGTATTGTCTGGTGGCCATTGTTGAACATGACGCCCATTTGGGCAGGACCACTTTCAATGTGCTCCGTGTGATTAGCAGAGTCCTCACAGATAAAACTAATATCAGGGAGCTTTTTGCTAACTCTGACACCATGGAAGAAATGGATAATGACGCTTTTCAAATGGAAATCGCTTTTAAATATTGAATGATGAAAATTTTATTGGACACTAGTGATTGTGGATAATGATTATCTTCTAAGTCTTGAGGGTCTTCACAATTTGAATAACTTAGGTGATAAACTATGGTTAGAAAGAAACTATCCCTTAAAAGATCTATTCGGGCTGAGAAACTTAAAGCATATTGAAGGCTCATTAATACTTGGAAATATTGATACACTAACTGATTTAAGAGGTTTAGATAGCCTGCAAAATATCAATGGTTCACTCACACTTTTGGGTAATGATAAGCTAATCAACTTAGAAGGCTTGGGTAGTTTGAAGAAACTTGGAAGTATTTATTGTGGTGTTAATCCTGATCTACTTGACCTTTCTGGAGTTCAACAAATTGATTCATTATATTCAGCACGCTTTGTTAGTAACCCAAGCTTGGTAGGGCTCAATGGTCTAGATAGCCTAAAGTACATTGAACAAGGCTTCGATTTACTAGGTCTACCAAATGTTTCTAGTCTTTCAGCATTAAGTAACCTAAATACAGTTGGCGCAACTTTCAATATTATCACATGCGATAAGTTAAGAGATTTAAATGGTCTTGAGAGTCTCAAACTCATTGGTGGGAGTATGCAAATAACTAGAAATGATAATCTAGTAAGCATAAATGCTCTATCAAACCTTGAAGGAATTAATGGGACCCTTATGTTTATAAACAACCCATTTCTAATAGATATTAGTGGCATTGAGAACTGTAATGCAGAAATTTTAGACCAGTTAATAATAGCTATAAATCCAAATCTAACAGTTTGTGATAATAAATTAGTTTGTGATTTCTTGGAGAAACAAAATGATAGTGCTGCTATATATGGAAATGCTGCTGGATGTGATAGCCTCGAGGTTGTTAAGCAAAGCTGTGGTGTTGGAATTGATGATATAAAAATCTCTCAATTTTCAATCTACCCAAACCCTGCATCCTCCTATATCACCATCCAAGCAGGCTACAATGAGTTAAGCATTTATAACGGTTTAAGTCAACGAATTATGCATTTCTCATATTATAAAGAAAAGATTGACGTGTCAACGCTACACGGTGGTTTGTATATTGTTGAAGTTATTACTAATAATGCTAGAAGCAGAAAGAAATTAATTATTAAGTAAGACACTTTGTATAATAAATAGGATTCGAAACACAGACCAACAAAATAGCCATCCATTCACTTATATTCACGATCATATTCTGATCAAAATGAAGTGAGTAACAATACCAACATAACCTTCCCCCACCTTCCCTTCGTTGTTTTTTTCTGTCACACTTTTTGCAAGGCCACCGCACAATTGCCCATTGCTTTTACTCAATCCTTCGGCAATAGCTCCTTCACTTGGATGCAGGACTTCAACTATGGCACCCAGAGCAAATTGACTAAGTACGGCACGCTCAGGGTACGTGCGGTTCGGGCTTTTTAATAATTTATCTTTTTAACTATTTTAATAATACGGCCACAGGCGTAGAATTTATTTTTACGGGCTTGTATTATGAACTGCCCGTTTAAAGAGATACATATCAAGTAATACTAAAGATTTTTGAGTTTACAGAACTCTTTTGTTGGGAAAATGAATATACGTTTGGTTGTAAATAGGACTCTAAGCGGTCGGCACGACCCAGCGTGGAGTCCATGTTGAACTACTGTTATCTCCACGCTCAAGCTATTCCATCGCTCGCCGCCGCGAGTTGAGCTTCCGGCGTGGAAAAGGGAGCCGAAGGCGATTTCCGCTACGTTTACGCAAGGCGCTGGCGTTGTTTTTATCCTGAGGGAAAGCCACGCGGGTAGATCAAAAACCAGTGAGGTAACACTCGTGCCGGTTCGATCCCGGCCTTGGGTACTAAATGAGAACAAAGCCTTTATGCTTGCATAGAGGCTTTTTTATTGTGGTGTCCGCCAAGACTTCACCTGATGAAAATGAACTTTTTGAAAACAAATTTCCGGTTAATCAATAGCTGCATTTTTTTACGCACGTTAGCAAAACGAGCAGTTGATGCACCCCGGCAGCATATTGTATGACAAAAAAAGTGAGTATTATTTCCAATTAAGGGATGCTGATTTCCAAAATATTGCTACATTTGGCTACTACAAATACAAAATTTGCACGTACTACCATCCTCAATATAGTTATAGCACATCAATATCGATAGTAAGTAGTAAAACAACCAATAAATAAACCAAGATGAAAAAACTAAGCTTATTGATTCTGCTCGTTGTATTTATACATACATGGGCTTTTTCCCAGTCGTGCCTTCCCGATGGGATATTCTTAACAAATCAAGTCGAAATTGACAATTTTCCATCTGACTATCCCGGCTGTACCCAAATAGGTGGATATGTTTGGATTCAAGGTGATAACATAACCAACCTGGATAGTTTAAGTGCTGTTACTTCAATAAATGGTTATTTAAGGATATCAGACAACACCAATTTGAAGGATATTGATGGACTTGGCGGTGTAACTGGCATAGGTGGTATCGTTGAAATTCGGAATAATCCCTCTCTGACTAGTATTGAGGGTCTTAACAGTATTTCTTTGATAAATGGATCCCTTGTTATTGCCAATAACGATTCACTTACAAGTTTAACCGGTTTAGAAAACTTAACTCATGTAAATTCTTCATTAACCATCTATGGTAATGATATACTCATGGACATCAATGCACTAAGTGGTTTATCCCATGTAGAAGGAGAAATAGTAATAGAAGCGAATCCACATCTTCAAAATCTAGGTGGGTTAGGTGGTTTGACCCACACGTTATCCAACCTTACTATTGATAATAATGACGCGCTGCCGAACTTAACCGGATTAAATAATATGGTTTCGATTGGGGGAGATTTGATCGTTACCCGAAATGGGAACCTTTCTGAGCTCACGGGGTTGGAACAATTGACGTCTATTGACGGACGGCTTAACATTTCTTCGTTACATCAATTAACTAATATACAAGTGTTTAGCAATTTAAACCATTTGGGTTCAGACCTATACGTGGGGAGCAATTTCAGCTTAAAAAGTTTAAGTGGTTTGGAGAATATTCAACATGTTAACGGAGATCTTAGCATTGACTTAAATGTTTTATTGACAGATCTATCCGGACTGAATAATTTGCAATCTGTTGACGGCAGATTATCCATAAGTCAAAACCATAGCTTAACAAATTTGGAAGGACTGAATAATTTGGCCACCGTAGGTTCGAGTGTTTGGATTCAATCAAATGATTCGTTGTTAAATCTATCCGGACTGCAAAAACTTGTTGATATAGGTGGAGGATTAATTATTGACATGAATGAAGGGTTAAATAGTTTAGAGGGGATTGAAAATATTAATCCTCAAACAATTAGCTCGTTATACATCACCTGGAATCCTAATTTGACTACGTGTGAAGTTAAAAGCGTTTGTGATTATTTGTCGGTTCCAAATCCCGATTCAATTTCAAATGTTTTTTACAATACTACAGGATGCAACAATAGCGAAGAAGTGTTGGCGGCTTGTCGGGCAGTTTCTGTAAATGAAATGAAAAATACCACAGATTTATATATCTACCCAAACCCGACATCAACATATCTATACATCTCGAAGCCGGAAGAATTAACCATTTCGGAAATAAGCGTTTATAACCAACTTGGTCAGCAGGTAATGAGCGAAAGGGGAATGCCCGATAAAATTGATGTGTCCGGCCTCACCAACGGAATGTACATTATTGAAGCAACCAATGAAGACATGAGGTACCGACAGAAATTTTTAGTGAAATAATATACATACCATAACATACGCTTTATGGTGGTTTAGGTTATGAACAATATTGTTATAAATACAAAGCAGTGTAGGCAGAAAGAATTATCTTTGAATGCTCATAGCCAACCAAATGCTTTTCATAATTCAACATGCCCCGCTTTCGGCAAAAACTGCAAACACAATAAATAAATTCTAAAATACCAAGTTCAAGATGAAAAAATTAGGTGCCATCATGGCCATATTCTGGGTTTTCAGTATTTCCTTGTTTTCTCAGGGTTGCCTGCCCGAAGGAATTGTTTTTGTGTCGCAGGAGCAAATAAATAACTTCCCGACAAATTATCCGGGCTGTAGCATTATTGAAGGCGATGTAACTATGAACACTACGAATATTACGGATTTATCTCCGCTCTCTATTATTACCGCAATCGGAGGGTCTGTTGAGATTGCCCGCAACAATTCGCTCAGCACCTTGAATGGCTTAAATAATATTATCAGCATAGGTGGAGATTTGATTGTTGGGTTTTATCCTGATCATGGCAATGTTTCATTATCAAACCTCAATGGGTTAACCAATCTCGCTTATATTGGAGGGGATTTCGTGGTAATATCAAACAATAATCTAATCAGCTTAAGTGGCCTTGATAACCTGGAAAATGTTAAGGGGGATATAAGGATTGCTGATAACAATTCTTTAATGAGTTTAAATGGATTAAACAAATTGGATTCTATTGATGTCTTGAGAATAAACGGAAATCGCCTCGAAAATCTGATGGGACTTGAAAATGTAACCTATATCCGAAGAATATATTTGGAACAAAGCAACTATTTAACAAGTGTTGAGGGGCTTGAAAGTTTACAAACAATACAAGAAGACTTCAACCTTATTCACGTTATGGTTAAAAACCTATCAGGTCTGGAAAATTTAAAAAATATCCATGGTTCTTTCAACTGTGATCTTTGTGGTCTCCAAAGTATCAACGAGCTCACCAGTTTGATGAATATTGGCGGAAGTATTGTTATCAATCATACAAACATCAGTAATTTCAATGCATTCGAAAACATCACTGAACTGGCAGGAGATTTATGGATTTCAGAAAATAGCCAAATAATGGATTTTTCAGGTTTTGAAAATCTGTCATCGGTTGCAGGCGATGTTTCGATATTTTCAAATAGTCAATTACTCAGCCTCAATAATTTGAATAATTTAACCGAAATTGGCGGAAACCTTTCCTTTTTTGGTAATGACCAACTTGCTGACTTTAAGTCCTTACAAAGCCTTAACTCGATTGGAGGAGAATTAAAAATCAAATACAATTATATGCTTACCAGTTTAGAGGGACTTGAAAACATAGAACCAGCATCAATTTCAAACTTGTCAGTTGTATCAAATACTTCTTTATCAACTTGTGCAGTAAAAAGTATTTGTGACTATTTGGCCAATCCAAATGGTGTGGTCGAAATCGAGAATAATGGAACAGGATGTAATAGCGAGATGGAATTGCTTGCAGTTTGTGCCAATGGAATTGCTGATTTAAACTCATCTTCACCATTTATTATATATCCTAATCCTGCAAAAAAAATGATAACCGTTGAAAGCAAAAATGGTAATATCATTGATAAAATAACTTTATTCAATATCGTTGGACAAAAAATATTCCAAGGGAAACAGAAGAATACTATTGATATTTCAAATATTGAACATGGAATTTATTTTGTGGAAATATTTTCAGAAAACTCGAAGAGCAGATATAAATTGGTCATCAAGGAGTAAAGCACTTTGCATAACACTACATCATACTTTCTTGCGGGTTACGTTATGAAAATGAGCACTTTAGTTTCAAATAGCCACATTGTCGCTCGCCGCCCGTGAGTTGAGCTTCCGGCGTGGAAAAGGGAGCCGCAGGCGATTTCCACTACGTAACGCAAGGCGCTGGCGTTGTTTTATCCTGAGGGAAAGCCACGCGGGTAGATCAAAAACCAGTGAGGTAACACTCGTGCCGGTTCGATCCCGGCCTTGGGTACAAAATGAGAACAAAGCCTTTATGCTTGCATAGAGGCTTTTTTGTTTTTGTGTAATCCTAAACTCAGCCAGACAGATGTACTCCTATTACAAACTAGGTTTCAGACTGGAAATAGCCACCTTCCGCAGATGATTAAATCACATCAGCAAAACAAACCGATTTTGCCTGCCAGCCGCATAATTGCTAAGAAAAATTTGCTCATATCCAAAATATGGCTATATTTGAAGCAGCAAAACTAACCCTACTATTACGAATCTCAAACAAACTAGATCCATCAGCTAATTGTTGTGAAAAGTCAATATCGATTGAATGCGATGGTGTTTTGAAAAAGTGTTTCTTATGATGAATTTTACACATATTTGATTAATACTTCTAAAACAGGCCACACGTGGATTGCATTATCCATCAGGCCACAAGCAAAATTTAAAACCCTTATCAACCCTTATAAATTAAAGTAAACATCTTAACATTTAACACAAAAATGAAAATGAAAAAAATTAATCTAACATCAATGCTTTTGCTAATTGTTCTCGGACTTACCATGGTGAGCTGTAGTAAAAAAGACGACGAAACCAATCCAACAACGGGTGAATTGGTAGGAGTATGGACTTGTACCGGCGTTAATTATACCGGAAGTACCGTAACTGAGTACATGGGACAAAATATGACAACGGCTGAATATACAGGAACAGGCTATGATATCGATTTTACCTTTACCATTAGCGAAAACCCAAATATTGCTACTTCAGAAGGTTCGTATAGCATTGAATTGGTTACAACCACCATGGGGCAATCAGTTACTCAAAATATTGAAGACCTCGATTTTTATTTTACCGGTGAATGGAGCAGAGAGGGCAATACCATGACCGTTACCGAAGGTGGCGAATCAAGTGATGCCACCATTGTAAAACTCACTGATACGGAATTCGAAGTGAATATCGTATCTGTGGAATCGTTTGAAAGTAGCGGTACTACAGCCACTACCACCATCAACACCACCATCACCTTTACCAGATAAAATCACGTTTGATAAGGTAGTACCAGAAAAATTTCTTCAATCGGTTGGGCTGAATATTGATGCAAATCAACATCATTTGGCCCAACTTTTTTTCATGTTGGTGGCAGGATGCCATGATTTGTTAAACCAAATCCGCCCAAAAGCGAGGGTTTTTCATACACTTAAGCGCTGCCAAATCAGGCTAACCGTGGCTCAAGTTGGCCAAAAATATTCCTCAACCAATTTATTAATATCATAACGACAAGGAAATCAATACATTAAAAATAATTTGAAAATATTTTGATTTCTTCTTGTTATTTAGACTAATTCTATATAGTTTTGCTTCATCAAATCTGGTATGGATAGCATACTATCGGGATTGTTAAAGACTACTACCTCAACTATTAAAACTTACTGCTATCGATACCGGATTTTTTTATACCCTAAAGTTCCTGATCCGATTCGTTTTTATTCAATAAATTAAACCAAAAGATTTTAATCTAACCAAAAACCTTGACTCGGTTGGTGATTGAACAACACAAAAATTTGGTATGAGAAGCTGAAGGTATCCTCAATATTGAAGAAAAGATTTCGATACTCACATACATTATACTCACGCTGGTAGTGGGGGGAAGGTCACACAGTATCCGTCTGTCCGACCCAACTTGTGTGTTCAAGCCTGGCCATCTGGATTGGTTTGAGAAAAAGCAACACACGATCTGGGCGAACCCCCCCTCATGTTCGAGCTGGAAGAACATGGTAGCAGAACGGGCTATGCCAAAATCAAGGTGTAATTAATTGCGACATCAAACTGTCCGACCTGCTTTTAAAATGTGCAAATGCCTTCTGGTGTGGTAGGCTACACGCCGAAGCATGAGGAATTGATCTGCTATGGTCATCCTAAGTCCTGCTTTCAAGGATTTTTGCAATAAATCACATATAAGTAGAAAAATGTAAACAAAATTGTTTATTTTTGTTTCATGATTGAACAACTCGAAATGCTAAAAGGAATTCATCCGGGTTTTTTTCTCGAACATGAATTAAAAAGAAGAAACCTCAAGAAAGGCGTATTTGCGCTTTCCCTGCATGAGTATCCTCAAACCCTTGTCGCCATTACCAAAGGAAAACGAAAGATGAATACCGGTCTTGCTTTGAAAATTGAAAAGGAGCTCGGTCTGGAAGAGGGATTTCTGATGGTATTACAGGTTTACTACGACATCACCCGGGAGAAAAAGCAAAAACAAAACGCTCATCCTGACCTTAAGATCATACGACCTGTATTGTTTTGGGATACCGACATCAATACCATTGACTGGAAGAGACAACAACGCGCTGTCATTCAACGGGTTTTTGAAAGAGGTAATCAAATTGAGAAAGAGGAAATAACACGCTTCTATGGCCGGCAAGCCATCGATGAAACCCTAATGGATCATGCCGGCTAAACTTCATTACAACACAGTAACTCCAATGTTGTTGTCTGTCCTTAGGTCGTGTATGGCAGCAAGCGAGTTTGACTTATTCCGACTTGTCGGAGGAACAGCATTAAGTCTGCAACGAGGCCACAGGGTATCGGTTGATATCGATTTATTCACCTCAATTTCTCAACGTTGATTTGCAAAGTCAGGGTTAAAAAACACTGATAACAAGCATGTTATAAAACAGCCACCCTTACCACCTGTGTTCCATCCTCATCTGCAATTCTCAACAAGTAATTTCCTTTGCCGAAACTGCTCAAATCAATTTGGTTGTTGGTTTGAGGAGAAACAACTGTTCGAAGGATTTCCTTCCCCGAAAGGGAATATACCACCACTTGTAAGTTCTTATTATCAGTATTCTGAAGCTGAAAAACACCCGTGGAAGGATTGGGATAAACCGTCAGATTTTGATGGTCGTTTTGATTGTCGATGCCCACACCATCAGGAATATAATCGAAAACCATGTCGATATAGTTGGCCTGGTTGAGCGGTGTAAGGTGTACAGCCTCACCACCCTTGGTAAAGGTAACGCTGGTGAGTGGCCCCTGGGCGTGTTTCTCGGTAAACTCAACCCACAGCACGTACTCTCCATCGGGCACCACATTCCCGTCGAGGTCCTGACAATTCCATTCCACGGTCATGGTTTGATGGGAAGTGAGGGTGGACCCGGTGATGGCATCCACTTCATTGGAATTGGAGCTGGCTTTCCAGGTATAAAGATATTGCTTACGCTGGTTGGCACGCACCAGCCGGGTTTTAACAAAAACACCATCTTTTTCAATCCAGGCGGCCAGCACATGTTTGGGTGCATAAGTTCCGTTTTGGGTAACGGTTTTAAAGGTAAATGTCACCTGTCCTGAAGTTTGAGCCGCAGCTTTTTGGGTAAAAGTCAACTGAACGGTAAACAGAACAGCCACGAAGGCAGTTAATACAAGATTTTTCATGAAGTTGCGAGATTTATTACAGGTGCAAAGCTAAAGTCTTTGTATTTAATTCAAAACATATGGTGAAAATAGGTATATGAGATGAACTTGTGCCCAACGAAATATTGAGAAACCGCCCAAGCTACTGCCTAGTTGGATGTCCTACAACAAATCATTCGCCAAATTAGCCAACTCCGAGCGTTCGCCCTTTTCCAAACGCACATGGGCATAAATGTCGTGGTTTTTGATTTTGTCGATGAGCACCGAAAGCCCGTTGGATTGTGAATCCAGGTAAGGCGTGTCGATTTGATAGATATCCCCCGTAAAGATAATTTTGGTGTTTTCACCCGCACGGGTGATGATGGTTTTAACCTCATGGGGTGTCAGGTTTTGGGCTTCATCCACAATAAAACACACATTGGAAATGCTTCGTCCGCGAATGTAGGCCAACGGCGTAATCATCAACTTTTCACTTTCGATGGCATCGGTAATGCGCTTGTATTCATTGTCTTGCTCACCAAACTGACTTTGAATAAATTTCAAATTGTCCCACAAAGGTTCCATGTAAGGGTTGATTTTGTCGTGGATGTCTCCCGGCAGGTAACCAATATCTTTATTGCTCAAAGGTACAATGGGGCGCGCCAGATAAATTTGCTTAAAATTCCGGCGTTGTTCCCATGCTCCCGCCAACGCGAGTAAGGTTTTTCCCGTTCCTGCAACACCTTGCAAAGTCACTAGTTTCACCTCCGGATTCATGATGGCATGCAGGGCAAACACCTGTTCTGCATTGCGTGGCATGATGCGCGAAATGCTTCGCTTTTCTACCCGTTCGATGCGCCGAGTCACCGGGTTCATAAATGCAAGAGCCGAAGCCCGTTCGCTTTTTAGTATGTAATAATGGTTGGGAACGGGCGATTCCAGGTTTAACTCTTCGAAGGTGCAAAACCCTTCATTATAAAGCTTGTCGATGGCATCAGGGTTTACCGAATCAATCACCGAATTTCCTGTATAAAGGTCTTCGATGTTTTTTACTTTCCCGGTTTCAAAATCCTCAGCTTGCAAGTCCATGGCCTTGGCTTTAAGCCTGAGATTGATGTCTTTGCTCACCAAAATCACTTTTCGGTCGGGATAATCTTCCTTAAGTTTGATGGCCGCGTTGAGTATCCTGTGGTCGGGTTTGTTTTCTCCGAATACCACCCGTGCATCCACCGTACTTTTTTCGTTCATCACCACTTTGAAAGAACCCTTGGTGGGGCCATTGAGTTTTTTCCACTCGGTCATGGTGGTTTTGCCGGAGATATTGTCCAAAAAACGGATAAACTCCCTAGCCTCAAAGTTTTTGATGGTATTGCCTTTTTTAAAATTATCCAATTCCTCCAACACGGTGATGGGAATGGCTACGTCGTTGTCGTCGAACTCGTTGATGGCGTTGTGGTTGTAGATGATTACGGAAGTGTCCAGCACGAATATCTTTCTGGGTTCCTTGGTTTTAACTGGTTTTTTGGTGGTTTTTGCCATAGGTCAGCGGTGGTTTTGGTGGTTGAGGGAGTAAAGTTACCAACTGCACATCTGATTTCTAAAAAAACCTTCATTACTTCTTAACAAGATGGCGTTGAAAAATGGTGGGGGTATTTTCTTACTTTTGTGGATACTTAATCCACACTTCATGAACGAACCAAAAAAACTGTTTTTACTCGATGCCATGGCGTTGATTTATCGGGCATATTTCGCCCTGAGCAAAAACCCACGCATCAACAGCAAAGGCCAAAACACCTCTGCCGTGCTGGGTTTTGCCAATGCTTTGCTCGACATACTAAAAAACCAACATCCATCGCATATTGGCGTGGCCTTCGATACCCATGCCCCTACCGTTCGCCACGATGATTTTGAGGCCTACAAGGCCAACCGTGAGAAAATGCCCGAAGACCTGGCCGCTTCCATTCCCATCATCAAAGAGCTGATTCGTGGGTTTAACATCCCCATTCTGGAAGTGGATGGCTATGAAGCCGACGATGTGATTGGCACCCTGGCCAAACAAGCCGAAAAACAAGGCTTTGTCACCTATATGATGACTCCCGATAAGGATTTCGGGCAATTGGTGAGTCCCCATATTTTTATGTACAAACCTGCCCGAATGGGTAACGGTGCAGAAGTTTGGGGCGAAAAGGAAGTGTGCGAACGTTACCAACTGGAGAACCCCAAACAAATGATCGACCTGCTGGGTCTTTGGGGTGATGCTTCCGACAATATTCCCGGCGTTCCGGGCGTAGGCGAAAAAACAGCCATCAAACTAATTGCTGAGTTTGGTTCCATGGAAAACCTGCTGGAAAATACTGACCAACTTAAGGGTAAGTTGCGCGAAAATCTGGAGAACTTCAAAGAACAGGCGTTGCAAAGTAAATCGCTGGCTACCATCATTCTGGATGTGCCCATCGAATTTGATCCCGATAAGTTGTTGATGGAAATGCCCAACCTGGAAATCCTCACCCAACTTTTTGATGAACTGGAATTCAGGAATTATGCCCAACGTTTTGCTGCCTTGTATGCCCCCAAAATGGAGGAGTCAACCCAGGGAGACTTGTTTTCGATGGAAGACATGACCCCATCGATGCAGGACATCAAATCCACCAAACATAACTACCATCTGGTTGAAAACAAAGAGGATATCGAAAACTTGGTGAAACTTCTGAGTCAACAAAAGGAATTTTGTTTCGATACCGAAACCACCGGTGTGGATGCCAACAATGCGGAACTGGTGGGCATGTCGTTTGCCATCGTACCCCACGAAGCCTGGTATGTGCCGGTTTCGGAAAACTACAACGAGGCACTTGAAACGGTGAGCCTGTTTAAAAAGGTGCTCGAAGACCCGGCGATTGTAAAAATCGGACAAAATATCAAATACGATGCTGCCATCCTCAATTGGTACGAGGTGAAGGTGGCCGGCAAGCTTTTCGATACCATGATTGCCCATTATTTATTGCAGCCCGACATGCGCCACAACATGGACGTGCTTTCGGAAACATACCTCAATTACCGTCCGGTAAGCATAACCTCCCTCATCGGAAAAAAAGGGAAATCTCAGGGTTCCATGCGCGATTTGTCACCCCGCGAGGTGTACGAATATGCCGCCGAAGATGCGGATGTTACCCTGCAATTGAAGGCAGTTTTTGCCCCCATGCTGGAAGAAGCGGGGACCAAAAAATTATTCAACAACATCGAAATGCCCCTGGTTCCTGTGTTGGCCTCCATGGAAGCGGAAGGAGTAAAACTGGACGTGGAAACGCTCAACCAGTTTAGCCAGGAATTGGAAACCCAAATCAACCTCACCCAAACGGAAATTTTTGAACTGGCAGGGGAGGAGTTCAATGTGGGTTCTCCCAAACAATTGGGCGTGATTTTATTTGAAAAACTGGCCATTATCGACAAACCCAAGAAAACCAAAACCGGACAATATAAAACGGGAGAGGATGAACTGGTGAAAATGGCTCACCGCCATCCGATTATCGAAAAAATATTGGAATACCGCTCGCTCACCAAGCTCAAATCAACCTACGTGGATGCGTTGCCAACCTTGGTCAATCCCCGTGATGGAAGGATACATACGTCATATAATCAAGCGGTTGCAGCCACCGGACGACTGAGTTCCAACAATCCCAATTTGCAAAATATCCCCATTCGTACCGAGTTGGGGCGCGAAATCAGGAAGGCGTTTATTCCACGCAACAGCGACTATGTGCTGCTGGCTGCCGACTATTCGCAAATTGAACTGCGGATTATCGCCCACTTAAGCGGCGACAAAGCCATGATTCATGATTTTAACGAAGGGGTGGACATCCATACAGCCACGGCTTCGCGGATATACAATATGCCCATTGAGGAAGTTACCCGCGACATGCGTCGAAATGCCAAAACCACCAATTTCGGTATTATCTACGGTATTTCGGCTTTTGGATTGAGCGAACGATTGGGTATTCCCCGTCGTGAAGCGGCCGACATCATCAACAGTTATTTTGAAAAGTATGCCGGCGTGAAAAAATTTATGGATACCACCATCGAACTGGCCAAACAACAGGGCTATGTGGAAACCATCATGGGTCGAAGGAGGTACCTCAACGACATCAACTCCGGAAACGCCGTCATGCGCGGATTTGCCGAACGAAATGCCATCAACGCTCCCATTCAGGGTTCGTCAGCCGACATGATTAAATTGGCGATGATCAACATTTATAACGAAATCAACCAACTCAATCTGCGGTCGAAAATGATTCTTCAGGTACATGATGAGTTGGTATTTGATGTTCATCGTGATGAGTTGGAAATCATCAAACCCATTGTCGAAAAGGGCATGAAAGAGGCCTTGACCTTGAAAGTGCCTGTGGTAGTTGATATGAATACCGGCGAAAACTGGCTTGAAGCACATTAATTTATATTATACAAATGAGTATCCAGGACAAAACCGTACTTACCCTTGATGCCGGAGGAACCAACCTGGTTTTTCAGGCTGTGGATTTTTCACAAAACACGGTGGCTCAGCTCACGCTACCCGCTCCCGCGTCAGATTTGAACACCTTGCTCAACAGGCTCGTTGAAGGGTTTTCCAAAATTAATCAGCAAAACGGGCACAAGGCTGTAGCCATCAGCTTTTGCTTTCCCGGCCCTGCCGACTATTCGTTGGGCATCATCGGCGATTTGGAAAACCTGCCGCTCTTTCGCGGTGGCGTGGCCCTCAAAGCTTTTTTGGAATCCAAGTTCAACTTGCCCGTTTTTATCAACAACGATGGCGACTTGTTTGCGCTTGGTGAAGCCATGGGCGGGTTGTTACCACATGTAAACCAACAACTCAAAGAATCGGGAAACAACAAACACTACCGGAATTTGTTGGGTGTTACTCTGGGAACGGGTTTTGGTGCCGGCATTGTGTTGAATGGTCAGTTGTTGTTGGGGGATAATTCTGCCGGAGCCGAAATCAACCGCATGTCGAATCCGGCCAACATCAACCAAAGTGTGGAAGAGGTGTTGAGTATTCGTGGACTGCGAAACTTGTTTGCCAAAGAAACCGGCATGCCATTCGATGAAACCCCACAACCCTACGAAATTTACCAAATGGGCATGGGTGAGAAGGAGGGCAACAAAGAAGCTGCCATTGCCGCGTGGAGTACTTTTGGAGAAATTTTAGGCGAAACCCTGGCCAATGCCATCACCCTCATCGATGGGATTATCGTCATTGGCGGAGGTTTGTCAGGTGCCTGGAAACTGTTTTTACCCCAAGCCGTGGAAACCATGAATGGTCGCTTTTTTAAACCCGACGGACAAACCATCTCCCGCATGGAAGTATTTGCCTACAACCTGCACAGCTCCGATTGTCTGAAGGATTTTCTGGCCAACAGTGAGGTGATGATCAAGGTTCCTCAAACGGATATGGAAGTTCCGTACAGTCCCATTAAAAAAGTGGGTGTGGGCATTTCGCTGTTGGGCACCTCCGAAGCTGTGGCCGTTGGCGCGCGTGCTTTTGCGGAAGATCAGGTGGCTGAAATTTAGTTAATGATTAATTTTTTAACCTCGGTTCTTTTATTGTTGCTTTGTAGGTAGTAAAAATAAATGCCGCTTTTTAAGGTCCCGGTATGGAGCAAAAAAACAGGTTGATTTGATCCTACAATATCCCTCATCACAATCTTTCCTGATGCATCCATCAATACAATAGTGGAGGCGGTTTGTTGAAATTCAGGAGAGACAGGAATTTGTGTTCTGTTTGTTGCCGGATTGGGAAAAGCATCGCCCATGAACAAGGCCGGTTGTACTTGTGTATCACTCAATCGTCCGGGTAGTCCGTATATCTGTGTGTTGACCAAATAAGGACTCACCGAAAAATCATAAACAAAACAAAGCAGCTTGGTTTGGGTATCGCTTACATTATAAACGGTTGAGTATCCTGCCCCTTCCAAATTCAAAAAAGTAACGCCCACTTCGTTGATTATCTTGGTGGTATAAACAAAATAACCTCCCGTATCCGACGTGCTCACGTATTCGGTGAAAACTGCCAACAATTCTACCTGATTGTCGTTGTTGAAGAGTTTGGTGGTTACATAGGCCACTTCGTATAAACTGGCATTGGCTGGAGGTACAATGTTGATGGTTTTCCATAGGGAATAATCACTCTTATATATCAGGCACTCATTGGTGGTATAGTTCACCCCAAAATATACCTGTCCCACCTCTTCCAGGGTGGTGCTGTACAGGGCGTTGTCGAGGGTGGTTTCGTAGTTTACCTGTGCGACAGAAATCAATGAGGTTAAGAGAATTACACTCAGAAAAAGCAGATGTTTCATGGTTCGGAAATTTGAGTGCAATGATAGGGCATTTTTTTAGCTTATCAGAAAAATAACCTTCTCAATTTATAAGTGTTGCCATTGATCATATGGCCTTATAAACATATGTGCAGGTGTTCGATAACAATATTTATTATCTTTACGCCCCAAAAGTTAACTGTAATTAGTCTTAATAAACTGAATACATGTAAATTAAACGAGTTAAGTATGATCAAAAAAATTTTGGTTGCCAACCGTGGAGAGATTGCCATCAGGATAATGCGCAGCTGCCGTGAGATGGGAATTGAGTCGGTGGCGGTATATTCTGAAGCCGACCGCAATTCCATGCATGTGCGTTTTGCCGATCAGGCCTACTGTATTGGCCCGGCTCCCTCCAACGAGAGCTATTTGGTTATCGACAACATCATCGCTGCTGCGAAAAAAAGTGGTGCCGACGCCATCCATCCCGGTTATGGATTTTTATCTGAAAACGCTGAATTTTCTGAAAGGTGTGAGAAAGAGGGAATTATCTTTATTGGTCCCTCGGCATACGCCATCAACACCATGGGCGACAAGATAACGGCCCGCAAAAAAATGCAAAGCGCCAATGTTCCGGTAGTTCCGGGTACCACGGAGCCCATTACCGATATCAAGGAGGCGGTGGAGACGATCCACAAAATCGGACTTCCCGTGATGATCAAAGCCAGTGCCGGGGGTGGTGGAAAAGGGATGCGTTTGGTCAAACGTGAGGAAGACATCATTTCTTCGGTGAGTGGCGCCAAATCTGAGGCTAAATCAGCTTTTGGAAATGATGCCGTGTACATCGAAAAATACATCGATTCGCCTCATCACATCGAATTTCAAATAGTAGCCGATAAGCATGGCAACTGCGTACATTTATTTGAACGCGAATGTTCGGTGCAACGCCGCCATCAAAAAGTGGTGGAAGAAACCCCTTCGCCATTAATGACCGACAAGGTGCGCATGGAAATGGGTGCCCATGCCGTGGCAGCGGCTCAGGCAGTAAATTATAGTGGAGCCGGCACCATCGAATTTATCGTGGACGACAACCTGAACTACTACTTTTTGGAAATGAATACCCGCCTGCAAGTGGAACACCCCATCACCGAAAGGGTGGTTGGCGTAGATTTGGTGAAAACACAAATTGACATTGCCAACGGGAAAGAGTTGCCATTTAAACAAGAAGACCTGAAGCAGCACGGCCACGCCATCGAAGTACGTATTTATGCCGAGGATCCCGACAACAACTTTATGCCCAGCCCGGGAAAAATACGACACATCACCGAACCTTTGGGATTGGGTGTTCGTCACGATGGGTATGTTTATGCCGGATACGAAATCCCCATTTATTACGACCCCATGATTTCCAAGCTCATCGTGTGGGCCTCCACCCGTAGCGAGGCCATCGACCGCATGAAACGTGCCCTGCATGCCTACAAAATTACCGGTATCAAAACCTCCATTCCCTTCCTCAATCGGATTATGGAAGTGCCTGATTTTGTGAATGGAAAATACAATACGCACTTTATTCAGGACAACGAAGCCCTGCTCAAACCCAAAGCGGATGCCTCTCAACGTTTGAAAGATGTGGCCGCCATGACTGCCTTTTTCGATTACCTGAGCAAGATAGAATCCGTTAAAAAAGACAAGTTCTGCAAACGACCTACCAGCAACTGGAAAAACTACGGAAGACGTAATAATTTAAGCAGGTTATAATTTTAAAAATGAAGATGCCATGTCTTACGAAATAAAACTAAACGACGAAACCGTACAAATTGAACTGCTGGGTATCGAAGGTCATGTGGCCGAGATTATGATCGACAACCGACATTATACCGCGGATATTTTGGAAGTGGAACACGGAGTATATTCCATCCTGCTCGACGGAATTTCTTACAATGTGGAGTTGCTTCCCACCGAAAACAAAAAATACCTGGTGAACACCTTGTACAATGCTTTCGATGTGGAAATTATCGACGCCGAAACCAAGTACAAAAACAGCCGCAAAGGTACCGAAGCCGAAGACCACAATTATATCTCCACCCCCATGCCGGGAAAAGTGGTGAAAATTCTGGTGGAAGAAGGCGATATGGTGAAGGGCGGCCAAACTGTCATCATCGTGTCGGCCATGAAAATGGAAAGCGAATACAAGGTGGTGAAAGACCGTAAAATAACCAAAATTCTGGTGAAAGAAGGCGATAACATCAATGGCGATCAGCCCTTGATCATGCTCGAATAATTTCAATGATCATTTCAATTTCAACCGAATAAAAAAAACATCTATACCATGTCGTTAAAATCGAAAATAGAATTGCTTGAACAAAAAAGCAAAAAAGCCGAATTGGGTGGCGGACAAGATCGTATTGACAAGCAACATGCTGCCGGACGGCTTACGGCCCGCGAACGAATCAACTACCTGCTCGATCCCGGAACTTTTGTGGAAATCGACAAGTTTGTAACACACCGTTCCACCGACTTCGGAATGGAAAAAAATAAAGTTTTGGGCGATGGAGTGGTAACAGGCTATGGCAAAATTGAAAACCGTTTGGTGTATGTTTTTGCTCAGGATTTCACCGTTTTTGGTGGTTCGCTCAGTCGTGCCAATGCCGATAAAATTATCAAAATCATGGATTTGGCCATGAAAATGGGAGCACCCGTAATTGGTCTTAACGACTCCGGCGGTGCCCGTATTCAGGAAGGGGTGGAAAGTTTGGCAGGTTATGCCGATATTTTTTACCGCAATGTCCGCAGTTCGGGCGTGATTCCGCAAATTTCGGCCATCCTCGGACCTTGTGCCGGAGGGGCCGTATATTCGCCTGCCATCACCGATTTTATTCTCATGGTAAAAGAAACTTCCTATATGTTTGTTACCGGTCCGGATGTGATAAAAACCGTGACCAACGAAGAAGTTACCAAAGAGGATTTAGGTGGAGCCATGTCGCACAACAAAAAGAGCGGTGTAGCGCATTTCACGGCTGAAAATGATGAACAGGCCATGATGATGTTGCGCGAGCTGATGAGCTTCCTGCCTTCCAACAACATGGAAGATCCGCCACGCAAAGTGTGCACCGACGATCCCAAACGTCAGATTTTTAAACTGGATGAGGTGGTTCCGGTGGATCCCAATAAGCCGTACAACATGTTCGACATCATCCTGCCCATTATCGACAATGCCCACTTTTTGGAAGTGCAGCCACACTTTGCTCAAAACATCATTGTGGGATTTGCTCGTATCGGTGGTCAACCGGTGGGTATTGTAGCCAATCAGCCTCAGGTACTTGCCGGGGTGCTCGACATCGACTCTTCAACAAAAGCAGCCCGGTTTGTACGTTTCTGCGATGCTTTCAATATTCCCTTGATTACCCTCGAAGATGTCCCCGGATTTTTACCCGGAACTGCCCAGGAATTTGGCGGCATTATCAAACACGGCGCCAAGTTGCTTTACGCTTTCGCGGAAGCCACTGTACCCAAAATCACCATCATCACCCGCAAAGCCTATGGTGGTGCCTATGATGTGATGTCGAGCAAGCACATTGGTGCCGACATGAATTTTGCTTACCCCACTGCCGAAATTGCCGTGATGGGTCCCGATGGTGCCGTGAATATCATCTACCGTGGCGGATTGTCGGATGAAGAACGTAAGAAAGCCGTTGACGAATACCGTGATAATTTCGCCAGTCCTTACAAAGCCGCCGAACTGGGTTATATCGACGAGATTATTCAACCCCACGATACCCGCCGGAAAATAATGGAAGCATTGGAAATGACCGCCAACAAAACGGCTTCCAATCCGCCAAAAAAACACGGGAATATTCCGTTGTAACCATTGGATATCAAAAAATTAAACATGTTTTGTATGATCAAGGCCGGTTCAGTTATGCTGAGCCGGCTTTTTGTTGGCCATCGCCATCCGGCTTTTGACACCTTCCATAGAGTCATTTCAAATGCTCATTAATCGTTCAATTTCCCCCATCATCCATTCAATATCCTGCTGCATCATACAGTTAAAATGTTTTTTCGGACATTTGGAAAAACCCAATTTGCTGCAAGGACGGCACCATAGTCCGTTTACCTGCGCCATGCTGAAAAGTTCGGGCTTTCCCGGAAGGTAAGGATACATGCCCAGTTCGGGTACGGTATTGCCCCAAATGCTGAGTATGGGCTTGAAAAAAGCTGCGGCAATGTGCATGAGCCCTGTATCGTTGGTAATCACCAGTTGTGCTTGTTTTACCAATGAAGCCGATTGATTGAGGTTGAGGGTTCCGCAGGTATTGAAAATGGTGGCATGTGGACAAAAGGCTTGAATTTCTTCACCTCGTTGTTTGTCATCAGGTCCGCCCAACAACACGATGGGCCTGGTAATTCGTGAAATCAGTTGTGCCGCTTTTTCAGGAGGAAATATCTTGGTGGCATGCTGACCGCCTATCACCATGGCCAAATAGCCTTTGCCCAGCGAAGGGTCAATCCTGGAGGGAATCACCTCGTCGCTTGCCGGAATATAATATTCCAGACCTGCGCCATCATTTTCTACATCCAGACCCTTAACGGCTTCAAAATACCGATCTACAATATGTACATCGGGCATGCGGTTTATTTTGGCATTCACCAACAACCATTTTTTAACGTTGAGCTTGGGAAAGGAGGAGGAGGCAACACCCAGAGCACGTCGCAACTTTACAGAACGCAGGTTCTTTTGCAGGTCCACCACATGATCGAAAGAGATCCTTTTGAGCTCATCGAAACATTCGGCGGGAGCTTTTTCAAAAGAATGAATTTGAGCAACATGTGGATTTCCGGAAAAGAGACCACGGTATTGTTTTTTGGTCAATACATGTACTTCGCAGTCGAGCTGCTCGTTTAAAGCCCTGATTATCGGGGTGGTGAGAACAATATCGCCGATGGAGCTAAACCGTATAACCAGGATTTTTTTCAAGACATGGTGTTTTGGGCAAAGGTAATGAATCCATTCGTTTGGTCTATGTGGCAAAAACTGATTAATTTTGACCTAAAACTATCAATCATGTCGCTTACATTTACTAAACCCATAGCCCTCGGCTTTGATCTTCCTCCCTTTAATTTGACCGATGTTGTATCGGGAAAAATGACTTCTTCGGAAGACATCAAAGGAGCCAAGGGGACACTTGTTATGTTTATCTGCAACCATTGTCCTTATGTGTTGCATGTGATCCACGAACTCGTCAGGATCGGCTATGAATATAAGGATCAGGGAATTGGCATGGTAGCCATCAGTAGCAATGATGTGGTGAATTATCCGCAAGACCATCCTGATAAAATGAGAGAAATGGCCCTCTCATTAAAATTTCCTTTTCCCTATCTGTACGACGAAACACAGGAAGTGGCAAAGGCTTACGATGCCGCTTGTACGCCCGATTTCGATTTATTTGATGCGGAAGGAAAATGTGTATATCGGGGTCAGTTGGATGGATCACGACCGGGGAATCATATTCCGGTTACCGGCAAGGATCTGCGCGCCGCCCTCGATTTGGTAGTGGCAGGGAAACCCGTGCCCGAAAAACAAATTCCCAGTAATGGGTGCAACATTAAGTGGAAGTAGTATTTATTTCAAGATTTGCGTATTTGAGCTCTTGAACATAAAGGAGCCTGAAGTAGGGAGTCGGAAGACGGAGGACAGAAGATGAGAGTAAGCAGTAGGGAGTAGGGAGTAGGGAGTAGGGAGAAAAACCCTGATCCCCTGATCCATTGATCCCATTGACCCCATTAATCCATTGATCCCATTGATCCCATTGATCCCCTGATCCCTTGAACCCTTGAACCCACCATTGATCCAAAAAAGAGCAAATCAAAAGAAAGTCCAATACAAATAAACCAGTGAAAAGGCCACGAAAAAAACAATTCCTATCCACGAAAGGGTTTTGAGAAACAGGCCCGGACGTGCTTCCATCGGCATATGGTTGTCGGTAACCACGCGGTAGTTGAGCCAGGCAAGCACCGGCGCCGTTAAAAACGACATGATGGTGGCAAAAGTTACCAGTTGTCCCATGGATTTGGTAGCGTAAAAAATCAAAAGTGAAGACCCAACAACCATAACTAAAAGGCCTATTATATAAGGTGTACCCTCGTTGGTTGTATTTCTGTTAAAAGGACTAAACAAGGACTCCCTGATGCATTTAAGCACTCTGGGATACGCATCCAATACAGTGATGGTGGTGCTGAGCATGGTAGTCAGTGCTGCGATACCTACCACCCAATGCGCCCAACCTCCCAGACTATGGGTGTACATGTTGATAAGTTGTCCCGAAAAGGTGGTGCCATCGGGAGACAATTGTTCGCCTGTTCCGTACATCACCAGCGCGCCCATCGATACAAAGCCCACTGCCAGCAAGGCCGTTCCAATATAGCCTACACGAAATTCTGTTAATACGCTGTTTAAATCGGGTTTGTAACCCAATTCTTCCACTTTGGCCACATTCCACAAACTCGACCAAACCGAAACATCAATGGGTGCGGGCATCCACCCCACAAACGCAATTAAAAACAAGATGTCAGCTCCTCGGGTCCAAGAAAAGTTGGTCAAAGTTTCAGGGTTAATTTCTTTATGGATACCCAATGCCGCAAACACGGCCATTATTGTGGAAACCGCCAACAACAACATAATGAATTTCATGGCCTTGTCCAAAAGGCTAAACTTGCCAATCACCAGAATAAGCATGGCCAGTACCAGCACCACCACGCTTAAAGTCTTGAATCCGATGGTGATATGAAACAAGTTGGCAATCAGCCCGGCTGTAACCACCGTGACGGTAGCCTGAATGATAAACATGGACAAAACCGTGAGCAATGTAAACAATACCACAGCCCAATTGCCCACGCTGGCATAACCTTGCACCAGGTTTTTACCGGTGGCAATGGCGTATCGCGGACCAAATTCAAAAAAGGGATACTTTAGGAAATTGGCTAACAACAACACCCAAACCAAATCGAAATTGTAGATGGCTCCGGCTTTGGTGGACTGCACCAAATGTGAAACTCCCACTGCCGCTCCGGCATACAACAATCCGGGACCCAATATCTGTAAAAACCGTCGAAATTTATCCATGCCATCTGATTTGCAAACAGGCAAAATTAAGAAAGTTTTTATCCCCATGGCGGGGTATTGTGGTCGGAAAGAAGCCGGATGGCGAAAATGCGGAGTGCTAAATTTTGTATTATTGTATCAAAAAGGATATCATGTACTTTCGACGCTCAAACCGCACTCCCCGACTTATTTTAGCTGCATTGCTGTTGATGGGGATTGGAATATATCTGGCTGTTCCAAGCTATCTGATGAATGCCGTGCTTCATGGCAAACCCGATTTGAATGATTATCAAATATTTCCCAACCGAACAGTGACCGCAGGAAAAACCATGCCCTGGAAGGTGTCACCGAAAGTGAATTCGGTAACCTTGCCCGACTCCCTGATGATAAACATGGAAAAAATGCAAACCGTGGCCTTTCTTGTGATTCAAAATCAGGAAATTATCTACGAAAAATACTGGGAAGGTTATTCCGAAAACTCCCTGTCCAATTCATTTAGTGCAGCCAAAAGTATCGTTAGTTTGTTGGTGGGAATCGCATTGGACGAAGGTTATATCGACAGCTTAAATCAGTCGGTGGGAGATTTTTTGCCCGAATATGCTGTGGGTGATAAAAAAAATATCCGCATCCGCGATTTACTTACCATGAGTTCCGGACTTAGCTGGGACGAAGCCTACACAAGTCCCGGCAGCGTTACCACACAAGCCTATTATGGCGACGATTTACCGTCGTTGGTCACCAACCAGGAAGTAGTTGCTCCACCCGGAAAGCGTTTCAATTACTTGAGTGGCGACACCCAATTGCTGGCCCTGGTGCTCAAACGTGCCACAGGTAAAAACCTGAGCGATTATGCCTCGGAGAAATTATGGAAAAAAATGGGTGCCGTTCATGATGCCTTCTGGTCACTCGATCATAAAGGCGGTATGGAAAAAGCCTTTTGTTGTTTCAATACCAACGCACGCGATTTTGCACGTTTTGGTCAGTTGGTACTCAACAACGGAAGTTGGAATGGACAACAAATTGTGTCGGAGAATTACATTCAAGAAGCCACTTCGCCGGCCACTTATCTCCTCGACGACCACGACCAACCTGTTGATTTTTATGGATTTCAGTGGTGGATTATTCATTATAAGGAACAAGCCATTCCCTACATGCGGGGTATTTTAGGACAATATATTTTTGCCTTGCCCGAACAAAATGCCGTTATCGTACGACTTGGACACAAACGCTCAAAACAATATGTGGGCGAACATACCCTGGGCACCTTTGTGTACCTGAAAGCCGGAGATTATATATTGCAACATCAGTAGGAAGGGGTGGAAAGGTGGATGGGTGGTCGGTGAACAATAATCAGTGCACTGTAAAATAGCATCGGATTGAAGCCCATGTCCATAGGGAATTTATGCAAGGGTGGAAATGTGAATACAAGGTAAGAAGGGGCTTTAGCCCCAAACACGCAATTTTTGAAACAACACGCCACAGAACTAAATCTGATAAAATAATGCGCATGAAGCCCATCCCTAGCCCTTCGACTTTAGTCAAGGGCATATGTTTCAAAAGTTTAACAGCAGAGGTTCAACCCGGAAGGCTTTTGGGGCATATTGTCAGAAATTCAAATCACCAAATCATATCATGAATAATAAACCCCTTTGACTGGTATTCCTTGATGGCGATGGCTTTGGATTCGATGGCTTTTTGTTCTTCTGAAAATCCGTTGGTAATCATTTTTCCCTGATCGAAATCATACCATTGGGGGTAGTCGTTCACAATGACGCCATTGAAGTGGCGTTGCAATTCGTACTGAACGGTTTGGCGCTTGATCGGGCTGAAAAACACATTGTATTCTCGCGTTCCGTCGCCATCGATGTCGCACCAGCAGGAGGCAAATACATAAAAATAGGTTTTTACCGGTCTTTCGAGAGCCATGGTCGAGGTGGTCCAGATATCATCGTCGTCTGTATTGCGGACGGTATCTGTTTTTACGGGGTCGTTTCGGTAAACACGGCTGATGAATTCAAAGTTTTTCGACATGCCCGAAACCAGTACATCCAGATCTCCATCGTTGTCGTAGTCGCCCCAGTGTCCATCGCTCATGTACAACCCAATGATGTCGGCATTGAGGTCGGTAAATTGGTCGTAGCGATCGTTGCGATACACTTTAGAAACAGGTCCCAACGCCGACTCACCCGTAATAAGCAAATCCAGGTCGCCGTCATGATCCATGTCGCCCCAATCCACCGAACCCGACCTTACCTTGATAAATCCCGGAAATACGGGTGAAAAATATTGATTACTTTGATTTTTATACAGTTGCGTTTCCAGTTTACCCTGTTGCGTTTCTCCATTAATCACCAAATCCAGGTCGCCATCGTTGTCGTAATCGCCCCAGGCGGCATCGTTCAGTTTCAGTCCAGTTAATCCCAAATTCACACGGGTAAAAGTGCCTTTATCGTTTTTAAAAAGTTCTGTAACCACCAATCCGCTTTTCTCGTTTCCACTCAACAGTACGTCCAAATCGCCATCGTTGTCGAAGTCGGCAAATTTGCCCACGCTAAAGTCCACTTGCGGAAATCCTGTTGACAGTTCTGTAAAACGGTTGTTACGGTCGTTGCGATAAATTTTTGAAATAGCTCCCTGATCCGATTCGCCGGTAATCAACAAATCCACATCGCCATCTCCGTCGTAATCGCCCCATTCCACAGAGCCATCACGAACACCGGGAATTTTTAATCCGATCAGTTGAAATCCGGTTGTACGATTGCCGCGGTACAATCGGGCAATTTTCGTTCCGGAAGCCGTTTCGCCTATGATAAATAAATCCACGATGCCGTCCAGGTCATAATCGGCCCATGCCATGTCGCCCCGAAAAACATCCACAATGGGGGTGTTGACAAGAGCAAACCTTCCGTTTCGGAGGTTTTTATATAATTTCGATTGCACCCCATGACTTTTTCCATTGTAAAAATCGCCCGTTACAAAAATATCCGGTCCGGCGTCTTCATTGTAGTCTATCCAACTGTTGGCACTTTCGCTCACCCCCGTCAGGCCGGCCTGAATATCGGTAAACGATTGCGCAGAAACCATGGAAAATGAGAGCAAAAATGCAATAATCAGAATATATTTAGGCATGAGAAAAATTTTTACAATATTATCGATTTTAGCCGTGAAATCAAAAACCTAATTCGATTATTTGGTTTCATTCTTAATTTCAAAAAAAATGAGCCAACATGAGAGAGTAACCCAAATAGTTTGTCTAATTTTGTGAATTATTTCACAGTTAAATATTATTTATGAAACTCTCTCATATTGAACATCTTGGAATCGCAGTCAACAGTCTTGAGGAAGCTATTCCATACTATGAAAACATATTGGGTTTAAAATGCTATGCCATCGAGGAAGTGGCCGACCAGCGGGTAAAAACGGCTTTTTTCAAAGTTGGCCAAACAAAAATCGAATTATTGGAAAGCACCGACCCCGAAGGACCCATCGGAAAATTCATCGAAAAGCGTGGTCAGGGTATCCACCACCTGGCCTTTGCCGTGGAAGGTATTGCCGATTCGCTTAAAGAAATGGAAGAAAAAGGGGTGCAACTCATCGATAAATCGCCCCGCAAGGGTGCCGAGGGTTTGGACATTGGCTTTCTTCATCCCAAATCCACGTTTGGTGTGCTTACCGAATTTTGTGAAAATAATAACAAGTAATACATTTTACCCGAGAATCCATCATCTGCAATAGCAGGTTTTCCAAATGACTTTCCAATAAATAACGAAAATGACAATTGAAGAGAATATTCAACATTTGTTGAGCAAACGCGAAGAGGCCAAAATGGGCGGTGGCCTGAAACGCATCGAATCGCAACACAAAAAAGGCAAGCTTACCGCTCGCGAACGCATCGATTTGCTGCTCGACGAAGGTAGTTTTGAAGAGTACGACATGTTTGTAACCCACCATTCAACCGAATTGGGGCTCGACAAACATGTGTTTTTAACAGACGGTGTGGTTACCGGACATGGTACCATCGATGGGCGTGTGGTGTATATTTTTTCGCAGGACTTTACCATTTTCGGTGGGTCACTTTCGGAAACCTATGCCCGGAAAATATGTAAAATCATGGATCAGGCCATGAAGGTAGGCGCTCCTTTGATTGGCATCAACGATAGCGGTGGTGCTCGTATTCAGGAGGGGGTTCGCAGTCTGGCAGGTTATGCTGAGATTTTTCAGCGCAACATCATGGCTTCGGGAGTTATTCCACAGATTTCAGCCGTATTTGGCCCTTGCGCCGGAGGAGCAGTGTATTCACCTGCACTCACCGACTTCATTATGATGAGCAAGGAAAATGCTTACATGTTTGTAACCGGACCCAAAGTGGCCAAAACCGTTACAGGTGAAGACATTACCACCGAAAATCTGGGCGGCCCCGATGTGCATGGCAAAAAATCAGGGGTGGCGCACTTTATCGCCGACAACGAGGAAGAAGGGTTGATGCTCATTCGTAAATTACTTACCTATTTACCTCAAAACAATCTGGAAGATCCCATCACCACCGAATGTACTGACCCCATCGACCGTAAGGAAGACCTGCTCAACGAAATTATCCCCAACAATCCCAACATCCCCTATGATGTGAAAGATGTAATCTATTCCGTGGTGGATTATGGCGAGTTTATGGAAGTACAGCGCAACTATGCCCAAAACATCATTACGGGTTTTGCCAAATTCAACGGAAGTCCGGTAGGTATTGTAGCCAACCAGCCCAGCTTTTTGGCAGGTGTTCTTGACATCAACGCCTCCCGCAAGGCAGCACGCTTTGTTCGTTTCTGCGATGCTTTCAACATTCCCATTGTTACTTTTGTGGATGTTCCCGGATTTTTACCCGGAAGTGCACAGGAGTACGGTGGCATTATCATTCACGGTGCCAAATTGCTTTTTGCCTATGGAGAAGCTACTGTGCCCAAGGTCACCATCACCCTCCGTAAATCCTATGGTGGAGCACACGATGTGATGGGTTCCAAGCAGCTTCGTGGCGATATGAACTACGCCTGGCCATCGGCCGAAATTGCCGTTATGGGGCCAAAAGGAGCCATCGAAGTACTTGAAGGCAGCTATATTGCCACCCTGGAAACTGAGGATGAAAAAGCAAAATACGTTGCCGAAAAAGAAGACGAGTACCGCGAAAAATTTGCTAATCCCTACGAAGCAGCTGCCTACGGCTATATCGACGATGTAATTGAACCACGCAATACCCGCTTCAGAATTATCAGGGCTTTGGGTACGCTGGCCTCCAAAAAAGACGTGAATCCACCAAAGAAACACTCCAATATTCCTTTGTAAGCCAATAAAATACATACCAACTATGCATCTTATCTTTCAAATTCCACAAAATATTATTGATGGTAGTGTCATCGCGGTCATTGGATACACCATTGTGTTTTTGGCCCTGGTATTGCTCTATTTTGTGTTTTATTTTATACCAAAAATTCTCAGTTGGAATACACGGCGAAGGCTTGCCCGACTTGGCAAAATTTCAAATGCCGAGGAGGAAATCATCATCACGGGCGAAGAAGCTGCCGCCATGTCCATGGCCATATTTTTGTGTCGCGACCTGCACGACGACGAAAGCGATGTGATCACCATCAAGCGGGTTTCTAAGGCTTATTCGCCCTGGAGCTCAAAAATATACGGATTGAGAACATTTAATAGATAACCCGGGAAAAAGCACTAAAAATGAAAAAATTTAAATTTACCATAAGCGGAAACGACTACGAAGTGGAAATAAAAAAACTGGAATCGTCTACCGCCAAAATTGAAGTGAACGGAACTACCTACAACGTAGAACTTCATAAAGAAGAACGTACCACAAAAACTCCCATTTTGGTACGTTCGGCCATCGATAAACCAAAAGGCGCTCATAAAATTGCCAAAACAGCCGAAGTGATTTTTAAGGTTAAAGCTCCCCTTCCGGGAAATATCATGCAGGTTTTTGTTAAAGTGGGCGACGAGGTGGAAAAAGACGACAAACTTCTCGTTTACGAAGCCATGAAAATGGAAAATAAACTGTTGGCCGAAAAAGCCGGCGTGGTAAAGGCCATTAAGGTAATGCCCGGCGATTCGGTATTGCAGGACGATGTGCTTATTGAATTGGAAGTAAACTAGGAGGAAGTAGCATATGAAAGCAAGAAAAAAAGCAATCACCATTTTTGGGATCATTGCTTTACTGGCCTGTTTAAATTTTATCCTGTTTCAGATTCCCGGCATGGCCGAAACCATCCATTCGCCCGAAACAGTAGCCAATAGCGATGCAGGTGGAGGCCATAGTATCATGGGTGGTATTACTAAATTCATCAGCTATACCGGGTTTCGCAATGCTACCCCCGGTCATTTGATCATGATAGCTGTGGGATTATTTTTTATTTTTCTCGCCATTAAATACGACTATGAACCTTTGCTATTGATTCCTATCGGAACAGGTATCATTTTGGGTAACATCCCATTTTATCAAGACGGTGGCATTAACTTGCAATTGGGTATCTATCAGGAAGGAAGTGTGCTCAACTACTTGTATTATGGAGTGGTCAAGGGAATTTACCCGCCACTTATCTTTTTGGGTATTGGTGCCATGACCGACTTTTCGTCGTTGATTTCCAATCCCCGACTCATGCTGTTGGGTGCTGCGGCACAAATTGGCATCTTTCTCACGCTATTGGGGGCTTTATACCTGGGATTTAACATGCCCGAAGCTGGCGCCATCGGGATTATTGGTGGTGCCGACGGTCCTACGGCTATTTTCCTTTCTTCCAAATTGGCCAACGGAGGCATCATCAACGGGGTGCAAACCCAGAACCTGATTGGCCCCATCGCCATTGCAGCCTACTCATACATGGCTCTGGTTCCGGTAATTCAACCTCCCGTCATGCGCCTGCTTACCTCCAAAAAGGAACGGGTTATTCGCATGAAACCACCCCGTTCGGTGAGCAAACTGGAGAAAATCATCTTTCCGGTGCTCGGATTAATCCTCACCACCTTTATCTCTCCCGGAGCCCTTCCTTTGTTGGGGATGCTTTTCTTTGGCAACTTGCTGAAAGAAAGTGGGGTAACCAAGCGATTGGCCGACACGGCACGCAATTCGCTCATCGACATTGTTACCATACTTCTGGGTATCACCGTCGGGGCTTCTACCCAGGCTGATGTATTTCTTACTAGTGGTTCCATCCTGATTTTCGTACTGGGGGCGCTTTCGTTTGTGGTGGCTACTGCCGGAGGTGTTATTTTTGCCAAAGTGATGAACCTGTTCCTGAGCGAAGGAAATAAAATCAATCCTCTGGTTGGTGCCGCCGGGGTTTCGGCAGTGCCCGACAGTGCCCGTGTGGTACAAACGGAAGGATTAAAATACGATCCCTCAAACCATTTACTCATGCATGCCATGGCTCCCAATGTGGCCGGAGTGATAGGTTCGGCTGTGGCAGCCGGGGTGCTCATGAGCTTTTTGTTGTAAAACGAAGGGTATTTTGCCTGTAAAGGCAGCAAATTAAATAAAAATTAGAGGTAGTAAGTGAACAACTTCACCTCTTTTTTTTATTTTTGAATTCAAAATCAATCTACATATGTTAATCATTGGTATTGCAGGAGGAAGTGGCTCGGGAAAAACCACTGTGGTGAATAAAATAGTGGAAGCTCTGCCCAAGGATAGCGTGGCTGTGATACCTCAGGATGCCTATTATTTCGATAATGGTCATTTGTCGCAGGAAGAAAAACTCCAAATCAATTTCGACCATCCCCACTCCATCGAATTTGATTTGCTCGTGGATCACCTGAATGCCCTGAAAAGGGGAGAAACCATTCAACGACCCATATATTCCTATGTTACCTGTGCCCGATCAAAGGAATTTGTTCCCATTGCTCCCAAGCGGGTGGTAATTGTGGAAGGGATTCTGATTCTGGGCAATGCCAAACTGAGAAAGATGCTCGACATCAAAATGTTTGTGGACACCGATAGCGACAACCGGCTGATGCGAATTATCCGTCGCGACGTGCAGGAGAGAGGTCGAAATTATAACGATGCCCTCACACATTACGAAAAGTTTGTTAAGCCCATGCACATCCAGTTTATCGAACCCACCAAGTTGTATGCCGACCTGATTATCCCTCAGGGAGGCAAAAATAAGGTGGCCATCGAAATGGTGGTTTCACGCATCAGGATGAATCTCGACGAAGGACAGGTTCCGGCCATTAGTCACATGGAAACGTAGATTGCATTACGATATCGGATAATTTGAATCGGTATTTACCCTTTCGGGTATGGGGTTAAATATTACATCTTATTAATAAACAGTAAATTACATTTGTTGGCTTGAGAATTGCAGTATTGTAAGTTCTAAAGCTCAAAAAGATGTTAGTTTACTTTATTGCAATCTATTTGCTTATAACTTTTATCCTTACACTCATGGGAATTGATAGCAAAACGGAGGGCGTTAAAGTGTTTATCATCAGCTTACTTTTAACACCACTCGCCGGAATTATTTTCATGCTCAAGCAACGTCGCAAAGCGTCGTCGGTTCGTTATTATTATTGTCGCGAATGTGATTACATATTTCCGGTAAAGATGAACCATTGTCCTATGTGTGAAGAAGCAGGTAGAAAAGTGAAGCTAATTAAATACCAAAGTCCTTACGAAGTTACACGTCATATCATTCCTCTCGATCTGGAATAATAGAGTTGAGGTTTCTTGCATTTTTTCCTTTTTATCGCCGGTCATAGCAGGCATTCCCGTTTTATCAGGTTATCGGAACTTTTGCCCATCATCTACTGATATTCCACAACTATTTTAATTTCATCACGCTTCTGCCAATTAAGCTTGGCTCGAAGGGCTATTTTTCCTAAATTTGACAAAAACTAGCCACATGAATACAGAAGCCTTTTTTAAGATTAGTTATGGCCTTTACATCATCAGTACTGCTGCCGGCCAAAAAATGAACGGATATGTTGCCAACACGGCTTTTCAGGTAACTGCTGAACCTCCGCAAATAGCCATTTCGTGTAACAAAGACAATTTTACCACCCACCTGATTCAACAGTCGGGATTGTTTTCCATTTCCATTTTGGAGGAACAGGCTTCGGCCGAAATCATCGGTTTGTTTGGTTATAAAAGCGGTAAAGACGTGGATAAATTTAAAGATATCGCCCATACTACCGGAAAAACAGGCGTCCCCATTGTTACCGACCAATGTGTGGCATGGTTTGAATGCAAGTTGGTTTCGCAATTTGAGGTGGGAACTCATATTGTATTTATTGGCGAAATAGTTGACAACGGCATGCTCGACGAATCGAAAGACCCGCTCACCTATGCCTATTACCGTAATGTGAAAAAAGGAAAAGCCCCCAAGAATGCCCCCACCTACATCAAACCGGAAGCTGTAGAAGCCAAATCGGTGACTACCCCCGATGCCAATATGCAGAAATACAAATGTTTGGTATGCGATCACATTTACGACCCCGCCGAAGGTGATACCGACAGCGGCATTGCTCCGGGTACTGCCTTCGAGGACCTCCCCGACGACTGGATGTGTCCGGTTTGCGGAGCCGGAAAAGAAGATTTTGAACCTTTGGATTAAAGCCGCCAAATACGGGCTTATTCCTGCATCAGGCCATAGGCTCCTTTCACAAGAATTTGTTTTCCTTTGATGAGTGCAACACTCGATGGTAAAATTTCGGCATAGGTGTCGGTGGTGAATCCCACTTCTACCTGGACACGTTCAAAGACCATTTTATCTTCGGTTCTTGATTGTAAAACAAATAAATAATCTTTGCCATTGCCCGAAGCCAGGGCACTCAGCGGAACACAATCGGCTTCACGGTCGGCAATCACTATTTGCGCCTCCACAAACATGCCATAAAATTGAGGAAGATCGCTGTTTTCATCGGGATGTGCGTGTATGGTTACCGTTCGTTCATCCTTATCGATGGATTTTCCCACCAAAAATATCTCACCCGTATATTCACCGGCACGCGAGTCGGGAATGGTAAACTTCACCTTTTGTCCCGGATGCACCAAAGCCACATCTTGCTCAAATATTTTCATTTCCAAATGCAAATGGTCGGTGTTTACTATTTCAAAAAGGGTTTCCCCCGGGCTCGTCATCCGTCCGTTAACAGCCTCCACACGGGTAATAACTCCGCTGATTGGGGCATATAAACTAATAATGGGTGACATATTTTCGGGAGTCACCTTTTCGGGCTGAATGTTGTTGAGAAGCAATGTTTGTTCCAACGCAGCGCGGGTGGCCAACATGTTTTTGTATTCGCTTTCGGCCTGCAGCAGTTTGTCCAACGAGCTGATGTTCTCCTTATTAAGGGTTACTTGTCTGTCGTACACCGATTTAAGATAGGATAAACTCTGGCTGGCGATGAGGTAGTCTTGTTCCAGCGTAACAATTTCCGGGTTGGTTAGGCTCATCAGAAACTGTCCTTTTTTTACCATACTTCCCGGAAGCAAAGGTGTGGAGGAAGCATACCCTCCCAGGTAGCTGCTTATTACGATTTGGTTTTCTTGTGGAACATTTAAAAAACCTGTGGTACTGATGGTCTCAAACAGGGTTCTGAGCTGCATGTTTCCCAACTGCATTCCGCCGGTTTCAAATTGCTCCATGGTTAACCCCACCCTGTTTTCGGCTTCAGGTTCGGCTACTTTCTCGGTAACAACTTCTGCGGCTACTTGCAGGGGTTTTTGCTGACAGCCGTAAGTGGCCAGGGAAATCATCAGGGCCAACATGGCCACATGTTGTATATTTATTTTCATCTTCATGTTATTATAAAGTCATGTAGTTAATTTCAAAAACGGTGGCATTGTATTCTACCAGATTATCAAGGTATTCGAGTATCACGGAAGTGGCATTTTCCAGACTTTGGATGTATTGAAAGAAGTCGATTTCACCCTTGCTGAAACTTTCCTGAGCGGTGCGTGCTATTTCGGTGGCCAGGGTTTTTCCGGTTGTTTGGAAATAGTTTACAGATTCTTCGTGTTGCTTAAGCGCCGCCAGCAATTGTTGGTGTTTGGCCGACAAGCGCATTTGGTAATCACGACTTTGGTTGAGGCTGATTTCATATTGAATTCGGGAAGCTGCCACGCGGTTTTTTTGGGGCTTAACCCAAAGAGGTAGGGTAAGCCCTACCTGATAAGCATTGTAACTTTTTCGGTTGGGACCGTTGTTGGTACTCAGAAAATACTCCAACTGTAAGCCCGGCAGAAACCTGCTTTTTTCAAGTCGAACCTGCTCGTAACTCATGTCGGTTTGTTGTTGCATGAAGGCAATTCCGGGATTTACCAACTGCTCCGAGGTGTCAATTTTTTGCACCGTGAGTTCGGTGGGAGCCACCCTGAATGCACTGTCTGTTTGCATGATGGCTTGTAGTTGGGTGGTAGCCGAAAGAAGCTCTTGCTCAATTTGTTGCACCTGCATGGTGAGCTGGTTGCGTTTGGATTTAGCTGTGAGCATTTCCAGGTAGTTGGTTTCGCCCAGCGCATATTTTCGTTCGGCCGCATGGGCGAAATTTTGGTACAAACTGTCGAGATATTTATACAACTCCAGTTTGTTTTGATGATATACCACCAGGTTGTATTGTTGCGAAACCTTTCGGGAAAGTTCACGGGCAAGTAGGCGGGATTGTATCACCTGTGCCTGATATTCGGCTTGGTTCAGCTTTTTTTGTCGGGAATAAATCGTGGGGAAGTCAAAATTTTGTTGTACCCCAAAAATGCTGAGTGGCACATTGTTTTCGGCGATATTACTTTGGTCGTAGTTGTAATAGACGCCGGTTTTTTCCAAGTCGAACGCTGTGTATATCAACCGTTTACTTTGTTCCTCTCTTAGTTGTGCTGCCTGATATTCCAGGTTGTTGGCCAATGTCCATTCAATGGCTTCATCCATGGTGAGTTCCTTTTGTTGTCCGAATGCCGGCAGGGTGGCCAATCCCAAAAGCAGACCAACCACCATGGTTGTTTTTCCCGAACGGAGGAAAGAAATTTTCCATTCATCCACCAACGAATACAGCACGGGAAGGACAATCATGGTTAGAAAAGTGGCGCTGATCAATCCCCCAATGACCACCGTGGCCAGGGGACGTTGTACTTCGGCACCGGCAGAGGTAGAAACAGCCATGGGCAGAAAACCCATGGCGGCAGCACCCGCGGTGAGCAAAACAGGACGCAATCGTTGTTTGGTGCCCATAATCACGCGGTCGTGGATATTGGTGATGCCCTTGTGTTTCAATTCCTTAAAATGCTCAATCAGCACGATGCCGTTGAGCACTGCGATGCCAAACAAAGCGATAAAACCCACGCCGGCCGAAATACTAAAGGGCAATCCCCGCATCCAAAGCAACAAAACGCCTCCTACAGCCGAAAGCGGAATGGCCGAAAAAACCATGAGCGCCTCACGAAAACTCTTGAAGGCAAAATGCAGCATGATCAGGATTAAAAGCAGGGCGATGGGAACGGCCAATTTAAGTCGTTTGCTGGCACTTTGGAGGTTTTCAAATTGTCCACCGTAGTCGATGGTATAACCCACAGGTAAGGTAATATGGCTGTTGATGCGTTGTTGAATTTCTTCCACCACCGATTGGAGGTCTCTGTTTCTAACGTTTACCCCTACCACGATCCGGCGCTTGGTGTCGTCGCGTGAAATTTTTGCAGGCCCCGCAGTGTAGGCAATTTCAGCCAGTTCGCTCATGGGAATGCGGCGGCCATTGGGCAGTTCCACATACATGGTTTCGATGTCGTTGATGTTTTTGCGGTGGGCTTTATCGAACCGAACCACCAAATCGAAGCGTTTTTCTCCTTCAAACACGCTTCCTGCTGTGGCACCGGCAAATCCGGTGGTGATCATGTCGTTGAGGTCTTTGATATTCAATCCGTATTTGGCAATCATTTGCCTGTTGTATTTTACCGACATTTGAGGCAATCCGGCTACCTTTTCCAGAATTACATCCGAAGCCCCCGGGATTCCTTCCACCAATTCTTTGATTTCCTGACCTTTTTGGGCGAGGATGTCCAGATCTTCACCAAAAACCTTGATGGCGATATCGGCCCGAACTCCGGTGATCAGTTCGTTGAAACGCATCTCGATGGGTTGGGTAAACTCAAATTCAATTCCGGGAATAATGGACAAGGCCTCCACGAATTTTTCCGCCAACTCATCCTTGCTTTTGGCCGACACCCAGTCTTTTTTCGGCTTCAACTTGATGATGACGTCGCTTTCTTCCATCGACATGGGGTCGGTGGGCACTTCAGCAGCGCCAATACGGCTCACCACCTGATCCACTTCAGGGAAATTATCCAGCAGAATCTTCTCTATCCGGGTGGTGATGGCAATGGTGCTGCTGAGCGAGGTACCTGTTCGCAATACAGGCTGTATCACGAAATCGCCTTCATCCAGCGTGGGCACAAATTCGCCTCCCATGGTGGTATAAATAAACACCGAAAAAAGCAGCAAAATAAGCGATGCGCCCAACACCGATTTTTTGTACTTCATGGCCAACTCGATGGATGGCGAATACATCGATGTGATGAAACGCATAAGTCGTTCAGAAATATTTCGGCGCGATCGTTTGTCGGGTTTTAAAAAAAGCGCGGAAGCCACCGGAACATAGGTAAAACAAAATATCATGGCACCAATGAGTGCAAAACTAAAGGTAAGTGCCATGGGGCGAAACATCTTGCCTTCAACACCCGTAAGCGACAGGATGGGGATGAAAACAATGAGGATGATCAGCTGTCCGAAAACGGCGGACGTCATCATTTTGGAGGCGCTTTCGATGGTGATGGCATCGATGATTCCCTTTCGGTTTTCAGGAGTCTCTGCATCAATCACCTTTTTCTGCGCTGTAATTTTAAAAGCAATGTATTCCACGATAATCACCGCTCCGTCGATGATAATTCCAAAGTCGATGGCGCCCAAACTCATGAGGTTGGCATCCACACCAAAAATATACATGAGCCCCAGAGCAAACAGCAAGCTCAACGGAATTACCGAGGCGATAACCAAACCCGAACGCATATTGCCAAGCAAAAGCACGACCACGAAAATCACGATCAAACATCCGAGAAGCAGGTTTTCCACCACCGTGTGGGTAGTTTTTTCAATGAGTTCGCTTCGCTCGAGAAATGGGTTGATATAGACCCCTTCGGGCAAGCTTTTTTGAACCTCGGCCACCCTGTCCTTCACCGCCTGAATCACTTTGTTGGAGTTGGCATCCTTCAGCATCATCACTTGTCCGAGCACCTTTTCGCCTTCTCCGTTGCCGGTAATGGCGCCAAAGCGGGTGGCGTAGCCATCATGTACCTCTGCCACATCCTTAATGTAAATGGGCATGCCGTTGATGTTTTTTACCACGATGTTTTCGATATCCGACACATTGCCCACCAAACCTTCACCTCGAATAAAATAGCTTTCGTTGGTTTTTTCGATGTATCCGCCACCGGCCACATCGTTGTTGTTTTGAAGGGCTTCAAAAATTTCGGCCACCGAAATGCCCATGGCATGCAGTTTGGGAGGACTGACGGCCACTTCGTATTGTTTAAGAAATCCACCCCAGGTGTTGATTTCCACAACACCCTTGATTCCTGAAAGTTGACGTTTGACCAACCAATCCTGAATGGTACGCAAATCCATGGGAGAATATATGGAATCGTAACCCGGTTTGGTGTCCAGGATGTATTGATATATTTCCCCCAAACCTGTTGTAATAGGTCCCATTTGTGGGACGCCCATACCTTTGGGAATATTTTCCGCAGCCGAAATCAGTTTCTCGGCAATCAGTTGTCGAGGAAGGTAGGTGCCCATGTTTTCTTCAAAAACGATGGTCACCACCGACAGTCCGAACTTGGAAACCGACCGTATTTCGACCACGCCGGGCAAATTGGCCATTTCCAGCTCCACGGGATAGGTAATAAACTGTTCCACATCGAGGGTGGAAAGGTTTCGGGATGTGGTAATTACCTGCACCTGGTTGTTGGTTACGTCGGGCACGGCGCCGATGGGAATCTGCGTAAGCGAATACAAGCCAAAACCCACGATGGTGGCAGTAAACAGCAACACGATTAACTTATTGGCAATACTGAATTGTATAATTTTGTTTAACATGGCTAAAAATGACGGGGTTGTGAATTAAAATGGTTTGTTGCTGAGGTGAGCAAATAGTCCTTCGGAGGCTTCTTCGAGAATATCGAGTACCAGGTCAAATCCCTGAGGACCTCCGTAGTATGGGTCGGGTACTTCTGAATGTTTGCCTGATGGGGCGTAATCGGTCATGAGCGACAGCTTTTTCAAATCCTGATCATGACGGGCCATTCTTTTTAATTGATCAAGGTTGTCGTCGTCCATGGCAATGATGAGGTCAAAATGATCAAAATCATGTTGGGGGTCAAACTTGCGTGAAATGGAAGTGAGCCGATAGCCTCTTTTGGATGCATGTTGCCTCATTCGGGCGTCAGCCGGCTCTCCGGCATGGTATCCCGAGGTGCCCGCCGAATCGATTTCAAAGTCATGCAAACTTTGATGCGCTTCCACAACACCCTTAAAAACGGCTTCTGCCGAAGGTGAGCGACAAATATTGCCCAAACAAACAAAGAGTACCTTAGAGATCAATCGAAAATTTTTAGTCAAATATACATATTTTCTGCATACTACGGGGCTTTGCGCCTAGGTTATTGCATTCATGGGGTCATGCCGGATGAGGGCCGTTGGGCGACAACAAATTTTTCGGACAACCACCTTCTACTTTGAACAATGTTTGTATTTTTGTTAATTATTTAACAAAGGTTGAAGTATGATAAAAAAACTCGACGATATGTTTGAGGTGCTCAAAGCACAAGAAAAGAAGGTGTTGGTAGCCGCATATGCCAACGATTCGCACTCCATCAGTGCCGTAAGTCAGGCCATCGATTTAGGTCTGGTATCGGGAACTTTGGTGGGCGACGAAAAAACCATTGCCGAAGTTTGCAAACAAGAAGGAATAGACATAAAAAAATTCAAGATAGTACACGAACCCGATGAAATGAAAGCTGCCGAAAAAGCAGTGGAATTGATCAATGCCGGACAAGGAAACCTCTTAATGAAAGGTTTGGTAAGCACCGACAAATACATGCGCGCCATACTAAACAAGGAAAAAGGGTTGATGAATCCGGGGGCCGTGCTAAGTCATGTTACGGTGATGGAAAACGCCAACTACCACAAGCTGTTGGTGGTGGGAGATGTAGCCATTATTCCGGCTCCTGAACTCAAAGAAAAAATCGCCATCACCAACTACCTCGTCCATGTGGCCAAATCGTTGGGAATAGAAACCCCCAAAGTAGCCTTAATTGGAGCCAGTGAACAGATTTCACCCAAAATTCAATCTTCCGTGGATGCCGCCATCATAGCCAAAATGGCCGACAGAGGTCAAATTAAGGGAGCTTATGTGGATGGCCCCCTGGCTCTGGATGTGGCTATTGATATGGAAAGCGCACAAATTAAAAAACTTTCAGGTCAGGTGGCCGGAGATGCCGACTGTTTGGTATTTCCCAACATCGAAGCAGGAAATGTTTTTTATAAATGCAATACCAAGCTGGCCAATAGCGAATTGGGTGCCATTGTAGTGGGCGCGCGCGTTCCGGCCGTGTTATCCTCCCGCGGCGATAGTACCAAAACCAAATTATATTCCATTGCACTGGCGGCATTGTCTTCCAGATAAATAAAACCGAAAACCACCCATTTACACATGGACGAAATCAGAATACTGGCCATCAACCCCGGATCAACAAGTACCAAAATTGCCGTTTACGAAGGCACCAACCCCCTGTTTATTCAAACCATCAGGCATACCACCGAGGAACTTGCTCCATATGACGTGATTACCAAGCAATTCGGATTTCGAAAAGACCTTATATTGCAACAGATCAAAGATGCCGACATCGACATCAACACCATTTCGGTGATCATGGGTCGGGGCGGATTGCTCAAACCTGTGGAGTCGGGTATTATTGCCGTCAACGACAAAATGAGGCACGATCTGGAACTTTGTGTTTATGGCGAGCATGCCAGCAATTTGGGAGGACTCATTGCCTGGGATATTGCCCAATCCATCCCCAATGCCAAAGCCTACATCACCAACCCTGTGGTGGTGGACGAATTTGACGATTTGGCCCGACTGTCAGGACATCCGCTGTTGCCCCGCAGGTCCATTTTTCATGCCCTCAACCAAAAGGCCGTGGCACGCCAGCATGCCAAATCCATCATGCGCAAATACGAAGACCTCAACCTGATTGTGGTTCATTTGGGAGGAGGAATTACCGTAGGAGCCCATAAACACGGTCGTGTGGTGGATGTAAACCAAGGGCTGGATGGCGATGGTCCTTATTCGCCCGAACGCACCGGAACCCTTCCCGTGGGCGATTTGGTCAGACTCTGTTACAGCGGAAAATTTACCGAAAAAGAGGTGTTGAAAATGATCAAGGGTGAAGGCGGATTGGTAGCTTATCTGGGCACCAACAGTGCCTACGAGGTAGAGCAACGCGCACAAAAGGGAGACGCCCAAGCCAAGTATATCTACGATGGCATGGCCTATCAGGTGGCCAAAGAGGTGGGGTCGATGGCTGCCGTGCTCCATGGCGAAATCGACGGCATCCTCATCACCGGAGGCATTGCCCACGACAAATATTTTGTCAATCAAATCATTTCTTATATCCACCGATTTGCGCCGGTGCACGTGTACCCGGGCGAGGACGAAATGAAAGCCCTTGCTTCCAACGGATTGCGCGCTGCTACCGGAGAAGCACAAATTAAGGAATACACTTGAAAATCAGACTCTAGTCGTTTTCGTTAAGGACAGAATCTTCACTTTTTTGATAATAAAATGTTAATTATTAACATATTGAACCGATTTCAGCTAATTTTGTCGGTACAAAATCAATTTACAGTTAATAGCAGTCCTCATGAAAAAACCTACTATTATTGCCTTGGGCGTGTTCATCGTCCTGGGCGCTTTTACCCTTAATTGGGCCATTAGCAACAATGCCATGTCGGAACGTGAAAAAAGAGCCCAGGTAAATACACGTATCGACAACAACGGATACTGGAAACGCATGGCTGACATGGGATTGGCCGTTTTAAATCCGGAAGTGGAAGTACCACAGGCCGTTTTTACCGGAAGTAAAATCCAATCGCGTATGGTGCTCATCGACGATTCGCCGGATGTACCCGTTACCGAAACTCCTTCAACACAGAGTGAAAACTCCATCTTTATCGATCCCAACGACAACATGGTGGCTTTAAATTCCAATAACTCAACCCCCCAAAACGGAGGTTCTGTTTACGGTGCCGACTATCTTTACACGCTGGATTTGGGTGAAACCTGGGGCGGAAGCGTACAAGGTCCCAACAACAGCAACAGTGGCGACCCCGCAGCTTGTATCGGAACCGACGGTCGCTGGTATATCGGTTATATTTCCACCGGCAGCGGTCAAGACATCTCTTATTCCGATGATCAGGGTGCCTCCTGGACAAAAGTGCAAGTGGCTCCCAAACCGGGTAATGGTTTTAACGATCTGGCCGACAAAAACCACATGTGGATAGATGCCAAGGTGGGCAGCCCCTACGAAAACTATCTCTACAATGCCTGGACCGACTTTGGCGGAAGCTACAACAACCAGGTGGTGGTGAAACGGTCCACCGACCGAGGCGTTACCTGGGACAATAAAATTGCCCTGAGTTATGGCGTGGCTGCCGGTAGTCATAACCAAGGGGTTAACCTCAGTACCGGTCCCAACGGTGAAGTATATGCCGCTTGGACTATTTACGACGGATGGCCACAAGATGAAAAGGCCATTGGCTTTGCCCGTTCATTGGACGGCGGTGCTACTTGGGAACCATCCTACCGAATCATTACCAACATCAAAGGAATCAGGAATTCCGAAGTGCCACAAAACATGCGTGTTAACTCATTTCCGAGCATGGCCGTGGATGTCAGCGACGGGCCCAACAGCGGCAATATTTATGTAACATGGACCAATGTAGGTATTCCTGGTATCAATCAGGGCAGCGACCGCGATATATACATGATTAAATCCACCGATGGCGGACTTACCTTTGGAGAACCCATCCGCGTAAACCAAGACCCCATTGGTCAGGGAAAAGCGCATTATTTGCCCTGGATTGCCTGCGATGCCTCCAATGGTATCCTCAGCACCATTTTTTACGACAACCGCAACGTCAATGCCAATCAGGCCGAAGCCTGGGTAGCCGTGTCAACCGATGCCGGCGAAACCTGGGAAGATTTTAAAGTGAGTGATGTGGCCTTTACACCAACCCCCATTCCCGGACTGGCCTCTGGTTATTTTGGCGATTACCTGTCCATTCATGCCAGCAATGGCAAGGTATATCCCACCTGGACCGACAACCGGACAGGTACAGCCATGACCTATGTATCTGTATTTGAAACCATCGATGTGCATACCCCATCCTCCCTGGTGGCCAATGTGGATCAGGAAACAGGTCTGGCCAACTTAACCTGGTTTTTTATCCCATCCACAGGATTCCAACATTTTAATGTTTATCGCAATGGAACTTTTGTGGGAACTTCAACCGAAACCAACTTTGAAGACCAACTCACCGAATACGGATATTATACCTATGAAGTAACCGCCGACTATGGAAGCTCCGAGTCGCCCTCTGTTAGCGACAATACCCAATACGGATCGTCCACCATAGAAATCACACCTCAGGAAATCACCGTTTACCTGGAACCCGAGCAAGTGGCCGAACGTACCCTGAAAATTAAAAATACCGGCGTGCTCGATCTCACTTTCGATCTTTCACCCTTCAAATCAAACATCACCACTGCTGAATATGCTGAAGCACAAGGTGGTGGCGATGAATATATCAGCGGAGTGAAAATAGGAACCATCGACAATACTTCCGGATCGGATTTCTATAGCGACTACACCGATTTCATTACCCGCATGCATGCCGGAGAATCTTATCCCATCGTTGTAGAAAACCGCAATGGCTATACGGGTGACAGGGTGCTGGTATGGATCGACTGGAATCAGAACCGTGTGTTTGACGAAACACCCGTTGAACTCACGGCAAATGACAACTTTACATCCTTTAGCGGAGAAATTGTACCCCCGAAAGGTAGTGTACAAGGAAACACCATCATGCGCATTCGTTTGTTGGATCCCTCCGCAAGGGCAATACCCACCGGAGAGTCCGAATATGGTGAAGTGGAAGATTATGCCATTTTCTACGAAGATTGGTTGACAGTGAACCCCGAAGCCGGAAGTGTGCCCGTTGGCGATTCCACCGAAGTGTTGCTTACATTCAATTCGGCAGGACTTACCAATGGTTGGTATCTCGAAACCATCACCTATGTTTCCAACGACATCAACACAGGTAATATTCCCGTTCATTTGACCATGGTGGTGAGCAACCTGAGCATTGAAGCCAGTGCCGATCCAACCGAAATTTGTTTGGGCGAATCGGTTCAACTCAATGCCAATGCCGCAGGTGGAACGGGAACCTATACCTACAATTGGACCTCAGATCCCGAAGGATTTACCTCGCAGGAGCAAAACCCCATGGTAATGCCCGCTGAAAACACGGTGTACATGGTTGAGGTAAGCGATGGCGATTTTACCAACACCGCCGAAGTGTCGGTAGCCGTATACGACAATCCCGTGGTTGATTTGGGTCCGGATGAAATACTCTGTGGCGAAATCATGTTCAGCCTGAATGCCGGAAACGAAGGCGATTCGTATCTGTGGTCAACGGGCGAAACCACCCAAACCATTGTAGCCGAAGGAACCGGAATTACTCCTGTTTGGGTAGAAGTTACCAACCAACATGGATGTGCCACCCAAGACACCATCGTACTCAATTTTGCTGCTGTTCCGGTGGTATCGCTGGGTGCCGACACAGTGCTCTGTGGTGGCGGAAATGTGTTGCTCAACGCCGGAAATGAAGGTGCTGATTACCTGTGGTCCAATGGAGAAACGTCGCAGACCATCCTGGTTGATACCGTCGGCCATGGTTATGGTGTGCAGGCCATTGCCGTAGAAGTGACCAACCAATGGGGATGCGTTGGTACCGCTGAAGTAAATGTTGAATTTAAAAATTGCAGTTCCATCGACGAACGCGAAGCCATCAGCATTAAGCTTTATCCCAATCCAAGTTCGGGGGTATTCCAACTTGAATTGTCGAGCAAAATCAATCAGGAAGTTTCTTTACAGGTGACTAACGTGAACGGTAAAGTGGTTTTTGAGCAAACCGATATCCGCGTAGCCGGAAACGGAACCATTTCCCTCGACCTCACCAATTTGGCAGGTGGCGTTTATCAGCTTGTGGTAAAAGGAAAACATGCTTCTGCCAGCGAAAAACTGATTATCAATCATTAGTCTAAACAAACTATAATGAGAAGGAGACAGGGTCATTACGACTTTGTCTCCTTTTTTTTTGATGCCTGCAAATTTCCATCATAAGTCTCTTTGGTTATCTTTGGCAAAAATTTTCTGATGAAAATAAATGTCATGTGGTTTCGTCGCGACCTGCGACTGGAAGATAATACAGCCCTGATACTGGCTTTGTCAAAGCCCCGGGAGGTGTTGCCACTCTTTATTTTCGATACAGCCATCCTCGATGAATTGCCACCGGACGACGCCCGGGTGAATTTTATTTATAATACCTTGCAATCCATTGATCAACAACTAAAGTCACAACAAAGTGGATTCCTGATAAAAAAAGGCAACCCGGCAGATGTTTGGAAGGAATTGCTTGAAACCTATGATATTGACACCGTATTCTTTAATCGCGATTACGAACCTTATGCAATCAATCGCGACGAATCCGTGAAACAACTGCTTGAATCAAAAGGTGTTAATGTGGATTCCTGCAAAGATCAGGTAATTTTTGAACCCCACGAAGTGCTCAAAGCCGATGGCAACCCGTACACCGTTTTTACACCCTTCAAAAATAAATGGTTGGAGGCTTTTGCCCAAAAACAGGACATAGTTTCAAGTGGAACGAGTGAAATCACCGGAAAGTTTGTACCTATCCAATTGGAATTCCCAACAATAGCAGATTTGGGCTTTACACAAAACCCACTTGCTCCTCCCGAAATAAATCTTCAGGCCATTCCGGCATATGATAAGCTCCGCGATTTTCCGGCAGAAGAAGCTACCACCAACGTGGGAACAGCCCTTCGTTTCGGAACCATCAGCATTAGAAAACTGGTTGCAAAAGCTCATCGTGAAAATCAGGTTTTCTTATCAGAGCTTATCTGGCGGGAGTTTTTTATGCAAATCCTCTTTCATTTTCCCAAGGTGGTGGATGGAAATTTCAAGGAGGCATACGATGGCATCCGGTGGCGCAACAATCCCGAAGAGTTCAAACGCTGGTGCGAAGGCAAAACGGGCTTCCCGATGGTAGATGCGGGCATGAGAGAGCTAAACCAGACCGGATATATGCACAACCGTGTACGTATGGTGGTGGCCGGATTTTTGTGTAAACATTTGCTCATCGATTGGCGGTGGGGTGAGGCATATTTTGCCCAAAAACTCTTTGATTATGAACTTTCGTCCAACAACGGAAACTGGCAGTGGGCTGCAGGCACCGGTTGTGATGCGGCACCTTATTTCAGGGTCTTCAACCCTGAGATTCAAGCCAAAAAATTTGATCCCCTCAATATTTACGTGAGGAAATGGATTCCGGAATGGGGCACCTCCCAATATCCCCAACCCATGGTGGAACACGCCTCGGCGCGGCTGAGGGCCATCGACACCTATAAAGAAGCATTGAGCACGGTTATCTAAACATATGATTATAAAATATTTGCAACCATTTTACAAAGTAGCATGTCATCAAATCAATCTTCCATTTCACTTTAAAACCAACGTATGAAAAAATTTACCCTTTCCATTGTTATTTTAAGCACCCTCATCGTGGCTTTTGCCGTTCGTTGGGGAATTAGCAACAGCCACCTGTCAAAGGAGGAACGGAGCCAATTGATCAACACCCGTGTGGACAATATGCATTACTGGGTGGAGAAAGCCAAACAAGGGTTGGTGCCCTTTAATCCGGAAGTCAGGGTGGCTCCTTCCAAATACACGGGTTCAAAAATATTGGCCAAAAGCGTATTAACCGACGATTCTCCCGACGTGCCTGTTACCACCATCAATTCAACACAAAGTGAGAACTCGGTTTTTGCCGACCCCAACAACTCCGAAAACGTGCTCAACAGCAACAACTCCACCGAAAATCCGGTGGGTGGTCTATACGGAGCCGATGGTCTTTTTTCGTTGAACAGTGGTGAAACCTGGGAAGGCGAAGTGGAAGGAGCCGGAGGCGAAAACAGCGGTGACCCCACTACCGCCATTGGCCTCAACGGCAGATGGTACGTAAACTATATCGACAATCCCGGAGGCATGGGTTTGTCGTATAGCGACGATCAGGGAGTTACGTGGTCCTCTGTTACCGTGGCACCCAACCCGGGAGATCTGGCCGACAAAAACCATATGTGGATCGACAACAGTCCGTTGAGTCCATACGAAGGTAATCTGTATGTGGCCTGGACCGAATTTGGAGGTTCCTACGACAACGAAATAGCCGTTTCTGTATCTTCCGACGATGGCCTTTCCTGGTCAACAAAAACAGCCGTCAGTGAAGCCGTAAATGCAGGAAGTCATAACCAGGGAGTAAATCTGAGTGTTGGACCCAATGGTGAAGTGTATGCCATCTGGACTATTTATGATAGCTGGCCTTCTGACGAAAGTGCCATCGGCATGTCCAAATCCCTCGACGGTGGTCAAACATGGTCGCCGGCAGTGAGAATTATCAGCAATATTCGTGGGGTGCGCAACTCCGGTACAGGAAAAAATATGCGTGTAAACTCATTCCCATCGGCAGCCGCAGATATCAGCGGTGGAAGCGAAAGTGGAAACCTTTACGTGGTTTGGGCCAACATCGGTGTTCCGGGCATCAACGTGGGCAACGACATTGATGTATATCTTATTTATTCCTCAGATACCGGCGATACCTGGTCACAACCCATTAAAGTAAACCAAAACGAAAGCGGACTAGGTAGCAAAAGCTATTTCCCGTGGATTGCCAGCGACCCTTCCAACGGAACACTCAGCGTGGTATTCTACGACGATAGAAATGTGGGTGGAAGCGACGTGGAAGTTTATTGTGCCAACTCCGACGATGGTGGTCTTACCTGGGAGGATTTTAAAGTGAGCGATATATCCTTTACCCCATCCCCAATCCCCGGCCTGGCAAGTAGTTATTTTGGTGATTATCTGGGAATTACTTCTCAGGACGGTTGGGTATATCCGGTGTGGACCGACAACCGCGATGGTGTAACCATGACCTATTGCTCGCCGTATCAGCTTAACCCGCTGAACAAACCCTATAACCTCACCGCCGAACTCACTTTTGAAACCGGAAGCTGTTCCCTCACCTGGCAATATGATGAGGCTGAAGGGTTTACCAATTTTAACGTGTACAGAGATGAAGTGTTGCTAACCACGACCACCGACACCACCTACACCGACATGCTGCCCGATTACGGTTACTATACCTACAAAATTACGGCGGCTTATACCGAAGACCGCGAATCGGGTGCCGCACGAATTTCCAAACAATGGGGCGATGCCCACATTGAAGTTATGCCCATGAGCTTGTACGAGCACCTGGTGGTAGATTCGCAGTCGGTTAAAACCCTTCAGGTAATCAACACAGGGCAATTGGAACTCAATTATATTTTATCGCCTATGGTGCTGAGAAACTCCGGAACCAGACCAACCTATTGCGAAGCTACCGGTGGTGGAGGTGATGAGTATATTGCCCGGGTGCGAGTGGGCGATATCGACTACGCTACTGTACAAGAATATTATGGTGACCACACCGACATCTCCACCCTGATGCTGGTGGGCGAAAGTTATCCGATTATTGTAACCAATGGTGATCCCAACTGGGATGTAGATGAATGTCTGGCTTGGGTGGACTGGAATCAGGATGGTGAATTTGCATCCGACGAAGAGGTTCCCTTTGAAGGAAGCCCGGGTGTTGGCCCTTACACCGGGGTTGTAATTCCTCCCGTTGGTGCCCTGAGCGGCCCTACCAGAATGAGGGTAAGAATCAACTATTATGCTACTCCCGAGCCTTGCGGAACTACTTCCTGGGGTGAAGTGGAAGATTACACCATCGTTGTAAAAGGATGGCTGGATATCAATCCGTTGGAAGGTCATATTGCTGCCGGCGACACCACCACCATCAATGTAGCCTTCGATGCTACCGATTTGGAGGCGGGAAGCTATTTTGCCGAAGCCCGTTTCTTTTCCAACGACCCCTTGCTTCCCAATGTTACCGTACCCATTCAAATGGATGTTTCAAGTTTGTTGGTGGTGGTAGGTACCCTCGACAGTTTAACCACCTATTGTGCAGGCAGCGAAGTTGTGCTGACTTCGGCAGTATATGGCCTCACCGATGGCCTGAATTACACATGGACATCGCAACCCGAAGGTTTTTCGTCAGACGAAGCTTCCGCTTCTGCCTGGCCTGAAATCGACACCTGGTACTTCGTGCATGCGCAAAACGATTCTATTGCGGCCACCGATTCAATTTTTATTCACGTACTCGACTATCCACAGGTTGATCTGGGTGCCGACACCAGTTTGTGTGGCAACTCATTCACCACCCTGAACGCAGGAAATCCGGGATGCACCTATCTTTGGTCAACGGGCGATACTACCCAAACCATTGTGGTGGATAGCAATACCGTTTTTTCGGGATACGGACAGCGTACCATCGAAGTGATGGTAACCAGCAACGGGATGTGTACCTCTTCCGACGAGCGCGTGCTCGATTTTGTGAATTGTACGGGAATTGATGAACACGACATGCCACAGGTTTCGGTGTATCCCAATCCGTCCAACGGACAGTTCAATGTTACCATAACCGGCAATCAACCAAAAAAATTCACAATTTCCATATACGATATGCAAGGTCAGGTTGTCTATGATGGTTGTTATCAGGCAAACCCGTTGTCAGAGGCCCGGAATATATCCTTCAATCTGGAAAATTTAAAGCCGGGAAGTTATGTTCTGTTGCTCAGCAATGAGGAATTGAAGATAACGCAACAGGTTTTTATTAAATAAATCACGTTATTATTAAAATTCATACCTGTTGTATGATAAATGGTTAATTTTACATGTGTTTCAATCATTAACAACTAAAAAACTATGAAAAAATTGTACTTCTTGCTGGTGGGACTATTGCTTACCGGTTTTCTCAACGCCCAAACCCTGCTAAGCGAAGATTTCAGCTCAGGCACCATGCCTCCTCCCGGATGGACAGCACTACCACTTAATCAAGGATGGACTTCCAGTGCCACAGCCATGGCAGGAGGATCGTCACCTGAATGTAAATTTGAAGGTTTCAACTACAATGGAACGTCACGATTGATGTCGCCTTATACCAACATGTCCAGCGTTGATACCGCTATTTTGATGTTTAAACACAGCTACAAACGTGCCGGATCGGGCGTAAGCATTGGTTTGGCCATTGCCTCAGGTAGTTCGTGGGTTTCTGTATGGGAACAAACTCCCGGACAAGACATTCCGGCCGAAGAAGTTACCCTCATTCTCACTGGCGACCAAATTACCAGCTCCACTTTCCGCTTCAGCTTTTACCTAACCGGAAATATGGCTTCTGTAAACAGCTGGTATATCGACGATGTAATCATGTTTACCCCTTCACAATTCGACTGCAAAATGGCCAATATCCTCACCCCCGGTGTTATCACGGGTCCTGTGCCGGTTGTTGGTTCTGTGTTGAATCTGGGTAATACCGTGATTAACGAAGTCAATGTAACCTGGGTTTCCTATTCAGGCATCGAACGCGATTCTACCTTCACCGATCTCAACCTGGGACTCCTGGAGAGTGCCGAACTTGATTTCGACGGCATGTGGGTTTCGCCGATAGGTCAACACGATTTGACCATGTGGATCAACAGTGTAAACGGAACCACCGACCTGGATACTTCCAACGACACGTTAACCAAGAGCATCGAATATCAATCGGTAGTACTCAACTCCAAACCACTTTTCGAAGAATTTACCAGCTCCACATGTAGCCCCTGTGCCAGCTTCAACTCTTCATTTGTGCCATGGTGTAATACCCACGAAGATGAAATAACGCTGGTAAAATATCAAATGAACTGGCCCGGTTCCGGCGACCCCTACTATACTGCAGAAGGTGGTGTTCGTCGTGGATATTACGGAGTTAATGCCGTCCCCGAATTGTACTGCAATGGTGCCAAAATTTCCACCAGCACTTCGGCAGCCACCACTGCACTCAACAATGCCCTGCAACAAACATCTACCCTTGCCATCGCCTCCTCATTTACCATGAATGGTTCGGTCATCTCCATTACCACCAACATTTTGCCTTTTGCAAGTGCATCCAATTTAAGGGTGTATAATGTTGTTATGGAAAAGTTGACCACCCAAAATGCTACCACCAATGGTGAAACACAATTTGAACACGTGATGATGAAGATGATGCCTGATGCCAATGGAGCCACTGTATCGTTCACCAATGGCGTGCCCAGTCAGTTCACTTATACCTACGACATGGCCAATACCAATGTGGAAGAATACGACGACCTGTTGGTGAGTGTAATTGTTCAGGATCCTTCTACCAAGCAGGTTTACCAAACTGCTTATGGAGAACAAGATGTTACCTACAGTGCCGATGCGCGATTGAGCAACCTCACCCTGGATGGTGTACCATTGGAAGGTTTCGACCCCGATGTGTATGAATACGAAGTGCAACTTCCCGAAGGTACCATCGAAGAACCCGTATTGGTAGGTACTCCCATGGTAAGTGCTTCCACTGTTCTTACCAGCATGGCTTTTGCCATTCCCGGAACCGCCATGATTGATGTGTATGCCGAAAACCGCTTCAACCACAAGCAATATGTGGTGAACTATAGCATCGATTATGTGGGAACAGAAGAACCTCGTCAGGAACTCATCTCCGTATATCCCAATCCCGCTCACGACATTTTGTACGTTATCGGATTGCAAAATGCCGACCTGGCCGTTTATTCCACTTCAGGTCAATTGATGATTCAGAAAAGAAATTTCTCCGGAAACTCACTTGATATCAGTAATTTGAACCGTGGCGTGTATGTAATCGACATCCGCTTGAATAATGGACAAGTAGTTCGCAAAAAAGTAACCATCTTGTAGTATTTCTGCAAGAAACTACCCCATAAGCTGTCTGTTCTTTTCCATAAGAGCAGACAGCTTTTTTTTATCTTTGCCAAAATTTTACCACCATGCCATTTAGCGAACAGGAACAGATCAGACGCGATGCCCTGACCGAACTAACCAAGTTGAATATTAATGCCTATCCACCCGAAGAGGTGCATGTAAATGCCTATGCCGAGGAAATTTTGGAAAACTATCCAAAAGACCATACCCGCTACCAGGAGGTGGTGATGGCCGGACGTATCATGAGCCGCCGCATCATGGGTGCAGCTTCTTTTGTGGAGCTGATGGATGCCACCGGTCGTATTCAATTGTATGTAAAACGCGACGATATTTGTCCGGACGACGATAAAACCATGTACAACACGGTGTTCAAACGGTTGTTGGATATTGGTGATTTCATCAGTGTTTCGGGCTATGTTTTTACTACCCAGATGGGTGAAACCACCGTGCATGTGAAGTCGTTCAAGGTGCTGTCAAAATCCCTCCGTCCGCTGCCCATCGTTAAGGAAAAAGATGGGGTGATTTACGATGCCTTTACCGATCCGGACCAACGTTACCGTCAAAGGTATGTGGACCTGATAGTGAACGAAAAAGTGAAAGACACTTTCGTAAAACGGGCACAGGTGATACGCACCATGCGCGATTTTCTCAACAACAAAGGATATCTTGAGGTTGAAACCCCCATTTTGCAGGCCATTCCCGGTGGAGCCGCAGCACGTCCGTTTATTACCCACCACAATGCACTTAATATTCCACTGTATTTACGTATCGCCAACGAATTGTATCTGAAGCGATTAATCATTGGTGGATTTGAGGGGGTATATGAGTTTGCCAAAGATTTCCGTAATGAAGGTATGGACCGTTTCCATAATCCTGAGTTTACCCAAATGGAAATCTATGTGGCCTACAAGGATTATTTCTGGATGATGGAAATGACCGAGCAGATGATTGAAAAAATTGCCCTCGACCTCCATGGAACCACCAAAGTGCAGGTGGGTAAAAACCTCATCGACTTCAAAGCACCCTTCCGTCGCTTGTCCATTTTGGATGCCATCAAAGAATATACGGGCATCGACGTGAGTCAAATGGATGAACAAGAGCTGAGAGAAACTGCCAAAAAATTGGGTGTTGAAACCGACCCATCCATGGGCAAAGGCAAATTGATTGATGAGATTTTTGGTGAAAAATGTGAAGGACAATTTATCCAACCCACCTTTATCACCGATTATCCCGTGGAGATGTCGCCCTTATGCAAGCGTCATCGCGAAAATCCTGAACTTACCGAGCGCTTTGAGCTGATGGTGAACGGCAAGGAATTAGCCAACGCTTATACCGAATTGAACGACCCCATCGACCAACGCATGCGTTTTGAAGAACAAATGGCATTGGCCGAAAAAGGTGATGATGAAGCCATGTTTATCGATCAGGATTTCTTGAGAGCCATGGAATATGGCATGCCCCCCACCTCAGGAATGGGCATTGGCATCGACCGATTGGTCATGATAATGACCAACCAACCCTCCATACAGGAAGTGCTTTTCTTCCCTCAGATGCGTCCGGAAATCGTAAAGAAATCCTTTACGGGTGAGGATTTTGCCAAACTGGGCATCGATCCGGTGTGGGCTGCCCACCTTGCTCAAGCCGGATTTTCTTCGCCGGCCGCACTTAAGGAAGCCAAACCCACAGCCATACTACAAACCTTGAATGGTTACCGAAAAAAGAACAAACTGAATATCCCGGCCGTACAATTGGAAGATATTAACAATTGGTTGGCGATAATTAATCAGTAGCTTTCGGCCTAGGTGTAGGTTTTTATTTATTTTTAAGGTCGAAAATACCGCGTGTGGTATTAGCGCGGTATTAAGCCTAATAATATAATATTAGCCTCCATGGATTTGTTTAAAAGCTCTTTTTTTAAAACAATTGCGCCCCTTTGCATGGTCATCTGTTTGACGGGCATGCACTTAAATGCGCAGAATTTCAGTTCCTCCTCGTCAGGGTCGGGAGGTGTGACCCACTGGTCGGTCAACCTGAGCGGTGGACCCAGCATTTTTTTCGGAGACATCAAGCAATATAGAATTGTTCCGGTTTCAAATTACGAAAACGAGTGGAGGTTTGGAGGCGCTCTGCAGTTAGGGTATCAGGTGTCACCCGTTTTGGGGTTGCGATTACAAGGATTATATGCACAGCTGGCCGGAACACGCAGGCCTTCAAATCGATATTTTGAATCGAACTACATCGAAATAAATTTAAATGGAACCCTTAGCTTACGCAACATTATCGGATCGTTCAATCCACGCCAAATGTGGGATGTATATTTTATACTGGGCGTTGGCATTACCAACTACAATACCGAACTCATGGAGTTGTCATCAAAAAAAGTAATCAGAAAAGTAGGTTATGGCAATGGCGTAGGCTTTGGCGGACGCACCATGGAAGGTGTGCTCGTGGGAGGCATGGGTTTGAAAATTCGTTTGTCGGACAAATGGGACCTTAACCTGGAATCGGCCAACCGCGGGATGAACTCCGACCGGATGGATGGTAAGGAAAGTGGCTTTAAATATGATATTTACAATTATAGCTCTTTGGGGGTAACGTTTAAATTTGGCAAGAAACGAACAACTCAGTTCGGGGAAACAAACCAGGATTTCAGTTATTTTGAATCGAGGAAAAAACCCGCTAACGAACGTCCTGTGGAAGCTCCGGTGAAGGATCAACCCGTACAACCTGCCGAAATCGACATGCTTTTTGTGGCACCTCCCATCCTTAGTCAGCCCGTTGAGCCGCCAAAAGAAGAAAAGGTTGAACAAGAAAAGCCCGTGATTGTGGTGGTGGAAGAAGAACCTTATCAGGCACCTCAGGAAAAACCAATGGTGCAGGGTATTGAGTACCGTGTGCAAATACGTGCCAAATATGGTAACGCCATTTCCATAGCCAAGTTGAGCAATATGTACAATCTGCCGGCCTCGCAGATAAGGCAAAACACCCACAACGGTTTTTACATTTATACGGTGGGCTCGTTTACCACCTACGAAGCAGCGCGCGAAAGACGAAACGAACTGCGCAGTTACAATGGCATTGTGGATGCTTTTGTGGTTGCTTTCAAAAATGGTGAACGTTTGGATAAATTACCCTAAACAGCAGATCTATGGCAAGAAGTGAATTCGATTACGACCCCGACAAGGACAAACTTTCAGCGCTGGCCACCTTTTGGATCATTGTGGCGGCTTTGGGCACTGCTGTGTATTTGTCGCTCGTACTGGTTTAATTTACTGACTATCTTACAATAAGCAGTTTTCCACTCGCTGTAGTATTTCCCGCAATCAATTGATAAACATAGGTGCCTGAAGTCAACTCTTCGGGCAAAACAAACGCGTTCTGCTTATTGCCTTCGAATGTCGTGTTCACCACCAGTTTGCCCGAAAGGTTATATATATAAAGATGCAGTTCGTTGTCAAGTACCTGATTGGCAGTGATGTGGATAACCGAAGAAGCAGGGTTAGGATACAAGGAAATTGTGGTGTTTACCTGAGCATCACCTGTGGATGAAATCAAGGATTCATCAATCATGATTCGTTCGGCAAATACGCCTGCATCGGTGGTTACAAACAACGAATCGGTAATCCATGTGGGCGACTGCGTAACAGGTATATCACATACGATGACCAATGGGATATTCTCACCCGGAGCAAGTACTAAGGGCAATGTGGGTATTCCTTGTGCACTCCACCCAAATCTTGCGCCAAACTCGGTAATGGAACTAATTAAAATGTTGGTTTCTGAATTGTTGATGATGTCCAACGGCAAACCTATAATCATTTCTTCTTCAGTTTGAAACAGCACCGAATCCGGGTTAAAAGTCAATTCAACCACATCTGCCACCACAAACTCAAAGGGATCAGGTTCGCCGATGTATGGGCTAAAGGACCTGCGTCCCGATTGGTCGGCGGCAAACAGGTAATAGTCCACCGTGTCGCCCGGGTTAATTCCGGCAATGGTTCCCGAATAGGTGTCGCCCGAAACATGAGTCATTTCCGTATGTTGAAAGTCGCCTCCATTAAAACGATAATAGAGCCATACCGAATCCTGATAAATGGGTTGGCCACTGCAAGCAGTGATATCTGCTGTCAGCTCCACTTCATGGGAATACTCCACTTGACCCAACAAAGGCAAGTGGTGGATATACAACATACCTAAATCGGCTATACCTTTGGTACGACAATGCAGGGCATCGGTGTTTTCCCAACCGCTGTACATCACGCCAATGATTTCGTATCCCGGCATTGCTTCTTCATATACGGCCAGGGCTTCATCATCCCATTGGCTTCCGGTGATGGGCACAAATACTTTTTTATTCAAGATCAAGGAATTGGAATAGGGCGTGTTGGGATAGGTTCCCGGGGTAAATACCCGAACTACTTCGTAAGGATAACCCCAGGTGCTAATTTTGTTTCTAAAATAAAACGCAATGGCTTCATAATCTGCATATCGGCTATCGGTGATGGGAACTTGTCCGATAAGCACTTTGCCCGGCGACAGAAATTTTCCCCAGCAGTCGATGTGCTTGATGTATTCGCCCAGCGGATCGTCGGTCACCATGTAGGGTGAGTTTCCCAAATAGTCGTTTACGAAGGCGCTCACCTGGTCGTGGGTGTAGGAGGGGTTTTCGTCCCAAACCAAATCGGTGCTTGCTGCCATGCCCATACCATCGCACATATAGTTTCCGCCGGTACTGATGAGGTTCATGCCATAGAGGTCGATGCCCAGACTCTCGGCCACACGTGCCGGAATGTTGTTGTCGTTGGGACGTGGTCGGTTATACGGAAAATCAACGATGCCCGGTTGGTTATTGCCATCAAACACGAACCAGGGGCCATAGTCGCGCACCCAGTAGCTGTCGGTATTGGCCAGCAAAAAGGCACAATTATCGAGGTTAACATTGTTGGCGGTGTAGGTGTTGGTTACGGTTTGTTGTTCGGATGCATTGGCCACAATGGTGGTAACAAGCGTGTTTTCAGCCATTTCGCGAATGAGCTCGATGGGTACACCAAAGGGATAGCGCACCAGCACGCTCTGCATCTGATCGAATTCGGCCACGTTACGTATTTCGCCTTCAGGTGGGTCGGTTATCACGAAGTCCTTGGAGAAATCAAAGGGCTTGTTCATCTCCTCTTCCGAGAGGTAATGGAGTTTTTTCCAATCGCGTTGGTTGGTTTGCGACATCAACACACCGCCCGATATCATCCAGACGAGGGCAACTAAAACAAGGCTTTTTTTCATTTTTTTTACGTCGTTTTCTAAAAAAAATTTCGCACAATTTATTTTCAACACTCGATAGCATTAAATTTGGGCTTTGCTCAAGTCCCTTTCAAATTAAATATCATGCTCAACGAACGAGAACAATTTGCCGAAGTGCAAATGTAATGAATTGACAACAAATCATACGCAGAGGTTGTTTTTACTTATCTTTGTGGCCACTATCAGTAAAAATTCACATCATGAACTTACTTTTGACGCTTTCGTTGGTGCAGTTGGCAGGTTGGATTGGAACCCCTGAAATTGTTATCATTGTGGTAATTATTCTGTTGCTCTTTGGCGGAAAAAAAATTCCGGAGCTCATGCGTGGTCTGGGCAAGGGTGTAAAAGAATTTAAGGATGGCATTGGCAGCGACGAAGAGAAAAACGAAGATTCCGCCAACAAAAAGAAGTAGCTTACTTACTTTTGTTTTCCGCCGTATCGTTTCTGATCAGGTTGACATAGTGACCATATCGATCGACGATTTCCCTGACAAACATATACGTTTCGTCACCTCTTAAATACCCGTAATACACTACCGGATCGGAATAGAAATCTTTGTCCGAAAGTTTCAGTACATACACTTCTGTATTGTCGGTCCACAGATTGGGGTCGAGGCCATTTTTTTCGGCCAAACGCCTTGCATCCAACACATGGCCAATGCCACTGTTGTAGGAGGCCATGGTGAATAGTATCCGTTGCAACGAATCGGTGATTTCGGGAGGCAATTGTTTTTCGATGCTTTGCAAATGCTTCACTCCTGTAAGTATCTGTGCTTCGGGGGAAGCGGTGGAATCGATGCCATAATTTTCCATTACCGATGGCATGAGTTGCATTAGTCCGAAAGCCCCCACCCAGCTTTTCACCCGGGGTTTAAATTCCGATTCCTGATATATTAATGAAGCCAACAACCGCCAGTCCCAACCCAATTGTGCGGCGCCTTTCATGATGATGGAATCGTAGGGTGACAGCCGTTCGCCTTTGTAGGAATAGTAGCTGCTTTTAGAAATTCGTCCGGCACGCACATTTTTGAAATACTTATTGAAAAGCAGTCGTGACAATATATCGCCGTTAAACTGTTTTACCCAGGCGTTGATGGTATCGGCCAAAGCCAACTGGTTTTTTTTCACTGCCCAGGCGATTTTTTGAGGAAAGCTTAACGGAGTAGCCACATCCAGATTGGGAAAATAGCGGGTATTTACCAGTGCCACATGCTCATCGGCCACAGTATATTCAATTTCGCCCGACGCTACGGCAGCAATGAGTTCTTCCACTTCGCGCGGGTCGGAAACAATGGTGATTTCATCTGCAATTTCGTCTGCCAGCTTGGTCAGTTGTTGTTCAAAAACGGTTCCTTTTTCCACATAAATGGTTTTACCCCCCAGGTCGAGGGTTGACCGAAGCATGTGCGATTCAATTTCGTCGGCGGTAGCCATTTTGCGCCAACCGTCGGGTTTGCGCTGTACCAGTACCTGCCGGGTTACCATGATGGGCTCGGTGAACAACAGTTGCTCACGACGGGAGTTGGTCATGGTAAGTCCCATGGCCAGAATATCCACTTCGCGGCTGTTAAGCATGTCGATGCATTTCGTCAGGTCTTTTTCAATAACCAATTCCAGTTCCACGTGGAGGTAGGCGCATAAATTTTTTAGCAATTCATATTGATATCCCATGGGTTCGCCCCGATAAATAAAATAGCTTAACGAGCCATAATTGGTGACCGCCTTGAGTTTTTTCGACTTCAAAATGGTGGCCAACATCTCATGCGATTGCTTTTTTTCTTTGGGAGTAGGGGGGTGTGGTTTGGTATCATTTTCGCACGAAACCACCATCAATACTGCCAAAAGGGGTAAAATTAACCGGACTAATTTGCTCATGCAAGGATATTTGATATCACTAAAGTAAACAAAATTACGTAGTTGGGGTAATATTTTCGTGGGGAGTGATTTAGCAAGATAAGTTTTTTGGAAGTTTGATGTCGCGCCATTTATTAAGGATGCTACCTTTGCCAAAAAAACAAGAATGGTTCAAAAAACTTGGAAACAACAATATGCGGTGAATTGGGACGACATTAGTTTAAGCGGAAAACTCACCCTCACCGGTTTAAATATCATGTTGCAACGAGCAGCCACCTATCATGCCGAACATTTGGGATTTGGCTTTACGCAAACCAGTGTTCACAATGCATCATGGGTGTTGTTTCGCATCAACCTGGAATTGATAAAAATGCCCACCTGGTGTGACGAGGTGGTGGTGGAAACCTGGCCCCGCGTGGTAAAAGGCCTGGCTGCCTACCGGGATTTTTTGGTAACAACTCCTGATGGTGAAGTGATTTGTAAGGCTACTTCGGAATGGTTTATCATCGACTTAACCACGCGCCGGCCACAAAGAATTGACAAATACGTGAATATAGAGGAATATACTTCCGACAGACAAGCTGTTACCCGCGAAATCCCTGTGTTGGATCGCGACGCATCATTTGAAACCCTGTTTGAGGTGGTGCCCAAGTATTCCGACATGGATATGAACGGTCATACCAACGCCCGCAAGTATTTTGACTGGTTGAGCGATGCCCTGTACATGGATCGTGGCAATGCCGACCCTTCCTTTGTGCAATTGACCTATTTTAGCGAATGTGTGTTAGGCGAACATCTTAATATACAAAGAAATACCTCCGGAAACGGAACCTATCGCGGACAAAAAACCGCCAACGATAAAACGGCATTTGTGGCTTTGGTGGAGGGGTGATATTAGTCTTCTTGTGTTTTCAGACACGCACACTTTTTTTGTTTGAAGTCATCTGTTGCGAATACTAGGTTTCTTTCAATTCTGTGGCAAATTCTGTGCTTTATCAGGTGCCTTTAATTCGGCCTCCATATCCAGAATTATATCCAGCATTTCCTGAGCGGCACCGCGCATTTTATTTGTCGAAATCATGTCTTGAAGATCGGCTATGGCTTTGGGTTCGATGGATTCGCTATCGGTCAGGTTGGCCTTAACCACTGCCAAATAGTATTTTCGTGCTTCTTCAAAGTGCCCCAAACGCAGGTGCGATAGGGCGATATTGTACATGGCTTCGAAATTGGATTGGTCGTATTGAACAGCTTTGGTGGAATAATCGATACATTGATGATATTTCCCGGCAAGGTAGGAGGCCCAGCCAGCGCCGTAATAGGCTTCGGAAGATTTGGGATCCATCTTCATGGCTTCCACATAATCATATACCGCCTGACCATATTTTTTTAAGGCTATTTTGGCTTCCGCCCGATCCATCAGAAATTGGGCCGACCTGCCTCCATATCCAATGCTTTGGTTGTAAAGGCTTATGGCCTCCTTATAATTTCCCCGGTCGAATGCTATTTTTCCGGCGCCGTGGAGCGCATCAGGATATTTTGGCCAAATGGCCAGGGCCTTTTCGTAATAATAGGAGGCGCTGTCGGCGAATCCCATTTTGAAATAACACTTTCCGATTCCAAAATCCAGCAAGGGTATTTCGTTGATTTTTTTCTGAACCTCGCGGTAGTTGTGAATGGACTGGGGATATAGTTCCATGTCGTAGTACACGCCGGCCAGGTGATATTGTGCCAGCAAAAAGTCGGGGTTCATTTCCATGGATTTCTGCAAATCGCGCAAAGCCAGATGATATTGATGGGTTTTTTGATATACCAATCCGCGGGCTGAATAGGCGTAGGTGTACTCGGGTATGTGGCCAATTACCTGACTATATCGGTTGATGCTGGCTGTGTCCCGATTCTGTTTTTCGAGGAGATCTGCGTTGTGCATCATAACAAAGTACAGCGTGCTGTCGAGGGCTATCAGATCGTAGGTGGATATGATGTTTTGCTTGCGGCCATATTGAAAATACGACAGTAGGTTATTCACCCTTCCGATAAATACAGATTCGGGATAATTCCGGGCATATTTCCTGATGGCATTCACGTCGGTCATCATGGCGGTTTGCAGGATAATTTTGAGGAAGGCTTGTCCGGCATACACTTCGTCCTCGGTCAGTTCGTTGGTGTGAAGAGCCAGCAGGATTTCTTTCAACTCCAATTCTTGCCACTTGGCAGCATAATATTTGGGCAAGTTTTTCTTTTCGTTTTCGATATTTTTAGCAAAATAACCAACGGCCTGGTTGTACTGTTTCAGTGCAAAGTGTGTTAATCCCAGATAGTAGTTAAACTGCACTTGTGAAGTGTCTTTACTCAGACCTGTTTCCAGATCGCTCAAGGCTTCATGAAACCGGTTCTTTTGCAATTGTGCGGCTCCACGATACAGATAGGCCTGAGGGTTTCCGTCATCAAGTTTTATGGAAGCGGAAGCATATTTTATTACGGCGTCGTAGTTTTTTTTGTTGAAATAGATTTCGGCCATCACCAATGGAGCTGTGGTGTTTTTGGGATCTAATTTCTTCAGTTTTTTCAATTCCTTGAGGGCAGCTCTTTCGTTGCCGGAGTAATAATAAATGATGGCCTTAAAATAATATGCCGTGGAGGAGGATGGGTTCATTAGTAGAGCACGATCGCAGTAGTCCAGACCCTTAGTGGGCTCCCCATTGATGGCAGATATTTTGGCCAATTCAAAATAGGGGTCTTCAAATTTGGGGTTGTCATCAATGGCCCTCTGGAAGTAATAGGAGGCACTATCGGGCTGTTCCAAAAAGGTAAAACACAAGCCAATGAGGAAAATGGGTTGGTAATCTTCCTCCTGTGAAAGACCGGAACCCGCGAAATCATCAAATTTGGCGGCGTCGATGGATCGTTTGAAATCGATGATGGCAGAATCGTAAAGTCCCAATTGCAGGTTGCTGTATCCCCGACCATAAAAGCCGTTCAAATCGGCACTGTCGATGGCAAAGGAGTTGAGATAATAGGCCTTGCGGTTTAGCGTCCACCGGTCGCCATCGGCTGTTTTGTATCTGTTGATAAAGTGGGTGGTGTCCTGTGCCATCGCCACCCTGGCAATAAACATCAGAAGAATGAATACTTGTCGTGCTTTCATGGTCGAATTTTGAGCCATAAAAATAGGGAAAAAGGCTTTAGATATTGAGATGTGGCTCTTTTGTTTTAAAAAAAAATCGAAATGGGTCATCATAAAAAACCATGATCGGTGGATTTGATTTATTTTTGAAAAGGAAATCAATATTGCCAATCATGAAACCCTCAGAACTTATTTTACAATGGGTCAGTTTGTTTAATGCAGGAAATGCCCGGGATATTGCCGAGTTATATAGCGAAGATGCAGTAAATCATCAGGTTACCGACGATCCTGTTGTGGGAAAATCTGCCATTAAGGCCATGTTTGCCAGAGAATTTGGCCAAGCAGAAATGGTTTGCCAGATAGAAAATCTGTTTGAAGACGGCGATTGGGCCATTCTGGAATGGAAAGACCCGCTGGGATTGCGTGGATGTGGTTTTTTCAAAGTACAAGATGATAAAATAGTTTTCCAGCGTGGATATTGGGACAAACTTACCTTTTTGCGAGAGCACGGGTTGCCTATTCCGGGGGAGTAGGGGGTAGAAAAATGAGGGTGTAGTTTTTTTTGGACGGAGATTGTTTTTTTTTGGACGCTGATTACACTGATGGGCGCTGATTTGGGTTTTTTTGGACGCTGATTACGCTGATAGACGCTGATATTTTGTTTGGACGCTGATTACGCTGATAGACGCTGATATTTTGTTTGGACGCTGATTTGGTTTTTCTTTTATCTGCGTTTTTCTGCGGTATCTGCGTCTTACGTTTCAGATTTGGTTTTTTGGACGCTGATTGCGTCGATTCAAGGTTGGACGCTGATTGTGCTGATGGGCGCTGATTGTTTTTTTATCTGGGGTATCTGCGTCTATAACCTTTGATTAGAAATACGTTCCAAATATTCCTTGGTGAGTACTTTCCTTCTCACCTCTGGCTTGGGTCCAAAATTTAGCAATAGTCCAACTTCTTTTCCGGTACCCTTTAGATAGTTTACCAAAACTGTTTCATGGATTGGTGCCAGAGTCTCTATGGCTTTAATTTCAACAATTACAGTTTCTTCAACCAGAATGTCAGCAAAAAACATACCTACCTGATGATGGTCATAATAAACTTCTATGGGCAATTGATCGGAACATCTGATTCCTTGTTTTCTGAGCTCAATAAGCAGTGCATTCTCGTATACTTTCTCAAGAAATCCATATCCGAGAACGTTGTAAACCTGATAAAACACCCTGATTATCTCTCCTGTTAAGTCACTGTTTTTATAAATCTCTGTCATTTTTTCCCATTTTGGGAGTAAATTTATGAATAATTTTGATATGGGGATTTTTTGGACGCTGATTACGCTGATGGACGCTGATTGTTTTTTTTTTTGGACGCTGATTGCGCTGATGGGCGCTGATTTGGTTTTTCTTTTATCTGCGTTTTTCTGCGGTATCTGCGTCTTACATTTCGGATTTGGTTTTTTGGACGCTGATTACGCTGATGGACGCTGATTTGGTTTTTCTTTTATCTGTGTTTTTCTGCGATATCTGCGTCTTACGTTTCAGGTTTGGTTTTTTGGACGCTGATTGCGTCGATTCAAGGTTAGACGCTGATTACGCGGATGTACGCTGATAGGCGCTGATTGGATTGTTCTTTGATTTGGGTTTGATTCCGATTATGAATGAAAAGGGGTCATGAGTTAAAAATCTCTTTGATTCTAGGTCGGCGTTATACTATAACAAGCGTAGTGCTAACTTCTAATTATGGGTGGTAATACCTTTATTCTAGGCTGTCTTCCGGTATTTCAAAATGGAGAAGACAAACAAAACTGTGGCGTAGATGCTCAGAATAATCACATCCTGCTGAATATCCAACCAGCCCGAACCTTTGAGCATGATCATGCGGTTGATTTTGATAAAATAGGCCACGGGATTGGCATAATCGAGTATTTGTGCCCAATGGGGCATGCTCTCGATGGGGGTAAACAAGCCGCTCATCAAAATGAATATCACCAGAAAAAACCATGAAATAAACATGGCCTGTTGCATGGTATCGGTCATGGTGGAAATCACCAGACCGATGGACAAAATAGCCACCAAATAAATGGAGGCCACACCAAATAGTAACCACACGCTGCCGATGACCGGAATATTAAAAACGAAATAAGCCAAAAGCAATCCTATGGCCAAATCGATGTTGGCAATGAGCCAGAAGGGAATCAACTTGCCGGCAATAAACTGGTACTTCTTAATGGGCGTAACATTCACCTGTTCGATGGTGCCAATTTCCTTTTCTTTCACGAGGTTCATGCTTCCCAAAAAAAGGCCGATGATGGTAACAAGCAATACCAAAATTCCGGGTACCATGTAGGTGATGTAGTTGAGTTCCGGATTGTACCAGTAAGTAGGTTTTACATCGATTGGCAGGGCGATGTGGGCTGAAGGGGAGGCGTCAATGATGATTTGGCGGTTGTAGTCGCCGATGATATTGGTGGCATAGGCACTCATGAGGCTGGCGGCACTTCCGTTGATGGCATCGGTGATGAGTTGTACGGAGGCTCGTTTTTCGATGATGAGGTTCGATCCGAAATCGGGTTCAATTACCAGCAACTGATCTGCTTTTCCACGTTTTATCCACTCCTCGGCTTCGTTGTATTGTTCCAGGTGTCCGTCGATGCGGTAAAACGAAGATCCTTCGAATTTGGCTACCAAATCTCTGGAAGCTGCCGAATGATCGTGGTCAACCACCACCAAACGTACCTGCTTGATCTCAAATGTAGCCGTATATGACAATACCAACAACTGCACAATGGGGATGATAAAGATGATGGGCAACATGGACTTGTCGCGAAACACCTGAATGAATTCTTTTTGCAGTATGTAGCGTAGTTTTTTCATGTTTCTATTTTTTCTGCATCTCCCATTTAGGAAAATTCATAACTTTTTGCATTTAACCCATTGATATTCAATTCAAATATTGTTCATGTCCTGCGAACAAATCATCGGAATATTATTTCTTTCTGTTGTATTGAAGCCCTACCGACTAGAAAAGGGAATTTTTGGTAAGGTGTATCGTCCGCCCATAACGGACGAAATAAAAAACCTAAAGATTTTTCTACCCATATTGGGCTCCTGACGGAACTCTTGAACAAAATTTTGACAGTTTCTTATCATCTTCAACTATTTATTCCTTAATTATTGATTTATATGTCAACGAGCCACTTTTTCACAATCCTTCTTTTTCAACCCTTAACCCAGTCTTATCTTAAATTTCTTCACGCTCAGTCCGATAAAAAACAAAGTCATGCCTAAAATAATCAGGGTTTCTTTCCAGAAATACATGATGCCGGTTCCTTTGAGCATGATGCTTTTTACAATGATAATGAACCACTTGGAGGGCATCACGTGGCTGATGTATTGCAGTATGACGGGCATGTTCTCCACCGGAAAAATAAACCCGGACAACAAAATGGTAGGCAACATCAAAGCAAACATACTCAACAACATGGCTTGCTGTTGGGTATGGCTGATGGTGGAAATCAGAATGCCCAAGGCCAGCGACATGATGATGAACAAAAGGCTTTCGGCCAACAACAAGGCTTCACTTCCCTGAACGGGCATCAAAAACACAAATCTGGCCAACAACAAAATCACGATTAGGTTGATGAAGGACAGCAGGACGTATGGAATCACCTTTCCCACAATAATTTGAATTGGTTTGAGTGGCGAAACCAACAGGGCTTCCATGGTGCCCAGCTCCTTTTCGCGGGTAATGGAAATGGAGGTCATCATGGCAGAAACAAGCATGAGCAGGATGGTGATGACACCCGGAACAAACATATACACACTTTTTACTTCAGGATTGTACATCATTCGGCTTTGTACCTGAATACTTACCGGAATTTGCCTGCTTTCCTGCATCTTTTGCATGGAGTAGGTGTTGATTATGGCGCCCACATAACTGGACAACATGCTGGCAGTATTGGGTTCGGAGGCATCCAGAATTACCTGAACCGAAGCCCCCGATTGTGCAGCCATTTGGCGGGCGAAGTCGGGTTCGAAAATCACCACAGCCTTCACTGTTCCCTGTTCGAATAATTTTTCGATTTGGGTGTTCGACTCCAGGTTGGAGACCAGTTTGAAATATCCTGACGAGAGCAGTTTCTGGCTGATTTCGCGAGTAACGTCATCTTTTGAATGGTCGAGGATGCCAATCTTGGCGTTGTTGATGTCGTTGGTAATGGCAAACCCGAAAAGCAATACCATCACCACGGGCATTCCGAAGAGGATGATCATCGATCGGTAATCGCGAAAAATGTGATAAAACTCCTTTTTGATAAATGCCCACATCAGCGTGCTATTTTAATAAATACATCGTTCATGGTGCTCACCCCATATTGTTCTTTCAATTGGGTGGGCGTCCCCAAGGCTTCAATTTTTCCGGCCGCCATAATGCTCACCCGTTCGCAGTATTCGGCTTCGTCCATGTAGTGGGTGGTAACGAAAACGGTGGTGCCATCGTTGGCAGTTTCGTAAATCATTTCCCAAAATTGACGCCGGGTGATGGGGTCAACGCCCCCCGTGGGTTCATCCAAAAAAACCACTTTCGGATGGTGCATGATGGCTACCGAGAAGGCCAGTTTTTGTTTCCAGCCCAAAGGTATTTCGCTGAGCACCGTATTTTTGGTGTGTTCCATGTCGAGTTTTTTCAGGAAATAGGTGGTGCGTTCTTTTATTTCCTTTCCCGAAAGGCCATATATGCCTCCATAGAAGCGAAAATTTTCTTTCACCGTCATGTCGTTGTACAAGGAAAACCGCTGACTCATATAGCCAATCTGTTCTTTTACCTTGTCTGGATATTTACCCACGTCAAAACCTGCTACCATGGCCGTGCCCGAGGTGGGTGCCGACAATCCGCACAGTATTTTGATGGCGGTGGTTTTTCCGGCACCATTGGCTCCCAAAAATCCAAAAATCTCCCCCTTTTTCACATCAAAATTGAGGTCGTTGTTGGCCACGAAGTCACCAAATTTTTTCATCAGATGACTTACTTCAATCATGTTTTCGCGTGTGTTCATGCTTTTTCGGGTTGATCCATTAATGCCAGAAAACAATCCTCGATGCTCGGATGAGCCTTGGATATCTGTATTTGTTGGTGACCTTTTTCGAGCAAATATTGATTGAGTTTTTCAGTAACGTCATCCTCACTGTGAAAAGTAAGGTGAATCATCTCGCCAAATCGAAACACCTGACGAGCGCCATTAAAACTTTCCAAGTCGGTAAGCAGGGGAAACATCCGGTTGGTTTTCACGGCCCAAAGATTGCCCTGGTAGCTTGCCTCGATGGCTTTTGGGGTGTCCACGGCCAGTAAATTCCCGTGGTCCATCAGGGCTACCCTGTCGCACAACGATGCTTCGTCCATGTAAGGGGTGGAGACTAAAATGGTAATGCCCTTTTGTTGCATTTTTTTCAGCAATTCCCAAAATTCTTTGCGCGAAACAGCATCCACGCCTGTGGTAGGTTCGTCGAGCACCAGTACTTTTGGGTTGTGAATCAAGGCACACGACAAGGCCAGCTTTTGTTTCATGCCTCCCGACAGGTCTCCGGCGCGGCGTTTTTTGAAGGGTTCAATTTGTCCGTAAATATCGCTGATCAGGTTGTAGTTTTCTTTTACCGATGTGTTGAAAATGCTGGCATAAAAATTCAGGTTTTCCTCCACGGTAAGGTCTTGATAAAGAGAAAACTGACCGGGCATGTAACCCGTATCTCTTCTCACTTTTTTATAGTCATTTACCACCTGAAGTGGGCCTATGTAGGCCATTCCTTCGTCGGGTAAAACCAAACTGGTGAGGATGCGAAACAGGGTTGTTTTACCGGCTCCATCCGGTCCGATGAAGCCAAAAAGCTCACCTTCCTGAATGTCCAGGATGATGGTCTTCAGCGCTTCTACTGTCCCGAAGTTTTTTTTGATTTGATCAAACCGAATGAAGGCCGGTAACAAAGTCATGATTGTGGTATTTTTTGCGCTATTTTACTCTTGTCCAATAGGTTGTTTTGCCCAACAGACTAACACCGATATAACCTCTGATTTTCAATTTGTCCAGGTTGTCCTGGTCTTCAAAGGTCATGTAGCAACTGTAAGTTTTACCACTTTTAGGATCGTAAATGGTGCCGTCTTCCCATTCGTCATCATCAAATACAAAATCTTTAAGCAAGATGAGTCCCATGCGGGGACGCGATTGTAAAGCTTCGTCGGGGTTGAGGTTGTCTGTTTTGGGCAATCCTGTTTCGGGGTCGTTGGGGTTGAGCATCCAAACAATTTTTCCGAAATACTTGTCGCCTTCCTGATAAATCTGGATGTGGGCATCTTCGTCGGCATTGAGCCAGGTTCCGAGCACATCACTTGCCTTTTGGGCCATGGCATTGTTTGCCGAAAATGTAAACATCCCGACAAGGGCAATAAAAAGTAAACTGATTTTTTTCATGTTAAAAGTATTTAGTTAATAATGAATAAGTTGAATGAGTTGGTTATTCGGGTACATCGTTCTATTTTAAAAGTTCACTTCGCCGGGCATACCTATTTTCATGGAACCGTCGTTTACCACTTCAATTTTGATGGCATACACCAGATTGACACGCTCTTCTTTGGTTTGGATGGTTTTGGGCGTAAATTCAGCCGTTGACGAAATCCAGACCACCTTACCCTTGACCGAGGTGTTTTCGGTGGCGTTTTTGTCGTACATCACGTCGACTTCGCTGCCAATCTTAACCTGTGAGAGTTGAGCGCCGCTAATATACGCTTTTAGTTTCAGGGTGGTTAAGTTGGCCAGTTTGTACAAAGGTTTACCCATGGCGGCCAACTCACCCTTACGAGCGTAAACTACTTGCACCGTGCCGTTTACCGGATTGGTGATCAGGCATTTGGAGATGGCTTCGTTGATTTGTTCAATTTGTACTTCCACGGCCTCCATCTGATCGAGGATGTTCTGTCGGCGCGACTGGATGGCCGAAATCTGTTTCCGGTTTACCTTCACCAATCCGTCGATATCGTCCTTTTGTTTTTGGGTGGCTGCACCTTTGTCGTACATATTGGAAATACGGTTTTGGTTGGTGAGGTTATTTTGAAGCAACTGTTGCTGCACCTCCATTTCGGCCTGCACATTGTCGAGTTGCGAAGCCACCGTTTTTATTTGCTGTTCGAGCAATTTTTTCTTCAGATGTAGGTCGGTGGTGTCTATCAATCCCACACGATCTCCGGCTTTCAGCAGATCACCTTCGTCGGGAGTAAACTGCAACAGTTCGCCATTGCCCTGAGCCGACACAATGACTTCGTCGGATTCAAAATTTCCGTATGCATCCGATTTGTTGTTGTCGGTAGCACAGGAGGCCATCAGCAGGCTCAGCACAAATATGGTTGTTATCTTTCTCATGGTTGGTATGTTTCAGATTAAAGATTTCCTAAAGTGATGTTGTATTGGTATTTTGAATAAATCAATTGCAGTTTGTGTACCTCCAGATTCAACCGGGCTTTCACCTGCTTGTTCAGTTCGATGATGTAATTGGTGGTGGTGATGTTGCCGTTGCGCAGTTGCACATCTGCCGTTTGAACAACATTTTGTTGTAATTCCACGATGGTGCTGTCCGATTCAATCAGTTGCTCCGCCTTGCGAATGGCCGCCATTTTGGTTTCGAGTTCGGCTCTAAGTTGTTGGTCGAAACTTTGTTTTTGCGTGTTAATGATTTCGTTTTGAACGTTCAGCACGAGCTTTTCCCGTTTTACCTTGTTCCAATCCCAGATGTTCCAGTGCAAACGAGCGCCCACTTTGTAATAGGTGTCGAAATCGTTGTTGAGCATGTCGTATCCCGGACGGCCATAACCTGCCTGACCAAAAGCCATGAGGATGGGCATGCGTTTGGTTTGGGTGAGTTGGGTGAGGGCTTCAATTTTGGTTTGTTGTTTGCCGAGCAACATGTATTCGGGACGGTTGTTCACAAAATGGTAATCTACCACAGCGGTTTCGGGCACGGATAATTGAGCGGCATCGGTGATTTCCAGCGCGGTGAGCACCTGCAAACTACCCAGCACGGCCCGGGTGTCTTCACGGCGTTCGATGATTTGCTGCAAAGCCAAATGATACTCCACTTTCAACGCATCCACATCCGACTGCAGGAGCATACCATTGTCGAAGGCTACCTCAGCATCGGCGATGGTGGTTTCCAAATTTTTCTTGAGTACTTCCAGTATGTCAAGTGATTTTTTGAGCAAGATGGCCTGAAAAAACAATTGGTTGACGCGGTTTTTCAACTGAAAAAACTCCACTTGCAATTTCTGATGGTCGATATCCAGGTCGGCATCCTCCAGTTTTTTACGCGATCCGGTCGTTCCACCATCGTAAATCATCTGTTCCACATCCAGGTTGAGGGCATACCAATCTTTTGATAATTCCTGAATGTTCATTCCGGGAACAGAAATGGGTACTTTGGTTACATCCGACTGATACGAAGCCTGTCCGTTGAGGTTGAGCGAGGGCAGGTAAGTGGTTTGGATATTGTCTTTGTTCAATTGGTTTATCTGCACCTCCATATCCAACTGCCGCAAATTGGGATAGTTGTTGATGGCAGCCGTGTAGCAATCGTCAAGAGAAACTTTTTGCAGGTCTTGCGCCTGAGATTGATGCAAGATCAGCAAGATCAGTATGGTGAGTATTTTTTTCATTTGGAAGGATAATTGATAAATATGGAAGCTTTGATAAAAGAGGTAACCTGTTCGGTGCGTTGGTCGATGAATTCGTCGTAGAGCGATTCGTCGCCGCCAAACATGAAACCCTGGATGATGGGTCTGGCCACAAACGGGAAAATCGACAACGATAAAATATTCACTACCAGGTGTATGGGGTTGATGGGCCGAATGACATGTTGTTGGATGGCCTCATCAATTAATTGCATGAATTTGATGAAGTTAATGCCTTTAATTTGTATCTGTTTGACAATGATTTGCGGATTTCGGTTGAGTTCGTGCAAAACAAAATCAGGCACAAAAGGTTTGTTTTTTATCAGTTGCACATAGTTTTCCACCAGTCGGTCGATGAGTTGTTCGATGTTGTCCGACTGATCCACCATTTTACCGATGATGGTGGCGATTTCGTCGAATATTTCAACAAATACCCTGTCGAAGAGTTTTGTTTTGCTGCGGAAGTAATAATGGAGAAGTGCTTTGTTGATACCCGCTTCGTCGGCAATTTCCTGCATACGGGCACCATCCATTCCTTTCAGGATGAACACCTTGCGGGCTGCATCAATAATCTTCTGTTCTGTATTTTCTATGCTAACCATTTGTTTTAACCACTTAGTTAAATCGAATGGGCAAATATAGGATAATTAGTTTGGGTTTGTCAAGTGATTTTTAAAAAATAATTTTTGTGAGCGGAAAAAATGCGTAGAAAACGAGCGATGTATTTTTTTGGGGAAAAAGCAGCCAATTTTTAAACATCTGTTTATCATTCTCTTATTCGTTTAAAAACGCTTAAAAACGCTTATATACGTAAGTAAATGATTAATAACCGAATAACCTTTGGTGGTCGCTGTAGTTTTGCTCCATCAACTCGTTCATCAATTATTAATCAACTATTTAAATCTTACTATCATGACAACTTTAAGAAATTCTGTTCAACTGCTTGGACGCCTGGGCACCGATCCCACAACCAAAAAATTTGGCAAAAACAGCACCATTGTGAGCTTTAGCATGGCCACCTCCGAAAGCTATACCAATAAAGAAGGTGAGCGCGTTACCGACACCCAGTGGCATCGGGTGGTGGTGCGCAACGGACAAGCCCTGGTGGCCGAGAAATACCTCCAAAAAGGACATGAGGTGGCCATTTCCGGAAAACTGATCAACCGCAGTTGGGAGGACAAGGAAGGCAAGAGACATTTCATCACCGAAGTGGAAGCGCGAGAGTTGGTGCTGCTTGAAAGGAAGGCTAAAACGGCTTAGGGGGTGGTTTAGAACCTGTCAGGATAAAAAACAGAACCCCCATCAATACCGAATTGTTATCATCGGATTGAATAGATTGAACGGATTTTCCTTTTCGCAGAAGAGAGGGATCCGTTTGATTTTTGTGGCTAATTAATTCGTTATCTGTTGGAAATAAGACACGGTTTTCTGCTCAAAATTCAAAAAACAAAATAACCCATGGTAAACAAAAAGGGAAGCCAATTTGAAATCATTTTCCATAGGGCTTTTACCTATTGCCGTTAACCCTGCATTTTGATTCTAAATCTTGCGGGATCGGAACGCTAGGTGAAAACGGGCTGGTTTTTTTGATTTTTATTTCGTTAAAATGATGACAACTGTTCCCGAAAAATTTCCTGTTTGTCCGCTGCTATATGACCAGGTTCCTGTAATGGAGCTGTTGATGGTGATAATATTTGAGCCTAATTGTCCTGAATACGTAGCTGTTCCAACCATATTTACTCCATCATCGGTTTGAGTTATACTTTCTGGGTTCGCAGATAATTTGTCGCCGTTAACAGTAAAAACCAGATTATCTATTACTAAATCATTCTCGCCGGATTTAGAAACAACACTTTTTCCTGTTTCATCAATAGGGACAGTACCCATACTTTGGCCGGCATAAAAAAGTGTAAGACTTCCTGTCTCTTTGTATTGCCAATCTCCAACATATTGATCCCTAACATCCACATCATCCTTGGTGCAGCTGGATAGACTAAACAGATTTATAAATAGTAACCCAACCATTAAAAATTTACAAATTTTCATATTCACTTATTTTAAGATTTACTTTCCTACTCGTCTGGCTTTTCGGTTTCGCCCCGTTTTAAAAAAGTGGTTGCCGGTCTCCACATCTTTTATAAATCAATTTGAATGGTCATATTGAGAAAAACATGATATAGGTTTCTCTCACCTGAGGGCCATTTAATTTCAAATCCCCGGATATAACCAACAAACATTCGTAGCGTTATTTTCAAGCCAAAAATGGATCACTAAAACCTGATTTCACAGTCAGGAAGTCCAAAAGATATGCGGAATTCTTCATGTTATTGTTTTTGGTGGTTAATATTTTCCAAAATTAATCATCTTTCTATAATTTCAAAAGACCTGCCGGGGTTTTTTCTAATGAAAATTTGCTCTGATAAAAAGTTGATTTGATCGGTAAGTAGATGATGGAATATTCCTACTCGAGAATTTGGCATGTGTCCACGCCGAAAGGTATAAAATCATTCTGTTAAGCGTGTTGCTCTACAGCGGTTTTTTAGCAACCCGAGCCATTTGGATCTGGTTTTGGACCAAGCGACATCTCAATCCCAACCAATACCCAACCCCTCAACAAATGAATCCCTTGAACCCTGAGTCTTCTCCGCAAAGTAAAGAAACAAATTTATTAACACAGAGTTCCGCAGAGTTTACCACAGAGTTCCGCAGAGTTTTTTTGCAAGGTTAGGCTTGTCAACATTTTGCATTTTTTGTACAATGGCTCCGACCCGCCGGGGTTTTTCCAACCCGGCGGGTCGAAAGTAGATGCTTCCTTTTGAACCCCTATCCCCTTGATCTATTCCTCTCGATGTCTCCTCTTGGCTTGCTGCCTGAGCAACAAATACGACTGCTTGATTTGCTCATCTTCCATTCCGGGGTTTTCCTCAAGTACCTTGACTTTGTATTCGGAATACGACATGGTTTCGATTTCGTCGAGCAGTGCATTGAGTTCCTCCTCGGTCATTTCATCCTCCTCAACGGCCACTTGTTCCGGGTCGGGAAACATGTCGGCAGCTCCAATCACCTGAACTTCATATCCTTCGGGCACTTCAAACATTTTCGGATCCACGCCTTCATCTATTTTCACGGAAGTGGCTATCTCCACATCTTTGCCTACCTGCGATTTTAAGGTTAACCCTTTCCACACCCAGATTTTGCTTTTTCCCTGTTTCCAGATATCACATTCCCTTCCTGAAATGGTTTCCTGTCCGATAATCTCATAGCCCATGTGAATGAGCATATTTTTTCCGGTTTCTTCCCAATCGCGGTTGGGATTGGCCAGCCAGTAGGCAGCGGGATTGTGCATTTTTACGGCAGAATTATTCTCATAATCCAGGGTTATCATGTCGCTTCCAATCAGAATAACGGTGGACTGTTCTTCGGTTTTCTTTTTAGTAATGACTTCATAGGTGGCAAATTTGTACCCGCCACGGTCGATGTAGAGGGTTTTGGTGCCTTTTTCAGAGCCGTCGAGTTGGTACGTCACGATGGCCGATTCAAAACCATACCTTCTATAATCTTCCGGATCCTTGTTGGCCACATCGGCTTCGTATCCGTCTACAAATTCCCCATATTTTTGCAGACCTATCAGGGTATATTCTTCCCCCTGTTTTTCAGCTTCTTCGGCTTTTTGTATTCCGGGTTCGGCGGCTTCTGCTGCGGTATCTAGGTGTTTGTCGGCTTCTTCCATCCCTTTGTCTTCGGCCTTGGTTTTCTGCTCTTCGGCCTTTTCACGTCCCACCTTTTTGTATTTGTTTTGAATTTTGGACGGGATGCCAAACTGTGCCTGTGTGTTCAATGAAAAAGCAACAGCAAAAAGTAAAGTTAAAATGAGAATTTTTTTCATGGTGTGTGTCATTAAAATGAAACATCAATTATTTGTGAAGCAGAGTTTATTTGCCAACTGTGAATCTGTAGGTATCAGCGCCCATTCCTACCGTATAGCCCAAATACGGACCTCTAAAAAATACTTTTTTCATGGCCATAATCGTGTTGGTTATTTCTACCGGTAGCCAGGTATAACCACCATCTTGCGTGTGATACAGTTTGGTATGAATGATATCGCCCACATCCAGGGCATTCACAGTAGCATAGCCTTCCAGGGAGCTTAGCATCCAGATGGAGCCAAAATTGTAAGCGTCGGTCACATTGATTTTTTCCCATGATTGTCCGCCATCGGTGGTTTTGAGTACCACGGCAAAACCCTGGCTTTCACGTCCCACCAACCAACCTTTTTGTTCATCAAGGAAAAAGGCTCCGTATATATCGTCATCACGGGTTATGCCTGAGGCATCTAACAGGATATTTTCCCAGTTTAATCCACCATCCTCCGACAACATAATATATTGACGCAGCGGGTTGTTTTGATCTTTCAAATTAAAAACAATCCCTTTTTCGTTTCTGAAATAAACTTTCGGACTCGTGGGCATATCATCATAATAATACGGAATATCAATGCTTTTAACGGCTTGAAAATCGCCTGAAGTGGCATTGACAAGCCAAATGGAATGAGCTTCCTCATAGTTATAAACACCCGTGGCCACCAGATATCCGGCATTGCTCAGTGCCAAATCGCTGACCCTGAAATTTTCGAAGGTAATCCCGCCACTACCCGGAGGATCGCTTTGCCAGGTAATATCAAACCAGCTTTTGGAGGTAATAACTCTGCCTGTGAAGGTTCGGGCCAAAATTTCATTTTCGTTGAGGAAAATAATTTGTTCCATTTTCTCGATAAAATCATCGGGGGCTATATTCTGCCAATTTTGACCTCCATCCATGGTATGCAACATGTATCCAAAGAAACCATATCCCGTACCGCCGGTCATCCAACCTTCGTTTTCACTTGCAAAAAATACATCGGTATTAATGGTTTCATTGTTTTGGTTCAAACTGCTCAGATCTACCACTTCCCAGATGGCATTTACCAGATTGATGGTGATGGTGTCGGAAGCCACTACCAACCCGCCAATTACCTCATTTGCAATGAGGGTATGTTCTCCATAGGCGGAGGTGGCGGTATTCCACGAATATTCCCATGGTTCTTGCGTAAGGGTAGAAACAAGTGTGCCATCCACCAGAAACTCCACTTGTGACGGAGCCACACCCGAAACCCTGGCTTTTAAAAGTACCTGACTTCCCAATGAAAGCCAGTTGCCATCAGCCGGTGATTCGAAAAAGATTCCGGTGGTCATAGGTTCGTTTTCCAGGTGCATGAGGCTTTGTTCAAACAAGCAAAAATCGGAGCTCCACTCGTCTTCAAACAACAGCACATCAACCCTGATACCCACTTCGGCTTTTACACCAACTTTATAGTCCAAGGTCCAGTTTTCGGTACCGGTATGCAGTTCTGCCTCAAGTAGGGAGCAAGCGGTAACGTTGGTAAACGGACCGGCCACACCATACAGCAACAGACTAATTTCGGGACCTACGCCGACTTCCACGTTCATGGAAATGTCGAGTTCGGGAGGGTAGTAATCGTAGGTAAATGTTTTTTCTTTGATGGTGCTCCACCCATCGGCAGACGTGTAGCGTGTACCCAAACGACCATTGAACGACTCCGAAGCACCGGTGGTAAACTCGGCTGTAAGTTGTCCGTCAACACCCACAAACAGTTGTATTTTAGGAACAAACACAACCGGAACAGGTCCAATGGCAAAAGTCCAGGGTTCGAAATAAAAGGTAGCCACAGGTATGCGTTGATCAACCGATGCCCCATATTGTGAAACCACATTGATGGAAGCACTTTGGTTGATTTCTACGCCGGATTCAAAGAGCTCGATGGTTACCTCCGGAGGTAAACACAGGATACAGTAATCCCAGTTAAATTTAAAAAACACACCCATATCGAGGGAAGTGTTTCCCTGAACCGTTACCTGATCGGTGCCACTGCCAAAGGTCATGTCGTATTCCATATCGAAAACCGTAAAGTCGGTATTTTTCAGGTTTTTCAGTTTCACCCCATCGGCCAGCTCCATGCGTTCAATCTGACTGGTTTTCAGGCTTCCGCTATTGAAATCGATGCTGCCTTGAAGGATGGCTTCCGTAAGTCCGGCCTGGGTGGTAAATACCTTGGTTTCGCCTTTGGAAGTTTCAATGGAAACAATTTTCCGCAGGTAGCCATAGTGTGCCCATGCCGAAGCACTATCCACCAAAATATCACCCGCCTGCAGACCCCGAATCAAGTCGCTTTCGCCTGAAAAGGTAAAGGTGTAGTTGGTGGTGTCGAGTCCCGAAATGGCCGCCCGGGTTTGTTCGTCCATTACCTTGGTGATGTCGGCAACAATAATTTCGTCGGGAGTTGGCTCGGGATCAGGGTCGTCGGTCTTCTTTTTGCAAGCGAATGGCAAAGTGAGTATGCCCAGGGCAAGAAAAATTAGCAGAAACTTTTTCATGATGTTAAATTTGAAAGATTTAAAAACGCAACTTAACAGACAATGGATAAAAATCAAACCAAGTGCAGTCGGAAGCATTGAAAACGAGATGCTTCGCTGCACTCAGCATGACTGGTGTTGATTTATTTGGAACAAGTATTTCCGTAATCTCCATAAACCTTGGGCCAACCACTTGTTGCCAACCCATGACCATCGCCTTTGAAACACCTCACTACACTTTGTTCGGTAGAAACGCTGATGATGTTTCCTTCGTGGGTAAGAACAGGTGGGTGGAGGTTGCCGTATTCGGTACCGGCTTCGGTTTCAGCATTTTCTTTCCAGTTGAGGGTTCCATTTTCCTTTACAGAATACAAGCCAAACAACTGGGCATCGTAAAAATCGCCATTGGACGACAACACGGGTGCTGTTTGAAAGGAGGGGTTTACAAGCCAACCATCGTGGATGTCGGATTCCCATTCCATGATACCGGCATGGCTGTATTTCACCAGGTTGCCGTTGCCAATAACAATGGAATTGTCGGCAGTTAAAATAATCCCACTATAACTGTTGTAAAAATCGTCACCCAGATTAATCTCACTTACAAGTTGTCCCGTACGCGAAATAATTTCAATTTTGGTATCATTACGTAAGTAAATGTTGTCATCGGTGCCAAAAACCACATTGTAAGCATCAAAATAACCTTTTTGTCCGACGGTACTTTTTCCTTCTAACAAAGTATAAGCCCATATCGAATCGCATGATGTGCCATTGTCGTCGTAGCGAAACAGGTATTCTCCATCGCTGAAATACAACTCATTTCCAAATGCACTCAGGGAGTAAGCGGCGCCCATGGTGGGACCTTGTTTTATCCAGAGTTCGTTGCCATCAAAATCCAGCGCCAGCAGAAATCCGTAAAAAAACTGACCTGTTGAAAGATATACTTTGTTGTTGTTTACGGCCACCTGCAGCATCCATTCAAAATCGTATTCAGCGGTATAATCCTTGCTCCACAAAATGGAGCCACCGGAGCCTTGAATACAGTGAATGCCAATGGGGTTTTCAGTAGCAACAAACACCTTGCCGCCGGAATAGGTTACTTTTTCAGTTGATGTTCCTGCAACTTCTGTTTTCCATAATTCGTTACCGTTTTTATCGAGGGCGAACACCAATACGCCTGTGCCATCTTCTTTCACCATGGAGAAATAAATGTTGTCGTTTTCGTCGATGGCCGGAATGATATCCGACAATCCGCCATTGCCAAGATCGTAACTCCACAATACAGGATGGTCGCCGGTGGAAGGGGTGGGATCGGGAATGATGGGGTTGTCACTTTTACTACAAGAGGTTACCACAAAGGCCATCAGGGCCAGGAAAAGAATTGAATTTAAAAGCTTTTTCATTGAGTTAATTTTTAATTTATTTATGTGTTAATTTGTTATATTATTGAATTTGAATTTTATAGCCTCAATTTAATTCGGATGATTTAATGAATTGAAATCTGGTAATTGAAATGCCGAGGCTTTGGGTTTAGCCAAATCGATATCGGTAGCTTCCAACTGAATGGAAACCAAAGACAGATGCATGGCCAATTTTAGTACAACTCCCTGCCACAGGCAAATGGTGTCGGAGTTGTTGCAGTAGGCACCACAGGTTTTTTGGGCCACCATACATTTTCCACAGGGCATATAACCCAAACTTGTCAGTATTTCGGGGTTAAAACCGGTAAGGATAATGGAAGTGGGTACATCCATCACTGCTTCGCTGTCGAGATATTGTTGTGTCACCATATCATATGCGGTGTGTTGCTGATTAATTTCCAATTCGTAATATTCTGATTGAATGTTGCTTGCATCGGAAAGAATGACGGTATGAAGTGCCTTTTTTGTACCAAAATCGTCCAGAAACAAGGTTGCTTTTCCCGAATCCGCTCCCGAACCTTTCAACCGGTATTGGACGATGGCTTGCTGCAACCCCTTGGGAGACGACTCCTGAGACATCAGGCCAATAGTGCTTAAAAATATAATTCCTATCAAAATCCACTTTTTCATGCAACTCATTTGCCGGCAAAGTACGGGGGTTTAGGTCGCACAGGCTTCACCCTTTCGGGTGATATTCTACAAAATTACCTGATTTGTAACCTTATTGCACCAATTTTACCCGTTTCAGGGCTTCCACCCGGTTTTTTACATCCAGTTTTACGTAAATGTGTTTGATGTGGGTTTTGATGGTATTTTCCGATACAAAGAGTTTGTCGGCAATATCTGTGTTTTTATATCCTTTGGCAATCATTTGCAATACTTCCTTTTCACGTTCGGTGAGGTCGTATTCTTCAAAATCCGGACCAATGTTTTCATCGGCAGATTCAGCAGGTGTTTGGCTGATGGCCGTTTTCATATCACGTATTTCCAACAGGTAGTTTTGCAACTCCAGCCTAAGTTGTTTTTGCTTCAGTTTGCTGCGTGATATGTAAAAATAAAACAAAGCCAATAAGAGAGCAAAAATCACCAACAGAAGTCCGAGACCCCAGAGTTGGGCAGTAATTTTTCGGTGGTTGATTTCGTCCTGAAGTTCGAGCAAGGCGATGGTTTTATTTTTTTCTCTCACCTGAAATCGGGTTTCCATTTCGGCAATGATGGATTTGCTTTCGGCGCTCATGAGCTCGTCTTTTACCTGACTTTGTAATTTAAGGTATTGGGCAGCTTTGGCGTAGTTTCCGGCGGCCAGATAGACTTTCGACAGCAATTCGCTTACTTCTACCACACTTTTTTTGTCACCCAATTCCTCAAACAGCTTCATGGATTGGTTGAAAGCTTTGATAGCCTGCTGGTTGTTGAGCTGTGAAAAATAAAGCTCTCCCTGATTTCTTAATACTTTGGCCCTTCCATGTGCATTGTTCAGGCTGTCCATTAAGGCATAAGCACGTGCTAATTCCTTTTTTGCCAGACTTTGTTGGTTCATCTCCAAATGCATACGTCCCACATTGTTGAGCGCAAAAGCCAATCGTTCGGAAGCGTGAAACTTATGGTACAAATCCACAGCCTTTTGGTAATAGTAAAGTGCCGAATCGGTATGTTGGAAATATTCGTCGTACAACACCCCAATGTTGTTCAGGTTGGAAGCCATGCCCAGCGAATCGTGTTCTTCGTTTTTTATTTTCAATCCCATTTTGTTGTATTCCAACGATTTGTCGGCCATGCCCATTTCCTGATATACCACGGCTATATTGGTATAAACCAAAGCAAGGGCACGAAAATCACGGGCATCCGAAAAATAGTTGGCCGCATCTAAATACATGTCGATGGCTTCCTTATAATTACCTCTAAGCTCCTGCAATACAGCCTGGTTGCTTATCATCCGGATGGCCTTCAGGGGCTGGTTGGCTTGTTGGTAATGGAACTTGCTTTTTTCAAAATAGTCGTAGGCATCGTCATAAGCCGACAAGCCGTAAAACATCATGCCCACCTCCTGAAAAAATGGAGCCAATACCGAATCGGGCAATTTATTCATCAACTTCAACGATTGCATTTCGGCTTCCAAAGCCAAACTATCGGGTTGATGTATTTTGGACAAACTTTCTTTAACCGAATTGATCTGATCAACCACTTGGTCAGCTTCACGTTTAGTTTTAGTGGAAGTTGTTCCACCATGGCACGCCATAAGCAAGAAAGGCACCATGAATAATAAGAAAAACCTGAGGGTTGCTAGCATAAGCCAAATGGAAACTATCTGATTTTTTTATTCCCCATGCACACGCCCAGGCCTCTGGCCTTTAGCACAACAGGGTGATTTTCAGGTACAAGACGTACTTTGCCTCCCACCTCACTCAGGGGTAAGTTTTTAATTTTTTCACCCTTCTTGATCACCATCCTTCCATATTTTTCTTTGGCGATCAGTTCAACGGCTGAGGCACCAAAGCGGGTAGCCAAAATACGGTCCATGGGCGACGGACTGCCTCCGCGCTGGATATAACCCAATATGGTTTTGCGTGTTTCGATACCGGTTCCGGCTTCTATTTGCTCGGCGATATAAGAGGCTGCTGACATCTCTTTGGGCTTTTTAATACCTTCGGCTACCACCACAATCGAATAGGATTTTTTCTTTTCAGCTCTGGCTTTCAGGTATTTATTAACGATTTTCATGTCGTAGTCAATTTCCGGAATCAGAATCACGTCGCCACCCCCGGCCATGCCTGCATAAAGGGTAAGCCAGCCGGCATCATGCCCCATCAATTCAATTACCATCACCCGGCTGTGGGAGTTGGCTGTGGTGTGCAATCGGTCGATGGCATCGGTGGTAATCCATAGAGCGGAGTCAAATCCAAAAGTAACATCGGTCCCCCACACGTCGTTGTCAATGGTTTTAGGGATACCGATAACATGAAGTCCCTCTTTGGCCAGTAAAGCAGCCGTTTTCATGGTGCCGTTGCCACCGATGCATACCACGGCATCCAGTCCCAGTTCGTCGTAATGTTGTTTGATGAGTGCCGGTTTGTCCACATCCAGCTCACCACCCCGTTTGTAAGGTTTTTCGCGCGAAGTGCCCAAAATGGTGCCTCCCAGCGTTAATATGCCTGAAAGCTGGTTTTCGTTTAGTTTTTCATATTCCTTGTTTATCAGACCCGTAAAACCGGAAGATATACCAACCACTTCCATTCCATATTTTACTATGGCAGTTTTGCCCACACCCCTGATGGCGGCGTTCAATCCGGGACAATCGCCTCCGGCAGTCAGAATGCCGATTCTCTTTTTTGCTTTTGTGCTCATTGGTTCTGAAATATTATACGACAAAAATACCCGTTTTTACTCAGTGAAAGGTCAAAACAAATAACAAATACCTTGAAATTAATCCAAAAGAAGCCAAAAATGCCGCATGGAGAAAAAAAGATAAAAAAAAACACGATCGGGGTGCAACGTTTGTGCAAAGAATTCGATCATGTTAGAAGTTAAGTGATAGAGGAGCGAAGCAGGACAAAAGTTAGTAGCAAGAGTCCTGCTTTCGCATATTTCCTCTATCTAAACTCAAATATTTATTAATGTAAAGACAAATATACGTTATTGTTGTATATATTGTCAAAATATTTTTGGGCTCAGTACAAGTTTTTTTTGCTTTTTGTCAAAAAAATACAACATATCATATTTCAATTGTTTGATATGTTGGGATGACTGTGCCCTCTTGCATGGCATGAAATCCAATACCATCGCCACATTGGTGTGTTGATCTGTCCGGATTTTGACTTGATCGGGTGATTTTGTTTTATCCTTAATTTTTTTTTTGATTTTTTTTTTGAAAACGAGAAAAAATCGTGCTGCAATTCAAAACAACCGACTAAAAATCATCTACCTACCCGACTTCATGTCGGAATCCTTTTCAACTTGATACAATACTCGTATCTTTGCATGAAGCGGACCTCACATTATGGAGGTGCCTCTACCACTTTTGAAGTCATTTGTTTGTTTGGAAAGATATGAAGAAAAAAAGGCTGGCGTTTCACTGGAAAATTCTTATTGGCATGGCCTTGGGCGTGCTGTTCGGACTGGTGGCTGTAAGCTTCCAATGGAATATTTTCACCCTTCATTTCGTCAAACCCTGGGGAACCATTTTCATCAACTTGCTCAAACTTATCGCGGTACCTTTGATTATCGTATCGCTTATTGGAGGTGTAAGTAACCTGAAAGACATTTCCAAGCTAAGCCGGATGGGACTCAAAACCATCATGCTTTACATTATGACCACCATCATTGCCATCACCATCGGTTTGATGGTGGTGAATATTACCCGTCCCGGAAAAGTGTTTCCACACGAAAAAGCCCTGGAGTTTCAGGAAAAATTTGCCCAAAATGCCCAGGAAAAAGAAAGCAGTGCCCAACTGATTAAAAATGAATCACCGCTACAGTTTATCGTGGATATTGTTCCAAGCAACATCGTGGGAGCCATGTCGGAAAATGCCAATATGCTGCAGGTCATCTTTTTTGCCTTGCTGTTTGGTGTGTCGATGGTATTGCTGCCCGAGAAGCAAACCAAACCGGTGAAGAAGTTTTTTGATAGCCTGAACCATATCGTGTTGAAAATGATCGATCTCATCATGCTCATGGCGCCCTACGGGGTTTTTGCGCTGTTGGCAGGATTGATTGTGGACATGGCCGGCGACGATCCGGCAGATTCCGTTTCGTTGTTCGCCGCTTTGGGTTTATACAGTCTCACGGTTATCATCGGGCTGGCTATCATGATATTTGCGGTTTATCCTTTGATTATCAGATTTTTTTCACCTGTCAAATACGCTCGTTTTTTCAAAGCCATTTCACCTGTTCAATTGCTGGCATTTTCAACCAGTTCCAGTGCGGCTACCCTGCCACTCACCATGGAAACTGCCGAAGAAAAGCTCGGAATATCCAATGAAACGGCAAGCTTCGTTTTACCTTTGGGCGCCACCATCAATATGGACGGAACCAGCCTGTATCAAGCGGTAGCTGCTTTGTTTTTGGCACAGGTTTATGGTATGGATCTGGGACTTTCGGGTCAACTTACCATAGTGCTTACCGCTACGCTGGCCAGTATTGGTTCGGCGGCAGTTCCCGGAGCCGGCATGGTGATGTTGGTGATTGTGTTGGCATCGGTGGGTATTCCCACCGAGGGTATCGCGCTTATTTTTGCCGTCGACCGACCTCTGGACATGCTGCGTACGGCAGTAAACGTTACCGGAGACCTAACCATTAGTACCCTGGTGGCTTCGGGTGAAAACCAGATTGACTTGTCGGTGGCCAACAGCAATTGACGGCAACACTGACAACGTTTTTCAAATTAGTATTGTCTATCATATATGATATCAGCTTTTTACAGAATATTTTGCCCATGAAAAAGTTATTTACCTCCGCATTTGTTTTCTTTATTGCCTTCAGCGCCTTGGCACAATACGAAAATATTGTTATCAGCACTTTGTACAGTCCTGAAGAGCCCTCCATTTCCATGAATCCTAAAAATGCGGATCTCCTTTTTGCCGGTGCCAACATCAATAGCTACTATTATTCGGTTGACGGAGGATATAACTGGACCCGTGGCACCCTCTCCTCGCCCGAAAATGGCGTGTGGGGCGACCCTTGTATCATCGTGGATACGGCCGGCGCTTTCTACTTCCTGCATCTGGCCAACCCTGACAATGGCAACTGGATCGACCGCATTGTCAGTCAGAAATATGATATCCAAAACAACGAATGGACATACGACAGCTACATGGGGCTCAATGGTACCAAAGCACAGGACAAGGAATGGGCAGTGGTTGACAGTGCCACCAACACCATTTATGTTACCTGGACACAATTTGACGAATATGGTACCGACGACCCCGACATGTATAGCAACATCATGTTCAGTAAATCAACCGATGCCGGTGCCAGCTGGACGGAAGCCAAACAGATTAATGAGATGAGTGGCGATTGTGTGGACAGCGACAATACCACTGAAGGAGCTGTGCCTGCCGTAGGACCTGAAGGACAGGTATATGTGGCATGGGCAGGACCTGCTGGAATTGTTTTCGACCGATCGTTGGACGGAGGCGATACCTGGCTGGAGCAAGATATTTTTGTGAGCGACCAGCCCGGAGGCTGGGACTACGATGTGCCGGGCATCATGCGTTGCAACGGATTGCCCATCACTTGCTGTGATATATGCAGCACCTCACCAAACCGGGGAACCATTTATGTCAACTGGACCGATCAGCGCAATGGCGACGACAATCCCGACGTGTGGATAGCCAAATCCACCGATGGCGGCGACACCTGGTCGGATCCCATTCGGGTAAACGACGACAATACCGAACGGGCGCAGTTTTTCTCATGGATGACCATCGATCAGGCCAATGGCGACATATATGTGGTATTTTATGATCGCAGGGATTACAACAATTCCAATACAGATGTGTTTGTGGCACGGTCCACCGATGGAGGAGCTACATTTTCTAACTTTAAAATCAGCGAATCACCCTTTTTACCTTATAGCAGTGTGTTTTTTGGCGATTACACCAACATCGTTGCTCACAATGGAAGGGTGCGACCCATTTGGGCTCGCCTCGAAAATGGAAACCTGTCGGTAATGACTGCCATCATCGACCCGTTTGTAGGTCAACCCGAAACACCTGAGTTGAGTAAAGCACCCATTCATCTGGAGGTAAACTACCCCAATCCGTTCAGGGCATCCACCTATATTTCATACAAACTTCGCGAACCTGCCATCATCAACCTCTCGGTGTACGACGTATATGGACGTAAGGTAACCACCCTGATCAACAACCAATCCACCGGAGCGGGCAAATACGTTGAGGAATTTCATGCCGACGACTATCACCTCAAACCCGGTGTATATTATTTTACCCTGAGTACCAGTGAGTGGGTAAAAAAACAGAAGATGTTGTTGGTGGAGTGATATGGCTTCCGTCAAATTTTCTGAAACATAATCAATTGACCTCAGTAATGTGTTCTTGAACTTTGCCTAAAAATATGGTATGAATTTAGAAACTCGTAAATTCAGCCTGATTCATTATCTGGAATTATGACAAAAAGAACATCCGGCCAATTGGAAAGGTTTGCCTGAGACAGTTAGGAATGGAATTGTAGAAGCGCAGTATCAAGTTAAAAACGAATTATTTATCGCCCACGAGCAATAGGTTGAGAAGTACAAAACTATTCTCATATAACAACCAAACAGACATTCCAAGCAAGCATTTTCTCCTCAAACAAAATATTATTTCTGCGATTTTCAATCAATTATTAAAATTTAAAAACCAAAAAACCACCTTCCGTCATGCTGAAAAGTGGTTTAATATTTAATGGGACTGCTGGTTTACTCCTTTTTTGGTATCACCACTTTCAATCTCAGTTCATCCAACTGCTCCTTGGCAATAACGCTTGGGCTATCAATCATCACGTCGCGGCCATTGTTGTTTTTGGGGAAAGCGATAAAATCGCGGATGGAATCCTGTCCGCCAAATAAAGCCGCCAGGCGGTCGAAGCCGAAGGCAATACCACCATGAGGAGGGGCACCATATTCGAAGGCATTCATGAGGAAACCAAACTGATCCTGAGCTTGTTCGTCAGAAAAACCAAGATGCTTGAACATCAGCTTTTGCAAGTCGCGGTCGTGGATACGAATGGAACCGCCACCAATTTCAACTCCGTTGATTACAAAGTCGTAGGCGTTGGCACGCACTGCTCCGGGATCGGTTTCCAGCAGGGCAATATCCTGAGGTTTGGGCGAAGTAAAAGGATGGTGCATGGCATGGTACCGTTGGCTTTCTTCGTCCCACTCCAACAAGGGGAAATCAACTACCCAAAGGGGCTTGTAGTTGAACGGATCTTTTAAACCAAGCAAATCGCCCATATGTAAACGCAACACATTCAATTGCTTGCGAACTTTTTCGGCTTCGCCTGAAAGCACCAGCATGAGGTCGCCGGGTTGGGCTTTCATTTTTTCGGCCCAGGTTTTAAGTTCTTCCTCTCCATAAAATTTGTCAACCGACGACTTAAAAGTACCATCAGCATTGTATTTTACATAAACCAACCCTTTGGCACCCACTTGTGGTTTGCGTACCAAATCGGTGAGGGCATCCAGTTGTTTGCGGGTGAACTCGGCACAACCGGTAGCGTTGAATCCCACCACCAGTTCGGCCTCATCAAAAATGGAAAAACCTTTGTCTTTTACCAGTTCGTTGATTTCGACGAATTGCATGTCGAAACGCAAATCAGGCTTGTCGGAACCATATAATTTCATGGCTTCGTCGTAGGTCATGCGGGGCATTTTTTCGATGTCCACGCCCTTTACTTCTTGAAACAAATATTTGATCAGACCTTCGAAGGTGTTCAGGATATCTTCCTGTTCCACGAAAGCCATTTCGCAATCAATTTGGGTAAATTCGGGCTGGCGGTCGGCGCGCAGGTCTTCATCACGAAAGCACTTAACCACCTGATAATATCGGTCGTATCCGGCCACCATCAACAATTGCTTGAAAGTTTGGGGCGACTGTGGCAAGGCGTAAAACTGACCCTCATTCATGCGCGAAGGCACTACAAAGTCGCGGGCACCTTCGGGAGTGGATTTGATGAGGTAAGGGGTTTCTATTTCGACAAACAATTGGCTGTCGAGGTATTTACGCGTTTCCAAAGAAAGCTTGTGACGTAGCATCAGGCTGTCTTTTAGTGGATTACGACGCAAGTCAAGGTAACGGTATTTCATTCTTAACTCCTCACCGCCATCGGTTTTGTCTTCGATGGTAAAGGGAGGCGTTTTTGATTTGTTGAGCAATTTGATGGAAGTAACATCGATTTCGATATCGCCCGTGGCCATTTTGGGGTTTTTCGACACACGTTCAATCACGGTACCTTGCACGGTTATCACGAATTCGCGACCCAGGGTTCGGGCCACCTCAATAACATCTGCCGCCGAGCGTCCTTCTTCCATCACCAATTGGGTAATGCCATAGCGGTCGCGCAAATCGATCCAGATCAGGCCTCCCTTATCGCGGGTTTTTTGCACCCATCCCGAAAGGGTAACTTGTTTGTTTACATCAGCAATGGTAAGCGCTCCGCAGGTATGTGTCCGTAACATGCTATATCTTTTTAAGTATCGGTAATGATAATGCCCGTAGGCTAAAATTCAGGCTGCGAAATTAAGAAAATTGATGGCATGGCGAAAGGGAAATCAGATCATTGTTTTTTACCGTTAAATAGAGCCATGTACGACACAAACATCGCCTGGTTTTTACGCGGTTGGCGAAACTTTGTGAGCAACATCGCCAACATGTCCATTGAATTATTCAAAGGCCAACCACCACCATCAAACAAAAAACAAACTCCCTCCGTCAAATAATGGACCATCATACAAATAACAGATGTCATATTCCAGCGCTTCAAACCACGCCCGAATGGATTTTCCCTGCGGGTGATGTTGGAGGTGGCCAAGAAAGTAGACCGTATTGCCTGCAATTCCGCAGGTGCCACCAAAAAAGCCATGTTGAAAGCCCGGGAGCAGAATGCCTTGAGGATTTACGTAATGCGCTTTCAATCCGTGATCTACCAATGCTTTTTCGATTCCCTTGTCGGAGGTGATAAAACAATTGTTGCGCAAAGGAAGTAAGTTGCATCTTGTATAGGCTTGATTTACACGAATCTGTGTTTTCTCCTTATGAAAATGAAGCAGGAAAGGGTCGGTAAACTGATGCTGATGTATAATAAAACTTTCCGTGATAACGGCATTGTACCTTGCACTTTCAGGATACTTCATGCCAACAGGATATTTTCCTTCTATCCATTCAATTCCGGCATCCCGAAAGCCATTAGTTATCTTTTCGGGAAGGTTGGGTGCCCCAATAAAGCCGTTTTCCATCGGAGACAAAAACACATCCGGGTGATCGGAAATGGCCGGATAAGTAAGGCCTTCGGTATGAAAAAGTACAACATCAAACTGCTTTTCGAGCTGTGTTAACGCAAGTTTCGGGACGGACGCAGATACGATTACTTTCACAAATTTTTTCTTCAAAGGTAGTCAATCCGAAATTTTCGACACTTTTGCAGCGCAATAATATATTATCATGAAAGAGAATCATTGGCTGCTGACGGGTAAAACAGCGCTTATCACGGGAAGTACCAAAGGAATTGGGCTGGCCATTGCGGAAGAAATGACATCACTCGGAGCAAAGGTGATCATTGTTTCCCGAAATCAACAGGACGTGACCGATACCGTGCAGAAACTAAATGTTGTGGGACCTATTGCTTCAGGAGTGGTAGCAGATGTTTCAACGACAGCCGGACGTGAAAAGCTGGTAGACTTTGTGAATCAGTCAGGTAAGCTGGATATTCTGGTAAATAACGTGGGCACCAACATCCGCAAAAAAGTGGCCGAATATCAGTTTGACGAATACAACCACATCATGCAAACCAACCTGCACAGCAATTTTGCTCTGAGCCAAGCCTTGTATCCTTTATTAAAAGCCTCCGGAGAAGGCGTTATTGCCAACGTGCTTTCGGTAGCCGGACTCACACACATCCGAACGGGAGCACCCTATGGCATGACCAAAGCCGCGCTGCTGCAACTTACCCGAAATCTGGCCGTTGAGTGGACACCCGATCACATTCGGGTGAATGCCGTTGCCCCTTGGTACACAAAAACACCATTGGTGGAAAAACTCTTTGAAAACAAAGCCTATCTCGATGAAATTCTGGAAAAAACACCCATGAAGCGAATCGCCGAACCGGCTGAAGTAGCCCGTGTGGTGGCCTTTTTGTGTATGCCGGCCTCATCCTACGTTACCGGACAATGCCTTACCGTGGACGGGGGATTCACCATCAACAGTTTTTAATTTTAGCCCATGAAAAACTTTATTTTTATCATCGTCGTTACCATTATCCTGAGCCTTTACTCACTGCTCAACTACTACATCATTAAAAATGGACTTCCCCTGACTTCGGGTCATCCCATGTGGCGGAAAATACTCATTTGGGGAATTGTATTCCTGGCTTCAGCCTTCTTGGTGGGACGTTTTACCGAGCGCATTTCGGTAAACACGGTCAGCACGATACTTATCTGGATTGGCTCCTTCTGGCTGGCCATTATGGTATATCTCGTCTTGCAATTGGCTGTAATTGATATATTTAGAGGTCTCGACAAACTCTTTCACTTTTTTCCGGCCTTTTTAACGGAAAATCCCATGAAGGTAAGGTGGAACTTGTCCATCATCGTTGTGGCTATCACATTTGTAGTAGTGTTGATCGGACATATCAACACCTGGATACCGGTGGTAAAAAATTATCAGATACCTGTTGGAAAACATGCCGGCATGCTAAAATCTCTTCGTATCGTCGCCTTTTCGGATGTTCATTTGGGAACCATCATCGAGAAACGTCACCTGAAGGACATTGTAAACAAGGTGAATGACCTCAATCCCGACATCATCCTCATTCCGGGTGATATCATTGATGAAGATATTGCACCTGTTATTCATTCCAACGTGGGCGAATTGTTGATAAAACTCAAGGCAAAATACGGCGTGTTTGCCGTTACCGGAAATCATGAGTACATCGGAGGGGTGAACAAGGCAAAAAAATACCTCACCGAGCACAACATCCAATTGCTCAACGACACGGCGATGCTTATCGACAATAGCTTTTATGTGGTTGGACGTGAAGACCTTACCAAAAGGCAGTTTTCGGGATTCAAACGCAAGGAATTGGCAGAAATCATGGAGGGAGTTGATCTCAGTTATCCTGTGATATTACTTGACCACCAGCCCATTGGATTGAATCAGGCAGTGGAAGCAGGTGTGGACCTTCAGCTTTCCGGACATACCCATCACGGGCAATTATGGCCATTTAACGTGATTACCAACCTGGTTTTTGAAAACGGAAAAGGTTTGCTGAAAAAGGAAGACACCCACATTTTGGTTTCTTCGGGCATCGGTGTTTGGGGGCCTCCCGTTCGAACCAACTCCCGGCCTGAAATTCTGAACATTACCCTCAGCTTTGAATAGGAGACCGGGAGCTTTTATGTCAAATATTCAGCTTAAAAGCTAACCACCTATTTCTTCACATTTCGTTCCAACTCACGCAGATTGTCCAGTTTTTTGCGTGCCAGAAAACTATGGATGTCGCCCAGATGTTCTCTTACCTGTTGGTTTCCAAATTCGAAAACTTTATTCACCAGACCGTCCAAAAAATCACGGTCGTGGGAAACCAGAATCAGGGTGCCGTCAAAATCCTGTAAGGCACTTTTAAGGATGTCTTTCGTTCTCAAATCCAGGTGATTGGTAGGCTCATCAAGGATGAGGAGGTTTTTGGGTTCGAGCAACAATTTTATCATGGCCAGGCGTGTTCGTTCTCCTCCCGAAAGCACCTTTACCTTCTTGTTCCAGTTATCGTCACCAAACATAAAAGCCCCCAACAAATCCTTTATTTTCGTCCTGATTTCGCCCTTGGCCACATCGTCGATGGTTTCGAAAACCGTAATATTTTCATCCAACAGAGAAGCTTCATTCTGAGCAAAATAACCAATGTGTGTATTGTGACCGATGGTGAGGCTGCCGCCGAAATCCGTTTCGCCCATCAGGCATTTCACCAGTGTGGATTTTCCTTCGCCGTTTTTTCCCACAAAAGCCACCCGTTCACCGCGTTGAATATGCATGGTAGCATTAGAAAATACCAAGTGCTCCCCGTAGCTTTTGGAAACCTGATCCAGAATCACAGGAAAGTTGCCTGATCTTGGAGATGGAGGGAATTTCAGACGTAAGGCCGAGGTATCCACTTCGTCAATTTCGATGGGTTCCAGTTTTTCGAGCATTTTTACCCGCGACTGCACCTGATTGGTTTTGGAATACGTGCCCTTAAAACGATCGATAAACTCCTGGTTGTCAGCAATGAATTTCTGTTGTTCGTCGTAATGCTTTTGTTGTTGTTCCCGTCTTTCGAGCCGGAGTTGGAGATAGCTGGAATAGTTGACTTTGTAGTCGTAAATCCTGCCCATGGTAACCTCAATGGTGCGGGTAGTGATGTTGTCCACAAAGGCTCGGTCGTGTGAAATCACGATTACTGCCTTGGCACTGTTAATCAAAAATTCCTCAAACCATTGGATGGATTCGATGTCCATGTGGTTGGTGGGTTCGTCCAACAAAAGCAGGTCGGGTTTTTTCAGTAGAATTTTGGCCAGTTCGATGCGCATGCGCCACCCACCGCTAAACTCGCCTGTGGGGCGGTTGAAATCGGATCGGAGAAAGCCCAATCCGAGCAAAATTTTCTCCACTTCAGCATCGTAATTAATTTCCTGCATGGAGTAGAATGTTTCACTTAAAGAGGAAACACGCTCGATAAGTTCATAATATTCAGGTGATTCATAATCGGTTCGGGTGGAAAGCTGAAGATTGAGTTCTTCAATTTCCTTTCCCATCTGCAATGCTTCTTCAAAAGCCCTGCTTGCCTCTTCGAATACAGTGCGGTTGTCTTCGGTAAGCAAATGTTGAGGCAGGTAGGCAATCACGGCCTCTTTCGGAGCGGAAATTTTTCCACGTGTGGGTGTTTTTTCTCCTGCAATTATTTTTAACAAGGTAGATTTGCCTGCTCCGTTTTTCCCCATGAGGGCGATTCTGTCCTTTTCGTTTATGGCAAATGAAATATCTTTGAATAGTGTCGTTCCTCCAAACTCCACTGCAAGTCCGTCAACTGAAATCATGATTAATTTTTAGTGCGGCGCAAAGATACTTTCTTTCGCATTTGTGGGACGGAGGTCCGAAAAAATGGTGTATTAAACCCCCGACAGTTTCCAAACCCTGTCGGGGGAAAATAATTCTAAAACGGCGAACACTCAATCGGACTATAACTCCGTGGCCTGGGCAACATGAAGGAGTTTTTGTCTTTGTTCACCAGGCCGATGTCGTCCAGCTCGAAGATCAGGCTGATTTCGTGGCTGGGGCCGGTGAAGCTCTGACGGGCGTTGATGTTGACCTCGTAGCTGTACATGAGTTTCATGCGGTATTGCTCCGTGAAGGGGATGTTCAATCCCAGCATCACGTCGAAGCTGCTGAACTCGTCGTATTCCAGGGTCTGGTTTTTGTACCACAAGCCCAAATACACATGTTGCATGTACACGTTGGTGCCCAAAGTGTACAAAAACATGTTGCGCTGGTGTTCTACCATCACGCCGGGATTAAGCTTAAACCCTTGCTTTTTCTGGTAGTAACCCTGCTCCTGACCCATGGTGATGACAAAGTCCAGGTTGTACACGAACTTTCGGGGGAGGGCAGCGTCCACGTCAAAAAAGCTTTGGTTGGGCTCGGTGATGTGGTGCACGGCCACGCCCAGCTTGCCATCCACGTCCCTGCCCTGCCATTGGAAGATGCCTCCAAAGCTGAAGTCGGGGAAGCTCACCTTGTCGCGGGCGGCACCGGCAAAGGTGCTGGGTCCGATGTTGCCCCACCTGGGATCCAGCTGGTCTTCAAAAACCAGGTTGTCCCAGTTCAGACTCTGCGTAACCACCGAGGCCAGTGCGCCCAGTTGAAAGATCATGTTGTGGGCAATGGGGATGCGTACCGAGGGCAAGAAGCCAAAGGTGTTGGTCTTTAACATGCCCACCCCTTCCAGGGTTTGGGAGGCGATCACGCCAATTCCTCCTGCACCGGGCAGACTGCGCTCGGCCACGTCGGCACTAAAGCTGTAGGTGTGGTAGTTGCCATAAAGTCCGGTCCACTGTTTTTTGTAGTTCAACCTTACTTTTAACCCCTGGGTCAAACCCACGTTGGCAGGATTGTAATAGGTGGGGTTGTTGTAATACTGGGCAAAGTCCACGTCCTGGGCATGGAGCCTTTGGGGAAGAAACAGGATGCTCAGAAAAAGTAGGCTGAGGCTCAGGCTCAGGCTTAGGTTGAGGCTCAGATTCATTCCGAATGTCGATTTGATGGTGTTTTCTTTTTTCATGTTGGGATCGATTTATCGGATCAAAGTTACAGTTCCGTGGGTTTCTAAATTGCCGTCGCCATTGTCGCTGCCGCGCCAGTAGCTGTCATCGCTAAAGCGTGCCGTGATGCGCCAGATGTAAGTGCCCGTGGGCAAAGGCTGACCTTCGTAGGTGCCATCCCAGCCCTCGGCTACCTGACCGTTCTCCAGCAGGGTACTGCTAAAGACCAAATTGCCCCATGAGCTGAACACTTCCAGCTTGTACTCACTTAAGTTAATACCCACCGGCTTAAAGGTGTTAAAGGTGGGATCCGCCACCGAGGGACTAAAGGCATTGGGTACATACAATCCCGTGAACAGCAGCTCGTAGGGGTAAATGAGCGTGTCGGGACAGCCATAGGTGTTGGTGGCTATGAGCATCAGGTTGTAGATGGGGTCAGAGTCGTACTCGTACTGGTGGATGGGGTTTTCTTCTGTTGAGGTGTAGGTGTCGTCAAAATCCCAGAAATAGTCGATGGTATCGCACAGGGAGAGGTTGTCCAGCTTCACCTGTCCCTGTCTGCCTTCCCAATCTTCGGTCAGGGTGAAAAGGGCCGTGGGAACGGGATAGATCTCGATTTCATGGCTGATTTGGCTCTTGCAGAAGTTGGCATCGGTGATTTGCATGGTTACCGTGTAGCTATCGATATTATCGTAGATGTGGTAGGGGTTCTGCTCTTCACTCACGCTGTCCATGGTGTATGGATCGCCAAAGTGCCAGAAGTAGTTAGTGATCTGTGCACTGTCGGCTGTGCTTTCATCGGTGAAGTAGGTGTAGTATCCCTGACAGGTTTCTGCCCAGCTAAACTCCGCCGTGGGTGGCTTGAAGATGGTCACCTCCGTGGTGGTGGTGTCTGTACATCCCCACTGGTTGGCTACAATGAGTTCGGTGAGGTAGTTGTCGTATGCCGGATACAGGTAGGTGGGGTTGGCGATAATGGCCGTGTCGGCATCGGTTGAGGTGTCACCAAAGTCCCAACGCCAACTGGTGATGGGATCTCCATAGTTATCACTGCCATCCATGAAGAAGGTGATGTCGCCCAGACAGTTGTTCTGAACGATGATTGCTGCCATGGGGGTGGGACGTATGAGCACTTCCTTGGTGATGGTGTTGGTGTAGGTTTGGGTGCCAATCTCTCCGGTAACCGTCAGGGTGACCTGGTAGGTGCCGCCTTGGTTGTCCTGGTAACTATGGCAGGCATGGCTTTGGAAGCTGTTGTAGCTCTCAGTGGTGCCATCGCCAAAGTCCCAATCCCATTGGGTGATGTTACCGTTTTGGGTCAAAAATACGGAGCTGTCGGCAAAGCATACTTCTGTTAGTGCACACAAATTAATGGTGTCGGGTACGTAGAAGTCGGCTATCAGACAAGCCCTGGTATAGACCGTCCGGGTGATGGAGTCGGTGCAGCCGTTAAAGTTGGTGACAATGAGCTTGACCTGGTAGCTGCTGTCGTTGGGTGAATACAGGTGGGTGGGGTTCTGAGCGGTGGAGGTGTTGGGCTCGCTGCTGAGCGGATCGCCAAAGTCCCAGTACCAGGTTTCTATAAAGTTGCCTCCGTGTAGTGATTCATCCGTGAACTGCATGGGGGTGTCACAGGCACCTGCCTCATAGCTAAATCTTGGGGTGGGCAGGCTATCGATGGTGATTTCCAGGCTGGCGTAGGCCGAGCAGCCATTGGTGTCCACGGCCATGAGCTCTACATTGTAAAGCCCGGGATTGGCAAAGGTGTGTTGGATGCTGTCGTGGTAGGTGGTAATCTGTGGGGTGCCATCGTGGAAGTTCCAGCTGTAGCTGGCCACGCTGTCGTTCTCGGGCAGGTAGTGGGCATAGAAGGTCGTGGGCTGTGTCAAACAAACCTGATCGGCGGTGATCTCTACTTCCAATTGTCCAAACACGCAGACTTCTACCGTGTCGGTGGAGTAACACGCGTTGTCATCGGTCACTGTCAGGGTTACCTGGTAACAGGTGTCGGTGATATCGTAAATATACTCGGGATCGATTTCTGTGCTGTAATAGCCTTCGTTAAGGTTCCATTCCCAGGTTTGGATGGGGCTGCCATCGGCTCCGGGCTCGCTGCCATCAAAGAAGTAAACCTGTCCGGCAGGATCACATACCTGGACAAAGCTTTCGATTTTGGCGATGGGGCGGGTTCGTACCTTCACCCATTGGCGGATGGTGTCGGCACAGCCGTAGTTGTCCGTGGCAATAAGGGTTACCTGAAAGTCGTCGTTGGTGGCGTACAGGTGGGTGGGGTTTTGGATGTTGGCGGTAGTTCCATCGCCCAAATCCCATTCCCAGTTGGCTATGTAGCCCAGCTGACTGTAGCTTTCATCGGTGAAGTAGGTGGTGTCGCCCAAACAGGCATTCTGGTAGCTGAAGTTGGCCAGGGGTGGATCTTTGACCACGATCTGCTGACTGGTGGAAGCCTCACAGCCTGCCAGGTCGGTGACCGTTAGTGTCACGGTGTAAGTGCCGGGGGCGTTGTACAGGTAGTCGGCATTTTGGGTCAGGGCATAGCCGCCATCGCCAAAGTCCCAGTACCAGGTGCTGATCTGTGCGGTGGAGGTGCCTGCAAAGCTTACCGGGGTGTTGGCACACAGGGTGTCGCTGCTCATGGTAAAGCTCACATCGGGGGCGGGGTTCACGCTCAGATCGTGGGTGATGGTGTCGTCGCAGCCCTGGGTGTTGGTCACAATCAGGGTGACGGTGTAATCGCCCGGGCTACTGAACACGTGGGTGGGGTTTTGGTAGGTGCTGGTGTTGGTGTTGCCCGAGAGGGGGTCGCCAAAATCCCAGTACCAACTGCCAATGTCGGGGGTGTTGTTGGTCAGATCATAAAACTGGGTGGGCTGACCAAAGCAGGCGTCTTCCCAGTTGAACTCTGCCACGGGACTGGCTACGGAGATCACCGTTCTGGTGACCGTGTTCTGACAGCTGTCGGAGTCGGTAACGGTCAGGGTAACATCGTAGCTCTGGTCGTTGGTATACACGTGGCTGGTGTTGCCACTGTTGGGTGCCAGGATGGTTTCGGTATTGCCATCGTCAAAGTCCCATTCCCATTTTACAATGGCGCCATTGGGGCTGTTGCTTAAGTTTAAGAAGAAGATGGTATCGCCGACGCAGGTGGGCTGACTGTACTCAAAGCTGGCCTGTGGCAGGGGGTTCACCGTCACCGTTTGGGTTTGGGTGGCCGTGCAGCCATCGGTGGTTTGTACGGTTAAGCTTACCTGGAAGTCGCCGGGGCTGTCGTAGGTGTTTTCGGGATCGGGCTGCTGGCTGGTGTGGCCATCGCCAAAGTCCCAATAGTATTGATCCAGTCCTGTCAGATCGGTGATGGTAAAGCTTACCGGTTCATGCATACAGGCGGGGGTGAAAGTAAAGTCCACTTCGGGGGCATCGGTGATGGTGATTTCTATGGTGTCGGCATCCGTGCAGTTGCTTTGGCTTTGAATGCTTAAGGTGACTTCATAGGTGCCCGGACCGCTGAACAAGTGGGTGGGATCGCTCTGGCTGCTCTGGTTGGAGGATCCACTGGCGGGGTCGCCAAAGTTCCACTGCCATGCCATGATGCTGCCGGCGCCGTTTTCACTGCTCACATCGTGGAAGCTGATGGATCCGCTCATGCAGCCCGCATCGTAGTCGATCTGGGCAATGGGTGATGGGGTGATGGTGACGTCCTGGCTATTGGTTGCCTGACAGCCATCGCTGGTGGTGACCGTTAACATGGCGGTGTAGGTGCCTGTACCTGGGTAAATGTGGCTTACATCGGGATCGTCGGGGTGGTTAATGGTGATAATGGGGCTGCCATCGCCAAAGTCCCACTCCCAGGTGGTGAGATAGCCGCTCAGGGGAATGCTGTAGTCTTCAAAGAAGGTTTCTGCGTTCTCGCAGTTGGGACTGCTGATGGAAAACATGCTGATGGGCTCGGGCATCACTTCTACCTGGTGGGTAACGCTGTTGGTGTATCCCAGGGTATCGATAATGGTGAGGGTGACATCGTACATGTTCGCGTTGAGGTAGGTGTGCAGGGGATCCTGGTTGTTGCTGCTTGTACCATCGCCAAAGTCCCAGTCGTAGATGGCCACGGCACCCACATCGGTTATGGTGGCATCGGTGGTGAACTGGATGGGGGTGTTTTCGCAGGCGTTGTCCCAGGTGAAATCAACAGGGGGTAGTCCGCCTACGTTTACTTGTATCACGGTTTCAAAGGTGCAGCCGTTTACATCGGTGACGGTCAGGCTCACATCGTAGTCGCCGGGGTTGGTGTAGGTGTGGGTGGTGTTTTGTCCCGTGGCTGTGCCGCCATCGGCAAAGTCCCATGCCCAGTTGGTGATGGTGCTGCCGCTGGTGGCAAAAAAGCCGATGTTGTCGCCTGCCTGGGCGGGGTTGGGTGCCCAGGTGAAGGTGGCATTGGGGGTGTTGGGGGCTTGCACGGTCTTGGTGATGCTGTCGCTGCATTGGTATGTCAGGCTATCGCTGGTGAACACCAGTTTGACATCGTAGAAGCCTCCCGTGGCATAGGTGTGTACGGGATTGGGGACATCGGAGGTGCTGCCATCACCAAAGTCCCAGAGTCTGCTATAGGGCTGATAGCCCGGGGGCAGGGTGCTGTTGTCGGTAAAGGCAAACAGGTTGCAGCCGCTCATGGTGTAACTAAAGTCGGCCGTGGGGGTGGGTACCACGATAATCTCTCCTGTGGCAGTTGCGGAGCAGCCTGCCGAGTCGGTGGCGGTTAAGGTGACGGTGTAGGTGCCGCCATTGGTGTAGCTGTGAACGGGGTTTTGGTCTTCGCTGATGCCGCCATCGCCAAAGTCCCACCACCAGAATTCGATGCCGGTATCGGCACTTCCTGTAAAGCTGGTCATGCCCCCGGCGCAGGTGGGCGAATCGAAGATTTGCATGCTCACCTGTGGGATGGGGTTGACGGTGACTTGTTGGCTTAGACTGTTCTGGCACAGGTTGGTGTCGGTGATGTAGAGGATCACGTCATAAGTTCCGGGGTTGTCGAACACATGTCCGGCATATTGTCCGGTGGTGTCGTGGCCATCGTCGAAGTTCCAGTACCAATCGGTGATGGGGGTGCCCGAAGCACCGTAGAAGAAGGTGGTGTCCATCAAACAGGTGGGCTCGGGATCCCAGGTGTAGTAGATGGTGGGGGTGTTGGGGACGATTACGGGCAGGGAGGTGCTGTTGGTACAGAAATCTCCGTCTTTTTCACTGGTAACAGTTAAAGTAACCGTGTAAACCCCTCCTGCTGGGTATTGGTGTCTGAAAGTGGGGCCTGAATCGGTGGTGCCATCGCCCAGTTCCCAGTACCAGTCTACCAAAAAGTAGCCCGCGGGGGCGATGCTCTCATCAGTGAAGATGATCTTCTGACAGGTGTCTATGGCATAGCTAAAATCAACTATGGGGGGTTCTACCACGTCGATCATCAGGGTGTCGGCGTTGCTGCAGCCAATCACGTCGGTGACGGTGAGGGTCACCAGGTAGTTTCCAAAGATGGTGTAGGTATGTGGGGGTGGGTTTTGGTCGGTGCTGGTGGTGCCATCGCCAAAGTTCCACATCCAGGTGACGTTGTCGGTGCTGAATCCACTAAAGGTGACTTCGTTGTTCACACACACGGAGCTGATATTGGATACGGCCACCACGTTGGGGGGATCGTTTACCGTGATGGTGACGATGTTGGTGTAGATGCTGCCGCATCCGGAGGTTTGCATCAGGCGGTAGTTGGTGGTGGTTTGCAGGGCGTTGGGCTCGCTGTAATCCAGTGATGTGGCGCCTCCGATGGGGGTATAGGGTCCGCCTGCCTGTGATTTTTCCCACTGGTAGCTATAGATGCCGTCTGCGCCCGTGGGAACGGTGCCGTGCAGGGGCAGGGTGGGAATGGTGTTAAAGCAAATGGTTTGGTTGCCGGTGGCGTTTCCTGGTAAGAATTCGTTGTAAACGGTTACGGTCACCGTATTGGTGTTTTCTATTCCACAGCCTGATCCACTGCTTTGTACTTGTCTGAAGTAGGTGGTGGTGGTCAGGGCTCCGCTTTGGTAATCGATTTGGGTGGCACCGGGAATATCCAAAAAGGTGACATTGTTGGTGGAACTCTGCCATTGGTAGGTGTAGTTGCCATCGCCTCCGGTGGGGGCGGTTCCCAAGATTGCCGTGGGGATGGTATTGTAGCAGATGGTCTGATCACCACTGATGCTGCCCACGTTGTAGTCGGGATGTACATCCACGAAAATGGAGGCGGTGGTCACGGTGCCACAGATGCATATCTGGTTCAGGTGGTAGTAGGTGGGGGTGGTCAGCAGGCCGGGTTGGTAGCTCAGGTTGGTGGCGCCGGTGATATCGGTGTAGGTGATATCGTCCGTGGAGCTTTGCCACTGGTAGGTGTAGTTGCCATCACCACCGGTGGGGGGATCGGCACTCACGGGGGCGGGCTGGGTATTGTAGCAGATGAGCTGGTCGCCACTCACGGCGCCGGGGATGAACTCATCCAGCACGCCGATGGTGGTAGTGGGGGTGAATACAAGTGCACAGGTATTGGTCTGTCGCAACCTGTAATAGGTGGTTTGGGTAAGTAAGGGGGGTTGGTAGCTCAGGGTGGTGGCTCCGGTGATGTCGCTAAAGGTGATGTTGTCAGTGGAGCTTTGCCATTGGTAGGTGTAAACTCCATCGCCTCCTGTGGGGGCATCGGCCACCAGCAGCTGGGGTTGGTTGCTATAGCAGATGATTTCGTCGGGGGCGGGGGCGCCGGCCAAAAATTCATCCCACACGTTGACCGTGATCACCGGGGTTTCCTTGCTGCCGCAATCGCAGCTTTGTACGTTTTTGAAGTAGGTGGTCTGCAATAAGGAGGTGGGACTCAGGTAGGTCAGGGCCGTGGCTCCGGGGATGTCGGTGAAGGTGACATTGTCGGTGGAGCTCTGCCATTGGTAGCTGTAGGTGCCTACACCGCCCGTGGGGGCACTTACTTCCATCTGGGCAGGGACGATGTTGTAGCAGATGGTTTGGTCGGGGGTGAGGGGGGCGCCGGGCAGATAATCTACCACGGTAAGTTCCATTTGATCGGATTCCTCACAAAAGGGAGGTGTTTCAACCGACATGGTAAAAGTGAGGGTGATGGGATAGGCTACGGGATTGGTTCCTAAATTATAAACGGGGAAACGCTGGGTTTCGGTTCCCGCAGCAAAAGACCCGCCTGTAGCGTCGCCACTTACTGTCCACAGAATGGAATTGGCATTATAAAACGCCGGTGGACTGGCACTATTGGCGAAATTAAATGATAATTCGGCGCAAGCCAGTTCATCCGAACCGGCATCTGCTGAAGAACCTTCATTAATCTGCAGGTGCATGGATGAAAAGGCAGAAGCACATGGTCCGTTGCCCACAGCCTCCAGGGTAAAATCAATACCTCCGGCCGGACCAAATTCAAAAATGGTTGGGGTATATACGGGGTTAAGCAGATCTGTTTCGTCAAGCATTCCCGCTCCCGTGGTTGTCCAGATCAGGTTACTGTATTCGGTGGCATTGGCCAAAATCACATAGGGTGCATCCTGACAACTTAACTCATCGGGACCTGCATCGGCTGTTGGCTCCTTGACGATGGGGATGGTAATATCAACAGTTGACACAACAGCACATGGATTCAGTGGCATCGCCGTGAGGGTCAGGGTAACCGATCCGGCATCAATATCCGGCTGGCCCGGTGTATAAATGGGTGTCAATGAGGTGTTATCGTCAAAAGTGCCTGCTCCACCACTCCATTGAAAGGAGGAGGCATCTGTCACCGTACTGCTAAGGTTGTACGTTGCATTGGAACACATGGGGTTGGCAGCGCTGGTGATGGTGGCCAAAGGGTTGCGTACCACTGCCAGTGTAAGGCTGCTGGTGGCATCATCCGCGGGAGAGAGGCACTGACCATCGGCCATGGCAGTCAGGGTGAGGTCAACGGTTCCTGCTGCGATATCATTGGAACCGGGAGTATAGGTGGCATCCAAACGTGTGTTGTCATCAAATGTTCCATTGCCACTGGTGGTCCACATAAGGCCACTACTGTGGGTGGTGGTGGCTAAGTTGAGCCAAAATGAACCATCCTCACAAACCGATAAATCGCCATAGGTTCCCACGTCTGCTAATGGAAGTGGATCAATGGTGAGCGATATCATATCAGAAACATCGGAACATGCGGAGCCCACATTGGCGATGGCGGTAAGCGTGAGGTCCACGTTTCCGGCATCTGTGGGACCGGGTACGTAGGTGGCCTGCAGTGTAGCATCATTGGGAATGAAAGTGCCATCGCCCGAAGTCGTCCACAAAACGCCACTGTTGTTTTGTGCATCTGCCTGATCCAGTGAAAAGTCAGCCGTGGCACAAAAATGTGTTGAAGTATAGGTTCCCGCATCTGCAACCGGAAGCGGGTCGATGGTGAGGGTGATGAAGTCGGTAACCACATCCGTACATGGAAGGTTGGGTGTGGCATTCAATGTTAATACAACCGATCCACTGGCCACATCGGCTGCTGATGGATTGTAATTTGTTTGCTCTGTGTTAAAACGGCTGTCGAATGTTCCGCTACCCGAGGTAGTCCATTCCAAAGCACTCCAGTCGGCAGCCGAGGCATCGAACAAGAAATAAGGCGTTGTTGTACAGGTATGTCCATCTGAACCTGCATCCACCACGGCCGAGGGTAGTACCGTAACAAAAAGTGTAAGAACGGGTCCATCGCCACAACTGTTGGTGCCATAAACGGCAACGTCGCCGCTGGTAGCTGTGGGACCAAAAGTGATGCTGGCCGTATTTCCCGTGGAGGGAAGGGGTGCACCGTCAAAAGTCCAAACAAAGGTGGTGCTGTTGGGTTCGTCAACTGAGTACTCTACTGTTTGACCCGGGCAGACTTCATCTATATTATTTATCCAGGCCGGAACATCGGGCAATCTTAACTCGGCCATATTAACCGCAGCAGAGGTTTCCGAAGAACTAAACCACCACGTATTAATTGTCTTTTCGTTTCCAAATCCAGTCCATCCACTACCTGACCATTGATGACAACCAGACCAAGGCGACGAATTGCTTACACATCCATCAACTTGATTGCCATAACTTCCTTGGTATAAAATATCGCGATCATCCCACGATAACCCGGGAGAGGATCCACTGGTAGGTCTTACCAATTCGACCACAAACCCATTTTGATTGCCTTCCACATCATACAAAGGCAAATTGGTTAGCCCGTTAATGTAAGTTACCGAAAAAGTAATGGGCGTATCGTGAGGTACTTGAATGTCATTGCCATCAAGGCCATCCCACTGGATGGTGTTTACCCCAGCAACAACATCATACGAAATATCCACGCTAAGGTACGGGAGAGGTAAACTCAGAGTTAGCAGCACATTTCCTGCCTTATCAACTTCAATATCAAAATCAACGGTTCCATTACAATAGGGATGTCCGGATGGTGTGCCTATAATTGAACCCGTAATCCCATTGGGAAATAAATTTTCATCGGGATTATTTAAAAACAGAGGGTATTGAGGGGCGTAAACATAACCATCATAAGACTTTTTGTCCAAATTCCAATCACCTGTAAGCCCCGTTCCAAATTGATTACAAAAATTGACCCATGCACCCCCTGACATATCGTTGTATGTCAATGCAGTTACGATACCATCATCGGAATAAATATAAAAGGTAGCATCGCAATTATTATTTTCTGTAAATTGCCAGGCCTTGGAATGTAATCGTCCGGGAATGGCATTACCTGCGTTATCGGCCACTGTAATATCAAAAAGACTCATCGACCAGGTATTAATTACCGTGGCTCCTGAAACATTGTTAACCAAGTTAAATTCAATAAAATAGCTTCCTGCTTCACTTGGGTCGAATGTTAACTGACTATAGCCACCTGCTCCAAATAGAATGGCGGGACCAACTCTGGCTTCCGAGATGTTGTTGATATATCCTATTCCGCTCGTAGGGATATCTGTTTCAGTTTGTACAATACCACCACCAAGTTTTACGATGCGATAAACAATTTTATTATTTGACCCGACATCATTACCACCTTGAAACCCCATATAAACAATCTCACCGGGATCAGCGATCTCAAAATACAGGCGCTCCTGCTCATCGCAATCGAAGGTGGCAAATTGTATTCGGTCACCACTTCCACCAGACAAAGGATTGCAATGCTCAATTTTATCATTACAAAAATAAAGAGAGGTCGTTCGGTTATTAACATAAATCTCCTTCGATCCCTCCGCCCTTGTTTGTGAAGGCATGATCCCCAAAATCATCGTCATAAGGGTGAAAATTGCCCGGGTCCAGGAAAAATATCTCGCAAGTTTTGTGTTAATTGTAGTAAAGCGTAAAGATTTAATCATATGGTTGTGGTTTGTATGGGCTGCAATATGTTACATTACAAAGATGATTTATTTATAAAAAAAGCCATCAAGCATGCAAAACAAAAGATACGGAAACCCCAATGACAGAGGGATTACTTGTTAATTCGATTATTTTGTAAACTTCTGCACTTTCCAAAATTAATTCTTAATTCAAAATACTTTTATCCGGATATTTGGCTGAAGTGTCATCACCCATTTGGTGACTATCCGATTTCCTTTATACTAAAAAGCTATCAAAAGTAATCAAATCTGCAAACAAATGACAATCGGCGGGCAAAACCACGTAAAATTCCACAAAATTTAAATTCAATACAAATTGTCAGGTGTCATCTGAACAGACACGAGATTTTGTGCATGAATCATGACAAATGCCCAAAAACCTCTGATTGAAATGGCTCCTGTGGTCATTAGTGGTGCTGTTTCCTGTACCTGAGCACTTTTTCATGTCTGATACCGCCGCCTCCCGTAATATCTCCATCCACAATTCCTTTCTTTTATCATTTCATCCGGGTTGTTCCCTCACTCATGGATTATCTTTATTTTTGCCCATTCAATCAACCTGTACTATTATGAAACTTTATCCCATAGAAACCGGAAATCTGAAACTTGATGGTGGTGCCATGTTTGGTGTGGTGCCCAAAGTGTTGTGGCAAAAAGCTTATCCCTGCGACGAAAACAATCTCTGCAATTGGGCCATGCGCTGTCTCCTGGTGGTGGATGGCGATCGCAAAATTCTTATCGACAACGGCATCGGCAACAAGCAGGACGAAAAATGGCTGAGCCACTATTACCTCAACGGCGAGGATACCCTGGAAAATTCTCTTGAAAAAGCCGGATACCGACCCGAAGACATTACCGACGTGATTCTTACCCACATGCATTTCGACCACTGTGGTGGAAGCGTTGCCTGGAATGCTGACAAAACCGGATACCAACTGGCTTTCCCCAATGCTACCTACTGGACCAGCAAACAACAGTATGAATGGGCTACCAATCCCAATCGTCGCGAAAAGGCTTCCTTTTTAAAGGAAAACATTCAACCTATTCAGGAAAGCGGTCATCTGAAATTGATTGATGAAGAAGGCGAATTTATTCCCAACATTACTTTTAAATTATACAACGGTCATACCGACGGACAGGTAATCCCTCACATCCATGCAAATGGAAAAACGGTGGTGTTCATGGCCGACCTCATGCCTTCGGCAGCGCACATTCCCATGCCCTGGATTATGGCCTACGATACCCGTCCGCTGCAAACCCTCCACGACAAAGAACGTTTTTATGCGGAAGCGCTTGAACATAATTATGTCTTGTTTTTTGAGCACGATTTGTTCCATGAGGCTTGCACTTTGACCGATACCCCCAAGGGTGTACGTGTGGAAAAAGCGGGTAAACTTGCCGAATTTATATAAACCAGGGTCATGAAATCTCCCCTCCTCATCGAAGTGTGCTGCGGCTCGGCGCAAAGTGCCATCAACGCGCAGGAAGGTGGGGCGCATCGGGTGGAATTATGTCAAAATCTGGAAGTCGGTGGCACCACACCATCTGCCGGAGATATTTTGCTGACGCGCAGCAGGTTAACCATTGATGTGAACGTCCTTATCCGACCTCGTGACGGGGATTTTCTTTACTCGGAAAACGAACTGAACATCATACGACAGGATATCGCTTTTTGTAAATCAGCGGGTGTAAACGGCGTGGTGATGGGCTTTTTGACCAAAGACGGTGAAATCGATCAACAGCTTATCAAAGAAATGATGGAGCTGGCACGACCCATGTCGGTGACTTTCCACCGGGCTTTCGACCTTTGTCGCAACCCGAAAACCGCCTTGGAGCAACTCATCGATCTGGGTGTGGACCGACTGCTGACCTCGGGACAAAAACCTACGGCTTTGGAAGGTGCCCCGCTGATAAAAAGTCTGGTGCAACAAGCAGGAAAATACCTGACCATCATGCCCGGATCCGGAATCAGAGAACACAATATCTGCGAGTTGCTTAAATTAACCGGTGCCCGTGAATTTCACGTAAGTGCACGCCATACCCTAATGAGTGAAATGGCCTATCAACCCGTGGGCGTTTCCATGGGAAGTACTTCCCACAATTTTCAACATCAGGAAATTGATGCCGAAGCCATTCGCCGACTGATGTCCACCATTGAATTGAATTCCGGCATCGATGGCAAGGCATAACGAATTGGGCAAAAGGGGAGAATTGGTGGCAAGGAAATTCCTTGAAGAAAAAGGTCTGACCATTGTTGAAGCCAACTGGCGCTTCGAGCGCGACGAAATCGACTTGATTGTCCGTGATGGCGATCTGCTCGTGATGGTGGAAGTAAAAACCCGCAGCACCGACTTTTTTGGTCCTCCCGAAGAGGCGGTAACCTCGCGCAAACAAGCGTTTCTGATACGTGCCACCGAGTCGTACCTTCAGGTGAATGACCTGGATTGCGAAGTGCGTTTCGACATCGTGGCCATCGTACTCAACCAACGGCAAACCGTTATCAACCACATTGAAAGGGCTTTTTTCCCGGAATGAAAAGCAGCATGAATCAAATCCACGGTTTTTTATCTTCCAAAAAAGGAGGCTGGATATGGCTTTCCATCCTGTTGATACTTTTCGGCATCCGAATTTGGTTGGCCATGTGTACCCTCTGGCTATGCGGACTTTTTGTGGCTACGGTGGTGGCTTACACCATTTTCACCAATAAAACTCCCTCCTGATTTTGCGTTGGCTTTTGTTGTACTTTTGCAGCCGCTAATTCATTCACCATGAACCAAAAAAGAAATACCGATCGCTCGTCGGAAGGCCCGGCTTACGGAAAAAGAGAAGGAAAATCGAAACCCGCTTCGGCGAAACGTCCGGGTGGTTTCGACAAGAAGAAGTCGTATGGAAAATCCAAACCTGAATCGGACAACAAGTTTGACGATCGTCCCAAAAAGAAGGTTTATGGCAAATCTGAAACGGATGCGGGTTCGGAGCGACCGGCCAGAAAATCATCTCCTTATCCCAAAACAGATAAACCTGTGGAGGAAGGCTATTCGGACAAACGCAAACCTTACGGCACAAGTAAACCGGGAACAGGAAAACCTACCGGACGACCCTATAAAAAGAGTAGTTTTCGCAATAAAGACCATGATGAAGATCAACCGGAAGCCATCAGAGGGGTGCAATCTACCGTACGGTTGAACAAATTTTTGGCAGATGCCGGCATTTGCAGTCGTCGTGAAGCCGACCGCCTCATTGAAAGTGGTGTGGTGGAAATCAATGGAAAAATAGTTACCGAACTGGGCACCAAGGTAGGTCCCGATGACAAGGTACGCTACGGCGGCGAATCCCTGAAACGGGAAAAATTGCAATATGTACTGCTGAACAAACCCAAAGGATTTATTTCCACTTCCGACGATCCATTGGACCGCAAAACTGTGATGCATCTGGTGGAAAGTGCGTGTAAAGAACGTATTTATTCTGTCGGGCGTTTGGACCGAAATACTACGGGAGTGCTGTTGTTTACCAACGATGGCGACCTGGCCAAACGGTTGACTCATCCCAAACACGGGGTGCGCAAATTGTATCATGTTACCCTCGACAAGCCCCTGACCAAAAATGACATGTTGCAAATTCTGCAAGGCGTTGAATTGGAGGATGGTATGACCAAACCCGACAAAATTGATTGGGTGGAAGGAGTTTCGGCCAAAAATGAGGTGGGCATTGAATTACATTCAGGTAAAAACCGGATTGTCCGCCGTATTTTCGAACACCTGGGCTACCATGTGGAAAAACTCGACCGGGTGGTATTTGCCGGACTGACTAAAAAGGACATCCCCCGTGGAAAATACCGAATGTTGACCGAAAAGGAAATCAACATGTTGAAAATGATTTAGTTGAGAAATTCAGCATCCCGAATTAACAAACGAAGTAAAAATAAAATTCGGCAACTTTCATTTTTTTGCCCAGAGGAAAAAACCAGAACCAATTTTAGTCCTCCTCATTCAATTCTTTAAGTATTTGCGCCACTTCTTCCTGGGTTGTTTGGAGGGTTTCTTTGCAGGTTTTGATGAGTAAGGCGGCACGTTTCACCTTTTCCGACAAGGTATCCACGCTTACTTCTTCGTTTTCTATCTGTTGCACGATGGTTTCCAGTTCGTGCAGGGCTTCGGTATAGGTTGGTTTTTTCATGTTTTTTATTGTGTTGGTACTTTCACTGTATTTAAAACTGCTAAATAAAAGCTTATCCTTGAAACAGTTTGATGGCAGTCTCTTTTGTCATGTCTCAATTTTCTTAATCACACTAATGGTTTTTCCTTGGTAGAAACGGGTTTCCATTTCCTCTCCGGGTTTAAGTTGCGAGGCATCACTGATGAATTGGCCATTGTGGGTGGTGATGCTAAACCCCCTTTTCAGGACATTCACCGGGTCGAGCAGCTGGCTTTTTTGCTCCAGCAAGGTCAGCTTTTGCCGGGCACGGATGATCTGTTGAGGAACATATTTGGTCAGGTTTTTGGTTTGAGAGAAAAGCTGATCGGAATGGTTGGTAAACATTTTATTTACAGAAGATTCCAACTGTTCCGACAGTCTTTTCAAATACAGGTTGTGCTGAATACTTTTGGATTGAAGCGCTTTTTCCAATATCCATCCTTTTCGGTTGAGCAAGTGTTGATGATCCGAAATCAATCCGGAAGTACGTTGGCCCAGACGTTGGGCCAGGTAAGCCAAAAATTGCTGATTTTTCTCCAAAAGGGAATCGGCCCAATCCACAACAGCAAACTCTGCATCCTGCACCCGTTGCGCAAACTGATGGATGCGTTCGAGGAGAAAGTAGGCCACTTCGGTGGGTGTAATTTTATTGCTGTGTGCCACCAGTTCCACCACCGTTTCGTTGGTGGCATGACCTATTCCACTGATTACCGGCAGAGGAAAGGAAGCCACCGCCGAAGCCAGTTGGTAATTGTCGAAACTGCTCAGGCCCACGTCGCCACCGCCACCGCGGATGATGATGACCACATCAAAATGATGCATCACCTTTTTAATGCGCGCCAACTGTTGCCGGATGGATGTAATGGCACCGGCACCCTGCAACAATGCAGGAAAGAGCATGGTAAACAGCGGGTACTTGTTTTCGTTGTGTCCGATGATGTTCATAAAATCGTGGTAGCCCTTGCTGGTTTCCACCGAAATAATGGCCACCCGCTTGGGAAGCAGAGGAAAGGACAGGTTTCTGTTCAGATCGTACAATCCTTCTTTTTTGAGCCGGGCGATGGATTCGTTGCGTTCGCGCGCCATTTCTCCCAACGAAAATGAAGGGTCGATATCCGAAATCTGCAAGGTAAGTCCGTGTACCGGATGAAACACCACGGTGGCCAATACCAGTACTTTCATGCCATCGCTCAGGTTTTCACGGGTGATTTCCAGAAACTTACGGTTAATCAACTGAAATGGTCCTGCCCAAATGGTAGCCCGGATTTGTGCCAGCGTGGTTCCATTTTCTTTCTCCACCAAATCAGGATAGCAATGCCCGCTTTTGGGGTAAAAATTGAGTTTGGCAATCTCCGCCCTAATCCAATACGACCGCTGATAGGTTTTGCCGATCACCGATTCGATGCTTTTGGTCAGCTCAAACAAGGTGAAAACCTTACGTTCAGGATTCGTTGCGGGTTGATTGGTGGTCAAGTTATGGCATTGTTGATACGTTTGGCGAAAATACGGAAAACATGCCACATTTTCACTTCGTCTGCATGAGGTTGCAACGATGCATTACTTCAGCCATTCAAGTGAAAAGATGACAATGCCTGCGGCCAAAGCCAATAATATGAGCAATTTGATGGATACAGAAAGTACCTTATGCCGTTTTGTATTTTTTAAGGAGATACCCTTTTTCATTTTTGTATTGTTGCGTTCTTGTAATACGAGAGTCGCAACTTCGGCGGTTTCTTCCCTGGTGGCGCTCGATTGGTATTCTTGACTGATGGTGACATATTTTTGCGCCGACATCAAATAGACATTTTTTTTTGTCTGTTTAAAGAGCATGTAATTAGAAAAAGCCAATGCCAGAAATAGTTTCGATATGGCTACTCTGCCCAATAGGAATGGATTGTCTTTTACCTTTTCGCCGTGTGCGATCGACTCTTCGTACAATCCCATCCGGCTTCCAGCCACACAGAGGGCGTAGTTGATGAACCGGGCATCTGATTCATCCCAAGGGCCTTCATTTGTAAGGTTTTTCGCCAATGAAAAAGCTGAAGGATAGTCTTCGTTTTTTAATGATGCGATTAGTTCATCCAGTTTTTCAGTCATGTGGTAAGTGTTGTTGTTTTGAGATGGCATGAGCAATTATGTCAATGGCATGGTGTACGGGCTTTGGGTACTTCGTCCCAAGTAGTGCATCTCTAACCGACAGAAGGCTAGAGCAATGGGAATATCGATCAGTTTTGCTGAAATGAGATTTCTATGCCAGGCGTGGGTTATCAGATTGCTTTCAAAGTGCGCCTGGGAAATTTTTATTACCAAACAAGTTTCGCCCATGGATTTCTGATTAAAATTCTGTTTACCCATTTCTGCCCAGCATGGTGTTTTTTCCATTTCAATAATGTCAGATTAAAAGCAACATAGCATAAAGCAAACCATAGGCTATTCTTTATAACTGTTTTTCCTGTTTTGGTAAACAAAAAATTTTGTATCAATTCAAAAAAAACTATATTTGTGGTATCAGCCTGATGTGCGCCCCCGATTGTTTGTAAATATATTGAGATTGCAAAACGTTGACCTAAACCATATTACCAGCTATACCAATTTGATTCAGAAATTTGAATCCGACCCTGAGAAATATAAATGGCTGATTAATAACCTTGTTGTCGAAAGTCAGTCTTTCAGAAATGGGTTTGGCAATAAATACAGATTGACTTCGAACGAGATTAACGACCTTACATCGGGATGTTTGTTGAAACTAATCAACCAGATTCGGAATAGAGAGGCGCAAGAAATGGTTATTGAAAACATACAAGGCTATTTTGCCGGCATATTCAAAAACGAGGTCGTTGACTACCTGAAAGAGAAAAGCAAGGCAGGTTTCAAGTTTGTTTCTCTTGGCGACATGTCGAATTTTGAGACAGATACACCAAGTAACAGCCATCAAGTCTTGGAAAGAAAAATAAGTTCACTGATTAAAATTGTTGAGAAACTTCGACCAAAAGATCAGGTGATCGTATTCATGAGGTATTACGGCAATTTCTCTTTGGAGGAAATCGGAAACGTACTAAAGATTAGCAACCATTCGGTGAAAACCACCCTGCATCGGGCCTTACAGAAAATGAGGGTATTGGTGATGAAGGAGCTGGAAAAGAGTGACAAAGGAAATCAGCCCACACAGGTTGCAGAGAGCGTATGATGTGGATGATGTTGTCGTCAAACAAAAAAAGCGGCCCTCTTAAGCCGCTTTTTCCATTTTCTCAAAAAATTTAATCTTCGTTTTCTTGCGATTCTTCGTATTCCTTCAACAGTTTGTCCTGAACATCTGTCGGAACTTGTTGGTAGGTGTCGTAGTTGAGGCTAAATGTACCACGTCCGGAGGTGATGGCGCTCAATGAAGTAACATATTTACTCATTTCGGCTCCCGGAACCTTGGCTTTTATCACCTGATTTTTGCCGGCAGATTCCATGCCCATAATGATGGCCCTGCGTCCTTGTAAATCGGTCATAACGGCTCCCATCATTTCTTCGGGTACGGTAACCACCAGGTCGTAAATGGGCTCCATAATCTTGGGTCCGGCTGCTTTAAAGGCATCGCTGAAAGCGTGACGTCCTGCCAGTTTAAACGAAATTTCGTTGGAGTCAACCGGGTGCATTTTTCCATCGTAAACATACACTACGATATCACGGGCGTACGAACCTGTCAGGGGGCCTTCGGTCATGCGTTCCATAATACCCTTCATAATGGCAGGTAAGAAACGTGCGTCGATGGAGCCACCAACAATACAGTTGTGGAAAATAAGCTTTCCGCCCCAGGTCATTTCGTGCTCTTCGGTACCTCTTACGGGGAAATCGGTGGGATATTTGTATCCTTCCACATAGGGTTGAATCATCAGGTGTACTTCGCCAAATTGTCCCGAACCTCCCGATTGCTTTTTGTGTCGGTAGTCGGCACGGGCAGATTTGGTAATGGTTTCGCGGTAAGGTACTTTGGGGGCGAAGGTTTCCACATCAATTTTAAATACATTTTTCAAATACCACTTGATGGTGTTCAGGTGAAATTCGCCTTGGGATTTGATGAGCATTTGTTTTAATTCACGTGAAAGACCAACCGAAATGGTGGGGTCGGTGCGGTGCATTTCGTTTAAGGCACCTGCCAGTTTTTCGTCGTCTGATGAGTTGACGGCCTTTACGGCAACGGTGTATAGCTCGGTGGGCAGATGCAGTCCTTCAAAGCTTTCGCTTCCAAGTTTTGGATCCATCAACGAATCGCCGGTTTTTACATCTTTCAGTTTAATGGCAATGGCAATATCGCCGGCCATAATTTTATCCACTTTCTCACGGTTTTTTCCGTTGAGGATAAACAACTGCGACAAACGTTCTTTGTGGCCGTTGCGTGGGTTGATGAGGTCGGTTCCCTCAGTGAGTACCCCACCGTTGAGCTTGAAAAAGGATACTTCACCCAAATGTTGCTCGATGGAGGTTTTAAACACAAACAAGCCAATGGGGTCTTTTTCGCTGCAATGGAAAGCGGTTCCTTCGTTGGTTTTGCTTTCGCGAACAACGCTGGGCGAAGGACAGGAGTTGACGATAAAATCGAGGATGCGGCTCACGCCAATGCCATGTTTGGCTGAAGAACACATAACCGGAAAAATGGAACGTGAAATGAGTCCCAAACGTACGCCTTCGCGCATTTCTTCCAACGTCAGGGTGTCGTGTTCAAAATATTTTTCCATGAGGGCTTCGTCGCCTTCGGCAGCACGCTCAACCAGAGTAAGATGCAGTTCTTCGGCTTTGTCTTTTTCCGAAGCGGGAATGTCCGAAATTTCGGGTTCGCCACCGCCTTCTTTAAATTTGAGTTGCTTCATCAAAATCAGGTCGATAATGGTGCTGAAGCCTTCGCCGCCGTCAACAGGATATTGAGCAACGGTTACTTTATCTCCAAAATAGTCTTTTATGGAGGTAACAGCCTCGTCGAAATTGGCACCGGAGTGGTCGAGTTGGTTTACCGAAAATACCACCGGACAGTTGGCGGCTTCGGTTTGTCTCCAGGCGGTTTCGGTGGTAGCTTCCACGCCTGCCTGACCGTTTACCATCAGTAACGCTGTTCCCGAAACACGCAATGCAGCGATGGTTTCGCCCACATAGTCAGAAAAACCGGGGGTGTCGAGAATATTAATCTTATTGTCGTTGTAAATGGTGTATAACAGCGACGAATGAACAGAGTGTTGACGTTCAATTTCAATAGGCCTGTAATCAGAAGCGGTGTTGTGGTCTTCCACGGTACCTTTTCTGTTAATCATTTTTCCTTCAAACAGCATAGACTCGGCCATGGTAGTCTTGCCGGATTTCGCGCCTCCAATCAGAGCAATGTTTCTGATGTTTTTTGTGTCGTAAACCTTCATCCTTTTATTATATTAATATGTTTGTAACTATTAAAATACTTGAGGACTATTCGCTAATTAAGGAAGATTATTCAGTATAGTTATTTTTGCGAATGAACCTCAATAACAGCTTGTTAAACTGCAAGCCGATTTTAAACAAGAGGGCAAATGTAGTAAATTAAATCTTAATTGCCTAAGCACTACCTAATTTAGAGTGTGTCTAACAAAAAGAGCAGGAAGTGGCGTTAGTATTGGTGTTGAGAGGTTTAGCTTTATACCCATGAGGTACGACTGCCCGGGCATTAGGTTCGACAGAATTTTGTTGTCGGACATGAAGCCCGGCCCGGCCACTTGCTAAAATCCACTTAAATTCATGGTCACGGTGGGTATCAACAATAACCAACCCAACAACAACAAAACAACCATAAAGGGCCAAATCCATTTCACCCACCTATCGTAGGGTATTTTGGCCACACCCAATACGCCAATAAGTACACCGGACGTGGGGGTAATCATGTTGGTAAATCCGTCGCCAAACTGAAAGGCCATCACGGTGGCTTGACGCGAAAGGTTGACCAGATCGGAGAATGGAGCCATCACGGGCATGGTGAGTGCCGCCTTGGCCGATCCACTGGGGATAATGATGTTGATCATATTTTGAATTACGTACATCACGCTCACCGTGCCAAATTTCCCCATGCCCGACATGGAGGTGGAAACGCTGTTGAGGATGGTGTCGATGATGCGTCCGTCTTCCAGAATTACCAGAATGCCTCCGGCCAAACCAACCACCAATGCCGCCGACATAATATCTCCGGCACCTTCGATAAACAACTTGGTGATTTTGTTGGCATTGTAGCTCATGGCCGCTCCCGAGAGTAAGCCCATGGCCAAAAACAAGCTGGCGATTTCTTCAATATACCATCCATAGCCCATCACACCAATGATGAGAAATACGATGGTGAACATGAGGAGGTTGAGGATGAAAAAATGAATGGATTTGCGTAAACTCAATATCCCGAACAAAGCAAAAAATCCTGTGGCGATGGGAATCATCATCAGGGTTTCGGAAGCATTTCCAATTTGCATACTGGTGTATGGGTATTTAATGGAAAAAACAACAAGCGCCGCCAGCGTGGCCAGAAATACCCACCAGGCTTTGGCAGGTGTATGGTACTTGATTTCGTTTTCGGATACCTCCACGTGCTTTCGCCAATAGGCATCTGATTCAAACACAGGGGAGCGTTTCGGATTTTTTCGCACCTTGGCGGCATACACCAATACCCAGGTAATGCCCACCAAATTGATGACAAACCAACTAAAGAGTCGGTAACCAAAACCGGAGAACAAAGGCAAATCGGCAATACCCTGGGCGATGCCAATGGTAAAGGGGTTGAGCACTGCTCCCGCGAATCCCAAACCCGCCGCCACAAAACTCATGCTCACTCCCACAATGCTGTCGTAGCCCATGCTGATGGAGAGCGGAACCAGGATAATGATAAACGCGATGGTTTCTTCGCTCATGCCAAACACCGCGCCAAACACACTGAATACCAGCATGACCAACGTAATAATCAGGTTGTTTACCCCTACGATTTTAAGTAGCCGGTATTTTTCAAGCTTTTTGGCTTTTTCCAAAAACGACAAGATGCCTATGTCGATGGCTTTGGTGCTGTTGACAATCCAAAAGGCTCCGCCAATCATCAAAATGAACACAATAATGCCCGCCTGCTTAGTGAAACCCTTGAAAAAGGCAGAAAATACCTGCCATGTTTGAGGGGCACTGTCCACATAATGAAACGAATCTTTGTTGATGATGGTTCGGTCGATTCCGTTTACCTGAATGGTTTCGCGACTGTATTCACCTCCCGGAATAATCCAGGTGAGTATGGCCGAGAAAACAATGATGGAAAAAATAATGACGTAGGTATGGGGTATTTTTTTAAACATGTACCTTAGGTTGAATTTAACGGACAAAGATATTGAAACCATCGAAACAGGCAGAAGATATCCTGACAATTGGCAAGTTGATTTCCCATACTTACTGCATGCCTTCCGACCGCAATTCGTTGAGTAATATGGGAACTCCCACACCTGCTTTTTGGTTGATGATGCGCAGGTTGTTCATGCCGTGGATGGGAAATGCCTTTGGGTCGATATAGTATTTCGGAATATGGCTATCCGTGTAATGTACCAGACTGGCCGCGGGATATACGGCCATGGAGGTGCCGATGACCACAAGAATATCTGCTTGTGCTGCCAGTTCGGCGGCTGGCTCTATCATGGGCACGGCTTCGCCAAACCAAACGATGTGAGGTCGCAACTGACTGCCCTTGGGACACAAGTCGCCCATTTTCAGCTCCCAGCCATCCAATTCAAAAATCAACCGTGGGTCCACAGTGCTGCGTACTTTTTTGAGTTCGCCGTGCAGGTGCAGGACTTTCGACGATCCGGCCCGCTCGTGGAGGTCGTCCACGTTTTGTGTGATGATTTGCACATCAAAATATTTTTCCATCTCCACCAGGGCCAGATGTCCGGCATTGGGTTTCACCTCATGGAGTTGTTTGCGTCGTTGGTTGTAAAACTCATTCACGAGCGCGGGATTTCGTTCCCAGGCTTCGGGCGTGGCCACATCTTCCACGCGGTGGTTATTCCAAAGGCCATTGTTGTCGCGAAAGGTACTGATTCCGCTTTCGGCACTCATGCCGGCTCCTGTCAGGACGATTATTTTTTTCATTCTCCGGATGTTTGGAGCAAATATACAAATCAATGGGCAAAAAAAACGCCCTCCGGAGAGGGCGTTCGTCAAGTCTATACAAGAATCGCAACCATCAATGAATAGACCTATTTTTAGAATAACTTCATGTCGTCGAGCGTTTTCATCAAATCCTTCACTGCTTTGGCAGAGATGTCGAGCAAAGCTTGCTCCTCTTTGTTCAGATCGATTTTAATGACTTCTTCGATACCGTTTTTACCTATCTTACAAGGCACGCCCAAATATACATTTTTTTGGTTATACTCACCATTCAACATGGCACAAACCGGCAAAACGCGATTTTGGTCGTCCACAATGGCTTCCACAATTTGTGCGGCAGCTGCTCCGGGAGCATACCAGGCGCTTGTTCCCATCAGGGTAACCAGCTCGCCACCACCTTTTTTGGTACGTTCAACAATTTTATCCAGTTCTTCCTTGCCCAGCAATTCGGTAACGGGAATTCCATTTACGGAAGTGTAGCGTGGCAGCGGAACCATGGTGTCGCCATGACCACCCATGAGCAATGCGTGTACATCAATGGGATCTACATTCAGGGCATTGGCAATAAAAGCCCTGTAACGTCCGGTGTCGAGGGTTCCGGCCATGCCGAATACTTTGCTGGCGGGCTTGTTGGCAGCCAGAAAAGCGGCGTAGGTCATTACATCCAACGGGTTGCTTACAATGATGATGATGGCATCGGGTGAGTACTTGGTGGCTTTCTCGGTAACGTCTTTTACAATGGCGGCGTTGGTTTTGATAAGGTCGTCGCGCGACATGCCGGGTTTACGCGGAATACCCGAAGTAATTACAATAACACCTGATCCTTTGGTGGCCAGATAATCGTTGGTAACACCGGTAACACGTGTGTTGAAGTGGTTGATGGGAGCCGACTGCCAGATATCCAGCGCTTTACCTTCGGCAATACCTTCTTTGATATCAACAAGTACAACTTCCTTACATAAGTTTTTGTGAGCAATTACATTGGCAACTGTAGCTCCTACGTTACCGGCTCCAATAACAGTGATTTTTTGCATAATAGATGGATTTATTTTTGGTTTTTTTGGTAGTTTCATCCGCCAAATGTACTAATATTTTGGTATCTATATATGTTATTTTTAGTTATATAACACGTGGCGGTTTATTTAAAATGTACTCTAAATTATCTCAATATTAATAGGTTTCAGACCAACAAAAATATTGAATTAATTCGGAAGTTGTTCATGGTTTTTTCATACATATTTACTTTTTAACAGTTTTTGGGGAAGAAATGATATGCGGCAACCTTATTGTACGTGCGTCACCGTGGCCTTTCATGCCCAGCCTTGTCGCACCAAATTGTTACATATTCATAAATCATCTGAATACCGCTTTTTTTTAGTTATTTTTGCCAATTGCCTTGAATATAAAGTGACTTAATCCGGCTGAGAGATGAAAATAAAAATGATGAATAAGTCGCCACACGCGCTGCCTCAATACGAAACCCCGGCCTCCGCAGGGATGGATTTGAGGGCCTTTCTGGACGAACCCGTTGTGTTGCACCCCTTACAAAGAGCCCTCATTCCCACGGGTTTGTACATGGAACTCCCCATTGGGTATGAAGCTCAGGTGCGCCCACGCAGCGGACTGGCAGCCAAACACGGCATTACCGTATTAAATACGCCCGGTACCATCGATGCCGACTATCGTGGCGAAATTAAAGTAATCTTGGTGAATCTGTCCAACGAGTCTTTTGAGATAAAAAACGGAGAACGTATTGCTCAAATGATTATCTCCGCCCACGTGCAGGCTCAATTGGAATTGGCAGACTCCCTCTCAGAAACCCACCGGGGTGCCGGCGGATTTGGTCATACAGGAAAAAAATAATCGAATTTTATACAAACACCGGGCATGAAATATCAACCACTGTTCTTGATACTGATCACCTTACTTTTTCTGTCAAATACCGGATTTTCGCAGAACCGCCGATCGGGAAACAAAGTCAAAGAACTCACAGAAAAAGAACATCTGCAGGAAGCCGACTTGTTTGGAAAGGCACTTGTGGAAAAAACAAAGGGTAACGCAGAGGGTGCCCTGGCACTCTTCAACGAAGCACTCGAAATCAATCCCCGGGATGCCGCTGCCTGGTACGAAATAGGTAAACTTTACCAAAAAATGAATCGCCTGGATGAAGCATTGGATGCCGCAAAAAAAGCCGTGGAACTCGACGACCAAAACCGGTGGTACCTGGTACTGTATGCCAATGTGTGCAAAGCCAAAGGAAATTATGATGATTACGTAAAAAGCTACGAAAAACTGTCGGAAGAATATCCCAACGATATCGACTTTATTCAGGAACTGGCTTTTGCCTATTATTATACAGGCGATTATAGAAAAGCCATCGTGGCCTACAACAAACTGGAAGAGGAAGTGGGTATAAACGAGGCCCTTACATTGCAAAAAGTGGGCTTTTACGAAAAACTTAAAGAACCCGAAAAGGGGGTGGAGGAGTTTCAGAAACTCATCGATTCCAATCCACAAGACCCTCGCTATTATGCCCTCATGGCCGAATTTTGTGCCAAAAATGGTCTGGATGAGGAGGCCGTCAATGCCTATGAGAAAATTGTGGAACTCAATCCCTCCGATCCTTATGTGCACATATCTCTGGCCGACTATTACAACAAAAAAGGGGATACCGAACGTTCGTTTGAGGAATTGAAACTAGGACTGGCCAATACCCAACTGGATTTAAGTACCAAAATCAATATCTTGGTCAATTATTACAAAGGCGACTTGTCGGAACAGCAAAAAAAACATGCCCTGGAATTGTCGGAGGTACTCATGAAAGCTCATCCCGACGAGAGCCTCTCGCACACGTTCTATGCAACCATGCTCTACGAAAATGGTGAATATGCCAAGGCACGCCCCATCTTTAAGGAGATATTGCAGGAAGACTCGGGCAGTTACCCCATTTGGGAGCAGTTGCTTTTTTGCGATTTAAATCTCAACGATTTTGCCCTGTTGGCCAAAGACAGTGAAGAGGCCGTCGACTTGTTTCCCAATTACCCCTTGCCTTATTTTTTGGCCGGAGTGGCCAGTTTTCAACTTGAAGATTATGTGAAAGCCGAAGCTTACCTGAATTCAGGGAAAGATTTCGTGGTAAATAACAACGCCTTGCTGGAACAGTTTTTTTCAACCCTCGGCGATACCTATCATGCCACCAATAAGTTTGCAGAAGCTTTTGCTTCCTACGATAAAGCCCTGAAATTGAATCCTGATAATGCGCTGGTGTTGAACAATTACGCCTATTATCTTTCACTTCAGTCGAAAAACTTGGATAAAGCTGCTGCCATGGCCAAAAGGTCGGTTGAACTCGACCCATACAACAGCAATAACCTCGACACCTACGCTTGGGTGCTTTATCAACAAGGAAATTATCAGGAAGCACTGGTGTGGATTGAAAAAGCATACAACAACAAAGGAAGCGAAAGCGGTGTGGTTTTGGAACATTATGGCGATATCCTTTTTAAATTGGGTAAGGAACAGAAAGCCATCGAGTTCTGGAAAAAAGCAGCCGAAAAACCGGAACATTCCGACCTGTTGAAAAAGAAAATAAAAGATAAAAAGTTGTATGAATAGTAGGTTTCGCATAGGGTTTTTGCTCTCTTTGGCTGTCATGCTTCTGGCCATCAGCGGATGTAAGACCAACAAACAGGTCTTGCGGCGATCGCTTAAGGAGTATGGATTCGATTTTTTGTACGCCAAAATGAATGAAAACCAGTTCAATTTTAATACGTTAAATGCTAAATTTTCGCTGGAGTACGAGCAGGATCGGAAAAAAACAAACCTGAGGGGTCAACTGCGCATCAAAAACGATAGCCTCATCTGGATGTCGTTTAGTCCGGCTCTGGGTATCGAGGCAGCCCGTGTGTTGTTGAGTAACGATAGTATCATGTTTATCAACAGGCTCAACAAAAGCTATTTTACCGGAAGGTATGAGTTGATCGACAGCTTGCTCAATACCACCATCGATTACGACTTGCTGCAATCCATGCTCGTGGGCAACGACCTCACCCAATACGATGTAAACAAATTTAAATCGTCGGTGGACGGCGATTTGTATAAAATTACCATCCGGGAACGACGGAAAATAAAGCGTTACATCAAATCGGGAGAAATAGATACCCATGTGTTGGTGCAACAGATATGGCTCGACCCCGATAATTTCCGAATCCGCCGCATCGACATCAAAGAAAAAGGTGAAGAAAATGTAAATAACCTTCAGGTGTTTTACGACGATTATGTGGAAATCGCCGGCGAGCTGTTTCCCTCCAAAATACGGATAAACATCAACAGCCATCGTACCATTCATTTGTTGGTTGACTTTGGTAAAGCCGAAATTAACGAGGATCTTTCCTTTCCTTTCAGTATTCCGTCAAAGTATGATAAGATGATAGATTAATGGTCATGAGAAACTGGGCTAAAGGTATTACCGCGATTTTTTTTGTCCTCATGGGGTTATTTCTGCATGCGCAGGAATCGCAGCAGGAATTGGAAAATAAACGGAAGAAACTTGAAGCCGAAATTGCTTATACCAACAAGCTGATATCTGAAGTGCTGACCAACAAGCAGTCGTCGCTCAATCAATTGAAACTGGTGGAGGTAAAAATTGACAAAAGAAACAACCTGCTGGCCAACTACAAACTTGAAATTCACGCCCTTAATACCAGTATTGAAACCACCGAACTGAGCATTCGCAACCTCAACCGCGACCTCGATTTGCTGCGCAAAGAATACGCCAAAATGGCCTGGTATGCCTACCAATACAAAACAGCCTACAACAAACTGATTTTCCTTTTTTCGGCAGAAAGCCTCAATCAGGCCTATCAACGCATGCGCTATCTCGATCAACTGGCCGACTATATCCGCAAGCAAGCGGCCGAAATCACTGAAAAGGAAACCGAAAAACAACAAGCACTAACTGCTTTTACACAGAAAAAGGAAAAATTGAACCAACTGCTTTCGCAGGAAAGTACCGAGGTGTACCTCCTCGAAAAGGAACGTCTGGAAAAAACCAAAGTAACAGCTTCATTGAATGGACAGGAAAAACAACTCAGAAGTGCCTTGCGTGACAAAGAACGGGAGTCGAAAAAACTGGCCGACCAAATAGAAGCCATCATCACCGCCGAAACCAAAAAAGTGGTGTCGCCCGGAAAAAATGTCAATTACGAACTTACCCCCGAAGAAAAAACCTTGTCCAATTCGTTTTACGCCAACAAGGGCAAATTGCCTTGGCCTCTCGAAAGGGGTGTTATCAGCGAAACATTTGGCGTACACAAACACCCCGTGTTGAAAAAAGTGCAAACCAAAAATAATGGGGTGGACATGGCCACCTCTCCAAACAGTGATGCCCGTTGCGTGTTTGATGGAAAAGTGGCCAGCGTTACCAAAATATCCAATACCAACATTGCCGTTATCGTAAAACATGGGGAGTATTTTACCGTGTATTCCAACCTCGATCAGGTATTTGTGCAAAAAGGCGATCAGGTAAAAACCCTACAACTGTTGGGAAGGGTGCATACCAACCTGAAATCGGAAACCGAATTACACTTTGAGGTGCGAAAAGGTTCGGTACCCCAAAATCCGGCTTACTGGATCTCCAAATAAAAGCTATTGCTTAATCAATTTACCATAGCTCAATACTTCCTGAGCCGATTCAATACGATAAAAATACATTCCATTGGGAAGTCCGGCAGTATGTTCGGATAAGTCATTATTTCCTTGGTGAATATTCTTCGTGTCAGAAACTACCTCTCCCATCTGATTGAAAATCAATAAGCTAAATTCTTTTTCCGGCAAGGAGGCTATGTGTAATACAAGTTTGTGTGAAAACGGGTTGGGAAATATCCTGATATTGCCATCGATGGCTAATTCGGGATATCCAACACTCGAATCTACCACCAAAGTGATGGGAATAATTTTGGTGTTTAATGTTGCTGATTGTACCAGAAGGTTACAGAAGTAACTGCCCTGGGCAAGTCCTGTGCTGTTGAATGTAAGCCGGATGATACTTTCTCCCTCAGGTGTAATCTGTGAAGGAGTGGCGGTAACATCAATCCAATTGGGTTGGTCGGGAATCAGCAGGTTAAAATCCAGTACTGCCTGACCTGTGTTGGTGAGTATCAGGTCGTAGGTGCCGGTACTGTTGGGCTCCAGTGAGTCGGTCACCGAACAGGCGTCAAAATGCATGATGGGTCCCAGATATATTTGTTTCAAGGCATTAAACACGTTCAGCCTTCCACCGGTGAGGGTTAATGTATCCAATGCCGGAAGATGATCTACTCCGTTGAGGATGGCCGCTTTTACCAACAGGGCACCCGAATCCGGATAGGCCCTGTAAATATTCATAAAATTGGTGTCGGCAGCCGCATACAAAAGACCAACGGCTCCGGTTACATGTGGTGTGGCCATGGAAGTGCCTGTATTGGTTCCGTAATCGCTATTAATACGACACGACATAATGATGGTTCCGGGAGCGCCCAGATCGATGGTGTTTTGGCCATAACCCGCACTTGTATATTTTACGTCCTGCTTGGTGGTATTGGTAACGGAAATCAAAAAAGGAGTACTGAAACCTGTGGGCACATCCCCCATCACGTCAATATTCCAGTTTTTGTTGGCCGTCGCGCCCACACTCAGCACCCCAATATGTCCCAAACTGTCATACATGGCTTCCCAGATGGGAAAATTTTCCGGAAGTCCGCCATCCACGCCAAACGAACAATTGTCGGCCACCACAAACGCACCCTCGGCACCATTGGTTTGATTGTATCTTTCGCGCTGTGCAAAAATATACGAAAGTGCTTCAACAACAGTGGCTTCGTTGTTGGAAGAGGAGCCGGCCACGGGCATGATTTTCGTCCCCCAGTTTACACCACAAACCCCCAACCCGTTATTCCCCATTGCCGCAGCGATGCCGGTTACATGAACGCCATGGTTGTGCAGGGGTATGTTTCCGCTGTGGTTGTACGCATTCCACCCATCGTAATCGTCCACGTAACCATTGCCATCGTCGTCGATTCCGTTATTGGGTATTTCCATGTGGTTCTTCCAAAAGTTGAGGTCCTCGTGATTCAAATCGGAGCCGCCATCAATAATGGCCAATACAATGGTGTCGCCCAGTGAGGTGAGTCCACCGGTGGTGTAATCCCAGGCTGCTGTTGCATCGATGTCGGCTCCGGGCAATCCACCGGATTGACCTGTGTTGAGCATCGACCATTCGCTGGCAAAATATTCGTCGTTGGGTAAGCAGGTTTCGTCTGATTCTCTTAACGAAACCACATGGTTTTTTTGGGTATTTACCACACCTTTGATGGAATTTAAGCTCGCCATCATGTCTTCGGCTTTGGTTTTGGTTTCGTCATAGGTGAGCAAATATACCTGAAGTCGCTGCGAAATCACCTGATAGGACGCAATACCCGACTTTTTTGCTTGTGGCATCACCTGTTCCATTGTTTGGCCGGCGGCAAGTTGCACCAAAAGTTGATTTTCCACATGTTTCGGATGAACGGTTTGTTGTGCCGGCAATGAGATTAAAAAACCTGTCAGGGAAAATATGAGGAGGAAAAAAGTTTTCATGTTGTTGTGTTATACCATTTATAAATCAACGTTAGCACTACCCTAGTGTAAGTATAATACCGATATAGAATTGAAGAGGTTTCAGGAGCGAAGCGAACTTAAAGCTTATTTCAATACATAATCGGTATTTAAGCACATCAACAAAAGTAAAAAAAAGCCGGTTGGGAATTTAACCCAACCGGCTTTTTATGCTCCATGGCATGCAAATATTATCTGGCCAACAAAACTTTTTGTGTGAAAGTTTGGTCGCCTTGTTCAATTTTAATGATGTAAATACCTGAAGCAAGGTCTTTTCTGTCCAGGTGGTAAGTAAATCCATGGGCAGGCATATATTGTTGATTCAGCACTTCAACACCCATATAATTGATCATCTTCAAGTGGATGTCCTGATCGTTTGCCGACTGAACTTCTATTTCAAATTCACCGTTGTTGGGATTGGGTGTTACGGCAATGGTTACACTTTCGGCCACATGTTGACCCACGCCAACGGTATTATCCACAACAATCAACAGAGGTTCGGAGGCTTCACCTGTTCCGCAAACATCCAGGGCACTAACGGTGAGCGCAACATTACCCATGAAGTCAGGGTTCCAGTCCACAATAGCCATGTATCCAAGATCAGTAATTTCACCGGCTTCTTCGGGGTCAAGTGTCCAGGTGTATCCGGTTACACCGGCCATGGCTTGGGTGTTGTACTGACTTTGTGTAAAATGGTATAAATCAACATAATCGGGTCCTGTGGGCATGGTTGGCGCGTCGGGTCCGCCGGAAAGTTCGAGAATCATGGTGTCGGAAAACGACTCGCCTGTAACATCTTCCATGTTGAGGGTGAGTTCCACCGATCCGTTGGCTGCATCAATTGTTCCGGGAGTATATTCCGGATTCAGCACGTTGTCCATATTGAAGGTACCATCTCCTGAGGTGGTCCATTGTAAGTTGGCAAAGTTGGTGGCCGAACCATCGCAGAAATAGGTGGCGTTGGCACAGTAGTCGTCGTCGGGTCCTGCAAATACGGTGCTTACCATCATGGTGGGCAATTCGATATAATCTACCCAGGCACAGTCGCTTCCGGTGGCTCCCGCGTAATCTTTTTCATAAATCCATTTGAAGGTATGTGTGCCGGCAGAAACCGGATAAGCCACTTGAGCCCAGCTTTTGGATCCCGACCAGGTACCTTTCACGTTGTTGTCGATTTTGAAAATCAGTTTATCAAAATCGGCCTCGCTGGAAACCTTGCGGTAAAACTTGATGGTATCGGGTTCCATAACGGTGTAGGTGATAAAGAATTCCGAAGATTGGTCGTCGCCAATGGCGCCCGATTTGGCTTGGTAATATCCTTCGTAAGGATACACATGATCCACGGTCCAGGGCAGGTTTCCGGCTTGTTCCCAATCGTATTTATCAAATGTTCCGGTTTCGAAATCTTCCAAAAACAATCCGATTTTTGGATAATAAACCCGATCGACACTATATCCGGCAGCGGAAGCATTAAAATGCATTTCGGCGATGATGGAGTTGGGGGCATCATCGGCCACGGTGATATGGTAAACAAGGGTTTGGGTACCAAATAGAGTAAGCGTTGGAATATTGATGGGGTCGGTTTCAACGGTAACAAACGGATTGTAGGCCACCATCTCGCAAACTACGTTGTTGATAATGCAGTGTCCGTTGTTACCAATGGTAACACGCATGTCGGCGCTTTCGCCCGGATCGAGTCTGCCGTTGTTATCACCTCCTTGCGAATCGTCGATGACCATGCTGCTGGGGTTGATATTGGGGGCATTCACCACGATGTTAAATTTGCTGGTCCAAAGCGAATCCAGATCGTTGGTAGCTGTTACATCAAACTGAAGAACATGCTGGTCTGGGATACCGTTGCTTACTTTAAACTTAAAGGCTCCGTTGGCCATGGCTGTACTGCTCGCATGAATGGTGTCGTACAGTTGGGTGGAGTCGATAAAGGTGGCATATGGGTCGGTGGCCAATTCCACCAAAATATTGATTCCGTCTTCGTTGCCCAGGTTTTTCATTTCCAGATCAACCAAAATTTCTTCATCAAATTCAACTTTGTTGTTGCCATTGCCCAGGGTGTCGATGGCGGTATGGTTGGCGTAGAGGCAGTATGCACCATCAGGAGGAATAACGCCGATACGGGTTTCGTAACGATAGTAATTTTGTTTGGTAATCACCAAGTCGATAATGGTGCCGGGCAGCTGAGGAATAATGGGAATGTCCATTTGTTGTCCGTTGCTTTCGGCCAAACCAATAATTTCGTTGTCAACGGTCAAACAAACCAAAGCACCTTCGTCCACCTGAATGGTGAAGAAGTCGATTCCGCCCAGTTGGATACTTCCATGAACCACGTTCAAATCCTGTGGAACTTCTGAATACAAGCGCAAGAAGGCATCACCGTGGTGATGGAACAAGTAGTAGGTTACCTCTTTGTTGCTGGTGTTGTATGGCCACGACGATTGATACAAAAAGTGCTTACCGGCAGCGTTTCCAAAAGCGGGAAGCAAATCGCGCGATTCGGGTGTGGTGCCATAATCAGGCATAAAGTCGGGCCACATATTGTCGAACATCCCCCAAACATAAGTATCGTTAACAAATGAATAGGAAACTTCGGTGGCAGCTGTAATTCCCAGAGCGCCACTGTTGTGTCCGCCAAAGGTGTAGCGGTGGAATTTTTCGGCAAAACATTCGCTGCTCCAATCGAATTTTCCGGTCAAACAATTGATGGAAAAAATAAACGTAAGGTCGGTATTGGTGAGCCCGTCGATGCTCGTGTTGGTGTAGGAGGGTTCGCCCCAACCGGTTTCCATTCCGTGGTCGCGGTGTTGAAGCATGAAGGCTCCGGCGTTGATGTCGTTGTTTACGCGCGTAGCATTACCGCCCCAATCGGTGAGGTAGTTGGGCGAAGTAGGAATATATCCCAGTCCGTTGGGTCCGAAATAGGATAATACGGTGGAGGTATTGGTAGCTGTTGACCAGGTTCCTGCACCCGGATCTCCCTGATAAATGGCGTTTTCGCGTACAGGAGATTTGCCCAATTCATTTTCCAAAAATCCGGCAATAACTTCCGAACATATCTGAAACCAACGTTCGGTTTGCCAACCCATGGCTGTGATGGGATGATCGTAGAATCCGGGATTTGTGGGTGGATTGCGTTCGTAATTCAAAAATTTAGTCACCATTACTTGCAATTGTGCCGCGTTTTGGGCGGTCATACGTGCCAATACCACATCGGGCAAGTCGTCGCCATCCACATCCGAGTAAAAGTTGTCGGAAATACAGTAGTTATCCCAAACGGGCGATACAATGGTGTTGCCGCTGGTTCCGTAGTCGCCAATCAACAATACGGCGGCAGGAGGGGTATCCCAGTTGTTGTAGGCATCGTCGATAAACGATTCGATGGCACCGGTGGTATTGCCTCCCACGTCATCAATGGTATACACCTGGGTGGTGATTCCCTGACGTTGACGGAAAATGCGGATGGTGTCGGCCCAAGCCAGAAAAACAGGATCGTTGGGGGCAATAATCACATATTCGCATCCGGTTTCTTTGGTGGAGCGCATACTGGTTTGGTAATCGGGGATGGAGGCTTCGTTCAGCACGGCATCGTGTACGATGGGTTCCCACCAGCGACTTTGCAATCTTTGGTCGCCAAATACACCATTGCCACCTTCAAAGTCGATTTCTATTTTCATGTCGCGGTTTACAATCAACTCTTCGGTAACGGGATTGTATTGAAACGGGCTTACGCTGATCAGTACCACATCCAAACCACGGATCTTCATAGGTGAAGATACAATGACAGGTTGTTCGGGGTAAAAGGCGTTTTTGCTGTAAATCTCCGGGTTTTTTTTGTATTCCAGCGGCGACAAATCGTCGTCTTTGGGAATACGTGGTGCCGGCGCAATTTTTAAACCGGGAACAGTTTCAACCCGTTTGTCAGCAATGTTGACGGATACGGTGGCACCCTGTGGTACCGCTACGAATTTACTGTATGCCGGCAGGTTGGGGGCTCCTTCGCTGTTCTGAAGAATAACACCGGTCATGGTGATGGTGCTCATGTTTTCATTACCGATGGGCGTAGGGGTCACCACATAATCATCCACACTGAAATTAACTTGTAGGTTTTGCGGACTTTGTTTCAGCAATGTAATACCTTGTTTGCCCCAAGGGTTATCAAGTTTAACTGTTTGATTTTGAGCCATGGCCATGCCAAAAGCCAGGGTAAATACGATAATCAACAACGATTTCGCAGAAAAGGTAGATTTTCGTTTCATTATGATTGGTTGGTTTTGAATATAAATAAGGGCTCAAAGTTAAATTTTTAATAATTAAAAATCATTATAAATAACAGTTACAGTATTAGTTAGAAAGCTATTTGGATCTTTGGCGTGCAACAAATATTCCCGGGTGTTTTAGTAAGCCCGATTCGCTTCCCTTTCGAAGGGTTTTGCTAATTTTGCCCCTTTAAACTTTACAAACATGGATTCCCAACATAAAGATACCATCCTACGCAAACCTGATTGGCTGAAAATCAAGATTCCTTCCGGAAAGGAATATGTCAACGTGCGCGAGATTGTTGAAAAAAATAAACTTCATACCATTTGCACCAGCGGACATTGCCCCAACATGCACGAATGTTGGGGACGCGGAACGGCTACCCTGATGATACTGGGAGATATTTGCACACGTTCGTGTGGATTTTGCAACGTAAAAACCGGACGACCCAAACCCGCCGACTGGGAAGAACCCAAACGGGTAGCAGAGTCGGTAAAGCTAATGAAACTCAAACATTGTGTGCTCACTTCGGTTGATCGCGACGATTTGGACGACCTGGGTGCCGGCATTTGGGCCAAAACGGTGGAAGAAATAAAAAAACTTAACCCGGGAACTACCCTCGAAACCCTGATTCCTGATTTCGACGGCAGAGAAGATTTAATACAGTTGGTGATTGATTCGGGTCCGGAAGTAATTTCTCACAACCTCGAAACGGTTCGCCGAATTACTCCCTGGGCACGGAGCCGCGCCAAATACGACCTCAGTTTACACACCTTGGGCATTATTGCCAAATCCAAATGTGTAGCCAAATCGGGTATTATGGTCGGGTTGGGCGAGCAGCCCGAAGAGGTGCTCGAAACCCTGCGCGACATGCGTGCGGTTGGGGTGCAGGTGGTGACCATTGGTCAGTATTTGCAACCTACCAAAAAACATCTCATGGTGAAGGAGTATGTTACGCCGGAGCAGTTTGAGGAATACCGGGTGGCCGGACTCGAAATGGGTTTTAAATTTGTGGAAAGCAGTCCGTTGGTACGTTCATCCTACCGCGCCGAAAAACACGTGGAGAAGTAAAAGCGATTGACCATGAAAAATCCGAACAACATCAACCACCAAGTGGAATACCACGATTTGGGACTGATTGAATATGGCCGTGCGTGGGAAATGCAGGAGCAATATTTCGACCGTGTGGTGAAGGCAAAAGAGGAGAACCGAAAAGCCGAATCTCCTCAAAAAACACCCAATTTTCTGCTTTTTTGCGCCCATCCGCATGTGTATACTCTGGGCAAAAGCGGCGACGAATCCAACTTGCTGATCAACGAAGATTTTCTGGCTTCCAAGGGAGCTACCTTTTTTAGAATCAACCGTGGGGGCGATATCACCTACCACGGCCCCGGTCAGGTGGTGGGCTATCCCATCCTCGATCTGGACAATTTTGGGGTTTCCATCAAGGCTTATATCCATCAGTTGGAGGAGGTGATTATCCGTACCTTGCATCACTACGGCATCACCGCCACACGTTCCGACGGAGCCACGGGTGTTTGGCTCGATACAGAAATACCTGCCAAAGCAAGAAAAATTTGCGCCATCGGCGTACGTACCTCCCATTGGGTGAGCATGCATGGCTTTGCCTTCAACATCAACACCAACCTCGACTATTTTAATTACATAGTACCCTGTGGTATTGTAGGAAAAGGCGTAACCAGCCTCCAAAAGGAACTGGGCAGGGAAGTGGATGAAAACGAAGTGAAGGAAGTATTAAAAAAGGAATTTGTCGCTGTTTTTGGGATGGAGATTTTATAGTTACAGTCTAAACTTTATTTTAGCACTCCATTAGGAGCCAATAAGGGTAGAAAAATTACCATGTGATTTATTTTGTTCCGGATGGGACGGTACGATCCATTAAAAATTTATAGATATCTACCCATATGCTTTCGCTAAAGGAAAAATCTAGACAGTCTTTAAGAAGTGAAGTGAACCTAAAGCTCATTTCAATTCATAGTCGGTATTGGCAGTCGTTCACAGGTTATTAAATTTTTTAGGAAAAAAGACAAAAAAATCGCCAAAAGGTGCAGCGCACCGCAATCTTTATAAAAAAGGTAGTTGCATAACTCCGAGGTGCAGCGCACCGTGACAACATAACACCGAGAAGTTTACTTTTTGTGTTTTATAGATAGAAAAGGGTTTCGCTCCACCGGAGCTGATATTGTTTTTTGTTCCAGTATTTTATAAATATCTTGCTGCGCTGTAGCAATATTCATCCCTTGATTATCCCAACCATAAATTGAAGTTGTCATTATTGTTGTTAAAGTATCATGCCGATATAGAATTGAAAAAGTTTTAGCAAGAGTCTAAATTTTGTTTTAGCACTCCCTTTGGAGCCAATAAGGGTAGAAAAATTTCCATGTGATTTATTTTGTTCCGGATGGGGGAGGGTACGATCCTTTAATAATTTATAGATCTATCCATATGCTTTGCCAAAGGCGAAAAATACTGACTTTTACATGGGAAATTAATAGAGACTTCCACACAATGTGGAACTTAAGGATAGAAATATCACGTTGCTTTCGGCTCCCCTGAATCAACTCAACACCATCTTAAGAATCTCCAACGATTTGAATCCCGTAAACGACGGGATATGAAGTTTGTAATAGGTGATCAGTGTGTCCAGTAAATCGCGGCGTTGGGCGGTGGAAAAGGCAGTGGCCGCGGAGCTGAGTTCAAAGGACGCATCCATCAAATGAATGAGGTGCATAACCACTTCCCCCGAAATATAATAGGGATGGGAAGGCAGCTGTTGGCCAAACAATCCTTCCTGCAAATCGAATACCGAGTAGGTGCGGGCATCCCCTTTTTTGGGATAAAAACCCAAATGTTGACTCAACTGAATCATCACCATCAGGTGAAAATCCGCCACATGGTGATCGGCCAAATCGAGCCAGATGAGTGCGTGATGCAACCAGTGAAACAACGACCTGTTGGCTACTTCTTCGTGGAGTGATTTGTAAAGCAACTCATTCACAAACAGAAGCAATGAACGTTTCACCACATCGTTGTGCACATGTTGATACACATATTCAGGCTGAACCTCTTTGAGGTGGTGCAAACTCTTGTTTTCCTTGTGATATACCACCAAATCAAGCAGGTTGAGGGGTTGAAAAAATGCCGACTTGTTGCCCGAACGCTTGCCGCCAATGCCTTTCACCAGGTACGATTGCATACCCCATTCTTCGGTGAATACCTTCACTACCAACCCCGATTCGCCGTAAGTAATGGTTTTAATGACAATGCCTTTGGTTCGTTGTATCATTTGGAGGTTCAAGGGTTCAAGAGTTCAAGGGTTCAAGTGTTCAAATGTTCAAACGATCAAGGGGTCAGAGGATTAAAATCTGTATTCTCTGTCCCTTCCGATGGATGTTGGAAGCGTTATCCGTGTTCAATTACTTCGGTGTAAGCCAATCTTCAAATTGTCAAACTGTCCTCGCATATTGAATTATGAACTAAAATCCCGCCTTAAACTGTTCCAAAAAGCGGACGTCGTTTTCAAAAAACAACCTTAAGTCGTTGATTTGGTATTTCAACATGGTAATACGTTCGATACCCATGCCAAAGGCAAAACCGGTGTATTTTTCGCTATCGATGTGGCAGGATTCGAGCACAGCGGGATCCACCATACCGCAACCCAGAATTTCTACCCAACCGGTATATTTACAAATATTGCAGCCCGATCCCCCGCAAATATTACACGAAACATCCATTTCGGCAGAGGGTTCAGTAAACGGAAAATAGGACGGACGAAAACGAATCTTGGTTTTTTCGCCAAAAAGTTCCTTGGCAAAGTAAAACAAGGTTTGTTTTAAGTCGGCAAACGAAACATTGGTGTCCACGTACAAGCCTTCCACCTGATGGAAGATACAGTGGGCACGGGCCGAAATGGCCTCATTGCGAAACACCCTTCCGGGTGAAATGGTACGGATGGGCGGTTGACTATTTTCCATCACCCGAACCTGTACCGACGAAGTATGGGTACGCAAGGCCAGATCAGGATTTTTACCAATGAAAAAGGTGTCCTGCATGTCGCGTGCCGGATGTTCTTCAGGAAAATTGAGTGCCGAAAAATTATGAAAATCGTCCTCTATTTCAGGACCTTCCGAAATGGTAAAGCCAATGCGGGCAAAAATATCGATAATCTCACTGCGGACAATGGAAAGCGGATGCCTTGTACCCAACGATGCCATGGAGGGCAAGGTCAGGTCTTTGTCCGATTTATTCTCTTCGGGAGCTACTTCCAGACTTTCGCGCAAGACCACAATGCGTTCCTGCGCCTCATTTTTTAATGCGTTGAGCAGTTGCCCCATTTCTTTACGCTCTTCAGCAGCTACGTTTTTAAAGTCGGCAAACAAGGCAGGAATCAACCCTTTTTTACTCAGGTATTTGATTCTGAACGCTTCCAGCTCTTCCAGGTTGGCGGCTTTAAATTGGTTGATGTCTGCCAGCAAGGCCGATATTTTTTCTTTCATTTCGAAAGGGTCTTATTTAATTAAAAATTATTCCAGAATTTCGATAGTCATGGTAACGGGAACTGTAGGCACATCACCACGACCCGTTTCAACGGCAGCGATTTTATCAATCACATCCATGCCATCCACCACTTCACCAAACACGGTATATCCGCCATCCAAATGAGGGGTGCCACCCAGGGTTGAATAGGTTTTTTTCTGCTCATCGGTGTAGGTAACGCCTGTTTGCGCTGCAAATCTATCCAGATAGGCAGGAGGAACCACCTGTCCTTGAACAATATAAAACTGTGAACCGGAGGAGGCTTTTTGGGGATTTACCTGATCGCCCATGCGAGCTGCTGCCAGAGCACCTTTTTTGTGGTAATGGTTGGTTCTGAACTCAGCAGGAATGGTATATCCCGGATCTTGACGACCATCGGCATTGCCGCCGCCTTGTATCATAAAGTTTTTAATCACACGGTGGAAGGGCGATCCTTCGTACCAGCCTTGTTTTACCAGTTTGATAAAATTGTCGCGGTGTTGCGGTGTGTCGTTGTATAATTTGGCGGTAATATCACCCATGGTGGTGTGAATAATTACCAACGTTTCAGGTTTTTCGGTTTGTGCCATCAGTTGAATGCTTAAAAATAAGGTGATTACAAAAAACAGTTTTTTCATACGATGAAAATCTAAAGTTAGGGAGCAAAAGTAATAAAAATGGGTGGAAAGGGAGCGAAGGTAATTATTCTGTTTTAAAATGAGTTTACGGTCATGAGCTTCCGGTTATTGAAGAGGTTTGAGGATCTCAACAATAAATTCCTCCACAATTTCCCCATGATCAAAAGCCAACTCAGGAAGTTGACTTATGGAAAACCATTGGGCCTCTTTGGCATCATCACCCGCTTTTATCGGGGCAATGGCAGGTAGTTTTTGCCAAAAAACAACGGATACTGTCCTTCCTCTTGGATCGCGGTTGATGGCACTATAACTTTTAAACTGTTGTAGATTCCCACATATCAATCCCGTTTCTTCCTCCAATTCTCTTGCAGCCGCTTGCTCCAACGTTTCGTTCATGTCCATAAATCCCCCGGGCAGTGCCCAATGGTGTTGAAAAGGCGGGTTTTTGCGTTGGATGAGCAGGATTTGCAGGTGATCCTTGTTTCCTGCCACGATCAGGATATCTACCGTGAGCGCAGGTCGGGGGTATTTGTATTGGTAGGTTTTCATGTCAATATGGATTGTAAATTTTCACCGCTAAGTCGCGGAGGTGTAAGTTCACGACTAAAATAGGTAAATTGATCGAAATACGACTTGTTTTTGGTTTGGAAGGATCAATGGGTTAATGGATCAATGGATCAATGGATCAATGGGATCAATGGATCAATGGATCAATGGGATCAATGGATCAATGGATCAATGGGATCAATGGATCAATGGGATCAATGGATCAATGGATCAATGGGATCAATGGATCAGTGGGATTAATGGATCAATGGGTTAATGGGGGCAAACTTTAAGATTGGACGCTTGAAGTGGAGAAATGAATGGTAGCACAGCAAATAATACGACCCCGACGGGGTCGGACATTTTATCCTTGAATACCTATAAACACTGGAATCCTTTGGATTCTGTTTCAATTCATTCAACCAAACAGGATATGTGACGTGGTAATCTTGAGGATCGGGAACAAATATTCAACCCCGAAGGTTTTAGGGGTAAATTTTCAAATCCTTAATACCCGTACTACTCTTGAGCCATCAGCCACTTGATTGATTCGCGATGGGCATGCACCAGTCCCTTTTCGGTGATAATTCGGGTAATGTATTTGGCAGGGGTTACGTCGAATGCCTGATTGTATGCCGGTGATCCGGGAGAGGCTACCCTGATTTTTACATAGTTGTCGTTGGCGTCCATGCCCGACTGATACAGCACTTCGTCCTGACTTCTCTCTTCGATGGGGATATGTTTTCCGGTTTTACACTCCAGGTCGAAAGTGGAGGTGGGTGCCGCCACATAAAACGGGATTTTATACTCTTTGGCCAATATAGCCCGTCCCAGGGTACCTATTTTGTTGGCCACATCACCATTGGCAGCAATGCGGTCGGCTCCCACGATTACCAGGTCGATTTTTCCTGAGGCCATCAGCGAGGCAGCAGCATTGTCGGGAATGATCACATGGGGCACTCCGGCATTGTGAAGCTCCCAGGCCGTAAGTCGTGCTCCTTGTCCGCGGGGTCGGGTTTCGTCCACATAAACAAAAACATCCTTGCCATGTTTCTGTGAAAGATAAATGGGAGCCAGGGCGGTGCCATAGTCCACGAAGGCCAGCCAGCCGGCGTTGCAGTGGGTAAGTATATTGGCTTTTTGTCCAATCAGCCCGTTGCCAATTTCACCAATTCTGCGGGAGTCGCTTTCATCTTTTCGGGCTACCTTCTGTGCTTCCACCACGGCGTTTTCGGGCGAAATAAGTCCTGCGCGATATACCCTGTCCACGGCATAAAACAGATTTTTGGCCGTGGGTCGAGTGGATTCAATGTCCTGTCGGGCTTCACGGATGGTGATGGCGCGGTCGCGGTTGCGTTGCATCACAAAGGCTTGTGCCATGGCAAAACCCGCTGCTGCACCAATGGCTCCGGCACCCCGGATTACCATGTCGGTAATGGCCATACAGGTGTCCCAGTAGGTAGGGCATTCATGAATTTTAAATTCAAAGGGTAGCAGGTTTTGTTCGATCATAAAGACGGAAGTGCCCTCCATCCAAACGGTTTGATATGATTTGTCGCCAACAAGCATGATAGGTTATTTATTTCGAAGACTTTCCAACGCCAGCCATGTCATCAGTCCGGTACCTGTTTCAAGGGCACTTTCGTCGATGTTGAAGGTGTTGGTGTGCAAATTTGAATGGATGTTTCGTGATTCGTTTCGTGTTCCCAGTCGGTAAAAGCATCCGGGTATCTCCTGCAAAAAGTAACCAAAATCTTCTGCCGTAGTGCGTATGTCCAGATCAATCACCTTTTCGTTTCCGAGGTAAGCGATGGCGGCTTCTTTAATCATTTCGGTTTCTTTGGGATGATTGTAAACAACGGGATATCCTTTGTCGATAACCACTTCACACTGAACACCATGAGCTTCGGCGGTGTGGTGAGCAATTTTTTCGATGAGGTGATGTGCGGTTTGTCGCCACTGTTCGTCAAAAGTCCTGAAAGTGCCTTTAACAATGACCACCGACGGAATAACATTGTGTGCTCCATCGGCGATTACCTTGCCAAAAGAAAGTACTGCCGGGATGCGTGGAGGTGTGTTTCGCGACACCACCTGCTGAAGGGCCACAATGATTTGGGCCATGGCCAACACGGTATCGTTGATTTTGTCAGGAATGGCACCATGACCACCTTTTCCGGTGATTGTCAGGTTGATTTCGTCGGAGGATGCCATGTACATCCCCGATCTGATGCCTACCAATCCTGCTTCCATTTCAGGGAAAACATGTTGCCCCAGAATCATGTCCACCGTCGGATTTTTGAGCACACCTTCTTTGATCATTTGTTGGGCACCTCCCGGAAGTAATTCTTCGGCAGGTTGAAAAATAAATTTGATGCTTCCCTCAAATTGGTCTTTAAGGCCCTGAAGAATTTTGATTGTGCCCAACAAACAAGTCATATGCACGTCGTGACCACATGCATGCATTACGCCTGTATTCATCGACTTATAAGGAATCTGATTGGCTTCGGTGATGGGCAAGGCGTCCATGTCGGCACGCAGGGCAATGGTTTTTTTATCCGGATTTTTACCTTCTATTAAACCCACAACTCCGTGTCCGGCAATTCCGGTTTGGTGGTCAACTCCCCAACTTGTCAGCAATTCACTCAGATAGGAAGCCGTTTTTTCTTCCTGATAACTTAACTCGGGATGCTGGTGTAAATAACGGCGAATGTCGACCAATTGGTCGTGTAGTTGAGCCGATTTTTGATGAATGAGTTCGCTGGTAATCACGGTTGATGGTAATGTTTCAGCAAAGGTAGTTTATTTACACCGAATTTTGCTGATAGGTTTCGGCACAATTTCATACCACGGGTGTTGGCGAGAGCAGATCATCCGCGAATACCAAACTCCTAAAACATTAGTGTTTACTATAGTTGTAGGTGTTTCGGTTGTCATGTCCCGGACACGGCCAACCACTTTGTCCCAGGGGCGAATCCGTTTGTATGGCAAAAACGCTGGTGCTGCTGGCCACATAAAGGATGTTGTTGTTGGAGATTGCCATGCTATTGGAGTTGGCGCCACCGGTAACGAACTCCCAAAGAGATTCTCCCTGATTATTATAGCACACCACTTTTTCGCCTGCAACGCGATACAAATTACCTGCGTTGTCCAAAATGCAACCATATCCTACATTCAGCACTTCCAAATCGCTGCCATTTTGCCCATCCACCCTATGCAAGCCCGACCATTGGTCATAAATATAAATTTCTCCGTTGACGTCAATAATTTTTGATTTCTCCGAAGTAGCCATGATGACTTTCCAAATATAACTTCCGTTGGAGGGGTTCACGAGTACCATCGAATCACTCACGTTGCATACCAAATCGCCGTTGTTGGTGATGGCAATGTTGTTGGCGGCATGTCCGGTGTAATTCATTTGTTTGCGCCACAACACATTTCCATCGCCCGGATTTACGGCATACAGATAATAAATTCCCTGATCGTATTCATAATCGAAGATGGTTCCTGTGCTGCCCACTGAAATATTCATGCCGGAGGCGCCAATAAATCGGTACCAGTTGATGGTTCCCTGCGGGTTGATGCAATACATGGCTCTGTAGTAAACGCCGGAACCATTGGTTTTTAATATTAAATCTCCATTATTCAACAGGGCCAATCCTCCCACTTCTCCATAAGTATAAACATCATTTCCATCGTATGGAAGGGTGTTGGGCACTTCCCAAACCCAATTGAAGGCTCCCGTGGCCGGATCGATGGAATACAAACTGGTGTACGACAGTATATACACTGTTCCGTTGTCTCCCACCACGATGTTGCTGTTGGGATGCCAAATGGCCAGGGGTTCGGTCATCCATTTCAACGTTCCATCCTCCTTGTTGATGGCATATATTCTGCTCGATTCCCAGTTCAAGGTGCCTCCATCTGCTTCGTAATAAATGGTTCCGTCGGTACCAATGGCCAGGGGGATATTGGAAATATAGGTGCTGTTTTCCAGGATAGGTTTTGTGTGTATCCAGAGGGTGTCGCCTACCTGACCGGAAGGTGTGGGGTCGTCGTTATTTGCAGGGTCGCAACCTGCCATAAAGAATAACAGCATCGATGGAAAAACCATGAATGCCAAAACAAATATCAGCTTTTTCATTGCCTAAAATTTTGGTTATTGCCACGGGTTGTGTGGTTTATACCGTTCAAAATTAAAGCTTCAAAAATCAAAAAGCAAGAAAAAACCGGAATATATTATGAAAATCTCATTTGATAATGAGCCTTTTAGAGCAAAAAAGCGGGTAAAAGTCCAGCTTTTACCCGCTTTTTGGAAAATTATTTCATTTAACCTTTGAGCGCTTCGGCACCACCCACGATTTCCAAAATTTCGTTGGTAATGGATGCCTGACGGGCTTTGTTGTATTTAAGTTTGAGGTCTTTGAGCATTTCGTCGGCGTTTTCGGTGGCCTTGTGCATGGCGGTCATACGTGCGCCGTGTTCGGCCGCAAAACTATCGAGCAATGCTTTATACAGTTGAACCTTGATGGTTTTGGGTACCATGGCTTCCAGAATTTCGTGTTTGCTTGGTTCAAAAATATAGTTGGCTTTGGTTTCGGCAGCATTGCTTTTTTCGTCCTTGCTCACTTCGCCAACGGGGAGCAATTGTTCCACCTGAAGGATTTGTGAAGCAGCATTTTTAAACTGATTGTAAACCAAAATCACTTTGTCGTACTTTTTGTCCAGAAACATTTGCATCATTTCTTCGGCAATCACGATGGCATCGCTGAAGTTGAGGTGGTCGAATATTTCGGTGTTCAATTCCATGGGTTTGATGCCCGCGGATACCAAACCGTCGGCACCTTTTTTGCCAATGCAATAAAAATCGACTTTTCCGTTTTTAAACTGACTTGCAAACTGGTTGTTTACCAGCGAAATACAATCTTTTACCACGGTAGTGTTGAACGCACCACAAAGTCCGCGGTTTGAAGTAATGGGTACAATCAGGATGCTTCCATCGCCGCGGTTTACGGAAAATTTGCCTTCGTCGGCACCTTCCAGGTCGTTGCTCAAATCCTGCATGATTTCACGCAGTTTTTGGGCATAGGGGCGCATGTTTTGGATGGCATTTTGAGCACGCCTCAATTTTGAAGCGGCCACCATCTTCATGGCACTGGTTATCTGTCGGGTACTGTTTACCGAGGCAATTCTTACTCTTACTTCTTTAAGACTGGCCATAGTTTACTGAATCAATTATTTTTCTGCATATTGACGTGCCACTTCTGCGGCTACTTTGGTCAATTTTTCGGTGATTTCGTCGGTATATTTTCCTTTTGCCAATTCTTTGAGCAATTCGGGGTGATGGTCGTCGAGGTTCATCAAAAATTGGGCCTGGAAATCAATTACTTTTTCCACGGGAACTTTCGACAACAGGTTTTGCGATCCGCAGAAGATGATGGCAATTTGCTGCTCCACACGCAAAGGTGAATACTGTGGTTGTTTCAGAATTTCCACATTGCGTTTTCCTTTTTCGAGTACCGCCATGGTAGCAGGGTCGAGGTCGGAGCCAAATTTGGCAAACGCTTCCAACTCACGGTATTGAGCTTGGTCAAGTTTCAGGGTACCGGCCACTTTTTTCATGGCTTTTATCTGGGCATTACCCCCTACACGGGATACCGAAATACCCACGTTGATGGCCGGACGAATACCTGAGTTAAACAGGTCAACATCCAAAAATATCTGACCGTCGGTAATGGAAATTACGTTGGTGGGAATATAGGCACTTACGTCGCCGGCTTGCGTTTCGATGATGGGCAGTGCCGTAAGCGATCCGCCACCTTTTACGATGTCTTTGATGGAGTTGGGTATATCGTTCATGTTGCGTGCAATATCGTTGGCATTGATAATCTTCGCGGCTCTTTCGAGCAAACGTGAGTGAAGATAAAACACATCTCCCGGATAGGCTTCACGTCCCGGAGGACGACGCAGCAGCAACGACACTTCGCGATAAGCTACAGCTTGTTTACTCAAGTCGTCGAACACCACCAGGGCAGGACGACCTGTGTCGCGGAAAAATTCGCCGATGGCAGCACCGGTAAAGGGTGCGTAAAACTGCATGGCAGCAGGGTCGGAGGCTGAGGCCATCACGATGGTGGTGTAGGCCATGGCGCCGTTGTCTTCCAGAATTTGCTGGATATTGGCCACGGTGGATCCTTTTTGACCGGAAGCCACGTAGATACAATAAACAGGTTCGCCTTTTTCGTAAAATTCTTTTTGATTGATGATGGTATCAATGGCGATGGCTGTTTTACCCGTTTGGCGGTCGCCAATAATCAGCTCACGTTGTCCACGTCCGATGGGGATCATGGCATCGATGGCTTTAATACCGGTTTGGAGGGGTTCGTTTACCGGCTGGCGGTAAATTACACCGGGAGCCTTACGTTCCAGAGGCATTTCATAGGTTTTTCCCTGTATGGGGCCTTTGCCGTCGATGGGCTCGCCCAGGGTGTTGACCACACGACCCAGCAATCCTTCGCCCACTTTCACGGAGGCAATCAGTCCGGTACGTTTTACCGTATCACCCTCGTTGAGGTTTTCGGTTTCGCCCAGCAACACGATACCCACGTTGTCTTCTTCCAGGTTGAGCACGATGCCTTTGAGTCCGTTTTTTTCAAACTCAACCAATTCACCGGCTTCCACATTTGATAGGCCGTAAACACGGGCAATTCCGTCTCCGATTTGGAGGATGGAACCCACTTCTTCGAGTACCGCTTCCGATTCGTATCCTGCAAGTTCTTTACGAAGAATGGCTGATACTTCAGCCGGTTTAATGTCTGCCATAGCTTATCTATTTTCTTTATTAGTATTTCTTGATGTACAATTCATGCGAAAACGCTGATCTTAATTTATTTAGCTCACTGAGGATGGTGGCGTCGTATTGGTAATCTTTAAAATGTAGTACAAATCCGCCTACCACTTTTTCCTGCACTTTTTCTTGCAGTTCGATGTTCATTTTGGTGGCCAATTTCATCTTGCCGATGACATCCTGACGCAGTTTGTCGTTAGCCTCGGTGGCGGTGGTTAATTGAACGGTGAGGATGTTTTTGTATGCCTGATAGGTATCGTGATAAGCATCGCAAATAAAGGGAATATATGCTTCGCGACCCTTACGGGTGATGAGCGACAGAAACTTCATGGTGAGTTCGCTCACATGCTTTTTAAAAATATCTTCCAATATTTTTACCTTTTTGTGCCAATCGATCACCGGATTTTTGATGAGGGCTCTCAGGGGGCGGTTTTCGGCAAAAACTTGTGCCACAAGCAACAAATCGGTATTTACCCGATCTACTTGCTTGAACTCTTCAGCCAATCCAAACACGGCCTCAGCATATCTTCTTGATAACAAATTGATTCTCATGCCGGTATTTTTCTTAGTTTAAACTGGCTTCTTTCAGCAGTTTTTCGGCGTAAGCCATCTGCGTTTTCTTGTCTTTCAACTCTTCACGCAGGATTTTTTCAGCAATGTCAATGGAGTACGAAGCAATGGTGCTTTTAATTTCCGCCAAGGCTGCATTTTTCTCGGCGTTGATTTGTTCACGGGCACCGCTGATAATGTTTTTGGCTTCTGCTGAAGCTTTGTCGCGGGCTTCGTTTACAATTACTTCTTTCAACTTCCGTGCTTCTTTCAGGATGTTATCGCGTTCTTCCTTGGCTTCCTGCAGCAGTTTTTCGTTACCAAGTTTGAGTTCCTCCATGGCTTCCTGGGCTTTTTCGGCAGCCAGCAATGCGTTTTCAATGGAGTCTTCGCGCTCTTTCAAGGAGGCCAGAATGGGTTTCCAGGCAAATTTTGCCAAAATAAACAACAAAATGCCAAAAGCCAGGGTCATCCAAATAACCAGTCCGAATCCGGGATTGATCAACGACATAGTCTATCTTTTTTAATTATTTCATTTTTAAAGTTGTGGTTGTTGAGCAGCAGCCAACCGCTACAACTCAACAACCGTGGGTGGTATGGTCGATTACAAGAATACAATCAACAAACAAACCACAATGGCAAAGAAGGCAACACCTTCGATCAGTGCAGCTGCAATAATCATGTTGGAGCGAATATCGCCAACAGCCTCGGGCTGACGGGCAATGGCTTCAACAGCACCGCGACCAATTTGTCCGATACCAATACCTGCGCCAATGGCGGCAATACCGGCACCTAAACCGGCTCCCATTTTTGCATAAGGAGCCAAATCGGCTGCTACCTGAAGTAAAATTGCTAATAAGTCCATAATTTCTATTTTATTTAGTGATTAATGGTTTCAATATTAATGATGTGCTTCCTCGGTGGCCATGCCAAAATACAAGGCCGAAAGCAAGGTAAATACATATGCCTGAATAAAGGCCACCAGGATTTCGAGCACGTCCATAAAAACGGAAAAGGCGATGGATACCACCGATACGCCGTATCCCAATCCTGCGCTGATTTCGCCGAAAATAAATATCAAACTGATAAAACCCAGGATGATGATGTGTCCTGCACTGATGTTGGCAAAAAGACGAACCATGAGCACGAAAGGCTTGGTAAACACGCCAATAAGTTCCACCACAGGCATCAAAGGGATGGGTAATTTCAACCACCATGGTACACCCGGAGCGTTGACAATATGCACCCAGTAGTTTTTATTGCCACTAAAAGTGGTGATGATAAAGGTGAAAGCCGCCAAAACTCCTGTTACGCCTATGTTTCCGGTAATATTGGCACCTCCCGGGAAAAAGGGTACAATCCCCAACATGTTGTTGATGAGGATGAAAAAGAAAATGGTGAGCAAAAAGGGTAAATATCTTTCGTAGTTTTTTTCGCCAATGGAGGCCTTGGCAATGTCGTCGCGAACAAATAAAATAATGGGTTCGAGCAACGATTGCAGACCCTTGGGTGCTTTTCCTGTACGTTTTTTATAACTCTTGGCCACCGAAATAAAGATAAAACTCAGGAAGAAGATGCTCATGAAAATGGCCAGAACGTTTTTGGTGAACGAGAAATCAAGGGTTGGCCGAATTTCTTCTCCGGAGGCACCTTTGCGGACAAGTTTTCCCGAATTCATGTCCTTTTTAGAAACATAATAACCCTGATAGGCTTCGTGTCCGTGATGCAGTTTTGACGACATGAAAAAGACAAATTTACCTTCATCGTAAAGCATTACCGGTAAAGGTATGGAAACATGGGTATGTCCAATGGTGATGATATGCCATTCGTAAGCATCGGTGATGTGTTCCACAATCATGTCGCCGGCTTTGAAGTCCTCTTCTGCAATTTCTTCCTGCCATTTTTCGATGACATTATCCTTTTCTTCGTGGCCATGTTGAGCATAGGATATCTTACTCAAACTGAATGCAATAAGTAGCAAAAGACTTATTTTTTTCAGTGCTTTTAGTTGTCTTAATCGATCACTCATTTACGATGGAAAGTCATTGGTTTAAAATGGCTGCAATTTTACAACTATTTGCCGAAATTACAAAGGAGTTTTTTTAAATTATTTATTTACTGATCATTATGATGTTTTGGGGTGGTTTTCTGGAACGGTTCTAAATAACTCAAAACTTGACTTTTCAGATTGATTTTTAGTATCTTCACGGCAATATTTCAGCAACCAAAAAAACTCGCCATGAAAACAAATTTCACCATTATTTTTATTCTTATAGCCATGTTTTTTTCGTCCTGTAATGATTGCGAAAAGCAAACCAACCGCAGGGACGATAAACTGGCCATCGAAAATCTGCTGGAGCAATATGTGATTGCCAATGAAAAACAGGATTTTGCCTTAATTCAGAAAATCTGGGCTCCGGATACCGACATAATATTGTATGGAACCGACAGCGACGACCGCCTGATGGGGTGGATCAACATCAAGAACGCCGTAAAAGATCAGTTTTCTCAAATTAGCGAAACCTACATTGCCGTTTCCGATCAGTACATCAAAGTAAACTGCACCGGAAATACCGGTTGGTTTGCCGAGTCGCTCAACTACAACTTCATCTACAAAGGACAGGCACGAACCTACGAAGGGTTACGCTTTACCGGTGTTGTACAGAAAATCGACGACCAATGGCTGTTGGTGCAGGCGCATCTTTCGGTGCCGGCCAGTGTTGGTGTGGGAAAGTAAGGATAATAAAGTGACTTAAGTGGGCTTGAGTGCAGATATTACTTGAAGTTGGGGCACCCCCCCCCCCCCACATCCCGGTGCAAGCGGACGCTTGTGCTTATGTCTCTACGTTGAACCCCAAACTGGCGCAAGCGTCCGCTTGTGCCCATATCTATCCGCCGTGTGCCAAAAGTGAACCAAAGCGCTTATATTACTAAAAGTTGAGTGTTTCAATCGCCCAATTGTTTCCAAAAAAAGCATGTTGCCAAATCCACCGTCGGGATTAAACCCCATATCCTGCCCATTGAACAGATATCCCGGGAACTCGGGTGAGAGGAAACATGCAATGTGGAGGTGATTGGCCTCTGTTTCTATTTCGTAAGTGCCATTCGTATAGGTTGTTGCTATTTCCTCAACTTTTACCATGACCCAAATATATAAAAGAAAATGATAGGAAATGGAGGTTGAACTTGACTGCCGATTTTATGAAACCCGCTTTGAAAGCAGAAATTGGCATACTCGTTACCGCTTCGCTCAAACGAGTACGAGTGGTGGCGTACGAGTGGTGGGGATTATCATCCCAAACAAACAGAGAATTATTGTTTTTAATATCGTCTTATAATTCCGTATATTTGCAATTGTACAGCATTATAAGACTCAAAATAGGATTATATGGACAAAATAGCGGTTATTATAACGAACCTAAGAAAAGAAAAAAATTGGTCGCAGACCGAATTAGCTAATCAAAGTGGCGTTTCTCGTGAGATGATTAGTAAATATGAAAGGGGCATTGCCATCCCTTCCGTGGATGCTGCTAAAAAAATAGCTGATGCTTTCGGGGTTTCGTTAGATTATTTAGTGGGTGAAGGCATTAATTCCTCATTTGATAAGCAAACATTAAAAAGGTTGCAGGAGATTCAGGATATGAAGCCTGATTTTAAAGTACACCTGTTCTCTATTATTGATTCCGTAATCAGGGATTATAAAACACAACAAGCTTACACATCTAAAATTTAAACGACTATGAACTTACAATATATTTCAGACAGCAAAGGGCAGACAACAGGCGTATTCATTCCGATAAATGAATGGAACGACCTTAAAAAAAAATACAAGGATATTGAACAGGAAGAAGTCAGTATTCCCGAATGGCACAAAGATTTGGTTTTAAAACGGCTTGAAGATTATAAACAAAATCCCGGTTCTGCTTTGGATTTTGATTCCGCCATGGACGATATTGAAAAAGAACTGTAATGTATAAATCAGTAATACTTCCTCTTGCAAAAGAAGATATTCGGGAAGCTGCCAAATGGTATAATAAACAACAAAATGGACTTGGTATAAGATTTACTGCAGAGGTTCGTGAAAAAGTTCATTTTATCAGGCAAAACCCCAAGGCTTCAAATATCCGATATAGCAGCGTGAGAACTGCCGTTTTAAACGCGTTCCCGTTTATGGTACATTACACAATTGATGAAAAGGACAAAATCATTATCGTTTCGGCTGTTCTGCATACAAGTAGAGACCCAAAACTTTGGAAAAGCAGATAATACAAAAAGCCCCGGATTTCTCCGTGGCTTGAACTCTGTAAAAAATTTCCCCCAAACTGCCGCAAGCATCCGCTTGCGCCTGTGATTCGTCCTTCTTTGGGAGCGGTGGTTTTATCAAAAAAGGTTGCCAAAAGGCCTTTTTAATTACCTAATGTCACCAAAAAATCACATCCCTGATCTTGGTATGAATTGACCCCGAACGAATTTATAAAAGCCCGTGTTCATACTAAACAAACCAACAAACCAACAACTCAACAAACCAACGAATCAACAAACCAACGAATCAACAAACCAACAAATCAACAACTCAACAACTCACCCATTCTTCACCCCAATCAACTCTCCCGCGATGCTCACCGCAATTTCTTCGGGACTTTGACTCTTGATATCCAGACCGATGGGTGCATGAACTCTTTGGAGCAGTTCTTTTGAAACGCCTTTGTCTTCCAACCTGCCAAAGATGGTCGCCACCTTCGATTTGCTTCCCATCATGCCCAAATACCCCAGATTTTTGTGGATGAGTTGCGACAATACCAAGGCATCACTGGTGTGAAACTGGGTCATAATCACCACCATGATAGGTGGGCCTTCGGGAATATACTTACTCACCTCCTTATAATCGATGATCCTTTTCTCGTGGGCAAAATGGTTGTCAACAAAGGTGTTCACCCCCTCTCGGTTGTCAAAAACAGTGATGTGAAAATCCAACAAGGCAAGTTGTTGCGACAAGGCTAGGCTCACATGGCCCCCACCCACAATATATACCTGGTGTTGCCTGCCCGGAACTTCTGAAAAGAGCCAATCATTCCCCTCGATATTTTGAGGTTTGGGCATTTTTTTGTGGAGGCCTGATTCTTCAAGTATAATTCCTTTGGGGCTGTAGTACAGTTGGATAGGTTTTTTCTGCTGCATGGCCAAAACCATCTCCTGCACCAGCTCCCGCTGTGTTTTGCCCATGGGAAAAAATGCGATGGTCTGGTTTCCGGAGCAAATCATTCCTGAAGGACTATCGCTGTCGGCATGATGGTTTTCCTTTTTCAGAAAAATTTTGTCGTCGCCCTGATGCAGCATTTTTTTGCATTGCTCCACCAACCGGTGTTCCATGGTGCCGCCACCAATGGAGCCAGTAAGTTCGCCATCGGCGTTTACCACCATTTTAAAACCCTTTCGTCCGGGGCTGCTACCCTGGCTTTCCACAATCACCATCAAGTAGGAGGGAAGGTCAAGTTGGATTTTTTCGGCCAAAAATTGCCAAATGTTCAGGTCTTTGTTTTTCATGGTTTAAAAATTCATGGGGCGGTTGAGCTCTTTGGCAATGAGAATTTCCAGCTGTTTCATTTCGTAATGCTGTTGCATGAGTACAAAAATCTCCGCCTCATCGGTGGTGGTTTGCATTTTTTTGGCAATTTCCTTGAGCTGTTTGCCAATCAGCCGGTGTTTGAAGGCCATCAGTACTTCGATGGCATTTTGCCGCAACTCGTCCGATTCGGTTTTTACGTAAATGTGGTTTTTCTCCCAGTTCTCACTCAGGTGATGGGGCGAAGTAACCAATTGAATGGCTGTTTGTGAAATTTCCGTGTCAGGATGGTTCACAAAAAATGTTTCTCCAACGGTCTGTCCTTTTTCGGTGGCCTTTTCATATTCATCAAATATTTTGTTGAACACCGGGTTTTCAAATTCAAGTCCGTCTGCTTTCAGGTCGTTGACAAAGTAGGCTGCAATGCTCAGGGTGATGTCTTCTTCTGTTTCTTCATTCTTCATGGTAATGAGCTCGTTGCCATAGGTGAGTACCCAACGTACCAGCTCATTTTCATGGTATTTAATATTCAGCGGATCGGCCACCACCTGATCTTCGATGGATTGCATGGGGGTTTCCGACGGTATTTGTGCCGGTTCCAGCTCATGCTTTTTGCCAAATTTATTCCGGAGCAGCTTGTTGAGTTCGTTCATCAATGTTTGCTCGGGCATGCCCATCACCGTACTGCATTCCTGGATATAAACTGTCCGGTCGATGGCATTGGGAATGAGCGAGATGGACTGAACGATTTCCTTAATCAACCCCGCGCGTTCGGTGGGACTTCCTTCGGTTTCCCTGAGCAGGAGGTTGGTTTTGAAGGTAAGAAAATCCACTGCATTTTTTTTGATAAACTCCTCTGTTTCGCTGGTGCGATGACTTTTAGCAAACGAATCCGGGTCTTCCCCTTCCGGGAAAAGCACCACCTTCACATTCATGCCTTGTTCCAAAATCAAATCGATGCCCCGAAAGGAAGCCTTGATACCCGCCGGATCGCCGTCGTACAGAATGGTGATGTTGGGAGTATAGCGTTTGATGAGCTTGATTTGATCCACCGTGAGCGAGGTTCCCGACGACGACACCACATTTTTAATGCCCGCCTGATGGAGCGAAATCACATCGGTGTACCCTTCCACTAAAAAGCAATTGTTTTGCTTTGAAATGTCGGTACGAGCGAAGAAAATTCCGTAAAGCACCTTGCTTTTCAAGTAAATTTCCGATTCGGGCGAGTTGAGGTATTTGGCCTTTGATTTGTCGGACGACAGAATGCGTGCTCCGAAACCAATCACTTTTCCCGTGAGGTTGTGAATGGGAAACATCACCCTTCCGCGAAAGCGGTCGAATAGCTTTCCGTCCTTTTCGATGGTGAGTCCGGTTTTTACCAACACTTCCTTTTTAAACCCATTTTTCAGGGCTTCCCTGGTGTAGTCGTCCCAGCTTTCGTGCGCGTAGCCCAGTTCAAATTCGCGGATGGTGCCTTCCCTGAAATCACGTTCTTTAAAATAGGTGAGCCCGATGGCTTTTCCGGCTTCCGACTCAAACAGGTTTTTTATAAAATATTGATTGACAAAGGTATTTACCGCAAAAAGGCTCTCCCGTTCGTCCAGTTCCTGCTGTTTTTCGGGAGTCATTTCCTCCTCTTCAATTTCAATACTGTAGCGCTTGGCCAAATATTTGAGTGCCTCCGGATAGCTGTAATGTTCGTGTTCCATCACGAAATTCACCACGTTTCCGGCCTTTCCGCAACCAAAACACTTGTATATGCCCTTGGATGGCGACACGCTGAACGAAGGTGTTTTTTCGTTGTGAAACGGACACAATCCCAAATAGTTGGCACCACGTTTTTTAAGTGTAACAAAATCTCCTATCACGTCTTCCACGTGGGCAGTTTCAAGAATGGTTTGTATGGTGCCTTGGTCTATCAAAAGGATTGAATTAATTTAAAAATGAGCTGTCGATATTAATTGTCAAGACCGATGCCCACAAAGGGGTTATCCGATTTTTCGGCGCCAATGGTAGTATGCGGGCCATGTCCGGGATAAACCAAAGTGGTTTCGGGGAGGGTAAACAATTTTTTCCAGATGCTTTCCTGAAGCAAATCGAAATCACCTGTGGGCAGGTCGGTTCTGCCAATACTTTGGTTGAAAAGCACGTCGCCGGTAATCACAAAATTCGATTGGGCGCAATAAAAACAAACGCTTCCGTCGGCATGACCGGGCGTGTAAAAAACTTCCAGACGGGTATTCCCAAAAGTCAGTACATCACCCTCATTCACATATTTTTCAATGGCCACCACATTTTCAAGCTTTAGTCCGTAAACCGATGCTTGTGCAGGAGCATGATCGAGAAAAACAGCTGCTTCGGGATGTGCCGTGAGGGGCAATCCATAGGTTTTTTGCACAAAATCGTTGCCGGCAATATGATCGATGTGGGTATGCGTGTTGAGCAGTAAAACAGGTGTAAGACCTTGTTGACGAATGTATTCGGTAAGCTGAAGTTGCTCGCCACCATCATGCATGCCCGGATCGATAATGGCACACTCACCGGAGCTGTCGCTCAACACATAGGTATTTACCTGAAAGGGATTAAATGCAAATTGTTTGATGGTAGTCATTTACGGAATTTTGGTTTAAAAGGTCAAAAATAGTGCAAACTGACCAGATGTAAACGACGGTGATGAGATTTTTGGTGGTACAATAGAAACACGCGAAATTTTTTCAACCGCAAAACCATTCATTTAGTAGTTTGTAGGCAAAAAAGTGTTTGCCCCGACACCCCACCTTCACGCTGCATCGGAACTCCTCCCTAATCGAGAGGAGTGATAATACACACGTATATAACAAGTTATTTCTAATATTTCGACAATCTATCGCCTTTCCCTTTTGGGGAAAGGTAAGGGATAGGGGTTTTGTCGGGCAAAAATGTCTAGCTTTAATGTTGTCTATTCTACAATACACAATAGATCGATCATAATAATTAGAAATTTGAGTCCACTCCGATAAGTATTATTCAAATTTTTAACCGCAAAGCTCGCGGAGTTTTTCGCCAAGTTCCTCAGAAGAATCCGAAGGATTCCAATGTTTATAGCAATGGAGGCGTATATTGTTCGACCCCGACGGGGTCGTATGGTTTGTTTAGGCAATTGTTTCTATAAACATGTCATGCCTTCGGGATTTCAACATCAACCATGCCACAGAACGGATTAAAACAGACACATCGAACCCAACCCGAAAAATAACAAAACAAATTTTTAACCGCAAAGCTCGCGGAGTTTTTCGCAAAGTTCCTCAGAAGAATCCGAAGGGTTCCAATGTTTATAGCAATGGAGGCGTATATTGTTCGACCCCGACGGGGTCGTATGGTTTGTTTAGGCAATTGTTTCTATAAACATGTCATCCCTTCGGGATTTCAACATCAACCATGCCACAGAACAGATTAAAACAGACACATCGAACCCAACCCGAATAATAACAAAACAAATTTTTAACCGCAAAGCCCGCCAAGTTTTTCGCCAAGTTCCTCAGAAGAATCCGAAGGATTCCAATGTTTATAGCAATGGAGGCGTATATTGTTCGACCCCGACGGGGTCGTATGGTTTGTTTAGGCAATTGTTTCTATAAACATGTCATCCCTTCGGGATTTCAACATCAACCATGCCACAGAACGGATTAAAACAGACACATCGAACCTAACCCGAAAAATAACAAAACAAATTTTTAACCGCAAAGCCCGCCAAGTTTTTCGCCAAGTTCCGCAGAGTCTTTTTCATACAAAATTCAGTTTATCAACATTATACATTTTATGTACCATGTGAGAAAATATTAACCGAAATGATTTTAACAGCCATTTCATGCATGAACGACTTTTCGGAGTGGACTCAATAATTAGAAATTTAACTGCCGTAAATAACATAGCGCTGGAATTCATCCTCCTATCCGGGAAGAAATAGCAAAGAAATTATTTTGATTCTTATCTGACTCCCAACGGAGTTCAAAAGCATCATTTATATTATTTCAAGATGAGTGTCGTAATAATTATCACAACCCCAACGATCTCCCAAAAGATAATATTTTGGTTTAATTTTTGTTATAATTTAGCCATTCCATTTATAGTGCATGAGTTTGAATAAAAAAAGACAAGTACCACCTTGGCGGGTTATAATCTTCATTCAGTGGATGTTGATTTCGTGTGCTTTGTTTGTTCATACACCATCGTCGGCTCAATTCTATAATGGGTCTAACCAAACCTTTGGCAAAAACAGGGTTCAATACAACGATTTTTATTGGACTTACTACAAATTCGACGACCTCGACACGTATTTTTACCTGAACGGAAAAGAGCTGGCCCAATACACTGCACGTTACGCCACCGAACAGATTCCGTCGATGGAGGCCAAAATGCAAACCATCCTCGACAAACGTCTTCAATTTATCATTTTCAATAATTTAACCGATCTCAAACAAAGCAACATCGGCCTCATGACCGACGATAACTACAATGTGGGAGGTGTGACGCATATTATTGGTTCTAAGGTGTTTGTGTATTTTGATGGCAATCATGTAAATTTTGAAGAACAAATACGTTCCGGAATAGCCGAAGTGCTCTTCAATCAGATGATGTTTGGCGGAACCCTCACCCAGCAAGTGAAAACAGCCACTTTTTTTAGTTTGCCCGACTGGTATCGGGTAGGGCTGATATCCTGGTTGGGACGCGATTGGAGTGTGGACTTCGACAACAGGGTACGCGACGGTATCCTTTCGGGCAGATACAATAAACTCAACAACCTAACAGGCGAAGATGCCACCTACGCAGGTCATTCGTTGTGGCGGTTTATCGCCGAAAGATACGGACTCGACGCCGTGAGCAATATTATCCACATGACAGGTATGAGCAACAGCATCGACAAGGGATTCCTGTATGTTACGGGCCAGTCCTATAAAATGATCATCGAAGACTGGAAGACCTACTATCGGGAGGAATATGCACCCTATATGGGAAATACCCTCCTGCCTGACAACCCGTTGAAAATCAAATATAAGTCGGAGGTGGTTTTCGATCGCCCCACACTCAGCCCCGATGGCAACATGTTGGCCTATACCACCAACGAGATGGGCAAATACAAAGTGTATCTCATGGATTTGCAAACGGGTAAGAAAAAGAAACTCATGAAAAAGGGCGTGATGATCGATACCAAAACCGATTACAGCTATCCCTTGCTGGCCTGGCATCCCACCGGCAAACTATTGGCCATTGTCATTGAAGATAAAGGAATGCCCTGGTTGTATCTGTACAATCTGGAAGAAAGAAAGTTTACCAAGCGCATACTATACAACGTTCAGAAAATTAACAGCTTTGCCTATTCGGATGATGGTCGCCAATTGGTAGTTTCGGCTACCCAGCAAGGGCAATCCGACGTGTTTGTGTTTGATATGGCTTCCAACGCCTGGTTGAAAATTACCGATGACATTTATTCGGATTTGTCGCCGGCTTTTATCAACCACTCCTCACAAATCGTGTTTAGTTCCAATCGCGAAAACGACACCCTGGGTGTTGGCCCCCAATTGGTTGTGGATGTCCCCAATCATTTCGACCTCTTTGTTTACGACCTCAAAACACACAGTCATATCCTCAAGCGCATTACCAATACCCCGCTTTCCGACGAAACCCAACCACAATCCTATGCCTTCAACACCATTTCGTACCTGAGCGACGCCAACGGAATTGTAAACAACTACCTGGCCGTTATCGACAGCACCGTCAGCTCGGTGGATACCGCCGTTCATTACCGATATTTCACTCATGCCAAAGCCGTTACCAACTACACCTGGAATATCGACCATCATCAGGTGGCACCCCGGGCGGGAAAGCAGGCCATGTCCATTTTTAACCACGACATGACCCAGATTTTTGTGGAAGAGGCACTTCCGTTCGATGAAGTGAAGGGATTGACCCTCAACGATACACGTTATATGCAACAATTGCGTACCCAATACCAACTCAAACATCCGGCAACGGAAGTAAAGCAAAAAGCTGTTGAAAAAGCTGTTGAAGAAGTTGTTGACGAACCCATCGTTGAAGAAAATCCTCCACCCGGGGAGAACCCCAAAAAACAGATCAAGGGTTTTGTGATGGTGTTTGTGGACGAGCAGGGCAACGAAGTGTATGGTTCCACATTAACCGAAAGCGTTGAATCGGGTGTGCCTGTTGGCAATATTCCCGGAATTACCGGACCGCCCGCAGGCAAAGATCTGGTGATACCCAAATGGTTGAATTACAACGTTTCATACTTCATCAACGACCTTACTTCTCAGGTGGATTTCAATTATATCAATTACGGATATCAACCCTTTACGGGTGGAGGAAGTCCCATCTACCTCAATCCCGGTTTTAACCTGTTTTTTCAGGTAGGCATCACCGATTTGATGGAAGACCATCGCATTATTGGAGGGGTACGGCTGAACATGAGTCTGATCAATAATGAATACTTGTTTAGCTATGCCGACCTCAAAAAGCGCCTCGACAAGGAAATCGTGTTTCATCGTAATACCCTGGAAGGCTCCGATGGATATACCCTTCAGCGGTTTCACACCCACGAGTTGTTTTATTCCCTCAAGTGGCCTTTTAGCGAAGCACTGGCCATCAAAGGAACAGCCATGTACCGCAACGAAATGCTGGTAACCATGGCCACCGATCAAACTACCCTCGAAACACCCAACCAATACGACCATTGGGTGGGTTTGAAAGGTGAACTTATTTTCGACAATACGCGAAGTCCGGGAACCAACCTCTACTATGGCACGCGTTATAAATTGTTTGCCGAATACCACCAACTGGTCAACGGCGAGCAACAAAACCTCATTGTGGTGGGTTTCGATTACCGCAACTATCAAAAAATTCACAGAACGTTCATCTGGGCCAACCGAATTGCCGGAAGTACTTCCCTTGGCAGTGATAAACTCATCTATTACATGGGTGGGGTCGACAATTGGTTGTTTCCCAAGTTTAACGAAAATACACCCATTGACTACAACCAGAACTATGCCTACCAAACGCTGGCCACCAACATGAGGGGGTTCAACCAAAACATCCGCAATGGAAATAGTTTTATGGTTATTAACAGCGAATTGCGTTTCCCGGTATTCCAGTATTTTTCCAAAACACCCTTAAGCTCAGGCTTTCTCAGGTCGTTTCAGGTGGTGGGCTTTGGCGACATTGGTACAGCCTGGACGGGTAGCAATCCCTATTCCAAAGAAAATGCCTTGTACACCAACTACGTGGACAGCGGCCCCATGCACATTTCGGTAGTGGTGCAAAAAGAGCCCATCGTAGGAGGTTTTGGTTTGGGTGCCCGCACTACCCTATTTGGTTATTTTGTGCGTGGTGATGTGTCGTGGGGTGTGGACGATTATAGGGTAACGCGCCCGGTGTATTATTTGTCGTTGAGCCTCGATTTCTAACTTAACTTTTCAAAAATCAATGAAAATGAGCCTTACCATCGTAGTTATTCTGATTTTGATCGGGCTGGTAGCCGGAGTTTTTAGCGGATTGATTGGCATTGGGGGCGCCATTATCATCATTCCGGCCTTAGTTTTTATCCTGGGAATGGATCAGTATCAGGCACAAGGAACCAGCCTCGCGGTGATGTTGCCACCCATCGGTTTGTTGGCCGCATGGAGTTATTACAAAGAGGGTGCGCTCAACTTAAAATATGCCCTCATCATTGCCGCTGCTTTTTTGGTAGGTGGATTTATCGGATCCAAATTTGCACTGAATATTCCCGAAGCACTTTTGCGGAAAATTTTTGCTGTAATCCTTTTGGCCATTGCCCTCAAGATGTTTTTCAGCAAATAACAGCAACCTCTCTCACAAAATTGTGCCAAAAAAACTCAAAAAAAAATGTTTTTTAACTTACCCTTTCTAAAGAGCTAATTTCCCGTAGATTATTTTTTATTCACAACCTTTGTTAATAAATTGTCAAGCGTTGCTGGATAATTGTGTTGTATATTGCACCGCTTAAAAGCAGTGTCTGTTAATTTTATAGCGGACTGACTTACAAGCGTTTGTTTAAGCATCATCAATCAACCGGAACTGAACTATGGATAACAATTTGTACTTAAATTTTGATGAAAAAGCCGGGAAAGATCAAGTGGGGCAAGACGTGCAGCAAGGTAAGGAAAAAAGTTTTTACGAACGAGTTTTAGAAGAAAGATTGAAATTGGAAATGACAGAAGAAAAGACGGAAACAAATCCTGTTTCCATGCTTCGTTTGGCTGAGAAGGAGATGGAAATGCCAACACCCGACGTAAAAAAAGAGGAGAAACCTACCCTGAGAATGTATTCACACGAAGAAGCTACCAAAGCCAGTGTTGAGTACTTTGATGGCGATACCTTGGCTGCCAACGTATGGGTAAATAAATATGCCCTGAAGGATAGCAAAGGCAACCTTTACGAAAGTAATCCCGAGCAAATGCACCGTCGCCTGGCACGCGAAATTGTCAGGATAGAAAAAAAGTACAAAAATCCCCTTACCGAAGAGGAAGTTTTTGAGGTGCTCGATCACTTCAAATATATTATTCCGGCCGGAAGCCCCATGGCCGGTATTGGCAACGACAATCAGATTTCATCCCTGTCCAACTGTTTTGTTATCGGAAACGATGGCTCCTCCGATAGTTATGGCGGCATCATGAAGATTGATCAGGAACAGGTACAACTGATGAAACGCCGTGGTGGCGTGGGTCACGACCTCACCCATATTCGCCCTGCAGGCAGTCCGGTTAAAAATACGGCCCTCACTTCTACCGGTATCGTACCGTTTATGGAGCGCTATTCCAATTCCACCCGTGAGGTGGCTCAGGATGGACGCCGTGGGGCACTCATGTTGAGTGTTGGTATTAAACATCCTGACGCAGAACATTTTATAGATGCCAAACTGGAACAAGGCAAGGTAACAGGCGCTAACGTTTCGGTAAAGCTCGACGATGAGTTTATGGAGGCTGTGCGCGACAATAAACCCTACGTTCAGCAATTCCCCGTGGACAGCAAAAACCCCTGGGTAAAAAAAGAAATCAATCCAAAAGAGCTCTGGGATAAAATTATCCACAATGCCTGGGCTTCGGCCGAACCCGGCGTGCTTTTCTGGGATACGGTCATCAAAGAATCCATCCCCGATTGCTATGCCGATTATGGTTTCAAAACCGTTTCTACCAATCCCTGTGGCGAAATCCCCTTGTGTCCTTACGACAGTTGTCGGTTGTTGGCTATCAACTTATATAGTTATGTGGAAAATCCTTTTACAAAGGACGCTTATTTCAATGGCGATTTGTTTACCAAACATACCCACATTGCCCAACGCATGATGGACGACATCATCGATTTGGAAATAGAAAAAGTAGATGCCATTCTGGCCAAAATAAATGCCGATCCCGAAGACGAAGAAGTGAAAATGGTGGAAAGACGCCTTTGGGAAAAAATCCGTGAAAAATCCATTCAAGGTCGTCGTACAGGTATTGGTATCACTGCTGAAGGCGACATGCTGGCAGCCTTGGGTTTACGTTATGGTTCCGAGGAAGCCATCACTTTCTCCACCGAGGTACACAAACTGTTGGCCATCGAAGTATATCATTCATCGGTAGAATTGGCCGAACAACGTGGCTCATTCCCGCTTTACGATGCCGAACGCGAGAAAAATAATCCTTTCATAGCACGTATCCGCGAAAATGCACCCAAACTCTACGAAAAAATGACCAAGGTGGGTCGGCGAAACATCGCCTCACTCACCATTGCCCCCACCGGAAGCATCAGCATCTGTACACAGACCACCTCCGGTATCGAGCCAGTATTCATGGTTTCCTACAAACGTCGCCGCAAGGTGAACCCCAACGATAAAAACGTGGTGGTAAGCTTTGTGGACGAAGTGGGTGATGCATGGGAAGAGTACCTGGTTTTCCACCCCAAATTTGAAACCTGGCTCGGCGCCAATGGTTACGACATTCAAGAGGTAAAGAGCCTCAACGACGAAGAACTCAATAAAATCATTGAAAAATCACCTTATTATAAGTCCTCATCCGCGGACATCGACTGGGTAAGCAAGGTGAAAATGCAGGGGGATATCCAAAAATGGGTGGACCACAGCATCAGCGTTACCGTTAATATTCCTGAAACTGCCACCGAAGAGCTGGTTAGCCAGATTTATCAAAAAGCCTGGGAAAGTGGATGTAAGGGCATGACCATCTACCGCGACGGATCGAGATCCGGTGTGTTGGTAAGCAACGAGAAGAAAGAAGAAGCGGGCAAAGATGATTTTAGAGAAACCAAAGCCCCACCACGTCCCAAGGTGATTGAAGCCGATGTAATTCGTTTTCAAAACAACTACGAAAAGTGGTTGGCCGTAATTGGTAAAATCAATGGCAAGCCTTACGAAGTATTCACCGGAAAAGCCGAAGATTTTTATTTGCCCCCTTACGTGGAATCGGGTTGGGTAATAAAAATCAAGAACAAAGGCGAGCGCACCCGCTACGACTTCCAGTTTGAAGACAAACAAGGATATAAAATCGTGGTTCCTGCCCTGTCGCGTAGTTTTGAACAGGAATTCTGGAACTATGCCAAACTGATATCCGGCGTGTTGCGCCATGGGATGCCCCTAACCTATGTCATCGACCTCATTTCCAATCTCAACTTCCCCGAAGACAATATCAACACATGGAGAAATGGCGTGGTACGAAGTCTGAAACGCTATGTTCCCGACGGTACTGAGGCTGCCGACACCATTTGTCCCAGTTGTGGTGAAGATTCTGTTGTTTACGAAGATGGTTGTTTGATTTGCAAGTCGTGCGGTCATTCCAAATGCAGTTAAATTGCTCGTTCAGTTAGCCCAAAGTTTGTCAATATTAAGGATACACAACCAACCTTTTCGTTGGCTCTTTCGTCTAAAGAGTTGATTGATAAGCTACACCAATGGTTACTCGAGGTTGGGGTTATGTGAAATGTTTCTAAATCATTACCAATCATATGTAAACATGGTTAGTAAGTAATATTTTTATACTTTTGCCGTTCTTTTTTGAGTAATAGTGCAATTTGGAGAGGTGCTCGAGTGGCTGAAGAGGCTCGCCTGGAAAGCGGGTATACCCCAAAAGGGTATCGCGGGTTCGAATCCCGCTCTCTCCGCAAGGACGGGGAAAATAATTTGTTGCCAACTGAAATAAATTTTTAACTTTGTCCAATCGTAAAAGTTAACTAAAAAACTGATCATCAATTTTTACAATCATGAGAAAATTATTTGCGTTTCTTACCATCGTTATTTTGATAACCGCCGGTTTATCAAATTACAGTTATGCACAGGTTTACAATGAGGAGGAAACCGCTCCCGTTGCAGAAACCATCGCCGGCGACTCCACAACTGTTGCTGAGGAGATTACTCAGGATGTGGCCGTTGTAGCCGAGCCCGAGGCACAACAATCGTTTCACCAGGTTCTGAAAGAAAAATTTATTGAAGGTGGTCCCGGATTTATGGGAATCGTTTTGCTGGCCCTTATTTTTGGTTTGGCCATCAGCATCGAACGTATTATCTACCTCAGTATGGCTTCCATCAACACCCGTAAGCTGCTCAAGAACTTCGAAACTGCCCTCGACGAAGGTGGTGTAGCCAAAGCTAAAGAAGTAGTGCGCAGTACACGTGGCCCGGTTGCCAGCATTTTTAGCGAAGGTATCAATCGTTTCGACGATGGTCTTGGCGAAGTGGAAAAAGCAGTTATCGCATACGGTAGCGTAGTTACCGGACGATTGGAAGCCGGTGTTAGCTGGATTTCCCTGTTTATCGCCCTGGCTCCCATGCTCGGATTTATGGGTACCGTAATCGGGATGATTAAAGCTTTTGATGATATCGCTGCTGCCGGTGACATTAGCCCCACCGTAGTTGCCGACGGTATCAAAGTTGCGCTTTTGACCACCGTATTCGGTTTGATCGTTGCTATTATTCTTCAAATTTTCTACAACTACATTGTATCAAAAATTGAAAGCCTTGTAAATGATATGGAAGACAGTTCCATTGCATTTATCGACATATTGGCCAAACACATTAAAAAATAAGGAATCATGAAAGATAGTATTCACTCCATAACAAAAGTGATTCTGATCGTATTGTTGGCGATTTCTGTGGTCTCAAGCGTGTTGTATTACACCATGTTTGACTTTAACAGAACGCTTGCCGAAATGTTAGGCGATCTGAATAACCCCTTTATGAATGAATTCTTTTTCTGGTCGGCCATATTGTTGGGCATTATTGTATTAATCACAATTCTCTCCCCTATTTATAATATTATTCTCAACCCTAGAAGTGGTATCACGATTCTTTTTAGCGTCGCTGCTTTTGCTGTTGTATTGTTGGTAGGATATGCCTTGGCCGGAAACGAATTCTCTGCCTTTCAATTGGAAAAACTAAAAACCACCGCTGAAGTTTCAGTATATGTGGGTATGGGTCTTTATGCCACCTATATCGCCTTTGGTTTAACTGTGCTTTCCATATTGTATGCTTCTGTAATTAAATTGTTTAAATAATCGTATTATGGCTAAAAAAGCAGCCCCGGAAATTAATGCCGGATCGATGGCAGATATCGCCTTCCTCCTGCTGATCTTCTTCCTTGTAACCACTACAATGGACGTTGACACCGGGATTACCAGGAAGCTGCCGCCACCGGTTGAAAATAATGAAGAGGATATTGATGTAAAAGATCGAAACGTGCTGAAAATTTTGGTCAACAATCAGGATCGATTGCTTATCGATGGAAAAGCCGGAGATATCAGTCAGTTGAAAAATAAGGTGATCGATTTTATTACCGTTCACCCCGACAATCCTGATTATCCAGAAGTTACGACCAAGTACATTAAACAACTCGACGCTGAAATTCCCATTTCCAAGGGTATTATTTCGCTCAAGAACGACCGAGGTACGTCGTATGATATGTATATCAATGTGCAAAATCAGCTTGCGGCGGCTTTTAACGAACTCAAGGACAGGTTTTCGATGGACAAATTTGGCATGAAGTACGATAAGCTCATCGATAAGGACAAAATCGATGCGGTGAATGCAGCCGTACCCGTAGCCATTTCGGAAGCTGAACCTGAAGATATAGGAGGTAACTAATATGTCAAAATTTAAGACCAAACAAGGTAAAGGCTCGCCGGCCATCAACACGTCGTCGTTGCCCGATATTATTTTCATGTTGCTTTTCTTTTTCATGGTAACCACCGTGATGCGTGAGGTAACATTGAAGGTAAAAACCAAATTGCCCCAAGCCACTGAAGTACAAAAGCTGGAGCGCAAATCTTTGGTAAGTTATATCTATATCGGCCCTCCCGTAAAAACGGCCCTCTATGGTACAAACTCGCGTATTCAGCTGAATGACACCTTTGCTACCGTGGATAATATTCAGGAATTTGTAGCCAAAGAGCGTGAAGAACGCGATGAAGCTGATAAGAAATTCATCACCACCTCTCTTAAAGTAGATGGATTGACCAAGATGGGTATCGTTACCGATGTGAAGCAAGAGCTCCGCAAAGCAGGAGCGCTGAAAATTAACTACTCAACCCGCAAGGGAAAACAGAAAAATAATTAGGAAACGCAAGTTCAAAATAAAAGGGAATAACCAATTTGGTTGTTCCCTTTTTTGTTTATTGCCACATAGGTTCTGAAGCGTGGAGGTTGTTTGATTTGAAAAAGCTGCATGATTGATGGAACCCACCAGCTTCAAGTGTCCATGCACCTCAACGGCTTCAAGCGTCCGCGCTTGAAGTTTTTCTCACCAGCTTCAAGCGTCCACGCTTGAAGTTTTATCATACATTGAACCCCCGAACTCAACAGCTTCAAGCGTCCACGCTTGAAGTTATATGATGCGATGAGCCCCGGAACCCTAGCCTACTCAATCAATGCAAAGTCCAGCTTCCGTTGTTCCATATCCACATTCTTCACCAGCACCTTAACATCATCACCCAGGCGGAAGGTTTTCCCTCCTTTGCGACCGATGATGCGGTAATTGTCTTCGTCCAGGTAGTAGAAGTCGTCATCCAGTTCTGAAAAACGGATCAGACCTTCACTTTTGGAAATGTTGAGTTCCACGAAAATTCCCCATTTGCTCACACCCGAAATTCTTCCATCGAATACCTTCCCCACTTTGTCGAGCATAAACTCTACCTGTTTGTATTTAATGGAGTCGCGTTCGGCTTGCACGGCTTTTCGTTCCATTTCCGAGCTGTGTTTACACATTTCTTCATACACTTCTTTGTTGGCAGAAGCGCCGCCTTCCAGGTATTTAAACAGCAGTCGGTGTACCATCAGGTCGGGATAACGGCGGATGGGTGAGGTAAAATGCGAATAAAAGGGGAATGCCAGTCCGTAATGACCGATGTTATCGGTGGAGTATTCTGCCTTGGCCATGGTTCGCACGGCAATGGTTTCAATCATGTTTTCTTCACCTCTGCCGTGAATTTTTTCAAATAAATTGTTGTAGGAGGCTGCCAGACTTTCCCTGGAATTTACATTGAGTGAATAACCCAATTTTTTCAGAAACTGTACGAATGTGTTGAGTTTTTCAGGGTTGGGTTCATCATGTATGCGGTAAACAAAGGTTTTGTTCTTTTTATTTGGTTCGGGTTTGCCAATGTATTCGGCAACATGTTTGTTGGCCAACAGCATGAACTCCTCAACCAAATGATTGGCCTCCTTTTGTACTTTGATGTAAGTTTCGATGGGCTTACCTTTTTCGTCGAGTTTAAACCTGATTTCTTCTGAGTTGAAATTGATGGATCCATTATTAAAGCGCTTTTTTCGCAATTGGGAAGCCAAAGCATGCAGCACCAGGACCTCCTGCTGAAAGTCGCCTTTGCCGGTTTCGATGATTTCCTGTGCCTCCTCGTAAGTGAATCTGCGGTTGGAATGGATGATGGTTTTTCCAAACCAGCGACCGGTGACCTCTGCTTTGTTGTTCAGATTGAACACCGCCGAAAAAGTCAGCTTGTCTTCATTGGGACGCAGCGAACAGACGTTGTTGGAAAGTTTTTCGGGCAGCATGGGGATAACCCTGTCGACCAGATAAATGGAGGTTCCGCGTTGGTAGGCTTCTTTGTCGAGGTTGGTGCCTTGTTGCACAAAATGTGATACATCCGCAATATGCACCCCCACTTCCCAGGTATTTTCGTCAATTTTTTTGAGTGAAATGGCATCGTCAAAATCTTTGGCGTCGAAGGGGTCGATGGTGATGGTGAAGGTTTCCCTGAAATCTTTACGTTGTTTGATTTCGTTGTCACCGATACGTGTTTCAATTTTTTCGGCTTCCTGTTCCACTTCCTTAGGAAATGACAGCGGAAAATTGTTGTCGGCCAATATGGACTTCATTTCCACGTCGTTATCACCCGGCATTCCCAGCACTTCGGTAATTTCCCCGAAAGGGTTGTTGGCATGTTCGGGCCAGTCGATGATTTTCACCAATACTTTTTCACCATTCCTGGCTTTATTCATATGTTCGGGCTGAACGAATATGTCGTAGGGCATGTTTTGGCTGTCGGCAATAACGAAACCGTAGTTTTTATTGGCTTCGAGCACGCCCACATAGGTGTCTTTCCTGCGTTGCAGTACCTCCACAATCTGACCTTCGGTTTTGTGGTTGTTGCGTTTTGGAAAGATAAACACCTTCACCTGGTCGTCGTGGAGGGCATGGCCCACGTTGTTGGAAGCCACAAAAATATCGTCGCCGCCCTCATCGCTGATGATGTATGCTTTGCCGGTGTTTTTCATGTCCACCTTACCGGTGATGAATTTTTTCTTGTTGGCAAGTACCTGCAATTTTTCAGGGTTCAGGCGGTATTTGCCGGGTTTTATTTCCAGCAAATCTTTGTTTTGGGTAAGTTCGAGGAGCAGTTCGTGCAGCACATTGCGGCCTGCTTTATCTTTTACTCCAATCAGATGGCCTATTTGTTTGTAGTTATATGCTTTGAAAGGGTTCTCGGCGAAGATGCTGAGAATAACACCTGCAAGGGCGTTTTGTGGGTAGGTTGATTTTTTTTTCGACATGTTGTTTTGATATTAAGTGGACGTTGTGAGGGTGGGCAACGCCGATATAAGTTTTTGTGTATAAGTTGATTGTGGGTGATAAAAAACATCGTCAGCAGGTCCTGTCTCCACAATTTTACCCTCTTTCATCACCATGATGCGGTCGGACATGTATTTTACCACCGACAAATCGTGGGAGATGAAAATGTAAGTAAAACCATAGGTTTTTTTAAGGTCGTTGAGCAGGTTGAGCACTTTGGCCTGAACGGAAACATCCAGTGCCGAAACAGCTTCGTCGCAGATGATAAAACGTGGTTGTACGGCCAGTGCGCGGGCAATGACGATGCGTTGACGCTGACCTCCGGAAAATTCATGTGGAAATCGGTGCATTTGGTCGGCCGACAGGCCCACCTGTTGGAGCAATTCGGCTGCCTTGGCTTGCCGCTGACGTGCATTGCCGTTCAGTCGGTGTACCTTCATGGGTTCCATGATGGCTTCGCCAATGCTCATCCGTGGATTGAGCGATGAATAGGGATCCTGAAACACGATGTTGAGCTGCCGTCGGCTTTTCTTTAACTGACGAGGGCTGAACAGTGTCAGGTTTTGTTTTTCGAAAACAATCCGACCACTGTCGGGTTGAATGAGTTGCAGGATGGCTCGTCCCAGGGTAGTTTTACCACAGCCCGATTCGCCCACCAAACCCAAGGTTTCGCCCGGAAACACTTCAAATGACACTTCATCAACGGCGGCTTTACTTTGGGTAACTTTACCCAGAAAATTTCGCTCAAGGACATAGCTTTTTACCAAATTATTCACCTCCAATATAGGTGGAGAAATTGCTTTCTCACGGATATCCATAACTTTAAGCGAAACTTCAATTGGCCGGTTTTTTTCCGGAAAGAGAAAGTCATCAATCACGGGAAGTCGCTCGGGGCGTGTGTGCAAGGGCGGACGACAGGCGAGCAATCCCTTGGTGTAGGGATGTTGCGGATGAGCAAAAACTTCGCTGCACAGCCCTTGCTCCACCATGTTGCCTTTGTACATTACCGCCACGCGCTGAGCCACCCGCGACACCACGCCCAGGTCGTGACTAATGAATATCAGGCTCATGCCTTTCTCGCGGCGCAATTGGTCCAAAAGATCCAGTATTTCCTGTTGAACAGTGACGTCCAACGCGGTGGTTGGCTCGTCAGCGATGAGTAATTCCGGGTTGTTGGCGATGGCCATGGCTATCATCACCCGCTGCTTTTGTCCTCCGGAAATTTCGTGGGGATAAGCGTAGAGCATTTTTTCAGGACGGGGCAGATTGACTTGTTTGAAAAGCGCAAGGGTTTGATTTAATGCCACTTTTCGATTTATTTTCTGATGTGTTACCATGCTCTCGGCCACTTGTTCTCCACAACGCATAACGGGATTGAGGGAGGTCATGGGTTCCTGAAAAATCATGGCAATTTGTTTACCCCTGAAACGGTTCATGTGGCGCAGCGATAGTTGCAGTAAATCCGTTTGGTCGAATAAAATCTTCCCCGACTTGATCACGGCTTGCTGAGGTAGTAAGCCCATGATGGCCAACGCCGTAATGGACTTGCCCGACCCCGATTCACCCACAATTCCCAGTGATTCGCCTTTTTCCAGGCTTAGGCTGATGTGGTTTACCGCCGAAATTTCTCCCGATTTGGATGGAAAAGCAATATGTAAGTCCTCTATTTGAAGCAAAATCTTATTTCTGTTATAAACCCCAAAGTTAGTCAACTTTAGCGGTTTTACACTAAAACTCTGCTTGAGCGGGTAAATTGTTTTTTAAAATTATTTTAATATGAATTTAAGAGTCAACCCAAAGTCCTTAAACCATTCGTGTTGCGCTGTTGGGCGAAATGATGCATTATTGCACCATCTTTTTCATCTCACTACGGTATTTGGAGGCACTCTTTCCGGTAAACTCCTTGAACTGCTTGTTGAAGTGCGAAAAGTTGTTGAATCCACATTCGTAGCAGATATCGGTGATGCTTTTGGAACTTTCCGACAGCAATTTAATGGCATGTACCACACGGTATTCATTCACCAGCTTGGTAAATGTTTTTCCGGTGGCTTTTTTGAAGTACCTACAAAAGGCAGGAACCGTCATACTTGCCTCATTGGCAATCTCTTCGAGGGTGATTACCCGCTCGAAGTTGGCATTGATATGCTTGTAAATCACATCAATCTTATGGCTATCTTGGATGGAAGTTTCAAAAGCCAGACCATCTACATTCAATAGGGTATAATCGGCGGATACGGCCAGGTCGTTAAGTATCTCCAGCAGGAGGATTACCTTTTTAAATCCTTCCAATCCAAGTAGTTTCTCAATCTTGGGGCCTACTTTGCGTTTGGTTTCTGTTTTAAATACCACCCCTTTTTTTGCCCGTTCCAACAGGGAAGCTATGGGTTTCATTTCAGGAATGGTCAGAAAATGGTCGCCCAAAAAGTCGGGTTTGAACTGAACGATGGTTTCTGAGCCCTTGGTGGTAAGTCGGTCGCTAAACCCATGATGGGGCAGGTTGGCGCCCAAAAGCAATAGCTGGCTGTTGTTGAAGTACGACAAATGGTTGCCAATGTGTACTTTTCCCTGACCCTTGTTTACGTAAACAAGTTCAATTTCGGGGTGAAAATGCCAAAAAGCCTGGTGAGTAACTATTTGTTCTGAATGTTGTTTCACCAATATGGAGCTCCCAAAACTTGGGCTGATTTTTTCAAGTGCCGGTTTTTTATTTAACATGACTCCTGGTTATTTAGGCGGTAAAAGTACATTATTTCCAAAGTGTAGTATATACACGTTTAACACATTTCTATGCTATATTAACATTGAATACTTTATTTGCAAAAATGTGTGTTAAAAGAGCATATATATTGGTCAAATTTGATGTTTTCTATCGGCAAGACCCGGCATACATTTGCATCGTCAATAATGACATAAAAAGTAAAAAATTGAAAACATGAAAAAATTATTAGTTATTAGTTTAGTACTCGCAGCCATGACGGCTTCGAGCGTAGGTTACTCCGCTGAGTATGCCTTTTCTTCCAACGAACCTACCGGGAAGGTTACATCGGTTACACTTCAATATGTGGAACAAGGATCGACATTGGTTTTAAAAGACAGGAAAGATGCTGTGCTTTATACCGAGACAATTGAGAAGTCGGGTACCTATTCCAAGGGGTTCGATTTGAGCAATTTGCCCGATGGCGTGTATTATTTTGAGTTTGAAACCAAAGACACCATTAAGGTGATGCCTTTTCGGGTAGCTCAATCGGATGTCACTTTCCTGAAGGACGAAGAACGCAACATTCGGAAACCGGAAGTGGTTGTAGCAGATGGATATGTGTATATTTCGACCACCTCTCCGGAAGACAAATCCGTTATCATCGATGTTTACTATGAAGGATGGGATTTGGCTTACAGCGAGCGAATCAAAAAAGGACAAAAAGTGAACCGCGTTTATGATTTTTCGGGTAGTAAAAAGGGTAACTACGTGATTGTCATGAAATCGGACGGACGCACCTTTAAAAATAAGGTGTTGATTTAAGAACAGTTTGTTGATTGTTTAATCAACTTCAGGCCCCGGGGGAAGCGGCGAATATTTCGTTCTTCTTTTGGGGCTTGCTTTTTTTATGTTGGTTTTTAGAGGTTCAAATAACGCGTCCGTTTCGAAAAGTATAAACACAAATTTTTTACCACAGAGTTCCACAGAGTTTACCACAGTGTTTCGCAGATTTTTAATTTGAGGTTATACAAAGGTCTGTTTATCGGTAAAATGCATCTTTTATACCAAGTGGTTCATTTGTAGTCGAAGCGAACTAAGAACTTTTTAGTAGATGAACGATTTCTCGGAGCGGACTCAGTAATTTATTGGCATGAAATTTCGGGGAGTAATAACCTTGTTGAATAATTATAACTACCTTGGACGTTTCGATTTTAAAGGCTCACAAAAAAATATTGACATCACATGAAACAATTAAAAAACGTACTTGGCTGGGTAATGCTGCTGATGCTGAGCAGTTGCCTGGGGTCAAAAACCGTGGAGCAATCGCGGAACGGGCAGGTTTTTTTTGTTGGAACATATACTGATGGGACAAGTGAGGGTATCTATCGCTTTCAGTTGGAGGGAGATTCGTTGTCTTCTTTGGGGTTGGCTGCTAAATCGGAAAACCCTTCCTATTTGGCTCTGACACCCGACAAACAAATCCTGCTGGCCGTTAACGAAACCGACCGGGAAGGTACGGGGACCATTGAGTCGTTCGAGGTTAGTGATGACGGTTTGTCATTTATTAGCAGAAGTGCCACAGGAGGAGCCCACCCTTGTTTTGTTACGGTAAACCGCAAAGGAGTTGTATTGGTAGCCAATTATTCGGGAGGAAATGTGGGCTTGTTATCTTTGGATAAATCAGGAGCGTTATCGCCGGTACTCGATGTGCAACAGCACTTTGGGGGAAGTGTAACACCCCGACAGGAAAAGGCTCATGCCCATTCGGTTTGGTTTGTGCCACGGAGCAATCAGGTGATTTCGGTGGATTTGGGTAAGGATGAGTTGATATTTTCAACCCTTGACCGGGCAGGACACAAACTCGTTCCAACTCCGTCAAAAAATGTAAAAATGGCTCCCGGCGATGGTCCCCGACATTTGGCATTTCACCCGTCGCATGATTGGATTTATGTGGTGAATGAATTGAGTTGCAGTGTATCCCAGCTACGAAAAACAAATGGGGATACCTACGAAATAGTGAATTCTGTCTCCACCTTACCGGAGGGTTATACTGAGCCCAATACCTGTGCTGATATCCACATTTCTTCCGACGGGAAGTTTTTATATGCATCCAATCGCGGTCATAACAGCTTGGCAATGTATTCAATAGATGAGGACGATGGATCGCTGAAACCAATCGGTTTTGAGTCGGTAATGGGTGATGGTCCGCGTAATTTTACCCTCACTCCCGACGAAAGTCAGGTGGTGGTGGCCAATCAGTATTCCAATAACCTGGTGTTGTTCAATCGCGATAAAGAAACGGGATTGCTGACCTATGTTAGCCAAGCGACGGCTCCAAATCCGGTTTGTGTGCTGTTTTGGTAACCGGTTAAAATAAATTAGTAGTTTTTTCTATCAAACAACCTAATTTGAGCTTTTTGGCTTGAAATTTGGTTTTGTGGTGTTTCATAATACAAACTGAAACATTCAAATTCGATTTATTCACCAAAAAGTTATTCCAATGAAAAAAAATCAAAATCTCGCCGGCATTTGTTTAATGCTCATTTTCATGGGGCTCATGTCCACAACACTGCAAGCACAAATCGATTTTAATCTTGCCGATTACAAAAACCCCGATTATCGATGGAGGGCACTCGATTTTCAGTTGGATTTGAATGGGTTCAATACAATATCTCATCATGAATATCGGGAAGGAGATAAAGCAAAGGATATGAGAAACAATTTTATCGGCAATATGAACGCATCCTATCATGCCATTAAAAATACAAGCAATTTTCAGGGGGAACAACGATATTCACTATCCTTTGGAGCAAATAGTTCAAAAACCACCAAGACTTTTGAGTCGCCCAATTCAGAAAACATTCAAAAAAATTACAGGCAGGAATTGTTGACAGATGTCTATTCGGCCAACCGGTTTTATAATAGAAGAAAGCAGTTTTTTGCGATAGATATTCGCTTTGTTGGTCTTCTGAACAATGATTTGCGGAAATACAGTGACGACGTAAAAAGTTATCCGTTCAAAAATAAATATCAATCAAAAGAATATCAGGTAGAGGTAGATATACCATTATTGGTGGGAATTGGCCGAATTGAAGAAGTACAAGATGCGCGGCTGGCTGTTTATATACTCGACGATTTGCAAAGGGCCGGCGATTTGGCCAGAGAGCCGAACAACGAAGACGTCATGGCTTTTGCTACATTTATTACGGAAACCAAAAACCAGCGGTTTTTTGATAGCCGCATTCGGAAAATTGATGAAATCACGGCCGTGGATTCCTTCTTGATTGTCAGAGGATTGAAAGGTAAATCGGATGCAAGTTATTATACACTACTCAACGACAATTGGGACAATGCTTCAGGGCCACAACGCAGTACGGGGAGGCGTTTTTCCATAGGTTTGGTGCCCAATCTGAGTGCCGACAAGTTTAAATACTGGGATTATTATCAGGATACCCTTGATGCCTCTGTTATTGAGACGATTAACAATGGAGATATTCAACAGAATTCCAAAGGACTGGATGTGGTTGCCTTCTATACTTGTGAAAAACCAATAAATCTTTACTGGCAACAATCTGTTGTAGCTCAATTGAGGTATGAAATGTTGCAGCAAACCAAAACAAATAAATACCTTGAAGACGGCTCGACGATCACAGATAGTAAAGAAACAATTAACTCTCCCGGCGGTGCTATTTCAGCTTATTATTCTTTGGGATATTTTCCCAACAGTCGCACCAGTCTTAAGCTAACTGCCGGTGGGCGAGCCTTCAAAAACTGGGAGGAACAAAACATTGACGAGCAAAAATACAAAACGGAGATAACCGTTTTGAGTGCTGAGCTAAGTCTTAATTGCTATTATTACTTTTCGCCTCAATTGCGATTTAGTTTAAATGTTTCCGAGTCCTATAAAAATTCGGCAAATAAGTATGATGATGAAGTACCCGATTTTGTCGATAAAACATTTGACACAAACTTTTATTCAAATTTTTTGGCCTCATTCACCTACAGCATTTTCTAAACTTGACAGTTGAAATGGGTTCATTACCAAGCCGGTAAACCTTTTAAAAAACAACGTTGTTATTTCTAAAAATAGTACTATTTTTGCAGCCGCGCAATTTCACCAAAAACCAACGTCATGTCAGATTCAATGGTCAGCATTTTTTCAGGAAGAAAAAGTAGGTATTTAGCAGAAAAAATTGCTGAAAATTACGGAATGCCCTTGGGAAAGTCGGTTGTTTTGGATTTTGCGGACGGTGAATTTCAAACCTCCTACGAGGAAAATATCCGTGGTCGTGATGTGTTTATTGTTCAATCCACCTTCCCGCCGGCAGACAATTTTTTGGAACTGTTGATGATGGTGGATGCCGCTCGCAGGGCTTCGGCCAGAAAAATTATCGCGGTAATTCCTTATTTTGGTTATGCCCGTCAGGACCGGAAAGACAAACCCCGTGTAAGTATTGCCAGTAAACTTTCGGCCAACTTGCTGATCGCGGCAGGTGTTACTCGCTTGATAACCATCGATTTGCATGCCGACCAAATTCAGGGATTTTTTGATGTGCCGGTGGATCACTTGTATTCATCCAATATTTTTATCCCTTACCTCAAGAAACTGAATTTGCCCAACCTGATGATGGCTTCGCCAGATACCGGCGGAACCCGTAGAGCAGCCAGTTACGCCAAAGCGTTGGGATGCGGTTTTGTGATTTGTTATAAACAACGTGCCAAACCCAATGTAATTGAGCAAATGGAGTTGATCGGTGACGTGGAAGGTAAAGATGTGGTTTTAATTGACGACATCATTGATACAGCGGGCACCATTACCAAAGCAGCTTCATTGATTATGAGCCGTGGTGCCAACAGTGTGCGTGCATTTTGTACCCACGCCATTTTTTCCGGCGATGCCTATAGCCGTATCAACAAATCCGTGTTTACCGAAGTGGTGGTTTCAGATACCATTCCTTTGCAGCAACACAGCGAAAAAATTACCGTATTGTCCACTGCCGAATTGCTTTCGGAAGTCATTAAACGTGTACAGAATTTTGAATCCATCAGTTCGTTATTCGATCTGAAAAACATATAATTAAATTTAACACCATGAAAAAAGTATCATTGAGCGGTTCTCTCAGAGAGAACGTAGGGAAAAAAGATGCGAAAAAAGTGCGTAAAGCAGGTAATGTACCCTGTGTGCTTTACGGAGGTAAAGAACAAATTCACTTTGAAGTGGATTCGTTTACTTTCGGAAAAATTATCTTCACCCCCGAAACATTTTTAATCGAGCTTAACCTCGATGGAAAAATTTACAACGCCCTCTTGCAGGACGTACAGTATCATCCCGTAAGCGACAGCGCTTTGCATGCCGATTTTCTGGAAGTAATTCCCGGAAGACCAATTGTTTCGGCGTTGCCCATTCGTATTGTTGGAAACTCTCCCGGAGTGATTGCCGGTGGTAAATTGCAACAGAAATTACGCAAAATGAAGGTAAGAGGTCTTATCGAAAACCTCCCCGAAGAAATCTTAATTGATATCTCCAAATTGAAAATTGGTGAGTCCATCAAGGTAAAAGCCGTTAAGATGGAAAATGTTGACATGCTCGACATCCCCAATTCGGTGGTAGTAATGGTGAAAGCTGCCCGTGGTGGTGGTGCTGCTGCTGTTGACGAAGAAGAAGCTGAAGAAGGCGAAGAAGGTGCCGCCGAAACTGCTGAATAAGCGTGCGGATAAGGCGATGCCAGCCTTGCAGATATTTTAATTGAATGAGAAAAGGGATAAAGTTTTTAACTTTGTCCCTTTTATTGTCAGGAAAAACCCTCAAGTTTTGAAATACTTAATTGCCGGATTGGGAAACATTGGTTCTGAATATGTTAACACACGACACAACATCGGGTTTGTGGTGTGCGATGCATTGGCACGCGATCTGGATACCGATTTTAAGGTAGAACGTTTGGCGGCACGTGCCGAAGCTAAATATAAAGGGCGCACCCTGGTGCTCATTAAGCCCACTACCTATATGAACCTGAGTGGGAAAGCCATCAAATACTGGCTCGAAAAGGAAAACATCCCCCTCGAAAACTTGTTGGTGATTGTGGACGATATCGCCCTGCCCACGGGTGCTTTGCGCATGAAAAAAAAGGGAGGCGATGCAGGTCATAATGGCCTGGCAGATATTATGCTCAAGCTCAATACCAGCGAATATAACCGTTTGCGCATTGGTATTGGCGATAATTTTCGCAGAGGGTTTCAGGTGGATTATGTGTTGGGGCAGTGGACCAAAGACGAAGAGAAAATCATGCTGCCACGTATGGAGGTGGCTGTTGACATGGTTAAAGCCTTTGCCACCATCGGCATCGACCGAACTATGACAGCTTTCAACAACAAGTAAGGTCGTTAATTGATCATACCCTTTGCATGCATGGCCGCGGCAAACGACTGATACAATTCATCCACCGTACCATCATTATTCAATACCAAATCGGCCATGGCAATACATTTGCCCAGGTTTTGCTTGTTGGGATCATCGGTGGAAAATTCCCTTGTTTCGTTTTTTATAAAAGTATCAAAACTTACATGGTCGGTTTCGGAAGCACGTAACGAAATACGTTGATACCTGATTTTTGGATCGGCATCCACTGCTACCAGCACAAAATTTCCTTGTTTTTTCAGGAAATCAATTTCTCCCGGTGTCCGGATGCTTTCGATTACCGCGTTTTGTCCCGATAGGGCAGCTTCTTGATACAATTCTTCAATGATGTAGGCCGGAGAATGTTGTGCTCTGAGTTGGTTGGCCACCCGAGTCATGGAGTCGCGGTTTGCTTCAAGTCCTTGTTTGATGATTTCACCAATCAGGTATTGCCTCACCGAGTAATGTTTAAAACCCTTTTGGTTCACCAAATAATCCACGAGTGTTCCTTTGCCTGCTCCAAGTGTTCCTGTAATGCCGATGATGATCATGTTGATTTATTGTTGTTGCTTTCCTGATGTATATCCTGAATCCATTTGGCCATTTCAACGGGTTGATAGGTCTCCATTTTGTTAAAAAGAGATCTGATGTCGTGTGAAACAATCAGATTGTTGCGGTGCTCTTCGCGGATAAATCCTTCCTCCACGCCCATATCAATAAATGCCAGCAGCCGGTCGAAGTATCCGTTTATGTTCAGCAGTCCCATGGGTTTGTCGGTGATATGCAATTGATTGTAAGTGAGTATTTCCGAAAGTTCGTCCAAGGTGCCAAAACCACCCGGCAAGGCAATAAATCCATCCGAAAGGTCAATCATTTGTGCTTTTCGTTCGGCCATGCTTTCCACTACAACAAAATGGGTCAAGCCATCATGGGCTACCTCCTTGTTAATCAGTAGTCTGGGCATAACGCCAACCACATGTCCATTCAAATTCAATACCGTATCGGCCAACACTTTCATGATGCCAACTTTGGCGCCACCATACACCAATCCGATGTTGTTTTTTACCAGAAAAGCACCAAGACTTTCGGCAGATTGTCTGTAAACCAGATTGTTACCCATGCTTGAGCCACAGAAGACACATATTTGTTTCATACGCATTTTTTAAAACAGGTTGCAAAATTAGCTTAATTTTGCCACATGAACTTTATCGACAGCCACACCCATCTTTATCTGGAGCATTTCGACGACGATCGCGATGACGTGATCCAAAGCGCCTTGTCGCAGGGAGTTTCAGTTATGTTGCTGCCTGCCATCGACATGGGGACCTTCGGCGCCATGAAAAGCCTGGTGGACGCTTATCCCCAAAATTGCCTTCCCATGATGGGCTTGCACCCAACCTCGGTAAACGAATTGGTGGAAAAGGAACTGGATTTCGTGGAATCGGAATTGAGTACCGGCACCTACATTGCCATTGGCGAAATTGGCATCGACTTGTATTGGGATCAAACCTTCAAGGAGGAACAAACGGAGGCCTTTCGGCGACAACTTCGTTGGGCCAAGCAGTACAGGTTGCCGGTGGCCATCCACATGCGCGACTCTTTTGAAGAGGTGTATGCAGTGGTGAAACAGGAGGCTACCGATGATTTGACGGGGGTTTTCCATTGTTTTACCGGAAACGAAGCCGAAGCCAAAAAAATTATCGATTTGGGATTTTGTCTGGGCATTGGAGGCGTGGTTACGTTTAAAAATTCGGGGTTGGCAGATGTAGTGGCCAAGTTGCCCCTTGAAGTAATTTTACTCGAAACCGATGCGCCATTTTTAACTCCTGCCCCCTTTCGGGGAAAACGAAACGACAGCCATTATCTTCCCTACGTTGCCAAAAAAATTGCCGAGGTTACACACAAATCGGTGGAAGAAATAGCCGAGATTACCACCCACAACAGCCAGAAGTTGTTTAAACTTACCTTACCGGCATGAACTCAGAAACATCCATTCTCATCATTTACACCGGAGGCACCATCGGCATGATGTCCGACCCGCAAACCGGCGCCCTGGTACCCTTTGATTTTGAACGAATCAACGATCAGATTCCGGAACTTAAAACCATGAATTACCGGTTGGGATTTCATTGTTTCGATCCCATTCTGGATTCATCGAACATGAAACCTGAGGTATGGATTGAGCTGGCCACCATCATCGAACAAAACTATGAACAGTATGATGGTTTTGTGGTGCTGCATGGTTCCGACACCATGGCTTACACGGCGTCTGCATTGTCGTTTTTGCTCGAAAACCTGAATAAACCGGTTATTTTCACCGGATCGCAATTGCCATTGGGTGTGTTGCGTACCGATGGTCGCGAAAATTTTATTACCGCCATCGAAATAGCCGCCGCCACCGAAGACGAAACGCCTGTTGTTCCCGAAGTTTGCATTTATTTTGAAAACCATTTGATGCGCGCCAACCGCACCGTGAAATACAATGCCGAACATTTTAATGCCTTTGTGTCGGCCAACCTGCATCCTTTGGCCAAAGTGGGTATTTATATCAAGTACAATCAAAACCTGATACTTAAGCCGAATTTTAAAAAGCTGAAAGCCCACAAAGAACTGGATACCAATGTGGCTGTGTTGAAGCTTTTTCCCGGTATCAGCAAAGCCTTTGTGGAAGCGTTTTTGGCTATTGATGGTTTGAAGGCTGTTGTGTTAGAAACCTTCGGGTCGGGGAATGCCCCGTCCGAAACATGGTTTGTGGAAGCCTTGCAACGGTCCATCGACAAGGGGTTGATTGTGTTGAACGTAACCCAGTGCTTGGCCGGATCCGTAAATCAGGGAAAATATGAAACCAGTCTGAAGTTGCGCGAAATGGGTGTGATTAGTGGTAAAGACCTCACCACCGAGGCCGCCCTCACCAAACTCATGTATTTGTTGGCTTCCGGCTTGAGCAAAACCAAGGTGATTGAAATGTTGTCGGTTTCGTTGCGTGGCGAAATGACGGTTTAAATGTTGATACCTTTGAGAAGGATATCGTTTTCGTTTACACCCAAATCGCGCGCAATCACCGGACATTTGGCCTTGAGCATAAAAAACAGCGGTCGTTTAACATCTGATAGCCCTTCGTAGTTGCCTTGACCCTTACTAATCACTAAATCAGCCTGTTCAAATAGTTCATTAAATGCTTTGGTGCATCCCGAAAGGATGGTGCCCGGAGCATGACTTCCTGAACTGATGATTTCACAGATTTCGCCCAAACCACTGTCGATGGCATCTTGCCTTACTACATCGTTGATTACAGGCACCTCGCGTACAGCGTAGTAGGTTTTTTTGTTCATTTCCCGGATAAGTATTCCATCAAACACTGACTCGCCGGCATTGTCGCCAATGTATAGGATGCTTTTGGCATTGGACAGATGGTGGCGGAATGCTTCCATATCCAGATGGGCAAAATCCTGGTGAAGGATACGGTGAACATCGTCGTTGAGGTTGAATGTCTTCGACATGCCGAAGTCGATGATATTGCCTGCGATGGCCATGCGTACGGCAGTAGAGAGCCGGTCGTTCGATTGATCCAGAATTTGGTTGAGCATGGGCACCAGACTTTTGGCTTCGGCAATGCTTTGGGCTTTTATTTTATGATAAGGATCGTTTACTCCGGTTATTTTTCTGATGTTGCCATAGATTATTTCTCCCACTTCAGCAGGGGTCTGACACATGTCAAGATGTTTTACCATATCGCCGGTGGCATCAAGTAACTGCTTGATAACATGTTCATCGGTGGTGGCCAGTCGTCCTGTACGTAAGGTTTGTTGCATAAAGCATGGGATACAATCGAGGTATGTTTTCATTTTTTTGGGGTGTAGTATGTCTGTTTGCAAAAGTACTTAACTAAACCGAACCGGTCCGCCTAAAAAGCCTATTGAAGTCAGAACAATAGTCGAAAAACAAAGCCCGACTTTTTGATTTAAGTCGGGCTTCGACATGCCTTTTATGTTGAATTACAAATAGCTGTTGCCCTCTTCCTCATATTTATTATCGATGTTGTTTACAAGAGTGACTATTTGTTGGGTAAATCTTTCATTTTCATGGGATTTTGACGACAGTCAAAAACATTCACTATTTCGATACGATTTTTTCCGGAGTTAACCCAGTAAATGATTTTGTAATTTCTGAACACTAAATATCTAAAAATCTGAGTTCTGTTCAACAACAGTTCTTCCTTTTGCCCTATGTTCGGATTTTTACCTAACGAGATCGTTCTATCAATTATCCCAGCTACTAATTTTTGTGCGACTTGAGTGTTTGCAACAGTTTCATGATAGTTGAAGATGTCTGTTAATTTATCCTCCGCAAATCTGGTCCAATAAACAATCAACGTCATTTTATAAATTTCAGTTTTAATTCCGTAGCCTCAATGAGGTTGTCATTTTCTGAATCACAGAGGGCTTGATCAATTTCGCTGTTCAACTGATCTGTGCTCATTGGTTTGATGTTTTGGGCAAACACCTCTGATTTTCGAATTTTCAACAGATTCTCTAAACTAGTGATAATTTCCTCATTTTGGATTCGAAGGAACTCTTGAATGAAAGATATTTTTCTGGTCTGAAGATCCATGTGCACTGTTTTTGTTCAAAATTACACTAATTTTAAACCTTAGCTTTAATTCTATGTGTAGATTTTCTTGTTGTGATTCTAACAAGTAAATAATCAGAGCGTTAATAAATTCACCCATGCACAAAAAAACCCGACACATTTTAATATGCCGGGTTAAGTATTTAAGAACAACAATTACAAACTCTTCTTTACCAGATAGAAGTCCATTTTGTCTTCGGAGACCAAATCCACTCTTTCCTGCATTTCGTCCAGGTTTTTTGGTGGAGGAACGATAACTTTTTCTCCTTTTTTCCAATCCAGGGGCAGGGCTACTTTGTATTTGTCGGCTACCTGCAATCCGTGAAGTACACGCAGAATTTCATCCATGTTGCGTCCCACATTCAGCGGGTAATACATGATAAGACGGATTTTTTTGTTCGGATCGATAAAGAATACGGCGCGTACGGCTGCGGTTTCGCTTTCGTTGGGTTGCAACATGCCGTAGAGTTTCGAAACTTTCATGTCGATATCGGCGATGATGGGGAAATCAAAATACACACCGGTACGTTCTCTTACGTTGTTTACCCACGCCAGGTGCGCGTGGATGCTGTCGATGCTCAACCCCATCAGCTCGGTGTTCAGGGCATCGAATTCGTTTTTACGTGTGGCAAATCCACTCATTTCGGTGGTACATACAGGTGTAAAGTCGGCGGGATGCGAAAACATCACGATCCATTTATCCGGAGCATAATCCGAAAATTTGATGGTTCCTTTGGTGGTAACTGCTGTAAAATCAGGAGCTACATCCCCGATGCGGGGCATTTGGTACATTACTTCATTTTCCATTTTCTTACTTTTTTAATTAATTATTTTTGATTCGATTTATTTATTGAGGAAAGCAGAATACATCCAAACCAGTTTTTCCTGTTCGCGGATATAGTCGCTCATGAGGCTATTGGTTCCTTCGTCGTTGGCATCGCCACTTACGGTTAAAATTGCCCGCTGCTTGGTGATGAGTACCGAAAAACTGTCGAGCAGGTGTTGAACATTTTTCAATCCGTCCTGCGTTTGTTCGGCTTCCTGAAGTTCAGCCATTTGAATATAGCGGCTGTAGCGGTACTCGGGATTGGAACCCAAGGTAAGGATGCGCTCAGCCAGTTCGTCGATTTTGAGGATGAGGTCGTTGTACAACTCTTCGAATTTTACGTGCAACTCGAAAAACTTTTCTCCTTTTACATTCCAGTGAAACCCGCGTACATTGCTGTAAAATACCTGATAGTTGGCCAGCAGGTCGTTCAGTTGATCACTTAATTGTGAGGCTTTATTTTTATCTATTCCTATGTTATTCATGACTTTGATTTTTTTAACAGTTAATTAATGATGCAAAGATATGGTTGAATTATATATTTGTCAAATCGATTGTATTTATGATATCATAAATAAAAACTATATTTGTGCCCATTATTTTGATACATAAGTTATGGTTTCTCTCGTACAAATGGAATATCTGACGGCCATTGATACCTATCGGCACTTTGCCACCGCCGCAGAAAAATGTTTTGTTACGCAACCCACCCTTAGCATGCAGGTTAAAAAAGTGGAAGAAGAGTTAGGAGTTATCCTTTTCGACCGCTCACGACAACCGGTGATACCTACCGAAATTGGGAAGGTGGTCATAGCGCAGGCACGCATCATCCTGATGGAGGCCAAGCGGATGGATTTGCTCATCAGGGAGACGAAAAAGGAAGTTTCGGGCGAATTGCATTTGGGCATCATTCCTACCATTTCTCCCTATTTGCTCCCCTTGTTTGCGGGCAATTTCAAACGAAAATTTCCGGCAGTACAGCTAAAAGTAGATGAGTTGGTTACGGAAAAGATTGAAGAGCTGTTGAAAAAAGATCAATTGGATGCCGGAATTTTGGTCACTCCGCTTCACAACGATGGTATTATTGAGGAACCGTTGTTTTATGAAGAAATGATGATTTATACCAGCATGCAGCATCCGCTACAGTCTCAGGCCATCATCAACATCACCGACATTGCCACGCCGGAGATGTGGTTGATGAGCGACGGGCATTGTTTTCGGCATCAGGTAATTAATTTGTGCGAGCTTCATGATTTGAAATCGGATCAGCTGCCTTTCGATTTTGAAGGAGGGTCGTTGGATACCATGATGAAAATCATCGATAAAGAAGGTGGTTATACTTTAATTCCACAATTGGCCGGACTTGAGATGGACGAAAAAAAAGTGAATCAGGTGCGTCGTTTTACCAACATGGTGCCCCTGCGTGAAGTGAGTTTGGTGGTCAACCGCCGATTTGCCAAAACTGCCATCATGAATCACCTGGCCGTGGAAATCAAACAGTCGGTACCCGCTGAATTACTCAACAAAAACCGCGGAACAGTAGTGGAGTGGAGGTGATCCGTCTCATTTTCGTTTGGTTGAGGTACGTATTGCTTATAAAAAGAGCGACCTCCGAAGAGGTCGCACCCAAAAACCAACAATTATGAAATTAAGCAGAATTAATCAATGAAAAAATTATTCCCCATTAAACTTTTCTTTTCGATTAACCGTGACAAAAATAATAGCTCTTCACTCAAGAAGTTGTTAACCAAAATTAACAAGTGTTAAAGAAAGTTAAAACCTGAAAATCAATTGATTGAACAGGTATTTTTGCTTCATGAACAAATGGACTACCATGATTTTTAGCGTGCTGGTAACAGCAGCTACCATCGGACTGATGGTAATACAGGTTTATTGGATTCGCGATGCGGTAAAATTAAAACAGGCAGTCTTTATTCGCGACGTGAAACAAGCCATCAGTCAGGTCGTTTTCGAGATAGATAAAATCAGACTTGAAGAAAGGGTGAAAGAACAAAGGCGCTATTACGAGGAAAATCAAAGTAGCTTTCAAGCCTATGATTCCATCAACCGTGTTATTTATCAAAACTTTAAAGACCTGCGTTCCATTAACGACATCGACCGTTTTATGCGCAATACCGACATGGCCTCCAAGGCGCTAAATCAATTGACGTTTACCTATAATAGGCAGGAACCCGGAAATTTTTATTACAACAACAAGGCTGTTATCGACTCACTCATCAGCCGGAGTTTGAAAAACAAGCAAATCAACACCAAATTTGAGTTCGGAATCTATAGTCCGCCCACCAATTCCATGATTCTGCAAAAATCGGGCAAGTACCCGGATGACTTACTCAACGAAAGTTTTGTGTTCGATCTTTCTCCCATAGGATCTATGTTTGCCTATCCCAACAAACTCCTGGTTTATTTCCCCAACGAAAAAACCTTTATTATCGGTCAATTGTGGGTAATGCTCATTGTTTCGGTGTTGTTGTTTTTGGTTATCATCGCGGCTTTTTCGTTTAGCACCTATACCATTTTTCGGCAAAAGCGGCTATCTGAAATGAAAAGCGACTTCATCAACAACATGACCCACGAGTTTAAAACTCCTATTTCCACCATATCGCTGGCATGCGAGGCTTTGCGCGATTCGGACATTCCTAAAACAGAAAGTGTTTATGAAGCCTACATTGGCATGATCAACGAAGAAAACGGACGTCTTGCAAGCATGGCCGAACAAATTTTGCAGACGGCTGTTATCGATAAGGGTCAGTTGCGCATACGCGAAGAATTGATCGACATGGACGACCTCATCAAAGCTGCCATGGGTAGCAAATCGATGGCCCTCACGGCAAAAGGTGGAACCATGGAATACCAGAATAAAGCTACACGCACCCAACTCATGGGAGATCGGGTGCATCTTACCAACTTGATTATCAACTTGCTGGATAATGCCATCAAGTATTGTGTGGTGCCTCCCAAAATTATCATCAATACCATAAACCATGGCAACCTGTTGCTGATCAGGGTGCAAGACAATGGTATCGGCATCAGCAAAAGCAACCGAAAAAAAATATTTGAAAAATTATATCGGGTTCCAACCGGAAATATTCATAATTTTAAGGGCTTTGGATTGGGTCTGAGTTATGTAAAAGCCATCGTGGAACTGCATAACGGAGAGGTGTTTGTGGATTCGGAGCTTGATAAAGGAAGCACATTCACCATTCAATTGCCCCTCAACAAACAGTAAAACTATGGAAAAGAAAGTAAAAATTCTGTTGGCAGAAGACGACAAAAATTTAGGAAATATCCTGAAAACATACCTGGAAGCCAAGGGCTATCCCACCGTTTTGGGTGAGGATGGTAAGGAAGCTCTGGAGCATTTCAAACGCGATCAGTTCGATTTTTGTGTGCTCGACATCATGATGCCGGTGATGGATGGCTTTACCCTGGCATCAAAAATTAGAAAGATGGACAAAGATGTGCCCATTTTGTTTTTGTCGGCCAAAGCCATGCAGGAAGATAAACTGCACGGATTTGAAGTTGGTGCAGACGATTACATGACCAAACCTTTTAGCATGGAAGAGTTGCTTGTGCGAATCAAAGCCATCTTGCGCCGAAGTGTTGTGGCCGCCAACGACAAGTCGGTATTCAGATTTGGCAATTTTAATTTCGACTACAACCGCCAATTGCTGGAAATCAAGGGAGCGCAGCAAAAGCTTACTTCCAAAGAAGCGGAATTGCTCAAATTGTTGTGCGAAAACATGAACAATGTGCTCGATCGTACCGTTGCCTTGAATAAAATTTGGTTCGACGACAGCTATTTCAATGCCCGATCGATGGACGTGTATATCACCAAGCTACGGAAATACCTGAAAGAAGATCCAACCGTGGAGCTCATTAACGTGCATGGTGTTGGATTTAAGCTGGTGGTGGGTTAGAATGAATGGAGCAGTTGGGCAATGAGTACGCCCAAATAATTGCCGACAGCATAGCCGATAATCCCAACCGTTAGTCCCGAAACGACAATCTCCTTGTTTTTGAGCACTCCTGCCACAGCCGGAACAAAGGGTGGACTGCAGATAAGTGCCGTGGAGGTTACCATGACCGTGTCGCGGTCGATTTTGAACAAGGCCGATAGCAACACATGCAGCAGGAGCGAGCCAAAAATAACCCACGAAACATAATACAACAAAACGGGCGAGGCATGAAGTACGTCCGACACGCTCACCATGGAGGCCACGTCGAGGCTAAAAATGAGCACCAGATACATGCCCGTTTCAAAGGTTTTTGGTAAGGTGTTGATTTTGGGTACCATCGACAGGCCAATTCCCAAAGTGGTGATAATCAATATAACGGCAATCATTTGGCTGTTTTCGGGTACAATCAGGGTACTGCTTGCTGCCAGGCCAAAGATGCCCATGGAAAGACCCACCCCCCACAAAATATACCGCATATTTTTCTTTTGAAAAAGTCCCCACATGGATTCTTCAATTGGCATGGATTCATCAGATTTGGCCATGGCCACTTTGCCGGTTTTAAATCCGGGAAGAAACCACCCAAAAACCTTTTGACCCACGCTGATCAGGAAAAAGAAATACACGGCCGACAGCAACATGTCGTAGGAATGGGTGACCAAATAGGTGCTGTTGTCCACATCCAACATCATTTTTAAAGCGGCCAGGTTGGGCGTGCCTCCCGTATAAACACCCACCAACAAACCACCTACTTTCCAAAGTTCTTCAGCGGTTTGGGAGGAAAACAGCAAAAACCCGCTACTCACCATCACCACAATGCTGACCATTGCCAACAACATGGAAACAAAGGTGCTGCCCGCCAACCTCGACCACGAACGCATATTGGCCGAAAAAAGCATGAGTGGAATGGCCAAGGGAATTGATATGGAGGCGATAATGTCCTGAATCTTTGCCGCTTCAGGCGGAAGGATTCCGGAGCCACCCAACACCAATCCTATGGCGTAAGCAATCACAATGCTTCCGAGTTTGTTCAGAAAAGTAAAACGATGACACAGGTACAAAATGAACACTGGAGTGAAAACATAAAAAGCGACCAGCACACCGGATATCCACATACAGCAAACTAAGGAAGTGAAATTATTTTCCACAAAAATAGCAAGATTGTTGACAGCAGAAAGCATCAGGGTTATGGAGTCCCCATGAATCGATGGCAGGTATCACCTCTGCAAGTCAATCACATGATATCCGGAGAAGGCTTCCGTTTTTTCTATTTCGGATGAAATATACTGTGCCCACCAATCCTGCATTTTGGTGTTGAGGCTGTGGTTGGTTTGCTTGTCGTAAAGCTGTTGCAGTTGGCTGTGTTCCTTACTTATCCGGTCGTAGGTCTTTTTAAGGGATCGCTGGTTGAGCTTTCCTTTTTGTTGAAGCGCCAGAATTTCTTTATGAAAATTTCGTCCCATCAACTCCGTGATGTCGAAATGGATTTGCTCGTGTGCCAAAACTTCATCAGTTTGGTGTTTTGGATTTTTCCATGACTTATCCTGATAAAAAGTCACATGAATTTCCACCGACACCACCCGGTGGTTTTCTTCGGTTGCTTCAAATCCAAATCCGCAGGTGGATAAAGCTGCGGGCACTTTTCCGGCAGGTTTCCTGGGGGCACGAAAATCGGACCATACCAGCTTCCGCTGAGGGTTCCATTCCACCAATGGTTCGCTGCTCAACGATTCAGGAATGGTACCATCTATTCTGCCAAAGCCGTTCAGGCTAAGCAATACCAAAAATGAAATCCAAAATATTGGTGTTATCGGGCGAACCATATCAACGGTTTATTTGCAACATAAACGCCATTCGGCGAAAAATATTTTCTTTGTAATGAGTTGAGAGGATTGAGGGAGGGAAAGACTTCAAGCGTGGACGCTTGAAGCAGGAGAGGGGATCAAACTTCAAGCGTGGACGCTTGAAGCTGTTGGTGATCAAACTTCAAGCGTCCACGCTTGAAGCTGGCCTTTTTTGTTTTACCTGTCTAACGCCTTAGGGGTTGGGAGTCCGAAGACGGGAGTCTTCAGGGTTGACCCCTTGAACTCTTGACCCCTTGAACTCTTGACCCCTTGAACCCTTGATCACCTTACCTCAAAGAGAACTTAAGAAAAACAGGATTGTGGTCGCTGTGGGCAAAGTTTAAATCTACAACCTGTACTCCATCTGCTTTCAGATTGGGAGAAAGAACAAAATAATCCAGGCAAGTGGATCCATTAATCCCCTTTTCGTAGGCTTGATCATTGTTTCGATTGGTAGGCGCAGAGTTATCAAAAACCCACTGCCACCCATCAGGCAAGAAATCTGTGGCCATTTTCACCTGTGAAGGAACAAAACTGTGGCCATTGTAGTTATTTTTAGGTGAATAATTGGGTGGGTTCTGATTCCAATCGCCTCCGGCTACCACATAGTTGCCTTTTTGGTATTCGTCGAGCATCACTTTCTTAAGTATTTGCAGCTCCTCAACACGTAGCAGGCTATCGTATACATAGGCTGAGTTGTGGGTATTGATAACACAAAGTTCGTGTCCATTACTCAATTCAAAACGATTCAGTATAAAACAGCGGTCCAAAAGAAAAAGTCGATCGGGCCAGCTGGCAATCAAGGGATAAGCATAGCGAAGTGCCTCCCTGCTGGGATAAACCGAAAAAGTCATCATCCCTGCTTGCACGCCCCCCATGGGCTCAGAAAGCGGGACAGGCACAAACGGTACCAGGTAGTTGGTGGCAAAAACACCGGAATATCCCGGAAGAGCCACCCTCATTTTTTCTGCTTCATCAATGCCATAACTCCTTTTGGCGTTAACATCCACTTCCTGAATCATCCAAAAGCTGATACTATCGCCTGTTCTAATAAAATCAAGAATCGAATCCAGGTTGCGCTCCGTACTTTCCTTGGTGTCGCGAACCCGTTTTCCTCCATCATAAAAGAAATCCATGTTGGCACCTAATCCGGCATAACCAATATTCCAGTCGATGAGCGTAAATTGGGTGTCGGTAACTATGTTTCCGGAATTGGTCATGCCGGTGGACATCAATACTTCAACGGGCTGTGGCCGATAATCGTTAACGGTAATGTACAGCAAAAATCCCATCACTAACAAAATAAAGCCCAAGATGGCGAAACCAATATATTTGAGTGCTTTCATGGTATTTCTCACTAGAATAGGTGTTTTTGTAAAACATTCAAAGGTAGGCAAAATCAACAATGCCCGAGGTGTCAATATATTTCTTTTAAAAATTGAAAGAACTGTTGTGAGGTAGGGACGAGGGACAGGGGGCAAAGGCTCAAGGAAAAAGTGAAAAGTAAAAGTGACGGAAGGATCAGTAATCGGTTCTCTCACAGCCAATGCCAACCCCCTATGGCTTTCGGGGGACAGCCAATCGCCTCATCCAAAACGCATGTTGAATTTTTTTACATCAATCATCCCTTTTATTACTTTTGTCACTTATTTCCATTAGAACGACATACATGAAAATCTCCACCGGAATAAAACGGGTTATGTATCGTACAAGCGGGTTAATTCCGGTGATGTTGGTTTTCGCTTTGTTGTTAAACCATCAAGTGTTCGCCCAAAAAAAAACAAAAGTATTTGTCGAACGTGCCGATTCCTACCGTTTCGATGAAAACATCAACAAAGAGGTACAACGTTTGATTGGGAATGTAGTCATCCGTCAGGATTCCACCTTGTTTTATTGCGACAGCGCCTACCTCAACGACCAAACCAATAGTTTTGAGGCCTTTGCCAACGTGCACATCAAGGTAAACGATACGGTGGATGTGTATAGCGACCGCCTGATTTATGATGGAAACACCAAAATTGCCGAACTTTTCGACAACGTAAAACTGCTTGACAAAAACACCACCCTCACCACCGAACACCTCATTTACAACCGCAACACAAAAACAGCTTACTATGACGTGGGAGGAAAAATTGTGAATGCTGAGAATACCCTCACCAGTGCCATTGGCTTGTATTTTACTCCGATCCGAACATTTCATTTCAGACAAGATGTGGTGCTTGTCAACCCCGATCAGGAAACCTATTCGGACACCTTAATATACAATACCAATACCGAAATAGCCTACTTCGTTGGGCCAACGGTAATACGCAGCGAGGAAAATATCGTGTATTGCGAAAATGGGTGGTACGACACTAAAAATGATGTGTCAAAACTTAACCGGCGTCCACGGATCAGCAATATGGAGCAGGTAATAGTGGCCGACAGTCTCGACTACGACAACGAGTTGTTTTATGGAAAAGCATTTGGCGACATTCAAATTACCGACACGGTACATCAGGTGATTATCAAAGGCAATTACGGCGAATTTTGGGATAAACAGGGCAAGGCGTTCATCACCGACAGTGTATATGCCATCACCTACGACCGAAAAGATTCGTTGTTTATTCATGCCGATACCTTTTGGGTTTATTTCGACAAAGAACGTGAAGCAAAAAAAATGAGCGCCTACTATGGTGTCAGGTTTTTCAGAAACGACCTTCAGGGAAAATGCGATTCCATGGACTACCGCATGAGCGATTCCACCATCCACCTGTATCACGAGCCTGTTCTTTGGTCGGGGAAAAATCAATTAACGGCAGACTCCATCAGCATTGCCATCGTGCGCAATCAGGTGGATTCGCTGGTGATGTACAATACCGCTTTCATCATCTCGCGCGATACCACCGATACTTTTAATCAAATTAAAGGCAAAAATATGGTGGCCTTTTTCACCCGTAACGAACTGTCGTCCATCAACGTGGACGGAAATGCCCAAACGGTTTATTATGTACGTGAGGACGATGGATATTTGATAGGAATCAATCTGGCAGAGGCCAGCACCATGAAAATCAGGGTGAAAGATAACGAAGTAAAAAACATCAGTTACCAAAGCTCGCCCGAAGAAACCATGTATCCCGAAAAACAAATTTCCAACAAACAAACCATATTGAAAGGGTTTAGCTGGCAGGAATTTTTAAGACCAAAAAATAAAGCTGACATTTTTGTGGAGCCTGATGAAAAACGGACTGATAAACAGGCAGATAAAATTGATGGTGATTGATTAAAACACCGAAAACTTCACATACCTTTTGGGATTTTCCTTTACATCGCGAAGCAACGAATCCAAATCGGCTGCCGAGCGATTGAGATGAAGGTACAAACTGTCGTTTACCATCAATTGTCCCAGGGTTCCTTCACCCGCCTGAATGGAATGTAAGAGCACCTGCATTTCGTTCAAAGTGGCGTTGATGTTGGCAAAAGTACCGGGGATGTCCGATTTGGACAGCGAATCGCTGATAACTTCAAAATTAGACACGATATTGGAAATTCCCTCCCTGTTTTGACTGAGGGTGAGGGTAAGTGAGTCGAGTTTGATTAATATGGATGAAATGCGTGAAGCCTCATTCACCACCATGTTGTCGATATTTCCGGTGGCACTCTCCAGATTGGCAAAAGTGGAGCGAATGTCGTTGAAGCTCTCTTTGAGATTGGTACGTGCCGACTCATTGAAGATGGACTGAAAAGCCACCACCAGCGTGTCGATGGAACCCAGCAAATCCTCAGCTTTCTTTTTGATGGGCTGCACCTGGGCATTCACTTCCTCCATCAGTCCGGCCTCCACCCCGGAAAGCAGGGTATCGCCATCTTTGGCATACGAGGAGGCATCTCCCAACTGCAAATCGATGGCTTTGGAACCCATGAGGTCGGAACTAAATATTCGTGCCACCGAGTTTTCGGGAATGGGAAAATCATTGTTTAAGGTAATGACCACCATGATACGACCCGACATGTCGGGATTGAAATAAATGCTTTTTACCTTTCCTACCCGGAGTCCGTTAATCATTACCGGATTGGAATTTAACAACCCGTTGATTTGATTGTATTGGGCATAATACACGGTTTCTTTCCCGAATATATCATTGCCTTTCAGGAAGTTATAACCCCAAATGAAAAGCACCAGCGCCACGATAAAACTTAGCCCGATGCCGAATGCCTTATATCTATTTATTTTTTTGTCTGCCATAGTGGTATAAAAACGCTAAGTTACATAAAATGTTTTATCCCGAACGAAAAATCAGGCTTTCTTTTTTTACGTAAAAGCCTATGGGATCAACGGTTTCGGGCTTCCTCCAGGCTGATTCGCTTTCCCTTATCAAACACCACCACAAAGGCATCCGAAAAACCGGCGTTTCTGACCTTCTTTTGATGATTAAGTGCCTGATCAAGTGTACTAAAATGACCTGAAGTGTATTTTATCATGCCGTTGTGATCGTAGGTGGCCACATCGGTAAGTGATTTAAACCGTGGATCAGTTAAAGGTAAAACCTTGGGACTGGTATAGAACTGCACACGATAATCCAGGCCGCCTGCCGGCACGGGTTCCGGTGTAGGCTTGTCTTCTTTCGGTTTTTCGGTATTATCTATTCCCAAAGCTTCTGCCCGATACCCATAGGCATTATTTTCTTTCTCAAATTCAACTTTATACTCTTTAAATGCCCTGTAAATGGCTGAAGCCAGATAAACCTGGCCCTTTTCGGAAGTCAGAAAAGCCTCCTCTTTTGAATTGCTCAAATAGCCCAGCTCGATCAAAACCGAGGGCATGGCTGTTTTCCAAAGCACTAAAAAACCTGCCTGTTGCACGCTCCGGTCTTTGCGACCCACCCTATCGGTAAACTGCTGTTGCACTTTGGAAGCAAACACAAGGCTCTGATCCAGGTAAGTGGACTGAAAAAGAGTGAGCCCGATGATGGATTCCGGCGACTTGGGATCGAAGTCGCCATATTGCTCCGAAGCATCATCCTCCAATAAAATGGCAGCATTTTCCAACATGGCTGCGTTCAAGTTCAGGCGTTCGCGCTTTTCTTCGGTTCCCAACACATAGGTTTCGGCACCATATACCGATGCGTTGTTGTTGGCATTGCAATGAATGGAAATAAACAGATCGGCATTGTTACGATTGGCTATTTCACCCCTTTCATACAAAGGAATAAATTTATCCGTTTTGCGGGTATAAATTACTTTCACATCCTTCACATTGTCCTCGATGTACTTACCTACCTTGAGTGCCACCGACAAAGCAATGTCCTTTTCTTTCACCCGTTTGGTATTGGCTCCCGGATCTTTACCACCGTGGCCGGCATCAATCACCACTGTGCGAATTTTGGTACCCTTTTGGGCCACAACACAATTATTTTGCATGAAAAATGCAAGCAGCACAATTGATATGATCCAGATTCGTTTCAAGATAAATTAGTTTCTAATTTTTGGTACTATATTTGCATCCTTTAGATTAAATCTCCATTATTGAACAAAAGTAAACCAATCGATTTTGTTGAACATTCACGCATCAGGTAAATTATTAACATGGCTTTGGTTATTACTCCTTGTTTTGGTAACCAACAAGGTTCATGCCCAAAATGATTCGGTAATGCCTGAGGTGAAATCCGACACCCTCTTAACTCCAATTTCCGACACTTTATTGTACAAAGATACGACAGTTGGAGACAGCCTGATTGTGACCAGCAAAGCCGGCGATACCGTGATTAAGGAAGCCATCAACCATAGCAATGCCATCGAAGCTGAGGTAAAAAGGACTGCAGTGGATAGCATAGTGCAGGACATTTTCAACCGAAAAATTTTTCTGTACGGGGATGCAGTGGTAACCTACGAAGACATTACCCTGAAAGCGGCCTACATTGAAGTGGACATGGCCACCAACACTGTTTTTGCCAGCGGGCTGGCCGACTCCACGGGCACCATGAAAGGAAACCCTGAATTTACCCAGGCCGGACAAACCTTTAAGTCGAAAACCATGACCTACAATTTCGATACCCAAAAGGGAATTATCTCGGGGGTAATAACCGAAGATGGCAATGGTTTTTTGCACGGAGAAAAGGTAAAAAAGCTGAAAGACAACACGGTAAACATTCTGCGAGGCTCATACACCACCTGTAATTTGGAAGAACATCCCCATTATGGTTTTCGGTTTAAAAAAGCTCGTGTAATTCCCGATTCTAAAATCGTGACCGGTCCGGCCTACCTCGAAATAGAAGGCATGCCTACTCCCATTGCCTTGCCTTTCGGTTTTTTCCCCAACAAATCGGGACAAACCTCCGGCATTGTGATACCCACCTATGGCGAATCGAAAAACCGCGGGTTTTTCCTCGAAAATGGAGGATATTACTGGGCCATCAACGAGTACATGGATTTTCAGGTATTGGGCGACATCTACTCACGAGGGAGCTGGGGGGTGAAACCACGGTTCAGGTATAAAAAAAGATACCGGTACAGTGGCGATTTCAATTTGGGATATGCAAAAAATGTTGTGGGTGCCAAGGGTGAGCCCGATTACTCCGACACCCGCGACTTTCGCATCCGCTGGACCCACCAACAAGACCCAAAAGCACGACCTAACAGCACGTTTACGGCCAACGTCAACATCGTGAGTTCCAACTATGTGACATACAATGTGGTTTCGGTACAAGACTATCTGAGCAACGAATTTCAGTCGAGTATCGCGTACCAGAGAAACTGGAACAGCAAATACTTTCTTACCCTCAACGGAAGCCACCGACAAAACATCCAACAGCATGTGGTGGACATTACCTTGCCCGAGCTTACCTTTACCGTCAATCGCTTTTATCCCCTTAGACGACAGGGAGGAACGGGCAAAAAGAAGTTTTACGAAGACCTCAGCATATCCTATACCACCAATGCACGAAACACGGCCAACACCAGCGACTCCACCGTTTTTACCGACCAAATGTGGGACCACGAAACCCAATGGGGTGCACAACATAAAATACCCATCAGCCTTCCACTTAAGGTGCTTAAGTACTTTACTCTGAGCAACTCGGCCAACTTTACCGACCGCATGGCCAGTCAAACCATTCGCATCCACGATTGGATTGAGGACACCATATTCACAGAAACCGATACCACCATAATAGCTGAAAATCCTCGGGATACCATTCCCGGATTTCGAAATGCCTTCGACTTCAACTTCAGCACCAGCCTTTCCACCAAGTTGTTTGGCATGCTACTCTTCAAAAAAGGACCTGTGCGGGCCATTCGTCATGTACTTACGCCCAGTGTGGGTTTTTCTTATACTCCTGATTTTAGCACCGACAACTACGGGTATTACGGCACCTATCTGGACAAAAATGGAAAGGAGGTTAAATACTCACAATTCACAGGAACCCTCTTTGGTTCGCCGCCGGGTCAGAAATCAGGGAGCATCACCTTCAGTTTAGGCAACAACCTGGAAATCAAAGTTCCATCAAAAAAAGACACCATCACCGGCATGAGAAAAGTGATGCTCATCGAAAGTTTTAATATCTCCGGAAGCTATAACCTGGCTGCCGATTCGTTAAAAATGTCGCAAATAAACATGAGTGGCCGCACCACCCTCTGGAAAGGACTGAGCATACAGTATTCCTCACTGTGGGATCCTTATGCAGCCGACTCGGCCGGAAACCGCACCAACAGGTACGAGTGGGATGTCAACCGGAGGTTGTTACGATTGGAAAACACCTCTTGGCGGTTGAGTCTGAGCTACAGCATCAGCGATAAGGATGTTGGAAAAAACAGAGGCAAAACCACCACTGACACGCCTCCCGACACGCCACCCGGAGCCACCGACAATGAGATGGAAGAAATCATCAACAATCCTGATGATTACATCGACTGGAACATCCCCTGGTCGCTATCGCTCAATTACAACTTCACCTACACCAACAACCTGTCGTATATCAACTACATGAAAGTACCCGCAGAAACCATTGTCCAGACTTTGGGATTCTCGGGACAAATTAACATCACCCCCAAGTGGAAATTTTCGTTTAATTCGGGGTGGGATTTTACCCAAAAGAAGCTGTCGTACACCTCCATCAACCTCAACCGCGACCTCCATTGCTGGGAAATGCGTTTTAGCTGGATACCCACAGGAGCCCGTCAAAGCTGGAATTTTAGCATCAATGTAAAATCGAGCATCCTGCAAGACCTCAAATTGAGTAAGAAAAAAGATTTCAGGGATATTTAATTGCCTAAAACCAAACAATCGGAATTTTCCATTAACTTTGGCTAACTTCAATTTACTGGCATGACGCACGAACTCACCAACTACCGGGAACCCTCGGCCAATGATTACGAAACTCTTGACAGGTCAACCCTCGAGGAACGGTTAAGCCTGTTTATCAAGGATTTGTTGGAACACGATCTCACCAAACTCACCAACATGATTTACCGACACGATGTAAACGAAGCCAAATTCAACCTGGCTTTGGGACAGCCCTCGTTGCCACTGCAAGCCCGTGCCATTGCCCAATTGGTGATAGAACGCGAACTTCAAAAAATAGAAACCCGAAAAAAATACAGCAAAAACAAAAATCTCCCCCTGTAATATCTCCCCTGATGGACATTCCTTTTGAAAATATCTTGTTCGCTTTTTCGCTCACTTTGTTTGCCGGGCTTTCCACCGGCATCGGAAGCGGCATCGCCTTTTTTGCCAAAAAAACCAACACCGGATTCTTGTCGATGGCATTGGGCTTTTCTGCGGGAGTAATGATCTATGTATCGTTTGTTGAAATTTTCGCGAAAGCCAAAACCGAACTCACCCTGGCACTGGGCGACACCCAGGGCTATTGGATAACCACGGCAGCCTTTTTCGGTGGCATCCTGCTCATCGCCATCATCGACAAACTGATTCCCTCCTTTGAAAACCCCCATGAAATGCATAAGGTGGAAGAAATGGGTGTAGCCGCCCAACCCAAGGACATGGACAAACTCAAGCGCATGGGACTGTTTACGGCCTTGGCCATTGGAATTCATAACTTTCCGGAAGGACTGGCCACTTTTACAGCTGCTCTCGAACACCCACAGTTGGGTATAGCCATTGCCGTGGCCATCGCCATTCATAATATTCCCGAAGGAATCGCGGTTTCGGTCCCCATTTTTTATGCCACCGGAAGCCGGAAAAAAGCCTTTTGGTTGTCGCTTTCAAGTGGGTTGGCTGAGCCGGTGGGTGCCTTGGTGGGCTTTTTGGTGCTCATGCCTTTCATGGGGCCGGTGGTTTTTGGAGTTCTTTTCGCCGGAGTGGCCGGCATCATGGTGTTTATCTCCCTCGACGAGCTGCTCCCCGCGGCCGAAGAATACGGAGAACATCACCTGAGCATCTATGGTCTAATAGCAGGCATGGCCGTAATGGCTTTTAGTTTGTTGATGTTTGCATGAAAAAAGCCGACCTCTTTCGGGGCCGGCTTCCAAAACCATCATCATTTCTGTTATTTTATGGTAATCTCTCTGCTCAATTTGGGTTCTTCCTTTTTGGGAAGGGTAATCCGGAGGATTCCATCTTTGTAATCGGCAACCACTTTATCGTGCAGGATGTTTTTGGGAAGCGTGAACGAGCGGCTGAAGCTGCTGAAAACAAACTCCCTGCGGGTGTAGTTTGTTTTGTTTTCTTCCTTTTCTTCTTTTACTTCGCTGGAAATGGTGAGCAATTGGTTTTCGAGGCTGATTTTAAAATCTTCCTTTTTCTCTCCGGGAGCAGCCAATTCCAACACAAAGTCGTTTTCGTTTTCGATGATGTTGACCGAAGGCACGTCGCCACTAAATTCTCTGGTCAATCCAAAATGTGTTTTTTCGATGTTGTCGAACAAGTTCAACAGGCCGGGATTAAATCTAACTAAGTTCATGGTTGTAATTTTTTATGTTAAACATGTATTTTAATTGTTACATCCTGCCCTTTTCAATTTCTGTTCCAACAGAAAAACGCAGCCATTTTTCTTTATTTATATGTCATTATGGCCGTTTATGGATATTTTTACGGAAATTATACTGCCTATATGTCTGCTTTTGGTGAAAAGGCGACAAAAACCGGCTCATTTTACTTAGGCCATACCACCACAATTGTAATCAGATGAAGGCTCTTGCACATAAACCTGTTATCTTTGTGGCTTGAACCTATTTGCTTGTGGACAAAATCATCAACAGCTTACGCCCCAGCCGCATCATTTGGCCCATCCTCATCGGGTTGGGTGTAAGTGCCTATTTGCTTTTCCGCAATTTCGACTCGGAGACCTTTAGTTTTGTTACATTTACATGGAAAGCAGCTTATTATTTGTTGCTGGCCTTTGTGATGATGGCTGTGCGCGATCTGAGTTACATGTACCGGCTTATCGTCCTGACCAACAATCGGCTCACATGGAAACAAGCCTTCAACGTGATCATGCTTTGGGAATTTAGTTCAGCTGTGTCGCCATCGGTGGTTGGGGGAACCGGACCTGCCATTTTCTTTCTGTACAAAGAAGGATTGAGTGGTGGCAGAAGTACAGCTGTGGTTCTAACCGCTATTTTTCTTGACGAATTGTTCTTTATACTCTCCATTCCATTGGTATATATGTTTTTGGGCAATCGAATTTTTCCGCCCGATTCGCAATCATATACCGAGATCATCACTGCTTTTTACATTGGTTATGGTGCCATTTTGGTGTACACCCTCTTTTTGGCCTACGCGCTTTTTATCAACCCCCAATTATTTAAGTCGGTTATTTCATGGATTTTTCTTTTTCCCATACTTACCCGCTGGCGGCTTCGGGCTCGCAAATCGGCTAACCAACTGATTTATACTTCCAAAGCCATTCGCGGCAAACCATTGAAATACTGGATAAAAAGCATGGGCGCCACCATTTTTGCCTGGGTGGGCAGGTATTGGGTGGTCAATTTTTTGTTGCTCGCCTTTATTCAGCAGAAATTCAGCGTGCTCGACCACCTGTTGGTATTGGGCCGACAGTTGAGCATGTGGATTATCTTGTTGGTTAGCCCCACACCCGGAGGCAGCGGCGTGGCGGAATTTGTGTTTTCCGACTTTTTGGGCGATTTCATTCCCAACGAATCGTGGTATGCGCCCCTGGCCATTTTTTGGCGATTTATTTCCTACTACCCCTATCTGGTTATCGGCGTTATTGTCCTCCCCATCTGGTTGCGCAAGGTGTTTGCCCGGGAAAAGAAAAAGGGGAAAAAAGCTTAACCCTTTTTTTTGGAGCAAAACATCATTTTTAATAAAAAGAAGTGTTATTTTGCAGACACAATTTTTTAACTAAATATTTATGGCTGTATAGCAAATGAAGAACACGTATTTTGACCTTGTTGAGCAGAGTTACTATTTCCCTCAGGAGGGATTTGATCTGCGGGATGGATATCTCACCTTTTATGGAGTATCGCTTAAATACCTGGTAGAAAAGTATGAAACTCCCTTTAAGTTAATGTACTTACCCCGGATTGCCGACCAGATAAAAAAGGCGAAAAACCTTTTTAAGCGGGCCATGAAAGCCAACGGGTACGCAGGGAAATACAACTATTGCTATTGTACCAAATGCAGTCACTTTCATCATGTGATTGCAGCAGCCCTAAAACATGATGTGGATTTGGAAACCTCCTCCTCCTTCGATATCGATTTGATTCTTAACCTCTATGAAAAAGGAGAAATCGACAAATCGGTTACCATCGTCCACAACGGCTACAAAACCGACGATTACATTTCCAAAATTATCGACTTGCAAAACCGTGGGTTTAAAAACTCCATCACCGTACTAGACAGCCCCACCGAATTGTCGAGCCTGGAACGTTTGGCCGGCAAAAACAAAATCAAAATTGGTGTCCGTATGGCCATCGACGAAGAACCCCAATCGGCCTACTATACCTCCCGACTGGGAATTCGTCATACCGAAATGCTGGATTTTTTCAACAACCGCATCAAAGGAAACGACAAATTTGAACTCAAGATGTTCCACTTTTTCGTGGATTCAGGCATCAAAGACAACCTCTATTATTGGGGTGAGTTTCAAAAGGCCGTCAAGTTGTTTACCGAACTAAAAAAACAGTGCCCCACCCTCGACTCACTGAACCTTGGAGGTGGCTTTCCCATCCGTAACCACCTGGGATTTGAGTACAATTACGAATACATGATTCGCGAAATTGTAAAAAATATTAAAGACGCTTGTGAAGCTGAAGGCGTGGAAGAACCCAACCTGTTTACTGAATTCGGGAAATATACCGTGGGCGAAAGTGGTGCCATTATTTTTAAAGTCATCGAACAAAAACAACAAAACGACACCGAACGCTGGTACATTGTGGACAACAGCCTCATGAACACCATCCCCGACGCGTGGTCGTTGCACGAAAAATTCATCCTGTTGCCCATCAACAAGTGGGATAACGAATATACCCGTGTGAACATTGGCGGTATCAGTTGCGATCATTCCGACTATTACAACTCCGAAGACTTCAACCAACAAATCCTGCTGCCCAAATTCAAAAACGACGACCAGGAACCTTTGTACATCGGGTTTTTTCATACGGGTGCCTATCAGGATTCCATCAGCGGGTACGGAGGAATCAAGCATTGCCTGATTCCATCGCCCAAGCACGTCATCATCGACCGCGACGAAACCGGAAATGTGGTCGATCATGTGTACCGCAACGAACAATCGGTATTTGAAATGTTGAACATCCTGGGATATAACGAATAGCCAATGAGAACTTTTGCAGGAATCGAAGAGCAATACGCCGGATTCGACAACGCCTCCATATTGTTTCAATCCATCCCCTACGATGGCACCAGCACCTGGGGCAAAGGTGCCGACAATGCCCTGGAAGCATTTTTGGAAGCCGCCGAAAACATGGAGGTTTACGACATAGAAACCAACTCGGAAGTATATAAAAAGGGAGTGTACATGTACCCGCCACTCGCAGACATGAACTCACCAGAGGAGATGTTCCGCAAATCGTACGACCGCGCCAAAAACATGCTGGCCACCAACAAGTTCGTCACCTTTTTCGGTGGCGAGCACAGCATCAGCATCGGGGTGATCAAAGCAGTTTATGAGAAATACCCCGACATCACCATCCTACAACTGGATGCCCATGCCGACCTGCGCAAGGACTACATGGGTACACCATACAACCATGCCTGTGCTTTACATGATGCCTCCCGGCATACCAACCTGATTCAGGTTGGTATTCGCAGCATGACCGATTGTGAGTTGGAATACATGAACCGCAACCAGGTATTTTTTGCCGAAGACATTTATGGCACCACCGACTGGATGCAGCGTTCCATCGACATGATGGGCCAAAAAGTATATATCACCTTCGACCTGGATGGCCTCGACCCCTCCATTATGCCGGCTACAGGAACCCCCGAGCCGGGAGGTCTCGATTGGAATACCACCATCCGATATCTGCGGAAGGTATTCGAACAACGTGAAGTGGTGGGTTTCGATCTGGTGGAATTGGCACCCATCGAAGGCAACAAAGCCCCCAATTTCCTTACCGCCAAACTGTATTATAAAATGTTGAGTTATAAATTTTTTACCCATGAAAAATAAAGGTCCCATTTCCAAATTTATCGTTGAACATTACAAACATTTCAACTCAGCCGCACTGGTTGATGCTGCCGTTGCCTACGAGGCACAGCTCGACAAAGGCAACAAAATGATGATTACCCTGGCCGGTGCCATGAGTACCGCCGAACTGGGAAAATCGTTGGCCGAGATGATTCGTCAGGATAAAGTGCAAATCATTACTTGTACCGGTGCCAACCTGGAAGAAGACATCATGAACCTGGTGGCCCACTCCCACTACCGTCGTGTGCCACACTACCGCGACCTGACACCCAGCGACGAATGGGCACTTTTGGAAAAAGGACTGAACCGTGTTACCGACACTTGCATTCCCGAAGAGGAGGCTTTCAGAAGACTACAAAAGCACATACATAAAATTTGGAAAGATGCCCAGGACAAGGGCGAACGCTATTTCCCACATGAATACATGTACAAGATGCTGCTTTCAGGTGTGCTGGAACAATACTACGAAATCGACCCCAAAAACAGCTGGATGCTGGCTGCCGCCGAAAAAAACCTGCCCATCGTGGTTCCGGGTTGGGAAGACTCCACCATGGGTAACATCTTTGCCTCCTATTGCATTAAGGGCGAGCTCAACCCTTCCACCATGAAATCTGGTATCGAATATATGACCTGGCTGGCCGACTGGTACACCGCAAACACCAAAGACAACGGCATCGGGTTTTTCCAGATTGGTGGTGGTATCGCGGGCGATTTCCCCATCTGCGTGGTACCCATGTTGTATCAGGACATGGAACGTCACGACACCCCTTTCTGGAGTTATTTTTGTCAAATTAGCGACTCCACCACCAGCTATGGCTCGTATTCGGGAGCCGTTCCCAACGAAAAAATCACGTGGGGAAAACTGGATATCGACACACCTAAATTTATTGTGGAATCGGATGCTACCATTGTGGCTCCCCTGATTTTCGCCTACTTGTTGGGTTGGTAGTGCGGTTTGAAATGTAATTTTTTTAGGTTGGTAACGTTTAGGCATGACTACATATCCAACTAAACGAACTATGAATCGACTAAAAATTATCCTGACACTGACCATGGTTATGGCCATGATGGCACTTTCATCCTGCAAGGAAAAAGATACCATCGTCGACCCCGGACCCATAAACGGCAACCCTGCTCCCGGATTTTCCCTTGAATCGAGTGACGGCACCATACGCGCTCTTTCCGACCTGAAAGGAAGTGTGGTGGTGGTTGATTTCTGGGCGTCGTGGTGTAGCTATTGCAAGGCCGAAAACCCCAACGTGGTGGCCTTCTACAACCGTTATCACGACCAGGGTCTGGAAGTACTGGCCATCTCCATCGACCAAAGCAAAGAAGCATGGAAAAACGCCATTTCGGAACAGCAACTTCCGTATTTGCACGTTATTGATACCGAAGCATGGTCGTCGCAGGTGGTAGCAAACTACGGTGTGAGCTCCATTCCGCATCTGGTACTCATCGATCGGGAAGGCAACATCATCGCCACGGCAGATCAGGTGGCCTTGCTCGAAACCAAATTACTCAACTTGCTCAACTCAGGAAACTAATCTGTGATGGATGTACAACCTGTAATATATCTGGCTCCTTTTCAGGGAATTACCACCTTTACCTACCGTGAGGTTTATGCCAAACATTTTCCGTACATCAACAAGTTGTTTACCCCTTTTTATACCAATGTACAAACGGCCAAGGGAGTAGCACATAAAGCAAAGGAACTGGAGATAACCCACCACCATCATATTCCGGTGGTACCGCAGATTTTAAGCAAAGACGCAGACGAAATGCTGAGGTTTGCCGTGTTTTGTGGTGAAAAAGGCCATTCTGAAATTAATTGGAACATGGGTTGTCCGTATCCACGGGTAGCCAAAAAACAACGGGGTTCGGGCATGTTGCCCCATCCGGAATTGGTGGAACGCATCCTGAGTGGCATTTCGGAGAAACTCCCAATAAAACTTTCGGTAAAATGCAGGTTAGGCTACGAAGATGCCCATGAAATTGATGCTTTGATTCCCCTGTTTAATGCCTTTGGTGTGAGCGAAGTAACCGTCCACGCCCGTTTGGGAACCCAGCTGTACAAGGGTGATGTGGATTGGTCGTCCATTCAATCCATCTGTCAGAAGCTGGAAATGCCGTTTGTTTACAACGGCGATTTGTTTTCGCTGGCTGATTTTGAGCAATTCAAACAGAAATTTCCGGAAATAAACCGGTTGATGATTGGTCGCGGTTTGCTCACCGACCCCCTGCTTCCGGCCAAAATAAAGCACCTCCAACTACCCGAACTTGACGACCAAATGCCGCTGATTAAACATTTTATGGAAGATTTATACCTTTCGTACCGCAAGCAACTAAACGACAGATTGCAGGCAATCAGCATATTAAAAGAATTGTGGTCGAATCTGGCCTTGGGGTTCGACCATCCGGGAAAGGTATTCGGACGATTGAAGAAAAGCCGCAATTTCGACGAATACGAAAGTGCAGTAGCCGCAGTTTTTAATGATTTTCAGTGGGTTGGAAGCGAAGCTCAATTTTTGAAAACACTTGCAAATAAGGGATTAAACGACTAATTTTGATGAAAATTCAAAACCATGATCGTTAAACTTTTCGAAATTTCGCGCATCGCCGCTGTCAGCATTGGCTTTTTTCTGGCCTATTATTACGGCGGATCGGCAGAGCACATCCTGCATATTTTGTTGCCCTGGTTGGTGGTTCCCATCATGGGTTTCAGTGCTGTGGAAGGTTTGTTTTTCGGCAAGACTTCGGCCAAAGCCAAGGGTTATGGAGCCAATTCGGCCTACCAAATTCAAACGGCCCTGTTTTTTCTCACCATTTCCATCATGTCGGTATGGTTGTATTTTGTTGATTGGGGAGAATGGGCAGATGTTACCCTGATGTTCACCTTTTTACTCAGCCTCACGTTGTCGGCCATCAACCACACTTATCAGGCTATAGCTCACGGCAATTACACCTGGAACAACCTGATTCGTCCCATTGGGGTAATCGCGCTGATTGCGGCAGTATATTATCCCCTTAGTCAGATATTGTGAACAAAGGAGCCATTTACCGAGTATTGCCCCCCATTCACCGATTTAATGTTTTCAACTCCTCTAAATGGCGCTATGTTTGCCACATAAATTTGTAAATACTACTACAATGGAAAATAAATCAATTGATAAAAGAATCATCGCAGGTGCCATCCTCATCGCTGCCGGCGCTTTGTTGCTTATCGACAATTTTAGCAGAGAGTTCTCTGTATATGGTTATATTTTTAGCTGGAAAACTTTGCTCATCGCCATTGGTGCCATTCTGGTTGCTTCCAAAGAGCGCAGAACACCGGGATACGTGCTGATGGGTCTGGGATTGCTTTTCTGGTCTCTGGCGCTGATGGGTGTACAGGTTACCTTTGGTCAGATCGTTTTACCGGCCATTTTGGTAGGCGTGGGCATCATCATCCTGACACGGCGAAACAATAACTTAAAACGCGAACATACAGGTGGATACACTACCACCGAAACTGGCAATGCCAAAGTAACCGACTATATCGACGACGTGTCGATACTTGGTGGCGGCATAAAACAGGTGCAGTCGAAAAATTTTAAAGGCGGGAACATCACGGCCATTTTTGGCGGATCGGAATTTAACATGAAACAAACCGAATTGTCGCCTTCCGGTTGTGTAATTGATGTATTCACCATGTTTGGCGGATCAAAGCTCATAATTCCGGAAAACTGGGAAGTAAAATCGGATGTGGTTTCACTATTTGGTGGTTTTACAGACAAAAGACCTGTAAGAGCGGCAACGCCCGACAATCAGAACATCATCGTGGTAAAAGGCATGGTGATTTTTGGCGGACTCGAAATAAAAAGCTACTAATCCTGTATGAAAAACGGTTGTTTCGCCGTTTAATACCCGTAACTTAGTGCTATGCTCAATCCATTATCAAAAAACCGCAACTACCTCATTGGCTACCTGACGGCTTGGTTTAGCATCTTCATGGTTCAGGCGTTCATCATCTTTTATTTTTACGATGTCAGTTGGATGACCAGCTTGTTGGACTCCATGGTGTTCAATCTGTTGTTTGCTCTGGTGGGTTACAACCTTTGGTATGTAATCCGGTTTAACCTGAAAGAAACCAGTTCGGCCTTCGACATGCTGGTCAACCACCTGGTGGTGGCGGTGATAATTATCTCGGCATGGATTGGCGGAAGTTGGTTATTGCTCACCAATATTATACCCGACTCCGCTTCTTACAATCAATTTCTCAACGACAGTCTTCCTTGGAGGGTAATCACCGGCATCTTTTACTACCTGCTTTTTATCATGTATTATTATGTGATGCTCTATTACGAAGACCTTCAGGAAAAGCTAAAAATAGAAAACGAACTCCAGAATTTGGTACAACAAGCCGAGCTCAACGCCCTGAAATCACAAATCAACCCCCACTTTTTGTTCAACAGCCTCAATTCCATCAGCTCACTTACCATTACCAATCCCGGGATGGCACAGGAAATGGTTATCAAGTTATCCGACTTTCTGAGGTATTCGCTCAGCCACGATAAAAACGAAAAAGCCAGTTTAAAACAAGAATTTGAAAACCTGCAACGCTACCTGGATATCGAAAAAATCAGGTTTGGCAAACGGTTGAACTTTTCTACCGATATTCCGGATAAATGCCTTACACAACAAATTCCCAACATGATCCTCCAACCACTGATAGAAAATGCCATCAAACATGGTGTTTACCATAGTACGGAAGAGGTGTTGGTGGAGTTGAAATGTTCGGAAGAAGACCAGTTTATTGTCATCGAAATCAGTAATGAATACGATCCGGACGCCATTAAAAAAGCCGGTGAAGGCATTGGGTTGAGTAACATTAAAAAACGACTTCAATTGATCTATCATCGTCAGGATTTGCTTGAAATTCATGCCGAAAAAATGATTTTCAGAGCCATTATCCGACTGCCAAAATCCATACATCATGAATAAACTCCGTACTTTAATTATCGAAGATGAAGAACCTGCACGCAACCTGGTGAAAGCCTACCTGAGCGAAAACCCGCATCTTGAATTAATTGGCGAATGTTCGGATGGTTTTATGGGCGTAAAAACCATCAATGAAACCAAACCCGATTTGGTATTTCTCGACATACAAATGCCCAAACTTACCGGATTTGAAATGCTGGAATTGCTGGACGAACTGCCCGAAATTGTGTTTACCACTGCCTACGATCAATATGCCATCAAAGCTTTCGAGCTAAGTGCCGTGGACTATTTAATGAAGCCCTTTTCCAAAACAAGGTTCAACGAAGCCGTGGATAAGGTATTGCAACGTATCCAAAACAAAAAACCCGATACCGACAAGCTGGAAAAACTCAGCCACCAGGTAAAGGAAACCTCCACTGCCAAGGTAGAACGTTTGTTTGTGAAAACAGGCAACAAAATTGATGTGATACCGGTGGACACCATTCACCGCATTGAGGCACAAGACGATTACGTGGAAATTCACACCGACAAAGGCAAATTCCTTAAATACGACAACATGGGCTATTTGGAACAATGTCTTCCGGACGATACCTTTGTACGCGTACACCGCAGCCATATCATCAACATCAACCTTATCGAGAAGATGGAAAAATATGGCAAAGACAGCTACCTGGTGATACTAAAAGACAAGAGCAAGGTGAATGTGAGCAAGTCGCGGGTGAAAGAACTGAAGGAACAGTTGGGGATATGATTATCTGAAGGTTAAGGACATTTATTATTAAATAATCTGTCCCACAGCGATCGTTTTCTGGCTTTGTTGGCTTTCCGTTGTCGCTTTTTCATCTCTTTCATTTGTCGCTTGGTTAGTTCGCTTTGCCGGTTTATGTGGTCTTTGTAAGCTTTATCGAATTCAGCCTGTTGTTCCTTGGCCATGCGGTCCGATTCCTTTTCGGCCTGGCGAACCTGTTTGCTGGTGCGATGCCCGAAAATACAGCCTTGATTGATGGATACGCTCCCCAAAAGAAGGAAAAACAAAATTAGCCGGTGAGTTCCTGATGCTTTCATTGAGATGCAAAGTTAGCATGTTGTTCGGATTCAACACGCAAGTGAAATAAAAAAGGACTAACTTCGTTTGAAGTTTCAAATACCATTCCATGAAATCGTACCACAAGTGGCTGTTGATAGTCCCCCTGTTTTTTGGCGGGTTGTTTTGGTCGTGCAACAAAGACAATGTAAACCCCGACATTCCCCATGTGGTAATTAATCTGACCCTCGACCCCAATTCCACCGTGTTTCAGGAGTTGAATACCGTGGGGGGATGGCTGTATCTGGACGAAGTGCCAGGCATGTATATCCCCTTGGGCAGCCGTGGTGTAATTGTTTACCGAAACGACATCAATGACTTTAAAGCCTACGAGCGTCAACCCCCCAACGATCCATACGCCTGTTGCGATGCCAACCGCGTAAACTGCGGCAAACTGGTGATAGAAGACTACCCCATGGTAACCGACACCTGCACCGGCAACCAATATTTAATTTACGACGGCAATCTTTTTCAGGGCACCGGAAGATATCCCCTCATAGAGTATTACGCTGTGTACGATGGGGCGTTGTTGCATATTTATAATTAGTCTCAGCAGGAAAACTCCCCTGCCTCAAGCGTCCACGCTGGAAGGTAGTACCTGCCCCAAGCCCCGTGTCAAGCGTCCACGCATGAAGATAAACCTTCCATCTACAATCTGTACCACATGCCCTTAACAAAAGTCGAAGGACAATTGTTGGGGGGTGTATATTAGCTTGACGACCTTATTATCTGCCCATCCTCTTATCCATTGTGCTTTTCATGAAATCAGGAATCTCGGAATCAGGAATCCTTAAATCCATACGCGAAAAAAAGGCCCGAATTTCTTCAGGCCCTTTTTCAGTTGTTGAAAATTATTTGCTATTCCAGTTTTTTTCTTTTCTCCAATTCTAAGCGCTCGGCTTTTTCCATGTAATGGTTCACTACCAAACCTATGCCGCCAAACAGGAAAATCATAGAGAAATACGATTCTTCTTCATTCATTTTGGCCACATGATGCAGGATGCCACCCACAAAAATGCCTACGGCCAAGCCGATCAACAACAACCCAAATTTAAGTGCCGTAAACGATTGACCTTTTACGGGGGTCATAAAATAGGATGCGTCAACACCCTTTTCCAATAGCGCCATGCGCTCTTTTTTTCTTACCAGAATGTAAATAACTGCGTAGACAAATCCAAAAATAATGGCTACCACAAATACGGGAACTATCTCTTCCATGATTTTTTTTTAGTTGATTATTAAATTGATTTCATGCTTATGACGCAATATTGTTTGGCCGGTTACAAAAAAACGTGACCGATGTGCTTTTTTTCAGTTTTTCGGTTGTCAATTTCTAATGGATTTTTTTATATATTTGGTCTCTCTTCAATTTAGTATGCAGAATTCTCAAAAAATAGGACACAAAAAAGTATTTCTAAACATCAAAAATCGTGATGCGTTCCTAACATTTTATTTGGCTTAACAGTCGCTGTTAGAAAAATAAAATGTCGTACTAAATATCACTAAATCATGAAATTACCCTTTTCAGAATCGTATAAGATTAAAATGGTTGAACCCATCCGTCGCAGTACACGCGAACAGCGAGAGCAATGGATAAAGGAAGCCCGTTACAATTTGTTTAACCTCCGTAGCGATCAGGTGTTTATCGACCTGCTCACCGACTCGGGCACCGGTGCCATGAGTCAAATGCAATGGTCGGAGATGATGCTCGGCGACGAAAGCTATGCCGGCGCTTCTTCCTATTACAAGCTTAAAAATACCATTCGCGAAATTACCGGTTTCGAATATTTTTTGCCCACCCATCAGGGTCGTGCAGCCGAAAATGTGTTGTTTTCCACCATCATCAAAGCTGGTGATATCGTTCCCGGCAACTCGCATTTTGATACCACCAAAGGCCATATCGAGTTTCGCAAGGCCCACGCCATCGACTGTACCATCGATGAGGCGTTTAATACCACCCTCGACCATCCTTTTAAAGGTGATGTGGACTTAAACAAACTGGAAAAAGTGTTGAAAGCCCATCCCGCCAGTCAGATTCCGGTCATCATCATGACCGTCACCTGCAACTCATCGGGAGGCCAGCCCGTTTCCATGAAAAATATGCGTGCCGTCAAGCAAATGGCCGAAAAATATGGCATTCCCGTGTTTTTCGACTCGGCTCGTTTTGCCGAAAACGCCTATTTCATCAAAATCCGTGAAGAAGGTTACAAAGACAAAACCATTCGCGAAATTGTACGCGAAATGTTTTCCTATGCCGATGGCATGACCATGAGCAGTAAAAAAGACGCCATCGTCAACATGGGCGGGTTTATTGGTTTCAACAGCAAAGAATTGTTTGATAAGGCCACCACCTATAATATCCTGTTTGAGGGTTATATCTCCTACGGCGGTATGTCGGGTCGCGATATGAATGCTTTGGCGCAGGGATTGTACGAAGGCACTGAGTTCGACTACCTCGAAACCCGCATCAAGCAAGTGGCTTATCTGGGACAACAGTTGAAAGATTATGGTGTTCCGGTGCAATATCCCTTTGGCGGTCATGCCATTTTTGTGGATGCCAAACGGTTTTTGCCCCAGCTTCCCAAAGAAGAATATGTGGCACAAACGCTGGCCGTGGAATTGTACATCGAAGGTGGTGTGCGTGGTGTGGAAATAGGCACCCTGCTCGCCGACCGCGATCCCGACACCGGTCTGAATCGTTATCCCGATTTGGAGTTGTTGCGCCTGGCCATTCCCCGACGTGTATATACCAACAACCACATGGATTATATTGCAGCTTCCATTATCAACGTGTTCGATCGCCGAAATCAAATTACCAAAGGACTGAAAATTGTTACCGAGGCCCCCATCCTGCGCCATTTTACGGTGGAATTGGATAAGGTTTAATTTGCATACAGCTTATTGCAGGCGGAAGTTTTTGGGTGATATCACGAAAGCTTCCGCTTTTTTCATGCAGGCAAACCAACCTTTGCTATTTTTGCCCTTCAAACTTATTGCCATGGATATTCAAAAGAAAGCCAATCGCTACCAACGTCTCTTCGACCAGATAAAAAACCTCATCGACAAAAGCAGTAACAACCCGATTTCCAATATGGCCACCATCAATGCGGTGTTGCACCACAAAATGGAATACTTTTTCTGGACAGGTTTTTACCTGCTTCACGATGGAAAACTTCAGGTGGGACCTTATCAGGGTTCGTTGGCATGTATCAACCTGGCCAAAGACACGGGTGTGTGCTGGGCAGCCATCAACCAAAACAAATCGATGGTAGTGCCTGATGTACATGCCTTTCCGGGACATATTGCCTGCGATTCCAGGTCGAGTTCCGAAGTGGTGGTTTTGCTGAAAAACAAACAAGGAGAAGTGGTTGGCGTGATGGATGTGGACAGCGAAAAGCCCAATAGTTTTGATGAAACCGACGCCCTTTGGCTTGAAAAAATAGTTGGGTTGGTTTATTAGCTTTGTTTTTTTGTAAAAAAAATCATTTTCCGGAAATGAGTAAAAATGTGTAAATTTGAAACGTGAATAGTAGTATTGATATAGAGAATAGACTAAAAGAACTGAAACCTTTTTTGCATCAAAAATATTTTGTTGACAAAATTGGATACTTCGGCTCCTATTCGCGTAGTGAGCAAACACAATTTTCTGATATAGATATACTTGTTTCATTTACAAAACCTTTGGGATGGGAATTTTTTGACCTTCAGGAATACCTTGAAGACCAATTGAAAATAAAAGTTGACCTCGTTTCCGAGAAAGCAATTAAAGAACAATTACGACACATCATATTAAGCAGTGTAAAATACGTATGAGTGCGATTAAGCGAGAGTTCATTTTATATCAGGAAGTCGTGCTAAGGTTTTATTAAGATCGCCGATAAACACCATACCAATCTTCTCCATTTGACCTCCTCACCCCAAAAAGTTTACTATTTTTGCAGCCCTTTTTAAAAAGACTAAAATGCAATCAGTTATCCTTGTTGTAATCTTGTTTTTTCTGGCAGTTCAGGTTTTGCCCGTGGCTGTTGGTGTAAACCGGAAGGAAAGCAAGGGGTTGTGGGTGATTTTTGGGCTTATCCTGGCTGTGTTGCAAACTGCGCTGTTCTGGGGGGGGATTCAGTTGGGTGCTCTGTTCATGCATTTCATGGACGGATTTAGCGGACTGGTACTTTTTTTAGGCTTTTCGCTCATCGGTATCCGCATGTTGATGGAGGTTTTTCAAATCAGAAAAGGAGAACGTACTTACCTGATCGATAAAATAAAACACATTATGTTTGCCGGTTTGGCTCAAGCCATCAATACCTTTTTGGCCGGACTGCTATTCACTTTTTTCACTTTCGACAACTTACACGTTTACGAAATATTATTTATCACAACCCTGATACTTGCCTTGGCAGGAATGTGGTTGTCCGCTTCTAAATTTAACCTGTCGTTGACCGCCTTGCTATACCTTTTCGGAGGGTTGGTTATGTTGATTGCAGGGGTTTATCTGGCATTTTTTGCCGCTTAATTTATTTATCATGAATACAAAAACATTTTTTTCGCTGATTGTCATCCTGATTTTATCCTTTCAGCTTGGCGCACAAATTCCCTCCGGTTATTACAATGGTACTGAAGGCCTTACGGGAAACAGTCTCAAAGCCAAATTGCACAACATCATTAAAAATCACACCGAATACAGTTACAACGATTTGCGTGATTTTATTTTGAGGGCCACCGATGAAGACCCCAACAACAGCAACAATGTAATTCTGCTCTACACCGGACGTTCGCAGGCCAAGAGCACCTTTGGCGGAAATGCCAACGATTGGAACCGCGAACATGTGTGGGCCAAATCACACGGCGATTTTGGTACCACCCCTCCGGCCGGAACCGATGCGCATCACATACGTCCCACCGATGTATCGGTCAACAGTACCCGTGGCAACCTCGATTTCGATATGGGTGGCAATCCCATTTCCGAAGCTCCCGGATGCTATGTGGATGGCGATTCGTTTGAGCCCCGCGATGCCGTAAAAGGTGATGTGGCCCGCATGATTTTTTACATGGCCACCCGCTACGAAGGCGGTGGCGGTGAGCCTGATTTGGAAGTGGTTGACCGTGTGAACACATACCCCGATCCCGAACATGGAAAATTGTCCGTATTGTTGCAATGGAATCAACAGGATCCTCCTGACGATTTTGAACGACACCGCAACGATGTCATCTACTACGACTACCAGCATAACCGCAATCCGTTTATCGATCATCCCGAGTTCGTGGATGCCATTTGGGGCGACCCCAGTACCATTTCCCAAACAGATGCCCTGCAAATAACCGTTTATCCCAATCCTGCCACTACCTCCTTTACCGTGAGTACCTCCGGTGGCGATTATTTTTATTCGGTTGTGTCCATTTATGGAAAGGTGGTACAACAGGGTGAACTTACCAAAACCACCCAAACCATTGATTTGAACGCAGCCGCGGCCGGTATTTTTATCCTCAATGTTAGCGATGCCTCAGGCAGATCGGTGCGACAAATGAAAGTGGTTAAATTAGCCCATTAGTCATGAAGAAACAACCCGTCATTCGCATTACCAAAGAATTTAAGTTTGAGATGGCCCATGCCCTCAAAGGCTACGACGGACCTTGTCGCAATGTGCATGGCCATTCGTACGGACTACTCGTAACTTTGGCCGGAACACCCATCACCGAAGAAAATCATCCCAAATTGGGCATGGTCATGGACTTCGGCGATTTGAAGAAAATTGTGAAAGAAACGGTGGTGGATGTGTTTGATCACGCCCTGGTGTTGAGCGATCAAATGCCTGCCGATCTCATTGAGAAATTAACCGAAAATTTTGAGAAAATCATCCTGTTGCCCTACCAACCGACCAGCGAACTGATGATTGTGGACATGGCTCAACGCATTCAAAGCCGACTTCCCCGGCATGTGGTGTTGAAATATTTACAACTCCGTGAAACCGTGACCTCCTACGCGGAGTGGTTTGCCGAAGATAATTAACCCAATATCCCCGACAGGGTTTCAAACTTTGTTGGGGCGTTGGTTGTACTTGGAATAAAAGTTTTTTGTACTTTTATCAAAAAATGAGCCTGTCCGGTCGGGCTTTTTTCAAATTTGTCCAACATTTCAATTCGTACACTCATGACCAAGAACTTCTTTCTGTTGCTGTTCGTCGTGCCGCTTTGGTTTGGCTGTCAGTCAAATATGTCAGAACAATCCCAATCCAACAGGGAGGTATCCGCGGTTGGAAACCCCGTTTCGGTGATGCTCACCGCCTACAGTACCACCTTACGTGCCAACGGAGCGGACCATACCAGGTTCCGAATCGCCCTGGTAGATAGTCTTTCGAGAGAAATTCCCCATGCAGCCGATTCCATAGTGATTTCGCTGAATGGTGACGGGAAATTGCAGTCAGCTTCAGGCGAAGATTTACCCTTCAGCACGGATACTTCAGGTGCCAAATTGGTGAGCTGTCAACTCACCGACGGAGTTTGTTTTTTACAATACCTCACAGGTACCAAACCGGGTAAGGTAAAGGTAGAAGCCCGTTCGGGAAATTTATGGCCCGGCTCCCACGAAATACATTTGATTCCGGCAGACTTTGTTATGATGCAACCAACGGAAGATCAGCTACCTGAAACCACCAAAACCATCAGCAAGATGATTGGTGCCGACATCTCTTTTTTGCCTCAACTGGAAGACAACGGCGTAACATTTGTTGATGGATCTAGCGAAAAAGATGCCATCCAATTGCTTAAAGATCATGGTTTTAACTGGATTAGGCTGCGGGTGTTTGTCGATCCTCAAAATGAAAAGGGTTATTCACCTGAGCAGGGCTATTGCGGACTGTCTCAAACCCTGCAAATGGCCAAACGTGTAAAAAGTGCCGGTATGTACCTGTTGCTCGATTTTCATTACAGCGACTATTGGGCTGATCCACAACAACAATACAAACCTCAGCGCTGGGCCAATCTCGATTACAATACCTTAAAAGATTCGGTAGAAACCTATACTACCAACGTACTGCTGGCCTTGAAGAAGCAAAGTGCCTTACCGGATATGGTTCAGGTGGGCAACGAAATCAACCACGGACTACTCTGGCCCGATGGACACATCGGAAATCCGGATCTACTGGCAGGATTGCTGAAAGCCGGTGTGGCAGGTGTGGAAGCCGTTGATCCTGAAATACCTGTGATGATGCACATTGCACTTGGTGGCCAAAACGACGAATCTGTTTTCTGGCTCGACAACATGCTTGCCCGTGGAGTGAAATTTGACATCATTGGTATTTCCTATTATCCCCGTTGGCATGGCACTCCGGCAGATTTAGATTTCAACCTCCGGGACTTGATTTCCAGATACCATAAACCCGTGAATGTGGTGGAGTATTCCGATTTCAAACAAGAAGTGCACGACTTGGTATTTTCTTTACCCAACAGTATGGGCAAAGGTGCCTGTATCTGGGAGCCCCTCAATCGTCGGAGTGGGCTGTTCGACAAGGATATGCACACTACCGGGTTGTTTGGTGTTTACGATCGGCTCAACGAAAAGTACCTGAAAAAGTAACCGTACGATTGGCTGATTGTACGGAGTTTTTCGCGAAATTTCACAGTCCCTACGACCACACTCAGGGTAAGTTTTCGGAGTAGAATCAAATTTGACATTTTTCAAATGGCTTTCTATCGGATTGAAAAATGAATAATTGGTGAATAATAGAAAATGAATCCGAAGGATTCCAATGTTTATAGTAATGAAGGTGAATTTTGTTCGACCCCGACGGGGTCGTATCATTTGTTGTGGCAATTGTTTCCATAAACATGTAATCCTTTCGGGATACCTACCTCAATACGACCGAACCGGATCAAACTAACACATAGAACCCGGTCCAATAAATATCATTACAAAATATTAAACCATCTTTAATTGAAGTTAGCACTGCGTTGCTTGTGTATCATGCCGTTATAGAATTGAAGAGGTTTCAGGAGCGAAGCAAACTTAAAGCTCATTTCAATTCTTAATCGGTATTATTTGGTTTTTTTTGAAATTTTACCCGTTTTGAAGGTAAAATACCTTTGAATTAAATAACTGTAAATCACCACCACAACGGTTGTAATCATTTTGGCTACGGTAGGCCAGATGTGCAGGTATTCCACAAAAAGTTTCAAACAGATGTAGTTGAGCAGGATGCTACCGCCCACCGAAACGCCGTACCTGACCAGTTGCGTTTTTCCCCGTAAGGGAGAATCTAAAAACGTAACGTATTTGGCCAACAAAAAGCCCGTGGTAAAGGTGATGGGAAACACAAAGATGAAGGCAGCAATATAAGGACTGATGGCCATAAATCCCACATCGACCACCTGCTTGTCGAGAATAAAGTTGTAAAAAACAAAATACAAAAAGATGTCCAGGGCCGTATTGAGCCCACCCGTGGCCGCATACCTGAAAGTTTCGGGAGGAATCAACCTGCTGAAGGGTGGATAAAACCAATTGATGATTCTGATAAACAGGTTGTTGCGATCCGGATTTCTCAATCTGAGATTAGTTTTAAAATAATGGCCGCAAAGGTAAAGTGTTTTTGAAAATGTGCAAGCCCCATGTTGGTCTTGTCTTTGCCCGAAAAAATGGGTTTCTTTGCAAATCATCCTCCTATTGAATCATGATTTGGAAAAAGGAAATAGAACGTGTTGTATCCGAATTATCCGGAAAAGAGTTGTCAATCGCTGACATACGTCCTGTGGGCGGAGGCTCCATAAATGAGGCTTATTTATTGAAAACCAATGATCAGTCCTTTTTTATCAAGGTGAACCATGCCGGACGATATCCTGATATGTTTGCCAAAGAAGCCATTGGATTGGGAGTGTTGGCACGTGCCAAATCCATTGCTGTCCCCGGGGTAATTGCCACCGGAAAAGTGGGAAATTGGGCCTATTTACTTTTGCCCTACATTGAAAGTGCTGCCATGAAGCCCGCTTTCTGGCGATTATTTGGAGAACAATTGGCCAATCTTCACCGACATACCCGACCCGACTTTGGCCTCGACCACCACAATTATATCGGGTCGTTGGTGCAAACCAATAAACCTCATCTCTCATGGTCCGAATTTTTTATTGCAGAGCGCCTGGAACCACAGATTAAAATGGCACGCAATTCCGGTAAACTTGGAAGCTCTGCGGTACAAGCCTTTCAGCGATTTTACAACCATCTGGACGACATCTTTCCAAATGAGCCTCCTGCCTTATTGCATGGTGATTTGTGGAGTGGGAACTACATGGTGGGGCATAGTGGCGAACCAGTGCTTATCGATCCGGCCGTTTACTATGGTCATCGCGAAATGGATTTGGCCATGACGACCCTGTTTGGCGGGTTCAGTCCATCCTTTTACGAGGCCTACCACGAATATTATCCACTGGAAAACGGTTGGCAAAAGCGACTGGATTTTTGTAACCTGTATCCATTACTGGTACATGTCAACCTGTTTGGCGGCGGGTATGTGGAGTCGGTAAAAGCGATTTTAGCACCCTTTTAATCGACCAATAGGCTAATTTACATTGATGGTCTTTTCTTTGTAACCCGAACAAGAACTGCTTCCCTTCCGCAGCGTATAATTTGCTTTTGCCGTGAAACTTCCGGTGCTGGCATAGGTATGGTCGATGGTTAAACCCTGCGAAGTTTGAGTAACGCCATCACCGAAGTCCCATTTTATTTCGTTGTCGAGGGTATAATCCCCTGATGAGTCGTTATTCACGAAAGTAAAATGAAATAATTTGGGGTTGTTGGCATCCACATTTCCGGTGACAGACAAAAAGAAGGATTCAGTGGTGCAGTCAATGGCATCCTCAATGGCCTTTTTGCAACCGGTTTGTGATAAGAAGAATAAGGAGAGCGCTGTGGCAATGAGTAGATTTTTCATGGGCGTGTGTTTTTTTACAAAGAAAGTAAAAATATTAACCCTGACAGAGTCTATTCAAAAAAGTGTGTCACTCTCGTCACTTGGTCACTTTTTAATTTTTACTTGTCCCTTGTCCCCTTCTGCCGCTTACTGCGCTTTCAACGAAACGGACAATTCTTCCTTGATTACTTTTACCGAACGCATCAGTACAGTAGTAAAGGCCACAACCAGAGCAATGACAATTCCTGCCAGAAAGAAACCGATGTGTAACGAAATCTGATAGGCAAATCCGGAAAGCCATTTGTTCATTAAATAATAAACCAGCGGAGTGGCGATGAGTCCTGACAAGAAAACCAACTTTAAGTATCCCATGGCCAACATGGTAATAAGCTGTCGTTCAGACCCTCCCAACACCCTTCGGATGCCAATTTCGCGGGTGCGTTGCTGAATGAGGAAAGAGGAAAGTCCGTAAAGTCCCAAACTGGAAATAAACACCACAAACAAAGAGAAATAGAAAAACAGGCTTAGTAATTTTTTATCGCCGCTGTATAAGCTGGTCAGTTTTTCATCCAGGGTAATCAAGTGCAGATTGATGGTGGATGAAAAGCCTTTCCACACCTCTCTTACAAAGGCCTCGGCCTGGTCTCGCCCACCCTCAGTATGTCTGACCATGATGTACCTGGATCGCAAAGGGTTGAGCATAAATACCAGCGGATCCACCTGACGATGCAACGACGAGGAATTGAAGTTTTTAACCACCCCCACAATTTTCCCACCTTTTCTTCCTGCCACATTAAATGGGGTACCTACTGCCGTATCCAATCCCAGAAAATCGACTGCGGCCTCATTCAGGATATAGCTTCCCACCGTATCGCGACCCGGTTTTTCGTCGAAATACCGTCCATCCACAAGGGTGATATCCAACAGTCGGAAAAATTGATACCCCACGCCAAAATAACTGATGGTCTGAACAGGGTTGATATTGGTATCGCCCACCTGAAAAAGTAGTTTTCCTTCGGTAAACCCGGGTACATTTTGGGTAGAAGCCACATGTGTAATGGATGGGTGTTTTTGCATTTCTTCCACCAACCGGGGAATCTCTTTTCGAAAATTGGTATCGTGTGGCACATTGATTACCAGCACGTTTTCTTTATTGAAGCCCAAATCGTGGTTCTTTAAAAACGACAATTGGGCATAAACAATCAGGGTGGCCATGATCATGCCAATGGAAACCACATACTGAACAATGACCAGAAAATGGCGCATGGCCCCGGCCGACAGATGTTGCTTTCCGGCGGCGAAATTGGCCCCACGCAGCACCTGAGCAGGCTTAAACGAGTTTAGCACAAAAGCCGGAAAACTACCGCCCACTACCGAAAGCAGGAAAATAAGCAACAACAACACAAGCCCGAATAACAGGTTGTCGCCGTAAAACAAACTATGCAAAAGGCTCAACTGCTTACCAACCAACCTGTTGAATTGGGGCATCATCCATTCAACAACCGAAAGTGCCAGCACAAAAGCGATGGTAGTAATAATGAGCGACTCGGTAATATATTGCAAAACCAACTGAACCCGGGCCGCACCCAGCACCTTGCGCATGCCTATTTCGCGGGCACGCTTGAGCGATCTGGCTGTGGCCAGGTTGATGTAATTGATGGAAGCGGTAAGCAAAATAAACAAAGCGATAATGCCAAAAATATAAAGGTTGCCCGACTCCACGTTGGTGGGCGAATCGTACATCAGTGAGGTATTGAAGTGCACCTGATCGAGTGGCTCAAAAAAGTAATAAAGACTTCCCGACACATTAAGTTTTTCGCTTTGGATATATTCGGCCTCACCCAGACGTTCAAAATCATTCAGTCGGTACTCCAAATCGGCACAATCTGTGGTGTCGGCCAATTTCACGTAAGTATAGCAGGTCATCCAAAAATAGTCGCGCTTCAACATTTTTAACTCATCTTCTGACAACGATGACACCGACACCAGAGCATCAAAGTTCAGGTGAGAAGGCTTGCTGGCTTTGTCGATAACGCCTGTTACCACATATTCGCGTAAGATGGTTCGAAGCACCTGTCCCACAGCCGGTTTTCCTTTAAATATTTTTTGAGCCGTTTCGGAACTGATTACCATTGAATTGGGATGTATCAAAGCCGAATCAGGATTTCCTTCCAAAAAAGTATAATCAAACACATTGAAAAAACGACTGTCGCTGAGGCTAATATCCGGGATTTCAAAGTTTTCAGCCCCCCAGGCAATGGTGGACACATCGTTTTCGTCGGATGGATCGGTAAAGAAAAGATTGGTGGCTTCCTCCACCCCCGGAAATTCGGTTCGCAAATCCTGAGCCAACCTGAAGGGCGTCAGCGCAATTTTCTCAAACCTTCCATCAAGGGCAAATTCGTTGGTAATCCGATAGATACGTTGACTATCGCGCCAATGCCGGTCGTACTTCAATTCGCTCTCTACGTAGAGGTAAATAAAAATAAAAACCACCATGCCCAGCATCAGACCGATTACGTTCAACAGGGCATATCCCTTTTGACGCATCAACAACCTTATGCCTACCTTAAAGTAATTTCCGGTCATGGGATTGATTTAGTCGATTTTGTTGAGGTTTTCATTGATAATTTGACCATCAAAAAGGTGAACGATACGTCGGCTATAGGAGGCATCACGCTGGGAGTGAGTTACCATGATGATAGTGGTTCCTTCTTTGTTTAGCCCGTCGAGCAGTACCATCACCTCTTCGCCATGCATGCTATCCAGGTTTCCGGTGGGTTCATCTGCCAAAATAAGCGGCGGGTTGGCTACCACGGCCCGGGCCACAGCCACCCGTTGCTGTTGTCCTCCCGAAAGCTGCAGCGGGAACATATCCCTCCGGTGGGCCAACTTCATCTTTTCCAGCAATTCGTTTACCCTTTGATGTCGGTCTTTCTTTTTCCACCCCAAATATTGTAGCGGCAACTCAATATTCTCGAATACAGTGAGTTCCTCAATCAGGTTAAAATTCTGAAAAACGAATCCTATGTGGTTTTTGCGTAGTTCAGTACGTTGTTTCTCTTTCATTTTTCCCACATCGGAACCCAACAGCCAATAATCACCCCTGGTCCAATCGTCTATCATTCCCAAAATATTGAGCAGGGTTGTTTTTCCACAACCCGAAGGACCCATCACGGCAACGAAATCGCCTTTTTTCACGCTAAAGTTTATCTGACGCAGGGCAACCGTTTCTACCGATTCGGCTCGAAAAACCTTCTCCAGTCCGGTGGTTTCTATTATATTCATTGGTGCTATCTTCGATTATTACTCCGTTAACAAACATTAACTAATTCCATGCCATGCATCCTATGTTACTGCCTTGCAGCACGTTGAAAAATACTTGCATGCCAAGTGTAACTATTTGTGTTCGGAATCGTCCATATAATTGTGCAAAGGTGGACAAAATTTGTTTACTTTTAACTGGTTAATTATTATCCCTTTAACTCAAATTCAAAAAATGGCAAAAATCAAAGCACGTATATTAATAGTTGACGATGACGCGGACATATTGCTGGCCGCGAAAATGTTTTTAAGGCAGCACATCGAAATTGTACACACCGAGAAAAACCCTCAAAACCTCCCGGATATATTAAAAAATGAAGTGTTCGACCTTATTTTGCTCGACATGAATTTTTCGCGCGACGCCACCAGCGGACAAGAGGGATTTCATTGGCTTAACGTGATTTTGGAACACGATCCCGCGGCCACAGTCATTTTTATCACAGGCTATGGCGACATCGAGTTGGCCGTGCAAGGCATCAAAGAGGGTGCCACCAACTTCATACTCAAACCCTGGGAAAACCGCAAACTGCTGGCCACCATTGAAACCTCCCTGAGGGTGCGCGAATCGAAGGTGGAACTGGAAAACCTGCGCTCCACCCAAAAAATGCTCATCGCCGACCAAGACCACGCCTACAGCAATTTGATTGGCAACTCGCCCGCCATGCAAAAGGTGATGAAAATGGCCTATCGTGTGGCCGGAACCGATGCCAACGTGTTGATTTTGGGAGAAAACGGAACCGGTAAAGAGGTGGTTGCCAGGGCCATACACAGGGCATCCAAACGCAAAGACAAGGTTTTTATCAACGTGGATTTGGGTGCCATTACCGAAAGCCTGTTTGAGAGTGAGTTGTTTGGATACAAAAAGGGCGCTTTCACCGATGCCAAAGAAGACCGTGCCGGACGTTTTGAAGCAGCCAGTGGAGGAACCATTTTTTTGGATGAAATTGGCAACCTGAGTCAAAACCTGCAGTCGAAATTGCTGAGTGTATTGCAAAGCCGTAAGGTGGTTCGGCTGGGCTCCAACAAAGAAATACCCATCAATGTAAGGTTGATTTGCGCCACCAATATGCCCCTTTATCAGATGGTGAGCGAAAACAAATTCAGGCAAGATTTGCTCTACCGCATCAACACCGTGGAAATCAAATTGCCACCCTTGCGTGAGCGTTTGGAAGACATCGAACCGCTTACCGAATACTACATCGAAACGTACTCCAACAAATATAAGGTTCCCAAAAAACGGATCAATGCCGGCACACTGAAACGCTTACAAAAACACGATTGGCCGGGAAACATCCGCGAGCTGCAACACGCTGTGGAACGTGCCGTTATCCTGAGCGAAGGCACCATGCTCGAACCACACGACTTTTTTGTATCCGACCAGGACGAACGCGGGCAGGAGGATTTTAATGCCGACAACCTCAACCTGGAAGAAGTGGAAAGGGTGTTGGTACGCAAGGTAATCGACAAACATGGTGGAAACATCAGTCGAGCAGCCAAAGAACTCGGACTTACCAGGGCTTCATTGTACCGTAGAATTGAAAAATATGGTTTATAAACGTTTCAGACTTCAAATTGTGGTCAGGGTGCTGGTTATGGCACTCACCCTGCTGTTTGTTTTCTATCTCTACCAAAAACCTGCCTACCTCGTCAGCACCCTGTTGTTGGGTATTGTGTTTGCGGCTCAGGTAGTTTCGCTCATCAGATACACCGAACAAACCAACCGTAAGCTATCGCGGTTTTTCGAATCCATCCGGCATGCCGACTTCGCCACCTCCTTTTCGGAAAACGAATTGGGGAAAAGTTTTGAAGAGCTGAACAACGAATTTAATCAGGTTATAGCCGCTTTCAACAAAAATAAAACGGAAAAAGAAGAACACTTCAACTACTTGCTTACCGTAATTCAGCATGTGAGCATTGGCATTATTGTTTTTAAACGCGATGGAAAAGTGGATGTATTCAACAATGCCGTAAAACGCCTGCTGCGCATCAACCGACTGCGAAAAATCAGCCATTTGGCAGAAGTATCCGACGATCTGCCCGAGAAATTACTCAACATGAAAGCCGGCGATAAATCGTTGGTAAAACTTTTTGTTGACGACGAGTTGCTGCAACTTTCCATGCACGCCACCGAGTTTAAAATGCGGGGTGAAGAATACATTCTGGTTTCGTTTCAGGACATCCATCCCGAGTTAGAACAAAAGGAAATAGAGTCGTGGCAAAAACTCATTCGTGTACTTACCCACGAAATCATGAACTCCATCACCCCCATCTCGTCGCTGGCAGCCACCATCAAAGACATTCTCGACGAACGACTGGCCAGCCATCCACCAAAAGATGAACAAGAAGCCGAGGACATCGACAGCGTGATGCAAGCCGTAACCACCATCGAAAACCGGGGAAAGGGACTTCTTAATTTTGTAGAACTATACCGCAACCTCACACGCATACCCAAACCACATTTCCGACATTTTACGGTTAGCTCGCTCCTCGACACCACCCTCGAGTTGATGAATCCGAAAATGGAAAAACTGGGCATTAAATGTGTTACGCGAATTTATCCCAACGACCTCAAAATACTGGCCGACCCCGATTTAATTGACCAGGTAATCATCAACCTGATATTGAATGCCATTGATGCCGTTTCGGAAGTTGAAAATCCACACATCACCATCGTGGCCTCTGTTAACCTGAACAACCGAACCACCATCGAAATAGCCGACAATGGCAAGGGAATAAATCAGGACATTCTGGACAAAATATTCATGCCCTTTTTTACTTCCAAAAAAACCGGTTCCGGCATTGGCTTGAGCTTGTCGCGACAAATCATGCAAATGCACAAAGGAACCATCAGTGTGCGGTCCAAACCGGGAGAGGGAGCCATTTTTACCATGATTTTTTAATAAATCAACCGTTTTTAGGTGAGTTGCTAAAAAATATTGCGGCAAAGCAAGGGCATTTGTCAGTCTGTTCAATTCATTTTTGTACCTTTACATCCCGACCCGGAAAATAATAAAATCATGCGGTGATGAGAAGTATTTTTGCCCTACTTACTTTTGTGCTTTTTGCCCTCTGTGCCTGGACGGGGTGTCATGAAAAAAGACCGGATCAAAACAAAAACATTTCACCAAAATCAGTGGTGATTACCACCCAAAATGCACCACGAAAAACCACCTTTCATCTCGATTCGCTCACCTGGACTTTACCCGGTGAAGGCAACACCAAGCCCGTGGAACATGTTCGTGGTAATAAAGGCAAATTGGCAGAAATAAATCACTGGAATGGCGTTGTTCCGGGTGTTTCCGATCTTCCACTGTCCATGGAAGAAAAACTTGCCGGCGTGCATCCCGTGAAGAGCAAAAAGCCTGAAATCATCACCATACCCAAAACGAAACTGGTGGCAGGTATTGCGCCCATGCCACAACCTCCCCAACAAACTATCGTGTATCAGGCCATGCCCCTAAGTACCGACAGCTTAAACTTCGCCCAACAAAAGGCGCTGGAACAAAACCTGATGACCATCCAACATGGCGACAGCATCATTCCCCCCATCATCATTGGGGCCTCACTACCCAAACGCATACAAGCCTCACCCTTCAGGTATAGAGAAAATACACTCCTCGATATCTGCAACCTGGATGCTGACCAGGGATTACCCAATTCATTCATCAGAAAAATAATCCAGGATGAAAAAGGTTGCCTCTGGATGGCCACACACACGGGAGGCCTGATAGAATATGATGGTACCAATTTCAACCAATACACTAAAAACAGCGGGTTGTCGTCGGACATGTTAAGGACGGCAATCACCGACAAAAACGGGCATTTATGGATTGGAACCGAAGATGAGGGAGCCGTTTTTTTCGACGGTAAACACATGGTGATATATTCCACGGAACAAGGCCTTCCGTCAAATTTTGTTCTTACGCTTTATGAAGACAGCAGAGGCAACATTTGGATGGGAACCCTGGGCGGAGCCGTTAAATTTGATGGCAAAACCTTGACCACTTTCACCAAAAAACAAGGGCTGATCAACAACATTATCTTTGCCATTCATGAAGACAAAAAAGGCGATATCTGGTTTGCCACCAACAACGGCATATCCAGATTCAATGGCGAGGGATTTGAAAATTTTACCACCGAAGATGGTCTGCCGGCCAAACAAATACTTACCCTGATCTCCGACCATAAAGGAAATCTCTGGATAGGCAGCAATGGAGGAGGTGCAACCAGGTACGACGGAAAAACTTTTACCAACTTCTCCATCGATCAGGGGTTGGGAAACGATGCCGTGCTGGCCATTCTCGAAGACCATAACCAAACCCTGTGGTTTGGCACCTTTGGTCATGGCATCACCCATTACGATGGCGAATCATTTACCAATTTCTCTACTTCTGAAGGCCTGAACGACGATTATATCCGTTCGTTGTACGAAGACAAAACCGGAAACCTTTGGATGGGAACCGATGGTGGGATTTCGCGTTTTAAACCCAATGGATTCTCTCACTTTACAAAAAATCAAGGCCTTGGAAACGATCTGGTTTTGTTGATCAAACAAGACGCTGAAAAAAAGTTTTGGTTGGCACCTTTCAACGATGGTTTGATGGTGAGCACCGACTCAAAAAAAGACCCATGGCAGAGTGATTTCATACATATCACTACCGAACAAGGACTTATCGACGATATTGTAACGTCCATGGTGGAAGACAACAAGGGCGATTACTGGATTGGAACCTTTCAGGGTGGAATCAGTAAGCTGGACGGAGAAGATTTTAACCGGGGATTAATCAGTATTTCAAACTTTTCGGTTGAACAGGGCCTTCCCGACAACATCATCAGGGCCATGGCCAAAGATGCCAATGGAAGGGTTTATGCCGCCAGCGAGGGAGGATTGGTGGTTTTCGACGGAGATAAGTTTGCAGTTATTACCCAAGAAAACGGACTGGGAAGCAATAAAATATTAAGTATTTATCAAGACAACCGCGGCGCCTTGTGGATTGGAACCCTAAAAGGTGGTGTTTCGCGTATTTATCATGATACCATCACCACCTACACCACCGATCAAGGCTTGGGCGGCAACAGCGTGTGGTGCACCACTCAGGACAAAAACGGGAATATGTGGTTCGGAACCGATGGTGGCGGCATTAGTTGTTTCGATGGACAAACCTGTACTACGCTGACAACCGATCAGGGACTCATTAACAATTATGTGTTTTCACTTACCACCGACCACGACAACTCGCTGTGGGTGGGTACGGTGAGAGGTCTGACACAAATTAAACTGTCGAATCAAAAAAAAGGAGTAACGGGCTGTGTGCCCTACGAAAACATCGACCTGTACAATTACGACAAACTCAACGGACTCAAAGGCGTTGACTTTTTCACCAACTCCAGCTACCTCGACGATCAAAACCGCATGTGGTGGGGAACCGACAAAGCCCTTACCACCCTCGACCTCAATACCCATGCACCGGCTCACCTGGCACCGGTGACACAGCTATATGCCGTTTATATTGAGGATGAACAAATTGATTTCAATCAGTTGAAAAACGGCGCATCGCAACAGGAACTTGCCGGAATTCAATTTGACGACCTTACGCCCTTCGATCAATTGCCTGTTAATCTCAGCGTTCCGCACAATAAAAACCACCTGACATTTCAATTTTCGGCTACCGAGTGGAATGCTCCTCATCAAATTTGGTATCAGTTTAAGCTGGACGGATTCGACAACAACTGGAGCACAAGCAGCAAGGAACATATCGCCGATTACCGGAATATCTCGCCCGGAAAATACACTTTCATGGTTCGTGCCGTGGGCAAATCAGGATTATGGAGCAGTACGGTAAGTTTTCCGTTCACCATACGTTATCCCTGGTATTTAACCTGGTGGGCTTTGGTGAGCTATTTGCTGATATTTACGGCATTCATCTGGTCCATCATACGGTGGAGAGTGAGTATCATTCAAAAGCAAAAGGTAGTTTTGGAAGCCACAGTGGACGAACGTACCAAAGAGCTGAACCAGGCGCTGAAACTGGCAGAACAGGCCACCATCACCAAGAGTCAGTTTATCGCCACCATTTCACACGAAATACGTACGCCGCTCAACGCCATCATGGGAATGACCCACCTCACCCTCAACACACAACTAACTGCAAAACAAGAAGATTTTTTGCAAAAAATCGACCGCTCGGCGGTTACCCTCCTCGGACTCATCAACGACATCCTAGATTTCTCAAAAATAGAAGCCGGAAAACTCCATCTGGAAAAGGTAAATTTCGATCTGGAATTGGTACTGAATTCTGTAATCCTCCTCAATGCACAAAATGCACATCAAAAAAATCTGGAGTTTGTCATTCAAATCGACCCCAACATACCGCGGCTACTCATTGGCGATCCATTACGCCTGGGACAAGTTATCACCAACTTATGCAACAATGCCATCAAATTTACTTCTGAAGGAGAAGTGGTGGTCAACCTGGTACCAGTCGAAAAAACCGGCGACGGCTTTATGCTCCAGGTTGAGGTGTCCGACACAGGCATAGGCATTGCCGAAGAACAAATCCCTACCCTGTTCGACGAATTCAAACAAGCCGACAACTCCATTACCCGCAAATTTGGTGGTACCGGATTAGGCCTGTCGATCAGCAAACTGTTGGCCGAAATGATGGGTGGCCGCATTTGGATCGAAAGCCGGGTTGGCGAAGGATCCACCTTTTATTTTACATGCAAAATGGGGATACAAGCCCATACAACCAATCAGGAGCTCCGTGTACCTGACGAACTAAAGCAACTCTCCATACTTGTTTGCGACGACAACCCGTCAGCCCTCCGGGCACTGACCACCATACTCAAATCGAATTCGCTGGCAACCGACACGGCCAAATCGGGCGAGGAAGTCCTCAAATTGGTTAATAACAAGGACTACGATCTCCTGCTCATCGATCAGGAACTTCAGGGAATAAGCGGACTCGACACCATCATGAACATCCGCGAAAACCGTTCGTTGCACCCCCTTAAATCGGTGCTTATTGCCGATAGCGAAAAAAGTAAAATGAGTTTCGAACAAACCATACTCGGCGTGGATGGCTACCTGAGCAAACCATATATCCCTTCGGTGGTGATGGAGAAAATTCTGGCAGTCTTCGGTATGGAAAAACCCTCGTCGAGAAAACGTAAGGAAGATGCCAGCCAACGGGATGTGTACCGTCAGAACTTATCAGGAAAACACATCCTTCTGGCAGAAGACAACGAAATTAACAGCCAGGTAGTGCTCGAGTTGCTGCAAAATGTTCAGGTAAGTGTGGAAATTGTATTGAATGGCGCGGATGCATTGGAGATGGTGCTAAGGCAGCCTTTCGATCTGGTACTCATGGATTTGCACATGCCCGTGATGGATGGCTATGAAGCTACCATTCAAATCAGGAAGCAAAACAAAACCATACCCATCATTGCCATTACCGCCGAGGCAGTTTCGTCAATCCACGAAACATGCAAGACGGCCGGATTCAACGCCATCATCACCAAACCCATCAACCCCGAAATTTTTTACCGGGAAATCTCCAATGCCATTGGTCTGGAGGTCAACTCAGCCGAATCGAAACAAAAAAATACCACACGCGAAACCAACCTCCCCAACATCAGCCCGTCCGAACTCAATATCGACATGGGTATCCGCCGATTTGGAAACAATGACGAGCTCTATTTCAAGATGTTGGAAAAATTTATTCGGTCCAACACCAACTTGTGTGAAGATTTAAAACTGCTTGTGCACAAGGGTGATTTCGAACTTGCCCACCTCAAAGCCCACACGCTGAAAGGCGAAGGAGGAAATCTGGGAGCAGACGCCGTTTGGATGCAGGCACAAAAGGTAGAGCAAACCATCAAAGATCAGGATACCGCTTCTTTCGATAAAGAAATTATTGTGCTCGCTGCCAAAATGGAAAAATTAACTACAAAACTTACACCCTTTTTTGAAGCAAATCAGGAATATAACAGGTCCGCCGAATCAAATATTCCCCAATTAATTGAAAAATTAATCGCATACCTCCGCAAAAATGATCCCAAAGCCCTCGACCTTCTGGACGAACTTGCCACCACCCGGATGAATCAAACCGACCTGGAAACCATCACGCGGATCGTTCAAAGCAAACCATCGGACGAAGCCATCCTTTTTCTGGAAAAATACCTGACAACACCCTGATTTAATAAAACTTAACATGTTGTTGCCCTGATTAAAGTACCCGAAACACAAGTGGCACCGACAAAAAGTATAATTTTGCAAAAAAATTAATGCTATGGGCAAGCTGAACAAACCAATGCCGTTTTCACCCGGAAGTTGTTTTACCAACTCGTTGTTCAGCGGCTTTTTGCCGACAATTCAATAATAACTCAATCCTAATGAAAAAGACTACACCCACTCAATTTAACATTCATCCACACATCGAACAACGTTGGAGCACACGTGCATTCGACACCAAATCTGTGGAACCCGAAAAAATAAAAAGCCTCCTCGAAGCTGCCCGTTGGGCTGCCTCCGCTTTCAACGAACAACCCTGGCGCTTTATCGTGGGCACCGACCACAACCCAACCTATAAAAAGATCCTGGAAACCTTGGTTGAGTGGAATCAAATATGGGCCGGACAAGCGCCTGTATTGATCCTCAACGTGGCCAAGCGAAGCTTTACACACAATGGCAAAAAAAATGTAACTTTTAAATACGATCTGGGACAAGCCGTGGCCAACATGGCCATCGAAGCGGTAAACCAGGGGTTGTTTTCGCATCAGATGAGTGGCTTCGATGCCGAAAAAGCCGGTCAGCTCTTCCAGATTCCCGAAGACTACCAGGCCATTTCAGTTATCGCCGTGGGTTATTACAAAGAAAATGCCGAGCTGCCTCAGGATATGCTGGACGGAGAACTAAAACCCAGGGTGAGAAAAGCCTTTAACGAATTGGTATTCGATGGTACTTTCGGAAATTCATCTTCCTTATTCAAATAGTATGAAATCAATCGCCTACCTCCTGCTTTCCGGATGGCTGATGTTGGGAATATCCTGCACAAGCACCACCAACAAAAATAGCAGTTCGCGACAAAAAACCACTGTACGAAAAGTGGTGAAATCCGAATTCAATGCCGACTCAGCTTACCGGTTTGTTGCCGATCAGGTGGCCTTCGGACCACGGGTGCCCGGAACCCCTGCCCATGCCGAATGTGCCCGGTGGCTGGCCGACAAACTTAAGCAATATGGTGCCCAGGTCATCAACCAAAAATTCAGAAGAAAAACGTACGACGGCATCATGCGCGATGGTGTTAACATCATTGGTTCGTACAATCCCGAGGCCGAAAAACGTGTGCTGCTGATGTCGCACTGGGATTCGCGTCCGTTTGCCGACCACGATTCCAACGATGCCAACCACAATACTCCCATCGACGGTGCCAACGATGGCGCCAGCGGCGTGGGCGTGTTACTCGAACTGGCCCGGCAGTTTCAAATAAAAAATCCCGGTGTTGGCGTGGACATCGTGTTATTTGATTTGGAAGATTGGGGACCGCCCACTCAAATGGAAATCTATAAAGATGAATATTGGGGACTTGGATCGCAATACTGGTCGAAAAACCCACATGTGTTTGGTTATGAGGCTTCATTCGGAATTTTGCTCGATATGGTAGGTGCCAAGGATGCCTATTTTTCCAAAGAGTATTTCTCCATGCAGTATGCCGGATTTGTGGTGGACAAGGTTTGGGATGTGGCCGGGCAAATTGGTTACGGAAGCCAATTTATCAATGAAAAAGGAACACCCATCAACGACGACCATGTGTTTGTGAACAAATATGCCAATATCCCTTCCATCGATATTATCCATCTGGATACAACCAGCACCAATGGTACCTTTTTCGATCATTGGCACACCATCACCGACAACATGGAGCAAATCGACAAAGCCAGTCTGCGCATCGTGGGTGAGGTGGTGGGCTCGGTGGTTTATTCCGAATAATCGAGTCAACAGATATTACCTCTGCGTTCACCATCAGTGGGTCATGATACATGATTCCGGAATCAAGGTCTCGCCGATTTAACTATTTCATTATTTTTACCTATTAATCTTAATCTCCATGGATTTGAATATTCTCGAATATATTGGCTTTGCGGCTTCCATCATCATTGCCTTGTCCATGACTATGAACTCCATTCTGCGTTTCAGGTGGATCAACCTCATGGGAGCCATCACATTTTCAACTTACGGATTCCTCATTGGAGCCTTGCCCGTGGGATTGCTCAACGGGTTTATTGTGGTGGTGGACCTTTATTATCTTGCCTCCATTTATGGTGCCAAACACTATTTTGAAACCCTGGAAGTGCGTGGCGACAACAAATACCTCTTGCGTTTTCTGGAATTTCACCAAAAAGATATCCGTCGGTTTTTCCCCAATTTTGTTTACAAACCCGAGATGAATACCATGAGCTTTTTCGTGTTGCGCAACATGGCCGTGGCCGGACTGGTACTGGCTCACCGCCGCGAAAACGGAGAATTACGGGTGGGTCTGGACTATGTTGTTCCCGAATACCGCGATTATAAAAACGGAAAATTTGTTTACGATGACCTGAAAAACTCATTGACAAAGTCGGGAATCACCCGCATTGTTGCAGAAGCTAACTCGCCAAAACACATCAAATACCTTAAAAGACTTGGATTTTCAATAACAGATGAGGGTTTGATGGAAAAATCAATAGGCTGACACCATGGAAATACTCATTAAAAACGGATTGATTGTCAACCACAACGAAAGCAGGCATGCCGATGTGCGCTTGCTCGGTGAAACCATCGCCGAAATAGGTCAAAACTTGAATCCCATCAATGAGTCAACCACCATTATCGATGCCACCAACCGCTATGTTTTTCCCGGCGGAATCGACCCCCATGTTCACATGCATTTGCCTTTTGGTCAAGGTTTTAGCTCCGACGATTTTATTTCCGGAAGCCGTGCCGCCATGTTTGGAGGCACCACTACCCTGTTCGATTTTGTAACCCCACACAAAAACCAATCCCTTTCGGAAGCCTTACAAATGAGAAAAGCAGAAGCAACCGGTTGCTTTACAGATTTTAGTTTTCATGTAAGTCCGGTGGATTGGCACGATGGCGTCGTAAATGAACTGGAGACATGCAAAAATACCTATGGCATCACCTCTTTTAAAGTATATATGGCCTACAAAGATTCCATCGGCCTTGATGACAACATCTTATTAAAAGTGATGCAAGAGATTGGCCGACTTGGTGGAATGGTGATGGTTCATGCCGAAATGGGCGATGACATCGAAGTGTTGAGAAATCAATTGGTTGCCTCCGGAAAAACAAGCCCTGCCTTCCACCCCCTCTCGCGACCTGCCACCCTGGAAACAGCAGCGGTAAAGAGGATTCTCGATTTATCGAAATCAACCGGATGTCCTGTGTACATTGTTCATTTGTCGGCAAAATCGTCGCTGGAAACAGCCGTCGAAGCCCGAAAAATGGGTATGAAGTTATTTGTTGAAACCTGTCCGCAATACCTCTTGCTCGATGATACAAAATATGAGGGTAACTTCAACCAAACTGCGGCTTACGTAATGAGTCCTCCCTTGCGCACCAAAAACGATAACAACGCCCTGTGGCAAGGACTGGCCACGGGTGAAATACAAACGGTGGGCACCGATCATTGTCCTTTTACATTGGAACAAAAAAATCTGGGGAGGCAAGATTTCAGACTGATTCCCAATGGTGCCGGTGGAGTAGAACACCGCATGTCGCTGCTTTTTTCAGAAGGCGTACTTAAAAACAGGATTAGCCTTGAACAATTTGTTGGCCTCACCTCCACCCATGCAGCCAGAATATTTGGTCTGTACCCGTCAAAAGGCATGCTTACCAAGGGAGCTGATGCCGATATTATCCTTTGGGATCCGACAAAAAAACAAACCATTTCTACCCGTACCCACCATCAAAACTGCGACCTCAACATCTATGAAGGAACAGAAACCACCGGTGCCCCGGAAATCGTCATCAAATCAGGGGAAATCGTTGTAAAAAACAACCAGTTTCTACAAACGGTGGGAAAGGGAAAATTTCTCCCCCGATTCTAAAAAGCTCTACCATAAAAAACAAAGAGCGGCCAGCAAAACTGACTACTCCATGCAATAACTATGTTAAAAATCTTAGAAACTGTCTAAATTTTTCCCGGAGGGAAAGCATATGGACAGATACAGAAATCTTGGTTAGGATTTATTTCGTCCGCCTTTGGCGGACGAAATAAATCAAATGGTATTTTTTCAACCCATATTCAGCTCCTAACGGAGCTCAAAAGTAAAACTTAACCGGTTTCTTAGTTACTCATTACCTTCACGGTTTTTACACCCTGAGGACCCTGAGCCACAATAAAATACATTCCTGAGCTCAATCCCAAATCAGGAATTACCACAGCTTGACTGTTTTGATTGGCTTGAACACGGTAAATTACCTGACCGAAATGATTGAGTACGCGTATTTCGTTGTAGTGGGAATTTTCACCCAAAACCACATTCAGTTGTCCGTTGGTAGGATTGGGGAACACCCTTAAATCGGGCAATTGGGCGGTTTCATTCACACCAACAGTCTGACTCACAGCCACATTGTCGATAAACAAGGGATTACCCAGGTCGCTATATGATTCAAATGCAATTTTCACGTCGGAACTACCTGCCCATGGGGTTAAATCGAGGGCCACACAAGTGGCTCCCCAACCTTCAATACACCAATCACTTGCCACTTCAGGCCAGAAATCAGAAGTCAACTGATGTGTGGCAAATACACCGCTACCGTCGGGGCCATTGGCGTAAATACGTGTCCATGTATCACCACAGTCAGCCGAAACCAGCACAATCAGTGAATCGTACAGGCGGTCGTTGCGTTGGGCGTAGGCATATTGAAATTCAAGTGAAGCGTTGGAAAGTCCGGTTAAGTTGAACGCAGGAGAAACCAAACGGTCTCTTTGTCCTTCAGGCTTGTCTCTCAGGAGAATTCCGGCAGCCTGATTGCCCGGAGTGGTACCTCCAATTTCCTGAATGGCCCAGGTAAATTCACTGAAAGATGCTTCTACGGTCCAGTTTTTTTCTGATAATCCGTTTTCAAAGGTTTCGAGGAAATAGGGCACCAAACCTCCGGCCACAAACATATCTGCTTTTTCAAGCGATGAAGAGCCATTTAAATTGGTGGCTTCCAGGGTAATGGAATATGTTCCGGCCTCATCAAATGTTACCTGAGGATTTTGGCTGTTGGCATCGGTACCATTAACAAAGGTAACCGTAGCCGGACTAAATTCCCAATGCCATTGACGGGGAAGGTAGTCGGTAAGGTCGGTAAGGGTAATCACATCCGAAGTACAACCTTCTGAGGCGCTAATTTCAAAATCTACTTCGGGAAGTATGGTTGAACTGGTAACGATATAAGCCTCTTTAACCACTGTGTTGCTTCCAATATCATTGGTAGCGGTAAGTTCTACGGTAAAGCTTCCTTCGGTATTGTAAGTGATGTTTTCAGGATTCTGATCGGTGGACGATGATGGTTCGCCTCCGGTAAATGTCCAATCCCATTCGGTGGGTATATTGGTACTTTGGTCGAAAAAGTTCACGCTTTCACCAACAGGTATCAGCGTGTAATCGGCGGTAAAATCAGGAGTAGGAGCTTGTGCAAAATTCACTGCTGCTATTTGGGTGCGCCAGCTCCAACCACCATTGGTATATTGGGTGGTGTACCAAAAAGTATTTCCGTCGGTCGGATCCACGCTCATGGCAGAATAATCGCCCCAACGTTCAACACCTGTTTGAGAGCTTGTTCCCTCCTTAATGCTTACTTCTTCAATATCAAGCACACCGAGCCCCATGGTGGCTTCCGCCGTTTGTCCGGCCATGCGAATGGAAGGATATCTGGTGCTTCCCGACACCGAGTAACCAATGGCGATAATACCCTGGTCGTTCATGGCAATGCTGCCCATCCATCTCGAAAGGCCGTCCTCGGGGGCATAAGTACCTTGTTGATATAACTCCCATTCAGCTCCGTATTTTCTTAATTCGTACCAGCGTACTCCGGCACGTCCTGATCCGGCATTCACTGTATGGTTGGTTACCATCACCTGATAATCTCCAAAATTGCGGTATTGCAACCTGTACATTAAGCGTGAAGCCAAATCATCCAGTTTTTGCGAAGTTCCGGGTTGAGAAATGGAAATGGAGTTGTCAGAATACGGCTCCACGGCAATATAACCTGCATAATCCACAGATGAGTTTTCGGGGGTTGTCCAATCCACATGCGACTCCCACATTTTGAGGGAAGCACCTGAAAGCGACAGCAGGTAACAAGGTGATCCTGCCGGAGGAGTCATGGCGCCATCCGCATCTGCGGGAAGCAAACTACCGTTGCTGGAACCCATTTCGAAAAACAACATTTCAGCATCCGGATTACCTACCAACATGGAAGCACGATCTAAAATGCTCACCGCACCACCTTGCCAAGCTCCGTGGTCGAACTGATTGCTGGTAAAATAGTAGGCGTCGTTCCAAATACCGAATTTGGGATAGTCGGGCATGTTATCGAATTCAAAAGCGTAACGATACCATTCTCCCAAGGGATCTCCTGTTTCGGAAACGGCTACCAACTCATAAAAAGGACCGTTGGGATAGTAGGGAAGCGAAAATTGAGTGGCAATCCAGCGATCTGCATACTCATCGTACAACACAACAGGGTCGCCATCGTTGGTATTCGACCAGGGGCCCGGAAACCCGTCCCACAGGGTAATATTGTCGGCAGGGCCATACAACTTTGTTCCGGTTTTATTGTAAATGGCAAAACCATTGTTTACCATCTGAAAAAAGTGATCGGGACCCACATCACCGTCCGTATCGGGAGGAGCAATGTTATAAATGTTGTTTATTCCGTTTACGTTCACCTCAATAATGGCATCCTGATTCATGGGATGACCCTGGGTAGTTTGAAGGGCACGATCGGGGCCCGTAGTCCAGGAGGCTTTTCGGTTGAAATCCCCAAAATCGAAAATGTTGGGAATCACTTTATTTTTCCATTCACGCTCGCGTTTACCAACAGGAATCGGAGTAACATCGCGCAAAGCTTGAGATTTGTCAAAATACTTGGCTTTGGCAATTTTGGATGGATGAATGGATTGCGCCATTACACCAACGCCCGATAAAAGGCTGATAAAAGCTACAAATAATACCGCTGTAATAAATTTTTTCATGTTTTAATCCGGATTTTTTAATACTCAATTATTCAGAAAGATATATGACGCGCAAAGATAATTAATCTGTATAATCTGTCCTAAAATCGGACATTTTATTCAAATCACCCGTCAATCGCGCCTTGCGTCTTCATTTTGTGGTGAAGATGCAAGGCGGACAACTCAGAAAATCTTAATAAACGATCAGTTTTACCGCCTTGGTTTTGCTCTCTCCGATGGCTTGGAGAAAAAAAATTCCCGGATTCCAGTTGGCATCGTGCACCTCCAAAGTTTTATTGGCTGAACCTGCAACAACCATCTCTTTAACCACAACACCCATGCAATTGAGCACCTGAATTTTCTCATACTGATGCCCATCGGGAAGTGTGATATGAAAATTTCCATCTGTTGGATTGGGGAAAACCATCAACTCGTCAGTTGTTGAAAAATTGTCCTCGGTTCCTACCAAACTGCTTACCGCGATGTTGTCGATGGTCATGGGTTGTCCGGCAAAGCTGAAGGTTTCAAAACGAATGCGTACCTGGTCGTTTCCGGCAAAAGCAGACAAATCGATGGTTACACAACCTGCTCCCCAACCTTCCATACACCAGTCGGAAGGAACCATGGGCCACCAATCGTCGGTGGTAAGTTCGTGGGTGGCAAAGTTTCCGCTTCCGTTTTCGGCATTGGCATACACACGATTCCAAGTATTTCCGCAATCAACAGATACCGAAACTATTAACGAATCGCCGGCATCGGCATAGTATTGGGCACTGGCATATTGAAACTCCAACGATGGGGTAGTGGTTCCAATCAGGTTAAAGGGTGGTGATATCAGATAATCCCGTTGTCCGATGGCAAAGTATTCTCTGAAATCAATCCCCACCGAATGGGTTCCGGGAGTGGTTCCACCTGTTTCAAAAATTTCCCAGGTAACATTGTCATCCGGATTTTCAATGGTCCAACCGTTGGCTCTGAGGCCATCCGTTTCAAAATCTTCCAGGAAATAAGTCGGGAAACCACCGGCCATCACCACATCCTGCTTGGTAAGAGAAGAACTTCCGTTGAGGTTGGCCGCTTCAAGGCTTACCTCATAAGCACCCGTTGAATTAAACTCCACTTCCGGATTTTGGCTGTTGGCATCGGTACCATTCACAAAAGTAACATCCGAAGGCGAAAAAGTCCAGTTCCAACTAATTGGGCTATAGTTTGTTTGATCGGTAAAGGTCACCGTTTCGCCAAGACAAATGGCTCGTTTGTCGGCAGAAAACTCCACTTCGGGTAATATGGAAGCGCTAACGGTAATATAGGTTTCTTTGGTAATGCTGTCGATGCCGATGGCATTATAAGCCACCAGTTTCACAGGGAAAACACCCTCGGTGGCATATCGAATATTTTGGGGACTTTCTTCCGTGGAAGTGGAGGGTGTAGCGCCTTCAAAAGTCCACGACCAATGGGTTGGAATGCCTTGGGTGAGGTCGGTAAAGTTAACGGTTTCGCCAACAGGAATAAGGGTTTCATCCGATGTGAAATCGCAAACCGGCTGGGCGGCAAACGACACGGAAGCTATTTGGGTACGCCATCCCCAGCCACCATTGGAGTACTCGGTGGTAAACCAAAACGATTGGTCGTCGGTAGGATCCACCGACATATTGGCGTAATCGCCCCAGCGATCCACACCCGATTGCGACTTGGTTCCTGTATAAATTTCGGCTTCGTCGATATCTAACACACCCAACCCGGCAGGAGCTCCGGAGGATTGGCCGGCAATGCGAATGGAGGGATAGGTGCTTGCACTCGAAACCGAATATCCCACGGCAATATCACCTCCCTGGTTCATAGCCACGGAAGCCATCCAACGGTTTTCGCCGTCGCTGGGAGCAAAAGTACCTTGTTGGTAAATTTCCCAACCTGTTCCGTAATTTCTTAATTCATACCATCTTACGCCGGCTCGTCCTCCTCCGGCATTGACCGTATGGTTGGTTACCATCACCTGATAATCGCCAAAATTGCGGTATTGCAAGCGGTACATGAGCCGGCCGGCCAAGGTGCCTAAGGTCTGACTGGTATTGGGCTGTTGAATATTGATTCCTTGTGTGGAGAAAGGCTCCGTGGCAAGGGTGCTCACCTGCTGAATGGTAGAATTGAGGGTGTTTTCCCAATCCACGTCAATTTCCCAAACGCGCAATTTATTGCTGCCCATATTCACCATATAGGAGGGCGAACCTTCAGGCGGCATCATTTCACCATCGGCATCGGCAGGCAAGAAACTGCTGTGGTTCGACCAATCCTGACCTATCACGAAAAATACCATTTCGGCATCGGGATCGCCAACCAACATGGAAGCCCGGTCGAGGATGCTGATTCCGCCACCGGCAAAGCCGCCGTTGCTGAACAAGTTGGTTGTAAAATAATATCCATCAGGCCACACCCCAAATTTGGGGTAATCGGGCATGGCGTCAAATTCAAAGGCATAGCGGTACCATTCGCCCAAAGGGTCGCTGGTTGCCGATACAGCCACCAATTCATAAAATGGGCCGCTGGGATAATTGGGCAGCGAGAATTGCGTGGCTATCCATCGGTCGCTGTATTCGTCGTACAACACAACAGGGTCGCCGTCGTTGGTGCTCGACCAGGGACCTGGAAAGCCTGCCCACAGGGTAATGTTGTCGGTAGGTCCGTATTGAAGATTTCCTTCCTTATCCCAAATGGCAAATCCATTGTTGACCATCTGAAAATAGTGATCGTGGCTTACGTCGCCATCCGTATCCGGTGGAGCTACGCCATAAGTATTGGTGATGCCACTAAAATTGGCGTTGATTTCAGGTTGACCTGTAACCCCACGCATGTTATCCTGCAAAGCAGGGTCAATGCCGGTGGGCAAAGGTGTGTTTTCGAGTTCGTCGGACTGCTCAAGTTCGTTGGGAACTACTTTGTTTTTCCAATCTCTTTGACGGGTGCCCATGGGAATGGGATCCACGCTCCTAAGTGCTTTTGATATGTCGAAATGAGCTGCTTTGGTCACCTTTTTAGGGTGAATCTGAGCCTGTAGCTGATTAGTTGTTGCTCCTGATGCCAGCACGATCAGGATCAAAGTAAAAATGGTTATTCTAATTTTCATGTATAGAGGTATAAATATTTTCAAAAAAATGAGCCTGCATTACAGGTAATGCCTGACGGAAACAAACATTGGTTCAACAAGCGTGTGTTACAAAAGGGCTGAATATCCGGCCAATCAACACAAAACCCAATTAAGCCGTTGCAAATGAACTGTGAACGCGGCAAATTTAAACAAATAGTGTTTAGTTAACCGATTCCGGGCAATTCGTCCAATATCATGACAAGCATTTGATGGATTTGGATGCTTTAGGGTATTATGATAAACTTTGCCTTTTCAACGAAAGTTGGCGCCCAAATCGTTTGGAGGAAATATTTGGCAAAAAAAAAACGGCTAATTTTGTAACTTTCGTATCCACCTGTCGTCTCCCTCTCGATATGCCACAAGAACCATTCGATATCTACATCATGCCGGTGCGCCAAAAAATGTACCGCTACGCACTGTCGATTCTCAAGTCGCCCGACAATGCCCATGATGTGGTGCAGGAATGTTTGTTGAAGATTTGGAAAAAACGGAAGATGATTGACACCATCGACCATCCCGAATCGTGGGCATTGCGTATCACCCGAAATCAGTGTTACGACTGGGTGAAGGTGAACAGGTTCAATTTGATGCAGATAGAAACCGTGGAAACGGCAGGCGGCTCACCATCGGACGAGGAACTGCTGATGAACGATCGTCAGGCATGGCTCAAACGCATTCTGAACGAGTTGCCAGCCAAACACCGCGAGATATTTCACTTGCGTGAGGTAGAAGAACTCAGCTATCAGGAAATTGCCGACATCCTGTCGCTTACGCTGGCCGAAGTGAAAATTTCGCTGTTCAGAACCCGATCGAGAATAAAGGAACTCATGACTAAAATAGACGCTTATGGACTCGCAAACTAAGATTCTTCTTGAAAAGTACTGGCAAGCCGAAACTTCGCCGGAAGAAGAAAAACTGCTCAAAAAGCTGATGAATGAAACGGACGAAAATTCCGCCCCCGCCAGCTACTTCAAATCCATTGCAGAAAGTCAATCGGAAGTATCTGACTATACCTTCCAGCACCCCCGTAGGCGACTCCGTCAGCTTTGGTACACCGTGGCGGCATCACTCATTGTGGGACTATTGGTGGTTGCAGGCCTAATGAACCGTCAGCCGGCCCAATCTATTTACAACGTCAACGACCCCGAAATGGCCTATGAATTAACCCGGGAAGCCCTGATGATGGTGTCGTCAGGACTAAACGAAGGAAAAAACTACAGCGTGGTGCAGCTGAAACAAATTAACGCACCAAAAAAAATGATTACTAATTATAATACTAACAATCAATAAATTAAATCTCATGAAAAAAGGAATCTTAATGATCGCACTCGTTTTCCTTGCCTCCGCCATGTTCGCGCAAGGAAATGTTATCACCAGCTATTTTGATAAGTATGCCGATAACGACGACTTTACCAAAGTATCCGTAAGCAGTAAAATGTTTTCGATGTTCACCGAAATGGAGCCGGGTACCGAGGCCGAAAAGGAATTTATGGAAGCCGTCAGCAAATTGAAAGGACTTAAAATAGTGATGACCGACAGCGTGGCTGACGCCATGCAGTTGTACAAAAAGGCTTGTTCAGATGTAAAAAAAGCCGGCTATGATGAACTCATGACCGTTTCTGATCCCGACCAAAGCATGCTTTTCTCCATCAAAGAAAATAATGGCATCATCGAAGAACTCATCATGGTTGTTGGTGGTGGAAACAAATTCGTACTTTTGAGTCTTTATGGCGAAATCGATTTGAAAAACATCTCAAAAATCGCTCGCGATATGAAAGTCCAGGGACTTGAAGACTTAGGTAGAATGCACCATGAATAAATTCAATCTTATTGTTCTGCTGTTGCTCATGGGGCTTACTCAGCCCCTTTGGGCACAACAGGAAATTATTGCCTCTTACGCCGACTCCACCAAAACGCGTACCTATTGCCTCTACCCCAGCACCCTGCGCATGCTCGATCCCACCAAAAACCCTGAGTTTTATGAGGTGGTGAACAACATTGAGAAACTGGTGATTTACACCCTTGATTCCACCGCTTCCGCCGACAAATCGTATCGAAAAATGCTGCGTGATTATCAGGCATTGGGGTACGATGAGTATATCGCCATGTACGGCGGCCAAAACCAACTGATGCTTTATGGTCTTGAAAAAAACCACACCGGTCATTTTGTAGGTGTTTTCAATATGGGTGACAACCTTCAGGCTTTCTACATGGACGGAACCATTGGATGGGAGAAAATTCCTGTGCTCATTGATAAAATTCAGGACGGCGAAATGCTCGACATCTTTTCATTAAATACCAAGAAACGTGGCCACAACCCTCACGATTGATCACCTGACCAAAAAATTCGGTCGCATAACTGCCGTAAACGACCTGTCGCTGAAAATAGAAACAGGTCAGATATACGGGATTCTGGGTCCCAACGGGAGTGGCAAAACCACCACACTGGGCATGATCCTGGATGTGGTAGCGCCAACGTCAGGCAAGTTTTTCTGGTTCAACCACATGCCCAACGAGGTAGCGCGCCGAAGTATCGGATCCATCCTTGAGTCGCCCTGCTTTTATCCCTACCTTTCACCGATAGAAAACCTGCGCATCACAGCCCACATCAAAAAATGCGGCACCGACCGTATCGACGAGGTGCTCAAACAAGTGAATCTGTACGACCGCCGTAACGATAATTTCAAAACTTTCAGCCTGGGTATGAAACAACGGCTGAGCATCGCCGCAGCCCTGCTCAGCGACCCGCCTGTTCTTATCCTGGATGAGCCAACGAACGGTCTTGACCCTGAAGGTATTGCAGAGGTGCGCGACCTGATAACCCAGGTGGCATCGCAAGGAAAAACCATTATCATGGCCAGTCATTTACTGGATGAGGTACAAAAAGTTTGCACCCATTTCTGCGTGTTGCGCAAAGGGGTGAAGATTCACGAAGGATCGGTAAAAGACACTTTGGAAGAACTGAACAAGGTGGAAATTGCCGCCGATGCCGATCAGGATGAACTGAAAAACGTGGTATTCGATTTTGCCGGAACCGACGAAATAGTACCCCTCGACAAATCTCTGTTGGTCACCCTCAAACCCGGTTTTACCTCCACCGAGCTCAACAGGCATTGCTTCGAAAATGGCATTGCCCTCCGAAGATTGCTCACACAAACCAACACCCTCGAAAAAGAATTCCTCAAAATATTGAAAGAACATGATTGATGCAATAAAACTCGAATGGCTCAAGGTAAAAAACTACCGCGTTTTTTGGATTTTAACGGGCATGTACCTGTTGGCATTGGCCATTATTGCAGCCGGAGGGGTATTCTTTCTGGAATGGCTCAAAAGTCTGGGTGCCGACTTCAACGGCATCGACCCAACCATCGTGCCCATCTACGATTTTCCGGATATCTGGCAAAACATGACCTATTTGGGTAGTTATGTTAAAATTCTCCTGGCATTTATTGTGATTATTTCCGTAAATAACGACGTAACTTACAACACCTTGCGTCAAAACATCATCGATGGCATCAGCAAAAAGAAATACCTGTTGAGCAAGTTTATGTTCATTACCATTTTGGCCGGAATCAGCACCCTGTTTTTGTTTTTTACCGGTTTGATCACAGGCACCATCTACTCTCATGTATGGGAGTTGCGCTTTATTTTCGATGAACTGGAATTTTTGGGAGCCTATTTTCTGGATATCGTGGTGTATTGCTCGCTGGCCTTTTTGCTTTCACTCATCATTAAAAAGGCGGGATTTGTCATCGTTTTGTTGGTACTTTATACTTTCATGTTTGAACCCATTGCGGGAGCCATCCTGACCCATGCACCCATTTTCAGGGATACGTTTTGGTCGGAACTGGTTGACTTTTTCCCCATTCAATCGCTCAACAACCTGATTACAGTGCCCTTCGGAAGATATGTTTTCATGGAAATCCAGGATTACATTCCAATAAAAACCTTGGCCATTGCCCTTGGCTGGCTGGTATTTTATCTGATGATGATTATCACCATCCTCACCAAACGCGACCTCAAATAATGGGGATTTTGGCGATTGGCACTTTTTTATCCGCCTGATACCAATTACCTTTGCAGGAAAAATGTGCTTGCCATGGAAACTCCTGCCGTAAATCTCAGGCCTTTTTCAGAAAAGGATATTGATGCGTTGGTGAAGTACGCCAACAATGCACAGATTGCCAACAACCTCACCGATGCCTTCCCACATCCTTATGGCGAATCCAATGCCAAAGCCTTTGTACACTCGTTGATCAACCATCAGCCCACCAGGGTTTTTGCCATCGACATTGCAGGAGAAGCCTGCGGCGCCATTGGGGTTTTTCCACAAACGGACATCCACCGAAAAAATGCCGAAATGGGCTATTGGCTTGCAGAACCATATTGGGGAAAGGGGTTGATGACACAGTTGGTGCACCAAATGATCGACTATGCATTCAACACCTTTGATATCGACCGGATATTTGCCCGTCCTTTTGGCAGCAACGTGGCCTCACAACGGGTACTCGAAAAAAACGGAATGGTATTGGAGGCTCGTTTCGAAAAGGTGCTCCTGAAAAACAACCGATACGAAGATGAATTGATATTTGCCATCAGGCGTTCCCCAAAATCTCCAAACAAATGAAAAATCAACTCCCCGCCATTTCGGCCACACAACCCCAAAACCGACTCATCTCCCTCGACATTCTTCGGGGGGTGGCTTTACTCGGAATCGCCATAGTTAACGTCCTGGGATTCAATTCGTCATTTTTCGATTTCGGAGGATTTTATCGTATGCTTCCCGATGCGCAGGAGCAAACTTTTTATCAGTTGCTTATACGCCTGAGTGCCGACAAGTTTATTTTTCTTTTCAGCTTTTTGTATGGTTACGGTATTTACATGCAGTTGGCCAGATTTACCAAAAATCATTGGGCCTTTACTCCCTTTTTTACTCGCAGAATGCTGGTGCTGGCTTTGTTTGGGGTGCTTCATGTGGTGTTTTTATGGGCAGGCGACATCTTGCTTCCGTACGCCATTGCAGGCATGATATTGATTGGTTTGCGAAAACTTCCCGATTGGCTTTTACTCGTGGTGGGACTTTTCATCTACTTTTTTGTGGTGGGGTGGCTTCTGGTTTCGGTTTGGATACCGCTTCCCGACGGACTGAGTTCGAGTTGTACCGAATGTTTGGGACAGGCTTTGGATGTTTATTCGGCAGGAAATTATTGGCAAATTCTGCAATTACGCATGGTTGAATATACTGCATTTATCCCTGTCAACCTCATTTATTATTTACCTAAAATTTTGGGTATTAGCATTTTTGGTTTTCTGGCGTCCAAACACAAACTTCATGCTGCCATTGCCAACAAACAACTTTTATGGGGTATAGCAACCCTGTTGATTTCCGCTGTGGCTGTGGTCACCTTCCTGCATTACGAAAGCTGGGTGGCTGAGTTAGTGGGCAAAAACAGGGAATTTATGACCATGGGCTATATCCTGAGCTACGAAATAGTGAACCTGTTTGTGGCTTCTTCGTATGCCCTTATCATCCTGTGGCTCACCTCATTTGATAAAATACAATGGGTATTCAAACCCTTGAGCTATCCCGGAAGGATGTCGCTCACCAATTACTTGCTGCAATCCCTCTTTTTCGGCTTTGTTTTCTACGGATGGGGATTGGGCTATTTTGGATGGCAACGCCCCACTCAAATTGAATTGCTGGCTCTTTTCATCTTTTTGGTGGAAATAATCTTCAGCTATTTTTGGCTCAAAGAGTTTAAGCAAGGGCCATTGGAATCGCTGTGGAGAAAGTTGAGTTATCGCAAATGGTGAAAATTCCCGGCTTAACAACCACCTAACAAAATTGAAGGAGCCATTTCTTCACCTGCAAGAGGAAATTCTTTTCAAATAGAACAATTTAAACGTAGAACCGGATGGGGGATTTTCGGTCGCATGTTGTGTTTAACCACCCCAATCGCCATTACTTGAGGCAAGTTTTTTGACCTCATTAACAAACTTTATGGGAAATACGTACCTATTTAGCTCAATATCTGCATATTAAAAAAGTAAAAAAAAACACCAAACAACATCACAGGTATAAAAAAATAAATAATTTAGCCCGGTTGGTTTCTCCTGCTTATTAATGTGAAGCCGTGCCAATCCAACAGCCAAAGATGGGGTTTTGCACAAACAAACGCCAACATTGGTACAAATTTATTGATGAAAAGAAAATAACTTACCACATGATGAAGGATAATAAAACCCGGGTGATTAAGGACTTTGACAAACTTACCCCGGAAATTCAAGAACAAATCAAACTGGTTTACCCTTATGGGTTTAGCCAGCACCTGATCAGATTTACCAACAAAGAAGGAAAATTTGTTAGCGCCCTGCCATTTGAAACCGATGACAAATACTATCTGGTGCGCATGACCACCGAAAAGGCCGAAGAAATTATCAGCGACGACGACGATTACGATGACAATGGTCACCTGAAAGAAGGCGCCCGCGATGATTACGAAGACAAGTATTCCGATTTGGATTATATCGCCGACAACTATCCGGAAGACGAAGATTTTTAATCCGAAAAATGAATGAGGTATCCAAAACAGCTCCCGATCATGGTAATGCATCAACATTTACCGGGAGCGTTTTGTCGAACCTGGAAAACAATGCCCGATTGGCGGAGCCTTCCTCAAAGTTGCTGTTTAAGCAACTAAAAAGGAAAATACCCCGCGATCTGGATACACAAACACTTGCACTGCACCACGAGATTTTTGAGAAAATAGATTGTCTGGCATGCGCCAACTGTTGTCGCACACTTGGTCCGCGAATTACTGACAATGACATTCAAAAGTTGGCCAAATCCCTGAAATTAAAGCCGGGGAAACTCATCGAGATGTATTTGAGGCTGGATGACGATGGCGACTATGTTTTTCAACAAATGCCTTGTCCGTTTTTAATGGACGACAATTATTGTATGGTGTACGATTCGCGTCCCAAAGCTTGTCGCGAATATCCACATACCAACCGCAAACGCTTTGATCAGGCTTTTTCGGTTACCCTAAAAAATGTATATACCTGTCCGGCAGCGTATTTGATTGTCGAAAAGCTAAAATTGATTTATTAATAACCAACCTGTTTTCAAGCCTCTTCCACCTGGGTAGAAGTGCGACTGCTATTGAGTTTTCGGCGGGCTTTTTCCTTTAATTCAGGTGTGATATAATCCATGGCGGTGCTTATGGCATAGCTCAGGAAGGTGATATCGTCGGAAAAACCCAAGCCGGGAATCACGTCTGCAATCAGGTCGGCCGGCAGAATAAAATAGCCCAAAGCAGCCACCATGACAAGTTTATTCCGGTTGGGCACTGCCTTGTCGGCGAGTAAATAATAAAGAATGAGGGCATAGTAAATCACCGCCGATCCCGCTTGTCCGGCCACCGCCTTGATTTTGTCCATCAGGGCAATATCGTCAAAGTACCTGGCGTATCTTTTTATGGCTCTTCTACTTACCTTCATGTGAGTATAACGTTGATTTTACGATTCGGGTATGTCAGTTTCCCGTCAATTGCTCCAATTCGTGAAGTTCGTTGGTGTCGAGCAAGGCCTCCAAATCTTTTACTGCCCCCAATTGCACCTCCATGGCGGTGCTTACGTTGGCAATGGAACGGATCTTCATCAGGCACCCTTTCAAATCATCCGAGCCCACCATGTTTTTAATCAACAAGATGAAGTCGGCATTTTTAACTGCCGGAATCAGACTTCCTCCCGGATGTTTATTTCCGATAAGGAAATAGGTGGTTTGCACTTGATTATCATGATATTGAAACCATGGATACAAGCACATCACCTGACCCGAACGGGTATATGCCAGGTCGCTGTAGCGCACAAAATCCATTCCCAACACCTGATTCAGGTGAAAAGTCAACCGATAATCCTTCAGGCTGCTCGCAATGGCTACCATTCGGTATTCGTCGGTGGAGTGGTTGCTAAGGGTGAGTTTGCGTGGCATAAAATTAATTTACCGTACAAAGGTACACATTAGCCAACTGAAATGTGGATACGAAAAGGAAGAAAATTTGAATGTGAAAATCTAAACCGATTTTTTCAGGCTATTTTCGTCTTCCGAAAGGGTTTGCCAGGCTTTTTCTGCTGCCAGTCGCTCGGCGCCTTTAATGGAATAGTCGCTCGACTGCGACACAATCTTGTTGTCGATCTCCACGCCCACCACATATTCTCTTTTATGCTTGTCACCTGTTTCTTTAAGAACAGGAAAGGCTATTTCATGCTTGTGTTTTTGTGCCCATTCAATCACAAGACTTTTGTAACTAATTTCGGTATCCACCAGCTGATCGATATCGAAATGCACGTTGACAATGCGGTTGATAAGAACTTTCCGGGTAAACTCATAGCCCTTGTCGAGGTAGATAGCTCCGACAATGGCTTCAAAGGCATCGCCGCCGGCTGATTTTCCTTTGTGATGATGCTCGCCACCAATACTGATAAGTTTGGTAAGCCCCAACTTGTTGGCCAATTTGTTCAGGGAGGTACGACTCACAATTTTGGAACGCATCTCGGTAAGAAAGCCTTCATTTTTATAGGGGAACCGCTTGAACAAATAGTCGGCCACGATGGCACTCAAAATGGCGTCACCCAAATACTCAAGGCGTTCGTTGTTTAAACGCAATCCGTTGATCACCTTTTTGGATGCCGATTTATGACGCAAGGCCAGTTTAAACAAAGAAATGTTTCCGGGGTAATACCCGAAAACATTCCTTATTGACTGATGAAGTGCCCTATCAGACGAAAAATAGAATCGTAATTTATTGCCTAAAAGCAAATCAGCCGAATTATTTTACAAATTTCTTAAAGATAATGGAGGCATTGTGGCCACCAAAACCGAAAGTGTTGCTTAGCGCCGCGTTTACCACCCGTGGCTGAGCTTTGCCAAAGGTAAAGTTCAGTTTATTGTCAATGTCCGGATCATCCGTAAAATGGTTGATGGTGGGCGGAACAATATCATTTTTAACGGCAAGTATGGTGGAAATGGCTTCAACAACACCTGCACCCCCAAGCAAATGACCGGTCATCGACTTGGTGGAGTTGATGTTAATTTTATAGGCATGGTCGCCAAAGAGGCTGACAATGGCCTTAGGTTCAACCACATCTCCCGCGGGAGTTGAGGTTCCGTGTGTGTTAATATGATCGATATCGGTGGTTTTCAAACCGGCATCTTCGAGAGCCGCCTGCATACAAAGGTAGGCACCATAGCCTTCGGGATGTGGCGATGTCATGTGATAGGCATCACCCGACAAGCCGGCACCGGCTACCTCAGCATAAATGTGTGCACCGCGTGCAAGGGCATGTTCCAATTCTTCGAACACAATACCGCCGCCACCTTCACCTATTACAAAACCATCACGGTCTTTGTCGAATGGCCTTGACGCGGTTAGAGGATCATCATTTCGTGTAGAAATGGCGTGCATGGCATTAAAACCACCAACACCGGTTTGGTTCACGGCAGCTTCGGAGCCACCGGCAACAAAGGCGTTGGCTTTTCCCAAACGGATATACATCAAAGCATCCGACAAAGCATTGGCCGAAGAGGCACAAGCGGAAACAGTGGCGAAATTAGGCCCTCTGAATCCATGACGAATACTGATGTGACCGGCAGCAATGTCGGCAATCATTTTGGGAATAAAAAATGGATTAAATCGGGGAGTTCCGTCACCGGCGGCAAAACCGGTTACTTCGTCGAAAAAGGTACCTAAACCTCCTATTCCCGAAGCCCAAATTACACCTACCCGGTTCTTGTCAAGGTTTTCATCCTGAAGCAATCCGGAATCTTCTATGGCCTGATCGGCAGCAATCAACCCAAACTGGGCATATCTGTCATGCTTACGAACTTCTTTGCGATCAAAATACTCCATGGCATCAAAACCCTTTACTTCGCAGGCAAACTTTGTTTTAAAGTTTGTCACATCAAAAAGGGTTATTGGGCCTGCCCCACTCGCTCCTGCAAGTAAAGCGGCCCAATAATCTTTTACATTATTGCCAATAGGAGTTATCGCACCGAGACCTGTTACTACAACTCGCTTTAACTCCATACAAACTTTTTTTTACTGATGAGCTTCGATGTAAGCAATTGCATTACCTACAGTTTCTATCTTTTCAGCTTCTTCGTCAGGAATAGAAAGATTAAATTCTTTTTCAAATTCCATGATTAATTCAACAGTATCAAGTGAATCTGCACCTAAGTCATTGGTGAAGCTGGCTTCGTTAGTTACTTCACTTTCTTCAACTCCAAGTTTGTCAACAATAATGCTTACAACTTTTGAACGTACATCTGACATTTGCGTAATTTTTGGTTAAACTCGGTGCAAAGAACGGTATTAATGCAATAAAAAACAATAGGGTTGGTAACTTTTTAAGGGTTTGTATAGTAATTACTTATGGGATAACCCCTTGAAAGTGCGAGATTTTTAACATGTGCGAAATGGTTTTCGGTGGCGATTATTCCTAATTTTGACCATTATTTCATCACAAGGTTGATTCATGAGCAAAAAAATAGTGATATTGGCTTCGGGCAATGGCTCCAATGCAGAACAGATCATTACCCACTTTCGCCGCAATGGCCTGGCCGAAGTTTCCTTGGTAATTACCAACAATCCACATGCAGGAGTGCTCGAACGATGCCGGAGGCTGGACGTACCCACGCTGGTGGCCAACCGTGATGATTTCTACATGAATCAAGTTGTAATACAACGACTTAAATCGGAAAAACCCGATCTGGTGGTGCTGGCCGGTTTCCTTTGGCTTATTCCTGCTGAAATCATTCAGGCTTTCAGCAACCGCATCATCAACATACATCCAGCCCTGTTACCCAAATTTGGAGGAAAAGGCATGTATGGTCATCATGTGCATGAGGCCGTAATTGCCGCCAATGAGCCTACCTCCGGTATCACCATTCATTATGTCAACGAAAAATATGATGAAGGAAGCACCATTTTTCAAGCCACCGTTGCGTTGGAAAAAGGAGAAACCCCCGACAGTCTGGCACAGAAAATTCACCTGTTGGAGTACCAACATTTTCCTGAAATCATCGAAGGCCTGCTATAGAGGCAAACGTTTCATTCTGAATTTTATGGGGCGGTTACCCCGGATATTTTCTTTTCGGAAAATTACAATGGAGTCGCTCTCCCATTCAAAAATCACCCGGTTGGGATAGGTGCGCGAGGGATTTTCAAAAAGAATTTCACGCAAATTGGCATCCTTAAAGGTCAAACGTTTTAGGTGTTCGTTGTCCAATTGAAGCCACAAACTGTCGCCGGATTTGAGCACCTGATAATCTTCCAGAAACAGCGTATCCACCCCTTCCAATGAAAAAACACGACCGCGCATGGAGGAATCATTTTCACGGTGCCAAATAAAATTCAAATCGATACTTCCTGTTGATTTCCAGGCACCTTCCAAATTTTCCATGCGCGTAAAAGCCTTATGAGGCGAAATGGTACAGGAGGAAAAACCAAGGGCAAGTATCATGAGCATACATATCCTCCATTTCAAATATGTCCTTTCCGATTTTCCGGAAAAGGGAGGATGTGCGCTGTCCGACAACGGGAGGAATTGCCCCTTTTTGAAGCCATTCCGAATGTCAGTAGAGATACTTTTCGCAGCAACCATGTACTTGTGGTGATTTTGTTAAAACAAAGTAACGACATTCGCATCAACAAAACCGATGATTTTAGCTTATTTTTGCCAAAAAAAATTTCCATGTCTGAATCCACCGAAAAACTTACCGATCTGTCTGCTCTGGGCGAATTTGGCCTGATTGATGAACTGACTAAAGATTTGAAAATGAAACATGTGTCAACACTCCTCGGGGTGGGCGACGATGCTGCTGTTATTCAGCCTCAGGCGGGAAAAGTCATGTTGGTATCGAAGGATTTGCTCATCGAAGGCATTCATTTCGACATGGTTTACACCCCACTCAAACATTTGGGATACAAGGCAGCCGTGGTAAACATTTCGGATATCGTAGCCATGAACGGTACGCCCAAACAACTCCTCGTCGGTCTTGGGGTTTCGTCCAAATTTTCTACCGAAGCCATCCGGGAGATCTATGCAGGCATTAAAAGGGCTTGTGACGTGTATCAGGTGGACCTGGTGGGCGGCGATACCACCTCGAGTGTGTCGGGTTTGTTTTTGAGTATCACCATCTTGGGCGAAGCCGACCCTGATAAAGTGGTTTACCGCAAAGGTGCCCTGCCCAACGATCTGCTATGTGTGAGTGGCGATTTGGGTGGTGCCTACATGGGGCTGCTGCTGTTGGAACGTGAAAAAACAGAATTTTTGGCCAATCCCAACATGCAACCCGACCTCACCGACAAAGAATACCTGCTTGAACGCCAGCTTAAACCCGAGGCCAGAACAGGTGTGCTCAAACTGCTTTCCGAGGCCGGTGTGATGCCCACCTCCATGATTGATATTTCGGACGGACTGGCTTCCGAAGCGCTGCATCTGTGCAAAAACAGCGAAACAGGTTGCGTAATCTATGAAGAAAAAATTCCCATCGATCAACTTACCTTCGACACGGCAAAGGAATTCAGCATTGTGCCGTCGGTAGCCGCCCTCAACGGGGGTGAAGATTACGAACTGCTGTTTACCGTAAAGCAAAGCGATTTTGAAAAAGTCAACCAAATAGAAGGCATTTCCATCATCGGTTACATGACCGACATCAGCGAAGGCGAATACCTGATTACCAACGACAATCAAGCCATTCCGCTGGAAGCCCAGGGCTGGGATGCGCTGAAAAAAAGAGGAAGCCAACCTGAGGCAAAATAATCATCCGGCTTAAAAACTTTTTACATGGGTATCACCGAAGCCATTATCCTCATTGTAGCCGGCCTGATGGTTGGCTTCATCAACACGCTGGCCGGAGGAGGCAGCATCATTTCTCTGTCGGCACTCATGATGTTGGGTTTGCCGCCGGGCATTGCCAACGGAACCAACCGTATTGCCATCACCATCCAAACACTCACGGCCACCACCAGTTTTCGTCAGCAAAAGGTACTCGAATTCCGCAAGGCACTGTATTTGTCGGTACCAACCATCGTTGGCTCATTGCTGGGAGCCTGGCTGGCGGTGGATATCCGCGAGGATGTTTTCAGGAAAGCCATCGGGGTAATCATGCTGGTGATGCTGATTTTTATTTTTTACAAACCCCACAAATACATCTATGGTCGTGACGAAATTACCAGTCAGCCACTCTCCTGGAAAATTTACACCATTTTCTTCCTTATCGGCATTTACGGTGGTTTCATCCACATGGGGGTGGGTTATTTTTTGCTGGCGGGCATCGTGGGCGGAGCCGGTTTCGATCTGGTGAAAGCCAATGCCATCAAGGTGTTCATCGTATTGGCCTATGCACCTTTTACCCTTCTGGTATTTTTATGGTATCATCAGGTGAACTGGACCTACGGCCTCACCTTGTCCATTGGAAACGTAGTGGGAGCACTCGTGGCTTCGCGATTAGCCGTAAGCAAGGGTGTTGACTTCGTGAAGTGGGTAATTGTGGTGATTATTCTGATTACTGCTGCCGACATGTTCGGTTTGTATGATTTCAAGAGTCTGGTTTCGGGATTTTTACCCCATATTCAGGGTTAAATTAGGAGTGGGTAATCTACCTATAAAGAGGTAGCTAACAGCATATTGTGATCAAATCAGGATCACTTCTTTTTTATATCTCCTGATGCAGTCGTTTGGTGAGATAGTGTATGCCTTCAAAAGGTTCGTACCCCATCCTTTGAAAAGCCTGAAATGAGGCCTCGTTGTACGACTCAATCATGCAGGCAAAAATGCCAATACCTTGCTCCATTAACCACGATTCAGCTGCTACTACCATTTTACGACCGATGCCCATGTGTTGGTATTCGGGAACCACGGCCAAACGATTGACCCATCCCTTGCGGCCATCATGGGTTACGAGCACGGTGGCCACGGCCTGTTGGTCGCAATAGGCCAATAAAAAAACCTCCTGGGGGTTGTGCTCCATCTCCTTTTTTATATGGTCGAAACTATCCCTTCCATTGGGTTTGTAGGGCAAATGGGCACGCTCCCACAGTTCAGTCAACAATTGGTAATCATCCGGTGTGGCCTTTTTGATATCAATTTCCATGTTTCTATTTTTTTAATAATACACCACCTCCACTTCCGGATGTTGTGCCTTAAAGGAATCCACTTTGGAGGATTTTAAGGCGGTATTGAAACAATTGAGCGTGGACAGGTTGTTCAGGCCCGACAGAGGTTTCAAACTTTTTATGCGTGTATTGCTGATGCTCAATACTTGCAATTGCGATAAATTACCGAGGTATTTGAGCGACTTGATTCGGGTTCCCGAAAGGTTAAGACTTTGTAAATTGGTCAGGTTTTTAATTCCTTCCAAATCTTCTACCGGAGTTTCCGACAGGTTGAGGTCGGTGATTCCGGTCATTTTGGCCAACATGCTGATGTCGGACACCGGATTTTGAACGATGGTTAGTTGATGAAGGCCGGCCAAAACTGTAATGGGACTGAGGTTGGAAACGCCCGCATTGGTGATGGAAAGAGACTGGAGACACAACAAGATGTTCAAAGGAGTGAGTTCGCGAATGTCGGGGTTATTGCTCAATTCGAATCGCGTAAGGTTGGCCAATTGCTGTAATTCGAGGTCGGAAGGATTCTCGGGCACGGAGAGCTGTTGTCTGAAAGCATTTCTCCAGGGTTCACTCATGTAGTTCCACCACATCCTGAGTTTTTCGGTTTGATAAATCACCACACTCGATGGCACTATTTTTCTGAATTCCAATACGTTTTGTTCCGAAACATTGGTGTTTTCACACCAAATGGTATTCATGTTGGCATTTCCGGCGAGGGGCAACAAGTTATCAATTGCGGATTGGTTGGCTTCAACTGTTTTCAGGTTTTGCATCCCTGAGAGGGGTTCCAAACTCGTGATGGGCGTGCTGCTTACATTGAGCACTTCCAGGTTGTTGAGTCCGGCCAACGGACTAAGATCGCCGATGCGGGTATGTTCCAAATTGAGGTTTTCGAGTCGGTGCAACATGGACAGGGGTTGGATGTCTGTAATTTGTTGGTTATACCCCAGCGAGAGCGATTCGCGGCTCATCAGTTGATGAAGTTGTTCTTTGGTGAGGGGTTCCGTGAGTTGATAGGATTTAATAAAAATCGTTTTCCATGCTTCGCTCAGGTTATTCCACCACGTAAGCAGGTTTTGTGAATTATATACCACCAAACAACCGGGCTTTTTATCCATAAATTCGGTTGCTTTTTGCATGGTAATTTTCGAATTGTCGCAATAAATGGCCCTTAATTCAGGGATATTTTGAAGGGGAGTTAAATCAGAAATGGACGTATAATTAGCCTGAAGAATGGACAGTGCGGTGAGTTGCGAAAGGGGTGATAATTGTGCTACACGGGTACTGTCGATGTTGAGGTTTTGAAGGTTTTCCAAAGCGATGAGATCGTCGAGACGGGTAATGGAAGACGATGACAAATTGAGGTCGGTGAGTGCTTTCAACCCTGAAAGACCATGGTAATCTGAAGGTTGCGTTGCTTTCAGGTTTAAATGTTTCAGGTTGATAAGGTTGGCCAGAGGTGCGCTTTCCACAAATGGAGTGGATTGCAGATCCAAATCGAGCAATTGGGGCAAATTGGCCAGCACCTCTAAAGAAGATATCCGGGTGGAGGCGCCATTGAGCTCTTTGAGGGAAGTGAGGTAGCGAATGGCGTCAAGTGAACTTACGGCACTGCCTTCCATGTTGAGCACTTCCAATTTATTGAGGTTGCGTATGGGAGTTAGATCGCCAATCAGGGTGTGGCTCAGGTCGAGCTCGGTGAGTTCGGTAAGCTCTGCCAGGGGTTCCAGATTTCTCAACACATGGTTGTGCGAAATGGATATTTTTTTCTGCAACCGAAAAGCATGCAAAACCCGATAAATGGTAGCGGGATCTACGGCTATGGTATCGGGAACCTGAACGAGGGGTCGCCGGCGGGCGACATCAACCAATAAACTATCGTCCGTTTGTTCGGCTATCAGTGTGTCAGTATACATGCTGAGGCTACTGGTATCAGGGTTTTCAATCCATTTGTAGGTCACCAACGAACTATCGTTGAAGCTCAGAATGTTCATGAATGGCAAGGTGTCGTAAATGAGTACCGAACGCCCAAATACCTGTTTCCATGAAGAACTCATTTGATTCCACCAGTTGGCCATCTCCTCTTTTTCGTTGAGCTTGGTGGTATAGATACTTACGATTTTCAGGTCTTTGTTTTGCTGATCCAGGTTGATTTCGAAATACCTGACAAGGTTGTTGTTTACGGTATCTCCGGCTACGGTTATTCCTTGCAGGGTACGGTTGGCAGTTACCTTAAAATATACCTGATCGTTTTGATTGATTTGCTGCTCCACCGAGGAGATATCATACGTAAAACTCACCTTTTTATAGAAGAAAATCACATCTTTCAGGTAAGCCTGAACGTTTTTGTTCAGCGGTGTTTCACGTCGTTCATCCAGGTCGTCTTCGATTTGGGTTTCCGGATCTTTAAATATTTTCAGGTAACTTTCGTTGAGGATAATGTCCTTTTCGGCAGCCACTTCGGCGGGGTCGCCCAAAAAATTGAGCGTTCCTTCGAAATAAGAAACCAAAAACCCTGCATCCTCTTGATATTTGGCGATTTCATCAGGAGTTAGGGTTGCATTTTGCGCAAGCAAAGAAAAACCCGAAAGCAGAAAGATGAGTACAAAGATTAGTTGGCGGTACATATTTTGAAGGTTTTTAGAAGTTCGATTTTATCTTTTTCGTCGGCATAAATCAGGTTGGAGATCAGCCAGCCTGAATTGGCATCATCACGATTGTAATAGCTCAACTCAAAATACCAATGATCGATTTGCAAAAAATGGAATTTTACGGAGCTGATTTCCTTAAATTTAAGCTGATTTGTCTTCATCAGGTAAAAGAAAAGGGTGAGGTAGTCGGGATGATATTTTTGTGAAGCGTAATATTCGATGTGCGCCGGATCGTCGAGGGCTTTGTGGAGGTTCATGAAATCGAGTTCGTGGCTTTGGGGATGCAAAAAATATTGCTGTTGCAAAAGGCTGTCGGTAAAGGGAAACAGTGCGCTCAACTTGTTGAACCAGGCATTACTCAACACCCATTTCGAGCCCAATTTTTCTTTTTCGAGGGTTAAAAAGAGGACCACATTCACGGTAGTTCCATTGTAAATAAATTGAGTGGAAACCTCTGCAAACCAATTGGTATCCAAAAATTGAAGGAAAACCGGATGATCGGGGTTGGTAACATCGTCGATAAAATATTTCTGTAGATTTCCTGAGGTTCGGGGATTTTGCCGGTCGAACATCAGCGGAAGAAAATCTTTCCTCAAAGCAGAATTATGGTAGTTGCGGTCGGTGGTTTTGAGCACCTTTCCGTATTGATCTTCCTCCATATTAAACCTTCGGATAAACTGACCCACCTGTTTGTTCATGGCATATAGGTTGGTTTCGTCTTCGGTAATTCCGTTGCCCGGAAAAGACTGACCACAAATGGAAATGGAAGAAACCAGAAAAGTAAAAAAGAGGGTTACGACAACAAAATTAGATTTCATGCATACAGAATTTTGGCAAAATTAATCTATTCTGGTTAATGTGAACATGGGCTGGGAGGGGGACCCCGAAAGCCTTCGGGTGGAGGGGGAAGATGGAAGTCGGAAGTTGGAAGACGGAAGTCCGAAGACAGAAGTCCGAAGTCGGAGGTTGGAAGACGGAAGTCCGAAGACAGGAGTATCGAGTCATCCCGTCTTCCGACTCCGGACTCCCAACACCTCAAACTCACTTTTCCTTTCCTCCTTTATTACCTTACTATGAAGATGATATCAACATATTGTTAAATTTGCGCACCAAACCAACACGAGGCGGATGTATAAATGGATATTCATTTCCCTGTTAATTTTGATGTCAGGAAGGCTGTTTTCGCAAGCGGAATACGATTTTTCTACCGATTGGAACCACTACCTTAAATTTGAAAGTGGTGATAAGGCTTTCCAGATAAAAATGGGGGGGAGGATTCATTTCGACATAATGTTTATCGGTCAGGAGGATAGTTTGTCTAATCACTTTCTTGCCGAAAATGGAGCCGAATTCAGGCGGGTGCGTCTTTTTACTGCCGGAAAATTGTATCAAAATGTGGAGTTTAAGGTGCAGCTCGATTTTGCCAAAGGTGTCGTGGTACTGAAGGATGTTTATCTGCGTGTTACTAAATTGCCTGTGGTGGGAAACTTTCAGGTGGGTAATTTTAAGGAGCCCATGGGTTTTGAGATGATAACCAGCTCAAACAACATCACCGAAATGGAACGTTCGCTGACCAATGCACTTACCCCTGATCGCAACCTGGGTTTGATGGTGTTCAACCAATGGGCTAAAAAACGTGTGGCGGCCTTTGCGGGATTCTTTTATCCATCCATGGGCGGCTATAAATATCAAGGTAACGCTTACCACCTTACGGGACGACTTGTTGGGGTGCCGGTGTATAAAACTGAAGGCAATTATCAGGTTCTTCATTTGGGATTGTCTTATTCTCAGTCGTTTAACGATGGACAAGCGCTGGAATATCTGGCACGACCTGAGAGTCACCTGGCACCAAAATATGTGTCTGTCAATTACGATGCCATTCAAGATGTGAATAAAATGGGGGTCGAATTGGTTTATGTGTACAATCAATTTTCGTTTCAATCGGAATTGATGAAGCATGTGATAAGTCCTGCTCCCTCATCGGCATTGGCCGCCTCAACTTACGTACTGGATGCGTGGTATGGCATATTTAGTTGGGTGGTAACAGGCGAGCACAAACCCTATCACCTGGGTTCGGGTAATTTTGATGGAATAACACCCCGCAAAAATTTTGGTAAGGAGGGTGGTCCGGGTGCATGGGAAGTCTCGCTGAGGTACTCAGAAATCAATCTGGACGATCATGAAATTCATGGTGGACATATGCGCAATATTACCCTGGGGGTCAACTGGTTTTTGAATCCTGTAACCCGTATTTCGGCCAACTATATTTCGTCGGATGTGGTGGGTTTGGGTCGTGCCGGAATTTTTCAGATGCGCTTCCAGCTGACGTTTTAAACGTGGTTGTTGTTTGTGGTAGGCTTCATCGTTGTTAAGTAACACTAAACGAGCTATTTAAACACCTTTTTATCCCATTAAATTTTTATAAAAATTTATTTTTTTGCATGTCATTTGGATTTTAAAATGATATAATATTGCATTTCAATTCAACACGAATTGAGTAGTAAATGATCAATAAAAAACGGATGTTATCTAAGGTAAAAATTTCAATTAAATGCCTTAAAAAGAGATGAAATCAAAAAATCCCATGATGTCAAAATCTACCTTTGTTCAGGAAGATCTTGACGAGCCTCCACCTTCAGGAGCTTCTACCCATCTCATCAATGGACAATCTCAACTAACAACCCCATTCTCAACTGAATCTTTTCCTGTTTCCGGCCTTGCTTCTCGCTTTCGGGATGTCCATTTCCCGCATGTGAGCGATGAAAAGTGGAACGATTGGAAATGGCAGGTGCGCAACAGCTACACTTCCTTCGATGCTTTGGAAAGGGTGCTTACTCTCACTGACGAGGAAAAGGGGTTTAAAGAGCAGTCGCTCAACCTCCCCATCAGGGTAACTCCTTATTATGCAGCTTTAATTGCCGGGCAGGACAGCCTGCAACCCTTGCGGAAAACCATGATACCTACCTTAGACGAATTGGTGGTGTCGCCGGGCGAAGAATCTGACCCCTTGGGTGAAGAACACGACAGCCCTGTTCCGTTAATTGTACATCGTTATCCCGACCGCGTTCTGTTTCTGGTTACCGGCTTTTGTTCGGCGTTTTGCCGATATTGTACCCGTTCGCACATGGTTTCGAAAAAGGATAAAATGCATGCCGGCACAGCACAAATCGACCGTGCCCTCAACTATATCAAACAACACACCGAAATCAGAGACGTGATCATATCCGGTGGCGACCCTCTTACCTTATCTGACGAACGAATTGAATACATTCTCAATGGATTACGCAACATCGAGCATGTGGAAATGATACGTTTGGGAACCAAGGTGCCGGCTGTAATGCCCATGCGCATTACCCAAAAACTGGCCGACATGTTAAAAAAATACCATCCTTTGTTCATGAGTCTGCATTTTACTCATCCCGATGAACTTACCCCCGAAACCCGTCAGGCTTGTACCCGACTGGCCGATGCAGGCATTCCGTTGGGAAGTCAAACGGTGCTGCTAAAAGATGTAAACGACGATGCCGACATTTATAAGATATTAACCCACGAGTTGCTCAAGGTGAGGGTGAAACCCTATTACCTCTATCAATGCGATCCCATTCCCGGTTCTGCGCATTTTCGCACCAGCGTAGCCAAAGGATTGGACATTATTAAGCAATTGCGGGGATTTACTTCTGGCTATGCCATTCCTCATTACGTGATTGATGCACCGGGAGGTGGCGGCAAAATTCCGTTGTTACCGGAATATCTGGTGGGCAACGAGAACGGGAACATGATATTACGCAACTACGAGGACAAACTCTATCGCTATCCGGATTATTCCTAGTCGGAGGCAACAATACATCTTGTAAATAACCGGAAAATGAAGATAGGATTGACCTATGATTTAAGGTCCGAATACCTGAAAATGGGTTTCTCGGAAGAGGAAACCGCCGAATTCGACAAGGAAGATACCATCGAAGGCATCGAACAAACCTTGCAACAACTGGGATACCACACCCAACGCATTGGGCACCTGAAACAATTGGTGTCGGCCTTGGAACGGGGTGAGCGGTGGGATTTGGTCTTTAATATTTGCGAAGGCATGTATGGCATCGGGCGCGAAGCTCAGGTGCCGGCACTGCTGGATGCATTTCAAATTCCCTACGTATTTTCGGGACCGTTGGTGCTGGCCCTAACCCTCGACAAAGGGCTCACCAAACGTGTGGTACGCGATGCAGGCATTGCCACTCCGGAGTTTGCCGTGGTTCATCAAATCAGCGACCTGAAAAAAATAACCTTGCCCTTTCCTTTGTTTGCCAAACCGGTGGCCGAAGGCACCGGAAAGGGAATCAACGGCAAATCCATCATCCGCAATGCCGGTGAACTATACCAACGATGTGAGTCGTTGCTCCACGAATTCCGTCAACCCGTGTTGGTGGAAACCTACCTGAGTGGACGTGAGTTTACCGTGGGCATCACCGGAACCGGGGAACGTGCACAAACCACCGGCACCATGGAAATTCTCTTGCTCGAAAAGGCCGAAAAGGGTTTGTATTCGTATGCCAACAAGGAGGAATATACTTCAGTGATTGAATATCAGGCTGTTACCGATACCGAAGTAAAGTCTTCATGCGAAAATCTGGCTCTGGACGTTTATCGTCTGCTGGGTTGCGAAGATGGTGGTCGTGTGGACATTCGGATGGATGCCCAAGGTGTTCCCAATTTTATGGAAATCAATCCGTTGGCCGGAATGCATCCCGTTCATTCCGATTTGCCCATCCTCAGCCGACTAAATGGCATCACGTATCCGGAACTTATGAGGCGCATCATGGATTCGGCTGTTCAGAAAATCAAACATTAGGCGATGAAAAAGGTGGTGGTGTTGATCAATGCCCTTTCGGAGAAATCCACTGAAGATGAACTGGATGTGCTGGAACAGGCCTGCCTGATTGAAGACACGCTGGAAAAATTGGGCTATGAAAGCAGTCGTGTTTTCATGGATTTGAATGTGGAAGCCGCCGCCCGGCACATACAAGATATCGGGCCTGACTTTGTTGTAAATTTGGTGGAGGGTTTGGTGCAAGATGCCCGTTTGATACATTGGGCACCTGCATTGCTCGAACATTTGGGTTTACCTTTCACCGGTTGCAGTTCCGAAAGTATATTCGTTACCGGCAACAAGATTCTCACCAAAAAACTTATGTTGGCTCATGGTATTCCCACGCCACAATTGATTACCAATCCGGCCGGCACCGACTTTCATCCCGGGAAAATCTACATGGCCAAGCCCGTGTGGGAAGATGCTTCCGTGGGTATTTCGGATGAAAACGTGATGTCCGGCGAGCGGAATCGGGTGGATGATTTTTTGGCCACCCATGCCGACAAAAACTGGTTTTTCGAAGAATTTGTTTCGGGACGTGAGTTTAACATCGCCGTTTTAGGTGGTGTGTCGGGGCCGGAGGTGCTACCCATGGCGGAAATTGTGTTTGATAATTTTCCGGAAGGAAAGCCTCAAATTGTGGGATATGAGGCCAAATGGAATCAAGATTCCTTTGAATACAAAAACACCAACCGACGTTTTGGCATTGAAACCGAAAATCCTGAATTGACTGAACGGATGAAGCAAATTTGCCTTCGTTGTTGGCAGGTGTTTGGGTTGAAAGGCTACGTTCGTGTGGATCTTCGGATAAATCAACATCAGGAACCCATGGTCTTGGAGATTAATGCCAATCCTTGTCTTTCGCCCGATGCCGGATTTGTGGCTGCCGCCAATCAGGCAGGATACCCTTTTGAAATTGTTTTGCAACGGATGATTGAAGACGCCTTCTCATCTCAATAATTTGAATAAATTAACCATCGATCTCATGAGCAACATTACCTTTCGAACAAATATAACACCTCAGGATCCCGACATTATCCGCGACATCGTCACCTCCACCGGATTCTTCCGTGAGGATGAAATCGACATCGCCGTGGAGTTGGCCGAAGAGCGCCTTGACAAAGGAGAGGCCAGCGGCTATGAGTTTATTTTCATGGAAGTGGATGGAAAAACCGTGGCCTACGCATGCTTCGGGCTGATTCCGTGCACCAAAAACAGTTACGATTTGTATTGGATAGCCACCCACCACGATTTTCGAAACCAGGGGCTGGGCAAGCAACTGTTGAAAGCTACCGAGGAAGCTATCAAATTGCTGAAAGGCAGCGGTATATACGTTGAAACGGCCAGTCGTGCCCTCTACACCCCCACACGTAAGTTTTACGAAAACAATGGCTACGAACTCAAGGCTCAGTTTGAGGATTATTACGAAGAAGGCGACGACTTGGTTTACTATGTGAAGCGGATTTGTTAAATCGGATTTTCGCTGATTTTAGAAATTGTCCAAAGTTTTCCCATAGGTATCGTATTTGGGCGGAGACATAATTTTTGAGCCTACTCTGAATAGTATTGAAATAAATTTTTTTACCACAGAGGTCCACAGAGTTTACCACAGAGTTCTTCACTGTGGTTATACAAAGCTCTGCTTATCAATGATATGTAACTTTTGTGTCAGGTAGTTAATTTATAGTCGAAACGCTTTTAAAAACTTCTAATGAATGAACGACTTTTCGGAGCGGACTCAATTTTTAGAAAGATTGTATCGTCTCATCTGGGACGGAAAATATGAAATTGTAATTTTTTTTACGCATATTTTGCTTTTAAGGGAGCTCTAAAACAAAACCTTTACAATCGCCCAAAGGTGCAGCGCACCGCAATCTTTGTAAAAACAAGTAGGTGAATAATTCAGAGGTGCAGCGCACCGTGACCAGACTGACCGGAAAAGAGGAAATCAATTTTGTGAGGCTTTTTTAGGGGAAGAATAGTTTCGCTCCGCTGGAGCTGATGGGTTTTTGTTCTTGTCTTTTATAAATATCTTGCTACGCTGTAGCAACATTCAGCGGTTTGTTATACTGACAATCAATGTATGTTTCACTGCGCTTGTTTGTGTAACATGCAGATATAGAATTGAGTAAATTTTTGGAGCCAAGCGAACCGAAAGCTCATTTCACTTCATAATCGGTATTAAATTATAGTCGAAACCCTTTTAAAAACTATTAATGAATGAACGACTTTTCGGAGCGGACTCAATTTTTAGAAAGATTGTATCGTCTCATCCGTGACGGAAAATATGAAATTGTAATTTTTTTACGCATATTTTGCTTTTAAGGGAGCTCTAAAACAAAACCTTTACAATCGCCCAAAGGTGCAGCGCACCGAAATCTTTGTAAAAACAAGGAGGTGAATAATTCAGAGGTGCAGCGCACCGTGACCAGACTGACCGGAAAAGAAGAAATCAATTTTGTGAGGCTTTTTTGGAGGAAGAATAGTTTCGCTCCGCTGGAGCTGATGGGTTTTTGTTCCTGTCTTTTATAAATATCTTGCTACGCTGTAGCAACATTCAGCGGTTTGTTATACAGACAATCAATGTGTGTTTCACTGCGCTTGTTTGTGTAACATGCAGATATAGAATTGAGTAAATTTTTGGAGCCAAGCGAACCGAAAGTTCATTTCAATTCATAATCGATATTAATTTATAGTCGAAACGCTTTTAAAAACTTTTAATGAATGAACGACTTTTCGGAGCGGATTTAAGCTTACAACAATTTCACAAACACCCTTGGAATTTAGATAAAAATATCTAAAACACCATTGTATTTTGGATAAAAATATCTAAAACACCATTGTATTTTGGATAAATATCTGAATTGATTATGTGAAAATACCGAAAATATATTGCATAAGAACCTTATTGACAAATTGTTGTGGCGGAATCGCTTGCTTCCAGCGTCATTTCCCTTCCCATCACCAGCGTCCGGTTGTCGGGAATATGTCCCACAGGGCAACCCATGGCCACAGGAAAATCATAGTCTTTCACGGCATCCCAAATAATTTCTTCGGCTGTTTTTCCGAAAGGGATGGTATTGTCGCGCATGTCAGTCATGCCCCCAATCACCAATCCGGCAAGTTTATCCAGTTTTCCGGCCCTTTTCAAACCCATCATCATGCGGTCGATGTGGTAGAGGTATTCATCCAAATCTTCCAAAAACAAAATACATCCCGATGTATCCGGAAAAGAACGACTTCCGAGCAGACTGTAAAGCACCGAAAGGTTGCCGCCCACCAAGTGGCCTTTAGTGGTTCCGCTTCGTTGGAGGTGAGCGCCATGCCAGCTGAGATTTTGAGGATTTCCCCCCAGGGCATCCATCAATGATCGTAGGGATTCGTCCGTGTTTTCCTTAAATCCCAAGGGCATGGGTGCGTGGAGGGTTTCGATGCCAAGCACCTGATTTACATGGTTGTGAAAAACGGTCATATCGCTATAACCGGCCAGCCAACATGGGTGCTGAGCAAAATGGCCGAAATCGAGCAGGTCGATGATACGGACACTGCCATATCCGCCACGGGCAAACAATATCGCGGCCACCGAAGGATCGTCGAGATATTGTTGCAGCAATGCTGTCCGTTGTTGATCGGTGCCTGCAAACTGATTGTCGGTAAGGAAAAGATTTTCGTCGTAAACTACTTTCAGTCCTTGCTTTTCGAGTAGCTGTATGCCAAAGGCCAGTTCGTTTTGGGTAATTCGGCGTGCCGGAGCCGCCAAAGCTATTTTATCTCCTTTTTTCAAAGGGCGGGGGGTCATCATATTTGCGCTGATTGATTAACTTTGCCGAAATTACGGAAAATTGTATTGTATGTCCAAAAATTTCAAAAGAACCACCATTACTTCGGCCCTTCCTTATGCCAACGGGCCCATCCACATTGGCCATTTGGCGGGCGTTTACGTGCCTGCCGACATTTACGCCCGCTACCTGCGCATGTGTGGCGAAGACGTGTTGTTTATTGGCGGATCCGACGAGCATGGGGTGCCCATAACCATCAAAGCACGCAAAGAGGGTATTACCTCCCAGCAGGTGGTGGACCGGTACCACAACCAAATTAAGGACTCTTTTGAAACCTTTGGCATTTCCTTCGATGTGTATTCGCGTACCTCGGCACCCATTCACCACGAAACGGCTGCCGCTTTTTTTAAGAAATTGTACGACGATGGAAAGTTCATCGAAAAAACCAACCAACAATACTACGACGAAGAAAACAACCAGTTTTTGGCCGACCGATACATCACAGGAACCTGTCCCCATTGCGGATTTGAGCGTGCTTACGGCGACCAGTGCGAAAGTTGCGGTACCTCCCTGAGTCCTTTGGAACTCATCAATCCCAAATCTGCTTTGAGCGGAAATGTGCCCGTTTTGAAAGAAACCAGGCATTGGTATTTGCCTTTGGAAGATTACGAACCCTGGCTTACCGAATGGATTTTGGAAGGTCACAAGGACGATTGGAAGACCAATGTTTACGGTCAGGTAAAAAGCTGGGTGGATCAGGGATTGAAACCCCGTGCCGTTACCCGCGACCTGGATTGGGGCGTGAAAGTGCCCGTGGAAGGTGCTGAGGGAAAGGTGCTCTACGTTTGGTTCGACGCACCCATCGGCTACATATCGGCCACCAAAGAATGGTCGGAGAAAACCGGAAACGACTGGGAACCCTATTGGAAAAGCGATGACACCAAGTTGGTACACTTCATAGGCAAGGACAACATCGTGTTTCACTGTATTATTTTTCCCGTGATGCTCAAGGCCGAAGGCAGTTATATCCTTCCGGAGAATGTGCCTGCCAACGAATTTCTGAACCTCGAAAACGATAAAATATCCACTTCGCGCAATTGGGCGGTTTGGTTGCACGAATACCTGGAAGATTTTCCCGGAAAGCAAGACGTGTTGCGATACGTGCTTACCGCCAATGCCCCCGAAACCAAGGACAACGACTTTACCTGGAAGGATTTTCAGGCGCGCAACAACAACGAGTTGCTGGCCATTTATGGTAATTTTGTAAACCGAACGCTGGTGCTTACCCAAAAATATTTCAGCGGGATAGTTCCCGAAGCCGGGTTGCTGGACGAAGTGTCACAAACCGCATTGGACGAAATGGCCCGTTATCCGGAGATTATTTCCTCTTCCATCGAGCGTTACCGCTTTCGCGAAGCCCTTTCGGAGTTGATGAACCTGGCCAGATTGGGTAACAAATACCTCACTGAAATGGAACCCTGGAAACTCATCAAAACCGATGAGGAAAAGGTGAAAATGATATTGAATGTTTCGTTACAGATTGTGGCCAATTTGTCTGTATTGTCCGAACCATTTTTGCCCTTCTCGGCACATAAACTGCAGGAAATGATTGATTTGAAAGGCTTGGGATGGAAAGATGCCGGAAAAGCCGACCTACTGAAGCCGGGACATCAGCTGAACCAACCCGATTTTCTTTTTGCCCGCATCGAAGATGCTGAGGTGGAAAAACAAGTGCAGAAATTGTTGGACACCAAAAAGGAAAACCTGGGTGCCGCCCCTGCCAAACCTGCCAAAGAGACCATCGAATTCGAGGATTTCATGAAGATGGACATTCGGACAGGTACCATTCTGGAAGCCGAAAAGGTGCCCAAAACGAAAAAGTTACTCAAACTAAAAGTCGATACCGGAATTGATAAAAGAACCGTGGTGTCGGGCATCGCCGAGTATTACGAACCCGAAAACATCATTGGCCGCAAGGTGAGCATTTTGGTGAATCTGGCACCACGTAAGCTCAAAGGCATCGAATCGCAAGGCATGATTTTGATGGCCGAAGACAAGGACGGAAGGCTTTGCTTTGTTTCGCCCACAGAGGATTTTACTAACGGAAGTGAGATAAAATAGATGAACGTACTCGCACAACTTAAGAAATATACACGGGTGGTTGCCGACACCGGCGATTTTGAAGCCATGCGTCAATACCTGCCCGTGGATGCCACCACCAATCCCAGTTTGATTTATGCTTCGGCGCAAAATCCGCGATATGCGTCTTTGGTTGTGGAAGCCATCAGCTATGCCAAAAACCATGTCAGTGAAGAAGCCGGTCAGCTGGCCCTGTGTTTGGATAAACTGGCGGTTAATTTTGGTTTGGAGATTCTGAAAATTGTACCCGGACGCGTTTCCACGGAAGTGGATGCCCGCTTGTCGTTCGACACACAGGGGTCCATCGACAAAGCCCGTCAGTTGATTCGTTTATACGAAGATGCCGGAATATCCCGGGAGCGCATACTCATCAAGCTGGCAGCCACCTGGGAAGGGATTAAAGCTGCCGAAGTGTTGGAGCAGGAAGGTATTCGTTGCAATCTCACGTTGTTGTTCAGTAAGATACAAGCCATTGCCTGTGCCGAAGCCCGCGTGCAGTTGATTTCGCCCTTTGTGGGACGCATCCTGGATTGGTACAAAAATGCCCGAAAAGTGGACCATATTCCTGCTTCGGAAGACCCCGGAGTGCTGTCGGTTACCGAGATATTTCATTACTACAAAAAGTTTGGTTATGCCACCGAAGTGATGGGAGCCAGTTTTCGGAATACGGGCGAAATTATGGAGTTGGCCGGATGCGACCTGCTGACCATTGCCCCCGGTCTTTTGGGCGAACTGGAGCAAATGACGGATGTGGAACTTCCTCAAAAGTTGGATGCCAGACAGTCGATTACCATGGAAATGGAGAAAATTCATGCCGATGAAAAGACCTTTCGTTGGTTATTGAACGAAGATGCCATGGCCACGGAGAAACTCGCCGAAGGCATTCGTAAATTCACGGTTGATTTGATCAAGCTGGAGAATTTTGTGAAAGAGAAGATGTAGGATTTGCGAACATCCACCTGCTTCATCTGAATTAACATTTTTTGTAAATCTTCAAGGCAAATTCCCGGTCAATTTCCTTTGGCCTGTATTACATTTGCCACCATTCAGCATCCCTTTGATAAAAAATTGGTTGCTGAAGGAGGTGTAAAATATTCACATAAAAATTAACGAAATGAAATACAATACATTAGGAAATACCGGACTAAAAGTATCAGAGCTCTGTTTGGGAACCATGACCTTTGGCGGACGTGGCATGTGGACAGCCATAGGAGCCCTGCCTCAAAAGGAAGTCAATGCGCTGGTTAAGCAAGCTGTTGATGGAGGAATCAATTTCATTGATACCGCCAATGTTTACAGCGAGGGGCTTAGTGAGCAAATGACGGGCAAGGCCATTCGCGAACTGGGCATCAATAGAAATGACCTGGTGGTTGCCACCAAAGTTCGAGGCAAAATGGGAGAAGGTCCCAATAACACCGGCCTAAGCCGAAAGCACATTCTACAGCAAGCCGATGAGAGCCTCAGCCGCTTGAACATGGACTACATCGACCTCTATCAAATTCATGGGTTCGATCCCTTGACCCCAATGGAAGAAACCCTTGATGCCCTTGACATGCTGGTAAAGGCAGGAAAGGTGAGATACATTGGATGCAGCAATCTGGCCGCCTGGCAAATTATGAAAGCGTTGGGGATTTCCGCCCGGAGACACCTGAACAAATTTGTGTCGTTGCAGGCCTACTATACCATCGCCGGACGCGACCTGGAGCGTGAAATCGTTCCTTTGCTGAAAGACCAGCACTTGGGATTGATGGTTTGGAGTCCGCTGGCAGGTGGTTTGCTAAGTGGTAAGTACAGACGTAATACAGAACAAAGCGAGGGTAGGAGGGTGAATTTTGATTTTCCTCCGGTGAACAAAGAAAAGGCCTTCGATATTGTTGAGGTGATGATTCAGATGGCGCAGGATAAAGGCGTGACGCCGGCACAAATTGCTCTGGCCTGGTTGCTTCACCAACAGGTGGTTACATCCGTAATTGTTGGTGCCAACAAACCGACTCAGTTAGCAGACAACCTCCGTTCGGTGGAAGTTGTGCTCTCCAAGCAAGAACTCGATATTCTTGATGAAGTGAGCAAGCTAACACCGGAATACCCCGGCTGGATGATTGACCGTCAGGGCAGCGACCGAAAGTAAAGAGTTGGAGCAAGAGTTGTTAAATGATGAAAAAACACTAATTTTGCACCTCCAATTTTTGGCCCCATAGTTCAAGGGATAGAATAGAAGTTTCCTAAACTTTAGATCCAGGTTCGAGTCCTGGTGGGGCTACTGTTGTTCTTGATATGCGATTGTGTATGAATTAGGTACAATTAATTAAAGTTTCCCGGGTATGAATCGGGGTAATAATATAAAGTTAAAAAGATAGAATCGATATAGCCTGTATTTATATGATAGGTGCAAATTGCCCTGACAAGGATAAATGAATACTATTTAAGAATGTGTTATTCACATGTGAATCTTTTTTTGCTGGATTCCCCAAATTCACCATCCAAAGTTAATTCTATTTCTAAATTCAAGTTATCTAAATTTATCAGATGAAAAGAAGAATCCAGCGGTCTACCTGTTAGAATGGATAAAGGGAAGTCTAAGTGTTAAAATTTCTTCACAAGAGTAATATAAACTGATTGTCCTACTTTGTTATTGATAATGTTTTGTCGAATTACCTTGATAATATTTAAAGTCCATTTACAAAGTATAATTTCCAAAGATTAATCCAACAACTAACCTAGTATGTCATATGGTGGTTTAGTATGTACAAATCCCATTTCTAAAATAATTGCAGCATATAGGCAATAGCCTATGTCTTTTTTACTAAGGTTGACTTAATTATGACTTGGGAAAAGTATCAAAGAGAGAATAGGATTAGAGATATGTATCATGCGATGTAAACAATTTGTATTCGCTAAGTATTTTTTTCAATGGCGTATACCAATTCCTGAATGCATCAGTAGATGGGGAATTGAAAAGGAAACGAATCTACATATATATTTTTTTTAAAAGAACCGCCATTTTTGTCCGATTTCAATAGGATTACTTTGTCTTCGATTTCGGACATGCCTATTGATAAAAACATCCTCTCTAGTGAAAGGCAAAGAATCAAAATGTCAAAAACGCGGCAATACACACAAATTTACTTGCTAGAATATACTTGGTATCTATCGAATCATATTGCAAATAGGTCATAGACACCCACGCATATAATAAGGAAGATATAGATTTTTTGCGTTTGAAGGAGTGGATATTAAAGCTGTCGAAGTTCATCTTCAATTTTTTTGGCGATCGTAGAGTGTTTCAGGATATTTTTTGTGAAGAATTGTGAAATTTTGTTAAAATATGTGAGAAATTGTCATAAATTGTGATTATTAAATGATAATTGAAGGTATAATAGATAAAAAGGAGGCTGTTCTGGAGTGCGTTTTGTCAAGTGGACAAAAAGGAGGCTGTTTTTCCCGACCGTTTTTTTAGGTTAATAACAGGTTTTTTGTCTTTGCTTTTATCAAGCTAAACGGAAGCAGGCTCTGCTGGAGAGCAACCTGCCAGGGATACACTTGATGGCTGATGGAAAAGTCAAAGGAAGGGAGCTCATTTTTAGAGCTCCTTTTTCTTTTTCAAAAGTTTTTAGCCTACTTTTTGTCTGTTAAGCCCAAAAACGAGCTTTCCTAGTGAGTATCACTCGACTTCCATTGTTTTATTTTTTTTATAAACGCGATCGGAGTTAACTTGGTAAACGCTTTAAAAGATCTGTAAAATGTAACATCCGAATTGAAACCACAGGCAATGGATAATTCAGAAAGATTTATTTCCTCATCATTATTAACATAGTCAATAATAAGTCTTTTTGCCTCTTCAATTCTATACTGATTTATAAACATTTGAAAGCCGGTATCCGAATTTTCATGAAGTGCATAATAAAGGTATTTTTTATTTGTTCCCAGCAAGGTGATCAATATCCTCTGATTCATGTTTGGGTCTAAATAGAGTTTCTTTGTCTCAATCAAATTAATTGCTTTTTGGAAGATTTCCTGATGTTTATTAGTGATTGGTTCAGCACCTTCTACTTTGCTTTGATCATCTGGCACACTCGTAACAGACACTACAATATCACACGCGCTACATTTTTGCGGCTTTTGACTCGCTAATTCTCTTAGTGCAGATGCTTTACTTAACATTTTTAATGATTCTGATTTTCTTCGTTTTAACTTTACCATCATAACGAAGGACAATCCAATAGTAAGTGATATTCCAAAAATTACAAAGAAAATCAATGTTCGATTTAGACTGTTTTTTTTTTCCTGTAATAGAAGTTGCTCTTTCATGTCCGTGACATCAAAAACTATATTTAGTGAATCAAGGTGACGAGCCTGTTTTTGATTAACAATTTCATATCTGCTAATAAAATAGGTCTCTGCCCAATCAATGGCAGCGGCATAGTGCTTTAAATGTTTATTTGCAACATACATCATTGAATCAAGTCTTACTTCCAATTGAGGGAAGGGATCTTTACGAAGTAGATCAATTGCCTTTTGTGCTATCGTAAGTGTTTCTTCATATTGCTCCTTTCCTAAAGCATGTTCAGCTGTATTAGCATAAGCCATGACAAGAAAATGATTATTGTTAATTTCTTTAGCAATGGAAATAGCTTTTTCAATATTTTTTTTCCAACCAATTTCATCCTTCGTATCGTTATACACTTCTGCCAGAGTGCCATAAATAAAAGCTTGCAATGTTTTATTATTGCACTCTATTGCATATGGTTCTGCGAATTGTAAGTAAATAATGCTGCTATCTGGCATGCCTTTTTCAATAAATGTGAGACCAACGTTAAAATAGTCGCTACCTAGTTTTCTCGGGTCTTTTGATTGTTTACTCATGCTTAAAGACATTTTATTATACATAAGTGCTTTTTCAAGTTGACCATTTTGCATATTAACATTGGCTAATAGTATGATGCTCATTTGTTTCAATTCTATATCTTTTTGGCTTGTAGATGACTTTTGTATTAATTCATTAAAATAGAGACAACTGTCCAGTTCCCCAAGTTGATTATAGGCACAGGCAGCTGCCCACCATGCTCGACTTAGTCGTGAGGTGTCAGAAATTCCATTACTGGATTTCAATGCCTCAAGAGCAAACATTTTAGCTGAATCCAATTTCCTAAGTATAAAAGCTGCATTGCTCAAGCGAACGCTATAATAGAATCTGATACTATCCGGTTGGCTCACCTTCGTTTCGTTTCTCAACATTAGCAACCTTGTTAAAGCTGCCTGGGGATTGTTTTGGTTTATCTGTATCTCGACGATACTATCAGAATAAACAAGGTGGGCATGGTTTTTTAGAGTCATGGATACTAATACCATCAATAGTAGATATTTGTGTTTCATGAGGGGTGTATTAATTGGTAATTATTTTGAATCACGAAATTGACATAAAATTTCTATTTCTGCAACATTAATTCGCGATATCCTTATTTGTAATTCATAATTGTCCAGATAATCAATAAAATACAAGGTGACAAAGTGCAATAATGATATTAGAAAGTAAAAAAATGAGTTTTGAAGTATGAATACGAAGGCAACGGTATGAAGATGAAATATACAAAGTAGAAAAACGAAATTAAACAGAATAAAATCGACAGTGGATGTGGGCTATTTACATCGAGTTTAGCACCAAGGAAATAAAATACTTGTGTTTAAATCATATTAGCTTAAATACGGGAGGCATAAATGCAAAATTGAAATTAGTCGGCAAGAGCTAATGAATATCAACTTACTATACGATAAAAATGGGGGACTCTTGCAGTTTTTTTTGAAATCAAGTTATAGGTGAGAATTATTCTGAAATATCGAAGTATACATCTCTAAAAATATTTACCATTAAAAGGAACAAAAATGAAAACACAATTACGAAATTATTTAGGCATATTTCTTATGCTGATCTCAGCAATGGCATTTTCCCAGGTTCCTGTCATTTCAGGTGGGTCAGGTGCTGCTTCTGGAACTGGAGGGCAAAATAACAAGGGCGGCAACGCCACAGGGCTTGGATGTGGAGGTGGAGGCGCTAACTATTGGGGTGGGGATGGCGGAAACGGTCTTTACGGTGGTGGTGGAGGTGGTGCTTCAGGTTATGGAAGTACTTGGACTGGCGGAAACGGTGGCCAGGGGGTCATAGTACTTACCTATTATAATGGCGGTTCATTTGTCAAATCACAAATGTTATCATCAGGGTCTTCGGCAACTGTGGGAGCAAATGTCGATTCAGTAAAAGCATGGGCCATTGGCGGCGGGGGCGGCGGCGGCGGTTCCACAGCTGCAGATGGAGTCTCCGGGGGAGCCGGGGGAGCCGGGGGGACTGCTTGGTATACAACATCAGTTACACCAGGACAAACGATTAGCTATTCACTTGGGAGTGCTGGTGTAGGCGGCGTTGGTGCGAGTAATGGTGGTTCTGGTGGAAATACCAGTATTACCATTGCCGGCACCACACTGTATGGAAATGGTGGTGGCGGTGGCGGATATAACAATGACGTAAACGGGGCCGGAGGAAGCTACTCTGGGGGCACAAATGGTGCCACCGGGGGTATCGGAGATGGAGCAGCCGGAGACCAGGGCGGCGGCGGCGGCGGCGGTATTGGTAGTGTGCCAGGTGGTTCTCAATCTGCTAGTATTGGTGGTACTGGCGCCAATGCAGGTGACGTTTCTGGTCTTTTTGCGGCTTGCGCTGCGGCAAATAGTACAGCATCTCCGGTTATAAGCTCATTTACACCGACATCTGGAAATAGCGGTGAGACAATTGTAATTTTGGGTAGCGGCTATGAAGAAGTAAGTTCGGTAAAATTTGGAGATGTGGAGGCTGATTCATTTTTTGTTGATTCGTACAACCAGATTACGGCTGTTTTAGCCTCTGGAGCTAGCGGATCGATTACAGTTACCAATGAATATGGGTCAGGGACACTTGCAGGTTTTACATTTCTGGGACCTGTAATTCCTACTATAACAAACTTTGCACCAACTAATGCAGGAAATGGTATTTCAGTTACAATTACAGGCACAAATTTTATAGCCCCGACTTCCGTTACTTTTGGCGGCACTGAGGCAACCTCTTTTACAGTAAATAGTTCAACAGAAATTTCTGCAGTTGTCGGTTCGGGTACCTCGGGTAGCGTAGAAGTTACCACCGCTGGAGGAACGGGAAGCCTTGTCGGTTTTACTTGGGTGGATACACCTGTGGTAAGCGCGTTTAATCCCACTACAGGAACCACGGGAACTTCAGTTGTCATTACTGGAGAACATTTTGATGGTGCAAGTAATGTAACTTTTGGTGAGATTTCTGCTACTTCATTTACTGTAAACAACTCAAATCAAATCACCGCTTCGGTGGCTTCAGGAGCTTCTGGTGAGGTGAGCGTGATAACAGCAGGCGGTACTGGTTCGTTGGCTGGCTTTACCTGGTATGGGCCACCTCTTGTGTCGTCTTTTACTCCGTCATTTGGTGTGGAAGGAACGGAGATAACCATCACTGGAGCAAATTTCTCAGGTATTACTGATGTTAGTTTCGGAGGAACCGCGGCCACTTCTTTCACGGTGGATAACTTAACCCAAATTACGGCGACAGTTGGTTCCGGTGCTTCAGGTGAGGTGAGCGTATCCAATTCGTATGGTACAGGCTCTCTTGCGGGTTTTACTTGGTACAACACCCCTACAATTTCAATGTTTAGTCCAACAAGCGCCGGAAATGGTGCAGCAGTTACAATTACAGGTACCTACTTCAGCGGTGCCACAGCCGTTAGCTTTGGAGGTACGGCAGCTGCTTCATTCACTATTAACAGTGATACTGAAATTGATGCAGTTGTTGGAGCAGGCTCATCAGGTAGTGTAGAGGTTACCACTCCGGGAGGTATTGCTACTTTGGCAGGATTCACCTCCCTGGATCCGCCTGCCATTGCTTCATTTACTCCCTCGGATGGAAGTGCGGGGACCATCGTTGTAATTACCGGAAATAACTTCTCAGGTGTAACAGCCGTCGATTTTGGTGGTATAACCGCTGACTCTTTTATTATTGACAGTCCGACACAAATTACTGCTACTGTTGGTAATGGAACTAGTGGATATATTCACATAACAGGCCCAGGTGGTACTGCAACCTCTGCCAGTCAGTTTACCTATTACCCAATTAGTATTTATGTTTCGGGGGTGTACCACTCTTCCTATAATACCTTAAAACTGGCTTTTGATGCCATAAATGCAGGTACGGTAACTGGCGATTTAACCCTTAAATTAGGCAGTACCCTCACCGAGACAGCTTCTGCGGTATTAAATGCGAGCGGGACTGGTAGTTCCAGTTACACACGTGTACATATTTATCCTACGGTGAGTGGGTTAAGTATAACTGGTAACCTGTCAGGGGTTCCAGTTATTGATTTTTCGGGAGCCGACAATGTCTGTATTGATGGGCGAGTAAATGCGACGGGTACAGATGTTGATTTGACTATTGAGAACACTTATGTAGCGTCATATAGTTCAGCCATCCGGTTTATTAATGATGCCAGCCAGGACACGGTACAATATTGTACGGTAAAAGGAGCCAGCCAATACTATCTTGGTTGTGGGGTTATCTTTTTCTCTACTACTACAGGGACAACAGGTAATGACAATAACGTGATTGCCCATAACCAATTCACGAATGCAGGTGGCAACAGGCCCGGGAGTGTGATATTTTCCGGTGGTACATCTACCAAGGAGAATAGCGGCAATCAAATCATAGATAATCAATTCTATGATGTAATGCCAGCCAACTATTCTGCATATACGGTTAATCTGTACACTTACTCCACAGGCTGGGCCATCAGTGGGAATAGTTTTTATGAAACAACAACGCTGTCACCAACCTCGTCCTATTCCCATTACCCAATCTATATCAATACGGGTACGGATTATATGGTAACGGGTAACTATATTGGGGGAAGTGCGGCGCAATGTGGGGGTACAGCTCTTACCAAGACGGCTTCTTACGGCAACGAGTTCAGGGGTATTTATATGAATACTACGGCAGGTACCAACGAAGTGCAGGGGAATACTATACAGAACATTAGTTGGGCTAATAGTTCTAGTCCTTCCTGGTATGGGATATTTGTACAGGGAGCCGGGAACTATAATATGGGGACTACCCTGGGTAATATGGTTGGTGATAGTATCGGTAACGGCAGTATCAGCTTTACCAACGGATCAAACGGAGGTAATTTCTATGGATACTATCTATATGGTACTGGTGATGTTGACTTCCAAAACAACGTGGTGGGGGCCATCACTCTGGATAATAGTAATAGTACTGCCGGAACTAACTTTTACGGGATACACAATCACAACTCTGGTAGCAAGACGATAGTTAACAACCTGGTGGGTAGTGCAGATGTTACTACCGTAAACAGTATCCAGTCTAATTCGGAAGCTACCACAAGCCAGCAATACATGAGGGGTATATACAATCAAAGTAATACGAACCTGTATGTGGAAGGTAACCGTGTTTATGGGTTCTACAATGCGGGAACAAATCAGAATTATACTTATGGATTGTATAATACGAATTCGTATACCTCACAAGTTGTTAAACGCAATTTTATCGGGGGGCTTAGTGTAGCCTCGGGAAGTAGTACTGCCACCGTGTATGGAATATCGAATAGTGCCTCTATTGCCGATAGCTGTGTAAACAATATAATAAGTATCGATTTTGATGCCAGCGCCACGGTATATGGCATCTATGATAATGGATCCAAGATGTATTACAATACGGTAAGCCTGGGTGGGACAGTAAGTTCTGGAGACACGAAGAAGTCGTATGCCATTTACAGGGGAAGTTCTTATGCGTCAGAATACAAGGACAATATATTCTCTAATACCAGGAGTACAGCAGGAGGAACAAACCTGCACTACGGCATGTACCTGGGGAATGGGAGTGGTTTGACAGTAGATTACAACGATTATTATGTATCGGGAGAAGGTGGTATGCTGGGATACAATGGCAGCAATATATCCATTCTGCCTATTATCACAGGTCAGGATCAATACAGCCAAACCCTTGATCCGGAGTATACGGATCCTAGTGGGGGGACACCTGAAGATTACACTCCTGCTGCTACAGGTATTGTGGGTGCAGCGATCAGTGGCATTACGACGGATTATTTGGGAGAAACCAGGTTGGATCCTCCTGCTATGGGTGCTATAGAGGTTCCTGTATCCAGGATTTATTATCTGGATGCTTACGTGGATGGGATCTACCATAGCGGATACCCCAACTTCGAAGAAGCTTTTGACTCGATTAACGCGGGTTATATCACAGGAGATATCTCTCTTCGGATCAATGATACTATCGTGGAAACAGGTACTGCTGTTCTGAATGCCAGTGGAACGGGGAGTGCAGACTACACACGAGTACACATTTATCCTACGGTATCGGGGCTCAGCATCAGGAGTAACCTGACAACACCCATGATTGATCTTTCGGGGGCCGACAATGTTTGTATTGATGGAAGGGTAAATGCTACAGGTAGCGCTATCGACCTGCTTTTGGAGAATATCAGCACCGGGAACACTGCCTCGGTTATCCGGTTTGTCAATGATGCTACCCAGGATACACTACAATATTGCATGATCAAAGGAGCCTCCACAAATTACAGCTCCAACGGGGTTATCTTTTTCTCCGGTACCACAGGGACAACTGGGAACGATGATAACGTCATCGCCCATAACAAACTCACTAACTCGGAGGGAAACCGTCCGGGTAGTGTTATCTTCTCCAATGGTACTTCCACTAAGGAGAACAGTGGCAACCAGATTACCGACAATGAGATTTATGATGTAATCGGGGGTAGTTATTATTCCTATGCTGTTAATCTTTCTTCATATACTACGGGATGGATCATCAGCGATAACAGTATTTATGAGACAACGGCAATAACATCTACAGGAGTTAGTTATCATGCAATCATTATTAGCGCAGGAACCGGTTATACTGTAACGGGGAACTACATTGGAGGAAGTGAGGTGTTGTGTGGTGGATCAGCGATGAGTAAAACATCGGGGAATAATGCTGCTTTCAATGGTATTGTAATGACCACTACGGCGGGTACCAGCGAGTTGCAGGGCAATGTCATCCAAAACATCAGTTGGACTAATCCTTCTAGTGTCTACTGGTATGGGATATCGGCTGGTGGTGCCGGGAGTTATAATATAGGTACGGCAACCGGTAATAAGGTAGGCGACAGTACGGGGACAGCCAGTATAACCCTAACCAACGGAACGAGTGGGGCATACGTCTGTGGATACAACCTGGGCAACACAGGAACGCTTAACTTCCAGAATAATATTGTAGGGGCTGTTACTACTGTTAGCAGTGATCCTACTTGCGCCTTTAACATTCTGGGGATTAGCATCACAGGATCAGGAGTCAAGACTATCCGTAATAACGTGGTCGGTAGTGAAACAACGCCTAACAGCCTTTATGCTTCCTCCATTGCCTCTTCAAATGAACAGTATGTAATAGGGATGTCTTCTTCGGCTTCTGGTGACACGATCAGTAACAACACCATTGCCAACCTGACGAATGCCACCACCAATGTTACCACAACAACAAGGGGAAGGATACAGGGTATCTACGTGAGCAGTGGTGGCAAAATCATTACCGGTAACAGTATTCATGATCTTACCATTGCCAATGCCAACAATGCCACTGACAATAATGCACCCCTTGCAGGGATTGTGCTGTACACAAGTGCCAATTATACCATCACGGGTAATGAGATCTACAACCTGGGTAATAGCTACAGTTCTTTTGCCGGAAACGTGTACGGACTCTATCTGTATGCCAGTAACAACATCAACAACAAACTGGAGCAGAACTTCATACACGATCTATCTGTAACCGGGGCTTCCAGTACCACGGCAAACATCTATGGAGTCTATGCCACGGGAAGCACAGCGACTACATACGCTAATAATATTATTTCTCTTGGGGGTACTTCCAAAACGACCCTCTATGGTATTTACCATAACACAACCGCCAGCCACAACTTGTATTTCAATACCATTTACTTGGGAGATACTATGGCTTCTGGGGCTGCTAATTTCTCTTACTGTTATTACGGGCTTACAACAACCGCTACAAGGGACATGCGGGATAATATGTTCTATAATGGCCGATCAACGGTTGGAGGTTCCCTTAAGCATTATGCCGTTTATTTTGCGGGGACAACGGGCACCCTCACCGGTGATTATAACAACTATTACGCCCCGGGCATTGGTGGCATATTGGGGTATTACGGTGGAAACCGCACGACCCTTCCTGTTGTAACCAGCCAGGATGCAGGCAGTTTTAATGAGGATCCGGTATTTGCAGATATTGAGGGAGATGCTTCTGGTTATACCCCTACCAACAATGTGTTTACCGGGGTTTCCATTAGCGGTATTACTACCGACTATTTTTCCAATACCAGAGAAGTCGTACCTACCATAGGAGCCATTGAAACCGACTTCAGTGAAGGGAATATTGATGCTTTCCTCGCCGGATCAGGCACCAAGGTGGCTACCTACCCAACATTTAAAAAGGCTTTTGATGCCATTAACAATGGTATTTTAACGGGAGAGGTAACACTCAAAGTTAACGATACGGTAACCGAGACAGCTTCTGCGGTATTAAATGCGAGCGGGACTGGTAGTTCCAGTTATACACGTGTACATATTTATCCTACGGTGAGTGGGTTAGGTATAACTGGTAATCTGTCAGGGGTTCCAGTTATTGACCTTTCGGGAGCCGACAATGTCTGTATTGATGGGCGAGTAAATGCGACGGGTACAGATGTTGATTTGACTATTGAGAACACTTATGTAGCGTCATATAGTTCTGCCATCCGGTTTATTAATGATGCCAGCCAGGACACGGTACAATATTGTACGGTAAAAGGAGCCAGCCAATACTATCTTGGTTGTGGGGTTATCTTTTTCTCTACTACTACAGGGACAACAGGTAATGACAATAACGTGATTGCCCATAACCAATTCACGAATGCAGGTGGCAACAGGCCCGGGAGTGTGATATTTTCCGGTGGTACATCTACCAAGGAGAATAGCGGCAATCAAATCATAGATAATCAATTCTATGATGTAATGCCAGCCAACTATTCTGCATATACGGTTAATCTGTACACTTACTCCACAGGCTGGGCCATCAGTGGGAATAGTTTTTATGAAACAACAACGCTGTCACCAACCTCGTCCTATTCCCATTACCCAATCTATATCAATACGGGTACGGATTATATGGTAACGGGTAACTATATTGGGGGAAGTGCGGCGCAATGTGGGGGTACAGCTCTTACCAAGACGGCTTCTTACGGCAACGAGTTCAGGGGTATTTATATGAATACTACGGCAGGTACCAACGAAGTGCAGGGGAATACTATACAGAACATTAGTTGGGCTAATAGTTCTAGTCCTTCCTGGTATGGGATATTTGTACAGGGAGCCGGGAACTATAATATGGGGACTACCCTGGGTAATATGGTTGGTGATAGTATCGGTAACGGCAGCATCAGCTTTACCAACGGATCAAACGGAGGTAATTTCTATGGATACTATCTACATGGTACTGGTGATGTTGACTTCCAAAACAACGTGGTGGGGGCCATCACTCTGGATAATAGTAATAGTACTGCCGGAACTAACTTTTACGGGATACACAATCACAACTCTGGTAGCAAGACGATAGTTAACAACCTGGTGGGTAGTGCAGATGTTACTACCGTAAACAGTATCCAGTCTAATTCGGAAGCTACCACAAGCCAGCAATACATGAGGGGTATATACAATCAAAGTAATACGAACCTGTATGTGGAAGGTAACCGTGTTTATGGGTTCTACAATGCGGGAACAAATCAGAATTATACTTATGGATTGTATAATACGAATTCGTATACCTCACAAGTTGTTAAACGCAATTTTATCGGGGGGCTTAGTGTAGCCTCGGGAAGTAGTACTGCCACCGTGTATGGAATATCGAATAGTGCCTCTATTGCCGATAGCTGTGTAAACAATATAATAAGTATCGATTTTGATGCCAGCGCCACGGTATATGGCATCTATGATAATGGATCCAAGATGTATTACAATACGGTAAGCCTGGGTGGGACAGTAAGTTCTGGAGACACGAAGAAGTCGTATGCCATTTACAGGGGAAGTTCTTATGCGTCAGAATACAAGGACAATATATTCTCTAATACCAGGAGTACAGCAGGAGGAACAAACCTGCACTACGGCATGTACCTGGGGAATGGGAGTGGTTTGACAGTAGATTACAACGATTATTATGTATCGGGAGAAGGTGGTATGCTGGGATACAATGGCAGCAATATATCCATTCTGCCTATTATCACAGGTCAGGATCAATACAGCCAAACCCTTGATCCGGAGTATACGGATCCTAGTGGGGGGACACCTGAAGATTACACTCCTGCTGCTACAGGTATTGTGGGTGCAGCGATCAGTGGCATTACGACGGATTATTTGGGAGAAACCAGGTTGGATCCTCCTGCTATGGGTGCTATAGAGGTTCCTGTATCCAGGATTTATTATCTGGATGCTTACGTGGATGGGATCTACCATAGCGGATACCCCAACTTCGAAGAAGCTTTTGACTCGATTAACGCGGGTTATATCACAGGAGATATCTCTCTTCGGATCAATGATACTATCGTGGAAACAGGTACTGCTGTTCTGAATGCCAGTGGAACGGGGAGTGCAGACTACACACGAGTACACATTTATCCTACGGTATCGGGGCTCAGCATCAGGAGTAACCTGACAACACCCATGATTGATCTTTCGGGGGCCGACAATGTTTGTATTGATGGAAGGGTAAATGCTACAGGTAGCGCTATCGACCTGCTTTTGGAGAATATCAGCACCGGGAACACTGCCTCGGTTATCCGGTTTGTCAATGATGCTACCCAGGATACACTACAATATTGCATGATCAAAGGAGCCTCCACAAATTACAGCTCCAACGGGGTTATCTTTTTCTCCGGTACCACAGGGACAACTGGGAACGATGATAACGTCATCGCCCATAACAAACTCACTAACTCGGAGGGAAACCGTCCGGGTAGTGTTATCTTCTCCAATGGTACTTCCACTAAGGAGAACAGTGGCAACCAGATTACCGACAATGAGATTTATGATGTAATCGGGGGTAGTTATTATTCCTATGCTGTTAATCTTTCTTCATATACTACGGGATGGATCATCAGCGATAACAGTATTTATGAGACAACGGCAATAACATCTACAGGAGTTAGTTATCATGCAATCATTATTAGCGCAGGAACCGGTTATACTGTAACGGGGAACTACATTGGAGGAAGTGAGGTGTTGTGTGGTGGATCAGCGATGAGTAAAACATCGGGGAATAATGCTGCTTTCAATGGTATTGTAATGACCACTACGGCGGGTACCAGCGAGTTGCAGGGCAATGTCATCCAAAACATCAGTTGGACTAATCCTTCTAGTGTCTACTGGTATGGGATATCGGCTGGTGGTGCCGGGAGTTATAATATAGGTACGGCAACCGGTAATAAGGTAGGCGACAGTACGGGGACAGCCAGTATAACCCTAACCAACGGAACGAGTGGGGCATACGTCTGTGGATACAACCTGGGCAACACAGGAACGCTTAACTTCCAGAATAATATTGTAGGGGCTGTTACTACTGTTAGCAGTGATCCTACTTGCGCCTTTAACATTCTGGGGATTAGCATCACAGGATCAGGAGTCAAGACTATCCGTAATAACGTGGTCGGTAGTGAAACAACGCCTAACAGCCTTTATGCTTCCTCCATTGCCTCTTCAAATGAACAGTATGTAATAGGGATGTCTTCTTCGGCTTCTGGTGACACGATCAGTAACAACACCATTGCCAACCTGACGAATGCCACCACCAATGTTACCACAACAACAAGGGGAAGGATACAGGGTATCTACGTGAGCAGTGGTGGCAAAATCATTACCGGTAACAGTATTCATGATCTTACCATTGCCAATGCCAACAATGCCACTGACAATAATGCACCCCTTGCAGGGATTGTGCTGTACACAAGTGCCAATTATACCATCACGGGTAATGAGATCTACAACCTGGGTAATAGCTACAGTTCTTTTGCCGGAAACGTGTACGGACTCTATCTGTATGCCAGTAACAACATCAACAACAAACTGGAGCAGAACTTCATACACGATCTATCTGTAACCGGGGCTTCCAGTACCACGGCAAACATCTATGGAGTCTATGCCACGGGAAGCACAGCGACTACATACGCTAATAATATTATTTCTCTTGGGGGTACTTCCAAAACGACCCTCTATGGTATTTACCATAACACAACCGCCAGCCACAACTTGTATTTCAATACCATTTACTTGGGAGATACTATGGCTTCTGGGGCTGCTAATTTCTCTTACTGTTATTACGGGCTTACAACAACCGCTACAAGGGACATGCGGGATAATATGTTCTATAATGGCCGATCAACGGTTGGAGGTTCCCTTAAGCATTATGCCGTTTATTTTGCGGGGACAACGGGCACCCTCACCGGTGATTATAACAACTATTACGCCCCGGGCATTGGTGGCATATTGGGGTATTACGGTGGAAACCGCACGACCCTTCCTGTTGTAACCAGCCAGGATGCAGGCAGTTTTAATGAGGATCCGGTATTTGCAGATATTGAGGGAGATGCTTCTGGTTATACCCCTACCAACAATGTGTTTACCGGGGTTTCCATTAGCGGTATTACTACCGACTATTTTTCCAATACCAGAGAAGTCGTACCTACCATAGGAGCCATTGAAACCGACTTCAGTGAAGGGAATATTGATGCTTTCCTCGCCGGATCAGGCACCAAGGTGGCTACCTACCCAACATTTAAAAAGGCTTTTGATGCCATTAACAATGGTATTTTAACGGGAGAGGTAACACTCAAAGTTAACGATACGGTAACCGAGACAGCTTCTGCGGTATTAAATGCGAGCGGGACTGGTAGTTCCAGTTATACACGTGTACATATTTATCCTACGGTGAGTGGGTTAGGTATAACTGGTAATCTGTCAGGGGTTCCAGTTATTGACCTTTCGGGAGCCGACAATGTCTGTATTGATGGGCGAGTAAATGCGACGGGTACAGATGTTGATTTGACTATTGAGAACACTTATGTAGCGTCATATAGTTCTGCCATCCGGTTTATTAATGATGCCAGCCAGGACACGGTACAATATTGTACGGTAAAAGGAGCCAGCCAATACTATCTTGGTTGTGGGGTTATCTTTTTCTCTACTACTACAGGGACAACAGGTAATGACAATAACGTGATTGCCCATAACCAATTCACGAATGCAGGTGGCAACAGGCCCGGGAGTGTGATATTTTCCGGTGGTACATCTACCAAGGAGAATAGCGGCAATCAAATCATAGATAATCAATTCTATGATGTAATGCCAGCCAACTATTCTGCATATACGGTTAATCTGTACACTTACTCCACAGGCTGGGCCATCAGTGGGAATAGTTTTTATGAAACAACAACGCTGTCACCAACCTCGTCCTATTCCCATTACCCAATCTATATCAATACGGGTACGGATTATATGGTAACGGGTAACTATATTGGGGGAAGTGCGGCGCAATGTGGGGGTACAGCTCTTACCAAGACGGCTTCTTACGGCAACGAGTTCAGGGGTATTTATATGAATACTACGGCAGGTACCAACGAAGTGCAGGGGAATACTATACAGAACATTAGTTGGGCTAATAGTTCTAGTCCTTCCTGGTATGGGATATTTGTACAGGGAGCCGGGAACTATAATATGGGGACTACCCTGGGTAATATGGTTGGTGATAGTATCGGTAACGGCAGTATCAGCTTTACCAACGGATCAAACGGAGGTAATTTCTATGGATACTATCTATATGGTACTGGTGATGTTGACTTCCAAAACAACGTGGTGGGGGCCATCACTCTGGATAATAGTAATAGTACTGCCGGAACTAACTTTTACGGGATACACAATCACAACTCTGGTAGCAAGACGATAGTTAACAACCTGGTGGGTAGTGCAGATGTTACTACCGTAAACAGTATCCAGTCTAATTCGGAAGCTACCACAAGCCAGCAATACATGAGGGGTATATACAATCAAAGTAATACGAACCTGTATGTGGAAGGTAACCGTGTTTATGGGTTCTACAATGCGGGAACAAATCAGAATTATACTTATGGATTGTATAATACGAATTCGTATACCTCACAAGTTGTTAAACGCAATTTTATCGGGGGGCTTAGTGTAGCCTCGGGAAGTAGTACTGCCACCGTGTATGGAATATCGAATAGTGCCTCTATTGCCGATAGCTGTGTAAACAATATAATAAGTATCGATTTTGATGCCAGCGCCACGGTATATGGCATCTATGATAATGGATCCAAGATGTATTACAATACGGTAAGCCTGGGTGGGACAGTAAGTTCTGGAGACACGAAGAAGTCGTATGCCATTTACAGGGGAAGTTCTTATGCGTCAGAATACAAGGACAATATATTCTCTAATACCAGGAGTACAGCAGGAGGAACAAACCTGCACTACGGCATGTACCTGGGGAATGGGAGTGGTTTGACAGTAGATTACAACGATTATTATGTATCGGGAGAAGGTGGTATGCTGGGATACAATGGCAGCAATATATCCATTCTGCCTATTATCACAGGTCAGGATCAATACAGCCAAACCCTTGATCCGGAGTATACGGATCCCAGTGGGGGAACAGCCGCAGATTACACCCCGGCAGCCACAGGCATTGTTGGTACAGCGATTAGTGGTATTACGACGGATTATTTGGGAGAGACCAGGTTGGATCCTCCTGCTATGGGTGCTATAGAGGTTCCTGTATCCAGGATTTATTATCTGGATGCTTACGTGGATGGGATCTACCATAGCGGATACCCCAACTTCGAAGAAGCTTTTGACTCGATTAACGCGGGTTATATCACAGGAGATATCTCTCTTCGGATCAATGATACTATCGTGGAAACAGGTACTGCTGTTCTGAATGCCAGTGGAACGGGGAGTGCAGACTACACACGAGTACACATTTATCCTACGGTATCGGGGCTCAGCATCAGGAGTAACCTGACAACACCCATGATTGATCTTTCGGGGGCCGACAATGTTTGTATTGATGGAAGGGTAAATGCTACAGGTAGCGCTATCGACCTGCTTTTGGAGAATATCAGCACCGGGAACACTGCCTCGGTTATCCGGTTTGTCAATGATGCTACCCAGGATACACTACAATATTGCATGATCAAAGGAGCCTCCACAAATTACAGCTCCAACGGGGTTATCTTTTTCTCCGGTACCACAGGGACAACTGGGAACGATGATAACGTCATCGCCCATAACAAACTCACTAACTCGGAGGGAAACCGTCCGGGTAGTGTTATCTTCTCCAATGGTACTTCCACTAAGGAGAACAGTGGCAACCAGATTACCGACAATGAGATTTATGATGTAATCGGGGGTAGTTATTATTCCTATGCTGTTAATCTTTCTTCATATACTACGGGATGGATCATCAGCGATAACAGTATTTATGAGACAACGGCAATAACATCTACAGGAGTTAGTTATCATGCAATCATTATTAGCGCAGGAACCGGTTATACTGTAACGGGGAACTACATTGGAGGAAGTGAGGTGTTGTGTGGTGGATCAGCGATGAGTAAAACATCGGGGAATAATGCTGCTTTCAATGGTATTGTAATGACCACTACGGCGGGTACCAGCGAGTTGCAGGGCAATGTCATCCAAAACATCAGTTGGACTAATCCTTCTAGTGTCTACTGGTATGGGATATCGGCTGGTGGTGCCGGGAGTTATAATATAGGTACGGCAACCGGTAATAAGGTAGGCGACAGTACGGGGACAGCCAGTATAACCCTAACCAACGGAACGAGTGGGGCATACGTCTGTGGATACAACCTGGGCAACACAGGAACGCTTAACTTCCAGAATAATATTGTAGGGGCTGTTACTACTGTTAGCAGTGATCCTACTTGCGCCTTTAACATTCTGGGGATTAGCATCACAGGATCAGGAGTCAAGACTATCCGTAATAACGTGGTCGGTAGTGAAACAACGCCTAACAGCCTTTATGCTTCCTCCATTGCCTCTTCAAATGAACAGTATGTAATAGGGATGTCTTCTTCGGCTTCTGGTGACACGATCAGTAACAACACCATTGCCAACCTGACGAATGCCACCACCAATGTTACCACAACAACAAGGGGAAGGATACAGGGTATCTACGTGAGCAGTGGTGGCAAAATCATTACCGGTAACAGTATTCATGATCTTACCATTGCCAATGCCAACAATGCCACTGACAATAATGCACCCCTTGCAGGGATTGTGCTGTACACAAGTGCCAATTATACCATCACGGGTAATGAGATCTACAACCTGGGTAATAGCTACAGTTCTTTTGCCGGAAACGTGTACGGACTCTATCTGTATGCCAGTAACAACATCAACAACAAACTGGAGCAGAACTTCATACACGATCTATCTGTAACCGGGGCTTCCAGTACCACGGCAAACATCTATGGAGTCTATGCCACGGGAAGCACAGCGACTACATACGCTAATAATATTATTTCTCTTGGGGGTACTTCCAAAACGACCCTCTATGGTATTTACCATAACACAACCGCCAGCCACAACTTGTATTTCAATACCATTTACTTGGGAGATACTATGGCTTCTGGGGCTGCTAATTTCTCTTACTGTTATTACGGGCTTACAACAACCGCTACAAGGGACATGCGGGATAATATGTTCTATAATGGCCGATCAACGGTTGGAGGTTCCCTTAAGCATTATGCCGTTTATTTTGCGGGGACAACGGGCACCCTCACCGGTGATTATAACAACTATTACGCCCCGGGCATTGGTGGCATATTGGGGTATTACGGTGGAAACCGCACGACCCTTCCTGTTGTAACCAGCCAGGATGCAGGCAGTTTTAATGAGGATCCGGTATTTGCAGATATTGAGGGAGATGCTTCTGGTTATACCCCTACCAACAATGTGTTTACCGGGGTTTCCATTAGCGGTATTACTACCGACTATTTTTCCAATACCAGAGAAGTCGTACCTACCATAGGAGCCATTGAAACCGACTTCAGTGAAGGGAATATTGATGCTTTCCTCGCCGGATCAGGCACCAAGGTGGCTACCTACCCAACATTTAAAAAGGCTTTTGATGCCATTAACAATGGTATTTTAACGGGAGAGGTAACACTCAAAGTTAACGATACGGTAACCGAGACAGCTTCTGCGGTATTAAATGCGAGCGGGACTGGTAGTTCCAGTTATACACGTGTACATATTTATCCTACGGTGAGTGGGTTAGGTATAACTGGTAATCTGTCAGGGGTTCCAGTTATTGACCTTTCGGGAGCCGACAATGTCTGTATTGATGGGCGAGTAAATGCGACGGGTACAGATGTTGATTTGACTATTGAGAACACTTATGTAGCGTCATATAGTTCTGCCATCCGGTTTATTAATGATGCCAGCCAGGACACGGTACAATATTGTACGGTAAAAGGAGCCAGCCAATACTATCTTGGTTGTGGGGTTATCTTTTTCTCTACTACTACAGGGACAACAGGTAATGACAATAACGTGATTGCCCATAACCAATTCACGAATGCAGGTGGCAACAGGCCCGGGAGTGTGATATTTTCCGGTGGTACATCTACCAAGGAGAATAGCGGCAATCAAATCATAGATAATCAATTCTATGATGTAATGCCAGCCAACTATTCTGCATATACGGTTAATCTGTACACTTACTCCACAGGCTGGGCCATCAGTGGGAATAGTTTTTATGAAACAACAACGCTGTCACCAACCTCGTCCTATTCCCATTACCCAATCTATATCAATACGGGTACGGATTATATGGTAACGGGTAACTATATTGGGGGAAGTGCGGCGCAATGTGGGGGTACAGCTCTTACCAAGACGGCTTCTTACGGCAACGAGTTCAGGGGTATTTATATGAATACTACGGCAGGTACCAACGAAGTGCAGGGGAATACTATACAGAACATTAGTTGGGCTAATAGTTCTAGTCCTTCCTGGTATGGGATATTTGTACAGGGAGCCGGGAACTATAATATGGGGACTACCCTGGGTAATATGGTTGGTGATAGTATCGGTAACGGCAGCATCAGCTTTACCAACGGATCAAACGGAGGTAATTTCTATGGATACTATCTACATGGTACTGGTGATGTTGACTTCCAAAACAACGTGGTGGGGGCCATCACTCTGGATAATAGTAATAGTACTGCCGGAACTAACTTTTACGGGATACACAATCACAACTCTGGTAGCAAGACGATAGTTAACAACCTGGTGGGTAGTGCAGATGTTACTACCGTAAACAGTATCCAGTCTAATTCGGAAGCTACCACAAGCCAGCAATACATGAGGGGTATATACAATCAAAGTAATACGAACCTGTATGTGGAAGGTAACCGTGTTTATGGGTTCTACAATGCGGGAACAAATCAGAATTATACTTATGGATTGTATAATACGAATTCGTATACCTCACAAGTTGTTAAACGCAATTTTATCGGGGGGCTTAGTGTAGCCTCGGGAAGTAGTACTGCCACCGTGTATGGAATATCGAATAGTGCCTCTATTGCCGATAGCTGTGTAAACAATATAATAAGTATCGATTTTGATGCCAGCGCCACGGTATATGGCATCTATGATAATGGATCCAAGATGTATTACAATACGGTAAGCCTGGGTGGGACAGTAAGTTCTGGAGACACGAAGAAGTCGTATGCCATTTACAGGGGAAGTTCTTATGCGTCAGAATACAAGGACAATATATTCTCTAATACCAGGAGTACAGCAGGAGGAACAAACCTGCACTACGGCATGTACCTGGGGAATGGGAGTGGTTTGACAGTAGATTACAACGATTATTATGTATCGGGAGAAGGTGGTATGCTGGGATACAATGGCAGCAATATATCCATTCTGCCTATTATCACAGGTCAGGATCAATACAGCCAAACCCTTGATCCGGAGTATACGGATCCCAGTGGGGGAACAGCCGCAGATTACATGCCAAATGTTTTACTGCAAGGTACAATGATTAGTAGTGTAATGTCTGATTATTTTGGCAATGTCCGTGAGATACCAACCATTGGTGCTTTGGAGCAAACCATGCCAACTGTCACAACAGATGAGGTAACGGAGATTACTACTGCTACGGCTACCTCCGGTGGAAATGTGACCTCGAACGCAGGCCTGACAGTTACTGAGCGGGGCATTTGCTGGAGCACAAATGTATCACCAACCATTTCAGATTCAATTACCACAGAAGGAAGTGGTTTGGGAACATTTGTTTCCTATCTGTCAGGACTGTCAATGGATTCAACCTATTACGTGCGGGCTTACGCCACCTGTGTCCTAGGGACGGTATATGGCAATGAGGTAAGCTTTACGACCTTAAACTATTTTGGATGGACTGGAAATATAAGCACCGATTGGAACACAGCAGGAAACTGGTCAACAGGAATTGTTCCCGATGCATCGGTTAATGTTTTAATACCAGTAGTATCAAACCAACCCATAGTCAATAATGATGTATTAAGTCCTGCAGAGTGCAACGATCTTGGCCTTGAAACAGATGCTACCCTTGAGATAAATGCTGGAAAAGCCTTAACGATTCACGGAACTTTAACCAACGATGGCACGATTACCCTGGATGGAGACGAAACAGGAACGGCCTCACTTATTACACAGGGAGATATAGTAAATAATAGCACCATATCAATAAACCGAAGCATTACAGATGGTGTATGGCACTATATCTCGATACCCACAACCAGTGCCCAGGCTTCGGTATTTATGGCAGATTATCTGGCCACCTGGGACGAACCCACTGCAACCTGGACCTATATTATCGAACCGTCCACACCTTTGACTCCAGTGCAGGGGTATTCTTACTGGGGAGTAACTAAGGCAACTGTTCAAACTTTCACAGGAACTCCCAATACGGGTGACCAGAGTATGGAAATAACCTTGACACAAAACGCGTCTGGATTCGAAGGGGCTAATTTATTGGGCAATCCTTATCCTTCTTCAATTGACTGGAGCCTGTTGGACGACACCTACGGCGCGGTCTATTGCTGGAATGGCACCCAATACGCTAACTGGATCGATGGTAGCGGAACCAACGGAGGTACGCAGTATGTAGCCCCTATGCAAGGATTCTTTGTGATGGCGGCGGCCAATGGCACTTTCAACCTACACAATAGCGAACGCACCCACATAGGAGCCTCCGGTTTTTTTAAAAATGAGACAACCGTCAACAATGGTCTCACAGTACGTGCTTTCAGTGATATGTATAGTGATGAACTGATTGTTCGTTTTGAGGATCGTGCTGTTGCAGAATTTAAAATTTCGGAAGATGCGCACAAACTCTTCTCAGGAACTGTTGGGATGCCCGAAATTTTTAGTTTCTCAGGAGACGATAGTCAATTGGTTCACAAGCCATTGTCAATAGATGTGCGTCCAGCAGTTGACCAGCTACAGTTGGGTTTCCGTAGTGATGTATCAGATATCTATAGCATTGGAATTGGTACCGAGGTAGCATATGTCTATATCTATCTTGAAGACACCAAAACGGGAAATTTCTTCAACTTGAATTCAGGAGTGTACCAGTTTAAATGGGAAGAAGGCGACTCCGAAACCCGTTTTATTCTTCACTTTGCATATCCGGTTGGCCTGCAGGAAAATACTGGCCACCAATACTCGGTATTTGCCTCAGGACAAACCATTTACGCTAGAAGCCTTGATGGTAATCCAGACTATAAAATCCACGTAACAGATATTTCTGGGCATCGTGTTCTTAGCCAAAAAGTGAACACCTCTGATTTGATAGCCATTCCGACCAATCTCCCCTTCGGATTGTACATTGTATCCATCACGGATGATGCAACAGGATTTGTTACAAAAGTAATTGTGGACAACAGAAAGTAAAGAGAAATACTAATAATTAAAAAAATCAATATGTCATTTAGATTACAAAAGATGAAAGCGTTTAGAAGAATTCTATTAACGGGGATTTGTGTACTTTCAATAAATGCAATGTATAGTCATGGTCCGGGTGGGGGGCCACCTCCACCTCCGGGAGGAGGTGACCCAGGCTCTGGTGGTGATCCTGTTGGTGGGGGTGCCCCTCTTGGAAATGGAACCATAGTGCTTATGGCTTTGGGAGTGAGTTATGGAGCGCGAAAGATATATCTTGCCTATAGTCTGGAAAAAATTGAGGGAGAGCCAAATGGATATAGAAGCGATGTAGATCGGTCAGCTCAAATCTGTCAACAAAATAGCCAGCAAATAACTTAGGGTTGGTTCAAAGTCACTCCTGGTATAACTGCCGGGGGTGACACATTTAAAAACAGAATACATGGCTGATTGCATGCTTTTTTCCGCGGATGAGGAACTACAAAAGGGGAAGGGGCACACAACAACTAGGAGCTTGTTATGAATTTGAAAACCCCTGCCCCTTACTTTCTAGCCCATTCGGAAAGATAGAGAAGATTGAAAGATTATATTTTGCCCATAAATGCCCATTTTAAATTCACAAAATCCGATGAGGAGAAAGAATTGATTCTTTCTATATAACAATACTAAATTTTGTGCGGGAGAGAGGGAGATATTTTAGAGTTAATTGCAAACATATGAAAGAAATTTTTATCCCTGTTAATGGTTTGATTCACATTCTGGTTGCAAGAAAAGGATTTTTATGGACTTATTCATACAATGGAGGTGGGCAATATCAGGAATTCAAAGGTGATAACTATGGCGACCCCAGTTTATTAGAGCCCTCAAGCGGTAGTTTGAGATATAGCTATTGGAATTCGAATAGTGGGAATGGTCTTGCCAACCCACAGAATCATCCTGATGGGGATCGAAAGAAAATGGACGATGGGAACTTGAAGAAGGTTTTAGAAATGTATCCCAATCTTATACATTTTGATAGTAACACCCAAGTTTCAAGAATGTCAGCAACTATGGAATGTAGTTATTTTCAATCTGCGAGGACAGCTACTCATGTATTATGACTGTGCTGCAATCTATAAGGTTCGAATAGATTGCGCAGACTAATGCTGTGGAAAATGTATCTTTCTGTACCTGACTTAAGAAATTACACAAAAAATATTTAAGAATCAAATGAGTTGCGATAAACGGTTGAAATTCAAATGTTAAGAAAAAAGAGCGTCCACATGAAAAAGATCCTACTAATTGATGACAATGCTGAAAATCTATTTGTATTGGAAGAATTGTTATCCTCTGTGATGCCAGATACACAGGTGATTGCAGCACAATCCGGGGTGCAAGGAATAAAAAAGTGTTTACAGGAAAAGCCTGATGTGGTATTATTGGATATTGTAATGCCTGAAATGAGTGGGTTTGAGGTGTGTAAAAGAATTAAAAGCAATAAAAATATACACCACCTTCCGGTGGCATTTATTACAGCCATGGAGATGGCGCAGAAAGATATGGTAAGCGCCATTCAAGCCGGCGCTGATGGGTTTATTTCTAAACCTGTCAACAAAAATGAGCTGGTCAGCCTACTGGAAAAATTGTTTGCGCTCAAAGATTTGGAGGATGAAAAAATTAAAGAAAAGAGGCAACTACAAAGGGAACTCACAAAGAGTCAAACATTGTCTCAGAATAAGGAATCTCGCTTGAGAGAGACCGAATCCAGGATGTTGCTCTTGGCCAATGCCATTCAGAGCATTTCAGAATGTGTGTGCATTACCGACCTTTCAAAAAAAATCTTGTTTGTAAATGAAGCTTTTATAAAGACCTATGGATATCAGCATGAGGAGTTACTGGGCGCCTCACTACAGAGTTTTATATCTGAAGTTCACTATGAAGAAGAAATTGGTAGCTGGGAAGAAACAACACTGAAAGGTGGCTGGTCTGGTGAACAGCTACATAAACGTAAAAATGGAGAGGAGTTCCCTGTGCATGTTTCCACATCCCTTGTTTATGATGAAGAACAACAGGTAGTAGCCGCTATTGGTATCATTAGCGATATTACCTCCCAAAAATATAAAGAGTGGCTGCTAAAGAAACAGATTGTTACCATCTCTGGAAAGGTTGAACGACTAGAAGAAATTGCTTTTGATGAACTCTTCAATATCGAGGATATCCAAAAGATTCAGGACGCTTTTTCAAAAGCCACAGGGGTGTCCTCCGTAATTGTAGATTCTCAGGGAGTAGCCATCACAAAACAGAGCAACCCCAGTCATTTATGCGAACATATTATTAAGAAAACAGAAAAAGGCCGTATCAACTGTCATTTATCCGATATAGCCTTGTGCCAAATAAACCATAAAGGCCCCAATATGCTGCAATGCTTAAGCGGGAGCTTGTTGGATGGAGGTGCCTCCATCACAATAGCAAACAAACATATTGCCAGTTGGCTGGTAGGACAAGTAATAGATGAGAAGGCTGATGAGCAACAAATGATCCAATATGCTACTGAAATAGGTGCCGACAAGCACCAATATGCACGCTCGTTAAAGCTTGTGCCCAAAATGTCTGTTAGCCAGTTTAAAAGCATCTGCGATGCGCTCTTCCACCTGACCGAATACCTCTCTGCTCTGGCTTTACAAAATATACAACAGGCCAAGCTTATTGCTACCAGCAAACGAGATGAACTTGTATTGAGTGTCTTGTTCAACATTTCCAATGCTGCCATTGTTTCTCAAGACGAGCATGAACTCATTCAAAGTGTGCAACTCGAACTCTCGAGGTTATTGGACACTTCCAACTTCTTTGTTGCCTTACTCAACAAAGAAAAAAACGAACTCTATTCGCCCTACTTCAAAGATGAAAAAGAAACTTTTCAAAACTGGGGAGTAGAGAATTCAGTTACCGGGCTGGTGATTAAAGAGAAGCGGCAGTTGTTGTTTAAGAAAAAGGAATTGGAAACTTTAGAGGCTGAAAACAAGTTAACTAACGTTGGAACAATTCCTGAAGTTTGGCTGGGGACCCCTTTGGTTCAAGGCAAAGAGGTGGTTGGCGCCTTTGTAGTGCAACACTATACCAATGCCGATGCTTTCAATGAAGAAAGCGGTAAATTGCTTTCCTTTGTTTCAGACCATATCAGCCTGGCATTAAGACGAAAGAAAAGCGAGATGCAAACCCGGGAAGCCCTAACACAGGCTCAAGAATCCGATAGGTTAAAGTCCGTGTTTTTGGCCAGCATGTCTCATGAACTCCGCACCCCCTTAAACGCAATCATAGGCTTTGCTTCTTTGCAAAAACAGGATGCTGACCATGGAACCATAATCCAATATGCTGATATTATACAAAATAGTGGTGAGCACCTGCTCTCTATAGTAGAAGATATCTTTAACATCGTGATGATCGAGTCTGGAAAATTTAAAGCCCAATATGAGGTGTTCAACTTGGGTAATCTGATTGAAGAAGTATATAGTGATGTATTGGAAGAGCGGATGAAGTTGAACAAAGGATATATCCACGTGAAATTCAGCAACTTTGACAAAGCCTACCATAGACAAATTGTAACCGACAGGAATGGATTGCACCGGATATTAAGCAAAATTTTACACAATGCCCTTGTTTTTACTCTCTCGGGTGAAGTGGAATTTGGATACAGGTTCATTAATCATGATCAACCTGCTAACATTGAATTTTATGTGAAAGATACCGGTATTGGCATTGATCCGAGTAAACAAGATTATATCTTTAAGGCATTTACTCAGGCTGATGAAGCCTTGAGTCGACGCTTCGACGGCTTGGGACTAGGCTTGTTCATCGCAAAAAAATACACCGAGAAATTCGGGGGTAAAATCTGGTTCGAGCCAAATCTGGGCGGGGGTACTATCTTTTATTTTACCATCCCTCTTCTGGATGCTGAATCTTTCTCTGACAATACAATTCAGAAGAAAAAAGATGATTTATCAGACAGTCTGGCCAAAACTGTGCTAATCGCAGCACATAACTCAGATGAATTTAACCTGCTCAAAACATTATTAAATCTTAAAGGTATTGAAACTATGCAGGCTACCAATGGAGTTGAGGCCATCCGGCTTTGTATGCAACATGAGCGCATTGGATTATCCATGATAGATGCTAGCCTTGTTTCTCCCTCTGAATATGTTATTGAGGCTTTGAAAAAAGCAAGAAAAAATATGCCTTTAATCCTACTTACCTCCAGCCGGGACAACGGGTCTGTAGAAGTACTGAAAGACAGGTGCGATGATATGTTAAATCTTCCAGTGGATCCAAAAAAATTCAACTCTATCTTAAACCACTGGCTAAAATAATGAATCCACCATGAAAAAACAGCCATTCCTACATAACACACAATTGCTGCACTGTAGATTCGAATACAGGATGTTTCACATGATGTTGTGGGGGCTACTCTTTTTAGTCTTTTCTTCGCAGGCAAACAACTTGTGGGTAGGCAATGTTAGTCTAAGCGGAGAAAATTCCAGCCAAGGATATACGCAGGTGAACTTTGATATAAGTTGGGACAATTCCTGGCGTACCGATGACCTGAATGGAGACGGGATCACCAACTGGGATGCCACCTGGATATTTGTCAAATTTCGTCTGAGTGAAGGAGCATGGCAACATGCTTTCCTTAACCAAGACGGACACAGCACAGGTAGCGGTACTCCAATGGGATTGTCAATAGGACTCAGAGACGATGTAGCAGCATTTCAGGCCACAACCAATCCTGTATTAGGTGTATTTGTTTATCGGAGCAGCAATGGCGAAGGAGCAAACACTGTCAACGGCATGCAATTACGCTGGAACTATGCCTCCAATGGAGTTTTGTCAACTGACAAGGTGGATATCCGGGTGTTTGCCGTTGAAATGGTATATGTCCCGGGCGGCGATTTTTACCTGGGCAGTGGGGGGTCCGACAGTTGGGGCTTTTATGCGGGTGGGGCAAGCATCACAACTCCTTTTCTAGTAAGTTCTTCCACTTTCAGCTTTGAAAACAGTACAGGAAACCTCTGGGCACGAAATGTAGGCACATCTAGTAGCGGGTCGCTAGCCACCGGTTTTCCCACGGGAAATACCCCTTTTTACTGTATGAAGTATGAGATATCACAACAGCAATATGTAGATTTTTTAAATACACTAACACAACCTCAGGCTGATAATCGCAAATACACCTATTCATCCTATAGGTATGGTATCACGGGCGGCTCGGCTGAAGCGTACGAATCTTCTTACCCCTATGTAGCCTGCAATTGTCTAAGCTGGATGGATGGCGCTGCCTATGCTGACTGGGCCGGACTGCGCCCCATGAGCGAGTTGGAATACGAAAAGTCCTGTCGGGGGGGGGTATCACCCATAGCCAATGAATTTGCCTGGGGAACCACTCAGGTGGCTTCTTTGATGTATTCATTGAATAATATAGGATTGCTAAACGAAGGCATATCGACTAATTATAGTACGACACAAGGAAATGCCAGCTACGCTACCACTAATAGCAATATCAACGGGCCTTTACGGGTGGGCCTTTTTGCCGCAAACCCATCCAACACAAATCGGATAACCTCTGGGGCGTCCTACTACGGCATCATGGAACTCAGTGGTAACCTCGATGACTGGTGTGTTACTTGTGAAAATGTGGAAGGTCGCGCATTCAATGGGAATAATGGTGACGGTGAACTTAGTAGTACCGGAGCCGCCAATGAAGCTACATGGCCGGGTTTGAGTAGTGGTGAGGTTGTGGGAGCGGATGGAGTAGGCATCCGCGGAGGCGACTGGACAGACCAAAGCTCACTGATGGAAATATCTGACCGAAGTTATGCTGTTTATGCCTTCACGGGCAATTATGTATATATGGGGTTCAGGGCTGTTCGTTCTGCCCCTTAAAGTATTTCTCAGATCGATGTAAAGAAAGTAATAACCTTTAGAATATTAATAATGAAAATTAACCGTCTTATCTTTGTTCCCACCATTTTGATTTGCCTTCATGCGTGGCAGGCTAAATCTCAATTTAAGGGCGGTGATGGTCGGGGAGACAACCATGCAAGTATCAACAATGTATATCTCAATGGTAGACAACTTGTTGATCAGCTTATTTTTCGACGAATACTCGGTGTTCCCTATGCCCTCTATGTATACACGACTACAGGTGTGTCAAGTTTCACTCCTCCCCAGGGCGTTTCAAGTATTGACCTTCTGGTGGTGGCCGGTGGCGGGGGCGGTGGCGGCACAGCTGGTGGTGGTGGTGGAGCTGGAGGAATGATCAGTTTATCTGGGCTTGATGTTTCCTCTTCTATTGAATACCTGGTGGAAATTGGGGATGCAGGAATTGCTGGCATTGGAAATGATATCCCTGGTGGACAAGGCGGAGATTCAGCCTTTGGCTCCATACTTGCTTTTGGAGGAGGAGGTGGTGGAGCCATTGGATGCTATGCCACTGATGGAGGTTCTGGAGGAGGTGGGTCGAGATCTCCCCTTAGCTCAAACCAACAAACCGATGGAGGAACTGGCGTGAGTGGGCAAGGTAACAAGGGTGGCTGGGGAAGAAAAGGCAATTGGATAAAAAGAGCTGGGGGTGGCGGTGGGGGAGCCGCAACCCAGGGAGGCGATGCCAGCAATAACTTGCCTGGTAATGGTGGATCAGGCTTATCCAACGATATTTTTGGTGAGATACAGTACTATGCCGGTGGAGGGGGTGGCGGCGGCTACTCCAGCTTTGGCACTGGAGGTATCGGTGGTGGTGCCAATGGACAGCGGTCACCCCATACTTTTAGTAACGATGCCTTGCCGGCAACAGGTGGCGGCGGTGGTGGGGGTATGACCCAACGATTTGGATCTTCCAATGGGGGAAACGGAGGCTCAGGTATTGTGGTTGTTCGTTTTCCGTGGCAGCAAACCACCAGTGTTGCTTCCAATGGATATTATACCTTAGAGGGGGTCTTTGGATCCATCCTCATCGAAGATTCTATCGATATTGCAGTGGATTCATTGGCAGAAGTGCTTGTCCTAGATTCAATGTCTGTATGTAATGGAGGATATGTAGGTGTGGTAGATCAGGTATCCCTGGATAAACTACTTGGCGAAAATAGCATCCCAATTTCCATCAGAGATAGTTCTACCTTTGTTGTTTTTCCGGAAGTATCCCTGGAAATGTCGACCATATCTGCTGAAATAAGTACTTACGACAGTGGTACGATCCTGCTAGAAAGTGGAAGTGCGTACGTAAACACAACCCTTGCAAATCCACTTCTCGAAATTCAACAGCAGGAAACCGGTGACCGTGGTTGGCGTCTCATTGCTTCACCTTTTGAATCAACCTTTAGTCGGTTTCCTGGTAGTTCCTTTGTTACCCAGGGCTTTTCTGGATCTGATTTTCCGGCTCTGCAACCCAACCTGCTCTGGTGGGACGAAACAGATATAGGCACTCCTTTGCAGGGATGGCGAACACCAGCGATGAGCGGTGAAGAGATAACCAGAGGGAGAGGTTACTTTCACTATGTTTTTAATGGTGCTGGAAGACCGGACGTGTTATCGGAGAATTACAAAGACTTGCTCCCATTATCATTGGATATAACAGGTCGCCAGGTGGAATCCGCAGACGATGGATTTGACTATAGCATTTCCTATACCCCACGCGATCCCTCGAGTGAGGATCCTGCAACAGATTCAATATATTATGATATCAATATTGCGGACCAGGGCTGGAATCTGGTGGGCAACCCTACTCCTTCCACCATCGACTGGGACGATACAGAATGGATAAAAACAAACATGGACAACAGCATCTATTTGTGGGATCCTTCTGGAAACGGGGGCATGGGTGAGTATATAGTCTGGAATGGGCTTACGGGCTCCAAAGGGGATGGTTTAATAGCTCCCTTTCAGGGATATTGGGTCAAAGCAAATAACACGGGTGCAACACTCAGCTTTACTGGTAGTGCCAAAAGCACCTCCCCTGGGAACTGGTATAAACAGGAAGAGACATCGTCCCTAGTGGATATTCCCATCCAACTCTCAGCTTGTAAGATGAGGACTCAGGCTCATATATGCCTTTGTGAGTCCGGTGTGATTGGCCCCGACCTTTATGATGCTTACCAGCTTTCCCCTCCCTGCGAGAATTACCTGATGTTGTATTCCCATAGCTCTTTGCATGGACAGGCTCCTCTGGTAATCAACAGTCTCCCGCTGCAGATAGACCAACAGATGTTTATTCCTTTGCTGCTTAGCATTGTATCTGGGTCTGCCTCAGGTGATCAGGATTGTCTGCTTAGCTGGAGGGTTCCCGAAAACTGGCCCAGCAGTTTGTCTGTTGAGCTATTGGACCATCAGTTAAAAAAAGCCATCTCAATGTGCCGGGATACCTGCTATCAGTTCTGCTATGCTGTTTCCGAAACTATAAAAGACGTTTCATCCCTTGCGCAATTACATCTTACTGACCCCTTATATTGTCCCCAAAGAACCGAAAACCTCAAAGTATCCCAGAGCCTGCGCTTTACCATCGTTATCCAACCAGGCGATTGGGGGGACGACCCTGTATATCAACCCACAACGGCAGTATTGATGAATCCTTATCCAAACCCCTTTAGCTCCCATGTGATTCTTTCCTTTAAATTGGCTGAAACAGCAAGAGTTAGATTGGATGTTTTTGGCTCAAAAGGTGAGCTATTGGACACAGTCCTCAACGGGGTATTCCCTGCCGGTCTCACCCAGATTAAATGGAGTGCGAAGAATCCCTTGAATGGCATTTGCTTATTCAGGCTTATAAGTGGTAATATAGTTCAAACAAAGAAAGGAGTGATAATCCATTGAGAAACAAAAGTTCAAATAATCGCAAATTTCGGTGGTCATCCGTGGGAATACTAGTGCTTTGGTTGCTTGTGATTCAGCCCACAACGGCTCTTTCTCAATACTCTACTAACTTCTCAATCTCCATTAAGGCTGTTGTGACCAACAACATTCCTTTTGAGATCATATCCTTAAAGAACATGAGAGTACATGTACTACCCAATGACAACCAAAATGTATATATTTCCCCTTTAACAAACCCCGATGCCGGGATGCTAATGGCTAAAGGCAGAACAGGAACACGAGTACTCATTTCTTTTCTTAAATCCGACGAGCTCATTGATCAGCAGAGTAAAGCATCTATTAAAATCGACTATGAACTCAGCGGAAGCCCTGGGCAAACCCAGTTTTCCAGCGATCCATTCCACAACGAGGAAGCCATCATTGATCTCCCTGAGAATGGAACCTACTATTTGTGGGTGGGATGCAGAGTAAATTTATCTGGTGTCTCCGGGGGTAAGTTTTTAGGACTTTTCACTATTGAAATTGATTATATCTGATTCTTATGAAAAAAGGGTGGCTTATTTGGGTGATGTTTGGATTAGGGGTGCTTTTTACCCCCTATGCCCAAGGCCAAAGAATCAATTTCGGTACCTGGATAGCGAGCGAAAACATCAGTATTACTACAGGCTCTCCTTCGACCTTGGACTTCGGACAACTATTCCCGGGAATTGGCAGTGATGAAGAAACTATCTCCCTGCTGGATAATAGGACAGCAGTGTTTATTATTTCAGCCCCCCAAGGATATGACCTGAATGTATGGTTTGATATACCAACCGAACTGGTAAATGAGAGCAACAGTAGTGCTACCATTCCTTTTGAGTTTTCTTTTGCCTATTCTAATCTGGGCTATGACAATACCAACCTAGCCAAACAAACTGCTATCCAGGTTCCCTCGGGCTTTAGCTCGGCTACTTTCCCCATTGTAAGACGCAACTCGGGGCCTCCAGCCGCGGCCCCCCCACCCCCTTCACAAGCATATACAGCTCCTATCAAAACCGCTTACCTGTTTATCTATGGTCATGTGGGGCCAGTGGTTGCAGGCACCGCCCAAGGAAATTATAGCGCAACAATTACTATAAACATTGATTTTGCATCTAATGAATAATCTCTTTTATAAAATATTGATTCTTACCTGTCTGGTTGTCGAACAAACAGCACCTCTTAGGGCTCAGTTCATTGAAGTAGAAATTCTAAAACACGACTACCCCAGTACTTCCATTGAGATTAGCCCCGTCATAGGAATGGAGGGGCAAAACGGTTCAGATAGTGGTATCAGCAATAATGCTTGGTGGATAGAAATTGGAGCCTCAGCAAATATGCAACTTGTGATCAAGCTTGTTGCCTTGAACATGGAGGATACTTCACCCTTGGCATGGTACATAAATGATGGCTCTGCCAATCCGATGAACAGAAAGTGGTTCCACTTTAAAGGTGCCGCATTTCATCTGTATCAAGATGGTGGAAACAACTCCGAGGTAGTCCCAAGGAACAATCAGTATGTTGCCTGGATAGGATTTCAGCCTATTAGCGTAGAGGGGATTTTCATTGATTATAATTAATAATATACAATTGAACATGGAAGTAAAAATCAGATCCCAATAGAAAATTACTTGAGACAGACTTTTGGATACAAGTACAAATTTGAATATATATTAATTTACTGATATACAATTTTTTCTATTAACTAAATTATAATGCCATGAAAAATGTAATTAAATTCACCCTTACGGCAAGCTTAATTGTTGTTTTTACAATAGTGAATTACGCCCAAACGCCTGCCACATCATCAGCAAATGCGGTTGTGCTTACCGCGCTTACGCTTGATTTGGAAGCAGGGACCTCCATCGATTTTGGAAACTTAAATGCAACTACTACGGGTGCAGTGGTACTGGATGCAAATGGGGTTTCAAACTCTAATACCGGTAGCATAACCGATGTTGCCGTTTTTGATATGACCGGCAGCACGGGAGCCAGTGTTACTGTTACTTATGACGCTACTGTATCCCTCTCCAACGGAGCCACAGGGACTATGACAATGACCCCGGAAGTGGTGGGAGATGCCAGCAATTCGAACCAAGCTACGGCCGCAGCCATTACTAGTGGCAGTCAGGTAACACTTGACGGGACAACCGGGGATTATTTTATCTGGGTCGGAGGTTCTATCCCTACTCTTACAGCACAGGAGACGGGTACCTACTCGGGCACCTTTAACATTAGTGTGGAATACAACTAAGGTGAAAAATTGACCTTTCTTGGGGCTCCTTTGATGCAGCTTATTTTTAACCGTCCGAAAAGAGCAAATGCTTATTTGCAAAATAAATCGCAATAGATAGACTGTATGAAAGGAGACTCACTGAAGGTCAAAATTATTTCTTTATTCTGCTTTAGAAAAGATGAGTCGTGTATAGTTAGAACTAACTTGCCTAATAAACAAACTACTTTGAAAAGCAATTGAATTGGTTTGATCTGGGTAGTGCCTATATAATATCTGGTGTAGGGTACTTTCCAGCTATCTAAGGAGTATAAAATACAAATGACATAAAATTAAAAAATTAAAGCGAAAATGAAAAATCTAATCATATTTTCACTGTCAATGCTGGGGCTGTTGCTGCGAACCTATCAGTCTTATTCACAGGTGAGTCTTGCCCCAACTTCAATATGTATTCATGAAGCATCCAATACGGCTGAAATGTATATTGCGAACCATACTGACTATGACCAGGAAGTGACCATTGCATTTGAATTTGGATATCCTGGATCTGACGAATTGGGCAACCCAGTGACCATCAACGATGACTCACTTGCCACTTCGGCTTATAACCTGTCGTCTAATCTACGCGCTTTCCCACGAAGCTTTATCCTTATTCCAGGGCAGCAGCAAACTGTGCGATTTCAAGTTAAGCCCTTGTCCAACAAACCCGATGGTGTGTACTGGTCAAGGGTCATTGTCAGCTCAGCCCGAAAATCTGTAGATGCTGATACAACTATCCTATCCGATGGAATTGGTACTCAAATTAATTTTATTTTTCATCAGAATATTGCAGCATTCTACCATAAAGGAAAAGTGAACACAGGACTGCAGGTTCTAGGAGTTTCAACTAAAATAGAAAATAATGGCCTCGTTGCCGTTTCTGAACTTCATCCCATGGGAAACTCACCTTTTATTGGAAGTGTTCATGCCACCCTGTACAATGCACAAGGTAAAATCGTGGGTGAGAATCACCAGACTTGTACTGCTTATTTCGATGTGAAGCGTACCATAGAAATCCCATTTGTGCGCGAAAGAGTATTTCCTGGCAATTACACCTTGGAACTAACTTATGAAAGTAAGCGATCGGATATACTGTCGCAGGATCTGGCACAAATGGCACCTGTAATGTATCGTTCAATTTTAGAACTTGAATAATGGGGTCTTTTAACTCTCCGAGATGAGCATGTCCAGTTTTTAAACCTGAAATGATAATTTAGGCACCTACTGCATTGCCTTCAGACTAATCAAAAGAAAGTAAATAATATGAAGAATACAATAAAGTTACCAAACCAACCCGAGCTCGCATTATGGTGGTACTATCACAATCCATCCACAAATTGTTTTTTTATTGATAAACAGACCTCCAAGGATGTGGGAAATATCAATGTTTTGTTAATCAATAACTTTGGGGAAAAGTGGAACCATTTCATCGGTCAATTATTAGACTATGCCCCTCATTTGATCAACCTTAACGATATTGTAAATGCTGAAGGGATTGCTTTTAGAGGTACTCTGTCTGAAATTCAGATATCTAACTCTAGCCTCTCATATCATTTTGAAGTCGCGCAAACTAGTTTCTCCTTGATTGGGGGCTCCGATGTTTAATATCTGGAACTTATAGTACATCACGAGAATCGTAGATTTGTCTTTGATATATGGTCTCTTTCTCAGTATATGATTGTATTTTGCTTGCATAAAATACAACTTTTAATGTTTTGCATTTCCACATGGAGTCAATATCAATATCCTCCGTAAAAAAGTATCATGTTTGCTTCTTTGGTGGATTAACCCTTAAAAGTTTGTTCTCGCCACCGTAAAATGAAACAATTTAAATACTTGTTATTGGGGTTCTATATTTTGATCCTTCCTGTTTCTTCCAATGAATGCCCCAGCTTTCAGAATGCCACTGAGGATGTCCAACAGGAAGTACTTTTCAGTTTTCACTATCCTCAACTTGGTAATCATTTAATTAACACCATCTATAGCGAGAACAAACTGTATCTACCCCTGATGGAGCTATTTGACTTATTCTATATTCACTACGAATTTGACACCATAGGGTATATCCTAAAAGGGGGTTTCCCTGAACCAAACAACAAATGGGTAATCAATTTGACTAAGACACAAGTCATCATTGGTAAACAAACCTTTGATCTTTCCTCTAGCGACTTTCGTATAGGCTCTACAGATATCTACCTATCACCCGAACTTTTTGAAAGGCTTTTTGGCTTGCATTTTAACCTTAACCTCAGTGCACTTCAAATATCCCTTGAGACCGACCAACAACTTCCTGTTATTGAAAAACTAAAAAGAGAAAAACTCCACAGTAATATTACTAATAAGACAAAGACCGGCGATTTTCCTTTACGTTTCCAGCAAAAAAAACAAATCGCAGGCCTGGGATTTGTCGACTATAATATAGGAATTTTTGGACATAAAGCCTCTAGCTTAAGCGGATATTTTATTCTTTCTGGCAGCATGGCTCTGCTCGGAGGCGATCTGCATGGATCCGTTTATGGCAGCTCCAATTCGAATCAGCCATTGGTTCCATACAACTTCTATTGGCATTATGCATTGCGAACTAATCCCCTGATTACTTCCATTAAGGTGGGAAGAATCAATACCACGGGCACTTTTTCCCAGCAAATACAAGGCGTTTCCATATCAAACGAACCTGTAATGCCTAGACGTCTGTACAGTCAATATATGTATACAGGCAACATTGCCCCAGAGGCAGAGGTGGAACTCTATCTAAATGGGCAACTTTCGGGTTTTACAAAAGCTGACGGCTTGGGCAATTACCGTGTTGCTTTACCCCTTTACTATGGAACCAATACAATCAGTGTTAAAACTTACTCTCCCACAGGTGAGATTGATGCTGTGAACAGACAAGTGCAGATTCCATATGCCTTTCTGCCAAAAGGAACCTTCAGCTACAACATTCAAGTAGGGAACCCTTTTAATCAGTTCAGTGATTCCTCTTCCGAAACATTTTTAATCCATAGCGATGTAGCATTTGGCATTAACCACTTACTGACCGCAAAAGCTGGAATAGATTATTACAACAAACTTCGACAGGCGTATTTATTTGGGGTATTTTCGGCCAGATTATTTGAGCAATACCTCTTTAGCATAGAGGTGGCGCCAGGCAGTTTTTACCGCTTTAGTTCCGATGTAGTATATGCCTGGGGGGGGAGTGTGAACCTATCTGCTACTGTCTTGGATAATGAAAATACTATCCCTCAGAGCACAACCCAACAGGAATTCCGTGGTAGTATTTATTTACCTTTTCGTATGTACAACAAGCAATCAGGATTTCTTCTTGGCATGGAGCATTTCAATTATGGATACTCATGTAGCTCGTATCTTCACCTGAATTTTAACACCAAGGTAAGGCGCCTTGACTTAAGACTTACATACCGTTATTCACTGTACCGTATGATCACCACAGAGCACATGCAGGATGGCCTTCTGTCTTCTTCACTGGCATATTCTGCACCTTATTCAAAGAGTACCCCTGCACTGTTAAAAGGAGCATTTATTCGAGGTCAGATTAGATATAATGTATACAGGCACTCATGGCATTCTCTTGGAGTGCAGATAAACAAAATTATTCACCGAAGAACACAGGTTTCTCTCAATTTAGAAAGTAATTTGCTGACCCACAGGCTGAACCTTCTGGTTGGTGTCGTTTTCGATTTAAAACATATTCGCACAACAACCCGGCTTGAAGGCACTCCAACAGATGCCATGTTCCAACAGAACTTTGTGGGATCCGTGGGCTTTGACCTCCCAAACCGTAGCTTGTTTTTTTCAAATCATGAGCTAAGCGATAAAGCCGCAGTATCCGTAATCTTCTTTATCGACAATAATAACAATAGGATCTTCGACCCGAAAGAAAAGGTGATTCCGGCTCGTTCAATCAGACTCAACCAAGCAGCCGCAATGGAAATGGGACGTGATAGCATCCTACGAATCAGTCAACTTCAAAATTATTGGAAATATTCGGCTGAAATCATACTACCCTCCTCGTCGGATCCGACATTGGCACCACTGTATTATCAATTCTCTTTCATCGCCGACCCCGGAAGGTTTAAGCAAATAGAAATCCCATTCTACCGTACAGGAATCCTTGAAGGCACAGTCTATTTAAAATCCGACAGTTCCAAAATTGAAATGGCTGGAGTCAGACTGCTACTGATTAACCTTGACACAAAGGATACTGCGATTATCAGAACATTTAATGATGGAAGCTACTATAAAATGAGCTTGTTGCCAGGTCATTATTCACTTGAAGTAGATACAGTCCAGCTTCACTATTTAGGTGTATCTAGTATTCCATCGCAGCGATCAATAGAAGTTAAACAAATAGTTGGTGGTGACGATATCAAAAAACTTGATTTTATCCTACGAAAGAATACGACAGGCTAGGTGAGTCAATGTAGAGAACTTGTTGCAACAAAGTAAGAGTAGGCTTTCAAAAATGGGATAAAACACACCAGAAGTAAAAAACAAGTTGATATTTGGATAAAATTCTCGACATTAACACTTGTATAGCTTATGTCCTCGTAAAACATGGATTAACGGTGTAAGGTTGATACTCTGTTGTTCCACCCATTTGTATTAAGCTTGATCTCTGTCTGGATTTGTAATAAAAGGTCGTTGATATCTTCCATTTTATACCTTTTTAAATTAGTATTACCAATCCTATAGCATTTAAGCTTTCCTTGTTTCGTCATGTTATCAATGGTAGGAAGCGATACTTGCATTATCTCAGAGGTCTCCTTTCTTGTAAGAAGTTTAGAATAAGTTATTGGTGGATTAATGCTATCTTCTGAAACGATTTGCTCATTTGATCTCTCCTTTTCACTTTTATCAAAAATGCTTAAAATCTCAGAAGGAATTCGAATACTTATAAAGTATTTATGTTTCTGGTTGTCAAAATCAAGTTCAAGGGGGACTTTCAAGGTAGAGAAGTCTTCTCGAATTTGAAGTTTTTCTCTTTCTTTTTTCAGGAAGTCAGAGTATTTAATCAGAATTAGAACTTTTCCAATCCAGAAAGGATTGTACTTTCTTGTGTCAGGAAATTCTCCATATTTGAGCTTGGCTACCATATTTACTTTGAATTCTTGAAATGGAACTATTCCGTTATTGAAAGTCAATGTGCGTCTTATTATTTCTAATTCTCTTTCAATAAATTCCAATTGAAAGGATCTATTAACCCAATACCTGTTTTGGTATTCCTTTATACGAAAAAACATTCCAACATCTACAAAGTAGTTAATTCTGTGACGCATAACCCATCCAAATACTTCTTCAAATAATTCCGGCCTTATGGTTGAGATTTTAGTCTTGTTAATCCCTAAGAATCTTTCGATAAATTCCATTAAAAAGGGCCTTTCTAGTAAGTTCCCTTTCTTTTCTACCATATATGCCAACCTCTGTTTCACATTTTCAGGATTATTCTTCCAGATTTGCTTTATTTCATTAAGAAATCTTGTGTATGGGTGCTTTACATTTCTTTTTGACTTTACTTCTTTGGTTGATTTTTTCATAGCTGATGGTTAATTTTTGAATTCACAATAACTTCCTTGCTAGGATGAAAAATATGGGTGTTGTGATAGTTTAATAGCATTTTCTTCTTCATTAATGCGGATATACTTTAGAAAGGATTTTTCTGTCTTGTGTCCAGTCATTTTCATGATTGCTAAGTTGGGAACATCTGCATAATACAGATTTGTAGCGAAACTTCTTCTGGCTGTATGATTGGTTATCTTTTCATACTTCTTATGTGCTATTACAACGCGTTTACCCCCGCGAGTTATCGTAGTAAAAATTTCATCGTTTATTTCTGCAAGTTTACCGATTTGTTTTATAAGTCTGTTCATAGCCTGATCGGAAAGGGTCTTAATATTATAGTTGCATTTTTCCAGAATCTGAAGAGCATTCTTATGCAAAGGGATCTTTACAGGATTTTCTGTCTTCTGCATTATAATGCTTATCATTTTAATTCCTTGCACATCAATAATATGTTCTTTTGTCAAGTTGTTGAAATCAGCAATTCTAAGCCCAATGTAACAGTCAAGAATGAAATTATCTCTTGCTAACTCTAGGTTGGGTGAATGAGATAAATTGAGATCCTGAATCCTATCAAGTTCTTCATCGCTTAGATAAATTGTGTCAGAGTCTTCTTCCAACACTTTGAACTTTTTACTTCGAAATGCAGTGTTTGTTGTGAACCCTCTATCAAGAGCCTCAATCATAAAAACCTTTAAGTTCTTGATTTGTTTACCTACCGTGTTTTTCGCTTTTCCCTGTGAGTAAAACCAATTAACTAAACTATGATAAAAATCCATATTTATACTATCGAAATCAATCCTCGTATTTAAGTATCTCTGAAAGTCTTCTAAATGATTTAAGGTTGTGATGTATCCCTTTATTGTGAAATTGCTGTATTTAGTACCCTTAGATGTAAGGCGGACTCCAGACTCACTTTCTCCAATTATCTTGCGAATAAAATCGAAAAATCCTATTTTGTTTATGTTTCCCGCACGGCCAGTATTAGACAAGTAGGATTCCTTTATCACCTCCGCTTTCAATTGAGTTGGGGTCGGGAATATCCCATCATTAATTAGGCGGCGGTAAACATTAAAAGTGATATTTTCCAAGGTCTCAAGTTTTGAATTGAATTCACTGTGCTGAGCAAATGATCTCGTTTCTTTTGCCCGACACTTGTTTTTGTTCCAATAGGCCGGAAAGATTCTTTCTCCAACCGACAATTTCATAAATTTATAATTCTTTCTGTTTGTTACAGGATCTCTTTCGTAATAGCCATATTGAAAGACTAAGTATATGAGACTTTCTGATTTGGATTTTGGATTCTTCAAGAAAAACTTCAAATTTGCCATACGCCATAGAATTGAATGCAAATATAGTAGAATTAGGGGAATAGAAAGGGGAATAATTTATTTCGTTTACATTTGTTTTGGTTTGTTCTCAGGAACAAAGTAAATTGTAATATACAGATATATAATGAATAATGAACAAGCATGAACAAATGCAGATAAAAGTATTCGAGTCCTGGTGGGGCTACCCAAGGGGACAACATTGAAAAACCAGTGTTGTCCCCTTTTTCTTTTTGGCGCAAAGCCTTGCTACTGCTGATAATCCAGCGTACAGCCTCATTCATTTGTTCGGTTCGAACTTTGTTTTCTTCAAAAATAAAGTTTCTGGGAAATATCGAACCAATAATACGCTGTTTTCCTAATAAGTTGCTGTTATCATATAAGTTATAAAGGTTAGCTATCATATCAATTCCTTTTGTCAGATCACGGGTTAAATTGGCTTTTGTTGTTTTCAATTCCTTCGATCTGATCTCAAGTCGGGTCAGTTCATCTTCCACGCGGGGCTTGAGCAAACTGTATTCTGTCCCGTCGATTTTTCCATCCAAAAAACTATCCATCAATCGTGTTTTGCGTTCTTGCTGTTTTTTTAACTCCATCGCCACAGTTTTTTGTTCCTGTTGTTCATTTTTAAGTAGTTCCTCGCCTTTTTGTGCTACTATCAACTTTAGGAGCCTTTTCGAACCATCGGTCAGTGTCATCTTTCGTAACAACCTCTCAAATGCCTCATTTGCCATAGTAGCTTTATATCTGGTTCCACACTTGTTACAATGGTAGTAATAATATCTGCCACCATTTCCCTTTGATGCACTTCCTGTCATTTTGCCGCCACAACTTTGACATAGCATATGTCCTCGTAGTGGCAATTCAGGACGGGACAATCTTTTGCTGTTAATGTTACGTTTAATATTACGTCCATCCAGTATTTGTTGCACCCGAAAATACACCTCAGGATCGATGATGGGGCTGTGCAAACCAGACACTGTTTCTGCGGGTTCATCCTTGTAGGCCGGGATGTCAATCTGGCCGATATAGAACTTGTTTCTTAACAATCGCGAGAAATTACTTTTGCTAAGCTTAATGCCTTTTCGGAACATTTGTGTTCGAATATCTTGTTGGGAGAAATCGCCTTTGATAATTTCTTCAAAAATCTTCCTGATATAAGGGGCTTTCACGGGGTCAACATCAACGACTATTTTACCGTTTTCATCTCTTGAGTTTATATAACCCACTGGAGCTTTCCATGGCCACCGCCCTTCTTTCATGGCTCTACGCATTCCCGATACCACATTCAAAGCTCTGCGTTTGTTCTCAATTTCCGGAACGGTCATATAAACAGCTTGAAGCAATAGATTCTCCGGTATCGAATCATCGACATCCTGCTCAACACTGACAATTTTAATTCCAAGTGCCCGTATTTTATTTAATACAATAAAACCCTCACTTACATTTCTGGTAAACCGATCCCATTTGAGAAAAACAAACTCGTCAATGGTCTTTTTATTCTTTTGGAGATAATCCATTAAGAGCTTCCACTTAGGACGATCAAAATTTTTGGCTGAATGATCATCCTGAAAGTGCATTAGGACGTCGATGTTATTGAGCTTACAGTACTGTCTTATTTTATCCTCCTGATCACGTAAACTATACCCTTTCTCAGCTTGCGTATCCGTTGATACTCTGGTGTAAATCACGGCTGTTTTTCTCATCTTGAATCTCTTTTAAATTTTGTACATAAACCTCAGCCATGGTTGATAAAAAATCCCGTATGGCCAGTATCTGTTCATCAGATATTTCTTTTTCGTTTAATCCTAGTGCTTTTCTACATTGTTGAATTGTTAGCATGGTTAGTTGTAAACATCAGACTGATTCCAGTTCTTCTGGTAATCAACCTTTGTTCTACTGAGTCTGGTTCTTCCAGTACTATTTTGTGTGTCCAATGGGTCATAGCATTGTAGTATAATAGTTCTAATTAAATCCTTATTTTAGTTGTTACCTCGCTGTAGGAAATGAGGCCTTTAACTGTTTTTAACTGTATTTCCTGATATCCGCCTTTTAATAGAATATCCCGTACTCGAGCTTCGTTTTCAATTTTAAGTTCCTCGGTCAATTCCATGGTGATAATATTGTCCTTGGAAGGACGAATGGATATTTCTTTATATTTCCCCTTTTTAACCAGATCAAGTATCACTAATTCCTGATCGTTAAGTAACCGATATTCAAGAAAAAGATCACGATAGCGATTTATACTGACAAACTGAGCTAAGTAATGGAAAATGGGGATTGCGATGTGGGGCATTTGCCTGAATGGTTGGCCAACACTTTGCCCAATTGAATTCAAGATTTCAAGAGATAGCCTGCCGTCATAGGTGACAATGAGTCGGATGTCGGCTTTGCTTAAAATAGCAGCTTGGAGAATCATAGAGAGTACTGTAGCGTATCGAATTGAATCGGGAAATAACTCTTTGTATTCCTTCATCTCTTGCTTGTGTTCAATTACTTCTCCAATCATTTCAGTATTAATACCTGATGATTTAAGTTGATCCAGATCGCTGTTGGTGATGGTATCAAGAAGTTCAAAATAGTCATATTCATACAAGAGAAATTCTTTTATTTCAAGGAGTTTTGGCAGAGATACTCCAAATAATCTAAGATCCTGAAGAATGTTCAGGTAGATCAGGTCAACGAAATTAAATCGGTTTCTCTTTTTTGTAGGTACGGGCTCTTCTGGTGCATTGGTTTGGTTCTTCTCTGCATTTTCATCAGGCAGAAGCCCATATTTACTCCAATGTCTTAGAACTCTCGATGATATCTTGAGATCAGCTAATGAAAACCGCTTCTCGAAGAGTTCTTCAAATTTTTCAGGTTCAACTGAAAAATCTTTGTTGACCAAAAGACCAATGAAAGGGTCAACTAATCCTGCAAAAGATTTCATGTCTATTTTTTAAAAATAACTTTGACAAATCTAAAAAAATTTCATATACTACAACGAAAACAAAAAAGAAATATTTCAACATACATAAATGTAGTATAAAAATTCAAGCTAAAGGAATTTATCAAAAACCTCTCAACATAGTACAAATACGATTATTTTTGAGTTTGGAAAGAGAACAAATTAAATAACATTATCAATGACTGAGAGTAAAGGATCGCAAAATGAACGCGGAATTACACCAAGTAAGATTGCCAGATTATATGGCGTTAGCATCGAAACGTTTAATAAATGGATAGTAGAATCTCCAGGTTTTAATTCTCAGGATTCGGATGAAGAGGTCAACTTTTTGCGATTGAGAAAATGGACCCCAAAACAGTTGCAGAAAATATTCGATGAGTTCGGAGATCCCAGAGAATTTCAGGATATTATCAATGAATGATGTACAATTCAAAGGTGTTAGCATCAAATACCCATCTAAATCATGAATATTCGGTAATATTTGGAGATAATAAGAGTAAATACGAGAAAAAGGTTGGGGAATTCACGAATAACGGCAGAAAATGTATAGTTCTATTGCTTTACTACTTCTTTTACATCCTAATTAAACATTGTTTAGGACGTTCTTTATTAATCTCCGCGAAAAAAAACTTTTCATAATAAATTCAAATGTAGCCACTAACTTGTGGTAGGAGTGTTGTTATTAAGGCTTTAAATTTTTAGAGCATGATAGATTAGACTGACCGGAAAAAGCTGATACTAGGTACCTATTTTTTTTCTTTTCTTACTTTTTGTGCTTCTTGTTGAAAATTTCGAACACAAAATGCCATATTTTATATAGTTGTGTCTATTGGCAAATTGAATATGAAGTAATTATTAGTGTCACTCCCCAAGAGGTATCGAGCAGGTTTTGATTACCAAGGATCCTAGATGCAGGTTTGTCTGTCTTTGGGTATAGACGAATTACTCTGTTTATGTTTTGTTCTTCTTCCAAGTCGAAGTAGGATATTTCGTTTGAAGGAAATAACCTTTTATCCTTCATGTACAATTGACCCCTATCAGTATTTCTCCTCCCTATTTTTAACACTTGGCCATTTTGTTATAAGAATATGAATCTGCTTTTTCAAAATATATTTATTTGCTAGTAATTTAGAAAGAATATGCAATTAATATTTTAGCATTTATGAATTGGCTATTTGTGGATTTAGGAAAAAAGATATTGCATATTTGAGTCCTATGGCTTTTCTAATGAAATAATTTTTTGAGGACGGGATTTTTATTTTTTTTTGGTTTGGTATTACATGTTCCATGTATTATTCGCAGTAAGATGCTAGGTAGTCAATGATTTACGAACATTAGAGGGGGGCAGTTTTTTTGAGAAATTTGACAAAAAATCTTTTGTTTTTATGAAAAATATTGCAATTCTGTTTCTATCAATGGTTTTTTGTTCAGCTTGTGTCGTTGCAAATGGGCAAAACCTCGATCTGACTAGCTCTGCCAAAACCACACAAGGACATGATGGCTCATCAGAGGTGGATCTTTCTACGGGTACTTTAAACGTAAATATTCCGATTTGGAATATTGAATCCGGTGGAGTGTCAGTTCCTGTTTCTGTAAACTATAGCGCGAGAGGAGTAAAAGTAAATGAAAATGCCTCTTGGGTCGGATTAGGTTGGGAATTATTGTCAGGTGGTGTCATTACTCGGCAAAAAAGAGATAAGCTTGATGAAACATATAACAACGATAATGGTTGGGAATATGGTTGGTTAGTTTCCGATTTTAATGTGAATAGAATTCAAAATTTTGATCCTTCACAATCAGAGGAATCAGTGGATGCTCATTTTTATCCGCTAGTGGGATGTAGTCGTAGCAATCCTGATAGTGAGAATTATGATATGGAGCCCGATTTGTTTTCGTATTCATTTGCAGGACAAAGTGGGAAATTTGTGTTTAGCAGCGATGGGGCGTACAATAATAAGCGAATAATGCTGATGCCATACAAGAATCTTAAAATTGATGCAGATATTGAACTGGCTTCGCCTCAATTGAATATTAATGGGTTTACAATAACAGATGAACTCGGTAATAAGTATATTTTCACGGAAAAAGAGACGATAGAAACAAACTCTGTATTTAATGATGGTATTCATGGCCTGGGACAAGGGCAAACAAATCCTTGTCCTCCAACTGATGATTTGCCGGGTGAAGAACCTTGGTGTTATGAGGCATACTATCAGGCAAATGGATATCGTAATCCATTATTGAATTTCTCTGAGATGTATGTGCCTCATGAAGATTTTGTCTGGTACGCAATAAACTCTAATTTGTTGCCTCCGCCCCGATTAAAAAAATCGGAATATACAATCTCTTGGCATCTTTCAAGAATCGAGCCTGCTAGTGGGGGTGTAATCAATTTTGTTTACGAAAATGAAGAAATTGATCTTGACTATGGTGAGTATAGAATATATAGAGACTTTCAAAACGATTCAGAGGTTGATGAATTGTACTCCATTTTATATATGAATCTAAAGGACAATACTAGGACATTGTTACCGAAGATCTCAAGAAAAAGAATTTCTGAAATCAATATAGAGGATAGAATTCAGGTGGTTTTTACACCCAAATTAAGCGATAGATTGGACTATGGTGGAAAAGCGATAGACAAAATAAGCGTTTACAGTCTGTATAATAACACGCAAACCTTGATGCGGGAGGTTGCATTTCTAACAGATTACGTAGATAATAGGTCTAATATGGCGACATATGCCAGTAACGACTGGGAAAATAATCGACTTTTTCTAAACTCCATTGAAATAAGGGATAAGAATATTATTGCTCCCAGAAAATATGAATTCGAGTATTTTTGTGATGAGCAACTTCCTCCCCAATATTCATATGCACAGGATGTATGGGGCTATTATAATGGTCAGGTAACCAATGTAACTCAGATACCAGAAGAATATTTCTATTATGAAGAAACAGGTCTCTCCAAATTAGTACCATTTGGTACCCCATGCGATAATGATCTAATGGTTCTTCCGGGAGCCAATAGATCCCCGGATATTGACGAGAACAATGTACATATTTTGTCAGGAACATTGAAGTCTGTCACATACCCGACCGGTGTACAGGAAAACTATTCTTATACGCAAAATCAGTTCACACTTGATGTATGTGGTGAAGGTGTGATTTTTGGAGGAGGAATTCAAATTGTTTCAAAAACGATCAACAGTGGTCAGGAGGAAGAGTTGATAACTGAATTCTACATTTACACAAATCAACAGGGTCAATGTTCTGGAAAATTAAATGTGATGCCCCGATTTGGATATTTAGATCCCACCAGCTTTTCAGATCCAGATCCAAGTAATCCAAATCCAGAGCTTGAGTATATCAATTATTATGTGAGAACTTCAGAGGATTTGTCTGAAAATATTAATCCGGTTGTAACATATGATTTTGCAAGAGTAGTTCGCTCTGGAAATTCCGGATACATGGAATATGAGTTTACAAATGGAGGATACCATGGACAAACACAAAATCAGGAAGAATATTTTTTCCCGCCGATTAACTCTTTTGCTAGATTTGGTGGTGACAGGAATCCCGACGAAAGAGGTGATCGTCTTGATAATATAGATTTGAGTCCATATGCTTATCCCTACGGACCAATATATAATTTCTGGGACAAAGGCCTGATTAAAAGTATTACGGAATACAGTCAATCAGGTGATAAACTCAAGAAAACTACATATCATTATACAAAATTTTCGCCAAGTGTTGAAAATGATTTTGTATTTGGAATTAAATTGGGCTTTTTAGAAAACAATCATAATCCCACTCTAAGGGAACCTGATGCTCCGCTTTTGCAAAGGCCAATTGCGCTGTTCAGCAAATACACTTTGCCTACTAATGTTACCAATGTTATCGATTATCAGGAAACAGAGATATGGGATCCGTTAAATAGCAGTAAGTCAACAAGCAGTACTGTTTACTATGAATACAATGACTTTGGACAAGTTAAAACTATAATAACAAAGGATAGTGATGGGGTTGAGCAAATAGTGAAAAGGACGTTCCCATATGATTATTATTATCCAAACGATCCGCAATTTGAGTATGATGAAGTCAACAGTGACACAATGACAAGGGCGATATACTTGTTGAGCAAACTGAATATAATTAGTGACCCCATTGAGGTTGTTCAATACATTAAGAAACCGAATGATCCAGTTGAAAAGGTGGTTTCAGCAGTTCTTTCTACATATAAATGGGTTACTTTGGATGAGCCAAATGATATCGATTGGCCCGACCTGCCTGTTGTAAGTAATAATTATATTGTAAGTCTAAACTCCCCAATTCCTCTACAAGAGTTTAATAATGGGCATATTACCGATAACGTGTTTGTAAAAGACACGAGGTACAAAAGAATTAGTCAAAACTTTAGGCATAGCTCTATTAACGGAAAAATTACGGAAACCAGATTGGACAAAGGACAACCTTCAGCAATTATTTATGGATATAATAATACAACACCAATTGCAACCGCTGCCAATAGTTATTTGAAAGAATTTGGTTATTCAGGTTTTGAAAATGAAGAAAGTAATTCCTGGACGTGTATTTCTGGACAGATTATTCATGCTGAGCACCGTACTGGCAAATATTGTACTTCTCTCAATATTGGTTCCGACTTGCACAATAGCTTCGTGTTAGATCGGTTGGAAAACCAGGGGTATGAGCTCTCTGCATGGATAAAACCAACACAAAGTATTTCGTCTTTAACCTTAAGTATACGTTTTTATAATGGTTCGTCTCTTGTGTTTTCACAAAGCGATAATATGGCAAATCTTACCCCAAATATCTGGCAATATGTTTCGCTTAAAGTAAGTGCAGAACTGATCGAATCTGTTGGCTTCTTTAACAATGTGATAGCTATGATTCAAAATACTGGTACTTCAAATCTCTACGTAGACGATATACTGTTTGTACCTCAAGATGCAAGTTTTAGCTATAAAACCATTGATCCTTTTATTGGGATTACTTCTGAAACAAACACCAATAATAAGACAATTTTTTATGAATATGATGATCACCAAAATAAAACTATAATAAGAAATTTTGAAGGGTATATAGTTCAAAGAAAAACATATACCCCTGTTTCACAATATGTTCCTCGGGCGTTCATGATAGTGGAGGATATAAAAAAAGAGGTCGAGTGGGAGAGCGAAATAGATCAACTGGATAGTGAATATAAAACAGAGACAGTGATCTATTATGATGCTCAAGGTAGGACGAAGCAGAGTATTTCCTTAGGGGTTTCTCCAAATGGTGGAGATTTGGTTTCGTTCCATTCTTACGATGAGCGGGGTCTGGAATCCCGACAGTACTTGCCTTTCGTGACCAATTCCGATGGAGGAAACTATATAGAAGATATTGTTAGTAAGCAAACGCTTTTTTATTTGGTTGAGCCAAAAGTGGCGCATACGCAGTTTGCCTATACTGAAACGAATTTCAGAAATGCTCCTTCCTCAGCTATTGAGGAGCAGTCATTCCCCGGGTTTAATTGGAGATTAGGTGGTGGGCATACTTCGAAAAGAAATTTTAGTTTAGTCGAGAATAACCATATTGTTAATTTTGTTTATAATTCGGATAATCATACAATTACGTCAATTGGCGCAGGTGGGTCTACAGTGTTTTATGAAGATAATAATATCATTAGAACGGATGTAACTGATGAGAACGGTGAAACCTTAAGTGAATACAAAACTCATGACGGTAAGCTTATTGCAAGTAGCTATGTGGATGACAACAATGCCGAGCAGTTCACGTATTATATCTACAACGAAATGAATTTGCTGGTTGTTAAACTGCCTCCCATTATTACTTCCCAATTGTTGTACACTAGTTCTATATCTTTGGGATTAAGTGATCCTTTATTGATGAAATATGCTGTGCGTTTTGAATACGATGCATCCCATCGAATAACAAAGTCGTATATACCTGGTGTTGTGGAGCCCACACTGACAGTGTACGATAATTTTGATCGTCCAATTTTGACTCAGGATGCAAATATGAGGCTGAACCACACATGGCATTTTACCAAATATGATGTGAAAGGTCGTCCTGTTTTGAATGGAATATATATTGGGGATCCATTAAAAAATACCCAGGAGGCCATGCAGGCCGATGCGGATAATTTTTACAATATTCCTGGAAATTTCAATTATGAGCGATTGGATGTCAATGGGTCACAAAGTATTGAACTTTATACCAACAGAACTTTTCCACAGTTATCCTCTACAGATTTGGTAGGTAATGTGGTTTATTATGATTCTTATGAATTTGATGTCAATTCTGATTTTTCGTTTGTCCCGGAGAATTATGTTACCGATTTCTCTACGGAAATAAAAGGGTTTGTAGCTGGAAGCAAGGATCTTGTCGAAGATACGAATCCGGAAGCATATCTCACCGGAGTTAGTTATTACGATGCATATGGCCGACCCATTCAAACTTATTCACAAAATCATTTGGGAGGGTTCGATAGAACTACCAACAATATTAATTATCAAGGTCAGGTAGAAGCATCCTTACAAACTCACCAGGGAATAAACCAAGAAGAAATAACTCAAAAGAGAGTTTATGAATACGATCACTTCGGGAGACTCTTGGGTATGACTATCTCCGTGAACAATGCTGAACCATATCATATGTTTATAAACAACTATAACGAACTGGGACAACTTGTCGATAAAAAACTACATAAGGAGGGGACTGGTGAAGCATTGCAATCTGTTGATTTTAAATATAACCCAAGGGGTTGGTTAACAAACATAAACAAAGCCAACCTGTATAATGAAAATACTATTATTAAGTTAGACGCTGAAGTGGCTCCTGATGAATATGTGATGGGTGTTATTTATGATAGTATTAAATTTAAGGTTCTTAGCCTTGAGGGGCCCCCTGCTACGTTTATAAGAACTTTGTTTATGGAGATCAATGATTATAAAGAACTTAAAATAGGTAAGATCGACGATCCAGGTGATGTTAGGTATTTTACTTTCAACGAGAGTCAGAATATCAAATTGCGAGAGGATCAGGTTGATGCAGAAGTTTTCGATAAATTGGTGAATCAGCTAGGTGGTTCATTTCTATTCACATTTTCTAACCACTTTTTTGATGAGTATCAAAGTCAAAACTTTATATCATCAAGTATCAGCAACATGGTGGAGGACAAAATGCATGAAATGCATTTTGACGACGAGGTACTAATTAAGTCTGTCAAGGACTATATTATGACATTTTCTCAGGAACGCATTGCCCTTTCATATTTTAATGAAGATCGCAATGATTTGTTTGGCATGGACTTGTTTTACGATACGGGAAATTCAACAATTGAGGCAAGCCCACAATATAACGGATTACTCTCTGCTATTCGGTGGCAATCGGCTCATAACACTGGTATGCGCGTATATGGTTATACCTATGATAGTAAATATCAGATGAAAAAAGCCACCTATGGTTCATATGATGTTGACAAAGGTTGGGAGAAGACCAATAGATATAGTGTATATGATATTGACTATGATAAAAATGGTAATATCTTAAACCTGAAAAGAAATGGTTTAATATTTGACCCTGGCAGACAAGAAAATTATTGGGGTACAATGGATAATCTGACATACACTTATAATGGCAACTTGCTAAAAGCTGTGCAAGATGCAGGAATAGCTGACTTCGAAGGAGGGAGCGACTTCCGTGATAATGGTTCATATGATGCACTTGAATACACGTATGATGGTAATGGCAACATGATAAGTGATAATAACAAGCAAATAGAAAGAGTTCAATATACCCACCTTAACCTTTCAAAAGAGGTTACATTTGAAAATGGGGACCAGATTAAATATTTATATACCTTTGGCGGACGAAAACTGAAAAAGCAATACTTCTCGGGAGGCAATTTGATGTACACATACGATTATTCTGGATCCGTTACCTATAAAAACAGTATGGTTGAGCAGATTAAGACCGAAGAAGGGAGGTTGTTGCCCAATACTACAGGTGATGGCTTTACCCCCGAATATTTTCTTCGCGATCATTTGGGTAATGTCAGGGTAGTTTTTAGCAATAATAATGGAGTGGCTCAGTTGGTAAAAGAAAACCACTACTATCCGTTTGGTATGACCATGGCCGATCTGGATTATACAGCGACAACGGACTGCAGTGTACAGTACCAGGGTAAGGAATTGCAAAAGGAAAGCAACCTGCAATGGTACGATTTTGGTGCGCGCATGTTTGATGTGCAGTTGGGACGCTGGCATGTACCCGATCCGGTATTACAGTTTAGTAATCCCTATGTTGGAATGGCCAACGATCCAATTAATTTGGTTGACCCGAATGGGATGTTTACCGACAGGGTCAAATACAAACCATGGTTGCGTGGCTCTGAGGCAGTTTATAAAGAATTTGAAATTCGTAGATTGTTGAAGTACATTGACGAAATTAAGCGAATGAGTTACGGAAAACTTCCGGGACACGACCATAAATTACAAATGGGAATGGATTCGTATGATTGGATGGATGAATTTGCTGCAGAGTGTGATGCTAGGCATAATATGGTGAGCACCATCGTTGGTGCGCATGTGCTTCGATTGTTGGATGAGTTTATGAAAAAGATAGAACAAATATCAAAGGATTTGACGGACGCACAAAAGGCTGAAGCTATGGCTGAAGCCATGATTCATGTCGAAGGTCTACTTAAAGATGTTTATTCACATGGTGGTGTGGGAATGAGTTATGATGGGGATTATGATGGGGATGAGGAAGGAGACCAAGCCGGTGGGGGTGAACTCCGACCATTATATGGATGGTCAGTTGATGTTACTCTTGCAATAACAGGTGGATACACTGTGGAACTTGGAGAAATATGGGACCCCAATACAGGACAAACCCAACAATTTATTTCAAATGGACCAGCATTTGGTGTTGAAGCATCAGGCGGAGTAAATGCAATAATAATCTTCCCAAAGGATAATTTCAAATTTTCTGATTTGCAAGGTACTAGTTGGGGGGTAGCTGTTAGTTATGGTATTTCTATTTCAGTATCTGGAAATAGTACACCTGGTTATAGTGGTGGGACTCAATTTGACAGTTACTATATGATTAAAGTTGGAGTAGGTCCTGGCGCAGGTTTTAATAATACCCCTGAAAGCAATACGCATTTTATTAATTGGATACTTACCAGACTATGGTGGGGGGATTAAGTGTAGTGAAAATTATCAAATGAAATTTGAGTTGTTATGAATACTTTTTTAATAAATATGCTGATTTATTGCATACCGACTTTTGGAGCAATATTTGTGATAGTCACTATAATAAGTAAGACTGTTTTGAAGAAAAATGGATTTCAAGTTACATTTCTTTGGATGGCTCTTTCAGACATTAAAAAGATGAATAAGCTATCTATGAAGAAAACAGATTTACGGGTTCTTTATTATAGCCAATTGATATCTACTATCGGATTCCTTAGTTTGTTTTTACTTGCTTTTATCGTGATAATCTCAGAGATTATATCTCGTAGTTGAAAGATGATTAAATATCTAAATTTTGGAAAGCCTCACAAAAGTGGGGCTTTTCCATTTACAGAGCATAGTTTTGTCTTGCCATAAAATCCCTAAGCCAAGCCCCCAAACGGGGCATAGTATGTCGAAATAAACGAAGTTCTAAGCGCAGTTTGCAACTACGCTTTCGTATCATTCTGTTTATTATCTTTGTTTTATGTCAGGAGAATCTAAAAATCACACATCGATATCCGGACAGGGGTGCGAATATATTTGGGATTTGGTGTGTAAAAATTTAGGATGCTGATATACAGAGTAGTTGCAAACTAAGCTGAGAATGGGGGATTGCATTATTCTCCATATAGAATTTGATATTTTTTTTTTTGTTTTCAAGACATAGCCTTATGCTAGTTTTATTGAATAGTAGCTACATGTGGTTGTTTTCTTTTATTGATATCATGATCTGTTAGAATCGTATCCCTCCGACCAACCCATTTCAAACCAGCTCAATCTAGAGGCGATAATTTTGTCGGAAATAAATCTATCAACTATGAAGACAAAACCGATTGATAGTTTGAGTTGGTTGAGTAGTGGGCGTATAGCAGTCTAAGGCTCTATTCCAGAATCGATTTGATCGAGAACAGGAATGATATACCACGCATCATCTTGTTTTGGGCAAACAATACCGAAACTTATGATATCCTTTGATCTTTCTGTCCCAAAGGTGAATTTTTGACCTATTGTATTGTCAGTTAATCCTCTACAAAAAACAGGTTTCCCTGATTCAATCTTTGAAGATTATCAAAAATCTCCTGAACGGCAGCCATATGATGAACGTCAACACTGTCGCTAATGGTTTTAAAGGAGCTGGATAGTTTAATGGTGTTGGGATTTGCTTGAACTACATTGATGATTAGTTCTCCAAAAGCATTGTTGATCTTAATGTTCTTTATTGATTCAATCAGCCGAACATCTTTGTTAAATTGAATATAATACACATAGGAATCTATTCCACGGAAATCCGGGTAAAAATCCAGTTGGCGTCCGGTGGTATCAAAGTTGGGATAGATAATATGATTAAACCAGTCGGTTAGGTTTAAGGTCATGGTGTCCTCCTTAACCTCAATCAGGTCATTACAGATATATTCAGCCTTAACGGTTGTTGAAAACGGAAATTCTTTTTTCTCAACCGTTGTTTCCTGATTTACCACCTCCACCTGATCATTCATTTCCCATATTTTTTTGTTGTACAGTGGGTTAACACTTTCGTCCTGATAATTGTTAAGATACAATCCCCGAATAAGTGTAGAATATTGGCCTGATAGATGAATTTTTGAGGTAAAGTGAGCTGACAGTGAATCTAAATTTATTTCGACCAAAATACTGTTCCGGCGAATGTTGTCGGCCATGGTACTATTGGGAAGTTTTATTTCTCTTTGGCTCTCACTCATCGCTTGTTTAATATTTCTGTAATCATTCAGATGAACCAAGCGTGCTTTGGTATCTTCATAGTAAAACGGGAGTTCATTCAGGTAATATCCAAATTGCGCCTTTTTTGGATATATATACTGGATGCTGTTGTTTTTCAGCAAAACGGTCAATAAATAGTCGCTATCGTACATGGGGCCGAAAAATACATCATTAAGTTCCCCTGAGCGACTGTCGCAGAGATAGGTGGTGAAATAAGTTAAATTCATTTTTAGCAGCAAGGCAACATACACATCATATCTGCTGATGTCACGGAGTGTTTTTTTAGTCAAATAGTCTCCCATTCGTGCATCACGCGTATCAATTCGTTTGAAGTAATTGGTGTCGTTGTCAAAGCTAAATTCATCTACAATAGTATGATGCACTTTTAGCAACTTGGCATATCCCAAACTGTCATCCAAAATATTTGAGGTTTGATTGGCAAGAAACTTATCTATCTGTGTGTATTGTTTTGTATGTGTGCCTTGTTGCACAGATTTGGCGATACCCAAATGATTCTTTTCTCTTTGAAATGAAAACAGGGCGTAAAAGGGGATATACCTTTCCTCAAACGAATACGGTATGGTGTATAATAGTTCGTAAGGTTTCACGGAAAAAATTACATAAGGCAGCGAATGATATGGCCTGCTTCCGGGTTCATTTATGCATCCGGGTAGGTTTTTTTTGTTCCAAACGTATATCTTTTGCTCATCAGCTTCATATGCGCTGTCAGGTTCTGCGGCATTTGAGAATTCGATATCCATATTCAGATCAGTAAAGTGTGATAGAGTAAGGCTATAATTCTCTTTTTGAACATCGCCATTAAAAAATACCCGAAATGAGGAAAGCTGACTGATGTTGTCAGGATACCTCATGTTATAGCTATATTCAACTTCAAGTATATCTCCGATGTTTAGATTACCTATGTGGTAAGATTTTTTCTCAAAATCCCCGTAGTGATCTTCATAATTCTCAATCATTTTCAGTTGAATAATCTGACTTTTTATTGATGCCTCTTTTTTTGTGCCATCTTTTGTGGTGATGCTGCCACTAAAGTTATTGAACTTAATATTGGAAAAAGTATAAGTGTAATTTCTGTCGGGGGGGAAGTGGGATATATAGGTTGGATCAAAGGTTTCAGGAAGAAGATAGTTGGAGAACCGTTCTAATCCGATCTGAGAAAGTATCCTTATCCGCATTTTTTTTGATACCGTAAATTCAATAAACGCTGCTTTTCTACCTGAAATGTTGATAATGTTGTCCTCATTTAAAATGATGGCGTCATGTGAACTAATTCTTTGATTTGCGTAGCTGGGGTTTTGACCCTGGGCAGGAAAATATTCTGCTGATACAATGGTTTGTGCAAATAGGATTTGGCACAATAAAAGTTGGCGAAAGAATTTATTCATTTTAATCATTTTCATTAGGAATTGCTGGAATTCATTTTGTTCTGAAAGGTTAAAGTCGCTCTGATATTTTTATAAAAGAAAGGTTATTCTCTTTTACCCTTTTATGAGTTTGTTTACGTACACTTGGCCGTCAGAAACAATTTTAACGGTATAAAATCCACATGGAAGCATAGATACATTCATGTTATGGAAGTGTCCATTGATATGAATCAAACATTGTCCCAATTGATTATATATAAAAACCTCATCGATGCATTTCCCCATATTACTACTCACATTTAACTCCGTTGTGCAGGGGTTTGGAAATAAAACGAAATCAGACGAAACTTCCTTGTAGGGAGTATCAAGGATTTGACATGCCAATTCAACTTCTTCTTTGCTTGAGCAACCGGACGCGTTATTGTTTATATTTACAGATGCGTCAGGAGATGCAAGATAATCACAAACACTTTTAATTGCACAATCTTCTAACAATAGATTGTCTTTGATTCGTAAGGAACCAATTGATTCCGGAGCAATGTTTTCGATTCCTGATATACTGGTTAGATTATTATTTCCTTCAATTTTGATGGCGTCATTTATTGATTCAAGACTAGATAATCCATCCAAGCTAGAAAGAGTTTCGTTATGATAAATATTTAGTACACCTCCAATAATACGCAAATTTGACAACCCTGACAGGTCAATAAGATCTCCATTCTTGTAGATATTTAATTTGCCACCAATTGAGTCTAGATGCTCAAACCCTGTAAAATCTTCTAAAGAGTTATTTTCACTAAGGAGTAAATGGCTTCCAATAATTTCAAGATTTTCCAGGCCCTCAAAATTTATCAGGTTGTCATTTTCTTTGATACTAAATCCATCAACGGAAGTCAAATTTTGGAGTCCGGTAAAGTTTGTCAGAGAGGCATTTCGGTCCACCCTCAAATCACCATCGATTTTTTGAAAGTTAAGTCCTTCCAAGTTTATAAGCCTATTATTGCCAATAATTCCTACATTGCCATGACAATTTTCAATATTACTTAGCCCTGTGATGTTTGTTAGGGAATCGATACCGCCTATTCCGATGTTATAAGCATATGAAAGTGTACTAAGCTCATCTAAATTAGATATTAAGGGATTACTTAGAATATCAAGGTTTGTTCCAATATAATTTAAATTTTCTAAACCGGACAGGCTTTCAAGTGCTTGATTAGATCCAACTAGCAAACTGCCCTCTATTCTGGTTAAATTCTCCAGCCCACTCAGGTTGGTCAAACAACCATTGTCAGTTATTTTCAAATCTCCTAGTACTGTTGAGGTGGACATGCCGGATAAACTAGTTAGGGCACTATTCCCATTTATGGTAATTATCCCCTCAACGCCGCTGCCAGAAAATCCCGAAAGATTTATTAATGAAGAGTTGTCTTCGATATATACATTTCCTCCAATTGTAGCAATATTTTGTAATCCCAATAGACTAGGAAGGGAGTCGTTATTCTTAATGTAAAGATTACCATCTAATGCAGTGACACCGCTTAATGCCGAAATGTCTTTTAATTTTTCAGTATTGACTATATATATCTGATGCTCAATTTCTGAAATATTGTTAAGCCCGGACAGGCTCTCCAGAGAATTATTTCTGACTATCGAAAGCCCCCTTCCCAGGATAGTCAAATTTTGTAACCCGGATAAGTCGGTTAGCAAGTCGTTGCCAATTATTTCCAGATCCATACCTATCGTGGTTAATCCGCTCAATTCGTTAACATTAACTATCAATGGATTTGATGCAATACTAAAAATTCGATGCACATACGTCAGATTTTCTAAACCGCTAAGGTTTGATAATGAACCGTTGTTGTGAATTCTGAAACTACCTCCACTTTCTGATAAAACATTGAGCCCGGCTAAGCTAACAATATTATCCCCCTCAATATATACATCCCCTTCTATTTTGGTGCAAAAGGGATAATTGGTCGTAAAATTGTCGATTTCTGTTTGAGTCGAAAAGGTAATGCCATTCGGTAAGCAGGATTGGGAGTATGCCCAGGGGAGACTAACCAGAAAAATCAGTAGCGTGAATAGTCTTTTTTTCATTTTGTGTATTTTTTAAAATTGATTGAGGATATGGTGGAAATCTTTGTCTTTTTCATAGAAATTGATTCCAAATATGCGGACTGTTGAAATTTTATTTATAAACATTTCGAAGAATTTCGGCTGTACAATCAGGTGTGATTTTTTTCAATACCGATTTCCTTCGAATTCCTGTTCTGGTTTTGAGTAGGTCTTGATTGTATAGGGTTGAGACTACTTTCATGTTTTCAAAATTTTTTACCAGATTATCGAGAAATAGACGGTGAAAATTTTCTATAAGAATTACTTTTGAAACTTGTTTCTGTTCAAAAAGGGCTTTAAGCAAAATTGAATACTTTTTTTGAGCCTCCAAGCTCGTTTTGTAAGACTCTAAAAGCTGATTATATTTGTTGCTTAATAAGATACCATATAGCTCTTCGTATTCATTAAAAAAATCCCTGAATCTTATTAGTGAATCAATAGTTCGTGCTTTTGTCATGCCATTATATTCAGACAGCCCGTTAGGGAAAAGTTGCTTATAATGGGCTGAATCTTTACCATTGGTGACAATTACCAAAGAAGATATATTGGTTACATTTGCTCTGAATTCTTGCTCAACTGCCCTCAGGTTCTCTGATTGCTTTCTTGCTAATTTGCTAATTTCCCTGTGCTTCTCAATTTGAGTACAGAACTGATTGTAAGAAGATATGATTTGAGACTGATCAGTCAGAACACCAACAATGTTTGTGTGCTTTCTCAGCCTATAAATGTGATCCTCAATAAATATTACAAGATTATCATCAGAAACTTGTCGCTCCTTAATAATTGGGGTTAAGTACTTGTCTAAATTCATGATCTAGTGGTTAATACACTTGTTTGAAGATTTTCCAACTGCAATTTTATTAGTTTTAAACGCAAATCATTTCAAGTGGAGCTTGTTCCACTGACAAAATACCAAAAGAAAGAAAAAATTTTTAAACATTCGGACATATTTATGAATAAAATATACATATACTGAATAATTCGGTTTGCTGTTTATAATCAATAGCGAGAAATATAAACAACATATGAAATCCTATAGTGGGGGAAAGGTGTTTTATTAAGGACTTGTTTACCGATGGAGTATAGATTTAATTATAGAAACTATATGGTAGGTTAAGTAGAAAAGCATGTCATTTTTTCCCTTTTAAAAGATTTACTTATGTAAAAAGTGTGAGTATCTCATCTAAGAGAATAGCAACAGCTTCACCCAGCAACAAAGTTTTTTACTAAATTTGTACACAACAAAGTGTATGAGGAATTTAACCATTCTTCAATGAAAATACAATCAGATTGATCATTATTTATTGTTTATGGACTTAGGAAAAAGTATTAGATTGGCACGGGAGTATCATGGATTCTCGCAAGATTTTGTTTCGACACAACTGGGAATTTCTCAGGCAACCTATAGTAGGATTGAGAAGAATCCAATGGATATAAAACTATCCCTATTGATTAGGTTATGTGATCTTTTTCAGATTAATTTTGTTGACCTCATTAAATGCGAAAGCCTATTAAATGAGTTGCTAAAAACTAACACTTAAATCCTTGTAATACTGATGTTAAATATGAAAAGATTGACCTTTTTATTACTATATGCCGTGCTACACAAGTCTTTGGCAAGCTAAAAAACCCTCTGAATATCCCCACATTTTCGGGATGGTTGATCAAATTATATCGTTTTTACCGGCGTGTGCCGAAGGTTTAATTGGTATTGCCCCCTAAGATGGATAAATCGTCCAATCACATTTTTTTCTTTTGTTGCTTTTTCTTTTTTTCTATTTTTGACTAACAATAAAAAGCGAAAAATACGGAACATGATTAATCTAAATAGAATGGTGGAGATTCCTTTCGCACCGAAGGAGGTAAAGGATGTTGATTTAGCGAAGTTTATTGCTGATCATATTGCGAAATGTAAAACTCACCCCTCTTGTAGGTCGGGAAAATTTATCAAAGACCTAGAAATGGAATTGGGGAAATATTTGAAATTATTAAGTGAGATTAAAGATTTTCAAAAGAAGAGAAAAAGCAATACAAAAAGACTTGTACTTGAGAATGGTAGATATAAAGACTTTTTACGAAGTTTAGCCAATTTTCTTGCTTTTACCTACTCGAAAACTTCAACAGAATTTTTAAAGGTATTTCCGAATGGACTTACTGAAATTGCTAGTTTAAAACCGGATGTGCTAATGATTCTAGATCAACGAATTACTAACTTTTTTCTTTCACACCAAAATGATGAGGTTTTTAAAAAGCTACAGAGAATGCATATGGAAATTTCGGATTCATTACAAGCCTGCTTGGAATTGCAGATGAGCTATCATGATGAATTGTCCAGACTCACTAAAGAAAAAAATGAATTAAAGCTTGTCCTAATTAAGTACTTCAAACGGAATGTTTTCTCTTTTTTTATAGAGAATGTTGATAGTAAAAAAGCTATTGGTGGTTTATTTGATCAAAAAATAATTAGCAAAAGATTGTCAGACACCAAATGAAGAGCTGAATTCGAAAATTGGTAAGTACATTGACACGAGTATTATCCCGACGATCAGACCTACAAATATTATAAGAAAAGGTTCAAGCACATTTCCCATGACAGTAGTTTTATAATTTAATTCTTCTGTATACTGATTCTTAAGCTGTTCAAATGCATTGTTGAGCATGTTTACGTGTTCAGAAATTTTCACAAGGGACAACACTTTTTTTTCAAATATCGGATGTTTTTTCATCGATTCATAAAGAGATTTCCCCAGCAACACATCTTGTTCCATAACAGGCAAAGTTTTTTTTATTGGGTAAAAACTAATCATTTTTGCTAAAAGTTGCAATGAGTCTATCATTGGTGTGTGTGCCTTAACTAACAATTCAAAAGCAGTAAAAAACCTTAATAAATATGTCATTTTAACTATTTTGCCAAAGAATGGAACTTTCAAAAGGGTGTTTGCTGAATAATTTGAGAACCAAGGTTGATTTAATAGAAGGACAACAAGTGCTATATTTAGTGTAATAAACGTGAATATCCAATGCCAATTGGTTGTAACAAAGTCAGAGATATCAATTACAGTTTGGGTTATCCAAGGTAGGTCATGGCCATACCTTTTAAAAATATCTTCAAACATCGGCACAACAAAGCCCAACATAAAGGATAATGCAGCAAAAGCAGTGAGAAGCACCATGGCAGGATAAGAGAATGCGCTGATCATTTTACGGTTTTGCTCCAAATACTTCTTGAAATAGTCCTGAAGATTTTTAATGACAGCATTTAGCGACCCTGTTTCTTCGCCTATTTCAATGCTATAGTATTCGTAAGGTGTAAATTGCTTAGTTTCTTTCATTGCACCTGACAAGGAAGAACCTGAAATCAATAAATCGATTAATTGATTAATAACCATTTTATCACTCGATGCATTGAAATTGTCTTCGATCAACCTGAGTCCCTCAATGAGATCGACATCGGAAGATAATAGAATGCCTAGATCGCTATAGAATATTACTTTCTTTTTAATTGAAAACTTCTTCTTTAATTCAAGAAACTTGTTCCATTCAAAAGAATTGTTGATAGCTTTTTTGAATTTCTCTTTATTCCTTTCCTCCCTTATTATTTTAACTGCCATATCCCTAATTGTAAAGTGACATCATTTTATTCGAAGTTTCACACACAACCTTAAGCGTATCTCTGTTTAGGATAAGGTTCACAGAAAAGCTTTCAGGTTCATTATTTTTAAGATTGAAAGTAATTATATTGGGAATATTGATTGTGTCCGCATGCATCCTATTAACCTGTCGTGTAATAAAATCATTAGAAAAATAATAGTTGATTGTATCGTTTTTTGCATTAATAATGCCTAACTTATTATTTCCCAGGCTTATTTTGTCAGATAAAAAGTAGTCTGTTTTTAATACCGTTGCGCAATCAAACATATCTTCATACTTATTGGTAATTGATTGGTAATTGGCCGACCATTTATTAATAAAAAACAACGATGACAGCATTAGCCCACTGACTAAAGTTAATATTGTTAAGGCAACTGAAAATTCTGCTAACGTAAATGCACTAATACTAATATATTTGAACTTCCTCATTCTTGTTGGATATTTGTAGAAGTTTAAAACTATAAAGGATTTTTAAATTCTTGTTTGTTATTTCAATTGTTTTTTCTGTCAAATTTTCATGGAGTTGGGATTGTGATTCGTATATATCAATACGAAGTCCTTGCGGATCATTAGTTGTATGGTTGTTTTGGATATTAGTATCACCCGTATCTAAATGAAAGTGAAATAAAGCTATTTCTTTTTCAATGAATTCCCTTTGGTCGATTGAAACTAATATCCATGAAACAAAACCAAACATAAATATCGCAATCATCATTGAGATAATTACTTCAGGAAGTGTACTCGCACCTATCTTCATTATCTTAACCATTTAACAATTTCACTATTTTTTTTAATTGGAAATAAACTTGGAAACACCATTTTGTTGCATACAGAATCAATCGAAATGGCACCGTTAGAGATATAGTTATCATAATAACCAAATGCGTTTTTTATATAAAAAGAATCAGCAAATAATTGACCGGAAATAATCCCTTTTAATTGAATACTGCCAGTCCAAAATACTAAACCATTTACTTTCGAATTTTTCTCAACTTCCAACCTAACCTCAAAAGAATGTGGAGCATCAAGAAGGTAATTGGAAAATACGATCCCTGATATTTCTGCTTCTTCATTTATCATTATCGATTTAATGCTCTGTGTTTGAGAAGCCGAATCTATTTGTAGTTTCTCCGGGATTAAGAATAATCCTGATGGAAATTCCAATTTTACATTTTTTGACACAAAAATTTTATTCTTAGCAAAACATTGGATTGATCCTTTGAATCCCTCTTCAATAATTATCTCTTTACCAATTACTATGACCCCATTAAGGTTGCAGTTCTTTGTGATTACAACTAAACTATCCGAAATAAATACAACATTGCCCTCTGCAATCATATCGTCCAGCAACAAAGTTTTGTCATATACCACAATGGTTGATTTATTGAAGGATCTAGAAATAGTGTCTTTTTGTAGATAGTCCTGTGACTCAGTTCTACTGTTTGATGAAAAAAAGAAGTAGTCTACTAAACTTTTTATTCTCAATTGCTTAAAAAATCCATTTAGAATAGGTAGACTGTCTTTGCTTTCGTGAATCAACTCTTTTTCAATGTAAGAACCTGTAAATGGTTGCCCATTCATTAATTCATATTTAATTTTGGCTTTTGGGGTTAAAATTTTTCCGCTTATCATTGTTTTTAAACACAAGCAAAGAGGAAGGTTGTTGTCTTTTAGTATCACGGTGGGAGAATTGTTTCCAATTCTGTAATTTCCACTCATAGCTAATCTTTCAATTGAAAAGTTCTTTTTTCTTACGGCAGAATGCAGAATGCTATATCCTCCCCAGCAGAACGAACTTACTATGATACTGTCTTGTCCCACATTTAGCTGGAGAACACTGTCGAATCTATCTATGTCAGGATGATTTCTGGTTGCGAGTAAATAATTTAAACCGGATTGACAGTTGTTAATAGCCTCAAGTTTTTGAAGTCTCCCTAGCTGCTGGAGTTTTATGTAGTAGTTTATATATATAATTGTTGATACTATGGAAGTAATTAATACAAATAATAATATGGTGTAGTTTAAACTCGAGGCTGTTGTCTTCTTCATCGGGTATGTCAATTTATCTTTCAATTTTCAAACTTGTTCAGGGAACTCTTTCGAGAGCACACAAACAAAGGCAATGCCGGTGGTGGTTTATTGCCTTAGCGATTAAAACCACTTTAATGGATAGTGCTTTGAATTTATCTTCTTCAGAATATGGTTTAATCAAAGATTGAAAAAAACTATCAACTCATTCATATTTTCTTTTTGAAAATTCCATTAAAAAACCCCACCCTGCCTTCCATTAGTTCTCCTTTTTTGAAGCGCTTTTTGCTTACAATGGAATCAGATGAATATATAATAGTATAACCACTAAGATATCCATCCTTATAATTAACCTCTTTTAAAATATTGCCACTACTGTTATAGTATTTAACGAGACCATTTTTTTTGCCGTTAGTCCAATTTTCAACACGAATAAGCTCCCCTGAAGAATTCCAATATTTCCATTCCCAATTTTTTAATCCTCTTTGAAACTTTCCCTGAACAAGCATATTTCCATTCGCGTCAAATTTTTCATATGCCCCATCAAGTAGTTTGCCGTTATATCCCCCTTTGGTGTGATGTAATACCGTGTCAACCCAAAAATACCACTCGTAGATAATCTTTTTAGGTTTGTCATAAGTATATTGAAACCTGATAAGCGAGTCAGGATATTGTTTCACGATTTCAAGATTAAAATCAAAAGTATTTAGTTCCCAATCTGTTTGGGAGAAACTATTGCACAACATGGTGCTAAACAAAAAAGTAAATAGGATGCGAGTCATAGATTTTTCTTTTTAATTGAAAAAAAGTCGTCAGAAGAAGATTTAAAAACAATTGAATCATTTTGTATCTCCAACAATATGTAATCACCTAGTGAGTCATTTGTGTTTAAAATATAGTAACGAGAATTAAATAGAATATTGGCTAGTTTAGAGTTCCCGTTTTCGGTATAACCCAGATATTCTAACCCTGTATATGGTTTCTTTCTTGCTTTTGGTATAGTTTTTTTTGTTAATCGTTCTTTAGAAATCCCCGTTTCAATTGCAAATGGATTTGTGTTCTGAAAAGTTGGTTTATACTTTCTCGCGGGCTGTTGTATTTGTTTCTGAAGAACTATGTCTTCATCTTGATTACTGGATGAATTCTCATTAGGTACATTATTAAAAAAAACTCTGTACAATATAATCATCCAGAGGAATAATACCATTGGCAGGAGAAAATATGTGAACTTTTTATTCTGAAACACCTTGGTTTTCCTTAGTTATTAATAATGAAACTTCTTTTCTCTGAGAAATTACTCTCGTTTCCAGCCTTATCTATTGATTTTACTTTCCAGTAGTAAGTTCCCACCTCAAGAACATCTTCAAACTGAGGAAAATCAAGTGACGTTTGCACAACGCAATCTGAAAAAATAGAGTCGTTAGAGATGAAAATACTGTCCTGAATAGAAGGTACGGTAAGCTGGTCTCGTATCCATGAGAACTCAATAGTTTCATCAGAAGAGAAATTAGATAGATTGACTGGTAAAACTAGCGTAGGAGCATTTGGAATATGTGTATATCGAAAGAAACCCCTCCGAAAGTAAATGGTTTCGGAATAGTTATTTACCCCTTTCACTTTCCAACTATACTCACCATCTATGTAAAGAGTAAGAAAGTATCTGTTTGTCATCAGGGTATCACTTGCGATAATTCCATCTTGATTTTCAGTAACTACAACATATTTATTTGCATTGTATAGGAAATCCCATCTTAGTTCTATATAAACATTATTATTTGTGTCGGCATCTATTGGTGATGTCAATACAACTTTCTGTTGACTTAAATCTAATGTAGAATCTATAAAAAATGTACTTGTAGTGTACTCTGTTTCATAGGAGTAGTTGATAGCTTTCACTCGCCATTGATACTGTCCGGGGAAAAGTGAAACTACTACTTGGTTTGTCTCAGTAATTGTATCCATCATGAGTCTCTCAATAAAGTCAAAGCTTGGAGAAACAATTTGTACAGAATATGAGTTAGCATTTTTTATAGGATCCCACCATAATGCTATTGACGAATAAATTGTTGTAAGACTATCTGTAGGAGCAAGCAGTTTAACATGTTCACCACTAATATTCGGCTCAATAATATCAGTGCAACCAAATAGCCAAGTCGCCATAACCACAATTATAAGAACTTTAAAATGAGTATTTTTCATCGCTTTTAGTTTTTAACAAGAATCTGGAAATAGAGTTCCAAAACAAGTTCACTACGTTTCGTTTTTATACTTTTAAGTGTATAAAACCTGATTGAATTCAGTTTGTATCTTAATTCTAAATTTTCAATAGATTGCAAGGAATTCAATAATGAGATATAATCGCCAGATAGTTCGGCTTTTTGGGTTTTTATTGATCCAATAGCCATTTTATGTTCATTCATCGAATAGTAATTTACTATTTCAACGTTGTTTGAGGCTGTAATTTTTTCGATCTCACTAAAGAGATTGCTTTTAAAGAATTGACTACTATCAGACGTGAGAAAGTACCTTTTAAAGGAATCTTGTTCCAAAGAATTTGATGCATTCACACAAGCTGTCAAGGTCTCCAGTTTGTTAGCTAAATCATAATTCTCACTCATCAGGTTAATGGTAACTTTTAGCGCGATTTGATAAATTAAAAGGCTTGAAACCAATATTGCCAGCAGCAAAACGAAGAAACGAAATCTGGACGATTTAGTATTAACACCTGACATGTTTTTGTTTTAAAATTATATTAGTGTAAAATATCAATTTCCATCACAAAATAATAGCTTAAATCCCTGCCTCTTCTACTGACTGACTTCAAATTGGTAGATCTTACCCATGCCATATTATTAATTGCCTCCCGATAAATATCAATTCCTGATTTTTTTTGATTTTTTGCATCAACTGAAATCTGCCCGATATTAAAGAATATTCTTTTGTTGGTCTTTTTGTCAATCAGGGAATTTATCGTTAATTCATTGAAAGACATCTCCTCTGGTAGTGAGTTCGATAACTCATCTACATAACGAGTGTATTCAAATTCATTTAAGAACCCAAATTCAGAAAGCGTTTCTATTTCTTCCTTGGTTTGTATCGCTTTTTGTTTTTTCATTTCCCTTCCTACTTCGAATTGATTTATTTTCGCATGGAGTTCACCATTTCGATCATTCAGAACGTTAAATAAGAAAAAGTTGATTAGGAGAGTCGTAAAGAAAATACTAACCGCTATTATCCAACTTGCTTTAAATAATCGTTTAAATAAAAAATCGCTTCTGAGGTCCTGATTTAATGAAAGGGCATCATTGCTGTATTGTACGTCGTCATTAAAACTTAAATAACCTAAAGCCGTACAAAAAACAATAATATGATCAGATTCAATATGCTCGTCTCCTATCTCATAGTATTTGGGATCCTTAGTTTCGACTTTGGTGATAGCATTTAGTTGGTTGTTCTGAAAATTGAAAATCAGCCCGCCAGTTTCAATTATAAAATTATTCTGCTCAAAGTACTTGCCTAATAGGGAAATATTCGTTTGGCCAAAGTGTATAGAGGTTGGGAAGAGGTTGTGCTTCTCAAGTTCGTTTAATAGTTCAATAAGCTTTTCTTTTCTTATTAGACTTAAAAAAAGATTATCACCTTCATTTTTGGTAGAATAGTAAACCGTGTTTAAATCAATACTGTTGAAGCAAGACCCAATTAACATCGGGGTATCAAGGTTGTCAGGGTTTTTCAATATCCTAAATAAGATTCCGCTTCCAGTGAAAATGTAATGAGCTGGAATATTTTTTGGAAGTATTGAATGTAACTCGCTAAAGGAACGGATACCTTTTTCTTTCCCTGTTACAATCAAGCTGCCTTTTCGATTACTTACGACAATATAGCTGATATGTAGTGATTTATCTGTCAGGTTGATTTCTATAAAGGCCTGTTTGCGATTTAAAATCTTTAGCATTATCTTATTATCTAAAAGCATAACTCTTGATTAATATACAACAGTGGGTTTGATAAAGATATTAAGCTTATTGTTCTCTGTATTTTTATCGCGTGAGGAGAATAGCCATTTAATTATAGGTACCCTGCTTATCCAAGGAAGTCCACTACTGGTTTCACTCAAGGAACTCACTTCAAGCCCTCCAAGTAAGATCATTTCGTTGTTTTTAACTCTTACCATTGAACGAAAGTCTCTCGATAATTGTCCTGGTGGAGCATCTGGTGATATCCTAGTCGTAAAAGTCGATTGTTTTACAGTAACCTCTAAGGTAATCTGTTCATCACCCGACACGTAAGGTGTTATTTTTAAAGAAAACTCTGCAGTAACGTCCTTGTATTGTTTTGTTGTTTTCTGGGAAGTACTTTGATTAATGATAAAATCGGTGTTTTCTTGCACATAGTACTCGGTTTCGCCAATTACAATATTTGCTTCATGCCCGTTTAGGGTAGATAGCTTTGGCGTTGACCTTACTTTAATTATTCCTTGCTGTTCCATAAACTTTAGTGACACGTAAAAATTTGGAGATACAGTACCAAGGTTTACAGATCCAAAACCATTAAAGCTGTTGATAAGTTTATTAATGGACTCTGATCCGAATGTTGCGTCAATACCCGAGAATACTTGTCCTGATGTTGCTACAGGTTCTTTTGCTAAACCAGCGGTGATGCCAGTAGTAACTTCATATCCTGTGCGATTGTCAATAATAATGACATCAATAGAAATTAACGGTACAGTTTTGTCAATTTTCTGAATAAAACTAATGACCTCATTGATGGCAGGTTTTGATCCACTTATAATTAAGCTATTCAGATCAGTAAATTCAAATACTGACACGTCTGATATAAGACCTTTTGGTATGGCTTCGTTAACATCTTTAATCGATCTATACCTAAGCTGATAGATTCTGGTATCGCGAAGACCCTCTGCCTGTCTCTCCCCAATTAACCAAACCCCATCGTCAATTTTATAGGTGTATAAGGTCGTATTGAACAGCGCCTGAAGAAACTCCTCATATGATGCACCATCCAAATATAAATAGGCGTTTCCTTTAAGTTCAGAATAAATGAAATACTCAACCCCACATTGTTTTGAAACCTGTTTTACAAGTTCAGATATTGGAGCATCCATTGCGTTTATTTTTAATTTGTCTGTACCAATAACCTCAACATTCATCAATCCCTGAGTTCCTTTCTTAACTCCATTTTTATTGTTGGATGCAATATTTTCTGTTATGCCTAAAATATAAGAACCTTTTTCTTTTTCAAGTTGTAGATTATTAGTGTAGGCTAGCATGGACAAGGCATCTTCGATTTTTACTGATTCAATGTAAAGACTAACAGTCTTTCTCCTGCTTTCGGGCATAACAAGAACATTGGTGCCTGTAAGAGATGTCACAATACTTGCAATACTTTCCAAGCTATCATTTCTTAAGTTCATGGTTAATAAAGCAGAAGTGGTGTCGTATCGGATGTCAATCTCTCTAATTGCTTTTTCAGAATCAATTTGCCTTGCTGGTACAAAGGATATTATCTTGCCATTCAATAAAACATCTAATTCATACGTATCGCATAAATACGAAAATACATCCTTTGCAGGGACGTCCACGAAGTTGTATGTTATAAATAAATTAAGAGATTGATCAATTACAACGTTAATTCTATTTGCGATTGCGATTGAACGGATAAGCTCTTGAATAGGTAAATGGTTAACACTTATGTCAACTGGTTGATCTAGTTCAGGTATAAATTCTGCAATGGAATCGAATGTATTGTTTTTTGAGTTACTTCTGTTTTGACCAAACAATGCGGTAGAAAAGCATAGATTAATTAGGATTAATACCAACATGCTTATTTTATTACTGTTCATTTTATTCATTGCTTAAAAGGATGGGTAGTATTTCTTCAAGAGATGTATATCCCTCGTTGTAAAGGTTGAAGGCTGCATCGCCAAGATTTTCAATTTGTTTTTCAATTTTTAATTCCAATAATCCATCATCACCATTTTTTATTAAATTGCGAAAGTCCTCATCAATTACAATTATTTCGAATAGCGCTTTTCTTCCTTTAAAACCTGTATATTGGCATGCAGGGCACCCGGTAGATTTATAGGTAGTGGAATCTTTTTTTATTCGCTGACTAAACCTTGCAGGCAATAAAGGTGCATTTGGAGATGCGGGTTCTTTGCATTCATCGCAAAGAAGTCTTACTAATCTTTGCGCTGCACATATGTTAAGTGTGTCTGCAAGTAGATAGTCTGGAATTCCCATATCTTTTAATCTTGAAACCGTACCCCAAGCAGAATTTGTGTGGACTGTCGAAAGAACCAAATGACCAGTCAAAGCTGATCGGATAGCCATTTTTGCAGTATCAACATCACGAATCTCGCCCAGCATAATGATATCAGGGTCTTGCCTGAGAAAGGTTCTGAGTGCCTTGTTAAAGTCTAACCCAATGGCTTCTTTTAACTGCACTTGGTTTATTCCTTCAATGGTATATTCTACAGGATCTTCAATTGTAAGAATGTTATATTGAGGTGTGTTTAGGTGTTTTAATGTGGTGTAGAGGGTAGTAGTTTTGCCTGAGCCTGTTGGCCCACTTATAAGTACTATCCCGCTGATTTTTGAAATTGCTTTTAAATATTCTTTTTGCTGATTTCTTGAAAAGCCAATTTGATAAATGGTAAGGTTCTCCTGTCCTGAACCTAACAAACGGAGGACAATTTTCTCACCATACAGGGTGGGGAGAACGGACATTCTGATGTCAAATTCAACGCCATCCTTCTTAAACGACATTCTTCCATCTTGTGGCAATCGTTTTTCGGTGATGTCAAGCTTTGCCCGTATTTTAATTTTATTAACAATCCCTTGATAGTTTGCCGATTTAAGTGAGAACCTTTCCACCAATTTGCCATCTACCCGATAACGTACTCTGCCAGAGTTTTCTTCTGGCTCTATATGAATATCACTTGACCCCAGGTTTAAGGCTTCCTCGATTAACGTTTCAACAAAATCGGTGGAAGATGATTTCTCTATTATGGTTCCCTTTTTTATGTTGTTGTGGTAATAATACTTTTTGAGGGTATTAATAAGTTTCTCTTCGCTTACTGGGGTAAGAATAACTTTTTTTCCAAAAATCAATTCAAGCTCCTCAATCCTGCTCCAGTTTTCTGTGTGCTCAACACTATAAAGTTCGATGTGTTGGTTATCTAGAGCTTTTGGGATAATTTTATACTCCCAAGCTTGTTTTGCTGAAACTATCTGTAACTGAGCGATATTCAATTCAATATAGTCCATGAATGAGCAAGTTTCGTTGTAAAATTAATAGGTTAAAAAGAATTCTCTTATCGCACAATGGGAAAAAGTCTCAAGTACTACAACCAAAGCGAGACCTAAACTAATATTTCCAGCAAGAGGTACCGTTACAGGCTTTGGTACTTTTACTAATAAAAAAATAAAAGCGGAAATGATAAGACTAGTGATAAAAATTACTAACTCGAAAATTATTAGTTGAAGAGGTGAAAAAATAATGGTGGGGAGAAACAAAAAATAAATATCCGCAAATGCTATGTGATTGGAAAAGCCCCCCTGCTTTTCGTTTTGGAAAATTTTGATGAATCCCCATGCGCCAAGCACCTGAATCGTGATAATGGCGATGTTGATCAAAAAGTAAACTGTATCTGAAACGAAAGAGTGTGTTATCCATGCATACGATATCAACAAGAGGGCTGCAAGTGGCAGGTTGATTAGGTAGATACTTCTGCTAACCAAATCCTGATAAAAATTAAATAGAAAAAAAATAACGACAACAACACTAATTACATATGCCATAGTAGTTTCTAATCTTTCGCTATTTCAACTAATTTTTTTTCCTGATCTATTTGCCAAACGTTGTAGATTCCGTCACCATCAAAATCTACTACGGATGTAGCAGTAGCTTTGAATCCCAACATATCAGCCTCCACGATTTCTATTAGATAGTTTGCGTTACCATCATCAGAAATCAGCTTTTCCTGTTCAAAGCCTATTTGATCAAAATCATCGCTGTATTTGGAGTTCATGTAAAAAAAACTCTTCTCCAATGTATAAACGTGATTTAATTGCAATTTAGCCTCTGTTGCCTTTGCCCTGGAGATCAATGGCATAAGTCTTGGCAAAGCAAGTAAAACCAAAATCCCGATTATTACGAGCACCACTAGGATTTCATTTAGTGAAAGAGCTCTTACTTTGTGGAACTTAACATATTTATTAACAAACATCCTTGTAATTTTGATTTGTTGTCACTACAAAGGTAAAATGAAATAGATAAATGGTAGCAATTGTATAATGCAGAACATCAATGTTGTATATTGCTAACGATTTCTGTTGAACTTTGCTTATATTCCCGTATTGCCAGAAAATCTTTAGGAAATAAATATCAAAAAATTAATTTGAAAATATGTTAAATGATAATAAAAGAGATATACGCAAATGCAAACATGAACAAAATGATTGGTACATTGAATAATGTAAAGAAAAAAGAAAAAAATAAAAAAATAAGTTAATTTATATATATAAATACAGAACACAAATATGTGTTAATGTGCTTAAAGGCCACAGTGGCAAATTCCAATTCAGTTTTCCGGATGCCTAAAATATGCGGATAGTATTTGCAAATAAGTAAAACTTACCTGATCAGGGTCACACTTCCTGTTGTTATTTTCACTTCAGAGTCAAAACTCTTGTAGTTGAAGCGATAAATATACACTCCGCATGGAGCCTTGTTGTTGCCAAAATTTCCATTCCATCCCACCATAGGATTTTTCGTTTCAAAAATTTTCTGACCCCACCTATCAAAAATAGTAAAATCGTACAGGGTAAAATTGCAATCTGCTATAGGCAGAAAGATATCATTTAGCAAATCACCATCCGGTGAAAAAGCAGTCGGAAAGTACACCTCACATCCGCATTTTTCAAACTGAACTACGATTTCATCTGTTACCATCCCACACGAATTATTGACTTCAACCCAATATATGCCAGGCTTTGTTACCAAACAGAAATTATCGAAGGAAAAATCTGACCACAAATATGTTACATCATCCAGTGACAATTCTAATGATAAGGTGTCGTTTACGCAGATTGTTGTATCGTTGCCAAGATGTACAATTGGTTTTTGAGTAAAGTTTACTTCGATAGTGTCTGTTATAACACTACAAAAATTATTTGTTTGTTTGACCCAGAAAACACCGCTTTCCAAAATTTCTAAGGTTGGTAGCTCTGAACCATCTGACCATAAATAGGTAGTATTGGTAGTTGTAGCATCTAAAACCAACGAGCTTCCGGCACACAAAGTTGTATCGTTTCCCAAATCTAACTTAGGCAATACATCATGAGCGATAATAAAATTTGGTAAACCCATGTGGGATATGTTGGGAGAAATGGAAATGCCGGCACTGTCAAATTCGCAACCTAACCCTAAAATATTGGGTTTGTTAATTGTGCTTAGATGTTCCTTGTATGTTTGGGCAATGTAAATTTTTCCGTTCGGTGCCAATTGCAAGGCTCCATTTTGATTCCCTGATGTCCCTATGAGAGTTTTTGAATTTAAAATGGAACTTGGAGTACCACTTAAATCATATTGATAGATGTTTCCTATGCCAGATCGAGCATCGGAGGTATACAATATCGATCCATCTGGTGAGAATTCAAGCCCATAATTCATGGGTCCGATGTCAAATGTAATTGGGTTTGAAACTATACCGGTGGTGTTGTCAAAATCGAACAATTCGCAATACAAATCTCTGATGGCCAATGCTATTTTGTTCTGTTTTGGCGAAGCTTTTAAATACCCACACCCGTTCGTTAGATTATGCCAATTTCCTCCGGAATGTATCGTTCCTGTATTACTGACAATTGGTGAAGCTGCCAAACCTGTTTCCGTGAGCAGATATGACAAGAAAGCATCACTTTCCCATTCATGCGTAATAATCCAAATGTCTTTCCCATTCTGATGTCCCACGGCAACAAGTTTCTCTGCTACGGGAGAGTGGACAAAAACATTTTTATTTTGCGTCACACTCCCTAATCCGTTGTTTAACGACATGTCAACAATTGAATATCTTAAATCCTTTGATAGTTCAATATCGTCTATTGTGAATACAAAATATTCATGATTTGAACCAGGTAGTCGTACTATTAGAGAAGATTGAGTAGTTGAGTTGTTTCCTCCCAAATCATTGCCATTGGCCATGGTGTCATTATTCTTGTCCCAAATTGCCACTCCATTTGTCGAGAATAGCAATTTCCCCTCGCAATCCGATATTGTTGCACATCCTTCATGTTGGAAGAAACTTTTGTGTGTTAAAACAATTGGATTTTCCCTGTCGCTAAAGTCCAATCCTGCATGGTCGCCAAAATACCAAATATTTGATTCGCTCTGACCGACGGCTGTATGGCCAATCACAAGAACAACAATATTCAGTACGATCCTTAAAAACCGGGCTTCATTTGTTCTCATATTAAAAGCGATTTTTTTTAGCTGCTTCTTCAACAGAAAAATATCGGATATAAAATCCCTGCAAAACTTTAATGTGCATATTCAACCAAAACTTGTGTTGTAATCAAGTGGCAAAAATAAGATAAATATACCAATTCATCGCGTATTTCGACTAATCGAGCTTGTTTGTGCTTGACACTTACTTGTTTTGGATGTTGGAAGGATATCTAGTGGGATCATATACTCTATCCGTTTTAGTGATCTTAAACGTAAAGTAGTTCGACACCTGTATATTTAGCCAACTCGATGAAGATGAAGAATACGCACTGATTGTTATTATTAACGATGCTGACTAAAAAAAAGGATGAAAGACCTTTTGGATGGTAAAGCTAAATTTTAAAGCATAAAAAAAGCCTGGACTTGCCAGGCTTTATATGACTACCATATCTTTGTCAACTTATACTTACTAACTAGTTCATCTAATGAACCATTAATTTCGTAACAGCCAACAACTTTATCTGAAGCATAATACTCAAGTGGTGAATAAATTATCACAAGTTCTAAATTCTTATTTTCACCTAAACAAAGATAAATATCCAAAGTATCACATTCATTATTCAATTTATCATCAATAAATGAATGTATCTTATTTAAATCATTTATGTTATCAATAATAAACTTTAGAGACTCCTCACTATTATGTAAATTTTTAAACCAAAAGACAGACTCATATTCAGTTTTTCTGATTTGGTGAAAAAACAACTCTTTTAAATTACTTAATACTGCATCGCTAATTTTCATCTCATTATTTTAATGATTATAAATCATTTCTCCAGCCGAAGAACCAGAGAAATATCCTATTCCGCTACCAATTATTCCTCCAATGAATGCTCCTGGTATAGCTCCTGCACCACCAAACCAGACTCCAACCGCAGCGCCAATCTCGGCTCCCATATACCCTCCTGCAATTGCACCAGCCCAACCTCCAGCTTCTCTAGAAACTGCAAGACCAACGTTATCAGCAGTTGAAATATTCACATAAGAATTATAAGCACCATAAGCCATAAATACTCCACCACCATAGCCACCATATCTACCAACAGCATTCCAAGCTCCATTTGTTTTTAAAGCATTATTTACAGCACCACTTGAGACTTTTGAAAATTCACCTGTAAGTGGACGTGTGTAATTTAAGTGTGCTCTAAAAGGCTGTGGTGTGCACGGGCGCAATTGAGCTTTTAGATTAGCCCTATACATTTTAGCATCTAGTGAGCCTGCAGGGTATGGATTTGCTCCAACTTTATAATTATAGTACCCCCTAACAGCAGCCCCCTGTAATAAAGTAGTTCCAGCATATATAGAAACGCCAGCCCCTCCATTTGTGGCATTAAAACTCCCATTCGCAAGCCCCATGGAAATAACACTCCAAATTTGTTGAGTTTGTGATTGTATCTGCTCTTCCTTTGAAACCGTTTCGTTGCCACCAACGAAAGGTGGAGATATTTCGTATTCAAGATCTTCGGGACTTTGTCTAATAATATAGCTACTACCGTTTCCGCCTCCACCAGACCCATGAGAGACGCCGGATGGGCCTATAGATGAACTGAATTCGCCGATATTATATGAGCCACCAGAATTTGAATATGAATATACACCAAGATCAATTTCGTCCCAAGATTGATATGTATGCCCACCGTGCACACTTAAGTCATCTGGGTCCGAAAGGCGCTTTTTTTTCGAGCTAAATGGCCAAATACCTCCACCAGCAGCAGTTCCATCAGGATCGGTCAGCGATACCGGATTATTCCCCATGCCCACATATGGGCTGGCAAACTGCATTACCGGATCGATGGCATGCCACCTGCCCAATTGGTTGTCGAACATACGTGCATCAAAATCCAAGAGGTTAAATCCGAAATCGGACATGAACTCTTTTCCTTGATACAGATAAGGACTGGGTGTGCCACTGGTGTAATCAATTCCGGACATCAGCATGCCAAAGGGGTAGTAGTGATGCTCTTCGAGTACTTCCACTTTATCGTCAATACCTTTTTTAAATACTGCTCTTATGTTGCCTAGGTGGTCTTTGAAGAGGAACTTTGCTTCAAACTTGCTGGTGTTGGCATCATAATCCATTTTACCCTCTTCGGTTAATGCGTATTTTAATGTACCATCCTCGTACACAAAATTTGCTACATAGTCATTTTGTTTTAACAAAGCAGGAGTATTGCTATAAACCGCGTAACTCAGTTTTGCTCCTGCAGAGTTGTATGTAAAAACGAGCTTGCGCCCATCAGAAAAATCAACCTCGCAGGGCTTGTTAAAAATATTGTATTCGATATTGGTGATTTCCTTGTTCAGGTCTTTTTTAAGGTTGCCATTGGCATCGTAGGTGTATTCAAGCTGAAGTATAGAGTTGTTGTTAAAGTTACGAATGATGGTGCTGGCAAATCCGGAAAGGTCTTCCACATTGGACAGTTGATTGGATTTGTAACTATAGGTATAGGCCAAGTCGTCAATTGTTCCATAAACAGGGTCTTGTCCGTTAAAGCCTGTTACTCCCATACGCTTTAGCGACTGAATATTGCCATTGGCGTCGTAGTTGATGTTGTTGACGGTATAATGGTTGTTTACCGTCCAAATCCCTTTGTCGTAGTCACCATAATTGGCATTTTTAAATCGGTTGTGTTGGTCGTACGTGTATCCGTATCCCCTAACACCCGGGTTTTCAGACGATTGCCACCTTATTCCAGATATTAACCCATTGTATTTTATTGTTCCTCCCAGTTGCGACAATCCCGTTTGATATAAGATATCCATTCCAAAAATGTCATTTTGGTCTTCGTTAAATACCAATAGGGCTGTTCGGTCATAAAAATACTCCAGTACTTTGTTGCTAATTTTCTCAATCAACACTTCGTCAGACACGCTCATATCGTGCAGGTAGATTTTAACTTTCTCAGAAACATCTTCTGATATCATTTCCTTGCTATCAAATTCTGTGTACTCAAGTGCTGACATATTAATGACATAGGGAGTTGAAATAGCTCCTAATAACTTTGCAAAGGTAATAGAATCCACTGATTCCCGATAAAGAATGCTATTTTCAATTTCATCCAACTTATATGTCCTAACATCAGAGGTGTCACTTATCTTGGCAATTATTAATTCTTTTTTATCCTGAATCTGTATGGTAATGGATTCTTTTCCAGTTTTTGACCCATCGTCGTACCCCACTACTTCAAACGCAACTGTATCAACAATTAGACCTTTTACAAACTCATCGGTTGCCAGAATTTCATGAAAATCGATGGTGGTGTTGCTATTGGTGATGTTACTCTGATTGATTCGAGTAAGCCATCCCTTTTCGTTGTATCTGTAATCGATGGATTGAAGAGAGGTGAGTCCTTGAGGCAATTCCTCCTGAAGTATGTCTTTCTCCAACAATTGCCCCAGTTCATTGTAGGTATTTGAAAACATTCGGTAGGTATTATCCCTGTTTTGTATATAATAATCCATTGCTTTTAATCTACCCTTGTGGTCGTATTCAAATTGTTTGTTTTCTTTGATAAAGGTATTGGGATCTACATTGTGTACATGATGGCGTGTGATTAAGGTTCCATCAAATTCATAGGAGAATGATTGCCGATCCTCGCCTCCCAGGTGGTTTTGCACACAGGTTTGGATAAGTTGATACTTGTTGTCATAATATAGAGCACTTAACATCCAAATTTCAGGACTGCTGCCCAGAACTTTTGTTTTGCTGCCTGTGGACAATCCTTTGGGTTTATCAAGTCGGGTTCCCAAAGTGGGGTCAAATTCCACTTCGTTATCCAAATCAAAGGTGTAATCGTCATAGTAGGACACGGTGTAAATATCTGAGTTTGAATTCAGCGGAGGGAATGCGTTGTTTGAATAGCCATGAATACTGTTGTGATTTCCAAAATCAGTCCTTTCAAAATTTAGCGCACCATTTTCATAATATGTGTTAACTTCAGATTGTACCTGATCACGTGTTAATCCAATGGTCTTGGTTACAACACCCTCAATCAGGGGTCTGGATAATTTGTCATATTTTACAAACTTCCATTTTCCTTCGGAACGCAGATTGCCATCTTGTTCCATTACCAACCTGTCGTAGTTATCATATACATACCAGATGGGCTCTGCTCCCGATATAAGTTTTTGCGAAAGCCTACCCATCTCATCATATTTAAAGGCAAAGGCCAGGTTTTTTATGAGCAAATCATTCCAAGACAGGGAAGCCGAAGATAGACCCATCAGTTCATTGGCAAGCAAGGGGGTTACAATATAGCTTAATCTGTTGAGATTATCATAAACGTAGTACGTGTAAAGATCATCGTTGCCGTTCTCAGTATATGATATTTTTAGAATAAGATTTCCTATTTGATCAGTAAACTGTCCCAGTCTGTTGTTGTCTTCGTCGATAGATTCCGTATATTTTAAAACATCCTGATCATAGTATTTGTCATTAGCTAATATCTCCAAGTTCCCATTGCTTATATTCACACCTATTTTCAGGATGGTTGGCGAATGATTCAGCATGTATTGGAATTTCTTAGTGTGCCCCTGAATGCCTGTCCCAGGTTGCCAGTAATAGCCAACTGATCCTTGTTCGGTAACTCTGGAAAGCGGAGACAACTCGTAAAAGGATTTGCTAAATGGTGAAACTGTATGGGCAACTCCCCATTCTTTTTGATAGAAATTGCTTTGCGAAAAAGTTGGAGATGACTTATATGTTCCATCTGAGGAGTTGTCAACATAAGCCGAATAATCGACTGGAATACGGCCAGCTTTGTCGTATATCCAGAATTTTACCACGTCCCTTTGGTTGGGAGATGCTTGTTGGTTAACAATTTGGATAGGTCTTCCAAGTTGATCTTTGTAAACAATGGAAACATCTTTAGATTCGACTCCTAGATCCTCAATTCCGGACTGGTCAGTGACAGGCTTTCTTATTCTCTGTGTTTTTTTAAAGGAATGCGTATAACTTTGTCCCAATAAGTTATATGATATGAATATTAGAGCTAAGTATATGAATGTTTTCTTTTTCATTTCTTTAGGTATTTATACAATAATTAATTATTGGGGCAAAACTTTGATAATTCTATCTGTCGAATAATGATATCCTTCAGATGTTGTTACATGTAGAGTGATGGTATATTCACCAGGGTTTTCATAAACATGATTGGCTAAACCATTAGTCAATGGTAAAGATGAAGTTCCGTCACCATAAACAAAATAGCTGTTGGTACCGGTCTTTAGGTTGGCCACGAAACTAATTGTTTCCATGGCTTGAATTTCGGTATCCTCTGGATTTTGAGGGTACCAGACAAAATTGCTGGGGTTTCCAGTAAAGTATTCATTAGCTTCAAGTATGTTCCCATCATTGTCTTTGGCATAAATTAGCCTGTTAAAATCGTCGTACACAAAACTTGAATAATAGTTGTTTACATCAAAATTTGAAATTAAACGTAAACGGTTATCGTACACCAGTGCCTGATAAAATGCGTCATCGGGGACAAACAGCACATCATCAACAAACATGTTTCCGGAACCTAGATTTTGGAGCGAAATCAGCAAGTCAACATGCTGAATGTTTTGTGCGTCTAATTCTTCCCGGCTAACAGAAACAGTGAGTAGTTTCCAATCAGGACAAGCGTTGCTTTCGGTTGATTTTACAATTGTTGAGTTGTTGAAATTTAATGTTAACCTCAAATTACCAGTTCCTTTAACCCAAACACTGGCCTGATATCCTTCTCCTGTTGGGTAGTAATCGAAGCCTACATATTTACTGATCTGATCGTTTTGAGGGATGCTAAGCGATTTGATTCCTGACTTGGAATATTGCCCGCTTTTATTACAACCAGAAGTAACTGTCCAACCATAGCTTTCGTGGTTCTCAAATCCTTGGTATTCAATCTCACTCAGATATGCGTTAGAAACCTCAAAAACTGGAGTAAGATTGTCTAAGGCATAGATGACAGCAGAAGGGTTCCCGCGATTTTCGAGTATTTCAGTAGATAGCCCCTTTGGGTTATACCTTGAAAAGGTAATATCAGTTCTAAAATGGATACTGTCGAAAGTCAATTCGTAATTGCTAACTGAGTTCATTTCAACCTTAGGGGGCGCTATTTCACTTAATAGAATTCCAGGTGTTTTTATGCTGTATGTTTCTGCCAACACTTCCAAGGTTTGGTTAACTCCCACGTCAAGTGATTTGTACTTGTTGTAAACGGCCCTGAGGACAAATTTAGGGCTGGAAGAGTTTGTCTGTTTGTAAGTTAGCGCCTGTATTGGTATAGCATGCCTATTGTTTTCAATTGCGTTAAAAAAACAAGCTGTTAAATCGTTTTCTAAATTTGTGGGTCGTTCAACATCAGGATCCCAGAGATCACACGGGTAAAGGTATTCTGTTGTAATAATGTTTCCCATCTCATCAGTAAAAGATTCTGCTGATAAGAGCCCAAAGGCGTTATGTTCGTAGTGGGTAGTTTCATTGATTGGATGTCCTGCCTGTGGTTCATAGGTTTTATGTTTTGTAGAGATGTAGGAGTCAACCCCGGTATGAATTGCATATTTGGCCGACACCGTCACGGGTTGGATTAAATAATCATACACTTCTGATGTATTACCGCATCCCCCGTCTTTCGGGGGGACATTATTTCTTAAAAAACCGTTTTGAAGTCCGAATACGATTTCACCTGAGCCCTGCCCATGTCTGTCATAAAAAATGTTGTAATCGTTACTTTCACTTAAAACAAGATTGTCATTGATGTCAAAGACCTCTTTTGCAAGAGGTTTTCCTCTATGCCATGAATAGTTTGTGTTGGGTGGATATGGATAGGATCCATTGTTAAAATATAGCCCAGTTTCAGTTTCGCTAATATGCACTGGTACAGATTGACCTATATATGAGGTTGAAAAATTATAATCGGCGCGCGATGGTGTTGCAAAAGAAGGAGTTAATTGGTAGGCTGAGTAAAGTATGTTGGCAGGATCGTGACTATTGTATGTTGCCTCATTAACAAAGGTGTAAACAGTTTTCCCATCAACATCATCTCCTGTTTGTTCGACCCGGCTGTAACCACTAATCCCCTCCGACATATCATTTTCTGGGTGAGTGCCTCGAATATAATATTGATTAAAGTCATCTCCACTCCAATATGCATATTGATTACCTGCATCATGAAAAAAACTTTCACAATCTGTGTTGTTTGGGTCAAGGTGTCCAAACTGTGGCATGGCAATCATCTTTCCTGAGCTTAGATTTCCAGGTTCATCAGTTATGTATTTATACTCAGTTGTAGTCCCAATGGCGTCTTCTGTTCCCAGACTGATTTTTGAAACTCTTACACCATTGCCGTGAAAGGTATTTGCAGGAACATTGTCAATAACAAAATCATTTTGTTCATATTCTATTCGCATACAACCACCCGTGGGATAGACAATTTTTTCTAGCATTCCAATGGAAACGTCCTCCACTCTTGATGATGGTCTTCTGTCAGCGCCATCCAAAATAGATGGATAGGAATAATCGGGAGAATTAGCATCTAGCGGGTAAATACTAAATCTGTATTGCCCAGTTCTGTTTTTATAAACCCACACCTTCGGAACCAAAGAATTTTCTTCATTGTTGGAATTAAAAAAACCGTAGGCATCTTGGCAATATGAATATCTTGCCGGAAGCCAGTAGTTTTCGTCATCATCCTTAACGTAGTCGAACTTATAAGGCGGTAATAACTCAAGACCATTGTAAATGTATATTTCATCAAGTTTTAATCTCTTGTAGATATATTCACCGTAGTTATATTCGCCAAGAGTGAAAATACCATATCCTTTATTACTTTCTGTAGGATTTGTTGAGTATTGACTATCAAAATAACTGTAAACGAAATCGATTTGTTTTTCCAGAACTTTTTCGCTACCAATTTTTGAATAGACTTTGATTTTATCGAGGGATCTAGGAAGCAGGGCATCATCAATTCCTTCAGTATAAAGGTCATCTCTAACTGTATTCGCAATAAAATCAATTTCAGAATCATCAGAATAGATTCTTTTTAGCCTTTTTGTTTGCAATATTGAAGTCGGATAACCGTCGAAAGGGAAGTTTCTCACCATCTCTGAGAGAACCTCCTCATCTGCTGAGTCATAGTTTCTGTAATTAGCATAAAAGTTTCGTTCAAGTAAAATATGTTCGTCGTCATATTCAAATGTAATTTCACTCTTATCCGGTAAAATTATTGTGTGCAGGTACCATGACTGGATGTAGTCCGTATGTATTGCTGATAGATTTGAAAATGTGCCGGATTGGAAATTTGGGTAGTTGAGAAAATAACACGCTGCCCTCATTGGGTCTTCTGGAAAAACCCCAGAATTGGTGTTTATTCTCTCAGGAATATCAAAAATATAGGTGGTGCCGGTTCTGTCAACAATGGTGAACTTGGTTATGTCGAAGTACGGATCTATTTCATAGGTAATCCTAGATTCATCAAATACAAGTGTTTTTATTCTTTTTCTTGGGTCTTGAGGGCTAACAGCTTCGCTACTAAAAACAAACGATCCATGACCCCCTGGGTAGCTAAAAGAAAACAGATCGGGTTCGGAATCTTTTTTTGTTATTGTCTGAGGTGGATTATCAGGGAGTATGTTGCTTGTAAAATATTCCAAATCTCCACTTCTGGTATACTCCGAGCTGTTGACATCAAAAGAGTTCACAATCTCACATGGTGCAGGTGAATTGGCGTTGCCTCTAATCCAGCCTTGAAAGAAAACCATATTGTCGAAATCATCCAACACATAGGTCCCAACTCCTAAATCATCCGGATATCCTCTAACATTTCTGGTTATTTTCCCTCCGGTACTTAGATTCCATCCTAATCCCACCCATGAGGCAGTTTGACCAACGCTTATGCCATTGTTGTTGTAGGTTAAAGACACTCCATTGGCCAGATCAATTGAATGGCGATAGGTACCTGAGTAATAATTCATTCCGTTGCCACCTCCAACGTTTGTTCCATGGAAATCCGGTGTGCCAAATGAAGCAAAATCACTTGTGATGCGTTGGGAGGTGAGCATGTTTTCAAGCTCCTTCAGCCGATTTAACTTCTCAGCAAGTGGGAGGGTCTTAGTATGCGTGCCTTGAGAAAAGACTCCGTCTGAAATGGATAAAAGTAAAGCAAAGATCATAAAGGACCTTAAGAAACGATTTGTCATTTTCATATTCTAGGATTGTGAAATTTTTCTTTACAAAGGTAAGGAGTGCTGTTAAATGGAGGCTGTCAGTAACTCTAAGTAGATCAGTCAAAAAGGAAGCACTAATATTTCATTACTATTACAAATTCAGCATATGAGAAAAGGAAAAGGCAATGTGAAAAAGTTTATAGGATACGCATAATTTAGAAGATAAAGTATATATAAAATGGAAATATGCAAATGCAAAAACATGAAATATATTGAAAAAACATAGATTCAAAAAAAAGAATAAAAGAAAAAAATATTGAGAGTAAAATAGTATTAAAACCAAAAAAAAGGAACCGTATTTCAATAATTTCCTTTGGAAAGGAGATAGTACAATAGAAAATGAGTTTTGCTAATAGAAAGTTTACTGACGGGTAGAACCCTTCATTATTAGGTAACACTAGTGATGCGTTAATATTTCATTGAAATTAAATAAGTTAAGTTGTTCTTTGACATTTTGTTTGATTTGTGTTTTGGTAAGCAGTTCATTTATAGGTGTTTTGGCAAAAGCCGAAATCCCTAATATCTGCATAATTTCATAGACTGAATAGGGGCTCCGAAGCTGATATTTCAGGTATGCTACTATTAAGTAGGTACAAACGGCTACCCAAATGTGGATTTTGACAGCATTTTCAGAATGACCCCAGATTGTTTTTTTCTGTAGGTTTTGTTTTATCCATTTGAAGAATAGTTCAACTTGCCAACGGTTTTTGTATAGTGCAGCTACTTCTATAGCATCCACATCAAAGTTGTTGGTCAGAAATACAAGCGTTATATCCTTTTCGCTATCATAGTATTTAATCCTCCGCAGTTTTTCAGGGTATTGTTTTTTGCTATTGTATATTACCAGCTTGACAACCTGATCACAGCGTAAACCGATGTCTTTATCTACTTTTCGAGACTTAATCACTCTAAACCGAAAATTATCCTTGGCTCGAACTACAAAAAATGCACCTACTTGATTTAAGGTGTAAAGACGTTTGAAATCAATATATGCTTTGTCCATAACGTATATTGCATTTGGTATGATTTCAATCTCGTCCAGTGCATTTACATCATGATATTTACCGTCGGTTATGTGGATAAAGATTGGTATGTTGCCTCGCAAATCTATCATGGTATGAATTTTAATAGCTCCCCTGGAACGTTTACCCTTTGCCCAACTCCATAGCGTTAGGCTAAGTGAGATGGTGGATGAATCAAGAACAAATATATCATTCTCAATCTCCAAATGTGGTACAGAACAATTAGCATAAAGAGGTTGAACAAGTTTTATGAGATACATTCCGAAGTCCGCAAAAATGCGCCAATCACGACTTTCATTTGCTCGTGACAGGGTTGACTGATTGACACTTCGCTTAATGCCTAAATGATATAAACTTTTCTTGTGCGCATTAAGGCAGAGACAAATATCTCTCAACCCGTTCCTGGAAGTAAGCTGTCCAAAAAGGAGCTGAGCAAATTGATTCCAGCAATTAAGTCCACGAGTTCGATAATTCCCATTATATCGTTTAACGCATTTATTGAACTCATATTTATTTATTAGCGATAAAACTTGAGCAAAAACATACTTCCCGCTATTCATAATTTTGTGATTTCTCACAAAACTACCATGCAAATCAAATCAAAAAATCAAAGAACGCTTATAATTATATAAATATCAATTGTATACAAATGTTTTTATAAAGTTAACGCATCACTAGTGATTAGGTAACATTAATATTTGTTGATTTTTTAATGATAACAAAGAGGACTCTATAAGTAATGTATCCTGCTGAAATAGTGTTTTTGTGACAGACAAATTGGCTGTCAAAAACATAAGTATTAGAAAAACATGATGCTGCCTAATGACTGAGCTGTTAGCAGATAAAATATTACGTCAATAGCTTATTCGAACAATTAATTTTAGATCTTCAATAAACCGGTTCGAAAATTGTCCCGCTTGGACTACACTAAAATACCATCTCCCTTCTTGAACTAATTCCTCACATTTGCGCAGGAGCAAATCCGACAACTGACTGAGGTGATGACCTTTCCCTGGCCAGGCTAAATCGGTTGTCGTACTTCCAATCAAAATGATTCATTTTGGTTTGTTTGCATCAGGAACTTCCCATTTTGATAAGGTCGCTTGGTGGATGTTGTGTGATTAAAATGTTGATAAACAGGTAATTTATATCAACGGCACAGGTTTTGACCATAAAGGATGAACTAAATAATATGACTAACATGAAATCACTTAAATTGATTGCCCTGATCAGCTTCTTAATCATAGTAGCAGCAGGCTGTAAAAAAGATACTACTACCCCGGACCCGACTACACCTACCATGAACGACCTGGTAGTTCCTGCAGATTTCGACTGGAAAACCTCACAAACCTTAACAGTAAACATTACCCTTCCGGCAGAAGGTGAAATTCAGCCGCTCCTCATCACCAACAGAGATGGAAGCGTTCGGTATTTCAGAGGTTATCCTGAAGATGGTTCCAGAACCATTCATACCTTAATAACGGTTCCCTCGTACCTGAGTGAACTGCGTTTGTCGTACAATGGTGCAACAGGACCAAACATGGTTTATATCAGCAATCAAACCTTGTCGTACAATTTTAATAATAGCTTAAAATCAACAGCAGTGGTAGGTTGCGACCTGTCGGGCATGGCCAGCTACTCACAGGGAGGCTGGTTCCAAAAAGCTGCCGGAAATAATGTTGGATCCATTCGGGATGCCTACTTTGATGAAATATATCCCGGATCGCTTGTGGTGGGTGACCCCGATGGCTACACGATCACCTTCAACAGTACAAATGATGTATCAAACTTTCGGGCAGGAGGTAATGGCGGTGTTCTTAACCGTAACTATGTTAATCCCGACGAAAGATTAGGCAACATGGCTAGCCAAATTATCGCTGCGCGTCTCAATCGCGATTATAGCGATGCCGGAAAAATTGGCACTGCTAATGATTATAACCTGGGCGAACTGGTATTTGCTGATGGTGTTTTCCGGAACATGACTGTAAATGATTTTCTGACCATGGCTGAAATTGCCCTTGGTGGCGGAGATATGCATAATCATACAGTGTCTGATTTTGTTGATGCAGCTGAGGCCATCAACCTGAGCTTTCATGAAGGTACGGTCAATTCAGGTGCGTTGACTTGTCCTCCGGATCCAACAGTGGAAGATCCCTTTATAGAAGTGTCCTCCATTTGCATTCATCCTGACGTTGTTTTCACCATCAGAAACACAGGTGATGGTGCGATGATTGCTTCCAAAATCTATACTTTATACAAAAACAACGATGAAGTAAGCAATGGCACCTATCTGTTGGATATCAATCAAACCCTCACTGTTACTGCGTCCGGAGACGAAACAGATGAATTTAAACTGGTGGTGGAAACTCCACGCAACGTTACAATTGAAGAAGTTATTACCGGTTGTGGCCAGGGTGGCGGAGGTACCGACGAGCAATTGGCCGGAACATTGGCCTATGAAGATTTGTGGCCCGGAAAAGGTGATTACGACTTCAACGACCTGATTATCGATTACGACTTTAATGTGAATAAAGACAACAATGAATTTGTTCAAAACATTACCGCTACCTTTACCATAAGGGCCTATGGTGCCTCCTATCATAATGGCTTTGGATTTACCTTGCCTACAGTGGCTCCTGGTGATGTTGTGTCCGTTACCGGATTTAACGTCATAAACACTACCGTATTTAATATAGCTGGTAATGGTCTTGAAGTTGGTCAAAGTAAAGCTACCGTTATCGTTTACGATGATGCCCGCCGGATAATGCCCCAAACTACGGGAGGTATTGGTGTCAACACCCAATTGGCATACGATTACATTGATCCCGTAACCATTGTGGTAAACATTGTTTTTGCAGATAATGCCATTACATACAGTCAGTTGAATATTGGGAGTTTTAACCCGTTTATTATTGTAAACACTACCGTGAATGGTGCGCCGGGCGAACGTGGTCTTGAGGTGCATTTGCCCAATTACCCTCCCTCTGATCTCTTCGACACCAACTATTTTGGTCAATCCGACGACGACTCCTCCATTGCTGAAGGACGATATTTTGTTACTTCCAACAACCTGCCCTGGGCCATCAATATAGCTGAGGGATTTGATTGGGTAATTGAATTCCAGGATATTACGGGAGCTTACAATTGGTTTGCTGATTGGGCCGAAAGCGGCGGAACTGCACATAACGACTGGTACAAAGATTTCACAGGATATCGGAATGATCTTCTGATTTATCCCACGCAAAAGCAGATTACAAAATAAGATTTGGTTTATATCGAATGGGCAACCTACCCACCCTTGAAAAAGAGTGAGGTAGGTTGTTTTTTTTCGGAATACTACCAACGTGTTCGTTGACATGTCCACCTTATTCCGCATTCTCCTCTCCCTCTTGTTTCCTGATAACCTACTTTTCGGAGTGGACTCAGCTTAAATCTCAAATTACCCTATTTCGCATGCATCTGTTTTAACTCCCGATTTGTCCTCTACAATAAGGTATATTACCTTTGCACCATTATAGTATTTTTTCCCGTCATCCAATGGCGATCACTTTTCAAATATCCTTGTAATGAAAAAAATTACCTTTCTTATTCCGTTATTTCTTTTGTTTTTTGGAACTGCTATCCACATGCACGCCCAACTTCCGTCGAATTTTCCGGGTTATTCCATTGTCAACAATGGTAACACCGACGATGGCTTTACGTTTTTAACCGTTTCCACCGATGTGGAAGGTGTTGGTTATTACGTGTTTATTCTGGATACGGCAGGTCAGGTGTACAAATACCGCGAATTGGCACATGATTATGCTTACGACTTAAAAATGCAACCCAATGGCCAGTTGACCTATGCTCAGTTTACCTCACACCACGATTATACAGGGGGTGGCAATTGTGTTCACATGGTGATGGACCAGGAAATGAATCTCATGGATAGCATTGGTCTAAAAAATGGATATGTGGCCGAAGCACACGATTTTCAAATCCTTCCCAACGGACATATCCTGATGTTTGGCTATTATTTAACCCAAATGGACTTGAGCCAATTGGTGGATGGCGGCTATCCCGACGCTATGGTGTCGGGCGGTATCATCCAGGAACTGGATGCCGAAGGGGAAGTGATCTTCCAGTGGCGTTCGTGGGATCATTACAATCCTGAAACTTTTAATTGGGGAGCCAGAGCCAATTTACAAACTGTTGCCGAATTTCATTTGAACAATATCAATCTGGATGTTGATGGCAATATCATCTTTGGTACACCTACCTGGACCAAAAAACTCAGTCGTCAAACCGGTGAAATTATGTGGCATCTGGGTGGTGACGAAAATGAGTTTTCATTTATTGGAGTAGATAGCACCGATGGTGTTGGCATGGTGGCCGGTCATATGTTTTATCGTCTCGAAAATGGTCATGTGTTGGTTTACGACAATTCGCCCCGTGGAGGAGCCAATGCCAATTCAAAGGTCAACGAATTTATTCTGGATGAAGTGAACAAAACAGCAGAATTGGTGTGGACTTATGCTTACCCAACCCAGATAAAAGGATGGCATCGGGGCAATGCATTTCGCTTACCCAATGGCAATACGCTCATAGGATGGGGTGGTGCCAATGGTGCACAGATTCCCACCTGTACCGAGGTTGATCCCGAAGGCAACATTGCCTACGAAGTGTATTTCGACAATCCGGATGTGGAAAGCTACCGTGCTTTTAAATTCCCTATGGGTGATGGTCTGATTGCCGAACAAGCCGAAATCGATTTGGCACAGGGAAACACTTATTCCTTTCTTCAAGGAGATACACTGGATACGGGAGTTAAAGTGAAAGTGAACGTTTTAGGGGGAATTGGCTACAACGAATTTACAGTGGCTACCTACAGCAAAGCACCTGTAAAACCGACTTTTGCAGGAAAAGACCCCTTGTTGTTGCCCCAACGCCTCACCATGTATCCCGATTGGATGTCAATCGAAGGTACAGCTTATTTTGATGTGGATATTCTGGGTATAAGTCAGCCGGAGCAAATAACAGTGTATGCACGTCAATTCGATACACAGGGCCAATTCGAGCCATTGCCTACCACATATAATTTCGTAACCGGTCAGCTGATCGCTGATTTTGTTATCTCCGATTCGGATAAATATGAATTCGTTTTCGGATATCCTGACCTGGAAGTTTCTGCCTATCAGCCCTGGCTCGAATCTCCAAAAAATGGTGCCCGCTTAAACGAAAACGAAGAGGTTAAAATGGAATGGGCACCCAATGGTTTCTTTAAATATTTCACGCTTCAGGTGGCTACCGACGAAAATTTTAATGATATCGTAGTAGAGGAAACAAACTACAGTCCTACCAATTACAGTTTTATGGGTGAACCCCAAACTCAATATTTCTGGCGGGTTAAAACCTTTTCTGAGGCAGAAGACCAGGTGCTTGAAAGTCCTTGGTCCGAAACCGGATATTTTGGTACCGAAGGGGGGTATATCGACATGATTTCGCCCATCGGAGGCGAAAAATGGATGTATGGATTGGATTATTTCATTCGTTGGGAAGACAACATCTCAGATGAGGTAATCATTGAGCTCTATCGTGAAGATAACTACCTCGCCACCCTGGATACGGTGGAAAGCGATGGAGCTTATCTTTGGTCCATACCCACTTCCACCGAAATTGGTTGCAAATACAAAGTTCTGGTAAAAGACCTGACTTCACAAACCTTGTTGGCCCAAAGTCCGGCTTATTTTTCGGTTACCGATACCACGGGCAACGATGGGTGTTCTGATTTTATCGACGAAATTTCAGGGATTTCCAACCTGCGTGTTTATCCCGTTCCTGCCCATGGTGCATTGCACGTGGATTTCACGCTGAGTAATCCTGAAGAAATCACCATGGAGATACTGTCCATACAAGGTGTAAAAGTCCGGGCATTGGTCAGCACCAAAGGGGTGGTGGGTTCAAACAATTCTCTCATCCAATTATCCGGACTTCCCGCCGGAGTGTATTTGTTGAAAATTGATGCAGGCAAGGAAGTGCATTATCAAAAATTCGTTGTGGACTAACGCATAATCGGGAAAACAAAAAAGCTGACGTATAAGTCAGCTTTTTTGTTTTGGAGCGATCCCGACATAAAAAAACCTCGCAACAGGCACGTTGCAAGGTTTTTTGGGCAGGCTTTTTTTCGGATAAAATCCGATCTTTAAAGGAAAAAGGATCGCTCATTAATAACGGAGTAAAGGCGGTACTGTTTCTTGCCCATGGGTTCAAAAAAGTACACTTTACTGTCTTTAGTGAAGATGGTAGCGCCCACATCTTTCACGTTTTTTTCAATCAAACCATTGGTTTCAATCTGTTGGATGGAATAGTATTGATTTACTTTCATAGCAGGTCAAATTATTTCATTTTAATTGTAAACCCATCTTTTTTACAGATGGGACAATTGGAATTCTTTACAATGCTGATATAGCCACACCGGTCGCATTTGTAGTACTTTTGGTACTGCACTCTGCTCTTCTCCTGACTTTTTTTTATGCCTAACGACAACATGATTCCGGTGTTTGTTCCTTTATTGGCAATCGGCGTGCCAAAGATGTTTCGGTTGCAAAACATTTTTTTAAAATACACATAATGAATGTGATAGGGTTGATTTATTTTCGTCCTGTTGTTTTGTAGGGCCATCGGTTCTCTTCGATGTAATGGTTTTTCATATACAATTACGTAGGGCATTACGATTTCGGAGGATAAAATTGTGGCGGGTGTTTCGTGGTAACAGTCGTGGTTTGCCCAATGTTATTATTTTTGTAAAAAAATGATGATGTATCAATTCAAACCTTATAACCAGACAGCGACCACCATCCAGACCAGATTGGATGATTTGTTGTCATCCCTTAACCTCACCAATCGACAAGAAGCCTATCGACGGATACTTTCGGTGATCGACCTTACTACCCTGAGTGGTGACGATACCGACGAAAGGGTGATCAATTTGTGTAAACAGGCCATCAACTTTAAGAGTGCCGAAAAAAATACCGATCAGGTGGCTGCCGTTTGTGTGTATCCCATTTTTGCCGAATTGGTTCACCAAAATCTGATGGGTACGGGAATAAAAACAGCCTGCGTCGAAAGTGCTTTCCCGAGCGGTCAATCTCCCATTGGTTTGCGGGTGGAGGAGGTTGCCTGGGCGGTGCAATTTGGGGCCGACGAAATCGACATGGTTATCTCGCGTGGAAAGCTCATCGAAGGTAACGAAGATTATGTACTTCAGGAGGTGGAGGATATCAAAAATGCATGTGGCGAAGCTCACTTGAAAGTGATTCTGGAAACCGGCGAGCTGAAAACCATTGAACTGATTCGTAAAGCCAGCGAACTCGCCATCCTCGGAGGAGGTGATTTCATCAAAACTTCCACCGGAAAAATACAGCCTGCCGCTACGCCGGAGGCTTTTTTAATCATGCTCGACACCATCAAAGAATACCATGAGGCTACCGGAATAAAAATTGGTATTAAACCCGCCGGTGGAATTGCAACCCCCGATGAGGCCATGATATACTATACTTTGGTGCAACAAGTACTGGGCGAACAATGGCTCAATAAAGATTTGTTCCGCATCGGCGCAAGTCGGTTGGCTACTCATATTTATAACGAAATCAACTAATTATACTTTGCAATCTGCCATGAAAAAACTTCTCACAACGCTACTTATCTTACTCTCTTTGGCTGCTTTTTCTCAAACCACACTCACCGAGGCGGTCGATTTTCATGTCAAAACCATTGATGGCGAAACCATCTACCTATTTCCTATCCTCGACGACAGTCAACAAATTGTGGTCATCGATTTTTTCTCTACCTCATGTGGTCCTTGTCAGGATTATGCCGATGATTTTCAGCGCAGTTACGAAAAATTCGGTTCCAATCAGGGCAATGTTTATTTTATGGGGATCAATTGGGGAAACGACAATACCGGCGTTCACGAATTCGATTCCATTTTCGGACTTACATACCCCACCGTGAGCGGAAGCCAGGGTGGAGGAAATCTGGTTTACGGCGATTACAATATTATGTCGTACCCCACGGTGATTGTTATTACTCCTGATCATCAGATTGTTGAACAATATGTTTGGGTTCCCGACGAAGACAATATTACGGAAGCAGTGGTGAATGCCGGAGGGGTGATTGTTGGAGTGGATGACCCTCTTTCGGAGAGGAATGAGGTTCGTTTGTTTCCTCAACCTGCTTCGGATGTGCTGCATATTTCCCTCTCTGATCAAAATACGGGTTGGGTTACATTCGAGTTGATTCAACTTACCGGAAAATCGTTGTTGAAACAAACGCATGCCGGGATATTTGATGGTACGCGTACCTTTCAGATGGATGTTTCGGCGCGGCCCGCAGGCATTTATTTGCTGAAAATAACCGATGGAGCCGGTTGGGTTGTTACCAAAAAAGTGACGGTTTCGCGCTAGGTTAAAGCACTATGGTCTGAAAATTACAGGATCATTGAAAAATGCACCCCATGAGAAATTTGAAATCTTTTGCCCCGGCATGGCTGTTTGTCTTGATGCTGGCATTTGGCGCCTGTGCGCCTACCGACGATGGTGATTTAAATCCCGCGGATAAATTTATTGGTACCTGGAGTGTATCCGATCAGGGTTTACGACTTAATTATCAAGTGGTTATATCTGCCAATCCGCTGAATACGGCCGAAGTGCTGCTGAGTAATTTCGCCGATCTGGGAAATACGGCCGTAGGGCTGGTGGTGGGCAACACGCTGGTGCTGGATAGCCAATCGCTGGGTGGAAACTATACCGTAAGTGGTTCAGGAAGCTATGTCAGCGACACACGGCTCACCTTTAACTATCAGTTGGATGATGGAATTGATTCCGAATCGCGATCGGCTACTTTTTCAAGGTAATTTTTAACGAATCCTGCTGTGATGTAAGCGTGTCGGTTGCCACTATGGAAGTATCTGCTTTGGCGGTGTTGAGGTCATTCAACTGTTGGATGGAATCAGGTTTAGCCTTATCGCTGTCTTCCTTTGTAGCTAGTTTCACCTCCTCCTGCAAGGTGCTCAGGTTGGCCAGCACTTCATCATAAATATCCACCATTACATCATCTTTGTCCTGATAATAGTTCATGTTGTCAACCAATTGCTCGGGAGTGATGCCGAAATGTTCATAAATCTCCTGCATGTATTCCTTACCGTTGATTTTGAAATCTTTGTTTTTTTCACGTTCCATCACCACCCGACCTTCCGCCAGTTGTATTTGGGTGATAATTTCAACCATTTGATTTTCTGACAACAACTTGTCGGGCACTTTCACCTGCTCTTTGTTGTTATGATAACAAGACGTTCCGGCCAAAAGCAGCAGAAAAATAAAAGGGAGTAGCAAGTGGCGCATATCAGTTTCCAACTTCCGATAAAAATTTAATACGCATAAGTCTGATTTCTTCCTCGTTATACTCCGATTCGCCCAGCTCTTCGAGCGCATCCTCAATGGAGTCGGTTTCAGCTTCCGAAAAATAATCGTAGATATCTTCCTGATGGTATTCGTCCACTTTATCGTTTACATAATAGCTGATGTCGAGTTTGGTACCTGACATCACGATGCGTTCTATTTCGGTTAGTAATTCGCTCAACGACAAATTCTTAGCATGGGCTATATCGTCCAGTGGCAATTTTCGGTCGATGCTTTGTATAATGTAAACCTTGAGTCCGGATTTGTTGATTACCGACTTGATAACCATGTCGTTGGGACGTGTTATTTCGTTTTCTTCAACATATTTTTGTATCAGTTCCACAAAAGGTTTGCTGTATTTGGCAGCTTTTCCGGCACCAACACCTACAATTTGCTTCATTTCCTCCTCGTTGATGGGATATTGAATGGCCATATCTTCGAGCGAGGGATCCTGGAAAATAACAAACGGTGGCAGGTTTTCTTTTTTCGAAATATCTTTTCTCAGGTCTTTCAACAGAGCAAAAAGTGTGGGATCGGCACCGCTGCCCTTTTGGGCTCCGGCATTTACAATGGTATCGTCGTCCTCAGCCGATTCATAATCATGATCTTTGGCAATGAGGATGCTGTATGGTTTCTGAATAAATTCTTTTCCTGCTTCGGTAACCTTCAGAATACCATAATTTTCTATTTCCTTTTCAGCCAATTTATGGATTAATGCCTGGCGGATAATCATGACCCAGTATTTGGCTTCATGTTGCTCGCCCATGCCAAAATATTTGTGCTGATCGAGTTTGATACTCTTTACATCACCACTTTTTTTACCTGCGATAACCTCACCAACAATTTTGGCTTTAAATTGTTCTTTCAGTGCCAGAATGGCCTTTAAAGCCAGCCTGATTTCATCCTTTCCTTCGTATTTCTCTTTGGGGTTCAAGCAGTTGTCGCATGCGCCACAGTTGTCCTTAAAGTAGCTTTCGCCAAAATAATGCAACAGCAAACGGTGGCGACACACCGACGACTCGGCATAAGCCACGGTTTCGAATAGCAATTCTTTGGCAATTTCCTGCTCGGCCACAGGCTTGTCTTTCATAAACTTTTCCAGTTTCTGGATGTCGTCGTAATTGTAGAAAGTGATACAATTGCCTTCGCCGCCATCACGGCCACCGCGACCGGTTTCCTGGTAGTATCCTTCGATACTTTTGGGAATGTCGTGGTGAATAACAAAACGAATGTCGGGTTTGTCGATACCCATTCCAAAGGCAATGGTGGCTACAATTACTTCCACATTTTCCATCAAAAACATGTCCTGGTTGTTGCGTCGGGTAGCTGCATCCAGTCCTGCATGGTAGGGCAGTGCCCTAATGCCGTTTACCACCAGTGATTCAGCAATTTCCTCCACTTTTTTACGACTCAGGCAATACACGATACCCGATTTGTTGGGTTGGGTTTTAATGTATTTTATGATGTCTTTGATCACATCTTTGGTTTTAGGCCTCACCTCATAGTACAGGTTGTCGCGGTCGAATGACGACTTAAACACTTCAGCTTCCGGAATTTCCAGATTTTTTAAAATATCCTCCTGAACCTTTAAGGTGGCAGTTGCCGTAAGCGCAATGATGGGTATATTGGCATTGATGGCATTGATAATCGATCTGAGTTTTCGGTATTCGGGTCGGAAATCATGCCCCCATTCGGAGATACAATGGGCCTCATCGATGGCAAAAAACGAAATATCGATGGCTTTTAAAAAATCGATATTTTCCTCTTTGGTCAGACTTTCGGGTGCCATGTACAGCAATTTGGTTTTGCCCGACATCAGGTCTTCGCGCACTTCGGTTATTTCGGCTTTCGACAACGACGAATTCATCACATGGGCGATACCCGACTGGGTGGCAAAATTTCGTATCATGTCCACCTGATTTTTCATCAAGGCGATAAGGGGCGATACCACAATAGCCGTTCCAGGCTGTAGTAAGGCCGGCAGCTGATAACACAGCGACTTACCGCCTCCTGTGGGCATCACCACAAACGTGTTCTTGCCTGCCAGAAGGGTTTCAATAATTTTTTCTTGATTCCCTTTAAACTTAGTAAACCCAAAAAATGTTTTGAGCACTTCTTTGGTTTTGTATTTATCCGTTCCTGCGTTCATTATATAGGTAGATAAAACATATCTTTGTCATAAAATTATGTACTGATCGTAAAAATCCGTCATGATTAGGTGATGGATTTTGAAATAGTGTATATGAACAAATATAATACTAAAAAATTGCATAAACACCAATTTTAACAAAAAAATGTTGGAAGTAACCGAAAAAATCCGCCGGACGGCGTTGTCAACCATAGATAATGAGTGGAATGCAGTTAAAAACCTTACCCATTCGGTAAACGATAATTTTGTGAGTGCCGTGCAGCTTATCTGGAAATCAAAAGGCCGGGTAATTGTTACGGGAATAGGTAAAAGTGCCAACATTGCACAGAAGATTGTGGCTACCTTTAATTCCACCGGTACCCCTGCCATTTTTATGCATGCTGCCGATGCCATTCATGGCGATTTGGGTATCGTTCGCAAAGATGACGTGGTGATGGCCATATCCAAAAGTGGCGAAACTCCGGAGGTAAAGGTGTTGATCCCCTTACTGAAAGCACGTCAGAATGCCATCATTGCCTTGGTCGGTAATGTGGATTCCTACTTGGCCAAACAAGCTGATTTTGTGTTGGATGCCACTGTTGATAAGGAGGCTTGCCCCAATAATCTGGCGCCCACAAGCAGCACCACCGCACAACTGGTGATGGGCGATGCCCTGGCGGTTAGCCTGTTGGAGTTGCGCGATTTTACAGCTGAAGATTTTGCTCAATTTCATCCCGGCGGAGCACTGGGCAAACGCATGTATTTGCGCGTGAGCGATCTTTCCATGCAAAACGAAAGGCCATCGGTAACATCCGATGCGCTCATGCCCGAGGTCATTATCGAAATTTCGTCGAAAAGGCTGGGTGCTACCGCCGTTCTGGAAGGAAATAATCTGGTGGGTGTGATAACCGATGGCGACCTTCGTCGCATGATTGAAAAACACAGCGATTTTAGCCAATTGAAAGCCGGAGATGTGATGACAAAAAATCCCCTCACCATCCACGAGGATGAGCTGGTGGTGATAGCACTGGAGCTGATGCGCAAAAATAATATTACCCAATTGCCCGTTGTTAACCAAGGAGCATATATGGGCGTGATACACTTGCACGACATCCTCCGCGAAGGAATTTTATAATTTTGTAAGATATTGAAATAGCACCTTATGAAGCTTTGGACAAAGGATTTGGTAAAAAAATACAAGCAACGGACGGTTGTTAACAACGTTAGCGTTGAGGTGAACCAAGGTGAAATTATTGGATTGCTTGGTCCGAATGGTGCCGGAAAAACCACCAATTTTTACATGATTGTAGGGTTGATCAAACCTTTGTCGGGAAACGTATATCTTGACGATCAGGATATTACAACCGAACCCATGTATAAACGTGCCCAGCGTGGAATCGGCTACCTGGCACAGGAGGCTTCCGTTTTCAGACACCTGAGCGTGGAAGACAATATCAGGGCAGTAATGGAATTTACCAAGCTTTCCCGGGTTGAGCAAAATGAAAAACTCGAATCGTTGCTCGAAGAGTTTGGCTTGCAGCATATTCGTAAGAGTAAGGGAATTCAACTGTCGGGAGGGGAGCGCCGCAGAACCGAAATAGCCCGGGCTTTGGCAGTGGATCCAAAATTTATTTTGCTGGATGAACCCTTTGCCGGCGTGGATCCCATCGCGGTGGAAGACATTCAGTCCATCGTTTCTAAACTAAAAACAAAAAATATTGGCATCCTCATTACCGACCACAACGTGCACGAAACGCTTACCATCGTCGATCGGGCTTATTTGCTGTTCGAAGGTTCTATCCTAAAATCAGGATCGGCGGAGGAATTGGCCAATGACAAACACGTGAGAAAAGTCTATCTGGGTAAAAACTTCGAACTGCGCCGGAAAGAATTCGAATAGCTGACTAAAGTAGGTCTTGTGATTGACGAAGGATGACAGGAGTGAAAATAGTCACGAAACAAGCATGAGCTTTTTTGTGAACAAACAATTGTTATTAAATTTTCAGCACATTTTAGCATGAAAAATTCGCAGTTTTTTCAAAACATGATTTATTACATAATATAAACTTAATGAAAAAGTCATATGAAATACTGACGAATTGAGCATAAATTATTAAAAGTAAAAAAGATACATTGACCGACAGACATCATAAGGCAAAATAAAAAAAAAGCATATTTTTTGTACCATTTGGCCATTTTTAGTGTATCTTTGTTGTGTTCTTAAAAGAACGATTAACTTTAGCAGGTTAATTTTTTGGGTTATCCCTCTTCTACGAGGGTTTTTAGGTTAATATGAGAAAAGCCCCGACCGCCTGGCCGAGGGCTTTTCTTTTTGCGGTATATTTTCGATTATCCTCTACCAATTCCATATCTTGATAGGTCTATTTTTCGGATAACTGTCCGGCAACCCTGCCTGCGATGGCTCTTTCGGAATTTTATGGTAACAACCTGCCTGTCATCCCATGTGATGATCGACCGAAAACGAAAAAAAGCAACCCCGAATATTTCCGGGGTTGCTTTTTAGTATTACTTCTTGCCCGAAGGCTGTCGTAAGCGAGGTGTTCGGGGATGATGCCTGAAAAGGCCCTTTCCCCTTTCCAACTGCTATTCGAACGACAAAATAGACTTCTTGATAATTTCGATGGCCTCAGCCAATTCGGTTTCACTGATGACCAATGGGGGGGCAAAGCGGATGATGTGGTCGTGGGTAGGCTTTGCCAGCAGGCCGTTTTCGGCCATTTTCAAGCATACATCCATGGCGGTTTTTCCGTTTTTGGGGCGAATTACCACAGCATTGAGCAGCCCTTTTCCTCTTACCAGTTCCACCATTTCTGAGGGAATTGCTTTCATGGCTTCACGGAAAATGACGCCTAATTTTTCGGCTCTTTCGGCCAGTTTCTCTTCTTTTACCACCTCAAGGGCTGCAATGGCCACCTTAGCTGCAATGGGGTTTCCTCCAAAAGTTGATCCGTGTTGACCGGGTTTGATGGTCAGCATGATTTCGTTGCTTGCCAGCACAGCAGACACCGGAAATGCTCCACCTGACAGGGCTTTACCCAAAATGAGAATGTCGGGATGCACGTCTTCGTGATCGCAAGCCAACAGCTTACCTGTTCGGGCAATACCCGTTTGTACCTCGTCGGCAATAAACAGAACATTTTTCGATTTACAAAGGTTGTAGGCTTTTTTCAGATATCCTTCGTCGGGGACTACCACACCTGCTTCGCCTTGTATGGGTTCTACCAGAAAACCGGCTACATTGGGATCTTTCAATGCTTCTTCCAGGGCATCAAGGTCGTTGTAAGGGATCACAATAAAGCCGGGGGTATAAGGGCCAAAATGGGCTTTTGATTCGGGATCCGTGGACATGGACACGATGGTGATGGTACGTCCGTGAAAGTTATCGGCACAAACCACAATTTTTGCCTGGTTGTTTTCAATACCTTTTACATCATAGGCCCAGCGACGGCACAATTTGAGTGCGGTTTCGTCGGCTTCGGCACCGGTGTTCATTGGCAGCACCTTGTCGTATCCAAAATAGGAGGTAATATATTCCTCATAGCTGCCCAGAGCATCGCTGTAGAAGGCGCGTGAGGTGAGGGTGAGTTTTTGTGCCTGTTCAACCAGTGCGCCAACAATTTTTGGATGGCAATGTCCTTGATTAACAGCTGAGTATGCTGACAAAAAATCAAAATATTCTTTACCTTCGGCATCCCATACTTTGGCGCCTTTTCCTTTCGACAATACTACAGGCAGTGGATGATAATTGTGTGCTCCGTATTTGTCTTCAAGTTCCATCGCTTTTTTCGATGTCATTTTTTCTGCCATAGTTGTTATTTTTTATGGTTAGTAGTTACTCTTTTATTTGAGGGCTCAAAATTAATCATTTACAACGGAACAATCCATTTTGAGGGATTAAATTTTGGAATTTGGAGCGGTTCTTAACTACTTCCGTTAAAAAACAAAAGGTTTAGAGTAAATGTCTGAAAGGCAACAAAATCCACTCAAAAAATTTGTTGATGAGGGGACGGTTTTTCCATTTCAGATAGTCGAAGGGTTGTGCATCATCAAGGGTGCTGGCGGTATGTTTTTTTATTTGATTGATTATTTGGCTATCCTGACCAATGAGCATGATTTCGTACATATACCTGAAGCTTCGGTAGTCGAAGTTGGAGGAGCCCAGAGCAAAAACCGAATCGTCGATGAGCATCAATTTGGCGTGGAGGTTGTTTATTTGATAAAACAGGAAGTTAACGCCTTTTTTACTGAGTGGTCCCAGGTATTTGTTTCGGAGGATGTCGATTAGGGTAACGTCGGATTGTTTGGGGAGAATCACATTTACCTTTACCCCACGCTGGGCGGCATCCATCAGGGCTTTGCGCAACAAAAATCCGGGCAGAAAATAGGGCGTTTCAATCACTACTTGTTCCCGCGCATTTTTTATCATGCGAATAAATTTGTTGTTGATTCGTTTGAAAGCCATGGAAGGAGCATCGCGCAGGATTTCAAAATCCTGAAATTTAACGGGGGTAGTTCGTCGTTGCGTGTTGATGTTGTACTTGTTGAAACTTTTGAAATCTTGTTTGAACAACTTCACAAACTGCGGGGTGATGTCGCTTTTCATTCGCAATACCGATTCGCGCCAATTGAGGTTGTAGCCCGTGATATTTGATGATCCGATGTAACTTATCTCGTCATCTATTAGCAATAATTTTCGATGGTTACGCTTATGACTTCGGGTGAAAACATCTGTATTGTAGATAATTTTCTGAAAAAACCGAACTTCTCCTTTATGTGCGGTAAGCTCTTTAAAATAATCCGCGTTGATGGGGCCGGCTCCCCAATAGTCGATCAGGATTTTTACTTCCACTCCCTCTTTGGCTTTTTTGGTCAATGCACGTCTAAACCGGTCGCCAATCACATCTTTTCCTACCCTAAAAGTTTGCAGGTAGATGTATTTTTTTGCAGACTCAATGTCTTCAATCATGGCCTGGTAGTACTTAAGCGGCTCGGCAAGAAGGTGGTATGGTTCGGTGAGGGTCACGGTTGTTTTTTTATTTTTGAAAAAAGAGCATAAGAGATTATCACCAGAATAATGAATGCACTAATGGCAGCCAAATATAGTTTGTATTTTCGAATTTGCGACTCCTGGTTGGCATTGGCTTGTTGCAACGATTTAGCTTCGGCCAGGGTTTCTTCTATTCGGTATTTTATTTCGGTTTCCTGACTTTGCAGTTGGTATAGCTTGTCGATGAGCGAATCTTTGCTCAGTGAAAACAATCGGAAGTACTCTTCGTAGCGTGTGTAATTTCCGTTGGCTGCATAGCAGTGCATCAGCGCCTCCTGATTCAGACTGATGTATTCGGAATAACCGTATGCTTCGGCCATGGTTATGCTTTCGCTTAAATATTCAATGGCATGGTCAAACTGTCGGAGATCGAGGTACAGCGATCCGATGTTGTACAGTACCATCACCAGACCTGTTTCTCCTTCAAAATCTTCATATAGTTTGCGGCTTTGGTCGAAATACCGGAGGGCTTGTTTGGAGTCTTCCATGTTGGCGTAGAGCGTTCCCAGGTTGTTGTATAGCAAAGCAATACCAATTTGGTCGTTTAGTTTTTTCTTTAGGTTGAGCGATTGTTGGTAGTAGCTCAGGGCTTTTTTATAGTCCTTCAATTCGAAATTGTATATTTCGCCCAGATTGGTCAATACAAAGGATAGATTGCGGTCGTCGTTCAGTGTTTCGAAGATGGGGATGGCTTGTTGATAATAATCCAATGCCTTGTCGAATTGATTCCATTCCCGGTAAACAATGCCCAAACTGTTGTATGATCCGGCCAGATGCAGGCTGTCGTTTTCTTGCTTAAACATCAGCATGGCCCGGTAATAATTGTCGAGGGCTTGTTGCAACTCGTCGCGGTAATAACATACATTGCCCAATTGCAACAGCGATACCGCCATCCCCGATTGGTTGCCAATTTCTTCCTCCTTTTCGTAGGATTTTTGGTAAAAATATCCGGCAGAATCGAAGGACGACAATTCTTCATAAATCAAACCTATGTTATTCAGGCAGTTGGCTTGTCCCTGCAGGTCGTTATTTTCTCTATACTTAGCAAGACCACGACGATAGAAAGTTTTGGCCAGGTCGAGTTCGCCACTGAAATAGCAACTGTTGCCCATTGATTTTAGTGCCAATGCTTCCAACTCAGGCTGATTTAGTTCATGAGCCAGTTTCAATGCCTGGTTTCCATACTTCAAACAATCGTTGAATACCACATTTCGGTAGGATTCGGACAGACTGATGAGTGTTTGAACCTTATCAATGCCTTCTTTTTGCGGCAATAGAGTTTGCAAGCTATCGATATCGTCCATTGAACCGCCCCGGGCAATTATTGCCCACATACACAGCCAAACGAAAAACAGTCCTTTGTTACTCATGTCGCAAATGTAGCGAAAAGCGCGAAATGTCAGAAGTGTTTAATTAAATATTGAATTGGTTGTTGCAGGTGAAAGAGGTTGTGTGATCGGGAAGCATTTATCTAAAATTCCGGATCTGAGCGTTCCGGTATCAAACAGCTTAAGGCATATCTCCACATTTATAATTTCACCAACTGCCTTTCTTTTCTATCTTTGTGCCAATCAAATCACAATAAGATGATTAAATCCATGACCGGCTACGGCAAACAGGTAGTAGAATCTGCCAGCCGAAAATATACCATCGAAATCCGCACCCTCAACAGCAAAACCCTGGATTTGAATATGCGGGTTCCCATAAGCCTGAAAGAACGCGAGGTGGAAATCAGAAACCTCATCGGGAAAGAACTGGAACGGGGCAAAGTGGACGTGTTGCTCACCATTGAGGAAAAGTCTGCCGGCGGGTCGCTGAGGTTGAACATGCCTGTGGCGTTGCAATATTTTCAATTGATAAAAGACCTTTCGGAGGCCACCGGCGAGCCGGTACCACATGATGCTTTGTCGCTGATAGTCAAGATGCCCGATGTGCTCATGGCCAACGATGAAACTGCCGATGCCGAAGAGTGGGCATTGCTTCATCAGGGATTTGTGGATGCTGTGGCCATGGTGGATGACTTCCGTGCACAGGAAGGGGTACTACTTAAAAAGGAGTTTGTGGACAGAATCGTTCGGATACAGGATCTCTTGTTGCAGGTGGAGCCCTTTGAGCAGGAGCGTTTGGTGAAAATTCGCGAACGTATCCTGGCGGCACTCAACAAGCAGGTGGCCGACGTTCAAGCCGACAAAAACCGATTTGAACAGGAAATGATTTATTATATCGAGAAGCTCGACATTACCGAGGAAAAGGTGCGGTTGAAGAACAATTGCGACTACTTTATCGAAACCTTAGACCTGGATATCTCCTCAGGAAAAAAACTGGGTTTTATCGGACAGGAAATCGGTCGTGAAATAAACACCCTCGGCTCCAAAGCCAACGATTCGGGATTGCAACGTATTGTGGTGTTGATGAAAGACGAACTCGAAAAGATTAAAGAACAGTTATTCAATATATTATAAACGATGACGCTGGTAAAAAAGGGTAAACTTATTATTTTTTCCGCACCATCGGGATCGGGAAAAACTACGATTGTGAAAGAACTGATGAAGCAGGTTCCCAATCTGGCTTTTTCGGTTTCTGCTTGTAGCCGACCCCCGCGTGAAGGCGAAGTGGATGGAAAGGATTATCATTTCCTTTCGGTGGAAAAATTCAGAGAACTCATTGAACAACATGCTTTTGTGGAGTGGGAAGAGGTGTATAAGGATCGCCTTTACGGAACACTGGTTTCGGAGGTTGAACGTATGCGCAATGCAGGCACCAACGTGCTTTTTGATGTGGACGTCATGGGTGGCATGAATATCAAGGCCATTTATGGTATGGAAGCCTTGTCCATTTTCGTGCAGCCCCCATCTGTGGAAGAACTGAGAGCCCGACTAGAGTTGCGTGGAACCGACAGCAAAGAAGATATCGATATCCGTGTGGAAAAGGCAGAATTTGAATTGTCGTTTGCCGATCATTTCGATGTGGTGGTGATCAACGACCAACTGGACAAAGCCGTGAAAGAAGTAGTGACTTTAGTAGCCGATTTTATTGCAGAATAACAAAATCTCCTGATAAAATGATGAAATCCGTAGTACTTCCTCAATACAACCGAAATGTGCTCCGTGCACTGCTGAGCCTGAAAGTGGAAGAGCTTCCTTTACCGAAGTGCAATGACGACGAGGTGTTGGTAAAAACCCATGCTTCACCTGTCAATCCTTCTGACATTGCATTTATCCAAGGATCGTACAACGTGGTGAAGACACTGCCTGCAGTTCCCGGTTTTGAGGGTTCGGGTAACGTGGTGGAGGCCTCCGGGAAATATCAGCACCTCAAAGGGAAACCTGTTAGTTTTTTTATTCAGGACGACAGTCATGGCACCTGGTCGGAATATGTAAAGGTGAGTGTACGCAATTTGCTCGTTCTTCGGGATGACATGGATATGAACCAGGCTGCATGCTTTGCCATTAACCCTTTTACAGCATACGGATTGTTTCAGATTGCCCTGCAAAGAAGTTGTAAAGCATTGATTGTGAATGCTGCCGGAGGACAGGTTCCGGCCTTGATGCGAGCCCTGGCCAATGAAGAAGGTTTGGAAGTGATAAACATCGTGCGCAAAGCCGAAACCCTGGAAAGATTGAAACAGCAGGGCTGTGACCATGTATTGGACGAAACCGAAGACGCATATCCGGAGAAACTCACCCAACTGGCTCATGAATTGCAGGCCACGGTGGCCTTTGATGCCGTGGGAGGTCCGGCTTCGGGAATATTATTCAATGCCATGCCGCCGGATTCGGAGTTGGTGGTTTATGGTGGTTTGTCAAACAAGCCCATGGCAGATTTAAGTGTAATGGACTTGATTTTTAAGGACAAGCTTATTTCGGGATTTAATCTTTCTCCATGGATGGAAGAAATGGAAACGGATGATTTTGAACGCATTTCAGAATTATTGCAGGAAAAATTTATCAAAGGCATCTGGCATACCGAGATTCAAAGCATTGTACCATTGGAAGATGTGGTCAACGGATTAAAAACCTATTTGGGAAATATGAGTGGAGGGAAAATACTGCTTAAACCGTAAACGATGGAAACAATAATTACATGTTGACCACACACAAAAAAACCGGTTTGTTATTTGGGTCGTTCAATCCCATCCATGTGGGCCATTTAATTTTGGCCAACTACATGGCTCAGTTTACCGATCTCGACGAGGTATGGTTTGTGGTGAGCCCTCAGAATCCGTTAAAGGACAAGAAAAGCCTTTTGGCAGATTACCATCGACTGGTATTGGTCAGGTTGGCGGTGGAAAATCATCCTCATTTGGGGGTAAGCGACATCGAATTTAAAATGCCCATTCCCTCGTACACCATCGATACATTGACCTATTTAAGCGAGAAGTATCCTGACAGACAGTTTGTTCCCATCAGCGGAACAGATGTTTTTCAACATTTCGATAAGTGGAAAAACTATGAAGAGCTACTAAAACAATACCCGTTTTATGTGTACCCAAGACCAGGATTTGACATGGGTTCGTACGCGGATCATCCGGCCATCACCCTATGGGAAGCACCTCAGATGGAAATTTCCTCCAGTTTTATAAGAAAGGGTATCCGATTGAAAAAAGACATGAGTTTTTGGATGCCTCATGAAGTATATCAGTACATTCTGGAGATGCACTTTTACGAAAAATAGTTGTTATTGTTTTGGTTCGAAGAAGTGTCCTACTTTTTCGCAAATGAAATCCACCGCTTCAAAGGTAAGCTCATAGAACATGGGAAGTCGAATCAGACGATCGGTATATTTCCGGGTATTGGGCAATGGTCTTCCGTCGTGCTTGTCGGCGTAATAGGGACTCAAATGTAAGGGCAAATAATGAAAAACAGCATGCACATAATGGTCGTTCAAATACTGCAACAATTGGTTACGCAGCTCCTTGTTTTTTACCGTAAAATAAAACAAATGTCCGTTGTTGGTGGCGTATTCAGGAAATTCATCAATCACAAGATAGCCCTTGACGGCAAGTGGAGTCAGGTTTTTTAAGTATCTTTCCCACAATGAGATACGTCGTTGTTGGATGTCGTCGATTACGTTGAGTTGGCCATACAAAAAGGCAGCAATCATTTCTGAAGGTACAAAAGATGCTCCCACATCCACCCATTCATATTTGGCCACTTCACCTCTCTCAAATGCGCTTCTGTTGGTTCCTTTTTCCCAAACGATTTCGGCTCGTTTGATGTATTGTTCATCATTTATTACCAACAAACCACCTTCGCCACAGCTGATATTTTTTGTTTCGTGAAACGAAAAAGCCGCAAAATGGCCAAAGCTACCCAACGGTTTTCCTTTGTATTTGGCTTCGATGGCGTGGGCCACATCTTCCAGCAGTATCAGGTTGTATTTTTTTGCCAGGGTTACAGCTTTGTCCATATCCACTGCAACGCCTCCATAGTGCATAACCACCAAGACCCTGGTTTTTGGGGTAATCAGTTTTTCAGCTTCATCCAAATCAATGTTGGGATGGTTGGGAAGGGTGTCGGCAAACACGAGTTTGGCACCCCGGAGAATAAACGGATTGGTGGTAGAAACAAATGTAAATGAAGGCATGATGACCTCATCGCCCGGTTGGAGATTCATGAGGATAACCGCCATTTCGAAGGCATGGGTACACGAAGTGGTGAGGAATGTTTTTTTGTATCCATAGCGTTCCTCGAAGAAGGCCTGATTTTTTTTGGTGAAAATACCGTTGCCGGAAAGTTGACCAAAATCCATGGCCGACTGAATGTACTTGATTTCTTCGCCGTTACAATATGGTTTGTTAAAAGGTATTTTCATGCATGTAAAATGTGCAACAAATATAACGCAATAGTTAGTACACCTTCATACCGTTAAAATATGCAAGATATTAGGTTTGAAGCGACTGCACCACAAGCTCAACTGCTTGTTTCACACATGTTTCTATAGCGTCTTTATCGGTTTGCACCTCCAAATGAGCATTTTTTGGCACTTCAAAAGGAGCGCTGATGCCTGTAAAGTCTTTTATTAATCCCAAACGCGCTTTTTTATAAAGTCCTTTTGCGTCCCTCGATTCACAAACATCAATAGGTGCATTTACGTAAATTTCAAGGTAGTGATTGGAGCCAACAATATTTTCGGTGTGTTTTCTGATACTTTCGGTGGGTTGAATAAAACTGTTGATTGTGGTAATGCCTTGTTTGGCCAACATACCCGAAACCTCGGCAATTCTGCGGATATTTTCCTCGCGGTCTTCGGGACTGAATTGCAAGTCGCGGCAAAGACCTTTGCGCACTTCATCACCGTCAAAAACCACCACCGTGATGCCTTGAGCTTTCAGCGCTTTGGCCAGTTCTTTCGACAGCGTGGTTTTTCCTGCTCCCGAGAGGCCGGTGAGCCATATGGACTTTGCGTTGGTTACTTGAATGGTCATATCTGGTACATGGTTTCGTTTTTAAACTTTACATGGGGAGAAAATTGAGGATAACCTCCTCGGGGGTTTCAACTATGTCTTTTATCAAATCGTGATTTATTTTGCTTAACAAGAAATCACTAAAGCCACTTTCTATATCATCTTTGTCGAAAACCAAAACGGTATCTTTTACACCCATCAGTTTATAGAGTGCCGGCCTGAGCAGTTTGGTGCGGTTAAAAAAGCGGTCTTTGTTAAGTTTATATAGTTGGTTTTCAACATCCTCCTGGCCTTCGCACAATTCAAATCCCAGAAGTTTGTTGTATCTGATGGCCCGTTTGTTGGATTTGAGTATGTGAGCGTAGCTGTTCATCTCAAAAATGCGAAGCCCCAGTTCTCCAAACGAAAGCACAGCCAACAAAGGCAATTCGGTGTTGGTATATTTTTCCTCGGCAATAAATATCCCGGTTTCCATGGTTCCTTGATCCCAGTCGATATCCTTGCCGTTGAACACCCCGATTTTTTCGTCCTTGTATTCAAAAATGAAGTACAAGTTATTGTTGTTGTTGATGGAATGAAACCACGCGAGCTGCATTTCCGGGGTGATATGGTCGCGGTATTCCATATATTGGTTCACCTCACGCGAATTTCTCCAGTTTCTTACCAGTTCTATGTCGTTGATGGTAAGACGTCTGAATGTGATATTTCCTTTTTTTACAATCATATTTTATGTTAGAAAAAAATGGGTGAACCAAATTTTGGCACAAAAGTAGGAGAATCCTTGATATGAGCGTCCATGCAGAGGAAATCTCCCCGCAGGATGTAATCATTGAACGGAAATTAAAACTACCTCAAGGCCTTATCCCTGCAATTCGGTGAGATAAAGAATAAGCGACAAAAACAAATACAGCAGGATGATAAATGGAATGGCGGCAATTTGCATAATGAGCAAAAGCACCAGCGAAACACCCAGAAAGAAATACTTGATCAGGTTATCTTTTACTGAAAAATTCTGAAATTTCAACCCAAACATGGGGAACCTCGAAACCATTAAAAAGGAGAGGATGATTCCGGCAGCCAGAAGGAAATACGTGTTGGTAATCATCATATAAAACAAACCCATCCACGATTGTTCGCGATAGGAGTAGAGTGCTGTTCTGATGAGTGGCAGGGAGGCAATAAAAATGCCTGTGGCCGGAATGGGTAATCCTTTAAAGTTGCTTGATTGGGTATCGTCCACGTTGAATTTTGCCAGACGCAGGGCGCCAAATGCCGGAACAATAAATGCCAAAAAAGGCAGAACGGCGAAATCTTCGGTGGTGTGCAAGGGTTGTCCATGACTCATGTTAATCATTTGAAACAAGATGAAGCCGGGAGCCACGCCAAACGACACCACGTCGGCCAGCGAGTCGAGTTGGGCTCCGATTTCCGACTTGGCATGCAACATTCGTGCGGCAAAACCATCCAGAAAATCGAATATGGCGGCAGCAAAAATAAACCATGCGGCCGTATCGAGCTGCCCGGTCATGGCGCAGTAAATGGACAAAACACCTGACAACAAGTTGAAAAGTGTGATGGTATTGGGAATATGGTTTTTCAGATTCATGGGATAATTATTACGAATCAAATATAGAAATAATACTGATAGGGGGAAAAAGGCTTTGCGGTGTGTTGAATTATTAATTTCGATTTATTTTCTGTTGTTCTTTCCGCACATTAAACCAACTATCATTATAGTTCGCATTATCCATAGCAAGATATCAGAGTTAATGGTGTTTCTTTACAACCTGGAGGCCTGTGTAAAATTTCCGTTATTTTTTCTTTTGTATTGATTTTATCGCTTTATCAAAATCCGATTCAATTTTTTGCGTTCTATTGAATTCTTCATATTCCGAAAATGCTTTTTCCTCTGCTTTTTTGGCAGAAACCTGACCTTTGCCTTCCAGCACCTTATATTCGTTAAATTGTAAAAACCTATCAACACTCAAGGCAAATTGCTCCATTGTAAAAGCATTGTGGTTTTCAATAATACGTTCGATGTAATCAAAAAAGCCACTAACAGTGCGCTCCAATTTTTTTATTTCATCTTCACTCAGGTAATTTTTGGCAATTATGGTGTCCGTTTTTAGAATTCTTCCCTTGGGTGCATTTTTCCATGTGCTCAGTCCCATAAATTCCAGATTCGCATCGGCAGAGCTGTATATGATTTCTGCTGCAGTTTTTCCATTAATGGCGTAATGAAACTTGTTTTGTACAGATGCATAAAAATCGCTTGTAATCTGTGAGTTAGTATCATAATCAATGCTACATTCTGCAAAGATATCGGTTAATTTCTGATAGATACGACGTTCACTTGCTCTAATGGAGCGTACACGTTCGAGCAACTCCTTAAAATAATCTCTCCCAAAAAATCGTCCGTTTTTTAGTCGGTCATCATCAAGTATAAAACCTTTAATAATGTATTCCTTCAATGTATTGGTTGCCCATATTCTGAATCGTGTGGCTTGCGCTGAGTTCACACGATAACCTACTGAAATTATGGCATCAAGATTATAATATTCGATAGCTCTGGCCACTTCTCGCTTTCCTTCGGTTTGAACCGTTTCCAAAATGGAAATAGTTGCCTCCTTTTCCAATTCTTTGCTTTTGTATATGTTGTTCAAATGTTTGCTTATAGCGGGAACATTCACGCCAAATAATTGAGCTATCGCTTTTTGTGTAAGCCAAACGGTTTCGTTGTTTAACACAACTTCAACCTTCACGTCACCTGTGGGGGAGGTGTAAAGTAAAAAATCGGTTAATTCGTCTTTAATATTTAGCTTATTCATACGGGTAAAATTGTGGCCTAATTACAAGTAAGGGGTTATTGAATTTCTACAAAGGCAGTATGTTCCTATATTATTTAATCAAATAAACAAAGTTAATCATTTCCTTTGAGTAGTTGCTTTGCTCTTCTTCATTTCATTTTCTGATGACCAAATAAAAAAATTTAAGTACTCGGATACCAAATTAGCAACTATTTGCTTAACTTTGAAATCCTTAATAAATCAAATTAATCGAAATGGCAAAAATTGTGGTTTTGGGTGCGGGGATTGCCGGACATACGGCCTCTGCTCTCCTCAAAAAAAAACTAGGTAGCAAACATGAAGTGGTGGTGGTTACACCCAACGCCTATTATCACTGGATTCCGTCCAACATCTGGGTCGGGGTTGGCAAAATGACTGTGGATCAGGTACGTTTCCGATTGGATAAACGCTATAAAAAAGCGGGCATCATTTACAAACAGGCCAAAGCGGTATCGTTTCACCCGGAAGGCGACAGCGAACTCGACAAAGGGTTCGTTACCATTGAATACACCGGTCAGGAAAAGGCCGGAACTGTGGAAAAGGTTGATTACGATTTTTTGATCAACGCCACAGGACCCAAGCTTAATTTTGAAGCCACCGAAGGCCTCGGCCCCGGGAAAAACACGGTTTCCGTTTGCTCATACGACCATGCCCACGAAGCCTGGGAAAAATTGCAGGAATCCTTCCAAAAAATGGAAAAAGGTGAGCGTCAAAAATTTCTTATTGGTACAGGGCACCCCATGGCTACTTGTCAAGGTGCTGCTTTTGAGTATATTATGAATGTGGCCTATGAGGTAAAAAAGCGTAAACTGTCGCATTTGGCTGATATCAAGTGGATAACCAACGAATTTGAAGTGGGCGATTTTGGCATGGGTGGTGCTTACGTAAAACGCGGAGGCTATATCACTTCCACCAAGGTTTTTGCTGAATCTTTTCTCAAAGAAAGTGGCATTACCTGGCTCAAACGTGCCGGCGTTACCAAAGTTGATCCCGGTAAGGTGCATTACGAACTGCTGGACGGTACCAAGGGAGAGGAAAGTTTCGATTTCTCCATGCTCATTCCTGCATTCTCCGGCCCCGGATTTAAAGCGTATAATAAAAAAGGTGAAGATATTACCGCGGTGTTGTTTGCTGCCAATGGCTTTATGAAAGTGGATGCTGATTACACAGCCAAGCCTTTTGAAGAGTGGAAAGCCGCCGACTGGCCCGAAACCTATCAGAATCCCACTTATGCCAATATTTTTGCCGTCGGTATTGCCTTTGCACCGCCACATAGCATTAGCAAACCCATGAAAAGTCCCAATGGCACTGCTATTTTTCCGGCTCCGCCACGTACAGGCATGCCTTCGGGAGTTATTGGTAAAATTGTGGCCGAAAATATCTACGACTGGATAAAAACCGGAAAACCACAGATGAAACACCGGGCTTCCATGGCCAGGATGGGTGCTGCCTGCATTATTTCGGCCGGTTACGGTCTCATTGGAGGTGCCGCTGCTACCATGACGGTTTCACCCATTGTCCAGGATTGGGACAAATACCCCGAATATGGTCGTGATATCAATTATACCATGGGCGAGGCCGGACTTGCCGGACACTGGCTCAAGTGGTTTATGCATTACATGTTTTTACATAAAGCCAAGGGCTATCCCTTCTGGTGGTTGTTGCCCGAATAAAATTGGGTTTTTAGTCCTTAATTAAAAGTTGTGAACTACCCAAGGCAACGAAATCATGGGTATTTCGATTAACCGATCAAATAAAAGTTAATATCAGATGAAAGAAGAAGTAAAAAGAACCATAGCTTACAGCGAAGAATCCTATCCCCCCATGCCCACCAAAGCCACTTTGTTCTGGCGACGCAATATCATTTGGCAGGCCTGGCGTTGGGTGGTGCTCAACATAAAAATTATGAAGATTGTGGTGGGAGGTCATTCCTAACCATTTTCAACTTGCTCCTTAATTCCGAATCATTGATGTCCGGTTAAAAATAAATATCGTCCCTACGGGACTTTATGGAGACCTTAATCTGCTTTCTACCAACATTATGTCCCTACGGGACAGCCCCGTTGGGGCTAAATATTGGTAGAATATGAAACAACCCCCACTTTAGGGAAGTCCGCCATGGGCGGACGATATATATCAAGCATTGTAGCGTTTTCTGTTTAATTTTACCGGACAACAATGATTCCGAATCTTTCATTTTTATTTCAAATAAATGATTTGGACTATTTTTGCACCTTAATTTATAAGATGCAACATCCCTCAACCATAAATATAGCGCAGTACGATTATCCGCTCCCGGACGAAAGGATAGCCAAATTTCCCCTGGAAAACAGATCGTCTTCCAAATTGTTGTACTATGATGGGGCGCAACCCGTTGAAAAACAATTTATTCAGCTGCCTACCCTGCTTCCGGCCAAATCTTTGTTGGTTTTCAACGAAACCAAGGTGGTAAGAGCCCGCATGCTGTTTAAAAAAGACACCGGAGCCACCATCGAAATATTTTGTTTGGAACCCGTGGAGCCGGTCAACGATTTTCAATTGGCTTTTCAGCAAAATTCAGGGGTGGTTTGGAAATGTTTGTTGGGGAATGTGAAGCGCTGGAAGTCGGACAAACTTTGCAAAACCATTGAGATCAACGGACAGCAGGTGAGCCTCTGTGCTGAAAAATTGACCCAGCTTTCGGATGGTTTTTTGGTGAAATTTACCTGGAATCCGGCAGAAATTTCCTTTCACGAAATCATCAGTCAAAGCGGGGTGGTACCCTTGCCTCCTTACCTCAATCGTGAAGCGGAACCGGAAGATGTTCAACGATATCAAACCGTTTATGCCAAATACGACGGGAGTGTGGCTGCCCCCACTGCCGGCCTGCATTTCACTGACGATATGCTGGCACAACTTAAATGGCAGGGGATGGACCGCGAAACCGTAACATTGCACGTGGGTGCCGGAACTTTTAAGCCCGTTTCTGCTACAACCCTGGCCGACCATGAAATGCATGTGGAAAAAATTGTGGTAGGTCTGGAGGCTCTCAAACACCTGAAAAACAAACTAAACGACCCTGTTATTCCTGTTGGAACCACCAGCATGCGCACCCTCGAAAGTTTGTTTTGGATGGCCGTTCGGTTGCAACAAGGCGATTCGTCTTTCAATGTTACCCAATGGGATCCCTATGATTTGGAAGTGCCAAACGACTTTTCTCCAAAAGTGGCCTTGCAATTACTTATCGATTATCTCGAAAAAAATCACTTGGAATCGCTCACCGGTCAAACACAGTTGATGATTGCTCCGGGTTATGTTTTTAGGTTTGCCAACGGACTCATTACCAATTTTCATCAGCCCAAGAGCACGCTGTTGTTGTTGGTTTCGGCACTCATCGGCAACGATTGGAAATTGGCTTACGACTTCGCCCTGAAACACGGCTACCGTTTTTTAAGCTACGGCGACAGTTGCTTGTTGATGCCCAGGAAAGAGTCAGAAAAACAGCCAACCACATGAGTGCCATAGCCAAACTACCCATCACCGGGATTGTGTTGTCGGGCGGAAAAAGCCGGCGCATGGGTAAAGAAAAGGGCCTGTGTGAATTTCGCGGCAAACCGCTGATTTCCTACGCCATAGAAGTGTTGGATTCCTTGTGTGAAACAGTGATTGTGTCTGCCAACAACCAACTGGAGAAGTATGAGAAGCTGGGATTTCAGGTGATTTCGGACGAACACCAAGAGGTAGGCCCTTTGGGAGGATTGTACAGTTGTTTGAAGCAAAGTAAAACCGAAATCAATTTGGTTTTGTCGTGCGATACCCCTTTCGTTACCAAGGCGTTGTTTGTAGAACTGCTTCCATATGCCCATTCTTTTGATGCGGTGATTCCGCGACATCCCAACGGGTTTCTGGAACCTTTAACGGCCTTGTATCATCGGTCGGTTCTTTTGCAAATGGAACAACAATTGGCTGCGGGTCGCTACAAAATGATCGACTTGCTGGAAAAGATAAACACCAAATATGTGGCCATTGGGTCGGGAAATCCGGGATTAAATGTTTCGGTTTTTCACAACCTGAATTCCCCTGAAGACTTGCTGTCATGCTAACCAAACGGATACATAAGGATCAAGATATTTGGATTAAAGCAGCCGTGGTGGGAGGCTTGTGGGCTTCGGTGGAAATTATCATCGGAAGTTTTTTGCACAACACACGCATTCCCTTTGCAGGGACTTTTCTGGCTGTGGCCGGAACCATATTGCTCATCGGGTTTTATCAAATTTGGCCACAACGCGGGTTGATTATCCGTGCCGGGTTGATTACCGCCCTCATGAAATCTGTTTCGCCCAGCGCCCTGATTTTGGGTCCCATGACCGGCATTTTTATGGAGGCTGCTTTGGTTGAACTGGTCATACTTGTGGTGGGCGCTAACCTCCCTTCCTACTTACTGGCGGGCATTCTGAGTGTTTCCAGCGCCTTGTTTCACAAGGTGATCAGCATGATTATCGTGTATGGGTTCGACCTGGTGAAATTGTATGTGAACATGATCAATTTCGCTTTGAAGCAATTCAGAATTGAAGCTGCCGAGCCCATGGAAATCTTTGGGGCTCTTTTGATGGTATATGCGGTGGTAGGCACCTTCGCCGGATGGATAGGTTATCTGGTTGGAAAAAAAGCCATGAAAATGAGTCATGAAAAATTTGCCATTACTGAGGCCGTCTCCATGAAAAAGCGGGAATTTTTCTCCATGGAAACAGGTTTTTCCACCTTGCTTCCGTTGCTTTATTTGCATATTTTGGCCATTCCTCTGGGGTTGTTTCTGCTTAATTACGCCCAGTTTTATGTGGGCATGGGCTATGTGGCAGTTTACACACTTGTTTTTGGCTTTAAATACCGCATGGCCATGCGGCGGTTGCGAAAACCAACTTTTTGGGTGCAGTTGGTGATTATTTTGGTGCTTTCCACCTTTTTCTGGAATGTGGGTTCACAGGAGTTTGGCCCGAGTTGGGAAGGCGCAAGGGTAGGCTTTGAAATGATGGTGCGTGCCTTGTTTGTGATTATGGCCTTTACCTCGCTGAGTGTTGAGTTGCGTAACCAACGGGTACGCGATTTTCTCTTCAAAGCCGGCATGGGTCAGTTTTATCAGGCACTGGGTTTGGCATTTGCCGCGCTGCCTGTGATGATATCCTTGCTTCCCACTTCCCGCGCGATTTTTAAAAGCCCCCTTGAATCGCTTTTAAAACCCATTGCTATGGCCAATCAATGGCTCGAGATATTTCAAGAGAAAGGCAACTAAAAAAGGCCACTTTCCATCCCTTTTGTCACGAAAAAGCATTATTATGTTGAGTAAATATGTCAAAAAATGCAAAAAACGTTAATCAGAATAAACAAAAAGTATTATATTTGCTCATTCTATAAAGCAAAATACCATGAGGGACATCGTATTTAGACACACGGCATTGATTAATCAGACGGATATGGGTTTTCAGAGAAGCGTACTCAACCGGATTCCCTGGAACGAAAGGTTGGTAGGAATAAAGGGCTCGCGCGGGATTGGTAAAACTACCCTGGTGTTGCAGTACATCAAGCAGACCTATCAGCTCAATCCCAAAGCGCTATATGCCTCGTTGGATGACCCTTATTTTTACAGCCATCGACTCATCGATTTTGCTGATGATTTCGTGGCCATGGGCGGACAGCATTTGTTTCTGGACGAGGTGCACAAATATCCCGAATGGGCTGTGGAATTAAAAAAGATATACGACTATCATCCGGGATTGAAGGTGGTTTTTACCGGATCTTCGCTTTTGGAAATTCTCAATTCAAGGGCAGATTTAAGTCGCAGGGCCTTGGTTTATTCCATGCAGGGTCTTTCTTTCAGGGAATATCTGGAATTCCGTCATGGGATCAAGTGGGACTCTTTTTCGTTGAACGAAATTTTAACCCACCATGTTGACATCGCTCTTCAATTGGCGAAAGAAGTAAAGCCCCTGAAGTATTTTTCAGATTATTTGCGGGTAGGATATTTTCCGTTTTACAACGAAAACGAAGAATTTTATTTTAAAAGGATACAGGAAATAATCAACATGATTGTGGATTTGGAACTGCCCTTGCTTCGGAAAGTGGAGGTGTCGAAGGTGCCAAAAATCAAAAAGCTGTTGTATATTTTGAGTCAGAATGTGCCTTTCAAGCCCAATATTACCACCCTGGCCGGCAACATTGAAATCTCAAGAAACAGTCTGTTGGAATACTTGAATGCTTTGATAGACGCACATGTGTTGATGGGCATTCACAAGGATTCGGTTGGTATTGGCGTACTTCAAAAGCCGGACAAACTATTTCTGGAAAACACCAATTATTCCTTTGCGCTCAGTCAGCAAACTCCCAATACCGGAAGTTTGAGAGAGACCTTCTTTTTAAATCAAGTGTTAGCATCTCATCCGGTTAACTATCCACAACAGGGTGATTTTATCGTGGACAATCAGTTTACTTTTGAAGTAGGGGGGAAGAACAAGGACTTTACGCAAATTGCTGCACTAAAAAACAGTTATATTGCTGCCGACAACATAGAATATGGCACGGGCAATAAAATTCCCCTCTGGCTTTTTGGGTTTTTGTATTAGAAAAGTTTTAAAACAACTCCTTTACCTTGGCTTTCACCTCTTCCTCGTCCGGATTTTGGTTGAACGACAGCAAGGGTTCCAGATAAAAAAGTTCTCTGTTGTTTCTGAATTTGGTTTCGCCTCCTCCGGTGATATTCAGCATGATGAGGTCGTCGGGCTTCACAGTGTTGTTTTTAACGGCATCCATGAGGGTGGCGGTGGCAATGGCTGCCGCGCAATGGATGTCGATGCCTTCGGTTTCTTTAAAAAGTTTAGATGCTTCCCTGCCTTGTTGGTTGTTGGCCAGCAGCACATCTCCGCCGGCATCTTTCATGGCATCATACAATCCGCCAATAATTCCATAAGGAGGTTTGCGGTTGGAAAGCACCTTGGCTTCAATGATTTCCACTTGTTCGCGGGCCGAAGCATCACTAAAGGGCAACATGGCCCTTGAATTGGCTTTCCATGCATCGTAAATGGGATGAAACGGGAAGTTTTGCGATACCATCAGCTTGGCTTTTTTGTTGCCAAAGCGTCCATCGACCACCAGTCGCAGGTTGGCTTCCCAGGCTGCAATGGCACCCGTACCGCTTCCGATGGCTTGAAAATAATAGTCCGGAATTTCACCAATGGTGGTTACTGCCGACAGCATGGTAGTTCCCATTCCATCGCGGCGAGCCACATTTTTGGCACCACCTTCGGCCACAAAACCGGGAATGGTAGCCGCAATATTCGACAAATGGATGGCGTCGAAATAGTCGCTTCCGGCTTCACAAGTAATCAGTTTAACGCATGGATCGAGGGGTGCTTCAAACCAAAGGGCGTTGAGGTTATCGTGGGGAACACTGAGCAACAGCGGTATTTTATTGTCGGAGCACACCTGAGCAAAGGCCCGTGCCGTATTGCCGGCAGAGGCCACCACGAGGACATCCTGATGGTGGGCATCCATGCGTCCGCACACCGAATAGGCTTCTGTTTCTTTAAAGGAGCAGGTCTTCATATCGGCTCCCCGCTCTGGCCAATATCCTGAGAAGGTGATGTAAAGTTTGTTCAACCCCAGTTTTTTGGCCAAACCCTCACTTTTGTATGTAATGGGTGCCGAAGAGCCCACCAGATATCGGTTGACGGGCAGCCAGTCGGCAAAACGATACACCCCAAACGAAGGATCTTTCACCTGAATCTGTTTGGTTTCGTAAAGGGCACGAATGAGTGTTGGGGTACTTTCTTGTGGGGCATCCAGCAACCAACCGGTATCTTCGAAGATGTTTCCGGTGGCAACCGACTGCAATTTATATGGGGTTTTTCCAGACTTGATGGCCATGAACGTGGAATTTACTGTAAAAGTGCAAAAATAGAAAATCGTCGGGTAAGTTATGTTTTTTCTAAAAAATATGATCAGTTACGGACTTATAATCGCGCTTACCCTCAAAAACCAGGTTATGGTACTGAAGATTGGAGTTGTATGCCCACATGGCGGCGGCTGCGCTTTTTGATTTTTTGAGGGTATTCATAAACTTTCGCTTGAGGTTTTTTTCGTCGTAGAGCATGGTCCAACTCTTGTTGATCTCGTTGGTGAGTTCTTCCGGGCTCATGGCCAAAGGTTTGAACACCACTTCCACAAAATCGTACCGCGACCAATCTGCCGGAAAATCATTGTGTACTAGTCGTCCGGATGCCAGCATTCTGTCAAATAGTGGGGTTCCCGGAAGCGGGGTGAGGATGGATGCCTGCATGGCATCAATATCGGCCGAAAGCATGTATTTCGTTCGGTTGGCAATGGTTTTCGGTGTGTCGGTGTCGAGTCCGTAGATAAAGGCCCCCAACACAGCAATGCCGTGGGCGTGGATTTTTTGATAGACCTCGCTGAAATGGTCGGTACCAATTTTTATATTGGTGGTTTTATTGGTGAGTTCCAATTGATCCACCAGTTCCGATTCAATGCCCAGAAAAATCATTTTACATCCGGCTTCCGCCATCAAACTGAGGGCGCGTTCGTGCTCGGCCACATTCATGGAAGCTGCACAAAGCCAGTCTTTTTTTATTCCTCTACGGATGATTTCAGTGCATATCTCTTCCACACGTTCGGCAGATTTCTTTGAATAGCCAATGAAGTTGTCATCCACGATATACACATTCTGTTGTGGGATTTTCTCGAATTCATCTACCACATCCATTACCGGTCGTGGCCGATATTTTTTGCCGTTGAAGGTGTGTACCGAGCAAAAATCGCAACTCATCGGACAGCCCCGGGTGGTTTGAACGCTGCCGAAGGCATATTGGGGGCTGTATAAATCGATGCGCGGTTGGGGTGACTCCACCAATGGCAGCAGTTTTCCGCTGTAAGTTCTTTTCAGTTCATTGCGTTCAAAATCTGCAATCACCTGACTCCAAACGCTTTCGGCTTCACCAATCACCAATGCGTCGGCATATTGGAGGGCTTCTTCGGGCATCACCGAAACATGGATGCCGCCCATCACCACGGGGATTCCTTTTTCGCGATACACCGAAGCCAGTTCGTAGGAACGTGTTACTTGTGAAGTAAGGGCCGTAATGCCCACCAAATCAGCCTCATGGTACGAAAACCTTTCAAAGTTTTCGTCCAGCAGTTCGATGTCCCAATGGTCGGGAGTGAGTGCGGCCACAATGCCCAGGGCCAATGGAGGATAAATGCTGTGTTGGTCGCGGATCAATCCTATCCTGTAGGTACTGAGCGGGTTGATAAGCAGAAGTTTGTACTTTTTTGCCATGCCGCCGTTTGTTATACAAAGGGATTGGTTTTCAACGAATCTAAACCAAACACGTCCACCAGATGGCGCACGGGTCGTTCGCCTTCAAAGGCCAGGTTGTAGTATTGCAGGTTTGAGCCATAGGACCAAATGCCGGCTGTGGCGCTTTTGGTTTGCTTGATGGTGCGTATGAATTTCTTTTTCAGGGTAGGTTCGTTGTACAATTTATCCCAATTGTCCTTAATTTCGTTCATCATCTCCCGGCGCCCCATCAAATCGTGGTTCCATACCACTTCCGCAAAATGATAATGTTGCCAGTCGTCGGGGTAGTTGTTGAGCACAATTTTATTTTCAGCCATCATGCGGTCGAACAAACCCGTTCCCGGCAAGGGGGTGAGTATGGTGGATTGCACGGCGTCGATGGAGGCATTGTTGATGTATTCGGTTCGGTGTGCCATGGATTCGGGCGTATCAGTTTCCAGTCCGTAAATAAAAGCCCCCAGCACGCTGATGCCGTATTGATGGATTTTTGTGAACACCTGTTCGTAGCTGTCGATCCCCATTTTCACATTCAACTTTTTGTTCATGTCCTTGAGTTGGTCGATGCGTTCGGATTCGATGCCCAGAAGCACCATGCGACACCCACTTTTGGCTGCATATTCCAGCACCTCTTCGTTGTCGGCAAAGTTCATGGAAGCCGAGCAAAACCATTCTATTTTAATACCCCGTTCAATGATTCCTTTGAAAAGGGAAATGGCCCGTTCCTGTGATTTTTTACCATAACCGATGAGGTTATCGTCCACGAAATACACCAGCGGATGCTCCACGGTTTCAAGCTCGTCGAGTACTTCTTCGATGGGACGCTGGCGGTAGGTACTTCCGTTGAAGGTGTGCACCGAGCAAAAATCGCAGCGCATGGGACAACCACGGGAGGTTTGGATGCTGGCAAATTTATAGTCGGGATGAAACAAGTGTCGGGCGGGCAGAACGGCATTTTCCATGGAAAGCAATTGGCCCGAATAAGTTTTTTTCATCTTTCCCGATTCGAAATCGCTGATAAGTGTGGCCCAAACGCTTTCCACCTCACCAATCACCACGGTATCGCAAAACTGTTGGGCTTCATCGGGCACCATGGAAGCATGAATGCCGCCAATCACCGTGGGAATACCCTTTTCCTTATAGATTTGGGCCAGTTCGTAAGCCCTGGTAACACTCGACGTGAGTGCTGTAAAACCTACCAGATCAGCTTCTTTATAAGTAAACGGCTCGAAATTTTCATCCAAAATTTCCACTTCCCAATTATCGGGCGTGAGGGTGGCAATAATTCCGAGTCCGATGGGCGGATAAATGACGTGTTTGTGAATGATTAAGCCCTTTCGTGTGGTGTTGAGGGGGTTAACCAGCAGAAGTTTTCTTTTTTTAGTGGCCATGAGCAAAGTGCGTGTAGGGGGCAAAGGTAGTGAATAATTGACAAGAAAAAAGCCTTCCGGCTATCGATACATTTCCTTGTAGTTCAGGAGAATTGGGATTCGTATCACTAATTCCCCTTTGCGGTATATGATAATCAGGTGGAATATTTTAGATGAAATTATGAAAAGATTACATTTGTAAAAACTTTAAGTGAATTGAAAAGGCTTTTTAGAATTTCGGGTTGTAACGGTGCCGGAAAAACGACTGCATCTTATTCAATCTTGCCTGAAATGCTAGGGTGTGATGAATTCGTCAATGCGGATGAAATAGCAAGAGGTTTATCTCCATTTAACCCTGAGTCGGCTGCAATTCAGTCAGGGAGATTAATGCTCCAAAGAATTAATCGTCTATTGGATGAAGGTCGGGATTTTGCTTTTGAAACTACGCTATCAACAAAATCGTATCGAAATATTATTAAAAAAGCACAGCAATTAGGTTATCAGATTACACTTTTGTTCTTTTGGTTACATACACCTGAATTAGCCATTAAGCGGGTTGAAATAAGAGTGAAAGAGGGAGGACATTTTATTTCTGAGGAGGTAATTAGACGACGTTATATTAATGGGCTTAGAAATTTTTTTAATATTTTTGAACCTATTGTTGATGAATGGATGCTAATTGATAATTCTGGTGAACCCTATGAGATTATTGCAATAAAAAGTAATTCAACACAATTGGTGAGGAAAAAGTATAGATGGGAAAGCCTTTCAAATCAATATAAAACAAAAGGAGATGGACAATAGTACAAAAATTATAGAGGGATTAGAAAAGGCTTACAAAAAGCTGATAGAGTATAAAAAATATAAAAAAACTCCACTCATTGTATTTAAGGATGGGAAAATAGTTGAAATTGCTCCTGAAGAAATTAGCCTTAAGGGTAATGTATATCATTAATAATTAGGTGAAAAGATCAATCCAGTGTGGTGTCAACCTCCCAGTTTTTATGATAAAGCCCAAAGATATAGAATAGTCCATTGGGAACTAAGAATATTGCCATGGCCAAAAGGGGATTCTTCAGGGATTTTGTAGGTGTACTCAACAGCAACGTGGTGTCGTTGGTGAGTGCCTTGCTTATGGTGGTGGTACTCACCCGTGTGTTGGGAACCGAAGGTTATGGTACTTACAACGCCCTCATTGTCATCCCGTTGATTGTGGTCAGTCTCACCCATTTAGGCATCAGAGGTGCTTCCATATATTTTCTAGGCAACAAGAAATATAATGAAAACCAATTGGTTTCGTCGGTATTGCTCATCCTGATTGGCTCCGGCATGGCCGGCATGATATTAAGCGCCATCGCTTTTTGGTTTTATCGCGACTCCTCCTTCACCTTGTTGCTCATCATTCTGGTGCTTTTCATCATTCCGATGCGCCTGACCACCATTTATGCCGGAGGCGTTTTTTACGGAAAAGATGAAATCAAAAAAGCCAATCAGCTCAACTGGATGGTCAATTCCATCAATTTATTGTTGGCTGTCATCCTGGTTTGGTGGCTCGATTTTGGACTTACCGGTGCGGTAGTGGCTACCCTTGTGGCCAATTTGTTTGTCGCAACGAAAGGCTTGCTGTTGTTGGCCAAACAATTTAAACTATCCGTTACTTACTACCCTCACATCGTGGCGAGCCTGCTTCGGATGGGGGTTTTGTTTTCCATGTCGTTTTTCGTGTTGCAACTCAACTACAAAATCGACATCCTGTTGTTGGAAAGGCTTTCGTCCATCGAAGAAGTAGGTCTATACTCGTTGGCTACCCAGATCGCCGAGCAATTGTGGCAAATTCCGCTGGCTGTGAGCCTGGTGTTGTTCACCCGAACAGCCAACAGCGAAGGTCGGAGTACTCCCGCTCATGTGCTGCCCCTCACACGTATCACTTTGTTGCTGGTGTTGGTCATTGCGTTGGGACTATTTGTGGTGGCGCCCTACATTATTCCCATGTTTTTCGGGAAAGCCTTTTCGGCCAGTAGCCTGATGTTGCAAATCATTTTGCCCGGCATTGTGGTGATGTCGGTGTTCAGGGTGCTTAGCGGACAGTTAGCCGGATTGGGCAAACCACAGGTTACTTTGTATATATTTGTTCCGGCCTTGATAATCAATATCCTGCTCAACTTGCTGTGGATTCCGGAGTATGGTGGAAACGGAGCGGCCATGGCTTCCAATGTGAGTTATATTTTGGGTGTGGTGGGCTATTGGTTGTATTACTCACGTCTGCACAACATTCCCATGTTCGAAATACTGCATTTCCGCAAATCCGACTTCAACGCCCTCACTCAATTCATTCAAAAAGCAAAAACCAAATGGACGACTTAACGCAGATACCCTTTCTTTTCATTGTTGGCAGGCCAAGGTCGGGAACTACTTTGTTGCGTACCCTTTTCGATGCCCATACCAACGTCATCATTCCGCCCGAATGTCAGTTTGTGGTGAACCTTTACGGGAAATATGGCAAGAAAACCCATTGGTCGAAAGCCGATTTGGAGCAGTTTTATGTGGATTTGCAGCCACAATGGCGTTTCGATTTATGGAAACTCGACGACCAACTTTTGCGTCAAAACCTATTCAAACAAGAAGGCGAAAATCCTTACGGGAATGTTTGCAAGTCCGTTTATGCCAGCTATCAGTCGGTTTTTCCCAAAGAAGAAATATTGTTGTTTGGCGATAAAAATCCGGGTTATACCATTTACACCAAACGGCTGTTGAAAATATTTCCCAACGCCAAGTTTATCCACATTACACGAGATTATCGCGACAATTTCGTGTCCATCAAAAATGTGGACTTCGAATTGCCCATACCTTCGTTGGCTGCGCAAAAGTGGGTGTATTTTTACAAGAAGATTTACAAAGATGCCCGATTAAATCCGGAGGCTTATCTTCACCTGCGTTACGAAGATCTGGTAAGCGACCCCGAAGAATCCATGAAAGTGATTTGTGACTTTGCGGGGATCCAATATCAATCAGGAATTCTGAATTTTCATGAAAAAAAGGAGGATGTAGTTAAGCTCTATCAGCCAGAAATCCTGCAGAAATATCACGCAAGTCTGTTGAAGAAAATCAACACGAGCAGGATAGGATTGTGGAAAAAGGAACTTACCGACATGGAGGTAAAACAACTGGATTATACCGTTGGTCGTTATGCCGGGCAAGCCCAATATCAGCGGAGATACACCCATTTTGGTGTGGGCTTGGCATTGAGGGTGCTTCCCGGAAGAACCATTGCCGCCTTGTTGTACGTCGCTACACAGGTGGTGGACAAGTTGCCTTCCTCCATTCGCATGACCATTCTGAGTAAAGGGCCGAGGGTGTTGGGAAAAGCCTTCCTTCGGGTGTTTAACCCCAAAAAGCTGGCCGAGATGAACAGGTTGGAAAATAGCAGGTAGTTGGCTAACCAAATGCCCGGATTGCCCTTGATTTTCCTCACATTGTTTTATTCAACATTAACCACTATTTTTGCGCAAAAGAATACACGATGAACATAAACGACTTTATAGAAAAAGTAGAAGCCGAATTTGAAGATATCGAGCCCGGCACCCTTACCCCAACTACCATACTCAAAGAAGCATTCACCTGGGACTCGGTGAATGCACTGATTTTTCTGGCTCACGTAAACGTAGAATACGACGTAGAGATTACGGCCAACGAACTCATCGAGGCCATAACCGTGCAGGATTTATATAATTTGGTGGACTCAAAAGTAGAAATCAAAGCATAATGTCCATTTTTTCTGTTCCGGATATTAAAATTTCGGGAATTGCTGCCTGCGTACCCGAGGATATCTACCACAACCGCGATTACGATTGGGTGGAGGAAAAGGAACGGAATACCCTGATAAAAACCATTGGCGTAGAGCAAAAACGGCATGCCCGCAAGGGAACCACCACTGCCGATTTGTGTTTTATGGCTTCCGAAAAACTGTTGGAAGGTGTATCCTGGGACAGGAACGAAATTCAGTTGATCATATTCGTTTCACAGTCGCGCGATTATATCATTCCCGCCACTGCCGGCCTCTTGCAGGACAGGCTTGGATTGTCGCATGGCACCATGGCTTTCGACATTGGGTTGGGATGTTCGGGTTATGTGTACGGACTTTCGGTGGTTGGCAGCATGATGTCCACCGGACGAATAAAGAGGGCGTTGTTGCTCACGGGCGATATCAGCACCCTCAACACGTCTTTTCGCGACAAAAGTGCGTTCCCCCTTTTCGGAGATGGTGGTACGGCTACCTTGCTGGAATACAGGCCGGGAGCCAAACCCATGATTTTCAACCTTCAAACCGATGGTTCGGGATACGATGCCATCATCATTCCCGATGGAGGTATCCGCAATTTTGCCGAAAAAGAAACTTCCTTCGAGTACCACAAAATCAACGAAGGCATTTACCGCAACGGTTTTAACATTGCTTTGGACGGCATCAAGGTGTTTAATTTTTCGCTTCGCGAAGTAAAACGCAATGTGCAGGCCCTGTTGGAGTTTGCCCAAACTTCTCTGGATGAGGTAGATTTTATTGTGTTGCATCAGGCCAACAAACTGATGAACGAAACCATCCGTAAGCAGTTGAAACAGTCCGAGGAAAAGGTGCCGCTGTCGCTTCAAACGTATGGTAATACCAGTTCGGCTTCCATCCCGCTCACCATGGTTACCGAGATGCGTGAACAATTGGAAAGCCGATCCATGCGGTTGTTGCTTTCCGGTTTTGGCGTCGGGCTGTCGTGGGGAAGCGTATTGCTTGAAACCGATCACATAACATGTCCTGAAATATTGGTTTATCCCAATCCATAATGCCATGAACTTTTGTAATCTCACCGGAAAAACCATTCTCATCACCGGAGCTTCTTCTGGTATCGGACAGCAAACGGCCATAACCTGTTCAAGACAAGGTGCCTTGGTGGTTCTTGCCGGACGTGATATGCCACGTTTAAACCAAACCATTTCGATGATGGAAGGCCGGGGACATCAGGTGTTCGCGGGTGATTTAACCGAAGAAGCATCCATTTTCGAATTGGCGAAAACCTGTCCTGAAATCGACGGATTGGTGCATGGTGCCGGCATTGTGGGACCTACGCCCGCCAAGTTTATCCGACAGGGAGATATCAGTAGATTGTTGCGCATTAATTTTGAGACTCCGGTACTGCTCACCGCAAGGTTGTTGTTGTTGAAAAAAATCCGCAATCAGGCATCCATTGTCTTTCTGTCCACCATCGCCACCCAAACGCCCTATTTTGGAGGTGCCTTATACACGGCTGCCAAAGCCGCACTGGAGGCCTATTCGCGGTCGCTTGCTCTGGAGTTGGTCAAGCGCGGAATCCGCTCCAACTGCCTGCAACCCGGCCTGGTCAACACCCCGCTCATCAACAATCCGGCACAGGAAGGTCAGATGGAGATGGTGGACGAATCGCTTCAGCGATACCTGAAAAAATATCCCATGGGTGTGGGCGAAGCATCCGACGTGGCCCATGCCATCCTGTTTTTGCTTTCCGATGAATCGAGGTGGATATCCGGTACTTCCATTCCCATGGGAAGCGTAATTCAGTAAAGGAAATTCCTGTATTTTTGTAAAAAAATGTGGTCATGGCCAAAAACTATTCCGTAGTTGTTCCGGTATTTAACAGCGAAAATTCTTTGGAAGAACTTTTTGAAAGGTTGAAAGGGTTTTTTGAGCAAATCAACCAAAGTTTTGAAGTGATATTTGTGGAAGATGGAGGCACCGATGGCAGTTGGGAATTGCTGAAAAAACTCAAAACGAAATATCCCGAACTCATCAAAGCCATCAAACTCGACCGCAATTTTGGTCAGCACAATGCTACCCTGTGTGGATTCGGGTTTGCCAAAGGCGACCGCATCATCACCATCGACGACGATCTGCAAAACCCACCGGAGGAAATAGCCAGGTTGATTGAAACTGCCGATAAACAGCAAAGTGCTGTCACTTATGGCATTTATACCAAAAAGCAACATTCGTTTGCAAGGAATGTGATGAGCAAAACGGTGCGCACATCTGCCAAACTTTTTCACAACGGTGCTGAAAATGGATCGTCCTTCAGGTTACTCGACCGCAAGATTGTGGATAAGATACTCGATCATCAGGTTAGTTTTGTGTTTATTGATGAAATCATTTACTGGTACACAGATAATATTGCGTTCGTGGTGGTCGATCACAAAAAACGTGAAAATAACCAGTCGGGATACAACCCCTTTCGCTTGTTCATGCTGGCCGCCAACCTCACCTATTTTTACTCCAATATACCGCTTAAAATAATGGTTTACAGCGGGTTTATTATTTCTTTTCTGTCGTTTTTAATGGCCATTAAATTTATTATCCAGAAAATTTACTTTAATGTACCGCTGGGATATACTTCTGTGATTGTCACCATTTTATTTTCCACCAGCATCATCGTTTTTAGTTTGGGAGTAATTGGTGGTTATTTGAGCCGGATTCAAAATGTGCAAAACAAAAAACCTCCTTATCATATTAAGAAGGTGTTGGATTAGGGGGTGAAGGTTCAAAGGATCAGTGTATCAATGGGATCAAACGATGATCAAACTTCAAGCGTGGACGCTTGAAACGGATGCAGAGTGGTTTAAACCTGACAGGTTTCAAAAACCTGTCAGGTTTAAATTACCCTGCTGCTTTTGTCAAAGGCATGAAATTCAGCGTGTTGATGGTAAGTGCCATCTTCAAGCGTGGACGCTTGAAGCGGGGTGTTGATGGCCGGGTTATCTTCAAGCATGGTCGCTTGAAGCGGGGGTGAGTGTGGACACTTGAAGCGGGGGAAGGGGGGTGTGAAGTGATGGATTTTCCAACTTCGTGCACTTTCGACGCTTTCATGAACCAACGGGAATATTGTTATTTTTGCGACTTACATAAATCGCTCATGAAGCATATTTCTAAATTTCTCTACAAACTCCTGGGTTGGAAAAGCGTGGGCGGAATGCCCGAAGGAGTTACACGCTCTGTATTCATCATCGCTCCACACACCAGCAATTGGGATTTTCTGTATGGAATTCTTTATGCCTGGATGAATGAGGTTCCGGTACATATTCTCATAAAAAAAGAGGCTTTCTTTTGGCCAACCGGTGGCTTGCTCAAAAAATTGGGAGGTATTCCCATCGACAGAAGCAAAAAAGGTAATACCGTTGGACAAATTGCCGCCATGTTTGAAGGGCGCGATCCTTTTTATCTGGGGGTTACGCCCGAAGGTTCACGACAATTGCGAAAGGAATGGAAACGGGGTTTTTATTTTATTGCCATGGAAGCCAAAGTGCCCATCGTGCTGTCGTACATCGATTTTGCCAAAAAAGAAGCCGGAATAGGCCCTGCCTTTTATCCCACCGGAGATTACGAAAAAGATCTGAAAGTTATTCAGGATTTCTACCGGGGTCGAAAAGCCAAATATCCCGATCAGTTCAATCTCTGATAAATCGGGGTTTCTTTTTGCTTACATTCCTTTTATTACACTAATTCTTTTATCTTTGGGATGACAAATAGTCCAATACATGCCATTCTTCAGATCAATACTTGTTTTTTTCTTGCTTTTTTATGCAATTAATGCTGTGTGTCTGGAAGAGAATGAACATTTGTCGCTTACCCAAATTACTCTTCTGATAGACAGTGTAGAAAGCGAGCTCCCGCAAATTTCAGAAAAACAGAAAATTACATCTTATATCTGGTTGGCAAAGCACTATCTTCCCATCAACCAAAACAGATCGGTGGAATATAGTTATCGGGCCATTGCTTTAAAAAATAGCACCGATACGGTCGCGGAATTTTCACCGGTATTTCATCTGTTGGCAAATTATTATCAGAAAAACCTGGTTGCCGACAGTACCATCAAGTATTTACAGCTGGCCATGGAGGCCAAAGATTTGGAGCTCGAGGCTGAGCGATTACGCCTTGTAGCTGGTTATCAAAGGGAAAAGCAAAGTCGGGGGCAGCATGGTTGGGGCTTGCAAAGGGCAGGGAAACCCCTTGCCATCTTTTTGTGGGTGATTTTAATTGCTTTTGCCTTTTATGTACTCAAACAGTACCTCACAAACCGTAAGTTGAGGCATGAATTCCAACAGCAAGAAGCTGTTCTTCAGAAATTGGCACGTGAGATAGATACCTTTAAATCGCAGGTTAAGCAAGAGGTTTATCAACGAACAGCCAGCCTGCAACAACGACTGGAAAAGGAGCGGCAACGCGAATTTGAATTGCGCAAAAAGCTGAAGCAGGTAGAAGAAGCCGATTATTTGAAAAATGCATTTTTGGGTAGCTTAAGTCATGAAATTAGAACCCCGCTAAGCGGCATCATCGGGTTTTCCAGCCTGTTGCAAACCGAATTGGCTGTTATGGGAAACGCCGAATTGTACGAATATACCGAAAATATTGAGCAAAGCAGCCTTCAACTCACGGGTTTGTTGGACAACATCATCGACATCAGCAGTATCGAGGCCAACATGGTGGAGGTGGAGCTGCAGTTCGATCATTTTAACAACATCGTGAAGGATGTGAAGGAGGTTTATCAGAAGAAAGCCAAAGAAAAAGGACTTGTATTTAAGGTGAAAATCGACCCTGAGCTACCCAAGTTGAAAGCCGACAGCATCAAATTGAAAAAAGTGCTGAATATACTTACCGACAACGCCATCAAGTTTACCTCAACGGGTTTTGTTACCATAACTACCTCCTACAATCCCGAAAAAAATGTGGCAGTCATTCAGGTGAAAGATACCGGTCAGGGAATGGATCCCGACATGTTGAAAGCGCTGCTGGCATCCTTTCAATATGGCAAAAAGGGTAAAACACAAATTTATCAGGGAAAGGGTATCGGTCTTACCCTGGCCCATCGGTTTGTAAGTATGATGGGAGGAAGTATTTCCATTGGTTCGCAATGGCAAAAGGGTACAGTTGTTACCATTGCCATTCCTTGTGTGGGAGAGCGGGGTTCATCAGAAATTACTTCAGAAACAGTAGTAGAAACAGGATCGTTGATTACTGCGCCTGAGTTGGGAGAAATTAGCCTGTTCATTGTGGAAGACGACCGCATGAACCGTATGGTATTGGAAAAAATGCTTAAAAAAGCCGGTAAGATTACCATGGCCATCGATGGCGACGATGCCCTTTCAAAGGTTGAAAATGCTTACAACCAAGGGGAAATTTTCAGGGTCATGCTTTTCGACATGCAGCTTCCTCCGCCCTGGGACGGAACCTCACTGATGAAGGCCATCAAAGAGCGCCTGCCTGAGTATAAATCGGTTCCGTTTATCGTTCAAACAGCTTTTGCCATGAGTGGTGATCGCGATAGTTATCTGGCTGCCGGTTTCGACGATTACATTGCCAAACCCATCAACCGAACCGAATTGCTTACCATGATTCAAAAGCATTTGCACCTGGCACAAGCCTAAGCTTGAACAAAATCGTCCGGCCAACAACAACTTTTTATAAATCGCACAAATGCAATCGTTTGCGGTTTTATTGAATAGTTAAAAATGATTAATTCCCCTCCATAATCATTTGCAAGCATAGGAATAACCCTTACTTTTGTGGTCTGATATCGAATCTTAAAATCAACGAATATGTCACAAAAAATATCCGAAAATGTTGCTCCCGGTGTTGCCGTTGGCGACGATGTGCAGGCCATATTTCATAACGCCCGCGCCAACCAATTTGCTCTGCCTGCCGTAAATGTGGTTGGAACCAATAGTATTAATGCTGTGATGGAAGCGGCCAAAAAAGCCAACTCTCCGGTTATTATTCAGTTTTCCAATGGTGGCGGTTCGTTCTATGCCGGCAAATCGCTTTCCAACGAAGGTGAAAAAGCCGCCATTGCCGGATGTATTTCCGGTGCGCTGCATGTGCACAACCTGGCTCATATGTATGGCATTCCAGTGATTCTGCACACCGACCATGCCGCCAAAAAGTTGCTGCCCTGGATTGACGGCTTGCTGGATGCAGGCGAAGACTATTTTGCCAAAACAGGAAAACCTTTGTTTAGCTCTCACATGCTCGACCTGTCGGAAGAGCCTCTGGAAGAAAACCTGGAAATTTCCAAAAAGTACCTTGAGCGCATGAGCAAAATGGGCATGACCCTCGAAATTGAATTGGGAATAACCGGTGGGGAAGAAGATGGCGTGGATAACTCCGGGGTTGAAAGTTCCAAACTTTATACCCAACCCGAAGAAGTAGCCCGTGCTTTTGAAGTGCTGTCGGAAGTGAGCGATCGCTTCACCATCGCCGCGGCCTTTGGCAATGTGCATGGCGTGTACAAACCCGGAAATGTAAAACTGGAGCCCATCATTCTGCACAATTCGCAGGAGTATATCCAGAAAAAATACAATACGGCTGCCAATCCTGTGAACTTTGTATTTCATGGTGGCTCAGGTTCAGAACCTGCAAAAATTAAAGAAGCCATTGGTTATGGTGTGGTAAAAATGAACATCGATACCGATACCCAATGGGCCGGTTGGGATGGCGTTCGTCATTACGACATCAAATACCACGATTATCTGCAAGGCCAAATTGGTAATCCCGAAGGCGAAGATGTTCCCAACAAAAAATATTACGACCCCCGCAAATGGCTCCGCGCTTCGGAAGAATCCATCGTGGTGCGTTTGCAACAGGCTTTTAGCGACTTAAACTGTATCAACCGCTACTAAGCCACAGGTAAAAATACTTGCCGCACGAAAGCGATCGTTTTGATAATCGTTTTCGTGCGGTTTTTTATGGTCATGTTTTTTTGTAGTTTTGTACAGACCAACGATCCTGAACAGAATGCACAAATATCCCGTCAATGTATTGCTTGCTTTTGGCGAAACCTTTGAACCCGAGGGTGAGCAGTTTTATACCTGGTTGCTCGAGAACGGATACCCCGAATTGGCTGCCCTGAGCAGTGGAATACGTGGAAGCAGGGAGGCCATCTCCTGGTTGTTAAAATACAATTATCCCCATTTTGCAGCGTTGGATGGCGCCATCGACAACAAACCTCAGGCCTACGACTGGTTGAACAAGCATGATTTTCCGTTGTTGATATTTTTGGCCGAAGCCGTGCATAGCAAACCCCAGGCATTGGCATGGTTCAAGAACAATGAGTTGGAGATATTTTTGCGTATCGCACAAAAAATCAGGCATTTTATGGAAAATCAAACCTTTGATTACCACAAACTTCATTTTTAAACACGCGGTTCATCGCGTGAAATATCATACGAGTAGTAACCCGAAGTCTATTGGTTTTCGGTTCGGTAAATCTCCTCAATCAAATGTTTGTATTTGGCCATGATGGGCTTGCGTTTCAGCTTTTGTGTGGGTGAGAGGTCGCCGCTTTCGGGGGTCCAGCTTTCGCAGATGAGCCGGAAAACTTTTATCTGGGACACCTTGTCGAATTCGTGGTTGTATTTTTCCAACTCCCTGGCATAGCGTTCTATCACTTTGGGATGCCTTACCAAATCCACATTGTCGTGGAATTTAACCTTATGGATGGCGCACCAGTTGTGCAGGAAAATAAAATCAGGCACAATGAGCGCACTGGTGAAGCGCTCGTTTTCGCCCAATACGATGAGTTGATCGATAAACTGCGATTCTTTCAATTTGTTTTCAACCACTTGCGGTGCCACATACTTCCCACCTGAAAGTTTGAATATCTCTTTTTTGCGGTCGGTGATGGTGAGCATGCGATTTTCGTCCAGGTTGCCAATGTCGCCTGTATGAAACCATCCATCTTTGTCAATGGCCTCGGCAGTAAGTTCGGGTTCTTTGTAGTAGCCCTTCATGAGGTTTTCGCCTCGGCACAAAATTTCTCCGTCCTCAGCAATTTTCACTTCAATTCCTTCGGGAACGATGCCGGTGGAGCCAAATTTCACCTGAGGATAGAATGAGTTGGTGGCCGACACAATGGGCGACATCTCGGTAAGACCGAAACCTTCTTGCACATAGATTTTCGCTGCCCAAAAAATACGTGCCAATCGGGGTTGTAAGGCGGCACCACCTGATATTACACCTTTGAGTTCACCACCCAGGGCTTCGCGCCATTTGCTGAAAATAAGCTTGTTGGCAATGGCCAGCTTGAGGTTGTAAATAAACGAACGATTCCTGGGGTTGGGGTCGAAACGATCACCCACTTTCACTGCCCAGAAGAATATGCCTTTTTTGATGCCTGTGAGTTCGCGGCCTTTGTTGATGATTTTATCATATACCTTTTCAAAAACGCGCGGTACAGTTATAAAGGTATTGGCCTTGATTTCGGCCATGTTTTTTCCGATGGTTTCAATGTTTTCGGCATAGTAGATTGTCAGCCCGATAGATTGCCACAAATAGTTCCCCACCCTTTCAAGAACGTGCGAAAGCGGCAAAAAACTCAATGCACGATCACCGGGTTTCAGGTAAGTAACAAACTGATGTGCCAGCAAAAAATTGCTTACCACATTCCGGTGCGTTAACATGACGCCTTTGGACAAACCCGTGGTTCCGGAGGTGTAAATGAGGGTGAGCAGGTCTTCGGGATCCACGCTGTTTCTTGCTTTTTCGAGCAGTGGGCGAAGTTCTTTTTCCTTTTCGATACCCAGAGCCTTGATCTCTTCCCAATTTTTTACTCCTGCAACCGGATCAATGGTGTAAATTTCCTTCAGATTGGCGGTTTGGTCGTACAAGGGTTTGATCTTGTTGTAGATTTCCTCACTCGATACAATGATAATTTTTGAATCGGAATGAGCCAGAATATGCAGGTAATCGCTGTCGCTGATGGTGGGATAAATCCCCACGTGTACACAGCCCAGCTGCGACATGCCAAAATCAATGAAATTCCATTCGGGACGGTTGTTGGAGATGGTGGCTATTTTATCTCCTTTGGCAAAACCCAAGGCCAACAACCCCAGACTGAAGGCATCCACATTTTGGCGGTAATCTGCCGTGCTGAAAGTTTCCCATTGGTTGTTGCGCTTTACGGCCAGGGCTACATCGCGCACGTAGTGCTCTTCCGCGTAGGCGAGCAGGTCGAAGGTTCGGGTGATGTTGGTCATGCTACTTTGGTTTATTGTTAAAAAATAACGAACCAAATGTAGCAATTATTTGTTTAGCAGCTCATTTATTGTTCTGTTTGTCGGTATTGGCGGTGTCGGCGTGCACTATTGCGGTGTTTTCGTTCGGGCATTGATTCCCGTTGGTTTTTGAGAAACCTTTCTCTGGGCAGGTTTTGCAACCGCTCTATTTGGGTATCGTTGAGCAAAGGCTCCAGCTCGTCCTTGAGTTCCAAAAACAAATCGTGCTGATCCTCTTTAAAGTCCATCAACAAATCGTGGTTCATCTTGGCATATTTTTCCAGAATAGGTTCGATTTCGTGGGATTGTTCAGGTGTGGGGTTGATAACCCTCATGAGTTGATTGTTGAATCCGTTGGTGGTATAATAACTGCGCAGGTGATCCACCCTTGATTTGATCATCCTTCCGCTTACCAAAAAGCCAATGGCAAATCCGATGAGCAAGATGCCCGTCAGCAGTGCTGCATATATCAGTTTTCTCTTCATGGCTAGTAGTTTATATAGGTAAATAATTCTTCGTCAGGCGAAAAACCCGAAAGTCCGTAGAGTGCGTCAACTCCCAGCGAACCATCCGTAAAATAGATGGTGAGGAGGATGACCAAAATGGCCGCCACCCCGCCAAAAGCCAGTGCCTTAAAAAGTTGTATAAAGTCCTTCTGAACGAATGAGGGAGCGATGTGCTCCATGACATTTTCGGCGAAATTTGCTGAAAAAGCGGGATTGAATTGAGCCAGATGATTTCTCAGGTCGTCCAGTTCTGTTTTCTGTTGCCTGAGCGAGGCATCTTTTTGCAGGGCATCGTTGAGCACTTGCTGTTCTTCGATGGTGAGATCTCCGTCGTAGGATTTCAGGAGGAGTTCGTTAGTGCTGTTCATGATGATTATTTGTTGAGTTGAACATTTCTTTAAGTTTGAGTTGTGCTCTCGAAAGCCTCGAAAGCACGGTTCCCTGAGGGATATCCAGAATTTCGGCAGTTTCTTTGGTGGAGTATCCCTGAATCAGCCGGATAACAACCACGCTTCTGAAATCAGGTTCCAACTGTTTGAGTGCCATTTCAACCAGTTCTTTGTTATCCTTTTCTCCGTGGTGGTCGTCTTCCGCTGTTGAGTTTTCAATTTTTCCGTCCAACGACAACCACCTTCTTTTTTCGCGTTTTTTTAGTGCGTTGAGCGAAAGGTTGATGGCAATGCGCGTGAGGTAAGTTCCCAAAGCAGCCTCTCCTTTGTAGTGGTCCATCGAGCGATAAAAGCGGATAAAGGTTTCCTGACCCACATCTTCTGCATCGGCCGAATGACCTAACATGCTGATGGTGGTACGTGCCACACTCGATTGGTATTTTTTTACAATCAATTCAAACGACTTTCGGTTTCCCGAAAGGGCTTGCTTAACCAACAGCATGTCGTCTGCATATATTTTTGATGAATCGACCAACTAAACCGGTTTTTCTGATTTGACAACCAAAGATAGGTTTTGATTCCCGAAGTGGTATGTTTTGTTACAAATCTCCAAAAAAATACCAATAACCTGAACAAAGTAACATCCCTTCGATGGCAATGGAAGCCAGCATTAAAGGAATAGCCTCCTTGCGGTGGGGATAGTATTTTCGAAGTAAAAAAGCGCCCAACACCAACGATATCAGGATAGGCGTAAGGATAATAATGGAATACATCCCGTATTTGTTGCTCAGCCTGACAAGTGCGCGATTTTTTCGGGTAAACTTCTTTTTGTTTTTGCGGCGGGCTCTTTTTTTTGAGCGGTAATTTCTGTAAAAAGCAAGACAGAAATCGGGCAAAACTGCTTTAAGCCGTGGTTTGAGATGCAGGTCGGTAAGCAGAATCAATTTACTGGTATGGTAGTAAATCATGAATCCTGCCATGCCACCCGGAATCATGGTCAGGACTGTTGTCCAGAAATCGGCTCCGATCGTATGTGCATAAATGGGTGTATAGAAATACTTTACGGTGGAAAGCAACAGGATGTTTAATATTTTTAGCAGATAAGCCATGCATGTAACTGTGGCTTGCGAAAATAGTGTTTTATATTCACTAGTCTAGTACTAATGAATAGGGGGCAAAAACAAAACCATTTCCAAAAAGGAATACGCAGATACCGCAGAAAAACACAGATAATAGGTTGACCAAATCAGCGTCCATCAGCGTAATCAGCGTCTAACACCGAATCAGCATCATCAGCGTCTCAAAAAAGGAAGACGCAGATACCGCAGAAAAGCGCAGATAACAGATCGACCAAATCAGCGCCCATCAGCGCCATCAGCGTCTAATCTTGATTCAGTGTTCATCAGCGCCTCAAAAAAGTAAGACGCAGATACCGCAGAAAAGCGCAGATAAAAGATCGACCAAATCAGCGCCATCAGCGTAATCAGCGTCTAACACCGAATCAGCATCATCAGCGTCTCAAAAAAGGAAGACGCAGATACCGCAGAAAAGCGCAGATAAAAGATCGACCAAATCAGCGTCCATCAGCGTAATCAGCGTCAAAACCTAAATCAGCGTCCATCAGCATAATTAGCGTCTAATCTTGATTCAGTCTCCACCAGCGTCCCTCACTTCGAAATATCATCCCCCCATTTATTCCCACTTGCTTACAACCCCAGAATACCTATCTTTGACTTGTTTTCTAAAAATGTCGAAATAGCACACCATGAGTCTGACGGAAATATTGAATTTTAAGCTGATCATTACCGACAATTACACCCTTACGGTATCTTCGTTGTTGATATTGGTGTTCATCCTGCTGGTCACCGTGTTGATATTAAAGTTTATTAAAAAGCTGTTTAATAGCTTTGTAACACATGGTAAGTTGGATGCCGGTTCCAGCAATAGCATCTTTTTAATTCTTCGTTACATCATTTGGGTGGTCGTCATTATCATCTCACTCGATACGCTGGGATTCAAAGTGTCCATTCTGCTGGCCTCCGTGGCGGCGTTGCTGGTTGGGGTTGGACTGGGATTGCAGCAACTGTTTAACGATATTTCCTCCGGTATCGTCTTGCTTATTGAGCAAAGTATTAAGGTGGACGATATCATCGAACTCGATAATGGCAATGTAGGAAAGGTGGTGAGCATTGGTATCCGGACTTCCAAAATTAAAACCCGCGACGATATTATTGCCATCATCCCCAATTCCAAATTGGTGAACGACATCATCATCAACTGGAGCCACATCGAGAAATCAACCCGCTTTTTCGTGCAGGTGGGCGTGGCTTACGGTTCCGACGTTAAGCTGGTGAAAGAGTTGTTGCTTAAAAGTGCCAATCATCACCCTGATATTAGTCAATATCCGGCTCCCTTTGTCAGATTCGTTGATTTTGGCAACTCCTCTCTTGATTTTCAAATCTTTTTTTGGGTGGTCAAGGCCTTCACCATCGAAAGTATTAAAAGTGACATACGTTTTGAAATCAATCAACTTTTTATTGAAAACCACATACAGATTCCTTTTCCTCAAACAGATGTACATATCAAAGATTATCTTTCAATAAAACCGAAACAATGAAAAATACGCTTTTTATTATTGTCGCGATCACCCTCTTATGGGGCTGTCAATCGCCCAACACCGTCAAAAAAAATCCCAACGAACGATTGACAATGGCCACCATTTTTGTGGAACATGCCCCCGAATACAAAGCCTTGTGTTTTCAGGCCTATAACCTGGCTTCAATCAAACTAAAGGAAGCCGTGGAAAACAATACCGAAAACAACAAGCTGGCCATTGTGCTCGACATCGACGAAACCGTGCTCAACAACATTCCCTATCAGGCCAAGCAAGTGCTCGACACCATTGGCTATCCCACTTGTTGGAGCGAATGGTGCGCCCTCGAAATGGCAGAACCGGTTCCGGGGGTGAAAGAATTTCTCACCGAGGCAAACGAATTGGGGGTCGCGATTTTTTATATCTCCAATCGAAAAACCTCGGTGCTCGATGCCACCATCAACAATCTGAAAAAGATGGGGTTGCCCCAGGCAGAGGCTTCTCATGTGTTGCTTCGTGAAAAAGACACTGAAAAGGAAACCCGCAGGCAAGTGGTGCTCAACCAAGGCTACGACATTGTACTGCTGTTCGGGGATAACCTATCCGACTTTTCGGCAGACTACGAGATCACCGATAATGGCCAACGCAATCGGATAGCCATCCAAAAATCCAAGGAATTTGGCAGTCGTTTTATTGTACTTCCCAACCCCGGATACGGTACCTGGACCCAAAATCTGGGATTAAACAGCCGTAACCTGGATCAGGATTCGCTGACCCGCCGCCTGATGACGGGTTTTGATTGTAAACAGTAATTGCCTGAGCAGCGAAATGAAAGAAACCATCGCCGTCACGGGTGCAACCGGACATGTGGGTGCCAATCTGGTCAGAATGTTGGTAGCAGAAGGGTATCACGTCAGGGCATTATTGCGGCAACCAACTTTCGAAGCACTTCAGGGAGTTCCTGTTGAAGTGGTGGTGGGCGATTTAACCGATGAGGCTGCCCTCCAGAGGTTATGCTTTCAGGTGGAGGTGGTTATTCACACGGCGGCCATGATCAGCATAGGAAATATTCCCGAAAAGGCTGTGTTCGAAACCAATGTAACAGGGGTAGCAAATTTGGTTCGCGTATGCAAAAAGCAAGGAGTGCGCCGTTTGATCCATTTCAGTTCGGTGGATGCATTCATTATGAATGGATTAAGCACTCTGGTGGACGAAACCACTCCACTTGATTTGAATTCTTCCATTATCTATAAAAAAACGAAGGCGATGGGCGAACACCTGGCGTTGCAAGCTGTGACGGCTGATTTCGACGTGATTGTGTTGGCTCCGGCAGCTATCATGGGGCCTTTCGATTTCAAACCTTCCTTGATTGGTCAAATGATCATCCAAATGTATTCCGGGAAGTTACCGCTCATCGTCCCCGGTGGATATCGGTGGGTGGATGTGCGCGATATTTGTCAAACAGCCATTAAGGCCATCCATCAGGGAGTAAGTGGTCAGAAATACATCTTGGCAGGGGAGTGGGTGGATTTGAAAGAAATGACAACCATGATACAGCCCATGACTTTGAGGCGGGTATATCGTGGCACGGCTCCCTATTGGTTGGCATACCTGGGCGTTCCGTTTATTGGTTTTTGGTCGAAAATCACCAAAAGTCAGCCACTCTACACCTTTGATTCGTTGCGAATTTTGCAATCGGGAGCACAGCATCTTTGTTCAGCCAAGGCTGAACGCACCTTTGGATTTACTCCCCGACCGTTTTCTGAAACCTTGACCGAAACCATTGATTGGTTCAAACAAAACAAATACCTGAGCTGATGATATCACCTAAGCTTTTCGATTATTTGCTGATTGCGTGGATGTTACTTGCCTTGATTACCTTTCCCGTGGTGTTGCGTGTTACGGTTCCCTATGGTCGGCATACCACCTCCAGTTGGGGACCTACCATTCCTTCCCGATGGGGATGGTTTATCATGGAATTGCCTGTTATTGTGGTGTTTTCATGGTTGTTTTTTAGCGGGAGCGTTGAGAAAACCTGGCCATTGATGGTGATTTTTGGTTTGTTTATCTTGCATTATTTTCATCGGGTATTTATTTTTCCATTTGTCATGAAATCTGCCGGAAAACGAATGCCGTTGGTAATTGTTTTACTTGCTGTTTTTTTTAATCTTATCAATGGTTTTTTTAATGGATATTGGTTTGGTTGGCTGAGTGGTGGTTATACCAACGATTGGTTTTACGACCCACGGTTTTTGATAGGTCTGATGGTTTTTTTGTTCGGTATGTACCTGAACATGAGTTCTGATTATCACCTGATTAGCTTGCGTAAGGGCAATAAAACCGGATACTTTATTCCTCAAAAAGGATTGTTCAGATATGTATCGTCGCCCAATTTGCTTGGGGAAATTCTTGAGTGGACAGGTTGGGCCATATTAAGTTGGTGTTTGCCTGCGGCTGCCTTTGCCCTCTGGACCATGGCCAACCTTATTCCCAGGGCCATGGACCACCATCGGTGGTACAAGCAAAAATTTCCTGATTATCCGGGTGATCGCAATGCCCTCCTTCCCGGAATAAAAAGCCGAAATCACAATTAGGGAGCAGTCCTTCACATGTCGATATCATCCACACCTATTCAAATTGAATATTAAGCACCTGGGGTTCATAGATAAACTCACAGGATTATGGCCACAAATCTTTTGTTTCACTGACTTTTTTCTTAAGCACTTTGTTTTCATCGGTTAAGAAAAATTGTGGGGTGGCAAAAATGCCGTACATCCTGGCCAGAGGGTCGTCCCATTGGCCGGGAGCCCTTACATGATGCCATGTGGGAAACAGTTTTTTGTGGTCGTTCCATGCCTGTTCATCCGAATCGAGAGCTATGGCAACCACCGTCAGGTCAGGTTTTTGTTCAGTAAGGGCATACAGGTGAGGCAAGGCTTCAGCACAGTGGCTGCACCATGTAGCCCAAAACACAATCAATATTTCTTTTCCATTCTGTGCATAAAGCGATTGTGTTTTTCCTGACTCATCCGTCCATTGGAAGTCGGGTAGTTTTTTGCCAATGCCAATTCGTTCATATACTTCAAGTCGTTGTTGCAGCAGACTGTCATCCTCAGCCTGACAAAGCATGGCCAGATATTCCTGATCGATGTAGCGTACTGATTCATCCAGGCTCTGTCGTCTTAGCCAGGATTGCATCACCCTTGCCGATACCCGCGTCAGGCTGTCGGAGTCGCGCAGCATGCCCAGCCAAATGTCGATACCTTCGTTTACAGCCGAAGGATTTGTTGGGTCTTTTCCGGCGTAAATGGAAAGAAATTCTTCCAGACGACTGGAATACAAATCGGTATTCAACAAGCTGGTGTCGTGTGGATTAAACCAGGTGAAGTAAGCATCCGTTGCTGCTTTCCATTGCGCTTCGGGCGAAAGTTCGGGATCCAGAACCAAAGAGCGTGACGATTGCAGGTAATTTGAAACCAACGGTGGAAGTGCCTTCAATTCCTGACTGTTGTACCAATCATCCATCGCTATCATCATTTCCTGATATGCTTGGTCCAAAGTATCCGAAAGGGCAACAAACCCCCTGAATGACATCATTAACGGAGTGAGTTCCCGAATGGCATTTTTCAATGAGTCTGCTTTGTTTTGTATGGCCAACAACTTGCCAGATACAGGAGCTCCTTCCACCTGATAGCCTCCGACCGGGCTCATGGAAATTACAATGGGTTCGGCGGTGGATTTGTCTGCCCAGGGGATATTTACTTCGCCAAAATCGCCTTTTAGCGACATGTTTCCTATACCATCGGGCAAACTTTCAGTAAGAACTGTACGTACTTCTCCGTTGGTGAGCGGGGCTTTCATGAACGAATAGGGTCGGGCGGCTTTCCAGACGGTTATTTCCATTTCGCCCGAACAATCTGAGCAACCTGAGAGTGAAATTCTTAGGCTGTCCTGTGCGTATCCGTTATGCGCCAGCATTAACATTCCTGTTAAGCACAACAAATAACTAACAGTCAGTTTTTTGTATAGTTTATTGGTCATTATTCCGGTGTTTTTTGTTCCCATTTTTCCAATATTTTTTCAAGTTGAGCCACATTGGAGGCAGTGGATATCACATTACTTTTTTCATCGAGAACCAATAGGGTGGGTAGGTTATTCCAGTCATCTGATGAGAGGACGGTTTGGACAGATTGGGTGGCGTCCATGAAAAGACCACAGGCTTCCAGTTCGGCTTTTTGTGTAAGTGCTGTTCGTTTTCCGGTAAATATGGTAATTACCGGGATCGCTGAGGTAATCCAATTATTTCGCATCAGCCTGATTTGTTGCACGTTGGAGGGAATGCAGCCATCTCTTATCACCACTGCAATTTTCACGGGTGAATTCACATCTTTCAGATAACCAATGTTTTTATTACTGTTATCTTTTAAAGGTAGTGCTTCCAATTGAGGGGTGAGGGTGGTTGGCACTGACGGTCTTGTTGACGAACAACCTCCATATTCAGGGAATTGTTCCATGATTTCACCTGCACGTGTAACCATGCTGCGGCCATAGAAAAATTTTATAGCGAATTGAACCGATTCACGGGCAGGAATAGCCGGATCCAGACCATCAGCCCATTGACGAATGCTTTCGAATAATATACGCTCGTTTTCTCCCTTCGATCCGGCATACACGTATTCGTGCATCATCAGGTACTGCCAGGTCATAAGCTCTACAAGTTGAGTGTACGACAGGAAGTCGCTGTTTACCCTCACAAAATCGATAAATTCCACCCGTTTGTTCAGTAGGTCTTCAACGGTTTTTATTTGGGACGACGATTCCTTTAAATCGAGCGCTTTCAATATAATGCCGGCATGGCTGTTGCCCGCATTTTTCAGTTGATTTGCATAGTCTTGCTTCAGGCTGTCGATGGCTTTGTTCATCAAAGGTACGAGATACTGGGCACGGCGGTTATTTTCATTTTTCCCTGCATATTCGTCCACCAACATTTTTTTACTGGCTATATCGTTTTTTTTCGACAACATACGATGTAAAAAGTCATTGCCTCCATCCGGTCGTGTGCTTAACTTACCGTTTTCCATAACTATGGTGGTTGTTCCTTTGTGAGTGATCAAAGGGATAATGAGACCGGGCTCAAGTTCTACTAAACACATGCCGGCATGGCTGTTTTGCAACCTGATGGAGTCCCCGTTCATGTTGAATTTTACAGTAGTAATGGTTTCTTCATACCTGTCGAATGACGACACTTTTGCAGAGTTGTCTTCGCTGTGCTGCGCCAACAATGGCGATTTAAAGCAACACGAAAAAATTACGGACGCCAACAATGTACCGTAAATAAAACTGTTTTTAAATTTCATGGTATGGTATGTATTAAATGAGCATAGCATTTATAATCTAGTCAGGGACTTTTTCAATTTTGTACACACCTCATTAATAGCATGGGCCTAGGTTCCGCACAGTAAAATTCAAAGATGCAACCGATTATTGCCGGTTACCGCGATGTGGGTGTTGCTTTTTCGTTTGTCATAAAGACGGGATGTTGTATAACCGTTTTAGTATCCAATTTATTTCTGATTATCAAATATATAAACGTATGCTAAATTTCGAGCCAAAGCTGCATCATCTTCGTCAACTTGAAAGACCAAAGAGGTTTATAGCCTCCGATTCCTTAAAATATTTGGATAAACACGCTCCACACGCAACCTCATTTCAAGCACGCTTTTATCTTATACCTTTTCTCTTTCATTTCCCCTAAACAAATGAAATACTTATCAGATAATTCCCCGGTTGGCGCTGAGGTAGTTTATTTCAGTAATTTTGCCCAAATAAATTTGATCAATGAATCCTGAAGCCGGTCCCTTATTGGCCACCATTAATTCTCCCGACGACTTGCGAAAGCTGGACAAAAGCCAGTTGGATCAGGTTTGTCTCGAACTCCGGAACTTTATTCTGGACGTGGTGTCGGTGCATCCGGGACATCTGGGGTCGAGTTTGGGCGTGGTGGAACTTACGGTGGCCTTGCATTATGTATTCAATACGCCTGTGGATCGGCTCATCTGGGATGTGGGACACCAGGCCTACGGTCATAAAATTCTCACCGGACGGCGCGAAGTATTCCATACCAACAGACAATATGGAGGTATCAGCGGTTTTCCTAAACGAAGCGAAAGTCCTTACGACGCCTTTGGTGTTGGGCATGCTTCCACTTCTATTTCAGCCACACTGGGTATGGCCATCGCCTCCCGGTTGCAGGGCGAACTCAACAAAAAACACATTGCCGTTATTGGAGATGGAGCCATGACAGGCGGCCTGGCACTTGAAGGAATGAACAATGCCGGTGTTTCCAATGCCGATATTCTGGTGGTGCTCAACGACAATGGCATCTCCATCGACAAAAATGTGGGCGCACTCAAGGAATACCTGACGTTGATGTCCACCTCCCGGGTGTACAACAGGTTTAAAAATTTTGTGTGGAAAGTGTTGGGAAAAGCCGGAAAATTTGGTCCCAAAACGCAGCGGTTTGCTCAAAAGATTGAAAATGCCATCAAAGGTACCATCTTGCGAAAGAGCAACCTGTTTGAAGCCATGAATTTCAGGTATTTCGGACCTGTGGATGGGAATGATGTACAGAAGCTCACCAGGATATTGACCGACATCAAAGAAATTGGCGGTCCCAAAATCCTGCACATCATCACCACCAAAGGAAAGGGGTTCAAACGGGCGGAAGAAGAGCAAACGGTTTTTCATGCTCCCGGAAAGTTCAATCGCGAAACAGGTGATTTGATCGTTAACAAAAAAGAAAGTCCGTTCGCCACTTATCAGGAAGTGTTTGGACGAACACTGGTTGAGTTGGCCTCTTCCAACGAAAAAATTGTGGCCATTACACCCGCCATGCCTTCCGGATCGGCTCTCAGCTTCATGATGGATAGGTTCCCCGAACGGGTTTTTGATGTGGGAATCGCTGAAGAACACGCAGTTACCTTTGCAGCAGGATTGGCTGCCGAAGGGTTGATACCCTTTTGTACCATTTATTCTACCTTCTTGCAACGGGCTTACGATCAGGTTATTCACGATGTGGTTTTACAGCAACTGCCGGTGGTATTTTGCATCGACCGGGCAGGCTTGGTAGGTGCTGACGGAGCCACCCATCACGGGGTGTTCGATTTGGCCTATATGAGCGGCATTCCCGGTATGGTGGTGATGGCTCCCATGAACGAAGTGGCTCTGCGCAATCAAATGAACTTTGCAGCCAATTATGGGCAAGGACCTATATCTTTAAGGTATCCTCGTAAAAACGGGGTGGTTTCAAACTGGCAATTGCCCTTCGAAACCATTGATTTGGGTAAAGCCCGTGTGATCCATCGGGGCAATAAGGTGGTGGTGCTTACCATTGGTGATGTGGGTAATACCGTAAACAACATTTGTCTGCAACTTGCCGATGAAGGTATCAATGTAGGTCAGGTGGACATGCAATTTTTAAAACCCATCGACGAACAGATGTTGCACGAGGTATTTCATGAATATCAACACATTGTTACCGTTGAAGATGGTGCTGTAAACGGAGGTCTCGGCGATGCCGTGTTGAGGTTTAAAAATAACCACAACTATTCTGCCTCATTAACCTTACGCGGAATTCCCGACAAGTTTGTTGAACATGGTGCTTTGGAAGAATTATACCTTGAATGTGGGCTTGCGCACCACCAATTGAAAACATTGATTTTATCCTTGTTTATTAATGATTCCGACCAAAACCTCCCGGATTAAAGAGATTCTTCAACTTTTTTTTCCGGCAACTGATAATAATAAAAATCAGTTTGAGGATAGGATAAACCTAACCTAAAAATTGTACTTTTGCCTCTTTGGAATTGATGCGAGGTTCGTACGCCATGCTAAAGTTGACAATACCTGATGAAATCTGTAACTGATACTAAACAACATGTATGATTATTTAAAAGGACGGTTGACCGAAAAGAATCCGGCTTTTGTCGTAATTGATGTGTCGGGAATTGGTTATCTGGTCAATATTTCTTTGAGTACATTTTCTCTGATTAAAGATCAGGAAGACATCATGTTGTACGTCCGGTTGCTCGTTCGCGAAGATGCGCATACCCTTTACGGATTTGCCGACAAAAATGAGCGTACCATGTTCGATCATTTGTTAACAGTATCGGGTGTGGGTGCCAACACCGCCCGACTGATACTGTCGAGTCTGGTTACAGAGGAGGTTTATACCGCCATCACACAAGGAGATGCCCGGTTGCTGCAATCGGTAAAAGGAGTGGGAGGCAAAACCGCACAGCGCATTATTCTCGATCTGAAGGATAAACTCCCCAAATCGGGTATTACGGTGGAAAAAGTGAACCGACATCACAATACGATTCGCGAAGAAGCGTTATCTGGTTTGTTGATATTGGGATTTAATAAGTTAAGTGCGGAAAAAGTAATTGATAAAATATTAGACAAAGGGTTGGTTGTGGATGTAGAAGGCCTGATAAAAGAGGCTTTGAAAGCATTATAGAGCGATGCCAAGCAACTGAAAAGTGGGATTTAAAAAGAGGAGCATTGAGGAGGAAATCGAACTATATCTTACTACTTATTTTTATTGCGGGCTGGTTTGCAACTCAATCTAAAGCGGCCGGCCTGGTGGCAATTCCGGGATTCTCTTATCAGGGGGTGATGGTGCCTGATACCACTAATTTGCACGACTCTACCAAGGTTGATTTAATTTATCCTTTCCGCGACTATTCCGGAAACCCATATCTTGATCAGCAAAACGAAAGCCCACTCTTTTTAAGCCCTCCCTCGAATATTGAACGCGAAATTGTTTACAATCCTGAAACCAATACCTACGAATTTCAAAGTAAAATTGGTGATTTCGCCTACCGGGCACCCACCGTTATGGATTTTGATGAATATCAGGAGTATGAATTACAACACGATGTAAACAGCTACTGGGCCGAACGGGCACAAACCGCCGGAACAGCTGAAGGCTCCAGGCTCATTCCCAAAATATATGTGGGTGGCGAAGTGTTCGACCGCATTTTTGGTAGCAATACCATCGACATTCGCCCACAGGGTTCGGCCGAGGTGAGTTTTGGTGTGTTGTCAACCAAGCGCGACGACCCTGCCCTCGATGTGCGTCAACGCAAAACCACCAACTTCGATTTCGACATGAAAATTCAAATGAACGTGTTGGCCAAAATCGGAGATAAAATTGAATTTAAAGCCAATTACAATACCGAAGCTTCCTTCGATTTTGAAAATACCCTCAAGCTGAAATACGAGGGCGATGAAGACGAAATTATCCAGTTGATTGAAGCCGGTAATGTGAGCCTCCCCCTTCGTTCCACACTCATTAGCGGGAGCCAAAGTTTGTTTGGCGTAAAAACCGAATTGCAATTTGGGAAAACCCATGTTACCGCCGTATTCTCGCAGCAACAGTCAGAAACACAAAACATTACCGTTCAGGGTGGCGCTCAAACCAACCGATTCCAGCTTACCGCCCTTGATTATGAAGCCAACAAGCACTTTTTCCTCTCCCAAGCCTTCCGTGGACTTTACGAAACAGCCCTCGGCGACCTGCCCATCGTTACCTCCGACGTCAACATTACCAAGGTTGAGGTTTGGGTAACCAATATTGGTGCCGCCACCCAGGAAAATCGCAACATCGTGGCTTTTACTGATTTGGGTGAAGGAAAAAACCAATGGATTTATAACAAAAACATACATGCCGTACCCGGTGGAGAGAATCCCTCCAACCGTTCCAACGACTTGCTTTCACGCATGGATACCACTCGGATTCGTGATATCAATCAGGTTACCAATTACCTGACGGGCGACCCGCTGGGCATAGGCAAAGTTGGCTACCTGGTGGCCGGCGAAGATTTTGTGAAGCTGGAAAACGCCCGTAAACTGAAAACAACTGAATACTCTATCAACAAGAAGCTGGGATTCATTTCGCTCAATACTACCCTGAGTTCCGACCAGGTGCTGGCTGTGGCTGTGCAATATACGCTTATCGGCAGCGACAGTATCTATCAGGTAGGTGAATTTTCTGACCAGGGCATCACTGCCCCCAATTGTATTGTGGTTAAATTGCTGAAAAGTAATAACCTCAATACGCGCATGCCCATGTGGAACCTGATGATGAAAAACGTCTATTCCATCGGTGCCTACCAGGTGCAGCGCGACAATTTTATGTTCAACATCCTCTACTCAGGAAACGATCAGGGTGTGCCCACAGGATATTTTACAGAGGGTCCCGATAATGTGATGGGAACTCCGCTGATTCATTTGTTTGGCCTCGATAACCTGGATAGTCAACTCAACCCCATTCCCGGTGGCGACGGCATGTTCGACTACATCGATGGAGCTACCACCAATGGAGGTACCATACAATCCTCCAACGGACGAATTTTCTTCACCAAGCTGGAGCCCTTCGGAAGTTACGTGCACGACTCCATTTTTCCCAACAATCCCGATTTAGCTGAAAAATACGCTTACGATTCGCTCTATACCCTCACCAAATCAGGAGCAGAGCAATTCCCCGACAAAAATAAATACATCCTCGAAGGAATGTACCGCTCGCAAGCCGGTGCCGACATTAGCCTCAATGCACTTAACGTACCTCAAGGATCGGTGAAAGTAACTGCAGGTGGAGTGCCCCTCACAGAAAACGTGGACTATACCGTAGATTACACCCTGGGACGCGTTAAAATTATCAATGAAGGGGTGATGAATTCCGGTGTCCCCATCAACGTATCCCTCGAGAGCAATTCCATGTTTAGTGTGCAGCAAAAACGAATGATGGGTATCCATGTGGACCATGAAATAAATAAGGATTTCCACATAGGAGGTACCTTGCTCAACCTGCACGAACGTCCGCTTACACAAAAGGTTAACTATGGCGACGATCCCATTTCCAACACCATGTGGGGATTGGATATGAGCTACAGAACCGAGTCGAGGTGGCTTACCAAAATGATTGATAAGTTGCCCGGAATTTCAACCAAGGAAGTTTCAAAAATTAATATGGATGGTGAGTTTGCCCAGTTTATTCCGGGTCATTCAAAAGCTATCGGAAATACAGGAACATCTTACATCGACGATTTTGAGGGTGCCAAGTCAACCATCGACTTAAAAAATACCAACAACTGGTTTTTGGCCAGTACGCCGCAAGGACAACCTGACATGTTCCCTGAAGCCAATCTAAATGCTTCTGCCACCGACGACCCCTTTGCGTATGGAAAAAACCGGGCCAAACTGGCGTGGTACATTATCGATCCGTTGTTCTATGACGTCCGTGGAGGATTGAGGCCCTCCAATATCAGCAAGGATGAGTTGTCGAAAAACTCCGTACGTAAGGTGGAAGAAAAGGAGGTCTTCCCCAATGTGGATCAGGCTCCAAACCAACAAGCGATTAATATTGCCATGCTCAACCTGGCACATTATCCCTCCGAGAGGGGACCTTATAATTTTGATGTGGAAGGCAATTATTATTCGGCGGGAATCGACGAAAATGGTAATCTTATCGATCCTGAATCGCGCTGGAGCGGTATGATGCGGCAGATTGAATCCACTGATTTTGAAGCATCCAACATCGAATACCTTGAATTTTGGATGATGGATCCCTTTACCGAAGATTCGGATAACAAAGGAGAAATGTACATCAACCTGGGAGAAATTTCGGAGGACATTCTTCGTGACGGTCGCAAAAGCTACGAGAACGGACTCCCTATTACGGAAGTTGTTGAAGATGTGGATACCACCGTCTGGGGAAGAATTCCCACCCTGCAAGCTTTGGTTCCTTCGTTCAGCACTGCCGGAGGTTCACGTATTCATCAGGATGTGGGATATGATGGATTGAGCACCGAGGACGAAAGAACCTTTTATAACAGTACTTATCTGCAGTTGATTCGTGATAAATTTGGTGTAAATTCAGGTGCTTACGAAAAAGCTGATGAAGATCCCTCTGCCGACAACTACCACTATTTTCGTGGTGGCGACTACGATGTGGATGCCAAGTATTCCAGCCTGGCCGAGCGTTACAAGCACTTCAACGAGTCGGAAGGTAACTCTCCCACCGACGATATCAATCCCGAGGGATACCCTACAGCGGCTACCACCTATCCCAACGTGGAAGACATCAACGACGACAATACCCTGAGCGAGTCGGAAAGGTATTTCCAATATAAAATCCTCCTCGACCCTGAAAAAATGAAGGTGGGCGAAAATTATATTACCGATGTTTATGAAGCTAGGGATGTGAAACTTGCCAACAATGAACTTACCAATACCACCTGGTACCAGTTTAAAATACCGATCCATAATCCCGACAAGGTAATCGGTAACATCAGCGATTTTCGGTCCATACGTTTCATGCGCTTGTTTATGCGCGGATTCAGAAAGCCCATCATCACCCGTTTTGCCACCTTTGAATTGGTGCGTGGCGAATGGCGACGCTATGATCAATCCTTATTGGCTCCCGGTGAATACGTTGCCGGACAGGACGACATCAACGAAACCAATTTCACTGTTAGTACAGTCAGTCTGGAAGAAAATGGCAGCCGCGAGCCCATCAATTATGTGATACCACCCGGTATCGACCGCGAGTCGTATCTGGGGACAACCGCCGCTGTTTATCAAAACGAACAGTCGCTGGAACTCAAGGTGGCAAAATTGCTGGATGGTGATGCCGTGGGCGTATATAAAACCACCGATTTCGACTTCAGGCAATACAAGAAGATAAAAATGTATGCCCATGCGGAAAAGATGCTGGCCAACGAAGATCTGGAATATGGCGATTTAACAGCTTTTATCCGTATTGGTAGCGATTTTACCGACAACTATTACGAATACGAGGTGCCATTGGAATTTACCAAATGGGGTTCCACCAGTCGCGATTCTATCTGGCCCGAGATAAACAATTTCGAAATCAACCTGGAAGACCTGGTGAATGTAAAGCACAACCGGAACATAGCCATGCGTGAGCCGGGGACTAGTTTGTCTCTCCAATTGCCTTATATTGAATATATTGGCAACCGTAAGGTAACAGTATTGGGAAGTCCCTCCATCAGCGATGTGAAAGGTATTTTGTTGGGTGTGAGAAACCCCAAGCAGCGTGATCCATTGACCGACGATGGAAATCCCGAAAGTGCCATCATCTGGTTCGACGAACTCCGATTGACCGACTTCAACGACCACAATGGCTGGGCTGCCACCGGACGCATTGAAGCCACCCTGGCCGATTTGGGAAGGGTTACCGTTTCAGGATCGTATGCTTCGGCAGGTTTTGCCAGTTTGGAAAAGAAAATTAGTCAGATACCCCTCGAAGCTACCACTAACTTCATGGTTTCGACGGATTTGGATTTGGGTAAATTTGCCGGGGAAAAAGCCGGACTCAGGGTGCCCATGCATTATGACTATGCCGTTCAACAGATTACTCCTGAATACAATCCATTGGATCCGGATATCAAGCTAAAGGATGATTTGGATTCCTACACCAGCAAGTCGGCAGCCGATTCGCTCAAGGCCTTGATTGTGGACCATACCACCAACCAGAACATCAACTTTATGAATGTGCGGAAAGATCGGGTGGACTCCAAGGACAAAGCCCGTATCTACGATATCGAAAACTTTGATGTGTCGTTCGCGTATTCCAAATTCCGACATCGGAATATCGACTTTGAATACGATAATCAGGACCAATATCGGGGAGGAATTGGTTATAATTTCAACCCCAAGCCCAAAAACTATAAACCTTTCGAAAAGATGGGTTTGTTCAAATCGAAGCACCTGCAGCTCATGAAGGATTTCAACTTCTATCTCCTTCCCAAGGTGCTGAGTTTCAGAACCGACATGGATCGTAACATCCGGAAGATTCTGTATCGCGACAAGAGTTTGGGCGATATCATCATTAGACCCACCGTGGACAGGCAATGGAATTGGAACAGGATTTACGATTTAAAATACGACTTTGCCAAATCGCTTACCCTGGAGTTCAATGCAGGTGCCAACGCGTATATCAAGGAGCCCACCATCTATCCCGACAAAAATACGGAGGAGTGGGATCAGTATAAGCAAGAGGTGTGGCGCGATGTGATGAGCATGGGAACCATGCAGCGTTACAACCAATCGTTTAAGGTGACCTACAACCTGCCTCTGAAAAAGATTCCCATTGTGGATTGGGTTACTATGGCGGCCAGCTATCAGGGATTATATACTTGGGCAGGATCGGCCTGGTCCATACGCGAACGCTTTGGTAATTCCATCGAAAACTCGAGCCAGAAACAACTCAATGGAAATGCCGATTTGCAGAAATTGTACGACAAAATTCCCTATTTGAAAAACCTGAATAAAACAGCCTCACGGCGTTCGCCAAGTCCAAGTACAAGGATTCGTGGCGGTGGTCCACAACCACCGGCTCAAGCAGAGGATACCACTAAGCCCAAGGTAAACATACCCAAAATTATTGCAGATGGTTTCCTGAAATTGCTCACCTCCGTTAAAAAAGCTACATTAACCTATAGCAATACCAGTGGTATTTTGTTGCCGGGCTTTGTTCCCGAACCTGATATATTTGGGGTAAATCTGGCTACTTCTGCGCCTACCATGGGGTTTGTGTTGGGCGATCAACGCGATATCCGTCAGGATGCTGCCAACAATGGCTGGCTTACCACCGATCCGGCATTGAACAACCCCTACATGACCAAGCATACCGAATCGTTGTCGTATAAAGTGTCTGCCGAAATATTTAGTGCCATTCGTATTGATGTGGATGGCGACCGAACCTTTGCCGAAAATTATCAGTCGTATTACCGCTACGATGATAGTTTGTCGCAATTTGTTGAATATACTCCCGTTAACCGGGGAAGTTTCAATATTTCATACATGGCCATCAACACGGCTTTCTCCAAAAGCAATGGCTCCGAAGATTCTGACATATTTAATAATTTCCTTGCCGGACGACTCCAAATTGCCGACAGGCTGGCCCACGACAATCCGGAATGGATGAAAACCCAGGAATATTATTACGATACCCTGGCCAATCAAAATTTTCCGAAGGGTTATGGTTCCAATTCACAGTCGGTGCTGTACTATTCGTTTTTGGCTGCCTATGCAGGAAAAAGCAATGACAAAATCAATATCAGCAATCCATTTCCCACCTTCCCCATTCCCAATTGGAGAATTACTTTCAACGGTTTGACCAAAATCAAAGCGGTGGGAAAACTATTCCGAAATTTGAACATTACCCATGGCTATCGATCGATGATGAGTCTGGCCTCGTGGACTACCAACGTAAATTATGACGAGCAAAATCCCGGAAAACGCTTCGAAAACTCCTTTAATTATATTACCAAGTACGATGTGGGTATCGTTTCCATTTCGGAGCAGTTCAGCCCGTTGATCGGCGTTGATGTTACCATGCACAATAGCCTTACGGCGAAACTTGAATTCCATAAATCACGAAAACTCGACATGAGTTTCGTCAACAATCAGCTCACCGAAGTTACCGGAAATAAAGTAGTGGTAGGTTTGGGATACCGAATTAAAGGCCTGAATTTTTCCATCGGCTCCATGACTGGTAATGCACCTTCAAAAAAGTACAGCAGCGACCTCAATTTGAAATTGGACTTCGGCATCAACGACAACATCACCGTACTGCGAAGAATTGATGAGGTAAACAACCAGATATCAGCAGGTTCGCGACAATATACCCTGAACTTTTCGGGCGATTACATGCTCAGTCAGAGTGTGCAATTGCGCTTGTATTACAACTGGACCAGCAGCAATCCCTACGTGTCATCACAGATGCCCAACTCAACCACCAGCGGAGGTTTTAGCCTGAGATTCAATCTGGCCCAATAGTTATTTATTCTCTGACTAAATTGGAAAAAATACAGCTTTCATACGATGAATTAAGCTAAATTTGACCCATCATTTTAAAACCGTAAAATATGAGTATTCCAGAAAATTTATTGTACACCGAAGACCACGAATGGTTAAGAATTGAAGGCGATGAAGCTTATATCGGCGTTACTGATTTTGCTCAAAAAGAATTGGGCGACATTGTGTTTGTGGAAGTTGAAACTGTGGACGAAACCCTTGAAAAAGGTGAAGCCTTTGGTACCATCGAAGCTGTAAAAACTGTTTCGGATATGTTTATGCCCGTTGGAGGCACCGTGTTGGAACTCAACGAACTGCTTGATGGCGAACCCGAGATTATCAACAAAGATCCTTACGGAAAAGGCTGGATAGTGAAAATCGCCATGACCGATAAATCGGAACTCGACCAATTGCTCGACGCTACTGCATATAAAGCCAATATTGAAGAATAGCCCGCAGTTTTAATGATCAGAAGATTTGGGCCGGCGGTGGCTTGGGCCATCGTTATTCTGATTTTGACCGGATTGCCAGGAAACTATTTCCCCGAAGTAAAAACCTTTTGGGATTGGCTTTCGCCGGACAAGGTGGTACATCTGGTTATTTTTGGCGTGCAATCGTTTTTAATCATTAGCGGACTCAGGCAACAATATTTGCCAAAAAAGCGTCGTTATGTTAGTATGTTGTTGGTAATTCTTGTTACCAGCCTGTATGGATTACTGACCGAAGTGTTGCAATCCACCGTGTTTGTAAGAAGAGACGGCAACGTGTTCGATTTTTTAGCAGATGGTTTGGGAGCCTTTTTAGGCGTACTGGCATACTATTTGTTAAAAATGAGAAATACTGAGAAGAATTATCATGGGAAATAATAGAAATTGCTATTTTAGCGGTTTCATATCTTAAAACTAATAATATTAGAGATGGAAGCTAAAAAAACCGAAAAGGCTGATCTGGAGAACAAAAAATCTTTGTTCTTTCAAATTGGTCTGATCATTGCCCTACTGGTTGTTTTTGTTGCTTTTGAGTACAAAAGTTACGACAAAATAACCGTGGATATTGCTTCTCGTGCCGTGGACGACACGCCGGAAGAAATTATCCCCATTACCGAGCAGAAAGTAAAACCACCGCCACCACCACCACCAAAACAGGTGACCAAAATTACCATTGTGGAAGATGACGTGGAAGTGGAAGACGATATCGAAATTGACGTGGAAGCTGATGCCGAAACCGAAATGGAAGAATACATTCCTCAAGAAATTGAAGAAGAAGAAATTGTGGAAGCTGAAATTTTCACCGTGGTGGAAGCCATGCCTGAATTCCCCGGTGGGATGGGTAAGTTGATGAACTACCTGGCCACCAACATCAAATACCCCCCTTTAGCCAAGGAGAGTGGAATACAAGGTCGTGTGTTTATCAACTTTGTTGTAGAACCCGATGGCAGTATTTCCAACGTGAAAGTGCTCCGTGGTATTGGCGGCGGTTGCGATGAGGAAGCTATCCGTGTAGTGGAAGCCATGCCCAAATGGAAACCAGGTATGCAACGTGGTAAGCCTGTACGTGTGTCGTACAACCTTCCTGTGAAGTTTACACTGCAATAGCGTTTACCTAAAATTACAAAAGAAACCGTCTCCAACAAGGAGGCGGTTTTTTTTTGTTTGCCAAGGTAATAGTGATTATAAATTGAAATGAGCTTTAGGTTCGCTTCGCTCATGAAACCTCTTCAATTCTATATCAGCATGATACATCAACAGCGTAGTGCTAACTTCAATTTATTGTTGATATGAATCAAGGGTGATGGTAATGATTCCACACTATCAAGGCCTTAGCCGGGCCGACCACCTTTTCCAAAGCCTCCGGTGTGGCTAAACGAATGTTTTTTACCGATTTGAAGGCCAGCAGGAGTTTTTGTGTGGTGCTTTTACCTATGCCTTCAATTTCGGTGAGCTCGGTCTTGATGGTTCCTTTCTCCAGCCGTTTGCGGTGGTGGGTGATGCCAAAGCGGTGGGCTTCGTCGCGCAGTTGTTGTATCACTTTGAGCGATTCCGATGTTTTGTCCAGATACAAGGGTACGGGGTCTTCCGGAAAATAAATTTCTTCCAATCGCTTGGCAATGCCAATGATGGCAATTTTTCCGTATAAATCAAGTTTTCTAAGCGATTTTACCGCCGCACTCAACTGCCCTTTTCCCCCATCCACTACAATTAGTTGAGGCATGGGTTTTTCTTCTTCTTGCAAACGACCATAGCGGCGCAAAATGATTTCTTCCATGGAGGCAAAGTCGTTGGGGCCTTCCACGCTTTTGATAATGAAATGGCGGTATCCTTTTTTGTTGGGTTTGGCGTTGATAAATTGCACCATGGCTGCCACAGGGTAGTCGCCCTGAAAGTTGGAGTTATCGAAACATTCAATTTGAGTGGGTAAAACGGACAATCGCAGATCGGTTTTTAATTGGTTCAGTATCCGGTTTTTATGTCTGTCGGGATCCACCAATTCCCGCTGCTTTTGCCTGTCAAGTTTGTATTGTTTGGCGTTGCGTTGGCTTAGCTCGAGGAGGTGTTTTTTGTCGCCTCGCTGTGGAACGGTAAACTGCACTCCGGGTATCTCTGCCTCAGGCACGAACGGAACAATCACCTCTTTTGATTTACTCTCAAACCGTTCACGAAAATCCAACAAGGCAAAGGTAAGCAGCTCGTCCTCGGTTTCGTTGAGTTTCTTTTTTATTTCGATGGTATGTGCCTGAACAATGGCTCCGTTGACCACCTTCAGGTAATTAACATAGCCTTGTTTTTCATCGTTAAGAAGTGAAAGAACTTCTACATCGTGGATATTGGGATTCACCACCGTGGATTTGCTCTTGTAACGTTCGAGGATTTCAATTTTTTCTTTGGTAATCTGCGCTTTTTCAAACTCCATGTTGTCGGCAAATTCGAGCATCTTACCCTTTAAATCATGAATTACCGAACCAATGTTGCCCTTGATGATATGCTTAATCTGTAACAGGGTTTCGTTGTAATCCTCCTCTGTTTGCAAACCAACGCAGGGGCCTTTGCAGTTGCCCAAATGGTATTCAAGGCAAACTTTGTACTTGCCTGCAGCAATTTCGGATGGCGAAAGTTTTAAAGAGCAGGTGCGCAGTTGAAAAAGTTGCTTAATGGTTTCCTGAATGGTTTTCATCATCCGAACCGAGGCATAGGGTCCAAAATATTCCGACCCGTCCCTTACAACGTTGCGGGTGGAAATTAACCGTGGAAAATGTTCCTTTTTGATGCATAAAAAAGGAAAGGTTTTGTCGTCCTTGAGCAGCACATTGTAACGGGGTTGGTGCTTTTTTATCAGGTTATTTTCGAGTAGCAAGGCATCAAATTCGTTTTCTGTTACCAAAAATCGAATGTCGTGTATTTTTTTTACCAGGACCTTGAGTTTGCCCGACTGGTGGTTTTTTGTAAAATAACTGCTCACACGTTTTTTTAAGCTCTTGGCCTTACCCACGTAGATAATGGTTCCGGTGTCATCAAAATACTGATATACACCGGGTTTGTTGGGCAAAGTGCTGATGATTTCCTTTAACGACATGTGCTTCGAACAAGTTTGGCCACAAATGTAATAAATGATGGTTGATATTTAGCGCAAGTTTGATTCGGTGCTGCTCTTGAGTTGTTGTACTGCCTCCATATTGTTGAGGGCATCCCGAAAATTCGGATCAATTTTCAGCGCTTGCCTGAAATGAGCGATGGCTTCGTCGTAATGCCCCATTTTGGCCTGACAAAAGCCGAGGTTGTTGTAGGTACGTGCTTGGTTGACATCATGTTGCAGCATGTAGTTAAAAACAGAAAGGTCGTAAATTTCCAGATAGTTTGCCGGGAGGTCGTGGTTGAACCGGAGACTGTCGTTACGACTTTGTACTTCTGTTGCCACCATGCCTTGATAGGCATTTTCGATCGTCATTCGGGTACCGATGGCCTTTTGAAAATAGGTTATGGCGTCGGCCCATTTTTCTTCATTAAGCGATAGTTTTCCGGCCATTTGCCAGGCTTTCTCGGGGTAGGGCGCGTGTTCGGCGGCCAACAAGTAATACTGGATGGCTTCCGGGATGTTCCCCATTTTCTCTTCTATTTCGGCCAAATTATGGTAGAGTACATCCGGATGTTCCGGATTGTTTCCCAACAGGTATTTAAAAGTAATGACCGCAAGTTGATAGTTCCTTGTTTTTTGATAGGCAACCGCCAGATTGGCCACCGCTGCCCGGTAGTCGGGAACAATTTTTATGGCCGATTTGTAGAGAGGAATTGCCTTTTCGGGTTCACCTTTTTTTAGTAAGACATCCGCGGCATGTTTTTTTGTCATGGCTTCTGCGTTCATTCCGGGATTGGACAGTTCTTCGAGCCACGCCGGACTGATGAGTGTAACAATGCCGAATACCGTGATGGCCGCCCAAATGGTAACAATGGCGATGGTAATTCCGGTATTTAGTGTCCTGTTCATATCAATCGTGATGCAAAATGAGTAGAGGTTGCTTACCCTCTTCTTTCAGTTGGTTGAACTTTTGACAAGCCTGTCGGTTGTTCATGATGATCACCTGTAAGCCGCGATTAGTTCGTAGGTTATAAATAAATTGCGACATATCATCACGGGGAAACCCGATGCCGGTTTTCAGGTTTTCACCGGTTCCAATAATCAGAATATCCATCACCAAGGTTTTGATGGTTTGGAGGTCTCGCGCCGAAAAGGTGCTTTTTTTGTCCACCGCCCTAAACCATCCATTGGGATAAATCATCAGGTCGAAATAGGGGAGTGGTATGCCTTTGTACACCACCAGACGATTGCTGTCGTAGCTGATGTTGCCTTCGCGATGAGTGAAAAACAAATAGACTTGCGTGCCTGTCAACAGCAATGCCAACAAAACAAACACCGTTCGCCATATCTTTTTCTGGCTCTGGTGCCATATCCAAATAAGCAACCCAAATAGCACTACGGGAATGGTCACGGCCTCAATTAGATGGTCGGAGTCGGTAAGCAAGGAAGCCACTACCATAAAAATATAGGCCAATGCGAATCCCAACACGAAAACAGTTTTGGGGTGGTTGGCATAGGCCCTCAGGGTAGGTTGTCGCACAGGATTATTATTTCTGAAAATGGCGCCGTCTTCGATAATAAAATACAGAATAAAAAGGCCAATCATGGTCCCCCACAAGTCTTTGGCAATATCGCCCACATCAAAAATCCGGTTGGAAAGAGGAATTTGAACCAATTCGTCGAATGCGGAGATGGCCAGGGCATAAAAAAATGTGTGGAGAATAATCTTTTGGGGAGGAAAGTGTTTGGTGTTGAGCACGCGGTAGTTGAGTGCAGCAAAAATACCATAGGCAAAATAGTGCCAATTGTATTGCAATTCGTAAAATTTATGGTTGAAATAGTAATCGGTGGATTGTTGTCCAACCCAAAACAGAAACAAAACAATAACCCAACCCAACAGCTTGCGAGGTGTAATCTTTCGCCGAAAGGCCAACAGCAGTGAAATAACCAAAACCACTGCGATGGCCACCACGTATGGAATATTCCAATCGAACAAAGTAAAACTCAATTCCGACAGCATTCCGATGGTGGATTGCATATAGTTTTGTAGCAATAAAAACGGCGTGGCTACCAGCAGAAGGATATATAAACTTCTGTGGGCTTCCGGCTTTTGCAACAGGCCGAATATTTTATTCATACCCAAAAGTAACAAATTTTCAGAAAATTAAACGGTAGCCTGATTGGGTTTTCCCCATTTTTTAAGAATAAGAAAAAGAATGACCAAACCGATCGGAAACAAGATAATGGGGCTTACACCAAAAGAGGCGGGGATGGTTCCGATAAATATGGCCACCATGCCGGTGGTGAGGGCATAGGGCAATTGTGTGCGTACGTGTTCGATATGCGGGCATGCACTGGCCAATGAGCTCAGGATGGTGGTGTCGGAAATGGGTGAGCAATGATCACCCAAAACACTTCCGGTGAGCACTGCTGCCGCGATATTGTGAAAAATGGACATGGATGTATCGTAGTCGAGGTGGGCATTGGTGGCCAACAACCAACCCGATGGGAGGATCAATGGGTATAAAATGGCCATGGTACCCCAGGAACTGCCCGTGGAAAAACTGATGAGTGCTGCAATTACAAAGGTGAGCACAGGCAGTAAAAAGGGTGAAACAGAGGCTTCAATCAGGCTTTGTGAAATAAAATCCGCTGTATGCATATGTTTGGTAATCAACGCAATCGACCATGCCAGGGTAAGTATCATGATGGCAGGCAACATGGTTTTAAATCCTTGTACAATGCTTTCCATTGATTCTTTGATGGTTAGAATTCCTTGTCCCAGCGACAACATTAAAGCCACCATCATACTGCCCGATGAAGCCCAAAGCAATGCCACATAGGAGTCGGCATTCCCGATGGTTTCGCTCATTTTGTCGATAAAACTCAACGAAACATTTTGCCACACACTTTCCTGATATCCGGTGTAGAACAATCCTCCAAGAGTCCCAAAAACAATCACGGCCACGGGGATGATGGCGTTCATGCTCCTGATTTTGATATTTTGCTTCACGCTGATTTCTTCCTGCATGTCCTTGCTGAATGCTTCGTCGAGGGTTTCTATTTCTGTTGAAGCACTTCGCGCTTGCCGTTCGGCATGCCACATGGGTCCGAAATCCACATCTTTCCACACCAGTATCAGTATAAACGCCAGCGCAAAAAATGGATAAAATGAATAGGCCAGCGAATGAAAGAAAACTCCGTAGGCCGACTCATCCAAATTCAGTTGATTGATACCATCCTGAATATAGCTGAGTTCGGCGCCGATCCAGGTGGTAACAAAGGCTATGGAAGCCACCGGTGCCGCGGTGCTGTCGATGATATAAGCCAATTTCTCACGGCTCACCTTCATCCTGTCGGTCAACGGACGCATGGTATTGCCCACTACCAAGGTGTTGGCGTAATCATCAAAAAAAATGATGATGCCCAACAACCAGGTGATAAATGAAGCGGAGCGTGGACCTGTTGCATATCGTGATAATTGATTGACCACCCCTTTCATGCCCCCGTTTTTGGTAATCAGGCTTACTGTGGCCGCAATAATCATGGAAAAAAGTATAATGGAGAGGTGTCCGCTATCATTAAGAGAATCAACAATATAGGTGTCTATTATGGAAAGAAATCCCTGAAAAAGGGCCACAAAAAATCCGGCTCCCTTGAAATAGAAAATGATGCCCGTCCCTATCCACAGTCCGATAAACAAAGCACTGTAAACCTCCCGCAATATCAACGCAAAGAAAATGGCAAAAAGTGGTGGCAATACCGACATCCACAAGGGAATAGGTGAAATGGGAAAGGATTGACTGGTTTCTCCAACCGAAATAACCAACGTTTCTTTCTGAGGAAAGGAATAGGGTACCAACACCTGGTTTTCTGTCATGGCGTATTTCTTCAAATACCCATTTATTCCTATTTCAACACTGTCGTTTGATGCTGTAAACGTGTTGTCAGTAATGCTGATGGTGATGTCCTGACGAATACCGGAAACAATGATGTCAGGCATTTCGATGTGAAATTGTCCAACCGCATGGCGCGCATCACTTTGTGCCCGCATGCCCGGGGATAAAGCCAACAGTAGAAGAAAAATTGAAAGCGCATTTTTATATTTCATCACCCCATCAGAATTAAGTTGGTGAAAATAAAACTTTTTATTCAAAGGTCACGAAGGAGGGCCGGCATTTCCGTTTAACAAAAAGGGGCGATCAGATTGGTAAGTTCAATAAAATGAGTCACCGAGAGATGTTCGGCACGTTTGGTCAGGAGGTCGTGTTCGGGTAAAGCCAGCGTGGCCAGGGGTTTGAGAGCGTTGCGCAGGGTTTTGCGGCGTTGGTTAAAAGCGGTTTTCACCACTTTAAAATACAGTTCTTCGTTGCAGGCGATTTCTTGCGTATGGTTGCGTTTCAGTCGGATGACAGCCGATTTTACCCGCGGTGGGGGAATAAACACATGTTCGTGCACCGTAAAACAGTATTCGATATCGTACCAGGTTTGCAGCAGCACACTCAAAATGCCATAGGTTTTGCTTCCCGGAGGTGCTGCCAAACGCTCGGCTACTTCCTTTTGAATCATGCCCACCACTTCAGGAATCTGGTTTCGATGTTGCAATACCTTAAAAAAAATCTGACTGCTGATGTTGTATGGAAAATTGCCAATGAGGGCGGTGGGTTCCGTGGTAATGCTCCCGAAGGGCATCTTCAAAAAATCGGCCTGATGGATGGTTAGTCGGGGGTCGGAAAAATGTTCGTGCAGATAATCAACCGATTCTGAGTCGATTTCAATCAGGTGGAGATGGGTCAATTGTTCCGATTCCAACAAAAATTTGGTTAAAACTCCGGTACCCGGACCAATTTCACAAACCACGGGCAAGTTCTCACGCAAGCATTGGGTAATCTTGTGGGCAATGTTATTGTCGTTTAAAAAATGCTGACCCAGGTGTTTTTTTGGTTTAACCGTCATCGGTAGCGTGTGTTAATTTGACGAAATTATTCTTCCGTTTGTTCGCGAAGTGCCCGATACCTGATGCGCGCTTCTCCCGAATATAAGCTTTCGGGGTAGTCGGTCATGAGTTTCAGGTAGTCTTCCATGGCTCCGTTGATGTCGTTTAGGTTTAATCTACGAAGTTCGGCCTGCAAATATAAGGCGTTGTCAGTCTTTATGTTATCAGGATAACCGGTAATGAGCATGGTGTAAATGGAGTCGGCTTGTACAAACTGATTTTGTTGGGTGAGCAGTTGGGCTTTTTTGTAAAGTACGTAAGGGTAGGCCACGTATCCGGGGTTGGAGCTCTCGATTTTACTGAGGACCATCAATGCCGAATCGTAGTGATGCTGGTAGGCATACAAATCTGATGTGGCAAAGCGCCTCAAGGTAAAACCCAGCGTATCTTCTTCCAGAATATCATCAATAAACAAATCCAAATCGATGGCGTCGTTGGAAATGAGTTTGGAGGTAGCCGATTTCAGGATGTCGAGTTTGGCTTGCGACCACGCGAATTCGCCCACGAAATAGAAAACTTTTGCGTTTTTTAGCTTGGCTTCATGACCCACCGGTTCATTTTTCATGTCCGATTCCACCTGTGAATACAGTAGCGTGGCATCCCAGATTTTACCTGATGCCAGCAGAATGTCGGCCAGTTCGAGTTTGAGCGAAGCTGTTTGTGCCGGTTGTAAATTTTGCAAGGCAATGGTCTGGTCGAGCAATTCTTCACTTTTGTCAAAATTTCCCAGCTCGAAAGCGAGGATATGGGCCTGCAGTCGCGCAATTTCGATGGTAGTATTGTTCAGACCCAGTTGGTCGAGGAGCTTTTCTCCTTCGTTGGCCAGCTTTTTATACTGTTCCGCCGTGGTGGCTGCATTTATTTGGGCTTCGCTAACAACAGCCCGATAGTAACCGGTTGAGGCTTCCAGATAATAGGGGCTTTGGTTTTTCTTTTCCTTGATATAGTGAAAAGCCTCTTTGCTAATGTCGTATTGACGGTTTTGATAGGCTATTTCTGCCAGTTCCATCACCGCTTCTTCTCTGAAACCAAACCTTTTGTCGATGGCTTTTGCCTGACGCAGTGCCATGGTAAAGTCTTTTATTTGAATGGAATACCAAAGAAGCATTTCGGCCAGAGCCTCACTTTCGGGGTTTTTTTGTGCCCTTTCCAATAGTTTCAATCTGAAATCATCCGACAGGTTGTTGTCCACATCCATGCGCAGCAAATTTTGTAGCTGATTTCGAATGCGTTGCATGTCGTCTGGATTGTTTTCCAACTGATCCAGGTAACTTTCGAAAACCTTGGGGTATTCGCCGCTGTACATATAAACATTGGCTATCTCCATGTTGAAAGATTGTTGAAATTCAGGTATTTGTTGCGATTTTTTATACACCAGCACGGCCAAATCGTAATATCCCCTCGATTGAAGTGCCGAAGCCACTTGAACGATCATGTTGCGCTCGGTGGGCAGATGCGACATCAGGTCGGTGAAAATCTTGTTCGATTTTCGTTTTTGGTCTGTTTTATCGTAAACATACGCCAGATCAATGTCATATCTAAAATTGTCGGGGTCGGAACGTCGCTGTTTCTTCACCACCTTTTCGGCTTCATCGTAATCTCTGAGTTCCAGCAGGCTGTAAAAGTAGTAAAGGTAGTAATACTGACTCCGTTGTCCTTCAAACAAAGGCTTAAACAGCTCAGCGGCTTTTTCAAACTGCCCGTTCCGGTAATAGTTGATGGCCAGTTGTTCCTGGGTTTTGTCTTGTTTTTGAAGTTGAAGATTCCCGGAGGATTCTCCTTGGGCAAACAAGTTCATCGATGGATATCCTGCCATGAGCACCACCACCAGCATCAACCCGACTGCCCGGGTTTTCGTTTTAATTAGGTGGATGGTGGTATTTTCTGGCATGTTATTCAATTATTTCCGCAGGCTCGAGAGGGTGGAGTCTTTGTTATGCGCCCAGGCGTTTAATTTTCCGGCAATCATGGCTTCAAAATTACTCAAGTCGTCCACTTCTTTTTTGGCCTGATTCAGTTGAGTAGAAAACGTGAACTCGGATTGTTCATTGTGTCGGAGCGATTGTTTGAGTGCTTTTAGCCGGGCAACGGTGATCAGATACTGCTTTCGGATGAGCCGGTCGCTTTTCATGGTAAGTTTGATGTCGGTTTTGAGTTTGTCGATGGCCTGAAAGTCGAAAGCCAACCCGGCATATTTTTCGGTCTTCAACAGTTCCTGGTAGATCAGGTTTACCGTATTGGTATCCACTTGGTTATACAAACTGAAAGCGCTGTCGAGCCGACTTTGCAAACTATCCGTGGTATAAATCGCGGCAGCGTATTTGTCCTTCGATGGGTGACATCCCATCAGCACAACAAAGCCTGTCAACACAAGAAACCTGACCGTATGTTTCATCAATCGATGAATTGATAGCGGGTGAACGGAACCAGTGCTTCGGGAATTTTAATTCCTTCGGGGGTTTGGTTGTTTTCGAGCAGGGCAGCAACAATTCGGGGCAAGGCCAGGGCACTTCCGTTGAGGGTGTGTGCCAAACGGGTTTTTCCATCCTTGTCTTTAAAACGGAGTTTCATACGGTTGGCCTGAAAATCTTCGAAGTTGGAAACCGAGCTCACTTCCAGCCACATTTTTTGGGCAGCCGAATACACTTCAAAATCGTAGGTGAGGGCAGAGGTAAAACTCATGTCGCCACCGCACAAACGAAGGATTCTGAAAGGGAGGCCCAATTTACGTAAGAGGTTGGCCACGTGTTCTTTCATTTCTTCGAGGGTTTGATAAGAGGTGTCGGGATTTTGGATTTGCACAATCTCCACTTTATCAAACTGATGCAACCGGTTCAGCCCACGAACATCTTTTCCGTACGAACCTGCTTCGCGCCGGAAACAGTTGGAATAGGCCACATTTTTGATGGGCAATTCGTTTTCTTTCAGGATAACATCGCGGTATATATTGGTGATAGGCACTTCTGCCGTCGGAATGAGGTAAAGATTGTCTTCACCCACGAAATACATTTGCCCCTCTTTGTCGGGAAGTTGGCCTGTACCGTAACCTGAGGCGGCGTTTATCAGCAAAGGAGGTTGATATTCGAGGTATCCGGCTTCGGTGGCTTCTTCGATGAAGAAGTTGATGAGGGCGCGTTGCAATCGGGCGCCTTTACCGCGATAAAATGGAAAACCTGCACCGGTGACTTTACTGCCAAGCTCGAAATCGATGATTTGGTACTTTGATGCCAATTCCCAATGGGGGAGGGCGTCTGCGGCCATTTCGGGTATCACGCCTTCTTCATGGATAATTTCATTGTCGGCAGCAGCTTTACCCGGTTTTACCGAAACGTGTGGCAGGTTAGGAAGTTCCACCAATTTGGCATTAAGCAACTCCACAGTTTCCTGCAATTCGGGTTCAATGGCTTTGGCGGCGGCCTTTAACTTGAGGGACTCTTCTTTGGCAGCATCGGCTTTTTCGCGGTTACCTTGCTTAAAAAGTATGCCAATTTCTTTGGCAATTTGATTGCTTTGTGCCAGGATACTCTCGAGTTCCTGTTGGGTTGCGCGTCGTTTGTTGTCGAGTGCAATAATTTCGTCCACCAGTTCGGTGGCTTTAAAATTTTTGATGGCCAGACGTTCGATGACGAAGGCCCTGTTGTCGCGTATGGTTTGAAGTTGAAGCATTTAATTTTCTTTTGTGCAAATTTAGGTTAATTGGACTAATGTACGCTACCAAACCCAAAAAATCATGTGTGTGGGTTATGGTTGGTTACCAGATTGAGCAAACAAAAAAAACCCGGCAAAACCGGGTTTTCATATCAAATCTGAATATTTTTCTAGTTTTCAGCTACTTCGGTAGTTTCAGCTACTTGTGGAGTTTCGGCTACCTGAGGTGTATCCACAGCCGGAATTATGCTGACATAAGAGCGGTTGTTTCTTCTTTTTCTGAATTCCACGATGCCATCGGTGAGTGCATACAAGGTGTGGTCTTTACCCATACCTACATTCAATCCCGGATGGTGCTGTGTACCACGTTGACGGATAATAATATTTCCCGAGCGGGCACCCTGTCCACCGTAAATTTTTACACCAAGGCGTTTGCTTTCTGATTCGCGTCCGTTATGGGAGCTACCCATTCCTTTTTTATGAGCCATCTTCTTAGATATTTACAGTTAAACAGTAATTTTTTCTATTAACACTTTGCTTAAATCAGCACGGAAACCGTTTGATTTTTGGTAACCTTTTCTTCTTTTCTTGTGGAAAACAGTTACTTTATCGCCTCTGACATGAGCAACGATTTTAGCATTAATTTTAGCCCCATCAATAATGGGTGTTCCCACTTTAACTTTGCCGTCATTATCTGCTAAAAGCACTTTGTCGAACTCAACATTAGCGCCTTCTTCTCCTTGGAGTCTGTTTACAAAAACTTCCTGCCCTTGTTCAACTTTGAACTGCTGTCCGGCTATATCAACAATTACATACATGCTTTTAAAATCTTTAATTTAAAATTACTTACGATTTTGGAGGTGCAAAAGTAGTAAAAAAAACTAATTAACAAGTAATTGTTGTTAAATTTTACTTTTTCTTCTGAATAATAGCACACTGCTGATATTCCACGGTCGCGATGGGTCGGCATTTACAAGGAAAACACCCAGCAATATCATGGCAAACCATATCAAATCCCACCAATGAAAAGTTTCTCCGTCGATAATGCCCCAGGCCACGGCCACTACCGGAATCAGGTAAGTAACCGACGAAGCAAACAGCGGACTTTTTACCTTTATAAGTTTGTTAAAGGCAATTAAGGCCAGTCCGGTACCTACTATGGATAAGGTGCTTACGTAGGCCAATCCCTTCAGGTTTTCGCTATCGGCCATCATCTTGCCCGGAATGTCGCTCCACAACAAAATATACATCAATGTAGGGATACCTATATAGAAAAAGGTGAAGGCTGTAATGCTAAGTGCATCAATTTCCTTGAGATAGCGTTTGATAAAATTTACATTGAAAGCGTAGCAAATGGTAGCGATGATTACCAACGACGCGTACTGGATATTGAACGAAAACCCCGAACCGCCACTCACATTGATGAGTGCCAACGCACCGACCAGCCCAATGAGCACACCCACCACATTGTACCAACGCGTGCGTTGTTGGAAAAACAAAAGTCCCATAATCAATGTAAACAGAGGGGTGAGCGAATTTAAGGTGCCCGCCAGCGAACTGTTGATACCTGTTTGGGCAATGGCAAACATGAAAGCAGGAATAAAACTGCCTACCACGCCCGAAATGGTCAGCATCATCGATTGTCGCAAACTGATTTTACGCAGCCTTTGCAAGGCAATGGGGCTTAAAAACAAAAAAGTAATGCCGATACGCAACAAACCCACCTCCACTCCGGTGAAGTAGTTCAATGACTTTTTAATCAGGATAAACGAACTACCCCAAACCAGCACCAGCCCAACCAATATGATCCACGAAATCCACTGACTCCTTTTTGTTGTCATACCCTTATTATTCTGAAGCAAAACTACGAAAATACGCGTCGCTTGCATTTTTTGAACCGGCAACATTTTTTCGGATAAGAAAGACATATTGTTAAGTCCGCCACCGATTGCATCCACCTGCGTGCCGTTATAAAACGGTCGAGCCATCAAAAAAAAGCAATTAATAAACTGTACCATCATTTATTATTGAAGACATCGTTCATTGAATTTAAAAATTATCTTCTACTTTTGTGGTGGCCAATTGTGAGCCAGCAAAAAGAAAAAGTCTGCTATACATAGTCAGGCATACCAAAAGGGTGATTAATGGAAGATGCTCAGTTGAAGTATTTAAACGGGTTAAAGACCGGAGACAGGAAAATATTCGAGGAAATATACCGCGAGTATTACTCCCCTTTGTGTTTTTATTGTCTCCGTTTTGTGGGTGATACCGAAGAAGCTGAGGAGATTGTACAAGGTTTGTTTCTGAAGTTGTGGGTTAAAAGGCATGATTTGCAGATTAATACCTCCGTTAAATCTTATCTTTACCGATCTGTCCAAAATTACGCCCTCAATCACCTTAACCAGCAAAAAAACAGGGGTGTACACAGGCTGGATGATTATGCTGAAGCAGAAGAACCCAATGTGGATGCCCATGAGCTGATGGAGGAATCTGAACTGGATAGCCGGATAAAAGGTGCCATTGCCGATATGCCCGAACGCAGACGAATAATTTTTGAGTTGAGTCGGTTCAGCGATCTGAAATACCAACAAATAGCCGAACAGTTGGAAATTTCGGTAAAAACAGTCGAGTCGCAAATGGCCAAAGCATTACAATCATTGCGCGAGTCGTTAAAAGACTACCTTCCAATGATCGTTTTGCTGTTTTTTATGAATAAGTTTTAAAAAAAATAAGAAATATTTAAAAACCAAGTAGGGGTAAACCGACTTTTAATTGTCTAAGTGAGGTAACGAATTAAATTTTGTGATGAATTCTAATGAACATATTTCAGTAATAACGCGGATTCTGTCGGGTAATGCCGATGCGTCCGACCGGTTGTTTTTGGACCGGTGGCTGAGTATGTCAACGGAAAATCAGAAAGAATTTGAATCGTTTCAACACATTTGGGATGTTGCCGGCAGAGCCAAGCCCCATGTTGTTTTCAATACCAGTGACTCGTGGAATAAATTAAACACCATGATCTCCTGCGTAGAAAGCGAGCATGAAAGCCAAACCACCGTTGCCATTCCCACAAAAACCAGAACACTTGCCATTGGTTTTTATTTAAAACGCGTGGCCGCCATTTTTGTGCTGGCTTTTGGTTTGTATTACCTCTTTAACAAGGTAAATCAACCCGAGATAATGTCTGTTGACACCAACGGATTGGCACAGATGACCACCCAATTGCCCGACGGAACCCAGGTGGTGCTCAACCAATCGAGCCATATTACCTATCCCGACAGATTTGCAAACAACCAACGGTTGGTGGCCTTTGAAGGTGAAGGCCTTTTTGAGGTGGTCCACAACCCCGAAAAACCGATGATTATCGAAACGGGTAACCTGCGTGTTAAGGTGCTGGGAACTTCCTTCGACTTGATTAATTATCCACAGTCTGATGAGGTGCTCCTGTATCTCCAGGAAGGTAAGGTGCTTTTTTATTCCATCAATCCCGAAGACGGCTCCGTGGTTGAACAAATCGTGTTGACTCCCGGCCAAAAAGGTTTTTACAACAAGAAAACCAACGAAATTTCGAAAGATAATTTCTGCAACAACAATTATAAAGCCTGGACAACAGGGATCCTCGAGTTTGATAAAACACCTCTTTCGGATGTATTTGCTGCCCTCGAAAAAACCTATGGAATCGCTGTTCAGGGTGCCGAACCTTATCAAAATATGTTGCTGACGGCCAGATATCAGGACGAATCCATCGAAAGTATCTTCCAATCGCTTCAGGTTATTTTTGGCATTGAATTTACGCTTCACAACAATCAGGTGACGCTTCAATAGTTACTACCCATCTTTCCCCTTTCCGAACTGTTTTTTTTATACTTTAGCGCCTGAAAACCGTGAACCCACGTTATCGGTGTGTGTATGAAACATGTCAACATCTTCCTGAAATTTTCGAAGCAGGTGGAAGGCCTGCTCTCTTTTTATTTTCGGCCTTTTCATCAGTTAATATGGCTGGGGTTGTTTACCATTACGGGAATCAGCTCTCTCGCCGCTCAAAATCAAATGGCCCAACCTGTGGAAGTATTTTCTGTTCAAAACATGAAATTGGCTGAAGCCATAAGGCAACTTTCTGCACAAACCAACCTGAATTTTACTTACGATGCACGCGACGTTGCCATGGAGACCCTCGTCACCATTGACATTCGACATACCACCCCCTTGGGAATTCTGGATCGACTGCTCGAAAATACCCAACGTACTTATAAGCAGATTGGCAATCAGATTGTTATTTACCACCCTGCTCCTGACGATTCCCCCGCGTTGGGTCCTTTGCCACCAGAGCCCGCCATTGAGGTGGAGGTCGTTGAACAAGACGATCCACCGGCATTGGCTCAGGTAACAGCTTTGCTTAAAACAACCGATACCCTCTTCATCAGCGATACCATTGTTCGTACCGATACCATTGTGCGCACAGATACTTTACGGTTGGTAGATACCGTTTATATTGCTGCCAAAACATACACAGGAAACAACAAACCCATTACACCTTTGCCGGTCAATCATTTTGCCGAAAATCCACTCCGAACTCCCGGATGGGCGGTCAACCTTTCGGTTACACCCATGGTATCTGATTTTAGTACGGTTTTTAAAGAAAAAAGTTGGTCGTTCAGGAGTTATTCCCTCGATGCCCAGTTGGTACGTCACCAGAAAAGATGGTCGTTTTTGTTGGGTTTGCAGTTTAGTCAGTTTGCTCAAAAGTTCAATCACAGTTATGTGGTTTCTACCGGTGGTTATTATCAAATAGACACCCTCGATGTGTATTATTCGGTGGTAGGAACGGACACCACCTGGATCGCCGTTACCGATTCCACCTACCTGCCTCTTGAAAGCGAGGCCTTCAATTACGACAAGGTGAATAGGGTGGGATATCTGGGCTTGTCTGTTGCTGCCGAATACCTGATACTCCATCGTCCTGTGTTTAGTTTAAGTGCCAAGGCCGGCTTTGTTGTAAACAGCTTGGTATATCGCAAAGGACTGCTTTTGGAAAACACCGGCGACAGTTCAGGCACCGACTTTGCTGATTTAACCTTCGCCAGTCCTGTGTTGGGTGTAGTGTTGGGCATGGCCGGAGGCTTTCGGCTGAATGATGATTTGCAACTTCGACTGGATGCCGGATACCGCTACTTTACCACCGATGTTTTTTCCTATCCGGAATTCGATGGTCAACTGTCTGCATTTGGCGTTTCTGTGGGGATTCGCTATTATTTGAAATAAACAATTACTGTAAATGATCCGCAACAAAATGAATATATTCAAACTCCTGTCGAAGACCGCTATTGGTGTTGGCCTGTGTTTGTTGCTGTTTGTTTCATCGTTGAAAGCAGATGAAATTGTTGTGGGGGGCGCATTAACCGAAGATCAGATATGGACACCCGATAACACCTACATTGTTGATCAGGATTTGCGCATCGGACAGAATATCCGGTTGGTAATTCTGGCGGGAGTCACGGTTAAAATTAACCAGGGTCGAGGAATACAACTAAATGGCGGCGATCTCATCGTGGGCGATCCAACCGGAGCCATTACCGACACCGTGAGGTTTTTGGGAAATTATCGTGGACAGGATAAGGGTTGGAAATGGAAAGGAATTACTATTGAAGGAGTGAATGATGAAAACAGCGTTAAGTTTTATTATGTGAGTATCCGTGATGCAGAAATCGGACTCGACATTCGTGAAAGTTACTACATTGTAGTGCAAAACTCTACCATTGCCGACAACCAAAATCTCGGAATTCGCATCACCGATTGTCGTAGGTGTTGGGTGGAAAACTGTATGATCGTAGGGAATTACGACGGCATTGAATTGGCTGCAACAAGTTTTAGTACAGCACGTTATAATCTAATACTAAACAACCGGATACTCAATATCAACCATAATATCTATATGCGGGCTGAAAGCAGCGGATTTTTAAATAGTAATGAAATTACCCACAATTTAATTGAAGGCGCCAACAATGGGATATGGATGGACAAGGAAACCAATGCTTCGACATCGGGCAACAACATCCACCGGAATGTGTTTGTAGGCAATGGATCGGGATTTGGCTATGGCATGTTGCTCGCCTTCGACTCCACTTTGGTTTCCGACAATATTTTTTGGCACAACAATATAGCCGTCAATTGCGACCCTTTGGGTCACGGAAACGAGGCTGATAACAACAGTTTTTATCAAAATGTGCGTGGGGTGCAGATCGGCGCCGGTTCGGGGGAAAACAAGATATTGCACAATACTTATTCGCAACAGTCGTATGCCGATTTCGATACCAAAGAAATCGGTGGGATTGTTTTTCAGGAAAACAACCTCTTCCCGAAGGATTTTTCTGTACCCATGGTGTACAATAGTTCTTCGGAGGATATGACCATCGACGGGATTTTTTGGCATACCACCAATAGTGAGGAAATCGACCAGTTGATTTGGGATCAAAAAGATGATCCATTGCTTGGTACATTTTTTTATGAACCCATTTTAAATCAACCGGATACCACTTATCCCATTTCGCCACCTACAAGGGTTATCAAACAGCTGGCCGAGGGAGAAGTGCGTGTGTCATGGTTACAAAACCCTGAAGCCGACCTGGCTGGGTATCGGGTGTATTTTGGTGATTTTCAATACTATCAGTTTGCCAATCAGTTGGATGCCGGAATGGTTAATTCGTTGGTACTGACCAATGCTTCCATTCACGATTCCATTGCCGTAACATCATACGATGGTTCGGTACAGTCGGAAGACGCCCAATTTCTGGGTTTCGAGAGCCCTTTTTCCTTTGCCGAATATTACCCCTACGCTGGTGAAGATCAACAGTTTTGTATTAATCAATCGCAATTTTCACTCAATTCAAGTACGGCTCCCTTCAGTTATTCGACGCTTTCGTGGAAAACAACCGGTGATGGCACTTTCAGCAATCCGGCCATCGTCAATCCCAAATATTATCCCGGTCAGCAGGATTTGCTCAACGGGTCTGTGATACTGTCCATCAATGTGTTGAGAAAAGGTGAATGGCTATCCGATAGCATGGAAGTAACATTTTTGGGGGCAGCATCGGTTTCGGCCGGATCCGACACCACCATTTTTATTGACGAATCTCTGCAACTTACGGAGGCTGAATCTCTATTTGGTGGTACCCTCTTGTGGACCACCTCAGGCGATGGGTTCTTTAATTCCGACAGCATTCTTCACCCAACCTATGTCCCCGGACAATTGGACATCAACACAGGAAAAGTGTCGTTGATATTAATGGGAGAAAATGTTTGCGGGGTTGATCGCGACACCATACAACTATCGATAGTACAACGTTATACATTGAAAGGTACAGTGTGGAATGGTGCACACGCTGCCAACCCATGCGCCATAGTTGCTTTCGAGCGTACGTCCGGTTCCGACCGTGCCATCGGTATGCAGGTTACCGACAATTTTGGAAATTTCACTTTCGATCATTTGATACCGGCCGAATACCTGCTTTATGCTGTTCCCGACACCTCTGCCCAAAAAACCCATTACCCCGGATATTATGTTGATGCTGGAAGATGGCACGAATGTTACCCGCTGGATTTGCATGCCGATATCTATGACGTGGACATCCATCTGCCATCGCTTGATTATCAGTTGCCTGAAGGTGAAGGTAAAATTTCGGGTCGCTTTATTGAGCCCGCTACTTTTTTTCAAAACAGAGATATCTTTTGTCAACCGTGGTTTGAGGAAAGTTTAGCAGATAACTTTTGTTTAGCCGGGCCTTCCAATATTACCATATTGCTCTACAACAGTACCCACGAAAAGGTGTTGGCTTATACCTTAACCGATGCCAACGGCAATTTTTATTTTTCGGGATTGCCCATGGGCAGTTTTGTGGTGGACGCTGAAAAGGCCGGGTACACTACCCAACCCTCTGCTGTGGTTACTTTGAGCAGCGACCGCCCCGTGGTAACTGATATCAGCCTCTCAGTAGAGCAAAAAAGCATTTCCATTCAATTGCCCGACCACCCTCATACTTCGGGCAACAACCCGGTTGTATTTCCCAACCCTGCTGGCCATGAAATACATATTAGTTTGAACTCCAGTGATGTTGGTGTGTATCATGTGGTGATTTCAAATGTTTATGGCAGTATGTTGATTGAATCCGATAAATTAGTAGGCCAAAACAGTTCGTTTGGTGTTATTACCCTCAATGTGGGTGAATTATCCGGCGGAGTATATGTAGGAAGTATTGCCCATAAAGGTCAACGGTGGAAATTTAAGTTTGTCGTACAATAATTCCTTCCATGATATTTACCTGTCATCTTACTTCAGATTTGTCTTCATCACATCATCCCAAATTTTGGTGTTCGGGTTTAAAATCTCATTTTTTTCAATAAAAACTCAATGATGAGTAGGGGTAAAGGCCTTTTTTATTGTCTTACCTATAGCTGAATTAAGCGTTTTTTATGAGGTTGCTTGTAACAACACATTGATAGTTAGTAGCGTGAGGTTGAAAACCCCCGGTTTTCAGTCTCGGATTTGTGTTGCATACCACCCAAATTTACGAGTTGGCTGAGTAGAAAATGGCTGATTGGGTCAAATTTGTTGAGAAGATTCAACCCTTCGAGGCAGATTTTGGAATTTTTATTAACTCATTTATTTATTAACTTATTCTATTTTCTTATGAAAAAGATTACCAGAATGTGGATGATCGCGGCATTCGTGCTTGCGACATCGGTAATTTTTGCACAAGATCATGCCGCTACTGCTTCCTTGAAGCAGAAAGCGATCAGTGAAAATGCGCAGGAATTATCCAACCTGGAGCAACACGGCCCTACGGTTAGTGTTCCCATGACCCTTCCCGGAAGTCGAGCTGTTGGTGATGATTGCACCAATCCTTTGGTAGTGGATTTTGCTACCCAGCTTCCATTTACCGATGTTGCTCAAACCACCTGTGGCAGAGGTAATACCTACGACAATCTGCCCAGCTGTATGGGCTATTACGATTCAGGCGAAGACATGATTTATCAGGTTGTTGTAGCAACTGATGATTATTACGACTTTGTTTTGGATCCAAAAGCAACCACCTACTCAGGCATGTCCATTTATGACGATTGTCCGGACGTAGGAACATGTTTACAAGCAGTAACCGGTTCGGCAGCTGCTCCCAAGTTGCTCAGACAACATCTTACTGCAGGAACCTATTACCTGTGGATCGATACCTGGGCCTCACCCGACTGTATTCCTGATTTTGATTTAAGCATTGATGTAGCCGTGATTAATCCCGGTGATATTTGCGAAATGCCTCTTGATTATGGCATGTATAACGATGCTCCTCAAGCTGGATTTTTGGCTCCCGGCCAAACCATTTGGTATAAATTTACAGGAACCGAATTCGCTTATGTAACTGCTTCGTTATGTAACTCCGATTTTGATACCAAATTGGAAATTTGGGGTGCCTGCGACGATGCAGCATACCTGTATTATAATGATGATTTTTGTGATACCCAATCGCAAATCGAAAACAAAGCTTTTGGTGCCAACGAAACCTGGTATGTAAAAGTGTATGGTTATAGTGCCTCTTCTACCGGAAATTATGAACTCAATATTACCGGTTTAACCCTTGGCGATGTACAAGGTCACGTAAGCAATACTGGCGGACTCAGCATTTCGGGCGCACAAATATTTGTGGATGGCGTTTTGGTTGACGAAACCGATGGGTCAGGTAATTATTCTGTCGTTGGTGTTCCTGCCGGCGATCGTGAAATTACCTGCGAAAAACCCGGATACAACACCGGAGTTGCTAATGTAACTATTGTTGGTGGAAGTACAGTTACACAAGATTTTGTACTTACCGCCCCCAACCTGTCAGTTTCTCCTCTTCGTTTGGACGAAACCCTGGCTCCCAACGAATATTTAACTAAATACATCGGATTACTTAACACCGGAACAGGCTTAGTTGATTGGACTGCTGTGGTTAATTATCCTGTAACCACTGTTTCAACTACCAATCCTGGATCAGGTGTTGATTTTTCAACAGCAACCCGTTTGGATGGAAAATTCCCTGTCGAGTCTATGATGTCAGGTACTCCAATGAATTCTCGTGGTGTTATGGATTGTCCTGACGGTTCTGCTTATAGCAGTGCACCTGTTGGATCTGATTCCGGTAGCGCCAGTGATGATGTTCTTGGATATCAGGTTTTCCAAACATTTGAAGGCGTATCCGGTTCCATTAGCAGTGTTACATTTTGGGCTATTTTCCAATCTACACCTCCTGCAACCAGAGATTATAAAATTGAATTTTATGAAGCCGGCGCTACCCCTGGTGCCTTGGTAAGTTCTGGTACCTATAATATTACAGCTGTTTTTACAGGTGTTCAGGCTTGGGCTGGTGTTGACATTTACATGTTCACCGCTGATATTGTTCCTGTTGCTATCTCCGAAGGTTGGGTTAGTATTCAGGCCACTGGTGGTTCACCAACTAACTATTGGTTGAATACAATTCCCGGTATTGGAAATGCTTTGCAACTGAATGTTTCAACAGGAGCGTATACCGCTATTTCCGACCCAATGTCTATCTGCCTTGTTGCAGGTGGTGCAGGTGATTGGTTGACCCTCGACGAATACTCAGGAACAGTAAATGGTAACGGAGCTACCTACAATTTGGCAGCTAATTTCAGCGCTGAAGGTACTGAAGTTGGAGATTTTTACACAGCAGACATTGTTTTGTCAACAACCCCTGATGTAGGAACCATTACCATTCCTGTAACCATGGCCATCGCAGGTGATCCCATTGAGCCTGTTACCGATCTGGTAGTAGATCTTACCAATGATGTTACCGGTCAGGTTTCCCTCAGCTGGAACCATGCCATTCAAAATGATTTCTTGTATTTCAGAATCAAAAGAAACAGTGTTCCAATTGGCACTTCATTAACCGCAAACTTTGTGGATATGTTGCCCAACTATGGTAACTTCTGCTACACAGTACAAGCTGTATATAGCCAGGGTGCCAGCATCCCCGGTGGTCCTGAATGCATCGAATGGTCCAATCCAACTTTAACCTTAGTGGATGTACCTTGTGACGATGCACTTTGGACAGAATCCTTCGGTGGTGACTCATTCACCATCCGCAATACGGGAACAGGAACCATGTCGTTCGAGTTTCCTGATTATGTAACTACCTCTTCACGTTTCTCAGGAACTTATTCAGTTGTATTGCACGACTCTTATGGTGACGGATGGAACGGTGGATCAATCGATATCTATGTAGCAGGCAATCTGGTACTTGATAACGTAACCCTGGCCAGCGGAACCGGTCCTGAAACAGTTACTTTCCCCGTTGAAGGCGGCGACGAAATTTATACCACCTATGTAGATGGTTCATATCCAGAAGAAATTTCTTATGAAATACTTGATACCGAAGGTAATGTGGTTTACAGTGTAGGCCCTCCCGTCGCAGGTATTCCTCAAGCTACTTTGTATGCTGTTGTTCCTCAACCCAGCTTTATTGTATCGGTTGAACCAGCTTCAGGATATATCAATGCCGGTGGATCTGTTGAAGTTGTTTTAGGTTATTCTTCCATGGGCTTCCCCGTTGGAACCTATTTGGAAGACCTGGAACTGGTAACCAACGATCCCAACGCACCTTCTACCATGATTGGTAATACCATGGTGGTTTACGACCCCGCTTTTATTTATGGTCAGGTAACCGATTGTAATACCGGAGCCGGTATGGTTGGCGTAACCGTAACTGCTGACGATACTGACTGGACCACGGAGACCGATGAAGATGGTATGTACGAATTGCGTGTTGATGACGGAACTTACGACATCGTATTTTCCAAATTAGGATTTGACGGATATACCGAGCCCGGTGTTGTAGCCGTGGTTGGCACTCCTGTTGAAGTGAACGCCGTACTTTGTGAAGCCCCCTATCCGGTACAATGGGTTGTAGCCGATCCTAACCAGGCTGATACAGAATGTATGGTTACCTGGTCGTTGCCCATGGGCCCTTATGAAATTTCATACGACGACGGAACAGCAGACGAATACACCATTTGGGCTGCCCGCAATGGTGCCGTGGCCGTACGTTTTACTCCTGTGGGATATCCTGCTACCGTAATTGGTGGACGCCTGAATGTAGGTGATGGATCATTCCCCGCCAATGCTAACTTTATTGGTTCAGAAATGGCCGTAGGCGTAATTGATGATGATGGTGCCAACGGTATGCCCGGTACGGTTCTTGATTCTGTTGTAGTTCCAGTAGATAACTATGGTTGGGTGGAATTTGCCAATGTATTGGATGCCACCATCGCCGACGGTGATTTCTATTTGGTAATGTGGCAATTGGGCACTTCAACCAATTCTGCTCCCATCGCCATCGACAACGAACAACCCATCGTTTATCGTTCGTATGCCAAAATGCCAAATAGCAACACCTTTGCCGTATCTCCTTACCAGGATTTCATGATGAGAGCTTATGTAAGCGGACCTACCAACAGTGTTGTGATGACCAGCCAAACCACCGTTGTTAACTTACCCAAGATTCCTGCTTCGGCCATGTCGAGCTTTATCGCCAGTGGTGAGCCTACCAACGTAAGTGGAACGGTTAAATCAGGACAAATTCTTCCCATTGCCAATGCCAGTGCAAGCGGCAACAGAGACTTGTCCAACTACATCGTAGCCCGCGTTAGCGATTTCGATCCCAATGCAGGACCCGAAACAGGTACCCTTATAGCCATTGCTAACCCCTCCGGAGTTACTTTCTACAATGATGGCGATTTTGGTGGACAACCTGCCGGATTCTATGCCTATGCAGTGAAAGCTGTTTACGACAATGGCGAATCAGAATGGGTATATTCCAATACCGTGGCTCACTTGCTAAGTGCCGAAATTACCGTTAACGTTACACTTTGTGACGGTGAAGTTCCCGAAGGTGTTGAAGTAAGCCTCGAAGGTTACGAGTATCCTTACCAATCATTGTTCGACGTAACAGGTGCCGATGGTGTAGTCGTATTCGACAGTGTGATTTATGGAAAATATGTTCTTACAGTATTCCACGTTGGTTACAACCCGATTTCTTATGATATCACCATTAGCGGTGACAGAGTAATCGACCTTGTTCTCTCAGAAAAAGAATACATGCCCCGCAACCTGTTTGTGGATGCTGCTACTTCTGTAGCTACCTGGGAAGAACCCTTGATTTTCTCTATGGCCAACGAAGGTTTTGAAGGTGCAACTTTCCCACCTGCCGGTTGGCAAGCTACTTCCAACGATCCCGTTGGTTGGGAACGTGGTGACGATGGTGGAAGTACCAATTTCCCCATTCCTGCCGGAGACGGATTCTACGCCTTTGTAAATGATGATGTTGACTCGAACCATGATGGTGCAGCCGACTATTTGATCACACCAAGTGTTGACTTGCGCGAAAGCCCGACATTCTCACTGTATTATGACAGTTACTTTACCGGACAGTATGGAGAAGCTGCCTATGTGGAATTTAGTCTTGATGGCGGAGCCACCTGGGATATTCTGCAAAGTGTAGGTATTGTAAGCGGATGGACTACTGAAATGGTTGACCTGAGCGCCTTCAGTGGCCCCGGTGGATCATCAGCCATCTGGTTTGCATTCCATTATGATGATATGGGACAATGGGCTGCAGGATGGGCAGTTGATAACGTACACGTTACTAACGGACCATCCGATGTTTTGGCTTATCAAGTAGAGCTTGATGGAGCCTTCATAGCAGAAACCACTCCTGATGTACTCACCCACCCCTTCACCAACCTGACTTACGGACAGACCTACACCGCCGGTGTAAGAGCCGTTTACGCTTGTGGTATTTCCGACCCCGTTGAATACACCTGGACCTCCGGATACCTGTATCCTCCACGTAACATGGGCAACGAATATGTATATGGTACCAACGAAGTACCTTTGATGTGGAATCCTCCAATGACCGAGCCCAGCACACTGATGGCTTTCGATCGTAACACTTACGTTCCCGGTGAAACCAATGTAGCCACACTGGAAACACATCCTAGCAGCGCCACATTTAACGGTAGCAGAGACCTTTGGGATATCTTGTATGGCTTCCAGATGGAAGGACCTTCAGGTTTAACCGGCCTGGCCGGAGCTGAGACCGATGGCGAGTTTATCTATGCCACCGTATGGTCGAGCAACAACATTGTTAAGTTTTCCACCGACGGAACCTACATTGAAACCTTTACCATTCCCGGTGTAACCGGTCTTCGCGACCTGGCCTTCGACGGCACCTACATGTATGGCGGCGCAGCAGCTACCACTGTATATGAAATGGACTTCACCAACCATACTTTGGTAAGCTCCTTTACCGCACCTACTGCTTGTCGTGCCATTGCCTACGACGAAGACAATGACGGATTCTGGGCCAACAACTGGGATACCGATTTAACCCTGTTCAGCAGATCAGGAGCCGTACTCAGCACCATTTCAGGACCTCCAAGTATTTACGGGCTTGCTTACGACAATGTATCTGATGGTGGCCCATTCTTGTGGATGTTCGAAGGAACCACTTCGGGTGGTCCCTGTTGGGTTTCCCAAATGGATATTGCCACAGGCGCTTCTACAGGAGTTGAACACAGTGTAAGCGACGACTTTGGTGCATCTGGTACTGCCGGAGGATTGTACTTTGATGGTGACATTGTTACCGGAAAATGGACTCTAGGTGGTACGATGCAAGGTGAAGGCACTCCTGCTTTCGGATACGACCAAGGTGACAACAGTGGTGGACCCGTTAGTGGTAATGTTCCTGATGGACTTGTTTCCTTTATCCTGTATCAGGACGGAACTCAAATTGCCGAAATTCCTTACGAAGGACAGGATGTCGACGAATGGGTAAATTATGTAATTAACCCCATCGATCCCGGTACTTACGATTTCTGTGTAACTGCAAAATACGACCTTACCCGTTTTGGATTCCCGGGCGATTTCGGCGAATCTACATTTGAATGTGGTGATGCTGTTCACGTAGCATGGGGATTCCCCATACCATTCTTTGAAGGATGGGATCAGGGAACCTTCGTTTTCAACGATTGGAATACCGATGGAGCCAACTGGAAAATCAACCCCGTGGTTGGCGATCCTGAACCATCAGCAGAGTTTACCTGGGATCCATTGTTGGAGAACGACTACAGCTCAAGCCTTACCAGTAATCCTATCACAGCCGACCTGTTGACCGAAGGCGAATTGTGGTTAGACTTCGACGTGAAGTTAGACAACCGCAATGCTACTGGCGAAGAAATGCTGAACGTAGAAGTTTACGACGGAGCCAACTGGAATACTGTTGCTACTTTTGCCAACACCGAAAGCTTCGACTTCACCGGCAACCACATCGACATCACTGGATACACCATGAGCCGCGTATTCAAAGTACGTTTCAACGCCGTGGGACAAAATTCGTTTGATGTAATTAGCTGGTTTGTTGACAACATTGAAATCTACCGCACCTGTGAAAGCATCAGCGATCTGGACGTTGTGGAATACAATTTGGAAGACGCATTGCTTAGCTGGAATGCCCCTGTTGAACCTGTAATTGCCGACTGGTTGTACTATGATGATGGCGCAAATGTTGATGGAATCGGCGGACCCGCTTCTTTCTCATGGGCTATCAAATTCGATCCTTCACAGTTGAGCGCCTATGCAGGTGCTTCGTTGACCAAAATTTCGATCTACAACAGAACGGATGCCGTTGACGAACTGCGTATCTACAAAGGCACCAACGCTGCTACCTTACTCCACACACAAGCCCTTAGCGGACTGGGTATGGAAACCTGGGAAGAAGTAACCCTGACTACCCCTGTTATGCTTGACGTAACACAGGAACTCTGGATCACCGTTTATACAACCGACGGAGCAAACTTCCCGGCTGCAACAGGTGCTTCAATGGGTGAGCCCAATGGTGACCTCATTACGACTGATGGTATTGTATGGCAACACCTTGCTGATATACCATTGGACGGAACATGGAACCTGCGTGGCTATGTAACCGACGTAACCGGAGTTACCGCAGCCCTGCCTATGGACAAACCGGAAGATGTTTACTCGAACGATGCAAGTCTGGCCATTTCGGGAACCGGAAGCGGAGCCAACAGTGTATTGAACATGAACACCAATGGAGAACGCGTAATTGCCGGCTTCAACGTTTATCGTAAGACCAGCGAAACCGCTGATTACGAAATGTTTGATTACGTACCAGCAGAAACAGGCGTAGAAGCTTATACCTACCTGGATGAAACCACCGTAACCGGCGAAGGATACTGGTATCAGGTTACCTGTGTATGGGAAAGTGAAACCGACTACTGCGAGTCGATGCCCGGCTTCAATGTACCGATGACTGAAGATTTTGTTTATGTCTTAATACTTGACGTTAACAATATCGAAGCTAGCGAATTGAATCTGTATCCCAACCCGGCTTCTGACCGAGTAACAGTAAGTTCCAATGTAGCCATGAACGGAGTTACCGTGATGAACTACGTAGGACAAGTTGTTTACAGTGCCAAGGTTGCCGGCGAAACTACCTTAACGCTGAACACCGCTTCATACGAAGCCGGCGTATATGTAGTACAGATCAACACCGCCAACGGCGTGGTTACCAAAAGAGTTGTTATTGCAGAATAACCAAATCTTAAGGTAGTTACCTACCGATAATACAAGGGGAGCATCCAATGGGTGCTCCCCTTTTTTTTGTTTATGTCGTAAAAATTACTGATCAATTATTTATTGAAATTGATTTCGTGTCAATATCATTCAGAAGTATTTCATGTGAATAATCTTTTGTTTGATCGAATTAGGTAAAAAAATTACAAAAAAATTAATTTTTGAATAGGGGTAAACCCAAAGTTAATTGTCATATGTGTGACCTAGAAATCAGTGTTAGCGTAGAAAGATTCTCCTAAACACAGATAAAATATTCATTAGCCCTTGATTCTTCACCGTTGAATCCTATGATTCAGCAGAAGAGTTACGGGCTTAGGTGCGTTCATAAAAAGCTGAAAATAAATAGTTTCAGATCGATTAACGGTCGTTATTTTTTTTAATCAAGAAATATTATTTCTTGTTTTTGATTATCATAAAATGGAATGTGAACCTTATTAAAACAGCAAGACTGATATTGATGATTAAAAAAGATGATTGATCCCTTAACCCGAATTAAAAAGGTGACGGGAAACTGAAGCCTTTCTAAGATTATAAAATGAATTATTCTTTATCACATTTATTAACTAAATCTAAATTACCTATGAAATCATTTACAAAGTATGCTTTGTTGTTGATGATTTTTGCGTATTCGGGTGTAATGTTTGGGCAAAATTCGCCCGTTACACAGGAGCAAAAAATTGCTCTGGATAATGCAAATATCGCAAATGAATCTACTGTTGTACCGTTTTCAATGTATGCAAACGCGCCCGTCAATTCTAACAGGAGCATGGTTGTAGAAATTGGCAATGGAACAACTTATGGTGCCTCTCCTGCATATTATGCAGATTGGGCCAACTACTGGGAAAACTGCCACACCCAGACGCTATATCTGGCCTCTGAAATAGGCGGTGGTATGATCATCAAGGAATTGCAGTATGTATTCGAAAGAGTTGCTGCTGCTCCAAACAATGCCTTGACAAACGTACAAATCCGGATTATGGAAACCACCGACAATGCTTTAACAGCCGGTGCTTTCTACTCCACTGCCGGTGCGACTTTGGTTTACTCCAACAGCTCTTTTATTCCTGCCACAGCCACCGGCTGGGCTAACACAATCGACATTACCGATTATGTTTATTCAGGAGTTAACAACCTGATTATTGACGTCCTCTGGGGTGACAATGGTTATTGGACGGGTACTTATTACAGAACCTACAGAACCGATGCTGCCTCAACTCGTGTTTTAGTAGGTTATGCTGATTCCCAAACCCCACCAAACTATAGCGGTTCCTCAAGCTATTTCTCCAATATTCGGTTTATTGGTGATGCTTTAACAGATCCCGGCGACATCGAAGGTCATGTGTATAACTCCGGTGGACTCTCCGTTGGAGGCGCTACCGTTGGTATTGATGGTTATGGTTCTACCACCACCGATGGTACCGGATACTATTTCTTGCCCAATATGCCTGCAGGCGATCAGGAATTGGTATGTTTCAAACAAGGTTACAATGTAGCTACTGCGACAGTTAATGTCGTTTCCAATGGAACCATTACCCACGACTTTACCTTAACCTCACCCAATCTGACTGTTTCTCCTCTTCGTATGGACGAAACCCTTGCCCCCAACGAATACCTGACCAACTACCTTGGTATGCTCAATACCGGATCAGGTCCTGTTGATTGGACAGGTACAGTTGTTTATCCCGTAACCACCAACGCCGTTACCAACCCTGGTCAGGGAACAGACTTTTCTGCCATGACCCGTTTCGACGGTAAATTTGGTGCCGGTTCTTTCCTTCCCGCCAATGGCCCTGCCATGAACGAAAGAGGAACCATGGACTGCCCCGACGGATCAGTATTTAGCAACGCTCCTGTTGCATCAGACAATGGATACACCAGCGAAATTGGTCAGTATTACTGTGCCCAATCTTTTTTTGGAGTGGCCAGCACAGTTAGCAGCGTTACCTTCTGGTCAATATTTACCTCAGCACCTCCTGCCACCAAAGATTACATTATCGAAATTTACGAAGCAGGTACTGTTCCCGGTGCTTTATTAAGCTCTGAAACACTTACCTTAACTCCCGTTAACACAGGTGTTCAGGTAATTGGATACGACACCTATGTATTTACTGCCGAAATTACACCTGTTGCCGTTACCGATGGTTGGGTTGTAGTGAAAGCCATATCCGGCCCTCCCACCAACTTTTGGATGAACAGCTATTCAGGTATTGGACAAGCTCTGCAATGGACAGGATCTTCTTATACCACCCTTCCTTCTACTTTGGCCATGTGTCTTGGTGGTGGTGGAGCAGGCGACTGGTTAACCCTTGGTCAATATGAGGGTTCCATCAATGGTGGAGGTTCTTCATTCAACCTGCCCGTTAACTTCGACGCCAGTGGTACCGAAGTAGGTGATTTCTACACCGCCGACATTGTACTTACCACAAGTCCTGATGTAGGAACCATTACCATTCCTGTAACCATGGCCATCGCCGGTGATCCCATCGAACCGGTTGAAAATTTGGAAGTCAATCTTACCAATGAGATTACCGGACAAGTTACCTTGACCTGGTCGCATAACGTTCAGGCTAACTTCCTGTACTACAGAATTAACAGAAACTCTGTACCTGTTGGAACCTCACAAACCACCAACTTTGTGGATATGTTGCCCAACTACGGCAATTTCTGCTATACTGTTCAAGCCGTATATCAACAAGGCGCCAGCGTACCCGGTGGTCCTGAATGTATCGAATGGTCGAATCCAACGCTCGTTTTACAAGATGTACCTTGTTACGATGCACTGTGGCCTGATTCCTACGGTGGCGATTCATTCACTATCCGCAACACAGGAACTGGAACCATGTCGTTTGAATTCCCCGCCTATGTAACTACCCAGGCACGTTTCTCAGGCATCTATTCAGTTGTATTGCACGACTCCTACGGTGACGGATGGAACGGTGGATCAATTGATATCTATGTAGCAGGTAACCTGGTACTGGATAACGTAACACTTTCCAGTGGAACCGGTCCTGAAACAGTCTATTTCCCTGTTGAAGGCGGCGACGAAATTTATACCACCTACGTTGCTGGTACATATCCCTCAGAAATCTCCTACGAAATTATGGATACCGAAGACAACGTGGCCTACGCCGTAGGACCTCCAATCGCCGGTATTCCTCAAGGAACCCTTTACGCTGTGGTGCCAACCCCCAGCTTTATCATGGATGTTGAACCCGCACAAGGATTTATTCCTGCCGGAGGTTCCGCTTTGATTCAGTTAACCTATACCTCCATGGGCTTCCCCGTAGGAACCTATTTGGAAGACCTGGAACTGGTAACCAACGATCCCGATGCACCTTCTACCATGATTGGTAATACCATGGTGGTTTACGAACCTGCTTATGTGTATGGTGAAGTAACCGATTGTAACACAGGTTTGGGTATTGCCGGAGTAACCGTAACTGCTGAAGGTACTGACTGGACCACCGAAACCGACGAAGATGGTATGTACGAACTGCGTGTTGACGATAATACTTATAATATCGTTTTTGCCAAATTGGGACTTGACGGATATACCGAAATCGGTGTTGTAGCCGTGGTAGGTAGTCCCGTTGAAGTGAACGCCGTACTATGTGAAGCCCCCTATCCGGTACAATGGGTATTTGCCGATCCTAACCAGGCCGACACCCAATGTATGGTAACCTGGTCGTTGCCCATGGGACCTTACGAAATTGCTTACGATGATGGATCAGTTGACGAATATACCATGTGGGCATTGCCCGGTGGCGCTGTAGCTGTTCGTTTCACCCCTGTTGGATATCCCGCTACCGCCATTGGTGGTCGCTTGTATGTAGGTGATGGATCATTCCCCGCCAACGCTAACTTCCTGGGTTCCTTAATGGCCGTAGGTGTTATCGATGATAACGGAACCAACGGAATGCCCGGAACAGTTCTGGATTCAATTACCACCACTGTAGATAACTACGGATGGGTTGAATTTTACGGTCTGAATGCTACCATTACTGATGGAGATTTCTATCTGGTAATGTGGCAATTGGGAACTTCCAGCACTTCTGCCCCCATTGGAATCGACAACGAACAACCCATCGTTTACCGTTCGTATGCCAAAATGCCCAACAGCCCCAGCTGGTCGATATCTCCTTACCAGGATTTCATGATGAGAGCCTATGTAAGCGGACCTACCAACAGTGTTGTTACCAATGCACAAACCACCGTTGTTAACTTGCCCAAGATTCCTGCTTCGGCCATGTCGAGCTTTATCGCCAGTGGTGAGCCTACCAACGTAAGTGGAACGGTTAAATCAGGACAAATTCTACCCATTGCCAATGCCAGTGCAAGCGGCGACAGAGACCTGAGTAACTACATCGTAGCCCGCGTTAGCGACTTCGATCCCAACGCAGGACCCGAAACAGGTACACTTACCGCTATCGCCAGTCCTTCGGGAGTTACTTTCTACAACGATGCCGCCTTTGGTGGACAACCTGCCGGATTTTATGCCTATGCAGTGAAATCAATTTATGACAATGGTGAGTCAGAATGGGTATATTCCAATACCGTAGCTCATTTGTATAGTGGAGATGTTACCGTTAACATTACTTTGTGTGACGGCGAATCACCCGAGGGAACTGAAGTAAGCTTGATTGGATCAGAATATCCTTATCAAAGCTTCTTTGCCGTGTCAGGAAGCGATGGAGTAGTGGTATTTGACAGTGTTATTTTTGGCAGATATGAATTAACAGTATTCCATGTTGGTTATAACCATGTTGCATATGCTGTTGATGTTAATGGTGACGAAACATATGATGTGGTCTTAACCGAAAAGGAATACATGCCGCGCAACCTGTTTGTGGATGCTGCCACTTCTGTAGCTACCTGGGAAGAGCCCTTGATTTACTGCTTGGCCAACGAAGGTTTTGAAAGCACCACCTTCCCACCGGTAGGTTGGCAAGTTTTGAGTAATGATGCAGGTGGTTGGGAACGTGGCGATGACGGTGGATCTGCCTATTTCGTAATTCCCCCCGGAGACGGATATTATGCTTTTGTGAACGATGATGCTGACTCGAACCATGATGGTGCAGCCGACTATCTGATCACCCCAAGTGTTGACTTGCGTGAAAGCCCGACTTTCTCACTGTATTACGATCATTTCTATACCGGACAATATGGAGAAGCCGCCTATGTGGAATTCAGCATTGATGGCGGAGCTACCTGGGATATTCTCCAGTCGGTAAACATTGTAGGCGGATGGACTACCGAAATGGTTGACCTGAGTGCCTTTAGTGGCCCCGGTGGATCATCAGCCATCTGGTTTGCCTTCCATTACGATGATATGGGACAATGGGCCTCAGGATGGGCAGTTGACAATGTAAATATTACCAACGGACCACCCGATGTATTGGGTTACTGGGTATTTTTGGATGGAGCCTTCATGGCAGAAACCACTCCTGACGTTTTGACCCATACCTTTACCAACCTGACTTACGGACAGACCTACACCGCCGGTGTAAGAGCCGTTTACGCTTGTGGTATTTCTGATCCCGTAGAATACACCTGGACTTCAGGATACTTGTATCCTCCACGTAACCTGGGTGATGAATATGTATATGGCACCAACGAAGTACCATTGATGTGGAATCCCCCGATGACCGAGCCCAGCACACTGATGGCTTTCGATCGCAGCACTTACGTTCCGGGCGAAACCGTAGCTACCAACCTGGAAGATCACGCTTCCAGCGCTACATTCAACGGCAGCAGAGATATTTGGGATATTCTGTATGGCTTCCAGATGGAAGGACCTTCAGGCTTAACCGGTCTGGCCGGAGCCGAAACCGATGGCGAGTTTATCTATGCCACCGTATGGTCGAGCAACAACATTGTTAAGTTTGCCACCGATGGAACCTACATTGAAACCTTTACCATTCCCGGCGTAACCGGTCTTCGCGACCTGGCCTTCGATGGTACCTATTTCTATGGCGGAGCAGCAGCTACCACCGTATTTGAAATGGACTTCACCAACCACACCTTGGTAAGCTCCTTTACTGCACCTACTGCTTGTCGTGCCATTGCTTACGACGAAGATGCTGATGGATTCTGGGCCAACAACTGGGATACCGACTTGACTCTGTTCAGCAGATCAGGAGCCGTACTCAGCACCATTTCAGGACCTCCAAGTATTTACGGACTTGCTTACGACAATGTATCTGATGGTGGCCCATTCTTGTGGATGTTCGAAGGAACCTCTTCAGGCGGAGGCTGTTGGATATCACAGATGGACATTGCTACCGGTTCACCCACAGGAGTTGAACACAGTGTAAGCAACGACTTTGGATCAGCCGGTATTGCCGGAGGATTGTACTTTGATGGTGACATTGTTACCGGAAAATGGACTCTAGGTGGCACCATGCAAGGTGAAGGCACTCCCGCTTTCGGATACGACCAAGGTGACAACAGTGGTGGACCCGTTAGTGGTAATGTTCCTGATGGACTTGTTTCCTTTATCCTGTATCAGGATGGCGAAGCCATAGCTGAAATTCCTTACGAAGGACAAGATGTTGACGCATGGGTAAATTATGTAATTAACCCCATTGATCCCGGCACCTATGCCTTTGATGTAAGCGCTAAATACGACCTGACCCAGTTTGGATTCCCCGGCGACTTCGGCGAATCACCATGGGAAGGAACCGATATTGTACACGTAGCATGGGGATTCCCCATACCATTCTTCGAAGGATGGGATCAGGGAACCTTCGTTTTCAACGATTGGAATACCGATGGAGCCAACTGGAAAATCAACCCTGTGGTTGGCGATCCTGAACCATCAGCAGAGTTTACCTGGGATCCATTGTTGGAGAACGACTACAGCTCAAGCTTGACCAGTAATCCTATCACCGCCGACCTGATGACCGAAGGTGAATTGTGGTTAGACTTCGACGTGAAGTTGGACAACCGCAATGCTACTGGCGAAGAGATGCTGAACGTAGAAGTATACAACGGCACCGATTGGAATACCGTAGCTACTTTTGCCAACACCGAAAGCTTCGACTTCACCGGCAACCACATCAACATCACCGGATACACCATGAGCCGCGTATTCAAAGTACGTTTCAACGCCGTGGGACAAAATTCGTTTGATGTAATTAGCTGGTTTGTTGACAACATTGAAATCTACCGCACCTGTGAAAGCATCAGCGATCTGGACGTTGTGGAATACAATTTGGAAGACGCATTGCTTAGCTGGAATGCCCCTGTTGAACCTGTAATTGCCGACTGGTTGTACTATGATGATGGCGCAAATGTTGATGGAATCGGCGGACCCGCTTCTTTCTCATGGGCTATCAAATTCGATCCTTCACAGTTGAGCGCCTATGCAGGAGCTTCGTTGACCAAAATTTCGATCTACAACAGAACGGATGCCACCGACGAACTGCGTATTTACAAAGGCACCAACGCTGCAACCCTGTTACATACACAAGCCCTTAGCGGACTGGGTATGGAAACCTGGGAAGAAGTAACCCTGACCACCCCTGTAATGCTTGACGTAACCCAGGAACTCTGGATTACTGTTTACACCACCGACGGCGCCAACTATCCGGCAGCATGTGGCAATGCCATGGGCGAGCCCAATGGCGATTTGATCACCCTGGATGGAGTATTGTGGGAACATTTGACCGACTACGATTTGATGAACACCTGGAACCTGCGTGGCTATGTAACCGACGTAACTGGAGTTACCGCAGCCCTGCCCATGGACAAACCGGAAGATGTTTACTCGAACGATGCAAGTCTGGCCATTTCGGGAACCGGAAGCGGAGCCAACAGTGTATTGAACATGAACACCGAAGGCGCACGCGTAATTGCCGGCTTCAACGTTTATCGTAAGACCAGCGAAGGTGCTGACTACGAAATGTTTGATTACGTACCTGCAGAAACAGGCGTAGAAGCTTATACCTACCTGGACGAAACCACCGTAACCGGCGAAGGATACTGGTATCAGGTTACCTGTGTATGGGAAAGTGAAACCGACTACTGCGAGTCGATGCCCGGCTACAATGTACCGATGACCGAAGACTATGTATATCTTGTGATCATCAACGTTGATGACAATCAAGCCAGCGAATTGAGTCTGTATCCCAACCCTGCTTCTGACCGAGTAACAGTAAGCTCCAATGTAGCCATGAACGGTGTTACCGTGATGAACTACGTAGGACAAGTTGTTTACAGTGCCAAGGTTGCCGGCGAAACTACCTTAACGCTGAACACCGCTTCATACGAAGCCGGCGTATATGTAGTACAGATCAACACCGCCAACGGCGTAGTTACCAAAAGAGTTGTTATTGCAGAATAACCAAATCTTAAGGTAGTTACCTACCGATAACACAAGGGGAGCATCCAATGGGTGCTCCCCTTTTTTTGTGCATAGTCAAACTGATTTAATCATTCGTTGAACTAGGTAATTTTAGATAACAGTATAGAAGACAGTTTGTCAGAAAGCTATGTTATAGCAAGCAATAAAGGCCTTTTTGTTTTATGAATTAAGCTTCTTCAGGATTTAAAAAAAATGGTTGATTTTGGTGATATTTTAAATTTTATCTTACTTTTGCTATTACAGTTAGCCAAATAATCACTAATTATAAGGGATAATTTTATTATCACACAAATGATATTAATTAATAATCAATAGATTAACATTAAACTATGTTATAATTCAATCACTTTATCATTAATCATTTTATCACTTAACAAATTCAATTATCTTATGAAGAAAACTACAAAGTTTTACTTAATGATGTTGACCTTTCTGTTAAGTTCATCTTTTCTGATGGCTCAAATGAGTCCGGAAGAGATAGCTTTTCACAAACAGATTGAGATGCAAAAGGATGCAGCTTTAGGGCCCATATCCTATGCTCAAAACCCCGGTGTAAGGGTTCCCGGTGACGCATGTACCGACCCGATAAACTATGGAAACGTTAACGACCCTTCACAATCGGGTTCGATTGTAAGTTACGGAGCCGCCTGGTACGAGTTTACCGGTGCAACCGATTTTACGGTAACGGTTTCGCTTTGTGCCTCCGACTACGACACAAAAGTTGAGGTTTGGGGCGACTGCGCTGATGCAAGCTACTTGTTTTACAACGATGATGCTTGTGGTGTTCAGTCTGAAATAGCAGGAATTCCATTTACTGCCGGATCTACCATGTACGTAAAAGTGTATGGTTTCAGTTCCTCCTACGGAAACTACACACTGGAAATTACCGGTGCAGGTCCACCATCCGGACCTACGCCAATCACAGCTTTCCCATTTGCTGAAAATTTTGATGGTGGTTCACTGCCCGCTGAAATGGCTGCTTATACAGCCCCAGAGTCAGATGTGTTTGTAGATGCCGCTGCTACGCAATCAGGCTCTTATGGAGTGATGATGGAAGGTAATTCCTCCACCGGATGGACGGGAGGTTCTACGAGCACTACCTACGATCAGGCATGGAATACCAACACCACACATATTGGTGAGTTGGCTTTGGAAGTACATCCTGATGTAGGCAATCCCGGATATTTGAAAATGTCTTTCGACATGCGTCAAAATTATTCGTTTGGATGGGCCTATGAATTTTTCCGGGTATTGGTGAATGGTACCCCCATTTCTGATATTAACGGTAATAATTCATGGAATGCGGCTACTGCCAACGGTGATCCATGGCAAACCCTTGAGTTTGACCTCACCGCTTATCAAAACCTGGCCAGCTTCGATATCGCCATTCAAAATTCAGGTAAATATTACTACAATTATTATGGTGGTGGCGACGTTGCCATGGTAGATAATTTTGAAATAGCCTATTTGCTTCCCGGTGACATTACCGGAAACGTTAGCAATACAGCCGGTTTAAGCATCGGTGGCGCTGAAATTTACGTGGACGGTGTATTGAGTGCCACAACTGATGGTACCGGTACCTACCTGATTTCTGCCATCCCCAATGGTGATTACGAACTCACCTGCATGAAACCCGGTTATAACACCGCCAGTGCTATGGTTACCGCTGTTGGTGGCACTACTGTTACCCAGAATTTTGTACTTACAGCACCCAACCTTACCGTTTCTCCTCTTCGCATGGACGAAACCCTGGCTCCCAACGAATACCTGACCAACTACCTTGGTATGCTCAATACAGGTTCGGGTCCTGTTGATTGGACAGGTATGGTTGTTTATCCCGTAACCACCAACGCCGTTACCAACCCCGGTCAAGGCACAGATTTCTCTGCCATGACCCGTTTTGATGGAAAATTTGGTGCCGGATCTCACATTCCTGCCAATGGTGCCCCTATGAATGAGAGAGGTACCATGGACTGCCCCGACGGATCAGTATTTAGCAGTGCACCTGTTGGATCAGATGATGGTAATACCAGCGATATGTCAACCCCATACTATGTAGCACAATCCTTTACGGGAGTTTCCAGTACGGTAAGCAGCGTTACTTTCTGGTCAATATTTACTTCAGCTCCTCCTGCCACTAAGGATTATGTAATTGAAATTTACGAAGCAGGAACTGTTCCAGGTGCTTTGTTAAGCTCTGAAACATTTACTTTGACTCCTGTAAACACAGGTGTTCAGGTTCTTGGATACGATACTTATGTATTTACTGCAGAAATTACACCTTTGGCCATTACTGATGGTTGGGTTGTAGTTAAATCTGTAACGGGCTCTCCTACTAACTACTGGTTGAATACCTATAGTGGTGCCGGCCAAGCAATCCAATGGACTGGTTCATCATACACTACACTTGCCGCACAAATGTCAATGTGTCTAGGTGGAGGTGGCGCAGGCAACTGGTTAACCCTTGGTCAATATGATGGTTCCATCAATGGTGGTGGTGCTTCATTCAACCTCCCTGTTAACTTCGACGCCAGTGGTACCGAAGTAGGTGATTTCTACACTGCAGACATCGTACTTACCACAAGCCCTGATGTAGGAACCATTACCATTCCTGTAACCATGGCCATCGCCGGTGATCCCATCGAACCGGTTGAAAATTTGGAAGTGAATCTTACCAATGATATTACCGGACAAGTTACCTTGACCTGGTCGCATAATATCCAAGCCAACTTCTTGTATTTTAGAATTAACAGAAACAGTGTGCCCATTGGAACCTCACAAACCACCAGCTTTGTGAACATGTTACCCAACTATGGCAACTTCTGCTATACTGTTCAAGCTGTTTATCAACAAGGCGCCAGCGTTCCTGCCGGTCCTGAGTGTATTGAATGGGCGAACCCCACTTTAACCTTGGTAGATGTACCTTGTTACGACGAACTGTGGCCTGATTCCTACGGTGGCGATTCATTCACCATCCGCAACACAGGAACCGGAACCATGTCGTTTGAATTCCCTGCCTATGTAACTACCCAGGCACGTTTCTCAGGCATCTATTCAGTTGTATTGCACGACTCCTACGGTGACGGATGGAACGGTGGATCAATCGATATCTATGTAGCAGGTAACCTGGTGCTGGATAACGTAACCCTTGCCAGTGGAACCGGTCCTGAAACAGTCTATTTCCCTGTTGAAGGCGGCGACGAAATTTATACCACCTACGTTGCTGGTTCATATCCCTCAGAAATCTCCTATGAAATTATGGATACCGAAGACAACGTGGCCTACGCCGTAGGACCTCCAATCGCCGGTATTCCTCAAGGAACCCTTTACGCTGTGGTGCCAACCCCCAGCTTTATCATGGATGTTGAACCTGCTCAAGGATTTATTCCTGCCGGAGGTTCCGCTTTGATTCAGTTAACCTATACCTCCATGGGCTTCCCCATAGGAACCTATTTGGAAGACCTGGAACTGGTAACCAACGATCCCAATGCACCTTCTACCATGATTGGTAATACCATGGTTGTTTATGAACCTGCCATCATACATGGTGAAGTAACCGACTGTAACACTGGTTTAGGTATGCCAGGTGTAACAGTTACCGCATCAGGTACAGATTGGTCAACTGAAACCGATGAAGATGGTATGTACGAACTTTGGGTTGACGATGGTACATACGACATTGATTTTACCAAATTGGGATTTGACGGGTATACCGAGCCCGGTGTTGTAGCCGTGGTAGGTAGTCCCGTTGAAGTGAACGCCGTACTATGTGAAGCCCCCTATCCGGTACAATGGGTATTTGCCGATCCTAACCAGGCCGACACCCAATGTATGGTAACCTGGTCGTTGCCCATGGGACCTTACGAAATTGCTTACGATGATGGAACAGTTGACGAATATACCATGTGGGCATTGCCCGGTGGCGCTGTAGCTGTTCGTTTCACCCCTGTTGGATATCCCGCTACCGCCATTGGTGGTCGCTTGTATGTAGGTGATGGATCATTCCCCGCCAACGCTAACTTCCTGGGTTCATTAATGGCCGTAGGTGTTATCGATGATGACGGAACCAACGGAATGCCCGGAACAGTTCTGGATTCAATTACCACCACAGTTGATAACTACGGATGGGTTGAATTTTACGGTCTGAATGCTACCATTACTGATGGAGATTTCTATCTGGTAATGTGGCAATTGGGAACTTCCAGCACTTCTGCCCCCATTGGAATCGACAACGAACAACCCATCGTTTACCGTTCGTATGCCAAAATGCCCAACAGCCCCAGCTGGTCGATATCTCCTTACCAGGATTTCATGATGAGAGCCTATGTAAGCGGACCTACCAACAGTGTTGTTACCAATGCACAAACCACCGTTGTTAACTTGCCCAAGATTCCTGCTTCGGCCATGTCGAGCTTTATCGCCAGTGGTGAGCCTACCAACGTAAGTGGAACGGTTAAATCAGGACAAATTCTTCCCATTGCCAATGCCAGTGCAAGTGGTGACAGAGACTTGTCCAATTACATCGTAGCCCGCGTTAGCGACTTCGATCCCAACGCAGGACCTGAAACAGGTACACTTACCTCCATTGCCAGTCCTTCGGGAGTTACTTTCTACAACGATGCCGCCTTTGGTGGACAACCTGCCGGATTTTATGCCTATGCAGTGAAATCAATTTATGACAATGGTGAGTCAGAATGGGTATATTCCAATACCGTAGCTCACTTGTTAAGTGCTGAAATTACAATTAACGTAAGCCTTTGTGATGGTGAATCACCTGAAGGAACTGAAGTAAGTTTGATTGGTTCAGAATACCCCTATCAAAACTTATTTGCCGTTGCCGGTGCTGATGGTACCGTTGTATTCGATAGCGTTATCTACGGAAGATATGAATTGTCAGTATTCCATGTAGGATATAACCCAATCGTTTTTGCAATCACCGTAAGTGGCGACCATGTATATGACCTGATTCTCTCAGAAAAAGAATACATGCCCCGCAACCTGTTTGTGGATGCTTCTACTTCCGTAGCTACCTGGGAAGAGCCTTTGATTTTCTCCATGGCCAACGAAGGTTTTGAAAGCACCACCTTCCCACCGGTAGGCTGGCAAGCTTTGAGTAACGATGCAGGAGGATGGGAACGAGGCGATGATGGTGGAAGTTCTTATTTCCCCATTCCAGCCGGAGACGGATTCTACGCTTTTGTGAATGATGATGTTGACTCGAACCATGATGGTGCAGCCGACTATCTGATCACCCCAAGTGTTGATTTGCGTGAAAGCCCGACTTTCTCACTATATTATGATCATTACTTCACCGGACAGTTTGGAGAAGCCGCCTATGTAGAATTCAGTCTTGATGGCGGAGCTACCTGGGATATTCTGCAAAGTGTAGGTATTGTAAGCGGATGGACTACCGAAATGGTTGACCTGAGTGCCTTCAGTGGCCCCGGTGGATCATCAGCCATCTGGTTTGCATTCCATTACGATGATATGGGACAATGGGCCGCAGGATGGGCAGTTGACAACGTACACGTTACCAACGGACCCGCCGATGTAGTAGCCTATCAGGTAGAACTTGATGGAGCCTTCATGGCAGAAACCACTCCTGACGTTTTGACCCATACCTTTACCAACCTGACTTACGGACAGACCTACACCGCCGGTGTAAGAGCCGTTTACGCTTGTGGTATTTCTGATCCCGTAGAATACACCTGGACTTCAGGATACTTGTATCCTCCACGTAACCTGGGTGATGAATATGTATATGGCACCAACGAAGTACCATTGATGTGGAATCCCCCGATGACCGAGCCCAGCACACTGATGGCTTTCGATCGCAGCACTTACGTTCCGGGCGAAACCGTAGCTACCAACCTGGAAGATCACGCTTCCAGCGCTACATTCAACGGCAGCAGAGATATTTGGGATATTCTGTATGGCTTCCAGATGGAAGGACCTTCAGGCTTAACCGGTCTGGCCGGAGCCGAAACCGATGGCGAGTTTATCTATGCCACCGTATGGTCGAGCAACAACATTGTTAAGTTTGCCACCGATGGAACCTACATTGAAACCTTTACCATTCCCGGCGTAACCGGTCTTCGCGACCTGGCCTTCGATGGTACCTATTTCTATGGCGGAGCAGCAGCTACCACCGTATTTGAAATGGACTTCACCAACCACACCTTGGTAAGCTCCTTTACTGCACCTACTGCTTGTCGTGCCATTGCTTACGACGAAGATGCTGATGGATTCTGGGCCAACAACTGGGATACCGACTTGACTCTGTTCAGCAGATCAGGAGCCGTACTCAGCACCATTTCAGGACCTCCAAGTATTTACGGACTTGCTTACGACAATGTATCTGATGGTGGCCCATTCTTGTGGATGTTCGAAGGAACCTCTTCAGGCGGAGGCTGTTGGATATCACAGATGGACATTGCTACCGGTTCACCCACAGGAGTTGAACACAGTGTAAGCAACGACTTTGGATCAGCCGGTATTGCCGGAGGATTGTACTTTGATGGTGACATTGTTACCGGAAAATGGACTCTAGGTGGCACCATGCAAGGTGAAGGCACTCCCGCTTTCGGATACGACCAAGGTGACAACAGTGGTGGACCCGTTAGTGGTAATGTTCCTGATGGACTTGTTTCCTTTATCCTGTATCAGGATGGCGAAGCCATAGCTGAAATTCCTTACGAAGGACAAGATGTTGACGCATGGGTAAATTATGTAATTAACCCCATTGATCCCGGCACCTATGCCTTTGATGTAAGCGCTAAATACGACCTGACCCAGTTTGGATTCCCCGGCGACTTCGGCGAATCACCATGGGAAGGAACCGATATTGTACACGTAGTATGGGGCTTCCCTGTACCATTCTTTGAAGGATGGGATCAAGGCACCTTCGTATTCAACGGATGGGCCACCGATGGTGAAAACTGGAAGATCAACCCCGTGGTTGGCGATCCTGAACCATCAGCAGAGTTTACCTGGGATCCATTGTTGGAGAACGACTACAGCTCAAGCCTGACCAGTAATCCTATCACCGCCGACCTGATGACCGAAGGCGAATTGTGGTTAGACTTCGACGTGAAGTTAGACAACCGCAATGCTACTGGCGAAGAGATGCTGAACGTAGAAGTATACAACGGCACCGATTGGAATACCGTAGCTACTTTTGCCAACACCGAAAGCTTCGACTTCACCGGCAACCACATCAACATCACCGGATACACCATGAGCCGCGTATTCAAAGTACGTTTCAACGCCGTGGGACAAAATTCGTTTGATGTAATTAGCTGGTTTGTTGACAACATTGAAATCTACCGCACCTGTGAAAGCATCAGCGATCTGGACGTTGTGGAATACAATTTGGAAGACGCGTTGCTTAGCTGGAACGCACCTGTTGAACCTGTAATTGCCGACTGGTTGTACTATGATGATGGCGTAAATGTTGATGGAATCGGCGGACCCGCTTCTTTCTCGTGGGCTATCAAATTCGATCCTTCACAGTTGAGCGCCTATGCAGGAGCTTCGTTGACCAAAATTTCGATCTACAACAGAACGGATGCCACCGACGAACTGCGTATCTACAAAGGCACCAACGCTGCTACCCTGTTACATACACAAGCCCTGAGCGGACTTGGCATGGAAACCTGGGAAGAAGTAACCCTGACCACCCCTGTAATGCTTGACGTAACCCAGGAACTCTGGATTACCGTTTACACCACCGACGGCACCAACTATCCGGCAGCATGTGGCAATGCCATGGGCGAGCCCAATGGCGATTTGATCACTTTGGATGGAGTATTGTGGGAACACTTGACCGACTACGATTTGATGAACACCTGGAACCTGCGTGGCTATGTAACCGATGTAACGGGAGTTACCGCAGCCCTGCCCATGGACAAACCGGAAGATGTTTACTCGAACGATGCAAGTCTGGCCATATCAGGAACCGGAAGCGGAGCCAACAGTGTATTGAACATGAACACCGAAGGCGCACGCGTAATTGCCGGCTTCAACGTTTATCGTAAGACCAGCGAAGGTGCTGACTACGAAATGTTTGATTACGTACCTGCAGAAACAGGCGTAGAAGCTTATACCTACCTGGATGAAACCACCGTAACCGGCGAAGGATACTGGTATCAGGTTACCTGTGTATGGGAAAGTGAAACCGACTACTGCGAGTCGATGCCCGGCTACAATGTACCGATGACTGAAGATTTTGTTTATGTCTTAATACTTGACGTTAACAATAGCCAAGCCAGCGAATTGAGTCTGTATCCCAACCCTGCTTCTGACCGAGTAACAGTAAGCTCCAATGTAGCCATGAACGGAGTTACCGTGATGAACTACGTAGGACAAGTTGTTTACAGTGCCAAGGTTGCCGGCGAAACTACCTTAACGCTGAACACCGCTTCATACGAAGCCGGCGTATATGTAGTACAGATCAACACCGCCAACGGCGTAGTTACCAAAAGAGTTGTTATTGCAGAATAACCAAATCTTAAGGTAGTTACCTACCGATAACACAAGGGGAGCATCCAATGGGTGCTCCCCTTTTTTTGTCTGGTTTTTCTGGCGAACCAAGTTCGTGTGAAACAAAAGGGTAGTTGCCATTTCCGTATATCTATGATGGTAGAAAGCTATCACCTCCCATTTCTAAAATTTCTGGGTGTTGGAAATAATAATTTGATTAACAGGTAAAAAAATGCTCAGTAGGGGTAAAGTTGTTTTTATTTGTCTTATCTTTGAGTAATATCTTGATAATGACCTAATTTATCATACAAACCAGCTACATAATGAAAAATTTAAAACAGCTATTTCTATTTATTTTGGTGTTCTCCTGGACATCAATTATCGCCAACCCAAGTGTTTTATTCCAACAAAGCCGAAATCCGGCCTCAAAGCAAAGCAAGAAAACATCCTCCCCGCTTCCGTCAACAATGGTGTATGGGGTGGTTACCGATTGTGTTACCGGATTGCCCATTGCGGGTGTAAATGTCATGTCTTTTTCCCCGGAACAAATACAAACCAATGCGTTGGGGTACTATGAATTTTTTGTTGATCCCGGAACATATGATGTGGATTTTGAAAAAATGGGTTATGAAGGGTATGTAGATATCATTACGGTGGTTGACGGGGTTCCCTATGAGCTGAATATAGGGATTTGCCCTACGCCGAACCCTGTACCCTGGGTGCTGGCCCAGCCCAACCAGGCAGGAACCTCTTGTATGGTTACCTGGGGGATGCCCGAGGGTGCTTACGAATTGTTGTATGATGATGGTAGCTGGGAAGATGTTACCAATTGGAGTACTTCCGGTGGTATGGTTGCCGTGAGATTTTCGCCGGAAGGTTATCCTGCTACCATTACCGGAGGCCGGTTGAATGTAGGCGATGGCAGTTTCCCGGTGGGAGGAAATTTTTTGGGAACAGATTTGAAATTAAGCATACTCGATGATGACGGTGCGGGAGGCCTTCCCGGAACAGTACTGGACGAGATAGTATTAACTGTTGATAATTATGGTTGGGTCGATTTTCCTGATATTTTTGAAGTTCAGATAGAAGCGGGTGATTTCTATCTGGCCATGACCCAATTGGGTGCTCCCGACAATTCAGCTCCCATTGCCGCCAATATCGATTCCCCTCTGGCTATGCGTTCCTATGCCAAAGCTCAGGGAGGTAGCTGGGGACTTTCAACTACTCATGACTATATGATCAGGGCTTATATGTATGGGATGAACAACTTATCAACTACCAAAAGTTCTGCATCTAACCCGACCAGTACAGAAAAAAGTGGAAATCGTGATCTGTCTTACTTTATATTAGCCAGGATATCTAATTTCACTGAATGTAATGATCCAACAACAGGAACCATCACCGTTATTAGCCAAAATCCCGGGATTTCTTATCAAGATATTACTGTTTTTGCGAACCCACCGGGATTCTATGCCTACGGAGTAATGGCCGTTTATTCGACTGGAGCGTCTGAATTGACTTATTCAAATGTAGTGGGGATTAAGATGGATGCGGAAGTGACGGTAAATGTGTCTTTGTGTGATGGTGGTTTTGCTGAAGGAGCTGAAGTGTCAATGATTGGAATGGATTGTCCATTTCAATATGATATGGTGTTGACAAACTCAAGCGGAGCAGCTGTGTTTGACAGCATTATTTTTGGGAATTACGAGCTCAACATATCTCAGGTGGGATATAGTCCTGTGATGCTCAATCTCAACATCACCGATGATACGATAATTGATGTGGTGCTTACGCAAAAACTTTACCCTGCCAGAAACGTGGTGGTTGACAGTGTCGCCAGCATCGTTACCTGGGACGAACCCGTGATTACTGCTTTGGAAGTGGAAGGCTTTGAAGGGCCGGATTTCCCACCTCCGGGATGGCAATTGGCTACCATTGGTATGGGGTGGTTTCGTAGTGAGGATGGTGGAAGCCCCGGATTTCCCGTTCCTCCCGGTGATGGGCAATATGCCATTACCAATTCGGATATATACCCGGGAGTGGATGCCTCGCTGGATTATCTCATCACACCAAACATTGATTTGCGAGAAAGTCCTACATTCGTCTTGCATTTCGATCACTTTTTCACCATGATCAACGGTGAAGCGGCCTATGTGGAATACAGTCTGGATGCCGGAGCCACCTGGGATGTGTTACAAACCTTGTCTCCCGTAGCCTCTTGGACTTCAGAAGAGGTCGATTTGAGCGCCCTGTCGGGATTAAGTGGTGAATCCAATATCTGGTTTGCTTTCCACTACACCAACAATAACAACAATGCCGGTGGTTGGGCAGTTGACAATGTGTCCATTAGCAATGGCCCTGCTCCAAATGTTTTGGCATACTACATTTATTTGGATCAGGCCTTTTTGGCAGAAACTACTCCTCAACCAAGAACCTTTTTTCTTGCAAATTTGACTTTTGGTCAAACTTATCAGGTGGGAATATCACCGGTGTATGCATGTGCGGTTGCGGAGCCTACTGTGTATTCCTGGACTTCCGGATTTTTATATCCGCCCCAAAACATGGAGGACCAATATGTAGATGGAGCAGAGGAAGTCCCCTTGAGGTGGAATCCCCCAAATTCAATGTTTAAAAAGGGAAATTCTTCTTCGGTACATGCAGATAAACAATTGCTACATGTTGGAGGAAATGGCGAAAGAGACCTGTGGGACATCCTTTATCAATTTGATATCGCCACGGCATCAGGACTATTCGGATTGGCTGGTGCCGAAAGCGATGGCGATTATATTTATGCAACTCAATGGGGAGGAAATAACATTGTGAAGTTCTCTATGGATGGTACATTTATTGAAACCTTCAATATTCCCGGTGTTGCCGACCTTCGTGATCTGGCTTTTGATGGGACTTATATGTATGGAAGTAATGCATCCACTACTGTTTACCAAATGGATTTCGTTACACATCAATTGATAGGAACTTTTACCGCTCCTACCAATGTGCGTGCTATTGCTTATGACGAAGTGGCGGATGGGTTTTGGGCAAACGATTGGAATAGCGATTTGATACTCTTCGATCGCTCGGGTACGGTTTTGAATACAATACCCAATTGTCCTGAAATATACGGACTTGCATACGATTGGTATTCAATGGATGGTCCTTTCTTATGGCTATTCGAAGGAACTACCAACGGAAATGGGTGTTGGCTGTCGCAATGGGACATTGCCACCAAAGCACCAACCGGTGTTCAACATAGTGTAAGTGATGATTTTGGTTCGCAAGGTATTGCAGGTGGTTTGTATTTAAGTGAAAATATTGTTGAGGGGAAAATAACGCTGGGAGGAACAATGCAAGGTGGAAATAGCCAAGCATTTGGATACGAATTGATGCCAAGTGCCGGACCAAATGACCCTCCCGTGGGACTTGTTGGTTTTAATCTTTATCAGGATGATGTACAAATAGTCCAAATTCCCTATGAAGGGCAAGGAATTTATGATTGGATTTATGATACGGTGAGAGGCCTCGATCCGGGTGACTATGTTTTTGGCGTTACCGCCGAATACGAACTTACTCATTATGGTTTTCCTGGCGAAATAAGAGAATCTTTGCCGGATATGTCTGATACCGTGCATGTAGCCTATGGTACGGTCATTCCTTTCTTGGAAGACTTCAGCAGTGGAAATTTTGAAAACAATGGATGGCAGGTAAGCCGATCTAACTGGCAAATTAGTACAGAGCAAGGCCGTCCGGCACCGGCGGCTCAATTTTCGGGCGAACCCTTGTTGGAAAACGATTATAGTTCTGCCCTCACCAGTTATCCCATGAGGGCCGATCAGCTTACCGAAGGGCTGTTATATCTGGATGTGGATATCCGTCTCGACGATATCAATGCCACCGGTCTGGAAATGCTGGATGTGGATGTATTTGATGGAAATTCGTGGCATACAATGGTTTCCATGGCCAATGAAGGCAGTTTTGACTTCGTTACACAACATCTTGATATAACGGAGTTTGGCATGGGCGAAATTCTGAGGATTCGCTTTAACGCACATGGGCAACATTCCACCGACATGAATTCATGGTTTGTGGACAATATATCGGTGTACCGCGTTTGCGAAAGCATAAGCGACCTGGCTGCTGTGGAATACGACATCGATCATGCCCTCCTTAGTTGGATATCGCCTGTTGTTACTACCAAAACATCCGACCGACAAGTTACCGGATTCAACGTCTATCGGAAAACGGACGGTATGAGCGACTACGAATTGTTCGATTATGTTCCAAGCCAACCCGGACAAGAAGCCTATACTTACCTCGATGAAACCACTACCATTGGCGTGGGATATTGTTATCAGGTGACTTGTTTGTGGGAAAGCGAAACCGACTACTGTGAGTCTGCACCTGGGTTTAATGTGGCTTTAACCGAAGACCATGTATGTCTATCAATTACCGACGTCAACAATCCTGATGACAATACGATATCCCTGTATCCTAACCCTGCCACGGAAAAACTGACCATCACCTCCAACATTCCCATGAAGCGGCTTCAGGTGATGAACTATGCCGGACAAGTGGTTTTTGCTACCCAATCGGCTGGCGAAATCAAGGTTGTGTTGAATACAGATTCGTATGAAACAGGTGTTTATATGGTACAAATCACCACCGACTCCGGGGTAACCACCAAGAGATTTGTGGTTGCTGAATAATCTTTTTTTGAAGTAGTTAGGTTCTGATAAAAAAAGGGAGCTTCCATTGGGGGCTCCCTTTAGTTTTTTACCTTTGCCGCGCATATGATCACCATCAACAACATAACCAAAGAATTTGGTGGAACTCCTTTGTTTTCGGGGGTTACATTTAATATCAATCCCCGCGACAGGATTGGTTTGGCGGGTGCCAACGGTGCCGGAAAAACCACGCTGCTCAAAATCATGAATGGATTTTTAGCCCCCGACATGGGTTCGGTGGATGTGCCCAACGACAACACCACCGGTTATTTGCCACAGGAAAAAAAGATAAACAGCGGACTGAATATTGTTGACGAAGCTATGCTGGCTTTCGAATTTCTCCATGAAATGGAGCAGGAAGCACACCACATTCAGGAAGAGTTGACCACTACTGAATACGACGAAAAACATTATACCAAAAAAATCGCCCGTTTGGAAGAGGTTACGGCAGCCCTCCAATTATATACGCCTGAGCGTATTCGTGGTGAGGCCGAACGTTTTTTAACGGGCTTGGGCTTTTCACAATCCGATCTCACCCGTACCATGAATACCTTTAGTCAGGGTTGGCAAATGCGTGTGGAGCTGGCCAAATTGCTCCTCATCAAACCCTCGTTGTTGTTGCTGGATGAGCCCACCAATCATTTGGATATCGAATCCATTCAATGGCTTGAGGACTATTTGCTTACCTATTCGGGTGCCGTGGTGGTGGTATCTCACGACCGGACGTTGTTGGATCATGTGACCAACCGGACGCTGGAGCTGAACAACGGGAAAATTTACGACTACAAAGTGTCGTATAGCCAGTATATCCAGCTGAGGAACGAACGTGAAGAACAAACCCAGGCTACCTACGATAACCAGCAACGTCAGATCAAGGAAATCGAGCGGTTTGTGGAGCGTTTCAGGTACAAAGCTTCCAAGGCGAAGCAGGTACAATCGCGGGTTAAGATGTTGGAAAAAATGGAAACGGTTGAATTGGATGCCCGCGATAAATCGTCCATTTATTTTAAATTCCCACCTCCGCCTCACAGTGGTAAAATTACGGTGGAAGGGGCCCGGGTGAAGAAAAATTACGACACCAAAAAGGTGCTTACCGGCATTGATTTTCAGATTCTGCGTGGCGAAAAGGTGGCCTTTGTGGGTCGGAACGGCGAAGGTAAATCTACGTTGGCCAAAATCATTGCCGAAAACTTATCTCACGAAGGTGACATCAAGCTCGGACATCAGGTTAGCATTGGTTATTTTGCTCAGGATCAGAACGAACGGATGGATATGGAACTTACTGTTTTCGAAACCATCGATCAGGTGGCGGTGGGCGATATCCGCACCCGCATCAGAGACCTGTTGGGTTCGTTTTTGTTCCGTGGTGATGATTTGGATAAAAAAGTAAAGGTGCTTTCGGGAGGGGAGAAGTCGCGTTTGTCGCTGGTTCGTTTGTTGTTGTCGCCCAGCAATTTCTTACTGCTGGATGAGCCCACCAATCACCTGGACATTCAGTCAAAAGAGGTGCTAAAAATGGCCTTGTTGGAATTTGAGGGAACGGTGGTGATTGTTTCCCACGACCGGGATTTTCTGCAAGGGCTTACATCCAGGTTGTACGAGTTTAAGGGCGGTGGTATTCGCGAACATCTGGGCGATATCAACACGTATCTCGAAAAACGTAAAATTGAAAACCTCACCACCCTTGAATACAAAGATAAACAACAGGAATCCGTTCAAAAACAACAATCGGAAAACAAGCTGAAATGGGAGCAAAAAAAGGGACAGGATAAGGAGTTGCGTAAGCTGGAGAAGGAAATCCGTCAGGTTGAAGACGACATCCAGCAAACGGAAAACAAGTTGGCCGAAATCAATGAAAAGCTGGCGCAGCCCATGTTGTATCCCGAACAAATTCAGTCGGGAGAACTTTTTAGGGAACACGATGCCTGCGAGAGTAAATTAACTACCCAAATGCACCTGTGGGAAGCGTTGCAGGAAAAACTGGAACAAATGCGTGCCGAATAGATTCCGGGTTTATTTATCCCGTTGTATCATCTTCGAGGCAATGTCGATCAGGATTTCTTTGTCATCGTCGTGGAGGGTAACACGGTTTAAGAAGTCCATTCCCCTGTTGTAATAGGTTTCAATTTCGTCCGATGCCAATCTCTTTATATCCAGCTGGTTGAAAATTGATTTCACCTCTTTGATTTTATTTTCAGGATCAATTTCGGTGGTGTTGTACAAACTCACCAGGTGGTCGTGGGTGGCTTTTTCGCAACATTCCAGCGCCTTCAAATACAAAAAGGTTTTCTTGTTGGTGATGATGTCTCCCCCGGTTTTCTTACCAAAAACCGACTCATCGCCAAAGGTGTCGAGCAAATCGTCCTGCAACTGAAATCCCAATCCGATGTTTACCCCAAAATGATACAGGTTGTCGGCATCTTCCTGTGCGGCTCCACCAATGATGGCGCCAATTTTTAAGCTGGCACCAAACAGCACCCCCGTTTTCAATCGAATCATGTTGATGTATTCATCCACGGTTACGTGGTTGTTGGTTTCGTAGTTCAAATCGAACTGCTGACCTTCACAAACCTCGATGGCCGTTTGGTTGAATACGCTGAGTATGAGGTGAAGAATTTCCTTGTCGGCCTGTTGTGCATACTGATAAGCCAGCGCAAACAAGGTGTCGCCGGAAAGAATGGCGATGTTTCCATTCCACTTTCTGTACACAGTTTCTTTACCTCTGCGAATGGGCGCATTGTCCATGATATCGTCATGAATGAGGGTAAAATTATGAAACAGTTCGATGGCAATGGCCTGAGGTAAAGCTTTTTGGGCGTCTCCACAAAACAGTTCGCAGGCCATCAGGGTAAGTACCGGCCGGATGCGTTTGCCCCCATAGCTGATGGTATAGGTAATGGGTTCGTACAATTCTTTCGGTTCGCCCGAAAAATTTTGTTTATCCAACTGGTTTTCAAAATAACCAATCAGTTGCTCGTAATTTTTCATTCCGTATTTTTTCGACGATAATTAGTGTTTCAACAGCCCCATCAGGTAGGTTCCGTAACCACTTTTCAGCAAAGGTTCGGCGATGGCTTTCAGTTGCTCAGCGTTGATAAATCCTTTTTTGTAGGCGATTTCTTCGATACATCCGATTTTAAGTCCTTGACGTTCCTGAATAACCTCCACAAACTGAGACGCCTGTGTTAATGAAGAAAAAGTACCCGTATCCAACCAGGCCGTTCCTCTGCTAAGCATACCCACCTTAAGTTTGCCTTCTTTCAGATAATATTTGTTGACATCGGTAATTTCATATTCACCACGGGCACTGGGTTTTAAGTTTTTGGCAACTTCCACCACTGAATTGTCGTAAAAATATAGTCCGGGAACGGCATACGACGACTTGGGTTGTTGTGGTTTTTCTTCGATGGAAATGGCGTTAAATTTTTCATCAAACTCCACCACACCATAACGTTCGGGGTCGGAAACATGATAGGCAAACACAACGCCACCTGTGGGATCGCTGTTTTTCATCAACAAATCCTGCAGACCACTTCCATAAAATATATTGTCGCCCAAAATAAGCGAAACTTTGTCGTTGCCAATAAACTCCTCGCCAATGACAAATGCCTGTGCCAATCCGTTGGGAATCACCTGTTCGGCATACTGAATATCACACCCGATCTGACTGCCATCGCCTAACAACAGTTTGAAATTGGGCAAGTCGTGGGGGGTGGAGATGATCAAAATTTCCTTAATCCCGGCCATCATCAACACCGACAAAGGATAGTATATCATGGGTTTGTCGTAGATGGGCATCAACTGTTTGCTCACTGCGATGGTGAGGGGGTGGAGTCGTGTTCCGGCGCCGCCGGCAAGAATGATTCCTTTCATGTGATAAAAGTTTAGTTTTTTTCTTCTGATTTAAGTTCTTCTATGAGCAGGTTATCGAGCTCGGTGTCTTCTTCCTCATCAAAAACCTCCACCATGGGTTCTTTAAACGATTTGGTTATCAATTTTTTATCCAGGCTTAAAAGCAACGATGGCAATACAAACAGGTTCGACAATAAGGCTACAACAAGGGTGAATGAAACCAGATAACCCAACGCCTCGGTGCCTCCAAAGGAGGAGAGTGTAAAGATATAGAATCCAAAGAATAAAACAATAGCCGAATAAATCATGCTATAACCGGTTTCTTCCAGGGCAGCCAATACCGATTTTCGGATATTCCAGTTGTGGTGTTTCAGTTGAAGCCTGTATCGCGACAAAAAGTGAATGGTGTTATCCACACTGATACCCAGGGCAATGCTAAAAATTAAAATGGTGGACGGTTTGATGCTAATGTCGAAATATCCCATCATGCCGGCAGTCAGTATCTGTGGTATCAGGTTGGGAACCAACGAAATAAGTATCATCCGTACCGACGAGAAAATGAGCGCCATCAATATGGTAATCACCACTAATGCCAACCCCAGACTCATAAATAGATTGTTAACCAGGTAGTTGGTTCCTTTTAAAAATACCACGCTGGTTCCGGTTAGGTGTACGTCGTATTGATCGGGAGGGAATATTTTATCCACCTTGGGTTCCAAATCGGCCAATATGCGTTCAATGTCGTTGGTGCCGATATTGGCCAGCTGTGCTGATACGCGGGTAATTTGTAAGCTGCTGTCAACAAAAGCGTTGAGGATGCTTTTCTTGCCACCACCCAAATTGGGGACATAGCCCAGAATAAAGTTTTTTTCCTGGTTGTTTGGCAAGGAATACATGTTGGGATTGCCGCGATAAAATGCTTGCTTTGCCGATTTTACCACTTCCACCACCGACAGTGGTTTGGCAAATTCAGGGTAGGTTTCGAGTACATCTTGTAGTTGGTCTATCTTTTGCAGGGTGGACAATTTTAGGATTCCCTTGGGTTTTTTGGTGTCGATGGTTATTTCAAGTGGCATCACTCCTTTAAAGTTTTGCTCCAAAAAAATCATGTCCTTGTACAGCTTGTCCTTTTTGGAGATGTCATCCACGATGTTTCCGGTGGTTTTGAGCTTGGTGATCCCAAAAATGGCGGTCAAAAACAAGATGATGGTGATGGTATAAATGATTCTCCTTCGTGTAATAACAATTTTGGTTACCTCCACCACAATCCGGTTGATGAGCCCCTTTTCCAGATGCTTCAGGTGTTTGTCTTTGGGTTCCGGGAAATAACTGAATAAAATGGGGAGTAGAAACAACGAAAGCAGATAGGTGACCAAAATATTGAGTGAGGCCACGATGCCAAATTCAACCAAAAGGGCATTGCTGGTTACAATGAACGCCGCGAAACCAGCAGCCGTGGTGGCGTTGGTGAGCAAGTTGGCGTTGCCGATACGCGAAATCATGCGCGACAGGGCTTTTACTTTGTTGCCATGAGCCCTGAATTCGCTCAGGTATTTGTTGAGCAGAAAAATGGAATTTTCCACCCCTATCACAATCAACAATGGAGGCAAAATTCCCGTGAGGATGGTGATTTTGTATCCCAACAAAACTGTGGTGCCCAATACCCAGATTACCGCGATTACCACTACCAGCATGGCAAACATCACCGCACGCATGGAGCGGAACAGGACGAACAATAATATGGAAGCTATCACCAACGACAACAACACGAAAAGCAACAACTCGTTTTGTATTTTTTTGGAGGTGATGGTACGTATGTAAGGCAGGCCCGAATAATACACTTCGATGTGGTTGTCGGTACCGTATTCATCTACAATTTCTTTAATCTGCCCAACAAGTCCAACACGTGCTTTGGAATTTAACACCTCTTTATCGAGGGTGATCATCATCAGGGTTACATTTGTTTCTTTGTTCAGAAGGCGGTTGTCGTAAAAGGGCAGGCTGTAAATGGTTTGCTTGATGGTATCCACTTGTCCTTGTCGTTCGGGACGTGACGAGATAATGGGTTTAAACTCGAATTTTTTCAGGCTGTCGTTTCGCACCAGATTGTAAACCCGTGCCACTGATACTACTTCCTCCACACCTTCAATATTCAGCACTTTGTAGCTGATGTCGTACCACTGATTGAAGTGATCCAGGGTATAGAGGTCGGGATCTTGTATGGCCACAAAAATCACACTTCCGTCTTGCCCAAACTGTTCCTTAAAATGGTCGTATTCTTGTGATATGGGGTCTGTTTCCGGAAGCATTCGTGCCATTTCGTACGACATCTTGATGCCGGAGCCCTCCCATGCCATAAAAATCGTCAATAACCCAATTACAATTAAAATTGTCAACCGGTTCCGTAATATCATCCGCACCACAAACTGCCACATCTGCCAACTGTTTTATATCTATCGAAAATAGTTAAATATCCGCATTCAAATGATAATTCTGAATATTTTGGCAGTTTAGTCGTACTTTTGCCTCATACCCCGAGCGGTCCATGCGAATAAGATGCAAATTTAAGCTATATGTTTACAATGAAGGAAAGAAAAGTACTTTTTATCGATGATACCCACCCTTTGCTCACCGAATTGTTGGAGCAAATGGGTTTTGTTTGTGATTTTTTTCCTGCTTATAAGCGAACCGATTTTCTTCAGATTGTTTCCAACTACCAGGGTGTGGTTATCAGAAGTAAGATAAAATTGGATGCAGAATTTTTTGTCATGGCTACCCAACTTCAGTTTGTTGCACGGGTGGGCGCCGGCATGGAAAACATTGATGTGGCTGAGGCCCAAAAGCATGGCGTGGCATGCCTCAATGCCCCCGAAGGCAATCGCGATGCGGTGGCCGAGCAGGCTGTGGCGATGCTGCTAACCTTGTTTAATCGCCTGTTGATTGCCGACCCCGAAGTACGAAAGGGTATCTGGCTTCGTGAGCAAAACAGGGGCATTGAGCTGGGCGGAAAAACTGTGGGCATCGTGGGCTATGGTAACACCGGAAGCGCGTTTGCCCGGAAATTGCGTGGGTTTGATGTACAGCTATTGGCTTACGATAAGTATAAATCCGGTTTTGGAAATGACTACGTTGGTGAAGTCGGTATGGATGACCTTTGTGAACAATCCGATATTCTCAGTTTTCATGTGCCACTCACCGAGGAAACCACTTACCTGTTTGATAAAGAACTTATTAACAAATTCAAAAAGCCTTTTTACCTGATTAATACTTCCCGGGGAAAGGTGGTGAACACACGCCATTTGATGGATGCAATGGATGAAAAAAAGGTATTGGGTGCTTGCCTTGATGTGCTTGAGTACGAAGGGCTTTCCTTTGAAGCCATTCAGGATTCGCCCGATTTTTCAAGACTTACGGGCATGGAAAATGTGGTGCTTACCCCACATATTGCCGGATGGACCCACCAGTCGAACATGAAAATGGCCGAAACGCTTGCACGTAAAATTAAGGCGTTGGAACTTTGAGTCTGTCCCGAAAAACAGCACAACCAAAAATTACCCACTGAAAAACTGTCTGAATATTTCTCGTTGGGAAAGCGCATGGTTAGAAATAAATCGTAGGGGGAAAAACATTTTTTCTACCCATATTAAGCTCCTAACGGAGCGCTAAAATAAAAAAATGACCGATTTTCTTCATTTAGCTATCCGGGGAATGTTCAGAAAATCAATTTATTTTGAAGATTTCATGGCTTGTTTTACTTTTTTGAAGGATAATTTTTTCAATCAAATGGCATATGCCTGTAACAAAACAAGCCACCTCCCCGTCATACGTTCAAAATCACTAAAAACGCATCAAATGAAAAAAGTAGTATTTATATTGATTATGGGCTTGTTCATGTTGGGATTTTCCTCGTTGACCATGGCTCAGCAAAAAGGAAACGGTGAAGTAATCAAACAAGAACGCACCGTTGAAACGTTTAATTCGATCAAAGTGGGTGGAGCGCGCGAAGTAGTGCTGATTCCGGGCGATGTATGCAAGGTAATTGTAGAAACCGACTCCAACCTGCAGGATTACGTTGAGTTAGAAGTAAGCAATGGCATGTTGGAGTTTTCCGACAGTAAATTCATCAAAAAATACACCACCATGCGCTTCTATGTTACCGCTCCCAGCTTTAAAACCATTAAGGTTTCGGGCGCCACAGATGTAAAATCGGAGGGTGTATTGACGGGCGACGACCTGAGGCTACACATTAGTGGTGCTTCTGATGTTGATCTCCAACTCGACTATACCTCGGCCATGCTGGAAGTTTCGGGTGCTTCTGATGTGGTATTGGCCGGAAAAGCCACTACCTGTACCATTTCGTGCAGCGGTGCCTCAGAGGTTATGGCCAAGTCGCTCGAAACTGTTAATTCGGTGGTAAACGCTAGCGGAGCAAGTAATTGCACCGTAAATGCCACCTCTTCGCTTACCTATGATGCATCAGGTGCTTCGGAGGTGCGATTCGCCAAAAACCCCGACCTGGTCGTGGTTAGAAACGGGAAAAATACCCAAAGTGTGGTCATTGTCGGTGATGTGGAAAACCGTCATCATGGTTATTCAGATACCACCAAAGTATCGTTTGGAACCCTCAATTTTGAAGTGGTTGACGGCGATACCACCGTTGTGGCGCTTGGCCGTCATCGCCTGGTGGTTACCGATGATGGAGATGTAAAATGGGAACGCAACCGCAGAAAGCGTTTCAATGGCAGTTGGGGCGGTGTTGATATAGGTCTTAACGGATACCTCACCCCTGATTTTAACATGGATTTTGACAAAGCTGACGATTACCTGTCGTTGCGCATGGAAAAATCCATCAACGTAAACCTCAACCTGTACGAACAGAATATCTCGCTCAGCAAGAGAAACAACATGGGTCTGGTAACGGGTTTGGGTTTAACCTGGAACAATTACCGTTTTTCAAATCCTACCTACCTCACACCGGATTCGGGTTCCATTGCCGGATACTATATGAAGGATATTTCGGTGCGAAAATCCAAACTTACTGCATTTTACCTCACGATACCTTTGTTTTACGAAATCCAAACCAATCAGGAAAACCGAAACCACCGGTTCCATTTTGCCGCAGGTGGTTTAATCAGTGCTCGCCTGAGTACCCACACCAAAATTTATTACAACGAGTCGAATGCCGTTTTCACAATAACCGACCCTGTAACCGGCCAAACAGTTCAAACACTAAAATCGCCCGCCGGCGGAAACCGCAATATCGTGAAAGACTTCAACAGCTACAAATTGGCACCTTTCAAATTTGATGTGTCGGTGCGTTTCGGATACGGCATCATCAACTTATACGCCACCTATTCACTGAATACCATGTTTCAAAAGGACAGAGGTCCTGAACTATACCCGTTCTCGGCAGGTATTACCCTGGTGGGTTGGTAATCAATTTAATGGCATAAAAAAAAGCAGCCGCGTGGCTGCTTTTTTTATGCATAAAACTCATGTCAGCAAACAATTTCGTAGGTGTCGTTGGCAATCATCAACTCCTCATCGGTAGGCACAACCAACACTTTTACCTTCGATTGAGGAGTGCTGATAACGGTTTCTTTTCCTCTCACATTTTCCTTTTCGGGATCAATGTCAATACCTAAAAATTCCAAACCTTTAAGCGTTTTCTTACGGGTTTCGGTATCGTTTTCACCAATTCCTCCCGTAAATACGATCATGTCAACGCCTTCGAGGGCCGCGGCATAGGCGCCAATATATTTTTTGGCCCGGTAGGCATACATGTCCAGAGCTACCTGAGCGCGGTGGTTGCCTTCGTTGGCGGCGTTTTCCACGTCACGCATGTCCGACGAAACTCCCGACACGCCCACCACACCCGAGAATTTGTTGAGCAAGGTGTTGGTATATCCAATGCTGGTTTGTTCTTTGTCGGCAATGTACAACAGTGTACCCGGGTCGATATCACCTGAACGGGTTCCCATCATTAGACCTTCCGTCGGGGTCATGCCCATGGAGGTATCGAAGGATTTTCCGTTTTTAATGGCTGTCATGGAAGCACCGTTACCAAGGTGGCAGGTGATAATCTTCTGGGTTTGAATGTCAACGCCCAAAATTTCACAAGCACGTTGCGATACATATTTGTGACTGGTTCCATGAAATCCGTATCTTCTGATTTTGTATTTTTCGTACAAGATGTAAGGGATGGCGTACAGGTACACATGTTCGGGCATGGTTTGGTGGAAAGCCGTATCGAATACACCCACTTGTTTTACGTGTGGAAGCAGCTGTTGCATGGCGTAAATCCCCTTGAGGTTGGGCGGATTGTGTAGCGGTGCCAATTCGGTTGAAACTTCGAGGGCGTTAATTACTTCGTCGGTAATCAACACGCTTCCGCTAAATTCTTCGGCACCATGTACCACACGGTGACCTACTGCCTGAATTTCTTCGATGGAGCTGATGCTGCCATATTCTTTGCTGATCAAGATACCCAGCAAGTATTCGATGCCTTGTTGGTGATCGAGAATTTCGCCTTCGATTTTTGCAGCAGGGGCACCTGTTTTTTCGTGTTTGATGGCACTGCCCTTCAGTCCGATTTTGTCCACCAGGCCTTTGGCAATCACCTGTTTGGAGGGCATTTCAAAAAGTTGGTATTTGATGGATGAACTACCACAGTTCAGAACAATAATTTTCATTTTCGAACTCGTTTTTTAATTATTGGATGATGGAGCAGGTGATGGTATTTCCAACAAGTTTCCCACTTTCGTAATTATAAAAACCTTTGCCCACATGGCGGCCAAGGTAATTGGCCCTCACCAGACGTTTGATGATGGGGGAGGCTTTGTATTTTTTTTCACCGTATTCGGCGTAGAGGTTGTCCATGTATTTCAGGATTTTATCCAGACCAATACGGTCGGCCAATTCAAATGGTCCTGAGTTGTTACCTGCTGCTTCGCGCATGGTTTCATCAATGTCCTGAATGGAGGCCACACCTTCCATGAGCAATTCGCATGCTTCGTTGATCATGGGGATAATCATGCGGGTGCTGATGTTGCCGGGTGATTCATGAATCTGGATCACTTTTTTGTTCACCATCTGGCAAAATCGGGATGCTTTTTCGAAGGCCTCTTCGGATGAACGCAGGGCACGCACCACCTCAACGATGTGTGTTTTGTCGATGGGTTCGATGAAGTGCATGCCAATGGCGCGATCGGGTTTTTTTAGCGCGGCTGCCAAATCTGAAATCATCAGGGTGCTTAGGTTGGACGAAATCAGGGTGTCGTCATCCACTTCCTTTTCAATTTGTTGGAAGATGCTTTTACGCATTTCGAGCATGGTTCCTGATTTTCTGGAGCTGATGGTTTCAATCACTATCTGGCATTTGGCCAAACTCGAAAACTGGGTGTTTCCGCTGATGCGTGACAGAATCAACCGTTTTTCTGAAGCAGTAATGCCCCAATGGCGAATTACGCGATCCAACCTCTCGTTTATTTGTTGAAAAATCTCATGGATTCGTTCTTCGCTCACGTCGATAAAAACTACGTCCATGCCCGATTTTGAAATCATAATGGTTAGTTCCTGGCCTACTTCGCCACAGCCGACGATACCAACCGTTTGTATGGCGCCTTTGGGTTTCAGTTTGTCGCCCAGGCTAAATTCTGATAACTGACTCATTTTATTGAATATATAATTAATTTGGGAGCTATTGTGTGTACAATCCATTGGCCTGATTGGCGGTAATGGCAATCATGTTGATGATGTCGTCCACCGAACAACCCCGCGAGAGGTCGTTGATGGGGGCAGCCATGCCTTGCAAAACCGGCCCTACGGCTTCGGCACCGGCCAGGCGTTCTACCAGTTTGTAGGCAATGTTTCCTGTTTCCAGTGAAGAGAAAACCAGCACGTTGGCACGACCTGCAATTTCAGATTGGGGGGCTTTCTTCAACCCGATGGCGCTTACAATGGCTGCATCGGCCTGCAATTCACCATCTATTTTTAAGTCGGGAGCCATTTCTTTGGCCAGTTTGGTGGCTTCTACTACCTTGTCCACTTTGGGATGTGCGGCACTCCCTTTGGTCGAAAAACTCAACATGGCCACACGGGGTTCCATTCCTGCGATATTTTTGGCTGTTTTGGCAGATTCCACAGCTATTTCGGCAAGTTCTTTTACCGATGGGTCGGGATTTACGGCACAATCGGCAAAAACCAACATGCCTTCTTCGGCGTAATCAGTGTTTTTCAGAATCATGATAAACGCTCCTGAAACTGCCGAGATGCCGGGTAAGGTTTTAATAATCTGAAATGCAGGACGAAGGACGTCTCCCGTAGCGTTATCGGCTCCGGCCACTTCCCCGTCTGCTTTTTTATTCTTGATGATCAGTGTTGCCAGATAGAGGGGGTCTTCAACTAACTTGAGGGCTTGCTCGGGGGTCAGGCCTTTTGATTTGCGCATTTGGTAAAGCATGTCGGCATACAATTGCTTGTCGTCGTGCATCACAGGGTCGATAATGGTAGCTTTCTCAATGTGGTGGAGTGCCCATTTTTGAGCCAGCTCGTTGATGGTGGTGCGGTTTCCGAGCAGAATTATTTGGGCAATTTCGTGTTTTAACACGTAATCTGCTGCTTTGAGCGTACGCTCTTCGGTGCCTTCCGGAAGCACAATGGTTTTGTTGGCCTTTTTGGCTTCCGCGTGGATATGTTGGATCAATTCCATGGATTTTATATGATTTTTTAAAGGGTGCAAAATTAGCACTAATTTTTTGATGTTGGGGTGTTAACTTTTTGGTAAATACCCTGTTGTAACAAGTATAAAACACAACTAATCAGTTGTATAAGTCATTATTTGAACTGAATATGTATTGGGGGGTTCAGCGCTTTTTTTCTTTTTCTCGCCCCCGGGATCCTCACCAAAATTTATTCTTCCGTTCCCGGGGAGGTTGGGCAGGGTTGTTACTCTTTGCCTTATCTTTGCACTTTCGTTTTAAAACCGCCGGATGAACGACACCCTCAACATATTTCAGCGTACCAATCCATTTGTCTATTTATCAGATAAACAAGGGGTTGTCACGCATGTTGACGTGTTGAATCTGCCAAGCAATATGGAGACGTTTCTGCAATTGGGCAGGGTGGCCATCGAACCCCGGGAGATGGCGGGGATGCAGGTTGATTTTTTTACCCTGCTCTTGTTGTTTTTTATTGTGGGCATTTCGTTGCTGCGTTGGTATATGCCCGATCAATTCCATTATGAAATTTCGTTCGGAGACCGTTTTTCATTTTCGCGTAAAAGTACCCCGGCAGTAAGTGCTCCGGCATTGGTGGTGGATGTATTTTATTTGCTTAATTTCTTTTTTGCTGTATCGCTGGTTACTTATCTGTTTTTTCAACAGTATGTTACCTACCTCTTTTTTGCTTACGGCCCCATGGAATTGTTTCTGTTTATTCTAATAGCATATGGGTTGTTTTGGACCTACCGGCGTTTTTTTATCAAAGTGATTTCTTTCATATTTAATACCACTTCTTTAGCTGAGCAGCAATTGAAAATCGACCAAACGGTGGAGAATTTATTGAGTGTTATGTTGCTGCCATTATTGCTGTTGAGTATGTTTACCTCTACCGATTTCTTTCTCATCTTCGCCATTTTGTTGGCATTGAGCATGCAGGTTTTTAGGTGGGTGCAAACCATTTCCATTGGAATTTCAAATACGGGATTTTCGGCATTTCATTTTATTTTGTACCTTTGCAGCCTCGAATTGGTGCCCATGTTAATAGTGATTAAAGTATTGTCGCCCGGAAATTATTTTTAGCAAAAGCACCGATGGTAGAATAAAAACAGAATCTAGGAACCAAAAGACCGAAAAAATTGAAGATTAAGAACATTCTGGTTTCTCAACCGCAGCCCCCCGATTTGGAAAAGTCGCCCTATGGTGAGTTAAGTACTAAATTCGGATTAAATTTAGTTTTTGAAAAATTTATCAAGGTAGAGGGCATTTCTGCACAGGAATTCCGCAGAGCCAAAGGTTCCTTTGTTGGTCATACGGCCATCATTCTTACCAGCCGGCATGCCGTCGATCATTTTTTCAGGATGGCCAAGGAGTTGAGGTTTGATATACCCGATTCCCTCAAATATTTCTGTATATCCGAATCTACTGCCTACTATCTTCAAAAATACGTTCAGTACCGCAAAAGGAAGATTTTTTATGGCAAACAAAATTTCCCTGATTTGGTGGAAGTAATTTCAAAACATGCTGAGGAAAAATTCTTATTGCCCTCTTCCGACATCCACAAAAAATCGATGTTCGAACTCCTCGACAGAGCCGAAATTAACTACACCAACGCTGTTATTTACCGCACGGTGGCTGCCGATTTGTCGCATGTGGATCCCAAGAAATTTGAATTGATCATCTTTTTTAGCCCTGCCGGAATCAGTTCGTTGCAAACCAACTTTCCCAATTACCAGCAGGGCGACCAGTTGATTGGTGCTTTTGGTGCATCCACTGCCAAGGCTGTTACCGACGCAGGTTTCAGATTAGATATTCCGGCACCCACCCAAACAGCTCCCAGCATGACCATGGCCATTGAAGAGTATTTGGGCGAAAAGGAAAAAGAAAGAAGACGCAACAACCGTAAATAGCTTATTCTATTCCTTATTTTTTGTGTCGATGAGGATGGTGACAGGTCCGCTGTTGACCAATTGAATGTCCATCATGGCGCCAAATTTTCCTGTCTTCACCGATTTCCCGATGGTTTTTTCAAGGGTTTCCACAAACTGTTCATACAACGCTTCAGCCATTTCAGGTGGTGCTGCCTTGATATACGAAGGTCGGTTACCTTTTTTGGTACTTGCGTGAAGTGTAAACTGACTCACTACCAGGACTTCTCCGTCTATATCCATCAAACTCTTATTCATCACCCCTTGTTCATCCTCAAAAATGCGGAGTCTGGATATTTTTCCGGTTAGCCACCCGATATCATCCAAATTGTCGGAACCTTCGATTCCCAACAGTATTAACAAACCTTGCTGAATACTTGAAAACAACTGACTGTCAATGGTTACGGAGGCGGATTTAACCCGCTGAATTACAACTCGCATATTTCCTGTTTTTGGCCTGCAATTTATTAATTTTGCAAAAAGAAAATCACATGACCAAGTTAAGTGTAAATGTAAATAAAATTGCCACCTTACGGAATGCCCGTGGTGGTAATCAACCGGATTTATTAAAAGTGGTGGCCGATTGCGAACGTTGGGGTGCTCAGGGTATTACGGTGCATCCTCGTCCCGACGAACGACATATCCGCTACCGCGATGTGGAATTGTTGCGCCCGCTTATTACCACCGAGTTCAATATTGAAGGCAATCCAACGCCCGAGTTTATTGCGCTGGTATTGAAATTTAAACCCGATCAGGTTACTTTAGTGCCCGACGACCCCAACCAACTTACCTCCGATCATGGCTGGGATACCATTGTACATCACGATTTTTTGAAGGAGGTTATCCAACGTTTTAAAGACCGGGGAATCCGAACTTCCATTTTCGTGGATCCCGTGGCCAAGTTTGTGGAAGGAGCACTTTCGGTGGGCGCCGACAGGGTAGAGCTATATACCGAGAGCTATGCTGCCCAATATCTTCTGAATCGTGAAACGGCCATTGCACCTTTTGTTGAAGCCGCCAAAGTGGCCCGTGAGTTACATATCGGACTCAATGCCGGCCACGATCTCAGCCTCGAAAATCTCGCCTATTTCCATCAGCAAATCCCCTGGCTGGAGGAAGTTTCCATCGGTCATGCCTTAATATGTGATGCCCTTATTTACGGGTTGGAAAATACCATTCGTATGTATTTGAGAAAGCTCTCAGTAGCTCCACAACTGTAAACTTGTCAGTTGATTTCCATTGGAATGAAGATTGCTCCTCACGATAAAAAAATTTGTCATGAGTAAATTTGCCGAACTTCTTAAGGCTTCCACGCCGGTGATTATCGACTTTAGTGCCGAGTGGTGCCAACCATGCAAAATGATGCCCCCCATCCTGAAAGAGGTAAAGAAGCAATTGGGCGACCAGGTGAGGATTGTGAAAGTGGATGTGGATAAAAATCCTGCCATTAGTCGTCAATACCAAATTTCGAGCGTACCCACCCTGATGATATTTAAAAACGGGGCACCTGTGTTCAGGCAGTCGGGTGTGATGCAGGCATCGCAGTTGGTTCAATCGGTACAGCCCTTTCTGTAATAATAAAAAATGCTACTTTAGCCCGATGATGGATGTAAAAAAACGCCGGCAGGCTGAAGTCATATTTTTGGTGTTGGCCAGTTTGTTTATCACGTCGCTGGTAACCAGCAACTTGATTTTTCAAAAGTTTTTTGAGTGGAATCCTTTCGGGTGGCATCGTTTTGAACTTTCGGTGGGCATCATTGCCTATCCCCTTACTTTTCTGATTACTGACATTATCTCAGAAATATATGGTCAGCGACGGGCACAAATGGTGGTGACTGCCGGCATATTTGCCAGTTTTTTTGCCTTGCTCATCGTGATTGTTTCCACCGAAGCCACGGCCACTACGTGGTCGCCCATTGGAGATGTAACCTTTAAAAAAGTCTTTGGATTTACGTATGTGGCAGTGGGGGCCTCGTTGGCGGCCTATCTTTTTGGCCAGTTTTTGGATGTGCGGGTATTCCATTTCTGGAAACGGCTCACCAAGGGAAAACACCTTTGGATTCGCAACAATTTTTCAACCATGACCTCCCAGCTGGTGGATACCGGAACGGTGCTGTTATTGCTTTGCGGATTTGGGGTTATCGAATGGGAAATGTTTGGATTGCTTTTGCTTAATGGCTATTTGTTCAAAGTAATCTTTGCCTTGTTCGATACACCGGTGATTTATTTTATGGTCCACCTGATGCGCAAGTATTTTCATATGGAAGACGTGAACAAACCCCTTTTGGATGCTGAATAGGTATTTAAAATCAATTGAATATGCAGTTATTTTATCACAGATACGGAAATGAGGGCGATCAGCCGATTGTTATACTACACGGACTTTTCGGACTTTCGGACAATTGGGTTACCTATGCACGGAGATTGGCTTCCGAAGGTTTTGATGTGTGGGTGCTCGATCAGCGAAATCACGGACGTTCGCCGCACAGTCCCAATTTCAATTACCTGGCATTAACGGATGATTTGTTTGATTTTTTGGATGAACACGACATCGAAGATCCCATCATCATTGGTCATTCCATGGGAGGGAAGGTGGCCATGCGATTTGCACTCGAAAACCCTCATTTGGTCAAGAGGTTGTTGATAGTGGACATTACCCTGAAATCCTACGGGCCGCGTGATAACCACAAAGGTATCATCCAGGCCATGAAAAAGGTGTATTTTTCGCAAGTGGAAAGCAGACAGGATGTTGAAGATCAAATTGCCCCATATATTAAGGAAAAGCGCATCCGGCAGTTTATCATGAAAAACCTTCAACGCACGGAGGGCAATGAATTTAAGTGGCAAATCAATATCGAAGGTATAGAACCCAACCTCGACAAAATGTTTGATGGCATCGACACCATCAACAAATTTGGCAAACCCACTTTGTTCGTGAGGGGAGGAGCCTCAGATTACATCCTCCCGACAGATTACGACCAGATTCGGTACAATTTTCCACAAGCCGAAATCATCACCATCGAAGGCGCGTCGCATTGGGTACATGTGGAAGCCGCCGAAAAGTTTTATACCCTGTCGTTGGGTTTTGTGTCGGGTTCGCCTGATTGGTATCATCCTTAGGGGTTTAGGGGTTCAAGTGTTCAAGTGTTCAAGGGTTCAAGGGTTCAAGTGTTCATGGGTTCAAGGGTTTTGGCCGCCCCACTCAGCGGAGTTTGCTTCTCCGTTGCCATATCCCCCAATTTTATTTTTAATCGAAATTCTCATATGTCAAAGCATACATGAAAACGAGTTGTTAACCAAACCTGACAGGTTTCAAAAACCTGTCAGGTTAACCCCACTCAGCAGAGTTTGCTTCTCCGTTGCCATATCCCCCAATTTTATTTTCAATCGAAATTCTCATATGTCAAATCATTCGTGAAAAACGCGTTGTTAACCAAACCTGACAGGTTTCAAAAACCTGTCAGGTTTTAAATCCTCACTCCCCAAGCAATACCACTTTGCCCGTTACTATTTTCCCGTCCTGCTCCACACGGTAGTAATACAAACCGCCCGGCAGGCCGGAAGTATTCCATCGGGTTGGGGTGGCTTTTAATTCCAGCTTTTCCACCAACTGCCCGGTGTGGTGATAGACGAAAATGGTGGTGGGTTTGTTGTCACCCGTTTCAAAAGTAACCCACTCCCGTGCAGGATTGGGATACACTCGCAAGCCAAAGCCACCGGCCATATTTTCCTCTACCCCCACACAGGTATAAACAAAAGTGGTTTTTACTTCTGAGTAGGCCGACTGCCCACAGTCGTTGTAGCTGGCGGCAGAGATGAGTACCTCACCCTGATAGCCTGTGTTCCAGGTGATGGTGGCGGTGAGGCTGTCTTGTGCCAGCGTGCCTGCCTCCACGGGTTGCAGTTGCCAGGCGTAGCCCCAGGCTCCGGCTGCGGGAGCAAGGGTATAAACCGAGGTGGAATCGTTGGTGTGGCACAGGGTATCCGGCCCTGTGGGGGCTTGGGGTGTGTCGGGTTGGTAGTGGGAGCAGTTTTTGAGGTTGAAGAGCCAGAAATCGTAGGTTCCATGTCCCTCACATTGTACATCTCCTCTTTTCAAACTATCATCTGTTGAAAAAGTGGTTACTGTGGCTGCAATAATCCAGTTGTCGTCTGCCTTTTGAATAACGTTGTATCCCAAGTAATCACCCACATAACTCCCATAGCATTGGCTCCATTCCAGTTCACCTTCCGCTGATAATTTTACCATCCAAATGTCATAACTAGGGGTTTGTGTAATATACCAAAGATAGTGCATGCCTTCCACATCTCCATCCTCAGACCTAGTTTTTGCCACTACCATAAAACCACCATCCTGAGTGGGGTATAAACCTGCACTTGGGTAATCATAGCTTGTGCCCCCGAGGCACTTCTGCCACATGATGTTGCCAATGGTGTCGATGCGGACTACCCAAATATCAGGGTAATTGTCTTCACTGGGATGCAGTCCCGAGACATCACCATCATCAGACTCTGTTAATCCCAAAAATATATACCCATCCTCCAACTCCAATACACCTCTGTTTCCATAATCATAGCCACTGCCTCCATACAATTTCTGCCATTCAATTTCCATTTCTGGAGTTAGTTTCACTGCCCATACATCGCCTGAACCATGGTGGGTTCCCTGTACCATGCCCTGGACTTCTTCGGCCTTGGTAGCGAAGAAAAAACCTCCGTCTCGTGTTTCCACAATATCAAATATATTGTTTTGCCCCATATTTCCATATACCCGGCTTTGAACGATTTCGCCTTCAGACGTAATGATCATCAACCAATCGTCCAAATAGCCATAGTTTACCGGGACATCTCCGTCGGATGATGTTGTTGCTCCATAGGTGATGATGTTACCATTGCGCAACAATTGTATCCTGCCCCCATATTCCACTCCACTACCCCCATAGGATTGTTCCCAAATGATATTTCCCTGCCCATCAATTTTTACTATCCAGCGATCAAAATCACCATGATTGCCGGATTGCACATCGCCATCATCAGATCCCGTCCAGGCACTAATGTAGTAATATCCCAAGCCGTCACTAATGATACCTGATGGGGTTTCAATACTCGTTCCACCGTAAGTTCTTTCCCAAATAACGTTGCCTAAAGTGTCAATTCGAAATACCAATAAATCAGAATCTCCATTTCCGCCTTGTGTAATTTCATAAGAAATTTCTCCCAGAACAAGATATCCATCTTCGGTTGCTACAATACTCTTGGCCTCGTCCATCCATTCAGAACCATAGCAATTTTGCCAGGATATTGCCATGTTGTTTTGGGCTTGGGACGGATGGAGAAAAAAGAGGATTTGGATAATAGCAATAAATAAGGAGGTAGTTAGTTGTGCTTTGGTCAAATTTGTCAGTTGCTTAATGCACTGCATACTCCACCAATGTATATATTGTGTATGTTGAGTTTTTGTCTTCATAGCTCGAAATTAATATAAACAGGTGGGATTAGTTGCTTCTCCGCTGCCATATCCCCCAATTTTATTTTTAATCGAAATTCTCATATGTCAAAGCATACCTGAAAACGCGTTGTTAACTAAACCTGACAGGTTTCAAAAACCTGTCAGGTTATAAATCCTCACTCCCCAAGCAACACCACCTTTCCTGTTACCGTTTTTCCCTCCTGCTCTGCACGATAGTAATACAAACCGCCGGGTAGGCCGGAAGTATTCCATCGGGTTGGGGTTGCTTTTAATTCCAGCTTTTCCACCAACTGCCCGGTGTGGTGATAGACGAAAATGGTGGTGGGTTTGTTGTCACCCGTTTCAAAAGTAACCCACTCCCGTGCAGGATTGGGATACACCCTTAACCCAAAGCCACCGGCCATATTTTCCTCCACCCCCACGCAGGTATAAACAAAGGTGGTTTTTACTTCTGAAAACGCAGACTGCCCACAGTCGTTGTAGCTGGCGGCAGAGATGAGTACCTCGCCTTGGTAGGCGGTGTTCCAGGTGATGGTGGCGGTGAGGCTGTCTTGTGCCAGCGTGCCGGCCTCCTCCGGCAGTAGTTGCCAGCTATAGCCCCAGGCTCCGGTAGCGGGTGCAAGGGTGTAAACGGAGATAGAGTCATTGGTGTGGCACAGGGTATCCGGCCCGGTGGGGGCTTGGGGTGTGGCGGGTTGGTAGTTGGAGCAGTCTTTGAGGTTGAAGAGCCAGAAATCGTAGGTTCCATGTCCCTCACATTGTACATCTCCTCTTTTCAAACTATCATCTGTTGAAAAAGTGGTTACTGTGGCTGCAATAATCCAGTTGTCGTCTGCCTTTTGAATAACGTTGTATCCCAAGTAATCACCCACATAACTCCCATAGCATTGGCTCCATTCCAGTTCACCTTCCGCTGATAATTTTACCATCCAAATGTCATAACTAGGGGTTTGTGTAATATACCAAAGATAGTGCAGACCTTCCACATCACCATCTTCAGACATTGTTTCGGCCACTACCATAAAACCACCATCCTCAGTAGGATATAGACCAGCATGTGGATAGTCCCAACCCGACCCGCCCAGGCATTTCTGCCACAGGATATTGCCAACTGTATCAATGCGAACTACCCAAATATCATCTTTAATATCTTCACCCGGAATGGTATGAAGACCGGATACATCACCATCATTTGATTCTGTCTGTGCCGAGAAAATATACCCGTCCTCCAATTCCAAAACTCCTCGGTATCCATAATCATAGCCACTCCCACCATACAATTGTTGCCATTCGATGTCCATGTCCGGGGTTAGTTTTACAGCCCATACATCACTAGCTCCGTGAAAATTGCCTTCTACCATTCCTTCAACTTGTTCTGCTTTGCTGGCAAAAAAGAATCCTCCATCCCGTGTTTCAACCAGATCGAAAATATTGTTTTGCCCTTCATTCCCATAAACCTGACTTTGCACGATTTCCCCTTCCGGTGTAATAATCATAATCCAATTATCCAATAAACCTCCAAAGTTAATTGGAACATCCCCATCAAAAGATTGGGTGGCTCCATAGGTGATGATATTGCCATTGCGCAACAATTGTATCCTACCCCCATATTCTACTCTGCTACCACCGTAGCATTGTTCCCAAATGATATTTCCTTGCCCATCGATTTTTACTATCCAACGATCATAGTTTCCATGATTACCTGATTGAATATCCCCATCATTTGAAAAAGTCCAGGCACTTATGTAGTAATTTCCCATGTTGTCACTTATGATACCTGATGGATATTCAATTCTCGTTCCACCGTAAGTTCTCTCCCATATAACATTGCCTAATGTATCAATCCTGAATACCAATAAATCATTATCGCCACTGCCACCTTGTGTAATGTCATAATATATTTCTCCTAAAACAAGATACCCATCCTCAGTTGAAACAATGAAATAGGCGTTATCAGCCCATTCTGTCCCATAGCACGCTTGCCACGATATTTCCATGTTGTTTTCGGCTTGGGACGGTTGGAGAAAAAAGAGGATTTGGATAATAGCAATAAATAAGGAGGTAGTTAGTTGTGCTTTGGTCAAATTTGTCAGTTGCTTAATGCACTGCATACTCCACCAATGTATATATTGTGTATGTTGAGTTTTTATCTTCATAGCTCGAAATTAATATAAACAGGTGGGATTAGTTGCTTCTCCGCTGCCGTATCCCCCAATTTTATTTTTAATCGAAATTCTCATATGTCTAATCATTCGTGAAAAACGCGTTGTTAACCAAACCTGACAGGTTTTTTGAAACCTGTCAGGTTTTAAACCCTCACTCCCCAAGCAATACTACTTTGCCCGTTACCATTTTCCCGTCCTGCTCTGCACGGTAGTAATACAAACCGCCGGGCAGGCCGGAAGTATTCCATCGGGTTGGGGTGGCTTTTAATTCCAGCTTTTCCACCAACTGCCCGGTGTGGTGATAGACGAAAATGGTGGTGGGTTTGTTGTCCCCCGTTTCAAAAGTAACCCACTCCCTTGCCGGATTGGGATACACCCTTAACCCAAAGCCACCGGCTATATTTTCCTCCACCCCCACGCAGGTATAAACAAAGGTGGTTTTTACTTCGGAAAACGCCGACTGCCCACAGTCGTTGTAGCTGGCGGCGGAGATGAGTACTTCGCCTTGGTAGCCGGTGTTCCAGGTGATGGTGGCGGTGAGGCTGTCTTGTGCCAGCGTGCCTGCCTCCACGGGTTGCAGTTGCCAGGCGTAGCCCCAGGCTCCGGCTGCGGGAGCAAGGGTATAAACCGAGGTGGAATCGTTGGTGTGGCACAGGGTATCCGGCCCTGTGGGGGCTTGGGGTGTGGCGGGTTGGTAGTTGGAGCAATCTTTGAGGTTGAAGAGCCAGAAGTCACTATGTCCATGTCCTACACATTGAACATCTCCCATTAACAAGCTATCGCTTGTTGAAAAGGGGGTTGTGGTGGCAGCAATAATCCAGTTGTCGTCACTTTTTTGAATGACATTGTAGGCAGGGCGATCTTGACCATTACTCCCATAACACTGGCTCCATTCCAATACTCCCTCTGATGATAACTTTGCCATCCAAATGTCAGAAAGAGGAGGCCCTGTCCACCAATAATTATGCAGACCTTCCACATCACCATCTTCAGACATTGTTTCGGCCACTAGGATAAATCCACCATCTTGAGTTGGATATAAACCTGCCATGGAATAATCCCAACCCGACCCGCCCAGGCATTTCTGCCACAGGATATTGCCAACTGTATCAATGCGAACTACCCAAATATCATCTTTAATATCTTCACCCGGAATGGTATGAAGACCGGATACATCACCATCATTTGATTCTGTCTGTGCCGAGAAAATATACCCGTCCTCCAATTCCAAAACTCCTCGGTATCCATAATCATAGCCACTCCCACCATACAATTGTTGCCATTCGATGTCCATGTCCGGGGTTAGTTTTACAGCCCATACATCACTAGCTCCGTGAAAATTCCCTTCTACCATTCCTTCAACTTGTTCTGCTTTGCTGACAAAAAAGAATCCTCCATCCCGTGTTTCAACCAGATCGAAAATATTGTTTTGCCCTTCATTCCCATAAACCTGACTTTGCACGATTTCCCCTTCCGGTGTAATAATCATAATCCAATTATCCAATAAACCTCCAAAGTTAATTGGAACATCCCCATCAAAAGATTGGGTGGCTCCATAGGTGATGATATTGCCATTGCGCAACAATTGTATCCTACCCCCATATTCTACTCTGCTACCACCGTAGCATTGTTCCCAAATGATATTTCCCTGCCCATCAATTTTTACTATCCAACGATCATAGTTTCCATGATTACCTGATTGAATATCCCCATCATTTGAAAAAGTCCAGGCACTTATGTAGTAATTTCCCATGTTGTCACTTATGATACCTGATGGATATTCAATTCTCGTTCCACCGTAAGTTCTCTCCCAAATAACGTTGCCTAAAGTGTCAATTCGAAATACCAATAAATCAGAATCTCCATTTCCGCCTTGTGTAATTTCATAAGAAATTTCTCCCAGAACAAGATATCCATCTTCGGTTGCTACAATACTCTTGGCCTCGTCCATCCATTCAGAACCATAGCAATTTTGCCAGGATATTGCCATGTTGTTTTGGGCTTGGGACGGTTGGAGAAAAAAGAGGATTTGGATAATAGCAATAAATAAGGAGGTAGTTAGTTGTGCTTTGGTCAAATTTGTCAGTTGCTTAATGCACTGCATACTCCACCAATGTATATATTGTGTATGTTGAGTTTTTATCTTCATAGCTCGAAATTAATATAAACAGGTGGGATTAGTTGCTTCTCCGCTGCCATATCCCCCAATTTTATTTTTAATCGAAATTCTCATATGTCAAAGCATTCGTGAAAAACGCGTTGTTAACCAAACCTGACAGGTTTCGAAAACCTGTCAGGTTTTAAATCCTCACTCCCCAAGCAATACCACTTTGCCCGTTATCATTTTCCCGTCCTGCTCTGCACGGTAGTAATACAAACCGCCGGGCAGGCCGGAAGTATTCCATCGGGTTGGGGTTGCTTTTAATTCCAGCTTTTCCACCAACTGCCCGGTGTGGTGATAGACGAAAATGGTGGTGGGTTTGTTGTCACCCGTTTCAAAAGTAACCCACTCCCGTGCAGGATTGGGATACACTCGCAAGCCAAAGCCACCGGCCATATTTTCCTCTACCCCCACACAGGTATAAACAAAAGTGGTTTTTACTTCTGAGTAGGCCGACTGCCCACAGTCGTTGTAGCTGGCGGCAGAGATGAGTACCTCACCCTGATAGCCTGTGTTCCAGGTGATGGTGGCGGTGAGGCTGTCTTGTGCCATTGTGCCGGCTTCCTCCGGATGCAGTTGCCAACTGTAGCCCCTGGCTCCGGCAGCGGGTGCAAGGGTGTAAACCGAGGTGGAATCGTTGGTGTGGCACAGGGTATCCGGCCCGGCGGGGGCTTGGGGGGTGGCGGGTTGGTAGTTGGAGCAGTCTTTGAGGTTGAAGAGCCAGAAATCATCACCATAACCTTCATGTATGTTACATTGTACATCATAACTATTCACATTGGCAGAACTGGCAAGTGTGTAACTGTAATCAGAATTTTGGATAGCTCCCCAAATCAGGTATTCTGAGAATACTCCGCCAATACATTGCTGCCATTCAATTATACCTAGTTCGTTGACCTTAAGTGCCCATATGTCATAATTACCCATACTCGAATGATTTCCAGAAATATCTCCATCATGGGATCGTGTTGTGCCAAAAAGCTGGTATCCACCAACATTTGTTTTAAATACTTTATATGCCATATCATCCTCTGACCCACCCAGACATTTCTGCCAGATTATTTCACCAAAAAAGTCGATTTTAACCAACCAAATATCAGTACTGCCATGCCAACCCGAGATATCTCCATCGTTAGAATCCGCATAACCGGAAAAAAGATACCCATCTTCAAGTTCCATTATTCGTATAGCCCCATCATATCCACTACCTCCATAGCAATGCTGCCATTCAATGTTTCTGGTCGAATCGAGTTTAACCAATACGGCATCTGCATTGTCATGCATATTGCAGGTTAAATTACCCCCCGGCTCCACGATGGCACTACCACTAACCAGGTATCCCCCATCGCTGGTTTGAATAATATCATTTGGAAAATCAATGCCAGATCCCCCCAAAGTGAATTCCCATTCGGTGGTTCCCTCGCTGTTGAGTTTGATCATCCACATATCAGAATAACCATACCATTCTGTTTTGTCTCCATCGTTTAATCCTGCAAAGCCCAAGGCCAAAGCCCCCCCGTCATTCGTAGTGATAATTTTTTCCGGTGTATCTTTATGTGATGTCCCTACAATCTTATCCCAAAGAATATTGCCTTGATCATCTATTTTGAGTAACCAAAAGTCCATGGAGTTTGGAAAACGGTCGTTTGAAATGTCCCCATCATTTGACAATGATCCTCCTAAGATGTAGAACGTGCTGTCGGTTATCTTTGAAATACTGGCGCCGCCATCGCTTTGTGATCCCCCCAATGCTTTTTCCCACAACAAATTGCCCAAAGAATCAATCCGTACCAGCCAGACATCGTTGGATCCATGGTTGTTGGATACATCCCCATCATCAGAATAAGTGTATCCCAATATCAAATATCCGTTGTCCATGGCTACCATATCCATGGCCTTTTCTTGATCGCTACCGCCGAAACATTGTTGCCAGGTGATATCCATGTATTGGGAGATGCCAATTAACGACCATGTGAGTAAAATAAGTGTATTAAAAATTCCTTTCATTATGCATATTTTTAACTACATAAGGGAGAGACAATCCCTGTCTCTCCCTTTGTAAATAACAAACTATTTACTAACAACAATTTTGCCGGTTTTACTTATTCCTCCTGCATTAAGAGTGAAGAAATATACCCCGGCTTTTACATTACGGGTATCCCAAACTTCTTGCCCCTGAAGTCCTGAAACTGGGATGGTTTGGATTAACCTGCCGGAAACATCAGTAATAAGGATGCTTCCTTTGGAATCGGCATCAGGAAGGACATAGTCAAAGGCTGTCCATGCTTTTGCAGGATTGGGCTTGGCTGATATTTCAACCCCTGACCATTCAATGAAATTGTTCCAACCGGCAGGTTGAATTTTATATGATGCCGTATCGTTAAGTTCTGGAAAGGTGTAAAAGTTGTAACCGTAGGCATATGTCAACATATTGCGTGCCAATACACCACCTGTACCTTTGCTGTTATCTGCCAATGACAGCACGGTGTTAAACTCAGTTGAATCTAACTGAAAAATATTTCTGTTTGTTTGGGCCATCGCAACTTGTAAATTGAGTAAAGTTACATAATTAGTGTGTTCACTCAGCTCTTCACTTGATAAATTATAGGTGTCAGGCAACAGAGCGGCCATAGCCAGGGCATCCGAATAATTACCTTCATGCATGTAGGTAGCAATAATTTGCTCGTCTGCCTTTAGGGTAGAGGTGTTGTCGAGCCAGTTCCGCAATTCTGTTAGGTCGGCGATAGTATCATTCAACAAGCTTCTTACCATGTCGCTGGCAGCCTTTGTTTTGTATTGATTGTAAAGCGACATCTGATTTTGCAGCACGGTTTTATAGGTAGTTCCCTGGGCTACCTGAAGCAAAATGGCAATCATATAATCCGGTAACGGGTTCTCCTTGTTCTCTAGGTAACTGATCAGGGTGTCCCTTTTGAGTTCATCGGGGTTTGATGCCAGTATGTCAAAAAGGACATCATCCGGAAATACATCAGTGCGATCGGAGGCCTCCATAAGAACCTCTAACGAAAGATGTGGTGAATCACCCAATAATTTTGCTCTCAATTCCCACATTTCATCAGGAGTAGCTGTTTGTATGTCAGACAATTCACCGGATGTACTTCCTCCATCAACTAAGGCTTCATACTGCGCTTCCACGCTGTTGTAATCATACAGGTTATTCAGGAAATCGGTTTCCTTGTCTGTTTTTTGTACAGAAGTTAAAAGAATGCTTCCGCCACCGGTATAGTGTTCCGGACAGGTATTCACATTGTTTCTGGCTTCGTCTGTTACATGGTAAAGCTTTTTGTCATCAGGTATCTGATCCGAGACATTTTGGTTATAATAATAGCCAATCTCATCAGATCCTCCATTGTAAAAATGCCATGTTGCACTTGGTGAAAAGGTGTTTCCCGCAGCATGGTCATCATCTCCTTGTCTGGCTTGAATACCTGATGGCAAATCACTCGAAACATAAAAATCTGCCCAGTTGTTGTCATTTTCATTGCAGTAATAGGCGAGACCTGTCCAGCGGTCACCATCCTTCCAGTTTTGACCTTCGGACAAGTTGCCTCCTGCCAGACCATCAAAGGTATTTTTATACACTTCGTCAAATCCGGTTTTAGTTTCATTGATCCGAATGCCAATGTAACTGCCTAATGGTGCAGCACCGTTTTTATGAAACTCATTGTTTTCGATGGCGAAACCGGTTGATTGTTGGCAATCGACACCAAGTCCCACATAACCTCCGTAGGTTAATTCCGGGTGATCATGTCCAATGAAAAACTCATTGTTGATAATAACAGGATAGTTTACCTTCGAATTCAATATTCCAATTTTGTTATTCGAGAACAACGAATTTTCAACAAGATACGAATAGATATATGAATTATCACCGTAAACAGATATGGCATTGTAAAACCCGGTAAATGTGCTGGGCACAACTGATCCTACAGGACATGGGTCAACATGCTGGCTGCAAAGAGAGGTGACTGTAAATCCTGCACCATAAGCCACTATACCGGTGTTGGTTGTGCTGATGTCGTGAAGGGCGGTGTTGCTAAAATCGCAACCCCTAAAATCAATCCCTTTTACCCCATACATGTTTACATGATTGGAAAAGGTTTCATCACCAAGATAGGATTGGTCGATTACAAAATTACAATCACTGAAATAGCTCACGTTATCGATTTGAGCTATTGATCCCGGATTGAAATTTTTATAGGGGATAAACTGAACGCTGTTGACATTGTTGATGAAATAGGAATTGTTGGCCACAACGATGCCACCACCGGAGTTTACCTCAATATCTCCATTGCTATTTCGGGTAAGTAGTCCCACCGCTTGATAAGCGTTGCTAATGGTAGCATTTTGCATAACCAGCCTGCCCTGGTGATACACCCATACACCATTGATGAGTTCAGGTTGCTGTGGCATGGTCGCATCCCCTTGCACTTCAACCCCTTGCCATATCAAATGACATTCTTCGTGGTTGGTTAGTGTGGTACCCACCAATTCGAGGGTAGCACCGGGCTCGATGATGATTTTACCCCTTACTCCAAATTCATATACAGATCCGGTAATGGTAAGGCTAGCTCCCGAGCGAATGAGTATTCCCTCCTCAAAACTGTAGGTGTTGAGTGGCATGTCGGCATCGGGTAGCGAGCGGCTGGCAGATACCTCAAATTTGGTGTCTTTAAAATCGTAGTAATCGTCGTTTACTCCAATATGAAACGTTCCGGTCGTCACACTTCCACGGGCATCGCTAATGGTGTAATTATAGTCACCTTCCGACAGGTTCTCTTTGTTAAACGAATACTCAATGGGGTCGTAATAGAAGTCTGTGATTTCAGTAGCCCCCATAAAACACGAAATGGTGTAGTCAGGCGTGCCACCTCCTGCATATATTTTAATCTTCCCATCTGACATCCCCGGGCACGAAACATCGGATATTTCTATGGTTGTATTCAATACATCATGCTTGGGCAACAAAAAAAATGCTTCCCCCGCCACCATCCTTTTGTTAGTCAGGTAGCCGTTCTCACCTGGTGCGTTAATATGAGAAAACCTGAATATTTCCGGCGTAAACAGATCGCTTTGTTGATTAATCATTCCCAAGTAATCGCCGGTATTTTTTACGGCATATATATTACCGTCAGGTGCGGTTTGTAAACAGGTTTTATTGTAGTTGATGGAGTTGGTAAAGACACTCTTCTGTTGGAGGCTGTAGTTGTATTTTATAATTCCCTGATTAACAGTTGATAAATAGATGGTGTTATTTTCATTTTGCGCAAACTCAATTCCGGTGATTCTTCCTTCGCCAATACTGTACACATTTTGCGAGACCGGATTGCCTTCCACGTCGCAAGCTACCATATACAAATTGCCTGAGTTTTCGAGCGTAGTCCACGCGATTTCGGTAATATCTGCATTTTGCTTTATTTCAATTTCATGCGCGTGAAAATGGTTTGAAAACCCGTTTTCACTCGAAGGCAAAATATACTCTATTTCTTCCATATCGTTCAAAACATCATTCACACTAACTCTGCAAAGTCCTTCCGGATTCGATGCAAAATAGACATATCTGTCGCCGTTTAATTCTGACGACACACTCCAATCTGTATTGTCATCCGGTTTGTCGTAATTAAAGCTGTGTGATTGATCAACCGTAAGTTCACCTGCCGGATTCGAAATAATTGTTATCCACATATATCCATCTTGTGATCTCGATCCGTTGGCTGAGTATATTGCGCAAAACTGATCAGGATTTCCAGGTCGAGGGATAACCATCGTAGTGTGATCCATTAAGCTCCATGAAGTTGAATGTTTTAATATATGATTGCCGTTGAAATAGTGTATCCAGTCATTGTTCGTCACTACATAACAAGCCAAGCTATTGCCGGTGAAATACCCACTGCCTGTTGCTGTTGACCGTCTGGAATCATAGTTAACAAATGGTATTCCACTTAAATAAACATCTGAAATACCTGTCGTTGAAAAATTGAGCTGAAATGCTTCGGCGTTCCATTCTTCATCAGGACTCAGGGGAAATGGGACTGTACCAATCACCCAACTTCCGAGTATTTCCTGAGCCATTGCCTTAGGTTGCATTCCCCAAAACAGGAATGCCAAAAATGTAATGATTATATATTTTTTCATGTTGTTTCGTTTTGAATTAGGTTAATAAACCTGTTGTTTGAATTATAAATACTGTTTATAGTTTGGTTTTGGTTATGTAACAGGGGTGCTGGCCAACCCTGACAGGGTTCCGAACCCTGTCAGGGTTCCGGCTCAACACCCCCACCTTAAAATAAACTTATTCTTCCCCAGCATGAAAATGAACTTATTATTTAGGTGATTGCAAAAATTTAACTGGGGGGGGTAAGACGTTTAAAATAAGGTGGTTATAAATATATTCACTTGAATAACCAACGAAAAAGATGCTCTTACGGAGGTGTGCTCTATAATTTATGCCAGGTTCTTGAAACATAGCAGATTTGTTTGTTATCAATTGTTTTGTTCGAAATCAGTTCTCAAATGTAGGAAAAAAATTATTATGGAAAAGTTTTGATGGTTTTTTTTGAAATATTTTCAACGATTTTTACGTGTGAGTGTATTTGTATGTTTGTATGATGTGTATTGTTCGTTGCAAACACGCGGTAGTAAGGGATGTTATGAGTACTTTGGTTGTGAATTTTTAATGTCATGGGTTTAGCAGGTTAATATTAAAACAAGTGCCTTCATTAAATAGTGTGCAGTTTTTTGGAAAAATTCTACCATTTTTTGGGATTATTTTCCAACTATTTTGGGAGGAAGGCTATTTGGTTGATTGCCAAACCTGACAGGTTTCAAAAACCTGTCAGGTTTAAAACAAGTGCCTTCATTAAATGGATTGCAGTTTTTTGGAAAAATTCTACCAATTTTTTGGATTATTTTCCAACTTTTTTTTGGGGAGGAAGGTTATTTGGTTGATTGCCAAACCTGACAGGTTTTAAAAACCTGTCAGGTTTAAACAAGTGCCTCCATTAAATGGATTGCAGTTTTTAGGAAAAATTCTACCAATTTTTTGGATTATTTTCCAACTTTTTTTTGGGGAGGAAGGTTATTTGGTTGATTGCCAAACCTGACAGGTTTTTAAAACCTGTCAGGTTTCAAATTATCCTACTGCTTTTGTCAAAGGCATGCAGTTCAGTGTGTTGATGGCAAATGCTTTCTTCAAGCGTGGACGCTTGAAGCAGGGGAGAGTCAAAAAACAAAAGCACAACCCCCATCCATTGCCCTTCGACTTTAGTCAAGGGCACAAAGCACAATCCCCAACAATCACCCTTTGACTTTAGTCAAGGGCATGCAGTTCAGAGTTTAGATGGCAGGTTTGTCTTCAAGCGTGGACACTTGAAGCGGGGGTGAGGTGCCAGGACGCTTGAAGCGGGGTAAAATAAACCCCAGACTCTCGTCTTCTGACTTCCCCCGAAGGCTTTCGGGATCCAACTCCGTCTTCCGCTTCCCGTCTCCCGACTTCGGTCTTCCGACTTCGGTCTTCCGACTTCGGTCTTCCGACTTCGGTCTTCTGACTTCGGTCTTCTGACTTCCAACTCCGTCTCCCGTCTTCCTCCCCGCTATCCAATCTCCTCATAGCTTTTCTTGTACACCCGTTTGGAAACGGCAATGGAGAACTCATACAATCCAATCAACGGAAATACCACCAATAGCTGGCTGAACATGTCGGGAGGGGTGATAATGGCTGCCACAATGAGCAGTATTACATACATGTATTTTCTGTTTTTGGTGAGAAAGGTTGGGGTGATGAGTCCGATTTTTGTAAGGAAATAAACCACAATGGGCAACTCGAATGAAACCCCCACGGCAAAGGTAACCGACACTACCGTGCTGATATATGAAGAAAGAGATATCTGGTTGTAAACGGTTTCGCTTACCTGATAGGTTCCCAAAAAGTTTACTGTCAATGGAACAATCAGAAAATAGCTGAACAGCACCCCGACAAAAAACAAGGTGGAGCTGATGATGACGCCGCCCGTGGAATATTTTTTTTCGTTCTCGTTCATGGCGGGTTTCACAAAGCGCCATACTTCCCATAATATGTACGGAAAAGCAAGAATAAACCCGGTCACCATGGAAATATACATGTGGGTTAAAAATTGTCCTGACATGCTGATGTTGATAATTTGCAATTTCATGTTTTTGATGCAAAGGGCATCCATTTTCAACCAATCTCCTGCCAGGCAAAGCAATTGGTTGGTGATAAAATCGGAGGTGCTGGGTCCGAGAATAATCACGTCGAATACAAGTTTGCGATTGGCAAATGCTACCACGGCCACCACGATAATGGCTACCAACGATCGCAGGATATGCCAACGCAGTTCTTCCAGATGATCCCAGAAGGTCATCACTTTTTCGGGCGATTTTTTATTCTTTTTATTTTTGATTTCTTCCATTGTTCAAATAAAAATCAAAAGTAGCAAAACCTGTTAATCAACGGTTGACCACAGGCGGCTTTGTGCCAATAAGGCGAATTTTTTTTGTCATCTCATTCCACAAACAGAAAAAAATCATGATAAAATGAATTTTTGCATGAAAAATTGCATACTTTTGATTTGTAAGGAGAAGGATTAATTTCTTTTATCAACGCCAACAACCATAAAGATATGAAACGAACCACTGAAATTGAGGCTTGTAGCACCTGTGTCTATCGAAAATTATTGTTCGATAAGCTTACCGATGCCGAACATCAATTAATAAATGAGTCGCGTACTGAATATATGTTTAACAAAGGTGAGGTTCTTCGCAAAGAGGGGCAAAAGATACAGTCGTTTATGTACTTGCGCCGTGGGTTGGTGAAAATTTACCGAACCGACAAATTTGGACGTGACCATATTCTTGGTATCAGTCGCCCCGGTGAATTCATTAATTTGTTGAGTGTTTTTTCGGGCAATGTGTTTAATTATTCCGTGGCTGCTTTGGAGGAAACATATGTGTGTGATATCAAGCTTTCTGCCATGAAAAGTGTGATCAAATCCAATCAGGGGTTTGGGTTGCGGTTGCTCAACAAAATCAGCATCATTTCGGAGGATGTAATCAACATCCAGTTTGAACTTAATCAAAAACAAGTTCGTGGGAGGGTGGCTTACGTTTTGCTTCTGTTGGCCGATCGCGTGTTTCAGAAACAAGAGTTTAAAATGCCCATTACCCGTCGCGAAATTGGTGAGATGATTTCCATGACCACCGAAAATACCATCCGTACGCTTTCGGAGTTTCGTAAGGATGGTATCATCGAAATCAATGGCAAAAGCATTAAAATTGTGGATTACCAACGCTTGGTCAACGTTTCAAAAAACGGATAGTTTTTTATTGTTTATAAGCGTGAACCCCAAACGGGTTTTTGATGTATTCGCGAAGTAGTTTGGCTTCCGACTCCGTACTTTCCAGCACGGCACGCAGCACATCTTCCATCGAGACAATACTCACAATTTCTTCACCCTCCAGAATGGGAATGTGCCGGATTTGTTTGTCCAGCATGGCGTGCATCAAATACACGTCGGTGTCTTCCATTTTGCCTACAATCAGTAAATCTGCCGGAGTCATCAAATCGGCCACCAGGTTGGTTCCGTCAATGGGTTTTCCTGATTTGTAGCATTTGTACAGGATGTCTCTTTCAGAAATAATACCCACCAATTGGTTTTGGTCGTTGGTAACCAAAGCAGCACCATTGTTGGTTTCGTCAAGTTTTTTTACGGTATCGTACACCGATGATTTTTCTTTCACCGTGATGACGTGCTTTCCTTTTTTTTCAACTATTTTCGATACGAGCATAATTTTCAGTTATTTAGGTGATACATAGTCAAGATTGGAGAAATATTTCATGAACTGTGTTCTTTCGAAAAGAATGGGTTTATTTACATTTTTCTGATTCAGTTTGCCAACGAAATCAGAAGTGTGAAGATAGCCTTTTTCGTCCATCCATTCACTTATCCGGGCGTTCATTTTTTTTACTTCGCCCACACCTTTGGTTAGCAGCACCGATACCACTTGGGTGGCAACCGCTCCTGCCAGCATATCTTTGATCACGGTGTTGCCATCAACCACCCCTGTGGAGGCGGCCAAATCGCATGAAACATGGGGCGAAAGAATACCCAGCCACCTCAACACATTGCTGTTGTCGGCCTGACGGCTGTCGAACGAACGACTGGTAAGCGTTTCGGTATCTACGTCAATGTCGGCATCATAAAAGCGATTGAAAAGTACCATGCCACTGATGCCCGTTTGACTCAGTCGGTTAAGAAAATTAGCCATTCCCGAGAAATAGCTTCCTATTTTGATGGCAATGGGAATATTCACCTTTTTGGTGATTTGATCCACCAGGTCGAAATAGGATTTCTCGTAGTCGATACCCGAAAACTCGATGGACGCGGGCATCAGAAAAATATTCAGCTCCAATGCATCGGCTCCGGCCTGTTCCACTTTTTTAGCAAAATCGATCCATTCGCCAGGACTCAAACAGTTGATGCTGGCGATGATGGGGATGTCGGTGGCTTTTTTGGCTTCCCGAATCAAATCGAGGTATTGATTTACACTTTTTTGTTTCTCAAAATAGGAGGCCAGATTTTCGATGTCCTCGTAGGTGCCATGCATGTTGTTTACCTGAAGGGCATCCACATCCATCATGATTTGCTCTTCAAACAGCGATTTGAGCACCACGGCACCCACGCCTGCTTCGGCCAACTTTTTGATTGATTGGATATTGTCGGTGAGGGGAGAGCTTCCTGCAATCACCGGACTTTTTAGTTTTAAACCCAAATATTGGGCCGATATATCAGCCATAGTAGTTTTGTTATTTAGTTTTACCTGGTGAATCGTTGAGTTCCTGAATGTACCTGTCGATGCCGATGGCAGCTTTATGCCCGTTGGCAATACCATGAATTACATCGGGTCCTTCGATGATGTCGCCACCCATAAAGAACCATTTTACTCCTGTTTGGAAATGTTCGTTGGTTTGAACACGTCCACGTGGGCCAAACACCAGACCTTCTTTAAACTCTTCAGACACGTAGGTGAGATCCATCCCCTGCCCAATGGATTGAACGATCATTTTTCCGGGCCAGAATTCCTTCACGTCCATGCTGCATTGTGGGTTGAATCTTCCGGTGTCGTCGAACAGTGAATTACATTTCACCACATGCAGACCTGTTGGCACACCCTTCTCAATTTCAATGGATTGAGGTGCCCATCCGGGATGAATGGTGGCTTCTTCTTCGCGTGCTTCCACCACTTCTTCACGGTCGGCGGGCATATTTTCCTCGTTTTCAAGTGAGGTGGCAATGATGTTTACCTTTCCGTATTGCTGTTTCTGCATGCGAGCCAGCGAACGGGTGATGTCCATGGCCACGTTACCACCACCAATTACCACGATGGAGTCGGCGACTTCAATTTTTTCGCCTGCGGTAATTTTTCTTAACAAATCGGTGGAGAAATACACATGTTCGTTGTCCGATCCGGGAATGCCGGTGCTTCTGCCCAAATGCAAACCTGTTCCGGCAAATACAGCATCGAAATCTTTACCCAGTTGTTCAAGGGTAATGTCCTTTCCCACACGTGTATTGTATTTGATATCAACGCCTAACGATAGGATGTAGTTGATGTCCTTGTCGATTTGGTCGTAAGGCAGGCGATATTCCGGAATACCGTAACGCATCATACCGCCGGCCTGGGCATATTGTTCAAAAATGGTTACCTGATAGCCCATCAAACGCAGATAATGTGCTGCCGACAAACCCGAAGGGCCTGATCCGATGATGGCGACTTTTTTATCATTTACCTCCAAATTGTTGGTGTTCAGGATGTCTTTGTATTTATCTTCCGGAATCTGATCAGCGATATAGCGTTTCAGCCAGCGGATGGAAAGCGGATCTCCCTTATGTCCGATGGAGCAAACGGTTTCGCATTTATGTGTACAAATACGTCCGCAAATTTCCGGTAAGGGGTTGGTTTCGTAAAGCACCCGCATACCTTCTTCCATATCGTCGTTGCGCACGGCTTTGATGTATTCGGGGATACCCATGTGTGCCGGACAGGTGGCAGTACAAATACCACATTCCACACAGCGGTCGGCTTCGGCAAGGGCTTGTTCTTTGGAATAGCCTTTTACCATTTCGATAAACGAATCGCTTCTTTCTTCGGGATGCAGGTGTTGCATGCTCACGCGTTCCAGGTTGTAAAACTCGTAGTTGCCTTCGGGTTTTTTCCAGCCTTTTTCGTTATTGTCCCAATCTTTTTTGTCCACGCCGGGTGTAAATCTGTATTCTTCCGGGTCGGTGGCTATCCAGGTGTATTCGTTCGAAAGGGTCAGCGAATTGGTGGTACATACGTCCACACACAATGCACACCAGCAGCAACGGCCATAATCGATACGTGGTCGCAAACCGCTGTCGCCACTTACGGTGTCCTTGAACGGGACCAAATCGATGGCTTCGTTTTCGCAGATGTCTTCGCACGTACCACAACCGATACAGGTGTTAACGTCATTTTTATGAAATCCGCGATAGCGGTCGGCACCCGGACGGTCGTTGAAGGGGTCGCGCACGGTAACCGGTTCTCTGGCCACTCTTTTCCAGGCGGTAAACGGGGTTAATATATCTTTAAGACTCATCTTACAGTTGTATTATCTTAGGCAATCATTATATACTATCGTTCAATTTCGGGGGGACAGGTGGCCAGCGATACCATGATACCTGCCGTATCGGCAATGTTGGCGTTGATTAACAATCTCTCCAACAGTACATTGGCATGGGTATAGCTGGGGCCTTTGAGGTTTACACGGCGGGGCATGTCGCTTCCGTCGGTTACCATGTACATACCGTATTCACCTCGAGAGCTTTCGCATTTTACATAGGTTTCTCCTTTGGGAATTTTCCAGTGGAGTACATTGGGCGTTTGGGCTTTAATTTCACCTTTTTCGGGCATTTTGGCCATAATCTGTCGAATGAGGTCGATGGTGGTTTGCAAATCGTACCAACGGGTCCGGCTGCGGGCATATACGTCGCTTTCGGTGGTGGTATAAGGTTCAAAATCCAATTCAGCATATTTCAGGTATGGGTTGGTTTTGCGCACATCACGCATCACGCCGGCAGCACGGGCAGCAGGACCATAAACGCCGTAGCGGTCGACCCATTCCTTTGGAATTACGGCCAATCCTTTGGCTCTTTTTTTGAAAACCGAATTGCTGTACATCAGGTCGTCGATGCTTTTTACAAACTCGTCGGCCAGTTTGAGGTTTTCTTCCATACGTTTTTTAAAACCGTCGGGCAACAATCCGCGTACGCCGCCGGGAAGGATATACATGTGATACACACGACCTCCGGTAAGTTCTTCGAAACGATCGAGAATCAGGTCGCGGATGTAGTTTCCCCATTGATATCCCAATCCGAGTGCGAAGGTGCCACCTTGTCCGGGAACACCACGCAGCAACACTTGCAAACGTGCCATTTCGAGCACAAGAGTGCGCAGCCATTGCGCCATTTCAGGGACTTCAATTCCCGATAATTCTTCCACACAGCTGGCCAGCAAATATTCATTGGGATCGGGCTCGGCAACGCACATTCGGATACAAGTGGGGAAGCATTGAATAAATTTCCGACGTTCCATCAGTTTTTCAAAACCCCGATGCAGGTATCCCACATGGGTTTTTGCTTCCATAATCTCATCGCCATTCACGGTTAGTTCCAGCGACATGTTTCCGGTAACTCCGGGATGTTGCGGTCCTTGCCAGATTTTTAAGTATTTATGACTCGACAGGTCGATGATGGGTTTGCCATCTTCACCTATTTCCGGATATGAACTTCGGTCGTTGTTGAGTTGAAATATTTTTTTTATGTCCATCCTTGGGTGAATTAGTCGTTGGGATATAATTTCGATTTCATGTAAGTGGCCGGATCGTTGGTTTCACGTCCCGGACGCGGGAAATAGGTTTCTTCGGAGTATTTCTTGGTGTCGAAATCTCTCCGGTAAGGAGGAATGTTGTCCCAGCCTTCCAGAATAAAATCTTCATCAACGCGGGGACTTCCCGGAAAATCAATGCCAAACATTTCTTTTAGCTCACGTTGGTAGGTTTGAATGCTTTCCCACAAATGATGGGCACTTTCCATGGTGGCGTGTTCGCGATCGAGCATGGTACGTACCCCGATTTCGGTTCGTGTGGTGGGATTGTTGAGCAGATATGTCAATTGAAACTGACCGTCTTCAATCCAATCAGCAGCGGTGAGCAATGTGAGTACCGAATAGCCTTTGTAGTCGCGCAAATGGGTGACCAACGAAACGGCCTGCTCTTTTGCAACGGTGACAAAATACAGGTTATCACGCCTTTTTTCGGTGGCTGAAATGGGAAATCTTGATTCGATATCTTGAATAAGTTCTTGCATAGTTCTTGTTATTACCAGTTATAATCGGGCATGTTCCAGTCTTTGATAATCTTTTTCTGATTGGCTTTGTACCAATCCAGGTTGCGGATATACTCGTTGGCTTTTTCAGCTTTTCCGGCTTTGATCAGTTCCTTCAGTTTGCCAAACCCTGCCAGAAGCGCTTCGGGACGAGGCATACAACCTGCAATGTACACATCCACAGGCATGTAGTGATCCAGTCGGTTGATGGTGTTGTAGCTATCCCAATACATACCTCCGTTGATGGTGCAACTTCCCAAAGCGATGATGTATTTGGGGCTGGGCATTTGTTCGTAACTGCGGATGGCGCGTTTCAGGGTTTTTACCGAAAGGTAACCCGAGATGATGAACACATTCGATTGACGTGGGGTGGGGCGCATTTGTACACCGTAACGGTACATATCGAAACGGGGAGTTACCAAAGGCGGAATCTCGATGCTGCCGCAACCGGTGCCAAATCCGAGTACCCAAAGGCTTTCGGCACGTGCCCAGTTCAGGAATTTCTCCACGGCACCCGAGTGCACCTTGTATTCCTCAGGTCGATCCTGACAGAAATAATCTTTGATGGGGTCGATTTCGATGATGCTGCCATCAGGAGCGGTTACCGACCGTTTTTCGTTTTCCGGAGCAATGAAGTTTTTAGCTTTCACAACCGGTGTATCTTGGGGTTTCTTTTCTTGTTCCATATTATAAAAAGATGATAATGGCTAAAATTCCCAGTATGGTGGGGACTTTTAAGAACCAACGAACACTTTGTTCAATTCTGAATCGGGGGAATACCGTACCTACGAATACCGACCAGAAGTATATAAGGAATGTTTTGATAATCAGTTCAAACCAGCTGCCTGCACCTCCAAAAAACAGGTTCATGAACAGGGCAGCTTCGGCTACGTGCAATATGGCAGAGTTGGTACGCAATACACCCAGAAATACGCCATGAAATTCGGTGGGTGGTCCGATGGGGATTTCGTTGGGGGCTTTTACCAGGTTGAAGGGTGAATGTCCGAACGCTCCAAGCAATGAAAGCATGGCAGCGGCTGTTGCCAAAGGATTGGTCCACAGGGTCCAGTGGAGGAATCCTCCCTGTTGCGCAGCCACAATATCCGAAATGGACAGCGTTTGATACTGTATGGCGAGGGAAATTACAGCCAATGTCATGGGCACCTCAATGGTGGTAAACTGCGACAATCCGCGGCTGATACCAATGGCCGAATAGGGGTGACCGCCTTCGCCGGCACCCAAAGCCATGCCCAGCATACCAAAAAACTGAAAATACAGAATCAAAATGAGGTCGCCCGAAAAGGAATAGTTCGACCAATGCTCAGAACCGTAAACCATGGGCAGAAACAAAAAGATACCCACTCCGCCCATGAGTCTGAATACGGGTCCCAGGAAAAACATGGCACCATGACTCACCTGCGATTTTAAGGAGTACAATTTGGTTAAATCAATCCACGGTTGGTACCATGGAATGCCAAAACGGCCTGAAACACGAGCGCCAATCCTTCGCATGGTGGAGCTCATCAACATGCCCCAGTTGGTTACGATAAACAAACCCAACAGGGTCCACAGAAATTTTGTGATGCTATAATCCATTTAAAATCCTCCCAATGCAATTAAATAAAACACAACGATGAACAATACCACGTGCAGCGCATAGTTCTGCATGTTGCCACTGTATATTCTTCTCAACCATCCGGCAAACTCGAGGAGCAAGTTGCTCATACTTTCCCAAAATGCTTCCACCACGGGAGTTACCAAAAATCCGAGGGCCTTTTTGTAACCTGCATAAATATTGTATGAAACATGGGTGGTTTCAGGACGATAGGGTCGTTCGGCAGCATATACAATGTTGAACTGTCCGATTTTCTTGATTTTTTTACTCATCAATACCAACCATCCCAACAGCAAGGCAAAGGCGGTCATCACCACAATCATGATGGTGGTGCCATCCCAGTAACCAAGTGCGGTATAGGCTTTGGTTCCTTCCCAATGCAGGCTTTCTGGAAAATATACGGAAAGCATGTTGCCAATGGGTTGCAGTACATATTGTGGGAAAGCGGAGAAAATCATGATGCCTACGATGAGAATATACGACGGAATAAGTATCCAGGCACTTATCTCTTTCATGTTGCGGTGGTTGTCCTTAAGCTGTCCGAGGAAAACCGAGTGAATCAGTTTGAACAGATACAGGAAGGCCACGATTCCGGCAAAAAATATCACCGCCCCCTGGAAATACCATCCTTTTTGGATGACGGCATGATAAAACAACCATTTGCCGGCAAATCCTGAGAGGGGAGGAATACCACCAATCACGATGATGGAAATCAACACGGCAATGAACGAAAAGGGCATTTTTTTAATCATACCACCCATTTCGTACATGTTGTGTGTGCCCAGTTTTACCACGATACCGCCAATTACAAGGAAGAGGATGGCCTTAAACATAAAGTGGTTGATGGTGTAGGTAAATCCGGCAAGCCATCCCAATTGGGTCATAATGCTGATGGCGAACAGGATATATCCCAATTGCCCGATACTCGAATATGCGAGCAGACGTTTGGCATCTTCCTGAAAAACAGCCCCCAGGTTACCTGCCAGTGTGGTGAGCGCACCTACCCAACCCAATACATACAGCAACTTGTCGCCGCCTTCGGTACCTGTTCCCATGTAAAGGAAGAGCAACATCAGTCCGAAAACACCGGCTTTGAGCAAGATGGCAGAAACCATGGGCGACACATCGCTCTCGGCTTCACCGTGTGCGCCGGGCAACCATATATGTAATCCTAAAGAAGCAGTTTTTGTCATGAAGCCAACGGCGAGCAGGCTATAAGCCAGCGTAGCCATTTGGGTAATGTTTCCCAAAGCCATGATGGAACTATCCAATCCGGAAGCGTATGCCAATGCAAATCCAAACAGGATGGCATAGGCACCTCCAATGCTAAACAACATGTAGCTGTATCCATGGGGCATGGAGCGTTTTCCGCGAATGATCAAAAAATACGAACCGGCCGTCATGATTTCCCAGCTAAAGAAAAATTCCAGCATGCTGTTCGATTCAATTAAACCAACCAAACCGGCAAACATCATCAAGGCCATGGGATAAAATCCGGGGCGGGTACCTTTTTTATTGTATCCTGCCATGAGGGTCAAAACAGCCCCTCCCAAAAAGATTCCGGCAAAAATCTGACGCATCAAATCGTTTTCCAATCGGGGAAACAAATCCACCATGTACCAGATGATTCCGGCAATGGAAATGGTGTTCTTGATATATACAGGCAGAAAATCGAGTGCGAAAAGAACAAAAATGAAAGCCAACGGCAACATGTTGATGTACATGCCTCCTTCAACCATCGGGGTAATGTACAGTCCGAAAAAGTACAATACCACGCCCATTAAAAATATGGGCAGGTATTTGTTCCATTGGAAATCGACGATGGCATTTTTAGGCACCTCCAGTTTAATGGCCATACCCAGCCATTTGAACAAATAAATAGCTTCCACAAAAGAACCCACAAGGATGGCAAGCATCCAGCCATAACTTTGATGGGTGGCCAATGCCATGATGAGTTGCCATTTTCCGAAGAATGAAGGGAATGGGGGGAAACCAATCAGGGCAAAGATAAAGGTGCCGAACAGGAACAACATGAAAGGTTGTTTTCTGAGTATGGACCAGCCTTCCAGATTGTCAGACTTCACAATGCCCGACAGCCAGAAAAGTCCGGCTTTGGCGGCATAGTGGCTTATGAGGATACTGAAAGCAATGAGGGTCATGTTTTCGCCCAACTGATTGCTCAATCCCAGCACCATCAATAAAAGGCCTACCTGACTGATAGACGAATATCCAAGAAGTCGGTTGGGATTGGATTGACGGGTTCCCATCAGGTTGGAACCGATAAAGGTGATGGCACCAATGATGGTAAAATAGGGCAACCATCCTGCACCGCCCAGAGGTAAAAGTTTATAGGCCACATACAAACCGGCTGTGGCAGTGCCCGCCGAAATCAAAGCGCTGAATCCGGGGTTGGCCGCAGTATATACATCGATGCCCCATCCGTTGGCCGGAAAAGGTTTCAGTTCAAGAATAACCGAAACGTAGATGATAAAAATGGCGGCGGCTCCACCTTTGATGCCCATCATGCGGGCGCCAATCAAGTCGTCCATATTTAATGATCCGGCGAAATAATAGCCAAAGATGATACCTATTAAAAACAACCCGGAAACAATCCCTGTGGCGATGAGGTATTTCATGCCGGCCTGGAAGGCGTTTTTTTCATGGTCGAGTAAAATCAATCCTGCGGTAGCAATGCTGCTGATTTCCAGGAAAACAAACAGGTTGAAGATATCCCGTGTCATCACAATCACGTTCAAACTCATGACGAATACCAGCAATACGGCCATACTGTTGATGCCGGTCTTTTTAAGAGAATCCAGCAAATACAAACCGCCCAGCAATCCAATCACGTTGATCATCAGGGTAAGAACTGCTTCAGTGTAACCCATCTGAAGGTTGATAGAATAGGGTGGGGTGAATCCGGCGGTCATAATCATTTCGGTGGCACGGTGGTTCACCATAAACTCGTATAACCACTGACCTGAAACAAAGGTCATAAAAGCCAAACCTCCCAACATGACCAGACTGGCAAGTCCTTTCATCGAACTTTTCATGAGTCCGAGCAGAAACGCCAGACCCAATCCTACTGCAATTATGTATATCGGTCCTACCATTTTAAATCTTTAAAATTGTTGATATTGAGTGATTTCTTTTCCTGATAGAGTTTGAGTGCATATACCAGCATGAGGGCGGTAACTCCCAAACCAATAACGATAGCGGTGAGTACCAGTGCCTGAGGCACGGGATCCACGATACTTTTGGCGGCATCTTTTACGGAAATGACATCTAAAATAGGTGCAGTTTTTCCTTTCAGGTAGCCAATGCTTACCATTACCACGTTGATTCCTGTATCGAAAACCGTGAATCCGATGATTATCTTTATCAGGTTTTTCTGGGTAAGGATTCCCCAAAGCCCTACAAGCATCAGGAGAAATCCGGTTATGAGAATGACATATTCCATGATCAGCTGTTTTTTTCGTTTTGACTTACCGAAATGGTTCCGATGATGTTTGAAAGCTCCGAACCCACCTTAAGCCCGATGAAGATGTAGATGAGTGGGATGGCTCCGGCGCTCAGCAATGTGCCGAAGGTTCCCAACGGTAGGATGTGGTTGTCCAGAAATCCACCTGCCAGCAAAACACCCAGAACACCTATAACCACAAAGGAAATACCTGAAATGCTTTCGATGAACCCAACCAGTTTATGACTGATTTCCAAACGCGGATTGGCCAACAGCATGAGCAGTACGCCGGAAGCAATCACTGCACCTCCCTGAAATCCTCCCCCGGGGGTAAGATGTCCGTTGATGAAAATGTAAATACCTACCAGGAAAATCACCGGCACAATTACCTGAGCCGACGAGGTAAGCAATTCACTGGCCGCCCGAACAGGCCTGTCGGGGATTTTGTCTTCTTTGTTCAATTTCAATACAAATCCGATAATGGCGGCGGTTAAAAACAATATGGTTACTTCGCCCAGGGTATCGAGTCCACGATAGGTTACCACAATGGCAGATACCAGGTTGGCAGCACCCACTTCGCTTGGTCCGTTTTCGGCGTAGTACGCTCCCAGTTTGTTGAGGGAAGTCGTCTGGTGATAGGATTGAAATAAATTGAAAAATATCAATCCCAGGCCTGCCAGCAATCCCACTATTAAAAGTTTTTTAATCATGATTCTGACGAATTTTATTCAGTGCATAAAAGAAAATGATGGTGGTGAGCCCACTGCCGATGGAGGCTTCTGTGAGCGCCACATCAGGAGCTGCCAGCAGTAAAAACAGTACCGAGGCGGTTAAACTAACCAATCCGGACGCGATAACAGCAACCGACAGTTTTTGGTTGTGAATGGCAACCACAGCACCCGTGATGCTGACGATTCCAAGTATGATGGCGATGGCAATAAACATGGTTATTCCTCCTCTTTATTGATACGTACTTTTTTTAGGTGAGCTTTGCGCGACTCATCCATTTCAATGGCGTCTTTCAGCTTATCCACCTTGGTGATTTTGGTGAGAGGCACCTTGGTATAATAGGCTGCACGAGCCAACACATGCGACGAAACAGGGTTGGTAATCATGACAAAGAGTATCAATATCAATAATTTACCAAACCAATCGGGGTAAATAAAAAACAACCCGGCCAGCGAGAGTATGGTTCCAAGCGTTGAGGCTTTGGTTCCGGCCTGAATTCGGTTGTAGGCATCGGGCATGCGAATCAGCCCAATGGAACCCAACAGCAAGAACAGCGAGCCTCCGATGGCCAGCACGCCTCCAATAATTCCAATCCATTGATTATCCATAATCTTTTTTTTAAAGTCCTTTTTCGATGTAACGGGCTACAATCAACACCCCAATAAATCCCAGAATGCCGTATATCAGTGCAATGTCCAGATAAATTATCCTGCCATTGAGGGCTGATAGAAAAGCAATGAGGGCAATGCTTGAAACCGACATCACATCGAAGGCGATAATTCTGTTTACTTTTTCAGGTCCCAGGATAAACCGAACCAGCGAGATCAATAAACTTAACAAAGTAATTGATACAGCTATAAATAACAATGTGTTAACCATACATTACCTCCAGATATTTTTCGAACTTACTAACGATTAGCTGGGTGCTTTTTTCCAGATCGGTCGATTTCACATCCACCCAGTGAATAAATAGCGAATCTCCATCCAGCTCTAGGGTGAAGGTTCCCGGGGTCAGGGTAATGGAATCGGCCAGAATTACACGGCCAATCTTTGATTTTAACTTGGTTTTTACCTCCACAATGCCGGGATTGATGGGCAGCGAAGGCGAAAGAACCCGGTAAGCCATGTCGAAATTGGCCTTAACAAGTTCCACTAAAAAGGAGAAAATAAACAGTACCGAATACCACATGGCTTTGGGGGTGATGCGCAGATAGGTAAACACTTCGCACTTGCCACAAAACAACCAGGGTAAAATAAAACTGACTATTGCTCCTGAAATGATCACCTCAAGCTTCAAGCTGTTGTTCAACAACAACCAGGCTAAAAAGAGGGTAATGATCATGATGAGGTAGTTTTTTAATTTCATCGGGCACTCATTATTTGAGTTAATTTTTACAAAATTTGCTGCCACAAAGCTATTGTAAGCCTTTCTGACTGACAACAAAAGCCCGGTCTTTCACATCTGCTAATAAGCTGAGATGCATGCCCAAATATTTGGTACGAAGTATGGTCGGATGGTTACGTCGGTTGTGCTCAATTGTATCGGTTGTTACTTAAAAAAGTGATTTCTGTCATGTTTTTAAGTAACAGTGGATTATTTCAATACTTTTGTTTTTAATTGAAAAAATCATTTTGATGTCAAAAGAAACTGATAAACAGGAATGTGCCGATTGTCTGGATAAGGCCGGTTGTTTTGAGAATCTTACCGATAAGGAACTTCGGCTGGTGAGCGATTCCAGATTAAAAATCAAATTCAACAAGGGAGAAATTGTTCGAAAGCAAGGTTCATTTGTTTCGAGTGTGTTGTTTTTGAGGGAAGGATATATGAAGGTGTACAAGGAATTTGAACACTCCGAACAGAGTTCCATCATTCACTTTCATAAGCCCGGCGACCTGATTGGATTAACGGATATTTTTGGCGAAAGCAGCGTGAAATTTTCGGTTGCTGCCATTACCGACTGTCAGGTATGTTGTGTCAACATTCGTTTGTTCGAAAAGATGTTGATGGAAAACGGGCGATTTTCGGCAGATGTGATTAAATCAATTAACCAACTCACAGGTGAACTCTTCGATTACCAATTGCAAAACAGCCACAAACAGCTCCATGGCCGCATCGCCAAAGCTTTTTTGGTTTTGGCCGATCATGTGTTTATGTCCAACACGTTTGGGGTTTACCTTTCGCGCAACGACATTGCCGAATTCACCAACATGAGCTCCATGAGCGTGGTGCGGATATTAAAAGATTTTAAGGAAGATAAAGTGATTGAGGATAAAAATGGATTCATTAAAATCCTCAATCGTGAGAAGTTGGAAAAAATTCGCGAATTGGGTTAACACCCACCTTCGGCCACTTTTGCTTTTTTCTTACGTTCAACGGTAACGGCAGGTTTCGAAGCGCTGTTGTCGTTGTCGGTGCTTATGTTGGTGTTGGCAGCAACTTCCGCGTAGTCGTAATCGGCTGCTCCCATAAAGTAGCTGTCGTCGCCATACGAATCTGCCAGCATATCGTGCCACTCCTTGTAATAATCGTAGCCCCCCATCAACACTTTTACGTTGTTAAAACCAATTTGTCGCAGTACCATGTAGGGACCGTTGGCTTCGGTGAGGTTGTTGGCATAGATTAGTATGGCCTGATTGGCATCTTGCAATTGTTTCAACCGTTTGATGTTTTCCTTGGAGAGGAGTTCCACTGCTGAAATGTTTTCGGCACCGGGAATATGCCCGCGGCCAAATTGAAATGTGTTGCGTATGTCAACAACGATCACGGTGTCAATGGTTTTGTTCAGAATATCTTCCAGTTCGTAAGGGAAAACAAAACCCTCGTCGTAAGTAACCAGGTCGATGGTTTGTTGTGGAGTGAGTACATACGAAAGTCTTGGTTTGGAAAGTGTTACCAAACCAATTACGATGATTACCGCAAATAGTGCCAGGGCTACAAGTGTTTTTTTGGGGTTTAATTCGTGCACGTGCATAGTTTCAAAATTTTATTGGTTAACAACCTCCTTCAGCAGTTTTTGCTTTTTTCTTTCTTGTTACTTCAACTTCCACCGGTGCATTGTCGCTGGTTTGGATTTCGCTTCCTGTGAAAAACAGGCTGGCTCCTTTGCGAAAAGCATAAAGATCGAATTCGGCAGAAGATGCGGTTTGATCGGGAGCCTGAGGTTGGATGATGGTTTGTATCCAACAATTTAGCCCGCCTTTCATCACATAAATATTTTTAAGTCCCAGACGTTTTCCAATCACCCAGGCCTGATCTGCTTTTAAATCGTCGTTGGAATAGAACACGATATTCTCATCTTCTACGGTGAGTGCATTTTTTACGTATGGAAGCGCGAAACTGTCCACCGGAATATTGAGAGCATTGTTGAGCGAAAACTGTTGGTATTCGTCTTCGGAGCGAACATCCACCAACATCAGGAGCGGGTCGTGCTCAATAATCATTTTGGCTACCTCATCAGTGGTTAAGTATCTGGTGGGCTGCACAATGTCCCACATCAAACTTTCGGGGTCGAGCTCCTTGGAGTTGTTTTTTAAAGGTAAGAACAACAATCCGGCTGCCAGTACTATGAGCAAACCCATTAGGACGATATAGTTTTTATTCATCTGTGTATTGTTTTATGTCGTGTGTCAGATGTCAATTGTCAAAAAAAAGCACACCTATTATTATGGGATAGTTTTTTCTTTTCAAATTAAAATTTATACTCAGTGATGGTTTTTCTCACCCGTTTCTCGATAAGCCATGTTACATAAAAGGCAACAACGGCAACCACCACCATGATAAACGTAACCAGGGAATTCGAAATTCCGAAGAACTCGCCTATGGTGATATGTCCCATATCGCCTTGGGTATAAAACTGTTCAAAAAGTGGGAAAAATTCGGAGAACAGAAAAATGCCCAAAAACAGACCGAGCGTAAACACAATGGCGTCAATTTTGCCAATGGCGATTCCGGTATAGCTTGTGCCGGGACAAAATCCCCCCAATAAGAATCCAAAACCCATAATGATTGCACCCACAATCATGGGGCTCAGGTAGGTGGGAAGTACATAAATCAGATTTAAATCGATCCAACCAAAATAATCAAAGTATTGAAGGCCAATCATGCATACAATCACTGCGGTAAAAAACACCCGCAGGACCACAAAATTGTATCCGTAAAATACCCCCGTAATATTGCGTGAGGATGAAAAACCCGATGCCTCGAGTATAAACCCAAAGGCAATGCCAAGCAAGAGAGCTATTACAAAGTCCCATCCTGCTGGTATCATTTCTAATGGTATTAAAGGTCCCATAGTTTTTCAGTTTTAAAAATATCTAAATCCATAATTTTCTGAAGAAATAGGCCACTGCGTATCCTGAGCCAAACATCAGCAGCATAACTATCAATCCTCCCAGGGCAAAAGAGCCTGTGCCACTCAGGGCGGCGCCACTCGAGCAGCCTCTGCCAAACTGACTTCCGATACCAAAGAGGATGCCTCCGATACCTGCTGCAATGAGCCTGGTTTTGTTGGTGATTTTTGGTGATTTCTCGATGCGGAGTTTTTTAATACGACCAAACAGGGCACCCGAAAGTATTCCACCAATAAAGATTCCCAACGATTCGAATACCAACCAATTGAACATGGGGGAGTGATCGTCTGAAATAAATTTGCCCATGTAGGCATTGTCTTCTGCATGTGCAGGAGCTACCTTTTCGACGGCAGTTACCACCGCGCTTTTAACCGCACCACTAGCTCCCAGCCCACGACCTGTAATATAAAAGGTGAGGAGCAAAAGCAAGCCCAGCAATACACCTCCAAAATAAGGGTTGATGTAATGGGGTCTGTCCGAATGATTAATTTGTTGATTCATCATGTGTTAGCATTAAATGTTAATAAAGATAGCGCGTTATTTGCCCGGCTTCTACCATCACGAACCTGAATACCAGTCCTCCAATCAGGATGAGAACTGCCGGAATCCAGATGGGTACATGAAAACCTCTCAGCTCGAGAATTTCGAGAATGAGGGGGAAAATCAGTCCAAGGATTACGACAAATACCCAGAAAGTAACGGTAAAAGGTCCACCCAAAAACAACTCCGCAGCTTCAATTTGTACAGCAGAAGCTGCCAAAAATCCCATGAACAAATGGATGATCAAAAACAATTCAACACCTATCAGTACAATGTCTATTTTACTCAAAATGGAACGCTCGTTTTTGTCCTTCGACATCCAAATGATGGTGGCAAGTCCGGTAGAAAGTCCCGAAACCAAAAACAAGGGCCCCAATATGGAGGTGTTCCACAGAGGGCGGGCGTTGAAAGCAGATAGCAAAATACCGGTGTAAACCCCGAGTATAACTGCCAGCAACATCATGCCCCAGGCCATTTCTCTTCTTTTGGAAGCGAAGAAATCAACCAGCTGATCAATCCATTTAAATTTCCAATGCCAGGTAGGTATGGCTTCACGAAGATAGGTGGCAGCCCAAATCATTGATAGTGGGGTTACAAGCATCAACGTCCAGGCTCCCCACGACATGGGCGATTCCATGCGAATGGTGGTATAAAGGCGCCAAAAATACATTTCATGCTTCAGGTCGAGAAACAAGGCAAAAAGACCCAATACCAAAGCCACCGGAACCAACAAGGGTGCCCATTTAACGGTGGTGGCCATTTCTTTTTCTTTTCCCATTACGGTGAATAGCCCAGCGAAAAACATGATCCCTGCTGCCAACCCTCCCAAAAACAGATAGATGGGTATTTGCCAATGCCAAATATTTAAAAATGGGTCAATGTTGGGGATATCGCGTCCGCTAATAAATAGTTCTTCTCTCATGCTCGTACGCTTTTTGAATTAAGTAAGGAAAAATAATTGAGGTTTGGTACCGGCTTCCGGAGCCAACACTTTCCAGGTTCTGTTTTTAAGAGCGAGCGAAACATCGCTGTATGGATCTTCGATATCGCCAAAATGCAGACATTTTGTTGGGCATACTTCCACGCAGGCCGTGTTTTGTCCTTTTTCGAGGCGATGCTGGCAAAAAGTGCATTTGTCAACATATCCATCAGGATGTGAGTATCTTGCATCGTATGGACACGATTGGATACAGGCTCCGCATCCGATACATTCGTTGTGTGTTACCACCACAATTCCACCTTCTACAATGTGGCTTGCTCCGGTGGGGCAACACCTTACGCAAGGTGAATTTTCGCAGTGGTTGCAACGTTCAGAACGAAGCTCAATCTCCACTATGGGATATGCACCGTTTACATTTTCTACAATCCAATCGCGGCAATAACCGTGAGGTACATTGTTTTCTGTTTGACATGCTACAACGCAGTCGCTGCATCCGACACATTTTTTCGTGTCTATGGCCATGGCGTATCTCATGCTTCAGCCTCCTTTCCAGGGTTTTCTTTGATGAAGGTGACAAAATTTCCCCTCATTCCGGTTCCTCCCATCATGGGGTCAACCATTACGTTTGTAATCATTTGTGTATCACTGGCTCCGCGACCAAAGGTGCGGGTGAGTTTTTTATTGTCGTGCCCAAATCCGTGTACCATATACACCGAATCCCAGCGGATACGTTCTGTAACACGCACCTTGATGGGGAAGGTGGATACTACGCCATCCTGATTCTGCAACCAAACCATTTGTCCGGTTTTCAAATCCCAGAGTTCTGCTACTTTTGGATTCACCCAAACAGAGTTTTCGTTCATCAAATCAAACAAGTTGTGGTTGTTTGAGGTGCGCGAAAAAGTATGCATGGGAGCACGACCGTATATCAGGCGGTAAAATCCTTCTTCGGGTTCGGGATGTTTAGTAAACACGGGCATGGGATCAAATCCCAAATCGGCAAATTCGGTGGAGTACAATTCAATTTTGCCAGTATTGGTGTTAAAATGATAGTCTTCTCCATCGGCAAGATAGAGGGGCCCGGATTGACGATCGAAAATTTTTACGCCAATTTTTTTCATTTCTTCCAGCGAGGTACCCAGTTTTTCCAGTTGCCAGGAAATCACTTCTTCGTAATCATCGTAATCAAAGTACTCGCCCAAGCCCAGTCGTTCGCCCAATTGTTTGGCAATCCACCAGGATGGCTTGGATTCGTATTTGGGTTCCACCGCCGGCATGCGCAAGGCCACATTGGGTTGGCGGTGAGGTGCCGAACGCAGGGTATCGTATCTTTCCAGATAGGTACATTCGGGCAATATCACATCCGCGTAACCGGTGATGTCCATGGGCATGGTGTCGACCACACAAATAAATTCAACCGATTCGGCAGCAGTTTTAAACAACTCCTTATTGGGAATGGTGAGCGGAAGGTTGGTGCCTGCCACAATCCATGCTTTTATCTGATGCTTATATTCAAACTCGGGGATGGAAGCTGCCAGTAATTCGGTGGTTATGGCCATGGAGGAGAGAGGGTATTTCCCGTCGAGGTTGTCTTTCCAGGTCCAGTGTGGATGGGGATATTTGGGGTGAGGATATTTGGGAATGGGCAAACTTTCTTTAAAATAAAATCCACCTCTTTTTCCCCACGATCCGAGCAATGCGTTGAGAATGGCAATGCCGCGTTCGCGCTGACTGTCATCGCCATACCAAACAACGTGTCGTCCGGGATGTACAATAACCGCAGGAGCTGCATTGGCCATTTCGCGTGCTGTTTTTCTGATGATGGAGGGCTCGATGGTGGTAATGCCATAAGCCCATTCGGGAGTCATGTTTTTTACATGTTCTTTCAACTGATCGAAGCCGAAGGTGTATTTTTCCACGTAGGCTTTGTCGTACAGTTCTTCGTATATGAGCACATGTATCCATGATAGCAGCAGGGCCAGGTCGGTGGCCGGCTTGATGGGTAGCCAGTATTTCGATTTGCTTGCCACGGTGCTCAGCCTTGGGTCGACGGTGATAATGGTGGCATTGCGGCCAATGATGTCGGCCAGTTCCTGTACCTGACCATTGTGCATGTTTTCGCCTATATGCGAGCCGATGAGAACCAAACAGTTGGTGTCGCGGATGTCGGTGGGCTCGGGTGAACCAATCCAGCTTCCAAAGGTGGCCGAAAATCCTACTTCACGGGGGCCACGACATTGAGCCCAGGCGGGTTCTCCCTCGTTTTCGCTTCCGTAGGCGTGAAACAGATGTTTGAAATGTGCGCCGGGAGCTCCGTGGTTGAATAAAGCAAAGGCTTCGGGACCATGTTTTTCGGCTACTTCTTTCATTTTAGAGGCTACCAGGTCGAGGGCTTCGTCCCATGAGGCCTTTCTGAACACGTCATTGCCTCCAACATTTTCCCTGATCAGAGGCGTTTTTAGCCGGTCTTCGTCGGTGTACATGCCCACGCCTCCTGTTCCACGCGGACAAAGTCTTCCGTTGCAGTGAGGGTCCTCTTTGTTGCCAATAATTTTTCGGATATTGTTGTTCTTATCCACATAGGTCCAACCGGCGCATTTCCAAAAGCAAACTTCGCAATAGGTGGGAAACGAGGTCATTTCCTCATCGCTTACTGCAGAAGTGGGGTTGGCTGCGTTGGCCATGTTAAGTCCGGCAACGTTAACGGCGCTCAACCCAATGGCTGCTGCACCTGCTCCCGCGGCCGAAATTTTAATAAACTCTCTTCTCGTTTTCATTATATCAGAGGTGTTTTGACTGTATAAATCTGATGCTATATATATAAAAAGCTCAATATATCATTGAGCAAAAATATATTCAAATTTTTAATTAAGCCAATTTACTCTGAATGAGTGCTAATAGCCTTTATAATCATACAATCAGATAGATACATTTCTCTCAAAAAAATGAGATATATATCACATTATTGTAAGATGTTGAAAATGAGAAGTTAAACTAAATAATTTAGAACTAGGCTAAATTGTGTTTATGGGTGTGGAATGGATTGTAAGAACCTTAATAACAAGATGTTAAGATAGTTTTAAACCATTCTAAATTAGCTAATGAGGCTGAAAAAAGTTGCTGGCATAGCAAAACCTGACCGCAATGGTTGCGATCAGGTTTGATTGTGTGAAAAATATCAGGCGTTTTTGGTTCGAACCGATCCTGAATTGTGTATCTTAGTGGCTCTTTTTATAGCAGTTGTTATACAGGCAGAAACCAAAAGTAAGGGCTCCGCTCACTAAGATTAACATCACGATTTTGTGATACAGAAAAGTTGACAGGCCGGCGCAGCAGCCAAAAAATCCGGCAATGATGATGAAGAGGTAAGAAACGAACCCGATGAGTCCAAACATGAGTGCCGAGTTGACGAAAATTTTTAAACTTGCTTTCATATCTTTATTTTTTTAGGTGTTTTAGTAATTTCTTTTACATAACAAATATACAAATATACATATTAATATGCTCACTTAAATGCGTGATAAAGAATACATTACGGAAGCGAAAATGATTGGTTTAAACGAAGTAGGGGTCACATTCAAAAGACAGAAAGCCTTATTAAGAAAGAAACATAAATCACATAAACGCACAAGCAATATTGTAAACTATTGTTTATTTTTGCTTTATGGGAAACTGTAGTATATGTGCAATTAGGTCGAAGGCTGTTGAAGCCTTGAATCCTAATGAGGTTGAATTTCTGCAAGGAAATTGCGCTGAAGTTAATATGAGCGCCGGAGAAAGTATTATCAAGGAGGGGTCGCTTTCATCCCATATTGCTTACCTCAAATCGGGGTTGGCTAAAATCCATAAAAAGGGTGTTAAAGGAACAGATCAGATTCTGAAAATTCTTCAACCCGGATGTTATATTGGGATGCAGACGGTTCTGTCCAACAAAATTCATCAGTATTCGGCATCTACCATTGAGGATTCGATGGTATGTTATATTGATATCACTTCGTTCAAGGAGTTGATCACCAAAAATGCCCAGTTTGCCGACGAGCTTATTTTGTATCTGTGTCGCGACGAATTGTCGTACTTCGAGCGGTTTGTCAATGTACATCAAAAGCAGGTGGATGGTCGTTTGGCTGACACCATTTTGTTTTTTTCTGATCAGGTAAATAAAGGTGCCCGAAAATTTCAGATTCCTCTTTCCAGAAATGATCTGGCTGCCTTGATATGTGCCACCCGTGAAAGCGTTACCCGATCCATCAAAGATTTATCGGACATTGGTACCATAAGTGCCAAGGGAAAAACCATCGAGATATTGAACTACGACCTGCTGCAAAAGATCAGCGAAAAGGGATAAAAAAAAAGCTGCACCTTGGTGCAGCTTTTTTTGCATTACGAGAAAAATTAATTGTTAATAACGTTTTTTTGTGTCAGTAGTCCTGCTATTTCACTCCAAATAACGGGATATTCCTCAATAATTTTGTCTTTGGATGAAAGTCTGGTTTTTACAATTTTCGATGTTGACGTTTCATACCAAAGTTCGACGAATAACCCTGATACCATATACAGATGAACAGTAAAATCCTGATGATTGCGCGATAACAATTCTTCTCCATTTTGGATGACCATAATTACCTGTTCGGTTTTGGTCAGGTTTTGAAAAGTTGATGCATTCATGGCTTTTGGAGTATTGGGTACCATTTTTAATTTTATTCGATTAGTTACCGGAATCTGGCTATCAATTTAGCAGCCTCCATCGGAGGATGATTCTTTGGTTTTCTTTGCGGGAGCTACAGAAGCCTTTGTTTCAAATTTATTACCTTTTGCATCCCATTCCTTGTACGCACCATCGTAAACTTTTACGTTTTTCCAGTCGAGTACATTGGTGAGTGCCACATAGATTACCGAAGCAATAACACCTGTGTTACAATATATTACGATAGGTTTTCCGTCGGTTAAATTGTATTGGGCCACCAGTGCTTCCATTTCAGCTTTGTTTTTAAAGGCTTCTGATCCGGTGAGCACTTCTTTGTAATTGATGTTGATGGCTCCGGGAATATGACCTACACTTTTATCGGAGGTTCCGCTAAACTCCTCGGCTGTACGGGCGTCGATAATGAGGGCTTTACCACTTTTTACATAAGCCATATCAGCCAGAATTTGGTTGTTGACTTTGGGTGTAAAGGTAGTTGATGCTCTTTTGGTGGGCATTTTTGTGATGGGGACTCTTACTTTTCTCCATTCATCCATATCCTTTTGCAGAATTTTTACATTGGGAGCACCCAAATATTTGAGTATCCAGTAAACCCGCGATGAATATTTTTGGGTTCCGCCATCATATACCACAATGGTATTGGTTTGGCTTACTCCGTTTTCGCCAAAAACTGCGGACATGGCATCCGGATTGTTGATCATACCTTCAATTTCGCCTTCGCTGTTGAGGGTTTTGTAAGGAATGTTGACAGCATCTTTAAGATGCGCCTTGGTATAATCGTCGGCTTTGCCGGCGTCAATTACCACAAGGTTTTTGTCGGTTTTCATTAATTTCATGAAATCGGCGGCGGTAATGATATCGCCTTGTGCCATGGTGGGCACCACATACATCATGAAAACGATAGCAGTAGCTATAAAATATTTAAAGTTTTTCATCGGTTTATTAATTTGGTAAGTTAATTAGAATTTTGCCTGAACCTGAATCATCAGTGCATCGTTGTCGTATTCGTTTACAGTGCCATTGGTTTTATCTTCCGAATTGTACAGGTAGTTTATTTGTACCCTTGTCCAATCGTTGATAAAATAGTTGATACCTGCCGTGATGGTATTTTGGCCATAGTTTTGTGCCACGCCCATATAGCTATAGGTTGATCCGTCGGGATTGTAGGTTTCGTATTTCACCACAGGTTGTAAATTCCAGGGGGTCATGTACATGGCTGCTACCCAGAAACCCGATTGTTTGTATTCAGGAAGTGCTGCGGCCGTTGCTTTGCCACCACAACCACCACCGGTAGAAACGTCGCCAACCGTTGTCCCCATGATGTATTCGCCCTGTACTTTCAGGTTGTTGTAATCGAAGGTAAGATCGGCAGCATAGCGGGTTACACTTTTGGAGGTTCCGTCGGTATCCAGTTTTTTACCGATAAGTCCGGTACGTCCGCTCACACCGATTTTTAGCATCTCGATGGGTGAATAAACCACGCGTCCGGCAATGTCTTTATTTCCGTTGTCGTCCAGGGTATTTATACCGGTACCATTCAATACGGCTACTTTATAGGAAAAAATGTCTCTGTCTTTACCAAAAGCACCCAGTACCATCAGTCCCATATCTCTGAAAGGAGAAGCCAGGTTGTTAACTACGGTTGAACGGTTGATGGTGTTCAGGGCATAGCAAGGGGTGTTGAGTTCCAGCGAAAAAGGTGATTTGAACTGTCCCAGTGAGAATTTGGCAGCTTTGCCGAAAGGAGCGTAGGTTACAAATGCATCAAGAAGTTGGGGACCTCCGGATACAGGGCTAAGTTCGGCCATGACGTAATAGCTTACATCATAAGGAATGGAACCTACAATGCCAACGCGGGCGCGAAGGAATTCGAAAGTGCTGGGTTTGATGGGATTGCCATTGGCATCGTCGCCAAACATATAATAGTTGAACTGAGGTTGAATATAGCCAACCAGTTGTGGACCATCCGAAGATGATGTTTCAACGCAACCTTGTGCAAAGATGTTTTGGTTAAACATCAGGAGCATGGCAAACAGGCTAGAGAAAATAAGCGCTTTTTTCATTTTATTTAGATTTTGAGTTCAATGTAGATAACAAGAAGGTTTGGCAACGAAAACCTTCGTTGCCAAACCATGAATTGATTTATTTTGCAGAAGTACCTTCGAATGGGTAGGCATGGTAGGGGAAATGCCAGTGTGCTTTTTCAGCAGCAACCAATGCATCATATTTCAGGCCGTTTACACCAAAGCTGATGCTTTTTACATTGTAACCCAATACGTTGAACCAAGCCGTGGTGATGGAAGATGTTTGTCCGGTATAGCAGTAAATCAGGTTGGAGTTGTCAGGATTCAGTGCATTTACATTAGCAAAGGAGATAGGTGAATACTGATAAGCACCTACAAAGTGACCAATTGTAGTAAAAGTTGTAGCGTCCCAATAGTTATAAATGGAATAGTCTGCAGGTGCGGCCAATACGTCGGCTCCCGAAACATACCATTCCGGAGTAGTCAACATCACTTGTACGCGTTCGGCCAAAATGGTAGCTCCGTCGGTTGAAGTGGAGGTCCAGGTGGGATACAATTCGGTGGGTAAGGTGGCCGAAGCATTGGTATTCCAGTTGGGGTTGCCATCAGCAATGTTGCCGATTTTGCCTGACCAGCTGTCGAATTCGCTGTTGTCTGTCCATGCAGAGAATCCAAATTTGGCTACTTTGGCATCACTAAATCCGGATAAACGAAGGGCCATTACGGCACGACCGGCAGTTTGTCCTGTGTAGCAGAATACGAGGATGGGTTTGTCTTTTCCCACTTCGTTGGCTTTGGTTACAACGTCGGCCAGAGCAACATTCATGGCACCTTTAACATGACCTTTAGCAAAGACTTCGGCACTTCTGAGGTCGAATACATAATAGGTAGGAATGGTTCCATCAGCTTCAACGATGCCATTATCGGCGACCGGAGTTGGATCGATAACCCATGAGGACAACAGGTCAGGCAAATCCATGCCATTGGCCGACATGTAGGTTTGCAGGTCGGTATAGGTGCCATTTACAACCGGATCGTCGTTTTTGTCTTTACAACTTGTTAAAAATAATGTTGGTACAAACATTACAATAAACAGATAACTTAAGAATTTTTTCATTGCTTGAAATTTTTAATTAATAATGTAATTTTTCTGATTAATTTATAGGTTCCAAAATTACGGCGGGGGATAACACGGACTAAAAAAGAGAGGGTGTAATAGGTTGTAACAAAAACTGTAATTTGACATAAAATTAACTGACGCACCCACGTGTCTTTAAAAAAAATTACTTTTGTGGAGAAATATTTATATGTACATATTCACATGTCTGAAAAGTTAAATAGCTGTGTTGTAGAGAATAAGCACTCCGAATGTTTTGAGGTGCTGACTCCGGAGGAAAGAAAAATGCTTGATGACAATGCTATCAGGATATGTTACAAAAAGGGTGAGGTGATAGCCAAGCAAGGTTCATTTGCCTCGCACGTCATCTTTTTGGATAAGGGTTTGGTAAAGGTGTTTATTGGTGGATCTTCCAAAGATTTAATCCTGAAAATTATTCCTTCAAATCATCTGATTGGCCTGTCAAGTATTTACGAAGGCAACAACACGTTTATTTATTCTGTGTCCACCTATATTGATTCGGAAGCCACCCTGATCGACTTGAATATTTTTAAACAATTGTTGATGCAAAATCCCGAATTTGCATTTAGAATTTTCAATATTCAAAACGAAAACGCTGCGCAGGTATATGGTCGGTTTTATTGTTTGACACGTAAGCAGTCGGCAGGATTGGTGGCCGATTTACTGTTGTGTTTATCCAACAGGGTTTTTAAATCGCAAAGCTTTAATCTCCCCATTACCCGAAGCGATTTGGCCGACCTGACCGGATTGTCGGTGGAGAGTGTCATGCGGATCATGAAAGAATTTAAGGCCGACAAGATTATTAAAACCAAAGGAAAGTCTATAGAAGTGCTTGATCCGGCTCTGCTGGAGAGGATAAGTAAATTTGGATAAAAAAAAGCCCGCTCAGCGGGCTTTTTTTATAAATACCTATTATATAATGTGTTAACAGCCTCCGCTTTCTCCTCCGGATTCATGCGCCGAATGATCGAGGTTTTTTTCATACTTCAAGGGGAAAGTCATTTCCCACTTTTTCCAGCCGTCTGTCAGATAGTAAACATTGGTATAACCCAAATCCTGAAGGGCCTTGGCTGCAAGAATACTTCTTTTACCTTTTTTGCAGTACACAATAATTTCTTCGGTTTTTTCGGGCATATACAGCATGGCTTCATCCCAAAAACCTTCGTTATCGATTTTAAATTCCAGTACTCCTCTGGGAATATTTACGGCTCCGGGGATATATCCGGCGTTAAATTCGTTTGGCTCCCGGGTGTCAATTAGCAGAATCATGTCGCCATTGTCGATTTTTTCGTTGAGTTGCTCCACCGAAATGGCTTTGGTTTGGGGCTGGGCTTCGGCCACCATGTCGTCAACCGTATTATATCCGGCTTTTTGTTGGCACGATACCACTAAGGCAAACATTCCCAACACTCCCAATAAATTGAATATTAACTTTTTCATTTTTTATCGTTTTAAAAATTAACCTTTATTTTTTCTGACCTTTTAGTTTTTTATCTTTTACTTTCGTTTCGGTTTCGTGCAGGGCATCGAGTACCAGGTTTTCCAAATCCTCGTGGCTTTTGCGTGTACGTTCAACGGGTTTTATTTTAAGTCCGGTAACTTCCACAGCTTCTTCCACAATGTCCTTCACATCTTCGTCGTCAACCACTTCCCAGCCGGTAATCATGGCTTTGAGGTTGGAAGTAAGGGTGTGTCCGGTGGTGATAAGATATAGGTGTATGATGAGAAATGCCAGCAGAAGATATGCGCCAAAAGTATGGATAATGGCCACTGTTTCAAGGCTCTCCATTTCAAAACCCATGATGGGATAGTTGAAATACATGTACATGAGCCCCGTGATCACCATGGCGGGTATGATGATGATTTTAAGTGCGAAATAGGTTATGCGCTGCAGGGGATTTAACTTGCTTAGGGTGCGTTTTTTTACCGGGTGGGGAGCATGAGAGAAAATACCCACCAGATAATAATCCAATTGTGCTTTCATGTTTTTGGCGGTGGGCATGTATTGTTTCCATTCGTCGGTGGTAACATGCCAGAAGATGGCAAAAACAATCAGTACCAAAAATGCCCATGCGGCGATGTTGTGAATTTCCACCGCCTTTTGGTAGCCCATGATGTGGGTGGTGCCGTGGATATCGAAACCTGTTATGAGTAGCGTAAAGATTAACAGGGTTTGTCCCCAATGCCAAAAGCGCTCAAATTTTTTATATAAATATACTTTTTTCATGATGATTTTATTATTCGTTGTTAACCTTACATTTCCCTCCAAACACTATCCGGCAGAAGGCATGAAATGCAATTCCGATGAGAGAAACCAGAATGAGAGAAACGCCGGCAGTTTCGACAATGGGGTTGAAATCGCGGCCGGGCAGATAGAAATCGTTGAGCGAAGCAAGCCGGCCATTGGGTCGGGAGTGGCAGTCGATACATTTGAGCGATTCGCTGGCAGGTGAAACCTGATGATTAAGAGGCCAATACATTTCTGTTTCAATAAAACCATAAGCTCCACTGTACGGCAATCCGCAATATTCCATTCCTACACGACATGCTTCATCCCAATCAAAATCTTTCCAGTAAGCGCCTTTTCCTTTTTCTTTATCCCAAAGTTTGGGTTGAATCAGGGTCATGTTGATGGTGTCATAAATCTGCTTGCCGCGATGCACTTTCACAGGCCAAATTTTGGCAGGGGCGGTTGATTTTTGATGCGCTCCTTTATCGTTGTACGATCCATATAAGGTGTTCATTTGAACAGGAACCGTATCAATTTTGTCGGTAATCAGTTGGTGGTTGGCTATTCCATTGAACCAGTAATATTCAGGAATCACATGATCGTCGTAAACAAAGTTACCTTTGATGGACAGGTAGTTATGGTTTCCGTCGGCATCATTTTCGTGCATGGGATTGCCATGTTCGTCCAGGCGACCGGCGGTTGACCAATCCCATATCATTTTGGTTCCGTTGGCTTTGGCGTAAACAGGGATGTGGCAGGTTTGGCAGGCTACCCTGAACCCGTGATCGTTGAGTATATCACTCTTGTGTGGTTTGTCGGTATGGCACTGTTCGCAAGTGGCTCGGTTTTTATTTTCCGACGACAGGGCATACACTTTCCCGGCCATTTGATGCTTTTCGGTTAAGTGACAATCCACACAACTCATGTTTTCGCCTTCGGTGGTCATGTGTACATCCACTTCACGCGAACAATCGAGCATGGCTTTGTCGAGGTCTCCATGTTTTACATTGTTTCCACCACCACCCCAAAAGTGGCAAACACCGCAGTTTTCTCTGCCGGGGGTGCCCACATGTTGGGATACGTAGTTGAGGTTAACCGATTCGTCGGGATATCCTGCTCCACCCGTTTTCTTTTTATATGTTCCGGTTTTGTCGTGACAAACCAAACAATCGATGTTTAACGAGTTGGTAAAGTCGAAGGTGGTATCGTCCCAACCATAGCCGATGTGACAACGGGTGCAAGTGCCTTCGCTTCCCATTGTTCCAATGCAAAAGTTGTTGATAATGTTTCGTTTGCCCAATGGTACCACCCCTTTGCCTTCCAGTTTTTCTTCGCGTTGCCACATCCAGTGCGAAGTGGCCATTACTTCTTTATCACGTTCGGTGTGGCACGAAATACAGGCTGCCGTAACTTCGTGGGCACTGCCGAAAGGTTGTTTTAATATCTCAAATTTGGAATGATCTGCCGAAGGCTTGACCACCGCCCCCGATTTATAGACGTACTCGTTCATGGGGAATGAACGGGTGCTGTCAGCCTTTTGTGCCTGCAATAGGAATGCCCCTTGACACAAATAAAGGAGAACAACAATTGAAATCAACTTTTTCATGGTTTTTGCTTTTACTATTTCCAGCTACAAAAGTACTGTGTCACCCTCGATATGCTGAGAAAAATCATATGACGTTGTTCCCTAAAAAACATGATTTGCATCATGCCATGTTATGATTGTGTTTAAATATGTCTATATTTGTAGGATAAAAAAGGAATACCCTTGAATAACATCGTCGATCGCATAAAAACCAGTTGTACAGTAGTTAACCTGAACTGCAGTTGTTTTGATTTTCTCACCGAAGAGCAGGCTGCACTTGTTGAGAGGAACAAGGTAATGGTGGAATATAAAAAAGGGGAGGTTATCGTAAAACAGGGAACCTTCACCAGCCATATTTTGTTTATTCAGGAAGGTTTGGTAAAGGTGTATTATGAGGAAGGCGACCAGTCGTTGATTCTTCGCATAGCTGCTCCCAATAGCATCATTGGGCTTACATCCCTCCCTGTCAACCAAAATATTTTTCAATACACCGCTTCTGCTTATGTAGATACCACGGCCAAGCTCATCGACATTAATATCATCCGGCAACTGATTCAGGAAAACGGAAGATTTGCGTCGGCAGTCATTGATATACTGTGTGAGGTGAGCATTCAAAAGAATGGCCGCTTTTTCTGTTTGAGCAACCGACAGGCCTATGGAAAGCTGGCCGATATTATTTTGTGTTTGGCCGGAAATATTTTTAAAACCGACAAGTTCGAACTGGTACTCAGCAGAAAAGAACTGGCCGAATTGGCCGGCATGTCCACCGAAAGTGTTATCAGAACCCTTAAAAACTTTCAGGATGACGGTTTGATAAAAATTAGTGGAAAAACCTTTGAAGTGGTTGACCCCGAGGGTTTGATGAAAATCTGCCAATTGGGATAATTGCTTTGGCTATCCTGATACCTTTACCCGATCTGCTGCCTTGCTTTGCAAAACCTCCCATGTTCATTCCTTAAATTTGGTATTTTAGCCCAATATTTATTTGGCGTATGTCCCACGAAGTTCCCCGACGGTTGTTTTTAAAATCAGTGGCTGCACTGGGAAGTGCCTTTGTTGTTGGTCTTTGGTATCAAATGGTTGGGAATAAAGCCCGTAATACTTCCCCCAAAAAAGTTACCCTGCCCATTTCTGCCATGGGAGGTGTGTTTTTTCATGAGCATTTTATTGTGGTGCAAAGCGATGAAAACCTGCATGTTATATCTTCCAAATGTACCCACATGGGTTGTCGTATCAACCAATTGAGTGGCGACCGACTCCTGTGCCCCTGTCATGGTTCTTCTTTCGACCTGAATGGCAACGTACTGAACGGTCCCGCACTCAAAGCCTTGCCCCAATTGCCCTTTGAAATCGATGCTTCCAAAACCACCATCACCGTTACTTTGTCATGAAGATTCTACCCATATACCGGTTGCTGAAAGGAACTACTTTTGGGAGATTAAGCCTGATCATGCTGTGGGTGTGTGTGGTTTCGGGAATTCTGGTGGCCATTCCTTATGATGTGAACGATGCCTATGGTTCCATCAGCTTTTTTGTGCTGACCAATCCGGCGGCAGCACTTTTCAGAAATCTGCATTACTGGAGTGCGCAGTTTTTTCTGCTGTTTACGGTAATTCATCTGTACGATCATTTTACCCGTTCAAAAAAGATAAAACTGAACCTGTCGCTTTGGTTGCGACTGAGCCTGGGAGTGCTCATTATTTTCATGGCCATGATTACAGGGTTCATCCTGAAAGGAGATGCCGACGCCCAACAAGCACAACGTATTTTTGCTGAACTGATGGACAGGGTGCCGTGGGCAGGAAGTTTTCTTAAAGATTCCTTTGCGGGAAATGATGACAGTCTGCAACTTATCTACGTACATCATATCGCCACTTTTACTCTGTTTGTGGTGCTTATTGTCATGGAACATGTGAAGTCTGTTTGGCCACGACTGAAAGAGTTCTTGGTTGCCACCTTCATTTTGTTGATACTGAGCTACCTGATATCGGCACCGCTCCACGATGGACTAAATCCGGTGATGAAGGGACCCTGGTATTTTGTTGGATTTCAGGAAGTTTTGCATTTGCTCACCCATCCCGGATATGCTTTGGTATTTGTTTTGGTTATTCCGGGACTTCTGTTTTTGGTTCCCATTACACCACGCAAGGGCTGGCTGGCCAGACGGTCGCTGCTTGTTATTACTTTGTTGTATGTGGTACTTACCGTGATTGGTTATTTTTTCCGCGGTGCTCAATGGCAATGGATGGTTCCCTGGGACAGTCAGGCATCCGGTCAGGTTTACAACCCCCTGACTCACATTGATTTCCGCGGACCTGGTTTCTTTCCTGATTCGGCGATTGGTTCACCACAAAAAGTGTTGGGTCGCAACGAAAGTTGTTTGCAATGCCACAGTGTTATGGAAGGTTTTTCCGCTTCACATCAGCCCCAGGCGGTAGGTTGTTTTTCGTGTCATGGCGGCAACCCTTTCAGTCCGAACGAGGAAAGTGCCCATGTCAACATGCGACTGATTCCGGGAAACCTGTCCGATGCCCGGCAATCTTGCGGTACCACACAATGTCATCCCGAAATTACCCAACGGATACATTCAGGACTGATGGCCACCATGAGTGGCGTTATTAGTGTGGACAGGTTTGTTTTTAATGAAAATGAAACTCCCGACGAATTGACTTCGGTACATGAGCTTAAACAAACTCCTGCGGATGAACACCTTAGAAACATGTGTGTGCGTTGTCATTTGGGCAATCCGAAAACCGAAACCGGGAGGATAACCGAGAGCAGCCGTGGGGGAGGGTGTCTGGCTTGTCATTTGAATTATCCCGAAGGAAGAGGGAATTCATTTATGGCATCTGCAAAGGACAGCAATTATTTGCAAATCCACCCCTCCATCGATCTCCAAATAAGCAACGACCATTGTTTTGGATGCCATAGCCGTTCGGGCCGGATATCCACCAACTATGAAGGGTGGCACGAAACCTTGTTGACCGCCGCCGAAATGCCCCACGACAGCCTGCACCGGCTGGTGGAAGGAAGCCGTGTATTCCGACGTCAACCGGAAGATGTCCATCATCAGTTGGGTCTGGAATGTGTCGATTGCCACAACTCTTACGAGTTGATGGGTGATGGAAACCTGTATGCCCACCAAGAGTTGCAAACAGACATTGCCTGTGCCGATTGCCATCGGGAAAAACCGGCTCAGGTGAAAAAGTTGGCCGAATTGGATCGGGAATCAGCACTCATTGCCTCCCTAAGGTTTAAGGAAGTTGGCAACCGTGTTTTCATGACTACCCAAAAACGAAACCGCGCCTTAATCAACACCGAATGGAAAAACGACAGCCTGTGGATGTATGGCAAAAACTCCGGAAAAAAATATTGGCTTTCGCCTCCCCACGAAGTTTGTACGCGTGGGCAGGCGCACGATGCCCTGAGTTGCAGCGCTTGTCACAGTGCCTGGGCGCCCAGCTGCATTGGTTGCCACAATGCCTACGATGACAACGAACCCGGATACGACATGATTCGCCGAATGGAAAAACAAGGCAGTTGGGTAGAATATGTAGGTGAATACAACGCCCATTTGCCGGCTTTGGGCAAACGTGTAGCAGATTCCACCGAAGAAATTATCCCGGTGGTTCCGGGTATGGTGCTTACCATTGATTTGGCCAGTTTTACCAAAGATAAACACGATTCATTGTTATTTAAACGCCTTTTTGCACCTGCTGCCCCGCATACCACGGCCAGCAAAGGAAGGTCGTGTGTTTCGTGTCATAACGATCCCGTTGCGTTGGGTTATGGCAGAGGAACGCTTGAGCTGATGCCGACAGGTAATCGCGCAAGGTGGCGTTTTACCTCTTATTATCAAAACAATGTGTACGATGGTTTGCCCGAAGATGCCTGGATAGGTTTCTTGGACGATCGCAAGGGGGAGATAGTGGCCACGCGATCGGATGTATTTCCATTCTCGATTGAACAACAACAACGCATCCTCACCGTCGGAGCTTGTCTTACCTGTCATGATACGGAAAGCGTGGTGATGCAAAAGAGTCTGATGAATTTTGACTCGTTGGTCGAAAAACGGAGTAGCCGGTGTTTGGTTCCTGTTTGGGGAGAATAATTTGGGAACAGAATAACAACCCAATCTCCTCCTGATTCACTTGTTTTTTTCATGCATACATCGTTCAGAGAAATTTCTCCGCATTCTTTGTTGAACCCCTTATCTTCCATCAAGCCCCAATAAATGACTAATTTCACCGTTTTTCAATTTTTTTAGGATTTATATCTTTGAACTTTAGCGTATTTTCGCAGAAAATTTAGTTTGCATGAAGAGCGACAGCCTGGTTATCATACCAACCTACAACGAAAAAGAAAACATCGAGCGTATTATTCGTAAGGTGTTCAGCCTTGAGCAATCCTTTGATGTGCTGATTATTGAGGACAATAGTCCGGATGGAACAGCCGACATCGTGAAAGGACTTATGAAAGAGTTTGATGGACGATTGTTTATCCTCGAACGTAAGGGAAAACTTGGGTTGGGTACGGCCTATATTGCAGGTTTCAAGTGGGGACTTGAGCATGAATACGATTATTTGTTCGAAATGGATGCCGATTTTTCACATAATCCTGAAGATTTACCTCGTTTGTATGAGGCCGTTAAATTACCACAAAACGATGCCGCAGTAGGTTCTCGGTATATCACAGGTGTAAATGTGGTTAACTGGCCCATGGGTCGTGTACTCATGTCGTACTATGCTTCTACCTACGTGCGTGCCGTTACTGGTTTAAAAATCATGGACACCACCGCCGGATTTATGTGCTGGAGTCGGAGATTGCTCGAAAACATCGATCTCGACCGCATTAAGTTTGTGGGTTACGCTTTTCAGATAGAGATGAAATACACTGCCGTGAAACTTGGGTTCAATGTGGTGGAAGTGCCCATTATCTTCACCGACCGTACCGAAGGAACCTCAAAAATGAATAAAAGCATCTTCAGAGAGGCCATTTTTGGTGTCATCGATCTGCGGTTAAGAAGCATCTTGGGACGCATCAAACCGGTAAAAACCATCTAGTTATGAAACCGACAACAAAAACCATTATCCATGGAGCCACCATCGTGAACGAAGGCACTTCCTTTGTGGGGTGGGTGGCCATCGAAAACGGGCTGATAACTTCCGTAAATGAAGGTCAATACACGAAACGCTTCGATCTCGATGGTTGCGAGGTAGTAGATGCCCATGGACTTGTTTTGTTGCCGGGAATAATTGACGATCAGGTGCATTTTCGCGATCCGGGTCTTACCTACAAGGGCGACATTGCTTCCGAAAGCCGCGCTGCCGTTGCCGGAGGTGTAACCAGTTTTATGGACATGCCCAATACCATCCCCAACTGCCTGACACAGGAACTTTTAGAGGAAAAATACCAACATGCGGCGGAGGTTTCGTTGGCCAATTACAGCTTTTATATGGGCGCTTCCAACGACAACCTGGAGGAAGTTATCAAAACAGATCCCGCCAAGGTATGTGGCATTAAGGTGTTTATGGGGTCGTCCACGGGTAATATGCTGGTGGATAATGAAGAAACTTTGCAAGGAATTTTCAAACACGCGCCTACATTGGTTGCCGTGCATTGCGAGGATGAGGCCACCATTCTGAGCAATCAGGCAGCATACAGTAAAAAATATGATGAAGATGCCCCCACACGTATTCACCCCGAAATCAGATCAGCCGAAGCATGTTATTTGTCTTCCGCGAAAGCGGTAAGGCTGGCCAAAGAAAATGGTACGCGGCTGCATGTGTTGCACCTGACAACTGCCCACGAAATGGCCTTGTTCGACAATACCCTCCCTTTGAAGGAGAAAAAAATTACCGCCGAGGTTTGTGTGCATCACCTTTGGTTTTCTGACGAGGATTACGATCGCAAGGGTAATTTTATCAAATGGAATCCGGCCATTAAAACTCGTGACGATCGGGCAGCTTTGCGCCAGGCGGTAAGCGACAACAAAATTGATGTGATTGCCACCGACCATGCCCCGCATACTCTGGATGAAAAGCAACGCCCGTATTTTAAAGCGCCTTCCGGAGGTCCCATGGTGCAACATTCGTTGGTGGCCATGCTTGAGTTGGTGAACCAAAAGGTGTTCCCCATCCAAAAGGTGGTGGAAATGATGTGTCATCATCCTGCGGAGTTGTTCCGTGTGGAAAATCGCGGTTACATTCGTCCGGGATACGCTGCCGACCTGGTTTTGGTTGATTTGAACGCCCCCTGGACGGTGGAAAAGAACAACATACTGTACAAATGTGGCTGGTCGCCACTGGAAGGGGAACAACTCAGATCGAAGGTTGTTTCCACCTACGTGAACGGACAACGTGCTTATCATCAGGGGGTTGTTGATGAAAGTGTGAGAGGCCTGCGTTTAACATTCAACAGATAAAGTGGAATATTGGCATGAAAAAGCAAATTTTAGGACTTCTTTTCATATTCCTGTTGGCTTCGGCTTGTAATCAGGTTGCCGAACCCAAAGAGGGAATTCAGGTGATTGAATCTTTTCCGGAAGGAATGGTGAAAGTAGATCAATTGTATGAAGTTAAGGACGGCGAAAAAGTACCTTATTATCAGCGGGAATATTACGATGATGGTACTTTGCTCAAGGAGGGACCTCTGAAAAACGGAAAAACCGACGGTCTTTGGAAATCGTATCGCAAGGATGGTACCTTGTGGAGTGAGGGTGAATTTACCGAAGGTATCCGCGATGGCATTTCCAATACCTATCATCCCAATGGCAACAAGTATTACGAAGGTTTTTTTACCAACAATGTAAAGGACAGCATCTGGCGTTTTTGGCGCGAAGATGGTTCCTTTATCAAGGAAATGGATTTTAGGAAGAAATAGCCCTCCAACCCAATTATTCCGCTTGCATTTGGATAAACACCGGCAAGTGATCGCTGAAACCACCAAAATATTTCTTGCCTGATGCAGTTCTGTTGGGACGTGGTTCGCCGTTTTTTGGTTTGTAAAGCAGGTAGTCGTGTTTGATCACGGTTTGCTTTTCCGATGATACTTTGATGCCTCCGGCTCCGGTGAGCATGGCCGACGAAACAATGATTTGATCAAACATATCCCATGATTTGTAGTACAGCGATCCCGCACCTTCTTTATACAAGGTCAACGAAAGGTTGTACAAGGCACTTTTTTCAGGAGAAGCCGTTACTTCTTTGGCTTGGAGGTATTCCATTACCGAGGCATCGGTAGGATTGTCGTTCAGGTCGCCGGCAATCAGGATGTTGGCATTTGGATTAACCTGCATGATGGAGTCGGTGATGGATTTAATCAAACCGGCAATGTAGTTACGCGAGGGTGCGGTGGCTTCCTGTCCTCCCCAACGGCTAACCCAATGGTTAACAAACACATGCAAGGTGTCGTTGTGAGCGGTAACTCCTTTTGCATAGAGAATGTCGCGGGTTTTGTCGTCTGGATTTTCGGGAATGGTAACCCGAACAAAACGTTTGTAAAGGGGTTTAAAATCCGATGCCTGATATAAAAGCGCCACATCGATGCCGCGCTCGTCGGGACTGTCTTTATGAATGATTTGATAATGTGCGTTTTTTAATGCAGGTTGATCAATCAGGTCTTGCACCACGGCTTTGTTTTCCACTTCGCACAGACCAAACAGGCTCGGGTATCCCGATGGGTCGATGTCGGCCATTGCCTTGCTCATTTGGTCGAGTTTGTGTTGATAACGTTGGGAGTTCCAGGGGTTTTCGGCATCGGGCAAAAAGCTCTCATCGTTAATGTTGGGATCGTTGATGGTGTCGAACAGGTTTTCGAGGTTATAAAATGCAAAACTTAGTTTGGCGGGCGGGGTTTTCTGACTTTGACAGCCTGCAAAGGTGAGAAGGCCGATGGTCCAAATCAACAAAAAGAAGTTTTTTAAGTTCATTTTAAAGGATATTTAAATTTTCAGATTCGGTTTATTCGTTAATAATCATCTCCGGATTTGACGCGGCTGATGTCTCTGCGGTCTTTTTTGGTTGGCCGTCCGGTGCCGCGATCGCGTTGCTCGGTTTTCATCTGGTGCATAAATTCCAGCCGTTCATATTCTTCGGGAGGAGTGAGGTCTTTTACCAATTCGTTCACTAGCTTGGCGGCCACCCTGTTTTTGGCGGGTTGGAGCACCTCCAGTGTTTTTTTGATGCCGGTAAGTTGCACCTCTATTATTTCACCTGCCTTTATTTCCCGTGAAGGTTTGGCGTTTTCACCGTTAATTTTAATTTTTCCGCCACGGCAGGCATCGCTTGCCAGCGAACGGGTTTTAAAAATTCGCACTGCCCAAAGCCATTTGTCGAGACGTACGGTGTCCATGTCGGTTATTTTTTACGGAAGTATAGTTGGATGGGAACGCCCGTAAAATTGTAGTGCAGGCGCAGTTGGTTTTCCAAAAAACGGCGATAACTGTCCTTTACATCTTCGGGCAGGTTGCAGAAAAACACAAACTGAGGCGTGGATGTTTTCAGTTGCATGATGTATTTTATCTTGATATAGCGTCCGCGGCTTCCCATGGGCGGAGGTGTGTTTTCGATGATGGGCAGCAGCAGTTCGTTGAGTTTGGAAGTGGGAATTTTCTGGTCACGGCGGTCGTACACTTCTTTGGCCAGTTCGAGCACCTTAAATATGCGCTGTTTTTGAATCACGGACGTAAAAACGATGGGCACATCCGTGAAGGGTGCAATCTTGTTTCTGATTTCCTGTTCAAAGGTTTTGTGTGTATTGGTCTCTTTTTCAACCAAATCCCATTTGTTGACCACCAGCACAATTCCTTTTTTGTTTTTTTCGGCCAGGTGGAAGATGTTGATGTCTTGTTTTTCGATACCGTTTTCGGCATCAATCATCACCACGCACACGTCGGAGTTTTCGATGGCTTTGATGGAACGAAGGGTGGAATAGAATTCGATATTTTCGAAAACCTTGCCTTTTTTTCTCAATCCGGCGGTGTCCACCAGCATCAGGTCGTGGCCAAAAGCCTTGTAACGGGTGTAGATGGAGTCGCGGGTAGTGCCGGCAATGGGGGTCACGATGTTGCGGTTGTCGCCAAGTAAGGTGTTGATAATGGATGATTTACCCACGTTTGGTCGGCCAACGAAGGCGATGCGTGGCAGGTCGGTTTCCTCCTGATCGTCAGGTAGGTTTTTAAACATTTTTACGGCAGCATCCAGCAAGTCGCCGGTGCCGGTGCCATTTTGTGCAGAGATGGTATATACATCCCCCAGACCCAGGGCGTAAAATTCGCCGGCATTGTTGTACTGTCCGGGTTCGTCGGTTTTGTTGGCTACCAGCAGTACCTCTTTTTTTGATTTACGTAGCAAATTGGCCACATCCTCGTCCAATGGGTTGAGTCCTTCGCGTCCGTCCACCATAAAAGCAATCACTTCGGCTTCTTCGATGGCAAAAATCACCTGTTTCCTGATTTCTTCCTCAAAGGTATCGTCGGAGCCATGCACGTAGCCACCGGTGTCGATCACCGAAAATTCGTAACCATTCCAATCGCTTTTTCCATAGATGCGATCGCGGGTAACGCCACTTTCCGATTCAACGATGGCCTCCCTGCTTTGAATTAACCGATTGAAAAGGGTCGATTTCCCCACGTTGGGCCTGCCTACTATCGCCAGAATATTACTCATGATGGTGTGTGGTTAGATGCAATTTGAAATAAAATGCAAAAGTACGAAATTAGTGGTCGTAGCCGAAGCGTGCCAGGGCATTATCATCATCGCGCCAATCTTTGTTTACTTTTACCGACAGTTCGAGAAACACTTTTTTGCCCACGAACTCCTCGATGTCGAGGCGCGCCATGGTACCCGTTTTCTTGATGGCTTGCCCCTGATGGCCGATGATAATGGCTTTCTGGGTATCACGATTAACGAAAATGGTGGCCGAAATTCGCACCAGACGTTCTTCTTCTTTGTATTCGTCGATGCTGATTTCGGTGGAATAGGGTATCTCTTTTTGGTAATTCAGGAGTATTTTTTCACGAATTATTTCTGAAACGAAGAACCTTTCCGACCGATCGGTTAATTCATCCTTATCATAATAAGGTGCATGTTCAGGCAATTTTTCCTGAATTACATCCAATAATTTTTCCAGATTGAAATTGTTTAATGCTGAGATGGGAACGATTTCCGCCTGGGGCAACACCTCGTGCCACCCTTCCATTTGAGCCACCACCGTGGGTTGGTCCGACAAGTCGATTTTATTCACCACCAAGACGATGGGAACGGTCATAACTTTCAGTTTTTCAATTACATCCACTTGCTCAAAAGGCATGTTGGGTTCGGTCATGAGTAGAATAACATCCGCATCTTTGAGGGCCGTTTGGATGTATTGGTTCATGTATTCGTGCATTTTGTAGGCCGGATCGCGCACAATGCCGGGAGTATCGCTATACACAATCTGAAAATTTTCCCCGTTGACGATCCCCAAAATGCGGTGACGGGTGGTTTGGGCCTTGGAAGTGATGATGGAAATTTTTTCGCCCACCAGTGCATTCATTAATGTTGACTTGCCAACGTTCGGGAAACCAATGATGTTGACGAATCCGGCTTTATGCTCCATAAATATATTTAAAGAAAAGTTTGCACGGCAAAGAAACAAAATATATCTTTGCACCCGCAAACATCAACTATATTGCGGGGTGGAGCAGTGGTAGCTCGTTGGGCTCATAACCCAAAGGTCATCGGTTCGAATCCGGTCCCCGCTACAAAGAAAAGCCGACTTTCGAGTTGGCTTTTTGTTTAGTATGTCTGACATAACGTGATTTCTATGTACACGGTTTATGTTCTTTACAGCAGGAGCTTTAACAAGATATATGTAGGCTATACCTCAAATTTAACTCAAAGATTACTATCACACAATGAGTTATCAACGAAAGGCTATACTCGTCGATTTCGTCCGTGGGAAATTGTTATGACCGAGAAATATGAAACAAAGATCGATGCGATGAAGCGAGAAAAGCAGCTAAAGGGTGGTCAGGGTCGAGCTTTTGTTTGGTCTGAAATAAAACGACTCGGGCTCATATCCGCCTGAGGCGGACATCGGTTCGAATCCGGTCCCCGCTACGAAGAAAAGCCGACTTATAAGGGTCGGTTTTTTTGTTTGGACTGAGATAAAACGACTCGGGCTCATATCCGCCTGAAGAGGATTTTTTTAACGCATCGTTACTTAATACCTCTACTACAAAGTCATCTTTTGAATTTTCTTGCATATGCCTGAATACGCCGAGAATGGTTCCGCTGTTTTGAGAGAAAGCATATTCCAATTCGGCAAGAACCTCTTTTTCATACGAAAAATGAGGCCACTGATTCAATATCTAATTCCATCTTTTATAGGTCATGAGCTATATTGTTACTATTTATCGCCCAAATATAATCACATTTTGGGCTATAAATCAAATCTTTATCGCTCAATATTTCGAGGTAAATGTATGTTTCGTTTTTTTGGAAATATCGTTTCGCCGTAAGGGGCCCACCGTTAGGTCAACCACAGCAAGTATTGTTGAGAAAAATGTATCCTTATAAAACAGAAAACTAAATTTTACGAAAATTGGCGCGCTTAAGCAATGCCGGGCTGTTTAGTAAGTCCGTTTATATAGTCCCAACGCAGGTTTCAAAAAATCGGGTAATACATAAAAAAGGCCGCCCAAATCGGACAGCCTTTTTTATGATGGGTATTATTTTTTCAAACTCTTTTCCAGACTATCAATCATCTTTTTGGTCACTTTTCTGGGGTTGGCTTCTTTGAAACTTTTCAATTCTTCTAAGGCAATTTCTCCAAATTCGTATAACCCGGACGGATTTTGGTCATAATCAAAGCTTCCGATGCAATATTGCAGTTTCGATTTAATTTCGTTGTGTGCTTCCACATTTAATTTGTCAAATAGCTGGACAGCTTCTTCACATACATTTCTAAGGTTCATGGTGTTCGACATGGCATTTTCTGGTTTAGTTAATATTAAGATATTCAGATAAGTAATTCTTATCCTTCGTAAATTTTCAGCTCGCAAAAATAAAAATGTTCTGCTAAGCAACCGAATTCCGTCAGGGATTGTTGTTAATTTTTCACACAAAATTTATAAAAATTGAGTGAGATGACAAAAACCTTGATTGTTAACGTTTGCGAAGCGAACACCAAGCCCGTTTCATCCCCCTTGCGAGGATATCGACAAACAAAGCGGATAGGATTACACCAAAATAAATTTTATACCTTTGAGCCACAATTTCTTATCAAAGCAATAGTTATAACGAATCCTTTTGCCATGAATCTCAAAAAAATTACCCGACTACTCTTTGTTTTCATCATTTTCGCCGGCTTCGGCATCAACACCAATGCATATGCCCAAACCGTGGTGCAATGGTACACTTCCATGGGCGATTTCAGGGCGCAACTGCGTGAAGACCTTGTTCCCGTGACGGCACAAAATTTTATCGATTTAACCAATGCTCAATTTTATGATGGACTCATTTTTCATCGGGTGATTGCCGGATTCATGATTCAGGACGGCGACCCCAACGGCAACGGTACCGGCGGACCGGGTTATACCTTCGATGATGAGTTTCATCCGAATCTTCGGCATGATGAACCGGGCATTTTGTCCATGGCCAATTCAGGTCCCAATACCAATGGTTCTCAGTATTTTATTACCGTGGAGCCTACGCCCTGGCTCGATGATGTGCATTCCATTTTTGGTAAGATAATCGACGGGATGGACGTGGTGTATGCCATCAGCGAAGTGCCGACCAATTCCAACGACAAACCACTGATTGACGTGGTGATCGACAGCATCCGGGTGGTAGAGGGCGATCCGGCCATTACGCTTACCGCGCCGTTGGCAGGCTCTAAATGGAACGGCAAAGTGACCAACCAAATAACCTGGGATAGCGAGTTTGTCGCCGATGTGCGTATTGAATTTTCATCCGACAATGGCCAAACCTGGGAGGATGTTGTGGACACCTCTTCGGCCAACACAAGAGCGTACGCGTGGCCGGCAACCAACATACTGTCAACCGAATGTTTGATCAGGATTAGTGATGTGACCCATCCGGATGTGTATAGCATGACCGAAACTCCGTTTACCCTGTGCTCACTTGATTTAACCGGTCCCAACGGTGGCGGATTGTTCCGCGTGGGTTCGCCCGTGGACGTTACCTGGAACAGTGAGTTGGTGGGCGATTTAACACTTTCGTATCGTACATGTATGGATTGCGATTGGGTTGTGGTGGACGAAAATATCCCCGTGGACAATCAGTGGCACCAATGGATTCCGGATACCGCCACCATGTGGTGTAAAGTTCAACTGAGTGAAACAGAATACCCTGAAGTAATTGATGTATCCAATAACGTTTTTCTGGTTTATCAACTCGACCTCCTTACTCCGCAAGGTGGTGAAAATTTTGAAGGAGGAACTGTAACAGATATCACCTGGAACAGCGAAATTATCAACGATGTACAAATCGATTTTTCATCCGACAACGGACAAACCTGGACAACTCAGGCCACGGTATCTGCTGGCAATGGTAGTTATGATTGGACTGTTCTGAACATGGATTCGGATGCTTGTTTTATCAAATTAACCACCCCCGGAATTCCTGAAAATTATTCCATGAACGAGATGCCCTTTACTATTTATCATAGTGTGGGAATTGAAAATCAGACAAGTAGTGAGGTAAACTTTCGTGTGTTTCCGTCACCTGTGGTGAATAACCTATCCATTGCGTTTGAAAAACCGGAACAATGGAACAACGGCTGCAAGGTGGTCATATTTGATATGGCAGGAAATCGGGTCATGCACCGGAGGTACACGGCCAACCTGCTTGGTGGACAAATCATTACCCTTGATGTGGCCCATTTGTCACCCGGAATGTACCTCATCAAACTGGAAGATGAAAGGCAAAGTGTCTCTCAAAAATTCATCAAAGAGTAAACTTTTGTAGGAAAGATTTATTTCCAAACACATTGAACATCTGCCGTTAACGGGAGATGAATGTCGATATACTATCGCATACGAATCATCTTTCTTGTTTGCGCATGTCCGTCGGCACTTATCTGATAGTAATATACTCCATCGGCAAAATCTGTGGCATCCAAGGTTATGTTGTAGTTTCCCGGAGCCTTGACGTCGTCCACCAATGTTTTCACCAGATTTCCGAGGCCATTGTGCACGGTAATCTTCACCCTGGTTGCCACAGCTATCCGGTAGGTAATGTTGGTGCTGTTACTGAAGGGATTGGGGTAATTCTGCAATAAAACAACACCTTTGCTGTGGGCAACAGGTTCTTCCACCCCGAGGATGTTGCCTACCCGCCCGATTTTCAGATAATAGGTGCTTGTGGCAGCATCGAGCACCGAATAAGCTACGGGGTTGACGGTTTTATCGGAGGTAACCAAGTTGTTGAAGTGTTCTTCCATATCGCTGGTTATCAGCTGTGAGGTAGAAATATCCCCCTGGCCGGGCAGGTATTTCATGATGTAGCTCAGGTTTTCCACACCACTGTTCATCATAAACAGGATGGTGGTGTCCCCAACCATTGAAGGACTGATAGAACCATAGGTGTTATCGAGCATGAGGGTATCCGTTATCCAGGGCATGTTGACCGATTTACGCAGAATGAGCAACTCATTGAAATCGGTTTCGGGTACGCGGAACATGGTGATCCTCGATTCAGAACCATTGGAATAACTTCCCACAGACATGGCATATGGATTAATGGCGGTTTCAGGAATGTAGTAATCGTTAAATATAGTGGATGTTTCCGACCAGTTGTCGCCACCATACGATTTCATTTCCACAACGCAGTCGTGACTTTGGTACCAGATGGCATACAAAGAGTCGTTGTTGGCCACAATGGAGGAGGCGTTGAGTATTCGGATGTCGTAATTTCCCAGATCAAAGGTGTAAAGCGGTGATCCCGGCTGCCATGTGCCCATAACATTGTCCGAATACACAATATTGTACTTGGTTGCCCACCAGGCATAATCAAGGCCTAGGTAATACTGTTTGCCATGATAGTTGGCAATTTGGTTGTCGAACAAATAGCAAACCGTTGAGGCATTTCCCTGACCCGACTGGATTTCGTGGTCGTTGACAACATCCACCTCCGTAACCCATTGGTCGTCAACCCAATGTACATAATTGATATGTGAAGGCGGATATTCTGCATAACTTGAATTGTATAGGGGTAACCCTCTGTATTCGTACAAGATATGAAAATTACCGGCTTCATCAATGGTTACGGAAGGAGCTAAGGCTGTAAATCTGTAAGAACCGGAGGATGGCGTAAAAACCGAGATGGTTTCCGGTGATCCCCAAGAGTTTCCGTTATCTGACGACATCCTTTTTATTAACAAAAAATCAGTGTCAGGGTGCGAAATATAAAATAAATGGTAGTTGCCCATATGGTCGGCAACGAGCGATTGCCGGCCATAATAAAAAGGGTTGCCACTCGAATCCAGAATGGCCAGTTCTTCAATGATGGTGTTTTGCGACATGAGACCACTAAAGGTCAGAGTTGCAGTTAAAATAAACAATAAGCGTACGATCTTTTTCATGATGAGGATGGATTGGTTTGACTCCAATATAACAATAATCAACACCTTATGGAACTCATTTTTATATTCGATGGGGGTGCGTTATTATTCGTCGGGTTCAGGTGATTATTTGTGGAAGGCTTTCGAATATAATGTGCATTATAACCAAATGGGTCGGTACATCGTGAGTTTGAAGGTGGATAACTATAGCCATTGCAAAGATACAATCACAAAGGAATTAGTCATCAATCCCGTTCCCAAAGCGTTGTTTTCGCTCACCGACAACTGGGAAGGAGTGCAGGGTCGAGTCAAGGTGCATAACCTGAGTGAGGGCGCCATCACCTATTTCTGGGATTTTGATGATACCTTTACAAGTACGGAGGATAGTGTGGTGCGTCAGTATGAATACGACAGTGATTCGGTGTATAACCTGATGCTGATTGCCACCAATAATTATGGCTGTCCCGATACATTGATCTATCCTTACGAACTGTTGTTTACCGGACTTTATGTGCCCAACGCGTTCAGTCCCCATGCGGATAACCCAAATTTCCATACGTTTAAACCCTTTGGTATCAACTTGATGGAATACAAACTGGAAGTGTTTAGCTCCTGGGGTAACCTGATTTTTAGCAGTACGCGGTTGGAAAACGGTCAGCCTGCCGAAGGTTGGGATGGCACCTACAAAGAAAAAGAAATGCCTACGGGAACCTATATCTGGCGCATCCGGGCACGGTTTACCGATGGAACTTACTGGGAAGGCAGCGACAATGGAGATGGTCATGTGGAAGCCAATGGAACCGTTACCTTGATACAATAGGTCAATATTTTTGGTGTAAAAACCGCCAATCTTCATTAAATTCGTCCAATTTTTAAGCCCGATGATGCGAAAACTTATCTTTTTTATGCTAACCTTGATTCCCGCCTTGTTATGCGCGCAAGCTGAATTACCAAAATTTACGGACTCCAACCTGAGCGTTGAAGAACGTTCGGCGGACCTGCTCAATAAACTTAACCTGGAAGAGAAATGCTCACTCCTGATGTATAACTCTCCGGCCATCCCGGCATGGGGAATTGACGAATACAATTGGTGGAACGAATGTTTGCACGGAGTAGCCAGAGCTGGAAAGGCTACTGTATTTCCTCAAGCCATTGGCTTGGCGGCCACTTTCAATACGGATTTGGTTTTTCAGGTGGCCGATGTCATCAGTACAGAAGCAAGGGCCAAACACAGTGCGGCACTCAAAATGGGCAACAGAGATCAATATTCGGGGTTAACTTTCTGGACACCCAACGTCAATATTTTTCGTGATCCGCGATGGGGCAGGGGACAGGAAACTTATGGTGAAGATCCTTTTCTGACCTCGGTGATGGGAGTGGCTTTTGTGCAAGGACTGCAAGGAAACGATCCGTTGCATCTGAAAGTATCCGCCTGCGCCAAACATTTTGTGGTACACAGTGGGCCGGAATCGATTCGTCATGAATTTGATGCAGCACCTTCACAAAATGATTTTTATGATACCTATGTGCCGGCATTCAAGGCTTTGGTAGATGGCGGTGTTGAAAGCGTGATGTGTGCTTATAACCGAACCTGGGGTGAGCCCTGTTGTGGAAGTGTTCCGCTAATGAGGGACTTATTGCGCGAAAAATGGGGTTTTAAGGGGCATGTGGTGAGCGATTGTTGGGCATTGGACGATATTTGGCTTCGCCACAAAACCGTGGAAACACAGGTAGAAGCTGCTGCCATGGCTGCCAGAGCCGGCACCAACCTGAATTGTGGCTATCTGTACAGCTATTTGCCTGATGCTGTGAGTATGGGACTGATATCGGAGCAAACCATTGATTCGCTGCTGATTCCTGTGTTGCACACCCGTTTTAAACTGGGTTTGTTTGATGCCGATTCCCTTAACCCTTGGGGTAGTCTGTCGCCGGATACTGTCAACTGCTTCGCTCATCGGCAATTGGCCTATCAGGCAGCAGTTGAATCTTGTGTTTTGCTAAAAAATGAACACGATTTACTTCCTCTCCACCGCGATACCTTGAAAAACATCTTCATCACAGGCCCTACTGCTGCCGAACCGGATGCCTTGTTGGGTAACTACAATGGTTTTTCGGGGCATATGACCACTATTTTGGAAGGCATTGTGGGTCGGTTAAATCCTGGAACCATGGCCGATTACACCAGGGGTTGTCTGTTGGCCGGCGACACGGTTTTTCATGGTTTTTGGCAAGCCGGCTTTGCCGATGTGATTGTCGCAGTAATGGGAAACACCCGACTTCTGGAAGGTGAAGACGGCGATGCCATGTTGAGCGATCATGGGGGCGACAGAAAGGATTTGAGGCTTCCCTACAGTCAGGAACTTTTTCTCCAAAGGCTCAGGCAGCTCAACCCCGGCAAGAAAATTATTTTGGTGCTAACCGGAGGAAGTGCCATAAATCTCTCCACCCTGGAATCTTACGCAGATGCCATTTTGATGACCTGGTATCCCGGTGAGCAGGGCGGAAATGCGGTGGCCGATATTCTTTTTGGTGATGCCAATCCATCGGGAAAGTTGCCGGTTACCTTCTATCAGTCGGTGAAGGACCTTCCTGCGTTTGATGATTATTCCATGGACGGACGAACCTACCGGTTTTTCAGGGGTAAACCTTTATATCCCTTTGGTTACGGGCTTTCTTATTCGGATTTTGTCTATGTTTCGGCCCAAGCAAATCAGCAGACTTATGATTCCACGGAAGTGATTCGCTTAACAGTTGAACTAAAAAATACGAGTGAACGCTCAGGTGTTGAGGTGGTTCAGGTGTATACCCAATACCCTGACAAGCATGAATCCACTCCCATCAAGTCGTTGGTGGGGTTTGTGAGGGTTGAAGTGCCCGCCAAGGACAGCGCGGTGGCGGAGGTAGTGATTCCAGTAAAAAGGCTGCAATTGTGGAGCAACCAATTGAAAGATTATCAGGTGCGTAAAGGTGAATATTTGTTGCAGGTTGGGTCTTCGTCGGAGGACATCCGGCTTGAGGTTAAGGTTAAGGCTGAGGTGAAGGTTAAGGCTGAGGTGAAGGTTAAGGCTGAGGTTAAGTAGCTTCGAGTGGGATGTTGATTCCCAACATTAAACAACTGAACGCTAAATCGATCATCCTTTGCTCATTTCTCCAAATACTCCAGAATTATTTCCTCTAGGGAGTTCTTTGTCCCTTCACCATAACCGACCTGAGAAAAAGCGATTTCCCCATTTTGATTGATTAAATAAATAGTTGGATATCCATGAATATGATACATCTTGGCTACTTTTTTTCCATCCAAAAGTATGGTGTACGTTACACCTCGTGCTGAAAGAAAATTTTCAATGTCGTCCTTTTCTTTTGTGTCGTAGGGGTCGATTCCGATGACACGAAGTCCCTTGTTCTGGTATTTTTCATGAAGGTTTTGTAATGCAGGCAATGCCAGCATGCATGGGTGACACGATTTGTAGAAAAAATCCAATAATACCAGTTCTCCTTTCATATCCGACAAGCTGAGGGAGTCGTTTTGAAGGGTTGGCAAAGTCCAGTTTGGTGCCGGGGTATTTTTTGTTAGCAATTCGGGTTTTTGGTATGGTTCAAAGTTTTTCAGTTTAATGTAAAAAGGAATAGATTCCAATGTTAATAATGTTTTGTCGTTCAGGTTATTGATTTCATACTTTTCCAATGTGTTTTTGTTAACCTCATACAGCGTATCGCCCGCCTCTTCCAAAGTCACGGTAATGATATATTGAATAGGAATGAAATCTCGCATATGTATCCAAAAATCTTTTTCTATTCGTAATATTTTCAGCATTTCTGTGGTGTCTTTTTCAGAGTTTGTAGTCATTTTTACATGATAACATGGATGTTCTGAAATCTGCTCTTCTCCAATATATTGAAAACTAGTTTTATCATCCAGGAAATCAGAGGGCTGAGGAAGTGGATAGCTTGTTCTACTTGATAATACTGAATAAAAGGTATAATTATGCCGATAAGCAAATATCTCCTTAGCCCACATTTTATTTGACATAATTTCTCCGATACTGTCTTGTTTCCAGTAAGTTACAAAATCATCGCCTGTGTACATCACATCTCGGACATCTCTCCCATCGATATATTCCTGCATGTGAAAAGCTGATGAATAAATGGTGTCATCGGAAAGCTTTTGAAAATCGCATTGATAGTTGCTCTGGTTCGTATCGCTTCTGTACATGAATTTCATGAAATGCAACATGTTGTAATAGCCATTTTCAACTGTTTGACATTTTTTATATGATTCTTTTAATATGTCTTCAGCACTTGGTCTGCTACAGGAGGCGACTAGCAAGTTTAGCAGTAAACCCGTTATAATAATAATTTTCATTCTCATAGCTTTGCAAGTAAGATATAAATAAAGATGCAAATTTAAAAGCAATTCATATTGTGTATAGGTTCCTCAATAACTACCAGATTTTGAGCTTATTTCGATCGAATTTATTGTTTCTTCTCATTTTTTGGTGCCAGAGTATAACTGTTTGATCTGGATTCAGGTCCCAAATTTGTCGAATTTTATGCTAATAAAATTAGAATTTCTCAATTATTTCCAGAATCCCCGGAGTTCAATGGTGCTTCCTATCCATATCCTATTCTCTATTATTTTTTTCTATCGGAGCTCATGTATTTAGTTATGTCCGTCAGTGAGATATATTCCTCCTCATTTTGTTTGTTAAGGGCAATTTCCAATTTTATTTACATTCAATTTTACTTATTTATTTTCAGTTTATTAAGTGCTTGAAAACCGCTCACCGTTCCCCCTTCAATCCCGCCACCTTAATCGTCCAGGCCTCCTTGCAGGGCGGATTTTTTCTGATAGATTCGGGAATAAGTACCTTAAATCCGCTTCCTTGGACTTCCCATTTCAATGGGGCAGGACTTCCCAACAGGGTGACGGTGGCTCCCTTTTCGGGTTGATGGGAGGTGATCTCTATTTCTGCCGGCAGGGTTAGCTCGTCCTCACGGGCCATGTATAAAAAGTACGCCGAACCGTCGGTGCCACGGGTCATGCAAATATTTGCTTCCTTATAAGGTTCGAGCACCTTGCTATTGTAGATGGCTTCGCCGTTTACGTCGAGCCACTGTCCGTATTCATTAAGTAGCTGATAGGCACCTTCCTGCCATTCACCTTCGGGCGATGGGGCAATGTTGATCAGGAGGTTTCCTCCTTTGGCAACAATATCGATGAGCAGATGAATACCCGTTCGTCCACTCATGTAGGTGGCATCAGGGGTGTACGACCAGCCTCCACCCGAAATGATGCACGATTCCCAGGGGTACGGCAGGGGGTTGTCGGGAACCCGGTTTTCGGGGGTGAGGTAGTTTTGGTTTTTGCCATATACAGCCCTGTCCACCACAATCAGTTGGGGTTGTTTCTCACGGGCTTTCTCCACCAGTTCGTCCATTTGAATGTCCTGATTGATGATCCGGTTCTTGAGATAGCCGTTGGGATTGTCTTTCAGCTTTTGTTGATACCAATGCTCGATTTCTTCCTTGTCGGCTTTGGCCACCCAGCCGCCATCCAGCCACAGGATATCGATTTTGCCATAGTTGGACAGTAACTCCAGGATTTGGTTGTGGGTAAATTCAATGTATTGATTCCAACGTTCGGGATTGGCTTCGGGTTCGTAGTTCACATTCCGGTCGCGTGGAGGATATTTGGGATCCCAATAGTATGGCGAATGCCAGTCGGGTTTTGAAAAATACACCCCTCCCCATAGGCCTTGATTTCTAAAAGCATTCAATACCTCAAGGGTGATGTTGCTTTTTGGGTTTTGGGAGAAAGGGCAAGCCGAATCGGTGACTTTATAGTCGGTGTATTTGCTGTCGAACATGCAAAAGCCATCGTGATGCTTGGTGGTAAAGACTACATATTTCATTCCCGCCTTTTTTGCCGCAGCAGCCCATTTTTCGGGATTGAATTGGGTGGGATTGAAGGTGTTTTTCAATCCTTCGTATTCTTCTCTGTAGGTGTTGTAATCGTTGGGGTTGCTTCCCTTGGTACGTTCGCACCAGCCATATTCCTCGGGACACAACGACCACGATTCCACAATGCCCCATTGGCTGTATGTACCCCAATGCATGAGCAGTCCGAATTTTAGGTCTTGCCACTGTTTGATTTTTTCCGCCACCAACGGATTTCCCTCTGTCACATAACGTTCATCTTCATGTTGTTGTGTAAAACCGAGAAAAGGGATCAAGAGAAGAATGGTGAGGTAGCTGATGTTCTTCATACAAAGAGAATTTTGTGTTGTTAACCTGGAAAAATCAGGCCCTGACAAAGGTATGAAAAGCTTGCTTTCCAGGTGAACTGAAAAAAACCTTTGTTTGAACTGCTATCTTTGATATTCAACCCCGAATCAAATTAGATAATTAACCCATTGAATTATGGTTCAGTTTTGTTAACATTCACCAATCCCCATTTACAATCTCTTTCCTCGATTTAACTCCCAACCTTGTAAATATTTTGTACACATGACTTTTTACTGTGCTTACCTCGATGTTGAGTTCGGTGGAAATTTCCTTGTTGGATGCTCCCTTTCGTAACAGTTCGAACACCCTTTTTTCCTGCACCGACAACGACTGAAGCAAGGTTTTGTCGGGTTTGTCGAGGTGTTCCTCCGGGAGTTTTCGTCTTTTCAGCAACAACAAAACGGTAGGTATCAAGATTAAAATCACCACGAGCCAGGGAATCCAAGGGGTGTCTGAATTCGGAGAGGCATTCGATTGGAACCTTAAAAAGGCTAATTTTTTTTCAAAGGTTTCAAAATAGGGATCGGAGGAGTCGGAAATCTGTAATTGACCGTTGGTTTTTTCCATTAATTCCAGATCGGGTCTGCCTGACGACTGCTCCATCAAGTGTAGGGCCAGTAACTTGATAATCATGCTTGAAGAGGTGTCGGCCATGGATTTATACCCCTCAACTACCCGCTGTTTTCTGAATTCCCGGTTTTGACGTGAGGGTAGTTCGGGTGGCACCAGCAATCCTTTTTGCAGTTGAAACAATAGGAAAAGCGAACTGTTGGCCTTGTTTCCATCCACCAAACTATTTCCGAATGCGGAATCTTCCGGGTTGGGCGAAAGTTGAATGTGGGAATGGTTGTTCATGATAAAATGAAGAAAATTCTCCTCCTTTCCGCCAATGATGATGGTGGGAATGGGGTCGTCTTTTTTGCAGATGTGCAATCGGTAAATGCGGTCGTTTTCCGGAATTAACAGGTCGCTCATCTCAAAATTCCCGGCCGAATCAAGTACTGCTTCACGAATCAGAAAATCGTAGGAAGCGGTATGGAAGTCGTCGAAGGAGTTGATGGCCGACAGGTAGATAACACGTTCCCAACTTTCGTCCAGTACCACCTTTCCGTGAATATCGGCGGCAGAGGCCATCTCAACCTGCATACCGAGCCCCAAACCCAGTAATCCCACAAAGCAATTCCTTATAAAATTGATACACGACATGCGATCAAAGTTAGAGATATTTTCTTTGCTTTGTTTATTCATCCTGATCAACATCCACGTTGAGGGTTCCTGTTACATCCTTTAAGGCAATGGTGATTTTCCATATGCCGGGTTCCGGATCCGAAATAATTTTACTCATCACTCCTTTGGCTCCATTGGCGCTGTGGGTGGACGACTGTGAATATGTGCTGGTTTTGGCAGAGCTGCTGATGGACATGGAATTCTCGGTTCTCGCCTTTGAGGCTGATCTGGCTGTGCCGGCCGACCGAGCCGTTTCGGCTGATCTGGCTTTCTGGGCTGATCTTGCCGACGCACTCGACGATGATCGGGAAGTGGTACTGCTTGCTGAGGTGGATTGTGTTGTTTCATCGTCTTCGCCAACGGAAATGTTCATGCTTACGTTGTGCCCCTCTGTTTCATCGCAAACTAAGAGGAACCCCGGAATGGTCTCACCTTTGGGATTGACAAGGGTCACTTCAAGGATTCCTTTTTTTATGACGCCATCCAGATTCAGCATCATGTTTTTACTCTTTTTCTCCAGGTTAATGTACAGTGTTTGGCTCTTGGAAGCATCCTTCCAGGTGAATTGTTCTTTGATTGATTTGGGTGCGTCCTGGGCAAAAGTGGCGGCAGAACAAGTGAGGAGTGTGCCCACCATCATGAAATAAAAGGATTTTCTTGTGTTCATCGTTTTAATTTTTTTTGTGAGTAAATCGCGTTGAAATCATGAGGCAAATGTAAGAGAGACAGATTAGAATCAGGTATCAATGCAGGTTGGAAAATGGTGGGTGGTTGGGTTGAAAAAAGTACCATTCGCCTTAATATGCCCTAGAATTCTCATGTTTTTAAACATTACAGGATTGGTAATTGTCACCTTGAAGGGATAGGGATGGGATATGAAAACAGTGGTGTCATATGGTGGCTGGTGATGACCTGATAATTCTTGCCAAGGTTTTTTGGTCTTTAACAATTTTTGGCAATTAATTCTCCGTCCTTAACGCATCCACCGGTTTGATGCTGACAGCTCGTTTGGCCGGGATAATTCCTGCCAAGGCACCCGACATGATCAGGATGAGGAGAGCGGTGATGGCTGTTGAGAAATCCACCTCGGGACGTTCGAACATTCCTGCTTGCACTTGAAATTTAATCATCGCGCTGTTGATGCCTTCCACCAGTGCCACGCCGGCCACCAGTCCGATATATCCTGCGAGGGTAGTTAAAAAAACTGATTCGGTGATGATTTGTACCATAATTTGCATGGGTGTGGCTCCTAATGCACGTTTGATGCCGATTTCACGGGTACGCTCTTTTACAATCACCAACATGATGTTGCTTATGCCAATTACTCCGGCCATGAGGGTGCCAATGCCCACAATCCATATCAATCCCGCAATTCCCTTGAAAAGTCCGGTCATTTGCTCGAAATTTTCTGCCAGGTTAAAATGCCCGAAGGCTTCTTTGTCATCGGGGGAAACGCTGTGACGTGAGGCCAAAAACTTCAGGGTTTTTTCTTCGATGGCTGCCGCCGATTCATCGTCGTTTACCGTGATGGAAAACCAACCCACGATATCGCCATAGTTATAGGTTTTTTGGAGGGTTGACAATGGAATGTAAATGGTTTGTTCCTTTTCGCCTCCAAAATTAATTTGGGTATTCAAGGGTTTGAACACACCTATAACCGTAAAGTAAATTCCCTGAATACGAATGGATTGTCCCACTGCATCTTCATCCGGATCGAACAAGACTTCCTTTACACGCGAACCGATGACGGCCACCTTTCGTCGGTCGCGCAGGTCGAAAGGATTGAGAAACCTGCCTTCAATTTCCATGGGGTCCACCTTGCTCCAATCGGGAAACTCACCTTTGATGGAAAATGCGCCCGTTTTATCCTTGCGAACAGTGTTGTTGGTACCGTCGCCTGCCGACCATCCCGAGATTTTTGGTGCGATGTACTTGATTTCGGGAATATTGGCCTTTAACGCCTCGATGTCGTCATTTTTAAAATTGAAATAGCGTCCCCTTGGAAATCCTTTGTAAGGAATGGAGGTGCGCTGGGGCCAGATAAAAAAACTGTTGGTGGCAAAATTGCCCATCCCCGACGATACCCCATGTTCCAATCCCGATCCGGAACCCAGCATAATTATCAGCATAAAAATACCCCAAAATACCCCAAAAGCAGTAAGGAAAGTCCTTAGCTTATTCTTTTTCAGGGTGGCGAATATTTCTTGCCAGTTGTCGCGACTAAACATGGTTCCGTTATTAAATTATTCCTCTTTCAATGCCTCTACCGGTCGAATGGCAGCGGCTCGGCGTGCCGGCACATATCCTGCCAACATGCCTGCAACTATCAACACCACCACAGCGCTGATGGCCACATTCAGGTCGGCTTCAGGATTTCTGAAAAATTCTGACTGAATATGCGGACTCACCAACTCGAGCAAACCAATGCCCAACACCAGTCCCACATAGCCGGCAATGCCTGTGATTAAAATTGCTTCTCGCATGATCATGGAAACAATGGACCGCGGAGTGGCTCCCAACGACTTGCGGATGCCGATTTCACGGGTGCGTTCTTTTACCGATATCATCATGATGTTGCTTACCCCCACAATGCCGGCCACGATGGTGCCTATGCCGATAACCCAGATAAACATGCGGATGATGGCAAATAAATCCTGAAACTGTTTGAATTCCTCTACTGCATTCCAGATAAACATGGCACTTTTATCTTCCGGGTCGAACATGTGACGTTCGGCAAAATTGGCCCGAATTTCGTCTGACATCCGCTTGCTGTCGGCCACATCGTTGGAGGCTACCGTTACCGCCAGTGTGTTGATGCGGTCGCGACCTGCCAGCGCTTTTTGTGCCGTGGTCAGGGGCAAATACACGGCACGTTGATTGTCTTGCCTGCCATCGTCGTCCATATATACCCCAACCACCTTAAATGGAATTCCGCGAATGTTGATGTATTTGCCAACAGGTGCTTCCGTTTTAAATAAAGTCTCTTTTACAGCCATGCCAATCACGGCAACCTTCCTGTCCTCCTCAAGGTCGAAATTGTTGATAAACCTGCCTTCCACCATGTGAACTTTTTCGATGATCCCATAATCGGGATGAACGCTACGCATATCGAAATCACCAAATTCGCCTTTGTAGGTTACGGTATTGTCGCCCCAAACATACATCCTTCCCGAAAGATATTCTACGCCCGGAATGTGGTTTTTTACTTCGTCGTAATCCTCATTTTCAAACATAATATCCCTACCGGGTTTAAAACCTTTGTAAGCCACACTGGTTTCGCCTCCCCATACCCAGAGCGTGTTGACAGCCGAACTGTTGAATTGGTCGTGTACACCATTCTCCAATCCGCGACCCGAACCAAGAAGTATGATGAGCATAAAAATCCCCCAGGTTACGCTAAATCCGGTGAGGAAGGTGCGCAATTTGTTCTTGCGAATGATGCTAAATATCTCTATCCAACGGTCGATGATAAACATGGGGCCTAATTTCGTATGGTACAAAGTTAATTGAAATTGTTTTGCCTTAAGGAACGATACCTGTATGATTTTTTATTTACTGCATTTTTAACATAAATCCGGGATACTCTCACGACCTGTTTTTGCCCATCAAAAAATGATTGACTACCTTTGGCTGACATACGATCAAAAAATGGCAGGCCAAATCAGGATTGCCGACACATTTAGTAAACATTTTTACATGATTATTGACGCGCATACACACATCAACAAATACCGGGAAAATTGTCTTAGCAAGGCACTGAAATTTTATCCCGGCTACTTATTGTACAGAACCAACAGGCTCATCGCCAACATGAGGTCGTACCTCATATGCATGAGCCAACCGGATTTGACCCATCACCAAAAAGAGCTTCTGTATTGAAAAAGAGTAGCCGACCTGTTCAATATCGACATTGATAAATTTTAGCGATCCCCCTGCGAAAACTCCCTTCTTTCGTTTCTCAACCATCTCATCTGGCGCAAGCGTCCGCTTGTGCCTTTGTTCCCATAAGTAAAGGACTGATATGGTGCAAAATGATACCCGACATGCCTTTTTTGAAAACTTAGTAAAACCCATGAGCTCCTTTTTTGCAAAAATGCAACCCCAATAATGGTCGCATATTGATTTTTATCATACTTTTATACCGCAATAAACCCGTTGTACAACCCGATGGAAAGTAACAAGTTAGTTTTATCGTGTTTTAGTGGCATATCCACCCAAATGCTGCTGATTGCAATTGGTTTGCGCTTTTTAAAAGCACTGTTTTGTGATAAAAAATGAGTGCCTTTGAAATGTATGAGGATAAATAATTAGGAGGAAATAGCAAGTAAAATATACCAATTAATTAATCATAAAAGCCATGAAAACGAATAGTTTAGTAATTGTTTCAGTTATCACGTTTACTGTTTTATTTAGTGCCTGTGGAAACTCAGGTTCAAACCAAAAAAATAGTGTAAAAGACTCAGGAGAAAAAACCGAGTTGAAAATAGGTGAAAAAGTTTGGATGCCTAAGAATTTAGATGTTACCGCCTTTAATAATGGTGACCCAATTAAGGAAGCCAAAACAGTGGAAGAATGGAAGCTTGCATGCGAGCAGGGAGAACCGGCATGGTGTTACTACGAAAACAATCCTGATAATGGGAAAAAAACAGGGATTTTGTACAATTGGTTTGCCGTAAATGATGCCCGTGGTTTGTGTCCCGAAGGCTGGAAAATAGCAACCGAAAATGATTGGATAGATTTGGTTAATGCTGTGGGTGGAAGCAACACCGCCGGCACTGCTTTGAAATCCACAAGCGGATGGAACAATGATACAAATACTGATAACCGGAGTGGTTTCACCGCGCTTCCATCAGGAATGAGAGATGCCAACGGTGATTTTTACGGGATAGATCAAACTGCCATTTGGTGGAGCTCAACCGAGTGGATAGGGAATAAAGTTTGTACCTACGTTTTGCAAGCCGGAGTTGACTATTGTATTGACTCGCCCGCGAATAAAGATGTAGGACATGCGGTGCGTTGTGTTAAAGAATGATCCTTGATTATTCGTGCCGACAGAATACTCCCCCCTCTGGCGCAAGCGTCCGCTTGTGCCTTTGTTCAAATTTTAATGAGAGGAAGATGTCAACCATCTCATCTGGTGCAAGCGTCCGCTCGTGCCGTTATTTCGCAAATTTGATGTAAAATGGCAAGTTCTTGTTGACCAATTTTTAGTTGAATAATTTCCTGTATGGCATTGAATATTTGCTGTTTGTGTGAGCGAAGAACTTTGTTTTGTATGATAAAATTGGGAACGAGGAGTTATGGATATATTTGATTATTGAATCATATTCCGGCTGAATTATTCAGCATAGTTTACAAAATTATGGAACCACATGCCGGTAGTTTCAGCAAAAAATGATAAATTGCACAACTATGTGGAGCTTAAGAATCAAAATACAACTATGGCGCATGGGTAGGTGGGAGCGTAAAGGCTGTGTAGCCAAAATATTGCCATTATTATCTTCACACGTATTTACCATCCAAACCGAAGCGGTGAAATCGCTGGGCAGAATGAAAGATAAAAAAGCTGTACCCGCTCTGCTTTCGTTGTTAACAAACACCAATAGTTACACTCGAGCTGAGGTTGAGCGGTCACTGCTTCATATCAACCCTTCCGATGAGATGTATAATGCCCTGAACGAGAGTAAAATGTACTGGAAAAATCAAGAGGCTAAAGTCAAGAAAACCTACAATGATCCTGCTGCTGAAATAGATAAGGATTTGTATTCCTGGAAAGGAAGATTTGGCAGCCAGATATCAAATCTTAAATCCCGACGCGACAAAGTCAACAAGCCCATACATTGGGGATGATTTTGGCACAAGCGGACGCTTGCGCTGGTTTGAGAGGTTTCCCAACTTCCGACTTCCAACTTCCGACTCCGGACTTCCGACTCCGGACCCCCATCTGGCGCAAGCGTCCGCTTGTGCCTTTGTTTTCATTAGTAAAGGGCAAACGTTACGCAAAATGACACCAATCATTACGCTCTGGTAATTTAGTTGAGGCCATGGGTTTTTTTACAAAAGCCGACCTGACTAGGGTTAGTAAATAAACTTTTATCCAGCTTTTATACCAAAATAAACCCCGACTCCCGTTAATGTCCTACGGACAATGGTTTTTTCTTCTATTTCGGTTATTGACATTCAAGCCCTACGGGCTACCCCAACTCAGCGCAGTTTGCAACTACGCTGTTCTATTACAACACATCTATCTCAATCAGCCCGCTAAGTTCTGAAAAATTTCTGGCACTTGAATACAAATATTCATGCTCAAACTCAACTATCCCTGCCCTGACTGTAGGTTAAAAAATGTACGACATTTTGATCCCTTATTTGATAACTTTCTGACATAGATAGTACAAAGATAAATATTATGAAGATAGGAAAGCGTAGTTGCACTTGTCTGCCTAAGGCATGAAACTACGCTTAGTGACTCGTTTTACTTGGACATACTACGCTTAGTGTGGGGGTGTGCCCCCCAACGTACCCCTTGAAATTTACGAAGATGGCCTTCGAGCACTTCTCTATACCCAGGATCTTACCAGAGATGTTGAATATTGGGACCCTATCAATGGGAAACAGAAGCTGGAAACCCGTCCACTCGCCCTAGCTGCAAATAAGGATCTGGGTCGTCAGACTTATATCATGCAACTACTCATGCACGATGTTCCTGTGAAGGTTGTGATGGAGTATGCAGACCATCAGGACTATCGAACCTTCATGCCCTATCTGGATGCGTCTCGCAGGAAGTTCAATAATAGTGAGAAGGAAGACGACTTTTATTTTTAAATCCAATTATTACATGAAATAGCATCAGTCTTTTATGCAACGAACACTAAAGCCATTAGTCATAAAGTAGCTAAAACCGCGGAATACCCCGACGTTGTCGTAGGCCAGGCGACGGCCATAACCGTATTGTTCCATGTTTTCTCTTGAAGACCACCAATAGCCTCCAGAGCCAAGCTCCATGAAGGTTCCCCCATCGAGGTGAGCGCCCCCTGGGTATGCGTTAAAGTTGCTGGAGTTGGTGCCGTTTCCATTCTCGTCCCAACCGCTGGTGGATTTCATTTGCTGACCTTCGTCTGTTCCTCGCCAGCCTGAGTCATCGGCTTCTCCTTGGTTCATGCCTAAGGCCATTTCCAGTATTTTCCATTCTTTGTCCGAAGGTAAGTGCCAACCATAAGGGCACACACCTTGTACACCACTTGGCACTAAATTACTGCTTTCAGCCCCGTTCATGGCAGCATTCCATGTATAAAGTCTACCGTATATATCTCCATTTACACTGCTATTGTCGTACCACCATGAATTTTCAGTTTCGTAGTTTAGGTTTTCAGCCATCCAAGTTTGGCTTCCAATTTCAATTGTGGCATAAGTTTGCCCATCACGAGGGTCAGTAAAGGAGCCTGCCCCCCCACCGCTATTGCTAACTACAACACTTTTGGTGTATTGGTCTGTTAAGCCCTTAATATCTTTAACTTCCATTTTGGCATTGTACGTTGCTTCGGTGGAGTAGTGGTGGTACTGAGTTTTTTCGGTATTCCAGTCAGTATCCCAAGCTCCATCGTCATCAAAGTCCCATCGCACTTGCAGTTCACTTGTTGGCGTTTCATTGTCGCTACAACTGTTGGCATCAAACGAAAAATTAGTGTTTGTTGTTCCGCTGTCCGGAGATACTGTGAACAAAGCTGTGGGTGGAGTGTTGGGATTAATAACTATGACATCAACTGTGGTTTCGTTAGTTAATCCCTCAGTATCTTTTACTTCCATTTTTGCCGCGTAAGTGCCTTCGTTGCTATATTGGTGGTCTATGGTTTTCTCATTATTCCAATCAGTGTCCCAGATACCATTGCCTTCAAAATCCCAACGTACTTGTAGGCTGCTTGTGGGCTCTTCATTATCATTACTACCAGAGGCATCAAATGCAAAGGTGGTGCTTGTCGTTCCCGTGGATGGAGCAATGGTGAATAGTGCCGTGGGTGGGGTATTATCACTTGTACCTTGAGTTATCTCAAAGCTGACTTCATCAGATGTACTGCCTCCATCGTTGTCATAACACGTAGTTTTTAGTGTGTGATTTCCAAGACTCTCATTATTCGTAACCCATGTATATATAAACGGGTAACTGCTGGCTGAACTCTTTCCAATGCCATCAATATCAAAGCGAACTTCTGATATGGTACCATCGCTATCATTTGCTTCCACGTATATTGTGACAGAATCACCTTTTGGAATTTCCTGCCCATTTGTCGGAGACGTAATAATACAAGTTGGTGGAATATTTGCTTTCTCTTCGTCTTTTGAGCAAGATTGAACTAAGAAGGCTGTTAAGGCTACAACAGTAATTAATGTGATTAGGACAGATTTGGTTTTCATGATTGATTTATTAAAGGTTAATTGTTTACTCGACAAAATTATAAAATAGATTACTTAAATTTATCCTTTTAATCTAATTTAGAGTTATTCTATTCAAGTCAAGCATTAAAGCATGAAGCTGAAAAGCCACAGGGACGAAGACTTTTATTTTTGACAATATGAGTATATAGGTATTTTTGACACTTTTTAAATATCAGTATATCAAGTGTTTAAAATCGAATTATAGTCAATAAATGCAAAACAGGGGTGAAAAACAGCCCTTTTTTCATTCCAGATTCATATTTTGTATGTTTCGAGCTATGTATGTTCTTAATAAATGAATAGGTTTCAGAGATGTTTTATACTTCTACTCTGGCAGCATAGTCACTGAGCAAAAATGGCTCTTCTGGTATTGTCCAGGTCTTTTCTTTGGCGTCAGTACGTTTAAGTTTTCTGCTTATGCTGAGATCAACATCTTCAATAGATTTTGGCCGTATAATTATATGCTCATTGACTAATTCCTTATCTCTTTTGGTTTTAAACAGCCCATTGAGAAGGTTTAAGGCATTTGTGTCGTTTAACGGAGGCTCAGTATCGAATTGATCAGGATATTTACTCTGAATAAGTCGTAGCTTTTCAGTGATGTCTCTGATGAAGAATATTTTTCCTTCGGGAAAAGAGGAAGTGATCTCATTGCTTAATTCTTTAGATTGCCAAAGCGAGATTCTTTCAAGCTCTGTTAATAATAAAATTATCACTTTTGGAGTTTTATCCTTGGTATTGTCCTTTATAGCGTTGCTAACGTACTTAATGAGCCTTTGATGACCAACCACCTGTTTTTCTTCTTTCTTTAGCTTAGAATTAGGCTCAGACATACTGATCATAAGCTCTATATTGTCTGTACCCTTCAATTGGGAGTACAACTTTCCTATCTTTCCTATTTTAGTTAAGGGCTGATCATACTTACTTTCGATGCCGATGATCTTGTACATGCTCGCAGAGAGAATTAAGGATGTAAAGGCTAACCACTTATCTTCTTTTTCTGAAGAGCGACCAATAAAACTCTTATTAAACTGCGCCTTCATCTTTTTAGTCAATCGATTATCAAGTACTATCTCAGCTGTATCGACTTCAATCTGAGGTTGCTTTTTGAATCCTTTTATTATCCCGGCTTTCTTTCTGTGGACCTGATTCTTGGCATCCTGCTGTATTAAAAGGTAGTCCATGGCCATAGCGTTTACTTTTACCCCCACCTGGCGCAAGCGTCCCCCCCCCATCTGGTGCAAGCGTCCGCTTGTGCCTTTGTTCCCAAAATTAAAGGACAAATGTTATTCAAAATGATCTCAAACCTCACACTCTGGAAACGCTGTCGAGGCCATGGGTTTTTTTGCAAAAGCCGACCTGACTACGGTTAGTAAATAAACTTTTATTCAGCTTTTATACCAAGAATAAACCCCGATACAATACCTAATGCAAAATAACAAGTTTTTCAATTGGCACAAGCGGACGCTTGCGCCAGTTTGAGAGGTTTTGTCAATGCCTGAAATACGTTGACCACTTTTAACAACTAAAAACGATTAAAAATGGCAACAAGAGATGACTTTAAAATGACAAGAGCAGAGCGAAGCCTTCGTCATTTTAGTGACAGTTTTAAGATTCAAAAAGTACGAGAATTAGAAACTGGCAAAACAAAAGTTTCCGAACTTTGTAAACAATATGAAGTAGCAGATACCACTGTTTACCGTTGGTTAAACAAATTCGGAACTATGAAAGATAAGAAGGAACGTCTTATAATAGAGACAGATAGCGACACGAAACAGCTTTTGTCTCTTAAGAAAAAAATTGCTGATCTTGAACGAATAGTAGGTCAAAAGCAGATTTTGATAGACTTTCAGCAGAAGATGATAGAGCTGGCCGAAGAAGCCTATGGAGTAGATATAAAAAAAAAATTTTCTACCGAACAATCGAATACATCTGGCATCACCGAGAGCAATTCAGATTTAGCATGAATGGGCTGTATAAAAGTTTGAATATCAGCAAACAGTCTTTCCATCAGATGATGGATCGAAAGCGAAAAGTCAATTCTGAGCAGAGACAAATAGTGCTACTTATTTATCAGATTCGCCAGGATCATCCGACAATGGGTATTCGAGACATGTACTATAAATTACGTCCCCAGACGATGGGAAGAGATAGGTTTGAGGAGTTTTGTTTACTAGAAGGGTTGACCGTAGAAAGAGCTAAAAATTGGAGAAAGACTACAGATAGTAGCGGAGTAGTTCGATTTGATAATTTATTAAAAAACATGAAGTTAACCTCGATAAATCAGGCATGGCAGAGTGATATAACCTATTTTGAGGTCAATGGAATATTCTATTATATTACACTCATAGAAGATTCCTTTTCTAGACGGATATTGGGATATTCAGTTTCTAAGAGGTTGACAACAGAACAAACGACCCTGCCAGCCTTAAAGATGGCTATTCGTCTAAGAATCAGTGAGAATATCACTATAGTAGGAGTAATCTTTCATTCAGATGGAGGGGGTCAATATTATGATAAAGAATTCTTAAGGATCACCTCAAAATCAGGTATTGTAAATAGCATGTGTGAGTACCCTTGGGAAAATGGAAAGGCAGAGCGGCTGAATGGGGTAGTAAAGAACAATTATCTGATTCATAGGAATATAAAAAACTTTGAGCAGCTTAAAAAAGAAGTTGACCGAACAGTTTCACTATACAACAAAGAAAAACCTCATATTGAGTTGGGAAGAAAAAGTCCATGCGACTTTGAAAAAGATTATCTTTGGAACGGACAACAATCCGACGGTGAGAAGTCAACGACGGAATTAACAACTCAGAAACCGGAGGGTATTTCAGCCCTTCGGGCTGAGGACAACAATCCTTCGGGCTCAAATATCACTCATGAATTGACAACTCAGTAGATGAAAGAAAGTGAATGAAAACGGTCAACGTTATTTAGGCATTAACAGTTTCCCAACTTCCAACTTCCGACTTCGGACTCCCGACTCCCGTCTCCCGACTTCCGACTCCGGACTTCCGACTTCAGACTTCCATCCCCCCTACCTCAAAACCAACTTCCTCACCTCGGTTCCACCTTGCGTTCTGATTTCAACAAAGTAAATACCTTTGGGTTCAGCCGACAGGTCGATTCTTTGCGTAAGGTTGTTTCTAACTTCACCAATGGTTTCTGAAAATACAGACTGCCCCTGCAGGTTCATGATGCGAAGATCCACTTTCCCTATCAGGTCGGTCACTCTCAAATCGAAAATGCCAGTGGTCGGGTTGGGTATTATGTCAATTGTATGAGCTTCGGTGGTGGGTTCAATTATGCCCACGCCGCTCGACACCAATACGTTGTCCACATACAGGTTGTTGCCGTACATGCAATAGGATTCAAACATCAGTTTTACGTCGGTGGCGCCAATCCAATCGGTGAGGTCGATGAGGGTACAAGCACTGCCGTAACCTGCGCCGCACCAGTCTTCTTCAGTTTGTGGAACAAAGGGTTCTGCTGTGGTGGGACTGGTTTCAAAAGCGCCCATTCCGTCGGGTCCATTGGCGAAAATGCGTGTCCAGTTGGCTCCACAATCATCCGAAATATATACTATCAACGAATCAAACTGCATGTATCTCAGTGCGTAAGCGTGGTCGAACATCAGTGCCAGGTTGTCGTAGCCTGTAAAATCGAGTGCCGGACTTATCAACCGGTCGCGCTGTCCGAAACCGGTATAGTTGATCAAGTTCATTCGTGCGGCCATGGTACCTGAAGTGGTGCCTCCCACCTCAACCAAATCCCACGTGATGAGGCCGTCCGGGTTCTCAATGGTCCAGCCACTTTGGTTCATGTTCTCCATTTCAAAATCTCCCACGAAAGGCATGGACGATCCTCCCGAATGGATATAGGCCGGCTTGGTCATGGTGCTGCTTCCGATGTCGTTGGTGGTGGTGAGCGATACCGAATATTCACCGGATTCAAAAATCACCACCGGGTTTTGCGAGTTGGCATCGGTGCCCTGAGTAAAGCTATAAGTGTCAGGACTAAAGCTCCATTCCCAGCTATTGGGACAATACAGCGATTGGTCGTAGAAAGCCACCGGCTGATTGCTGCAACCAATGGTGTCGGGCGACATAAAATCGGTGGAGGGCAACAAGCTGGAGCTGATGGTGATATATCCTTCTTTCAGCATGACATCAGATCCCAGGTTATTGGTAACGGTGAGTTGTACATCATAGGTGCCTTCGGCGTCATAGACAATGTTTTGCGGGTTCTTTTCATTGGAAGTGGCAGGTGTTCCGCCGTCAAAAATCCACTCGTAAGTGGAAGGAGGTCCTTGCGACAGGCTAGTAAAATTAATACCACAACCCACAGGCATCGACTGCTGATCAGCTTCAAAGTCGGCTACCGGAGCAGTCAACTGAACACCGGCTTCCCAAATGCCGCGGCCATAGGTAGCTGCCCTGATCAACTGTTCGTCGAATTGTATTTCAAGCTCTCTAACAATCACATTGGGAAGGTCTTGCATATACGACGACCACTCGGTTTGTGAATTATCGATGTAATAAACACCCACATCCATGCCCACGTACAACGGGTTGAGGTCGCCCAGATAAAAAGCCACACAGTTGGCCGGAATATTGGGCAAATTGATGGAATAATTGCTCCAGCTGTCGCCTCCGTTGGTAGAGATATACACCTTTTCGCCATCGGTATATCCTGAATAACTTATGGCAACGATTTCCGGATTTTCGGGATGCACGGCAATGTAAGATATGGTGAGGTTGGGCAGCAGGTTGCTTACGTTGGTCCAGTTTTCTCCTCCATCTTTGGTTCGGTATATTTTTGCACCTTTGGAAAGGTACAGATAATCCGGATTTGATTCGGCAATGGTGAGGTTGTCCAGATTTCCCAGATTCAGATTGGAAATGGTGGTCCAGCTATTCATTCCATTGATGGTTTTTCTCACTTCCGAAGAGCCCACAAAAAGGGTTTGCGGATCGGTGGGATGTATTACGAAAGGGGTCACCCAGTTACCACTTCCGGGTTGGGCAATATTCACACCACCAAAATTTCCACCGCTGGTCGATTTGTAAAATGTTCCATTCTGACTGGTGCCATATACAATGTTGCTGTTGGTATAGTCCACCACGCACTCCATGCCGTCAGCACCCAGCCATTCGTGCCATTCGCCATCGGTGTAAACGCTGGTGCCATTGTCCTGCGATCCACCCATCAGTTTGTAAGCGTCGTTTTTGGAAGAGCCCATACGGTAAAACTGGCGCATGCCGATACCTTCGGTGAGGTTGGTGAAGGAGGAGGCACCATCGGTGGATTTGGTAATCAACCCATCGCTGCCCACGTAGAGGGTGCCACCATAAAATACCATTTCGTGAATGTCGCAGTGGGTATAGCCCAGGTTGTTGCCCCAGGTCCAGTCGGTGGTCATGGTCCAGGTGCCGGCACCATCGCTCGATTTCCAGGTGTTGAACTCACCCAAATGGACTTCTTCGGCATTCACGTGGGAGGCACAAATGGCCAAATCGTACCAGGCCTGATTTCCGTTGGTGGGTTGGTTCGACCTGAATACAAACGAGTCGCCACTGTCTTCCGACTTGTAAATGCCTGATCCTGAAGAAAAGAAATAGACATAGTCAGGGTTGGCTTCGGTAACGGCAATTTGAACACGTGATGAAACCGGAACACCCGTGGTTTCGGTAAAACTATTTCCGCCATCGGTGGATTTGTAAAACCTTCTGGTAACCGCGTATATTGTGTTGTAATCGAAGGGTTTAAACTCTATGTCGTCGATGTTTCCCGAAAGGATATTGTTCCAGTTGTCGCCGCCATCGGTGGTTTTGAAGAGTCCTTCGGTGGTTGCGGCGTACAGGGTGTTGGGGTTGTTGGGATCGATCAGTAGTTTGGCGATGGTTCGGTTTTGGTAGATATTCCAGTTGATGCCGGTGGTATTCCATGTGGCACCTCCATCGGTTGATTTCAGCACGCCAACGCTGTAGTTGTCGCTGGCATCTTTGTCGCCGGTACCGATGTAGATAATATCGGTATTGGTGGGGTTGATGGCTATGGCCGAAACTCCCAGAACGGGTTGGTTGTCGGTGAGGGGTTGCCAGTTTTGGCCTTCGTCGGTTGTTTTCCACAAGCCACCCGAAGGAGATCCGATGTAGATGGTTTGGTCGTCGTTGGGGTCGAGGGCGATCACGTTGATGCGACCGATTCCCGGACTCCAATGACCGGTAACGTTGGCAGAGGTATGGGGACCGAGTTCTACCCAACTTTCGCGCACCGACCTGTTGTTGCTGGCCGGATATTTTTCGTTAAAAGCGGTTACTTCATCCCAAACCACCGGCAGGTTATGGCGGTCGCCTGAAGGGTACACCCTTTGCTCGGTGAGGTATTCCCAACGTTTAAACTGTTTCCAGCCGCTGCCTTTGCCCTTGTCGTGGGTTTCATAATATTCGTTGGCTGCTTTTTGTACATCGTAAAAATTAACCCGTTGATCTTTCATCATTTTTATCCATTCCGGCGTGGGGTCTGTGTCGGTTTGGGTGGTCGAATTTTGCGCTATTCCTTGCTGACAAAGGAGCGCACTAAAGATGAGAAGGATAAAAAAATGACGAAAAATTTTCATGGCAATCGTTGGTTTAAAAATGTAACATGCGTTCGCAAATATCGTGTTTTTCTGTGAATTGCGTATGTTTTTCATGACAATATCTCATCGTAAAAGGATGCATGGGGGAGGTGCTGACGACAAATAATCCGCAGGAATCAAGCCATGTTGTGATTTTTGCTTTTAAAAACCGGTTTTTTGTTGGAAATCCGTGTGATTCTGCCTAAAAATATTAATCATAAGAAATGAAATTCTGAATTTTAATTAAGATGTGGCTGAAAATACAACTCCGGGGCAGTTAGTTTTAGATGGGTAATTTCGATGTAAAAAGCGGATGCATTTGGCCCCGACACTCTAAATTATTTTATACTTTAGCCTCGCCATTTAACAAAACTGCCATTCCAAAATTGCTACTTCCCTACACCAATCAAAAAGCATGATACTTAAAATCAATGATCACCAATATGAACCTCTGATGCAAAGAACCTTTGTTGCCATCTTGTTTTTTTTCATTTGTTGGAATGGGTATGCCCAGCCCGGTAAATTTGAATATGCCGATCGAATGTCACATATTTATAAGCTAAGTCAAAAGAATGCCGCATATGATATGATACGTGAACTGGATACCCTCATCGGGTATTATCCCAACGAATCAAAATTATACGCATACAGGGGAGAATTGTATTTCTATTTGAGGGATTTGAGTCGGGCAAAAGCCGATTGGCAGCATGCAAAAGATTTGGGAATGAACCTGGATAAAAGATATATTGATTTGATGGTATCGAGGGAGCACCAACTTGAAGACATATCCGAATGCTGCCATGTTGATATGGACCTTCCGGGAAACTGCGTGAACAAGAAGTACAGTATAAACGATTCATTACGAGGGGCTATGCGACCGGAGCGTACTTGCTACGACGTGTATTATTACGACCTTACGGTAAAAATAATACCCGAGGAAAAGCGTATTGAGGGTAAGAACGAAATTTATTTTCACACCGTTGAAGCTACCAAAACCATACAGATTGATTTGGCCGAAAACTATCAAATTCAAACCATGGAGTGGAACGGAGTAGCTTTGGACTACACACGAAAGTACAATGCTTTGTTTGTATCATTTCCTGATGAACTTCCTGCGGGCACAGATCAGCTAATTCGCATCGAGTACTACGGGGTTCCACACGTAGCTGAAGAGCCTCCATGGGAGGGGGGATTTGTTTGGGGGAAAAAGCGGGGCAATTGGTGGGTTGGCGTGGCTTGTGAGCATCTGGGTGCAAGTTCATGGTGGCCATGCAAAGACCACCTGTCCGAAAAGCCGGATTCCATGCAGATTAATGTTGTCGTGCCATCAAAATATCAGGCCATTTCCAACGGAAATCTCAGGTCGAAACGCCAAATCGACAAAAACTACACCCAATTCCAATGGTTTGTCAGTTATCCTATTAATAGTTATGGCGTGACTTTTTATATGGGAGATTTTGTCAATTTTACGGATGTGATGGTCAATGAGCATGGGGAATATCCCATCGACTATTACGTGCTTCGCCATCACTTAAAGAAGGCCAAAAAGTTTTATGCCAATACCAAAGACATAGTTGAGGTTTACGAAAATCTTTTTGGTGAATATCCTTACAGCCGTGACGGGATGGCCATAGTGGAAGCTCCTTACGAGGGAATGGAACATCAAAGCGCCATCGCCATCGGTGATGTGTACAGTAAAAAAAATCGGGAAATTTTTCGGATGAAGGATTATAATTACCTCGTGGTTCACGAAATGGCGCACGAGTGGTGGGGCAACACGGTCACCATGGCCGATATGGCTGATGCCTGGATTAGCGAAGGTTTTGCAACCTATGCCGAGCACCTTTTTATGGAGCAAAAATATGGCTACCTGGAGTACTTATATTCAACAGTAACAAATGCAAGGTATGTGCTGAATATTTGGCCTGTGGTTGGTCCGGAAAATGTAAATGATAATTCATTCTTGGGTGGCGATATCTACTCCAAAGGGGCTGCTTTGCTGAATAATTTGCGCTGCACAATGAATAACGACAGCCTGTTTTTCGATATGATAAAGGCCTATTACCAACATTTTAAGTTTCAACAAATTAATTCTCACGATGTTGTTGAGTTTGTCAACCATTATACCGGTCAGGATTATACCTCGCTTTTCAATAAGTTCTTGTACGATGTGGATCCGCCGGTGTTGGAATACTCTTTTTCTTTGCAAAATAAACACCTGATATTTAACTATAAATGGATCAATGTGGAGCCTGATTTTTATATGCCTTTCAGCATTACCATCAACAATGGTCAAAACCACCGACTGGTTGGTACCACCGAAAACAGAACCTTCGAAGCATCAAATATTCAATCGTTTTACCTTCCCAACGAGTTTTTCTTTAATATGAAAACCCAAACCCATAATTCCTTTACCTATTTTATAACTCACTGGAATAGAGAAGAAGATATACAGTAGCCACATGTGCACGAAGTTTGTCTTCTGATACCCAACTCCCCCACGGAGAAACCCCGATGTGGATGCAGGGGGCGTACATCGTGTGATGACAAAACGGATTGAATATCGAATGTCGATTAACGAATGATGAGAAACTATTGAAGTTCATTTTTTGCGCTCCGTTAGGAGCTAAATATGGGTAGAAAGATTAATGTTTCATTGATTTCGTCCCGGATGGGACGATACAATCTTTCTGTAAATCAGGTTTCTACCCATATGCTTTCCCTACGGGAAAAATTTAAACAATCTCTGAATGAATATTGGAAAATCCATCGATTCACCCTTCTTCCTTACTTCTGAAATCGGAGTTCGGTGTTCGATATTCGGTGTTCTAAGAGATAAATAATATCCAATGTCGATTAACGAATGATGAGAAACTATTGAAGTTCATTTTTTGCGCTCCGTTAGGAGCTAAATATGGGTAGAAAGATTAATGTTTCATTGATTTCGTCCCGGATGGGACGATACAATCTTTCTGTAAATCAGGTTTCTACCCATATGCTTTCCCAACAGGAAAAATTTAAACAATCTCTGAATGAAGATCGGATTATCAATCGATTCACCCTTCTCCCGTACTTCTGAAATCGGAGTTCGGTGTTCGATATTCGGTGTTCTAAGAGATGAAAAATATCCAATGTCGATTAACGAATAATGAGAAACTGTTGAAGTTCTTTTTTTGCGCTCCGTTAGGAGCCCAATATGGGTAGAAAGATTAATGTTTCATTGATTTCGTCCCGGATGGGACGATACAATCTTTCTGTAAATCAGCCTTCTACCCATATGCTTTCCCTTCTATGTTGTAATCCAAATTTTTTCTTCATTATTTCTTTCTTTTTTAGAGAGTTATTAATTTGACAATTTTACCATCGGGCAATACGAAGCCTGAAGGTTTTCCCCTTCTATGTTGTAATCCAAATTTTTTCTTCATTATTTCTTTCTTTTTTAGAGAGTTATTAATTTGACAATTTTACCATCGGGCAATACGAAGCCTGAAGGTTTTCCCCTCATTGTTAAATTATACTGGGCCTAGGCCCAGTATAATTTCTTGAACCTTCGGTATAAAACTTCACCTTCGGTTTCCCCTCATTGTAACGAATCCGGTCTATAAAAACACCCTTCTATCAGCGGACATAATTTAACCAGCCGCATTTCTGTGTTCAATTTATTATAGATAAGAGCTGTGGCCTACGGGTAACGGACACCCTATTCGGGGCCGCAAGGGAATTCAAACAGTCTCTTTATCATTGAGTTGCTTCTATTTCCGATTTCGTTTTTATTATATGACTGAATATACATATGCAGTTTCATTTTTAATTACATACCTTATTCGATTAATCAGTTTCTTCGCTATTCTTATTATGGCTTTGTTTGGCTCCATTCTTTTACATAATAATCCATAACTATACATCAGTGACGGATCTTTCTTTGATGCTACCCAGGCTGCTTCAACTATGACACTACGTAAAAAAAGATTACTCCTACGTGTAATGGTGCCAACGTTCTCTTTTTCTCCCGATGAATTGGTCGTCGGAACTAAGCCCACAAACGAACAAAGCTGGTCAAGATTCTTAAACCGTAAAATGTCTTCTATTTCGGTCAAAAGGGTTATGGCTGTTATAAGTCCTATTCCGGGGATAGTTTGCAACAGACTTAACTTTTTTGCATACTCCCCGTCTAGCTGTCTAAGGTGCCTGTTAATCTTTAATAGTTTTTTACGCAGCAGCAACGATGTATCCAAGGTGTCTTCAAGAACTATTTTTCCGTGCGAAGTGGATAGTTCGATATCATTTAACCATTTTGTGAATCTTCCTGACCAATGCCTTGAAGCTCCATCAAGTTCCAAAGGAATTTTTATCCCATTAAAATAAAGAAAGGACTTGATTCTGCTTTTGTGACGACTGATTTCTTTAACCAATGTTTTGCGGTAACGCACTAGCCCACGAAGCTCTTCCATACCCATGCTGGGAATATAAATGCCCACAAGTTCACCATTCTTGAGCGTTTTGGCAATCTTACGGCTATCGCGCTTGTCTTCCTTTTGGCGCTTTTCTTTATCAGTAGTGGGAATATCAGCAGGGTTGACAACAATATTTCTAATACCAAAACCCTCAAGTTCTCGATGAGCGCTGAACCCGCAAAATCCGGCTTCATATGCAGAATAGTAAATTGCACCAGGGAAGTTCTTAATCAGATAATTAGATAGCACCTCTGCACTTGGATCCTGCGAATACGTCTTGTGAATGCGATCATTTACCATTATTGTTACCTTCCAGCTTTTCAAATGAATATCAATTCCTACATAAACATTTTGTCCAGTAAAATCAATTTTTGTACTTTTAGTCTTCATAAGCCTACTTTTTGTTTTTGTGTTTTTTCTTTTCAAAAACTAAAATACAAAAACTCGGTGGGCTTATGATTTTACAAACATACAGCCTACGGGAAAAATTTAAACAATCTCTGAATGAAGTTGGAAAATCTATCGATTCACTCTTCTTCCGTACTTCAGAAATCGGAGTTCGGTGTTCGATATTCGGTGTTCATAAGGATTAATAAATTCAACATATTTCAGATATTCAATTTATTACAAAAGATGCCATTGGTAGCAGATGACATCTGCCTAAGCATAATTCCTCTTTATATGGTGAGGTAATTTATTTCCCTATTTTTGTGGTAAATAATACTGTTCAAATGTCTTCCATTACCATGGTCAATCTAACCTAAAATAAACATATCCAACCTCATGCAAAATCAATCAAAAATTACTTGTCCCCAATGCGGTGCCGAAATTGATGTTCAAGACGTACTCGTGCACCAATTGGAAGAAGAAATAAAAAAAGATTACAACGCTCGTTTGGCCAAAGAAAAAAGCGCTTTCGACCAGCAAGCCAAATTGTTAGCAGATGAAAGGGCTGCTTTTGAGGAGAAAAAGAAAAAGGAAAACGAACTTTTTCAGGAACGATTGGATTCGAAAATTAAAGAGGAAAAACGACTGATCGAAACCCGGGTGAAGGCCAAACTGGAAGAAGAACAGGCTGACCAACTGAGGGAACTTCAGAAAGAACTCAACGAGAAATCGGAGAAGGTAAAGGAACTCAACAAGAGTAAAATGGAAATTGCCCGTTTGCAACGGGAGAAGGCCGAACTGTCGGATGCCATTCGTGCAGAAGCTCAGGAAGCCCTCAATCGGCAGCTGGCCGAAGAAAAAGAAAAAATCCGAAAAAGCGAACATGATAAAAACGAGTTGGCCCTGCGCGAACTCCAAAAGCAGCTCGACGATCAGAAAAAGCTTACCGAAGAAATGAAACGTAAGCAGGAGCAGGGTTCCATGCAAATGCAAGGGGAGGTGCAAGAACTGGCCATCGAAGAATGGCTGGCACAAAAATTCCCCCTCGATTCCATCGAAGAAATAAAAAAAGGGGTTCGTGGTGGCGATTGTATCCAAACTGTAAACACCCGCACCCGTCAAAATTGCGGAACCATCTATTACGAAAGCAAACGAACCAAAGATTTTCAACCGGGTTGGATTGAGAAATTTAAAAACGACATCCGCGATCGTGGAGCCAACATTGCCGTTTTGGTTACCGAGGCCATGCCTCCTGATATGGATCGTCTGGGAATGAAAGACGGTATCTGGATTTGTACTTTTGAGGAATTTAAAGGATTGTGCGTGGTGTTGCGCGAAACCGTGATTCAAATAAGTAATGCTGTGGTGTCGCAGGAAAACAAAGGCGATAAAATGGCCATGCTTTACGACTACCTCACCGGAAACGAGTTTAAACTCCAGATAGAAGGTATCGTGGAAGGTTTTACCCAAATGAAATCGGATTTGGATGCCGAAAAGCGTTCCATCATGGGCCATTGGAAAAAACGTGAGAAACAACTGGAAAAGGTGCTCCTTAATACCAATTTTATGTACAACTCTGTTCGTGGCATCGCCGGCAACGCGGTGCAACCCATCAAAGCACTCGAAATGCCTGAAGAAGAGGAGTAAACCTCTGCTCACCAAATTGGTTTTTCAACTAATCTCGTGGAGCAATTTCCACTTTTGCCTGATTTCGTTTTCACAACAACGAAAGATTGTTCTGTGCCATTGTCAAATAATTTGAAAAGGAGCAGACCACTTTCCGTGAAAAATCACCTTCCTGCGAGCTCCATTTACCCACTACAAATATTTTAGTTTGCGGTTTTCGCCTTTTGTGTGCCAAATGATGTTAATTTTGTCGGATATTCATGGGGTTACATTTGGGCAATTAAAAACGTATTACAGATGCCAGGTCACATTTTGGTTTGGTTGCCTCCGTTAGGAAATCAGTTGCGTGTGCACGAAGATACCTTGTGTCATATTTAAGTAAACCCGGGTTAAGGCATTAAAACTTGATTTCACCCACAAAAAAAGTAAAATGGATAACTGGACCAAACTCAGAAAACTCTATGTGGAAGACCAAAAAACCAAAGACGGACTTTCAACACGCCAACGCCGGTCGGATGCCATGGAATCCATGCATGAGTTTTTGACCTTCAACCTGCCTCATTTTGTCAATCAACCCAAGTTCCTCAACAAAATTCCAAAAGACGAGTTCATCCAAATGATTCGTGATAAAAAAGGCTCTCCACTAAACAGCTCCGAAAAGTCGGTGGTAAACGCCCTCTACAAGTATTTACCCGAGTTGGAAACCGTTAAAGAAGAAGAGGAATAGACGTTTCCAACATGTGAAGCATCCTGTTGCCCTTTCCTTACCTCATAAAAAAATCCCAATCACGCCTTTGTTGAAAACGCGATTGGGATGGTGTGTTGCAACGTCTGATCTGTGGAATGCAGGCGTGCGGGCAACTACCTTGCTACCAATATTTTTTTGATAAGTTTCTGTTGATCAACTTCAATGGTACACAGGTAAGTTCCTGTTGGTAAGCTGTTTACATCCAAAGTTAGGGAGTGGTTGCCTGCTGATAGCAGCCCATTGTCAACTTCTGAAATTACTTGGCCCATCAAATTGGATACCTGTATGCGTACCTTAACAGATTGGTCGAGTTTCAACGAAAAAGCAACCTGACGGTTGGCCGGATTGGGATATCCGTCGGAAAGTTGATAACTCATGGGTGCTGCCGGGGCATCAATTCCAACGAAAATGCTTTTATCAAGCGATAAAGCTGCGATGTTGTTTTGAACAATGTCGTGTTCTTCGGCCCATTCGTGCATACCGGGGAAGTTGTCGATCTGATAAACAATATGTACCTGGTCGTCGATCACGGGAGCCATGGCCGGGAATGCACATTCAGAAAATATATGGAACACATCATTGTCCACATCCACCATACCTTCCCAACTATGGCCACCATCAAATGAACCGTTGACAAAAATATGTCGGTAAAGATATTCGCCATTTGAAAGTTCGGTGAGCGAACTGGCGGCCACGAACAAATTGTTGTCGGCATCGATGGAAATCTGCGGAAAGCCCCACAGGGCATTGTTATAGGTGGGTTGACCTCCCGGAATTTCCAGATCGCCAAGTGAGCCAATCAAATTACCGCCGGCTTCCAGAAAGTCAAGGGTGTACGAGCTGATGGTGGTGGTGTCGAGCATCGGCATGGTTTCGTTCCAGTAAATCAATCCGTCGGTATAAGGATAGTAGTTGGCCGAACCCTCCACAAATATTCTGCGCATGCGGGCAAATACCACATGCACATTTCCGTCGGAGTCGAGGGCGCATGCCGAAGTGCCAATACCACAAGGAAATACGGTGGACTCGGCAGGCGGGTCGAGGCTCGAAAACGGAGAGTTATACACTTCTACCATCTCCCAGTTGTCTCCATTGTCGTACGATTTGAATACCCTGCCACCGAATTCATCAAAGCCATAGGTAAAAGCGATGGTATTGCCCACCGGATTGGCCCAGGCATAACTCAGCGAATTTATTTTGGCAAAATAGTCTTCTCCCAAACCTTCGATGATTTCCCCATTGACGTCCCAGGTTTCGCCTCCATCGGAGGAACGGTAATACAACAAAGCACTTTCCTGACCCATGTAGGGTATGTCGTAGGTATAGGCCAGCACATGAATGTGCTCATGGTTTTCGCCACTTGTGATCATCGATTGCCAAACCAACGATACACCCGTGGGACCTTGCAGCGACACCTCTTGCCATTCGCCTTCTCCCTTTGTTTCTCGTTTGTAAAACTTCAAAGGACCTGCTCCGGCAACATATTTATATTGGGTAATGATTTCGCCATTGGGACCCCAGGGGGCATAGCTTGGGGTGCCCATGCGGTCGATGGGGCCCACATGGGGATTTGCTGTTCCCCAGGAGGTGCCATCAAAATAGTTGTATCCGCAGCCCCTTTCCGGATTGAGGTTTTCGCCAGCGCTAATCCAGGTAGCACCCACACTGCCGTCGGGATAGGCCCATACACGTTGCATCAAATTGCCGTAATTTAATGCCTGCCCATCGTACCATGTGGTGCCAATGATTATATCGGCGCGCACATCTTGTTTTGATGCCGGATTTTCGTAATAGGAGGTTTGGTCGGGATGCATGTTAATGGGTTTAACAGATTTGTTGACATCAGGTCCGGTGATTTGTGCCGACAAACCTTGTCCTAAGAAGCAAAGAAGACCCCAAAAAGTCAAATTCAGAAGTAGATGTTTTTTCATAGACCAGTTCATTTAAGGTTAATACAAATTATTTTTTGAGGTAAAGTTAGAAAAGTTTTGTTACAAAAGAATGATTTATGGTTTTGAAACAAAGGAATTTGTTTGGCAAAGCTCATGAAATAAAACAAACACAAAGCCGCTGCTTTTTGATGTGCCGTTACAATTAATCTGCCCTGTTTTTATTCATGCGTGCTATTTTCTGATGATTGCAGATCGGCTGGTTCACACTTCATATAGGATAGAATTATAAGGAAAGAGTCTCGGAAAAAAACGGTAATATTGTCAGGCGAAAGTATTCATTAAACCCTAAACTTTAAGGGGGGTCAATATCACCGGAAGAGGGGGTCAGTATCACTGGAATATCCAATCTGGCACGACCGGAAGTAACCCGACAGAAAAAGGAAGAACCTGATTCGGCCGGGTGTCGAAAACGGTCATGCCTATACGTGGAGATGAACCGGAACGGGTGGATGGGCCGTAGCCCAAAGCCTTATCTTGGGCACTACCATCACGATAGAAAGGCTCCGAAAACGGGGATACGAATCACGCACAAACGTTTATCATCAAATCTCACGGCTCCGCCGATGGCCATCACAGGTGGTGTGAGAGGCGCACCGACGGTCATTTGGGGGTCAGTTGTCTACTCGATTGTGCGTAGTTTTTTAATTCGTTTTTAATCTTTTATACTTTTCAAATCCTAATCCAATCAAAAATACGACTAATGAAATTAATCCCGAAAAAATCAACCCAGTAAAAACAGAAAGGTTTCGTCCAGTGTCATTTATTAATCTTTGATATGCTGCTTGTTGAGCTGAATTAATCTCGATACTTTCGAAAATCCCGTTCATATTTAAGTCATATTTGTTCAAATCCCATTGGCAGTATATATCATCATACATTGCAGAACAAAGAATAATCATATAAATTATCAGGAAAGTAATTACACCTATCCAAATGCTTTTTCTTTTTGAATTTTTAAAAATCCTTTTTCCACGAATCAGAATCAGTAAGAATAACACCAGACTTATCAATGCGGGTATCAGTAAATGTTGGGGAATTGATATTGGTGTCATTATGTTTTAATCGTTTAATTGATTTGGATATTCAGATAAATATAAATTAAATCCTTTATCTGCCATAAGTCTCATTAAATCTGAATTAATAACTGCTCCACCTCCTGTTGCGTCAGGATGAATATCAAATCCTATATCAATAACATAGTCGGATTTAGGGAATGATTCGACATTTTCCATTATCCACTTTTCAAGTTCTGAAATCTGGTTGGGTAAATCCCATATATCATCACAAAGAAATGCTAATCTATTGGTAGTCTTTTGATTATATATGTTAATCGGCATATTTTCAATAATTTGCAGGGTCTTGAAGAATTACGCACCACTGTAAGTTTTGAATAAATTCCAAAAATGCAAATAATTTGGTTAAAAGCAAACAGTTGTGTGACAATAATTATCCCAAGGGTGAAAGTCCCTTATACGCGAGGATTAAGCCTCGAAGTATTAGTACGTAGCTGGCCAATATTCAACAAAAACTCGTTAAAATGGATGGATGGCTTCATAACCGATCCGTTATTGCATCTGGCACGACCGGAAGTAACCCGACAGAAAAAGGAAGAACCTGATTCGGCCGGGTGTCGAAAACGGTCAAGCCTATGCATGGAGCCGAACCGGAATGGATAGATGGCCGTAGCCCAAAGCCCTATCTTGGGCACTACCATCACGATAGAAAGGCTCCGAAAACGCGGATACGAATCACGCACAAACGTTTATCATCAAATCTCACGGCCACGCCGATGGCCATCACAGGGGGTGTGAGAGGCGCACTGAAGGTCATTTGGGGGTCAGTTGTCAGCAGGATTGGGCACAGTATTTTTTATTTGTCTTATTCCATAAAAAGTCCTAATAACAATAACCCCCAAAATAGTATTCCAATAATTATAAGTGTAATTTGTCTACCATTAAATGAAGTCTGTTCGCTCACAGTAAAATCGGTCGAATTTTGTTTTGCAACGTTTAGTGCTTTAAAAGGAGGAATTAAAAAGACAAAACTAAATATTGAAATTAACCAAAATGGGGGTGGTAAATATGACAACAAATTAACTGATAAATAGCAAATGAAAAGTAATACAGAATAATAGAGGTTGTTTCCTTTTTTATTTGCAAAGTCAAATATCCTTATAAACAATGGAATCAAAAAGAATATGCTCAATATTGTTCTTAATGCTGGCATTATATCCAATTCATCTTTTTGTTGAAAAAAACGCCAAGATTTATAAATCCACCAAAGTTCATAGAGTCCAAATGATACAATTGACAGAATAATGAATTTATTTAAACTTATAATATGTTTTTCTTCGATATCAATGTTATTCTCAATACTTATTTCAAAGCTTTCAATATTATTTTCCATTGTTTGTTATATTTTTCGTTCGTAATGTGCCCAACGTTCCTCTGGTATGGCATGTGCCGGCTTCTGTTTCATTAATTTTGTTTAATTTATCATCGTGCTAGTTATAACTTTTCTTTCTAAAAAGCGCCTTTCATAGGTGTGCGCTATGACCCGATGTTGTAGCACGTTTATATCATTACTAACTTTGTACTATAGGTTAAATTCTCAATTATGTCGTCCTCTTGAAATCTATATAGATAATGGAACCAAGGAACAAGTATTAGGGGAAAAAAGTAAGTCCAAAAAGGCAAATGTTGATCACTTGTAACCATACCGATATAGCATAATAACGTTATCATAATAAAGAAATATACTTCTAATCTGACCTTTGTATTTATCGATATTTTTGTCGTATGATCATCAATTTCTGTAATTTTTCCATATGCAGATATTCCAATTGTTGGACTAAAACCATTTAGAATTATCATGGTTCCTAGAGAAGAAAAAGCTGTAATTCTAAATTGTTGATGATTGATTATTTTAGAGTAAAATCCTAATGATTTAGCATATTCTGAATCTTTCGAGTATGACCCAATTTCATTCAGAAAAGATTCAGTAGTACCTTCGTAAATAAATTCTTGAGTACTTAATTTTCATTTTTTCTTTAATATTGAAATTAGAAGTAAAATTATTCCTGTTCCTAAAATAAAGGGGCCAGTAAGAACTCCTTTAAAAAGGTCTGGCCATTTTATATTCTGCTAGTCTCTTCAAATGTGCTACACTGGATTGCGGCAAGAGGTCGTGGCGACGTAGACGTGAGTCGCAGTCGACTGACCGATAAAGCCGACCGCAGGCTTAACGGAGCCGAATCGACACCACCCAAGCCAGGCCTTTTGCCGCGTGTTGCGGGTAGTGCTTTTATTTCCATTTTGTAATACATTCTTCCAATCCTGCTTGTAATCCTCCAAAATAGTCAAGATTCTTAAAATATGGAATCATGGTCGAGTCAACTATTTTTATACAGATATCATCTTTTAAAATATTTTCAGTTCCATATCCTGTCGCAAGAAAAGTCTGACGCATTTTTTTACTGAAAACAATTACTAAACCATTATTCTTATCCTTTTTTCCTACCCCATGTTTATCTCCAAAATCAACTGCAAACTCGACCATTTTATCAAATTCTCCAATGTTGTCGGTTGTTACTATCACAATCTCATTTGTAGTTTCTGACTCAAAGTCAATAATAATCGAGTCTAACACTTTTTCTTGCTCCGAACTTAAAATATTCTCAAAGTCGTAAATCCATTTAACAGCTTTAGAATCATCAACAGTCTGTCCACAAGCAGTCAAAATGATTAACAAAAAAGGTATTGTAAAAATGAATTTTCTCATATTTTCTTTTGTTGATTCCATTTATATTTTTTCGTCACCGCATAACACACAACGGCAGTCTGTCTAAAAACCTATCAAAAATACCAAAGTGTGCGGATACCTGGCAAAGAAAAAACTCATATAAGCAATTCTCAGAAGGTTGGTTGGAGTTTTTACTGATTTTACAATTATTCAAATTTAGTAGACAACGGATTATTTTCTCTAATTGCAATAGATCGAATATGAAATTACGGTAAAGGAATGATTGATTCTGTACCGGTAGGAATATTATAATAAGGTTGATATGAAAATATTCCGGGTTCATAGTTGTTGATTTGTTCCGATACTAAATCACCATTCATATTAGTTTCAATTGTTTTAATTAAGTTACCATGATTGTCGTATTCTCGTGACTCAATTATATTAAGGACATATTCATTATTTATATAATTGTAATTCTCAACCTTTGTTATTCTCTCATTTTCATATAAATAAACTTTCTTGTTATTTAATTGAATAGGGTAACCATAATAGTCTCTGTATATTAATTCTTCGTATAGGTTGCCATTTTTATATGTGAATTCACGTTTTATATTTTCGACAATATCTTGATCAGGAAATGCTTTATAAGAAAAGGAAACCTTGATCAATTTACCAGATTCATAATAGTATTTATTAGACTCATATAATTCAGACGAATCACCGACAATATCATATCCATTTATTTCTACAATATTAACACCCTCATACTTATAAATATACCTACGAAGTTTGGTGCTATCTGGTAGAAGATAATAGTACCTTGTTGATATTAGACCACCGCCATATTTGAGTACTTGAGTTAAAGAGTGTTTCCAAATATTATTTTCAAATCTGTAATCATTTTCAATTATTGAGTCACCGCTGTATGCACATTCAATCTTGAAAATATTATCAAATGAAGTGCTTACAATATGGTTGCCTTCATAAGCTAAATTTGACACATAACTTTGATCAGAAATATCAAAGTTTGTATATGTCGTTTTTGATAAACGAAACGATTCCGGCGATGTTTTATCCTTATTACATGAATTGAAGCTTATAATAAGCAGGAAAAAGAGTACGGATATTGAACTTATTTGTTTCATAAGACATGAAATTAAAATTTGACATGAATGTTATTTTCGATTTTAATATGACACCTTCATTGCTATAATGTTAATATGATAGGAAACGGGAAGCATATGGTTGGCTTGTTGCGGACTTCCGAAGACGAATCTCTCTTGCCACACCGATTTATATTTGTAACTAAAATACTCATTTTCATAACGTAACCCGCCATAAAGTATATGCATCTTAAGTTTGCAAATTCAATTAATCGAAACAAAATCTATACATATCGTATCATTATAGATTAATAACCAGAAAGAACAAAAGAGAGGATTAAGGTTAATATATGCATGGAGGCACGGACCTCGTCAACATTGATAATCCCCTCTCTTTTTCTGCTGTAGTTCGTTCAGTTCTATGAGGCTACGACCTCGTTTTTAAGTTGTTGAAGCACAGGCAGATTATTCTTTCACAATAATAATTTCATGGATAAAAATAATACTTTTTTTGGTATCGACATCAGTAAGGATGTTTTTGATGTGATAGATCCTGAGGAAAATCATTATCAATTTGAAAACAATGTCAAAGGTTTCAGGAAATTTTCCAGATTTTTAAACCTACAAACTACCTGTGTCATGGAGGCTACTGGCTATTATCACCTTCCATTGGCTTATTTTCTTGTTGAAAAACATTTTAAGGTTTCCATTGTGAACCCCTTGTCGGTAAAGCGTTTCATTCAAATGAAACTTTCAAAAATAAAGACCGATAAGTCTGATGCCCGAATGATCAGGTTGTATGCTCAAGGTAATGAAGTTAAATTATGGCAGGGTCAATCTAAAAATCAAATAGAAGCCCTACAAATAGCCCGACTTCAAGAGCAATACACCAAACAGTCAACCGCATTAAGAAACAAAATTCATGGTGAAAAAACACTGGGCAATCCATGTAAGATTGTGTCTAACTCGTTGAAGAAAAGCTTGATGCAAATAAAAAAGGAACAGGCCAAACTTGATGAAAGATTGGTGGAGTTAGTACGGGTTGAGAACCGGCAACTCCTGACTAACCTGGAATCTATCCCCGGTTTGGGACGAAAAACAGCGACCATGCTTGTTATACATACAGATGGTTTTAAACGCTTCGACTCTGCAGCAGCTTTATGCGCTTATTGTGGAACAACCCCAATAATCAGGAAATCCGGTTCGTCGGTTAATGGTCGAAGCAGGATTAGCAAGATGGGAAATCAAAAACTGCGCAATTTGCTGTTTCTTTGTAGCTTCACGGCCAGCATTCATAACAGGGCCTGCAGGGATATTTACAACAGGATTGTCAACAAAGGTAAAAGTAAAAAACTGGCGCTAATAGCAGTTTCTAACAAGCTTCTTAAACAATCCTTTGCCATTGCGCAATCCGGAATCCCATATGACGAAAACTACAAATCCGTTTTAAACATGGCTTAGGTTTAAAAACTGTCTTCATTTATTCAGTAAAAAAAAGTGAAAAAGTATTGAAAAATTTGTTGTTTTTTAGCTCAGTTCTTTGTTGTAGCACGTTTTTATTTAAATCTATTTAATTTTAATAATCTTGTCAGGTAATCGAACTTTTTTCTTAGGATTAAAGTTTATTTGAATCCAACAATATGAAGATACGAATTCACCATTTTTCTTCGCAGGTTCAATACCTCTTAACAATTTTATTAACCGTTCTGTCTCTGTCACTAAAGTTGGTATTTCTGAATTCTCATTTTTGATCTCAACAATTGTAAAATCACTATTCGCACAAACAAGCAACTTTAATCTAACGGGAAAGTCTGTTTGCTTTGTACTTATCGGAATAAGCGAATATTCATTTAAAAAATCAATAAGGGCGTCTTTCCCCAAGTAATAATGCGCATTCTCATCTGGATTTTCAGTTATAGGTGTTGCGCACAAAGTATCAATCTTTGTCGAATTAATCTGTCCAAATGAAGTCAAATGTGTTACTGCCACAAGGCACGCTAATATGATTGAAGTTTGTCTCAAAATTGGTTTTTTAAAATGTGCTACAACGTTCCGGCTAAAAAGCGTTGCCATCCCGAAGGGTGGCTATGATTTTTTAGCCATTGTGTGTGCCCAGCATGGTTGCTGTGCACACAACTGTAAGTTTTGAATAAATTCCAAAAATGCAAATAATTTGTTTAAAAGCAAACAGTTGTGTGACAATAATTATCCCAAGGGTGAAAGTCCCTTATACGCGAGGATTAAAGCCTCGAAGTATTAGCAAGTCGCAAGGTGGTTAAGGGTGACCTTTACACTGAAGGAAGCGAGACTGCAAAATTCGGTACTGACGAACAGAAACCGCATATGAGGCTAGGTAAGCAGGGTAAGCAAGCACATCATTGTAACGCCCGAAGGAATGCATGCTTATCAAGTAGATGCGGCAGTGATTGAATGAAGGATAATAGCCTTACCTGGGGAGATCCCGGACTAGACTAGGTATTTCTATATACCGGGAAGTCAGCAGAAGTCATAGTAGCCAAGGTTAACGAGCCGGAACCTGATAATAAAAGGCCACTCCGGAGGACTCACAAAAGGGCGAAGGACTGAACTTTAGATCGTTGTAAATTTTGCGAGGAGGTTAAAACATGATAGTTTTCCAGCCCGTAAGAAGCGCAACAGGGAATGAAACAATGGAAAGGAACGTATGGAGTTAATTGAAAAGATTTTAGAGAAAGGGAATCTTACCCAAGCCAGCTACGAAGTTATCCGTAACAAAGGAGCAGCCGGAGTTGATGGCATAGCAGCGGACGAACTCAAAGCCTACCTTGACCAACATCGTCAAGAGATAGAGCAACAAGTTTATAACTGCCAATACATGCCACCACCTGTCCGTGGAAAGGAAATCGCCAAGAAGAATGGTAAAACCCGACTTTTAGGCATCCCCACCACGGTAGACCGCATGCTCCAACAAGCAGTACTGAGAGTAATTCAGTTTCAATACGAGAAAGAGTTCTCCAGTTACAGCTACGGATTCCGTCCTCATAGGAACACCCATCAGGCCATATCCAAATCACTTGAATACATCAATTCGGGCAATCAACACATTGTGGAGATAGACCTGAAAGGATTTTTCGATGAAGTGGATCACATGCTTTTGCTACAATTGCTATACCGCAAGATCAAATGCAAAGCAACTATGTGCTTGATACGACGGTGGCTAAGAGCGCCCATTGCAATAAATGGCAAACTTCATAAGCGCCGTAAGGGAGTACCTCAAGGCAGCCCAATCAGTCCGGTACTGTCCAATATCGTGCTACACGAACTGGACAAGAAGATGACCGACAAAGGCCTCAAGTTTGTGCGATATGCTGATGATTTTAGTATTTATTGCACGAGTAACCGGCAAGCCCGCATGATGGGCAACGAGATATTCCTATTCTTACGAGATCACCTGAAACTTCCTATCAACCGAGAGAAAAGTGGCATCCGAAAACCAGTAAACTTTCATCTACTGGGATACGGCTTTGTGCCCACTTATCGCAAGGGTGAAAAGGGAAAATATCAACTCGTAGTCTCTAAAAGCAGCTGGCAAACGTTCAAGTCGAAATTGAAAGAGGTCACCCGCAAAACTTCACCGATGAGTTTTGAGATCCGGATGGATAAACTAAAGCTTATCCAACGGGGCTGGCTAAACTATTACAAGCTGGCCAATATTCAACAAAAACTCGTTAAAATGGATGGATGGCTTCGTAACCGTATCCGTTATTGCATCTGGCACGACTGGAAGAAACCCGACAGAAAAAGGAAGAACCTGATTCGGCTGGGCGTCGAAAACGGTCAAGCCTATGCATGGAGCCGAACCAGAATGGGTGGATGGGCCGTAGCCCAAAGCCCTATCTTGGGCACTACCATCACGATAGAAAGGCTCCGAAAACGGGGATACGAATCACTCTCAAACGTTTATCATCAAATTTCACCCCAGCAACCTTCGATTTACTTCCCTTGATCTAGAGAACCGCCGTATACGAGACCCGTACGTACGGTGGTGTGAGAGGCGCACTCCGTCAGTTAATTCTGGCGGAGCCGTCTACTCGATTGGCGTGTCGTTTTTTTATTTCTTCTTCTAAGTTTTTATCTACAAGTTCCTTAAACTCTTCTTCTGTTAGTTCTAAATCTTCGTATTCATATAAATGAAAATGCATCATGTCATCATGTTTCTGCGCAATTGAATTAGCGTAGGATATTTTTCTCATGGTTTCAACTGAGGCACAGAGTTTCTGATGCTTGATTCTTTGGTCAAGCTTATTTCTCTTATCAATAAGTTTGACTTTACTGTCGAGAACGATAATGCTCAATGTGTCATTTTCCTTTCCGTATTTTTCTAATTCACTGAAAGGAATTTTTATGTCACGGTATTGAGCATAAGATAAACTATACCAATGATTAAACAGCTGATAATGAACTTCCGTGCTGTCTATATTTATGACTATATGTAAGTGTCCTGGGAAGAATCTCGAGCCTTTCCTTGAAGTATATGTTTCTTGAGAAAAGCTTGTCAAGCTGAAACATAAAGTCAATATGATACTAAAGGTGATTTTCATGGTTTCTTTAAATGCACGCCAACGTATGTGTAAAGTTACTGTGTTTTTATATCCCATTTAGGACGAGTTTCCCAAGTCGCTATTAACCTGTTTGTTATGATGGATAATTCGGTCTAATGGGCTTTTTATTTTTGCAAGCGATTTTTGTGAAACATGTGTATAAATTTCTGTTGTTGTACTGCTGGTGTGCCCTAATAGCTCTTGGATATATCGCAAGTCAACACCTTGTTCCAGTAGGTGAGTAGCAAAAGAGTGTCTCAGAATATGTGGAGTAACCTCAATTGAAACCCTGGCAATTTTTGCTGTTCTTTTAACAATGTTTCCAACACTAGTTGCTGAATACTTCTTCCTATTGGGTCCTTCCAAAACCCAATAATTTGGTTTATATCTTTCCAAATAGATTTTATATATCTCCATTGCAGATTCAGATAGTAATGTCGTTCTATCTCTTTTACCCTTACCACCCCTAACAAATATCATCTTTTTATCAAAAATAATATCTTCCTTTCGCAAATTTAATAACTCAGCTCTTCGTAAGCCGGCAGAGTATATCAATGCTATTATTAACCTGTTTTTATGAGTGGAAGCTGATTCTAACATTTTTGAAACCTCTTCTTCGGTAATTACTTTTGGGAGAGTTTTTGCTGTTCGTGGCCGCTCGATACTAATGTATAGTTTTTCCAGTCCTAAAATCTTATCGTAATAAAACTTGATAGCATTAATTCGCTGGTTTTGCTGACTAGCAGATATCTTTTTGTTGCGTATTAACTCCAATATATATCCATTAATTTCTTCAACAGATATTTCTTCTAAGGTTCTTCCATTAAAGTATCTGACATAGTCCCCAAAATAGTTAATGTAAGTTGCCTTGGTACTTTCACTATACCTTTTTTGATCCAGCAAATCGTAATATGCATTTGGTATAGTCTGTTTATCCTTCTTTCTTGGTTTTTGCTTATCTGTCTTGGCTTTACTTATTGTTTTCAAGTCAGAATAATCAACATATGATTTAGATTTAAACACATGTAAAAACTGAGATAAATTGAAGTCACTTTCAATAAAATACCAAGTCTTCTTTGTTTGACTCCACTTTGCACCTCCAATCCCTTTTAATTCTTTCAATAAATCTTTATCATATTTAAAACTGACCAATACAACATTATTCCCTCTATGGGTATCATAAGATAATTTTATGTTCTTTAGCGTGTTCAAGTTTATTATTGGTTAGCCTAAGGTTTTTAATTAATATACTTATGATTGCTCCTTAATACTCGATTAACTTTTTAACCACAGTAGTAGATACCCCTTCTCCAATCTTCAAAGCTTCGCCTGCTAAGTCCCAATACTCAATGGTAACAGGTTATGAATGTGAATATTAGTTTCTTTCTGGATCAATCATTACTTATTGAGTAATGCAGCCCTAAATGTAATATAAAACATAAAGCGCATTAACACCGGAGCCAATTTATAAACAGTATAGATAAAGCAATTAGTAAAAGTATGGATGGTGAACAATGATTTCTACTTCTTTGTTGTGACCAAGAATGGTTTCGAAGAGATGTTATACCAACTATTAATTGAAGTTGGCACTACGCTGTTTATGTATAATACTTTAACTAGTGAATACACAATCGAACCATTTCTATGGATATCTATTTTTGTCGATATTGACAAAAATAGAATCCCCAACTTTTTTTAGTCAATAAACAGTGAAAGGTACACTTATCTTTACAAAGTTGGTTTACATATTTTTCAAACCGTGAAAAAATGCAAAAAGCCCACTCCAAACAAAAAAGGCTTCACATTTCTGCAAAGCCTTGATTTTTAGCGTGGAGAATAGCGGAATCGAACCGCTGACCTTTTGACTGCCAGTCAAACGCTCTAGCCAACTGAGCTAATCCCCCTACTTGTATGAACTGTTCTCAGATTTGAGGCTGCAAATGTAATAGTTTTTTGTAAATATCTTCCTACTTTTGTCGTGTTTTTTATGAAAAGATTATTCGTTGCCGTAAAAGTTGTTCCGGATCAGCAGTTTGTTTCAAACTATCTTGAATTCCGACGTAAGCTGGTGCTCAACCGCATCACCTGGGTGGAGCCATCGGTCATGCATATCACCCTCAAGTTTCTCGGCCCTACACCCAACGAAAGTATTCCACACATTCACACCATATTATATAAGGTGTTCTCCCAATTCGCTCCCTTCGAAGTGCATCTGGATCATCTGGGAATTTTCGGAAGTTCTTATCAGCCCAAAGTCATCTGGCTTGGCACTTCCAATCCTGAACCTTTGGCTCAATTGGGTCATGCTGTCATCGACGGATTACATGAGGGAGGATTCCTCAAAGACCGTCAAAATTTTGTACCACACCTGTCTCTGGGCCGAATCAAATCTTTGGAAAACAAAAAATACTTCCAAAAGGTGGTGGATGAATTTCGATTTAGTTTTCAACAAACAATTAACATCCGCGAAGCCTTCCTGTACCGGAGTATACTGCTTCCTGCCGGACCTATGTATCAGCAGATTAGTAACTTTAATCTAACACGACCTGTATAATGAGCTTGAGTTTTGCAACCGTTTTCGGAAAAACGCTGTCAATAGGGCAACAATTCGTGGTAATCAGGAGTTATTACAAGGAAAATTTATACTTTAGCAGTTCATTAATAAGTAACTTGAAACAACGATTTACCCACATATCCATTCTTGTGCTTTTGCTTGCTACTGTAGGCATGCAGGCACAACAAGCACCGCAGTTTACACATTACCGCGGTGCTACGATGTTGTACAATCCGGCTTATGCAGGTATGCGCGAGGGGATTTGTATCAATGGTATTTCGAGGCAGCAATGGGCCGGTTTTAAAGATTACGAAAACGGTGAAAATGCCGCTCCCGAAGATTATCTCGTTACTGCCGATACGCCCATCAAATTTTTGCATGGCGGTTTTGGCGGAGCCATTATTCAGGATAAAGCTACCTATAACTGGAGCGATATCAGTGTGGTGTTGGGGTATTCCTATCATGCGGAACTATCCTTCGGAACTCTGGGCATTGGTGTTGGCATCGATCTCAAAAACAGAACCATCGACGGAAGTAAGTACAGATATGTGGACGACGACCCCGTAATCCTAAAAAGCTCTCAGGGCGATATGCGTTTTGATGCCAATGCAGGTTTGTATTTTAAGTCAGCAGACAATTATTATCTTGGCGTGTCGGTAACCAACATAATAAAATCTACTTTTATCAAATTGTCTGACCAAGGCGATGGACAAATATCTACCGATCGCACCTTTTACATCACCGGCGGATACAACTTTTTTATGCCCGGCGACCAACGATTTGAAATTCAGCCTTCATTCCTCATTCAAAGCGATTTGGTATCCACACAATATAATTTAGGTGCTATCGTTAATTACAATGCAAAGTTCTGGGGAGGACTTAATTATCGTTTTCAGGAATCCGTGGGCGTGTTGATAGGAATGCGCTTTAAAGATTTTGGAATCGGGTACTCCTACGATGTAAATACCATGACTTTGGGAGTGCCTGGAAGTCATGAAGTTAGTTTAAGTTATTGTTTTAAAATACAGGGTGATAAATCGCAGACGAGTTATAAAAACACGAGATATTTATAACGGCGAACGCAAAAATAACGGTCGAGTGTGAAATGATGAACTTATTTTTCTACTTTTGGCCACCTGAAAATAAAAAGAAAAAGGAAAAAAATCGACATAAATCAAAATTCAAATAATGAAACGACTGATTTTATACCTGTTGGCTATTGTATTACTGGGTAGTTGCAGCAACTCAGGAAACGGCGAACTAGTTGGAACCCGTAAAAATTCCAAACCGTTTTATCAACCCGATCCCTATGGAATGGTGTTTGTTCCGCAAGGTAGTTACACCATGGGCGCTGGCGAAGAAGACCTCACGCATAGCAATTTAATACAGCCCAAAACCATTTCTGTATCGGCTTTTTATATGGACGAAACCGAAATCACCAACGACAAGTATCGTATGTTCGTCAATTGGGTACGCGACTCCATTGCCCGCACCATGCTGGGTGATGTGCGTCCGGAAGAGTACCTGATTGAAGAAAATGAAAAAACAGGTGAAGTGTACGATCCTCCATATCTCAACTGGAAGACCGACATCGAATGGAATAGTGAAGATCAGGACGTTCGCGATGTGCTCGAAGATATGTATCTTCCCGAACACGAACGTTTTTTCCGTCGTAAAGAAATCGATACCCGTAAACTTATGTATGAGTACTACTGGGTTGACTTGCATGCTGCTGCAAAAAAAGATTTCTCGGAAGATGCCGACTACCGCAATGCCGGTTTGGCTAACCGCCCCCAGGGTTTGCGCGACCGTTCGGTATATGTGCGTAAAGAAACCATTGCCGTTTATCCCGATACGCTGGCATGGATTCACGATTATACCTATTCTTTCAACGATCCTATGACCGAGAAATATTTCTGGCATCCTGCTTACGATAACTATCCCGTAGTTGGCGTGAACTGGAAACAAGCCCGCGCTTTCTGTGTGTGGAGAACAGAATACCTCAACTCACACCTGCGTTCCAAAAAAGGTGAAGTGGCGTTGGCCGAATTCCGTCTGCCTACCGAAGCCGAATGGGAATGGGCTGCCCGTGGTGGTTATGCCCTCAATCCCTACCCATGGGGAGGTCCCTATACCCGCAACGAAAAAGGTTGCTTCCTTGCCAACTTTAAACCCGAAAGGGGTAACTATATCGGCGATGGTGGTCTGCGAACCGTTATTGCTGCTCACTATCCTCCCAACGACTGGGGATTGTATGATATGGCTGGTAATGTGGCCGAATGGACTAACAGCGCCTACGATCCATCGTCCTACAACTTTACCTGGGACATGAACCCCAACTATACTTACAATGCAAAAGAAGACGATCCTGCCGTGATGAAACGTAAAGTAATCAGAGGTGGTTCGTGGAAAGATATTGCCTACTATCTGGAGGTAACTACCCGTGCGTTCGAATATCAGGATACCTCAAAATCCTACATCGGATTCCGCACCATTCAGCCTTACCTGGGAAGAAACAAAGGAGACAACCCAAATAAAGCATCAAGAATTTATAATTAACAGTTCAACCACAAATCCAACATTTAAAAGAAAAAAGTCATGGGCTTATTTAGTTTTGTAAAATCAAGGAAGTATAAAAGAGTGATGAGTTTCGTATACGGCTGGGGTGCAACCGTCGTATTGATTGGCGCATTGTTTAAAATTAACCACTACGAAGGTGCCGATGAAATGCTGATTATAGGGCTGGGTACCGAAGCGCTCATATTCTTTCTCTCTGCTTTTGAACCCCCGTTTATCGAACCCGATTGGAGCCTCGTTTATCCTGAATTGGCCGGTATGTATGGTAGCGTAAAAGATAAGGAACTCTCCAAAAGCAAATCTCCCGCCGAACGTTTGAACGAAATGTTGGAAAAGGCGCAAATAGATCAAAAGGCCATCGACAGACTCGGACAGGGTATGGAAAAACTTTCTGACAACGCCACCAAACTGAATACCTTTACCGAAGCATCAGTAGTTTCAGAAGAATTCTACAAAAACATGAAAACAGCCGCCGGTTCTGCCCAACAACTGGGTATGGTAATTGACAAAGATGTGGAAGCTGCAGGCGATTACGCCAATAACGTGAAAAAGGTGAGCGACGGAGCCGCCATTTTGGCCGGTGCATATGAAGAAGTTGCCGACACCATGAAACGCGATGCCGTTACCACCGAAGTATTTGCCGGTACTGTAAAAGCTGCTACCGAATCAGCTCAAAGTTTGGCCGACAGCTACGAAAAATCAGCCGACCTGCTGGCAAAATCAGTTTCTGCTCTCGACTTCACAGCCCTCGAAGGTGGTGCTTACAACGAACAACTCAGAAAGATCGCCGAAAACCTGTCTGCACTCAATGCCATTTACGAAATTCAATTGCAAGGTAGTAACAAGGCGCTCGAATCTTCTGAAAAATTACAAGGTACCATGAACGAATTCCTCAACAAACTTGAGCAATCCGCTTCATCAACCGCCGAATTCTCCGGTCAGATGGAAACCCTGACACAACGTATGAGTTCACTGAATAAGGTTTATGGCAACATGCTTTCTGCCATGAACATGAACGGTTAACACCAAATCAACGTGTGTATTAACGGATTTTTCCATAAAAAAAATAATTAAAAATGGCTGGATATAAAGAAACCCCACGGCAGAAAATGATTTCCATGATGTACTTGGTACTCACGGCATTGCTGGCGCTTAACGTTTCGAAGGAAATTCTGGATGCGTTCCTGATTGTGAACAAATCCATGGAAACTACCAACGAAAGTGTTGCAGCAAAAGTGGCCGAATCATATGCCAAATTCGAGGGGCAATATAACTTGAATAAAACCAAAGTGGGCCCCTATTGGGAAAAAGCCCAAACAGTGCAGGCCGAAGCTGAAAAGTTTCTGGCTTATCTCGAACGTTTGAAATTTCATTTGGTGGTGGAAGCCGAACGTAAAGATTCGGCGGAAGTCATGAATTTGTACTATTCTGATACCATTATCAATGGTGTGGCCAAAAAGACGTTGGATCTGAAAGCTGTTGGCACCAAGGATAAATACAACGAAACTACCCGCTACATGGTGGGAACCAAAAATGGTGAGGCCTATGTGCTTTCCGCCAAAATGAAAGAGTTTCGTGATGTGGTGCTCAGTGCCATGGATTTACCCGAGGATTCTGATAAAATTGGCCTTAGAACTGATGGCGTTTACCGAAATGCCGATGGTCAACGTCAGGATTGGGAAATGCACAACTTCTTTCATACTATCCTCGCTGCCGACATTACCATCGTTAACAAAATTATTGCCGAGGTGCGCTCTGCACAGTTCAACTCTTTGAACTACCTGTATGCGCAGGTGACCGAAAAGGACTTTAAATTTGATAACGTGGCCGCAAAAGTGATTCCCAAAAGCACCTATGTATTCAAAGGTCAAAAATATGAAGCCGAGGTGCTCGTAGCTGCCTATGATTCAAAAACAGCACTCGAAAGTCGTGTGCTGCAAGGTGTAACTGAAGTTACTGAAGCAAACATGAATCGTGCAACCCTTGTTAAAGGTGAAAGTGGAGTTATCAACCTGGAGTTCCCAACCAACGCCGAGGGTTTGCAGCGTTATGCCGGTGAAATCATTATGCGTGAGCCTGGAACAGGCATCATTAAAACCTACGATTACAGTGGGGAATATATTGTAGCTCCTCCTGCACTTACGGTGGCTCCCCTCAAAATGAACGTGTTCTACATTGGTGTGGACAACCCTGTTTCCATTTCTTCTCCCGGTTTGCCGCAGGATAAAATTCGTCCCGTCATCAGTACCGGTATATTGAAAAAAGACCCCAAATCCAATGACTGGATTGTACGCATCGATAAAAAACCAACCGGAAAAAGTATTGCCACTGTAAGCGCAACCGCCGAAATCGACGGAAAAGTGCTGCAATTGGGTTCTTCGGAATTTCGTGTGAAACGTGTTCCCGATCCCATCGCCGAAATCGCAGGTCAAACCGGTGGTACCATCGACAAAAACGTACTGCTCGCCTCCGGCGCCATTATTCCCAACATGGAAGACTTTAACTTCGATTTGTATTTTATCGTAACCTCCTACACCTTCGCTACCATTATCAACGGTGACTTTATTCCAAAAAATATCCGTGGAAACCAATTTACCCCTGAAGTGGTTAACTTGATTAAAAATGGTAAGTCGAAGCAGAAATTCTTCTTTGAAAATATCCAATCACAGGGACCCGATGGAACCATCAGGGCACTCAACCCCGTGAACTTAGAACTTAAATAAAATACTGTACAGGATGAAAAAATTGTTTGTTGCCATATTCGCATTCTCCATGCTGCTCTCCGTTTCTTCGGTAGCACAGATCATCGATGAAGCCCCTGTTGATGGGCTTTTCCCCGAAGAATCGTGGAGTGTGGATGTAAAACCAATTCCCTTTCCTACCATTCGTAAGGCCGACGTGATGTGGTCGAAACGGCTCTGGAGAGAAATTGATTTTAGGCAAAAGTTTAACCAAAGATTCTATTACCCCCTCGATCCACAACAAAATTGGAAGTCGTTCATCATGGTCATTCTTGATGCATTGAAGGAAGGTGGTCATTTTACCGCTTACGACCTGTCCAATACCGATGAGTTGCTGGTTCCCATCACCTACAACGAAATAGTAGGACGGCAAACGGATACCCTGCACCAAATGGGTCGTCGTCCCTATCCTCCTTACGAGGAATACGATACGGTGATTATCACCAGTTTCGATCCCACCAAGGTGATGAGGTTGAGGGTGAAAGAAGACTGGTATTTTGATAAACAACGCAGTCAGATGATGGTGCGCATCATTGCCCTTTGTCCTGTGATGATAAAGGAACGCGACGGTCAGGAAGTAACCGAGCCCATGTTCTGGATCAGCTATGCTCAGGCCAGGGAAGTGTTGGCTCAGGCATTGGTATTCAACGAATTCAACTCGGCCATGCGCCTCACCTACGATGAGGTGTTCTGGAAACGCTTGTTCGATAGTTATATCTACAAAGAGCAAAACGTTTACGATCGCCGAATCAATGCCTATGCCACCGGAGTGGATGCCTTATTGGAATCTGAACGTATCAAACGTGAAATGTTCCGCTTTGAGGAAGACCTCTGGCAGTACTAGGACAAATCATAACTCACGCAAAACTCCCCAACTTCGGGGAGTTTTTTTTTCGACTTTTTTCAGGGTTTACCTGACAAGATTATCCCTAACTTTGCTTGTTAACCTTTTGATTGAATAAATGGCTGATATTTTTCAAACTCCGATCACCTACCTGAAAGGTGTGGGCCCCAAAAAGGCCGAGCTGCTTCAAAAGGAGTTAGGAATAGCTGTTTACGACGATTTGCTCAACTACTATCCTTTTCGGTATGTGGACAAAAGTCAGGTGGTACAAATTCGTGATATCGTCAACGATACCGCCTATGTTCAAATCCGTGCCCGCGTGCAATCGGTGGAGCAAAGTGGCGTAAAACGTTCGGCTTACGTTACCGTTACCGTGGCCGATGCGTCCGGAAGTATCGATTTGGTGTTTTTCAGAGGGCTGCGTTGGGTGGTCAACCATTTTACTATCGGCAAATCTTTTTATATTTTTGGAAAGCCATCGGTGTTCAGGAACAAGTTTAATATGGTGCATCCCGAGGTGGAAGATGATACCGGTGAAGTTCGGGCTATCTCCGGACCCCGATTGGAGGGGATTTACAGCACCACCGAAAAATTGAAAAATGTGGGGCTGGGTTCCCGCGGCATTGGTTTCTTGATACGTGAACTGCTCAATCAAACTGTATCTCAAATTCGGGAGAATTTGCCTCAATACCTTATCGATAAGTTTGGGTTGATGGCCAGAAGCCCGGCATTGGTCAACATCCATTTTCCGGAAGATATTTCCCTGATACCCGATGCCACGCGACGACTCAAGTTTGAGGAGTTGCTTTATATTCAGTTGGATATGCTTACGCAGAAAAACAAACTCCAACGCAAGTTTTCAGGACAAATTTTCGAACAGGTAGGTCCCCATTTTCTTGAGTTTTACGAAAAACATATCCCTTTTGAGCTGACCAATGCCCAAAAACGGGTGATCAAAGAAATGCGCATGGATATGAAAACCGGACGACAGATGAACCGGTTGCTGCAGGGTGATGTGGGCAGTGGAAAGACCCTGGTGGCCTTGATGATGATTTTGCTGGCCATCGACAATGGGTTTCAGGCATGTATGATGGCTCCCACCGAAATATTGGCCATGCAGCATTTTAAAAGTATCACCAATTTTCTGGGCGATATGGATATTGAGGTGGCCCTGCTCACAGGAACTACCCGAAAAAAACAACGTACCCACATCCATCAGCGGTTGCTGGAGGGACAATTGCAACTCCTAATCGGAACACATGCAGTGATTGAAGATACCGTACAATTTAAAAACCTGGGCTTTGTGGTCATCGACGAGCAGCATAGGTTTGGGGTGGTACAGCGCGCCAAATTGTGGCAAAAAAGTCATGTGCTTCCGCATGTGTTGGTCATGACGGCCACGCCCATCCCGCGTACGCTGGCCATGACTCTGTATGGAAATTTGGATGTTTCGGTGATTGACGAGTTGCCTCCCGGTCGTAAGCCCGTAAAAACGGTACACTATTTCGACTCAAAACGGTTGTATGTTATGGGTTTCATTCGCAGCCAAATTAAATTGGGAAGGCAGATTTACATCGTGTATCCGCTCATTTCCGAATCCGAAAACCTGGATTTAAAAAATTTGATGGAGGGTTTTGAGCTCATACAACGCGAATTTCCATTGCCCGATTACCAGGTGAGCGTCCTCCACGGACGGATGAAACCCGATGAAAAGGACTTCGAAATGCAACGGTTTGTGGAAGGAAAGACCGATATCATGGTATCCACAACGGTTATAGAGGTGGGTGTGGATGTGCCCAACGCTTCGGTGATGGTTATCGAAAATGCCGAACGCTTTGGTTTGTCGCAGTTGCACCAGCTGCGGGGTCGTGTGGGCAGGGGTGCCGACCAATCCTATTGTATCCTGATGTCTGACTATAAACTTACGGCTGAAGGTCGCAAGCGCATGGAGATCATGGTGAAAAGCAATGATGGTTTTGAAATTGCCGAAGCCGACCTGAAACTGCGTGGACCCGGCGACATGCAAGGAACACAGCAATCGGGCGTACTCGATTTACGTATCGCCAACCTGGCCAAAGATGGCGAACTCATTGCCCTCACCCGAAAGTTGGCCGAAGAAATACTCGACCAGGACGAGCAGTTGTCCGATCCCAAAAATATACTCCTGCGTACACAACTACTCCAAATGCGCCAACAGCAACGCAACTGGGGACGAATTTCCTAAACAGGTGCGCCTGACAAATATGCAGTCTTTGTCATTCCGGTGATACAGAATGGCCGATTTTCGTTACTTTTGCCCATTCAAGTTCAAATATTTTTGTAATGAAGATTTCATATAATTGGCTCAAACAATACATCAACCTGGATGTGGATCCGGAACTGGTGTCGCGCGTGCTTACCGATACCGGACTGGAAGTAGAAGGAACTGAGATATACCAATCGGTACCGGGAGGATTGTCAGGAGTAGTGGTAGGTGAAGTGCGCACTTGCGAAAAACATCCAAATGCCGACAAACTTAGCGTAACCACCGTGGATGTGGGTGGTGGAAATATTTTGCCCATCGTTTGTGGTGCACCCAATGTGGCTGCCGGACAAAAGGTGTTGGTGGCAACTGTGGGCACCAGGTTGTACAGCGGCGATGAGTCGTTCGAGATAAAAAAGTCGAAGATACGTGGCGAAGTTTCCGAAGGGATGATTTGTGCTGAAGATGAGCTTGGTTTGGGAACCTCCCACGACGGTATCATGGTATTGCCGGGTGATATCGCCACAGGAACCGCCGCTGCCGAGTATTTCAACATCGAAAGCGACGTTATCTTTGAGATAGGGCTTACGCCCAACCGCTCCGATGCCGTTTCGCACATGGGTGTTTCCCGTGATTTGGCTGCCGGACTCAATCAGGAACTCAATACCCGTAAATATCAAATGACCATGCCCGATGTGGCCGGTTTTCAAGTTCAAAACAACAATCTGGATGTAGAAGTGGAGGTTCTCGATACCCAAGCCTGTCCGCGATATGCCGGAGTTACCCTGTCAGGAATTGTGGTAAAAGAATCGCCCGATTGGCTTAAAGGTCGGTTGGAGCGCATAGGCGTCCGACCCATCAACAACATTGTGGACGTTACCAATTATGTGTTGCACGAAACCGGTCAGCCATTGCACGCCTTTGATGCTGCTAAAATTGTTGGTAATAAGGTTGTTGTAAAAAAACTGGAAGATGCCACACCTTTCGTTACCCTCGATGAAGAAGAACGGAAATTGGCCGCAACAGACCTCATGATTTGTAACCGTGATGAAGGCATGTGTATGGCCGGCGTGTTCGGAGGACTAACTTCTGGCGTGAGCGACCAAACCCATTCCATTTTTCTTGAAAGTGCCTGCTTCGATTCCAGGCATATCCGTAAAACCTCCAAACTTCACGGGCTTCAAACGGATGCTTCCTTCAGGTTTGAGCGTGGCGTGGATCCAAATATCACCGTATATGCTTTAAAACGTGCCATTCTGCTGATGCAGGAAGTGGCCGGAGGACAGGTGTCGTCCACCATAAAAGATGTGTATCCTCAACCTGTGAAGCCTGTTGAGGTAGAAGTGCTGTACCATCGCATCGATCGTTTGATAGGTCAATCCATCCCCAGGGAAATGATTAAAACCATCCTTACCGATTTAGAAATCAGCATAGTTGAGCAAAAGGAAGCCGGATTGTTGCTCTCCATTCCTACCTTTAAAGTGGATGTAACCCGCGAGGTGGATGTGATTGAAGAAATTCTCCGAATTTATGGAATTAACAATGTAGATTCCGATGGAAAATTACATTCATCCCTCAACATCAGACAAAAACCGGATGTGGAGAAAATTCAGCAGGTGATTGCGGATTATCTGGTGGCGCAGGGCATGGTGGAGATGATGAATAATTCCCTCACCAAAGGCGAATATGCCGCCGTCAGCCGCGATTTGGACGAAAACCAAAGTGTAACCTTGCTGAATCCCCTGAGCAAGGACCTGAACGTGTTGCGTCAGTCGCTGATTTTTGGCGGATTGGAAGTGATAAATTATAATATCAATCGCCGTGTGAACAATCTGCGCTTGTTTGAATTTGGAAATATCTATCAGAAAAAACCCGGTGGTAATCCGGAGGCAGGTGTGAAAAATTATTTTGAAGAAAAACACTTGTTGTTGGTTGCTACAGGAAAAATGGGCGAAGAAAGCTGGAATCGCGACCACAAAGCCATGGATTTTTACGAAATGAAAGGTTGGGTGGAAGCCATTTTGTCCCGTTTAGGTCTCGACAGGAAACAAATCCAGACGAAGGTTTCCGGCACTTCCGACTTAACAGAAGCCCTTGACTATGTTGTCGGAGACAAGGTATTGGCCACGGTGGGCAGGGTAGGTAAAAAACTGTTGCGCCTGATGGATATCAAGCAAGAGGTTTTTATGGCCGAAATCAACTGGACATTGGCATTGAAACGGGTACCCATGGCCGCCATTACCTACCAACCGGTTAATAAATTCCCGTCGGTAAGGCGTGATTTGGCCTTGCTTCTCGACAAGAATATTCCTTTTTCCGACATCCGCGATGCCGCTTTCAAAGCCGAGAGAAGTTTGCTCCAATCGGTGAATGTGTTTGACGTGTATGAAGGCGATAAAATTCCCGAAGGCAAGAAATCCTATGCCATTTCGTTTATACTTGAGGATGCTGAAAAAACCCTCACCGACAAGGTGATAGAAAAAACCATGAGTCGGATTCAAATGACATTGGAACGACAATTTAATGCAGAATTAAGATAGCGTGTTCCTTCTCACACCGTTGAGAAATTTACGCTGTTTTAAAGGTCAAAATTTATGCGAATGGATGTACAATCAATAAAACAACGATTTGGAATTATTGGCAACTCACCCTTGCTCAATCGGGCCATCGACATAGCCATGCAGGTGGCACCTACCGACTTAACTGTTTTAATAACAGGAGAAAGCGGGACGGGTAAGGAATCGTTTCCCAAGGTTATTCATCAGGCAAGCGCACGTAAACACGGACATTATATCGCTGTTAACTGCGGAGCCATCCCCGAAGGAACCATCGATTCTGAGTTGTTCGGTCACGAAAAAGGCTCGTTTACCGGGGCGCACGAAGCCCGTAAAGGGTACTTCGAAGTGGCAGACGGCGGAACCATTTTTCTGGATGAAGTGGCCGAGCTTCCTCTTTCAACTCAGGTGCGCTTGTTGCGTGTGCTCGAAACGGGTGAGTTTTTCAAAGTAGGCTCATCCAAGGTTATCAAAACAAATGTGCGTGTGGTGGCTGCCAGCAATGTGGATATTCCAAAAGCCATCGAGAAAAATAAATTTCGTCAGGATTTGTTTTACCGATTGAATTCGGTCCCCATTTTTGTGCCGCCGTTACGCGAACGTAAAGATGATATCCATCTGTTATTCAGAAAGTTTGCGGCCGATTTTGCCGAAAAATACCGCATGCCGGCCCTGCAGCTTACCGACGATGCCGTACGTGTGCTTCGCAACTATTATTGGCCAGGAAATATCCGTCAGTTGAAGAACATGACCGAGCAGATTTCCATTATTGAGCAGGACAAACTTGTGGATGCGCCTACACTCAGTCGTTATTTGCCGGTTGCCAACAATACAGGTTTGCCGGTGCTTTATCATAAAAACGAAGAAGAAAGTTTTTCGGAGCGCGAACTATTGTACAAGGTGCTTTTCGACATGAAACGCGACATGGGCGAGCTCAAAAAGATTGTATTAGATTTGTTGGACAAAGAAGACCACCATGTGGATGTGGAGCAAACCAAAGCCTTGCTGGTGAAAGATTTTTCGTCGGATTTGCTTCCGCAGGAGCGTAAAATGATGGACCGAATGGAAATCAGTCACCCTCATCCGGGAGAAATTGCCGAGGATTTGGATGATCTGGACGATTACGACCATCCTGAAGTGATAGAGGAATCGTTGTCGCTTACCGACAAAGAGCGCGAAATGATTAAAAAAGCGTTGGAGAAACACCGTGGAAAACGTAAAAATGCCGCTCAGGAACTGGGCATTTCGGAACGAACTTTGTATCGAAAGATAAAAGAATATAACATTAAGTAAATGAACTTACCCGTGCAGAAAATTTGGTTGCGAACAGGGGTGTTGATGTCGGTAATAGTCCTGTTAACCCACGCATCATGCGGTGTTTACTCCTTTACCGGAGCATCCATCCCCCCGGAGGCCAAAACGGTTTCCATTCAATATTTCCCCAATCAGGCATCGCTGGTCGAACCTACACTCAGCTCCATATTTACGGATGCCCTGCGTGATAAATTTACCAGTCAAACCAACCTGGCCATGGTGGAGCGCAATGGAGATTTGGCCATGGAAGGCGTTATCTTCGATTATAAAACAACCCCTGTGGCCATCCAGGGCGATCAAACTTCGGCACTCAACCGGCTTACCATTACCATAGAAGTAAGATTTTCAAATAAATATGAGCCTGATAAGGATTTTGATACTAAATTTACCCAGTTTATTGATTATGCCTCCAATACCGACTACAATTCGGTGAAGTCGCAACTTATTGATGAGTTGAGCGAAATGCTGGCCGACGATATTTTTAACAAGGCGGTAATCAACTGGTAATTACCCATCAGGCATGAACTGACCAACTAAATCCTGCGTGTATGAACAAAGTGGAATTTATTGAATACCTGCAACATCCCGAGAAACTGAATGGACAAACCATTGCAGGTTTAACCTCTCTGGTGTACGAATTTCCCTACTGTTCAACCACACGCATCTTGCTCTCCGTGAACCAATACAAAGAAAATGATGTCCGTTACGAAACCGAATTGCGTACAACGGCCATTTATTCGGGCAACCGCAGGATACTTAAAAAACACATCGACAGGGCAGGGCTTTCCAATGTCAGAATTATTCTGCCCGACGAAGCGCTGAACGAAGAGGTGAAAACAGCATCCGTTACGGAATCAAAAACATCAGAAAAGACAGTAAAACAACCAGTTGAAGAAGCAATTCCGGCCAGCGAGCCCAAGGCTGCTGCCGAGAAAGAAACTCCCGAACCCCCTTCTGCGCAGCCATTGGTGGATGCTGAACCTGCGGCTCCCATGTCCGATTTCGATTTGTCCATACTTGAACTCAAGGAAATCGTGAATCGACACATCGAGGAGCTGAAAAATGAAGGCCCTCCGGCGCAGGAAACCACGGTAGAAGAAAAACCAAAGAAGAAGCCGGCCAAGCCAAAAGCCAAATCAGGTACCAAAACAAAAGCAGAAATTCTGGATGAGTTTATTAAAAACCAGCCCAGTATTTCACGCCCCAAGGCTACTTTCTTCAATCCGCTGGAGGTGGCCAAAGAAAGTGTGGTAGATCAGGAAAGCATTGTAAGTGAGACCCTGGCCACCATTTACTACGATCAGGGACACTTGCAAAAGGCCATAAAAATTTATCAAAAATTAAGTTTGAAATATCCGGAAAAAAGTAGTTACTTTGCAGCCCTGATTGAAAAAGCAGAGAAAGAACTAAATACTTAAAAATTAAATCGATGTATATTTTTATTTCAATATTGATTTTGGTGGTGAGTGTGTTACTCGGACTAATTGTACTTGTTCAGAACCCAAAAGGTGGTGGATTGGCCTCAAACTTTGCTTCCGGTGGAGCACAATTTATGGGTGTAAGGCAAACTGCCGATTTTCTTGAAAAAGCTTCCTGGGGTTTGGCCATCGCTTTGCTGGTACTGAGCCTGACGGCCACCATGATTATCCCCCGCGATTTTGGTGTAGCCGATCCAAACCAATCGGAAGTGATCGAACAAGTGGCCGGTGAAAGCACCGCTGCCCCCATCGATTTTCAAGCTCCTCCTGCCGAAGATACCGACAACAACGCCGAATAGATATTCCTACATCACATGATGTAAAATGTCAGAATGTCATAAACATTCTGACATTTTTTTTGTCTTGTAGTTTGGCACAAATTATGACAGTAGGGCTACCAACGATCACATAACAGAATTATACATATGGAAAAAATCAACATGAAACCGTTGGGCGACCGGGTGGTAATATTGCCTGCCCCAGCTGAAGAAAAGACCGCTTCGGGAATCATTATTCCTGATACCGCAAAAGAGAAACCTCAACAAGGTATTGTTGTTGCTGTTCCAGCCGAAAACAAGGAAAACCCTGTAACCGTTAAGGTGAACGACAAAGTATTGTACGGAAAATATGCAGGCACCGAAATCAGTTTGGAAGGTGTAAATTACCTGATTATGAGCGAAAAAGACATACTTGCAATAATTTAAAAGGAATAATTTAATTTAATATAAAATTTTAATCAAATGGCAAAGGACATTTTATTTGATAACGAGGCTAGAGAAAGACTGAAAAAAGGCGTTGATGCCTTATCAGATGCTGTAAAAGTAACACTCGGACCCAAAGGTCGCAACGTAATTATCGAAAAATCATATGGCGCACCTCAGGTGACAAAAGACGGGGTTACCGTAGCCAAGGAAATTGAACTGAAAGATCCCGTAGAAAATATGGGGGCTCAAATGGTGAAAGAAGTTGCTTCCAGAACCAACGACCTGGCCGGCGACGGAACCACTACCGCCACCATCCTGGCTCAGGCCATCTATGGTACAGGTTTGAAAAACGTTACCGCCGGTGCCAATCCCATGGACCTGAAAAGAGGTATCGACAAAGCCGTATTGAAAGTGGTTGAATCGTTGAGAGCTCAAACCGAAGAGGTAGGCGACAACAACGACAAAATCAAACAAATTGCCTCCATCTCGGCCAACAACGATGAATTCATCGGAAGCTTGATTGCCGAAGCCATGAGCAAGGTGAAAAAAGAAGGTGTTATTACCGTGGAAGAAGCCAAAGGTATTGAAACTTACGTAGATGTGGTAGAAGGAATGCAGTTCGACCGCGGATACATTTCGCCTTACTTCGTTACCGACACCGAGAAAATGGAAGTGGTTTACGAAAACCCATTGGTGTTGATTTACGACAAAAAAGTATCGGTGATGAAAGACCTGTTGCCCGTGCTCGAAAAAGCCGTTCAAACCGGTCGTCCTTTCATTATCATTGCCGAAGATGTAGAATCTGAAGCACTTGCAACACTTGTTGTGAATCGTTTGCGTGGTTCGCTCAAAGTAGCTGCCGTAAAAGCACCCGGCTTTGGCGACAGAAGAAAAGAAATGCTCGAAGATTTGGCTATCCTCACAGGTGGTACCGTGATTTCTGAAGAAAAAGGTTATAAACTGGAAGACGCTACCCTGGATATGTTGGGTGAAGCCGAAAAAATTACCATCAGCAAAGACAACACCACTTTGGTTAGCGGCAAAGGCGACAAAGCCAACATCATGGCTCGCGTTAGCCAAATCAAAGCCCAAATTGAAACCACAACTTCCGACTACGACAAAGAAAAATTGCAAGAACGCTTGGCCAAATTAGCCGGTGGTGTTGCTGTAATTTATGTAGGCGCTGCCAGTGAAGTGGAAATGAAAGAGAAAAAAGACCGTTTCGACGATGCTTTGGCCGCCACACGTGCTGCCATCGAAGAAGGAACCGTTCCCGGCGGTGGTGTAGCTTTCATCCGTGCCATTGGCGCCCTGAGCGAACTGAAAGTGGACAACGAAGACGAAGAAACCGGTGTGGCCATCATCAGAAGAGCCCTCGAAGAACCCCTCCGTCGCATTGTTGAAAACGCCGGACTTGAAGGCTCGGTGGTAGTAAACAAGGTGAAAGAAGGTACAGGCGATTTTGGTTTCAACGCCAGAACCGAAGTATATGAAAACCTGAAAGCTGCAGGCGTGATCGATCCCACCAAAGTTACCCGCGTGGCCCTCGAAAATGCTTCAAGCATTGCCGGTATGTTACTTACCACCGAATGCGTACTTTCAGAACATAAAGATCCCAATGCCCAACCTCCTGCCATGCCCCCCATGGGCGGCGGAATGCCCGGCATGATGTAATAATAGCATATTTGCACAAAAAAAGCCTGACACCGTTGTCGGGCTTTTTTTTGTGGCAGTTGGCTCCTCAAAATATGTCCATGCGATGTACTCCATTAATTCTTACCTTTGCCAATTAACATTAGTTTTTAGTACATCAATTTGAATAATGGAACCTCAAGATAATCATATATATAGCGAACCCTCCCGTGGATGTTGTACCATCAACAATGCGGAGATTGCCAACTCCAATATCAATCAACAGCGGTGTTGTAAGCTGTCGAGCGTCAATTGGTTGGCAGGATATACACAGCCGAGTCAAGGCACCGAGCCGCAGGTAGCTGAAATCAGATTTAAAAACGGACGCAAGGATTTTTATCTTTATCCGGCTGACATGATGCTGAAAGAAGGCGAAATTGTGGCTGTGGAAGCTGCTCCGGGTCACGACATCGGGATTGTATCTTTGGTGGGCGATTTGGTGCAATTGCAGTTGAAACGCAAGCACGAAGATGCCAAAAAGCGTGAAATGAAACAAATATTTCGCCATGCACGTGTGGTGGATATTGAAAAATGGCTGGACGTGATACAACTTGAAGATCCGGCCATATTAAAATCAAGGCGCATTGCATCGTCACTCAAGCTGGAGATGAAGATCAATGATGTGGAATACCAAGGCGATAAAACCAAAGCCATCTTTTATTATACAGCCTCCGACCGGGTGGATTTTCGTGAACTTATCCGACATTTGGCTGATGCTTTTAAGGTAAGAATCGAGATGCGTCAAATCGGCGTGCGGCAGGAAGCAGCCAAATTGGGTGGTATCGGTCCCTGTGGAAGGGAGCTTTGCTGTGCTTCATTCATGAGCAGTTTCAGGAGCGTATCCACCAACTCGGCACGTGCCCAACAACTGTCGCTCAATCCCCAGAAGTTGGCCGGTCAGTGTGGTAAATTAAAATGCTGTTTGAATTATGAGGTGGATAATTATGTGGATGCTTTACGGAAGTTCCCCGATCAGAATACCCCCCTCAATACCAAGAAAGGCAAGGCTTTCCACGTGAAGAGTGATGTGTTTAAGCAGATTATGTGGTATTGCTATGCCGGCGACAATGCGAACATGATGGCCATCAATACGGAACAGGTTCGTGAAATCATGAACATGAACCGTCGTGGTAAATTGCCCGCCGACCTGGAGATGTTTGCCGAGAAAAAGGAACAAAAGGAACTGTCGGACAGCGATCGCCTGATGGAGAATTCTAACTATATTTAATCAACTTACGCAATATTTTCCCTTTTGGCTCATTATAATAGTAACCGATACGTTATGACCAATCAAGTGCCCAAATTGTTATTGCTTTCGCTGGTGATGGCTTTGTTGTCATCCTGTGGTAATTCAACCATCTACGACCAACAGGTGGCCATCCCGGAAGCGGGTTGGTACAAAAATGAGGCAGTCAGGTTTGATGTGCTTATTGCCGATACACTGGTGCCCTACGATTTCGACCTTACCCTCAGGCATACCACCGATTATCGATACAGCAATCTCTATGTTTTTATGACCACACGTTTTCCTGACGGAAAAATCAGTCGCGACACCATTGAATGTGCATTGGCAGATTTGTCGGGCAAATGGCTGGGAAAAGGATGGGGCAAGGAAAAGGATGACCAAATCAATCTTCGAACTCAGTTGGTGTTTCCGCAATCGGGGGCTTATCAGTTTTATATTCAGCAAGCCATGCGTACCGATACCTTAAAGGAAATATCAATGGTAGGACTTCGTTTGGCGGTATCGGATGAATCGGGCAAATAGGTAATAACACATGAGTGATCAGGTTAAAAATTAGTTCATATGGCAGACGACAAACCCGTTAGGAAAAAGTTTTTTAATTACGCGGTCAAATTTTGGTTGCTTTGGTTGCTGGCAGTACTGTTTACGGTGTTGTTTTTCTATGGTGTGGTTTCGGAATGGTTTGGTAAGATGCCCACCTTCGAAGAGCTGGAAAACCCTGAAAGCAACCTGGCTTCGGAGGTTTATTCGTCTGATGGGGTGCTCTTGGGTACTTATTTTATCGAAAACCGATCCAACGTCAGCTACCGACACATCAGTCCCAACCTGATCAACGCGCTTATGGCCATCGAGGATGTACGTTTTGAAAAACATTCGGGTATCGACGAGCGTGCCTTACTGCGTGTGGCTTATGGTGTGGCTACCGGCGACAGCAAGGGTGGGGGTAGTACGCTTACCCAGCAATTGGCCAAAAACCTTTTTCCCCGCGGTCGTTTAAACAAATTACAACTGGTGGTACGTAAGTTTCAGGAGTGGGTAACGGCCATCAAACTGGAGCGATATTATTCCAAACAGGAGATTATCGCCATGTACCTGAACACCGTGTTTTTTGGTCACAATGCCTATGGTATCAAGGCTGCCGCAGCCACTTATTTTGATAGCAGTCCCGATTCGTTGAATTTGCAGGAGGCGGCGCTGATGGCAGGCGTGGTAAATGCCCCTTCACGTTACAGCCCCATCAGTCAGCCCGAAGCCTCCATGAAGCGCCGAAATCTGGTACTCGATCAAATGGCCAAATATGGTTACATTTCCCGGCATGTATGCGATTCGGTAAAACAACTCCCTCTGGGGGTGACGAAATACGCACAGTTGGATCATAATCAGGGACTTGCCCGTTATTTTCGGGAGTATTTGCGGGGCGAGCTCAAGGACTGGTGCGCCAATCACACCAAACCCGATGGCTCTCCGTACAACCTCTACAAAGACGGACTTAAAATATACACCACCATCGATTCGCGCATGCAGCAATATGCCGAAGAGGCTGTGCAGGAGCATTTGGCAGAGGACCTCCAACCCGCTTTTTACGAACATTGGAAAGGCTATACCTACGCTCCTTTTGCCTTTGATGCGGATGAGGCGCCCGAGGTGGTGGAACGGATCATGAAACAAGCCATGCGCAGGAGCGAGCGTTTTCGTGTGATGAAACTGGCCGGTATTCCGGAAGATTCTATCTATATGTCGTTTCGCCAACCAACCGAAATGCGCGTTTTTAGTTGGAATGGCCCCATCGATACCGTCATGACCCCGCTTGACAGTATCCGTTATTACAAATATTTCCTGCAAGCCGGACTCATGTCCATGGAACCCACCACCGGTTTTGTAAGGGCTTATGTGGGAGGAAACGATTACCGTTATTTTAAATTCGATCATGTAACGCAAGCCAAACGTCAGGTTGGTTCTACCTTCAAGCCATTTCTCTATACTTTGGCCATGCAGGAAGGCGAATATTCGCCATGCTACACCGTTTCCAACATTTCTTACAGTGTGGAATTGTATGACGGAACCTTTTGGACACCAAAAAATTCCAGCAGCGACCGTGTAGGTGAAGAGGTGACCCTGAAATGGGCTTTGGCCAATTCAAACAACTGGATTTCAGCATATTTAATTAGTCGTTTTTCGCCACAATCGGTGGTGAAGATGGCCCGAAAAATGGGCGTTACATCGGATATTCCCGAAGTACCTTCCATCGCGTTGGGAACACCGGATTTGTCGCTGTACGAAATGGTAGGTGCCATGAACACTTTTGCCGACAAGGGTGTGTATGTGCAGCCGGTGTTTGTCACCACCATCGAAGACCGCAATGGCAACACCCTGGAGCGGTTTGTGCCTAAAAAAACCGAAGCCATGGACGAAGTAACGGCCTACAAGATGTTGCGCCTGATGGAAGGGGTAGTGGAGAGTGGAACCGGAATCCGGTTACGCTATAAATATGGGTTTAATAACCCCATTGCAGGAAAAACGGGTACCACTCAAAACCAGTCGGATGGTTGGTTTATGGGAATTACACCCGGACTCACCACGGGTATTTGGGTAGGAGCCGAAGACCGCAGTGTGCATTTCAGAAGTATTAGTCTGGGACAAGGAGCCAACATGGCTTTACCCATTTGGGCTTTGTACATGAAAAAAGTATATGGCGATCCTGCCCTTGGCATTAGTCAGGGCGATTTTGAGAAACCCCTCAAGGATGTAAGCATCGAATTTGATTGTGAAAAATATCAACTCGACCAGAAAAATAAATCCGGTTACGAGACGGATATGGATGAGTTTTAGAAAAGCCAAACGACTTCACCAACAACCATATTCTTGGTTGGGGATTCAATGTTCGGTGTTTGTTTCTATATTCTTCTTCAGAATAAAGTGATATGTCGTTTTAAACGGAGGGGTTGGTATCCTCGTTATTGCTTTGCTCACCTGAGGGCGAGTGTTCCGGGATGCTGAATTCGTGTAATATGTGCATTTAAGTAAAAGAGCTAAAGGCACAAGCGGACGCTTGCGCCAGGAAGGGCTGAATTAGTGTAATACCTGCATTCAAGTAAAAGAGCTTGGGCACAAGCGGACGCTTGCGCCAGTTGAGGGTAACATCTGCATTTAAGTAAAAGAGTTAAAGGCACAAGCGGACGCTTGCGCCAGAAGTTTTTTTATACAGATCCTTTCATCTCCTCCTCATAAATCATCATCCCTTCCTTGGCTAGTCCGTTGATGGTGGGGTCAAGCATAAACGAGGATACATGCCATTGAAACCCGAACTTGTCGCTGATTTCCGACTCCAGTGTAACGGCTGCCAGTGAGTCGATACCGTATTGCAGGATACTCACCTCAGGATCGATGTCTTCGGGGCGGAACTGCTGATTGCGGACTATCCACTGGATAAGCCAGGTTTTTATTCCTTCTTCCGTTGGGACTGTTTTGGTGGTATGGGCTTCACCTTCGGTGATTTCCTTCTGCCATTGGGCTACTATTTCCAGTTCACCATTCAGGTATTCGTAGCGGGTTTGTCGGCGTTGGATTTTACCGCTGGAGGTCAGTGAGATACTTCCTGTTTTGATGAGCAGTACCGCAAATGCCTCTATTTCATGCTCTTCGGCGATGGCCTTGCGGATGGTGGAAATAAGTTCGTTGTGGTTGGTGTTACGCATGGCGGTGCGTTCCAACTCTTGCACCAACACCAACACTTCTTCGTTTTGGTGGGTGATGGGGAAGGCTGCTCCTCCGTTTTCACGCAAGTCGGGATGGGCATTTTGCACGGTATATTCCAGGTCGCCGGGGTAGAAGTTGGCTCCGCGGATGATGATTAAATCTTTGATGCGGCCTGTAACAAACAATTCGTTGTGATGCAAAAAACCCAAATCGCCTGTGCGTAAATAGGGGCCTTCGCCCTGAGAGGTATGGGCACGAAATGTGCGCATCGATTCTTCCTTCTTGTTCCAATAGCCCTTGGCCACTGTAGGACCGCTCACCCATATTTCGCCAATTTCGTTGTTGGCCACAGGTGCAAAATTGTCGGGGTTGATGATGCGCACTTCCGTTTCCATCCACGTATGACCACAACCGGCAATGGCAGTGCTCCTTGCTTCAGAATCGGTAATCACCACCTTGTTTTTCGACAAAGCTTCCGTGTCGAGGTTAAGAAAAACGGGCTCCGACCCGGCATTTATTCCTGTAACGATCAGCGTGGTTTCGGCCATCCCGTAGCAGGAATACAATTGATTTAATCGGGCTTTGGCGGGTGAAAAATGGTTGGTAAAGGATTGGTAAGTAGCCTTACGAATGGGTTCGGCACCACAATAGAAAACATTCATACTGCTCACATCCAGCAGTTTGACTTCTTCGGTAGAGATTTTCTGGACACAATAGTCGTATGAAAAATTGGGTCCGCCTCCTGTATTGGCCTTGTATTTCTGAATGGCACGAAGCCAGTTGCCCGGGTTTTTAAGGAAACTTGTGGGAGGCATCCCAATGTTGACCGCTCCCAGATAAGCTACCTGCAATACACCGCCAATCAAGCCCATATCGTGAAAAACAGGAAGCCAGTTCATGCCTATTGTTTTTTTGCTCAACCCCAGCGATTGGCGTATGTATTCAGAATTGTACAAGAGGTTGAGTTGGCTGATCATCACACCCTTGGGATGTCCGGTGGAACCCGAAGTGTATTGAAGCAAAGCAATGTCTTCAGGCGTAATTTCTGTCGGAATAAATGATGAAGCTTTATGGTTGTCAATATCTTCATAAACAATCCATTGGATATTTTTCAAAAGGGGTTCGTCGGCAAAATTCCGTTCGATATCCTGATAAATTTGTCGCGTAAGCAAACACAAATTGGCTTCCGAATCTGCAATAATCGAGAGCAACCGCTTAAGGCCCCGGTTTTTGCGGGGGGGATAAGCAGGAACCCCAATAAATCCACTATACATGCAACCAAACAAAGAGGCGATATAGGATAGCCCGGCGGGATACAGCATCAATACCCGATCACCTTTTGTGCCTTTTTCTTGGAGAACCCGGCCCACTTTTTTGGCAATCAGGTCGAGGGCGGCATAAGTAAGGTGCTCCGACTCATCAATTCCATTTTCTAAAAACCTGTAAACCACATGGTCAGGAGTTTCCAATGCCCGCTTTTGGATGACCTCCACGTAGGTGGATGAATTTTGTATGATGGAATCACTGTTATTTTTTAAAAATGGATGCATGTTGATGCGGGTTAAAAAAAGCAAAAGTAGGTTTTTGATTGAATTATTTCTCCGACGACTCCGGTAATTCCATTTATCTTTGCGGCAAATTTTTCGGTTACATGGAAAAAACTGTTTCATTTCGCGACAAGCAAGTGGCCTATCATGTTCAGGGAGAGGGGGCTTGTGTGGTGCTGATACACGGCTTTTTGGAAGACCACAGCATTTGGCATCGTTTTTCGGAGGTGCTCGCCAAGCATTATCAGGTGATTTGTGTGGACATGCCCGGTTTTGGCAAGTCTGCATGTGTGGCCGAAACCCATACCATGGAGCTGATGGCCGACGTAGTGAAAGAGGTGCTGGATGCTGAAGCGGTGAAGTCGTGTGTTTATGTGGGTCATTCCATGGGTGGATATGTTGGCGCCGCTTTCGCTGAAAAATATCCGGAAATGCTGTCGGGATTGGTGTTTTTTCATTCGCACGCAGCTGCCGATTCGGAGGAGGTGAAAATTAACCGACTGAAAACCATCGAGCTGGTAAAGAGAGATGCCTTGCGGTTTATCGTTTCATTTATCCCTTTGTTGTTTGCTGAGGAAAATATGGAACGTTGTCAACCGGAAATTACACGGCTGCAAGAATCGGCTTCGCACATTGGCGCTGAGGCTGTAATAGCTGCTTTATCAGGAATGCGTGAGCGCACAGATCAACGTGAGTTGTTGAAAACCCTTGATTTTCCGGTGATGTTCGTCGTAGGAAAACAGGATTCACGCATATCCATGGAAAATATACTCCCGCAAATACAACTTCCCAAACATGCGGAAGCTCTGATTTTGGATGGTGTGGGACACATGGGATTTATTGAAGCAGAGCAACTTACCATGCAGACCCTCGAGGGATTTGTTAAACGTAGTTTGAATTTATTGAAAGATGGGAAAATCAAAACGTAATGCTACTAAGCAGTTGATCGATCAGGCAACTCAAGAGAGAAGGTTGAGGATATTTTTTAATGTCGCCCTGGTATTGTTAACCGTGGCGCTGTACTACAATACCCTTTTCAACTATTTCTCCCTCGACGATCGGTTTATCAATACCAAAAACGAATTGAATGTGCAGGGTGTCAAGGCCATACCCGAAATCCTGACCACCTTGTATTCCGACGATGGAGAGCAAGCCTATGGTTATCGGGCACTTACCCGCATCACCTTCGCGCTGGAGTACCAGTTTACTGCCAACAGCAGATACAATCCCTATGTAAGTCATGCCATCAACCTGATATTGTATGCCTTGCTGGCTTTATTGCTTTTTAAGGTGCTCAAACGGTTGCTTCGGGGCTACAATCCCTGGTTTGCCTTTTTGGTGACGGTAGTTTTTATTGCGCATCCCACCCACACCGAGGTGGTGGCCAGCATTAAGAACCGTGATATTTTGCTTGAATTTTTGTTTTCGTTTTTGGCCATCTGGCAGTTTATCCGTTGGGCTGACCTGAAAAAGAACAGTCATTTGGTCTTGGGTTTGTTTTACTACCTGCTGGCGCTGATGTCCAAAGAAACCGCCATAGTTCAGTTGGCCGTTTTTCCGTTGGTACTCTACTTTTTTACGGATATTAAAAAGTCGAAACTCCTTATTTTTGTGGGCTTATCGGTTGGGTTGCTGGTCATGTTTTTCGGATTGCGCATGTGGCTGCTGCCGACCACCAACCGTGTGTATAGTTTAATGGAAAACCCGCTTGTGTTCGAAACGAGTTTTGTGAAGCGTTTGGCTACAGGATTTTACGGTTTAGGCTTTTATTTGAAGCTGTTGCTGATTCCCTTTCCTCTTTTATACTATTACGGCTACAACATGATTCCTGTGGTGGGTTTTGGCAACATCTGGGTCATACTGTCGGCGTTGGCTTATGTGGGCATGCTGACAGTAGCGCTGAGGTATATCAAGGAAAGGAAACTGATTTCATTTGTGATACTTTTCTACCTGATTCACATGTCGATGTATGCCAATTTTGTGAAACCCGTTCCCGGAATTGTTGGCGACCGCTTTGTGTTCTTTTCGTCCCTCTCCTTTGCCATGGGATTGGTTTGGTTGCTTTTTATCCTCTTTAAAACGAACATAAAAAGCGCCATGATTCCAACGCGGAAGTTGGCCGGCATTGGGTTGGTGGTACTTTTGATTGTGGCGCCCTACGGCTATTATGTGCATTTCCGGAATATTCAATGGCGAACCAGTTACGATTTGTTCAAGGCTGATATGCCCCGATTGGAAAACTCTGTGAAAGCCAATAACTTATATGCCACGGAAATTATTAATCAGGTGAATTATGAGCTGGCCAAGCCCGTGAATCCATACAAGTTTATTACCAATTTAATTCATCTGGCCGAGAAACATTATGCCAAGGCCATTGAGCTGGATTCGTCGCATGTGGCTTCGATCAACAGTATGGGGGTAATCTATTCCAGAATTCATGGAAATCAAGCACTTATACGAGAAAAAGCTTATTTGAAACAAAACAGGCCTGAAGATGCAGACACTGCCCGGGCAGAAAGTGTACGGTATTTCGCCAAAGCTATGAATTACTTTCGTGAAGCCTTAAAATATGATCCCAACAACGGAAGCTCCTTTTACAACATGGGCTACTCCTACGAATTGCGTGAAAATTGGGATTCTGCTGCTTACTATTACCAACGTGAAATTGATGTGGATGGTCCTGCTGCCGTAAGCTTGTCGCGGTTGGCCAACATGCAGTTTATGGCAGGCCATGTGGACGTGGCGGTGAAAGAAAACGAACGTATCAAGGAACTTTTCCCGGAGAGCAATATTCCTTATATTAATCTCGGTAATTATGCCTATATGTATCAGGATACGGCCACCATGTTGCGTAATTATACCAAAGCATCCGAACTTGGGGCCGGAAAGGCCGTTAACAGTTTTTTGGCGAATTTTTACCAAAGTGTGGGCGATTCGAAAAATGCGGCTCACTATCAAAAATTGGCCAATGCTGAGGATAAAAAATCGAAAAAGTAATGAATCACAGTTTTATAGAACAAATTGCCTGCTATTTTCCTGAAACCATATTGTCCAATGAGGAAATGGGGCAATTGTTTCCCGGATTTAAAATTCAGGAACTTACCCGATTGACAGGTGTTACCAGCCGACATGTAACCAAACCTGACGAAACTTCTGTTGACATGGGCGTGAAGGCGGTAAAACATCTTTTCGACCACCACAGCATGGACATGGCTGACATAGGGTATGTATTGTTTTGCTCAGCAGGGGGTGATTATATTACGCCTCCTTCGGCTTGTATTCTGCACGAGAGGGTTGGTCTGCCGCCGCAATGCGGGGCACTGGACTTTAATCAGGGTTGTACAGGTTTTTTGTACGGGTTGAGTTTGGCCGACAGCCTGATAGGAGCGGGTAGGGCCAAAAAAGTGCTGCTTGTTACGGCAGAGGCCATCACCAAAACCCTTCACGAAAAGGATAAAGCCAACCGGGCGATTTTTGGAGATGCGGGGGCGGCCACTTTGATTTCGGCACGACCCGATCGTTCTTTGGCAGGGGATTTTGTATTCGGCACCGACGGTAGCAAGCATGAACATATTATTATCCGTGAGGGACGTGAGCGTTTCCCTATCACCGAGTTTTCGGATGGTGATTTTATAGATGCTCAAGGTAATGTGCGCAATCACCGTAATTTTTTTATGAATGGGTCGGAGGTGTTTAATTTTTCAGTGGCCAAGGCGCCTGAATTGGTGAATGAATTGCTGGGGAGATATAGGTTAAGTATGGATCAAATTGACTTTTTTGTTTTTCATCAGGCCAACCGTATCATTCTTGAATCCATTGGGCGTAAGCTGAAAATTCCTGAAAATAAATTGGTTATTGAGATTGGGACCACCGGAAATACGGTTTCTTCTACCATTCCCATTGCATTGCATGCCATGGAGCGAAAGGGGAAGTTGAAACGTGGAATGACCATCATGCTGGCCGGTTTTGGTGTGGGGTTTTCGTGGGGAGGTACTATTGTGAGGTATTAGATTGGCGCAGATTTACGGTGGTTGACGCGTATTTTGGATTTTGGACGCAGATTTGCGCAGATTTACGCTGATTATTTTTTTGGGCGCAGATTACACTGATTATTTTTTTGGACGCAGATTTGCGCTGATGGGCGCTGATTATTTTAGGCGCTGATTTGGGTTTTCCCTGATCTGCGTTTTTCTGCGGTATCTGCGTCTGCTATTTCAAATTTGGTATTGTTTTGGACGCAGATTTACACTGATTTTTTTTGGACGCAGATTTGCGCTGATGGGCGCTGATTAGTTTTTGGACGCAGATTACGCTGATGGGCGCTGATTATTTTAGACGCTGATTTGGGTTTTTCCTGATCTGCGTTTTTCTGCGGTATCTGCGTCTGCTATTTCAAATTTGGTATTGTTTTGGACGCAGATTTCGCTGATGGGCGCTGATTATTTTAGGCGCTGATTTGCGCTGATGGGCGCTGATTATTTTAGACGCTGATTTGGGTTTTTCTTAATCTGCGTTTTCTGCGGTATATGCGTCTTGCTATTTCTGATGTGGTGTTGTTTTGGACGCAGATTACGCTGATGGGCGCTGATTATTTTAGACGCTGATTTGGGTTTTCCTTGATCTGCGTTTTCTGCGGTATCTGCGTCTTGCTATTTCAAATTTGGTATTGTTTTGGACGCAGATTTGTGCTGATGGGCGCTGATTTTTTATTTGGGTGGACGCTGAGATGCGCTGATAGGTATCCGATTTAATATTTACATGGGTGTATCAAAACAGAAAACTTCGGCTGCGTTCATGTTTGTGAACTCCGAATTTTTTAATTGTGCTCAAATTTATTCCCAATTCGTTGAAAAAAAGCCGTTGGCATTACACTTTTTGGTTACTTTGCACGTTTCTTTGCTAACATGTAATTTTCGGCTATGAAAAATCGATACACAAACATTTTATTATTACTTCTGTTTTTTACCTTAACTGCTTCATATGTAAGGGCTCAGGATGCAACGGTTCGTGGTTTTGTTTACGAGGAAGAGTCGGGTGAGCCCGCCATTTTCGCTAATGTGGTGCTCGATGGCACCACCTTCGGGGCTTCTACTGATGTAAATGGATATTTTTTAATTTCAAAAATACCGGCAGGTGATTATGTATTGAAGATAACCTATCTGGGTTTTGATACCATTCGCCAGCCTATTCACCTTGCCGAGGGAGCGTTAATCAACAAAAATCAATATTTAAAAAAGGGGTCGGTTAATCTGGAGACCATTACTGTAAGTGCCGAACGAACGGAAGCCCGTACCGAAACCAAAATGTCGGTGGTAAAAATTTCACCAAAAGACATCAAGCAAATTCCCAGTGTTGGTGGTCAAGCTGACTTTGCTCAATATTTACAGGTGGTACCCGGGGTTGTTTTTACCGGCGACCAGGGAGGTCAGTTTTATATCCGGGGAGGTTCGCCCATTCAGAATAAGGTGATGCTCGACGGAATGACGATTTACAATCCCTTTCACTCTATTGGGCTGTTTTCGGTGTTTGAAACCGACCTTATTCGCAATGCAGCCATTTACACAGGAGGTTATAATGCCGAATACGGCGGCCGTATTTCTTCGGTGATGGACATCACCACCAAAGATGGAAACAAAAAGCGGATGTCGGGAGTTTTGGGTGCTTCTACCTTTGGCGCCCGCGCCATCCTCGAAGGTCCTTTGGTTGCCCAAAAATCGGCTGAAGATGGGGGCGTTTCTTTCATTCTGTCCTTTAAAAATTCCTACCTGGCAGAGAGTTCCAAAATATTTTACGATTATATTGATAAAGACGGTTTGCCTTTCAACTTTGCCGATTTGTATGGAAAAGTTACGCTGAATTCGGGTAATGGAAGTAAGGTGAGTTTTTTTGGGTTTAACTTTACCGATCAGGTAAACAACTACAAAGCCATTTCTGATTTTGGTTGGAACTCCTATGGCGGAGGGTCGAGTTTTGTGGTGATTCCCGGTAAAGCACCTGTGCTCATCGAAGGAATTGTGTCGTATTCAAAATATGAAACCAAGGTAAAATCGACTACCCTCAACGACCGCAGAAGTTCCATCAGTGGGTTTAATGCAGGGTTGAATTTTACCTATTTCATGGGAAAAAATGAACTGAAATATGGGTTGGAACTGGAAGGTTATCGCACCGAATACCTGTTCAAAAACTATGTAAACGCCGAAATCAACCAAACCGAAAATACAACCCAACTTGGCTTATATGCCAAATATAAAGCCATCGTTGGTAAATTTATCATTGAACCTGGTATTCGTCTGGAATGGTATGCCTCGCTGGCAGAAATGAATCCGGAACCCCGTTTGGCAGTCAAATACAATGCCAACGACTGGTTTAGGGTGAAGTTTGCCGCAGGTATGTATTCCCAGAACTTTATTGCAGCCTCTTCCGACCGTGATGTGGTGAATTTGTTCTATGGTTTCCTGTCAGGTCCGGAAAATCTGCCCTCTTCCTTTGATGGTAAAGACGTAACCAGTAGGGTGCAAAAATCAAATCATTTGATTCTGGGAACCGAGTTCGACCTGAGCAATACCATCAGCCTGAATGTGGAGGGTTATTATAAATATTTCCCGCAGCTTACCAACATCAACCGCAACAAGCTGTACAATGAAACAGACGCTCCCGATGATGCGGCGGAAGTGGAATACAAGGACTTTGTGCTGGAAAAGGGTAATGCCTATGGGGTGGACATGGTGTTGAAATATGATTACAAAAAAGTATATGTGTATGCCGTTTACTCACTTGGCTTTGTAACACGTCAGTTTGAGGACAGCGATGGCCAGATGATCAGCTACACACCTCACTTCGACCGGCGTCATAATGTGAATCTGGTATTTTCGTATATCACAGGTTCTAAGCGCCAGTGGGAATTTGGTGCACGATGGAATCTGGGTACGGGATTCCCTTTTACCCAGGTACAGGGCTTTTATGAGTCGCTTACCTTTCCCGGTGGGGTGAATACCAATTATATTACCGAAAATGGTGGATTGGGTGTGATTTATGGCGATTTGTATCAAGGTCGATTGCCCGTGTATCACCGCCTGGATGTGGATGTAAAACGTAATTTTTATTTTAGTGCCAATACCCGATTGGTGGCCGACCTCAGCATTACCAACGTGTACGACCGCAAAAATGTGTTTTATGTGGACCTCATTACCAATCAGGTAGTATATCAATTGCCATTTATGCCAAGTTTCGGATTGAGTTTATATTTCTGATAGGCCAAACTTATTTATTGTCTGTTTATCCCGGGAGCCTTGGCTTTCGGGATGAATTTTTTAACAAATACCTCCATTTGATGAATCCCCCCCAAGCGAAAAAAATACCCGTTATCCTCGAAAAACATGGCCACCAACGTGTGGACAATTACCATTGGTTGAACCAACGCGAAGACCCGGAAGTAATTGATTATCTCAATGCTGAAAATGCCTACACAGATACTATGATGAAGGATTCCGAAGCATTGCAAAAAACGTTGTATGATGAAATGGTGGGTCGCATCATGCAAACGGACATGTCGGTGCCGGTGGAGCTAAACGGCTATTCCTATTACATACGATACGAGGAAGGGCAGGAATATCCCATTATTTGCCGGAAGGCATTGCGTGAAAATGCCCAAGAAGAAATCATGCTGGATGGTAATAAAATGGCCGAAGGGTTGGCGTTTTTTCACATCGGAAGCTGGGAGGTGAGCCCCAACAACAAGCTGTTGGCCTATACGGTGGATACCGTTAGTCGCCGCCAATACCATGTGCATGTAAAAAACCTGGAAACCAACGAGATACTTGTTGATGATATCAGCAATACCTCCGGCGACGTTACCTGGGCCAACGACAACAAAACCCTGTTTTATACTCGTAAAGACGATACACTGCGGCCTTTTCAGGTGGTACGACATGTGTTGGGGCAGCAGGAAGGTGCCGATGAGGTGGTTTTTCAGGAAGACGATACGGCATTCAAAACCTTTGTTTATAAAACCAAATCAGATAAATACCTGGTGATTGGTTCAGAAAGTATTCTCTCAAGCGAATACCGGATTCTGGAAGCGGATAGTCCCGACGGCGTGTTCAGGATTTTTCAACAACGACAAAGCGAGCTGGAATATAGCATTTACCATCAGGGAGAGCGGTTTCTGGTACTTACCAATTTCAACGCAAGCAATTTTAGGTTGATGCAAACGGATGAAGTCAACACCGAACTGGTGAATTGGACAGAAGTTTTGCCTCATCGCAATGACGTGTTGCTGGAAGCGGTGGACGTTTTCAACGATTATGTGGTAATTTCAGAACGGCGGGATGGTCTTGCCCGTTTCAGAATCTGTCATCCCCAATCCGGTGCTTTTCACTACCTTGATTTCGACGAAACAGATTATTATGCGGAAACCTCAGCCAATCCTGATTATTTCTCCAACAAGTTACGTTATCAATTTACTTCGCTTAAAACGCCCATTACTGTTCTGGAGTATGATATGGGTACACGTCGGACCGTCCAATTGAAACAGATGGAGATAAAGGGGGGCTACGACGCTACGGGATACACCACTCAACGGTTGTATGCTACCGCTACGGATGGCGTTAAAATTCCTGTCAGTATTGTTTACAAGAAGGGCTATAAAATGGATGGAAGTCAGCCCTTGTTGCTCTATGGTTATGGATCCTATGGCATTTCGGTGGATTCCACCTTCCGCTCCACACGATTGAGTTTGCTCGATCGGGGATTTGCCTTCGCCGTGGCGCACATTCGCGGAAGCGAAGAATTGGGCCGTTCTTGGTATGAAGATGGCAAGCTATTGAAAAAGAAAAACACCTTCACCGATTTTATTGCCTGCGCCAAACATTTGGTGAATGAGGGTTATACCCGACACGACCGACTGTTTGCTTATGGCGGTAGTGCCGGTGGTTTGCTGATGGGTGCTGTGGTCAATATGGCTCCGGAACTGTTTAAAGGGGTGATTGCCGCCGTGCCTTTTGTGGATGTGGTGACCACCATGCTTGATGAAAGTATTCCGCTCACCACGGGCGAATACGACGAATGGGGCAATCCCAACGACAAGCGCTACTACGACTACATCTTGTCCTATTCGCCATACGATCAGGTGAGCAGGCAAGATTATCCGGCTATGCTTGTAACCACCGGATTGCACGACAGTCAGGTGCAGTATTGGGAACCTGCCAAATGGGTGGCCAAATTGAGGGACATGAAAACAGACCGGAATCTGCTTCTTCTGAAAACCAATATGGAATTGGGTCATGGCGGCGCTTCCGGAAGATTTGAAGCATTGAAAGACCTGGCACTCGAATATGCGTTTTTGTTGAAAGTGCTGAACGGGTAGCTATATTTTACTCACCTAGGCATTCTTAATTGTATTCATAAATATCTGTTATACAGATAGTAATCGTCTGCTATGGCATTCTCTTAGATCGTGGATATTGCCGAAAAATCGTAAAATCTTATACAATTTATATATAAAATCATAACAGCTATGCCTGATTGTGGGCGTATCATTGCATCATCAAAGTGGGCAACATGGGTTGTCCCAAATTATTCACTAAAAAATACTGAGATGAAAAAGGCAATGATGAAAAATTGGATGTTTATGGTAACTGTAATCCTGATGTTGGGCATGTGGTCGTGCGACAAAAAGGATGATGTGGTAAACAACCTGACCGACACCGTGGAATTGAAAGACAACGAAGCCAGCCAAACCGATCTGGATGGATTGATTTATATGCGTGAAGAGGAAAAACTGGCCAGAGATGTGTATGTTTATCTGTTCGACCTGTATCAGGTTCCTGTTTTCGACAACATTTCCAAAAGCGAAGACTGGCATACCAATCAGGTGTTGTCGTTAATCAATTTTTACGGACTAACCGACCCCGCGCTCCCCGAAAATGGTCAATTCAGCAATGCAGAATTGCAGGCCCTGTATGATGAGTTGATTGTTGCCGGAAGCGATTCGTTGCAAGCCGCGCTGATGGTGGGAGCCACCATTGAAGAAGTGGACATTATTGACCTACAAGGATATCTGGACGTAACCACTTCCGACACCATTAAAACCTTGTACGCCAATTTGATGCGAGCTTCCGGATATCACCTGAAAGCGTTTGTGGCACAGTTGGCTTTTCAAGGATATGACTATGAACCTCAGTTGCTTACCCAAGAACAATTTGATGCCATTATGGCCGGACAACTTCCTGCCGGAGGTGGCGGTTGCGATACCTTGACCTTCGCCATCAGTGCCGAGGAAGAAGCAGCTTTGCTCTACGTTCGTGAAGAGGAAAAATTGGCCCATGATGTATATGTAAAACTCTTTGAATTGTGGAATGTCCCGGTTTTTGATTTTATCTCCAACAGCGAGCAAGTGCACACCGACCGTGTATTGTCGCTCATCAATTTCTTCCAATTGGAAGACACTGCCAGCGCAAATCCCGGAGAATTCAACAACGAAGAGCTACAAGCCTTGTACGACCAATTACTGGCACAAGGAAGTGAATCGTTGATTTCAGGTTTAACCGTGGGTGCCACCATCGAAGAGGTGGATATCATTGATTTGCAAACCAAGATAGACATGGCCACCAATCAGGGAATTATTAACGTATTTGGCAATTTGATGTTGGGCTCGAAGGCACATCTGCGTGCATTTGTGGCCAACCTTGAACTCAATGGAGTTACCTATGTGCCTCAGTTTTTGAGTCAGGAAGAATATGATGCCATTATAATCAACTAACCGGAAGTTGCCCTTATCTCCGGTTTGTTGGAGTTGATCCATAGTTTGGTTGATCGCAACCGTCTTTCAGAATTGTTGAAAGGCGGTTTTTTCTTGCAGCCATTTTTCAAAATCGGATTTGAATCGTCATTTGCTAAATAATCACCATTCTCTATTAGCCTGAGTCCTTCCTCAATTTTTTGTTTTTGTTGGGCGGATGTCCTGTATGTTGTGGATTCGGTTTTTGTTTCTATGTTGGTTTATATAGCGTTCAAAAAAGCTTCATCATTGATGGAGGCAATTTGATGGATGAGTGGAGCAGAAGTAATTAGTTAGGTTGTTTTTTCATCAACGCCTCAATTTCATCGGGTTCGATGGGGATGTTGGCCATTAAATCGATGGGAGTACCTTCGGTAACGAGGATGTCGTTTTCCAGACGAATGCCGATGTTTTCTTCGGTGATATAAATTCCGGGTTCGCAGGTGAGCACCATGCCGGGAGCCAAAACGGCGTCTTTTTGTCCAACGTCGTGCACATCCAATCCCAGAAAGTGAGCGGTTCCATGCATGAAGTATTTTTTAAACAGCGGCGATTTGGGATCCTGTTCCATAACTTCGGTTAAGGCGAATAATCCCAAACCAATCATTTCTTGTTCCATCAATTCGTCGGCTTTTTTATTGATTTGGGTGATGGTATTTCCCGGAACATACATCTTAATCAGTTCACGCTGAACGCGCAGTACTGCTTCGTAGCAGGCACGTTGTCGCGCGGTAAATTTCCCGCTTACGGGGATGGTACGGCTCATGTCGGCTGAGTAGTTGGCATATTCGGCACCAAAATCGAACAACAGCAAATCACCTTGTTTACATTCCTTGTCGTTGGTTACATAGTGTAGTACACAGGAATTGGCACCCGCGGCAATAATGGGTTGATAGCCATGCCCGTTGGCGCCATTGATGGTAAATTCATGATCAATTTCTGCCTGCACCTCCATCTCGTTGATACCCGGTTTCACATGTTTCAGCACCCGAACAAAAGCTTTGCGGGTAATATCGCAGGCTTGTTTCAACAGGTTGATCTCCTCCTCTGACTTAATCATCCGGAGTTGCCACATCAAAGGCGCCGACCTTTGGTAGTTGTAGAGAGGATAGCGTGATTGGAGTTCCTCGCCAAACCGTTGGTTTCTGTCTTTCACTTCCGTGAAAAACTTGGGGTATTCGTTGTAATTCAAAAAAATGTTCTTGGCCCACACCAGCCATTCTCTTACGAAAGTTTCATAGTTTTCTACGTATTCGATGTGCGCGATGCCGGAAATTGTTTGTGCCTCCTCTTTGGTGAGCTTGTGTCCTTCCCAGCGGGCTAAAACTTCGTTGCTCTCGATGATAAACAGCACTTCGGTCATATTTTGGCCGGGAGCTCCGGGGGCCAATACCAAAATGGTTTTCTCCTGTTCGATGCCTGTGAGGTAAAACAAGTCCGATTGTTGTCGGAAGGGTAAATACTGATCTCCATTGCGTGGATATTGCTCATTGGAATGAAAAATGGCCACCGATTGTGCAGGCAGCAGATCGCAAAAACGTTTTCTGTTTTCGGTAAACAATTTGTTGGAGATGGGGGCGTAACGCATAAATCCGGATTTTAAGTCAACAAAACTAATGAAACCTTCAAAAGTAAGGCTTTAATAAGCAAAGGATTTGCTCACTATTTATCTTGTGTTAAAAATAAACAGTAGAAAGGTGTTGCTGGAAATTGTTTTTTATATTTGTTGGATATTTAACACCCGAGTTACATAAAACCACATTAAAAGCGTAATTATGAGTAAATATTATTCTTCGGTCACCAAGAAGATCTGGATGTCGCTGATGGGCTTTTTCCTGATGACCTTTTTGGTGGTGCATCTGAGCATCAACTTGTTGCTGGTATTCAGTCCATCGACTGACCTGTTCAACGAAGCCGCCCATTTTATGGGAACCAATCCTGTTATTCAGGTATTTCAGTGGGTTTTGTTTGCCGGATTTGTTATTCACATGATTCTGGGTCTTTGGCTCCAAATCGAAAACTGGATAGCACGTCCCAAAGGCTACAAAGTAAAAGCGTCCTCAGAGGATTCTTTTTTCAGTAAGTACATGATCCATACGGGGGTCATTATCTTCATCTTTTTGTTTATCCACTTTGTCAATTTCTTTTTGGTTGCCAAAGGGGTGATAGGTTCGTTGCAGGAAGTCCATGTGGACGGAAAACCTATGGAAGACATGGCCAAATTGGTTATCGATCTGTTTAAAATGCCCTATTACGTTGTGGGTTACCTCGTTGCCTTGCTTATTTTGGGTTTTCACCTCGATCATGGTTTTCAGTCGGCTTTTCAGTCGCTTGGGCTCAACAATCCCAAATATACGCCTTGCATCAAAACCGTAGGCCATTTGTTTGCCATTGCCATCACCGTTGGTTATATGGTTATCCCATTGTTTATTTACTTTTTCAAATAAGATATTATGACAAAGTTAGATTCTAAGATTCCTGCCGGCCCTTTGGCTGAGAAATGGACCAACTATAAAGCACATCAAAACCTTGTTAATCCTGCCAACAAACGAAAAGTAGATATCATAGTTATAGGTACCGGTTTGGCCGGAGGAGCTGCTGCTGCGAGCCTCTCGGAGCTTGGTTTCAACGTAAGTGTTTTTTGTATTCAGGACAGTCCCCGTCGGGCGCACAGTATTGCCGCTCAGGGCGGAATCAATGCTGCCAAAAATTATCCCAACGATGGCGACAGCATCTACCGTTTATTTTACGATACCATCAAGGGTGGCGACTATCGTGCCCGCGAAGCCAACGTGTATCGGTTGGCCGAGGTAAGTAACAACATCATCGACCAATGTGTGGCGCAGGGCGTACCCTTTGCCCGGGAATATGGTGGTTTGCTCGACAACCGTTCCTTTGGTGGAGCCTTGGTTTCCAGAACGTTTTACGCACGTGGTCAAACCGGACAACAATTGCTATTGGGTGCTTACAGTGCCTTGAGCAAACAAATAGGTAAAGGTGCCGTAAAAATGTACACCCGACGCGAAATGCTGGATGTGGTGAAAATAGATGGACGCGCCCGTGGGGTGATCGTGAGAAACCTTGTTACAGGTAAGTTGGAACGTCACGCCGCCCATGCCGTGTTGCTGGCCACAGGTGGTTATGGAAATGTTTTCTTCCTGAGTACCAATGCTATGACCTCCAACGGAAGTGCTGCCTGGCGTGCTTACAAACGGGGAGCAGCTTTCGCCAACCCCAGTTTTGTACAAATTCACCCTACATGTATTCCCGTTCATGGCGATTACCAATCAAAGCTCACACTGATGAGTGAAAGTTTGCGCAACGATGGCCGCATATGGGTGCCCAAGAAAAAGGAGGATGCCGAAAAAATTCAAAAGGGACAATTGAAACCCACCGATATACCTGAAGACGAACGCGATTATTATCTCGAACGTCGTTATCCTGCTTTTGGCAACCTGGTGCCCCGTGATGTGGCTTCTCGCGCTGCCAAAGAGCGCTGCGATGCAGGCTATGGTGTGGGAAATACCGGATTGGCCGTGTATCTCGATTTTAAATCGGCCATCGACCGACTGGGCAAAAAGGTGATAGAAGCCCGTTATGGCAACCTCTTCCAGATGTATGAAAAAATTGTGGATGAAAATCCTTACGAAACACCCATGATGATTTACCCGGCCATCCATTATACCATGGGCGGACTGTGGGTGGACTACGAATTGCAGAGTACAGTACCGGGATTGTTTGTGGGAGGTGAAGCCAACTTCAGCGATCACGGAGCCAACCGATTGGGTGCTTCTGCATTGATGCAAGGACTTTCGGATGGTTACTTTGTATTACCCTATACCATGCAGAACTACCTGGCCGACCAAATTACCGTTCCTCATTTTAAAACGGATACGCCTGAATTTGATGCCGCCGAAAAAGAGGTGCAATCGCGGATTGATAAACTGCTGGCCGTAAAGGGCGACCATACCGTGGATTCGTTTCACCGGCGTTTGGGGCTGATTATGTGGGATTACGTGGGCATGGCCCGCAATAAGGCCGGATTGGAAAAAGCCATTGCCGACATCAAAGCCTTGCGTGAAGAATTTTGGAAGCATGTAAAAGTGCCCGGAACCAACGACGGACTGAATGTGGAGTTGGAGAAAGCATTGCGTGTTGCCGACTTCCTGGAATTGGGTGAACTCATGGCCAAGGATGCGCTGAACAGAAACGAATCGAGTGGGGGACACTTCCGTGAAGAATACCAAACACCTGAAGGAGAAGCCCAACGCGACGATAAAAATTATATGTATGCTGCTGCCTGGGAATTTGCCGGAGACGACAAAGAACCAATTCTGAATAAAGAACCTTTGGTTTACGAAAACATCGAGGTAAAACAGCGTAATTATAAAACTGCTTAATTAACATAAAATACCGGAACAATGGATTTAAAACTTAAAATATGGAGACAACCCTCCGCCCATGCTGATGGTAAATTTGTTGACTATCAGGTAACAAATATTTCAAAAGACGCTTCCTTCCTCGAAATGATGGACATCCTGAACGAGGAGCTTGTTGCCAAAGGCGAAGACCCCGTAGCCTTCGACCACGATTGTCGTGAAGGCATTTGTGGCATGTGCAGTCTGTTTATCAACGGGCGTCCACACGGACCCGATTCGGCCATTACCACCTGCCAGTTGCACATGCGCAAGTTTAAGGATGGCGAAACCGTTACCATCGAACCCTGGCGTGCCAAACCATTTCCTGTAATCAAAGACCTGATGGTGGACCGAACCGCCTTCGATGAAATCATTCAGGCTGGAGGATTTGTGAGTGTGAATACCGGCGGTGTTCCCGATGCCAACGCCATTCCTATTCGCAAGGAAAATGCCGACCTGGCCATGGATGCAGCCGCTTGTATTGGTTGCGGTGCCTGTGTGGCCGCATGTAAAAATGCTTCAGCCATGCTATTTGTATCGGCCAAGGTGTCGCAGTTTGCTTTGTTGCCACAAGGTAAGATTGAAGCCAAGGAGCGCGTACAAAAAATGGTGGCCAAAATGGACGATCTGGGATTTGGTAATTGCACCAATACCTATGCCTGCGAAGCCGAATGTCCCAAGGAAATTTCCGTTACCAACATCGCCCGCATGAACCGTGAGTTTTTGGTGGCGAAGTTGTCGTAGTAACATAACCTGGCAGGCTTTCAAAACTTTTCAGGTTTTAAACATGGCAAAAGCCCCATTGTGGGGCTTTTGCTTTATAACCTTGATAGGTCAAGAGCTTTCCGCTTATAGTTGGCAATAAAAAAGCCGGGAGTTACCCCTGTTTGTTTTTTAAACGCCGAATTGAAAACAGCGCGGTTGGCAAAGCCGGATTGCTGCGCCAAAGCCTCCACCGTATGGTTTGAGGCGAATTCCTCAGAAATCAGTTTTACAGCCTCACTGATCCTGTATTCGTTGATGAATTTTGAAAAATTGGTTTCCAACACCGTGTTGATGGCTTTGGAAAGATAAGTGCGGTTGGTATTCATTAATTCGGCAAGCTGTTGAATGCTGAGGTGCGGGTCTAGGTAAGGTTTTTGGTTTTTCATCAGCAGTTGCAGTTCAACAATCATACGGTATTGAGTTTCCCATTCCTCGTCCCATTCGGTTTTTACCTGGTTTTCTTTCTCCAGTATAGCCTTTTCCTGATTCTTTTCAATTTGTCTTTTTACCAATGCCATTTTAGATTGATACAATTTGCGATAGAACCACAGAAAAATCATGAAAATGACCATCATCGAAATTACTACTGCCAATACCAGGTGATAACGTAGTTTGTAGGTTTGTAAATTGATTTTTGTTTCCTGATGTTCTTTTTCTGCCAAAATAATCATGGAGCGTGCCAGATGCTCTCTTTCCTTGAGGGAGTCTTCCATCAGGTCTTCCTGTTTGTGGTATTTCAAAGCCGTGGAATAATCCCCTTGCGCCAGATTGATATCAGACAATAGGTTGTAGATATCAGGAATAAATCGGTAATCACTGAATTGGATCGTATCACCCGGTAGTAGTTTCATTGCCATATCTTTGGCCTCTGCCATTCTTCCTTGTTTGAACAACAAATTGGCACGACAGAAGGTCAATTCCTGTGCAACATCTTCCTGAATATTTTCTTTGGGAATCGCCAATACTTCGTCCAGCCACTTTTCAGCCTCGGGCAAACTGTCCATGACCATGGCTGTTTCGGATAATTTTATTTTGGTATAAGCCAGGGTGTTGTTGAGGTAGGGCGTTCGGAGATACATCCCGGCCAGATGAAGCGATTGACGAAACCAACGGTTAGCTTCTTGGGGTTTTCCTGTTTTTAAGGCGATCTGCCCCAGGTTGTTCATCATGACATAGGGGCGGTAGAAATTCCAGTTGTCTTCTTTTTCATATTGCATGTACAGGTCGTAATAAATCTGCTTTGCCTGTTCATAAAGTCCTGCATGATAGTATATGTCGCCCATTAGGTTGACTATGTTGTTGTTGCCTTCACCATGGGGTTGCGGTGACATGTTGCGGTAGTTCAGGATATGCACCATGGCTGAGTCGAATTGTCGGCGGGCAATGTAGTATTTCCCCCGGCTATATTCCACCAAACACATATCGTCGATGCGCTGATGTTTCCTGGCGAGACGATAGGCCTGATCGAAGTAATCTGTACGGGGATTATTCAATCTCATTACCTGAAAAAGGAGTGATTGTATGTGAGCAAGTTCACTTTTTTGTGATGTAATGGCAAAAACGGAGTCGCTTAATCGCTTTTTCGTGGCAAAATCGGGGATGCTGCTGATGGAATCATACAACTTGTTTATGTAATGAACAAAAATTTCGTCCCGGGTGTTGTCACCTGCTTCCAGCACCTGATTTTGACCATAACCTGCTAATAACAAAAAAATTAAAACAAGTGATGCACACCATTTGAACAACCCGAAAGGTTTAATAAAGTTCTTTCTCACCAGAAAATGTTGTTAGGATTTACCAATCATAGCAAAGATACGAAGCCTAGGCATAAACTTTACGAAAAAAAGCTTGAAATTTACACTACCCCGTATCCGGAAATCTTTAGGCTCACACACCATGATAACTGTTGTTGCTTTTAAAACCAATCAGGTAGCACCATGTAGCCATATTTCCGGCTATCGGCGTGTGTTTTATTACAAATCAAAATCTTTGAAATCAAAAATGGTTAACATTCAAAAATGGATCTCATGAAAAAATGTACTCTGATTTTTTTAATGCTGTTGTTTTCAGCAACCACTTTCGCCCAGAGCGTCGGCATCAACTCCGATGGTTCCACACCCAATCCTTCGGCCATGCTGGATGTGAAATCCACATCTAAAGGGTTTCTGGCTCCAAGAATGACGGCTGAACAACGAGGACTGATTTCCTCTCCCGCAACCGGACTTTTAGTTTACCAAACCGATGGCGAAACAGGTTATTACCATTACAATGGCTCTGCCTGGGTAACAAGTTCTTCTTTGTGGAGCTCAAACCTCGAAGGGGCTATTTATTACAATTCTGGCAACGTCGGCATCGGGACAGCAACACCTGGTTACAAATTAACTGTACAAAATGGAGAAATAGTAAGTGCCTCGGATACAGATGCTGGGTTGGTGTTTACTGGAACAGATGGAACAGCTAATGATATGACTGTCAGATATGACAGACCCAATGCCAGGTTGGAATTTCGGGACAACCTAAACAGCGAGACCAGAATGGTTGTTAAACAAGACGGCAATGTCGGCATCGGGACAACGAGTCCATCCTACAAACTTGAAATTGCTTCGGGTGACAACGCAGCCATTCGTTTGGGTCCTAACAGTTTGGGAAGATCTCTCCTTCTTGGAGGCTGGAATGACACTGACTTTACCGAAGCAAGAATACAGTCATCGAATGGTAATCTGCATCTTGACGCACAAGGAGTACTTGGTGGTATATACCTGAACCACTATCATAGTGGAGATGTGTATCTTGTTGTAGGAGGAGGTAATGTTGGCATCGGGACCACTAATCTGGGCAGCTATAGACTATCCGTGAATGGGAATGTATTTTGTAACTCACTTACACAAGCTTCTGATATACGCTTCAAAAGTGATGTTATCTCAATTGATAATGGTCTGGAAAAAGTAATGCAACTACGCCCGGTTACCTTTAACTGGAAACAGGATGAATTTCCCGATATCAACTTTGACGACCGCAACCATGTGGGTTTTATTGCCCAGGAGGTGGAGTTGGTTGTTCCCCAGGTGGTGAGCACTGCCGGTGATGAAATGCAAACCAAAAGCATAGCCTACAGCGACCTGGTTCCGGTGCTCACCAAAGCCATCCAGGAGCAGCAAGCCGAAATTGAAGCCCTGAAAGCCCAAAACGCCATGCTTACCGGGAAAGTCACCGAACTTAACCAACTCAAAGCCGAAGTGGAAAACCTGAAAAAATCACTCAGGCTGGGCAAGCAATTAACTGACAATAAATAAACCAATGTAAAACGATAACTCACTAAAAAATTAAACAGATGAAAAGAACATTTTTACTATTAACCGTTTTGCTCTTCTCAGCAAGCACTTTCGCCCAGAGCGTGGGCATAAACTCCGATGGTTCAACACCTGATGCTTCAGCAATGCTGGATGTGAAATCTACCTCCAAAGGCTTTTTGCCTCCAAGAATTAACCTCACCGGAACCACGGATGTATCAACAATTTCATCTCCGGTTGCTGGTTTGTTAATATTTAATACCAGTAACACCAATGATGTTACACCAGGTTATTACTATTACGGTGGTTCCTCCTGGGTAAAAGTAGATGCCGGCCTGTGGTCTTTTGATCTGGAAGAGGATATTTCTACTACCTATAATGTTGGTATCGGGACGACTTCGCCACAAAACAAATTAGTTGTTGGTGGTTCGGGCTGGTCTCAATTCATATCTAATACACATGGTATCAATCCATCTACTGATTATAATTATGGAGTTTATATTGGATCAAACAGAAGTGGAGGTGCCACCGAAGGAAATATTGCCTATCATGATTACTTAACCTTTGCAGAATGGGATGGAACAACATACTCAGAAAGAATGAGAATAGATGCAAGTGGCAAAGTCGCCATCGGGACGACAAATCCGGAAGCAAGATTGCATATTGGCGGGTTTGGACATGGTGTATTAGGAGGTATAACAATGACCCCGGATAATGATATTGAAGGTGGACACTATATGACATTTACAAACGCTGCGTATACAACAGCTATTGGAAGTATTGCAAGAGGTCCTGGCGAGACCGTGGTTTACAACACAACATCTGATTACCGATTAAAAGAAAATGTTGTCAACATCGATATTGATCAAGCCAAATCAAGGTTGATGTCATTACGACCGGTGGAGTATAACTATATTTCTGACCCGAATAAAACAGTCATCTCAGGTTTTTTGGCACATGAGATGGCCGATGCAGGATTTGCCAATGGCGTAACCGGAGAGAAAGACGCCGTAGATAAAGACGGAAAACCAATCTATCAGGCAATTGATACAAAATTCCTTATTCCCGAAATGGTTAAAGTGATCCAGGAGCAGCAGACCGAGATAGACGCGCTGAAAAAGGAATTGGATGAAATAAAGAAATTAATTCAATACAAAAAATAGAAACCATGAAAAAATCAATAACAACCTTACTGATTATGGTGTGGGGAATGAGCTCCTTTGCCCAGGGGATTTTCAACAATGGCGCCTATATTGTTAGCGAGACAGGCAGCTACTGGGTAGTGGACAATGGAGGTTTTACGCTGACGAGCCTGAGTGCCTCCAACCTGGCCCAAATGGCGAACCTGACCATCATGGACGATGCTTCGCTAACCCTGACTCCCACTTCTTTTCTTTCAGTAACAGGTACGCTGTCGAACCTAAGTGGTAACGACGGGTTGGTGTTGGATGCATCAACCACCGCCTCGGCTTCGCTGAAACAGTCTTCTGCCAGCGTGAGCGCAACGGTGCAAAGGGAGTTTGCCTCCTGGAGTTCAAACCATGGTTGGCATTTCGTGAGTAGTCCGGTAGGTGGACAGGAAATAAGTCCAGGTTTTGTGGACATTAGTGGCACAATTAGCGATCAGGTCGACTTCTATCGTTGGAGCGAACCACTGAATTTGTGGGTAAACATTAAGAATTTATCATCAGTTTACAATCGAGGTAGCGGAGAGGCTTATTTTTCAAATGAGGCGAGTCCGGTTTTTGTCACTGGTAAAGGATATCTTGCTGCATATGCCTCCAACACCACCAAAAGTTTTGAAGGCAGTCTGAATTATAGCTCAGTAACGGTTAGTGGCTTGTCGAAAACAGAGGCCTCCGGTTTCTCCGGTTGGAACCTCATCGGTAACCCTTTTCCCTGCGCTATTCAGTGGGGGTTGGGCACGTGGAGCCTCAACAACGTGGACGATATCTGCCAGATTTGGAATGAAGCCGATGCCAGCTATACAGTGGTTAGCAGTGGCAACGATATCATCCCCGCCATGAATGGCTTTATGGTACATGCAAGTGCAGATGGTGCCTCGCTCACCATTCCTGTAGCTGCGCAGGTACATGATGCCACAGGCTGGTACAAAGAAACATCTGTTTACAGTAACGGCATTGTGTTGCGTGCCAACGACCCCGAAGGCCAAACAGCCCAAACCTCCGTTATCCGATTCAACAGCGAAGCCACACCGGGCTATGATAGCCACTTCGACAGCTATTTCCTGGCCGGTTATGCTCCAATGTTTTACAGCATGGCACAAGAGGAAAACTATGCCCTCAATACCTTGCCCGAACAGTCGGAAAACACGGTAATACCCATGGGATTTCAGAAAAACGGCAGTTCTGATTTTTATATTGAAATGACCGAAAACGGGGTGGGTATGGAAGTTTACCTCTACGACCGTATTACAAAACAAACACATAAGCTGAGTGATGGGGCATACCATTTCACATCCGAAGATACGGATACACCTCTGCGTTTTGAAATACGCTTTTCACCCGTGGGTATGGGTGAAATTGAGAGTGAACCTCAGTCGGAAGTCTGGTATAGCAACAATGCATTGCATGTGGTGGCAGGTGCGCCCAACACACAGCTTGTTGTTTACAACCTGCAAGGGCGCATGGTGTACAACTGCCGGCTCGATAGTGGCGATTACCACCTTGGACTCAATCTGCCTGCAGGCATTTATGTGGCAAGAATGAACCAGATACCAACCAAAATTGTAATTACAAGCCAATAGCTCAAAGGTTTAAAAGAAGGAAATGATTAATTAATTTAATAAATGCAATCCATGAAAAAACTACTCACCACCCTGCTCATCCTGACTGTCACCGCTACTTTCACGACATTGTTGGCACAAGACCCTCCGCCACCTCCGGGAGATCATGGTCTACCGGGAAACCAAAACACAGGCGATGCCCCCATTGGTGGCGGCCTCTTTATTCTACTGAGTCTTGGTGCAGCGTATGGAGGGAAAAGAATTTATGAGTTGAGGAAAGAAAGGGGAGAAATCAATATTTTCTGATTCATCCATTATTGTACCCAAGCAAATTGAATGCTTTGTTTTGTATTAGCCCCATTACAAATCGGATAAAATTATTAATAAAATTCAATAATTCATAAACAAATAACAAACCAATGAAAACGAAAAAAAACCCCAGATTTATCAAAAGCTTAATTATTTTCATTTTTCTCAATCTGATTCAGCATTCCATCATCGCTCAAATCACGATTAATTCTAACACAACAACGGCTACCGTTAATGCAAGTGGAGATCCGGTAATCGTTTCAGGAAGTGGGTATTTGAAAAATAGTGACATAAACATCTGGTTGGGTGATGGTATTTCTGTTATCGTTGAATCATCAGGGGATATCAGTGTTTCTGAGAGCATCACAAAATCAGGTGGTGGCAACTGCTATTTAACGCTGAAGGCCGATGGCAGCATTTGGACTACGGATAATAAAACCATCAGTTCTTCATCAGGTGCGTTAAGTCTGGTTTTTTGGGCCGATGCCGATGGTGGTGGTGCTGGAAGTGGAACAGTAGATTTGCAGTGTGACATTACCACCAACGATGGTGGGGTTTGGATGGGCGGTGGTAACGGCTCTGCTTCATGGACTCCATACTCAGGAGCTTCTGCACTCACAGTGGGCGACGGCTCGGCGACGGGTTTAGTTAATAAAAATGGTATAGATTTCTATGGTGAAGCTACTATTGCTACTGGCGCAGGTAATGTAAGCATCAATGGTGAATACAGTTTTGGCACAGTCGGTGGTACAGGGTTTTCTAGTTTCGACAATACCAAGATTATTACCACCACCGGCAATGTTGAAATAACAGGGATAAATAATAACAATAAAAATGTTGGAGTGTGGACCAGAACAGCCATTACCACAAGCTCCGGCAATATAAGCATGACGGGCTCCGGTTATAGCAATGAATGGGGAGGACTCAATTCCGACTGGGGTCTAATGCTGTATAGCAGCTCAGGGAACATTACCCTTGACGGCACCAATACATACCCAAATGGCCCCTCAATAAGGTTTGGTAATCACACCAATCTTGGTGAGGTGGGTATGGTTGGATATAATAATTCAGACATACCTTCAAGCACTTCCGACGTTATTTTCAGAGGGGATAGTTTTGTGCTGGGGACTTCCTCCATAAATACATCGGGAACTTTCACTATTGAACCCAAAAGCGCCAGTTTTCCCTCAGCCTTCGCCTGGCCATCTAACCTTTCTTTGGTATCAGCGGTGTCCGGCTTAACCATTGGAAAATCAACAAATACTGCTAATGTTACCCTTGGAAATGCTTTAACAATAGCTGGTCCTATTACAGTGTATGGCGGAAATATTTCCGTCAATGCAGATCTGACCACCACATACAATAGTGCAACCGGTGCTTTATTGAAAGCCAGCGGCAGTATCATGCAAGCAGCAGGTGCTGATGTGATAACCGGCGGTGGCAGTGTAATTTTTTGGGCAGATGCCGATGCAGACTCCGATGGGATGATCTACTCAAATACCATGACCATTACTACCAACGGTGGCCATCTTTGGATGGGAGGCGGTGCTGCAAGCGGCACATCCTGGAACGGATTGACTGTCGGTAATGGCTATGCGGTTGGTAATGGAACGATGTCTTCAGGGATTGGTATTAATGCATCCACTATCACTACTTCAGGCGGTAATATTGCCATGTATGGTAAAGGAAGAGCTGGCGGAGGTGCTGGTTTCACCGGCAATACGGATGGCATTCGCTTGGAAGGGGTAAATAGCATTAATTCAGGTACAGGTACCATTTACTGGAAAGGTATTGCACAAACCGCTGTAGGTGGAGGAACTTCGGCAAATGGTATTGAACTATCCACATCAGGTGGTTCTGTCATTAAGTCGGAAAACACAACTGCTGATGCCATTTATATGTATGGTGAGTCAGCAGATCTGTCAGCCGTTAACGCATGGGGTATTTATTCCTGGGCCAATACCATTGAAGCTACCGGAGCAGGAGGAGGAATTACCCTGGAGGGGAAAGGCTATAAACACAATGGGGTTACGATTATATCAGGTGGTTCTGTATTGGCTGCAAGCGGGCCAATTACTCTAAATGGACTGGGACATGGCACTGGTTACTATGGGGTTCAAATAGATGGAAATGTAGGATCAAAAGCTGGATCCGATGTCACCTCAAGCAGCAGCCAAATTGTTGTTGACGGTGATAACTTTACCGGCAGCGGTACAATTTCCACTACCAACAGTCTTGCTTTCAACCTTTCCGGTAGCAGTACCTTCTCGGGTGTAATTACTGAACCTTCATTGGAATTGCAAGGAACAGGAATATTTACTATAGGAAGCACAGGCACACTTACCTGTGATGCGCTGACTGTTGGCTCTTCAGCCACCCTCACCCTCAACTCCGGTGCTTCACTCATCACCAATGGCACCATCACCAACAATGGCACCATCTCCGTAAGCCGCACCATCAGTGAAGAAGTATGGCACCTCATCAGCAGTCCCATTACTCATGCTGTTTCCGGAATATTCGAAGGCGATTACATGCAGTACTGGACAGAATCAACGGCTACCTGGACCGATATCACCTCCCTCACCGAGGTGATGACTCCAGGTCAGGGATATAGTCTGTGGGCAACTCCCGGTAAGAGTGGTGCCCATACCTACACCTTTTCCGGAACACCCAATACAGGGAATGTCGTCATAAACTACACCACTTCCGGAACAGGTGGATCATATAATAAAGCCAACCTGCTCGGAAATCCATATCCTTCCTCCATAAGCTGGGACGATGTGAGTTATACCGGCGCTGTCTATATCTGGAATGGAAGTGGCTACGATTCGTACCAACAAGATGATCATTTCAATGTGCCACCCATGCAGGGATTCTTTATTGTTCCCGCAACGGCAGGAACGTTTACATTTACTGATGCAAGCCGCACCCATAGTGGCAGCGGAAATTTTTATAAAGACCAAAATACCCAAGAATCGGGAATTATCCTCATGGCCTCCAACGGAAGTTATTCTGACAAATTAAGGATCAGTATCGATGAACATGCTGAATTAGACTTCGAGCAGCCCGTGGACGCCTGGAAACTGAAAACCAACACCCCCGGAATCAGCCAGCTTTGGTCCGTATGCCCCGATGGCGACCTAAGCATCGATGTGCGTCCATTTCAGCAAACCATCCAATTGGGCTTCGCCAACGATACACCGGGTTTCTACACCATCGGCATCAGCGAAATCGCCGACATCACCACCGCCATACTGGAAGACACCAAAGAAAACACCTTCCACGACCTCACAAAGGGAGATTACGAATTTGCCTGGAACCTGTCGGACGACGAAGGCCGTTTTGTACTTCATTTGGGCGTAACGGGTATCGAACAGCTAACCCAACCTGAAAAGGTATTGGTGTATGCTTCTGGACAAGTAATCTACCTGAAACCCATGCAGGGCAATACTTCGGGCATCTTTACCCTGACGGATATGTCGGGTCGCCGCATCGTTCGCTGGGAACTACATCTGGCAGGTCAGACTTCGGTAAGCGTAAACGCCACTCCCGGAATATACCTTGCCTCCTTTACATCGGAAGGTGCTACTATTGTTAAAAAAGTAATCATTAATTAGTCATCTAACCTGACAGGTTTTTCAAAACCTGTCAGGTTTTTTAACACCCTACTACCATGAAAAAAGTTAAGAACCTATTGTTAGTCCTGACCCTAACCCTTTCATTCACTGCATTGTTGGCTCAGGCTCCACCGCCTCCAAACGGAGGAAGTAGTCCGGGCGGAGGTAATACTCCGGTTGGTGATGGAGCCCCCATTGGCAGCGGACTCTTTATCTTACTCGGCTTGGGAGCAGCTTATGGCGGAAAAAAAGTATTTGACATGAAAAAGGAACTCCTCGAGGAGTAGCTTTTGTTGGCCAGGATATTGGTAAACCTGACAGGTTTTCAAAACCTGTCAGGTTTATTATGTGCCTATTGTTTGTTAAGTACCAGCTTCTGAGTGGAGATTCCCTCCAAGGTGCTCACCTTCACAAAATATATCCCGGATGGCAAATCTGTTACGTCAACGGTAACACTTTTTTCTGACAAGGGGTTTTTTTGCAAAATTACCTGACCCGAAACATTAAGTAGTGATATTTGAGTCAACCCTTCCGGAGAGGTGACGGTGAATTGATTGGTGGCGGGGTTGGGGTAGATGGTTGTCAGGTTGTTATTATGATGACTATTAACCTCTCCAAATACGATACAGGCCTCATTTGTCCATCCATAACTCAATCCGGGTTCTGACTCGCAATAATCGGAGTCAGTTTGCCAAATGCAAGTTACTTGATAACAGTTATATCCGTTTGTCCAATCCACATTCGTATCAATATACGAACAAGAGACGTTGCTGTCAATGGCGGGTAAAAAAGTATAGAGTTCAAAGTCGTCATAATGGTCTTCTTTTTTATATATGTTAAACCCAACGATGGAACGATTTCCAGAAATAGTATCCATCAATACGTTGTTTTGTCCGGATCCGATTCCCGACAGGGAAAGTTCTGCCCTGTTGCCTTTTCCAAAGCAGGGTTCAGGCTTTTTTTGTTTCAATTCGGAAACAACTCCTCTGATATCAGTAACAAATCCCCGAAGATTCCAGGTACTCATTAAATTGTAGTCTGTCAGATGCTCCCAATTGATACCATCAAGAGTAATCAAATCACCGTTAGGTTCACCCATGGCACTGCCACAAGCGGCTGGATAGTTGGCTCCATCGGTGGAATAAACGGCAATCCAAAATTCCTGATTCACATCAATGAGCACGGGTTCCGTAAGTTCAACGGTGACCCAGGCTTCCATCGGGAGATTGTCCAGGGGCTGGCTGTAGCGCAGTGTTTCGGCATTTGGGCCTTCGTAAATGCGCAACTCATCGGTGGCATTGGTTCGGTTGTATATGCTAATTTTCGTAAGAGAAGCTCCTTCTAATTCTTCCAATTGTTCAGGGTCGAATTTTATGGCCCACATCATGGTGTCAGGACCCCCGATGCCATCAATATTTACGCCATCGTCATAGTACAACCATTCGGCAATGGGCTGGGGAAAGGGAGCATCCCAATGAATAATAATATCCTCCATAGCCCATTCCTGACAAGACAAATTACTTACACTCGGACAAGTCCGATACACCTCAATATTATCGATGAACCACGATAGTAGATCAAAGGAATTTTCGCCTACAGCCTTAAAACGAATTTTAAAGGTGTTTTGAATGGCAAAAGGGGTAATTTTTATGTGATGCGATTGCCAGGTAAAACTTTCTGTATTCGAAAATGTGGCCACTGTATTCCAAATGCTGTCGTCATATACCTCCACCTGCATCATCTCCAAACCCGTGGCATGACGGTTGTTGAGCTGGATGTCGAAATCCAGGAAAATATCGCCTTCGGTAAGGAGTGAGGCATCAATCGGACTGCTGATAAGGGCTGAATTGTAGTTGTTTTGCAACTGTGGATCCCAGGCGAATTCGGCAGTGGGACCGGGGTTGCCCGATTGGTTGTTCATCACCCAGTTGGCGGTTTCGGTGGTCCAGCCATTGGTGTCGAAATTCCATAAATCCCACCCCTCCACGAAAGGAAGTGTGAGGGTCATCCGGTCTGGCGTACTTGATTTATCAGACCTGATAACCGATTGTCCCAAAAAAGTGGACGAATACAGACAAAATACGCAGGTGAGCAAGAGGGGGAGGGTAGCTTTTTTCATTGTTTCCGTGTTTTAAAAATCAATCCAATCCATGGAACATCTAACCAATTGTTTTTCGGAAAGGTAATCGACTGTTTGTGATGTATCTATGACAATTTAACAGGGTTTTACCCCTATTCGGGATACTGATAATTCTCATAAATAATCATTTGTCTGCTTTTTTGTCACCGGAACTCCCCGGGATAAGCCGGGTAAGATTTATTTTCTGCCCAATGGAAAGAATCGTGGTACACGCTTCTGGTAGTCGGTGTATTCCGGATACTTTCCGGCACTGATTTCTTCGCTGAAAGTGGAACTGCCCTGAAACAAAACCACCAACAGCAAGCAGCCCGCAATACTCCAGTTAAGCCATTGACCTGAGGCTGCCACGCTAAAAAGATAGAAGCTGATCCAAATGCCTTGCTCGGCAAAATAGTTGGGATGCCGCGATAAAGCCCACAATCCTTTGTCTAAAAACCCTTTTTTGTAGGCAGCGGTTAGCGGTTTGTCGTTGTGGATTAATGTCCATTTAGCTTGCTGAAATTTCCAGTGTTGTTGGTCGGCAATGGTTTCATAAATGATAAAAAACACCATCATGGCGGTGGCCACATAATCCATTATTCCCAAGTGACTTCCGTTGAATTGTAAGGCCATGATCGTGGGTAGGGTAATGAGCAAAATCAGTATGTTTTGGTATCCGGAGATGAAAAATAAATTGAACAATGTCCATTTCCACTTGGGTTGAAATTCCTTTTTGTTTCGCAACACCTCCCATCGATAGTCTTCTTTTCCTGTCCAGAATTTCCAGCTATAAGCCCCGTGCCTCGAAAAATTATAGGTGAGTCGCAATCCCCATGCGGTAACCAATACACTCATCAAAACCAGTCGTGGAGAGTAATTGGCTGCATCTGCCACCACCCAGGCATAAACGATGGGCAATAAACTCCATATTTTGTCCACCTGACTGTTATTGCCCGAAAATTCACCCACCACAAAACTAGAAGCAATGGCTACACCTGTAATGGTCAGGAGGGTCTCAAGCGTCTTCCATTCGTTGGCTCCCAAAGGTTCCGCAAACAACCAGGTAAAAACAGGTACAATCAGTAAGGTGATAATCAGTAGGATAGCGGTGGTGATGATTTTCATTGGATTCTTTTTACCGGATAAAACTACAAACAATTATTGTACAACTTCGACATTTCGGTTCAAATTCAAAGGGTTTAGGCACATCACCCAATATTAACTCTCTCATTGTGTTCAGATAAAACAGAAATTAATACCTTTGAAATTCGTTTTTTACGTTTCAAATTACTGCTAAGGTAGAAATAGTTTTGTTAGTAACTTATTAAAATTAAAATCATTGAACGATCCGAATTTCCCACATCGTACCAAACAAGAGTTAATGTGGTTCTCCACCTTTATTTTTGTATTAGCCGCATTGTTTGCCCGATTTGCCATCAATTTGCAAACGGCCTTTGCCATGAAATTCATCCATATCAAATTTGCCTATCAGCCCTTTGGCAACCTATTGGGAGAGACTGCACGCGGTAACTGGACCGATGGAAAGGTAGTATTGGTTTATTCCGTTGGTCCCCTTGTGTTTTTTTTACTGGGGTTGTTGTTGCTAAGGATTCTCATGAAAAATAAGTTGCTCACATGGAAAACGCGTTTGGTTCTAACATGGATCGCTTTTGTTTTTGTCCACCTGCTTCCGATGGGGATGTTGGCCGGCGTCGTTTTTTATGATGACTTTGGGTATGCCTTTTCCAACATTCTCATGTCGCCCTTGTTCCGACTGGCCATTTCATTGATTTTTCTTGCCGTGGCAGTTTATTTTCGCACCTTTTGGCTAAAATTATTTCTGAGGGCTTCCATGAGTCACCGCATTGCCTCCCAACGCAATACCTACCTCAAATTTGTATTTGTACGTCCGTGGATGTTGGGAACCCTGATCATTGCTGCGTTTGCCATGGTGGGGTCGTATTGGTCGTGGCTCACGGTAATTGTGCTCATGGGTTTTGTGGTGCTTCCCTTCTTTAATTGGGCCAACCCCAAAATGAAATTAAAACTATCGAAAACAGGTACCCGATATATTTTTAAAAATACGTTTTCCATCGTTCTGTATGTGATGGTCATCACGATCTTGCTGGCAGGCTCCATTGTTAAAATGTTTATTTTGTAGGAAGCCGAACCCCGATAACCTTCTGGGGGAGTTGGGAATAAGCAGCGAAAAAGTACCATAGGTACGATTAGCAATTAGCAATGGAATTTATTCCAGGGCGAAAAAGAGTAGGGAGTAAAGAATATGGAGTATGGGCGAAGATGCAAAAATACACAAGTTGTATAATATGCTAAAAACCAAGCGTATGACCCGTCGAACCCTTGCCCCGGAAGCCTTCGAGGTGAACTCTTGAACCTTTGAACCCCTGAACATCTAACCTTTTGCCCATCTAATCGAATAAAGTGTATTTTAGCACAAAACTTAGCCATGAAAAAATTATTCTCTATTCTCGGATTACTCGTTGTTATAGCCTCCTGTAGTTCGCTTCAGACCAGCTACGATTACGACCGGTCGGTTAATTTCACCGAGTTCAAAACCTTTAGTTTCTATCCTTGGGATTACAAAAACGGATTTCAAATCAACGATTACGACAAACAAACCATTCTAGATGCCATCCAATCGTCCATGGAGAAAAAAGGCTATGCCTATCAGGAAAAAGGCGGCGATTTGGCGGTTTCGCTGTTTATCACCATCAAAGGTAAAACCAGCTACGATGCCTACACCAATCACTATGGCGGTTGGGCAGGCTATGGTGGCGGCTGGGGTTACAACGGATTTGGCTATGGCTATGGTTATGGGCCCGGCTTTTCCACAACCACGGTTACCGAAAACCATTACGACCAGGGAACCCTTGTAATTGATGTGTTCAGCATGAAAGACAAAAAACTCGTGTGGCAAGGAATTGGGTCGAAACCCGTGGAACAAAACCTGGATGTACGCGACAGAACCTTGCCCAAAAATGTGGCACGCATCATGTCGAAACTTCCTGCCAACAAATAGCTTTAACGCATTTTTAAAACAATTAAACAACTTTTGCATGAAAAAATTTATTCTGCCCTTGCTGATTATTCTCTTTCTTAGCGCCTGTAATCCATGGAAATTTGTGGGCGAATACGACCATAACGTGGATTTTGCCACCTTTAAAACCTTTGGCCTGCTCAACTGGGACGTTACCAACGACAAAGTGGTAAGCCCTGAAACCAAGAAATACATCCTGATGGCCATCAAAAGTCAACTGGAACAACGAGGCTATGTTTATCAAGAAAAAGACGCTGATTTACAGGTGTCGGTATTCGTGTTGATACAGGAAGAAACCAGTTATTCGGCCTATGCCAACCACTACGCCGGCTATACCGGATATGGCGACGTGGCGGTAGGCGTTGGTGTTGGCAGTGGTGGCGTGGGGGTAGGCGCCGTTGGATATGGCATGCCCAACTATCCCTACACGGTTGTCAACCACGATTATAATGTAGGTACCGTAATTGTTGACCTATTGGACAGCGCCAGGAAAAAACGCGTATGGCAGGGCGTAGCCTCGGGCAGAATTGCCAACGGAACTGCTTCCGAAAGCAACGTAAACAAAGACATGAACCGCCTGTTTGCCACCCTTCCGGTGAAGAAAGTGAAAAAGTAGTCAGGCAATATCTGTATTCGATTTCCGCAAAAAATGAGATTTAAGATATTTTTCGTCGCATTATTTCTTCTTACCATCATTGGTTGCAAAAAGGAGAGAGAGTTTTCGATTGATAAAAAACTATTGAGTGTTTATGCGGAATACATGTATTATCCGAGTGATTACCTGGGATATTATGGTTCGATGGTCTTTCCTGCTCATGAACAATTCGCCCTGTCAATTGATATGACCTACGATCTCGATAACATAGTGAAGATTCGTGGGGGGCTGCGCCAAGCCTATCATTATGGTGCTTATACATTTTTCTCTGATGAAATATATGACTCAATTGTTCGCAACGAAAATACCATCCATGTCTTTATACTGCCTGAACAGTGTTACAGTATTTTCGACAAACCTAAAAACCCGCTTGTTTTTGAGTTGAATGAGGATAACTCTTTGTCTAAAATCACTAAAAGAGAGGGTGTTCAGTATCTGTTTACGCGCGAAGGTAATACCCTCCTGGAAACAAGTACTGACGGGCAATTGGTAAGGAAGTATTATTTTGAAAACGAAAACCTGAAAAAAGTTGTACAGGAAAAATTTGATACGGATGGCACCATGTTTTATAGAAAGGAAATCATTTTTGAAAAATATGATAATAAGCCAAACCCGTTGAAGAACAAGTATTTTATAATGGGGGCTTTTTACCGTGCGTTTTCAAAAAATAATTACACAAAAATTACTATAAATGAATATGAACCAAGAAATGGTGAAATGGTTATTTGTAGTAGTTTCTGGCAAACAACAATCATTCTGTATGATGAAAATGGATATCCCGTATTGGGAGAATATGAGTAATGAAATTCGGTAACACGAACCAATTTCAAAATCGTCCGGACAAAAAGCTCCCAATTATTTAACTCCTCTTTTCGCCTATATTGCTTTTTTGTTATTATCATGGCAAGATAAATTCCAATAATTCAAAAATTAAATGCGTTTTGTATATCAAAAAAAAATCTACCAAACACAAATAGTTTTACGAAGAAGTAACCCAAACATCTGGCAGCGGGTATTGGTTCTTGCCTTCCTTTGGAAAAGAGAAAAAAGCAGGATGGTTTACGAGTATGATTTTGGCAAAGGTTGAGAGCATAGCATTGTTTTGAAAAAAAGAACTTGCCGGAGACAATTACATTCTCCCCAATTGTCTGGCCGGAAAGAACAACTGTCCACGGGAAGACTACAGTGGAACTTGAGTTAAAAGTAGATGTTGAAAATTTTAAAGTATCGCGCACACGAAGAATACATAGAGTAACAGGAATGATCAGGTGACAAATTTGCCCCAACCTATTTTAATAAAAGGAAGTCAGTGAGTTGTTGAAAATGAATGGTTGTGGTTGTATTGATTTCATATAGCCAATAATCAAAGGGTTCGTTGATGAATTCCGTTTCATTGATGTATCATGGTCATACAAAAATGAGAAAGCCATAATGTTGGGCGATTAGGTTGAAGTAATTCAGTATCCTAAAGGCAAAAAGAGCCTCTTGCTATTGACATAAAAACTGACATCGTTGACGAACTCCTTAATGCAAAAAATTCCTTATTAATGTATGCCCTAATCAAATGGCGAGGTGATTGTAATGTGTTGTAATTCAATTTAAAGAGTTTTTATTTTGAATATTTGCTTCGTTTTAGGCTTTTTTTTTGAGCCTAAAAAAAGCGATAATTAAATGAATTGTTTAACTAAAAGTATAGAGGATTATGTCATGTCGTTAGTCAAATTTTCTAACCAAATGCCAAATTTGTTCGACCGCTTTTTCGAAAACGATATGTGTGATTGGTCGAACCGGAATTACTTAAGCACGAACACCACACTTCCTGCCGTAAATATCAAAGAAGATAATGATGGTTTTGAAGTGGAAATGTCGGTCTCTGGTTTTGAGAAAAGCGATTTCAAAGTTGAGATTAACAATAACCTGCTGACAATTTCTTCGAAAAAGAAGGTTGAGAACGAAACCAAAGAAGGTCAACAGTTTACGCGCAGAGAGTTTAGCTATCAGTCGTTTAGTCGTACATTTACCCTTCCGGAAACCGTAGAAGGCGACAAAATCGCGGCCAGGTATAAAAATGGAATACTTTCCGTGAACATCCCAAAGAAAGAAGAAGTTAAGCCCAAACCTGTGAAGCAGATTGATATTAAATAAGGAGTTTATTGTAGCCAACTTCTTTTAAGTTGGCTGTTTTTTTAATGGTTGCAATTGCATGTTCAGCGTTTAAGCTATTTTGGCAGCAAACTATTTTCAAGAGCATTTCCCCGAAATTTTCAACGATTTTCTTTACAGGATAATCGAGAAACTACTTTAAGTTGTAGTTAATCAACGTGCTAATGGCATGTTATGCCAGAAAACCCTGTTGGTGATATTCAGGTCACCAGCTGGGGCTCAACCGGTTATAGTTTACAATATTACAAAAGCTTCCCCATGAGAAAATTACTGGTATTACTTTTTGAGATACCCGCACCCAATGCCCACACCCATGATTTGTCATCATGACCCGCAGTTTGATTTGCCTTCCACCTTTGGTCAAAGTTCGCAATCAAACGATATCCTTTCGACATCTATGGCTTTGACTATTCCATTATTGTATTTGAGCCTTTTGAGGAAAAAATTTGGGCGAGGACAACACGCTTTTTGCTAACGAAAGACAAAAAGGAACCACTAAGTTTTATTTTTGTGTAGCTGCCAAAGGGGAAACTGAAAATAAAAAAATATGAAAGAGCTGTTGCACATGAAATTAAGAACGGAATTAGCATTGTGTTATAAAACAGATATTCAAGTGGAGAAAGCGTGACACTTTTAGGAAACATCAATGTAGATAATGTTTCGGGAGCAAAAGTAACAGAATTGTGGCCATACATAATATATCGAATCGGACTTCACGATTGTGTGAAGATGGAATTACCATTAACCCTAATTATTTAAAACTGGCAATATCAAGATAAAAGGATGGCCATGTTTAATTTGTGAAAAAGGGGCAATCAAGCCATATACTTGAGTGTGCTTTATCAAACATACAAGACAATAGAAGTGACTAAATCCAGCATATTGAACGACAATGGCAAAAGAATTTTAATCGCTATCCGAACCAGGTAAGTGCCCAATAAATTTACCTAATCTGATAAAGATTCCAGGTGTTTACTTTAGAAATAATATGCAGAATTTGCATAAACCAGCCTGGAGAAGCTGTGTTTATGTGAAAAGTTCACGACTGACAAGTCTGGTTTTGCCTATTTACTTCATTTCTATTTGATGTCAAATCATTTAAAAATCAAACGATAACGTAATCGTAAAACGATTCTGTTACGAGTTGTCAATGGCGGGAATGGTTTTAAAATGTTTAAAAGTATTTACGATCGATCTCGTATCAATAGATTTGTGCTGCGTAAAGAAGCACGCTTAATCGAGAAAGTTAAATAGAAATCAGCCATAGAGAAATGACTACTACATGGATGACAATAATTAGTTGCGAATCTAAAACGGTTTTGCCAAGATTGTGGAGCCAAAATAGCTGCTCCCGAAATTTGGTCGTGTTAAAGGGAACAAGTTTACTAAAAAAATGAAAATATGGAGATGTGTACAAAGTTTTTGATGAAGTGTAAACGGGTAGGAAGTGAAAACTAGTCGGTGTCATAGTGTAAAATATCGACAACAGAGTTTAGTTTTATCCAAACCCCGTCGTAAAGAATTTAGTAAAAAAATCTATGAATAAACCCAAATAACAAATATAATTATTAAAAATGCAACCTGTCTGGTTAATTACAAATTCTAAGTCAATTAAATCATGAAGAAATTTACATTATTATTTTGCTTACTAGTTTTCGGTGTTATAGCTACAAGTTACGCCCAAACTAACAACAGTACTGAATCCGGCGATTGGACTCAAGTGTATAATCGTTGGACAATTGAGGCTATGGCTGGTTGGAACAGACCACTGAACCCCTTTACCAGTGGCTATTATTCTACAGACCCCGGAAAATTGGGTCACCTAGGTTTATTCCGTCATTATAGTCTGGGATCTCGCTACATGTTATCAGACCTTTTTGGTATAAGCGTTAACTTTTCCTATGATAACTTCCACGAACCAAAAGATTCACAATCACTTCCTTTCGAAACGACCCAGTATATGTTCCAATTACAAGGAGTGGCCAATGTGGGCAAGGTACTCAATTTCCCCACCTTCCTTTCTAAAAGGTTTGATTTGCTGGCACACTTCGGTGGACAACTCGCACGCTTTAATGTGGATGAGGGAGTGAACGAAGGTGTATGGGAACGAGATGGTGGTTTTATTATGGGACTCACACCTCAGGTTAAGTTGAGTAAGCGCATTTCAATATTGGGTGATGCTGGGTATGAACTAAATGTTAGACAGCATTTAAACTGGGATGGGAATGCTCATTCACAAACTAACCTGGTCGGTAGCAAGGTTACACTATCAGTTGGGTTAAGCGTTAGTTTAGGTAAACACAAAGGACACATTGACTGGAATGATGATATAGAAGATGTAGTATCCAAAGACCTGTATGCTGAACTGGAGGCTAGGGTGAATAAACTTGAAAATGAGAAAGTTGACCTTAAACCGTTGGAAGATGCGCAGGATAAGGCCAATCAAGAAATTGTTGTCTTGAACGATCGAATTGATAATTTAGAAAAACCTGTTGAAGCAAGTCAAGCAGGAGTGGTTCAATCGCAAGGATACAATGTATTTTTTGATTTCAATAGTTATGCAATCTCATCGGCGTATTTGGACGTAATAGTTTCGGCCATTGACATGTTAAAAAACAATCCTGAAGTAAACGTGATTATTGAAGGTTCTACAGATATAAGAGGAACAGAAAATTGGAATTCACGCCTTTCAAAACAGCGCGCCAAGGCTGTGGCTGATATGTTAATACAAGGAGGAATAGACGCCAAACGTATTAAAACCAAAGGATTGGGAGTTGATAAGAAGTACAATCCTCAGTCGGTTGAAAACTGGATGCTTAACAGGAGAGCAACCATTATTGTTGAGTAGCTATCTTATAGTCTGTTAAGTGCTAATTAACAAGATTAGCACTTAACAGTTAAATTCCCACAATTGTGGAATTAATAAAAGAGATGGACTCATCATCAAAGACTATCATTTTGAATCAGAAAGTTTAGAACTTAATTAGTTCATTTATTGTAGAAGATCCGGAAAAGTGGATAGCCATCAATGGTTGTCCACTTTCTGGTTTTATTGTTGGAGGTAAGCGTTGCACCGATCGATTCAGGTAATTTTTTTTTAACTTACAAATGACGCAAGTCTGCGTTTTTGTCCCCCCAAGATTGTAAACATCACCTATGCCCACACAATAAATTCCATTAGATGAATTTGTAATACCCATGGCTATTTAAACTCATTTTGTATAAATCAACACAATACTTCCACAATTCGTTGTGTTTTAGGATTGTTTATTAATTTTACAAAAAAGATGCAAATAACCTTCCCCCACACCTGGCGCAAGCGTCCGCTTTTGCCTTACCTACGTTAGCAAAAAGGGCAAGTGTTGTGCTATACGAAATTCAGCATGACTTTTTGGCAACTTAGTCACGCTCATGAGCTCTTTTTTTGCACAAACCAACCCGATTGTCTTGTTCGTGTTGACTTTAATCATACTTTTATACTTCAATAAGCAATGAGGCATAATAATAAAAAACATGGATTTAAAACATTTACAAAAAGAAATTGACCGAGCAATGGATGAGCAGAACAATCGGTCGATGTCTGAATTTGAAGGTTATTCACCTTTTGAGATGGAGCATATTTTGAATTATACTTTTGCACTTGACAGTCCGTTAAAATTGCAAAAACTTTCGGATTCTGACTATCAAAAGATTCCCATTCTCAATCAGATCAAGTATTTAATGGATTTGATTGAAAAAAAGGGAGAACTAAAACTAACGAGCAAGGGCTATCTACCTACAAAAATTGTTTCAGAACTTTATGATCAGGGATTTCTGAAAGATAAATTTATTGAAACAGGGATTTCAAAATTATACAAAGAGACTGATTCAATGACCATAAATATAACCAGGATTCTGTGTGAGATTTCGGGATTGACCAAGAAGAGAAATGGTAAATTAAGCCTGACAAAATCATCAAAAAAGACTCTTGGAGATAACGAAGAATTACTGCGACAGATATTTTTAACAATGGCCAACAAATTTAATTGGGCGTACTATGATGGATATGGAGAAAATCGAATCGGACAACTTGGATACGGGTTCTCTTTGATTCTCCTCTCAAAATATGGACAAATAAGGCGGACAGATTCCTCTTACGCCGAAAAGTATTTTAGGGCATTCCCCCAACTTTTGGAATCGCTTGAGCCAGCATATGGAACTTTGGAAAGTCACGGTTCTAATTGCTATTCGATACGGACTTTTGATAGATTTTTAGACTATTTCGGGGTAATTACAATCGAAGAAGAAGGAAAGGGGTTGGATTCGGTTAAATACATTACAAAAACAGATTTGTTTGATAGATTAATAAATGTACAACCGCACACAAAGCATTAAAATTGTATCGCGCAAAGTACTGTAATTGAATGAGATAAAATTTTTAAACGACCCGGTGGATTGAGAATTTTGTGCGTAGAAATGCGCGACAATTTCTTACCCCCAATGGCGCAAGCGTCCGCTTGTGCCTTGGCTCGTTTTGTACTGACTATGACACGTCCCCACCCGGCGCAAGCGTCCGCTTGTGCCCACCTCATTTCTATATCCCCACACCCCTCCTTATCCCCAATTCCATCATGCGAGTCAGTAGTCTCCATCTATTTAAATTCATTTTAAATAAATCAACACAATTCATCCACAACCCGTTGTGTATTAGGATTGGTTTTGTAATTTTGCAAAAAAGATGCATATAACCCGCCAATCCATGAAAAAATCAGTAGATACCAACTATTCTACCGGCGAGCTGGAAGCCGAACTCAAATACCTGCAACTTCTTGCCCAAACTTTTCCCAACCTGCAAGCTGCCAGCACCGAAATCATCAACCTCGAAGCCATCATGAACCTGCCCAAGGGTACCGAACATTACCTGTCGGATATCCACGGCGAATACGATACTTTCAGCCATGTGCTGGCCAATGCTTCGGGTGTGGTAAAGCGTAAAATTGAGGATGTGTTCGGTAAAACTCTCCGTAAAAAGGAAAAGGATATGCTGGCCACGCTCATTTACTACCCCGAGGAAAAACTGGCCATGGTCATTAAAAATGAAGAGGACATCAACGAATGGTACAGCATCACCCTCCAGCGTCTGGCCAAAGTTGCCCGCGCCTCTGCTTCCAAATATACACGTTCGAAGGTGCGCAAAGCCATGCCCAAGGACTTTGCCTATATCATCGACGAGTTACTCAACGAGAGTGGCGACGACAAGGAGGAATATTTTGAATCGATTATCAGTTCCATTATCAATATCTCCCGTGCCGAAGCTTTTATCATCGCCATCTGCGAGTTTATCCAACGATTGCTCATCGACAGACTTCACATCATCGGCGATATTTTCGACAGAGGTCCTTATCCCGAAAAGGTGATGGACCGACTCATGTCGTACCACTCGGTGGACATTCAATGGGGAAATCACGACATCATCTGGATGGGAGCGGCCTCCGGAAATCAGGCGTTGATTGCCAACGTGGTACGTATCTCGCTGCGTTACGACAACCTCGATACACTGGAAGATGCTTACGGCATCAACATGTTTCCACTGGCCAAATTCGCCATGGAAACCTACAAAAACGACCCCTGTGACTTGTTTGCACCAAAAACGGATGCCAAAGGAATTGACTTTGAACTCATCAAACAAATGCAAAAGGCCATCTCGATCATCCAATTCAAACTGGAGGGACAGGCCATCCAGCGAAATCCCCATTTCCAAATGGAAGACCGGATGATTCTCGACAGGGTGGATTTTGCCAAGGGAATCATCCAAATCAATGGTGTAAATCACGAACTCCTGGATAAGAACTTTCCCACCATCGACCCCGCCAACCCTTTCAAAATGAGTAAGAAAGAAGAAGCGGTGATGGAGAAACTAACCTCCAGCTTCAGAAGCAGTCAACGACTTCAGGAGCACATCAACTTTTTGTACACCCACGGAAGCATGTACCTGGCTTACAATTCCAACCTCTTGTATCATGGATGTATTCCCATGACCGAAAAAGGCGAGTTTGCCACTTTTGAAATCGAAGGTAAAAAACTATCAGGGAAAGCCTTGTGCGACAATTTCGACCGCGTGGCACGTAAGGGCTACTACCAAAGTTCGACAAAAACCAAGGACGACGCAAGCCTCGACTACATGTGGTATTTGTGGTGTGGTCCGCTTTCGCCCCTCTACGGAAAAACCAAGATGGCCACTTTCGAACGTTATTTTGTGGCCGACAAGGAAACCCATGTGGAAAACCGCAACCCCTATTACAGGCTGGCTTTTGTGGAAGAAAAATATTGTAACAAAATTCTTAAAGAGTTTAATCTGGACCTTAACAATGCCCACATCATCAACGGACATGTGCCGGTGAAAGTAATTAAAGGCGAAAGTCCCATTAAAGCCAACGGCAAACTTTTTGTCATCGATGGCGGCATGTCCATTCCCTATCAATCGGTAACCGGCGTTTCGGGTTATACGCTGATTTACAACTCCTATGGTTTGGTATTGGTGGAGCATCAGGCTTTCGAATCCAAATTAAAAGCCATCAAGGAGGAAAAAGATATTATCTCCAACAGGGTGTTTATTGAAACCAACGCTTCGCGCAAAAGGGTGAGAGACACCGACAACGGTGAGGTGTTGCAAGTGCAAATCAACGACTTAAAAATGCTTCTGGCTGCCTTTAGAAAAGGGCTGATTAAAGAGAAAAAATAGTTAGATTTGTGTGCATTTAGTTGTGAAAGTAGATATGTTGAGAGTATATAAGTTTGGTGGGGCATTGATGAAAAATGCTGCCGGAATCAACCGCGTAGTTGCACTCATTGAGGAGTTTAGTTGCGAACCTCTGGTAGTGGTGGTTTCCGCCATCGGAAAAACCACCAACGCGCTGGAGGCTATGGTAGTGACGGAAAGCAAAAGAAATGCAGAAGAACTGGCACAACAATATTACCAATTGAAACATTTCCACCTTTCGTTGGTGCAGGATCTTTTTCCCGACGGAAACGAAACGTTAATTGCCGATCTCGACGAACTTTTCAGAGATTTATGGGACGCCATCAACAAAAACTATCCCAACCCATTTCAAGCCTATGATGCCATTGTCGGTTATGGGGAAGAGTTTGCCAGCATGATCGTGGAAAGTGTTGCGCTCAACCGGGGGCTTCCCATCAAAAAAGTTAATGCCGCCTCCATTGTGGTTACCGACAGCAATTTCACCAATGCGAACATACAATGGGACTACACTGCCAAAACACTCGAAGGAAGGGTAGTTCCACTACTCCATCAGCATAAAATCGTGCTGACTCAGGGCTTTTTGGGTGCCGATTTGCACGGAAATTACACCACGCTGGGTCGTGAAGGTTCCGACTTTACGGCAGCCATCCTGGCCAATCTCCTGAAAGCCGACGAGGTCACCATCTGGAAAGATGTCAACGGATTGATGAATGCCGATCCCAACCGTTTCGACGATTGCGTTAAATTCGATAGCCTGAGTTACCACGAAGCCATCGAGCTGGCATTTTACGGTGCTACCATCATCCATCCAAAAACCATTCAACCATTAAAAAAAGCAGGAATACCGTTGAACGTCAGGTCGTTTTATCATCCTGAAGTAGCACCAACGGTGATCTCCAGCGAGGCTTCCGGCGATGCTACCCGGCACAGCATTATCGTAAAGGACAATCAAGTGTTGTTTTCGTTGAGTACCCGAAACTTATCCTTTATTGGAGAAGAAAACTTCACCCGTGTGTTTGCCGCATTCAGTGCCAACAAAATTCACATCAACTTGATGCAACATTCGGCGGTAAGCTTTTCGGTGTGTTTCGACCGACATCAAGACAAACTGAAACAGCTCATAACCGATTTGGAATCAGAATTTTCCATTAGATATAACGAAGGATTGCAACTGATCACCCTGAGACATTATACCCCTGAATTAATCGAAAAAATGACCCGTGATAAGGAGGTGTTTTTGGAGCAACGCAGCCGCTCAACGTTTCAAGTATTGTTGAAATAGGGCGTTTTGTCAGCATCTTTCGCTAGTAAACGATACCATATACCCGAACAGCATTGCCAAACTAAAAAAATTGTCAACCGTCTGAATAGAAAAGCCCAATTGTTATCTTTGCCCATTCAGACTAAAACTATACCATTGAAATGAAAGAATCAATAGCCATTTTGTGCGGAGGCGGACCGGCTCCGGGAATCAACTCAGTAATCAGCTCTGTTGCACTGGTTTTCCTCAGAAGCGGATACCATGTGTTGGGAATTCATGAAGGATACAAAGGCCTTTTTGCCGAAAATCCAAAGGTGCAGGAAATCGATTTTACCTTTGCCGACGACATACACAAACGCGGTGGATCTGCCTTGCAGATGAGCCGTCATAAACCCAAAGACGATGAGTTCTCTACCCGCTTTTTCGTAGAAAACAATGTTTCCCTGCTTGTGACCATCGGTGGCGACGATACGGCCTCCACTGCCAACCGGATTTCAAAATACTTGCGCGACCACGATGTGAGCATTCAAAATATCCATGTTCCCAAAACCATCGACAACGATTTGCCCTTGCCCGTGGGCATTCCCACCTTTGGCTATCAGAGTGCCAAGCAGGAAGGCGTGCGCATAGCCAAAACCATTTACGAAGATGCCCGCACCAGTGGAAACTGGTTTGTGGTAGCCGCCATGGGCCGCGAAGCCGGACATTTGGCTTTCGGCATTGGCGCCGCTTGTCAGTTTCCGATGATTGTGATTCCGGAAATGTTTAACAAGGTAAACGTGACCCTCGACAGAATCACCAACCTGTTGATTTCGGCCATCCTGAAAAGAAAAATTACGGGTGTTGATTACGGAACCTCCATCGTGAGCGAGGGGGTCTTCCATTTTATGGACGATGATGAAATCAACAATTCCGGCATTTCGTTCACCTACGACGACCATGGTCATCCGGAACTCGGCAACGTGAGCAAAGCCCATATTTTCAACATCTTGCTTCAAAATAAGTTGAAAAAAATTGGCTTAAAAGTAAAAAGCCGTCCGGTGGAACTGGGTTACGAGCTCCGCTGTGTTCAGCCTGTGGCTTACGACCTGCTGTATTGCAGTATGTTGGGTATCGGCGTGAAAAAACTGTTTGAAGAAGGCCGTACAGGCTGTATGGTTACCGCCGACAATGTGGGCAACATTGCTCCTTTGTATCTCGACGATGTAACCGATGAAAATGGCAAAGTGGTACCCCGCCTTGTGGACATGGAAGCCGAAAAAACCAAGCTCGTCATTGAGTACGGATTGCAGTTTATTGAGCCCGGCGACTACGAAGAAGCCAAAAAATTTGTGGCACACCCCGAAGAATTCGACTTTCGTGCCATCCTGGGTTGGGATTGACAGAACCCGTAAAACGAAAACAAAAGCGGTTCAGATTAGTCTGAGTCGCTTTTTTTCTTTGATTTTTCCTCAGAAACGGGGTGAACCGGCGGAACCGTTCGTTCGGGTGGTGTGGGAATGGTGGGCAGGGTTTGGTGAGGTGTTGTCACTTCCAACGGACCGTTGGTCAGGTATTTTCCTACCAACAAAGCCACAATCATGGTTAAATAAAGCTGCCCCCCAAAACTCAGGAAAATAGCCATGTTTCGGGCAAAGGGCGTAACAGGAGTAATGTCGCCATAGCCCAACGTGGTCATGGTGACGAAACTGAAATATACAAAATCCGTAGTTTGGTGATGTCCGCCACCTTCAAAAACAATGGCTTCGGGGTTGGCCAGAAAAATGGTTCTGAACACAATGGCTCCCATGATGCCAAACAGAAAGTAAATGTTGATGGCCTTTAAGAACTCCAGCGCGCCCACATGGTGACTTTGCGCAATCTGAATCACCATCACAATGACAATATAAAAGAAGAAAACCAGCGAGGCCACCGAAGTAAAATGCTGGAGGAACTCCCAATGCAAATAGGTAGAAACCCACGTGAGTACCGTAATGGCGATGGCCGTAAACAAATATTTAATGCGTTTTTCGGTGATACTCAAAATGGAAGCAAAGAAAATACCCGATGCACCGATACTATAAAGCTCCGAAATCCAACGGCTTTCGGGCACAAGTCCGATGATGAATACAAACACAAAATTCAGTGTAAACAAAATCAGGTTGTACTTAATTTTGATCTTTTTCAGCGTAACAAACATCCGTCAAAAAAAATTGGTTTATTTCATATCAAAGGTAAGACATTTTTTGACCAATACCCATGGTTTACACCTCAATAATACTTAGTATCTTCGCCAAAAATTTTCAGTTGAGTTATCAATATCACACACTTAAGAATGGCATCAAGGTCATTCACCGTCAAATACCCGGAACTGTAGCCCACTGCGGCGTGATGGTAAATACCGGATCGCGGGATGAAGATACCAACGAAAGCGGATTGGCACATTTTATCGAACACATGATTTTTAAAGGCACCAAAAAACGGAAAGCCTATCACGTGTTGAGCCGCATCGAAAACAACGGTGGCGACCTGAACGCTTTTACTACCAAAGAAGAAACCTGTATCCATGCTTCCTTCCTGACGCCTTACTACAAACAAAGTCTGGAACTTTTTTCGGATGTGGCCTTCAATTCTGTTTTCCCCGCCAGGGAGCTTCAAAAGGAAAAGGAAGTGATTGTGGATGAGATTCATTCATACAACGACAGCCCTTCGGAGCTTATCTTCGACGATTTTGAAGACATGATTTTCGACGGGCACCCTCTGGGTAGAAACATTCTGGGAAATATTGAATCTGTCAACTCATTCACCCGCAACGATTTACTTCGGTTTATAAGGAAAAATTACCGCACCAACCAAATGGTGATTGCTTCGGTGGGAAATTTACCCATGAAGCAGTTGGTGAAATATACCGAGCAATATTTTGGCGAATACCAACCCGGCAACAGTCAGCGTCCACGGATACCCTTTACGGGAGAAAAGGTGCAACAATTGACCCAGCAAAAAAACTCACACCTGTCCCATTGCATGATTGGTACCAAGGCCTATGCACAGAATGAGAAAAAACGCTTTACACTATTGCTATTGAGCAACTTACTCGGAGGTCCGACCCTCAACAGCCGATTGAGCATGTCGTTGCGCGAAAAACATGGTTATGCCTACTCGGTGGAGTCGTACTACCAACCCTATTCCGATACCGGAATTTTTGGAGTTTATTTCGGCACCGAGCAAGCCCTCGTGGATAAAAGCCTGAGCATCATCGCGAAAGAATTTAAGCTTCTGAGAGAAAAACCGCTGGGAACCATTCAGTTGCATCGGGCAAAAAAGCAGATTGAAGGACAAGTGGCCATCAGTGGCGAATCGTTTTTGAACGAAATGCTGGGCATAGCCAAATCGCACCTGCATTACGACGAGGTACAAACCATGGAAGAACTGTTGCGTGAAATGGACCAAATTACCGCGGCCCAAATCATGGAAGTAGCCAACGAAATCCTCAACGAAAACAGGATGAGCACGCTCACCTATCAAAGCAAATAAGCATGATTGACAAGAAAATTGAAGACTACATCGACCTTCACACCACCGAAGAGGACGAACTGATGCATGCCATCAACCGCGAAACACACCTGACCACCTACTATCCACGCATGTTGTCGGGCAAAGTACAGGGCAAGTTTCTGGAGATGGTTTCGCACATGATCAAACCCAAATACATCCTCGAAATCGGAACTTTCACCGGATATTCGGCACTCGCTTTGGCCAAAGGATTGATCCCGGACGGAAAACTCACCACCATCGAAGTAAACGAAGAAATGGAAGCTGTCCTGCGAAAGAATTTTTCACGTTCCCCGCAACACAACCAAATTGAATTGTTGATAGGTGATGCCCTAAAGATTCTCCCCACCCTTACTCAAACCTTCGATCTGATTTTTATCGATGCCGACAAAGAACAATATACCGCTTATTATCAATTGGCCATCGAAAAACTGGTACCCGGCGGCTTCATTCTCATCGACAATGTGTTGTGGAGCGGAAAGGTGACCCATGCCGAAGCTGCCAAAGAAAAAGAAACCGCCGGAATCGTGGCACTGAACACCTTGGTAGCCAACGACCCCCGTGTGGAGCAGGTAATGCTCTCGGTACGCGACGGGTTGTTACTGGTGAGGAAGTTGCCATGAGAAAGCCTTCGGGGGAAGTGGGAGTCTGAAGTCGGGAGACGGGAGACGGAAGTCGGGAGACGGGAGACGGGAGACGGATACCGAAAGCCTTCGGGGCGAGTCGGCAGTGGGGAGTTGGGAAATAGCCCGTAGGGCTTTAATATTCATAGCTAAATAACGAGAAAACCCAATTGTCCGTAGGACATTAACAGCGAGTCCGAAGTCGGATACCGAAAGCTTTGGAAGCACTGAACTAAAAACAAACTAACACACCTCCACGTCAAGTGTCCCCGCTTGAAGTCTGATCATCATTTGATCCCACTGATCCCATTGATCCATTGATCCATTGATCTCACTGATCCATTGATCCATTGATCTCACTGATCCATTGATCCTCTGAACCTTAAAAATCTAATTCGTCTTAAACAGGTACTTAATCTGGCTCAACTCCTCGTTGGCTTTTACGATTTTTTCCTTCAGATTGTCCTTGTATTGATGCAACTTCTTCATCAATGAAGCATCTCCGGTAGCCATCATCTGAGCAGCCAGAATCCCGGCATTGAGGGCTCCGTTGATTCCCACAGTAGCCACAGGAATTCCGGGAGGCATTTGTACAATCGCCAACAAAGCGTCCATCCCGTCCAGGGAAGCATTGATGGGAACGCCAATAACCGGTACGGAGGTCATGGAGGCAATTACCCCCGGCAAATGGGCTGCCATGCCTGCGCCGGCAATAATGACTTTAATACCGTTTTGTTCGGCATTTTTGGCAAATTTTTCCACCTGTTCGGGCGTACGGTGCGCCGAAAGGGCATTTATCTCGAAGGGTATTTCCATTTCATCAAAAAATGTAGCCGCTTTTTCCATAACTTTTAAATCGGAGGTGCTGCCCATGATGATGCTTACAACAGGTTTCATATCGCTAAATTATATGTTCAACTTCGGCAAAAATAATAAAATAGGGTTAGGATAATGCGGGTGTTGTGTTATCTTTGTGGGTTTCTAACGAATGGCTTTAGCAACTGATTTTCATATTTTATTGATTTGCAGATGAAGAATACGATCCAAATACACGACAAACACTTTGAACCCTTTATTGAGTTTGAAAAAATCGACCAATCCATCGAGCAATTGGCCCAACGGATGAATGTGGAATTAAAAGACACCACACCGCTATTTCTGGTCATCCTGAATGGCTCATTTATGTTTGCCGCCGATTTGCTCAAAAAAATTACCATTCCCTGCGAAATCAGTTTTGTAAAATTGTCCTCCTACGTGGGAACTCAAAGTACCGAACAGGTGCGCGAACTCATTGGGTTCAACGAAGAAATTACCGGCCGAACGGTCATTATCCTTGAAGATATCATCGACACGGGCATTACCATGGAGAAAGTACTCGACCGGCTGGAACGTATGGGAGCCCATGAGGTGAAAATTGCCACCCTGCTGTTTAAACCTTCGGCTTTTCAAAAGGATTTTGCCATCGATTATGTGGGTATTGAAATCCCCAACGACTTTATCGTGGGATATGGCCTCGATTATGACGGACAAGGCCGTAACCTGAAAGATATTTATAAAATTGTTGAACCCTAAACACCAAGAAACGCATGCTCAATATCGCTCTGTTTGGCCCTCCCGGTGCCGGTAAAGGAACTCAATCGAAAAAACTTCTCGAAAAATACAACCTCACTTACATTTCCACTGGCGACTTGCTACGTACTGAAATTGAGGAAGGTACAGACATGGGGAAGAAAGCCAAAGAAATCATCAACAAAGGTGGACTGGTTTCGGATGAAATGATTGTTCAACTCATCGAAAAACGAATTACGACCAACATCCACAGTCGCGGTATTTTGTTTGACGGGTTTCCACGCACCGTGGTACAGGCTTACATTCTGGATGGACTTTTGCTTAAACTCAACACCAGTTTGCACATGATGCTCAGCCTGGAAGTGCCCAACGAGGAGCTTACCGAAAGGTTGCTGCTGCGTTCCGAAACATCGCACCGACCGGATGACACAGCCGACGTAATCAAATTCAGACTTCAGGAATACGAAAACAAAACAAAACCTGTAGCTGCTTATTACGGAGACCGTAAAAAGTATATCAGATTAAACGGGGTAGGTTCCATCGATGAAATTTTCGACCACATCGTGGACATCATCGAACAGAAAAAAGAAAAGGAATATACCAACATTGTACTTCTGGGCAAACCCGGTTCGGGCAAAGGAACCCAAGGCGACATGCTGGCCAAAAAACACAACCTGGTGTATATTTCAACAGGTAAAATGCTGCGTCAGGAAATTAAAGACGGTACCGAATTGGGCAAGATTGTAAAACCTTACATGGACAAGGGAGAAATTGTTCCGGATGAAATTCCCATCAAACTGATTGCCGAAAAAATTGAAAAACATCCCGAAGCCAACGGTTTCATTTTTAAAGGATTCCCGCGTACCATCGTGCAGGCCTATATTCTGGATGGGTTGCTTATGCGCGACAACATGCAGGTTTCGGCTATGATTGAACTCAAACTGGGAACCCTCAGCGCACTGAAACGTCTGTCGTCGCGTGCCCAATCACCCGAAACGGCCCGTTCGTACGACCTCAGTACCGATTTGATTGTCAACCGACTGGAACAATACCGCGAAAAAACTGAGCCTGTTATCGATTTCTATCAGAAACAGGGAAAATATCACCGCGTGGATGCCGAAGGTACACGCGAGGAGGTGTTCGACAAACTGTCGGGAAGCATTGCCGAACTGATCAAAAGAAATCTGTAAAAAGAAAAATGCACCCAATAAAAAAACTGTATCGGATTCCGATACAGTTTTTTTGTTCATATAATTTTGAAAGCTACGCTTTGTAATATCCTTTGGCAGCCGCATCTTTTAAAGCAGCAGAAATGCCCTTTTTGTTGATGGTGCGAAGACCATTGGCACTTACACGTAAGGTAACCCACTTGCCGGTTTCAGGAATAAAAAATTTCTTGGTTTGAAAATTAGGCTGAAACCTTCTTTTGGTTTTGATATTGGAGTGGGAAACGTTGTTTCCTGTCATCACTTTCTTTCCGGTAATTTCACAAATTCTTGACATCTTTCCTTAGTTTATATGGTGTTCAAAAAGGGAGTGCAAAATACGGTATAATTTTTCAAATATTCAAGCGATTTTAAATATTTTTATTTCATGTATCAAATGTTCCCACTTTTACCTGATTTCTTGAAATTTAGCCTAACTTTATAGCGCCAATAATTTCCATGCAAATGAAAACAAAAATACAACTTCTGTCAAGCCTCTTTTACCTTATTTTACTGGTTTTTCCTGCTCACGGACAAGGTGTTTATGAATGGGGACCCACTTTTCCCATAACGGATTCGTTAACATTTAACAGCAACCCTGTCGGATGGTGGCTGAGTTATAACCAGGAGCTTGCCATCCTCTACGAAAAAAAAATGTGCGACACCTGCAATACTGACATTTGGTTCAGGAACCTGACCACCATGGATCCTGAGACCCCTCTGTTAACCAATAATGAAGTGCATTACAATCCGGTGTTTATTTCCGGATATGCGAACGAGTTTCTTGGTTTTGTTATTTATTTATCAAATAGTGGAGGCGACACCAACATTTTTGTTACCAAAATTGAAAACGACCTGACGCATTCAAATACCACACAACTCACCTTTACCAACACGACCAAAAGTAATTTAATCATTTCACAGAATTCTTACATAAAACATCTTGGTTGGATAGAAGATTCATGTGTTTGGACGGCCCTCCCTGTCGTTGAAAATAACCAAATTACGCTCAGTGAAATCACCAAACTCGATTCACTCAGAAATACTTCCGTTGTAATAGGGCAAGATAATGCCTATTTCCAACGAAAAGTGGGCGACTCCCTGCATATTTTTGGTCGAAAATACGAATATGATATAGTAAACGGGAGCGGGTACTGGAATGAAACCTATCCCGTTAAAACCTCAGGAAATAATACCGACCTCACCGTGGACAAATCAGAATTCAGTTTCGTAGATGAGCTTGTCTGGTTAAACAACAATCAGGTACACGGCTATAGCTACTCAAATTATTCCGGTGGATTTGAGTTTGTGTTGAACACCTGCAACCTTCCTAATATTCAGCACCCATCGTACATCATGTGGGACCTTGTGGTGAAGGACGAATGGATGCCTCATGTGCTGTTGTATGCCACCGGTGAAGGTAACAACGCCGAGATTTACGGATCGTTTAGTGAGTATGGAAACTCCCCCGACACTACAAACTTGACCAATGATGGGCTGCTCGATAGCAACCCAAACCTATTTTGGGGTGAATACGATGGCATCATGAGTTTCTGGATTTACGGTGTTTGGCAATCGCACCGAAACGATCATGTGGCACTGTATGGCTCCAAATTTCTTGGCTTTATTGAGGGAGGTGTTGACGAACACTCAGATACCGGCATCACGGTTTCGGTTCATCCCAACCCTTTCGCGAGCGAAGTTCAAATCAACTTGAGTTCCATTTCAGGTGAAGAGATCCTGGTGTCTGTATATTCCCTTTCGGGAAAACCGGTTTGGCAGCACACCATTCCTGCTGATAATCTTCCAACTCAAAGTTGCGTGTGGGTTCCTGACCCGAATGTTCCCAAAGGAATCTATGTGGTGGTGGTCAACCAAAATGGAGACCAAACCTCTCAAAGGGTTGTTTACAAATAGAGTTTTAGAAACAATGTGGGCGTAAACGGAATGGCTTCCGCATAAATATTGATGCCACTGGTTTGACCTGCCGGAATGTGTTCGAAGTTTTCCAATTTGAAATTCTCACGGTTCAGTACATTCAACACGGATATTCCTATCTCGCCTTTTAACCTGCGATTCAGAAACTTATACACCGCCGACACATCCAGACGACTGTAGTTTTTTGCAATGCCGGTGTTTTGGCCAATGTTTTGCCTATCGTACAAATAATCCGGGAAACCGGAACCAAAGACATAATCTGCCGAAAAAAAGAAGGGGTCGAAATTCAACGAACCGGCCAGTTTGATTTCGTGGGTTTGGTCTTGCGGAGCCCTTCGGTATTGTTGGTCGAGGAAGTAGGTAAACAATTCTTCGGTGCGGCTGAGGGAATAAGCAATCCAAAAAGCATGTTGACGAAACTCATGTTTCAACACCACATCCACACCATAGCTTCTGCCCTTTCCGGTAAAAACATCCTGTACGTGATATACATACGACTGGATATAGCGGGTAAGTCCGTTCACGTTTTTATAGTAGGCATCAAGACTGGCTGTAAATCCTGCAGATTGAAAAGAAGTCCCCACCACATAATGCTGAGCCGACAAAACAGGCACATTCAAACTGTCGCACACTGCCCACAAATACTTGTAATTTCCTCCGGCATCGAGTACTGAGCTGCGTGCAATATACTGATGATAGATTCCCCAGGCCAGGTTGATTTTCCATTTCTCACTTGCCTTTATGGACAAAGAAATGCGCGGGTCGGCAAAAATCTTATGGGGCAGGTGGGCATAAGTGAGCCTCAGTCCGGGTTTGAGGATGGCCCAACTTCCCAGCGAAACCACATCCTGGGCATAAAGGTTTAGTCGGGGTGAGTTGTTTTGCATGTTGAGGTAGTTCACCGCAAAGGTGTCCTCTTTCAGCTCCACCCGGTTAGAAATAATTTCAATGCCTGTTTCCAGACTCTGTGTGCTACTTATCCTGAAAATATTGTCGGCTTTGGTTGAAAACTCCGTTAGTTGGTTGTCGGTATGTTTGTCAGCTACCTGATTGACCTTGCTGATTTGCGGAAAAATTACCTGCAGGTTATTGGTAAACTGCGAGCGCAAAGCGGAATAACTCATGGTAAAATTAGTTCTGGCCCTTTCGCTCCATTGCTTTCCATAAAAAATGGCCGCGCCACTTTGCGAATTTTCCTCCTTTGTCTCCTTGAGCAGTTGATAATGGGCATAGGTTTCGTCGATATGATACCCAAAATTATCGGAACCACCGTAAAAACTTATGTAAAAAAGGTCGTCATTTTTACCCATCCGGGTAGCATATTTGATGTTGATATCACTGAATTTGTAATCGGGTCGGATGGTCAGATCCAAATCGTTGGCAGAATCGGCAACGGTGTTTCTGTTTACCAGAAAGTTCAAATCCTCAGGGTCGTAGAGGTCGTAATAGGTATGGCGAAAAGCCAGAATTAGTGAGCCTTTTTTGGTAATGGGTACCTCCACCAAGGAGTTGATGGTCATGTTGTTGACCACAAATTCGAAGGACGCCTGACGGATATTTCCCAGCTTTCCGGCTACGTTGACAATCCCGCCTACGCGGTCGCCCAGGGTAACGTCGTATCCACCTTTGTTGATTTCAATATCTTTGGCCATCAAGGGGTTGAAGGAGCTGATGTTGTCATTGAAGTTCTTAAGCCCGTAAATGGTCATGCCATCAAAAACCACCTTGCTTTGACCCTCGTAGCTACCCCAGATGATGAGCTCGTTGGTTTGTTCGCCCGAGGCAAGAATTCCGGGTTGCAGACGCAGTAAATTAAACACCGAATTATCGCCATAACCCGGCAAAAATCCTGCAATGCGGTGATTCAATTTGATCAAACCCGCTTTTTGTCCGTATTGTCCGGCACGTTCCACCGCTTTGTTTTCGATCACCACTTCCGAAAGGCCAATACTGGAAGGCATCAACGAAACCGTAATCCGGGCATTTCCAAACACCAGTGTATCGAACTTAAAATAGCCCAGATAGGAAACTTGCACCTTGAACACACTATCCGTTTCGGAAGCAAACGAAAAACTGCCCGTCATATCCGTTACCATTCCCACGTCGTTGATCATTACATGCGAAAAGGGGAGCAATTCACCCGTCCCTTTCTCGCTTACTTTCCCTGATATCAACCACTTGCGCTTTTCCGGCTTGGACACCTTGGCGGGAAAAATCACCAAAACATCGCCTTGTAACTCGTATTGAAGCGGAAGATGGGTTAATAATGCTGAAATGGCTTTTTCAACGGATGAATATTTCCCCGAAAGGGTAATTTTATAAATAGATAAAGCCCTGTCGTTGAATGAAATACTCGCGTTATAATCGTCGATTAAGTGGGTTAGTACCTTGTTTAGGGGTTCGTTTTTGGCCGACACCACCACCTCTTGTCCGTTGAGGCGGACGGAAAGCCAAAGCAATGACACAAGTAGGACAACAACGATTCTATACACCTGGTGGTTAGTTAGTAAACCCTATAATTTCGATCCGAAATTTTCTCAAACTGTAAGCCAAAGGGTTTGCACAAAAGCGCCAATACGTCTTCCACATCGCGTCGGCCCTGAAAATGACCGGTATAAATAAGGTCTGATGAAATACCCGTTTGGATGGTAACATTGTACTGACGTTCAACCTCCTGAAATACAGCTTTCAAAGGAACGGAAGTGAAGTTGAATTTATTGTGAATCCAATCAAAGGAAGTGCGACTTTCCGAGTTCTTTTGTACGAGAATTTCACCGTTGGGCTTGATGCTGGCCGAATAATCGGGCAGAAGCACCACCTCTTTGCTGGAAGGAGAAACCACCTTCACTTTTCCTGTTACGCATTGCACTTCATAGCTATCCGAACGGGCAAAAATGTTGAAACTTGTTCCCAACACTTCGGTTTTCCCCGTTTTTGATATCACCCGAAAGGGGCTTCCTTTTTGTACTTTAAAAAATGCTTCGCCTTCAAACTGAATTTCTCTGGAAAAACGCCACCACCAGGGGTGATAGGTGATTGTGGAAGCGGCATTTAACTGTACCTGCGAGCCATCCGGAAGGTCACACACCAGGTGTTGACCCGGAGGGCTTTGTATGGTGGTGGTATGGAAACGAAGTGCCGTGGCCAAGCCAATTAAAACAATCAGTGTGGCAGCTACTGCCATCCAACGTGAGGAATGTATGAAACGGGATTTCTGAGGAGATGTTTCCTCCAATTTTTGCGATAAGCGTTCCCAAATTTCCTCCTTCGATTGTGCATAGGGCACTTCCGCCCCGGCCAAAAAGTCGTTTAGTTGGCTTTCGGTAAGTTTTTGGTCGATATGTAAATTTTTATCATTCAACGAATTATGTTTTTTCTTAAATATTCAAGTCCCAATTTCATCCGTTTTTCAACGGCTTTTACACTCAGTCCGAGACGTTCGGCAATTTCATGGTATTTCATTTGATCCATTCGGTGCATCAGAAAAACCTCCCGTTGTTTTTCGGGCATGGACTGCAGCGCGTGGTTGCATTTGTTCTGCAATTCCTCCAACTGAAGTTCCTCTTCGGGGGTTGGTGCGTTGTATTCATTTTTTAGTTGAAGTTGGAAACTTAGTTGTGTTTGAGTTTTGCGATAGTGGCTCACAAACAAGTCGTTAGCAATTTTGTGTAACAACCCTTTTACCTGCCGGCCATGAAATCTTGACTGTTTTTCCCAAAAGATTAAAAAGGTTTCCTGGGCAATGTCGCCGGCTAAATCCACATCACCACAACGGTAGTAGATTTGGTTTCGCACCTGATGGAAATGGCTGTCGAATATATGTTTAAATTCCTCTTTGGTCAAGATGTTGGTACTAGATTATGGACAAAGATAGCCAATATTAAAGAGGTGTGCCGGATGCTATGTTTCACACCCGGCACATTTCCCGTGTTATTTTTTAAGGAAGAATGATGGTATAAACCACACCAAAGACAGTGAGATAGGCTTCGTTGTCGCAGGCACCGGTTCCATAATCCAGGGTCATGAGGGGGCCGTTGCTTGAGGTCATTTCCAGAATTCCGGAAACAATGTGTCGACAATCCAGCTCCAGACGCAATGGCTCGATGGTGGTGCGCGCCCAGGTCTCACCACTGGTTCGAATTCCGGCAGAAGTTCCTGAAATCAGGTACACATCATCAGTGGGGGTAAAGGTGTTGTATCCTTCTATCCATAAGCGGGTGCGGGTGGAAGTCCAGCTAAAATGATCATCCGAATTGGCCAGAAATATTTCGCCATCCACCTGCACGTGATATTCCATATGACCGTCGGAATTGGGTCCCATGTTGGTAACCACGCGTGTTCCCTCGGCGCCGTTGTCATCCACAAAATAATTGTTGAGCGTATGTGTAATCACGGTTCCGGTTTGCCAGTAGGGTCCTGTAAAGTGTGCAATGATTTGACCACGGCGGTAGTGGCCGTCTTCACAAAGGCAGTTTTCTGTGCCAAAATCGACGGTGAGCGTGAATGGGTAGCCCAGGGTATCGAGGGTAATGGTGGCACAATCGCCCAAGAACAGACGGGCGCCGTCGGTTGATTTGGTGGTAGTGGTTTCCAGAGAATAAGCCTCATCGGAAATATTGCCGATGTTGTCGAAAATACGGTCGGCAAGGGCTTCGTCGTTGGTGGTTGAAGTTTCGGCGGGTACTTTTTCCTCGTCTTTTTTACATGAGGTGGTGAGCAGTGCCAGACTAAAGATCAAGGTAAATCCCAAAAGCAAATTAATTTTTTTCATTTTGATATAATTTTTTGATTCAACTACTAACCGCATGAAAACGGATTTACCCTACTTTTATTTTGAGGAAAATTTCACATTTAGAATTAACCATTTGATAAAGAGATGATTGCCTGAGTAATTATTAAACCTTTCAACGTACGAATAGCCATTGACATACGAAGGATTAAATGGATCAGGGGGATCAGTGGGATCAGTGTATCAGGGGGATCAGTGGGATCAATGGATCAGTGGGATCAATGGATCAGGGGGATCAAATGGATCAGGGGGATCAAATGGATCAGTGGGATCAGTGGGATCAGGGGGATCAGTGGATCAGTGGGATCAATGGGTCAAATGATGATCAGACTTCAAGCGTGGACGCTTGAAGCGGAGGTGTGTTAGCTTGTTTTTGGTTCAGTGCTTCCAAAGCTTTCGGGATCCGACTTCCGTCTCAGGACTTCAGTCTTCGGACTCCGAACTCCCGGCTTCGGACTCCCGGCTTCGGACTCCCGACTTCCTGTTAATGTCCTACGGACAATTGGGTTTTCTCATTATTTAGCAATGGATATTAAAGCCCTACGGGCTATTTCCCAATTCCCCACTGCCTACTCCCACCGAAGGCTTTCGAGATCCGACTCCCGACTTCGGTCTGCCGACTCCCGACTTCGGACTCCCTGTTAATGTCCTACGGACAATTGGGTTTTCTCATTATTTAGCTATGGATATTAAAGCCCTACGGGCTATTTCTCAATTCCCCACTGCCGACTCCCACCGAAGGTTTTCGGGGTCAGACCTCGGACTTCCGTCTCCCGTCTTCCGTCTTCTGTCTCTCGACTTCGGACTCCCGACTTCAGACTTCGGACTTCGGACTCCCTGTTAATGTCCTACGGACAATTGGGTTTTCTCATTATTTAGCAATGGATATTAAAGCCCTTTGGGCTATTTCCCAATTCCCCTCTGCCGACTCCCCCCAAGGTTTTCGGGATCCGACTCCCGACTTCCATCTTCCGTCTCCCGTCTTCCATCTCCCAACCAAAAACCTACCTGTCCTTATACATCTTTTCGTAGTAGGCCTGATAGGCGCCGGAGGTCACGTTTTTGAGCCATTCTTCGTTTTGCATGTACCAGTCGATGGTTTTTTCGATGCCTTCTTCAAACTGAAGGGAAGGTTTCCAACCCAGGACTTCCTGTAACTTGGTGCTGTCGATGGCATAGCGTAGGTCGTGGCCGGCACGGTCGGTAACGTAGGTAATCAGTTTTTCGCTGGTGCCTACTTCGCGTCCCAGTTTTTTGTCCATTACCTTGCACATCACCTTGATGAGGTCAATGTTTTTCCATTCGTTGTGTCCGCCGATGTTGAAGGTTTCGCCGGTAGCTCCTTTGTGATAAATCACGTCGATGGCGGTGGCATGATCGAGTACATAAAGCCAATCGCGCACATTTTCGCCTTTTCCGTAAACGGGCAAGGGTTTGTTGTGTCGTATGTTGTTCAAAAACAAGGGAATCAGCTTTTCAGGAAACTGGTTGGGGCCGTAGTTGTTGGAACAATTGGAAATGATGATGGGCAATCCGTAGGTGTCGTGGTACGCCCGTACAAAATGATCGGAACTGGCTTTGGAAGCCGAATAGGGACTGTGCGGATCGTAGGCGGTATCTTCGTAGAAAAATCCTTCATCACCCAACGAGCCATACACTTCATCCGTGGAAACATGGTAAAAGCGTTTGCCCTCGTAGTTGTCTTTCCAAATGGCACGTGCCGCATTGAGTAAGTTCACTGTGCCGATGACGTTGGTCATAACAAACTCCATGGGATTTTCGATGGAGCGGTCCACGTGTGATTCAGCAGCCAGGTGAATAACTCCGTCAAACTGATGTTTCTTAAACAAGTCCATGATGAACTCACCATTGACGATGTCGCCCAACACAAAGGTATAATTGGGTTTTTTGTCGATGTCTTTCAGGTTTTCGAGGTTGCCTGCGTAGGTGAGCTTGTCCAGATTAAAGATATGATAATCAGGGTATTTGTTTACAAACAATCGGGCTACATGTGAGCCAATGAATCCGGCAGCACCGGTAATGAGTATTTTTTTCATCGGGTGATTTTTTCAGTTTTTTATTCAGGTTTAACGGTTTTTCCGCGAAAAGCTTGTTCCCATTTCCAGGCCGAGCCCACCATTTCTTCCAGGTTGCGCTCGGCTTTCCAGCCCAGTACCTGGTTGGAGAAGTCGGGATTGGCCCAAACCTTTTCAATATCGCCTTCACGACGGGCCACAATTTTATAATTCAGCTTTAATCCGGAAGTTTTTTCAAAGGCTTTAATCACATCCAGCACCGAATAGCCAATGCCTGTTCCCAGGTTGAAAATCTCCATCTGTTTCAGCATCTTTTTGTTGACCATCCGGTCGATGGCTATCACATGGGCTTTGGCCAGGTCCACCACATGGATATAATCGCGAATGGCAGTGCCGTCGTGGGTATTGTAGTCATCGCCAAACACACTCAGCTGCTCGCGCAAACCAATGGCCGTTTGGGTGATAAAGGGCACCAGGTTGTTGGGCACACCAATGGGTAATTCACCAATCAGGGCACTTTCGTGGGCACCGATGGGATTAAAATACCGCAGGGCGATGGCGTTGATGTCGGTTACTTTTACCGTGTCGGTGATAATTTCTTCCGAAATTTGTTTGGTATTTCCGTAGGGAGATTCGGCTTTTTGAATGGGGGCATCTTCGCTCACAGGCAACACTTCCGGCTGACCGTAAACCGTACAAGACGAGGAGAATACGATGTTGGGAATGTGGTTGTCGTGCATGGCTTGCAAGATGTTGACCAGCGAATCGAGGTTGTTGCGGTAGTACATCAACGGATTTTGAACCGATTCGCCCACAGCCTTGTAAGCTGCGAAGTGAATAATGCCTTTCAGGTCGTGGTGCCGTTTGAAAAAATCGGCGGTTTTTTCTCTGTCGATTAAGTCGAAAACCTCCAAAACAGGCCGGATGCCGGTAATTTTTTCGATGCTGTCAACAATTTTGGCTTCCGAGTTGGAAAGATTATCCACGATAATCACTTCATAGCCTTTATTTTGTAATTCGACAACGGTATGAGAGCCAATAAATCCCGTACCACCTGTTACCAATATTTTCATGAGTTTGAGTTTTTTACGATAACTATAAAATTCTGTGATGAATAGCTACAAGCAAAGGTAACGAATTATTGGAACCGTTGGTATATGTCCGGAAAAAAACAGATTGGGCATTGATTCGGGACTGTTTTTGAGCCACCATTTGAACCTATGGCAACCATGGTGGTGTTATGCAAAAGGTTTGGATATGATGCGAGCCAGATTTTATTCAATAATTGTCATTAGCAGCCAATCGAGCGTAAAGTGCGCTGTCGTATTGCCTTTGTAATTCACGAAGGCTCCAATTATTTTTTAAGGTTTCCATTTCATAAAAGCGACGCTCATTTTCATTGTCAATCCTCATTAATTTTAAATAATGAGACCAACTTAAATTGAATTCGTCAGACACTGTCTGACTTTTTGAGTAAGTAAGGTAAAAGCTCCTCATTTGTTTGATATTTGTTGAAGAGTATCCTTTTCCGAATTCGTTTAAAAGTCTGGCTGACAGTTCTTCAATTATTGTTGACCAAATTCAGCTCTTTCCTTTTTGCTTTTCTTCAACGATCATCCTTCTTATTTCAAAATAGGTCCACACCATTGTTTTATTTACTGCCTGAACAACAGCGTTTTGTGCAAACTTTAAAAGTTCTGCGACTTTATTATAAATTTATCATGACTATGTTTGATATCGGTCATTTGTAATAATTTCAGTTTTTACACAAAATTAGTTTTTTCATTTTAATTTATCCACAAATTTCCTTTTTCCACAACTACCGGCATCATTGAGTATATGGTTAGTAAGGGATTGCGGGCTTTTTACCTATCAAGGCAAAACAAATTTTGGAGCGGGTTACTTCGCACGAAAAACTTATTAACTATCCGCTTTGTTGAACTAAACTCCCTATGTTTGGAAGTTTGCCTTGTGCCAGTTTTAAGAGAGGTGGCAACATTACAGGATTATTCATTAAATGGTTATCTCATGACAAACTTAAAAAAATTTGATCAGGGAGCTGCGCTTCGCAAATTAAGTGCCCACACACCTAAGAGTTATTGGTAGCACATCAACAATTATCAAATCGTCCATCAAAAGACCCTAAGGATAAAACTATTCATTCCCCCTACACAGGACGATTGATTACCTGTGACACAGTCCAACGTGGGTGTAAAACTCAATTGAGCGGATGCTTTCACTAAATTCCGGAGTTGATTTACAGGTTGTGGGGGATGTTTTTGTCACGGAGTGTTATTTTGGGGCTTAGGTGAGTCATAAATGCTATGATGCCAGCATTAGGCATTTATTAACTTCACGAAACTTTCCGGTGTTAATACGCCTATTTCACTTTTCTTGTAATCTTTCACATTTCGGGTAATAATCACTTCTATTTTTCCATGATTTAGTGCAGAGAAATTTTGCAAAGCATCTTCAAAGTCTTTAAATTCTGAATTTAGTGCTTTTTCAATTACTTGTCTGTCCATATGTAATACATGGGTTATTGTCAACAATTGCTTTAATTTCTCAACGACTTTCTCATGCCTTGCAGTCCTTCGCAATAAATAATAAGTGTTGCTAATGATAACCGGTGTAATAAATCCCTTTAATTGTCCTAATTCACATAAGTTGAGTATAATTGTTGAATTATCTGAATGAGGTTTTCTGTCGAAGAAAAAATCGAGGATTACGTCTGTGTCGATCAATATATTTTTCATGACATATATTTTTCAGACAGTCCTTTTGATAATTCCTTTTGATAATCAAAAGATTCAGGAGCTTTAAAACTTCCGCGTAATGACTTTACCAAAGGTGAAATTTCATCAGCAGTTCTCTGTTCTGTTGTTATAACTTTCAGATAGCTTTCAATGATATCCGACAAACTGCGCCCTTTTCCTTTGGCATATATTTTTGCTCTTTCGATAATTGACTGCTCAATTGTCAACGTTAATTTTGTATTCATGATTCACCGTTTTAGGATATACGTGCAAAGATAATACAATTAACACGTCCGTGCAAATTAATTTAGATTCACACGTAATTATATTGGATATACAGGCCAAAGTGTGCCATTGGGATGCTCCACAATGACCTGCAAGTGGCGATAGGAAACGCCCCACCAACTAACAAATGCTACCTAAACGAGACCGGCCAAAATTGTTCAATCCCCATATACAGAAGATTGGTTTTTAGCGGCTTATCCCGACAGGGTTTAAAACTCAATTGAGCGGGTGCTTTCACTAAATTCCGGAGTTGGTTTACAGATTGTGGGGGATGTTTTTGTTATGGGGTGGTTTTTTGGGGCTTAGGTGAGTCTTAAATGCTATGATGATAGGCCTAGTGCTTTTTCTTTCAGTTTGTCTGTCAGGGCGTTGGCAAGACATACTCTTTTGCAATTTTTGGTTTGAGTGATGGCTCGTGCGAATTGCAAATGTGTATGGCTTCTGGGTCGGCATTTAAAAGTCGTTATAAAATCCATAATCTTTGTCAATTAATAAAGCCCTGTCCAGATAACTATTAAATTCTTCACAAGAGGTTTCAGGTAGTAAACTGCAAGAATAGCAAGCAGCAAGATTTAATCCACCTATTCCTTGTCCTTCTGAATTATAACAAATTGGGTCAGAAGCACAGTCTTTTGCTCTCGCTAATGCAGATTCTAATATTTTAATAAATCTATCAGGATTTGATTGGGAAACTAATCCCCCAAAACTTCCTTCCGCACCTGCCATTGTATAAATGAGTACGCCTTGCATCTCATTTTCATTTACATAAAGTCTTTCTGAAATTGAAGATGCAGAATAACCGGTTAAGAACTCCAATTCCTTAATCAAAATATGTGAGAATGTATGAATAAAAATGAACTTGGCTAAGTAGCTTAAGTTTGACATCATTTTATCCTTCTCTTTGGGGAGATTATAAGGAGAGTTCTCGGCATTATTTTTAATTATTTCAATACGTTTTCTAAAGTCATTGTTTTTAAATTGATTATTGAACCATGAAGTAATTTTACTCAAATCAAAGTCAATAAATATTCCTTCACCAAAACTTTCAACTCCTGGAAGTAACTTTGTTACTTTTCCTTTAGATGTGGTATATTTTGCTTTTACTGCTTCTTTACTAACTCTAATGAAATCGTCCATTGAATATTCAGCAAATAAATCTTTATCAATAGGTTCTTGACGACTAAATCCAGTTTGAACAGAAGTCATCTTTAAACGATTTAATCTTAATAGCGTATTTATTCCAAAATTGGCAAGCAATTCTGATTCTTCTTCTTCATAGACGAGGTCATTATCTTTTGGACTTTCATTGGTTTTCAGAAAATTGTATTCTTTTAAACGATAATCAACTTCTTTTATAAAATCTTCGGGGTGAAATAATTCTTTAAGATATTCAAGCGGGATATCCATGAAGGATGAAATTTCTTCAAGAGACTTATTTTTATTCTTGTAAAGATTTATAACATTCTTTTTGTCTTCACTACTAATAAGTTCACTTTGTGGTAAATATAAGCTATTCGTAATAATAGGATAATACACGCTGTTACTCGTGCGTATTACAGGTTTAAATAATATTTTTTGTTCATGTCCCTTGTTGTCTAAGACAGGATTTCCATCATTATCAGTAATGATTTTAATTTCTCCATTCTTATCAAAATCAGGAACTCGGAGACCTAAAAGCCCTGTAAGTGAAGCTTGTTTTCCTTGTGTTTTGCATTCTGGATTTTTACATTGTATTCTAATACCAGAAAAATCAGACTTTTCACCCCGTAGATATTTTAAATCTTGTTTTTCGCAACAATTACCATTAAAAACAATTTTTTGTTGACCGTTTTCATCCTTCTCCCGAGATAAATTTGTCCATTTTTCCCAAGGTAAATCCTTAATATTACCATTTGGTGCTGTTAAAATAAATCGAACTTGTTCAAGTGTATAAAACTTTCTCCCTTTAGTATTTTTTGCTGCCTGGTAACATTTGTAGCACTTAGGTGGTGTAAACGATTCATTTATTTTATTAATATCTTTACTGTTATAAACATTTTTCCAGCCTTCATACCAATCATCAATATGTTTAAAGCTCTTACAATAATTACAATAAAACCACTTTGGGAAATATTCTGCATCAATAATATGGTTTTTTAATTGTGGTATTTTTGCGTTATAAATTGCCGAATAATTAGCTGGAACCTTAACAATCTGGGTTAATTCAGGAAAATAATATTTCAGACGTTTCAATAAACGGTCATCGTTTATAATTTCATTTTCGTTTACTTCGATTTTACCCTTTTCTATTTGATGAAAATAAAACCATTTATCAAATTCTTTAATTAGTAATGCACCTTCGATCGTTTCAATAATAGAACCGACACCACCATAAGAGCTTATAAGTTTTCTTGTCTGTAATTCTGTATATTTAGCCATTGTTTCTTTTTGATTTATATGGTAATCCAATCTTAATAAATGAATTGGTGTCAATTTCTCGCATTGATTGCATTACGAACCAATTATCATCTTCATTAAAACCTTTTTCCGAAGGTTTTTGTAGCAAATGAATTTCAGTATTATGGTCATAATACTTTAGATTTATATCAGGGTCGTTTATTTTAAATAACCAATCATCAGATAATTCTTGAATTTTACGTTCAAACAATAAATAAACCTTTGGATATTTTTCAAAACGTTTTCTGATTTCTTCTTTTAGCCCATCTAACATTTCAGGCTTAAAATATTGAGCAGAATCATTTGAAGCCATAGGAACATCTGTTGTTTTATGCCGAACATAAGTAATAACAATACTTGCAAGCATTTTATCAATAGTATTTTCTGTAAATGGAGTTAAGCTTACAGGTTCCACACTTTTATAAAATGCCTGATGAAATGGCATGAAATGTTCAAAATGTGATTTATCTCTTGCTCTATTTGCGTCTAACAAATCAATTACTAATCCTTTATATTTTCGCCCAACGCGACTTGATGCTTGGATGTATTCAGCGATATTCCTTGGCTGTCCATTAATGAGCATTATATTGAATCTGTCAATATCAATCCCTACTGAAATCATATTTGTTGCAAGTACCAAATCAATGATGTCAGTTACGAAAGTATTTCCGTTTATATCTTTTTTAATTGTGTTATCATTAAAGGTATTTTCTTCAAGACGTTTTAGTGTTTGCTTGATTTTTGAACTATCAATTCTGCTTGTTAGTTCTTCGTCTCTATCGTACAAATAAGCATGATTAAATCTATAATATGGATTTTCCCCAAATAGTTTGTTTTGTAAAGTTGATGTGAATTGTGAAATTTCATCGCCAACTTTATTGTGTATTTTTCCTACATCTTTTAAACTATTATAGTAAGATACAATTGTCCAATATTTATCAAATATTTCATAGTCATTTTTTCCATTCTGGATGAGTTTCTTATACGCTTCTAACCTAGCAACAAATAAATTGGCAATCATCTGTAATTGAGTATCTATCGTTGATTTGCCAGTTGGAATAAAGCCTAAATACCTTCTCTTACTTTCTGTTTTTGAAACTTTTGCAAAAAAGCTATCATTATAGCTTAATCCAGAAGGCGGGAAAATATTCACTTTTCTTTTTGAACCATACAAAGCCTTAATTTGCTCATTGGTGTTTCGAGTAGTCGCAGTTGACGAAATTATTTTGGGTTTATGCCCATTTTTTGAACACAAGATTTCAATGACACTTTCAAAAATTCCAGTTATTGAACCCAAGGGACCTGTCAATAAATGCAATTCATCCTGAATAATTAAATCAGGTGGTAATTTTTCATCATCTAGAGAATTGAAAAATTTGTGTCCGTTTGCTTTCCATGCCAACATTGCAAACTTATCCACTGTTCCAAAAAGTAATGTTGGTGGGGTTTCATAGAGCATTTCGTCAACCACTTGAATTGGTAGCTCATTATGAAAATTGCAATTTTTATTCAAGCATTTTATTTTAAACTCCGCATTTTTATTTTTTCCAGTCAGCTTAAAACCATAATCCCAGTTTCCGTATTCATTTTTAGTAATTAATTTCGTTCCGCACCATGGACAGGAGCTTATCTGAAAAACGTTTTTACTTTCAGGATTACCATTCTTTTTATTGCACTCTTCATTGATTTCTTCAACTTTTTCTTCTGTTTCATTTAGTGTGTTTGGTGTTGAAGACATACCAACCCACATTCCGATATTTATTGGAGATTGTTTTAATTCACTCTCAAAATAACTTCTTAAAAACTCTAATGAAACAATTAGCCTTGAAGCCCTTTCAAATTGCTGTGCCGTAAGAAGCCGCAATGTATAACGCATTATTACTGAAGTTCCTTCAAATCCCGTTTCATTTATAAGCCTACGATAAATTATTGTAAATGCAGCAACCGCAAGATACGCTTCTGTTTTTCCACCACCTGTTGGAAACCAAATTAAATCAACAATTTCATTTCTTGAATCAGAATTTAATTCTGTAATACTATCAATATTTAGTAGCAGGAAGGCTAATTGAAATGGACGATATTTGGGTCTCTTAAAAGGCAGCCTTGAAAAATCATAATTCTCGAAAAAACCAAGCTGTTTATAATTTATCTCGTTATTTAGGTCTTGTAAATCCTTTTCTTTCCCAGAGAAATCATTGTCATTTGAAATGATTATCTGTATAAGCATCGATGTATTTGCTAATTGAAATGCTCTAAATACAACATCTGATTTTAAAAGATTTATATTGGATTTCAACCTTTTAAAGTTGTAGTCTAAATCTTTGAAGATAGTTTCTTCAATTTCCGAGTTTACAGAAGGCTTTTTCTTTTGTTCATCTATCCAAACCCCATATAAATCAACAAATGATTTTAATTGTTCCAATATTTGAGATTGGTTTTTACCTGAGAAATGTGATAAATTGTAAATATCTAAACTTTCATTTAATGAAAGGAAGTCATCTAAATTATCTTTAAAATCTTCTTTAGAAAAGCTATTTTTAGCGTCCTTAATATCATATTGTGGTAAAAAAGTAGTTTGTATGGTTTCTTCTGATTTGTTCCATATTACCGAGCAATTATGCCCAATACCATAACTGAACTTGTCTTTATACAAATAATTTAAAACTTCGGCTTCCCTGTCTAATGGATTTAACTCAAGGTATGACTTATAAGGTTTTAGCTCATTTGTTTTTACTTTAATATTTGCTTGGAAAATAGATTTCTGATTTAATAATTCCTTGCCATTTGAAAATTGATTTGCAGGGTGTGCATCAGAAGTATTGGCTAATTGAATTTTTACATAAATATTATTGGGATTTTTTGCAAAACTATAAGTTCTAACTGTATAGGAAGCTCTTAGATAGTCTTCTTTTACTTTCCTTAGGTTTCGTTCAAAAATTGGTTTAGGGATTGTTGTTTCTGATAGTGGAATTAATTCTTTAATAGCAATTTCTTCTCGTTTCCATTTTCTTCCGAAAAGTTTTTCAATCATTTGTGTTTCCACTCTTTTGGGAAATTCTTTTTTGTATTCATCGAAAATAACATAGTCTCCTGACCGTTTCTTTTTTCCGCCTTTAAATCCTTCAATTTTCTTTGTTAATAGTAAATACCCATCTTCATATCCTAATTTTTGTTTTAATGCATCTGGGAAATTTTCATTGTTTAAGATTGTTTCTTGATAGAGATTTTTAGAAAACAATATCTTACATTCTCTTAAATCTTTTTCGTTTTTTTCATCAATTTGAGAATACAATCCAAAACTAAATTCCACATCAAGTTCCTTTGCATTTTGGTCTACACAGAAGGTTAAGCCAATATTTGAAGGGAAAAATGTATTTTGAGATATTTTAAGTTCATCATCTTCATTTGATTCTTTTCTTTTTTTGTCTATACCATTTTCTTGTGAACCAAATTCAGCATTCTCTTCTCCTTGCTCAAGTTCTTCATTTTCTTCCTTATCTGTCTCATTGTTTAGGTCTGCATCTGCCTTCTCGTCAAAGGTTTGCACCTTCTGCTTTTCTGGGAATAGAACTCCAGTGTAATATCTTTGCAGGGGATAATCTGCAATAATTTCTCCATTAGCATCCTTTTCAGAAACGAAAATATCAGAACCAGGTCCTAAAAGACCTTTTTTAATTCTTTCCTGAAAAATATCTCTTGCAATGCTGTCGTGACTATTGTTCATTCTCAATCACTTTTATAGTTTTAATAATTCTTTCTTTGGCATTCTGGTCAACAAATTGTTGAATCTGATTCTCTGAAAACCGCAGCAACAATTTCCCTTTTTTCTTATTCTGAATATAATCTGAAATTTCAGAACTAAATCTTCGTCCTAATGACTTCATAATTCTGTTATATCCAAGTCGATATTTTAAAATATCATTGAAGTTCTCATTTAATAAATCTGAATTTATTGATTTTTTAAGAACGGATAAATCCTTTTTGTTTTGCGGAAACTTGATGTTGCTATTAACATTCGTCCAATTTTTTAATGTAAACTCATTAGTTATTGATAATCCATCTTCTACAAGACTTTGATGCAATTCGGTTAGAGTATCAAATTTCTTGGAGTATTTTTTTAGTTCGTATTTCCATAGTTTTGAAAACTCTTCAATTCTCGTAAACTCTCCACCTGTATCATATTCTAATGCAACTTGATAAAGTTCTTCTTTTGTTGAATTATCGTAAACTCTGATTGTATCACCTACAATTAAATTTTTTACTTTCTCAAAACGTTCTTTACGTTGAATTTTTAATAAAACCGTTTTATTTTCATCTAATTCTAAAACATCATCGTCATTTTCGAATGTCAACTCCTTTATAATATTTGAGCAGTTAACATCAGAATAATCAGGATTTATTTTGGCTTTATCATCTTGTTCAAATAACCTAGAAATCAAGTCCGAAATGTTTTCAACCTTTTCAGTTTCTTTAAATGAGATACCAGAAATTGCATTCCTATCTGAGTTTTTTAATTCAAGATATGTTTCTCTTTTAAATTTATTGAAACTATTCTCGAAATGCTCTTTTTCCTGAGGAAACAATAATATGCTTATTCTATTGGGGTTATAAATCATCGATTTTAAATGACTGTGTCCAAAAAAGCCTAAAAAAACTATTGTTTTATTTGTGGTGTCAAGATTTTCAAATTCTTTAAATGAGATTACATTTTTAATTGTTTCTTTTTTTACTTCTTCGCTCCAAATCCCTAAATATTCTTTTGGAACGACTAAAAAATCAATTTTATTAAAGTCCTGAAATTTATCAAATTTTGCTTGGCTGCCTTTTTTACACTCAACCAACTTGCAATAGGCTTCTAAAATATCATTCCAATTTTCTTCGTACTCATATTTGTCAATTTCATAAAATGCAGTTTCAACAATGTTTTGTCCTTCTTTTTCAAAATAGACCAGCATGTTGTCAAGTTGAGTAATTAACCTACTTTCTATTGAAGGGATAATAATTGGGAATAGGTTTCTAACAAATTTATAAAGTTCTTTTAGGTCAATTCCATAGTCATTCTCCATCTGAGTTATTATAGAATCGAAATTCTCCAAGTGGATTGAAAATTCATCATTTTCAACATCAATCTTTTGTATTGGATAAGTAGTGATATAATTAAAGAAATCTAATTCAGGTAAAGTCCATCTCCATTTTAATAAGTTCGGGATGGCGTTCTCCGAAGTATCAGCACTACCAATCAACAAGCAATTTTCAATTCTTTTATTGTTTAAATCTTCAGATATTTCTCGGTGATGGTCTTTGTATTTATTTGAACCAATAATAGTAATGTTGCGGATTTTTATTCCTCTGTCGAGAATGTGTTTTCGTGCAGTCTCATAATCATTTACAATAAATATCATTGAATCCATTGGTAAATTATCAGTCTTTTTCCCTGATTTTGCTATGTATTGAAATGGAAATGCTTTGTTGATATTGCGGTTCTCAATATTGTGCTGCTTTAATTCATCAACGATACTTTTATCAGTCACAATAACAGATTTATACTTAAACTTTGATGGTAAATTGACAAACTTCTTTTGAGTTTCAATATTTAAAATATCCGAGAAAAACTCTTTGTAAATATCAAATTTTAGTTTTGCTCTCCGTGCATTAAACTCTGCTGTTGTTATTGTGTAACGTTTTATTTGTTGATGATTTGGATATTTAAGTATGCTATTTGCTCCTTTTATTGTAAAACCATTTTCGGTTTTTTTAATTATCTCATATCTGTTACCATCTTCCTGTAAAATATCACCCACTTGATAGACAGTCGAATCATCAATGTAATTATCAATGAAATTGTATAATGCAAGAGTAAAAATTGCAGGAACATAAAACTGCGTCTTCGTTTCTTTGTCTGGGATATAGATAAGAGTATTCTTTTGTTTTTTGCTTTCTGTGATTGTTTGATAAATCAAATAGGAATTAATTGTCTCGAAGCTATCTAGGCCTAATTTGTCAATCTGGAAATGTGCTTTTAATTTCCGTTCGGCAAATTCAATTAATATCTCAATATACTTCGTTACATCTTTCATCTATGATATTCTTATTTGTCTTTGAGCGATGGCAAGAAATAGCTCTTTTGGTTTTTTGGGGTCGTCTTTTTTGTCTGTTGGCAAAAACCTAATGTGCTATTTGTGCGATGGATTTTCATTTAATTTGTTTCTCTGTTTAGTCTTTGGTTTCTGGTCTATTCAGCATTGGGCATAACTACGTGCAAAACCCACCCATACCCCATTTACCTCCCCTTTGACTACATTTGCCATATAGCCCAATGCCCTGAAAATCAAATGGCGTAAAAAATGATGAATATGGGTGCTGTTCATATTATTTTCTTTAGCAGTTGTCAAATATACTTATTTTCTTTTCCGGCTGCATCACTTGCCATTAAATATTTATCAAATCTCCCGGACTCGTAATTTTTGATAGGTTCAGGTTGCTCACGTGGGTGTATATTACGGTGGTTCCTCTGCTTTTCTCCTTAAACGAGTTGAATCCTCTCCCAAAAGTGTAGTAGCAAATTTTTTACACGGAGTTCCGCAGAGTTGACCACTGTGTTCCGCAGAGTTTTTACTGAGATTATACAAAGTCCTGCTTATCAAAAACATGTATCTTTTGTGCCAGGTGGTTATACCAACTATAATTTGAAGGTATCACTACGCTGTTGATGTATAATGCCGATATAGAATTGAAAAGGTTTCAGGAGCGAAGCGAACTTAACGCTCATTTCAATTCATAATCGGTATTAATTTGTAGTCGAAGGGTTTTCAAAAACTTTTTAATGAATGAACGACTTTTCGGGGTGGACCCATTTTTATATCTCTTGCAAAAAACGTTAAAGACGAGGCATGAGGCCGCCTCAGGCGGATAAAAATCAAGCCTATCGAAGTATTTGGCGTTTTCTTGCTGAGACTATTTAAATGGCCGGTCATAGGCTTCAGCGATTGGGGATATTTTTAAATTCAAATCATTCAGCTTACTTTTTTTAACTTTGCGGCCAATTTTCAACGAATGAAGTCAGCCAACCTTAATGCTCAGTTTGTTCAGCATCCCGCAGTAAAACAGCTTCGTGGTTTGCTGGAATATAAACAGTTGCACCTTCAGCTTTCCGGAATTAGTGGTTCGGGGATAACGATGGTGCTCACCGGAATTTTTGAACATGCCGGCAAGCAACAGCATGTGTTGGTGGTTCCCGACAAGGAACAGGCTGCTTATTTGTACAACGACATCGAACGGCTGCTGGGCGAAAGCGAAACCGATTTCAACCAAAAAAGGGTGTTGTTTTATCCCACTTCCTACAAACGCCCCTACGAACCCGAAAATACCGATGCCTCCTATCAGTTGTCGCGAACTGAAGTGCTGAAACGTTTCATGAACGACGACCGCAAAACCATCGTGGTGACCTACCCGGAAGCCCTGTCGGAAAAGGTAATCACCAAACGCTACCTGAGCAAAAACCTGATGAAACTTAAGGTGGGAGAGGCGGTTTCTCTGGACTTTGTGGTGGATTTGCTTAGCGAATTTGAATTCGATCCGGTGGATTTTGTGGCCGAACCCGGACAATTTGCCATCCGTGGTGGTATCGTGGATGTGTTTTCGTTTTCCAACGACCACCCCTACCGCATTGAGTTTTTTGGCGATGAAATTGAGTCCATCCGCAGTTTCGATCCGGCTTCCCAACGTTCCATTCAAATCATGCAACGCATCTCGCTTCTGCCCAATGTGCAGGACCGCATGATTAAGGAGGAAAGGGTTGATTTTCTGGACTATGTGCCCGCTCATACCCTGTTCTGGTTCGACAATATCGAACTCACCCACCAACGGATGAAGGACGAATTCGACAAGGCCATTTTATCGTTCGAGCGGCTGGAAGATAAAGATAACAGACCCAACCCGCATCAGTTGTTTACCGACGGACACGACTTTTTACAACGCATTGCACAAACGACCACCCTGCAATATGGCAGCAGCCGGTCTTTTCCCAATTCAGAGACGGTTGCCTTTCGGCAAAAGCCGCAACCTTCGTTTAATAAAAATTTCAACCTGCTCATCGAAAACATCAGGCAACGACATGAGGAAGGTTTCCAATGCTTGATATTTTCAGAAAACCCCAAACAAACCGAACGGTTGTACAGCATCTTTGAAGATTTGCAATCGGAGCAGCCCGAAGACAACAGAGTTCGGTTTACGGCCATCAACCACAGTTTGAGTCAGGGGTTTGTGGACGAAGACCTGAAATTGTTGTGCTATACCGACCACCAACTTTTCGACAGGTATCATCGTTTTAAATTGCGCGAAGGATTTGGCCGCAAGGAAGCCATCTCGCTCAAAGAACTTTACGACCTCACCCCGGGCGATTTTGTTACCCATATCGACCATGGCGTGGGACGTTTCGATGGCCTGCAAATCATCGACAACAACGGCAAAAAGCAGGAAGCCATCCGTTTGATGTACAAGAACAACGACTTGCTTTATGTGAGCATTCATTCGCTGCACCGCATTTCGAAATACATTGGAAAAGATGGCACCCCTCCCACATTAAATAAATTGGGCTCGGCCACCTGGACCAACCTCAAAAACAAAACCAAGAAAAAGGTCAAGGACATTGCCCGCGACCTGATCAAACTCTACGCCCAGCGCAAGGCCGCCGAAGGGTTTTCGTTTATGCCCGACACCTATCTGCAAAACGAGCTGGAAGCCTCCTTTATATATGAGGACACGCCCGATCAGCTGAAAGCCACCATCGACTTCAAAAAAGATATGGAAGCCTCCTACCCCATGGACCGGCTGGTGTGTGGCGATGTGGGATTTGGCAAGACGGAAATTGCCATACGTGCTGCTTTTAAGGCAGTTAACGATAGCAAACAAGTGGCCGTTTTGGTTCCGACCACCATTTTGGCCTTGCAACACTACAAAACCTTCAGCGACCGACTGAGTGAATTTCCCGTAAAGGTGGACTATATCAACCGGTTTAAGTCGGCCAAACAGCAAAAGGAAACCCTCGAAAAACTCAAAGAAGGAAAAATCGACATCCTGATAGGCACCCACAGGCTGCTAAGCAAGGACATCGACTTCAAGAACCTCGGTCTGTTTATCGTGGACGAAGAGCAAAAATTTGGGGTGGCTGCCAAGGAAAAACTGCGTCAGAAAAGTGCCAACGTGGACACCCTCACCCTGACGGCAACGCCCATTCCGCGCACCCTGCAATTCTCATTAATGGGTGCCCGCGACCTGAGCATCATCAACACCCCGCCACCCAACCGACATCCGGTGCATACCGAAATCAGGTCCTTTGGCGAAGAAGTGATCACCGAGGCCATCAATTACGAGGTGTCGCGGGGCGGACAGGTATTTTTTGTGCACAACCGCGTGAACAACATTATGGATGTGTACGATATGCTTCACAAATTTATACCCGGCGTGCGCATTGCCGTGGCCCATGGTCAAATGGACGGAACCAAACTGGAGCGCATTATGATCGACTTTATCGATGGGGAGTACGATGTGCTGCTGTCCACCACCATCATCGAATCGGGGCTCGACATCAGCAATGCCAACACAATTATCATCAACGATGCCCAAAACTATGGTCTCAGCGATTTGCACCAGTTGCGGGGCAGGGTGGGGCGAAGCAACAAGAAGGCTTTTTGCTATTTGTTAGCACCGCCGCTGTCATCACTTACTTCGGAAGCAAGCAAGCGACTGAAAGCGCTGGAGGAACATGCCGACCTGGGAAGCGGATTCAGTATTGCCATGCGCGATTTGGACATCCGTGGAGCCGGAAACTTGCTGGGAGGCGAGCAAAGTGGTTTTATTTCGGATATCGGTTATGAGATGTACCAGAAAATTCTGGACGAAGCCATTCAGGAACTCAAGGAAGCTGAGTTTGGCGACTTGTACAAAGAAGAAAACCAGTCGAAAGATCTGGTACACGAATGTCAGATGGAAACCGATTTGGAAATCCTGATTCCCGACACCTATATCACCAACATCACCGAAAGGTTGAGCATCTACAAAGACCTCGACAACCTGGACACGGAGGCCGATTTGGAAAAATTCAGTACGGCACTTGTGGACCGCTTTGGTCCCATGCCCCAACAGGTTCACGACCTCATCGACTCACTCAGGCTGAGGTGGTTGGCCAAGAAGGTGGGCTTTGTTAAGCTCTACCTCAAGCACAACCGCATGTCGGGCTATTTTACCGGCACCATGGATTCGCCCTATTTTCAGTCGGAAGCGTTCGGAAACGTGCTGGCCTTTATTAAGGAACACCCCAAAGCTTGTGTGATGAAACAGGTAAAAGACAGTTTGACCCTGCGTTTCGAGCATGTGAACAACGTAAAAAAAGCCCTTTCCATCCTGAAAAAGCTCTCCGGAGCAGATTTTTTGGAAAAAAACACACCCTAATCGCCAAAAACACTACTTTTATTCGTCGAAAGTCACAAATAATGCCCATTGAAGCCAAATAAACATGAATAAATTGTTAAGTGTGACTTTGGGTTGACATTTGTTGTTATTTTTGTAAAAAAATATATATAGTTCATTTATAAAATATAAAAAGCATGAAAAAACTATTACTCTTATTTGTTGCAGCCTTTTTTGCAGCATTTAGCTATGCACAGGAATGTTCCGAACTCTTTATTTCAGAATACGTAGAAGGTTCAGGCAATAACAAGGCCATTGAAATTTATAACCCAACACCAAACGCCATTGATCTGAGCGCTTATCAGTTGGTTCGTTATTCTAACGGTGGTTTTGAACCCAATGCAGTTGGTTTGACAGGTACCATCGAATCCAAAGGTACTTTTGTGGTTGTTCTCGACAAACGCGACCCCAATGGTACAGGTCAGGAAGTACCTGTTGACAGTGCTTTACAGGAAAAAGCAGATATCTTTTTATGTCCCGTTTATGAAGTAAATAAAATGATGTATTTCAACGGAAATGATGCTGTAACCCTGGAAAAAACAAATGGGCAGGTTATTGACATATTTGCAAAAATTGGTCCCCCAATGACCAGCGCTGACAACGGATGGGGAAATATCAACGATACAACCATTACCTACAACAGTGGTGGTGTTCCCACTTCCTACACCATCTCCGACTACAATGTAGGACCCTTGTTTTGGTTGGCCTGGACCAAAGACCACACCCTGATTCGTAAAACAAATGTTACTGCCGGGGTTACTGCCAATCCTGATCCCTATTTTGTGGTAGATGTTCAGTGGGATTCGATTCCTGAAAACACTTTTGATTCATTGGGCGCACATTATTGCGATTGTACAGGAATTGGCATCTCCGAAAACCAACCCTTGGTTAAGCTGGATGTTTTTCCCAACCCTGTTAATGACAACAACTTTACCATTGAGTCGAGTGAAGCCATTAAATCAGTGGACATGTTTGACCTAACCGGAAGGGTGGTTGAAAGAATTGAATTGGGAGAGAATATTTTTACCGGAAATTTTGATATTAAAGATAGCTTTAAGGGCGTATTGTTTATCACCGTTAATTTTTCTAACGGAAAATCTCAAACCAGAAAGCTTCTTGTCAATTAGCATAACATTGATAAAATGTCGTTCACAAAGGCTTTAAGTATAGCTACTTAAAGCCTTTTGCGGCTTTATCAAATAACAAAAATCATCTCAAATTCGAAGTAATAATGAAAAAATTTATCCTTTCGTTTGGTTTATTGCTTTGCGCTTACTTTGCGTTTTCCCAAGCAAAAATCGTTAGTGGTGTAGTTACAGATATCAATATTGGGGAGCCCCTCATTGGCGTGAACGTTATGTATGATACCGGAAAAGGAACGGTAACAGATATAAATGGAGAATTCTCCTTAGAATTGAACCCGGGCAGCTATACTTTAACTGTATCCTATGTTGGTTTTATAAGTCAGGAAAAGAAAATTGATGTCGGCGATAAGGATATTTTCTTAACATTCGAACTTAGTACTGTAACCCTGACTGAAGTAGAGGTGGTTGGTGATATTGCACGAACGAGAGAAACCCCTGTTGCTTTCTCCAACATTAGCCCTGCACAAGTTGAGGAACAACTTGCGGGGCAAGATATTCCGCTCATTCTCAATGCCACACCGGGCGTTTATGCCACCGCTTCCGGAGGTGGTGACGGGGATGCCCGAATCAATATTCGCGGGTTTAATCAGCGTAATGTTGCCGTGATGCTCGATGGAATTCCTGTGAATGACATGGAAAATGGCTGGGTATATTGGTCCAACTGGTTTGGATTGGATGCCGTTATGCGCAGCACACAGGTACAAAGAGGGCTTGGGATGTCGAAATTGGCCATTCCATCAATTGGTGGAACCATCAATATTACCACCAAAGGAATTGATGCTAAAAAAGGTATTAATCTGAAGCAGGAATTCGGAGCCGATGGTTTTAGCAGGACATCCTTGGGTATGACCTCCGGACGTATGAAGAATGGCTGGGGAGTTACCTTTGCCGGATCATATAAACAGGGCGATGGTTGGGTGGATCAAACCTATACCAAAGGGTGGTTCTATTTTTTGCGCGTGGACAAAGAAATTGGGAAACATGTTTTAAGTTTAACGGCCATGGGAGCCCCTCAGGAGCACGGACAAAGAAGCTATAAAAAAAGAGTGTCTGCATATGATACCGAATATGCCAAGGAAATTGGCATGAATGCGGGCTATATTGACTCGCTAAAAGCAAACGGAATACCGGTAAATATGGGTCTTCGCTATAATCCAAACTGGGGTTATTTAAGTCGTGCATATATCACTGAAACCGATACCATATATCCTGATGCCAAGCCTGTTAGCACGGCCAACAATTATTACCATAAACCACAGTTCAGTTTACGTGATTTCTGGAGTGTAAACGACAAATTATACATTTCCAATGTATTGTATTTATCCATTGGTACAGGGGGCGGCGGTTCTTTTTCGCCAACACCATCTACGGATACTACCACAAATCAGCAGAATTTGCAAAAGCCCTACAACTCAAATATGAATATTCCCAATGGGTTTAATACGAAGAAATTATCTACCGGAATTTTGCGAAATGCTGTAAACAATCACTTTTGGTTGGGATTGTTGTCCACATTTGACTATAAATTAAGCGAAACTTTCTCCCTGTCGGGAGGTATTGATTTAAGAACCTACAAGGGCGAACATTACCGTGAAGTAAAAGATTTGTTTGGAGGCAATTACTTCTTGGATTCAGGCAATCAAAATGAGGATAATGATACAACCAGAAAATACAATGGTGATAAAATCGGTTACTACAACGATGCTCTGGTTAGATGGGGTGGACTATTTGCTCAACTTAAATATCAGGCCGGTAATATTACGGCTTTCGTCAATCTGACAGGATCTTATTCGGGGTACAAACGAATTGATTATTTCATTCCCAAAACACTTGATGTGGGCGACACAACTTTTCTTATCGCATATGATACTCCTCCCATTGAATACAACGGAGTTACTTACGACCGAAATTCTCCCGGATTAAAAACCAATGAATCTGATTGGAAATATTTACCCGGATTTACAGTAAAGGGTGGAGTAAATTACAATTTGAATGAAAAAATGAATGTTTTTCTTAACTTGGGCTATCTGTCTAAAGCACAAAGATTTAACAACGTATTCGACTACGAAAACAAACTGTTTCTGGAGATTAAAAACGAGCGAGTAAAAGCGATTGAATTGGGCTACAGTTACGAAGTTTCCAGATTAGCGGTAAACCTTAATGCTTACTACACCATTTGGGAAAATAAACCCACCGACCGAAATACTACGTTTCCTGATCCTGACGATCCCACCAATAGACTCACCGCCAACATCAATAATATGAATGCATTACACAAGGGTGTTGAGTTAGAATTGGGCTTCTTAATTACCGACAACCTGGAGTTTCAAAGTATTTTATCTTTAGGCGACTGGAAATGGACTTCCAAAGATACTGCCTTGATATATAACGACAACAACATTCTTGTTGGAAAAAAACCATTTGATGCAAGGGGCCTGTATGTTGGCGACGCTGCCCAATTCCAAAATAGAGAAAGTCTTAGATGGGAAGTCATGAAAGGACTATATGTTTCAGGCGATTTTACCTGGTTTGGAAAGCATTATTCTGAATTTAACCCCATTGATTACGATCCGGAACTTAATCCCTGGGCTTTTGATGACAACGGTGACCCCAGACAATCCTGGAAGATTCCCAACTATTACATGGTGGACTTTCACGCAGGTTATTCATGGAAATTTCAAAAATTGGGATTTCAATTAAGGGGTAGTGTCCTCAATGCGCTTGATGGAAAATATATTACCGATGGCCAAAACAACGACACCTATCTCGGAATGGCGAGTAGCAATTTTGACGTAAATTCCGCCAGTGTTTTTATGGGCATGGGACGCAGATTTGTTGTATCCTTAAGAATTAACATGTAATATTTTGGCTCGATTGTTAAACACCCAAATCAAATGAAATCGTCAATCGCATTATCGAATTTTTACAATCAACATAATACTTCATTAACAATGAAAAAACTATTCATTCTCACTTTTCTTGTAGCGGGCATTTTTTCCTTTAATTATGCCCAAAACACCATCCTCGAAGCCCGACAAATGGGTGAAGGTGCCGTGGTAACCGTTAAAGGAATTGCCACCAATGGCGCCGAACTGGGCATTATCCGCTATTTGCAGGACGAAACTGCCGGCATAGCTGCCTATGGCTCTGCAGTAAGCGTTGCCAACCGCGGCGACTCGATTTCCGTAACAGGTACACTAAAAATTTATAATCAATTACTCGAAATTGATCCCATTACCAATGTTACCGTTTTATCAACGGGCAATCCTGTTCCCGATCCCGTGGTGCTTACCCCCAACCAAATCAACGAAAACTACGAAGCACAATTGGTTCAGGTGCACAATGTGATGTTTAACGATGCCGGACAAAATTTTACCGGAAACAAAAAATACACGTTCACAGCTGATGGTCAGGTGGGGTATATTTACATTAAGAATGGTCAGGAATTTGTGGGAACCATTATTCCAAGTGCCCCTGTTACATTAACCGCCCTATGTTCACAATTCGATTACAGCAATCCCAACGACGGTTATCAGTTGCTGCCCCGCGATTTGGATGACATCTACATTCCAAGTTCCATTTATTTTGTGGATGCACTCATCAACACCGAATTTACTTCGTCCGACTTATATTTTTCGTGGAATACCAACATTGAAGGTACCACCGAAATGTTCTATGGATCTACCGAAGAATCAGTGATGAGCAACCACACCTCCGGTACGGGAGGATCGACCAACCACATGCTCGATCTGTCGGGTTTGGAAGCAGGTAGCATTACCTGGGTGCAAGCATTTTCTGTTAGCGGAAGCGATACCGCCAAATCTGCAGTAGTGCCTTTTGCAACCATTTCCAATTCTTCGGGTGAGATGAAAGCCTATTTTAACACGCCTGTTGACAACTCGTATTCAACCGGAGAAAATGCCATCTACCTGCACAACCTCATCGACGATACCATTATCAATTACATCAATCGGGCAAAATACACCATCGATTTTACCATGTACAACTTTAACAACTCAGGCTTGAGTGATATTAGCACCGCTTTGATTGCCGCCGCCAACCGTGGTGTTCGTGTAAGGGTGATTGGGTGTGGTACAACCGCCAACCTAGGTATCGACGAATTGGAAGGCACTGCAGTTCATGTGCTGATTGGCCCCAACAGCTCACAACGTCCCGGTATTATGCACAACAAATTCATCATCTTTGATGCAAACTCTGATGACCCCAACGATCCTCTTGTTTGGACCGGTTCCACCAACTTTACCGAAGACCAAATCGATCTGGACGCCAACAACGTGATCATTATTCAGGACCAAAGTCTGGCCCGTACCTACCAAATTGAATTTGAAGAAATGTGGGGATCAAACGGGGATGAACCCAATGCAACCCTGGCGCGCTTTGGCTCGCAAAAACGAAACAATACCCCCCACGAATTTAAAATTGCCGGCAAACGCGTGGAATGTTATTTTAGTCCATCAGACGGCGTGAATGCCAAAATCGTGGAAACCATCAATACTGCCGATCACGATTTAAGCATCGCCACCATGCTGATTACCCGTATTGAAATGGCAGATGCCATTGTTGGCAGAAAATCAGCAGGAGTGGCTGTTAATGTAATTACCAATGCAGAGGGTAATAACAATACAACAGTAAATAGCATGTTGGCTGAATCTTTAAACACACATGTTACTTTTGACGATGTTTCTGCAGGCATTCTTCACCATAAATACATGATTGTGGATCAAGGTGCAGCAGCATCAGACCCCATGATTTTTACCGGATCACACAACTGGAGCGCTGCCGCCGACAATGAAAACGACGAAAACACCGTCATTGTTCATGATGGCACGCTGGCCAATGTTTATTATCAACAATTTGTTCCACGGTTTACCGAAAACTATGGTGTGCTGTTTGAGCTTACCGAACCTCCAACAGCAGTGGACGATCAAGCCGAAACCGTAATAAATCAAAGCGTTGTTGTACCCATTTTGGAAAACGATTTATTGTTGGCTCCTGTATCCATTACTGTTGAAACCCAATCGACACAAGGGATTTCAAGCACCTCCTTTTCAAATCCCAATGTAATTATTTATGCTCCCAATCAAGGGTTTTATGGAACAGATTCCATGGAATATAAAATTACTTATCAAGCCGAACCAACCCTCTTTGCCACAGCAAAAATTTACTTCACCGTTATCGACAACAGTGGATTGGATGAGATTTTTGCCAACGGAACCGTGATGGTTTACCCCAATCCTGCCCAAGACAATATCCACCTCAGCTTCAACCTGAAGGAAGAAACAAAAATCGACCTGACCTTGAGCGATATTTCCGGAAAACAATTGATTTCGAGAAGTTACGAAGCAACAATGGGCCACAACCAACTGACCTTCGATGTGAGTAATTTTGCCAAAGGAATTTATGTGTTCCATATCAATACAGAAAAAGGCGCACTCAACTATAAAGTGGTGATTAAATAGTCTTTATTCATATTTTAAAAGCGGGGTGGTTTCAAATCATCCCGCTTTTTTTGTGATGTGAAATCAGGAATGGAGCTCCGGTGAAAGATCGGTTGGTTCCCGCTGCAGGATTTGAGATCCTCTGTACAGGAATATCTCCGCCCTGAGCCACAAGCCCCGACATGAATCCTATGATCTCTTTCATATCAACATACCCCACAAAATACTACCTTTGCCACCGAATTTATAAACACAATCATGAAGTTATTTTCAACCTTTTTATTGGTTTTTGTCTTGCTCGGAACAAATATTTCCCGTACCCAGGCTCAAACCACCTCCGACATTACCGTTTCCGATTTAAAACAACATATCTATTTTCTGGCTTCCGACTCCCTGAAAGGGCGTAAACCGGGAACCCCTGAAGCCGATGTGGCTGCCAAATACATTCGCGACTCGTTTCAGCGCTACGGACTCCAACTGTTGGGCGATAACGGTCTGCAATATTTTGATGTAACCACCAGCGTGGAGCCGGGACCAAACAATCAACTCATGATAGGCACCACCACCGGCATATTCGACTCTACCTTCCAACTCATGCCCTTTACCTCCAGTGGCACCCTCGATGCCGAGGTGGTGTTGGCAGGCTATGGTTTCGAAATCGATCAGGATTCGCTTAAATGGAACGATTACGAAGGACTTGATGTGTCGGGAAAATGGGTGCTCGTACTGCGTGGCGATCCGGAACCTGACAATGAAAAAAGTCTGTTTGCCGCTTTCGGTGGCGATCGTGATAAAGCGCTTACAGCCAAAGACCACCATGCTGCGGGAATTATTTTCGTAAATGGTCCGCAATATGGCGAGGCCGACAAACTGATGCCTCATTCCTTCAATCGCGTGACCGCCGGAGCCGGACTATATGCCATCAATACTAACCGGGCCCTGGCCAATCAGTTGTTGGCCGATCAAAACCTGACCATCACACAATTGGAGGACAGCATCCGCTCAACCATGCAATCCATCCACATGCCTTTGGGACAACACCTGAATGCCACCACCGACCTGAAAAGGGTTGAGGTAACTACCTGCAATGTGGTTGCCATGATACCGGGAAACGATCCTGTGTTAAAGGACGAGTTTGTTGTAATCGGTGGCCATTACGACCATTTGGGTTTTGGTGGTCCCGGATCGGGTTCGCGCATGCCCGATACTATTGCCATCCACAACGGTGCCGACGACAATGCCTCGGGAACAGCTGCAGTGCTTGAACTCGCAGAGTTGCTGGCTTCCCGCAAAGACGACCTGAAGCGCAGCGTGATTTTCATGGCTTTTGGTGCCGAAGAGATGGGCTTGCTGGGGTCGCAGTTTTTTGCTTCCACACCTTTGGTCAACCTGAAACAAGTGAAATTAATGGTGAACTTCGACATGATTGGCCGACTCAATCCGGAGAAACCCACATTGATGATTGGAGGAACGGGCACTGCCGTTGAAACTGAAGATATTCTCAAAGCTTGGGAAGCCGGCAGCGATATTGGATTCAATCATTCACCCGAAGGATATGGTGCTTCCGACCATGCCAGTTTTTACGGAGCCGGAGTGCCTGTTTTGTTTTTCTTTACAGGAGCACACAAGGATTATCACACACCACTGGATGATGCCGATTTAATCAATTATGAAGGTGAAAAAGCCATCTTAGACTATACCGTTCCCCTGCTCATTGATTTGATTAACCGCCCTCAAGCTTTGGTATATCAGGAAACGGCAGCCCCACAGCAGGAAGGACGCAACAGCCGCACCCTGAAAGTGAAGCTGGGTATCATGCCTGATTTTACTTCTTCTGAAAACAATGGCCTTGGCGTGGGCGGTGTAACGGCCGGAGGACCAGCCTCTGCTGCCGGAATGAAAAAAGGCGACAGGATTACTGCACTCGATGGCATGGAAGTGACCAATATATACGATTACATGGCCCGTTTGAAAAAGCTAAAACCGGGTCAGCGTATCACCGTGGACGTTGTTCGCGATGGAGAATTGATGGTATTAATTGTAGATTTGTAGTCGCCGACCAATAAGCCAAAGGCATGACAGATTTTTTTACCCCGGAAATTGTCTCAAAATTCATCAAGTTTGGTGTGGTGGGTTTTTCGGGGTTGTTTATCGATTTTGGCATCACCTATGTCACGAAGGAAAAACTGAGGGTAACCAAATATCTCGCGAATGCCATCGGCTTTGTTTCGGCAGCAACATCCAACTATTTTCTCAACCGGATTTGGACCTTCGAAAGCCACAATCCGGAGATGATGATGGAGTACTCACAGTTTATTCTTATTTCACTTATCGGACTGGGCATCAACACCATGATTTTGTGGTTGTTGGTCAGCCGATTTAAGATGAATTTCTATCTGGCCAAGGTGTTTGCCATTGCGGTGGTCACGGTTTGGAATTTTTTTGCTAATCTGTTTATTACGTTTAATCCGGAGGCGGCATTGTTGTTTAATCTATAAACCTGCAGGTTTTAAAGTAAGATTAAGGTGATAAGGCCCAACGGTTATAAACTGGCGGGGTGGGTAGGTATAAACCTGACAGGTTTTTGAAACCTGTCAGGTTTTATCGACTCCTAATCCGGCGCAAGCATCCGATTGTGCCCAGCTTTCGTTTAAAAGGAAATTTCGATTTTCCACTTCCTTCAAAAAAATAAACCTGACAGGTTTTAGGTTTTTGAAACCTGTCAGGTTTGATCAACCTAAAACCGTCAGTACCAACTTCCTTCTCCCTCCATTATTTCTGAATTCACAAAAGTACAAACTCTGCCATGTTCCAAGGTTTAACCTGTGGTTGGTGATGGGAATGGTGATGGAAACACCCACCACCGCGCTCTTAAAATGGGCCGGCATGTCGTCCCTTCCTTCCATGGTATGCACGTAGGCACGATCCCCTTCGGGAGCCATGCGTTCGAAGAGCAGTTTAAGATCGGTATGTACATCCGGATCCGCATTTTCGTTGATCATCAAGCCGGCAGAGGTGTGTTTTACGAAAACATGAAGCAATCCTGTTTCGGGAAATTCCGTAAATGCGGCATATAACTGATGGTCGATGTTGTGGAATCCTTTGGAAAAGGGACCCACAAGTATTTCTTTCTGTTGTATCATTTCAGGTTTGTCGTGCTGGCGATTGAACAAAGTTAGGGAAAATCTCCGCCCCAAAACAAAAAACCCCTGTACCAAACGATACAGGGGTTTTTTTCATTGGAAAAATTATTTTTTGATGCCCACCATTTGTTCGAGCATGTCGGTGGTAATCGATTTGGGTCGTTCGATGGGATATCCCAAAGCACGGTCCCAGATAATGTTCGACAATACGCCCAAAGCACGGCCAATGGAGAACAATACGGTATAATAGTCGTATTGAACCAATCCATAATGCCATTGGATAACGCCGGATTGTGCATCCACGTTGGGCCATGGGTTTTTGGCTTTGCCCTGCTCCAGCAAGATGTCGGGAACCACCTGATATAATATGTCGGCATATTTAAACAAGTCGTCGTCGGGCAGGTGTTTCAGGCAGAAATCGCGTTGAATGGAATAACGGGGGTCGGTTTTTCTTAGTACGGCATGTCCGTAACCGGGAATAACTTGTCCTGAATCCAGCGTTTCCATCACGAATTTGCGCATTTGATCTTTGGTTGGAACCTTTTCGCCCAGACGTTCGCGCACGTCCTGAATCCAGCGCAACACTTCCTGGTTGGCCAATCCGTGCAAAGGACCGGCCAGTCCGTTGATCATTCCTGAAATGGAGTAGTAGATATCTGATAAGGAGCTGGCAATCAGGTGTCCGGTATGTGCACTTACGTTTCCGCTTTCGTGGTCGGCATGCAAAATGAAGTACATACGGGCCACATCGTCGTAAGGTTTTTCCATGTTGATCATGCTGGCAAAATTGCCACCGAAATCAAGGGTAGGATCTTGATAAACGAACTTGGTTTTTGTATAAAGTTTGTTGTAAATATAGGCACCGATAACAGGGATTTTGGAAACCAGGTTCATGGCATCTTCGTAGGTTGGATCCCAAAAATCTAACTTGTTCATGCCGCGTTGGTACTTGAGGTTGAACACCGATTCGCGTTGCATGGACATTACTGCTGCCGACAGAATAACCATGGGATGGCTGTTGTTGGGGAAAGCGTCAATAACTTCATACACGTAGCGTGGTAACTGACGGCGGTTTACCGAGTCGTAAATTACTTCATCCACTTCTTCAGCCGTTGGAATTTCGCCGGTAAGCAATAAATAGAACAAACCTTCCACATAGGGCATTTCGGCTCCATGAGGTTTGGGCAATTTTTCAAACACTTCTTGCAGGGTATAACCACGGTACCTGATTCCCTCGTAGGGGTCGAGGTACGAAATGTCGGTAATCAGGCTTTTAATGCCACGCATGCCACCAATGACTTGTTGCACGGTAACACTATTGATTACAGTTTCGCCATGTTCGTCCAGAAGCCTTTTGACGCGCGGACGGTGTGCTTCAATTTTTTCGTAAAGTTTTTGTTTTAAAACAGTCATAGTGGGAAGTGTTTTATTGTGATAATTCTTTTTTAAGTTGTCTGTCGAGGGCGTCTAAAAATTCTTCCGTAGTCAGGTAATCGGTTTTGGTGAGTTTTTTGCCATGAATGATCAGTGCCAGGTCTTTGGTCATCAAGCCTGATTCCACCGTATCAACGCATACTTTTTCGAGTTTGTTGGCGAAATCAACCAGGGCTTGGTTTTGGTCGAGGTGTCCACGGTGAGCCAACCCACGCGTCCAGGCAAAGATGGAGGCGATGGGGTTGGTGGAAGTGGGATTTCCTTTTTGATGTTCGCGGTAATGACGGGTAACGGTGCCGTGGGCAGCTTCCGCTTCGATGGTTTTACCGTCGGGAGCCATCAGCACGCTGGTCATAAGTCCCAGAGAGCCAAACCCCTGCGCCAATGTATCGCTTTGTACGTCGCCGTCATAGTTTTTGGCAGCCCAAACAAAACCACCTTCCCACTTCAAGGCTGCAGCTACCATGTCGTCGATCAGGCGATGTTCGTAGGTAATGCCGGCAGCATCGTAACGGGCTTTAAATTCATTTACATATACTTCCTCAAAAATGTCCTTAAAACGACCATCGTATTTTTTCAGGATGGTATTTTTGGTGCTCAGGTACAAGGGCCATTTTTTTTCGAGCGCCATGTTAAAACACGAGCGGGCAAACCCATAAATGCTTTCGTCGGTGTTGTACATGGCCATGGCTACGCCGTCGCCATCAAATTGATGAACGGTATAGGTCTGTTCTTCGCCCGACTCGGGGGTAAAAGTAATGGTCAGTTTACCTTTTCCTTTGGTCAGGAAATCGGTGGCGCGGTATTGATCGCCAAATGCATGACGACCTATCACGATGGGTTTGGTCCATCCCGGAACCAATCTGGGCACGTTTTTCATGAGAATGGGCTCGCGAAATACGGTTCCGCCGAGTATATTTCTGATGGTTCCGTTGGGCGAACGCCACATCTGTTTCAATCCAAATTCGGTTACCCTGTTTTCGTCGGGCGTAATGGTGGCACATTTGATGCCTACGTTATATTTTTTGATGGCTTCGGCAGCATCCACCGTAATTTGATCGTTGGTTTCGTCGCGTTTTTCAATACCCAGATCGTAGTATTTCAAATCAATGTCAAGGTAGGGTAAAATGAGTTTGTCTTTAATCATTGCCCAGATTACCCGGGTCATTTCGTCTCCGTCAAGTTCAACTACGGGATTGGCCACGTGAATTTTGTTCATAGTATCGAATTTCTTCTTTATTTAATGGATATTTATATGTTTACATATGTTAAAATATGCCTCTTTTCAAGGGAGCGTAAAAGTACATAATATATGCCATTTGCGCAAACAAAATTTGGCCTTTTCGGCTATTTATAGCAAAATTTAAATAATGTAACTGTTAATAAATTAACAATTTACAAGAGCGATGCAAGTCCTAAAGATGGAACTCTACATATTCCTGATTGGTTTTAACGGGATAGTTGCCTATGTACACATTGCCCAAAAAGCCATCAATGGAAATAAGATCGCCGCTATGCAATACATGTCCGTTGAGCTCGCACGACTTTTCCTGATCGAAAACCATGAGGTTGGTACAGTTAACCACGGAGGTTTTTCCCAACCTGACCGCAGTAACTGCTGCATGAGAAGTAGCGCCTCCCTTGCCGGTGAGCAGTCCATCAGTGGCGAAGATCATGCCGATGTCGTCGGGAACGGTATCGGGGCGTACCAATATCACCTTGGTATCGGGATATTGTTCGCGTATCATGGCAATGTCGGCATCGTCGATGGCCACACGTCCGCTCATGGCTCCTCCACCCACGCCGATACCTCTTCCGGCCAACTGCATCTGATCGATGGGCACCTCAAACACATCGGCCGAGCGGTTGGCTCCCAGGTCCTGATCTCTGATTTGCAAAATATACAGGTCTTCAGCTTTTTCCGACTCAAAAGTGAATTCAATTTCCTGAGGACTATATCCATGGTTTTCGGTGAGATCCACCGACATCTGATTCAGACGTTTGTATATTTCCGGAAAATTTTCCTGCAACGACATGCCTTTCACTCCACGTGAGGAGGTCTGAGATTTGCTCACCGGACGTGGTGTTACCAATCCGGCCACAATGTCCTCGCCTTGACCACTCAGGGTAAAATCGCCATACAAACTCACCCCGTGCTTTTCTTTGGTGGGGTCTTGGGTGAATACAACGCCGGTGCCCGACCTGGAACTGAGGTTCCCGAAAATCATCTGCTGAACCACCACGGCTGTACCCCAGTCGTCGGCAATCTCCAGGTGCTTGCGATATACCTTGGCACGTTGCGACGACCATGATTCGAATACCAGGTTGATAGTGGTGAGCAGTTGCTCAAAAACATCTTCTTCAAAATGTATCTTTTTCTTTACCAGCGAGGCTTTGTAAGCCATAGCTACCTCCCGCATGGCTTGGGGACTGAGGTCTATTTTTTGATCAACCCCATATTTCGATTTGTAGCTTTCGATGATCATGTCGAATTCGTCGCGGGTAAGTCCGTAGGCCATGCCCCAACTTTGCAGCAGCCTGCGATAGGAGTCCCAGGCACTCCATTCGTATCCGGGTATTTTGCTCAAACTCTCTGTAATTTCGTCGTTCATACCCACGTTGAGCAGGGTATCCATGGCTCCGGGCATGGAGATGGCGGTGCCGGAACGTACCGACAAAAGCAGGGGGTCGTTCGGGTCGCCAAATCGCTTCTTGCAGGCACGCTCCACCAGTTGCAGGTGCTCCCGTATCAGGTCGTATTTCTCCTTCCGCAGTTCGGGATGTCCCATGATGGCGGCATGTCGGCGAAATGCTTCGGTGGTAATTACAAATCCGGGAGGTATGGGAAACCCTGCCATGCGCAGGTTTTTCAGGTGGTAGGCCTTGGAGCCGAGAAATACCTGGTTGTCAACCTGTGGGTTGGGTCGTCCCAAACGGGCGATAATCAGATCGCTATTGTACGACATAATTTCGTTGATCATATGTCCGGGCAGGTTGTCCGACATCTCCCGCAACGATTCCAGAATCCTTGAAATAAAATTGTCCAAAGGTTGCATCAGGAAGGCATCGGCAATCACATCGCGGTAAAACTGTTCCGATTTGTGGTTCACCAGCTTCACCAATTCGCTTTCGGTGAGTGTGCCGTCTTTGTCGAAAAGCTGTTGTACCACCAACCGCAAAGGGATTTCGTATGATTTTAAAAAGTATTTAATGATGGTACGTTTGACATCCTCGGCCAAAAACTGAAAGATGTTGATGTATTGCTCAAACGAAAAACTCTGTGAACGCAGGCTATACTTGAGCATGCGCAGGTTGGAATTGAAACTTTGGTTGGTGATACCGTCCAGTTCCAGTCCTTCGCGGAAGTAATCGAGGATGGTATAGATGTTTTTGAGGGTTTTGGCCGAAATGTAGTTCAGGTTGATTTGGTCCACCACTTTTTCCATCAGCCTGGTGGCTACGTTTTCCAAACGGAAAGTCAGCCCGAGGGCCTCAAATTTGGGTTCGCGATAGGTGCCATACATGGACGGAATGCCAATGGCGATGTGGCGTTTGTGGTAGATGTTTTCCCATCCCTGACTGGTTTTGGTGTTGAAGATAATTTCTTTCAAACGGTTCATGAAACTGTAGATATGTTTCAAACTGGTTTCAAAATCGTCGTTTTCAAGGGCCTTGGCAAAGCGTTCCACCTCATTGTCGGGAATATAACTGTACCGCTTGAGCAGGGCAATGATGTCCACGGTTTCGAAGCTGTATTTTTCCTTCAAAAAGGCATACAGGCGACGGGTATCGCGCAGCCGTTCCACATCGCGGTCGTTGCGTTGGGTAAGTTGCGAGAGGAGGTTTTCGAAGGTTTTCTCATTCACGGCCAGCAAATCGGAAGGCGCTTTTCCGCTCAGTTGACACAATTCCTTTACCATGTGATGAATGGGCGCAAAAAACTCACTCTCCTTGTCCACTCCTTCGTATACATTTCGTGGCAGCACTCCCCTCAGGGCTTCCAGGTTGCCATCATACCAAAACACGAAAATCTTCCGGGTGAGACCAATAAGCGTGTTATTGCTCTCGGTATGCACCTGCTTGCGCAGAAAATGAACCAACTGGTCTTTACGGTGCGAAATCTCGTCCATGGTGGTGGTCACCTTCCTGATTTCGCCCTCAGCGCCAATTTCGTTGAAATACACGGGGAAAATACGGGTAAGCTGCTTTACTTTTTTGTAAAAAGGAGCGATATTGGAATTGAGTATTTTGGTGATTTCCCTTTGAAAGAGATCGGTGTCGCTGAGGAAAATACCGCCCAACTTGAGGTTGACAATCAGGGTAGAAAGCAATTTTTCCATCTCCATCTGGGAGCACTCGATGAGTTCAAGCCAAACGCTGATGTTTTTGATGTGGTTTTCGTTTACCGACAGTTGCCAGTCTTCGTTTACATACACGATGCCGGGAGTTTCAAAACCAAATTGGATGAGCAATTCCTCAAAATAGCCGGAGATGCGTTGGGGATCGGCCCGGTCGATGTCGATGGTTTTTTTGCCCACGGTGAGCAGGATGTCGAGCACCGAGCTGGTGTGATCGGTTCTGAGTCCTGAGGCAAAGGTAAAAAGCTGATCTACAAATGGTCGGAGATTTTCGCGTGGCACCTCGTCCATGGCTTTTTGTACCATTTTGTTGATGTCCCAGATGATGCGTTCGCGATGACTTTGCATTCCGGGCAATCGGAGGAGGTAAAAGCTGAAATAAAATTTTTCAATGAACGTCGGAAAAAAATCAACCGCACCGGCCATGATGTCGGATATTTCGTTGTAGTCGGGCAAATCGCTCACCATCTCGTCCCAGCTTTTCGCCTGATCGAGTTGATGCAACATCTTTTCAAACCATTGATTGCCAATATTTTTTATTAGTGCGGTGGTGTCGAAGGTCAACATGTTGGTCTGTTGTTCAATCCACTTTTCCACTTTTGTGGTCTGTTGCCAGAAAAGGATGTTTTCGCGGTTAATTTTTTCTGTAAGGTCGAAAACCTGTTGCCTGAAGGCAGGTGTTTCGGCGATGATTTTCAGGTATCGGTCGAAATAGCGTGAAGTGCTGATAAAACAGACTGGATCCCTTTCCATGCCTTCTTTCAGGGTGTCGAGACAATAGCGGATGATGGCACTGCAATCGGTTTCTTCTTTGGCAATTTTTTCCACAAATTCCAACAAAGTTCTGATGATGAGGGTTTGATTTTCGGGTTGCGATTGCTCGATAAGCAAAATCCGCATCATTTTCAGGGGGATTTTAAAGGCGCTTCCGTCGTCATTCAAACCGATATAATACCAATAATCGGTTAAAAGTATCTTGCGAAGCTCTTCGGCCACAAATTTTCTGTTGGAGAACGGATGCTGGAATTCGATAACGCAATCGTTTGCACGTTTGGTGATTCCGAAATAGGTAAGCGACAGGTTTATAAAGTCTTGATAATCAGGTGGTATTTTAATGTCTTTATATCGGGTTTCGGCCAGGTTGGCTTCCAGTGCTTTCGATTCAAATTTTTCTTCCATAACGCTTTGAGATGGGAAATTTATTAAGATTAATTGCTGTAACTTTGCTGCAAAAGCAGAGAAGCTCATACCACAAATGTATGAAATTGTTCCGGCTTTTTTGAAAGATGTTCATTTTTTAATACTAGATATGCTATGACAAAAGTTAAAATTGGAATTAATGGTTTTGGCCGAATTGGCCGTAATGTGTTTAAAATTGCCCTCGAAAGAGATAACATGGAAGTGGTTGGCATCAACGACTTAACAGATACAAAAACACTGGCACATTTGCTGAAATACGATTCCACACAAGGAAAGTTCAATGGCGAAGTTTCATTCAATGAAAATGCCATTATTGTAAATGGTAAAGAAGTTCCGGTAACTGCCGAAAGAGCTCCCATCAACATTAAATGGGCGCAAACTCCTGATGTGGTGGTTGAAGCTACCGGTATTTTCCGTTCCAAAGAAAGCACCAAAGGTGGTTATGGCGATCACCTGAAAAATGGTGCCAAAAAAGTAGTGCTCACCGTTCCTTCCAAGGATGCCATCGACCGCATGGTGGTTTTGGGTGTAAACGACAACGACCTCCGCGATGAAGATCAATGTGTTTCCAACGCATCATGTACTACCAACTGTTTGGCTCCCGTTGCCAAAGTGCTCAACGATAAATTTGGTATCGAAAACGGATTGATGACCACCATCCACTCGTACACCAACGACCAGGTGATTTTGGATGCCCCGCACAGCGACTTGAGAAGAGCCCGCTCGGCTGCCATTTCTCAAATCCCTACTACCACCGGAGCTGCCAAAGCTGTGGGTAAGGTTATTCCCGACCTCAATGGCAAATTGGATGGTATGGCCGTACGTGTTCCCACCCCAACCGGCTCGCTGGTTGACCTGGTGGTAAACCTGAAAACAGAAGCCACACGCGACGAAATCAATGCCGCCATGAAGGAAGCAGCCGAAGGTCCCATGAAAGGCATCCTCGAATATACCGAAGATCCCATTGTTTCGGTTGACGTGATTCACAACTCCCACTCCTCCATCTTCGACTCCCTGAGCACGATGGTTCAAGGCAAAACCGTAAAAGTGCTTTCGTGGTACGACAACGAATGGGGTTACTCCTGCCGCGTAGTGGACTTAATCGAAAAGTTCAACTTATAATCTTTTGGTTTTCATATAATTGGTAGGGCCGCTCTTGAAAAAGAGCGGCCTTTTTTTACCGTCGACTAAAGTTGACGGTAAGAGTCGGCGGTAATTGATAGAGGTGGTTTTTGTATCGCTACGCTGTAGCTTTCTTTTTTAGGGTTCTTTTTTACAAATATTATCGCTGCGCTGCATGCAGCTTTGGATTCCGGATTCAAGGGTTTGGAAATTCTTTTCTACCCTTTCCCTCCTTTCCAACCTTTCCTACCCTCACTTCCCGCAATATCTTTTGATTACATTGTATGCTTCGGTTATTCCCAATTCTCCGGCTTTGCTCAGGTCTTTGCAGGCCAGGCCTTCTTCGTTGAGGTACAATAGGGTGAGTGCACGATTGTAGTAGGCTTCGGCCATGTTTGGCTCGAGCTTGATGGCCATGCTGTAGTCGTCGATGGCGCGTTGGAAATCCTGCAAACTCAATTTAATATTGGCTCTGTTGTAATAAACAAAGGGCAATCCGGGATTTTGTGCTATGACTTCCTCATAATCTTTAAGTGCTTTCGTGTGGGTGGGCTTAAGTGGTTTTCGCTGATCAGTCTTGGCCACGGTGGTGCTGCTGATGGTCACCATATCGCTGTATTGCTGTTCGTTATAAATAAATTCGTCCATCTCGTAGCGGGTAGTTCCGCGGTTTAGCCATGCGTAAGCTATCTTGGGATCTTTCTCCAATGCTTCATCGTAGGCATTGATGGCATCGGGGTAGTCTTTGATCATGCTGTAAAGAATTCCCTTGATAAAAAGCGCGCTCACCGTATCGCCCGTAACCATGATGAGGCTGTCGATGCGATGAAGTTCTTTCAGGGTAGTTGCTTTGTCAGGTATCAACACTTCCGAAGTAAAGAACAATTTAATTCCCAGCTTGTTATTGGCATTAAAGGCGGATACCTGTGCATCCGTGTAGGTAGTTTTCAACTGTCTTTCCTTGATGGAATCAGGCAAGGGCAGGGTATAGGCCAGGTACATGTTTTCGCGGGGATGAATGGCAACCCGTTGAAACTGAACTCTTCCCTTTTCATAATTTCCGTCCACAAAATCGGCTTCAAATTCGATAATCCGGTTGAAGTAGGCGCTGTCAGCATAGCGGCTGTATAGTACGGCGGCATCGCGGCCATCACCGTTGGCTGCAGCAATAATGGCCTCGGCCCACTCACGGTCTGCTTGTGCCCCGCTATTATCGCCCAGCGATTGTCGTGTGGCCGAACGATTGATATAGGCTCCGGCGAAATCGGGAAAAATATCGATGGCGGTACTATAATCTTTTTCAGCCTCTGCAAATTCATCCAGCTGGTAATGCAGGTTGCCCCGGTTGTACCAGGTATAAACATTATAGGGATTAATGCGGATTACCTCATCGTAATCCATCAGGGCCATGGTGTATTCTTTGCGGAAGGTAAAAAGCAGCGCCCTATTATAATAGGTGAGGGCATTGTTTTCGTCCAGTTCGATCACACGGTTGTAATCGCCTATGGCCGACAGCGTATCGCCCAGTTTGAGGTTGATAAGTGCCCGTTGAAAAAGGGCAAAAGGTTGTTTGTCTTTGAGCGAAAGGGCATGATTGATATCGTTGAGTGCGTTGGTCAGGCTATCCATTTCGGCAAATATCATCCCACGCTTGAGCCAGGCTTCGCTGTTGAAATAGTCGAGTCGTATGGCCTTGTCCACGTCTTTAATGGCCAGTTCGTTTTCACCCACCAGATGTTGCGCGATACCTCTGTTCAGGTAGGCCGAAGCAATATTTCGTTCCAATTGTATGGCTGAGGTATAGTCGGCAATGGCTTCATTAAATTTCTGCAAATGCATCTTGGTGTCGCCACGGGCAAGGAAGAAGTCGGCATTAAAGGGGTCGATTTCAAGGGCCTTGTCGAAATCACGCAGGGCATGGGGATAGTCCGACAATTGGTCGTAGGAGATACCCCGATACAGAAAAGCCCGTGCGTAAAGGGGGTGAATGGTAACGGTTTTGCTAAAGTCCTGTACCGCCCCATTGTAATCTCCCAACGAAAACTTGGCAATCCCCCTCAAAAAGTAGGCTTCAAATCCATCCGCTCGGGAGGATATGGCCGTATTGAAATCGTTGATGGCACCCAAATAATTGTCTTTTTGGAGCTCGCGTTGGCCGCTGCGGATAAAATGGTCGTAGTTAATTTGTGCCTTCACTTGCATGTTCATGCAAACCAACAGGCCAAGACACAGCCAAACAGGTCTGAGCTCATGAATCATGCGGTGGGTGAAGGAGGTTAAATTCATGATTGATTTTTATTTTTCAAGTAATTGTAAATCTCAACCTGCGACCTGATTCGTTTGGGGTTGTCGTTGGTTTTGTATTGGTTTTTCGGAACCCTGTTTACCAACCGTGCTTTGCAGTTATCGTTGAGTTGTATTTGAAGCATATCCCAAAGTTCTTGTTTTAACTCGGGGTCGTACACCGGACAAATCACCTCAAAACGATGGTCGAAGTTGCGAATCATCCAGTCGGCGGAAGCCAGATAAAATTTGGGGTTTCCTCCATTGGCAAATACCAATACACGTGCATGTTCCAAAAATTTATCCACAATGCCAATCACCTCGATGTTGTCGCTAAGTCCGGGTACTTGCGGTACCAGAATGCAGATACCACGACAGATGATCTGAATTTTCACTCCGGCCTGTGATGCCTGGTATAGCTTGCGCGTAATCTTGTTGTCCACCAGGTTGTTAATTTTTATCACCACCCAGGCTTCCTTGCCGGCTTTGGCGTTGGTGATTTCCTGATTGAGTAGTTTGATCAACCGCTTGCGCATGTGGTACGGAGCCACGGTGAGGTGCTCGAATCGGGGAGGGGTGTAGGGCGACTCAAACAAATGAAACAACATATTCACCTCGTTGGCAATGTCCTGGTTGGCGGTGAGCAGACTGTCGTCGGAATAGATACGTGCCGTTGATTCGTTGAAGTTACCGGTGCTGATATTGGCATAATACACATTTTTGTTGCTTTCTTTTCTTCTGATAAGCAGCAACTTGGCATGTACTTTATAACCGGGTAGGGTTTTGATGATGGTCACGCCTTCTTCACGTAGTTTCCGGGTCCAGTAGATGTTGGCCTTTTCGTCGAAACGTGCTTGAATTTCCAAAAATACCGTGACACTTTTGCCATTTCTGGCAGCGTTTATGAGGGCGTTGATCACGTTTGAATCGCGTGCGGCCCGATAAAAGGTCATTTTGATGGCCCTCACCTTGGGATCGATGGAAGCTTCCCGTAGCAAGTCCACAATATACTGAAATGATTGGTAGGGAAAGTGCAGGAGGATATCCCCTTGTGCGATGGCAGAAATAATGCTGGTCCGCGAGTGGAGTCTGGGGTGGGTGAGGGGTTTCACTTTTTCGTTCACCAGATTTTTCATGCCCAACTTGGGGAAGTCCATGAAATCTTTGAAGTTATGGTACCTGCCACCACCACGTAAATGGTCTTCTATGGTGATGTTCAGGTAGTTGAGTAGTGGAGTGAGTAGCTTTTCAGGGATGTTTTTATCGTAAACAAACCTCACGGGCACTCCTTTTTTTCGCTTTTTGATGCTGTCGCTCATCTGTTCCATAAAGCTTTTGGAAATGTCGTTGTCGATGTCCAGCTCAGCATCGCGGGTAAACTTGATGGTAAACGATTCGAAGGTGTCGAAACCAAAGGGACTAAAAATTTCGCCCAGGTTGTAACGAATCACATCATCCAAAAACATCACATATTTGTTGTTTTCCTTGGAGGGAAGCACCAAAAACCGCGAGATGGTATCCGAAGGCACTTTAATCAGGGCGTAGTCTTCCTTCATTTCTCCCGAAGAATCTTTCAAAATGATGGTCAGGTAAATGGCGTTGTCGTCCAGCGAATCGGGATTGTGCAAACTGCGCAACATGATGGGGAAAAGAATGGGGCGGACACTGTTTTGAAAAAACTGGTGGACAAACTTTCCCTGTGAAGTATCCAGTTGGGTGTCGTCCACGAAAAAGATATGTTTTTTTTCCAGTTCCTGTTTGATGGCGATATAGGTGTCGGTGTAGGTTTTTTCTTGTTCGGCTACAATTTTCAACACCTGATCCAGTACTTTTCGGGGCGATTCGCTGTATTCCTCACCCATTTTTTCCACTTGTGCCATTCGTTTGAGGGTGGCCACACGTACACGGAAAAACTCATCGCGGTTGCTGGAAAAGATCCCCAGAAACTTCAGACGTTCGATGATGGGATTGGTTTCGTCCATGGCTTCCTGCAGTACACGTTCGTTAAATTCAAGCCATGATACTTCTCTGTTAATTAGGGTTTTAGGTCGGTTCATTGGAGATAACTTTTTGCAATGTAGTTGGAAATAGTTTAATACAAGGAGTTCGGTGTCAATATCCGGATGGTTTTGGCTCTATTGCCCGGCAACTCATGCCAATGTTTCAGTTGGAATTGCAATGCAACGATGGCAGAAGGAGGCATGGCTTCCATGGGTGGATTCAGAAAAAGGTTGGCCAGGTCGGTGATTCCGGGATTATGTGCTACCAAAATTACCGAATCTACATCGTCGGAAACACCCATCAGGATGTCCAGCAAGTTGTCTTCATGGCCAAGATACAGGGCATTTTCCCATTGAATCTTTTCCGGCGGAAAACCGAAGGTCTCAGCCATTTCCATGGCCGTTTGACGGGCTCGAACCGCTGTGCTGCCAATGATGGCGTTGGGTGTAACACCTTCATAAACAAGTTTTTTAGTAAGTTCCCGGGTTTCTGTAAATCCACGGGTTTCCAAAGGTCTTTCCTTGTCCGACATACCCAAATCACCCTGCGAAGCCCTGCCATGCCTCACCAAAAACAGATGTTTCATCACTTTCTTTCCCGGCATCTTTCCTTGTTTGAGATAAAGTGTAAAAATAAATAAAGAAATGAATCTGTGGTTTAAGTTGGTCTTAACTTTCGTTAAATGCGCATCCAACACACCTCCGCTTCAAGCGTCCACCCTTGATGAAAAACCTGACAGGTTTTTAAAACCTGTCAGGTTTAACCCGCCTCTGCATCAAGCGTCCACGCTTGAAAAAGTAGAGCCTACAACGGCGCTACCCCTCCTTCCGATCGTCATCGGAATGTAACGTGTGGGTATTCCACCATCATTTCAAATGCACACCTTTTCAAACAAGAAATCATGAAATGCTCCGCTTTCAAACCTGTCAGGTTTTTACGCCCAACTTCAAAAGAGATATAGATTTCAGAAAACCAACCATATACAAGCAACGACTTGAGGCTTAACATACCGTTAACAAAAAACTTGATAAAAAATCTGTTCTTTGCTTGCAATTAAACAAAGATTGAGTACATTTGCTACTCAATATTAACCCGATTGACAGTTTGCCTGTATGTTGCTTTCATTTCAAATATCGATCCAGTCAGTTTCATCCGGTAGCACAATTTGCCTATAAACGTTTTTATGCTCGAAGCCCTCATTACCTCCAAAACACGAATAAAGCTTATGTTGAAGTTCTTCCTGAACTCCTCCAGTACAGGTTATTTGCGTGGTCTGGAAACTGAATTTGGCGAAAGTTCCAACGCCATAAGGCAAGAACTCAACAGGTTTGAAACCGCCGGCCTGTTAAGCTCAACATCCGAAAGCAATAGGAAAGTATTTAGGGCCAATACCCGTCACCCCCTCTTTAGCGACATCAACAGTTTGCTGTTGAAATATGTGGGCATCGACCGACTCATAGAAAAAGTCCTCGACCACATAGGTAACCTGAGTGAGGTATATCTGGTAGGCGATTTGGCCAAAGGCACCGACAGCGACATCCTCGATTTGTGGATTGTGGGTGAGGACATCGACGTAAGTTACCTCATGGAACTTACCTCCAAGGCAGAATCGTTGTTGAAACGGAAAATCAGGTTTTTACTATACTCCATCAGTGAGTTTGCCCGGTTTGTTGAACAACATCCCAACGAACCAAAACTCCTGATCTGGAAACAAGAATAACAGGCCGTTTGGGTGAAAAAGGGTGAAAATACCCCAAAAAGCACCCCTCGGCGCGAATGACATAAACACCACAAAAACAGTTCTTTACTGCAATGTAATGGGACTTAGAAGGCGAAGCTGTGTTGGGGAGGAAGGTGACGAAGGGATACGGGAAGAGGTTCAATGAAATGGTATCCTGTAAATGTCATGATAAATAATGGTGAGAACCCGTCGGCAGCAGATTCTACTATTACCCATTTATACTTACGGATCACCACCGCAAGACGCTGGTGAATAGACCACTAGACCCTGATGCCCAATTCGTTCAATTCGATGACAAAACCATCATCATCTAATTCCACGAATTACACGAAAGAATAGAAGCTCCCCAATTCGTCCAATTCGTTCAATTCGATGACAAAACCATCATCATCTAATTCCACGAATTACACGAAAGAATAGATGCTCCCCAATTCGTCTAATTCGTTCAATTCGATGACAAAACCATCATCATCTAATTCCACGAATTACACGAAAGAATAGATGCTCCCCAATTCGTCTAATTCGTTCAATTTGATGACAAAAAATCCTCATCTAATTACACGAATTACACGAAAGAATAGAAGCTCCCCAATTCGTCCAATTCGATGACAAAAAATCACCCAATAAGCTGATCAAAACCTCATGCAGATAATCTACAAAGACGAATCCTATAAAATAATAGGAGCAGCTATGGAAGTTCACAGAGAGCTCGGTAGTGGTTTTCTTGAAGCCGTGTACCAAGAGGCGCTGGCGTTAGAATTTGACGAGAAGGAAATTCCATATCTTTCAGAAGCACAACTTGAGATCAAATACAAAAATAGAACACTATCAAAATATTACAAGTCTGATTTTGTCTGCTACAATAAAATAATTGTTGAAATCAAGGCCGTAAGCGAGTTAAGCAGCGTTCACGAATCCCAAGTTATCAATTACCTGAAAGCAACGGGACTAAAATTGGGGATATTGATTAACTTCGGAGCGGAAAGCCTTGAATCAAAACGCTTAATCCGACTCTGAAAACGATGAATTAATCATCTAATTCCACGAATTACACGAAAGAATAGATGCTCCCCAATTCGTCCAATTCGTTCAATTCGATGACAAAACCATCATCATCTAATTCCACGAATTACACGAAAGAATAGATGCTCCCCAATTCGTCCAATTCGATTAATTCGATGACAAAACCTTCATCATCTAATTCCACGAATTACACGAAAGAATAGATGCTCCCCAATTCGTCCAATTCGATTAATTCGATGACAAAAAAACCCGAAACCAAAATGCCAATCCCACCCCAAATACAACAATTCTCAAAACATCTTTTTTGGGATGTGGATCGCTCAACACTCGATTTGGATATTCATCGTTCCTACATCATTAAACAAGTGCTTGAATACGGGCTGATGAACGATTGGAAGCTGATTCAACAATATTACGGTATAGAGCAAATTGGCAGGGAGTCAACAACATACAGAGAACTCGATAAAAAAGCGCTTTCATTTATTGCATTGCTCTCGCAGACCCCCATACAAGATTTTAGATGCTACAATTATCAGCAATCGATACCCCAACACTGGAACTTCTGAACACCCTTATGCTGGAAGACGATCTGGCAACCATGAGGTTAGCAGGAGGTACCGCATTGGCATTACAGTTAGGTCATCGTAAGTCCATCGACCTTGATTTTTTTGGTGACATCGACTTTGAGCAAATATACACATCAAATTTGTTTTCACAATTTAGTCGGGTAACCACACTTAAACGTTCTAAAAACATCAACATATTTACCATTAATGATATCAAGGTAGATTTTGTGAATTATTCCTTTCCGTGGCTGCGCGAACCCTTATTGGAGGATAAAATCAGGCTGGCAGCGATGGAGGATATCGCCGCCATGAAGCTAGCAGCAATTGCAGGCAGAGGAAGTAAAAAAGATTTTATTGACCTGTATTTTCTGTTGCAAACCTACACCCTTCAAGAAATGTTGCACTTTTATACCACAAAATATCATGATGGATCCGAATACCTGGTGCTTAAAAGCCTGACCTATTTTGAAGATGCAGAACCAGATTTGGGCATCGAAATGATCAAAGAGGTTACCTGGTCTCAAGTCAAAACACACCTGCTCAAGGCCGTAGCCACCTATAATCAAAGTCTCTCATAAGGAATTTGGACTGATGGAGCTAAATTCGTTCTATTCGATAACAAAAAATCATCATCGAATTACACGAATTACACGAAAAAAGATGCCCCCAATTCGTCCAATTCGATCAATTCGATGACAAAACCATCATCATCGAATTACACGAATTACACGAATGTTAGATGCCCCCAATTCGTTCAATTCGATCAATTCGATGACAAAACCATCATCATCGAATTACACGAATTACACGAATGTTAGATGCCCCCAATTCGTTCAATTCGATCAATTCGATGACAAAACCATCATCATCGAATTACACGAATTACACGAATGTTAGATGCCCCCAATTCGTTCAATTCGATCAATTCGATGACAAAACCATCATCATCGAATTACACGAATTACACGAATGTTAGATGCCCCCAATTCGTCCAATTAGTTCAATTCGATGACAAAACCATCATCATCGAATTACACGAATTACACGAATGTTAGATGCCCCCAATTCGTCCAATTAGTTCAATTCGATGACAAAACCATCATCATCTAATTACACCACTAAATAGCTGACCCCCTTTTGCAAAAAATAGATATATTGGAGCCCGAGTATCACAAAGGCCAATAGTATGAATAGAATTTATATTTTAATAACTAATTACCCATGACCCACAAAGAAACCATTCTCGAGAAGATTAAATCCAATTCCGAAGTCATCGGAATTATCGGCCTCGGTTATGTAGGCCTTCCTCTTGCAGTCAACTTTGCCGAAGCAGGCATCAAAGTCATCGGCTTCGAAAAAAACCAGGAAAAAGCTGACCTTATCAACCAAGGCACCAACTACATTGGCGACATTCGTGACGCTGTTTTGCGTGAAGTGGTTGTTGACAAACTCAAATTGGAAGCTACCACAGATGTCACACGTATGAAAGAATGTGACGCCCTTATCATTGCTGTCCCAACGCCGCTGGACAAGTTCCGTAAGCCCGATATGTCCTACATCGAATCGGCTTGTATGGATATTGGGCAGAATATGAAAGCAGGAACTTTTGTAAGTCTCGAATCCACTACATATCCCACTACCACTGAGGACTTCATGCTTCCTATCATTAAAAAGGAGAGTGGTTTGAAACAGGGAATTGATTTCTGGTTGGCCTATTCACCCGAAAGAGTAGATCCCGGCAATAAACAATTTCATACCCGCAATACCCCGAAAGTTCTCGGAGCTATGAGCGATGATGGTGTAGAAATTGGAGAAGCCCTCTACCTGAAAGCCATAGACAGTATTCATAAAGTTAGTTCTCCACGCGTATCGGAGATGGTAAAAATCCTTGAGAATACCTACCGTCTAATTAACATCAGCCTTATCAACGAATTAGCTCTGTTGGCAGGTAAAATGGATATTAACATCTGGGAAGTTATCGAAGCGGCCAAGACCAAACCTTTCGGCTTTCAGGCCTTTTATCCCGGCCCCGGCATTGGCGGCCACTGTATTCCTCTCGACCCTTTTTACCTGGAGCATATAGCCAAAAAATACGATTTCGAGCTCAGCATGATCCATGCCGCCGGACATATCAATATGCGCATGCCTCAATACATGTATATTAAGATTGCTACGGCACTCAATAAACATAAAAAATCCGTGAACGGAAGCAGTGTTCTCTTTTTAGGCGTGGCTTATAAGCCGGACATCAACGATGAGCGAGAATCGCCTGCTTTGGAAATTATGGATATCACTTCTCACAAAGGTGGGCTGGTAAGTTACAACGATCCGCATATTCCCAAAGTGCGAACCAATGAAGGCAGAATTTTTGAATCGGTTGATTTAACCGAAAAGGCAATAGCCGAAGCCGATTGCGTGGTGTTGACCACCAATCACAAAGCTTTTGATTTGAGTTTTATCCAAAAACATGCTAAACTCATTGTTGATATGAGAAATATGGTGAAGGAGAAGAGTGATAGTGTATTTAAACTTTAATAAGTTATTATGAATGATTTAGGTTATTTCGCTCACCCCAGTTCCGTAATCGACGAAAACTGCCACATAGGTGCCGGTACCAAAATCTGGCACTTCTCCCACATCATGTCCAACTGCACCCTGGGTGAAAACTGCAACATCGGTCAAAATGTAGTTGTTTCACCACAGGTTGTTTTAGGAAAAAACGTTAAAGTCCAAAACAATGTCTCCATCTATACAGGAGTCATTTGTGAAGATGATGTTTTTCTTGGCCCATCCATGGTATTTACTAATGTTACCAATCCCCGAAGTGCCGTCAACCGCAAAAGCGAATACGCGCGCACGCTGGTTAAAAAAGGTGCTTCCATCGGAGCCAATGCCACCATCGTTTGTGGGCACGACATCGGGCAATTTGCCTTTATCGGTGCCGGTGCAGTAGTTACTAAAACCGTACCTGACTATGCCCTCGTTGTAGGCAACCCCGCCAAACAAATCGGATGGATGAGCGAATATGGCCATCGACTGAAATTTGTAGATGGAAAAGCGGTTTGCCCCGAGAGTGGGGAGGAGTATTTCCTGAGTAACAATGTTGTAAAAAAAGCAATATGAACTTCCGAGATCTCAATTCCCAATACCTCGCACTTAAAGCTGATATTGATAATGCAATGCTCGAAACCGCCATGCGAGGCGACTTTATAAGTGGGCAATCTATTGCTGAACTTGAATCTATTTTAGCAGATTTTGTCGGGGTTAGGCATTGTATCTCATGTGCTAACGGAACGGATGCCCTTACTTTGGTTTTAAAGGTATGGAACATAGGAGCAGGAGATGCTGTTTTTGTTCCCAATTTTACCTTCATCGCCACAGCGGAGGTCGTTTCACTTGAAGGGGCTACTCCTATATTCGTTGATGTAGATGCCAATACGTTCAATATGTGCCCGGTTAGTTTGGAAAAGGCTATTCAACAGGTAGTTAATGAAGGTAGGCTAAAACCTAAAGTTATTATTCCTGTCGATTTATTTGGTCTGCCGGCTAATTTTATCGATATTCAAAAGGTAGCGGACAAATACAAACTTCTAATACTTGAGGATGGTGCTCAAGGCTTTGGGGGTAATATTAAGGGGAAGATGTCATGTAGTTTTGGCAACGCTGCTACTACCTCATTTTTTCCTGCCAAACCTTTGGGATGTTATGGCGATGGTGGAGCCATATTTACCAATAATGATGAATGGGCTTCGCTACTGAACTCAATCAAAGTGCACGGTAAGGGTATAGATAAATATGATAACGTACGCATAGGGTTAAATTCACGCCTCGATACGATACAGGCTGCAATTTTAAAGGTTAAGCAAAGAGCATTCAGTTCCTATGAATTGAACAAAGTAAATGATGCAGCCCAAAAATATTCTGATTTACTGAGTGGGATAGTTAATGTACCTGTTATTCCCGATGGTTACTACTCCAGTTGGGCACAATATACAATCACACTTAAAAATGAAAAGGAGAGGAATGACCTTCAGGATTATTTAAAATCAAATGGAATACCCAGCATGGTGTATTATCCAAAATCAATCCAAAGTCAAACAGCCTATACAAATACCGGTTTATCAACTTTTTACACGCCAAATACTGACTTTTTGTGTAAAACAGTACTCTCGTTACCCATGCATCCCTATCTAACGAATGAAGATATTGATACCGTGGCAAATGCAATAAAAAAGTTTTTTAGAAATAAATTAAATGCTTAAATGTTAACCTATTAAACATTGTGATGAAAAATTTTATATTAATTGGTGCAGCCGGATATATCGCTCCCCGGCATATGAAAGCAATAAAAGATACAGGAAATAACCTCGTCGCAGCTCTCGATCCCTACGACGGAGTTGGTATTATGGATAGCTATTTCCCCAATGCAGATTTCTTTACCGAATACGAACGATTCGATAGACATGTTGATAAACTAAAACGTAAAGGAACAAAATTGGATTATGTAAGTGTCTGTTCCCCCAATTTTCTGCATGACTCACACATCCGTTTTGGCTTACGAAACAATGCCGATGTTATTTGTGAAAAACCCATCGTACTTAACCCCTGGAACATTGAAGCACTTAAAGAAATAGAAAAAGAAACAGGAAAAAACATTTATAACATATTGCAGTTGCGTTTACACCCCAGTGTTATTGCGCTTAAAACGAAAATAGAAAATGGACCTGCTTATAAAATTTACGATGTAGATCTATCTTATCTAACCTCACGCGGACATTGGTACTACACCAGTTGGAAAGGTAATGAAGTAAAATCAGGAGGTGTGGCAACAAACATTGGTGTACATTTTTTCGATATGCTGACCTGGATTTTTGGCGATATTAAAGAAAATATTGTACACCTCCATGAGCACGATCGCGCTTCCGGTTTTTTACAACTCGAAAAAGCAAGAGTGCGTTGGTTTCTGAGTATTAATTACGATACAATACCCGTAGATGTAAAAGAAAAAGGAATGAGCACGTATCGTTCCATTACGGTTGATGGTAGCGAATTCGAATTTAGCGGAGGGTTTACCGATCTCCATACTAAAAGTTATCAGCACATATTAGATGGAAACGGATTCCGTATTAGCGAAACAACAAAAGCAATTAATGCGGTGCACACTATTAGGCATGCAACACCTCTTGGGCTGAAAGGGGATTATCATCCCTTGGCAAAATTGCCTTTGGCGCTCCATCCGTTTACCAACATTTAAATAAAATCGTATAGGGGATGGTGTTCGTCCAAGCATTATCTTTCCAGATATCGCCTTATTCTATCTTAGAAAAAATAATATTCAGGTAAAATAATTTCAGTTGTAAATGAAAATATTGCAAATATCCACTAATTACTACAGCACAAAAGTTTATAATAATCTATTTACTGCCCTAGCGAAAAAGATGGATATAAAAGTATTTGTTCCATTGACTACAGATAAAAAGCAACAATATGGTGACATAATTATTCCTGAAAATGTTACTTCTGTATTCTTTGGAAAATCGCAAGCATTTGGATATCAGATCAACGCCCCAAAATATGCGAAGTACATTATTTCAAATAAAATACACGAAGGAATTGATTTAGTTCATGCACATTTTGTTTTTAGTGATGGAGCGATTGCATTACAGCTGTTTAAACGTATAGGTATTCCTTATGTTGTGGCAGTAAGAACATCTTGTATAAACGGATTTAGTCGTAAAATTGCCTTGCACAATATTGTTACAGGTTTAAATGTATTGAAAAACGCACAAATAATAGCTTTTCAAACACCTGTTGCTCAAAAAAAGTTATTAGAAAAACTGCCAAAAATATATCGAAGAGCAATATCTAAAAAATGTATTGTTATACCTAATGGTATTGAAAACTTTTGGCACAGCAATATTTATGAACATAGAAAGAACATTAATAAGAAAAAGTTTACAATTTTAACGGCTGCCTCTATCGAATACAATAAAAATTTATTAAATATTGCCAAGGTAGTGGTCTCATTAAATAAAAAGGGATTTAATATTGAATATCAGATTGCTGGAGCAATAAAAGATAAGTCAATTCTTGATGAATTGAACAAAAATTCGAACACCAAATATCTTGGTTCTTTAAATCGGGAGGAGTTATTAAAAGCATATAGGCAATCAGACATTTTTGTTATGGTTTCATATAATGAAACATTTGGATTGGTATATGTAGAAGCTATGAGCCAGGGGCTACCTGTAATATATACAACAGGAGAAGGTTTCGATGGACAGTTTGATGAAGGCGTGGTGGGCTATCATGCATCATCTAATTCTCTTGAAGAAATTGAAGAAGCAATATTAAAAGTAGTTTCCAAGTATAAAATTTTATCTGAAAACGCAACAATTAATATCAATAAATTTAATTGGGAAAAGATTGCTGATAAATACTGTGCTCTTTATTTAGAAGTGCAAAAATAATGAATGTAGTAATAGTGTAAAAAGGTAAATTAAATTAGTTGAGCCAGATATCCACGAGCAATAAAAGAATTGCCATAAATACTTCTTTATTATACGTAAGGTTGTTGTTAGTCATGTTCGTGACTTTATATACATCCCGTATAATTCTTAAAATACTTGGTGTTGAAGATTTTGGAATATTCAATGTTATTGGGGGAATTGTTTCTGTTTTAGGCTTGATGCAAGCAGTGATGGCATCAGCCGTTTCTCGTTTTTTTATGTTCGAGTTAGGCAGAAAGGATTACATTAAGTTAAATCAATATTTCAAACTCTCCATTTTAATTTATGCAGGGATTGCTTTAATTATTTTGATTTTAGCAGAAACTATTGGACTTTGGTTTCTTAATAATAAGCTTATTATCCCTGAAAATCGTATGTCTGCTGCGCAATGGGTATATCAATTTTCCATTTTGTCGTTTATAACTAAAATGATGTCGGTACCCTATAACTCAATCATAATAGCACGCGAACGAATGAATATTTATGCATATATTGGTATGGCTGAAGTTATATTTAAACTAATCATTGTTTATATGCTTCTTTTCATATCATTTGACAAATTAAAAATTTTTTCGGTTCTGAACTTCGGTATACTGTTTATGATATCCTTTTCCTATTTCCTTTACAGCCGATTGAAATTTGAGGAATGCAAATTCTCTTGGTTTTGGGATACCTCAATGTTTCGCGAGATGATTGGATATTCCATGTGGAGTTTATTCGGATCATTGGCTGCCGTTGCCAAAAGTCAAGGTATCAATATATTACTTGGTATGTTTTTTAATCCGGTTGTTAATGCGGCAAGGGCAATTGCCTATCAGGTTAATGGTGCTATTAATCAGTTTAGCAACAATTTTTTTACTGCTGTAAGGCCACAAATTACAAAACAATATGCTAAAGGGGAACAAAATGGAATGATGAATTTGGTTTTCCGTTCTTCTCGGTTTAGTTTCTATCTAGTGTTCATATTAGCACTTCCTATAATGCTTGAGACCCCCTACATTTTAACCCTTTGGCTAAAAATACCCCCTATCCAATCCATATTATTTACCCGGCTAGTAGTCTTAACATCCATTATTGATTCAATGAGTTATCCGTTTATGACAGCCATAAATGCTACAGGTAATATAAAATATTATCAAATTATTACCGGAGGTTTGTTGATTCTCACCTTGCCAATAGCATATGTATTCCTAAGACTTGGATATCCTCCAGAGAGTACGATGTATGTCGCAATGGGGATATCAGTATCGGCTCAGATTTCAAGAATTACATTTATGAAAATAAAGCAAAACATGTCTGTTTGGAGTTATCTTAATCAAGTCGTATTTATTGTTATGTGTGTTCTACTATTGTCTTCTACAGTCCCATATATATTACATAAAACAATGCCTTATGGCACAATGCGTTTTATTATTGTAGTGGCTATTTCAATTCTCAGTTGTTTAATTTTTGTTTATATTATAGGAATTACAAAAGCAGAAAGAAAAGCTATTAATGAGGTAGTATTGAAAAAACTAAAAAAAATATTATATGCTTAAACAAAATGTAAAACGATTTTTCCCTAAGATTTATAATCGAATAAGAGCCTTTTATGCAATAAAATCACTTAAAAATGAATATTTATATGACATAAAGAGGTATTTTCAATTTTCTGATTTCTTTTTTAACAAATCAGAACAAAGATGTATGATGAGAATCATACACAGATATCATCCAATTGAGAAAGGTCTAACTATGCCTGAAATGAGGTACGGCTTCGGAAAAGATAATATTTTAAAATTATTAGATGATTGTTTGATATATAAAGATCTATACCTCTCGAATGCCAAACAAATAAAATCCGCAGGTTATCAACAATATAAACATGCGATAAGTGTTCTTCTGGAATATCAAAGTGTGCATGAAGAAGTTGGATATGAACTTGATACCAGCTTTATTAGTAAGCTTGATGCTTTGATTTCAGGAACTGATAGTTATTTAAGTTGCAAACAAATTCAAACAACAAGAGACAAATATTTTAAGGATATAGATTCATCATTTAAAGAATTTTCAAAGAGTAGACATAGTTTAAGGAATTTTGATGGTGAAATAAAAACTGAAGATATATTCAAAGCTATTGAGCTAGCACAAAACACACCCTCAGCTTGTAATCGTCAGCCCTCAAGGGTGCATGTGGTTGAAGATGAAGAACTTAAAAACAAAGTGTTAAATTTGCAAGGCGGAAATAGGGGCTTTGGATTTTTAGCAAACAAAGTATTAATTTTAACTACAGAACTTGTTGGATACAGAAGTATTTCAGAAAGAAATTATCCATTTGTTGATGGAGGAATGTATGCAATGAATTTATTATATGCATTACATTATTATAGAATCGGAGCTTGCGCACTTAACTGGTGTTATACCCGAGAGAAAGATACCTTATTAAGAAATATAATCAATATTCCTGAATCCCAAACAGTTATATTGATGATAGCTTGTGGTGGTGTTCCTGAAAAATTTAAATTAGCATTATCAAAAAAAAGTAGTGCGGAAACTATAATAGTACAACACAAATAATATTTAACTAAAACGAGGTTTTTTGTGAGCCTTCTGATTCATAGCTGTTAAAACTAATTCAAAACTACAGAAACAGGCTGTTATTGACAATTTCACTATTGGGTGGTTAATAAATTCCTTGGTGCGAAAAGTTTTTAGGTTCCAAGTATTGTATATTTATGTTATTCATATTCACGTTGTTTAAATATCCGAGCCAACGAAACAAGTTCTTTCAAACCACCTGTTATCAACATTTGTGGTGGTTTTAGCTTGATAACTATTCTGATAAATATTTGGTGTAGAGTAAGTTCGTATGCTATTTTTAAAATATATAAAGCAGGTTGTGTAAAGCCAAGCTCAAACAAGAATTATTTTAGTAGGTTTAAGTTCTTACTTCCTGTCTTGAATAGATCAAAAATATAGTAATGGAGAAATAGGATGGTAAACAACCACACGAAAAATATTATTATAAAGTAAAATATTAAAAAATCAAATAGTAAATGCTTAATTCAAAGAAAATAAGTGTAGGCATAACTACATTTTTATACACCAATTATGGCGCATTATTACAGGCTTATGCACTTCAAAAGCATCTAAAAAAATATAATATTCTTGATGTAACCAATATTAATTTTAGAACAGATTGGCATGAAAAACAAGCTAGGGTATTTAACCTATATGGTAGCATTAAGAGCAAATTTTCACAATTTGTTTTCACTTTAATAAGGTATAATGGTTTAAAAAAGAGAAAGCAGCGTACCGAAAAATTTAAAAAAGACTATTTTTCGTTAACTCCAGTTTATCGAACTGTGGATGAATTTATATCCAATCCTCCTACAATGGATATTTATATTACAGGAAGTGATCAAGTATTTAACCCAAACGGAGAATACAAAGATGTATTTTACCTGAAATTCAATAAGGGAGAAGCAAAAAAAATTGCATATGCTCCAAGCTTTGGAGTATCTGACTTATCGGAAGACTTATCAATAAAAATAGCTCCACTTATCAATGACTTTGATGCATTGAGTTGTCGGGAAAAAGAAGGAGCTACTTATCTGTCAAATATTACTGGGAAAGTTGTCCCTTGGCTGGTAGATCCTACATTTTTACTGAGTGCAGAAGAATGGGAGCATATTTTAATTTCACCAAAAATAAAAGATAAATACATTTTTATTTATGCGTTAACTGGTGAAGAACATATGATTAACATTGCAAGAAAAATTAAAAAAAATACAGGTTATAAAATCATTTGTCTCAGAGGTAATAGAAAAAGCTTCTTTAGCATTGATAAATTTATTTACGGGAGTGGTCCCGCTGAGTTTATTGGGTGGATAAGAAATGCTGAATACGTAGTCACCGATTCATTTCATGGAACAATATTTTCTGTTCTTTTTGATAAACCTTTCTATACTTTTATATCACGGCCAAAGGTTTCCTCAAGAATTTATAACCTAATAGATTTATTGAATATTCCTAATTGCATTATAACTCACGAAAGCATCAAAACATTCTCCCATTCAAGTAAGTCTTATATAGTGAACAAAGATAAACTTAACGAAATGATACAACAATCGATTAACTTCATTCAAATGAATATTATAGATGACAATATCTAAAACATATTTAATTTCTGCAATTTTTATTGTCTGGAGTGTTTTTTCTATTTTAGGAACAATCAGCAGTTCTGCCATGATTGGTAGAATCGTCCAGTTATCTATTTTTTTTGCGATAGGATTGGCAGTTGTTATACTTCTTACTCGAAGCGATATTTTATCAAATAAGATCTTACGGCTTTTAATTATTTGGCTATTCTATGCATTATATAATAATCTTTTATTTGCCAATAGTACCCAATTGGGACTTATTGTAACCTTAATTGCGGTATCTTGGTGGGTAATCGTTTTTATACTATTTTACAGTATTTTCGTCAATGACTTTAAGAATAATTACTACCACAAACTAATAAAATTGTATCCCTATTTTTATTTTTTGATTTTTGCATTAAGCCTCTATAAAATGGTGTTTAGAGTCGGGAGTATTAATTATGGAATTATTGAAGCAAATGCACTTAATTCGGTCTATTGGGTTTTATTATTAGTTCCTTTCGCTTTTTTATTAAAAAATACGAAATTAAGATACATTATTTTAGTCTTGACCTTTATTTCCGTAATAATTTCTAGTAAAAGAGGCGCAACTATTGCAATATCATTAGTTATTATATTTTCTTTAATAAAAGACTCTTTCCAATGGAAGCATTTACTACGTAATCTTATATATGGAGCAATCATGTTGGTTGGGTTATTTTTCATTTTAGAAAAAACAATATCCATAATTGATGTTAATGTAATTAATCGATTTGAGAAAACAGATTTTGAGGAAGAATCAAGAATGTATTTATATATTGATACATGGAATAGTTATATTTCAAAAGATATGACTCATAAAATATTTGGCTCCGGTTATAGAAGTACTGCTATCGATAGAGGTGGGCTTTTATCTAAAACAGCTCATAATGATTATCTGGAAGTTCTATATGATTATGGCATTTTGGGTTTAATTCTTTATTTGTATTTAACATGGCAAATTGTTAATCGATTAAAAATCATGTATCGAATTGGAGGAAAATATTTTCATGCCTATTTTTCTGCATTTATTATTTTCTTTGTAATGTCAATGGTTTCCCATCTGATTATTTACCCCACTTATTTTGCTTACATTGTTATTATATGGGCTTTAACCGAAGCACAAATAGTTAAAACAGGCAAAACACAAATAAATTACCTTTCCTGAAATAAGTGAATGATTAGATTTACATTAATTAGCAAATAGTGAAAATATTATTTACTTTGATATTATAACGGAATTGAGTTTGCAAAAAGCGAAATACCTAACTTAGCCTGAATAATTTATAAAAGGCAATAAAAAGGGCGATAAAATTATTTACCTCATTGATATGATTATCAATGAGGTAAATAAAACACATTATTGCTTATAAATAGATATACAAAATTTCAACAATATGATACATCAACATTTTTCAATCTTTCAGATTTTAACAAAAGTCTGTAGCCGTAAAACTTACCAGCGAGCAAATATCTCATAATGGAGTTCTATTATTATTAAATTAGGTTGGAAAACAGCTTGGCCTAATTGAAAAATTGGCCGGATGTATAAATGACACTAGACATCAATCTTAGTAATATTCCCAAAATAACTTCCCCAAAACAGTGGATTAATCACGGGTAAAATATGCAGTTTCGCCACGGGCAATTATTAGTTGTGGTCAGGTTAAGCCTGAATGAATACCAGACGGGCATTAAGGTTGAAAAAGAAAATATTGACAAAAAGCGAATAGTATATCACCTGGCCATCCCAGAACTCAACTAGAGGATTTATCTGTAGTTTTGGGGAGGTTATTTAAAATGTTTTACTTTTGTACTTCATGATATTAGTTCTATTCTGAAGCAATGTGTTATACAAATTGCGGTTTGTTATGAAGATGCCAACGATTGTTATACTTTGCGCAAGATTGCAAATTGAAGATATGTGAAGGGCAAGAACAGACTCTTTCTGCCCAGCCTACGATGTGCCGCTTTAAAAATCTTCATGGATCAAAGGAAATTTATAATATAGCAAAAGTATTTATTGATAATTTTATTGCATCTTACTCAAGATGCACCAAGTTTGATTATTCTTGATTGCGATGACACAAGCGCTCTTGCCTTTGTTCAACAGGACATACTATGGTGACCATTGCTATATACCCCTACATATTTACGAGGGTATTTCAGGAAAACTGGTCACCACCATTCTTAAGACTTAGAGCAAGAACCTTAATGCGTTGTCGCTTATAAAAAAAATAGTCAACTATCTGTGTAAATACTGACCAAATACTTTAATTCTTCTCAGGGGCGATGGCCCTTTTTTGTTCAAAGGGTTCATGGATTGGTCTGAAGACAAGCTAAATATTGGTTTCCTCGCCAGATTACAGGTAACGCTATATTGAACCGCCTTTATGAGGTTACCATGGAAAGTGACAAACGTCAATACGCACAATATGGTAAGCCTATAATAAGGTATAACTCTTTCGAGTATAAAGTAGGTTCGTTGGAACACTCGGAATGGTTTGATTTGTTGGCAAAATTCGGGTTGTTCTCCATTTTTCTGATGGTTTATCTTTTCAGACCGAAGAAAGTTTATAAAGGTAATCAAGGTTTTAAGTTGGCTTTCATATTTTTGTTGATACTTGGCATGTTAAATCCGGTACATTTTTTTAATATCTATTTTATTGTATTTTTTTATATTCCATTGGTGGATGATTATTTATTTGCAGATCAACCTCCCGGACTATCAAAAAGTACTGTGCGGAGAGTAAGCGTACAAACACAAGGTGTAAAAAATTAGAATGGAATGAAGAAAGTGTTAAAAATAACTACCGGTGAGTGGATAAATGCAAGCAGGGATAAACGGGAACTAACTGTTTTGATCGAAATGGGTGCAGAAGTACTGGTCATGGCTAAAGGTGCGATTAGTGATAACTTCAAAAAGGACATGGTGGATGGTTTTACGGTTTATCGTTTTTCAACACGTCCGCTGGGAGAGGGTAAGTTTCTTAATCCATTAAACAGAATTCTGTCCATTTTCGTGTGGGCAGCCAAGGCCAGGAAGTTTGATGCTGATATAATAAGCGGACACGATTTATTTCCGCTTTTTATCGGGTGGTTGTCGAATATCGGAAAAAAAAATAAAGCAAAACTGGTTTATGATTCGCATGAGTTTGAAATGGGACGCAATACAAACAGAAATATATTTGCCAGATTCTTCATCAAACAACTTGAAAGGTTTCTGATTTCAAAGAGTGCTTTTTCCATTATGGTGAATGATAGCATTGCCGATGAAGTTCAAAACATTTATCACTTGTCCGAAAGGCCCGTCGTTGTAAGAAATATTCCCAATTATTGGCAATTGGAGCAATCGGAAATAATTGCAAGCAGGAAAAATATCCTGAAAAAATTAAACGTTGACGATGATTGTTTTATATGCATGTATCACGGTGCTGTTACTGCACAAAGAGGTATAGAAGAGATAGTGGAGGCATTGTCAAAAACAGAAAATACAGTGTGCGTGATCGTAGGAAATGGCACCAAGGCATATGTCACATTTTTGGAAAATCTTACAAAAAAATACAATGTACAAAATAGGTTCTTGTTTTTGTCAGCAGTTCCAATAGGCGATTTGTGGCGAATTATCGCTGCATCAGATGTGGGCATAAGTACTCCCAAAATAAAATCAAGAAGCTATTACTTTGGTCTTGGCAATAAAATATTTGAGAATATACAAGCGCTAACACCCATTATTTGCAACGATACCCCGGAAATGGCCAGGATTGTAAATCAATATAAAATTGGATTAGCAATTAATCCTCCGGGTGATGAGGGTGTTCTTGCCGAATCAATACGCAGGTTAGCTACCGATAAAGAACTATACAATTCATTCAAAAAGAATCTTCAAATAGCTAAAGAAGAATTGTGTTGGGAAAATGAAAAACAAGTGTTGTATAATGCTTATAAGAAAATAATTTAAATACAAGGTTCTAAAAAACAGTTCAGTATGACAAAGGTTTGCCACCTTACCTCAGTTCATCCAATTGATGATATTCGGATATTTTACAAAGAGTGCACCAGTTTGGCTAAAAATGGATATGAGGTAACACTTATTGCCTTTGGTGCTCAGGAATATGTTGAAACCAAGAATGGAGTAGAATGCATCTCTCTTAAAACACCGGTAAGGAACCGACTTCAGCGTTTTATTAAGCGCTCAAATGTGATATATCAAAAAGCATTAGAGGTACAAGCCGATATTTATCATCTTCACGACCCTGAATTGTTGCTTACTGCGTTAAAATTAAAAAAAAATGGTCACCATGTAATTTTTGATGCGCACGAAGACTTTCCAAAACAAATATTACAAAAAACTTATATTCCAATTCTTTTAAGAAAGCCAATAGCAATCATAGCCAAGATCATTGATAAAAAGGTGACAACTCGTTTGGATAATGTTGTTTGTGCAGCTCCTTCCATTTCCAACAAATACCTCCAATGGAATTGCAAAAGTGTTGAAATCAGAAATTATCCCATTTTAAAGAACATAGCCCCAATAAGTCATAATAATAACAAACAAAAAGCAATTTGCTACGCAGGGGGGATATCTGAGATAAGAGGCATTACTAATCTTTTAGACGCCATAGTTGAAACAAATTATAAAATTATTTTGGCAGGTTTATTTAGTGATGCTAAATACGAACAATCTCTTAAAGAGCATAAAGGGTGGAAACAAGTTGATTACAGAGGGTTTGTGTCGCAAAAAGAGCTTTATGAAATATACGCCGAAAGCTCTATAGGGATCGGTTTGTTTCATCCTTCCCCAAATCATGTTGATGGAATTACAACAAAGTTATACGAATACATGTATGCAGGCATACCTGTGATCATTTCCGACAGTGTTAAGAGCAACAGAGAGGTTGTTGAAAAACATCAGTGTGGAATTGTGGTGAATCCATTTAAAAGACAAGAGATTGTGAATGCAATACACCTGTTGATGAATAATGATAAGTTGGCGCAAGAAATGGGTGAAAATGGCAGAAATGCTGTTTTGGATCATTATAGTTGGAAAAATGAAGAAAATAAACTTATTGCGATGTATAATAACTTAAAAACACTTTAGAATATGAAGCAACTTGTTAGAAATGTAAAGATTATTGGAACCGGTTCGTACGTTCCGGAAAGAATAATGACAAATGAGGACCTGGAGAAAATGGTGCCTACCAACAGCCAGTGGATTTACGAAAACCTGGGAATAAAAGAAAGAAGGATTGCAGGCGACCACGAGGCCACAAGCGATTTGGCAGCAAAAGCGGCAAATAAGGCCATCGAAAACTCAGGATTAACCAAGGATGATATAGATTTAATAATAGTTGCTACTGCAACATCCGATCGTCTTGCACCCTCCACGGCGGCGATTGTTCAAGATAAAATACAGGCCTATAACTCAGTTGCCTTTGATATATCCGCAGTTTGTAGTGGTTTTTTGTACGGCATGTCGGTTGCTACACAGTTCATTGCAGCCGGAGTATACGAACATGTTCTGGTTATCGGAGCCGACACCTTTTCGAAAATAACCGATTGGTCGCGTAGGGATGCTGTTTTTTTTGGCGATGGAGCCGGTGCAGCCGTGTTTTCTCATGGTAATGTTTATGAGGGATTTACTGCATTTCGGTTATATACTGATGGTAGAGGCAAATATAATTACACATTACCTGCAGGAGGTTCGGAAATGCCTGCAACCCTCGATACCGTAAAGCAAGGTTTGCACTATTTTCAAATGAACGGTCGTGCCGTTTATGAAACAGGAACCAAGGTTTTGCCAAAAGCAATTCAACAGGTTCTTAAAGATACAGGTTTAACAATCGAAGATATCGATTTTCTAATACCACATCAGCCCTCCATCAGAATACTTCAGAAAACAGCTGAAATTATTGGCCTGCCATGGGAAAGAGTAATGACAAATATGGATAAATATGCAAATACCAGTGGGGGAACCATTCCAATATTATTGGATGAAGTTCATCGGGCAGGAAAGTTAAAAAAAGGAGATAACATTCTTTTTGCAGCTGTTGGCTCCGGCTGGACTTATGGAGCTGCAATTTTAAAATGGTCGTAACTATTCTCAAATAATTATAAACTAAAATCTTAAAATCATGATTATTATTACAGGTGCTTCAAGAGGAATTGGCAAATATCTGTTTGAACGTTTTCTGAGTTCAGATGAGAAGGTGATAGGAACATATCTCTCGACCAACGTAGATGCTGCATTTAAAGAAAATCTATACAAAGTAGATGTTTCAAATTATGATGAAGTTTCAGGTTGGATTCAATCAATTGAAAGTGAATTAAATAATATTGTTTTAATCAATTGTGCCGGAAAAAATTATAATTCTTTTGCTCATAAGGCAGATATCAACATTTGGGAAAGTATAATAAGAACCAATTTGTTGGGATCCTTTAATGTAATCCGATGCTTGCTTCCTTATATGAGGGCGCAAAATTTTGGCAGAATTATTAATTTTTCATCGGTTACAGCACAAGTTCCAACTCCGGGTATCAGCGCTTATGCAGCTTCCAAATCCGGATTGTGGGGTATGACAAAATCATTGGCTGTTGAGAACGGCTCTAAGGGCATTACCGTAAATAACATCAATATGGGTTACTCAGAACTCGGGATGATAAGCGAGGTTCCGCCAGAATTTATTGAAAAAATAAAAAGTAAAATTCCTGTCGGCGGACTGTGTTCACCACATGACATATATAAAACAGTTGCCTATTTAATCGATGCCAATTATATTAATGGTGCATCAATTGACTTAAATGGAGGATTAACCTAAAAACTTGACTGATGAAGAAATATGAAGATTCAAAAAACAATGTTCGAATTGTAGCCAATGATATCTCTATTGGCAGGAACGTACAATTTGGGAAAAATATCGATGTAAATATCAGAGGAAATTTTGAATTGGGTGATTTTAGCCGATTGGGAAGCGATACCCAGATCAGGGGTAATAACGTCAAATTCGGAAAGCACCTGTTTAATAGTTCCGGCCTCAGAATTGGAGGTGGAGGCCGACAGCATCCAAATGCCAATTTTGAAATTGGTGACAGGTGTACCATACATAATAACTTTATTAATGTTTGTGAGCCTGTTGTAATTGGTCATGATGTTGGGCTTTCGCCGGATACATCAATTTTAACTCATGGTTATTGGTTATCTGTATTAGAAGGCTTCCCCGCAAGTTTTTCAGGCGTTACTATTGGTAATGGCGTAATTGTTGGTTTTAAAAGTTTGATCATGATGGGGGTATCCATTGCAGACGATGCAGTGATCGGGGCTAATTCCACGGTTACAAAATCTATTCCCGAAAAGGGGATTTATGCAGGCTCCCCGGCAAAATTTATAAAAAAAATTGTTCCGCTTACCCATGATGAACGAATTCTAAAAATAAAGGATATTATTGAAACGCATTACATGCCCATTGCAAACTATCACGGGTTAAATCCAATGATTAAATTAGATTATCCTTATATTGAATTAAACGATTTTAAATTCAATGTAGAAACATTTGAATATTGGGGTGTTGAGGACGAAGAAACTGATGATTTGAGAGATTATATTCGTAAGTGGGGTATTCGTATTTATACGGAAAGACCATTCGTTAGTAAATTTTAAAAGATGAATTTCATAAAAGAAAAAAGCAATATCCTGGTTTTGGCACCTCATACAGATGATGGTGAATTAGGTTTGGGTGGAACCATTAATTATTTTATTGAAAATGGACATCACGTTACTTATGTGGCATTCTCCACCGCCGAACAGTCAGTTCCGGATGGTTTTCCCAAAGACATTCTTAAAACTGAAGTAAAAAAGGCAACTCATATGTTAGGTGTGAAAACAGAGGACGTGATCATTTATAACTATGAGGTACGTAAACTAAATTATGCCCGTCAGGAAATTTTAGAGGAATTAATTAAACTTCGAAAAAATAGTCATTTTGATTTGGTTTTTGTACCTAGCCTAAATGATATACATCAGGACCATGCTACCATTGCGCACGAAGGTTTAAGAGCCTTTAAAAATACAACTGTGTTTGGTTATGAGCTGATATGGAATAACCTGACGTTTAATACACAGTGCTTTGTCAAATTGCAAAAACGGCACATCGAAGCCAAGGTTAATTCTTTGAAGGAATACAAATCACAAGGTTTTCGTGATTATTTGTCAGAAGATTTTATTTTCTCACTGGCTAAATCCAGAGGTGTGCAGGTAGGCGCTGAATATGCAGAAGCGTTCGAGGTAATAAGGCTTTTTGTGTAATAATCAAAGTTGTTACTGTATATTAGTTGGTTGCTAAAAGGTCAATAATTATTTTGTTAATGATTGTTTTTGCCCGATTTTTTTAATGAAAAAAATGAAGTCTCGCATTTGGTTTGTTTCAAAATATGGTTCCACGCCTGAGCAAGAAGGTGCAAGTCGTCAGTTTTCCTTAGCTAGCAATTTTAGCAAACAACAATACGAAACAACATTAATCATCTCGCGATCAAATGGCTTAAAGCTAAACCCAAAAATCTCAAAGTTTTATCGAAGTACGGTATATCAGGATTTGAATGTTGTTACTTTAAATGGTCCGTTAATCAATTTGGGATTTTCACTACGCAGAATATTTTCGTGGGTTATCTTTGAAATCAACTTGCTGCGATATGCCGCAACCATAAGAAATGGCAATAAACCTGATATTGTTATCGTTTCATCACTTTCACTTCTTACGCTATTCACAGGTGTACTGTTAAAGAATAAATTCAAGGCAAAACTTGTAGTCGAGATACGAGACATTTGGCCTCTTACGCTGGTGTATTCAGGCAAATTTAGTGCATCAAGCCCTTTCGTCAAGTTTTTAGCCTATATTGAAAAATACGGATACAAGAATGCTGATGGAATTGTAGGTACCATGCCCAGATTGGATTTGCATTTAAAGAAAATCCTTACACAACCGTTTCATTTCAGGTGTATTCCGATGGGCTTTTCTGAATATCAAACTCTTCATCTAGAGAAGCCTGCTAATGCCGCTAGTAAATTAGAACTACCTAAGAATAAGTTTGTTGTTGCCTATGCTGGTGCAATTGGGAGGTTAAACAAAGTAGATGAGCTTTTGATGACAGCTCGTCAGCTAAGGGACAATGATGAGGTTTTTTTTGCAATTTTTGGTGATGGGCCAGAGAAAAAGAAATTGGAAATAGAAGCAAATAGCTTAAACAACATTACTTTTTATGGTGCTTTCCCAAAGTCTGAGATTATTTCAATCCTCAGTAAATGTGATTTATTGGTCATGCCGATATATAAAAGTGGTATTTATGATTATGGTATATCTCCCAATAAATGGATTGATTATATGCTGAGTGGCAGACCTATGTTAATATCATACTCTGGATACCGAAGTATTATAAATGAGGCCGGATGTGGATTGTTCATCGATGCAAATAACCCTGAATTAATGGCTCAGGAGATTATTCACATGATGACGATGGGGACTGAAGAATTGGATATAATGGGTAAAAAGGGTTATGAATATGTTACAAAACACCATAGCTATTCACAACTTGCCAAGGAATATCTTGAATTTATTTCCACGTTATAAAACAGTTATAACAGGGATTATTTCTCACCATTGGGTCTGGCAAACAAAAAGGAGGAAAAACTTATAACACCCAATATTGAGCCCCTTCCGAAAAGCCATTCATGCATACAGTGGTTGTTATAATTACTACGTTAAATAAATTTCTAACATTGTACGAAAAACGCAAAGTACAGATAAGCAGAACCTTGTGTAAAACAGACGCTGCGGTACTTTGCAAGAAACTCCGCGGGCTTTGCGGTTAAAAGTTTGTTTTATTACTTATAGGTGCTGACTCAACATTTGTAACAAGTATTTTTCATTAAAAAAGCGGATGTATAAAAAATACCTCAAACCTCTTATCGATTTTCTTACAGCGATCGTTGTGTTACTGATACTTAGCCCCCTTATTTTCTTAACCACAGTGGCCCTTTTAATAGCCAATTCCGGCCACCCTTTCTTCCTCCAACCCCGTCCCGGCAAGAGAGGAAAGTTGTTCAAGGTGATCAAGTTCAAAACCATGAACGACAAAAAAGATAAATACGGAAATCTGTTGCCCGATGCCCAGCGTTTAACGCCTATTGGCCTATTCATTCGCAAAACCAGCATCGACGAAATACCACAACTTATTAACGTACTGAAAGGTGATATGAGTCTTGTTGGGCCACGCCCCCTTTTAATCGAATACTTGCCATTATACAATAAAATACAAGCTCGTCGTCATGAAGTAAGACCCGGCATTACGGGCTGGGCGCAGGTAAATGGCCGCAATGCCATTTCGTGGGAACAGAAATTTAAGTATGATGTTTATTATGTTGATAACCTCTCTTTTTTATTAGATTTGAAAATTATTCTTAAAACAGTGGAAAAAGTGACTAAAAGCGACGGTATTAATCAACAAGGACAGGCCACAATGGAATTTTTTAAAGGAAACAAAAATTAGAGGAAGTGAAAAAAATAGCAATCTTTGGAGCTGGTGGTTTTGGTAGAGAGGTGCATTTTCTGATAAATCAGATAAATGCTGCGCGCCAAACATATGAATTTATTGGATATTTTGATGATGGCATCGACAAAGGGTCATTGGTGAATGATTATCCTGTACTTGGCGGCATTAAAGAACTTAATGCTTGGAAGGAATCGCTGAGTTTAGTCCTTGCAATTGGAGACCCAAAAACAAAAAAGAAAATTGTTGATGAAATATCTAATTCAACAATTGCTTTTCCTGTATTAATCCATCCCAATGTCTTGATAGGTGATATGAAATACAATTCAATTGGGGAAGGGTCAATTATATGTGCCGGAAATATTATTACAGTAAATATCAACATTGGTCGTCATGTAATATTAAATTTGAGTTGCACGACTGGTCATGATACAAATATCGGTGATTTTTGTTCGTTTATGCCTACTGTGAATATTTCAGGAGAAGTCGAAATAGCCAAATGCGTTTACGTTGGGACAGGAGCCAAGATTATAAACCAGTTAACAATTGGTGAAAATACAATCATAGGGTCAGGAGCTGTTGTTTCGAAGAGTTTGCCCTCAAATTGTACGGCTGTCGGTATTCCAGCCAAACCAATTAAGTTTCATACTGAAAAGTAATGATGAGGCTTCCATTGAGTGTAATGATGCAAACGAAGCGAACGAAGCGAAGGAGGCGAACGAAGAGATAGTTTTTACACGAACAACTTCGCTCAAGTCGCCCAAGTCGCTCAAGTCGTTCAAGTCGCTCAAGTCGTTCAAGTCGCTAAAAACGAACCCATAAAAAATGACCGAAAAAATAAAAACCCACCGCGATCTCAAAGTCTTCCAACTATCCATTGAGGCTGGAATGGAAATTTTTAGATTAACCAAATCCTTTCCAAAAGAAGAAACCTATTCTCTAACAGATCAAGTAAGAAGATCATCCAGATCCGTGTCCGGCAATCTAGCAGAAGCCTTCCGTAAACGTAAATACCCCAAACATTTTATTTCAAAACTATCTGACTGTGAAGGTGAAGCAGCCGAAACACAAGTCTGGTTAGATTACGCGTTAAAATGTGAATACATTGACTTAGAAACGCATAATTCACTAAATGACAAATACGATCACATCATTGCCATGATCGTCAACATGAGCGCTAAATCAGAAAATTGGTCATGGTGATTTTGGTATAAAGGAGTAACTGAATGGTCGAATGAAGCGGAGGGGGCGAAGGAGGCGAAAGGGCGAACGAAGCGAAGGAGGCGAAGGGGCGAAGGTGCGAAGGAGGCGAAGGGGCGAACGAAGCGAAGGAGGCGAAGGAGGCGAAGGGGCGAAGGAGGCGAAGGAGGCGAAAGGGCGAATGAAGCGGAGGAGGCGAAGGGGCGAACGAAGCGAAGGAGGCGAAGGGGCGAAGAGGCGAAGGAGGCGAAAGGGCGAACGAAGCGAAGGAGGCGAAGGAGGCGAAGGGGCGAACGAAGCGAAGGAGGCGAAGGGGCGAAGGGGCGAACGAAGCGAAGGAGGCGAAGGAGGCGAAGGGGCGAACGAAGCGAAGGGGCGAAGGAGGCGAAGGGGCGAAAGAAGCGAAGGGGCGAAGGAGGCGAAGGGGCGAAGGAGGCGAAGGGGCGAACGAAGCGAACGAAGCGAAGGAGGCGAACGAAGAGATAGTTTTTACACGAACAACGTCGTTCAAGTCGCTCAAGTCGTTCAAGTCGCTCAAGTCGCTCAAGTCGTTCAAGTCGCTCAAGTCGTTCAAGTCGCTCAAGTCGCTCAAGTCGTTCAAGTCGCTCAAGTCGCTCAAGTCGTTCAAGTCGTTCAAGTCGCTCAAGTCGCTCAAGTCGTTCAAGTCGCTCAAGTCGCCCAAGTCGTTCAAGTCACCCAAGTCGCTCAAGTCGCTCAAGTCGCCCCTTCGCTCAAGTCCCCCAACCCCTTTCTTAGGATTTTTTCTTCTCAGTTTTAGGAAATAATCACAAACAGTTAACCCACCATCTTAAAATTATTGTACTTTTGGCACTGGAGTTAGGTATTAAAGAAACATTAACCATTTTACGAGAGCTTTTTTTTGAATTATCGTTTGCGTTGCTTGGCAATGTTAAAATGGTAATTTTTTTATTTACCCTTTTTTGAAGGAGAAGTTAATGCCTTTCATCGACACAAAAAATCCACACTGGAACAAATTAATAGCTGGAAATCACCACGATATTTATCAGCATCCCGGTTACTGTCAGCTGGAGTCGGAAGTATTGGGTGGTAATCCTATAGCCTGGCATAAACAGATAGGAGGGGTTGATTTTATCATTCCTCTTGTCGAAAGGGTAATCTATACCAATGGTTCGCAGGAGAAAGACTTGGTGAGTCCTTATGGATATCCGGGAATTGCTTATCCCGAAAATACAGATGCGGAGATGGTCACAACCGCCATTAAGTCGTTTCATGCAGAGTCATTCGAAAGAGGATTTGTCAGCTCATTTATCAGGCTACATCCATTGTACAATAATTTTGTTTTGCCAAGATTAACCGGAATCACCCAACATGCTCATGGTCCAACAGTTTCCATCAATCTTAGCCTTCCTTTAGCTGATATTCGTAAGTCGTTTGCATACAATCACAAGCGTAATATTAACCGGCTCGCAAAAGAAGGATTTCAGGTTAAGATAAACCAATGGGAATGTTTACCGGATTTTGTTGATCTCTATACGCAAACTATGATGCGTAAACGTGCAAAAAAGAGGTATTTTTTTTCATTGCATTATTTTAATCAACTTAAGGCCATGCTTCCTGAGTCAATAATTCTGGTTTCTGTGGTAAATAGCAAAGGGCAGATGGCTGCCGGCGGTCTGTTTACTTTGGTCAACCGTCTGGCTCAATTCCATCTTGGTGGTACCAACGAGTTGTTTGTAGGCTTGAGCCCATCCAAACTGATGATGGATGCCGCAATTGAGGCCTGTAAGTATCGAGATGCACATACACTCCATCTTGGTGGTGGTTACGGATCCAGTAGTGCTGATGGACTATTTAGGTTTAAGTCAGGGTTTGGTCATCAATTGCACAGTTTTAGTACCCTTCGTTTTGTCCACCGCAGAGATATGTACACTCAGTTGCTTCAATCCAATTCATTAGCCGGAAAAGATGCGGGAGCTTATTTCCCGGAGTACCGTTTTTTGAAAACCTGATTATGGATAAAAAAAATATACAAAAAGAAATAGTGCGGCTCTTCCAGCCAGTAAAATATGTGTTCATGTTTGGAGTGCTGCTTATAAGTTTTCATTTTATTTACAAGTATTGGGCAGGCCCATTAGGATTTTTTCCTTTGGCTCACCAGGTCGATCAGCTCTTTAGCTGGGCTTCATTATTATTGCTCAATCAAAGCACCTGGGTTCTCGATCATGTCTTTCAGGTCAATTTTTATATTACTGAAGCTGATCAGGCCATCCGCTTTCAATCCAATAGTGGTAGGTGGGTAGCAATACTGGTCAGCCCTGAGTGTACCAGTCTCAAACAATGGATGCATTGGTTGTTTATCATGTTTCTTTTCCCCGGCCCATGGAAACATAAGCTCTGGTACGTTCCACTTGGTCTTGTAATCATTGAATGGGTGAATGTGTTTCGAGTCGTAGGTTTATCATTGGCAATGCTCCAATGGCCCAGTCATTTTCATTTTTTTCACGACTATATTTTCAAAACTTTCTTCTATTTGATGATCTTTTTAATGTGGGTAATTTGGGTAGAGGTTTTTGTGTTAAAAAAGAAAAAAAGCGAATTGATTTAGCTTAGCGAAGGAAGCGAGGGGGCGAACTAAGCGGTTGTTTTTACACGAACATTGTCGCCAAAGTCGCTAAGTTCTCCCAAGTCGCTCAAGTCGCCCAAGTCGTTCAAGTCGTTCAAGTCGCTCAAGTCGCTCAAGTCGTTCAAGTCGCCCAAGTCGCTCAAGTCGCTCAAGTCGTAAAAACCCTCCTTAGCATCTCAAAAATTCGCTCAAAATCCTCATTATTCAAATTACTGCCGCTCGGTAAACAAAGCCCTTTTTCAAACAAGCCCTCACTCGTTCCATCTCCATAAAAAGGACTATTTGCAAATACAGGCTGCAAATGCATCGGCTTCCAAAGCGGCCGCGATTCAATATTATCTTCTTCCAAAGCAAGTCGGATAACCTCTCTGGTAATTCCATGATTCAATTCCGGATCCACCGTGATGGTCGTTAACCACCGATTGGAAAAATAACCCTTCGGTTCAGGTAACAATTCAACATGGTATCCTTTCTCGTTAATTTCCCCAAAAAAATTATTGTATCGATCGTAAATTGCCCTTCGGGCAGCAATACGCTCATTCAGTACCAGCATCTGTCCTCGCCCGATGGCAGCCACCACGTTGCTCATACGGTAATTGTATCCGATATGGCTATGCTGATAATGCGGGGCTTCGTCACGCGCCTGTGTAGCCAGAAACCGAGCTTTTTTAATTAATGTTTCATCTTCCGAAAGTAAGGCACCACCACCACTGGTTGTGATAATTTTGTTGCCGTTAAACGACAAAATATTTAACCTTCCAAACGTTCCGCACATTTTGCCATCAACGCTTGATCCCAGTGCTTCAGCTGCATCCTCAATCAAAGGGATGTTATAATCATGGGCAATTTTTATAATTTCATTCATTTTGGCTGGCATACCATATAAATGCACCACAATGATGGCTGCAGGTGTTTTGCCTTTCGCCAACCGATCCTTGATGGTCATCTCCAGATATTCCGGACTCATGTTCCAGGTGTCCTTTTCCGAATCAACAAATATGGGTGTGGCACCTTGATAAACAATGGGGTTGGCCGAAGCTGAAAACGTAAAACTCTGGCAGATCACTTCATCTCCCGGTTTTATCCCGAGCAAGATGAGCGATAAATGCAAGGCGGCGGTTCCCGCACTGAGAGCAGCTGCATGAGCAGCACCTGTATAGTTTTGTAAATCGGCCTCAAAACCATTTACGTGAGGACCAAGTGGAGCAATCCAGTTCGTGTCAAAGGCTTCCTTAACAAAACGTTCCTCCTCTTTTCCCATGTGAGGCGACGACAACCATATTTTAGTATTCATGAATTTGGGTATTTGCGATTAAAAACTCGACAAAATTACGCAAAATCCCACTACCTTATTTTATTTCCGAAATTCACTTGTATAATTCCATTCCCCCCAAGCCAGCTAACGACGCTCATCCCTTCATCTTCGCCCAAGTCGCCCAAGTCCCCCAATTCGATCAATTCGTTTAATTCGATGATAAAAACCCCCAAGCCATAGTTCCTCAGTTTTCTTTAGTCGCTCACCCCAAAAGCTTTCCGTACTCAAGTCCCCCAATTCGATCAATTCGTTTAATTCGATGACAAAAACCCCCAATAAACCCTCGCCCCAAACTCCCTCAACCAAGTCTTCCATCCGTACCAGGCATTTACGGATTGTGCATTATAGCCAACTGCTTTCAAACCAATTCTGTCGGCCAACATGATCGCTCGTTCGTTGTGAAATCGTTGACTGATTACTGTTACATGTATAAGTTTTAAACCATTCTTGCAAAACAACAGCGACTCCATCGTGCTAAAGCCATGTTTATCCAGTACCATGAGAGAGTCGGGCATACCCATGCGCAGTAATTCCAATCGCATCCATTCCGGTTCATCATAATTTGGATTTGAACTGTCACCGCTGATGACCAATTTCTTTATTTTCCCCAGTTTGAATAGTTTGAAAGCCGCATCACACCGATGGCTGTAAAAAAGATTGGTGTCCCCGTTATTTAGTAAACGTGAAGTGCCAAGCAGTAAACCGATGCTGTCGTTTGGTACCAAACCAACTTGATCATAAACCCGACTATGAGCGCCCCAACTAACATGTTCGTAAACACCAACAATGATGAGTAGTGTACAAATAATGGCAGTAGAAACAAGCATTTTGGCAAAACGAAAAGGCATAAGAAATTCCCCATTTGTTAAGAGCCAAAAATACACAATACCTGTCGTGTTTGTTCTCCTGCCATGACAAATTGCTGCTCATTAATATGGAGCGATTCGTTTCCACAGGAACACAAAAGACCAAACCTCCTGCCTGCTACTGATCCCGCCTTCCGATAGTCATCAGAATGCAGCTGATGAGCCCGATCACATTTGCCATCCCACCCCGCTTCAAGCGTCCACGCTTGAAGTCATATCCTGCTACCAACCACAGCCTTCGTTATTTTGTCATTAGCATCCCTGGCGAAGGACCTCTACCCCCTTCTAAAATACCAAACGCTCAAATCGCATTGCTCCCCCCTTCCAATAGTTACCAGCATCCAACCGGTGAGCCTGATCACATTTGCCACGCTTGAATAATTTCAGGTCGAACCAACGCACCCCACTATTTAAAATTAATCTTCATTAAACTTGTGCTTTTCCAAAAATAAACTACCTTTGCTCTCGGATGACTTAAAAACTAACCCGTTATGCAACACTTAGTTAGCCAACAAGAGTTTGTATTCAAATAACCACAGGTATGCTTAGACGCATTGCAAAGTTGTATTCAAGCCAGTTTCTATCCAGATGGATCGTGCTCGCTTTCGATTCCTTGGTGGTTGGAGCTGCATTTCTGGCCAGCTACCTGATTCGGTTCAACTTCAACTATATAGATATCAATCCCTACGACGTTCAACTGCAATTAGGGATGATCGTTTCGGCTTATATCGTGGGCTTTTTCGTATTCCAGTCTTTTTCAGGTATCATTCGCCACACCGGTCTGATGGACGCCTTCAAAATATTCAAAGCCTCCTTGCTGGGTTTCCTCATTTCGTTGGTCTTGGTGTCCGTATTTCGCAATTATCCCCCTGCATCCCGACTGGTTGTTTCCTACGGTGTATTGGCCACACTTTTTTTGCTCTCCATGTTTTTTCTCTTGGGTAGTAGGCTGATGATCCGTCTGGCCTACCTCCATCTGGTGAAGAAATTATCCAAAAAGAGAATCAATGTGATTATTTATGGGGCAGGTTCCGCTGGATTGCTCACCAAAAATGTCCTTTTGCAGGATGCAGTGTACCACTATGAGATTATCTCTTTTGTGGACGACAACCCCTCCAAGATACGCAAAACCCTCGAAGGTATTCCGGTGATTTCTTCCTACAAAGCCTTACGTCCTACCTATGTTAAAAGACATCAGGTGGAACAAATGATTATTGCCATACAAAACATGCGCCCCGAGCGTAAGAAAAAAGTGGTGGAAACAGGATTGGAACTTCACCTTAATGTGAAGGTAGTGCCGCCCATCGACTTGTGGATCAACGGTCAGCTCAGCTCCCAACAGTTGCGTCGGGTAAAAATTGAAGAATTGCTTGAGCGCGATCCCATTAAGCTCGACAGCAAGAACGTGATCAGAGAGCTGAAAAACAAGGTGGTGATGGTGACAGGGGCAGCCGGAAGCATTGGCAGTGAAATTGCCCGACAAGTGCTAAACTATGCCCCGGCAAGGGTGATACTGCTGGATCAGGCCGAATCTCCCCTCTATGATCTGCAATTTGAACTTAAAAATAGCAAAGCTCATAAGCACCTTTTTGGCAGCATTGAATTTGTGATTGCCAATGTAAAAGACCGGTTGCGCCTCAACCGAATTATGGAGCTTTATCGCCCGCATATCATTTACCATGCAGCTGCCTACAAGCATGTACCCCTGATGGAAGGAAACCCCTATGAAGCCTTGCTGGTCAATGTATTTGGAACCAAGATTGTTGCCGACCTGGCCGTGAAGTATGAGGTGGAAAAATTTGTGATGGTGAGTACCGATAAGGCAGTGAATCCCACCAACATCATGGGTGCCTCTAAGCGCATTGCCGAAATTTACATTCAGTCGCTTAGCAACGGACAAACCCGCTTTGTGACCACCAGGTTTGGCAATGTGCTGGGATCCAATGGTTCCGTTGTGCCCTTGTTCAGAAAACAAATTGAGAGCAACGGTCCGGTTACCGTCACACACAAAGATATTACCCGCTACTTTATGACCATTCCCGAAGCCTGTAACCTCGTACTCGAAGCGGGAGCCATGGGCGGGGGCAGTGATATTTTCGTCTTCGACATGGGGAGTCCGGTAAAAATCTACGACATGGCCCGTAAGATGATCCAACTTTATGGTCTTGATCCCGATCGCGACATTGAAATCATTGAAACAGGACTTCGCCCCGGCGAGAAACTTTACGAAGAACTGCTTAACGACAAAGAAAATACCCTGCCCACCCACCATCCCAAAATCATGCGTGCGCGAGTGGACGCCCTCACACACGAAGAGGCCTCCCAATTTATCAATGAATTGTCAGAACTCATCCTCGATGCAGATGAATTTGCCCTTGTGGGTATGATGAAGCGCATCGTTCCCGAATACGTCAGCAACAATTCCGTTTACGAAACCCTCGACAAACCAAAACGATAGTTGTAAAATAGCCAATATTATCACCAACCAAATATTGACCAAAGAGCTCCCTCACCCCTTCGCTCTGTAGGAATGAAAAAAATCTAATTAGCTAATGGTCAAATACCTAGATTGTCATCCCGAGCCCCGGCAAAACACCTCTATCGAAAAAAAAAGACTAAACCTACCCCGTTTCAAGCGTCCATCCTCCCCTTTCAAGCGTCCACCCAGCCCGCTTCAAGCGTCCACGCTTGAAGTCCTATCCTATTGCCAACCACAACCTTTTATAATCATCAGAAGACCAGAAAAAAATTGAATTCTAATACCCAACCCCGATTTCATAAGTAGTTATAAAAATGAATCGAAGGATTTCCCAACTTCATCATTCATTATTCCGCGCCAAAGGCGGGCAGGCTGTTAATCGACATTCGATATTCAGACCACCGTTCCCGCCAGTTTGCAACTGGTGGGTCAAATCACATCTCCCATACGTGGGTTATTGTTCAGTCTCACCAACACCACCAAGCTCCCTCATTCCACACGCCTCATTCAGGATGAAATAAAAATCCCGAGCCCCGGAAATGCAGTTCGCGACTTTTCTTACAATTCACGACAAAACAACCAAGATACCAACCCTTCTCAAAAAAATTCTACATTTGCCAAATAAACGCTCAATAATGAAAACCACCTTCTCCACGCTAATTATCGCTACCCTGTCATTCCTATTCAATATCAGCGGTCAGTCACAAGCCCTCTATCTACCTCTCAACCACGACTACGACTACAACCTTCAAAAGGCCATCTACTCCCCTGATTTTAGATTCCACACCTCCATACAAGCCTGGCGCACAGGAGAAATCCAATCAGTTGTCAACTACGACTCCATCACCCAATTGGATCGCATCACCCGAACAACCTACCGCAGCAAAGGCTGGCAAAAAACCTGGAACAAAACCTTCAACAACAACGTCGTTACCCTCAACCGTCCCGACTATTGGATGGCCATCAACCCCGTCATCAATTTCGACGTGGGCCGTGAAATGGACGAAAGCAAAAACACCTACATCAACACCCGTGGTCTCCAACTCAAAGGCGAACTCGGTTCCGACGTGGCCATCTATGCCACCGTACGTGAAAATCAGGCCGACTACCCCAACTACGTCGATGCCTGGATACGTTCAAACGGCGTTATTCCCGGACAAGGAAAAATCCACACCACCCTCAACAACGGATTCGACTTTAATAACGCAGAGGCCTATGTGGCCTACATTCCCGGCAAATATTTTGCCTTTCAGCTGGGTCAGGGCAAAAACTTTTTTGGCGACGGATACCGTTCACTCCTGCTCTCCGACAACGCTTTCAATTACCCTTATTTGAAGCTGGAAGCCAACTTCTGGCACATAAAATATTCAGTGCTGTACAACCAGATGATGGATCTTCATGTGAAAAATGCGGAACAGCATAATGGCTGGGACAAGAAATACACCGTGATGCATTACCTAAGTTGGGCCGCCACCAAACGACTCACCATTTCCTTTTTCGATGCCGTGGTATGGGCAGCAGCCGACAGTACCGGATACCGGGGCTTCGACTGGAGTTACGCCAACCCCATCATCTTTTTACGTTCGGCAGAATTCTCCGTGGGCTCGCCCGACAACGCCCTCATGGGCATGGGTGCCAGCATGATCGCCGGAAAACACTCCGTCTTTTATGGCCAATTTATGCTCGATGAATTCAAACTCAGCGAAATGACAGGAGGCAACGGCTGGTGGGCTAATAAATTCTCCTTCCAGATGGGCTTCAAAACCTTTGACGCCTTCAAAGTGAAAAACCTCTACCTCCAAACCGAATTCAATTGGGCACGCCCCTATTTGTACTCCCATTGGAAGTCCATCGACAGTTACAGCCATTACAATCAAGCATTGGCACATCCCATGGGAGCCAACTTCTGGGAAAGTGTCAGTTTTGTGAAATACCATTACAAACGATTCTACTTCAGTTATGAGTTCCAATATGCCCTATACGGTGAAGATGAAAACGGATTAAACTATGGCAAAGACATTTTTACCCCCTACAACGAAAACCGTCCCCACGACTACGACAATTATGTTGGTCAGGGACTATCCACCACCGTGCTCTACAACGACCTTACGCTCAGTTACCTCATCAATCCTGCCTATAACCTGAATCTGGCCATCGGATACACCAACCGCACCTACACCAACGACCAACAGACCATCAACACCTCCTGGGTTCACATCGGATTGCGTACTTCCCTCTTTAATTCATACTACGACTTTTAATGAGTCGTTCTGCCGTCTCTTCATCAAATAATATAAGTAAACTCAACCCCGCTTCAAGCGTCCACACTTGAAGTCATATCCTATTACCAACAACAACCTTCGTTGTTTTGTCATCCTGAGCCCCCGGCGAAGGACCTCTACCATGTATAAAAGACCAAACGCTCAAACTCCACCCCCGCTTCAAACGTCCACGCCGGAAGATAGCACACCTGCAATAATACCCCTGATATGGCGCAAGCATCCGCTTGTGCCTTGCTTTGGGTTCCTCCATTCTCACTTCTTGTCACGCTCTCAAAACGGGTGTCATGTTGTTAATTCCCTAACGGGAAAAATACAACCAATGAATTTTTACTATGGAAATTGATGCCCTACGGGCAAGGGCTTCATTATTTAGGGTGGTGTTAATAATCACTTTGTCACTCAGTCACTTTCTTCCTCAATCCTGGCGCAAGCGTCCGCTTGTGCCTTGCTTTGGGTTCCTCCTTCATCACTTCTTGTCACCATATCAAAACAGGTATCATTTAGTTAATTCCCTAACGGGAAAAATACAACCAATGAATTTTTACTATGGAAATTGATGCCCTACGGGCAAGGGCTTCATTGTTTAGGGTGGTGTTAATAATCACTTTGTCACTCAGTCACTTTCTTCCTCAATCCTGGCGCAAGCGTCCGCTTGTGCCTTGCTTTGGGTTCCTCCTTCATCACTTCTTGTCACGCTCTCAAAACGGGTGTCATGTTGTTAATTCCCTAACGGGAAAAATACAACCAATGAATTTTTACTATGGAAATTGATGCCCTACGGGCAAGGGCTTCATTGTTTAGGGCGGTGTTAATATTCACCTTGTCACTCAGTCACTTTCTTCTTCAATCCTGGCGCAAGCGTCCGCTTGTGCCTTGCTTTGGGTTCCTCCTTCATCACTTCTTGTCACGCTCTCAAAACGGGTGTCATGTTGTTAATTCCCTAACGGGAAAAATACAACCAATGAATTTTTACTATGGAAATTGATGCCCTACGGGCAAGGGCTTCATTATTTAGGGTGGTGTTAATATTCACCTTGTCACTCAGTCACTTTCTTCTTCAATCCTGGCGCAAGCGTCCGCTTGTGCCTTGCTTTGGGTTCCTCCATTATTATTCCTGTTCACCCTCTCAAAACAGTTATCATGTTGTTAATTCCCTAACGGAAAAAACACCCTTCAAAAACTGTTTCTAGGGAAATTGATGCCCTACGGGCAAGGGCTTCATTGTTTAGGGCGGAGTTAATAATCACTTTGTCACTCAGTCACTTTGTCACTCAGTCACATTCTTCACCATTCACTGATCACCCATCACCCTTCCTCACTCCCCCAACCTGAGCCTGACAAATTCCTCCGTCCCGGTATTTTCCATTTCCTTGGTTAAAGCCACCCGGTAGTACTTGTCGGCATTCGTGGTATCGCCCATGGCATAAAAATAATTTCCCGCCAATACATACCCTTGATAGTATTCGGGGTTTAGTCTTACGAAGTCCTCAATCACACTCGTTTCAACGGGTGTTTTTTGTTTGATGAGGTTTTTTATTTTCTCACGTTCCTTCCTGAATTGCAAAAAATCTGCAAACGCTGCTTCTTGCAAAAAGGGATCAGAAGCAATGGTAAGGGTGGTATCGTAGAGAGGATAGGAGCCTGTGTAAGTGGTGGCTTCGGCAAAAACATCCTGCATTCGGTAACCCAAATATTCGCCAAGTTGATAATATCTGGTACTTACCCAAACCAGTTGTCGTGCAGGTTCAAAAATCACACTGTGGTGCGAAATCATCTGCGCCATGGTTTTCTCGTTGCCGATGCCAATATTTTTATTATCCAGGCCCAGATGATCACGTAAAATGGAGGCTGCTTCCGGAGCATGGATGGTGTCATATTCGTCCATCAGTTGTTCGCAACGTAATTGACGATAAACGCTGGCAGATTCTTTTTTGTAGGCTTCGTTGTTTTTATCATCCCGGTAGGTCTGGCTTTGGAAATGGTTGGCACAAACCAGTCGGTCGTCCTCCACTTCATACACGCCAAGTTTGGTGGGCGATTTTTCAATAATTACAGCCCGGTTGTCTTCCGCCGATCCAATGAGCAACGATTCGGCCACAAAGGTGCTGCGTTTCTTAGCGATGGCCAGCGCTTCTTCGATGTTTCCGGCATGTTGCAGAATTTCTCGTGCCAGAATAGAAATGGGCATGGTGGCTTTGGTAGGGATATCCGATTTGGCCGCGTTGATGGTAACGGTGAGACCTCTGGCATTCATTCCCGACACCACCCCAATCATGCTGGCCCAGCTTACATATTGAAAGTCAATACCCTTGTCGGGATGAACGAAGATGATGATTTTGTTTTCGGCGAAAGCCGGATTGATATAAAAATCGAAATTCCGACCGATAATCAGGCTGCTGTCGCCGCTGTTGAAATTGGCGCCGAAGGAGGTGCATCCAACCAACATGAGGCTTTGCAGGGCGTGACCGATGTCGTGAGCCGCGTGATAATTCAGCATACGGTCGTACTTCTTCCCAATATATTCGTACCCATCTGCCGCCGAAAAGGATACTCCGTAGATTTCTTCCTTGTATTCTTCAGGAATGTATTGATCGATGTCGCGGTTGAACCAACCGGTGAAATATTTTAGAAATTTCAGGTAGGAAGGGGAGGGGATAAGCGTATTTATCTGATCTACAAAAGCTTCTTCCTGTTGGGCAATCAGCTCCCGGGTTAGTTTTCCGCCGGCCACACCCAACTCGAATGGAGAACCCTCCAAATACATTTCCCAAAGTCCGTATTGGTTTTTCTTGAGCCAGTTGTTGCCTACCCGGTAAAAGTTGGGGGCAGGATTTTCACGCTGCCAGGCCAAAGCAGACTGGTCGGCGATATCAGGAGGTATGATTCGGGTGGCAAAATGATAGTAAATAACCAGTCCGCCAACAAGCCCTGCGATTACGACCAAGGTATTGCGCAAGCGCCTCCAACCTCTGTTTTTCTTTCGTGCTTTTTTCAAAATGAAATGGCTTTTTTAATTTGAAGCAAAGGTAATTGTAATCATTGATGTCCGGTTAAAAAAAATATCGTCCCTACGGGACTTTTTGGAGACCTTTATTTGCTTTCTACCAACATCTTGTCCCTACGGGACAGCCCCGTTAGGGGCTAAATATGGGTAAAAAATTACAATTTTGTTTAGTTCGTCCGCCTTGGGCGGACGATATATACCAAACATTGTAGCGTTTTCTGTTTAATTTTACCGGACAACATTGAATTTAATATTAATTTGTTGACGAAGGAATAGGGAATGTTAAAAACCTTGAAGCTAAAACTCCATATTTGCACCCCAGCCAATTTGTATCCGGTGGGATATTAGTAGATCTATTCCTTAGTCTTGCCCTCCATTGCAACGACGGCATGATTTCCCATAAGTTTAGTTTTTTTGCCGTTTAATACAACACCTTACGCGTTGAAAAACAGAAATATACCGTATAACAAATACAAAAGATAGATTCCTCCTTGTTCCAAACAAGTTGGCATGATTTTGTTGTAACAAAAAGCCCTTTTCCCCACTGGACCATTAATCCATGAGTCCATTGAACCCTTGCCCCGAAAGCCTTCCGGGTGAACCCCTGAACCCCTGAACCCTTGAACTCTTGAACTCTTGAACCCTTGAACTCTTGAACTCTTGAACCCTTGAACTCTTGAACTCTTGAACCTTGAGTCCGCTCCGAAAAGTATTAATCAAATTTTTAACCGCAAAGCTCGCAGAGTTTTTCGCAAAGTACCGCAGAGTCTTATTTATACAAAGTTTTGCTTATCTGCATTTTGCATTTTCTATACAATGTGAGAAAATTTTATGTCGAAGTAATTTTATCAGCCATTTTATGCCTGAATGGCTTTTCGGAGTGGACTCAACTTTTGAACTCCTGAACCCTTGATCCATTGAACCCTTGAACCCTTGAACTCTTTAACCCCTATACCCCCCGAATCTCTTCCAACAACTTTCCCAGCTCAACAAACTCCGAACACGTAACCAGGGCGCTGATACTCACGCCCATCACCCCATGAAGGTTGAGGTTTTGACCCGTAAAATACAAATTGGGAATCTTGGTTCGTGCGGCAACGTAGGAAGTCAGGGGATTCTTGTAATCTCTCAATGTCCCATACATGGATCCCGTCGGCGATCCCACATAGTCGCGGAAAGTCAATGGCGTGGCTGCCGTATAGCTGACAATCAGCTCGTCCAGTTCAGGAAATTCCTTTAATACCAACTTCAACAGCTTTTCTGCCTTTTCTTTCTTAAACTTCTGATATTCAGGACTTCGGTCCACAGTACTCAGATACTTCCATTTTTCCACTTCCTCAAAACGCATATGTGTAACTACCGATAAATGGTCAACCCACCTGGCATCAGGTGTGTCGATGGGAAAGTGCATAAAGAAGTGTTCCGGCCAATTTTCTGCATCGTAACGTGAGGCATACCACACATCCGATTTCTCATAGTAATTGTAGTTATGGTTTCGGTAAGGAAATTTTCCCGGTTTCAGTTGAATGTATAATGCAAAGGCCGAAAGGGTATCTGTTTTTGTTTCCAGACGTTTTCTGAACGATTTTTTAATTTGTCCCTCTTCCAGAAAACCCATGGTGGTAGCCGGGTGAATATTGGAGATGATGTGGTCGGCATAATAACGGTTGCCATTGGAACACCTGGCCCCCAAAAGTTTTCCATCTTCCAAAACAAACTGAACAACTTCTTGTTGGGTGATTACCTGACCATGTTGTTTTTCAATTTCCGACTTCAAACGTTGTGGTATCTGATCCGAAGAGCCAACCACGCGGTAACTGCTACTGACAAAATAGTGGTTGATCAGTGCATGTACGTACCAGGGGGTAGCCTCTTTGTCGCCCGCGTACACAAAATTCAATGCGCTCAGCACTTGTCGCAGTGTGTGATTTGAGGTGAGTGAGCAAATAAACTCCCATGCATTCACCGATTGAGAGGGCTTTTCCTGAAGGAGGTTCCCGGCTTCATTCAACTCAAAAAGTGGCTGCTCTTCAAGCACTTTCTCCACCGCCAGAATGTATTGATCGATGGCACGCCTCTCTTCGGGAAAACATCCGTGGAGGTAATGGCGAAAAGCTTCCCAACCCTGAGGAAATGCGTAGGTTTTTCCATCAATTTTAAACACATCGAAGCCCTCCGAATCCATTCGATGGTAGGCAATGCCTTCAAAGAGATTAAAATAGGAAAACAGGCGATGGAGGGTTTGGCCGGGATTCAGGCTGCCAATGTAATGAAGTCCGGTGGCAAAATCACACCCGTTAAACGAGAAGGACTGCAGAGTTCCACCAATGTGCCGGTTTTTTTCTATTACCCCTACCTTATAACCATGACGACTCAATATCACCCCACATTGCAACCCTGCCAGACCGGCTCCCAGAATCAGGATGTCGTAATGGTGGTCGTTATTAAGGGGTTCCATAATCTTCGGGTTGGTCTTTTTTGGTTTTATAATATTGAGCGCAAATATAGTCACAGTTGGTTAATGACAATGCATTTATTTTGAACAGAACATGGGTTCCTTACAAGCAGTTTAATACCCTGCCAATAAACCAAAGTTCACCCAATGTTGCGAATCATTCGATTTGTTCATTGCATCTCCACGCCATTTACTGCTTTTTGAGTCATTTATAATAAATGCCAGATAGAAAAGTTGTTCTTGTAAATAGCAAACAATCAATAAGCTATGCCATTTAAAAACGTTTAAAAACGTTTATATACGTAAGTAAATGATTATTAACCGAATAATTGTATCACCTCATGATATTTTTGCTCCATCATTTGTTCATACACTTTTATTCATTTAATAATTACTACTATGTCATCTTTAAGAAATTCTGTACAACTGATCGGACGCCTGGGCAACGACCCTGAAATCAACACTTTTGGTGAGAACAAAGTGAAGGCACGCTTCTCCATTGCCACCAACGATTTCTACACCGACAAAAACGGTGAGCGCAAAGAAGATACCCAATGGCACAACGTGGTGGCCTGGGGCAACAATGCCAAAATTGCCGAAAAATTCCTCAAAAAAGGCCAGGAAGTAGGCATCCTAGGAAAACTCACCCACAGCGACTGGACCGACAAGGACAATCAAAAGCACTACATGACCGAGGTAGTGGTCTCCGAAATACTCCTGCTTGGTAAAAAAGACCAATAGTTTATTTGATTGAGATGGGGTGCGAAAGAAACCTACTTTCCACCCCTATTCTCTTCGCGCCTTAGCGTGCAAAAAAAAACACCAACCCTTCGCGCCTTAGCGCCTTTGCGTGCAACAAAATAAATTATCCCCCTTTGCGCCTTCGCGCCTTCGCGTGCAATAAAATAAATTATCCCCCTTTGCGCCCCTTGGCGCCTTCGCGTGCAAAAAAAACACCAACCCTTTCGCGCCTTAGCGCCTTCGCGTGCAACAAAATAAAATATCCCCCTTTGAGCCCCTTAGCGCCTTCGCGTGCAAAACACACACCTCCCCCTCACCAGCCAACCACCACCGTGATCCCGAAAACCTTCAGTTTCATCAAAACCTACTCTTACTCCTCCAAGTGGAAAAAAGTAAAATTAACCTTCCCGTACTTTCTATGTGAATGAAAATGTTCTGCTTCAGAAAAATCCACCGACTTGGGATGTTCTATAATCAACCATCCTCCTGGATTCAATCGCTTGTTATCGAATACCAACGTGGCAATCTCAGGAATATGCTCCAGAGCATAGGGGGGATCGGCAAATATCACGTCGAAGGCCTGGTGTCCGCCTTTCAGGAACCGAAACACATCCGATTGAATAACCGTTAGTTCCGGCATGTCCAGTTGGGTCGCCGTTTGACGTATAAACTTGATACATTGAAAGTTGGTTTCTACCGATAACACGCTTGCCGCTCCTCTGCTGACAAATTCATAGGCGATATTGCCGGTTCCGCTAAACAGATCAACCACTTTTTTATCATCCAGATCTATGATGTTTCCCAGGATGTTAAACAAACTTTCCTTGGCCAGATCGGTGGTGGGGCGAACAGGTAGGTTTTTTGGTGGAGAAATGATTCTTCGTTTAAACTTTCCGCCAACTATTCGCATAACAAGGTGTTAAAAAGGACGTAATGGTGGTATTTGTTTATCTGATCGAGTAAATAGGAATATTGATAATTCTTGTTGTCGCCGATAAACTTGAAATGCTTGATATACCTGAAAATCATGTCGTAATGGGCACTGGTTTTGTCGATATTCCCCATCATGATCAGGTTGACTTTCTCCGGATTCAATGAGAGTTGCTCGATGCTCAACAGAAGGAAATAAATGAAATCTTCTTTGGTATGAAACAAAAACTGGTTGTAAAACTGCAGGTTTTTGTTGTTGAAATACACCAAGTCGAAACTGTCGCTCAGCACGTTGATAAACAAAGTGTTTTCGTCGAACTTGTTTTTGTAGTTGGCCGACAGCCCCTCGATGAGCGCGGTGGAGGCATGCAAAATGCGCGCGTTGGCCCAAAAATCCTTGATTTTTTCCACCAACGGATTAGAAGCATAATACACCATGAAGGCTCCGATGTTTTTCAGTTGGTCGAAGTTGATTCTTGAATTTTCCTGAAAAGGTTGGTTAAATCCCAGGTACAGATTTTTTTGGTTGGGATCAAACAGCGGTTGCGGTACCAGGGTCGAAAACCTGTTTTCAATCAGTACATTTACTTCCTTGTAAGGATAAGCAAACCAGGGTTCCTGATTCAGGATTTGACCAAACATGGAGGGGAGCTGGTCATAGCTTTCCACCTGCGGGAAATGGTAAGCCTGAAGCCCGATAAATTTGTTCTTGTCGGGATTGAACAAACAAAAAACAAGTCCGTGCAAGCTCACCTGCACGGACAGTATATAATTTCTTGTATTCGACTCCTTAAAAGATTTGTCGAGGAGATTCAGATATGGTGATAGTCGCAGCGACATGGGGAATATATTACTCCCAGTTTCCGTCGGTTGAGGGTTCAGTTAATGAACCGACTTTTAATCCGGGATACTTGTCGATGTCATTATATTTGGAAATCAGGTTAAAAACGGTTTGTTCGTCCATGCCTTTCAGGAAAGCGGTAAACGGAGCTTTGGCTTCAAATACATGCACTTCCACACCACCTCTCTCAATAGTATCAGCCTTCATTTCGAACAACATTCCACCCGAGTAAGGAATGGTTTTAAAGTTGGCAAACGAAAATCCTTTAATTTTTCCAAACAGCGAATCGGCCACATTGATATAACCCACGGTGTCGTTAATGGTTCTGGTAAAGGTGGTATCCGTAGGATCGGCGATAATCTTAACTACAGGAATTTCAGCTACTTTCAAAAAATTGATCAGGGTATCAAAGCCGTCGGCATAACTTCCGGTAAGCTGTTTGTAAATCAACTGAGAATTCCGGATGTCTTTCAGTTTCTGAATCACAACCTTCTCACGATTTGCTTTTTCTTTGTTGAACCTTACAGGTTTCATTACACTTTCAAATACCAGATATCCCAATCCGATAATGACAATGGCTAAAATTACTTGAACAATCTTTTTCATGGATAAAATAATTTGGTAGCAAAAGTAGTATATTTAACGAAATAGCTTGGAAAATCGTATGAATAATTTTCAAATTTAACCCAATATTTCAAGGAATTACAATGGAACCATGTTCAATGTCCTTGATTGAGTTCCGAAAAAGTAGGTATTTGGGTTAAAAACTCGAAGGTTTGTGTGGTATGTTGAAGCCGACAGCAGTATTGTTGCAAGCCATTACTGATAACCAGATAATCTACCTTCAACTGCATGTTGTAGCGTGCGGCTTGCTCCATGGTTTTTTGCGAAAGGGCTACCCGGGGCGACTTAAATTCCAGAAGCATAACCGGCTTACCCGTATTATCGTAGATCACAGCGTCGAAGCGTTTGGCCATATGATTCACGATAACGGCTTTTTCCACTGCCATCAACGAGCGCGGATAACCTTTTTTTTCGGCCAAAAAAGCAAGAAACTGTTGACGTACCCACTCTTCAGGTGTCAGTACCACATACTTTTTTCGCCAGTAATCAAAAATTTCTTCCTGACCCTGCGTGTTGGTACGTATGTTAAAACTATTTTCGCCTGACGACATGGTTTTAGGATTCGTAAAATCGGATGTAAAACTAGCTTAAAAATTGTAATTTTGCCCAAAAGTGTGCTATGATAGAAAAGCAAGAAATTGTAGAAAACTGGTTGCCCCGATATACGGGTCTGCCACTCAAGGGGTTTGGGAATTATATATTGCTGACCAATTTTAAACAATACCTCGAATTGTTTGCCCAATGGAATGGAGTGGAAATCGTGGATAAAAACAGCAACATGCCCTGTGCCACCGCCGGCGACATCACCATGATAAATTTCGGCTTTGGAAGTGCCAACGCTGCTACTATCATGGATTTGCTAACAGGTATCGAACCCAAAGCGGTTCTGTTTCTGGGTAAATGTGGTGGCATCAAGCGGAAAAATGAAGTGGGCGATCTCATCCTGCCCATTGCCGCCATACGCGGTGATGGTACCTCCGACGATTATATGCCCTCCATTGTTCCGGCACTGCCCGCTTTTAGTCTGCAAAAAGCCATCTCAACCACCATACGTGAATTTAAACGCGATTACTGGACAGGAACGGTTTATACCACCAACCGACGGGTGTGGGAGCACGACGAAAAATTTAAAAAGCTCCTGCGAAAAACTCGCTCCATGGCAGTGGATATGGAAACTGCCACCATCTTTACCGTGGGCTTTGTAAACGAAATACCCACCGGCGCTCTCTTGCTTGTAACCGACCAACCCATGATTCCCGAAGGGGTGAAAACCATCGAAAGCGATAAAAAGGTAAACGAAAACTATGTGGAAGACCATATCAAAATCGGCATCGAGTCGCTTAAACAGTTGATAAATAAAGGGGTAACCGTGAAGCACCTGAAATTCTAGTTTTGAAATACGAAGAGATAGTCCGCGATGTACGGAACAAGATTTATGCACCCGTGTATTTTTTTCACGGTGAAGAACCGTGGTTTATCGATCAACTGACAGAACTGCTGGAAGATGGTGTATTGGATGAAAGCATGCGCGATTTTAACCAATCGGTGGTTTACGGTTATGATGTGGATGCCAAGAATATCGTGGACCTGGCACGGCAGTTTCCCATGATGGGCGATTATCAGGTGGTTATCGTGAAAGAAGCGCAGGTGCTTAAATCGTGGGATGAAATTGAAACCTATGTGGCCAATCCGCTCAAGACCACCATTTTAATTTTGGCACACAAACACAAAACACTCGACAAACGCAAAACCTTATACAAAAAACTGTCTGCTTCCAAAAACTGTGTGGTGTTTGAGTCGGCCAAATTGAAAGAAAACAAAGTGCCCGATTTCATCAAAGGTGTTTTGGGTCAAAAGGGCTATGGTATTAGATTACAAGCGCTTCAGCTTATGAGTGAATACCTGGGGAACGACCTGGGAAAAGTAAACAATGAACTCCAAAAGCTAATGATAAGCCTGCCCCGGGGCGCTGAAATTACCGAGGAGGATATTGAAAACAACATTGGAATCAGCAAGGACTTCAATATTTTTGAGTTGGAAAAAGCACTCGTGGCACGCGATGCGCTCAAAGCCCAACGCATTGTCAATTATTTTGAATCAAATCCCAAGGATAACCCCATACAAATGTTGACGGTGATGTTGCACAATTATTTCATGAAGGTTTTTCTTTACGGGCAGTTGGCAGGCAATCCACCCAACGTGATTGCTTCCGAATTGGGTATTCCGCCCTTCGGTTTACCTGAATATGCAAGTGCATCAAGGGTATTCCCGCCTCTTAAGCTAAAAAAAATCATTTCAGCCATTCGTCAGCTCGATTTAAAAAGCAAAGGGCTGTTTACCAGCGATTCGTCGGGTTACGATGACCTCCGTGTGTTGATCTATCAAATCATCAATTAATGGAAATTGTACTGGTCGAGTACCAGTAACCAAACAAAGCCGAAGGGCTCGAGTACAATGGCATTGTCGGGGTCTTCCACACGCATGCCCTTGGGATACAATACGGCCATGTCAACACCGGGATAGGGGTTGGCTAGTTTCATTTCTTTGTCGCTCAGGTTGTTGAGGATAAGTAATTTTTCACCTTTATACGTACGGGTGTAAGCGAGAATTTCATCACGCTGGTTTCCGTTTACTTCTTTCATGGATAAAAATTCCGTTTTTCCACGGCCAAAAGCCTTATGCAGTTTACGTGCGTTGAGCATGTCGTGAATATAAGCGTAAACCGTTGAATGAAAGCTTTTTTCGTCGGCAAGAGCCACGTCGAGTTCCTCCCAGTCGATGCGTCCACGTACCAAAAACCTGGTGTCGTCTTTGCCGGTGAGCTGTATTTGTTCGTTGTAGTAATTTTCGTCGTTCAATTTTCCAAACTCATCACCATAATATACCACCGGAGTTCCGGTAAGGGTAAGCATGAGCGAATAGCTCAGGGCGATTTTGTCGGGGTTGCGTTGCATCAGTTCCGACAGGCGTGCCGAAATACCCTCACCCACACGAAAATCCCACTTGGGATCGTGGCAGTAGTTGGAATGAATGTACTGCCGGTCTTCTTCGGAAACATACACCAGTTCCAAACTCAACTCATCGTGTACCCGCAAAAAGGTCATCCATTGGTTGTCTTCACGAATTTCCGGCGTAACCTCTTCACTTAGTGTGTATTTTATGGGATTTCCGTTTTGCATGGCCATGGCTTTAAACATCATGGGCATCAACGGAAAGTGGTAGGCGGCATGACATTCATCGCCTGCACCCAGGTATTTTACCACCTCTTTGGGTTTCTGACAAGCCTCAGCTAGCATGAGGGTTCCCGGTTGCACATAGTCCAGTACCGCCCTGAAAAATTTAACAATCACATGGGTGTTGTCCAGATTTTCGCAACTGGTGCCATCTTCTTTCCACAGATAAGGAATGGCGTCGGCCCTGAACCCGTCGGCACCCATTTGCTGCCAATACAACAGGTTTTCGGTCATGGCAAGCAATACCTCCGGATTTCGGTAGTTGAGATCGGGTTGAAAACTGAAAAACCGGTGAAAATAATACCGGTCGCCCAACTTTTCCCAGTTGGAATCCTCAATACCTTTAAACAACAACCGTGCGTCCAGATATTCGTTGGGCTCGTCGCGCCAGATATAGTAGTCGCTATATGGGTTTGGTTGGGTGTTTTGAGAGGCCAGAAACCAGGGATGCTGGTCGGAAGTGTGGTTGATGGCCACATCGAAAATGACGCGGATATCGCGTTCGTGAGCTGCATCCAGAAATTTTTTAAAACCTTCGGCACGTTCTTCTTTGGTTGACGATTCTGGTAAACCTAGCAAGTCGGGACGTATGCGGTCGTAGTTTTTGATGTCGAATCCGGCGTCGCGCATGGGCGAATCCAATATGGGCAACAACCACAAACAGCTCACACCCAAATTCTGGAGGTAGTCCAGTTTGTCGATGAGGCCTTCAAAATTCTTGTTGAATAAATCCACATATAAGGCATATACCGTGGCATCTTTGTACCAATCGCTTACCTCGTTTTGGGTGGCTCCGGGGGTAAGTTGGGATAAAAATGCTTCCAGTCGATCGGTGGAAGTTTCGGGATACAGCGTTTGCCAGTACTTGAAAAGGGTGGATTTGTTCGACATCTTCTATCTTTTTTATGCAAAGATAAGCTGATTTCATTATCGTTTACCGAATGGAAGGATTCCATACAACACAATGCTTTCGCCCAGAATTTTATCCCCTTTTTTTGTGTGAAATCAATCGTTTGCACCATGGCTTTTTTCCTATGCAAAAACCACTATTTTTTTCGTGAAAATGGCGTCTTTTTTGCTATCAACTCTACTCACCTATGTGCTGTAACGTTTATTGCTTTATTTTTGGATACTTGATCGATAAAAATATAACATGATTCCTTTTATACCCCGACATAATTTTCGGTGGATGATGATAGTTTTTTTGGTGGGCATGTCCTTTTTTCAAGGCAGTTTGCTGGCACAAAAAATCGAACTTAATCGAATCGATCCACCTTATTGGTGGGCAGGCATGAAAAATCCGGGATTGCAACTGATGGTCTATGGCCAAAATATTTCACAAACCAAACCCTTGATTTCGTACCCCGGCGTTAAAATCCGGGAGATTATTCTGGTGGAAAGCCCCAACTACTTGTTTATCAATATGAATATATCGCCGGAGGTGATTCCCGGTACCATGGAAATTGTTTTTCAAAAGGATGATCAAACCATGGCCACCTATGCCTACGAACTAAAAAAACGGAAGGAGCATCCGGAACGCTATCAAGGATTCGATGCCTCGGATGTGATTTATCTGCTGATGCCCGACAGGTTTGCCAATGGCGACCCGTCCAACGACCATGTAAGTGGTATGAAGGAAACGCCCGATCGTAGCAATCCCAACGGACGACATGGAGGCGATATAAAAGGAATTGTTGACCACCTCGATTATTTTAATGAACTGGGAGTTACCGCCCTTTGGATCAACCCCTTGCTCGAAAACGATATGCCCGGTTTTTCTTATCATGGCTACGCCATCACCGATTTGTATCAGGTGGATGCCCGTTATGGAACCAATGAAGCATATGCCGATCTGGTCAATCGTGCCCATGCAAAAGGGCTGAAAGTGATTATGGACATGGTTTTCAATCATTTGGGAACGGACTACTTCTGGAAAGATGACCTGCCCTCCCCGGATTGGTACAACCAATGGCCGGAATTCACCAGAAGTAACTACCGCGGATCGGTGGTTTCCGACCCCCATGCCTCCCGGCGTGATTACGATGTGATGGTGAAAGGGTGGTTCGATCATAGCATGGCCGACCTCAACCAACACAATCCCATGCTGGCCGAATACCTCATTCAAAACAGTATCTGGTGGGTGGAAACATTGGGGTTGGACGGCATCCGTCAGGACACCTATCCTTATCCCTACGCTGATTTCATGTCGCAGTGGATGAGTCGTTTGCTGGAGGAATATCCTGATTTCAACGTGGTGGGCGAGGTTTGGTTAAGTCAGCCACAGGCAGTGGCCTATTGGGAAAACAACCATACCAACCGAGATGGGTATCAGTCGAACCTGACCAATGTATTCGATTTTCCGTTGATGTATGCCATTGCCTCCGCATTCAACGAAAAGGAAGGATGGGACAAGGGTGCCGCACGTTTGTGGGAGCTGATTGCACAAGATTATGTGTATGCCAACCCCATGAATTTGGTGACATTCGCCGACAACCACGATGGCGACCGCATTTACTCCAAATTAAACGAAGATTTTAATAAGTTCAGGTTGGCCATGGCACTGTTGCTCACCACCCGCGGTATCCCCCAGATATATTATGGTACTGAAATTCTGATGACCGGATTGGAGCATTCAGGTCATGGTGATATCCGAAAGGATTTTCCGGGGGGCTGGATAGCTGATTCAGCCAATGCTTTTACCCGCGAGGGAAGAACTCAAGCCCAAAATAAGGCCTTCGATTTCATGAAAAAGCTACTGCATTGGCGGAAAACGAACACCGCGGTTCAAACCGGAAGACTCACCCATTACATTCCCGAAAACGGGGTGTATGTGTATTTTCGTTACAATGACCAATCGTCTGTGATGGTTATCCTGAACAATTCAGACAAGGAACAGGTGTTGAATACCGCCCGGTTTGCCGAAAACCTGGCCGGCTATACTTCCGGGAAAAGTGTACTCGATCGCACCGCATATCCTCATTTACAAGAAATTACCATTCCGGCCAAATCTCCCTTAATCATTGAATTAACCAAATAACAAACCAGATATTGACGATGACCATGATAAAAAAGACGTGCTTCATGATGTGGGTAGGACTCTTCCTCTTTCTCAACAGCGGATGGGCCCAAATTGCGTGGCTTACGCCCGAAAACCCCAAACCCAATGTGCTCACCACCCTCACCTTCAACGCCAACCTGGGCAATGAGGGTTTGAAAGGTTATACCGGTGAGGTGTATTTTCACACGGGTGTTATTACCGATAAAAGCATCGATGGCGGCGATTGGAAGCATGTGATTGGCAATTGGGGAGAGGCCGACCAAAGGGTTAAAATGAAGTCCAAAGGCAATGGCTTGTACGAAGTCTCTTTTGTTATCAACGATTTTTACGGACTCGCACCCGAAGAGGTTCCCCAGCAGTTGGCCTTTGTGTTTAGAAGCGAAAATGGATCACATGTGGGCAAAACTGCCACCAACGACGATATCTTTTTGCCCGTAAATGGGTATGTGCCGCCTGTAAAGGAGGTGCCAAAATATGCCTTTGAGAACAGAAAATATATATCGCATGTGTATGCAGATGAGCGACTTAAAGTGTTGACCAATCACGGACTGATCACCATCCGGCCCTATAATTCCAACATTATCAGGGTCAACCATTTTGCCAACAGTGTGGGCGGAGAGGTGCCCTCCGAAGCGGTCAATATGATTCCGGAATCTATGAACCCTACCGTTTTTGAGTCGGAAAATTGGATTACCATGATCACCGACTCCTTGCGGGTGCTGGTACATAAATCACCTGTTTATGTGGCTTTTGTGTATCATCAGGATACCATTCTGCAAGAGGAACGAGGACTTTTTAAACGGGATGATAGCGGTGGATTGCGTTTTAAAATGACTGATAAAGAAAGGTTTTTTGGTTTGGGCGAACGTGCCAATGCCCTCAACCTGAGAGGTGCACGATACAATTTGTATAATCGACCCAAATATGGATACGAAATAGGAGCACGTAACCTTAATTATTCAATTCCGTTGGTTGTTTCTACCCATCACTACCTGTTGCTGGTGGATAATCCCCAAAAAGGGTATGTCGACCTGGGGGAAACCGAGCCCAATATCATGGAATGGGGCGCCATTGGTGGTCCCATGCAGTATTATGTGGTGGTTGGGGCTGATTTTAAAGCCATCTCAAACGAGTATGCCCAACTCACCGGATTTCAACCATTGCCTCCCTTGTGGGCTCTCGGAAACCTGCAATCGCGCATGGCCTACCGTACCCAAACCGAAACGGACTCCATTGTGCGGCTTATGCAAAAAGCAGATTTTCCTTTGGATGCCATGATTCTCGACTTTTATTGGTTTGGCGACAGCATCTTGGGCACCATGGGCAGATTGGATTGGTACCGACCCTCCTGGCCCGATCCGGCCAAAATGGTGGATGATTTTAAAAATATAGGTGTAAAAACCATCCTCATTACCGAACCCTACATCATCGATTCACTTAAGAACTTTGAAATTACCTCCAATATGGGTATTCTGGCCACCGACAGTACAGGGAAATCCTATGTAAACAAACAGTTTTATTTTGGTCCGGCCGGATTGATCGATATTTTTAATCCACGAGCCGGCGACTGGTTTTGGAGTAAATACCAACCTCAGATTGAGATGGGTATAGCAGGTTGGTGGGGCGATTTGGGCGAACCGGAAAACCATCCCTCCGATCAGATGCATGTGCTGGGAATGGCCGATGAAGTGCACAATATTTACGGACATTACTGGCACCGCACATTGTTTAATAAGTACCGCGAAAACTATCCCGAAGTCCGGCTGTTTAACCTGAACCGTGCCGGATATGCAGGTTCACAACGGTATTCCATCTACCCCTGGACCGGTGATGTGTCGAGGAGCTGGGGTGGTTTGCAGGCACAACTTCCTTTAATGATTCACATGAGCCTGAGCGGATTGCCCTTCATTCATTCCGATGCCGGTGGATTTGCCCAAGGCACAAAAGATGAAGCACTCTATACCAGGTGGTTGCAGATGGCTTGCTTTTCTCCCATCCTTCGGCCTCATGGTTCTGGCATCCCTTCCGAACCGGTCTATTTTAATGAAACTACCCAACAGGTGGTCCGCAAGTTCATGAAACTGAGGTACAGTCTGTTGCCCTATATCTATACACTTACTTTCGAAAGCCATACCAAGGGTTATCCCATCGTGAGGCCTTTGTTTTATGAGTTTCCCAACGATACCGCTGCCTTCAATGTGGACGACGAATACTTGTTTGGTCCTGATTTGCTCATTGCCCCTATCCTGACAGCCGACCAGGAAATGCGTAAGGTGTATTTGCCCGCGGGCGTTTCGTGGTACAACTTCTGGACGAAGAAATTGGTGAAAGGTGGCCAGTCTGTGGCGCTACCGGTTAGTATCAAGGATATCCCCATATTTGTGAAAGCAGGCTCGTTCATTACACGTGCCTTTCCTGCCAACTCTACTGATGAATATTGTACCCTCAGCCTGGATGTGGACTATTACCTGAACGATGCTTCGGTAGTGGATTCGGGTGAGGTATATTTCGACGATGGCGCCCTTTTCGGAGCCTATGAAAAAGGGGCCTATCGACTTATGAAAATCAGCGGAAGTAAGCATGAAGAAGGCAATGTTCTCACCATTGCGATTAGTTCTGAAGGTGAGGGATATCTGTATGAACCTGATATGCATAATATTACCCTTCATCTTATTGGTAACAGGGCAGATTTTCGCAAGGTGGAACTGATTACCACCACCTCGGAGGGCAAGGAGGAATCCAAAAAAATACCCAAAGATCAAATCAAAAAAACAGATGAGGATATTCAGGTTACTTTTCCCTGGAAAGGGGAGTCGCTTCGGTTGAGAATAGAATGATAACCAACAATATATTAGAAACATGAAAAAGAAAAATTATTACGGATTGTTCTTCGTTGCACTCGGGTTAATGGTCGCCCTGATGGCCTGCGAGAACACCACCCAAAAAGAGCAGGTGAATCAAATGAAAAAATCAAAAAAACTTTCCCATGTCGACTGGAGTAAAAATGCGAACATCTATGAAGTAAATCTGCGCCAGTACACGCCCGAAGGAACCATCAATGCTTTCAAAGCGCATCTGCCCCGACTGAAAGCCATGGGGGTGGATATCCTTTGGCTCATGCCCATTTTTCCCATTGGCGAACTTAACCGCAAGGGCTCCATGGGCAGTTATTATGCCGTGGCAGATTATCAGGCTGTTAATCCGGAATTCGGTACCATGGACGACCTGCAATCGTTGGTGGAGGAGGCCCACAAAATGGGCATGTACGTGATTCTGGACTGGGTGGCCAACCACAGTGCCTGGGACAATCCATGGGCAACCAAGCATCCTGAGTGGTATCAGCACGATTCAACGGGTGCCTTTAAATCCCCTTTCGACTGGACCGACGTCATTGCCTTCGACTACACCAATCCGGCACTTCGCGACAGCATGACAGCGGCCATGAAATTTTGGGTGACCGATGCGGATGTAGATGGTTTCAGGTGTGATGTGGCCGGGATGGTGCCCGTTGACTTTTGGAATGATACCCGCGCCCAACTCGATGCAGTAAAACCCGTGTTTATGTTGGCCGAAGATGAAGATAAAACAGCGTTACTTAATCAGGCTTTCGACATGAACTATGCCTGGAAATTTCATCATGTGATGAACGAAATCGCTCAGGGCAAAAAACCTGCCTCACAGGTGTGGAAGTACCAAAAGTGGAACGATTCCACCTTCGCTCCCAATGCCTATCGTATGCTGTTCATTACCAACCACGACGAAAACTCATGGAACGGAACCGTGGGCGAACGCATGGGTGATGCCGCCGATGCCATGGCCGTGTTAAGCTATACTTTCCCCGGTATGCCATTGATTTACAGTGGTCAGGAAGCCGGTCTCGACAAACGGTTGTTGTTTTTTGAAAAGGACACCATCGACTGGAGCAACGTGAAGAAAGAAGCATTTTATACCACCCTCAACCACCTCAAAACAGCGCATCCTGCCCTTTGGAATGGAACCGCCGGCGGAGAGTTAATTGCCCTAAGCGACAAGAAAGACCCTGCGGTGGTGGCATTTGTCAGGCAGAAAGGTAACGACAAAGTGTTGGTGATATTAAACCTCAGTGGCGACAATCAGGATTTTGAACTGAATGCCAACCAATTTGCAGGTGATTATATGGATGTTTTTAGCACTGAAATGGTGAGTTTACCCTCCACATCTACCTTCCAATTAAAACCTTGGAGTTATTTGGTTTATGCAGGGATAGATAATTAGAGTTGTATAGACGTTGGAAAATGCGTTGTTAAGAAGTTTCCATTCGCTATTTATCATCAAATTCTTCATTCCGTTGTTCGGGTAATTGCAAAATTTCATTCGAGTAGTAATCCTGAAATATGGAATGACCGGAGGTTATCGGGTAATTGTGTGAATCGGCGGACATCTGCATATCCATACAACAAATCACAGGCATCACATCTTTTTTGTGATGCCTTTATTTTTTTGCAATGGAATTGTTATATTTGTACGCCAAGTAAAGGACAATTTCAGCATTTGTTAGTCGGGCATCCATGGCGGTTTTTATTCATTGTTCAGAAAGTTTCCTAATGAATTTAAATTCAATGTGTTGTGATGATTAATCGGGTTGATGTTGTCGATTTGCGAAATCATGGCACCGATTTTATCTATTCAACCATATGAAACGACAGGTCACTATTAAGGATATTGCTGAGAAGTTGGGAATTTCCACTTCCACGGTTTCCAGAGCGTTAAAAGATCATCCGGATATAAGTAAAAAAACCCGACAGGCAGTTCAGGAATTGTCGAAACTCCTGGGTTACAAGCCCAACCTGATTGCCCTCAACCTGAAAAACAGCCGGACCAACACCATCGGCTTGATAGTTCCGGAAATTCAACATTTCTTTTTCTCCACCATCATCAATGGTATTGAAGAGGTAGCCTATCAAAACAATTACAACGTGTTGGTGGTGCAATCAAACGAATCATACTTACGTGAAGTGCTTAATACCCAAACACTCTTGGCCAATCGGGTGGATGGTATGTTGGTGTCGTTTGCCAAAGAAACCAAGGATTTTTCCCATTTCCAACAGGTAATTGATAACGAAATCCCCATGGTTTTTTACGATCGCGTTCTGGATAATTTCCATGCCGACTCGGTGATGGTGGACGACTACTCGGGCGCATACAACGCTGTTACCCACCTGATTAGTAAAGGTTGCCAGCGCATTGCCTGCTACACCTCTCCTCAGAACCTGATGTTGAGTCAGAAGCGTTTGGAAGGATATAAGAATGCCCTGTTGCACCACAACATGGTTTTCGACCCCAACCTGGTTTATGCCTGCGATACCTATGAAGCTGCCATGAAAATTTCGTCGAGTATCCTGAAAAAAATCGATCGCCCGGATGGCATATTTGCCGTAAACGATCTTACTGCTGTGGGGGTAATTAAGGTGGCTAAAAAATTGGGCATCCGCATTCCCGAAGAACTTAAGGTGATTGGTTTTGAAAACAGCAAAAGTGCCAGCATCTGCGATCCGGAGCTATCTTCGGTGGATCAGTTTGGGTTTGAGCTTGGCAAAAAGGCCACAAATATCCTACTCGAACGCATCAAAAGCAATACCTTCGACTACGAACCAAGAAAGTATGTGCTTAAAACCAAGCTCATTATTCGCGAATCGAGCTAAAATCAACTTTTTTTGCCTTCAAAACCAGATTTCATTTCTGGCATATTTTTTGGTTATTTCCAAACTGCAATCGTTTGAACCAGGAAGTTGTGTAAAAACATGAGCCCATCGAACCGTTAAATTATTTTTAACTTTTTTTTTGTGCAGGCCAAATATGTTTTTTCTTAACTTTACACCTTAATTCAGATGAAAAATAAAAGTATTGTTTAATTAAAAAAAATGTATGATGAAAAAATTTACTTTTAGAATGCTTACTTTAAGCATGATGATGTTCATGGGCGTTTTCGCTTTTGGACAGTTTAACACCACCTTTAAGGTCGATATGACCGATGCCGAAGGTTTTGATGCCGCTACTGATGAAGTATATATCTCAGGTGCCATCGGCTGGTTCAAACCCGGTGATAGTACCAGTTGCAAAATGGAACCTATGGATGTTGGCTCAATGGTTTATACCATTACCCTTGCCGTAGATTCTGGTGAAGTTCAATACAAATATTTTCGCGTAATTGGTGGAGTAGCCAGTTGGGACAATGGCGAATGGACAGGCGATCCAAACCGTAAAATCTATGTTGTTTCTGATGGAACTACTTTGGACAACGTATGGGGAACAAAACCTTACAAAATTACATTTACTGTTGACATGACCAACGCAGATCCTTTTGATCCTGCGACTGATGCAGTTTACATTGCCGGTGATTTGGCCAATGGATGGGCTCAACCCGGAAGCATTAGCGCTTATATGATGACTCCCGTTGACGAAACCATGGTGTATGGCATTGAATTGTTGCTTTATGCAGGTGACTATGCTTACAAATATTTCCGCGTAATCGACGGCGCTCCCAGTTGGGACAATGGCGAATGGACAGGCGATCCAAACCGTATGGTGACCACCGACACTGTGGCAGCTACCATCGAAGACGTTTGGGGAACCACTGGAATTTTTGATATCAACGACCAATTTGCATACAGCATGTATCCAAATCCTGTCAACGACATCCTTACCATCGCTAACGCAGCGGATGTATCAAGAGTAGATGTGTATGACGTAACCGGAAAAATGGTGATGACCGTTAACGTTGCTTCAGAAACTATTACATTAAACGTTGCTGACCTCAACTCAGGTATGTACATCATCAATGTAACCAACGAAAAAGGCGTTCAAACTTCCAAATTCGTGAAGAACTAACCGCTGAAATTTTTTGATAAAAAGGCTGTCCTTCGGGATGGCCTTTTTTTTTGAGTTTTAAATCAGTAAGGTAGCTTGTATTACTGTAAATGGTACTGCTAAACTGCCAATTAATCAACAACATGACAACAAGGCTATTGCCCATAGGGCATCAATATCCACAGAAACAATTTTAGGAGCGTATTTTTCCCGTTAGGGAATAAATTAAATAACAACCGTTTTGGTAGGTTAACAAGAAGTGAAAATGGATGAACCAAAAACAAGGCACAAGCGGATGCTTGCGCCAGTTGAGAAGAAAGGGAAAGTGACAAGTGACAAGTGACAAGTGACAAGGGAGAGCACACCTATTTATCAAACAACAACTACCAAACGAGGCTATTGCCCGTAGGGCATCAATATCCATAGAAACAATTTTAGGAGCGTATTTTTCCCGTTAGGGAATAAACTAAATAACAACCGTTTTGATATGTTAACAAGGAGTGATATTGGATGAACCAAAAACAAGGCACAAGCGGATGCTTGCGCCAGTTGAGAAGAAAGTGACAAGTGACAAGTGACAAGGGAAAATGGAAAAGAGAACTCAACTGCCAATTAATCAACAACATAACAACGATGCTATTGCCCCGTAGGGCATCAATGTCCATAGAAGCAGTTTTTGGATGGTGTTTTTCCCGTTAGGGAATAAACTAAATAACAACCGTTTTGGTAGGTTAACAAGAAGTGAAAATGGATGAACCAAAAACAAGGCACAAGCGGATGCTTGCGGCAGTTGAGAAGAAAGTGACAAGTGACAAGTGAAAAGAGAACTCAACTGCCAATTAATCAGCAATATAATAACGCGGCTATTGCCCATAGGCTGTATGTTTGTAAAATCATAAGCCCACCGAGTTTTTGTATTTTAGTTTTTGAAAAGAAAAAACACAAAAACAAAAAGTAGGCTTATGAAGACTAAAAGTACAAAAATTGATTTTACTGGACAAAATGTTTATGTAGGAATTGATATTCATTTGAAAAGCTGGAAGGTAACAATAATGGTAAATGATCGCATTCACAAGACGTATTCGCAGGATCCAAGTGCAGAGGTGCTATCTAATTATCTGATTAAGAACTTCCCTGGTGCAATTTACTATTCTGCATATGAAGCCGGATTTTGCGGGTTCAGCGCTCATCGAGAACTTGAGGGTTTTGGTATTAGAAATATTGTTGTCAACCCTGCTGATATTCCCACTACTGATAAAGAAAAGCGCCAAAAGGAAGACAAGCGCGATAGCCGTAAGATTGCCAAAACGCTCAAGAATGGTGAACTTGTGGGCATTTATATTCCCAGCATGGGTATGGAAGAGCTTCGTGGGCTAGTGCGTTACCGCAAAACATTGGTTAAAGAAATCAGTCGTCACAAAAGCAGAATCAAGTCCTTTCTTTATTTTAATGGGATAAAAATTCCTTTGGAACTTGATGGAGCTTCAAGGCATTGGTCAGGAAGATTCACAAAATGGTTAAATGATATCGAACTATCCACTTCGCACGGAAAAATAGTTCTTGAAGACACCTTGGATACATCGTTGCTGCTGCGTAAAAAACTATTAAAGATTAACAGGCACCTTAGACAGCTAGACGGGGAGTATGCAAAAAAGTTAAGTCTGTTGCAAACTATCCCCGGAATAGGACTTATAACAGCCATAACCCTTTTGACCGAAATAGAAGACATTTTACGGTTTAAGAATCTTGACCAGCTTTGTTCGTTTGTGGGCTTAGTTCCGACGACCAATTCATCGGGAGAAAAAGAGAACGTTGGCACCATTACACGTAGGAGTAATCTTTTTTTACGTAGTGTCATAGTTGAAGCAGCCTGGGTAGCATCAAAGAAAGATCCGTCACTGATGTATAGTTATGGATTATTATGTAAAAGAATGGAGCCAAACAAAGCCATAATAAGAATAGCGAAGAAACTGATTAATCGAATAAGGTATGTAATTAAAAATGAAACTGCATATGTATATTCAGTCATATAATAAAAACGAAATCGGAAATAGAAGCAACTCAATGATAAAGAGACTGTTTGAATTCCCTTGCGGCCCCGAATAGGGTGTCCGTTACCCGTAGGCCACAGCTCTTATCTATAATAAATTGAACACAGAAATGCGGCTGGTTAAATTATGTCCGCTGATAGAAGGGTGTTTTTATAGACCGGATTCGTTACAATGAGGGGAAACCGAAGGTGAAGTTTTATACCGAAGGTTCAAGAAATTATACTGGGCCTAGGCCCAGTATAATTTAACAATGAGGGGAAAACCTTCAGGCTTCGTATTGCCCGATGGTAAAATTGTCAAATTAATAACTCTCTAAAAAAGAAAGAAATAATGAAGAAAAAATTTGGATTACAACATAGAAGGGCATTAATATCCATAGAAACAGTTTTTGGAGGGTGTTTTTCCCGTTAGGGAATTAACAAAATGACATCCGTTTTGATACGATAACAAGGAGTGATATTGGATGAACCAAAAACAAGGCACAAGCGGACGCTTGCGCCAGTTGAGAAGAAAGGGACAAGTGACAAGGGATAAGTGAAAAGGGACAAGGGACAAGGGACAAGGGAGAGCACACCTATTTATCAAACATCAACTACCAAACGCGGCTATTGCCCGTAGGGCATCAATATCCATAGAAACAATTTTAGGAGCGTATTTTTCCCGTTAGGGAATAAACTAAATAACAACCGTTTTGGTAGGTTAACAAGAAGTGAAAATGGATGAACCAAAAACAAGGCACAAGCGGAGGCTTGCGCCAGTTGAGAAGAAAGTGACAAGTGACAAGTGACAAGGGATAAGGGAGAGCACACCTATTTATCAAACAACAACTACCAAACGAGGCTGTTGCCCGTAGGGCATTAATATCCATAGAAACAGTTTTTGGAGGGTGTTTTTCCCGTTAGGGAATTAACAAAATGACATCCGTTTTGGTAGGTTAACAAGAAGTGAAAATGGATGAACCAAAAACAAGGCACAAGCGGACGCTTGCGCCAGTAGATGCTTGCGCCAATTGAGGAATCTCTTTATTTAACCATATTGATCCCCCTGATCCACTGATCCATTGATCCCCCTGATCCCATTGATCCCCCTGATCCATTGATCTTTAACAATCGTTTGCATCAGTTTGTTATACACCTTGTATTATATGCCATGCGTCTTAACCTTAAGTTAGTGCACACGAATTGGCTTTCACCCCTTAATTTACCTACCTTTGTAAGCTATCAATCCCATCAACATGAAAAAAATATTTTTATCCCTTTTATTTATTGCCGTCAGTCTGCTTACTGTCCAATCTCAGGTAATTACCGCTACACCGGCTTTTCCCACCGATCAGGATATGGTGACCATTGTATTTAATGCCCAACTTGGTAGCGGTGGGTTGGCAGGCACTTCCGATGATGTGTATGCCCATACCGGCGTTATTACCGATGCCAGCACCTCTCCTTCCGACTGGAAATATGTGAAGGCCGGTTGGACTACCAACATACCCGAGTGTAAGCTTTCCCCCATTGGTGAAGACCTCTGGCAACTTATTATTACACCCACCATCCGCGAATATTATGGCGTTCCGGCCAACGAAACCATCCTGAAACTGGCTTTTGTCTTCAGAAATACCGATGGCTCGGCCACCGGAAAAAATGAAGATGGAAGCGATATTTTTTATGATGTGAGTGTGGGTGGCATCAACGTGCTGATTACCTTGCCCTCCGACCGACCCACAGTGGTTCAGCAAAACGATCAGGTGGAAGTTTCGGGAAGCAGCAGCGAGGCCGATTCAACCTTTGTTTATGTTGACGACAATCAAATCTATGCCGGAACAGGGGAATCGTTTTTTACCACGTTTACAGCCGATACCTACGGAAAACATTGGGTAAAAGTAATGGCGAAAAATGATACCGAAACAGCTTTCGACAGCCTTTATGTTTATGTAAGAAGACCCGCCGTAGTGGAAGCGCGCCCTGATGGAGTGGTGGATGGTATTAATTACCTGGATGCCAACACGGTTTTGCTCAGTTTGTATGCTCCCGAAAAGGAATACATTTTCGCCATCGGCGATTTCAGCGACTGGGAGCTCGAAGAAGCCTACGAAATGAAAATCACCCCCGATGGTATGCATTTTTGGGTGGAAATATCAGGGTTGGAAGAGGGAAAGCAGTATATTTTTCAATACCTGATTGATGGAACCATTCGTGTAGGTGATATTTATGCCGACCAGGTGAGCGATCCGTGGAACGACAAATACATCTCCAGTTCCACCTATCCCAACCTCATCGAGTATCCCACCGGAAAAACTTCCGGCATTGCCACCGTGTTTCAAACAGGTCAGGAGCCTTATCCCTGGGAAGTGGAAAACTTTGCCACCCCCGACCCCGAACACCTCGTGGTTTATGAGCTTCTGGTTCGCGATTTTACTACCGCCCGAACATTCAACAGTGTGTTGGATACCTTGGATTATCTGGCCAATCTGGGGGTAACAGCCGTTGAGTTTATGCCCGTTAGCGAATTCGAAGGAAACATCAGCTGGGGTTATAACCCCAACTATTATTTTGCTGTAGATAAATATTATGGCCCCAAAAATACCTTCAAAGCCCTCGTGGACGAATGTCATAAAAGAGGAATTGCCGTTATTATGGACATGGTGTTGAATCATGCCTACGGAACTTGTCCGCTGGCCATGATGTATTGGGATGGCGAAAACAACCGCCCTGCGGCCAACAATCCATGGTTTAATGTAACTTCACCCAATCCTACTTACAGCTGGGGAAGCGATTTTAATCACGAAAGCCAGGCCACCAAAGATTTTGTGGACCGTGTCAACCGTTATTGGATTCAGGAATACAAAGTAGATGGATTCCGATTCGATTTTACCAAAGGATTTACCAATACCCCCGGCGATGGATGGGGTTACGACCAGGCGCGCATCGACATCCTCGAGCGAATGGCCAATCAAATATTCGCCGTAAAAGAGGATGCCCTGGTGTTGTTGGAACATCTTACCGTCAATTCGGAGGAAGAAGTGTTGGCCGATGCAGGAATGCTCTTGTGGGGAAATCTTAACTGGAACTATTGTCAGTCGTCGATGGGTCATCCCACAGAAAATGATTTGTCGTGGATTTCCTATGAAGAACGTGGCTGGTCGAAACCTCATGTGGTGGGCTACATGGAAAGTCATGACGAGGAGCGCATGATGTATAAAAATCTAACCTGGGGAAACTCCAGTGGAAGTTATTCCACACGTGATTTAAACACCGCGCTGAGCAGGGTGGAAGCCGCTGCAGCATTTTTTATCACCGTTCCCGGGCCCAAAATGATTTGGCAGTTTGGTGAACTGGGCTACGATTATTCCATCAATACTTGCGAAGATGGTACCGTCAACGACAATTGCCGACTGAGCCCCAAGCCGGTGAAATGGTCATATTACGATAACCCCAACCGCAAGCGCGTTTACAATGTTTTTAAAGCACTCATCGAACTCAAGAAAAGTGAACCGGCATTCAGTACCACCGATTTTTCCATCGACGGAGGGAATTCCTTATACAAAACCATTCACCTGAACCACAGTACCATGGATGTAACCATCGTAGGTAATTTTGACGTGGTGGACGGGTCGGTTGATCCCAATTTCCAACAGGCCGGCATTTGGTACGACTTTTTTAGCAGCGATTCCATCAATGTGTTCAATAAAAATGAGCCCATCAACCTCAAGGCCGGCGAGTTCCATATCTATACTACAAAAAAGCTTAGCCAGGGAACCTACCTCGACGTGGAAGACGGAGTCAATATTCCTCAAACCATCACGGTTTTTCCCAATCCTGTTGATCAGATACTTCAAGTGCAGGCATCCGGAGAAATTGCTGACATACAGGTATATGATGCCCTCGGTAAGTTGGTGTGGTCAAAAGAAAGTGCAGGGGTCGGCACTGTTTCGGTCGATACGCAATCATTGCCCCGCGGACTTTACATGGTAAGTGCCTCGATGACGAGCGGTCAACGTGTAACGCAAAAGTTTGTAAAAAAATAGCTTGAATATTTTTCTGATGACATCGGGGTGAATGGTTGCCATTCATCCCGATTTTTTTGCAAGGCATGCTTGACTACGCTCTTGTATCCATATATGGCTTTTTGGGTGGTTTTTTGATCGGATTCCACATGGATTTCAAGGCCCATTCCCTTTGTAAATCGGGGAAAACATAACATTTTTGGTTTAATTGCAGGTTGGAGAAGAGGAGGAGTATTTGATTTGCAATCGTTTGAATAGGGCAAGTCAGGCAGTTGGCCCGTTAAAATCAGGCTTGTTATTGAAAATAAGTCTCACCAATCAACTCAATCCTTGGCTTTATGCTTACTTTAGTATCACCAAACAGGTACGGTTTTCGGCCCTCTCATCAAGAAAGAAAACCATTAATTGAAAAGTTCATACAACCATATAGCTGTAATTGTTCATTTTTTTTGGAAGCTCATTTCACCTAATGGAATGGGCTTTTTTTGTATCTTCACACGAAAATTTTCCCGAACATATAGGTATGAAAAGGATTGTAAAGAGAAATGGCGAAACAGCTGACTTTGATGTGGAAAAACTCAGAAACTCCTTGCTGAGAGCCGGAGCCGATAGAGCCGAAGTAGATCGTGTGGTGGATTTGGTGATGGTACAGATAACCGACGGAATGTCAACCCATGCATTGTATAAAATGGCTTATGCACAATTGCGCAAAAAGTCGAACAAGGTGGCCGGTCGTTACCGCCTTAAAAAAGCCATTCTTGATCTGGGTCCCACAGGTCATCCTTTTGAATACCTTGTGGGCGAATTGTTGAAAGAACAGGGTTATGGTTGTAAGGTAGGTGTGGTGGAACAAGGGACTTGCGTAAGTCACGAACTGGATGTGGTGGCCGACAAACCCGGATTAAAGGTGATGGTGGAATGTAAATTTCACAACGATATTGCCCGCAAAAGCGACGTAAAAGTGGCCTTGTACATTCAGTCGCGCTTTCTTGATATGAAAAGTGCCTGGCAGAAACGCCATGAACCTGATATGAATTATGAAGGCTGGATAGTTACCAATACCCGTTTTACGGGCGATGCCATTCAATATGGTACTTGTGCCGGATTAAAAATGATTTCGTGGGATTACCCTGCCAGATCGAGTCTTCGCGATTTGATCGACCGTGCCGGATTTCACCCAATAACAGCCTTGCACTTACTTACAAAAGCTGAAAAGGTTTATCTCCTTGATCAGGATATTATTTTATGTCGCACTTTGTTGCAACAACAAGATGTATTACGCAAATTGGGCAAAACAAAGAAACAGATAGACAGGATTGTCATGGAGGCAAAACAGATAATCGATCAGAAAAACTAGACCATTAAGTGTTTGTTGAGTGTTCCAAGCAAATGATCAAGCATAATGGGTTTTGAAATGAAATCGCTGGCTCCCAACTCGTAACAGGTAGCTTCCTCTCCCGACAGCACATAAGCGGTTTGTACAATAATGGAAACATCTTTGTTTTTGGCACGGATGGTTTTTAATACTTCAAATCCACTTATTCCCGGAAGGTTCAGGTCCAAAAGTATGGCGTCGATATTGGGGTTTTCCTCGGCTTTTTTCAGGGCTTCATCGCCGTTGATGGCCCACAGGAGGCTGGCATTGGTGCGACTTAGTGCTGCATTATAGAAGCGGTTGCTGGTTTCAGTATCTTCCACTATTAATATCACTTTTCCCGAAAAATTATATGTGCTATTTGTGCCCATGGTTTCACTTCTTTAAAAAAGTATTCAAAATAATTATCATAAACGGAATTATTTGGCTAATTCTGACCTACCTCTGATATGAAGATAAGCGGGTACTAAAGTAAATAAAAATTAAAGACATTTCAATTTTTCTTTTAGCAAATAATGGGTGTCTTTTCGGCGCAGTTTTCCGGTGTCTGATCTTAAAAACTTTTTCACGAAATGAATTTCTCTCGGAATCTCCGTTTTTTTCAGCTTCGACTCAATGATTTTCCAGAATTCACAGATTTTTAATAGCAGATGGCCTTGGTCTTCAAGGCACAACACTGCTTTTTCGCCTAAAACAAGGTCGGGAAGCGAGGTAATGAAAAACGGACATGGCAGATGTCCTTCGAGTTTGGCTTCTATTTTTTCCGGACTCAATTTGATGCCGCCACTGTTGATCACCCAATCGGCACGGCCAACATATCCAAAGCTGCCATCCTGAAATATTTCTACCAAATCGTTGGAATGTAATTGGTTGACTCCGATTTCCGGGAAGTTGATTACCAAACAATTTTTGTTGTTTCTTTCAATCGTTACCCCGGGTAATGGAACAAAGCCTGCCTGGTGGTCATGACCATTAATTTTTCGCAACGCCACATGGGTGATGGTTTCTGTCATGCCATAGGTATGCCAGATGGATAGGCCTTGCATGGGCCGAAGTTTTGTTTCCAAAGGTGCTGAAACGGTGGCGCCGCCAATCAACAAATGGCTAAGGTGCTGCTCAAGCAGTTGGATGTCGTCGGGGTGTGTGGTCCATTGTTCCACCTGCATCGGAACCATGGCTGTTAAAGCGATGGAACTCAACTCAGGGAGTGCCGGTTTTGATTCAGGTTTGGATATTACCAAATCCATATTTCCTTCTAAAGCTCTTACAATCATCATTTTACCCGCTATGTAGTTGGCCGGAAGACATAGCCAGGCGGTGCTGTTTCGGGGAATGTTCAGAAATTTTAAGGTGGATTGGGCACTGATCCTCATGTATTTTTTGGGTAGTTGGATGGTTTTGGCTGTTCCGGTAGAGCCTGATGTGGTCACTTCCACCACAGGGCTTGCGTTGTGCCAATCGATCATAAATTGAAAAACTGCCCTTTCCCATGGTTCCGGGGTCGATAGCATGAGTCGCTCCCGGCACTGAATTAAAAATTCATCCAATGTAGCTACCTGATGTTCGAAATAGATTTTCATGTATCAGGGTTTTTTAAACAAAGGATTTAGGTTCCACTTACCTTCGGGTTGGTAATGCAATCGGCCCGAATCCATGTGCAGCGGCGATTCCACGTTGTTGGTAAACAGTTGGCCCGTTCCCAAGCCTTGAGGCAGTGGGTTTTGCAGTGTGTAAGTCCATTGGGCAATGGCGTTGAGTCCGACATTCGATTCCAAAGCTGAGGTTACCCACCACCCAATCCGGTTGCTGTTGGCCGCTTGTATAAAACTGTTGGCCATGGCAATCCCACCAATCAGGCTGGGCTTGAGTATCACGTATTTCGGTCGAATATATTGCAACATCCTCGACAATTCGCTGCTGCTTCTGATACCAATCAGCTCTTCATCCAGGGCAGTGGGGATGGGGCTTTTTCGGCAAAGCTCGGCCATGTGTTCCCATTGCCGTGGACGGATGGGCTGCTCGATGGAGTGGATGTTGAAAATGGCCAGCCGTTCCAGCTTTTGCATGGCATTGGCGGTTTCAAAAGCACCGTTGGCATCCAATCGCAGTTCAAGACTTTCGGATGAAAACTCGTGTCGGATAAGTTGTAAGAGTTTGATTTCTTCATCGAAAGCGATGGCACCCACTTTCATTTTTAAACACCGGAAGCCATCGTTTATTTTTTGATGAATGCGTTCCAGCATCTCCTTATATTTTCCCATCCAAATAAGCCCGTTGATGGGGATGGAGGCAATTCCTTCAGTAAAGGGTGAAGGATATAAAATTCTTTTTCCTCCTGTTTTGAGGTCCTGCAATGCCGTTTCCAAACCAAACCTGATGGCCGGAAAATCAAGCAGGCTTTGCCTCAGGCGTTCATCAAGTTGGTTGATGTTCTGGCAGATTTCTCTCAATTTGGCTTCTATGCCGGCGGTTCGGTCGGGACTCAATCCGGGTATCAGGCTACATTCGCCAATTCCCCGTATTTCGGGGGCATCTTTGTTCCAAACCTCAATAAACCAGGAGTCCTTATTTTTCAAAATTCCACGGGAGGTTCCAGCATCGAATTTAAAAATCAGGCGGTATGGAAAATAACGGGCTGAGAGCATGACTTTTTTATGTAAAAATACAAAAAATCAAGACCGGTTTAAAAGGCAATCAGGCTTATTCCAAACAGAATGGTGAAGGTGAGGGTGCTCAAAGCAAGTTTTTTCAGAAAGGGATCCAGTGCCCTGGGATTTTTTGTGCGTACAATTTTTATCAAATCCAAAACAAACAAGGGAAGCACCACTGCATACATCCATTGGGTGATGTCGAGGTGATTTATATAATTGAACAGGAAGGCGGAGGTCCAGCCAAACAGGATGAGCATCATATGGTAGATTTTGGCATATGAGGGTCCCAATCGTACCGGAATGGTGATTTTTCCGGAACGCAGATCGTTGTCGGCATCGCGCATGTTGTTGAGGTTGAGTACTCCCGTACTGAAAAACCCCAGAGCCGCTGCGGGCAACCAAATATCCCAAGGCAGACTGAGTGTATTGAGGTAATAGGTTCCCGCAACGCCTGCCAATCCAAAAAACAGAAATACAAATATATCGCCCAATCCCCGGTAACCATAGGCGTTTTCCCCAACCACATATTTTATGGCAGCAGCTATGGAAGCCACACCCAACAACAAAAAAAGTAAGCCCTTTATCCATTGGGTTCCCAATGCCACATATATCAGCAGAACACCCGAAACCAGTGATAACAACACCATAACGGCAATTCCTTTGCGCATTTCGCTATGAGAAATTTCGCCACTTTGCACGGTACGCATGGGCCCAAGTCGGTGTTCATTGTCGGTTCCCTTGGCCGAATCGCCGTAATCGTTGGCAAAATTTGACAGGATTTGCAAAAATAGGGTCGTGAGCAAGGCCAGTCCAATGACCCATGGTTTGTAATGTCCTGCATCGATGGCCAAAAAACTTCCCATGATCACGCTGGAAAGGGCAAGGGGCAAGGTGCGCAAACGTGCTGCCTTTATCCAGGCCATCCACTTACGCGGGTTTTTGGTTGGCGGTGTCAAGGTCAGGGAAATTTGGGGTATTGATGAAAATCGGGGTCGCGTTTTTCCAGAAAGGCATGTTTACCTTCCTGCGCTTCATCGGTTAGATAATACAGTAGGGTGGCATTGCCGGCAAATTCCTGTAAACCAATTTGCCCGTCGAGTTCTGCGTTCATTCCCAACTTGATCATGCGCAAGGCCATGGGGCTGCGTTGATGCATGGTGAGGCACCAGTCCACGGTTTCATCTTCCAACTGGTGGAGCGGAACAACCTTGTTTACCAAACCCATGTCGAGGGCTTCGGCGGCGGTGTATTGTTTGTTTAAAAACCAAATTTCGCGTGCCTTTTTCTGACCCACGATGCTGGCCAGATACGAGGATCCCAGTCCGGCGTCAAAGCTGCCCACCTTTGGCCCTGTCTGTCCAAAGCGGGCATTGTCGGAAGCAATGGTCATGTCGCATACCACATGCAGCACATGTCCGCCTCCAATGGCAAAACCATTAACCATGGCAATCACGGGTTTAGGCATCGACCTGATCTTGCGTTGAACATCCAGCACATTCAATCGGGGAATGCCATCCTTACCGATATATCCGCCTTTTCCTTTCACGTTTTGATCGCCGCCACTGCAAAAGGCTTTGTCGCCTTCCCCGGTGAGAATGATGGTGTACACTTCCTGATCTTCTCGCAGTATCTCCAATGCTACTGCCATTTCGGTGGTGGTAGTTGGGGTAAAGGCGTTGTAGTATCGTGGTCGGTTGATGGTGATTTTAGCTATATGATTCCAGTATTCGAGCTTGATTTCCTCAAAATCTCGCATGGATTTCCATTCGCGTTGTGACATGATTTTTGATTTAAAGTTGAGGCAACGAATATATAAAAAACATGGGCATCATGGGGTCATACCACCGCATTACCTACTTTTGCCCCATGGATTTTAATAATCAGCTCATTTCAGGAAGGCTTATCCGAAGGTACAAGCGTTTTTTGGCCGACATCCTGCTGCAGGATGGTTCAGAAGTGGTGGCTCATTGTACCAACTCGGGTTCCATGAACTCCTGTTTAGAAGCCAACGCGCCTGTTTTTCTCTCTCTTTCCGAAAATCCCAAACGCAAAACCCGTTATACCTGGGAGATGATTTTCATCAACGAAGGGTGGGTGGGAGTAAATACCATGATGCCCAACAAATTGGCTTATCGCTGGGTGAGTGAAGGTGCAATTGAAAAACTTACGGGTTATTCAAAAGTTACCCCTGAGGTGAAATTTGGAAACAGCCGGTTCGACTTGCTGGCAGAAAAGGAAGACGAAAAATGCTTTATCGAAGTGAAGAATGTGACCATGAAAGCAGGAAATCTGGCGCTTTTTCCGGATGCAGTTACCACCCGTGGACGAAAGCACCTGGATACACTGGTTGAAGTGAAACAGCAAGGAATGCGGGCGGTGATGTTGTATGTGGTGCAACGCATGGATGTGGACATGTTTGCTCCTGCCATGGAGATTGATCCTGAGTATGGAAGAGCCTTGGTGAATGCCCACCGGCATGGCGTGGAAATCATCGTGGTACAAGCACGGGTGAGTCCGGAAAGGATTGTGTTGGCAGGCGAATTACCGTGGCAGCTTCCTTCGTACTAACTTTCTTTCAGTGTTTTAAAATATTGTCGCAGGATTTCTGCATTGAGCTCCGAAGGTGTTTGTACTTCCAGTACCATCGATCCGGATGAGTTGTTGAAAAATGTCGGCAATACCTCGTTTAATTCTTTGATGTTTCGTGCTTTCGCGTATTCCACATGAAAAGCCTTGGCGAGGTGTTCAAAATTAAGTTGGTGTTTTGCCTCAAAATACTCCTCAAATCCAGCAACGGTATCCGGTCCGGGGATAAACCTGAAAATTCCTCCGCCCTGATTGTTGATGACGATGATTTTCAAATTGGGACAATGGGGGAGAAGTAACAAGCCATGGTTGTCGTATAGAAATCCCAAATCACCTGTAATCAAAATGTTAAGTTTTTCGGGTGAAGCGGTGGCGATGCCCGCAGCGGTGGATATTTGCCCATCGATGCCACTCACCCCACGGTTGCTGTAGTAGGTGGTATTGGGGGTGCTTCCAAACAGTTGCGAATACCTTACCGGTGTGCTGTTTCCCAAATGGAGGTTGACCCCTTTAGGTAGTTGTTTGCGTATGTGGTCGAAAACTTTGAGGTCGCAATATTCCTGATTATTTAAAAAAGCGTCTCTTATTTGGTTTACTTTCTTTTTCCTCGACAACCATCGCGACTTAAAATCAGATGAATCGGAGGTGATGTGTTGACTTAGCAACTCCATAACTTCTGCCGGATTTGCCTTGAAGGTGCCACTGAGGCAGAAATAGGTATCCAATTTTTCTCCTGATGCAGATAGGTGCCAATGGTGTTGGGGACTGTTGTCGCGAAGGAATTTTTTTATCATCTTCGAAACGATGGCTCCTCCAAAGGTGATCAATACATCCGGCGTAAACTCAAGCACTTCCTTTGGTTGAATGGTGGAAACCACATTGTCGATACCGTCAATATCATCGGGATGATACAAGTTGGAAGTGGTTTCGGTGAGGATCACCGTGTTTTTTTTCTGCCGCAACAGGTTCAGTTGTTCGTTCAGTTTTTTGTCGGGTTTCATTTGTCCGGCAACGACCATCACCTTTGGGCTTTTCTTCAGGTGTTCGACCAGGTGCCTGGGCAGTATTGGATTGGAACGGCTTTCATTACTTTCGTGAACAACAGCCACTCCTTCAATCACTTCCTGGTTTTGTTGATACAGGGGTTCGTCGAGTGGAATGTTGATGTGCACGGGTCCCGGTGCAGGATCAATGCAGGTAGTGATGGCCTCATTGATCAGTTTTTCTGCATGTGAAAAATCAGCAGCTTCATCAATTTCCTGAGGAAGTGTAAAGCTCTTTTTTACATAATTGGTAAATACGTTGTTTTGATTGATGGTTTGGCCGTCACCGATGTTCACGTGCTTCGCCGATCGGTCTGCAGTTAAAACCAACAATGGAATCTGTTGATAATAGGCTTCTGCAATGGCCGGGGCATAATTGAGTGGTGCGGTACCCGAGGTACAATCGATGGCCACGGGTTTTCCGGTTTCCAAAGCCAGTCCCATGGCGTAAAAGGCGGCGCTTCTTTCGTCCACGCAGGTGGTTATTTCAACTTGCTCACAGTGGCTGAAGGCGATGATAATGGGTGCATTGCGCGAGCCCGGAGAGTGCACGAGGTGTTGAAGTCCTCGCTTGGTCAGAAGGTCGGCCAATAGGGCTACAGATTTTTTGTCGGTGGTCATGGGGCAAATTTCTGTATTTTTTCCATCACCGACATCAACGTTTGCGATTTTAATACAGTTTCGTCCCATTCACGTTCTGCTACCGAATCGGCTGTTAATCCTCCACCCACATAAATATTGTATCCGTCAGAACCCATCTCTGCACATCGAAGATTTACAAAAAGGTGTGATTTTTCCTGCAGGTTCCACGGCCCCAGAAAACCGGTATAGAACCTTCGGTCGTGTTGCTCGGCACGCATAATCAAATGGTAGGCATCTCCTTTTGGCAAACCACATACTGCCGGGGTGGGATGCAGGCCCATGATGATTTTACCTGTTTTGTCGGAAAGCTCGTCGATGGGAATGGTGAACCGGGTTAGCCGGTGTTCCAAATGACCTGCCCGCTTGGACGTGGGTGGGCTCACCTGATAGTTGGAGATGCCAATTTCAGATAACAGGTTACCAATGAATTGGGAAACATACGATTGTTCTTTGGTGTCTTTTTCCGACCAAGGCACTCCGGTGGTATCGGGATGATAGGGTCGTGTACCTGCCAACGACATCGTAGCTGCCTGACGATCGTTTAACGACAGCAGCGATTCGGGTGTGGCCCCTGCCCAGGTGCCCTGATTTGGTATGTGAAACAGATAAACAAAAGCTTCGGGATAGTCGTTGGTTAATTGGGCGTAAAATGCCCCTGCCGAGTACCCTGAATGTAGTGGGTTGGATATCACCCTCGAAAATACCACCTTGTGCAGTTGTTCTTTTTGAAGCAGATTGATGAGGTATTCGGTGTTGTTGAGGTAGGCATGACGACTGATTACATGGTTGTCGATGGGGGGATCGTGGTTGATAACGTCCTCGCTTTCTTCCAAAAATTGGAAAAATGCAGGAGGTATTTCTTCTCCGTGAAGGATAAAGTCGGGCTTAATCAGGAATCCCATGCCGGTACGGGCACATTTGAAAGGTGCCACCACAAATCCGGAAAATTCGTTGATGTCGAGAATGTCGATTTCACCCACTTCTTTGTTTTTCTGACATACCAGCACGTCTTCATGGGTGTCAGGCAATCGATAAATGGCAAAAGGGATGCCTTTTTGCAAAAGCAAATTGATGGTGTTTGTGGGCGGGCTGGAAATCATTTTTTTAGGATAAAATTGGTGAGCCGGCAGGTGGAAATGGTTCTTCCCCTTTCGTCGGTAATGTCGATATTCCACACATGGGTGTTTCGTCCCTGATGGATAATTTTGGCTTCGGCCATCACTATCCCGTCGGTAACGCTCCGCAGGTGATTGGCTGTGATTTGAGCCCCCACCACAGAATAATGTTCCAGGTCAACCAAAAGCGCCGACCCTATGCTGCCCACCGATTCGGCGAGTGCCACGCTGGCTCCGCCATGAAGAAGTCCCATGGGTTGGTGGGTACGGTGATCAACAGGCATGGTAGCTTTGATGCAGCCCGGAGAGGCTTCGGTGTATTCAATGCCAAGATGTTCCATCATGGTATTGTTGTTGAGGCGGTTGATATCCTCAATGGTGTAATTGTCCCTTTTATTGTTCATCCTTTAACGGTACATTTTAATAAAATACCATGTCCGGAAATGAATTACCTCGGCTCAGGCACCCCAATTTTCTCTGTCAAGGCTTCTGAACTGGATGGCTTCCGCCAAATGTTCGGCCTTGATATCGGCTGAATTGTCCAGGTCGGCGATGGTTCGGGCCACTTTTTTTATCCTTGTAAATGCTCGGGCTGAGAGATTCAAACGTTCCATGGCTGTTTTCAGTAAACTTTCTCCTTGCGGCTGCAAAATACAATATTTATCGATGTCTTGGGACGACATTTGCGCATTACTGAAAATATTGAGACTGTCGGCAAACCTGAGCTCCTGAATTTTTTTGGCTGCCACCACCCGCTCTCTGATTCGATGACTCTTTTCGCCCTTTGGGGTTTCGGCCAGGTCTTTGAAGGGTACGGGTGTTACTTCCACGTGAAGGTCGATGCGGTCGAGTAGGGGACCCGAAATTTTGTTGAGGTAGTTTTTTACGGCCCCCGGTGAGCAAACACAATCGCGGTGGGGGTCGTTGTAATAACCACACGGACAAGGGTTCATGGCGGCGATGAGCATGAATGAAGCCGGATAGGTTACAGTAATGCGTGCCCGCGAAATGGTTACCACACGGTCTTCCATGGGCTGGCGCATCACCTCAAGTACCGAGCGTTTAAATTCAGGCAGTTCATCCAAAAAAAGCACTCCGTTTTGTGCCAGCGAAATTTCTCCCGGTTGAGGATAGGTGCCTCCTCCCACCAAACCTGCATCGCTGATGGTGTGGTGAGGTGAGCGGTAGGGACGGTTGACCACCAAACCTGTGCTTTCTCCCAATATTCCGGCAACCGAATGGATCTTGGTGGTTTCCAGTGCCTCTTCCAGGGTCATGGGTGGCAGGATGGAGGGTAATCGCTTGGCCAACATGGTTTTACCGGAGTCAGGAGGGCCAATCATGATGGCATTGTGTCCTCCTGCTGCGGCAATTTCCATGGCGCGCTTAATGTTTTCCTGTCCTTTTACGTCCTCGAAATCGAAGGCATATTTGTTGAAGGAGGAATGGATGATCTCGTCGAGATTGGCTTGTATGGGTTGTGGATCCGATAGGCCCTCCAACATGTTGATGACGTCGTTCAGGTGATCGAATCCGTAGGTTTCAATGCCTTTTACCACGGCTGCTTCGGGTGCGTTTGCTTTGGGCAGAATAATCCCTTTAAACCCTTGTTCCCTGGCTTTAAGGGCAATTGGCAAGGCACCCCTGATAGGTTTTAAACTACCATCCAACGACAGTTCGCCCATCATAACAAATTGATCGAGCATGTCGCTGTTTACTTGCATGCTTGCTGCCAAAATCCCAATAACAATGGGTAAATCGTAGGCAGAACCTTCCTTTTTGATGTCGGCAGGTGCCATGTTGACAACGATGCGCTGGCCGGGAAAGCGGTAGCCGATATTTTCGAGGGCTGCCACCATCCGTTGCTGACTTTCCTTCACGGCATTGTCGGGAAGTCCTACCAAATAGAACTTGATTCCTTTACCAATATTAACTTCGATGGTAATAATAAGTGCGTCGATTCCATGTATGGCGCTGCCATACGTTTTAACTAACATGGGTTTCAATTAGGTTTGTGGTTACAAATGTAACGTAAAAACCTTGGAATTATTCCCGTTAGTGGAAATTTTCTATGGCTTGTACCCCGATTTTTGTAAAATTTCCTGGGTGTCTGGGTTGAGGATGAGCTCTTTTAAAGTAATATCGGGGTGTTGTTGGTGGTATGCCCTCACAATTTGCCAGCCCAGCCAAGCACCCACTCGTGGTGCAGACTCGTTGGAAAACCCTGTGGTAAAGGGGGCTTCCTGAATGAGCTTGGTTTGAATGTCGTAGTCGGAGGAGTAAAAGAGGTTGTTTTTTACAAGATAAGCCCAAACCTCTTGCTTATTTTCCTCCATCCACTTCCATTGGGCAGTGGTATAGCCAATTTTTAAGGTGTCAGGAGTATCGGGAAGCATGGCGTCCAGATAGACCATCATTTTGCCGGCTCCTATCATGCGATCGAGAAGGGTTTTTTGTCGGATCTTTGGATTCAGGTCTGTATTGTAAAGTGTCTTCATCACGTCGATCACCACATAGTCGGGGGTCATTCTTCTGATCCGGTAGTGGGGAAGTCCCAGGTACTTATAGGGCTCGAAGTCTTCTCCCAAATATACATCCAGAGCAATAATCATCTGATTTTGATACTTCTCCATGGGGTTTTCGTAGTGCATGCCCGACACATAGGTGTATAGCGTTGGAAGCGACTGACCAGGAAAAAAGTAATGAAAACGACCAAAGGCTTCCGTCAGTTGATCTTCCATACGACTTATGTCGTGAAATACCTCCTGGGTGCGTTGATTCAAGCGGATTAGTTGGGTGTCGGTTACAAAATCGTACAATTGTTTCCATTGAGCCGAATCCTGGTAGCCATCACCAATAAACGACCGGTATTGGGGTTGAATGGCTTGTAATTCCTGAAGAAAATTATTGGTGTCGAGCGAAAAAAGTGTTTTTCCATAACGCTGAATATCAACGGGTTTTGTGGTTAGTTCGTTGGAGGGAATGGGCCATTGACTTGCTTGTTGGCGGCTGCACGAAGCGAAAATGGCCACAACGCCGGAAATCAATAATGTCAGGAGTCGATTTTTCATGGTAAAAAAAAAGTCAGCACAAAAGTACTGACATTTCTCGTTAAGTAATAGATATTTCATTTAGAGAATCTTCCACCCAAGAGTAACCATAAACAGGTTTGATTTGGTGGACATGGTATTTCCTTCAATTTGAATATCGTTTTTAAACATGTCGTTTATTCCACCCATGTACCTTACATTCAGGGTTAACATGAGTACATCAACTCCTGCTCCCACCTGATACTGCCATATCATGTTGCTCAGGTCTGCTTCTTTGATTGGATCCACAACATTTTTAAAGGATAATGATTTATCGGTGATGATGTTGGCCGCTACACCACCAAAAACACGGATGCTGGCGAGTTTTAAATCGATAATTCGCCAACCAACGCTTACCGGAATCTGAATGGTTTTGTATTTCATGGTTATCTCACTGGGATCATCCGTTGGGTTGACTTTATACTCCCAGATTCCTCCCTGAGTGAGCCAGTTAACTTCCGGCTGCACGTATATTTTTTCTCCAAAACGGGCAAAGGCACCAAAAACGAAGTTGCTTTTAACCTGACTCGTTATTTCACTGGTATTGGTGGTGAGTTTGGAGGTAGTATAGCCAATTTGCGGTCCGATTGTAAACTGACCAAACATCACCCCTGAGGCAAGCAGGGCGACAAAAAGAAGCGTAAGTTTTTTCATGTTTTCGATTTTTATGGTTAAATTAGAATATCAAAGATAAATATATTTTGTGTTATGCAAATTGTTTTTAGTTGAAATTATATCTTTGTATAAACTTCCGAAAGCATGAGAAAAATATTCTTTTCCCTTATTTTATTGGTTTCTGTGTCGCTGCAGGCCCAGCATAAACCGTTTCAGTTTGGTTTTAAAGTCGGCGCCAATTTGGGTTGGTTCAACAGCAACGAGGATAATTATGTGAACAAAGGTGTTCAGTTTGGCGGCGCCTGGGGTTTCGTGGCCGATATTTACATGATGGAGAATTATTCCTTTACCACGGGTTTCGACATGGTGTTTCTCAACGGCAAAATGGAATATCACGATGCCATTACCCTCCAGGCAAACAATCAACTTACAGATGGTATTATGACCCGAAAATACAAAACCAAATACATTGAGGTACCTCTGGTGTTTACCATGAAGACCAACGAAATCAAAGGTTTGAGGTATTACGGTCAAATTGGATTTGGTCTGGGATTCAGGCTTTCTGCCAAGGGAGACGATTCTTTCCTGCCCGATAACAGCGATTTGGTAGAAACACAAAATCACGATGTTACCGGTGATACCCGTTTTACCCGCGAATCACTCATATTGGGTGCAGGAGTGGAAATTCCGCTCCATGGCGATACCTACCTCCGTACAGGGTTGAAATACGATAATGCTTTTCTCAACATATTAAAAGGTAACAACGGTGCCAACCCGGAAGAGAAAAATTCAGCCAGAAATCATTTCCTGGAATTGAATTTGGCCATCATTTTTTAGTCAACACAATAAAATACAGTCAATTGAAGATAGCCCTCGCTCAGTTAAATTACCATATTGGCAATTTTGATGAAAATGTGCAAAAAATTGTCCAGTCCATTCAACAGGCTAAAGCGCAACAGGCAGATTTGGTTGTTTTTGCCGAGTTGGCCATTTCGGGCTATCCACCGCGCGATTTTCTGGAATTTACCGACTTTGTCGATCAGTGTAAAGAGTCGCTTTTCCGCATTGCTCCCCACTGCGATCACATAGGTGTCGTCATCGGACTTCCCACCTACAATGCCGCTCCCAAGGGTAAACCCTTGTTTAATTCGGCGGCCTTTTTGTACCAGGGAAAGGTACAGCAATTGGTACACAAAACACTTTTGCCCAATTACGATATTTTTGATGAATACCGCTATTTTGAACCCAACAGAAAATTTCAAGTTGTTGATTTTAAGGGTAAACGATTGGCCATAACCATTTGTGAGGATTTGTGGAATGTGCAGGACAACCCCCTCTATGTGGCCAACCCAATGGAGGAGTTGATGGCCTTTCATCCTGACCTCATGATCAATATCGCTGCTTCTCCCTTCCATTACGAACAGGCCAGGACCAGAAAACAGGTTTTGGAAAAAAATGCCCGGGTATATGGACTTCCGTTGGTTTATGTCAACCACGTGGGGGCGCAAACCGAATTGCTTTTCGACGGGGGATCATTGGTGATGGACACGCAGGGACGTTTGGTTCACGAACTCAAATATTTTTCTGAGGATTTCAGGGTAGTGGAAACGGATGAGCTCCACCAATCGGTGCCCGACATACAACCCGAAAACCCGAGCGAAATCGCCTTGATTCACGATGCATTGGTGATGGGGATTCGCAACTATTTTGGTAAACTCGGATTTAAAAAGGCCATTCTGGGACTTTCAGGGGGTATCGACTCGGCTGTTACGGCAGTGCTGGCCGCGCGGGCCTTAGGTGCCGAAAACGTGTACAATGTATTGTTGCCTTCACGCTTTTCTACCGACCACTCGGTGAGCGATGCCGAGCAATTGGCTATCAATGTGGGCATGCCCTACGATACCATTCCCATCGAAAAGGGCTTTGGCGCCCTGGAGGAGATGCTTGCTCCCTATTTTAAAGGACTGCCTTTCAACGTGGCGGAAGAGAACCTGCAGGCACGTATCCGGGGGGTGGTGCTTATGGGTTTGTCCAATAAATTTGGATATATACTACTGAATACCAGTAACAAAAGTGAGGCTGCCGTAGGATATGGTACTTTGTATGGTGATATGAATGGCGGATTGTCGGTCATTGGCGACGTGTACAAAACCAAGGTGTTTCAATTGGCTCGCTACATGAATAAGGACACAGAAGTTATTCCGGAAAATATCATTACCAAACCCCCGTCGGCTGAGTTGCGACCCGACCAAAAGGATACCGACTCACTTCCTGAATATGATATTTTGGATGAGATACTCTACCAATACATTGAAAAAAGAAATGGCCCCAAAGAAATTGTGGCCATGGGTTTCGATGCAAACCTGGTACACCGGATACTCAAGTTGGTTAACCTGAACGAATACAAACGCTACCAAACGCCTCCCATTTTGCGTGTAACGGGCAAGGCCTTCGGTATGGGAAGGCGGATGCCCATCGTGGCGCGCTATCTTTCGTAGGGAGACAAAATATCGCGAATCAGTCTGATTTACAGATTGATGGCTACCACCTCTTTAATTTCGGGCAATACTTTTTTTAAGGTGGCTTCCACACCATTTTTCAAGGTCATGGTGCTGAATGCGCATGATCCGCAAGCCCCGGTCAATTCCACATTTACCACCATGTCGTCGGTTAGCTCCACAAAGTTGATATCGCCACCGTCGGCTTGTAAATAGGGTCTTACCTGATCAAGTACATTTTGTACTTTTTGGTTCATTTCTTCTTTATTAATCGGCATAATACGTAAGTATTTGTGTTTTGGTTTAGCTATTTCAATGCAATCATGAGGTTGTCAACCAGCTTGGCAAAGGTTTGGGCCACCGGCGAATTGTCGTCGAGGGCAATGGGATTTCCTGAGTCGCCCGATGAGGCTATCTGTGCCACAATGGGGATTTTGGCTAAAACGGGAATGTTCAGTTGGCCTGCCAGAATCTCTGCCTGACCCTCTCCAAAAATGTAGTATTTCTTGTCGGGAGCATCTTCGGGAATAAAGTAAGCCATATTCTCCACGATGCCCAACAATGGAATGGTGAGTTTATCTTGCTGACACATGATGGCGGCGCGTCGTACATCAGCAGTGGCCACGCGTTGTGGAGTGGTTACCAGTACGGTTCCTCGCACGTTATACGACTGACCCAAAGTAAGTTGTATATCACCTGTTCCCGGAGGCATGTCTATTACCAGAAAGTCGAGGTTGCCCCATTCGGCATCTTTCATGAGCTGGTTGAAGGCATTGTTGATCATCGAACCCCGCCACATAAGCGCCTGATCGGGCTGAACGAAAAAACCCAGAGATAAAATGCGTACGCCATACTTTTCCAAAGGAACCATGTAGGATTTTCCCTGACGCTCGATGATACCGGGTTGTTCGCCTTCCACACCAAATAAAATAGGTACCGAGGGGCCCATGATGTCGGCATCCAGAATGCCAACGGTATGACCCGCCTTGGCCAGTGATACGGCCAGATTGGCTGCCACCGTTGATTTGCCCACACCACCTTTTCCGGCAATGACGGCAATAATATTTTTTACTCCTGACAATGGTCCCAGTCCGCGGTCTTTTTCGGCCACGGGTTTTACCGAAACGGTGATGTTGCTGCCAAATGCCTCTTTCAGTGTTTTCATCACCGAATTGGAGACAATATTCACGGAGGGATCTTCCAGTTTGGGAAAAATAACGGTTAAGCTGATGCCGGTTTCAGTTACCACCACATCATCCACCATGTTGAGGTCAACAATGTTGTTCTGCTTGGCAAAGAAGATCACTTGTTTTAAGGCATCGATCACCTGTTGCTTTGTAAAGGCCATTCTTATTCTTATTTAGATTTAATAGTAATAATGTAAATTGATGGTACAAAATTAACCATTATTTTAAAGGGAGCCGAAAATATCCTTGATAAAGGGCTAATTTGGGATGAATTTAAAATAAGTGGAGGCTTATGCCTGATCGGGAGGTGTTAGGTCAGAAAAATTGCCCGGAATCCACAGTTTCTCGTCGAATTGTTGAATTTTATCGTTCTGGATTACAATGCCTTCGCTTTGGAGCAAATCGGCCATAAGATGTTGTCCTCCAAAATGCCTTTTGCCGGTAAGCAGTCCCTGACGGTTGACCACACGATGGGCAGGCAGCGCTTGCGGGAAATTTTTGGATGCGTTTAATGCCCAACCTACCATCCTTGCGGCTCCTTTACTTCCCAGAAATTCTGCTATATGACCATAGGTGGTAATGCGTCCATAAGGAATTTGTGCCACCACGGCATACACCTTCTGAAAAAAGGAGGGCTCCGGATTATTCATTTGATTGGTATAAGGGATTCAATCTGAACTTGAGGAATTTAATTTTGGTACCATGTTTCAGCCACATTTTCTCGTAATGGGTTTGGATTTGCGTAACTTCATTGTCGAGTCCGCTTCCGTACACATCATAATTCAATTCCAGAATTTCGTGTCCGTATTCTTTTATCACATCCAGGGTATATTCCAAAAAGATGATGTTGTCTGTTTTTAGGTTGATGATCCCTCCCGGCTTCATGATGCGGGCATAGCGTTCCAGAAATTGTGGTGAGGTAAGTCGTTTGCGGATGGCCACATCGCGGGCATGGGGGTCGGGGAAGGTGATCCAGATTTCGCTTACTTCATGTTTGCCAAAATAATACTCAATCAGGTTGATGCGGGTTCTGATAAAGGCCACATTGGACATGTTTTCCTCCCGGGCTGTTGTAAGTCCGCGCCAAAGCCGTGCACCTTTGATGTCGGCTCCCACATAGTTGATTTTAGGGTTTCGTTGAGCCAGTCCAACGGTATATTCTCCTTTTCCACAACCCAATTCGATGATGACGGGATGGTTGTTTTTAAAAAAATCGATGGCCCATTTGCCTTTGAGAGGAAATCCGAGTACCACTTCCTCATATTTCAACTGAAACAGGTTGTCGAAGGTTAGGTTTTCGGCAAAGTGCTGGAGTTTATTCTTTTTACCCACGTGATAAAAATTTCGGTATTATTTTTTCAGTACCCAGGCCTGGGGATTGTGTTGGTTTTTGATGTCGATCAATCTTTTAGAAGCTTCCTCAAGTGTTCCAAAACCTTCGTAGGCTACCCTGATGAGTCCGTACTTATTGGTGTCGGCGATCATGGCGTTGAAGCCTTCCCCGCGGAGTTTGTCCACCAGATTGACGGCATTGGTTTCGTTGCTAAACGCACCGGCAATGATAAAATACCGCATGACCGATGCATGGTTTACATTTGCTGCCGGAGTTGGAGTGGGTTCGGGAGTCACGGCTTTTTTTACCACAGGGGCACTTACCACCGCTTCTTCGGGTTGTGGCTCAGGCTCTTCTTCGCTCCCAAAGCTGGTTGTTTCGGGTGCTTCAGTTATCTGGTCCGAAGTGGTTTCCAACTCATCCTTGTGCACCGTATTCGGACTTTGCATGGGTAGGAGGGTGGCTTGATTTACTTCGGCAGGAGTCGTATTATCAACGGGCACTGCTGATTGATCCTCAAATATTCCCGGAAACCAAAGTGTTGAATAATAGGTCATTTTGCCCAAAGGAATGAGGTCGATGTTGGCAGCAAAATAGGATTGGGGATTGGTGTACATGAAGGGAACCCTTGTGGCATAGCGCTCCAGATAGTAGCCCATGGAGTGGCGATGCATGTACACGTAGCCCACACCCATCAGGAAAAAAACCACGACCAGAAAAATCAGTTGGTTGGCAAATGTGGACCTTTTGCGGGTGGCCAGCATGGGTTTTTTTGGGGTGGTGGTACGTTTGGGTGCGACGGGGGGTGCGGCTTTTTTTTCCGGAATGGCTTTCTTGATGGCTCCCATCACCTTTTCTTCGTCGGTGGTGCGGGCGATGGCCGGCGACATAAAACTTCCCAAACCAAATGCTTCAGGATTGTAGTTTACACTTTTGTCCTGGGTAAAAACGATATTTTTTTCGGCATCCCGCGACAAACTTCCGATGCCATGGAATCGAATCCGTTTGCCATTGTCGAGGGCGCGCATGCATTGAAAACTAAACTGGTCAACCCGCGATTTGGCTTCGCCATAACTCAGGTTTTCGTTTCGGGCCACATAGTTGATCAACAGCCCGTCGTTGGCTTTCAGATGTACGTTAAAGTGAACTTCACGAAAGGGTGGTTTGAAATGATGGGTCACTGCCACCACTTGTGCCGATTTATCATTGGTGATGAAGCCCCCCAGTCCCGGGATGACAACACACTCATAATCATACAATAAATCTCCTACGTAACCGGCAATTTTCATTTCTGTTTGGTTCTGATTCCGAACTTGCTAAAGTACGAAACTATATTAGTTTATTCAAAAATTGTTAGTAAGTTTTTTTAGGTCTTCTGGTGTGTCGATGCCAATGCTTTCAAATTCAGTTGTTTGGGTGTGAATGGTCAGGTCGTTTTCGAGCCAGCGAAGCTGCTCCAAACTCTCGGCTTGCTCCAGGTTTCCGGCAGGTATCCCGATGATTTGTTTCAGGATGTCGCACTTGTAGGCGTAAATGCCGATGTGCTTGTAAAAACTGTGGTGATCTAACCAGCGCTCATGTTCCACCCCCCGCAAGTAAGGAATGGCCTGACGACTGAAATAGAGGGCTTTGTTTTCACTGCTCACCACCACTTTTACAACATGTTGACTAAAGAGTTCTTCTGTGGTGGTAATTTTCTTGATGAGGGTGGCGATTCCCGTTTTGGGTTGCATGATTTGTTGTGCCAGTTTTTCGATTTGTTCTGGTTGTATCATGGGTTCGTCGCCTTGCACATTGATTACGGCATCCAGCGGTTGACCCGTACTTTGCAGGATGGTCATGGCCTCAAAACAGCGCGATGTTCCGTTGAGGTGGTGGGTTCCGGTAAGGATGACGTCCCCTCCGAAACCTTTCACATGGTCGTAAATGCGGGCATCGTCGGTGGCCACCACTACCTTATATATATCTTTATATATATCTTTGGCTTTGTGAGCTTGTTCCACCACCCGCTGAATCATGCTTTTTCCCTGAATGAGGGCCAAAGGCTTTCCCGGAAAACGGGTGGACTCGTAACGGGCGGGAATAATGACGGCGATGTTCATAGGGTTTGTTTCAGGAGCTATTAAAACAACCCGTGGATTTCGGCATTTACCCTGTCGATGACGATACTCAGGTCTTCGGGTTTGTTGAAATCCATGTCATCTACGTTGATAATCAGTAATTTACCGTTCTTGTAAGTGTCAATCCAGGCTTCATAACGTTCGTTAAGAAGTTTGAGGTAGTCCAACCGGATGGATTCTTCATAGTCGCGACCACGTTTCTGTATTTGTTCCACCAGCGTGGATACCGAAGCCCTGAGATATATCAGCAAATCGGGAGGCTGGATAAAGGAGCTCATGAGTTCGAACAACGACATATAATTTTCGAAATCACGCGTCGACATGAGATTCATGCTGTGTAAGTTAGGCGCAAAAATGTGGGCATCTTCATAAATGGTTCTATCCTGAATAATATTGTCGCCACTGCGTCTGATTTCTACCACCTGCCTGAAGCGTGAATTGAGAAAATACACCTGAAGGTTAAATGACCACCGTTGCATATCTTCATAAAAGCTGTGTAAATAGGGATTGTTTTCCACATCTTCGTAATGGGGTTTCCATCCAAACTGCTTCGACATCAGTCGGGTAAGTGTTGTTTTTCCGGATCCGATATTTCCGGCTATGGCTACATGCATGAGCGTAAAATTTTCTACGAATGTAAAAAAAATGTTTCAATCTCACGGGTCTAAAATAAAAACGAGGAAGGCAATGGCATTTGGTGAAACAAGCAGCAGGAAGTTACTTCTGTGGTCCTGATGCTGTTTCCCCTTGTTTTTTAAATTGATAACTTATTCCCAATTGAAAGTTGAGTCCTCCGATCCAAACGGGGGGTTGGTGTCCTCCATCCATCCCCGATTTTTGGTAACGGATAAGCTCCGGATGTACGCCCATGTGTACGGATAGTTGTTTGTATATGAATTCATTAAGTTCAAATTCAAACAAAAATCCAAAGCCAAACTTATTCCTTTCCGTGTAGTTGGATTGGTATTTGGCCTCTTCGAGATTTTCGTTAGCAAGCCGGTGTACCTGCTCATCCACAAAAAAGTAATGAATTCCAATTTCAGGACCCAGAAACAAACCTGATTTTGGATGATTCAGCACCCTGAACGCATAATTGAGCTTAAAAGCAAGCTGTTGATTGTTGGGTGATACTTGATGGATAAATGTGGATACTCCGTCGATGGTTGAACCAAAAATCTCATTATAATCTCTTGTACAGTGGCTGTAAGCTGCCGAAACTCCCCACCTGCTTCTTTGACCACTCAGTTGGGTGTATTCAAGTCCGATTCCTGTATTTACCTCATATTTGTTGTAGGAGCTTCCACCGTAGGTAGTAAAAATTCCAAATTCCTGCGCTCTCAGTTGAGCGAACGAGCTTATTATCACGAGTATGAAGGCGATATTTTTCATCACCATTCCAGATTTAATATCTCATCCACATATTTTCGATCATTCGACAACCGCGGCACCTTGTTTTGTCCGCCCAATTTGTTTCGCATTTTCATCCAGCGATAAAAAGTTCCTGATTTCATCACCTGAATTATGGGAGGCTTCAACACGAGGTTGTGATATCGTTTGGCTTCGTAATCGGAGTTGAGCGATTTGAGTGCGTTGTCGAAGGTTTCTTCGAAAAAGTCCAGATCAGGAGGTGGTGTTTCAAATTCCATCAGCCATTGGTGGGTAACGTCGTTTCCTTTAAAAAGCGGTGCTGCCGTGTATTCGTTTACAATGGCACCGGTTTTTGCACAGGCAGTAATCAGTGCCTTTTCGGCATTGTCGATAATGAGTTCTTCGCCCACTGCGTTGATGAAATTTTTTACCCTTCCGGTGATGCGCAACCGGTATGGACTAGTTTCGGTGAACATGACTGTGTCGCCAATCATGTAGCGCCACAATCCCGCGTTGGTATTGATAATCAGTGCGTAATTTACACCAACCTGAACTTCATGCAGCAGTACGGTTTGCTTATTTCCCTTCATCATTTCCGAAACAGGAAGAAACTCATACCAGATGCCGTAATCGAGCATCAGGAGCAGGTCGGTGCTGTTGCGCTGATCCTGAATGCCAAAAAACCCTTCGGAAGCATTGTAGTTGTCGGAGTACGCCATTTTTGGTGAGGAAATAATCTGTTCAAACTGAGCGCGGTAGGGTTCAAAATTGACACCTCCGTGAAAAAACACTTCCAGATTGGGCCACACTTCGCTCAGGTCGGATTTGCCTGATTTCGCCAGGATTTTTCTCAACAGCACCAGCATCCAACTCGGAACCCCCGATATGCTCGTCACGTCATGATCGATGGTTGATTCAGCCATCAACTCGAGTTTGTTTTCCCATTCATCCATCAGGGCTATGGACAATGAGGGCGTCCGTTTGAATTGTGCCCACAGGGGCAAATTGTGCATTAAAATGGCCGATAAGTCGCCTTCGATATATTGGGTGTTGCTGATTTCGGTGATATTGCGACTACCACCCATCACCAGGCTCTTACCTTCAAATAGTCCCGATTCAGGATACAGGTTGAAGTAGATGGCCAGCATATCTTTGCCACCGTTGTAATGACACTCCTCGAGTGCCGAGGGACTTACGGGTATATATTTGCTTTTGCTGCCGGTGGTTCCCGACGATTTGGCAAACCAGGTAATTTCTTCGGGCCACAACACATTTTGGGCACCCTTGCGCATTTGGTCGATGTATGGTTTTAGGTCTTCGTAGTTGCTGATGGGAACGCGCGCGCGGTACTGATCGGCATTGGCAATGGATTTGTAGTCGTATTTTTTGCCCCATTCGGTATCCTTGGCCGTGGCAATCAGTTTTTTAAACAGTTCCTCCTGCACTTCGTGGGGATACTGAATGAAAAGGTCGATTTGATGTATCCGTTTTTTTATCCACCAGTTTAATACCGAGCTTAGAATTGTCATCGAAAGGATTTTTGTTTTAAGTCAGGTTTCAAAAGTAGGAAGATTTGACCAATTGATAGCGTTTTACCTCTCAAATAATCAATTAATCCGACTATGTGGCCGGGATACATTATTTTTGTACCAAAACACACGGGATGATTTGTTTTCCAAATGCAAAGATTAACCTCGGTTTGTCGGTTACCCGCCGTCGTCCGGATGGTTTTCATGACCTGGAAACCTGTTTTTATCCCATACCTCTGTTCGACGTGTTGGAATTTGTGGAAAGCACTACATTTTCGTTGACTATATATGGCCAACCTGTTCCGGGTTCCACACACGACAATCTTCTGACCCGGGTTTGGGAACTATTAAATAAGGTGTATCATATCCCGCCGTTAAAAGTGGCTTTACTGAAAAATATTCCCATGGGTGCCGGTTTAGGGGGGGGATCGGCAGATGCCGCTTTTTTTCTTCGCGAGCTCAACAATTTTTTCAATCTGGCACTCACCAACCAAAAACTCCGGCAGTTGGCCCTCACTTTGGGAAGCGATTGTCCGTTTTTTATTCGTAATACCCCTGTTGTGGCACGCGGTAGGGGTGAACTCATGACAGATTGCTCCGTTTCTTTGTCAGGATTCTGGCTTACGGTGATTTCTCCCTCCTTTTTTATCCCTACTTCCGAGGCCTTCCGGCAAATTGTTCCAAAAACCCCAAAACTTCCCATTGCAGACATCCTCAATAAACATCCGGGAGAATGGCAAGGATTACTTGTCAACGATTTTCAGTCCTCGGCCATCAGGATGTTTCCGGTTATTGGCCAAATTATTGGTGAATTGGAAGGTGCCGGCGCTCTTTACGTATCTCTCACAGGAAGTGGATCCTCGGTATTTGCCTTGTCCGAAAATCCCCTTTTGTTGCCGGAAAGTTGTTCAGAACACAGAATTTTTTCGCGAAAGCTATCAACCAACAACTTATAATTTCAGACTGAAATTTTGTGTGAAAAAGCTGTTAAGGTCCATTAATTTGCTTTTCAACTGATGCAGATTGGTTACTTTTGCGCGCTTTAACGAAAGAGGATGACACTACGACCTACAATTATATATTCAGCCGTATTTTATTTGATTATCATGATAACGAAACCTCTTGCCGCGCAAACGGATACCATTCCTTTGTCGCAAGTGGAGATTAGCTCGTCGGCCACTCCGGTGGTGTTCAGACAGGTTTCCAGAAGCATTCGGGTGATTACCTCCGACGAGTTGGCTTCGGCACCGGTGTTAAGTCTCGACGACATTCTACGTTTTTACGGAGGGGTAGATGTTCGAGAAAGGGGAGGACTGGGGGTGCAGTCGGATTTGAGTATTCGAGGTGGCGGAATGGATCAAAACCTGCTCATGTATAATGGCGTGGGTATCAACGATCCACAAACAGGACACCACAATACCAACCAGGCCATCATGATGTTCAACGTGGATAAAATTGAGATTCTTGAAGGTCCCGGCGCCCGTTGGTTTGGCTCCAACGCTTTTTCGGGAGGTATTAACCTGATTACGGAACTTCCGGAAAACAACCGATTGGGATTCGATGTGTCAGGAGGTGAATTTGGATTGTTTTTTGCTGATTTGTCGGCAGCTTTCCGCTCAGGGAATTGGGTGAATTCCACCTCTGTAAGCCGCCATAAATCAGATGGTTATACAAGCAATACAGACTTTAGCGTTTGGCAGATTAATAATGAGAGCACCTATAAACTTAGCAACGGGATGTTGCGATTGTATCTGGGCTACCTGGATAAGGGATTTGGTGCCAACAGTTTCTATACGGCCAAATATCCCGATCAGTACGAACAAATCAAGAGCTCATTGGCTTCCCTAAGTCTGGAAAAGGGAGCCCGTTATCCACTGAAAGCCAATGTTTCGTGGCGACGATTGTACGATAGGTTTGAACTTTTTCGTGAAGACGACCGATGGTATCAAAAACAAGGGGATGTATATGTAAATGGTGCCGATACAGCCGGATTTCCCACTGCTTCAGGGTTGTATCCCTACAAAGGCCACAATTATCACCGAACGGATGTGGTTACGGGAAATTTATCTGTGGGCATGACCAGCATTGCCGGACGCTCTCAACTGGGCATGGAAGCACGTTATGAGGGGATTATCAGCAATGTGTTGGGCGATCCCATGTCGGATACCCTTTATGCTTCGCGAGGCGATGCCTGGTATAACCACCGAAAAGACCGCCAAAGCATGACATTTTTTTTGAATCACAGTTTTGAAAGGGGACGATTCAGCCTTGCGGGGGGCATTTCGGCCTATTACAACAGCGATTTCGACTGGCATTTTTCGCCGGGCCTGGATGTAGGTTATTTTGTTGTCGATTGGCTTAAAGTGTATGGAAGTGTAAATCAAGCCTTCCGGATACCCACCTTTACCGACTTATACTATCAGGGTGCTGATCAGGTGAGTAATCCAAACCTGCAACCCGAAACCGCCACCACTTACGAAATGGGCAGCAAGGCTTTTTTCGATGAAATTACCCTCTCTGCAGCTGTGTTTCACCGCGATGGCCAAAACCTGATTGATTGGGTAAAAGAAACTCCCGGGGAGAAATGGCACAGCATGAACCTTACCTCCATGAAAACCAATGGAATATCGTGTTCGGTACAATATCTTGCACCACTTTTGTTGCACCGCTTGATTCGCTCTGCCGGAGTGAGTTACACTTATTTGCAATCGGATAAATCGTCGGCTTCATATTTTTCGTTGTATGCACTCGACTATTTGCAGCATAACCTTGTTATCACCTGTACCCACGGATTGTGGGTAAAAAATCTGTCGGTCGCCTGGGCTTACAACTTTCAACAACGAAACGGGTCGTATATTGATTTTAATTCCGGCGATCCCAAAGCCTACCAACCGGTGAACCGGATAAATGTAAAAGTGACCTATCAATACCGGTGGGCAAGTTTTTATGTGATGTGCCGAAATCTGTTGAACGACAAAGCCGTCGACTACGGTAACATTCCTCCTGCAGGCCTGTGGGTTACTGCAGGCGTTACGGGTAAACTTGATTTTTCGCGAAAATGATTGTCGGGTGATAACCCCAAATTTGCCTTGATATTCAACCGAAAACAGAAACTAGAGGGCGCTTTTCTGTAGCATGACAAATAAACAATTGTCGCATGCAGACCACCGAATCTGCATTTTTCGTAATTTCGGCTTTTCTTAAAAATAGCCATATGAATCGTATTGTCATGATTACCGGTGCCACAAGTGGAATCGGGCTGAGTTGTGCTTCGGCATTCGCCGCCCAAAACGACCATGTTATCATCACCGGAAGACGTGCCGACCGCTTGCAGTCGCTGGCCAAAAGTTTGACCCATGAATTTGGAATCAAAGTGCTGCCACTGGTGTTTGATGTTCGCGATCAACATCAGGTAAACGAGGCAATTAACTCCTTATCCCCTGAATGGAAGCCCATTGATATTCTGATTAACAATGCGGGACTTGCCGTTGGGCTTAATCCGCTTCAGGAAGGGGTGGTTGACGACTGGGAACGCATGATCGACACCAATGTGAAAGGACTTTTATATGTGAGCAGGGCGGTATTGCCCGGCATGGTTGAGCGAAACCATGGACATGTTATCAACATTGGTTCCATCGCCGGAAAGGAAGTGTATCCCAACGGCAACGTGTATTGTGCTACCAAACATGCCGTGGACGCCCTCACCAAAGCGATGCGCATCGATGTGGTGAAGCATGGCATCAAGGTAACCCAAATAGCACCGGGAGCAGTGGAAACGGAATTTTCGGTGGTACGTTTCAAGGGAGATGTGGAACGCGCCGACGGTGTTTACAAGGGTTTTAACCCATTGCTGCCGGACGACATTGCCAACGCTGCCGTATATGTGGCTTCGTTACCTGCCCATGTCAACATCAACGACATGGTGATTATGCCCACAGCCCAGGCCAGCGCCGTGGTGTTGGAAAAAAAGCTGTAATTTGGCCTTACATGCAGATGGCTGTTTTTGTAAAGCAGTCATGAATAGTTGAGTTTGTCAACCGCCGGTATTGCTACTATGTCCTAGTTGTTAATAAGTTAACTGCCGCCGTTTAAAATAATTTTTACTTTTGCACCACTAAACCAAAATTCAAGGATAATGGAAGTAACGAGAATATTTGATTTACTCGCACGTTACGAGCACGCTTTTCAACCGAAAAATGATGTGCTGGCCGGAAAGGAAAACGGACGTTGGGTTACTTACAGTCTCGCAGAATACAAGAGTTATGCCGACCACATAAGCTATGCCCTTTCACATCTTGGTATCAAACGGGGAGATACCATTGCCACTATTTCCAACAACCGTCCGGAATGGAATTTTATCGACATGGGCATTATGCAAATGGGTGCCATTCACGTGCCCATTTATCCAACAATAAGCGAAGAAGATTACAAATATATTCTGAAACATGCCGGTGTAAAAATCGTGTTTGTGGCCGGAAAGGAACTGCTCCGGAAAATAGAACACATCCTTCCTGAAATTGAAAATGTGGAAGCGGTATATACCTTTAAGGAGGTGGAAGGATACAAACCCTTTGCCGAGTTGGTGGAATTGGGCAAGCAGCATGTTGATGCAGACCAATTGGAACAGGTGAAGCGTGAGATACATGAAGATGATGTGGCCACCTTAATTTATACCTCCGGAACAACAGGATTCCCCAAGGGAGTCATGCTTTCGCATAAAAATATCCTGAGCAACGTAAAGGCTTCCGAAGGTATTTTTCCGGTGGACGAAACTTCTCGCGGGTTGAGTTATTTACCACTTTGTCACGTGTACGAACGCATGGTAAATTATGTGTTGCAGTACAAAGGGGTGTCGATTTACTATGCCGAAAATATGGCCACCATCGTGGATAATATTCAGGAAATTCATCCCCATATCATGACTACCGTTCCTCGTCTGTTGGAAAAGGTGTATGATAAAATATTGGCCAAGGGTAGAAAGCTCAAGGGGATACAAAAACAAATTTTCTGGTACGCGGTAAGCCTGGGTCTAAAATTTGAGTTCGACCGTCCGGACCGTTTTTATTATAACGCCAAACTCCGTTTGATGAACAAATTGGTGTTCAGCAAATGGAGATCGGCTTTTGGTGGCGAAATGCTTTGTATTGTTTCGGGTGGTGCTGCTTTGCAGCCTCGACTGTCGAGGATATTTAATGCTGCCGGAATCAATGTGTTAGAAGGATATGGCATGACCGAATCTTCTCCTGTGATTGCCGTCAATACTTTTAAACCGGGAGATAGAAAAATTGGAACGGTGGGTCCTCCCCTCAGCAATGTGGAAGTAAAAATTAGCGATGAAGGTGAAATTCTGGTAAAAGGTCCCAACGTGATGAAGGGCTATTTTAAAGATGAGGAAATGACGGCCCAAACCATCGTGGACGGATGGCTTCATACAGGCGATGTGGGGGTTCTCGATGAGGGCAGATTGCTTAAAATTACCGGTCGCGTCAAAGAGATTTTTAAAACCTCCATGGGAAAATATATTTCACCTGTATTGTTGGAAAATAAAATCAAGGAATCGCCCTTTTTCGACCAAATCATGGTGGTTGGCGAAAACCAAAAATTTGCAGCGGCACTTATAGTTCCTGACTTTGAACACTTGCGTACCTGGTGTAAAATTAAAGGCGTTACCTGGACCAATACCGGGGATATGTTGAAAAACAAAATCATTCGCGATAGGTTCAAACGCGAAATTGATTGCTTTAATAAACAGTTTGGCGATACCGAGAAAATCAAGAAATTTGAGCTCATCGACCATGAATGGACGGTGGATTCAGGTGAGATTACAGCCAACCTCAAATTGAAACGCAGTCTGATTCTTAAACGGTATGCCGACTTAATTGATAAGCTGTTTGTTTGATTACATAGCAGTTTTGTAAATGCTAAAGGGAGCAGTTTTAAAAGGACTGCTCTTTTTTATTGAAAAACTTAGTCTTTGAGTCCGCTTCGACAGGCATCAAACAAATTTAAACCGCAAAGCCCGCAAAGGTTTTTGCAAAGACGCAGAGGAATTCGTAGGATTCCAATGTTTATGGCAATGGGGATGTATGTTGTTCGACCCCGAAGGGGTCGTATTGTTTGTTTAACTAATTCTTTCTACCAACATCTTGTCCCTACGGGACAGCCCCGTTAGGGGCTAAATATGGGTAGAATATAAAACAATCCCCACCGTTGTGAAGTCCGCCATGGGCGGACGATATATATTACGCATTGTAGCGTTTTCTGTTTAATTTTACCGGACAACAATGATCATTTGCATCTTTTGGCCATATGGTTAATTAAAGGTCTAAGCGATGCAACAAGCCTTTTCCGGCATGAACGACTTTTAGGAGTATCCTCGTCGTTAAATCGTTTAACATTATTTCAGATGTCAGTTTAATATGGCGGCATTGTTTTTGATCAAGATGATTTCACGTGTTTGTAGCTTACAAACTCAAAAAGTATTTTTTAACTTAATCTTGAAATCATGTCAGAAATCACATTAAAAGGAAACAAAATTAATACCATCGGACATTTGCCAAAAGTGGGCGAAATGGCTCCTGACTTCACCCTGGTAAAAGACGATTTGTCGGTAAAAACCCTTAACGATTATAAAGGTAGCCGCCTTGTTCTCAATATTTTCCCCAGCCTCGACACAGGAACATGCGCCGCATCGGTACGCCGTTTCAACAAAGAAGCCGGTGAGCTGGAAAATACCAAGGTGCTCTGTATCTCCAAAGACTTGCCCTTTGCACAAGCTCGTTTTTGTGGATCCGAAGGCTTGAAAAATGTGGAAAATTTGTCTGATTTCAGAACCGGTGCCTTTGGCAAAGCCTATGGCGTTGAAATCATTGATGGTCCTTTGGCCGGACTTGAGTCGCGTGCCGTGGTGGTGATTGACGAAACCGGTAAAATTATTTATACCCAGCAGGTTGCTGAAATTGTTGACGAGCCTGATTACGAATCTGCCATCGCCGCATTGTAACCATTTTATTTTAACTTAAAAGGAGTTATCGAATCGTAAACGCCTTTTAATCAACTTACAACAGCAGTTTACACGACTATTGCAGTCGGTTAAGCTGCTGTTTTGCTTTACCCCGGATGCTGTTTCGGTAGGTGGTAAAATCCATGTTTAAACATTCCTTGTAAAGGGCAATGGCATTGGACGTATCCCCTTCTGCTTCATAGATTTCTCCCAACATGAGTGCCGAATTGGCAGCAAAATATGCCGGTAGATTTTTTCCTGTTTCGATGGTTTTACGGTAATCGCTTTTTGCCTTTTCAAAATCTCCTGTTTTATGTGCTATTCGGGCAATGCGGTAATATTTTTCCACAAGTTCCGATTGATTCAATAGCGTGTTGTCCATCGCGTTGAGTACCTGACGGGCTTCCTGGTAATAACCTCCGTCAAACAGCAACCGACTCTTTAGTAGCAGGATGTCGGGGATTTGATTGGACTCGGCTTCCTGTTCTGCTTCTTTGTCGATGCCCACTTCGGCTTGTCCGTTTGATATTATTTGGGCAAGCATTTGTTTGTAACCAACTGTATCTGCTTGTAATAGCCTGCTCCAGGCTATCTTACGGTAAGCATCTTTAATGTAGTTTCTTCCCTTGAAATGGTCGATGAAATTTTTATATGACACAGCAGCATTTCGAGTATCCAACTTTCTGAGTTCGCATTCGCCTCGTAAATAAGACAAGTAATAAAAGGGGTAGTACGGAATGAGTGGGTTGATGGATTCAAGCACCTCAAGTGCCCGGTCGTTCTGTCCGGTTTTCATCAATACGTTAATTGTCATGTACTTAATTAGCAGGTTGTTGGTGTCGGCTTGTTGCATCGACAGAAGCCAGTCGTCCGTTTGCAACGAATTGGGGTACAGGTTCATGTCGATGAATCCCAGATAAAACCTGATTTCGTTTTGCAACATACCAAATTCATCGGATTTGGCTGAGGCGAGCAGCGCATGTTGCAATTCCTCTCTGCCTTGGTCAACAGTGCCACTCATGTTGACGATTTGCAACAACCATTGGTATTGGTCGGGTACCACGCCCACCATGGCATGGATTACTCCCAGCGAAATTTGATTGGGAAAGAAATTGGGAAAATCTTCCGCGTTTTGGTTTATGGCCCGGTAGGCGCGGTTGAATTCGAAAGCAGCTGTAAAATATTCACCATATTTTAGTCGTACCACCGCCCATTGCAGGTTGATATTCCCTGAAAGATAGACCTTAAATGGGTCGTTGTCCCGGAGCCGGTCAAGTTGGTCGAGTCGTTTGGATTTGTTTTTTTCCAATTCATCGAAAAGTGCTTTGTCTTCGCTGATAAAGGCACTTAAAAAATCCTGGTAGTTTTCCAGATAAATGTAGAACAGGTTGTCATGATCTGTTTTTCGTGCTTGTGCAATCAGCTTATTTGCTTCTTCAAATCGCAACGACATTACCATCTCGTAGGCTTCTCTGCCTTGCGAATTGATGGTAACGTGGGGCTGGGCGTTGGCCAGGCCCGATAGCAACAGCAGAAAAATAAGCAGGCGGTTCATTGGCAAATGTTTGGCCATAAAACTACAAAAAAAAGAGGAGCAACCATTGGCATGCTCCTCTTCGCAATAGCTTTGTATGTGTTAATTTTTTAATTTTTCGTTGACAATCTCGGCCACTTCGTTGTCCACCAAAATACGACCGCAGTAGTCGCAAACAATTATTTTCTTATGTACGCGAATGTCCAATTGATGCTGTGGAGGAATTTTGTTGAAGCAACCACCGCAGGCATCACGTTCAATTTGTACCACGGCAAGTCCGTTGCGTGCGTTGGTACGGATGCGTTTGTATGCAGAAAGCAGGCGGTCTTCGATAAATTTCTCGTTTTCCTTAGATTTTTCGATGAGTTTTTCTTCTTCTTTTTTGGTTTCCTCCACGATGTCTTTCAGCTCATCCTGCTTGGATTTGAGGTCCAGATTCCTTTCCTGAAGTTTTTCTTCGGCCAGGGCTATTTCGGCCTTCAGGGTTTCAATTTTGTAAATGGCTTCTTTGATTTTCTTTTCTGAAAATTCAATTTCCAGGGTTTGAAATTCAAGTTCCTTGGTCAGTGAGTCGTATTCGCGGTTGTTCCGAACATTTTGTTGTTGTTCTTCGTAACGTTTGATGAGTGCCTGACTTTCTTTGATGGCTTCTTTTCGTTGAGCGATGGTTTGGTTGTGTACTTCAACTTCGTCATTGAAATTGTCGATGCGGGTTTTTAATCCGGTGATTTCGTCTTCAAGGTCTTCCACTTCAAGAGGTAATTCACCACGGACTATTTTGATTTTATCGATTTGCGAATCAATTTGTTGAAGACTATAGAGTGCGATAAGCTTTTGCTCAACACTGAATTCTTCTTCCTTTACTACTTTTTCTTTAGTCATATGTACTTCAATTTCAGTTTTACAAAAAGGAAACCGGGTTGACATTCTTTTTTGAAATTCGGAGTGCAAAATTAGGAAATTTTTTGGTTAAAAAGCCTTCCAGTAATTCTTTTGTATTTTGCTCTGTTTCAAAGTGTCCTGCATCGGCTATGGTCATCTCGTTTTGATGTTCGAAAAACTCATGATATTTGATGTCGCCTGTGATAAACACATCTGCTTTTGCCCGAAAGGCATCACCTATCAAAAAGCTTCCGCTTCCGCCACAAATGGCCACCCGTTTTACCGGTCGGTTGATAAGTGCATTGTGTTTTATGTATTGACAACCAAGCGATTGCTTCACGTTTTGGAGGAATTTGTCGATTGGCATGGCCTCGGGTAGTTCTCCTATCATGCCACTTCCGATTTTGTTGTAGGTGTTGTCGATGGGGTAAACATCGTAAGCCACCTCCTCGTACGGATGGGCTTCGAGCAAGGCGTGGATGGTTTGGTTTACCAGAAATGCCGGTACCACGGTTTCTATCCTGATTTCTTTTTCATGATGAATTTTTTCCGGTGTTCCAACAAAAGGTTGGGTATTTTCGTTTCCCCGAAAGGTACCCGTTCCTTCAGCATTAAAACTACATTGGTCGTAATTTCCGATATTTCCGGCACCTGCCCCAAACAACGCCATCCTGATTTTCTCGGCATGTGAACCGGGAGCAAATGTTACAATTTTGCGCAACATGTGCGACTTGCCGGATAATATCCTCAGGTTGATAAGGCCCAATTTAACGGCCAATTGATGATTTACTCCTTCGAATACATTGTCGAGGTTGGTGTGTATGGCATAAATGGCCACTTCGTTTTTAATGGCCATGATCACCGATTTTTCCACATCATTGCGGCCTGTAATTTTTTTCAATCCTCTAAAAATGAGGGGGTGATGGGCAATTATCAGGTTGCATTGGTGGTGAATGGCTTCCTCAATTACCTCGGGGGTAACGTCGAGGGTAATTAATGCACCTTGAATTTCCATGTCGGGCGACCCGATAAGTAAACCGGCATTGTCGTAATCTTCCTGTAATGAAAGGGGTGCAATTTCCTCGAGGTATGAAGCAATTTGATGTAATTTCATTATCAATAATTTAATTGTAGGTACCGCTTTTTATTGTATCTTAGTGCGCTTTAAATGAATAAAGGAACCTCAAAGATACTAACAAAAGGGATTTTGTCGGATTTTTGCAGGTTAATAGGGTGAAATATTATCGGGATTGATGAATACCTGGAAGATTGTTTTTTTTCCTTTGGCCTGGGTTTACGGCTGGGTTATCCGGCTGAGGCACTATTTATTTGATAGAGATATTCTTAAATCTTTTTCATTCAAAATGCCCGTTATTGGTGTGGGGAACCTGAGTTTGGGCGGTACCGGAAAAACCCCTTTTGTGGAATACCTGGTTCGGCTTTTTCAAAATGACTACCATATTACCATATTAAGCCGCGGTTATGGCCGCAAAACCAAAGGCTTTCTCTATGGTGATTCTTTTTCCATTCATGAAGATATTGGCGATGAACCCATGCAATACCTGCGCAAGTTTGGCGATAAAATCAAAGTGGCCGTGGATGCCGATCGTGTGAACGGCATGAAGAATTTAATAAGAAACGACCACGATTTGGAAATGGTGTTGCTTGACGATTCTTTCCAGCATCGCTACATAAAACCAGGGTTGAATATCTTGCTCACCGACGTGCATAGATTGTATTCCGAAGATTATTTGTTCCCTGTGGGTAACCTGCGTGATGTGGTAAGTCAGGCCGCCAGAGCCGATATTATCATTGTTACCAAAACCAACAAAGTTCTTTCACCCATCACACGGCGAAGGGTACGCGATTCGCTTAAACCTGCTGAACATCAGTCGCTTTACTTTTCGTATATCGACTACGGAAAACCCATCGCTTTTGGCGAAAATCAGCAAATGAAAAGTTTCGACAAGGTACGCAATATCATTATGTTTACCGGCATTGCCAACAGCTATCCTTTGCAGGAATATCTCCGCGACATGTGTACGGAATTGATTGTGCTCGATTACCCCGATCATCACCAGTACAGCCGAAAAGATTTGCAAACCGTGAGAAAAAAATTCGACGAAACTTTTTCGCGGAACAAAGTTGTGGTGACCACCGAAAAAGATGCCATGCGGTTGTTGAAATCTGAGTATCTTAGCGAACTCAAAAACCTACCGTTGTTTTACATCCCCATCGAAATGAAAATGCATGGGCTGGACGGTACAAATTTATCAAACCAACTGAAAAAGTATGTTAAAGAAAATAGCAGAAACCGTTGAATACATTCAAGATAAGATCACCCAAAAACCTTTGATTGGGATAATTTTAGGTTCCGGTATCGGAGATCTGGCCAATGAAATTGAACCTTTGACAACCATACCTTATCACGATATTCCCAACTTTCCGGTGTCCACGGTGAAAGGTCATCAGGGACAATTGATATTTGGATTGCTCAATGGCGTTCATGTGGTGGCCATGCAGGGTCGTTTCCACTACTACGAGGGATACAACATGCAGGAAGTTACCTTTCCCATCAGGGTGCTGAAATTACTGGGCATCGAATACCTGTTTGTTTCCAATGCAAGTGGTGGTGTAAATCCCAGTTTTGAAGTGGGCGACATTATGTTGATTACCGACCATATCAACCTGATGCCCAATCCGTTAATTGGACCTAACCAGGAAGAGTTCGGCCCCCGCTTTGTGGATATGAGCGAAGCTTACGACAAACATTTGTTGGGGATTGCAAGGAAAAATGCCCGACATCTGGGAATTCACTATAAAACAGGTGTTTATGCCGGTGTTAGCGGACCAACCTATGAAACACCTGCCGAATACAAATACATCAGCATCCTGGGTGCCGACGCTGTTGGCATGTCAACGGTACCCGAAGTTATTGTGGCCCGTCACATGAAACTGCCCGTGTTTGCCGTGTCGGTAATCAGTGATTTGGGTGTGGAAGGAAAAATTATGGAGATTTCGCATCAGGAAGTGATTGAAGCCGTAGGCCGGGTTACACCCAAACTTATCGCGCTGATAAAGCACATGGTATCTGAAGTTGCCTCTTTATAAATTGTTGATTTGGAAAGAACTAAAGTATATTTTGCTTCTGATTTTCATTTGGGCATCCCCAACCACAAAGCAAGTTTGCGGCGTGAAAAAATGCTCGTGTCCTGGCTTGATATGGTTAAAAAAGATGCGGCCGAGATATTCCTGATGGGTGATGTGTTCGATTTTTGGTTCGAGTATAAAACAGTGGTTCCCAAAGGGTTTGTGCGACTGTTGGGCAAACTGGCCGAAATTACCGATGCAGGAATACCAGTGCATGTTTTTCGGGGCAACCACGATATCTGGGCCTTTGATTACCTTGAAAAAGAATTGAATATCAAGTTGTACCGAAATCCGCTCATCAGAGAAATCGGACAGAAAACTTTTTTTCTGGCTCACGGCGATGGATTGGGTCCCGGCGATGGGGGATATAAATTTTTGAAAAAAGTATTTGAATTTAAACCCAATCAGTTTCTTTTTCGCTGGCTACATCCTGATATTGGTACGCGTATGGGGTTGTTTTTCTCCGGCAGAAGCCGACTGGCCAACATAGCCAAGGCCGGAAAATTGGAAAATGTTCCCGACAATCAGAAACAGATACTCATGACCTTTGCCCGGGAACAGTTTGAATTGCATCCCGATGTGGACTATTTCATTTTCGGTCACAGGCATGTACCCATTTTAGAAAAAATCAATGAAATAGCCTCTCTGGTGATTCTCGGCGATTGGTTAACGCATTTTACTTATGCCGTTTTCGATGGCCGGGAAATGCAATTGTTGTATTACAAGCAGTAACCTCCGGGCGCATTCGGCTACACAAATTTTTCGATTAACTCCACCAAACGTGATGAATAGCCCATTTCATTGTCGTACCAGGCCACTACTTTTACCAATTTATTTTTATCGCCCAGTACTGCCGTGAGGTTGGCATCAAACACCGCCGAATGGGTATTTCCAATGACATCCACCGACACGATGGGGTCTTCGGTATATTGCAGTATTCCCTTGTAGGCACCGGATGCAGCTTCTTTGAATATGCGATTGATTTCTTGTACGCTGGTCGAAACACGAAGGGTGCAAGTAAAATCAGTAAGCGAACCGTCGGGCACGGGTACCCGGATGCCGGCTCCTCCCAGGTTGTTTTTCAAATGAGGAAAAATGCGTGTGGCGGCTTTGGCGGCTCCAGTTGTGGTGGGGACGATGGAATAGGCTGCTGCCCGGCCGCGTCGCCAGTCCTTGTGGGGGCCGTCCACCAGATTTTGGTCTTTGGTATAGGAGTGTACAGTGGTAATAAATCCCTTTTCAATGCCAAAATGGTCGTCTAAAATTTTAATCAACGGTGCCACATTGTTGGTGGTGCAGGATGCGTTGGAAATAATCACATCGTTACGGTCGATGATTTCATTATTTACTCCCAACACCACGAACTTAACATCCTCGCGTTCGCCTTTGGCAGGAGCCGAAATAATGACTTTGCGTGCTCCGGACTGATTCACATGTTTCATGGCGGATTCCTTGTCCACAAAAAACCCCGTGGATTCAATAACGACGTCAATGTCCATGGATTTCCAGGGCAGCTTGGCGGGATCGGGTTGGTTGAGCACCTGAATGGCATGGCCGTTTACAATCAGTTGGTCGTTGAGGTGGGTTACCTCACCCTGAAATTGTCGCTGAACCGAATCGTATTTAAGTAGGTGGGCAAGGTTGGCGGTGTCGGTTAAGTCGTTGATGGCCACCACTTCCATGCGGTCGTTTTCTTGTATTTTTCTAAAGGTTACTCTCCCGATTCTGCCAAAACCGTTGATGGCAATTCTGATTTTTTTCATGATAACATTACATTGATATGTTGAGATCTGTGGGTCAGATATTTATTTTTCTTTCCAGTTTAATTAAATTCGACGAACCCCGGGCAAGTACCTTGTTGGTTTCTTTATGCCGAAGTTCGCAGATAACATGAACAATCTGGCGCCCTCTTTTTATCACCTGAGCATGGGAGGTGATCACATGGCCATGAATGGCCGGAGCAAAGTAGTCCACATTCAGGTTTACCGTGGTAAACAGGTCTTTTAGCCCAAGCGAGTACACAGCCGCACCAATGCTGTCGTCCATAATGCCTGCAATGGCTCCACCATGGAGGGTTTTAATGGGGTTGGTCATGTCGTGACGTACTTCGTACTCAAAGGTGATTTCGCCCTCGGCCACGTCGAGAATGATGGGGTCGAGCCACATGGTAAACGGTGAAGGTGAATGGGTGAATTTTTTTCCCTTTTGGGCGATGAGCCTCTCGAGGATAAGGTTGCCGGATGCATTCATAATTCGGGACTTGAAAAATGATGGTAGTTCATCAATGATAGTCGATTAAATAAGTGGGTGCAAAGGTAACAAATCGTGGGCACAATCGATTGCAATCGGGTTTAACTTTGATTGGTTTTGCCTGGTGTGTTCGAGTATCAAGCCGAAAAACAGTACATTTGCCCGAAAATTTTGTTTTGAATAGTAAGTACAAACATTTATTCTTCGACCTCGACCGTACCCTTTGGGATTTTGAAAAAAGTGCTGCCGAAACTTTCGAGGATATTTACCATCGTTTTGGTTTTCAAGCTGCCGGTATCGGTTCACCCCAACAGTTTTTTGATACCTATACCCATCACAACGAACATCTATGGGACTTGTATCGTGAGGGTAAAATAGAAAAAGAGGTGCTGAGGGGTCTTCGTTTTAATCTGACTTTAAAGGATTTTGGCATCCACAATCCGGAAATGGCTGAGGAAATAGGTGACTATTACGTGGAGGAAAGCCCGCGCAAGGTCAATTTGTTTCCATACAGTCACGAGATACTCCGCTATTTGCAACCAAAATATCAATTGCACTTGATTACCAATGGGTTTAGTGAAGTGCAGGAGGTCAAATTGCAGTGTTCTGACTTGCGTCAGTATTTTATTCAGGTGATCACTTCCGAAGATGCCGGTGCTAAAAAACCGGATGAGGCCATCTTTCATTTTGCTTTTGGGCAAACCGGAGCGCTACCTTCCGAAAGTCTGATGATTGGTGATGATTTGGGTGTGGACATTCTCGGGGCAAAGCTTGTGGGGATGGACCAGGTACTTTTCGATCCGTACTGCCTTCATCCCGCAGATGCGGCTACTTACTACATTCGTGATTTAAAGGAGCTGGAAAATTTATTGTAATGCCGGGTGACCTAAAAATGGGCAATTACAGTCTGTTTGGCTTTCACCTTGTCGCCAATTTTCACCTTTACCGTAACGTCGGGAGGCATAAAGAAATCCACCCGTGAACCAAACCTGATGATGCCAAATTCGCCTCCCTGGGTGGCCACATCTCCTTTTTTTGCATAGCTGATAATGCGCCGTGCCATCACGCCTGCAATCTGCCTCATGAGCACCGATTGACCGTCTTTGTTGGTCACTACCACCGTGTTTCGTTCGTTAAGCACCGACGATTTGGGATTGTAGGCTGCTAGGTATTTTCCCGGATGATATTGGGTGTACGACACCTCGCCATCCATGGGATACCAATTGACATGTACATTGAAAGGTGACATAAACACGCTGATCATCATACATTTACCGTTGAAGTACTCGTTTTCTTCCACTTCTTCAATGGTTACCACTTGTCCGTCAGCTGCCGAAAGAATGCCGTTGGCCATGTGGTTGGTGGCTCGGTTTGGAACACGAAAAAAACTCACCGTCCAAATCAATTCGGTGGCAAGTCCGGCCAAAATAACGGATTTCAAAATCACGTAGGGAATATACAGATACGCAAGGGTGCCCAGCACACCAACAATAATCAGGGTGAAAAAAATGATTTTATATCCTTCGTGGTGTATTTTCATTTTAGTACAAAGTTAAGAAAAACAAGGGCAAAGGGTGTGGCGAACAATACGGCATCGAATCGATCCAGTACGCCCCCGTGTCCGGGGAAAAGGGTTCCTGAGTCTTTTACTCCGGAGTTTCTTTTCAGCATGGATTCGGCCAGGTCGCCAATGGTGGCCGCAACCACCAGAATGGCCGCGTAACTCAGCCATATTTCAAGGGAGAAATGTCCGGCCAGCAGGTAGAAAATATAGGCTGCAACCAAGGCAAACAGAAGTCCGCCGATACTTCCCTCCCAGGTTTTTTTTGGAGAAATACGTGGAAACAACTTGTGTTTGCCAAAAAAAGTCCCGCTGAGGTAAGCAAAAACATCGCCGGTCCAAACCAGAACAAACAAACTAAGCAATGGCAACATCTGATTGTCATCCGATTGCAGATAAAAAAAGAAATTCATCAGGCCAAAGGGCAGTGCCACATAAATCAGCGATACCAGATAATAGGACAATTTTTGCCAGGATCCGTTTTTTCGGAACAGTTCCATGGCCATCACCAGAAAGACCAAGGGAATAAGCAACAAGGCTATTTTCAGGGGTAGGTAACGAAGTCCGATAAGTCCGATCACACTGTAGGTAAGTAACCCCGGAATCAGGGTGACAAAGTAGCTGCCTTTGCCAATGGTAAGCCTAAAAAACTCTGCCAGACCGATAACTGCATACACGCCCATCACCACGAAAAACGCCAGAGGATGCAGCATCATTGAACCTACTACGGTTACAATAAAGATACTTCCTGTCAGTGTTCTGGTAACAATCTCTTTCAAATGCGGGCAGTTTTTTTAAACGTTAAAGTGTGCAAAAGTACAAAATCAAGTGATATACCTCTTATGGCTTATATATCATCTATCATAAACACGATCAAATTCTTAGCGCCGTGTGCTCCAATAATAAGCGTTTTTTCGATGTCGGCGGTACGGCTTGGTCCTGTTATCAGTGTAATTTGACTGGGAAGTCGTCCGTTGTATTTAATGCGGATAGCCGACAGGGCATCTTTTAGCTCGCGTACCACCTGTGATGCTTTGGCGACAACAATGTGGGTATCTGCTGCCACAAACATGTTTCTTGCCGCCAATTGGGATGAAACCACCACACTGCCAAACCGTGACACCAAAAACTCACAGCGAGTGATGCTTGCATCAAAACCTATTTTCTTTTCAGGAGTATTGGTTTTGATGCCTCCTCCATTCAGGAGGTTGATCAATTGGTGATCCGTTGAGTTAAGCACTTGCCAGCCCTGCTGCAACATCAACGCCTGCAGGTTGTTGAGGAAATCCTTTTCGTTGTCACAATATATAAAAGTGCCACCGGCTTCGTTCAGGTTCAGTGCAAACTCCACTTCAGGAACTTCCTTCTGCGCCTGAAACAGTTCGCCTGAAAAGTCAACATTCTTAAAGGGTGAATCCGTTTTGTTAATCAGTGCGTTACGAACTGATTTCAGGATTTTTTCTTTGGTGGTACTTTCTTCCATATCAGATGCTCAAAAAATCAGGCAATATCCACCGACGATGGTGGTTGAGTCGGGTCTTCGGGAACAGTAATATCGGGAACCGGGATGTCGGTACTTTTTACTTCAGGTATGGTGGTTTCGGGAGCATCCCAGGGTCTTTTTCCAAATATTTCTTCCAGATCTTCTTTAAAAATTACCTCTTTTTCAAGGAGTTTGTTGGCCAGTTTTTCCAATTCAGCACGGTTGTTCGTAAGCACCTCTATGGCTTTTTTGTAGGCTGTTTCAACAATTTCACTCACTTCCTGGTCGATCAGTTCACTGGTTTTTTCACTGAAAGGCTTGTTGAAGGCGTATTCCGACTGACCTGATGAATCATAATAACTCAGGTTGCCAATTTTTTTGCTTAATCCGTAGTATGAAACCATGGCATAAGCTTGTTTGGTAACTTTTTCAAGGTCGTTGAGGGCGCCGGTAGAAATTTTACCAAACACCACTTGTTCGGCGGCCCTTCCTCCCAAAGTAGCCACAAGTTCATCGAACATTTGTTCGTAGGTGGTTATTTGGCGTTCTTCGGGCAGGTACCAGGCTGCGCCCAGAGATTTTCCGCGCGGAACGATGGTCACTTTTACCAAAGGATGGGCGTGTTCGAGCAGCCAGCTGGCCGATGCATGACCAGCTTCATGAAAGGCTACCACCCGTTTTTCGTTGGGTGAAATAATTTTGTTCTTTTTTTCCAAACCGCCGATAATCCGGTCGATGGCATCCATAAAATCCTGTTTGGTAATGGCATCGTGGTCGGTACGTGCGGCAATCAGGGCCGATTCGTTACACACATTGGCAATGTCGGCACCTGAAAATCCCGGAGTTTGTTTGGCCAGAAAATCGATGTTTACCGAATGGTCGATGGTTAAAGGTTTGGTATGGACGGCAAAGATTTCCTTACGCTCCTCGATGTCGGGCAATTCAACATATATCTGTCGGTCGAAACGTCCGGCACGCATCAAGGCCTTGTCGAGGATGTCGGCACGGTTGGTGGCTGCCAGAATAATTACACCGGAATTGGGTGTGAAGCCGTCCATTTCTGTAAGTAGCTGGTTGAGTGTATTTTCACGTTCGTCGTTGGCTCCACTCATGGCGTTTTTTCCACGGGCACGTCCGATGGCATCAATTTCATCAATGAAAATGATACTGGGCGATTTTTCTTTGGCTTGTTTAAAAAGGTCGCGTACACGGGAGGCGCCTACCCCCACAAACATTTCCACAAAGTCGGAACCGGAGATGGAGTAAAAAGGCACATGAGCTTCGCCTGCTACTGATTTGGCCAACAAAGTTTTACCTGTTCCGGGAGGGCCTACCAACAATACGCCTCTGGGTATTTTTCCACCTAGTTTGGTGTACTTGTCGGGAGTGCGCAAAAAATCCACTATTTCTTTTATTTCCACTTTGGCTTCGGCCAAACCTGCCACATCCTTAAAGGTGATGTTGACGCTGGTTTTTTTGTCGTAAACCTGGGCTTTCGATTTGCCAATGTTGAACAGTTGTCCGCCTGCACCTCCGCCTCCGCGGCTCATCATGCGCATGAAGAGGAACCAAACACCAATTAGCAATGCGGGGAAGAGTATCCAGTTGAGGATTTCACCACCCCAATCGTGTCGTATTTCGGTTTCCACATATACCGGATTGTCTTTTCCTTTCTGGGCTTCTTCCACATCTTCGTAAAACTTGTCAACCGACCCCACATTGTAGTAGTACTGAGGCGTTTTACCGGTAATGGCGTTTCCTTTTTTCAGGTCTTTGTATTTTTCTTTGGAGAGCGATTCTTCTTTGATAAAAATCTCGGCGGTTTCTTTGTTTACCAGAATAATCTTGGCCACATCATTGTCTTCAATCATGGCTTTGAGTTCGCGCCAGTCGGTTTGTTTGCTTTCCTCTCCCATGTTGAGAAACTGAATGCCAAAGAGCACCACTGCCAGAATGCCATAAATCCAATAAAAATTGAATTTTGGCTTCCCGTCTTTACCTGAACCCGTCAAGTTTGAAAAAAGATTTTTCGAATCTTTTGGTTCCTGGTCTTTTTTTGAAGTATTGTTATTTTCTTCTGCCATTATGTCCTTAAATTTCAATATGTAATTTATTCATCGCTGGGGTGTTTGGTCAGCGGGCCATCAGCCCACAGGTTTTCAATCTTATAGAAGTTTCTTACGTCTTCCAGAAAGATGTGAACCACCACGTCGAAATAATCTATCAAAATCCATTCCGAATTCTCAACTCCTTCGCGATGAAAGGGTTTTAGGCCGCAGTTTTTATGTACAAACTCTTCCACGCTGTCCGAAATGGCACCCACCTGGGTTTTGGAGGTGGCATGGCAAATTACATAGTACTGGGTAACTGCGTGATGGATAGATTTAAGATTTATGCTAACAATGTTTTTTGCTTTTTTTTCCTGCATTCCTGCAACAACCTGGGCAAGTATTTGTTCGGCACTGTCGCGCTCAGCTTTTTTGGTCATGAAATGATGTTTAATTAGGTGGCAAAAATAACGAAAATGTTTGTTTGAATGGTTTTCTGAAGAAAAGTCGCATCTTTGATAATTATTTACATCAATCATGCTGTTTGGAGGTTGTGTTTTGCGCACGATATCCCAAAAAAATAAGTTGTGTTTTCCTATGAAAAACGATTTTAATTTTATCGAATTCGGCGAAGTAAACTCCACCAACGACCTGGCAATAAGTCGAATAGCTGAGGGAAAAGCTCGCGAGGGTGACGTGATTTGCGCTCAGTGGCAAACACAAGGACGCGGCTATGCCGGAAACGTTTGGCAAAGTGACCCGGGCAAAAACCTGCTTTGTTCGTTTATCTTGCAGCCCCATCATGTGGAACCGGCCCGTCAATTTATACTCACACAAGTGATCTCTCTGGCGGTTATACAGGTAATACAAAACCGCTTACCCCGTGAATTGTGCCGAATAAAATGGCCCAACGATTTGTATGTCAATAACCTGAAAATTGGAGGAATTCTTTTTCAGAATACCATTCGCGGACATGTGATTGATTTTGCAGTAGCCGGACTGGGAATCAACGTAAATCAACTGGTTTTTAGCCACCTTATTCCCAATCCGGTGTCCTTGCAACAACTGACGCATACAGAAATTTCGTTGCCGGAGTTCCGGTTGCAGTTGGCCAATTCCATTGCTGAATATTATCGTTTAACCAATTCCATGTCAGGAATAAAAAGTATTGAAAATCAGTATCATGCCAAATTATTCAGGAGGGGAGAGCGGGCAATCTACCAAGTGGATAACCAACTTTTAGAAGCAGTAATCGAGGGTGTTGACGAATTTGGCCGACTACAAGTACGAACCGATGATGGTGTCATCCGACCATATCAATTCAAGGAAATTACCTTTGTTATTTAACTTAACCCAGAATCTTTTGAAGATTTTCGGCCATTACGTTAACCAAATTCTCCATGGGACGTTTGGCCATCATGGCCAACATGGGATTGAGGTCGGCATCCAGATATACCAAAGCCCGTGTTTTGTCGCCTTCTGCTGTCAGGTTGGCATGCAAACTAAAGCTAAAGGGTGTTTTTCCAACGGGAAGCAATTCCACATGGCTATTGGGTTTGTTTTCTCCAAAAACAAGTTTGATGTTGGCCATCCCTTGAATGGTAAACGAACAGCTTTTTTCATCAGATACCCAATTGGTAATTTGTTCGGGCATCAATTGCTCAAAATTGTTGAAGTCGTTTAAAAACTGATAAACTTCTTGTGTGGTTTTGTTGATAGTTGTGGTTTTACCTTCAATTTTCATGGGTGGGCTAATTTTTGTATTCTATTGATTGTGATGATCGCTCCAGGCTTTGGGGTCGTTTCGCCATTCACGCAGCGAAACCTCATCTTTTTTTGAAATATACTCATCTTCAACGGCTTTGCTGATAAGCGAGTCGTAATCGGAGAGGGTAATTAGTTTGCAGTCGGCTGCTGCAAAATTCTGGGCTGCCACCGGCAAACCGTAAGAAAAAATAGCCACCATCCCTGATACCTTGGCACCAATTTCGCGCAATGCTTTTACCGCTTCCAGGCTGCTTTTTCCGGTACTTACCAAATCTTCTACCACTACCACAGTTTGTCCACTGTTGACTACGCCTTCTATTTTGTTGGTCAAACCGTGTTCTTTGGCCGACGCACGTACATAGGCAAAGGGTAACCCCAGCTCCTGGGCAACCAAAGCTCCTTGTGGGATGCCGGCGGTGGCCACTCCCGCAATCACATCCGCATTGCCAAAGTGGTCGGTAATGGCTCTGCTTAGCTGCTGACGGATGTAGGTGCGGATTTTGGGATAGCTAAGACTGATGCGGTTGTCGCAATAAATGGGCGACTTTAAGCCTGATGCCCAGGTAAAAGGCTGACTGTTGTTCAGTTTTACAGCTTTAATCTGAAGTAGGTTAGCCGAAACTCTGTCGGCTGTTTCTTGGTCAATATTCATGCTGCAAACCTACGCATTTTTTTACGACGATGATATCCTGTCTCTCGTTACAAAAACGTTTTTTACATTAATTTTGTTGAATGAAAACAGTTTTTGTAAACGATTTAAAAATTTGTTTTACCAAACAAAAGTACGACCATGAGCCGGACACCCTTCTCATTTCGGATTCGGAAGCCGTTTCCGGTTTTGTAAAGCGTTTGAAATCGGGACAACTATCTGCAGATATCAGTTTGCAACATTTGGATCCTGACAAACTTTTTCTCGACTTCGCCCAATATTTTAAATGGATGGACGCCGCCGGCGGTGTGGTACACAACCATGAGCATCGATTTCTTTTCATCAAGCGATTTGGCTTGTGGGATTTGCCCAAAGGCAAGGTAGAAGCGGGAGAATCCTTTGAAGAAGCTGCCTTACGTGAAGTAAGTGAAGAAACAGGAATTCATTCGCTTCACATCCTGGAACCTTTGCCCGACACCTACCATATATATATGGAAAAAGCGCATCATATTTTAAAATGTACCCATTGGTATGCCATGTACGCCAAAGGCTATCAGTCCCTGGTGCCGCAGATAAATGAGCAAATTTCCGAAGCCCGTTGGTTAAATGCCGATGAAAGTCGTGAAGCCATCAGCACCAGCTACCGATCGCTTAAGGAGACCCTGAGTCATTGTTTCGGTTGATGCTTCTTTTGTCCTTTCGTCATATTTTATTCTATTGTCGATTTATCTTGTACTTTTACAAATAAAATTGTAGCACCATGAAAAGAATAGCGGTTTTTCCAGGTTCATTCGACCCCATCACCCAAGGGCACGTTTCGGTAGTTAAACGCGCAGCGGGGTTATTTGACGAAATAATTGTGGCCATCGGAGTCAATTCTGAGAAAAGGGCCATGTTTTCGGTGGATATCCGAAAATCCTGGATAGAACATGTATTTGCCGACATCCCTCATGTTAGGGTGGAGTTATATGATGGATTAACGGTGGATTTTTGCGCCAAAGTAAAGGCAGGGTATATACTTCGTGGATTGCGTACGGCTGCCGACTTTGAATTTGAACGCGGTATTGGTCAGGTAAACAAGCTCTTGGCTTCCCAAATTGAAACGGTATTCCTGCTAACCGAGGCCAAATACACCCCCATTTCTTCGTCCATTGTCCGCGATGTAATCCGCCACCATGGCGATGTGAGTTTTATGGTGCCTGCGCAAATTCTTCCCGACATAAAATTAATTGATTGATTCGGCGTTAGATTGACATGAAAAAAATAATTTTCCTGTTTTTTAATTTACTGGTAATCCAGCTGTTGTCGCAAAATATTCATGTTTCGGGCGAAGTGGAGGACGGAGCCTCCGACCGAATGCGGATAATCGTATATGCTGATCAGTTTTCCATGCTCGAGAAAACCATTGCCCAAACCTTTGCCAATGCGAATGGAAATTTCGTGCTCGACGCGGATGTGCCCGAAACTACCTACGGGTTTATTGCCTGCAACCTCGAAAAGGGAGAATTTTACCTGTCTCCGGGCGCATCGTATCAAATAATGATTCCAAAACCGGAGAGACAAGTGGGCTCTGTTTTCGACAAAGTTCCGCTGCCATTTTCTCTGGAAGTGAAGCATGATGGTGGTTTGCAAGGGGATATCGGACGGTTCAATCAACTGTACAACGCTTTTGTTTACGACAATGCCCAAGCCATTTACCGAAGTCGCAACAAGTCGGTAATCAACAACTTTCGTAGGCAAGTGGATTCCGTGTTTAGCCAAAGCACTAACCCATATCTGAAGCAATATATCCATTACGCTTTTGTTTCTCTCGATTGGCTGAGCAAACGTATGAGCGATCAGCAGGTGTTGTCCAACGAGCTGGTTTCCAAGCCTGTGCTCTATCAAAACATTCAGTACACCGAATTTTTCAAGACCTTTTTTGATAATTATTTGGAAAACCTGGCCAACAAGCATTACACTGCGCTCATTGGTGTCCTCAACCAATCAAACGACTTTTCAGGACTTAAAACCCTTCTGCAACAAGATACCATACTAACAAAAAATGAGCGTGTTACCGAATTGGCCATGATGTTGCTCATGTCGAAAATGTATTATGTACCCGATGTGAACAAAAAAAGCATCATCAAGAAATTTAAGCTGTTGAGTCAACAGGCCAAGTCAGCCGAAAATAAGGACGTGGCGCTTCATTTTATCGAAAAACTCACGCATTTGGATTATGGTTATGAGGCACCTGATTTCAGTCTGGAAGGAAAGAAGGGCAATCGGGTGGCACTGAAGGACTATCGCGGAAAATTTCTATTGCTCCAATTTGTAAGCGAAGATTGCCAGATTTGTTTCAACGATTTGAACAAGATTGATAAAATCCGGCAATCCATGTCGGACAGTTTGTCGGTGCTTACCTTGGTCGCATCCGATTCGGGCACCGCGCTCAGCAACCTGCCTTACGACTGGGAATTCCTTGCCTTAAAGTCCGGCGACCTGTTGCCTGAAGCCTACCATGTGCGTACTTTTCCCACCTATGTGCTCATCAATCCTGATGGTACCATGGCCTATGCCACCATGCCCATGCCCGATGAAAATATGGAGTTGATGATACATAGGTTTATGGACCGATATGCTGCAAAAGGCAAGTAGAATCTTGTTGGTTGAATGATGTCCGCTTTCCTGTATCCGGAAAAATTGGTTGCTTTTTTAGGTACCTTTGCACCCGGTTTCCAAACCATGACATGGACGTTTGGAATAATTATTGATATTTTCATTTTTTTGAAATAGAAGACCATGATAAATTTTTTTAAAAAGTTGATGGGTGACAAAGCCACCCGCGATGCCAAAGCCACTGCCCCATACGTGAATTCGGTGAAAGAGGCTTATGCGCAAATCAGTCAGCTTAGCAACGATGAATTGCGCGCCAAAACGTTGGAATTCAAACAAAAAATTCAGGATAACATCCGTGAGGAGGAGGCTCAGATTGCTGATATCAAGAAGCAAATGGCCGAGCAACCTGATATGGATCCCAACGAAAAGGAAGATCTTTATAAAACCATTGATAAGCTTACCAAACTCAGTTACGACAAAACCGAAGACATACTCAATCAAATCCTGCCCGAAGCCTTTGCCGTGATTAAAGAAACAGCCCGTCGTTTCAAAGAAAACGAGGTGGTGGAGGTTACGGCTACTCAAATGGATGGCGATCTGGCCTCGCAGCTCGATTCAGTAAACATCAAAGATGGTAAGGCTTACTATGATAATCAATGGATTGCAGGCGGAAATACCATCACCTGGGACATGGTACACTACGATGTGCAGCTCTTTGGTGGTGTGGTACTGCATCAGGGCAAAATTGCTGAAATGGCTACCGGTGAGGGAAAAACCCTGGTGGCCACCTTGCCGGTTTATCTCAATGCCCTTACAGGGAAAGGTGTTCACATTGTTACGGTAAACGATTACCTGGCCAAGCGCGACTCCCAATGGATGGGGATGTTGTATCAGTTTCATGGCCTGAAGGTGGATTGCATCGACTACCACCAACCCAATTCGCACGAAAGACGACAGGCATATCTGGCCGACATTACTTTTGGTACTAACAACGAGTTTGGGTTCGACTACCTGCGTGACAACATGACAGGAAATCCAGAGGAAATGGTGCAGCGTGGTCATAATTATGCCATTGTGGATGAGGTGGATTCGGTGTTGATTGATGACGCACGAACGCCACTTATTATTTCGGGTCCCACACCCAAAGGCGATTTGCAGGAGTTCGATGCTCTGAAAGCAGATGTGCAGGCCTTGCATAATGCTCAAAAATCTCTGGTGTCGGGTATGTTGGCGGAGATTAAAAACCTCATGAAAGACCAATCGAACAACGATAATGTGAAACGTGCCGGAGAGTTACTCTTGAGAGCACACCATGGTTTGCCCAAAAATCATGCACTTATCAAGCTCCTGAGCGAGGAAGGCAATAGGCAGTTGATGCAAAAAACAGAGAGTTTCTTTTTGCAGGAACAAGCCAAAAATATGCACATCATCGACGATGAGTTGTTCTTCGTGATTGATGAAAAACACAACTCGGTTGACCTGACAGAAAAGGGGATCGACTTGTTGACAAAATCTTACGATGATTCTGAATTCTTTATTCTCCCCGATATTGGCTCTATCGTGGCCGATCTGGAAAAACAAAACATTCCCGAAAAGGATAAACTGGAGAAAAAGAGCGAAATGATTAAGAATTACGCCATAAAATCGGAACGGGTGCATACCGTAACCCAGTTGCTGAAAGCGTATGCTCTTTTTGAAAAGGATGTGGAATACGTCATTATGGACAACAAAATTAAAATTGTTGATGAACAAACCGGACGTATCATGGAGGGGCGCCGTTATTCTGACGGATTGCATCAGGCCATCGAAGCCAAGGAAAATGTAAAGGTGGAAGCAGCTACCCAAACCTATGCCACCATTACTTTGCAGAATTATTTCCGTATGTACAACAAGCTGGCCGGTATGACCGGTACAGCCGAAACGGAAGCCGGTGAGTTGTGGGACATTTATAAATTGGATGTGGTGGTAATTCCCACCAACAAACCCATTATACGCGACGACCGACAGGATTTGGTGTATAAAACCAAAAGAGAGAAATACAACGCCATCATCGACGAAATCGAAAACCTCACCAAAATCAATCGTCCCGTGTTGGTGGGTACCACTTCCGTTGAAACATCGGAGTTGCTAAGCAGGATGTTGGTTCGTAAACACATCAACCACAACGTGTTGAATGCCAAGTTGCATCAAAAGGAAGCCCAGGTGGTGAAGGAAGCAGGTCGTCCGGGAATGGTAACCATTGCTACCAACATGGCCGGTCGTGGTACCGACATCAAGTTGAGCGATGAGGTCATCAAATCAGGAGGTTTGGCCATTATCGGTACCGAACGTCATGACTCACGTCGTGTGGACAGACAGTTGCGCGGTCGTGCCGGTCGTCAGGGAGACCCGGGAAGTTCGCAATTTTTTGTTTCCCTCGAAGACGACCTGATGCGTATGTTCGGTTCGGGTCGTATTGCCGGAATCATGGACCGATTGGGTTTGGAAGAAGGGGAAGTGATTCAGCATTCCATGATTACCAAATCCATCGAACGGGCACAGAAAAAAGTAGAAGAAAACAACTTTGGTATTCGTAAACGACTACTCGAGTACGACGACGTAATGAATGCCCAGCGTGAGGTAATTTACAAACGGCGCCGTCACGCTTTGTTTGGTGAAAGGTTGTCGGTGGACGTGTCGAACATGATTTACGATTTGTGCGAAAACATTGTGAACGAATATCAGGACAACCGCGATTACGCCGGGTTTAAGCTCGAATTGTACCGTACACTGGCCGTGGAATCGCCCATTAATGAAGCCGATTTTATTGCCAAAGACGGAAGTGAAATCACCGATACTCTCTTCCAGTTGGTTTATAAGAATTATGTTGAAAAACGTAAGCGTTTGGCCATCACTACCTTGCCGGTGATTAAGGATGTGTACGAAAACCAACATCAGTTCGAAAATATTGCCATTCCTTTTTCTGATGGTATTCGACAAACACAAGTTGTTGCCAATTTGAAAAAGGCAGTGGAATCGAATGGTGCTGAAGTTCCGTTGGCATTCGAAAAAGGAATATCGCTGTCGCACATTGATGATGGCTGGAAAGAACAACTTCGCGAAATGGACGACTTGAAACAGTCGGTTCAAAATGCTTCTTACGAGCAAAAAGATCCGCTGTTGATTTACAAATTCGAGTCGTTTGAGCTCTTTAAAAAGATGATCCATAAAATTAACAAGGATGTGGTGTCTTATCTGATTAAAGGTGATATCCTGATGCAGAACCAGGCAGGACTTAAAGAAGCCAAGCTTCCGCGGGGTCTCGACCGGTCGCAAATGAAGGAGGAGCGGGGCGATATGCTTTCGCAGGCACACAGCGACACCCAGGAAAATTCGAAACCGCAACCGGTGAAGGTTGAAAAAAGGGTGGGACGCAACGATCCTTGTCCCTGTGGAAGTGGCAAAAAATACAAACAATGTCACGGAAAAAACATCGTATAAACAATTTCCGTATATTGCCCTTCGTTTTGATTGAGCCCGATCTGTTATCCTCGTTGTGGGTAAAATCACATTTTGTGATACTAATTCTTTAAAAGATGAAAAATTTTAAAATCCTGATTCTTGCATTTGCCGTCATGGTTTTGATGTTTAGCTTTGCCGAATGTAACAAATCCAATTCGACAAGCGATATCCCTGTTTATAGCTACCTTACGCCTGTGGTTAATCCTCCCGACGTTTTCCAATTGGTATTCAATATCAGCACCTATGGCAACAAGGAGGCTACCATAAAATTTGATACCAGCGCGGTTTGGTTGGTAGAAAAACTGGGCGATGGACGAATCAATTTTTGGGTAACCAATGATAGCACTACACGAAATATATTTATTGCTGATACACTGGGGTTCAAAGGAGGTTATACTTATACCTTTACTGCCAACAACAACAATTACGAAGAGTTCAACAACTTTTTTACTCAATTTACCAAATTGGCTATCGACTACGACACTTTTGAGCCCAAGTTTTAGTGTTGACTTCAATTATTCCCCGTTAAATAAAAAATCTCACGTTGTTGTTATCGCCCGGAGGGTATTTGTTTACATCAACTGAAAAATTCGGTTATATTTGTATGAAACAACTTTAACCTCCTTGATATGAACTTAAAACGCTGGTATTTTTTGTTCCTGATTCTATTTCTTAGCCCATTCCAATTTTCCGCCATGGCCGGAAGTGATAACGATGTTACTAACAACGACCCATCTGACAACAAACCTCAGCGCCCGAAAGTAGGGTTGGTTCTCAGTGGGGGAGGAGCCAAGGGCTTTGCTTATATAGGTCTTTTTCGTGTGATGGAGGAGGTAGGTTTGCCGGTGGATTACGTGGGCGGCGCAAGCATCGGAAGCATCATGGCCGGACTCTATGCACTGGGATACAGTGCCGATGAAATTGAGAAAATTGTCCGCGAACAAAACTGGGATATGGTGCTTCGCGACGATATTCCCCGCAGATATATTGCTTATGAGGAAAAGGAATTGTGGGAAAAATCCATCGTTTCGTTGCCCTTTAAAAAGCGAAAATTGGGTATGGGTGGGTCGTTATATTATGGTCAGCAAGTGAATTTGCTGCTCAACCGGTTTTTTTCTCCGGGATGGAGTGTAACCCAATTCGATCAGCTATCTACTCCTTTTTTCTGTGTTGGTACCGACTTGTTTACTGGAAAGTCGGTGGAATTAACCACCGGTTATTTGCCCATGGCTGTGCGTTCCAGCATGTCCATCCCGGGGTATTTTGCCCCCACCTATTATCAGGGAAAGTACCTGGTAGATGGAGGAGTGGTGAACAATTATCCGGCCGGCGACATGAAAAGGATGGGAGCCCAAATTATCATTGGAGGGGATGTACAGTCAGGACTTAAAGACAGCATAGACCAATTGGCATCGGTTACCGCAGTCATCGATCAAATTGTATCATACAGTCGTGTGGCGGCCAATGTTCAGGCCAGAAAGTTAATCGACCTTCACATTCAGTTCGATGTAAATGAAGGAATGATGGATTTCACCAAATACGATTCCATCATTGCCACGGGAGAGCGCGTGGCGCGTGCCCATTATGCCGAACTAAAAAAATTGGCTGATTCGCTGAATGCCATCGAATACCGGCCTCTTAAGAAAATGGATGCCAAACCGTTGGATCAAATCCAAATCAATGAGGTACACTATCGGGGCAACGACAAAATGTCCACCATATATTTGGATAACTATTTCGAACATTTCGAAAATTCAACAGTTGATTTCGACGACATCGAAGAAACAGTCACTATGGTTTATGGCACGGGCTTTTTCAAATACGTTTTTTATGAGCTGGAACCGGCGGGTAACGGACGAGCCAATTTAATCATCAAGATGGAAGAGGGTGCGCCCGGATATGTTTCGGCAGCCATTCATTACGATGTGGATTATCAGGGAAGTGTGCTGGTGGGAGGTGTTTTTCGGAATGTGTTGGGACACCGAAGCAAGTTGTTTGCCGATCTTACCCTGGGTACTTACCCACGGCTGAAATTGTTTTACACCGTGTCCAATGGATCAAAACCGGGCTTTGGTGCCGAAATGCAGGCATTTAATTTCTCTTTTAATTACTTTGAAAAGGATGTCAAGGTGAGTAAACTGGATTTTTCGATGTTCAATCTTTCTGCCTTCATGACGCGTACCAAAGGCAATGTGCTCAACTGGCGAATGGGATTGCAGTATGAATATTTTCGGTTTAAGCAGGATGTCTCCACCGATTCGCTCATTCATGCTCTTAACGGATACCACGGCTACGTCAATGCGTTTATCAGTTTGAAGGGCGACACCCGTGATTTGGCCTTTTTCTCCACACGAGGATTTTTGTTTACGGCCAAGGCCTTGTACGCTACGCCCCTTTCCACCTCATGGTCCGATGATTTTTTTACCAATTCATTGGTTTTTTATGCCCAATACGATCAAAACATTTACTTATCCAACAAATTTGTGCTGCGTCCGGGAATGTTCGCCGGTGGAACATTGCGTCAGGACGTGCCACCGGTACAGCACTGGTTTGGTCTGGGAGGACTTAACGAGGTGAACTACATGGAGACCATGAAGCCCTTTGTTGGGGCGCATTTTGTGCAACGCAAAGGTATGTATGCCGGAGTGGCGCGAATTCGTTTGCAATACAATGTGTTTCAAAAGGTATATATAACAGCGATGGGTGATCTGGGAAATGCCGAATACTACCTGGATGATGCCCTTGACATGGGCAATTTGATGTTCGGTTACGGAGGAACATTGAGTTACAATAGTTTTATCGGACCGGTGGAATTCAGCTTGATGGGCTCCAACGTAAACACCGGAATGATGGTGTTTTTTAATTTGGGTTTTGCTTTTTAATAAAACAATAATAATTGATATGAAGTACAGAAGAATATTGCTGAAGCTGAGCGGTGAAGCGCTGATGGGTAAACAGCAGTACGGAATTGATCCTCAGGTATTAAGTACCTATTGTCACGAAATTAAAGAAGTGGCCGACCAAAAGGTGCAGGTAGCCATTGTAATCGGAGGTGGAAATATTTTCAGAGGAATGTCGGGGGCGGCTCAGGGGTTCGACCGGGTGCAAGGCGACTACATGGGCATGATGGCCACGGTAATCAACTCCATGGCATTGCAAGCCGAACTCGAAAAGCAAGGAGTGAAGGTAAAACTGCTTTCAGGACTTAGGGTAGAACCAATTACGGAGTTGATGAGTGGAAAAAAAGCCTCCGCCTACTTGAATGAAGGTTATGTGGTGATTGTGGCGGGAGGAACCGGAAACCCCTATTTTACAACCGATTCAGCCTCTGCCTTGCGTGCCATCGAAATAAATGCGGATGTTTTGCTTAAAGGCACCCGGGTGGATGGCGTTTATACGGCCGACCCTGAAAAAGACCCCAATGCCATTAAATATCAAACCATTACTTTCGACGAAGCCTATCAAAAGAACCTGAAAATCATGGACATGACCGCCTTCACCTTGTGTAAGGAAAACAACATGCCCATCCTGGTTTTTGATATGAATACACCGGGTAATTTGCTGAAAGCTGTATCAGGCGATCCGGTTGGAACGGTAGTAAGTAGTTAGTCCGGTGGTTTTTTGGATGTAAAAATTGATATTTGATGACCCCAAATTGAAATGAAATTGTAAATTTGTGGAAAAAAGAACACAGCTATGACTGATGATGCCTTATTATGTCTGGAAGAAGTTGAAGAGGGAATGACCCATGCCATTCAACACCTGGAAAAAGAATTTTTAAAAGTAAGGGCCGGAAAAGCCAACCCCTCCATGCTAACTGGTGTTCGGGTTGATTATTATGGAGTGTCCACACCCATTGAGCGAACTGCCAATATCAATACCCCCGATCCGCGTCAAATAGTTGTTCAGCCATTCGACAAAAGCACCATTCACGCCATTGAAAAAGCCATTTTAAATGCCAACCTGGGTTTTAATCCTCAGAATGAGGGCGAAATCATTCGAATCAATGTGCCACCGCTCACAGAAGAACGACGTCGCGATTTGGTAAAACGAGCCAAAAATATTGCCGAAGAAACCAAAATTGGCATACGCAATGCCCGCCGAACGGGTAATGATGAAGCCAAAAAATTGGAGAAAGATGGTCTGGCCGAAGATGAGGTGAAACGCTTGACCGATGAAATACAGAAACTTACAGATAAATTTATCGAAAAGGTAGATCGCCTTTTTGAGGAAAAAGAAAAAGATATTCTCACTGTGTAACCATAAAAAAAGCACCTTAATTAAGGTGCTTTTTTATTTTGATCTTTGCGCGAACGTCGTTTGAGCTTTTTTATCAGCATAAAGGCTACTCGTGCGATATTGCCCGAGGTAACCAGCGAATTGTAGGCACTTCTGAAAATTTGCTGAGAAATGTTGGCAAAGGTCAGCGATTGGCCCAAGTCGTTGAATTTCGCTTTTAACTCCAGGTGTTGTTGCTGAATCTCAGTTTTTACTTCCTTCATTTTCAGTCTCAAATCCTCCTTGTTGTTAAAAGGATTTTCTTCACCTTCGGCAATATTCTCATCAAAAAGGATGGAACCAAGTAAATTTCGGATGGGTTTGAACAGGAGACGCTCGCGGTATCTGATTACCAAACCAATCAGGAGGCTGTAGAAAAGTGCCACGATGAGGTATCCCACATAAACATCCAGGTTGGTAACGTTGGCAAACCAGTATGCAAAGGCAAAGGACAAAAACAGCAGCAGTCCCCCGGCCAGTGCACTCACAATAAACAACAGGGCAAAATACGAAGTGATGTCACCAAGCTTTTCGGTGATCATCAGCTTATTGTACTTTACCTGATTGTCGAGGTAGCTTTTAAGCGACTCAAGCGAATCCTGCAAGGCCAACCCTATGTGGTTTTCTTCCATTTTAAAATGGCTTTAACCTTCTAGCTTTTGGCAGTTTTGGCTCCGTCTTTGCCACTTTTTACTTCGTCAAGCAATTCTGCGGTGCTCTTTTTTACACTTTCAAGGGTTTCTGCTGTTCCCCTTTTCACTTCTTCCACAACATCTGTCATGCTTTCTTTGAAATCATCAAACTTGTCGTAGAGGTCATCTGCCATTTCTCTGGTTTTTTCACCAAGTTGTCTGCGGGTTTCTTCACCCGTTTGGGGGGCAAAAAGTAAACCGGCCAAGGCACCAACAGCGGCACCAACAACCAAACCGGCGATGAATGCAAATCCTGAATTTGAACTTTCGCTACTCATAATGGTATCTTTTTAAGGGTTTATAACTGTTATATTGATTTTTAACCAAAAAGGTTACATTCTGCTGGTTAAATATTTTACCAACTTTAATTGGTTCAAAAACTGACGCAGAACTACCTTTAATATCGTATAGGTGGGTATTGCCAAAATCATGCCAATGATCCCTGAAATCTTCCCACCCAGAATAATTACCAGAAAAACCTCCACAGGATGTGCCTTTACACTTCGGGCATAAATGAGGGGCTGCAATATAAAATTGTCAACCATGTTGGCTCCGGCAAACACTGCCATCACGCTTAATGTGGTAAACAGAAGCAGGTCGTAGTTGCCGGCGCTAAGTTGCGATAGTACTCCTAAAAGTATGCCCATTACCATGCCAATGATGGGCCCCAGGTAGGGAATTACATTCATCAAACCTCCGAAAAAGCCGATTAGAATGGCATTGGGAACACCAAGAATGAGCAGGCCGATTGTTTCCAAACTCATCATGATGATTACCTCCGTCAGGACACCGTGAAAATACCTGACCAACAAGAATTTAGATTCGCTCAATGCTTTTTCCAAATCATGAACATACTTATCGGGTGAGAGTATCAGTACAAAATTTTTGATCAGAACTTCGTCGAGTAAAAAGTAATAGGTGAGGAAAATCACGATAAAGATGCCCATGAGTACCGATCCGGTGGCGCTTACAAAATTGGCGAAAAAGTTTGTAAATCTAGCCAAATCAAGCAATTCGCTTATCTGAACCTGTATATACTGGGTGAGGGTTTCTCCCGAATTAATTACATTGTACTGAACCAAAAATGAGTCGAGGTCGTTCATGGGCTCCTGAAAATAGGAAATAAACGCATCCACGTTGATGGAGCTGATTACATTGGCCTGATGGATGATCAGTGGCACGATGATGAGTACAAACAGGCTGAATATCATCAGAATAACCAACATGGTAATGAGGGCGCTGATGGCTCGCGGAATACGGATGTTTCTAATCTTCACGTGATTGAGCCGCTTGGTAAGCGGAGCCCCCATCATCGACAGAAAAGTAGCCACCAGAATATAACCCACCACATCGGCAAAATACCACGCCATGAAAGCCAGTACGCTAAAGCCTGCGAGCGGTTTGATGTATTGAAACAACTCTTTGTTCATCAGATGGTTGATTTGATCATCGATTTGCGATGGATAAAAATACGATAAAATTTGTCGCTTTACAAATGAAATGATTAAAAGCCATAATACAAACTTATTTTAAATGCCAGGTTGTCGATGCCATGATCGAAACCATAGGGTCCGTAGCGGTATAGTGCACCAATGCCCAAATCGTAAATCTGCAGGTTCAATAATTTCCTGATGATGATTCCTGATTCGTAATAACCTTTTTCAAGGGTGTTGAACCGGATGTTGTGATGATTCTCAGGATGGCTCATGTTTCCCCATGCCAGGTTGGTGATAAGAACCAATTCCGGGTTGAATTTACCTGTTTTGAAAAGCAGATTTTCGAAGCTATGTGTGAGAAATAATGCAACATATTGATCGGAGAAAAATTCGTTGGTGCGCATGGTGCCGAAGCTTCCGGGAGCAAAAAGTGCAATTCCGCGATAGGTTCCAACGGCGTTGAATAAGTTGCTCACCGGTATTTGTCCGTCAACCATTCCGGCCATGAGTTTCACGCCGGTTTGACCATAGTATTTTGTTTTGTGGGTGTATTCGAGTTTCAAATCCAACCGGTTGTATTCAAAATCTCCACCTAGTATGTCTTTGAATCCACGGCTGTAATTGAGCCAGATCACGGGGTATTTGGAGCCAAACGACAACTGACCTTTGGTGGTTTGAAGGATTTTTTCGCGGTAAGCAAAGCGGAACCCAATGTTGGCTTCGCTGAAATTGTATTGGGTGAGCGACTTTCCGGCAGGTAATAAGTCGCTGGTGAAGAAGTAGTTGCCGTATGCCTCTTTTTGTTGATGTTTAATTCCCACATTCCATTTGAAGTCGCGGGCAGGTTTCAGTCGGAAAAGGTAATTCAGTTCGCCGCCAACTGTGGGGTTCATCCTCGAAACGAAGAATTGATAAAAGTCATCGGTGCGGTATATTTGGTATTTATCGTCGAAAAACCGCACCTCTCCCGTTGCAATTACCGTATTGTAGCCTTCGGCGCGGATGGTGGATTCGGAGCGTTTATGCACAATCCAACTGATGTCGCCGCCATATTTTGCTTGTTTATCCTTGAATCCATAACCGCCAAAAGCCCCCATTTTCACTCGTTTGGATACCTTGTCGTTGGTATGAAATCCGGCACCCAGATACAGCCCTTCGTAATCGTTGTAACGGATAATTTTGTTCAGGTCGATGTCGATCCACTTGTATGGGATTCTGCCGCTGAGCAAAGTTTGAAAGGTAGCTGCCATTTTGTCAAAATTGGCTTCTTTGCCCAGGCTGTCGATTACCCGATAGGTTTCCTTTTCCTTGTCGGTAAGGCTATCGATTCGGTACTCACGCCAAAATTCGCCCTTGCGTTTGGTGGCACCCTCTTCAATTTCAATTTCGTGGTAGCCAAATTCGCTTTTTTTCAGGTCGGGATTGAGGTCGATTTCGCGGATATAACTTCTTCCACGGCCAATGAGCGGGTAGTTGTTGGTGCTGTCGCTCACCGATATCATCGGCACGCTCAAGTCGGTGTTCAATTGAGCCGGAAACCAATGTCCCTGAACGAATTCATAGGCTTGTTGGATACGTATGCTGATGCCGGTAGCCGAATCGTCGCGGGGTGCCGCCTTTACATTTTGAATGGCCCAGCCATTGGTGTTGATGGATAAAAATCCCTGCATTCCCTCGAAACGGGTGCCTTTCATGGGGCGGTATGAAATGATAAACACGGTGTCGCCTTGTTCGGAATAGGTGGTATCTTCGATCAGGAAAAAATATTTTTTGGTACTGCCACGGCTGATGGGGTTGATGTATTCCTTGCCTGCGATTTCGATTTTTTCATCGTAGAAACTGGTGGATTGAATTTGTGAAATCATGAAGGTGATGATGGGATCCGAAAACCCCGAAACCCTTGTGGCCAGTACGTTTTCCTGGTTGAGTCCCGGAGCCAGATACTTGCGTTCGGTAACTGTTTCCATGATAAACAAATCCTGTTTTGAAAGAAATTTCCGGGCCATCATTTCATTGCTGTCGAGCAAGGCGGGGTCGCGTTTCATCAACGAGTCTGAGTCAACTGTCAAAATCATTTTGTCGTACGACACATACTTAAAGGCCTTCAGTTTTTCAGGATTATTGGCATCACGGTTTTCAATCACATGGTTGATGATGCGGTGGGCAGGGTTTTCGCCGGGGAAAATATTGACCTCCTGAAGGTCGAATGTTTTGGGCGTAAGCGAGATGATTTGAAATTCACCATTGAAGTCGATTTCCACTGTTTTGGGTTGATATCCTACATACGAAAAAGACAGGGTTCGGGTGTTTCGTCCCGGTTTCAATACAAATTTCCCATCGATGTCGCTTACAGCACCACGTCCGTCGTTACTCACGATATTTACAAATGCCAATGCCTCACCGGTTTTGCTGTCGGTAATGGTGCCTTTCACCAACATGTCCTGCCCGAAGATTTGCCATGGAAAAATCAGGAAAAAAATGAGATATGGTAATGAATGTTTCATTCGGTGTGTTGTCTTAAATATTGAAATGGAAAACCAAAATTAGTTGAATTGCCGTATTATCAAACACCGACAGGTATAATATCTGTTAAAAGTTGCTGCCCGGGATTGGGGTGGTGTATTTTGGGAAGGAAAAAAGATGAAAGAGTCATGAAGAAAGTTAAAGTGAAGGCAGACTCCCGAACCCCGATGCACCTAATACAATTTCGGATTGTTTTTATGTCGGTCTTTGTCCCGGATTTCCTTTTTGGCCAGGTTTTTCTGCAAGGCTTCGGTCAGGTCGATGCCGGTTTGGTTGGCCAGACAAATCACTACGAATAGTACGTCGGCCAGTTCATCCGCCAGGTTTTTGTCGTTTTCATTCTCTTTGAAAGATTGGTCGCCATATTTTCTTGCGATGATTCGGGCCACCTCGCCCACTTCTTCGGTGAGGATGGCCATGTTGGTAAGTTCACTAAAGTATCGTACCCCGGTGGTGTTTATCCAGTTATCAATTGTTTTTTGTGCTTCTTCTATGGTCATGAGTCGTGGTTAAAAGTTTTCGGCTTTGAAATTTGACGTGCTAAATTAGTTAATTTTGCGCCCTTATGGAATCTCTTAAAGAATATGTGCCGGGAATGGATTTTGTAGCCAAGACTTTTGCCGGACTCGAAAATGTGTTGGTCGCCGAATTGACCGCACTGGGTGCTCTGGATGCCGAACCCATCAAACGCGGAGCCAAATTTAGGGGCGATTTGTCCACCATGTACAAGGCCAACTATCTGGCAAGTACCGCCATCAGGATACTCAAGCCCATTGGCGTATTCGAGGTAACCAACGAACAACAGCTTTACGACAAGGTAGTGAAAATCGATTGGACGCAGGTATTTAAGCTGGAGCAAACTTTTTCGGTAGAAGCCAATGTTTTTCATAGTGAATTGGATCACAGTCATTTCGTGGCTTTAAAAACCAAAGATGCCATTGTGGATCAGTTTCGTGAAAAACTGGGAAAACGTCCCTGGGTAGATACCGACAACCCACATATATTTATTGATGTTCATATTAGTCACAATGTTTGCACCATTTCGCTCGACAGTTCCGGACAATCGTTGCACCGACGTGGATATCGCATAGCCGCCGACAAAGCGCCCATCAACGAAGTGTTGGCTGCAGGTATGATTCACCTCACCGGCTGGAAAGGCGAAACCGATTTTTACGACCCCATGTGTGGTTCAGGCACTATTGCCATCGAAGCGGCCATGATTGCCATGCACATACCTTCGGGATATTACCGCAAAGAGTTTGCATTTATGAATTGGGAAGGCTACGATGCTGAATTATGGCAGAAAGTAAAGGAAGAAGCCGACAGCAAAATGGGAGAGCTTACTCACCGGATTATCGCATCCGACCGTTCGGAAAAAGCTGTAGGTTTTACCAGGAGCAATTTGAAAAATGCCGGTTTGCACAAAGACGTGGAGGTACATTGTCGTTTTTTGGATTCCATCAAACCCGAATCCGGGCAAGGTATTGTTATCATGAACCCGCCCTATGGGTTGCGTTTGGAGGAGCGAGGTGAGTTAAAGGATTTGTATCGGGGAATAGGGGATGCGTTAAAAAAGAATTTTACCGGGTTTGATGCCTGGATGATTACCCCAAGCATTGATACCTTTAAATTTGTCGGACTCAGACCTGCTCGCCGCATTCCGCTTTATAACGGACCCATTGAAACACGTTTTTTGAAATACGAAGTATACCAGGGAAGCAAACGCTATGGTGAGGAAAACCGCGATGACTCACCCCGCGGCGGTGATAAAAGAAGGTTTGATTCATCGGATAAACCACGTTCGGAACGAGATTCGGGATTCAGAAAAGACTCCTTTAAGGAAAAACGTGGCGAAAAATTCTCACGTGAAAAACGGGAGGAACGTCCACCTTTTGAGAACCGAACCGAACGGAGAAATGAGGGGCCACGCAGGGCAAAGCCCACCAGCGACAAGCTTGACAGAGCGTCATTTGCAGAAAAGTCCAGTGAGCGTCGTGATAGCCGGAAAAGTGAGGAATTACCGGGCGATAGCGAAAGAAGGCGCGAATGGGAACAAGCTGATTATACAGGAAGAAAACGTATCCGCAGTTTTATCAACCACCAATCCGACAAACAGGAAAAACCCGAAAAAAAAGTGAAAAGAAAACCCCGTCGTCCCCGAACGGATGAGTTGTAGGGGAGGGGAGAGTCGGAAGTCGGGAGATGGAAGACGGAAGACGGAAGTCGGGAGTTGGAAGTCGGAAGTTGGGAAACCTCTCAAACTGGCGCAAGCGTCCGCTTGTGCCAATTGAAAAACTTGTTATTTTGCATTAGTTGTTGCATAAGTGTTTATTGTGGTAAAAACGTGGGATTAAAACTTATTTAACACTGTAATCTGGCGTTTGCCTATGGAAATAAAGGCACAAGCGGACGCTTGCGCCAGATGAAGAACCTCACCCGCTTCAAGCGTCCACTCACCCGCTTCAAGCGTCCACGCTTGAAGTTCGATTCAAATATTTGAACGTGTAATCAACAGATAATCAAATATTTTGAGCAAAAAGGCAACCAATAATCTCAACCCTTGAACCCTTGCCCTGAAAGCCTTCGGGGTTGAGTTCTTGAACTAAATCAATACAAGGGCATAAAAAAAGGACTACCGGAAACCGAATAGCCCTTTCTTGAATAAAAAATTATTTACTATTTCATCTCTTCAGCGAAAAAATGGTAAAACCAGGTAATGGTTTCGATACCGTTGTAGAAATTTTCCACCGGATAGTTTTCGTTGGGGGAGTGGATGGCATCTGATTCGAGGCCAAAGCCCATCAAGATGGATTTGATTCCTAATTTATCTTCAAATGTGGAGATTATTGGAATGCTTCCGCCACTGCGGGTGGGCACAGGCACTTTTCCATAAGTCTTGGTATAAGCTTTTTCGGCAGCTTTGTAGGCCGGCAAATCGATGGGGCAAACATAGGCCTGACCCCCATGGAGTGAATCCACCTTGACCTTTACCGACTTGGGGGCAATACTTGTGAAATATTCCTCGAACATTTTGGCGATTTTCTCATGATTTTGGTTGGGTACCAATCGGGAAGATATTTTGGCATAAGCCTTCGAGGGTAGCACGGTTTTGGCTCCTTCGCCGGTATATCCGCCCCAGATACCACAAACATCGAACGATGGGCGGATGCCTGTGCGCTCAATGGTGGTATATCCGGTTTCTCCGGCTACTTCTTCCACATCAATGGCGGCTTTGTATTCGTTGAGGTCGAAAGGTGCCAGGTTGAGTTTTTTTCTTTCTTCGGGAGTGGATTCCAGCACGTCGTCGTAAAAACCTGGCATGGTAATCACATTGTTTTCGTCGGTCATAGACGCAATCATTTTCGACAACACGTTGATGGGGTTGGCCACGCCACCACCAAAAAGACCGGAGTGCAGGTCGCGGTTGGGACCCGTAACTTCCACCTGCCAATAGGCCAGACCTCTTAATCCCACTGTAATGGACGGAATATCGCGGGCAATCATGCCGGTGTCGGATACCAGGATAATGTCAGCTTTAAGCATTTCTTTGTGTTCATCGCAAAAGGCACCCAAACTCACCGAGCCAATCTCTTCTTCTCCTTCGATCATGAATTTAACATTCACCTTGAGGTTGTTGGTATTAACGAGGGTTTCGAAGGCTTTTACATGCATAAAACCTTGCCCCTTATCGTCGTCGGCACCACGGGCATAGATGTGGCCATTGCGGATTTCGGGCTCAAACGGAGGGCTTGTCCACAGGTCGATGGGATCCACCGGCATTACGTCGTAATGGGCATACACCAGCACGGTGGGCAAGTTCGGATCGATTATTTTTTCGGCATACACCACCGGATTTCCTTTGGTGGGCATCACTTCAGCTTTGTCAACTCCGGCTTTTAGCAGGCTTTCTTTGTAATGGTTGGCCATGCGGATCATGTCGGGTTTGTGATCGGCGATGGAACTGATGGAGGGTATGCGGATGATTTCAAAGAGCTCGTCCATAAAACGGTCTTTGTTTTCTTGAATAAAGGCATTAACTTTTTCCATTCTTTTCTTTTTAAATTAACAGGGGGTAAAGTTACAAAAAAGTCAACGCTTTTCCTGCTTAATCCCCTCGTCAATTGTCTTGGTTGCCGGCAAAACAACCTGTGAAATTCTGATAATAATCAGATTATTAAAGTTTTAGCAGTTCGTGGTCATGAAATAAAAAAATGGGAGGAAGGTGTGGGAAACAGAGCCTGGTTATTTGGTGTCAGCTTTGGCATATTTGTGAGCTGTCTGCCGGTACCACTCGAACAGTCCCACGGAGAGGGCATGCGTAACATTGAGCGAATAGATTTCTCCCGGCAAAGGAATAAAAACCTTGTGATGTGCCATGGCCATCAATTGGGGGTCGATACCAAAAAGCTCATTGCCCACCACAATGGCCATTTTTTCGGGAAGGTTGGCAGTATATATATTTTGGGCTTTGGCTTCGGTTTCGAGTGCTACGATTTCATAATCATGGGGGAGGTGTTCCGTAAGTTCATTCAACTCAATTATTTTCCATGTTTCTTTTTCGTAGGCTCCCGAGGCTGTCCGCTTGATTTTGTAAGTTTTGAAGGTAATGGGTGCATTGCTGATAAACAAGGTGAGGGCTGCCCCGATGTTTCCGGCCAACCGCAGTACCGCGCCCATATTTTCAGGTGTACGCAGGTTGTCGGCAATGACAATTGGACGGTGTGCCTTTTCGTAGAACTTGTTGGTTTGCAAAGTTCTGAACAATTCGACGGAGCTAAGGGTATCGGATTTTTTCATGATAAAAAGGGCCTCGTTTTGGAATCAAAATGCATACTAAACATAAACAAATAACATAAAATAGCAGGGAACAAAGTTTTAAACTGCCGGTTAAGTCCCCGATTCATCAGGCAATTTAGTTTCAAAAATAAGCAATTCTCTTCGTCCCATGGTAGTGGCAAGGAGGATCCCTCAGGTTTTTATATCCCGAATTTGCTGACAGGGTTGTTTCAGTTTATTAGCATTCGCACTTCGCGTTCAATCAGTACTTGTTCTCAAAATTCCGGGAGCAACTTTAGGTATGTAGTCGCAGCAAGAAAACTTTATGTTCTATTTGACGTTTTTTATCTTTTGTTCAGAGATTTCTGTAGGGTTTTCTGCTTTTTCCTTTGTGCTTAACTTTCATTTTCCCATGTACACAAATGTTGATTATGTCCGGTTTGTTAGGGTGATAGGATACATTTCAGGCTGTCTGTTTATCAACAAATTACAGAGCAAATTGTTTTCGATTGATTTTTTATTCCGGAAAACGGTCAAATTTTTTTATTTCTTCCAACGACTCATCCCAACTTGCTTTGTTTGAGACGAAAATATGTGCATTGGGTCGTTTTTCTAATTTAGTATCTAAACATCCGGCCGGAACTACTAAAAGTTTATCGTCCATTTGTAAATTGGGCAGCGCTGACCCACAATTTGCACAAAAGGCCTTCACATGATTGCTTTTATGTGGTTGAAATTTTTTAATTTCAGTTTCAGTTTTTATCCATTCCAGTTTTGCTGTTGTGGAAAACAAATTTGCAGCATGAGCAGAACCTGTGTCTTTTCTGCAATATCTGCAATGGCATAGATAAAAATGCTCAAAGTCACCAACTACTTTAAATTTAATTCCTTTGCATAAACATGAACCCAAGTATTCCATCTGAAAAGTCACTTTTTGTTAATTATCGAATATTGTTGAAATCCATTTACCGACATTTCGTTTTACCACGTTAAGTATATGTTGCGTTTGGCAATGCACAGGTCCATGCTTTCAAGTTGCTACGGTATTTGTTTATCGATATTGTCTTCATTTATAGTGCTTTTTGATAAGTGTACCATTTTTTTCTGTCATTAATTTATCAGTTCTTGATAAGTCCATCTGAACAGCTTATCATTTTCAATTAAAAAATCCGTGTTGTTTTCTTTGCAAACAATCCTGCCATTGGTTATTGAATTGTATTCCCCGTACTCAAAATCAAAGCAGTCCCTGATATTTTTAACTGAATTCAGAAATGATAAAATTTTGATTCATAATTGAGGGTAAGGGTGTGGTTCGTTTTTTTGATTTAGCAGTTTCAAAAATACTTATTTTCTTTTCTGGCTGTAGCACCTGCCATTCATTATTTGTCAAATCTCCCGGACTTTTAATTATCGATAGGTGGCAGGTTGTTTACACGGGTGAATTTTTCCCTTCGGCCAGTTTTTTGGGGTTCAGGTGCGCCTTAAATCTAAAGAGGTGGGTGCTTTCGTAATTTATTTATAGTATTCATTTTTCAGTTCAAAATTGTAATCACGCAGAATTCCAGTCAACCTGTCCTGATTGTTTGAACGTTTGGGTTTCATCTCACTTAACCTTTGCGTGTAAGCTTTAATTTTGTCTAACATGATGGGCTTTTTCCCTGCAACAACATCCTGTTTTTCAGATTTACTTTTCTTTTTATCAAGACTATCCCTGGCAATTTTTATCATGTCGTTTTCAATTTCAAATTGCTCAAACAGTTTGTCAATTAAGAGTTCAGGAACAACATTTTTAATCGCCAATTCCGCGGATAATAATCCACGAATGCAGTAAAATGCGGTTTTATAGGTAAACTTTTTATCCGTTTCCATAAGGTTGATATTACCTTTTGCCAAAGACAAATAGTGATAGTACAATGCCTGGAAGTTGATATTTGCAACAATTTGGTTTTGAAATTCAGCCCAATTTGGTAAGTTGTTGAAATACACAATATGTGCTCTGATCCACTCGAACACTGTTGGATTGCTGTTAGCTAAAAGTCTGAACATCTTATCGATGTCGTACGACACGAAATCAAAATCACCATCCATTATCTCAATTAAGTCGCGGTGCTTTTTAAAGTCGAAATATTGTTCTTTGGGTTGAAGGTGAAATCCACGTACATCATAATCACTGTCAGGGCTAGCTATTCCCCACAGTCTACTTCCACTTTCTACATAAAAAAGAGGATGTTCGGGGCGAGTCTCAAAAAGTGATTTTATTTCTTCTGTCATTTCTTTTTTATTATAAAACACAACTTCAGTATATCCAAACTCCTCATTCCTGATTCTCTCTTATACCAATATTGACAAAAAAACTGTTTGGTTTTTCTTTGTAACTCAATATTCCGGAATAGGTATTTTAAGTTGTTTGTAGATTTTTAGCAGTTCAAATGTAGTTCTTTTATGGTATAAGTTGCTCACCTTGAGCGAATATTATTGGTGATTGCCAACAGTTGGATGGAGCATTCGTATGGTTTGTTTTTGCTCGCTTATCCCGTTGGGTTTTGAGCAATATATTGAATTTTATTGCACTCTTTTTGCTCACAAAATATCATTTTTATCAACCAAATACCGAAAAAACCCAGATGAAAGTGGCTAAAATAAAGGATAAAACCCTGTAACGACGGGCAATACAAAAAAAAGCCTCGCTTTGAATCCAAAGCGAGGCTTTTGCAATAAGTTGAATTATTGAATAATAATCTTTTGTGTGGTGGTACCGTTTTTGGTGTCGATCTGAATAAAATAAACACCGCTTTCCAAGTCACTGATATTGATTTGGGTAGCCACATCGTCGTAAACAACCTGACCTACGGTATTGATCAAACGAACATTGGTGATTTCTCCGTTTGTACCTACATTCAGCATGGTGCTGGCAGGATTGGGATATACACTTACATATTCTTGTTCACCGTTTTCGTTTACACCTACAGTAACAACCATTACCACGTTGATGGTAACCATGTCGGCTGTTGGGTCGTTGTTTCTGATGATTACTTTACCACTGTATTGATCTGAAGCCAGACCGGTAGCGTCCAAAGTAATGTTGATGTCAACGTCTTCGCCTTGAGCCAAAGTACCTTCGGTTGGGTCAACCGACAGCCATTGGGTAATGGGGTCGCCGGTTAGGTTGGCGCGGATGTTCCAGTTGTAGTTCAAATCAGGGTTGTCGCCAAGGTGGCTCCAGCCCGGACCTGTTGAAATCCAGTCACCATTAGGATTGGCAGGACCTGCATCAGTACCTGGAGCAAAAGTGCCACCGGGAGCTGACATCCACCAGCCTACCCAGATATCTTTTCCTGTGATGGCGATGGGGGTATCGAGAGTAACAGTGTTCCAACTCATGGGTACACCGGTGAATTCTTGTTCCAGCAACAATTCACCCGGGCCGGGAGTTAACATCGAGCCCATGTCGTAAATCTGAATTTTGGAACCGGTTACAGGATCGTTGATATACACGTCCACAGAGGTGATTTTCATTCCAATATAAGGTTGAACCATGGCTACCGGGAACATAGCAGAAACACGATATTCGTAGTCGGTGTCACGTCCAATGGCACTTGCGTTGTCACCGTCGTAGTTCAGAACCACGTCGCGGTTGGATGGATTATCGTTGGCGGGAACATAGTTGGGATCAGCAATAAATTCGTCGGCACGTACCTTTGCGGAGTGAATTCCGGCAGGTTCAATATCGAGTGATTTTGTTTCAACCGAATAGCTGGGGATTACTTCGAACATCAAGTCAGCTTCGCCGCTGTTGGTTAAGTTACGGGTAACCACTGATGAAGTTCCTTCTTCCAATACCTGGTTGATGGGGCTGGTGCTAATTCCAATGATAGGATTGGTAACACCGGGATCGAGAACGATAAAGGCTACATCGTCAAAATAGTATTTTGGGGTGTCGCCATCGGGAGCTCCGGCATACAAGTTGATTCCTCCAATCTGTTTGGTTCCGGGATCGCCTTGAGCTTGCAGGCTGAATTGCCATTCGGCAATGATTTCATCATCAATCATAAATACAGCCATGTCTTCATCCAGGTCAACCCATGTTTCCAGCTTAATCCAGGTGTCGTGAGCAAAAGTAAACGGAATGGCATCCGGTCCGCCGGCATACATATAACCATTTTCGCTACCAGTGGCTGCACCAAAATATACTTCGTAAGCCCATTCGTTACCGGGAGCTTCATAGTGCTGCATGTTATTGTATCCACCAAAACCTGAAGGAATGTAGTAGTTTACGCTGAAAATATAAACTCCTGAAGTTTTGTTTCCAAGTTTCAGTACCTGGTCGTTGGTGCCACTAATCAAACAAGATTGAACAGGGCTTAAGGCTTCGTCGGTTGAAATTACACCGTCTTCGGCGCTACCCGGATCGTCTGACCAGGTTGTCCACCAGTCGGGATCGGCTTGTTCGGCCAGTTTCACACCGGCGGTATAGCCTTCCATGTCGTCAAAGAAAAGGTAATCATAACCGGCTTTAATTTGAACCCCGTCGATACCGGCGAGGTCGCCATCGTTACCAACATATTGCCATGCAACCATGAAAGGTTGGTCGGAATATCCACTGATGTCGATGCTTACGTAGTTCCATGCCCAGTCGGCAGCGGGGTCAATTTCGTCGGCGGCATTCCAAAGCTCGGTCCAGGTAGTTCCACCGTCATTGGAGATGTGACATTTCAGGGTGGCAAACTCGATCCAAGGACCGCTAACGCCTGCATAAAAATTAATGGTGAGTGGTTCTTCGCCTGCCGGATCAATTTCTGGAGTCATGAGCCATTCGTCCTGATCTTCTCCTACCCATGGAACCATGGCCGAGAATAAACTGTTTACGTCAATTTCATTAAAATTATTATTCTCAGGGTTTGTTTGAATCCAGGTGTTGTTGGCATTCATAATTTCCTGAGTCCAGCCCACGGGAAGAAAATCTGTGTCAAAGCCTTCTTCGATGAACATGGTTCTCGAAGCAGTTTGTTGTGGGATAACGGGTGCTTGTTGCACTGTACTGTTGCTTTTCAGGCCAAGTGCCTGTGCTTTGGTCATCACGGTGTTTTGTGCATTGGCGGCACTCAGGGTGAAAACCATTGCCACAACCAATGTGAATAAACGCGAAAGGTGTTTCATGATTTTAATATTTAGTTAACATTTAATTTTAATCAGCAAACAAATGTAGTAAAAACTATGCAAACGAAAAGGTGATTGTTGATAATTGGGATGAATTTTTTCAGAACTTACTTGCCGGAGCCTGTTTTGATCATCATATGATATAGCCATAAAAGTATTGCTGCCACAAGTCCAATGCCGAAGATTACCATCCAGATGTTGTTGGGATGAAAGGTATTCCACAGATATTGTGTAAACTCATGGTCGGTCATGTTCAACGATTGCGCCGTATGGGTAAAATATTCCTGTTTACTCCATCCGGCATCAGATGTCAATCCTCTGTCGGCGATGGTTTTTAATACCATGGTGTGTTTGTCCGACAGTTGTTGATATACGTTTCCCGAAATCCAACCTGCCCCCAGATTTCCCAAAAAAAGAGGGATAAACGAATAGCCCATATACAAGGCTTTTTTGTCAGGAGGTGCTATTCTTCCAATGTATTCGGTAATTTTTGGTGAAGCAGCCATCTCTCCGATGGCAAAAATAAACATGGCCACCAGAATAAACATTACATGCTGGGTATAAACCGTGAGCGCCATACCGATGGAGGCGATAATAAATCCTGCAATCATGCTCGAAAGGGCTTTCCAACGCATGACAACGGAGGAAATAAGTATTTGGAACAGAACGATAAAGAGTGCATCGAAATTGGTGATGAATTCAGGGTCCATCTGATTGCCACTGGCATAGTGGTTGGCCACAAAGGGTAGGTATTCCTGAAAAAAGTGAAACATGCTTTGGGTGTTTACCCATTGGTCGATAAACACAGGCAGGGTAAAAAACAACTGGAGGTACATGATCCAGAAGCCGGACACGATGACTAAAAAGAGAACAAATTTGAAATCGAGTATTACCTTCCAGATGTTTCCGAAAACCAATTTCATGGACTCTATAAAGCTGGTGTTATCGCGCCGGGTTTCTGGTTCGGTGTAAAAATAAAGCAGCATGAAGTTAAGAAAAATAAATGCCGCGGAGACATAAAACACCAGATCATATGAGTTGTCCTGACGCATGAGCAAGGTGATCAGTGGACCTAAAAACGAACCAATATTCACCATCATGTAAAAAATGCCAAACCCGATGGATGCGGTGCTGTCGTTGGTGGTTTTGGCAATGGTGGCCGAGATGATGGGCTTGAAGAGGGCAGCTCCGATGGCCAGATAGATGTACATGATGAAAACACCTACAAAGGAATCGAACATGGGGAGAAGGATAAATGCACTGGCATAAATACCAAAACTGACGATGAGCACCCTTTTGTAACCGTATTTGTCGGCGATGGCACCCGTAATCACCGGCAGAAAATACAAGATGCCCGTTCCAACCCCCATGATCCAGCCTTTTTCCGATTGCGAAAATTCGAGGGCACCGCTTTCGGAAGAGCCCGTAAGGTAATTGGCCAGAAGCATGAAAAAACCGTACCAGGCAAGTCTTTCAAATAATTCCAATGTGTTGGCGACCCAAAAAGTGCGCGGATATTGTTTAATGGTGTTGGCAATATTTCCCATGATTAAAAAAATTTGCGCCGAAGATACAACTTTCGGGGAACTGCCCAAAGCCATTTTTTATAAGTGCTTTGCCCTGTGTTCTTTGTGTCACAGAGGTGCATTCTTTGCGGGTTTGGATTCACCACGGAGGCGCTGAGGGGACTGGGGACAGAGGGACAAGGAAAAAGTGATTAAGTGACGGAAGTGACAGTGATCGCTGAGCCAAGAGCCAACCACCGGCAGCCATAGCCAACCCACTGGTTGTCACAGGGAACAAAAGTATTTTTGGTATCAAAACTTCAAGCGTGGACGCTTGAAGCGGGGATTATTCATTTGGTTCTTATCCACACCACAGAGAGGGGGCTTAAGCCCCAACCTATCACCAATAGAACAAACCACCCCCCACACGACCAAACTTGATAAATCAACACACCTGAAGCCCACCCCTTGCCCTTCGGCTTTAGCCAAGGGCACAGGAGGGACAAGAGAAAAGAGCCAAGAAAAAGGTATAAAGGAAAAAGTGACGATAGTTGATCAGTAATCGGTTCTCTCAGAGCCAAAAGCCAACCGCCAAAAGCCTTCCCCCAACCCCTCCTCCATAGAAAAAGGGGCAGACAACATGCGTTATCTGCCCCTTAGCCCATATGCTTGTTCCGGGAGTTAACTATTTGCTTTCCAAATCTTTAAGTATCTCAGTTGCTTTTTCGCGATAGGCACCGTCTTGGTTTGCAATTCGTGTGAAGATTACTTTAGCTTGATTAATTTTGTTGTCTGCCACGTAACTGAGCCCAATATTCCACTCTGCTTGGTCGGTAAACAAGTTGTCGCCATGTGCCATCACATGGTTAAACTCCTCTATTGCTGCTTTGTAGTTTTTCACGTTCATATAAGCAAAACCACAATATAACCTGGCAACCACGTTATCGGGTATTGTCTTAAAAATTTCAATGCTTTCATCATACTGTCCCTGGTCGTACGACAACATGCCCAAATTTAGGGAGGTATTGTCGGACATGCTTCCTGAGCGCACTGACAGCAAGGAAGATTCGGGATGGTAATAGGTTGTAAATATGTCGCCGCTATTCCGGGTACCAAACATGTTGCTCAGCAACCCTGCTCCCACCATCAAAAACACCACCACACTGGCTGCTGCTGCTTGCCATTTCCATGATTGAATAAACCGGTGCCTGGTTTGTTTTTGTGGTTTTATGGCCATTATTTTTTCTCTTAGCGCAATCTTGCTTTTGTCGGCAATGGATTGATACACTTCCGTGCGAAAGGCCACTTCCTTTGCCAAATCCTGATCGGTCTCCATGTCGTGCTTAAATTCCCACAATTCTGCGTCTTCCAGCTTGCCTGTAACATAAAGGTCGATGAGGTGTTCCTTGTTGAGTTTTTTCATGATATCCAGTTTATTAATTAGTTGACTCTGTTTTTGATATATTCCATTAACCGTTCTTTGCATTGTTGTCGTTTTCTGAAGGCATATTTTACCGAAGTAAAATTCATGTATTCAGCCACTTCCTCAATGGTGCACCCATTTACGACCAAATCAATCAATCTTCGGCAATCAGGTTTGAGCTGTATGTAGCTCTCCTGAAAAATGCGGTCGCGTGTTTCTTTGGTGGCCAACGCTTCGAGGTCGTTCATCACATGATCGAATTCGTAACGGGGCAGGAAGTCGTCGTTCAGGTCGATTTCCTGAAGTTCTTCAGAGGCCAGCTTTTCGCTCAGCCGACGAATCCAGCTATATTTACAAACACCGTAAAAATAGCCTTGAAAACTTGTGTGGATGACGCCCGGATCCTGACGCAATTTTTCAAAGACAATGATCAGGCTTTCCTGAAATACATCCCAGGCATCTTGCTCAGTTCCTCTGTTTTTTATTACGAATCCGTTTACCATCTTAAAAAAGTTTTTATAAATGTACCTGACAACTTTCTGATCGTTCTCAAGTAAGCCCTTAATTATTTTTTCAGTTAACATTTAATGTGTCCCTTCATTAATAGTGTACCAGATTTTGAAAAAATTCTACCATTTTTTCGAAAAATTTTTCATTTTTTTTCAAAAATATTCAAATTAATTCTTAACTAATTGCTATCGTGCAACTTATTTATTCACCAAAAATCAAGTCTAAGTAGCGAAAAATTTCCGGAGTTAAAGCATGATGTGGTAATGACTACCCAAATTAAATTTTTAAGCTCGGTAAAGTTGAATAGGGGTAGAAAAAATACTGTTGATTTTTCGGGTTTAGTCGGATTATCGATGTTTATTTCTAGAAGGGTTGACATGTTTAAAGAATGATATGACATAAACTATGGTGCGACCCCGTTGGGGTCGGATAATCTGCATTCGTGTTTCTATAAACATTGGAATCCTTCGGATTCAGGTGAAAGGCATTTAAGCACCTATTCCTACAATTGATTTATCAGGTTTAGTCGGATTATCGAAGTTTATTTCTTGTAGGGTTGACATGTTTATAGAATGAAATAACACATAATATAGGGTGCGACCCCGTTGGGGTCGTATATTCTGCATTCGTGTTTCTATTAACATTGGAATCCTTCGGATTCAGGTGAAAGGAATTTAAGTATTTATTCCATTTTTAATTCCATTTAAAGCATTCATAAAATATTGTATTTGTGCCAATTGCGAAATACGTTCATTCATAAAAAAGTTGTTGATGCGCTTCGGCAAAAAATGATTTATCAGCATTGATACGGCAATTTTTTGACGAACATACCTTCGTACAGTCATTCAACAATCTCCGTGGAACTCTGTGACAAACGCCGTGGAACTCTGTGTAAAAAAAGTTTCCATTCTTTACAGAGTTATCTCAACACATTGACATTCATATTTATACCATCTAACACCAGGATCAGGACAGTAGGATACCGCATGCCAGCCCGAACACCATATTATCTTTTATTTGGTCAATCGCTCATGACTGCCATTTTTTTTTGTAACCTTGTTAAAAAAAAGCATGACACGCTACTTACTCTTCCTTACATGGCTGTTTGCCCTGCAAATGGAGTTGCCGGGCCAATCCGGAGTGGAGGCCCCCAAATCCTCAGGCCCCTACCGAATCATGTTTTACAATGTGGAAAACTTTTTTGATGCGGAAACCGACTCCTCACGAACGTACAACGAATTTACCCCCGAGGGCAACCTGCATTGGACGCAACGAAAGGCAAAGGCCAAAAGAAACGCTATATATAAGGTGATTACCGCCGTGGGACAATGGTCGGCACCGGCCATTATCGGCATGGTGGAAGTGGAAAACAAGGACCTGTTGCGCGACCTGATCGATCATACGCCCCTGAAAAACAAGGGATACAACATCCTGCATTTCGATTCGCCCGACTTTCGGGGTATCGATGCAGCACTTCTTTACAGTAATGATTATCAGGTTGTTACCGCCAAACCAATCAAAATAACCGATCCCGACGATCCCGGTTTTACCACCCGCGACATGCTCTACGCCAAAGGAATTCTGGGCGGCGACACCCTGCATGTTATCGTCAACCACTGGACTTCGAGGTACCGCGGATTGCTGGAATCGAATCCCAAACGTCTGCTTCAGGCGCGTGCCTTGTTGCAAGTTATCGACTCCATTTGTCGCCACCAACCCAATGCCAACATTGTGGCCATGGGCGACTTCAACGATTCGCCCGATAACGAAAGCATGAAACTGCTGGTAACCGGCAATCACCCGTGTCCGCTGGTCAACCTCCCCATGAAAACCGACAACAAGGAAGTGAAAGGCACCCTCAAATTTCAGGGGAAATGGGATATTTTCGATCAAATGCTCGTTACCGAAAACATGCTTCAAAAGAATCATTCGCTTCAGGTGACGGGCGAAGCAGTCCACATCTTTGCGGCACCTTTTATCCTCGAATCCGACGAAAAGTTTGGGGGAACAAAACCCTTTAGAACCAATGTGGGCTTCACCTACAACGGCGGCTACAGCGATCACCTGCCCGTGTATCTTGACCTAAAAATCCAACCATGACAAGAAAAACCCGACGTGGCATTTGGGTTTCGGCGGCCCTGCTCATCCTAGCCCTGGTGGTGGCCGCACTCGTTCTGCGTCAGCGGATTATTGGTCATGCCCTCAGCGTAACCATCTCAAAAAAATCGGACCAAAACATCAGCCTGAAGGTAGATTCGCTGGATTACCACCTGTGGTCGTCAACCCTGATGCTATACAATGCCGCCTTGCAGTTCGACAGTCTGGAACTCAACGAGGAACACAACCTCCGGCTTCGTGAGCTGAGGTTTGGCAAAATTGAAATGAGCGGCATTTCCATTTTCAGACTACTGATTTTCAGAGAAATAAAGGCTTGCAAGTTGTTGGTAAGTGCGCCATCTTCCCTACTCACCTCCAACAACCAATCCACACCCGCACAGGTAAATCCTCAGGAAATACTCAACGGACTGAACAAGAACAAAAATCTTTTCGGGCATCTGGTGATTCATATCGACCAAATTCATCTGGCGGGAGGCCATTTTATGCTCGAAAAAAAGCACCCCCATGGCATGTCGTTGCTCGAGTTCGACTATGGCATACAGCTCTTGCAATTCAATACCGGCAAAGCCTTGTTTTCGGATACCACCCGCTTTCTGTTTTCATCGCAAATGCAGGTAAAACTCGACAGCGTTCAATACAGGAACCCCTTTGGTGATGGCATTGTGGCCGATTCGGTTACGTTTATCTCCGGATCAACACGGTTGGGAGTTTTCGGACTTCTCCTTCAACCTTCCGATAGCAGTCAGAACAAAACAGCCATCGCCGGACAGGTAAAACACATTGAATTGGATGGGGTTATCCCCGACTCGCCCGAAGAAGCCTTCGACCTGCAATTTAAAGCCATCACCATTTCAGGAGCCAACATCCGCGTGACGTCAAGCAAACCCGACGATCACACGGAGAAAAAACCCGGAAATTCGTTGCTCAAGGTCATCCGATCTCTGGAACTCAACCGCGTGAACGTAAGCAATAGCCACCTGTGGATTGCCAACGAGGGAAACGACACCTTGTTCAATGCCCGAATCAATCAATTGGCTGTGGTCAACTTTTTGGCCGACTCCGGGTTTCAACTCGACCGGGAAAAAATTTCTTTCCAAAACCTTCTGTGGGATGCCAGCGAACTTGCCTACATGGATCCCCTGCAAGGACTCAGAGTGGAATTGACATCCACCAGTTTCAACGAAAAAACCGGACATCTTCTGTTGCACAACACAAGGGTTAGCGACCTGGATTCTTTGGGTGAACGGTCCTTCGATCTGACCATTTCGCAGGCGGAAATGGCGGGCGTTAATTTTTCGGCCTGGCTTCATCACGCACCAGTGGAACTGAAAATCAACCTCACAAATCCACAACTCACACTAAATCAACCCTCCGGCGAAAATCGAACAAGCAAAAAACCCTTCCGGCTGCCCTCCAACCTGACCATCGTGTCCGTAGATATTTCCAACGGATTGTTCAATTACCAAAAACAAGATGCCATAAATCTGGAAACCGATTCCATCAACCTGCACACCGGGAACATCTACCTCCGGGATTTTGGCAAGCTCCACACCCTGTCCACCGACAGCCTCACCCTGAGCACGGGCAGGCTGCAACTGGGCCTCCTGAAAAAAGCCACTAAAATTCATTGGGAGCAGTTGGTTCTGAACAAGAAGCAGGCGAAGTTATCCAATTTACAATTGAATGTGGAAGGTTTCGACAACATCACCATGCAAGGTTTGGTGGTTGAATCCCCCGACCTGCATGCCCTCGCCAATGGAGAACCCCTTGCCACCGGCATGATCACCCTGTTTTCGCCCACCTACATCGGTACCATCGACAGCAGAAAGACCAGCCGTCCTGGCCTGAAGCCGGACAGGGAACCCGAAGTCTTGCAAACCTTGCTCATCGCCCAAGGTATCACCATCAACCAAGGATGGATAGATGCCCGATTGCTGTTGAACAACGACACACTCAACATCACTTCGGGAGTCAACCTGACCACAGGTAAGTTTTCCATCACCAACCATATGGATAAAAACTGGCTGGCGCGATTGAGGTGGGCGTTGTCGCTCGATCAACCCACCCTCACCCACCGTCTGGGAAAAGTGTCGGCTACCGAGCTGGTTTACAGCAACAACAACAAACTGCTAAACATCTCAAATCTGGCCATCAACGACCACCGTAAAACAGGTAACCCGTTAACCGTCAACCTGTTTACCCTGGATGACCTCACCATGAGCGAAATCGACTACCGTAATTTCGTGTTGACGCATACCCTCGACTTTGGCACCCTGTTGCTCAGCCATCCCCGGATACAGATCGAAATTGCTAAAAAAACAACCGCAAAAAACACCACACAGAGCCGCCACAAGATCATCGATTTAAACGAACTGCCATTCAGCTTCCGCGAAATCAAGCTGGAAGACATGCAGGTTGAACTCACCCAACTGGACTCCGTCAACCATTCCCACTTCAATTTGGGCGAAGTGGACCTTAAAATCACCGGTCAGAAACCGGCATCGCAACACCTCACCGACCACCTGACCTTTGCCATACAAGGGTTCTCGTTTGCCGACGACAATCGATCGCAACAATTGTCCATTGAAAAAATCAACTATAACCCCCAAAACGGCACGCTTTCCATGGACCAACTGACAGGATCGAGAAAAGACGCCGACACCGCCATGACAGTCCTCAGCTATGCCATCCTCAGGGGTGAGTTCGGCAGATTTAAGGTGAGCAACAGCTTGCCCTCCGAAATAAGTTTCGGCAGTATCAGGCTGAACCATCCCCAATTGCACCACCAAAGCCGCGAGGGAACCCACATCGCTCATAAACCGGACACTACTCCCACCCACATCAAACTTCCGTGGCAACTCGAAAAGTTTACAATCGACACATTGATTTTGAACCACCTGGACGTGTATCACACCGAAATTCATCCCTCAGGTGAAATCACCACCCATCTTAAGGACCTTCGTGTGGAAGTGAACCACATCGGCGTGGACACGGCAGGATTGAATACCAACGACTTTTCCTTTGTGGAAAGCACGCGCATCCAAACCGGCAACAACAGTTTTGTGTCATCCGACAGCTTGTATGTTACTGAATTAAAAGCCATTGGATACAATTTCAGTACCAACACCCTTACCCTCGATTCGTTGCAAATTGTCCCAAGATATCCCGATGCTGAATTCTTCGAAAAAGCACAATTTCAAACCGATCAGATACACCTTTTCGGCAAGCGGATGGTGGGCAACAACTTTCGGTTCACCTCATTTTTGAATACCGGCGACCTTCATTTGGGTAGTCTGGATATTTACGGATTGGATGCCAGGCTCTTCCGAAATAAAAACTATCCCACCAACCCCGCCGACTACAAAAAAATGCCCCAGGAAATGATGCTGGATGTTAACAAACCCTTCCTCATCGATTCCATCCGTACCCACGATGCCGAAATACACTACAAAGAAGTTGTGGAAAAAGCCAAAGACCCCGGATACATCTTTTTCGACCAATTCAACCTGTCGCTATACAACCTGACCAACATCCCTGAAAGACTCGCCACCGATTCCATACTTCGCGCTAACCTGAAAGCACGGGTGATGGGAAAAACCAATCTGAACCTGAACCTGTTTGTGGACATAACAAGTCCCGCACGTGAATTTTGGTTCAGCGGATATACCGAGTCCATCGAATTTACAGCACTCAATCCGGTAACACAAAACCTGGTGGGGGTGGATATGCAGGGTGGAGAGGGGCGCGTATTGATCCCCCTGATAAAAGGCGACAGTTCGCACACCTCGGGAAGGGTGGTATTTTTGTACAAAAAACTGAAGGTAGGACTTTATAACCGGGAAAAAGCCCGATCGACAACAGGACTGGCACGGGGGATGGCCAACATCCTGCTCAACGATATTTTCATCCGGTCGAACAACCCCACTTTTCTGCGTAAACCCAAAACAGGTGTGGTGTATTCCGATCGCGTTACGCAAAAATCCTTTGTTTTTTATGTTTGGAAAAGTATATTGAGTGGCATGTTGTCCACCTTTGGCATCAACACCCGTCAACAACGACACGAAAAAAGAACGATGAATACGCCATCGGATTAAACCTATCCACAGATTTACTACATTTGCGTTTTATAACTTAATCAATAAAAGCAATGAACATAAAAACCATTACACTGTCGATGCTTGCAGTGCTGTTGACAAACTTGGTGGCCATCGCCCAGGACGAAACCGAAGAAGATAAAGGTTATCAGTTTGTAGATGAAATTTACATCAACAATACACCTGTAAAGAACCAATACCGTTCAGGTACTTGTTGGAGTTTTTCAGGTCTGGCCTTTGTGGAAGCCGAAATTATGCGCCAAACAGGCAAGGAATACGACCTTTCGGAAATGTTTGTGGTCAACCATACCTATTCCGACAAAGCCACCAAATATGTGAGAATGAATGGTCATCTGAATTTTGGCGGAGGTGCCGAAGTAACCGATGTTTTTCGCGTAGTCGACCTTTATGGGATGGTTCCCGAAAGTGTATATTCAGGACTTAACTATGGCGAAGAAATGCATACCCATGGCGAATTGGACGAGCTCCTGAAAAGCTACGTGGATGCCATTGTTAAAAACAAAAACCATCGTCTGAGTACTGTTTGGCACGAAGGATTCGACCAAGTACTCAATACTTATTTGGGTGAAATTCCTGAAAAATTCACCTACGAAGGAGCCGAATACACACCTCAAAGCTTTGCCAAATCCACCGGATTCAATCCCAAAGATTACGTGGAAATTACTTCTTACACCCACCGTGAATACTACAAACCCTTCATCATGGAAATCCCTGATAACTGGTTGTGGGCCGAGATTTACAACGTGAAACTCGATGAGATGATTGAAACCATCGACAACGCCCTCGAAAACGGATACACCGTGGCCTGGGGTGCCGACGTGAGCGACAAAGGATTTTCGTGGAAAAATGGCGTGGCCATCATCCCCGACCAGGAGCAAGCCGATTTGGCAGGGACCGAAAAAGAAAAATGGGAAGCGTTGACCAAAAAAGAAAAAGACAAAGCCATGTACAGCTTCGATGGCCCTGTAAAAGAAAAAGAAATTACCCCCGAAATGCGCCAGTTGAACTACGATAACTATACAGTTACCGACGACCATGGCATGCTGATCGTGGGAAGAGCCAAAGACCAGGACGGCAATGTTTTCTACAAAATTAAAAACTCATGGGGCACCGAAGACCATATTTATGACGGATACTTCTACGCCTCGCTGTCGTACGTAAAACTACAAACCTTGGGTATTGCCGTTCATAAAGACGCCCTGCCAAAAAAAGTTAGAAAAGAGCTCGGATTATAGCGCTCAACAGCCATAAAGCGCCCCTACGGGCGCTTTTTCGTTGCCCCTTTTCAACACCCCCGACTATTGGGAAGCCTACCGAAGGATCGTCGACTATCCCGGGGTTTATTTTATTATAATTGAATTCAGCTGTCCTTTTTGAAAATACAGTGAATTCAGCGAATAAAAGAATAGTATTACTTTTGCACTTTCACTACGATATCCTATGAAGGAATTTGACTTTGATGCAGTGAGACCGTATTCCGATGAAGAGCTCAAAGCTTCCATACCACGGATGATGGCCGACCCCAAATTTATGGGAATGATGGACTACCTTTTTGATCAGGAAAGAAAAAAGTCTATCCTCGACAAACTACCCCACGTAAGCAATGTAAACGAGTTTCAAAGGGAACTTACTTTGCCCGCCGTTGAAAAAATCCTGGCCGACACCACCGACGGAATTCAGTCTTCCGGTTACGAGAACCTGCAACGCGACGGACACTATATCTTTGTGGCCAACCACCGCGACATCATACTCGACTCATCAATTCTGGGTCTTACCCAACTGAAAAACGGTTTTAAAGTGACCCAAACCACATGGGGCAACAACCTGATGATCAATCAACTGATAATCGACTTGGGCAAAGCCAACCAGATGATTACCGTATATCGTGAAGGAAGCCCCAAGGAACTGTTGCTCAATTCTCAACGACTTTCGGCCTTTATGAGGTATTCGGTTACCGAACTCAACAACTCCATCTGGATTGCCCAACGTAAAGGACGTACCAAAGACGGGTTCGACAAAACCGACGTAACCATCCTGAAAATGCTGTCGCTGTCATGCGAAGGCGATTTCATCAGCAGTCTGCAGGAACTCAACATCACACCGCTTACCATCTCGTACGAATGGGAGCCCTGCGATGCCATGAAAGTACGCGAGATTTACCTCTCGCAAAAGGGCACCTACGTTAAAGAACCCAACGAAGATTTTCAATCCATCCTCGGAGGTGTTTTGGCCAAAAAAGGACGGGTGTATCTAACCATCGGAAAACCGGTAAACAATCAGCTGGAAAAACTGAAGGCCGAGCAAATGAACAACAATGCTGTGTTAGGAGAAATAGCCACCATGATTGATGTACAGATCCATCAAAATTATCACCTGTGGCCTTCCAACTACCTGGCCTACGATTTGCTCAACAATTCCACTGTTTATCAACATTTGTACACCGAAGAAACGTTGGATCAACTCAATGGCAGATACAAAAAAACCACCCAGGTGGTTGGTCACGACAATGATGAAATCAGAAGGCTGTTTTTGAAACTCTACGCCAACCCCGTGATCAACAAGCTGAGTGCATTGGCTGACAGCACCTTATAAATATCTGCCATCCTATGAAATGACCAGCCTGCAACGAAATTTTACCATTACCCAAAGGTTTCCATATACATTCAAATCATATATGTATTTTTGCCACGTGAGCGAAAAGAAAAAATTTACAAATAAATGACAACAATTTCCGACAAAGCGCTTCAAATTGAAGATTATATCCAAGTTTTGTTAATGGAAGATACCATTTCCATCGACCAAAGCACCCTGACCAAAGTAGAAGATTGTTATCATTTCCTTCAGGATTTTTCAGTCAACAAAATTATTTACGGAGTTAATACCGGCCTGGGTCCCATGGCTCAGTACCGCATCGATGCAAAAGATCAGATTCAGTTGCAATACAACCTGATCAGAAGTCATGCCGCCGGATCGGGACAACCCCTCGAACCCATGTGTGTGCGTGCGGCCATGATCAGCCGATTAAAAAGCCTGTCGTTGGGTTATTCGGGTGTGCATGCCGACTCCATCCAATTGCTGGTGCATTTGCTCAACCACAACATCATTCCCTACATACCCCAACACGGGGGCGTGGGCGCCAGCGGCGATTTGGTGCAGTTGGCTCACCTGGCGTTGGTACTGATTGGCGAAGGCGAGGTTTTCTATGAAAATAAACGCCAATCAACCAAAGAAGTGTTTGCCCAACTGGGTATTACACCACTGGAAATCCGCTTACGCGAAGGACTTGGCCTCATCAACGGCACCTCCGTGATGTCGGGCATCGGCATTACCAACACCATTTTTGCCCAACGCGCCATCGGATGGTCCATCTACGCTTCGGCCATGATCAACGAACTGGTGGAATCCTTCGACGACCATTTCAGCAAGGTGCTCAACGAAGTTAAAAAGCACGATGGACAACACCGGGTGGCCACCTCCATGCGACAATTGCTTCACGACAGTCAACTCATCAAGAAGCGTGACGACCATCTTTTCAATGGCAAAATTGAGGAAAAGATATTCAAGCAAAAAATTCAGGAATACTACTCATTGCGCTGTGTTCCCCAGGTAATCGGACCCATACTCGACACCCTCGAAAACGCCAAAAATGTTTTGGTGAACGAGGTGAATTCGGCCAACGACAACCCCATTGTGGATGTGGAAACCAAAACCGTGTATCATGGCGGAAACTTCCACGGCGACTATGTTTCGTTTGAAATGGACAAACTAAAAATCGCCATCACCAAACTGTCGATGTTGGCAGAAAGACAAATCAACTTTTTGATGAACAACAAGTTGAACGAAATTCTCCCTCCTTTTGTGAATCTGGGAACCCTCGGACTAAATTTGGGTATGCAGGGAACACAGTTTACAGCCACTTCTACCGTTGCCGAAAACCAAACACTGTCGAACCCCATGTACGTGCACAGTATTCCCAACAACAACGACAACCAGGACATTGTAAGCATGGGAACCAACGCAGCACTGCTTGCCAAAAAAACCATTGATAACACCTTTGAGGTATTGTCCATCGAATTTCTAACCATTCTTCAGGCCATCGATTACTTGGGTGTGGAAGCAAAAATGAGCACCAAAACCAGAACCCTGTATCAACAACTGAGAAAGCTGGTGCCTGTTTTCACTGAAGACACACCTAAATATCAGGAATTGAATAAATTACGTGAATATTTATTTACCAACGAACCCAACATCAACTAACATGAGCAACGAAATTAGATACGCGTTGGTTACCGGAGGATCCGGAGGTATTGGAAGCGCCATTTGTAAAAATCTGGCCCGTGATGGTTTTTCTGTTTTGGTGCATTACAACAGCAACCGGGCACAAGCCGAGAAGGTGGTCGCCGAAATTACCGAAGAAGGCGGCTCGGCTGCACCCATCGGATTTAATGTGGGCAATCAGGAAGAGGTGAAACAAGCCTTGGATGAATGGACAGCCCAACATACCGACGGATATATTGCTGTACTGGTGAACAATGCAGGCATATCCAAAGATACCCTCATGGTATGGATGGAACCCGGCGATTGGCACAACGTAATCAACACCAACCTGAACAGCTTTTACTTCGTTACAGGCCATCTGCTCAAGGCCATGATCCTGAAAAAATGGGGGAGAATCATCAATGTGGTTTCCCTTTCGGGGATAAAAGGGCTACCCGGACAAACCAACTACAGCGCCGCCAAGGCCGGTGTGATAGGCGCCACCAAATCGCTGGCACAGGAAGTGGGTAAAAAGAAAATTACGGTGAATGCCGTGGCTCCGGGATACATCAAAACGGAAATGATTAAAGACCTGGACGAGGCACAACTGAAAACCCTCATCCCCGTCAACCGCTTTGGCAAACCCGAAGAGGTAGCCTCCGCGGTTTCGTTTCTGGCAAGTGAAGGTGCCGCTTACATCACAGGAGAAGTAATCAACATCAATGGTGGACTATATACTTAAACCAACAACCTAAGAACAACAAAGATTAACTACAGGAATTGATACCATGAAAAGAGTCGTCATCACCGGAATGGGCATTTATTCAACCATTGGCAAAAACCTTGAGGAAGTAAGAGAATCGCTCTATTTGGGCAAATCAGGTATCATTCTTGATCCTGAACGTAAAGCACTTGGATTTAGATCGGGACTTACCGGATTCATCGAACGACCGGTATTAAAAGGCATACTACCCAGACGAATGCGTGTGGGACTTCCCGAACAGGGCGAATATGCCTACATGGCCACTTCCGAAGCTCTGGCTCAGGCCAAAATTGACGAAGACTACCTGAATAACAATGAAATAGGAATACTTTACGGCAACGATAGCAGTGCTACATCGGTGGTAGAAGCAGCCGACATTCTTCGCGAAAAGAAAAATACCATGCTCATCGGCTCGGGTTCCATCTTTCAGTCGATGAACTCCACCGTCAGCATGAATCTATCGGTCATCCTCAAACTCAAAGGAATCAACTTCACCATCAGTGGTGCCTGTGCCAGTGGTTCGCACGCCGTGGGCATGGCCTACCTCATGATAAAAAACGGATTGCAGGACACCATCATCTGCGGTGGTGCACAGGAAATAAACGCCCTTTCGATGGGCAGCTTCGATGCTTTAAATGCGTTCTCCATCCGGGAAGACGAACCTACCAAAGCCTCACGCCCCTTCGACCGCGATCGTGATGGACTCGTGCCCAGTGGTGGTGCAGCCTCCATCATTCTGGAGAGCTACGAGTCGGCCATGAAACGGGGGGCTAAAATTTACGGAGAAGTGTTGGGTTATGGATTCTCCTCCAACGGCGATCATATTTCGGTTCCCAACGTGGAAGGTCCCGTTAAATCATTGCAACGTGCCCTCGACGATGCCCATCTTCGTGCTGCCGACATCGACTACCTCAATGCCCATGCCACAGCCACACCCGTTGGCGATCAAAACGAAGCATGTGCCATTTACAAGGTGTTCGATCAGGGCAGGGTTCCGGTAAGCTCAACCAAGGGTATGACCGGTCATGAAATGTGGATGGGCGGCGCCAGCGAGTTGATTTACTCCCTGATTATGGCGCACAATTCGTTTATCGCACCCAACCTCAACTTTGAAAACCCTGATGAACATTCGGCCAAGCTCAATATCATCAGCAAAACAACCGAACAAAAAATCAATACCATTTTGTCAAATTCGTTCGGATTCGGCGGAACTAATTCAACCCTCATCATCAAAAAAGTTTAACACCCCATTTTTGCGCAGACCAATTACGTATTCAGGTATGAATATTTAAGAGTTTTTATTACATTTGCTGCGAAAAAAGTAACTTGACACAGGTATGAGTGTGGACAGAAATGAAACCATCCAAAAAATAAATAATTTCCTTATCGAGGAGTTTGAACTCGAGGAAAGTCAGTTAACCCCTGATGCCCTTTTAAAGGACGACCTCGACATCGAAAGTCTTGATTTTGTTGATATTGCCGTTATTCTTGAAAATTCTTTCGGGGTAAAAGTTACCAGCGAACATCTGAACACCATCGTCACACTCAACGACTTGTACAATTTTGTTCTCGACTTCAAGAAACACTGATGTCGTCGCAATGGAAAGGTAAAACACGTGGAGGAGCATTGGGTCATCGCGCCTTTATCTTTCTTATTACACATGTAGGACTTTCGGCCGCTTATACCCTGCTGATTTTTGTGGCACCCTACTTTGTGCTCTTTGCCCCTTCTGCCCGCAAACCCATGTATTTTTATTTTCGCCGGATACTGGGATTTTCACCACTGAAAAGCTTTCGTTACCTGTTTCTCAACAATTACCGTTTTGGACAAGTGCTCATCGATAAAGTTGCCCTTTTGTCAGGATTGGAATCCAAATACACCTTTGATTTTGAGGGCGAAGAGCACCTGCACGCCATGGCCGCCGACAGGGGTGGGTTTATTGTTGGGGCACACATGGGCAACTGGGAAATAGCCGGTAATTTGCTCAAGCGTATCGACACCACGGTGCACATCGTGATGCTGGAAGCCGAGCACGAAAAAATTAAACAGATGCTGGATGAAGTGATGACGGGCAAGACCATGAAAATTATCCCCATCAGGGAAGATATGTCGCATATTTTTGCCATGCGTGAGGCCATGGAACGCAACGAACTGATTGCCATTCATGGCGATAGATTCTTACCCGGATCTAAGTCGATTACCATGAAATTGATGGGCCACGATGCTGAGCTGCCGGCCGGACCGCTGAGCCTGGCCATCCGTTACAACAAACCCGTGACCTTTGTTTCTGCCATCAGAAAACCGGGTCCTCATTATCATTTTTATGCCACCACGCCCAAAACCTACCCTTCCGATCGCAAACAATTTCAGCAAACGCTGACCTTGGCCATGGGCGATTACCTCCGTCAACTGGAAAAAACCATCATTAAATACCCCGAACAGTGGTTCAATTATTACTATTTTTGGAAATAACTTTTACATCATGAAAATAACCTACGGACACGATAACAAAACAGCCTTGCAAGCCAAATTCGATGCACAAAAAATTGCTTTTGGTCCCATCATGTTTCAAGCTGCCAAAGCCTTGCGCGATCTGGGAATCTTGGATTACCTGCTAAAAAACAGAAAAAAAGAGACCACCATGGAAACCATCGCCAAAGAGCTCAACCTCTCGGTTTACGGCGTGAAGGTATTGCTCGAAGCCGGACTGAGCATGGAAATGGTGCAAGTGGTGGAGGACAACTATTCGCTTACCAAAACCGGATATTTTTTGCTTCGCGACGAACTTACCCGCGTTAACATGGATTTTGTGCAAGACGTAAACTACCTGGGTATGTTCAAATTACAGGAGGCCATTACCGAAGGAAAACCTGCGGGATTGGAAGTTTTTGGCAAATGGAACACCGTTTACGAAGCCCTGGCGCAATTGCCCGAACAGGTACGCAAAAGCTGGTTTGCCTTCGACCACTACTACTCCGACTACGCTTTTCCTGAAGTTTTGCCACATATTTTCGCAAACCATCCGCAAAAAATCCTGGATGTAGGTGGAAATACCGGTAAGTTTTCCATTTTTTGCGCCCACAACAATCCGGAAGTATCTCTTACCATCCTCGACCTGCCCGGACAAACCGCCGAAGCTGAAGAAAATATCAGGCAAGCCGGTTTTTCGTCGCGAATCAATACCCAATCCATCAACTTGTTGGACGGATCCATCCCTTTCCCCAAGGGGTATGATGCCATTTGGATGAGTCAGTTTCTCGATTGTTTTTCGCAGGAAGAAATTTTAAGTTTACTCCAACGATCGCACGCCGCCCTCGACGACAATGGTTCGTTGTTTATCCTCGAAACCTACTGGGACCGTCAGCAATACGAAGCCTCCACCTACAGCTTACATGGCACCTCGCTCTATTTTACGGCCATTGCCAACGGCAACAGTCAGATGTATCATTCGCGCGACATGGAAGCCCTTCTGGAGCAGGCCGGAATGAAGATAGATAAAATAATTGATAACATCGGGGTGAGTCACACCTTGTTCCAATGTTCACGAAAATAGCAGCCACAAAAAAAGCTGCCTTTTGGCAGCTTTTCTATGTCGTTTTAAGGAGTTTTTAATACTCATCTTCGTTGAAGAAGAAATCGTCTTTGGTAGGGTAATCAGGCCACAGATCTTCGATGCGGTCGTAAACTTCACCTTCATCTTCTATCTCTTGCAGGTTTTCAATAACCTCACTCGGAGCACCGGTACGAATACCCCATTCGATTAACTCTTCTTTTGTTGCCGGCCAGGGTGCATCCTCAAGTTTCGAGGCCAATTCTAATGTCCAATACATGCTATATTCGAGTTAGTTAATTTTTTGCAAAAATAATTTTTTTTTATTCTAAAACAACCCTTTTTTTAAAGCTGCATGATAATAGCTAAATTCTAGGTTTCCAGAGCGTTTCAACAGCCCCTTTGTCGTGACTCAATCGCCTCGACAACACGAACAAATAATCCGACAGGCGGTTGAGATATTTCACATGCAACGGTTCTACCTTTTGCTGATGTCCGAGCCTGATTACCAGACGTTCGGCACGGCGGCATACCGTACGGGCAATGTGTGCATACGACACCGCCTGATGGCCTCCCGACAGGATAAACGACGTGAGTGCGGGCAGTCCTTCATTCATTTGATCTATTTGGTCTTCCAGAAGCCTGATATCTTCCTCATGAAGCACCGGCAGCGGATTACGCAACTCACTTCCGTCGTGGGCAAGCAACGATTCGAGGGTAAACAACCGGTCTTGGATTTCCAGCAAAGTGGAAATATACGAAGGCGCCATCTCCTGATCTCTCAACAAACCGATCCAGGACACCAATTCATCCACGGTTCCGTAGCATTCAATTCGCAAATCGTCTTTGGGTACGCGACTGCCGCCAATCAAGGCAGTAGTTCCTCCGTCTCCGGTTTTGGTATATATCTTCCAGTCTTCGCTCATCTTTTAAAGGTGGTTGGGGCTGTTGGCCGGGTTATGCCATCGCATAGTCTTTGATGGTTTTGATATGTGCATTTTGTTCATCGGAGGCTATCTGCCCGTCGATCATGCGAATGATCCGGTGTGCATGTTCGGCAATATCCTCCTCGTGGGTAACCACAATAATGGTATTGCCCAGTCGGTGAATTTCTTCGAGCAATCCCATAATTTCGATGGACGTACGCGAATCCAGGTTACCTGTAGGCTCATCGGCCAGCACAATGGACGGATTGTTTACCAGAGCACGGGCAATGGCCACACGTTGCCGCTGACCACCCGAAAGCTCATTGGGGCGGTGAGATATGCGGTCGGTAAGTTGCACCTGCCCCAGTGCTTTTTGTGCCATATCAAGTCGTTGTGCCTTATTTTTTCCGGCATAAATGAGTGGAAGCATCACATTTTCAAGAGCTGTGGAACGTGGCAACAGATTAAATGTTTGAAAAATAAATCCGATTTCCTTGTTTCGCACGTCCGCCAACTCGTTGTCTGTCATTTGACTAACATCTAATCCGTTGAGAAAATAACTACCCGATGTGGGGGTGTCCAGACATCCCAGGATGTTCATCATGGTTGACTTTCCCGATCCGGAAGGCCCCATCAGTGCCACAAACTCGTTTTGATAAATAGATAAATCAATGTTTCTCAAGGCTTTAACGGTTTCAGTACCCACCTCGTAAAACCTGCAAATATTTTTTAAATTGATGATTTCCTTCTTCATATGATAGGTTGTTTTACAACAAAGCCAAAACTACAAATTTACCTGATTGGCTCCATGAATTAATACCGAATAATAAAGTTCTGTTTTTCAATACCTTTTCTAAAAAAAACCAAACCGAACCAAAATAAATCGATGGTTAGGGTAACCCGGGGGTGCTTTTTAATTTCACGCCAGGCCGATTCCATGCCGGAAGACCAATGAATATCGTCGAAAACAAACACCGACTGTTCGTGGGCAAGCGACAAACATTGTTCAAAATAGTCGAGTGTGGGTTCCTTCCGGTGATTTCCATCGAAGAAAACAAAATCGAGTTGATTCAACTTGCTCAGCACCGTGGGCAACACCCTATCAAAATTACCTACGGTGATTTCCACATCATCGATTTGCAATTCAGCAAACACTTCTTCGGCAATGGCTGCCACACCCGCACATCCCTCCATAGTAAGCAAAAACGAAGTAGGATTACCTTTTTTCATGTAGGAAGCACTTATTCCGGTTGCGGTTCCAAACTCAAGCATGGTGTGGGGCTGAAAGTATCTGGTAAGCCGATACAACAACTGCAGTTGTTTTTTTCGCTGACTCCGAATTTTAACCAAATTCCCCAACCTCAAAATTTTAGTGGCATATTTTTTTTTGCCTGCTCCCGCTCCAAAATCAACCGTTTCTATCAAATCGTTGCGCGCCAGCAATTTCGATTTCATCTGGTCGAGTATGGCATAATCGTCGTAATTGGTTTTGTCTCTGAGCACCTTGTTCACAAAATCGAAAATGAAAGGTGAATGAATGGTGTATCTGGTTCTCGAAACCAGGAGATAATGAAGATATTTTTGAATTTGAAAAAACATACCTATTTTGATTAATTATTGAAATGCCACTTTATTTACATAAAACACCGTTCGTTCATCCTGTTCGCCCAGGGCACGGTTGCGTATGGACTGTTCACCATACATCAGATAATACTGATTGTACCAATGAACCAACACATTGTCGTCGTCGTTGATGATGCGATCGCGGGTAAACATGGCCGCAATGGGAACATGGTTGGTGGCCACAGTTTTTCCCTCTTCAAAGGTTTTGGAAATAAGTTTGCCGTTGTTTACAAAAGCTACCGTTAAGGTGTTTTCGTCGGGAACCATAACCGCATGAGGCTGAAGTTTGTAAGAAACCAAGTCGTTCATTACCAACTCATTTTCCCATAACAAGAGCCCTTCGTCCGAAAAACTTCCCACAAGTATGTCGTTGAAGGAATAGCCGGCAAAAACACTGTAAGTATATGGATAGGGTCGGCCGTAGTAATCGTAATCCATTCTGGTTTCGGTACGGTATTGGGGCTTGTAAACCTCCGCCGAGAGAAAGTACTGCCCGTTGTGCTCCATCGCTCTGGGCTTTACCAAGTGAAAAAACGCAGTAACCACCTTTTGTTTTTCCCGTTCGCCGGTTGAATCGTTGATGGCCCGTGTACTGACAATTTCCCGCGACTCAACGGTTCCCTGGATATGTTGGAAGGTGATAAAATCGTAAAAGTTGAGTACAGTTTGTTGGTTGTCATCAAACTTGAGAAAGAAAAATCCGGCAGTTTTGGCTTCCTCCGTATTTTCAAAATCCTTCAGTGAAGCCATACGTCCTGTAACCCAGTCGTAAGTGCCAATGGCCACCAACTGAGAGGCATTATTGGTGAAAAATTCCACATCGCGCAACATGCGGGCAGTTTGCGAATTTTCCACCTGCAATTCCTGAATCAACGCGCCTTGAATTCCGTAAACCAAAATTTTATCATGTACATAACGTCCGTCGCTCACCTCCTTCAGGGCAAGAATAAACCGGTTTGATTTGCTATCGGCCTGAAGTTTGGTGATGATGCTCTGGTTACCCTCGGACACATGAACCGGAATCACATCACCCGAAATCAGGTGAATAAAAACCATATCCGATTCATATTTTCGGAGATTCAGTGCCAAGCAAGCGGTATTGTCAATTACATCGAATCCCGCAATTTCTGATTTTTCGGGGATACTTCCCGAAATGGTTGAAAATGCCTGTGTATTGGTATCGTAGGTAACTATTTCATAATAATCATAATCAAACTTGGTTTTTCCGGTATTACGAAAAAGCAGGTGCATCCTGGTTCCATTCAGACGTGCATTCACAAACTCAACCGGATCGTTAAGTGCCACAAATTTAAGCCATTGCTGATGCAAACTTGTGTTAAACAGTCCGAAATACCAATTGCGCTTGCCCTCTTTGTCCACTTCGTTGCTGGCATAAAACACCAACATGCCACGATTTCCCAACGATTCCACATGATAGCTGTCGGCCTGCATATCGGTGGGAATTTCAATGCGCACGGTTTTATATTCCTGGGCTTGGGTGACCAAAGAAAACAACAATAGTACCAATAGAAAAAAGTTGCGCATAGTTCCCCTTTTGTTTGTAGGTAACGACAATATGGTGGATAAAAGTATAAATAATTCGGGAAAAATCAGGTATTTGGCGAACATAAAAAAACCCGCACGACAAGCATGCGGGTTCGAGCAATCAGATACTTCTATCTATTTTACCATCAGGCGATTGATGGCAACGGTACCATTGGCATAGGTTACCTTCACCAAATAAATACCTGAATTAAAATCATTCACCGAAATTTGGTTTACACCAACCTTTACAGGAGTGGTTAAAACGGTTTGACCCATCAGGTTCACTATCACTGCCTCTGCATCTTCGTCCGAAACTACGGAAATAAAACCTGAAGCAGGATTGGGATACACTTGCAGGGTGGTTGTATTGATATGATCGATTCCGGTGTTGATAACACCCAATACATCAGCGTTATCCACTTCCCATGTCGAAGCTTCAACGTCGGTACTGTTGTACACAAAGGCAAGATAAGTGGCTTCGGTGGCATAGGCTGAAATGTCAGCTGTACCGGCAGGAACAAAAGTCCAGCTTCCCGGATCGGGGAAAGTGAAGGAAGCGGTAAGATCGGTCCAGGTAGCCAGAGTTGGATCGCCTGTTCCTGAATAGTCGGTAGAAACCATCACATACAACCCCTCGTTGGAGGCATAATTGCGGGCATGATCGAAACTAAAAGTCAGGTTGATATATCCGGTAAGATCCAGAGCAGGGGAAATCAGCCAGTCTTCGTTTTCAACGGCAGCGCCGCTGAATCCATTGCCTTTGGCACATCCGGGAGGGTTGCCATAATTGGCCCATTCCCAAACCTGATCGCCTGTAACGCTATATTGCGACCACATTCCCAAATCAGCGTCGAAACCTTCATGGCTAATAATGGAAATATTGGCAGTTGTGGCTTCTGCTGTTGGGGCAGTTCCATCGGTTTTATAGTCAATATTTGCACCTGCGTTGGTATAGGGGAAAATGGTGAAACTATAGGTGGCGTTTGTTTCCAAACCGTCGAAAGTATAGCCACCCATGTTGTAGGCTACATTCACTGCCACCTGACCATCAGTCCAGTCGAGGTCGGTATCAACCGGAACTCCATCAACGGGCACTTCAAAAGCACCTCTGATTTTCTCACCCAGCACCAGATATCCCGAAGGGAGTTGAGCGCCGGTGGATTCGGTCCAGGTGAGGTCGATTCTCAAACCGGAGGCAGCTGCGGCAAAATCACCGGGATAATTGGAAGGTTCGGGATACACCGTTTGATCTCCACTGAAGTTAAAGTCGTCGTAATATACAAAACCACCTTCGGCAGCTTCTTTGTAAACGCGTACTTCAATATAAAACTGGGTAGCGCCAACCGGAGCAATCAAGGTATTTGAATACTCGATCCAGTCCGGATTATCCACTGAATAGTCCGATTGAATGGCATCGCCGATGGTAGCACCACCGTCGTCCATCCACTTTGACCATACACGAGTTTTGGCATTGGGGTCGTTGTCCAGATAATAATAGCTGAAGTTGTAAGCGCTTCCGGCAACAATTCCGGTGATGTTTTCATGACCAAAATCCTGGGTACCACTGGCCGATTCATGCTTGGCAGAATACATACCGCCATGTACAATCACCGATTCCTGAGTAATGTTTTCCACGTGGTTCCAATTGTCGGGAACACCTGCCGTCCAGGCTTCCAGATCGCCATTGGTAGCCATGTTCTGTGCCTGAACCATGCCAAAACCCATCAAGAGGCCAACCATGAGAAATGCAAAATAATTTTTTTTCATTTTCTTCTATTTAGTTAATTTTTAAGGGATTAAAACCAGGTACCTTGGGGGGTACCTGGTTTTTAATCATAGATTTATTCTTGCGAATTTAGTTTACAAGCAATTTTTTAATCACAATATTTCCGCTGGTTTTGTCGGCAATACGCATGATGTACATGCCTTGTTCCATGCCGGAAAGATTGATTTTGTCGCTGGAGTGAATGGTCCCTGAATAAACCACGTGTCCTGCAATGTCGGTAATAACCAAAGCCCCTGAAGTCAGGTCAGGCATTTCGATGGTAAATACACCATTGGAAGGATTGGGATATACATTCACCGATGCCGAGGAGTTTTCGTTGATACCGGTAACCAAAATGGTTACTACATTCGACATGCCGGATTCACCCAAATCGTAAACCGCGGTAACATAGTACTCATGCGTTCCGATGGCCGGGGCTGCGTCGAAGTAGGTAGTTTCGGTAACCAATGCGCCATTGATTTGTGTATTGTCACGATAAACATTGTATCCCTGGAGTTCGGCAGCTACAGTTCCGGGAGCCAACCAAGTCAGTGTAACGTCGTCATCACCACTAACTGTTGCCTGCAAGTTGATGGGTGCCGACAAATCGATTACGGTAATGTAATCGGTCATGGTGATTTGATCGCTATTTGCACCATCACTCACCACGAGGGTTACGTCCCATGTACCTTCGGTGTTATAGAAAATTTCGGGTGGAGTTTGTCCATCAAAGGTTTCGGGTGTTCCACCTTCAAAAGTCCACGTCCATTGTGTTACGGGACCAAATGAAAGGTCGGTAAACATAACGCTGTTGCCCAAAGTAACCTGAGTGGGGGTTCCTTCGAATCCGGCTATAAGTGCATTGGCACAGCCCATTCCGGGAGTAGCCCAGATGCTATCACCGGCAGCATTGATGGCGGCCAGGTTGATGGAGTGTGTCCAGTTGGTAGCTACGCTGTTGTCGGTATTGGGATTGCACAGGGTGAGCGATGGTCCATAACCGTCGGCGAGGGTATCCCAGGGTAAGATATCGTCATAGGAAACGAAGTCAACAATGTTGTTGCTGGCATCCTGCAATTCCACATCTTCACCGCCATTACTTAAAGCTCCGCCGGTCCATTGGTAGGCATCCACACCAAAAGTTGATTGCATGGCAGCAGCATTAACAGCTACAAGCAGATATTCATATGGTTGCATGGTAACTGCACCGAATTCAAATTCAACACCTTTTGAAAAATGGTATCCTGTAAGATCGATGGCATCGGCGCCATTGTTATAAATCTCGAGGAATTCCAACGAATCGGTACCTGATTCCGGTGGGTTGTACATGATTTCGGTAATCACGATGGGAGGTGCATTAAATGGTTCAAACAAGGCAAACACGTCATCACTTACATCAAATGGATCGCCTCCGTTGTTGGCAGAAATCTTGATTTGGTAATCGCTGGCCACATCCAGGTTATCGAAAACAAACCAGGAGAAGGTGAGGTTTGAAACGGGAAGATTCGATACCAGAAGCAAGGGACTGTATCCTTCTCTGATGAGCTCAATGTCGATGCTTCCATCCCAACCTTCAACAGTCCAGGTGATGTCATAGGTGGTTCCCAGTTCAATCATCTCACCACCATTGGGGGTCAGGATGTTAATGGGGAAGTTGATGGCATTTGGTGTTCCATTTTCCTGATTACTGGCTTTCCAGCTTTCGGCAAGTGCATTGTCCAAACCGGGATTGATAAGTGACAGCGAAGGGCCGCCTCCATCGGGATCGGTGGGCCATGGCGAACCGTCGTCGTAAGCAACGATGTCGATTAAAATACCATCGGCATTGTACAGACGTACCGCATCGCCGCTATTGCCAAGTGCCAAACCTACACCTGATCCGTCGTAATCGGGGGTAAAGGGGAATGCACCACCGGTGGCCACCTCAACGGTAAAGTAATCGTAGGCGGCCACGGTATATCCGGCAGGAATAACAATGGGCGTATGGGTACCATTATCGTCGTTAATCTTCCAGTTTTCGAGGTTGATGGGTTGATCTGTATTGTTATAAAGTTCTACCCATTCTTCATCGGTACCAATTGAATTGTACATAATTTCGTTGATCACCAGTGCGGGAGTTGTGGGCACTGTCCAGCTCAAGGTTTGTGCTGCATCTGTTGGCACAGTAAATACCCAGTTTCCGGCTATCCAGTTACCTTCGGAGTCGTTTACACCCCATTCCCAGTTATTCGATCCACCATCGGCTACCAAGTCTTGCTGACAAGTCCAGATATGGTCGCCGGCGGTAACATCACCATTGGTTCCGTCGTCGTAGAACATGGAATGTTCCATTCCGCCTCCCCATGAGGGATCGTATTGTCCGTTGGCATCCCAGCTTCCTTTGAGGGCAAAACCATCATAGTTCTGTCCGGCAGCGTCGTCAACAATAAAAGTGACAGGTGCAGCGGGTGGTGCAGGACCTGAAATAGTAGTGGTATTGGTGGTAAAGTCGTAGGTAAATATGGTAGGAGTAAATCCATCTGTAATAAAAGGTACGTTTCCACCGGTACTTTGATCCCAGTTATTGTTCAAAGTAACTTTTGCTTCATAGTTTCCGGCAGGAATGGTAAGTTCTAATGTATAGATATCATCACCTTCGGGGTCAACCATTTCACCATGCAAATCGGTGGGATCCCAATCGGTTCCGCCAATTTCAGATACAAAGTCGCCGGCAACCACAGGAAGGGTATGGGTTACGAGATCGGCAGTATAATTGCATTTCCAAGTAACATCTGCAGCGGCTGCCAAAACAATTACCTGATTATTCATTCCTGGATACCAGTTTCCGTCATCCACCACTTTGTATTCGTGGGTTCCTGCAGGAAGGTTTTTAGTTAGTTCCATCAGACCATTAGCGTTCAATGCCATTTCATAATTAGGGTCATTTGAACTCCAAGCTGGTGATGTAAATGAACCAGCAACAAAAACACTAAAATTAAGATCTCCGGCAACCGTGATATTATCTACCTCCCAGGTGGCTGCACCTGCGGTTGTGCTGGTATATTTGAATGCCACATAAGTTGTGGAACCAACTAAGGCATTGATATCTACAGTTCCTGCATCATTAAAGACCCAGGTTCCGGTTGCGGGGAAGGTAAACTGTGAGGTAAGATCAGTCCAGGTAAAACCATTTGGATCGCTTACTCCATCATAATCTGTTGAAATAAGCACGAATAATCCGGTGTTATCGCCATAATTGCGGGCATGATCGAAACGTAAGGTAACATTGGTAAAACTGCTGCAATCGAAGGCATCAGTAATTAACCAGTCTTCGTTGTCCACTCCGCCACCATCGTACCCATTCATGTAGGAGCAGCCTGCGGGCAATCCGTAGGAGGCGTATTCCCATACTTGGGGGCCAACAGCGTTGTAACCGGTTGTTTGTCCCAGATCAGATTCAAAGGGCTCAAAGTAAATAAATGATGGAGTGGGGCCACCACCTCCTACAGGAGTCATGGTAAAATCGTCCACATACACGATTTCGGCACCATCAAAACCCGACTGATCATAGAATCTCAGACCAATTTCAACCGTACCATCCGAAGCGGCTGAATAGGTATAGGTTAATTCTTGCCATGCATTAACAATGGTATTGTCGGAGTATCCAAGATAAGTGTCCACATACAATCTGGCTTTTACAAAACCTTCTGTATGATACACCCAAACGCTTACGTCGTAGTCGGTACCACCAACAACGTTAACAGACTGACGAAAATCAGTATCACCTTGTGTTCCGGTAGTAACATCAACAGAAGCGGATTTGGAACCACCATGAACTGGTGATGTGGCTTCAGTAACAGTGATTCCGGACTCAATGGTTGTCCAGCCATCAGGAACTCCTGCTGTCCATGATTCAAAGTCACCATTGACCACAATGCTCTGAGCATTAGAGGACAAGGCGAACACAGAAACCAGGCAAACAGCGATAAAAAGTCGGCTTAGTGTAATAAATTTGCTCATAAACTTTAAAATTAGATTAGTAAATATTTTTTTTCAAAGATGGCCATTATAGCCATTTGTTGCTGTAATTTTCGGTTATTAAATCGTTAATATCCTATCAATAATCAGGGCAAAAAGCGAATCTACGAAGTTATAAACATTTTTAACATGATAAAAAAAAAGTTGCCGATTTTCATCGACAACTTTTCAGCGGTTGTTTGTATTACCTATTTATCGTCCACTTCTTCAAAGTCAACGTCGGTTACTTCGTCATCACCGGGTTTTTGAGCGTTTCCGGCATTTCCGCCGGGAGCTGCTCCGGGTTGACCCTGTGCAGGATCGCCTCCGGTGTTTTTGTACATCTCTTCGCTGGCTTTTTGCCAAACGGCATTGAGTTTTTCCATGGCAGCATCCACGGCGGCGAGGTCCTGACTCTTATGCGCGGTGCGCAGTTGTTCGAGGGCGCCTTCAATCTCCGATTTTTTGTCGGCAGGCACTTTGTCGCCAAACTCTTTCAATTGTTTTTCTGTTTGGAAGATCAAGGCATCGGCGGCATTAAGTTTGTCTACGCGTTCGCGTTCTTTTTTGTCGCTGTCGGCATTGGCTTCGGCTTCAGATTTCATGCGTTTGATTTCTTCGTCGGAAAGTCCGGAAGAAGCTTCAATACGAATACTTTGAGATTTACCTGATGCTTTATCCTTGGCAGATACGTTTAGGATACCGTTAGAGTCGATATCGAAGGTAACTTCAATTTGAGGAATGCCGCGGGGTGCCGGTGGAATACCATCGAGGTGGAAACGTCCAATGCTTTTGTTTTGGTTGGCCATGGGGCGTTCACCCTGCAGGATGTGAATTTCTACAGAAGGCTGGTTGTCGGAAGCCGTGGAGAAAACTTCTGATTTCTTGGTTGGTATGGTGGTGTTGGCGTCAATCAATTTGGTCATCACACCGCCCATGGTTTCGATACCCAGGGTAAGGGGAGTTACGTCGAGCAAGAGCACGTCTTTTACCTCTCCTGTAAGCACACCACCCTGAATGGCAGCACCTAAGGCCACTACTTCGTCGGGGTTAACACCCTTTGAAGGTTCTTTGCCAAAGATTTTTTTTACCAATTCCTGAATGGCGGGAATACGGGTTGATCCACCTACCAGAATTACTTCATCGATATCAGGAGCATTGAGTCCGGCATCACGAAGGGCTTCTTCACAAGGTTTGATGGTGTCGTGTATCAGTTTATCTGCCAGTTGTTCAAATTTTGCGCGGGTCAATTTTTTCACCAGGTGCTTTGGCACGCCATCAACGGGCATGATGTAAGGCAAGTTGATTTCGGTTTCGGTAGCACTCGACAACTCGATTTTAGCTTTTTCGGCAGCTTCTTTCAAACGTTGCAAGGCCATGGGGTCTTTTTTCAAATCAAGACCTTCATCCTTTTTAAATTCGTCGGCAAGCCAGTCGATGATTACCTGATCGAAGTCGTCACCACCCAGGTGGGTATTACCATTGGTAGATTTCACTTCAAAAACGCCATCACCGAGTTCGAGGATGGAAATATCGAAGGTACCACCGCCCAGGTCGAATACAGCAATTTTTGAATCTTCCTTTTTCTTATCGAGACCATAAGCCAAGGCAGCTGCGGTAGGCTCGTTGATAATTCTTTTTACGGTTAATCCGGCAATTTCTCCGGCCTCTTTGGTTGCCTGACGTTCGCTGTCGTCGAAGTAGGCAGGAACGGTAATAACGGCCTCAGTAACTGTTTGTCCCAGATAATCTTCGGCAGTTTTTTTCATTTTTTGAAGTACGATGGCCGAAATTTCCTGTGGTGTATATAGTCTGTCACCTATCTTCACGCGCGGGGTGTCATTATCACCTTTTACCACTTTGTAGGCAGCACGTTCGATTTCCGAACTCATTTCGTTAAATTTATTCCCCATGAACCGTTTAATGGAAGAAACGGTGTTGGTAGGATTGGTAATGGCCTGACGTTTGGCGGGATCGCCCACTTTGCGTTCTCCATTTTCGGTAAATGCTACAATCGAAGGGGTTGTACGCCGACCTTCGCTGTTAGGGATGACAACGGGCTCATTGCCTTCCATTACGGCCACGCAAGAGTTGGTTGTTCCTAAGTCAATTCCAATTATTTTTCCCATGTTATCTTTTGTTAAGGTTCTTTAAACTAATTTTTTAGCACTGTTTCAATCATTGTGCCAAAACACCAATATGGTAAAAAGGAAATTCAGGATAATTGGGTAAAAACGGTGGGCAGAAATTTGTTACCACCTATTTTTCAGACAGTTAAAAAAATCTTTTGGTTTGTCATTTTGTTCTGCCCTAAAAGGGAATTGTGACAAAAAGGCAGCAAGGATTGGGGTTTAAAATGCCCACAACAGGTCAGGTATCTATTTTTTTGACGGGGCACCCACCGGTTGATTTCTGTTATTCTGGCAGAATAAAACCATAGTCGTGTTCGGTAACCAACTCCTCTTCGGTGAGCGAGGACAAAGGCACCGATCGATGGGCATTGTGACGTGAGGCAAATATCCCGATGGCACCTTCCATGTTGGAATAGGTGGGCACTTCCTCGAGCAAGCTTCCCGACGACCCGTTTATTTGCAGAAAATTTTCGAGCACCTGCGATCCGGCGGCAATGTGAATATCTACCATGCCGGCCCATCTTTTTACATTGGGGATGGGTTCCAAATTATCGGCGAGCAGGGCATAAAAACTACTTCCGGAATAAGCGATGTCCAGGCTTTCTCCTCCATTGAGGGTTTTTGATTTGGCAACACCCAGAAACCAATCAATGGTTTTATAAGCCGTATCCTGCGAACCCGGAGCCAACTCCTTATAATTAAAAGTGAGCGAAACTTCATAACGTTTGCCATTTTTTACCGAACTCCACTCTACCAAGGGATCCGACAAGGCCGGGTTGGTAGGGAAAGAGATGGTGCGCGAAGGTTTGCTTACGCTAAAGGCACCAATCAACGGGGTTTCACCTTTTATAATGCTGTCATTTTTGTTGACGATAAGTTGATAGGTATAATTACTCAACAACGACTCGGTGGTATAATACATCAACTGATTGGGTGCATAAAAAGGGTTGACGACCACAGTATCACCATCATCGTCGATAATGAACTGTGCCAGGTCTTTGTTGTGGATGGTAAGGGTATCCAGGACAATGGGATCGAGATCAGGGCTACCTGATTTGGAACCAACGAGTTGCACATTCAACTTATAGGGGTAGTTACTCGAATCGGGGTTTTGTGCAATTGTCAGGGCATTCCCGGGACCCGAAAAGGCTTTGGTTATTTTTATCCAGGTAGTATCATCGGTATAATCGGCTACACCATAAACCACCGTAATATCTTTATAATCTGCATACATGTCCACCTCTGTAGAGCATCCTCCGGCCAAATAAAGCAAGGCAAACATCAGGGCTGTAATGGTAAATGTTCTCATATTTCTTGTTTCAACCAAAATTAAACGCACAAAAGTACATTTTATTCTTTAGGGATGCGAAAAATACTGGGCCTTCTGCAAAATGGAGGATAAAAAAAACCCCGCCTGCAAACACAGACGGGATTTATCAAATAAGGTTTATTGAATTAGTCTATTTCCCAGGTTACGCCGCCCGAAAGCAGATCGTCCACATTTTTGATTTTTGACACCTTTTTTTCGTGTGCAATGGAGTTGTACATGGCTTCTTCCAGCGTTTCGGCTGCCACCGACCTGATAACCCCCAGTGCGGCAGGGAGTTCAGGAGGCGCCATATTGGCCAGCATCAAGTGGATACCCGGATCCGGTTCTGTTGGATCATGTACCAGCAGGTCGGCTTCGGTAATTCCGTTTTTACCAATTTCTACTGCCTCCAAACGGGTACCTTTCAACACGATACCTTTGTCGCGGTCGCGGCCATAAATCATGGGTTTACCGGCTTCCAAAATAATCTGCGAATCGTCTTTGGTTTCGCGCCCGGTGATGAGCCCATGTACCTGATTGTTGAAGATCACACAGTTGGCCAGTATTTCCACGATGGAAGCACCCTTATGTTCTGCAGCTTGTTTAAAAATCTGTGTCATGAGTTTGGGATTGGTATCCACCGCTCTGGCAAAGAATTTACCACGGGCACCTATCACCAATTCACCGGGATTAAAAGGTGTTTCGAAAGATCCCTGTGGAGAGCTCTTTGTTTTGGAACCTTTTGGTGTGGTGGGTGAATACTGTCCTTTGGTAAGTCCGTAGATTTTATTATTGAACATCAAGTAGTTGATGTCGGGATTACGGCGAGCAATGTGAATAAAATGGTTTCCGCCAATGGCCATCGAGTCGCCATCGCCTGAAATCATCCAAACGCTCAATTTGGGATTGGCCAGCTTGATACCTGTAGCCAAGGCGGCAGCGCGTCCGTGTATGCTATGAAAACCGTAGGTATTCATGTAGTAGGGGAAGCGCGACGAACAACCGATTCCTGATACCACCACAAAATCTTCTTTGGGGATGCCCAGTTCAGGAAATACATTTTCCACCGATTTCAGGATGGCGTGGTCGCCACAACCGGGGCACCATTTCACCATTTGGTCGCTTTCAAATTCTTCTTTGGTGAGGGTGAGTTTCTTTGTATCTATTGTATTATCCATGATTCTAGTCGTTTAAAAGTTCATTAACCTTGTCTTTCAATTCGGCCACCATAAAGGGCAATCCCTGAATTTTGTTATATTGCTCATATTTGAATTCGGGGAACTGCATTCTGAGGTAGTTAACAAACTGACCCATATTGATTTCACACACAAGAATTTTCTTGTATCTTGAAAGAATTTCGCGTGTGTTGAGTGGTAGTGGCATGATGTATTTAAAATGTGCCAAACTTACCGATTTTCCTTCGCTTCTCAGCTCTTCGATGGCGGTGAGCATCACACCGTAGGTTCCTCCCCAGCTCACAACCAGCACATCGGCTTCATCATCGCCCACCACCTCTTGTGGAGGTATATAATTGGCCACGCGGTTTACCTTTTCGAGACGCAACTCGCTCATGCGTTGGTGGTTCATGGGGTCGTGGCTTACGTTGCCGGTAACGTCGTCTTTCTCCAGTCCGCCCACGCGGTGGCGCAGTCCGGGGGTGCCGGGCAATGCCCATCGGCGGCTCAGTGTTTCAGGATTTCTTTTGAAAGGTTTGTAATCAGGATCGTTGGCTCCAACAATTGGAGGCGTAATAGTTGGCATGTCAGCCATTTTGGGAATTTTAAATACTTCCGAACCATTGGCGATGGAACCATCGGTGAGCAAGATAACCGGAGTCATGTGCTCGAGTGACAATTTACTTGCTTCAAAAGCAGCGTAAAAACAATCTGACGGGCTTAAAGCAGACATCACAATTACGGGAGCTTCGCCGTTTCGGCCAAACAGTGCCTGATACAGGTCGGACTGTTCCGATTTGGTAGGTAATCCGGTAGAAGGACCTCCCCGTTGCACATCTACAATAACGATGGGCAATTCGGTCATTACAGCCAAACCAATGGCTTCGCTTTTAAGGGAAAGACCGGGTCCTGAGGTAGATGTAACGGGCAACGAACCTGCATAGGCAGCTCCGATGGTTGACACAATACCTGCAATTTCGTCTTCGGCCTGAAAAGCCACTGCTCCCAATTCTTTATGTTTACTTAATTCCTGCAATATTTCCGACGCAGGGGTAATGGGATAAGAACCCAGAAACAGATTGAGGTTGGCACGCTCGGCTGCAGCCAGTAGTCCCCACGCGGTAGCCAGGTTACCGGTTACGTTGCGGTAGGTTCCTTTTTGCAAGTCGGCGGGTTCCACCTTATATGTATTGGCAAACGCTTCGATGGTATCGCCAAAATGATAACCTGCGGTAAGCACGGCTTTGTTGGCTTCAACGATGAGCGGATTGGCTTTAAATTTTTGCTCAAAAAAGGTGAAGGTTTTGGTGTAATCGCGATTAAACATATAATACACGATACCCAAAGCAAACATGTTTTTCGATTTTTGGGCCGATTTATTATCGAGGTTCAGTTCTTTTACCGCCTCTTTGGTCATGGTGGCAATGGGTGCCTGCACCACGATATGTCCGTCGAGGGTTCCGTCGGTAAGCGGATTGGAACTGTAACCTGCTTTGTCGAGATTTTTATCTGTAAAAGCGTCGCTGTCAACAATAATAATGGCCTCGTTGGTGATCCAGTTCATGTTGGCTTTTAAGGAAGCCGGGTTCATGGCAATCAACACATCGGCCAAATCGCCGGAAGTATGGATATCAACCTGTCCAAAATGAATTTGGAAACCCGATACACCTGATACCGTTCCCTGAGGAGCTCTGATCTCTGCCGGATAGTCAGGAAAGGTGGCAAAATCATTCCCTGCAAAAGCTGTTGAATCTGAGAAAAGATTTCCGGTAAGCTGCATTCCATCTCCGGAATCACCCGCAAAACGAATAACGGCTTTCTTTAGTTCAACTACTCTGTCTTTTTTGGATGTCATCTGAAATATTTTTTAAAATATGGACAAAATTAAGCTTAATATTATTCAGACAAACCTATGTATTTAGGTTTTTTGCATGTCAAATTTGCAAAGAGGGTCGAAATCGTTTGCAGATATTTTTTAGTTATTGTTTATCAAGTATTTACAAAACTTAGAATTCGGTATAAAATACAACCACGCTCTTAAATAGAATAAGACTAAATTACAAACTACAAACCCGATGAATGGCCCATGAGGCAAAATTTAAACGTACTCCGTTTTTTAAATCCGGCACAACCGCCCATTGCCTTGAAAATATTTTACTTAGATTATTTCTAAACTAACCGTCGAAAGGAACTTTATTCAAAAAAAAGCTTCCGGTTTTGTCCTCTTACTAAAAACAATATATCTATATTTGCAGCCAGTTATATTCAATAAAATAATTAGCGTTATGGCTTATAAAATTAATGATGATTGTACAGCTTGCGGCACTTGCATCGACGAATGCCCCGTTGAAGCTATTTCTGAAGGTGATATCTATGTAATTGATCCGGATTTGTGTACAGATTGTGGCGCTTGCGCCGATGTTTGTCCTGTTGAAGCAATTCACCCGGAATAAAGACATCCAACGTAAAAAATTTCCCGACCGCGAATTCCTTGATTTCCGGTCGGGGTTTTTTTTAATCAAAAACGTTATTTATAAACAATCTAAATTAACTCCGCTTCAATAGTTTAGTAACTTTGTTTGCTAATCCACACCAGCAACCCATGGACGATTACAGTTTTATACACAATGCCGACCCGGCAGTTATCGAATCGCTTTACCAGCAGTTTCTGTCCGACCCCAATTCGGTGGAAAAAGGCTGGCAGGCCTTTTTCAGCGGATTCGATCTGGCCCAAAAAAATTATCCCGTAAAGGAAAACGCCCAAACTACCTCCGACGAATTTAAGGTGTTGAACCTGATTGAAGATTACCGCCGGAGAGGACATTTATTTACCAAAACAAACCCTGTCAGGAAACGACGTAACTATACACCTACCCTCGATATCGAGAACTACGGACTAACCGGTGCAGACCTCGAGCGGAAGTTTTTTGCCGGCGAAAAACTGGGTATTGGTCATGCCAAATTGAAGGACATTATAGGTTTCCTGAACGAAACCTATTGTCGCTCCATTGGTGTTGAGTACCTGTTTATCAGGGATTTGGAAATGGTAAAATGGCTACAAACACGTTTTGAAACCACCCGAAATCATCCTGATTATTCGTCGGAAGAAAAAAAATATATCCTGACCAAATTGCTACGCGGGGTTCATTTTGAAAAATTTCTGCAAAAAAAATTCCCCGGCCAAAAACGGTTTTCGCTGGAAGGTGCCGAATCGCTGATACCTGCCCTCGATGCCGTGATGGAAAAGGGCTCCGAACTGGGCATCAAAGAATTTATTATCGGCATGCCACACCGCGGACGATTGAATGTGCTGGCCAACATACTAAGAAAACCCTATCAGGCCATTTTCTCCGAATTTGAGGGTGTGGAATATGATGATGAAGCTCTTTTGGGCGATGTAAAATACCATCTGGGTTATACCATCCAGCGCAAATCGAGCAGCGGCAAGGAGGTAAAATTTACCCTTACGCCCAACCCCTCTCATTTAGAGGCCGTTGATCCGGTAGTGGAAGGTATTACCAGGGCCAAAATTGATGAAGTGCATCACGGCGACAAAAACGTAATCGCCCCCATCCTCATCCATGGCGATGCCTCCATAGCGGGTCAGGGTGTGGTTTACGAAGTGTTGCAAATGCAAGATTTGAAAGGATATACCACCGGAGGCACCATCCATCTGGTAATCAACAACCAAATTGGCTTTACCACCGACTACCTGGATGCACGTTCGTCCACCTATTGCACCGACATTGCCAAAATTACCCTGTCGCCTGTTTTCCATGTAAATGGCGACGATCCGGAAGCCGTGGTATTCAGCGTGCAAACCGCCATGGAATTTAGAAATAAGTTTCACAAAGATGTGTTTATCGACATCCTTTGCTATCGCAAATACGGGCACAACGAAGGTGATGAGCCCAGATTTACGCAACCCATTCTTTACAAGGCCATCGAAAAGCATCCCGACCCTTACGAGATTTACAAAAAGGAACTCATCGAACAGGGCGTTACCACCGCGGAAGCCTGCCAACAGGAAGAAGACCAGCTAAATAAAAAGCTGGAAGAAAACCTGGAGAAAGCGCACAGTCATAAACGCACCACCATCGACAGTTTTTTGGCCGAAACCTGGAAAGATATCCGACGGGCAACGGATGAGGATTTTCTGGAATCGCCCGATACCTCCATCACACAAGAAGAACTGGAATTAATTTCAGATAAAATCACAGCGCTTCCCGAAGGAAAAAAATTCTTCAGAAAAACCGTCCGGCTCCAGGAACAACGGAGGAAATCGGTTATGGAAGACGGTAAGTTGGATTGGGCCATGGGCGAATTGCTGGCCTATGGTAGTTTGGTAAACAAAGGAATTTCTGTACGACTGAGCGGGCAAGACGTGGAGCGCGGCACCTTTTCGCACCGTCATGCCGTTTTGCGCATCGAAGATTCTGAAGACAAGTATGTTCCACTGAATCACATCAGCGAAAATCAGGCTAAATTTGAAGTCTATAATTCCAACCTCTCCGAGTATGGCGTATTGGGTTTTGAATACGGATATGCCCTGGCCTCACCACACAAACTCACCATTTGGGAAGCACAGTTTGGCGATTTCGCCAACACGGCTCAGGTAATTTTCGATCAGTTTATCAGCAGTGCCGAAGACAAATGGAATGTGATGAACGACCTCGTGGTATTGTTGCCTCACGGCTACGAAGGACAGGGTCCCGAACATTCGAGTGCCCGCATGGAACGGTACCTTACTTTAGCTGCCGAAAACAATATGCAGATAGCCAATTGTACCACTCCGGCCAACTTTTTCCACCTGCTCAGGCGGCAATTGTACCGCCCGTTCAGAAAGCCGCTGATTGTATTCACGCCTAAAAGTTTGTTGCGCCATCCCCTTTGTGTTTCTCCATTGGAAGATTTCACTCAGGGGAAATTCAAGGAAGTGATTGACGATGAAACCGCAGATCCGGCTAAGGTAAACAAGCTCGTGTTGTGCAACGGAAAACTGTATTACGATTTGCTGGCTGAGCGCGAAAAGCTGAACAATCAGCATATTGCATTGGTTCGTGTGGAACAGCTGTATCCCTTCCCCATCGAGCAAATTATGGCCATTCATGCCATATACAGCCAAGCCAAAACCCATATTTGGGCACAGGAAGAACCTGCCAACATGGGCGCATGGAATTTTGTTTATCAGGCACTTTCCAACCTGATGCCCATCAAGGTGATTGCCCGACCCGCCAGTGGAAGTCCGGCAACGGGTTCGGGCAAATTTCATGTAATACGCCACCAAAAGATCATCGACAAAGTAATGGGTGAATGTAATTGCCCCTATCTGGAAGATTCGTGTAAAATGGCTTGTATCGGCAACAAATGGAAGCAATTTGAAAAAGAGTTGGAAGACCTGAACATGGACAAAATGGACTCCAAATACCATTCGGGCGTAAAACCCTTGGTATAATTGAAAATTTGATGATAAATCTTTGAAAAAGTAAGATCATGATAGTAGAAATAAAAGTTCCCACCCCGGGAGAATCCATCACCGAAGTACAAATTGCCGGTTGGCTCGTTACCGATGGACAACAAGTGGATACTGATGATGAAGTGGTAGAAATTGATTCGGATAAGGCTACCCTGAGTGTGGCTGCAGGCGCCGCAGGCAAAATCACCATCCTGGCAGAAGAAGGGGCCACCGTGGAGGTAAATTCGGTAATCGCCACCATCGACACCGAAGCACAAGGCACAGTTTCAGAAAAAGCTCCTGCACAAAAAGCCCCCGAAAAACCAAAAGAATCTGCACCGGCCAAAACAACAACATCCGAACCAAAACCGGAACCCATCGTGGATGCTAGCAAGTCATTCGACAACCTGCACCTATCGCCATTGGCCAAAAAACTCATGGAAACACAGGAGATGACCGAAGCCGAGTTCATCGACTTTTACAAACATTACCGGGTTGGTAAAAAAGATGTGGAATTTGCCCTGGAAAACAAAGACACCTTAATAAAAAAGGATTCCTCTTCACCGGCTTTCGCCGGCCATTGGACCGGACAACGCAACATGCAAACCACCAACATGTCGCCCCTGCGCAAAAAGCTGGCTGCACGATTGGTATCGGTGAAAAATGAAACCGCCATGCTCACCACCTTTAATGAAGTGAACATGACCCCCATCATGAATCTGCGGGCAAAATACAAGGAGGCTTTCAAAGAAAAACATGGGGTTGGATTGGGTTTTATGTCGTTTTTTACCAAAGCCGTTACCGAGGCCATGGCATTCTTTCCACAGATTAACTCCCAAATAAAGGATGACCAAATTGTTCATTTTGATTATGTGGATGTAAGCATTGCCGTGAGCGCCCCCAAAGGATTGGTGGTTCCTGTTATTAGAAATGCCGAAATGCTGTCGTTGGCAGGAATTGAAAACGCCATTAAAGAGCTGGCTACCAAAGCCCGCGACAACAAACTTAGTCTGGAGGAAATGCAGGGAGGTACATTCACCATCACCAATGGCGGGGTATTTGGCAGCATGATGTCCACACCTATTATTAACCCACCACAAAGTGCCATTCTGGGGATGCACAATATTGTGGAACGCCCCATTGCCGTTGACGGGAAAGTGGAAATTCATCCCATGATGTACATCGCCCTTTCGTACGACCATCGAATTATCGATGGAAAAGAATCGGTGGGTTTTTTAGTCAAGATAAAGGAGTTATTGGAACATCCTGAAAACATGCTGTTTGGTAGCAAATCGCCGATGGAGATACTGCTGGGATTGTAGAATCCTAAAATCCTGACAGGTTTCCAAAACCTGTCAGGATTGAGGAAGTAAGCGAATGATGCCAATTATAGGTACTCAAAGCAGATAGTAAAAAAAAGGACCAAAACCCATGGTAACCAAACGCCTGTTTCACTGGCCCAAAGTACTGATATTGTCGTCGGCACATTTTCTACACGACGTCTATTCAAGTTTTTTGCCGCCGTTGTTACCACTGATTATCACCAAATTTAACCTTTCGCTCACCTCGGCAAGCTTGTTGCTTATGCTGCAGCGATTGCCTTCCTTACTCAGTTTGTTCGTTGGAGCCGTGGCACATAAACTTCCCTGGAGGTTGTTGATCATACTCACGCCTTTGGTTACGGCCATCTGTGGAAGTCTGTTTGGGCTGGCTCCCAATTTGGTGGTATTGGGGTCGTTGTTGGTAACCATGGGTATCAGTTCGGCACTTTTTCATGTTCCGGCACCGGTGGTCATTCGTTATTACAGCGGAAACCAATCGGGCAAAGGCATGAGTTGGTACATGGTGGGCGGTGAAGGGGCGCGTATGGTGGGACCTATTCTCATTGTGGCGGCCGTATCGTGGTGGACTTTGGAAGGAACCTGGCGACTTATTTTTCCGGCCATCGTGTTCAGTCTGATGCTGCAAATCATGTTGGAAAAGCGCTCGTATCAATCGTTGGAGCAACAAAGCCTGCCTCCGGGAGCCTGGTGGCGTACTTTAAAGGAATTTGCGCCATTTCTACTCAGTTTGGGGTTTTACATGTTGTTTCGCTCGGTGATGAAAGCTTCGCTGGCTACTTTTTTACCAACCTATCTAGGAATGAAGGGCAACACGCTAATTACCGGAGCCATTGCATTGTCTGTGTTACAAGGGGCAGCTGCTTTCGGGAGTTTTATTTCGGGAGGCATTTCAGACAAAATCGGACGATTTCGGTCGCTGATATTTTTGGCCTTAAGCTCTCCCGTTTTCATGTTGGCCTTTGTGTATTCAGGTTTTGGCATTCAGATGGCATTGTTGGTGGTACTTGGCATTCTGCTGTATGCCACCAGTCCTATTTTGCTGGCTTTGGTACTGGAACAGGGTAGTAAACAACCCGCAATGATGAATGCCGGTTTCACCACCATCAACTTCATTACCAATGCCATAGCAGTTATTTCAACGGGGTTTATGGGCGATATGGTAGGATTGGACACCACCTTTAAAATATCTGCATTTTTGGCTTTTGGCGCATTTCCGGCTGCGTTGGTATTGAGGAAGTTTAGTTTGGTTAAAAGGTAAAACATTCGGGAAATTTCATTTCGAATTTCCAAGGCAAAGCATTTATTCTTTTTTTAAGGAGGTTCATTTCGAGAATTATATCATCGAATGAAGGTGGATTTTCCTCAAAAATCATGAATTCCTGCATCGTTTTATAATCTGATCTATAAGCTTCCATGACCTCAGGTATTGGAATCGGGTCAATAAATTGGGGTTGATGGTAATTATAATTTACACCGCCAATACGAGTGTAGTGATACCTGTGTGTTACGAGAGTAGCATACAGATGTCGGTCGCCTAAAGCATTTTGAACAAATTTTGTTTTTGACAACTGATAAAGGTCGTACAGATGACGACTCAATCTGCTGACACGTACCTTATTCAGGGGTCGGTGAAATTCTTCATGAAGGAGAAATATTTTTTCCAAAAAAGTGCGTTCAGGATCAACAGTAGGTATGTGTATGGGAGCCTGAGCAAAGGGCCTTCCCACAAATTCTTCATCCACCAAAGATGTTAATGGCTGAATTGAATAGGGTTCACGCAGCGACCGCGATGTAATTTCGATCTGAACCTTGGCGTCAAGATACCCCGGCGGTTGAATCACATTTGGATAATATATCATGATGGTCCGGTCTTTGTCGCTTTCTTTTTCATCCACCAATTCAAGCCTGAGTCCAGCAATGGAAAACTGATTAAAACCATTTTTTAAATCAGCAAAAAAACTATGGGCAACATATGCACCAGACATCTTTTTAAGTTTGTCGCGTTGGTTTTTGGAAAGCTCGCCACTAAAACCGAAAAAAGAACGGTCGATGGCCAAATCCACATCTTCAGAGAAACGATGAATGAGTTTCCATGCTTTGCTTAATGATGTTCCGCCTTTAAATACCATGAACCCGGCAACGTCCATTTTAAAAATGATGGCGAGGGTTTGGATCATCCACCAGTCTTTTTCAACCGCAAAAGCCGACATTCCCGTTTTAATGGCAATTTGTGTATAGGCATTTTTTTTGGTTTCATCGGGTAGTGAAAGCCATCTATTCATCGTTATCGCCTTTAAGTGAGCGTCGCATGATTACCCTAATCCATTCAGGAGCCAATCTCATGTCGTGAGTCAAGCGATAGGGTTCTTCATTTTTTAATTGTTGCAAAATGATTTGAATTTGTTTTTCACTGACATTGTTTTTACCAATTTCTTTTAATGCCTGAATCACCAGTCCACTGATTTTACCAATGGCAGCAAGGTTTTTGGGTGCAGATTTTTTAAACTGAATTTTTCGTTTCCCCAAAATTATTTTGCGTGCCGATCCATCGGTGAGGTAAACCACATTCATGGGCACTTGCGTGGATAACCCCAAAGCGTTAAGAGCCAGTACTCCGGTGGGCATGATACGGGCTTTATCGCGTTTACGAATGGCTTCGGCAATAGCTTCTGTGTCGGGATAGATTGGACCGATGACCGGATCGATAGCCAATCGTGCGTAAATTCCCCGTGCCACCCTGGAAATCTCACCTTTTAACACCAACCTTTCAAGTGCCTTACCAATGGCCTTGGCAGAACCCAACGACAGAAAATCCTCAGCAAAATATAGCGAACCCCTCCTCGCTTTTTTTACTTTTTCAATTATCTTATCATCAATACTATACATATCTTTAACCAAATACTTATGTCGCAAATGTAGTCAATATTTACGACATGTTCACCTCTAAAAATGAATTTATTAACACGCTGATATCAACACAAAAAGGAAACACAAAAAATGGGGGTGACTAAATTTTCCTGCAATACCAAATAAGTACCCTTAATGATCAGGATATTCAGCACTTAATAATCATACTTCAAGGCTTCACAATTCTACTGTTTACACTACCTTTGCAAAAACAATAACCATGCGTCGAAAAGTTGACTTTTTAGTGATTGGCTCCGGGATGGCCGGTTTGATTTACGCCTTGAAAGTGGCCGATCACGGCAGTGTTTTTCTTTTGTCGAAATCGTCCATGGACGACACTGCCACCAGCTATGCACAGGGTGGAATTGCTGCTGTAATGTATTCGCCCGACAACTACGAAAAACATTTTAACGACACCATTTCCGCCGGAGCGGGTCACAACAACGAACATATTGTGCGCATCACCATCAACGAAGGTACCGAAAGGGTAAAAGAGTTGATTGAATGGGGTACGCAGTTCGACCGCGAAGAATCGGGCAGGTATGCCCTGGCCAAAGAAGGCGGACATTCGGAATATCGAATTTTGCACCATAAGGACAATACCGGCTTCGAAATACAACGTGCCCTCGGAAAAAAAGTAAAGAACCATCCCAACATCACCGTTCTGGAGGATTATTTCTCCATCGACCTCATCACCCAACATCATCTGGGTAAATTGGTAAAGCAAAGCCACGACAACATTCAATGCTACGGAGTGTATGCGCTGAACAAACACACCAAACGCATCGAAACCATTCTGGCCAAAACGACCATGATTGCCACCGGCGGCATCGGCAACATTTATCAAACTACCACCAATCCAACATTCAGCACGGGCGACGGCATAGCCATGGCTTACCGTGCCAAGGCCAAAATTGAAAACCTGGAGTTTGTACAATTTCATCCAACCTCGCTGTATAATCCGGGCGAAAAACCCTCGTTTTTAATTACCGAAGCCATGCGGGGCGCAGGTGCCTTTTTGGTTACCCGAAAAGGGGAAAAGTTTATGGACAAATATGATCCGCGTGGTTCGCTCGCCCCCCGGGATATCGTGGCACGAGCCATCGACAACGAACTCAAACTTACAGGCGATGAATATGTATATCTGGATGCGCGCGGTATCGAGAAAAGGGAGATTCTCAACCACTTCCCTACAATTTACGCCAAATGTTTGACCATTGGTATCGACATCACCAAAGAAATGATTCCTGTGGTTCCGGCAGCCCACTATAGCTGTGGGGGCATCACCACCGACGAATACGGTCAAACGAGCATTCAACATCTGTTTGCTTCCGGTGAAGTGGCCAATACCGGACTTCATGGAGCCAACCGTTTAGCTTCCAACTCATTGCTTGAATCCGCCGTTTTTTCGCACCGGGCAGCACTGTTGGCAGCCAAAAATATCGCCAACATCCAATTTGAAGAAAATGTACCCGATTGGAATGACGAAGGACTGATTATGAATGAAGAGATGATTCTGATTACCCAGTCGAAGAAAGAATTGCAGTCCATCATGTCCAATTATGTGGGTATCGTGAGGTCGAATCTTAGGTTGAAACGTGCTTTCGACCGACTGGAAATCATCTACAAAGAAACGGAAGAACTTTACAACAACTCGTTGCTATCGGAACCCATTTGCGAACTGCGCAACATGATTAACGTAGCTTATGTGGTAATCAAACTGGCCATGCGCCGCAAAGAAAGCATCGGATTGCACTACAACTTAAATTGTCCACCTCAGCCAAAATAATGATAACCAACTCAATATATATATTATGCCAACCATCAGATCAGTAAAAGGAATTAAACCTATTTGGGGAAAAAATTGTTTTATTGCCGACAATGCCACCCTCACCGGAGATGTGGTGATGGGCGACAATTGCAGCGTTTGGTTTAATGCCGTGGTTCGCGGCGACGTGCACAGCATCCGCATAGGCAACAACGTCAACATACAAGATGGAGCCGTGATTCATTGTACCTACCAAAAAGCACCGGTTGAAATTGGCAACAACGTGAGTATTGCCCATGGCGCCATCGTTCATGGATGCACCATCCACGACAATGTGCTCATTGGTATGGGATCAATTCTGATGGACGGTGTGGTAGTGGAAAGCAACTCAGTAATTGCAGCCGGTGCGCTCATCTCAAAAAATACGGTGGTCAAATCCGGATCGGTATATGCAGGTGTTCCCGCCAAACTTATCAAAACAGTTGACACAGAACTACTTGAAGGCGAAATCAACCGCATCTCCAACAACTACAACATGTATGCAAGTTGGTACGATGAACCGGAAGATTAGCCGGATTAGTTTACCCACTCCACGAGTTTCGCTAACCCGCTATTCGCTCCTTTCCTAAATTTTACATTTCTTTAGGCTTCCACTTCCACGACCTATATTTTCTTTTATCTTTGCCGGCTTTTAGATGCATATACAACTAACTGATGGAATTTCAAGAATCGGACTTTATTGGCAAGTGGATCGGACTCAGCGCCCATAAAATGAGCCTGGTAATGACCAAAATGCTGCATGCCCACGGAATTGCGCTTACCCACGAGCAAATGATATTACTCAAAATCATTTCCTGTTCCGAAGGTATCAGTCAGAAAGACCTGGCCATCAGGCTTAACCGCGACAAAACATCCATTGCACGTTCGGTAAACAATCTGGAAAAAAATCACAAAGTGGTTCGTATCAATGTGGCGGGAGACAAACGGGTGAACAATTTATACCTCACCAAAGAAGGCCACCAGCTATTGGAGGAAGTGCATCCCTTGTTCACCGAATTAACTGACCAACTCATGTCAGAATTTTCTGAAGAAGAAATTGCCCAACTTAAAGCCTCGCTGCACAAACTTACCTGCAAGTTAATGAAATTGGAAACTCAGTTGCATACACAACAATAATCGATAAAATAAAACTTTACACATATGAACGCTCGAAAATCCTGGATATTGGCTCTGCTCATCGTGGTGGTGGGAGCCATTGCTTTTGGTTACATCAGCAACATGAAACAACCTCCCAAACAAGCTGTTAAGAAGGAGCGTGTTCTGGCTCCCTATTTTGTAATTAAAAACGGAGAACTCCCCCTCACGGTAGAGGGTTCGGGACAAGTACGTGCCAAAGACCGTATCGACCTCTTTTCGGAGGTAAACGGCGTATTGCTTTCGCAAAAAAAGGATTTCAGAACCGGCATGGAATTCGACAAAGGTGAGGTATTATGCAGGATAGATGCCACCGAACAGCAGGCCAATCTCTTTGCCCAACGCAGTGAATATCAAAATCTGATTACCGCCTTGATGCCCGACATCAAACTTGAATTTCCGGAAGAAGTCGTAAAATGGCAAAACTATCTCAACAGCATTTCCATTAAAAATCCCATTCCGGAGGTACCTGCCATCCTCACCGAAAAAGAAAAATACTTCATCACAGGCAGAAAGGTATTTTCGAGCTATTACAACCTTAAAAATCTGGAAGCACGTTTGGATAAATATACCCTTACCGCCCCCTTTCGCGGGGTGGTTACCGAATCGCTCATCAACCCGGGGGCACTTGTGCGGTCGGGACAAAAACTGGGCAGTTTCAGCAACCTGGGCGTATTTGAAATAGAAGTGGCCATTCCGGCGGTGGATGCCCAATACATTCAAGTGGGAGATCAGGCAGACCTACATCTTTCAGGACAATCATCCTCCTGGACGGGCAAGGTAATCCGAATAAATCCCGCCATTGATCTGAATACCCAAACCGTAGCTGTATTCATCGAAAGCTCCGACAAAGGACTACGCGAAGGAATGTTTCCCACTGCTGCCATTGCGTGTGGGAACATCGAAAACGTGGCAGAAGTGCCCCGCAACCTCCTCATCAACAACCAATGGATTTACTACATCGACCGCGACAGCACCTTACAAAAAGTTGAAACAAAACCCATTCGTTTTGAGGAAGAAACCGTCATTACCAATCAACTCAGCGACGGCATGAAAATCGTTGCCAAAAACATTCCCGGTGCTTTTATTGGCATGAAGGTAATCCCCATGGAGGAGAAATAAGCCCACCAACATGCTATTCAAGTATTGATTACTAATGAACTAACGATATTCTGATGAAAAAAATCATCGCTTACTTTATAAAATATCCGGTATCTGCCAATGTCTTCATTCTGGCTTTTACCCTGTTTGGCACCATCGCACTGTTCAACCTCAGGTCGTCGTTTTTCCCGTTGGCCGAAAGCAAAATTATCAACATTCAACTGGTTTATCCGGGCGCCTCACCTGAGGAAGTGGAAGAGGGAATTGTGCTTAAAATTGAAGACAACCTCCGCGGCATCAGCGGTATAGAACGGTTTACCTCCATTTCGTCCGAAAACTCCGGAACCATCACCATCGAGGTGGAAAAAGACTATCGCACCGAAACAGCTCTGGAAGATGTAAAAAATGCTGTCAACCGCATCAACTCCTTTCCGGTTGACATGGAACCTCCCGTGATTTTCAAGACCGAAAACCTCAATCCAACCGTAACCTTTGCCATAAGTGGCGACAACCTTTCGTTGCGTTCGCTCAAAGAAACCGCCCGCATTATCGAAGACGAATTGCGCTCGCTCGACGGCGTTTCAAAGGTAAGCCTGAGTGGGTTTCCGGATGAAGAAATCGAAGTAGCCGTCAATGAAAATTCTTTGCGTACCTACAACCTGACCTTCGACGATGTGGCCAATGCCATCAAGCGTGCCAACATCGACATCACCGGGGGTAAGATAAAAACCGATACCGAAGAATACCTGATTCGTGGCCGATTCAAACAATATTACGGATCCGGACTTGAAAATATCATTGTAAAATCAGACGTTCTTGGAAAAACCATCAGGTTATCGGATGTGGCCAACATCTCCGATCGTTGGTCGGAAAACCCCGACCGCATTGAGATTGATGGTGAAAATTCCATCGAAGTGAATGTACAAACCACCAACAACGAAGATTTTCTGGCTGCCGCTGAAAAGGTAAACCAATACATCACCCATTTCAATGCCACCAACGAAGGCATCCACCTGACCATTGTAAGCGATCGTTCGGTAAACCTGCTCGAACGTCGCGATTTGTTGACCAACAACGGAATTTTAGGGATGATTCTGGTGATCATCCTTTTGTCGTTATTCCTTAATCCACGCATGGCCTTTTGGGTGGCCCTCGGAATACCCATCTCCTTTTTGGGGATGTTCATTCTGGCCCAAATTTTTGGTGTCACCATCAATGTTATTTCATTATTCGGGATGATTGTGGTCATTGGGATACTTGTTGACGACGGCATCGTTATCGCGGAAAACATTTATAATCAGTACGAAAGGGGTAAAACACCCATCCGGGCAGCCATCGACGGCACCATGGAGGTACTGCCTGCCATATTTTCGGCCGTAGCCACCACCGTGATGGCTTTTTCCATCTTTTATTTTCTGGATGGACGCGTGGGCGACTTTTTCAATGAGTTGGCCTTTGTGGTGATTGCCACGTTAGGTGTTTCTCTGATAGAAGCCGTCATTATTCTGCCTGCTCACCTGGCACACAGCAAGGCCCTTCAGGGAGAAAAATCTCAGAATATGGTAAGCCGCTTCATGGACAAAGTCATGATTTGGATGCGCGACACCACCTACACGCCCACCCTCCGGTTTGTTCTCAACAATAAAATTCTCACCTTCGTTATTGCATCTGTATTTCTGGCACTTACCGTTGCCGCTTTTCGCGGAGGCATTATCAAAGGGACTTTCTTCCCTTTTATCGAACGCGACAACATTGCCGTTACACTAAAAATGCCTGAGGGAACCAACGAATCCATCACCACCGCCTGGATTGATAAAATAGAAGCCGCAGCCTGGAGAGTGAATGAGCAATACAAGAGCAAACGACCTGACGGACTGGATATTATCGACCATATTTCCAAAAAAATCGGCCCTTCCGCGTCCAACGCCAGTCTCAACATCATTTTGCTTAAAGGCGAAGTGCGCAATATAGTGAGCTACGAAATCGCCAACGCCATCTCCAAAGAAGCCGGACCGGTTATCGGAGCCGAGTCGCTCTCCTACGGTGGTGGAGGTTCCTTTGGTAAACCCATTTCGGTGGCTTTTCTTGGCAACAACCTGCAAGAATTGGAAATGGCCAAGAATGAGTTGAAAGAAAAGCTGGAAAAACTGGAGGCCCTCAAAGATGTGAACGACAACGACCTGCAAGGCATCAAAGAAATCAATGTGGAACTCAAACCCAAAGCCTACATGTTGGGGTTAAGTCTTCAGGATGTGCTCGGACAAGTAAGGTCGGGATTTTTTGGCAAGGAAGTTCAACGCCTGCAACGTGGTCGTGATGAGGTGAGAATTTGGGTGAGATACAACGAAAAAGACCGTTCATCCATCAACAACCTGAGCCTCATGTACATCACCACTCCTACCCGCGAAAAGGTTCCCTTCGACGAACTGGCCACTTACACCATCAAAAGAGGGGTGGTGTCCATCAACCACCTGGATGGGAAACGTCAAATCAATGTGGAAGCCGACATGGTAAACGAAACTTCCTCAGTAACAGAGATTCTGGGGTATGTAAAATCGGACATGGTTCCAGAAATTTTGGCCAAGTACCCCAGCGTTAGCGTACTTTACGAAGGCCAAAACCGCGAGGCAGAGAAAACCCAGAAATCGGCTGGCAAAGCATTGCCGGTGGTACTATTTCTGATTATTGCCATGATTACCTTCACTTTCAGGTCGTTTGGACAAACTATGCTGCTGTTCGTGCTTATCCCGTTTAGTTTGATTGGGGTAGCTTGGGGTCATTACTTTCACGGACACGCCATCAGCATGTTGAGCATGATGGGTGTGGTGGCACTTATCGGAATTATTGTTAACGACGGATTGGTGCTGGTAAGTAAATTCAACACCAACATGAAGGAAGGCATGCCCTTCACCGAAGCAGTGGTTAATGCAGGCGTTTCGCGTTTCAGGGCCATCTTTTTAACCACGGTAACCACCGTGGGAGGTTTGGCTCCGTTGATTCTCGAAAAAAGTTTTCAAGCCCAGTTTTTGGTTCCCATGGCCATATCCATCGCCTACGGAATTACCGCAGCCACCATTCTTACGCTCGTTCTGCTGCCTGTGCTGCTTGTTGCACTCAATAATTTCAGAACCTTTATAAAATATGTATGGGAAGGCACCCGTCCGTCTCCCGAAAGTGTTGAACCTGCTGTTAAAGAACTTAAATCTGAAAACGATGAATTTGAAAATTAACATAGCACTCAGTTTTATTCTCCTCATGTCGTGGTCGATTCGCTCTCGAGCACAAACCGACAATACCACGCCCCAACTAACCTTAATCGAGGCTGTTGCCATTGCTATGGAGAAGAATCAGGACATCCTGGTGGCTCGAAACAATTTGCGCATTGCCGAAAACAATGCCGGCATCCTGAATTCGGGATATCTGCCGCAATTGGTAGGAAAAGCCGGAGGAAATTATTCCAACCAAAACACCGAAATGACCTATTCCAGCGGCGACAAGGTAACACAGGATGGAGCGGTTTCCACTTCCTACAATGGTTCCCTGGGCATCAACTACCGATTGTTTGACGGGCTAAACCGACATTACAACCATAAAATACTTCAAGCAGACTATACCTATTCGGAACTACAGTCGAGATCGATCATTGAAAACACACTGCTTTCACTCATTCGTTCGTACTACGATGTGGCACGTTTGACTTCACGAATAGAAAATATCAAGCGAACACTGCTTATTTCAAACACGCGGTATAACTACGTGAAGGACAAGTATAACTATGGACAAAGCACCGAGCTGGACTTGCTTAATTCGGAAGTAGATTTGAATAACGACAGTGTCAACCTGATTAACACCTTGCGCGAGTTGCGAATAGCCAACAACAACCTGGTGGTGCTGCTTGGAATACAAAGCCCGGAGGCTTTTGCGGTAGATACCAATGTGGTATTTAATCCCGTACCCCGGCAGGATTCGTTGTTCAGCGATGCTTTGAGTAACAACGCATCCTATCAAATGAGTTTGCAAAACAAGGAAATATCCACCCTGTCAGCCAAACAAAGTAAATCGGGTTATTTACCCACGCTGGATTTGACCGGAAGCTATGCCCTTTCTAAAACCGATAACGATGTGGGATACATGTTGAACTCCAAAAATACTGGATTCAGCACCGGTGTTTCACTTGCGTGGAATATTTTCGACGGTGGTAAAACCCGAATCCGTGAGCTGAACGCGAAAATTTCGTTGGAAAATGCCGATTATCAAACCACCCAGGCACGAATCGAACTCCAACGCCAATTCAACAATGCCTATACCAACTACCGCGATTTGTTTTACATCATGCAGGTAGAAGAACGTAACACACGCACCAACCGATTGAATTTCAGCAGATCGGTGGAGCAATTCAGGTTAGGACAGATTTCATCGCTCGATTTCAGAAATGCCCAGGTTGAACTACAGAATGCCATCGACCGATACAATACCGCCATGTATAACGCCAAAGTAGCCGAAATGGAGCTGCTCAAGCTGGCTGGTCTGTTTTTGGAGATGATTTGAAATGTAAATTAGAAATTTTGAATCCATTCAGAATTAACTTATTTTTGTACCAGATTGGTACACATTAAAATTCACTAACATGTTGGTAATAAGTAGCCGGGAATTCAGGCAAAATCAAAAATTATATTTTGAAAAGGCGGATAATGGCGAACAAGTGATTGTTCAGCGAGGAAAAAATAAAGCCTATGCATTAACCCCCGTTGTGGAGGATGATGTATACTTTAATGCTGAAATGATGGAAAAAATAAAACTAAGCATAAAGCAAATTGAGGAAGGAAATACGGAGAAAATATCCTCTTCTCAGGAGATATCTGATTTATTGGGGTTATGAGTTTTACTTTGGTTTTTTCTGAAATTGCCATTGCCGACATCAACAAACATAAAAAATCAGGGGACAAAGCCGTTTTAAAAAAATTAGAAATTTTACTTAACGAGTTGATGGAACACCCCACTACTGGTACCGGACAGCCGGAACAACTAAAATACCACCTGAAAGGATTGTATTCGCGTAGAATTAACCAAAAACACAGATTAGTTTATTCGGTTGACGAACAGCATCTTAACATTAGAATTCTGAGTGCATACGCTCATTACCGAGATAAATAATGATGAACCAACCTACAACGTTGATCTTGGAGGCAACAGGGGCAGTACCGGTCATTTTCACAAAAAAAAAGGAGCAATCTGATCGCTCCTGTTTTATATGGCTTCGGATTTATTAGAAATTAAACCTGAAAGTCAATGCGAATTGGTTGGTAGTGAATTTATTATCGATGGGGCTGGTTTGAATATCATTGTATGAATACAAGTAGTATTCTTCATTCATCACCGAATATACGTAGGCAAAATCGAGGGCAAATCCATCTTTCTTATAGCCGATTCCTCCTGAATAGGAAGTCCGTTTTCCGTCGTTCAGGTTATTGGCATAGGGACTTGTTGAAAAGCCATAACCACCACGCAGACTTATCATTCCCAGCCGCCATTCGGTTCCAAATCTCAAATTGTGTGTGGAAGTATAATCGTCCCGGATATCTGTATTCACGTCTCCGGTGCCACCATCTTTAGAGCCAAAACGGGCGGTGGAATAATCGGCAAATTCATATTCAGCGGACACAAACCCCATTTGGTTAATGAAGAATGCCGCGCTACCCATGGCTTTTAAAGGTGTATAAAAGCGGTAGGAATAATTTCCGGTGACAACCGATTCGGCCACATAGGTCTCTCCACCATAGGTGGCAGTTGTTACTGTATTCCAAACATCGGTCATATTCCAATAATACGAAGGGGTATGAAAAGATGCTCCGATGCGCACCCAATCGGCGGGTTTGACAATGGCACCCAATTTCAGGTTGATTCCCCAACCGTTGGTCACCAAATTCTCGGTCACACTCCAACGCTGGAAGTCGGGTACATTATCAGATGTAAATTCTTCTGAGTAAACTGTTTTGCGATCGTAACGAATATAAGGAAGTCCCACGGTGGCCCCAAGAAAGAGGAAGTCGTTGTAGTTGGAGGCGATGGAAAAGACCCATTCGTTGGTAGAACCTTTCGAAATAACCTGTTGCGACTGATAAACCGGGCTGTTGGGGAATGGTGTATCATAATAGTCATCTATACCCGGAATAGTATCCAACAAATACACTGCCCATGCAGGTTCGAGATAAAAAGGGTCTTTAAATTCCAAATCATTAATGGGCACATAGGGAAAATTTGCTTGCTCCCAATACACATCTAATTTGGAATTTTGGTTGTTATACCCGTTCATATTTACCACCGAGTTGTAATTATTCAACCTGTTCATTCCCAGGGCAAACTGAAAATATTTCCAACCATCACCGCCATGCAGTGGGGTAGTCATGACATATCCCAGGTTACTCAAATCGAAGATGGTACGGTAGTCTTCGGAGTAGGTTCCGTTGTAGGTGGAGCCCACCCTTCTGGAAAACACCTCGGGGGTGATGGTCATGTCGTAGGTACGAAAGAGCCCCAAACCTGCGGGGTTGGTACTTGCGGTGGAAAAATCGGCACCCACGGCACCAAAGGCTCCTCCGGCGCCCATACTGCGGGCGGTTCCTTGATAGTACGACTGAGAATATCTGAGGGCATCTTCTGCCAGTTGCGCGTTCATGGCCACGGTAAGGAGCAGCATCATGGTTGCGATGATGTATTTTTTCATAAAGCGTAAGGTTAATCTGTAAATATTAATTTATAAGCCTCAACAACGCCGTTGGCTACCTTCTTCCCCCGCCGCCTCTGGACGAGCTGGAGCTGCTTGAGGAACTCCTCGACCCGCCACCGGAGCTACTGCTGCCGGAACTGCGCGAAGGGGTGCTTGGCGCACTGTAGCTCCGCGACGAAGTACCCTGGCTGCGCGTAGGCGAAGAATAGGTTTTAGAAGGAGTGGAGGTGCTGCGTGTGGTAGTGGGTCGCACCGAAGTTCCGCTGCTTCTGGAACCGGAGGTAGAAGGCCGTGCCGATGGACTATTCGTCTGGCGGTTGGTTGTGGTGGTTCTGGAGCGGTTATAGGTGGACGACTCTCTGGTATTGGATTGCGCAGGTGAAGCACTGCGTTGGTTGCTTCTGGTATTGGTGGCAGCAGGACGGGTGGTTGTCGACCGGCTGTTGGCAGGTGCCGGTGTGGTTCCCACATATTCTTTGCTCGACCTTGGCTGACGCGAGGGCAAACTTTCGTAAGACTGGGGTTTGCGATAACGTTCCTGAGTTACAGAAGGAGTTGTTGTACCGGCATTCCGTCTTTCCACCGAAGAGGGCTTTTGCAAAGGATCCGACTTGGAAGTCTGGGTACGTTCGCGTGTTTCACCCGGACGGGTGGTGGTAGTTGACGTTTCCTGATTTCTATCGCGTGAAGTTACGGTAGGTCGGGATGTTGTAGAAGCATTGGGTTGGTCGCCACGTGAAGTAAGGGTAGAACCCGCTCCCGCCACAACTGTTTCCGGAGTTCGGCGGGTAGAACCTGCTGTACCGTCACCCGAACGGCCACCACGACCGGGGATGTTGGTACCACCTGTACCGCGACCTCTGGAGCGATAAGTAACGGCTCTGCCATAGTCGGGGTAGTATCCGCCACCATAGGGAGGATAATATCCGCCACCATAATAGCCATCATAATAACCATTCCAGTAGCCGTTGTTGTAACCTGCCCAATAACTTCCTCCGTAGTAGGGATAGCCCCAGGAATAGGGTGAGTAACCCCATCCATAGTAAGGATAACCCCAACTATAGTAGGGATAGCTCCAGCCATAGTAGGGATAGCTATAGTAAGGCCAGCCGTAATTGTAACTCATGGAGTAACCCATGCCCATACCAACGCCCACACCCATGCTAAACGACCAGTTAGAGCTTCCGCATCCGCCACAGTCGCTAACATATTCTTCGTCGTAATAATCGTTGCTGGTACCGGTTCCGTTAAATCTTTTGATACGGGCGGCATAATCGCTTTCGTAATAATCGTCGATAAACTGATACTCACCTTCATCGGTTTCCTCGGTGGCTCCGGCCGGCGTAGCGGCCACATTCGACTCATATTGCGTAGCATATTTGAATTCTCCATCTGAGGAAGGGGTTTCGCTACTTACAACGGGAGCAGATTGATTTGCCACAGGAGCAGAAACAATTGGGTCGCCAGCATTACCCCGATCAGATTTGGATGAGTAATAAACATCGTCGCCCGGCATGTTGCTATACGAAGAACATGCGCTCAGCAAAGCTACTAAGGCCAGTGCTGTGAGCAGTTTTAGTGTGGTTTTTGGCGTTTCCATGATATATAGGTGTTGGTCGTTATTAAACATTGTGTAATTTTGTACTTTCTTAAAAAAATACAAAGACTATACCAAACTTTCAATATGGCAAAAGAATTAACTCCCCAAGCAGAAAATTATTCGCAATGGTATAACGACCTGGTAACAAAAGCCGACCTGGCCGAAAACTCGGCTGTACGTGGCTCGATGGTGATAAAACCCTATGGTTATGCCATTTGGGAGAAAATGCAGTCGGTTCTGGATGGGATGTTCAAGGACACAGGACATCAAAATGCATACTTTCCTCTTTTTATTCCAAAATCTTTTTTCAGCAAGGAAGCTTCACATGTGGAGGGATTTGCCAAAGAATGTGCGGTGGTCACACATTATCGATTAAAAAGTGATCCCGAAAAGGGTATTGTGGTTGACCCCGACGCCAAACTGGAGGAAGAGCTGATTGTACGGCCTACTTCGGAAACCATTATTTGGGATACCTACCGCCGTTGGGTGCAGTCGTACCGTGACCTGCCCATCCTTATCAACCAATGGGCCAATGTGGTACGCTGGGAGATGCGCACACGGTTGTTTTTGCGTACGGCTGAGTTTCTGTGGCAAGAAGGCCATACCGCTCACGCCACCCGTCAGGAAGCTGTGGAAGAAGCCGAACAAATGTTGCGCGTTTATGCAGAATTTGCCGAAACCTACATGGCCATGCCCGTACTCACAGGTGTAAAATCGCCCAACGAACGTTTTGCCGGTGCCGTAGAAACATATTGTATCGAAGCCCTCATGCAGGACGGCAAAGCACTTCAGGCGGGCACCTCTCACTTTTTAGGGCAAAATTTCGCGAAAGCTTTTGACGTAAAATTTGTTAACAAGGAAAACCAACAGGAATTTGTGTGGGCCACTTCCTGGGGTGTAAGTACCCGACTGATTGGGGCGCTCATCATGTCGCATTCGGACGACAACGGTCTGGTGCTTCCTCCAAAACTCGCTCCCATTCAGGTTGTTATAGTTCCTATTTTTAGAAAAGAAGAGGAGTTGGCAGCCATCACCGAAAAGGTTAAAGGCTTGATGACTGAACTAAAGAGCAAAGGAATTTCGGTGAAATATGACGACCGCGACACCCACAAACCCGGTTTTAAATTTGCTGAATGGGAAATGAAAGGTGTACCTGTTCGTTTGGCCATTGGCCCCCGCGATCTGGAGAAAGGAACCGTGGAAGTTGCCCGTCGTGATACGCTGGAGAAGGAAACCCTTCAATTCACCGACATCGCCGATAAAATTGAACATCTTCTTGAAAAAATTCAAAAGAACATCTACCAGAAAGCACTTGATTTCAGAGAAGAAAACACCTTTGAGGTAGATACCTGGGAAGGTTTTAAAGACCGTATCGAAAAAGGTGGATTTGTATTGGCCCATTGGGATGGAACTCCTGAAACCGAACAGAAAATCAAGGAAGAAACCAAGGCCACCATTCGGGTGATTCAACCGGAAAGAAAATCAGAGTCGGGAAAATGTATTTACACCGGAAACCCAAGTAGTCAAAGGGTGGTTTTCGCGAAATCTTACTAAAAGCGTTTGTTTCATTTTGTTGATTACCCCCGATATTACATGTGATGTCGGGGGTATTCTATTTGGCTTTTCTCATTTTGCATGCTAAAACCGATCGATCCCGAGAAATGAGTCCCAATATAATGCTTTGGTCATGCTGTCGTAGTGCAGATATCCATACCTGTATTGAAAGGTTTGTATCTGACATACCAACACCAGAATAATCATCGCGACTTTTATCCATGTCGAAAAACGGGTACGTTGCACGAAGATGCCAAGCATGATCATAAAAAACGGAAAATATTCAATCATGACCCGTGACGAAAAACTGCCGCCATAGTACCACAACCACCAGCTGCTGAGCACGTACACTACCATCAATAAAAAGCCAGTAAAAGCCAGTGCGGCCATTCCGGATGTTTTCCACACATACCACATGCCACCCAAAGCCAAAAAACACATGGGGGTATAAACAAATAGCCCCTTACGATACGAAAACAAAAACTTAACTATTTGGGGATTGGCAAAATTAAACCCTTCACCCTGATAGGAATACACAAAAAAAGATCCCGTTTGAATATAGTAGATGACCCCCTGAATACCCACAATCAACATCACCAGAATTATTCCGGATACCAACAAGAGTGGCTTTCTGAACAATCCCGAAAGGGCTGTTCTGACCACCTCTCCCGAACCGGCCAAAAACGGTAATGAGAGCATAATCAGTCCGTTGACCGGTCGTATCAACACCACCAATCCGAATGCAACCGAAGCCCATAAAAACCACTTTCCTTCAACGGTAGTATAGTACCGGCGTACTGCCAACACAAATCCGCTGACCATGGCAAAGGAGAACACATGCGACATGGCCGGCTCACCCGTAACGTAGTAAAACAGGTTGGTTCCGAAAAGGGCTGCCATCAGCACCCAGGCTCTGTTTTTGGCATCTACTTCGTATGTTTTCAGCGTAAGCGACAACCACCACAAGCCAAGAAACAAATAAAATATGGCAGCAATTTGGATAAAAATCAACTCCCAAACCGAACAGCCATCCATTGAATTTCCGGTTAAGTAGTTGAGCCCATGACCCACCAAATAAAAGGGAGTCATCAACAAGGCGGTACCCACATAGTATTTGTTGATGGTATGTCCGTTGTATTGATTCCGGTAGTCGAAATAAAATTCCCGGTGCTCGGGATTGGCTGCAATTTGGTCCCGAAAACCAAAAGATAAATCACCATAAACAAAAATGGCAGGCAAGTAGGAAAAATACCCTACGCCATCCACTTTCACTATCCGGTTCCATCTGCCATCACCCCAATTGAGGTTGGCGCTTGTCCAAATCACCACAATAGCCGCAAATACCAGCACCCATCCCACCGCATCTATCCGTCGAACGAGATTTTTCATGGAATCACATGTATAAGTTGTCCGCTACCCTGTTGACTAAAACTAACCGAGGGAGGATCGCCGTAGTAATAAATATTTCCCAGCCCGTGAATGGTGGCTTCCAATACCCTCGATGCCCTGGTGTACATATGATTTCCACTCATATTACTCATGTAAACCGAACCGGAATAAAGGTTACGGGTATCTACCACCCCAAACCCTGCCGAATACAAATAACTCAACCCACAGATTCCGGAAATATTCAACTCCTGAGTTCCGTAATGTAGTCCTGCCCGCAGTTCGGTGGTATGAATCAACAAATCGATGCGCCCCGCACCTTCAAACAAATTAACCTCGAGCGTATCCAGGTACAAGGTGTCCGAAGTGGTGATGTTGCCAATGGACATATACTCAAGGGTATCAATATCTTGCAAGGTCAGGTAAACGGTTAATGGTTGATCGAAACTACGTATCCAATTACATTCGTTGGTGTTTCTGATCCGGAGTTGACCCAGCTCATTTACTTCGGTGGTAATGCCGCTCATCAGGTTTTTCCCGGTTTCAACCACGCATTGGGTGGGGTATCCTTGTGCAAGTACCAGATTTACATTGTCATAAAGCAATATTTTATGAAATGGAGGCAGGTTTCTATCTTCTGTTATTTTTTCGCCTGCAGTTTTGAAACAGTCGCCAATGGAAACCTTTTTACAGGAGCCCAATGCCACAATCAGCATCAAAACAGCCATATGGAGGAGGTGTTTAGTCATGGGCAATTTTTTGACGATATTTCACAAACACCCGCCGCCCGATTCCCAGTCCAACATATTCGGCTTTTCCCAAATGCGAACTGAGGGCAAAATTGGCAAACCAGTCGTCGGTGAAATGATATTTCAGGGTAAGTCGCTGATAGAAATCACCCTCATTTCGCTCTTTTCCGGCAGCATTGATTCCGGCGTTAAATAAAAACGAAACCTTATTGATTAGCAACTCATAAGCAAAATTTATACCCACTTTTGTTACATCACGCAAGTCGGGCTCCCGACCGGTGGACTCACGCAATAAGAATTTATCGGAGGCATCGTAGGTGTAATCCACTCCGGCACCAAACTTGCTTTTATAGCTCACCCTTGCCAGAATGTTGGTATAAAAAGCGTAAACCATAAACCTTTCGCCCAATTCTTCCGACATGTCTTTGGTAGCTATGGCGGTGGCAAATTGCAATTCCAGGTACTTGCTGCCATCGAATTCAAACGACCGGTAACGGGGCAGCACCTGAGTTCTGTGCGCTTTGTTAGGCTTTTCAAGGGAAGCGGTAGCGCCAATGGTTGCTGTAAACACATTCAATCCGTAATTGGGCGTTTTGGTAGAACCGTTGGAAAAGTGAGTAAGTCCGAATCCCGCCGCCACGGCCACACGACGACTTACCTGCCAACGATAATCAAAATACAGACTGGCAGCCAGATTAAACGACGAACCTATGGCGAAATTCTTATAGTTTTCAATGCGATCGAAATGGTTGGTTAGGTAGGCACCCCCCACACCCAATTTAAAATTTACCGATTGATTGTTCCATCGCGTTAATGGAAAATTAATGAAGGGATATACTGCCACTACCGATCCAACTTCCTCAAAACCACCCAAATTCGACATCCAGCAAGCCACGCCCAATGAGGGATAATCATACTCCTGCTCCCACCTGCTCGTTCCCCAGGTTTGCTTTTGAATGGATATTTCCAGGGCTGGAAAATGTGCCTGAAAAACATCCAACTCCAGGTGGTGGCTCAGCAAAAAACCATACTGTCCTTTTACTTCCACCGACAAATTATGCTCACTCCGGGGGCCTTGGGGTTGGGCTTCCAGGGTAATTGTCTGTGTCAACAGAACCAACAACCAGAGATGTATTTTATACTTCAACAACAATTACTGCGATTTAGGGCTGCAAAGGTAGAAAATCTGGGGGTTTGAACCCACCACACCTTGTAAGTAGTTTTCGTGCCATTATGTTCTAAAAATCCATACATTTGTGGTATATTGCAAAAAATTCAAAGCATGGTGTTTCGGATTGTTGTCAGGGTGGGTATCATCTGGTTGGGATTGTTATTCTTCCAACACACAGGGTATGCGCAGAGCAAAACCGACAGTTTGATAAAAGCCCTTTCCAACGCCAACAACAGCACCAAAATGGAACTGTACTATCAACTTAGCGAAAACTTCTATCATGTGGATATCAACCGGGCGCGCCACTACGACTCGCTTGGATTGCTTTTGGCACAAAAAGAAAACGACCACGTGCAAGAGGGACGCTTTTTCAACAACCTGGGCATTGATTATTATTTCAATTCCGATTTCAGGCAAAGCCACTTCTACTTTAGTCAGGCACGGGCAGCATTCAACCTTACCCACGACACTGCCCGGCTTGTGATGGCGCTCAACAACCTGGGGGCAGTGTATAAAACACTCGGTTTTTACAAACTGTCAGCCGACCATTACGCCGAAGCCATCAACCTGAAACAACGCGAACACGATACCACCAGCCTGATTACCACATTTAACAACATCAGTTTGCTGTATGACAAAATTGGTCTCTCCGCCGAAGGACGCTCTTTTCTGGATGATGCACTGCAACTCTCGCTCATCCTCAACGACAGCTCCCTCATCGGTCTGACCTATCAAAATATGGGTGCCATTGCGGTGAGCCAAATGCACTACAACCAAGCCATCGAATTTTCGGAGAAAGCCCTTAACATGAACCAAAAGATGCGCGGCAACGATATCTGCCCCATTTACAACAACCTGGCACTGTCGTACGAGGGTTTGGGAAACATACCTCGGGCTGAAAAGTATTATCAAATGGCTTTTTTGCTCTTCGACGACAAGTTGAACGAATCAGAAAAGGCCATCACCCTGCAGAACTATGGCTCATTTTTAACCAATCAGGGAAACGTGGCCGGGGCACTTTCGTATGCAAACAAGGCTTTGACCATTGCCAAAAAACACCGCCTCACCGAAATTCAACGAACAGTTTACAAATTGCTGGCTACCAATTATCAATCGCAAAATAACTTTGAAAAAGCCTACAGTTGCCTGATTGAATCAAATAAGTGGAGCGACTCTATTTACAACAATAATCTGGCGGCTAGCCTCATGCTGATCAACATCAACGAACGAATCATCGAAGCCGGCCACGAACAGATGCTGCTCGAAAAACAAAACCAGATACAGGCTCAGCAAATTCACTATGGTGAAAAATTAATCCATTTCATGATTACCGCCTCCCTGGCTCTCGTCATTCTGTTCGGAATCATCATCTATTACGTGATCAGAAAACGTAAAGACAACAACAAACTCGTTCAGCTTAACAAACAATTGAGCGCCAGTGAAGAAAAATATAAAGCCGTTGTGGAACAAAGTCCACAGGTGATGTTTATTCATCAAGACGGCAATCTGCTTTTCGCCAACCAGCATTTTTACAAATTATCCGGACATCTGCCCGATGAATTATCCTCTCTATCCATTTTCGACCTGGTACATCCCGACCACAAGGAAAGCATTGTGGAAATGGCACGTGAGCGAATGCGCGGCGAAAGCCCCATGGAATCATACGAACTAAAGGCACTCAACAGCAAAAACCAGGAAGTTTTTCTCGACATGTCGTTCAGCAGAATTACCTACAACGACCAACCCGCTATTCTGGGTGTCGGGATTGATATCTCCGGAAGGAAAAAGAACCTCGAAACCATCAAAAAACTGACGGCTGCCATCGAACAAAGCCCGATTATGATTTTGATTACGGATAAAGAAGGCAACATCGAATATACTAACCCGGCTTTTAGCCAGATTACCGGTTATAGCCCGGAAGAAGTACTCAACAACAACCCGCGCATGCTGTCGTCGGGTCAGGAAAGCATACACATTTACAAGGGCTTATGGGGAACCATCCTCAAAGGAAATATTTGGCGGGGCGAACTGCTGAACAAAAAGAAAAATGGCGACTTGTATTGGGAATCGTTGGTGATTTCGCCCATTTTAAGCGAAAACAACGAAATCACACATTTTGTGGCCGTGATGGAAGATATCTCCGAACGAAAGTCGATTCAAGAGGCATTGCAGCAACGAGAAGAAGCACTCCGTCAGGCCAATATAACCAAGGACAAATTTTTTAGTATTATTGCACACGATTTGAAAAATCCATTTAATGCCATTATCGGTTTCACCAGTCTGCTCATAGCAGAATACGACAATATTGACGATATTGAGCGCAGAAGCTACATTGAAAATATCCACCAGGCCTCCAACACCACCTACCGCCTGCTCGAAAACCTATTAGAATGGTCGCGCACGCAAACCGGAAAAATTAAATTCACCCCTTCTATTTTCGACTTGAGTGCCGTTGTTAATGAAGTAACCAGCCTTCAACATACTCAGGCCACCAATAAGGGACTCAAGGTAATCTCCGAAATACCTTTCAACACAAACGTGTTTGCCGATAAAAACATGATTAGAACGGTGTTGCGTAACCTGATTTCAAATGCCATTAAATTTACGTCATCAGGCGAAATCAGGATAACTGTCAAGAAGAAAAAAGACCACATGGAAGTTTGTGTTTCCGACACAGGCATCGGCATACCGGAATCAGGAATCGACAAAATATTTAAACTCGACGAACAATATCTGGCCGAGGGAACAGAATTTGAGAAAGGAACAGGTATCGGACTGATTCTCAGCAAAGAATTTATTAATAAGCATGAAGGAAATATCTGGGTAAAAAGCAAAAAGAACATGGGTTCAAGGTTTTGCTTCACGCTACCGAGCAATAAATCACACATTAATTAATTGGAAAGATGAGATCGAACGTATTGAAAAAACATGTACTGCTGGTGGAGGATAACCTGCTCAACCAGAAGTTTGCGCTGGCAGTACTTAAAATAAAGGGATATACGGCCGATTTAGCCGAAAATGGCAAAATTGGCGTGGAACTTTACGAGAAAAACGAATACGACGCTGTACTGATGGACATCCAAATGCCCATCATGAATGGTATTGAAGCTACCAAGAAAATCCGGGAGATGGAGCAAGAAAACAATTGGCCACGAATAAAAATTATCGCTGTTACAGCCTACGCCATGCCGGGAGATGAAGAGCGTTTTAAAGATGCCGGAATCGATTTATACATTGCAAAACCCTACAAAGGCGACGATTTAATAGCCTTAATACAACAATAAAATATGAATACTACCCCGCAGAAATTAGAGGCCTTTGAAAAATTACTCACCATCATGGACGAATTGCGGGCAGGTTGTCCATGGGATAAAGAACAAACCACCGAAAGTCTGCGTCATCTGACCATCGAAGAAGTGTACGAATTGTCGGATGCCATCCTCGACAACAACCCCGATGCCATCAAAGGAGAGCTGGGCGATTTGATGTTGCACCTGGTATTCTATGCCAAAATAGCTTCAGAAAAAGGTCAGTTCGATATCAAAGATGTGCTCGACGGCATTTCCAAAAAGCTGATCCACCGCCACCCGCATATTTACGGTGAAACCCGGGTAGCCAATGCCGGCGATGTGAAAAACAATTGGGAAAAACTCAAACTCAAAGAGGGCAAAAAGTCGGTGCTCGAAGGTGTTCCCGTGTCCATGCCCCCCTTGGTGAAAGCGTACCGCATACAGGAAAAAGTGAAAGGTATCGGGTTTGACTGGAAAGCACCCGACGAGGTTTGGGAAAAGGTAGTGGAGGAGATGAATGAATTACAACATGAGGTGAATCAAAACTCAGATATTCAACGCATTGAAGATGAGTTTGGGGACCTCCTTTTCACTCTGGTGAATTATGCCCGCTTTATCGGAATCAACCCGGAAGATGCCCTGGAACGAACTAACCGAAAATTTATCAGGCGATTTCAATTCATCGAAACCGAGTCGGCCAAAGAGGGCAAATTGGTACAAAACATGAGCCTCGAAGAAATGGATGCATATTGGAATCAAGCCAAAAAACTGGAATAATTCGCACCCGTTCTCATCATGACCAAGTATCCTACCCCCATAACGTTGTCGAAAAAGTGGCTTTGGCTGCTTTGGCTGACGTTTTTGGTGGTTCGTCTCAACGCCCAAACACCCGGCAGGTTCGATTATCCCGACCAACCCAATCTCAATTATTTCAAAAGCTATGTGCCTGTAAGTCTGGCCGTGGTTTCGTCTCCGGCACACTGGAAAAAAAACCAATGGATTGTGGCCGGAAGTGTGGCAACGGCGGGCGTGCTGCTATATGTTTTTGATGACCAAATTGCCGACTTTTTCCAAAAAAACCAAAATACCGGACTGACGAGTGTTTCCAGATATGCGTTGGAGCCATGGGGAAGTGGCGTATATCCTGCAGTTCTGATGGGCAGTTTTTATGTGTATGGCCTTGCTGCCCGGGATGCCACAGCGCGGCAGGTTGCTCTGGGGGGCACACAAGCGTGGGTGATGAGCGCCATTACCGTACAGGTAATCAAACACCTAACCCATCGACATCGTCCATTTCAGGATATCCCCGCCAATCCCCGGTTGTGGGAAGGTCCTTTTCATGGGTTTGAGTACACCTCTTTCCCTTCGGGCCATACCATCACGGCCTTTTCGCTGGCGGCTTTTCTTTCATCCGTTTACAAAGACAAACCCTGGGTAGCGGTGGTGTCGTATGGTTTGGCCACGGGCGTGGGATTGTCGAGGGTTTACGACAACCAACACTGGAGCAGCGATGTTTTGATTGGCGCCGCACTTGGATTTGGCATTGGCAAACTGGTGTTCCGGATGATGAAACCGAACTCGAAAATTTCGCTAAACATGGGCAGCGAGGGCGGGGTGGGCTTAGCCTGGCGATTTTAGAAGACATAAAAAAAGCTGTCACGGAGACAGCCTTTTTCTACAAATTTACTTGATTAATGGTTGCTCAAATATTTGGCAACACCCTCGGCTGATGCTTCCATGGCATCCTGACCGGGTTCCCAGTTGGCAGGGCAAACTTCACCAAATTCTTCATGAAACTGCCAGGCATCCACAATGCGGATGGCCTCGTTGATGCTACGTCCCAAAGGAAGATCGTTAACCACCTGATGACGAACAACGCCTTGTTTGTCGATGAGGAACAGTCCGCGATAAGCTACAGGTTCACCGTCAAATTCGGCTTCGCCATCTTCGTTGTACTCGTATGTACCGGCCAACACGTCAAAATTTTCTGAAATGGTTTTGCTCAGGTCGGAAACCAATGGGTATTTCACCCCTTTAATTCCGCCGTCCTTTTTCTCGGTATTCAACCAAGCCCAATGCGAGTGGGGTGAGTCGACCGAGCAACCTACAACAGCCACATTGCGTTTTTCGAATTCTTCAATTTTTTCCTGAAAGGCCAAAATTTCGGTGGGGCAAACAAAGGTGAAATCCAAAGGATAGAAAAAGAAAATCACATGTTTTTTTCCAATGTATTGTTCCAACGAAAATTTCTCAACAAACTCACCTCCGTTAACCACAGCCGTGGCTTCAAAAAGAGGGGCTTTTTTTCCTACTAATACTGACATAATCTATTTATTTATAATGTTTAACGAAATAATTTCGGGCAAAATTAAGAATTATTTTAAATAAGGCATAAAGGCATGGTGATAAATTTCGTAATTTGATCATCGAAAATACTTGGAACGCCTGTTTGTGTGACGGTTATCAATAGAAACCACTCCTGAAATAGTGGTATCAAGGCATTGTCACTGACAAGAATTGATTTATTTCAACACCTCGTCAAAGTTCACCATGATGGGCATATCATTTTGAAAATCGAATAAGGTAATCTTGCGAATTTGATAGTAACTTTTCCAATAGGTCATCAGCGCACGGTAGTAGCCGATTTTGGCATTATCGTTGTCAATCTGAGCCATGTTAAGATCGAGCACATCGTTCACCTTGCCTATCATATAGCGTTTTTGGGTTACATCATAGCGTTTTTGGGCAACGGTATCTGACTTGGCCGCGATGCGCAACTGGTTTTTCTGCTGATTAAACTCCATGACTTTCACAAACACATTTTGCACATAGTCGATACGCTCCTGATCCACCGAAGCCATTTCGAGCTCTTGCGCCGATTCGGCCAATTTAATTTTGCCGCGTGCCAATCCCCAATCCACCAGAGGTATTTGAATCCCCAACTTCACACGCTCCTCATCCAAGGGATTTGAATAAGCATCCTTTAATGCACCTCCACTTTGCGTTAAACCCAAGACTGCATATATTTCGGCATCAAATCGTCCGGTCATTTTAGCTTCGTCCACACCACTCTCAGCCTCAACCAATCGCCGGCGAAAAGCAATTCCCTCGGACGAATTATTCTGAGCTTCGTTGATGGCGCGATCGGCGGGAACCACGAAATGATGGGTTTCGTCGGGAGGTAACAGGGTGATGGCTTCATCATCTTTAATTCGCAAATACGACCTGAAATTGGCAATGCTGATCTGATAATTCAAGTCGGCATCTTCCACCGATGCATCTGCCTGAAGTAAATTCAGCTCAAGCTGAAGTAATTCATTTTCAGCAATCTTACCCAATTGGTAACGCCCTTTGGCGATGCGATAAAGGGTGTCGTAATTGGAGCGGTTTTTCAGGGAAATGTCTTTTTGTATTTGTGCTATCAACAGCGAGAAAAAACGGTCAACCGCTTCTGAGGCAACAGCTTCGTTAGCTTCGACAAGCACCCGTTTGGCTTCCTCGTATTCCATGGGCTTAATTCGTTTGAACCATTTGTATTTGTTGTAGGTAAAAATGGGTTGAGTGATAGCGACATTAACAATATTAGCCAAGAATTGTTGAGAAGTGCTATCGGAGAAGTTTGTCGTTTGTTGTAAGCCTGTATTCAGAGACACACTGCCACCTGTAAAGCCAACCTTTTGATTAATAGAAAGCGAGGCCATGTATTTGGTGTTATTTCTTTCCACATATTGTGAAGTACCGTCAGTAAAATTAAGTGCCTCAATAGTCCGGTTTATATTGGGTATCTCACCTGCCAGATTGAGCTGAGGCAAATATTCTGCTCTAAAATTTCGATATGACCAATAGCTCATTTTAAACCTATGCCTTGCAATCTGCGCATCCGGCGATTGTTCCTGGGCCATACGGATCACTTCCGACAAGGTGTATTCAGTACTTTGTTGTGCTTGTGCGGAAAGGCTAACTAACTGAAAAACAAATATTATTGCAACGAAGATAATCCTACGCGGCCACCCTTCCGGGCTATTTGAGTTTGATTTATTCATTTTTGTAGGTAATCTAATGATTGTATGTCATGTCTGCGGAGGTAACCTCCGATGGCATTTCCACCGACAAAAATAAAACTTCTGTAGGCACAGATTATTGTTGAACAAAGAAAGTATTTGGAAATTTCATGGGCTGAACAGCGATGGCCACATTTGATGCAGGATTTTGTGATTTGGCCACAGTTTACTAGTTTTGTAACAGAATTAACCTCGAAACCCATGCTGACTCCATTAAAAAAATGGACATTGCCCTTTTTCAGTTTGAATAAAAGTGAAAGAATGGGTATATTGATACTGGGCATCCTGGTGATCGCGCTATTGGTGGTCAATGTATTGATGACAATCTGGGTAAAGTCGCCCCAACCGGCATCAGGAGAAGCCGCATTTAGAACCGAGATAGCCGATTTTTTTCAAACTCAAACCGAAATTGGCGATTCCATCCGAATTCAGGAGTTACAAAATTCCGGTCGATTGGACATGGAAATCGCGTTACAAAAAATAAAACCAAAACCCTTCGATCCCAACAAGCTACCCGAAGAGCTATGGCTGGAAATGGGCTTTTCGGCCAAACAAGTGGCTGCCATCAAAAAATACGAAGCCAAAGGAGGAAAATTTTACCAAAAGGAAGACGTAAAAAAGCTCTATTGCATTTCAGATGCTGAATACCAGCTAATTGAGCCATACATTGAAATTAAATCGCCCTACAAAACCAAACCTGCCCGAAAAAAAGCACCTCCAAAAGAAATCGGCAAACCCGCCTTGACCAATACCGACATCAACACCGCCGATGCTCAGGAAATTGAAACCAACCTGCAACTCAGTTCGTGGCTTGCCAAGCGGGTAGTGAAATACAGAGAATTGCTGGGAGGATATCACCATCCAGGACAGTTATTGGAGGTCTATGGCATGAAGTCTTCCTACTACGAAAACATCAGGAACCATGTTGTGGTGGATACAACACGCACCACCAAAATTGATATCAATCAGGTGGATTTCAAAGAATTGCTCCGTCATCCCTATTTCGAATACGAAACCACAAAAACCATCATCAATGCCCGGAAAAAAGCTGGAGGGTTTGGTTCGCTGGACGACCTCAGGCAGCATTGTGTGCTTTCTGACTCTGTTTTCCAAAAGATCAGTCCATATATACAGGTAACCCCAAAACAATGACAACATCGGGTAGTTTTTTGCCTACCGCCAATGTGTCAAATACTGAATATAGGATGGTTGAATCTTGGATCAATGTTCGCGAATTACTGTTCACCCATCATCGTTCACCACTTCACCTCTTCTCCTTTTCTCCGCGTCCTTAGCGCCTCCGCGGTGAAAAAAGGTGGTTGGCTGTTGGCTGTGAGAGAAATGAGGTTGCCTGAATAGCATTGACTTTTTACTTGGCTCTTTTATCTTGTACCTCCTGTGCCCTTGGCTAAAGCCGAAGGGCAAGGGGTGGGCTTCAGGTGTGTTGATTTATCAAGTTTGGTCGTGTGGGGGGTGGTTTGTTTTATTGGTGATTGTTTGGGGCTAAAGCCCCCTCTTTGTGATGTGGATAAGAACCAAATGAATAATCCCCGCTTCAAGCGTCCATGCTTGAAGTTTTGATACCAAAAATACTTTTTTTCCTTTGATAACCATTGTGTTGGCTATAGCTGCTGGTGGTTGGCTCTTGGCTCACCGATCACTGTCACTTCCGTCACTTAGTCACTTTTTCCTTGGCTCTTTTATCTTGTACCTCCTGTGCCCTTGGCTAAAGCCGAAGGGCAAGGGGTGGGCTTCAGGTGTGTTGATTTATCAAGTTTGGTCGTGTGGGGGGTGGTTTGTTCTATTGGTGACTGGTTGGGGCTAAAGCCCCCTCTTTGTGATGTGGATAAGAACCAAATGAATAATCCCCGCTTCAAGCGTCCACGCTTGAAGTTATGATACCAAAAATACTTTTTTCCTTTGATAACCATTGTGTTGGCTATGGCTTCTGGTGGTTGGCTCTTATCTCACCGATCACTGTCACTTCCGTCACTTAGTCACTTTTTCCTTGGCTCTTTTATCTTGTACCTCCTGTGCCCTTGGCTAAAGGCGAAGGGCAAGGGGTGGGCTTCAGGTGTATTGATGTGTATCAAGTTTGGTCCTGTGGGGGGTGGTTTGTTTTATTGGTGATTGTTTGGGGCTAAAGCCCCCTCTTTGTGATGTGGATAAGAACCAAATGAATAATCCCCGCTTCAAGCGTCCACGCTTGAAGTTATGATACCAAAAATACTTTTTTTCCTTTGATAACCATTGTGTTGGCTATAGCTGCTGGTGGTTGGCTCTTGGCTCACCGATCACTGTCACTTCCGTCACTTAGTCACTTTTTCCTTGGCTCTTTTATCTTGTACCTCCTGTGCCCTTGGCTAAAGCCGAAGGGCAAGGGGTGGGCTTAAGGTGTGTTGATTTATCAAGTTTGGTCGTGTGGGGGATGGTTTGTTTTATTGGTGATTGTTTGGGGCTAAAGCCCTCTCTTTGTGATGTGGATAAGAACCAAATGAATAACCCCCGCTTCAAGCGTCCACGCTTGAAGTTTTGATACCAAAAATACTTTTTTTCCTTTGATAACCATTGTGTTGGCTATGGCTGCTGGTGGTTGGCTCTTATCTCACCGATCACTGTCACTTCCGTCACTTAGTCACTTTTTCCTTGGCTCTTTTATCTTGTACCTCCTGTGCCCTTGGCTAAAGGCGAAGGGCAAGGGGTGGGCTTAAGGTGTATTGATTTATCAAGTTTGGTCGTGTGGGGGTGTTGGGTCTCAGGATGACAAAAAAGCAAAACACACTTTCACCTCCTCTCCTTTTCTCCGCGACCTCAGCGACTCTGCGGTGAATACAAACCCGCAAAAATGCACCGCAAAGACGCAAAGAACGCAGAGAAATCTCCTGAGCAAGAGAGCCTGCACGCTGGTGGGTCATCGATTTGGGCTTTCTTTCCGGGGAGATATCTCAGTCGTTCCTCCTTCGATATGACAGGTGGGGCTATTGGCTATTGGCGGTTGGCTCTTGGCTGTTGGATCAATGTTCGCTAATTACCGTTCACCCATCACTGTTCACCTCTTCACCTCTTCACCCCTTCTCGGCTTCTCCGCTTCACCACTTCACCTCTTCTCCTTTTATCCGCGTCCTTAGCGCCTTCGCGGTGAAAAAAGGCAGTTGGCTATTGGCTGTTGGATCACTGTTCACCCATCACCGTTCACCCATTACCCTTTTTTCGTCTGAAAAACAGGAGTGCCAATCCAAAAACAATGACCATCACCCATGTCCAGGGTAAGTGGAATTTCGGAACAATGGGGGAGGTATCGCCTGAGAGTAGGTAAGTTGACCAGTAGTAGGGGTGCGATTTTACCATGTTGGCGGCCATCAGTACTTTAATTTTGGCTTGTTGCAGGGCTTCGTCTTTGGGAAGTCCTTGGCCAAGCAACTGATAGTATTGTTTCATGATCTCTGCACCACTCTCGTCTTGCACCTCCCACAAGGTCATCACAATGGCGGGAACGCCGGCAAAAATAAAACCACGTGCCAAACTCATGATGCCTTCACCGCGGCTGAATTTTCCGGTACCGGTATTGCAGGCACTCAAAGTAACCTGTTTGGCATGGAGGTTCATGCCGTAGATTTCGTAGATATTCAGGTAGGGCGGCATACTGTCGCCGGTGTTGGGAGTAAAAACCAGCTTGCTCATCATGGGCAAACTGTCGTTGATGAGGGTGTGCATGGCCAAATGTAGCAAGCCGTAGTCTTCGGATACGGCCATAAAATTTGCCTTGGTGGCCATGTCGGCAGTAAAAACATCCCCCTCCATCAATTGTCCGATGGTGTTGGCTTCCTTACGGGCATAGGGTAGGTCGTTTAAATGAACAGGTAAGGAATCATCGCCCATGTCGGCTTGATTTTTAGGGTAGGAGGGAGCGAAAGCAAGCAGCCGGCTGTTGGCTGTGCCATCTTGTTGATTGAAAAAGGGATTGTACTTTAATGTGGCGGATGGTGTGTAGGCAATGGGATGATTTTTCAGCACGTAGGGTAAGTCGCGGTAGTTGATGCTGTCGGAAGTGGATGGGGATTCCAACAACAATTCAAAGGGTAAATAGCCCAGAAGACCGTCGGGAACGATGGTCAGGTGTTGGTGGTTGTTTTCCAGATCAAGATTTCCCAGCAACAACTGATATACCTGTTGTGCATCGCTTCGGAATTGATGAAAAGATTGGAAATTCTCCACTTCAACCCGCGTATTCCTGATGGAAATCAGACGTGTAATGGCCTGAAAATCGACTTCGGTGATGGGCGTTTGGTCGAATTGTATTCGTTGGTTGTTCAGCGTTATGCGATATAAAACGGAATCGCTGAACTCATATTCCACCAAAATTTCATCGTTCCTCAGGTTTTTCATAATTTGCTCTGCACCGATCACCTGGCTGCCATACTTCATTTCAAAATACTTTTTATAGTTTTTTTCAATGTCGAGTATCAGGCTGTCGTGTTGGTTCATCAGCGAAAGCAGCCGGCTTTCATAAAAGGGGATCTTCCGTTGGTCGGGCGATTTTTTTTCTTTCTCCCCGGCCAAAATCCGTTGTATGGTAGTGATTTCGGTTGTCAGTTGGTTTTCCAACTCGAATATAGTATCAGGCAAATCGGCTGTTTTAAGTGCATACTGATTGTTTACTGCGGCAAGCAAGGCCGTTGATTTGGCACTTTCGCTAAACTCAAAAGCCTGAGCCATGTGTACGGGATCTCCCGATTGTTGATACAACAAGTGTTCTACCCTGATGGCTTGCTGATAAACGGGTTTAAGCATGTCGGACAAAATCATCTTGTTTTCCGACGACAAGGTAAGCGACAGGTGATGCATTTGGTTCAGTACATTGGAAAAAGCGGCTTCACTTTCGGATAAATACTGATGACTGCCCGATTGAATGGCGAGTTGGTTGAGCGACATGGCCTCTCCGATAAGGGCTTGTGCCAAAAGTGTTTTGTTAAAATTGGCCAGATTTGTTGTATCGTTGGTTTTCCATAAGGCCAATGCCGACCGGTACCAAAACAAGGCAGAGTCCGGATTGTTTTTATTGTTCAGAAAATAATCGCCCATGGTAGAAATCAGGGTGCCGTTCATTTCGGAGGCCGGTCCGTACAGCTTTCTCGATTCGGCCAATGCTTTTCGCAGGTACACATAACCGGAATCGGCTTCATCCACCGAAAGAAGAAACTTGGCATATTGTTCGTACGCCTTTGCCGGACGGGTTTTGCTTACGTTGTCAAGTTGCAGCATGGTGAGCGCTTTTCTGTAGTTGGTGTCTGCTTTTTGGTTTTGATTGAGATGGTGATACGAGCTGGCCATGTTCAGCGTAAGCAACAGACGCATGTCGTTATCGGGATTGTAACTCAGTCCCCGCCGGCTGTACTCCAACGCTCCGGCATAGTCGTTTGTCAGCAGGGCAATGGCTCCCAGATTGTAGAGCGATTTGGGTACATTTTCGTCGAAGTCTTTGTTTTTAAGGAAGATATCCAGCGCTTTAAGGGTGTATAGGGTAGCTTTCGCAAAATCGTAATTGTAATAGGCATTCATTCCTTTATTTACATTCAGCTTGGCAATGGTTGGATGTTGATCGCCCCAGAGCCGGGTGTAATATTTTTCGGAAATGTCGTAGTGCTGGTTGGCTTCTTCTGTTTTGCCCACATAGGTTGCCAGCAGTCCGTAATTGGAATGAAAGATGGCCACCATCAGGCTATCCTGTTGCATGGTAGTGTCTTGCAGGATGGCGTACGATTTTTGAAAATAGATATATGCCAGGTCGAAATTGCCCAAAATGGCGTGAATAATACCCTTGTTGAGGTAAATATCGTGCATGTCGCGCTTATATCTTTCATCATTATTCAGGGTTTTTTGCGCCCTGTCGTACCAGATGAGTGCACTGTCGAGGTTGTTGAGACGCAGGTGCGCTATTCCTTTGTAGTTTTCGCTGCGAGCAATACTTGCGCTATCCGGATTTTGAAGGCTTCTTTTAGCGCGCAGACTCTTGTCGAAGGCACGTAGTGCCTGGTCATATTGTTGATTGTCAGACAAATATTTCCCCTGCCGGTGAAATATATCCCCAAGTAGAGCCGTGTCGGTAATGGCATTGTTTTCGGTAAATTTAAAAAGCAGTCGCAACAAACTATCGGATTTGGCTTGTTGGTTGATGCCAAGCGAGTCAATGGCACGGATCAGTTCTTTGGCGCGCCGGTTTTGATTCTCCGGTACCAGGCGCAAAAAAGCGGGTGTGGTTAAATTGGCAGCAAGGGATGTGTGGGGTGTGTCTTTTGGCACGCCTGAAGACCTTCCCAAAATGGGAAACAAAATAAAGATAATCAGTAGTTTAATGCTAAAATACTGATAAAATTTCTGACTAATACACACGATCACAAACTGTACTGCTCCTATTTTCCTTAATCCTACCTTTTTCTGGATCACAAAAATAACAAACACTAACAGATTTCAAAGGCCGGGGGGCGTTAATTCGCTGGAAATAATTAAATTATTGTTTAAAGGACTTGAGATCAAATTGATAACGATTGCAAACAAAAAGGGGAGTCTGCTATCAGGCTCCCCTCTTTTAAAATAGTCTTTCGGACTATTTTGATTTGAAAAAACGACCAGAGGCAATGGTATTTTTTGAATGGTTGGATGTAATTTGGTAGGTGTAAGTACCGGGAGTTAAGTAACTTGCCTCCATAGAGATTACTTGATTTTCGCCCGTATTCAAATCCCAATCGGATTGATGCACCTTACTTCCTGAAATGTCGAAAATGGTGAGTGTGGCTGCTTCTTCCCGGCTCGTCCTGATGTTGATGTTGAGTTGATTGACAACAGGATTGGGATACACCTCCGCTTCGACGGAAGAGCTAAATTCACCGGATTTAATGGCAGGCAAATTGATTTCAATACCTTCCACGGCCACGCCGCGATTGTTGAGCACCATACCCTCATCGTTGGTGGTCATTATTTCGACACCGCTTGCAGGAGCCTTGCTGTTTTGACTCACCAACAACGTACAAAGGTGATCTCCATATACATGTGAACCGGCGTTTTCGGATTCGTCCATCCAAATCACTTTCAGCAAACCGTCTTCGATGGCATAGCTCAGGTTGTCGTCGGGTCCTTCCACTCCGGTGATGGTCATCAGATTGGATGGATAGTTAATGTGGAGATTAAATCCTGAAATGAGTTCAGGATAATTGGACGTAATTTCCACGCGTTGAATGTCATTCGACAGGGTAATGCTTTCGGCTACATTGCTTGAAACCAATGCAAGCGAGCGACCGGTTGGGTTCCAGATGCCTTCCAGATCACCGGAGCCGGTAGCCCACACGGTGGCGGTGTCGGTAGTGCCCAGGGTACGTGAATTAAAATCAATTTGAACCGATTGAAACTGCCACTCGCCGATGGGGAAAGGTTGCCCTTGCAAGATGTAGTTGATGAGCACCATAAAATAATCGCTCCATGTGATGGTGCCGCTACCGTTCACATCAGCGGCGGCAAATTCGTAGTCGGTAAAGTCGTAAAGCCCAAACAGATGCATCATAATCAGAAATGCATCCTGTAAAGTTACTTGTCCGGGATCCAAACTCGTGGACGACACCATGTAATAGCTTCCGTTGGGGATGTTGGCAAAAGCATATTCCCCATTGTCGTTGGTGGTGGTGGTTTGAATCAGGTTATTGTTCATATCAAACAGGTCGATTACTACCGCCGGAACCGGTGCGTTCGGGTCGTCGTGGTAATTTACCGTGCCCACAATTTGGTTTTGCGCCAGAATCGGACTCAGCCATGAAAGACAGAGTAAGATCAGAGTTGTTTTGAAGATCGTTTTTTTCATGATTTAAATGTTAATAATTAATAAATGTATTGCCCTCTATTAAATAGTGTACAGTTTTGACGATAAATTCTACCATGTTTTAAAAAAAAAGTTGATTTTTTTATCATTTTTTTTGTTTTTGCCAAAAAAAGGCTTCGATTTCTTGATAATTTTGCAGAATTGATCAAAACGGGGTAGGTACTTTTCGCCCCGTTACTTTTTTAAAAATGAGTGAAAATTAACACTAAAAACGGAGATAAACTACGCCCATGAAAAACTATTCTGTTTCAAAATTGATCCTGCTACTTTCGTTTGTCCTTTTAATATTTCATGAATCCCGCGCGCAGGACGACTATCGGATAGCCGTAACCGTTGCCGGAAGTACCGATACCGCCTTGGTGATGACTTGCTATTATGGCGATAAAATAAAATTGGTGGATACCGCCACACGGGTGAAAAAGGGCAAATTTGTGTTTGAAGGAAAGAAAAAACTCCCCGGCGGCATTTATATGGCCGTTACCCCCGGAAAAGTGAAGTTGTTTGAGTTTATTGTGGGTGATGACCAGCATTTTGAAATGAAGACCGATACGTCAGGTTCGGCTTTGAACCTCGAAGCATTCGATTCGGAAGAAAATCAGGTTTTTATTCAGTTCATGTCCGACAATGAAAGAACCTACAAAAAAGTAAGGGCGCTGATTGATCAAATCGATTCAACCGATCTGAAGTCGGATGCCAACAATGCCATAAGGGCACAGGTGGATTCCATAAATAAAAAAGCCACTCAAGCCAAATTGCAGATCATAGAGCAATATCCGGATTTGTTTGTGGGTAAGTTGCTCAATGCCATGCGCGATGTCAAGGTGCCCGACAGTGTGTTGAACAGTTCCGACAGTACCCAGGCATACAAATATTATAAGACCCACTTTTGGGATCATTTCGATTTGCAGGATTCCTGTTTGATTCGTACGCCCGTTATCGCCAATAAACTAAACGAGTATTTTGAAAAGGCCGTTTATTTGCAACCCGATTCGGTGATTGCTGCCATCGATGTGGTCATTGCCAAAGCACGTCCATCGCGCGAAATGGTAGGCTACTTGATGTGGTATTTTATGGCAGAATACCAAAATCCCAAGTACATGGGATTCGACAAAATTTTGGTGCATCTGTACGACCGGTATTTTAGTCAGGAGCAAATCCTTTTTACCAGCGAATCTGTTCTTAAAATGATTAAAGAACGTGTGGATGTATTGCGTCCGCTGTTGATCGGGAAGGTGGCGCCCAACATGATACTGATGGATACCACCGAGCAGCTCAAGGCATTGTATTCGATAAAAAGTGAATACACATTGATTTTGTTCTGGGACTACAATTGTGGACATTGTAAGGTGGAAATTGATGCCCTCAAGCCACTTTATGATGCCAAAACTTACCCCATTGAAGTGTATGCAGTGTGCGTGGACAGCGATATGGATAAGTGGAAAAAGGCCATCAGGGAGAGAGAGCTTAATTGGATCAACGTGAATGGTACCCGTAGCGCAACACCTGATTTTCATGGTTTATACGACATTCACGGAACCCCCGTGATGTTTTTACTCGACAAAGACAAACGAATTGTTGGCAAACAAATCGTAACTGAACAGATACCCGAACTGTTGAAACATTTGGAGAAGAAAAAATAGAGGGGGAGGGCTGTTGGCGGTTGGCTATGATAGAACCGATTACTGATCAACTTTCGTCACTTTTTACTTTTTACTTGGCTCTTGTCTCTCCTGTGCCCTTGGCTAAAGCCGAAGGGCAAGGGGTGGGCTTCAGGTGTATTGATTTATTAAGTTTGGTCGTGTGGGGTGGTTTGTTTTATTGTTGATTGTTTGGGGCTAAAGCCCCCTCAAGGTGGTGTGGATAAGAACCAAATGAATAATCCCCGCTTCAAGCGTCCACGCTTGAAGTTTTGATACCAAAAATACTTTTTTTCCTTTGATAACCATTGTGTTGGCTATGGCTGCCGGTGGTTGGCTATTGGCGGTTGGAGGTGGCTTTTGGCTCTTGGCTATGATAGAACCGATTACTGATCAACTTTCGTCACTTTTTACTTTTTACTTGGCTCTTGTCTTTCCTGTGCCCTTGGCTAAAGCCGAAGGGCAAGGGGTGGGCTTCAGGTGTATTGATTTATTAAGTTTGGTCGTGTGGGGTGGTTTGTTTTATTGTTGATTGTTTGGGGCTAAAGCCCCCTCTAGGTGGTGTCATTCTGAGACCCAACACCCCCGGAAAAAGGGGGGGCGCACATAGTATGATGACAAAAACCAAAGAAAAAGCCTGTCATTTCGAATCCGCCGAAGGCGGAGAGAAATCCCCCGGGAATTGAAAACCTACATTTTTGCAATAACCAGATAAACAGAATTATACGAAAAGTTGTCATTGGTAACGAAGTGAAGAATCTCGATCCACCTACTTATCGGCAATTTGATTACAGGAACAAACATGTCTGAGATCCTTCATTCCGCAGGCTACATTCAGGATGACAAAAAGGCAAAACACACTTACACCCCTTCTCGGCTTCTCCTCTTCACCGCTTCTCCGCGTCCTTAGCGCCTCCGCGGTGAATATAAACCCGCAAAAATGCACCCCAGAGACGCAAAGCACGCAGAGAAATCTCCTGAGCAAGAGAGCCTGCACGCTGGTGGGTCATCGATTCGGTCTTTCTTTCCGGGGAGATATCTCAGTCGTTCCTCCTTCGATATGACAGGTGGAGCTGTTGCTGTTGGCTCTTGGCTCTTGGATCAATGTTCACTAATTACCGTTCACGCATCACCCATCACCCTTCACCCATCCTCAAATGAAGTGCGGCGCCTTTCTGCCTATGGTTATTTATACCCAATATAAATATGATTTGTTTCATGTGAAAAAAACATCACACCGAACTTTTTTTACTACTTTTCGTATCATTACCCAAAGCGTGGTTGTATTCGTTCTTTGCAATCACTTGCTTTTGTTTATTGTATTGATAGATAGATAATTATCAATAACTTCTTTGCTAGCCCAATTTCATAGCTGAGGAATAATTTGCTTGTCTGTCGTAGTGTAGTGGGTGCGTTCTGACGAAAATTTGAACTTTCTGACGTGAATTTTTCATGTTGGCACCTCATTTTTTTATCAGACAGCCTTCCTGTAGATCAACTGTACCAAAATGCCCTCCTGGTTACGTGATACGAATGGAATAACCCGCTAATAACAAGGCTGTTATTGCTGGTACGTATCTGTATTTTATTTGAACTAAGAAAGAAATCACATGATAAAACATTTACATTCAAGAGTTTTGGTTTTGGCTTTGGTTGCAGTTGTAGCTGCTGTAAATTTGTTTTCAAACCAGGTTCAGGCAACGGAGTTTCAAAAAGGGTTAACATCAGGTGTGGTGAGTGATGTGGTATTTGCCAATCCTGAAACAAGCAGTCGTGTTTCGGCCCAGGATCAGGGTATATCGGTTCCTTTAAGCGAGAAGCTCAAAGCCGAATACAAGGAAAATGAACTGTTGGTTCGTTTTGAAGCAGGCTATGAATCCAATGCCATCTCCAATCTTCTAGTTACCAATGGGTGCGAAATATTGAAAAAATTCACCCTTGTTCCTGATTTGTATCTTGTAAAAATTACCGATGGGGCAGGGGTTCCTGACAAGGCGGCCCGTCTTCAACAATTATCGCAGGTGTTTTATGCCGAGCCCAACCATGTGCTGCATACGGTGGAAACCATCCCCGACGATCAGGGTTTTGCCGGCTTGTATGGCATGCACAACACCGGTCAGGACGGCGGAACCGTGGATGCCGACATCGATGCTCCCGAAGCATGGGACATCTCCACCGGCAGTTCTTCGGTGGTGGTAGGCATCATCGACTCGGGTATTGATTACGATCATCCTGATTTGGTGTCGAATATGTGGACCAATCCGGGTGAAATTCCGGCCAACGGCATTGACGACGACGGCAATGGTTATGTTGATGACATTCACGGCTGGGACTGGGCTTATGGGGATAGCGATCCTTCCGATTATTGTGGTCATGGAACCCATTGCGCGGGTACCGTAGGCGCTTCCGGTAACAATACCATCGGCGTGGCCGGCGTTTGCTGGACGGTAAAATTGATGGCCTTAAAAACGTTAAATGATCAGGGAAGCGGTTTTTCTTCGAGTGCCATTTCTGCTCTTCAGTATGCCGCAGCCAATGGTGCCACCCTCACCAGCAACAGTTGGGGTGGCGGTGGTTACAGCACTTCGTTGCGGTCGGCCATTCTTGCTTCCAATATGATATTTGCCGCTGCCGCCGGAAACAATAGTTCCGACAACGATGCTTCAGGTTTTTATCCTGCCAGCTACGATTGCGACAACATCATCTCCGTTGCATCGCTCACCAGAACCAACAGTTTGTCGTGGTTTTCCAATTACGGACTTACCTCCGTGGATTTGGGGGCCTATGGTTCGGATATTCTGTCCACGAAACCGGACAATCCTACCCATATTTCCTTCGGTGCCCCCGGACAAGGATTAAGCTCGACTGATTACGGCATCATTTCGGGTACCTCCATGGCTACGCCACAGGTGGCCGGTGTGGTGGCGCTTATGTATGCTGCCAATTCTTCTGCCTCGTGGTCTGACATGAAAGCCGCCATTATGGGGTCGGTGGTGCCTGTTGCTGCCCTTTCGGGAATTACGGTAACAGGTGGAAGCATCAATGCGTACAACGCCCTGGCCGCACTTTCGGTTGAAACAACGGTTTCGTCGGCCACCACTTGTCCCGGAAATGTGACTATTCCAATTGAAGTAACCAACCTGATTGACGTAGCTGAATTTTCGTTGGTGTTGGATTATGGCACCACACATCTGACCTATGGAAGCTACCAAAATGCACACAGCGAATTAAGTACCGGAACTCTGTCCGTAGTTGACAATGCCGGCGAAATTACCATCACATGGAATTCGGCCACCCCGGCCACCATTGCTTCAGGAACACTCCTTGAACTGGTTTTTTCGGCTTCCGCCACCGGAAGTCAGGCAGTGGAAGACATGGTTTGGAATTCAACTACCAGTTATTACCAAAACAGCATCGGCGATCCGTTGCAAACCATGTTTACCGATGGTCAAACAACCATCAATCCTTTGCCAGATGATGCAGGTGCCATTTCCGGAGCCAACGCGCTTTGCCAGGCACCTGTAAGTCAAACCTATTCTGTTGCCGTCATCCCCAACGCCGCGTCCTACAACTGGACCCTGATTCCACCTGCCGCAGGTACCATTACGGGTACCGGAGCAAGTGTGACCATCGACTTTGATGCCGGATATACGGGTTCGGTATCCGTAAATGTTGTGGGTTCCAACGCCTGTGGCAATGGAAATGGTTCTTCGCTCAATGTTGAAATTAAGGCCGAACCCACGGCCAACGCAGGCGTGGATCGTGATATTTGCGAAGGCAGTTCATGGCTGCTGTCGGGACAGGCAACCAACTACCAATCCATACTTTGGAGCAATCCCGGTGGTGATGGCAGTTTTGACGATCCTACCTTATTAAATGCAACCTATACACCCGGCACTTTCGATGTTGTCAACGGAAGTGTTTCGCTAGTATTAACGGCCTATGCTGTAGCACCTTGTACGGTAAATGCCACCGATGAGATGGTGCTGAACATTCAACACGCACCCACTGTAAATGCCGGTTTGGACCGGTCTGTTTGTGAAAATCAAACGGCTACACTCACCGGGCAAGCAACTTATTATCAGTCCATTTTGTGGGAAACATCCGGAGACGGATCATTCAGTAACCCTTTACAGTTAAGCACCATTTATACCCCGGGAGCCAACGATTTGAGCAATGGTTCGGTGGTACTTACCCTCAACGCGGGACCTATCTCACCCTGCTCGAGTTCCGTGAGCGACCAATTGGTGTTGAGTTTTGAAACTGTCCCAACGGTAAATGCAGGTGTGGACCAAAACATATGCAGCAGTGGTGCCGCCAGTCTTGTGGGAACAGCCACAAATTATAATCCCTTCACCATCCAGTGGACTACCGTCACCGGTGGTACATTTTCGGATCCCAATTCCCTGACCACCGATTTTTATCCCAGTCAGACTGAAATTGATGCAGGTGTGGCCAACCTCACCCTGTCAGTGGCAGGTTATACCCCTTGCAATGCGCCTGTTATTGATCAGGTTAAGGTAAATATTACGCATGTTCCGGTGCCGGATGCCGGACCAGATGATGGCATGTGCGAAACGGAAGTAAGTTATCATCTTGCCGGTGCAACGGCGCTGGATTACACTTCGGTTACCTGGCAAACCTCTGGTGATGGAAGCTTTCTTCCTTCCAATGGGGTATTGAATCCCACTTATTTTCCGGGTACCCAGGATTTTTTACTTGGTACGGTTGAGCTCACGCTGGCGGCTAGTCCCATTGCACCTTGCACATTGGACGAAACCGATGCCATGATATTGGATATTCGCCCCGCAGCTACCGTGAATGCAGGTGCTGACCAATTTATTTGTGACAACGAAACAGTGGATTTGGCAGGTTTGGCCACTGATTACAATCCTGCTTCGGTGGAATGGATTTCGTTGGGAGGAGGTACCTTTTCAGACAATACCTCTTTGGTAACCACCTATTACCCAAGTACCACCGATATTTTTAATGGGGTGGCCAATTGTGTGTTGCGGGTTGAGGGATACCCTTGTACCGACGTGATTTCCGATGCTGTATCCATTACCATTCTTTCAGGCGGTCCAACGGTGGATGCCGGTAACCCGCTTACCATGTGTGAAACTGCCACCAATATTACCTTGTCGGGTTCCTCGGCAGGAACCTACCTGAGTTTGGAATGGGCCACCGATGGCGATGGGGTTTTTGTGCCCAACAATACCGATTTGCATCCCGACTATTGGCCAGGAAGTCAGGACATGGCTAATGGTGGAGCCAGGCTCTACCTAACGGCCTATCCCGTGGCTCCCTGTGCAGGTTCTTCCATCGACAGTGTGGATGTTACCATTAATTTTGAACCCATTGTCAATGTAGGTGCCGACGTCACCGTTTGCGAAAACAACAACCTGTACACTTTAACCGGAATCACGGCCACCAATTATTCTTCCCTGTTGTGGACTACTTCGGGAACCGGAGTTTTTTCTGACCCCACCATTCCCGAACCCGATTATACACCTTCATCAGCAGATAAAGCTGCCACTTTCGTGGAACTTCAACTGGAAGCCTTCCCTGTGGCACCTTGTCCCGATGGCGCCGTTGACTCCAAGATATTGTTCTTTGATCCGGAACCCACGGTGAATGCCGGATTAAGTCAGACCATTTGCGTTGGCGATTTTGCACTTTTGGCCGGAACTGCCACCAACTACGATCCCAATTCCATTGTTTGGTCGTCGGCCAACGGTGGAACCTTTTCTGATAATTATTCACTTACCACCACCTACTATCCCAGCGTGGCTGAGATGAATGCAGGTGTGGCCCACCTCACCCTTGAGGTAAGTGGCAGCAATAGCTGTAATTTTGTGGTGGCCGATGATTTGGTCATTACCATCAATGCCGCTGCTGACGTAAATGCAGGTGCTGACATCGAAATTTGTACAAGTGCAGGCTATGTTACCTTGTCGGGAGCAACTGCTTCCGATTATTCAGGCCTGACCTGGACCACCGCCGGAGACGGAGTCTTTCTTCCAAGTGATGACCTGTTGCACCCCGACTATCATCCGGGCACTGCTGATTTAGCTGCCGGATCGGTACTGCTTACCCTGACTGCCGCACCCAATGCGCCCTGTACACTGGATGTGAGCGACGAAATGACCCTGACCTTTCAACCCGAGCCCACCGCCTTTGCCGGTGCCGATGCAGAAATTTGTTACGGAGATACCTATGCCATAACCGATGGTGCTGCCACCTATTACGATGATGTGGTATGGCAAAGCTCGGGAACCGGAACTTTTAGTAGTGCCAACACGCCTACACCGGTTTATACCCCCAGCGCCGCGGATTATAATCTGGGTTCGGTTACCCTGACATTAACGGCCCTTCCATTGGCTCCTTGTGCAGACAATGCTGTTGACGATATGGTGTTGACCATCACCCAGCTGGCCACTGCCGATGCAGGTGCCGACGGCGTGATTTGTGAAGGATCGACATTTACATTAAATGGCAGTGCCACCAATTATTCAAGCTATAGCTGGACAAGTTCAGGCAGTGGTACATTTTCGCCCACCAATACCTTAACGCCTACCTATACACCAAGCTTGTCGGACATTTCTTTTGGAAGTGTGCTGATTACGTTGAATGTTGTTGGAAATGGCTCGTGTACCGAACTGATAACCGATGAAGCCCTGCTGACAATTAACCAGGAGCCCCTGGTAGATGCCGGTCCTGATGCACTCATGTGTCAAAACGGTGGCGTTATCAACGGAAGCGGACTTTATTACGATCATATAGTGTGGACCACCTCAGGCGACGGATTTTTTAGTAACGACACCATCGAAACACCTTATTATACACCCGGCGTGGCTGATATTCTCAATGGTTCTGTTATTCTGACCATCACAGGCTATCCGGTAAGTCCTTGTACCAATGTGGTGTCCGACTTTACCATCATCACCATTCATACCTACCCCCAGGCCAACGCCGGAGGAGATGCCTCCATTTGTTCCAACACCACCGATTATTCACTTAGTTCGGCCACCGCCTCCAGCTATACCTCTGTATCCTGGAGTACGGGAGGTTCAGGTTCGTTTTCGGATAATTCAATTGTCAATCCCTTTTATTATCCCAGTGGCGCCGATGCAGCAGCCGGATTTGTGGACCTCACCCTCACGGCCTACAACTCGCCCTGTACACCGGCACGTTCCACCATGCGGTTGACCATCAATGCTGATCCTACGGTGGATGCCGGAGCTACCCAGTCGATTTGTGTGAGCGATCTGGTAGCACTTACCGATGCCTGGGCTGAGGACTATTCCTCGGTACTATGGACTGCTCTGGACGGTTCGGGAACTTTTTCCAACAACACCATTGTCAATCCCATTTATACCCCAAGTGCATCCGATTATCTGCAACCTTCGGTTACCTTGCGTTTGACCGCCTATGCCATTCCTCCTTGTACGGAAACCGTATTCGACGATATCACCATCGATATCTCAGAGGCACCAACCGTAAGTACGGGATTGACCACCGTAACCATTTGCGAATCGGGGACTTATTTGGTTACCACTGCCTCCGCCACCAATTATTCATCTGTTGCCTGGAGTACAACAGGCGATGGTACTTTTTCTGATGGCAACACGCTCACGCCCACGTATATTCCCGGTCCTGTGGACAGGATAACAGGGTCGGCGGTACTCACCATTACCGCACAACCACAAAATCCGTGTACAGTTGAAGCCACGTCTGAATTCACTCTGTTCCTCACGCCCGAGCCGGAGGTGAACGCAGGAATAGACGATGTGATTTGCGAAGGCGATATTTTCCCCATTCCCACCTCTGATGCACAATATTACAACACTTTGATGTGGACCACCTCGGGAAGTGGAAGTTTTGACGACAACAGCATTTTGCACCCCAATTATATCCCCAGTGCTGCCGACATCTCGCTGGGAGCTGTTACCCTCACACTCACAGCCACGAGCAATCCACCCTGTTTGGCCATCGTGAGCGATGACATGGAATTGACCATCATTCAAAATGTAATGGTGGATGCCGGATCGGATGCCGTAATTTGTGGCGACGAGTCGAGTTATTTTATTTTTGATGCCACCGCTTCCGACAACTCCAGCATCAGTTGGACCACCTCGGGTGACGGAAGTTTCAATAACCCTGCCTTGTTGAACCCCGTTTATACCCCGGGTTCGGCTGACATAGCTGCCGGTTCGGTTACCCTGGAGATTACGGCCGTAAGTATTTCACCTTGTTCCGGTTTTGCCACCGATCAAATGACCATTACCCTCAATCCCATGCCGGTGGTAGATGCCGGCCCCGATGATGTGGTATGCGATAATGGCGCCTACACATGTAACTTTTCCAGTGTAAGTTTTGAAGATCACGTGGAATGGACTACCACAGGAACAGGTACCTTTAATAATGTAAACCAATTACATCCCACCTATATTCCCAGCTCATCTGATGTGAGTCTGGGGTCCGTATATCTCAGGATAACCGCTTATGGTGACGCGAGTTGCTCTGCCAATTCGGTATCCGATTCTCTGGAGCTCTCCTTCACCGTTTCTCCCGAAGCCTTTGCAGGACCCGATGAGGGTATCTGCGAAAGTGGTATCGTTATCAGCTCCGCCACGGCGGCTAATTTTTCTACTCTGGAATGGACTTCCAGCGGAACCAGTGGAACCATCATCAATGGAAATACCCTCACACCCACCTACACACCAAGTCCCACTGACATTGCCAACGGAATGGTTACCCTCACTTTGACCGCCAATCCCAACACCCCATGTGCTGTTGCGGTAACTGATGACGTGATATTTACCATTCACCTCATGGCAACGGTGGATGCCGGAGCCGATGCTTCCATTTGCGAAACCGACACCTACTTCCTGATGGGAAATGCCACAGATTATACCAGTTTGTTTTGGACTACTTCCGGCGACGGAACCTTTACCAACAATGGCACCCTGTTTCCCACCTATCATCCCGGGATGAACGACATAGTTACCGGAAGTGCCATCATTACCCTTTCGGCCGAATCCATTGCCCCCTGCACCCAAACCATTACCGACAACATGGTGTTGACCATCGAAAGTTTGCCGGAGGTAAGCGCAGGCAACAGCACCATGATATGTGTAGGCGAAACCTATACCACCACAACTGCCTGGGCTACCAATTATGCCACCTTGCATTGGACTTCATCAGGCTCCGGAACTTTTGATAATCCGGATGTGTTGAACACCGTTTATACACCTTCGGCAGGCGATTTGGCCAACGGCGGATTTACCCTCACCCTTACCGCCACAGCCAACATGGTGTGTGGTGGAGCCACCGATGCAGATGATGTGTATGTGGGTATTCAGGAAGCCCCAACTGCCGATGCCGGAAGCGATGCTTTGATATGTGCCGGCGAATCCTACACTGTATTTGATGCCGATGCCACCTATTACAGCAGTGTTACCTGGACAACCAGCGGCAATGGAACATTTGTAAACCAAAATTCGCTCGCGCCCACCTATATCCCCGGAAGTGCCGATATTAATTCAGGAACGGTGACATTGACCTTGATATCCAACAGCATCGCCCCCTGTTTTGGCAATGCACAGGACGCCATGATTATCACCATCAACCCGGGACCAACGGCTGATGCAGGAATAGATGATGCCGTTTGTGAGGGTGATGCCTTTACCTTTAGTACAGCCGGCATTACCAATGCTTCAGGTTTTTTATGGACAACCCTAGGTTCGGGTGCGTTTATCAACGCCAATACCTTAACGCCAACCTATTTGCCCGATGCTGCTGATATTGCTGCAGGATTTGTTATCCTCAGGCTCACAGCCTACCCAACTATGCCGTGTACGGATGAAGTGTACGACGAGATGATATTAACCATTGTTCCCATGCCGGAAGTGTTTGCCGGAGCCGACCATACCATTTGTCAGGGTGAGTCCTACGGAATTTTTGATGCCACTGCCGTAAATCAACATACTGTCAGCTGGACCACTTCCGGAACCGGAAATTTCTCCAATAGCGCTGCCGTCAATCCCATCTACTACCCCAGTGCGGCAGACATCACCAATGGATTTGTGGCTTTGACCATCACCGCAACCGGAAATACACCATGTACAACCGATGTGTCCGATTTTATGATCCTTACCATTGAGCCCGCCGCTATTGCGGATGCCGGTGTGGACGACATCACCTGTTACAATACCAACTATACTGTGTCAACGGCTTCTGCCAGCCACTATGCTTCACTATTGTGGACACACAGCGGAGCCGGATCGCTGATAAATACCGGAACCCTCAATCCAACTTATATCCCCGTTGCTGCTGATGCCGGAAACACCATTGTGTTGACACTAACCGCCTTTGGAACCCCCAATTGTGGTGATGCCATCGACCAAATGCAGCTCGAAATTGTGGATACTCCTGAGGTGTTTGCCGGCCCCGATGCTTCCTCATGTTCCAATACAAGTTATCAGATAGTCAATTCCACCGGTTCCAATTACGCCGACGTTTTCTGGACTACCTCAGGAACAGGAACGTTTGATAATCAAACCCTGTTGCATCCCATTTACTTCCCCAGCAGTGCCGATTTATTGGCAGGACACGTGGTGCTTACCATCACGGTAGATGCACTGGCGCCTTGTACCAATTCCATCAACGATGCTTTTGTTCTCACTTTTGTTCCGGAACCCGAAGTGAATGCCGGTGCGGACGAAATCATCTGTGAAAATGAAGACATCACCATCACTTCTGCCTGGGCAACCCATGCCGCTACCTATCAATGGAGTACTTCCGGAACAGGAGTTTTTGTTGCGGGCAATACCCTGACACCGACCTACCAACCAAGTTTGGACGACATCAACCTGGGTTCGGTGGTGCTCACCGTCACAGGATTTGGAAATCCTCCCTGTGCCGAGGTCACCGATGATATGACCCTGTTGATTGTCCCGGGACCTCAGGCGGATGCCGGAGCAGATGCCACCATTTGCGAAAGCAGCAATTTTGTTGTCACCGGAGCTAGTGCTTCTGATTATTCTTCCCTTAACTGGACAACATCCGGTACCGGAACCTTCGCCAATGCCGCCACCCTGACCCCCACCTATACCCTAAGTGCACAGGATATTGCAGCCGGAAGTGTTATTCTTACGCTGGAAGCCTTTGCCAATGCACCTTGCGTTGTGTCCACAACGAGCAGCATGCAGTTGACCATCAATTCCGCACCCACCGTGGACGCCGGAAGCGATGGAAGTGTTTGTGAACCCATGACATTTAGTGTGACAGGCGCCGATGCCACCAATTACTCGACTATCCTATGGACCACGAGCGGTTCGGGTAACTTTGTAAACAACAATGTGTTGGATGCAGTTTATGTTCCCAGTATTGCTGATTATCAGGCAGGAAGCGTGATCCTCACCCTGCGTGCCAATGCATTGGCACCTTGCAGTGGATTTGTAACCGATGATTTGATACTCAGTCTGCAGGCCTTTCCACTGGTGGATGCCGGTCCCGATGATGCCATTTGTGAAGATGGATCGTACACAGTTACCGGAGCTAGTGCCAGCGATTATGTCAATTTGTTCTGGACAACCACCGGAACGGGCGTTTTGATGGGCAATACCACCCTGACCCCCACCTATACCCCAAGTGCTGCCGACGCACTGTCCGGAGGCGTTATCCTCACCCTGCATGTTGACGGCGATACCCCTTGTCAGTTGGCCGCTGAAGACCAAATGAACTTATTGATTATCTCCAATCCGGTGGTAGATGCTGGAATCGACACCTCTTTATGTCAGGGGACTTCCTACACCGTTTCCACGGCAAGTGCCGGGCATGCCGGTGCCGTAAGTTGGAACACCTCTGGTTCGGGAAGCTTTGTGAATGCCAACAGTCTCACACCCACCTACACCCCCAGCAGTGCTGATTTTGCAGCCGGTTCGGTGGTGCTTACCCTGGAGGCAACGGCCATTTCACCCTGCGTGGGAGTGGTTTCCGATAACATGACCCTGACCCTGTTTGAGTCCGTTTCGGCTTTTGCAGGAACAGATGCCCAAATTTGTGGAGGAAACACCTATTATATATTCGATGCCCTTGCAGAAAATTATTCGTCCATCCTTTGGTCCACCACAGGAACAGGTACCTTTGATAATGCAGGATTGCAAAACCCCACCTATACACCAAGTCAGGCCGACATTACTTCGGGAGCAGTTTCGCTGACCATGACTGCAACAGGCATTGGCCTGTGCAACAACGTGGTATTTGATGTTATGAATTTGTCCATTACTACGGCCCCTGAGGTCAATGCAGGGATGGATGCCACTGTTTGTGGTGATACCTATACCGTTACCGGAGCTTCGGCAACATCTGCCCAATCTTTGTTATGGACTTCGTCCGGAACCGGAATTTTAACCAACGAAACCACCCTGACACCTACTTATACCGCCAGTGCACTGGATATAGTCAATGGAAGTGTAACGCTAACCCTTACCGCCACTGGTTTTGCCCCATGTGCAGGGACAGTAACTGACCAGATGGTGTTGAATTACGCACCTGCTGTTACTGCCTTTGCAGGGAACGATCACACCATTTGCGAAGACATCTCCTTCACCATTCCCGACGCCACGGCAACCAATTATGCCAGTGTACTATGGACAAGCTCCGGCGACGGGCTTTTTGTGGACGAGACTTCCCTTACGCCCACCTATTACCCCGGCGTATTGGATATCGCCAATGGAAACGTGTATCTGAGACTCACCGCTTTGCCACAGGCTCCTTGTGTGGATGCCGTTTCCGATAGTTCGTTGCTAACCATTTCGGGTTTCCCGGAAATAGATGCGGGTGCCGACGATGCCGTTTGCGAAACAAGCTCCTATACCGTATCCGATGCATCAGCCTCCAACTATACCAGTATTTTGTGGATGAGTGACGGAGATGGTGTATTTGCCAATTCCAATACACTTACGCCAACCTATACTCCCGGGGCATTAGATATTGCCAACGGATCGGTCACCTTATTTTTAACTGCCAATGCCGTGGGACCATGCTCCGGGCAGGTAACCGACGACAAGGTGTTGATGATACAAAATCAACCTGTTGTATTTTCAGGAACCAATACCAGTATTTGTAACGATGATGTGTTGGTGATTTCCGGTGCATTTGCCCAATTTTATACCGATTTGAACTGGACAAGCAGCGGATCGGGTATCTTTATCAACAATGGCACCTTAACACCTACTTATATTCCAAGTGGTCCGGATACGTTGAATGGCAGCGTTATCATCACCCTTACGGCCACCGGAGTGCCTCCATGTTTCAACAGTGTTTCACATTCATTTATCCTCACTTTCGATGAAGCACCTACGGTATTTGCCGGAGCCGATGCCACCATTTGCAGCGCATCGTTCTATTCCAACCTGGATGCCACGGCAAGTCATTATAATTCACTGTTGTGGACTACTTCAGGTGATGGCACTTTCTCCGATGCTACCCTGCTGCACACCAATTATTTCCCCGGTCCCGGCGATAGACTCAACGGATTGGTCAACCTAACGCTGACCGCCAATGGAAACGGTACCTGCGGAAGCGTGTCGGATGTGGTAACCGTGATAATTCTGGCCGACCCCACCGTAAATGCAGGCGTTGATGATGTGGTTTGTGAAAACGCTACCTACACACTTAGCACGGCCACCGCAACGGATTATTCTTCGCTGTTGTGGACAACTTCGGGCGACGGAACTTTCAACAATGCCGGCATTGTAGGGGCAACCTATACCCCCGGATTGACTGATATCGCCAATGGTATTGTCAACCTTACACTTACAGCTACGGGCATAGCGCCTTGTACAGGTGTAGTAAGCGATGCTATGACACTCACCATTCAATCGTTGCCGACAGTGGATGCAGGTGCAGATGATGTTATCTGCGAATCAGGCAGTTATACCCTTTCGGGAAGTGTTTCAGATGCACAATCCTTTGAGTGGTCAACTTCCGGAGATGGTACGTTTGACAATGTATCTTCATTAACCGCCAGTTATACCCCCGGCCCGTCTGATATTTCCTCAGGAACCGTGATGCTCACGTTAACAGCCACTTCGCTCACTCCCTGTTCAACGGATGTTTCCGACGACATGACCCTCACCATTCAATATTTGCCGCTGGCCGACGCCGGAGCGGATGATGTAACCTGTGAAAATACGCCCTATACCCTTTCGGGAACGGCTCAACATCAGCAATCAGTTCTGTGGACTACTTCAGGAGATGGAAGTTTTGATGATGCCACCTTGTTGACTGCCAGCTATACTCCGGGTGCAGTTGATGCAACCAACGGAACCGTCGATTTGACCCTCACTAGTTTTGCCACTTTGCCGTGTGCAGGAGATGCTTCAGATGTGATGACCTTGACCATTCAAAGCTTGCCCACAGCCGACGCCGGTGCCGACGCCATCATCTGTGAAAACGATAGCTATACCCTTGCGGGAACAGCCACCCATGAGCAATCGGTGCTTTGGACTACTTCCGGTGACGGTGTTTTTGATGATGCCACCCTATTGACCGCCAACTATACCCCCGGAACCAATGACCGACTGGCCGGAAGCGTTGACTTGACACTTCATGCCCTTGCCATTGCCCCATGTACTGTGGATGCCTCGGACATGATGACCCTTACTTTGCTACCCGGACCCACCGCAGATGCAGGTGCCGATGACGTGGTATGCGAAACCGGTTCCTACACCTTGTCGGGATCAGCCATCAATTATACCGGAGTTCTTTGGACCACCTCAGGCGATGGAACCTTTGATGAACCCACCATACTCACCGCTACCTATACTCCCGGAGCCGCCGATATCGTGGCCGGATCCGTTGACCTCTCGCTCACTGCTTTCGACCTCGTTCCTTGTCAGGATACCGATGTGATGACCTTGACCATTACAGGGTTAGCCACTGCAGATGCAGGAGCTGATGATGCCATTTGTGATAACGAAAATTATACCCTCGCAGGAGTGGCTACCAATCAACAATCAGTTCTTTGGACAACAAGTGGTGATGGTACCTTTGATGATGCCACCCTTTCGACAGCCACGTATTCTCCGGGTTCGGCGGATATATTGACAGGTTCGGTTGACCTCACCTTTACCGCTTTTGCACAGGCTCCCTGTACCTTGGATGCCTCCGATGTGATGACCCTTACCATTCATCCGTCTCCCGTTGTGGATGCCGGATCGGATGCAGATATTTGTGAAGACCACAGTTATACTTTGGCAGGAACTGCCTCAGATTATCTGTCGTTGCTTTGGACAACAAGTGGCGATGGTAGTTTTGATGATGCCACCTCGCTTACTGCCGCCTATACTCCCGGAATGGCTGATATTGCCAATGGAACCGTGGATTTGACGCTCACAGCATTTGGCATATCACCCTGCGAAAGTCAAGATATGATGACCCTCACCATACAAGGCTTGCCCACGGTGGATGCCGGTATGGATGCCACCATTTGCGAAGGCAACATGGTTACATTAAATGGTTCTGTGGTGAATGGTCAGAATCCGGTTTGGACAACATCAGGAGATGGTACCTTCGATGATGCCACCTTGTTGAACGCCACCTATTTACCCGGAGTAAACGACCTGATTGCCGGAAGCGTTGACCTGACATTAACTGCCGATCCGTTGGCACCTTGTGCTTTTAGCGCGTCGGATATCATGACGTTGACCATTCAAGCACTTCCAACTGTAGATGCCGGGGGAGACGCCACCATTTGTGAAGATGTTTCCTATACACTTCCCGCCATGGTCACCAACCAGCAATCTGTTCTTTGGACAACCTCCGGAGATGGAAACTTCGATGATCCTGCACTCGTAACAGCAACTTATACTCCCGGAACCAATGATATTTTGATAGGTTCAGTTGATTTAACCCTGACGGTACAGCCCGTTGTCCCATGTACGGGCGATGTGTCGGATATGATGACATTGACCATTCAAAAATTACCTGTGGCAGATGCCGGTGCTGATGCCAACATTTGTGAAACCGACACCTATACTTTGTCAGGAGCTGCAGCCAATCAATCTGCCGTACTTTGGAATACTTCCGGTGATGGAACCTTTGATGACGCGAGCATTTTGACGGCCACCTATACTCCCGGAACCAATGATGTGTTGAATGGAACTGTTGATCTTTCGCTCACTGCCATGGCCATTGGCCCTTGTGCCACAGATGCCATCGATATGATGACCCTTACCATTCAGGCACAACCCATTGTGGATGCCGGTGCAGATGATATGGTATGTGAAAACAGCAGTATTACCCTTGCGGGAACAGCTCAAAATCAGCAAGCTGTGTTGTGGACCACCTCGGGAGACGGTGTATTTGATGATGCCACCTCTCTGACAGCTACCTACACTCCGGGAACAAATGATATCCTTAATTTGTCGGTGGATTTAACATTGACAGCCTCGGCCATCAGTCCTTGTGCTTGGGATGTGTCCGATATGATGACGCTGACCATCCAAGCCTTGCCCACTGCCGATGCCGGTATGGATGACGCTGCCTGTGAAGGGTCTGCCTATACGCTTGCCGGAGTGGCTACCAATCAGGCTTCTGTGTTGTGGACTACTTCCGGAGATGGTGTGTTTGATGACGCTTCGTTGCTGAATGCCACCTATACGCCCGGTTCGGGGGATGCCCTTAATGGTACAGTAAATCTGACACTGACAGCCATGGCCATTTCACCATGTGCCACAGATGTGAGCGACATGATGACCTTGTCGGTTCTGGGCTTGCCCACAGTTGATGCCGGAGATAACGCCACCATTTGTCATGATGATAGTCATGTGCTTAGCACGTCTGCGGCCTCCAATTATCAGTCGTTGCTTTGGACTTCTTCAGGTGCGGGAACTTTTGACGATCCCACCATATTACATCCGACCTATACGCCGTCGGTAAATATTGTTGACTTAACCGTGGTAACCCTCAGACTTCAGGCAACCAATAACGCCTGCAGTACTGTTGTTTACGACAGCATTTTGTTGACTATTGTACCCAGTCCCCAAGCCGACTTCACCTACGTGGTCGACTCCTGCCACACCATCCATTTTGAAGATGCCAGCACGGCACCGTCGGGCTACTTTTTGGTGGATTATGACTGGGATTTGGGCGATGGCACCACCCAGGACGACCCCATTTTCAATCATGCTTACGCAGATGGCGGAATTTACAACGTCACCCTCACCGTCACCGCCGACAGCTCAGGCTACACCTGTTCCAACACTGTGACAATGCCCGTGATCGTCCCCAACACCCCCACCATCTACTACACCTGGGATCCCGAGCCCACCTGTTTGATGGACACCACCTTCTTCTACGGCGCTTCGGGCACCCCCATCACCGATTGGTACTGGAGCTTCGACGATGGCCACGACACCACCGGACAATATGCCGGACACGTGTTCGACAACCCCGGAACTTATGACGTGATCCTCTACATCACCGACACCAACCTGTGCCAGAACAGTCTAAGCCAACAAGTCACCGTCAACCCCATCCCACAGGTGAGCATGCAAATCTTCGATTCGCCCACCTGCGCCGGGGGCATGACCAGCTTTACAGGAAGTGCCGATACCGGCATCGAATTCTGGTGGTGGGACTTTGGCGATGGCGGCATCAGCGAAGACCAAAACCCCGTTCACAGCTACACCAATGGCGGCACCTACACCGTCACCTTAACCGCCACCGACTCGGCAGGCTGCTCCGCAACTGCCACAGGAGAGATTATCGTGGTACCCACCCCCACGGCCGACTTTAGTTACACCATGAGCGGCTGCAACCTGTTTGCCTTTACCGACAACAGCACCCTGCCCCCGGGCTATCAGCCCTATAGCAGACTCTGGGACTTTGGTGATGGCAGCACCTCCGATGTCCCCAATCCCGTACACACCTATGCCACGGGAGGCTTCTACGATGTCAAACTGGTGTTCACCAGCGATAGCCTGACATACCAATGCAGCGACAGCATCACCAAGACCGTGCAAGCCCCCAACACCCCCAATGCCACCTTCACCTGGGCACCCAACCCCGCCCAGGCAGGCGACAACATCGGCTTTTTTGCCACCAGCGGCAGCACCATCACCAACTGGGCATGGGACTTTGCCGATGGCGGCACAGCCACGGGACAAAACACCACCCACACCTACACCAACCCCGGCGACTACGATGTGAGCCTGACCGTCACCGATGTAAACGGCTGCACCTTTGAAACCGTGATACAAGTAAACGTAGGCGGACTACCCCCTGTTGATTTCACCTGGGACAACGCCTGCGAAAACACCCCCATCCAGTTCACCACCGATGCCACCATAACCGATGTGGGTGCCGTGGCCATCTACGACTGGGACTTTGGCGATGGTACAAGCAGCAACAACCAGGATCCCCTGCACACCTACCTCAACGCGAACATGTACGATGTCACCCTCACCATTATCGATACCCTGGGATACACCAACAGCGTTACCCACCAGGTAGAAGTGATGCCCGAGCCCATCAGCATGTTTTCCATCAGCAGTCCCAACTGCGAGAACGCAGAAACCTTCTTTGAAGACTACAGCATTCCCCTGAGCGGCTATCTCACCACCTGGGAGTGGGACTTTGGCGATGGCAGCCCCATTATCACCATTAACCACCCCGACGATCCCGATGTAAGCCACATTTACCCAGGTACAGGCACCTACACCGCCATGTTAACGGTCACCACCAGCGATGGCTGTCAGGCAACCAATAGCCAGGACGTCACCATCACCCCATCACCCATTGCCCAGATCGACTACGATGCGGGCTGCATGAGCGGATCCATCAGCTTCCACGATGTGAGCAGTGAAAACGGCGCCGGCAGCATCATGGCATGGCAGTGGAACTTTGGCGACCCCGCCAGTGGATCCTCCAACCAGAGCAGCCAGAGCGATCCCACCCACTTGTTCAGCGGTCCGGGCACCTATGAAGTCACCTTAAGCATTCAAAGCCAAAGCAACTGCACGGATGCCGACACCATAGAAATCACCATCACCGATGCCCCCGAAGTGGACTTTACTTTCACCCCCGCCTGTATGCATGAACCGGTAAGCTTTACCATCACCGATCTGACAGGACTGGATCAATACTATTGGGACTTTGGCGATGGCCACACCAGCCAGCAGCCCGATCCCGAAAACACCTACGACAGCCCCGGCGACTTCCAGGTAAGCTTAACCGTACAAACCACCGATGGCTGCACGGCCACCCAAACCCAAACGGTGACGGTGAACCCCCTGCCACAGGCCAGCTTTGAGTACAGTCAGCCCACCTGCGTCGGCGATACCATCTTCTTCTTAAACTTAAGCAACAGCCCCAATGGCGCCATTGTAAAATGGGAATGGGACTTTGACGATGGCAATACCGAAACCATCCTGGCACCCAACAGTGGCAACACCAGCCACGTGTATACCAACGACCAAAGCTACGGTGTCACCCTAACCGTTACCGACTCCGACAGCTGTCAGAACACGGTTATCAGAACCGTAGTCTCCGTAGCCAGTCCCGTGGCAGAGTTCAACTGGGAAGACGTCTGCTTTGGTCAGCCCACCCAGTTTTATGATCTGACCAACAACACCCCCGACATTGGCAGTTGGTACTGGGACTTTGGCGACCCCCTCTCGGGCAACACCAACACCAGCACCTACCAAAACCCCACCCACGTGTTCAGCTCTCCGGGCGATTACACCGTCACCCTGATTGTGACCAACACCCAGGGCTGCGACGACACCATTACCCACGATCTGAGCGTGAACCCCGCCCCCGATGTGAGCTTTACCATGAGCAGCGACACCCTGTGTGCCAACACCCCGGTAAGCTTTGCAGGCACCTCCACCGCACAGATCAGCACCTGGTACTGGGACTTTGGCGATGGCGGCTATGCCCTGACCCAAAATGCCGACTACCTGTACAACGCCCCCGGCACCTATACCGTGACACTGACGGTCACCGACCTGGCAGGCTGCGAGGCTTCCACCAGTGAGCAGATCGTGGTCAAAGACCCACCCCTGGCCAACTTTAGCTACCAGAATGCCTGTTTGGGCGACACCACCTACTTCACCGATGAAAGCTACAGTCAGCTGGGCTACATTGCCGGCTGGGAATGGGATTTGGGCGATGGCAGCACCGCCAACATCCAAAACCCCACCCACCTGTACGCCACCAACGATGACTTTCAGGTAACCCTTATTGCCACGGACAACTACGGCTGTGCCGACACCATCCGCCAATGGGTGAAGGTAAGAACCCGCCCCATCGCCAAGATCGAAAGCTTTGTCCAGGTATGTGATCCTGCCGGACAGGTTTACTTCTTTGATGGCAGCGAGCCCGGAGCCGATGGCAGCCCGATACAAACCTGGGAATGGAACCTTAACGAAGGCTACTACAGCACAGAAATCGATCCCGAGTACATCTACGATATCACCGACACCTGTTACCAGGTAACCCTGACAGTGACCGATGACAACGCGTGTTACTCCACCGACACGGTAGAAGTCTGCGTGTTTGGACAATTGGAAGTAGAAATCACCGCCGATCAGGTTTGTTTGACACAGCCCACGACCTTCTATGCCCACTACCTGCCCGAGAACGACAGCGTGGCCAGCTACAGCTGGAACTTCCACGATGGCACCCCACAGATTACCACTTACCACGACAGCATCCAACACACCTTTGCCAATCCCGGGCTTTACAATGTAGAGCTCATGGCCGTGGACACCAATGGCTGCTCGGCTTACGCCAGTCTGGAAATCACCATCGACAGCCTTCCCACCCCAAGATTTAGCTATGAGGCAGGTGCCTGTGATACCCCCATGCAGTTCACGGATGAATCACTACACGGAGGCAACTTTATTCAAAGCTGGTTGTGGGACTTTGGCGATCCGCTCAGCAGCGAGCCCAACACCTCCACCGCTCAGAACCCCACCCACCTGTATTCACCCAACGACAGCAGCTACCAGGTCAAGCTGATTGTCACCAACTTTAACGGCTGTACCGACTCCATCACCCGGACGGTCTATACCAGGGCCTGTTTGATAGCCAACTTCTACGTTCCCGACACCATTAATTTGTGTGCACTAACAGAAGTATGCTTTGCCGACAGCTCCGTATTTTTGACCCAAAACGGCAACATCACCCAATGGGATTGGGACTTTGGCGATGGAAATACCGACAGCTACAACAGCTTCCAAAGCCATGCCTGCCATAGTTATCAAGACAACCAGGGCGGTACCTATCAGGTCACCCTGACGGTTACCGGAGAGATTGGCACCCAAACCTACACCAACACCATCACCAAGGAAGTGCTCATACGTCCCACCCCCATGGCAGCGATCGTCGTTCAGAACAACTGTCTGGGCGACATCACCTACTTCATGGATGGCAGTGAGACCTATTCAGAGCCCATCACCACCTGGCGTTGGGACTTTGGCGACACCTCAACCGATGCCGACACGGCCATTATCGCCAACCCCACCTACCTGTATCCGGCATACGACAACTACCTCACCGAACTCATTGTAGCCAACCGGTGGGGATGTACAGACACCACTACCACGGAGGTGACCATCTTCAAGCCACCCACGGCCGAGTTTAGCTGGGCAGAAACCTGTCAGGGATACTACACCTACTTCACCGATGAAAGCACAGCCGACAGTGCACAGATCACTAACTACTTCTGGCATTTTGGCGATCCATACACCATGGACAGCGTGAGTGACCTTCAGAACCCCTACCACATCTACGATTCCATCGATAGCTACACGGTAACCATGCAAATCACCGATGCCAACTTCTGCAGGAGCCAAATCAGCCATGAAATCGAGATCTATCCCGTTCCCACGGCCCTTTTCACCCTGACCGAAGACTGGGAAGGCAGACAGGGACAGGTGAAGCTGGACAACCTCTCCCTGTGCGATACCATCGACTATTTCTGGAATTTTGATGACACCTACACCACAACGGAAGAAAGTCCCATTCACCAGTACGAGTACGACTCTGACCCCATCTACAACCTGATGCTCATAGCCACCAACACCTATGGCTGTCCCGACACGCTCATTTACCCCTACGAGCTGCTGTTCACGGGATTGTATGTACCTAATGCCTTTAGTCCCTCGGTGGCTGACGAGACCTTTAACACCTTCAAGCCGGTGGGTATTAACTTAAGTGAATACAAGCTGGAAGTGTTCAGCTCGTGGGGCAATTTGGTCTTTAGCAGTACCTTACTGGAAAACGGACAGGTAGCCGAGGGCTGGGATGGCACCTATGAAGGCCAGCCTTTGCCCACGGGCACTTACATCTGGCGCATCACGGCGCGCTTTAGCGATGACAGCTACTGGCGCGGCAGCGACAATGGCGACGGCAATTTAGAAACCCACGGAACTGTAACTTTGATCCGATAAATCGATCCCAACATGAAAAAAGAAAACACCACCAAATCGACATTCGGAATGAATCTGAGCCTCAACCTAAGCCTGAGCCTGAGCCTCAGCCTACTTTTTCTGAGCATCCTGTTTCTTCCCCAAAGGCTCCATTCCCAGGACGTGGACTTTGCCCAGTATTATAACAACCCCACCTATTACAATCCTGCCAACGTGGGTTTGACCCAGGGGTTAAAGGTAAGGTTGAACTACAAAAAACAGTGGACCGGCCTTCAGGGCAACTACCACACCTACAGCTTTAGTGCCGACGTGGCCGAGCGCAGTCTGCCCGGTGCCGGAGGAATTGGTGTGATTGCCTCCCAAACCCTGGAAGGGGTGGGCATGTTAAAGACCAACACCTTTGGCTTCTTGCCCTCGGTACGCATCCCCATTGCCCACAACATGATCTTCCAACTGGGGGCACTGGCCTCGGTGGTTACGCAGAGTCTGAACTGGGACAACCTGGTGTTTGAAGACCAGCTGGATCCCAGGTGGGGCAACATCGGGCCCAGCACCTTTGCCGGCGCCGCCCGCGATAAGGTGAGCTTCCCTGACTTTAGCTTTGGAGGTATCTTCCAATGGCAAGGCAGGGACGTGGATGGCAAGCTGGGCGTGGCCGTGCACCACATCACCGAGCCCAACCAAAGCTTTTTTGACGTGGACGCTGCCCTTCCCCGAAAGTTCGTGTACAACCTGGACTTTGTCATCACCATGGGTCAGGAGCAGGGCTACTACCAGAAAAAGCAAGGCTTTAAGCTCAACCCCGGCGTGATGGTAGAACACCAGCGCAACATGTTTTTGTACACTTTGGGCACCAACGTGTACATGCAACATGTGTATTTGGGCTTGTGGTACAAAAACCAAACCCTGGAATACGACGAGTTCAGCAGCTTCGACGTGATGCTGGGATTGAACATCCCCTTCACGGAGCAATACCGCATGAAACTCATGTACAGCTACGAGGTCAACATCAACGCCCGTCAGAGCTTCACCGGCCCCAGCCACGAAATCAGCCTGATCTTCGAGCTGGACGACATCGGCCTGGTGAACAAAGACAAGAACTCCTTCATGTCGCCCAGGCCACGGAGTTATAGTCCGATAGAGTGTTCGCCGTTTTAGGAGATAGAAATGGAAAAAGCCGCTGGAAAGCGGCTTTTTTTGTGGGATATACTGGATTCGAACCAGTGACCCCCGCCCTGTCAAGGCGATGCTCTAAACCAACTGAGCTAATATCCCATTGGGAGCGCAAAAATAGAAAAAAATTCAATCTATCGGCATTCGAAAATAGTTTGCAAGATTTGGCGTCAGCCACGAATGATTGGCCATTTCTTTACAAATGTTTTACATTTTAACATGTGTTTCTGAATGTTGAAAGGTAATTTGAAATGATGAAACGCTTTAAAAGAAATGATAAATAATACCTTATATAAATTGAAGTTAGCACTACGCTGTTTATGTATAATGCCGATATAGAATTGAAGAGGTTTCAGGAGCGAAGCGAACTTAAAGCTCATTTCAATTCATAATCGGTATAACCATTTTTGCAATTAAAAATAAGCAATTTATTCTTGCAATATCTCTTTGGCATCATACACAAAATCGTATAAGTTGAGTATTTCGGCATACAAATCCACATTCATTACATCGAAATCCCACACATTGGTATATATCACAAAGGTGATGTCGGTATCCGGATCGTAACGCGTCACGGTAAAAAAGGCTTTGTGTCCGCCATTGTGGCCATAGCCCAGCGTAGGGGTGAAGGTAGTTCCCAAGCCATAATACTGGTGCGATTCATAGGTGGGCTGGCAATCCATCATCAAAAACTGAACATATTTATTTTCGATTCCTGCTTGGCCTGTGTATAGATTCCTGATCCAGGTTGACAAATCCTGTGGCGTTGTAATGATGTTCCCTTCGGCCACATGCATCGAAACGTTATGATCGGTTACGTTTTCTTGTTCGCCTCCAAAATAGTAATATGAACTGGCAAATGGAGCAGGCATGGTAATGTCGGTTCCTTGGTAAGGAAAACTCGTTTCGTTAAGGCCATTTGGGATTAGTAGGTTCTCCTTGATAAACTCGTCGTAGCGTTGACCCGAAATTCTTTCAATGATGAGTGCAAGCAAGCCATATCCCGTATTGGAGTAATGAAAATTCTTGTCAGGTGCTTCAACATAAAGTTGATTTTGGGCCACCACATGGGCCATTTCGGTGATGGTAAAAGTATGAAAGGGTTCACCCAAATCTTCAATAACGTAATCAACATAGCGCATCCCGGCATATGGTTGGTTAACGCTGTCGGGGATGTTGGCGTTGATGACATCAAACATGCCCGAACGGTGCTGAAGCAGTGATCTGATGGTGATTTTGTCTTTAAAGGGGATGTTAAAATCTTCGTTGTCAGGAAGGTATGGTGTTGATGTGCCGGGAATGTTCTGCGTAACAAAATGGTCGATGTTCAATTTGCCTTGCTGATGCAATAAAACGATGGCCGCGGCGGTAAATGTTTTGGTGGTGCTGGCTCCCCGAAAGCGTGTCTTATTGGTCGTAGTACTGAGGTCTCCTGCACTAACATAATAATCGCCAACCGGTGAAAGTACCTGAAAAGCGTATCCTCCCGGAAAATTTTCTTTCCCTTCCGAAAATCGATTCCAATGATCATCCATTAGTTTTTGCAGGTCGTTTTGGTAGTTTGGTTGTACGATGACTGTGTCCGAATTATCCTTATTGCAACCACTGGTTACAATGAGAAGCATCAGTAAGGCAAAACAGATTTTTTTCATGTGATAAGTGCTTAAATTTGAGCTGGCTAAATTACTAATTATAATCACTAGTGATGCGTTAATATTTCATTGAAATTAAATAAGTTAAGTTGTTCTTTGACATTTTGTTTGATTTGTGTTTTGGTAAGCAGTTCATTTATAGGTGTTTTGGCAAAAGCCGAAATCCCTAATATCTGCATAATTTCATAGACTGAATAGGGGCTCCGAAGCTGATATTTCAGGTATGCTACTATTAAGTAGGTACAAACGGCTACCCAAATGTGGATTTTGACAGCATTTTCAGAATGACCCCAGATTGTTTTTATCTGTAGGTTTTGTTTTATCCATTTGAAGAATAGTTCAACTTGCCAACGGTTTTTGTATAGTGCAGCTACTTCTATAGCATCCACATCAAAGTTGTTGGTCAGAAATACAAGCGTTATATCCTTTTCGCTATCATAGTATTTAATCCTCCGCAGTTTTTCAGGGTATTGTTTTTTGCTATTGTATATTACCAGCTTGACAACCTGATCACAGCGTAAACCGATGTCTTTATCTACTTTTCGAGACTTAATCACTCTAAACCGAAAATTATCCTTGGCTCGAACTACAAAAAATGCACCTACTTGATTTAAGCTGTAAAGACGTTTGAAATCAATATATGCTTTGTCCATAACGTATATTGCATTTGGTATGATTTCAATCTCGTCCAGTGCATTTACATCATGATATTTACCGTCGGTTAGGTGGATAAAGATTGGTATGTTGCCTCGCAAATCTATCATGGTATGAATTTTAATAGCTCCCCTGGAACGTTTACCCTTTGCCCAACTCCATAGCGTTAGGCTAAGTGAGATGGTGGATGAATCAAGAACAAATATATCATTCTCAATCTCCAAATGTGGTACAGAACAATTAGCATAAAGAGGTTGAACAAGTTTTATGAGATACATTCCGAAGTCCGCAAAAATGCGCCAATCACGACTTTCATTTGCTCGTGACAGGGTTGACTGATTGACACTTCGCTTAATGCCTAAATGATATAAACTTTTCTTGTGCGCATTAAGGCAGAGACAAATATCTCTCAACCCGTTCCTGGAAGTAAGCTGTCCAAAAAGGAGCTGAGCAAATTGATTCCAGCAATTAAGTCCACGAGTTCGATAATTCCCATTATATCGTTTAACGCATTTATTGAACTCATATTTATTTATTAGCGATAAAACTTGAGCAAAAACATACTTCCCGCTATTCATAATTTTGTGATTTCTCACAAAACTACCATGCAAATCAAATCAAAAAATCAAAGAACGCTTATAATTATATAAATATCAATTGTATACAAATGTTTTTATAAAGTTAACGCATCACTAGTGAATTATAATCAATATAAATAGTTAAATGATTTTTGATGCGAAAAAGGTTCTGTTGTCACAGGAGATTTTACGGAAAAACAGATTCTGCACGAAATATTCAAATAAAAATCCGGATGGGTGATCTCAACCCCGGACTTCGTATCATCGGGATTATTTGTCGGTCAGGTGTTAAAAAAATTTCCCTAACTAAACTAACTCCCCCTCAATTTTATATCTTTGATTTTTTAATTTTACAACCACAATATCAGTAGCCACAAAAGGTAGAGTAATGAAATGAGCCGGAAGAATAAATATTCATAACAGCTATAACTGAATGTTTTTCATGGGCGAGTTCCATGTATCACGTAAAATATAAACTAAATACACATGAAAAAAATATCCTTAGTAATTGCAAGTCTGTTCTTGGTTTTGGCCGTTTTCGCTCAAACTCCCGACACCTTAAAGACTATCTCCCTCGATCAAATCTGGAAAACCTATTCCTTTTATCCACGGGGAGTTTATGGTATTAACTCACTGAAAAACGGAAATGAATACACCCGTATCACCAAAGGTTCGGTGGTGGTGTACGACTACGAATCCGGCGATTCTGTTGCCACTTTGATTCATGCCAAAGATCTGATTCCCGAAGGCGACAGCTTGCCTTTGCGGTTGTCCGACTTTTCCATGAGCGATGACGAATCGTTGTTTTTAATCCCCACCGAAGAAGAAGCCATCTACAGACATTCCTCAAAAGCAGAGTTTTACGTGTTCGACTCGAAAAGCAAAAAGCTTGAAAGACTTTCTGAGGGCGGAAAGCAACGATTGGCCGATTTTTCTCCAAAAGGCGATCAAATTGCTTTTGTACGCGATAATAACTTGTTTGTGAAAGACATGGCTTCAGGTGTTGAAAAGCAAATTACCACCGATGGAAGCCATAATGCCATCATCAACGGTACCTGCGATTGGGTGTATGAAGAGGAGTTTGGCTTTACCAAGGCGTTTTTCTGGTCGCCCGACGGAAAATACATTGCCTACTACCGTTTCGACGAAAGTCGTGTGAAGGAATACACCTTAACCTATTATGGTGAACTTTACCCTGAGCTCGACACCTACAAATACCCCAAGGCCGGCGAGGACAATTCGTTGGTGGATATTTACATTTATGATGTTGCCACCGGAAAAGCAGTGAAAGTTGATGTGGGCCAAGAAACCGATCAATACATCCCCCGCATCAAGTGGACGGCTGATGCTGCCAAGCTGGCCGTTCAGAGACTGAACCGTTTGCAAAATCATTTGGACATCCTGCTGGCAGATGCCTCCACCGGAAATACTTCAGTTATTTATACCGAAGACAACCTTTATTATATCGATATCACCGACGACCTCACCTTTACACCGGATGGCAAATATTTTATCATGTCGTCTGAAAAGAGTGGGTATAACCACCTTTATTATTATAGTATGGACGGAAAACTGGTGAAACAGCTTACTTCGGGCAATTGGGATGTGACCAAAATGTATGGCTATGATGCCGATGCTAAAAAGATCTATTACCAATCTGCCGAGCGCTCTCCCTTGGACAGAGATGTGTATGCCGTGAATCTGAAAGGCAAAAAAACCTTAATTAGCACAAAAGTGGGTACCAACAATGCCAACTTCAGCAGTGCTTACAACTACTTTATTAATTCCTGGTCGGATGCCAATACTCCACCTGTTTATACTGTTAATAAAGCAGATGGTAAAGAGGTTCGGGTGTTGGAAGACAACCATGCCCTGGTAAACCGGTTGAAGGAATATGCCATAAGTCCCGTTGAATTTTTTACCCTCACCACTCCCGAAATCACTTTGCCTTCCGGCGAACAGGTGGAGTTGAATGCATGGCGTATTTTGCCCACCAATTTCAATCCTGAAAAAAAATATCCCGTTTTGTTGTCCATCTATGGCGGCCCCGGATCGCAGGAAGTAACCAACAGCTGGGGTGGTTTTAACCTGATGTGGTTTCAGATGCTGGCCGAAAATGGCATCATGGTGATTTCGGTGGACAACCGCGGTACCGGTGCCCGTGGTGAAGTGTTTAAAAAGATGACTTACAAGGAATTGGGAAAATACGAAACCCTCGATTACATTGAAACAGCCAAGTATATGTCGGAATTGCCCTATGTGGACAAGGATCGACTGGGCATTTTTGGCTGGAGTTATGGTGGATTTATGGCAAGCAACACCCTGTTTCAGGGAGCCGACTTTTACAGCACGGCCATTGCAGTAGCTCCCGTAACCAACTGGCGTTACTACGATAATATTTATACCGAACGTTACATGCGCAAACCTCAGGACAATGCCTCAGGATACGATGAAAATTCACCCATCAACCACGTGGACAAACTAAAAGGACATTATTTATTGGTTCATGGTGGTGCCGACGACAATGTACATCCACAGAATACAATGGACTTGGTAAGTGCGCTGGTGGCCGCCGACAAGCAGTTCGACCTGATGATCTATCCCAATAAAAATCATGGAATCTATGGTGGCAACACACGTTATCACCTGTTTAAAAAAATGACCGATTTTCTCTACAAAAACCTGAAAGGGGAGGAGTAAAAAAATATTATCATAAGCCATAGCGACCAAACTACGTACGTAAGTTTGGTCGCTTTTTTTGATCTTAGTATTTCAGCACAATGCCAATTCGCCAGATGCGTGGGATGTCGTAATGATTGACATCAAATAAATTCATCTGATAAAGTAGCCTATAGGTGTCCGGGTTTAGTTGACTGTTGATGAAACTTTGGTTCCTGGGATCTGTTAAAAAACCGTCATCATCATCCAGACCCGTGTCAGAATAAACTTCGAAAACGTTTTGGAAATTGAATAGGTTTTCGATGGTTAGATAGATGTTAAGGAATGATTTATTTCCGATGGCAAAATCTTTTTGAATATTCAGGTTGAATAAATTGACATTCGGGGTTTGTCCGATTCCATCATATAAGTAACCTCCATTTCTCGTTTTGTAATATGGCAAACCCTTTCGGAACTGGTAATAAATATTGGCAGAAAGACCATGTAAAACCCCATTATTAGCCCATGCTGGCCCGTTGTAGTTGATTCGGTCGGCAAAACGATACCCCAGTGTAGCGTTAAGGACGAACTCGCTTATCCGGATTTGATAATATCGGTCTTCTTTGTCGTTTGGATATAAGTGGGTTACACTAATTCCCCCACTAAGGCCTGAATTAAGTGGGTTTGCCCAATTCAAGCTGGTTTCGATGCCCTCTATGCCAATGGTGTTAGTTGCATTGCTAACCGTAAGATAGGAAGACGGGTAAGCTTCTTTATAGCTTGTAAGTTGCATGTAATTGTCAATCGAAATGTTTATGTATGAAATATCGCCGATCAGGTATTTCCAGATTTTGGCTTTAACACCGGTAAAAAACTTATTGGCCTGCATTGGTTTCAGGTTCGGATTGGTGATAAGCTGGCTGCCGGCATATTGACTCCAGAAATAGTATTGTTCCGGTCTAAATTCGTTGTTGTGCAGTGGGTTTTGAGTAAAAGAACTGTAATTTGCATAAAAATTTACCCGATCAATCAAAGTGTAATCAAGGCTCAACTGAGGTAAAAAGTTCACCGTCTGCGTGTTGTCTTTGAAGGTCATTCCTGGAGTCCAGTTGTTATTACTGAGGCTGTGGATTTCAGGGTTTTCCAGATAAGGTGAAATGCCGTTCCCTACATCTAAAATGGTTGGGTCTGATATCTCGAGACCATCTGCATTATACCATGTATCCCCATTTCGGTAGCCCGTAACTCTTGTTGGATACTTTACTTTATCTACATAAACCAAATAATTGTTGCCGATATTGGATGGTACATTCATTGAAAAATCTTCCATGGTCAACGCTTTTTCTACATCGTTGATGGGAAAAAGCGAATACGGGTCCTTCAATACCGGTCTGCTGGCATCATATACATTTACCCTAAGTCCTACCTTTACTCTCAGATTTTTAAAGTTGAATTCGTCTTGCACATAAGCAGCCCAATACTTTGATTTTGTGGCCTCTGTAGTAAAATCGTCGAAAAATGAGTATGGGTTGTTGGTTTTGGTTTTGTTGCCCAGGTAGTCATACCCCCCGTAACTTACCCAGGAGTTGCCTCCATTAAGTAACTCGTCTGCTGAAAATAAATTCAAAGACAGTAGATTGTCAGGTGTTTTCAAAGTATGCATTACTCCATTTTTATCGTAGTACTGCATGGTGTTATTTTGCCTGTTGTAGGAGTTAATATCAATAAAGTCGATACCGTCCACAGGTAGTCCAAGAGCCTGGCGTAGGTTTTTGTCAAAGTCAGTTTGGCTGGCAGCATCAAAATTTCGTTGATATAGGATGGTGTCTGCATGTCCATCCCAAATTACCACCTCAGGGTTGTTTATGTCCAATTCGCGTATATGAAAATTGGTTAATCCTGTCATGAGCTGCCACAGGCTGTTTGGGTCAATGGAATAGTAACTTCGACTCTCTCGGTTGTACTCTCCGCCGAGGGTAAAATGATGTTTCCTATAATCAGCATTTATTTGTAAAGCAACGCGAATTCTCTCGTTTTCAATCAGCTGATAGCCTGAGGTATAACTTCCTGGACTATGAAATAATCCGGAATACACCCCAATGGGTTGATATCCGTTTATCAATCCTCCACCAAGCAAAATCTCATTTGTATTCTGGAAATGTCCATGTGGTTGTCCTTCATAGATTGAGAAATAATTGGTGGTATAGGCCGCAAGTTCAGGGTTGATATTGGAAGGTTGAAAAGAAACCAACGTGTCATAATCCCAAGAGTTTAATAGATATACATTTTCGTAATAAATTCCATTTACCGTGTCGCTACCCAATTCAAAAGTTGGCATTTTATAGGTGGTAAATTGTCCCACATATCCGTAATCGAAGAAGTTTTTACCATGATTGGGGTCTGATGTTTCTTCTTTGGTTTTTGAGTATTGAACATGAAGCTTGTAGTTTATCGAAAGCTCATTGTTTATTTTGAATTGTTGACTCCATTGGAGGAAATTGTTGAAATCACGTCTCGTTCTGATCGCATTATTACTCGTGTTGAACAAGGAGTTTGCTTGGTTGTATAATTGGGTTTCGTCAATAATTGAATAATTACCAAGTATTAATTGGGCACTTTTATAAATGGGTAGTGTAAGTTTTACATAAGGGTATATACCGGTTTTACCTGAATTTTCAGGAGCTTTTTGTTCGACAAAGTCATCCGAGGAAACAAATTCAGCATTTAAAAAGACACCAATACCATCTCCACCCGCGCGCAGTGGATTTTCCTGCAAATAGGCCAACGTCTCTGCATTCAAATGCTGTGTTTTCTTCCAAACCGGATTTGTGTTGTTGGTGGTGGCATACTTTCCGGAAATCAGCAAAGTAGGATATGCCTTGCCGTTGTTTTTCTTTTTCCCTGCAAAGGGTATGTTGATAAAAAGTTTCCCATTCACGCCACTCATGCTATAGGCCTGATCGGTACCTGCATCCACTTGTACCGAAAACTCCTGACTGTTGAAAGTCTCGATGGCTGTAATACCACCAATGTTAAAACCCATATTAATGGGTGCTTGTCGGGTGTACAGTCGGTAGGTTTCGATGATCCTGGTGGGAAAGTCGGTAACATCACTCAATTGCATCCCGTCAATAAAGTAGTTGTTTCTCGACGAACCTACACCATAATAATAGGTGGTACTTCCCTTTTGTTGATATGCCGATGGGGCGAGCATGCCGAAGGATGACATTTGACGGAAAGGCAATCGCTGTATTTGCTCTTGATTGAGTTGTAAGGTTGCTGTTGTGTTTGCCCAATCAACAATAGAATCTGTTTTTGTGTTGATATTCAGTGAGTCTTGCGCTTTGGTAAATTGCCAAAATCCATGCAAAACAATTACGGTTAGCAGGAGAATCAATCGGAAATGCTTCATTATTGTGTTTTCTACAAGTTTGAAACAAATCTAGGTCATTTATTTATAAGAAATCCCCCAAATAATTTAGATGTATTTTAAACTATCTCAAAATGAGTGGCGTCCGGAATTAAACTTATACGTTTCACTACTTTTGCCAACCAAAAATCGAAAAAAGGAATGAAAAAACCGGTACTGATTTCAATGGCGATTCTGTTGTCATTCACTTTGTTTGCCCAGGATACCTCCGACAAACCACGTATAAAAGTGGGTGGATTTGTCAATTACAACATGTTTTACGATACACGCGAAAATGTGGCAGCTGTGGATGGCCTGTTTTTGTTTTACCCTAAGAATAAGGTGATGGAAAACGGGGTGGATATTTACGCCAACCCGTCTCTTACCATGCTTTCGCTGGCCTCCAGGTTGCGGGTAACGGTGGACGGCCCCCGTATTTTGAATGCAGAGTTGAGTGGTAAAATAGAAGCAGACTTCACCCTTGTTTCGGGTGCCACCACCGTGCGGTTTCGCCATGCTTACCTCAGGCTTAAATGGAGTAAGGCTGCCCTGCTGGTGGGACAAACCTGGCATCCCTTGTTTGTTGAAGATTGCTTCCCTACCACGCTGGGCATTGCCACCGGAGCGCCCTTTCAGCCTTTTAGCCGGACACCGCAAATTCGGTTTACCTACAGCCAAAACCATTTTCATTTTATGGCCGCCTTGCTTTCCGAAATGGATTATACCAGTTTTGGCCCTTCCGGGAAAACCCCTCAATATATGAGGAATGCGCTGATGCCCGAGTTTGCCGCCGGCGTTGAATATAAGCAGGGTAGCTTTTTAATGGGAATCGTAGGAGAAGTAAAATCGCTCAAACCCCGCACCCATACCACCGGCACAGAAGGGGTTTTTAAAGCCTCCGAACAAATTACCACCTATGCTGCCAAATTTTTTGCCGCCTATAAGAAAAACTATTGGGAGGCCAAGGCTTCGGGTATGTACGGACAAAACATGTACAATGTACTCATGAACGGAGGTTATGGGGTAGCCACCTATGATTCACTTACCGGAAAAGAAACCTATACACCGCTTTCGGGCTTTTATTCATGGGTGAATGTGTTTTATGGAAATCAATTTAAAGCAGGACTCTTTGCCGGATATTACAAAAACCTGGGTTCACCGGAGCCCTTGTACAATCAAAACCTGATTTGGGCCAGAGGTGCCGACATCGATGCGCTAATCCGAATTATGCCCACCTTTTTATATACCATCAACAACATGCGTTTGGGATTGGAATTTGAGTGGAATCAAGCCGATTACGGAGCCATACAATTGTCCGATGGACGGGTTCGTGATACTCATGGTGTTGATGCCACCCGTGTGATGTTCGATGTTACCTATTATTTCTAATCGATGGGCAGGTGTTGAGAAAGATTTTTGGCAAAAATGAACTTTATGTGCTTGATTCTGAAAATATGTATATATTTGCAGCCCCTAAAAATATTATTAATTAAAAAGAAAGTAAGGTATTAGTTATGATTATCATTCCTGTTAAAGAGGGTGAAAACATCGACAGAGCCCTAAAACGTTACAAACGTAAATTTGAAAAAACAGGTACCATGCGTGAGCTGCGTGCCCGTCAGGTCTTCGATAAACCTTCCGTTGTAAACCGCGAAAAAAAACTCAAGGCAATTTACGTTCAATCGCTCCGTCAAGCTGATATGGGTTTGTAAACCCGATTAGGGAAAATTAATGAAAGAAACTTTGAATCTTGGATAATTTAACTTATCTTTGGTTCAGAGTTTCTTCTTTTTTTTGCCGATGATAACCGATCAGTATATCCAGTACTTACAGTTCGAAAAGCGATATTCCGCCCATACCGTGTTGGCGTATCGTACTGATCTGGAATCCTTCCGGTCGTATCTTCAAACCCATTACGAACTCACCTTGCCCCAAAAGGCCACACGCGACATGATACGTTCGTGGATTATTTACCTCATGGAACAAGGAGATGGCCCCACATCGGTAAACCGCCGGATAAGCACCCTCAAGTCATTCTTCAACTATCTCCTTCGGCAACAAGTCGTGGATTCCAGTCCTGTGGCAGACATTCACTCCTTAAAAACTCCCAAGCGCATACCGGTGTACGTTGATGAAGAACAGCTTTCGCAAGTGTTGGATAATCCCGACGAAATACCTTCCGACTTTTCATCCGTTCGCGATCATTTGGTAGTTGAATTGCTCTATGCCACAGGCATGCGTCGAAGCGAAATGATTTCACTGAAAGAATCGTCGGTAGATTTGGAATCCATGACGGTAAAAGTCCGGGGTAAACGAAATAAAGAACGCATCATTCCGTTATCAAAACAGACGACGGAACAAATAACGCGTTATTTGGAGATGAAGAGGAAAACCTTTAACCATGCCGACCCCCAATTGATAGTAACAGATAAAGGCGTTAAAGCATATCCGCAGTTTATTCATCGTATTACATGCAAAGCACTGGGCACCACATCGTCCAAACGAAAAAGTCCGCACGTGCTCCGTCATAGCTTTGCCACCCATATGCTCAACCATGGCGCCGACCTCAACACGCTCAAAGAACTGCTTGGTCATGCAGGTTTGGCCGCCACTCAAGTATATACCCACAGTACCATCGAACAATTGAAAACTATTTATCACAAAGCCCATCCACGGGCGAAATTTAAATAATGGAGGAATGAGTATGAAAGTAAACATCACCTCGGTTCATTTTAAAACCGACATTAAACTGGAAAGCTTCATCGAGAAGAAAGTTGAAAAACTTTCGGGCTTGTATGAAGGCGTTATTGGGTCAGAAGTTACCCTGAAGTTGGACAAGGCGGAGACCAAAGAGAACAAGATTGCCGAAATCAGGCTCCAAATACCGGGTTACGACCTCTATGCGAAGAAGCAAAGTAAGACATTTGAAGAGGCCACCGACACGGCTATTGATGCGCTAAAGAAGCAGTTAGAGAAGCACAAAGGAAGAATAAAAAAATAATTTGATTTTTTTTTACTATTTCTTTGGTGGTTAAAACTAAAGTATATATTTTTGCAGACCTTTTTGAACAGAGGTCTGCTTTTTTTTGGCAGGGAGTTCTGACAGTAATGATGATCAAAATAACAACACAAATTGTTACGATAAAAGATTGAGTAATGCCAGTATAGCTCAGTTGGCCAGAGCAGCTGATTTGTAATCAGCTGGTCGGGGGTTCGAATCCCTCTACTGGCTCAGTTCTTTAAAGTGTTGACATGGGGAGATACCGAAGCGGTCAAACGGGGCAGACTGTAAATCTGTTGGCTCAGCCTTCGGAGGTTCGAATCCTCCTCTCCCCACCAAAGATCAAAGTTTGCGGTGCGAAAGCAAAAGCAAATCGGATGTGTGAAGTCAGGTTGTTTTCTGGTTTATATGTTCAGGATGTTTTTAACAATTGCGTCGTAAGTGCAAAAGCGGGAGTAGCTCATCTGGTAGAGCGACAGCCTTCCAAGCTGTAGGTGGCCGGTTCGAGCCCGGTTTCCCGCTCTTGATTTTTGCCGGGGTAGCTCAGGGGTAGAGCGCTTCCTTGGTAAGGAAGAGGTCATGAGTTCAATTCTCATCCTCGGCTCAGTTTTTCTTCGGAAAAATGACAGAAGATTATTAGAAATCTCATTTAATTAAAATACATATTTAATATGGCTAAAGCAAAATTCGACCGTTCCAAACCACACGTAAACATTGGAACAATTGGACACGTTGACCACGGCAAAACGACTTTGACAGCCGCTATTACGCTTTCATTACAAGCTGATGGTTTGGCTGAATTTGCTTCTTTTGACTCCATCGACAACGCTCCTGAAGAAAGAGAAAGAGGTATTACGATTAATACTGCTCACGTAGAATACCAAACCAAGAACCGTCACTACGCTCACGTTGACTGTCCCGGTCACGCTGACTACGTTAAAAACATGGTAACTGGTGCTGCCCAGATGGACGGCGCTATCATCGTTGTTGCCGCAACCGACGGTCCCATGCCTCAAACACGTGAGCACATCCTGCTCGCACGTCAGGTAGGTGTGCCTCGTTTGGTAGTATTTATGAACAAAGTTGACATGGTTGACGACGAAGAGTTGCTCGAGCTTGTTGAAATGGAAATCAGAGATTTACTTAGCTTCTACGAATTCGATGGTGACAACACCCCCGTAATTCAAGGATCAGCCTTGGGTGCTTTGAACGGAGAACCAAAATGGGTTGAAAAAGTACATGAACTGATGGCCGCTTGTGACGAATGGATTCCACTTCCGGAACGTGATCAGGATAAACCTTTCTTGATGCCCGTTGAAGACGTGTTCTCTATCACAGGTCGTGGTACCGTTGCTACCGGTAGAATCGAAACTGGTATCATCCACACAGGTGACCCGGTTGACATCATTGGTATGGGAGCCGAAAAACTGAAATCAGTTGTTACAGGTGTTGAAATGTTCCGCAAAATTCTTGACGAAGGTCAGGCTGGTGACAATGCCGGTTTGCTGCTTCGCGGTGTGGACAAAGACAGTATCCGTCGTGGTATGGTTATTATCAAACCCGGTAGTGTTACTCCTCACAAAAACTTCAAAGCTGAAGTTTATATCTTGAAAAAAGAAGAAGGTGGTCGTCATACCCCATTCCACAATAAATATCGTCCTCAATTCTATTTCCGCACAACCGACGTAACAGGTGAAATCATGTTGCCCGATGGCGTGGAAATGGTAATGCCCGGTGATAACTTAACTGTGGAAGTACATTTGATTTCTGAAATCGCCATGAACAAAGGTCTTCGCTTCGCTATTCGTGAAGGTGGTCGTACCGTTGGTGCAGGTCAGGTTACAGAAATTATTGACTAACCGCTCACAAAATTAAACAATAGGGTAAAAACCGGGGCAGCTCGTAAGAGACGTCTCGGTTTTAACCTCACACGGGTGTAGCTCAATTGGTAGAGTGGCGGTCTCCAAAACCGTAGGTTGTGGGTTCGACTCCTACCACCCGTGCAGATTAAAACATCTCAAATGGCAAAGTTCAGTATCAGCAACTATTTTAAAGAAAGTTACGAGGAGTGGATGCATAAAGTATCCTGGCCAACTTGGAGTGAGCTGCAGAACAGCGCAATCGTAGTATCCGTTGCTTCCCTAATAATCGCAATTGTGGTTTACCTGATGGATATTTCGTTTTCCAGCGTACTGGAACGTTTCTACGGTTTGTTTTAAACCAAAGGAGCAAACAGTACTAGCTGTTCAATTTATTATATAATTAACTGTTTATAACTAATCACAACACACCTGTATGATGACCGAGCAATCAGGAAAAAAATGGTACGTTGTTAGAGCGATTAGTGGTAAAGAGAAAAAGGTGAAAGAGTACCTCGAGAGTGAGATTGCAAATCTCAACCTACAGGACTATATCACCCAAGTACTTATACCCACCGAAAAGGTCTATCAAATCCGCAAGGGAAAAAAAGTGAGTAAAGAACGCAACTACTTTCCCGGTTATGTCCTGATAGAAGCAGAGCTTACGGGCGAAATTCCGCACATCATTAAAAACGTTCCCAATGTGCTCAACTTTTTGGGTGCACATGGCGAACCGGAAGCAATCAGAGCCTCAGAGGTAAAACGAATCCTGGGTAAGGTTGACGAACTCGCAGAACTTGGCGAGGAAGTGAACGTACCTTATATAGTAGGAGAAACCGTTACCGTTATCGATGGACCCTTTAATAGTTTTAGTGGCGTCATCGAAGAAATAAATGAGGAGAAGAAAAAGCTGAAAGTGATGGTAAAGATTTTTGGCCGTAAAACTCCCCTCGAGCTTGGGTTTATGCAAGTGGAAAAGGAGTAGTGTAAACGTATCTTAAATTTTAAACGTTGGTTTAAAATGGCAAAAGAAATCAGTGGATTAATTAAACTACAGATTAAGGGAGGGGCCGCAAATCCCTCTCCACCAGTAGGTCCGGCTTTGGGTGCCAAAGGTGTGAACATCATGGAATTCTGTAAACAGTTTAACGCACGTACACAGGATCAGGCCGGTAAGGTCATCCCTGTTATCATTACTGTTTATAAGGATAAATCCTTCGACTTCATCATCAAGACACCTCCTGTCGCGGTTCAGATTATGGAAATGGCCAAATTGAAAAAAGGCTCTTCCGAACCCAACCGTGATAAGGTAGCTACCATTACCTGGGAACAGGTAAAAGAAATCGCAGAAGGCAAGATGAAAGACTTAAATGCTTTCACCATTGAATCCGGAATGCGCATGGTAGCTGGAACCGCCAGAAGTATGGGTGTGAGAGTGAAAGGCGATTTTCCTTCCGCTGTTTAAATACAAATCTGTTAAAAGGAGAAGAATATGGCAAAATTGACTAAAAAACACAAGGAAGCCTTGGCCAAATTCGACAAAAGTAAAGAGTACTCCTTAGCAGAAGCGGTGGAAATTGTGAAGAAAATATCTTACACAAAATTCGACCCTTCAGTTGATGTTAGCGTCAGACTAGGCGTTGACCCGAGAAAAGCGAATCAAATGGTTCGTGGCTCCGTAACCCTGCCTCACGGTACGGGTAAGGAAGTTCGGGTTCTCGTTTTGTGTACACCTGACAAAGAGGAAGAAGCTCGGGCTGCCGGTGCCGACCATGTAGGTCTGGACGATTATGTTCAGAAAATCAAGGACGGATGGACAGATGTCGATGTGGTAATTACCATGCCCAGCGTGATGGCAAAGGTAGGTGCCTTGGGTAGAATATTGGGCCCCAGAGGCTTGATGCCTAACCCAAAAACAGGTACCGTAACCATGGAAGTTGGCGAAGCCGTGAGGGCTTCAAAGGCTGGTAAAATCGACTTTAAAGTCGATAAATTTGGAATTATCCATTCAGGTGTGGCTAAGCTTAGCTTTACGGATGATAAAATTGTAGATAACGCTGTTGAGCTTATCTCCACGATTATCAAACTGAAGCCATCTTCGGCCAAAGGAGTGTACGTGAAAAGTATCTTCCTTTCGAGCACCATGAGCCCAGGTGTAAAAGTTGACGTTAAATCAGTAACCACTGCAGGTTAAATATTCGCGAACTATGAGAAAAGAAGATAAAAAAGTACTCATTGAGTCTTTAACGCAGCAGTTGAAAGAGAACAACAATTTCTATCTTACGGATGTTTCTACACTTAATGCAGAAGCAACCAGCCAACTGAGAAGGTTGAGTTTTAAAAACGGCATCAAATTGATCGTCGTGAAAAACACACTTCTGAGAAAGGCCATGGAAAATGTGGATAGAGATTTCTCGGAACTTTATGTAGCACTTAAAGGGCAAACCGCCATTATGTTCAGCGAGGAAGGTAACGCTCCCGCTAAAATGATTAAGGATTACAGAAAAAAAACTACCATCCCCCTGATTAAAGCTGCCTTCATCGAAGAGACAACTTATTTGGGCGACGACCAGTTGGAATTTCTTATCTCCATTAAATCTAAAAATGAACTGTTGGCCGAACTTATTGCATTGCTGCAGTCGCCTGCAAAGAATGTAATGGGTGCACTACAATCCGGTGGGCAAAAACTGACCGGAATTCTGAAAACCTTGTCAGAAAAAGACAACTAAGCGTATTTATATCAAGTAAGATTTATTAATAGAACATTAAAAATTTCAATAAAATGGCAGATTTAAAAGCATTTGCGGAACAACTGGTAAACCTGACAGTTAAAGAAGTTAACGAATTGGCTACCATCCTTAAAGAAGAATACGGCATCGAACCAGCCGCCGCAGCAGTAGCTGTTGCCGCAGCCGGTCCCGCAGCTGAAGCTGAAGTAGAAGAGCAAACCTCTTTCGATGTAATTCTTAAGGCCGCCGGACAATCTAAACTGGCTGTAGTTAAGCTGGTTAAAGAGTTAACAAGTCTCGGACTGAAAGAAGCTAAGGAATTAGTTGACTCCGCTCCAAAAGCAATTAAAGAAGGCGTCACCAAAGATGAAGCCACCGCTTTGCAAGCTCAGCTCGAAGAAGCTGGTGCTGAAGTTGAAGTAAAATAGTACTTCAATTTTACACTTAAAGGCGCTTACCTCTTCCCCTTTTTGGGGTGGAGGTTTGCGCCTATATGCTCTTATATATCATTCTTTCATTATAACTGGCGTAAAACCAGATTTTGTAATAACTTAATACCGTTAGTCTTGGCTGAAATACAAACCGGAAGAATTAGTTTCGCATCCACGAAAAATCAACTGCCTTATCCCGATTTTTTAGATATACAGTTAAAGTCTTTTCAAGACTTTTTTCAATTGGAAACAAATCCTGAAAACCGCAGGAACGAAGGACTCTTTAGGGTCTTCTCCGAAAACTTTCCAATTACCGATGCGAGAAACAACTTTGTCCTCGAATTTTTGGATTATTTTATCGATCCTCCTCGCTATTCCATCGAAGAGGCCATTGAACGTGGATTAACCTACAGTGTGCCGCTCAAGGCCAAATTGAAACTGTATTGTACAGATCCCGATCATGAGGATTTCGAAACCATCGTTCAGGATGTTTATCTGGGGATGATTCCCTATATGACTCCTAAAGGTACTTTCTGCGTGAATGGTGCCGAACGTGTGGTTGTTTCGCAGTTGCACAGATCGCCGGGTGTGTTTTTTGGCCAGCATCGCCATGCCAACGGCACACAATTGTACTCCGCTCGTATCATCCCTTTCAAAGGATCATGGATGGAGTTCTCTACCGACATCAACAACGTGATGTATGCCTACATCGACCGTAAGAAGAAGATGCCGGTAACTACCTTGCTCCGTGCCATCGGTTATGAAACCGACCGGGATATCCTGGAAATTTTTAACCTCGCCGAAGAAATTAAGGTGAGTAAAGCCGGACTGAAACGTGTGCTGGGCCGCAAACTGGCTGCCCGCGTGGTGCGTTCCTGGTTCGAGGATTTCGTGGATGAGGATACAGGTGAAGTGGTAACCATCGAACGTAATGATGTGATTATCGAACGCGAAACCGTGCTCGAAAACGACCACATCGACCGTATTGTGGATGCCGGCGTTAAAACCATTCTCCTGCATAAGGATGATCCGGGGTTGGCCGACTATTCCATCATTTTTAATACCTTGCAAAAAGATACCACCAACTCTGAAAAAGAGGCCGTGGAATTTATATATTTCCAACTGCGTAACGCACTCCCCCCGGATGAAGAAACCGCACGCGGAATCTTTGAAAAATTGTTTTTCTCCGATAAACGTTACGATCTCGGCGAAGTGGGTCGCTATCGGATTAATAAAAAACTCAATATCGATACCTCCATGGACACCAAGGTGCTCACGAAGGAGGATATTATATTGATTATCAAATACCTGATTAAGCTGGTCAACAATAAAACCATCGTTGATGATATCGACCACCTGAGCAACCGTAGGGTGCGTACTGTGGGCGAACAGCTTTCCAATCAGTTTGGCGTGGGGTTGGCCCGTATGGCTCGTACCATTCGCGAACGCATGAATGTACGCGACAACGAGGTGTTTACTCCTACCGACCTCATCAATGCCAAAACATTGTCCTCTGTTATCAACTCTTTCTTTGGTACCAACCAGCTGTCGCAGTTTATGGACCAAACCAACCCGTTGAGCGAAATTACCCACAAAAGGCGTATTTCAGCACTCGGACCTGGTGGTTTGTCGCGTGAGCGTGCCGGTTTTGAAGTCCGCGACGTTCACTATACCCATTACGGACGTTTGTGTACCATCGAAACCCCTGAAGGACCCAATATTGGTTTGATTTCCTCGCTTTGTGTTTATGCCCAAATAAATCACCTGGGATTCATCGAAACTCCCTACCGGAATGTAGAGCAGGGTTCCATCGACTATTCGCACGATCCCATTTATTTGAGTGCGGAAGAAGAAGAAGATAAAATTATTGCTCAGGCCAGTACCCTGATTGCCGATAATGGTCAGTTTGTTCGCGAAAAAGTGAAAGTTCGTTATCAGGCCGATTACCCCATCACACCACGTGAAGAGGTTCACTTGATCGATATTGCACCCAATCAGATTGCTTCCATCGCTGCTTCGTTAATTCCATTTTTGGAACATGACGATGCCAACCGTGCGCTGATGGGCTCCAACATGATGCGTCAGGCAGTACCTTTGTTAAATGCCGAAGCCCCCATCGTGGGAACAGGTATTGAAGGTAATGTGGCCCGCGACTCACGTGTGTTGATCAATGCCGAAGGTAACGGAACAGTTGAATATGTTGACGCCGAACAAATCAAAATCCGCTACGAACGCGATGACGAAGAGCGTTTGGTAAGCTTTGATGAAGACCTGAAAACATATATACTAACCAAATTCCAACGTACCAACCAAAATACTTCCATCAACTTGCGTCCCATTGTACGCAAAGGCGATAAGGTCGTTAAAGGTCAGGTGCTTTGTGAAGGATATGCCACACAAGATGGTGAGTTGGCCTTGGGTCGTAACCTCATGGTGGCATTTATGCCCTGGAAAGGTTACAATTTTGAGGATGCCATTGTTATTTCTGAAAAAATTGTAAAAGAAGATATCTTTACTTCGGTTCATATCGAAGAGTTTTCGCTGGACGTGCGCGATACCAAACGTGGTATTGAAGAGCTTACCAACGACATTCCCAATGTAAGTGCCGAAGCTACCAAAGACCTGAACGAAGATGGTTTGATTCGTATCGGTGCTGAAGTAAACGAAGGTGATATCCTTATCGGAAAAATTACCCCGAAAGGCGAAAGCGATCCCACACCCGAAGAGAAACTTTTACGCGCCATTTTTGGCGACAAAGCCGGTGATGTGAAAAACGCCTCGTTGAAAGCACCACCATCCATGCGTGGTGTGGTTATCGGAAATAACTTGTTCTCCAGATCGGTAAAGGATAAAAAATCCAAAAACCGTGAAAAGGAAATCCTTGCTGTTTTGGAAGGTGAATTCAATAAAAACTTTGCAGAACTTAAAACCAAACTGATCGACAAATTGTCGCAACTGGTTGGAGGACGTACCTCGCAAGGTGTTACCAACAACTTCGGTGAAATGGTGGTAGCTCCCAAAGTGAAGTTTACTCAAAAAATCCTTCAAGGTATCGACTATATCGAGGTAAACTCGGATAAATGGACCACCGACAAGGACAAGAATGAACTGGTTAAAATACTCATCAACAACTTCATTATCAAATACAAAGAGTTGTTGGGTGTGTACAACCGCAAACAGTTTGTTGCCTCAGTTGGCGACGAACTTCCCAATGGTATTGTTCAGATGGCCAAGGTTTATATCGCCAAAAAGCGCAAGCTGAAAGTGGGTGATAAAATGGCCGGACGACATGGTAACAAAGGTATTGTGGCGCGTATCGTTCGCGAAGAAGACATGCCTTTCCTCGAAGATGGAACTCCTGTGGACATCGTTCTCAACCCCTTGGGCGTACCTTCGCGTATGAACCTGGGTCAGATCTACGAAACCGTATTGGGTTGGGCCGGCAGAAAGCTGGGATTGAAATTTGCCACCCCGATTTTCGACGGAGCCAGCATTGACGAAATCAACAGCTACATGGCCAAAGCCGGATTGCCCGAAAACGGAAGTACCTACCTCTACGATGGTGGTACGGGCGAACGCTTCGACCAACCTGCCACCGTGGGCTATATCTACATGCTTAAACTCCATCACATGGTGGACGATAAAATGCATGCCCGTTCCATCGGCCCCTATTCACTCATTACACAGCAACCATTGGGTGGTAAAGCCCAATTCGGGGGACAGCGTTTTGGTGAAATGGAGGTTTGGGCCCTTGAAGCGTTTGGTGCTGCCAACATCCTTCAGGAAATTCTTACAGTGAAGTCAGACGACGTTACGGGTAGGGCCAAAGCATACGAAGCCATTGTAAAAGGTGAAGTAATGCCCGTTCCCAATGTACCCGAATCGTTTAATGTGCTTGTACACGAATTGCGCGGACTTGGACTTGAACTGAGTTTCGATTAATCCTTTGTTTTACGATAAAAAAATAATATAACATATGGCTTTCAGAAAAGACAGCAAAATACCAGGTTCGTTTAACAATATCACCATCAGTCTGGCTTCTCCCGAATCGATCCTCGATCGTTCGCATGGCGAGGTGTTGAAACCCGAAACCATTAACTACCGCACCTACAAACCCGAACGCGATGGCTTGTTTTGCGAACGTATTTTTGGTCCGGTAAAAGACTACGAATGTCACTGTGGTAAATACAAACGGATTCGATATAAAGGTATTGTTTGCGATCGATGTGGAGTTGAAGTAACCGAAAAAAAGGTTCGCCGCGAGCGCATGGGACATATCCAATTGGTTGTTCCTGTGGTACATATATGGTTTTTCAGATCTCTTCCCAACAAAATTGGTTCGTTGCTTGGTCTGCAAACCAAAAAGCTGGAAATGATCATCTACTACGAACGTTATGTGGTGATTAATCCGGGTATCAAGCAAGATGCCGGTATATCCTATCTCGACTTCCTTACCGAAGAAGAATATTTTGATGTACTCGATACTTTGCCACCCGATAATCAGCACCTCGACGATTCGCATCCCGATAAATTTATCGCCAAAATGGGTGCCGAAGCCGTTCACGACTTGTTGGCCCGTTTGGATTTGGATAAAATGTCGTTCGACTTACGTCATAAGGCAAATACCGAAACTTCGCAACAACGTAAAGCTGATGCACTTAAAAGACTTCAGGTATTTGAAGCCTTCCGTGAAGCCCGCAACCGTGCCGAAAACAAACCGGAATGGATGATTGTACAAATTGTGCCGGTTATCCCTCCCGAATTGCGCCCCTTGGTGCCTTTGGATGGCGGACGTTTTGCCACTTCCGACCTCAACGACTTGTATCGCCGCGTAATCATTCGTAACAACAGGCTGAAACGACTCATCGAAATCAAGGCTCCTGATGTAATTATGCGTAATGAAAAACGTATGTTGCAGGAAGCTGTGGATTCGTTGTTTGACAACTCGCGTAAATCAAGCGCAGTTAAAACTGAATCGAACCGACCACTCAAGTCGTTGAGCGATAGCTTAAAAGGAAAACAAGGACGTTTCCGTCAGAACCTGTTGGGTAAACGTGTTGACTATTCAGGTCGTTCGGTAATCGTTGTAGGACCCGAACTTCAATTGAACGAATGTGGTATTCCAAAAGCCATGGCTGCTGAGTTGTTCAAGCCGTTTATTATCAGAAAACTGCTCGAGCGCGGAATTGTAAAAACCGTGAAATCGGCCAAAAAAATCGTTGAACGTAAAGATGCCGTGGTTTGGGATATTCTGGAGAACATCTTAAAAGGACATCCCATCCTGCTCAACCGTGCGCCTACCTTGCACCGCTTGGGTATTCAGGCATTTCAACCCAAACTGGTGGAAGGTAAAGCCATTCAGCTTCACCCATTGGTTTGTACCGCTTTCAACGCCGACTTCGACGGTGACCAAATGGCTGTGCATGTGCCTCTGGGCAACGCCGCTGTATTGGAAGCCCAAATTTTAATGCTTGCTTCACACAACATCCTTAACCCTGCCAACGGAGCACCCATCACGGTGCCTTCGCAAGACATGGTACTGGGATTGTATTATATCACCAAACCCCGCAAAAGCACACCCGAACATCCTGTAAAAGGTGAAGGTATGCGCTTTTACTCTGCCGAGGAGGTGACCATCGCATACAACGAAAAAAGAGTTGATCTGCATGCCATCATCCATGTAAAAGTAGATGATGTGGTGGATGGTGTACCGGTAAATCATATGATTGAAACCACCGTTGGTCGTGTAATCTTCAACCAGTTTGTTCCCAAAGAATATGGCTATATCAACTCCGTAATGACCAAAAAGGCATTGCGTGATATTATTGGTGACATCCTGAAAGTAACAGGTACCGATGTAACGGCCCGTTTCCTCGATGATATTAAGAATCTTGGTTTTATCACCGCTTTTAAAGGTGGATTGTCCTTTAACCTGGGCAACGTGTTGGTTCCCGAAATTAAGGAATCACTGGTTCAAAAAGCCAACGAAGAAGTGGAAGAAGTGGTGAACAATTATAACATGGGATTCATCACCAACAACGAACGTTACAACCAGATCATCGACATCTGGACACATGCCAACTCGCACCTTACCAACACCTTGATGAAGGAGTTGGCTCAGGACGATCAGGGATTTAATCCTGTGTACATGATGTTGGATTCAGGTGCTCGTGGATCGAAAGAACAAATTCGTCAGCTCTCAGGAATGAGGGGTCTGATGGCCAAACCTCAAAAATCAGGTGCCAAAGGTGGTGAAATTATCGAAAACCCCATTCTCTCCAATTTTAAGGAAGGACTGTCGGTACTCGAGTACTTCATCTCTACTCACGGTGCTCGTAAAGGTTTGGCAGATACCGCTCTTAAAACTGCTGACGCCGGTTACCTCACACGTAGGCTGGTGGATGTGGCTCAGGATGTGGTCATCAACGAAAAAGACTGTGGTACCCTCAGGGGATTGACCATAAGTGCATTGAAAAAGAATGAGGATGTTGTTGAATCACTTTACGACAGAATCCTTGGCCGCGTTACCCTCCATGATGTTTACGACCCCGAAACAGGAGAAGTAATTATTGAAGCAGGTCGCGAAATCAACGAAGCCGTAGCCAAACGGATTGAAGAATCCAACATCGAACATGTGGAAATTCGTTCGGTACTCACCTGCGAATCCAAAAGAGGAGTTTGTGCCCTGTGTTATGGACGTAACCTGGCCTCCGGTCGTTTGGTTCAAAAAGGAGAAGCGGTGGGCGTTATTGCAGCCCAATCCATTGGTGAGCCCGGTACTCAGTTGACGCTGCGTACTTTCCACCAGGGGGGTACCGCTTCCAACATTGGAACCACCTCACGCATCGAATCGAAGTTTGCAGGTCGTCTGGAAATTGATGAACTGAGAACTGTAGAATACACCAATAAAGATGGTAAAAAGTATCAGGTAGTTGTGGGTCGTTCGGCCGAAATGAAGATCCTTGATCCTGCCACCGGCGTGGTTCTTGCTTCTGCAAATATCCCTTACTCAGCCAACCTTTTCATCAAAAATGGTTCGGATGTTAAAAAAGGCGATATCATTGCTGACTGGGATCCTTACAACGCCGTAATCATCTCCGAAGTTGCAGGTACCATTGCTTTCGAACACATCATCGAGGGCATCACCTACCGTGTGGAATCGGATGAGCAAACCGGTTATTTTGAGAAAGTTATCGTTGAATCACGCCTGAAGAACAAGAATCCGATCATTAAGATTCTCAATAAAGAAGGTGTTATTCTGAGTACTTACGACATGCCTGTTGGTTCGCATATTCTCGTTGACGAGGGTGCTTCCATCAAGGCAGGTGAGTTGCTGGTGAAAATTCCCCGTGCTTTTGGAAAGTCGGGCGACATCACCGGAGGTTTACCACGTGTAACCGAATTGTTCGAGGCACGTAACCCCTCCGATCCGGCAGTTGTTTCCGAAATCGACGGTGTGGTAAGCTTTAGCCCCAAACTCAAACGCGGAAACCGTGAAGTAATCATCACCTCGAAAACCGGTGAAGAGAAAAAATACCTTATTTCTACCGCCAAGCAAATTCTTGCTCAAAAGAATGACTTTGTAAAAGCCGGAACTCCACTTTCCGACGGTGTGATGACTCCTTCAGACATTCTGGCCATCAAAGGTCCCATGGCTGTTCAGGAATACATCGTGAACGAAATTCAGGAGGTTTACCGCTTACAGGGTGTTAAAATCAACGACAAACACTTTGAAACCATTGTGCGTCAGATGATGCGCAAAGTAAGAGTGGAAGATTCGGGCGATACCCGATTCCTTGAAGGGGAATTGGTTAACCGCGTTGAATTCCAGGAAGTGAACGATGAAATCTTTGGACAAATGGTGGTTGTTGATACAGGCGATTCAGAAAACCTTCGTCAGGGACAAATCGTAAGCGCCCGTAAGCTCAGAGATGAAAACTCCTCTTTGCGTCGTCGCGACAAAGCCCTGGTGCAAGCCAGAAACGCTCAACCGGCCACGGCCACTCAGGTGTTGCAAGGAATCACCCGTGCCTCACTTCAGACCAACAGCTGGATTTCTGCGGCATCCTTCCAGGAAACCACCAAAGTACTCACCGTGGCTTCTATTACAGCAAAAGCTGACGAACTCTTAGGTTTGAAAGAAAACGTGATTGTGGGTCATAAAATTCCTGCTGGTACCGGACTTCGCGACTATGAGGACATCATTGTCGGATCGCGCGAGGAATACGAAGGTATCATGAATGTGGATGATGATCAAAGTGAAATTTAAACACCAATGAATTGAAAGCACCTTAGTAATAGGGTGCTTTTTTTAAATCTTAATACTATGGAAGAACCAAAGAATGCCAACAAAATAAATATCGATCTGCCGGAAGAAATTGCCGAAGGTATCTATTGTAATCTGGCCATCATTACCCATTCGCAAGCCGAATTTGTAGTAGATTTCGTGAAGTTGATGCCGGGTGCACCTAAAGCCAAAGTTAAATCGCGGGTGATTCTTACCCCTGAACATGCCAAACGTTTGTCGAAAGCGTTGGCCGACAACATTCGTAAGTTTGAAGCCATGCATGGCTCCATTAAGGAAAATAAGGACGGTGGTCTGCCTCCGTTTACCATGGGTGGCCCCACTGCTCAGGCCTAAATGAAAAAAGCCCCTAATTTGGGGCTTTTTTTATGCAGTTTTTATTCGTTGTACAAAGCAAGCCATTCAGCCAGCATCATGGCCGACGCACCCCACACAATTTCGCCATCCAAAGTATAACAAGGTACGATCCATTCTCCAATTCTTGTACTGATTTCTTTTTCGGTGGTATTCTTACGACTCAAGAGGTCTGAAAGAGGAACCACCAACACGCGTTCTACCTCTTCGTTGGGATCAAAAACCGGCTCTTTCTCCATTATCCCTACAAATGGCGTAACCATAAAATTGCTCGGGGGAATATACAGGTCGGAAAGCTGACCAATTATTTTCACCTCTGACGGATGAATGCCAATTTCTTCATGGGTTTCTCGTAAGGCAGTGTGCATCAGCGATATATCTTCTGTTTCGCGTTTTCCGCCCGGAAAGGCAATTTGATTGCTGTGTACCGAATTGTCGGCCGCTCTCTTAATCATCACCAGGCAAACCTGTTCGTTTTTTGGAAAAAAAAGCATGAGCACGGCACTGTGGCGTGTATCCGCATCCGCTTTTTTACGGAGCTCCACTTTGCGGGTTTCCGGTGCCATTCTCAACTGAGCCTCCATGCCGGGAAGTGTGCGGGCACTCATTTTATGTGCCAATTGTTGCGAAAATTCTGCAAATGAAATCATGGTGCAAATCTAGGTATTATTGTGATTTAGGCGTATGGAGTCGATTCAGGGCAGGCCTACTTTAAGTCATAGTTTTTTGGCCTTGATGCCAACCAGTACTTTTACGCAATTCCTTTCCTGATAGTATCGGTTTTAAGCCGATAAAAACCCTACTTGCTTCCTTGCAAAACGGTAATTTGTTGCCTTACCCGGGTGGTTTTGTCGAAGTAGTTTTACATCATTAAAAACCATAAACGCTCTGACCATGAATACGCAAAAGAAAATTGTAATCGTTGATGACGATATCGACATTATCACCGTTGTTGAAGCCATCTTAAAAGCAAAAGGCTATCAGGTATTATCTGCCAACGACAAAAAACAGGGAATTGAACTTTTGAAAAAAGAAAAACCTGATTTGGCTATCTTGGATGTGATGATGACCACCCATTTCGAAGGATTTGAACTGGCAAAAGAAATTGTGGAAGACCCTGAGTTAAAGGACATGCCCATTATCATTCAAACTTCCATCGATGTGCTTACCACCACCAAACCCAGTGTGCAGGCCATGGCCCGCGAATTCAGAAAAGACCCGGCATACAGTGATCTGCGGGTGATTTTGGTAAAAGATATGGTTACCGGAAATGCCGGCGTGGATTATCTGAATGAAAATGAAGAAAGTATTTGGTTCCCCGTGAATGCCTTTGTACGGAAACCGGTGAGTGCCAATGTGTTGATCCCGGAAATCGAAAAGCAACTGGCCGAAAAAGAATAGTTGAAAAGCCAAGCAACCAATCAAGTTAAATAAGAATAAAAATCTCAGATAATGACCGTTGTTCAACATATTATCGATAAATACTCCGAAGCCGGCCGTGATAGCCTGATTCCCATTCTTCAGGATATTCAAACCGAAGAGGGGTATTTATCGAAAAAATCTATTGTGGAGGTGGGTAAACACTTAAATATTCCCACCAGTAAAATTTTTGGTGTGGCCACCTTTTACAATCAATTCCGTTTCGAACCTTACGGAAAATACCATATCCAGGTGTGTCGCGGTACGGCATGCCATGTGTTGGGCTCATCCACTGTGTTGCAGGAACTCGAAAAGCACCTGAAAACCAAGGCAGGACAAACCACACGCGACGGATTGTTCAGCATTGAAGTGGTAGCTTGTATCGGAGCCTGCGGACTGGCACCGGTAATATGCATCAATGGAGAATTTCATGCCAAAGTAACGGCAGCCTCCATTAAGGAAATCGTAGAACAATATAAAAATCAGGGGGAGTAGGGTATGTGCAATCATCATCATAATTATCAGGAGTTATTAATCGACAAATTGCAGGCACTTTATCACGCCGATAATGCCAAAAGCCGCGAGCTGTTCACCACCACCTTTACGCGCCAAACCATCGAAAAGCCTGTTATCTTTATAGGTGCCGGCACTTGTGGTTTGGGTGCCGGAGCAGGCAAAACCCTGACCGCCACCCGGGAATATCTGAAAAATCATCAGATGGATGCCGATGTGGTAGAGGTGGGATGTATTGGATTGTGTTCTGCCGAGCCTTTACTGGATGTTCAACTGCCCGGTCACAACCGGATTTCCTTTCAGAAAGTATCCGAAGACATGGTTGACGGACTTCTGGATTCCGTTTTTCAATTGGAATTGCCCGAAAATGTAGGTGTACTTGGTCAGATGCCAAGCGAGACCAACCGCGTTTGGGAGGGTGTTCCTTACCTCATGGAACATCCGTTTTTTGCTCCGCAAACCCGCGTGGTACTTAAAAACTGCGGTATTGTAAATCCGGTGAGCATCGAAGAATATGTGGCCTTTGGCGGTTATGGCAGTTATCTGCAATTGATCAATAACCAAAGCTCCATTGAGGTGTGCGATTTGGTTGAGAAAAGCGGATTGCGAGGCCGTGGCGGCGGAGGATTTCCCACCGGCAGAAAATGGAAATTTGCCTACAACACCCCTGCCGACCAAAAATACTTAATTTGCAATGCCGACGAGGGCGACCCTGGTGCATTTATGGATCGCGCCGTTATCGAAGGCGATCCCCACCGCTTGATTGAAGGTATGGCCATTGCTGCCTACGGAATCGGCGCTTCCAAAGCTTATGTGTATATCCGTGCCGAGTATCCTTTGGCCATCAAACGGTTGAATATTGCTCTTGCTCAAGCCCGCGAGTTAGGTGTGTTGGGTAAGGACATCTTTGGCTCGGGAGTGGACTTCGATATCAAAGTGAAAATGGGTGCCGGCGCCTTTGTGTGCGGTGAAGAAACTGCCCTGATCAATTCCATTGAAGGTAAAAGGGGTATGCCACGTCCACGACCACCATTTCCGGCGGTGAGTGGTTTGTTTGGCAAGCCCACCATCATCAACAATGTGGAAACCCTCTCGTCGTTGCCCGAAATTTTTAATGGGGGTGTAGAAAAATACATGGCCATTGGTACCGAAAACAGCAGAGGAACCAAGGTTTTTGCCCTTTCGGGAAAAGTGAACCTCACCGGTTTGGTGGAAGTACCCATGGGCACTACCATCCGTCAGGTGATCTTCGATATCGCCGGAGGCATTCCCAACCAAAAGAAATTTAAATCTGTTCAAATTGGTGGCCCTTCAGGGGGATGTATCACCGAAGCCAATCTGGATATCGCCATCGAATACGAATCGTTGTTGAAGATTGGTGCCATGATGGGTTCAGGCGGACTGGTGGTGATGGACGAAGATACCTGCATGGTGGACGTTGCCAAGTTTTTTATGGATTTCATTCAACGCGAAAGTTGCGGAAAATGTATCCCCTGTCGCGAAGGAACCAAACGCATGTTGGAAATTCTTGAAAGCATTACCCATAAACCCACCGAAGGGTCAGATTATGAAGCGCTTGAGCGTTTCAAAGGCATCATGCAGCTGGAGAAACTTGGTAAAGTGATTAAAGAAACTTCCCTTTGTGGGTTGGGACAAACGGCGCCAAATCCGGTGTTGAGCACCTTAAAGTGGTTCCGACACGAATATGAAGAGCATATTTTCGACCGGAAATGTCCGGCCAACGTATGTACCGAATTGCGGACCTTTAAAATTGATGTGGACAAGTGTACCGGCTGCACAGTTTGTGCCAAAAAATGTCCTACCGATGCCATTATCGGTTCGCGCAAAGCACCCCATTTTATTGTGGAAGATAAGTGTATTTCTTGTGGAAACTGCTTTGAAGTGTGCAAATTTGACGCCATCACCATTTCGTAATATAAATAAAAGTTTAACATGGATTTTACCATCAACATAAACAATAAAACACTGGAAGCCGCCAAAGGAGAAACCATTCTGGAGGTGATGAACCGAAACGGAATCAAGGTGCCCACCCTTTGCCATATTAAGGATGCTTTTCCAACAGGCGCTTGTCGCATGTGTGTTGTCGAAGACCAGAAAACAGGAAAATTGATCACTTCCTGCTCATACCCGGCCGAGCCCGACATGAATATCCTTACCCATTCCTCTCGCGTAGTTGAATCGCGCAAAACCATCATCGAATTGTTGTTGTCCAATCACCCCGACGATTGTTTGTACTGTGTGCGCAACAAAAATTGTGAACTGCAAAACCTGAGTGAAGAATTGCATGTGACTGAACGCCGCATACGGGGTAAGAAAAACCGCGTCAACCTCGACCTGTCGAGTGCCAGCATCGTACGCGATCCCGAAAAATGCATTCTTTGCGGACGTTGCGTTTACACTTGCGAAGAAGTGATGGGTGTGGCCTGTATCGATTTTATCAACAGAGGAAACAAATCGATTATTGGCACGGCTTTTCATCAGGGTTTGAATACTTCCAGTTGTATCAATTGTGGCCAGTGTATCATGGTTTGCCCCACAGGAGCGTTAACCGAAAAAAATCACTTTGCCCAAATTCAGGAAGCCTTGAATAATCCTGCCAAACGTGTGGTGGTGCAATATGCTCCTTCCATCTCTGTTTCCATGGCTGAAGAGTTAGGCATGGAGCCGGGTGTGGATATCAACGGTATTCTGAATGCGGCCTTGCGCAAGGTGGGATTCGATCATATTTTCGATTCCTCGTTTTCTGCCGACCTCACCATCATGGAAGAATCGGCCGAGTTGATTCACCGCATCCAAAACGGAGGCGTGCTGCCCATGATTACCAGTTGCTGCCCCGGTTGGGTTAAATATGCCGAAGAATTTGTTCCGGAATTTATTCCCAACCTTTCTTCGTGCAAATCGCCACAGCAAATGATGGGTGCCATCATCAAAAGCCATTTTGCAGACAAAGAAAACCTGAAACCGGAAGAAATATATTCAGTGGCCATTATGCCCTGTACTGCCAAAAAGTTTGAGGCGCAACGCGAAGAAATGACCCGCGAGGGGATTTCGGATGTGGATGCAGTGCTTACTACCCGCGAACTGGCTAAGTTTTTCAAACTCTTTGGCGTGGATATGTTCAATATTAAGCCTGAACTGGTGGATTCGCCCCTGGGATTCCGCAGTACCGCCGGTAAGCTCTTTGGGGCATCCGGTGGAGTGATGGAAGCAGCCATTCGTACCGCTTTTCACACCCTTACAGGTAAAGAAATGGTTGATTTTCAACTGACTGCCCTCCGGGGATTTGAAGGAAGAAAAGAAACTAAATTGAACATCAACGGTCTGGAACTGGGTGTGGCAGTGGTAAATGGAATGGCCAATGCCAAAAAACTGCTCGACGAAATTAAGGCGGGCAAAAATGATGTTCATTTTATTGAAATCATGGCCTGCCCCGGCGGTTGTATCGGTGGTGGCGGACAACATATTGGCACCAGCGAAGAACAGCTTAAGGCGCGCATGAAAGCCTTGTACCGAATTGATGAAACTGAGCGAATCAAAGTATCGCACAAAAATCCGGAAGTTATTGAGTTATATAAGGAGTTTCTGGGCGAACCTCTGGGTCATAAGAGCCATGATTTGTTGCATACACACTATCACGAACGCGAGGTAGTAAAATAAAAACTACGGTGATGCTGCCGGGAAGAAAGGATTTAGATTTTTTTGGTTAATGAATTTGATACTTAGGGCTTCCCGGATAGCCTTCACCAACTAACAACCAACACCATGACACACATCAGCAGAAATAAACTGGTTTACACGGTAAAAGACAGGTGCAGGGTATGCTACACCTGTGTTCGTGAATGTCCGGTAAAGGCCATTAAAATTATTAATGGTCAGGCTGAAGTGGTGGGTGAGCGTTGCATCGTATGCGGAAACTGTGTCAACGTATGCAGTCAGGGCGCCAAAGCGTTTATGGAAATGAAAGAAGGTGTTCAAACGCTATTGGCTACCCAACCATTGGTGGTTGCTGCTGTTGCTCCCAGTTTTCCTGCCGAATTTACCGAATACGACGACCACCGCATTTTTGTGGGCATGATGCGCAAATTGGGCTTTCACAAAGTGGTGGAGGTGTCGTTTGGTGCCGACATGGTGGCCAGAGAATACAACGATCTGTTGAAACACGGTGAGGTGGAGGGCTATATTTCCTCCGATTGTCCTGCTGTGGTGGCTTATGTTGAACAACATCATCCCAACCTCATTGGTCATTTGGCTCCGTTGGTTTCGCCCATGGTGGCCATTACCCGCATCATCAAACGGCTCTACGGCGACGAGGCCAAAGTGGTGTTTGTGGGTCCCTGCATCGCCAAAAAAGGCGAAAGTGCCGAAGTGGACGAGTCCATCACTTTCACCGAACTGCGCGACATGTTCAATCAGTTGGGAATTAATTCAACCTCTGTGCGACCTTCCGAATTTGATCCTCCTTATTCGGCCAAAGGAGCCGGTTTTCCGGTAAGTCACGGATTGCTCAACTCCATGGGGAAATCATCCGATGTAACTGATTGTTCGGTGATTGTAACCGATGGCAAGAATAATTTTAAGGACGCCATCAAGGAGTTCGAAAAAGGAAACCTCAAAGGAAAGCATCTGGAATTGCTTTGCTGCGAAGGCTGTATCATGGGCCCCGGTATGTCGAAAGGGGGCAGCAGGTTTCGCCGCCGCAGTATCATCAGTCGGTATGTTTCTGATAAGTTATTGCATTTGGATGAGCAAACCTGGAAAGAGCAAGTGGAGCGATTTGCCGACATCGATTACAGCCGCAGTTTTTCGGCTGCAGGTCAGTTGATGGAGATGCCCGAGGAGAGCAAAATAACCGAGATATTGTTGTCGATGGGAAAACAAAAACCCGCCGACCACCTCAACTGTGGTGCTTGTGGTTACGATAGTTGCCGCGAACATGCCATCGCCATCCTCAATGGTTTGGCCGAAAGCGAAATGTGTTTGCCCTACGCCATCGAAAAAATGCATAGCACCATCAACGATTTGAATGAAAGCAACGAAAAACTGGCCAACGCACGGCTGGCTTTACGTCATTCGGAAAAGTTGGCCAACATGGGTCAGCTTTCGGCCGGAATTGCCCACGAACTCAACAACCCACTGGGTGTGATTACCATGTACAGCAACATCCTGAAAGAGGAAGTTGCGCCCGACAATCCCATGATAAAAGACCTGACCCTCATCGCCGAACAGGCCGATCGTTGCAAAAATATCGTGGGCGGATTGCTCAACTTTGCGCGAAAAAGTCAGGTAAACCTGCAGGAAACCAATATGGTGGAGTTTTGTGAACATAGCCTGGAGTCTGTGATAAAACCGGCCACCGTTTCCATCGATTTTACGGCCAATATAGAAAATCCCATGGCCATGATCGATCGCGACCAATTTATGCAGGTGCTCACCAATCTGGAAAAAAATGCCGTGGAAGCCATGCCCGAAGGCGGCGTGTTGTCGCTGATTCTGGAAGGCACAGAAAACGATGTGAAAATTACGGTGGCAGATACCGGAACAGGTATCGCTCCCGAGAATATGGAAAAAATATTTACTCCATTCTTTACCACAAAAGCCATCGGCAAAGGCACCGGAATGGGATTGCCACTGGTGTATGGAATCGTAAAAATGCACAAAGGACAAATAAAAGTGAAGTCGGTAAACGACCCAAATGTGGGCGCTACAGGCACCCGTTTCAAAATTACATTACCACGTAAACCATTGAATTAAAAATTATTAAATTGATATACCATGTCTGAATTAAAAAAACTTGTGTTGATAGTGGACGACGATCAGGATTACCTGGAACAAATGAAAATTCAAGTTGAACATTTTGGTTTTGAGGTAATTACTGCTCAAAACCGTGCCGAGGGAGAAGAACTGTTGAAAACCACCAAACCCGATCTGGCCATCTTCGATTTGATGATGGAAACCCAGGACAGTGGATTTGTGTTGGCATACAAAGCTAAAAGACTTCATCCCAACATGCCCGTGATCATTGCCACTGCCGTTACCACCGAAACCGGTATCAGTTTTAATGTGGAAACGGAAGAAGATAAAAACTGGATCAAAGCCGACTTGTACCTGGAAAAAGGAATCCGTGGCGATCAGCTACACCGCGAAATAAACAAGTTGCTGAAACTTTAATGTCAAGGTTGAAAGGCGAACAAAACAGCACCGTATCTTTCAACGAAAGTTGATAAAAAACTAAAGGCCATGGAAAAACTAAATGTACTGATTGTTGACGACGAACCCGGAATCAGGTCCGGAATCGAACGAATTTTGCGAAACTATACCGTCGGATTCCCTTTTTTGGATGAAGATTTCTCGTTTCATATCATCGAAGCGGCCACCGGTGAAGAGGCTTTGGAAATTATCAAAGATGGTCAGGTGGATATCATCCTGCTCGACAACAAACTGCCGGGTATTCAGGGAATTGAGGTGCTGGAACAAGTTAACAAAATGAAGCTGGATGCGGCGGTGATGATGATTACTTCCTATGCATCGCTGGATATCGCCGTGAAAGCTACCAATTTTGGCGCCTTTAATTTTGTTCCCAAACCATTCACGCCACAGGAACTGAAAACGGCCATCGAGAGCATCTCTAAGCACTTGTTCCTCAAGCGTATGACCAAGCGTATGAACAAGGAAGGCAAACAAATTCGATTTCAGTTTTTGTCTGTGCTTTCACACGAGCTCAAGTCGCCGCTCAATGCCATCGAAGGTTATCTGAAAATAATGCAGGATAAACAGGTGGGCGACAGCATCGACGATTATATGGCCATGATCGACCGTTCTCTCATCCGGATTAAAGGGATGCGCGGACTGATCATGGATTTGCTCGACCTCACCAAGCTGGAATCGGGTAAGAAAAACCGTGAGCTGAAGAAAGTGGATTTGTCGGAAATTGCCCGCCTCGCCATCCATACCATCGAACCTTTGGCCATACAGCGCAACGTGAAAATAAATTTCGATGCCGACGAAGACATGATGATTACTGCCGACGCCGAGGAAATCGAAATCATTTTCAACAATTTGTTGTCCAACGCCGTGAAATACAACAAGGAAAACGGTGAGGTGCATTTCAACATGAAAAAGAAAAACAACCGCGTTTTGATAAAGGTGGAAGATACCGGCATTGGCATCTCCGAAGAAAACCTGTCGAAATTATTTCAGGAATTTACCCGAATCAAAACCGATAAAACCCGTGATATTTCCGGAAGCGGACTCGGCCTTTCCATTCTGAAAAAAATGATTGACCTGAACAATGGAACCGTTGAGGTGCAAAGTACCCTCGACATCGGGACTACTTTTATCATAACACTGCCCATTCAATAAATCCTCCAGCCATGAAATTCTATCCCGAAAAATACCGGATTCCCGACCAACCACAACAGCCCTTTATCGATGCCGACGAAATAGAATCCTTTTTGAAAGACGCCGTATCCATACGTGCCGAAGTGAAGCGAATTGTGGCCAAATCGCTGGATAAAAAGCGACTTACACTGCAAGAAGTGGCCGTTTTGTTGAATACCACCAATCCTGCTTTGGTGGAAATCATCAAGCAGGGAGCCAAAGACCTGAAAAAGAAGGTGTATGGCAACCGCATTGTACTGTTTGCCCCCTTGTACGTGGGCAATCTTTGTTCCAACAACTGCAAATATTGTGGTTTTCGTGCTTCCAACAGCGAGGCTTTGCGCAAAACCCTGACCGACAAGGAATTGGTGCAGAACGTAACGGCCTTGGAAGAAAATGGTCAAAAACGACTGATTCTGGTATATGGTGAACATAAAAAATATACACCCGAATTCATTGCCGACAATGTAAAAACCGTGTATGGTGTAAAAACCGGTAATGGAGAAATCAGAAGGGTGAACATCAACGCGGCACCTTTGGATGTGGAAGGATTCAGAATAGTGAAGGAAGCCGGAATCGGAACCTACCAGGTGTTTCAGGAAACCTATCATCCGGAGGCTTATACCTGGTACCATCCGAGTGGAAAAAAAGCGGATTACAATTACAGGTTAACTTCGCTTGATCGCGCCCAGGAAGCAGGCCTCGATGATGTGGGTATCGGGGTCCTCTTCGGGCTTTACGACTGGCGCTTTGAGGTGATGGGACTGGTGCGCCACACCAACCACCTGGAATCTTGTTACAATGTGGGACCGCACACCATTTCATTTCCCCGTTTGACTGATGCCGCTGAATTTAAGGTAAATCCACAGTATCATGTGGACGACGACACCTTTACAAAAATTGTCGCCATTCTCCGACTGGCCGTGCCTTATACCGGCATGATTCTGACAGCCCGCGAACCTCAACACATTCGTAAAGAGGTGCTTCAGTATGGATGCTCTCAAATTGACGCCGGTACCAAACTGGAAATGGGTGCCTATGGCAACAAGGGAGAAAAAGTGCCTCAGGACCTCAACAAAGAGCAATTTTTAATCAATGATGAACGCTCGCTGGCGGAAGTGATTGATGAACTGATTGATACGGATTATCTTCCTTCGTTTTGTACGGCTTGTTACCGAAAAGGCCGAACGGGCGAGCATTTCATGGAGTTTTCTGTTCCGGGTTTTATCAAACGGTTTTGCACACCCAACGCCATCCTGACTTTGTCGGAATACATCATGGACTATGCAGGACCTGAAACCGCTGAAAAAGGCTGGAAGCTCATTGAGAAAAATATTGCCGATCTCAATGAGCCCAAGCTGGAAAGCGCAGTCAGGGAGCGTATTGAAAAAATAAAAACCGGCGAACGGGATTTGTATTTTTAATATCTAAAGCCGACTCTATTTTCCCGTGAGGAATGTAAATGACCGGAAAAGGAATTTTTGTAGAATTGCACTTTCCGCCCATGGCGGACGAAATAGATGAAAACGATTTTGCTCCAGACGGAGCCCTGAAATAACTAATTACACCATACTCAAAGGCTCAGATCATGTCCAAAGGAAAAGACTTAAAACCACATATAGGTTTGTTCGGAAGAAGAAACAACGGAAAGAGCTCCATCATTAACATGCTGGTGGGGCAGGATGTGGCCATTGTTTCCGACTTTGCCGGAACCACCACCGATCCTGTGAAAAAATCAGTAGAAATTTTTGGCATTGGCCCGGCCATCATCATCGATACCGCCGGAATTGATGATTCAGGTGAGTTGGGTGAAAAACGCATCGAGCGTAGTTTGAAAGTAATTCCCACCATCGATCTGGCCATTCTGGTAATTGCCAACAACCAATTTGGTAGTTACGAAGAAGCTCTGGTGGAGAAATTTAAAGCATACGAAGTTCCTTTTGTAATATTTCACAACAAAGCAGATAACCAACCCATTTTGGAGGAGGTAAAGGCAAATATCCTGCGAAAAACAGAAGTAGAACCATTGGATGTTAGTGCGTTAAATGGCGCTTCGTTGGTTCCTGCCACCGAACTCATCAAAAGTAAAATACCCCCATCCGCCTACGTCAAGCCATCGCTTTTTGAAGGCATGGTGAAGCCCAAGGATTTGGTGCTGCTTGTAACACCCATCGATTCCGAAGCCCCCGAAGGTCGCATGATTTTACCCCAACAAATGGCCATTCGCGATGTGCTCGACCACGATGCCCTTTGTTTGGTGGTCAAAGAAACAGAATTGCAGGATGTGTTTGATCGGGGATGGCAGCCTTCGTTGGTAGTAACGGATAGTCAGGCATTTGGCATGGTTTCAAAAATAGTTCCCGAACACATTCCGCTTACCGGATTTAGTGTGTTGTTTGCCCGCATTCGTGCCAATTTTGATGCCTACATGGCAGGCACGCCGAAATTGGGTCAGCTTCAGGACGGCGATCGGGTGCTCATTCTCGAATCGTGCAGCCACCATGTGAGTTGCGACGACATTGGCCGGGTGAAACTTCCCAAGTGGATATCCAAATTTTCCGGAAAGAACCTGGATTTTGATGTGGTGGCAGGCAATGATCCTTTCCCAGGAGACATCGCCAATTATGCATTGGTTGTGCAATGTGGCGGTTGTGTGGTGACCCAAAAACAGTTGGCCGGACGTTTGAAATCCGCTTTGGATGCAGGAGTTCCCGTTACCAATTACGGACTTTCCATCGCCTACATGAACGGAATTTTCGACAGGGCCGTGGCTCCCTTTCCCAAAAGATAGTCTGGTCATGAGCAGTGCAATTGTTTCCATATTAAAAGCGCGCCAATTCAACCATGAAACCTTGGTGAGGTTGCTCACTGCCAATGAAGCTGAAACACAGGTCATTTTCACGGAAGCGGCACGCATCAAAGCCCAATATGCAGGAAACAAGGTGTATTTGCGCGGACTCATCGAGCTGTCGAATATCTGCGAAAAGGATTGCTACTATTGCGGAATCAGAAAAAGCAACTCCAATTGTCACCGCTACATGGTTAGCGATGCCGAGATTGACCGTGCCATACAGTATGCCGTGGACAGCAATATGGGTAGCTTGGTGGTGCAGTCGGGTGAGTTGCAAACCGAAACTTTTATCCGGAAAATAGACCACATCTTGCAGCGTGCGCACATATTGGGCAATGGTCAGTTGGGCGTAACCCTTTCATGTGGAGAACAAACCCGCGCCACCTATCAGCATTGGCGGGAATTGGGCGCTACCCGATATCTTCTGCGCATCGAATCGTCCAATCCGGAATTGTACCATAAAATTCATCCGCAGGATGCCATGCACGATTACGACACACGCCTGAAGGCATTGGATTTATTGAAATCCACCGGATACCAAACCGGAACGGGCGTGATGATTGGGCTGCCCTTTCAAACCATGGTCGATTTGGCCTCCGACCTGTTGTTTATGCGCGATCTGGACATCGACATGTGTGGCATGGGCCCTTATATCGAGCATGAGGACACCCCATTGTATCAATACCAACACACCCTGATACCCGTGGCTGAACGCATTCAACTCAGTTTGAAAATGATTGCCCTGTTGCGTATAATGATGAAAGACATCAACATTGCCTCCACCACAGCTTTGCAGGCATTGGACAAGCGTGGGCGCATCAATGCCCTGAAAGTGGGCGCCAACGTGATGATGCCCAATATTACCCCCGGTTTGTACCGCAACAACTATGCCCTCTACCTCAATAAACCCGGTGTGGACGAAGAAGCCGAAGACAGCCTGCGAAATCTTGAGCGCCAGGTGGCCGAAGCCGGATGCGTGGTAGGCTATGGTGTGAAGGGCGATTCGCTGCATTTTACCGGGAGGAAGGGGTAGGTTTTTTTGGGGGGAAGGGTAGTTTTTTTACTGAAACAAAACGTCTGATGAAACCCAACTCCATCAGCGATTTCCATAATATTTACAACGAAATTACTCACGTGCTAAATTAATAACCAGCCTTCTAAATATTTTTCACCGTTTAAAATCATCTTCATCTTTCATGCCAATAATTGGTCATTGGGTTTTGTTTGCGTAAAATTAGGGAATTTATTTGTGTAAATGGGCGAATGTACCATATATCGATGTTTTGTATTTGCGGTTTTATAATGCCAAACGGTCAAACAAAATTCCCGGAAGCGCTGATAAAACCAGCTGTGCTCGCCAATATTTTCCGATACAATTCAACTAACTTTTCTGTTTGTGATTGCTTAGCTGCCACATCTTGCGGGTGCAACAAATAAATTTCTATTTTAGCCACAGATATCAACTACTCAATAAACCTACTTCCATGAATAAATTAAAAGCTCTGTTATTGATCCTGCTCTTTCCGGTTTTGGCCTATAGTCAGGTGGAAATTGTTCCGTCGGTTGGATACATGTTTGGCGGAAGTGTTAAATTTTACGAAGGAAAATTAAAAATTGCCGATGGCATGAACTATGGTGTTTCCATTATTGTGCCGGATATTAAGTATTCCACTGATCTGGAAATCAGCTATTCAAGGCTTGACAGTAAGGCCAAATTCACTGCTTATAAAATTGGTTACAACGACGATGAAGTAGATGTGTCCACCAATTATTTGCAAATTGGCGTGCTGAAAACGCTTGGAGGTGACGATAAAATCAAGCCTTTCGGATCCTTTTCCATGGGTGCCACCATTTTTAGTCCCAAAGTAAGCAACTACAACGATACCTGGCGTTTCTCAATCACCCTTGGGCTGGGAGCCAAATTGATGGTGTCTGAGCGGGTAGGTATTATGTTGCGGGGTAGGTTGATGATGCCCATGAATTTTGGTGGTGTGGGTGGCTATTACGGTATTGGGTCGGGTGGTTCAGGCGGTGGTTTGTATGTGGATTCGTATGCAGCCATTGTTCAGGGCGACTTTTCCGGTGGATTAATCATCAGTCTGGGTAAGTAGTTATCTTTTAATACATGTCGAACTCCTGTTTTTTTGCTACTGATTTACATGGAAAAAAGTCGCGCTACCTCAAGCTCTTCGATGCGGTGCGACAGAAAAAGCCGGAGGCCATTTTCATGGGAGGTGACCTGCTGCCTTCAGGTTTGCATCAGCTGACTTCTTCAGGATCCACTTCAATGGATTTTTTCGACGATTTTCTTTTTTCTCATTTTACTGAATTGCGAAACCTGCCGGATATGACTTATCCTCAGGTTTTTGTCATTCCCGGAAACGATGATGGCAGGGGAGAGGAAGATAAATTTTTGGAGGGAGAGCAAAGGGGTTTGTGGCATTACATTCCCAACCGGGTGGTCGACTGGCATGGTTGGAAGGTGGTGGGTTATCCGTACATTCCGCCTACGCCTTTCTTGCTCAAGGATTGGGAGAAATATGATGTAAGTGCCTATGTGGATCCCGGATGTGTTTCCCCCGAAGAAGGCTATCGCAGTGTGCCTTTGTCGAAATATGAGTTGCGTTATGGCACCATTCAAAAGGACCTGGAGTTGCTTCTTTCAGGACTTAATATGAGCAAAGCCATTTGTCTTTTTCATAGTCCCCCATATAAAACATCGCTCGATCGGGCTGCCCTTGATGGAAAAACCGTGGACCATGTACCTCTGGACGTGCATGTGGGCAGCATTGCCATACAACGTATGATCGAAGAAATGCAGCCCCATATTACCCTCCACGGACATGTGCATGAGTCGGTACGAATTACCGGCGAGTGGAAACAAAATTCTGGTCGTACCACCATGATGGGCGCTGCACACGATGGCCCTGAATTGGCTTTGGTAATGTTTGACCCCGATGTCCCTGATCACGCTGTCAGGGAACTGATTTAGTCGGCTGAGAGATAGTGGCTTATGGCTATTTGCTTTTGGCTTTTGGCTCACTGATCACTGTTCACCGTTCACCTCTTCACCCCTTCACCCCTTCACATCTTCACCTCTTCACCTCTTCATCCCTTCCTCACCCAAATAGGTCTCGCCGCATCCGTAACAGCGCCTATTTTAATGGCATAGCTGGTTCTGTTGGCGATGTCGTCATCGGTAACGAAATGGACGTCGAGCAGGCCATCTGTTTTATTCACCCCCGTTCGTTGGTGGTTCATCTGGCTCAAACTCATACTCCAGCCATCGAGCCACGCTTTAAGTTGGGCTTGTTGTTCCGGTGTATTCCGGATATGGATCAACAAATCGATGTCGCTTCCTGGTCCGGCAGTGGCATTTTTTACGCTGCCAAATAGGTAGATAGCCATCACGCCAAACTTGTTGGCATCCAGCGAAGCCGCCAAACGTTCGGCACTTTGTTGTCGCCATTGCCAATGAATGTCATTGTTATCCAAAGGTTTGATTACCCTTTCGGTGATAATTTCTTCCGGACGTGTGGAATCCGTACCCACCAAATGCGCCACAGCCATCGATCGTTCGGAATTCATCAGCACTTCCAATACCCGATGGTCGACGGAGGAGGGCAGGTCGATCACTTTAATCACCTTGTTCAGGTGGGCCATATCGGGCAAAAGGCTTTCCAGAGCATTGGGCGACTGCTGAAAGAAATCTTCATTGAAATGCACACCCCGGTCATCGGGATACAATGGAAGGTATTTAATGTTGGCTTCCACCAGGTCCTGAAAAAAGTGGGTGCCAAACGACAGATCGGGGACATAGTCGTTGGTTTTTCTTGCTATTTCGATGAGGATAGCGGTGTTTTTAATTTCTGAATAGGTAACACTTACCCCCAGCTTGATGTCGCCCCGTGAACCCCACCTGCCCGGACCCATCAGGATGAATTGCTTTTTGGGAAGCAGCGTGTTGAGCCGTCCGATGGCATGCCCCACCTGCACCAAATGTTCGTGTTTTGATAACAATCCATATTGCACCGGATCCACATAAACCACATGGGTGATATTGCTCACCACTCCGTTGGGGATGTGTTTTAAGGCTGTGAATACCACTTCTTCAGCAGGCAGATTAGATGGAATATCGGCGGGTTTGCAGTTCAGTCCTGAACTTTGCGAACGGCACTGCAACAGGTAAAAATCCTGTCCATCGTGGGCAAATTCGATGTCCACCGGATGGTGGTATTTTTCTTTCAGGATGTCGAGCATGTTTTTCACCTCTTGTACAAAAGGAGTTCGCTTGATAAGTCCTTCAAAGTTCACCACAAAACAATCATCATTGAAATTCATACCCAGAGGTCGTGCCGGCTGAATAAAATCTTGTTTCAGAATGGAGACCACACGGCTGATGGCGGGATATTCGCGGCCATATCTTTTCAGGAGCAATTCCACTTCAATGGTTTCAAACTGCCCGGTGGTCAGGTTGATGACGTCCATGTATTTGGGTGAATAGCGCACAATTTCGTCGATGGTTACGTTTACCTTCAGGTCGGGTTGTCCGGGTGAAATGAGCATCGGATAATCGTCGGATAACCTGTCCACGGCCCTTGTTCCCAGTCCGGGAACCAGTCGGATTAATCCATCTTCGCTCTTGATGCGGCTCGACCAACGGAAGTCGTTGTGACTAAAAGCAACCCCGGCAAAGGCGGGAAAAAAGTAGTTGCCGGTTTTCTTGCCCACCACTTCCTGAATCATGATGCCCATTTCTTCACGGTAATCCAACAGGCCATATTCGGCGCGGTATTCGATGGGGTCGGGTCCAAAGGTGGAGGCGTACACCTCAGCAATGGCATCCAGCAAGGCCATCAGGCGGGTTTCCTTATCTCCCTGATTGGCAATGAACAAGCTCTTGTATTTTCCTGCAAACACACTTCCCACACGGTCTTCGAGCAGGCTGGAGCTACGTACCACCAGTGGCACCTCACCAAAATCATCCAATGCCATGGTGATGCCTTTGAGCATTTCGGGGGGAAACAGGGCGTTTTTGAACACATGCACCACGTAGGGATATTCCTGACGTACCTGCGCGATGTCCTTGTATTTCTGTTCCATCACCTCTTCCAGGTTGTTGTAGCTCATGAAGCTGAGCAGTCCGTCAGAAGTGAGGTACCATGTTTTGGGGATCTTGATTTTTCCAACACTCTGATCGGGGTGTTCAATTTCCTTGAGGATGTGATCGGCCAAAAACAACCCCGAACTCTTGCCTCCCAGTTGGCCATGGCTGCCCGCCGGATAGATGATGTGTTGCAAAAGGGTATAAAAACTGTCTATTTTGATATGGTTTTTGGCAATGTGAAGAAAATCGGATTGGTCGGTGAGCAGACGCCGGATGAGGGATACTTTGAAGTTTTTTTCGCGGGGTTTCGACAACTCAAGCATGTGTGGTGCCAGATGATGATAGCGCTCCACAGCTGCATTGATGTCGGAGAGCGATGACCCCATATTTTCCAGGATTTCTGCCAAAAACCCCGATCGGTCTTCTTTGGTCCATTTTTGGATGTGTTGAATGATCTCGCGTTCGGAGATATGTTTCGATGCCAGCTCAAATATCTGATAACTAACCGATAACAAATCGCTGTCGGGTTGCTTTTGGTAGGGACTGTTCACCTCCGTGAGCATGGTTACATTGCTTTTAAAGGCAGGACTGAAGTATTCCAGCATACGTCCGGCCTCTTCCACGCCCGTCCAACACAGGTAGTTGATCATCCGGCGGCTCAATCGGATCAGTAGTTTGGGATCGGTTTGTTTAAGCATATCCAGGATAACCCACCACTCACTTTTTTGGTCTTTGTTCGGGGAGGTGTTTTGGTCGAATACTGCTTTAAGTTTTTGGTGGAGCATGAACAGCGCGCACCGCTCGGCGATGGTGTCTATCAGTTTTCTTTCTTCTTTCAAAAAAGGACCTTCGTCGGAAGCGGGACGTTCTTCGGTATAATACACGGTAATTTCTCCGGCCAACAGGTCCTGCACCACAATGTTTGATTGAATGTGCCAATCGGTTTCTACAAAGCCGTCGGAGGTATAGGTTTTTCCAAAACAACTTAGTTTTACTTTGCAAATTTCCGGATACTGCCATCCCGGCGGAATTACCCGAATGAGGTTTTGACAGATTTCCTCGTTGGAAAGCATGGGTTGGTTGAGCACTTCTTGCACTTCATACAAGCAGTTGAGCTCTTTAGCCCGTTCTTTTAGCTCAGAAATCAGTTGTTCGAGGGGTTTGTTGCCGGTCATGATGTACTGTTATTGGGAAGCATATGCTTTGTGACGGACTTAAAAGACAAATCTTTCTGTCCACACTGATTTGTAATTGAAACTAAAATATTCATTTATATAATGTAACCCGCCATAAAATATTATGCAATGTTGCCAATAGTGTTTTATTCTTGATCATATGTCAAATGATAACTGCAAATTTCCACCAAGTCCTTCTCTTATAATTCTGATAAGAGTTGAAAGTCTAATATCACTTGCATCGTTTTCTATTCTCGAGATGTAGTTCTTAGTTGTCCCAACTTTGTCAGCGAGTTCTTGTTGAGTTAATTGCTTCCTCTTACGAGCCTCTTGAATTAAAACACCAATTCTAAAAGTTTCAAATTCTTCCTCGAACTTGTCACGACTTTCTGTGCCTAAAGGTCCATAATTTTCGTCAAGATGAGAGTCAAAAGATGTTATATTCTTATTTATCTTCATAGTATTCCTTTTTTAGTTTTTCTGCGCGTTCAATTTCATTTTTTGGTGTCTTCTGGGTTTTCTTTTGAAATCCGGATAAAAGGATTATTAGGTTTTCTTTATCAAAGAAGCAGAATATTCTAAATATTCCATTTCCCGCTGAAACTCTAATTTCCCATAGCCCATCTGTTTTAGAAAGTCGTTTTAAAAATTTGTCTGGAATAATTCTCATTGTTCTAATGAGGAGGATAGTCCAGTCAATCTTTTTTCTAACAGCTATGGTCTGCTTTTTGTAGAATTCCTTAAAATGATTTTTATAGATTCCTACGTCTCTTATAATTTCATTCAAAAGCAAAAGTCTTTATTTTTTAGCAAAGTTACCTATTTGGATAACATATTCCAAATTTTCAGTAAAATTTCATTTTGAACATGTTTATTTAACATTACTGCCAACTTTGAACTGAATAACTCCTCTCCCTGATTTCCCATCCACCTTGATGGAAAGCGGACGATCGGTTTTTACATGTTTTACAGTGTCTGTTTCGCTAACCACCGTTTGTTGAGCCAGCCACTCCCAGTTGATGGGGAATACACCGGAGTAGGGCACCGAAAAATAGAGCACGCTGAAGCTGGTGACGTTGTGAAAAAAGTGAGAGCCCTGACTGAGTTCGGAGTTCATGCCTGCCAGAGGTGCTTCCACAATGGCTTTGGCACCTGAAATCTGACCCCAGTCCACCGGTATTCCTGCCCAGGCGTCCGAGGTTCCCCAGCGGCCATAGCCCATGAGCAGGTATGGTTTTTTTTCTTGGGTGAGTTGTTCGTTAATTTTATCAATTTCCAGGGCAATTTTTTGGGTGAGGTTTTGGTCGAAGGTGCCGGGTTTCATGTAAACGATGTCAGTAATTTCGTTGTTGGTGCCATTGCCCAAAACGCTGGGTGACGAAACAAGCACGTCCGGTTGTTTGAGTTCCTCGGGCTTTACGTCCACTTCTTCGTGGGAAACTACCATGGGGCGTACCTGCAAAAAGCCGAATTTGGGTTTCTTTCCTGCCTCAAAGGTCATGGCAAATTCTATTTCTATGGTGGCCTCGTAGGTTTGTTCGCATACTTTTAGCAAATGGATGATGAGGTCGTTGAGCGGAATATCGTCTAGTCGAAGCAGGGGAGCGAAATTCAACAGCCTGGCTCCGGATTTGCCCACTCCCATTACCAACCTGCCGGAGGTGCCATCGAGTGTGGAAGCCACCCACCGCAAAGTTTTGTCTTCTTCGGCTGTTTCCAGTTCCAGGTGATCCATGTATTCGGTTTCTTTTACCGGATCGTAGGCAGGTGCCGGACCCATGTTGATGACCCAGTATTTTGTTTGGGTGATTTTAAGCAGCTCATAAACCGAGCCCGCCGGCGGGTCGGCTTTGGGATAGGCCGGTGAATATGACCAAACCATGCCGCCATCCACCACCGTTTTGCCCAATCCCAGTGCCAGACTGGCGATGCCGTCTTCGGGGGTGGCATTGCCGAAGGCGTAAAAATTTCGCGAACGCGCTACTCCCGAACATTCGGGATAGAATCGTTGTCCATGGCGCAATCCCACCACTTCCTGAATAATGACGGCCATTTTTTCGTCGGAGGAGGTGTGTTTGGTGGCCTTCATGTAGTCTTTGGCAGCTTTAAAAAAAGTGGTGGCATAAACATACTTGATGGCTTCCACCAGCTTATTGAAACGGGTGGTGGTGTCGGGTTGGTTGTTGGGAGTCATTTTGGTGCCGTAAATTCCGGCAAAGGGTTCGTGCATGGCATCTTCCAACATGGAGCTGGAACGTACGGCAAGGGGTGTGTTTACCTGGGCAATCAAGGCACGTAAATCTCCCAGAATTTCCATGGGCAAAGCGGCCTTCTGAAAAGCGTGGGCAATGCGATCGTCCGTGAGTGTTGACAGGGCGATGGGGTAGAGGTTGTTGCGCTTCATGAATGCATCAAAAACATCGGTTCTGATGACCGTCATGGCGGGTATGCCGATGTCGATGGATGGGAATTTATTTTGAATATCAGGATGTTGCAATAGTTGATTTACGCGTGCCAGTCCATGTGCCTTGCCCCCAATGGAGCCATTGCCAATGGTGGTAAACCGGTTTTCGTTGTTTAAAAATGAACTGCGTCCAAATGCGATCAGATTGTCTGTAATCTCACTCATATCAAGGGTTGTTTACTCCCTTCAAAGATACAAATTTTGTGGCCTTCACGGCCAATTTGGTCGTAAAAGTCGGTGTTGAAATAATCGGGGATGATCCGGCCAATGTCGCGTTTCCGATTTATGGAATCATCTCAATTATTTGGTAAGAAACAGTCTCAAAATCAGTTCCTCCATACAACCTATCTAAAAGATCAACTACTGAACGATGAGTTTTTCGATATGTGAACCTGCTGCGGTTTCCACTTGAAGGAAGTAAATGCCTTTTTCCAATTGGTTGGTTTGTAGTAACAATGCTTTCTCTCCGCCATTTTCGCTTTGGATCAAACGACCGCCAATATCAAACACACGCACCCGGTTAATCATTTGATTACTTTGGATATGCACCTGACCGGAAGCAGGATTGGGATAAATGCTTATTGAGGTTGGTAGTTGATTGGTATGAACTCCCAGAATGGTACCCGTGGCCGGGAAAATGATGTTGTCGAGCCAGGCGGCATCAGCTCCTGAAGCGGTATTGATGTCTTTTTCATACACCCACTTGAGTTGGTGAGTTCCTGCGTTAACGGGGAAAGTTTTTTCTATCCAGTCCACCTCGCCCGAAGCTTCATATTGGAGACTGCCATTGATGTAAAACCGCAAAAAGTCGTAGTCTTCCTCCGATGAAACCTTTGACCAGAAACTAACCTGATCATCGGAAAGCACTTCCAAATCGATGATGAGTTCGGAAGTGCCATAATCACCAATGGCACCCGAACGTGCGCTAAAGGCTCCTTCGTAAGGGTTCTGTTCGTCGATGATCCAGGGCAGTTGACCTCCGTGTTGCCATCCGAATCGCAAAAAATCTCCCGTTTCAAAGTCTTCCATCATCAATCCGATGGGCAGATAATATGCTTTTTCATCGGAGTAGGTGCCACTCGAAAGATGACAAACCAATTCCACCACCGTCCCAATGGGGACATTGTTATCCACTACCACTTCAAATCCGGCTATTTTGGTTTCTCCCGTGGCAAGTTCGTTTAATGATAGAGTGTTGGTATTTAGTGTAATCCATGGGCTCGAAGTGGTGAGTTCCACCTCAGTTTCTGTACAATTGCTGTGTCCGAAATTGGAAGCGTTGATACGGAGGGTGTCGGTTTCTCCCGGATCGAGGGAGTTGCTGCCATTACCACCGGTCATATCCCAAACCGAGAGATCGCCCAAGTGAAGTTGTGGTGCTTGACCTGTAATTTCAAACATCGATTCCCAGGAACCGCTGGCGGTTTGGCAATGGAGTGTAAAAAGTACCTGATGCTGGTCGGGCATGTTGTCATGAAAATCTACCGTAAAAGCATTGTCAACGGTGGCCAACGCACCTGCTGCAATATCTCCAAAATCGGCTGTGTCATCGGTGATGGTAATATATTCATCCTCTGTTGACAGGGTTCCTACAAGGCTTTGTGCCACGTCGAGACCAACATTGCCAACCGTTACGTCAAGCATCACCGTTTCGCCATAGTCGGCCAATTGGTTGTTGTTGCCCAGTTCGTCGTTGATTTGGTAGGACGAATAAACCACGTAGGCACCGTTTCCGGGAATAAATTGTATGCCGTATTCTGTTGGTAAACAGTTTCTTCCCACAACTATCAGGCTGGCATCGCCGGGTTCGGTAATAACTTCATCAAAAGTAATGTTGGCTATACCGGCGGTGTTGGTAACCGCTGTTCCTACCAAAACTCCTTCTTTGAGTATGGAGCAGGTGAAGTTGGCCATGGCCGTACCTCCCGAGGTTACCGTTACTTGGGCAGAGGTGGTTCCCATCACAATCTCACTGTCGTAAGCCACCTCGATGGCGATGGGTTCGTTGGTCCATACACTCATGGCCGGATCGCCCAAGGTGTTGAGGTCGTAAAAGTTCCAACGTAAAGCACCTTCTTCCCATTGACCGGGCGCTTCTACCCACGGGGCTGTCTGAATTTTACTTTCCAAAAAAGCACTTCCGAGGAATCGGATTTCTTCTCCATAAAGGGCATCCACCATTTCCCGATGGAGGTGGGCTGCGGGTCCTTCGGTTTGTCCTTCATTAAACCATCCAAAGCGCGAATTGCCCATGACGGCCACGGCAAAATTGTCGATGGTCACCATTTTTTCCAGAATACAATCGCTGTAGTCGAAAGCGCCACAGTCGCAACCATGAGTTTGGAGCAGGGTGTAGTTGTGGTCGATGCCATTGGCTCCCGAAAAATTGGCGTTGGTGATGTCGGTGTTCGACATATAAGCCACATAGGTTTGTGCGGCATGTCCCACATGATGCACCATTTGTTTTCCCGAATTGATGGAGTTCATCAGGTCGTATTTGCTCCAGGATTGGTTTTCTTCGTAAAGTTTTTCAAAATTGTAGTCTTCCGGAATTCCGTTCGTGGTATATTCGTTGTCATCGCGCTCACCAATAAGCAGTTCCAGGTAGTCGCTGCCCCATGTTTCGGGGCTGCTGTATAAAAATTCACCAGCCATGAGTGCGTTGGTAAGCTCGCCGGTTACAGGAAAATTTTGGTAATAATGGCTTTTGTGAATCATGCTGGCTTGTTCGGCAGGATTACTGAAGGGCATACGTCCCACGGCCACATCGGGCAACAGGTCGTCTTCATTGGGTTCGCCCCACAGATTGTTGCCGTTGCTGTTCCAATTGCCGTCCAGTGCCGAGTAGTACAGGTCGGCAGGAATGCCATCATCATCATATCCACCACCTGATTCCACATGACAATAAAATCCGCGGTAGGGAACCACTTCAACGTCGCCACCCAAAAGCACGAATTCTATCCCATGATTTTGGTATTCGTCGATGATGTAGTTTCTGATTTTTTCCTGAACATCCATGCCGGTACCGTTGGCAGCGATGTCTTCTTTGGTGGCAATTTGCCATCTGATACCCCTTTCGAGATACATGTCGGTGAGTTCGCTAAAGCCTTCGGTAAATTCTTGTGATGTGATAATCAGTAATTTGTATTGGTCGGTGGTGCGCGATGCACCAACAGGATAGGCAGCCGCTTGCTCCGGATTGTCAGCAAATTTTTGTGCCCGATTGGTTATTTGGGGTGCTGTTTGCAGCATTTTTAACGCCAGATTGGCTTCAGCTTGAGGGGTTGTATGCAAAATGACGGTTACGCTTTCAAAATAGCTGAGTTGTCCGGTAGCCGGAATCAGGGTTACGGGGGTAAAGGCGCCGAGGGCAAAACCAAATCCATTCATGAAATGGGTGGCGGGCAAACGGCCGGCCTCTGCCGGATAGGTTTCCGTAGATTGATAAACAGTTGAATTATAAAGTCTTTCCGGTGTGGTGGTTGTCGAAAGTGGTTGTGAAGGTTGATAGGGCCGCAACACATGGGTGCCCGATACCAACTGTTCATTTTCGCGGATAATTTCCATGCCGGTCACCACTTCGCCCGGAGGCAACAGTAGTTTGATGGCGTGATAAGGCAATGAAGGGCTTCCGGCCAGTCCACTTTGTATGGATCCTTCAAAATCAATTACTTGAAAGGCTCCGTTTTGTGTAATTGTTGGTTTTGAAAAATGATAGGTATGCGACAATTCGCCCGAAAAGAGCAGTTGTGCAAAGGCAAACAAAGTGATAAAAAGGAAAATCTTTTTCATGAATCCGGAATTAAATTTGATTTTTTACGGAGCAAATATACTTAATACCAGACAATTTTGGGTTAAAAATGTTGCATCTTTCTGTGAATGAAACAGGAAGTCTGAAATAATGCAGCTTCCGGCTGGCGGAGGTGCGAAAACCATGCCATTCAAATTTATAAATGTACTATCTTTGCCCTCTTATGAATGTGCCTTTTACACTTGATACAGACACCGTTTGGTATGCCATTGGCGACGGTGCGCTGGAGAAAACCATTCATCGACTGAATGATTTTCACCGGATTATTATTTTGGTTGATGAAAACGTGGAGAAACACTGTCTTCCTGTTTTTTACGAGTTGGCACCCTCGTTGCGCGAATGCGATCTGATCCGTGTTTCGAGCGGAGAAAAAAATAAAAACATCGCCCAATCGTCCTATATCTGGAACGAACTTACACGCCTTAATGCCAGTCGCGATTCGCTGTTGCTCAACCTGGGGGGAGGAGTTATCACCGACTCGGGCGGGTTTGCGGCGGCCACCTTCAAGCGGGGCATGCGTTTTGTGAATGTGCCCACCACCCTGTTGGGAATGGTGGATGCGGCCATTGGAGGAAAAACCGGTGTCGATTTTCACGATTTTAAGAATCAGGTGGGATTGTTTGTTGATCCCGTGGGGGTAATTGTAGAGCCCGTTTTTCTGAAAACCCTGGAAGAGTTGCAATGGCAATCGGGTTTTGCCGAAGTACTTAAGTATGCCCTCATTATGGATAAAGACTTGTGGACCAAGCTCGAGGGTTTGCATTTTACAGAAGTGGAGGACTGGAATAGCGTGATTATTAAAGCTGCCCGCGATAAAATAGATATTGTGCGTTTTGATGCATCCGAGCGTGGTGTGCGAAAAAACCTTAATTTTGGTCATACCATCGGACATGCACTGGAGTCGTACTTCTTAAAATCCCATGATGCCACTACCCATGGAAATGCCATTGCGGCAGGCATGATTTGTGAAGCCTGGATTTCGTCGAAAGTTTTTGAATTCGATTGTACCCAGTTGGACGAAATTGTAACCATGATCGATAAGAATTTTAGCAGGTTTCAATTCGATGAAAGCAAAATACCGCTCATCATCGATTTGATGCATCAGGATAAAAAAATGCGTGGCAACAAATTGATGTTCAGTCTGCTCAAGAGGTTGGGAAAGGCCACACACGACATGGAGGTGGATCCCCGACTTATCGAAGAAAGCCTGCTCTATTATCTTAACAATCAAAAGTGTAACTAATCTCTGGATGTTTTGAATATCAAAAACCTCACCCAAAAGACAAAGATGGCCAAGGGAACCGTTCAGATTCCCGGTTCCAAGAGTATCAGCAACCGTGCGCTGATCATGGCCGAATTGGCAGGCTCCAATGCCAGTGTAGGAATGCTCTCCGAGGCCGACGATACCCAGTTACTGAAACAGCATCTGGGCTTTATTCGTACTTGTGGCGCCAGTGGTATCCCCACCATTTTCGATGTAAAGAATGCCGGAACTGTAGCTCGTTTTCTTACTGCCTATCTGGTGTCGCACGTGGGCGAATGGCTTGTTACGGGATGTGAACGCATGCGCCAGCGCCCCATTGGCGTGCTGGGCGACGCCCTGGTGGCCTTGGGCGCTCAAATCAGGTATTGCGATAAAAAAGGCTTTCTTCCCATACACATCAAAGGAAACGATATTCATGGTGGTGAAATATCCATCGATACTTCCGTAAGCAGTCAGTTTGTGTCGGCCATATTGCTCATTGGTCCCTATTTGGAAGATGGTTTGAAAATGAACTTCGTGGGCGATCAGGTTTCCAAATCCTATGTGCAAATGACCGTGGACATGATGAAAACCTTTGGTGCCCGCGTAAATTTATTTGACGATTGTGTGGTGGTTGACCCACATCCCTACAACGAAATTCATTACGAGGTGGAAGCCGACTGGACTTCTGCTGCTTATTGGTACGAACTGGCCGCACTCTCAAAACATGCGGATATTTTTATTCCCGGACTTCATGAGGTGAGCATTCAGGGTGATCAGGTGTTGCCCGAATTGTATGCCCATCTGGGTGTACGTACCATTTTTGAAGAAGGTGGAATCCGGTTGCTTTCTTCAGGACAGGTGCCAAAGCAATTTTCCTACGATTTTTCTTCTTGTTCCGATTTGGCCTTGTCGGTAATTACCACCTGCGCGGCACTCAAAATAAAAGGCAGTTTTAAAGGTGTTAAAAATCTGAAATTTAAAGAGTCGGACCGGTTGGAAAGTCTCAAGGAAGAATTGATAAAAATTGGAGCCATCCTGAAGCACAACGACGATACCTGTTCGTTGAGTTATTCCAAAGACTTTGTCGTCGATGGCCTGGTATTCAATACTTATCACGATCATCGGTTGGCCATGAGTTTTGCGCCTTTGGTGATGAAATATCCCGATATCATGATTCTGGACCCGGAAGTAGTGGCCAAATCTTATCCTTCTTTTTGGCGCGAATTTGAAAAACTGGAAGTGGCCACACTCACCGATTTAAAAAATGAATAATGACACGGATGAACCATATGGAAGTTGACCTGCACATATCTTGTATCATCGATCAGTTTTATCCCCAAATTGGTTTCAACCTGATGGAGGTGTTGAAAAAAGCAGGGGTGAAGGTGCATTACAACGACCTGCAAACCTGTTGTGGGCAAATGGCTTTTAACGAGGGATTTTGGGATGAGGCCAAACGTTTGGGCGAGAAGCTGATATCTGAATTTAATAACAACCGCGTGGTGGTGAGCGCCTCTCCTTCGTGCCTTGGTTACATTAAAACCCAGTTCGATGAGTTGTTCTACAATGGTGCCTTTCATAACGAATACCGACAGTTGCAACGAAATGTGTTCGAAATAACCGATTTCCTTGTCAACGTGCTTAAAAAAACCAACCTCGGAGCTACCTTCAACCACCGCGTGGCATTTGTGGAAAGTTGCGCCGCCAAACGTAGCTATGGTCTGAACGATGAGCCGCTTGTATTGCTGAATCAGGTGAATGGACTACAGTTGGTTCGTTTGGACTACATTGAAGATTGTATCGGCTTTGGTGGTATGTTTGCCAATAGGTTTACCCCCATTGCATTGGCTATGACCAAACAAATTGTTGACAGTGCATTGGAGGCAGGCGTGGAATATATCATCGCCAACGAACCTGAGATTCTCTTGCATCTGAATGTCTACATCAAAAAAAACAACATTAAGCTCAAAACCGCCCATGTGGTGGATGTGCTGGTGTCTGCCAAATAAACACGGGAACCGTCGCTCGTTTCATTTTTCACCCAAGTTCTATCGAAGCCATCGGAGAATCTGTTACTTATACCAACTTATTTGATTAACATTTTGTACGTTGGTTTTTTTAAAGCTTTGGTTTACAGCTCAATCAACTTCCATTTGATGGCAAACATAACCAATTGCGCTGTATTTCTTGATTGGGTTTTTTCGAGCAAATTGGCACGATAGTTATCTACGGTTCGCTTGCTGATAAACAGTTTTTCTCCTATTTCCTGATTGGAAAATCCTGAACAAATGAGTTGCAGTATTTCCGATTCTCTCGCTGTAAGCGATGTTTTAATTTGAGTGTCGTCCTCTTGTTTTAGGTTACGAATCAGCGAATACATGATGCCTTCCGAAAAGTAATACTTTCCATCGCAAACTTTTTCGATGGCCAATATCACCTCATCGGGGCTCGAATTTTTAAGTAAAAAGCCTTTGGCACCTGCCTCAATCATCTGCTGATGATAGCTTTCGTCGCCATGCATGGTAAGAGCAATAATGCAGGCCTCAGGGTGGCACTCCATTATTTTTTTGGTAGCCTCAATGCCATTCATCAAAGGCATGTTGATGTCCATTAAAATTACATCCGGTTTTCTCTGATTGGTTTGCCAAATGGCTTCGTTCCCGTTCTCGGCCTCAATAACCATCCAACCCGGCAGATAGTGTTCGAGCAATAACCTAAGGCCATTCCGAAATAGTGTGTGATCGTCGGCGATCAGGATGGATTTAGTTTTTGTCATCTTGCTTCATGTTAACCTGAATTTTTACCATTACCCCGTCTCCGGGGCGACTTGTAAGTTCGAAACGACCAGCTACAGAGGCCACCCGACTCTGAATGGTGTGCAACCCCATACCCCATGGTTCTTGTTTCATTGGGCTATCGTAGTTGAAGCCAATGCCGTCGTCCTGATACAGGAGCCTGATGGTGTTGCCTTCCAGATACAGGCTGATCATAATTTTTTGAGCGCCGGCATGCTTCAGTGTGTTGTGGATGAGTTCGCAAAGAGCTCTGTATAAAATTAGAGATGTCTCTTTGTTCAACTCCATATTATCGTTTAGGTTAGTAGCCAATTCAATTTTGAAATCGGCAACCGTTTCTGTTTTATTGATAAATGAGCGTATGGCCGCAAGTAATCCAAAATCTTCCAACACCGAAGGGCTCAGGTTGTTGGCAATTTCTCTCAAACTTGCAATGGCCTCGTCAACCGATGCCATGGTGTTGTCGTAAATGGACCGTTCGTGTTTCTTGTTTTCGGCCGGTGCCAAGGCGTACATCGACATTTTAATTGTTGAAAGCAATGGTCCCAAGCCATCGTGGAGTTCGTTGGCCATGCGTTTTCTTTCAGATTCTTCCGTGTTGATGATGGCCGATAAAACCTTTTTTTCTGAATCCTGTCGCATTTGTTGCATCATCTCCATGTAAGTAAAAACCTTGCGCATGTAAAAAACACCAATAACGATGAGAATGGATATCAGCACCCCCAGCCAATTGTTTAACTGGGTGGCAGTTTCTCCCAGGTTTACATGATAATAATTAACCAACTCATAAAGTCGGCGGAAAGCCATCATCGATAAACCAATCGACAATAAAATCCAACTCGAATTATACTTGGATCCTTTGATTAATCCTATCACCAAAACCACGGCAATAAGTTGAAATACAATGGATAAAATGAGTGCAATGGGTGTAAGCATAAGTAGTCGTGGTTATATTTTCAATAATCAAAGCTTATCGTATTCGGTTGGGATACCGGGTTTTTCAAGTGTGATGAATCGGGCAACATGGCCTTTTCGATGATTTATTTTAGCAAAGTTAAACAACAAGATAATATCTTCGACATGTTTGTTGAATACAACCGAAGGGCTGGGTAACTACATGTCCGTTGTTGATCGTTAATATGAAGAAAAAGAATGTGTTAGGATGTTGCTCGGGTGTTGGGTAGGTATAAATACACGGTTTATTTCAGGTATTTTTACCTACCAGGTTGAGGTGTTTGATCTCTGAAGGCCGGAGATTTTGGAAAGTACCTTTGCGGAAAAAATTTGAGAACCATGAAAACACAAAAGACCGGCAAAAAACTGTTGATCCCCGTATTTTTTATCCTATTGAGTGTCATACTCATATGGCCTGCTTGCGACAGACCCAAAAATACTAACCAAAGCAAGGTGCGAGGAACTTTTTCTATTTCGGGTGCCTTTGCATTGTATCCTCTTACCGTTAAATGGGTAGAAGAATTCAGAAAGGAGTATCCCGATATTCAGGTAGATGTGAGTGCCGGTGGCGCGGGAAAAGGCATGGTGGATGTTTTGGCCGGCATGGTGGATTTGGGTATGTTTTCACGATCGGTAACGCCTGCCGAGGAGGAGAAGGGTATCTGGTATATTGCTGTGGCCAAGGATGCTGTGGTAGCTACCATCAATCAGGAAAATCCGTTTAATGAAACTTTGCAAAGAAAAGGCGTGGCAGTGGAAACATTGGCAGCTATCTACCTTGACAACAAACCATGGTTCTGGAGTGATTTGAGCGACAGCATTCTTGTCAAATCGCCCATACATGTTTACACGCGCTCCGATGCCTGCGGGGCAGCTCAAGTATGGGCTTCATTTTTCTCTTCCAATCAGGAATCCCTTCATGGAATTGGTGTTTTTGGCGATCCGGGTATGGCCGATGCCATTAAGAAGGATGTGCTCGGATTGGGTTATAACAATGTGGCATATGCCTATGATATCAACACCCGAAAAAAGTACGCAGGCATGGAAATATTGCCCATCGATTTCAATAACAATGGGCTGGTGGACCATGATGAGCAGCTGTATCAATCGTTGGATACCCTGATGAAGGCCATTGGTTCGGGCAAATACCCGACACCTCCCGCACGCGATCTGTATTTTATTGCCAAAGGGAATCCCGACAATCCTTTGGTGAGGTTGTTTTTAAATTGGATACTGTCCTCCGGCCAAAATTATGTGGAACGTGCAGGTTATGTGAGGTTGTCAGATCAAACCATTGTCGGTCAGAAACTGCTTTTAGATAGCCATGCCCGCTAAATTAACCCGATATAGAAAATGGCGCAACCGGGTGCACCAATCGTGGATGGTGGCAGCACTTTTTGCCATGTTGACTGTCCCCTTGCTTTTGGTACTCGGACTAATTATGAAGTCATTACTTCTGCTCAAGAATCACCCGATAGCGAGTCTGCTTTTCTCTTCCGATTGGAGTCCGACCACGGGAGATTATGGATTTTTACCCTTCATTGTCAGTTCGTTATGGGTCACATTGCTGTCATTGCTCTTTTCTGCTCCGGTTTGTATTCTCACCGCCATTCATCTTACCCAATATGCCAAAAAGTGGGTGTTACGAATCATGCATCCCGTAATTGATATGTTGGCAGGAATTCCTTCGGTAATTTTTGGCGTATGGGGGATATTGATTGTTGTACCTGCCATTTCACGATATATCGGTCCTCTGTTGGGAAAGGAAGTTTCAGGCTATTCCATTCTTGCCGGGAGTATTGTTTTGTCGATCATGATTATTCCGTTTATGTTAAACATGCTCATCGATATCATGCGCGATGTGCCCGACGAGTTACAAGAGGCTTCGTTTGCGCTGGGTGCTTCCAAATGGCAAACAATCAAGTTGGTGGTGTTGAAACAAGCCTCTTCAGGGATCGTTTCTTCGTTTGCCCTGGGGATGTCGCGCGCTTTTGGCGAAACCATTGCAGTATTGATGGTGGTGGGTAATGTGGCGCAAATTCCGACCGGTGCACTTCAACCCGGTTATCCACTGCCTGCTTTAATTGCAAATAATTATGGCGAAATGTTAAGTATTCCCTTGTACGATGCCGCGTTGATGCTGGCTGCCCTCATTCTTTTTTCGGTTGTTCTGATATTCAATACCTTATCCAGATGGCTGATTGCAAAAACCGAAATCGCATGAAGATGAAACAAAATCGATTGGAGGAACAATTTTTTAGGGTGTTGATGTTTTTGTCCACCGTATTTATTGTGAGTGTTTTGGTATTGATTGTGCTAAGTATTCTATGGAAAGGGTTGCCTTCGTTGAATTGGAGAATGCTCACCAGTATTCCGGTAGGTGGTTTTTATTTTGGCGAAGAAGGAGGCATCCTTAATGCGATTTTGGGATCGGTGTATTTGTCGTTGGGTGCCACTCTGCTGGCGTTTATTATCGGCTGGCCCATTGCCTTATATATGAACGTGTATTTGGTAAGCCGGCATAAGTTGGTGAATGTCATTCGTTTTATTTTTGATGTGCTGTGGGGAGTGCCATCCATTGTTTACGGTGCTTTCGGGTTTATGCTGATGGTACTGATGGGTGTGAGGGCGTCGTTGTTGGCAGGTATAATAACGGTAAGCTTGTTTATTGTACCCATCATGGTGCGTGCCATGGACGAATCGTTAAGAAATGTGCCCCGGGGGTTATTGGAATCGGCACTTTCGTTGGGCTCAACAAGGTCGGAGATAGCCTATCGTATTTTTTCGCGCAAGGCTTTGCCCGGCATCATTACAGCCATTTTGTTGAGTTTTGGCCGTGCCATTGGTGATGCAGCCTCGGTGTTGTTTACCACAGGTTACACCGATCGTATTCCAACCTCTTTGCTCGAACCTTCGGCCACACTGCCTCTTTCGATTTTCTTTCAACTTTCCTCGCCCATACAGGCTGTTCAGGATCGTGCCTATGCTTCTGCAGCGGTGTTAATCACCATCGTGCTCGTAGTAAGTCTGTTATCCAGAATAATTGGCAAACACAGGTATTAATTCAATCCAAAAAACCATGTCAGATAAAATTAGCATTCAAAACTTGTATCTATCCATTCAGCGACAGCCCATCTTAAAGAATGTGGGTTTCTCCATTCCAAAAAACAAAATTACTGTGATCTTGGGACCTTCCGGATGTGGCAAAACAACCCTGCTGAAAAGCCTGAACCGACTCACAGACTTAATTCCCGGGGTAGAGCAAACCGGAAAAATTATGCTCGACAATACCAATATTCTGAATGGTGGATACGATTTGGTTGACATACGCCGGAAAATGGGTTTGCTTGCCCAACGTCCCTATCCATTGCCGATGAGTATTTATAAGAACATTTCCTATGGTCTCAGAATCAGCGGTCGATGCAACCGGAGGTTTTTGGATGCAAGGGTGGAACACTATTTAAAAATGGTGAACCTTTGGGATGAGGTTAAGCATAGACTTAATGATTCGGCCAATGTCCTTTCCATTGGCCAGCAACAAAGGCTCTGCCTGGCGCGGGGCCTTGCCGTTGACCCCGAAATTATTCTGGCCGATGAGCCCACCTCAGCGCTCGACCCCATTTCGAGCAGGATGATTGAAGAGAAATTCCTGGAACTGAAATCTCACTATACCATTGTGTTGGTAACTCATATTCTACGTCAGGCCCGTCGAATGGCAGATTATGTGGTACTCATGTACATGGGCGAAGTTATTGAACAGGGCACCCCCGACGAGATATTTAATCATCCAAAACATCCCGTGACCAAATCTTATCTCGAGGGGCAGTTTTATTAAAAACAGAATTTGCTTTAACGATTGGTATCACCAAAAATAGTACAAGATGAAAAAAATGAAAACAGAACCAATTGGCAGATGGTTTTTCGGTTTGATACTTATTCTGGCATCCCGGGTGGATGGATATGGCCAGTTTTGTTGGGAAGCCGAGTTGCGTCCGCGCGCCGAATACAGATATGGCTATAAACAACTGGCTTCCGCCGATAAAGCGCCCATATTCCTGATTTCGCAACGAATCAGATTTGGGACCACCTACAAACACAAAATCATCGAAGCAAAAATTATTTTACAGGATGTTCGTGTTTGGGGCGACGAAACACAGTATTCGGCCTCCGGTGTGTTTGGCAACGAAGCGAGCATCGATTTGGCTGAGGCTTGGTTTTCTATCCAATTAAATGCACAGATGGAACTTAAAACAGGCCGACAGCAATGGTCGTACGATGATGAACGTCTCCTGGCCAGGCGCAACTGGAATCAAAACGGAATATTTTACGATGCCCTCACTTTGGGGTTTGAAAGCGGTAATTGGAATGCCCATTTGGGTCTTTCCTACAACAATGCCGCCGAAACCAATTTTATGGAACCTTACAACCCTCAAGCGATGAAAAGTGTTGGATTCTTGCATGTTTCCCGACAGTTTTCAAAAAAGATTCAGGGCTCTTGTATTGTAATTTACTCCGGAAAAACTAAGAACGACAGCACCTGTGCCTTGTATGTAAAATCGAGCTCAGGTTTGAATGTTCAGTACACGGATCAGCGTTGGAAGTTCACAGGGAGTTTTTACTATCAATTCGGCAACAACGTTTTTCAAGGTGTGGTAAAAACTGCCAACGCTTACAACCTGAATCTTCATGGAATTTACCAAGGGCATTATGGATCGGTAAATGCAGGGTGCTCCGTACTTTCGGGCGATCATTCAGGGGATGTCGACAACCAAAAAACTCACCTCTTTGATTTGTTGTATGGAGCCCGTCATAAGTATTACGGCTTTTTGGATTATTTCAGCAACCTTCGGAAATCAACCAAAAATGGCGGATTGAACGATATGTATGCAGGTGTTGGTGTGCCCGTTTGTTCGTCGTTGGAGGCATTGGGCACCTGTCATGTCTTTTATTTGAACCGGATGAGTCCAAAATTAGATCAGGTGGAAGAGGGCGGTCATTCTTCGTATCTCGGAACCGAAATGGATATTTGGTTTAATTCAACCGTCAGCCAATTGTTTAATATTCAAGGCGGTTATTCATTTATTTTGCCCGGAAACACCTTAAAGCAGATACAAAAGGCTCAGGATGATACCCCATTTTCCTCCTGGGTATGGGTCATGGTAACGGTTTCGCTACACAGTAACTGACGAATCTAATCTACTTCTCCAACAACACCTTCAGGTCTGTTTTGATTTGTTCTTTTCCCAAGGGTTTCGACAGTATCGTTTTGTCTTTGCCCAAAATAAAAATGGTGGGGGTGGCTGCTATGCCATATTCGTCGATTATTTCACCATCCCAACCCTTGAGCTCGCCCACGTTGATCCAAGTGTATCCTCCATCCTCAATGGCTTGTTTCAAATCTTCTTCGGAGTTGTCAACCGAAAAGGCAACCACTTCCATCTCGTCGCGGTTGGTAATGTTATAATAGTTTTTTATGATGGGAAGCACTTCATCGCAATGGGGACACCAACTGGCCCAGAACACCAAAACTGTGATGTTGGCTTTGATGGAGTCTAAAACAATCGGTTGACCGGTGATGTCCACAGCAGAAAACGCAGGTGCTTTTTTTCCGGGTGCAAGTTTTCGTATCAACTCCATTTTGTTGGCCAGCTTGGCTTTTCGTTCGGTATTCTCACAAAACTGTTCCAGTTGATTGTTGTTGGCTATGTGTTCTAACCCCTTTTCAAATCCAATCCCTTCGAAGCCTTTGACTAAAAAATCCACCAGAAACTCATAGGTCTGTTGGTTGACCATCGCCTTGTTGAGTACGGTATCCACGGCAATAAGCAGTTGATTTTCCAATTGTTCCTGGCTGTTGGCCTGATGTTGATACAACGACATAAACTGAACCACCTTGGAGGTGAGTATGCTGCTGCGGATAAGTAGGGTATCGCTGAAGTCCACATGGTCGAAATAATGGGTTTTCATGTATTGGTTTTCCTGATCGGGGGTGAGACCCGGGGGAGGAATCAAGGGTTGGTCGGTGGTGATGTAGCGTGCAGCCAGGGTGTTGGGGTTTTCGCCTGCAAGCTGTGCAACACGGTCATGCAACTGAGTTTCAAGAAATTGGTATTGATCTGAAATTTTTTTGTAAAAAGGGTCATTCTTCGGATAATCAGTCAGCAACGGATCTAGCAAGTCCATTTTGAAGAGGTTGCTTCCTTTCAGGTAGAGGTAGTTGTAATACAGCAAATTTTCGACAGAACTGATAATTTGAACCTGATCGTCGGCTTCAAATCCGGAGGTCGTAAATTGGATGTTTTCTTTGTTGAAAATCAATTCCACGGCTTGTCCGGGTCCTCTGATAACGATGTACATACCCACCGGGGTATTTTCATTCAACTGAAAAGTAAATGAACCTTCTTCGTTGGATTGAACCGTGTCCATCACCGTCCGGTTTTCGCCCGAAACCCGCAGCAGATAAATGTTTTCGTTGGACAGTCCGGTAAAAGTCCCGTCAATATGATAGGTTTCTTGTGCTGATGCAAGCATAAAAACGCCAAGCAGCATGCCGAGGAGTGTGGTTCTTATCATGGGTTACTGTTTCAAATGATTGATTTGTATTGAAAATACAAAGTTGGGTTTTTTTGATCAACTCATGCCAAAAAGGGCTATTTTTATAAAAATTTAATCGCAAATGAAATTTATCAAAAGTGAACTCAAGGACCATGTTGGCATCATCACCTTGAACAACGACGAAAAGCGCAACTCCATGAGCCTGCAAATGCTTAAAGAGCTTTCTACCACCTTCGACCTGATGACCCACCAAAAAGCCCGCGTGGTAATCATCCGAAGTAATGCCGGAGCCGGGGTGTGGTCGGCAGGTTTGGATATCAGCGAGTTGCCTGAGCCGGGCAAAGATCCGCTGCCCTACAATCATCCGTTGGAACTGGTGTTGCGAAAGATTGAAGATTTTGCAGGCCCTGTTATCGCCATGATAGAGGGCACGGTGTGGGGTGGGGGCTGCGATATGGCCTTTACCTGTGATTTGCTCATTGGCTCGCCCCAATGCTCCTTTGCCATTACACCGGCCAAGATTGGTGTACCCTACAATGCCGCCGGATTGGTGCATTTTATGAACATGATGGAAATGAATATCGCAAAAGAAATGTTTTTTACGGCAGCCCCCGTGAGTGCCGAAAGGGCATTCGATCTGGGGATTCTTAACCACCTGGTTCCATTGGATGATCTGGAAGAATTTACCATGAAAATGGCCACCCGGATTACCTACAACTCACCCCTGGCCATCTCGGTGATTAAGCAACAAATCAACTTGCTTGGCAAAGCCCATCCAATGAATCCTACTGTTTTTGAGCAAATTACCGAACTCAGGCGCAAAGCATACAACAGTCACGATTTTATGGAAGGTAAAAACGCTTTTCTTGAGAAGCGTCGTCCCATTTTCAAGGGAGAATAAAAATTTCCCCGCAAGTAAGTCCCATAGTTGGAATTTTATTGTCAGAAAATTCTAGTTTTGTATGTTATAAATATGAAGTATTGCCACCATTGCTTATGAAACCACGATTCAGAAAATATAGCATTATCCTGATTTTGATGATGTTATCAAGGGCTGTTTACGCACAAACTCCTACAACGCAGGATTGTTTGGGTGCCATACCCGTTTGTGATTTTATCTACCAGGAAGACCAAACTGCCAGCGGTTATGGGAATTACAACGAAATTCCGTCAACACAATCCTGTCCATCACATTGCATGGATGGAGAAAAAAACAGTAGGTGGTACATTTTTACGGTGGTTCAAAGTGGCTATCTTCGTTTTGAGATTACTCCCCAAACACCCACAGATGATTATGATTGGTCGGTGTTTAACCTGACCAACAATTCCTGTGAAGAGATTTGGTCCAATCCCGGCGAAATGTTGGTGAGTTGCAATGCTGCCGGAGGTCCAGGATATCAGGGGGCTACCGGTGTGAGCAGTTTGAATGGTGGTACGGTTGACTGCAATGGGGGAGGTGCTACCTTTAAATGGAACAAAGACCTTCTGGTTTGGGAAGGCCAAACCTATGCCTTGGTGGTGAGCGACTGGACGCAAACACCCGGGGGATATATTTTGGATTTCAGTGCCTCTACGGCTACCATATTTGATGATCAACGTCCTTATATTGAGTATGTAGGTGGTGATTTGGTTACAGCTTGCGGAACCAATGAAATTCTGGTTCGTTTTAACGAAAATGTGAAATGTAGTTCGGTGCAAGCCGGCGACTTTACGCTGGAGGGCCCCGGAGGTCCTTATACCGTGTTGGATGTTGTTGGCGACAATTGCGAATTAGGGGGTGCCAACGAGCGCGACTTCGTTCTGACCATCGAACCGGCCATCTATCAAGGTGGCGATTTTAACATTGGCCTAACGCAGTTTAGTTCTATTTCCGATGCCTGCAACAACTATGCCCTGGTGTCCTCTTTTCCTTTCAGCATTTCGCTGGATACGCCCGAAGCGCTTGCCGGTGATGATATTTCGGTAGCCTATGCCACACCTGCCATTTTGCAAGGTGATGCCACAGGAGGGTCTGGACAATATAGCTACTACTGGGAGCCGGCCAATATGTTGATTGATCCTGCCGTACAAAATCCAACCACAGTCAACCTCACTACCTCAATGGCCTTCACCCTGTTGGTCACCGATCAGGAATCGGGCTGTCAGGGACAGGATACCATGTGGGTAATTGTGGTGGGTGGACCACTTGCCATCGATGTATCAGCTTCCGCTGAAGAGGTTTGCTCAGGCCAACGTGTCGATCTGGTGGCCGGAACCGGCGGTGGAAGCGGAAATTATGAGTATCTATGGACGTCAAACCCTCCCGGTATGAATTCAACCAGCGCCACTCCTTCGGTATATCCTACCGAAAATACCTGGTACAAGGTGGAAGTGACCGACGGTTATTCTGTGCTCTCCGACAGCATTTACGTGGTGGTTTTTCCTACACCGGTGGCAGATGCCGGCAGCGATCAGGTGATAAATCAGGGAACAACTACTACCCTCAACGGTACAGCTTCAGGTGGAACACCGGATTATTCATTTCAGTGGGAGCCGGCCAACTGGCTGGAAACAAACGATATATCCAACCCAACCACCTTGCCCTTATACGATCCCACCCTTTTTACCCTGCTCGTTACCGATGCCCATGGTTGCCCCAGCGAGCCTTCGCAGGTGTTGGTCAATCCGGGTGGGGATGGTTTATCGGCATTTCCTTTGGCCGAACCAGGTGAAATATGTGCCGGCAAAACTGCTCAAGTACAAGCCAATGCCACCGGAGGCGGACAGTCGTACACCTATGAGTGGACTTCTTCGCCTCCCGGATTTACCTCCCATGAGGCTTCTTTTATCGTCTCACCTACCGTTACCACACGTTACGATTTGCTTTTGAGAGATCAGTTTGGAAACGAGCATGCCAGTCATACCACCGTTACGGTCAATCAGTTACCCATCATTAGCCTGGCTCCCGATGGGTCGGATGCAGATACCATTGTGGTATGCGTGCGCGATTCGGTTTCCATGGATGCAGGATATGATGACGACCCACCCAATACCGAATATTATTGGTTGAAAAACAGCTATATAAATCGGAGATATGTGGCCCGTAGCAACGGTAGCTGGATCGAAAATCAAACCCATTCGGTACGCGTAACCAACGGTACCACGGGTTGTGTCAATACCGACAGCATTACCATCATCTTCGCTTTCAGTCAGTGTAATATAGGTGTGGAAGAAGTACGGGGCGACCTCGATGCAGCCATCAGCATTTTCCCCAATCCCAACAATGGTGATTTTATCATGGAACTTCACCAGCCACTTTCGGATGTGTTGCTGCAATTATTCGACTCCCGCGGAGCCATGGTGTATCAGGAATTCCTTTCCGGTCGAATGAATACAGGTTTTAAAAAAGAAATTTCCGTTTCAGGAATCGAACCCGGAGTGTATATCCTCAGGTTTCAAAATGAAACCGGCGTTACCGCAAGCCGTTTGGTCATCAGATAGCCACCAGGGGTAAAAATTTTTTTCGAGGGTCGTTTTTCGATATGTAATTGATTTGCCGATCGGTAGTCGTTTTTTGTGGCATTTCTCCTCGTAGAATTTCGTTTGCGGCGAGCGAAATAACTTATTTTTAGACTTTTTGTGCCCTCGATTTTATACTTTTGCAACCGCTATATGGAAGCAGTCTAAACATCATGATGTTATTCCTGTTGGGATTGTTGGTAAAAACATAAAGTATTTCATAAAAGCCATCAACCTGCATCTGATAGTTAAATAAGCTGCTGAATAGGATGGTTTTTTTTGATACGGTCGTGATGAATTAAATGTTTCCGTATAGGTACTAAGAATTTTAAAAACAAAATGCATGAACAACGTACATGAAATCGGGTTGATACTCGAAAAACTTGGCATTAAAAGTGAAAACTTCGGTGTGTCCACCGGAGCTAAGTGGATTGACACACGTGGTGATATCACCTCGTCTTTTTCACCCATCGACGGAAAAGAAATCGCAAAGGTTAAAAATGCAACCTTGGATGATTACGAAATGGTGGTGAAAAAGGCACAGGAGGCTTTTTTGGTGTGGAGAAAGGTGCCTGCACCGGTGCGTGGAGAGATTGTGCGCCAAATTGGATGTGCCCTGCGCGAATACAAAGACGATTTGGGTGCTTTGGTAACCCTTGAAATGGGTAAAATCTATCAGGAAGGATTGGGTGAGGTTCAGGAAATGATTGATATATGCGACTTTGCCGTGGGTTTATCGCGTCAGGTAAATGGAACCAACCTGCAATCGGAACGTGTAAACCATCGCCTTTCGGAGCAATACCTGCCCTTGGGTATTGTAGGGATAGTTACCTCCTATAATTTTCCGGTAGCCGTGTGGGCGTGGAATACAGCTTTGGCAGCCATTGCCGGTGATGTCGTGATTTGGAAACCTTCTTCCAAAACCCCCATCACAGCCCTGGCAACGCAGCATATCATTCAGGAAGTGTTGATCAAAAACGATGTTCCTGAAGGCGTATTCAATTTAGTGGTAGCCAAATCTTCTGTGATGGGCGATAATTTTTTGGCTGACAAACGTATTCAGTTGCTCTCAGTAACCGGATCAACTGCCGTTGGTAAAAGGGTAGGAGCCATCGTAGGGAAACGTTTGGGCAAAACCATCCTCGAATTGGGTGGCAACAATGCTGTTATCATTACCCCAAAGGCGGATATCCAGATGGCTGTGATGTCAACCGTTTTTGGTACCGTTGGCACTGCCGGGCAGCGGTGTACCAGTACGCGCAGGGTAATTGTTCATGAGGATATTTACGACGAAGTGCTTCACAAATTTGTGTCGGCTTATAAAAACATTGTTCCTAAAATTGGTAATCCCATGGATGAAAATTTCCTGGTTGGGCCATTGATCGACAAAAACTCTGTAGATTTGTTCCGCGATGCCGTAACCAAGGTGGTAGAGCAAGGTGGCAGAATAGTTTTTGGCGGTGAGGTATGCGAAGGTCCCGGTTTTGAATCGGGAAATTACGTGGTTCCTTGCATTGCAGAAGCTGAAAATCATTATCAGATTGTGCAGGAGGAAACCTTTGCGCCCATTGTGTACTTCATCAAATACAGTGGAACCATCCACGATGCCATTGCCATTCAGAACGATGTTCCGCAAGGATTGTCGTCGGCGGTCTTTACCCTCGACATGCGCGAAGCGGAAACGTTTGTATCCTATGCAGGTTCCGATTGCGGCATTGCCAATGTCAATTTAGGTACTTCGGGTGCTGAAATTGGCGGTGCTTTTGGTGGTGAAAAAGATACCGGTGGCGGACGCGAATCGGGTTCAGATGCCTGGAAGGTGTACATGCGTCGGCAAACCAATACCATTAATTATGGTACTGATCTGCCTTTGGCACAGGGAATTAGATTTGTCATTTAATCATTAATCAGGTTCGGTTTCCTGCGAAACCGAACCATTATGCTCTATATTATGCCAATTAAATATACTACCTTTATCGTTGTTGCAGCCGTGCTTTTGGCTTTTGCGGCTTGCGAAAGCACCCCAAAAAAAGAAGCGAAAAAATCGGAAAATGTGGAATTTGTTGTTAAAATTGATACCAACATGACCATCTCCGAACTGGCCAAAGCCAACCGAATTGGCGAACCTTATCTTCGTACCATGCTTGGGATGCCTACACGTGCAGGTGGCCAGCTTCCACTTTACCAGTTGAGGAAGAATTACAAGTTTTCCTACGAAAAGCTGGAAGCTATTATTTCAGAGGCAAAAAACCGATAGTATAATTTCTTTTTGATTGATTATCAGTAGCATAACTGGTGTTGCCGTACTTGGATTCCTGTGCTGCTATTTAGACAGACTATAAATTTAGTTATATACAACTATTTGCATATTTATCAATAGTTGTCAATGGGTTCTTTGGCTACATTTGCCCCCATAAATTTCAAAAAATATCTGAATATGTTTATTTTAATGGTTGTTATTTTTGTTCTTGGGTATCTGGCTATAGCCCTCGAACATCCGCTGAAAATCGACAAAGCTGCTTCGGCATTGCTTATCGGATCGTTAACATGGGTTGCCTTTATTCTTGGTGCTCAGGAAATTCTAATGTCAGGTGCAAGTGCTGCCTGGAATAGTTTTTTACATGAACAACAAGTGCTCGCGGCTGCAGCCGGACAAACTTTTGAGGTGAATCATGAAACCTACCTGGAGTTTATCGTGCATAACCAGATTATCGAGCATTTGGGAGACATTTCCGAAATCTTGTTCTTCCTGCTTGGTGCCATGACGATTGTCGAAATTATCGACCATCATCAAGGCTTTAAACTGGTAACAGACAAAATTAAAACAACCAATAAGGTGAAGTTGTTGTGGGTGGTTAGTTTCTTAACCTTCTTTATGTCAGCAGCTTTGGATAACCTCACCACCACCATCGTTATGGTAACCCTGCTCAAAAAGCTCATTGACGACAAACAAACCCGATGGTTTTTTGCTGCCATGGTTGTGCTCGCCGCCAACGCGGGAGGTGCCTGGTCGCCCATCGGCGATGTTACTACCATCATGTTGTGGATTGGCGGACAGGTTACTGCCATGAACATCATTGTTATGGTTTTCTTACCCAGTTTGGTCACCATGCTTATCCCTGTGATTTTGCTGTCGTTTACCATGAAAGGCGATGTAAAGCGTCCTAAGTTGTCAGCCAATGAAGAGCGCGAATATACTACTGCATTTGAACGTAAATTGTTATTGTTTACCGGTGTGGGTGCTTTGTTGTTTGTACCTGTATTCAAAACGTTGACCCATCTTCCTCCATACATGGGCATGCTGCTGGGATTGGGTGTTTTGTGGGTGATGACCGATCTGATGCATCGTACCAAACCACTTGAGGACAAGAGAAAACTCACCGTTATTGGTGTGATGAAAAAAGTTGATATACCCACCGTATTGTTTTTCCTCGGAATATTATCTGCCGTAGCCTCCTTGCAAACTGCCGGACAGTTGGGTTTGCTCTCGCAATGGCTTGACGATGTAACCAACAAAAATATTTATGTAATTGATACCGCCATTGGTTTGCTCAGCTCCATTGTGGACAATGTTCCTTTGGTAGCCGGTGCCATGGGTATGTATCCCGTTGCTGAAGTCGGACATTTTGCCGCCGATGGTATTTTCTGGGAACTGTTGGCCTTTACAGCCGGAACCGGGGGTAGCATTTTAATCATTGGCTCTGCTGCAGGTGTTGCTGCCATGGCTTTGGAAAAAATCGACTTTATTTGGTACATGAAAAAGATTAGTTTGCTCGCCATGCTTGGATATTTTGCAGGTATCGGCACCTACTATATACAAATGCTTTTGACAGGTCACTTGTAGGAAGCAAATCACTTGATATAAAAAAAATCCGCTCCCAGGGGCGGATTTTTTTTATGGTTGGTGGATAACTCCCCCAATGGAGTCCTGTGATGCACCTGTTACCGATGCCAGACAATTAACTTGGTTCCTCAGGCGTAATGCCCCCATGAATGCAAAAATGAGCGCTTCCTTGTTGTCGACCAAAACTGCCTCGGGCACCACAAGCTGATGCCTTGTCTGCTTACTGATTGAGTGGATTAAAAACCGGTTGTGTGCGCCCCCGCCCGTTATCAGAATTTTTCCTGTCGGCAGTTCATTGAGGGCTCGGGCCATATGTTGGCTTATATGTTCAACGGCGGTGGCCATCTTATCGGCAATGCTGCCCTCATGCTCCAACACAGTTTTTACAAAACGGGTCTGAACATATGTGTTACTCAACGATTTGGGATAAGCTCGTGTGAAATAAGCGTCATCATCCAGCAAGGCAAGCAGCGATGTATCCGAACATCCTGATGAGGCCACTTTACCGTCCATGTCGTAGGGCATGCCCAACCGGTTGCTCAGGGCATTCAGCATTTGGTTGGCAGCGCAGAGGTCGTAGCCAACCCTTTGGTTGTTTTTTTTAAACGAAATATTGGCAATGCCCCCGATGTTGACACAGGCGGCAAAATCACCAAAAAGCAGTTCATCACCAATGGGAACCAGTGGTGCCCCCTGCCCGCCATGGCGAATGTCTTCATTTCGGAAATCGCTTACAGTCGTAATTTGCGTGGCTTTGGCAATCATATCACCGCGACCCAACTGAAAACTAAATCCACGTTCAGGTGCGTGAAAAATCGTGTGGCCGTGCGAAGCTACCAGGTCAGGTTCAAGTTCATGCTTTAGAATAAAATTATGGGCAACTTCTCCCAGATACCGACCAAAGCTTGTGTGCAATTGTTTCAACTCGCCTGAAGGAAGGGTGGGTGCCTGGCTAAGTTTATTTTGCCAGTATTCAGAAAAGGAGATGGTTTCAGTTTGAAGGATTTGGTATTGCCAGTTATTATCAGCAAAAGTGAACCGGCAACAAGCCATATCCAGACCATCGAGCGAACTCCCCGACATCAGTCCCAGTGCCGTGATGGTGTCCGATCTCAAAGTGCCGGAATTAATTTTTCCAACCTCATTCCACGTGATCCTTTTACCAAAATGTGAGCCTGGCGAATGGGGTGTGTGGTGAGGTATTCGTACGCTTCGTCTGTTGTCAGGAAGTGTTGGTGATCACCCGTTTGTGCAACCTGCGAAAACATCTGTCCCACATAAATTACATGAGATATTTTTAGTCGATCCACCAATTCTGTGATTCTGCGGTGTTCCTCGGCGGAGGCGTCCCCCAACTCAAACATATCGCCTAAGATAAGCCACGGATTGCTTGGTTTATATTCAGCAAAATTATTGATTGCCAACGACATACTTACCGGATTGGCATTGTATGCATCCATGATTATTTTGTTGTGTTGGGTTTTCATTTGCTGCGAACGGCTGTTCTCGGGCACGTACCCTTCGATGGCGCGGACGATGTGTTTGTTTTTCAATTTAAAGTATCTGCCCAGGGTGATGGCTGCCAATATATTGGGGAAATTGTAACGACCATAGAGCTGGGAGGAGATGGTAATGGAATTTTCCTCTGCCGTGGTAGCCGATATTTTAAGACCGGGTTTATCTGCAAGCAACTGGCCTACAATATCCGCCCCCGACGAACCGTAGGTGATGCGGTGCAGTCCTTCGCTTAGTTCCATTAATAGTGGGTCGTCTGCGTTTACAATGGCCGTACCGTTGTTGGTTCTGATGAATTGGTAAAGTTCGTTTTTAGTTTTTATCACGCCTTCCAGGCCACCCATTCCTTCCAGATGTGCTTTGCCGATATTGGTGATAAGTCCCATGTTGGGGCGCGCCAACTGGCACAGTTGTGCGATTTCTCCCTGATGGTTGGCTCCCATCTCCACAATGGCAATTTGTGTTTTGGGAGTAATTCTTAAGAGTGTGAGAGGAACCCCAATGTGGTTGTTCAGATTCCCTTGTGTGGCGATGATGTCTTTTTCGGTTTCCAAAACCTTGGCGATAAGTTCCTTGGTGGTGGTTTTACCATTGGAGCCCGTAATGCCCAACACGATGGCTTTGCTCGACTCTCGGTGGAACAAGGCCAGATTTTGGAGCGTGCTTAAAGCACTGTCCACCACGAAATACTTACCATTGTTCTCATCATAAGCTTCATCGTCGATGATGGCAAAGGAGGCGCCTTTGGACAAGGCTTCCCGGGCAAATTTGTTACCATTAAAACGTTCTCCGGAGAGTGCAAAAAACAGGCTGCCCTTCACATCACTTCGGGTATCGGTGCTGATTTTGGGCGAAGCCAGAAATAGCTGATATAATTCCTGGATTTTTTTCATCGTCATAAAAAAACCCCACCTTTTTGGGGTGGGGTAAATATACTACAAATATTTTATTTCACTCCGGGCATGGCACTTCCCACGCGAATCATCGCACATCGGAAGCCAATGGTCGACGACGACTCATCTTCATTCAGAAAACGGCGTGTTCCGGGGCTGAGGTAATATACTCCGTCGTTCCACGATCCACCTTTAACAACCCGTGATTTGTCGCTGATAAGGGTTGTTTGACCATAGTCGTACATCGCTTTTGAGTCCACTACTTCTTCTTGTCCATCCAACCAGTCGGCACGAATGGTCGATTGGTAGTCGCCGTCGCGGTAGTTTACGTTGTTGGCAGTCCGGTAGTTTTTACGTTGTGCAGCTTCTTCGGCGGTAATGTCCTCATAGGTAATTCTACCCAACGAATCTTTGGGAGCAATACTGCCGTCAATATCTTTTTTCACATTTTTAAATACGTTACCACGATAAGGGTTGAAGTCGGAAACAAATTCAGGAGTCATGGGGCGATACACGTCGAGCACCCATTCGCTAACGTTGCCGGCCATGTTGTAAAGGCCATAGTCGTTGGGCCAATACGAACCTACCTGATTGGGGATACTGGCACCGTCGTTCAGGTTTCCGGCTACACCCATGTAGTCACCGCTTCCGATTTTAAAGTTGGCCACAAAGCTTCCGTAGTACTTGGTTTCGTCCGTACGAACACCACTTCCGTTCCATGGGTATTCTCTTCGTTCAACAACTCTGTTGTACAGGGTATTACCAATCAATCCAAGGGCTGCATATTCCCATTCGGCTTCGGTGGGCAAACGATAATTGGGCAGCAAAAGTCCATCCTCAAAACGTACATTGCGGATACCTGTTCCATTGGGGTCGAGGTCTTCTTTACCTTCTTTGATCAGCCCTTCATATTGACCGGCCAGATAAGCATCGGTATTGAAGTTTTCCTCATCTTTTTGGGCGGGATCGAAGTCCAGAATGCCTTCAGAAATCAGGATGCTTTCGTTTACGCGGTCGCTTCTCCAGGAGGCATAGTCGTTGGCTTGCACCCAACTTACACCCACCACGGGATAGTTTTTATAAGCAGGATGCCTGAAGTAGGTACGAACCAGGGGCTCGTTGTATGCCAGACGATCGCGCCATACCAGGGTGTCGGGTAAGGCTTGTTGTACCACCAACGGAAAGCTTTCGCCATAAACACGATTCAACCAGAATATATATTCGAGGTAGTCGATGTTGCTCACCTCGGTTTGGTCGATATAGAAACTGCTTACGGTAACTTTTCTCGGGGTGTTGTCCCATTCGTAGAAAGGTGTTTCAGTAGTTGCTCCCATGGTAAAGGTACCACCTTCGATGAGCACCAGCCCGGGTCCGGTAATCTGTTCAGCAGATTCTGCCACCTCGAAGCCTCCATTTTTTGGTTGATTGTATTCCCAACCTGTTGTGTGTGAGCGGTCGTTTGACTTACAAGAAGTTGAAACGATGGCCAGCATGGCCAACCCGCTCAAGATAAAAAACAACTTATTACTTTTGAACATTTTAATGTAATTTTTTTTAAACTGCTGCGATAATAACTAAAAAGTAGGTGAATTTATTGCCCTAATTACACGTCGGGCTGATTCTTTATATATACAAAAATCCCAGGCAAAGGAAATTTCGTGCGCGCCACCTGCCTGTCCACCCATCTGCGATACGGTGAAATCATAGCTGTAACCAATACGAATATTGTTGTAAGTTATTCCTAGTAAGGCCACTACGGCGTCAGGATTTTCGAAATTGTGCCGAAACCAGCTTCCTAAAACGAAGGGATATTTTTTAACGTACAAACCAACATTGAGTTGATGAAATTTTTCTTGTTGCATGTACAACAAATTGGGCTGGATAACAATATCTCTTTCTGAAGCATTGCCCAGTCCTCCATTGGTAGCATTGATGATGGCGCCACCATGAATGGCGATTTTCATCGGAAGCTTGCTGTTGTTGTCATCATAAAAAGTGATGTTGGGTTGGTTAAGGTGATCAACAGCCACGCCCACAAAATACTGATCGGTATGGCTTACCACCGCACCGGCCGAAAAGTCAATAACCGAGATATTGTCGTTGGTTGGTGGGGTTTCCATGGTGCTTGGACTAATGTTGCCGGTGGTCGGATTGATTTGATCGCCAAAGGTAAGTTTGTTCCAGTTTAAATGCTCCTGATAGTAGCCTCCTTTTACACCAAAACTGAGCAGGATATTGTTGCTCACCTGAAGTTTGTAGGAATAAATGGCCGAAATGGCGTTACGCACCAGGGCACCGTCACCCTGAGCATCGCTCATCACCAACACGCCAAAACCGCTGTTGATTCCGGGTAAATTTTGGTCGTAGGCTATATTGTAGGTAACGTATGCCTGAGAAAGCGAAGGGTATTGTGTACGGTAATTCAGCCCCAGTCGGCCACATTCGGTGCTTCCGGCAAGTGCCGGGTTTAAATACAGCGGATTGGCATAAAATTGAGAGAACTCAGCATCCTGTGCCTGAGTAGCTCCCCACGCCAGGGCAAACAATGAAATGATTACAATACGAAACCTTCTGACCATTACTCCATTGTGTTGATTTGGTTTGGTTTTTTGAAAGCGCAATTATACGACCTTTTTTATTATCCCGTGGAGGATTTTCCTTTTTTCTCCAAAAATTTCTGTGCAAACTTAAGCAAAATAAAACACATAAAACATCGTTATACATCATAATTATCAGCCGAAGTTCTGTTTAAAATTATTTTTGACGATTAAAACAACCACATGAGATACCACCCTATTTATTATTCCTTGCTACTGTTGTTCCTGGGTTTGGAGATGTTTGGAACCGAATATCGCTTTCGCGAAAGCATTCAATGGAAACCAATTGAACAAATTGAATTACAAGAAAATAATTTTTTGTCGCGACCCTCGTTTGAAGGCGCCATTTTCAGTGACGGAGGGGTGTTGCCTCATTTCAATAAAAATTACCGAATTCATTCGGCCAACGTTACGCTGGAGTTATCCATCGATCAAGCGGTATTTGTGTCCGTAACACCGGAGGAATCAACAATTTTACAACCATATTTATCGGAGTTAACCCGTGTGTTGCCCATCGGCAAGGTTGTACAGATGAAAAAAGAGCCATGGATGTCGGTGGACTTAGTTCCCATTCGCTGGAACGATTCGTTACAGGATTTTCAGAAACTGGTGTCGTTTGAAGTGGTGGCGGAGGTGGTTGATTTGCCGCAGAACGTGGTGCCTGCCCGGTCCTATGCTTCTACCAGCGTGTTGGCCACGGGCAATTGGTATAAAATAAAGGTGTCCGAGTCGGGGATATACACGGTGACCTACAACGATTTGTCGGCCATGGGCTTTGATATGAATGTGTCCTCATCCAAAATTGCCCTGTTTGGAAATGGCGGAGGTGTGTTGCCCGAAAAAAATGATGTCCCCGTTTACGATGATTTGATTGAAAATCCCATCAAAATGGTGGATGGAGGCGATGGACGTTTCGATCCGGGCGATTATTTCGTGTTTTATGCCCAGGGACCCATTGTTTGGAAATGGAACGTGGAAGCACAGGCCTTTCAGCACCAAAACAACTACTACGACGACTATGCCTACTATTTTATCACGGCCTTGAGTGGCAGCGGAAAACGCATTGTAACCGCTGAAACTTCGGGGGGCTCCCCTTCGGTGGAAGTCAACAGCTTTATTGATTATGCCTATCATGAAGAAGATACCCGAAATATTGCAGCCGTGGGACGTATTTGGTTTGGTGAGGTTTACGACATCTCTAACTTAACTCACGATTTTGTGTTTAGCTTTCCCAATATTTCCAAAACAAGCAATTCGGGTTATTTTCGCGGAAAGTTTGCCGCCAAATCCTCAGGAAGCAGCGCCTTTAAAATCGGCGTAAATGGTACCGATCTGGGTACCGTTACCATGGATGCCACAACAAGTAATTACGATTATGGCAAGGAGGATTCTACCAGCTTCAGGTTTCTGCCCAAGGATGAAAATGTGTTGATATCTACTACCTATCAACGCAGTAACAACAGTTCGATGGGTTACCTCGATTTTATTGAAGTGAATGTACGACGGGCCCTAACCATGGACGGCAACCAAATGCTTTTCAGAAATGTTACTTCCGATCCGGGACAGCTGGCCTTGTTTTATCTGGGAAATGCTTCGTCGCAACCGGAAATTTGGGATGTTACCACCGCGGTAAATCCTACCAAAATCAGCACAACCTTGGTGGGCAATCAGTTGCAGTTCACATCCATGCTAACCGGACACAACGAGTATGTGGCGTTTAATTCATCCGGACTGAAAAGTGTTGAATTTGTGGAACAAGTGCCCAATCAAAATTTGCACGCATTCCGAAACATCGATTACCTCATCATTAGCCATCCCGATTTTCTGGACCAAGCCAACCAACTGGCTGATTTTCACCGTGAGCATGCTTCATGGAAGGTGGAGGTGGTTACCACAAATCAGGTGTACAACGAGTTTGCCTCTGGAAGCCACGACATTAGTGCCATACGCAATTTTGCCAAGATGCTTTACGACGAAAGCGAAGCCGGATCGGAATTGAAATATATGTTGCTGTTTGGAGATGCTTCTTACGATTACAAGGACCGAATCAGTGATAACAGTAATTTTGTTCCCTGTTGGGAATCAACTTATACCCCGCTTAATATTGTAAACTCCATTGCCACAGATGATTATTTTGGTTATTTGGACGATGGTGAAGGTGTAGAACCCCTACCGAACACCAACAGTTCCGACAGGTTGGATATTGGCATAGGAAGGTTTGTGGTGCAAACGGTAGAAGAAGCTCAGGTGGCCATCGACAAAACCATACACTATTCGGTTAACTCTGTAAGCAACATGTCGTCGTATCGAAATGTGATTACTTTTATTGCCGACGATGGCGACAGCAATACCCACATCAAGGATGCCGAAGCCGTTTCTGATTACGTGGGACAAAATTTCCCTGAATACAATATCAACAAAATATACGTAGATGCTTATGAGCAGGTGAGTACTCCGGGCGGACAGAAAGCTCCCGAGGTAAACCGTGCCATCAACCTGCAAATGGAAAAAGGTACCTTGATATTCAACTACTCTGGTCATGGTGGCGAAATAGGTTTGGGTCACGAGCAAATCGTCCAACTTTCGGATATCAATTCATGGAGTAATTATAATAAACTCACGGTGTTTATTACGGCCACCTGTGAATTCACCAGGTACGACGACCCCCAACGGGTTTCGGCCGGTGAGCAGGTATTCCTTAATAATAAAGGTGGAGGCATTGCCTTGTTTACCACCTCCCGGGCCACTTTTGCCTATGCCAATCGACAGCTGAATTTGGCCGTTTATACCAACAACATGTTTGAAAAAATCAATGGAGAATACCCCACTTTTGGTGATATCATCCGTCGGTCGAAACTTAATGGTACGGCCAACGACCGGAAGTTTATTTTGGTGGGCGATCCGGCATGCCGGATGGCTTATCCTGAGTATGCAGCCGAAACCATGGCCATTAATTCCCATCCTGTGGGCACGGTACCCGATACGCTAAAGGCACTCGCCATGATTTCTGTTGATGGGCGGATTACGGACAGGTCGGGTAATTACATGTCTGATTATCAGGGTGAAATATTCCCCATTGTGTACGACAAGCTCTCTGAAATCGTTACCTATGGCGACGAAAACTCCCCCTACACATTTTACCTGCGCAAAAATGTATTGTTCAATGGAAAGGCATCCGTTGTTGATGGTAACTTTCATTTTGAATTCATGATGCCCAAAGATATTGCCTATAAATATGGGCCGGGCAGGATCAGTTATTATTTCAGAAACGAAACCACCGATGGAAATGGGTATTTTGAGGATTTTATTGTAGGAGGTTTTAATCCGGATGCCCTGGAAGATACCATCGGACCGGTCATTGATTTGTATATGTATGATACCACCTTTGTGCCGGGCAGTATTGTGGGTGAGAATCCCGTGCTTTTTGCCAAAGTGCGCGACGAAAGTGGAATCAACACCACAGGTTCAGGTATTGGACACGACATTGTTACCACAGTGGATGATAATCCCAACCTGGCTTATGTGCTCAACGATTATTACGAAGCCGACGAAAATAGCTTCAATAGCGGCGTGGTTACCTATCCCTTTGCCGATCTGGCCGAAGGAGATCATATGCTCAGTTTGAAAGTATGGGATGTGTACAACAACTCATCGATTGCCTATTTGCCCTTTACCGTAGTAACTTCCATGAATGTTATCGTTGAAAACTTGCGAAATTTTCCCAATCCGTTTTCTACGGATACCGAATTCACGTTTACCCACAATCAGTCGGGAAATGCTTTGGATGTAGCCTTGCATATTTACCGGATGGACGGTAAGCTGGTTCGCACGCTGAACACAAAAATAGATGCCGAGGGTTACCAAATCAGCCCGCTCAAGTGGGATGGAACCTCCAATGCAGGAGGTAAAATTGGCAGAGGTTTTTATGTGGTGCGTGTGGTGGTGCGAAATGAGGCAGGTCAAACAGGTGAAGATTCATCAAAATTGATTTACATTAAGTAGTTGGTCCTGACAACCATATTGTTGCTATTTTTGTCAGTTAATATTAAATGTGATGCCTTTGAAGCCCGTGAAATCTGTTTGGTAAAACGGCACCATAGTTGATTGTTTAACTGAGATTTAAACTACCCTAAATGAAAAAACTTTTCTCACTATATCTGTTGTTGATGGCTGCTTTCGCGCTCAGTGCCCAGCAGTCGGTGCAGGTGCATCTCAACTACTCAGGCTTACTTACCCTCGAAACCAATCACAACCAAACCTTACATTATTTTTCGTTTCCCGAAGCCACCAATTTGCCCGAATATGGTGCTTTGCCCATTTTTATGACGGAAGTGGAATTGCCTTCCCGGGTTTTTGAATGTGAGGCCAAATTGGTTGATGTGGAGCAGGATACCCTGGATGCCGGCACTACGGAATTGCTTTCGGATAAGGAATTGTGTCCCCTTGATTTCAAGGTGCTGGTGGAACATGCCGGAAAACGAGCACGCATCTATGTGGTACCTTTTAGTACAAACGACAACCGGACAAGTGTTTTTCGACTGTTGAATGCCCGCTTGCTGGTGGATTTTTCACCCGTGGAGCCCGGTAACCTGCAATTAATTGAAACACGCGAATATGCCGACAACAGTGTGCTAAGCAGCGGAACATGGTATAAAATGGGAATCACACATAGGGGGGTTGTTCGTTTGGATGCCGCGTTCTTTGCCGGGCTGGGTGTGGATATTTCATCAATAGATCCGTCGAAACTGGGCGTTTTTGGCAATTATTCGGGCATGCTTCCCGAAACTAATATGGCCAACAGGGTGGACGATCTTCAGGAAAATGCCATCCGGCGTGTTGGTATGGACGACGGCAGCTTCGATCAGGATGATTATGTACTCTTTTATTCAGAAGGTCCTACAGCGGAAGATTACAACGTATTTTCAAGGCATTACAATCAGGTGAAGAACCTGTATGCGGATACCATCTGTTATTTTCTCACCACCGACCGTGCTACCGGACTTGAAATGCCCCGGCTTCCGCTTTCCACCGCGACACCCACTTTGGAAGTTGACGAATTTCTGGATGTGCAGAGTCATGAACTCGATTTGGAAAATCTCCTCGATTCAGGCAAGGAATGGTATGGCGAAGCATTTACAGGCGATACGGTGGAACGCAATTTCCGTTTTAATTTCCCTCACTTGGTACAAGGATTTCCTGTTCATTTGCTGGCAAAAATGGCTGCGCGGGGATATGTTTATACTTACTTCGAGGTACGTGTAAACGATCAGTTGGTAATCGATTCCACCCTTTTCCTCAAGGTAACCCCTTCATCACATTCCTATGCTTTCAGAGCCCAAAAGGCTGCTTCATTTTTTGCCAACAGCGACCAACTAGACGTGCGTATCCGGTATATTTCGGAGGATGAAAACGCCACAGCATGGCTTGACAATCTGGAACTTAACGTGAAGCGTGAGTTAATATACACCGGAGGGCAGATGGTTTTTCGTGAACCCGATGCTGCTGTTTCCGGTCAAATTGCGCGTTTTCGGGTGCAACAGGTAAATCAGGAGGTTGAAGTCTGGGGCATTACTTCGCCTCATTTTCCGCAAGCGATTGATTTTGAAATTAATAACAACACCCTGCAGTTTAATCTGGATGATGCCGGTGAACGTGACTTTATCATTTTTGATAAAAATAGCTATGTTACCCCGGTTGATGTGCACCAAATTGCCAACCAAAACCTTCATGCCATCACGAACATAAATATGGTGATTGTGGCACCCGACATGTTTTTGGAGCAGGCGAACCGACTCGCCCAAATTCACCAAACCATGGATCAGTTGAGGTCGGTGGTGGTAACTCCCCGGCAGATTTACAATGAATTCTCCTCGGGCTCACAGGATGTAACCGCCATTCGCGATTTCATGAAAATGCTTTACGACCGTGAAGACTTTGGTCAAAAACCCGGTTATCTCCTGCTGTTTGGCGATGGTTCGTACGATTACAAAAACCGGATTCCGGGAAATACCAATATTGTGCCCACCTACGAATCGCAGGAGTCGCTCACCGAAACAGGTTCATTTGTTACCGACGACTATTTTGGCTTGTTGGACGATTACGAAGGTGGAAGTGCCAGTGGTGAGCTGGATTTGGGCATCGGGCGCTTTCCTGTGTCCACCCTGCAACAAGCTCAGGTGGCTGTGGATAAGGTGGAAAGTTATCTGACCAACAAACCTGCCGTTCTGGGAGATTGGCGCACCAAGATTTGTTTTGTGGCCGACGACCAGGATTCCAACCTGCATCTCGATCAGGCCGAAGATATGGCCTCCATTGCCGACACCCTTCACAAAGGATTGCGCATTAATAAAATATACTCCGATGCTTTTGCCGTGCAGGAAACATCAAGCGGCTATCGGTATCCCGAAGTGAATACCAACATCAACAATCAAGTGGAAAAGGGTACGGTTATTATGAACTATACCGGACATGGGGGGCTTATTGGCTGGTCGGAAGAAATGATTTTGGATGTGCCTGCCATCAATGGATTTGCCAATATAGACAACCTGCCGCTTTTTGTAACAGCCACCTGTGAGTTTAGCAGGTTCGATAATCCTGAGTTTACCTCTGCCGGCGAATATGTTTACCTCAATCCCCACGGAGGAGCTGTTTCGTTGCTTACCACCACGCGTTTGGCCTATGCTCATGCCAATATCATTGTCAATACACGGATATACCTGAACCTTTTTAAAGAGCTGAATGGAGAACGTCCACGTTTGGGTGATTTGGTGCGTCTGTCCAAAAGGCCTTCCAATGCCAATTACCTGAATTTCGTGCTGTTGGGCGATCCTGCCCTGAAGCTGGCTTTTCCTGAAATCGATGTGGTTACCTCAACAGTTAATAATGGGGAGGTGGGCCAATCGGTGGATACCCTTCAAGCGCTGTCGGAAGTTACCGTAACCGGCTTTGTGTCGGATGAAAACGGATCTCCCCTTACCACATTCAATGGGGTTGTTTATCCCACCGTATTTGATAAAAAGGTGAAATATACTACCCGCGGTAATCTGGGCTCCAGTACTCCAGAGGATTTTTATCTGTTCGACCGCATCCTTTACAAAGGAAAAGCTTCGGTGGTGGACGGTCGTTTTAGCTTTAGTTTTCTTGTGCCCAAAGATATTTCCTACGCCTATGGTTTTGGAAGAATCAACTATTACGCCTACGATACCGTGAGTTTTAGGGATGCCTGGGGCGATTATCAGGATTTGGTGATTGGCGGATACGATGAGCAAGCCGTGGTTGATCTGGAAGGACCCGACATGCAGGTTTATCTTAATGATCCCGGTTTTTCGTCAGGCGATCAGGTAACGAGTAAGTCCGTGCTATATACCCATATTGCAGATATTTCGGGGGTTAATTGCACCGGCAACGGGCTGGGGCGCGATATTGTGATGATACTGGATCAGGATTACAACAACTCGATGGTGCTCAACGACTATTTCAGCTTGGATATGGACACCTACCAACAAGGGATGGTCAGCTATCCGTTGGAGGGGCTTACCCGTGGAATGCATACCCTCACGGTGAAAGCCTGGGATTTACAAAACAATTCGTCGGAAAAAACCATTGAGTTTTTCGTTGACGATGAGGCCGAAATTGGCATCAGCGAGGTGCTGAATTATCCCAACCCCTTCAGCGGTGAAACCCAATTTGGCTTTAAGCACAACAAAATTGGGGTAATGCTGGATATTACCATCAGCATATTTGATTACCAAGGAAATCCGGTGGCCGAACTCCATCAGAAAAGTAATACCGGAGGTACCGGCATCGAGCCTATCTATTGGAATGGAGAAAATGCCCATGGCGATGTGGTGGATGATGGATTCTACCTCTACCGCGTAAAAGTGGTTGATCAGTCGGGCAATATCACTTACCGCCAGCAACGTATGATGAAAATAACTCTGTAATGGCGTGAAATGCAGGGATTTTTCGGTAAATAAAATCTGATTGGCAACCTGTATTCACGGCATAAATTGAATTTTGCTTTAATATTTACCCTTCTCAAACCTTTTGAATAATATAACTTAAATTAATTCGTTAGTTTTGCAAACCTTTTATAATCATTAGTCAGATAGATGAAACATAAGATCTTACTTGTAGTCCTGCTGGCCGCTTTTGCGCTGCAAACCACTGCTCAAATTGAGAAAAACGGGCAAACCATTAATACCATTACCACTGCCGTACCCTTGTTGATGATTGGTCCTGACGCCCGTGCCGGTGGTATGGGTGATGGTGGTGTAGCGTCTTCAGCCGACGTAAACTCCATGCACTGGAACGCTGCCAAATACTCACGTATTCAAGATGATATGGGGTTTTCTTTCAATTATACCCCCTGGTTGCGTAATTTGGTCAACGACATTAATCTGGCCTACGTATCGTTTTACAAACGAGTGGATAAGATGTCCACCGTGGGAGCTACCCTGAGGTATTTTTCGCTGGGAGAAATTACTTTTACCGATAATACAGGAGCCAACATAGGAACCTTTAAGCCCAATGAGTTTGCCATTGATGCCGCATATTCGCGAATTCTTACAGATAGGTTGTCCATGGCTGTGGCAGGAAGATTTATCTATTCTAACTTAACCCAGGGCCAATATGTTCAGGGGATAGAAACTACCGCCGGTACTTCTGTGGCTGCCGACATTAGTTTGTACTGGGAAGATGAGGTCAATTGGTTTTCGTCCACACCCGCAACTTTTGCCTGGGGTATTAATATTTCTAATATTGGACAAAAAATTTCCTATTCCATTTCAAACACCCAAAGTGATTTTATTCCCACTAACTTCCGCATAGGTCCCCGTATTACCCTTGATTTGGATGATTACAACACCATTTCATTTCAATTTGACGTAAATAAACTGTTGGTTCCCACACCACCCATTTACTCCGACAGCCTTTATAATCCCGACGGAACCCGCCAGATCGTTAGTGGCATGGATCCGGATGTAAGTGTTATTAAGGGAATGATACAGTCGTGGTACGATGCTCCCGGAGGGTTTTCGGAAGAAATGCGTGAGTTCAGTTTTGCTGTAGGAACCGAATATTGGTACACCGACGTGCTGGCATTGCGTGGAGGTTTTTATTACGAAGACCTCACCAAGGGAAATCGTAAATATGCCACCTTGGGCGTTGGGTTGCGGTACAATGTTTTTGGGTTGGATTTTTCTTACCTGATTCCTGTTACTGCCGATCAAAACCCGTTGCAAAACACCCTGCGTTTCTCGCTGATTTTCAATTTGGATAAAGTAGGCAAAGCCGCCGCTGCCAAGTAAACCCATGTTGCCAACAAGGGTAGGCATCGGCTATGATGTACACCAACTGGTAACCGGTAGAAAGATGGTGCTTGGTGGTGTGGTTATTCCTTCTTCATTTGGACCCGATGGTCATTCGGATGCCGATGTACTCATTCATGCCATTGCCGACGCTCTGTTGGGTGCCATGGCTCTGGGCGATATCGGGAAATTTTTCCCTCCCACCGATCCCCAGTACAAAGACATGGATAGCAGATTGATTCTGAGTCAGGTGTACGAGATGGTTTGCCAAAAGGGTTATGTGTTGGGAAACCTCGACGCTGTAATTGTATTGCAACAGCCCAAAATTTCTCCTTATATTGAAGCCATCCGACATGAACTGGCCTGCATCATGCAGGTAAGCACGGAGTTTGTTTCGGTAAAAGCTACCACCACCGAACGATTGGGATTTGTGGGCAGGGGTGAAGGCGTTTCGGCCTATGCCACCGTTATGTTAATATTGAAAAATCAGGAGAATTAGTTTTCCCAATAGGCATTGAAAAACAATTGAACACGGATGTCGTTGTCCATTCCTTTAAAAGCCGGAAGCTGAAGTTCGTCAGCGTAGAGCGTTCCCGTTAAAACAAATATGCGGTATTGTGCCTGCCCTTCTCCCGGTTTTGTTACGGTCATTTTAAACAGGATGGTTTCGAGCAGGCTCTGGTCTTCATTGGCCAATTGCAGTTCCACATCGTAACTGGCATTGAGGGTTTGTTGATTGATTAGCGCGTCGATGGGGAAAGTTCCCGAGAGGTTAAAAATTCGGTCGGGGGATGCTTCGGCACTGTCAACAGCCGGTTGTCCGGCTTTTTTATCAGAAAAATCACTCCCTTTTAAAGCAGCCACAAATTCTCCTGTTTTGTAGTCGAGGGCAATGTTGATGTTTTTGTTTTCCCATTGCAGGTCGTTTCCGTTTTTGGTGCCAATGATGGTGAGGGAGGTGGAGTAAGCCTGGTAACGGGGTTCTTGTGCATCCAGGTTAATTGCCAGAAAGGCGAGGGTAAATAAGAGTATCGTTTTCATGGTGGTGGACTTTTTTGTAAAAATAGCAACTTTTTCAGAAGAATGGCCGGCGAACATGTTGATTTGCAAAATTGAAACGGGAGGATGCCTTTTCTAAAGGTTTGAATTCTCCCGATCTTGTTCATCGATAAACGCTTCAACCGGCGCAAGCGTCCGCTTGTGCCTGGTTTTTGATACGTTACGTTTTCACTCTTTATTCTAAGCTATCCTTAAAATTAATCGCCATCGGTTTGTTCGTTCACAAACAACGGATTAAATCCCACCAGAAAGAGTTGAGAGGTGGCGCGGGTAACGGCAGTATAGAGCCACCTTAAAAAGGAGGTGTTAATTTGGTCTTCCGGTAGGTAACCTTGATCTACAAATACCTTTTCCCACTGACCGCCCTGGGTTTTATGACAGGTCAGGGCATAGCCAAATTTCACGTGAAGGGCGTTGTACCAGGGGTCGACACGTATTTTGTCTAACCGGGCTCTTCGGCTGGGAAGGTGGCCATATTCTTCTTCCAGGGCATGAAACACCTTGTCCATTTCGGACCGTGGGATATCCGGACCATCAGTCATCAGTACGTCGAGCAGGAGTTTTACCTGCAATGGTTTTTCTTCGGGATAGTCTATCATCCTGATTTCGGCATCTGCGAATTTTAGTCCGAACCGTTCTTCAGTTTTTACTACACGCAGTACTTCAATCATGTCACCATTGGCAATAAAACCTGATTGCGACTGGGCACCAAGCCAGAAATAGTTGTTTTTTACCACCATCAGCAAATCACCGCCTTCCAGTTCAAATTCGCGCATCAATACACGGTGACGTATTTGTTGATTAAACAGGTTTGCACGCTTATTCGATTTGCAAATAACCACACTGTCTTCCCTTCCCCCACCTCCAAAAGCGTTGTTCAATTCCTCTTCCATTTCGAGACCGCTTTTCAGCATCACCACATCAGAGGCGTGGTAGGGTATTTGAAAAAAGGGGATGTCCAAGTTCTCCTCTTCAACCTTATTTCGGAGCAGGGTAGCACTGTTCAGGATGCCTGAGTCGGTGGATTGCCTCATCACTTCGCGCATCAGATGCTGGTATCCGGTAATGGCGTAGGTGGTTTGAAGCCATTTGAGGTCCAACGCCGGACTAATGTCCAATCCCACCGGAGGCAACTGCGCTGTATCGCCGATGAGAATGAGTTTGTTACCCGTGTTGCGGTAAACATATAGAAACAAATCGTAGAGAATGGATCTGGTAAAAATACTCCCCGGTTCGGGAGGGTTATCGCTAATCATGGAGGCCTCATCCACAATAAAAACGGCTTGACTTAACTTGTTGGGTGCGAGCACAATGTTGGTATGACCCTCGGCATTGGTGATATAGATATAGATATACCGATGAATAGTATGTGCCTGAAATCCGGCATACAGCGAAAACACCTTGGCGGCTCGTCCGGTGGGAGCCAGCAACACAAAGGGGATATTGTGGGCGGATAAAGCCTTAACATAGGCACTCATCAGGCTTGTTTTACCTGTGCCTGCATATCCCTTGAGCATGTATAAAGGATTGTGCTTTTGGCTGTTGGTAAAAGCCGTGAGGTGATCGATAGCTTGTTGTTGATCGGTGGTGGGCCGATGACCAAATTGTTGGGTGATTTTCGTTTTAAGATTTTCGTGTACCATGATTTTTCGAGCTCCTTTGGCAAATTATTAGAAAGGATACCCGATTCCGAAGCTGGCCACGAAATCTTTGGGTTGTATGTATTTAATGCGCCAACGATCGCCCTCGGGGTAAGCAGGATTCCGCATGGGTGCCGCTAAATCGATGCGGAAAATGAAGAATTGAAAATCGAAACGGAAGCCGATGCCCGCATCTACCGCCAGTTGTTTGTAAAACTGATCGATATAAAATTTCCCTCCAGGAAAGGTTGCAGAGGTATTGTAGGTCCATATATTTCCCACATCGGCAAAAAATGCCCCTTTAAAAAATCCATAAACAGGAAAGCGGTATTCAATGTTTCCCTCAATTTGTATGTCGCCCACACGCTCGTATGTAGAGCTTCCCTCATAACTTCCCGGACCCAGCGACCTGAATTGCCATCCCCGCATATCGTTGGCACCACCGGCATAAAAACCCTTTTCGTACGGAAGTTCATCGGAATTGTTATAGGGAATTCCCGCGCCAAGCAAGGCTCTGAATACCAAGCTGTTTGATTTTTCAAAAAAGTAGTAATAATGTCGGAAATCGATGCTGGTGCGGATGTATTGCGAATACCTAACCCCCACAATGGTATAGTATCCGCTGTCGTTTTTGGCCGTTCCCGAAAGTGAGTTGATCAGATACAGGAGGTTTCCTGAAGTTTCCAGGTTCACCCTCAGGTAGTTGAAATGGCGGAGTGCGAGGGTGTTTTGGTTATTAAAAATGAAGCTGTAGTTTAGTCCCGCGATCATGTGGTCGGAATATTGTTCGCGCAGCCTGCGGTTGGTTTCTGCATTCAGGATGGAATCGAATTCGGGGGTGGGTAAAACGCGTACATAATTGAGATTCACAGGTGTAAGAATATGACTCACTGTTTTGCTGGCATTCCACGAATAACCAATGTCCACGTTGGTGATGTTGCGAGAGTAATTGGTTCGCAATTGATAGTTGTAACCGAAGTTGATATTGGAATTGGGAATATAGCGTTGGTTGAATTTATCGAGGCGAACCGGAAAGATAAATCTTGGAAAAAAGAAGGTGCCATCGATACCTGCTTCATAGGTGTTGAAAAGTTTGGGAGTGGTGTTGTTTTCGTCGGTGGAAGCGATGGTTTGTGCTTCCGTGCCACCTTTCAGGCGTATGCGCAGCACTTCTGCCCGTTTAAAGATGTTTCGGTTTAGAAATACCAAATTGCCCCTGATTCCCAAATCACCACTGGAGTTGGTTCCTTCCAATTCGGCCGAAAAGCGGTTGAGTTTGTTGTCTTGCAACAGCACATGGGCGTTGAGCAGGTTTTTTTTGGGAGTTTGCGATTGTGTTGGGTTGAGGGTATCGAAGGTGATGTTGGCCGTTCGGATAATTTGGTAGTTGAACAGTTTTCGGTAAGTCTGTTGGACTGCATTGGCCGAATAGTAGGTGCCCGGTTTAACTTTGAGTGCCGCGTTGAATGCCGCCGGTTGGATATTGAGTTTGTTGGCATACAAAAAATAATACGGGTAATCAGTGGTATCCTGCCAAAAGTCGATGTGGTGCAGAATGGTGTCGTTGGCGATATTTTCGCCGGGAACATACTCCGGACTCACATATACTTTGTTGATGGTATATCGGTCGTGATTTTGTTCGATAAATTTCCCCGGATGGTTGTAATCCGGTTTTTTTACCTTGTTGAGCACCATGGTCACCTTCATTTGGTGAGTGTTAAAATTGCTGTCCACCACAAACTGAATATAGTTGCGGTTGAAGAAATAATAACCCTCGTTGCGCAACTGGTTGGTGATCCGGTCGCGTTCATCATCGAGGGTATAGGCGTTATAAATTTGATTTTTCCTGATGAGTGACTTTTTCAGCTCCGCGAATACGAGTTTTTTTACGGCAGTATCGGTGATATTGTATTGTATGTTATCGATACGGTAAGGTTTGGAGGGTGTCACATGAAATGTAATTTTGGCCACTTTTTTTCCGAAATCCACTTTGTAGTCAATTTTGGAATTGAAGAAACCAATGTTGTTGAGGTACCTGCTCATGTTACGTACTACTTGTTCGGCATCCTGCTCGGAATATAAGGCCGGAGGTTCTCCAAAATGATCGTTTAACCAGGTGCGGGTTTTGGTTTTCTTCTCCTGGAGGCGGTAATAATTATAAAGTTTGAAACGGGTGAAAAATGTTTTTGAGTTGGGTTTGGGACGGCAAAGGGTGCGCAGTTCTGAAGTGCTGATTTCGGCATGGTCGCCGTCCACCTTTACTTTGTACGATTTGATGAGATGTTCGTTTTTTTGCACAAATTTTTTGGCCGAACAACCCGAAAGTACGAGCAGCAGAAAAAGGAAAATGACTCCGGTGGTGACAAATGACTTATGCAAAAAATTCCATATTAATCCTGTGCAAAATTAGCAAAAGCAGAATAGAAAGGAAGCTAAAAAAAAGTTATCTAAGCAAGTAAAATTTTTTTACAAAAGTGTTGTACAGTACAAATATCGGTGTATCTTTGCACTCGCTTTTACAGACAACGTTCTTAAAACAAAGGGTGATTAGCTCAGCTGGTTCAGAGCATCTCGTTTACACCGAGAGGGTCGGGGGTTCGAATCCCTCATCGCCCACCCTTACAAAGCCGTCTTCAAATTGAGGACGGCTTTTTTATTTCCCTGATTTTCAATGGTAAAGAGGATTGCTCGCAAGCCATCAAACACCATGGGTGTTTTGTTGATGGGTAAGATTAGCTGTTTTCTGTTTTTCAAATAGGCTTTTTTGCTATCTTGCACCCACAACCCCAAAAAATTGACATATGTTCTGGTCGCAGCGGCCATTTATCCGAATTTTACTGTATTTCGTAGTTGGAATCCTGTTGTGGTACGGGGGTGCATCTCAGTTTTTTACTGAAAAAATTTACCTGCTTACCATTACCGGCGTGTTGTTTTTGGTGTATTGGTTGTTGGTAATTTTCAACAAGAGCTATTCGTTGCGTTGGGCTACAGGCGTTTCGTTTGGGTTGCTTTTCATCTTTTTGGGGATGCTGCTTTCGCAAATCCAACAGCGAACTTTTGTTTCGCTTCCCAAGGAAAAAAACCAATGGATAGGGCAAATCGTTTCCGACCCGCAACTATCCGGCAAGACAGTTAAGGCCGAAATGATGCTTTTTGAAGCCGACAGCGGCGACTTGTGGGAGGGTGATTCACCAAAAATATTGGGTTATTTTGAAAAGGGAGACAGTGCCGAAGTTTTGCGATATGGCGACGTCCTGGTGTTCTCAGGTCATCCGGAAACAATAGATGGTCCCGCCAATCCTGACGAATTCGACTACCGAACTTATCTGGCCATGAAAAACATCCATCATTCCCTTTATTTGAAAGAAACCAATTGGCGATTGTTGTACAACGATCCTCCCAACCGGTGGCTTTCGGTGGCTTTTGAAATGCGGCGTAGTTTGCAAAATTTGTTGCAGCTAAGCGCGCTCAACGATGAGGAGTATGCCGTGGCTTCGGCCATTTTGTTGGGCAACGATGACTTCATGGACGCGGAACTTCGGAGCAATTATGTTTATGCCGGAGCCATGCACATTCTATGTGTATCGGGATTGCATGTGGGGATCATATTTTTGGTTTTTAACTTCTTGCTGAAATTTCTTGATCGAAAGAAGGGCCTTCGTATGGTAAAAGTGATTCTGATGCTTCTGATTGTTTGGGTTTATGCTTCGGTAACCGGACTATCACCGTCGGTACAACGTGCCGGATTGATGGTCAGCATATTTATTCTGGGTCAACTGATTCGTCGAAGGAGAGATAATCTCAACACATTGGCAGTGAGTGCTTTTATCATATTATTGATGAATCCGACACTGCTTTTTCACATAGGCTTTCAATTGTCGTATGCGGCAGTGGTCGGCATTTTGATAGGTTACACGCCCATTTACGCGCTGTTTTATATAAAAAACAGGTTTTTGGATATTATTTGGTCAATCACAGCACTTTCCATGGCGGCACAATTGGCTACCTTTCCACTGGCTGTGCATTATTTTCATTTTTTCCCCACATGGTTCTGGCTGAGCAACCTGTTTACTTATCCCCTGTCGTTTCTGATACTCACGGGAGGTATGGCCACCATGCTGTTCAGTTGGGTGCCTGTGGTGTCGGGTTGGCTCGGGTGGCTGTTGTCGGGCTTGGTGTTCGTGCTCAATTATCTGGTGGCTATGGTGAAGTTGCTTCCCTTGCCCGGCCTCACCCGCCTGCATCTTTCAACTTCTGAGGTGATGGTAATTTACCTCTTGATTGCCTTATTTTTTATGTTTTTGGTGCACAAGCGATGGAAGGTGTTGCTTCCGGCGATGTTGGTATTGGCTATTTTGGTTTCGATGGAGACCATGCAACATTGGCAACACCTGAGGCAGGAGGGAGGGGTGGTATATCAGTTGAGGAAACATACCTTGATTCAGTTGGTGGAAGGGCGGGAGAGTCAATTGCTGGCCGATTCGTTGATGGTGGCTGATCCTACCATGGCCGATTTTTCCATTCAGGCAGCACAGGCACGATGGGGCCTGGACACACCGGATGTGATAGAGCTGGACGACCATCAGACAGGAGAACCCCTTGACGGTTCTACAAGTCCATATTTCTCTATGGCGAGTGGGCAACGGCTGATGATATTGCAGGACAATGCATTCTACCATCCAACTCCCCACAAACTTCGGGTGGATATGCTGATTGTTACAGGCAAGCCAAGGTTAAAGCCTGTGCATTTGACTGAGGTATTTGAGGTGCAGACTTTGATTGCCGACGGATCGGTGCCCGGTTACTACAAGAAACAGCTGCAACAGATGGCTGATAGCAGCGGAATAAGTTACCACGACACCGCCCGCGAAGGTGCGTTTGTATGGGGTTTGAAATAAATTTAATGCAGTTTCATGGGGGGCGAAAGGAGCAGACGATAGTGGAGGTCATGAGCAGAAAAATTTTACAAAAAAGATATTTATTTTTTTTCAAAATGCTTGCAGATATCAAAAATACGTGTACTTTTGCATCCTCTTTACAGATACAACGTTCTTAAAGAAAACGGTTCGGTAGTTCAGTCTGGTTAGAATACCTGCCTGTCACGCAGGGGGTCGCGGGTTCGAGTCCCGTCCGGACCGCAAAGTCGCTTTAATAGGCGACTTTTTTATTTCCAAACGTTTCATTTTTAGATAGTTAGTGCAAAAAAGCGCAAAAAATGAAGAAAATTTTCTGCCAGGAAAGCAAAAAGAAGGCATAAAAACGAGGGCGTTTAGGTAGAATAATTCTCCCCCTAGTTTCTCACGGTAGAAAACTTTTTCTACTATAGCTCAAAATACAGCCAATGAGCACTAAAAATTTGAAAGTAACACGAGTTAACTTGGTGTGGGACAGGAAGAAATCTTTTGATAGCACTGGAAAAGGTTTAGTAGAATATTATTTCTACTTCTCCTCCGGGAACTAAACTTACTACTTTACGGGTATCTTTCAGAAGCAAACGAGTGGGATAGCAAAAGGAGGGAGGTTACATCCAATCACCCCAATTATTTACAGCTTAACAATTACCTAAAAAACCAGATCAACGCTATTACAGAGTTCGACCTGGATTTGGTCAAGCAAGGTAAGGTGCTTACCATGCCCAGGATGGTGAGGGTGGATAAACGGGTGTTCTTGCGGTTGGGAGATATATTCGATGGAAAGCCCCAGGAAATCATTCGGCCATACCTGGAGAAAAACCGTGGCGAGAAATACATCTGGGGAAAGAAGATCCAAAACCAGACCATGAACAATGCTCTCAAGGTGCTACAAAGTGAAGCCGGTATTGAAACTGTGCTGACCGTCCATCTGGGAAGGCATACTTTCTGTACCTTGTATGCCCACCAGACTGGATCGATCTTCGATGTGATGAAGGCCATGGGTATTGCTAAGTTCTCCACGGCCCAGATTTACATCAACTTGAGTGCGGAGATTTAACTGAGCTGGTCGATATACTTCTGAAGATATGTTTCCTTCATTACCCAGTTGCCTCCAACTTTTTTTAACCCCGTGTTTTACAAGCTCAGGACGCATGTTGATAAAAGTTCGATAGCTGACGTTGAGCCCCATGGCTATCTCATGTGAGGTGAGCAGCCTTACTTTCTTCTCTTGTAGTAGATCCATAGCCTGAATCAGGTAATCTACTTTTTCTTCGACCCTTTGCAGGTCAGCTATTGTCGGGATATCCATAACTATATTGCTTTATGACGACAAGAATAAATATGTATTTAAGCCTGATAAAAAAATGTATAATAAGCGTAGTTCACTTTGTTAGTTGGTCTCCAGTATCCCCTTAGTATAAGCTATTATTTGAATACATGTCTCCAGGATTAGGTTAATACTAGCCGTTCCTCATCACTATTCCATAGCTCTCTAGTTTTATTTTTTTAAATTATTTGCGTTTGATTGTCAATGCAATAAAAATTTTTCTTAGTTTTAACCCACCAAACGCCCGATTATCACTTACAAAAAAGATCAAGAAGCGAATTTTAAACATTTATGAACATCTAAAATAGCAAACTTCAACCTGATGAGGCGTAAAGCAAGATTAAACGGGGTATTTATCGGTGAACGTATAAGGGAGATATATGCTATAGGGGTGTGGGTATATGGTAGTTATGTGTAAGCTAAAATTCGCACTTCCGACAAGCCTGATTTTATTAATATTTATATAATACAACAACAATTTTTATCATCTATTTTTTTGTTAACTTAGCTGCAATAATTAACACCAGTTCAAAGAGATGAGTAGACACAAAATAACTTGCATACAAAAATCCAATATGAATGAGCTACACAATAGAATTGAATTTATTGGTGGCTTAAATTATGATGGTACCCCATGGAAAGTATCGCAAAAAAGGGCAATTGAAGGAATAGAAACAGGTAAATGGGAGTTTTATGTTGAAATAAACGGTAAAGAAGTAAACGTAATTATTTCAACAAACAATGGTTATAAATATATCAAGACGGAAAATGATGATTATGAACCAAACAATTTACTAAGCCTTCCCCCATGTCCTTAAACAAAATATGATTAAACTACATTTCTAACTAACCATATGAATTTAGATACTAACTTGGGATTAATAAAAAATCCCTTTTCAAAGAAATCGTCTGAACAAGAACTAGATTTTTTACAAGATATTTTTTTTGAACCAAACTATTATGCAACCTTAATGGACGTTTTATCTGGAGGGGATAGTCGATTTATAATTGGACAAAGGGGGCATGGCAAAACTTCAATTATTAATAATTTATATGAAGATTTAGAGAAAAAAAATATCCTTACTATCAAGATTGATCGGTTTGATAGTATTCCTATTTCAAAAAATGAAACTGCATTAATAAAACTAATTTTAGGTTGCTTAGTAACTAAAACTTCAATTTTCCTCAGTAAAAACCCAAAGAAGGTTAAAAAACTAGAGAAAGCAGATAAAGAAAAATTAGCGTTGTTTATTAGACTATTTTTTAAACCCATTTCGAAGGTTGAGTATGAAAAAATATACGATAGAGTCAAGAAGTTTAAAACAAAAAATAGACTAATCAAATTATTTAATTCAATTGGAATTGGAATAGCGAATACAGCTGCCTCAGCTGTTGTAACTATAACATCAACAACCATAAGACAATCGTTGGGACTTCCTGAAGTTGAATCAAATGAGACTTATAAAAGTTATATTAAAAGACTTCCTGAAATTGATATTGAACAGATCGATTTAGAAAAAATTGATTACCCTAAAGATAAACTTAAACAAATATTAGATGAGTTACTTCTGATCATTAAATCTGTAGGATTTAATGGTGTAGTTATACTTTTTGATAAAATAGACGAATATCAGAATTTAAACCAAGATATTAATAAAATAACAAATTTCACCAGTGAAATCTTATCAGACACAGAACTTCTTCTCAATAATAATTTTGCGATTGGATTTAGTTTATGGTCAGAGTTAAAATCAGAACTTTCAGGTATTGTCCGATTTGACAAGTTCGGGACAATAGATGTAAGGTGGAAATCCGATGACCTTGAACCATTAATCAATAAACGGTTGAGTTATTTCTCTAAAGATCAACCAGTCAAACTACTCGACTTAATTGCAAATGAAAACGATAGAGCAGAAATAATTAAAGTCTCAAACAAATCACCAAGAGATTTAATTTCTGCATTAGCCGAAATATATAAAGTGCAAGCAAATACAAATATTGAAGTACATCATTTTGAACCTATATGTATAACAAATGGCCTAATCAATTTCTGCAAGGATTATGATTACGAATCTATGACACCTTCTAAAAAAGGGAAAAACAAAGAAATTCGAGCAATGATAAATAGACTATTAAAAGTTAGAATAGCTAGATTCACTGCAAAACAGCTTACTAACACTTTTAATCAAACAACAGCTCAAACAACTGGCCAAATAAAAATAATGAAACAATATAAACTGATTCAAGAAGATGATATTTTAGACCCTGAAGATGGAGCATGCTATGAAGTAATTGACCCAAAAGTTGAGTACCTTATTCGTAGGGGTATATTATCTATTGAATAAATTATTGCCATTAAAGCCTGCACATAACATTTTGTATATTCCATAGGGGTTTCAGAGGTTTTCGGGCATTACAGCTTTTATCAAATTAAGGTGTAACGGTCGACAGGAAAGCACTCCAAAAAACCCCTACGTAACATACAATTTTCCGTTATATCCTATTTAAAGAAAAAGATAAATGAAACGACCAATAGTATTTATTTCGTACTCATGGGACTCAGAAGAACATAAAGAATGGGTTCTTAAACTTGCATCAGATTTGATGAAAAAGTATGGTATTGACATTATTCTAGACAGATTTGAATTATCTGCTGGCAGAGAACTAACATATTTCATGGAAAGTTCAATTGAGAAATCAGACAAAGTACTTTTAATACTTACTCCAACTTATAAAGTTAAATCTGAAAAAAGGCAAGGTGGAGTTGGTTATGAAACATCAATGATTTCCCAAGAAATTTTTGAATCACCAATTAATCAAGTTAAATTCATTCCAGTCCTCAGAGAGGGAACTTTCTTGAACTCAGCACCAAAGTATATTAAATCAAAGGTTTACCATTCTATGTTAGGTGATGAAAAATACTTATTTGATTTAGAAGATCTATCAAGAGTAATCTATGAAAAACCAAAAATTGAAAAACCAGAATTTGGAGAAATACCTGACTTTAGTAATCCAGATCATGACCCAATAATTGAAATGTCAAAAAAACTTACATCTGATGAAATATTAAATAGGGAATTGGATCAAATAATTAATTCAAGTGAAGGAGTAAGAATTGCAAGTCAGGATATAAGAAGTATGTACCAAAGTTTAAAAGAAAGAACTGAAGTATATAAAGATAATACAGAATTATATTTCTCCTTTGAGGGAGATAATGCAGCCAACGCCATTGTGCGCTGTGGTAATTATTCAGTCACATTTTATTTAGACAATATTGTTAGAAACTCCAGCGATACTACAAAATTAGTTGTTAGATATTGGGATGGTTTTCGCAGACTAAATGAATCTCGTTCATCTTACTTTCCTGGCGAAGAACCAAAAGTTAGGAAGAGTATTGAGTACTCATTTGACTTGAACCTTAAGAAAGAACCTATTTGGAAAATAAAATCAGACGTTTTAACTTCACAAGAAATTTCAAATAATTGCTTTGCATTCCTAATAGAATCAATTAGAAAGGAAAAATCAAAGAAATTCAGAAAATAAAAAACAGGCTATAACATAATAGGATTTAAAGCTCAGTTGAGCCTTAAAGTATCCTGCATGTAGGTACAAATTACCCCTCCTTGAGCTTCCCGGTATTCAACTCAAGCGTTTCAATCTCTCGTTTTCCTAGCTCTGCTAAAATTAATTGCACTGGTTTCTTTGCCTCAATGTCAAAGTAATACGATTATTGTTTAATTTTAATGCGTTAAAAACTCTAATTGTCAATTGCACTGAAACAAGGAATTAGGCTTAAACATTTATAAACATCTAAAATGTTAAACTTCAACCAAATGGCACGTAAAGCAAGATCAAACGGGGTTTTTGCCGGTGAACGTATAAGGGAGATAAATGCTATAGGGGTGTGGATAAACGGTAGTTAGAGCCAATAATAAAAACGGCGTTCAGTTCTATTATTAATGACAAAAAACTACTTTTGAATATTCTTAAAGAACAGAAATGAGTAAAATTAGAATACATAATTTCGGACCTATTAAAGATGGTTGTCTTGAAAACGCAGGCTGGATTGATATTAATAAAATAACAATCTTTATAGGAAATCAAGGTAGTGGAAAAAGTACTGTGGCTAAACTTATTTCAAGTTTTACTTGGATAGAAAAAGCGTTAGTCCGAGGCGACTATGAAATAAAATGGTTTGAAAGAGCCAATAGATTAAAAAACTCCTTTTTTGGATATCATAGAATTGAGAGTTATATGAATCCTGGACTTTTTGATAATAGCACAATTGAATATATCGGAGAAGCTTATAAAATACTTTTTGAAAGAGGTTCGTTAAAAATTACTGAAATTAAAGATAATTCTTATCCTCTACCTCAAATAATGTATGTGCCAGCAGAAAGGAACTTCTTAGCATATGTCAAAACTCCAAATGAACTAAAATTGGCATCTGATTCTTTGAAAGAATTTTTGGGTGAATATGACAAAGCTATAAATTCGATGAAAGAAGCAGTCGCATTACCCATAAATGAGGTAGATGTAGAATATGACAAATTAAATAAAGTTGTAAATGTAAAAGGAAAAGATTATAAGGTTAAACTAACTGATGCCTCAAGCGGGTTTCAATCTTTAGTCCCATTATATTTAGTCTCTGATCATTTAGCTAAATCGGTTAGAAAACAAAGTGAGAGTAAAGAATCTATGAGTAATAAAGAATCTGTTAGATTTAAGAAAGAGGTGGAAAAAATCATATTAAATGAGAATTTAACAGACGAACAACAAAGAATTGCCATATCTGTATTATCCTCAAAATTTAATAAAAGTGCATTTGTAAATATCGTAGAAGAACCAGAACAAAATCTTTTCCCTTCTTCTCAATGGCAACTTTTAAAGAAGCTTTGTGAGTTTAATAATCTGAATATTGGAAATAAACTGATAATTACTACACACAGTCCATATATCATTAATTATCTAAGTGTTGCAATTCAAGCTGAAGAAATAAAAAAGCAAATAAAAACTGATTCATTAAGAAATAAACTTAATGGCATTGTTCCTCTTGAATCTACGGTGAATGCCTCAGATGTTTCAATATATCAGATGAATGAAAAAACAGGTACAATTTCGAAATTAAGTGATTACGAAGGGATTCCTTCTGATAAAAATTACTTGAATGAATCATTGGCAGAAGGAAATCTTTTATTCGATTCATTATTAGAAATAGAACAAGAAATATGAGTGTAGATTTTTTAAAATCGCCGTGCAAAGAGGCTGCAAGGGAAAATACAACTTTTGGAATTTGTGACGACCAAGATGGGACTAAAGCCTACACTGATATCAAAGACGAAGAAAAATGGATTGCAACAGTTTCCAATAAAAATAGTAAAGCCATCGTCTTCACCCCAATAGATAATTGTATTCAAATATTTAAACCGCAAACAAATGATTTAGAAAGCACTTGTGACGGAATGCTTATGTTTACAAATAATCTTTACCTTATTGAGTTAAAAAAACAAAGCACAGGAGGTTGGATTCCAGTTGCTATTGGACAACTGAAAAATACCATAAGATTAATAACTGAAAGTCATAATATTACGCAAATTAAATATAAGAAGGCTTTTGCTTGTAATAAAAGGCACCCAAATTTCAAAACTATAGATAACGAATTATCGAAAAGATTCTTTAATGAATCAAATGGTTTTAGACTTGACATAAATTCTGAGATAAATATAAGATAGGAATTAATTTACTGGCTCTAACATAATAGAATTTAAGACTCAGTCGAGCCCAAAAGTGTCTGGCATGGGAACACGAAACTACTCCCCTTGGCACTTTAAGTATATCAACTCAAGTGTCTCAACATCCCTTTTCCACAGTTCAAAGACATCCCATTCCCAACGTTGATTCCTGTATCTACCGGAATTCTTGATAGGTGGCCACCACATAACATGGAAGTTTGGAGGGGTGCATTTCTGCACCTCCTCTATTAACTCCTCCTTACGCTTATTTTCTTCTATAACACCCTCCACAATCTATGGAGCCAGGGAAGTCTTTTCATCTGGCTCTCATGGTACCATGCATGTTTACCCGGGATTCCTGCAATAGCACACTTGTGAATCCCCTGGGTTACAATGTGCGAGTGGATATACCGGCCAAAGTGTGCCACCCATACGGGCATATTTTCCATATAAACTTGTGTGATTTCAAGATCAAATGGACTCATTTATTACTTTCTGTTTATCATCCTATCTTGTGTTTTAACACCTCGCCAATCCATTGGTCCATATTGCCTGACCTTTCAAACACAAATTCCTGTCCTTTGGCTACACTTGAGAATTCGATAAAAGTACCGTTGACACGTTGTTCTGATGGATTATGGTAGGATAATTTAACGCCTTTAAATTCAAGTGGAAGTTGCCAGTAGGATTTGTGATATCCTGGTTTGGTTAGTTGTAAAACCGGACTATAAGTGAAATGCCCAAAATCGCGTCCAATATAAATGGCGTTATTTTTAGCATACTCGCCAATACTTCTATTCTGGAAATGTGGGTGTGATTCCAGCCATTCATAGCTTAGGTTGGTGCTATCTTTATTTATTGTTACTATCTCATCGACAACCAGGTATCCAAAAATAGCATGAAACGGATACATATGCTCATAATGGAGTTTGCCATGCTCACTGTAGGTAAAACAAAATGTACCGAAAAAGAGGAAAACATCTCCTTTTCTAACTTCCTCGTTACTTAAATGAGATAGTGCTGCTCCGGATTGACCGAATGCGCCCATTGGCCAAGAGCCCGCCAAGCCATAGATATCCGGATCAACATGGTGTTGAAGATTGGTGCGTTTATGACCCAATTCAATGAAATAGTCTGAAAGACGCTTATTCCCAAAAGTAAGTTCGTCTGACATCAATCCTTTTTCATCTTCTTTACCCATAATAGGTATTGGAAATGAAAGCATCGTGCCATCAGGTAATATAACTGAAGGTTTGCCTCCATATTGATCATCATAGCCTTTGCGGCTGAGGATTATTTTGCTCATGCTTCCGGTTTATTTAGCAGATTCAAGATATTTATTGATCCTTCATTTCTCCACAAGTGATTTGTTTTTACAGCTCTGAAATTGAAAACACCAAGCACGGTAGATTTGGTAACGAAATCCGTTTCGTTACCAAAGGTTTTTGAATATACTAATTTGTAGTCAATCAGCGACTTTCCTCGAAGGACAACGTAACCATTTTTTTTGATTTCTTTCTAGTGGTTCTCCAGATATAGAGAATTCTGCTCCCTAACCTCTTCAAAATAGAAAAAGCGATCAGGATCGGAGGGTGGCGCTTCGGCGATAAACAAGCAGGATGTTTTTTCGGGTTTGTATTTTTCGCGGGCGTTTTTGATGTGGTCGAGTTGTTGTAGTTCCATTACAAGGTCTATTTTATGGTGACTTAAATCAAATTAAATAATCACTAATTACTTTATCGAAAAACTCATTATATGAGTTGCATGAAATCGGTTCGTTGATTACACCCATTGCTTTCATAACTTCAGCTTTTGCTTTGTTATTTTTATATACGATTTGATCTTTTAGCCATTCAGTAATGCTGATTTCCGCTGATTCCTGTGTGCCAGTTTTTATTTCTCGTATCAAATCTATTTTAGTTTTCTCAATATTAGCATATAGGTATGTCAGTTTGTTATTAATTTCTATTCCTTTGGCAAGGAATCTTTTCTTTGCATTGGCTCTAAAATTAAGAAGCCACCAGATATCCTGCTCAACAAAATCTAACCCCAAACCAATAAAATAAATGTCGTGTGTAAAGAATAATTCTATCCATGAGGACACAGGATCGTTATTACTTATCCTTTTGACTAAAGATTTTGCATGTTTCGATTTTTCCTTTCCACTTATATATTGCTCAATATTTTTAATGGTTATGCCATAATATTCGTTGCCAATCAGGATTGATTGTTCAGCATATTCGTTTGGTGATTTGGTGTGAGATCGATTGTCAGAAAGTTCGCCATGAATATGCCAGATATATTGATCAGAAGGGAGAATATAACCTCTATGATTATTCTTCTTTATTTCAAAATTATTGATTGAGTATTCTTTTTTTTCATTTTGAAAGTTTTCAATGTTGCTCAATTCAAGACCATAATCATAATTTGTAGTCAGGATATGTTTAATGTTAGTATTTAGTATAGCAGAATGGTATTTGTTAAATCCCTTTTTTTTAATCAGTTGGTTACTAATATTTGAAACGATACTTTGTTTTAGCAATCTGTCAATGTCTATCGTCGAATCTTGACTTAAAATATTTAGAATTTCTTCATACGCCAAAGGAAAAGGCTTGAGAGGGTTTTTTAAATCAACTTTTTGAATTTCAGTATTTATCTGATTAATTTCTGGCGATTTCTTTAAGTTTTCAAGAATATCTCCCCAGCCAATACTATCGGCTCCCAAATAGTTTATACCGTTTCCTAATAATATTGCTTTTTGACCTGTTGATGACTTTTTCATGACTGTCTATTTCTGTTTCTCATTAAAATGTCTTGCAACATCATTCCTGATATTTTCTATAAAAACCGTGTCGTTGCGCTTAATCCAACTTAGACTTACATTTCCTGCTACTGGCGCTAAAGCGAATGTATTGAATGCATTACACGTTGTGGCACGTTTGTATGAGAAGTAGTGTGTTACTACGTTGGAGAATAGATTGCTTAAAGAATTGCCGGTGATTGTGTGAGTAAAAGGGAGTTTGTCATCTCTGTATTCACCTGTTTTGCAGAGGCACTCACAAAGTCGCCATGTTGTTCCTTCTTGTGATCGGATGTATAGGTCTTCAAGCAGAATTGCATCAAACAGATATTCGTTCGTTTTGTCTTCATGAGTTTTTCTGCCAAGCCCTATTCTGAAATACAGTTTGGTGCCTGCTTTCAATATTCGCTCACAAATAAAATTACCATATTGCTTATTTATATAGCCAAGCATTTCTTGTTCATTCCGGATTTTATTCTTTTCCTCCAGGTAGCCATGTTCAAGAAACGCATCATCATCACCATTGATATAGTACTTTTTGCCGGGAACCAGATGGATTTGTTTTTTGTTTTGAGCCAATATTAATTGCCCATTTTGATAGGTAACTTCAAGGTTTTTCATAGCAGATATTCATTTAATTTCTCATCATCAAGTTGGGGTTGATAATTATGCACAATTGAGCCTAGCAGGTTGGTATCAATAAGTGATTTCTTCGATATGGCCAATTTGGTGGCTTCGTTACATACCAGTTCGATGTCGGCATGGGTGAAGTATTCTGACATTTCGGAGATGTATTCGTAGTTGATTTTGCTTACTGGTCGGTCTTGCATTTGTAAGCGATAGGATTCGATGCGTGATTCAAAGTCGGGTGGCCCAATGAAAATGGATTTGTCGATTCTGCCGGGACGGAGAATGGTGGTGTCAATATTTTTTATGTAGTTGGTTGCTGCAATGAACAAGATATTGGATTTAGATATGTTGTTGAGCTGCGTGAGGAGTTCGTTTACTTCGGATTTATAGTGAAACGAAATGTCGTCGGAATTCCGGCTGGGGGCAATGGATTCAAATTCGTCGAAGAACAGTAAGCAGGGAGCATGTTCTTTGGCTTCATCAAATACCTTTTTAATCTCTAACTGTGTACCATGCACATAGGTACTTCCAAGGTCAGCAGGTGTTATGCTAATGAAATGGTAACCCAGTTTTTTAGCCAGGCTGTTTGCAATAAATGTTTTACCGCATCCGGGAGGGCCATAAAACAAATAACCATTGGGCATGGCTACCTTGTATTTTTTGTATAGATCGGGGTTGGTAAAGGGAATGATGATGTCTTGTTCGATGACGGCTTTGATTTCTCTCATTCCGGCAACACCAGGCCATCCGTCTGTATCTTTCTTGGCAGCGGGCTGAGGTATTTCAGAAGGAAGGTTGTGGATTTTGTTTTTCAAGCTTTCCTTGAATATTACAGCACGTACATTATCCGGATAGAGTTCTGCCTCCAAACAGGCCCAGGCCAATGCTTCACGGTAATATCCCCATTCCATTAATAATTGTACTCTGAAGGCTCCGGCAAAGCGGAGGTAGGCTTCGTCATATTCTTTAAATAAACCGGTTTCGTTGATGGATGTTATTTTACTTAGGAAGCCAAGTGCTTTATCGATGTCTTTTTTATAGACGTAGCGATGTAGCTTTGAGGGGAGTGTCCACTTTTTCATTTGCTTAATATTGATTATAGCAACTCATAGTTTATGTCTTTTATCAGGGTATCCAATTGGCCGCCAGGGGTGGCGTAACCGATGCAAACATGGTCGCTCAGGTTAATTATTTCAGAATTTCGTTCAAATGCAGTATCTCTGGTGGTTCTGGTTATTTTTTTGTCAAATGGGCTTATTACCAGCAGCCGGTTGTCTTTTATGGCTTTTGCAACCCTGGGCTCCCAACGGCTTTTCATGCCACGGGCAAGCATAAGGATCAGGGGTTGCTTTCCTTTAAGGAGGATTTCAAACACATCTTTTTCTATTATAGAGTGATTACCACAAACGACACAGTTTCCGGCTTTCTTTTGTGCTATTGCCCAATCGTAGCACTTTAAAACCGCACTTGCCGGAATCTTTTGGCTACACAGAAACGCTGTTTTCTTCATTGTTAACAAGCTTTCGTTTCCCAATAGATATTCAATCTTCATTTTAATCACTTTTTATACCCGGACATCATGTGTAAGTAATTTCACCGGATGATAACTAACTCCACTCTTTTTTTATTTAGCTCCCCACTTTTTGTATTATCATATTTTATATTGTGGTCATTATCAGTAGTTGTATTAATTACTACTACACACTTTTAAAACAACATATTGGAATATTTATTTAGAGGGTCATTCTTTACTCAAAAGTGTATCACTAACTCTGTATCCTCCTGCCTTTTTTGAGCCTTCATATTCGATTGCCCCAATTTCCTTTAAAAAAGCAACATATCTTTCAACTGTTTTAGCAGATTTACCTATTTCAATTGCAAGTTGAGTTACCTTTAAACTACCTTTTTTTAGTAGGACTTCAATGAGAGAGAGATATGTATTAACTAATCCCTCACTTATTCCCTCACTTGTTCCCTCATTAATTGCCTTTGTAATCAAATTATTTAATCCCTCACTTATTCCCTCACTTATTCCCTCATTATAATTAAATGGAACAACTACATTAGGAAATGTAACAGTAACATTATTGTCCTTTAGTTTCCAAACAGGAGGTTTAAACCCAAGTTCTTTACAATGGGCTATCATTTTTACAGTACCTATTCCAATTTTCTCTATCCAGCTTCGCAAGAAGAAGATATGGGCTATATCAGGATTGACGGGAACGGAAAGGTGATCTCCCGATAAAGACTTAATAGTTATACCTTTAGGAAAGGATCCGAAGCTGTTGATTTCAAGCTTGTTTGGATAGATATTTATTGCAATGCTACTCGAAAAAGACGAATAGTCCCTGTGAATAAAAGCGTTTAGAATTGCTTCACGAATAGCCAGTCTTGGAAAGGACGGTTTGTCGGTTCGCTGCCATCTGGTAGATTGGAAAGAACTCGATACGCCATAGGCGATATCAAAAAAATCGGTAATTTGGCGGATGGACTTAAATAAATTGCTGTCAAAGATCTTGTCGTACAAAAGTTTTTCGCCTGATTTATCTGTTTTAAATACCGATAATCTGATACGTACCTGAGGGAAAAACCCAACTGGATTTTTTCCAAACATAACGACTGCTGCATTTGTGAAATCGCCATTTTTATAAAGCCCATATTTACTGAGAAACCGAAGTGGATTGTCTGGTAAATTTTGTTCCCGGCCTGCCCTATTCGCCTCTTTGATACATTCATGCACTTCGTTCAGATCAATATCTTCAACCTCCACCTCGATGGCTGATTTGCTTTCCCAGCGTTGGTTGCGTTCAGATTCATTGTGAATCAAAGCAGCAAGTTGTTTTGAATCGGCTTGAACCGTCGAACTCCCTCGCCGGTAGTATATACCCCCTTTAAAGATGTATGGTTGATTGGTTCCCTGCCAAACAGAAACAACTAGAATATTTTTCTTTTCAACTGTCTGAACATCCACCGAAACAGCAGGTTCCGGCACAATCTCCTCTATCAAAAAGTTTTGGAGCTCAGATGCTGATTTTTCAGCATTTTTTATTCCAATTATTTTTTGATTTTCTTCCGTGCCAATAACCAATTGACCACCATCTCTGTTCAGAAACGAGCAAATTACTTTACCCACTTCGTCTTTATCAATACAAGTCTTAAACTCCAGTGTTGCCGATTCATTTTTTTGCAACAAGTCCTTAATATAGTTTGCACCATCCTTTTTCATAACATTTTCATTTTATTGATGATGTCTAGTATTCTTTCTTTTTTGTCAAATTGCGTTTGAATGACTTTTTTAATGTCATTCAAATCAAAAAATTCATCTGTCCAATGACCAACGCGCTCTTCTGCAGGAATGCTGTTTTGAATGGTATCGTTATACATATCAATAACCCGGATGTCGTCCATTAATTTGGTTGACTGGTATGTAAAATCGGGATTAAGACTCCTGTCCGGCAGATAACGATATTGCTTAAAAAGCTCTCTTGCAACTCTGATATCTCTGTGAACAACAAACCATCTTGGTTTCTTCAGTTCAATGGCCTTCTTCATTTCTTCATGGGTAATGGAAGTGTGTCCAATTATGCCACTACCGTAAAAAGGACGAAGTACACCAAAAAACGCATCGCAATTTTCAACTGCAGTCAGACAATTTTCCAAATTAGATTTGGAGGGATCGGTAGGCATTGTTTTGTAATGCGAGCTAATAGGTTGATACCCCTTTTGTTCAAATAAGCCGCAGATTTGATTTAGTTGATCTTCATAACCATAAACTGATGATGCGATCACTATTTCTATTTTACCATCCTCTGTCATCTTATTTTACTTTTGAATTACCTATTGTCATTCTTCCTCCTCCTCACTATCTGACTCCCCATACAAGGCCTTGCCCATGCGGTATTTGATGTCGTAGTTGATGATGAAATCAAGCTCTTCTTCCGTAAATCCATAATGCTGGGCTAGTACAGTGTCTATTTGGTCAATGATGGGTTTGGATTTTCGCGGTTGAAAAGTCTGCATTTTTAACGTCCCATATTTTTTATAAGAGGCCGTCTGAAAATAAGAATTGTCTTGTAGGCTCTGTACAATATCAACACCTAAAGAATATAGTTTTTCAAGCAATACAGTATCAATATCACTCAATGATATTGGAAAAGAAAAAACTTCTCTTTTATTAACATTTCTACAATCAGAGTAATCAATGTAGTACCAGAAAAAAAGATTTGAAAGAAAAGTAGAAATACCAGCGAATTTATTTATTTCACTAGAAAATTTTAGCGTTTTAAGTTCGGAGGTAATCCGTAAATCGCCATTTTCCTCATAGATTTTCGGAGCACAATCAAGAAACTGAACAAAGTATCGTAGCTTTCTTGTATGATAAGCATTATGAATACCCTCGCCGACAAAATAATTTGCGATTGATTTATTTGATTTTATTTTATTCAGTATGGATCTTTCACGGTATGTTGCTACTTTTGGAATAGAATAATTGTGTAAAATAGACTTTGAAATAGGTACATATTCAATAAGGCCAAACAAACCCTCTCTCGCTTCACTTGACCACCTATAATATTTTGAACTATATATGTTTGAAGAATTACCTTTTTGGGCAATAAAAACAGTTAAATGCTTGTCAACGTGATCAAAAAGTTTTCCGGGTCTCATCGCAAAGTTTGAAAAATATAAGCTTTCAGTATTGTCTTGCATGTGAGTCCTTAACACATTGAAACCATCTGTACTTACAATTGAAACAGGAACAATCATCCCATTTCGCCCCTTGTGTTTATTAATTTGCAATGATTTTTCTATCACGTAACCATACAAGTCATTACAAGACAATGAAATATAATTTTGAATTTTATACATGAAAGAGTTTGCAGAATACACTACATAAGGCGGATTCCCAATTATCACATCAAAACCACCATTTTCACCCACAATTTGGTAAAACTCTGCAATCCAATGAAAAGGTTGGTGGGTTGAAAGCCACTTTTTGAAATCGTTGGGTTTAGATCCTGCATCTACTCCGTAATTGGTAGCCAGGTAGGTACTGAGGTTTAGATTGAGTTGAGATAGTCGATTATTAAGATCAGCTTTGGCCAGTTTAAACTCTTCGCTGCCCTGATTGTTAATCAATTGGCTGTTTTGAAAATGTTTGAATGCTTTGCTTACCTGTAGAAATTCTTCCTTAAAATCGTCCAATTTTTCCTGTGCAAACAGGGGTTCTTTTTTGAGTATGGTATTGTACAGCTCTTTTTCGGTGGCAAAGCCCACCAGGGAATTTCCGGCACGAATATTAAAATCGATATCGGGCAAGGGTTCCAATCCATAGTTCTCCTTCCGGGGTACTACCTCCACCGAGCCCACCAGCTTGAGGAAAAGGCGCAATTTAGCAATCTCCACGGCCTCCTTCATGATATCTACTCCGTAAAGGTTGTTCAGGATTATGCTTTTAAAAATAAAATATTGAAGGTTGGGGTGTTGGTCAGAGTTGATGAGTTGAAGGGTGTCTTCAAAATCGCGGTATTTGCCCGGTGCTTCGGCCACAAACATTTCCATGCGATTGATACAGGCCTCGTACAACGGTTCCAGAATATTTAGAGCTGCAAACAAAAATGCCCCCGAACCACAGGTGGGGTCGAGAATGGTAAGCGGGCTACGGCTGTTTTGCGGGTTTATTTTATCCTGATATCCGGCAATGGACTTGTAAAAATGCAGGATGAATTTGGGGTCTTGGGTGTTTTCGATTACATCCTGCGCAAACTGCCTGATGTTTAAGTTGTAGGTAATGAGGTCGTTGATTTTGGCAATTTCACCCCTTTCAATTTTTGATTTAATGTTGGCATAGCGCTTTCTGCGTTCGATGAGCTCACGATAGATTTCGGTGGGCAGGGCAATGTTTTGTGGTGCTTTTTGATTCCAGGGCTGGCGTATTTCCCATAAATGTGAGGTGGTTGTTTCGGCAACTATTTGCTTTTCCATATCCGGCAAAAAGCCTTCCTTTACCTCCCCTGGCAAATCGCCAAACAGATCATGGTCGTTGTTGATGCCAAATTTAACCGCATCATAAATATAGCTATCGCCACTGTTGGTCATCCACTGCCACAGTTCACCTTCGGGATTAAAAGCCGCTTTGTAATGTCGTTGAGTTTCGTCGAATAAATAGGGTAAAATGGTGTTTTTTCCGATGTAATCGGTTATATCTTCCTTGGTATAGTAGGCACCCATTGAGGCCCTGTCGTTGATGTATTTTTCAAAAATATAACCAATCACATCGGGGTTGATGTCTTTTCCACTTGCCTCGATACTTGTGTCCAGGTGCCAGTTCCATTGATCGAAGAAGTTGAAAAGCCTTTCAAAAGCTTCATCTTTTACCTGAATTTCATCAAATTGCCTTTCCAATTCATGCACATCAAACAAGCCGCCGTTGAGGTATGGAATTTTACCCAAATCAACCGGCAATTGTTGTTTTCTTTTGGCTTTGGGCTGCCCCAAGCCATCATGAAACAATTCGAGAAGGAAACTGCGGTAGAAGCTGTAGAAATTGTCTTGCCCTGCAAGTAGTTTACATTCGTTGAGTTTGTTTCCCAAGTAATGTACATCCTGATCGAGGAATCCTTTTTTCTGGATGAAATAGCAGAACATCAAGCGATTTAACATCAGCGAAGCATACCATTGTTTGTTGGTATTTTCTTTATTTCCAATTTCATCGTCAATACCCTCAATAAATTCGAGAAAGGCGGCATGCTGTTTTTTGAATTGATCGTAGAACTTTTTGGTGACCTGTTCGGTATTACGGGCAAAATTTTCGGAGATGCGCTGTTTTACATCGATGATGGTGATATTCTCTTCTTCGTCAAGGTTAAAAACCAGGTTTTTCAGTCGTTGGAAAAGAGCTTCCACATCCTGGTGGCTATACCATTGAATTTCACGTACCTGTTTGGGTTTGTTTTCTTCTTTAAGCGCCAGTTGCCATACTTGCTGAGTATCATTCTTATCAGCATAAATAATCAAATGTTCCTGATAGTATTTAGTTATTCTACCCTCGATTTGCTTTCGCAGGTTGCTCACAGGAATTTTGCCATCAGGTTGCGGGCTACATAGTAAAATAACAAAGCCTTTTTTTTCGACAATTCCTTTTAAAATAAATGTTTGATCACCGGCAGCTACAGGGATTTGATTATTGAAATGATCCCATCCCAATTCATTGAAGAGGGTCGCAAAATCGAATGATTTAATGTAAGTTGAAAAGGTTGATTTGTTCATTTTATTTTACTCTTAGGCCCATGGAGCAAATAATCTGGGGTTCTTTATTTAGGTTATCGTCTTCAGTTATCAGGCTCAGTTTACCATCTTCGCGCAAGGAAACTACCAGACTAACAAGGTCGTCATCCTCAATACCTGCTTTAAGCTGCCTATTGATGGTTTCACGAGCATATTCACGTAAAGGATAGTCGTATATATCTTGAACTGCCCTTTTGAGTTCCTCAGTAACGAAAATGGTTCCAACGTTTCTGTTGGCGTAAGCGTCCAGGCGCATATAGGTTCGGTATCTGGCTCCATTTTTCTTACCCAATTGGCCACCCACCTTCGATTCGGCAACTTTAATATGATCAAGGCCAATTTTTACTAGGTCGTGGTGTTTTGAAAAACGCTGAAGAGGTGGCTCGTCGGGGCCACATTTTACCCCCTTTAATATCTCGAATTGCGACTGGGTAACAATTTTCCCTTTTTCATCTACCCAAGCAAGCACGTCGTTATCGTTGGTGGTTTTTGTATAAACCACCGATCCGTTTAGCTTTTGTCCTTCGGCGGCTTTTTTTGTTGCAAAGATAACGTTGGGCAAATCTGGTACTAACTTTGCCAAAGCAGGGTCGGCGTCAATGGCATTTTTCCAGATTTGAAAGGCAAAGGAAGCCAGATCGACTTCGATGTCCTCTTCTTCATCTAAAATGCCTGATTTTTCGTTGTAAAGGTCGGCAATATTTATGGGGTCACCCTCGAAGAACACTTCATCTGAACCCACAGTTTCAGCATTTTCCCTAATACGCTGGCTTAAGCGTCGACGTAAGTGTATAATGTTTTCGATTCCATCTTCAGGTAAAAAAGAATAGGCAATAATTTTGGAACTTTTTTGCCCAATTCTATCCACTCGACCAGCACGCTGTATTAATCGAATTATAGCCCAAGGCAAGTCATAATTAAGCACCACATGTGCATCCTGCAGATTTTGCCCTTCACTTAACACGTCTGTTGTTACCAGCACCCTGATTTCTTGTCCTTCCGGATAATTTTTTTCGTTGCTTTTTGGGCTAAATCGATAGGCCATTGCTGTTGGATTTTCGGTCCCCCCAGTAACGCATTCCAATTTTTTTACGCCCCTATTTTTTAATGATTCATACAAGTAGGTGGCTGTATCAGAGAATTGAGTAAAAATGAGTATTTTTTCATTTTTATGTGTATTGCAAATCAAGTCATATAGTGCATTTAGCTGCCGGTCGTTTTCCTGTTTCCAGTCCCTACCCAAATCCAATATTTTCATCAATTGGGAGCTGTCCTGGTCTAGGTCTTTTCGCATTTGATTATTGAACAATTCACTTTTTATCCACTGGTATTTATGTTTCTTACTTTGCAGAGAGGCGTAATACATTTCTGCTTGACTCATGTAACCAACGTGGGTGGAGACAAAGTCATTTTCATTATCCAGATCATCGTCTATGTCTTTATCCGAATACATGAAATCATCAATTAACCCAGGATCCTGTTTTCCAATAGGGAAAGGGAGGTTGTTTTCGATGGCATAAATAAAGAGGTAATTACGTAGGATGTGACGACTGATGGAAAGCAAAAACGAATAGCCACTGCTCTCGAGACGTTTAAAGAGGTTTGTACGAGCGAAACCTATTAGGCGCGTACCTGCACGACTCAAATTGTCTTTTATTAGGATTTCTTCTTTAGTGATTATGGCAGACGGGTTTTTTCTTTCGTAGGCAGCCTGTCCAAGACCATATCTGGGCAGTATTAAATCATCAATAATGTCTATAACTTTATTGGAGTATAGTTGTGCATATTGATCGGCAGGATCGTTTGGGTTAAAAACGTATTCCACTTTTTTAGGAATTCGATCCGGAAAGTAGGAACGTTCGCCGTTTGGAAATTCGAGGTATTTTCTTCCCTCAGCAGGGTCATCCTTTGCGTAATTGTTCTTAATAAAGCTTCTGGTTCTTCTGACCAGAAACAAACGCATGAGCTCGGCCCAATCGTCGGGGAATGGACTCTTTTCAAATGCAGGAACGGTATTTTCAGGTACCTGATGATTCGCTTGAAACTGTATTCGCCCACCAATACTTTCGATATATCTTTCGGGACTCACTCCTAAATTGTAGGTGTCATCAAGGAATAACCTCAATTGGTTGCTTAAGTCGAGGTAAGTTTTGTTGTAAGGAGTGGCTGTGAGCATGATGACCTTACTATCATTCAACTGGATGTATTCCTGTATCACACCATATCTTTTACCTTCTCTATTACGAAGGTTGTGACTTTCGTCGATGATTACTATACGGTATCTTCTTTCGTTAGGAAGTCTGCTTTGTACATTTGTAATGGAAAGCACTTTAGCCCTAAGCTGGTATTTATGGGTGTAATCATTCCACATGGGCACAAGGTTTTTTGGGCAGATGATGAGTGTTTCGAGGAAAAAATCGTCCTCAAACATTTTGGCCAAAGCAGTGGCCGTGATGGTTTTACCTAATCCTACCACATCGCCAATGATGACTCCGCCTCTTTTATGCAGGTGATGTGCGGCTACTTTTACAGCACTTTGTTGGTAAGTAAGCAATTCATTTACAAACACCTTGGGCAGGTTAAACTCAGAAATTCCAGACCGTGCTTCTCTGGACAAGTGATAAGCCATTTTTAGATAAACATGATAAGGATGATAGAGTTCGGCTGATGCCCAACTATTATTGATTATTTCCGCCAATTCCTCTGTAATGTCAATACTCCAACGATCCTCCCATCTATCCTGAAACCACTTGGAGAGTTTTTTTGCTGCATCACCCTCAACCACATCAACATTAAGTTCGCCTTGCTTGGAGATACCTGCAAAAGTAAGATTAGAGCTTCCCACAAATCCGATGGTGGGGCTACTATAATCGTCGCGATGGGTTAGATAAAGTTTTGCATGCAGTTGATGCCGCAAATGCAATTTCACGATCACTTTTTTTTCATGCAACTGCTTAGCCAGTATTTTTAATGTACGTTCATCTTCATTGGTTGGATTTCCTATGGTCAATTGTTCTTTGAAATTTGCCGCAATTTTTTTCTTGAACCGGATGGCGTCATTATTGTCGATCGTTTTATGGAAATTGCCAGAGAAGAACTCTTTAATTTCCTCCTCCGGCAGTTTCTGCATCCCTACCAAAACGCGACAATAGTATTTGTTATCGTCTTCAAATTCTTCTGGCAGATGATCACCTTCCATTTTATTGACGTTGTCAGCTACCTTTTGCCACCCTCTTAAATTAAAGTAGCCGATACAAAAATCAGCTCTTTTGGCTGTTTCAAGCGTTTTGTTTAACCCTTCTTCAAGATGCTTTTCTATGTTATCATAAATATTTGGCATACTGCGCTTTGTATTTGAGTGGAATTTGGGGTGTCATCCGGTTATAAAATTCATGGCTAATTTAGAAAAAAATCCTGATTAGATGATGGAAATAGAAAGTCATATTTGATTGAATCTGAAATTGCTTAATTAATTTTATATTGACTATTATTTTTGAACAGACGAAATATCCAACAGGCCATTTTTAGGATCCAGAAAGAAATTATCGGTGACTACTTTTTTATATAAGTACAGGTTGTTTTCTCGAATATGCGGTTCGTTTGTTTTGGCTAAGGGAATCAGATATAGTGATTCAGGGCTGGAAGCTTTTCCACCGATCCCTAAGGCAATGTATACATCAGTTTTTTCTTTTTGTTCAAACTCCTTATAACGCTTGAGTTGGTCGGCATATGAAAACTGGACTCCTCCTTTGAAAGTGGAGCTGCGCCATTTACATTCGATAGCTACTTTCTTGGAGTAGTCGCGGAGATTGAATTCAACGATAATGTCGGGTTGAAGTGTTTTCTCAGAGTATGCTCCGTCAACGTATTTGTCGCCAGCCCACTGTTTGATGGTGAAGTAGTTTTTATTGAATTTCCGAATGATGAATTTTTCGAAGTCGTCGCCTTTCCTTTTGGCCTGGTCGATGATTTCGGTTTCGGCTTCATTGTCTTCGGATGATAGTATTTCATCGATTTGGGCGAAAGCTGTCTTGGGGTCGAGGTTGTATTTGGCCGCGGTGTTTTCCACCATCTTTTTTTCTTTGTTGGATAGTACACCATCGGCAGTCACAGCCTGTATGATTCCGGCCATGGATTCAGTGGAAACCTGAGTGGTTGTTTTAGCTTGGAGTTCTTTTTTTTGCTGTGTGTTGTAGGTGAGATAACCGGCAATCAAAAGGGTTAGTCCGGTAATCATCATGGATATTCCGATCATTTTATTCATTGAGTTTGTTGATATTTTGTGTTTTGTGTGATTGGAATTGGGATTCCACTGGAATGACTGGGGTCTTGATGGTGTTTTTTGACCAAGGATTACCGAACTGATTGGCTTCTCGGAAATGGGCTTTTTGCAGGTAGAAGGTTCGTGCGCTTGGGTATATATTGGTGTTCATTGCAGGTGTGCTTATAGGATGCTAATTTAGGGTAAATATTGATAGGATTGATTTGTTTTTTATGGAAAATGATGTTAGCCGGATGGCCTGGGGTAATTTACAGGGATGTCACAGATCAAATGGTTTTCAGACAACTTCAACGATGCTAATTTAACTTACTTGATTACCGAAACAGTGAAAGCAGACCCATTATTTTGTGAGTTTGCTTAAAAAATTCAAACCAATCGGAAATATTCCCTTTTGTTTTTGGGCGGGTTATTTCCCCGGCCTTTTCCTGAGTTATTTCCTGTTGGGCTTGAACCATTCGATGGTCTTAGTTTTAAAGCAGTTCCTTTTTTTTTTGCACAAAATAAATCAGTTTTAATGGTTTAACTAGAGAATCCCGGAAATGATGAAACAATCCCTTTCAGGTTATATTTAATCCTGTGATTTTGAAGGCTTAGGAATAACAAGATACTGCCAATCACTTATTTAACCCCCTGCTATCCTTAAAACACGTACACATGTTCTATTAGTAGGAATTGCTGCGCCAACCTCTCAATCATAGCTTTGTTAGAAATCACTCGCAAAATATTACACTCAGCATGTTTCAGAAAGAACGAATTGGGTTTTTTAAATCATCATTTTCCCAAATCTCCTCCATTTTATCGGCTGCCATTTCTTCATCTACCTTTATATATCTTAAAAAGGCTTTTTCTGTGCTATGACCACTTATTTTCATCAAGTACACAGTTTGTACGCCCTTAATGTATTGGTTGGTGCAAAAGGATCGTCGGCAAGTATGTGATGAAATTAATTGGTACTTCTTGAAGACCTTGTCAGTTTTTGCCGTACCCTTCTTATAGGTTAAGATGACATCTGAATCAATGCCTGCCAGCCGTCCAATCTCTTTAATTTCGACGTTAAATTTAGTTGCACCTTGTTTGTTAGGGAAGTCATTGTTGTATTTTTCAATGATTTCTTTAGTATATCTTTGCAAAGGAACAACTACGTTTTTGTGGGATTTATGCATTTTGATGTGAATCCTGCCGTCGTTCAGCATTTCAGGTCTTAGGCGAAACAAATCCTTTGACCTTAATTCGATCTGGCAACCTAAAACCAATAGATCACGACTTTCTTCCAGTTCAGGAGTTTCAGATAAATCAAATTCATAGATTTTGGTTATTTCCTTCTCGGTAAGATATATCGCATCGGTATCTTCTGATATGGTTGTAAAATTTGAAAGGTCGAATCGCTCAACTATCTCATGTCGAAAGCAATAATTTAAGAATACCTTTAGGTTTTTAATTTGTTTGCCAACGGTGTTGGTTGCAAGACCTTTTTCTCCATTCGGTTTTTCTGTTTCATAGGTTAGGAAATCCTTGAACCGATCATACCAAGAGTAATTAAAAATTTTAAAGGTGATTTTCTTGCCTGTATGTTTCTCAAATGCTTTTAAATGCTTTTTTAGGGATTTATAGTCTTTAATTACGTCATTTACAACCCGCCCTATAGATGATTCTACGAATTCATCATATACATCCCAAAACTTGACTTGAATTGGTTTGCTTTCAACTTTAGGTGCAAGTTTTCGAAAATAAGCTGCCTTGAGTTTTTTCCGCTGTGAGGTCACCCGTATCTTTCAATTCATCAAAAGCCTTCTCCATGGCCATTCTTAGTTTCTTTAGATTCTCATTTATTGAATCTGCTTCGTCAACAAAAACACCTTTTGCTCTTGCAGCTTGTGCGGTTTGATTCCAGTATGAAGGCAATATATGATAGTCAGTTGGAATTCTAATACGCTTTTTGTCGAATGCGATAGAGAGGTAGATGTCTTTTTATTTGCGTACGGGTTCTAAAGGTAAAAAGTGGTTTTGGCTATAATTTTTAGGTTATTAAAGGTTATTCTGTGACAGCAATGCAAAAATAAAAAATTATAGAATAGCGGTGACAGACTAATGACAGCAGGATTTATTTTAAGTTTGTTTTACTTTCCCTATCTTTTCGTTACACTTCTGTAAAAAACAGAAAAACAGTATATTAAGGATAGTTTTAGGAAAGTTAGAAAAAGTTAGAAAAAGTATTTTAAAGTCCCGTCCGGACCACTTTTAAAACTTAAGTATATGGATTTCAGGGGCTTTTTTATTTGGGGTGACAGATTTGTGACAGTTTTTATCGATAACGCAAGTATGGTAATAATCAACCTGTGTAATATTTCAATTCCTTGATGGTTCGATTGATAGCATTCAGGCAATCCGGCTTTTTGTATTCGATACTGTATTTCAATTCCTTGATGGTTCGATTGATAGTTATGTTTCTGAATTAGCTAATCGTGTTATTGACTCATTTCAATTCCTTGATGGTTCGATTGATAGCATCAAAGTATTCAAAAGATGAAGGTTCAACAATTCATTTCAATTCCTTGATGGTTCGATTGATAGGAAGGATGTAACACCTGAACAGTTTACCGAAACATTATTTCAATTCCTTGATGGTTCGATTGATAGCTCAAAGCCGAGTTGGAAAAGTCGGACCCGCAACTGATTTCAATTCCTTGATGGTTCGATTGATAGTTGTCAGAGGAAGTTGGAACCACGAAGCATTACATATTTCAATTCCTTGATGGTTCGATTGATAGTCACAACGTTGATCCTGCAAATACTGAGATGTTTGTATTTCAATTCCTTGATGGTTCGATTGATAGAGCAATATCTTTAGGTGGTGAATTAGGAATAGCTTTATTTCAATTCCTTGATGGTTCGATTGATAGTTTTGTGCTTTTCTTTAACATACACAAGTTCTCCAAATTTCAATTCCTTGATGGTTCGATTGATAGTATTGAGGTTTTGCGTTTTACGCCAGATCGGCAAAAATTTCAATTCCTTGATGGTTCGATTGATAGAGGGGTGATGCCGTTACCTAATGAGGTGATAAGGCGATTTCAATTCCTTGATGGTTCGATTGATAGTCGAAGACATCGGAAGACAGATGCTTGAAGAAATAATTTCAATTCCTTGATGGTTCGATTGATAGTGTGAACTATACCCAGTTCATCATGGACATGTTCTTGTTTCAATTCCTTGATGGTTCGATTGATAGAAATATGTTTTTTTTGTTTTTTTGTTTTTTTTGGGTGTTTCAATTCCTTGATGGTTCGATTGATAGTCGTGCTGTTCAGGTAAACAACAACTTCAACGTATGTTTCAATTCCTTGATGGTTCGATTGATAGACCCGGTTTTGTCGGCATAAAATTCGATTTCTATTTTGTTTCAATTCCTTGATGGTTCGATTGATAGTGAGGAATCAGGCATAAAGAATTACGTGCTTACGGCGTTTCAATTCCTTGATGGTTCGATTGATAGGTTGGGCTTTTTCCACGAACTGGCCGGACCCAAAATGTTTCAATTCCTTGATGGTTCGATTGATAGCAGCCATTTTAACAAGGTGGTTTCTTTTATGTCGCGCGTTTCAATTCCTTGATGGTTCGATTGATAGGTTCCTTTTTCTCCAGGTTACGCACAATCGTAGAAGGTTTCAATTCCTTGATGGCTCGATTGATAGAAGTTATCCCATCTTCCAATCACGGGCTTTTTCTCGGTTTCAATTCCTTGATGGTTCGATTGATAGTCCCACTTGCCTGCCATGTTGAGCCTGGTGTTATTGAATTTCAATTCCTTGATGGTTCGATTGATAGACAACCCTTTGAGCAGTACAAAATCGACCAGCCACAATTTCAATTCCTTGATGGTTCGATTGATAGATTTTCACCCACCCTTTCACATGCTTCCATCATCGAATTTCAATTCCTTGATGGTTCGATTGATAGGTTTTAGCCAAAGCGGTTGCGTGTGCTGCCACTTCAATTTCAATTCCTTGATGGTTCGATTGATAGTCAACTAATGGATGCAGTTGGAACTGATTTTCAAGAATTTCAATTCCTTGATGGTTCGATTGATAGCCGAAGCATCCAAAACATTGTCTTTCGTGAGAAGAATTTCAATTCCTTGATGGTTCGATTGATAGGTATAACCGATTTAGAACAAACACAAGGCGTTAAACATTTCAATTCCTTGATGGTTCGATTGATAGCGGTAACGTACTTATTGGCAAACAAAGCTTCTTTTGATTTCAATTCCTTGATGGTTCGATTGATAGGGGTATCTACCCAGGCATCGGTTACCCAGTTCCAAAATTTCAATTCCTTGATGGTTCGATTGATAGAGATGCGTAAACTGCTTTATATATTAGCCGTACTTAATTTCAATTCCTTGATGGTTCGATTGATAGGCGCACCCACACACCCAAACAGTACACCCATTTATGATTTCAATTCCTTGATGGTTCGATTGATAGCTGCCTGGTATGCACAAAGTGGTGGGGTGTTTTTGTATTTCAATTCCTTGATGGTTCGATTGATAGTGGGGCGGTTGGGTAAAGGGTGATCAGGCTATCCTATTTCAATTCCTTGATGGTTCGATTGATAGTCAACTAATGGATGCAGTTGGAACTGATTTTCAAGAATTTCAATTCCTTGATGGTTCGATTGATAGCAACCCGTGCAAGGATATTAAGGATTTTATAAACTATTTCAATTCCTTGATGGTTCGATTGATAGAATTAATTTCATGGAGGGAGAATCTTACTATAAATGATTTCAATTCCTTGATGGTTCGATTGATAGGCCACCCCAAACGACATTAACGACCTGGGCGACGCTATTTCAATTCCTTGATGGTTCGATTGATAGACGCGAAGCACAATTAAACATTGTTCTGGGGACAAAATTTCAATTCCTTGATGGTTCGATTGATAGCTTTATGCCACAACCAAGTAAAAAGCCCGCCCGCTTATTTCAATTCCTTGATGGTTCGATTGATAGTGAAAAAAAGGCCGCGTAAATTAGATGAAATAATTTATTTCAATTCCTTGATGGTTCGATTGATAGAAAAAACCCAACACCTTTCCTGGTTCCTTGTTTCCGATTTCAATTCCTTGATGGTTCGATTGATAGACTAGTGTATCATATTTGCAGAAAGTTAACTTTCAAATTTCAATTCCTTGATGGTTCGATTGATAGAGTAGTAAGCGGCCAATTTAGCGGCTCCTTTACGCAATTTCAATTCCTTGATGGTTCGATTGATAGCAACAGAAGTCAGGAAAACGCCCTTTTTGTCGCTGATTTCAATTCCTTGATGGTTCGATTGATAGCCCGGATTGAGTAAAGTATTTCAATTGGATCTCCATATTTCAATTCCTTGATGGTTCGATTGATAGACGAACAATGGCTGATTGACAAAGCAAGAGCAATCCAATTTCAATTCCTTGATGGTTCGATTGATAGGAAATCAAGTTTATGTTTTATGTTGGCGGTTGTTAGATTTCAATTCCTTGATGGTTCGATTGATAGCTTCATCACTATTGTAGATGCCTAATTGATTATCTTATTTCAATTCCTTGATGGTTCGATTGATAGCATGGTGTAATCCACATCGGTTCCTGCCGCTTCGTATTTCAATTCCTTGATGGTTCGATTGATAGTATTGTTCTAAAATTAACCAAAGTAATTACCTGGTCCATTTCAATTCCTTGATGGTTCGATTGATAGACCCAATTTGAGCATGATATGTAGAATTGAAACCACATTTCAATTCCTTGATGGTTCGATTGATAGGCAGGTTGGGAGGGCTGATGTGAAGTGTTTTTTTTAATTTCAATTCCTTGATGGTTCGATTGATAGATTATTCTGAATCCCATATAATTATCTTTTAATCAAATTTCAATTCCTTGATGGTTCGATTGATAGCCCCGGCTGGTTTGAATATTCGGGTAGTAACCCCGAATTTCAATTCCTTGATGGTTCGATTGATAGTCCATTTATGTACGATGTTTTACAACTCATTTTATTATTTCAATTCCTTGATGGTTCGATTGATAGGGTGTAGCTGAACAAATAAAACATACAAGCTCGATTATTTCAATTCCTTGATGGTTCGATTGATAGATTCAATGGGTGATATTAACTATATCCCCGAAGCTGATTTCAATTCCTTGATGGTTCGATTGATAGGATTTTGTGTTAAATTCCCATATACCTCCATCTGTTATTTCAATTCCTTGATGGTTCGATTGATAGTAGGCAAAATAAAGACTGCCGCCCGTCACACTCACAGATTTCAATTCCTTGATGGTTCGATTGATAGGAACAATAAACGTCAACGTCAAGTCTGGAACCACGATTTCAATTCCTTGATGGTTCGATTGATAGAATTATCAAGCGTAATGTCTGATTTAATATATTACATTTCAATTCCTTGATGGTTCGATTGATAGTTAAAATTACTCATAGTATATAATATTAGTTAACAAATTTCAATTCCTTGATGGTTCGATTGATAGATCATTCGGCGATGGTTCTGTAAACTTGTTTCTTACATTTCAATTCCTTGATGGTTCGATTGATAGAGCTCTGATGTGTTTTTCTCCAGCGTTTCCCGCTGCATTTCAATTCCTTGATGGTTCGATTGATAGCTATGAGGCGCTACTGGATGATGATTATCCCTGTTATTTCAATTCCTTGATGGTTCGATTGATAGTCCTGCTAACTCCGCCCTCACGTATCACCGTGTCAATTTCAATTCCTTGATGGTTCGATTGATAGTGTGAATATCTTGATTAGGTAGGTGGCTTTTTCGTGATTTCAATTCCTTGATGGTTCGATTGATAGCAACCGTTAGCTGGTCTGTTGTTGCGCTTGTCACTTATTTCAATTCCTTGATGGTTCGATTGATAGAATCTAAGACTAAAACCACAAAAAACACGCTTAGTTATTTCAATTCCTTGATGGTTCGATTGATAGGACCATGTAGGAATCGAACATATACCTCCCCTATTAATTTCAATTCCTTGATGGTTCGATTGATAGATACACTCATGACTAAGCACCAAAGAATTGCAATTGAATTTCAATTCCTTGATGGTTCGATTGATAGTACAGAAAAGGACAGCCCGGGCATGAAGGTACTGGATTTCAATTCCTTGATGGTTCGATTGATAGTGGTGAAGTATTGGTGTCAGTTATTAGCCCTACTTTATTTCAATTCCTTGATGGTTCGATTGATAGTTATACCCGCATAATTTGTACTGTGAGCCATTTTGATTTCAATTCCTTGATGGTTCGATTGATAGCCGTGGCCAAATTTAAAAAAATTTGCTGATTTACAAATGGTTGTCCTACGCTATTTGGGTGATTTCAACTTGTTTTTGTGTCGGTCGGGCTTAACTCGTTTTCTGCGGACGTTCGACAACTTTCTTAAGTGGTTCTTTTTCAGGATGTCAATGAACGGGCTTCGTGTTTTGTCTGAAAATAGTTCTCCTCGGGGTCTGGGTTTTGTTGGGTTCGACAACTATAAAAAATTGTCCAAAGGGCTTCGTTCGCACCCAACTACTTCTTTATCAAGCCATCGCTCTTGCCGGCTCTTGAATATAATCAGGCTGTCGGCTTCTTCGTCCATGATGCGACGGGCATGGGCGGTTAGCTCTTTTAACTGTACCTCGCTAATCTCTCCTTCAAATACCGAATTCTGTATCCAGTTTACATACCTCCGGCATAATTTGAGCATCTTGCCTACCCGCTTTTCTCCTATGTCGTAAACCAATATAATATACATGTTATCTTCGGGTGTTTGGTTTCCGGCTTACTATTACCACCATATTTTGAGGGGTTGATAGTCTTCCATGTTAAGCAAATGTTTTTGAAGCTTGTAGGCTTCCAGTTTAATCAGATGTTTGTAGCTTACCGATTTGTTCAAACTGCGGTGAACGATGGTTTCTGTAAGTCTGCCTTCGAAGGCTTCGATGAATTTCATGCGGGCCTTGTCTTTGAGCAACACGCGGTTGAGTTTTTGATCGAAATCTTTTTCCTGAATGATTTTTTTGTTGAGCACCTTGAAAATCACACGATCCACCAAAATGGGTTTGAAAATTTCGGCCAAATCCAGTGCCAACGAATAGCGTCGCTCGCCGGGTGTGTGCAGATAACTGATGGTGGGGTTCAACTGGGTTTGGTGCAGGGTTCTGAGCACTTGGGCGTAACACATCATGTTGCCAAACGAAATAAGGGCATTGAGCGGGTCGGTGGGTGGTTGTTTGTTGCGCTCTTCCATGCCGAAATCGTTGAGGATTTCATTGAAGGCTTGGTAATATACCTGGCGGATATTGCCTTCGATGCCCATCAGCTCGTCCACCCGAGTAGCTCCCTGTATGTTCTGGCTATAGGTTTCCATTTTGGCTATCCGTACACCCAGTTCTTTACCCCGGTTGTGGTAGTATTTCAGGTTTTTTATCATGTTCCAGGAGGCTCCTTCTATGAATTTTCTGGCTATAACCATGCGCTTTTTCAGGCTGTTGTAGTGTGAAGTTTGTTGGATGAGCATTCTTCCGGCCAGCAAATAGTCTTTCGACAAAAAACTGCCGGTATAGTTTTCGTAATAGTCGAAAAAATGTACCGCAATTTCGTTCTTTCCCAAAAAATTGTACATGGCCGAGTTGGCGTCAACCGACCCGAAAATAAAAAGCTGGTCCACCTGTTCTACCGGCAAGAATCTGGGTTTTTGTTCTGCGCCGTTATCGTCAACTGGGGTGAATTTCAGCGTGTTGTCGGTACGCGAAAGCCGACCGGGATTAAACAGGTAGTATGATTTTTTCATGGGCTTTCCTCCTCGGTTATGTAGCAAAAATCGTAGTAGGAACATTTTTTGCACGTGCTTTTATTTATTTTTCCGGGAACATGATCGGTTTGGATGAGTTTTTCAATTTCTTTTTCCATTTCACGGATTCTTTCCACGTCAATGGAGGTTAGAAATACTTCTTCTGTTTTTCGTTCCTTTGGGTATTCAAGAATTCCGCTCTGGGCATCAATTCCGTTTCGGCGGAGTACATGGAGGTAATACTTGAGTTGCCACAAATGAGCCTCCTCCATTTTCGACGATTTTTTAATTTCATGTACAATTTTTTTCCGGGTGTCGTAGAAATCGATTTTAATTCCCTCCACCTGAATTTCCTCGTATTTGGAAGGCCTGTCCTGATAGGAGTTTTCATGAATCAGCTTGCCTTCAATCACTGAGTCATGGGTATGTTCCATTTGGATGGAATGAGCAAACAGCCAGAGTTTGCGGTGACAAACAAGGTAGTAGTTGATGTGCGTTCCTGTGATCTGCATTTTTAAAAATCTTCCGTTTTAAAATGGATCCTCTTCATTCACAGGTGAATCCTTGTCTTCTTGTTTTTTTTGTCGAAACCATGCTTCCACATCATCTTTTTTTGGTAACAAATCTTCGATGTGGTCGTTAATGTCGCATTGTTCCGAAAAACTTTCATCATATTTCATTTGGGCTCCTGTTTCTTTGCAGATGTTGCAGTATCCCGGAAACGGACAATTTTCTTCCTCGTAGTTGCAAAATTCGATGTGGTTTTCGCCAAACGAAAGTGCCACATGCTTTTGTTTCCAGAAATTTCGAATAAAGCGGTATCGAAGCATATGGGGATAGGTTTGAGGAAAGTCCAGATGAAAGTGAAACACTTCTAAGAATTTTTCGAGTTCAATGGCCAGACGTTCCAATTGTTCATCGGAAAGCTGTTCAGGGGGTGGCAATAATTTGCGTTTAATGCCCGTGATTTTGGAAATTTTTTCGCGTTTTCCGTACACATACTCCTCCACGTAGGAAATGTCGTCTGCATCGTTTGGGTCGTCCGGATCAATTTCATCCCATATTTCATGAGGCTTTTTCACGTTCCAGCTTGCGCGGTGGAGGTCTTCGATAAGTTGCTCAATGTATCGTTGCATGGATTTCTGTTTTTGAATTAATCAATGTTGTCGTCAGCGGCAAGTTTTTGAGTCGAATGTTCGTGAAGGTACACAAAATGATCGCGGTTGTTGAACATTCCTTGCAAAAAGTGCATCTGATCAGGTAGTTCATATTCAATTAAATAGTCGTTGTACGACGACCATGTGTATTCAACGGGATGTCTGCAATAACCATGATGCACGGGATTGTTGTGAATGTAAATCAGGGTGTTGCGCAGTTGGATTGGCGAGTCGATCGGCTTACGTTTAAACGGACGTTCAAACAACGAGCCATGACGGTCGAAGCGTTTGTTGAAAGCCTTAGCATAGGCATTTAGGAAGTTGGAAATATTTTGGTGGAATGGTTTCTTTAGACCTGACAGGTTTTCAAAACCTGTCAGGTCTGGATCCGACACCTGCACCAAAAAATGAAAATGCGTAGGCAACAATGCCCAGGCATAAGTAGTAACCACCGGTGCCACATGTTTTTCGTACAACTTAAAAAAGTAGGCATAGTTTTCCTCTTCCCTAAAAATAGCGCAACTGTTTATGCCGCGGTTATACAGGTGGAAAAATTGACCGGGGATTAGTTTGGGATGGCTTTGCATGGGGTAGGGGTTGTTGGTGGAAAACCTGACAGGGTTTTTAATTCTGTCAGGTTTTTGGAATAATGTGTACATTAAGTAACGCAACGAAAATGAGTATATGATTTTGATGAATTGATGTTCTCAACAGGAATTACAAAAATCTGTTTATCTCGTTTCGCTCCAGCAGAATCGTAATTATCAACATTTTTAAACTGAGCTTTTACCGAGATATCATCGTATTCTTGCAGTATTCCTGGTGTAAAATTTGAAGATTCAAATTTCTTAACATTGGCTTCGCTTGGATTATCCAGATAGTCAACAAACTGAAAAAAGCAACCCCGTTTCCCAAAGTAATTTATTCGGTGAAGGTATTTTTGCAAATATTGTTTTGCTTCATCATCGTTCACATCGAAAATGATTTCAATAGAGTCTGACAGATAGATATACTCGCGAAAAGAAGGTTTGCCACGATAAGTTCCGTCCCTCAATGATTGAATTGTAACAAAACAATTATTAACACAAAAACTTCCGGTCAAACGATATGTAATTTGAGCATCTTTAATGAAAGCAAATTCTTTACTTTTTTTTTCATCTTTAAAAACTTCTGGCCCATCAATGGTTATGGCTTGATTGAACAGAGCCATTTTAATGGAGTAAGGTGAAGGGATTAGTAAAGACTTTGCACCAGAATTGGTCGAGTTGCTTTCTTTTAATGAGAATAGGTTTGTTGGCTGATATATGGCAGAAAACTTCATCTTCAGCTTAATTTATAAGGTTCTTCCACAATCAAATTTTTAATAATTTCCGATAGCTCACCAAGGCCATTGAACCCTAGAGCAGTGATGGATCCTGTTTCTATATCATTCAGATTTGAAGTAATTGTTTCTATTTCGTGGATATAATCAGGGTTTATTGAACTAATAGTTGGAGCAGGAATCAGTTTTTCAGAATAAGTCACAACGCCTTTGAAATCAGTGATATGTGGTTTTTGGCTGCTGGTCATTGCCCCACGTGGGTTTAGAAATGAACTTAACAAAGACTGAAGGATTGCCTTGTAACGGGCAATACGTTTGTCGTCACTAATGGAATAAACCCGATCGATGTCATTGAACCCAATCCTGTAGGTGTCAACATTACAAACAAAGGCATAAGCCCCGTGATTTGCTGGACGGTGGAAAATATTTTGACCCTCATTTGATTTTTCTCCTTTTACTCCTGTTGAACTATGTACTACCTTGGTATGCAGGTAGGTTTCAGTATTGTTTTTCTCAGGAATACCAATAGTCCAACCAAATTCAATCACCGATTTTCGGGGTGTATTCGAGCTGTCTTTGTTATCACCAACTTTGTCTGTGATTAATATCCCATGGGTATCGCAAACCGCACATGAGTTAATAAGTGCGTCAATTACAACACCCGCTTTTTCATTCTTCTTTTTGTTTTCAGTAATGTAGCTTAGCAATTCTGCAGACGAAATCCTGTTTGGATTTAGTGCTTTGGAGTATTGACTTAGTTCAATTCCATTGTCAATGCAATAGTTCACTAAATGCCCGGCGTGGATGTGTTTAAACATATCGCCGCTAATACCATTCACGGTATGTTCTTGACCTTCTTTGTCAACAATGGTTAATTGACGGGTCATAATTTGGTTTCCTTCGCCTCCTTCATTATTCAAAGAGTGCATGTTCAGGGTGATTTCACCGCTGATTGAAATGGATGCAATTTGTTTAGTCATGATATTAATTTTTAAAGGTTATTATCTTCATTCGATTCTTCGTTTTCCGAAATATCTCCTTGGTATACTTTCGTCGCATCTTTTTCCGTTAAAGCAAATCCGTAGGAGGCAAGTAAGGCTCCAACAATTTTTGATGGATAGTTGTCAAGAAGTCCATAAAACTGGCTTAATTCATTTTCACGAATATTAGCCCTTAAAACAGTTCCTGTTTTTTCTGCATATCTCGCGGTTTCTGCATTGTATGTTGCGATGAACTCGCCAATAAACCCAGCCAGGTCAGCGGCTGATTTTGATTTGTTTTGTAATGTTTGAGCTAGTCCGTAACGGATTTCAAACTTTCGTTGGTCTTTAGGTGTGTACTGTAAGGTTACTGTACTTTTCCGAATGGCATAAGCCACTTTCTGGAATCCTTCATTGGAAATGATCTCAGAGATTTTAAAGTCACTCATAGTTGTATTTTTAAAGAATTTGTTTAATGATGTTTCTTTGAATGGTAAAGCGTATTTGCTTTTAGAAAAGTTAGACATAATATGTTCAGAATACCAAAAAATGAATTTGGCCCAACTTTGAAAATGAGAACTGGTTAAGAATGTCCGATAGGCAATCAAGCCCTGAGTTGCATCACCTAATTCTTCTATGCTCCCAATAATATTGATCTGCTCTTTAAAAAATTCTACCCAGTCTTTTGCTTCATCTTCGGTATTGAATTCAATAAAATCTGGGGTTTGAAGCTCTGCAATATTCACAACGGCTTTATTTTGTCCCAAGTCCTTTTGATAGGTAGAATGAAGTCCGGTTAATATGTTTCTTGCTTTAAAACCTTTGAATTCATCGGTATTCTCGATAAGCTGTTTGTTGATGATTAGAAGGTTCAGAATATCCACCTTCAAGGGTGTGTTTCCTTTAATATTCTTCTTAAATGCTAAGGCAATTTGCTTTTGTTTGTTGAATTCGGCACTTTTAAAGTCTGCAACAACTACTTTCAAATCATAGCTGCTTCCAACTTTTACCAACTGGCAAAGCATATTAGTTAATGCCCCCGATATTTTCATTGTCTCACTAATCCAGTTTAATTTCACAGGGCCAGAAGAAGCACCAGTAGCTTTACCTTTGTTTTGACCTTTTCCTGTGGTGGGATTATATATTTGGAGGGCAGTTACAGAATCGTCAAACGAGTCTAAGTTTTTTGTTTTTAATTCAATTTCTTTGTCAGAATAATAATCTAAAATTGCCTTTACAATTTCGGGAAATGCTTCTTTATTCAAAGAGATATTCCGATAAAGTTTATCAAACCCTACAAAATTGTTAGGGGTAATAACTTGACTATAGACATCTAATTGAGGAGAAATATATTTATCCTCTTCATAAATTCGCTCAATTTCACGTAATCGAATTTTCAATTGTTGCGCTTTATCTTTTCCTGCAAATTCTTTGTATGCTTTTTGTGTAAGCTCTTGTCTCTCCTTTTTCAATTCACGCTGTTTGGGATAATCAAAGTAGTTCTCCTCAAATGCATCTGTTACGCCACGAATTGCATATTGAAAAAACGGAAAATAGCTTAACCCGTTGATGTGTTCAAGTTGAATTTCTGGTTTTGAATTGATTTCATAATACAAACCTTTATCCTCGATCCTTAATTTTGGACGAGAAAGATCGGCTCTATTTTGAATTTCATTGAGCAAATTGGTTAAACCAAAAGCTTCAATGGTGTCTGAATAAGTTCCGGTTCCTTTTTTTACTTTGAATGTAGAATACATGGTTTTTATTGTTTTAAATATTTTTTAAAATCAATTGTTGCTTTTTGATCCGATAATCGAAGTATCCGTACAAGAAATAAATATATCACCCATTCTTTCTTATTGCCAGGTAAATAATCAATCATATTGCCTCCTCTGGCTTTTCGTTTTAGGTTTACTATTACGCCAATCTCTTCAAATAGTCTTACAATTTGAGTATAGCCATTATCATCAACCTCAAAATCAGGATAGGTTTCAGTTTCAACCCCATGATGTTTTAATATAGCTGTTGCTACAGGATTGGCGAGTTCTTCGAAATCTGTTGCTTCTATTATTTCTTCTGCACCTTCGATTAAGACTAAAGCACCCGCGCCCGCATGTGGAGGTTTATTTTTTGCCCCACTTTGTTTCTCAATTTCTTTATCGGTGAGTCCATTAAAATCGCTATGGGCAAGAACTTCTTCCGCTTTGTAATTCCTGTTTGCCTTAAGCTCCTGTAATTTTTTCATTGGCTTTTGCCATGCTGAATTTAGCTTTCCATAATCGTGCAGACAAATCATGGCTTTTATCAATTTATCCCAGTCAATGGTTTCTCCCCAATATGCATTAAGCTGATTGAAGGTGAACTGATTTTTAGGTTTAAAAATTTGTTCGTAACACCCAATAATAGCGTTGTTATGTTGCCAGAAAGTGTCCTTTCTGTATTCAATGATTTCCTTTTCTTTTCTATCGTAAGGTCTTAAAGGTGAACAAGAATTACCCTTTCCTAATTCAAGGCCAGCACCTGAGGTGTATTTGAATATGGACATATCGACAAAAACAGTATCAAAATAGTTTTTGAGCAAGTTCGGATCATTTATTGGTTTTAGTTTAAACCCTTCATAATCTAATGTATCCCGATCGATAAACTGACTGTCTTTATTACTTTCAGCAATGAAAATCACATCTTCATTTGTCGCAAGAATCTCTTTAGCCCATTTTATGAATGACCATTTATACAGACCGATGGTCTGATATTTATAAGGTATAAATGTCGTTTCTCTTTCTTTTTCATATTCAATAATTGCAATTTCAATGCTTTGAATATCACGAATGGTTTGCGAATACATGTTCTTTTCGCAGGTTTCCCAAGATTGTTGGATTTTCGAGCGATTGAAATTATCCTGAACGATTAGGGAATACCCTTTAAGTTCTTGTTCAGTTAAAATATCATCAACTAATTGTTGTGAGATGACTTCATTCAGATAGGAAATAGATTTTAGCTTTTCTAATGTTATTTCGCAAAGCGTTTTATCGTAGGGGAGGTATTTGTTGTTGATTGCACGTATTTGGGCAAGTTCAACTTTATTATCGGTTACAATTTCTAATCGCTCTCGTTCTTCAAGTTCAAGTATGTCATAGACGTAAATTTCCCCGAATTGTCCTTCCCAACGTGCACAACGTCCGGCACGTTGCAGCAAAGAATTAACAGGAGATATTTCAAGGTGCATTTTATCGCATGATATATCCATTCCAGCTTCAATAACCTGGGTTGAGATCAGTATAGCGCTTTCTTCATTTTTGTTTCCAAACAAATTTTTTAACTCTTCCTCTTTCTTTTTGCGGTCTTCATCGAAGAAACGAGAATGTAAGCAGATTACATTCGATTTGTCGAGACCTGACAGGTTTTTAAAACCTGTCAGGTCTTTACCGACAATATCATTGTAAATTTTTTGTGTCTTTTCTACGCGGTTACAAATGACAATTGTTTTTTTAATGTGTTGTTTAAGTATTGTATCTGCGTTAATAGTGCCATCCTGCACTGTGACGGTCTTTTTTACAACTTTCCCTTCTGGAACTTTCAATGAATTTATTTTCGCTATATCTTCAGGGAAATCATCAATAGTAACTACTTCGGCATTAACAGCAGATTTCAGTTCATTGATATACTTTTCACTTAGAGTTGCTGTCATAATGCAGAATTGGCACAAGTTGCCCAGTATTTTTAATGTTCCCAGGGTTGTGGCCATTGATAATTTTTGATCGAGCAAATGAAATTCATCAAAGACAAGATAGCTTCCGACTAACGCACCGGCATTGATATTGGCTTGTCTTTTGGATAATGAAAGGGGAAAGCAAAGAAAATTACTAAGTGTTTGATCAATGGTGGAGAATATAATGTCGTTTTCAAAATGTTCGTCGTTTTTATATTCGCCAGTTTGAATTGATGCTAATTCATAAAAGGTGTTATCCTTTTTGAGGGTTTCTGAAACATCTGAATAAATGGAGTTTGCAAGTGTTCTAAGTGGCAAACTGTATATCATCTTTTGAGGAAAGTTGATTTTTTTGGTTTGTCTGGCATATAAAAATGGAACAATGGAAGCCCATGTTTTTCCAGCTCCCGTTGGCACTGTTAGAATCACATTTTTGCCGCTTAGTAAATGGCTTGCTACTTTTAATTGATAATCATAAGGAGCAAACCCAGTAATTGATTTATAAAAATTATCAATATTCATACTCTATATTTTCCAATTTCTCATTCATACCTCATTAATTTTCATTCTGTATTTATATGTGTCGGGTTTGATTATTGTATCAGCCCCCCTCTCTCATTTCACCCTTCAACGCGGGCAAGTTGGGTTTGTGGGGGTATAGCGACATGATTAATTCTTGTTTTTTTGGCCCGTGGCCTTGCGCCACCTTTCCTATCTGCAACCTCAATTCAATCCGCTGATAGATGCTGCTGCCGGAGTAATTGTCCTGATGGTATTCGGTGTTCTGGAAAATTTCGTACGAGTTCATATATCCTGATCAATGTTGATTATTATCTTTCTGTATTTCGCATGCGCCAAATCCTAAACTGTTCATGCTCCCGAAACCGGCATTTAGTCCAATCTCCATAATCTCGTGGGGTGCTGTCAGCTCGAAGTCGAATCGAAAGCCTCGAACTTTTGTTTCTTGTTTGGAAAAGGCTTTGATTATTTGCAGGGAGGTTTTTGGGTAAATTTTAACCAATCTGAAATCCAGTTCATCATTGTAGATGGCGTTGCCACCTGCGGCTTTGTATTTGTCGAGCAGATTATTTAAAAATAGTTCTTTGTATAATGGGTGTGAAGGACCTGCATATACCTCATGGGGCTGTTCAGGTTCTTTTATCCCCATGACAATGGGCGTGATGGTTTTAAATGAGACTGTTCCACTTGACGGAATGTCTTGTTTTAATGCCTCGATACTTTCAACCTGCAGGTCAAGCCCCGAAATTTTATCACCAATAAATGCTTTTTGATTATTGAACAACCCCATGATAAATTTTTCGTATTGTTGAGGTAAATGAAATGACAAGGTAAGCCATGCTTTGTTGGCCCAAACTTCCATGCGGTCGCTACCCCTGAGGGGTGGTTCCTGTTTATTTTCCCTGAGTTTATTTACTTTTTCGAGTTTGGCTACACTGGTTGTTTTGGGTGGGAACGAGAGTCCTGAAAAGGTAAAAAGCTTAAAGGTTTTCCCGTTTTCCAGAGGGTATCCAATTTCGTGAAGCAGGTTGGTGAATTCGATGTCGGCATGGGCGAACACACGATATACCCATGCACTTATGGGATATTGGTAGTTGAATGGTAATAATTGGTTTTTCTGGTTTATATTAAAGGTGATTTTAATTCTCATCGGTTTTTATGTTTTAACCTTCTCAAGGTTTGATTATGGCAAATCTATCCTCCAAAATGGACAACCTCTGTCCACTTATAATTTTTCTTCCAATTTTTTCATTTCGCTTTTTACATACTCCTTCAGCCCTTGTGGTTGTAGGATTTTAACGTTGCCGGGCAGACCCATCACGAACCTTCCTACGCCTTCGTAGCCGCAAACTTCGGCTGCAAATAGCCACAAATTGTCGCTTTTTTGTTCAATGTATTTGGCCGAAAGTGGATATTCTTCGGTCAAAAGATTAAATGCACGCAGGTTGAGTTCCAGTTGTACAGGTATCAACTGGTTGGAGCTGATGCGGAATACATCCATGGGGGCACTTCTGTGTTGGTCGGTATATGTGGCTGCTTTTCCGGTTGGGGTAACACTTCCGATGCGGGCGGTTTTAAACAGCTTGTTTTTCCTGCTTTCGGGGTCGAAGGCCCAAATGGAAATGAAGTTGGCGGTAAATGCAAAGGGTTCTACAAGCCGGTCGCGCACCATGTCGCCGTGTGCCGATCTGTACGACCGAAGCAACACCTGCTGCTTGTTTTCCATGGCTTCGTGCAAGAGACTGATGGTTTTGCTATGTGCTTTGTTGACAATGGTTTCGGCCACCTTGCCAAAATGATACAGGGCATACAACTTGTCGGAAAGCTGTTGCTTCAACAAATTGGTTTCGTCGATGGAATGGATGGCTCTCGTGAGAATGAATGCCTCTTCTTCGGTAAAATAAAGCAGGTCGCTAAGTTGTTTGAAGGGTGGGGGATAGGCAACGATACGATACCTGTATTTGGTTTTCTCGACGGCAAAGCCAACCGCTTCAAAAGTGTCAAGATAACGACCAATAGTTTTGATACTAAGGTTGTTGCGTAGAGCCAATTCCTCTTTGGAGTAATTTCTGGAGCCTGCCAACGAAAGGAGAATCCTGAGCATACGCTCAAATTTTGCTTGTTCGAGCATGGTGACTGTTTTTGGGTTATGGATTACTCCCTCAAAAGTATCAAAATATTATGTTCGTCCAAAATAATTTTGGAAAAAGTTTACCTGTTGTGATGTTGCACCACTTTTTCAACAAAAAAACTATTAAGAATGAGTTGCTTGTGTACAATGAAATTTTAAAAAGGGCTGACACGAGCATATGGTAACGCCGATGACTCGTATACAACCGTTGGGCACGGATTTTGAATCACTTAACTACGAAATCACCGCCGGAAGTACGTTTCTCCATAAATCCCACTGATCCCGCCAAACCCATTAAACCCCGGTGATCCTTTTGAACCTCTTAATGGAAAACCGTTCCCCTGGTTTTGGGGTCACAAAATACCCCCAAGACGAATCAAATTACATACGTTTTTCGAGCAACACAACTGATTCGGCTGTATTCACCACAATCTTGCCATCTTGTACCGTATATTTCTTCCCCCCATAAGCGTCGTACAGCTGGGTTCCGTCATCGAAATATTCGCTTACATGCACTGCAGTAGGTTGTTGTGGAATGTCCAGTCCAACGATGACCGTGTCGTCCATGTTGTTTTTGTGGTAGGTGCGGCTGAAGAAATAGGGACTGCTGCTGATCATTTTGTGCTCGCCGGCTCCAATGGCGGGGTGGCGGTGGCGGAATTGTCCCAGCTTTTGCCAGTGTGCCAGCAGTTCCGGATTTTCGCCCCAGTTCATGAAGCTGCGGAGGTTGGCATCACCTTCGGCTCCCTCGATGATCAGGGGGCGTGCGGTTTCGTCGCCATAATATATCTGGGCTTGTCCGGGAGCAAGCAGCAATTTGGTGGCCGACTCAAAAGTGCGTTGGCGTTCCTTGTCGAAGGGCCAGCTGTCGTCGTGGGAGCTCACGTAGTTCATAAAGGTTACGTCCTTCAGTGCGCCCTGATTTAGTTGGTTGGCGTATGCTGAGAATAGTTCTTCGTAATTTTTGTTGGCATCGCCTTTAAAGCCGAAGTTGATCAGACTGTTGAAACCAAAATCGAAGTAGTTCACTTTTTTATTGCCAAAATCAAACTCCTTACCATTGAGGGCATTGTAGTTATATACTTCGCCGAGCATAAAGAAATCCTGATCTTCCTGAATGGCTTCGTGGTTGGCTTTTTTCCATTCGGCGAAAGCGATGGCTGCTTCGGTGGACAAATAAGCCCACACATCGGCTTCGGTATGTTTTACCGTATCTACCCGAAAGCCGTCGATGCCAAACTCCCGGATGTAGTCGGTAATCCATTTGATGATGTAATAACGTGGTGTGCGTGGATAGCCCGTGCGGGCAAAAAATTCGTCGAGGGATTTCATCTCTTTTTCCCATCTTCCTTCTTGTTGCCATTTTTCCTGCAAAGCCGGGGGCACTTCCACCTCTTCGGTTTGTTCGGTGATTACATCAGGCAGGTTTTCTACCAACGTGCAAAATACCGTGCTTTCGTAGTCCTGATAGGTGCATTGGGGTTCGGTACGTACCCAGTCGGATGTCCACACGGGGTCAACCTCTGTAACCGGACCCGTATGGTTGATTACCACGTCCATCATCACACGGATGCCATGCATGTGGGCTTCTTCCACCAGTTTCTTCAGGTCGGCTTTGGTGCCAAAATTGGGTTCCATGCTGGTCCAGTCGCGGATCCAATAGCCATGAAAGCCGTAGGTGTTGCCTTGCCCTTCATTCACATACCCGTGAATTTGCTCGTTTACAGGCGAAAACCACAACACATCCACTCCCAGTCGGTCGAAATAGCCATCCTGTATTTTTTCTGTAATTCCTTTGATGTCGCCGCCATTGAACCTCCTGAGTTCGTCTGTGGGCGCCGTACGACCGAAGTTTACATCGTTGTTCAAATCGCCATTGTTGAAGCGATCGGTGAGCATGAAATACACCGTGGCATTGTTCCAGTCGAAAACGGGTTTTTTGACTTCAGGTTGTTGGCATCCTTGCAGAACAATCCCAACGAGAGCAAGCAAAAGGGTGAGGTGTTTAATACGCATGACGGTGATGTTTGAGATGAATAACAAAAATACGATTTTTTGGGATGTCTCATCCTGAAATAGGTTGACATAAAAAGCAAAACTAATTTCAGGCATTGACAGTCTCCCCACTCTATACTCCATACTCCCCCCGATGGCTCCTAAATTCCGCATGTCTCCGCAAAAAGAATCTGGAAGTGTTTTTATGACCAAAAAATGTAAGAAATTGTTGATTTTTTGGCTTTTTTGACTGCATTAGCTGTAACACATTGAAAAAAGAATGCTTAAGGAGCTTCTGTGTTGATCATTTTTTCATTCTGTTGCAATGCCTTTCCTTCTACTTTTTTAGGAAAAAGTGTCAATTAGTTGATAATAAGGCTATTAATTGATTTTGGTTATGTTGAGTTCAAAGATAATGTAATGTATTTATTAGAATCTGTAAAGATTTTCAGCGTGATTTGGCGCGAACGCTTGATCCATGTTGCGGGCAAAATAATAAATCTGAACAAGAACTTTTTTACCCGGTATGTTGGTTTGAGTGTGTCAGTAAGTTGTGAAAAGTGTTGAATAATAAACACATAAATATTCTTGAAAAAAGCTGTCAATCCAAGAAAGACAGTGTTGTTTTCCAATGTTGAAAAACACATATTGTTCCATCCCCAATCGTTCTTTAGGATATCAAATTGCTTTTCTGGATTTCCCCTGTGGTTATAAAAAATGGCAACTTCAACCGGTGTCATTTCTAGATTGTTCGTTAAAATAGCCCGGTACTCATACGCATCATCGGTGAACATATCCATTTGCATGTCATCTCTTAGTTTTCTCTTGACAACAAGCCTGTATGGCTTGGCATCAATACCATCTTCTCTGGCTTGGCTGACAAAAGGTTCTATCATGATTGATCCAACCTGCATCGGCTCATTGGTGCTATCAGTGATATGTTCCCATTCTCCTAACTGGTTAAAGTACTTGGCTATGTAGCTGTTTCTACAGCCGATATAAAAATTCTCAACATTTTGTTCCAGTAATTTTACAACATCATACTGGTAAGATGCTGCATCAGCTCTGAAATGGGTGGCCTTTTTTATATCATTTTGGTTCAATTGCTCAAACAAGCGAGTTAGGGTATCAGACTGAAAGGCTTTTGCATCGCTGTTTCCATTCCTGTTTTCTACAAAGAGAACATGCTCCTCATTGAGATAACAAATACCGGGCTGATAACCTGGATTTCTTTTGTAGGTCATCTTACTGTCGCTCTTCTCGTTGAAGATGATGGTATTATCGTAGTCTAATGTCAGTTCTTGTGCATCAAATACCCCCTGCTGCTTTAAAAGGGATATGTTAAGTTGATTGATAAACTCATTTGAATTGTAGGTGTGGGTGATAACTCCGCGTTTGGTTTCGCATTGTTTGTTTTCAACTGCCAACTCCTTTAACCTTCTGAGTACTGTATCCGGACTTGGCATCTTGACAAAAGGATTGTCTTTAAAGTGACCCCTTAAATGGATTTGCAGATCCTCAATACAGTCCCCACCGCATAGATATATGCTTAACATTGAATTGATTATATCCTTCCATCGATACTCACTCTGATTGGCAAGTGTAGGAAAACTTTTCTCGATTAAGGCATTGATCTGGCTTCGCTCCAAAAAATCAAACACAAAATTTATTCCGCCAAATGCACTTATTGATTTACTTTGTTGTATCTTCACCGCAGTATTTGTTAGCACACCAAATATGGTGAAAATACTTGAACTGTAAGACTTTCTCCTGAAATGTTTTACAGTTTTTTTTGTTAATAACCTGCGGAATTAAGGGGCTTTCGGGGTCGGGCTTCCGTCTCCCGTCTCCCGTCTCCCGACTCCGTTAATGTCCTACGGACAATTGGGGTCTCTCATTATTTAGCTATGGATATTAAAGCCCTACGGGCTATCTTCCCTTCCAAAGAAAGGCACAAGCGGACGCTTGCGCCAGTTTGAGGGGCATTGACGGTCTCTCCACTCCCTACTCCTGACTACGGACTCCTGACTTCCGACTTCCGACTTCCGACTCCATTAATGTCCTACGGACAATTGGGTTCTCTCATTATTTAGCTATGGATATTAAAGCCCTACGGGCTATCTTCCCTTCCAAAGAAAGGCACAAGCGGACGCTTGCGCCAGTTTAAGGGGCATTGTGTCAATGCCTGAAATACGTTGACCACTTTTAACAACTAAAAACGATTAAAAATGGCAACAAGAGATGACTTTAAAATGACAAGAGCAGAGCGAAGCCTTCGTCATTTTAGTGACAGTTTTAAGATTCAAAAAGTACGAGAATTAGAAACTGGCAAAACAAAAGTTTCCGAACTTTGTAAACAATATGAAGTAGCAGATACCACTGTTTACCGTTGGTTAAACAAATTCGGAACTATGAAAGATAAGAAGGAACGTCTTATAATAGAGACAGATAGCGACACGAAACAGCTTTTGTCTCTTAAGAAAAAAATTGCTGATCTTGAACGAATAGTAGGTCAAAAGCAGATTTTGATAGACTTTCAGCAGAAGATGATAGAGCTGGCCGAAGAAGCCTATGGAGTAGATATAAAAAAAAAATTTTCTACCGAACAATCGAATACATCTGGCATCACCGAGAGCAATTCAGATTTAGCATGAATGGGCTGTATAAAAGTTTGAATATCAGCAAACAGTCTTTCCATCAGATGATGGATCGAAAGCGAAAAGTCAATTCTGAGCAGAGACAAATAGTGCTACTTATTTATCAGATTCGCCAGGATCATCCGACAATGGGTATTCGAGACATGTACTATAAATTACGTCCCCAGACGATGGGAAGAGATAGGTTTGAGGAGTTTTGTTTACTAGAAGGGTTGACCGTAGAAAGAGCTAAAAATTGGAGAAAGACTACAGATAGTAGCGGAGTAGTTCGATTTGATAATTTATTAAAAAACATGAAGTTAACCTCGATAAATCAGGCATGGCAGAGTGATATAACCTATTTTGAGGTCAATGGAATATTCTATTATATTACACTCATAGAAGATTCCTTTTCTAGACGGATATTGGGATATTCAGTTTCTAAGAGGTTGACAACAGAACAAACGACCCTGCCAGCCTTAAAGATGGCTATTCGTCTAAGAATCAGTGAGAATATCACTATAGTAGGAGTAATCTTTCATTCAGATGGAGGGGGTCAATATTATGATAAAGAATTCTTAAGGATCACCTCAAAATCAGGTATTGTAAATAGCATGTGTGAGTACCCTTGGGAAAATGGAAAGGCAGAGCGGCTGAATGGGGTAGTAAAGAACAATTATCTGATTCATAGGAATATAAAAAACTTTGAGCAGCTTAAAAAAGAAGTTGACCGAACAGTTTCACTATACAACAAAGAAAAACCTCATATTGAGTTGGGAAGAAAAAGTCCATGCGACTTTGAAAAAGATTATCTTTGGAACGGACAACAATCCGACGGTGAGAAGTCAACGACGGAATTAACAACTCAGAAACCGGAGGGTATTTCAGCCCTTCGGGCTGAGGACAACAATCCTTCGGGCTCAAATATCACTCATGAATTGACAACTCAGTAGATGAAAGAAAGTGAATGAAAACGGTCAACGTTATTTAGGCATTAACATTGACAGACTCCCTACTCCCTACTCCTGACTACGGACTCCTGACTTCCGACTTCCGACTCCCAACTCCGTTAATGTCCTACGGACAATTGGGTTCTCTCATTATTTAGCTATGGATATTAAAGCCCTACGGGCTATCTTCCCTTCCAAAGAAAGGCACAAGCGGACGCTTGCGCCAGTTTGAAGGGCATTGACGGTCTCCCTACTCCCTACTCCTGACTACGGACTCCTGACTTCCGACTTCCGACTCCCGACTCCATTAATGTCCTACGGACAATTGGGGTCTCTCATTATTTAGCTATGGATATTAAAGCCCTACGGGCTATCTTCCCTTCCAAAGAAAGGCACAAGCGGACGCTTGCGCCAGTTTGAGGGGAGGTGTTTAATACGCATGACGGTGATGTTTGAGATGAATAACAAAAATAGGATTTTTTGGGATGTCTCATCCTGAAATAGGTTGACATAAAAAGCAAAACAAATTTCAGGCATTGACAGTCTCCCTACTTCATACTTCTGACTTCGGACTACGGACTTCCGTCTCCCGACTTCCTCCCGAAAGCTCCTAAATTCCGCATGTCTCCGCAAAAAGAATCTGGAAGTGTTTTTATGACCAAAAAATGTAAGAAATTGTTGATTTTTTGGCTTTTTTGACTGCATTAGCTGTAACACATTGAAAAAAGAATGCTTAAGGAGCTTCTGTGTTGATCATTTTTTCATTCTGTTGCAATGCCTTTCCTTCTACTTTTTTAGGAAAAAGTGTCAATTAGTTGATAATAAGGCTATTAATTGATTTTGGTTATGTTGAGTTCAAAGATAATGTAATGTATTTATTAGAATCTGTAAAGATTTTCAGCGTGATTTGGCGCGAACGCTTGATCCATGTTGCGGGCAAAATAATAAATCTGAACAAGAACTTTTTTACCCGGTATGTTGGTTTGAGTGTGTCAGTAAGTTGTGAAAAGTGTTGAATAATAAACACATAAATATTCTTGAAAAAAGCTGTCAATCCAAGAAAGACAGTGTTGTTTTCCAATGTTGAAAAACACATATTGTTCCATCCCCAATCGTTCTTTAGGATATCAAATTGCTTTTCTGGATTTCCCCTGTGGTTATAAAAAATGGCAACTTCAACCGGTGTCATTTCTAGATTGTTCGTTAAAATAGCCCGGTACTCATACGCATCATCGGTGAACATATCCATTTGCATGTCATCTCTTAGTTTTCTCTTGACAACAAGCCTGTATGGCTTGGCATCAATACCATCTTCTCTGGCTTGGCTGACAAAAGGTTCTATCATGATTGATCCAACCTGCATCGGCTCATTGGTGCTATCAGTGATATGTTCCCATTCTCCTAACTGGTTAAAGTACTTGGCTATGTAGCTGTTTCTACAGCCGATATAAAAATTCTCAACATTTTGTTCCAGTAATTTTACAACATCATACTGGTAAGATGCTGCATCAGCTCTGAAATGGGTGGCCTTTTTTATATCATTTTGGTTCAATTGCTCAAACAAGCGAGTTAGGGTATCAGACTGAAAGGCTTTTGCATCGCTGTTTCCATTCCTGTTTTCTACAAAGAGAACATGCTCCTCATTGAGATAACAAATACCGGGCTGATAACCTGGATTTCTTTTGTAGGTCATCTTACTGTCGCTCTTCTCGTTGAAGATGATGGTATTATCGTAGTCTAATGTCAGTTCTTGTGCATCAAATACCCCCTGCTGCTTTAAAAGGGATATGTTAAGTTGATTGATAAACTCATTTGAATTGTAGGTGTGGGTGATAACTCCGCGTTTGGTTTCGCATTGTTTGTTTTCAACTGCCAACTCCTTTAACCTTCTGAGTACTGTATCCGGACTTGGCATCTTGACAAAAGGATTGTCTTTAAAGTGACCCCTTAAATGGATTTGCAGATCCTCAATACAGTCCCCACCGCATAGATATATGCTTAACATTGAATTGATTATATCCTTCCATCGATACTCACTCTGATTGGCAAGTGTAGGAAAACTTTTCTCGATTAAGGCATTGATCTGGCTTCGCTCCAAAAAATCAAACACAAAATTTATTCCGCCAAATGCACTTATTGATTTACTTTGTTGTATCTTCACCGCAGTATTTGTTAGCACACCAAATATGGTGAAAATACTTGAACTGTAAGACTTTCTCCTGAAATGTTTTACAGTTTTTTTTGTTAATAACCTGCGGAATTAAGGAGCTTTCGGGATCCCCCTCCTTGTTTTCTGCCAAATTTTTTATTTACGTATATACAGGGATCACCATTTTGTGAGATGATGCGATCTTTGTCCCATAGTAAGTGGCCTAAGTTGTTCATTTTTAGATATGACAAATATCAATTTGGAAACAATCTAAATAACTTGCCTGTTTGAAATAATTCCGGTTAATTTGCAAACCAAGAGCTCTTCTTCACATAATCAGAGGTTAAGCCATATCATTAAAAAGTTAATCAAATGAAATTCGTTAGAAATTTATTGGCCGCCTTTTTCCTTTTCGGCTCCCTTTCCATCCTCAATTCAGGTTGCGATACCTTGTTCAGTAAGGATGAAGATCCCACCCCATCTCTTAGTCTTTATCAGGATAAATCCGATGCTTCTCCTTTTGAACAGGTCACCATTACGGCCATCGACTATAGTTTTCAGCAGGAAACTTATCCGGCTTCCATCGGTGGAAAGGATATAACGCTTACCCGTGTTGCTTCCAATCAACTGGTGTTTACAATGCCTTTTATATCAGGTAGTCAGGTGCTCGATTTGGTGGTGGATGACGTGACCTATTCCTTCGATTTTTTGGTGAACGAATTGGAGCCCATTGCCAATCCGGATGAGCTGATCAATGCCTATAAACAAAATGTGGAAGGTATCATCCATGAGGTGGAACAAATGATTCAGCTGGGTGAGTTGCAGATTCCTGCCGAACACATGCAGGTGCTTCAAAACCAAAAACTTGCCTTTGAACAGTCCTTTGCTTCGGCCACAGCCGATCAAAAACAAGAGGTGGCGCAGTTCATCAAGGCCAACCCCGGATTTTTTAATTTTGAACACATAAATTTGCAGCAATTCAACGACAGTTTGAATACCTCACGGGTCTTTGTTGCCTGGGATCAGCAACTGACCGAAGACATGCGCTACTTTACGGGCTTGGTAATTGCCACCGGCGCTACCATCGGCATTTTTAACGGAACCTTGATTTCAGGAAATCCGTTTTTGATTGGTGCAGCTACCCTGGCCCTGGCCACCGAATTTGTGTTGGTGTTCGATCAAACGGGCACCATGCTCACCCGCAGTTATAAGCCCTTCGAGTTCGATTTGAATAATGAACTCCGTGCTTCGGTGGTGGAGTTTGAAAACGATATCCCCTACCAATTGGGTATCGATGCCACCTATCGCACGCTTTATAAAAACGACCGGCAAAGTTCGGATGTTACCCTCGAATTGGTGGCCAATATCAACACGTTTACCGGCTACTGGAATCAGGTTTCGAGTCTGGTGCCGGGACTGAATGGTACCGTGGAAAATCTGGACGACAAAAACGGATACGTCACCAATACCAATCGTTTGGCTGTTACGCCGGAATACATTTCGATTGACAACATCTCGAATTCCAATGTAACCCTGAGCAATTTTTCGCATACAGGCACCGTGAGAGTCACCTTTAGCACAACCGCTGATGCTGATCAGGATTTTACTTTCGATATCGTTTACAAGAATCCTGATTTTAGCGAGGAAAAATTGATTGTGTCTGCAAAACTTAAAATAGAAGTTGATTCCAGTTCCATTTACAAAGAATCTGCTCTTGGTACCTATCGAGTGGAAAATTACCAAGGTAATGGTCCTAACTCGGTTTTATATTGTGAATTGCTTGACGATGGCACTTCTGAATACACAATTTACAATGATCCTTCGTGGCCGGATGGTAAGAAATTCTATGGAAACTGGTGGATTCAAAAACAGGATAATAGGTATTACTATGCCGAATCTGGTTTTTGGCATTACGGTTTTCCCAGCATTGAAATTGATTTTCCTCTCAATTACCCTGTTTCGTCGTTTCAGTATCACAATGAAACTGTTTACGTAAAGCAATAGGGATTAAAAAGATAGTCAACAAATTTCTCAATCCGTTCCAAAACAATGAAACGATTAATTTTAATTCTGCTACCTATATTGAGCATGGTGTTTTCTGCTTCGTCTCAGTCCAACTTTTCAAAAAAGGTTGAAAAAAAAGACGGCAGGTTTATCAGTGGACGCATTGATGCCAGTGAGTTCAGCATCACCGCACTCGACCGTACGGGGTTGGTCAAGGAAATTCACCTTAATATCGAGTTGTGGACGTTGTTGGGTGAACCCGTTGAAAAATACCTTTTTCGCTGGAAACGGGGTAGCTCGGTTATGGCTAGCGATTATACCCATCTCGACGAAAGTACCCTGGCCAAATATCCCGACTTGCTGAAAAGATACCTTAGCCTGCGACCCGGCACCGTTGAGCTCAAGTACTATGTTTCCACACAGTTAGACCCCCAATATGTATCGGTTAAAGACCTGGATGTTTGTGGTAAGAAGTTTGTCAACAACATGCAAGTGACCAAAAATGCCACCTGGGGTGCCAACGAAGGTGCCTCCGGGTACCGCGAAATCAATTCAAGGGCACATTTTCTGATCACCAAAGAAGGTGCCACGGGCAACGACATCGTACCGGGAAGTCCGAAGGATTGGCTTAGCTTTATTCAATGGAGCGATTGCCCAACCAAGTCGAACAAAACGGCTTTCAACACGTTTAAATATGCCAACCAAATGACCTTTTATGGCTTGGAAGTCACCAAGTTGGAGGTGCCCACCCGCGAAATTGATGCCATTGCCGAAGCCTATAACAAACGAGAAAAGAAGGAAAAAGAAACCCTGGCCGAGACACCTGACTCAAATGAAAGCATGTGGGAGAGCCTGGTTGAAGCAGATACCCATGCCGTTGATGATTTCGGAAGGGCTGAAAGCAACGGCAACAATGATCCGTGGAGCAGTATGGGGACGTCGGAAACAGAGGGTAATTCGTGGGAAGGCAGGGAATCTGAACAAAATGCCGATGATCCGTGGTCGGGTGTTGCTTCCACCGAAACCGACAACAGTAATTTTGAGATAAAACAGGAGAATGGAAAGTTTGGCGTGGTGAATACAAAAACCGGCAAAACCATTTTTCCGTTTGTGGATTACCGAATCCTTGATTATAAACCCAAAGAGGGTATTGCCAAAGTGATTAAATATATTTCCAGTCGTGAAATTGAAGTTTCCTGCGATAAAGATGGCAGCGTAAATATTGACCTCTATGAGGAAGGTTATTTGGATTCCAACGGCAATTGGCTGATCGACCCCATAAAAACAGCCTCAATTACAGGTAGATATGAGTACTGGAATGGATTGTTGTTGTTGAGAAATGATGGCAGCGATACGGATGTTGATGCCATCAAGCGAAGAATTAAAGCACGGGATAAAAAGTGCGGAGGCCTGGTACACGATAAGGTGGAAGAAATGAAGGCGCAATATCAATCGCAAGGATACAAAATCACCAAAAATTTTTATAGATACTAGATTGAATATGAGATATATAATTTTAGCGGCTACATTGATTGTCATGACAGCCATATCAGCTTTTGGGCAGAACAATCAGGCCAAATCCATCGCGTATTATTATGCAGCTGAAGAATTATTTGAGTCGTCAAACTACGATGAAGCCCTCAGCCAACTCGAAAAATCCGTTGAAGCCGGAGGCGGTAGCAATGCCACCATCGAAGCCTTGCGTGCCCAATGCTACGCGGGCAAGAAGGATTGGATTATGGCAAAAAAAACGTTGGAGAAGTGCTACGCTTTCAATCCCAAGGCCGACATACTCAAAAAACTTTCGTCGGTCATTATTTCGGTTGACGATGAATATGAAAAAGCCATGGAGGCGGAGCGGCAACGTAAGGAACAGGCACGTCAGGAAGAGTTGGCCCGGCTGAAACGGGAGGAAGAAAAAAAGATGGCCGCTCAGCAGTTGGAAATCAAGAAAAATAACCTGGCCACTTCACTCCATCCCCGGATTTCCGACGAAATTGCGCAGTTCAACGAACTCGAAGAAGGTCGTCCTTATCTGGTTACCTACCGAAATGCGCTCACATCCAGTACTTCTGAGAAATCGGTGTTGATTTTTTACGGCAACGAATACATCATCTATACCATTCCAAGTGTGAGTGTAGCCAAAAACTTAAACAAAGAAAAAATTCGCTTCAACGGCTACGATGCCAACCATGGTGATGGGGTTATCCACATAAAAATCAAGCCTGATTATGGCGACAAACAAGAAACCCACTTTAAAAAAGGCATTCATTATTCCAATGTTTTTCTGGGTGGATTTGGTGATGAGCTGATGTGGACTTCGGGCGAGCAATACCTGCAATTCGACAAAACCCTGTATTACTACTACTATTTCAACACCCTTCACTGCGACATTGAGATGAATACCTCTTTTTCAAAAGACTATTACAACCCCTATATTGAAACGGGTTTTATTACCAAAACTGTGGATTACGATTTGGTGAGGGACGATAACCTGAGGCAAACCCTGAAAGGTGCCGGTGTAGGCAACAAGCCAACTCCGGATATCAATTCGCCGGTGGGTCTTGAGTTTAAAATAAAGCCCTCGCGAAACATGAAGATGGTTTATCCCCAGAAAAAGATAACCTACAACATGAAGGATAAACTCAAGGGAGAATATGTGTCGAACAACACGGAATACAAAGGAACGTTTTTGTATTATGTTCCGCTGACTTCATCAAGTCATTATGGACTCATGCAATTTAATAAGTATTATTCGGAAGCTGACCTGCTAACTTCCATCACCGGACTTAGTACTGATTATCGTATGTCGCGCAGTACTTTTAACAGTATTTACAAAGCCTTTAGCGAAGATATTGGCAATGGCAATTCACAGTATTTTACCAGTTCCGATTATAGGTCATTTTTTGAGATTATTCCAAAATTGCTTGAGTGAGATATTGAATCACTCTGGATGCTTCAAGCGTCCACGCTTGAAGTTTTCCTTTCCTCAGTTTCAAGCGTCCACGTTTGAAGTTCCTTGCCCTGACGTTTCACCGAGATCCCCTTTCCTGGCATTTATTCCCGATTATTAACTAATTTTGACCTTCCGACATTAACCTAAATACCATGTCAAAAACCGCCAATATTCCCAATGGGTTATTTTTTGTAACGATGACCGTTGTTAATTGGATTGATATTTTTACACGAAAAATCTACTTTGATTTTGTTGTGGACAACCTAAAATATTGTCAGGAACAGAAAGGATTGGAGATATTTGAATATGTTATCATGACCAACCATATTCACATGATTTGTCGTGGTAACAAGGTTCCCCTGAGCGATATTCTGCGTGATTTTAAAACCTTTACTTCAAAAGAATTGGTCAAATTGATTCGGGATAACCCAAAAGAAAGTCGAAAGGAATGGATGTTGGAGGCTTTTAAAAATGCAGGCAGATTGAACCCATTAAATAAGCATTTTCAGGTATGGCAAAACCATAATTCGCCCACATTACTAGATAGCAATTATTTGATTGATCAAAAGGCAACTTATATTCATAATAATCCGGTTGCAGCGGGATTTGTTTCCAAACCGGATGAATACTATTATTCAAGTGCCAATGAAAATGGGCCGTTGGTTACGTTTGATTTTTGATGTTTTCTTCAAGCATGGACACTTAAAGCGAGGGTTGATGGTAACTTCAAGCGTGGACGCTTGAAGCGGAGGGAGGGGGGATTCGGTTGCAGCGGGATTTGTTTCCAAACCGGATGAATACTATTATTCAAGTGCCAATGAAAATGGGCCGTTGGTTACGTTTGATTTTTGATGTTTTCTTCAAGCCTGGACACGTAAAGCGAGGGTTGATGGTAACTTCAAGCGTGGACGCTTGAAGCGGAGGGAGGGGGGATTCGGTTGCAGCGGGATTTGTTTCCAAACCGGATGAATACTATTATTCAAGTGGCAATGAAAATGGGCCGTTGGTTACGTTTGATTTTTGATGTTTTCTTCACGCGTGGACACGTAAAGCGAGGGTTGATGGTAACTTCAAGCGTGGACGCTTGAAGCGGAGGGAGGGGGGATTCGGTTGCAGCGGGATTTGTTTCCAAACCGGATGAATACTATTATTCAAGTGGCAATGAAAATGGGCCGTTGGTTACGTTTGATTTTTGATGTTTTCTTCACGCGTGGACACGTAAAGCGAGGGTTGATGGTAACTTCAAGCGTGGACGCTTGAAGCGGAGGGAGGGGGGATCCGGTTGGAGCGGGATTTGTTTCCAAACCGGATGAATACTATTATTCAAGTGCCAATGAAAATGGGCCGTTGGTTACGTTTGATTTTTGATGTTTTCTTCAAGCCTGGACACGTAAAGCGAGGGTTGATGGTAACTTCAAGCGTGGACGCTTGAAGCGGAGGGAGGGGGGATCCGGTTGGAGCGGGATTTGTTTCCAAACCGGATGAATACTATTATTCAAGTGGCAATGAAAATGGGCCGTTGGTTACGTTTGATTTTTGATGTTTTCTTCAAGCCTGGACACGTAAAGCGAGGGTTGATGGTAACTTCAAGCGTGGACGCTTGAAGCGGAGGGAGGGGGGGATCCGGTTGGAGCGGGATTTGTTTCCAAACCGGATGAATACTATTATTCAAGTGGCAATGAAAATGGGCCGTTGGTTACGTTTGATTTTTGATGTTTTCTTCACACGTGGACACGAAAGCGAGGGTTGATAGTAACCTCAAGCGTGGACGCTTGAAGCGGAGGGGGGGGTGCTGGTAACTTCAAGCGTGGACGCTTGAAGCGGGGGGGGGATTATTCCAAAATTGCTTGAGTGAGATATTGAATCACGCTTGAAGCGGGGCAGTCGGCAAGATTTATTTTTAAACTACCGGCGGTCAGGAAAATAAACCTGCTTTGCTTCCGTTTATTTGCCATGCGCTCAACTATACCCTTACTTGTTATACTGCTGGTTTTTACACAGGCTGCCCTTGCTCAAAATCATGACAGGATGGAGCAGCGGTTGGCTAAGTTGTTTCAAAATGGTCGTTATGAAAAATGCCTTAACAAGGCTGCCCGTTTTCAGCGAAAGTATCCCCAATCAGCGGTGCCGGGATATTATATTTCCAAAGTGCATTGGCATGAATACCAGCAGGATTCCCTTTCCGGACGAGCGGCCTATGCGCATTTGACCAATGCTGTTCGTTATGCCGATCGGTTGCCCGAAACCTATGCGGACTTTAATAATCAGGTGCGTCATTCCATGAAAAACTATGTGTTGACAAACCACGATGCAACCCAAATCTCCTCTACTACCAAAAAAGCGTTGGCCTATTACGTGCGGGTTTACCGCGACACCCTCGATATTTACCGAAAGTATTTTCCTCAGGAGGAGCCCGTGGTACAGCACCTGCCTCATTTATTTCAATCCAAATCTGATTCGCTCCGGTACGAGTTGGTGAATTTCGCCCGGCAGTTGGAAGGGGTTCGCTACAAGTATGCCGGCGAGAAGCCTGAAACGGGTTTCGATTGTTCGGGGTTTACCCGATATGCCTACCAACACATCGGTGTTGAATTGCCACACAACGCGCATCTGCAAAGTAAAACCGATGGGGAAAATAAGTCGTTGGCTGAGGCCAAAGTGGGCGATCTGGTGTTTTTTGGTTCGGGCACCGGAAGTAAATACCACACCCGGCATGCGGGCATTATTTACTCGGTCGACCACGATGAAATCAAAGTTATCCACTGTGTATCAGGAGGTGTAAGCATCGACGGCAATCATTCGAGCTTCGATATGTACTGGAAGGATAAGGTCTTGTTTGTGAAATCGTTGCCTTTGTTTCAGGAGGATTGATAGCTAATTTTTTCGTGCCGACTACTCAGTAATTGCCAGCTTTCGCGAAAAAAGCCTTCCATCAGTAGTCGTAAGTTGCAGAATAAAAACACCCGCATGAGGGAGTGTCACCCCTTGGCGGATCGTTTCAGTGATCAGAATGCCTGAACCATCAAAAACCCGAACAAGCTTTATGGCATCCCGGTCAATGCTAATCTCACAATGTCTGCCCGATATTTTGATGACCAGATCCTCTTGACCCTTGATTTCATCCTGTCCGACAATCACCATCACATGAATTTCATCAGAAACTTCCCCACAACCATTGCTCACTTGTACTTCGTACAAGCCCGATTGGGTAACCGTAATGGTTTGGGTGGTCGCTCCCGTTGACCAAAGGTAGTTGCATCCGGGATTGCCGGCGTCCAATACCAGCACTTGTCCTTCGAGGATGGTGGTGTCGTTACCTAAATCAACACTTGGCATTTCGAACACACCCACAGGCAGGGAGGCGGCGTCGCTTGTGCCGCAGGTATTGGTGGCAAGCACTTCTATCAAATGGTTTCCGGTGGTATTCCACATATACGAAATAACATTGATCATGGTGGACTGCAATTCTCCGTCGATGAACCATTGACAGGTTTCTCCATCGCCTGTTTGGGTGGTGTACACTTCCGGGGCAAACAAACAAACTTCGGAGTTGCCCATGATGGGTGAGGGTTGTTGCGGTATGGGGATTACAGTTACCTGAAGGGTGTCGAGTGAGGTGGTCAATGTGTCGCACACGGCTTCCAGTTCCAGCATATGGATTCCGGGAGTTGTCCATTGCATTTCAAGTGTGTCGGATGCCGATGTTTGCACTACTCCGTCCACCAGCCATTGTGTTTGGCAGTCGATGGGAATGTCGGCGAAATATTGGGCTGTTGTGCCCTGGCATAGCTCATCAAGTCCCGAAATGGTTGCGGGAAAATCGGGTGGTGGTGGAGGAATGGTATCGGTAACTGTGGTGGTTCCATGCGTGTTTAGCGGTGGTAGTACAACCAAACTAAACCAGATGAGAACCATTTGGATGTTTGGGTTTCGAGGGGTTTTTTTAGCAGGCTTCATCATCTCAACTCAAGAAGTTAGATGACAAAGTTAGGAATTTTAGATTTGGTTTGAAATAAACCTGATTATTTTTCGTGCCGCTTGGGTTTTTATACACTGACAGGTCGGTGGTGTCAGTGAAAATGTATTGATCGTTAAGCTTGTTTTTGATGTTGTCTTCAAGCGTGGACGCTTGAAGCGGGGAGGTGTGGGGAGGTTACGGTGCGCTGCACCTTTGGGTGAGTCGCTTATGTTTTTACAAAGATTACGGTGCGCTGCACCATAGGGCCATTTGGTTTTATTTTTTGATGTTATCTTCAAGCGTGGACGCTTGAAGCGTGGGAGGTTAAGGTGCGCTGCACCATTGGGCCATATGGTTGTTTTTTTTAATGCTATCTTCAAGCGTGGACGCTTGAAGCGGGGAGGACCCCGACGGGGTCGCATTATTTGTTGCACCATCTGAATTTAGGAAGTTTCAAATATCTGTGGATTCAAAGATTTGAAAATTTGAACCCGAAGATCAGGATGAAAATTGAATCCGCTCCAAAAAGTACCAAACCAAGATTCTAACCGGAAAGCCCACGGAGTTTTTCGTAAAGTTCCGCTGAGGTTTTCTTGTACAAAGTATAGTTTATCAATATTTTAAATCTTCTATACCGGAGAGAAAATTTTTGTCGAAGCGATTTTAACCGCCATTTCATGCATGAACGACGTTTCGCAGTGTACTCATAATTAAAATTCCAATTCCAACTGCGGTGGTTGGTCATCGGGCTTTTTCTTTCCCGGCAACGGCGGTTTGGGCTTGGGCACCGGTGGAGGTGGTTGTGGCGAATTGAGAGGTGTTTCTTTTGGCTGTTCCTCTTTTATTTCGGGTAGTTCCAACTCCACTACAATAGCTTTTTCAATGGTACCGGCCTTTTCAGTGGTTTCTTCTTCTTCCTGTTCCGTATCTTCCATTTCCGGTTCAGGGCTGTCGGTTACTTCCTCTTCCTCTTCACGTTCACCTTCTTGTTCCGGTGGTGTATATGGCAAGGGATCGATGAGTTTAATGGATTTAAGTTTATCGTTGGAGAGCCGTTTGCCCTTGGCTTTAAAACTCTTTACCCCAATAAACTCTGCCAGCAATACCACTTCCCCTTCAAATGTGTCGCTGTTTTCTTTTTTCACTTCAAACGACAGGCGGGGAAGGTAGTCGAATGAAAACTTCACCAGTTTGGAGCCTTTGCCCTCGCTGATAAAGAGGTAGTTTTTATTCAGTGCGCTGCTGTCGGGAACCTGAAAACGTTTTACGTAATATTTTCCCTGTTCTCCGTCGTAATATACAGCAGAAATAATGGTGTCGGGATCGTATTTTGAGAGAGAAACCATTTCGTCGTCGAAGTGGGTGTTGAGGTCGTAGCCCGTTAGTTTAAACTCACCCGTTGACAGGATCACCAGAATTTTGTCGTCGCCTGTAAAATCGCCAATAAATTCTCCTCTTTCGTCACTGTTCAGTCGGCGTACAGTATCGTCGTACCAAATATTAAGTGCGCCCAATGTTGAAACACCCTCTTCGCGCTGGGTAATGGTTTTTACGGCATTTTTGGTAATTAAATTGCCACGCGACCCCCGACCCTTGATGGCCAGTTCGCTGAAATCGAAGTCGAAATGTAGTTTTTTTAGTTTGGCACGTGGACGCAGCGAAACCTTCACAATTTCGGCTTCGCCATTGGGATTGGCCGTAAAATAAATCACCTTCGAGCCTTCCTTTCCGGTGGTGAGATCGTATTCTTTGTCGCGGGTAACGCCCACTACGGCAAATCGTTTCACGTAGTAATTGCCCAATTTTCCATCGCGGTACACCATGTTGTAAATGGTTCGGTCGTCGTTTTTCTTAAACACATCCACATGGATAATTCCTTGACCTACAAACACTTTTGGCGCCACTTTGCTAACGATGAAGGTTCCGTTTTCACGGAAAACAATCATGTCATCGATGTCGGAGCAGTCGGTAACAAATTCATCTTTCTTCAAAGAAGTACCCACAAAACCCCCTTCACGATCTACATATAGTTTTTCGTTGGCCACAGCTACATTGCTGGCGTTGATGGTGTCGAAATTTCTGATTTCTGTTTTTCGTTCGCGACCTTTGCCATATTTCTTCTTGATTTGCTTGAAGTAGTTGACGGCATAGTCGATCAAATTTTCCAGGTGATTTTTCACCTCTTCCATTTCACTTTCAAGGTTCAGAATCTGCTCTTCTGCCTTAAAGCCATTGTATTTGGAAATACGTTTAATTTTGATTTCTGTGAGTCTCACCAAATCGTCTTCAACCACCGGACGTCTGAGTTTGGCCTTCCATGGGTCGAGCCCTTTGTCGATGGTGGTGAGCACGCTTTCCCAGGTTTCGCATTGTTCGATGTCAAGATAGAGCCGGTTTTCAATAAATATTTTCTCCAGCGAAGCATTGTGCCATTGATCTTCCAATTCATTGAGACGTATCTCCAATTCCATTTTCAGCAACCTGACGGTGTGGTCGGTGTTGTTGATCAGGATGTCGTTAACGCTCATAAAAACGGGTTTTCCGTTTTCAATCACGCAATTGTTGGGGGAGATGGATATCTCACAATTGGTGAAGGCATAAAGGGCATCGATGGTTTGATCGGGCGACACATTGCTGGCCAGATGAATGAGAATTTCAACGTTTTCAGCCGTATTGTCGTCTATTTTTCTAATCTTTATTTTGCCCTTGTCGTTGGCCGAAACGATGGAATCGATTAGAGAAGTGGTATTGGTAGAAAAGGGTATTTCGCTAATTACCAGTGTTTTCTTGTCCATCTGACTGATGCGCGCCCTCACTCTCACTTTTCCTCCGCGCAATCCTTCGTTGTATTTGGAAAAATCGGCCAATCCACCCGTCAGGAAGTCGGGTAATATTTCAAAGTCTTTTCCCTGCAAATGGGCAATGGAGGCATCGATGAGTTCGTTGAAGTTGTGGGGCAAAATTTTAGATGCCAGACCCACGGCAATTCCTTCCACGCCTTGTGCCAGCAACAGCGGAAATTTTACGGGAAGCGAATAGGGTTCTTTGTTGCGACCATCGTAGGAGGGCTTCCAGTTGGTGGTTTTAGGATTGAAAACCACCTCTTTGGCAAATTTCGAAAGCCGTGCTTCAATGTATCGGGGTGCCGCAGCCGAATCGCCTGTGAAGGTGTTACCCCAGTTTCCCTGCATGTCGATAAGCAGCTCTTTTTGACCCAATTGCACCAATGCATCGCCAATGGAGGCATCTCCGTGGGGGTGAAACTGCATGGTATGTCCAATGATGTTGGCCACCTTGTTGTATCGTCCGTCGTCCAACCGGTTCATGGCATGGAGAATGCGCCGCTGAACAGGTTTCAGTCCGTCGTCAATTTCAGGTACTGCGCGCTCCAGAATCACATAGGAGGCATAGTCCAAAAACCAGTTTTCGTACATCCCCTTCAAATGCGTGGTACGATGCCCCTCTTCCTTCAAGGGTTGGTTGGCGTTTTCCTCTTCTCTGGGTTCTTCTATCTCATTCATCGACTTTTTGTCCTTTACAATTCAACACGTATTTGGTTATGTTCTGATGGCTTGTCACCTCTTTCGGTTTTTACTCCTTACAAGTAGCTGGTTCATGTTATTTTCTCCACCTCAGCAATACACCTTCGGCCATCAAAGCTAAAAGTGCGAAGATAATAAATAGCTTCCAAATGGGACGATCTTTGTGCAAAGCGTTGATAACTTCCGGAAAACCTGCATCGGAGAGTTCCACAATCTGAAAGTCGGGCAGACCGGCTGTTTGGCACAGGCTGTCGATTTGTTCCGGCGTGTAGCAACTCAGGTCCGATTCGTTTCGGCTGTAGTTGAATGCCATGGCCCAAAGCAAGCTGTCGCCATGCATCAGGTTGTAATATCCGGAAGTCTGGATTTGGTCGTGCATGGAAAGCCGGAGTTCATTGTTCTGAACTTGCTGTTCGGGGATCAACATGTTTTCATCTCCCACCTGATGCAGGGTAACAGGTTGATCTCCCTGCAGCACCCCGCCCATTTTTACCCGCATTTGGTCGTCGCGACCAATAACGTAGTAGGCAGGTTCCTGATTTCCCGAAAGGGATGCCAGGCCTGCCATAATTGGCACAAACAGCAGGTTGGTTGACAAATTGCCACGGGTTTTATCGATGCCCGACGACAACAGGTATAACTGACCCAACCCTACTTTTTTTCGCGACAGGAGCTCATCGCCATTGAGCAGGGTTACCAGTGTTTCTACTCCCGAGTTGGTGGGAAACAGGTATCGGGTATGTTGTCGAATCGTGGGTAAATCGGCATTATCAGGAATTTTGGCTATGCTGTTTTTGAATAGCGGATGACTTAATTTAATGCCGGAAACGCGGGTAGAGGCTGTGTCGATCAGGGTGATGGTGCCGCTGCCCGTTTGGCGAAGGAGTGCTTCCTCGGCGCGGTTGTTGGCCGATATCAGCAACACATGGCCCCCCCGGTTCAGGTAGAGCAAAAGCTGCTCCTGGAGTCCGGTGGTAATTTCTGACAAACTGTTCAGAATAATGAGGTTAAACTGATTGAGTTGGTTGTAGTTGATGGCGCGGGCTGATTGTTCGTAAAATGAAAAAAGACTGTCGCTGTTGAACAAATTGGTCAGCATGGGCGAGATTCCGTTGTCGCTAATGGACAAAATGCTGATGTACGGAACCACGTGGATGGTAAAAAACAGCTCATCGTCGAAGGTGACGGGATAGTCTTCTATTTTAACCTGACCATATTGCCAACCCGCCTTTTCAGGGGTATAGCTCATGCTGATATCTATGGAACTGTTGGCAGGCAAGTCAACTCCGGCAACGGCCTTTTGTTGTCCATTGATGGTGAGCATCACCGGAACTTTTTCGTAGTTGGTACCGGCCAAATTGGTGATGCGAACGCGGCAGGTACTGCTTCTTCCGGGAATTAACAGCGGATCGGTAAACCAAATACTGTCAACGGTGAGGTTGTTGTAACGGATACTTTGTAAAGGAAAGAAATAATAGCTCAGGTTGCTGTCGGCAGGAAGTTTGATTAAATCAGCTGTATTCTTTTGAAAGTCAGAAAAAATCATGACCTGTTTCAAGCCTTTTTCCTCCTGGGTTAAGGGCATCACCAGATTGGAAAGCAGCAGGGTGGACGGCGAAACTTGGATTTGGCTGAGTTTGAGAAGCGATTCATCACGGTTCAGGCTTTTTAGTGCATGTCCCTGCGACTCGTTGTCACGAATAATAAAACGTTGGTCTTGCTGCGCAGCTGTCACCAGTTGTTGGGCGTCGTGAATGGCATTGTTGAACAGCCTTCCGCGATTGCCCTCGGAAATCATACTGAAGGAGTTGTCGATGTAAATAACCTTTTCGCCATCGCGCGGTGTATTTTTGATGTCGGAAGCATGAAACACCGGTTTGGCCAAACCCAGCACCAGCAGCAAAATGGCCAGCATGCGCAACGCCAGCACGATGAGATGAAGCAGGTTGCGTTGTTTTTTCGATTCCAGGGTCACCTGCCTGAGCAGCGCCACATTACTGAACATGATTTTCTTATGCCGCCTGAAATTGAACAGGTGAATAATCACCGGAATGAGCAAAGCAAAGAGTCCAAACAGAAATTCAGGATGTTGAAAATACATGCATGTGCGTATTAGGTTGGCAAAAATAAGGATTCGTCGTCACTTGTGCTTATTAAAAGGTAATTTCTTTTAAGGCAGGCTGTGGGGCAAGGGGACAAGGGACGAGGGACAAGGGACAAGGGACAAGGGGACAAGTTAAAAGTGACGGAAGTGACGGAAGTGACAGTGATCGGTAAGCCAACTGCCAACGCCAACGCCAACTGCCCCACCTGTCATTTCGAATCCGCCGAAGGCGGAGAGAAATCCCCCCGGAGAGAAGTACTGCATTGATGACCAGCCGCATGGTTGGCTCTTTTGTACGGGAGATTTCTCGGTCGTTCCTCTCTCGAAATGACAGACAGGTTTGGGGTTTTCTCGGTCGTTCCTCCCTCGAAATGACCACTAAAATTATAAATTCCCGATTTCATCATTCAAAAACCGAAAGTTCGGATTAAAACTTAATATCAAATTGTCTTTTTTCTCTCGTCTCCATTTTTTCATTTTCTTTTCTCTGTCAATGGCATGGTTGATATCGGTATGGTGTTCGTAATATACCAGATAATGACAATTGTATCGCTTACTGAAGCTTTTTGAGTAACCTGTTACGTGCTCATAAACCCTTCGCTCAAGATCATTGGTTACACCGATGTATAGCACTGTTTTGTGCTTGTTGGTCATGATGTAAACGAAGTAGTTGTGTGATGGTGTCATGATACAAAAATAATGAAGATTGATTAATAATTGTGTTGATGATATATTAACCCCACCTGTCATTTCGAATCCGCCGAAGGCGGAGAGAAATCCCCCCGGAAAGAACGATTGCCTTGATGACCAGCCCCATGGTTGGCTCTTTTGCTCAGGAGATTTCTCGGTCGTTCCTCCCTCGAAATGACAACCAGAGCCTGAAAAGCCCCACCCTGTCATTTCGACTGATAAGGAGAAATCCCCCCGGAAAGAAGTACTGCATTGATGACCAGCCGGAGGGTTGGCTCTTTTGTACGGGAGATTTGGCTTTGCCGAACTCACGTTTCTCGGTCGTTCCTCCCTCGAAATGACAGAAAAACCCGGTTTTCCTACCCCCCCACCTGTCATTTCGACGACGGAGGAGGAGAAATCCCCCCGGCAAGAACGACAGCCTTGATGACCAGCCAGAGTGTGGGCTCTTTTGCTCAGGAGATTTCTCGGTCGTTCCTCCCTCGAAATGACAACCAGAGCCTGAAAAGCCCCACCCTGTCATTTCGACTGATAAGGAGAAATCCCCCCGGAAAGAACGACTGCCTTGATGACCAGCCGGAGGGTTGGCTCTTTTGTACGGGAGATTTCTCGGTCGTTCCTCCCTCGAAATGACAACCAGAGCCTGAAAAGCCCCACCCTGTCATTTCGACTGATAAGGAGAAATCCCCCCGGAAAGAACGATTGCATTGATGACCAGCCCCATGGTTGGCTCTTTTGTACGGGAGATTTCTCGGTCGTTCCTCCCTCGAAATGACAACCAGAGCCTGAAAAGCCCCACCCTGTCATTTCGACTGATAAGGAGAAATCCCCCCGGAAAGAACGATTGCATTGATGACCAGCCCCATGGTTGGCTCTTTTGTACGGGAGATTTCTCGGTCGTTCCTCCCTCGAAATGACAACCAAAGCCTGAAAAGCCATCATCCGCGTCCTATATCCGCAGGCGGCTCCCTCCCCTTGGGGGAGGGCAAGGGGTGGGGTTGATCGGCAAGGGGAGAGTTCACCAGCAAGGGGAGGGGTTAACAAGCAGACGGTAAAAGATGAGTGAAAGGCACAAGCGGACGCTTGCGCCAGAGGAGGTTCTTGCTAAAATACTTCAAGCGTGGACGCTTGAAGCGGGATTATTCATTTGGTTCTTATCCACACCACAAAGAGGGGGCTTTAGCCCCAAACAATCACCAATAGAACAAACCACTTCCACTCCCCCAAATTTGATTATACAATACACCTGAAGCCCACCCCTTGCCCTTCGGCTTTAGCCAAGGGCACAGGAGGGACAAGTGACAGGATAAAAGAGCCAAAGAAAAAGTCAATGCTATTCAGGCAACCTCATTCGGTATGTAATACCGGTATTTTAATCAAAACAAGTACCGTGTGATAGACGTTAGAGATGCTTCACTTCGTTCAGCATGACAAAAAACTCCCCCCATCATCCGCGTCCTATATCCGCAGGCGGCTCCCTCCCCTTGGGGGAGGGCAAGGGGTGGGGTTGATCGGCAAAGGGTAGGGTTAACCACCAAAGGGTGGGGTAAAGAAAACCTCCCCTACCATAAGCAGGGGAGGCTTTTTTACGCTTGTAATATCTTCGGTACCGCTGCGCTTAACCAAAGATGAAGGTGGGGGCATCAATTTTTTCCTTTATCCTGTGCTTGTAGCTTTGGGGTTTAGGGGGTTACATCTCTTATGCAGCGGACGCTATGCCCATAGGAACGAGGAGTGCCCTGGTTTCCTACATAGTTGCTTAAGAAAACAACCTCATGTGAAAAGGACCCCGTAACTGCCGTACTTCCCCAATAATTTCCGTAAGTACCAACATCTTCCAAGATGTTGTTAATGTTCCGACGACCCCCCATGGTCAACTTAAGCGGTGAGGCAAAAGCACCGGCAGCGTTTGCAGAGGACCAGTTTTCATATTCATACATCCATTCTAATTGGGTGGGTAACCGATAGCCAGTGGGGCAGGGATTATTAATTCCACTTAAACCCTGCCACAGGTTACTGTTTGAGGGCGAGCGCCAGTCCCATGGATCGGCAGATGTTACAATAAACTTATTATGCCCGGGGCTGTCGGTAGATGAAAGCGTGGTGGTGGAGCCACTGCTACGCAATTGGTGTCCGTCGTTCCCTCTGCCCCACTGGTACAAATAGCCATAGGCGAGGGCATCGGTTGAGGAAGTGGCTACCTGCGTTGCTCCCATGTTGCGGTCTTCCCAACACCGTTTGGTTGTAGAATTATATACTCCTTCTGCAGTAATACCTATTTGGGTGGTACTACTGCATCCGCACACATCACTGGCACATACGCTCAGTGAACCACTACCAGTAGCTGCAAGCGTAGCACTAGTGCCAGTACCACTTGGAGTTCCACTGCCACTATAAGACCAGGTGTAGCTTGTAGCACCGGAAGATGCCGCACAGGTGTATGTATAGGTTTTGCCTTTGCACTGAATTTGTGATCCGGATATGCTGGCAGGAGCAGCCGGAGGTCCGCCAACAGTTATTGTTACAGTTGATTCATCGCCCGAATAGCCACATGCGTTAAGAGCCGCTACTCGAACAATACCAGACGCTCCAATGGTTGTTCCTGTAAAGGAACCTGTTGTTCCTGTACCTGTAATAGTGCCACCTGGAACAAACGTTTCCCATAAATAGCTGGTAGCACCGGTAACAGCAGCGATTGTAAAATCTTCCGTCTGATTGGCACAATAGGGCGAGTTTCCGGTGATGGCACCTGGAGTGAGAAGTGCCGGAAAGGTGATAGCCAAGTTGGTGTATCCACTACTTCCGCAAACACCATTGGCTCTTACACTAAGAGTTCCGGCACTTGTGGCGTTAAGTGTGCAACTGGTGCCTGATGGAGTTAAGGTTCCAGCACCACTATAACTCCATGTGTAGCTGGTGGCACCGGAAACAGGCGCGATGGAGAATACTTCGTTAGTATAGTTACAATAGGGTGGGGTTCCAGTAATGGGACCAGGTGAATCCGGAGGCCCGCTAATAGTTATCTCTAAAGTTGATTCATCGCCCGAATAGCCACATGCGTTAAGTGCCGATACAAAAACATTACCTGTTGATCCAATGCTTGTTCCCGTAAAGGTACCGGTTGTTCCTGTACCTGATATAGTGCCACCTGAAACATTAGTTCCCCATATATAGCTGGTAGCACCGGCAACAGGAGATATTGTAAAATATTCCGTCTGATTGGCACAATAGGGCGAGTTTCCGGTGATGGCACCTGGAGTGAGAAGTGCCGGAAAGGTGATAGCCAAGTTGGTGTATCCACTACTTCCGCAAACATTATTGGCTCTTACACTAAGAGTTCCGGCGCTTGTGGCGTAAAGTGTGCAACTGGTGCCTGATGGAGTTAAGGTTCCATTACCACTATAACTCCATGTGTAGCTGGTGGCACCGGAAACAGCTGCGATGGAGAATATTTCGTTAGAATAGTTACAATAGGGTGGGTTTCCAGTAATGGCACCAGGTGTAGCAGGTGCTTTGCAAAACACGGTGCAATCCCACGCGCTGTTGCTGTAAACACAAAGTTTTTTCTGGGTGTAGTTGTAAATAAGCAATCCCTCGGCCGGGCCGGCAATGGCGTTCATTTGTGCATCGGTGAGGCGGGGTGGCAAAAAGCCGCGTTCGCCCGAAAGGGGTGCCCGGCTGCCGTTGTCCACTGCCTCCGGTGCCGGCATTTGCCCGCCAAAGGTTACCGGTGTCCACCGGGGTTGTTCGGGGGTGCCTTCGTTCATGTAGTAGCCCGCGGCGTTGTCGGTTTGATACACCAGAGTGCCTTGTTCGGGGTTTTTAAGCCCCTCGCGTTGGGCCTGGCTCATGCCGGGGATGGATTGCGCGGTGGCCGAAAGGCCGGAGGCATTCGGGTGTTGGTCCCGGGTTTGCTGTGCCCAACCGGGAATTCCAAGTGCCAGTACAACAAGCACCAGGATCAGGTTCTTAAATTGATAGCTAACAGTTTTCATGTGATGTTTTTTTTAATGAGTATTATATTTAAAGGGTAACAATTTTTTCTTTTTTATATGCTTGCAGCTTTTGGGGTTTATGCCATTATCAATCTTTAATGCAACGTATGCTACTGCCTTGCGCACGAATAGCATCCGTTACTGTGGCACTATTACTATTAGTGCTAAATAACAATTCACTAAAGAAAATTGAATTAACGGTACTGGAACCATAATTTCCATATGTTCCAACGTTATTAAACACGGTTCCTCCTCTATTTCCACCTACTGTCAGTTTCAGGGGAGAGGCAAAAGCACCTGCCGCATCCGGTGTGTTCCAGGTTGCGTATTCTGTTGTCCATTCAGCACCTGTAGGTAAACGAAAGCCTTGTGGACAAGGGTTATTGGTTCCGGTTACACCCTGCCATAGGTTGTTGACTTGAGGGCTAAGCCAATCGTATGGCGGTATTCCCCCCTCGGGCAAAAACAAACCATACCATTCCTGCGAAAGGTTTGGCAGGGGAGTGTTGACAGGCCCATTAAAATAAAAGTCGCTGGTACGACACTGATGACCTTCAGAAAAACGTCCCCACTGGTACAAATCGCCGTAAGCGTTGGCATCAGCACTTGAGGTGGCTGCCTGAGACGCCCCCAGGTTACGGTCCATCCATGTTTTGCCGGTGGCAGGGTTTGTTACTTCTTGCACCAGAGCACCTCCCGGGATGCAATGTACCGATCCGGCAGGATAAGGTATAATGGTATAAATGCTGGGCACACAATCCCAAATGGTACCGTTATAAACACATAAAGTTCTTATACCGAGATTATATATCATCAATCCCTCGGCAGGGTTGGCAATGGCGTACATTTGTGCATCGGTCAGGCGGGGGGGTAAAAAGCCGCGTTCGCCCGACAGGGGTGCCCGGCTGCCGTTGTTCACTGCCTCCGGTGCCGGCATTTGCCCGCCAAAGGTTACCGGTGTCCACCGTGGTTGTTCGGGTGTGCCGTTGTTCACGTAGTAGCCCGCGGCGTTGTCGGTTTGATACACCAGGGTACCTTGTTCGGGGTTTTTAAGCCCCTCGCGTTGGGCCCGGCTCATGCCGGGGATGGATTGCGCGGTGGCCGAAAGGCCGGAGGCATTCGGGTGTTGGTCCCGGGTTTGCTGTGCCCAACCGGGAATACCAAGTGCCAGCATAACAAGCAACAGGATAAGGGGCTTAAATTGATAGCTAACAGTTTTCATGTGATGGTTTTTTAATGAATATTATATTTAAAGGGCAACAATTTTTTCCTTTATCCTGTGCTTGCAGCTTTTGGGGTTTATGGGGTTACATCTCTTATGCAGCGGACGCTTGCGCCACTGGCACGGACATAGTCGTAGAGGCTTGCTCCGCTGCTGTCAAAAAACAATTGGCTCGCTGCGGTGGAGCTGACCGTACTGTTCCAATAGTTGCCACTGCTACCTGTTCCGCCTATCAAGCCAGTCTCTTGGCCACGGAATCCCGCCATGGTCAACTTAAGCGGTGAGGCAAAAGCACCTGTCGAACTCTGAGATGACCAGGAGACCCGCTCGGCGTCGAACTCGGTCTTGGTAGGTAGCCGATAATTTGCAGGACAAGGGTTGTTTATTCCGGTTAACCCCTGCCACAGGTTATCGTTACGGGGGTCGCGCCAGTCACCTGGGGAGGAAATTATTGTAATAAACTTATCATGCCCGGGGCTGTTGGTAGATGATAGCGTGGTGGTGGTGGCACTGGTACGTGATTGGTGTCCGTCGTTCCCTCTGCCCCACTGGTACAAATAGCCATAGGCATCGGCATCGGTTGAGGAAGTGGCTACCTGCGTTGCTCCCATGTTGCGGTCTTCCCAACACCGTTCGGTTGTAGAATTATATACTCCTTCTGCAGTAATACCTATTTGGGTGGTACTACTGCATCCGCACACATCACTGGCACATACGCTCAGTGAACCACTACCAGTAGCTGCAAGCGTAGCACTAGTGCCAGTACCACTTGGAGTTCCACTGCCACTATAAGACCAGGTGTAGCTTGTAGCACCGGCAGATGCCGCACAGGTGTATGTATAGGTTTTGCCTTTGCACTGTATTCCTGATCCGGATATGCTGGCAGGAGTAGCCGGAGGCCCGCTCATATATATCTCTAAAGTTGATTCATCTCCCGAATAGCCACATGCGTTAAGTGCCGATACAAAAACATTACCTGTTAATCCAATGCTTGTTCCCGTAAAGGTACCGGTTGTTCCTGTACCTGATATAGTGCCACCTGAAACATTAGTTCCCCATATATAGCTGGTAGCACCGGCAACAGGAGATATTGTAAAATATTCCGTCTGATTGGCACAATAGGGAGAGTCTCCTGTGATGGCGCCGGGAGTCAGGAGCGGGACTAACCCAATGCTCGCCGACCTGGCAGCACTCGAACCACAACTGTTGTTTGCCGTGCAACTCAGCGTGCCTGCCCCTGTGGCGGTGAGCGTGGCCGAGGTGCCGTTTCCTGCCACCGAGCCGGCTCCAGTCCAGGACCATGTATAGCTCGTGGCACCGGAAACCGCGTAGATGGTGTAGGTGGTGCCAACTCCGCTGCAAACTTCGCCGGGCCAATTGGACATGGTGGGGGTAGCAGGTACAGTGTTCACCCCAATGCTCGCCGACACGGCTGCACTTGTGCCGCAACTGTTGGTTGCCGTGCAGCTTAGTGTGCCTGCCGAGGTGGCGGTAAGGGTGGCCGAGGTGCCGTTTCCTGTCACTGAGCCGCCGCCTGTCCAGGTCCATGTGTAGCTCGTGGCATTGGGAACCGCGTTGATGGTGTAGGCGGTGCCTACTCCGTTGCAAACTTCGCCGGGCCAACTGGCCATCGTGGGGGTAGCAGGTACAGTGTTCACCCCAATGCTCGCCGACACGGCAGCACTTGTGCCGCAACTGTTGGTTGCCGTGCAGCTTAGTGTGCCTGCCGAGGTGGCGGTAAGGGTGGCCGAGGTGCCGTTTCCTGCCACTGAGCCGCCGCCTGTCCAGGTCCATGTGTAGCTCGTGGCATTGGGAACCGAGTTGATGGTGTAGGCGGTGCCTACTCCGTTGCAAACTTCGCCGGGCCAACTGGCCATCGTGGGGGTAGCAGGTGCTTTGCAAAATACGGTGCAATCCCACGCGCTGTTGCTGTAAACACAAAGTTTTTTCTGGGTATAGTTGTAAATAAGCAGCCCCTCGGCCGGGCCGGCAATGGCGTTCATTTGTGCATCGGTGAGGCGGGGGGGTAAAAAGCCGCGTTCGCCCGAAAGGGGTGCTTTGCTGCCGTTGTCCGTTGTTTCCGGTGCCGGCATTTGCCCGCCAAAGGTTACCGGTGTCCACCGTGGTTGTTCGGGGGTGCCTTCGTTCATGTAGTAGCCCGCGGCGTTGTCGTTTTGATACACCAGGGTGCCTTGTTCGGGGTTTTTAAGTCCCTCGCGTTGGGCCTGGCTCATGCCGGGGATGGATTGCGCGGTGGCCGAAAGGCCGGATGCGTTCGGGTGTTGGTCCCGGGTTTGCTGTGCCCAACCGGGAATTCCAAGTGCCAGTACAACAAGCACCAGGATCAGGTTCTTAAATTGATAGTTAACAGTTTTCATGTGATGGTTTTTTAATGAATATTATATTTAAAAGTTTGCAATTTTTTCCTTTGTCCTGTGCTTGAATTAATTAGGGTTTGCGGGGTGGTTAATCTTTTATGCAACGTACAGGTAATCCTGATGCCTTGGCTTCCCAGCCCTCGGTGGCAAATGTATCTCTTGCCCCACAAAAGTATGCTGTTGTAGAGCCCCCTCGATTTGACCAAACCTCGAACCACTCGCCTTGACCATAATTACCTCCATTTTGATAACTTCTAAAACCCGTCGCGGGCCAGTGAAGTGGTGAATTAAAAGCCCCGGTAATGTTTTGTGGCGACCATGACTGCTTCTCGGCCACCATCTCCTCCATTGTTGGAAGCCGATAGCCCGACGGGCAGGGGTTGTTAATACCGGAAGTGCCCTGCCACAGGTTATCGTTTGAGGGCGAGCGCCAGTCGTATTGTCCGTCAGGGCGCACAATAAACAAATCGTGCCCCGGGTCGTCGGTAGATGATAACGTGGTGGTGGTGCCACTGGTGTTACACTGATGACCATCAGAGAATCGTCCCCACTGGTACAGATCGCCGTAAGCGTTGGCATCATCAATGGAGGTGGCTACCTGAGATGCCCCCAGGTTGCGGTCCATCCATGTGTCGCCGGTAGCGGGATTTGTTACTTCTTGCACCAGAGCCCTTCCCGTGATGCAATGTACCGATCCGGCAGGATAGGGTGTAGAAAATACCGAGCAATCCCACACGCTGTTGAGGTACATGCATACTTTGTGCTGTGTGAGATTGTAAATAAGCAATCCCTCGGCCGGGCCTGCAATGGCGTTCATTTGTGCATCGGTGAGGCGGGGGGGTAAAAAGCCGCGTTCGCCCGACAGGGGTGCCCGGCTGCCGTTGTTCACTGCCTCCGGTGCCGGCATTTGTCCGCCAAAAGATACCGGCGTCCACCGGGGTTGTTCGGGTGTGCCTTCGTTCATGTAGTAGCCCGCGGCATTGTCGGTTTGATACACCAGGGTGCCTTGTTCGGGATTTTTAAGCCCCTCGCGTTGGGCCCGGCTCATGCAGGGGATGGATTGCGCGGTGGCCGAAAGGCCGGAGGCATTCGGGTGTTGGTTACGGGTTTGCTGTGCCCAACCGGTAATGCCGAGTGCCAGCATAACAAGCACCAGGATAAAGTTGCTAAATAGGTAAACATAAGTTCTCATGCGATGGTTTTTAAATTGAGTATGTTCTTTAAGGGTAACATTATCTTTATCCTGTGCTTGTAGCTTTGGGGGTTTATGCCATTATCAATCTTTTATGCAACGGACAGAATAGCCGAGTCCACGGTGGTTGTAAGTGACATAGGTACCGGCGAGGGGGCTGTCAATCATCAGAACTACAGAGGCACCTCCGCCGGTAGTACTGCCCCAATAGTACCCTGCTGTACCCTCGCCCTGGATACCGCCATGATACCAGACGCGCAACCCCCCCCCCGGTCAATTTAAGTGGTGAGCCATAAGCACCTGAAAGGGTATAGCTGCTCCAGCTTTGGACCTCTGCCTCTAATTCTGTTTGGGTGGGTATTCGGTATCCACATGGACAAGGGTTGTTAACGCCAATTAAACCCTGCCACAGGTTATCGTTTGAGGGCGAGCGCCAGTCGCCTCCGTCAGTGTTAACAATATACAAACTGTGCCCCGGGTCGTCGGTAGATGATAACGTGGTGGTGGTGCCACTGGTGCGACACTGATGACCATCAGAGAATCGTCCCCACTGGTACAAATCGCCGTAAGCGTTGGCATCATCACTTGAGGTGGCTACCTGAGATGCCCCCAGGTTGCGGTCCATCCATTTTTCGCCGGTAGCGGGATTTGTTACTTCTTGCAACTGCGCACCTCCCGTGATGCAATGTACCGATCCGGCAGGATAATTTTTGCAAAATACCGAGCAATCCCACGCGCTGTTGATGTACATGCATACTTTGTGCTGTGTGAGATTGTAAATAAGCAATCCCTCGGCCGGGCCTGCAATGGCGTTCATTTGTGCATCGGTGAGGCGGGGTGGTAAAAAGCCGCGTTCGCCCGAAAGGGGTGCCCGGCTGCCGTTGTTCACTGCCTCCGGTGCCGGCATTTGTCCGCCAAAAGATACCGGCGTCCACCGGGGTTGTTCGGGTGTGCCGTTGTTCACGTAGTAGCCCGCGGCGTTGTCGGTTTGATACACCAGGGTACCTTGTTCGGGGTTTTTAAGCCCCTCGCGTTGGGCCTGGCTCATGCCGGGGATAGACTGCGCGGTGGCCGCAAGGCCGGAGGCATTCGGTTGTTGGTCACGGGTTTGCTGTGCCTGCATGGGAATGCCGAGTGCCAGTAGAACAAGTACCAGGATCAGGTTTTTAAATTGATAGTTAAAAGTTCTCATGTGAGGGTTTTTAAATTGAGTATTTAGTTTTGTAGGTAACATTTTTATTTTCGTTATCATGCCCTTGTGGCCATTGGGGTTTTCGGGAGAATCAATCCTTAATGCACCGCACGCTCACTCCCATGGCGCGCCAAACAATTCCGATATCACCATTACTGCCCCCGAAGTAAACATATTTGGTATAATTCCCCTCGGTGGTGCTTGAGTGATAACTGCCCAGCTCGTCCACGTACTCGAGTGCACCATTTTGTGCATTGCGTCTTCCGGCTCCCGTGAGCTTAAGAGGTGAGCCAAATGCACCGGCCGTGTAAAAATCAGTCCATGAATCGCGTTCTGTAGTCCATTCGGCAATGGTGGGTATGCGATAACCGGCGGCACAGGGATTATTAATTCCCGACAACCCTTGCCACAGGTTGTCGTTGTAGGGTGAACGCCAGTTGTATGGCCAGTCGGGTGCCACAATAAAGTTGCCATGCCCGGGGTCGTCGGTAGATGAAAGCGTGGTGGTGGTAGCACTGGTGCGCGATTGGTGTCCGTCGGTTGACCTGCCCCATTGGTATAAATCGCCATACGCGTCGGCATCGGTACCGGAGGTGGCTACCTGCGATGCTCCCAGGTTGCGGTCGGCCCAACAACGTCCATCGGCTCCGGTAACTCCATCTACGGTAATGACCAGATTGCAGGGCGCACTTGCGCCGCAATTGTTGTTGGCAGTTACGCTTAAGGTACCCGGGCTTGTAACAATAAAGGTACAACTTGTGGTAGTGGAAACCGGTGTACCACTCCCGGTGTAACTCCATGTGTAGTCGGTGGCACCACTCACTGCTGAGGTACTGTAACTTTGCGAAGTGCCGCCGCAGATATCATTACCGGCTCCGGTAATGGACGAAGGGGCATCCGGTGTTTTGCAAAACACGGTGCAATCCCACACGCTGTTGAGGTACATGCATACTTTGTGCTGTGTGAGATTGTAAATAAGCAATCCCTCGGCCGGGCCTGCAATGGCGTTCATTTGTGCATCGGTGAGGCGGGGAGGTAAAAAGCCGCGTTCGCCCGACAGGGGTGCCCGGCTGCCGTTGTTCACTGCCTCCGGTGCCGGCATTTGTCCGCCAAAAGATACCGGCGTCCACCGGGGTTGCCCGGGGGTGCCTTCATTCATGTAGTAGCCTACGGCATTGTCGGTTTGATACACCAGCGTGCCTTGTTCGGGGTTTTTAAGCCCCTCGCGTTGGGCCCGGCTCATGCCGGGGATAGACTGCGCGGTGGCCGAAAGGCCGGAGGCATTCGGGTGTTGGTTCCGGGTTTCCTGTGCCTGCACCGACAGACCAAGTGCCGATACCATCAGCAGCAACAATACATTTTTTAAGTGGTTTGGTATCTGTGTTTTCATGCGGTATCTTTTGTATGGTGCTTGTGAAATGAGCCACGCGGATAAAAATATCCTCTTCAACGGGTTATGCCTGAATAGGGGTGGTTTCACAAGAAAGTTAGCATATTTTTTCTCCAATGATGTTTAACGGGGGCAACAATGCATTTTTTTGTACAAAAAGCAGGGCATGGCTACCGCGGAGCCACGTGCAACAGGCACGCGAAACCGACCGGCCTAAAAACCCGCGTGCGTGTTCCTTTTTGCACCGGCACTTGCCACACGACAAGTGGCAACGGCAGGCTTGCAGGAACACGCACGGGGTATCGCGATGTATCAAACACCCCCCGAGGGTAATCAACTACCCCGTGGTTTGTTAACTTACAACGCCAACTATCCGTTTATCCAACTGGTGCCGTTAAAGAACTGCACGTTGTGCGAATCGGTATTATAAATAATTAACCCTTCGGCAGGACCGGAGATGGCATCACGCTGGGCGGTGGTCATTTTGGGAGGCAAAAAGCCCCTGGAGGTGCTGCTCAAATCCAAAATGGCAGAAGCGTTGGGGGCGGTGGTGCCGATACCGACGGAGCCTGAACTGGATATTGTAACTTTATCATTATATGCGCCACCTACCCAACCAGTGCCAAAATACAAATTATTATCACCAGGTTTAGAACCTAAATACCATTTATCTGCTACTCCAGATTCAGCAAATGCCACAAAAGTTCCATTGCCAGCATTGCTTCTCACTTGTAGAGCTGCAAGGGTATTTGTCTGATTGACTTCTGGATTAAGATAGATTCCTCCATTAGCACCTGAAACATCCAACTTCGCTCCAGGTGTCGTTGATCCGATACCGACGGAGCCTGAACTGGATATTGTAACTTTATCATCATATGCGCCACCTACCCAACCAGTGCCAAAATACAAATTATTATCACCAGGTTTAGAACCTAAATACCATTTGTCTGCTACTCCAGATTCAGCAAATGCTACAAAACCTCCATTGCCAGTACTGCTTACCACATGTAGAGCTGCAAGGGTATTTGTCTGATTGACATCTGGCTGAAGATGGATTCCTCCATTAGTACCTGAAACATCCAACTTCGATTGAGGATTCGATGTTCCGATGCCGACGTAGCCAACATTCGAATTATAGATAGCGTCACCGTTGGCACTCCAATAGGTAGTTACAGTTGCAGGTGTACCCCACGAAGCCACACCAGCTGCATCCGAAACCAGTACTTTGCCTGCGCCGGGGCTGCCACCACGGATGGCCAGGGTACCATTAACATCCAGAGATGCTCCTGGGGCGGTGGTGCCGATACCGACGGCGCCTGAACTGGTGATTGTAACTTTATCATCATATGCGCCACCTACCCAACCAGTGCCAAAATACAAATTATTATCAAATGGTTTAGAACCTAAATACCATTTATCTGCTACTCCAGATTCAGCAAATGCCACAAAAGTTCCATTGCCAGCATTGCTTCTCAATTGTAGAGCTGCAAGGGTATTTGTCTGATTGACATCTGTAGCAAGAGCGATTAATCCATTAGTACCTGAAACATCCAACCTCGATTGAGGACTCGTTGTTCCGATACCGACGGCGCCTGAACTGGTGATTGTAACTTTATCATCATATGCGCCACCTACCCAACCAGTGCCAAAATACAAATTATTATCAAATGGTTTAGAACCTAAATACCATTTATCTGCTACTCCAGATTCAGCAAATGCCACAAAAGTTCCATTGCCAGCATTGCTTCTCAATTGTAGAGCTGCAAGGGTATTTGTCTGATTGACATCTGGATTAAGACTGAATGATCCAAAAGTACCTGAAACCTCCAACTTTGTCGCAGGTGTCGTTGTTCCGATACCGACGTTGGCAGCATTCGAATTATAAATATCACTACCGTTGGCACTCCAATAGGCACTTGCGGCCAGTGGAGCAGCCCATACCCCGTCACCGCGCAAAAAGGTGGTGGTATTGTCGGGCATGGCGGGAGCAAGCCCCGCGGCGGTGGAGGTTACCAGGGGCAGGGTGGCGCCGGTACCGCCGGTAATGGTAACGGTGTTGGTGGCCGGGTCGTAGCCCAGGTCCTGGAGCGCGGCGGCACTGCCTATGCTTGTCCATGCCGTACCGTTGTAGTAGTAAAAACCGGGGGTGTTGTCGGTTTGGAAAACCAACAGACCTGTGGCCGGAGCCACGATGGCATCACGCTGGGCAAGGGTCATGCGCGGAGCCAGCATCCCTGCCGAGGTTGATTTCAAATCGAGCAGCGCCGAAGCATCCGGCTGGCTGCCATCAGTGTTAATGGCTACCTGCGCCATCATGGTGGTAGAAGTTATCAAAGCCACCATTACTAAAAGAATTAATTTTTTCATGATTAAAAATTTAATGTGAATAAAAAAGGGGTTAATTGGTAAATAATTGATTAAAATGTATTGAATAATAAATAATTGAAATTGTTTTTGGGTTGACAGTTTATTATATCTTCAACTGATGTTAAGTAAAACACGATCTACTGATCCCCTGATCCCATTGATCTATTGATCTATTGAACCATTGAACTTTTGAACTTTTGAACTATTGATCCATTGATCCATTGATCCATTGATCCATTGATCCATTGATCCATTGATCCATTGATCCATGTTTACCCCCATTTGAGGCATCCGTCGTGTTTTGGAGGTGGCACCGTTGGGGCAACGGTGATAGAAACTATGCGAATGGCCGGAGGCCAAAAACAGTCGATGGTGGCAGGTTGGGGTTGGGGTGTGCACGGCAAACCGGTGGGTTCGGCGGGCATCACCTTGCAACTAGGTGTGGAGGGTGCCTCCGGTTGTCCGGATAGCCGGCTCAGCCGGATCAGCTGTGCTGTGCCACAGCCATGTATATCGCTGCCCTCGCGGCTTACCAGATTGGCATCCGGCAGCAGGTACAAGGGGTAGCTGATGAGCTGCAACTGTGCGCTGTCGGTGAGTTGCAAGGTGGCGGCAATGTACAAGGTACTCAGCAGGGTGATGTTGCTGTGTTGCAGGCGCAGGTTTTGGATGGTGGCTCCGTTGCCGTCGATGGTGGCATGGGGACTGTGGCTTATTACCAGTTGTCCGTTGCCTGTGATGTTGCCATGGGTTATCCAACTACCGCCATAGAGCAGGAGTTGAACGTCATTGTTTAGCTGCACATTACCTTGTTGGTAGAGGACACAGGAAGGGGAGGTGCCGGTGTTGTTGGGGCTGGCACTGATCCATGGGGCGAGCAATAAACCCCACAAAAAAACTATGTACCTCGTGTATGGCATGTGCCGATTGATTAAGTTTGCTGCATGAACAAGCGTTATGTTGCTTGTGGGCAGTGGTTAATATTTGAAGCGAATATCCGAAGTTAAGCCCCAATACACCTAATAGTTTACGTTGCAATAGCGTTTCCGGCCATAGCAAGACCATGCAATAGCGTTACAATAACACGTTAGGCGTTGATATACAGTGTTTTGATGATATGGTTTTGTTGGTGTAGTTTTGTTGGTGATGGCTAGCGGGATTGTGGTGTAAATATTTTGCGGGTCAAGGTTCACCACAGAGGCACGAAGGACACGGAGGGTTTTTTCTTCGTGTTTAACTCTGTGTTCTCTGTGTCTCTGTGGTGTAAATATTTTGCGGGTTTTTATTCACCACGGAGGCGCAAAGGACACGGAGGGCACCGAGAAAAAATAGAATATCATACCAAGCTGCAGCGCAGCGACTATCTTTATAGAATAAATGTAATAAGCAGCAAAGCAAGCTACAGCGTAGCGAAACTGTGCATTGAATTTGCGGGTTTATATTCACCACGGCCCCGAAAGCTTTCAGGGGCGGAGGACACGGGGGGGACAAGGAAAAAGTGACGGAAGTGACAGAAGTGACAGTGATAGGTGAGCCAAGAGCCAACACAACCTTTATCACCGGGAACACAAGTGTTGTTGGTATCAAAACTTCAAGCGTGGACGCTTGAAGCGGGGATTATTCATTTGGTTTTTATCCACACCACAAAGAAGGGGCTTTAGCCCCAAACAACCAACAATAAAACAAACCACTCCCAATCCCCCAAATTTGATTATTCAATACACCTGAAGCCCACCCCTTGCCCTTCGGCTTTAGCCAAGGGCACCGGAGGGACAAGGAAAAAGTGACGGAAGTGACAGTGATCGGTGAGCCAACCATCAACACAACCTTTATCACCGGGAACACAAGTGTTGTTGGTATTAAAATTTCAAGCGTGGACGCTTGAAGCGGGGAAGATAACAGTTCAGGAGGAAGATCAAACTTCAAGCGTGGACGCTTGAAGCGGGGGAGAGTTGTCATTTCGACGACGCAGGAGGAGAAACGTGAGTTCGGCGAAGCCAAATCTCCCCGGCAAGAAGTACTGCATTGATGACCAGCCGGAGGGTAGGTTCTTTTTCTCAGGAGATTTCTCGGTCGTTCCTCCTTCGAAAGGAACAGACGGGTTTGGAGATTTGGCCTTGCCGAACTGGCAATTCAGGCTTCGCTTCCCAACCTACTTACCCAACGAGGCCAAAGAAATCACATTGATTCCATCTTTTCGGCGGTAGCTCATTCCGGTTCCGGTAATGATGTTTAATGATTTGGGCACATCCATCTTTTTTGTGTCAATGTTTTCAACAAATTTCTTAAGATGGCCGGCTGCCTCCTCAATATACCCCACACCCAGTTTTATCTCAAAAGCAGCATAATCTCCATTTCTTTTCTGCACAATGGCATCAATTTCCAATCCATAGGAATCTTGATAATGAAATACAGTAGCATCATTCGCCTTGGCATATACACTCAACTCGTGTGTTGCCAATGTTTCGAACAAAAATCCTGTATATTTTATATCCCTCAACAACGATTCATTATCTAAGCCTAAAGCAGCTGCTGCCAACGAAGTATCGCACAAATGTCGCTTGGGTGATTTACGCAATGAAGCTGATGAACGAATGTGCGGATTGAAAGCGGGTTGTTCCACCAATATCAATAAGCGCGACAAGGCATCAAGATATTCTGTAATGGTATTGCGCGACAATTCATTTCTGTCTGAAGTTTTTACATCTTTTTCCAACGATCTGTTATCGACCAATGTAGCTGTATTTCTGGCAAGTGAACGAAACAAACTGCGCACTTTGACCGGATCGCGTTTAACCCCTGAAACCCGGCCCATGTCCACTTCGCAAAGTAAATCAACATATCCTCTGTTCAATTTAAGGGCATTTTTAGTGCTTTCATTCAGCAAGGCCGGCCATCCGCCAATGAGCATTTTGTCCACAATGAAATCAAGGGAAATTCCCGGTTCGTAAAAATCGGACAACGACCCACTCAACAAATCCGAAACCTTTACTATTCCAGACGAATAGCCTAATTCCTGCCACGACATGGTGTCCATTTGTAGCACCGTAATACGACCTGCCCCACTATGTAATTTCACATCATCATTCGGGTTGGCCGAACCGGTAAGAATAAATTGCCCTTTCGCTTTGCGGTCGTCCACTTCGTGCCTCACATAATTCCATATTTCGGGGTATTCCTGCCATTCATCAATCAGCCTAGGGGTATCACCTCGCAACAAAAGTTGGGGATTGGTGGCCATGATCACAGCAACTTGTTGATCCCTATCCATTTCCAGGATACTTTTAGCAAATTGTTTCGCCGTTTCTGTTTTCCCACAAGATTTGGGACCTTTAATTAGCAATGCCCCCGAAGCAGACAAATTCTCAAGCAGATCTGTCTCGATGATTCTTTTTATATAACTCACAACCAGATAATTAATGATATGGCAAATATATACTAATTTTTTCACTATGCAAAATTCATACTTTTTATTGTGCATTAATCAGATGTTCAGTTGTGCATATTTTAGGATTATCACTGTGCAGAAATCAGGAGATAGTTTCTTAATCAGCTGCTTGGTGGAGGGGACTGGGGGACAAGGGTCAAGGAAAAAGTGATGGAAGTGACAGTGATCGGTGAGCCAATAGCCAACACAACGTTTATCACCGGGAACACAAGTGTTTTTGGTATCAATACTTCAAGCGTGGACGCTTGAAGCGGGGGACGCTTGCGCCAGAGGAGGAAGATCAAACTTCAAGCGTGGACGCTTGAAGCGGGGAAGATAACGGTTCAGGAGAAGATCAAACTTCAAGCGTGGACGCTTGAAGCGGGATTTTTCATTTGGTTCTTATCCACACCACAGAGAGGGGGCTTTAGCCCCAAACAACCAACAATAAAACAAACCACTCCTACTCCCCCAAATTTGATTATTCAATACACCTGAAGCCCACCCCTTGCCCTTCGGCTTTAGCCAAGGGCAGAGGAGGGACAAGTGACAGGATAAAAGAGCCAAAGAAAAAGTCAATGCTATTCAGGCAACCTCATTCGGTATGTGGTACCGGTATTTTGATCAAAACAAGTGCCGTGTGATAGACGTTAGAGATGCTTCACTTCGTTCAGCATGACAAAAAACTTCCCCCATCATCCGTGACTTTTATCCGCAGGCGGCTCCCTCCCCTTGGGGGAGGGCAAGGGGTGGGGTAGGTCGGCAATATGTAATACCGGTATTTTGATCAAAACAAGTGCCGTGTGATAGACGTTAGAGATGCTTCACTTCGTTCAGCATGACAAAAAACTCCCCCCATCATCCGTGACTTTTATCCGCAGGCGGCTCCCTCCCCTTGGGGGAGGGCAAGGGGTGGGGTTGATCGGCAATATGTAATACCGGTATTTTGATCAAAACAAGTGCTGTGTGGTAGCGTTCTTGCAAAAATACTTCAAGCGTGGACGCTTGAAGCGGGGGAGAGTTCACCAGCAAAGGGAGGGGTTAACAAGCAAACGGTAAAAGGCGAGTGAAAGGCACAAGCGGACGCTTGCGCCAGAGGAGGTTGTTGGTATCAAAACTTCAAGCGTGGACGCTTGAAGCGGGATTCTTCATTTGGTTCTTATCCACACCACAAAGAGGGGGCTTCAGCCCCAAACAACCAACAATAAAACAAACCACTCCCAATCCCCCAAATTTGATTATTCAATAAACCTGAAGCCCACCCCTTGCCCTTCGGCTTTAGCCAAGGGCAGAGGAGGGACAAGTGACAGGATAAAAGAGCCAAATAAAAAGTCAATGCTATTCAGGCAACCTCATTTGGTATGTGGTACCGGTATTTTGATCAAAACAAGTGCTGTGTGATAGACGTTAGAGATGCTTCACTTCGTTCAGCATGACAAAAAACTTCCCCCATCATCCGTGACTTTTATCCGCAGGCGGCTCCCTCCCCTTGGGGGAGGGCAAGGGGTGGGGTTGATCGGCAATATGTAGTACCGGTATTTTGATCAAAACAAGTGCCGTGTGATAGCGTTCTTGCTAAAATACTTCAAGCGTGGACGCTTGAAGCGGGGGAGAGTTCACCAGCAAAGGGAGGGGTTAACAAGCAAACGGTAAAAGGCGAGTGAAGGGCACAAGCGGACGCTTGCGCCAGAGGAGGAAGATCAAACTTCAAGCGTGGACGCTTGAAGCGGGATTTTTCATATGGTTCTTATCCACACCACAAAGAGGGGGCTTTAGCCCCAAACAACCAACAATAAAACAAATCACTCCCAATCCCCCAAATTTGATTATACAATACACCTGAAGCCCACCCCTTGCCCTTCGGCTTTAGCCAAGGGCACAGGAGAGACAAGTGACAGGATAAAAGAGCCAAATAAAAAGTCAATGCTATTCAGGCAACCTCATTTGGTATGTAATACCGGTATTTTAATCAAAACAAGTGCCGTGTGATAGACGTTAGAGATGCTTCACTTCGTTCAGCATGACAAAAAACTCCCCCCATCATCCGCGTCCTATATCCGCAGGCGGCTCCCTCCCCTTGGGGGAGGGCAAGGGGTGGGGTTGATCGGCAATATGTAATACCGGTATTTTAATCAAAACAAGTGCCGTGTGAAAGACGTTAGAGATGCTTCACTTCGTTCAGCATGACAAAAAACTTCCCCCATCATCCGTGACTTTTATCCGCAGGCGGCTCCCTCCCCTTGGGGGAGGGCAAGGGGTGGGGTTGATCGGCAATATGTAATACCAGTATTTTAATCAAAACAAGTGCCGTGTGATAGACGTTAGAGATGCTTCACTTCGTTCAGCATGACAACCGCAGCCTGAAACCCCGATGGCTATTGGGACTATGGTGCATTTTTGCAGGTTTGTATTCACCACGGAGAACGCGGAGCCCGACTTCTGCCGTCATTAGCTACTCCGGCTTTCCTTACCCAACTCCACTAGTTTGTTGGTTATCTCGTCAAGGGAAAGTACAAAGTGAGGAGCTGCCACTTCAATGGCCGACCGGGGCATGAGGTAGGCTTCCGATTCATCGGGGTTTTGAACCATGGTAAGCCCTCCGGCATCTTTAATGGCCAACAGTCCTTTGGCACCATCGTTGTTGGCACCGGTGAGGACAACGCCTATCACCTGATCTCCGAAGGCCAGGGCAGCAGTTTCAAACAATACATCCACCGAGGGACGGGCATAGTTGCGTTTTTGCTCGGTGGAGAGGCTGATGGTAAAATCCTCCTCCATCAACATATGGTAGTTGGGTGGGGCGATATACACGGTGGAGGGCAGTATCTTCTCCTTTTCGTCGGCCTCTTTCACCGTTACATGCGACAGGTTGTCGAGGTACTTGGCCATGAAATTGTCGGAGTTGGAACTGATGTGTTGCACAATGAGTATGGGCAAAGCAAAACCTTCGGGAAGGGAAGTGATGATGCGCTTCAGGGCGTAAAATCCTCCCGTTGATGATCCGATGACTATTGCTTTGTACTTCATTGACTATTTACCTGAGTTTAAACCGGAGTTGGTGATTAAAAAATTCGTTTTTTGTAAAGTTTTTCGTACGCATTTACCGTTTCAAAGGCATTGGCTTGGGTGGAGAATTGCAGGGTTTCCTTGGAACCCAAACACAAAAATCCGCCATTGATCAGGCTATCGGCAAACAAATTGAATACCTTATTCTGAAGTTCGCGGTTGAAATAGATGAGCACGTTGCGACAAATAATCACATTCACTTCGGCAAATACGCTGTCGGTAACCAGGTTATGTTCGGCAAACACCACATTTTTCTTGAGCGATTGGTCAAAAATCACCGAATTGTAATCGGCCATGTAATAGTCGGAAAAGGATTGTTTTCCACCTGCCTGCTGGTAGTTGGCCGTAAAGTCCTTGATGCGGTTGATGGGATAAATCCCTTTTTTGGCCACATCCAGCACTGTGGTGTTGAAGTCGGTGGCATATATCTGAACCCGGTCGTAAAGCCCTTCTTCCTTCAATAGTATGGCAAAGGAATACACCTCTTCGCCCGTGGAACATCCTGCATGCCAGATTTTTAGATAGGGGTAGGTTTTGAGCAAGGGGATTACCTCACTGCGCAGTGCCAGATAAAATCCCGGATCGCGAAACATCTCCGTTACATTGATGGAAAGGTCGCGGAGAATCTGTTCAAAGAAGCCCGGCTCATGAAGTACCCTGTGCTGCATTTCGGAAATGCTTTTGAGTTTGGAAGCCACCAGACGGTTGAGCAGCCTTCTTTTTACATGGGCTTTGCTGTAGTTTCTGAAATCGTAACCATATTTTTGATAAATGGCTTCCAGTATCAAATCGATTTCAATGTTGGTGGTGTGTTTATTATCGTCGGTATCGTGGTTCATTTTATGGTAGGTTATATCAGGGTATGCAAAATACGGCAGGTGCTTCAGGTTGAACGGTAGATGATTAATTAGTAGAGCCAAACCCGCAACAACGAAAGCAATTTGTCTTTTTCCACCGGCTTGGAAAGGTACTCGTTGGCACCGGCGGCAATACATTTTTCGCGGTCTTCTTTCATGGCTTTTGCCGTGAGGGCAATGATGGGAAGTTTTTTGTATTCCTTCATTTTCCTGATTTCTCGCATGGCTTCATAGCCGTCCATTTCGGGCATCATGATGTCCATCAACACCAGGTCGATTTGTTTGTTGGCTTTGAGTTTGTCGAGGGCTTCCAGTCCGTTTTTCCCGATGATTACTTTGGCTTTAAAGCTTTCGAGCAGACTGGTGATGGCGAATACATTGCGCATGTCGTCGTCCACCACGAGGATGGTTTTGTCTTCAAACACATTCACCTTGCCATGAAAAGGTTCGATCATGTCTTTCTTTTCGGGCGACAGTTTTGCTTCCACCTGGTGGAGAAAGAGGGTAGTTTCGGCCAAAAGGCGTTCAAAAGAGTGGGCACCTTTGAGGATGATGCTTTGGGAGTGTTTTAGCAGCAGGTCGCTTTCGTCTTTGGTGAGGTCGCGACCGGTATAGATCACGATGGGCAGGTTGGGGGCAATTTTTTCTTCGTTGATGATGTCGAGGAGTTCGAAACCTGTCATGTCTTGCAAACCAAGATCAAGAATCATACAGTCGAAGGTTTCCGACTTCAATTTTTCGATGGCCTCTTTACCTGCCGGAACGTCGGTTATTTCGATATTGTCGCCCTTCATCAGGTTGATGATGCTCAGTCGGGTAATGGCTTCATCTTCTACCACCAAAAGTTTTTTGATGGGTTTGGAAATGAGCAATTCGATTTTGTCGAACACCTTGTCAATTTCTTCTTTCACCACGGGTTTGGTCAAAAAGCCGATGGCTCCCATCTTCAGGGCATTGATGTTTTTGTCGGATGCCGACATAAAATGCACGGGGATATGTCGGGTTTTGGGATTGATTTTCAGCTTTTCCATCACTTCATACCCATCCATTCCGGGCAATCCAATGTCGAGAATGATGGCTTGTGGGAGGTGATAGTCGGCCAGGTACAAGCCTGTTTCTCCATCGGGCGCTATCAGTCCTTTAAATTTGTGTTCATGCGCCAGGGTAAGCAAAACGGAGGCGAATTTTTCATCGTCTTCCACAATCAGGACCACCTTGTCTTTATCGAACAATGAATGGCGGTCGTCGTTGGTTTGCAGGTATGTTTCATCCATTTCATGCATGCCCTCCCCGGATTTGGCGTCTTTGTCGTCGGGTTGTTGGCTGGTGGCATCACCTGTGCTTTCAGGGTTCAGCAATTGCACTTCGTCTTCGTTCTCAGGAATTTCAATTTCGAAGGGGAGGTAGAGGGTGAAAGTGGAACCCTTTCCTTCCTGGCTGGTGAGTTGCATTTCACCTCCCAGCAGTTGGGCAAAATTTTTGGAGATGCTCAAACCCAGTCCTGTTCCTCCGTATCGTCGGCTGGTGGTGCCATCGGCTTGCTTAAATGCCTCAAAAATAAGCTCTTGCTTTTCTGTTGGAATGCCAATACCGGTGTCCTGCACGGCGATTGCCACACATCGGTTGATCTGTAGGTCGGGGTTGCTCAGCTTTGTGTCCTTTCCGGGTTGGCTAATGACGAGTCTGATTTCTCCTTTTTCAGTGAATTTTATGGCATTGGAGAACAAATTCTTGACCACTTGTTGCACCCGTTGCGCATCGGAGATGATGTATTCAGGCACGCCCTTGTCGATTTGCACTGCCAGCGACAGCCCTTTCTTGTTCATGATTTCCTCAAACGAATCCATAACAAAGGGTTTGAGGTCGGCCAGATACACTCGTTCGGGGTTCAGTTCTATTTTTCCGGATTCCACTTTCGATAAATCCAGGATGTCGTTGATGAGGTTCAACAGGTCGTTGCCCGACGAATGTACGGTTTGGGCAAACTGTAATTCCTTCTCATCCAGATGATTCTTTTTGTTCTCAGCCATCAGTTGCGAAAGCACGATGATGCTGTTGAGCGGGGTGCGCAATTCGTGCGACATATTGGCCAAAAACTCCGACTTGTATTGGCTGGCGAGTTCCAAATCGTGTGCTTTTTTCTCGATGTCCTTGCGGGCATTTTCCAGCTCCTTGTTCTTCTTTCTGATGGCATCGCGTTGTATTTCAAGTGCTTTGGTTCTTTCTTCCAACTCTTCGTTGGTTACGCGCAATTCCTCTTGCTGTTCTTGGAGGTTTTCTTCCGAGATGCGGAGAGCGCTGGTTTGTTCCTGCAACTCCTCGTTGGTTTGGCGCAATTCTTCCTGTTGCACTTCGAGTTCGTTGGCTTGCTCCTGTGTTCGTGTAAGTAGCTCCAGCACACGCAGATGCGATTGCAGAGTGATGATGGCCAGCGTGGTGTCGCTCATGGCGGATTCGATGAACTTGAGTTGGATGTCGGTGGGTTTGTTGATCATGCCCAGTTGGAGTACCCCAACTTTTTCATTGTTTTTAGAGAAAGGAATCAGCACAAAGTGACGGGGAATGGTTTCGCCCACGCCATAATTGAAGGCGGGCAGGTTGTCGTATTCCTTGTCGGATACAATCATCCTTTTGTTTTCCACAAATGCCTGACCCACAATGCCTTCTCCCGGTTTCAGGTGGGCAATGCGGGCTTTATCCTTATCTTTTACCGCAAAGGTAGCAGCCAGTTTGAGTTCACCCTTGTCGAGCAAGTAACAAAGCCCGATTTGTGCCTCCAGGTATTGGCAGAAGAAACGGATGATTTCCTGGGTGAGGCTTTCCATCGACTCATGACCTTTCACACGGCTGTCGAGCTGATTTAGTCCGGTTTTCAGCCAGTTTTCATTTTGCATCTCGATGGCATTGTACCGTAAGGTTTCGGTCATTTTATACAAGGCCTGACCCAGTGCATCGTTGTTGCTTCTGGGAGTGATAACCGTTCCGTAGTCGCCTTTGGCAATTTTGTCCGCTTGTTCTACCACCGAGTGCAGGCTTTCAATCATTTGGTTGATGGAAATTCCCAACACGTCTTCATGACTTCGGGTTTCCACCTTTTCGCTGTAATCACCTTTGGCCATCAACCTGGCCACATTGGCGTACGAGTTCAGGGAGTTCACCAGCCGGTTGAAGGTGTCGCGCATTTCGCCCACCTCGTTGTTGGGTGCCTTGATGTTTTTGCTTTCCAGTTTGCCAATGGCGATTTCCTTACCCCACGACGAAAGTTGCTTGATGGGATTGACAAACCACCGCGTAACGAGCAAAGCGATAAGCAATACCACCAAAAAAGTAAGGATGAACGACACCTTGGCGATGTCCGACAATCGGCGGGCGTTGTCGAAGGCTTCGTCGTGTTCAATCTCTTCTACCAGGGCCCAGTTTACGCCATAATCTTCCAGCATGTCGATGTTACGGTACACCCCCATCACATACTTGCCCTTGTTGTCGGCATTGTAGTTCGAAACCTTTTCTTCATCAATTTCGCGTTCCCTCAAATACCGTTGATCGTTGCGATGAAGCAGGAAATCTTTCCATGAGCGCGTTTTTTCGTTTTCAATTTTTTTGGTGAGGATATCCGATTTGTCGCCAAAACGGGGAATGGAGCGCAGGTAAAAATCGGGTCCTATCAGGTATGCCTGGCCGGTTTCGCCATACCCCGATTCTTGCTGAATCATCCGGTTGATGCCGTCCATGGTGATCTGCAGGGTGAGAATGCCAAATATTTCGCCCTTGTTGGTTTTGGCAGGCATGGTGAAAAAGCCGGAGATGGTTTGGTAGCTGGGTTTAAAAACTTCCAGATCGCTGAAAAGTATTTTGTCGGTTTCTGCTGATTTTCTGGCAGTTTGGGTGAGCAAGCTACCGGCCAAATCGTCGTCATAGATATTTTTCCCGAGGATGCTTTCGTTTTTTACTGAAAATAACACGTTGCCACCCTTATCGATAAAAAGAAAATTGTACAGGTTGTTTTCCTTGAGTGGTTGTACAAACTCATTGCGTAATTTGGACGAGATTTCTGCCCATATGGGTGTTTTAATAAATTCACCGGCAGGAAGCTGACTTTCTTTAAACTGACTTTCAAGCTCTTGAAATACCTGTATCCGCGATGGAGAGGAGTTGGTAATTTCGAGTAAATCAACCGCGCTCACAAAGTAGGTGTTGATGTATTCCAAACGTAGTTGGGAGGTGGAATTCAACGACTTGGCACTAACGATGGTGAGCCCCTGATAGGCGGTGAGGTAGTTGATGTAGCTCAACGAGGCCAAGGGTACGATGGAGATGGCCAAAAACCAGATCAACAGCGATTTACCAACTCCAATATGGCGCCACGAGAGTATGGAATGTTTGAGCTTTTGCCACGATGAGGTTTCGTTATAGTTTACAAAGTCGTTATTTTTCATGTTCAATAAGCAGGCATACGGTTAATCTTTATGGTATTTCGAATATTTGATGATGGTGGCGTACAGTTCATCGGGACTGATGGGTTTGGATACATAGTAATCCATACCTGCGGCCAGACATTTCTCCTTATCGCCCACCATGGCGAAGGCGGTCATGGCTACAATAGGCACGTGTCCACCATGAACAGCTTCAAACTCCCTGATTTTTTCGGTGGCCATGTAGCCATCCACTTCAGGCATTTGCACATCCATGAGGATGATATCGTACTTGTTGGGATTTTCCTTAAAGGCTTCGATGGCCAGTTTGCCATTTTCAACTGTTGACACCATCCAGCCCTTTTTCTCAAGCAGTTGTACCACAATTTTTCGGTTGATGATCTGGTCTTCAGCCACAAGCACTTGCAATGGAAGGGTTTCCTCGTGGCTTTGCTTTTGCCTGGAGGTATTCTGTTTTTTTACAACAGGCTTTGGTTTGCCAAATTTCTTCTCGAAAATATTTTTGATTTTGGTTTGCAATACAGGCTTGGTGATGAAGTCGTATTTCTCGGTTTTGCGCAGTTTGTCCACCATGATGGAAGCCTTAACCTGCGACAGGAAAACGAGGTTGAGGTTTTTATCGGGGAATCTGTTGCAGAGCAGCTCAGCCGCTTGATCTCCGGTGATTTTTCCCAATTCGAAGTCGATGAAAATAACGGTGTAATCATTTTTTTCAATCAATGGAATGGCCTGCTCAAGTGAGGAGGTCAGGTCGTTTTTCAGTTGACACCCCGACAGAATTTTACTTAACACTTCGCCGGCGGGAAGGTGAGAGTCGATAATCAGGATCCGCTGCTGATCGATGGGTGGGGTTATTTTTATGGAGTCGCACTCGTCGCCGGGATTGCCGGCAATCATGTTCAGGGTGAATTTAAAAGTGCTGCCCTCGCCCTTTTTGCTTTCTGCAGTAATTTTTCCGCCCATCATGGACACCAGATTTTGGGCAATATTCAGTCCCAATCCTGTTCCTCCGTGGGTTCGGGTGGTGGATGCTTCGGCCTGGCTATAGGTTTTGAACAGTTGATTCATGGCGTCTTCCGATATGCCAATACCGGTGTCTTCCACGCTGAATTCTATTCGAATCTGCTCCTCGATGCTGTCAAGAAGCTTGATGTTGAGTCGAACGGTTCCTTCTTCGGTAAATTTAACGGCGTTGTTGAGCAGGTTCATCAGGATCTGTTTCAATCGCAATGGATCCCCAATGATGTTGTCGGGAATGTCGTTGTCGATATCGCAAATAAGCTCGTTGTTTTCTTCCAAAGCCTTGATGCTGATGGTGTTGAATATTTTTTCTACCAAATCGCGCAAACTGAATTCTATTTCTTCCAACTCGAGTTTGTCGGCTTCAATTTTAGAAATATCGAGGATGTCGTTGATAATTTCCAACAGGGTTTCTCCAGAGTTTTTTATGTCGTCCAGGCGCTCTTTTTGCAGAGGACTCAGATCTTCGTCCATCAAACCCAGATCGGCCATGCCAATAATTCCATTCAAAGGGGTCCTGATTTCGTGACTCATGGAAGCCAGAAACATGCTCTTGGTAACGGTAGCCTGTTCAGCCTGCGCTTTGGCAATTTTGAGCTCTTCCACTGTTTTGGCCAGTTGACGGGTGGTTTCTTCCAATGCCTGACGATGCCTGAAAAACTCGATGAAAGCTTTTACTTTGTTCTTAAGAATTTCTAAATCAAGTGGTTTGTAGAGGTAATCCACGGCACCGGATTGATATCCCTGAAAAATATGTTTCCTCTGTTTGTTGATGGCGGTAACAAAAATGATGGGCACATGCTTGGTGCGGTCGTTGGCTCGCATGATTTCGGCGGTTTCGAACCCGTCCATTCCGGGCATTTGAACGTCCAGGAGCACCAGGGCAAAATTGTGTTCCAACAACAATCCCAGCGCTTCGTTTCCGGATCCGGCTTTGTATATGTCTAATTCTGGGCTTTCAAGAATACTCTCAAGGGTGATTAGGTTCTCAGGGCGGTCGTCCACCAAAAGAATCTTAAACTGATTGTGGTCCATATGGATTTATTAATTATGAGCTTTCGAAATATCTTCATAGCAAAAATAGTTTTTTTTGCCAACAATTAAAATTTCAGCGCACTCATTTTGCAATTGAAGCCCTCACATACGAAGATTTGCCCCTTCTCAACCTATATTTTGTTGCAAATTTGCTTGTAATCGCAATATGCACAAGCCTCCTTGTCCGTGGTTTGAACAAATTTTAAGTCTTTGTTCAGTATTTCCTCCAAAAGCTCGACCACAAGCTTTTTAAAACCGGGCAGGTTGTTGTAAGTGCTTGATTTATCATCAAAAACAGGTGAAATAAAACCCCGGGAGTGATTCCTTAAACTGATGTTGCCTGCTTCGATGTCCTGGTGTTGGGGATTACTTTCCCGGTACATGAGCGCGTATTGCATCAACTGAAATGCCTTCGACAAATCGGGATTGGTGATTAACGACGACAATTCATCGATTTTAAGGTTTTTTGGTTCTACCTTCCCTGTTTTGTAATCCACCACCCTCACCTGATTTCCTTCAACCGTTCGGTCAATCCTGTCGATGGTACCTTTCAGAAGGACGGGACCGTATGACGTGTCAATCGTTGCCGATACTTCTTTTTCAACACCGATGAGTACACGGGGGTCAGCTTCCAATGCCCGGCAATCGTTTTGAATGGTTTGATTCAGCATGTTGGCCGAAACTTCCATCATCAGCAGATTTTTCCCATGAATGGGTGCTTGCCCCTTGAATATTTTACGGTATTCATTTTCAAGATATTGCGGGGCGAAAGATAGTTTCTTTCGTAAGAAATTGGGGTCGATCACCTTGCCTTCGAGGGGCAGGTAAATGTTTTCCAATGCCCCGTGAACAATACTGCCAAAGGTGTTGCTTTCCATGGATTCTTCCAGCGAATCTTCAGATGAAACCCCAAGTGCATAGCGTAAATAAAACCGAAACGGGCAAATGATGTAAGTGTTTAAGGCAGAGGGTGAAAAGCCTGATTTTGCCTTGGCCAGCAACTTTTGCATTACCGGTTCAGTTTTAGCTATTTCGATGCTCTTTTGGAGTTGGTTGGTTTCGAGCAAGGGGCTCAATTGTTTTCTGGTTATTTTAATCTCCGGGTTGGCCCTGGCCAGCTCGTTTTCGAGTTGCAGTAAAAATCTGCTTTCGTCGTTGGAACCCAAACCTGCTGTGCTGGTGTTATATACGTAAGTTACCTGCCGTGCCCGTTGAAGCAAACGGTAGAAATGATAGGCCGTAACATCCATGCTGTCCTTGGGCAGGGGCAACCCGAAACGATGTCGGATGTCGAAGGGGATAAAGGTTTCCATTTGGTCGCCGGCAGGAAGGATTCCTTCGTTGCACGACAACATCAGTATCCGGTCGAAGTCGAGGGTGCGGGTTTCCAGCAAGCCCATCACCTGAATGCCTTTCAGAGGTTCGCCCACCAAGTTCACTTGTGCCTGACCAACAAACTGTTGCAGCATTTTTTCGGCAGCTTTTAGTCCAAGGGTTTCGTTGTTTCGTTGTAATATCCGGTGGAGTTTGGTGGCTACCTCCAAGGCACGACCGCGCTGGGTAAGTTGCAACGGGTTGAGATTGGGTTGATCCTCCGAACCGACCTCCGTTTTTTCAAGTAATTTGATGTATCCTTCAATCAGCGCGATGCCGCCTGTGATTTTTTTCAGGAGGTCGTGCAACAGACTGATGCAGATTGGGTTGGCCTCGGCAAGTCGTTGATTCAATTCCGATTCATTCATCGAAATCACGTTGTCCTGAATCAGCGATTGGGTAAGGGTCTCAACAAAATGAACATCAAGTTTGTTGAACAAAGATAAGATTAATGGATTGTGCAGAAAATCAACAAGATGTCGCGTAAGAATGGTGCCGTTCGACTGTTCTTTAAAAATCAACAAAGTGGCCCATTGATGAATAATCAGGTGGTAGGGGCTGTTTTTGAGTGGATAGCCCATGGTGATGTTGTAATTCATCTTGTCTTCCAGGTCTTCAAGATGGGGTGGGAGGGCATCGAGCAGCGGAATCAATAGCTTTTCATCGGCCAACACAATGGCGGTCTTTTGAAGTTGTTCCGCACTTTTGTTTCGTATGTTCGCCTCCTCGTTGAGCCATTGTGCCACATATTTCGTTTGGGCGATTTCGCCCTGAACGCCCACCAAATCAATGGTTTTGGAATCGGTCAGAAATCGGTTTTCGATGGGGTTGGGCATGGGCAAATGCAATTGATCGATTAATTGACGGATAAACCTGCCCGGCTCCGGATTGATGGCCTTGTGTTGTTCATTTTCAAAAAAGTAGGTGTCCACGTCCCAAAGGAACTGTACCTGAAAGTTTTTGTTCAACTGATTAAAAATTTGGGTTTCGGCAGGCGATAACGCATTAACTCCTGCCACCAAAAACTTTTTCCATGGCCATTGCGGAGCCATTTGGTTGAAATTTTCGGCCAACTGTCTGTAAATCAATCCCGGATAACCCAATTTATTGATTACCAACTGCTCATGTAGTAGCTTGTAATATTCTGCCAGCGATTGATAGAATTTCAGGTAACGCTCCTGCATGGGGGTAAGTGGCCGGCCGTCGGGGTTCCATTCCTGCATGGCTTTGTTGGCGGAGAGGTGCGTAAACAATCGGTCGGCATCGGCCAAATGCAAATTGATGTCGTTGAAATCGGAAATCATCAAAGGTGCCCAGGCCAGAAATTCGTCGATGGAGCGTTGGTCGTTTCCGGCAATTTGGCGGTGAATGGCAAACAAATCCAGCGACAGCTGCAAGGGGTCTGCCTTGGAGAACCCGGAGGCTTCCTGTAAAAACGAATCCAACGAAAAGAACTCGGGGAGCCAAAGCGTTTGGTTGGTTTTTTGTTTGAGCAGGTTTTTTAAAAATATCACTGAACGTTTGTTGGGAAGGATTACGGCAGTTTCGGCCGTTGCTTTTCCCAGCCCGATAATCTTGTCAGCAACGAGTTCCAGAAATGATGTCATCTTTTGTTTTGGGTTAAAAATGATTCAGCTAATTTGAGTTTTTCAGGACTTCCCAAATCAAACCACGGACAGGTATTGTCCTGATAGCCAACGATGGAATGGTCTTTTGCCATGGCCAGCCATCCGTCAATTATCGAGAATTTTCCCGAAAAGGGCAAGGCCTGAATAAATGATGGCTCCACCATCCAAATGCCGTTGAACGATAGTGCCCGATAGGTGGAAAGGGGATGATCCACCCACTTGAAAGCCTGTGTGTTATGGTTGGTCCATCCGGCCAGTTGGTTGCCCTCATCGAATAGCAGTGAGCGACTTGATTTTCTGTCGCTTACAAACAAGGTGGCCCGGGCTTTGTTTTGGGTGTGAAATTGAAGCATATGCGACAGATTCACTTCCGTGAGGATATCTGCGTTGTGAATGAGGATGGGATTCGTACCGTTGAAAAAACCTTTGGCTGCCACCAGAGCACCTCCTGTGTCGAGAAGTTGCGCGCTTTCGTCGCTGAACAAAATTTTCAAACCAAAACCATCGTTTTTCAATATACTATCCATGATTTGTTGGGCATGGTGATGCACATTGATCATCACTTCCTCCACGCCTGCCGTTTTCAGTTTCAGCAACAACCGATGGAGCATGGGCATGCCACCCACTTCTACCAAAGCCTTGGGCTGGGTAAGGGTGAGCTTTCCCAAACGGGTGCCCAAACCGGCAGCAAGTATCATGGCTTTTTTCATCATCTTTGGCTTACGATTTCCCTGTGATGTAACAATACGCGCACCTCCGGGTAATGTGATTGCAGGTATTCCTTTAGCTGAACGGCACTGAATACCGATCGGTGACGCCCTCCCGTGCAACCAAAATTTATCTGAAGTCGTTCAAAACCACGTTGCAAGTAGTTGTCAATGGCAGCCTCAACCAGCCCTTTTACATGGGTCAGGAAGATTTCTGTTTGGGGTTGGGCCAGCATGTACTCCACAATGGGTTGGTTTTCGCCTGTGAGGTCGCGCAATTGTGCCACCCGATGGGGGTTGGGCAAATACCGGCAGTCGAACACAAAACCACCACCGTTTCCGCTCAGGTCGGGAGGAAGGCCCTTGTTTATGAACGAAAAACTGGTGATTTCGATGGTTAGTCCCCGGAAGTCGTCCTTTTCGCTAACAGGATACAGGTCAATAATTTGAGAAAATATTTTTTCCAGTTCCGGAAGTGCGATGTCCAACGGATGATTTTCGAGTCTTTGTTTAAGTGCGATGGCTGCCAGTGGCAAACTTTGCAGAAAATGCGCCTTTCGCTCCACCAGTCCTCTGAAACCATAAGCCCCAAACACTTGAAGCAACCTGAAATAAACGAATGGATTGTATTGGCTACGGGTTGGTTCCACTTCGTCAGGAGCGAGGGTTTTTAGTTGTTCGAGGTAATATTCAAAAAGCGAATCCTTGAGTTCTTCGGGCAGATTGGCCTTCACCTGATGGAGCAACGACACCACATCGTAGGGAAGCGGACCACGCCTTCCGCCCTGAAAATCAATGTACCAGGGTTGTCCTTCGTGGATCATGATGTTGCGTGCCTGAAAATCGCGGTAGCAAAAAAAGTTGGGTTTGGCTTGTTCCAGAAGGTCGGCGAAGTGCCGGAAATCCCGTTCAAGTTGAAGTTCGTTGAAGGAGATGCCGGCAGGTTTTAAAAAATCATATTTAAAATAGTTCAGGTCCCATAATATGGATTGGCGGTCGAAATCCGGAGCGGGGTAGGCCTGGCTGATATCCAGTCCGTTGATGCCCTTTACCTGAAATTTTACCAAATCAGTCAAGACCTGTTTGTAGGTATTTATCACTTCATTATCAATACCTTGAGATACCTTTTCAAACAAGGAAAGTTTGCCCAGATTTTCGACCAGAAAAACAGTTTTTTCGGGGTTATGCGCCAGGATGGCCGGAACCCGAAATCCCAGCGACTTAAAATGACGTGTAAACTCCATTTGTGCCCTGTTTTCTTCCACACAGGGTTGGTAAAAAGCCATGAGGTCGGGTTGGTTGGTGTCCTCAAAACTCACCCGATAGTAACGGCGGTCGCTTCCCGAAGGAGGCAGTGGCGTAAGGGTGCATGCCGGGTGATACCCCGCTGATTGTATCAATTCCCGAATGGGTATGATGGGATCCTGCTTCATATTTTCTTAAGGTTACCGACAAAAGTACGATTTTTATGGGCGCGGTACTAGTGTCATGTCAACACTACTTTAGCCGGCCCAAGTCTTGATCTTTTTCCTCATATCTTCAAAATAAATCCTTTACGTAGCTATAGCTATGCGCAGAATTTCTTTTTCGATCTGAGAAAAAATTGCTGCGACTTAACCGACACAGTAGCATTGACATGACACTAGCGCAATTTTAAGATTTTTCCGGCAGCTACCTGTGTACCGTTGGGCAGGTTATTCATTTTGTATATTCTGCTTTCGCGCACGCCATAGAGTTGTGAAATGGAATGGATGGTTTGTCCTTCGGTAACTTCATGCAGCGTATGTTTTTTGTCGGCTTTGCGGCGTTTTTTCTCCAGGTACACGATATCTCCCACTTTCAGCACATAGTCCCTGTCGATGTCGTTGTATTTGTACAGTTGCCACAGGTATAGTCCAAATTCCTTGGCATACTTGTTAAAGGTGTCGCCCTTTACGGCAATCAACAATTTTTTGCCATTGCAGGAGTACAGTTGTCGTCCGCTGGGATAGCGTTCGTCTTTTTCAAACTGTTCTACCGTCATGGGCGGAGGCAGCTTTTTGCCGGACTTACGGGTGGTTTTTTGGTTTTTATCCTGTCCCGATACCAGGTCGTATTGGTGGAGGTTGTTGTTTTCGATGATGCGGATAAGCAGTTCGGGATATTTGGGGTTGGTGGCATAACCCGCTTGTTTTAAACCCTTTGCCCATGCTTTGTAATCAGTAATTTCCAGATTGAACAAAAAGGAATACCGGCCTCTCTGGGTTAAAAACAGGGAGTGATCGCGGTACGAATCTTCGGCTTTTTTGTATTTCCTGAAACACTCATGGAGTTCATCGTCGTCCACATAAATCTTTTTACCTGTCCAATCCTTATGGCATTTGATGCCGAAATGGTTGTTGCCTTCGGTGGCCAGCTTGCTGTTGCCACTGCCCGATTCCAGGATTCCTTGCGCCAGTGTGATGGACGCCGGAATTTTAAACTCTTTCATTTTTTCGATGGCAATATCCTTGTAGGTGGCGATATACTCTTCGGTGGACATACGTTTTTGAGCCCGGCCTGCCAGATTGAACAGCAGAAGGGTCAGGAGAATTCCCAGGTTTAGGTATGACTTACATTTCTCTCTCAAAGTAATCGGAATCAACCACAAAATTAGCAGAACCAACAGGTCGCGCAACTTCACGATAAACGGATTTTTGCACAAAACATTGTTAATGGGGTCTCGCAGGGAGTTGCACGGAGGGGTTTTCTTTCACGGAGTTGCGCGGAGGGGTTTCTTATACGGAGGGACGCGGAGGGGGCAGCCATAAAACAAAGCATTGGTGAGCATTAAAACATACACTTGAACAAAACCCTCTGTGAAACTCTGTGTAACCTCTGTGAAACTCCGTGTAACCTCCCAAAACAACACCTCAACAAAAAAAATCTCCCACATCCGCCACATTTACTATTTTTATCAAAAAATTCATCCATGAGTATCGACCTGATTTTTAATCAATTCCCCGAAATGTCCGACACCCAAAAGGCCCAAATGGAGCACATGCGGGAGCTTTATGTCACCTGGAATGCCCAAATCAACGTGATTTCGCGCAAGGACATGGAAAATTTTTATGTGCACCACGTGTTACATTCATTGGCCATTGCCAGGTACGTCGCTTTTAAGGATTATACCGAAATCATGGACGCCGGCACCGGGGGAGGTTTTCCGGGTATTCCGCTGGCAGTGATGTTTCCCAAAGCGTCGTTTCTGTTGGTGGACTCCATTGGAAAGAAAATCAAGGTGGTGCAGGAAGTGGCTCAGGCGTTGGGACTTAAAAACGTAGTAGCACAACAATCGCGCATGGAGCAGGTGGATGGCACTTTTGACTTTATCATCAGTCGTGCCGTGACCAATTTGAGTGACTTTGTGCGGTGGACCGGATACAAATTTCATCAAAAATCCTTCAACCAGGTTCCCAACGGCATCATCTACCTCAAGGGTGGCGATTTGAAAGACGAGCTCAAACAAGTGCGAGGACTTAAACACCGAACGGTGAACATCTCCAACTACTTCTCCGACCCCTTTTTTGAAACCAAAAAAATCGTGCATCTGTACAGGAAATAGGTAAATGGTGCTTGCAAGAAAACTCTTGTTGTACTTCTGTTTCTTGTAAAAAATGCCAAATCGGGCATAACGAAGTATTTGTTTTTTTTGCAGCGACTATTTCTCGCTTACTTCCCGAAAGTAAAACGACAAGGATGACCGTCCACCGTGCCATTTAACTGAACAAATAAGATGCGATCAAGCGATCGGGAAAACCAAGCCCGGAGATTAAATAAAAAATGCATCCGCAACGAGTCAGAACATGAAAATAAAGTACATTTGACAACTGCTAAATACAATAACATGAACAGCACCCACATTCTTTATTTTTTGCGCCATTTGATTTTCAGGGTGTTGGGGTATATGGGGAGTGAAGTCAAAGAGGGGATGAATGGCAGCGGAGTGGGGTTAGCATGGAGTTGCAAGCAATGCTAAAAAAATCATAGAAATTTAGACAATCTGAAATATGAATATTATAAAAACATTTCTCCCACTTATTATTATATTCATCGGGTGGAATTGCTATAGTCAAAACGATACATCAGACAATAAATATTTTTCAATTGGCAGTAAAACTACCGGGATTTGTTTCGGCAATTCAAGAAATTTCAATGGACTAAGACTTAGTTTGTGGGATTTAGAATCGAAGCATGGTTTTAAAGAATCCGAAAGAATTAATGGAGTTAATATTTCATTTTCAGTAGTTAGCAGCGTGATGAATGGACTTCAAATCGGAGGAATAGGTACTTATACTAAAAGAATGAACGGCTTATCAATTGCAAGTATTTGGCAAAACTCTGATAAAATGAACGGAGTCGCAGCCAGTTTTGGAATTGACAGCGATACTTTAAATGGTCTGTTTGTTGGATTTGGTTTGTCATCACCGAAAAGAATCATTGACAATAGGGTTATTAATGGATTTGCTGTAGGTGTATTTGTTGGTGCGGAGAAAATTAGAGGTGTAGCAATCGGACTAGGGGAAAGTTATTCAAAAAAACAAATTGGGATATCTGTATCCGCATCAAATAAAACCGAAGAATTACATGGTTTGCAGATTGGATTATTAAATTATGCTGGAAATAATCCAAGGCTTTTAAGATGGTTACCATTGATAAATTTTCATTTGTAAAGATTTTAAAGATTGAAATAATAAAAAGCACAGCTTGCAATAATGCATAATACTTTATGGCGGGTTATGTAATGAAAATGAGTATTTTAGTTTCAATTATAAATTGTAGAGGACAGAAAGATTTTTTTATGGAGTTTGCCAAAAAGCATATGCTTACCGCTACCCCCAAGTTTAGGAAGGTACTACCAAATTGAAATAATACGATTATGATTAAAGAGATACTTAAAAAATCAAAAGACACTAAAGAAATTATTGGACTTCGACTTTATGACGGAGATGAAGATTTTTGGTGTGGATATGTTGAAAATTTTAACGACAATATTATTCAACTAAGACATTTTGATAAGCATGGAAATGAGGATGGAATAATAATTGAGCAAATTGAGCATATAGAGAGTATTGACTTTGATTCAGAATATGAAAAGGCTTTCAATTATATTGCTCGAGAGAAAAATAATTTCGACAATATTGAAAAAATTACAGATTTTAATGACACTGATGATTGGCGTTTTGAGTATCTGAAAGATTCTAAAGAAAGACAAAGAGTTATTTCACTTGAATTCAATCAAGATTATGTAATATATGGTCAAATTGCAGACTTAAATGACAGTGAATTTATACTTCAAGGAATTGGAAAACTTGGAGAAGATGAAGGAAAAACCATCTATAAGATTGATGATATTTCGGCTTTTAAAATTATGGATACTGACTGTAAATTTCGAATGGAATTAATTAAATGGAGAATTAAAACCAGCGGCTAATAAATAGAACCCTAAGCCGTCGGCACTACCCAGTTCCACATTGGCGGGATTGAACTACATCCCGATTTTGTATGCACTTAAAAAAGAGATTGCTTATTTTATTGGATAAATACTTTGGCCGTTTCCTTTGTTTTTTTTGTTTTGGTTCGTGGATAAACCGCTCCATTTTGAGTCACTCATACCGGAGTCCCGAATCTCCGGGAGGCCACCTGTACAGGAGTGCTTAAGCCTTGGGAAATCAGGTGCTCCCGTCAAAGTTAGGCTAACTATTCAATTGCAAAAAAATCCACTCATGGTGAGCTACTTATAAAAAATTGTATTACATTTGAGCGACTAAATACCTACAAACAACTAAAAAGACCTATTCCGTGAATCCGTACCTTAAGCAAAGTGTCAGCAGATATCTGGTTTTGATGGATATGGTTTTTGGACACTAGTACACTAAAATAGCATGGAGAGAAAAAAAAGATAATTTTAAACATTTAGAACACTTAAAAATGGCTAACTTCAACCTAATGAGGCAAAAAGAAAAATCGAATGGGGGGGGGTGCCGGTGAAGGTATAAGGGAGATAAATGGTGTAGGGGTGGGGTTAGCGCGTAGTTGTGCCTCATATTAAAGAGACCATGAAACAATGGAGAATAAACTATACATATTATTTCTAATAGTGACTTTGCAATCCTGTTTGAATCTAACAGAGCCAGAACATCAAGCAGGGTATATTGAAAGTTATAGGTCATTTGACAAAGAATTGGTTGACCATTTCCCTTTAAAAGTTCCCAATAACTGGACTCAAGTATCTTATGGCAGACCAGATTATATTAATGAATGGAGTAGCACTACAGGACTTGAATTAAAAATCCGAATAACTTCGAAAGACAAATATGAGAAACTTAAAGAACAACTTACAGAAAATGTAAGTGTATTAAAGAACTCGTCAGATAGTTGTTTCCTGATTGTTGATTCAGAGGAAAATTCAAGGTTGATTAAATGTGAGAGTTTTTATCCAATACCACAAGAAACAATATATGAGTACAATGACCGAAATAAAAAATGGGTTAAAATTGAAAATTGTGAGATAGCAATATTGGACTGTAAACCTGGTAAATATATAGAATCAGAGTATTTAAAAGTAAAAGAAAATCTCCCAGCAAAATGGGGAAACGGATATTCTAAAGGATATGCTTTCAATAATAGTGAACAGACAATAATGTATTGGTTAATCATTTGGTAAAAAATAACAATATGAACATCAAAAAACTACTGACTAAATATTCAATATTACTATTGATTTATATTGGATTAATTCGTTTTGTAGAACCTTATGGATTGCAATTATATTACACGCTTCATTCTCAACCGGACATGATGCCCGAAGATGTAAGAACGATTCAATCTGCTTTTATTACGATAACATTCTTGCTGAATTTGATTCTTTCAATATTCATTATTGTAGATTCAAAACAAAAAAAGACAATTGACTGGTTAATAGGATTAATAACATTCTTCAGTGCAGAAACAGGGATTGCATTATTCTTGATATGGCAGATATACAAGGAATTGAGTAAAAAATACGAGGCACAACAAAAAATATAGTGCATTTGGCAGATAGTGCTGCAAAAGAAGATGATAGCAATTAAGAAACTTAGTGATAACTTGAAAATTTGGAGTGTTGAAATGCCAAACGCACTATATTCAAAACGTTATTGCCAATTTTAAAAAAAAAGAAAAATGCCAATTTTAATTCAAATAGTATTAATAATTCTAGAACTGTCATTTCCATTTGTGTTTTTTAAAATGTACTTAAATCCCAATCAAACAAATTATGCGTTTAATGACTGCGACCCAATACTTAATAATGAAAATTTTGTGGTTGTTGGAAAAACTAAGATTTTAGGAAAACAAAGACATTTATCGCCAATCCTTTTTGAATTCGGGAATAATCAAAATGATCAAAAAATTCGAGTTGTTACAATTAAAGACATCCAAGAAATCGGAACAGATTTGGAAATTGAATTTATTGACTCATCCTATATAAATTCAATGACTTTAGTGATTAAAAGAATAGATAAGATTCTAAAAGATAAATTATTACATTTTAAAACCTCAAATTATGCAGTTTAGAGCTTCATTTTGTGACCCTTTTAAGCCGGACATTATTGAAATAGGAAAAATAGAAAAAGAGAAAATTTTGGAGACTTTTCATAAAATACCATGGCTTGACTATTTGAAGAAAATGGAAACGGCAAAACAGAAAGAAATCTTTTATTCACCATCCCTTGAGATTGAGAATAAGGAAAATAAAAATGGACTTTCAGTTTCTGCTATTGATAAAACAGAATGGTATATATTTTTCAAGAGACCAAAATTGGTAAAAAAATTCTTTGGACTAATTGAAAAAATGGACAATAACTATTTGACCGACATACGAGGACAGACAGAAAAAGATGTCTTAGATTGTTTGAATGCACTAATAAACAATGATTTGAATTTTCTTGAAGATAAAATAAAATAAAAAAACTGGCCATAACATGGTACATGGCAAAAACATGAATTCGCAGTAGCAAATTAAATACATATGAAAAAATACATTAAGAAATATTCAATACTCTTGATAATTTTAATAGGACTTCAAGGCTTGTTGAAAATGTTGATAATAAGTCAATTACAAATAATCCTGATGAAAATGGGAATTGAATTAAACGAAGCAAATTATATCATGAATACTGCTTTGATTAATATTCCATACCTGATAAATGTGATTCTAGCCATAGTGATATTGAATGATTTAATCAAAAACAAGATCAAATGGATTCCTGTAGTTTTACTGACAGTCATGTCATACTTCGCAGGAATAATATTCTTTCTATTCTTAATGAACAATAAAATTAACAGCGATGACAAATAACAATTTTAGAACTTTAGTAAATAAATATGCTATTCTGATTTTTATCGGATATTCTCTAACATTTTTAATCTCAACAATTATTCAACGACTGATTCCTGAAGCGAATACCGGCAACCCATACATAATTGGAATTCTTTCTTCATCGACCTGGATAATTCAATTGATAGTGAATATTATTGCTGCGATTTTTATCTCAAAGGATTTAAAACGATTGAATATAAAAAACAACTTGATTGTAGTTATAACAATATTGTTTTCATTGATTGGCATTACAATGTTCTTTATCACGGCGAATAGAGAAATGAAAGACGCCACGTAAATAAAATATAGTGCATTTGGCAGATGGTGCTAAAAATGAAGATGATAGCAGTTAATAAACATAGTAGAAAACTGAAAAATTGGAGCGTTGAAATGCCAAACGCACCATATTCAAAATGTTATGCACAAGGTTAAAAAACAAGTCAAATCAATGAAAATGAAAAAATTAATTATCCTGTTACTTTCTTTGTTAGTATCGTCATCACTAACTTTTGGCCAAACCGAGAGTGATAAAGAAAAAGCATTTGAATACGGAATGGAAGCAATTAAAATCATGGACGAAGGTAAATTTGATGAAGCTATTGAATTACTAAAGAAAGCAGAGAAACTTGATCCAGACCGAGTTGATTATCCATATGAAATTGCTTATGCTTTGTACAGTCAGAAAGAATACAAAAAGACCATTAAAGTACTAAAGAAAATTATTGATCATGTAAATGCAAATGACCAATTATATCAATTGCTAGGTAATTGCTATGACAATATTGGTGAACCCGAAAACGCCTTAGAAATTTATAAACAGGGATTAGAAAAATTCCCTAATTCTGGTAAATTATACCTTGAGCAAGGTATCGTAGAATATTTTCAAGAAAACTATGATAATGCCGTTAATTATTGGGAAAAGGGAGTTGAAGTCGATCCTACATTTTCTTCAAACTATTATTGGTTGGCGAAAATCTATTCACTTACTGATGAAAGAATATGGGCAGTATTGTATGGAGAAGTATTTATAAACTTGGAACGGAATTCGGAAAGAACAATTGAAATGAGTAAGTTATTATTTGAAACTTATAAAGAATCAATTTATGTAACATCTGATACATCAGGAGGAGTAAGTTTTAGTAAAGAAATAATTATTGATCCTTCGAAAGAGTTTACAATCCCTCTCAACATGACTTATGGCTTAACAATGACAATGAGCTTACCATTAGAGATGATGAATAATGAATCCGAAATTTCATTAAAATCAATAAATAAACTAAGGCAAAACTTCATTACGAACTGGTTTGGTCAAGAAAGAGATAAGGATTATCCAAGCCTATTATTTGACTATCAAAAGATGTTACAAGAAAAGGGATATTTTGAAGCATATAATTATTGGTTTTTAATGAAAGGTTGTGAAGATGAATTTGGAGAATGGTATGAAATTAATGAATCCAATTTTAAAGAGTTTGCAGACTGGTTTAATGAAAATCCATTGGTAGTTAATAAAGAGAACTATTTTTCAAGACTTAAATATTAAAACCCTGTGCATAACAAATAGAACCCTAAGCGGTCGGCACGACCCAGTCCCACATTTGCGGGACTGAACTACATCCCGATTTTGTATGCACTTAAAAAAGAGATTGCTTATTTTATAGGATAAATACTTTGGCCGTTTCCTTTGTTATTTTCGTTTTGGTTCGTGGATAAACCGCTCCATCTTGAGCCACCTGTACCGGAGTGCTTATGCCTTGGGAAATCAGGTGCTCCCGTCAAAGTTAGGCTAACTATTCAATTGCAAAAAAATCCACTCACGGTGAGCTACTTATAAAAAATTGTATTACATTTGAGCGACTAAATACCTACAAACAACTAAAAATACCTAATCCGTGAATCCGTACCTTAAGCGAAGTGTCAGTCAGCAGATATCTGGTTTTGATGGATGTGGTTTATGGACAATAATACACTGAAATAGCATGGAGAGTGAAAATAGATAATTTTAAACGTTTAGAAACACTTAAAAATGGCTAAATCCAACATAATGAGGCATAAAGAAAAATCGAATGGGGGTTTTGGTGGTGATCTCATAAGCGAGATGCATGCAATATGGTGTTTTTATACACTAGTTGTGGGTAATTGTAAAAAAGACCAATGAAACATTTTAGCATAATAATAATGACCTTTTTCTTTGTTAGTTGCTCCGTTACTAATGAACTGAATAAACAGATTGACCAAAGTCAAAAAGAGTCATTAGAAAATTCTCCTTTCGAAACTGCAAGCGGAATGACTTCTGAATTAAAAATGCAGAAAAAATATAGAATTCAATACGAAAATGAAATACGTGAATTGATAAAAGAGAATAAATCAGACACAATTATATTGACTGAGAATTATGATTTCATTTGTTTTGGTTGTCCTGCAGATAATATTCAGATTTTCATTAAAAACAAACTGATTTCATACAACAAACAAGTTCCAGAAAAGAATTATAAAAGAACAGTTGAGATATTGACTACAAATTTGAGAGATTCAAGAGGATATTATTACAATGACATTGTTGAATTAAAAGAAGAAATAAAGAAAGGAAAAAACTGGAATAGTAACCCTGAAAAATATGGGACAGATAAATGCTTTGACGGTGGACATACTTTTTATACAATTTTCTATCCGAGTGGGAAAATAGAATCAATGTATATGAGATGCTGGACACCAAAAGAATTTAGAGATGAGAAATAAACAACATACCCACAACATTTTGTATAAGGAATGGCAGGCAAAGTGCTAAATATCAAGGTTTATAGCCCGCTCAAACTGCGTAGCGGTTTGATAGGAAAGTGCACCGCAATCTGCCACTACTCATACAATATACCGTTGGAATGCTGTAAACGAAGATGAATAAAGGAACTAAGAAAATACTGATTGTTGTGGGAGTCCTGTTTGCTTTGTTCTTCACAGTTGGTGGACATTTCACAAATAAATATTGGCACAAACATGTAAAAGAGCAACCTCAAATGTATGTTTACGACACTTTTCGGGGCGACTCGAAACCTGTATCAGTTTTGATAATTGAAGAGCTTGATTTAAAGGAGCCCTACTTAAGATATTACAGAGAATTAGAAAGTGGGATTGAACCAATACTTGATAACAGTATTCCTCTTATAGGGATGCCACAATACGAGCCAGTTTACGTTCTTGAATACAATAAGGACAGCACTTTAGCTGAAGTAGTAAGTTATTACGACAGAGGTGCTCGACTTGGTGGAAGCTATACACAAGGATGGGTTTACGCAAAGACATTACATGAAAAACCATTTGAGAAAAAAGAATAAAAACGACATGCCAACATTACCTATACCCATTGCCCTCCGGGACACTGGGCATCGCCAAACCGTTGCCAGCAATGCAAAAAGACTCCAAAACAATATAAAATGAAAAGAGAGATACTAACAACGATATTTATATTGATTACATTTATTAGTTTTGGTCAGACTTCCGATGTGATTTCAACAGGAGAATATTCATGGGGACTGACATTTTCGCCAGATTACTGTTATCGTACACTTAACTCAGAATCCTCAGGACAGTGGATTGCAGATCTTAGAGACTCAACAGAAATACCAAAATTTGGATTTACAACTGGACTATCACTGCTTTTCAGACCTTGGAATCGTATTTCATTTGAAACCGGAATTCAGTATTCAGACAAAGGAGAGAAAACAATTATACTCGAATTAAATCCTCTTGAACCAGACCCTGCTTTACCAACTAATCAAGTTAGGTTTAATCATCATTACTATTATTTGGACATCCCACTTAAAATCAACTATACTGTTCTAAAAGGAAAAGTTAAGATATTTGTATCGGCAGGATTTTCAACAAATATTTATTTATATCAACAGACAAAATTAAGTTTTGTAGGCTCTGATGAGACCAATTTATCTACAAGTAGTGGTGACTTTTCAAGATTTAATGTTGCATTATTAATTGGAGGAGGAATTGACTATGATATTGGTAAAAGACTGATATTTAGACTTGAGCCAATATACAGACGATCTGTGACTCCTGTTGTTGATGCACCTATAAAACAATATCAATATTCGATTGGAGCAAATTTTGGACTTTATTACAAACTGAATTAATAAAGCACAGCTGGCAATAAATAGGACCCTAAGCGGTCGGCACGACCCAGTCCCGCATTGGCGGGATTGAACTACATCCCGATTTTATGCACCTAAAAAAGAGATTGCTTATTTTATTGGATAAATGCTTTGGCCGTTTCCTTTGTTTTTTTTCGTTTTGGTTCGTGGATAAACCCCTCCATCTTGTGCCTCTCATACCGGAGTCCCGAATCTTCGGAATGCCACCTGTACCGGAGTGCTTATGCTGTGGGAAATCAGGTGCTCCGATCAAAGTCATGCTACCTATTCAATTGCAAAAAAATCCACTCACGGTGAGCTAGTTATAAATAATTGTATTACATTTGAGCAACTAAAAAACTACAAACAACTAATAAGACCTATTCCGTGAATCCGTACCCTAAGCAAAGTGTCAACAGATATCTGGTTTTGATGGATGTGGTTTTTGGACAATAGTACACTGAAATAGCATGGAGAGAAAAAAGATAGTTTTAAACATTTAGAAACACTTAAAAACGGCTAACTTCAACCTAATGAGGCATAAAGAAAAATCGAATGGGGGTTTTGGTGGTGAAGGTAAAAGGGAGATAAATGGTGTAGGGGTGGGGTTAGCGTGTAGTTGGGGGTAGTTAAAAGAGATTAATAAATGAAACAAAAAATTAATAATATTGTTGATTGGTTCCTTATTGGTATAGTCCTTTTAGGAATTCCTCTGTATTTTCTCTATCTCTTTAATCGAAGTTATCAATTAACAGAAAGATCATTTGAAGAAATTAATTTGATAAACTGTGAACTACAAAAACTTGATAAAATATCAGCTAATGAATACAAAACAAATGATGAACTATTATTTGATGTTTACAATATTATAGGTCCAAATTTTATTGATGAGCACTATTTCCTTAAAAGTTATGTGAGCAAATACAATAATTTGGAGGTTTTTTACCCGAAAATCTCAGATATAAAGGAGTCAATTAGTAATGAAGAAGAAATTGATTTTAGCAGCTTGGAGAAGAGTTTATACTTTGAGCTTGATAGTCTAATAAATGATATTTATGAAATAGTAGATGACCCATCGTTTCAAATTAAAAGTTGGCATACTCACTATTATTACAAGAGATATTATAGCGTTCCATCGTCTAATCAATTAATAATAAGCGATAAACTGATTGTAAAATTACATGAGATAAAGGATGTGAGTTTCAAAACAAATGAAGAGTTTGAACAGGAGTGTAAGAAATTAATTGGAATTTATGATTATAATCAAATCTCGGGCTTTTTAAATGATGTAATAGATAATTTTCCGATGTGGCAACGACTGTATTTGAGGATTATCTTAGTTGCATTTGTCCTAATAATTTTAGTTAAGATTGCCATTGCTTATTTAATTGAAAAAGAAAAGCAAGCAAGTGAATCAGAAGATATCGAACAAGATATTAGTAATGCAAAGAAGAAAATTAAAGAGACTCCAAATGAAGTGCTGCCAGTTTGGGATTTAGCAAATGCAACACTTCAAAAATATTATAACAAAAATATTGAACAAGTAAACAGTATATATAAATTAAGTATTGCTGTTATGATAATGGGGTTTTTGTTAATAGTTTCAATTCTTATCGCTGGTGTGTTTTATGACAAAGAGATTAAGAATGAGGATATCGGAATTATAGCTGGTATTATTACAGAATTTATTGGTGCAACATTTTTATTTATTTACAAATCAACAATTACTCAAGCAATTCAACATTCGAAAAGTTTAGAAAAAATTAATAATGTTGGTATGTCTATTAAGATTATTGAATCAATTGAAAATAATGAAACTAATCAAAAAGATATTGACGGAGCAAAAATAGAAATAGCAAAAGAACTAATAACTACCCACAATAATGTATAAAAATAATAGCCGCCTCAGTAGTAAATTCAAGGGTTTTAGCCCGCTCCAACATTCGTGTAACTTGACAGGAAAGTCCCACGCAATCGGCTACTGATCATACAATTTACCGTTGTACCTAATTTAAAAAATAAGATATGAGAATAAGTCAATTTCAAAAATATTCACAAAGAGAAAATACCGTCACTAACAATGTATTATTGATGCTATCTAGGTTAAATGACCTAAATGTTGATTATTACAAAACAATAATTGAACGTTTGAACGAAGGAAGTATTGACCAATATTATTATCCTCGGCCAATTTTTAGACAACAAGTTGGAATCAAGAATGGCGTGATTGATGGACATATAGAAGTAAAACCTTCAAAGATTCTTATTGAAACCAAATTGAATAGTAAAGAATTTATTGGGAAATTGATTAAGTACGGAAAAGTGTTTAATGAAAATAGTCAGAATCAACTTTGGCATTTGAGTTCGATTAGATTTGGCGAAAAAGAAGTTCTAGAAATAAATAAAAAGCTCAAAGATACATACCCTAATCTAAAAATACAATTTAACAATTTAGTATTCGCCGACTTAATTGAAAACATAGAAGGTATTTACGAAGAGAACAATCACGATACGGAATTGAGGTTACTTCTTGACGATTTCAGCAATTACTGTATAAGCAGTAATTTAATCTCCAATGAAGAATACAAATTGCTATTTGTGCCAACAGGTTTCTCTTATAATTGGAATAAAAAGCACAAAATATACTACTGTCCAGTTAGTTGGCATAGTCAAAAGTTTAAATTTTTCGGGTTGTATAATTGGAAGTCTGTAAGAACAATATCGGAAATTGAAACGACAATAATCGCTGACTATGACGCTAATACAAATGACTTAACTATGCATAGCAAAGGACATACAGACAAACAAATTGACCGACTTAAAAATGGATTATATGATTTGGGCGAAAATCATTTTGGTTTAAAATATTACATCCTTTTAGAAGACAAAACCTATGACACTGATTTCCGAAAAACATCTCACGGAGGAATACAGGGTTACAGATACAAAGACTTAAGAGATTACTTGACCATCACCGATTTTAACGACACTAAGTTAATAGCTGAGGAATTAAAAAAAGTAACTTGGAAATAAAAAAACTAGGCACAATAATGTATAAAAATAATAGCCGAGACCGTAGTAGATTCAAGGGTTGTAACCCGCTTCAGCTTTTTTGTAGCTTGACTGGAAAGTGCTCCGCAATAGGCTACTAATCATGCAGTTTACCGTTTGGCAAAATTTAAAAAACTCACGCGAATAATTGACTATAACTTGATAATGTGTAAACTATGAATTTAGAACTTAGATTTGGACAACCCAACTCCTACGATTTTGACACAATTATTGACCAGTTTTCAGGAACTAAGATTAATTCATTTAGAACTTCTAGCATTCCTTTAGTTCAATTCTGGAAAGATACAAACAATCGATTAAATGACTTATTCAATAAGCTTGAATTGAAATGCGTCAAACCTATTCTATGCTTTGAATACCCGACTAAGCCTAAACAAGGAATAGGCAAGTCATCTATGACAGATTTAATGATTTTAAGCAATGATTTCAAAGTTGCTATTGAAGCTAAGTTTACAGAGTATGTTAAGGTTAAACCAGATTTAATTGATGACTGGAAGCGCGCTGGTGATAAGGAGAATAGAATTAAAGTCCTAAATTATTGGACAAGCTTAATTAAACCATTTTCAAATGGATTTGATAATGACTCTTTAAATCAAATAAGTTATCAATTTTATCATCGTACAGCATCGGCTTGCAATACGAATGGACAGGCAATTGTTGTTTATCAAGTATTTTATGATAATGATACTTTGGGATTTAAAGAAAATTATAAAAGTAAACTAACGGATTATATTAGGATTTTAAATCCAAATAATAAATTAAGCTTTTATATTTGGGAAATAGAGGTAAATCAATTGATTATGGATAACAATGATATTGACCCATTTATTGAGATGAAATCTCGAAATGTCTATGAATTTGTTAAAACAAGACTAGAAAAAATAAAAAACTTTTCCCAAACATAATAGGTTTTAAAGCCCACCCAAGTCCCAAAAAAACCACCCCACAATGAAAACATCACCCACAACCTGTAAATCAACTCCGGAATTTAGCGAAAGCACCCGCTCAATTGAGTTTTAAACCCTGTTGGGCTAAATCACAGGTAATCAATCGTCTTGGATGTGGTGATTGAACAGTTTTGGTTGTGCGCCGGAATCGCTTACTTTTCAAGTGCTTAACCTTGGAAGGAAGTGTAAGAGAAAAAACAATTTGCTGAATACGGGCTAATTGATTGTATTTGCACGTATAATTTTTCATCAAGGACACAAAACTAACGCTCAAACTGGACAGACTCGTTATCGAACAAGCGAAAGTATATGACTCTTCGCAGAAACGGAGTCTTTCAAGAATCATTGAATCCTATTTAAGATCACTTGTTGATCGCGAGAATGAAAAAAATGAGAACGATATTGAAATTTCACCTTTTGTAAAAAGCATGTCAACCGGAATTAAAATTCCTGCTGACTTAGACTACAAATCTGAAATCTTAAATCATCTGGAAGAAAAACATCAATAGCCATGAGATTATTTTTAGACACCAGTGTGATGATTGATTTTCTCGGTGAACGTGATCCGTTTTATGTTTCAGCCGCAAAATTGCAACTTTAGCCGACAAGAGGTCTGTTCAGATTGTTGTATCAGCTTTATCTTATGCAACGATAAATTATTTTCTGGTTAGTTACTACGGACTTGAAAAAACAAAAGAAAAACTAAGAAAGTTCAAAGTCATCTCAGAAATAGCTGAATTGGATGAAGTGATTATTGAAAAAGGACAAAACTCAGACTTTTCCGGCTTTGAAGATGCATTACAATATTTTAGCGCATTACGGACAGAATGCGACATTATTATAACAAGAAACGGGAAAGACTTTAAGAAATCCGAATTACCTGTGATGTCACCTCACGAATTCCTTCAAAGCATCAGAAAATAAACACTTATACCCACCATCATCGAATCTAAACCCACCTAAGCCCAAAAAACAGACCGCGACGGAACATCACCCCCCTCACCAATTCTCCCCTTCACCCCCTCACCATCTCTCCCCTTCACCCAATAACCGCCTGGTTTCTACTGTTAAGATTTGTTAAACCCCACGGCCATTCCTTTTTCTTGAAAAATGAATTATTTTATTTTGCACTGAATTTATTCATTTACTCATCTAATGAACTTAAATTATGGATATTGTTGTTGAAAACCTGGTTAAAACCTACGGTGTACAGCGTGCTGTGGATGATATTTCGTTTCGCGTGCGAACCGGTGAAGTTCTGGGGTTTTTGGGACCCAACGGAGCAGGAAAAACCACTACCATGAAAGCCATTACCACCTTTCTGGTGCCCGATTCGGGTGACATTCATGTGGGTGAATTTTCCATACACGATCAACCCGAAAAGCTGAAGAAAAATATCGGTTACCTGCCCGAAAACAATCCCTTGTACGAAGATATGCCGGTAATCGATTACCTGAAGTTTGTGGGCGAATTGCAAGGGATTCCCAAAAGTCAACTTCAGGACAGTATGTTGAACGTGATCGACTTATGTGGTCTGGAAGCCGAAAAACACAAGCGCATTAGCGAGCTTTCCAAAGGATACAAGCAACGCGTGGGGCTGGCCCAGGCGTTGATCCACAAACCCGAAGTACTCATCCTGGATGAGCCTACCACCGGTCTCGATCCCAACCAAATCATCGAAATCAGGGAACTGATCCGTAAAATAGGTAGAGAAAAAACGGTCATCCTCAGCTCCCACATCCTGGCCGAGGTAGAAGCCACCTGCGACCGCATCATGATCATCAACAAAGGAAAAATCGTGGCCGACGGCACCACCAAGGATTTGCGCAATCAGGCAAGTGGAAAAGCCATCTTCAAAGTAAAAATCCTGAAAGGTGAAACGGATGTGGTGTTCAAAGCGCTTCAGGAAATGGAAGGTGCGCAGTTGGTTGATTTTATCGACAAAGACCAAAATCGCTTCCAAATCGACGGTTCGCCGGCTGCCAAACTCGATGAGGCCGTGTTCAACCTTTGCGTGAAAAAGGGTTGGGTGCTCACCGAACTGATTCCGGTGGAAACCAAGCTGGAAGATATCTTTAAGGAATTAACGATGGAGTCATCCGTCAGGAATTAACCGCGGAATCCACGGGAATCGTCTTGTGGTACCGACAAAATATTTTTACTTATGAAACAAATCTGGATCATTACCAAACGTGAACTACAGGCCTATTTCGACTCGCTGATGGCCTATATCCTGCTTATCCTGTTTCTGGGATTCAGCGGATTTTTTACCTGGATCAATGGCAACGACATCTTTTTTATCAAGCAAGCTACCCTGATGCCATTTTTCAATATCGCCTATTGGACCTTGTTTTTCTTTATTCCGGCCCTCACCATGAGGTTGCTCTCCGAAGAAAACCGCATGGGGACCATCGAATTGCTACTTACCCGTCCCGTGAGCAACTGGCAGGTAATTATGGGAAAATACATGGCCTCGCTGCTCCTGATTCTGGTGGCCTTGTTTCTCACCTTTGTGTATCCCATCACCCTGTCAACCATCGGCAATATCGATGGGGGAGAGGTGTTTAGCGGATACCTGGCCCTGCTGCTGTTTAGTTCCATGATGATTGGCATCGGCATTTTTACCAGCAGCATTGGAAACAATCAGATTGTGAGCTATTTGCTGGCGCTTTCCATCGGGGTGTTTTTCCAAATTATTTTTGGCATTCTGGGACAAAACCTTCCCGGAATGGCGGGACATGTGCTCGACTACCTCAGCACCTCCACCCATTTCGAGTCGATGACCCGTGGCGTGCTCGATACCCGTGATGTCCTGTTCTTTGCAGGTATCACCTTTGTTATGTTGGTGTTTTCGGAAACCATGCTCATACGCAAGCGGTTTGCATAATCAGGAAAGGAATCTATCATGAAAAAGAAAACATATTTATCATCTGTATTGTTGTTGGTGGCCATATTTGTGGTGGTAGCCATCATTTCTGAGCAATTTTTTCTTCGGTTCGACCTAACCGAGGGCGGACAATATTCATTAAGCAAAGCCACCAAGGACATCCTGAACGACCTGGACAATACGGTCACCGTAACGGCCTATTTCACCACCGACCTGCCTCCGGATTTGGCCAAGGTAAAGCGTAATTTTCAGGACATGCTGGTGGAATACAACAGCCTTTCGCATGGCAATGTGGTGTTTAAATTCGAAGACCCGGGCAAAGACCCCACCCTCGAAAATGAAGCCATGGCTGCCGGAATTCATCCCATGCTGTTCAAAGCCCGCGAAAAGGATGAGGTAAAACAACAGAAAGTGTTCATGGGAGCCGTTATTTCTCTCAACAACCAAAAGGAAGTGATTCCTTTTATTAATCCCCAGGGTAGCATCGAGTACGACCTCACCACTTCCATCAAAAAGCTGAGCGTGAGCAATAAACCTTTGATTGGCTTTGTGCAGGGACAGGGCGAACCCGCTCTTGAGGCATACCAACAAGTGTTGGGCGAACTGGATGTGCTCTACAAGGTGGAACCCGTTTTCCTGAGCGATACCATCCGCGATATCAACAAATTCCGTACGTTGGTGATTTCCAATCCGGCTGATACCTTCAATGTGGAGGCGTTTCGGGTACTCGACAAATACCTGAACAACGGGGGTAACCTGTTTGTGGCTTTCAATACGGTGAATGCCAACCTCCAAACCCTTTCGGGTGAAAAAGTGAACACCAATTTGGCGGAATGGCTGGCCAAAAAGGGCATTCAGGTGTCCGACCAATTTGTATTGGATGCTTCGTGTGGAAATGTGAATGTAAGTCAGCAAATGGGAGCTTTCAATATGTCAACTCCCGTTAAATTCCCCTATTTACCACTGATTTCCAATTTTGCTGATGTAAGCATCACCAAAGGTTTGGAACAAATCATGTTGGGCTTTCCAAGTCCCATTTCGTTTACCGGCGACACTTCCATCAGATATACCCCGCTGGCCAAAACTTCTGAACTCACGGGATTGCAAAATCTGCCTGTGCGCATCGATGTGCAGCACAATTGGGTGCGTACCGATTTTCCCGACGGAGAGCAGGTGGTTGCAGCCTTGTTTGAAGGTAAATTCGGATTGGAAAACGCCAAAATTGTTGTGGTAACCAGTGGTGATTTCGCCGTGAACGGAACCGGACAACGTCCCCGTCAGTTGCAACCCGATAACATCAGTTTAATGGTGAACTCCATCGACTGGATGAGCGACGCCACCGGTTTGATAGAATTGCGAACCAAAACCATCACCTCACGTCCGCTCGATCAGCTTACCGACGCCAAAAAAGCGATGATGAAATGGGGTAACTTCCTGTTGCCCTTGGTGTTGGTGATTATTTATGGACTTTTCAGACTGCAATGGAGAAGAAAACAACGTAATAAAAGAATGGAGGAAGGTTATGTTAAGTAAAAACAGAAACTTATTGTTACTGGCCATTTTAATTGTGGTGGTGGCCATTTACTGGTGGTCGCAGCGGTCTGCCGGAAATTTGAGCAACTATAAAACCACCCTTACCCAGATCGATACAGCCACGGTGGATCAATTGAATATTGCACCTCCCGACGGAGCCCCTGCATTTACCCTGACCAAAACCGATGCAGGCTGGAAAATTCAAGGTGAAGGGAAAACCTATACGGCGGATGCCAATACCATGAAACGCACGTTGGGCATGCTCAATGCCATTCCCGTCAAACGGATTGCTTCACAAAAAGCCTCTTCGCACGAAGAATTTGCCGTTACCTCCGACAAAGGTACCCACCTGGAGATGTTTTCCGATGGCAAGTTGGTGGGCGATTTAATTTTGGGTAAATTCGACTATATCCAGCCACAAAATGCCCAACCCAACCCCGGAGGTCGTCAGCCCCAGGGCGAAATGATTTTTTACGCCTGCATTACCGGCGAACCTACCGTTTATGTGATTGACGGTCAGATTGGTTTTGGTTTGGGCAAGGACATGGATGCCTTCCGAAACAAAACCCTGATCAACCTGGATAAGAGTCAGATACAACGTGTCGCCATGGATAATACAGGAGAAAACAGTCACGTAATGCAGCTGAATGATGGAAAATGGCAATATGACAATCAACCCATTGATTCCACAAAAGCTGCTCAGTTTATCGCCGGGCTCTCACGCAAAAACGGTTCCAAATTCACGGATGTCAAACCCGAAGCGTATCCTCTGGCGCAGGTGCTGACCATAACCGGCGATGGCATGGAAGAGGTGGTGATAAAAGCCTATCAGCAAGACTCAGTAAACATGTTGGTAACTTCCACGCAAAATACCGAAGCCGTTTTTGTTGACAAAAATGGTACCCAAATGAAGCAGTTGTTTAAGGACAAAGATTTTTTTGAAAAGAAGAAAAAGTAACAGGTTGGTGAAAATGAGTCAAAGTGCTGCAAACGTTGTAGATTTGGTTGTCAAAGATGCCAAAAAGCATCTTGGTGTCACGTTTGTGAACAGCCCGTTTGGATATTTATACTCATTATACTCCTATTACATGCTTTTTTTATTTTAAATTCGCCACTTCATTTAAAAAAATCAAAATGACAGAAGTAATAAGAAAATCATTGCGAGATTCGAAAGCTGCCAGATGGAGTGCTTTGGGAATTATCTCCATAACCATGTTTGCGGGTTATTTTTTAACCGACGTTATGTCGCCCTTAAAACCGATGCTGGAATCAGAGTTTGGTTGGTCGAGTACCAATTATGGCATATTTACCAGTGCTTATGGATGGTTGAATGTGTTTTTGCTCATGCTCATTTTCGGAGGTATTATCCTTGATAAAATGGGTGTTCGGTTTACAGGTTTGATGGCATCCGGAATCATGGTGTTGGGTGCAGGTATTAAATTTTGGGCTATTTCAAATCCAACCTTGCCCACAGAAACCATCATGGGAATTCACAGTCAGGTGTTTTTTGCTTCTGTCGGTTTTGCCATTTTTGGTGTAGGTGTTGAAATTGCGGGGATTACCGTATCAAAGATTATCGTGAAATGGTTTAAAGGCTACGAAATGGCATTGGCCATGGGTATGCAAATGGCGGTTGCCCGTATGGGAACCCTCCTTGCCATGGCTGCTCCCGTTTTTTTGGCCGAATTTTTCGCCAGTACCCATACGGTTGTTTCAGGAGGTTCACTCACCGAAAAAATGTCGCCCAGCATCGCGGCTCCCATTGCCTTTGCTTTCATTCTTCTTTGTATTGGTTTTATTGCCTTTTTTATCTATGTTTCCATGGATAAGAAACTGGATAAATCTGTTGCCGAATCCGGTGAGGTAAATGAAGAAGAACCATTCAAATTCAGCGATATCGGAACCATCGTTTCTAACAAAGGTTTCTGGTTAATTGCCTTTTTGTGCGTGCTGTTTTATTCTTCCGTATTTCCCTTTATCAAATATGCTTCCGACCTGATGGTGAACAAATATGGCGTCGATCAAAGCCTGGCAGGTTTAATTCCAAGCTTGTTGCCATTGGGTACTTTGTTCCTGACCCCATTCTTTGGAAATATCTACGACAAAAAAGGAAAAGGTGCTACCATCATGATTATTGGTGCCGGCATCATTGTATTTGTTCATGCCATTTTCTCCCTGCCCGTATTTAATTATTGGATGGTGGCCGTGGTTTTGGTTATTCTCCTGGGCGTGGCCTTGTCGCTGGTTCCTTCAGCCATGTGGCCTTCCGTACCAAAGATTATACCTGAAAATCAATTGGGAACAGCTTTCTCATTGATCTTCTGGATTCAAAACTGGGGTTTGATGGGCATTCCTGCCTTGATCGGTTATGTGTTGGATCAATCCAATCCCGGTGTTGCGTTGGCCAAAGCCAATGGAACCGAAATACCACTTTACGATTACACCAACCCCATGCTTATTTTTACAGGTTTGGGTGTTTTGGCTGTATTGGTAGGTTTTATGCTGAAAGCCGAAGACAAGAAAAAAGGATACGGACTTGAACTTCCGAATATCCAGAAATAAACTTTAAAAATAAACTATTATGGCAAAAGATATTTTGACATTAAAACCCGAAAGTCTGTGGAAAAACTTCCATGCACTTACGGAAATACCCCGCCCATCGAAAAAAGAAGCACAAGTAATTGCTTTCTTGAAAAAATTTGGTGAAGACCTCGGTCTGGAAACCATCGTGGACAAAGTGGGTAACGTAATCATAAAAAAACCTGCCACCGAAGGCATGGAAGACCGCAAAGGAATTATCCTGCAAGGTCATATGGACATGGTACCTCAAAAAAATTCAGATACCAAACACGATTTTGAAAAAGACCCCATTGATGCATATATTGACGGCGAATGGGTAACTGCCAGAGGAACAACTTTGGGTGCCGACAACGGTATGGGTGTGGCTGCTGCCATGGCTGTGCTCGAAGCAACCGACCTGGTTCACGGACCAATTGAAGTGCTGATCACCATGGACGAAGAAACCGGAATGACCGGTGCCGAAAACCTGGAAGCCGGCTTATTGGATGGTGATATCCTCATCAACCTCGACTCTGAAGACGAAGGCGAATTGTATATTGGTTGTGCCGGTGGTATCGACACCACAGGTACTTTTACCTACACTCCGGTGAACCTTCCCGATGGGATGGCAGCTTATAAAATCAGTGTAAAAGGCCTCAAAGGCGGACACTCAGGATTGGATATCAACCTGGGTCGCGGCAATGCCAACAAAATCATGAACGTGTTGCTGATGAAGGCTGCCGAAAAATACGGCGTTCGTTTGGCCGAAATCGACGGCGGAAGTCTGCGCAATGCCATTCCACGCGAGTCTTTTGCTACCGTGGTAGTGGAAGAGGACAAAAAAGCCACCTTCGAAACCTTTGTGAAAGAGTTTGAAGTGATTGCCCGGGAAGAATTTGAAGAAAATGATGGTGGTTTGATGATCATTGCCGAACCTGCCGACCTGCCTGAAAATCTGTTGGACGAAACCACACAAGCCAACCTCTACAAAGCCGTGCTTGAATGTCCCAACGGGGTTATCAAGATGAGCGAAAGCGTTGAAGGTATCGTGGAAACCTCCACCAACCTGGCCATTGTGAAGTCGGGTAACGGAAAAATTGAAATCTCTACCCTCCAACGCAGTCTGGTAGATGCCGACAAAGACGAATTGGGTGCCACCATTCGCAAGGTATTTGAAGGTGCCGGTGGAACTGCCGTCAGTTCAGGTTCCTATCCGGGCTGGAAACCCAATCCTGATTCGGCCATCCTCAAGGAAATGAAAGAGGTATATAACAACCGCTTTGGAAAAGTGCCGGAAGTGAAGGTGATACATGCAGGTTTGGAATGTGGGATTTTGGGAGCTACCTATCCCCACTGGGATATGATTTCCTTCGGACCCACCATTCGCAATCCCCACTCACCCGACGAAAAAGTAAATATTGCTACGGTGGACTTGTTTTGGGAATTTTTGCTCGAAACATTAAAACATGCACCAAAAAAGTAATAATTTTTTCATTTTAATTGTAGGAGAGGGGAGCCTAAGGTTCCCCTCTGTTTTTTAACACTTTGAAACAGAGCGTAGAAAAGGGTATGCAGAAATTTCAATTTTTTTTGTCAAACCATTTTGTATTAAATAAAATAACCCTATTTTTGCACTCCGAAAAAACATAGAAAGAGATGACTAAAAGAACGTTTCAACCATCGCAGAGAAAAAGAAGGAATAAACACGGTTTCCGTGAAAGAATGGCATCCGTCAACGGCCGGAAGGTTCTTAAGAGAAGAAGAGCAAAAGGTAGAAAGAAACTCACTGTTTCCGACGAATCACGTAAATAAACAGATTCTTTCTGTAATATCCTGAAAACATAAAATCGGGAGGTATGCAAAGCATGCCTCCCTTTTTAGTTTGTTTTCGAGCCTTCGCGGTTGTCGGTTTTTTCAAATCCCATCCTCCCTTCGATAGCCGGCATGGTTGGTATCCTGCATTTTCATTTGGCAGGCGAATATTCTGTACCAAAACCCCATGCAACCCAAATTTTGGTCGCTACGAAAACCAAAGATGGCTCACAACTGTTATTCTTACCCGCAACCATTTGCCCTGAATATGTGTCCTATATCCCGGGTTGAAAAAATGGCAGCGATTGTAATTTGAAATGCCTATAAATATCAGGCAACCTGTGGTGGTTTTGGTGTTATCATTACATTTGTATGCACGAGAATTACCTGGTTTCGGCGTTTTGTCAGCCTCAGTAATTGAATTTCTGATGATTATTTATTGAAACACGATACCACATTTCACATCGATGAAAAAAATATTTTTGATTTCCTTTCTATTAGCTTACACTTCTTTTCTTTTCGGGCAGTCGAGTATGTGCGAAACCTCCGACCCGTTTTGTACCAGCACTGTATATGACTTTCCCGCAGGAGTAAATTCGGGCCAAGCTCAACTGGGTCCGAATTATGGTTGTTTGGGCTCACAACCAAACCCGGCTTGGTACCATATGCGTATTGCCGTCGCGGGCAACCTCCAGATAAAAATGTATTCCACACCCTCCAAAGATATCGACTTTATTTGCTGGGGGCCCTTTATGGATCCTCAGGCGCCATGTGATGGTCAACTCACTGCCCCCAAAATTGTAGATTGTAGTTTTTTGCCGGATGCCATAGAATATTGCGATATTCCCAATGCACAAGTGGGGGAGTACTATATTTTATTGATTACCAATTACTCCAATGATCCGTGTAATATCACTTTTGAATTGTCCTCGGGTACCGGAGAAACTGACTGTGATATTGTTCCTCCGCAGGTAAGCAACAATGGTCCGCTATGCGTGGGCGAAACTCTCGAGTTGTACGCCACCGATGCCACCGGAGCTACCTACGAATGGACAGGTCCCGCAGGTTTCTTTTCTACCCTGCAAAACCCAACCCGACCCAACGTGGTGTTGGGATATGCAGGTGATTATCAGGTGGTGATTACCATCGACGGTGTAGTGAGCGATCCCGCCATCACAACAGTGGTTATCAATCCCAATCCCAGTCCATCGTTTACAGTGAACCCACTTACAGGAATTTGTCTTAACGAAACTGTCAGTTTTTCGGGTAGCAGCACCCAAACCATCACCAACTGGGCATGGAGCTTTGGCGATGGCAGCTTCGGATCAGGTCAGAATGTGAGTCATGCCTATACCGTGCCCGGAAATCACGCGGTACAACTTACTGTAACCTCCTCCGAAAGTTGTACGGGAATAACCTCACAAGTGGTACAAACCTTTTCTCCCCCGGTTGCGGATTTTACAATGAGTCCGGGCAATACGGCATGCGCAGACCAGGACATTACCTTTAGCGCATCACCGATTACCAATATTACAAGCTGGGTATGGAATTTTGGCGATGGAAGTACTGCCTCCGGTCAAACGGTTTCTCACCAGTATTCCTCCTTCGGAAATTTCGTTGTTACCTTAACCGTTACCAATAACCATACGTGCACGGATGTGGTAACGCACAACATCACCATTTCACAGGCGCCTACCATCGATTTTACCATAACCCCCGGCAACTCTTTTTGTTCCGATCAGGAAATGTCCGTGACCGGTTCTTCCGACGCACCCATAGCCTCATGGACTTGGGATTTTGGGGACAGTAATATAGGCTTTGGCCAAACGGCAACGCATACATACAGCACCTTTGGGTTCAAAACCGTCACCATGTTGGTAAATACGGTTGACAATTGCTCTGCCAATACCAGTCATCAGGTGGAGGTGTTCGAAACTCCTGTGGCTTCGATGTTGATCAGTGTCAACGACATCAGTTGTTTGGGCGATCCCATTGATTTTACGGGAAATGCGAATGGTAACATCACCGACTGGAATTGGGATTTTGGAGATGGAAATACGGATGCGGGTCAAAATGTGTCCCATCAGTACCTCCTTCCGGGTATCTACACCGTTCAACTGGAGGTAATCACCGACGACTTGTGTAGCGACATCATCCAACACACTTTAACCATCAATCAAACGCCCACCCTCGATTTTGGGATAAGTCCGGGCAATGTTTTTTGTTCGGATGAAGAAATGACCCTTGCCGGGACTGCGGATATACCAATTAACAGCTGGGCTTGGGATTATGGCGATGGCAACACAGGTATGGGTCAAAATGTGAATTATACGTACAATTCGTTTGGACTGAAGACCATCGCACTCACGGCCACAAGCGATGAAAATTGTCCTGCCACCGTCACCCATCAGGTAGAAATATTTGAAGCGCCCAATGCCACCATGAGTATTAGTGTGCCCGATATCAGTTGTTTGGGAGATGAAATCACCTATACGGGAAGTGCCAACACCAACATTACCGACTGGAATTGGGATTTTGGTGACCTGACCACTGACAATGGAGAGATGGTAACCCACACCTACGGAGCTTCGGGAGATTACGATGTGACCCTGATCGTGGTAAATGATAACAATTGTAACGATACCCTGGTTCATCATTTGTTGGTGAGCGACCTTCCTGCGGCCGATTTCGCTGTGTTACCCAACGACACCATCTGTTTGGGCGAGATGCTCACTCTGGAGGCTTCAGGAACCTCTGATATTGTGGATTGGCAATGGGATTTTGGCGATGGTGAGGCCGGAACCAATGCCATCACTACCCATGAATTTCAAAATGCAGGGAATTTTCTGATAACCTCCACTTATACCAATAATAACGGGTGTGCCGTATCTACCACCCACGAACAGGTGGTGGTAGATATGTCGGGACTCGATTTTAATTTGAATCCGCCTGTTGGTTGTCAGGATTTTCAGGTTAGTTTCGATGGGATTGGCGATGCTGATTTTACCGGTTGGGATTGGGATTATGGCGATGGTAGCATGGGAACAGGGAAAAATACGGTTCATACTTACACCGCACCGGGAAATTATAATGTTACCTTAAACCTCTGTGTGGAGCAAGTGATAAAGCCAATAACCATCAACGGAACCTGTCTGGCTGATGCAGGTCCCGATCGTGTTACCTGTGAGGATGTTCCTTTCACACTCATCGATGCAGATGCTGTCAACTATAGTTCCCTCTTGTGGACACACAACAGCACACAGGGAGGATCGCTGATAAATGAAACCACGGCAAATCCCACCTATGTTCCCGGACCTGATGAAATAGCTTTTGTTACACTTACGTTGCATGCAACTGCACTGTCACCCTGTACCGACCAAACCGACGTGATGGTGTTGGAAGTACGCGAGGGGTCCTATGCCGACGCCGGTACCGATGAACAAGCATGTGTGGGTTTACCTTTTGATTTTGCCAATAGTTTGGTACCACCTGTAGAACAGAATGGAGATATTATCAATTGGACCAAAGTCGATCCGACGATAGATCCGGCGGGATATTTCCTTGATTCGCACGTTGAACGACCCGTGTATGTGGTGGGGGATTTCGACCCCAACATAACTTATCCTATTGACATCGAATTCAATATGGAAGTCCTAAGCGCCATCCGCTGCCGCGAGAGCGACAACATGATCCTCACCATCGAAGACTACCAGCCCGGCGCCCCCCTCACCCCCGACCAAACCATCTGCTACAACATCGTCCCTGCCCAGATGGAAGTAAGTGCCCCCACGGGCGGTGTAGGCACCTACAGCTACCAATGGCAGAGCTCCACCGACAATGTCACCTTCACCGACATCCCCGGAGCCACGGCCCTGACCTACCTGAGTCCCACCTCCTTATTGCAGACCACCTACTTCAAAAACGTACAAAGCTGCGATTGCGGCAGCAAGGAAACCCCGGTGATCACGGTCAACGTGTGGGATGAATTTTTGGCCGGCGCCCCCGCCCCCGACGAAATCATCTGCTATAGCAACCAACCCCAGCTGCTGGTGGCCGATGCCCCCACAGGAGGCGATGGAGTTTACACCTACCAATGGCAAAGCTCCACTGACAACATCACCTTTAGCGACATCACCGGAGCCACCACCCTGAGCTACCAACCCCCCTTACTTACCCAAACCACCTATTACAGGTTGCGACAGACCAATACCTGTGCACTTGTATTCACCCCCACTACCACCATCGGCGTGCTGGATGAGTTCATCCCCGGCGCCGTGAGTGGCGACCAGCTCATCTGCTACAATACCCAGCCCGCCCCCGTGAGTGCCGATCCCCCCACCGGTGGTGATGGCAACTACACCTACCAGTGGCAAAGCTCCACGGACGATATCACCTACACCGATATCACCGGCGCCACCAACCTGAGCTACCAACCCGGCCTGCTGACCACCCCCACCTACTACCACCTGAACCAGATATGCATCTGTGGCACCGTGACCACCGCCTCCATTTTCGTGGATGTACATCCCGACTACAACGTGGGCAGCATCAGTGGTGATCAGACCATCTGCTACAATACCATCCCCACGGCAATCTTGGGAACCGCCCCCACCGGAGGCGATGGCAACTACACCTACCAATGGCAGAGTTCCACCAACAATGTCACCTTTTTGGATATTCCCGGTGCCACCCAAATCGATTACCAAAGCGGAGCCCTGACCACCACCACCTACTTCAGACAAGTACAAAGCAGTGGATCAGGCTGTGGAATAGAAAACACCAATACGGTGACCGTAACCGTTTACAACGAATTCTTACCAGGAAACGCCACCGGCAACCAAACCATTTGCTTTAACACCATTCCCACCCTGCCCCTGCACGGCACCGTTCCCACGGGCGCAGACGGCATCTATAGCTACCAGTGGGAAAAATCACAGGCAGGCGGACCCTATACCCCCATCGGAGGCGCCACATCACTGGATTACAGCGAGCCCAACGCCCTGCAAACCACCACCAACTACCGCCTGATGCAAACCTCCGGATGCGGCAGCATCTACACCAACATCGTCACCATCACGGTAAACGATCCCCCCAACGTGGTGGCCGTATCCAATATCAGCTCCGTGTGTGTGAACAACGAAGTCACCTTTAGTGGATTCAGCACCGACAACGTCACCTGGATGTGGAACTTTGGCGATGGCACCACCAGCACCGACCAAAACCCACCCCCACATACCTACACCATCTTTGGAAACTACCTGGTGACCCTCACCGTCACCGACGTGATTGGCTGCAGCAACGCCGACACCCTGATGATCGACGTGGTAGAACCCCCCATAGTTGATTTTAGCTATGCCATAGACACCTGTCAGAAGATCATCTTCACTGATGAGAGCATCGCCCCCGCGGGCTACTTTTTGGTAGACTGGTACTGGGAACTGGGCGATGGCACCACCGATTCAGGCCCCACTTTCAGACACCAATACCCAGCAGGAGGGGTTTACACGGTTACTTTAACTGTTACCAGTGAAAAAGACGGAGATTTCTGTACCAACAGCACCTCCCTGCCCGTAATCGTCCCCAACACCCCCACCATCTACTACACCTGGGATCCCGAGCCCACCTGTTTGATGGACACCACCTTCTTCTACGGCGCTTCGGGCACCCCCATCACCGATTGGTACTGGAACTTCGACGATGGCCACGACACCACCGGACAATATGCCGGACACGTGTTCGACAACCCCGGAACTTATGACGTGATCCTCTACATCACCGACACCAACCTGTGCCAGAACAGTCTAAGCCAACAAGTCACCATCAACCCCATCCCACAGGTGAGCATGCAAATCTTTGATTCACCCACCTGCGCCCAAAGTATGACCAGTTTCCAGGGAAGTGCCGATACCGGCATCGAATTCTGGTGGTGGGACTTTGGCGATGGCGGCATCAGCGAAGACCAAAACCCCGTTCACAGCTACACCAATGGCGGCACCTACACCGTCACCTTAACCGCCACCGACTCGGCAGGCTGCTCCGCAACTGCCACAGGAGAGATTATCGTGGTACCCACCCCCACGGCCGACTTTAGTTACACCATGAGCGGCTGCAACCTGTTTGCCTTTACCGACAACAGCACCCTGCCCCCGGGCTATCAGCCCTATAGCAGACTCTGGGACTTTGGTGATGGCAGCACCTCCGATGTCCCCAATCCCGTACACACCTATGCCACGGGAGGCTTCTACGATGTCAAACTGGTGTTCACCAGCGATAGCCTGACATACCAATGCAGCGACAGCATCACCAAGACCGTGCAAGCCCCCAACACCCCCAATGCCACCTTCACCTGGGCACCCAACCCCGCCCAGGCAGGCGACAACATCGGCTTTTTTGCCACCAGCGGCAGCACCATCACCAACTGGGCATGGGACTTTGCCGATGGCGGCACAGCCACGGGACAAAACACCACCCACACCTACACCAACCCCGGCGACTACGATGTGAGCCTGACCGTCACCGATGTAAACGGCTGCACCTTTGAAACCGTGATACAAGTAAACGTAGGCGGACTACCCCCTGTTGATTTCACCTGGGACAACGCCTGCGAAAACACCCCCATCCAGTTCACCACCGATGCCACCATAACCGATGTGGGTGCCGTGGCCATCTACGACTGGGACTTTGGCGATGGCACAAGCAGCAACAACCAGGATCCCCTGCACACCTACCTCAACGCGAACATGTACAATGTCACCCTCACCATTATCGACACCCTGGGATATACCAACAGTGTTACCCACCAGGTAGAAGTGATGCCCGAGCCCATCAGCATGTTTTCCATCAGCAGTCCCAACTGCGAGAACTCAGAAACCTTCTTTGAAGACTACAGCATTGCCCTGAGCGGCTATCTCACCACCTGGGAGTGGGACTTTGGCGATGGCAATACAGCAACCATCAACTTCCCCGACGATCCCGATGTAAGCCACATTTACCCAGGTACAGGCACCTACACCGCCATGCTAACGGTCACCACCAGCGATGGCTGTCAGGCAACCAATAGCCAGGACGTCACCATCACCCCATCACCCATTGCCCAGATCGACTACGATGCGGGCTGCATGAGCGGACCCATCAGCTTCCATGACGTGAGCAGTGAAAACGGCGCCGGCACCATCATGGCATGGCAGTGGAACTTTGGCGACCCCGCCAGTGGATCCTCCAACCAGAGCAGCCAGAGCGATCCCACCCACTTGTTCAGCGGTCCGGGCACCTATGAAGTCACCTTAAGCATTCAAAGCCAAAGCAACTGCACGGATGCCGACACCATAGAAATCACCATCACCGATGCCCCCGAAGTGGACTTTACTTTCACCCCCGCCTGTATGCATGAACCGGTAAGCTTTACCATCACCGACCTGACAGGACTGGATCAATACTTTTGGGACTTTGGCGATGGCCACACCAGCCAGCAGCCCGATCCCGAAAACACCTACGACAGCCCCGGCGACTTCCAGGTAAGCTTAACCGTACAAACCACCGATGGCTGCACGGCCACCCAAACCCAAACGGTAACGGTGAACCCCCTGCCACAGGCCAGCTTTGAATACAGTCAGCCCACCTGCGTCGGCGATACCATCTTCTTCTTAAACCTGAGCAACAGCCCCAATGGCGCCATTGTAAAATGGGAATGGGACTTTGACGATGGCAATACCGAAACCATCCTGGCACCCAATGGCGGCAACACCAGCCACGTGTATGCCAACGACCAAAGCTACGATGTCACCCTGACTGTTACCGACTCCGACAGCTGTCAGAACACGGTCACCAGAACGGTGATCTCCGTAGCCAGTCCCGTGGCAGAGTTCAACTGGGAAGACGCCTGCTTTGGCCAGCCCACCCAGTTTTATGATCTGACCAACAACACCCCCGACATTGGCAGTTGGTACTGGGACTTTGGCGACCCCCTCTCGGGCAACACCAACACCAGCACCTACCAAAACCCCACCCACGTGTTCAGTAGCCCGGGCGATTACACCGTCACCCTGATTGTGACCAACACCCAGGGCTGCGACGACACCATCACCCACGATCTGAGCGTGAACCCCGCCCCCGATGTGAGCTTTACCATGAGCAGCGACACCCTGTGTGCCAACACCCCGGTAAGCTTTGCAGGCACCTCCACCGCACAGATCAGCACCTGGTACTGGGACTTTGGCGATGGCGGCTATGCCCTGACCCAAAATGCCGACTACCTGTACAACGCCCCCGGCACTTACACCGTGACACTGACGGTCACCGACCTGGCAGGCTGTGAGGCCTCCACCAGTGAGCAGATCATCGTCAAAGATCCACCCCTGGCCAACTTTAGCTACCAGAATGCCTGTTTGGGCGACACCACCTACTTCACCGATGAGAGCTACAGTCAGCTGGGCTACATTGCCGGCTGGGAATGGGATTTGGGCGATGGCAGCACCGCCAACATCCAAAACCCCACCCACCTGTACGCCACCAACGACGACTTTCAGGTAACCCTCATTGCCACGGACAACTACGGCTGTGCCGACACCATCCGCCAATGGGTGAAGGTAAGAACCCGCCCCATCGCCAAGATCGAAAGCTTTGTCCAGGTATGTGATCCTGCCGGACAGGTTTACTTCTTTGATGGCAGCGAGCCCGGAGCCGATGGCAGCCCGATACAAACCTGGGAATGGAACCTTAACGAAGGCTACTACAGCACAGAAATCGATCCCGAGTACATCTACGATATCACCGACACCTGTTACCAGGTAACCCTGACAGTGACCGATGACAACGCGTGTTACTCCACCGACACGGTAGAAGTCTGCGTGTTTGGACAATTGGAAGTAGAAATCACCGCCGATCAGGTTTGTTTGACACAGCCCACGACCTTCTATGCCCACTACCTGCCCGAGAACGACAGCGTGGCCAGCTACAGCTGGAACTTCCACGATGGCACCCCACAGATTACCACTTACCACGACAGCATCCAACACACCTTTGCCAATCCCGGGCTTTACAATGTAGAGCTCATGGCCGTGGACACCAATGGCTGCTCGGCCTACGCCAGTCTGGAAATCACCATAGACTCCCTGCCCACCCCACGCTTTAGCTACGAGGCAGGAGCCTGTGATACCCCCATGCAGTTCACGGACGAATCAATAAATGGAGGCAACTTTATTCAAAGCTGGTTGTGGGACTTTGGCGATCCACTCAGCACGGAGCCCAACACCTCCACCGATCAGAACCCCACCCACCTGTATTCACCCAACGACAGCAGCTACCAGGTCAAGCTCATTGTCACCAACTTTACCGGCTGCACCGACTCCATTGTCCAGACGGTCTATACCAGGGCTTGTTTGATAGCCGACTTCTACGTACCCGACACCATTAATTTGTGTGCACTAACAGAAGTATGCTTTGCCGACAGCTCCGTATTTTTGACCCAAAACGGCAACATCACCCAATGGGATTGGGACTTTGGCGATGGCACCACTGAGAGCTACAACAGCTTCCAAAGCCATGCCTGCCATAGTTACCAGGACAACCAAGGCGGCACCTACCAGGTCACCCTGACGGTTACCGGAGAGATTGGCACCCAAACCTACACCAACACCATCACCAAGGAAGTGCTCATACGTCCCACCCCCATGGCAGCAATCATCGTTCAGAACAACTGTCTGGGCGACATCACCTTCTTCATGGATGGCAGTGATAACTATGGAGATCCCATCACCAGTTGGCGTTGGGACTTTGGTGACACCTCAACCGATGCCGACACGGCCATTATCGCCAACCCCACCTACCTGTATCCGGCATACGACAACTACCTCACCGAACTCATTGTAGCCAACCAGTGGGGATGTACAGACACCACCAGTACGGAGGTGACCATCTTCAAGCCACCCACGGCGGAGTTTAGCTGGGCAGAAACCTGTCAGGGATACTACACCTACTTCACCGATGAAAGCACAGCCGACAGTGCACAGATCACTAACTACTTCTGGCATTTTGGCGATCCATACACCATGGACAGCGTGAGTGACCTTCAGAACCCCTACCACATCTACGATTCCATCGACAGCTACACGGTAACCATGCAAATCACCGATGCCAACTTCTGCAGGAGCCAAATCAGCCATGAAATCGAGATCTATCCCGTTCCCACGGCCCTTTTCACCCTGACCGAAGACTGGGAAGGCAGACAGGGACAGGTGAAGCTGGACAACCTCTCCCTGTGCGATACCATCGACTATTTCTGGAATTTTGACGACACCTACACCACAACGGAAGAAAGTCCCATCCACCAGTACGAGTACGACAGTGATCCAATTTATAACCTGACCCTTGTAGCCACCAACACCTATGGCTGTCCCGACACGCTCATTTACCCTTATGAGCTGCTGTTCACGGGGCTGTATGTACCCAATGCCTTTAGTCCTTCGGTGGCGGATGAGACCTTTAACACCTTCAAGCCGGTGGGTATCAACCTGAGTGAGTACAAGCTGGAAGTATTCTCCGGCTGGGGCAACCTGGTCTTTAGCAGCACCCGTCTTGAGAACGGACAGGTAGCCGAGGGCTGGGATGGCACCTACGAAGGTCAGCCTTTGCCCACGGGCACTTACATCTGGCGCATCACGGCACGCTTTAGCGATGACAGCTACTGGCGCGGCAGCGACAATGGCGACGGCAATTTAGAAACCCACGGAACTGTAACTTTGATCCGATAAGTTCCTTATTTGTAATATTTTTAAATTATAATAATAATCATTCTCAAACCTATTATTTTATACATTTGATTTGGAGAATTCATCGGTCTGTTAGCTGTATGAATTCTTGTTAAAAATTAACCGTTCAATTTTTCTAAACAGACAAATAATCTGATTTCGGTTTGTTAGGGGCTGTCTATCTGCAATAGCATGAATTACAATAAAATAACTCTATTACTCCTTTTTAGTCTTGCAATTTTAAGTGGGTTCTCTCAAAATGAGGCCAATAATTGGTATTTCGGAGATAACGCTGGGATTAATTTCTCTTCAGGGTCTCCTGTGGCTTTAACTGATGGAGCCCTTAGTACCAGAGAAGGTTGCGCTACCATTTCCGATATTAATGGTAACTTATTATTTTACACGGAAGGAACTACCATTTGGAATGCGAATCATCAAGTGATGGACAACGGGACAGGTCTCTTTGGCGACTTTTCTTCTACACAATCGGCGATCATTGTCCGTAAACCAGGTTCAGGAGATTTATATTATGTTTTTACGGTTCCGGCTGCGTACGATCCAAATGGCGCCAACCTGTATTACTCGCTTGTGGATATGAGTCTGAATGGTGGATTGGGAAGGGTTACTGTTAAAAACACCTACTTACTGGATCCTGTAACGGAACGTATTACCGCAGTTTCTCATTCAAATGGGGTTGATGTATGGGTGGTTACGCATACCAGAAATTCTAACTCATACTATTCATTTCTTGTAACATCGTCTGGTGTAAGCGCCACGGGCATCATTAGTAATGTGGGCACGTATCAAGGTGATCCGGTATCCAATTATGTAGGTTATTTAAAGGCATCACCTTTGGGAAATTATGTAGCCTGTGCGATGCATGGGACTCTGGCCAGATTTGAGTTGTGTAATTTTGATAGATCTACAGGCCATGTTTCAAATCCCATTTCATTTACAGGATACGTTGGTGCTTATGGTATAGAATTTTCTCCAGATGAGACCCGGTTGTATATGGGGGTTATTAGAAATCAAGCCCAAATATTACAAGCCGACCTTTCGGCTGGTTCCCCAACCGGGATTGTTAACTCGGTAACTACTGTTGGAGTTTCTCCAACAAATGAAATGGGGGCTTTGCAGTTGGGACCTGATCAGAAGATTTATGTTTCGCTTGATTTTAGTGATTATTTAGGGGCTATAAACTCACCCAATTTGTTGGGAACTGCGTGTGACTTTGTGCATGATGCAGTTTTTCTCGATGGAAAAAATGGAAGACTTGGCCTCCCTACCTTCATCCAAAGCTATTTTTCCGCCAACATCTCCTACGAAAACACCTGTTTTGGAGAAACCACCACCTTCAGCATTCAAACGTCTGATCCCATACAATCCATCCTGTGGAATTTCGGTGATCCCGCATCCGGATCCAGTAACACCTCTACTTTGGAGAATCCAACACATATTTTTACAGCTCCGGGAACTTTTACCATTACGGCAACCGTTGTCATCAATGGCGTTTCACAGGATTTTACAACAGATGTACAGATAATAGAAGCTCCACCGATCAACCTGGGTCCAGACCAGTCCATTTGTTCAGGCGGATCGGTTATTTTGGATGCCGGCGCCGGTTTTGACAGTTATTTGTGGAATACAGGAGCTACCTCTCAAACAATCACCGTGAGTACAGCAGGAACATATAGTGTAGTAGGTACGCTTCAGGACTGTAGTTCCACCGATGCCATTGGGGTGAGCGTTGAACCACAAGCCACAGGTGATGCCGGATCCAATGAAACAATCTGTCAGGCCCAACCCTTTGATTTTGCCAATTCAGCTGTGCCGCCCACGGCCGTTAATTACAGCGATATTTTTTGGTCAGGAGGTTTGGGAACCTTCACCAATCCCCATGCCCTCTGGCCCACTTATTTGCCCGACATCAACGAAACAGGGAATGTTACGCTAACAATGGAGATTTTCGGTTTTTCGCCATGCCCAAGCATTACCACTTCTATGATTTTAACCATCGGAGGCAACGCTGATGCGGATTTTACGGTATCTCCGGGGTTAGAAGTATGTGCTTCTACACCACAGACTTTTAGTGGAACCAGCGCGTCCAATATTGTCAGTTGGCAATGGGATTTTGGCGATGGCTCTCCCATCGTTTCGGGTCAAAATGTTACGCATACTTATTCCACTTCAGGAACCTATCTTGTTCAATTAAATGTTTTAAGTGCCGATGGTTGTCCCGGAGAGGTAAGTCATACAGTTTTCATCAGACAAACGCCTTCCGTAAGCTTTGTTACAACACCTCCCAGCCCTGTATGCGTGAATCAGATCATTAACTTTACGGATGCCAGTTCGAGCAATGTAGTTTCCTGGTCGTGGAATTTTGGAGATGGATTCGTAAGTTCGGCTCAGAATCCTACACATAGCTACGCTACCCAAGGTAACTACAATGTTCAACTCACGGTGACGAATCCGTACAATTGTACCAATTCGGTTAGCAACTCAATGGTGGTGGTTCAGGAGCCTTATGCGTCCATGAATATAAGTCCCGGTACCACAGTATGCGCCCAATCTGCTGTAAGTTTTCAGGGAATAGATCAGAATGGAACTGCGATTGTGACTTGGCAATGGGATTTTGGCGATGGAACACCATTTTCCAATGTACAGAATCCCACCCATGCGTATGTTAATCCGGGCACGTACACGGTTGAGTTGTCCATGACCAATAGCGGAGGTTGTGAAGATGTGGTGACTGAAACAATTACTGTACAAGAAATTCCGGTGGCTGCCTTTGCAATGTTACCTTCAGGATCAGCCTGTTTGGGAGAATTAATCCAGTTTACCGATAATAGCAGCAGTGATGTCGTTTTATGGGCATGGGATTTTGGTGACGGAACCACAAGTATACTTCAAAATCCTGATCATAGTTATACAAGTTTTGGATGGTTTGATGTGGAACTGACCGTGACCAACTCCAATGGATGTACCCATTCCATTATCACCCCAATACAGATTTATCAGGTACCTGACATACAAATTGACATGACTCCGGGGTCAACCATTTGTGCCAATTCACTCATTAGCTTAAGCGGATTTGATCTCAATGCCACCACCATTACCGACTGGCAATGGGATTTTGGAGATGGAAGCCCGGGCTTTTCCGGTCAAACTACCAGTCATACCTACAGCGCTTCAGGTACCTACACAGTGAGTTTGTCGGTAGTTAGTGCGGGAGGATGTACAGATGTGGTGACGGAAACGGTGGTGGTTAACGAAGTGCCCACTGCTGGATTTGCCATGTCACCAACAGGATTGGCGTGCGAGGGTGATATCATCGACTTTTCAGATGCAAGTTCCAGTGACGTGATTTCCTGGGCATGGGATTTTGGTGATGGTATTTTAAGTAGTGATCAAAACCCGCAACATGCCTATTTAAATGGTGGTGTTTTTGATGTTCAATTGGTTGTTACCAACCAACATGCCTGTGCTGGTACAGCGACTTTGCCCATAGAGATATTTCAAATACCTGATGCCCAAATCAATGTCGTGCCGGGTAATACCGTTTGTGCTCAATCCCCTATAAGTTTCCAAGGCACAGATAACAATGGAACAGTGGTTGTTGACTGGCAGTGGGATTTTGGAGATGGAACTGCTCTTGTAACCGGACAGAATGCCATTCATTCATACACAAATGCGGGGGGTTATCAAGTCACGCTTACTACCAACAATCAAAATAATTGTTCTGATGTAGTTACCACGACTGTTATTATTAATAGCCTGCCCCAATGTGATTTTTCTATGTCTCCCAACGATTCAAGTTGTGTAAATGAGGTTGTTGCCTTTTCGGGAGTTGGGACAGCGGATATCATTAACTGGTCGTGGCAATTTGGAGATGGAACAACCGGTGCCGGACAAAATACCACCCATGCGTATCTAACGGACGGGACATTTTCTGTTATCTCCATTGTTACCAATGGAAATGGGTGTGAGAATACAGCGTCACATACCCGCGTTTTGGTTGATATGTCAGCTTTGGATTTCACCATTACCCCACCCACGAGCTGTCAGAATTACTTGGTGGAGATGAATGAGGTGGGAGAAGCCAATTTCACACCATGGAACTGGGATTTTGGTGATGGAAATAGCACTGTCGGTCATTCGGTTGATCACACATACCTCCAAGCAGATACGGTGATTGTGTCTTTAGCTGTTTGCTCTCAACATGTGGAAAAGGAACTCATTATCAATGGCACCTGTCAAGTCACCGCCGGCAACGACACCATCACCTGTCAGGATGTATATTTTAATCTATCCCGACTGGAAACCCCACCCACCGCCACCAACTACGACTCCATCCGTTGGTTTACCAGCGGCATCGGACACTTTGATGATCCCAGACAAATCGCCCCCACCTATTTTCCCGATCCTTCAGAAGGTTTGATTCAAAACGATACGTTGACCATGACCATGGTAGGTTATGGTTTGGCACCCTGCGGCAACGACACCTCCACAATGCAACTCGTTGTCATCCCCGGAGCTTCAGCCCATGCCGGATCCGATGAAAGTGTTTGCTTTGGAGAGCCCTACGATTTTCATAATTCAGCCGACTCCTCCTTTGCCATGCACTATGCCACCCTTTACTGGGAAACCAGTGGCACAGGACACTTTATCGATCCCCACGTTTTGCAACCCACCTACGTCCCAGGACCCAATGAGATGGGAGAAGTTACCCTGACCATGGTAGCGGCCAATATCATCAACTGCGACTCCATCGATGAGATGATTTTAACCATCCGGCCTACCTATGAAATTCCTGTGGATATTACCCTTTGTCACTACGACTCTATTTTTGCCCAAGGCGCATGGCAATACAACTCAGGGATTTACTACGATACCCTTGCTACAGCTATCTATGGTTGCGATAGCGTGATCGTCACCAACCTGACAGTCCGACCCAAGATAGACCACGGTTTTACCATGAGCACCCCCAGCCCGTTTTGTCTGGGAGAATCCATCATCTATACCCCCACTGGAACTGCTCAAATCATCGATCGTTTGTGGATGTTTGGCGATGGAACCACCTCCACATTAACCACCCCCACACATACCTACCAGAACCCGGGCAGTTATCAATTGATTTATCATTACACTGATCAGAACGGCTGTTCAGATTCCATTGTAAGTAATATCGTGGTAAATGAACTACCTGATGTGGATTTTAGCGTGAGCGACAGCATTTCCTGCATGGAAGCCCCCATCGACTTTGTTGGAAGCAGCACCTCCAATATCAATAGCTGGCAATGGGACTTTGGCGATGGACAAACGGGTACAGGACAAATGATCAGTCATATGTACACCACCTGGGGTATGATGCAGGTCACACTGACCGTTACCGACCAAAACGGGTGTAGCGAAACCGCCCTTCATACTGTAAGTATCTCTGAACCACCCCAAGCCGACTTCACCTACGTGGTCGACTCCTGCCACACCATCCATTTTGAAGATGCCAGCACGGCACCGTCGGGCTACTTTTTGGTGGATTATGACTGGGATTTGGGCGATGGCACCACCCAGGACGACCCCATTTTCAATCATGCTTACGCAGATGGCGGAATTTACAACGTCACCCTCACAGTCACCGCCGACAGCTCAGGCTACACCTGTTCCAACACCGTGACAATGCCCGTAATCGTCCCCAACACCCCCACCATCTACTACACCTGGGATCCCGAGCCCACCTGTTTGATGGACACCACCTTCTTCTACGGCGCTTCGGGCACCCCCATCACCGATTGGTACTGGAACTTCGACGATGGCCACGACACCACCGGACAATATGCCGGACACGTGTTCGACAACCCCGGAACTTATGATGTGATCCTCTACATCACCGACACCAACCTGTGCCAGAACAGTCTGAGCCAACAAGTCACCATCAACCCCATCCCACAGGTGAGCATGCAAATCTTTGATTCACCCACCTGCGCCCAAAGTATGACCAGTTTCCAGGGAAGTGCCGATACTGGCATTGAATTCTGGTGGTGGGACTTTGGTGATGGCGGCATCAGCGAAGACCAAAACCCCGTGCACAGCTACACCAATGGCGGCACCTACACGGTCACTTTAACCGCCACCGACTCGGCAGGCTGCTCCGCAACTGCCACAGGAGAGATTATCGTGGTACCCACCCCCACGGCCGACTTTAGTTATACCATGAGCGGCTGCAACCTGTTTGCCTTTACCGACAACAGCACCCTGCCCCCGGGCTATCAGCCCTATAGCAGACTCTGGGACTTTGGTGATGGCAGCACCTCCGATGTCCCCAATCCCGTACACACCTATGCCACGGGAGGCTTCTACGATGTCAAACTGGTGTTCACCAGCGATAGCCTGACATACCAATGCAGCGACAGCATCACCAAGACCGTGCAAGCCCCCAACACCCCCAATGCCACCTTCACCTGGGCACCCAACCCCGCCCAGGCAGGCGACAACATCGGCTTTTTTGCCACCAGCGGCAGCACCATCACCAACTGGGCCTGGGACTTTGCCGATGGCGGCACAGCCACGGGACAAAATGCAACCCACACCTACACCAACCCCGGCGACTACGACGTGAGCCTGACCGTCACCGATGTGAACGGCTGCACCTTTGAAACCGTGATCCAAGTCCATGTAGGCGGACTACCCCCGGTGGATTTTAGCTGGAACAACGCCTGCGAAAACACCCCCATCCAGTTCACCACCGATGCCAGCGTTACCGACGTGGGCGCCGTGGCCATCTACGATTGGGACTTTGGCGATGGAACAGGCAGCAACAACCAAGATCCCCTGCACACCTATGTCAACGCGAACATGTACAATGTCACCCTCACCATTATCGACACCCTGGGATATACCAACAGTGTTACCCACCAGGTAGAAGTGATGCCCGAGCCCATCAGCATGTTTTCCATCAGCAGTCCCAACTGCGAGAACTCAGAAACCTTCTTTGAAGACTACAGCATTCCCCTGAGCGGCTATCTCACCACCTGGGAGTGGGACTTTGGCGATGGCAATACAGCAACCATCAACTTCCCCGACGATCCCGATGTAAGCCACATTTACCCAGGTACAGGCACCTACACCGCCATGTTAACGGTCACCACCAGCGATGGCTGTCAGGCAACCAATAGCCAGGACGTCACCATCACCCCATCACCCATTGCCCAGATCGACTACGATGCGGGCTGCATGAGCGGACCCATCAGCTTCCATGATGTGAGCAGTGAAAACGGCGCCGGCAGCATCATTGCATGGCAGTGGAACTTTGGCGACCCCGCCAGTGGATCCTCCAACCAGAGCAGCCAGAGCGATCCCACCCACTTGTTCAGCGGTCCGGGCACCTATGAAGTCACCTTAAGCATTCAAAGCCAAAGCAACTGCACGGATGCCGACACCATAGAAATCACCATCACCGATGCCCCCGAAGTGGACTTTACTTTCACCCCCGCCTGTATGCATGAACCGGTAAGCTTTACCATCACCGATCTGACAGGACTGGATCAATACTTTTGGGACTTTGGCGATGGCCACACCAGCCAGCAGCCCGATCCCGAAAACACCTACGACAGCCCCGGCGACTTCCAGGTAAGCTTAACCGTACAAACCACCGATGGCTGCACGGCCACCCAAACCCAAACGGTAACGGTGAACCCCCTGCCACAGGCCGGCTTTGAATACAGTCAGCCCACCTGCGTCGGCGATACCATCTTCTTCTTAAACCTGAGCAACAGCCCCAATGGCGCCATTGTAAAATGGGAATGGGACTTTGACGATGGCAATACCGAAACCATCCTGGCACCCAATGGCGGCAACACCAGTCATGTTTATGCCAACGACCAAAGCTACGATGTCACCCTGACTGTTACCGACTCCGACAGCTGTCAGAATACAGTAACCAGAACCGTTATTTCCGTAGCCAGTCCCGTGGCAGAGTTCAACTGGGAAGACGCCTGCTTTGGCCAGCCCACCCAGTTTTATGATCTGACCAACAACACCCCCGACATTGGCAGTTGGTACTGGGACTTTGGCGACCCCCTCTCGGGCAACACCAACACCAGCACCTACCAAAACCCCACCCACGTGTTCAGTAGCCCGGGCGATTACACCGTCACCCTGATTGTGACCAACACCCAGGGCTGCGACGACACCATCACCCACGATCTGAGCGTGAACCCCGCCCCCGATGTAAGCTTTACCATGAGCAGCGACACCCTGTGTGCCAACACCCCGGTAAGCTTTGCAGGCACCTCCACCGCACAGATCAGCACCTGGTACTGGGACTTTGGCGATGGCGGCTATGCCCTGACCCAAAATGCCGACTACCTGTACAACGCCCCCGGCACTTACACCGTGACCCTGACCATCACCGACCTGGCAGGCTGCGAGGCTTCCACCAGTGAGCAGATCGTGGTCAAAGACCCACCCCTGGCCAACTTTAGCTACCAGAATGCCTGTTTGGGCGACACCACCTACTTCACCGATGAAAGCTACAGTCAGCTGGGCTACATTGCCGGCTGGGAATGGGATTTGGGCGATGGCAGCACCGCCAACATCCAAAACCCCACCCACCTGTACGCCACCAACGATGACTTTCAGGTAACCCTTATTGCCACGGACAACTACGGCTGTGCCGACACCATCCGCCAATGGGTGAAGGTAAGAACCCGCCCCATCGCCAAGATCGAAAGCTTTGTCCAGGTATGTGATCCTGCCGGACAGGTTTACTTCTTTGATGGCAGCGAGCCCGGAGCCGATGGCAGCCCGATACAAACCTGGGAATGGAACCTTAACGAAGGCTACTACAGCACAGAAATCGATCCCGAGTACATCTACGATATCACCGACACCTGTTACCAGGTAACCCTGACAGTGACCGATGACAACGCGTGTTACTCCACCGACACGGTAGAAGTCTGCGTGTTTGGACAATTGGAAGTAGAAATCACCGCCGATCAGGTTTGTTTGACACAGCCCACGACCTTCTATGCCCACTACCTGCCCGAGAACGACAGCGTGGCCAGCTACAGCTGGAACTTCCACGATGGCACCCCACAGATTACCACTTACCACGACAGCATCCAACACACCTTTGCCAATCCCGGGCTTTACAATGTAGAGCTCATGGCCGTGGACACCAATGGCTGCTCGGCCTACGCCAGTCTGGAAATCACCATAGACTCCCTGCCCACCCCACGCTTTAGCTACGAGGCAGGAGCCTGTGATACCCCCATGCAGTTCACGGACGAATCACTACACGGAGGCAACTTTATTCAAAGCTGGTTGTGGGACTTTGGCGATCCACTCAGCAGCGAGCCCAACACCTCCACCGCTCAGAACCCCACCCACCTGTATTCACCCAACGACAGCAGCTACCAGGTCAAGCTCATTGTCACCAACTTTACCGGCTGCACCGACTCCATCACCCAGACGGTCTATACCAGGGCTTGTTTGATAGCCAACTTCTACGTACCCGACACCATTAACTTGTGTGCACTAACAGAAGTATGCTTTGCCGACAGCTCCGTATTTTTGACCCAAAACGGAAATATCACCCAGTGGGATTGGGACTTTGGCGATGGAAATACCGATAGCTACACCAGCTTCCAAAGCCATGCCTGCCATAGTTATCAGGACAACCAGGGCGGTACCTATCAGGTCACCCTGACGGTTACCGGAGAGATTGGCACCCAAACCTACACCAACACCATCACCAAGGAAGTGCTCATACGTCCCACCCCCATGGCAGCGATCGTCGTTCAGAACAACTGTCTGGGCGACATCACCTACTTCATGGATGGCAGTGAGACCTATTCAGAGCCCATTACCGCCTGGCGTTGGGACTTTGGCGACACCTCAACCGATGCCGACACGGCCATTATCGCCAACCCCACCTACCTGTATCCGGCATACGACAACTACCTCACCGAACTCATTGTAGCCAACCAGTGGGGATGTACAGACACCACTACCACGGAGGTGACCATCTTCAAGCCACCCACGGCCGAGTTTAGCTGGGCAGAAACCTGTCAGGGATACTACACCTACTTCACCGATGAAAGCACAGCCGACAGTGCACAGATCACTAACTACTTCTGGCATTTTGGCGATCCATACACCATGGACAGCGTGAGTGACCTTCAGAACCCCTACCACATCTACGATTCCATCGATAGCTACACGGTAACCATGCAAATCACCGATGCCAACTTCTGCAGGAGCCAAATCAGCCATGAAATCGAGATATATCCCGTACCCACGGCCCTTTTCACCCTGACCGAAGACTGGGAAGGCAGACAGGGACAGGTGAAGCTGGACAACCTCTCCCTGTGCGATACCATCGACTACTTCTGGGATTTTGACGACACCTACACCTCAACGGAAGAAAACCCCATTCACCAGTATGAATACGACTCCGACCCCATCTACAACCTGACGCTTGTAGCCACCAACACCTATGGCTGTCCCGACACGCTCATCTATCCCTATGAGCTGCTGTTCACGGGATTGTATGTACCCAATGCCTTTAGTCCCTCGGTGGCGGATCCCACCTTTAACACCTTCAAGCCCGTAGGCATTAACTTAAGCGAGTACAAGCTGGAAGTGTTCAGCTCGTGGGGCAACCTGGTCTTTAGCAGTACCCTGCTGGAGAACGGACAGGTAGCCGAAGGTTGGGATGGCACCTACGAAGGTCAGCCTTTGCCCACAGGCACTTACATCTGGCGCATCACGGCACGCTTTAGCGATGACAGCTACTGGCGTGGCAGCGACAATGGCGACGGCAATTTAGAAACCCACGGAACTGTAACTTTGATCCGATAAATCGATCCCAACATGAAAAAAGAAAACACCATCAAATCGACATTCGGAATGAATCTGAGCCTCAACCTAAGCCTGAGCCTGAGCCTCAGCCTACTTTTTCTGAGCATCCTGTTTCTTCCCCAAAGGCTCCATGCCCAGGACGTGGACTTTGCCCAGTATTACAACAACCCCACCTATTACAATCCTGCCAACGTGGGTTTGACCCAGGGGTTAAAGGTAAGGTTGAACTACAAAAAACAGTGGACCGGCCTTCAGGGCAACTACCACACCTACAGCTTTAGTGCCGACGTGGCCGAGCGCAGTCTGCCCGGTGCCGGAGGAATTGGCGTGATCGCCTCCCAAACCCTGGAAGGGGTGGGCATGTTAAAGACCAACACCTTTGGCTTCTTGCCCTCGGTACGCATTCCCGTGGCCCACAACATGATCTTCCAACTGGGAGCACTGGCCTCGGTGGTCACCCAGAGTCTGAACTGGGACAACCTGGTTTTTGAAGACCAGCTGGATCCCAGGTGGGGCAACATCGGGCCGAGCACCTTTGCCGGCGCCGCCCGCGACAAGGTGAGCTTCCCCGACTTTAGCTTTGGAGGTATCTTCCAATGGCAAGGCAGGGACGTGGATGGCAAGCTGGGCGTGGCCGTGCACCACATCACCGAGCCCAACCAAAGCTTTTTTGACGTGGACGCTGCCCTCCCCCGAAAGTTCGTGTACAACCTGGACTTTGTCATCACCATGGGTCAGGAGCAGGGCTACTACCAGAAAAAGCAAGGCTTTAAGCTCAATCCGGGCGTGATGGTAGAACACCAGCGCAACATGTTTTTGTACACTTTGGGCACCAACGTGTACATGCAACATGTGTATTTGGGTTTGTGGTACAAAAACCAGACCCTGGAATACGACGAGTTCAGCAGTTTCGACGTGATGCTGGGATTGAACATCCCCTTCACGGAGCAATACCGCATGAAACTCATGTACAGCTACGAGGTGAACATCAACGCCCGCCAGAGCTTCACCGGCCCCAGCCACGAAATCAGCCTGATCTTCGAACTGGACGACATCGGCCTGGTGAACAAAGACAAGAACTCCTTCATGTCGCCACGGCCACGGAGTTATAGTCCGATAGAGTGTTCGCCGTTTTAGGAGATAGAAATGGAAAAAGCCGCTGGAAAGCGGCTTTTTTTGTGTTGGATACCGTTGATATGTCATATTGTGGAGTTCCTAAATATAACGTAAATTTGAAGCCTATTTTAATGGGAATGAATTTGTTTGATAGCAATAATAATCATAATTAATGAAACTTTATGCGTAAAATAACACTGTTATTTGTCGGGTTGATCTTCTTACTGCAAACCCATGTCGAATCCCAGGAAATTGCTCAATGGCGTGGCGACAACCGTGACGGAATCTATCATGAAACAGGTCTTTTAAAGGAATGGCCTGTAGAGGGTCCCATGCTCTTATGGCATTATGATGATTTAGGTCCGGGTCATGCTTCTGCAGCCGTAACCAATGAAATGGTTTACACTGCCGGAACAAGCCCCGAGGGTATTGGATTTGTGGTGGCACTCGATCATCAAGGCCACTTGAAATGGAAAACAGATTTTGGACCGGAGTGGATGGAGAGTTTTGAAGGAACACGTTCTACCCCATTGGTTTACGATGGTAAACTTTACATCATGAGCTCATTTGGAAAGCTTGTTTGCATGTCTGCAAAATCCGGAAAAATCGAATGGACAGTTGATCTTTTCAACGATTATGATGGACGAAATATTAAATGGGGTGTAACCGAAAACCTCCTCATCGATGATGGAAAATTATACGTCACTCCCGGCGGATTAGAGGCCAACGTGATTGCGCTAAACAAAGATTCCGGCGAGTTGATTTGGAAATCCAAGGGTTTGGAAGAATTGAGCGCCTATTGCTCTCCCATTGCGATCGAGGTAGGTGGTCGTAAAATTATTGTGACCCAAACAGCCAATTCCATTTTGGGATTTGAAGCCTCAACGGGAAAATTGTTGTGGAGTCTCGAGCATCCCAATACCTGGTCGGTGCAAGCCAATTCGCCCGTTTATAAAGATGGAAAATTATACTGCTTTAGTGGTTATGGAAAAGGAGGTGTTATGCTTCAGGTTTCCGAAGATGGCAACTCCATCACTGAACTGTGGCGAAATTCGTCTCTCGACAGCAAGATGGGCGGTGTGGTTTTGGTAGATGGACGCATTTACGGTTCAGGTGATAAAAACAAGAGTTGGTTTTGTCTGGATTGGGAAACAGGGGAGGAGTTGTATTCCTCTAAGATGCTGAAAGTAGGTATTATTATCTATGCCGATGGACTCTTATATTGTTATGGCACAGGTGGTAAAGTGGGAATCGTTGATCCCAAAACAAATGATTTTAACCTGATCAGCTCCTTTGAAGTGCCTTACGGCGAACAGTACCATTGGGCACACCTGGTAATTCATGATAAAAAATTGTATGTCCGTCACGGAACTTCCCTCATGGTGTATGATATCGCACAAAAATAGATCGGCTTAACAAGTCGCTTGGAAATAATAACTGCTCCGGAAATGCTCTCTTTCTCCAAAGAAAAATACCTCTTGCTTATCATCAGCTTTGTAGGCTTGGTATTGGTTATCTTTTGGGTGGTGTACGATCCTGTTGGCGATTTTAGCAAGAGCATTCCGGGTATGGACGATCGGCCCGATAGCCTTGCCGAAAGCACTCAGGTGGTGGTTATTGGTGAGAAATTTCAACACTTTTTAAGCGAGGATTCGTCATTAAAAGGCAAGTGGTCACGCTTTCGCGGAAGCGATTTCGACAACATCAACAAAGAAAACATCCCATTGATTGATCGATTTCCTGAAGGCAATGTCGAAATCAAATGGAAAGTGGATTTGGGTGAAGGACATGCGGCTCCTGCCATATACAACGGAAAAGTGTATCTCCTTGATTATTTGGAGGATGAAAAAGCAGTCGCCCTCCGATGTTTCTCGCTGGAAACGGGGGAGGAATTGTGGCGAAGGAGTTACTCTGTTCATGTAAAGCGAAACCATGGCATGTCGCGCACGGTTCCGGTGGTAACGGATGATTTTGTTTTAACCATCGGTCCTTTGGGTCATGTGATGTGTTGTAATCCTGTTTCAGGCGACCTGATTTGGGGACTGGATATGGTGAAAACCTATCACACGGAAATCCCTTTTTGGTACACCGGACAATGTCCGCTCATTGACTCCGGCCTGGCCATTCTTGCTCCCGGAGGCAGTGCGCTTTTGGTGGCGGTGGATTGCGCCACAGGGAAGGTTGTTTGGGAGACCCCCAACCCGGACCATTGGCAAATGTCACATTCATCCATCATGCCCATGACCTTCAACGGAAAGAAAATGTACGTGTATGCCGCTGTGGGTGGAATTTGTGGCGTTTCGGCCACGGGTAAAGACATGGGTTCCATATTGTGGAAATTTACCGATTTCGCTCCCAACGTCGTGGCTCCTTCACCGCTTCTTTTACCGGAAGGTAAAATTTTCATGACGGCAGGTTATGGCGCGGGGTCAGTGCTTTTTCAGGTAACTGAAAGGGTAGGTAGGTTTTCTGCCAACATGCTTCAACAATTTAAACCCAAGGAAGGCATTGCTTCTGAGCAACAAACGGCCATTTTTTGGAACAACCGTCTGTTTATTATCTTGCCCAAGGATGCCGGTATGAACCGAAACCAACTGGCTTGCTGTGCGCCCGATGATGTTCAGGATATCCTGTGGACGAGTGGTAAAAAGGAACGCTTCGGACTGGGACCTTACATCATGGCCGATGGCAAGTTTTTCATCTTGAGTGATGATGGAACCATGACCATTGCCCGTGCCTCTGTTTCCGGATTTGAGGTGCTGGACAAAAAACGAATCATCCAGGGGCAGGATGCCTGGGGACCCATTGCCATTGCCGACGGTAGGCTGCTCATGCGCGATTCAAAACAAATGGTGTGTCTGGATCTGCGTAAACACTAAAATTTAAGACCATGAAACAAAATAAATGGATCGTTTTACTTGCGGTTGTCGTTATCCTGATCATTGTTGCCTTGATGGCTTACGACTTTTTCGGTGGTTTTGATACGCCACAAAAAAATGTGTATCAGTTTAATATCACGGATTACGAAGAGGTTGATTCGTCTTTGATTTGCTACCATGAAGTCATGAGTTTCCCCATTGGATTACAAGCTCCACATGCACTTGCTTTGGATAATCTGGACCATATTTACGTGGGGGGTAAGGATAGCTTTTTGATTTTCAATGAAAATGGTCAGGTTCAAAAAACAATTTATACGGGTGTTGAAACCACAGCGTTGGCGGTTGCCGATGACGGTGATATCCTGCTGGGCGCACTGGATCACCTGGAAAGCTGGACACAAGACGGGATTCAAAAAGCCGTTTGGGAAACCAGAAACGAGAATGTATTTATTACGAGCATCGCCGTTTCCGATTCGTCGGTTTTTGTGGCTGATGCCGGAAACAAAGTGGTATATCACTACAACCTGAATGGCGATTTCATCAATGAAATTGGAAGAAAAGACAGCCTTCGTGGCATCCCCGGCTTTGTGATTCCCAGCGCCTATTTCGACGTGGCTCCGGGCAGAGATGGTGAGTTGTGGGTGGTCAATTCGGGTATGCACCAACTTGAAGCCTACGACCCTTCCGGTAGATTGTTATCTTCCTGGACCAAAACTTCCATGACCCTTGAGGGATTTAGTGGTTGCTGTAACCCTTCACATATTGCCCTGCTTTCGGACGGTTCCTTCGTTACCAGCGAAAAAGGGCTGGTCAGAATAAAAATACATCGCCCTGATGGCAGTTTTAGTTGTGTGGTGGCGGCACCCCATCAGTTTGAAAAGGGAACCACGGGTCTTGATTTGGCGGTGGATTCAGAACAAAAAATCATTGTTCTCGACCCAAAACAGCGAAAGATTAGGGTCTTTCAGCACAATAGTTTGTAAATTTGGGGGCTATGGTAAACAGGAGAACATTTTTGAAAAAAGTATTGCGAAACATGACTTTCGGGGCAATTGCCGTGGGAAGTGGTTATTTGCTGCTGAAAGAGGAAACCGGTGAAACATGTACTTTCGATTTTGTTTGCCGCAACTGCAAAAAGCTCACAACATGCGGTTTGCCCCAAGCCGACGAATTCATCAAACGCGAATTGCATGTCAGAAAATAAAGACCATAGCACCACCCGCAGAGAATTTCTGTTCAGCAGTCTCCGGATTACGGCAGGCGTGGCTTTGGGTGGGGTAGGCATTTTTCTGGCCAAAAACGCTTCAACCGAAGAGCTGGTCTGGCAGTTGGATCCGGCCAAATGCGTACAATGTGGTCAATGTGCCACCCATTGTGTTCTCACCCCCTCTGCCGTAAAATGTGTACATGTTTTCGATATGTGTGGTTATTGCAATTTATGCGGCGGATATTTCCGTCCGGGCACTTCCCAACTCACCACGGCCGCCGAAAACCAGCTTTGCCCCACCGCTGCCATTCAACGGAAGTTTGTGGAAGACCCCTTTTATGAATATACCATCGACGAAGATTTGTGCATCGGCTGTGGAAAGTGTGTGGCCGGATGCAGTGCTTTTGGCAATGGTTCCCTACAACTGCAAGTGCGTCAGGATATTTGTGTCAACTGCAACGAGTGTGCGATCGCCCGTGATTGTCCGGCCGATGCATTTAGTCGTGTGCCGGCAAGCGAAAGCAGTATCTTTAAAGGGTTGGTATCCAAAAATTCGTAACTCCATGAAAAACCTGACAAGTAAAATAGGCGTGTTATTTTTGGCCATGATTCAAGGAGTCGTAGCACAGGCCCAACGTTTTCCCAAGCCGGAGTTTGAGTCGGGTTATGTGCAAAAAATTACCCAGATTCCTGCTGCACGGTCCAATTATCTGGAGTATTTGGATGTTTTGGTGTTGTTGCTGGCGTTGTCGTTGGTAACCTGGTTGGTATTGAAAAAGCGTTCCCGCGTGGGTGTGCTGTTGGTGTCGGTGTTCTCCATCGGGTATTTTGGGTTTTTTCGCGAAGGGTGTGTTTGTTCGGTAGGATCAGTACAAAATATCGCACTGGCATTGTTCGAGCCGGGATATAAAATTCCGGTTACGGTATTGGCCTTTTTTATTCTTCCGTTGGTGTTTTCCCTTCTTTTCGGACGGGTGTTTTGTGCCGGAGTTTGTCCGTTGGGTGCCATACAGGATTTATTTGTTTGGAAACCAATTCAGTTGCGATCGTGGTTGCAAACTTTGTTGGGATTGATTCCGTTTATCTATCTCGGATTGGCAGTGCTTTATGCAGCTACGGCCACCGATTTTGTCATTTGTCGGTACGATCCATTTATCGGGATATTTCGCTTGGATGGCACATTTACCATGATTGCTTTAGGTGCCATTTTTTTACTGACCAGCGTTTTCATTGCACGGCCCTACTGTCGGTTTTTTTGTCCCTATGGCGTATTGCTCAACCTCACGAGCCGCATCTCAAAATATCACCTCACCATCACGCCCTCCAAATGTATTCAATGTCGCTTGTGCGAAAATTCCTGTCCTTTCGGAGCCATCGAACAACCCGAATCTGTCCGGTTGAAAGAATCGCCCAAGGTAACATCCAGGCGCTTTTTGGCCTTGGCCGCCATCATTCCATTCTTGGTTGTGCTCGGGGTATGGACGGGAGCGCAATTTCATGAAAAACTGGCCCTGGTTCATCCAAAAATTCGTTTGGCACAAGAGGTCATGTTGTTGAGCAATTCAACGGAAAATAACACAGAAGTTTCCATTGAGGTAGAGGCTTTCAGGGCATCCGGAAAAAGCCGTGAAACCCTGATGGCCGAATCACATGACCTATTGAACAAATTTCGGGTGGGCAGCATGTGGCTGGGAGGTTTTTTGGGACTAGTTTTTGGATTGACGTTGGCCCAATTGTCCACCTTTAAATTCAGAAAAGATTATGAGCCCAACAAAGGAACTTGCTTGAGTTGTGCCCGATGTATGGATTATTGTCCTGTACAAAAAGATAGCTAATGATATAGAAATGAATAGTATATGACACAAAATAGGAGCGTGCATAGCAATTTCTGGAAACTTTTGGCACAAATTGCCGGAGCTTTTGCTTTCGTCATATCCATCTTATTGATTGTGAATTATGCTCAATACAAACGCATGGATCCTGTGGAAACGGAGATGATCAATGCGCTGGTGCAACGTCTGAATGCCAACCCCGACGATGTGCAGTTGCGTGAGCAAATACGAACCGTTGATTTGCTGGCGCGTAAGGCATATTTTACCAATCAGTGGCAGGTCAGAACCGGTGGTTATTTGTTGTTGATCAGTGTGGTGGTGTTGGTGCTGGCCATGCAGATGATGCACACAAATGCCGCCAGAGAGGTGGAGATGTCTGAAAAGGAAAATACATTTTTTGAACAACAAAAGGCCCGAAAATGGGTGGCCATCAGCGGTGGAGCTCTGGTAGTTATTGCTTTTGTCTTTGCCCTGTTAACGCATTTGCAACTATCCGACTCATTGGCCAATCAACTGATGGCCTCTGCTTCCGAAAATTCAAATAATTCGGCATCCACACCTGTTCAAAACCCTGTTTTGGAAGAAGAATCGCCTCAACCTGAAAACTTGGGAGTATCCGAAGAAAATTCAGTTGTTACGGAAAGTCAAACTGAGGAACCTGCTGCTGTTGTTGCACCCATAAAAAATCCGGAGAAAAATACGGAAGCAGTCGTTACAGAGCAACCCAAAAAGCCTAAACAAGAAGAAAAAGCCAAATCAACCGGGATACCTGATCAACCCAAAACTGTCCCTGCTTTCCCCACCGAAAAGGAAATTCTCAGCAATCATCCTTCCTTTCGCGGACCCTTTGGAAACGGTATTTCCCATCGTAAAAATATTCCTGTTGACTGGGATGGTGTCACGGGAGAAAACATCCTGTGGAAAGTAAAAATCCCCTTACATGGCTATAATTCGCCCATTATTTGGGGCGATAAGCTTTTCGTGTCGGGAGCCAATTCGGCTCAGCGGGAGGTCTATTGTCTGGATCGAAATACGGGTGAATTTTTGTGGACAACTCAGGTTTCCGGAATACCGGGTTCTCCTCCCACTGCGCCCAAAGTTACCGAGGATACCGGACAGGCGGCGCCATCCTTAACTACCGACGGACAGCGGGTGTTTGCCATTTTTGCCAATGGTGATTTGATTGCGCTCGACATGGAAGGCCGGCAACTTTGGGCGAAAAATATGGGTCCCACCGGCAATCATTACGGCCACTCCTCCTCACTTATATTGTATCAGGATATGTTGATTCTGCAATACGATATCAAATCCGCTCCCAAACTCATGGGGCTTTCTGTACTCACGGGAGCAACCGTTTGGGAGACTGAACACAAGGTGAAAATTTCCTGGGCTTCGCCTATCGTGGTAAATATCGGTAATCGTACTGAAATAATTACGGTGGCCGACCCCATGGTCTCGTCGTTCGATCCGTTGACGGGAAAGTTAAACTGGGAACTGAATTGTATTTTTGGCGAAGTGGGTCCGTCGGCGGCTTATGCCGATGGGGTGGTGTATGCCGTGAATGAATATGCCCGCCTGGTGGCCATTCAATTGGGCGAATCTCCTGAAATTCTATGGGAAAGCGACGAATATCTGTCGGATGTTCCCAGTCCCGTGGCCACCGAAAGTTTGTTGTTCATGGCTACCAGCTATGGCGTGATGGTTTGCTATGATGCCAAATCAGGAGAAATTTTATGGGAACATGAGTTCGACAACGGGTTCTATTCATCGCCCATGTTGGCAGAAGGAAAAATATATTTGATGGATATGGCCGGTATCATGCACGTTTTTGGTGCCGAACGGGAGTTTAACTTGCTGGCAGATTCGCCCTTGGGTGAGAAATGTATGACTACCCCTGCTTTTGCAGATGGCCGAATCTATATTCGTGGGAATGATCATTTGTTTTGTATTGGAAATTAGGGAGTTATTTGAATGAAGGAAGTTGTAGATAAGATCATCGCCGAAAATGGACGCGCAGTGGAGTCGGTAATCCCGATTTTGCAAGCCATTCAGGCTGTTTATCATTATCTGCCGGAAGAGGCCCTGATTCGTGTGGCCGAAACCACCGACATCAGCCTTTCAAGAATTTATGGCATTTCCACTTTTTACAACCAATTCCGGCATCAACCTGTTGGAAAGCATATGATTAAGGTATGCGTGGGAACGGCCTGTCATGTGAAGGGTGCCATGCAGGTTTACGATGCGTTTAAGCGGCATTTAAACCTGAATGAAAATGAAGATACAGATGCTGAAGGCCTTTTTACCGTTGAAAAAGTTGCCTGTCTGGGGTGTTGTACCATTGCTCCTGCAGTTCAAATAGATCAACATACCTTTGGACATGTGGAGCCGGGTAGGGTAGGAGAGATTCTGGAAGAGTTTCTCACAACAAAGGATGGCGATACGGTTGGCGACAGTAAACGGGCAGCAACAACCAAGGAGTCGGAAGGTGAAATCCGCATTGGTCTGGGGTCTTGCTGTGTGGCCAGCGGAAGCTCAGATGTTAAAGTTGCTTTGGAACAGTCTCTTGCCGCCAACAAATCTAACGTGGAGGTGAAACAGGTGGGTTGTGTGGGAATATGCAATCAGGTTCCTTTACTGGAAATTCATAAACCCAACGAAACACCTTATTTTTATACCAAAATTGAGGCACGGGAAGTCAACGACATCATCCGAAAGCATTTCAAATCGAAAAACCTTTGGCGACGTACCGTTACCAATCTTAATGCTTTTGTTAATGATCATGTAATCAATGGGGTACCCAAATTCACCCAAAAATATGCCGGCGACCAACAAGATACACCCGTGGCGGAGTTTTTGGCCGGACAGGTAAATCTGGCCACGGAGCATCGTGGCATGATCAGTCCCGTTGATTTAAACGAATACCTTAGTCTGGGAGGATTCGAGGCACTCAAGACATGTCTCAAACAAACTCCTGAAGAAATTGTTGACATCATCAAGCAAAGCGGGCTTCGCGGAAGGGGAGGAGGTGGTTTCTCAACCGGTACCAAGTGGTCTTTGGTTCAGCAGGAAATCTCCGACCAAAAGTATGTGATTTGCAATGGCGACGAAGGTGACCCCGGGGCTTTCATGGACCGCATGCTGTTGGAGTCGTACCCCTTTCGGGTGATCGAAGGAATGATTATCGCCGCTTATGCCGTGGGTGCCAACCGGGGAATTCTGTACATCCGTGCCGAATATCCATTGGCCGTAAAACGTATCAAACAGGCATTGCAACTCTGCGAACAAAGCAACTTGCTGGGCAGTAAGATATTACATACTGATTTCTCCTTTGAGCTATCAGTTTTTGAAGGGGCAGGAGCATTTATCTGTGGCGAAGAAACGGCCCTCATCGCCTCTGTGGAGGGAAACCGGGGTATCCCACGTTTGCGACCTCCCTATCCGTCCGAACAAGGCCTGTGGGGTAAACCCACCCTCATCAACAATACCGAAACTTTCTCGCTGATTTCCTGGATCATCCGGCATGGCGCACCCGCTTTTGCCTCCATCGGAAGTGGCGATAGCAAGGGAACCAAAGTATTTGCTTTGGCAGGAAAAATCAACCGTGGCGGTCTCATCGAAGTGCCCATGGGCATTACCATCCGAGAGATTGTGGAGAAAATCGGCGGCGGCATTCCCAACGGAAAAGTGTTCAAGGCGGTGCAAATTGGGGGTCCTTCGGGAGGTTGTATTCCGGCTTCTTTGGCCGATACCCCCATTGATTTTGAATCGCTTTCATCGGTGGGTGCCATGATGGGTTCAGGTGGTCTGGTGGTGCTGGATGAAGACGATTGCATGGTGGACATGGCGCGGTATTTTTTGTCGTTTACCCAGGATCAGTCGTGCGGACAGTGTACCTTTTGCCGGATAGGCACCCGCCGCATGCTTGAAATTCTCGATAAAATATGTACCGGAGATGGAAAACCCGAAGACCTCCTTACCCTCGAAAAATTGGCCTACAGCACCCAAAAGGGAAGTCTGTGCGGTCTGGGCAGAACTGCTCCCAATCCGGTGTTGTCCACACTCACCTATTTCCGGCAAGAATACCTGGATCATATTGAAGGCAAGTGTAGGTCAGGAAAGTGTAAAGCCCTGGTTCACTATCAGATCACTGATGATTGTATCGGCTGTACCAAGTGTGCCGTCGATTGTCCCACAGATGCCATCGCCTTCCAACCCTATCAGGTGCATGTGGTGGATCAGGAAAAATGTATTCAATGTGACATATGTCGCCGGATTTGTCCGGTAAACGCGGTAGTAATCCTATGATAGATCTGACAATCAATAATATACTGGTGCAAGTACCGGACGGAACTACCGTGCTGGAAGCTGCCCGACAGGCGGGTATCCAAATTCCTACCATGTGTTATCTCGAGGGATTGCCCACCCATCCTTCGTGCATGTTGTGTGTGGTGAAGGATGCCAAAACAGGAAAGATTCATCCTTCGTGTGCATTGAAAGCTGAAAACGGACTGGAAATCATCACCCATGACGAGGAAATCATCGAATCGCGCAAAGAAGCGCTGGAATTGCTGCTCAGCGACCATGTGGGCGACTGCGAGGCTCCGTGCCGGACGAGCTGTCCCGCGTTCATGGACATCCCCAAAATGAACAGGTTAATCTCCAACGGAAAATTGACCGAAGCCCTGAAAGTGGTGAAAGAGGAAATTGCCTTGCCCCTGATTTTGGGATATATCTGTCCGGCTCCCTGCGAAAAAGCTTGCCGCCGGGGGCAGGTGGACGAGCCGGTTTCCATTTGTAAGTTAAAACATTTGGTAGCAGATGAAGATTTGGCCGGATCAGATGCTTATCTTCCACAGAAAAGTCCACCTTCGGGCAAAAAGGTCGCCATCGTTGGTACGGGTCCGGCCGGTCTGTCGTGTGCTTACTTTTTGTTGACCATGGGTCATGGTTGTGTGCTGTACGACAAACATCCGAAAGCGGGTGGAGCATTGAGATATGCCATTCCGGAGGAAAAATTGCCTAGGTCGGCGTTGGATGCGGAAATTGATCTGTTGAAAACCTTGGGCGCCACATTCATTATGAATTACGACATTAACAGGGAACTCTTTGAAAATGAATTGAAAAAGAATTTTGATGCGGTGGTGCTGGCTACAGGCGATTTTCAGGAGGCTCCATTGTCCTCTTTTGGATTACCCCACGATTCACAGGGATTGACGGTCAACCGCGATACCATGCAGGTAGATGAGCAGGGCGTTTTTGCCTGTGGGAATATCATCCGTTCACGCCGAATGGCTGTAACTTCCGTGGCACAGGGAAAAGCCGCGGCACATTCCGTCGATCTCTACCTTCAAGGATCGCCTCCGGGAAAAATTCACCGCAAGTTTAACTCAAAATTTGGAAAACTTTTCGAGGAGGAAGTAGCTGAATACCAAAAAGAAATTGTGACCGAAAGTGGTTGGTCACCCCGTGTTCAAACCAAAGGATCGCTCACCATTGAGCAAGCCCGGATTGAAGCAAGCAGGTGTTTGCATTGCGATTGCCGAAAGCCGCATACCTGTAAGCTTAGGAACTATTCCGATGAATACCGGGTGGATAGGAGGATGTTCTCTTATGGGGAACGGGAGCCAGTACGAAAATTCGAACAGCATCACCTGATCATTTACGAACCTGAAAAATGCATAAAGTGCAATATCTGTGTTCAAATATCGGAAAAAGAGCAGGATCGGCTGGGATTCACTTCCGTTCATCGTGGATTCGAGGTAGAAATGGGCATGCCCCTCAATAAGTCGATGTCCGATTTGCTCGACCAAACTGCCCTCCGATGTGCCAACGCTTGTCCAACCGGCGCCATCGCTTTAAAAAATGAATTAGATGGATAGATTGATAATCATATGGTTGATTATAATTTCGTGTTCCTTTTCAGGAAAGGCACAGCAAGATAGTTGGCCTTCATACCGCGGAAATCCTGCCCTGACGGGAACAACCCATGTCGCCATTCCGGATAATCCTGCGCTTCTTTGGAGTTTTCAAACCGACGACATCATCAAATCCTCACCGATAATAGCTGACGGCCATATTTTTATCGGAACCAATGGAGGGTCGCTTTACTGCTTATCAGCTGAAGGCAAAGAGGTTTGGCGGTTTTCCACTGAAACCTCCATCGAAGCACCTCCTTTGTTTCTCGATCAAACGGTTTTTGTGGGCTCTTTGGAGGGAATCATGTTTGCGTTGGATGCCAAAACGGGATCCGAAAAATGGCACTATGCTACTGAAGGACAGATATCCGGCGCTGCCAATTGGACGCTTGCTGCCGACGATAAAAGCCAAAATCTGATTTTCGGGAGTTACGATTATTACCTTCATTGTGTGGATGCCCTTACGGGACAACCACTTTGGAAATACGAAACCGATAACTACATCAACGGAACTCCCGCCACCAACGGAAAGGAAGCAGTCTTCGGCGGATGCGACGGTATGTTGCACTTGGTGGATGTGATTTCGGGAACAATTGCAGATACCGTGGAAATCGGTACCTATATTGCCTCGTCAGCATGCATGGTGGGCCCCATGGCCTATTTTGGCAATTACGATGGCGTGTTTTACAAAGTGGATATTTCCAGCAAAAAAGCCCTTTGGAAAGTTCCGGGTGCAGGACCATTTCTTGGCTCGCCTGCCACTTCAGACAACATCGTCGTTATTGGTTCTCAAAACAAAAAAGTATATGCCTATGATGGCGATACCGGCAAGATTTTGTGGGAATTTGTTACCCTCGGTAAAATAGAAAGCTCTCCGGTAATCGCCGGAAATCAGGTGGTCATCACCTCCAAAGACGGACGAATATACCTGTTGGATATGTACGCCGGACAAAAAATTTGGTCCTACGAAATCGGAAGCCCGATAAGCAGCACTCCTGCTATTGTTAATAAATTGATGGTGGTGGGTGCCGAAGACGGCCGGGTTTATGGATTTGGGTGGGAGTAGGAGGACGGAAGACGGAAGACGGAAGACGGGAAACGGAAGACGGGAAACGGAAGATGGGAGACGGAAGACGGGAAACGGAAGATGGGAGACGGAAGTCAGGAGTAGGGAGTAAGGAGTAGGCAGCTTGGAGAAGAGGAGGAGATGTGAAGAGGAGAAGAGGAGAAGTGGAGAAGAGGTGAAGTGGTGAAAGGGTGAATGGAATTGATGTTTTTAATCAAAAGACAGAATTATTGAATAGCCCATAGGGCTTCAACATCAATAGATTAACATAAACCAAAGGCTCTTGTCCGTAGGACATCAACAGGAGTGGGAAGTCGGGAGTCGGAAGTCGGAAGAAAAGGAGAAGAGGAGAAAAGAAGATAAGGAGAAAGGGTGAATGGAATTGTTGTTTTTAATTAAAAGACAGAATTATTGAATAGCCCATAGGGCTTCAACATCAATAGATTAACAGAAAGCAAAGGTTCTTGTCCGTAGGACATCAACAGGAGTGGGAAGAAAAGGTGAGGAATAGGAAGTTAGAAGTGCTGATCGAGAGGTAAAACTCTGCATTACAGATAAATATAATGGCACCCCGGGTTTCAAAGCTGCAGCGCAGCGACAATCTTTGTAAAAATACAATCAGCAAAAACAAAGCTACAGCGTAGCGCAACCAACCTTTTCCGCAGCTGGCCGATAAACGAAACCACAAATCTCAATAGGTCCGGGGATGGTCATCGACCAATTTTCCCCGAATATCCCACCGCAATCAGGAAATGGGTAAAAAGCAACGACAACAATCGCCGAACCCCCAAAATTCCCTATTTTTAGCACTTTAAACTTTAGGCACTCAAAAAAATGAAAATAGTCAACATAGTTCCCGGATTTGGTGGTACCTTTTATTGTGGAAACTGCCTTCGCGACAGCGGATACATCAAATCCTTGATCAAATTGGGGCACGATGCCATGATGCTACCCATTTATCTACCCCTCACCCTCGAACACGGTGTTGAAAAGGATGAGAACCCCATTTTTTACGGAGCAGTCAATATATACCTGAAACAAAACTTTCGGATTTTCAAAAATATGCCTGCCTGGATGGAGCGCATGTTTAATTCATCGGGAATACTAAGTTATGCCGCCAAAAAAGCCGGATCCACCCGAACCGAAGGCCTGGAAGAAATGACCATTTCCATGCTCATGGGACGTGAAGGCAACCAAAACCGCGAGCTTCAGGAACTTATCGATTTTCTTAAGGTACACGAAAAACCGGATGTGGTACACCTGAGCAACGCCCTTCTCCTGGGTTTGGCCAACCAAATTCGCGAACAACTGAAGGTTCCCGTGGTTTGCTCACTCCAGGATGAGGATGTGTGGGTGGATGCCATGAACGATTTCTATCGGGAAAAAGTCTGGAAACTGATGGCCGACAAGGGTGCAGATGTGGATGCCTTTATCGCCGTGAGCGATTACTACGCCAAGGAAATGAAGGTGAAAATGAATATTCCCGATCACAAACTGAAGGTGGTTCCCATTGGGATAGATTCGTCCATTTACCGCTATGCACCCCCCAAAGAAGAGCAGCCTGTCATCGGATATATCTCGCGAATGTACCCCGAACATGGTTTCGGACTGTTGATAGATGCCTTTATACTGCTCAAACAACGACCTGAATTTAGTCATGTTCAACTGAAGTTATCCGGAGGCTATACCGCAGATGATAAGCGATTTGTAAAGAAACAACTGAATAAACTGAAAAAAGCCGGCATGGGCCATGATGTGGAAATTATTCAGGATCACCTGCCCGAAAACCGTTATCATTTTTTCAATCAACTCACCATACTGACCGTGCCCGTGCTCAAAGGGGAGGCCTTCGGAACCTATCAGCTTGAATCTCTGGCATGTGGTATTCCTTTGGTGCAACCGGCATTGGGAGCTTTTCCCGAAATAATTGACGTAACCGGTGGCGGCGTTACCTACGCACCCAACACGCCGGAGGCATTGGCCAATAAGTGGATGGAGGTGCTTTCCGATCCCGGGAAAATCCGTGAAATGAGTGAACAAGGAAAAAATGCTGTTGCCGAAAAATATGGAATCGATCATATAAGTAGCCAAATATTAGAAATTTATCAAAGTCTTGTTAAATGATTTGCCAACTGTTGCACGTAAATAAGTCCTATGTCAACCCTCAATCAGACATTCGAAGGGAGGTGCTGACCGACATATCCCTGTCCTTGAAAAAAGGGCAATCCATGTCCGTTGTGGGTCCGTCGGGCTCGGGCAAAAGTACCTTGCTGCATATTTTGGGCACGTTGGATACGCCCACTTCCGGGACTGTTTTGTTCGACGGAAAAGACCTGACTCACCATTCTACGGATGAGTTGGCTTCCATCCGAAACCAACATATTGGCTTTGTTTTTCAATCGCATCACCTGTTGCCACAGCTTAATCTGTTGGAAAATGTTTTGTTGCCTACACTTCCCTTGAAGGATATGATCTTGAAAAAATCTGCGCCCGATCGGGCCATGGAATTGCTTTCTTTGGTGGGATTGGCCGACAAAATCAGGCAGTTTCCGGGTCAGCTTTCGGGAGGTGAATGTCAGCGTGCAGCGGTGGTCAGGGCCTTAATCAACCAACCCAAACTTATCTTGGCCGACGAACCCACTGGCTCACTCGATGAAGCTTCTGCTCAACAAATCGGTCAATTACTTTCCAACCTCAACCGCCAAAACAAAGTGGCAATGGTGGTGGTAACCCATTCGCTTAAACTCGCGAACTTGATTGGCCAGGTGCATTTTTTGGAGGGTGGAAACTTGATAACCAAATAGTTATATATTGTAATAAGAAAAACCCCATCGAACCAACATGAGCCGGATGAAATTCGTCATACGAAGCCTGTTTTACTTCAAAAGGCAACACCTATGGGTGTTTTTGGCGGCTGTTATCAGTACGGCGGTGCTTACGGGTGCATTGGTGGTTGGCGATTCGGTGAAATACAGTCTCATTCATTTAGTGGATCAACGTTTGGGAAAGGTTGAGTATGCTTTGATGGCCGGCGATCGGTTTGTTCGCGCCGATTTGGCTGTTGAAATGGCCAATGAACTGCGGGTAGTTGCCACCCCTGTGCTCTTGTTGCAGGGCATGGTGGTCAACCCACAAAACCAATCCAGAATTTCATCGGCGCAGATCATGGGCGTGGATGCCTCGTTTTGGCAACTTGCTGATGGACAGTTACCTGAATGGACTTCTGATGGAATCGTTATTTCACAAAATATCGCCGACGAACTGTCGGTGAATCCCGGCGACGAACTGTTGCTCAGGATCCGGCAGGCTGAGCTCATCCCATTAAATGCGCCTTTTTCGGAGGAGGAAACCGCTACGGTGGCGTTACGTTTGAAGGTTTCTGCCATCGCGGGCAGCAATCAATTGGGACGGTTTAGTTTGAGAAACAACCAGTTGGCACCTTATAATATTTTCGTTCCCCGACAACTTCTGGCCGATAAAATGGACTTGCAGGGTTTGTGCAATTTAATTTTGGTGGCTGACAAGGAAGGCTTATCTGAAGGTGTTTTAAACCAAAGTCTTAGCGAAAACTGGCAACTAAAAGATGCCGGATTGTCGCTCTCCTACTTGCCTGATTCAAGTGCTTTGCAATTGCTTTCCGATCGTGTTTTTTTCGATAAGTCCATCTCCGATCGATTGGAAAATTGGCCCATTGAATCACAAAAAATCCTTACCTATTTTGTCAACTCCCTTCGTTTTCACGAAAACGAAACTCCCTATTCCTTCGTTACGGCTGCCTCCCGAACCCTTCTGGATAAAACCCTCAACGACAATGACATAATAGTCAATAGCTGGTTGGCCAACGACTTGGATATCAAAGTCGGCGATTCACTTCAGATGCGTTATTTCGCCATGGGATCCATGCGAAAATTGGTGGAGAAAAGTGCCTGGTTTCGTGTGTCGGAAATTGTTCCTGTGGAATCACCATCCCTAAACAGGTCGCTCATGCCCGCCTTTCCCGGACTCACCGAAGCCGGAAATTGTCGCGATTGGGAGGCGGGCATCCCCATCGATTTGAGCAAAATTCGCGACAAAGATGAACAGTACTGGACCGATTACCGTGGAACACCCAAGGCATATATTTCCTTAAAAAAGGGTCTGCAACTGTGGGAAAATCCCTTTGGGAATTATACCGCTATTCGATTTTCTGCGGATACCCTGTCCAAATCTGAATTGGAGAGCCGATTGCTCCAAACCCTCAGCCCTTCCGATATTAACCTGTCGTTTGTTGATGTGCGCAGGCAAGGTAAACAAGCGGCTACCAACGGTGTTGATTTTGGTCAGTTGTTTCTGAGTCTGAGCTTTTTTGTTATTGTTGCTGCACTCTTGCTTTTGGTGCTGGTTTACAGCCTGAATGTGGAAAGCCGACGTCGGGAAACAGGTGTCGTTTATGCTCTTGGTTTCAACAAACGCCAACTCATCAGGCTCCGGATGATGGAGGCATTGCCCGCGCTGGTGCTTTCAGCTTTGCTGGGAGGAATGTTGGGTGTGCTATACAATAAGGTGATGCTGTGGGGGTTAAATTCCGTTTGGAATGATGCCGTTCATGCCGACATGTTAAAGATGGTCATTCGACCACAAACCCTTCTCGTAGGTATTTTAACGGGGATGGTTATTGCTACGATTTCCATTTACGTGATTACTGCCCGCAGTTTCAGAAAAAATATAGTTGCTGTTATACGTTCGCAATCTGTTCCTGTTCGTTTTGGTAAGACATTGGTAAACAGGTTTTTGGTTGTGTTGGGTTGGGGAGGAACTGCGGCGATGGTCATATATTCCTTTTCCCATGCGTTGGTACAAAACGCTCCGCTGGTGCTGGCTGCCGGTTTTCTGTTTCTCATGGGCAGCGCCTCCTTTGTGTCCATTTTGATAGACCCTGCCAAAGGAAACATGTCGTTTCGGAAAAAGAGGTTTGAAATGGGCGAACTCATTTGGAAAAATGTTGGAAGGAATAAAAACCGAAGCATGGCAGTGGTTTGGTTGCTGGCTTTGGGAACTTTTACCATTATTGTCACCGGTGCCAACCGAAAAACCTTTGTCAGCGCAGAAAACCAGCGTACTTCAGGCACAGGTGGTTTTTCACTTTGGGTAGAAACTTCGGTGCCGATTTTACACGACCTCAATACCCGTGAAGGGCGTTCGACCTACGGGCTTGATGGGGAGGAGGTGATGAAAAATACTTCCTTCGTTCAATTTTATAACCTTCCGGGTGATGATGCCAGTTGTTTGAATCTGAATCAGGTTCAATTGCCACAAATTCTGGGTGTTAACCCCAAAATTTTCAACAGTCTTGGTGCATTTTCCTTCTCCAATTTGTTGGATGATGCCCCTTCACCCTGGCTCCAATTGACCAAAAACAGAGGCTTAGGAGTTGTTCCGGCCATTGCCGACCAAACCGTGATTCAGTGGGGGTTGATGAAATCCATCGGCGACACCCTGACCTACCTGAACGAGCGGGGCGATACCATTCGTTTGCTTTTGGTGGGCGGGCTCAATCCATCTGTATTTCAGGGGAATATTCTTATTTCGGATAGTTGCTTTTTGGCCAATTTCCCCTCGTCGGGAGGCTCGCAAATGATGCTGGTGGAGGTGCCACTTTCTCAGGAAAAAGAAATGGGACAGCTGCTTAAAAGCCGATGGGTGGACTATGGTGTCGAGATAATGTCGGCTCCCAAACGGCTGGCGGCCTTTTATTCCGTCACCAATACTTATCTCAACATTTTCATGATCTTGGGAGGTTTGGGTGTTATTCTGGGAACGGTAGGGATGGGGATTGTGCTCATGCGCAACATGCTGGACCGCAAACACGAACTGGCTGTTATGAAAGCTCTGGGATTTACACGAAAACAATTGTTTCAGCTCATTGTCATGGAAAATATGTGGTTGCTGCTCATGGGGATGGCCATTGGAATCATCTCGGCATTGATTGGCATACTTCCTTCATTGTTTTCTCCTGCTTTTCAAGTTCCGGGATATTTTTTGATTATGTTGGTCTGCGGAGTCTTTTTCAGCGCTACCCTTTGGATTGTGCTCGCCTCCCATTGGGCTATCAAACGTGATTGGGGCAATGAATTACGAAATGAATAGCCTCTGTTTGTCACGAATCAGATTTTTTGTATTTTTATATCCACTTTTATACACTGACCATTAAGGACTTATTTCGTTTTGGAAGATTGAAATCTCACCAAACGAAAACATCTCCTGCTACTGCCATCACTTCCACCGTGTAAAGCGGTTTTCTATGTTTACAACTCCATTTTTGTTTTGGCAACCATTTAATGAATAGATAATTGCTTATGAAAAAGAAGATGATGCACCTTGGGGTGCTTGTGTTCCTGATGGTATTTCAGGGATACGCGGGATTTGCTCAGCAAAGCAGTACCCATGCATGGCCTCAGTTCAGAGGTCAAAATCGCAATGGCGTTTCCACGGAGAAACTTTCATCCACCGATTGGAATCAATCACCACCCAAACTATTATGGAAAAAGGAAATAGGAGAGGGCTTTTCCGAATTGACGGTAGTGGATGGAGTGGTTTATACCATGACCAGCGAAAAACTGGATAGTATTTCCGGATTTGAATTTGTGGTAGCCTACGATGAAAATACGGGCAACGAACTTTGGCGTACCCAAGTCGATTCCATGTATTATGATGCCGACGGCTGGGGCTGCGGTGCCAGAGCAACGCCTTCCATCGACGAGGACTACGTTTTTTGCTTCAGCGGCAAGGGGACACTGTCTGCCGTTGCCCGAAAAGATGGCGCACTCGTATGGCAGGTAAATTTTGGGGAAACCTATGGCAGTACCATCCCGCGGTGGGGATATGCCAGCTCCCCTCTGCTGTTGGACGAAACGGTGATCATGGAGATTGGCGGAACCGAAAACAGGACTTTTGGCGCTTTTGGCAAAAAGGATGGAAAACTGCTGTGGGCTTCGGGCGAAGGAGTCAGTTCCCATGATTCGCCTCTATTGACCACCATCGATGGTCAGCAGCAAATTATTTTCGCCAATGGCAGAACTTTATACTCCTATAATCTGCAGGGCGATACATTGTGGACTTTTACCATGCCCTTTGGCGGACTAACTGCCATTCCCTTGTTGGTTGACAAAAACAAAATTTTCCTGTCAGGAGTCAGAACACCATCGTTTTGCATCGTGTCGGTTGAAAACAACAAAGCCACAGAGTTTCTTACCGGGCCTGCCATGAAAAACGACTTTAGCTCCAGTTGTTACTACAACGGATATATTTATGGATTTCACGTGGCGGCGCTGCGTTGTATTTCAGCAGAAGCCGGTGAAGTGAAATGGACCAAGCGAGGTTTGGGTAAAGGAAGTTTAATTCTGGTGGACAATCAACTGTTGGTACTCTCCGATCAGGGAACACTGGTGATGGTGGATACCAACCCGGAAGCCTATACCGAACATGGTTCCGTTGATGCCCTTTCGGGGAAATCATGGACGGCACCTTCATTTTCCAATGGAAAAGTATTTGTGCGCAACCTTACGGAAATGGCTTGTTATCAGTTAAATTAATCATCAACACAAAACCGGATTATTATGAAACGTATATTATATCAGATGGTGCTGACGGTTATGCTAACCACGGTCGGTTTACTGGCGAAGGCACAGGAATTAGACGAAATTATCTCCAAACATATTGAAGCACATGGCGGAGCCGAAAAGTGGGATGCCATCGAATCAATGAAAATTACGGGACGCTTCACTGCTTTTAGCGTGGAAGAGGATTGGTATGCCTATAAAACGAAAAATGGAAGTTATTACAGTCAGTTGGAATTGGGTAAATACCATGTAGAAGAAGCCTTTGACGGCGAAAAGGGTTGGACCATAGACCCTTGGCAGGAATTTACCTTCCCCAGGGAGTTAAACAGTGCGGAACAAAATGTGTTTTATCAAAAAGCCGAATTTTTTACACCCTTTTATCATTACAAGGAAAGGGGTATTAACGTGGAATTGGTTGGAAAAGATGACCTGGACGGCGTGGAAGTGTTTGTTCTGAAGGTTACCCGACCCAACCGCAGAACCGAAACCTGGTACCTCGACGCCCAAACCTATCTGGAGCTGAAGAGCGAATCCAATTGGGTGGATTTCGCTTACAGGACACCGGCAGAATCCTATTTCGACGATTTCCGTGAAGTTGACGGACTGGTGATACCCTTCTTCATCGAACGAACATTTTCGCAACGCGACCGAATACTGCAAATAGAACAAGTCGAGTTGAATGTTCCCGTAGATACCTCTTGGTTTGTGATGCCCCGAAGTGTGGAGATGAGTCGATTGGCCTTTTTGCAAGGAAATTGGAATGTAAATGTTGAAATGTGGTATGCCCGTGCAAATCGTTGGTATTTAATCGACCGAACAACCTCAAATATTGATTTCCAATCCACCAATCTGCTTAAAGAGGAAATCAGATACAACAATGTATTTGTGCGTAACAAGCTGATTCATTACAGTTATTATTCGCCCGACGACAATTATCGTATCACAGTTTACGACGCCTTCAATTCCGACATCGAGGTTTTTTCAGGAGCACTTAACGACCGTTCTTTTGTGTTTGACAACCATGCTGCTCATCCGGCAGATACGCTGGCAGCCATTCCATTGTCGAAATACGAATGGAATCGCATCACCAACGACAGTTTGGTGCTTAGCATCCACGAATCGTACGATGCAGCCAAAAACTGGAGTCCCGTAGAGAAGTTGACCTATGTGAGGAAGAAGGAGTAGGGATAAATTACCCCTGACAGGGGTCGAAACCCTGTCAGGGGTGGGTTTTTACTTCACCAATACGAGCGACAAAGGCAATTCGCTACTGTTGCCAACCGCAGCGAGGTACAGAACTTCTTGTGGTGTAAAATCGCCTGTAATCTGACAATTTCCTCCATTGATTTGTGATTGAACCAAGGGGGCAGAAACGATATTGTTATCGAGAACCATCGCGATGGATCGATTAATATTATCACGCGTAATCTCTGCCCAACGATTTACTGCTGACTTCTTGAAATGAAACTCCAGGAAGTTTACATTCGAGTTTTTCTCGTGTTTTACTTCAAAATTCTCGATGTCTGAACCTGTAATTATCCCCGAATTTGGAAGATTTATTTTCAATGCGAAAAGACAGTTCTCGGAATGTCCAAAAAAGTTAGTCCACATAAATTTCACTCTTGGATTTTTGCCCGGGTTAAGTAAGGAATTCAGCTTCTGTGCTTTTGGAGCCGTAGAGCATCCCAAATTAGAGGATGATGGAGATGTCACCGGAGTTTCCATGTAGGTGGTCAATACACTGTCGGAAACAAATGTACCAACCACCTCTTCACGTATATAGGTTTCAAAAAATTCCAGCCTTCCCTTTTGGGTTACCAATAGCTTAATCAATTCTATGTCCTGTGGGTCGAGAAGCGTTATCGCTATTTGATTTTTATCGCGTATTACAGCTACTTTGGAATCTTTGGTTCCAAATGTTACCAACCGTTGCCGGATGATTTCAGCAGATTGCGAAAGTTGACTGGCAGAGGTTGGGTTTTCCGCTGACTGGAGGATAATAACTTGGTTTTTATTCGATTTGATGGTTAAACCGGTTGCAACAATGCCAAAAATCATGATGGCAATCATTGCGTATAATATTGTTTTCATTGTTATAAAATTTTAAGTTAAAAAAATTACCTGCTTTCGGGTGAAAGCAGTATCGGTAATAAAAAAAGGTGATTTAACTTAAAAAAGTGATGTCTTCGGAAGTGTAATGTAGTGGCTGGCGGAACTGCCTCAAATGTATTTGAGGGGCAATTCTGTTCTCTACTTTTTTTTGAGAAGAAAACTGTTGATTGTTTTTGAGGTTGTCACTTTGATGTCGGTTATCTTGATTTGTAAGTCTTATGTACGATTTATCAAGCAACGGAATCAGTGAATGCTGACAGTTGATCTGTTGAAAATTATTTAGCGCAGTTTGATTTGTTTGCAAACCTGCGGTCATGCTAATTTTTACATCTTTACGGATGGTTGGCTCAGGGCTATGTGTGTAACAGCCCACAAAAAGAGAGAACAATACCAAAAAAATGGCGGTGCCAAAAAAATCAGTTATATTTTCTTTCTTAGAAATCATCGGCCAAAGATATGGTTTTTTTATTCTCCCACCCCAAACAAATAGAAATAACCGATTACACCTGCGATGGTCATCAGCAGTAAGCCCATGCCTGTTTTTTCGTAGTTTAGTTTGGCCAGGTAATAGCGCAGGGGGAGCAGGTTGGCGGCCATGCTCAACAGGTAGAGGTAGTGCATGTGGCGGGTAAGCTGGGTGTTGAACGTGGTCATCAGAAGCCAGTCCAAGCCCAACAGTATGGCTAAAAGCAGGGCCGGTAGCACGATCCCCATGCCCATACCCACAAAAAAGCAATCACGTTTCATCAATCCTGGTCTCATAGGCCTAAATTTAATTCGGTAACATATTGATGGGCAGTAAAATCAAATTGGGTAGGCACAACGGATGCGTAATTTTCCGAAAGTGCCTTTAAATCTGTTTCCGGACGACCATCACCATTTTCAAAACGACCACCCATCCAATAATAATTTCGGCCATAGGGGTCGATACGTTCTTCAAAATCCTCTATCCATCGGGCTTGAGCCTGCCTGCACATTTTGGCTCCCCGTGGTCCTTCTTCTGTATATTTGGGAAAGTTGACGTTTAAACATACGCCTTTGGGAAGTCCCTGATCAAGTACTTTTCGGGTGATTTTTTCCACCAGTTCATCGCAATGATCGAAACGGGCATGGGTTCCATAGTCGTCGAGCGAAAAACCTATGGCCGGAATACCGTCGATGGCGGCTTCGAGCACAGCGCCCATGGTTCCCGAGTATATCACATTAATGGCCGCATTGGAGCCATGGTTGATGCCACTTACCACCAGATCAGGTGCTCTGTCCAACAACAGGTGTTTGCCCATTTTAATGTTGTCCACCGGAGTTCCGTTGGTGATGTATTCCTTGTATCCGGCTTCGTCTGCTACCAATCGTGCCCGCAAGGGTTGCTGCATGGTAACGGCATGTCCCATGCCCGACATGGGGCCTTCGGAAACAATCACCACCACATTTCCCAATTTTCGCATGGTGGCAATCAGTCTTCTAAGTCCTTTGGCTCCGGCACCATCGTCGTTGGAAATCAATATGGTTGGTTTCGTCATAGATGTCTTTTTTTTATTTTGATAAAATATTTTCCTGTTGAAGCTCAGGGTGTTATTCGCTGTTGTCGCCATCCAGATTGCTTACTCCTGCCGAAATCACAAACTTCATGACATCTGTGGGGCTGGCATTTAAGGGCTGAATATACTCCATTGACACGATGAACAGATTTCCTGACCATGCATACGAGTGGGGCAAATATACGGCTACTTTTTCATTGGGCATACCCAAATACTTTAAGTCTTTGTTGGTAATGAAGCCTACCTTTTGCAAATTCGACGATGCACCTATCTGCACGAGTACCGGTTCGGTAAACCTTTTTTTCTGTCCCACAAAGGCCGAAACCAGGTCTTTTACCGAAGTATAGACAATTTTAATGATCGGTGCTTTGGCCATCAACCCATCAAAATAGGTGATGATGGGGTTAAAAACAATGGTGGACCCCAGCAATCCGATCAGAAGAATCATGAAAATGACTGCGATGAACCCCAACCCGGGGAGCGCCCGACCGGTTATATCCACAATCAGCTCACGCAACAGGCCATCCACAAAATCGAAAATGGCCACAATGGCCCAAATTGTAACCGTGATGGGAGCCAATAACAACAGGCCTTTGAAAAAATAATTCATCAGGCCCCTCCAAAGTCTTTTAAACATATTACTTTTGCATTTTTTACAAAATCAAATGTAGGCATAATAATGCTGCCCTAAGTTGAATTGCATGTTAAAGCGTATCATTCGAAACACACTCACCGCCCTGGGTCTTGATCTGACAAAGAACCTCAAGTACGATCGACTAACCACCCGGATCATGGAAAAGGTTATAGCTGACGACTCGAGTTGTGTGGATGTGGGCTGTCACAAGGGGGAGATGCTCGATTTGATGCTGAAATACGCCCCCAACGGACAACATTACGCATTTGAACCCATTCCGGCGATGTTTGCCCAACTCAAAACTAAATATACTCAGGATAACATTCATCTTTTTTCGTGTGCTTTGAGCGACAAAAAAGGAACCACTACTTTCAACTACGTAAAAAATGCTCCTGCGTACAGCGGTATCATGAAGCGGCGTTACGACGTTAAGCATCCCGAAATTGAAGAAATCAACGTAAAACTCGACCTCCTCGATCACCTCGTGCCCGAAAATCAGGTGGTGAAATTCATCAAAATAGATGTGGAAGGTGCCGAATACGGGGTGCTGCGTGGAGCCAAATCCATCCTGAAAAAAGACAAACCATTCGTGGTATTTGAATTTGGTTTGGGTGCCAGCGACTATTACCAAACCACTCCCGAAATGATCTATCAGTTGTTGGTGGAGGAATGTGGACTGCAAATTTCCAATCTTGAAGGTTGGATCAGCCAAAGTCCGCCACTTACGCTCGAAGTTTTTACACAACACTACCTGCAGTCGAAGGAATATTATTTTCTGGCGCATCCTCCGGGCAATAGCTAAACTGTTTTTATGATAATTTTGTTTTAACATGATAGGACTTGCAGCACATGGCATACCTATGGTTGTTCAATTTGATTATATTTGTACCAATAGCCCCAATGGAGCTTTCTGATTAATGAAAAATTCCAGGTGATGAAACATAAACCTTTGATGACTAATCAATTATTCCCAATTTTGTTGGTGGCGGCCTTGCTTTTTGGGACGAATCCGGCCAAAAGTCAGCAAGTGTTGCAACTCAACCTGCGCTCGGCTGTTGACAGCGCCCTTCACAACAACAGCCGGATAAAGCAATACCAGCAAGTGGTTCAGCAGAAAAATTACCTGAACAAAGCTGCCGTAGGCAATTTCCTTCCTTCCATTGATTTGGCCGGGGGTTATACCTACATGACTGCCAATCCGGAGGTAAATATGTCGCAGGTAAAGGGTTCCATTGATGACATTGCCGGAAAATATGGGGCAGGGGTAGCCGAACAGCTGGGGCTGTCGCCCGAGGTGCAGGCGCAGGTGTATCAAACGGTAGTGGATGCCGCGGGCAAGGTGCCGGCTTACAATGTGGTAATAGACCAACAACAGTATCCCAGCCTGAATGTGATGGCTTTACAACCCATTTTCCTTGGCGGAAAAATTATTGCCGGAAAGCGTTTTGCCGCCGCAGAACTGGAATATGCCAATCAGGACCTGACACAGGTGAGCAATGAAATTATCCGCGAAACCATCGAACGGTATTATGGCGTGGTACTTTTGGAACAGGTGATCGTCACCCGCAAAGAAGTGCTTGCCGGCATGAAAAAGCATCAGAAGCAAGCAGAGAGGGCCATTGAAATCGGGGTTATCCCCGCCCACGAACTTTTGCGCGCACAGGTGGCTGTTGCCAATGCCGAGCGCGACCTGGCAGATGATGAGAACAAACTGGCTCTTGCGCGCATGGCCTTAAAAACCAGTCTGGGACTCAACCAATCCTATCAAATACAAACCACCGACAAGTTTGAATACAAAATGCATCCACTGGAGTTGTCTGCCCTCGAAACCGAGGCCCGAAACAGTCAGCCCATATTTAAGATGATTGAGCAGAAAAAGGTGATGGTGGATCAACAACATGCGTTGGATATCAGCGAGTTTCTGCCGCAAGTGGCTGCCTGGGGCGAATATGGCTGGTTCAGAGAAGAATATCCCATCATCATGCCTCCTGCCATGATCGGCATTCAGGCCAAAGTAAACCTTTTTCACGGGTTGAAAAAGTTCAACAACCTGAAAGCCACCGAATACCTGAGCCGTGAAGTGGAGGCTGCTCAGCAGTACGCAACCAGTCAGGTGGAGTTGTGGGTAAATAAATCATATTTAGAAGTGCTGAACAAAGAGGAGCGCTATGTAAAGATGAAACCCACCGTTGATTTGGCTTCCAAAAATCTGGAAATCAATGAAAAACGTTTTCAGGAGGGCTTGTCCAAATCCATCGATGTGATTGATGCCCGCCTGCTATACGAAGGTATGGTGGTTGAACGACTGAAATCCCTGTACGATTATTACATTGCCTTGGCCGATCTGTATCTGGCCACCGGAAATCCCGATAAAGCTGTAACCCTTTTGAATAATTAATATCGCTGTCATGAAGATCAATAAAAGTGTGATTGCATTGGCCATTCCCATCGTAGTAATACTGGTGGCCGTGGTTTTTTTAATCATCCGTCACAACGAAAAACCTGAGAACATCATTGTAGGCATGTTCGAGACTACCACGGTAAATGTGGCTTCTGAAATTCCCGGAAGGATAGATGAAATCATGGTGGAACTGGGCGATCACGTAGAAAAGGGACAGGTGCTCGCTACCCTTGAAGCCAATATCATGGATGCCAAAGTGGGGCAGGCCAAAGGGGTGAAATATGCTGCCGAGTCCATGCTCGAAAGGGTAAAACAAGGAGCTCGTAAGGAAGAAATTGAAGCCGCCGGCAATCAGTATAAGATGGCCCGAAGTCAGTTTGAATTTGCCGAAAAAACCTACAAACGATTTCAGATGTTGTATGCCGACAGCATCATTTCCCGTCAGGAAATGGACGAAATGGAGTTTAAATATACTGCCGCCAAAAACGAGATGGAAGCCGCTAAGGCAATTTACGATATGGCTAAAACCGGTGCCACCCACGAGGATGTGCAGATAGTGAAAGGCGAAGTGGAGGCAGCCAAAGGAATGTACGAGGAGGCCATGGCTTACTACGAGCAGTTGGAATTGATCGCACCCGTTTCGGGCGATATAAGTGCCAAAATTTCCGAGGAAGGAGAGGTGATGGGTGCCGGATATCCCATCCTCACCATCATGATTCCCGAAAAAATTTATGCCGTATTGAATGTGCGTGAGGATAAATTGGATTTCTTTAAAAAAGGAACCATCCTCAAAGGAAAAGTCCCCGGATTGGCCGGTAAAGAACTGGAATTCAGGGTGAGTTACCTGGCCGTCATGGCCGACTTTGCCACCTGGGTACCCACCCAAGCCAAGGGCGAATTCGACCTGAAAACCTTTGAAGTACGTCTGGTTCCTGTCAATCCTGTTGATGGTTTGCATCCCGGCATGACGGTTCAGGTGCAACTTCCATAGCCCGAAATAAGCCATGTTATTCAAAGGGCTTTGAAATCTAAATATGTATCTTTGTAATAAAATGTAAAAAATGAGGACTATACAAATAAATTTACCCGATAGCGTAGATATAAGTGACTATGATTTTTCGATGATGATAGCTGCCAAACTTTATGAGGAAGGAAAGCTGTCTTCAGGTCAAGCGGCAGAAATGGTTGGACTTTCAAAGCGTGCCTTTATTGAAGTGATGGGAATATATGGAGTTTCCGTTTTTAGTACATCGATCAATGACCTTCATTTAGATATTACAAATGCATAAGGTAGTAATTTCAGATACATGTACGCTAATAATTTTCCAAAAAATTGAAGAATTCGATTTGTTGAATAAGGTCTATGGAGACCTGCTAACAACTCCCGAAATTGCTGAAGAATATGGTGAAAAGCTTCCTCATTGGATAAAAATTGAAGCTGCTTCCGACAAAAAATATCAGGAATTCGTAGAAACTCAAGTTGACCGGGGAGAAGCAAGTGCAATTGCATTGGCAAAGGAATATGAAGATGTGTTGCTAATTTTGGATGACTTAAGAGCAAGAAAGCTTGCCAATAGATTGAATCTGAAGGTAACGGGTGCACTTGGAATAATTGTTAAAGCTAAACAAAAAGGGTTGGTAGAAAAGGTCAAGCCCTTACTCGATAAACCTTTATTGACGAATTTTAGGGTTTCGGAAAAAATAATAGAAGAGATTCTGGGACTGAACAACGAGAATACCGACGAGTAACTAATGAAAAAGCAAATGCTGCCGGTAGCCGAATAACTATGTTTACAAAGATAAAGCCTCACCAATAGATACCATCAGATTTTGAAAACACCGGGATTCATCAAGGTAGCCGACCGCGAACTGCGGATCATCAGCGAAAGCAAATCTGCACGTATATTGCTGTTGTGGATTCCTGCTGTTACCTTTGTGCTGCTGGCCTTTATCTATCAGGCCGGAGCTTTACGTAAGGTGTCGGTGGCCATTGCCGATCAGGACCATACCGAACTTTCCCGATTGTTGGGTCAATATGTCAACAGCTCTCCGGATATGCAGGTAACTTACTATCTCGATTCGGGCGATGATCTGGAAACCTTCTTTCTGAACCATCCCGAAAAGGCTGTTTACGTCATTCCCAAAGGCTTTCAACAGACCATCATGCGGGGCGAACAAGCCACTTTTCAGGTGCTGACCAATTCTTCCAACATCGTGTATGGCAATGTGCTTCAGCGTGATGCCATGCTCATCGGGGCAACGCTCTCTACCGGGGTTTCCATGCAGAAGCTGGTGGCGCAGGGACTTACCCCCAAACAGGCGTTTAACCTGTCCATGCCCATCAGCGTGAACTCCAAACCGCTGTTTAATCCCATCTACAATTATTTATACTACCTGGTTCCCGGACTTATGACGGTGTTGTTGCAAATGATCATGTTTTTCGTGGCCACACGCTCCATCAATAACGAGCTTGAAATGGGTACTTTTTTGGAGTTGGTTGAAGTGGCGGGCAGAAAATCCATCAACATCGTGGTAGGAAAAGCCATTGCTTTGTTTTTGATGGGGTTTGCCGTCACCATGTATATCGCGTTGGTGTTTCTGATGTTCGATATTCCTTTCAAGGATAAAGAGTTTGAGTTGTTGGTGCTGTTTAGTGTATTCCTGTTGGTAAATATTATGTTGGGTTTGATGCTTTCGGCCACCATCGACGACCAGATTCTTGCCCTCGATATTGCCTTTTTTTACAATTCGCCGGCATTTGTTTTCAGTGGTTTTACGTTTCCCATGTTTGGAATGCCTTTTTTTAATTCCCTTTATGCCCAATTTATTCCTTACACCCATTTTTTACATGCCTTTTTCAAGGTATATCAAATTGGGGCCCCTTTCGGATACATTTACCCTGAATTATTAGGGTTGGGCATTTTTCTTGCGGTTGGATTTTTTACCACCTGGCTGGGGCTGCGGCTCAACGACAATTTCCGTATCCATTCGGCTCAACTAAAGCTTTATCATGCAAAAATTTAACACCATACGGCAAATATTGATCCATGAATCGCGTGTGGTACTTACCGATCACAGCATTCTGCTCACGGTGTTGATAGCTCCGTTGTTGTACGCTTTCTTTTTGGGATCTATTTATATCAATAAAGACATTGACCAAATACGTTTCGCCGTGGTGGATTACGACAATACACCCACCACCCGTGAAATGACGCGCTTATTGTCGGCCAACCCAAAAATTGAATTGGTGGGCTATCTGGAAGATTATCAGGATGGTATTGAAAAGCTCAACAACCTGGAAGTTTCAGGGTTCATTATTTTTACCAAAGGTTTCGAAAACAAGATATTGCGTTTGGAAGGTGCCGACGTGAACCTGTATTTGAACAACACCCGGTTTTTACCCAGCAACGACCTCAATATGGCTGTGAACAAGGTAATGCTGACCATTGGGGCGGGCATTCGGCTGCACTATTTCGAGGCGAAGGGCATCGGAGCTCAATTTGCCATGGAAATGATCAATCCGGTGAATGCCGAAGTGAAGCCCATTTACAACAACATCAACAGCTATGGTAATTTTCTGTTGCCGGGTTTGTTTTTCCTCATTCTTCAGCAAACATTGTTGTTGGGATTGGGCGAGAGTATTGGCCGTGATGCCGAAAAAGGATATTTGGATCAATGGCTTCACGAAGGCAAACATGGGGTGGTCAATTATTTGTTTGGAAAAACAGGTTACTACGCTTTTTTATATCTTGCTTATTACCTGCTATTTGTCACGGTGATTTTCCCCTATTTCGATTTGCCGGTTCTGGGAGACGTAGTCCCCATATTTGTGGTGGGCATGACTTTTTTGGTGACCATTATGGTTTATGCACTGTTGATTGGTTCCTTTGTTCGAAATCAGATACGCATGATGGAAATTCTGGCTTTTACCACTTATCCGTTTTTCTTGCTATCGGGCTATAGTTGGCCCCTGTCGGAGATGCCTTTGCCCTTGCAATGGTTGGCAGCCACCGTACCTACCACGCCCATGCTCGAAGCCATGACCCGTCTTTTTGTGATGGGTGGCGACTGGAGTCATGTGCTGCACAACTTCCAACATTTAGTTATTTTGCTAATTGTGAGTCTGGGGTTGTTGGTTTGGCGATTGTATTATTTGCGGGGTAGGAGTGAGGTTTCCAATTTAGTATCTTCATAGAAACGCCCCTTTTCGAGGGGCGTCTGACCATCGATGCTACCTCTTCCTCTTGGCCGCTTTCCGTTTTTTCTCTTTTCGTCCGGCGCCACCTGAATTCACTTTTTTGTTTTTTTCTGATTTTTCGTGGAAGGCACCGGTGGATTTTTTGCGGGTAGGGTTGGTGAGGTATGGTTTATCGTAAAGTGGTGCAGGTTTTTCTTCTTCGGTGGTGATGGTCGAGATTTCTACTTCTTCGGGTAAAATTTCCATGGGAATGGCCATTTTCATAAGGTTTTCGATGTCGCCCTGCGATTGTTTCTCCAGTTCGTTGATAAAAGAGATAGCCACACCCTCCTTGTCGGCACGGCCTGTTCTGCCGATGCGATGGATATAGTCTTCGGGCAGGTCGGGCATGGAGAAGTTTATTACGTGGCTCACGTCCGAAATGTCAAGACCCCGGGCCATGATATCTGTGGTAATGAGCACCTTAAACTGACCTTCTTCGAATTGTTTGAGGGTTAAAAAGCGGTTGTTCTGCGATTTGTTAGAATGTAGAACCCCCGGATTGAGGTTGTTAAAACCGGTTAGTTTTTCAGCCAAGCGGTCGGCCAATCGTTTGCTGCCGGCAAAAATCAGGACTTTCTCCATGGAGGAGTCGGTATCCAACAGGTGTTTTAGCAGGTTTACTTTCGTGAAGAAATTGGGGACATCGTATGCCCGTTGAATGATTTGTTCGAGGGGAGTTCCGTGGGGAGCTATCACCACTTGTTCGGGATGGCTGAAAAAAGTGTTGATAACTGTCTCCACATCAGGGGTTAGGGTGGCCGAAAACATGATGTTCTGCCTTTTTTCGGGTAGAATTTCCATGATGGACATCAATTGGGGACGAAAACCCAGGTTGAGCATTTCGTCCACTTCATCGATCACAAACTTTTGAATGCTCTTAACCGAAAGCACCCCGGTAAGTGCCAAATCGAGCATCCTGCCGGGAGTGGCCACAAGAATATCCAGGCCGCTGTGCACCAGTTGTTTGTGTGTTTTGATATTGGTACCACCATAAACGCCGGCGTACCTCACACTCATATAGGTGGTTAGTTTTCCAATTTCGTCCACTACCTGTGTCACCAGTTCGCGCGTGGGTACAATAATGAGTATCCGTGGGGCACGTTGCTCAGAATAAGGAAAAAACCGCAGCAGTGGCAATAGATAGGCAAAGGTTTTTCCGGTACCTGTTTGTGCCACACCCACGGTATCTTTTCCCGACAGGATGAGTGAGAAACAAGCCTTTTGTATGGGCGTGGGGTAGTCGAAACCCAAATCGGCCAACGCATTGGTAAGGGGGGTGTTTAAGTTGAGGTCGTTAAAGGTCACGGACTTATTATTTTTTTTGCAAAGATAGGGTTTTAATGGTTCAATGGGGTTCAAGGGTTCAAGAGTTCAAGAGTTCAAGTGTTCAAGAGTTCAATTGGGTTCAAGGGACAAGGGACAAGGGACGAGACTCCCAACCTCCGACTTCGGACTTCCGACTCCCGACTTCCGACTCCCCACTCCTGTTGATGTCCTACGGACAAGGTGCCGTCAACTTTATTAATCTATTGACATTGAAGCCCTACGGGCTATTCAACAACTCTGTCTTTCGATTAACAACAACAATTGCCTTTACTCATTCTCCTTATCTCCTCTTCACTTTTTCACCTCTTCACCTTTTCTTCCGACTTCCGACTTCGGACTTCCGACTCCTGACTCCCCACTCCTGTTGATGTCCTACGGACAAGGTGCCGTCAACTTTATTAATCTATTGACATTGAAGCCCTACGGGCTATTCAACAACTCTGTCTTTCGATTAACAACAACAATTGCCTTTACTCATTCTCCTTATCTCCTCTTCACTTTTTCACCTCTTCACCTTTTCTTCCAACCTCCGACTTCGGACTTCCGACTTCGGACTTCCGACTCCCCACTCCTGTTGATGTCCTACGGACAAGGTGCCGTCAACTTTATTAATCTATTGACATTGAAGCCCTACGGGCTATTCAACAACTCTGTCTTTCGATTAACAACAACAATTGCCTTTATTCATTCTCCTTATCTCCTCTTCACTTTTTCACCTCTTCACCTTTTCTTCCGACTTCCGACTTCCGACTTCGGACTTCCGACTTCGGACTCCCCCCACTCATTCCCTTACAAAGGTCACCCGAACAATGCTGTCCTGTTCAACTTGATAGATGGCGATGGCGTCTTTGTATTGGCCGTTCATACGTACGTATTCTTTGTCGATGACGGTGGATCCCAGAACCATGCGACTGTTGATCATGCACTCCAAATCGGGGGTGTTGTCGAATAACTGAATGTAGCGTGCTCGCATTTCTGTTTTGTTCTTGATGTACAGGCTGTCGGGAAAGATGTAAATGGCAATTTTGGATGAATAAGTGGCCATGAAGGCATCTATATCTCGTTGATTGTAGGCTTCCACTTGCTTTTCGACCACCTTGCGGGCCGTGGGTTGTCCGATGACGGCAAAGGCCATCATCAAGAATAGTAGGGTAAGGGTTGTTTTCATGCTTTCGGGTTTAAAAAGTGGATTAATTCTTCATACAATCTGTGGGTGGGTAGTCCCATCACATTAAAATACGACCCGTCGATGCGCTCAATGGCCACATGACCAATCCATTCCTGAATGCCATAGGCTCCGGCCTTGTCGAAGGGTTGGAAATGGTGCACATAATAGTCAATTTCTTCCACCGACAGTTTCTTGAATACCACTTCAGTTGCCACCGAAAAGGTATGGGACTTGTGGGCGGTCATGAGCGTAACACCTGTGATCACCTCATGGATTTTTCCTGAAAGTTGCGTGAGCATCTCACAGGCTTGGGATTCGTTGACGGGTTTTCCCAGAATAGTGCCATCCACCACCACAATGGTGTCGGCGGTGATAATCAGTTGGTTTTCAGTAAGTCCTTTGTTGGCGAAATTCAGGGCTTTCTGTAAACTGAGATATCCTGCTACTTCGTGGGTAGGAAGCGATTCAGGAAAAGTTTCATCTCCGGGCTTGGTCTGTACATCGAAATGAATACCCATTTCTGCCAACAAGTCTTTGCGACGTGGCGACCCGGAAGCCAGTATTACTTCGTATGATTTAAGTAGTTCAGGTAACATCATGATCCTTCAAAATAAAACAACACCAAGGAGATCACACCTAAAAGCATCAGCCATTTGCTCAGTCGCGACAGTCCCGCAAAATGTGGTTTGTCGTGTGCGCGATGCAGCTGAACAAGCATCCATGCCAAAAGTAATGTCATGAGCACAAACCAACCTGCGAGCAGCTTATAAGTCATTAAATAAAAATAATAAGTAGTCCATAGCAGGCCAAGGAGGGAAATATAGCCCACCACCAGCGCCGTAATCCTAGCCACGCCGGTTCCATAAGCTACGGGTAGGGTTCGGCATCCAAAGCGGTTGTCACCTTTAAAATCTTCCATATCTTTGATGAGCTCCCGAAACAGGCTGATGATGAAGGCAAACCCTGCATAAATCAACACTAGGGTGGTTACTTTTGAGAAAGATGGCAGCACCTGGGCAAATGCTTCTCCCTGATTGCTTAGTGCAAAAAAATCGAACAACCATACCAATCCGAACGAAAGGCTGCTGAGAATGGCCACTACCAAATTGCCCACTAGTGGCTGACATTTATATTTTTGTGAATAAAACCAAAGCAAGCCTGCCGAAAACAGGAAAATCAGGCTGTAATTGATTTGATGCAAGAGATAGGAGAAAAGTGTTCCGGCAGCCAGTCCTGCGAGGGTTGTAACCCAATACAAGGTCTGTGCTGTTTTTTCTGAAATTTGATCCCCCACCAGATTTTTACCGGGTTTATTTATTGAATCGGGGTTGATGTCTGCCACATCGTTGATGATATAGCCCCCCTTGGTTATCAATAATACGGAAGCCATGAGCAAGATAAACTGCAAGAGAGTCATTCCCGCTTCAAAGGGCTTGAGCCCCAATGCAGGGTTAATCAAGCAGAAGAGCATCAGGCACATGGTGAGTGCGATCATCAGCAAATTTGGCCACCGAACGAGTTTAAAAAGATTTATCAGCATCACACAGCGTTTTTTTAATCATTGTTGGCATTGTCTTTATTTTAGGATTTTGCGGGTATTTTCACCCGACAACCAATTCCTTACTTTTCACAATTAATTTATTCTTTACTCTTTATTGCCCTTGACTAAAGCCGAAGGGCAATTGATTTCCAGTGTTTCAAATCAGGTGGTTAATCTATTGATATTGAAGTCCTATGGGCTATTCAATAATTCTGTCTTTCGATTAGCAACATCTATTCCATTCACCTTTTCTTCCGACTTCCATCTTCCATCTTCCGACTCCCGACTCCCCACTTCCGACTTCCGACTTCCGACTTCCATCTTCCCACTCTCCTACCACAAAAACGATTCCTCAGTCATCCATTTTCCTTGCACTTTCAGCACTTGCTCAATGATATCGCGCACGCAGCCTTCGCCACCTTTTTTGTCGGAGATGTACAGTGAGATGGCTTTGATTTCTTCTGCGGCATCGGCGGGACACACGGGTACACCCACCCGCTGCATTACTTTGTAGTCGGGAATGTCGTCGCCCATGTAAACTACTTGCTCAGGATTGAGGTTGTATTTTTGTATAAACTTTTCAAAAGTTTCAATTTTGTTTTTTACGCCCAGGTGCACGTCTTTAATCTGAAGCGCTTCAAACCTGTTTTCCATGGATTTGGAGAAACCACCTGAAATAATGGCTATTTTGTATCCCAGTTTTACGGCCAGTTGCAACACATAACCATCTTTCACATTGGCCGACCGCAGGGGATGTCCTTCGTGGAGCAGGATGAGTGTGCCGTTGGTCATCACGCCATCGTAATCGAAAATAAAAGTGGTGACGTTTTTAAGTAAAGCTTTGTAGTTACTCATGGTATATTTTTATAATTTGATCGGTAAGTAGTTGATAAAGTTGTTGATAATGAGGGAAGTCCTTCAGCAATTCCCGATGTCGCATCAGGGTGATTTCGTCCTTTCTGCGAGCGGGTCCGGTTTGTGCCTGATGCGGTGGCATTTGAGCTACTTTCAAAGCTGTTTCACGGATAAGTGGTACCAACAGGTTGAAATCCAGGTTGTTTTCCGTCAGAATTTCGTGGGCCATGCCATAAAGGCGGTTGGTAAAGTTGTTGACCATCACCGCAGTAAGGTGTAAAAGTGCTCTGTCTTCGGAAGAAATTTCTGCCACCCGGTTACTTAATAAATAGGCCAGCTGAGTGAGCGCTTCTTTGGTATGCTGATCGCTCGCTTCGATGCAAAAGGGAATGTCGGTAAAACTTACTTCCCGTTGTTTGGAAAAGGTTTGAAGCGGATAGAATACGCCCGTGGGGTGCGAAATTGTTGAAATTTGGCTGAGGTTGACGATGCCCGAAGTGTGGGCCACGATAGCCCTGCCCGGCGCAATGGCATGGGCAGTGGCAGCTACCTGATTATCAGGAACGCACAACAAAATAAGGTCGGTACCTGAGGATAAATCATGTATGTCATGAACCAACCGACAGTTGAAAGCTTTGGAAAACTCCATGGCATGGGAAGCTGTGGGAGAGAAAACTCCGTCGATTTCTATCTCTGCCTTTTGCAATGCCCGGGCTAAGTGGGTAGCCACATTGCCCGACCCCACAAAACTCACATGTCGGATTTCCAATTGCGCATCCATGGATTAAAACAGTTCTTTAACTTCTTTTTTCAACTGCGACATGGCCTTCTCAATGGGATCGTTTCTGGTGTCGAATCCCGAGGTCAACAAGTCCTTGGCCATCAATGCTGCCTCGTCATCGGTTTTGAATTTGGCAGAGCTGGTGTTGATCACCCGGGCTACATCCTCTTTGGCTGTTTTTACCAATTCCCAGGCGTTTTCTCCGATATAGAGTTGCTGCGACATGTTGTGCTCATATTCATCGCGGATATTGCGCAACATGGCACTTTGGAGTTCGGAAACCTTTTGTCCGTGACTCATCGATCGTTTGATGAGGTTGGGTGGATTGATGCGTTCCAAAAACAACACCATCCGCTCGTAAGCCTGCAATTTTAAAGGGATCATCACTTTTTGGGTTTGTTGCTTTCTTTCCAAATCCAGTTTCAGTCGGGCCAAATCCTGCTCATCCTTGAGGTAGTTAAGCTGATTTTGGTTGTGTTTTAAAAAAAATCGCAACATCAAATAAACGGCCACCAGCAGTAGCAGTGACGGTAAGGTGTATTTAATAATCTCCGGTATCATATATTTATTGTTTAATAAACGCTACTACAAAGAAACAACATTTTTTTCTCAGGCGAATACTAAGTCATCAATGGTTTTGGGATGTCAGGGTTATTCTTATGTTATATTTTTCACAACAAAACCATGGGCGCGCAGCTTAATTCCATATATTTGCGTTTCAAAAAAAATTGCATCGTGAACAGCAGCATACTTTCCAACCGAATATTAAACCTGACCGAGTCGGCTACCCTTGAGATGACCCGATTAAGCCGCGAGTTGCAGGCGCAAGGCATTGATATCATTAACCTTAGTATTGGCGAACCCGATTTTAACACCCCCGATTTTGTTAAAACAGGAGCCATCAACGCCATCCATAACAATGTTACCAAATACCCTCCTGTGGCGGGCTTGTTGGTGGTGAAAGAGGCCATTGTAAAAAAACTTAAGCGCGACAATGGTTTGGATTATCAGCCCAATCAAATTGTGGTATCCAATGGCGCCAAACAGGTGTTGTCCAACCTATTTCAGTGTTTGCTTAATCCGGGTGACGAAATCATTGTGCCGGCGCCCTATTGGGTTTCCTATACCGAAATGATCAGGTTGGCAGGTGGTAAAGATGTGGTGATTGAGGCAGGAATTGAGGCGGACTTTAAAATTACACCCCAACAGATTGAAGCGGCCATTACCCCTCGTACCAAGGCCATCTTGTTGAATTCGCCCAGCAACCCCACCGGTTCGGTTTATTCCTATGAAGAAACCAAGGCGCTTGCTGCCGTTATTGCGAAACATCCTGATTTGTTGGTTATTTCAGACGAAATTTATGAACATATCCTGTTTGAAGGTGAGTTTGTGAGCCCGGCATCCTTTCCTGAAATAAAAGACCAGGTGGTGATTGTCAATGGCGTTTCCAAAGGGTTTGCCATGACCGGTTGGCGTATTGGTTATATGGCCGGACCACAGTTTGTTGCCGAGGCTTGTACCAAACTCCAAGGACAATATACTTCGGGGGCAGGCACCATTTCGCAAATGGCTGCCGCCGCAGCTCTGGAAGCCGACCCCCGGGAGGTGCCCGAAATAGCTACCATGGTGGCTGCCTTCAAAGAACGTCGGGATTTGTTGGTGTCGCTGATGCAGGAAATTGAAGGAGTAAAAACCAATTTGCCCAAAGGAGCCTTTTATTTGTTCCCCGACGTGAGCAGCTATTTTGGCAAAAGTGATGGCAAAACAGTGATAGCCAACAGCGACCAACTTTGTGCCTACCTGCTGGCCGAAGCCCATGTGGCTCTGGTGGCCGGAAGCGCCTTTGGCGATCCCAATTGTATCCGTCTTTCCTATGCTACCAGCACTTCCCTCATCGAAGAAGCCGTAAAAAGAATTAAAAAAGCCCTGTCGAAACTTACTTAGTATCAATTAATCAGAGGATAATGCAAACGGGAATACACCATCTGGCTCAATGGCTGCACGATATAGGAATTCCTGTTTTTCATGTGTTGCCCCGGATTTTTATGTCGCTGCTGGTCCTGTTGGCCTTTTACCTTCTGGCCCATCTTATCCGCAAATATTCCCTGAAGTTTTATGCACGCATTCTAAAAACCAACAACAGCATGGCCCAACTGATTTCGGTGGTGTTGTATGTGGTGGTGATGGTGTCGGGAGTATTTTTGGCCCTCGAGGTATTGGGGCTGGAGAGTTATGTAACCAAAATGCTCGCCGGTGCCGGAATTGTGGGCATTATTGCCGGATTCGCATTTAAGGACATTGCCTCCAACATGTTTTCGGGCATGCTGGTTACCATGCAGAAGCCTTTTAAGGAAGGGGAGTGGGTAAGTTTAGATGGCGTGTATGGACAAGTGAATAAAATAGGTTTGATTACCACTTCCGTGAAAAATATCAGCGGGCAAGAGGTGTTTATTCCCAACCAACTGATATACAATGCCACCTTCACCAACTTTTCTACCTACAACAAGCGGCGCGTTATACTGAAAACCGGCGTGTCGTATGGCGACGATCTGGATAAAGTGAAACAGGTGGCCCTGGATGAAATTAATCAGATTCCTGCGCTTCTGAAATCCGATCCCATCGATTTTTATTTCACCGACATCGGGAGCTATTCCTACAATTTTGAGGTCCGTTTTTGGATCGATTTCCAACAACAAACCGACTATCTCAATGCCATGAGCGAGGCCATCATGCGCATTAAAAAACGATTTGAAAAGGAAAACATTTCCATTGCTTATCCAGTTCAAACCATGGATTTTGGTGTGAAAGGCGGAGTGAATATTTTTGATAAAGCTTTGACCATCAATAAATAGTTTAAACATACGGGCAGTGTTGCGCCCATCTTGCTCATGCCAATTTTCCCCACCTGAAAAACCGGAGGCCTGCCACACCCTGACTACAACAAGCGGATGGTTTTCACGTTTTTCATACTTCTGGATATTTACCTATTTTTGCAGTCCAATTAAATAATGCGCATGTTTACTTCTGACAAGATCGATCAGCTTTTTGAACAGTTTAACAACCTCAATGTGTTGGTAATAGGGGATGTGATGGTGGATGCTTACATCTGGGGACAGGTGGACCGCATTTGCCCCGAAGCTCCGGTACCCATTGTGGCCGTTAAAAATCGGGAAAACCGCCTTGGAGGTGCTGCCAATGTTGGATTAAACCTCAAGGCTTTGGGGGCCAATCCCATCCTGTGTTCGGTAATTGGCAACGACCAAAAAGGGGAGGAGTTCAAACAACTCGTGCAAGATGCCGGCATGCCATTGGATGGATTAATTACAGATAATGAGCGTATTACCACCACTAAGTTTCGGATTATCGGAAACCACACCCAAATGCTTCGTGTGGATGAAGAAATGACCGACCCCCTTACTCCTCAGCAAGTGACGACCCTCGTTCAGCGAATTCAGGAATTATTTGACCATCAAGATATCCAGGTGGTTATCTTTCAGGATTACGACAAAGGGGTGATTACCCCTGACCTGATAGAAGGTGTTGTGAAAGAAGCACGCCAACGCAAGATACCTGTGGCCGTGGATCCAAAAAAGCTGAATTTTTTGAATTATCGCCATGTAACCCTTTTCAAACCCAACCTCAAAGAAGTAAAAGAAGGACTTGGGGTGAACTTCGATCCGCGAAACAACCAACAACTGGAAATGATGGTATCGCAGTTGCAGGATAAGCTGCAATGTAAAATGGTGCTGAATACCCTGTCGGAATTGGGGGTGTTTATCAGTTGGGAAAATGATGGCAACTACGAATCGCAGCTGATCAGTGCCCACCGCCGCAACATCGCCGATGTGTCGGGAGCGGGCGATACCGTTATAAGTGTAGCCGCCCTTTTGTTGGCGCTACAGGTGGAACCTCCCATGATGGCCGCCATGGCCAACCTCGCCGGAGGCCTGGTTTGTGAGGAAGTCGGGGTGGTTCCGGTGAATAAATCCAAACTACGGGCAGAGGTTGCGAAAATGATGACCGCCCAATAACTCTCAAAAGACACATCAATGGCTCAATATAACACTCCCGGTAAAAAACAACAGGTGGAAAAAATGTTCAACGACATTGCACCCAAATATGACCTGTTGAACCATGTGCTTTCGGGAGGCATCGACATCCTGTGGCGCAAAAAAGTGCGTAAATTGCTGGAACCCATGAAGCCCAAACAAATTTTGGATGTGGCAACGGGAACCGGTGACCTGGCCATCGAATTGGCCAAACTGGAACCAAAAAAAATTGTGGGTCTCGACATTGCAGCACAAATGCTGGAAGTGGGTGAGCAAAAAATAAAAAAGCTGAAACTCGACCACATCATCCGCATGGTGCATGGCGATTCGGCTAAAATTCCCTTCTCCGACAATTCCTTCGATGCCATTACCGTGGCCTTCGGGGTAAGGAATTTTGAAAACCTGCAAAAGGGACTCCAACAAATGAATCGCGTGCTGAAACCCGGCGGCAGGGTCGTGGTGCTCGAGTTTTCGAAGCCCGATAAATTTTTATTCAAACAGATATACCTGTTTTATTTTAAATACATATTGCCGGTGGTAGGCCGCACTGTTTCAAAACACAAAGAAGCCTATACCTACCTGCCCGATTCGGTGGCTAAATTTGCTGAAGGCAAAGAATTTCTGGAACAAATGGAAATGGCCGGGTTTAAGGAAACCCGTCAGAAACGATTGACCATGGGTATTGCTACCCTGTATTGGGCTACTAAATAGTTTGAAGACAAGAGTTTTAACAAAAATTTGTTTAAACCGAACCACATGAAATACTATCCTGAAAAGAAACACGTTACACTACACATGATACAATATCCCCGAAAATCGAATTTATTGATGGCAGGTTTGGGTCTGCTTTTTTTGCTCTTTGCAGGTGAGGCTGTGGGGCAGCAGCGCAAATCGATGAACTTGCCCACATTCGATCACAACCGGTATCATTTTGGATTTATTTTGGGTGCCAATCAAATGTTGTTTTCGGTAAAAACTATTGATAATCTGCAATTTGTAAAATGGACCACCGAGCAATTACCCGATTTTTATGCGGTGGATTCGGCCTTTGCCTATAGTGTAAACTCCACGCCCACACCGGGTTTTAGCATTGGTATTGTCGGCGACTTGCATATCACACCCCTGCTCGACCTCCGGTTTATTCCATCGCTGGCTTTTGGCGAACGCATTTTGAATTATAATATTCTCGTGTATAAAAACAATGAGGCGCAGTTTGTGGAGATGAAAAAGAGTATCACTTCCACCATTGTTGATTTTCCGTTGGAACTCAAATATAAAACTCACCGACTAAACAATGTGGCAGCCTATGTCCTGGGTGGCGCCAAATATTCCATCGATTTGGCTTCGCAAAAAAAGGCGGAGGAAAACGTAAGTGATGTTACGGTAAAACTGAATCGTCATGACGTGTCGCTCGAATTGGGTGTGGGATTCGATTTTTATACCACCTATTTTAAATTTGGTACCGAAATCAAGATGGGTTATGGTTTCAACAACCTGATTCTCCGCGAAGGAAACCTCTACACCAATAGCATCGACCAATTAAAATCCAAGGTTTTTCTGCTTTCGTTTACTTTCGAAGGATAGTTTGTCGTTGCTTTTATGGAAATCCCCATCCGATAATTCCTTATATTTGTGCAGGTTATAACATTATAAATGCGGGAGTGGTGTTGGCTAAGTATCAGGATGAAAGCCTGTTGGCAATTTCCTTGATTTCAGGCTAATCCCTTGCCCACAAATATCCGGATAATGAAAAAGAAAGTACCAGCCGACCCGCTTTTTGAAATGATGGTGGCCAAAGCTACCCTAAAGCAGGAAGTGTATGGCAATACCCTCAACGCACTGAAAACCCTCAAGGCCACGCTCCTTGAAATGGAAGAAAAATATGCGCAGTATGTCAACGAAAATCTGTCCGGCCCGAAGATTCCCTTCGAGTCGAACAGCCTGAGCGATTTTGAGATAGAACTTAAATTTGGTGGCGACACCCTCTTGTTTTTGATGCACACCAATGTGTTTGAGTTTTCGCGCGACCATGAAGTTATGCGCACCGACTATATCCGCCAAGACAAGAACCGCAGCTATTGCGGCATCATCAACATATATAACTTTTTGTCGGATTCGTTTAAGTACAACCGTGTGAACGACATTGGTTACTTAATTGGGCGGATTTTTGTGAATAAAGACAACCACTATTTTGTTGAAGGCAAACGCGAGTTGGGGTTTGTTTATAACGACTTCGGAAAACACATCCTGAACAAGCAGGCCATCACCAATTTGCTTGAAACAGCCATCACCTATACGGTGAATTTTGATTTACTCACTCCTGACTACAATTTGGTGAAAGAAGTAAGTGTTTTTGAGATGAAAAACACCATGGATACCATTTCGTTGAAAACCGGTAAACGCCTGGGTTTTAAGTTTCAAGCCGACACCGAGATGTAGCCTGACAGGGGTCTGTAAAAAATCTTCAAAAAAATATTTGAAAAAGTTGCACGAATCAAAAAAGTGCCTATTTTTGCACCTCCTAACCAAAATGGTCCGTTCGTCTAGTCAGGTCAGGACGCCAGGTTTTCATCCTGGTAACACGGGTTCGAATCCCGTACGGACTACGTTAACAAATATAAAACGCCTGTAAATCAATAGATTGCAGGCGTTTTTTTCATTTCTACATACTGGTTTACATACAAATTTAGGGTGTTTATGCTAGTTCTGTTATATTTGCCCAACTTAAGCGTAGTTATTCAGCAACGCTTTCGCATCCTTAGTTCGACAGTTTGTTTTAAAATCACTGGTTAATTTCCAACTTTTCCTTTCATTTTTTTTTAATTGTTTGAGTGATTCGGCAACAGGGTGCTATTCCTCCCTGCATAGATTACAGCTATGAGTATGTCAACAACAAAAGACTTTTACTTCAGCCCCAAGAGGCACATATTGGGGTACAGGTTGCAGCTTGTATCTTCATTTCACCTCTACCAACCACTATAAAAATCATCCGCCAAAATAGTTGCATTAAAAATCAAACTATTAAGTACATGACAAAAATTTGCAACATTCTTTAAATCTATCTATATCGTAGTTAAACAGAACGTTTGCAAGAAAGTTTAGTCCGTATTTGAATAGACTGTAAACCTTTCTTCCGTGCAAAGAGCAGAAATAAATAAGCCAAAGAACTTAATTCGGGCTAAATTCATATTATTCCCGAAGACTTCAGATAAAGTTGAGACTAAAATGCTATTTTTACTCTCATTACTGGTGTTCATGTATCTTAATGACATACGTGGTGGTATTTCATCTAAGATACTGAATGCCAGTTTTTTTATAGCGTATTTATAATATTTGTTATCACCAAGTTATTAACATATTTAATTGACAATCAATTTGTTGTGATTTTTTGTCATGTACTAAATATAAGAACTTATTAATATTGGTCTGAACGGAGTGCCGTGCCATGTACATGATGTTTGAAATGCTATTAAAACTTAATCCTTATGCATGATGAGAAAAAACCATGATAGATGGTTACATAAATTATAAAATTCATTAATATTGTTCCTGAATATTTATTTTTCAGACAGAGCAAGAATATGCTTGATATATTGGCAAAGAAAGCTATCCATAATTGGGACATTATTAAGGAAAAATGCAATAAATGTAGTTGTACCTCACATAAAATATTGACTTTATGAAATTGTTCTATTCTGTTGTTACTCTTTGGCAATTTTTCACAACCCAATACTCGTTTTCAATAAAAACTAGTAAACATCGCCCGATCTTTTCTTCAATTTGAATTCACCTGAGTTAAGTTACAAAACAATATGCATTCCCCAAATTTAAAAGTTAGAATGAGAATAAATTCACGAATGAGTTATCAAACGCTTTTGCTCATCATTTGGGCTTCAATTTTTTCGGTGAATACGAATGTCGCCTATAGTCAATTGCTTATAGACCATACGATGACTCCTGAGCAATTGGTTCAAAATGTATTATTGGGAAATGGAGTGAGTGCTACCAATGTTACCTATACAGGAGCAATTAATTTTGCGATTGGTCACTTTGATAATGGAAATACTACGAATTTAGGTTTGAATGAAGGAATTGTATTATCTTCAGGTAATGTAGACCTTATACCTGATACTGCGGGAACTCAAGCATTCCCACGTACAATCCATTTATGTAACTGGCTTCCAGGCGATCCTGATTTAGATGCCCTTCCAAACGTTAATGACACCCATGATGCCTCAATTCTTGAGTTTGATTTTATACCACAAAGTGATTCCATCAGTTTTCGATATGTGTTTGGTTCCGAAGAGTATCCCACACTTGTTAATTTATTTAATGATGCTTTTGCTTATTTTATCACGGGACCAAATCCTGAAGGGCCTGCCTATAATAAAGTCAACATTGCTTTGGTCCCCAATACGGATTTATACGTTTCGGTTGATAATATAAACAATGGAATTGCAAATGATGGACCTTGTATGAATTGTCAATACTATATTAACAATTGGGGAGGGTTTACTATTGCCTTTAACGGATTCACAACTGTATTATCGTCCAGTGTTTTAGTTTATCCTGATTCTACATATCATATGAAACTTACCATTGCGGACGAAGAGGACTGCTCTTGGGATTCTGGTGTATTTCTTGAAGCGTTTAGTTTTGCTTCTACGTATTCAATGCATCATACAGAATTCTCAAATTCTTCTGATAGTTACGGTTCGCTCATTGAAGGCTGTAATGATGCAACGATTTATTTTGAGTTAAATGAAGTTCAACTTGAAGACTATGTTATTTATGTCAATGTGTTGGGATCCGCAATTGAAGGAGTTGATTATTCCCTCATCCCTGATTCATTAGTAATACCGGCTGGCTCAACGAATGATTCCATTGTTATTGAGGCGTTTGCAGATGGTTCATTTGAAGCAACGGAAACTGTTACTATCATATTTGAATATGAATCCTATGGAAATACGATGATTGACACACTAAATTTTTCATTGCTTGACAACAACATTGATTTTGGTGGGTTGGGGTCATTGTACTGTCAAAATGCTTCTCCTGTTACCTTATGGGGACAACCATCAGATGGGGTGTTTTCTGGGCCAGGTATGGTTAACAATATTTTTTATCCCAACTTATCCAATCCTGGGATCAATCGTATTTTTTTCTCAAAATACTTTATTGACGATACTGGAGCTACACCAGACACAGTTTGTACCAACCAGCTATATCTGGACACTGAAATTGAAGTTGCCCCGATGGCTTTTGCTGGAACGGGCATTACCCTCTGCCAGGGTGAGTTATTAGATTTTTCATCCCTGACTATTGTGCCTGATAGTTCACATTGTGATTCCATAAGATGGTTTCACAATGGTTTAGGTTCCTTGGATGATATTAGGGCTATTTATCCTGTTTACACACCTGATCCAGACGAAGTGGGGTTTGTGAAATTTTCCCTGGTTGCATATGGGTCTAGTCCATGTACTAGTGATACTTCTGAAATGTATTTGGTTATCCATGGACAACCATTTGTCGATGCAGGAGCCGATGTTGCGCATTGCGATAATTCCCCATATACTTTGTTGTTAAGTTCGGCAGTCAATTATAGCTCCTTACAATGGACTAGTTCAGGTGATGGATCCTTTAATAATTCAACCATTGAACACCCTATATATACCCCAGGAACGGAAGACATCTCTAATGGAAGTGTTTTGTTAACACTTTCCGCTGCTCCAAATTCTCCTTGTTCCGTTTCTCAATCTGATTCCATGACACTATTTTTAGGAACAATTTCTCAAGCAGGTTCTGATGAAGCCATCTGTTCTGATCAAATGTTTGATTTTAGTACATCGGCGTTATTACCCGATACGATTAATTGTGATTCAGTCCGTTGGATTGGGGGGGACGGTAACTTTAATAATCCCAATTCATTGTATCCAATTTATACACCTGGGATAAATGAGGCAGGTACAATCCAGCTGGGAATGGTTGCCTATGGCACTCCACCATGTAGCAACGACACTTCCTTTATGAATCTGACAATACAGTCGTTGCCAGAGGTGGATACAGGTTCAGACATCGTTATTTGCGAAACAGAAAACGTTACGCTCAGCGCTTTGGTCAGTCAATATACCTCATTGCAATGGAGCACCAGCGGAAATGGGACTTTTAGTGACATAAGTGCCATTTCACCCACCTATTTTCCTGGAAGTACTGATCTCCTATTGGGTGAGGTTACATTGAAACTTGCCGTTGTGCCTATCAGCCCATGTCTGGATATTGTCATGGATAGCCTTTCCGTAACCTTTGAAAGAGCTCCGGTTGCTGATGCCGGACCTGATGCATTTTTTTGTATAGAAGGATCGATTTCTTTATCAGATGCAGACACTTCCAATGCCAGTACACTACTTTGGGATAATTTTGGTGGAGATGGAACATTTGATGATGCCACACTACTTCATCCAATATATAGTCCCGGGCCAAATGAATTGCAGACAGGAATCGTCCACTTGTTGCTTACAGCCTATCCTCAAGGATCATGTAGTACGCCCAACACTTCAGAGATAACATTTGATATTCAACCTGTGCCAACCTCCAATGCAGGGGGCGATGCCATTATCTGTAAAGGAGATTCATATCCTTTATCAGGACAAGTAAGTCATTTTTCCAGTTTTGCATGGAGTACAATGGGAAATGGCACTTTCTCAGACCCCTCCATTGAAAACCCCATCTATACACCAGGTTCAGTTGATCTTATCAACGACTCGGTGGTATTATTACTGACGGCACAACCCATTGTCCCTTGTACTGATCCTGTGATATCTAGTATGACGCTAAGTTTACAGTCACCTCCTAGTGTGAGTCTGGATGTATCCTCAGGTTTAATTTGTGAAGGAAATACATACTTACTTGCTGGAGTTGCCGAAGATTTTTCGCAATTACGCTGGAGTAATAACGGAGGAGATGGCTATTTTGATCATGATGACCAATTAGATGCCATTTATACTCCGGGTTCTGCAGATATTCTAAACGGATCAGTTCAATTAACCCTTACTGCATACGCACTTTCACCCTGCACGACAGAGGCCAGTTCAGATTTAATCCTCAACATCCAGTCGCTATGTCAAGTCACCGCCGGCAACGACACCATCACCTGTCAGGATGTATATTTTAATCTATCACGACTGGAAACCCCACCCACCGCCACCAACTACGACTCCATCCGTTGGTTTACCAGCGGCATCGGACACTTTGATGATCCCAGACAAATCGCCCCCACCTATTTTCCCGATCCTTCAGAAGGTTTGATTCAAAACGATACGTTGACCATGACCATGGTAGGTTATGGTTTGGCACCCTGCGGCAACGACACCTCCACAATGCAACTCGTTGTCATCCCCGGAGCTTCAGCCCATGCCGGATCCGATGAAAGTGTTTGCTTTGGAGAGCCCTACGATTTTCATAATTCAGCCGACTCCTCCTTTGCCATGCACTATGCCACCCTTTACTGGGAAACCAGTGGCACAGGACACTTTATCGATCCCCACGTTTTGCAACCCACCTACGTCCCAGGACCCAATGAGATGGGAGAAGTTACCCTGACCATGGTAGCGGCCAATATCATCAACTGCGACTCCATCGATGAGATGATTTTAACCATCCGGCCTACCTATGAAATTCCTGTGGATATTACCCTTTGTCACTACGACTCTATTTTTGCCCAAGGCGCATGGCAATACAACTCAGGGATTTACTACGATACCCTTGCTACAGCTATCTATGGTTGCGATAGCGTGATCGTCACCAACCTGACAGTCCGACCCAAGATAGACCACGGTTTTACCATGAGCACCCCCAGCCCGTTTTGTCTGGGAGAATCCATCATCTATACCCCCACTGGAACTGCTCAAATCATCGATCGTTTGTGGATGTTTGGCGATGGAACCACCTCCACATTAACCACCCCCACACATACCTACCAGAACCCGGGCAGTTATCAATTGATTTATCATTACACTGATCAGAACGGCTGTTCAGATTCCATTGTAAGTAATATCGTGGTAAATGAACTACCTGATGTGGATTTTAGCGTGAGCGACAGCATTTCCTGCATGGAAGCCCCCATCGACTTTGTTGGAAGCAGCACCTCCAATATCAATAGCTGGCAATGGGACTTTGGCGATGGACAAACGGGTACAGGACAAATGATCAGTCATATGTACACCACCTGGGGTATGATGCAGGTCACACTGACCGTTACCGACCAAAACGGGTGTAGCGAAACCGCCCTTCATACTGTAAGTATCTCTGAACCACCCCAAGCCGACTTCACCTACGTGGTCGACTCCTGCCACACCATCCATTTTGAAGATGCCAGCACGGCACCGTCGGGCTACTTTTTGGTGGATTATGACTGGGATTTGGGCGATGGCACCACCCAGGACGACCCCATTTTCAATCATGCTTACGCAGATGGCGGAATTTACAACGTCACCCTCACAGTCACCGCCGACAGCTCAGGCTACACCTGTTCCAACACCGTGACAATGCCCGTAATCGTCCCCAACACCCCCACCATCTACTACACCTGGGATCCCGAGCCCACCTGTTTGATGGACACCACCTTCTTCTACGGCGCTTCGGGCACCCCCATCACCGATTGGTACTGGAACTTCGACGATGGCCACGACACCACCGGACAATATGCCGGACACGTGTTCGACAACCCCGGAACTTATGACGTGATCCTCTACATCACCGACACCAACCTGTGCCAGAACAGTCTAAGCCAACAAGTCACCATCAACCCCATCCCACAGGTGAGCATGCAAATCTTTGATTCACCCACCTGCGCCCAAAGTATGACCAGTTTCCAGGGAAGTGCCGATACCGGCATCGAATTCTGGTGGTGGGACTTTGGCGATGGCGGCATCAGCGAAGACCAAAACCCCGTTCACAGCTACACCAATGGCGGCACCTACACCGTCACCTTAACCGCCACCGACTCGGCAGGCTGCTCCGCAACTGCCACAGGAGAGATTATCGTGGTACCCACCCCCACGGCCGACTTTAGTTACACCATGAGCGGCTGCAACCTGTTTGCCTTTACCGACAACAGCACCCTGCCCCCGGGCTATCAGCCCTATAGCAGACTCTGGGACTTTGGTGATGGCAGCACCTCCGATGTCCCCAATCCCGTACACACCTATGCCACGGGAGGCTTCTACGATGTCAAACTGGTGTTCACCAGCGATAGCCTGACATACCAATGCAGCGACAGCATCACCAAGACCGTGCAAGCCCCCAACACCCCCAATGCCACCTTCACCTGGGCACCCAACCCCGCCCAGGCAGGCGACAACATCGGCTTTTTTGCCACCAGCGGCAGCACCATCACCAACTGGGCATGGGACTTTGCCGATGGCGGCACAGCCACGGGACAAAACACCACCCACACCTACACCAACCCCGGCGACTACGATGTGAGCCTGACCGTCACCGATGTAAACGGCTGCACCTTTGAAACCGTGATACAAGTAAACGTAGGCGGACTACCCCCTGTTGATTTCACCTGGGACAACGCCTGCGAAAACACCCCCATCCAGTTCACCACCGATGCCACCATAACCGATGTGGGTGCCGTGGCCATCTACGACTGGGACTTTGGCGATGGCACAAGCAGCAACAACCAGGATCCCCTGCACACCTACCTCAACGCGAACATGTACAATGTCACCCTCACCATTATCGACACCCTGGGATATACCAACAGTGTTACCCACCAGGTAGAAGTGATGCCCGAGCCCATCAGCATGTTTTCCATCAGCAGTCCCAACTGCGAGAACTCAGAAACCTTCTTTGAAGACTACAGCATTGCCCTGAGCGGCTATCTCACCACCTGGGAGTGGGACTTTGGCGATGGCAATACAGCAACCATCAACTTCCCCGACGATCCCGATGTAAGCCACATTTACCCAGGTACAGGCACCTACACCGCCATGCTAACGGTCACCACCAGCGATGGCTGTCAGGCAACCAATAGCCAGGACGTCACCATCACCCCATCACCCATTGCCCAGATCGACTACGATGCGGGCTGCATGAGCGGACCCATCAGCTTCCATGACGTGAGCAGTGAAAACGGCGCCGGCACCATCATGGCATGGCAGTGGAACTTTGGCGACCCCGCCAGTGGATCCTCCAACCAGAGCAGCCAGAGCGATCCCACCCACTTGTTCAGCGGTCCGGGCACCTATGAAGTCACCTTAAGCATTCAAAGCCAAAGCAACTGCACGGATGCCGACACCATAGAAATCACCATCACCGATGCCCCCGAAGTGGACTTTACTTTCACCCCCGCCTGTATGCATGAACCGGTAAGCTTTACCATCACCGACCTGACAGGACTGGATCAATACTTTTGGGACTTTGGCGATGGCCACACCAGCCAGCAGCCCGATCCCGAAAACACCTACGACAGCCCCGGCGACTTCCAGGTAAGCTTAACCGTACAAACCACCGATGGCTGCACGGCCACCCAAACCCAAACGGTAACGGTGAACCCCCTGCCACAGGCCAGCTTTGAATACAGTCAGCCCACCTGCGTCGGCGATACCATCTTCTTCTTAAACCTGAGCAACAGCCCCAATGGCGCCATTGTAAAATGGGAATGGGACTTTGACGATGGCAATACCGAAACCATCCTGGCACCCAATGGCGGCAACACCAGCCACGTGTATGCCAACGACCAAAGCTACGATGTCACCCTGACTGTTACCGACTCCGACAGCTGTCAGAACACGGTCACCAGAACGGTGATCTCCGTAGCCAGTCCCGTGGCAGAGTTCAACTGGGAAGACGCCTGCTTTGGCCAGCCCACCCAGTTTTATGATCTGACCAACAACACCCCCGACATTGGCAGTTGGTACTGGGACTTTGGCGACCCCCTCTCGGGCAACACCAACACCAGCACCTACCAAAACCCCACCCACGTGTTCAGTAGCCCGGGCGATTACACCGTCACCCTGATTGTGACCAACACCCAGGGCTGCGACGACACCATCACCCACGATCTGAGCGTGAACCCCGCCCCCGATGTGAGCTTTACCATGAGCAGCGACACCCTGTGTGCCAACACCCCGGTAAGCTTTGCAGGCACCTCCACCGCACAGATCAGCACCTGGTACTGGGACTTTGGCGATGGCGGCTATGCCCTGACCCAAAATGCCGACTACCTGTACAACGCCCCCGGCACCTATACCGTGACACTGACGGTCACCGACCTGGCAGGCTGCGAGGCTTCCACCAGTGAGCAGATCGTGGTCAAAGATCCACCCCTGGCCAACTTCAGCTACCAGAATGCCTGTTTGGGCGACACCACCTACTTCACCGATGAGAGCTACAGTCAGCTGGGCTACATTGCCGGCTGGGAATGGGATTTGGGCGATGGAACTACCGCCAACATCCAAAACCCCACCCACCTGTACGCCACCAACGACGACTTTCAGGTAACCCTTATTGCCACGGACAACTACGGCTGTGCCGACACCATCCGCCAATGGGTGAAGGTACGAACCCGCCCCATCGCCAAAATCGAAAGCTTTGTCCAGGTATGTGATCCTGCCGGACAGGTTTACTTCTTTGATGGCAGCGAGCCCGGAGCCGATGGCAGCCCCATCCAAACCTGGGAATGGAACCTTAACGAAGGCTATTACAGCACAGAAATCGATCCCGAGTATATTTACGATATCACCGACACCTGTTACCAGGTAACCCTGACAGTGACCGATGACAACGCGTGTTACTCCACCGACACGGTAGAAGTCTGCGTGTTTGGACAATTGGAAGTAGAGATTACCGCCGATCAGGTTTGTTTGACACAGCCCACGACCTTCTATGCCCACTACCTGCCCGAGAACGACAGCGTGGCCAGCTACAGCTGGAACTTCCACGATGGCACCCCACAGATTACCACCTACCACGACAGCATCCAACACACCTTTGCCAATCCCGGGCTTTACAATGTAGAGCTCATGGCCGTGGACACCAATGGCTGCTCGGCCTACGCCAGTCTGGAAATCACCATCGATAGCCTTCCCACCCCACGCTTTAGCTACGAGGCCGGAGCCTGTGATACCCCCATGCAGTTCACGGATGAATCACTACACGGAGGCAACTTCATTCAAAGCTGGTTGTGGGACTTTGGCGATCCGCTCAGCACGGAGCCCAACACCTCCACCGATCAGAACCCCACCCACCTGTATTCACCCAACGACAGCAGCTACCAGGTCAAGCTCATTGTCACCAACTTTACCGGCTGCACCGACTCCATCACCCGGACGGTCTATACCAGGGCTTGTCTGATAGCCGACTTCTACGTACCCGACACCATCAATTTGTGTGCACTAACAGAGGTCTGCTTTGCCGACAGCTCCGTATTTTTGACCCAAAACGGCAACATCACCCAATGGGATTGGGACTATGGCGATGGCACCACTGAGAGCTACAACAGCTTCCAAAGCCATGCCTGCCATAGTTATCAGGACAATCAGGGCGGCACCTACCAGGTCACCCTGACGGTTACCGGAGAGATTGGCACCCAAACCTACACCAACACCATCACCAAAGAAGTGCTCATACGTCCCACCCCCATGGCAGCGATCATCGTTCAGAACAACTGTCTGGGCGACATCACCTACTTCACGGATGGCAGTGAGACTTATTCAGAGCCCATCACCACCTGGCGTTGGGACTTTGGCGACACCTCAACCGATGCCGACACGGCCATTATCGCCAATCCCTACTACATCTACCCTGAGTTTGAGAACTACCTCACCGAACTCATTGTAGCCAACCAGTGGGGATGTACAGACACCACCACCACGGAGGTGACCATCTTCAAGCCACCCACGGCGGAGTTTAGCTGGGCAGAAACCTGTCAGGGATACTACACCTACTTCACCGATGAAAGCACAGCCGACAGTGCACAGATCACTAACTACTTCTGGCACTTTGGCGATCCATACACCATGGACAGCGTGAGTGAAGAGCAGAACCCCTACCACATCTACGATAATATCGATAGCTACACGGTAACCATGCAAATCACCGATGCCAACTTCTGCAAGAGCCAAATCAGCCATGAAATCGAGATCTATCCCGTTCCCACGGCCCTTTTCACCCTGACCGAAGATTGGGAAGGCAGACAGGGACAGGTGAAGCTGGACAACCTCTCCCTGTGCGATACCATCGACTATTTCTGGGATTTTGACGACACCTACACCTCAACAGAAGAAAACCCCATCCACCAGTACGAGTACGACTCTGACCCCATCTACAACCTGATGCTCATAGCCACCAACACCTATGGCTGTCCCGACACGCTCATTTACCCCTACGAGCTGCTGTTCACGGGATTGTATGTACCCAATGCCTTTAGTCCCTCGGTGGCGGATCCCACCTTTAACACCTTTAAGCCGGTGGGTATTAACTTAAGTGAATACAAGCTGGAAGTGTTCAGCTCGTGGGGCAATTTGGTCTTTAGCAGTACCTTACTGGAGAACGGACAGGTAGCCGAGGGCTGGGATGGCACCTATGAAGGTCAGCCTTTGCCCACGGGCACTTATATCTGGCGCATCACGGCACGCTTTAGCGATGACAGCTACTGGCGCGGCAGCGACAATGGCGACAGCAATTTAGAAACCCACGGAACTGTAACTTTGATCCGATAAATCGAATTGGTTTGGGGACTACCATATAACATGGATTCATGAATAAACCAGGTAAGTCGAATTCCTCAAGAGAAGTTTGTTTGTTGATGAGGGCATTTTTTGCAGATCACAAGCTAAATAATCAGCTAATTACAAACTCCTCAATAAGAGAAAATTTGCTTGGATGAACAAAAAAGCAGTTTCTTACGCCGTTATCTTTTTTGCGAACAATTGATTGAACCTTTTTCAAACCTAATTCGGTGTGGTTGTAGAACTCGTATCCAAATGATTTCATGATTTTTTCAAGATCACCTTCAATTTTATTAAAAAGTGTTTCACATATAATAATAGGTCTCATTTCTCTTAAAACATTATCTGCCTTGGCTAAGATTAGGTGTTCTGTTCCTTCTGTATCAATCTTAATCAAATCAATGTTATCAATTTTATTAATACGTGCATAGTCATCAAAGGTAAGGGACGAAACTGTATTGATAACAAAATTTCTCCCGCTGGTTTTGCTCCCTGCATTACTTTCACCAGCTAAATTATGTTGAAGGTATTTATATTTTTGGTTTTTTATCTCATAAAAGTCGATATTTCCATTTTGATCAGAAATGGCGATTGGTTCAATCCTGATATTTTTAAATCCATTTTCCTGTACATTTTTTCTGTAGAAATACAAAGGCCCCTCCGCCGGTTCAAAACCAATAACTTGAATATCTTTATTTTCCATTGCAGCAAGTAGTGAATAGAAACCAATATTAGCACCTATATCGATAAAAACATGAAGTTTTTTTATCAGCTTTAAGAAGATAGAGGTATACTCAAAACTTTGATAACCACCTTCCCAAAAGATAAATTTTGTTAAATAATTTGTTTGATTGGTGTTTAGCTTAAGGTTTCGACCGTGTTCGTTTTTTATCATGACAAAGCCAGACGGGGGTAGCATTACCTTGGGTGGAAGGATGGGGTAAAAAAACTTATTTAGTGATCGTAAAACAAAGTTTATAGACGGACTATAAATTATTTGATAAATGATTTGTTTCATTTACAGATGGTTTAATTGATTTTAAATCAGGCGGATAAAAAATAAATTTAAAAAGATTTCGTCCAACCAATTAACTTTTTAGAAGTTGTGTAAAAATACATTTTTAAATACCCCATTTTTTGATACAAGACAAAATTGTGGAATATTTTCAATGACTAGTCGTTTGACACAGTATCTAATTGTGAAATCACCTTTATACCAATGTATGCAGCATCACTATTTGATTTGTCATCTTGTTCATTATGTCTGTCCAAGCTTTTTTTTGAAACTAGAAATCCATTACCTAAAAAATCAATACTTTCGCAGCATATAAAAGCAGATTCATGGAAGCTTTATTAAAAATTGTTTTTATTCTGGTTCTGATATACTACGCTGTCGTGCTTTCAGTTCGGTATTTATTGCCCTGGTTGTTGGGGAGGTTTGTGAAAAAGCAGCAGGAAAAGTTTTTTGGAGCAAATCAACCTTTTGGAAATCACGAGGATACTGATACTCCGTCCAATCCGGGGTCGAAAAGTAAAAAATCCCATCACCGGGATGATCAATCATTTGGCGAGTATGTTGATTTTGAAGAAATAAAAGAATAACCAACTTAATACAACGTATGATGGGTAATAAAAATATCCAGTTGAAATCTCTGGCTCCTTACCTGGTGGCCATATTTGTTTTTGTGGCCATCACCATGGCTTATTTTTCGCCCATGCTCGAAGGTAAAAAGCTCAAACAGCACGATATCGCCATGTATAAGGGTATGTCGAAAGAAATTACCGATTTTCGTGAAGCCACGGGCGAAGAACCCCTTTGGACCAATTCCATGTTTGGGGGCATGCCGGCATGGCAGATTTCTGTTCGTTATAGCGGAAATTTAATGGGTTACGTGGATACCTTGCTCACGTTGGGATTGCCTTCACCGGCCAAATATGTATTTCTGTATTTTCTGGGTTTTTTTATTCTCTTGTTGGTGCTGAAGGTGGATCCGTGGCTGAGTATCGCCGGCGCCATTGCATTTGCGTTGTCGTCTTACTTTTTTATCATTCTGGGGGCAGGGCATACTTCTAAGGCACACGCCATCGGATACATGGCGCCCGTGCTGGCAGGAATTATTTTGGCATTTCGCGGAAAATACTGGAAAGGTGCCTTGCTGACTGCTGTGGCGTTGGCGCTGGAAATAAAGGCCGGTCATTTGCAAATTACTTATTATCTGCTCCTTATGGTGGTGATATATGGTATTTTTAAGTTGGTTGATGCCATTGTCAATAAAACCCTTCCTTCTTTTTTTAAAGCTTTTGGTTTTTTGCTTGTGGCAGCGATGCTGGCCATTTTTACGCACTCCACCAACTTATGGGCCACGTACCAATACGGTAAGGATACCATGCGTGGCAAGCCTGAGCTGACCAAAGAAAAAGAAATCAAGTCCAATGGGTTGGACAAAGACTATATCACTTCGTGGAGTTACGGAAAGCAGGAAACCTGGTCATTTTTAATTCCCAATGCCAAGGGTGGAGCCAGTGGTGTGCTTGGAGATGTGGATGCCCTGAAAGCTGCTGATCCGGCCTACCGCAAGGCGCTTTCTCAACAAACCAATGCCTATTGGGGCGATCAGCCCGGTACCTCCGGACCTGTTTATGTGGGTGCCATTCTCGTGTTCCTCTTCGTGCTGGGGATGTTTTTCGTGAAAGGAAGATTAAAATGGGCACTGTTTGCCATCACGGTGCTGTCCATTTTGTTGTCGTGGGGTCATAACATGATGTGGTTTACGGATATTTTTATCGATTATGTTCCCGGATATAATAAGTTTAGAGCGGTTACCATGACCTTGGTGATGGCGGAATTGGCCATTCCTTTGTTAGGAATTTTGGCATTGAACGAGGTGCTGAAAAACCCAGCCACAATAAAAGAGAAAATCAACCTTTTCTACATCTCCCTGGGGATTACTGCAGGATTGATTATTTTGTTTTATCTGCTTCCCACCACATTCTTTTCCTTTCTCAGTCAAAATGAAGAGGCACAATTTTCGGCTGCGATGGGTGGTGCCGATGGTGCTCAGGTAAGTGCGTATCTGGATAGCCTGATCGCTGTAAGGGTATCCTTGTTCAAAGCTGATGCCATGCGAAGTCTGTTGTTTATTCTGGCTGCTGCTGCCCTCATTTATTTCTATGTGATCAATAAACTCAACCGTGCCTGGATGATTGTCGGCGTGGCCTTGCTTATTTTGGTGGACATGTTTGGCATCAACCGACGGTATCTGAACAACGACAATTTTGTTCGGGCAAGTGTGGCAGATCAACCATTTTCACCTTCCAAAGCCAATCAGTATATTTTGAGAGATACCGATCCGGATTACCGTGTGCTCGACCTAACCCAAAGCACCTTCAATGATGCCTCCACTTCGTATTTCCACAAATCAATCGGAGGTTATCATGGAGCCAAATTACAGCGGTATCAGGACCTGATTGAGTATTACATACAAAATGAGATGCAATCCATTATCAATGTGCTGTCCAATCAACCCACCATGGAAAAAATAACCAACATGTTTTACCGTCAGCAGGTGCTAAACATGTTGAATACCAGATATATAATTTACAGCCCTGATGCACAGCCCCTGATGAATCCGGCTGCCTTTGGTGAAGCCTGGTTTGTGGATAGCCTGGTTTGGGTGCCCAACCCTGATGCGGAAATAGCTGCACTCGGCAAGCATGATCTGGCAAAAACCGCGGTGGTGGATACCCGATTCAAAAACGAGGTGGATCAGGTTTCATGGACCGGTGATGCGGCCATCGTCATGACCGATTACCAACCCAATCATCTGACTTATCAGTCGGAAAGCACCAACGACCGCCTCGCAGTTTTTTCTGAAATTTACTATGCCAATGGTTGGAATGCCTTTATTGACGGTGAGCAAGTTCCCTATTTAAGAGCCAATTACATTCTTCGAAGCCTGATGATTCCGGCGGGCAAGCATGTGATAGAATTTAAGTTTCAACCACGGGTTTGGGTAATTGGTGAGCGTATTTCCTTTGTGGCTTCCATGTTGCTGCTTTTATTGGTAGTAGCTTGTCTGGTGCGTGAAGGAAAGAAATGGTTGGCCAAAACTCCGGCAAATATTGACTAAAGAATCCATTTCATGAAAAAAGTCCTCGTCATCACCTACTATTGGCCTCCGAGTGGGGGAGGAGGGGTACAACGCTGGTTAAAATTCGTGAAGTATCTGCGGGATTTTGGCTGGGAACCAATTGTTTATACTCCACTAAATCCGGAGATGCCCTCTGAGGATGCGTCGCTTTTAAATCAAATTCCTGACCAGGTAGAGGTGGTAAAAACTTCTATTTGGGAGCCTTACTTGCTCTACAAGCGATTTATCGGGAAAAAGAAGTCCCAACGTATCAACACGGGGTTCTTGTCGGATAGCAAAAAGCCCAAGGCCACCGAAAGCATCGCCGTATGGCTGAGAGGAAATTTTTTTATCCCCGACGCCAGAAAATTCTGGATTAAACCTTCGGTAAAGTTTTTAAAATCCTATCTCCGCGACCATCCTGTGGATGCCATTGTCAGCACTGGCCCTCCTCACAGCATGCACATGATTGCCTTGGGCGTTAAAAGATCGCTCCACATACCCTGGATAGCCGATTTTAGGGATCCATGGACAAACATCGATTTTTATCACAAACTCATGCTGACCAAATGGGGCGATCGGTCGCACCACCGGCAGGAACAGCAGGTGATCAGGAATGCCGATATCCTCACAACAGTTAGCTGGAGCTGGGCCGAAGAATTTAGGCAATTGGGAGCAAAACAGGTGGAGGTAATAACCAATGGTTTCGATCCTGCTGATTATAGCAACCTGAAATCTGTGCCAAGCGTTAAATTCGAGCTTTGCCATGTGGGATCCATGAATAAAGACAGAAACCCACGTCAATTATGGGAAGCCATTGCTTTAGCTGCCAAAAAAAACCAGAGATTAAAAGCGCATCTCAGGATAGTTTTGTTGGGCAGCACCGACCACCAGGTTTTTGAAGATTTGGAAAAATGGGGACTGAGTGATCAGGTTGAACATATTTCGTATTTGCCACATCAGGAAGTACTCCAGCGAGCCGCCGGAGCCGGTTTGTTGCTCTTACCCTTGAATGATACACCCAATGTTTCGGGAATTATTCCGGGAAAAATATTTGAATACCTGGCTTTGGGTAAACCCATTCTGGCCATTGGACCGGATACAGGCGACAGTGCCCGCATCGTTCGTGAAACCAAAAGCGGAACCATCGCAGGTTTTCATGAAGTGGACATGATGGCCAACCTGATTGAGGAAGGATACCAAAACTTTGTAGATAAAAAGTCGGAAAATGTAAGCGCCAATGAAATCGATCAGTATTCACGCAAGGTGCTTACAGGCCAAATGGCTGATTTGTTGAACGATTTAGTTAAGCAATAATATCGTTGATTATCAAACTGTTCGTCTATTCTTCGACACCTTCTCTAAAAAAAGTACCATCGATAGTGAATACCCGACCGGTTTTTAAATTCACTCCTTCGGTGTTGAAGTTATAAGGAACCAGTCGGTGGCCCTTCATGAAGTCGATTACCTCATAAAATGTGAACTCCGTATTGTCGTAAATGGGCACAAGTGGTATTTCAGTTTTGATGCCTGCCAATCGCGGAATGGAATTTTTAGCTCCGTCAAGCACTTGTTTTTCAAATCCTTGCGTGTCAATCTTTAATAATACGGAAGTCTCTCCTTTGGGAATATATTGGTCGATGATGGTATCCAGCTTATGGAGCATCACCTTTTCTGTTTTTACAATTTTTGCTTTGGGACGAAGTTTCACATGGTCGTCGTTGATTTTCAAAACCGAGCTGAAGACCGAATCGTCGGAGATGTTGATTTCTATTTCCTTGTCTTCGTCGCCAATGGCACACCTCTCGGCGACAATGTGGTTAGGGTTCTTTTTTGCTCTTTTTTGGAGTTCATGGTAGCACTTCGAAACAGGTTCAAACGAAATCACCTTACCCTGATAGTTAAAATCAAACAACGATTCGGCAAATTGCCCTGTGTTGGCGCCAACATCTATCACATACTTGATTCCCAGTTTGTTGAGCAAGGTAGCATTGCGTTTGTCTTCGCTCGTGGAAGTGGTCAATCGTTTCAGTTTTAAATAAATACCGGTTTTTACACCCAGAAATCTGCGGGTGCGTTCCATGGTTTTGGAGTTGAGTATTTTTTCTATTGTGCGCATTTGTTATAAATTATTTGAGTACGGGTCATTTATGATATTTGTGTAGGTTCCGTGAACCTGGAAAAGTAGAATGGTAAGCCAAATTTAGGAAAATTGAATTTGCTTGACATGAATGCAGGGAATTACTCATTTTACCTTCTATTACAATCTTCAACAACTTTTTGATACGTTTTCTCGTAAATATCCTTGATTTTTAACCAATTGAGCTTCTTTGCATTGAGAAAAGCACGCTGTTTTAATCTTTCTCGCAGTTCATTTTGATCTATCAACAGATGCAGTTTCTCTTGAAAATCACTTTCATCGGTACTAAACAGCATTTCATGGTTTTCTTCAAAGATGCCCCAAACGCCTTCGTTTTTCAAGCCTATGAGGGCATTGTGGTTGGCGGCTGCTTCCACGTATGTTAGTCCGTAGGTTTCGTCATAACTGGGCAAGGCAAATATGTCGCTGTGCTGAAGCGCCCTGAGCACCTGCCCCCGGGGTACTTTTCCCCTGAACCCGATTCGTGGGTCATCTCCTGCCAATTGTTTAAGTTCTTCGAGGAGCACACCTTCTCCATAGATTTCCAACCCAATGGATTGCCGGCCTTTATAGTTTTTAAATGCCCTGATAATCCATTGGATATTCTTGCGTTTGATGGCCGACGAAACGGTGATGATACGAACTTTGTCTGGGGTGCTCAGGTCGGGGGCATAGGCTTCAGGTTCGATACCGTGGGGAATAATTTCCGTATGGATATGAAACTTTTGGTCTATGAAGGTCTTGTACGACTTATTCAAACACAATATTTTAGCTGCATGACCAATGGCATTTTCGGCTTTCTTATAGTCCGGGTCATTGGCTGATAGTTTTTTCAGCAATACCAAATCGGAATTGCGGATGGTAATCACATAGGGTACCCCATACTTCTTTCCGAATAAATAGGCCAGGTACCCGTCGGGAAAGAGATAATGTGCGTGAATGAGATCGAACGGGCCGTTTTTTTGATAGTATTCTTTGCTTTTTTTCGACAATCCATTCCATAAACTGAAGGCCATTTTTCGCACAGGAATTCTGATGTAACTCAATACGTCCACGTGGAATCCTTCGTAGTTCCAGGGTTGAAGCCTGTAGAAGGGTTTGTATTTTTTAAAATATTGTAGTCCAAAGGGCACGATTTCTTTGGGATACACAAATTTTACCTCTGCGAATGTGGAGATTTGATGGGCGATGTCGATAACCACCCTGCTGGGCAATACTCCCGGAACCGGGATGTTCTTGGCAATGAACAGAATCTTGTATTTTTTTTGCTCTGGTTGTTTCATTTTACAAGGAATGAATGGAGCATTTCCGGTTCATGGCTTTTAAAGGGCGTTGGAGATGGAAATCCGAAATATCTTGGTATTTAAATGTTGGTGATGTTGGAAACAAAATTGTTGATATCGTATTTTTCGTCGTTGAACACTTTGTACAACTCTTTCATCATCAGGTTTTTGGTTTTGATTCCGCGTTTTTTGGCAATTTCTTCCACAAAAACATTTACAGCCACTTTTCCTTCAAGTACCACTTTTTCGGAGATATAGTCGGTAAAAAATCCTTTGCCGATGAGAAGCCCCAGGGTGCGGTTGCGGCTTAGGTCGTTGAGGGCTGTCAGGGTAAAGTCGCCGAAACCACAATAGTTGAACATGGTAAGTTCTTCGCCGCCAAATTTATCGATGATAAAGCGCATTTCGTTGATGGCTTTCGTGAGAATGAGTGAGCGTAGGTTGGGCGAATCGAAGTGGGCATCCACAATTCCCACCATGATGGCGTATATGTTCTTGAGAATACTGGCCAGTTCAACGCCCATCACATCTGTGCTATAATCGAGGTAGATGGTGGTGCCTTGAAATATCTTTCCGAAAAGTTCAAAATGTTTGTTTCGTTTGGAAGCCAGAGTGAAAGCTGTGGGCAAATTGTTGATGATTTCCCGTGCAAAGGAGGGGCCTTTTAAGCTGAAAATCTGGTTGGGCACTTCTTTGGCCAGACATTGGGGGATGGTTTTTTGATTTTCACCAAATCCCTTAGCCAGATTCACCAACAGGGCTTCCTCGCTTATGAGTAATTTGTTCTCTCTCACATACTTCACCACCACATTGCTTGGGATGCCAAAAAAAATGATGCTCGCCTCCGAAAGTATATTTTTATCAAAAGTGGCTTTAAGCGATGGGTGTAATACAACGTTGGGAAAATATTTGCGGTTGATGTGATCGTTGCTGATGGAGTCAACCACTTCTTGCTCCACCGAAAGTAAAAAAACCTCATGATTTGGCTTTTGCGCCAGTACATTGGCCAAGGCTGTGGAAATAGTTCCGCTGCCAACAAAACATATTTTTATTCTATCCTCCATCATGACGCTTTAATTTAGGGGTGGCAAAGATAGTAAAAATAAGCACAGGAATCACCGATATTAGGCAATCCTCCTGAAAACCAGCTTTATTACCGAATCAATACGTTGGTTGATATCGGGGGAGATTCGGGTGAAATAAATTAAAAGTGTAAATACCACGAGCACCGACAAACCACGAACACCTATGTCAAGGATGTAATTGGGCAAGACCGGAATCAAACACGACAGTCCATAAACCACCAACGATATGATAATTAAATAAAGGTATTTCACATCGAATGGCTGCAACTTCCATTCTTTGTATAGGAATACAAATTTGATGAGGTTGTAAATAACCTTTGACAACAGCGAAGCGATGGCTGCACCCAACAATCCAAATATGGGGATAAAAATCAGGTTGGTAACCACCAGCAGCACAACGAAGATCAACAAAAAGTAACTCAGGTACTTATATCGTGATGAATTGAGAATGATGTGGGGACTCACTCCCAGTGCAATGTCGGTCATGTTGGCCAAACCCAAAAGTAGAATCACATATTTTCCCGGAAGGTATTTGTCGCCGATGAGCATAAAAATATTGTCGATATTGCTCCAAAGTCCTATTAAAAGTAAAAAGCCGATAACACTCAGGCTAATGCTGCTCTTTTTATAAATGTCTTCGATGAGTGTCTTGTTTTTTTGTTTCCATGCGTCTGCTATTACTACCGAGCTTATTTTTCCCATCGACCGCATGGGGATAAGTATCAACGACCCAAAGAAAAACGTAATGGTGTAAATTCCGGCAGCCTGTAAATCAATCAGCCGTTCCACCATGATCACGTCGATATTCAATACCAATACCCCCGAAAAACTGGCCACAATACCGAACAATCCCACGCCGGCAATTTCCTTGCGCAGCTCAGGCGACACAAATGCCAAATCCGGAATAAGGGAATATTGTCCGTTGATTTTCAGCGAAATCATGATAAACAGGGTGGGCAACACCAGAGCAATACAATAATATATCACCGTTTGGTGAAAACCAATCCATTGAAAATAGTAGGACACAATCACCAGCAGGATGAGTACCCGTTGTACCACTTCCTTGTACACGATGCCTACCACTGCGTTTTGCAATACACGGTAATAGGTGTCTATAATATTGAAAATCAGCGTAAAAAATATGAGTGGAATCACATAATAGTAGTATTGTGCCAAAAGAAGTGATTCCTTTTTTTCAGGATCGATGATCCAGGCTTTCAACAGAACATAACCAATCACCGATATCAAGAGACCGACCATGGCAATGGAAAGTGTAAGTCCCAGAAAACCATGGTGTTTGCCGTCTTTTGTTTTGAAATAGGGGAATAATTTAACGGTCACCGAATTTACTCCCAAACTGGCAAATTGGGAAAATAATACGGAATAGGAAACCAACAGGCGCATCAAACCTACCTCGGAAGTGGAAAAGATACGGGGCCAAAGAATTCCGGTAGTAACGAATCCCAAAACTACCCCGATGTAGGAATAAATGGTGCCGCTCTGGCTTTGTTTTTGGATAAGTCCCATCTGCTTTTGGCCGTAAGTTTAATTAGTCTATGGACAGAAATTTCAATACCGATGCCACGATCCGCAAAGCCGCCTGTCCGTCCCACAGCGGAGGGATGGTGCCCTTTTTGATGTTACCTGCCAATACTTCACGAGCAGTTTTTTCCACCAGTCCATAGTCTTGTCCCAACAATTGGTTGGTACCCAAATCAACGGTGCTGGGTCGTTCGGTATTGTTTCTTACTGTCAGACATTGAACACCCAAAAAGGTCGTTTCTTCCTGAATGCCACCACTATCGGTTATTACCAGAGCTGCGTATTTGGTCAAATGCAGGAATTGCAAATAGCCAATGGGGTCTAGGAGTACCACATTCGACGAAAGTTTGGGTAGCAGTTGGAGTCGTTCCAGGTTGTTTCGTGTGCGCGGGTGCACCGGAAAAACAATGGGGTAATCGAGAGCCAATCGGGAGAGTAAACCAACGATTTCGGTTAAGTTTTCATCCGAATCCACATTGGACGGGCGGTGAAAGGTGGCCAAAATATATTTTTGAGGAACCATTCCGATTTCATTCAAAATGGTCGATTGTTCAATCTTTGGTAAGTAATGTACCAGACTGTCGATCATTACGTTACCGGTGAAAATGATTTTATCTTCTGGTTTACCTTCTTTTTTTAGGTTGTCAAGACCGCTTTGTTCAGTTACAAACAACAGGTCAGCAATTTCGTCGGCCAGTATGCGGTTGATTTCTTCGGGCATGCTGCGGTCGAAACTACGCAAACCTGATTCCACATGGGCCACGGGAATATGCAGTTTGATGGCCACCAGCGCGGCAGCCAGGGTGGAATTTACGTCGCCCGGCACAATCACCAAATCGGGTTTTTCGGCCAACAATACCTGCTCAAATTCCACCATGATTTTAGCTGTTTGTTGCGCGTGGCTTCCGCCCCCGACACCCAAATTAAAATCCGGAACGGGCATTTCGAGTTCATCGAAAAATATTTGCGACATTTTTTTGTCGAAGTGCTGCCCGGTATGACAAATTTTGTGCTCTACCACATCGCGATGTTGCATAAATGCACGATGAACAGGGGCGATTTTCACAAAATTGGGTCTGGCTCCAACTACCGAAATTACTTTCTTCACAGGCTTAAATTTGATGACAAAAGTAGCAATTTTACCCGAATACGGGATGTGTCGTGGCAGGCCTGTCGGCGAATGTTAAAAACAGGTAAGTGCTTTCAGAAGTACCAGGATAATAAACGATTACCGCAGCAAGGCAACGGTGCCTTTGGCGATCTTGGTTTCGCCCGAATACATACATTCGTATTCAATGAGCCAGTTGTAAACACCCATCTGTGCCCATGTACCCTTGTATTTTCCGTCCCACGTGGTATGGATGTCTTCCGATTCAAATAAGATGGCTCCCCAGCGGTTCAGTACTATCAAGTGATAGGATTGCAGGTCTTCGTTGGCAACGGGCATAAAATGGTCGTTCACGCCATCACTGTTGGGAGTAAAAGCCGTGGGACAGTACATTTGACAATGGCTTTCAAAAAACACGCGGATGGTGTCGCTGGCAGCACAACCATTATTTTCGACGGTTACCCAATAGGTTCCGGGCGAACTCACAAGCAATTGGCTTCCGCTAGTACCGTCGCTCCATAGTATGGGATGGTAATTCGGATCGACGTTCAATTCCAACACATCGCCCACGTTGAGAATGGTGTCGTTTCCCAAAAATACTTGAGGACTTTCGATGCTTGTAAGGGTAACACTATCAGTTGATTGGCATCCGTAATTGGTTGTGGCCTCCACCCAATACAACCCCGAAGTGGTGGCCCAAAATGAATTGTCGGTGCTTCCGTCCTGCCACAGATAATTGTTGGTGTCGGCACCTGCCACCAGCAATTCCGGATTGTTACTGCAGAATGTCCGGTCGATGCCAAGGTCGGTATTGGGATTATGGAAGATCGTAATGGATTTCATCAGGGTATCCGAGTTGGCAAGGAAGTGCGAGATGAGTTGAACCTGATAGGTGCCGCCATGTTGGTACACATGATAGGGGTGAAACATATCCGATTGATTGTCAGTACCTGAGGAAGGATCGCCAAAGTCCCAGAGCACGGTAACGAGATCGGTTTCGTTGGTCAGTTCAAAAAATACGGTGTCGCCGGCACAAACGGATTCGGCATGAAAATCCTGCGATTTGAAAAAGTAACTTTGCACAAACGTGGGCAATCCCAGGTTGCTGCCACCGGTTACCAAAAACAGATCATCTTCAATAAAGTCACACGCTAGGCCTCTTTTCTCAGGAAAGTTGATGGTTCCCAGATATTTATCGCTCACAAAGCCTACCGGGAGGGTGTCGAATTTGGCCACATAGATGATGCCGTCGGGCGCAACCTGCAGGGCCCCAATTTTATCATTGTCAACAAACCCGATGTCGATTCCGGAGGTAACGATATCTGCAGGCGGGAGTTGTAAATCAAACTGAACTACCTTGCCTCCGTTGGTATAATCAGAAAGGTAGAGCATCTTTCCACTGGGCGAAAATTCAAGTCCGTAGGCTTTGCGATAGAGGCTGAGGAAGGTGAGTGGATTGGAAACTTCACCTTTTTCGTCGTCGAAATCGAATAGTTGAAAACTGTCGTTTATACGGGTGATGATGGCAATTTTACTTCCATCCGGCGACGCTTTCATATATCCTGCCATCTTGATAAACGAGCCCGTATGGAAGAGTCCGGAATGACTCACAACCGGACGGTCTTTGTCCACACCATTTTCTGTGAGCAAAAAAGCATAAAAGGCATCGCTGTTCCATAAATGGGTGATTATCCAAATATCTTTTTTGTTGGCATGGTAAACAGCTGTTACCTTTTCTTCGGTGGGAGCGGTATTAAGCGTGGTATTGACGATGTTGGTAAAATCACCGAGGCCGCTGTTCAGCGACATGTCGATAACCGAATATCGCAAACCTTTCACACCCATGGTGTCCGGGTCGGGAACCGTAAAAACATAATACAGACTGGAGCTGCCCGGTTTTTTGGCAATGATGGCCGACTGGGTGGCCGACTGTCCACCTGAGAGCAACTGTCCATTGCCCATGGGTTGACCGTTTCGATTCCATATTTTTATGCCATTGGTATAAAACATCAGGTTACCCAACGAATCCGAAATGGTGGAACAACCTTCTCGTTGGTACATGGATGAATGACCCAATACCTGGGCATGCCCGCTGTTGAAGTCAAGCGCCGCACGATCGCCGAAATACCAGAAGTTACCCTCGCGTTGGGCATTCCCGTTCATCCATAACATAAGCAAGGTAAGAAGCCACAAATAGCTCCATGATTTTGAAGATATTGGCTTTAAGAATAGCATTTTAACGCGATATTTTTTTCCCGGCTTCGGTGATGTTCTTCGATCTTCTGATGCTGGTATTCAGCTCAAATCCGATGAGAATGATAAATGAATTGTAAAAGAGCCAAACCAACAAAATGATGAGCGACCCCAATGAACCGAACAACACATTGTAGTTGGAAAAATTTTCAAAATAGAGTTTCAGGGCAAAACCTCCCAAAATAAACAGGGTGGTGGCCAATATGGATCCGGCTGAAAAAAACCGGTAGCTGCGGTTTTTGTCCTTTTTTTGGCCGAAAAAATACAATACGGATACCCCCAACAACATACTGCCGGCCATGATGAAATACTGAATGATGATCAGCGTGATTTTCTGAGCCTTTCCGGATATAATTTCGTAATTCTCAAGGGAGTTGATGATAAATTTGCCCGATGTTAGCATCAGCATGGCAATGAGTACGAGAGTAGAAATGAGCAACATCAGGAAAAATGCCATCAATTTTTGACGCCACCATGGCCAGGTTTCAATTTTGTGATAACTTTGGTTGAATCCTTCCAAAATGGCATCTATACCATTGGTAGCGAAATAGATGGTCATGAAAAAACCCAACGATAGCAGACCCCCCTGAGGACGGCTCACAATTTCAATAATGGTGGATTTCACCATGCTGAAAATATTGGCCGGAATCACTTTATCCATAAAATCGAGCAGCGTTCCCTGAAGGTTTTCGGAAGTTACATAAGGAATGAGTGTAAAAAGAAACAGAACCAAAGGAACCACAGCCAGAAAAAAGTTGTAAGCAATGGCCGATGCCCGATAATTTAGAACCCCTTTAAACAATCCCCTGAAAAAGAACACCAATACATCGTAGAGTGGCATACCTTCAAATCCCGGCAGCACAATCAAAGCAAGCTTTCTGCGGATGATATGCCCAATGGCAGATAAATGGTCGTTGATGTGTAGTAGAATTTCTTTCAATACCGATACCTTATTTATGCACAGCTTTTAAACTGATATCCAGGCTCTTGATCTGGTGTGTAAGGGCTCCCACCGAAATAAAATCAACCCCGCTCTCGGCAAACGACCTAATGGTGTCGATGCTGATACCTCCGGAAGCTTCGGTTTCCAACTTTCCGTCGATGAGATGGATGGCTTTCTTTAAATCGGCCGGAGTGAAATTATCCAACATCACCCGATCGATACCCTTTAAAGCCAAGACGTGATTTAGCTCGTTGAAGTTGCGTACTTCCACTTCAATTTTTAAGTTTTTACCTTTATCTTTCAGATAACCAAGTGTTTTAGCGACTGCTTTTTCAATTCCGCCGGCGAAATCCACATGGTTGTCTTTTATCATGATCATGTCGTAAAGTCCAAACCTATGGTTGTAACCACCTCCGGTTTTTACGGCCATTTTCTCCACAATTCTGTTGCCCGGTGTTGTTTTGCGGGTATCGAGCAGTCGTGTGTGTAAGCCATTCAATTTTTGAACCACATGGTTGGTGAAGGTGGCAATACCACTCATCCGTTGTATAAAATTGAGGGCGGTTCGCTCTGCAGAAAGAATGGATTGGGATTTTCCGGTTACCTTCATGATGTGATCGCCCTTGTGAAGGGGAGTGCCATCAGGTATATAAATTTCGATGTTTAAGGTGGCATCTACTGCTTCAAAAACCAGCGAGGCAACCTCCACGCCGGCAAGTATTCCGTCTTCTTTTGCCAGCATGATGGCCACCCCTTGGGCATGTTCGGGTATGGTAGCCAAAGTGGTGTGATCGCCATCACCCAGGTCTTCCTTTAGTGCGAACCTGATAATGTCCAGCACTTTTTCTTTTTCTTCAATCGTCATCATTAATTCTTCTCTATGTCTATTTGGTGTATTAAAGGCGTCTTTTTTTCGGTGGTGAGCAACACATAAATGCGCCAGGTTTGGCCGTTCGACACGTAATTCCAGATATAGAATTTTTGGTTTTCTTTATCTCCTGATTTCACCAACTTTACCGAAGTACGGTTGTTTTTGCCAAAGAAATCGCACAGATGGGTTTTGGCTTGTTGGGCGCTTACCACTTTTTGATAATCTTCGATGTGGACAAGCAAATAATCGGCAAAATAGCCCTCAAATCCATTGCAGTCGCCTTGTTGAATTGCCTTGGTAAGGTTGTCCGAAAAATTCTCCTGCCCATGACCCCGAGTGGTGCCAAGGGCTATGAGTAAGATAATCAACAAGATCGGGTGTTTGACCATGGTTTTCAATTTCGCTGAATTTGAATTTCAAAAGTAATAAAAATCGATTCAGTGTGTCAACCGCTGTTTTTTGGGATGGTAATTTATTACTTTTGGAACCTCTTTTGCTCAAAACTTATGTCTATGAAAATGAATTTTTCACCTTATATTTATCTTCTTTTGGTTGTTGCTTTGGTCTCGTCCTGCGACCTGAATGAAGATGCCAAAGAAAAAACATTCAATCAAAATTTGCAGACGTTCAACGATTCGTTTGAAAAGGTAGATAGTGCCATTGTGCTTATCGATCAGATGCAGGTGGAAATTGACCGGGTGGAAGAGCGTAGAACAAACGGGCAAATCGATGGAGATGAGGCGCAGGCACAAACCGATCAGATCAGAAATAAGTACGGAAGAAGAATTGCACGCAGTTCCAATTCCCATCCAACAACCAAATTACCCTTGTGGGCCACCCGTTTGGGATTGACCGAGCCTGCCGGTATGACCATTGATGTGGATTATTCTCAATCTACTTCCGAAACCAATCCCAACGATGGGTACAATTCGGTATTGCTGGTTTATCGCGGCGATTATCAGGTGGCCATGAATCAGGCTGCCCGCATTGCTGCATTGGCCCATATACCCATGAGCAAAGATTTTGCCGATGCACAGATGCTGGCCAAAGAATATGGTATTGAAACACTTAAAGGTATGGCCTACATGAATTTTGAAATGGGGTCAACCGATTTGCCGCCCTATACTTTGGCCATCACAGTGGACGAGGACGGTACCTTAACCATTTCGGCCACCGATACACAAAAACTTGCTGAACAACTTGAAGATGAGTAGTATATGACAAATATTATTGTTACGGGTGCCAGTAGTGGTATCGGAAGAGAATTGGTTAGGTTGTTGACTGCTTCAGCCGAAAATCGGGTGATGGGCATTGCACGTTCGGAATCTAAATTGAACGAATTGGCGATGGAAATACAAAGCAGACCATCGGGTGGAAACTTTATACCACTGGCTTACGATTTAACTCAATCAAATTTTGCCGACTCGCTCATCCCGCAAATCGAGGCACACCTGACTTCGGTGGATGTACTCGTTAATAATGCCGGTTTACTTATCAATCAACCCATATCCTCCCTCACCGATGACGATTTCGACCGTATGTTTCAGGTAAATGTAAAGGTTGTTTTTCGTTTGGTTCGCGATTTGTTGTCCTACTTCAACAAAGGTGCCCACGTGCTGAATATCAGTAGTATGGGAGGTTTTCAGGGGAGTGCCAAATTTCCCGGATTGTCGTTGTACAGTGCATCCAAAGGGGCTGTGGCCATATTTACCGAAAGTTTGGCTGTGGAGTTGTCGGATGTGCAGGTAAAGGCCAACGCGCTGGCACTCGGGGCTGTGCAAACGGATATGTTGGCAGCAGCTTTTCCCGGATACAAAGCCCCTTTGCAGGCACATGAAATGGCTGAGTTCATCGCCGATTTTGCCCTCCATGGTCATCGGTTCTTCAATGGGAAAGTACTCCCTGTTTCAGTTTCTACCCCATAAATTTGAGCTTCTTTAAGTTCATAACGGTTACTTTCGTAATTTTGCCCCCACATGTTCAAGAGCCATATTGTGAAAGAAAATACTGTTACCCACTCCGGAATTATCAAATCCATCGAGCCCAAACGAGTTGAAGTGGCCATCATTTCCGTTGCAGGTTGTGCTTCATGCCAAATCAAAGGATCGTGTTCGGTAAGCGATGTGGAGGAAAAGCAGGTGTGGGTAAAATTGGCCGACACCTCCCAATACAAAATCGGGCAGTCGGTTACGGTTGAAATGAAGCAATCGATGGGCACATGGGCTGTGCTCCTGGGGTATGTTTTCCCATTTTTGGTGCTCGTAGGCGGACTTTTAATTTTTTTGGGACTTGACCTCGATCAAGGCTTGGCCGGTGTGCTGGCTTTGGCTACGCTGATACCTTATTATCTCTTGCTTTATTTCATGCGAGGATGGCTTGGAAATCGTTTCCAATACACCCTGATCCCCCAATAATAGGGCAAAATCAGCCATCTGTTTCTTAACTCTTTCTAAATTACTGTCGCGGTTTAATTTAGAGCCTTTCTAAGCTAATCTTAAAACTTCCTGTGTTTCAATAAGTTTGCTTATTGGCGATAGCATTGTTATTTTTGAACAACTGTCGTAAAAATAAGAATATCAGTATTTTATGCTCTGTCGGGTGTGCATACATGCAAATGTAATCGATGCTTAAAAGTGCTACTTTTGTGCTTTGCTGAAAGGTCAGTAAGTAGAACATATCATACATTAAAACCGAAAGTAGTGGACAACATCATTATTATTGCCGTTCTGGCACTGGGAGGTTTAGGATTAATAGCTGCAATCGTACTTTATTTTATCGCGAGTAAATTCAAGGTGTTCGAGGATCCGAACATTGATTTGGTGGAGGAGGCCCTTCCTTCAGCCAATTGTGGAGGTTGTGGTTATCCGGGCTGTCGGGCTTTTGCTGAGGCCACGGTTAAATCTGCCAAAGAAACCAAAAGTCTTGAAGGATTAAATTGTCCCGTTGGCGGAAATGAAGTGATGCAGACCGTGGGTGGTATTTTAGGTTTGGCTGTGGATGCCAAAGACCCCATGATTGCCGTGGTGCGTTGCAATGGTTCGTTTGCACATACTCTTGCCAAAGTTAAATATGAAGGCGCCACTTCCTGTTCATTTGCCCATGCACTTTATGGAGGCGAGGGCGGTTGTCAGTTTGGTTGTCTGGGTTTGGCCGATTGTGTGGATGCCTGTGAATTTGATGCCATACACATGAATCCCGAAACCGGGCTTCCCGAAGTAAACGAAAAATGTACAGCCTGTAATGCCTGTGTGGTGGCTTGCCCCAGAAGCATCATCGAATTGCGCAAACGTGGCCCCAAAGAGAAACGCATATTTGTATCGTGTGTGAATATGGAAAAAGGTGCCCCTGCCAAGAAAAACTGCGAAGTGGCCTGTATTGGTTGCAGCCTTTGTGTCAAAGCTTGTGCCTTCGATGCCATTACCATCACCAGTTTCCTGGCATATATCGACTTCGATAAATGTACCCTGTGCCGCAAATGTGTGGAAGTTTGTCCCACCAATGCCATTCACGAAATCAATTTCAAGCCCCGTAAGCCCAAAGCAGATGCCGCTGCACCCGATAAATCGGTAGCGCGCAAACCTGCAGCCGAAAAGCCGGAAGAGGCTCAACCAGAAGCCGAAACAAAAGAAGAAATTAAAGAAACCAAAGAATAAATCCGATATCATGGGAATACTTAAAACATTCGCCTTGGGAGGTGTTCATCCGGAAGAGAATAAACTGTCTTCCAATGCCGCCATCGAGGTACTGCCCATACCAAAGCAGGTGGTTGTCCCACTCGGACAAAACCTGGGTGCGCCTTCAAAACCAATTGTTAAAAAAGGCGATAAAGTAAAAACCGGTCAGTTGATTGCAGAAGCGGGTGGTTTTATATCTGCCAACATTCACTCACCCGTTTCGGGTACGGTGCTGAAAATCGACAATGCCATCGACAGTACCGGCTACAAGCGACCCTGCGTGTTTATCACCGTGGAAGGTGACGAATGGGAGGAAAACATCGATCGATCGGAAAAGTTGGAAACCGCCATCAAACTGACTCCCCAGGAAATTGTGGAGCGCGTTAAATCGTCAGGAATTGTCGGATTGGGAGGTGCCACATTTCCCACTTCGGTTAAGTTGATGCCCCCTCCCGGAAAGGTAGCCGATTATTTGGTGATTAATGGTGTGGAGTGTGAGCCCTATCTTACTTCCGACCACCGGGTGATGCTCGAAAAAGGACAGGAAATTATGGTGGGAATCCAAATTCTGATGAAAGCGCTACAGGTGGAGAAGGCGGTAATTGGTATCGAAAACAATAAAAAAGATGCCATCAACCACCTCACCGAGTTGGCCAAATCGTATCAGGGTATTCAGGTGATTCCGCTGAAGGTGCAATACCCTCAGGGGGGTGAGAAGCAATTGATTAAAGCAACGCTCAACCGTGAAGTGCCTTCAGGAAAATTGCCCATAGAGGTGGGTTGTGTGGTGCAGAACGTTGGTACAGCACTGGCTGTTTACGAAGCGGTTCAAAAAAATAAACCGCTCATCGAACGGGTGGTGACCGTAACCGGAAAGGCCGTAAAAAAGCCTTCCAACTTCATGGTACGCATAGGCACGCCCATTCAGGATTTGATTGATGCCGCCGAAGGATTGCCCGAAAATACCGGAAAAGTGATCAGCGGTGGACCCATGATGGGAAAAGCCCTTACCTCACTCGAAGCTCCTGTGGTGAAAGGAACCTCAGGTATCCTCCTCATGAAAAAAGAGGAAGCCAACAGAGAAACCGAAGGTGCATGCATACGTTGCTCCAAGTGTACTTATGTGTGCCCCATGGGATTAGAACCCTTCCTGCTTACCAAAGCTGCCAAGTTGGGTAAGTTGGAAATGGCTGAAAAAGAAATGATTATGGACTGTATCGAATGTGGTTCCTGTCAGTTTACCTGTCCTTCCTCCATTCCATTATTGGATTACCTCAGGTTGGGTAAATTAAAGGTAGGTCAGGCCATCAGGAATAGAAATAAAAAATAAGGATGATGAATAAATTTACCATATCCGGGTCTCCGCACGTACACGGAGACGAGTCAACCAAAAAAATTATGTATGGCGTAGTCATCGCCATGATTCCTGCCATGTTGGTTGGTATCTACTATTTTGGTTTAGACGCCCTTCGGGTTTTTTTATTGGCCATTATAGCCAGCCTGTTTTTTGAATGGGTGATCCAGAAATACCTCATCAAAGGTCCTCTCACCATTACCGATGGCAGTGCCTTGGTAACGGGTATCCTCCTGGCATTGAATGTGCCTTCCAACCTTCCCGGATGGATGGTGGTGGTTGGCGCTTTGGTAGCCATTGGCATGGCTAAGATGTCCTTTGGAGGACTGGGAAAAAACGTGTTTAACCCTGCCTTGGTCGCCCGTGTATTTTTGTTGGTCAGTTTCCCCGTGCAAATGACCTCCTGGCCCAAACCAACTCCCATCACCAATGGCCTGGCCGACGTGATTACCGGACCAACTCCATTGGGAATAGTAAAAGAGGGGCTTGGAAACGGACAAACCATGTCGCAGCTGGCCTCCGAACTGCCTTCCTATACGCAGGATATGATTGGCAGTATTGGCGGATCGCTGGGCGAAGTCTCAGCCATTGCCCTGATTTTGGGTGGAATATACATGTTGTGGCGAAAAATTATTACCTGGCACATTCCTGTTTCCATTCTGGTAACAGTGGCTGTATTTTCAGGTATTCTGTGGGGTTTCGATCCGGAACACTATGCCGATCCTGTTTTTCAATTGCTTACCGGTGGCTTGATGCTGGGTGCCATATACATGGCTACTGACATGGTTTCGTCACCCATGACAAAGCAGGGGCAATTGGTTTTTGGCTTTGGTGTGGGGCTGCTTACCATCCTCATCCGGTTGTGGGGAGCGTATCCCGAAGGGGTATCTTTCGCCATTCTGATCATGAATGCAGTGGTTCCGTTAATTAACAGAGGATTTAAGCCCAAACGCTTTGGAACCAAACCAGGCGTGCCGGTCAAAGCTTAATCACCTAAAAATATTTGAAAAATGGCTTCAAAAAGAGAATCGAATTTTATCAATATGGTGGTCACGCTGTTTATCGTTTCGTCGGTGGCAGCTCTCGCCCTCGGAGGCGTTTATACGGCTACTAAAGAGCCCATTGCGGCAGCCAAAAAAGCCAAGCTGGAAGCAGCCATTAAAGCAGTTGTGCCCGACTTCGATAACCTGAAAACTGAAAAAGTACCCATGGGCGACGGTGGCGATACGCTGGTATTGTACGTGGCTTCGAAGGATAATCAGGTGGTAGGAACAGCCATCAAAACCTATACCATGAAAGGCTTTAGTGGTAGGGTAGAATTAATGGTAGGCTTTCTGAACGATGGCACCATTGAAAATACTGCCGTGCTCATGCACAAGGAAACACCCGGTCTTGGTGACAAAATGGATAAGAAAAAATCCAATTTTTCTGTGCAATTTAATGGAAAGAATCCGGCTGATTACCGATTAAAAGTGAAAAAAGACGGAGGAGATGTGGATGCCATCACCGCAGCCACCATTAGTTCTCGTGCTTTTTGTGATGCAGTGCAAAGGGCATACGATGTTTTTGAAAAAGAAGGAGGGAAAAAATAATGAGTCAAGTTAAAAATTTTACCAAAGGTTTCATTAAAGAAAACCCTGTATTTGTGCTCCTGTTGGGCTTATGTCCAACCCTTGGAGTTACTACTTCAGCCATCAACGGATTGGGCATGGGTTTGGCCACCACTTTTGTATTGGTGATGTCGAACCTCGTGGTATCGCTGGTACGCGATTTTATTCCCGATAAGGTGCGAATTCCTTCCTTTATCGTGATTATCGCCTCCTTTGTTACCATCGTCGAATTGGTGATGCAAGCCTATCTTCCGGCTCTTTTTGAGTCGCTGGGATTGTTCATCCCCTTGATTGTGGTCAACTGTATCGTATTGGGTCGCGCCGAAGCATTTGCTTCTAAAAACAATCCGCTGTCTTCCATTGTGGATGGCTTGGGCATGGGGCTCGGATTTGCCTTTGCACTCACTTTGTTGGGTGGTGTGCGCGAGCTGCTGGGCAGTGGTGCCCTCTTCGGATTCCATCTGATGAAGGGCGACCTGATGCTGGTGTTTATTCTGGCTCCCGGCGCTTTCATTGTGTTGGGTTACCTCATTGCATTGATTAACAAGTTGAATAAAGCCTCTTAAATACTGAATTATGGAATATTTTGTAATAATTGTTGGATCCATTTTTGTCAGTAATATTGTACTGACCCAGTTTCTTGGTATCTGCCCCTTTGTAGGCGTATCCGGAAAACTTTCCACTTCCGTCGGTATGGGAGGTGCCGTTATTTTTGTACTCACCCTGGCCACCTTGGTCACCTGGATTATTCAATACTATGTGTTGGTTCCCTTTGGTTTGGCCTTTATGCAGACCATTGTGTTTATTTTGGTGATCGCTTCACTGGTTCAAATGGTGGAGATTATTCTGAAAAAGGTGAGCCCCGCTTTGTATTCCGCTTTGGGAGTGTTTTTACCACTCATCACCACCAACTGTGCTGTTTTGGGTGTGGCCATTCTCACCATTCAAAAGGATTTTAACCTGCTGGAAGGAGTAGTTTATGCCATGTCGAATGCCCTTGGTTTCACCTTGGCCATGGTGCTGTTTGCCGGCATCCGTGAGCATCTCGACTTGATGGAAGTACCCAAAGGGATGCGTGGTGTGCCCATCGCGTTGCTTACCGCCGGTATTCTGGCATTGGCCTTCATGGGCTTCACAGGATTGGTTTAGTCCGGATTTCTTGTTTGAAAGCCGTTAGCTCTTCTTTTCGCGGATACTTTCACCTTGCCATAAACAGGAGAAATCAATCTGTGACAAGGCAGCAGAATTTTTCCATCAACACCATATGCCAATTTACTTTCAGCTTTTAGCATGGCAATGGTTATTCTCTTTGATTTTTTAAACAACCTGACAGGGATTTGTAGTATCTCCGAGTGACCGGATGTTCTCCTTATGGCGCTAAGCTTGGTGATGTGTCCGGCGGTTCCATGTTTTGATTATCTTTGACCAGGCAATTATATACTTGAACCATGCAAAACCAATCCTTGATTTCTTTGTCGGATGTGTCTGTTTATCAGAAAAATAAACTTGTTCTAACCCATGTTGACCTGAAAGTTTCTTCCGGTGAATTTTTATATTTGATTGGAAAAACCGGAAGTGGAAAATCAAGCCTCTTGCAATTGCTCTACGCCGATCTGCCGTTGGAGCAAGGAGAAGGCTCTGTTTGCGGATACAACCTCAAAACCATCAAACGCAAGGATATTCCCTTTTTAAGACGTAAGCTGGGAATTGTGTTTCAGGATTTTCAGTTGCTCGACGACCGCAATGTGCGCGACAACCTGACCTTTGTTTTGAAGGCCACCGGATGGAATGATGCCGTAAAAATTGAAGATCGAATTCTGGAAGTACTTGATGAGGTGAACCTGGTGGAAAAGCTGCGTGCCATGCCCCATCAGCTATCGGGAGGCGAGCAGCAACGTATCGCCATTGCCCGTGCCCTGCTCAATAATCCGGAGGTTATTCTGGCCGATGAGCCCACCGGAAACCTGGATCCGGAAACCTCCAACGGCATCATGAAAATATTGTTTAATCTGGGCGAAAAAGGCAATGCCGTTATTATGGCCACCCATAACTATAGCTTGATCAATAAATTTCCGGGAAACGTGCTCAAGTGCCAGGAAGGTACCCTGGTTGGATCATCCAATTAGTTCAATTATCCGATCTACGTTGTGGCCATTGTTGTACATGGAGCCCAATACCTGTTCGCGCTCTTTAATGGCAGCCTCATTAAAATCCTTTTTAAACAAGCTTTTAATCTTTCTTTTGAGGGTGGCCTCATTGTTGGCAATCACACAAAGTTCGTCTAGTTTGCTGCCGCTGAGCATTTTGTCGTTTACGAGGCAGAAGCGCCCATTGTAGAGGTTGTTGAGGAGTTTCAACTTCAGCCCTGTTTTTTGTGCAGTGATCGAGACGTTGATGTGGGCGTTTTCAATTAAATCCTGCAGGTGATGGTCGTCGGGGTTGCCAATGAGCTGCACATGCGGCATTTTGTTGATCTGGTTTCGCAATTGCTTGGTGGGATTGAGACCCGCAACAATCAAAGGAATATCCAGTTCGTTGAACACATTTTCCAGCAAAAAATTCACGGCGTTGATATTTTCGGCCACGCTCAGGTTGCCGTGATACAGCACATAATTCCCCTTACCTAATTTGGAATTGATGGTCTTGAATGGATGAAAGGCCGGAATGAATATCACATTTTCGTAATGCTTTTTAAAATAGGCCTTGTCGTTTTCGGAGATGGCCAAAATTAAATCAGCTTTGTGAAGGACTTTTTCGTACCGCTTTAATTTGGCTGCTTCGTTTGAATAATAGTACCGTTTGAACAAGTCGGTTTCTACTTTGGCCAGATGGTGATAATATTCGTGCTCCACGTTATGTGCCCGAACAAAAAGTTTTCTTCCCGAAAGGCGTTCATCACTCAACAACGAGCTTGTGTGCAGTCCCTCCATCAAAATTGGGTAGTCGTCCTGAAGTAAGTTCTCGACCAGGCTTTCCGAAACCCGTGAACTGACAATATACGGTATGCTCTTGAAAACAAGCTTTTTGGAGATGTCACGTTCGTAAAAATGAACCATGTAAAAAATCTTCGCCAGTGCTTTGTGCGGTTTTCGGCCATACTCGAAGCAATGTAAGTGTACCTTAACTCCTTTTTCGGCTAAAAATTTAGCTTTAAAAAATACATCAATCACACCGCCATAATTGGCAGGGTAGGGGATGTCGAAGGATACAATATGGATATGAAGATCAGACATAATGGCTATAAATGTCAACTACTTTTTTTTCTTCTTTCTCCCAGACCAATTCCGGGGCTGCAAAGCTACAATTTTTTTTCCATGCATTCATTTGTTCCTGATCTGCAAGTACTTCATTAATGATTTGGGCCATGTTGCGGGGGTTGTGGTCAGGAATAAAGAATCCCACCCGGTACGTATTGATAATTTGGGCAATTTCGGGGAGAGGCGTGGCGGCCACGGGCACTCCGGCCTGAATGTAATCGAATAGTTTGTTGGGCAAGCTAAACCGGTAGTTGAGGTTGTTGTCCTTGTCGAGGGTAAGTCCCAAATCAGCGTGTGCCGTATATTGCATGAGGTCGTTGTAGGGCATGCGTGGTTTGAAAATGACTTGAGTTCCGATCTTCAGATCTTCTACCCTTTGTTTTAAATAGGGAAGTACATCACCTCCGCCCACAATCAGTAACACTGCATTATGGATCATGGGCATGGCCTCCACCATTTCCTCCGAACCCCGATGTACATTTATGCCCGCACCTTGTAGAATGATGATTTTTTTGTCTTCGGGCAAACCCAGCTCCCGTTTGGTTTTTTTTATTTCAACCTTGTTGAGCGGAGGTAAATTTCTTACCACGACAGGTCTGATGCCATATTCTTTTTCAAACAAATCCGCAATGGAATCATTTACTGTAATAATGTGTTTCAATCGTGGGAAAATACGCCGTTCGATGGCCTTCCACACGCGTTGTATGCCCGGACGATTCACCAACTCGGGCACTTCCGTAAAATATTCATGGCTGTCGTACACCAAAGGTATTCCCTTCAGCTTGCTCACAAGATAGTTGGGAAGCAAGGTGTCGAGGTCGTTGGACACCAATAATTTTTGTTTTTGGAACAGCAGTTTGAAGAAAAGCCGAAGGTTGTACTCCGCATAAAAAAACGGGCCTTTTTCAAAAAAAAGCTTCATGCGAATCACCCGATAAGGGCGTGAATCCATCACCGGACTTGTGCGTAATTGTCTGCCAATCAATACAATGTTGAACCCCATCTGCGATAAAGTTCCGCACATCTTCTTCACCCGTTGATCGGTGATTAAGTCGTTGATAACAGATACAGTAACGGTTTTTCCCAAGGCTTTCAGTTTGAGTGAATACAGGACTTCTTTACACGGATAACAGTTTTTTAATAAAAATATTGCGACCAAAATTCACTATCTTTGAACAATGATTTCCATAAAACACCACATCTGTTTGAAACCATTCAATACCTTTCGCGTAAGTGTGAAAGCCACTGATTTCGTGGTGATTTCCAGACCTGATGACTTACAACAATTATTTGAAATGGGTAAGCTTTTTCAGAAAAAACTGGTGTTGAGTTATGGCAGCAATGTGTTGTTTACCCATGATTTTGATGGATTGGTTCTGCACAATGAAATGTGGGGGACGAAGGTGATAAAAGAAGACGACGTCCATGTATGGCTGAAAGTAAACGCAGGCGAATCGTGGCCATTGTTGGTGGAATCAAGTGTTAAGAATGGTTGGGGCGGGCTCGAAAACCTAACCCTGATTCCTGGAAAGGTTGGTGCAGCACCCGTTCAAAACATTGGGGCCTATGGTGTGGAAGTGAAGGATGTAATTGAGCAGGTGGAGGCTTTCGATATGACAACCGGGGAGTTGGTCACCTTTTCGAATGCTGAATGTGAATTCGACTACCGAAGCAGCATTTTTAAAACCAAACAGAAAGGGCGATATTTCATCACCGCCGTACTATTTAAATTGGATAAAAATCCTCGACTAAACCTGAGCTACGGACCTCTAAAAAAAGCTTTTGATGGGAAAAAAAGTGTCACCGTAAACGAAGTGAGTATCGAGGTAGCCCGAATACGAAATTCCAAACTTCCAGATCCCGAGGTATTGGCCAACGCGGGTAGTTTCTTTAAAAATCCTGTGGTTGAAGCGGATGTTGCTCACAAGATTCTTTCGGAATTCCCGGAAGCTCCCAACTATCCTCAGCCTGACGGACGTGTTAAACTGGCTGCAGGATGGCTCATCGAAAACTGTCACCTGAAGGGTTTTCGTCAGGGGGATGTGGGCGTGCACAAGGAGCAAGCACTTGTTTTAGTCAATTACGGAGAAGCTTCGGGTGGTCAAATTCTCGCCTTTGCCCGGATGATCATTGAGCGCGTAAACCAAAAATTTGGTATTGAGCTTGTTCCCGAAGTAAATATTTATTGACCCCGACTATCTTTTCCTTGGTGGTCTTCCCGGTTTTTTACCTCCTGATTTCCTGTTTCCCCTGAAGCGGCTGTCTTGCACGGGTTTGGGATTCCATGCCGGGGCTTCGCCCAACTGAGGAGGGAGGGGTATTTTCATGATTTCGCTGCCGATGAAGTCCTCAATGCGTTTAAACTTGTACATTTCGTCTTCATTTACCAACGTCAATGCCACGCCGGTTTCGTCGGCACGTGCGGTACGTCCCACACGGTGTACATAATCTTCGGCATCGTTGGGCACATCATAGTTGATTACCAAATCAATGGCTTTGATGTCAATTCCGCGACTCATCACGTCGGTGGCCACCAAAACCCGGGTTTCTTTTGAGCGAAAGCGCAGCAATACCTCTTCACGCTGATCTTGTTCCAGGTTGGACGAAATGCCCTCCACCAGAAATTCCTTTGAACGCAGCCCTCTCACTATTTCGTTCACTTTCAGTTTGGTAGAGCTAAAAATCAGAACGCTCTTGAGGTTGGGTTTGTTGTCAATCAGGCTTTTTATGAGAGGTGTTTTTTGGGTGTCGTACGTGAGATAAGCTGCCTGCAAAACACCTTCCGCCGGCTTTGAAATTTCGGTGCTCAGCGCAACAGGGTTGTGGAGAATTTTCTTTGCCAACTGTCTGATCTTGTCAGGCATGGTGGCACTAAACATAAGGGTTTGCCTTTCTTTGGGCAAAAAAGTAATTATTTTCAATAAGTCGTCGTGAAAACCTATGTCGAGCATGCGGTCGGCTTCATCGAGTATCAGGTGTTTTACTTTGTCGAATTTTACATAGCCCATGTTGAGGTGCGAGATGAGTTTCCCGGGCGTAGCCACCACGATATCGGCGCCACTTGTGAGGGCTCTTTTTTGGGTTTCCCAGTCGGAACCATCCGTGCCGCCATAAACAGAAATGGATTGAATGTCAGAAAAATAGGTAAATCCTTGAATCTGTTGTTCAATTTGAATGGCCAGCTCACGTGTGGGGACGATTATCAGCGTGCTGGTTCCATGATGCGGGTTGTCAATAAGTTGGTTGATGATGGGCAGTACAAAGGCCGCGGTTTTTCCGGTTCCGGTTTGGGCACAGGCGATCATATCGCTGCCGTGCAAAATTTCGGGAATGGCCAATTCTTGTATGGGGGTGGCTTTTTCGTATCCCATAAACGAAATGGATTCGAGCATCTGATCGTTTAGGCCAAGTTCTTTAAAGTTCATTTTTTAGTGTGTTATGAGTTGTTTTCCGTGTAATATTTTGCCAGTGCACGGTTGATTTTTCTGGCTATGAAGGGGCCTTCATATATAAATCCGGTATAAACCTGGATGAGGTCGGCACCGGCCTCCAATTTTTCGATGGCATCTTCGGGGGTTTCAATGCCACCAACGCCAATAATGGGAAAGGCTTTTCCGGATTTCTGTGACAAATAGCGGATAACTTCGGTAGCGCGTTGCTTCAAAGGTTTGCCGCTTAAGCCTCCGTTACCAATCTTTTTTACCTCCTCTTCGGGGGTGAATAATCCCGTTCGGGTGATGGTGGTGTTTACAGCTACCACGCCGTCAATCAATTTTTCCCTGGCCAGGTCAATTACTTCGTCGAGCTGACCTTCGTTTAAGTCGGGACTTACTTTCAACAAAACCGGCTTGGGGTGGCTTTTTGCCTGATTAATTTTTTGAATTTGCTGCAAAATGTTTACCAACGCATCCTGATCTTGTAATTCGCGCAAATCGGTGATATTCGGGCAGCTCACATTTACCACGAAATAGTCCACCACATCAAATAATCCCGAAAAAACTTTCAGGTAATCGTTTACTGCTTCGTGGTTGGGTGTTTGGGTATTTTTCCCCAAATTACCACCGATAACGGCCTTGGTTTTTCGTTTCTTTAGGTTGGTCACTGCAGCCTCCAGACCCTGGTTGTTGAACCCCATGCGGTTGATCAATGCCCGATCTTTGGGTAGTCTGAAAAGTCGCTTTTTGGGATTTCCCGGTTGACCTTTGGGTGTAACCGTTCCAATCTCAATAAATCCAAAACCCAAATCAGCCAGTTCGTTGTAGCAATGCGCGTTTTTGTCGAAACCGGCAGCTATTCCCACAGGGTTGTTGAAGGTGATGCCAAACAATTCTCTGCGAAGTTGCGGATGGCGAATGGTGGTGATATAACGAAAAATCTGTCGGATTCCGGGAATGGAAAACCCGAATTTAAGTAATGAAACAACCTGATGATGAACTTTTTCGGGATCAATGAAAAAGAAAAAGGGACGTACCAGGTGTTTATACATTATTCAGACAAATAGTTTTAATAAGTGAGATGATTGTATTGCTGTATTGAAAATCGATCATCAATTATTTTGCCGTAAAGATAGGCATTATTTATCCTCGTTTGGTGTTTCTTCCACATTTTCAGTATTTTCGTCGGCTGCTTCATCTTCTTCCGAAAATTCCATCAGACCTTTTTCGAGCAGCAGGTTATACCACGAAAACACTTTTTTCATGTCAGAAACATACACGGCATCTTTGTCGTAATCGGGCAATATGGACTCGAACAACGCTTTAATCTCGTCGTTGCTGCTCTTTTTTGGATTGGCCACCGGTTTACCTTCTGTTGTGTCGAATATCTTCTGGAAAACTTTCACCAAAGGAATGTCCTCGCCTTCGGTATAAATACTGATTTCTTTCAACGAGCTCACCCTGTCGTGTGCAAACGAGGGGATTTTCTTGCCATCGATAAGCGATTCGATGATCAGGTTGTTCTTGGCTTCGCCAATCATGCGGTACAAACCGGGTTTTCCGGTTACAGATAAGATTTTACTTAAATCCATGTATCAAAAAATTTGTGCAAAAATAGCTTTTTTAAGCAAATTTCAATGCAAAATTTCAAGGTTTACCCAGATTGAGTAGCATGCAGCCCCCTTTTTGAATTATTGTGGCTACCTTTGCCATTTTTTACGAAAACATTAGGAATGAATAGATGGATGTGGGGCGTATTAGCTCTGGGAGTGCTGATGGCAAGCTGTAGCACGGGAAGCCAAATGAAAAAACCAAAGGTAACTGCCGATCAATTTTATCAAAAGGGCGATTATACCCAAGCCCTGGCCATGTGGCAGGACGATCTGGAGGTATGCGCCAAAAAAAATATGGTGGACAATTGTCCGGCCAACACTCCTGCAGCCTTCGCCTACATGAAGTTGGGCAATGACGAAAAAGCCATCGAGCTGCTGAAAAGAGCTGCCTATACCAACACCGCCCCCGATAGTGCCTACATGGCTTTAGCCGATATTTATCACCGCCAGGATAACCTCAGTCTTGAAATGCTCGCGCTACAGGATTATGTGTCGCATTTCCCGCAAGGTAGGGAGTTGGACATGGTTAACTCACGGTTGTTTACGATTTATATTAAAAGTCAGAATTGGGAATCGGCCGATGCAGCATGGGCAACATTGTCGCCAGCCTATCAGGAAGATAAGGAATATTTACACGGTTATTTTACCATCAATCAGGCTTTGAATAATGATGTGGTTTGTGATAGTATAGCCGAAAGATTGCTCGAAATTAATGGAAATGACATATTGGCACTGAGTTGGTTGGGAAAAAAGTACTATCGATTGGCCGAAGAAGCCTACCAAAGCGAGATGAAGGCATATGCGGAAAACAAAACCCGAAAGCAATATGCCAAATTGTTGAAAGCGTTGGACCAAATTACCCTCACCTACCAAACTTCACTCAAGTATTTTAGTACATTGTACAAACTCGTGCCTGAACCGGCTACTGCCAATTACCTCAGTCATATTTACAATCGACTGAGCGACAAGAAAAAGGCCGAATATTATGGTAAACTGGCTGAAAAATAAAACTATATCAGGGTGAGTCCTGTGTAGTTCTCCGGACGAATGGCCAACAACTCTTCTTTTACCCGATCCGAAATATCCAGTCCCAGAATAAAATTGCGCATGGAGGTTTCCGTGATTTTTTCATTGGTACGTGTGAGGGCTTTCAGGGCTTCGTATGGGTTGGGATAGTTTTCGCGGCGGAGGATGGTTTGAATGCCTTCGGCTACCACTGCCCAGTTGTTTTCGAGGTCTGAAGCAATTTTCTCATCATTGAGCAGGAGTTTACCCAGACCTTTTTGTATGGAAGAAATGGCAATCATCATGTGTGCGATGGGCGTGCCCACATTGCGTGTAACAGTGGAGTCGGTAAGGTCGCGTTGCAATCTGGAAACCGGCAGTTTTTCGGCCATGTGGTGCAACAGGGCATTGGCCATGCCAAGATTTCCTTCTGCATTTTCAAAATCAATGGGGTTTACCTTGTGTGGCATGGCCGATGAGCCCACTTCCCCGGCTTTTATTTTCTGTTTGAAATAATCCATGGAAATGTAGGTCCAGATGTCGCGACACAAATCCAGCAGGATGGTATTGATGCGCATCAGTCCATGAAAATAAGCTGCAAGAAAGTCGTAATGCTCTATTTGTGTGGTGGTTTTTTGACGATGAATTTTAAGTGTTTTCTTCACGAAGTTGCAGGCAAAATCTTCCCAATCCACCTGAGGGTAGGCTACCACATGGGCATTCATGGCTCCCGTGGCACCGCCAAATTTTCCCGAAAAGGGGACTTCGGCCAGCATCATCAGTTGATTTTCCAATCGCTCGCAAAACACATAAATTTCCTTACCCAGTTTGGTGGGCGATGCCGGTTGGCCGTGGGTACGCGCCAAAAGGCTGATGTCGCGCCATTTATAACTGCGGGTGTTGATTTCATCCAGCAAGTCTTCCAAAGCCGGCAGCAATAGTTCACGGTGAGCATCACGCATCATCATGGGAAGCGCCGTGTTGTTGATGTCCTGGGAGGTGAGCCCAAAATGCACAAACTCTTTGTACGAAGTGAGTCCCATTTTTTCCATTTTGCCCTTGACGAAATATTCCACCGCTTTCACATCGTGGTTGGTGGTTTTTTCAATTTCCTTGATGGATTTTGCATCATCCTCGGTAAAGTCAACAATCAGCTTGCGCAGAAGCTCGAATTGTTTCTTGCTCACGCTTTCTAAACCGGGCAAAGGAATTTTGCAAAGGGCGATAAAATACTCCACTTCTACCTTTACACGATACTTAAACAGAGCAAATTCTGAGAAATACAACGATAGTTCGCGGGTTTTTCCGTGATACCTGCCATCAATGGGCGATACAGCTGTGAGCGGTGATAAATCCATCTTGAAATTTTTTGTAAAAGTAGGAAAATCTGGGCAGTGGACAAGCAACGACCCGTGGAATAACCAACGATATTAATGGGAGCATTGTCCATGATGTTCTTAGCTTGCCGAAGAAGTTCTCTTAACTTTTTGTTGACCACTTCCGGGAAGAAAAGGGAGTTGTTTAAAACATTTTGATGATTTATTTCCTTTCCTCTGCCATATGCGTATCTTTGAATGCCATTCAATTAATAAAAATTTATTCGGCATGGAAGATCTAAATGCACAAAACCCCAATAATTGGCGAGGGATATTTTATTTAAACAGAAACGACTCACGCGTGATGGTTCCCAAACAAAATCCGGCATTGGGCTGGACTTTCAATTTGGCCAATCCAATGACCTGGCTGGGAATAGCAACCATCTTTGCCATTGCCATCATTTCGGCTTGGTTGTTTTAATCCCGGATTGATGAAAAGGTTTTTATTCGGCATATTGGCTGCAATGTTGTTGATTTCCTGTGCTCCGCGGCATCCTCGGGTGATTATCGACACCGAAATGGGACAAATTGTGGTGGAGCTCTTTCCCGACAAGGCGCCCATAACTGCGGCCAATTTTATGCGTTACATCGAAGAAGACCGGTGGGAGGGGGCTACCTTTTACCGTGTGGTTACACTTGATAACCAGCCCCAAAGCGACACAAAAATTCAGGTAATTCAAGGAGGACTGTACGAGGACTTTCCACCCAAAGCCTTGCCTCCCATTCCACACGAAAGTACTGATATAACAGGGGTTCTGCATCTGGATGGGGTGATCTCCATGGCCAGATACGAACCCGGAACCGCTACCTTTGAGTTTTTTATTTGTGTGGGCGATCAACCTTTGTTGGATGCCGGAGGTGCACGAAATGGTGACGGTCAGGGTTTTGCCGCCTTTGGTCGTGTGCTGAAAGGAATGGAGGTGGTGCGGGCCATCCAACAACAACCCGAACAGGATCAGTACCTTGTGCCCCGTATTGCCATACAAAACATGCACGTGGTTCGGTAACCCTGAAGGGTGATTTCAACCAATTTCATTTATTCCCAATCCTCCGGAGTTTCAACCACCCGATGGATGTAGGTGGACGGAAAAGCTGCAAAATACCCAACCGCATCCACTTCCACATTGGAATTTACATTGGCAGCAGGGCCGCTGAATAGTGGGTTTTTGGCTTGAATTTCTTCCTGAACACTCACGATGAAATCGTAATACTCTTTGGTAATGTTGGACAGAACTAGGGTAAATTGATCGCCCGGAGCAACCTCATCCTTGTTAAGAACCTGAACCACAGCGCCATTTGTTTGACTTCCGTTAAATAGTTTGTCTTCAGAAACAACCTTGCGCTGGATGCTATCGGTTATCAGTACCCCATTGTTAATGGCATCAAAAAGGTAATAGTCCACCGAAGGAGGTTCAGTTGCGTAGAGGTGCACCAACCAGCGTTCCCATCGCGGATTGTATTCCAGGGTAATGGAGTCGATGTCGGTAGTTTGGTGGGGCATGGTTTCCATTGAACGATAGTTCCGGCTCTGGTTGACGGCCACTTGCAGTTCGATATCAAGTTGATAAGTAGATTCGGGCACTCCTACAAATCCCGTCGGGGCAATGTAGTATCCCGGTTTTTGACTGTCTTCGGTAAAAATAACAACCGAATCTCCGGTGGTTATTTGAACCATCGCTCCCGACACCATTGGCGGTGTGTTGTTGTAAAAATAATCGGTGGTTTTGGTCAGTTTTACATATTGGTTTCCCGGTTGGGGAGTGATGAATCCTTCAACCGAAAGGCGCACGTAGGTTTGGTCGAGATCGATGTCGATGCGTTCGGTACAGGCCGACAGGGAAATGATTACCCAAGCCAAAATCACAATTTGTATGTAAGTTAGTTTCTTCATGATCAGAATTTGAAATTGTAAGTGAACGAGGGAATGATGCCAAAAAGGTAGGTAGATTCGGCATAGGTAACATCCGGGTTGTTTGGTTCGCTCTGAAAATTAATAACATAGGGGTTTTTCCGGTTGTAGGCATTGTAAAGTGATACATTGAATTCGCTGTGCCACTTTTTCTCGGGTTTGTACTTTTCGCGCCAGGTAACACTCAAATCGAGCCGGTGGTAGTCGGGCATGCGGTAACTGTTGCGTTTGGAGTACACCGGAACAGTTGTGTTTCCGTATTCAAAGCGACCCACCGGAAAAGTAACGGGATTTCCTGTGGAATACACCCAGGTGAATCCAAAACTCACCCGTTGATTCAAATCGTAGTTCATCACCACCGACACGTCGTTGGGGCGATCGTAAGGTGCTGAATACTCGTTTCCATTGTTGATTCCATCAATTTTCCTGAAAGCGCGTGAGTAGGTATAACTAACCCACCCGCTGAGTTTTCCGCTCACTTTTTTTACCATCAGTTCGGCGCCGTAGCCATGGTCTTTGCCAAAAAGCAGCTCTCCTTCGAAGTATTTGTTCAGGAGCAGATCTGCATGATCGCGGTAATCGATGGCGTTGTTGGCAAATTTGTAATATACTTCAACCGACGTTTCAAACATGTTTTCTTTAAAATTCCTGAAGTATCCCAGTGCAAACTGTTGCCCGTATTGTGGTTTCACGTTGGGACTGCTTGGAAACCAAATGTGCAAAGGTGAACCGGCAGTGGAGTTTTGTGCCTGCTGGATGTATTGGGTGTTTTTGCTGTAGCTGGCTTTCAGCGAACTAGTTTCGCTGAGAAGGAAGACAATGCCCAGGCGGGGTTCCCACCCGTTGTAGCTGTTGAAAAAGTCGCCACCGGAATAGCTTGTCGAATCCACAGGCAGTCCTTCGTCGTTAAACTGATAGCTGGTTCCAGGGCCGATATTGTTGAACATGGAGAACCTGAGCCCGTATTTGAGGATGATGCGCGACCCTACTTTTTGCTCATTGGCAATAAAAGCTGCACTTTCGAGGGCATACTGTTTGTTGAGTTCGTATTTGGTGATGAAGGATTCATCTCCCGTACCTTGGATTACACCCGGAAAAAAGCTGTGAAATAGTGTGGAATAGCCAAAGGTGATGGTGTTGTTCGGGTTGGCATACCATTGAAAATCTTCGCGTAGGTTATAATCATCCAGGGATGAGGTCCAATTGAATCCGTTGGCAGAATTTTCGGGCACTCCCAGGTTGTAGTTAAAACGGCTGGCCACAAAAGTGAAGCTGGAAAATAGTTTTTCGTTGAACAGATGATTCCAGCGTATGGTACCTGTTGCATTTCCCCAATTCATTTTGAAGAACCCACTTTTAAATACATCTTTTCCGAAATAGCCCGACAAAAACAAGTGATTCTTTTCGTTGATTGTATAGTTGAGTTTGGTGTTTAAGTCGTAGAAATACAGGATGTTGTCACGGATATCTTCGTTGGGCGACAACCTCAGAAACAAATCTGCATACGACCTGCGTCCGGCCACCATAAACGAGGCTTTGTCTTGTATGATGGGGCCTTCGAGCAATAACCTGCTGCTAATGAGTCCGATGCCACCATTGCCGTGAAATCCCTTGGCATTGCCATCTTTCATGCGGACATCAATGAGCGAAGCCAATCGACCACCATATTTGGCCGGGAGGTCGCCTTTGTACAATTCCACGCTTTTTACGGCATCGTTGTTAAACACCGAGAAAAATCCCATAAGGTGACCTGCATTGTACACAGTGGCTTCGTCGAGCAGGATCAGGTTTTGGTCGGGACTTCCTCCCCGCACACTCAATCCCGACGAACCTTCGGCTACGAATTTTACTCCAGGCATCAGCTGCAGGGCTTTTATCAAATCCACTTCGCCCATCAATGCCGGAATGGATTGTATCGTTTTGGCCGAAATGGAGTTGACACTCATTTGGGCATCCACCACATTTTCGTTCTTGGCTTGTCCCGTAACTTCCACCTCTTGCAGTTGTTGGGCGCTGCTCATCAACTCGATGTTCAGTGAGGTGTCTTCCGACAAATCAACGGTAATCTCGCTGTCGGCATAACCCAAAAACGAACACACCAGCCGGTACTTTCCGGCAGGCAGCGTAATGCTGTAAAAGCCATAAATATTGGCAGAAGTTCCTGTTTTTAAGTCGGGAATATAAACCGTGGCACCGGGAAGCGATTCTCCGTTTTCCCTGTCGGTGATGTAGCCACTCAGCGTGTTTCCTTTGATGTTTTCCTCACCGCGTAAAAATCCGGGCAGTAGCCACAAAGCCAATAAAAAGAAGGTTATGGATGTATTGATTTGTTTTATCATCAGATGTTTTAATTTAAACCAATGGTTAGTTCGAGTATGTCGGAGGTGCCGTCGTCGTTGTCGCAAACCGAAATCGCCCGGAATTGGCCTTCGCCGAGAATTTTTCTAATGGTGATGCCTTCCAGTTTTTTTTCAACGGGTTGGTTGTTTTGGCTTAAACGAACCAATGAAAACTCACCTTTACTCATTTTGCAAAAGGGGATATAGCCCACATAACTTCCCAGAACTTCTCCGTCGGCCTGTGCGCTTTCCGTGTTTTCAAGGGAGGCCGTAAACAGCAGACCCGACTGGTCGGGAGCAACGCAAGCTCCTGAAAAACCGGAAGCAACATTTTGGTTTTTAGGCAAATCGAAGTAGTACAGTTTAAAATCAGGCAATATCGCGTTGTGACGGAAGTAATTGAAGAATTCATGACGTGGGATTCGTACAACGAAGTTTCGGGTCACATTTCCGCGTTGGAGCAGGTACACATGTTTGTCGTCGATGGCCAATCCTTCTAAATTGAGTTGTTTGGATTCGATTTGGGCACGTTGAATGATTTTATTGTAGAGACGGCGGATATTTTTTTTGTACACTGTTTTTTTCCCGGTCAGCGAAACCAGATAGGCGGTATCACGCGAAATCTCCTTCGACCCGCTGGGAACCACCAGGGCCATGTCTTCACCGTTCAGGTTGAATATTTCCATGGATTCGAAATCGGCTTTGATGCTTCCCGGCGTGCGACCGTTAACGAGGCTGTCGATGTTGCTCAACCTGTCGTGGTGCGTAATTTGGTAATTCTGGTCGAGTTCGTATAGCCAGGGCACATCATCTCCTGCCAGATAAATATGGTCATTGTAGAACCAAACCGCGGAGGCAGAGGATAATTTACTAAGGTGTGTTTGACGGTCCAAAGTTGCAGTTATTTGATATGTGTTGCATGGCATGCAGCCAGTCATTACCACTAATAACAAGTAAAAACCAAAAAGGTTTAAAATTTTCACCGGATTTTGCGTTTTTATTTTCATATTTCTTCTATTGTGTTCTTTTTTACCTTCCGCAAGGGATATTTTCTCCGAAATAAAGCGACCTGGGGTTAAAAACTGGTTAAAACTTCCATTCTGGGCTGCAAAAGTAATGGCTAAATGTCAACTAACGGTTAAATGATTAAAAATTGTATGTTGATGCTTACTAATCACCAACTTATAAAAGGGCACATTATTTGTACAAGGATTGCGGTATCTGTTATTCACTTCCAATGATGATCAAAGAAAAAAAACGTTTTATCGCCGCTCTTTTGCCTCCCGTTTACTTGTTGGCAATCATGTGGCTGATCAAATTATTGGAAGTTATTTTTGATTTTGATCTAGGCTTTTTAGGAACGTATCCATTGACAATTAAGGGCTTACCTGGTATTGCTTTGATGCCTTTTGTTCATGGTGGATGGAAACATTTGATGGCCAATTCGGTTTCGTTTTTGGTGCTTTCCACGGCCTTGTTTTATTTCTATCGCGACATTTCATGGAAAGTTTTGTTGGGCATTTGGTTACTTTCGGGCATTTGGGTATGGTTCGGGGGGCGGCCTTCGTGGCATATTGGCGCGAGCGGTGTTATCTATGGTTTGTCGGCATTTCTGTTTTTTAGCGGAGTTATTCGTCAGGTAAAGGGATTGGCAGCCTTGTCGTTGGTGGTGGCTTTCCTGTACGGAAGCATGATTTGGGGGGTGTTTCCCGATTTCTTTCCCAAAGAAAAAAACATTAGTTGGGAAGGTCACCTGGGAGGTTTTATTGCAGGAATTATCATGGCCATCTATTTTCGAACACAGGGTCCGCAACGGCGAAAATATAGTTGGGAAATGGAAGATGAAGATGAAGAACAGGATGGCGAAAACCCTTACTGGATTTCAAACCATACCTAAACTACCCCCAACCAATTCCCCAAGCTACTATTTATTGCGGCTGTTTTTATAATCGGCGGCAGCCTTCACGAATCCTACGAATAGGGGGTGTGGTTGTTTTACGGTACTCTTATATTCGGGATGAAATTGCACCCCAATAAACCAGGGATGGTTTTTTAATTCAATAATTTCCACCAAATCTTCCTGAGGGTTGATGCCCGTGAGTGCCATGCCATTTTCTTCAAAACGAATGCGGTAGGCATTGTTGAACTCGTAACGATGACGGTGACGTTCTTTGATGTGGCGGGTTTTGTACAAACTAAAGGCCAGGCTATCTTTTTTAAGCTCACAATCGTATGAACCCAAACGCATGCTGCCACCCATATCTTGTACTTTTTTTTGATCTTCCATCAGGTCGATCACCGGATTTGATGTGTCGGGGTCAATTTCGGTGGAGTGTGCGTCCTTAAGTTGGAGCACATTGCGTGTAAACTCGATGGCAGCACATTGCATGCCCAAACAGATGCCAAAGAAAGGAATCTTGTTTTCGCGTGCATACCTCACAGCTTCAATTTTGCCTTCAATTCCGCGTCCGCCAAAACCCGGGGCAACCAGTATTCCATCCAATCCGGACAGTTTTTTGTTCACATTGCCCGAATTCAAAGTTTCGGAGTGGATGGACTTGATACGTACCTTGGTTTCGTTGGCCGATCCACCATGAATAAACGATTCGTTAATCGATTTGTAGGCATCTTTCAGCTCCACATATTTTCCAATCAGGCCGATGGTTACTTCCTGTTTCGGATTTTTTAGCCGATGAATAAAGTTCTCCCAATTTTTTAAGTCTATTTCTTCGGGAATGGGCGTTTTCGTTTTTTCGAGCACGGCGATATCCAATCGTTCCTCTTTCATCAAAAGTGGCACGTCGTAAATGGTTTCAGCATCAATGGACTCGATGACTCTGGAGGTGGAAACGTTACAAAATTGGGCAATCTTACCTTTGATACTGTCGTTGAGGGGGTGTTCGGTACGGCACACAATGATGTCGGGCTGAACTCCTTGTTCGAGCATGGTTTTCACCGAATGTTGGGTGGGTTTTGTTTTCAGTTCACCTGCGGCTTTTAAAAATGGTACCAGGGTAAGGTGGATTACAGCGCAATCATTTTCCAGTTCCCATTTCATCTGTCGAACAGTTTCGATAAAAGGAAACGACTCAATATCCCCAACGGTTCCACCGATTTCGGTGATCACAAAATCATATTTCCCGGTTTCGCCCAGCAATTTAATGCTACGTTTTATTTCGTCGGTAATATGCGGTACCACCTGCACGGTAGTGCCCAGATACTCTCCCTTGCGTTCTTTATCGATCACGGTTTGGTAGATTCTTCCGGTGGTAACGTTATTGGCCTGCGAAGTCGGCGTGTTGCTGAATCGTTCGTAGTGTCCCAAATCCAGATCGGTTTCGGCACCGTCTTCGGTTACATAACATTCGCCATGCTCGTAGGGGTTGAGGGTGCCCGGATCGATATTGATATAGGGGTCGAGTTTTTGGATGGTAACGGAAAACCCTCTGCCTTGCAGCAACTTGGCCAACGAGGCCGAAATAATTCCTTTACCTAATGAAGAAGAAACACCTCCGGTGACGAAAATGTATTTTACATGCTCTTTCATGTGCTTGAAAAAAAATGATACGCTTAAGAAAGTGCAAATATAGCATATCAACAAAGATTCAAATATGAATTTGTTTTTTATTTATCAAAGGTGATAAAAAGACCTTTGTTTGTTTATTCATAGTTAGCAAATTAGCACCTCTGTGCGTGGTTAATAAAAAAAACCGGCGTCTGATGAACAAACGCCGGCTTTATAACAATGGGGTTGATTTAGTAATACGTAGGTCTTTTTACACCTGCCATATTTTTGGCCACCCGGATTACCTGGAGTGCATAGCCAAATTCGTTGTCGTACCAAATATACAATACCACGCTCTTGCCGTCTTCGGATACAATGGTAGCCAGGCTGTCGTAAACGCTGGTGGCAAATTCGCCAATAAAATCAGACGAAACCGCATCGGCTGAGGTGGAGTATTTAATTTGTGCCACCAAATCTCCGGTAAGTGATGCCTGACGCATCAACTCGTTGATTTCTTCTTTGGTGGTGGCTTTTTTCAGGGTGAGGTTCAACACTACAAGCGACACATTGGCGGTAGGAACGCGGATGGCGTTGCCGGTAAGTTTTCCTTTGAGCGAAGGAATAATTTTGGTAACGGCGGAGGCGGCTCCGGTTTCCGTAATCACCAGGTTGAGTGGTGCCGACCTTCCTCTTCTCGATTTGCTGTGCATGTTGTCGAGGAGGTTCTGGTCGTTGGTATAGCTGTGTACGGTTTCCAGATGACCTTTCTCAATGCCCAATTCACGTTCGATAACCGACAGCACCGGTGCAGAAGCATTGGTGGTACACGAGGCTGCCGAAAAAACGGTTTCGGCTTTATAGTCCACCGATTTTTCGTTTACTCCAAATACAATGTTGGGAATGTCGCCCTTTCCGGGAGCGGTGAGCAATACTTTGGCGATACCTTTGGCACTCAGGTGGCGGCTAAGTCCCGGCCTGTCGCGTAACACGCCCGTGTTGTCGATTAGCACCGCGTTGTTGATGCCGTATTCAGTATAATCAATTTCTTCAGGACTGGAGGCGTTCAGCATGAGCACCTGATGACCATTGATATAAATGGTTTTGTCGTCCACATCTTCGATGGCTACTCCTCTGAATGGGCCGTGCACAGAATCGTGACGGAATAACGAAGCGCGCTTTTTAATTTGTTCTTCGCTATTTCCGCGTGTTACAATGGCTCTCACCCGCAATTGATGACCGTTTCCCTGAATGATAAGCTCCCTTGCAAGCAATCGTCCAATCCGTCCAAAACCATAAAGTACCACGTCCACCGGATTTTCAAAGTTGGGCTTATTGCCGATGTAGTCCTTTAATTTCATTTTGATAAAGTCTTCAGCATCAACAAAATTGCCTTTTTCTTCGATCCATTCTCCGTTGAGCTTTCCAATGTCGAGCTTGGAGGGACCCACGCCACAATGCAGAATAGCTTTGGCCAACAGCAACGAATCTTCTATTTCGAGCTGTTTGTTAATGATGTTTTCTGCGTAGGAGTGCCTGTAGAGGATGAGGCTCGCGCTTCTGTCGATGAGTTGGCTTCTGAACAATACCAATTCGATGGATTTTTCGTAGAACAATTTCGATAAAACGCTGATAAATTCATTGGCAATCATTTCTTTTTGGGCCCATTCGGTTAGTGAGTCTTCGTATCGGCCATTCATGTTTTTTTTAGGTGCCATGTTCACTTTTTTTGGTAATATGAATATTGATATAGCTGTAAGGCAAATTTAAAAAAAAAGACAGTTTCGCTACAAAACTGTCTTTTTTATTTCCAAATACCGCTACTGACCCAGATAGGCTTTCAGTAAGCGGCTTCGCGCGGTATGACGCAGCCGGCGGATGGCTTTTTCTTTGATTTGACGCACACGCTCGCGTGTAAGGTCGAATTTGTCGCCAATTTCTTCAAGTGTGAGGCCGTGGCTCATGCCAATACCGTAATACATATTGATGACATCACGTTCTTTTTCGCTCAGGGAGGCCAGCGATCTTTGTATTTCGCTACCCAGGCTTTCTCGCATGAGCGATTCGTCTGTATCTTCTACATCTTTGGGAACGTACATTTCCAGAAAACTGGTGTCGTCATCTTCGCCCATGGGCGCATCCATCGATACGTACTTGGTGGCAATTTTCATGGCCGAATTAATCTTGTGATCAGCCACTTCCATTTCCTCGGCTATTTCTGATTCAGAGGGAGTACGCTCATATTTTTGTTCCAGACGTGAGGACGTTTTCTTGATTTTATTGAGGGAGCCCACCTGATTGAGGGGTAACCGAACAATGCGCGATTGCTCTGCCAGGGCTTGCAGGATGGACTGCCTGATCCACCACACGGCATAAGAAATGAATTTAAACCCGCGGGTTTCGTCAAATCGTTGGGCAGCTTTAATCAATCCCAGATTGCCTTCGTTGATCATGTCTTGCAGGCTAAGACCTTGATTTTGATATTGTTTGGATACCGAAACCACGAATCTGAGGTTGGCTTTGGTGAGCTTTTCCAATGCAGCCTGGTCGCCGGCCTTGATTCGTCGGGCCAGTTCCACTTCCTCTTCTGCGGTGATGAGGTCTTCCTTTCCGATGTCCTGAAGGTATTTGTCAAGAGAGGCCGTGTTGCGGTTAGTGATTGATTTGGATATCTTTAGTTGTCTCATAGTGTACGGTTGTGTATCTTTTGTTGATTTGATAAATTGGGGCTGCAAGTTATTAAAAATAATTCTAAATAAAAAATTAATTTCAATTGATATGAGAATTTTTTTAAGAACCTCATTTATCAGCCCCGTTTTTTATCCGTATCGTGTTCATTGTGTGCTTTTTTTAATAACAGACTACTTCATAAATTCGTAGGAAATTTTTACCCCATTGGGATAAACGCCTTTCAGTCGGATAATATTGCTACGCGATTTTCCCAGAGCATCTTCCAGATTTTGTTGCGAATTCACCCGAACGCCGTTTATCTCGGTAAGAATAAACCCTTCGTTGATACCTCCCTGGCGCAGGATGCCATTCTCGATGCGCACTACTTTCACGCCACCCGAAAGGTTCAGTTTTTCCTTGTCACCCTGATCAATTTGTTGGAGTTCGGCGGCCAGCATATCGTTGTAAAATGAATCGCCGGCCCTCACAATGGAAGTGGTGCCATTTTCGTTTTTGAGTACTACTTTGAAATTTTGGATGTCGTTGTCGCGATTTATGGTCACATTAACTTCGTTACCCGGACTGTATTGGGCAATCACGCCCATGAGCGACGACAGGGTTTTGGTGGGTTTTCCGTCAATCGACAAAATCACATCGCCTTCTTTCAGCCCTGCTGACTCAGCTCCTCCGTTTTGCACCACACCTGCAATGTACACCCCTGACACCTCCTCAAGACCCAGTTTTTCTGCCATTTCGGCATCTACATCCTGAATTTGCACGCCAATATAAGCCCGTTGAATTTCACCGTATTGCATGAGATCGTCCACAACTTTGCGAACAATATTCACAGGAATGGCAAAGGAGTACCCTTCGTAAACACCTGTATGCGAAGCGATGGCTGCGTTTATGCCGACCAATTCACCTTCGGTATTGACCAATGCACCTCCGCTGTTGCCACGATTGACTACGGCATCCGTTTGTATAAACGACTCGATGGCCGATCGCGATCCCAGGATGTTGATATTTCTGGCTTTGGCGCTTACAATACCTGCTGTAACTGTTGACGTAAGGTTGAAGGGGTTACCCACCGCCAGCACCCAATCGCCTACCTGAAGTTCGTCCGAATCGCCATAACTCAGAAATGGCAGGTCGGTCATATCCACTTTGATAAGGGCCAGATCGGTAGATGGGTCAAGGCCTACAATGGTAGCTTCGGCTTCGTGGCCGTCGTTGAATTTCACCGATATTTTATCTGCTCCATTCACCACATGGTTGTTGGTAACAATATAGCCATCGGAGGTGAGAATAACACCTGAACCAAAGGCTGTTAACACATTCTGACGCTGTGGGTAGTGATCAAAATATTCTCTGAATGGACCAAAAAAATCGTTGTACGAGCTGTTGGCGGTGAGGATCTCTGTTTTGATGTGAACCACAGCATCAAGGGATTTTTGCGCAGCTTTTCTGAAGTCGGTGGTGGCTTCAGGCAAATAGGATGCCGCGTGGGCGGGAAGGGTTGCATATTCAGGCATCGCCTGATTTATGGATTGGGCTGATTCGGAATGATCGCGGTTGGTTGATAAGCTAAAAAAAACGACTGCTACCACCATGGCGGCTCCTGCAGCACCTCCTAAAAAACTTTTGGTAAAAGAACTCATTTTCATTTTTCTCATGTATTTTTGCCTTGTTAACGCAATAAAAATGCCTGAAATTATTTGGTGATGGTTAATAAATGTTAACACTCCGAGGTGGGAAATCGCTGATAGCATGAGTCCGCTTCGGGTCTCGAATCAGGAGCTCATGTTTTTCATGGGATTTATGCTTGAGGATAGTGGTCAACTTGTTAATATTGAGCGTATAATGGGGTGTATGACATGGGGCAATTTCCGATTAAAAAAAATGATCCATCATGAAACTATCTTTCTTTAAATTTCACGGAAACGGAAACGATTTCATTCTGTTGGACGGCATGACAAACCCTGTCAGGCTGTCAACCGAACAGATAAAGCATCTTTGCGACCGTAGGTTTGGCATTGGCGCCGATGGATTGATGGAGATTTCTCCGGATGCCGACCTTCCTTTTTCCATGAAATATTACAATTCGGATGGGTTGGAAGGCACCATGTGCGGCAATGGTGGCAGGTGCATCGCTGCTTTTGCCTTTCGGCAGGGATATGCGGGCAAGCAGTGTGCTTTTCGGGCCATCGATGGCGTGCATCAGGCGGTGATTGAAGAGGTGATGCAGCCCGGGCAACAATGGTTTGTGTCGTTGCAAATGCAGGATGTGCAACATATTGAACAGGTTGATAACGAGTTTTTTATCGATACCGGGTCGCCGCATCTGGTAAAATTTGTGGAAGATGTTCAAGCTCTGGATGTTTTTGCTGAGGGTAGAAAAATACGCCGGACCACACGTTTGGAAACCGGAGGTGTAAATGTCAACTTTGTTCAGGTAGTTCCCGACGGATTGTTTGTTCGTACATACGAGCGGGGTGTGGAAGACGAAACCTTGTCGTGTGGCACCGGTGTTACGGCTTCGGCCATCGCTGCGGGGATCTTATATCGCAAAAACCGGTGGGCTATCCATACCAGAGGAGGTGATTTTCGGGTTGATTTTAGTGATGCAACTGAAACCAGAACAGAGGTTTGGCTTCGCGGACCTGCCACCCTGTCATTTGTTGGTGAAATAGAACTATAGTAATAATTTAGGAGGGTTTCCCCAAAGGATGCCCAAAACAAATAAAAAGAGATGAAGAACATATTGATGATGAATGGTATCAGGCTGCGGGCACCCGAACCTGATGATGTGGATTTTTTATTTGATTTGGAAAACGACAGCAGGCTGTGGCACCTGAGCAATACCCAGTCGCCTTTTTCGCGTTTTGATATGGAACAGTATGTGCTTCAGTCGGATAAGGATATCTATTCGGCGCGACAACTGCGTTTCATTATCGAGAAAGTGGAAAATAAAAAGGCCGACACCATTGGTACCATCGATATTTTTGACTTCGAACCGAAACATAAAAGGGCCGGAGTCGGTATAACACTCATTGAAGATGAAAGAGGTAAAGGATTTGCGGCCACGGCATTAAATATTTTAAAAAAATACGCGTTCGATTATTTAAAAATGCATCAATTGTATTGCGACATCGAGGCGGATAACCTGGCAAGTATCAAGCTCTTTGAAAAATCGGGCTTTACCATGTCGGGAGTAAAAAAGCAGTGGTTGTTTCGTGGAAACACGCAAGTGGATGTCCTTTTTTATCAATTGATTAAAGAAGACTAAAACATTTATAATGGCTTATTATCACAGTAGTTACCGTGGCAACAGAAGAAAAAAAAGACCTTATCTCAAAGTGTTTTTGTGGATTTTAATACCCATCCTTTTGTTGGCCGGAGCTGCCTCCTGGTTTTTGTATGGTATCGTGTTTAAACCCAATGTATGGACCAACGACGGTGAGCCGGTAGCCGTGAATATTTCAACAGGTTCCAATTTCGATCAGGTAAAGTCACTCTTGTATGAAAAAGGGCTCGTGGTTCACCGAAAGAATTTTGAATGGTGGGCTCAAAAAAAGAAATATCCCGAGCTGATAAAACCCGGTCATTTTCTGATTAAAAATGGAATGAGCAATAACGAACTTGTTGATTTGCTTCGTTCCGGAAAACAAATTCCCGTCAAGGTGGTGTTCAATAACCAACGCGATATTTATCAACTTGCCGGACGGATTTCGGAACAAATTGAGGCCGACTCGGCTTCCATCGTGGCTGTACTTACCGATCCCAAAACATTGGATAAATATGGGTTAAAACGTGAAACCATTTCTTGCCTTTTTATTCCCAATACCTACGAGTTTTATTGGAATACCGATGCCAATGGATTTGTAACCAAAATGGCCGAAGAGTATCATAAATTCTGGAATGAATCGAGAAAAGTGAAGGCTGCCGCCATGAATATGAGCATCCCCGAAGTGGTTACCCTGGCGAGCATTGTGGAAAAAGAAACCAATAAAAACGATGAAAAACCAATGATTGCCGCCGTTTACGTCAACCGACTGAATGCAGGTTGGTTGCTTCAGGCCGACCCCACATTGGTTTACGCCATCAACGATAAAAACCTGAGAAGGGTGCTGAACGTGCACAAGGAAATTGATTCGCCCTACAATACCTACAAACATGCCGGACTTCCTCCGGGCCCCATTTGCATTCCTTCTATAGCCTCCATTGATGCCGTGCTCAACCACAGCGACGAAAACTACCTGTTTTTCTGTGCCAACGACGACCTTTCGGGCTACCACGTTTTTGCCCGTACCAATGCGCAGCACAACCGAAATGCAAAGAAATACCGTGATGCGCTGGACAAATTGAAGGTGTATAAATAGAATTACACTATCTTCGTTTGTTATTTCTTGACAGAGATGACAGATTATCGCCAATTGAAATTTAAAACAATTAGCATGTGTCTTTTACCGTTAATAAGAAAGATGAGGGAAAAATGAAACGTATCATGCTGCTATGTTTATTGACTTTTTTTTCACTTGGCACAATTGCACAGATTCGCTCCAACGACTTAAATGGAACCTGGACAACGAACAACCTTGATAGTTTGTATTTTAAATCGGACACCCTCAAGCTATACCAATTGACGATTGAAAATGAAGGTGAATTGGCATGTCCCATCATTCAATGGATAATAAACAAAAAAGAATTTAGTATTCATTATATTAATCTGTGTAGGGATAAACCAAGCATTATGAACCATGATATATATGGAACTATTCACCTGAAAAACAACAAAATAAACCAAACTGTTGAGATTAAGCGACGAAGACAAATACTCGATTCGTTTGAGGTGTTAAGTCTGGAAAATCTGGCGGGTGACTCGCCCGAGTCAGCAAAAAAAATACTCACACTCGTGAGAATTGATGACAACAATACGGTTAATGCATCGTCAAAGGGCATGGACACCCACAGCCCACAAATCTGGCACATAGGTTATCTGATGCAATTTTTCTAGATTTCCAATCAATGTTGTCCGGTAAAATTAACTGAAAACGCTATAATGCTTGATATATATCGTCCGCCCATGGCGGACTTACTAAACAAAATTGTAACTTTTTACCCATATTTAGCCCCTGACGGGGCTGTCCCTTAGGGACAAGATATTGGTGGAAAGCAAATTAAGGTCTCCTTAAAGTCCGGTAGGGACGATATATTTTTTAACCGGACATCAATGATTTCTGATCGGTACCACAAATAGTCACGAGCGGCAGGTGGTTGAGATCAGGTTAATTCCACTACGGTAACTTCATCTCGCAGGTAAACCAACATGGCTTTCACACGGGCATAGCCCATGGATTGAATAGCGTTGCGGTAGCGGATAATTTGTTTTTCGTGTTTGGGGTCAATTTCTCCGGTTTTGTAGTCGATTACTGCCAAATGGTCAGGGGTTTTCACTACGCGGTCGGGACGGATAATTTCCATGGTGTCCAAAAGAATCTCCGTTTCGTTTTTGTACTTGGTACCCGGTTGAAAATAGGCCTCCAGTTGTGGATGGGCAACAATCTGCCTCATGCCTGAACCCAGAAAAGCGGCTTCTTCCTGGGTTAACATGCCTGTGAGTACTTGCTTCTTCAATAACGGCTCAATATCTTCGGTGGTTCCCACCTGTGCGAGTAACATATGCACCAGATTGCCGTAATCTCGTTCGGTTTTAGCAAACAGGGTGGCTCCGGCCGACTCTTCGGGCTTGGCCACCGTAATATGCTCTTTCCATGAAAATGAAGGCCATTTATCCAGTAAGTATTCGGTATGCTGACGGGGGATTATTTTTTCCCGATCGGGAAGTTGGCCAATGGTGTAGTGTACCTTGTTTTCATCAAAAACATCCTTTTGTTTCAGGAAATCCATGAGCCAGGTACCGAGCACGCCATATTTTTTGTCATTAATTTTTCGGGGAAGCACATACAATGCCTTGATGGGGCGTGTAAAGGCTACGTAAAGGATGTTCAGGTAGTCGAGGGCCGAGCGTTCATCTTCTTTGTCGGCCACCCCTTGCCGGTTGATCAACGAAAGTGCATTCGTCAAAGGAAATAGAGCCACCTGCAAGTTGTTGGGCTCGGGCAAACCAGATGCGTCCCAATAGGTCATTCTGGTTCTTTTTACCTGTGATGTGTCGGCATCTACAATCACCACCTCAAAAGCCAGCCCTTTGGATTTGTGCACTGTCATAACCTGAATGGCATTGGTGTTTTCGGGTGTGGCGATAAAATAGCTGCCTTTCTTTTCTTCCCAGAGGCGGTTCAATTCGTCGGGAGTCTGAGGTGCCTGCTGCAGAAATTCAAAGTAATATTGCACAAATACCGAGGCCTTATCCACTTTCAGGATTTCGCGCAGCACAAAATCTGCTATTTCGGTGAGGGGCTGTTGTTCCAGGTTTTCGTGTTGGGCACTTACCCCAAACAATGATAAAATGGAGTGAATGCTGTTGTGCTTTCGCGAAAGGAATGACCGGTAATAGGTGTCGGGATCTGCATCAGGCGAATTTATTTTCCTGATATTTTCGAGGAGAACAGTTTGTGCGATGGTGTTGGAAGGGTTGACAATCAGTTGGAAAAACGCAGCCATGGCTTGCACTTCGGGTGCATTGGCCACCAGCAACGATTCTTCCGAAAGCACGGCATAACCCCGTTCCATGAGAAAGGCAGCGTGCTCTTTTACAGCTTCTTTGGTGCGACACAGGATGCCGATATCTCCCGGTTGGTAGTTTTTTTGTAGCAAATCATCCAATATCCGTAGAATTTTTTCCTGTCTTTTTTGGAAGGGCATCTCCTTGTCCTCCACTTCCATGAATTCGATGTCGATTAACCCATCTGTTTTGCCATTTTTCGGGACTTGTTGCTCGAGATCATGGTAGATGTGTTGAATAAATTCACTGTGTTTGTTTTTAAGAAAAGTAAATAGCTCGTTGTTGAAATGGATGATTTCGGGGTGGGAACGCCAGTTTTGATCCAAAGGAATTTCCCGGAATGCCTGAATTAATTGGTTTTCGCGTTGCACAGAGAGCGGCGAATTATCACTTCCGTAAAGCTTTGGAAGGCTCGAAAACAACTCTACTTCGCCATTGCGGAAGCGATAAATGGCCTGTTTGGCATCGCCCACCAACATGTTGAAGCGGCTGTATGCCAGCGATTCATCAATCAACGGAAGCAGGTTGTTCCATTGCAAAATCGATGTATCCTGAAACTCATCGATGAGAAAGTATTGGTATTTTTTTCCTAATCGCTCATAAATATAGGGCACCGGTTGGTCGGCCACCTGATTGTAAACCAGTTTGTTGAATTCGGAGATATGCACTTTTCCGGTTTCTTCGGTGTGTGCCGTAAACAATTGACGCAGTTCAAAAATCAAAGCCAGAATATATATTTTTCTGGTAATGAGGTAGTATCGGAAATAGGACTCGAAAATTTGGTTAATTTGAACAAAACTATCTGCCAGGGAGTCAGTTATTTGGTCGATGGCAGCTCTTGCCGAAGGCGTCGATTTTGCCGAGTACCACTGATTATTCTGTAAATTTTTCAACACGGTGGTCGAAGGAGGGAGGTCGGTAGCGGGACGCGATTTTACCTGTGAAGCCTTGTTGAAGAAGCTGAAAATTCCGTTTCTTCCTCCGGCAAAATCTGCGGCCTCAATACCATTGTTGGAAATGAGGTCAAGGGCGTGGTTGGCCAGTTGTTCGATTTCTTCGCGTTGTTTTTCAACGGTTTCCAGTATTTTCTTGATGGTGTTCCATAGTTCAGGAGTGGAATTGGTTTCCAATTTTTTTACTTCCAGAAAACCTTCTTCATTCAATTGACTTTGAATAAAACCGCTCAGCATGCGCCCGGGGTCGGCACTTTTTTCGCCCTCCGACTGTTCGATGACAAACCGGATCAGAATTTCGGTTACCGTGGCATCATTACCCACCTTTTCGTACAAGTTGGCCATGATGTCGGGAATGAGGTCGTCGTTATGTATTACCACCTCAAAGTTGGGTGGGAGATGTACTTCGTTGGCAAAGGTTCGGATGATTTTGTGGACAAATGAGTCGATGGTGCTAACCGAAAAATCCTCGTAGCGGTGGGTGATAAGCGTGAGTAGTTGGTTACTTCGTTCCACGAAAGTGGACTCCTCCAATTGTGTCTTTTGGAAGAGGTTTTGTATGCGTGGATCCTCCTTCCACGAGCCATGGGCAATTTTTTTCAAGGTGAGGATGATGCGTTCTTTCATCTCACGGGCGGCCTTGTTGGTAAAGGTGATGGCCAAAATATGCTTGAAATCAGCAGGTTTTCTGATTGCGATGTTGAGGTATTCGTTGACAAGGGTGGTGGTTTTGCCCGAACCTGCGGATGATTTGTAAACTACGAGAGGCATAAGCTAGGTTTCAATTTTCCATTAGGTGCCACAAAGGTAAGGAGGTTTTATTGTAATTTCAATCTTATTTTTGTGGTGTTACCGGCAGTTGATTTTTCTTTTTTTCCTCTTGCTTTAGTCTTTCCCTCTTTCGTGAATTGATGAAAAACTCGGAAATGTTGTTGAATTCTTTTCGAAAAGCAATACCCACACCTTGCGTATAAGGCGAAATTTGGTCGTAGTTGCTCGAGTTGTACCATGAGTTGACATTGGAATGGTTGAACACCTTCAACACCCATCGCCCATCAGGGGTGAGCTTGTATCCAATGTTGATATCGCCCACCAGATTGGAGGCGCTCTGCTGACTTCGGTCGTAAGTCATGCCAAAATTCCCATCGATGGTAAGTCGATCGTCGAACAACTGAGTGGAGAGTGCAACCTCAAACTCTTGTTGCGACACGGCATCTCCGGGTTTGTAGTTCACCCCGATATCGAAGGCATCGCTTATTTGCGAAAGCATGTTGCTCAGTTGATTGGCAATGATACCATAATACGAACCGGCCAAATTGATGTTGGAGGCATTGTTGAAACTGAATGTTCCGAGTACCAGGAGCGAAATCATCTGCTGGTTCATCATGGCTGCATTGGTGGTGTCGAGCTCGGCAAATACCTGTCGCTGCACATCGGGATCCAGATCGGGAATGGTGATACGAAATTTGATGTCGGGATTGAGCAACTCGTTGGTTAACACAATGTAGCAATTTACCGTCACCTTATTTTTATAACCTGCCGTAGTATCTACCACCACGCCCAAACTCTGTAAATTGGTTTTTACCCGGTAAAGCCCCTGAATGTTAACATTGGCGGTATAGGGGCTGCCTGTCCATGAAATTCGTCCTCCTTTTACCAAGGTAAATCGCTTGTTTACCACGTTGCCAATGGTAAATAGAAAGGTTCCGTTGTCCACGATGTAGTCTCCGGCAAGGTTAAAGTCGCCGTCCGAATTGGCTTCCATGTATAAATCTCCGCTTCCGCGCGCTTCGATGTTGCCCATGTCGGAGGGTAAGTTGATCACCACTGCCGCTTCAGGAGTTACACCCAAATTGATTTTAATGTCGAACTTACTCTGATTGGCCATTTCCTTTTCTACATTTGTGGCCACCTTCTCTTCTACCAGGCTGTCGGCCGTATTTACAAAAATGATGTAATCTTTGTCTGATATCTCCACCGAATAACTCAGGGGCAGGGTCACAAAAGTGCCTTTTCTGGTGGCCGTGGTAATGTCGAGAAAGATATTGTCAGGGCTTCCTTTCAACAGTATTTTACCCGAGGCAATAGCTGTACCGTAGTACAAGTCGTTCATTTGACGCGTGGTGTTGAAAAACAGCAGCTTATCTGTGTTTACCTCCACATTGAACCGGGCGTTCTTAAAGTAATCGTGATGAAGCTCTCCTTTGATGTCGGCCCTGTTGCCCAACGTATCGTACAATACCAGGTTGTTAAATCCAACACCTGTTTTGGTAAAATCGATGCTATTCGAAAAAGAGTATCTGGTATTCAGGTATTTAACTATCATGCTGGTACGTTGAAGCTTGGCCGAACCTTCTACAACAGGTTCCTGAACACTGCCACTCACGGTAAGGTTGCCGGAGGTAGAGCCTTCAATTTGCGACACAAAATCGCTTAGGAAGGGTTCGAATGCTTTGAGCTTGATACGGTTAAATCCTATCTTGACGCTCAGGTTGTCGTCTTCTTTAAAAGGATAGTAGTAGCCATCGGCCGAAAAAACTTCTCCAATGCCGGAGTTGCCTTCTCGAATAATCTGGGTTTTCAGAAAAACCGCATTGGTGGTATTGTCCCAGGTGTTTAACAGTCGCGCCTTGCCCAGATATTCGCCATTAAAGGCTAGATCGGTGATGGTGAGGTTAGAAACCAAAGTGGGATTGTCTTTTATCCTCGATAATTGCAGACTTCCATCGATATACCCGTCTAAATCAACAGCACTTTGTCGGGTGAGTATGTCGAAATTGGACAGGTTCCATTTATCGAATTCGGCTATCAACGAATCATTATCCTCACGGGGAACTTTTCCTTTGATTTTAAGCAACGAACTTCCGCCCCTGACGTAGAAATCCTGAAATTGTAGCGAATTGGGGGTGCTTATAATCAGGTTGTTGGTGTCGATATTCCAAACAGAATCGTTGATATACACCTTCGCTTTGCCAATATTGAATAAGGTAGTATCGTTAAATGTGGCGGCATATCCTTCAACTACCCCCGTATTGCGCAACAATGTATCTCGGTTGTTCCAATATACGCCATATATAATGGAGTCTTTTCCCACACGTGCGTTGATGCTCATGTCGTCAAGTCCAAACACAGTTTGATCGTCGGGGGTGCTGTCTTTCAACACAATACGGGGTGTGCTGTACTGGGCAAACAATTTATGTTTTTTATTTTTTACAATCACCACATTGCTGTCAATCTTAATTCCCTGAAATTCAATACGCGGTGAGTAGGCTTGTAAGTAAACACTGTCGTGAATCAAAGAAATATTTCCCATAAAACTGGTGTTGGGAGCCAATGAAATGCCTTCATAAAAAAGGTCTTCGAGCATGGCAGGTTTTTTAATATTTCCCTGAAGTTCCACAAATTCATCGCGGCCATAGATGGCAGTATCTGCGTGATGGCTGAAATCGTAATAGTTGTATAGGAAATGAACCATACTGCTGCCTACGGTGGTGAGCTGGTATTTTCCGTGAGCACTGAAATCGGCAATTTCGGAGGTGAGTTGCAGAAGTGAATTTCCCTGTGAGTCGTAACTTTTGTCGAGCACGAGGCTGTCAACCACATATTCCTTCTTTTCGTGCAGAATGTGGGTGTTGGATAGCTTTACCCGGGCTACAATGGTATCGAGGTTCATTCCATGGGTATGTGCATTGACGGAAGTAGAAACAATCATTTCCGGGCTTTCGATCAGTTTTAGTCCTTTGAAATCTGCTTTGGCCACGATGGCGGTGAGGTCGATGGTGGGGTCGGACAAGTTGCTCACATGGGCTGTGGCATCCATCATCAGGTTGTGATCGCCTACGCGCATAGTGCCTGATATGGAATCGTTTACGTAGGTCATTTCATATTTCAGTCGCTTGTACTGATAGTCGAGCAGTCGGATATTGTTGAGGGTTCCCGATGAGGATACCCACAGTTGGTTCATGTTGCGACCTGCTCCCCTTGCTTTCAGGTTGAAGGAAGCACGCCCGATAAGGTCTTCGTTTTTAATAAGTTTGCCCACATTCACAGTATCGCCTTTTAGGGAAAGGTTAAAAGCAATGGTGTCGTTTTCAATATATTTGAGGGCAATGGTTGTCATGACAGTTCCTTCCCTGGTTGTAATCGCCAAATTTGTTTTAAAATCTTCGTAATATCCCATAAAATCACCATGCAGGATGATGGGTGAGTTTTTGGCATACACATCGGTCATGTCCACATGTTTTTCCTCGATGGGAAGTCGAAAGGACCTCAAATCGCCCGTGGTGGTGTGCAATGAGAAACTGTCGGCTTCCATGTAGGAGGTGAAAAAATCAGGAAGCCCTTTGATGGCGAAATTTCCGGAAACACGGGTGTTGGCGCCAAATTTGATACGAAGTCCCTTTCCTTTCAGATCCGAAACGGTACCTTCCACATAGCCCAGCACTCCCAGTTCATTGGGCATTTGATACATGATTTCAGAAAAATATCCTATGTCATCCAGGTCGATGATGGTAGGCCTGAAATTTCCGGTCATGACTACCGAATCGATGTAGGAGCTGTAGGTTCGGTACGATTTTGTATGCAGGCCAATATCTGCATTAATGGTGGATTTGCCCATGCGTATCACAGCTTCATTGGCGATTAGGCCCTTGCTGCTCACGTAGAAATCAGTTGTCAACTGATCTATTTTGATTCCGCTCTTTTCGATACCACTCAACGAATTAACAAAAAAATGCAGCGAATCGTCCACAATACTGAAGTGGCTCAAATCCATCTGGATGCTGTCAACGGTAATGTTGGCGTAATCCATTGATTTTTCCTTGTTTGTCATGTTTTCTTCATCAAACAGCCGGAAATGAGAGTTGATGAGCCGAACATGTCCGATGGACAGTTTAAACGAAGGTCCCGATCGTTGGGTTGATGTGGTTCTGCTTCTTTCAGGTGTTACGCTGGCCACAAATGTGTTGAGATTAGTCGTGGTATCGCCCTGATAGCTGCCCATGTTGAATACACCCCCTTCGAGGATGGCGGTTCTTAAATATAATTTATGGTTAAGCAGATCGGCAAATGCGGGCATGGTGGTAAGATTGTCCACGCCAATCAGGACGTTTCCCTTGTAATCCTTGAGTTTTAACCCTTTGATGGAAATGCCTGTGAAGAGACTAAGTTGAATACGTTGAACCTCAAGTCGTTGTTGGAGTGTTTGTGTGAGGACATGGGTAGCCAGCTTGGCAGAAATTGTTTGCACCATGGGGCTTGTAAAAAGCAGGGTAAGCGCAGGAGGGATTGCCAGCAATACCAGCAACAGGTTTAATATGAAGAGCCAAATCTTTTTTTTAATACTTTTGCTCACCTGTAATCTGTTCAAATGACATATATTTTAGGCATCGAATCATCTTGCGACGACACTTCCGCAGCGGTACTGCACAACACGCAGGTATTGTCAAATGTTATTGCCAATCAGCGTGTTCACAGCGCTTACGGAGGTGTAGTTCCCGAATTAGCTTCAAGGGCACACCAGCAAAACATCATACCTGTGGTGGAGGTGGCCCTAAAGGAGGCAAAGATAAGTAAAAAACAGTTGGATGCGGTGGCGTTTACACGTGGTCCCGGACTTCTTGGATCGCTGTTGGTGGGCACCTCTTTTTCCAAATCTTTTGCCCTCGCTTTAGGTATTCCCATCATCGAAGTTGATCACTTGAAGGCCCATATATTAAGCCACTTTCTGAAAGAAAACCCGGATGACGTTCATCCGAATTTTCCCTATTTGTGCCTGACCGTTTCGGGTGGCCACACCCAAATAGTAAAGGTAAACAGTGCTTCCTCCATGGAAATTATCGGACAAACAATTGATGATGCTGCCGGCGAAGCCTTCGACAAAGCAGCCAAAATTATGGGGCTTCCTTATCCCGGCGGACCCGAAATCGACAAGCTGGCCAAAGAAGGAAATCACCTGGCTTTTACCTTTGCGCAACCTCGCATTTCGGCACTCGATTACAGTTTTAGCGGACTTAAAACCTCATTTCTTTACTTTTTGCGCGACAACCTGCGTAAGGATGCCGATTTTATTGAGAAAAACAAAGCCGACCTGTCGGCCTCCATTCAATTCACCATCATCGATATTTTGCTGAAGAAGTTGAAATTGGCTGCCGCGCAAACCAATATTCGCGAAATAGCCATCGCCGGTGGGGTAAGTGCCAATTCGGGTTTGCGTGAGGCGGTTACCGCCATGGCCGGGGAGGAGGGCTGGAATGTGTTTTTGCCTCCCCGAAAATTTACCACCGACAATGCCGCCATGATTGCCGTGGCCGGATATTTTAAGTACCTGGATGGCGAGTTTGCGTCTCAAGACCTAACTCCCTATGCCCGTGGTAAATTTTAACCACATATGTTGCAACAAAGTCAACGGATAATTTATAAAAATGGATTGGAACACCCTATTATCACCCTACAGATTGGGCTCGAAAAACCGTGAATCGTTGAGCAATGTGGTGGCGCGCAGTAATTTTCAAAAAGACTACGACCGATTGATTTTTTCCTCTCCTTTCAGGCGACTGCAGGATAAAACCCAGGTATTTCCCTTGCCGGGAAGTGTGTTTGTTCACAACCGACTCACACACAGCCTGGAAGTGGCCAGCATTGGCAGATCGTTGGGTGATATGGCCGCACGTGAGCTGGTAAAAGACCAAGATATTGAAAACGAGTTAATTCATGAGTTGGGGGCTGTGGTCTCGGCAGCTTGTCTGGCACATGATATCGGCAACCCACCTTTCGGTCATTCGGGTGAAGAGGCCATTTCTCGTTTTTTTACCGAGGGTGAAGGAACAAAGTTGAAGGAGCAGGTGGATGAGCATGAATGGGCCGATCTCACTCATTTCGAGGGAAACGCCAATGCCTTTCGGTTGTTGTCGCATCAGTTTGAAGGACGCAGAACGGGAGGTATGGCGCTCACTTACACCACGTTGGCCAGCTTGGTGAAGTATCCCTGGCCTGCAACAGCCATGCAGAAAAAGAAAAAATATGGATTCTTCACATCCGAATTTTCTACCTTTCGGGAAGTGGCCGGCCATTTGAACATCCCATTGATGGATGAAACCCAAAGCATTTATGCCAGACATCCGCTTGTTTATTTGGTGGAAGCTGCTGACGACATCGCCTACCAACTGATGGACCTGGAAGATGCCCTTAAATTGAGCATACTCGATTTTGCAACTGTTGAAGCCTTGTTTTTAGCTTTTTTCTCTGAAGTGGAGGATGCCCGGTTTTTTCAGATCAAAGCAAGTGTTTACCGGGAAGTTTTGGATGACAATGAACGGATTGCCTTTTTGCGCGCTACCGTTATCAGCAAGTTGATTAAAGAGGTGTTGCAGGTGTTTTTAAGCAATCAGCCAACCATATTGTTGGGTACATTTACAGGCAATTTAGTGGCCCATCTGCCCGAACAAAGTCGGGTGGCACTCAAGAAAGTCTCCTCTATTTCGGTTGCTAAAATCTATAAGCATCCTGAAGTAATAGCCATAGAACTAAGTGGTTATCATGTGTTGGGTTCTCTTATGGAGGCATTTATACAAGCCGTTTTCAACCCGAAAAGTGCGTACAATAATAAGTTGATTTCGCTCATGCCCCTTCAATTCAAGCCCGCGTCGGACAACCCCTATCATCGGGTGAGAAGCGTTTTGGACTTTGTGAGTAGCATGACGGACTTGTATGCCGTAAAATTGCACAGAATAATCAAAGGAATTTAAGGAAAGCGCCTATTCGTCGAGCGAAATAAAACGGTCGTCTTCGGCCAAAAAGAACGTGTGCGAATACGGATCGTATCGCCAATATTTTTCGGTTCTTTTTTCGGCTGGTACCAGGCGGTCGAGTTCGGAGTTGAGCAAATAGTCGAAGGTGTAGCCGGCATAAACTCTTCCCAAATCGAATGCAAAATTGTACAACATGTCGGTGTTGATGGAGTCGATATTGTACATGTACCGCATCTGTCCGGCAAATTGGTCGTAGTCGAATACACCATCTACCTGATCGGCCAGCATGTCGGTAGCAAAATAAATGTGGTTTTCGTCGGGAGGCCTGTTGACGGCCGAAATCTCGAACCAGGAGTTCACGTAAACGGCATTCAGGTTGTGATCGTGGTAGTAGTTTTGTCCGTACATTTGGATTTCATCACGAAAGGTGTAGAGGGTTTCTTCGAGTTCCACCTGAGCCACCGAAATTTGTATGGCGTTGGAATCAAGCGACATAAAGGCATCCATTTGCGATTCGTCATATACCTTGAAACCAAATTTGGTTAGTTCGGACGTATAACCCAGCATGTAGTTGGCCATAAAAAGAGAATCGCTGAGGTCTTTCAGAAACAGGCTGTTATCGAGTAAAACTTTTTCTTTGTTTTCATCGCTCACGGGTCCCAACGAATCGAGGAGATATAGTTTTTGGTTGACCTTGAAAAGCGCTGTGGGTTTGAGCACCATTAAATGAATGGATGGCGCTTTTTTTGTATAGGCAATGGCCAGCTTTCTCTCGGAACTACACGCCTGAAAAGTAAAAGAAAGCAATACCAATCCCAGAAAACCGGTCAGGGCCATATATTTAGTTTTGTCAAATATCATGAGGCAAAATTAAGAAGAATACTTTCGTTTGCCTATTTAAACGCATATGTGCTGAAGTTATTTTATTTGAATCAAGGTATGAGGTGATTCTGACGATTCGGTCAATTGCCGGGATGCCTGATATAAGTAGAAATGTACCATCCTTGCCAGGCAAAGAGGAAATCGGTAAAACTTCAATACTGAGTTTTGTCGTTAATTTTTTACCTAATTTTGCTCCATATTAAACTAAAACCATGAGAAGAGTATATTTATTGATGGCCATGGCACTGGTGTCGGTTCTCGTCACCTCTTGCGATGTTCTGGAGCAAGTGGCCGAAACAGAGCGTTTTACCCAATGTGAATTTTCCCTTACCGGGGTGCGTATCACCGAAATCAGTGGCATCGACTTTACCAAAATTCGCAGTGCATCCGACCTGGGGGTGGGCGATATGATGACCCTCGGACAGCGTGTGATGAACGGCAACCTGCCGGCCAAAATGGAGGTGGACGTGCGTGCCCAAAACAACAACAGCAAATCGGCCGGTATTGCAGGTATGGGTTGGAAAGTTTTTCTCGACAATACGGAATTCGTTGGAGGTCAGCTTAATCGCAGTGTTCAGGTTATGCCCAACAGTGCTGCCAGTTTTCCCATCACCGTTGAAATCGATTTACTGAAGATGTCGCAAAATAAATCGCTTCCCAAACTGTTGAATATGGTTTTTGGTATGGAAGATAAAGCCAAATTGCAGGAAATGGGTCTGTCGGTACAAATTAAACCTTCCTATAAAACCTCCTCAGGCTCGGTACGTGAGCTCCCCGGTTGGGTCACCATTCGTCCCTGACCATTTGTCGTAACGTAACCCCTTTGCGGGGAGTATCCGTGTTGGCGATAGGGAAGCAACTTTTTTTTGTTGGCCATTTTTCCCCGAAAGGGAGCCTCTTGCGCAAGCTATGTGGCAGGTGGAGATGTGTAGGTAAAGAACTTGTATTATATTTGCCCTGGACACTTTCACGACGATGGATGTGACTTAGCTATCAAACCTTAAAACTTACTACCATGGCCTCTCAGCTGAACGACGCAGAAAATTTATCCCGCATCAGGGAAATTTTGTTTGGTGATGAAATCGAAAGTGTTGAGAATCAAGTGCGTCTGGTAAAGGACGAGATTACTCAAATAGTTCAACGATTGGAAGAGAACGGTGAAGTACAACGTGCCGGACTCCAAAAATTTGTGAACGAAAAGAATTCAGAACTCGAATCTCTGTTGGAAAAAAATAAAGCCGAGCAGCACGAGGTACACCTAAAACTTCAGGAAGAGTTGCAAACCCTGCAAAAACGACTGACTGAATCTGTTGACGGGGTTAAAATCCTGATAAAGGAATCCACCGATCAGATGAAACAAATGAACGACCATAGCTTGGAACTCATCAAAGTACTCCATGAGCGTATGGATGCCTTGCAACAGAAGGTGGAGGTGTTGGATCATTCGAAACTGGAAAAGGAAAAACTGGCACGTCTGTTTAATAGGCTCGCCGACGAAGTACTAACTGCCGATCAGGACAACAGATCGTGATACACGGAACAACATGCAAAAAAATCTTTCATCAGGACAACTCGCCGAACTTAGGAAAGCACTTACAGGACTCGACAATCAGGATCTTCAGCGGCTGAGTCGGTTGGTTCAGGATCCGGAACTTTTTTCTGAAGAAATCAGTTTGTTGCTTCCGCTGGCCATCCGCCGGCTTTACGAGCGGGGCGATATCGATTTGGGTACTTTCAGGCAACTGATCGAGGAGGTGCTCACCCAAAGCGTGCGCGAAAATCCGCGTACCATGGCCAATATCCTCTTTCCCATCATGATGCCTGCCATCCGTAAGGCGGTGTCGGAGGATATCAAACGGATGATGGAAAGCCTGAACACGACCCTCGAAAACGGTTTCTCTCCCAACCGCATCGGCTGGCGTCTTCAAGCGCTGTTCAGTGGTAAAAAATATGCCGAGATTGTGCTATCGCACGCCTATGTTTTCAAGGTAAACCAGGTATTTCTTATTCATCGCTCCACCGGATTGTTGCTGCATCAGGTGTTTGATGGCGAATTGAAGGAGTTTAGCGATGCCGACATGGTTTCGTCCATGCTTTCGGCCATCAAGGATTTTGTTCAGGATTCGTTTAAACGCGACAAGGAAGAACAACTCGATACCATTGCCGTGGGCGATTTTAATATCTGGATCGAACAAGGTCCCCATGCCATTATCGCAGCCATCGTGGAGGGAAATGCGCCACGCGATTTGCGGATAACCCTCAAAGAAGCCATCGAAGCAATTCATGTCAATTTCAATTACGAACTTGAACGATTCGAGGGTGATACCGAGGTTTTTGCCACCAAAGACCGTTTTTTGCAAGCCTGCTTGCAAAAGGAAAAAAAGGAAACCAAAAAGAAACCACCCTACGCAATGATCGTTATTTTGGCGATCCTCCTCGGAGTTATTGGCTATTGGACCTATATCAGGATCGAAACGGGCATGCGTTTCCGTAAATTGGTCGAGAAACTGGAGGCGACCAAAGGAGTGGTCATCACCACAACCGACAAAAGAGACGGGGTATTTCAAATTCACGGACTTAGCGACCCCATCACAGGTGATTTGAGTGGACTGATGTCGGAATTTGGGTTCGAGCCGTCGGATGTTCACCTGAATTTGGAAAGGTTTATTTCATTGGAATACGATTTGGTACTCCAGCGTGCCCGTCGTGTGTTATTGCCACCGCCTACCATCGATCTGGCGTTGCGAAACGACACCCTTCTGGTCTCCGGAAAAGCTGACACTACCTGGATACAGCGTGCGCACACATGGGCTCCGGGCATACCCGGCATTACCGCCATCGACTTGAGCGGAGTAAACTTTGTGGCACCCGTGGTGAAGAAGGAAGTCCCCAAAATGCCCGAAGTAGTCAAACGCAGTATTTTGGCCATCGAAAATTATTATTTCATTTTCGAGTACAATCAATCGAAGTTGGATAGTTTGCAAAAAATTGATTTTGATCTGCTTATCGACGAAGTTAAGTCCGTATTGGATTTCAGTTTCGATCAGGATTCGGTACCTACCATCGAAATTATTTCACACACCAGTTTTAGTGGAAACCCCCAGGCCAACTCCGACAAGGCACAACAACGCGCCGATCAGTTTGTGGATTTCATGGTAGCCGAGGGTATTCCGGTGGAAACGCTGGTTCCCGTGGTGGTGTTTGTGGAAGATAGAAAGGATAAATTGCCGGTACGTTCGGTGTCGTTTAAAGTAAAATACGTAAACCCCGCAACCCTATGATTAAAAAGAAAATATGTATGCTGGGCGCTTTTGCCGTTGGAAAAACAAGCCTGGTACAGCGGTTTGTCAACAGTATTTTCTCAGAAAAATATCAAACTACCATCGGTGTAAAAATCGACCAAAAGTTGGTGGATTTGGGAGAAACACAACTCAATCTATTGCTTTGGGATATCCACGGCGAAGATGACTTTCAAAAAGTGAAGGCTTCCTACGTGATGGGTGCTTCCGGATATTTCATTGTGATGGACGGAACCCGGGGCGAAACATTTCAGGTGGGACTCGAACTGCTGACCCTGGCCAAACAAGCAGCTCCGCTGGCCAAATGTATCGTGCTTATTAACAAATCCGACCTTAAATCCGACTGGGAGATCAACGGCGAACAACGTCAACAATTGGTTGCACAAGGGATGCGTGTAATTGAAACCAGTGCCAAGGAAAACTTCTCCGTAGAAGAGGCTTTTGTTGAGCTTTCCAAAATGATGATAAACTAATTAACATGTTGAATATACTTCCCGAACAGATACTCAAATACCTGATTGACAAGCTGCCCCCGTTTACAGGAATCCTTATGATCAAAACCTCCGACGAAGGAATTATTTCGGGATGGTATGGCAACCCAACCGATTACCTTGACGAAATACCGGAAGAGGGAGCCGATATCAGCGATGCAGTTCCGGCCTTGTACGGTATGATTCCTCCTCTGGTGGTGCCAACTGTGCTTTCCAGAATACATACCCGGGAAAATTCCATTGCCGATATCCACATTGTGCAAAATGAAGAAACCGGTGATTTTTGGGTGTTTTTTGTGGACCAAACCAAAGAAGTGGAAAACATCCGGCAATTGCTCCAGCGACTCAATGAGACCCAACTGCAAGCAGGAAAGGTATATTCAGGAAATCCTTTTGGGGCATTGCATTTGCTCGATTATATCACATTTCAGAAACATCAAAATGGATATTTCTCCCTGGTGGGGGAGGTGCCCAGGTGGTTTCCTGAGCTGTCGCCCGTGATTCCTGAGCCGCAAAAGGAGTTTGTGCTCTCGGAAATTTTCCCGTTTATCGATGTATTTGCCATTGAGGCGCATACATTTTGGGAAAACCTGGAGGAGGGCAACCTGAAATCGGGAATATGGACAGAAAACGATGCCCAAAATAAACCCTATTATCTGAATGCCTACGCACTCAATCTTGACGGATTAAATTATTTGATAATCAAACCATTGTATCAGGAGTTTAACGATGAACAGGATTTAATACAACGTGCACGTGAGCAAAGTTTGGCCTTCGAAAAATTAGCCAAAGCCGAGCGAAAGTTGAAAGAATTGCTCGACTATAAGGATAAATTTGTATCCATTGTTTCGCACGACCTGCGTTCGCCGGTGGCGTCGGTGCTTGCCATTGCTCAGGTGCTCAATTCGGATGAAGAATTTCTGGCTCAGGTAAGCGATTTCAACCGCGAGATGATCAACAGTATCCGCGATGAAATGATCCGTTTGCTGGATTATAATGACAAGCTGTACCATTGGTCCAATCTGGAGTTGGGGAATTTTGAGGTGGTTACTTCCAGGGTGTCTTTGCGCGAATTGGTGGTGGCGGCAGAGCGCACGGCCAAGCCCAAACTCGACGAAAAAAATATTGATTTCGATATACATATGGCCGCCCGAATTATGGTGGACGTGGACAAAACATTGTTTCTTCAGGTGCTCAACAATCTGGTTGGCAATGCCGTAAAATTTACTCCCGAAGGTGGAAGCATCGAGGTGATGGCAGAAGATCTTGGTGATATTGTCCGGCTTACCATAAAAGATTCGGGTGTGGGTATGTCTGAAGAGGTGGCCAAAAATCTCTTTCATGGGTTTGTTCGCGACAGCACCCAGGGAACTCATGGCGAAAAAGGCACCGGCCTGGGCATGGGCATTGTGAAGAAAATTGTAGATGCCCACAATATCCCCATTCTTGTTGATTCGTCCAAAGGCAAGGGGGCTTCTTTTATTATGGAAATTCCGAAGAGTTAGAGAAGGGGTGTCGGGAGATGGGAGACGGAAGTCGGGAGACGGAAGATGGGAGTCGGAAGTTTGGAGTCGGGAGATGGAAGTCGGAAGTTGGGAGACGGGAGTCGGAAGTTTGGAGTCGGGAGATGGAAGTCGGAAGTTGGGAGACGGGAGTCGGGAGACGGAAGTCGGGAGTCGGGAGACGGAAGTCGGGAGTCGGGAGTCGGAAGTCGGGAGTCGGGAGTCGGAAGTTGTTAATGCCTGAATAACACGGCTATTAACCATTTTGATCCATTGATCCCACTGATCACATTGATCCCATTGATCCCACTGATCCATTGATCCCATTGATCCCACTGATCCATTGATCCCATTGATCCCACTGATCCATTGATCCCACTGATCCACTGATCCCACTAATCCACTGATCCCACTGATCACATTGATCCTACTGATCCACTGATCCCAAAAACCTGTAAGAGATGATTCATTCCTTTTCACCCTAGTTAGGATGACAAATTGGGAGTGACTTTTCTCAAAGCCAGGAAATATTTACGTGAATTTAACCGGTATTTCACAGGTGTCTGATGGTTTTATTTTTAACTTTGTGGAATTGTCATTTGAAAGTATCATGAGTACAAAAGAAAAATCATCTGTTTCGTCGGAAACTTCTTCTTCAGAGGAAGAAATTCATCATTTGATTCTTTTCAATGATGAAGTGAACACCTTCGATTTCGTGATTGAATCGCTGGTAGAGGTATGCAATCATGATTTCATGCAGGCCGAAAATTGCGCGCTTATCGCTCACTACAAAGGAAAATGTACGGTGAAGCGGGGTAGTTTCAAGGAGTTGGTCGCCATGAAACGCGAACTCGATTTTCGCGACCTCACCGTGTCCGTAAATTAATGGATTATCTGTAAAATGTAACAAAAAGCCTATGTGGTCGGTTATCATCGTATTAATTTTGATTGGGTTTTTGATGCTCCTACTTGAGATACTGGTAATCCCGGGAACGGGAATTGCAGGTATTCTGGGGGTAGGTTTAATGATTGCCGGTGTGTATGTGGCCTACCGCGATCAGGGGATGGTGGCCGGACATTTGGCCTTGTCGGTTACGTTGGCCATCAATTTGGTGGGTTTGGTGGTGGCCTTGCGATCGAAAACCTGGAAAAAAGCCACCCTGAAAACCGAAATTAAAGGAAAAGCCGGGCAAAATGTGCAAGCCGACATTCAGGTTGGCGATTTGGGCATTACGGTTTCGCGTTGTGCTCCTGCCGGCACAGCCGAAATCAACAACCAATTGTTGGAGGTTACCACCCAATCGCAATTTATCGACCCCGACAAAAAAATAGAAGTAATTAAAGTCTCCGGAAATAAAATTATCATCAAACAAATAAATTAATTGAACATGGAAGTATTATATGTGTATGTAGCTTTAGGTATTGGCGTACTGTTCTTGTTATGGATCCTGCTTTATTTTATACCGGTGGGTCTGTGGTTTACAGCGCTGGTTTCCGACGTAAAAATTCCCATTTTGCAATTGGTGCTCATGCGTTGGAGAAAAGTTCCTCCAAGTATTATTGTCAATAGCCTGATTACGTCCACCAAAGCAGGGTTAAGCCTGAAACGCGACGACCTGGAGGCCCATTATTTGGCCGGAGGGCGCGTTCAAAAAGTGGTGATGGCGCTCATCTCAGCCGAAAAGGCCAATATCACACTTGATTTTAAAACTGCCACCGCCATCGATTTGGCCGGACGCGATGTGCTCGAAGCGGTACAGATGTCGGTTAACCCAAAAGTAATCGATACCAAACGGGTGGCTGCCGTGGCCAAAGATGGTATTCAGTTGATTGCCGTGGCGAGAGTTACCGTACGTGCCAACATTCAGCAACTGGTAGGTGGAGCCGGCGAAGAAACCGTTCTGGCCCGTGTGGGTGAAGGGATTGTTTCATCCATCGGATCGGCCAACTCGCATAAATCGGTGCTCGAAAACCCCGACAGCATCTCCAAAGTAGTGTTGGGCAAGGGTCTCGACAGTGGTACTGCCTTCGAAATTCTCTCCATTGATATCGCCGATATCGATATTGGAAAGAACATCGGTGCCGAACTGCAAATGGATCAGGCCAATGCCGACAAAAATATTGCCCAGGCAAAAGCCGAAGAACGCAGAGCCATGGCCGTTGCCAGCGAGCAGGAAATGAAAGCCAAAGCCCAGGAGGCCAAAGCCAATGTAATTCAGGCCGAAGCCGAAATTCCCATGGCCATTGCCGAAGCTTTCCGCACCGGGAATCTGGGTATTATGGATTATTACAAATTCAAAAATATTCAGGCCGACACCCAGATGCGTGAATCCATTTCGCAGAATCCCACTTTGGAAGATAATTCCAAAAAATAATGATTGATCAAGGCCGGCACAACCGCGATTGTGCCGGCATTTGTTTCTTTTTTGCCATTTAATCAGGCACTTTCTGATACTGCTGCCCCCTCAGACTTCATGAAGCAAAACCACTCAAACGATCCCCTATACCGACTCGAGAACCTGATAGCCGAGTCGCCGGTGAAATTTCAGTCCGGAGATATTGAGCTTATCCGGAAAGCGTATAGGCTGGCCAAAGAAAAATATGAAGGTCATACTTCTGCCGATGGTTCGCCCATTATACTTCGCAACCTGGATATTTCAGAAATCGCCGTGAAAGAAATTGGTTTGGGACCCACATCCGCCATATGCGCTTTGCTTCATAGCATCGATTTTCAGCATGATTACGACATCAACTCCATCCGAACCGAATTTGGCGATCATGTGGCCGACATCATCGAGGGGTTCACCAAAATTTCAGGACTCGCCACCGAAAGAATTTCCCTTCAATCAGAAACCTTCAGAACCCTTTTCCTTTCGATTGTAGATGATATGCGGGTGATTCTCATTCGTTTGGCTCATCGCCTCAGCGATATCCGTCACCCGGAATGGGTGGGCGAAAAGCAGCAATACCTGATGGATGAGGTAAAACACTTGTATGCACCCATTGCCCATCGGTTGGGTTTATACCATGTAAAAACAGAGTTTGAAGAATGTATCATGCGATACGAGCATCCGGATATTTACCAGCGTATCGAAGAGCAAATTCAACAAACGAAAGCCAAAAGAGAGGTTTATATTCAGGACTTTATCCGCCCCGTGGAGCGCGAAATGCACCAATCAGGATTCGATTTTACGGTCAAATGGCGCACCAAGTCCATTCCATCCATTTGGGCCAAAATGAAAAACCAACAGGTGGAAATTGAGGAAGTGTACGATTTGTTTGCCGTTCGTATCATTCTCAATAGCAAACCCAGTAAGGAGTTGGAAGATTGTTGGCGGGTTTACTCTCTCGTTACCAATATTTATCAACCCAATCCCAAACGCATGCGTGATTGGTTGTCATCGCCCAAATCGTCTGGTTACGAATCGTTACACACCACCGTGTTGGGTCCCGACGACCGTTGGGTGGAAGTGCAGATACGTACCACCCGTATGGATGAGGTAGCCGAAAAAGGTCAGGCGGCTCACTGGCAGTACAAAGGGGTGATGAACAAAAAAAATACAGAGGACTGGCTTTCGCAGGTGCGCGAAATTCTGGAGAATCCCGGCAAATCCAATCAGGAAGTATCGTATCGGAGCAGCCCCAAAAATCAGAACCAAAGCGTGTTTGTGTTTACTCCCAAGGGTGATTTGATGCAATTTAGAGCCGGTGCCACCATCCTCGATTTTGCCTTTGGCATCCATTCAGATTTGGGTGCCACATGCAAGGGCGCAAAAGTGAATGATAAGGTTGTTCCTATCAGGTATGTATTGCGTAATGGTGATCGAATCGACATCATCAAAGCAAAAAACCAAAAACCTAAACTCGATTGGCTGTCGTTTGTGGCCACCGAAAAAGCCCGTACCCGCATCAAAAGATGCCTAAAAGAAGAAAAATACAAGGTAGCCGACATGGGCAAGGAAATTTTGGTGCGAAAACTAAAAAACTGGAAGGTAAAAAATTCTGATCTGCTTATTAATCACTTGGTTAAACACTACAAAGTGGATGCAGGGATCGATTTATACTACCTGTTTGCCGTTCAAAAAATAGACCTGGCTGATGTAAAAAATGTGGTGGCCAGGTTTGTAGAGTCGCAGATGGAAGAGCGTCCGCCGGAGCGTGAAGCATTACCCGAAGTGAAACATGAGGCGAAATCTGCTGAAAATGAGGATGAAAAAAATGAAGTTCTCTACATTGGTGATAACCTGAAAAACGTGGAATACCGACTGGCCAAATGTTGTACCCCCATTCCCGGCGACAAGGTTTTTGGCTTTATCACCACCCAGGGCGGAATTACCATACATCGCAAAAACTGTCCCAACGCGGATCGTTTGCTGGAACGTTATCCCTACCGGGTGATGGATGTAAAATGGATTAGCTCGTCGCAAGCCAGATTTTGGGTGGCCAATATCCGTATTGTGGGAAAAGATGAACTGGGGGTTGTTGGCTCCATCACCAAGGTAGTTGCCGATGATTTACGTGTGAATATGCGGTCGGTCAATTTTCAAACCAAAGGAAAGCAATTTGAAGGGCGTATCTCGGTCATGGTGAAGGACAATGAACACCTCGACCAATTGTTACGCAAAATAGCTAAGGTGTCGGGGGTGGAAAAAGTAGTGCGCATCAAATAGTCATTTGGGTTTTTCCAGGGTTTTACGTAATAACTTCTGGCTGTATCCGGGGTAAGAAAAATCCCTCGCTATAACTTTCTCTTCCTTGTTTTAATACCCCATTTGTTAACATCAGGATGTTCATTATTAATGAATTTCGCAAATTCCTTTCCGGTTTTTTCATTTAGTTTTACACCCAAGCCCATATAATTGTAATTAATATGTGCAGTCCACTTGAGGTCTGTATTAAGTCGATGAAAAAAGTATTTATCTTGTTAAATACCAGCCAATTTACTTGTGTAAACTGCCTGTTGGTGGTTTTGATGATTTTTATTGAAACCCTTGCTGTTGCGCAGCCATCTGTGGTTACCCAACCCCGCGATACGGCTGTTTGTGTTGAGTCAACCATTGGATTTAGAATTGTAGCCGTTAATACCACCGCCTATCAGTGGCAGGAAAACGATGGGGTGGGTTGGTACAACCTGGATGGCACATTTACCTATGTTTCAGGACAAACCACGCCCAACCTCACCATTATTGATGCCAATCTGGCTTTGAACGGATACCGGTACCGATGTGTGGTGAGTGATATTAATGCGCTGAAAGACACTTCGTTGCCCGCAACTCTCGGCGTTTACGACCCGCCTATAATTACCTCCAATCCGGTTGACGACCGTGTGTGTAAAAGCGAAATTGGCGTTTTCAGCGTAAGCGCCCTCAACGGAACGCTTTTTCGATGGCAGGAATTGAATACCGCCGGTTGGGTGGATTTGGAAAACAACGCCTTTTACAGTGGAGTAAACAGTCCTGATTTGAGTATTTATGCGGTACTCGGGATGAATAACAACCGATATCGCTGTATTGTAACCAACGTGAGTTGTCCTGATACCTCTCTCAGTGCCCGTATAACGGTGGATCCCACTCCGGTAGCTTTTGCGGTTACCGGCGGAGGTAGTTTTTGCCAAGGGGAAGCGGGAGTGGAAGTGGGGCTTTCCGACTCTGAAGTTTCCATTACTTACAACTTGCTTGTAAACGGTATAGAAACAGGTCAGGTACGAAACGGAACCGGTGAACCCATCAGTTTCGGACTTCAGAATCAGCCCGGTATCTATACCATTCGGGCATATAATGAATTTACCCCGTGTACCTCACTGATGAATGATCAGGTGGTGGTTACGTCGAATCCGCTGCCAAACGATTATGAAGTGCTGGGCGGAGGTGAGATTTGTGAAGGTGAACAGGGGCCTGAAATCTATATGTTGTCGTCGGAATCGGGCATAGCCTACGAATTGTTTCGCAATTCGCAAACTACCAATCTGGTGATGGTAGGTACTGGTTTTGGTATTTCATTCGGTTATCAGGAACAAACAGGAAGTTATTCGGTAATGGCCACCAATTTGCAAACCGGTTGTATGGCCCAAATGAGCGGTAGCCCTCAGGTTTTGGTACATCCTTTGCCCATGGCAGATGCAGGTGTCGACCAATATATCCTTCAGGGAAGCACGGTGCAACTGACGGGTAATGTGGTTCCCTCTTCCGGAAATTATCATTTTCAGTGGAGCCCTCAAAGCCTTTGTATAAGTCCCCATCAGGCCACAACAAATACCCATACATTATTTGTATCAACGGCATTTACATTTTCGGTTGTTGATAATCAATACGGTTGTACTTCTCTATCAGATACTTGTGTGGTGTATATTACTGACGGCCCTTTAAGTTTGCAGATTGTACAAAGCGCCTCCACCATTTGTAAGGGAGAATCGGTGCAACTCTCGGCCATTGCTGGTGGTGGATCGGGAAATTATTCCTACTCCTGGACATCCTCTCCTCCCGGATTTGTTTCTTCCTTGCCAAATCCGTTGGTAACTCCCGACGAAACAACGGTTTATCATCTGGTGCTTTCCGATGGAATTACTTCTGTTTCGGGTTCTGTGTCTGTTGAGGTTTTCAATCTGCCTGAAATCTATTCCGTTAATGGTGGGGGAGGTTTTTGTATGGGCGATGAAGGAGTTGCTATCGGACTTACGGGATCGCAGCAGGGCATCACCTACAAATTGTTTCACCTCGATATGGAAGTAGCTGCCCATCAAGGTGATGGACAACCATTTTCATTCGGAATGTTCAACGATCCGGGGTCGTACGAGGCGCGAGCCGAAAATGGCCAAGGTTGTTGGCAGGAAATGAATGGACAGGCAACGGTTTTTATTTATGATATTCCCACGGCGGATGCCGGTCTGAATAAGCTCGTCAATGCCGGTCAGTCGGCCACCCTGGATGGCGATGCATCAGGAGGCACACCACCTTATGGATTCAACTGGACACCCGTCGATTTTTTAATCAATCCCACCAATCCCCTGCCCGCTACCGTGCCCTTGTACCAAACACGGTTATTTCAATTACAGGTAACCGATGCCCACCAATGTGCCTCCATACCTGATAATGTGGTAGTTGTGGTTACAGGTGGCGAACTTACCCTTTCGGTGTTAACTTCCGGCTATCCTGTTTGTGGCGGCGAACCGGTTACTTTGTATGCGCTGGTTACGGGGGGTACGGGTAATCTCGAGTATTTCTGGCAATCCAATCCTATGGGGTTTACTTCTTCCCTTTATAATCCTACGGTAAATCCAACCCAAACAACCACTTACACTGTTACGGTAAACGATGGTTTAACCGTACTTTCCGGATCGGTTACGGTGGAAGTGTTTCCACAACCTTCTTCCTACCAGGTACTTGGTGGTGGAACAGTTTGTCAAGGCCACCCTTTTGATGACATCCTGCTGTCGGGCTCCGAAACCAATACCACTTATCAACTCCTTCGTGATGGACAGGCTACCGACGTATCTAAAAATGGAGACGGAAATGCCTTAAATTTCGGCATGCAGCAAACCGAAGGGGTTTATACTATTTTTGCCCACGGCGACAACTCTCAATGTTCCGCCCTGATGAATGGAACAGCCACACTGGCTGTACTTCCCATCCCTGTTGTAAATGCCGGACCTGATCAACTCATCGGCAGTGGTACCTCCACCAACCTTTCGGGATCGGTGGATGGAAGCGGAAATTATCAATATTTATGGAATCCATCTTCGGCCTGTTTAAATCCGCTAAGTATTAACACAGAAACCATCCCGCTCAGCCAATCCACCTTATTTACCTTTCGGGCTACGAATGAGTCCACCCAATGCGTTTCTGAAAATGACACGGTAATTGTATATGTGGAGGGAGGGAATCAACTGTTGGCAAGTGCTTCGGCAACGCCCGCGGTGCTTTGTCAGGGGGATGTGGTACATCTTTCGGTATTGCCTTCGGGAGGTACGGGTAATTATCAATATGCATGGACTTCCAATCCTGTGGGTTTTTATGGTTCGGCCATGCATGTGGAGGCATATCCTCAGGTAAGCACCTATTATTATACTCAGGTGTTCGATGGTGTGAGCTATGCCTATGATACGGTTTATGTGGAAGTGCTGCCACCACCTGTTATTTTCAATGTTACCGGAGGAGGTTCCTATTGTGCCGGAGAACCCGGTGTCCTGGTGGGTTTGTCGGGTTCGCAGGTAGGATATGACTATACTTTATTGAATGAATCGGGTGCAGCGATTGTCGTTTTTCATGGCACCGGACAGCCCCTGAATTTTGGATTGATCCATGAGGAGGGTGCGTATGTGGTTCAGGCCGTTAACTCGGCGGGATGCACGCAGACAATGAACGGGCAGGCCAACGTTCATCGCAACCATCTTCCGCTTGCCCACGCTGGTGACGATATAACCATCGCCTCCGGACAACAAGCTCTGCTGAGTGGGTCGGTAACTTCGGGAAGCGGTTCATATTCCTATAGCTGGTCTCCGGCAGACTCTTTGCAAAATACCACCGTTCCCTCTACGCTTACCGTACCCTTGCACATCTCCAACGTCTTCTCACTCACCGTCACCGACGCGCAAACAGGTTGTGTCAGTCAATCGGATGAGGTGTTGGTGATGGTTGCCGGAGGTCCGTTTACTTTGCGTGTGCTGGCAGATGCTTCCACCATTTGTCCCGGTGAGCAAATCCATTTGCATGCCATCGCATCAGGGGGCAACGGATATTATACCTACCAGTGGAGTTCACAGCCAACCGGATTCTCCTCCAATTTGATGTCGCCCCTGGTTTCGCCTGTCACAACCACGACCTATCAAGTTACGGTAAGTGATGGAGCCCACGAACTAACGGGAAGCGTTACCGTTGAAGTGAGCACCCTGCCCACGGTCTTCAGTGTGAGTGGTGGAGGTATGGTTTGTCAGGGTGACGAGCCGGATGCCATAACACTTTCCGGTTCTCAAACCGGATATCAGTACCAATTGCTTCAGGATGGTGTTGCCACTCAAATTACGCGAACAGGAAACGGATTTCCATTGCATTTCGGTGTGCTTACGGCAGATGGACAATACACGGTACAGGCCAGAAACACCCATCAATGTAGTATCGATATGGCTGGTCAGGCGGTGGTTTCCATCCAACCATTGCCCGTGGCGAATGCCGGCCCGGATGTGATCGTTCAGGAAAATACTGCTACGGTGCTTTCGGGAAGTGTTACCAACGGAACGGGAAATGCTTACGCATACCAGTGGCAACCTGTAGTCCTGTGTCAGAATCCACAAGCAGCCACCACCCAAACCGTGCCATTAAGTAGTTCGGAAATGTTTCAGTTCACGGTAACCAATATTCAAAATGGTTGTGTTTCTAGGCCTGACACGGTGTTTGTATTTACGGTAGGTTCCGATTTATACGCCCATGCAGAGGCTTCTTTGCTGTCCATTTGTTCCGGCGAATCCGTTCACCTCACAGCCATCGCCGGAGGTGGAACGGGTAATTATTCCTATTTCTGGTCATCTTCTCCTGCGGGAATTCATTCTGCACAACAATCATTTGAAGTTCAACCTATTATCACCACAACTTATTTTTTGGAGGTGTTTGATGGACAAACAACTGTTTTCGATACCATCACCATTCAGGTAGGTTCAACACCATCGGTTTTTTCCCTTTCGGGAGGAGGTGCCTTCTGTCCCAATGAAACCGGTGTGGAAATCGGACTCACCGCCAGTGAAACAGGTGTTAATTATCAGCTGTTTTTGGAACCCAATCAACTGGTAACAACGCTTGTCGGTACAGGTCAGTCACTCGACTTTGGTTATTTTACCCAACAAGGGATCTACACAGCCACGGCGATGGGAAATAATGGCTGTACCACAGCAATGAACGGACAAGCACATGTAATTGAACATACTACGCCCATGGCTGATGCAGGAGCCGACCAATACATTTCATGGAATCAACAAGCTCTGTTGTCGGGCAATGCCACTTCGGGTTCCGGGTACTATCATTTTTTATGGCACCCCGAAGATTCTCTGGTGAATCCCGAAAACAGGGAAGCGCTATCGGTGCCCTTGCATGCCACTACGCTGTTTCAATTGACTGTAGATGACCAAAATACGGGTTGTACGGGTGAACCCGACAACATGGTGGTATTTGTAACAGGCGGTGCACTCAGGGTGGATGTTTACGCCAACATCGATCATATTTGTCAGGGCGAGTCCATTCAATTGTTTGCGTTACCCACCGGTGGAACAGGAAATTATTCCTATCTCTGGCATTCCGATCCTCCCGGATTTTCTGCATCCATTTATAATCCGGTAGCCGATCCTGATGTTTCTTCTTGGTTTAAGGTGATCGTAAGCGATGGAGTTAATACTGTCGCCGACTCGGTTTTTGTAAATGTAACACCGTCGCCCACCGGATATCATCTTACGGGTGGGGGGAGCTTCTGCGATGGACAGCAGGGAAATAATATTGTTCTGACCAATTCCGAGCTTGAAACAGCTTATTCCCTTTACAGGGATCAATCCGGCGAGTTATTTACGTTGCCCGGGTCGGGGGAGCCATTGGACTTTGGTGAACAAAATCAATCCGGATATTATTGGGTGATGGCACAACAAAATTTCACCAACTGTCTGGCACCCATGAATGATACCGTTCAGGTTGAGGTAATTGAGCTTCCGTTGGCGGATGCAGGTTCGGATCAGTTTATACAAACCGGTACATCCACCCAGCTGTTTGGCACAGGCTCAGGAGGGGGTGATACCTACTCCTTTGCGTGGTCGCCCGATTATTTATTGACCAATCCTTTGTCGCAACAGCCCTATACCGTGCCATTGGACATAAGTTCCCATTTTTATTTAAATGTAACAGATATACAATCAGGTTGTTTAAGCGAAACTGACCAAACTTCGGTATTTGTTCTGGGAGGTCCCCTTGCGGTGAGTGTGGGTGCCAATCCGGGTTCCATATGCGCCGGACAGTTGGTGAGTCTTTCTGCCATCCCAACCGGAGGAAGTGGCAATTACAGCTATTTATGGACTTCCGAACCTGCCGGTTTTGTGTCGAATATTCCTAATCCGGTGGTGTATCCTGAAGTTGACACCAGGTACATGGTGCGGGTTGAGGATGGCATTTCGGTGGCATTCGACACAGTGACGGTTACTGTATTTACCCGACCTGAGTTGTTTGTTTTAACCGGTGGTGGAAGTTATTGTCCGGGAAATCAGGGGCCTGCCATTCAGCTTTCAGGTTCTCAGGTGGGAGTTGTTTATATGCTGTATCGCAACGGATTGGCCGTGGCGCAGCAACAGGGCAATGGTTCACCTGTAAATTTTGGTCATTTCACCGAACCGGGTCTATATTCTGCAGATGCCTCCTTTACAGGATCCGGTTGCACGATCCAAATGGCAGGCAGCGCCACTGTTGTTAAAAACCCATTGCCCTTGGTGGACGCCGGTCCGGATATCACGATAGAATCAGGGGATTATGCCACCTTGACTGGTTCAGCAACGGGGGGCTCGGGCATGTATCAATTTTCGTGGTCGCCGGTGGAGTATTTGTTAAATCCCAACGATCCGGATGCCACCACCATACCGCTTACCGCCACCCGATTGTTTACACTTGAGGTGGAAGATGCCGAAACCGGCTGTGAAGGTAATCCTTCCAATGCCATCGTGTTTGTTTCCGGAGGCTTGCTGCAGGTACAGGTAATTGCTGCCACACAGTCGGTTTGTCCCGGCGATCAACTTACCTTATATGCGTTACCCGGTGGAGGAAGCGGTGAATATACTTATTTCTGGGAATCCAATCCTGCAGGTTTTCATGCCACGGGTCAGGAAGTCGTGGTGACGCCATTGGTGGCTACCTGGTACAAGGTGTCGGTTACCGATGGTGCTTCAACTGTGGCCGACTCCATCTATATCATGCCCTATGCTGCTCCGGTAGCCTACCCACTATTGGGTGGCGGAACCTATTGCGAAGGGGGCGACGGTGCTGAAATCGTGCTTGAGCAATCAACCGTTTCAGTAAGTTATCAACTTATGTATCAGGCTATTCCAACGGGTGTTTACCAAACAGGAACCGGATCGGCCATCAATTTCGGATCTTACTTTGCTGATGGAAACTATTCGGTATTGGCAACCAATTCAACCGGGTGTATTGCGCAAATGGCTAACTCAGTGAACATTTCCGTGTCTGAAAATCCAAAGCCTTATTCCGTTGTGGGTGGAGGTACTTATTGCAAGAATGACCCCGAATTGGGTTTGCTATTAGAATCCTCGGAGCCCAATACCTCCTACGAATTAATGGTGGATGCCCTGCCATTGGGAATCGTAAAACAAGGAACAGGCTTGCCATTGAGTTTTGGTGGTCTTCCTCAAAGTGGTATTTATTCAGTGATTGCTACGCACAACAACACCCAATGTACTTCGGTCATGTCGGGAAGTGCACCTTATATCATTCTGGAAACCCCGGAGGTAAGTATCTCAGGGGTGGAGGTCATGTGTTCTGCCGATTCAGTCGTTCTTTCCGGAACAGGTGCCTACACCTACGAATGGAATACTTTTCCTGTTCAACATGCTCCCGAAATAAAAGTATCACCCGAAGCCACTACCCTGTATGTGTTGACGGGTTACCTTCAAAATGGTTGTTCCGGTGAGGCCGAACATGAGCTGGTGGTGAACGAACGCCCTCAAATATCCCTGACAAACGATCCCAATGCACTTGTCGTGAGTGCCCTTCCTGCCGGATTGACTCAATATGTTTTTAGCATACACGAGCAGGATGTTCAAAGTGGCAGCAGCAACAGGTGGTCATATGGCGGATACAGCGGAACGTCGGACACGCTGAGGGTTATGGGAATTGCAGAAAATGGGTGTTTTGCCCAGGCTGTCCTATATCTGGAAATGGAAGAAGCCCCCAATGCTTTTACCCCCAACAATGATGGCAAGAATGATGTCTTTCTGCCGGGTGTGGAAATATGGGTTTACAGCAGTTGGGGTGGCGAACTGTATCATGGCACCGAAGGCTGGGATGGCAGATACAACGGTGAAGTGGTGGTGCCCGGAACATATTATTACGTCAGGCCGGTATATCATGCCGATGGCTCTTTGTTGAAAACCATTAAAGGTTCAGTAACAGTAGTTGTAGAATGATGAAAAATATAATGCTTACCATAGGTTTGGTGTGGTGTGGACTTTTTCTCACAGCTCAGGTGAAGTCGCTTGAGTTGGCCGAACAAGCCTTTGAAAAACGCGACTATTTGTCTGCCGTAAAGCACTACAACAAAGCTTTACGCAAAACCAATGATTTTAATGCACAACAGCAAATCGCCGGACAGATTGCCTTGGCTTACTATGCCATGAACGACTATCAGGCGGCGGCCAAATGGTTTGAAGATGCTGTGGGCGATCGCCATGATGATGTGGCCATGGGAATCAGGTTTGCCAACGCGCTGGCTGCCGACAAAAAATATGCAGAGGCCCATGAGGTGCTAACGCGACTAAAAAGCAAAAATCCTGATAGCAAGGATGTTACTCAAAGATTGGCAGCCCTTCAATTGATCATTCATTCGGAGAAAGGCGATACCCTGGGAATTGTGAGTGAAGTGCCCCACATCAACAGCGATGCCAGCGATTATGGGGTGGCTTATTGGGATAACAAACTGGTGTTCGCTTCCATGCGACAAACCTCTTCTTCCAAACGTATTGATGGCCGTACCGGACAAGGATTCAGCGATTTGTTTTATACACAAACCGACTCACCCCAAAACAACGAATGGTCTGACCCCAAATCCATGCCTGATGTATTCCGCTCGCCCAACAACGACGGCACCTTTGCCTACGACGCTGCCCATCGCAAAGCCTATTGGACGTCATGCACCCGTAAACCCGAAAACTGTTTGATCTATCAGTCTGATTTTAATGTCCATAGCGGAAAATGGTCGAGAGGGGAGAAGGTGGGTTTTATGAATGAAGGTTACAATTATGGGCATCCTTTTGTGTCCGACAATGGAAATACCTTGTATTTTACTTCCAACATGCCCGGAGGCTATGGCCGGAATGATTTATGGAAAATTACCCGTAAGGAAGGCGGGTACTGGGGTATACCGGTCAACCTGGGAAAAGAGATAAATACTGCTGCCAATGAGTTGTTTCCAACGCTGTCCGGCGACAGCCTGTTGTTTTTTGCCTCAGACCGAATAAATTCACTTGGTGGGCTTGATGTGTATGTAAGCCAAAAGGATAACCTGTTTTTTACCGCTCCCGTAAATATCGGATATCCCATAAATAGTGCCGCCGATGATTTCTCGCTGCTTCCCGATCAGGATGGCTCGGGAGGGTTCTTTTGCAGTAACCGAAATCCCGAAACAAGCGACGATATTTATCGCTACAAAGGTTTTCCATTAAAAGTGCTCATCTACGGAACCATCATCAGGGAGTCAGATAAAAAACCCCTTTCCGATGCAAAAGTATTATTCCAAAACAACAACAATCAATCGGATTCAGTTTTTACGGATGCCTTGGGAGGATATCAAATACAAGCAGATGCCTTCAATGAGTATCGACTTTCGGCTTCTTACAACAATTATTATGTAGAAAAGAAAGTGGTGAAAACCAATGATATTAACTTGCTATCACAGACTAATCCTGCATTTCAAGCCAATTTTATTCTGTCGAAAACTGCCTTTCCCTGTGCCATCAGCGGATGGGTTACCAACAGAGAAACCAATCTGCCCATGTCGGGTGTTCGGGTCGAAATCACCAATGACGCCGGATTTTCAAGTTTTACGAGAAGCAACGAGCAAGGGTACTACATTTTCAATGGGTTAAAGCCCCAAACCATCTATGCCGTAAAAACCGGAAAAGAGGGTTACTTTACCGAATCGCGAAACTGTATCCTTCCCAAAGTGGATGCTGCCATGGTGTTTAATAAGGCCAATGGCTACGACATGGATTTTCAATTGTTGAAAATTCAGACCAAACAAGAGGTGGTGTTGAACAATATCTATTACGATTACAACAAGGCAAGCTTGCGCGAAGTGTCTAAAATTGAATTGGATAAACTGGCCTCCATGCTCAGAGAAACCCCCGGAGTAGCCATTCAGATCAATGCCCATACGGATGCCCGTGGACGGGATGAATACAACTTGGATCTTTCCATCCAACGAGCAGCCTCCGTGGTGAATTATTTGGTAGCCTCCGGAATTGCTCCCAACCGCTTGATAGCCAAAGGGTGGGGCGAAAGTCAACTGCTGTTGCCCTATGCCCAAACCGCAGAGGAACATCAGGCCAACCGCCGAACCACCTTCAACGTCATTCGTTTGGATGAGCATGGGGTCGGCGATGAAGTGGATATGCCCGATATCAGTTTGCCTGAGATGGATCAGAATTTGGGGCTTCAGTATCGGGTGCAACTGCTTACTTCCAGTGAAGCGATTGATGTGAATAAGGAATTTGCCATCGTATTGGCCAATATACAGCCCATTCAGATTTATCAGAATAAGGAAGGTGTTTTTGTTAAATATGAAGCAGGAAATAGGGCTACACTTGCCGAAGCAAGTAAGCTGAAAAAACAACTCAAAAATTTTGGTTACGCCGATTGTTTTGTGGTTTGTTATTTTAACGACCAACGTATTACACTCGATCAGGCCAAAAAAATGGAAAAGGAGAGCAGAAGATGAAAGCTGTTGTGTGGAGTATTATATTTCTTTTGGTGATGTCTTTGGAGATGCAAGCCCAATCGGATTTGCTGTTCAACAACTATCAAATCAACGCCGTGGCGCGCAACCCGGCTGCCATCGAAAGCAACGGACTGATTAATGCCTATCTGGGTGTTCACCAGCAATGGATTGGGTTTGAAGATGCACCCAATATGCAATGGGGACAGGTATCTACTTTTTTCGATCGATACAATATGGGCGTTAGCCTCAATATCAGCAACCAGTCGGAGGGAGTGGCGCTTACGCAAAATGTGAAATTGGGATATGCCTATCATGTTAATTTCAGGGGCGGACATCAATTGCATCTTGGCATTGGTGCCGGCATCTATTTCAGAAAGCTGGACTATAGTAAGCTGCGTTTCGGTGAGGAAGAACAGGATATTCCGGTTTCGGACCAAAATACCATCCGACCTGATTTTGATTTCGGTTTTGAATATGTGGTGGGTCAATTTATAGCAGGCGTTTCAGCCAGCCATGTAACTGTTTTCCCTAAAAATGCAACGCTGTATAAAATCCCCATACAAACTCAGGCATATATGCAGTATCAATGGGAGGTTTCGAGTGATATGATAGTGACTCCCGGGGCAGGATATTTTGGCAGTGGCTCCATTTCCACCTTTGGCTTTTCCGGTGATTTTTCATACAAACAATTGTTTGGCTTTGGTCTGGAATACCGGAGCGGTCAATCCTTTATTTTGAGGGCAGGACTGCATATTAACCAATTGGTAGAAATCCGCTATGCCTACGACATGGGTGCCGGATCTTTTGCCAAGTATCAAACCGGAATACATGAAGTAGTGCTTATCGGACGTTTCAATAAGCACAGTACCACCTTAAATTCACCGCGATTTATCGATAATTAAACCTCAGAATGAGGTAGTTTTTCCTTTTGCCTCCGGCTTATCCGTTCATTAACCATTTATGCGTTGACATATTTATATAATAACATGTTTATTGTCAAAAAGATAGCCCCCTCGGGAGGGGGATGATGTAAAAAAAATGAATTTTTTTTTCAAAAAGTATTGACACGTCTGCTATTCCGTTGTATATTTGCATCGCTTGTTTTGTTTGTTTTTCATAATTGGGCCCACCCTAACGACCGCCCGGTCTTGGGTGGGTTTTTTTTTTGAACATGTTTTGTGCAATCCAACAAGTCACCATTCGTATAAAGGATCCGGGCGCCTTTTTTCAACAATGATTTAGTGAATTTTTAAATTTTCCGCGGGGAGAGTGTGTTGATGGAAAAGAGAGTTTTATCGGGATTGTATCTTTCCATCCGGTGCGAAATAATAGAAGGCCTATTTTCAACCTCTCATCGCCACCTAAAGATGCTCTAAAACTTAACTATTGACTTTTTATCATAAAAATTTTCCGAAAAAGTATTGACATATGCACAAAACCTTCGTACTTTTGCATCGCTTGTTTTGTTTGTTTTTCATAATTGGGCCCACCCTAACGACCGCCCGGTCTTGGGTGGGTTTTTTTTGTGAGATATTTTTTAAAAAGCAACTTCCTTCCCAAATAAATTGGTGAAAAAGTAAAATTTATTGATAAATGTATTGACAAATGACCAAAACCTTCGTATTTTTGCATCGCTTGTTTTGTTTGTTTTTCATAATTGAATCCACCCTAACGACCGCCCGGTCTTGGGTGGATTTTTCTTTTATAAATATCAGGTGAGAACAAGCTCAACCAACATTGTAGGTTTTTCCTTCTTCGCTTAAAACAGTATCCGGAAATACTTCTTGAGCTTGCGCCAGTAAGTTAGTGAGCTCTTTATGGCGAGCAGAGAAATGACCCAATAATAGTTGCCCAACCTGTGCTTTTTTGGCCAGTTCAGCGGCATGACGTGCTGTAGCATGGAATTTTTCCTTGGCCAGCTTTTCCATGGAATCGTCGAAGGTGGCTTCGTGGTAGATTAAATCAAACTGTTGAATGTACTCGATGATGGGTTCGTGATAGGCCGTGTCGGCACAAAAGGCATAGGATCGGGTTTTTTGAGGAATTTCGGTTACTTCTTCATGTGACAGAAATTCACCCGAGCTAGTGGTGTATCCGGCTCCGGCCTTGATGGCTTTGATATCTTCAATATTGGGCTGGTGTGTGTTTAAAAACTCCTTACTTATTTTACGTGGTTTGGGTTGTTCGGTAAATGTAAATCCCCAGGTTGGGATTCGATGCAACACGGGAAAGCAGTTGATTGTTATGTCTTTATTATGAATCAGGGGGGTGTTGGCGTAGTTTTCCAAAGCTTGAAACACAAGTGGAAATCGAAGTGTGGTGTCGGATATCTGTAACACCTGTGCAATCACCGATTCCAGGGCTGCCGGCGCAAAAACTGTGAAGGGTTTTTCCCTTCCAAACAAATGCATGGTGGAGAGCAGTCCGAAAAGTCCATAAAAATGATCACCATGCAAATGGCTAATCAACACATGATCGAGGTTGGCTTGCCTGATATGCAAACGAAACAATTGGTGTTGGGTTCCTTCGCCGCAATCAATCATAAACCGGAGTTTCCCGAAGGTAACTATCTGTGAGGTCAGGTTGGTGGTGGCAGTGGGCACAGCCGAGCCATTTCCAAGGATGGTAACGAAAAAGGATGGGTGTGATTTCATTTGTCAAATGTACTAATTGTTGGACAAAAAAAAGACCACCCGTTGGGGGTGGTCTTTGGAATATTTCAAATGAAGAAATTACTTTTTATCAGCTTTTTCTTCATTTTCGAGATCAGTTTTCAGGTTGGCCAATACGTCCAGGTCACCAAAAGTGGTTTTTTCCAGTTTTTCGTTTACTTTCTTCATGGTACGTTGCGTTTTTTGGGCCTCAGCTTTATTGCTTTCATCGGTTTTCACCTTGGCAGCTCTTTGGTCTTCTTCGTGCAAACGTGCGTGAGAAAGAATGATTTTCTTGTTCTCTTTCGAGAATTCGATTACCTGGAAGTCGATGGTTTCGTCTGCTTTCACATTGGAACCATCTTCTTTTTTCATGTGACGTGAAGGTACAAATCCTTCCACACCGTAAGGCAAAGATACCACGGCGCCCTTGTCGTGAACGGCGGTAACGGTACCTTGATGTACGGAGTTCATGGTAAATACATCTTCGAACACATCCCATGGATTTTCTTCCAATTGTTTGTGTCCGAGGCTCAGGCGGCGGTTTTCTTCATCCACATCCAAAACAACCACTTCGATGTCTTCACCAATTTTGGTAAACTCAGCAGGGTGTTTGATTTTTTTCGACCAGCTCAGGTCGCTGATGTGAATTAAGCCGTCAACACCTTCTTCAATTTCCACAAAAATACCGAAGTTGGTAAAGTTGCGAACAGAAGCCTTATGTTTGGAACCAACGGGATATTTATCGCGGATGCTGCTCCATGGGTCGGGCATCAGTTGTTTCATGCCAAGGGACATTCTTCTTTCTTCGCGGTCGAGTGTCAGGATAACTGCTTCCACTTCGTCGCCAACTTTCAGGAAGTCCTGAGCTGTGCGCAGATGTTGCGACCACGACATTTCACTTACGTGAGTCAAGCCTTCAACACCGGGAGCAATTTCAATAAAGGCACCGTAATCGGCCAGAACAACTACTTTACCGGTTACTTTGTCACCTACTTTCAGGTTGGTGTCAAGCGAATCCCATGGGTGAGGAGTAAGTTGTTTCAAACCAAGGGCTATACGTTTTTTGTTTTCGTCGAAATCGAGAATAACCACTTTGAGTTTTTGATCCAACTCAACCACTTCTTCGGGATGTTTGATACGTCCCCAGGAGAGGTCGGTAATGTGAACCAAACCATCTACGCCGCCCAAATCGATAAACACACCATAGGAGGTGATGTTTTTAACAGTACCTTCAAGTACCTGTCCTTTTTCGAGTTTGGCAATAATTTCGGCACGTTGTTGTTCCAATTCGTCTTCAATAAGCGCTTTATGCGATACCACCACGTTTTTGTAGTCGTGGTTGATTTTAACCACTTTAAATTCCATGGTTTTGTCAACATACACATCGTAATCACGGATGGGTTTCACGTCGATTTGTGATCCGGGTAAGAATGCCTCAATTCCGAATACATCTACAATCAAACCACCTTTGGTACGACATTTTACGTAACCATTGATGATTTCATCGTTATCGTGTGCAGCATTGATACGGTCCCATGATTTGAGTGTACGTGCTTTTTTATGCGACAAAATCATCTGACCGGCCGAATCTTCCTGGTTTTCAACATAAATATCCACTTTGTCGCCCACTTTGAGTTTGGGGTTGTATCTGAATTCGTTGAAAGGAACTACGCCATCAGATTTGTATCCAATGTTGATAACCACCTCACGGGTGCTGATACCTACAACGGTACCTTCGATAACCTCGTGTTCGGTGATAGAATTGAGTGTGTTGCTGTAAATATCTTCCAATTTTTCACGTTCGGAAGAGCTATACAGGTCTTGTTTTTTTCCGATGGAATCCCAGTCGAAAACGCCGGGCACCTGAACTTGTTTTTCAATCACCTCTTCTTCAACAATTAAAGGTTCCTCGGTAGCTTCTTCTGCTTTCACTTCTTCTACAGGAGTTTCGGCAACGGTTTCTTCAACTTCGGGAGCTTCTTCTGCAACTACTTCGGCTACTGTTTCGGTAGCTTCGGGTGCAACTGTTTCTTCGGGGGTGTTTTTGATTTCCTCGGCAGAGGATTCAGAGAGGTTTTTTTCTTCTACTGACATTTATTAATACTTGCGTTTTAAGGCCAACCATCCGGTACCTGTGGCTTCAAAACAGGTTAAACATTTAGTCTTTCGTTTTTAAGAGATTGAACATGACGTACATGAGCTTCTCCGGATACCTTAAAAACAGGGGCGCAAAAGTACAATAATTATTTGATATCCAAAAATTTGACAACTAAGAATTTTTAAGGTATTTTTTATTTTATCTTTGCCGCCGGAGAATCATCCGAAAAAATTGTGTAACATATTGTATAACAGGATATAATTAATATAATTTGCCATGGCCTTAAATTGCGGAATCATCGGTTTGACCAACACCGGTAAAACAACTATTTTCAATTGTATGTCGGACACCAAAGCGGTGAGCTCAACTTATGCCTTTAGTGCAACCAAAAGTAACATCGGTATGGTGGACGTGATCGATCAGCGATTGTATGTCATTGATGCATTGATACATTCAGAAAAAGTAGTGCCTGCCACAGTGGAGATTGTGGACGTTCCCGGATTGGCCAAAGGGGCTTCACAAGGCGAAGGCGTGGGCAATAAATTTTTGGCCGATATCCAGCAAACCCATGCCCTCATTCACGTTCTCAGGTGTTTCGACGATGATAACCTTCCCCATATCGAAGGCTCCATCGATCCGGTTCGCGACATGGATATTGTGGATTTTGAGTTGCAGGTACGCGACCTGGATCTTATCAGTCGTAAAATGGTGCGCACCGAAAAACTGGTGAAAACAGGTGATAAGGAGGCCAAAAAGGCTTTGGAGATTTTGGAAGTATATAAAAATCATCTCGAAAACTTTGGCAATGCACGCAATGCACCCGTTTCGGAAGAGGATGCCTATGTGATTCAGGATATGTTATTGCTTACGGCCAAACCGGTAATTTATGTTTGTAATGTGGATGCAGCCTCGGCTGTTAGTGGAAATGCTTACGTGGAACAGGTAAAGAAGCAACTGGAAGGACAGGATAGTTTGATGTTGGTGATTGCCGGAGAACTGGAAGCAGAGATAGCCGAACTGGAGGATGAAGACGATCGCAAAGCCTTTTTGGATGATGCCGGATTGACGGAGCCCGGTGTCAACAAGCTGGTGCGCGCTGCCTACGATTTGTTGAATCTCCAGTCGTTTTTTACGGCCGGTCCCAAGGAAGTGAAAGCCTGGACCATCAAAAAGGGCATGAAAGCTCCGGCCGCTGCAGGCGTTATTCACAGCGATCTGGAACGTGGTTTTATTCGTGCCGAGGTAATGAAATACAATGATTTTATCGAGTATAAATCAGAAGCTGCCGTTAAGGTTGCCGGAAAATTCCACGTGGAAGGAAAAAATTACGTGGTGGAAGATGGCGACATCATGCACATTCGTTTTAATGTGTAGGCGTGTTTATCAAAAAAAGAGGCTGTCCTTTTTGTGGGTAGCCTCTTTTTTTGTGGCCATTACTCATTTCTGAAAACAAAACCCTCTTCACCTGCATCCACCGCAATGTGCTGGTGACTGTTGAGCTTTCCGGCCAGAATCATCTTCGACAATTCGTTGAGTACTTCACGTTGAATTACCCTTTTTAGTGGTCGGGCACCAAACTGCGGATCGAAGCCAATATCGGCCAGCTTGTCGGCAGCCTTGTCGGTGATGCTGATTTGGATGTTGTTTTTGGCCAACATCTTTTCCACTCCTTTAAACTGCAAGGTAACGATGTTGCGTATTTCGTTTCTGGTCAGGGGTTTGAACATGATGATTTCGTCCACCCTATTCAAAAATTCAGGTCGTATGGTTTGTTTCAGCAAATCGAATACCTGACGACGTGTTTTTTCTTCCACGGCATCGGCGTTGGTTTCGGTGAGGTTGGCAAAGCTTTCCTGAATAATGTGTGAGCCAATGTTCGATGTCATGATGATGATGGTGTTTTTAAAATCCACCATCCGGCCTTTGTTGTCGGTAAGTCGTCCATCGTCGAGCACCTGAAGCAGGATGTTGAACACGTCGGGGTGTGCTTTTTCGATTTCGTCGAGCAATACCACCGAATAGGGTTTGCGTCGCACGGCTTCGGTGAGCTGACCGCTTTCGTCGTAGCCCACATATCCGGGAGGCGCTCCCACCAGTCGCGATACCGAATGACGTTCCTGATATTCCGACATGTCGATGCGTACCATGGCATTTTCGTTGTTGAACAGAAAGTCGGCCAGGGCTTTGGCCAGCTCGGTTTTTCCCACCCCGGTGGTTCCCAGAAAAATGAAGGAGCCAATGGGGCGTTTTTCGTCCTGTAATCCGGCACGGCTGCGACGAATGGCATCGGCTATGGCCGAAATGGCATCCTCCTGACCCACCACGCGGGTGTGGAGTTCGGCTTCCAGCGCAAGTAGTTTTTCGCGTTCGCTCTGCAACATGCGGCTCACCGGAATGCCCGTCCATTTGCTCACCACGTCGGCAATGTCCTCGGCACCCACTTCTTCGTTAATCATGGGTTTGTCGCCTTGCAATTCAGTTAGTTGTACCTTGTAGGCTTCAGTATCGGCTTCGGCCTGTTGAAGTTTGCCATACCGAATTTCGGCCACACGTCCATAGTCCCCTTCACGTTCGGCACGTTCTGCCTGAAGTTTCAGCGATTCGATGTCGGCCTTTTTCATTTGAATTTTGTCCACCAAATCCTTTTCTGCCTGCCAACGGGCCCGGAGGTCGGTTCGCGATTCGTTGAGGTTGGCCAACTGCTGGTTGATGGCGTCCAGCTTAATTTTGTCGTGCTCGCGTTTGATGGCTTCGCGTTCAATCTCCAACTGACGTACGCGGCGTTCCACGGTTTCCAGTTCCTCGGGTAACGAGTTGATTTCCAGTTTCAGTTTGGAAGCTGATTCGTCGATAAGGTCAATGGCCTTGTCGGGAAGAAAGCGATCGGTGATATAACGTTGCGAAAGCTCTACGGCGGCCACAATGGCTTCATCCTTAATACGCACCTTGTGGTGGTTTTCATACCTTTCTTTCAATCCTCTCAAAATGGAAATGGCCGAGAGCGTATCGGGTTCGTTCACCATCACGATCTGAAAACGGCGTTCCAGGGCTTTGTCTTTTTCAAAGAATTTTTGGTATTCCTTGAGCGTGGTAGCGCCAATGGCACGTAGTTCTCCACGGGCCAGAGCCGGTTTTAGGATATTGGCAGCATCCATGGCACCTTCCGATTTTCCGGCCCCCACCAAAGTGTGGATTTCATCAATAAAAAGAATGATTTCGCCCTCCGAGTCGATCACTTCCTTTACCACGCTCTTCAGTCGTTCTTCAAATTCGCCTTTGTATTTGGCTCCGGCAACCAGCGCCCCCATGTCGAGGGAGAAAATCAGCTTCGACTTCAGGTTTTCGGGTACGTCGCCATTCACCACCCGGTGAGCCAGGCCTTCGGCGATGGCTGTTTTACCCACGCCGGGTTCGCCAATGAGGATGGGGTTGTTCTTGGTTCGGCGCGATAGAATTTGCAGTACACGCCTGATTTCGTCATCACGGCCTATTACCGGATCCAGTTTGCCCGAACTGGCCAGGTCGTTCAGGTTTTTGCCATATCTGCTAAGGGCATTGTATTGGTCTTCTGCCGATTGACTGCTGGCAGTAGCTCCTTTACGCAATTGTTTGATGGCTTCAATTAAGTCTTTCTTGTTTACCTGATTGTCTTTAAGCAATATCTGTGCGGTACTTTTTTCATCAAGCAGTGCCAGCAGCAGGTGTTCGATGGAAACAAACTGGTCGTTAAATTCCTTGAGGTATTTTCGTGTGCCGTTGAGCACGTGATTGGTTTCGCCGGCCAGATAAGGCTCTCCGCCGCTTACTTTGGGCAACGACTCAATGATTTTTGTAACAGCTTCACCAAAAATGGTGGTGTTTACATTGAGTTTCTTAAGCAGAAACGGGGTCACATTTTCGTCCACTTCCAGGATGCCCTTGAGCAGATGGATGTTTTCGATGGCCTGATTTTGAAAGCTGGCAGCTACTTCCTGCGCCTTCTGAATCGCTTCCTGCGATTTTATGGTGAATTGATTTAAGTTCATGGTATCTTCCTTTCTTTGATTCAAAACTAATATCCACACCCCTTCAAATTGGACACCAATCAGAGATTTTTATTGGTTTCGGAAAAGTTGTCATGTGGCTATTGTTTTGTATGACAAAATGACTGGTTATAAGACAGTTATTTAAAAAAATAAAAACCACAAAGGGTCGTTTATGCTTTAGTATTATCTTCGCCGAAGCGAAAACATGGCTAATATATAAATAAATTTATGACAAAAAAAACATTGGTACTCGGAGGGAGTTTGAACCCCGACAGATATGCTAATAAGGCGATTCATCGGTTGGTGAAGTATGGTCATCCGGTGGTTTCCATCGGTTTACGGGCAGGAGAAGTGGCAGGCGTGACCATCGAAACTGGCAAGCCTGATTATTCCGGAATTGATACCGTTACCATTTATTTAAATCCTTTTAATCAGGAACCCTTTTTTGAATACATCTTGGAGTTGAAACCTCGCCGGGTAATTTTTAATCCGGGAACGGAAAACAACTATTTTGCCAGGCAATGCCGTGAGGCAGGAATTGAGGTGGTGGAGCATTGTACATTAATTATGCTGGATGCAGGCGACTACTGAGATAAATACCATGCACCCACAAAACATATTTTACTACCTTTGCAACGCATTTAAAAACCATAGGTTATATCGTATGACGCTTAAAAACAGCACCACCGGATTGGCTTTTTTTCTGATTTTTATGGCTCTGATGTCTGTTACCACCAAGGGACAGGCACAACCATGCGATATTCAGGTTATTGGAACTACCTTGCCGGTATGTCCCAATACATTTTTTCAGTTGGCGGTGGAAGATGCGCCCAACCGCGTATATACCTGGCAAAAACAGGAGGGCGGTACCTATGTTACTGTGGGTACTGATCCCATTTTAGATTTGGAACTTCAGGATTCATCTGTCTATAAGGTAACAGTTATTGATACCTTGATACCCGACACTTGTTGGAGTCTCCCGTTTGGGATTGGTGTTCGTCCCCCCATCGAAGTGACTTTTTTCCAGCGCGATTCCATTTGCAGTACGGCTGAAAATGCTAAGGTGAAGGCTACTGCAGGTAATGCATTCCCTGCCAACGAATACCACTATTTATGGGAAATTGAGGGCATAGACGGTGCAGTGATAAATCCCACCGATTCTACGGAAGTATGGGGATTGAAGGCACGCCAGAATTATTCCATTTTAGTTACCGATCCTTATGGTTGTCGCCATCGTGCTACCTACAAAACCTTCTCCTATCCCAATCTGGTAATTGAAATAACCGCAGAGCCCAACGATACGGTTTATCTTCAGAACCCAATGGTGACCTATTCTTACGAAAATTTATCTGCCGACAGCATTGTGCTCAATCCTGATGCCACCTGGTGGGAAATCATCGAAGGAGATACCACCACCGAATCGAAACTTCAGGCACCTTCGTACAAATACAACAGTACAGGCGAATTTATCACCTACTTATATGTAAAAAGCGACAAGGGCTGCGATACTGTTTATGCCACTTCGGTATTGGTTAAGCCGATAGAACTTTTTATTCCCAACATCATTACCCCCGGCGATGGCAAATACAACAACGAATTTACCATTACCACTGTGGAAGATAAGGACAAAGGGACGGTGGGTTTAGAAACATTGAGTCGTTTCTACCAAAGTTCGCGACTGGTGGTGTTCAACAGGCTTGGCCGCAAGGTGTTTGAAGCTGAAAATTATGACAATAAATGGGATGGTGACAATCTTCCGGATGGGGTATATTATTATGTACTCGAATGTCATGGCGCCAAAAGCACGGATGTGTTTAAGGGATCGCTCACCATCGTTAGAAGCAATTAATACAATGAGTGGATTAAAAAATTATTTTGGATTATTTATCATGGTGCTGGTATTGGCCTCCTGTGCCAATTCAGGGCAAAAAAAAATTAGTACCGATTTGGTAAACAATAGCAGTACGGCCAATCAAAAGTCGGATACAGATGCTCCTCAGATTAAATTTGAAGAAACCGAACACGACTTTGGCCGGATTGTTCAGGGCGAACGTGTGTATTATCGATTCAAATTTACCAATACGGGAACATCCGATTTGTTGATTACCAAAGTTAGCAGCAGTTGTGGTTGTACCGTTGGAAAATATCCCAAAGAACCCATTGCACCCGGGCAAAGTGATTTTGTTGAAGCTACCTTCGACAGCAGTAACCGAAGAGGGATGCAAAATAAAACCATTACGGTATTAACCAACACCCAACCCAACCTGACAACGTTACGAATTAAGGCAGAAATTGTGATGCCTGAAAAAAATTAAACTAAACTAATATTTTCATTATGAATTTGATGCTTATCTTATTACAGGCCGCCGAGGGTGGTGAAAGCAGCTGGATGTCGATGTTGCCATTGTTTTTAATTTTAATTGTTTTCTATTTCTTCTTTATTCGTCCACAAACGAAAAAGAGCAAAGAGCAGAAAAAATTCAGAGAAGCCCTGCAAAAAGGACAAAAAGTGATCACCATTGGCGGTATCCACGGTAAAATTTCGGAAGTAAATGAAACTACCGTGGTGTTAGACCTTGGTGGCGGACAGGTGAAGATTACCGTAGAAAAGAGTGCCGTTATCAACGATCCCGGTGATATCGTTCAGTCCAAATAGACGAGCGAAACCGTAACTTAATTTTATTTCCGGAGTATGATTCTTCAGACTCCGGTTTTTTGTATGAGGTCAGATATTAAACATAGTTCCGTACACAATTGGCTTATCGCGCAGCTGCCTTTTTTGGGTAAGTTGAAACGTGACCATTTTATATTTTTTTTGTGTGTGGTCATTGCCAGTCTTTTTTGGTTGCTTATCAAGCTCTCCGATGTGTACCGGGTAACCTATGTTTTTAAAATCGCCTACAACCATGTGCCCCTCGAAAAAAAACTTACTTCCTTGGTTGATAGTACACTTACGGTGGATGTTACGGCCCGGGGTTATGCCTTGCTCGATATGGGATTCAGCCGCGAGGATGTACCATTGGTGATCGACCTGCGAAACTATCAACTGATTTCAGACAAAGGAAACGAATACTACATTTTTACCCAGGAATTGCGCAACAGGTTGGCCGAAAAGCTGAATGTGGATGAGTCGAATATCATCCTTTCGGAAAATCGTTTGTCGTTTATTCTCGAAACATTGAGCAGTAAAAAAGTTCCTGTGGTTGCCCGTTACGATTTTAAGTTTAAAGATCAGTTTGGCGCTTATCTCGAAAGCAGGATTACCCCTCAAACAGTTACCGTTTTTGGTCCTGCTTCGGCATTGGATACTTTGAAGAATATTTTTACGAACAAGTTGGTTCTTAATGATATAGATCGGGATATCAAGGTCGAGCTTGGTTTGCAAAACCCGGCTCCGAAGCTGCTCAGCTTTAGTGTGGATAAGGTGGTGCTTGAGGAGGATGTGGAACGGTTTACCGAGTCTTCCGTCACGGTGCCCGTGAATGTGGGCGTGCGGTCATTTACCATCAAAACTTTTCCTTCCAATGTAAAAATCATTTACAAAGTTGCTCAAAAGGACTTCAACCTCATCCAACCCGCTCAGTTTGATGTAACCATTGATACCAAGGGTGTTGACCTGAAATCAGCAAAAAAACTGCACCTGGTACTGGATCGGGCTCCGGTGAATGTTTCCAATGTCAGGCTGGTACCCGCCGATGTTGAATTTCTGATCATCAAATAGCCATGATGCGCGTTGGCCTCACCGGAAACATTGGCAGTGGCAAATCCACCGTATCCAAAATTTTTGAAGTGTTGGGGGTACCCGTGTTTTCGTCGGATGAGGTGGGTAAAGGTTTGTACGCAAAAAATAAAGTAAAACAGCAACTCCGGCAATTGTTTCCCGAACACGATTTTTATCCGGGAGGTCAATTTGACAAACGGGTGCTGGCCAAGGTGATATTCACCAACGACGAGGCACTTAACTTGATAAATCAACTGATTCATCCCATGGTGGAGGAGGAGTTTCAGCGCTGGGCAGACGATCTCTCCCAACATCCTTACCTTATTCAGGAAAGTGCCATTTTGTTTGAACATGGTTTTGAGTCGCGCTTTGATGCCATGATTTTGGTGGCAGCACCCGAGGAACTTCGGCTGCAGCGCGTGATGAGGCGCGATGGTGCGGATAGGGAGAGCGTGGAAAGTCGGATGAGTCATCAAATGGAGGAGGATGCCAAACGTAAGCTATCGGATTTTATTATCGAAAATGATGGTCTTCAAATGCTTATCCCTCAAGTGATGGACATTCATACAAAGCTGCTTGGTCGGTAGGTTTGGAATTGTGAAGGCTATGTTTTAATTCCCTCTAAGGAGAGTCGTTCGGACTGTTTTTCAAATATTTCCGATTGTTTTATCCACCAAAAGCGGAGGTTTTGGTTGAGATGGAAATGGATGTCGCGACGGCAAATCTCTACAGGTAACATTAAAAATGCTCATAAACACCCAAGCCAAACAATGCAAAATCGTATTTTACGGGATCCGCGGCGTCCATTGCTCTGAGCGAGCCGTCCAATTCAAACACTGCCTTGGCATCATTTTGTTTTCGTTTCAGAAGACCCAATTTGCGGGCTACATTTCCCGAATGTACATCCAGAGGACATGACAAAAGGGAGGGGGAAATGTTTTTCCAGATACCAAAATCAACTCCTGTGTCATCATTTCTCACCATCCACCTTAAAAACATGTTGATGCGCTTGGCCGCCGAACCGTTGAGCGGATCCGACAAATGCTTACGTGTTCTATCCAGATGGGGCACTGTAAAAAACAGCTTTTTTAACTGAAATATAGCCGGTTGTAAGGATTCCGACGTTTGGTATTTTGTAAAAATACCTTCCAGCCCGTCGTGATGCCGGTAGAGATATTTTAGTGCCGTAATAAAGGTGAGCAAGTCGGTGGAGTTAAATGTACGATGAACGAATCCTTCCATCTTTTTCAGGTCTTCATCCTGGTGATTCGAAATAAAATCGTGGGGAGCATTGTCCAGCAACTCCATCATGCGTTGTGAATTCTTGATAATTGAAGTTCTGTTGCCCCATGAAATGGTCGCCGTTAAAAATCCGGCAATTTCAATATCTTCTTTTGTGGAATACCGGTGTGGTATTTGAATGGGGTCGGATTCAATGAAGTTCGGGGTGTTGTATTGTACTACCTTTTCGTTCAGAAAATCGCGCAATGCCTTCGGGTCTGTTTTCATATGCCAATTCATTGGAGGCAAAAATACAAATAATGAGCAGTGGTCGTTTAAGTTTGTTCGTTTCGGGAAGCCAAACATGGCCAGCCCTTGCAACTGTTTATTGCCGATGAAAGCCGGTGTTTGTTTCCACTTTGCAAATACTGATTCAAAGTTCTATCTTTGCCGTGTTGCACATGGAGAATTATATTTAGAACCAATTGTTCACCTCAATCATGACCACCAACTCACTCAAAAAGAGAATTTACACCATCATTTTCGAAGCCGATACCCGAAATGGCAGGCTTTTCGATTTGGTGTTGTTTTACGCCATTATTGTGAGTGTAATCGTGGTGATGCTCAACAGTGTTCAGGACATCCATGAGCTGTACGGTCGATGGTTCTTACTTGTGGAGTGGATCATCACCATTATTTTTACCATAGAATATGTGCTGCGAATCTGGGTGGTAAAAAATCCGTGGAGATACATATTTAGTTTCTATGGCATCATCGATTTGCTTTCGGTATTGCCCACTTTCCTGAGTTTGCTTTTTGTTGGGTCGCATTACCTGATGGTCATACGTATGCTTCGTTTGTTGCGGGTTTTCAGGGTGCTGAAGCTTACCCGATACATTGGTGCCTCCGATTCGTTGCTGCTTGCCGCCAAGAACAGCCGCCGAAAAATTATCGTGTTTTTGGAGGTGGTGATTATCCTGGTGGTGATAATCGGATCGATGATGTACCTGATAGAAGGACCCGAAAATGGGTTTACCAGCATACCTAAATCGGTGTACTGGGCCATTGTTACCATCACCACAGTGGGTTATGGCGATATTGCTCCACAAACCATTGCAGGACAAACCCTTGCCAGCTTTTTGATGATCACAGGTTTTGCCATCATTGCCGTTCCCACAGGAATCATTACCTCCGAAATCAGCCGCGCCGGAAAAAGGAAAAATACACAAATTTGCCAAAATTGCCAGTTTGCCGACCACGACGACGATGCCAGGTATTGTAAAAAGTGTGGCGACCCCCTCTAATGTTAAAAAAGTTAAAACCTGAAAACAATTTGGCACATTTTATGCTTAAAAAGTGATTAATTATTACTTTTGTCGAAGTAAAAAAAATCACCCGTTCCTCGGGAACCAATGTGTCCCTGACAACGTCTGAAAAGTTCTTAACATTTAAAAACATTACCAATGAAAAAAATTATTCTGGCGATTGCATTGCTGTTTTCTGTTTTGTTTGTCGTTGCACAAGAAGAAACCAAGAAAGCCAACGGTCCCGAAATTACTTTCAAAGAAACTGTTCATGACTACGGCACCATTTATGTTGATGGAGACGGTGCTTATGATTTTGAATTTACCAACACCGGCAACGAGCCGCTGATACTCAGCAAGCCTCGTTCTTCCTGTGGATGTACCGTGCCGTCATGGCCCAAGGAACCCATTTTGCCCGGTGAAACCAGCAGTATTAAAGTAACTTACAATACACACAAGGCGGGTCCTTTTAACAAAACTGTTACCGTTTATTCCAACTCTGCTACCAATGCCAATGTGATGTTGCGCATCAAAGGAGTTGTGGAAGCCAAACCGGCCGAAGCGCTTCCCGAAAAGGAAAGTGGAGCAGGAGCCGCACCCATCAACAAGTAGTTATTTGACCAATTTAAGTATAGCCTTCATTTATTCAGGTTTTCCTGAAGTGAAGGCTATTTTTGCTATATAATCAAACCAATTAATTGTTTGCATCATGTTAAATATCTCGAAAAAAGGGCAACAAATGCCGGAATCGCCCATCCGTAAGCTCGTTCCCTTCGCCGAAGAAGCCAAAAAAAGAGGCGTGCATGTTCATCACCTGAATATCGGCCAGCCGGATATTCAAACCCCCGAAGTGGCCTTGAATGCCATTAAAGGCATGAATACCAAAGTGTTGGCTTACAGTCATTCTGCCGGAACACTTTCCCTTCGTAAAAAACTTACCGAGTATTACAAAACTGTAAATATTCACCTTACGGAAGAAGAAATCATCGTGAGTGCCGGTGCCTCCGAAGCATTGTTGTTTGCTTTTCAATCGATTATGGATCCCGGTGATGAGGTGATTATTCCTGAACCTTTTTATGCCAATTACAATGGTTTTGCCACCAATGCCGGCATCAACGTGGTACCCATTTTTTCGAGTATTGAAAGTGGTTTCGCCTTGCCTCCCATCGAAGAATTTGAAAAAAATATTACCTCCAAAACCAAAGCCATTTTGGTGTGCAACCCCAACAATCCCACAGGATATCTTTATTCTAAAGAAGAGTTGGAGGTGTTGCGCGACATCGTTAAAAAATATGGGCTCTTTTTGATAGCCGACGAGGTCTACCGCGAATTTACTTACGATGGAAAAACCCATTATTCCTGTATGTATCTTGATGGTATTGAAGACAATGTCATTCTTATCGATTCAGTGTCAAAGCGTTATAGCGCTTGTGGCGTGCGTATCGGTTGGCTGGCTTCAAAAAACAAACAACTGATGGCCACCGCCATGAAATTTGCTCAGGCGCGGTTGAGTCCACCCTCTCTGGGACAGTTGGCTTCGGAAGCTGCAGTGGATACACCCAAAGCGTATTTTGATGGAGTTATCAAGGAGTACATTGCCCGTCGCAACACGGTGGTGGAAGGCATTAACAAAATACCAGGAGCCTATTGTCCAAAACCGGAGGGTGCTTTTTATGTGGTGGCACAGTTGCCCATCGACGACAGCGACCGCTTTTGTCAGTGGTTGCTCGAAGACTTTGCCTTTGAAAATCAAACGGTGATGTTGGCTCCCGCTTCCGGATTTTATTCTACAAAAGGCAAAGGTAAAGACGAAGTGCGCATCAGTTATGTACTCAATGTAGGCGATCTGGAAAAATCGGTGAAAGTGTTGGGTGAAGCCTTAAAAGTTTATCCCGGACGCACCAACTAGTTTGCCACCATGCACGAGTTTTCCATAGCCATCAGTATAATTGAAGCCGTTGAAAAAGAGGCTGCTAAGGTGAATGCCTGGGCCATCACTTCACTGGCGTTGGATATTGGTACCATGGCCGGCGTGGAATTTGATGCGTTGGATACTGCCTTGGAAGCTGCCGTGCGAAATACGACACTGGAAAACACCGAAATTATTGTGAATAAAATCCAGGCCATGACCCGATGCGCCGATTGTGGGCATACCTTTCCAATCGATGATTTTTTAACTCCTTGTCCTCAATGCGGAGGATTATTTAATGAGGTATTTCAGGGTAAAGAGTTGAAAATAAAGTCTATCGTGGTCGATACCTGACCAGGTTCTCAGCATACAGAAAGCAGAATTGAAAGGTTCTGCTTTTTTTGGCTTCGTATGTTTGGTGCTCGATCGAACTTCACCCTGAATAATTTTGTACTTTTGTAATTCATAATTATACACCCATGACGCCAAAGGCTAACAAGTTAAAATCGAATACATTAAAAGCTCCATCGGTTCCTGTGGATGATAAGAAAGGAAAGAAAAAATCTGCGACGCCCAAAAAGCCACGGGTGTCTTCAGCAAAATCTTTCCGTTTGTCCGACCCTCGATTGGTGAAAATAGTTGGGTTTTTTCTGCTTTTCCTTGGTTTCTATTTGTTTCTGGCATTCACATCATACCTCATCAACTGGTTTGATGCCAACCCCGGAAGTGTTTTCAGATCAACAGATTCCACTTTTTTCAGAGATCATGCTGCCATGGTTGAATCGTGGACAGGACGATTGGGTTCCTTTCTTTCTGAATTGCTTGTGGCCCATGGCATTGGTTTGGGAGCCTATCTTTTTGTCCTGGTATTGCTGGCCTTGGGTTTGCGCATGTTGTTGAAAATACGACTGTTTAAGCTTTGGCGATGGGTGGAGGTAATTGTGCTGCTGGGTTTTTGGCTGCCTTCATTGGTCGGTCTGATTTTTTCGGAACATCCCGAGAATGTACTGGGAGGGTTAACCGGTCTTCAACTCAATATTTGGTTGTTGAATTATTTGGGAAATGTGGGCCTGATACTTTTGCTGGTTTTTGTGCCCGCGATATTTTTACTCATCCATTTTTCGTTTCTGTTCGAGCGACGTCCTGCTGCTGAAAAAAATGAGGCGAACCCCGCTACCAATGTGGGTTCCAAAGGTAACTTACCTGCCGAGGATTTATATAACACAGTAGAGTTTTCTGTGGACGATGACGATAAGCACGAGGATGGTTTCGTGTCGGGTAACAAGAAATCGGGGGTGAACGAATACAAAATTGAGTTGGCCAAAGGTCTGGATGAGGATGAGGAAGAAGAGGGTGATATTCAGGAAGATGAGGAGGTTGGTGCTGAAACGGATGAATTGGAACTGACCATTGAGAAGCCCGTGGAAAAAAAGGCAGAACCCTTGGCTCCCGGTACACATTTTGGCGTTGATACGGAGTTTGATCCCACGCTCGATCTGGCTGATTATAAAATGCCACCCGTTGATTTGCTCGAAGAGTATCACAGTGGTGATGTTACTGTGGACAAGGACGAGCTGGAAGCCAATAAAAACCGAATTGTTGAAACCCTTCAGCATTATGCCATCAGCATCACCAAAATCAAAGCCACCATTGGGCCTACGGTTACTTTATACGAAATAGTGCCGGCTCCCGGTGTACGCATTTCACGTATTAAAAACCTGGAAGACGACATTGCCCTGAGCCTTTCTGCCATGGGGATTCGTATCATTGCCCCCATTCCCGGGAAGGGAACTGTGGGGATTGAAGTGCCCAACCGAAATCCCACCATCGTGTCGATGAAGTCCATTTTTTCGTCCGAAAAATTTAGAAACAACAACTACGAACTTCCTTTTGGTATTGGGAAAACCATTTCCAACGAAAGCTTTGTGGTGGATTTGGCCAAAATGCCTCACGTGTTGATGGCCGGAGCTACCGGACAGGGTAAGTCGGTAGGGTTGAACGCCATCATAGCTTCTCTCCTTTATAAAAAACATCCCGCCGAACTTAAGTTTGTGCTGGTTGACCCGAAGAAAGTGGAACTCACCTTGTATTCGCGTATCGAACGGCATTACCTGGCCAAGCTTCCCGATTCGGAGGAGGCCATCATTACCGATACCCGCAAGGTAGTGCGTACACTCAACTCCTTAAGCATCGAAATGGATAACCGATACGAACTGTTGAAAGATGCCCAGGTGAGAAATATTAAGGAGTACAATAAAAAATTTATTTCCAGAAAGTTAAGTCCCTTGCATGGACATCGTTACCTGCCCTATTTGGTGCTGGTTATCGATGAGTTTGCCGACCTGATCATGACGGCAGGAAAAGAGGTGGAAGGTCCCATCACCCGATTGGCTCAGCTGGCACGTGCGGTAGGTATCCACCTGATAATTGCCACCCAACGTCCGTCGGTGAACATTATTACCGGAACCATCAAGGCCAACTTCCCTGCCCGAATTGCATTTCGCGTGATTTCCAAAATCGACTCCCGTACCATTTTAGATTCTGGTGGGGCCGATCAGTTGGTGGGGCGCGGCGACATGCTTTTTAGCACAGGAAGCGACATCATTCGCCTGCAATGCGCCTTTATCGACACCCCAGAGGTGGAAAAGCTTACCAGCTATATCGGGGCACAAAGGGGCTATCCCGATGCATTGCATTTGCCCGAATTTAAAGATGAGGAAAGCGATGGCAAGGGTGCCGATTTGGATCCCTCCGAACGCGATGAACTCTTCGAGGATGCTGCACTTATCATCGTGCAAACCCAACAGGGCTCCACTTCATTGCTTCAACGCAAGTTGAAATTGGGATATAACCGTGCAGGAAGGATTATTGATCAATTGGAAGCTGCCGGAATTGTTGGTCCTTTCGAAGGAAGTAAGGCGCGGGAAGTGAAGATAGGCAGCGAAATGGCTTTGGAACAGTTTTTGAAGGATTTAGAGGCAAAGGAAAATCCCGACCTTGACATGTAGTGTGCTGATGTGATGAGTCATAAATTGTCGATGGGTTGTATCCGTTTGACGGGATGATAGAAAAATCAAAGTAATAACACTTGGGATGGTGGTTGGGATGCTAAATTAATAGAAAAAATATGAAAAAATGGTTGGTTTGCCTGTTGGCAATAGTGGTACTGCCCGCATGGGCGCAAAACGAAAAGGACGCCGAATCGCTGCTTAAGCAAGTGATTGATAAAACCGCTTCCTACAAAAATTTTAAAGCAGATTTGGGCTATACCATGGTAAACGTGGAAATGGACATCGATGAAGAAAAAACCGGAGTCATCTACGTGCAGGGCGATGCCTACCGATTGGAGATGGAAGGTCAGATGATCATTTGCGACGGAAAAACGGTTTGGACCTATTTGCCCGACTCCGAAGAAGTGATGGTGAGCGATGTGGAAGACAGCGACGAAAGTATTTCTCCAACCAAAATCCTGTCCAAATACGGCGATGATTACAAGGCGCGTTTCGATACAGATAAAAAACTGCAAGGTACCGATTTAAAGCAAATTAGCTTGAAGGCTGAAGACGGGAATAATTTCGACAAGTTAAGCGTGGTGGTGAATGCCAGGGAAGTTTCGCTGGTGAGTTTTTCCATTTATGACAAAAACGGAAATATCTTTACCTATCAGATTCAGTCGTTACAACCCAATATTACCATCCCCGACAGTACATTTACCTTTGTGGCTGCCAACTTCCCAGATGTGGAAGTGATCGATATGAGGTAAGGTGGCCCTTAAAGTCACACCAAACTATACCACAACTTTCTTAGTGCAAAAAAAGGAAAATATTTTGTATGTATCAGTAATTTAGTAGGTTAGGATAACTGTCCCGTGCCAGCTTTTAAGTTTGATTGCCTTTTACTTCTTGCCAATACGTTTCTTGTGTTTGTATTTTAATCCGGCAAAAAACAGGACTGCCCAGCCCATGGAAATCACCACTACGCCAACCCGGGTGATGGGCCACAAAAAAGCTAATTTTTCTCCTGTAATTTCGTAAATAGAGATCAGGTACATCGGGATTGAGAAAAGAGCGGTGCCTATGACGAACAAAAAGTAAATGGCATTTAGATATGCGCGCACTACGTAACGATTCATGAAGGCAATGGCAAGCAAAACAATGGCCGTAAACATCTGGAATGCAAAGCCGGTAACGAATTGGAACATGTGTACGCTATCGATATGGTCGTACAAAATATTGGTGCCAAAGGTGCCAAGCAGTACCGCTGTGGACCCCATAACGCTCGAGGTAATCAGAAGTCTTTGTGTCATGGTTTACTTTTTGCTCAAAGATATGAAATATAAAAAACCACTACCTTTGCACTTTCAAAAAAAATGTCATAATGAATACCTCTGTTGATATAAGCTATTACCCTCTAAAAGACGAATTTATCCCGCACATTAAAGAATTTATCCAACGATTGAACGGATATGAAACGCTTCGTGTGGAAACCAATGGAATGAGTACTCAGGTTTTTGGAGAATATGATCAGGTGATGTTTGCACTTACGACGGAGATGAAGGCTTCCTTCAAACTTCCCCACTCCGTGTTCGTGTTAAAAATTATCAATGCTGATCTGCAAGTACATCCTGAGTCGTAATTGATGAATGAGTTCCTCAACTTTTTTTTGTCGCCCTATCAAACGGCTACAGCGTTCAACATCATGTTGGAGTTTGTGGCTGCGGTATTTGGGGTGATCAGTGTGTTTTATGCCCGAAACGAAAACATACGGGTGTTTCCAACCGGTATTATCAGCACGGCCATTTATGTGTACCTACTTTCCCAATGGACGCTCTATGGCGACCTGATTATCAATGTGTATTATACTTTAATGAGTGTTTATGGTTGGTATATGTGGCATCACATGGCCGGAAGTTCCAGGCCTCAATTGTCCATTTCCCGAACCAATATCACAGACAAACTTAAAGCCACCGGGATTTTCGTTTTTACTTCCGTTTTTGTCATCGTCGTTTACCGATACTACAACGTGATGCCTAATCATTTGGGGTTTGTCGATAGTGTATCCTATGCATATCAACACCTTACCTCCGGCAATCTGGACGACTTCAGAATGGCTACCCCTTTTTTGGACACCTTTACCACAGGTATCTTTTTTGCCGCCATGTGGTTGATGGCCAACAAAAAACTCGAAAACTGGACCCTTTGGATTGTGGGGGATGTGGTTTCCATTCCGTTGTACTTTGTTAAGGGCTATGGTTTTACCGGCATCCAATACCTGATTTTTCTCCTTTTGGCCATCATGGGATATTGGCAATGGCGAAAGCAACTAACCCCAATACCCACCAATGGTTAAACGTATCGCCATAACAGGCCCTGAATCCACCGGCAAAACGGAGATGGCCAGGCATTTGGCCGGGGTTTTCAATGCGCCTTGGGTGCCCGAATTTGCCCGTGATTATTTGTTGGAAAATGGTCCCGGATATTCGCTGCAGGATGTGGAAATCATGGCAAAAGGACAATGGGCAGCCGAACAGAAGATGGCCGCAGAAGCCCAAAAGATTTTGTTTTGTGACACAGATTTTACGGTGATAAAAGTATGGTGTGAGGTGGTTTTTGGAACATGTCCCGAGTGGATCGATCGCATGTTTCGCCAACATCGTTACGACTTGTATCTGCTTTGTTATCCTGATTTGGAGTGGCAGCCTGATGCCTTGCGGGAGAATCCGGATAATCGACTGGAATTGTTTGTGTTGTATCAGGAAGCATTGGAGGAAATTGGTGCTAAATACGTGGTGGTGGATGGTTTGGGTTCAAATCGAATGGAAAAAGCGATTAGCTTTGTAAAACAATTATAGAACGGATGGCTGACCAAAAAAATCAAATGACGGTTTTCTTTTTTGCTCGTTGGTATCCCCATCGGTTCGATCCCATGTACGGACTTTTCATCCGCCGACATGCCGAAGCTGCTGCCCTTTATGCCCGCATCGGGGTGGTGTATGCCCATCTGGCCAATGAAAATCAACCCATTTTACGCCAAGAAATGGATTATGTATTCGAAAACGGAGTACATACCGTGCGAGTTTATTTTCCTCCTTCAAAGTGTAGTATTCGGCCATTGCGCCGGTTGTTTACTTTGTTGGCTTTTTATCAAGCCCAGTTTAAAGGTCGCAAAAAACTGTGCTCCATCCTGGGTGAGCCCGACTTGCATCACATTCATATTCTCACACGTTTGGGCCTAATCGGATTGTATTACAAATGGAGGCACCAAATTCCTTTTGTGGTGAGCGAACATTGGTCGCGCTACCTTCCCACAGGTCATTACGTGGGCTGGTGGAGAAAATGGCTTACTCGAAAAGTGGTACGAAACGCTACGGGGCTGACCACCGTAACCGAAAACCTGGCACAAGCCATGCAAAACGATCGTCAGTTGTTGGGCGCACCCTACGAGGTGATGCCCAATGTGGTGGATTCGGTGTTTTTTAAGACCTATCCAAAACAAAAAATCACCAAGCAGCAAAAATCATTTCTGCATGTTAGTTGTTTTGAGGATAAGTCGAAGAATATCAGTGGATTGCTTCGTACAATTTCCCAGCTTGCGCAAAAGCGCAGCGATTTCAAACTGGTCTTGGTTGGGGAGGGCCAGGACTGGAAACGTATGCGTGAATATGCTCTTGAGTTGTGCATTCCCCAAGAACAAATTGAGTTTACAGGACTGCTCACGGGCGAACAATTGGCCTTGCAGATGAGTGAAGCCGATATGATGTTGGTGACCAGTCATTACGAAAACCTGCCGGTGGTTATTATCGAAAGCTTTGTACTTGGAATCCCTGTAATGGCTACCAATGTTGGCGGCATTTCCGAAATCATCCGTCCCGACAACGGTATTTTATTGGAGCCGGAAAATGAAACCGAGTGGGTGGTCATGATGGAACGTTTCCTGAATGGAGAACTTAGTTTCGATGGCGAACACATTAAAAAACAAGCCCATGATGTTTATTCACCTGATGCCGTTGGTCAACGGCTCATCACATTTTATCGCAAATCGCTTCCTGAAAAATAGGAAAGATATCTTCTATTCATGCATGGCCAGCATGGGTAATCCCAGTTTGAAAAAATCTTTTTTGGTGATGTCGTTGCTAAATAACGACTTGAAAATGTTGGTTTTATGCGAAATAAACGCGATGGTGTCGATGTTGTTTTCCTTTACAAAAACCTCCAAATCGTTTTGCTTGTCGGAGGCTTCTACGGTTACAAAATGTAAAGTCGAAGAGGATTGTTCCATGGTGAACGCTTCCTTGAGATCGTTCATAAAGGATTGCCCGCTTTCTTTGTCGTTTTTAAGGGCGAAATGCACCACAAAAATCTCTACGTCGTTGGGTTTAAACAAACTTTGCAGCAATTTTATTTTACCAAAATCCTTGTCGCTGCCATTGCTGGCATACATAATTCGTTGAATGGTACATTTTTGTGTGTTGGCGGGTACGGCAATAACCGGAACGTTGGCATGGTCCATGATTTTTTCGGCCATGATACCTTCCAGAAAGCCTTTTTTTCCTGTGCCGTGGGTTCCCATAATGATAAATTCAGGCATCATCACCTCGCATTGGTTTCTGATTTCCCATTCGGGATCACCTCCGGAAATTTTATGGGTAACGATCAGGTTGTCTATCTTTTTTTCGGCAATCAGGTGCTCAAGCTTTTTCAGCAGCTCTTTCATGCTCTCCTCTGAGTGGTGGCGTAGTTCTTCGATAAATTGCACATTCATAAATGCGTCGCTGTCGATGCCCGATGGAAAACTGCTATCGGGAATCATTAGTTGATCGGGATATATGTGTAGCAGGTGCAGGGTAGTGGGAACGGTTGGATTGACCATTCTCAGGGCATATTGACAGGTAATCAGTGAGTTGTCTGAAAAATCAACGGGGATTAAAATGGTTTTCATGGTGTCGTTTTTTTAAAGGTTAAAATTAGTGATTTTTAGTTTGGTTGTCCCGAAATTTTAGTGTACTAAAGTATAACAATTATTTTTTTAGTTAGTCTCGGGTTTGTACGATCTCCCTAATTTGTTGTAAACAAGTACGATGGATAAAATGAAAAGCATGGCCGTAATTCCCAAAACCGCATTAAGGGGTGAGGGCGCACTCAGGGCAAGTCGGATGATAACGGTGGCCAGCGCATATCCGGAATTTCGAAACAACAACAGGTACGAATTTCCATAACGAAGCGAAATGAGCACGATGAGAATGTCGGTGAATATCAATATGGTGTAAAAAATATGAAAGAAATTAAAAGTCTCTTTTTGGGCAAAGAAATAGTAAATGTCTGCCAAAATGAGTCCGGTAAAAACAATCAGCATCAGCAATGCCAGCATCTTTTTCACATCAATAAAACGGGTCAGGTTGTCCTGCGACTGACAAATGGGTAGTGGCTTTTCCCATTTTTTCATTAAGATAATGCCCACGAAAATGAGCAGGGAGCCAAACGAGTCGGCAAACAGGTTGATGGCTTGTTGCATAAGCTCTTCCCAAAGGAAGTTGTCGGGTAGTTCGCCGAAAACCTTAAACGCACTTCGAAGTAAGATGAGCGACAGGATTTCGAGCTGTACCACCATGGAGTTGGAGATGCTTTTCTCCAGCGAAAACACCAGGTTGATCACCTCGAAAAAAAGCAATAAGGTGAATACCAGTTCGATGGCCTTGAAATAATTTGATGGAATGGCCACCAAAGTAATTTGAAAATAGCCATTGGAGTGGAGGAATATCAAAGCCAAAGTGGCCACATATACCAGAATCAGTAACATGGATAACATGCGAATGAACCCCGGTTTTTCCCAGCCATTGCGAATTTTATCGAACAGAATGGTAGATTGTCGAATCATAGGTATTATGTTTCTTGTGTGTGTAAATGTAGCCATAATTGGATATATTTCACCTATTTTCAGGACAATTTTAAGGAAAATGCTTGTAATCTTTTTAAATAGGGCTTCCGCGGTTGATAAATGGTGGCGAAATATAAATTTTCTGGTACTTTTACGTCCTTATTGACAGGTGTATCGGATTTAAGATGAGATAATGAATGAAAGCATGAGAATACATTTTATTGCTATAGGTGGAAGTGCCATGCACAACCTGGCCATCGCACTGCAACAAACTGGTCATATAGTAAGTGGATCGGATGACGAAATATTTGAGCCTTCCAGAGGACGACTTCTTGGTTTTGGCTTACTTCCCGACCAAATGGGTTGGTTTCCGGAAAAGATTACCAAGGAGTTGGATGCCATTATTTTAGGTATGCATGCCAAGGCCGACAATCCTGAATTGCTCGAGGCACAAAGGGCTGGTATCCACGTGATGTCTTATCCCGAATTTTTGGCCCAACATGCCGCCCATAAGCAACGGGTGGTGATTGGTGGAAGCCATGGAAAAACCACCATCACCTCCATGGTCATGCATGTACTCAAGTGGAAAAATGCTGACTTCGACTACCTGGTGGGATCAAAAATCAAGAATTTTGATGTGATGGTAAGGTTGACCAACAATGCCCCGGTCATGATTTTCGAAGGCGACGAATACCTTAGCTCACCCATCGATTTGCGTCCTAAATTTCATTGGTATCAGCCTCATATCGCGTTGCTTACGGGCATTGCCTGGGACCACATGAATGTTTTTCCCACCTTTGAAAACTATCTCAAACAATTTGAAATCTTTGTGGGGAAAATTCAACCCGGTGGCGTGTTGATATACAACCGGGAGGATCCCTATCTTGTTGATTTGGTAAATAAATTTCCCCAACTTCGGACTCAGGGATACGACGTTCATCCCCATCGTGTGGCGGAGGGCGTTACCCTGTTAATTACACCCGAAGGGGAGGTGCCCATTGGGTTGTTTGGTCGCCATAACCTACAGAACTTAATGGGAGCCTTATGGGTGTGTCGAGAAATGGGAATTAAGGATGCAGATTTTTATGCAGCCATCGGTAGTTTTGAGGGTGCCGCCAATCGTTTGGAAAAGGTGATCGAAACAAAATCTTTGGTGTATTTCCGCGATTTTGCCCACGCGCCTTCCAAAGTGAAAGCCACTGTGTCGGCTGTAAGGAAACAATATCCTGACCGTAAGATGGTTGCTTGTTTTGAATTGCATACCTACAGTAGTTTGAATCAGGATTTTCTCTCAGGCTATCAACACGCCCTGGGTTCTGCTGATGCCGCTTGTGTGTATTTCAATCCCCATGCGCTGGAGCTGAAAAGATTGCCCATGCTGGAAAAGGAACAGGTACAACAGGCCTTTGACAGTCCTGGTCTGGAAGTGTTCAGCGATTCGAAGGCGATGATGGAGTGGTTGAAAGGACAAGTGGACAATAATTGTGTGGTATTGATGATGAGTTCAGGAAATTTTGATGGTGTAAATCATACCCAATTGGCCAAAGAACTCACGCGATGAAACAACTGAAGGGAACCCTATTTCTGGTATTGATGTTGGCGGGGCATTTTGTCATGGGGCAGGGTGTGGACAGCACCGTGTACAAGCAATATGGGTATCATGTGGGAAATTTGGGCTTTGGCAGCGACAGCCTTGAATTGATTATTCCTGACATTCCGCGTGGTGTGGTATCTCCCTTTACCATTCAGGTGCATAATTTTGGAACCGAGCCCATGACCATCGAGGATGGACGTACGGGAAAATTTGTAACTATTAGAGCCAACCCCCCCATTTTGCTTCCCAATACGGCCGGTTTTATCGAAGTTTCGTTGGATATCGTCAATGAGTTGCCCCTGGGATCCTTTCGGGCTGAGGTATCGCTGGAAACCAATGACAAGGAAGCCAGGTACAAATTTTTATACTTGCTCACCAACATTGTTGAAAACGAGCAAGGACCTGCCGTTGAGGCCAACTACGATACCATTCCCCGATTGATTTTCGAGCATTACAATTTCGATTTCGGGCATTTGTACCGTGGTAAAAAGATATATTATTCGTACCTCTACACCAACATGGGCGGCATGCCGGTGGTGGTAGATAGGGTAGAGGTAAGCCCGGGATGCAAATTGGTAAGTCCTGTTCCTGATATAATCCTTCCCGGTGAGCAGGGGATGGTACGTGTGCGCCTTGCTACCAGAGGTTGTGTGGGCGTGCAACACCGTTGGGTGATGCTTTACACCAATGATCCGGTCACCCCTGTCATTACGCTCGGAGCGCACGGAACTGTACGAACCGGAGCCCCCTCAGCCAAAAGTCCCGGTTTTTGTAAGGAAGGACCCGGGTACTTTTGATGGGGTAGGGGAGCTTGGCTGGTTTTTTTTTTTGAATCCACTCCATCCCAAGTTCCTCTGCATGTCCTTCGAACCAACGAATTGGTTGGTTTGTCATACAATTGATATTGAAGCCCTACAGGCTATTTTGGCTACATCTCACTTTCTCCCTTTCACCTTTTCCTGCTTTCCCGCAATCGTTTGAAATTCACTTTTTTCCGGTTTTTGCCTGCTCTTGGGTGAAAAAATGTGCTTTATCGCATATGTTTTTCTAATAACATGTTTATTAATTACATATAATTTTTATTTTTACCTCCAACTAATGCTCACGCGTTAACTGAAGAATATGTACTTTCTAGCCCAAAGTAAAGGAAAGGCATGGATTCAAAAAATTTCTGATTTAATCGACCACCTTCAGGTTGCTGAAGATTTGGAATTCATGTCGTCCGAAATGTATGTAATACCTCATGGCAGTCATCCTGCTTGTTCCGGATTTATTTTGTTAAATGATTTATTATGAACAAATTTCTATCCTTAAAAAATCTGTTGCTTTTCTCATTAACTTGCTTGTTTCTGGTTAGTGAAGCGCAAATTTATGCTCCCGAAGGGCTCAATATGCCCGGAACGTGGAATGCATGGACCAACCCTCCAACCAACAACCTGGCTTTTGCCAGCAGTACCCAGGTGGTGGATGGTCGTGTGGTTAAAATAGATGTGGGAACTCCCCGCTGGCAAACTGTTTTTCAGGTAGCTGCCACCGGCGGCGATCTGCAAGAGGGTAGCTATGACTTTCTGTTTACTAGTGGTCCCGAGGCCACTCCCTTCGCCAATAAATGGGCCGGTGTTTCCGTGGTGATCAACGACCTTCAGGAATATGCCTATCAAGGAGCCACGGATAACAGTATTACACTTGTAAATGCTTGGTACATCATGGTTTGGGAGGATGCAGGTTATGCCAATGCTCGGGCCATTTTCATGGAAACAACCAACGAACCCATCGACATCACCTCGGTTTCGGAACCAGGCACGGCCTTGCCCGATGAAGTCATCAACATTGATGTCGTCACATCTGATATGCCCTCTCCCGAGGAAATCGTGTATGTAAGATACACCACCAACGATTGGGTTGATTCCCAGGTCGTGGAAGTCAGCATGACGGGAGTCAACGGTACTGCTACCATTCCGGGTCAACCCGATGGCACCATCGTTCGCTATTATGCCATGACGAGCACCGTGTCGGGCATCACCGAAAATTACGACCTCTATACCATCAAGTTGAACAACAACGAGGGCGAAAACTACCAATGTCAGGTGGGCGTTGTGGTGCCTGCGGTTATCGACTGGGCCAACCTGCAATACCCCGAATCGGGAGTGATTATGTCGGGAGATGCCTACGACGTGTATGCGCAAGTGCACATTGAAGGAATTACTGAAGAGCCCGGACAGGGTGCCGGTGTACAAGCCTGGCTGGGTTATAGCACCGAAAATACTAATCCTGCCAACTGGATCAATTGGATAATAGCGGATTACCATGGTGATGTGGGCAACAACGATGAATATCTTGCCGATCTGGGCGCAGTACTTTCCGACGAAGGAACTTACTATTACGCCTCTCGTTTTCAATACCTTGATCAGTCCTTGGTATATGGTGGCTATTCAGCTTCAGGCGGTGGATTTTGGGATGGCGTCATCAATGTAAACGGCGTGCTGACCATTACCGGAACACCTCCCGATCCCGAAATAGGTTGGGCCAACCTGCAATACCCTGAGTCGGGAACCATTCAGCCACAACAGGAATTCAACGTATTTTGTCAGGCTTGGATTGAAAATATCACCGGGCAGACTGATCCTACCCCGGGACTGCAGGCATGGATTGGTTACAGTCTCAACAATACCGATCCATCGGGATGGACCAATTGGATTTCGGCAGACTATTTTGGTGCTTCGGGCAGTAACGATGAATTTATGGCTGATCTCGGATCTCAAATGGTGGCGCCGGGTACCTATTACTATGCTTCGCGTTTTCAATACCTTTCACAGGACTTTGTTTATGGGGGCTATTCAGTGAATGGAGGTGGTTTTTGGGATGGTGTGGACAACGTGAGTGGCGTACTTACCGTGGCCGATGAAATCACCACTTACCCCGTTACTTTCACCGTTACCGATGCCACCGGATTGTACACCAACATCAAATTTAAAGGCTCCATGACCAATTGGGAGCCCGTGGACATGATCCAAAATGGAGCCGATTGGTCGGTTACCCTCGATATTCTTCCCGGAACCTATGAGTGGGGTGTATTTGAAGACGATGGCAGTCCTGATGGCATCTGGCTGATTATCGGTCCCAATCTGGAAGTGACCGTGGGCGATGATGGAACCGTTTCGGGAACAAGCACTTACAATATTACCTTCGTGGGTGTTGATGAGCAATTCACTTCCGTGAAAATGTATCCCAACCCCACGGCCGAATTCTTAACAATCAACATAAGCGGATTGTCAGGGGAAAATTTCGTGAACGTGTACGATTACCGAGGCGTGAGGGTAATGAACCAAGACTTGAATTCAGCCAATTCGATGATTGACATGTCTTCCTTGTCACCCGGGATTTATTTTATACAGGTAGTTTCCGGCTCCCAACAATGGACTCAAAAAATTGTGAAATATTAAAATCAAGAAAATATCCCATTCAGTAAACCAAAACGAAAAGATGTATTCATTAAAAAGAAATAATCAACGTTCAATTTTTACACTGATGCTGATTTTCGTGTTGGTGGCGGTAATGAACCTGCGGGTGGATGCCCAGATATACGCCCCCGAAGGTCTGAACATGCCCGGCGACTGGGCGGGTTGGGTGAATCCTCCGGAAAATCCTGTTTTTGCCGGTACTGCTCAAACTGCCAATGGAACTGTACGTTTGGTGCCTTTGGGGAGTCCGTTTTACCAAACCATGTTTCACGTAAGTGCCGTGGACGGACATATTGCCGGGGGAAGTTACGCCTTTAAATTTACCAGCGGACCCTTATCCAATATCTGGCAAAACCAATGGGGTAACACCAATGTGCAACTCAATGTAATTCAGGAATATACCTACGGACAGGCCGGAACAGGTGAGCCTGAGCCCAACAATATTTCTGTAACCAACAACCATTGGTATGTGGCCAATTGGGACAATATCGGATACGAAAACACACGGGCCATTTTCATGGAGTTGTCTGCCGAGCCCGTTGAACTCACCGCGGTAACCATGAGTCCCCTTATGCCTACAGACGCCGATCCTGTGGAAATTGCCCTTCAAACTACCGTGGCACCCGCCCCCGAAGAGCATGTTTACCTGAGATATACCACCGACAACTGGACAAGTTCCGGTTTGGTAAATTTTTCATTCTCCGGTTCCACTGCCACAGCTACCATTCCGGCTTTTGACAACCAAACCGAGGTAAGTTACTATGTTTTTTCATCTGTCATATCCAATCCCGCAGCCGATTTCGATTTAATCACCCTTCGCTACAACAACAATGGTGGTGCCAATTACTCCTACACGGTGGGAGACACCCTGTCGTGTGGCAGCGGTTTGACGCTCGTTGGTACCGAGCCCCCCTTTCCGCTGGAAAGCACCGAATTGGTCATCACTTTTAACGCCATGTTGGGAAATGGCGGATTGGCCGGGTACGATGGGGATGTTTATGCCCATACAGGCGTGATAACCAACCTGAGTACCGGCAGCAGCGATTGGAAATACGTGAAAACCGAATGGGGCGAAAATACTCCCGAAACCAAGCTCACGTTGATCGACAGCAACCTGTACGAGCTCGCCATTCCGGATATCAGGGCCTATTATGGGGTGCCTTCCGGCGAAGAAATACAGAAGATTGCCTTGGTTTTCCGAAGCGATGAGCCCACCGCAAGTGGCGGATATCTGGAAGGTAAAACGGCTGAGAATCAGGATATTTTTGTAGATATCTACCTGGATGAGCTGAATGTGAAAATTACCTACCCCACTTCATGCGAACCTTTAGTGGATCCCAATACCCTGCTTCCGGTGTGTGTGGCAGCCTTGCAAAACGATTCCATCGGATTATATCTCGACAACGATTTTCTGCAAAGCAGCACCGAAGCCAGTCTGTTTCATGCATTTAACAGTACAGGTTTGGAACCCGGAACCCACTGGCTCATTGCCAAAGCCTATGCAGGGAACGATATAGCCGTGGATTCGGTGATGATTTTTATACGTGGTGACGTCCCCGTTGCCGAACTGCCTCAAGGGATGAAACCCGGAATTAACTACCTGGACAACCAATCCGTAACCCTTGTGCTCAACGATCCTGCCAAACTCAAGCGCTATGCCTTTGTGATTGGCGATTTCAACGATTGGTCGGTGAGCGAAGCCGGATACATGAACCGAACTCCTGATGGGGATTATTATTGGATTACCGTTTCCAATCTCACTCCAGGTGAAGAATACGCCTACCAATATTATGTGGATGGCCAAATTACCATTGCAGATCCCCGCTGCGAGAAGGTATTGGATCCGTGGAATGATAAATGGATCCCCGAAGAGAATTATCCTGATCTGAAACCCTATCCTTTCGACAAAACCACCGGAATCGTGAGTGTGTTTGAACCAGGAAGTACGCCCTATAATTGGCAAATTGACGATTTTACACCGGTGGCCGTCAACGAAACCCAGTCGGATTTGATCATTTACGAATTGTTGGTACGAGATTTTGTAGCCGACCGGCGCATTGCCTCCATCATCGATACTCTTGATTATCTAAAAAGCCTGGGAATCAATGCTATCGAGCTGATGCCCATCAACGAATTTGAAGGAAACGACAGTTGGGGATATAACCCGTCGTTTTACTTTGCCACCGACAAGGCTTATGGCACCACCAACGACTACAAAGCCTTTATTGATGCTTGTCACGCGCATGATATCGCCGTTATTCTGGATGTGGTACTCAACCATTCCTTTGGCCAATCTCCGATGGTACAATTGTATTGGGACGGCCAGTTGAACATGCCCACTGCCCAAAATCCGTGGTACAACCAACAAGCGCCCCATCCGCTCAGTCCGGGATACGATTTCAATCACGAAAGTGAAGCCACCAAAGCCTTTGTTAAAGACTTTTTCAACTACTGGCTCACCGAATATAAGGTGGACGGATTCCGGCTCGACCTCAGCAAAGGCTTTACACAGACCTATTCCGGCGACGATTTGGGTGTCTGGGGACAATACGACCAGTCGCGGGTGAATATTCTCACCGATTATTATCAGTCCATCAAGGCCACCAACCCCAACGCCTATATTATTCTGGAGCATTTGGGAGGGAACGATGAAGAAGTGGCTTTGGGCAATACCGGCATGTTGTTGTGGGGAAAAATGACCGATCAATTCAATCAATGTTCCATGGGATGGATGGACAATTCCGACTTTTCTTGGGCCTATTACAGCGATCGGGGATATACCTATCCCAACCTGATTCCCTTTATGGAAAGTCACGACGAAGAACGTCTTCCGGTTAAAAACCTCATGTATGGCAACGGCAGCGGCGATTATCAGGTTAAGGATACCCTCACTTCATTGGGTCGTATGGAAGCCACCGCCGTGATGTACATGGCCGTTCCCGGACCAAAAATGATATGGCAATTTGGTGAGTTGGGCTACGATTACAGCATCAACTACTGTTGGGATGGCACCATCAGCGAAGATTGTCGCACCTCCTCCAAGCCTGTGCGCTGGGATTATTGGGATCAGCCTGCTCGTCAGCACCTCTATCAGGTGTTTGCTGCCATGGCGAAATTAAAAACCGAAAATGTGGCCTTTGAACAAGGAGCCTATGGCAAGGATTTGGCCGGGAAGGTAAAACGCACCTGGATAAGTCACGAAAGTTTGAACCTATGCATGGGCGCCAATTTCGACGTGAGCGACCAAAGCACCCAACCCGGATTTCAGCACACCGGCACCTGGTACAACTATTTTACCGGAGAAGCCCTGGAAGTAACTAATGCCGGAGGCCACACCATCACATTGGCTCCCGGAGGATATTATGTGTTCACCGACCGGCAATTGGGACGACCTTTTGTCAATTTGACATTTAAGGTAGTACAAGCCAACAATGGTAACTTGGTATCAGGAGCTACCGTAGATTTGGGCGAGTACGGAACCCAAACCACCGATACCGAAGGACTGACCACCTTTAGCGTGGTATCCAACAGCAACTTGACTTTTAACGTAAGTTATGGACAGTGGGCCGACACCACAGGCAGCGTGCAAGTAACCCAGGCCGACGAACTGGTGGTGATACCCTTGTCCGGAGTTGATGGAGTAGAGATGATGATGGGGGATTTGGTGCGGGTGTATCCGAATCCTGCAGAGGATGTGGTGATGGTTGAAGGGGCACAGGGAATGCTGATGGAAATTTTCTCCATGCAAGGAAACCTGATACAAAGCCAACGCCTGAGCACAAGTGCAGAAAAGGTGAGTTTAAACACTCTTCCCGGAGGGATTTATGTAGTTAGGTTGACAGACCGTAGCAGTTTGAAAATTAAGCGGTTGATAAAGAGATAATGTTAATTGTAAATTGAAATTAAATTTCTTAGTATATAAATTTTAAAATCATTAAGTATGAAAAATCTTTTTGTTTTATTTTTCAGCCTATTCATTGTTTTTAATATTAATGGGCAGTCAAGAGCGGATTACTATTGGAGTGGCTCTAGTGAATCCTCTGATAATATTGACCAAGGGTTAAATTGGTTTGGCGGTTCTAACCCATCCTCAGGAGATAATTTATATTTCAACAATACTTCTGGTTTCAGGCACTGGCCTTATAGTAATTACGGTGCTGGATCTTATTTCGGTTCAATAATCACCTATAATGGAGCAGGAGGTATAAAGCTATATGGCGATAATACTTATGCTTACAAATTCGAAAATAATTCAGATGGAAATATATTTGAATTGAGTCCTAGTAGTGCTACTGAGGGAAGTCGTGAAATAGGAAACAGACTTAATTTTGATTTGGAAATTAATCCTGTTGGTTCAGGTGGTGTTCTTGTTTCCTGTGATAGAATTTCGATTGATAATACCAATGGTGCCAGAAGATTAAAGGTTTATGGTGATAATTTGCTGACCATAAATGGTTATATTTATGAAAAAAATGGATCGGGAGCTTCATTCCAGTTGGTTAATAGTGCAACTGTAGTTTTAAAAGGAAATTCTACTTATACTGGACCGACTATTCTTGATGGTGGTACCCTGGAACTCCAAGGTAGTCTTTCTTCCAGTGCTGTTACAGTTGGAAATGGGGCTACTTTAATAATAAATGGAACCGATATTACAATTGCTTCATTAACGGTGGCAGATGAAGGCATTGTTAATGTATTAGCTGGTAAGTCTCTTACCGTTACCGGTAATTTAGTTAATGATGCCACGAGCGGAATTGTTTTAGCGTCTCCAACTGATAATGGCGCTCCAGGTTCATTGATAGTAGAGGGCTTAGTTTCTGGTACAGGAACGCTAAATGCTGAAAGGTATATAAGTGCATATTCTTCCAATAATGATGGCTGGCACCTGATAAGCTCTCCGGTAAATGCTCCAACAATTAGTTCTTCTACGAATTTGGCTCCGGGTGTTAATGATGATTTTTACCGTTTTAACGAGGTCGATTATGAATGGACAAATTACAAGCCTGGTAATATATTTACAACCATGAGTAATGGGTATGGTTACCTTGTGTCCTATGAGGCAGCCGACACAAAATATTTTACCGGAGTTCCAAATACTGATGCTGTGACGATTAATAACCTTACAGTTACATCTGGTAAAGGCAATGGCTGGCATTTGGTTGGAAACCCCTTCCCAAGTGCAATCAAATGGAATAATAATAACGGAAGTGGAACAGATTATTGGACTTTGACAAATATCGCCGGTACGGCAAAGCGTATGAATGATGCCGGAAGTTATACGGATATTGAGGTTGATGACATAATACCCGCCATGCAGGGATTCTTTGTTCAGGCTTCAAATAGTTCTAATGAGCTTGTTATTCCTGTTGAAGCAAAAACCCATAATACCCAAAATTGGGCAAAGAGTGGTAATGTAGAAAGGATTTTATTGGTGGCGCATGATATGGCACAATCCATGTATCAGGAAAGTATTATTTCTCTAAATGATAAAGCGACTACCGGATTTGATTTTAAATATGATTCCAGATTTATGGCATGGTATGCACCCCAGTTTTATTCAATAGTGAACCAAGAAAAGTTATCAACTAATTGTTTTCCTTCTCTTGATGACGATATGGTTCTTCCCTTTGGTTTTGTTAAAAACACATCAACTGAATTTACCATAGAGTTAGCGGAAACAATCGAAGGTAAAACTATTTATTTGACTGACCTGAAAACCAACACCACCCAAAATCTTTCTGAAAATCCAATCTACTCGTTCACTTCAGAAGAAAACGACGATCCCAATCGCTTCACCCTCCACTTCGGCCCCGTAGGCATCTCCACCCAACCCACCCAACCTCAGGTACATGCTTACGTCAACGGTCAGCAACTGACCATCCTGGGTGAGGGCCATACGCAGGTGGATATTTTTGATGTGCAGGGTCGGTTGTTAAGCTCGGAGGTGGTGAATGTTTCGGGTAGTTATTCGCGTGCACTCAACCTGAATTCCGGTTTGTATATTGTTCGTCTGCAGAACAATCGGGCGGTAAGTTCCACCAAAGTAATTGTAAAATAAAAAATAACTATAGTATAATAAAAGCTCGAAGTCATGAAGAATATTGTAATCAAACTGATGCTGATTGTCGCCATTTCGGTGAGTAGTTTACCTCTTTTGGCAGGTGGACCTCCTCCTCCTCCGGGTGACCATGGTGGTACAGGAAATGCCAACGCAGGCAACGCTCCCATAGGGGGCGGCCTGTTCATCCTCCTGGGTTTGGGTGCTGCCTACGGCGGCCGCAAGCTGTATTTGATGAATCAGGAAGAGATAGAGGAGTAAAGGGCTGTGCACACTTTTTAAGTTGTGCATCCTTATGAATGACTCATTTGGCAAGTTGATAAAAACCGACTCAGTAGTTTGTATTGGGTCGGTTTTTTATTTGATAAGCATACGTTTGTTGTTGGTTAAACCGGGCACAAGCGGACGCTTGCGCCAGAATGAGGCACAAGCGGACGCTTGCGCCAGATTGCGGCACAAGCGGGGACGCTTGCGCCAGATGGAGGGGGCAGTTTTTAATGGGGGAAAACCCCCGGGCTGTTTTATCTTGACTTGGGATATTTGGACTACCGTGTGATGTCGAACCATTCTTTCAGCCTTGTTTCGTGCTGTGGTTGGAAAGTTTTATGATAGAATTCGTTGGTTCTTTGATCGTAGGTGTAGTCCTGTTCCCATTCCTTGTAATGAAAGGCTATTTGGCGCACGGCGTCAATAATATATTCGAGTTCTTCGTCGGTCATGGTGGGATGCAGCGAAACACGCACAAATCCGGGCTTTTCGCTCAGGTTGCCACTATTGATTTTGTCCACAATGCGTTGGGATTCTTCCTTGCTTACATTAAGCAAAAAATGCCCGTAGGTGCCTGCACAGGCGCAACCACCGCGTACCTGAATCCCAAACCGGTCGTTTAAAAGCTTGACAATCAGGTTGAAATGTAGTTTTTCAAACCAAAATGAAAAAATCCCCAACCGGTCGCGGTCGTTGTCGGCCAGAATGTGGATGTGGGGAATGGAAGAAAATCCGTCAAATGCTTGTTGCACCAACTGATGTTCTCTCTTTCGGATGCAGTCGGTATTGAGTTGGTTTTTTACCTGAATGGCCATGGCAGCTTTGATGGCTTGCAAAAATCCGGGCGTGCCGCCATCTTCTCTCAACTCGATGTCGTCGTAGTATTTATGTCCGCCCCAGGGGTTGGTCCATTCCACGGTGCCGCCTCCGGGATGATCAGGAACTTGCTGATTGTACAAGTGTTTGTTGAAAACCACCACCCCCGAGCTGCCGGGACCTCCCAAAAATTTATGTGGCGAAAAAAAGATGGCATCCAAGGCTTGTCGCGGATTTTCGGGATGCATGTTGATGTCCACATAGGGTGCCGATCCGGCAAAATCCACAAAGGCCAATCCGCCATGCTCGTGCATGATTTCGGCCAACTCATAATAGGGGGGCTCCACTCCTGTGACATTGGAACAGGCTGTGAATGAGCCTATTTTCATTTTGCGGCTGGCGTATATTTTCAGTTGTTCGCGCAACTCGTTTACCACCACGTTGTTGCCTTCATCGGGTTGCAAAACCACCACATCTGCAATGGTTTCTATCCACGAGGTATGGTTGGAGTGGTGCTCCATATGGGTGAGAAAAACCACCGGACGGTCTTCGTCGGCAATGCATTCCCTGGCAATGGGAAGGGTGGAGCAACTGCGCAAACCCAGTATTCTTTGCATTTTGTTAATCACCGATGTCATGCCAAAACCTGCAGTGATAATCACATCCTCCCGGTTGGCGCCCACATGCTGCTTGATGATTTGGTGGGCTTTGTGATAAGCCTTGGTCATCATGGTTCCCGATTCGGTGGTCTCGGTATGGGTGTTGGCCACAAACGGACCTATCTCGTTCAAGAGTTTGTCTTCGATGGGGCGATACAGCCGTCCGCTGGCAATCCAGTCGGCATAAATCATTTTCTTTTCGCCATAAGGCGTCACAATCACCTGGTCGTCACCAACAATATGTTTTCTGAATTCAGCAAAATGCTTGATTAATTCTTTCTGACAATTTCCCATATTTCCTTTTATTGATTTCAATGACAACTTCAGCATAAAAAAAGGTTGCACCCATTTATCATGTGAAGAAGCACCGAGGCATTGTACAAAAATAGGCGATTATTCTTAAGATACAAGTTTTGAGCTAAATCCTGTGGTGTTCGGTTTCGGCTATCTTACATACCTCATGCAAACCCCAACTACAGGAGCCGGAAAGGTGTGTGTGCCGGTGGTGGTGAAATGAGGGAAGTCCAGTATTTGCAGAGTATTTCCATCGCCAATGTACGCAAGTTGGGTGCGTGTGTCGCACGAAAGATGTCCGATTTCAACCTGAGCCGTATGAACCTGATGTAGCTGGTCGGTGTACAGGTTATAATGAAAAACAGCATCTTTGGAAGCCATCAGGTAGTTGTTTTGATCGATGGCGGTGGCGAAAACAATTTCTCCAAAATCGAACAATTGCCCACCTGATGCCTGGATATGTTTTGAATCGAAAACCAAAAGTTGGCCGGCGGATCCTTGATTACCAATAAATACAATGGTGGAATCGGAGTTGATGTGCGCAAAAACTGATTGAAATTCAGTGAGATAATGCGATTGAATTTCGCCAGTGTTCAGATAACATGCGCTGATTCGGGAGGTAAGTCCTGTGCTACTTGATTCCGCGAAGATCAGATTGTTGCCCCCGCTTCCGATGGATGTTGGTTGATAACCTTCAAATACCGGTGTTTCCATGTGCTGAAGCCCCGTGGAGCCATACACTCCCACCACGCGACCGGCTCCAACGCCATAATAAAGATAAGGTGCCTTGCCATAAAGACAGGTAAACGATGGGTTGGGAAAGGGCGCGTCTTTTGTCCACACCACTTGTTGATCCTCCCACCTGATGGCCATTAAATGTTCGGGGTTGCTCGTGGCCATCACCAGGAGATCCGATTCAGGAAGGGAAAGGGTTTTTTTTGCACGTCCGGATATGGCCATTTGCGCCAATTCATCGCCTTGTTCGTTAAAGAACAATAGGGTAGAGCTTTGCTGATTGGTGGATGTGATAACGGAAAACCCTTTGTAAACAAGCGGTTTTGTCTTCAATTCTATGGCCAGATACCAATGATCGTTTTGTACTCCATCGTTGATTATCAGATGGATATATGCCTTGGAGTCTTGAGTTTCAGGGAGAATATCCACTACCAGCGGAATTTCAAAATCGCGTTGTGCCTCATCGGGATACAGGTAAACGACAGGCGATAAGGGAATCATCTGTTCGTTGTCGATTCGGGCGCTCAACTTGATGATGGGCAAATCGCTTTGAATGGAAAATTTTACCACGATGGTATCGGGTACCGAAAATATTTCAGATGCTGAGGGTGAGGTAAAGCTGACATCTAAAAATGGCGTATCCTGGTGCTTCTTACAGGAGAAAAACAGGCCGGTCAGCAACAACATTATCGCGGTAATTGTTAAAAATGTTCTGTTCATAATGGGTGCAAGTTACGATTTTTTGTACTTTTATCTTTAAAAACCCCAAACATGTTAAATCAGTATCCTTACGACAAAATATTGTTTCTTGACATAGAAACTGTTCCGGCCGTTCCCGACTATAATGCATTGAATAACAAGATGAAATCGTTGTGGGATAAAAAGGCCAAACGCCTGCTTGACGATGAAAACGACACACCGGAGGGGGTATATGGCAAGGCCGGAATCTTTGCCGAATTCGGGAAAATTGTCTGCATTTCCTGCGGGTTTCAGTCGGGAAAGGAGTTTCGTATCAAGTCGTACTACGGTGATGATGAAAAAATTCTGCTACAGGAATTTGCTTCCATGTTGAAGGGGTATTTCGATCAACGCGATTTTTTGCTTTGTGCCCACAACGGCAAGGAATTTGATTTTCCATACATGGCGCGCCGCATGCTCATCAATGGTGTTGAACTTCCGGCCATCCTTGATTTGGCGGGCAAAAAGCCCTGGGAGGTGCAACATCTGGATACCATGGAATTGTGGAAATTTGGCGATTACAAACATTACACTTCGCTGGAGTTACTGGCTGCCATCTTCGACATTCCCACCCCAAAGGACGACATCGACGGAAGCATGGTAGGCAAGGTTTATTGGGAAGATCAAGACCTTGAGCGGATTGTTACCTATTGCCAAAAGGATGTGCTCACCATTGCCCAACTGTTTCGTCGCTATCAGGGAGTGCCCCTTTTCGAGGAGGCCGATGTGGTAATTTCGGGAACCAATTAATTTCGTAACTTATAGATTTATAAGTAAAAACGATTGTTTCCGACGCTTTTTAAATTAATTTATTAACATGGCCGTCAACCAAAATCATTATTTGTATTTTTGGCTTCATGGAAGAAGTTAAGAAAGAAGTCAGGAAATCAGGCGTATCCAAGTTGACCGCAGGTGGAATGCAACCGACCTACGAGCATGGGAAAGTCCCACCGCAGGCCATCGATTTGGAAGAAGCTGTTTTAGGTGCCATGATGATTGAAAAAGATGCCGTTTCGGCCGTAATCGACATTCTTACACCGAAAGTTTTTTACAAAGACAGTCACCAGAAAATTTACAGTGCCATTTCTGAACTTTTTTCCGAGTCAGAACCCATTGATATCCTTACGGTTACAAATAAACTTAAGAGTCAGGGACAGTTGGAAATAGTGGGAGGTCCCTATTTTATTACCATGCTCACCAGCCGGATAGCTTCGGGAGCCAACGTGGAATTTCATGCCCGCATCATCCTACAGAAGCACATACAGCGTGAGCTTATTCGCATTTCATCGGAAACCATCAAGGATGCATTTGAAGATACCACCGATGTGTTTAACTTGCTCGACAAAGCCGAACAAAGTTTGTTTTCGGTATCTGAAACCAATTTGCGACGAAGCTTTCAGGACATGCCGGCATTGGTTCGTCAGGCAATTTCAGATATTGAGCATGCACGTGATGCCGACGGTTCCATGCGCGGGGTTCCTTCCGGTTTCGTTGCTTTGGACCGAATCACTTCTGGGTGGCAAAAATCCGACTTAATCATTCTGGCTGCGCGTCCTTCCATGGGAAAAACCGCCTTTGCCCTCAATATGGCACGTAATGTGGCGGTGGAATATGGTAAACCGGTGGCGTTTTTCTCGCTGGAAATGTCCTCCGTTCAGTTGGTTACCCGTTTGATTTCCAGCGAAACCGAGTTGAAAGCCGACAAACTCAAACGGGGTGAGTTGGCCAGTTACGAATGGCAACAACTTACCGATAAAATATCCAATTTGGTGGATGCCAAAATGTATATCGACGACACACCGGCGCTTTCCATTTTTGAACTGCGCGCCAAATGTCGCAGGCTCAAGCAGCAATACGACATACAGATGGTGTTCATCGATTATTTGCAGTTGATGACTTCCGGTGGCGAAAACAGAGGAAACCGTGAGCAGGAAATTTCACAGATTTCCCGTTCGCTCAAGGCGTTGGCCAAAGAGCTGGACATTCCCGTTCTGGCCCTTTCGCAGTTGAGTCGTGCCGTTGAAACCCGTCCTGGTCAGGCCAAACGACCCATCCTTTCCGACTTGCGCGAATCGGGTGCCATCGAGCAGGATGCCGACCTGGTGCTCTTTATCTATCGTGCAGAATATTACAAACTGGAACAATTTGAAGACGGATCGCCCACGCAGGGAGTTTCCGAAATTATCATCGCCAAGCACCGTAACGGAGCCGTTGGGGATGTAAAATTGAAGTTTATCGCCGATTTTGCCAAGTTTGAAGACTATTCGGCCGGCTACGATGGTGGACCTCACGCTCACAGCGACATGAATGCAGGAATAAAAAGTTTCTCATCAAAAATGAACAATGATCTGGAGGAGGAAGATACTCCCTTTTAACTTTAAATATCACACAATGAAAACAAAATTAAACCTATTACTCGTTTTTTCGATCCTTATTTTATCCGGTAGTTTTAATGGCGTCGTGGCGCAAAAAAGTATCGAATTAAAATACAACCTCAAGGTGAACGACCAATTTTCCGTGGTTTCTCAAATTGAACAAACCATTCAGTTTGACGCCAATGGGCAGAAAATTGCGTTGGATCAGGACATGACTTTTTATACAACTTCACATATTGATTCGGTGAAAAATGACTTGATAACACAACGAACCACCTTTAACCGGATCGTTATGAATCAGCAGATTTTTGGTATGGAAATAAATTACGATTCCGACGACAGTACTACCTTTAATTCGCCCATGGGTCCTGAATTTGCAGAGCAAATGAATAAATTGATCAATGCTTCGGTCATTTCTGTTATGAACGACCGTGGACAAATAAAGGATGTGGACTTGAGCGCTTTGGGCGATGCGGGTGAAACACCAAGCAGTGTTACCACCGGCAATAATTACGCCGTATATCCGGATCATAAGGTGAAGGTAGGCGAAAGTTGGGAGTCGGAACTTGAGACCACCGAAGAGGCCGAAATGGTCATTAAAATGGTGTACACCTTAAAAAAAGCTACCCGCAAGGAAGCGCTCCTGGACATGAAAGGCGATTTGTCGGCCAACATCACCAACCCCGATGCTCCGGGTAATTTGTCGGGAACCATCACCGGAACCATGACCGTTGACAGTAAAACCGGGATGGTCAAGGTTTCCAGCATTCAAATGGACATGACCCTCGATATAGAGCAAAACGGATCAAAATTCCCCGCTACTATCAGCAGCTTTGTGGACACGAAGATTGAGAAGGTGGAGTAGGGCCCCGATAGCCCCTTAATTCCGCAGGTTATTAACAAAAAAAACTGTAAAACATTTCAGGAGAAAGTCTTACAGTTCAAGTATTTTCACCATATTTGGTGTGCTAACAAATACTGCGGTGAAGATACAACAAAGTAAATCAATAAGTGCATTTGGCGGAATAAATTTTGTGTTTGATTTTTTGGAGCGAAGCCAGATCAATGCCTTAATCGAGAAAAGTTTTCCTACACTTGCCAATCAGAGTGAGTATCGATGGAAGGATATAATCAATTCAATGTTAAGCATATATCTATGCGGTGGGGACTGTATTGAGGATCTGCAAATCCATTTAAGGGGTCACTTTAAAGACAATCCTTTTGTCAAGATGCCAAGTCCGGATACAGTACTCAGAAGGTTAAAGGAGTTGGCAGTTGAAAACAAACAATGCGAAACCAAACGCGGAGTTATCACCCACACCTACAATTCAAATGAGTTTATCAATCAACTTAACATATCCCTTTTAAAGCAGCAGGGGGTATTTGATGCACAAGAACTGACATTAGACTACGATAATACCATCATCTTCAACGAGAAGAGCGACAGTAAGATGACCTACAAAAGAAATCCAGGTTATCAGCCCGGTATTTGTTATCTCAATGAGGAGCATGTTCTCTTTGTAGAAAACAGGAATGGAAACAGCGATGCAAAAGCCTTTCAGTCTGATACCCTAACTCGCTTGTTTGAGCAATTGAACCAAAATGATATAAAAAAGGCCACCCATTTCAGAGCTGATGCAGCATCTTACCAGTATGATGTTGTAAAATTACTGGAACAAAATGTTGAGAATTTTTATATCGGCTGTAGAAACAGCTACATAGCCAAGTACTTTAACCAGTTAGGAGAATGGGAACATATCACTGATAGCACCAATGAGCCGATGCAGGTTGGATCAATCATGATAGAACCTTTTGTCAGCCAAGCCAGAGAAGATGGTATTGATGCCAAGCCATACAGGCTTGTTGTCAAGAGAAAACTAAGAGATGACATGCAAATGGATATGTTCACCGATGATGCGTATGAGTACCGGGCTATTTTAACGAACAATCTAGAAATGACACCGGTTGAAGTTGCCATTTTTTATAACCACAGGGGAAATCCAGAAAAGCAATTTGATATCCTAAAGAACGATTGGGGATGGAACAATATGTGTTTTTCAACATTGGAAAACAACACTGTCTTTCTTGGATTGACAGCTTTTTTCAAGAATATTTATGTGTTTATTATTCAACACTTTTCACAACTTACTGACACACTCAAACCAACATACCGGGTAAAAAAGTTCTTGTTCAGATTTATTATTTTGCCCGCAACATGGATCAAGCGTTCGCGCCAAATCACGCTGAAAATCTTTACAGATTCTAATAAATACATTACATTATCTTTGAACTCAACATAACCAAAATCAATTAATAGCCTTATTATCAACTAATTGACACTTTTTCCTAAAAAAGTAGAAGGAAAGGCATTGCAACAGAATGAAAAAATGATCAACACAGAAGCTCCTTAAGCATTCTTTTTTCAATGTGTTACAGCTAATGCAGTCAAAAAAGCCAAAAAATCAACAATTTCTTACATTTTTTGGTCATAAAAACACTTCCAGATTCTTTTTGCGGAGACATGCGGAATTTAGGAGCCATCGGGGGGGGGGGAGTAGGGAGACGAACCTCTTTTCCAGCTTCAAGCGTCCACCCCTTTTCAGCTTCAAGCGTCCACGCTACTGCTTCAAGCGTCCACGCTTGAAGGCCTACCCCATACTGCTTCAAGCGTCCACACTACTGCTTCAAGCGTCCACGCTTGAAGACTTGCCCCACGCGTTCATGCTTGGGGCAACAACATCCAGAACATTTTTCATCAACCGCACACAAGAGATAGCCACATTTTTACTACTTTGGTCAAAAGAATTGGCCAATGAAGTTCTCCCATATTTCTCGGGTTTTATTGATTTTACTCGTTATAACTGCCTCTTTATCAGCTCGTGCGCAGTTGATGAACCACTACTGGACTTTGAATTTTAATTCGCAATCGTCTTTGCTTTCGGGTGCGGTGGTGGCAGGTGATGCAGGAAATGCTTCCATATATTTCAATCCGGCTACCATTTCCGAAATTAAACAGGGTTCCAATTTGTCGTTTGCAGCCAGTTTGTTTTCGTGGGGCGTGTATTCGTACCGCAATGTGTTGGGCGATCAAATCAATCTGTCAGGCATTAATTTTAATGTCATGCCACAGTTTTTATCCTACAGCTTTCGCAAAAAAGACAGTAAATTTAGTATTGCCCTTACCAGCATTACCAGGCTGAAGGAAAACATCTTTCTCAACTATTACAATTCGAGGCCGCTGGACATCTTACATGAAGTTCCCGGCACGGAAAATTACAGTACTTCCTACAATTATCGATTGAATTACGTGGACAATTGGATTGGTGTTGCCGCTTCCTACGATGTATCCGAAAGGTTTAAAATAGGGGCAAGCCTTTTCACATCCATTGCACAGCTCAGTTACAACAACCAAAACTCGGCAGTTGCTTTTTCTCCCACCGATACCCTCTGGATTGATTCGGTTGCCAACCCCTCCATCGTTGCCGAGGGCAGTTATGTGGAATCGTTCAGATACAACAACGTGCGCCTCATTGGCAAGGTGGGCTTTTCGTATATTGGCGCCAGGTGGCGATTCGGACTCAATATCACCACCCAATCCTTGTCGTTGTTTTCCACTAAAAATGAAGCCCTGCGCACCTTTCGCGTTAGCGACATTACCAATCCTGAAACCGGTGAGTTTATGCACGGATACACCGTAACCAACGGGTTGGTGGGTTCGGAACTCAAAACAAGAATCCTCTATCCCTGGTCGGTGGCCTTCGGGTTTATTTTTGATGTGGATCAAGATAAAAAGAAGCTTTATTTTACCATGGAGTACTTTGCTCAAATCAAACCCTACCGCATGATTGAAGCCCCCATTCGATCGGATATTACCTCGAGCATCGTTTACGACAAGCTGGAAAACAAAGATTGGCTTTCGGTGGCCGATGCTTCCAAAGCGGTTCTCAACTTTGCCATTGCCTACCGTTGGCGGCTCAACGATCATCTACTATTTATGAACGGGTTCAGAACCGATTTCAACAATGTGAAAAACGTGAATTATGGCAATCTGAGTACCATGAACAAAATCAACACCACCGATTTCGATATATACCACTATAACGCCGGATTCCAGTTTTATTTGTTTCAAAAATACCAACTCATTGCCGGTGGCGAGCTCTCCTTTGGCTATGCAACCCATCTGGAACAAGTAGCCAATTTCACCAATCCGGTGGAATACAACCCCGATGATAAACGAATCCTGCAGGGACCACTCGAAAACGATATGAGCATCTATTATTTTGGTTTTAATGTGTATCTTGGAATAACCCTGAACTTCAATAAAAAACACAAACCCCCGATGGATCAAATCCAATAAACACAACAGAAGTGATTTTTTGTTTTGATTCGTGCCATACTTTATTTACTTTTGCTATTTGAATTAATTCTTATTAAGCCAATCCTACCTTTATGAAAAGTAAAAAAATTGCCACACGGATGCTGATGTTTGTTGCATTGGTTTTGGGTCTGTCAACATTGGAGTCTTGTTACCCCGACGATTCACTCAGTCCGTCAGAAACAGATGTCGTATTTACCAATTATTACGATTCGGTGCACGACATGTTTAAAGATTATTCCACGTATTATATGCCTGATACAGTGTTTAATATCGATACATCGAAAAATGCTACTCCCATCGGAAATCAGACATTGATATTAAGCGACATAGATCGCAACATGACCAGCATGGGTTATACCCGCATCTCGGGCGATGACCCCACCGTAACCCCGCATTTGGTGATAGTTCCCAGTGCGGTGATTACCAAAAATGTCAGCGTTTACTACTGGTATCCTTATCCCGGTTATGGCTGGGGCTGGGGAGGCTGGGGCGGTTATGGCTGGGGATATCCCGGTTACTATCCTCCCGTACCTTATTATAGCAGCTATACTACCGGTAGCCTGAGGATGGAAATGTTTAATCCCAATGATTACCGCGTGATCAAAGGTGACTCCATCAATCCTGTGTATTGGACCGCAGGGATCAACGGCGTACTGTCGGGTAACGACAACAAACGCATTACCAGCACCATCGATCAGGCTTTCAAACAATCGCCATATCTTAATACAACAGCCAATTAATCAACCACTTAAAAAGAGAAATCATGAAAAAATTTAAGACCATACTGATTGCAGCCTTTATCATGCTTTTGGGTGTTGATTCGTTCGCACAAGGAGGTGGCATCTGGAATTTCGACTGGAACATGGGATTTCCCATGGGCTCCACAACCGACTTCATTGGACAACCTTCGTTCAGGGGATTCTCACTCGAAGGACGCGGATATGTTACCGACCAGATTACCGTGGGAGGTATTGGTGGCTGGAATGTGTTTTACGAAAACAACAGCTGGACTTCGGAGGATGTGGGAGAAACAGGAACTATTTATGGCTATCAGCGTCACTATCTGAATACCATGCCTTTGATGGTTACTTCCCATTACTATTTTTCACAGGGTTCCATCATGCCCTATATGGGGGTGGCCGTGGGTACGTATTACATCGAATCGCGTGATTTTATGGGCATTTATTACGAACAAGGCAAAGACTGGCATTTTGGTGCAGCACCCGAAGTGGGTATTATTGCCTACCTGGGTAGCAGCAGCAATACCGCGCTGAACCTCAATTTTAAATACAATTGGGCTGCCAAAACAAAAAATCAGGATTCCTATACCTGGCTGGGAATCAATGTGGGAATTTCCTACGTGTTCTAAAACACACAATTCATCCAAAAAGCCGGAAACTCGTTTTTCGGCTTTTTTTATACCTGCCCATTTCGTTGGTGATGAGGCGACGGTGCTTCCCGTCGTCAATAAATGCCGGTTTTCATTTGGCCTCCATTGACGCATTGATTAAAAAACATTAGCTTTGCCATGGGTATGGTTCGTATTGTCCTATGGTTCCCAACGTTCATTATCCATCACCAACACTTACGAAAATGATGCAAAAACTACTTTTAATTGCTGTTTCAATAATTTTTAGCATGAGTCTGATGGCTCAAAATCAAATAAATAATCCCGGATTTGAGGAGTGGGAAGACGTGGGTGTGGGTACTGACGAGCCTACCCATTGGAGTTCCATAAAAACCAGCGACAACGAATTGCTTAACCCAAGCGCTCCGGTAGTGTGGGGGAGAAGCACCGATGCCCATTCAGGGATGTACAGTCTGAAACTTTTTAATGTGGCCACCTTTGGCATTGTAGCCTCCGGAACCATTACCAATGGACAAGTGCATACAGTAATTCCCATCACCGACGGCTATGTGTTTACCAACGAGGGAAACGACCTTTATCACACGGCTTTTACCCGCAGACCCGACAGTTTGGTGGGTTGGTACAAATGTTCTCCGGCCACGGGTGATTTTGCCACCGTAAAGTTTGTGCTGCACAAAGGTTATCTCGAACTCCCCGGCAACGAAGCCAATATCATCGCCACAGCTTACATCGAACTTCCACAACAAACCATCACACAATGGACAAGGTTTTCCACACCTTTTGTATATGTTTCCGATGAAAATCCGGAGTACTTTCTGTCGGTGATCACCTCAGGAAATGGCTACGACGCCGTGTTGGGCAGCGAAGCATGGTACGACGATTTTGCCTTTGTGTATAACTCGGATGGAATTGAAGAACAAACCTTAAACCATTTTTATGCCCTCCAACGTGGAGATTATTTGCAGGTTGATACAAAAAATATCCGGGCGACTTTTTGTCGGGTAAGTCTGATCAACATGAACGGGCAAACGGTTGTGGACCAATCGCTTTCTGCCAATAAGTCTGATTTGCTTCCCCTTAATCACCTTCAAGCAGGTTTGTATTTGATTGTATTACAATACGATAATCATTACGAAACTCAAAAAATCATTCTTCAGTAGCCAGGTTGATGGAGGCCACCAGGATAATAATGTGGAAGGGAGCGATCCGGCGATCGAAGGCGGGATGCCTGCACAATCCCATCCGGTTGGTGGTGTTGGTTGGTTTGCTTTTTCTGACCTCATTTCTCAAATCTCAGACCAATCAGGTATTTAGCGGACGCGTGGTTGATCAGTTCACCAAAGAATCATTGGTGGGAGCCAACATATACCTAAAAAAGGACATGAGCATCGGCACCGTAAGCGATTTCAACGGATATTTTGCACTTACTGTCGCTCCCGGGCATCATCAGTTTGTGGTGTCGTTTACCGGCATGAAAATGCAAACCATTGATCTCGTGGTAGCTGATGCGGCTATACCGTTTCGGATTATTGAGATGGAACCCTTTAGTACACAATTTGATGAGGTGGTGGTGCGTGCCGGGCGTTTTGATAAACCTTTGGAAGATCAAACGGTGTCCATTGAAGTGATTAAACCCCGTTTGATTGATGCGCGTAATACTACCTCGGTAGAAACCATTCTCGATATGGTACCCGGGTTAACCATTTTGGACGAAGAACCTCAAATTCGAGGTGGAAGTGGTTTTACCTTTGGTGTGGGAAGCAAGGTGGCCGTTTTTGTTGATAACCTGCCCGTGGTAGCCGGAGATGCCGGCAAACCCGATTGGTCGCTGATACCGGTGGAAAACATCAAACAAATAGAAGTGGTCAAAGGTGCCTCATCGGTTTTGTCGGGTTCTTCAGCTTTGAGTGGCGCCATCTATATCCGAACCAATTATCCCGACATTCAGCCAAAAACCAAAATCAAACTTTACGGAGGTTGGATGACGGCTCCTGCCTCACCTGCCGAGCAATGGTGGAGTGGAATGAATTATACCTCCGGCGCAAGTTTTCTGCATTCGCAGCAGCTCGGAAACGGACATACCGATCTGGTGGTTGGGGGCATGTTTTCTGCCGACAAAAGCTATTTGGGTGCACCCAAACCCGGTCCGTTGGTGATAGATACCGTCCCAATAAGTGATAGCCAAATGGAAAACCGAAAGGCGCGCCTCAATTTCAATTTCCGGCGAAGATCTGAAAAAATCAAAGGACTCAATTTCGGCCTCAACGGCAACCTGATGGCCAAAAAAGCAAGTACGGTTTTCGCCTGGCTCGACGATACGGCCAATTTTTACCGTGCCTATCCGGGAGCGGTTTTGTTGTCGGACAATATTACCTTCTATTTGGATCCTTACCTCAACTTTTATTCGTCCATGGGGCTGAAGCACGAACTCTCCAATCGTGTGATGTACAGCAACAATCAGGCTAATAACAACCAAAGTACCAAAACACTTTTTATCTATAACGCCTATCAATTTAGTAAAAGCTTCAGCAATCTGGGCAATCTGGATTTTATTGGTGGCGTTACCAGTCAGTACACCCGATCGTACGCCCATATTTACGAAGCTTCAGGGTCGCCGCTCAACAAACTGTGGAACCTTTCCATGTTTATGGAAATTGAGAAAAAATTTGGTGATGCCATCAACCTTTCTGCGGGTGTAAGGGTAGAAAATTACCAAATGAATGATTCCATTAACGATACCAAACCCATTTTCAGGGTGGGGGCATCCATTAAACTGGGACAAGAAACCTATTTGCGGGCCTCTTTAGGGCAGGGATATCGTTTTCCGAGCATTACCGAAAGATACATCAGAACCACGGTGGGTACCTTTGGGGTTTTCGACAATCCCGATTTGAAACCTGAAACCAGCTGGAATTCAGAATTGGGCATCAAACAGGGGTTTAAATTCAAAAAATATTATGGCTACCTGGATGTGGCATTCTTTTATCAGGAATACGACAATACCATCGAGTACTTGTTTGGCTTTTGGGATCCCACCTACACTTTTGCCATTGCAGGATTTAAATTTGTGAACACCGGAAAAAGTAAAATTACCGGTATCGATGTAAGTCAGACAGGACAAATAAAACCAAATAAAAACATCGAAATCAACACCTTAATTGGATACACTTACGTGATGCCCGTGACCCTGCAACCCGATTTGGTGTTTGCCCACGACTACAATCCCGGAGGACAAACCGAGTTTTCGTACGAAACCACCAGTGTTGATCCTTCCAAAAGAATACTCAAATACCGTTATATCCACACCTTTAAAGCTGATGTTGAAGTGGTGTACAAAAATCTGAGCGTCGGCGGAAGTGTCCGATATTTCAGTAAGATTGAAAACCTCGACAAGGCAATTTTTGATTTTGAAGACGCCACCAAAAGCACCGGAGGCACCTTGCAGCCCATTTTATATCGCAACTATTATGAGCACCACAACAATGGAAATGTGGTGGTGGATGCGCGGGTTAGCTATAAATGGAGACTACGGCATGAATTTGCCATCATCAGCTCCAATCTTCTTAACAGGATGTATTCGTTGCGACCACTGAAGGCAGAACCCATGCGGAACATTACCTTTCAGTATATCCTGAATTTGTAGGTTGAAACCGGTATAATGCCTACAAATGAGGCGTGGTACCTTCAATTCGAAGTTGTTGTATCAATCCGATGAAGCCGGCTATAGCGTAGCCGAATATTTGTAAGAGCAGCAACAAGAAAAACCCATCAGCTCCGGAGGAGCGAAACGCTTTCCACCCAAAAAGCTACGAAATTGGATTACCTCGTTTCATGATGAGGTAGTTGCGGTGCGCTGCACCTCGGAGCTCTTGACTTACCTGTTATTACAAAGATTGGGGTGCGCTGCACCTGTGGGCGATTTGTCGGAAATTTCGTCGCAAAAACGCTACAGGAGCCTGCTACCTTGCGGCCACTACCGGTAGTGAGTTGACATGAGTAAAATGTTCATTTCGTTTTTGGAAGTTGTCAAACATAGATCGAGATGATGTGTAAACAGGGGGCGGGTATTCCCCAAGTTGAATAGCGTATTTCACTGCTTACCCATTGTTAATTCTTGTTAACATGGAAAGGATTGGCTAAATGCTTTTACCAATTGCTTTTTCATAAGCTAATAATTTCCTATTTTTGTCGCTCCGTTAATTAAATCTAAATAAAAATGCCCCAATACCAGGTTAGAGGACAAATTCCGGCAAAAAGACATACCATCTTTAGAAAACCCAATGGCGACTTATATGCTGAAGAATTGGTTTCATCGGAAGGTTTTTCTGATATTTATTCCATTATCTATCACGAATTTCCTCCCACGCAAGTGCTTAGCATTGAAACACCTAAAGATGTAGCCCCCGAAATAGCCATCGGCAAAAACATGCAACACCGAAGTTTTAAAGGGTTTTCGTTGAAAGGCGAAGACAACTATCTGGATAGCCGGAAGGTTGTGCTTGCTAACAGCGACGTACAAATAATTCTGGCTGCTCCAAAAAAATCGATGAAAGATTGGTTTTTTAAAAATGCCCAGGCCGACGAAATGATTTTTGTTCACAAGGGCCAGGGGATTTTGCATACCATTTATGGCGACCTTCCATTCAAACCCGGCGATCATCTGGTAGTTCCGCGGGGAACGGTTTATCAACTATCCTTTCACGACGAAAATAACCGGTTGTTTATCGTGGAGTCGATGATCCCACTGAATTTCCCGAAAAGGTACATGAACAAATCGGGACAACTGCTCGAACACAGTCCTTTTCACGAACGTGATATCCGGACACCCGAAAAACTCATCACGTACAACCAAACGGGGGATTTCAGGGTAATTATCAAACAACAACACACCTTGTATCCCTATCACTACAAAACACACCCCTTTGATGCCATTGGTTGGGATGGATGCCTGTATCCCTTTGCCATGTCGATACATGATTTTGAGCCCATTACAGGGCGCATCCACCAACCCCCGCCGGTACATCAAACCTTCGAAACGGGAGCCTTTGTAACCTGTGCTTTTGTACCCCGTTTATACGACTACCATCCTGAATCCATTCCTGCGCCCTATCACCACAGCAATATCGACTCGGATGAGGTGCTCTACTATGTGGATGGTGATTTCATGAGCCGTAACGACATCGAGCACGGCCAAATTACCTTACACCCCATGGGCATTCCCCACGGACCACATCCCGGTGCCATAGAGCGGAGCATCGGAAAAAAAGATACCCAAGAACTGGCCGTGATGGTGGATACCTTCAAACCTTTACAACTGACCAAAACAGCCATGGAACTGGAAATACCTGATTATTATCTCAGTTGGCTTCACGATTAATTAAATCAAGTTTAAACACTCTTTAAATCAAAATAGAATGACCAATACTGCTGAATTTCTGCCAATTACCGGAACCGATTATGTAGAGTTTTACGTGGGAAATGCCAAACAAGCCGCTCATTATTATCAGGCTGCTTTCGGCTTTCAACCGGTGGCCTATGCCGGTCTCGAAACCGGCTTAAAAGACAGAACCTCATACGTGGTTCGTCAAGGAAAAATCACCTTTGTGCTTACCGCTGCCCTTCGTCCCGATTCACCAGTTGCTGAGCATCAAAAAATGCATGGCGATGGTGTGAAGGTAATTGCGCTCCTTGTGGATGATGCCACCCACGCCTATAACGAAACCACCAACAGAGGCGCCAAAAGTCATCAGGCACCGGCAATGATGGAAGATGAACATGGTAAGGTCATCACTTCATCCATATATACTTATGGCGAAACGCTGCATGTTTTTGTGGAAAGAAAAAACTACACAGGTCCGTTTTTGCCCGGCTTTATTGCCTGGGAACCTGAGTACAAACCCAAGGATACCGGATTGCTTTATGTTGACCATATTGTTGGCAATGTGGGATGGGAAGAAATGGACAAAGTAGCCGCATTCTATCGTACCGTGATGGGCTTCGACCAATTGATATCTTTCGACGACAAGGATATTTCAACAGACTATACTGCCCTGAAAAGCAAAGTGATGGCCAGTAAAAACCTGCGTATCAAATTTCCCATCAACGAACCTGCCCATGGTAAAAAGAAATCACAAATTGAAGAATTTCTCGATTTCTATATCGGACCCGGTCCGCAACATGTGGCCATGGCTACCAACGATATATTGGCCACTGTATCAGCGCATCGCGAGCGTGGTGTGGACTTCCTACACGTTCCGGATACCTATTACGAAACAGTTACTGACAGGGTAGGAGCCATCGAAGAAAATATGGACCATCTGAAAAACCAACGCATCCTCATCGATCGCGACGAAGACGGTTACCTGCTGCAATTGTTCACCAAACCGGTACAAGATCGTCCTACCTTCTTTTTTGAAATAATTCAACGTAAAGGCGCCAAGTCGTTCGGAAAAGGTAATTTCAAAGCCCTTTTCGAAGCCATTGAACTGGAACAAGGCAATCGCGGAACATTATAATACATGCTGTTGCCAAATAAAAACACGAATACAAGATGATAAAAGCAAATAACCCCGAATTGAAATCCTGGATAGAAGTGGCTGCCGACAGCGATTTCCCCATCCAGAATATTCCTTTCGGTATCATGCAACACAACCATGCCGAACCCCGACCGGCCACACGAATTGGTGATACCGTTATTGATTTAAGTGTACTGGCCGATTTTGGGTACTTCGACTTATTACCTATCGACGACCTGAGCGCGTTTTACCAACCGGTACTTAACCCGCTGATTGCCTTGGGAAAACCTGTGTGGTCCGAACTGCGGAACACCATTTCGGATTTGTTTGAATTAGGAAACAACGACCTCAAAGACAATGAAGAAGCCTGTCGTATGGCGTTTTATTCGGCAGACGATGTCAGGATGCAGATGCCTGTGGTGGTGGGCGATTATACCGACTTTTATTCAAGTATCGAACATGCCACCAATGTGGGGGTGATGTTTCGTGATCCGGCTAACGCGCTGTTTCCCAACTGGAAACACTTGCCCGTTGGGTATCACGGACGAAGTTCATCCATTGTGGTGAGTGGTACCAACATCCATAGGCCCAAGGGACAAACCATGCCGAAGGAGGCCACCGCTCCTGTTTTTGGTCCTTCACGCTTGGTGGATTTTGAACTGGAAATGGCCTTTATCACCGGAAAGGAATCCGCGTTGGGTGAAAGTGTTTCCACCGATCAGGCTGAGGAATATATCTTTGGTATGGTGCTGTTTAACGATTTGTCGGCCAGGGATATACAAAAATGGGAATATGTTCCGCTGGGACCTTTCTTAGCCAAAAATTTTGGTTCGGTTATCTCGCCATGGATCGTAACCCTTGAAGCACTCGAACCCTACCGGGTGAATGGTCCCGAACAACAACCTGAGGTATTTCCTTATTTGCAAACCAAGGGACCCAAGAATTTCGACATTCACCTTCAGGTAAGCCTCATTCCTGAAAAGGGCGAAGAAACGGTGCTGGCCAATTCCAATACCAAATACCTGTATTGGAGTATCAACCAACAGTTGGCACACCAAACCATCAACGGTTGCAATGTGCGTGTTGGCGACATGTACGGGTCAGGAACCATATCCGGTCCCACGCCCGATTCTTATGGGTCAATGCTCGAACTGTCGTGGCAAGGTACCAAGCCCATCGCGCTGGTGGGTGGCGGCGAACGAAAATTCATTCAGGATAATGATACCATCATCATGCGGGGTTATTGCAAAAATGATCAGGTTAGAATTGGATTCGGCGATTGTGTTACCAAAATCTTACCCGCCAAACCATGAAAGAAATAGATCCCAATAGCTTGGGAAACCAGGAGTTGAGCCGGATATTACAAAATGGTATTGCTCCGCGTCCCATCGCTCTGGTTTCTACGGTGGATGAATTGGGAGTGCCCAATTTATCACCCTTTAGCTTCTACAATGCCTTCGGTATTAACCCCACCACCCTGATTTTTTCTCCGGCCCGACGTGGTAGAGATAATACCACCAAGCATACCCTCGAAAACCTGAAGGTACATGGGGAGGTGGTTATTAATGCCGTGACATACAACATGGTACATCAGGTGAGCCTCAGTAGTACCGAATACCCCAAAGGGGTGAACGAATTTCTGAAATCAGGGCTTACACCTGTACCCAGCAAGATAGTAGCCCCTCCGCGGGTAAAGGAGTCGCCATTGCATTTGGAATGCAAGGTGAGAGAAATTATCGAAACCAGTGGGAAAGCCGGATCTGCCAACCTGGTGGTTTGCGAAATACTCCATATCCATATTGATGACAGAGTGCTGGATGATTCAGGACAAATTGATGTGGACAAAATGGATTTGGTGGGTCGTTTGGAGTCGACTATTATGTGAGGACTTCCGGTGATGCCAAATTTATTGTTCCGAAACCCCTTACAACCATGGGTATTGGTGTCGATAGTCTGCCCAAAGAAGTGCAATGGAGCGACTACCTTTCGGGAAACGATCTGGGACAATTGGGCAATCTGGAACAACTGCCATCGGATGCCGATCTGGAAAAAATCCGGCAACAAAAAATTTTCGTTAAAACTTCAGACAGTCAGTCGAAACGGCATCTGGCAGCCAAAGAACTCATTGCCTCGGGTCGGGTTGCCGAAGCCCTTGCCCTTTTAATGGCATAGAAACACGCCAATTGACTGTGTTTCCGGGTCATGGGCAGATACCTCAAGGTTTTATTCGAAGGAGGGTTGAGACAATTTTCTGACGAGCACTTATGGATGGAAGATTTATTGACGTGTGCACCCCGGAAGCTATCAATCAATATCTGGTTCTTCGATATAAAGGGGCTTTTCGTGGTTTTTATGATACCACTTTGCCGTCGTCAATTGTCACAATCCGCTGAGCCTTGTCCATTACACGTTTGTCGTGGGTACTGAAGATGAAGGTCATGTTTTCGGCTTTATTCAAATCCGACATTAAAGTAAGCAGGTCTTCTGTAGATACAGAGTCGAGGTTGGCGGTGGGCTCATCAGCCAAAATGAATTTGGGTTTGGAAGCCAGTGCACGAGCCACCGAAACACGCTGTTGTTGACCTCCCGAAAGCTCTCCCGGCCTGTAATTTTCCTTTCCTTCAAGCCCTACTTTTTTCAGTAATTCCATGGCAATGGCATGTCGCTCTTGCTTTTTCACTCCTTGCAGCTCCATGATGAAGGCGACATTTTCGAGGGCTGTTAGTACGGGAATGAGGTTGTACGACTGAAAAACAAAGCCGATGTTGCGTAGTCTGAAGTCGATAAGTTCGCGCGAGCTCAGGTCTTTGATGTTCTTTCCGCCTATCAGGATATCACCCTCAGTGGGGGTGTCGAGGCCTCCCATTAAGTTGAGGAAAGTGGTTTTTCCTGATCCTGAAGGACCAACAATGGCGGTAAATTCGCCCTCCTCGATGCGGAGGGTGATTCCGTTAACGGCTTTCACCGGCACTTTGGTGTCGGTATAGGTTTTGTGTAAGTTGTTGATTTCTATGATGCTCATGATGCGATAATTTCTTAATTAATATCTCTGATGGCCTCCACGGGGTTGAGTTTTAATGCTTTGATGGAGGGTGAAATGCTGGAAAGCACAGCTGTAATGGCTACCAGCACGAAACTTGTGAGGTAAAATACATCCGTAACCTTAAAAAAGACCACTGAGTCGTAGCCAATGTAGTCCATGCCACCGGCCATCGAACCCAAATTGAGTCCGTAGTGCGAAAAATAAGCCACCACCGCATAACTCAAAGTCAGGCCGATGAACCCACCCAGAACCGACAAGAAAAGTGTTTCCAACATGATCATCGAAAAAATCTTTCTTCTGATCATGCCAATGGCCATCAACATGCCAATTTCGTGTTTCCGTTCCATAATGGCCATGGTCATGGTGTTGATGATGGCAAAAGCCAGGGCAATCAGGATGATGATGAGAAACATGTACGAAAAAAACGACATCATTTCTATCATCGACTGAAGCAGAGGTTCGAGTTGTTGCCACGGTTGGATATCAATTGCACCGGATGCAAGTTCTGAGGAAAATTCGCTGGATAAGTGTTGAAAGACTGCGTTGGTTTCTTCGTTTTGGTGAAGCGAAATGGCGATTTCATGCACCTGACCAACAATACCTGCCAGGGCTCCCAAATCGTTGTACCTGACAAAAACATGGGCTTCGTCGAACAGTGCGTTGGAAGTTTCGTAGATGCCAACCACTAAAAAGGCTCCGTAGGTGATGGTTCCTGAACTGTCGGCAAGTGTAACGATGAGTTTGCTGTGGAGATCGAGTCCCAACTTTTTTGCCAATGGCTTACCAATCACAACCGGAATCCGTTGGTCTTGACGAAGATATTCACCTGCAATAAGTTTTTCCGAAATTTTCGTCACCTTTTGTTCCTGTTCGGGAACCACACCACTAATCAAAACGGCGGTAGCTGCATTGGCGGTGCTGGCCATGGCTCCGCATACAATGCGTTTGCTTACACCTGCAACCTGTGGTAGTTTTTTTGCTGAATCAATGTATTGATCCGGGTTTTGAATGGTAAAATTGATTTCGTTATTTAACAGAAATTTCGGATTGTGCAGTTGTATGTTGGATATTTCGTTGGCAATGGCTGCGTTAACACGTTGGTCCATCATACCTTCCATAAAACCGTCAGACAGTACGCCCCCCAAAATGCCCACAGCCACGGCAGTTATGATAACCAGACTCCTGAGCTTGTTGCGCCACAAATTTCTCCATGAAATGGATGCGATCATAATTCTTGAATTTATTGCCTTAAGGCGTTTAATACATTGAAACGAAGGATATAGAAAACAGGATAGAGTGCCGAAAGCAAGGCCAGAATGAGGACGATAAGTGACTGACTGACAAATATCGAAGTCCGGATGGAAAAGGTAATGATGGGTTCGATGTTAAAGCTTTCATACATTCCTGCAATTTCGCCCGTCAGCGGGATGGGATTGAGATAGAGGTATATCAGAATGGGCGTCACGATAGCCAAACCCACCACCACACCGATGAGAGCAATGAAAATAGATTCAATCACGCTGGTAATCACCAGTTTGCCCTTGCGCATGCCCACCGATATCATCACGGCAAATTGTCGGCGACGTTCTACCGTCATCATCAACACCGTGCTGAAAATGCCGAACGCTACAATGATGTACAAAATCATGAGCATCACCATTCCGGAGATGTTGTCGAGTTTGATGCTTTGAAGCATGTCGCTCAACATCACTTTCCAACTGATGACTTCATACTGTGTTCCCAGTTTTTTTTCCAATATGTGTAGCACTTGATCTTCGGTTTCATTCCCGGTATATACCGAAATGCTGGTGAGCAGACCTTTTTTGTATGGAAATACCAGATTTTGAAGGGTTTCAAGTGGAATATATACCATGAGGTTATTCATCTGAGGCGAAACAAAGTGGGCGATGCCCATCACCTGAAACATGCCGATGGCCGTGGTACCCTGATAACCTTGTCCCATCACCACCATGCTGTCGCCAACATTCAAGTGCATGTATTCTGCAATCTTGTCGCCAATTACTACCCCTTCCACACCCTTTTTAAGGTATTCGCCCCGGGTGATTTTCCCTGAGATGTTCACTTGCTTGTCTTCGGCTTCCGGATCGATACCCACCAGTTGAACACCTTTGGTTTTTTCGCCATAGGAAGCCAGCACGAACGACTCCAGATGAGGCAGGATATGCAATACCCCCTCCACCTCACTGATCGATTGTTCCAGTTCCGGTGAGGTAAAAAAAGCATGGTCGATGGTTTTATTTTCCCAGTACCCTGTATCGTGTACCTGCATGTTGCCCACCTCATTCACACCGGCATTGATCATGGTTTCGTACGATCCATATTGCATCGAACGCATGAACAAAGCCAGGATAAGTGCGAGCACCACAGAGGTGGCGGTAATCATGGTGCGCCGTTTGTTGCGCCACAAATTCCGCCAGGCCATGATAATTAAAATTTTCATTTTTTTGTTTTTAAATTCACCCTTTTCGGGATTCGAAATTATTGAGGCCTTACCTTTTTGATGTTTTGAATGGAAAAGAAGTCGCGGTTGATGGATTTCACATCAAACTCCTGATGGAGGATGTCCATCACGGTTTTGTTTCCGGCCTTGTTCATGGGAATCATTTCCATGTGGGTAGGCATTTCGCGATCGCCCATTAGTTTTACATTTGATGCGGTTTCGGTTTTTACCACCTTGAGGTTGTCGTCGAGGTATTCGTTTTTCAACGAGAAAAATTTCTCTTTGGCAATCCACATTTTGATGCCACCCCAAACCACCGGAGCCTCGGGTAGCGGTTTTAAATCGATCACATAACAATCGTATCCGTCGATGGTTTCCGTACCGACAATGGTGTGGGTGTAATCCGTAACAATGGAATTTTGCTTCATCAGGTCGTTGTTGGTGAAGTCGGAGCCCATCCACGATTGCATCATCATGGAAGGCGGAATTTTAATCATCCGGTTGACCGAAGGCAAAAAGTTCCACATGTCCTTGTCCGATTTTAGAAATACCTGTCCCTTATCTTCGGCCGGCGAAGTAATATAGGTGATGTAATAATCCTGTCCCATGGACCAGTTTTGCATGGAGATGGTGCGCGACCAGGAAGGCCGAACGATGGTCATGGACATTTCGCTGAAACTCGATTTGCCCAAAAACAGGTCGTACGACTTTTGGACAATGTCTTTTGGGGTGAGTTCCTGTGCATGGGCATGGAAAGAAATGAAAAGCAGGTTGATAATCATGGCAAAAACCATTGAAAATGACCTGATCGAAAACATATGTTTCATGATTAGAGAAGTTTTTGTTTAATGATTTCTTTGATATCGTGAAGGGGGAATTGTTCAGGGTTAACCATATAGTTGAGACTGATGCCGTCCAGTGTGGCTCCCAACAACATGGCATGGGCCATGGGATTTTTGTATCCTTTGCTTTCGTAGTAACCGGACATCATCAAGATGACAGGCATTATGGTTTCCATCAATTGGTTTTCCACCAGTTTCATGACTGAGGGCTGCATCAGAACTGAGAAATAAAGTTTCCAATAACTGATGTTTTTTACAAGTATATCGATGGTAAAATCAAGGTATTCCTCAAGTTGTTCGCGGGTGAGTATTCCATTTTCAATTTTCGGGGTAATTTCCACAAATGAGTCCATTCCCTTTAAAACCACTGCCACAATGAGCGCTTCTTTGCTTTCAAAGTAATTGTACATCAACCCTTTGGAAATGCCGGCATGTTTGGCAATCATGGCTATGGAGGTGCTTTCGATGCTGTATTGGGCAAAGAGTTCAAGTCCCGCTTGCATGATGGCGGCCTTTCGCTGCTCCCTGATTTCTCCGAATTGTTCTTCTGTACGTGGCAAAATTGGTTTTTTTATTTTATGATTGAACGGTCGGTCAAAAATACTACAAAAAAATGATTTGTCAAGTAGTTCTGAAGTTTTTTGTGGAAAAAGACAGCAATTTATACCAATTTCATATTGATGTTAGCATAAATATCGAATAAGGATAGAGGAGGTATCAAGAGGAGCAGAATTGGGCTCCATTTTGATAATTATTCGGTAACAAAAGATCTTTACGTTAAATTATTGATCCATCAGTCTTTAAAACTCAAACCTAACATAAGGTATCACCATGATACCCAGCTGATAGGTGTAATATATTTCGCCGGTGGAGGTGTTAAAGTTCTGGGAATAAATATTTTGATTGTTAAAAATGTTTTGCAAATCGATGCCCATTTCATAATTCGATTTTTTTCCTCCGTGTTTGAAATACACTTTCAAGTCGGTACGAAAGTAGTTTTTGAATTGTTTGTCGAAAGTTTGATCGGTGATGTAAACGGGTTGGTGTTCCAATTTGGATTGCTCCTCATCGATGGGAGTATATCGCCTGCCGCCTGCCCAATTAAGTTTAATGTCGGCTCCAAGGATGCGCTTTTTTGAGGTTAGTTTGGGGTTGGTGCTGTTTTTATGCAATTCCCATTCTTTTCCCAGCAGTAAATTGAAAACGAAATTGGAATTAAATGCAGAGTTACGTTCAACACCATCACTTCCCTTGTATTTCGATTCGAATAGACTAACCGTGCTGAGCGTGTAAAAACCTTTTCTAAGGAAGTGCTCAAAAGTTAATTCCAATCCATAATTTTTTCCGGTTCCCGTACTTTTTAACGTATCCGGATTCCAAACATAGAAGTCGGCACCCTGATTAAGCACCGAATAGGCATCTTCTTTATGGGCATTTACGGCTGCATCGTAGATGTACTGAAAATAGGTTTCAGCCTTAATCCGTGTAAAATTGGTGATATTCCAATCGTAGGCCAATACAAAATGATGACTTTTTAACAGGCTGAGGTCGTGGTTCATGGCGACGTATTGGCCGTTACCGAGATAGGTTTCGCGGTCGTACACCGTTGTGGGTAAAAGTTGGCTATGAAGTCCGTATCCAAAGCTGATTTTTGATTGTACTCCAAGGTGGTAGTTTACCCCAAACCGGGGTTCTATGTTGGAGGTACCATTGAAGGTGTAATACATATAATCGACGCCTGCGTTGATAACAAGCCTTTCGGAGAGTTTCAATTGCCACGCAACATAAGGCCTCAGCAGCGATGAGTTGCCCTTGTATTGGGTAAGCGTGATGAATCGGTTAAAATCTTTTTTATACACACTGTCGTGAAGATTGCTCATGTAGTAGTTGATATTCAACCCCAATTGAAAATTGTTTTTGGCGTTTATCTTCTTTTTCACGAAAGTGGAAAACAACACCCTTGTCTCCTTGAAATTAGAATAGTAATAGGGGACAATATCCTTGCTTTCGGCCACAATGGAATCCTGTTTTACAAAAAAATAGTGATATGATACTGAGAGGGCCGTTTTTACCAAGGCTGTTTTTTTAATGCTGATTGCATGGTTCAGACCAACAACCGCCATTTCAGAACCATTTCGCAAATCCCATCCTTCACCGCCATAAAAATCTACTTCGTTGGTATCTCTTTTGCTGTCCAGAAAATCTATCTTGCTTTTACCACCAATGGAATAAATGGAGAATACACCTGCTTTTTTTGTCGGAAAATTGATTTTAAACGAATAGTCCTGGTATTTAGGCACCGCTGTACCCGTACCAAACGACATGCCCAACAAATCGAATACCTCCATCGTGGAATACCTGTAGTTGGCGATGAATGACGAATTGTTTTTTCTGTGAATGGGACCTTCGGCACCTACTTCAAAACCATTAAACCCAACCATGGCCATAAGTTCGTAGTTGTCGGCATTTCCATTTTTTAATCTTAGGTCGAACACCCCCGATACGGCGTTTCCGTATTCAGCCGGAAAGGCTCCCGTAAGAAAATCGGAGTTGTCTAATTGGTTGTTATTGAGTATGCTCACCGGACCTCCCGTGCTTCCAAACGCTCCGTAGTGATTGGGGTTGGGTATTTCCAATCCTTCGAGCCTCCATTGTAAACCCGCCGGCGAATTTCCTCTGATGACAATATCGTTTCTATCATCAGAGGCTCCCTGAACACCGGCAAAATTGGAAGCCATGCGTGCCACATCACCACGGCTTCCCGCGTAACGTCGGGTTTCGTCGATGGTGAATGTGCGTGAGCTAACAGAGGTCATGGTGTTAATGGATCCTTTTTTGTCGATACCGGCTTTTATCACCACTTCATCACCCGTCAACACCATTTCGTCCATGAATACGGTTAAATTCAGTTCCTTGCCGGGACGGAGTTCGCGGTTTTGAATTTCAACCGTTTTATAACCCACGAAGGAAACCCGAAGACTTACTAGTCCAACAGGTATATGCTGAAGTTCAAACCTGCCATCCTCATTGGAGGTTGTCCCCGTAAGTGGCTCCAGGTTAATCACCACAATGTTGGCACCCACCAATGGTTCTCCGGTAATATTATCCTGCACGGTTCCTGTGATGGATTGGGTGATTGTTTGGGCACAAATCTGCCCAAAAATCAATACAAGGAATATGGTAGTGAATAGAGTGGGTTTCATGAGTTCAATGGGTTGAGATTAAGTTGATACATGCTGAGGTATGTCAATTAGGATTGCCTACAAAAATGACAAATAAAAACCGGAAAGGTTTAAATTGAACGTTATTTTTTTGGTTTTTTCTTTAGAACAAGGGTAATCCTGTCCCGAAAACCGCGGCACTCACACTCAAACCAAAAGAACTTCCATAAAGATGGATATTGGTTCACGCACTGCGTCAATGGCATACGTATTCCTGAGACGGCCATTCGAAATGAACCAAATGGTTACTATTTCCGAATTAATTTTCCGGTGGTAATTCCCTCTCCGGTGGTTAATCTGTAATAATAAAAACCGGTGGGGATGTTTCTGCCATCAATGCGAATGTATTGATATCCGGCGGGCAAATTCATCAGATTTTTTTGGAATACTGCTTTACCATCAGCACTGTAAAGAATTATTGAAGCGTTGCCATCATTTTTTAACAGGAAGCTTATCTGTGTGGATTGGGTAAATGGATTGGGAAATGCCTGAGAAACAATTGGCTCTTCAATCTGAGCTGTGCCAACGAGGGTGTCGGTAACCCTGATTTTTACATCATCCACAAACCAGGAATACCACAAATTGGTGCCCATCAGGTTATAAGCTTGCCATGCTACCCGAATATCGCTGCCTATGTAGCTATCGAGACTTATGCTGATGTCTTCGTTATAATCGGTGACTCCGGCAGGATAATCCGCGGCACTCCAGATGGTATTCCAGTTGAACCCGTCGGTGGTGACCTTTACCAAATACTCATCATAATCGTAGCTGTTGAGGCGGGCAAAGGTTTTAAAAGTAAGTACGGCATCTTCGGTAATGGCTACCATGGGCGAAATCATCCATTCATCTTGCGCATTGCCTTGAAAATCCCATTCAACCGCTGCCTGACGTTCTCCTTGTGGTGGCGTAACTTCATAACTTACATCATCGCTGTCAGTATAATAAACCAATCCATAATCATCCCAGGTGAGCCAGGTGAGTGGTTTTCCTGTTATGGTCCAGTTTTCAGGCGGGAAAATTTCTCCTTCAAAACCTTCTTCCAGAATGGGTTGAACCCAATCCCAATGCAAGGAGTAGGTGTTCGACCAGGTGGCATTTCCAAGCATGTCTGTGAGCCAGAACTTAATTTCACCCGCTGTATGGTCGGGTTGCCCCGAAATAACCCCTTCATAGATGAAATCTCCTTGTGTACCACTGGTCTTTGTCATAAGGATGTCGGTGGTGGTACCATTAATAATGGCTTCTCCGTCCAGCGTTGATGGCATGGCCGAATTGTCACGAACACGCAACTTCAGGTTCATTTCCTGTTGTGCATATACCTGAGTTCCTTCCAGAGAAATGACCTCAGGAGGATCTATATCCGGAGAGTAAGGTTCAACTTCAATATCATCCAAATACATTTTCCACCCGTAGGCACTTACTGCTTTAAAAATGATGTAGGTATCTTGCGGACTGCTGAATTCATATGAATACTGGTACCAATCTTCGAAAGGAACCACCGGGTAAAAGTTAATGGCACGGCTCACGGAGTCAAGCAGCGTGGCACCGACCAGATCCGGGGTTGTGTTGTAATAAATTTCAATTTTGTCGTGACGGTTGTTGCTTGGATCTTCCGATCGAAAGAACCAGAACCGCAAGGTGTTTTGGTCGGTAAGTGAAAGTGCCGGCGTAATCAGTACGGCTGCATCGCCCGCCTGGGCACTAAAAGAGTTGTATTGCGCCATGGCCACACTTCCATCATGTGGCAGGCAATCAGGCCACTCACCTTCGGTTACCCTTTCAAACTCTCTGTCGCCGGCCACCACTGCATAGCCGATCCAGTCGGAAGGAGGAAATGTGGTGCCCTCGAACCCTTCCACAAAAGGGAATTCGGTGATTTGTGCTTGTAATTTAACGGTGAAAAGGAGAATGAGGGCAAAAAATGAAATTTGTTTCATGATGTAATGTTTTTGGATAGCACAAAAGTAGAGATAATCTAGCATGTTTTCTTACCTCTCTCTGGTTTATTCATGAATGGTTGTGCCGAATAGCTGAACTCATTAAGGGCCGGACACCTCCTGAATGTCAACGATTAGCTTTTTTTGACAAGAAATAAGATTCGGGAACTTTTCAAAAGGGTCATTGACATCTGTATGTAAATCCCCTATATTTGATACGCTCTTTTGGTGATGTTTTTGCTGAAGAGTTTAAACTTAATTGACGCAGCCATCTTTTTTGGAAACGAAAATATAAACCTAAAATATCCATTAAATCAAGAGCGATATGCAAATAGATAGTAACCATCATCTTACAGGTAATGAGGTCATTCAAAAGGCCTGTCCCAAAAACACGCAAAAATTTGCTGCCGGATTACCCGACACCATTGTCATTCATTTTACAGCCGGACGAAGCGCCGAATCTTCGGCCAACTACCTGTGCGGCAATGTGCAAGCCTCAGCCCATCTGGTCATCGGACGGGAAGGCGAAATCTACCAATTGGTTCCGTTCGATACGGTGGCCTGGCATGCCGGAGTTAGTCATTATGGAGGACGAACCGGTTTGAATCAATATTCCATTGGCATTGAACTGGATAATGCCGGTGAATTGACTAAGGTAGGCAATGAATTTCAGTCGTGGTTTGGTGAGAAGTATCCTCCCACCGAGGTGCTTTACGCCCGCCATCGCAACGACCAAACACCCGGTTATTGGCAGGTATTTACCCCGAAACAGATACAGGCTTGTGAGGAGGTATGCCGCTTGCTCATTGATACCTACGACATCAGTACCATTGTTGGTCATGAAGAAATTGCGCCTGATAGGAAACGCGATCCCGGTCCTGCCTTTCCATTGGACAAACTTCGTAATGAATTGCTCGGGCAAAACAGGGCCAACGATATCGACCCACCTGCCCGTGATGCCGTGGTTACCGGAACAAAACTAAATATCAGAGAAGGCGCCGGAGCCAACTTCCCCACCATTGCACCTCCCATTCCGGAAGGCAAGGTGGTGAAAGTGCTGGAAGAAAAAAATGGTTGGGCAAAAGTGGAAACCACCATCACCGGATGGGTGAGCAAGACTTACCTGAAATTTGAATAGCCAACCACTCAATTCCTGAAACAGTTTTTTGGGATAGTTGTTCCTTCTGTGGATGTTTTGAGAAAATATCAGTCAATACAGACATTAAAAGGCTTTTGACGGTTTTCATTTTGTGGGAATCTCGTTGATAAGTTGCTTGAATTAGTTTGTTCAACTATTTATGGCTCAAAGCCTCATTTTTCTATCTTTGTGGTCACACAAATTGAAAACCTTGTTGTTATGCAGATAGAATACGTTGTATTGGTAAACCAAGATGATCGTCCATTGGGTACGCTTGAAAAGATGGAAGCCCATGAACGTGGCGTATTGCACCGTGCTTTTTCGGTTTTTATTTTCAATTCAAGGGGCGACCTCATGCTCCAGCAGCGGGCGCTCGACAAATACCATTCGCCAGGCTTATGGACCAATACTGTTTGCAGTCATCCACGTGTTAATGAAACACCCCTGCAGGCGGCACATCGCCGTTTGGGCGAAGAAATGGGATTTGATTGTGAAATTAAAGAAGTGTTTTCGTTTGTTTATAAAGCCGATGTGGGAGATGGTTTAACCGAGCATGAGTTCGATCATGTGTTTTTCGGGTTTTGTGATACCTTGCCACAGCCCAACCCCGATGAGGTGGCCGATTGGAAGTATATGAAAATGGGCGATCTGGTGGCCGATGTGGCACAACATCCGGAAAATTATACGGTTTGGTTTAAAATCGCATTAAAGGAGGTAAAGAAACATCTGAATTAGGGGGTCTATACCTTTAAAATCATTACTGTATCATCATCGTCCGGGAGGTGAACCACCGAAACGGCGTTGGCTTCAGCAAATTCATCCACGGCTTTAACAATTCCAGGCCAATCGGGGTTGTAGTCGTGAACGAAAATCACCCCTCCCGGTGACAAGCGTGGATAAAAAAACGACAACCCGGCCTTTGTTGGAACATACAAATCTGCATCCATATTAACCAGCGCGAAAGTAAGGTTTTCGGCCTTTGATTGGGTTACCGAAAAATCACCCGGATAAAACACAAAACGATCGGAGTTTAATTTCTTTTTTACACTATCGAGCGAAGTATCAGCAAAGTGATGGGGTGTATATCCCGCGGCTTTTCCGGTTTCGTTGGCCAGATCCTTTTCCTGAAAGCCACTAAAAGTATCAAAAAGGTGGAAGTTTCGGCTCTCATCCATCACGTGTATAACTTCCGCCGAATCGCCTTTGTAAACACCCAACTCTGCAAAATCGCCCCGCACCTTTCGTTTTTTTAGCTGTTCAATCTGAAACCACCAGGCAAAAAAGCGGATGCTATCCTTATACCTGCGTTCAGCCTTTTGCAGCAATTTGGAAACGTTTCCGGCTTTTACCTCTTGCTTCCAGAGCCTTGGTTGATAGTTTTTACCGAAGAAGCTTTCGTAGGCAAAATACAGGGCGTAAATCAGTAATGCAGCAAGAAGGATTATTTGGATGGCGTTAATAGTACTCATATTTTATTATTTTCACTCGAAGGGCTTAATTTATTACATCACAATGGTTTTTTATAGAAAAGAATTTCATTGTTTTAATCGTGATATGAATCATTTTATTCCATTTTCTTTGTAAGCTCATTCTCTAAATCTTCTATTGAGGGAAGCTTCCCTTTGATATTTTCAGGAATTGCATCGGTAAGTCGGTATTCGGTTATGCCCATGGGTTTATTGATATCCCTGAGGGCATATTCTACTTCGATTTTATCTTTTTTCTTGCACAAAAGAATACCCACTGATGGATTGTCTTCTTCACGTTTAAGGTGGCTGTCAACCGCAGATAGATAAAAATTTAATTTCCCGGCGAATTCAGGTTTGAATTTTCCCGCTTTCAATTCAATCACAATGTAACACCTGAGATCTAAATGATAAAACAACATATCGATGAAGTAATCGTTTTCACTAACTTCTATCTTATATTGTTTTCCAACAAATGCAAACCCTTTTCCAAGTTCCAGTAAAAATTTTGTGATATTCTTTACCAGTTCATTTTCAATGGATATTTCAAGTGCATCGTCATGAAGTCCGAGAAGATCAAAATTGTAAGGATCCTTGAGTAGTTCCTTTGCTAATTTGGATTGTTTTGGGGGAAGCGTTTTTGGGAAATTATGGTCTGAAAAACCAAGGCTTCCATAAAGTTTTTTTTCAATTTGGATTTCAAGAGTATCTCTGTCCCATCCATTTTTGATGATCTCGTTGCAATAAAATTCAGCTTCTGAGATATCCTTTACCTTTGATATAATCAGTCTGTTATGTCCCCAAGGAATTTGTGCCACAAACTGTGGCACAAATTGGTATTTTGCAGAATAGAAAATATACCATTGTCTGATTGCATAAATGTTTCTTCGTGAAAAACCTTTGACCTCCGGGAATTCATGTTTCAGTTCAATGGCGATTTGTTCAATAAATTTGCTGCCCCAGTTGAATTTATTTTGTTTTTCAGCAATGTCTTTTCCAAGATCCCAATACATTTCCAGAAGCTGGCTGTTAATGGAGTAAGTAACTTTTCGCCTTGCCGCGTGAATTCTGGATTTTAATTCTGTGATCCAGTCATTGTATTCCGATAGGTTTAAACTCGTAGTCATTTTTCAAAGATAAAACTTCCTTCGATTGGTGCGGCCATGAAAAAAGGAATCCCATTCCATTTCATGTCAATTTCCTCATCCTAAACCATCTCCGCTACCACAAATGTACTTCCTCCCACAAATATCACGTCATTTCCGCCGGCATTGTTAAGGGCGGAGTTGTAGGCCTGGCGTACCGATGTGTACGACTTGCCATTTAGTCCTGCCTTAAATGCTTCATCCTGGAGGTTTTCAGCATCGCGCCCACGTGGAATATCCGGTTTGCAAAAATAATAGGTGGCGTTTTTTGGCAGCAGGTTTAAAATTGAAAAGGCATCTTTGTCGTTTACCATACCGAACACCATATGTAATTTTTCGTAGCGGAGTTGCATCAACTGTGCAATCACTGCCTTAATGCCATCCACGTTGTGGGCCGTATCTGCAATGGTCAGAGGATTTTGTTGAAGTACCTGCCATCGTCCCATGAGTCCTGTGTTTTGCAGCACCGACGCTATACCTTCGGCTATCTGACCGGTGGTTATTTCCGGGTTTTTGTTTGATCTCAACACTTCCATGGCTTGGATCACCGTGGTCAAATTCTCCAACTGATAATGTCCCAGCAGGGGTAGCCGTATGGCCATCAAATAGGGGAGGTTTTTAACCCAGATATCACAAACCTGTGTACTATCGTCGTTGGTTTGTATTTTTCGCACATCCACCTCGTCTTCTGCAAATAAAAGGGGTGCGTGGCGTTCGTTGGCTATTGATGTAAATACTTCCGTTGTTTCTATCTGTCGTTTGCCAATTACCACAGGAATTCCGGGCTTTATAATGCCGGCTTTTTCATGGGCTATCTTTTCCAGTGTATCTCCCAGAAAAGCCACATGGTCGAGTCCGATGTTGGTAATGACCGTAAGTATTGGATGGCAGCGGTTGGTGGAGTCGAGTCGCCCTCCCATGCCGGTTTCCAATACCACGAAATCCACGTTTTCGGCGGCAAAATAATCGTACGCCAGCCCTACGGTCATCTCGAAAAAGGAGGCGGAGATGGATTGGAAAACTTGTTGGTGTTTTTCAACAAAACCAATGACCCTTTCTTCGGGAATCATCACTCCGTTGATGCGGATACGCTCTCTGAAATCTTTCAGGTGAGGACTGGTGTATAGTCCGGTTTTATAGCCTGCTTCCTGCAGTATGGAGGCGATGAGATGCGACACGCTGCCTTTTCCGTTGGTGCCGGCAATGTGAATGGCTTTCAGTTTTTTTTCAGGATGATCCAATGCATCCAATAGGGCGTCGGTGTTGCTGAGGTCGGCTTTGTAGGCTGCTTTTCCCACACGCTGATACATGGGGAGTTGTTCGAATAGCCATGCCAATGTTTCGCTATAATTCATGGGCTGAGGTGCGAAAACACACGTTATTTCATGATAATAAAATTGTAGGTAATGGTTCCCCGTTGCAGTTCGGCAGCATTCTGGTCGGTCGTAAAAGTGGAGTTAAGGGCTGCATCAACGGCTATTTGTCGCAGATGTGCATCGAGCACCGTGGTACCTTTGGGGTTTACCTGTGCTTTTTTTACGTTCCCGTCACGATCTACCCATATGGAAACCACCACCGACCCTTGTTCGGTAACTTTGGTGCGGGGTGTTTCCAAACTCACGCTACCACGACCTCCAAGGAAAAAGGAAGGGCCATTGCCTTGTCCGCCGCGTCCGTCGTATTTTTCACTTTCTTTGTCGCCATGGGGTTTTCCCTGATCGCCGGGGCCATCGGTAATTCCCTGACTGCTACCTTGTTCGGTGTTGGAAGTGCCGGGATACAAAGCACGTTTGTTGACTACCGGTTGAGGTTTTTCCACCACTTTTTCTTCAACGGGTTCTTCTTGCACGGGAACGATGGTGTCCGTGGGTTTTTCCTCGGGTTTCTTTTCCTCTATTTCTTCCGGCACAGGTTGCTCTTCCGGTTTTTTTTCGGGCTCAACAACGGGTTTTTCGGGCTTTTCTTCAATTATTTCTTCTTCCAGAACAGGGGCTTCTTCCATATTTTGGGTAATCAAATCTTCTTCCACGATGTCAGGTTCCGGTGTGGGGGGCGGCGGTGTTTCTTCCGCCACGGGTGGAGGCGGAGTGGACTCCGGTGGTGGTGAATCCTCCTGAACAGTGCCAAAGCCACGGTCGTCGTATCCCAAATTTACTTCCACCCCTTCTTCGCCGGGCAATGGCAACGGGGTGCGCAGGGCAATAAAGAGCAAGGCTACCAACAACAACATGTGGATGATGATGGTACCAATGGCGGCTTTTCTTTTGTCTTTATCTAGTTTCATTTAACTCCGTTGTGGTCATCGTTTGGGTGAAGTGGCCAAAATTACTTTGTGCTGGGTATCATTTTTGTGATTGATTTGATTCACAGCGTCTATAACAACCACTATGTCTTGAACGGGTACCGTTTTGTCGGAACGCAATACGATGGAGGCTGCCTGTTCGTTTCTGATAAGTCCGAAAAGCACATTCTCCAGATTTGCGGGGTCAACTTTGCGGTCTTCTACGTATATATTCCGCTCTTTGTTCACATAAACCGTAACCGTTTGTTTCGACATGGTTTTGCTCTGACTGCTGGGCAACAATAGTTTGATTGCATTGGGCGCCACAAGGGTAGAGGTGAGCATAAAGAAAATAAGCAACAAAAACACAATGTCCGACATGGAAGCCATGCTGAAATTGGTGTCGCGTTTATTTCGCATTTGTATGGCCATAGCTTTCGGTTCTTGGTTTATTTGGCAGGTTCGTTGAGTACGTCCATGAATTCCGTGGCGGTGATTTCAAGGGTGTAAACCACCGATTGAACTCTGGAAACCAATATGTTATAAAAAATGTACGCGGTAATACCAACAATCAATCCGCCCACGGTGGTAATCATGGCTTGATAAATTCCTTGTGATAACAACTCGATGTTGATGTTGTTTCCGGCCATGGACATGTCGTAAAAAGCACGGATCATCCCGATAACAGTACCCAAAAAGCCCAACATGGGGGCGGCACCGGCGATGGTGGCAAGTCCGGCCACATTGCGTTCCAACCTCGAAATTTCCAGTTTTCCGGTGTTTTCAATGGCTGCATTGATGTCGCTCAAAGGTCGTCCAATGCGTGAAAGCCCTTTGCTGATCATCCGTCCGATGGCGGAGTTGTTGGTCAGACATAAGGCTTGAGCCGACTCCAATTTGCCCTCATGGATAAAATTCCGGATGTTGTTCATGAAACTTTTGTCCTGTTTTCGGGCTTTGCTCACTACCAGCAATCTTTCGAAGAAAATATAGAAGGCAATCACCGACAATACGCCCAAAATGGCCATGATAATCCCTCCCTTCATCACCAAATCGATGATGGGTAATGTAATTTCGCCTTCACCACCAACGATGGCAGCGGTTTCCTGAATTTGCAATATAATTCCTGTGATCATAGGTTTGATTTCTGAATAGTTGGTAAAATTAGACCAATTGAACTTTCTCCTTTTCCGGGAGATTGATTTTTGTAAACAAACTCCTGTTAATACAAACTCTTATTTGCCGGAGTTAGTATGTAAGGGTGAAAAATGACTGAAAAATGCGGCGAATTTTGGGCAAGTTATATTTTTGGAATATGATTTCGTTGTAATGTGTAATTTTATCTCCAATCAATCGTCTGGTTAGTTGATATGACAGTAGAAGAATTTACCCATCAATTGCTTCCTTTCAAGGACAAACTGTTCAGGTTCTCGTTCCGATTGCTCGGAAACAGAGACGATGCACAGGATGCAGTGCAAGATGTGTACGTGAAAATGTGGAAGATAAGGGATCGGTTGAAGGAAATTCGCAGTCAGGAAGCTTTGATGATGACCACCACCAGAAATCTGTGTCTGGACAGGTTGAAAAGTAAAAGCAATAAGTTCATTTCACTTCATGAAGAGTTTGGTACCCACACGGAAGTAACGCCCCACACCCAAATTGAAGAATCGGATATGTTGGAATGGGTGAAAAAGGAAATCAGTTTGCTTCCTGAACAACAAAAAACTTTGCTCCACCTTCGCGATATGGAGCAGCTTGAATTTGAGGAGATTGCTGAAATTACAGGATTCGACATCAACTATATTCGGGTAAATTTATCGCGGGCACGAAAAAAAATAAGAGAAAAAATTCAAGAAATAAATAGCTATGCAACCACATGAACTAAAAGCATTAGTTGACAAGTACTACGAAGGGTTAACTTCCCTGAAGGAGGAAGCACGGCTTTTGGATGAGCTGCGCAAGTCCTCCGACAGCGACTTGTATGCCGATGTGATACAGCAGCTTGGGATCATGCAAAAAATGAAAGGAGCAGAAATTCCTGACATGCAGCTGGAAACCAAGATACTTTCTTCCATACGCCAAGAGCAGCCTGCTATAAAGCGGTGGACACTGATGGGGAGCCATTGGTCGGGAATCGCCGCTGCCGTGGTGCTGTTTTTCGCCCTCTGGATTGGCAGCGAACTGGTGAAACCCTCACAGGTTTATGGTACCATCACCGACCCTAAACTCGCTTTCAACGAAACCACCCGTGTACTGGAAAAGGTATCACAAAATCTAAATAAAGGTCTCGAACCCGCCCAAAAGTCGGCCTCCGCCTTGGTGCAAGGTGTGGAAAAAGCCGAGTCGGTGGTGGGTAAGTCAGAAGAAAAAAATAAAATAACCAAAGCATCGCAATACCTTAATTCATTTACCCGGGTGTACATTAACCTGGGTCAGCAAAAGAATATAAAAAATTAGCAACCATTAAAACTAAACACCATGAAAAAGATTGTAGTAATTACCTCGCTGTTTATCTTCGCACTCATGCCTGCCTTGCTGCAAGCGCAAACTGCCATTGATAAACTTTATGAAAAATACGCCGGTCAGAGCGGATTTACCAGTATCAACATTTCACCCGGCATGTTTCAAATGTTGAGCAACCTCGATACCGACGACAGTGCTCAGGAAGTGAAGGACGCCAAAGACGTGATGGATCAACTTAAAAGCTTGAAAATGTTGATTTATGAACCAAAAGAAGGCGAAAAATTCGACTTTATGACCGAAGTAAAAAAGATGGTTCACCTCGATGAATACGAAGAACTCATGGCCATCCGCGAAGAAAACACAGATATTCGCTTCCTCGTCAAAAAAACCGACAAAGACCATATCTCCGAAATGCTGATGCTCGTTGACGATAACGAAGAGGGCATCATCATGAGTATGACCGGCAATATCGACATGGCCACGGTTTCCAAAATTGGTAAGTCCATGAACATGAAAGGCATGGAAAACCTGGAAAAACTGGATGAGAAATAAAACAAGACCAAAACAAAAAAAAGGCTTGCACCATTGGTGCAAGCCTTTTTTTTTGTTTTCTATTTTTTTAGAGTAATTTTTCTATTTCAGTAACGGCCTCCGGGCTACTCGGGCGGGGTGCATTGGTGTTCACAATCTTCCCTTCTTTGTCGATAATGACATATCTGGGAATATACTTCACATCGAGCAACGAGTTGTAACCGTTATAAACGCTCATGTTGGCCAGATAATGATCACCCGTAATCTGCAGATTTTTTATCATGTCCACCCATTTATTTCCATCCTGATCTGATGAAATATATACAAAAACCACATCTTTTCCGGCCAACTGCTTTTTCATGGCAGGGGAAAACGACATCTCTTTTCGGCAGGGTCCGCACCAACTGGCCCAAAAGTCGAGGTAAACAACTTTGCCCTTGTACTGTGAAATGAGCTGGTCGAAAGTATAGTCGTTGTATTGCGCTTCACGCAAATTGGTCAATTTGGCGTCCTTGGGTAAGGCAGGCGCAGGAGTTGCCTGCTGGGCAAACGTGGCCATACCAACAAGTAAGAGGCCAATGGTAAGATAAGATTTGAATGTGTGCATAGTTAATTTTTTGCGACAAAAATAACATCATTTTTGAAAACGGTTAAATATTAACAAAATTTAGGGTTTGTTATGGCTCAATTTGTTTTGACAGGGATAAAAAAATTTATTTCAAATGATGATGCTTTATGTCATGAAATCAACTTTTTACTTTACCTTTGGGGCTATTACACCGATTTCCATAGCCATGAAACGCAATACCAATTCTCATCAAACAAATAAGTTATGAATCGTCTATTTACCATCTCCACTTTTATCGTGTCGTTTTTAACCATTCTTTTTTTTGGTAAACTGACAGCGTTCAGTCAAAATGGAGTTCAGCACGAAACAGTAGTTGTGGATTTAATGGCATATCAGCCATTTGAATTTAGATTGCAGCTAATGGATGCGCTTAATAAGACTGAGAATCTTCATTATACACTTGGCCGTGTGCCCGGAGAAATAATGGTTTTTTCTGATGATAGCGATAAAACTGAAGTTGATATTCAAGCTGATTTTGAACAGCTTAAGGATGATATTCAACTGTCGAATGGGCGTTTGTCCAAAGAAGAACTTGGAGCGATATACCGGGATTTGAAAACGGATATTGGTGTCGAATTAGTTGAATGTGCCATGGGGGATCGGGGAACTAGAGGTGAGAACTGTATCAATGCTGAACCTATTTGTACGACCGATATTTTTACTTTTCCTGCCGGGGTTAATAATACAGCCGAAATAGGTCCTTATTATGCTTGCTTAGCCACACAACCCAATCCGGCTTGGTTTTATTTGCGAATTAGTGTTGAAGGACCTCTTGATATTACCATGTCTAGCTCACCAGCGGAGGATATTGATTTTATTTGCTGGGGTCCTTTCGACGATGCGGTTACCCCTTGTTCCGGAGGTTTAACTTCCTCTGCCGTAGTCGATTGTAGTTATCTACCGGGGAGTGTCGAATTTTGCAATTTATCAAACGCCCAGCTGAATAAATACTATATTTTGATGATCACCAATTATTCAAATATAGCTTGTGACATTACAGTTCAGAAAACAGGGGGTTCAGGAGCTACTGATTGTTCTATTCTTCCTCAAATATGTGCCAGTAACAGTCCGGTATGTGTTACCGATCAACTTGATCTTTTTGCTGAATACATCAACAATGCATCCTATCTTTGGACAGGCCCCAATGGATTTAGTTCAACGCTTCAAAATCCAAGTATTCCAAACATAGATATTTCCTCTGCCGGAACATATTCGTTGGTAATTTCCCGGGATGAAATACAACTTGATTCAGTAACTACCCAAGTAGTCGTCGATCCTGTAACCCTACCTGACTTTACATTTAATGAAGTTTGTCGCGGAGAGCCCACTTTCTTTACGGATGCTTCCGTAGTAGATCCTCCATCAATACAAATTACTGAATGGTTGTGGGATTTTGGTGATGGCAATACCGCCATGGGGCAAAATCAACAACATGTGTATCAATCTGCAGGCACCTTTCAGGTGACGCTTACAACCTCTACCGCCACCGGGCTTTGTACGCGGAGTATGGTTAAGTCTGTTTTGGTAAAGATGAAACCTGATGTGTCCGCAGGTGTAGATATGTCTGTTCCACACAATTGGTTTGCCACACTAAACGCCACTGCCACAGGAGGATCGGGCGATTACACCTATCTTTGGGAGCCTCAATCGTTGGTTGTAAGCCCTAATAATTCGCAAACCAACACCATTCCACTCGTTACATCTACCCTGTTTAATCTTACGGTGACTGATAATTTTCAGGGGTGTGTGGCCACGGACGACGTGTTGGTCAACGTTACGGGGTCACCTTTTGAGGTGGTTGCCACGGCGAACCCTGAGTCAATTTGTCCCGGAGATTTTTCGCAGTTGCATGCCAATGCTCAGGGAGGATCATCGAACTACACCTATAGTTGGGTAAGCGATCCTGCCGGGTTTTCTTCTACGGTCGCTGATCCAATAGTTTTTCCCGAACAAACTACCACTTATTCAGTTACTGTTTTTGATGGCCAAAATACTTTGGTAAGCAACGTTATGGTTGAACAAAACGTGGCCACAATTGCGGACGCCGGAGGGGATATTTCCATCGCCTATGGCGAAACAACTGTGCTGTATGGAGCAGTTTCTGGTGGTTCAGGAACTTATTCAGTCGATTGGCAACCTGCAAATCTATTGGTTGACAATTCTGTTTTACAACCAACTACACTGAATCTTGTTTCTTCAGAGTTGTTCAGTCTTACGGTTACAGATATGGCATCGGGTTGCGAGAATGTGGATCAAATGCTCGTAACGGTTAGCGGTGGTGAACTGAGTGTTACCATCGCAGCCAGCCCTGAGATTATTTGTCAGGGGCAAAGCAGCCAATTGTCGGCATTTGGTTCAGGTGGCTCGGGGAATTATTCATATCAATGGACGACAAATCCTCCTTCTTCCTGGTCATCAACAAGTCAAAGTCCAATGGTTAGCCCCGAAAGCACAACGGTGTATCAGTTAGAAATGAGTGACGGGTATGTGAATGTTGTTGAGCAACTGTCGGTTGAAGTGATTCCCTTGCCTGAGTTTTCAATCCAGGCTGAAGACTATGTTTCCGTTCACGATACAATTTACGTTTGTGTACACGACTCTATTTGGCTCGATGCCGGGCCCGGTTACCAATATCTGTGGATGAATGGATCAACAAACCAGATGCAGTTGGCTAATGCAATCGGCGGATGGGAACAGATTCAATTATGGTCTGTTGAAATAACCGATACTGTATCTGGCTGCCAAAATTCAGATGAGTTGACCATTGTTTTCGATTATCTTACCTGTACTATGGGAACTTCCGAAGTCTTGCCAATAACTTCACTGGTAAGTGTTTATCCCAATCCAACCCAGGGTAGCTTCACCATAGGATATCATGCTTCTTGTCATTTTTCAACTCTGCGACTGTTTTCGGCAAGTGGTGAGGAACTCATGACATTAAAAATTGACATATCGAATGAGGAGTATCAGCAATTGGTTGTTGATGTTTCAAGCTACGAGAAGGGGGTGTATATTTTGCAACTTCAAGGAAACGAGTCGGTTGTAAATAAAATACTAATCAAAAGGTAAAATTTGGATTAGGTCGCCAGGCGGAATTCGAAAACCTATTTTGTAAAAACATACTGAATCATATTGGCTCCCATCTCCAGGGCTTCGGTACGTTTTTCCTGCGAATCGTGGTGTACCGCCTGATCTTCCCAGCCATCACCCAAATCGCACTCATAGTCGTAAAAACACACCAGACGATTGTCCACAAACAAGCCAAATCCCTGAGGATCGAGGTCGTCGTGTTCATGGATTTTTGGAAGTCCGTCCTTGAAATCAAACTTTTGGTGGTAAATGGGGTGGCTGACGGGCAATTCTACAAACTCCTGATCGGGAAACACCCTTTTCATCTCCCTCCGAATGTAAGGGTCGATGCCGTAATTGTCGGAAATATGCAGGAACCCTCCCGAAGTCAGGTACAACCTCAAATTTTCTACCTCCTCGGGCGAAAGGATGATGTTGCCATGCCCCGTTATGTGCACAAAAGGGTAGTTGAACAGTTCGCTGCTTCCAATGGAAATGGTAGGCACATCAGGGTTGATGTCGGTATTCAACTCCTTGTTACAAAACTTAACCAAATTGGGCAATGAAGTGGGGTTGGCATACCAATCGCCTCCACCGCTGTATTTCAGAAGGGCAATGTTAACCTCTTGTGCAGAAAGCTGTTGTGTAAACAATATCAACGATAAAAAAATAAGAAATCTGAGTGGTTGCATGAATTACTTTGAGGTGTTTAGCTGATTGATAACATGAATCGTATGACATGCCGCGATGGCAGCTGTTTCGGTGCGAAGTCTTGAGGAGCCCAGTTTTACCGGAACAAAGCCCTGTTTTTTGGCTGCTTCCACTTCCTCTTGACTAAAATCGCCCTCGGGGCCAATCAGGATGAGGGTGTTGGTTTGGGGCCGACAGGCTTTCGCCAATTCGAGGGTCACCTGCCGATCGATGAAGGCAATAAATTTGTCGCCTTCAAAGGGTTGTTCAATAAATCGTTGGTATTTAATTCCGTCGGCGAGTTTCGGCAACCTGCTTTTCAGCGATTGTTTCATGGCTGCTACCAAAACTTTTTCCAGTCGGTCGGGTTTTATCTCCCGTCTTTCCGAATGAAAAGTATAGATCGGAACGATCTCATCTACACCCATTTCGGTGGCCTTTTCCAGAAACCATTCGTAACGATTGATGTTTTTTGTTGGTGCCACTGCCATCTCGACCCGAAACTTCCTTTGGTCGTTACCTTCTCTCTTGGCTATCACTTCCACCACGCAGGCTTTGGGGTTGGCTTCCAGAATCTGACAATCGTAGAACATGCCTTTCCCATCTGTGGTAACAATCGTATCTCCGGCTTGTTTTCGCAATACCCGTACCAGATGCTTCGACTCTTCAGTGTCCAGTTTGAAAACAGGCTCAACCAATTGTGGGATGTAAAACAGGTTCATTTCAACAAATCATTATTTGATAATCAGAACTTTATATGTTTTTAAAATCGTTCCTTGGGTTCTGATGAAAAACAATCCGGAGTTCAATTCTTGAGCGGTATTCAATACCACCGTTCCTGAACCGTCCACTTGTGCTTTTTCGAGCACTTGCCCCAACCGGTTAACCAATTCCACCGAGGTGATGCCGGATTTTTCAGGAATGTAGACCTGGATGATGCCGCGGGTAGGGTTGGGGTAAATGACCACATCATTTTTTTCAACAGATTCCTCAATACCAACTGTTTGCGAAATAGAAACGTTGTCGATGAGGAGTGGATTTCCATAAAAGCTAAAGGTTTCAAAGGCGATTTTAATGTTGGGTTCGCCGACCCACGGACTTAAATCAATAACATTGCATGCAGCTCCCCATCCATCGCCACACCAATCGGAAGGAATAGCCGGAAAGAAGGGCTCTTCTGTGGGAACATGGGTGGCAAAATTGCCTGTTCCGTCTTCTCCCATGGATTTCAAACGCACCCATGTTTCGCCACAGTCGTCTGATAAATAAACAATTAGTGAGTCGGTAGCAGGGATGGCTGTGTTTTGAGAGTAAGCATGTTGAAATTCCAGATACGCGTTGGACATACCTTCCAGGTTGAAGGGTGGTGAAATCAATCGGTCGCGCTGACCAATGGCTTGATAGGCCCTGAAATTGACTCCCGCTGCCAGATGTCCCGGACTATTTCCTCCGATGGGGAAGATGTCCCATGTTACACTGTTGTCAGGATTTTCAATGGTCCAGCCATGACGGTTAAATCCTTCGTACTCAAAATCTTCGGCAAACCAGGGTTGAAAACCGCCCGAAAATATCAGGTCGTATTTCGATAGGGTGGTGGGGCCGTTGAGGTTGGCCGCGGTGAGGGTAACGGTGTATGTTTGGGCTTCGTCGAATTCCACTTCCGGATTACGACTGAACTGATCTGTTCCATTAACGAATGTAACCGTTGAAGGATCGAATTGCCATTCCCAGCTAATGGGACTGTACAAACTTTCGTCGGTAAAGTGCACCACTTCGCCCACACAAACCTTTTCCTTGTCTGCTGAAAATGCCACCTGAGGCAGGATGGCCGAACTGACGGTAATATAGCCTTCTTTTGTTATTTCATCCGATCCAAGCACGTTGCTCACCGTGAGTGTTACGGCGAAAACTCCTTCGCTGGGATATACAATATTCTGTGGATTTTGCTCGGTAGAGGAGGAGGGAACACCGCCTTCAAACGTCCATTGCCATTGGCCGGGTACGCCGGCGGTAAGGTCGGTAAAGTTGATGGACTCTCCGGTGGGAATGGTGGTTTCGTTGGCTTCAAAGTCGGCTACGGGCGAAAAGGCCGGTTTCATCATGGCCCACCAGGTTCCCCAGGTGTCGCTGCCTTGGGGTATCATGGCAAACTCCTGCAAAGCCCAAAAGTCGATATCGTTGGTGGGATCCACACATGCAGCAGAATAGTCGCCCCAACGGTTGCGGTCGCCGCCGTAGGTTTTGTAATAGGGCGCTTCCCCGTCTTTGTATTGATAATAGGTGCGGATGCTGTTGGGTTCGTCGTAATGGGCTTTGAATGAGTAGCCTGCGCTGGCATATTGGGTGGCCGAAAAAACATTGTGGCCGATAAAGACGTCTTCGTTGGCATTCACTGCGATGGAGGCGAAAGCAAAGGAAAAAACGCCGGTGGTATCTTCCACACGACCATGTTCCAGAACCGTTCCATCGGTATCCAGATTCCACCATTGTACCGCGGCGTGATCAGGGTTGTTGGCAGGCAAAAATACATGATGCACCGCCCACAGTTTATTGTGACGATAAATCACCGTTTCCATGCGGGCATCCACCGAGTTGATGAGTTCGGGCGAATTCAACTGAGGCAGGAAATTTCCAAAATCACCACCCCATCCCGACCATGTTTCAGGAATGCCAATTTCGCCTTCATATTCAAAGGTGGGGTTGTTGGTTTCGCCACTGAGTTTAAATTTTTTGATATAACCATAGCCGTTGTAGTTGCCATCGCTGGTGGCAATCAGGTATTGGTCTTCCACCTCGTTGTCGTAGGTAATGGAAGGCACAAGGGTGAAACCTTCACTGGTGGTAAAACGGGTGTATTGAAGGTTTTTGGCACCATTGTAAGCCGCCATTTTGTCGAAGGTGTAAACGGTACGGTAATAGTCGCCGCCAAACATATTTCCGCTAACCGTAATCCATTTTTTATTGAAGCCGATGCTTGGATAGTCGAACCAGGCAATGTCGTTGGGATCGGTATCCACATAATAAAAGAACCAATCGCCCATGGGGTCGGATGTGGCGCTTACGCCGATGTAGAGTTTCGATTCATTGGCATTGGAACCACTGGGTGTGGTCATTATCCAGCGGTTGTTGTAGGGGTCGTATAGTATTTTGGGATCGAAGGTGTTGGAGTACCCCGGAAGTGGTTTCCAAAATGTACCCAATGCCGTGCTCATGAGTACATTGCCTTGCTTATCCTGTATTTTAACTTCGGTGTTGAGGGTGGTCATCAGGTGATTGGGGCCTGCGGCACCGTTCACATCCGGAGGAATGGAACGTTGATTGTCTACCACTGCCAGGAAGTCGGTGGTGGGAGCGGGTGAGTTTTCGCGCACAGCAACCGATGACTTGTTGGTGTTGGTGATGGGTTCCTGATAAATAATGCGGTCAGGATTCACCTTAAACTCCGGAGCTTTCCAGTTTTTGTTGGGTGTTTTTATCCCCGGAAATTGACTGAAGTCGGTGGCGGGATTATTGGCCATTTGACCTACGTTAACGGTAGCACCTTTGGTAGCAAAGCCGGTTACTCCCTGATGGGTTTGTCCGAACAGTGTAGCAATGGAAAGCGTAAAAATGGTGAAGAGTGTTAATTTGCGCATAATGAGCGTGCTAAAGATTTAATAATTTTAAGGTGCAAATATAGTCAATTGTTGTTTGTCCGATGAATGGTTCAAAACCCGACTTGGGCATGCGATATTTGTTATACTTGCCAAATCACTCAAAATATTGGTATTTTTAGCGGGTAATATTTCATCTTTGAATCAACATATGATCACCAACTAAAAAGCATATATCCATGAAAAAAGTAATCATTACAGGAGCCACCGGCATGGTTGGCAAAGGCGTGTTGCTCGAGTGCCTCGACCACAAAGAAATTGGAGAAGTCTTGGTTGTGGGTCGCAATCCTCTGGGTATGAACCATCCCAAACTTAAAGAATTGAAGGTTGCCGACTTCAACGACTTCTCTCCCTATACCAAAGAATTGTCGGGATACGATGCATGCTTTTTCTGTATGGGCATCAGCGCTGCCGGACTCTCGGAAGAGCAATACAGAAAAGTTACCTATGATTATACCTTGGCGTTGGCCAAAACACTGGTAGAAATCAACCGTCACATGACCTTTACCTACGTTTCAGGGCAGGGAACCGACTCCACCGAAAAGGGGCGCATCATGTGGGCCAGGGTAAAGGGGAAAACTGAAAACGACTTGCTGAATCTGGGTTTTAAACAAGCTTTCATGTTCCGTCCGGGAGCTATTATTCCCTTGCGGGGAATCAAATCGCGTACAAAGTTGTATCAGTTTATGTACGATTACTTTTTGTGGTTGGTGAAAGGCTACAAGGCCATATCGCCCAATTCGGTAGTCGATACCACCCAAGTGGGATTGGCCATGATCCATGTCATGCTGAAAGGTTATGATAAACAGGTGCTTGAGCCGAAGGATATTATTCAACTATCTGCCAAATAGGGGGCGAAGAAGAGTTATCTTTTTGTCATTTTCGCTAAGGACATTTATTTTGCGATTCGAACGGAAAAACTATTCTCTACACCGCTCCAATTCTATTCAATACCTACCTTTGTAATCAATTGCATAAAAAACACTGAAATGAAGATAGGAGATGCCCACATTGAACTTATAAAGGGCGACATTACCCTTTTGGAGGTGGACGCCGTGGTCAATGCGGCCAATTCATCCTTGATGGGTGGTGGGGGAGTGGATGGTGCCATTCACCGCGCCGGCGGACCGAAAATTTTGGAGGAGTGCAAGGTCATTGTTGCGAATCAGGGTCGATGTCCTGCCGGAAAAGCTGTGATTACCACTGCCGGAAAACTGCCTGCCCGCTTTGTGATACATACCGTTGGTCCTGTGTGGCACGGTGGAAAATCGGGAGAGCCTGATGCCCTGGCCTCTTGCTATCGTGAATCGTTGGATTTGGCCCTAAAGTCTGGTTGTCGCAGTGTTGCCTTTCCGTGTATCAGTACCGGAGTTTATGGCTACCCCAAGGAAAAGGCGGCCAAGGTGGCGGTTGAAACGCTCGGGGCTTGGTTGAAATTGAATTCGGGAATCGAAAAGGTGATGTTGGTTTGTTTTGACGATGAAAATTATACTTGTTTGCAAGAGGCTTTAAACTCACTGAAAAATGAGTAGAAAAATTAAATGGGGTATCATTGGATTGGGTCGTATTGCCCATAAATTTGCCTCCGATCTGTTGCTGGTGGAAGGTGCCGAGCTGGTAGCAGTGGCTTCGCGTGATGCGAACAATGCCAAAGCTTTCGCCGAAAAATATCAGTCACCGCGATACTATGACAACTACGAAGAGCTCGTTGGCAACACGGAAGTGGAAGTGGTGTACATAGCCACACCTCACGCCCTTCATTTGGAACATACCCAGCTTTGTCTTGATGCCGGAAAAGCCGTTTTATGTGAAAAACCACTGGGAATGAATGGGGAGGAGGTTGAAATCATGATGCGACGCGCCAGGGAGAAGCGTCTCTTTTTAATGGAAGCCTTGTGGACCCGCTTTATTCCGGCCACCGAAAAATTAGTTCAATTGGTTGAAGATAAATCCATTGGAAAGATTGTTTCCTTACAAGCCGATTTTGGTTATCAGGCCCATTACGATGCTGATTCCAGGTTGTTCAAAAAATCATTGGGAGGTGGGGCATTGCTCGATATTGGCATTTATCCGGTATATCTTTCATTGCTTTTGCTGGGGAGTCCTGATAAAATTGAAGCCGGGGCAAGCTTCGCCGAAACAGGCGTTGATAACCAATGTTCCATGACATTTGATTACGTAGATCCGGCAAGGGCACAACTCGATTGTTCATTGGTGGCCGATACCCCCGTAGAAGCAATTGTACAAGGGGAACATGGTTCCATTCATGTGCACCGACGCTTTCATCATCCCGAAAAAATCACTTTGCAACGTGATGGCGAACCTCCTGAAATTTTCAATATCCCCTACCTTGGTCATGGTTATGTCCACGAAATCAAGGAGGTGATGCGCTGTTTGAATGCGGGGCTTACTCAAAGCAACAAAATGCCACTCAACATGAGTTGGACACTCATCAAAACATTGGATGCGGTAAGAAAGAAAATCGGGTTGACCTACCCTTGATAATGGGATAGTTTGAGAGCAGAATCAACGGAAATCTTTTCTGAGTAGAAATCAATCTTTTTCCAAAATCACTGCCTCGTAGGGCAACAAATCCAGTTGTTCGGAAAAAACCAGGTTTTCGTAGGTAATATAGGTGTTGGCCAGTATTTTCCATCGGCTGTGTTTGGGAAGCGACATTGTTTTTTTTCGCGAACTGAAGTTGAGTGCTACAAGGATCGTTTGGTTTTCATGTGTCCGCGTGTAGGCCAGAATACCGAGCAAGCCTTTTTCAACAAAACGGATATTGCCCACAGACAAAGCCGGTTTGTGTTGCCTGATTTCCATGAGGGATTTGTAAAGCGAGAAAATGGATTTTTCGTCCTTACTTTGGGTTTCAACGCTTTTTTCACGATAGTTGTTGTTGATGGGAAGCCATGGTTCTTTGACGGAGAATCCGGCATGGGGGCTGTTGTTCCAAAGCATGGGTCTGCGGGCCTGGTCGCGTCCTGAATAGAGAGGCCAATATTTTTTGCCCAGGGGGTCGCTGATTTTTCTTCGCGGAACGGGTGTGTTTTCCATGCCAATTTCTTCACCATAATAGATAAAAGGAGTGCCTTTGAGGGTGAGCATCAAAACGGATGCTACCTTGGCTTTCTTTTCAGGTTCAGAAAACAAACCGCTGCGATTGAAGCTTCGATGCAAATCGTGGTTGGAAAGTACATGACAAGGCCATCCATCCTCCGGAATCAGGTTGAACCACCTTTTTAAGTTGAGGTAATAGTTTCGGGCTTTCCATTTGGAGAATAGCAAGGAGAAATCGAAGGCCAGATGTAGTCCGTCGTTGCCATTCCGAAGGTACGCCGACGAAGCACGGGCATTTCCGGGAGGGAGGGTGTAGATTTCTCCCACCAACAACCGGTCGTCAAATTCGTCGATTACCTTTCTTATTTTTTTTACAATCTTGAGTGATTTGTCCTGATTGGAATTGTATTTGGGTTCCTGAAAAAATGGAAAACGAAAAGTAAAGGGGTTGTTTCTGAACTTTTTATCCTTCACAATCATGTTGATTACATCCAGCCGAAATCCATCAACTCCTAACTTAAGCCAAAACCGGAGGATGTCGAAAAAGGCATTTCGTACGTCCTTATTCCGCCAGTTGAGGTCGGGTTGCTCTTTCAGGAAGGAGTGCAAATAGTATTGTTCGGTCTTTGCATCCCATTCCCAGGCACTGCCGCCAAAGGCGTTTTTCCAGTTGTTGGGTGGTCCGCCATCTACTTTGTCGTGCCAGATATACCAGTCGCGTTTGCTATTTTCGGTGGACGATCGCGATTCCAAAAACCATGAATGCAGGTGCGATGTGTGGTTAAGTACCATGTCGAGAATCACCCGGATGTTTCGTTGATGGGCTTCCTGCAACAGGGTGGTGAATTCGTCCATAGTGCCCAGGGTTGGATCAACTTCACGGTAATCACGTACATCATAGCCAAAATCACAATTGGGAGTCTCGAAAATGGGGGTGAGCCAGATGGCCGATATTCCCAGATTTTTTAAATAGTCGAGTTTGTCAATTACTCCCGCCAAATCGCCGATGCCATCTCCGTTTTTGTCATAAAAACTGCGGGTGTATATTTGATAGATCACGCCGTACTTCCACCAACTTTCCTGGTTATTTGATTGCATCCCGGTTGATTTTAAGAGGTGAGTCCGGTGTCAGTCAGTAGTTGGGTCATGATATCGCGGGCACTGTATTCTTGGGCTCTGCGGATGGCTTCGCGACGCATGGGTGCATGGCTTTCAGGTGTTTTCAGGTAGGTAGAGGCTTTTTCCGCGAAATCATCCCGACTTTTCACTAAAAATCCGTTTTTATTGTCGATGATGATGTCTTTGGGTCCTTTCGCTTTGTAGGCAATCACAGGCAGGCCGCAGCTCATGGCTTCCAGTACCACCAAGCTGAAGGTATCGAATTTGCTTGGAAGTAGGAGTAAATCACATGAAGAATAAAGCCCGGGAAGGTCGGCTTTGTCAACCCAACCCAAAAAATCGGCTTCCGGCATTTGTTCTTTCAAGGTTTTTTCTTCAGGACCGGTTCCAGCAATCATGAGTCGCAATTCCGGATGGTTTTTTCTTATCTGACCTACGATTTCGGGCAATTCCAATACGCCTTTTTCTTTGCTTAAGCGTCCTGCATAAACGATGGTGGGCGCTTTTTTGTCGTTGGGAACGATTTCTGCCATCTTGTTTTCGATGAGGCGAAATGGTTCATCAGCCCAATGTGCGGTCATTTTCACCTGATCGGGTTCAAGGCTCATTTGCTCGCCTGTGAGCCACTTCCTGTGGTCGCTGTTAAGTACAAAAACGCCATCAAATAATTGGTAAAAACCGCGCAGCAGTCTCTTTAACCGGCTTAGGCTCAGCAAATCCAGCTTAAGGGTTTTCTTGCCAAAGGTCATCCAGTCGGTGTGCATGTAAAAATACGCCGGAACTGTGTAGGCATGTTTCAGAAAAATTGCCACCATGCCCATGGGCAATTCTGTTGACGACATCACACGGTCGTATTCTCCTTCCCGGAAAATTTCTGTAATCCTGTCCAGATTGGGGATGCGAATGGGTTGTTGTTGATAATAGGGTAGCGTAAAGGTAGCCTGAGGTTTAACCACCAGAAGATTTTTTTGCGAAGACAGGGTATCGCTGCATGCGAGCAAATCGATGGGCAAATTATTTGTTTGTATATATTGGAGCATGGTTTGCAATACCATCGAAACGCCGTTTTTGTCTTCAAAGGTGTCGGTAAGCCACAACATGCGTTTGGGATGTCGGTATTTTTCCAGATTTTCCGAAAATTCGTTGAGCATCGGACGGGCATTGTAGAGCACTTTTAAACTGGTGAAGTTGGCCGCCTGCAGGAGCGTTGAGGCCAGAAATGGAAACGACAACCCGTCCAACAACTTGAGCAGGTTGGTTTTGTTAGACGATTTTTTACCCTTTTTTTCTTCTTTTTTACCCGTTTCGAGGTAATTGCTGATGTTGGCCGGAATTTCAAATTGCTCCATGATTTGATTCCATGTGAGCTCGTTGAGGTTTTTCTCTACTTTGAGTTTCTCAATTTTTTTCGTGGTTCTTTTCCAAAGCAGTTGGTTAAGTTCGTTGGCAATGTTTTGAATACTTTGGTTATAGCGTGCGTCCGAACCGACAGGATTTTCATTTTTAGCTTTGGCGATGTTTAAGGCTTCGTCAAAAACAGGTTTGTATGCCTTGGACACCAACATGCGTTTGTACTTTTTTGGTGCCTTTCCGCTAAAGGAATGATGAAAAATTTCAACGAAACTCATGGTGGTTTTGTGCCGTTTGAGTTCGGCGAAAGCATTGGAGATAATGAAAGCCAGTACTTTATCGCGATTGGTTCCTTTATGAAGCACCATCCGGAGCAATCCGGGATCCTTATAATTGAGTGCAATCTGACATACGTAGTCGATAAAGGCGATGTTGAGCTTTTCGTTGTTGTTGTGCGACCCATAGGGAGCCGTTCGTCCTTCCTTAATGGCTTCCAGGGCAAGGGTTGAAATAAGTTCATTTTTTTGCCTTAGTTCCAGGTTGGGAATGTGAAGCAACGTGCCTGATAATCCGGTAAATATCCCCATATGGCTGTCGGAACCTCCGGTCATGTGCTTGGTGTACGGGTCGTTGCAATAGTCGTAAGGATTGATCCCGGCAATTCGAGCGTTTACGTCAATGATTTCCGGAGTAAGACTTTCCACCCATGATTTTACCAACAGGTTTTGCCAGGTATCTCTTTGACCATTAATGACTTCAAATCGTTCAAAGATCAACGACATTTTATTGAAAAAGGCCATTCCGGGAATGCTTTTCGGACTGTAATGATAAAGGGGATGGGCCCAAACTGTCGGAATTCCTTGCGAAATGGCGTATTCCTGGAAAGCATACACATTCTTGCGTAGCTTGTTGAGCTTTACCTCTTGCGGAGGAGTGAACCCGTAGGCCAAAACATGAATACCCACTTTGAAATCGGGAACGGTACAACTGAATTCGGCCCCGGTCAGGATGTCAAAGCCTTTCGATTGCAATTCGTAACACGATCGGGCATTGTTGTGGTTGGTGATGGTGAAGGCGTTGCAGTTGTTGTTTTTTAGTGTTTTAATGACAGTTTCGGTGGGGGTCCATGTTTCCGGAACATTCAATATTCGGCCAAGTATTTCATCGGGAACATCGCTGTTGTAGTCGTGACAATGCAGGTCGATACGCAAGGTTTCATTTTCCGGAAAACGGTTTTTTTGCCGGTCAATAAAGGTTGAAATGTCGGTTTGTAAGGTTTTTGAAAACATACGGTGGTGCAGAAAGTTTGAATCCATGGTCTGAGCTTATCAAACGGCTAAAATCAAGCTTGTGTGTTAGCTGAAAATAAATTGGGGGTTAAGCTTGTGTTATGAAAAATTGAATCTAAGAAACTGTCTAAACTTTGATTTAGACTCTGTTTAGTAGTCAAATATGGGTAGAAGAATAGTTTTACCAGTTTGTTTCATCCGCCATGGGCGGACGATATGGATAGAGCATTATTTCATATTCCGCCCATCTGATTTCCCTTCCGGAAAAATTCAGACAGTTTCTAAGTCTTATTTGTTGATCATAGGTTTACAAAAAAAGCACCCCATCTTGATAACAGGGTGCTTTTTGGTTTCCGAAATCCGGATGGGAAGTTATATTGCTCCTTTTTTTTCCAGTTTATTCAATACATACCGGACGAGCAGGTAGCTAACCCAGATAAAAACGGGCCAGCTAAAAAACCATAATATTTCTTTTAAATACATCTTTTTCGTTTTTAGTGGTTAAAATTAATAGGCATGGGTGTCGTCTTCCATTTCCTTGGCCGTGATGGGTTTTTTGTTGAGTGACCTCCAGGCATACCAGATATAAGCCAGAACAAACGGAACCAACAGCGACACATAGCTCATGGCCACCAGCGTGTAAACACTTGAGGAGGCATTTTGAATGGTAAGCGAACTTTGTAAGTCGGCTGTGGAGGGGTAGAAACAGGTATTGTTAAGTCCCACCAACAGGAACAAAGCAAACACGGTCAGGACGGTGCCAATGCCCGAAATCCAGATGCCCTTGGTGCCACACTTGTCGTAGAAGAATCCTGCCCGAACAATGCCCAACAAAACGGCCAAAACACCAACTAACAGAATCACCGTATTAACAGGCATTTCCAGCAGGTTGTTAAAATATTTGTAGGGTTCCATGTGCACAACACCTGTAACGGGGTCGTAGGCAAATCCATCAATTAACAGGATGTTAATGAGGAAAAACAGAAAGAAAAACACAAAAGGTATGGCGTTGGGCAGTAATTTCTTTCTGGCTCTGGCCAGAATGGTTTCGTCATCCACGTTATTGAAAAAGTAGAGGATGCCCAAGGTGCGCGCCAGGAAAAATACAGCCAATCCTAACGACAGGTTGATAAAGGTTTCGTAACGGGTGAAGTTGAAAGCAAGTTCCAGACCTCTGTACGGACTTTGCCAGATGCTGTGGTTCATGTTGGTGACAATAAAATCGGAGCCCGTAAAAAAGGTAGCTACGGCTGTTCCAACAAGGATGGTTCCCAACAAGCCATTTAGGAAAAGAAAAGTTTCAAAGGTTTTGGCACCCAGAAAGTTGTTCTTTTTGGTTCGGTATTCGTACGAAACTGCCTGAATGATGAAGGCAAAAAGGATTAGCATCCAAACCCAATAGGCTCCGCCAAAACTTGTGGAATAGAACAGGGGGAACGAGGCAAAAGCCGCTCCTCCAAAGGTGACCAGCGTGGTAAATGTAAGGTCCCATTTTCTGCCCAATGAGTTTACCAGCATCTTTACCTCATTGTCGGTTTTTCCCAAACATCTGATCATGGTTTGTCCGCCCTGAACAAAAAACATAAATACCAGCAATGCGCCCAGCAAGGAAACAATCATCCACCAGTATTGTTGTAACGCTAAGTATGATAAGTTTTCAAACATGATTAGTGCCCTCCTTCATTTTTAGATTGTGATCCAATCTGTGAAACCATAATTTTAATTTCGGCAATAAGCAACACGGTAAAGGTGGCTGCAAATATCCAGAAAGTCAGCATTACCGAGCCCTTGTCGATGTTGGATACGGCGCTAAGTGTGGGCATCAGGTCCTGAATTACCCATGGTTGCCGTCCCACTTCTGCTACAATCCATCCTGCCTGCGAAGCAATCCATGCCAAAGGAATGGTCCAAAGTGCCACATATAGCACCCACCTCACTTTCTCTATTTTTTTGCGATACAGCAGTACCAGCAATACAATGAAGAGTATCAGAAAATGTGTGCCCAGTCCTACCATAATGTGGAAAGAATAGAAGGTTAACGGAACGGTTGGAATCAAATCGTGGGGGTCGTCGTAATACCCGTATCCGAAATAGGCATAATTTTCGTTGAAAAGTTTGAGATGCGACTCCGCGGCATGGCGGTCGTTGCTTTCCAACGCGTCTTTGTAGTCGCTCAGTGCGCGAATGGCGATCTTTCCCTTCTCAATTTTTTCGTAATACGACATAATGCCTTGTTCCTTATTGCCGTGCACCAGGTCGCGAATTCCGGGTACAAAGGCGTTGGGATTGAGTGCGGCCATGTAGGAAAGCAAGTTGGGGACTTCAATTTTAAATGCAAACTGTTCCACGTTGGGTTGTTGTGGGTTGGGGGCTTGTTTCATCAAACCAATTACCACCAAAGGTGCGTTGGATTCGCCATCGTAGAGTCCTTCCATGGCGGCAAATTTCATGGGCTGTCTGCGAAATACTTCTCTGGCCGATTCGTCGCCGGTCATGAAAAGGTAAAGAGAAGCGAATAAACCAAATACGGCACCTACCACCATGCTCTTTTTGGCAAAGGTGATGTTTCGGCGTTTGATCAAAAACCAGGCACTGATACCTACCACAAAAATGGCGGAGAGTACATAACCTGATGATACGGTGTGCAGAAATTTGTTGATGGCCGTGGGCGAAAACAAGACCTCCCAAAAATTAAGCATTTCGTTGCGGGCAGTTTCAGGGTTAAAGCGCATGCCCACAGGATTTTGCATCCAGGCATTGGCTACCAATATCCACAATGCACTCAGGTTAGACCCAATGGCAACCAGCCAGGCTGAGGCCAGATGAAAGCCTTTGTTTACCCTGCCCCATCCGAAAAACAGGATGGCGATAAAGGTGGATTCCATAAAGAAGGCCATGATGCCTTCAATGGCCAGGGGTGCGCCAAAAATGTCGCCCACAAACCAGCTGTAATTGGACCAGTTGGTGCCAAATTCAAACTCCAGAATAATCCCCGTGGCCACGCCAATGGCGAAGTTGATGCCAAACAGGGTGAGCCAGAATTTGGTAATCTTTTTCCAAAGCTCATCGCCGGTTTTTACATAAATGGTCATCATAATGGCCACAATAAAACTCAACCCCAGCGTCAATGGTACAAAAAGCCAATGATACATCGCTGTGAGAGCAAATTGCGCTCGCGACCAGTCCACAAGCGCCATGTCGAAATGTTCCATAATATTACTTTTTATTAATTAATTGTTCGAGAACATGGTTTCCCCGTTCCTCATCGGTATTGAAATTGGTTTGTAAATAGTTCGGAAAGAAAAAAAGCTTCAGGATGGCAAACATGATAAACAACTTGATGAAAATAATGAGCCACAACCGCTTGCCCACTGTCATGCTGCGAAATCCATCTCTGTAAAAGTTAAAAATTCGTTGAATGAGAGCCATTTAGTTTTATCGTAGTTTGAAGTTCCAAATATATGATTTATTACATAAGTAAACCATATATGGAGTCAGATTTAATATAAAATTATGAACCATGGGTTGTAAGTAATGGATATGCAGTGGATTAGCCGATGGAAAATAGTATTCCGATTCAGATAATTTTGGTTAGTTTTGATAAATATTTATGCTCATTTTTTATACCTGTTTCCGATTTTTGTCTGATGAAAAAAATTATTACCCTTTCTATTCTCTTGTTACTCTTTGTCGGTGGTTGGTCGCAAGCCGCCTTTATACTTCAATCCATTCCTGAGGATACTCCTGTCGGAGAAAATATTTTTGTGGCAGGGAGCTTCAACTCATGGAATCCGGGGGATGAAGCCTATCAACTGACCAAAAATTCAGACAGTCTATGGTCGATCGTCATGCCTCAACAAACGGAGGGAACCACCATTTCGTTCAAATTTACCCGAGGCGATTGGTATCGGGTGGAAAAGGGAGCCAATGGAGAAGAAATCCCCGATCGACAGTTTGTTTTTGGAAATGGAAGTACTACCTACTTTGTCATCGCTCAATGGACTGATTTGGGAGGCGGTGGTGGCGGCTCGACTGCTGCGGCCAACGTGCAGGTGTTAGACAATGGTTTCTACATGCCGCAATTGGACAGAAATCGGCGTATCTGGATTTACCTGCCCCCCAATTATGACACAAGCGATGAGCGTTATCCGGTTTTGTACATGCACGACGGACAGAATCTTTTTGATGCCACCACCTCGTACGTGGGTGAGTGGGAGGTGGACGAAACATTGAATGGCTTGTCCGACCAGGGATTTCGGGTGCCCATCGTGGTGGGAATTGATCATGGCGGAACCGAACGCATCAACGAATACCTTCCTTGGATAAATAATCAGTATGGTGGTGGCTTGGGTGATGAATATGTAGATTTTCTTGTGCAAACCCTCAAACCCTACATCGATGAAAATTTCAGAACCCTTCCCGACAGGGAGAATACGGGTGTTATGGGCAGCTCCATGGGCGGATTGATTTCGCAATATGCTGCCCTGAAATTTCAAGATGTTTTTAGTAAAGCGGGTATCTTTTCGCCGGCCTATTGGATATCCGATTCGGTGTGGGTTTTTACCTCCGGCGTGCAAAAGCAGGAACCCATGCGGATTTATCAACTCATGGGTGGTGCCGAAGGCGATGAATATACCCGGGGAATGTGGAATATGAACGATAGCCTTGCTGTGATGGGTTTTGGTGAAAACGAATTGGTTTCCAAAGAAATACAAGGAGGTACACATTCCGAATCCTTTTGGCGCGATCAGTTTGCAGATGCCTATCTTTGGCTTTTTGATACGTATGTAAGTGATGTAAGCGAACGGTCTGCAAAACAATAAATTGAAATTTATCCCAATCAGGTTACCGACTTTATCGACCTGTGTGGGCTTGGGATTGATCGTGTACAATTATTGGGTGTATGGGATATGAAGGGTACTTGTTTGATTTAAAAGAAAAGTTTTTCATTGTTAGGATTGGAGGTGAACATGCTGTCTTCAGGCAGTTTTATCCTCTTGATCTTTGTTTCTGAACAGGTTATTAATAGGAAGTTTGTGAAGTTGTAGAAGTAAGCCATATCTGTGTGGTTTAATTGAATTATCCGTGTTTCATTGATTTCCCTTCAAAAATCCGTCTGAAGTGTCTATAAATCTGAACTTTTATTTTAACTTTACCTCGCCAACTCATCCTGATTTCAATCTCAATTTGGATATTAATCTGTTTCTATTATTCATACCAAAGACTAATTGATGGAATACACCTTAGACATAGACCACGACCGTAAGCTGATCATCTACCGACATTCGGGTTTTTTAACCACGGAAAATATTGGTGAAGTTTGGACGCAATTGTTGGCCATGCCCGAATTTACCCAAATGAAATACAACCTGCTTTCAGATTATCGAAGGAGTAGATTTATTTTTTCAGTAGAGGAGGTAACAGAAATCGTTAATTTCATGCGAAATATCGAAAATATGGTGCGAGGTAAAAAACAAGCCCTGATTTTGGAAGATCCCCGATCCACTGCGGCTTCCATGCTTTTTGAACAAAAGGTGTACGACGAAGTTGGCTTTGATGTACAAGTATTTAGTACCGAAAAGGCTGCCTTAAGGTGGTTGCTTACCTAACAAGTTTTACCTAAAATCATCTCGCCGGGCAACTGGGCCGACACATCGTTTTTACCTCACCAATCCGCGACTTCTATATGCAATAATCTCTAAAACAACGGATCTATGCTCAGCGTTACAATCATCACCAACACAAAATAGTTGATGCGCATAAAGTAATAAAACGGGTTGAAATCGGTTTTCTTTGTTTTGAGCAATGGAGAAAACACCGCCACCAGCCAAACTGCCGCCAGCACTACGATCACCTTAAAAAACAGGGTGCCCACCAGCCCGTAAACGGGAAGCATCAGGGCTGCTATGGCCGTGGCTGCGGTCCATACAAAGGTGGCGTTTTTAATCTGCTGGTGACTGATTTTTGCAGTAATGGACGGGTATCCGGCTTTTTCGTATTCTTTTCCGTAATTGAGCATGAGCAACCAAAAATGAGGAACCTGCCAAACAAAAAAGAAGAATCCCAAAATGAGTAATCGGGGATCGGTAATGGAACCGCCACCGGCTACCCAGCCAACCATGGGGGGAATGGCACCAATGATGCTTCCGGGAATCACGGCCACGGCGGTTTTGCGCTTTAAGGGGGTGTAAATGGCGTTGTACCAAATGAGCGCGAGCAGCCCCAACTGAGCGGCCAAAAAGTTGCTTCCCAGGTAAATAAGGTAAGTACCTAAGGCGATTTCCACGAAGGCGATCACCAACACCCAGGTTCCGCTTATTTTTCCGGAAGGTATGGGGCGGTTCATGGTGCGGGCCATTAGTCCGTCGCGGTCGCGGTCCTGAAAATGGTTGAGTGCAGCCGAACCACAGGCCAACACAAATATCCCCAACATGGGCAGTATTACTCCGGTGTCGATGGTATTTTTAGCCAAGGCATATCCGGCCAGCATGGTTAGCGTTACCGCGAAGGTAATTCTCACCTTGTTGAGCTCCAACAGCAATTTTATTTTCTCTCTCATAGCCAGTTATTTCAAGGTTTCGATGTAGTCGATGATGTGGTTGATGTCCTCATCGCTCAGGATGTCTTTGTAGGGTGTCATCAAGCCTTGTTGGTAGGTGGCTGTAATGGCCGCGTTGGGCTCTTTGATGGATTGCATGATAAAATCGCGATCAACGACTATTTTTTGTTCTTTTCCATCAATCACCACTGTTTCTTCACGACCCATGAGGTTTTTAAACGAGGGACCCACCAGGCGGGTTCCGTCCAATGTGTGACACGATACACAGGCATTTTTTTTCATGAGCGATAAACCGGGAGGTTCGTTGCTCAGGTCGGGAGTGCTTTTGAGCCATGTTTCGTATTCCGCTTCGGGAACTACCGTAACGCTGCTCAACATGTAGGAGTGTAATTGTCCGCAATATTCTGCGCAAAGTATGTCGTAGGTTCCCAATTTTTGCGGAATAAACCACATGGTATTTTCGCCGCCCGGCACCACATCGTGTTTGAGGCGGAACGCGGGAATGTACAGGCTGTGCAGCACATCCGGACTTTTCAGGTTGAGTTTTACGGGTTTGTCGATGGGAAGTACCAGCGAGTCAACGGTTTTGCCGTCAGGATATACAAAGGTCCATTTCCACATTTGTCCGGTGGCCTCAATTTCCATGGCACCTTCAGGAGCCTTCAGCATGGGTTTGTAGCCCGTCCATCCATAGTAAAACATAATGATTACCAGTATGGTAGGAATCACCGTCCAAACAATTTCCAGTCCCACATGGCCTTCAATATTGGTGGCCACCGGGTTTCTCTTTTTCCGGTATCTGATCAAAAAATAGATCATGGTGCTGGTAATGCCCACCAGAAAAAATACCGCAATTCCAAGTATTAAATAAAGCGTAAAATCAACACCTTCAACAAAATTTGAAGCATTCATAAATTTTTATCGTGTTAAGTAATCTATAATAACCATGACTAAAAAGACGGTGAACAGTGTCATCACAATCCCCATCATGACGCGGTAAATTTTCGGATCGTATTTCAGGTGCATGAAATAATATGCCACCACGAGGGCTTTTACGCTGGCTATCAACAGGGCAGTGGCCACGGTGAGGGTGCGCAAGTCGGCGCCAAATACCGAAATAAATACGGTCATCATGGTGAGCAGGATGAGCCCGGCCCAGGTGCCCACATGCTCGCGGTACGGCGTGATATGTTCCGCATGCGATTCGTTGGTAGAATGTGGATGCTTCATAATTAGTGTATTAAATAGAATAAAGGAAACAAGTAAATCCAGATAAGGTCAACCAAATGCCAGTAGAGTCCTGAGTTTTCCAACAGCTGATAGCGTTGTTGGTTCACACGTCCGCTTTTGATGCGATTGATGACCACGATAATGAAAATGCCACCGATGATTACGTGCAAACCATGCAGTCCGGTCATGAAGAAATACAGGTAGAAGTAAAGTTTTTCGCCCACAGGCAAGTGGTTAAAGTGATCCATGCCGGGAAACAATCCGTGTTCAAATTTGGCCGTCCATTCAAAATATTTTACCACCAGAAAAAACAGGGCAGCCAGGATGGTGAGCCACAAAAGCATCACCGATTTTTTGGCATCTCCCAATTGAAGCGCCGTTATGGCCATGGCCACAGTCATACTGCTGGTGAGCAGTACCACTGTATTGGCCGTCCCGAGCCACACATTGAGGTTGAAGGAGGCCACCAAAAATGCTTCTTCGTTGAGCGAACGATAGACCATGTACACCAAAAATAAGCCTCCGAAAAGCAATAATTCGGTGTATAAAAACAGCCACATGCCCATTTTTGAGGCCTTGGCATCGTAGTTATGCCCTGAATTGGGTAAGGTGAAATGTTGGTTCATAGGGAGATACTATTCAGATTTTGCGTTGGGATAATTGTATGGGCCTCCTGCGGGCAGCTCAGGCATCTGATCGAAATTGTGCAAGGGTGGAGGAGAGGCGGTTTGCCATTCGAGGGTGATGCCATGCCAGGGATTGCCGTCGGCTTTTTTACCTTTGCGGAACCCGGCCACCAGGTTATATATCATCAGCAATAATCCCACCACCAGAATCCACGATCCTATGGTAGAAATCTGATTCAGGGTGTGAAATTCGGGAAGATAATCGTAGTAGCGACGTGGCATTCCCATCACGCCAAGTATGAGCATGGGGAAATACAGAATGTTAAAACCGATAAACAGAAAGCCAAAGGCCACGTAAGCACGGGTCATGTTGTACATCTTGCCCCAGATTTTGGGAAACCAATAGTGCAGGGCGCCAAAAAAGGCAAATCCGGTGCCGCCAAACATCACGTAATGGAAGTGTCCCACCACAAAATAGGTGTCGTGAACATGTACATCCACAGCCAAAGCCCCCACAACCAATCCGGTTAAACCGCCAATCAGGAAGTTGAAGATAAATGCCAGCGCAAACAACAATGGAACTTTGATGTCGATAGATCCTTTGTAAAGTGTTGCCAACCAGTTGAATACTTTAATCGCCGTTGGGATGGCCACCATGAAGGTCAGAATGGAAAATACAATGGCTGCGGTTCCGCTCATGCCTGAGGTAAACATGTGGTGTCCCCAAACAAAATAACCCACAAAGGCAATGGCCATGCTGGAATACGCGATGGCTTTGTATCCAAAAATGGTTCGTTGGGCAAAGGTGGGAATGATTTCAGACACAACCCCCATGGCAGGAAGCGCCATAATGTAAACCGCCGGATGGGAATATATCCAGAACAAGTGCTGATACAAAATGGGATCGCCACCAATGGACGGATCGAAAAGGCCGATACCGAATACACGCTCGGCAACGATCATGAGCAAGGTGATGCCAATTACGGGAGTGGCCAACACCTGAATCCAAGAGGTGGCATACAACGACCAGGCAAACAGTGGCATTTTATTAAAACTCATGCCGGGCGTGCGCAAGCGGTGAATGGTTACAATAAAATTTAATCCGGTGAGGATGGACGAAAATCCCAGAATGAAAGCCGCCAAAACAGACATGGAAACATTGGTGCCCGTCTTTACGCTGTATGGTGCATAAAACGTCCAACCGGTATCTGCCGGACCATCACCAAAAATCAGGGTGGAAAGGGCAAACAAGGCGCCCAGCACATACAGCCACCACGACAGAAGATTTAGCCTTGGGAAAGCCACATCGTCCGTTCCGAGCATGATGGGCAGAAAAAAGTTGCCAAATACCGCCGGAATGCTGGGAATGATAAACAAAAAAATCATGATCACCCCGTGTAGGGTGAACACCTGATTGTAGGTTTGGGGTTGGATGATGTCCGGCCCGGGGTTAAACAGTTCCAGTCGCATCACCACTCCCAGGGCCACGCCCACCAGGAAAAATGCGCCAATGGAATAGAGATACAGCAGGGCAATGCGTTTGTGGTCGAGGGTGAAAATCCACGACCAAAGCCCTTTTTTTACGTTGAGGTAATTGATTTGCTGAGTAGCGATTGAAGTCATTTCTATGGGATTATTTGGTGTTGGTGGTTTTTTTTCTTCTGCCTTTCAAAGCAAGGGTGGCCAAAAATGCCAGGGCAAAAAACAGGATGATGGATCCGGATATTTTGGTGACGTTAAACACGTATTTCTTGCCTTCGGGGTCGTAGCTAAAGCAAAAATTCAGCATCTTGTTGATGGTGGGGCCTGAACGTTCCTGAGCTGCCTCAGCCACCGCCATTTTGATGTCGAAAGGCAAAAAGTAGGTGCTGCCATACAAATAGCGGGTGATTTTTCCGTTGGGACTCAGTACGATGAGTGTGCCCGGGTGAATAAATTCATCTCCTTCTTTTTTAACCTTAAACCCAACTTCGTTGAGCAATTGGTAGATGTTGCTGCTATCGCCGGTAAAAAAGTGCCAGCCATTGTCGGTGTCGCCATGGGTGAGCAGTTTGGCATAAGTGCTTTTCTTCTTCATGGCCAACGGAGGCTTCTCGGTATCGTTGAAACTCACCGTAAATACCTGGTAGTCTTTGCCCAATTCTATGTCGGCCTTTTCCATGGCTTCCGCCAATCCATTGAGCAGGGGAGAGCATATTCCCGGACATTCGTAGTAAACCAGCGCCAGAATGGTAGGTTTATCAATGGCTTGCTTGAGGTTTACCTTGTTGTACAATTCGTCGGTAAAGGTCAGATTTCCGGAGATCGTGTCGTCGAGATGTTCGTAAACCCCGAGTTCTTCCTGGGCTTGTGTTGGGGTATTAATGATTAAAAAAGAAATAAAAACCATCAAGGTGATGGTGGGCCATTTCTGTAATATATTCATATTGAGCGTAGTGTATTTGAAATAATGAACTAATTTTCACTGCGCTAATTTAGACTAAATATAAATAACTACAATTTTATTTTGCTTAATTCGGTGTTTATGTGATATATAGCATAGGTGCAGGAGGTGAAGATTGGCATGGACTGTTCCCTAATAACCATCTGGGTGGCCGTTGGCATTGGTTGTGGGCTTTAGCTCCTCTGTCACTCCGTCACTCAGTCACTCCTTCATCCCTAATCTCCACCTTCACAGCTTCAATACTGTACTCAGCCACAGGCTCGGTAATGGCGTTGATTTCTTCTTCAGTAGCTCCTTCGTCGGCGGCTTGCAACTGAAGACGTTTTACCGGTATAATCACTTTGCTTGCTGTTCCTTCCACGGTGGCCTGTTTTCCTGCGGCATCCTTGGGAGCAACAAACACATCGGGCGAAAAAGTGGCCAAAACGCGTTCTCCGTTACCCATGTCAATGTCCATCCAGCAACCTGAGGCCTGACAGACTTCAACTATGGTGCCGGTGAGTTTTACCTGCAATTCGTCCACACTGTCCATGGCCACGGGTAGTTCTGTAGCCTGAATGGAAATCATTTGGGTAGGCACCGATTGGATGGTTTTATTGCTTTTTTGGTTTGTGGATTCTTGGCAACTTGTCAGGGAAAAAATAATTCCGACAATAAACAACAGACTAAGTTTTTTCATAGTGGCTTGGTTTTAAATAAAAAAAGCCGCCTCTTTCGTACGAAAGAAAGCGGCAAATATTTTGGCTTGCTGAGGTAACTAGCGTACTATTTTTATGTCTTTTACCTCTTCAAGTGTCACAGTTCCGCCATTGTTTCCCCATGCATTCAGCACGTAGTTGATTACGTCAACTGCGTCTTGATGTGTATCAACCTGAAAGGGCATGGGCAAATTATATACGGCACCATTCACTGTAATTTCGTGGTGCGAACCATTCAATACCTGTTGTACGGCTCTTTTTTTATCGGCAAATAAATAGTCGGAACCTTTGAGTGGAGGAAATGCATTGGGAATTCCCAATCCTGTTGTTTGATGACAAGCCACGCATTTGGCTTTGTAAATGGCTGCTCCTTTTGGAAATTTGGCATCAGCAGGATCGTCATCGGGGGTGTTGCTGGCAAAGCTGGTTCCCATAAAGGCGATCATGGCAGTCAGCATCATAAAAGTGGCAATTTTTTTCATTCTTTTCTTTTAAAGGTTTGAGTTTGCAAAGTTAGTAAAAGGATTTATTTAGATCAATTCTAATTTAAAATTTTAAGGTTTTTTTTCATTTAGCCACAGCAGCCTCCCATTTTTACAGTGCTTTTGGGTTCGCCGGCGGGCTTCATCATTTTTTCGTGTGGGACGAGCATTTTTTTAGGTGGACTAACATAGGGAATACCCAACGACAACCCGCGAAGGATGAAGATAACTCCAAGTATCACAATGAAAATCGAAAGGGCATAACTGAACCGCTTTCTGATATTTTTGCCAATCAAACTGCCCAACATAGGGATGATGGCCATTACCGGAATGGTTCCCAACCCAAAGATAATCATGTAGATAACGCCCATGGCGATGTCGTTGGTGTTGATGGCTCCTGCTATGGCTACATAAACCAAACCACAAGGCAACAAACCATTGAGCAAACCAATGAGGAATAGCGATGGCAAAGAACTAATGGCAAACAGCTGTCTGAATTTTCCGATGAGCTTGCCCGCGAACCCAAAGAAGAACTGTTCGAACTTGATTTTTCCTTTGAATAGGGCAGGGGCTATCACCGAAAGAATCATCACCACCCCGATGAGTATGGAGGCCCATTGTTGCAATCCCGCCATTTCTATTCCCTGCCCAAGTAGTCCAAAAATTGCTCCCAACACTCCGTAGGTGAGAATACGCCCGATATTGTAGGTGATGCTACCCAACAATTTATACCCAAAACTTCTTTGTCCGAGGGGCAAGGCCACCGCGATGGGTCCACACATGCCAATACAGTGCAAACTACCCACCAGCCCTGTCATCAAGGCCATAAAATACATTTGTTCCATCATTTAATCAACGCAACTTGTTCAACATAATATTTTTTGTCTCCATGTTTCCAACTGATTTTCAATACGTATTTTCCTTTGTGAAAATCATGGATATCCAGGTGTTTAATTCCGTTGTCGGAATCATCAAAGCTCACCACCCGATCCATGCTGTTGTCGGAGGGCCTGAAAAAAATGATTTGGCCACTGTCTGCTTTCACATCGGGAAATGCTATTTCAATTTCATTGTCCATTTGTGTTATTGTGAAAGTAGCATTCTCCAACCTGGCATTCTCCATTTCATTGATACGTGTTTGGTAATCAAGGCCTTTCGGATAATAATCTTTTTCTACCAGGGTTACATCATTCATGAGGGTCAGGAATACCAAACCCAGCATAAATAGTATGAAAGCAGTAATCCAAAGGGCCAGTTTGGTGCCCCAGTTCCATTTTATTTTCATGGTGTATTTTTTGTGTCGAGTGAAGTGGGTCCCACAAACGAAGTGGTATAGGTGTCGATAAGTTTTCCGTCCATGTACATGCCAATCACGATGCTGGTTTGCGACGAATGGAGTGCTTGGGTGGGTAGTATCATCAAAAAGGTGCCTTTGCCTACTTCGCCTACCTCCACCGGCTTATTGTCGCCCACATATTGTATCCTTCCGGGAACGGACTCAATCTTAAATTGAATGTGCAACACTTCGCTGGTTTTGTTCACCAGGTTGTAATTGTAAATATTGCTCAGACTGTCGGTACCATATTCCTGATACATGCTTCCGCGAGCGCGTAAAATGGTTGCTTCAAAGCTGCCTCTGAACATAAACAACGATGCCACAAAAATAAGCAACAGGGTAAGTACTGCCGAATAGGCCAACGAACGGGTGTTGAAGATGGACCGTTTGCCGGTGCTGATGCCTTCTTCCGAATCGTACCGGATGAGTCCCTTGGGTTTGTCAACCTTCTCCATAATGGCATCGCAGGCGTCCATACATGCGGTACAGTTGATACATTCCATTTGGGTTCCGTTTCGGATGTCGATGCCTGTGGGGCATACAACTACACAGCTGTTGCAGTCGATACAATCTCCCAGATTTTCATCCTTTTGAAGTTTTATCGGGCCACGAGGTTCCCCACGTTTGTAGTCGTAGGCCACCAGGATGGTTTTTTTGTCAATGAGTACGCTTTGCAATCGTCCGTAAGGACAGGCAATGGTGCATACTTGTTCGCGGAAGAAAGCGAAAATAAAGTAGAATACTCCAGCAAATATAAACAGACCTAAAAAGCTACCCGGATGTGCCAACGGATTGTCGAACAGGAAGTGTTCTACCTGATCGAAGCCAATGATGTACGACAAAAAGGTGCTGGCCGTGATCACCGCGATTACATAAAATATCGTGTGTTTAAGGGTCTTTCTCCAGATTTTGTCAAAATTAAGGGGTCCGTTGTTCCTCCGGCGCTGGGTTCCGGCATCTCCTTCGATGAGGTATTCAATTCTTCTGAAAACGAACTCCATAAAAATGGTTTGCGGACATACCCATCCGCAGAAAAGTCGTCCGAAAATCACCGTGAACAAAACGATAAACACGATGGTGGTAATCACCAACAGCAAGATCAGATGAAAGTCCTGTGGCCAAAACGCGATGCCGAAGATGATGAATTTTCGTTGCAACACGTCGAATAGCATGATGGGGTCGCCATTTACCTTGATAAACGGACCTGAATAGAAGATGATCAGCAAGATGGCCGCAAGGATGTTTCTGGATTTGTAATATTTACCTTTTACCTTTTTGGCATATATCCAAACCCGTTTTCCTGTATTGTCAACGGTGGTAAGCTTGTCCCTGAAGTATTCTTTGGGGGCTTTGGTTTTTTTGGTCATGTGGATGATGTTATAAAAAAGATGACTTATTGCACATAGTTAGCCAAATATAAACTAAAGAAGCCGAAAAAAGCTTCCGGCTTCGATAAGTTTATCAGGAAAAATAAGTTAGTACTTTTCTCCTTGTGGTTCTTTGGGATTGGCAGGTGTGGTTCCCTGAAGTTTGAGCAGAATAAAACTGGCCACTTCCAAACGTGCTTCATCCGAAAGCTGATCTTTATAGGGGATCATGCCTTTTTCAATCACGCCATTGGTGATGGTGCGGTAAAGGTCGGCGATGGTATTGCCGTGAATCCAGTAATTATCGGTCATGTTGGGTCCAACCAATCCACCACCATCCGGCATATGACAGGCAGCACATATTTTAGTCCAGGTTTCTTGTCCTTTGGCCAGTGCTACCGGATTGTCCAGAAGTTTGATTTCGAAGGTGGCGTTGTTTTTTTCGGGAAGCGCCTTTTGTGCGTCGGCCATAGCCATTTCATACTCACGTCCTTGTATCAGATCGTCTGCATGGAAAACCCAAAGTCTGATCAGGTAAACAATGGCGAAAGCAATGGTGATATAAAAGAGCCATTTCCACCAGGGTGGCAGGTCGTTGTCGAGTTCCCTGATGCCATCATACTCGTGGTCTTTTATCAACCGGTCATTGGTCAGGGTGTCAATTTCGTAATCTTCGTTGGGATTATTTTTTATGGGATCTGTTGCCATAGTTGCTAAGTGTATTAAGTTAAAAAGTTGAATGTGAATCCGATTGATGATCTTCATGTTGGTCCAATGGAAGCTGGCTCATTTCTTCAATTTCTTCTTTGCTTGTGCGCATCACCAGGTAGGTAACCAGTACAAAAAATACAAAGAAAATCAGGAGAGAAATGATGGGGTAGATTTCTACCCCACCGATGCGTTCCAGACTGTTAATGACGATTTTCATGTGTTAAGTCAATTAGAGTTCAGCTTTACTTATTTTTATAAACGTCGGTTCCAAGTCGTTGGAGGTAGGCAATCAAAGCGATGATTTCTTTGTTTTTGTCTACTTCAATACCACTGGCTTTCAGTCCGGCGGCAATTTGCTCGGCCTGGGCGTTTAAGTCGGCAACAGCCTGATCGGCATACCCATCTGCATACGGAACTCCCAATTTGATCATGGTATTGATTTTATCAGGAACAATATCGATGTCCATGTCGTTTTCTGCAAGCCATGGATAGGCGGGCATAATGGACTCAGGACTCACTTTCTGCGGGTTCAGCATGTGGTTGTAATGCCACGAATCAGGTTTGTAATTGGGTAGCGATTTCACCCCTTCGCGCGACAAATCCGGTCCGGTACGTTTCGATCCAAACTGGAAGGGGAAGTCATAAACGGTTTCGCCGGCTTTGGTGTATTCGCCATAGCGTTCGGTTTCACTTCTGAAAGGTCTGATCATCTGCGAATGGCACAAATAGCAGCCCTCTCTCACGTAGATGTCGCGTCCGGTCAGTTCAAGCGGGGTATATGGTTTTACTGCTGAAATGGTTGGTATGTTCGATTTCACCAGGTACATGGGTACGATTTCGATCAAACCGCCAATCAGGATAACGATCAAGGCAAATACTGTGAGTTGCAGCGGACGACCTTCCAGTCTTCTGTGAAATCCTTCTTTGTGTTTGGACTCATGTTTTGCAGGTGCTTCATCGCTTTCGTATCGCAGGAAGCTTCCGGCTTGAGCGGTTTTTACCACGTTAAACACAAATAGCAGGGCACCAATAAAATACAGCGATCCGCCAAATGCCCTCAGGTAATACATGGGGAGAATTTGGGTAACGGTTTCGAGGAAGTTGGGGTAAGCCAGAAAACCTTCTTCGGTAAATTGTTTCCACATCAATGCCTGGGTAAATCCGGCAAAATACAAGGGAATGGAGAAAAACAACATGCCCAGGGTGGCAATCCAGAAGTGTACGTTGGCGAGTTTCACCGACCACAGTTTGGTTTTAAACAACCTTGGAACCAACCAATAAATCATACCGAAGTTCATCATGGAATTCCAACCAAGGGTTCCGATGTGTACGTGGGCAATGGTCCAGTCGGTAAAGTGGCTGAGTGCGTTTACGCTTTTCAGCGAAAGCATGGGGCCTTCGAAAGTGGACATACCGTAAGCGGTAACGGCCACCACCAGCATTTTCAAAACGGGATCTTCGCGTACCTTGTCCCAGGCGCCACGCAGGGTGAGCAATCCGTTGATCATGCCGCCCCACGATGGTGCGATGAGCATAACCGAGAAAACAACCCCAAGTGCTTGTGCCCAATCGGGAAGGGCCGAGTACAACAAATGGTGAGGGCCTGCCCAGATATAGAGGAAAATGAGTGCCCAAAAGTGAATGATGGACAACTTATAGGAGTAAATGGGACGGTTGGAGGCCTTGGGAACAAAATAATACATCATACCCAAAACCGGTGTGGTGAGGAAGAATGCCACGGCATTGTGTCCGTACCACCATTGCACCAGTGCGTCCTGAATACCGGCGTAAATGGGATAACTCATGGTCCACGACACGGGAAGCGCCAGGTTGTTGGTGATGTAGAGCACAGCAATGGTTACCCAGGTGGCAATATAAAACCAGATGGAAACATAGATGTGTTTTACACGACGTTTTACCATGGTCATGATCAGGTTGAGTCCGAAAACTACCCAAATCAATACCACCAACACGTCGATGGGCCAAATTAACTCAGCATACTCTTTGGATTGGGTAAATCCGAAAGGAAGCGTAAGTGCAGCCAGTACAATGATTAACTGCCATCCCCAAAAGTGAATGTTGCCCAGCAATTTGCTGTACATGGGTGTTTTTAACAACCTTGGAGTGGAATAATAAACGGCCGTAAAAATGCCGTTGCCAACAAAGGCAAAGATGGCAGCATTGGTGTGTACCGGCCGGATGCGGCTGAATACCAACCAGGAAATGTTTCCGCTCATGTGAGGGAAAATCAGCTCAAATGCTGCGGTGAGACCAACCAACATGCCAACCACCCCCCAAAGGACGGTGGCCCATAAAAACATGTTGCTCAACCTGTTGTCATAAGTAAATTTTTGAAGCTCCATAAGCCTAATCGGGTTTGTTAATTGATTTTATTTCAGTATTATTGGTGATTTCTGGTTTGTCTTGAGGTGAAGTTTCGGTGGCAATATCGGGGTTAGGTTCGTCAAATAATATGCGGACACTCGGCGAATACAAATCATCGTACTGACCGTTGCGTACAGCCCAGATAAATACGAGTAAAAACCCGCCTGCGACCACAATTCCGGCAATGACTAAAAGAATGATTACGGACATTTAAGTATTCAAGTTCCTAATTACAATTATAATTCAAAATTATAAAAAATTTGGTAATTCCAATGAGTTATTGTTATTTAAAACAATTATAAATAACTGATTAAGAAGCAAACAGATAAGCAATTAAAGATGACTTTTTGTTGAAAGCCAATTGATGGAAAAGGTGGCGAAGGCTACCACGCTCACAGAGCTGATGGGCATCAGGATGGCAGCAATGATGGGCGACATGGAGCCCTGAACGGCGAAATAGAGTCCGATGAGGTTGTAAAGAAATGAGATCACAAAACTGATGATTACCACGTTCATGGCCTTGTTGGTGAACCTGAAAAATGCGGGCAACTGGTCAAATTTGCCTGATTCAATAATGCCATCACATGCCGGTGAAAAGCTATATATGTCGTCGGCAATGGTCAAACCCACATGACTTTCCATTAACGCTCCGGCATCGTTTAGTCCGTCGCCAATCATGAGCACACGTTTCCCGTTCTTTTTCAGTTTTTTAATGAAATCCATTTTGTCTTTGGGACTTTGGTTGAAAAACAGATGGTTTTCATCTCCAAAAATGGGTGCCAGATTTGCCTGTTCACTTTCGTTATCACCCGAAAGCAGGTATAGTTCATGGTTTTGTCTGAGTTCCGATATCACCTGCCCGAGCCCCGGGCGATAGGTGTTGGCAATACTAAAGTAGCCAACCACGCGGTTGTCGACGTAGCAATATACGTTACTCGTTTGCACTTCGGTGTCGTCCTTTCCCGTTACGAATTTTTTGGAACCCAGGTTGATCCTCACGTTGTTCACCACGCCACTAATCCCCAATGAGGGCAGTTCGCGATAATCTTCTACCTCATATTTGCTGTCACCGGCAATGCTCTCCTTGATGGAGGTGCTCAATGGATGACTCGAATGGGCAGCCAACGACTTGATCATCAGCAATTGCTCCTTCGTTAGTTCATCGCCCACAAACTTGATATTCATGCTTTTACTCAGGGTGATGGTGCCTGTTTTGTCGAACACGATGGTATCTATTTTACGCAGGTTTTCAATCACCTCGGTGTTTTTTATGTAAAAGCCGGCCCGTCCGAACACGCGCATGGTGCTGCCAAAGGTAAAGGGAACAGTGAGGGCCAGGGCGCAGGGGCATGCAATGATCAGTACCGAAGTAAAGGCGAACAAAGCCAACGAGGGGTTGTTGAAAAGCCAATATACACCTGCACCTCCGGCAATGGCCAGAATGATGATGGTAAAATACTGACTTACCTTATCCACCATGGTTCCCAGCTTGCTTTCTTCGCGGGTGCCTGCCTTGTCCTGATTCCAAAGTTGGGTCAGGTAGCTCTGTTCTACTTCGTTCACCACCTCCACTTCGATGGAACTGCCGGCTTGACGTCCTCCGGCAAATATCATGTCGCCCGTATTTTTGGGGACGGGAATGGATTCTCCCGTAACGAAAGAGTAGTCGATATTGGCTTTTCCGTTCATCAGCGTTGCGTCGGCAGGTATCAGTTCCTGGTTTCTGATAAGAATACGGTCGCCTTTTTTTAACTGGCTAAGGGGAATGCTTTTTTCGCCGCTTTCGCTGACAAGCGTAACAGCCACGGGAAAATAGCTTTTGTAATCGCGCTCGAACGACAACGCCTGATAGGTTTTGCCTTGATACCATTTGCCAATGAGCAGAAAAAATACCAGTCCGATAAGTGAATCCATGTAGCCAATGCCACTGACCGTGAAAATTTCGTAGGTGCTCTGCAAAAACAAGGTGAAAATCCCCAGGGTTATCGGCACATCGATGTTGACGATTTTATGACGGAGTCCTTTATAAGCAGACAGGTAGTAATCGTTGGCACTGTAAAAAACCACCGGCAGGGCCAGCACAAAACTCATGAACCCGAAAAACCCCGTAAACAGACTTCCCAACTGATCGCCTCCGGGCAGATATTCCGGAAAATTGTACAACATCACATTCATGAAGCTGAAGCCTGCAATACCTATTTTCAGGAGGATACTCCGGTTGCTTTTGGTTCCGTCTTTTTTGTCGAGTTGGTCGAGGGTAATTTCGGGCACATAATGAATGGAGGCCAGCAATTCCACCAACTCCCTGAGTGTTATTTCAGCACCATTGTAGGTAATGCTTACCTGCTTGCGCGGAAAATTGACGGTTGCCTGAATTACGCCGGGGTGGAGGGTATGCAGGTTTTCGAGCAGCCAAATGCATGAAGCACAGTGGATGGTGGGGATAAACAGGTTGACCACATGGATACCTCCGTCAGAGAAGGTGAGTAGTTTTTCGATGATTTCTTCGTGGTCGAGAAAGGCATATTTGTTTCCGGTATCTACCTTTTCTACCTTGATGCCCGACATGGGCTGAATCTGATAGTATTTATCGAGTTTGTTTTGATTTAAAATCTGATAAACCGTACTGCATCCATGGCAACAAAAGGGTTTATCGTCCCACATAACAGGATGATTTCCACAATCTTCGCCACAATGAACGCAAGGAAGTCCCATCGGGTTTATTCGGTTTTTATCAGGATATTGTTGAAGGTAACGGCCCACATACCACGGGGTTCACCCACTTTAAAATCCACAGCTTTGTCGTTGGGGTACAGTTTTTTGATTTGGTCAATCATATATGGAGGAATATCCACGTTGGGGGTACCGTGACACATGATACATTCGCCTTTTACATCGATTAATTTATAAAAAACGGGATGTCCTTCTTCGTTGAGGTCCACTCTGTTGCGTGGGGTTTTCTTGAGCAAATACCCCATGACATATTCCTTATAAATCTGGTTTTCAATACCTTTGGTTTCGTTTTTCGGATTGCGGTATTTCTTGGCCACCCGCTTCAAGCCCACGTTCATTACGCGACCCAATGAATCGGTAAGGGGGAGCGCTTCCACATTGCAAAACCGGACGGCGTACTCGGGACTGTGTTCCACGATGGCTTTACCAAGGGCTGTTTTGATGTTCAGCATGGCCATGTGCACAATTTTGGTTCCTTCCATCATGAGTACACGGTGCAGGCTGTCGTTAAGCGAGGGATAAATCATCAGGTCGGGATTTTCAACCTTGGTGGGAGTTGTGTTTTCAACTGCTACGGGCTTGTCGGATGTCTTTTGTTGGTTGGTAGCGCATCCGGTCAGGAGAGCCAGCGCGAGCGTGGAAATAATGAGATAAGTTTTCATGTGATGATTTTTTTATTCCTTAATGGCGATCAGTTTTCCGGTAAATTGCAAATCCTGTCCGGCAAGGGGGTGGTTGAAATCCATGGTAACGGCGTTGGCCGAGATGGCAATGATTTCGCCATGGTGTTTGTTGCCGTCCTTGTCCGTAAGCGGGATAACGTTGCCGATTTTAATCATTTTCTCATCTATTTTCCCGTTTTCTTCGAAGGTGTCCAATGGGAGGTCGAAGATGGCATACGGGTCGGAGGGGCCGTAGGCGTTATCTGCTTTTATCACAAAATCAAAGGGTTCGCCAACTTTTAATCCTGCGAGGGCTTGTTCAAATTCGGGCAAAAGCTGTTGTTTGCCCAAGGCAAAGGTAATGGGCGCATCTTCGGGGATGGTTTCCAGCTTTTTGCCACTTTGAACGCTTGTAAGTGTATAGGCTACCGACACTTCCTTAGTCGTATTCATGGTTTGCGGTGTTAGTGAAATTGACACCGCAAAAGTAAGATATTGTGGGAGATGGTGGGAGGGGTGGTGCTAAAAAACCGGATGTTGCACCAATTTATCAAGTTGGGGGAGCACAACATCAGGTGGCGTATGCTGAAAAGCGGGTTTTTTTGGTTTAGGGCTGTTCGGCAGGCGGTTTTTTTCCAGCCCGGTGGGGGGCGGGTTGCGAAATCCTCCTCCTTTTCAAATGGAATAATAGCATAAAAGCATAATTAGTCTTTTTACCAAATCATTGTCCAATATACAATAATGTTTTCCTTTTCAGAGGTGGCAATACCCCGCGAATAGCCATGCTTCCACTCTTTCAAGGATTCCGGTCGTTTTTCATTGCAATTTACTTTCCAGAAATCTCCAGCCTTAGCATCCACCACATATACTTCCAAATCAACAGGTGTAATATATTTGGTGTTGTAATATGTATGCTCTCCTACTGCTTTCTTTTCATCCTGATATCCTAAGTCAAATTTATAGTGCTCAAAATAAGGTATTGGGTAGGCCTCAGGATAAGCTTTATTGCATTTTTCTACTGGGAATATACCTTCTGCCAATATATTTTGATTAATAATTATCAGGCTATCTCTTTGATAATATGTTTTGTAAATAAATTCATAGCGACTACTGAGAATGCTGTTTTCTTTTCTTTTTGTTCTCAAATAAATAAAACCACGTTGATGATTAATACAATCATAGCTAGGAGGGCATGTTGGAGGAGCAGTTAAAAAATATGCACTAGTATCGTCAATACTTTCCGGAAAATGATCAAACAGTTTTGAAACAACTAAATCTTCCTCAAAAGTCCTTTTTTGTTCCTCAAATTGATTATTAATAAACGACAGGTACTTTTCATCAATAGAGGAGCAACCTGTGAAGAGAATGAATATAAATAAAATAGATAAATTGTTATTATTGTGTGCCATATAATTCCCTAAAATCTTTTATTAAACCCTTATCGTTTTTAAAATCATCCCAACTTTTAACGAAAGTTGGCGCTGTATTAATACCTATATCCAGATTTATGAAGTTCATGAGCTTAACAACTGCCATTACTCCCCAATTATTAGTGTAATGTATATTATAACGGCGAATAAACTCAAACGAATACTCAGCGTAATTTGGATTAGTAAGGGGACGAGTAATTCCAGTTCTATTGTATTCCATTGCACCTTTTTTTAAATATGTGCTTTTTTCTGAAATTCGATATTCTTGGTCGAATACGATATTGCCCTTACCTATCATTGGCCTAAATAAGCTTTTGCTTTCATAAATAGTTTGTTGTGTAGGCACTAAACTGTACCCCTGCCTACTCATAAACTCTTTGGCGTTATTTCCCTTGAACATGGCCTCAACCCCAAAGCTCAAAACTTTTTCACCCTTTGAATTATATGATTCTTCACTATTTTGTTCATAACTGTCCCAAAGTTCTTTATTGCCCCATAACAAGGCAAAAACATCTGAGCTTTTTTCAGACAGTTTTCCATTTTCTGCAAAATGAACCCATCGCAGTGAGCCCCTTATTTTTATTCTAAACTTAATTCTACTTCTTTAAAGTATAACTCCAAGTAACGATTATCAAGTGTATTTACTAACATTATTAGGGTATTTCCTTCAAATTTCATATGCAATATAATACTTATAATCCCCAATTTACTATTTAAGGAATAGTTAATTGCTTCATCACCAACCTTGCATTTAGCTACCTGCCAGTTTTTAATAACAAAAATACAAGGCTTTTCTATTAGAATTTCATTTTCATAATACCCAGAAAAATAAATTTCAAGCTTCTTGTTAATAAGGTCATAAGAAAATCTATTTACGGGTTCATCATCAAATGAGTATTTAAATGTATTCTCCATAAGTTATCTAATTGGAATATGAGCTGCCGGACTTCTATAATTTACCGGATTAAGAAAGATATTATAACTCTCTCCACCGTACTCTAAATGCATATGATTGTATGGAGCACCTCTTTGAATTGGGTCTAATCTTATCCGCATACCACCTCTTTCAAATACTTGTAGAGGAGATTTTGCAGGAGTTTTCAATTTAAAACCTGCACTTTGGATATCCTTAACTAATTGTCTTCGTTCCATCGTGCCTGCTTTCTGCAACCATTGTTTAACTGCTGTTCTCCCTGTCCCTAATGATTGCGTAATCGTCCTAGCGGCTTTTGCTTCAACGCTTACAGCACAGTATCTATAATTTACTAACTCGTTTCCACTTTTGCAAGTTATCGCAACATCATTTCCTATATTGATAGTTACTTCATTTTTGCTCTCGATCTCATTTTCAATAAATCTTGTTTGCGTAACTACTTCACTAAATAAAAATACTTTAGCCTCACAAATATTTGTTTGAAATATTGAGAGTACAAAAAACAGTATTTTTATAATTAGCTTCATTTAGTATAAATTGGTTGATATTCCTTGGTCTTACAACCAACTTTTAAGTACAAGCCTGTTACATATTTTAAAGTTTTAACACAATCACCATTATCATTATAAAAAAATATTTTGGTGTAGTTAGAACCACAATACTCAACTTTTGCTCTACAAGTAAACAGGAAGTTTAAAAAATCTTTTATTATCTGTTTATTTTCACTAAAATCACTTGAGCTTAAATCCAATGCTTCATTGGTTCTATCAATATTTATTTGAAATTCACTTGAAGAACATATTATATCAAAGCTTATGGAACTCACTTTTTTGTATGTAATTTTTAAATACTCTGACCAACTCATTTCATCAACTATGAAGTTCTTATTATCAAAGATTGATTCCTCATTATATCCTTTCAACAATGAATTAATATAATCAACCTGATGTAGTATTTTATTTGAATACTCCATGATTATAGTCCTAGATTAAATAATGATTGTTTGACTTGGATTGATGGATTCGCAAAGCTGTTGGGAACAAATGTTTTAGGAACATAAATATGTTTCCATGCTTGATTAGCATTACCAGCTTTACTACCAATACCAATCCTTAATTGCATACCGCCACCATACTTACTTTGGGTAGACCATCCCATCTTAATTAAACCACCTTGATTATTCCAAGTACCCTTTACCCCCGTTATACTGTTTGCAAATCTTTTTGATGTAATTCCAAATTTTTCGCTTAAAAATGCTTTTTCAGCGAAACTTCCCCCCTTAACGGCTAATAAAGGAGCAGATAAACCAGTATATGCAAACCCTGCAACAAAAAATACATTTTGCCAAAAGACCTCCCTGTATCCTCCAAGTTGATCGTAATACATACCTCTGGGGTCGTGACACATACCGCACCTTTGCAGGTTTTCAGGGATCGCTCCTCTTGGTGGGCTAACCGCAGTGTTTCCGGCAACATTATTCGTCGTCCTGGACTCAATTAAATTGATATTTACCACACCAACAGGCAACATTGTCTTGCCCGCCTGAGTTTCTTCGGTATTGAAAGATGAGGCATCGGTAGGCAAATCGTCATTGGAATCTACCACATTGAGTGCCTTTGTGGTTATCCGGGTCATATTGCTTTGCTGAGTGGCAGTTGAATCTCCGGAAGTTAAAAACCCACTCGGGTCGGTAAACCGCAATGGATTATTCAACACGTAGCTATAGCTGTTGTAGCTTTGGCTGTTTTCGGGGAACTGGATAAGTGGGTCGGGTGAGAGGAAACGGGCTACATGGAGTTGATTGGCATCTGTTTCTATTTCGTAAGTGCCATTCGTATAGGTTGTTGCTATTTCCTCAACTTCTATCATGCCCCAAATATATAAAAGAAAATGATGGAAAGTGAAGTTGGAGAATTGGTTTTAGTGGAGAGGAGTTGGCATACTCGTTACCGCTACGCTCAAACGAGTACGAGTGGTGGGCCGTAGGCGTTATCTGCTTTTATCACAAAATCAAAGGGTTCGCCAACTTTTAATCCTGCGAGGGCTTGTTCAAATTCGGGCAAAAGTTGTTGTTTGCCCAAGGCAAAGGTGATGGGCGCATCTTCGGGGATGGTTTCCAGCTTTTTGCCACTTTGAACGCTTGTAAGTGTATAGGCTACCGACACTTCCTTGGTCGTATTCATGGTTTGCGGTGTTAGTGAAATTGACACTGCAAAAGTAAGATATTGTGGGAGATGGTGGGAGGGGTGGTGCTAAAAAACCGGATGTTGCACCAATTTATCAAGTTGGGGGAGCACAATATCATATGGCGTATGCTGAAAAGCGGGTTTTTTTGGTTTAGGGCTGTTCGGCAGGCGGTTTTTTTTCCAGCCCGGTGGGGGGTAAGAATTATTTTCTGTTTTTTTAGCCACGATTTTCAAACACAAATAAATCAACTTTAATCACTCGTTTAGCATAGTCAAATGAAATAGAAGTTCTAGTCTTTAATCTCGGTGCAACTCCGTGCCTTCTCCGTGGAACTCCGTGTAATTTTTTTTCACGATGCCAAACAGAGCTTTCCGCGCAATTCCGTGTATTAACCCAATAAAACCCTACTAAACAAAAACCAACACCACCGGCAAAATAAACAACACCTCTCCCCAAACCCGATACCCGGCGTTTTTTGCAAAATAGGCATTGGCGTTCATGATGAGCAACAGCCCCATATTGATGACAATCAAAACCACATAAATCGCTTGTAATTCCATGGTAACCTGGTGTAAAAATCTCATAATCAGGCTCAACCAGGTTATTAGCAATACACCCGATATAATTCTTTTTGAAAGTGCTTTGCCCATCACCGTGGCAAACGAATGGTGGCCATCCCGCAAGTCGTTGTCGCGATCGTACCACGAAGCCATGGCTCCTTCGCTCCAAACCAAAAGAACGATCACCATGATCAGACTGCCGTTTTCCAATGGCATCGACCTATCCGAATACCACCATGGAACCAAAAATATTCCCCCAACATAAATGCAGGCGATAATCAATTCCTTGGGGATCCATTTTTTTATGTACATGGGTAATACCCGCAGACTTATAAAATACAAGAGGATAATGACCGAGATCAACATGCCACCAACAATTATTTGATGAGGTAAATACACCAGGGTAAGTCCCAACGCAATCGCCCCAAGTACTAATATCCAATAAGATAGCACCCCGGCGTGTCGTCGATGAAACAGGTGCCGCCCGATGGTAGGCGCTCTGTCCGTTTGTGTGGCATCCAATAAATGATCCAAGGTGTACATCACCCAAACAGTAAGTGGCAGAACAAACCACCAGGCCAAAGGAACCTCCGCATGACAAACCTTTACGGCCAATATCCCCATGGCCACCGACCCTGCCACCACATCAACACTCAAGTGTTGCAAAATAATGAAGTGGTTGGTGGATTTTGATGGCATATTTTACGGTTCAAAGTATTTCAAAAGTAATGATTCGGGTGTTTATACTGCAATTAAAAAGCCCTTACCACACAACGTGAAAAGGGCTTTCCAATCAAGCAATATTACGATTAATGATCGTCGTGTGTACTCTCCAGCAAATAAGGATGGTTTTTCGGAATGAGTGGCATTTTCGAGAGGCTGTAACCCACCACGAGGCCAAACAATCCAAGGAATCCAACAAAGGTACCCACCTCAGTCAGGGTAATGCTGTGTTTTAAATCGAGGCTGGGCATAATGGACATATACAATTCAACCCACTGACCTGCAATAAGAACCAACACGGCAAACAATACCAGGTTCTCGTTTTTGGCCACCCTGTTCCACATCAGAAAAAGGAAGGGGAAAGTCCAGTTGAGAATCAACTCGGTATAAAACAACGTTTTGTATTCTCCCATCTCGCGGGGAATATAATAGATGGTTTCTTCGGGAATGTTGGCATACCAAATGAGCAAATACTGCGAAAGCCACATGTACCCCCAGATAATGCTCAAGGCAAAGATGTAACGCGAAAAGTCGGAGATATGTTTCTTGCTAAGCATGGGCAGGTATCCCAATTTATGCAGAATGATGGCAATGGCGGCAATGAAAGTAACACCATGGAAAAAGGCCATGATGAATTTCTTTACCACGTAAATGGTGCTGTACCAATGGGGATCGAGCGACATCAGCCAATCGATGCTAAACAACGAAAAGGAGAAGGCAAATACAAAGATGAACACCTTTGAGTTGAACTCGATTTTGTTGAAAAAAGTAACTCCCCCCACTTTATCTTCTCGTAATGAAAGTGATTTGATTCGCTGACTCAGGAAAATCCAGAGACCAAAAAATACCACGAAACGAATGGCGAAAAAGGGAAGATTCAAATAAGGTTCTTTATGTTGCAAAAGCGGGTCGTGAGCTACGGCATCTGCGTGGGTCCAATGATAAAGCTCGTGCACGCCAAAAAACATGATGGCAAACAATACAAAGCTAATAATCAGGTAATTGCCCATGGCTTGAGGGATGCGCAAATAGGCTGCCGACCATCCCGATTGGGTAACGGCTTGTATGGCCAACCAAAACAGTGCCCCCATGGCTACCGAAAGAAAATAATAATTATTCAGCAACAAGTTGGCCCATGCCCTGATTCCGCCTTCGCCGGCAAAACCGGCTATTACAGAGATAACGCCCAGCACAATCATGACGAGCATGATGATTAGAAATGTTTTACTGAGCTGTACTTTTTTATCCATGTCGGTCATTTTCATGTGAATAATTATTAGTTGGCTAAGGTTCTTACATAATTAATGATCTTCCATCGTTCGTCCGGTGTAATCTGTGGCCCGTGAGGTCCCATCAGTCCTGAAATCGAACCATAGGTAATCACATAATAAAGCTCCCCGTCGGGTTTCGATTTTACATAGTTTTCTACCAGCGACATGGGCTTGGCCGGAAACAATCCGCTGGTGTATAAATACCCATCGCCTTTTCCTTGTTCGCCATGACAGTCGATGCAAAAAATTCCGTAGAGTTTTTTACCTTTTTCAATGGTGCTTTCATCGCCTGCCATCGGATTTGTCCATTGTATTCCCGCCATGGTTTGGTTCATGGCCCTGTCGCCAATGGTGGCTCCGGGATAGGGAAAGGGCATATGTCCGCGTGCCACGGCTCCGGGAGCGGGCAGCTGGTTGGTCATGCTGTCGCGAAAAATCGGGTTGGGAGAATAGGCCTTGTAATACTTGGTGTAATACATGTCGTGTTCTCCCATGTAAGCATATCCTGGATTGTTTTTATCCTTATTGCACGAGAGCAAAACAAATGGAATAATCAGCAGGGTTAATAAACGTAAAGTCTTCATCTTGGTCGATTTTTTACTCATGTGCAGATTCTGTTGATTCTTTAATTTCAGTAGCTCCGGTTTCGGTGAGCAGTTGCCTCAGGTGTTTTGATGCCTTTTCATCCATCGCATCCGTGTTGGCAATCACCACCACAAATTTGTCTTCTACCGACCTTACATCGGGCAGCACTACTTGTTTTCCGGGGTACATCTTTTCTCTGAAAAGGTAGGTAAGAAAGGTAAACAAGGTGCCGATATTAATGGTCATAACAAACATGATGATGATGAATGACAGGGTGTTGAGGGGCTTACCTCCAAATTTCAACGGATAACTTACCACCGACATCCAGTACAGCATGCCAAATATCAGGGTGGCGGCCACGGCGCCGTAAACAAAGGTGGCGTAGGGTAGTCTGGTGGTCATTTTCAATCGCGACCAAATGCCGTGAATGGGGAATGGTGAATAAACATCGGCCACTACAATACCATCTGCCTGCAGTTTGTCCACAGCGTGAAGCATCACATGCTCATCGTCGTATATGCCCAAAATACTAGTTTTCATCGGTAAATGATTTTAAAGTGGTAGTTTCTTTTAATACACTCTTCACCTCGCTGATGGCGATGGTGGGGATCCAGCGGAAGAAGGCCAATACGCCCAGAATAAACAATCCGATGGTGCCTACAAAAGCTGCAATTTCGGTGATGGTTGGCGAATAGGTTGCCCAGGTGGCAGGCAAAAAGTCTTTGGAAAGCGAAGTAACAACAATCACATAACGCTCGAACCACATACCGATGTTGATGAAGATGGAAATAATAAACACAATGGCAATATTTTTCCTGATCTTTTTAAACCAGAAAAGTTGTGGTATCACCCCGTTACAGATAATCATAGTCCAGTAGGCAAAGGTATAATCACCCGTAACCCTGTTCTTCATGAATGTAAACAACTCATATTCAGAACCTGAATACCAGGCGGTAAACAACTCAGTCATGTAAGCAGTTCCCATGATGAGCGAAATAAAGGTCAGGATGCGGGCAATGGCATCCAAATGGCCATCAGTTACATAGTCCTTAAAACTGTAGATTTTTCTCAAAACAATCATCAGGGTGAGCACCATGCCGAATCCTGAAAAAATAGCTCCGATAACGAAATACGGCGGGAAAATGGTGGTATGCCAACCCGGAACTACAGATACCGAGAAGTCCATGGATACAATGGAGTGAACGGAAACAACCAAAGGTGCAGCCATCCCGCCCAAAAGCAAGGCAGCGGTTTCGAAACGTAACCAGCTCTTGGCACTTCCAATCCAACCAAAACTCATGGCTCCGTAAATCTTTTTCTTGATTTTGGAGGTGGTTTTTTCGCGAATGGTGGCAAAATCAGGAATCATACCCATGTACCAGAACAGGGCCGATGCCATGAAGTAGGTGCTGATGGCCACCACATCCCAGAATAGGGGAGAGTTGAAGTTGTCCCAAAGGGGTCCCCGGGTATTCCAATAAGGAAAGATAAAAAATCCATCCCAAATTCTACCCATATGCAACAAGGGGAACATACCTGCAGCCATTACCGCGAATATGGTCATGGCCTCGGCAGCCCTGTTGATGGAGGTCCGCCATTTTTGCCGGAGAATCAGCAAGAAAATGGAGAATGCCGTTCCGGCATGTCCGATTCCAATCCACCACACAAAGTTGATGATGGCGTATCCCCAGGCTACGTTGTTGTTTAACCCCCAGGTACCAATTCCGGTGCTGATGGTGTTGTAAAAACCCCACGACCCCCAGGCCATGGCAATAATGGAGAGGCCGGCCGTTAACCACCACCATATGGGTGTTTTTGCATCGAGGGGCCTTAATACATCACGGCTAACATCGCTATAGCTTTTGTTTCCCTTGATTAATATTCCTCTTACTCTGGTATTGTACATATGATCAGTTTTTTTTGTTCAATACTATGCTTCTGTATTTCTCACTCTGGTCAAATAACTGGTTGAAGGCAGCGTATGCAATTGCTCCAGTAAATGGTACATGCGGTCTTCTTTCACCATCTGGCTCACCACGCTGTCTTTCTTGAGCAGGTTGCCAAACTGAATGGCATCTGCGGGACAACTTTGTTGACAAGCTACTTTAATTTCGCCTTCTCTCAATTCACGGTTTTCCATCTTGGCCACCAGTTTTTTCTCCTGGATGCGCTGTACGCAAAGCGAACATTTTTCAACCACACCGCGCTGACGAACTACCACATCCGGGTTGAGCACCATACTTCCCAGCTCGCTATTCATGTTGTAGTCGAATTTGTTATTATTAGTAAACTCAAACCAGTTGAATCTGCGTACTTTATACGGACAGTTGTTGATGCAATAGCGGGTGCCGATACAGCGGTTGTAGGCCATTTGGTTCAAACCTTCGGTGCTGTGGTTGGTGGCTGCTACCGGACAAACGTTTTCGCAAGGTGCGTTGTCGCAATGCTGACACATCACGGGCATGTGATACACTTCCGGATTTTCCTCATCACGTGAATAATATCTGTCGATGCGCATCCAGTGCATGATCCGGCGATTCTTTACCTGCTCTTTTCCAATTACAGGTACGTTGTTTTCCGACTGACAGGCAATCACACAGTTTCCGCATCCGATACAACTGTTCAGGTCGATGGACATTCCCCAATGGAGTCCGTCGTATTGTATCTTTTGGTACAGGGTAACGTTGTGTTTTTCGTCGAAAAGATGTTGTTCGTTTCCGGCATGAGGATTTTTCAATAGCTCAGGAAGGGTGGTTTCGCGAACGATGGGACGGCCTTCCATGTCGTGGTGGGTCTGGGTGGTAGCCAACGGATAGGTTTTGCCATTCACTTTCTCGATAACCAAATCGGTTCCACTGGTCACGGGGAGGCCATTGCGGCTGTTCATCAATGGATAAGCATTTTGACCCACGTTGTTTCCGGCATGTCCGGCTGAGGTACGTCCAAAACCAATGGCAATGGCGGCGGTTCCTTCAGGCTGACCGGGTTGTATCATCACAGGAATTTCAAACAGACCGTTTACCTTCACCACATCTTCCAGTTTCAGGTCATGGGCTTCTGCATATTTTGAAGATACACACAGGTAGTTGTCCCAGGTGGCAGTGGTAATGGGGTCGGGCATTTCCAGCAACCATGGGTTGTTGCTGTATTTACCGGTTCCGATGGATACTTTTTCGTATAACACGGCCTCAAGTCCCTGGTAGGCATTGGGCTTGGCGGCCTTCAATGTTTGGGAAGTAAACTGAGGCAGGTCGCTCTCATTCACCTGATAGCTATAAATACCATCGTGTTTGGCCTGATTGAAGAATTGGGTGAAATTGCCCACCTGAATGTTGTTGGCCTGAATTTCCTTTTCCCAATTTTTCTCCACGTAGGTGGCAAAATCCTGTGTTTGACCCATCCACACCAACATCGAATCTTCGAACTGACGTGTGTTGAAAATGGGTCGGATGGCGGGTTGAACAATGCTGAGGTGTCCTTTTACAGCTTCGGCATCTCCCCACGATTCCAGGTAGTTGTTGTTGGTACAAACGAAGTCGCATAGTTTGGCGGTTTCGTCCATTGTGTCGCTAAAACTCACCTTAAAAGGTGTTTTTTCCAAACCTGCGATAAACTCTTTGGCGTTGAAATAATCGTAGGCAGGGTTCACATTGTAAAGCATCACACCACCGACAGTGCCGGCGTTCATATCCTTCACCAACTGGGCCATGGCTTCATCGTTGCCTTGTTTCAGGTAGATGGGTGCCCGGAGGTCAAGGGTTTGTCCGTAATTTTCCAATTGGTTGTTGATGGCATTCACAATCAACTGGATATGCAGGTCATTGGTTCCTGAAACTACCAGCGATTTCCCTTTATTTTTTAATAAGTCGTTGGCCACCTGTTTTACATCAACAGGTGATTGAGCCACGTCAAAGGTGGTAGCTCCTGTCTTTCTTGCAATCAGGTTGTACAGGTTGAGTAATACCACGGCTTCGTCGGATGGTTTGATGCCATAACGATAATCGGCATTTGATCCGGTCAGCGACAAGCTGCTTTCAAACTGATAGCTGCGCGACATCTTTCGGTTGCCGTTGTTCAATTTTCTGTTGGAGGAATATTGTTTGGTAAAAGTGGTCGGCATCAGCCAGGTACCCAGGTAGTCGGCATTAAAACCTACAATGATGTTGGCTTTGTCGAATTGAAAGTTTGGAATATCTGCTTTACCGAAATTCAACTCATGGGCTTTTCTGATGGCGGCCATGCTTACGGGGTCGTACATTTGCCATTCCACGTTGGGGTAGGAGGTGGTAAATTCCTGAATCAACGCTTTGGTGGATGGGCTTATTATAGTAGAGGTAAGTAGCACCACTTTTTTGCCGGCATCACGCAATTGGTTCAGTTGCTCCATCACCTTGATGTCCACATCTTGCCAACTGGTTTGTTCACCGGCGTGATAGGGATTTTTCAGGCGGGCATCATCGTACAAATTGAGTACGGATGCCTGTACGCGGGCACTGGTTCCACCTTTGGTGAGGGGCGACATTTCGTTGCCTTCAATTTTTATGGGTCGATTTTCTCTGGTTTTCACCAAAATGCTGCAATAATCGTTGCCATCGAAAAAGGTAGATGCAAAAAAGTTGGGAATGCCGGGTGTGAGCTCTTCGGGTTGATTGAGTAGCGGAATGGCCTTACGAACAGGCATTTGACAGCTGCTCACAAGTGCTACGGCACTCACCGAAAAGCCAAGCATCTTCAGAAAATCGCGTCTGCTCGATTGACCTTTAATTTCAGATTCATCAAGACCTTCAATGGAGAATTCAGGAAGAGGTTTTTTACTTTCTAAAACAGAAGCTTGATGTTCTTTGTAGTTCTCAAGACTTTGCCAATAGATTTTTTCCATGGTGTGGTTATCTGGAGTAAATAATTATGCTTAATAAATTGATTAATAATGACATTTCTGACATTCGTCGCCACCTATGTTTTGCACGGTAACGGTGGTCATTTGGCCATCTTTCATTTTTTGGTGCAATTTGGTGTATTGCTCGTAAAATTTATTGCTGGCAAATTGTACCGACTGGGTACGGTGACATTCGATACACCAACCCATGCTGAGGTCTTTTACCTGAATAATTTCATCCATTTTTTCTACTTCACCATGACATTGTTGACAGTCGATTTTGCCCACATTAACATGCTGAGCATGATTGAAATACACATGATCAGGAAGGTTGTGAACCTTAATCCATTCAATGGGTTTGTTGTTCTCGATGGCGGCGTAGATTTTAGCTATTTCTTCCGTTCCTGTTTTCTTGCCTTTCTTAACCTGCGAGTGGCAATTCATACAAGTGGCCACGGGTGGAATTCCCGCATGCATGCTCTTGTCAGCGGTAAAGTGACAATACTGGCAATCGATTCTGTTTTGTCCGGCATGAATTTTATGCGAAAAGGCGATGGGTTGATCCGGTTGGTAATATTGTTGACGTCCCAGACTTACAGCTTCCACAAAAGTAAGTTCGCCAAGTATGGCCACACTCACCAGAATAATTACAATGTGAATCCATCTGGCCTTTACTATTTTGGTAATGGCCAAGTCGAAAACGCTGATCACCAACAAAACGATCATAATAATGAAGGTGGAACGCATGTTTCGTCTTTCGGCAGCTTTCGCTTCGGCAACCAATTGCACCGTATCCTCTGCGGCAGCCATTTCTTCGTCTGAAGTGGTGGTGCTTGCGGCTACCTCTCCTCCCTCTATTTTGCCATCATTGGCAATATAGGCAAGTATGCCCCTTACCTGATCATCGGTCAGGTTGTGGGCCGGCATGGGGATTTTCATGTTTTCTTCAAACACTTTTACTGCGATGGGATCTCCTGCCTGAACCAAGGCCTGCGAGTTTTGGATGAATTTAATCAACCAGACTTCTTCCCTTCGTTCGGTAACGCCTTTTAAATCAGGCCCAACCAGCTTGCCGCCACCAATGGTGTGACATGCTTTACATTGCTGAAAATTCTTTTCGTCTTCAGCAGTTTGACTTTTAAGATGGAAGGTGGAGAGAAGTAATAGAATGAAAAAACCAAAACGAAACACCGTTTTGATGTGTAGCAATTGTTTGCCAGCAATACCCTTTATGATCATGGTGTAAAGATTATCAAATAAACTTCAATTATTTAATTAGGATCAACCTGTTAAAAATATGTTAATTAGCTGAATTATAAAAGCCCAAAATTATTTATTTTTTGCATTTAATTAGTTAATTAGGTATTAAAATGCGTAATTAGTTTATAACTAATTGTTGTTCAGTAAAATAATTTTCTACTAATTTGTAAGCCTGAAAAATATCATGGAATGTTCGGGTAATTTTCTGTGAAATTTCATGAAAATACCAGGCTTTTTTTTGGCAGAATGGGTTGGTTTACCAGCTACCTCCGGCACCTCCGCCACCAAAACTTCCGCCACCGAAGCCCCCAAAGCCACCTCCAAAGCCGCTTCCTCCTCCACCAAAACCGGAAGATCCGCCGCTAAAGTTACTCCAACTTCCGCCGTGCGATCGGTTACTCAACATGTTACCTAACAACAATGCAGTCCACAAACTACTGCTACCCCTTCCGGAAATGCCATGCGAATTTCGCTGACTCCGTCCGATTAAAACAATAATGAAAACAATGATTAAAAATGGGAGGATGGCAAAAAACCAGGGAGCCTGTTGGGCTTTGTTGTAGCCCTTGGCTGATATTTCACCTGATGCCAGTTTCATCAACACATCCGTGGCCTGATTGATTCCCTCGTAATAGTTGCCTTGTTTGAAAGAGGGAATCATTTCGTAATCAACTATTTCACCTGCGGTGGCATCGGGAATAATTCCCTCCAGACCATAGCCGGTGGCGATAAAGGCTTTTCCTCCATCGCTATTGCTGTATTTGGGTTTAACCAACACCACGATTCCATTGTTAAAATCCTTTTGACCCACTTGCCACGTTTCACCTATTTTGTAAGCAAAGTCGGAGGCTTCCATTCCTTGCAAGGATTTCACAATAATCACCACAATTTGGTTGGAGGTGGTGTCGTTGAAAAATCGCAATTTGTACTCCAGGGCATCTTGCTCCTGACCTGTAAGGATGCCTGCCAAATCGTTTACTAATCGTGGTGGGTTGGGGCGTTGCGGTATGTCTGCTGCACTGGCATGCAGGTAAACCGTCATTACTAAAAACAGGGAGGTTAATTTTAATAGGTTCATATCAAATAAGTTGTTGCTATCCATACGAAATATCATCCGACAATTCGTTGATATCGTCAATGTGGTGAGGAAAGTGTTTTTTTAGTTTGGTGCCGGCTTGTTCGATGCCTTCTATCAATCCTTCAACAAACTCCCCGTTTTTGAAACGGTTGGCCATCAACTCTTTGGTTTCTTCCCAAAAATTCTCGGGAACCTCATTGTTGATGCCCGCATCGCCGATGATGGCAAATTTTTTGCTGCCAACAGCCAGGTAGATGAGCACCCCGTTTCGGAGGCGGGTCTGTTCCATTTTTAATTTGGTAAAAACAAAGGCTGCACGGTCGAGGACATCCCCATCCACTTCGCTTTCCAGATGTACCCTAATTTCACCGGATGTGTCGTTTTCGGCGTTGAGGATGGCTTTTTTTATGGCAAGTTTATCTTCTTTTGAAAAAAAATTTCTGGCATCAGAACCCATGATAAGTTGTTTTTAAGAGTTAAAAGGAAACCTTTGGTGCATTTTCATCACCTGCCTGAGCAGTAAAATAGGGCTTGGGAGAAAATCCAAACATTCCGGCCAGCATGTTGTTCGGAAATCTTTTAATCAGGGTGTTGTATTCTTTGGTGTCCTCATTAAACTTCTGACGTTCAACAGTTATTCTGTTCTCTGTTCCTTCCAGCTGATTTTGAAGTTTCAGGAAGTTTTCGTTGGCTTTTAGGTCGGGATATTTTTCCACCACTACCATCAGTCGCGACAGGGCTCCTGTCAAGCCTTCCTGAGCTTGTTGAAATTTGGCAAACGATTCAGGGTTTAAATTATTGGCGTCGATGTTTACCGATGTTGCTTTGGCGCGGGCATTGACCACGCCTTCGAGGGTTTCTTTTTCGTGTGTGGCATATCCCTTTACCACTTCCACCAAATTGGGGATCAGGTCAGCGCGACGTTTGTACACATTTTCCACCTGAGCCCATTGGCCATCCACGGCCTCCGAAGTGGTGACCATGCTATTATAGGTGCTTTTGAGCGATGAGTAAATGATGAATCCGATCACCACTACCACAATTAGTACTATCCAACCTTTTTTCATTGTTTAACGTTTTATTAAATTCGTTTGCGTTACATTGTTGGCACAAGCAATACCCATAAAAAAATGTTTACTTCGGGATTTTCTTTGTAGCCAGTTGGCTAAATTAGTGGAATTTTTTAACCAAACCGGTGGCGTTGATAACTTAATTTGCTTTTTGCCTCATTTTAAAGTCGTTGTCAGCTAATTCGGGAGGGTAATAAAATGAAAAGACCTGCCGTTTCCGACAGGTCTTTCACCCTTTCTGATGGATTGCTATGGTGGTTTCTCTGGTTCGATTAAAGTTTACTTTACCTTTTCAACAGATGACCCACAGCCAAAACATCAACTACTAAATTCAACATCAATTAACAAAAACATAAAACTAACATGTATCTTCAATTGAAATACCTGACGAAGATAAACCTCTATCGTCGGGTGATTTTCTTGGTATCTCAGTAAATTAATTGCCCACGTTCAGGGTTCCGCTTACTTCAATATCAGAGCCATCCTCCAGATTTAGGATTAAGCAATTACCTGTGTTTCCAACATTAACCACAGGGAATATTCCCCCCGCAGGAACCGTGGGTATGGTAACAACCATGGTAGCATCGGGTATTACTCCGGCACTCCAGTTACCGGCGTTGTGCCAGTCGCTATCAACATTTCCTGTCCAAATGTTGGATGGAATGTGGGCTTCGATTTCAAAAGAACCAAAATTGTCGTTGTCATAGTCCCAAATTCGGATATAGATAGTCTGTCCGGCCAAAGCTGGATTGTTTATGCTAATCTGAGGCATCCAGCCTGCTCCATCGTCGTCGTCACATTCACCCAAGATAAGGGCTCCGCAATTACCTGTGTAATAGGCCATCCCTGCATCCTGAAAATTGCTTCCCGTTACGATACGTGAGTCGATCACCATAGTGCCGGTTGCTGGAACAACTGCCGAATACCAGACATCACCTCCGGCGTAACCACCGCATCCAGGATCTGGAATGGGGTCGGGATTGTTATTTGAATCCGTGGCACCTGCATTTGTGCCAAGTGTCCAGTTTTGTGTATAGCCTACGGTTAGTGCTGTAGCGTTCGGGCAATCGTCATTTACTGGTGGGGTGGCAAAGTTACATGGTCCCGCCCAGGTACTTTCGTCACCAACACCACATACAGATTGAACATAAAATTGATATTCCGTGGCCAATGCCAAACCTGTAAGTGAATAGGGATTATCGCTGGTTCCAGTTATTTGTATTCCTGTTCCCAATGTAAAACCACTAGGTCCGTATTCGATGTTCCAACTGGTGGACGAACCTGTTTCTGTCCATGATAAGTCGAACCAAGTAGGGCTCATTGCTCCTGCAAATAGGGATGTAGGCGTAGGACAGGTAACGGGTTCAGAAATACTTAGGTCATCTACATAAACATAATACGCATAATCACCGAAGTAGTGAAATCCAATATATACGTCTTGACCTACGTATGCACTCAAATCAACAACGGTTTGATTCCACTCCGTGTTCGACAGGGTCACAGATGTCCAAGTGTAGTCAGCAGGATCCGTTGTTGAGGCGATTCCCCATTCAAGCGTTTCAACAGATGTGGTACTTTTTCTATGCCAGAACGATAATTCAGTATAGGGTGCAGTTATAGTTTGTTGTTGGGTGAACAGATATTGGTTGTAGTCTGTTGAATGGTTGTATGAACTAAATCTTGCACTATAGGATCCTGATGTTGTGTGGTTTTGTTCATCACTCTGTGTAATGTCATTTCCCGTAGTAACAATTTTTGACCAACAGTTAGGTAAAAATGTTCCTTCAAAATTTTCTGTCATTGGGAATGTGCTATTAATTCCACAAGAAGTTGCAAAAGTCGAAGGACCTACCCAAACACTTTCTTCTCCAACTCCGCAAACAGCCTGTACATACCAATCGTAGCTTGTTGCCGCGGACAGACCTGAAAGTGAATATGGATTGTCACCTGTGCCCGTGATTTGTGTTCCGGTGCCAAGTGTGAAACCACTGGGTCCGTATTCAATATTCCAGGTAGTTGAACTGCCATTTTCTGTCCATGCAAGATCCGTAGACGTTGGGGTGATGTTGGTTGCGGTGAGATTTGTCGGTGGGGGACAGTCTTCCTCGATTTTTAAGTCGTCTAGATATACACGAAATTGATTATCACCATAATAATGGAAACCGATATATACATTCTGACCGATGTATGCGCTTAGGTCAACAACCGTTTGTTGCCAGTTTTCGTCCAAAGTTACAGCTGTCCAGGTATAGTCAGCAGGGTCTGTTGTCGAAGCAACACCCCAATACAACAAATCACCTGACCAACTGTATGATTTTCTGTGCCAAAACGAAAGACGTGTGTAAGACGCCGAAATGGTTTGTTGTTTGGTGAATAAATACTGATTATAATCGGAGGCAGCATCGTACGAACTAAACCTTGCGCTAAAGGTTCCTGAAGTTGTGTGGTTTTGTTCGTTACTCTGTGTAATATCGTTTCCTGCATTGACAATTTTCGACCAACAACCGGGTAAAAAGGTTCCTTCAAAATCCTCTGTCATGGGGTATGTTGTGTTAATATCGCATAATGTGGTGAAATTATTTCCATCTATCCATTCGCTGAAACTTCCCGTTCCGCAACTTGCGCGTACTTTCCAAGTGTATTCTAGACCACTGTCAAGCCCCGTTAACGAGAAAGGATTCGAAACGCCTGTTATGGTTGGCGTACCTGTAAACGTGTAAGGTACCTCCCCGTATTCGATGTCCCATAAGGTGGCACTTCCGTTTTCTGTCCAACTTAAATCGGCAGCTGTTGAAGTAATATTGCTTACAGTAGGTAAACTGGGATCAGGGCATGGAAGACAGGCTGTAAGTCCGGTTGGAATGGTATAATCCCCAATATCACCTGGTGTTACACCGCCTTCGCCTTCATAGGCCACTTCGTAACCCACCTGATTGAACACTTTGTATTCATTTTCTTCCGAATAATAACCCTGTGCAAAATCAACGGAAACAATGTCACCATCGTCTACTCCAAAGTAGGTAACTACAGGTCCAATACCGTCTTCCAACGTGAAGTATTGTACAGAGAGGTTGCCGTTTACGTACACATTTACATAAGCGATATCCCAACCATCACCATAGGTTTCCGAAAGTTGTATGGACCACATGCCACAGGTACCATCGGTGGTAAATCTGGCGGGATCGCTCCATATACTGCTGCAATCGTTTTGCACATAGGCATCGTAGGCGGTAGCAGAGCTTAAACCGGTTACTACAACAGAGTTTGTAACTGAATGACCGCTGGCAACTACACCATTGCCTTGTCCGTTACCAATTGGTACAATTTCCCAGTTATATCCAGTTGAGCCTGATACAGCATTCCAATCTAATTGAATGGTAGTTGTTGTGGGGTACATGGCAGTTAACCCTGTTGGATACATACAAGCAGGGCAATTTCCTGTTAAACCAAGTAGGTTCGTGGGGGTATTTCCTCCTCCTTGCCCCGATTGACCAATGATGTTTCCCAAAGCATCTTTTACAACGTATTCATTTTCGTAGGCATAGTTGCCGGGCGAGTAGTAAACATCAATGACATCTCCCGTGGCAGCATCAAAATAAAAAATTCCGGGACCAAATCCATCATCTAATGTAATAAAAGAGAGAACGGTGACTGTGTTTACTTGAACGGTGAGTACTCCACCGTTCCAACCATCGCCGAATTCATCGCTGAGTTCCACGCTGTGTGGGCACGTTTGCGCTTGCATTACCTGCATACTTAGGAGAAATGCGGGTATCAAGAGTAGTAGTTTTAATTTCATTTTTTACTTTTTTTAGGTTACACTTTTTTTACCTCGGTTTTGTTGCCAAATCACGAACTTCCAAAACTAAAAGGTATCTGTTATTTGCAGACCTAAAAAGACGTTGCAATTGCATTGTGTAAAATGTGTCCCCGTTATAATTAGATTCGTGAATTTGCAAGATTCACGAAATCAAATAGATATATAACTAAAATATTATTATACTTAGCAAATAGACTTGGGGTGTTATTTTTGCATTACAGACAGGCTGATATTGCGGAAATCCCAATTAGCCATAAGCGTTACACGGGATGAACAAACAAGTAACCGTTTATCAATTCTTTGAAATGTCGAAAAAAAGAAAAGAGGCTATCCTTTGTTTGGATAGCCTCTTTTGTAAAAAAGATGATAATTGGATTACAACTTGATCACTTTTTTTACTATTTTGTTTCCATTATACTGCAATATGAGGTAATAGACCCCTGTAGGTAACTCATTTCCATTAATTTCGAACTGATGGTATCCGTACGAAGTGTATCCTTGGTGTATCAACCTAACCTGACGTCCGAATGTATCATATAGGTTCATACTGGTCATGGTACCGGAGGGCATGTACAAATCGATTACGGTATTGTTGTTGAAAGGATTTGGATAGATATCAGAAACAAGTGGTTGGGCGGTTGAGGTTTCATCCACACCAACTCCGGCATGGTTTGTAAATGAAATACCGTCAAGCCACAGCTCAAATCCCCAATCCCAGGTGTCCACGTTGATTTCGAGGTAGGCAATGCTTTCAAGCGAGATATTTCCAGAGGATGTGCGAGTCCAACCATCGCCACCGGCCAAGGGCATTTCCAATTTTATCCAGTTTCCAATGCTTGCGTTTACCATCGAAAGCGATCCCGTATATCGGTAGTAGTCGCCACAGTTGTTCCCCAACTGTACATAAAACTCCTGAAAACGTCCTGAATGTGGATTTTCGGTTTTGATCCAAAAACTCAGCGTATCCGATTCCATCAGGGTCCAATCGGCCATCCTGCTTTCGGAGGGCCAATAGTGTGGAATAACGTCAAATCCACCTTCTGTATTGATGTATAATGAGGCTTCTCCGACTTGATAGTCGTTGTTATCCCAGCTAAGTGTTGTTGGCAAACCATCTTCCACAAATACTGTCCAATACGAGTTTGATTCTTCGGCCAAATCTGACGGGGCAACTATTTCAAAACTTATTGGAGAGGGGAAGAAGGGTGTGTAATCTACCAATCCCAATGTGGCATCGTCTTGGTGATCGATAATTTTACATTCGATAAGTGAGATATTTTCAGGCATGTAGTTGTTCTTGGCGAATATATTGTCACTCGATTGGTTGTTGATGTAGCTTGAAACTGCATTGCCAAAGCTATTTTCGGAGATGGTATCGGCAGAGGCGTCATCTTCCAGATAAATATCGGTATAGTTGTATTCGAAGGTGTTGTTGTATGCCAGGGTGTGTTCAGTGTTTATGGCGCTGATTGCCTTAGCGTTGTCACGGAAAGTGTTTTGGTCGATAAGGTAGTCATGAGAGGTTTGGGTGGTATAGCCTGGCAATCCTGAACTGCCCCCTTCCCACATTTCCACTCCTGTGGTGTTTCCTGATATCACATTGTTGGTAATTACGTTGTCAAATCCGCGGTCAATGGCAATACCACTGGCTTTGTTGTTGGCAATATGGTTGTTGATTACTGTGATATTGTTTGAGTAACCCAACCAGAGTCCGTAGTGACTGTAGTTGCAAATATTGTTTTCAAAAACATTACCATCGGTGAAAACGGATTCAATTGCGTTGTGGGGTGACCATGAGCAATCGTTGTTGGCGAAGTAATTGTTGCTTGGAGGAAAATTGGGAATGGCGTTGGTCATGGTTTTGTTTTCGTTGGTGAAAATTCCATCACCTCCATAAGAAAAATCGTTGCCTTCCACATAATTTTCTCTGGAAAAGAACAACAAAATTGCTGCGCAGTCGCTGGGATCGGTTTCGCGGTCAGCATGGGAACAATCGTTGTTTACAACCCTGCTGCTGTCGGTATGAAACATCCTGATTCCATAGCCGGTGTTCCATGAAAGGTTATTGTTGTAGGCATCAATGCTGTCGCAACTGTACATAGCCACACCATCATTTTGAAATTGCATGGTGTTGTCAAATAGTTCAACCTTTCTACTTTCACTTAACAATACACCACCGCCAAGGGCATTGTCGATGTCGTGCCAGATATGTATCCACCCAATTTGGTCTATTTTGTTGTTGGATAAATTGTTGTTTGAAATGCTAATCTCCTGACAATTGGATGCCTTTATGGCATAAAAGTATGAAGAAATGGTGTCAAACCCGGATATCTGTATTGCGTTGGCATCTTCCATATGAATGAAATATCCTGAAAAGGATTGCCCGGATGCTTTGATATTATTGCCGTTGAGAAGAATATTTGTGCCGTTGATAATCTTGATAACACCATCTTCTTCGGTGTCAGGAATGTTATAAGGGCCACCAAAAAATGTGTACGAAAGACCACTTTCCAGAACCATGTTGTTTATTACAGGAACATATTCATTTGCCAAATCAGCTGCATTTTCGGGCGTTACAGGGTAGTCGAGAATGATGAAACGGTCAAGGTATGCTTCCAGCGATTGACTTGATTCGTTTCCTCCAACCTGAAATTCTGAGGCAGTTACGGCAGTTAAGTGGGATGGATCGGCTCCGGTGTTTTGAGCCACCAGTACACCGTTGATGTACATCTGTACAGCTTCTGCAGCATTGGCGGCCTCGTTGTTCCATGTATGAACTACATGAATCCATTGATTGTCGTTCCAATCCGACACATCGTAGGATGCCACAAGTGGTTGAGAGCCATTGAAGTTAAAGATGGTTTCCAGTATTCCTGAACCATTGGTTCCTATCTGAACTCCACCGTCTTCACCGTATTTTAGTATGGTATGGTTGGTTGCATTGCCTCCCCAGACAGGTTTTATAAAGTAGGACAAACTTCCTTTCAACTCGCTGATGTTACCATTGCTGGGATATTTCAACGTGTTGGAGGAAGGGAAATAGGCAGCTTGTCCTGTTTTGCCACTTGAATAGGTGATGGGGTAGGTGTTGTTGTATGCTGAAGGTGTTTCTCCACAAGCTCCGTTCAAATGATTTTCAAATTCCAGATAAAGTTCCGAAAAAACGACGGGTGGTACATAATCGTTGTACAAGGTAAAAATGGCATCGGCAGATAGGGCTTCATCCCTGATAATCAGTCTGTCAAACGTTCCGCTCAAGGAGTTGGTATTCGATTCGCCACCAATTTGAAACTCACTATCCGAAATAGTATGTATGTTGGATGCCGACACACCGGAGCTATTTTGGGCTACCAACATGCCATCCACATATAACATCAGGGCTTCCTGATTGGTGGTGGCCATGCCATTCCAGGTACACGCAATATGGTGCCATTCACTCATATTCCAGTTGCCTACATCATAGGTCGCCACAAGTTCGTTGGCACCGGCTCCTCGATTTATTATGCATCGCAATTGGTTGGAAGCTGATTTTTCGATCAGCATTCCATTGGTTGTTCCGTAATAGAAAAAGGTATGTGTTTCATTGTCAGAGCCATTCCAGTCAGGATTTACCCAAGTGGCATAGGTGCCTATCAAATCGTTGATGTTTTCGTTGCTCGTATATCTCAATTGGTTGTTTTCAGGAAAATGACCCCCATGGCCAAAGGTACCGGTAGGGTAGGTGATGGGATAAGCTTGGTCGTAATAGGACGGGGTTTCACCACTGAATCCGGTAAGGTCATTCTCAAACTCGAGCACCAAATCATCGGGTATTCCCATATTATTGTACAGGTCAGCAACTTGCTGATCAGTAAGTTGATAGTCGAAAATAATATAGCTGTCGAGGTATGATTCGAGAGAGCTGCTGCCACCGGTTCCTCCAATTTGGAAAGCGTTATCTGAAATGGTGTGAATATTGTTTTTGTCGCGGGCGGGATCATTTTGTGCCAACTTCACTCCATTCACGTAAACTTTCAGTGCTTCCTCATTGGTAGGTGCATATTTATTCCATGTATGAACCACATAATACCATTGATCATCGGTCCAGGAGCTTGTGTTGAAATTGGCATATAGTTCGCCGGAGCCCATACCCACATTGAGCAAAGAAACATAATACCCTCCGCCATCTGTGCCGAAAAGCATACCTCCTGTATCACCATATTTAAAAATGCGGTGTTCATTGTGATTACCGTTCCAATTGGGTTTTATCCAATAAGCCATTGATCCCTCAAGTTCATTAATATTGGCTTCTCCATAGAAAACCTGATTGTTTTGCGGAAAAAAGGCGGCTTTTCCTTCTAGCCCATATTGGTAGGTTATGGGGAAGTTGATGTCGTAGAAAGTGGGTATTTCACCATCTTCTCCGGTAAGTTCGTCTTCGAAATTTAGGTGTAGCAATTCCGTTTGTGCTTCTGCTTTTGGAATAGCAATCAACCATAGGAAGATGGCAAGCCACATGGCTAATCGAAAGGAGGTTTTTTGTACAATCATTTTTTTAAGGTTATTTAATTTGTGGTAAATTATTGGCGTAACAGTGTTTACTCTTTGGCAATTGACTTTATACACGAGCCGGTTAGCTTTTAGTTGAAATTTGTTGCTTAAGTGGTTCTAAACTATTCGGATAACTTACAATCTGTCCAATCCGGATTTTGCAAAAATTGCCAGTTTGGAGCTTCAAGGATTGTTTGACAAATTTGGCATTTTTCAGTCGGGTTATGCTACATAACACCCATTTCATTTGCATTATTTGCCTTAAAATATATGTTGCAAATGAGTTGCATGACTGCTTAATAGTCAAAATTTCAATATGTTGTCGGTGTAATAAATACAATGTCTTTACTACAATTCATTTAATAAACATGCTTTTTTTTGTAGTTCCCTTTTCATAACTCATTTCAACAATGAAAATACATCTCGCTCTATTACTTTTCAAACTTAAATATTGGTTCTGCAACCGGTTGATTTCACACAATTTGTAATAAATAAATACTGACCCACATGACAAATGATTCGAATGGTGTTCAAGATGATTTACAAGAGAAACGCAAAAAAAAGTTGCTTTTGTTGGGCACTGTGATGTTTAATTCTTTGATGGCTTTTTTAGTATCAGCTTTTTTTATTCAACTTTTAGACAATACCTTAAAATACTTGTTAGCCAGGAGATACGGCTATGATATTGAGATACACCATTTTCAAATTCATTTTCTTATCCAAAATTCAATGTGGAGTTTTGGTTCGGTAATGGCAGTTTTTGCATTTATCCCTTTATTCATTGGTGGCCTCGGAATTGTAGCAAGTTATTTGTTGCGATGGGCTCAAAACAATACAGGACGGGTAAAGTTATTGTTGTTTTGGTTTTCATTACAATCCTTGAGTTTTTTGATGTCTAATTTTTTACTTGGTACATTTGTCCATGAAGGAATGGGATATGCCCTTGCATGGTTTTATCCAGGGTGGTTCGAGCGTATTGTTATGATCTTTTTTGGGATTGTAGCCATGCTGATCATGGCGCTTATTTTCTCTAACCATGTTATCCATTTGGCTAATATTTATTTCGATCAACTCACCGAAAACGAATACCCTCTCTATATTTCTGCCCAGACTTTGGTGCCATTTATTCTTGGAACCATATTCACTACAGTATTTTACGTGTTACGATTGACCCCAAATCAATGGGCATCAATGGCTTTTTTGGTTTTGGTTTTGGTGCTAATAGTGGTGAGAGCCGACCCTCCGGATACCATAATATTCCGGGTTGGCGAACGAAATCACACGCAATGGTGGTGTTTGGCAGTTCCTCTTTTGGTTTTTTCAACAATGTTATTGTATTTTTTCTGGTAGATCAGGTCATAGTTCCCTGTTGGAATAGTCGAGTAGCTTTTCGTATAGTTCGTCGTTATCATTTACGCCCAAACGTTGCCTTAGCCTGAATTTTGCTGACCTGAGGCTATTTGGTGATTGCAAAGTTGATACAGCTATTTCAGCATTGGTGAGCTTCATCAGGATGTAGCACGAAAGTCTAAATTCTGAAAGAGTAATTCCCGGGTGTTCTTTGAAGAAATTGGTTCGGTAGAAGGGATATTGTTTGGAAAAATTCTCTTCAAAAGTATTCCAGTTTTCCTCAACAGAGAAATTATTGACCTCCAGCAATTGGGTGTTGATCAAACGTAACCCTTCTTTATTTACATAGGGCTTAAGTGCTTTGAAAGATAAAAGTAGCTTTTGTACCAAAATGGCGTTGTGCATAATGTTTTTGTTGCTGATCTCTACAATTCTTTTGTTCTCGGCAATGGTCGTTTCTGCTGCTTTTTTCTCTAATTCCACCAATTGATGAGATGTTTCCAGATGTAAAATTTGCTCGCTGTGAAGCATTTGTTTTGCCATATATCGCCTGTACACCAATATTAAACTCCACCCTAACACAATCGCGAGCAGGATGGCAAATGCAGCAATAAACATCACGGTGCGTTTTCTCAATTTTTCAGCTTCCAATTGGAGTTCCTGCAAACTTATTTTTCTTTCGAGTTGCTCTTTAACAAATTGGTTTTCTTCATTTACATAGTCTTCCACAATATTATATAAATACTCATTCTCTCTACTGTTCGACAGTTTTTGCATTTCATCGTATGACATCTTTAAGTATTTGTAAGACAAGGAAATATTGCCAGTTTTAAACTCAATCTCTGATAACATTTTGAATACGTCTTGTAGTATGGTCGCCGAACCTGTTGCAACTAAATCGCTTTCGTACTGCTTCAATATTTTTTTCGCCATTACATAATTACCTTCACTGAAATACACATTTGCCAAATAATACTTGTGAACCACAAACATGAAGATATCGTGTTGACTTTGAAACAGAGATGCTGCCTTCTCAATGTAGGCACGCGCACTGTCAAGCGAACGATTTTCACTGTATTCAAAATAAATGTTACCCAGATTGTAGTATAAATTGGCCAATTGAGGAAGATAGTATGGAGATTCTTTAGCCATTTCAATTCCTTGTTTTATCAATGGAATAGCTTCTTTGTATTTGTTTTCTTTTATCATCGCCCCGGAAAGGCCTACACTAATATGAACTAAAAGCAGGGTGTCGTTCATTTCCTTTGCAATATCGTATCCTTCATTGTAGTAGTCTATGGCCCGATTGTAGTTTTCCAGATTGTTGTATATCATGGCCACGTTGTTGTTAACATTGGCTAACAATCTCTTTTGAACCGGTTTTTTAATGTATTTGATGTAGTATAGCCCGTCAAGAAAATGCTTTAATGCTTTAGCGTACTCAGCCTTGTAGTTATGTACACCTCCCAACCCCATCCACGATTTGAATAGAAGTACACTGTCACCTGCAAGTTTGGCGTAATCCTCGGCCATTGTAAAATTTATTTCGGATTGCTCTAAGTTGCTGACTCCTAAATAGTAATGGCCATATGTGTAATATAGCTTGGATTTCATCGCCAGTTCGTCTTTTTGCGAGGCAATAACCTTGGCTGAATCAAGGTACAACTTCATCGTATCCAAATTGATACTTCTGTAATAATCAGCCTTTTCAAGATATTCAAGAAACGTGTCATTGCTCTGAGATTTTCCTGAGAAGGATAGAACCAACAGCAGTCCGATAATAAGGGTGTACTTAACTTTTATCATAATCTTACTTTTTTAAGACAGAACTTGCAGATAAAAATAATGAATAAATTATTTGTTTTAACCAAAAAATCATAAGATTTTCTTATGAACTTCCTTCTATGCAGGTTTTTAGTGTTAGCACTATTATCATAAAGAACATCTGATAGTTCCGACTTTCTTTGGGTCAACATCATCTACAAAGATGTGAACAAATGACGATCTTTGATTTATGAATCATGTTTTATTATCGTGTCAAATGAATTTCCAAACGTTTTAAATGCGTTCTATAAGCATATAAAAAGTTGTATGTCAATGTTTAAAAGTTCATTCTCTCAATGCCAATTTATTAATTATGGGCATCTCTCAGTAAGCTAATTCATGAAATATTCGCGTGAATTTGAAGCTAATTCAGATAGTTTGCCTCAATTCTTCGATCATTGGAATTGATTAGTCATAAATTACCCCTCAGGTTGGAAAAGTAACAAGTTTCCGAAATAGAGGCGATGGATATATTCCTGATTTAGGAAGAGCACAATATATAATAAGGTGCATTTTGGTTTTTTCTGCTTTTTTTTTGACTCTTGTTGAAATTTTTTCTTTGTTAGTTCTGGTTGTACCACGATCTAATTAAACTCCAGATGTTCTCATCACCCATTGGTTTTGCTCACAAAATACAGGCATTCTTATGCATTCAGCTTCGACCGGTTTTCAAATTTGTATAAAAACATGTCGATTCCTATTGCTGGATTTTGCCGGTTTCTATTAAGGTCTTGCCCATAAAAAATGGGATTGTTCCAATATAGTCACATTTCCAGCAGTTACTACCTAACTTTTTTGAATTAAATTCAGTTCCTTAATCGGCAAATTATCCAATGCTGAGTCTGCTCAGATAAGTCATTCATGCCAAAAATGACTCCCAAATCACTTCAGCTAAAAATTTTCTTACAAGGTACAGAAAGTGTAAAATGTTGATAAGCATAACTTCTTACAAAAAAGACTCATTGGTGCTTCGCGAAGAACCCTGCAGGCATAGCGGTTAAACATTTTCTTTGATACTTTTCGATGCTGACGCAATTCCAATTTTTGCGTAGTGTTTTCACTCATTTGTCGTAAGGTGGTGTGCATCAGTACTATCTTTCTTTCTTTTTTATCTATTCTATTGCTGCTTTGGGAATTGAACGGGTTTCTGTCGAAAAAACACCAAATCACTGCTATCCACTGAATTAACCTTATCAGGTAGTATATCAGAACTGTGAAGCTTCGATTTAGTTCACCTTTAATTGTGATCGGTGATTTGCAGGAAATCATTCCTGTATTATTTCAAATAGACCACATTTCAGCAAATTTTCATATAAATCAAACGATTTTTAGTGAAAAATATCCATTAACTCGAAAATTTGGTCATTTGTTTTTACATTTTGGCATGTTTTCTTTTTAAGGCAAAATATCTTGTGTATATGCCATTTTTCTGGTGGCGTTATAAAAGCGTTTGAGCGAAGAATGTCTTTAACATGGTATTTGTAAAATGCAACAAATCAGATAAATGACTGCGATATTGATGAAATACTTACTTACGTGAATAGGCTGTTTTTCTCCTAAAACTCTTTGGAAGTTTTAATAAATGACGTATAATTTCTCATTTAGAATGGGGTTCTGAAACACCAATTGGAGACTTCTGTTTTACCTTAAAACATCTTGATGTGTTGAAATGTTGGGCTTTACCCCCCATCTTTTTGGCATGTTATGAATTCTCATGTGAAAAGGTGTTAAACACCTTTAAATCAACATTTAAAATATGTTGTAAACAAACTTGCAGGATGCTTAATTGAGTGCCGTAATGCTAATGAAACGATAGGTGGTTGGGCTGTAACGTCATTGCAACTCGAAAAAGGAAGACAAAATCATACACCCCTTTACATTTGTAGTGCAATGTGGCAGAAAAATTTTTCGCTTGAAGTGCACACAGGTGAGAAACGAGTATGGTGCTTGCAGCGTTCAAAGATAGGAAATCTGATGAGTTTAATAACCTAAAAGTAACCTGAAATTTGAATCAACATTCACTAATCTTAATTATTTAACTATGCGAAAAAATCGACATTTAAACAGACTCCGGGCGCTTACGCTGCTGGGTGTGTTTGCGTTGTTTAGCATGACCACCTTCGGTCAGGAGGGGCTCTACATGACAGGTGATGCCAGCATTACCGTAAATGGAGGTGCATCCTTGATCGTGGGTAACCTGTACAATACAAGTACGGGTGTCATCGAAAACAATGGAACCATCGAGGTGGCCGGAAACGTCCAAAACGACGGAAGTGCATTGTTTGATGCCGCTTCCACCGGAACGGTTGTCTTCAACGGAACCGCTGCACAGGAAATTACGGGAACAGTACCCGTTCATTTCTATGGCAACGTTGAACTTGACAACGCCGCCGGAGTGGCACTTACCAACACAGCTACAGGCGCTGATGCATTTATGTACGGTGGGTTTACATTCACCAACGGCTTGTTTACCTTAAACGGCTTTAACCTTACTACAGCAGCAAATGCAGTAGGTGCTGATGCCGCCAGGTACTTCGTTACCAATGGTACAGGCAGTTTGAAACGCAGCGTTCCTGCAGACGGAGCTACCAATGTAGTATTCAGTGTGGGCAACAGTGTTTTTAACCCTGTTATACTGCAAAACAGTGCAACCGCCACCACCGATGTTTATGGTGTTATTGTGGCCGACTCCAAACCTGCCAACTTTGCCGGAACCGATCACATTGTGGATCGCTCCTGGTTAATTACTGAAGACGTTGCAGGTGGTTCTGATCTTACCTTAACCACACAGTGGAATGGCACCGACGAACTGGATCCTTTCGATCGCGCCAACAGTGCACATGGCGTAACCAACGACAATGGTTCTACAGTTTCCTGGGGTTCATTTAATGCCGCCGGCGGTACCGATCCATACGCCCTTACCAGCACCGGTATCAGCGTAATGGGGACTTTTATGGTAGGTGACGATACGTACAACACTGCTATTAACATCGACCTCAAGATCTTCCTCGCCGGAGCTTACAATGCTGCCAACCACAACATGGACAACAACCTCAATGCCCTGCTGCCACTCACCGATCCTTACCTCGGTACCACCGTGACAGCCATCCCTGCCAGTGCAGTGGATTGGGTGAAAGTTGAACTCCGCGACAAAAACGATCGCAGCAATGTGCTCTACGAATTCGCTCGCTTTATCGACCAAAATGGTCAGATTATCAACGAAAACGAAAGCAACTGCGCACTTCCCGGTGTTACCCGCGACTCCTATTATATAGCCGTGATGCACCGCAACCACTTTGGCGTGGTGTCCAACAATACTGTTGACCTCAACGGCAGCCCAACGCTTAGCTTCCAAAACGGTCAAGCCACCGCATGGCAAGATGCCGCTATCACCACCAACGCAGCCATGATGGAAGTGGAAACCGGTGTGTTCGCGCTTTGGAGTGGGGATGTGAATGGGGATGGACAATTGTCATACATTGGTGGGAATAACGATCGATCCGCAATTTTGGGAGTGGTTGGAATCACTACTCCGGGAGATCCCTTACTCGCCACTTATAATAACGCAGACGTTAACATGGATGGGAATGTTAATTATATTGGAGCTGGAAATGATGGATTATTCATTTTAAGTACTCTTGGTGCATCCCCTGGTAGTGTTTATTATTCACATTTACCTTAATTATTATAATAAATATTGAAATCATGAAAAGTTCTTTTTTTAAAGCGTTTCTAGGTATAATGCTGTTGAGTATGGGGCTTCAAGTTAGAGCGCAGACATTTGAGTGTAGACTCGCCGTTAATGATATGGGTTATTTAGTCTATCAAATGCGTGAAACCTCTGGTATAAATACTCCAAATACCACTTCAACGTTAATAGCAGATATTACTTTTGTAATAAGATGGCCTGAAGGTATGGGTGTTGATAACTCATTGCTTTGTGCCACAAATGATTATCAAATTGATGATGCATTAGGTAGCAAGCGGAATTATAATGGCTATGACTACAGATATTGGTATTCTAATCAGGGTGTGCCGATATATCCGCCACATGATTGGATTGTGAATGAATGGGAAGATATTGCAGTATTTATAACTATTGGTGGATCTGGTGTGACTGATTTTGAAATAGCTCCCAATTTTTGGAATGGAACAAGTCTAAACTGGACGCAGGGGCCGCCGCTCCAAGATAATACGCCAACAATTGTTGGTGCTGCTACCAACTACACTTACCCAACCAAAGTTTATAACTACGTTTGGACTGGTTTGGCCGGAGGCCCACCCGCTGCTCAAAATAACAAAAAATGGGAAAACACAGCCAACTGGCGTGGCACTTGTCCCGGTGATGCTGCACCTGAAGGCAGCTACCCTTATGTAGGACAATCACCTGCCAATGTGGTGATTCCTGCAGGTGTGGCCACCTATCCTGAACTGTCAAGCAATACAGACGCATGGGGATGGTCATGTGAAGACATGGTTATTGAAGCCGGTGCTCACGTAACCGTACCGGATTTAAGTACCACCAACAATGCATCAAATCCTGAATTATACATTACCGGTGATTTAACAGTGGCAGGAACATTAACCCTTACCCCTAAGGGTCATATGACCGTGTTGGGAACTACCAACTTGAATGCTGCTGAAGCACTCGTAGTACAGTCAACCACTGCCGGTGGAGGCTCTTTTATCGATAATGGTACCATTAACTACGGTACCGGCGGTAGTGCTAAAGTACAAACCTATGTTGAGAACAATGCCGTGGCTCCTGCTTTCTTCATGCATTTCATGGCACCAACTATACAAGGAATGGATCTTAGTGGTTTCATTATGGCACCCATGAGTACCTATGCTTACGTGTGGGATCAACCAACAGGCGGCTGGCTTAACGTAACAGCACCCTATGCAGCCAATCCCGGAATGGGTTTTGCCATAAGTACAATTGACGGCAACGACTACACCTTGGAATCAGTGGGAAATGTGAGTACAGGCAACATTGCTTCTGCCGTAGCTTATGGCGGAGTAGGTAACTATAGCCTGATTGGTAACCCCTATCCATCATCTGTTGATTTTGACGCATTGGCAGCTGCTAACCCTTTGGTTTACAATAAATATTATATTTATAGCCCGAGTGCAGGCGCATATGTCAGCAGATCTGCAGGTGTGGGTGCTGCCCAACACATTCAGGTAGGTCAGGCCTTTTTGGTCGAAACGACAACCGCTGCCGGAAATTTCAACTTTACCAACGCGCAACGTAGTCACAGTAACGATCCTTACCGCGATGCAGTGGCCAACGTGCTTGAACTTACTGCACAAGGTGTAGGAGCTGATTACCATGATATTACCTATATTCACTTCAGAGAAGGTGCTACCAGTGGCTATGATATCGATTTGGATGCCGAACACTTCAACAGTTGGGCCGATGATGCTACCCAGTTGCGCACCGTGGCAGAGGATGGTAGTAAATTAGCCATCAACATGTTACCTGCACTTGATTTAAGCAGTGGCCAATTGGTAAGTGTACCGATGCAATTTTCTTGTGGATACGCTGGTGAATATACCATCACAGCCTCACAATTGGAATCATTTGACAATGGTGCAGAAATCTGGTTGGAAGATAAGCAGAACAATGATATTTGGGTGAACATTGGAACCAATCCTGTATATTCATTTAATGCTACTCCTGAAGATTTGGCGGACCGCTTTGTGGTACATTTCTTTGGTCCCACAGGCATTGATAATACCTACGATCCCGGAATAAATATCTTTTCTTATGAGCACAATGCCTATGTAACTACTGTAGGTACTGAGCAAATCACTGACATTACCGTTTATGATTTAAGCGGTCGTATCGCTGCCAAACCTGAGATTAGCGCAGGACAGCAGCAATACAAAATTTATGTAAGCGACAGAAAGAGCTACTATGTTGTTCGCGTAACAACTGACAAGAGCGTGTTTACTGAGAAAGTATTTATTTATTAATCATCAATAACTCTTAAGAAAACATGAAATTAAATCTAAGTACGTCTAGGACGAATAACGTAAAGAAGTCTATTCTAAGCCTGATTATCGTGTTAGGGTTTACCCTAACATCGACCATGGTATTTGCAGGTGGACCACCACCTCCGCCACCTCCGGGAGGGGGAGGAGCCGGTGATGACCCAATTGAAGGCGGTGGAGCTCCTATCGGTGGAGGAAGCTTTATTCTGATGGGGCTGGCCGCTGCCTATGGTGGTAAAAAAGTGTATAACTATTTTACCGGAATGGACGCGGAACCACTAGAAGAATAATTTGTTAGTGAGCCAACAAAAGGTAGCTGTCTGACAAATATATTTTATTACAGTTAGTATTTTCCTGCCTTTTGCTCCCCGGATTGAGTGTTGTAGCTACTTTGTCACCTCAGGCGCTAAGCCTGCAAATGAAAAGAAGTAAACTACAACGGTTGATTCGGGGAGTTTTTTTGCCATCAAACCACTTTAATTTGTAACATCATGAATGTCATTAAAAAATTTGAGCAAAACCAATTGTGGGTGGGCTTGTTTGAAAGAAAACTCATGCAACTACATGTGTATCGTGATGGCGTGCCAAAGAGAGTGGCTACATTTAAGTAATGGTCTTCCGAGCAAGCTGCTATTGGCAAAAAACCTCTGTGACCTTTGTGCCTCCGTGGTGAATACAAACCCGAAAAGAATACACCACCAAGACACAGAGAACACAAAGAAAAAAACACAAAGAAAAAACCTCTGTGACCTCCGTGCCTCCGTGGTGAATACAAACTCGAAAAAATGCACCACAAAGACACAAAGAACACAAAGAAAATGCATAAAGAAAAAAAACTCTGTGACCTCCGTGCCTCCATGGTGAATGCAAACCCGAAAAGAATACACCACCAAGACACAGAGAACACAAAGAAAAAAACACAAAGAAAAAACCTCTGTGACCTTTGTGCCTCCGTGGTGAATACAAACCCGAAAAAGTAATTGAATCATGACAGAAAACGAAATCTCCTCCCTCATCATCGGTGCAGCCATAGAAGTTCACAAACAGCTTGGCCCGGGATTGTTGGAGAGTACATACGAAGCCTGTCTTGCATTCGAGCTCGAAAAACTGTGGTTGTCGGTGGTTCGTCAACAGTCGCTGCCGGTAGTGTATAAAGACGTGCGATTGGATGCCGGATATAGAATTGATTTGCTGGTAGAAAACAAAGTGATACTGGAAATTAAAAGCGTTGACGGGTTGGCCGATATACATACTGCACAATTGCTCACCTACTTAAAACTTAAAAACTTAAAGCTGGGATTACTCATAAACTTCAATACGGTGCTTTTAAAAAGTGGAATAAAAAGAATTTTGAACGGATATCTGTAACTCGAAAAAACCTCTGTGACCTCCGTGCCTCCGTGGTGAATGCAAACCCGAAAAAATGCACCACAAAGACACAAAGAACACAAAGAAAATGCATAAAGAAAAAAAACTCTGTGACCTTTGTGCCTCCGTGGTGAATACAAACCCGAAAAGAATACACCACCAAGACACAGAGAACACAAAGAAAAAAACACAAAGAAAAAACCTCTGTGACCTTTGTGCCTCCGTGGTGAATGCAAACCCGAAAAGAATACACCACCAAGACACAGAGAACACAAAGAAAAAAACACAAAGAAAAAAACCTCTGTGCCCTATGTGCCTCCGTGGTGAATTCAAACCCGAAAAGAATACACCACCAAGACACAGAGAACACAAAGAAAAAAACACAAAGAAAAAACCTCTGTGACCTTTGTGCCTCCGTGGTGAATGCAAACCCGAAAAGAATACACCACCAAGACACAGAGAATACAAAGAAAAAAACACAAAGAAAAAACCTCTGTGACCTTTGTGTCTCAGTGGTGAATGCAAACCCGAAAAGAATACACCACCAAGACACAGAGAACACAAAGAAAAAAACACAAAGAAAAAACCTCTGTGACCTTTGTGCCTCCGTGGTGAATGCAAACTCGAAAAAATGCACCACAAAGACACAAAGAACACAAAGAAAATGCATAAAGAAAAAAAACTCTGTGACCTTTGTGCCTCCGTGGTGAATGCAAACCCGAAAAGAATACACCACCAAGACACAGAGAACACAAAGAAAAAAACACAAAGAAAAAACCTCTGTGACCTTTGTGCCTCCGTGGTGAATTCAAACCCGAAAAGAATACACCACCAAGACACAGAGAACACAAAGAAAAAAACACAAAGAAAAAACCTCTGTGACCTTTGTGCCTCCGTGGTGAATACAAACCCGAAAAGAATACACCACCAAGACACAGAGAACACAAAGAAAATAAACCTAAATCTATTGTTATGTGTGCAAAAAATTATATGTTTTTAATGAAGAAAGAGAGGACCTCTATAAGAAATTTGTGCAGATTTTATGCACTTACAGGACTGTTTCTCCTCGTCATTTTTAATGGATATAGCGAAGGAAATATTCCTGACAACGACCTTAGGCAACAACTACTGGCAGCCAATTACCAAATTGTCAACGAATATGGGATGTCGCTTCAAAATGGATATAGCACCGGAATCTTTTATGAATTTGCCGCCAATTATACCTATAGGGTGGTGGTGTATAGCAACGATCAGGAAGTGCAAGACATGGATTTGCTACTTACCGACAGCGCAGGCAATATTATCAAGAAGGATGCCCACTATAAACGAGATGGCGAGCTGAATTTTGATATAGCAGAAGATGTGGAGTATAAACTTGTTGTAAGAAATTTCAGAAGTGTTAATGTGAACAAACAACATATGTGTCACTTGATTGTGGCGCGGAAAGCAATAAAATAACCGAATGTATTATTAGTTACGGTCAGGTATATTTTCCATAGTGATAGTTGACGACAAATCAAGTTCGCTATAGGTTATGGCTTCCATCGCGATTATCTGGAGCGAATCATTTTTTTTAAACAAATGTCGTTGTTGGCCACTAGTGCCACCAAATAAATGCCCGGTTCCACATGAGGAGCCTCCCATGTAACCCTATAATCCCCCGGAATTTGATTTTCATTCACAAGGGTGGCGATTCTGCGCCCTGAAATATCGGTGATAAACAATTCCACATCTCCGGCTTTTGTTAAACGATAAGAGATGGAGGTTGTATTGGTGAAAGGATTGGGAAAATTTTGGTTTAATGTAATCGGCTCACTAGTGATTTTACTTTCGATAAAATCGGGTGAAATAACCGGGCTTCCTGCCTGTTTCCAGGCCGTATAGATCAACTCCGACAGGGCATGAGACGCCTCGCTGAAAAGCGGAATGGTGAAATCCTTGGTTTCGGCCCACAAGGTTTGTTTGTAAAGTGTTGAATTGGTGTTGCCTGCCACACTTTTGGCTTCGTTGTCGGCCGCAAGAATGGAATCAACGAAAACATAGGAGGCATAGAGGTAATCGAATACATACTGACTCACGTTATCAATCTCTTCTGTTTCGTATCCTTCGTATTCAATTTGAGCAATATACGCGTTGATCATGGTAGACTCATAGCGCGAATGAATGCCCGAATTGCCAGTATATTGACCATTGTAGTTGCGTGTAATGTGCAAGGGCATGTGGCCGTCGGCGACGTAATGTCCTAAATCGGAAGCGAACAACTTAGCTTTTTCCCAATCCTGTCGTTGAAAACTGTTTTGCAGCGAATCGAAGGTGATCAGGGTAGCCCAGGGGAGTATTCCGTTGTCCATTACAAAGGCAGCTCCATGCGCAGCAATAACCGAATCCCAGGTTTGAGGAATGCTTCCCTGACTATTAAACTCGCTGTAATTGTCGATGTCGATATAATGTTTCGGTCCCTCGTCCGGATCCCATGCCTTACGGTCGTCGGCGTCGGATGCATGGTCGGCCAATATGTCGATCCAATCGTTAAATTGAGCCATTTCGGCATTGAAGGACAGCCCTGAAGCCTGATTGATTTTATAATGACCGGCATAACCCCAACTGATGAGTGCTATGGAAACACCTGCAATTAAAACGTAGAGTAACAATTGTTTTTTCAAGAAAAAAAAATTTAATTCATCGCAAAGGTAACCTTATCGTTAAATATACGGTCTTATTAACAACAATTTGTTGTTGTGGGCAAGATAGAATTCAATGACCCCGGAACCCAAGTGGCACGATGGTTGGTGGATTCTTGACAACCTCTCTGTTTTTGGTTATTTTTGTAAACCCTATAATATCGCAGCCATGAAACTAAAACTGATAATCACTTGGGCGCTGTTGTTGAGTTTATCAACACTTTCTGCGCAAAACGTACAAGCATTTCTCAATTATTCGGTATTTAATACGCCAGATAATCGGCCGTATATCGAAACCTACATGAATATTAGCGGACGGAGTTTGACCTATATGCCTCTGGCCAACGGCAATTGGCAGGGGCAGCTAAATGTTCAGGTGATTTTTACTTTGGACGATTCCATTGTGGATTTTGCCAAATATAACCTGAATAGCCCAGAAGTAAAGGATTCTGCCCAAAGAACCAACTTGTTGGACGTGCAGCGTTACGCATTACCCGAAGGGCAATACAAAATGCATTTTGCCCTGGTAGATGTTGGAAATCCCGGTGATACCTTATCGAGTTTCGCTGAAATCAACATCGATTTTCCTGATGATGAAATGGTTTTTTCCGATATCGAGTTACTGAAGTCGTATGAAAAGGGGGGGAGTGGTACCATGGAGAAAAATGGATTCACCCTGACACCTTTCGTGTTTAACTATTTCCCTGAAAATGAAAACATGCTGTCCTTTTACGCAGAGCTTTATCACAGCCATGCGGTTTTGCAAGGGGAACCCTTTCTATTCAATTTTTATATCCGCCCTTTTGAGGTGGACAGGAAATTGGACGACTATTTTAAAATGGTAAAAAGTAATCCGGACGACGTAAAAGTGGTATTGTCGTCCTTCGACATTACCAATCTGCCCAGTGGCAATTATTTGTTGGTGTTGGAAGCCCGCGACAAAAATAACGCCTTGAGGGCATCCAAAGAATTGTTTTTTCAGCGCTACAACCCCAATTCGCAGTTCAATATCAATAGTTTAATGGTTTTGAACACAGATAACACCTTTGTTGGACAAATAACCAATCGCGATACACTTGTTCAATACATCAAATACCTGAACCCCATTTCAACCGACATGGAGCGCAATTATGTAAGTGCACAATTGCTTTCGCAGGATATTTCGGTTCTTAGAAAATATTTTTTGAATTTCTGGACTGAGCGCGACAAAATGAATCCCGAAAAGGCATGGAACGACTATTTGTTGCTTGTGAAGCAAGCCAATCATAATTTCAAATCCATTTCGCTGGATGGCTATGAAACCGACAGAGGTCGTGTATATTTACAATACGGTCAGCCCAATGTGATTTCGGAAAACTATAACGAACCGGCTGCCTATCCTTACGAAATCTGGCAGTATTATCAATTGGGCGATCAACACGACAAAAAATTTGTTTTTTATAGTCACGATGTGGTGACCAACGATTTTCAGTTAATCCATTCCAATGCTATTGGTGAGTTGAGCAATTATCGTTGGCAAACAGTTATTTACAGACGAACCTGGGATCCCTATGGCATTGATGACGACGTAATCCCGGACACCTATGGCAGTGGCGCAACGCAAAACTATCGACAGCCGGGTAGCAGGTAATTACATTCAATTGCTATTTTTGCTGCCGATTTCTTAGCTTTTGCTCATGAAGATACTAAATACGGTTCAATCGTGGATGTTGTGGGGTGTTGCCCGGCTACCATTCCGATTTATCTACTTGCTTTCAGATATATTTACCTTGCTTGTGGTATATGTGATTCCGTACCGCCGTAAAATCATTTTTCAAAATATTTCAAAGGCATTTCCCGAAAAATCGGGCAGAGAGGTGAAGAAAATTCAACGAAAGTTCTACAGACATCTGGCGGATGTAATGCTCGAAGTGTTCAAATTGCCGGGAGTAAAAATGGATGAGCTGAAAAAAAGGATGGTGCTTACCAACCCTGAGTTGCTGGTAGAATTGGAGAAACAGGGCAGGAGTGTGGTACTGGCAGGAGGGCATGTGGCCAATTGGGAGTGGCTCGGAAACCGTGTAAAAGCGGAAACCAGCCACCTGGGGGTGGCGCTGTATAAACAGGTACAGAGCTCTTTTTACAATGATTACATGATGAAAATCAGGGGGTTGTACAAAGAAATTCTTCTGGTGGAGCACGACAAAACCTCCAGGGCACTTATCCGGCTTAAAAATGAAAAGGTGTTGCTGCTCGTGTTGGCCGACCAACGGCCACCCGCCCACGAGTTAAAACATTGGCTTACCTTTTTCGGACGCGAAACTCCTGTATTACTCGGTGTAGAAAAGATTGCTCAGGCATTTGATTTCGATGTACTTTATTTCGATATTTGTCGCATTAAACGCGGGTATTATCAGGCCACCTTTATTCCTTTAAAAACAGGTAATAAAAATACGGACGAGCTTGAGTTGACCAAGGATTATTTCCGACAGATAGAGCGGTCGGTGCGTAAGCAACCGGAGAGCTATTTGTGGTCGCATAACCGATGGAAATATAAAAGGGAGAATTGAAATTGAAAAAAGTTGCCGTTGTTATCCTCAACTACAATGGGAAAAAGTTTCTCGAGAAATTTTTACCTGAAGTGTTGCTTCATAGCAATGAAGTGGCCGAAGTATGGGTGGCTGATAATTGTTCGAGAGATCATTCGGTAGCTTTTTTGCGGGAGCGATTTCCGGAAGTGCGGTTGATTGAGAATGGTAACAATGGTGGATTTGCTGCCGGATATAACCAAGCTCTCCAACAAATTGAAGCGGAGTATTATGTGTTGTTGAATTCGGATATTGAAGTTACTCCCAATTGGATACAACCCGTGATCGACCTGATGGAATCTGATGCACAGGTGGTGGCGTGCCAGCCCAAAATACGGTCCTATTTCGAGAAAGAAAAATTTGAGTATGCCGGTGCGTCGGGTGGTTTTATTGATAAATACGGCTATCCTTTTTGTAGGGGTCGGATTTTTCAACAGTTGGAAACTGACAAAGGGCAGTATGACGATCCCACGGAAGTGTTTTGGGCAACAGGGGCTTGTCTGTTTGTGCGTGCGGAGGTTTACCATCATTTGGGCGGACTTGATGAGGATTTTTTTGCTCATATGGAGGAAATCGACTTTTGTTGGCGCGCCAAGAATAGGGGATATCGCGTGATGGTAAATCCGGCCTCGGAGGTATATCATATCGGTGGCGGTACCCTTCCCAAAAGTTCGTCACGCAAGACTTACCTTAATTTTCGCAACAATTTTGTTTTGTTGTACAAAAATCTGCCTTCCGACCGACTGATTAAAGTTTTTATTGCACGTCTGTTTTTAGATGGGGTGGCTGCCATGAAATTCCTCTTGCAGGGAGGCGTGGGCGATTTTTTCGCTGTGATCAAGGCACACCTATATTTCTATCGCCATTTTAGCACCTTGCGCAAAAAACGCCGAAACCTGCAGCAACATCATGTGTCGGGTATTTACAACGGCAATATCGCTTTCGATCACTACCTCTGGCGCAAGAAAAAATACAGCGATTTATCTCCGGATCAATTCAGTTAATGTTTTATCAGGTGGCAAATGGCCAGCCGATACGAATCGAGTCCGAAACCTGTGATCGATCCTTTGCAATAGGGGGCAATATAGGACGTGTGGCGAAAGGATTCACGGGCAAAAACATTGCTCATATGCACCTCAATTACAGGAATATCCAATGAGCTGATGGCATCACCAATGGCCACGGATGTGTGGGTGTAGGCTCCGGCGTTAAGAATCACGGCATCTACATCGGTGTTGGCTTCGTGTAAAAAACTGATCAGCTCTCCCTCGATGTTGGATTGGGCATAAGAGATTTCCATTTCCGGAAATTTTCTGTTCAATTCGTCCAAATAATCATCAAAACTCAGGGTTCCGTATATTTCGGTCTGTCGCTCACCCGTCAGGTTGAGGTTGGGTCCGTTTAAAATGAGCACTCTCATGGCGGTTGTTTTTACCAAACAACAAATATAGTTGATACAGCGGATATTTGTATCTAACCCGGTTAATTATTTACTCGAAGGAACGTCAACGGGATTTCTAAAAAATGTGTTTCAAGGGCAAATCTCGGTAAATCGATATTTGATGTCAAAATTTTATACTATATATGAGGTGCAGTTTTAATGGCTATTCCGTACTTCAGTATTTCGTTGGCCACAGGGTTGGAGTTGTTAAAATCACCGGGCAGAAATGGATGGGGTTCAATTCGCAAGTCAATTTTTCGTCGGAATTTCATTAAATCAATCTGAGCATCAATAATATCTGTTACGTTGTTAACGATAATAGCTATATCGATATCGCTATCGTCATGGTTGGTGCCTTTGGCGAATGAACCAAAAAGAAAGGCTTGGTTGATACTATATTTTGTACTTATTGAATCAATATAGGTACAGGCAATATTTAAAGCTTCTTTTTTATCCATGCGTGTAATATTTTAATTATTCCAATCCATTCAGTAGTAAACTCATACGTGCATTTTTTGTAAAAGGCTTCTTTGTAGCTGTCGTATCGGGCATTTATATTGAATGTAGATATCGTATCTAGCTGATCCATTTGTTCTTCCGAGAAAGGCAGTTCCGATAGTGTAGCTAATTTTGTTAAATCATGTGTAAAAGGAGCATGATCAGATGTCCGTTTTACAACACTTGCCTTTAATAATCTCTCAATAACAATATAACCAATAAACAATGCCCAACTGAAATCCTTTGAAATATATAGATGGTTCATGGTGTCGAAATCCCTATCCGAAGTGCTAATCCAATGATTGAAAATATTTTCTATATCGATACTGTCAGGCATACCTATTTTTTTCAACAAAGTTAATCAAATCTTAAGCTGTTCATGTTTCATCATGGGGGCATTTGGTACATGCTTGATAGATATTTTCCTACAATAGCTAATTACCATGGAAATTCGATGGGGTAGCCTTGTTTGAAACTCCGAAATGTTTTTTATTTAAAAATAAATTCAAAAAATATGGTACTATGCAATACATAATACTAAAAAATGTATTATATTTGCCCCATGAAAGAAGAAAAAACTTATGCGCAAATGCGAAAAGGTGTACTGGAGATGTGCATCCTTTCGGTAATATCGGATCGTGAGGTATATACTTCCGACATTCTAAAAACATTGAAAGACGCTGATTTGGTGGTGGTTGAAGGGACAATTTATCCACTGCTTTCGCGTCTGAAGAATGATGGAATCCTTAGCTACCGGTGGGAAGAGTCCACATCGGGGCCTCCTCGAAAATATTATCAGTTGACCGATTCGGGTTCGGAGTTGCTTAAGGAATTAAGAACCAACTGGAGCCAACTGGCAGAATCGGTGCAAAAAATTATTAACAATAAAACGAATGACGATGAAAACAACAACTAATTTTAATATCCAGGGTACTATTTTTTATATGGATGATGAGGCCCTGGCACTTTTTAAACCTTATCTCGATTCCATTCATGCGCACTTTAAGGAGAGTAGGGGGAGGGATGAGATTATCAATGATATCGAGATGCGCATGGTTGAATTGTTTCAACAACAATTGTCGTCGCCCAATCAGGTGGTTGGAGTAAAAGAGGTGCGCTTTGTGATGGATGTCATGGGTTCTCCCTCCGATTTCGATGAGGAAAACCAAAGTGCTTATCTTTATCGGCCTGCTCGACAAAAGCGTCTTTTTCGCGACATTGATCATCGCATGTTAGGTGGGGTAAGTTCGGGATTGGGGGCGTATTTCAATTTGGATCCTACCTGGCCACGACTGGCTTTTGTGGTTGCAACTTTTTCCGGTTTGAGTCCTTTTGTTTATGTTATCATGTGGATTGTGGTTCCTCCGGCCCGCACCATCGCCGAAAAATTGGAAATGTATGGCGAACCTATCAATATTTCCAATATTGAAAAGGCCATTCTGGAAGAAATGGGTGAATTAAAAAATAAATTTGGTGAATATACGGGTAGGGCGCGTTCAAAATTCAGGCGCCGCTAACGGGGGCACGTAATTGTCGTAGGTGGCACAAACCCGCGCTGCTGTTGTAGTTCCGGATTGTAATAGGCTTAGCAGTTCTTTTTCAGAAAGTTGTGAGATATTTCTCGTGTTAATTTGCAACTTATTGGCCTGATACAGAACTCCGGCGCTAAAGGCATCGCCGGCACCAATGGTGCTTACCACCCTGGTTTCCACTGCCTTGACGGTTACCAAATGGTTGTTCAAACTGGCCAGGGCACCTTTTTCGCCGAGGGTAATACATATCAAGGCGTTTTTATTGATTTGCCTGATTTGTTTTAAATACTCAGTTGTTGCGGCTTCTCCAAAGAGGTTTGCACAATCTTCGTCCGATGCCTTGATGATATGCGCAAATTCCAGATTTTCCATCATGGATGTTTTCAGGAGTGCATCTTCCAGGTGGTGTTTGTGCCGGATATTGGGATCGTACATGATAAGACTACCGGCTTCTCCAGCCTTGTGAACGCAACGTAGGATGTCGGGTCGTATGGCTTGGGAGATGGAATACATGGAGCCGAACAAAAGATAATCGTTGGCGTTGAAGGCTGGTATTTCGGACAAGGTTCTTAACGGAGGGTAACCGTTTATAAATTGATAGGTTGGTTTTTTGTATTGATCTAAAAACGCCAAAGCCATGGAAGTGTTTTGCTCAGGGTATTGCCTGATATAGTCGGTAATCACTCCGTTTTTGTTGAGGAACTCCAACATGAGTTTGGCCACCTCATTGTCGCCCAATTCGCTGATGTGGGTAACGGGAAGGTTCATTCGTGCCAACGACACAGCGGTGTTGAGCATGGAGCCGCCGGGTTTGGCCACCACTTGTTCCAATCCGTCGAAAATCACATCCAGCAACGATTCTCCCAAGGTATAATTCATGATCCGATTTTATTGGCAGGTGTATTTGTTTATCAATTTGGCATGATGCGGAAATGCTGACAAAAGTTGGGATGTTGAACCCATTTCAAAATCACGAAAATCGAATCCCGGAGCAACGGTGCAGCCAACCAGTGTAAAATCGCCCAGTGTATGTGCTGCAAACCAATGTCCCTGAGGTATAGTTACTTGTGGCGAATAACCATTTTCGGGATCGAGTCCTAAAAGATGTCGGTGGTGATTGCCATCAGGTGAGATGGCATGTATTTCGAGGGGCGCTCCATCGTGAAAATGCCAGGTTTCGTCCGATTTTATGCGGTGGAAGGCAGAAAATTCATGCGCTTCGAGCAAAAAGTAGATGGAAGTGGAGATGGCTCTTTCATCTCCAAATCGTTGGGGCAAACCCTTGCCGGAAATTACTTCCTCCGAGCGATAGGTTTCCTTAAAACATCCGCCTTCGGGGTGCTGAAGCAGAGCCAGATGGGTTTTCCAGAATTGTGCAGATCTCGTCATTAGGGTATTTCCTGAATTTTACTTCGGGGTTTTTCATTAAACATGTATATCAATCTTAAAGTCAGTACTTTATTATATTGATCTCTGGTCCATACATCACCTGAAATGTTGTCAAACTGTCGGGTTCTAATTTTTACCATGCTGTTTTGGTACCTTAAAGCCAATTTTAAAGGACCTTTTAACCGAACCCTGAGGTCGATGATATAGCTCCAATCGTTTTTGTTGTAGGTGCCGCTGTTAAGGGTAGTTGACTCCACTACTCGTTTATGTTCCCATTCTTTTACACCCACAAGCCTTCCAAAGGAAAAACCTGCGCCAATGGTGAGAAAATCTTTGTCGGTATAATGAATCAACAGGGGAATTTCGGCATAATTCAGACGCAATTTATAGGCACCGTTTATAGGTATCCCGTCAATTGTATCTTGATATTGTTCTTTTTGCGTGGCTCCCTTTTGGTTGTATGTGATTTCGAATGAAACGTCCCAATTTTTCGCAAATGGAACCATGGCCCCGATTCCCAGATTGATTCCCGGCTTTTTGAAACCATATACTTCGTCACCTTCTACCTGACTGAGGTTAAGTCCCAGGAGTGCTTCTGTTTTAATTACTTGTGCTTTAGCCTGATAAGCGGCAACCAAAATGAAAAGACAGCATAGAACGAGGCTTTTTTTTACCATGAATCTTTGTTTTCAATACAAACGCAAAAATAGGCTAATAATTGCTTACGGCCTTACTGCAATGGGATATTATACCAACTATCATTGGATGTTAAGCAAACTGAGGCTGATTCTTTTTTTCTCCACGTCCACTTCGGTAACCCTCACCATTAACTGTTGGTTTAATGCCACATGGTCTGCCGGATTATTTACAAATTCATGGGCCATCTGACTTTTGTGCAATAGTCCCGACGAATGAAGCCCGATGTCCACAAACGCTCCAAAAGCGGTGATGTTGGTCACGATGCCGGGAATCACCATGCCGGCTTTTAAATCGGTGATGTGTTTGATATTTGGGTCGAAGCTAAAGGCTTTGATGGTTCCTCGCGGGTCGCGACCGGGTTTTTCGAGTTCGGTAAGGATATCTTTGATGGTGTATAATCCTGTTTCATTGGTGATTAGCTCCTCCGGTTTCAGTGATCGGAGTAGCGTTTTATTGCCAATGAGTTCGTTTACCTGAACCCCCAGACGGGTTGCCAAATTTTCGACGAAATCGTAATTTTCAGGATGTACCGCGGAGCCATCAAGTGGATTCTGACCGTTCTTGATTCGCAGAAAACCTGCCGCCTGTTCAAAAGCCTTGGCACCCAATCCGGGAACCTTTTTAAGGGGCTCTCTGTTTACGAAATCGCCGTTTTGGTTTCTGAATTGAATGATGGAGGCGGCCAACCTGGGGCCAAGACCGGAAACGTAGGTAAGCAACTCTTTGCTGGCAGTGTTCACTTCCACACCAACCAGATTTACACAGTATTCCACGGTTGTTGTTAAGCTTTCTTTGAGAAGTTTCTGATCCACATCATGTTGATACTGACCAACACCGAGTGCTTTAGGATCGATTTTTACCAGTTCCGCCAACGGGTCGATCAATCTTCTGCCAATGGATACCGCTCCACGTACCGTTACATCGTATTCACCAAATTCTTCGCGTGCCAGTGCAGAAGCCGAATACACCGAAGCTCCCGTTTCGCTTACCAACATGGCCACGATGTCCTTGTCGAAGCGGGCATGTTCAATCAGTTGAGCCGTTTCGCGACCTGCTGTTCCATTTCCGATAGCGATGGCCTCGATGTTGTAGGCCGAAATCAGGCTTTTAATCTTTTTAATGGAAAGTGCTGTTTCCCGTTGAGGTGGATGGGGATATATGGTGCTGTTATGCAGGAGGTTGCCGTTTCTGTCCAAACACACCAATTTACATCCTGTCCGAAAACCGGGATCGATGGCCAGAATATTTTTTTGTCCCAGAGGTGGCGTAAGGAGTAATTGTTTTAAATTTCCCGTGAAAACGGTAATGGCCGTTTCATCTGCTTTCGTTTTAATGGTGGAGCGGAGTTCGTTCTCCATCGAAGGAAAGAGAAGGCGGGTTACGGCATCTGCAATAGCCAGTTCTTTTTGCTCACAGGTTTCCGTTTGATTTCTGATGAGTTTTGAGCAGATCAACTGAATGACCTTCTCTTTGTCAGGTTGAATTTTCAATTTAAGAAAACCTTCCTTTTCGCCTCTGAACATGGCCAAAACCCTGTGCGAAGGAGCTCTCATGGCCGGTTCCTGCCAATCGTGCCAATTGTTGTATTTTTCGTCTTCCTCTGCTTTTTTTGCCACGGCTTTCGACACCATGATGGCTTCCCGTTCAAAAATGATTCGTGTTTTTTGACGAATCCAATCTTTTTCGTTTATCCATTCGGCGATGATGTCGCGGGCTCCTGCCAAAGCTTCTTCCACCGAATTGACTTCCAATTGAGGATTGATAAATCTTGAGGCCGTTGGGGTGAGGTTCACCACCGATTCGGCCATGATCATCTTGGCCAAAGGTTCCAATCCTTTGGCGATGGCCTTCACGGCTCTGGTCTGGCGTTTGGGTTTGTAAGGGAGGTAGAGGTCTTCGAGCATCGAAAGGGTGGAGGCCTTAATGAGCTCTTCTTTCAGTTTTGCTGTCAGTTGGCCGCTTTCTTTCAATGAGTTGAGAATGCTTTCCCTTCTACTGACCAGATTTTGAAATTGTTGGTATTTCTTATGGATGTCGATGATTTGCTCATCGGTGAGTGCGCCGGTTTTTTCTTTTCGGTATCGAGCGATGAATGGAATGGTGGCTCCGCCATCGAGCAGTTCGATGGTATGACCGATCTGCCAGCCCTCCACACCCAGTTCGGTGGCAGTAATGGAAATAAATTGTTGCATGGTATTAGATTATCTTACCAGCATCACGGTACCTCTGTTTTCGATGTTTTGAGCAGTTTGCAGCCCGCTTTCGAAGGTGGTGAAGATGGAGTGCCAAACATAAACTCCGGCAGGGGCATCTCCTCCGCCATCAAATTGGCCAGTCCACTTTTCGAGAGGATTATCGGTTTCGAAAACGACTTTGCCCCAACGATCGAAAACTTGTAGTGAGAAATTGGCGAGAGAAGCTACATCACCTATCACACCAAAAGTTCGGTTGATATCCAGGCTACTGCTTGGTTTGAACGCGTTGGGGAACCGGAGTTCGGCAAATTGAACATACACCCGATCGGTATTTGAACAGCAATTGGTGTCGGTTACCATCACCTCGTACCAACCTTCCTGTGTGACGTCGAGATATTGATCGTGGCTGCCTCCCGGTGTCCAATAGTAGTAGTCGTAGGTGCCGGCGTCCAGTCGTACAGACGAATTAGGTAAAATGGAAATGGTATCGCCACCCCGTCCAATATCTACACTTGGCAATGGGTGGATGGTAACTTCACGAACAAAGTTGTAATCCATTCCGTTCCAGCTTTCGGTAAGTTCTACCGTATAATCTCCGGGTTCGCTAAACACGTAGCCGGGTGATTTTGGATCGGAACCGGCATCCAATGTTCCATTGGGATCGATGGTACTGAAATTCCACGTGGGAACCAAATTGGCCGTATTGCGAATTTCAAATACGGTGGTATCCTGATGACATTTATGGAAAAACGAGAAGTGGGGAATGTTGAGGTAGTCGGTTACGAAGTTGGGCAGGCCTTGCAGCGAGGCTCCTCCCTGAAGGTCGAAAGGTCTGTTTGGGCTTCCCTCAAAGGAATTGTAGTTACATTCGGCACCCGGGCGATCGGGGTTGTAAATAACACTCAAAGTGGGCAAACCATCAAACCCACCCTGCGGTTTCACGCGGTATTTGGTAAGAAAAATTTTGCCGTCGGGGGATAATTGCAACGCACTCATCAGACTATCTTGCGGCGTATCTTTCACGTAATCAAATTGATCGATAATGGTAAATGGTTGAGCAAACGGATTTGTTTGATTTAAGTCGAATTGATATAAATAGTTGGTTCCGGTTCCGTTGGGGGTGGTAGAAACGTAAAGTTTTGAATTGTCAGGCGAAAACTCGAGGCCTTTGGGATATTCAATGGTTCCGGGAGTGTTGTCGATGGGGTTGCTCAACATGCCGGTTGTTTTATTGAAATTGAGCAACTCAACTACGCCGTCGGCTGGTATTACTAAAGCAATTTTACTTCCATCGGGTGAGGCTTTCATGTAGCCAAATCCGTTGTTGAAGTCGGTGTCGGTATGCAAATAGCCCACTTTACTGATAATGGGTGTTGTGTTTACTCCGCCGGTATCCACCAGGTAGGTGTAAAAACTATCACCTTTATTGGGTCCGAATCCATGAAAAACCACCCAAAAATCGCGACCATTATCATGTTGAATGGCACAGACTTTTTGTGAGTTCTCCAGAAACAGCAGGTTGTTTTTGTTGATGATTTCCCCTCCGGGGTTGTTCGAGAAGTCGATGGTGGAATAATTCACCCCTTTGTTGCTCCAGAACGGAAGGTACATGTCAAGCGTAAACAGAAACAACTGTTTGTCATTGGCCGGATTGGGAACAAAAATGGAGTTCATGGTGGCCCATGCGTTGCCATCGAGGCCTGCGCCATTGGTGATGGTATAGTAACTTCCGTTGTACACTTCCATACCATTGGAAAAAAAGCGAAGGGCTCCGCTTGCATCTGAGTAGGAAGAAACTCCTGCTGAAACATCATAACCTCCGGTGGTTACCACAGGTTGAGCGACAGTGCTTGAAAAGTCGATTCCGCCATGCAAACCAAATACCCAATGGTCAGCCTGATGAGGTCGGATGTATTCACAATTTCGGGTACTTTGTGCCACCACGGGTAATGTTAGCCAGGTAAAAATACTGATTAACAGGAGTTTGGATAATCCTTTGCTAAAAGTCATTCTGTACTGCGATTGATAAATTGAACTTAAGTGATTACTTTTTTACCACGGGGGCTTGATAGTAACCATTTTTGTGTTTTATCCCAATAATGTACATGCCGGCGGGATATTTTTCCAGATTCAGCTCCATTTGATGTGAACTTGCATGCTGAGGTATGTTATCTCGTTGCATGATGATTCTGCCACTCAAGTCGGTAACCTCCAAATGTAGTTCTCCGGGCACATCTGTAACGGTGATGTGAACCACGCCATTGGTCGGATTGGGTGAGATGGATACATGGTTTGCCAGAACACCACTTTCCTCAATTCCAATGTTACAAGCACTGAAATCAAAAAATATGGTGATAGTATCGTTTCCATAACATTGTGTTACGGGGTTGGTAACCTTTGCCCAGTACGATTGAAAATCTATCCAACTTCCGCTGGCCAAGGCGGTATATTTTCTATGATTGGTGTTGTTCGACCATTGGTATTGCATCACCGGAGGGTTCATTGGGTCGGTGTTGGCATCCATAACCACGGAATCGCGCACACAAACCCTTACTGTATCCCCAACACCCCAAATAAGTGCGTTTTCAGGAGTGATATCCACGATGGGGGTATGGTTAACCAAAATGGTGATTTGACCATCCACGGTTTTAAACCCGTCATCTACTGAAACAGTGTAAGTTGTTGTTTGCATCGGGTTTACTGTTGGACTGTCGCCCGGAATCGGGTTTCCGTTTTCATCTTGCCACGAAATGCTATAAGCTTGAGAACCTCCAAAGGCGTTGGCGAATAATTTGGCCACATCGCCTTGGCAAATGGTGTTTTCGTTGGCCGAGGAGGTGGGCGTAACGCTCAATTGGTCGCCTCCCGTAAACACGAACATGTTGTCAGGATCGCTGTTGCAACCGTTGGCATCGTGTACAGTAAAGGTGTATTCCTGACTGTCGTCCAGAATAATGGTGGTGGGGGTCAACGATGTGGGATCCAGCAATTTGTCAACAGGTGTCCACAAGTAGGTGTAAACACCTGATCCTGAAGATACCGTAGCATTGTTGATGGTGGTGGAAGTTCCCACGGTAATGTTGATGTCGTTTCCTGCGTTTCCGATGGGTTTGGGTTTTACCTGCACAGTAACCGAAGCTTGAACGGTATTTTGTCCATCAAACACACTTACATGGTAAGTGGTGGTTACTTGTGGATAATCAGACACTTCCGGGTCGCTTGCAGTAAAACCGGGAGGGTCGGATGTCCAAGTAAATTGGTTGGTTCCCGATCCGCCGGAAGGCAATGCCTGAAGGTTCACCACATCATCCTGACAAATCACCATGGGGTCGGCGGAGGCCGTCACCTGAAGTGCGCCACCGGTAACCACAACGGTCATGGAATCAGCACTTTTGCAGCCCGAGTTGGCATCTGTTACATTCAATTTGAAAACGGTGGTGGCACCCATATTTACGGTAGTAGGGTCGAGGATGGTTGGATCAACCAAAAGGTTGTCAGGTGTCCAGAGGACATCGTATGATCCCGATCCACCGGTGGCATCTCCGTCGAGGTTGGTGGTCCATCCATTGGGAATGGTAATGTCATCGCCAGCATTTACGGAAGCGGCACTGAAAACCTGAACGTTATGTGTAACGAAGCGGGCGCATTGCTGCATACCCGTATAAACGGTTAATTTGGCGTTGTAGGTACCACTACTTCCGTACACATGTTCCTGATCGGGGCCAACGGCTTGCTGGCCATCGCCAAATACCCAATTCCATGAGGTAATGACCGAGGTGGGCGGATCCACGGTGGATTGATCGATGAAGAAGGTGGTATCGCCAAAGCAGGCATTATTAAAATCGAAGGCCGCTGTGGGTAAAGCATTGATAAATACGATGGTAGATACCGGGTCGCTGGCACTTCCGTTCACTGTAATCACCAGGTTGTAAGTTCCTGCATTGGCCAGGCTCACATTCATGATGACGGGGTTTTGTTGATTGGAAACAAAATTGTTAGGTCCTGTCCAGTGGTAGGTGGCATTGTTTACATCGTCAGCCGTAAGTTGAAGGTTGTCGTGTACACAAAGGGGGCCATTGTTGCCTACCGGAGGGGGAAGTATGGTGCAATCGGTTTCACCTACACCTCCTGATTTTTCGAAGGTGATATTACAAGGTTGGTTGGAATAGTTGGTAATGAGCAGGATATAATATTCGCCTACCTGTCCGTTGGGAATGTCACAAAATTCGGTGGCAGCTGTTGAATAGCTACAGTCCACGGTTTTGTTTGCCGTTAATTGTGTTACACAAGGAGATACAGGATCAACAAAGGGCCCCCAACAAATAAAGTCGATATCGCGTGAAGGTGTGCTGTACATCTTTATTTGCAAATAGCCTGGCGATGCTATCTTCATGTGGTACCATGCGGGATTGGGTGTGGTACCCAAACACCCGTAATTGGGACCTGATTGCCCTTGTCCCGTGTTTACTCCTGCCGGAAATGTGTAAATATTACTTGTGCAGAAAGGGTCGGAGTCTTCACAAAGACCAGCCTGAGCGTAGGATTGACTGATGGAACCCAGAATAATTATCAGAACGAATAGTAGTTTTTTCATGCCGGTAGAATTTATCATGTTGCTATTTCTTTTTTGCATACTTGTCGTTTTCGCGTAACCAGATTTGTATTTGCTCGTCACTCATTTGGTTGGCTTCGTTTTGCGACTTGTTGATATATTCCTCTACTACTTTTGCCAATTGGTCGGTTGTTTTTCCTAACGAATTATTTACCAGAAACAGGTTGTACTTGCTGTCGGGCGAACCACCAATATTAACAAGGGCGTTGTCGGTGGCAATCAGATCCAGTATCCTGATTTTTACATAGCGGCTGTCGATTTTTTCTGTTGAAAGCGTAAAATACGTGTTTTTACTGTCGGAATAGATTTCCTGAAAAGGTTGTTGTGAAAAATCAGTTTGTGCTGCTTTTTGCAACAATTCTTCATGGGTGATATTGGGTTCGGTTCCCATATACTTGTATTCCTGTGCCAACAAAGAAGATGAAAACAGGGGAAAGACAACAAACATCAACACGATTGTCATCTTTGATAACTGGTTTTGAAAGAAGTACATTTTTGATCCTTTTTTTAAAAGGTGCTAAATTATAATATTTTAGCCAACTAGTCTAATCTGAAATGAAATTTTGACGAGATAATTTCAACATTCGGTGTTATATATCCGTTACAATTATTTGAAATGTTCGAGAACTTTGGTTATATCGTCTGATTTAAAAGGTTTTGTGAGGAAGTCGTTCATGCCGACAGCGAAACACTTTTCTTTGTCTTCTTTAAGTGCGTTTGCTGTAAGGGCCACAATATAACATCCTTCCAAATGATTTTCTTCTTCAAATTTTCTGATTTCCTTTGTTGCCGTAAATCCATCCATAACAGGCATTTGTATATCCATGAGGATGATGTCAACAGGGTTTGCTTTGTACGACTCGAGCCCCATGACGCCATTATTGGCAATGGAAATATCATAGCCCATATTGGAAAGAATACCTTTGGCCACTTTTTGGTTGATGATGTTATCCTCCACCAGTAAAATCTTTAAATCGTTGATTTGTGTTTGGCTATGGTGTTCAATACAACTGGTGATTTCCTCATGTGATTCGTTGGTTGGTTTTTCGCTGGCTTTTTTATTGAATACTGCAGTAAACCAGAAAGTTGACCCGACGCCGGGTGTGCTCTCAACACCGATTTTTCCATCCATTAATTCGGTAAGGTTTTTGGCTATGGCCAACCCCAAGCCGGTGCCACCATATTCTCTTTGAGTGGATTGGTTGACCTGACTGAATGATTTGAACAACTTGGAAATTTCGCTTTTTGAGATTCCAATACCCGTATCGGTGACCTCAAAACGTAGTTTATAAGTGTCTTCTGTTTCCTCCGACATTTGCACTCTGAGCGTTACATTTCCGTTTTTTGTAAACTTAATGGCGTTGTTTACTAGGTTGATAACTATTTGTTTAAGTCGCAGCGGATCGCCGACAATAAATTGTGGCACTTCTTCGTGGATATGGAGATGTAACTCATCGTGCTGGTCGTTGGCTCGTATGCTTAGGAGGGTAATAACATCAGAAACTAACTTTTTCAGGTCGAATTTGATGCTTTCGAGGGTGATCATGCCCGATTCAATTTTTGAAATGTCGAGAATGTCGTTGATGATGGACAAAAGGTTTTCTCCCGAAATGGACATGATGTTGAGTAATTCGATCTGTTCCTTGGATAGCGAAGTTTGTTTGAGCAGTTCGGCCACACCCAGAATTCCATTCATGGGGGTGCGTATTTCGTGGGACATGGTGGCCAGGAAAAGGGATTTAAGCACGTTGCTTTTTTCGGCTATTTCTTTGGCTTCCTGAAGTTTTTCGTTGGAACTTTGGAGGAGTTGTTTTTGTTCATACAGATCGAGAAACACCTTTACCTTCCCTCTAAGTACCTGTGGAACAATTGGTTTTAGGATAAAATCCACGGCTCCCGTTTCGATACCTTTTATTATATATTTATCGTCGTTGTAGATGGCCGACACAAAAATGACCGGGAAATAGGTGATGTCTGGATCGTTGTGGATGAGTTCTACTGTTTCATACCCATCCATATCCGGCATCTGAACATCAACAATGGCCAGTGCAAATTCATGTTTTAAAGTGGCAGCCAGGGCTTCATTTCCCGACAGTGCTCTAACAAACTCCACATTGCTGTCGCGTAGAAGGGTTTCCAGAGCCACCAGGTTTTCCTGCTTATCGTCAACAATTAATATTTTTGGCTTTTTATCCATAATTATTTATACAACCAAACACGTAATAACGACAATAATTTTTCAATGTTCAAGGGTTTGGCCATATAGTCGCTGGCACCTGCATCAATACATTTTTGGCGGTCTTCCTTCATGGCTTTGGCAGTGAGGGCAATAATGGGAGTTTTTTTAAAAACATTCATTTTACGAATGCGTTCAATGGTTTCGTAGCCATCCATCACGGGCATCATGATGTCGATTAGCAAAATGTCAAAATTAGTATCTTTTTCAAGAATATCAAGGGCTGCCTGACCATTATCAGCTCTGGAAATTTTCATTCCTTGTTCTGAGAGCACTTTTGTCAGAGCAAAAATATTCCTCATGTCATCGTCCACAATCAACACTTTTTTGTCCTTAAAGTGATCGGTTTTGCTGTGAATTTTCTCAATCATCTTTTGTTTATTCTGGGGCATTTCCGAAACTACACGGTGCATAAAGAGGGCGGTTTCGTCGAGCAGCCGTTCTTCCGACTTAACACCTTTTATGATGATGGTTTCGGCATACTTCCGAAGCAATTCGTTTTCTTCCCGGGTTAAATCTTTGCCGGTATAAATAATAATAGGTGGCTTGTGGATGGTGGAAGCTTCAATTTTTTCGATGAGCTCAAAGCCCGACATATCGGATAATCCCAGGTCGAGAATCATACATTCATAGGTGTTTTTTGCCAACAAATCCAGGGCCTCGGCTCCTGTGGTGGCATCGGTGATGTTCACATCGTCATCGGCAATAAGCACCTTGATCGACTTACGGAGGTTGGCGTCGTCTTCAACCAACAACAAGTTGCTTACCTTTTTGTTAACATATTCGTTGATTCGGTTGAACGCTTTTTCCAGATCGTCCTTTTTGGCGGGTTTGGTCAGGTAGCCAATGGCTCCTTTGCTGCTGCTCATGATGGTTTCGTCCTCGCCCGACATGATGTGTACCGGAATGTGGCGTGTGGATGGATTATCTTTCAGTAAATCAAGCACCTTCCATCCATTTATCCCCGGAAGGTTGATGTCGAGGATGATGGCTTCGGGGTCGGTTTTCACGGCCAGTTCGTAACCATGCTCCCCGGTGGGGCTTGCAATGGCTTTAAATCCTTTTTCGTGACATTGTTGCACCAGAATTTTGGCAAAATTGGCATCGTCTTCAATCACAATAATCACCTTATCGCCCGGTTTCCAATTGTCCATATCATCGCTGATGAAGTCGTGGGCAATAAGCGGTATGTCGGGCATTTCTCTGGCTGCGGGTACTTCCGGTTTGGCAATTTCTTTTTGGAGGGCTGCGCTTTTTGGTTTCGGATCTTTTTTCTCCTGCGGTTCAGCGGATTGCTCAGGGGCATCAAATGGCAGGTAGAATGTGAAAGTAGAACCTACGCCGTGGGTGCTTTTGAGCTGTATTTCACCCCCCAGCAGTTTGCCCAATTCTCTTGAAATGGAAAGTCCCAGACCGGTACCTCCAAATTTGCGTGAAATACTGCCATCGGCCTGTTTAAATGCCTCAAAAATCTCCATTTGTTTATCTTCGGGAATGCCGATGCCTGAGTCGGATACCGAGATGGCCATGGTATTTTTTGGTGTGAGGCCTTCGGTTCGCAGTTTGGTGTCCTTGTCGGGAAGGGCAAACCGCAGTTCTACGGCACCTTTGGCGGTAAATTTGATGGCATTCGACATGAAGTTTTTAAGAATCTGCTCCACCTTTTGTTGGTCGGTATCGATTTTTGGTGGCAGGTTTTCATCGATTTCTATTTTAAACTCGAGTCCTTTTTGTTGGGTAACATGTTTAAAATAGTGGAAAATGGTGTTTGAAATTTCATTGATATTAACGGGCTCGATGTTGAGGGTCATCTTTCCGGATTCAATCTTGCTTAAATCCAGGATGTCGTTAATCATGTGGAGAAGGTCGGAACCACTTTTGTAAATAATTTGGGCCGACTCCACCTGATCGGGAGTGAGGTTGTTGTCTTTGTTTTCGGCCAGGTTGTCCGACAGAATCAACAGACTGTTGAGGGGTGTGCGCAGTTCATGCGACATGTTGGCCAAAAATTCGCTTTTATATTTACTGGCGATGGCCAACTCTTTGGCTTTGCGCTCCAGATCGTTGCGTGCATTTTCGAGAGCCAGATTTTTTTCGGTAACATCGGTCTTTTGTTGTTCCAGCGATCGGGTTTTTTCGGTCAGTTCTTCGTTGGTTACACGCAATTCTTCCTGTTGTTGTTGCAGTTCTTCTTCGGATACACGCAAAGCGCCGGTTTTTTCCTCAAGCACCCTGTTGGCTTCGAGGAGCTCTTCTTGTTGTGCCCTTAATTCTTCGGCTTGCTCCTGTGTTTTATTCAACAGGATTTTTAATTCGGTGTTAACCTTGATGCTGTTGAATGCAATGGCCAGATTTTCAGATATCTGACTGACCAAATCAAGCATGTTGGCCGTAAATTCATTTGTCCCTGCCATTTCGAGTACGGCCACGGTTTTTTTCTTAAAAACAAGTGGTACCACCAAAATATGCTTGGGTTTTGATTCACCAAGACCCGATTTGATGAGGATGTAGTCTTCCGGAATATGATCGTAAGAAATCATGTTCATCTCCATGGCAGCCTGTCCCACAAGCCCTTCTCCCAGTTTAAACGCGTTGGTGCCTGATTTTCGGTTGAAATAGGCATAGGAGCTGATGAGTTTGTAGGTGTCGTTTTCTTCGATGAAAATGGCACCTGTTTGTATATTTAACAGGTTGGCCAACTTCGAAAGCACCTGATTGCCCAAATCGCCGGCGGTTTTTTCGCCTTGCAGCAACTCGCTAATTTGTACGATGGCGTCTTGTTTCCACTGGCTTTCATTGTTTTCGTTACGAAGCTTGATCAGGTTGGTGCGCATTTGCAACAAGGCATTGCCGAGGATATCTTTGCTGCCTAATGAGTTAAAGGCTGCCACATAGTCTCCCTGACCGATCTGATAGGCGAACTCGGCACTTTTTTTCATGGAATCCACCAATTTGTTCATGGCTTCGCCCATTTCGGACAGTTCGTCGTGGGTGGTGATTTTAATTTCGTTCACCTGATCGATGGCTCCGGTGGCCAATATGTTTAATTCGTTGGTTGTATTTTTAAGTGGGGTGGTAATCTTTTTTGCCACCAACCAGATGATAAAGGCCAGGATGAGAATGCCCAAAATTCCTGTTAGAACAGATATCCAGACGTTGTAATTCACCTCATTCAGGATGGTGGTTTCGGGCACCACAATGGCAATGTACCAATGGGTGTTCAATCGTCCGATATGAAAGGGAACAAAGGAGAGGTAATTTGGCTCGTCAGGGTTGGATAGGTCTCTGAAGCTGAACGGTTTGCCGGCCGAAATGCTGTCTAAAATGTTCAGGTTGGCCGCTTTTACCATGGGCAGGTTGGTAATGTTGGTGTTTTCGTATTGTGCATCGGCACAGGCGATAATGGTTCCCTCGTTGGAAATCATGATGGTTTGGCTGCCTTCGAATGGTTTGATGTCGGTAATTAAATTATAGAACCGGCCAATTTGGATATCGGCACCCACCAGGCCCGCGAATTGATCGTCGATAATAATGGGTATGCAGGCGCTTGTTTCCAGAAATTGCACGTTTTCCTGACCTTGATAGGAGAAATAATAGGGTTCGGTCATGAATTCGCGTGGATTTGACTTAAGATCGTAATACACGCCACCGGTGGCTTTACCGTCGGTTTCCATGAGTTCAACGGTTTTGCGAACGCCATTAAGCTCATTGACGTAGGTAATACGTTTTCTACCGTTTTCCAGTTTGTAATCGTTGCGGACGGCGCTAAATTCCCAACTGGCCCACACTGAAATGAACTGGGGGTTTTCGAGTAATACCTTTTCGAGGATGGGGTCGAATACGGTTTCCTTTCGGTTCTCGTTGGCATCAGGGTAGTTTTGGTACACGGTGGCAACGGTTCGCAGGGTGGCCATGTCGCTATCCAGTTTTCCTTTGATGATGTTAGCCGATTCGCGCGCCATGGCATTTACATAGGAGATGGATTTTTCAACGGCAATATTTTTACTTTTAAGAATGATGTGTGCCAGGGTGGCCGAAAATATGAGGATGGTTGGTGTGAGAATGTAAACCAGCAACTTGGCACGCAGCGTGGTTTTCATTTTACGGAGTCCGTTGTGAAACATAAAATCCTGGTTTGGCTGATGGATAACGAGCTAAAAATTATCCTGTAAAGTTAGGATATTTTTTAAACGATGGTCACCTTCGGCATGATTTCACTTAAATTGATCCCCCGGGAGGGGCTGTGTTTGGTTGTTTCTATTTACCTAACAGTTTGTTAATTATGGTGTTATCAGGCGTGTTTGGTGTAATTATTTCGGTGTTTTTCAAGTTGAATTTATCAATGATTTTTTCCACCAGCGACTCTCTGACAACCGTTAACAGGAACAAATTCTGTTGTTTTAGGAGCTGAATATAGGCATCATGCCATAGCTCACCGTCAAGTTCAAATTTGCCAATTTCGTCCACCAACACAATGGTGTCTTTTGGGTAGTGGGTTTGTTGCAGGATGGAGGTTCCTGCCTCAATGGCTGTTGGATTAAAGAAAAAACGGCCAAAGGGGATATAGCCTTCTTGTTGGTAGTTGCTCGCCAGCGGAAGGATTTTTCCCGAACTCAGGTTGAGCAGATTAAATCCGGTTTTTACTTCATTTTGCCATGTACCGGGAGCGGCAAATCCTACCACGTGGGCATTCTTTTTTTTCAATTCCTCATACAGATGAAGCAAGCGCGTGGTTTTGCCGCTGTTTTGTTTTCCGGTTAAAATCATTTGAACTCCCATGTCTTGCGATTTTTAGCATTTGCCGTAGCGAAATTACAGTAATTTGAACAAGTTTCAGGTAATTTTCAGTCCTTTGCCAAATGAAATTTAAAGACAACCTGTTGAAAAATATGATGGCCATGTATGTGGATGCCCTGATTCCGCAATATGGTCTGGAGGAGTCGGTTCAACTTGTACATTGGCTTGTGGAGGATTTTTTTGGTGCCACCAGAACCCAATTGACCCTGAATCCCGGTTGGCGGTTGACAGAATCGGAGATGCTTAAATTGCATTGGGCTGTGAAGGATTTGTTAAACAACCGTCCTGTGCAATACATTCTGGGAAAGGTGAGCTTTTTTGATTTGGTGCTTAAGGTAACCCCGGAAGTGCTTATACCACGGCCTGAAACTGAAGAGCTTGTGGATTGGATTCTGGTCAGCGAGACCGAAGTAGATCTTTCGTTTTTGGATGCCGGAACCGGTAGCGGATGTATTGCGCTGGCGTTGAAAAAGCAACGACCGCATGCCCGGGTGTTGGCCTACGACAAGAGTTTGTCTGCTTTGAAGGTGGCTACCGAAAATGCCGGGTCGCATGGCCTGGAGGTTGTTTTTTTTGAGGCGGATATGTGTGAGGAAAGTTTGCCTTTTGAAAATCAAATGGATGTAATTATCAGCAATCCCCCCTATGTGTTGAATAGTGAGCAAGCGTTGATGCAAGCCAATGTGTTGGAAAATGAGCCTCATGTGGCGCTTTTTGTTGAAGATGAGACGCCTTTGTTTTTTTATGAAGGAATTTTGAAACAAGCAGCACGCCACTTAAAAACCGGAGGCAGGATTTATTTCGAGATCAATGAAAAGATGGGGGAGAAGATGTTGAATTTGCTTGGGCAGCATGGTTATGTTAATACTGAGTTGAAAAGCGATCTGCGAGGTAAGCCCCGATTTGTTCGTGGGATGAAGGGGTGATTCTGGCATGTTTGAATTTGATCAGAAATAACATATGTGGCTCTAAACGACACTACAAAGCACCCTCGTTGTTGCTTTGCTCAAATGAAATCGAGTAAAAAAAAGGCTGCCCGCTTCGGGCAGCCTTTTTTTCGTTCAACTTATTTTTTAAGTGTGACAAAGTCGCGTTGCGATTTATACAAATTAAATCCCATCAAGGCCATGTGTTTGCTTTCGTTGAGGATGTTTAAAAACAAAATGCTGTTTTTGGTTCCTGAACTGGCATTTTTAATCCTGTTGATTTGATTTTTGTTGCACTTCTCAATCAGGTGTTGGTACTGATGGAGGGTGTTTTGTATTTCTTCCTGTTTGGAATAATCGCGTGTTTCAATGCTGGTGATAATCAGCGTCAAAAATTTGGTGAGGATGGCCTGTAGTTGCTTTAACTCGGCAATTTGTTCCACGTTGAAAGGTTTGTGGTTGTTCTCAATATGCTCGATGGCCGGCCTGTTGATGTAGCTGATGGCATGGAGCATTTCGCGCATATAATCAAGTACTTGCACAAAATAGTAGGCTGTGTCGGTGGAGTCCTTTTTAAGTTTGTCCACAATGACGGTGATGTGGTCTTTGAGGTATTTGGTTTTGGAGGTGGTGGTATCCAGATCGCGTTGAATTTTACGAAGCATTTTGCGGTCTTCTTTTTCGATTCCTTCCACAATGCCAATGGTTGACTGTGAAATCTTTTTCAGGTTTTTAATGACCGTTTTTACTGTTTTTTCTCCAATGTTTTCATCGGTCATTTCCTGTACCTCTTTGGTGTCGATACCAGCGTTGGCTTCACTTTTTTTGTGGTAAACGTGCGATTTGTAGATGAGGTAAAGTACCACGATAATCATGGCGCCAATTCCCCATATCTGACCATAGAAAAAGATGTACACCACAATAAATGCCAGCGTAAAGGCACTGATGGCCGTAAGGAACCATCCACCAATAACTGTCAGTACTCCTGAAATTCTGTAAACTGCACTTTCGCGGTCCCACGCTTTATCCGAGAGAGAGGTTCCCATGGCGACCATGAAGGTTACGTAAGTTGTGGATAAAGGTAGCTTTAAGGAAGTACCCATGGCAATCAGGACGCTGGCCACCGTTAGGTTTACCGATGCCCTGATCAGGTCAAAAGCAGGCGGATCTTTCTCCACTACTTTTTCTTTTACGGGTTCAAATTGCCTTTCGATGAAACGAATAAAGCTGTTGGGAAGAACTCTTCGGATGGTGTTGTTGGCACTCATAGAGGACCTAACTACTGCTTTCGAAAACCAATTGGGTTTAAAACGCTCATCGCCTTCTTCCTGACGGCTCAGGTCGAGGGAGGTTTTGACCACACTTTTGGCTTTCTTGGAGGTGAACAGGGTGATGACCATCACAATACCTGCACCAATGAGAAACATGATGGGTGTATGTACTTTTCCGGCCAAACTTGTCATCAGAAAATCGTTGGCTACCCCGCCTTCGGCTCCGCTAAATATTTGCCAAGAGCTATAACCTGCAAGTGGCACGCCGATGAAATTCACCAGGTCGTTTCCGGCGAAAGCCATGGCGAGCGAAAAGGTGCCCACCAACACAATTACCTTGAGCACGTTAAATTTAAACAGTATATACAACAGTTGCAGCAGGATGGTCCATCCCACAAAACTTGCCAACATAATCATGGAGGCATTGTGCTGGAAATAGTTCACGGTTTCTTCCGACATAAATGAGGCCCCTTTGGCACCCTTTATCAGGATGAAATAGGTGAGTGCCGTAAAAGCAATTCCACCCCAGATGGCGCCAAAATACTTCATTCGTTTTTTGTAGTTGAACGAAAAAGCAATGCGGATAAGGTATTGAATGATAGCTCCTACCGAGAAGGCAATGACTACCGAAACCAGTATTCCCGATATAATGGCCAGCGCTTTGGATGAGTTAATAAACTGGCTGATGTTGTTGATTTCGCTGTTACTGATAATCTTTATGGTAGCCATACCCACGGCTGCTCCCAGCAATTCGAATACAATGGAAACGGTGGTGGAAGTGGGCAGGCCGATGGTATTATAAGCATCGAGCAAAATAACGTCGGTAACCATGACCGCCAGAAAGATGAGCATGATTTCCGAAAAATAAAACTCACCGGGATTGAAGATGCCTTTTCGTGCTACCTCCATCATGCCTGATGAAAAAACACTGCCCACCAAAACGCCCAACCCTGCAATCAACATGATGATTTTGAAAGGGGCTACCTTGGCGCCAATGGCTGAGTTTAGGAAATTTACGGCATCATTACTTACGCCAACCACCAAGTCGGACGCTGCCAGAATGAACAGCAAAACAACAATTACCAAATAAAATGTTTCCATAGTCGATCCTTTACGAAATGTGATGCAAGAGTATTGAATTCAATTGCGTTATTGAAGCACCCTATGTTAAGAAATTGTTAAGTTACTTATACGTTGGATGCATCCCCAGATTATACATGATAAAGCTGTACATATCGGTAGCTTCATCAATTTGTTTGGAAGTAGGTTTGCCGGCACCATGTCCGGCTTTGGTTTCTATGCGCACCAATATGGGGTTTTTGCCTCCATCGTTGGCTTGCAGTGTGGCCATAAACTTAAAGGTGTGCGCAGGTACCACGCGGTCGTCGTGATCGGCGGTGATGGCCAGAGTAGCCGGATAATCCACTCCGGGTTTGATGTTGTGCAACGGGGAATAACTGTACAGGTAGTTGAACATTTCTTCGCTATCGTCGCTGCGACCGTAGTCGGAGGCCCATGCCCAGCCAATGGTGAAATTGTGGTAGCGCAGCATATCGAGTACCCCCACCATGGGAATGGCCACCTGAAACAGTTCAGGCTCTTGGGTCATGACGGCACCAATAAGCAGACCTCCGTTGGACCCACCGGCAATGGCCAGTTTTTCGGGTGAGGTGTATTTATTTTTAATTAAATATTTGGCGGCATAGATGAAGTCGTCGAATACATTTTGTTTGTTCATGAGGGTACCTTGTTTATGCCATTCTTCTCCGTATTCACCGCCACCACGCAGGTTGACCATCACGTAAACACCGCCTTGTTCCAAAAAGGCTGCTCTGCTGATACTGAAACTGGGGGTAAGGCTGATATTGAAACCACCATAACCGTAAAGCAAAACCGGGTTGTCGTTGTTCAGGTTCAAATTTTTCTTGCTCACGATAAACATAGGAACCTTTGTGCCGTCTTTGCTGGAGAAGAATACCTGTTCTGTTTGATACAGGTCGGGGTTGAAATCTACTTCGGAAGTATGCCTGAGTTGAGAAGCACCGGTGGTTAAATCATATTCGTAAACACTGGAGGGAAAGGTAAAAGAAGTAAATCCGTAGAATGCTTTGGTTTCACCCTTTTCACCATTAAAACCGCTAAGGGTTCCGGGGGCAGGCAATTCCAGTTCACGAATAAATTCACCGTTCAGGGTATAAAAGTAGGCTTTGCTTTGGGCATCTTCGAGGTATTGAGCAAAAAGCTGGTCGCCCACCAATGCTGCTCCTTGCAGTACCTGTTCTTTTTCAGGAATGATGGTTTCCCATTTTGATGGGTCGGTGTTGTTGTATTGGGTGGTAATCAGTTTTTGCATGGGCGCCTCAAAGTTGGTCATGATCAGCAATTTGTCACCGATATTGTCCACCACATTGTAGTCGTAGTCGAAGCCTTCGGCAATTTTGGTGAATTGGGGTTTTTTGTCACCCTCAAGTTTAGCAGCATACAAACTGTTTCCGCTGGTGCTTTCCGATTCGCTAATGAGCAAAAATGTTTCGTCTTCGGTGGTATATCCGTAAAATGTTCTCAAAGGTTGATTCTTGTCTTCGAAGATGAGTTGGTCCGCATCCTGATTTGTTCCAAGCGCGTGATAGAATACTTTGTGGAATCTGTTTTGTCCTTTAAGTTCTTCTCCTTCAGCCGGTTTGTCGTAACCGGAGTAGAAAAATCCATTTCCTTTCCAGGAAACACCCGAAAATTTCACCCATTGGATGTGGTCGTCGAGGATTTTCCGGGAGGCAATTTCCATCACAAAAATTTCGTTCCAGTCGGATCCGGCTCGGGCAATGCTGTAAGCCAGGTATTTACCATCATTACTGATGCCCATGGATGCCAGTGCCACGGTGCCATCTTCGGAGAGTTTGTTGGGGTCGAGCAAGGTTTCGGCGGGAGCGTCGATGCTCGATTGCATATAAAGTACACTTTGGTTTTGGATACCGTCATTTTTAAAGTAGAAGTAATTGTCACCTTTTTTAAAAGGTACACCATATTTGGGATAGTTCCAGATGTCGGTCAGCCGTTTTCTCAGGTCTTCCCGAAAGGGAATGGTAGCCAGGTAGTCTTGAGTGATGGTGTTTTCGGCAGCTACCCATTCGGCAGTTTCAGCCGAATTGTCGTCTTCGAGCCAGCGGTAGGGGTCGGCCACCTGGTGACCAAAATATACATCCACGCTATCTACTTTTTTAGCCACCGGATATTTGATGTTGGTGTGCTGTTTTTCTTGCATACAAGCAGTTGTCATTATTAAACTAATCAGAATTAAAAGAATAAATTGGTTTTTCATGGCATGAGGTTTTTGAATCGTTGGGGCAAAATTTTCCTTTCATTTTAAATATCGGGCAGTAAAGGTAAAAATGTTTGTTGAAAAATTCATGTTTGAGGCAAGAAAACATGCATTTAGGTTTTTGCTTTTTCTTTGGTTTTAATTTTGTGAATGTTTTCACAACAAAGCCGTTCATGTTCTGAATCAATTCCGTAATTTTGTGGCCATAAAATTAATCATATTGTCATGAAAAAAACAGCTTTGAATGCCATGCACCGCGAGATGGGTGCTAAAATGGTTGAATTCGTGGGATTCGACATGCCCGTTCAATTTGAGGGAATCAACATTGAGCACGAAACCGTAAGAGAGAAATTGGGTGTATTTGATGTGTCGCATATGGGCGAATTTTGGGTGGAAGGACCCAAGGCATTCGAGTTGGTTCAGAAAGTTACTTCCAATGACGTGGCTGCTTTGTTCGACGGAAAAGTACAATACAGTTGTTTCCCCAACGGCAAAGGTGGAATTGTGGACGATTTGCTGGTGTATCGGTTTCATGCCGAAAAATACCTGTTGGTGGTGAATGCCTCCAATATCGACAAGGATTTTGCTCATGTGAGCGCACAAAACACCATGGGAGCCCAACTGACCAATGTAAGCGATGAGTATTCACAATTGGCGGTTCAGGGTCCGCTGGCTTTAAAGGCCATGCAGTCGCTCACCCCAACTCCGGTGGAAGACATGGAATACTACACTTTTAAGGTGTTGGAATTTGCTGGAGTGAAGGATGTGATTTTTTCTACCACAGGCTACACAGGTTCAGGAGGATGCGAAATTTATATGAAAAATGCCGATGCCGTAAACATATATAAGGAAGTACTTAAAGCAGGTGAACCTTTTGGAATGAAACCCATTGGACTGGGTGCCCGAGATACGCTGCGGCTGGAGTCGGGTTTCAACTTGTATGGAAACGATATTGACGATACCACGTCGCCCATTGCGGCCGGATTGGGTTGGATTACCAAATTTGTGGAGGGTAATGATTTTATCGACAGACCCCTCTTTGAGTCGCAAAAAGACAATGGTGTGGAGTTTCGGTTGAAGGGCTTTGTGATGGAAGACCGTGCCATACCTCGACACCATTATGATGTGGTGGATGCTGAGGGCAATAAAATCGGACATGTTACCTCGGGAACCATGTCGCCCATGTTGAAAAAAGGTATTGGCATGGCCTATGTTACCAAGCCTTACTGGAAGGATGGTTCGGAGATTTATATCATGATTCGTAACAAGCCCACCAAGGCCATTGTTACCCGTCCACCTTTTTATAAGGGATAGGATATTTTTTTTTTTTGGAAGCCGGCTCTTGAGGGGGTCGGCTTTTTGTTTGGTGTTCGGTGCTTTGCTTGAAGCGAAGAGAGTCAAACTTCAAGCGAGGACGCTTGAAGCGGGAGTCAAACTTCAAGCGAGGACGCTTGATGTGGAATGTGCGTCCATGGCTTTGCTTCAAGCGTGGACGCTTGAAGCGGGGTCCATCGCAATGCTTCAAGCGAGGACGCTTGAAGCGGAATACAGAGGGATCCATCTGCCTGCTTCAAGCGTCCACGCTTGAAGTTATTCCTATTGTTAACCATCTCCGTTTTGTAAACGAAAAAACTTAGGAACAATGAAAGTTGTTTGTTTGCAGGGTTTTACGGACAAATTTTGAGAAAGTATATTCGCTGTTTATTGTTTTTTGGGTCAGATTGCCGGAATTTTTCCTGTATTATCTTTGAATTGCTGATTTATAGGGGATTGTAAAATAAAATGTCGAGCCTTTATTTTCTTCAGATTTCAGCCAGATTTTCCCTCCAAGCATTTCCACATAGGCTTTGGAAATGGCCAAACCCAATCCCGAACCCTCGAGGGCGCGCCGGTCTTCGATGTCGGCTTGCTCAAAGCGATTGAAAATGGCTTGTTGTCGAGATAGGGGAATGCCAATTCCGGTGTCCTCTATTTCAAACTCAAGCCATTGGTCTTTTGTCTGGCATCCTATTTTGATGAACCCCCGGTCGCTGTATTTTATGGCGTTGATAATGAGGTTGGTGAGTATGGAGTTAAGCTTTACCTGATCAGCGATGATATGGGAGCGTGTGCCAGGGAGTAATTGCTTTATAATCAGTTCTATTCCTTTATTATTGGCTTCAGTCTCAAATATTTCCACGAGCGTGGTTATTTCATCGTTCACATTCAGGGCAGTAGTTACCACTTCCACTTGTCCTGTTTCGATGCGTGAGATATCGATGAGGTCGTTCACTGTTTTGAGCATGCGTTGACCACTTTTTTTAATGACCTCCACATACTTTTTTTGTTTTTCGATACTGATGGTGGAAGACGACAACAGGTTGGCAAAACCCAGAATGCTGTTCATGGGCGTTCGGATTTCATGACCCATGTTGGCCAAAAAGGCAGATTTCAACCGATCGCTTTCTTCCGCTTTTTCTTTGGCCACAATTAATTCTTCTTCTGCTTTTTTTCGTTGGGTAATATCTCTGAAAAGTGCTTGCATCCTTCCATCGTCGAGGATTTTGGTGCTCATTTCCACGGGGATCACCTTTCCTGTTTTGTCAACGATATTTCTCTCATTGATAACCCGTTGGCCCTTTTTTACCAAATCGTATTCCAATGGCTTGGCTATCAGCTCTTCAGTCGGGAAAAGCGATTGGATGTTGGTTCCCACCAATTCTTGCTCGGAGTACCCCGTAAGTTTGCACATGCTGTTGTTGGCTTCAATAATTTCACCATTGCTTACACCCACGAGTATGCCATCGGCTGCCTGATCGAACAGGGCTTTGAACCGCAGCCTGCTTTCCTGGGTTTCCACTTCCAACTGCTTGCGCTCGGTGATGTCGAGCAAGGAGGCAATACTTTGGTTGGTGTTGGGAATCATGTCGATCACCAGCAGCATGTTTCTTACTTCTTTATTCTTGTTCAAAAACCTAAATTCGTAACTTTTCAGGGCTACGTCGCGCGACAACCGGCGCAAACGGTGTTGTGCCAACATGCGTTCAAGGTCTTCCTCCACCACAAATTCGGTCCATGATTTTTTACCCACGAGCTCCTCGATGGTATATCCACTTATTTGCGCGAAGCGTGCGTTGGCGTTTGCAATAATGGCATCTTCGTTGATTATGCAACTTGCCGTGCCCGTATTCTCGAAGATGGTTCTGAACTTTTCCTCGCTTTTGCGTAACTCTTTTTCCGTATTTTGATAGGCCAACTCTATTTTTTCCAGGGCTGCAACGCGGGCTTTCAGTCGCAAGTTTTCTGCCATTATTTCTTCCAAAGAGAGGCTTTTCATACAGAAAGTTGATTAAAAACGTCGTGCATTACTGCGAAAAGTTCGCCCTTGTCGATGGGCTTGGTGATATAACCGGTACATCCGGCATCGAAAGCTTTTTCGCGGTCGCCTGTGAGCGCATAGGCAGTTTGAGCGATTATGGGGATGGTAGTGTTGAGTGATCTGATTTTTCGTGTGGCTTCGTAACCATTCATTTCGGGCATTTTTAAATCCATCAGAATCAGGTGGGTTTCGGGATGTGTTTTAAAAAATTCAATTGCATCTGTTCCTGTACGTACTTGATTAGTGGTGCCGGCAAATTCTTTTAACAGAATTTTCAGGTGCAGGAAACTTACCTCGTCGTCTTCAGCTATCAGGATGTTGAGCTTTTTAAGGGGAGGCGACACCGCACTAACTAAAGGAGTGGAGTAGGGCTCCTTTTTTTCTGATTTGGCATCTTCGTGTGGCAAGGTAAAATAAAAGTGTGAACCTTCGTTTTCGACGGAAGTCAGCCAAATGTTGCCACCCAGCATTTCCACGTAAGCTTTGGTGATGGCCAGTCCCAGTCCTGCACCTTCAAAAACTTTGGTATCATGAATGTCGGCTTGAACAAAACGCTCGAAAATGGCTTTCTGGCGATTCGACGGAATTCCAATTCCGGTATCGCTGACGAAAAATTTCACAGCCTCTTCCGTTTGGGTGTATCCCACAGAAATGGTTCCCGCATGGGTGTATTTGATGGCGTTTTTAATGAGGTTGCTGACAATGGAATTGAATTTATTGCGGTCGGTTTTGATGATGGTGGGATAAGGAGTGGGTTTTGTGGCGAGCAACAAGCGAAGGCCTTTGTTTTCGGCTTCTTCGCTAAAAAAATTATGTAAATTATGCATTTCGTCGTCCACATTTACCTGCTCCATGATGATGTCCACCTGTCCGGTTTCGATGCGCGAAATATCGATGAGGTCGTTCACTGTATCCAGCATGCGCATGCCACTTTTTTGGATGATGTCGATATAATACTGTTGCTTGTCTCCCCGGAGGTTTGGTTCTCTGAGCAAATTGGTGAAGCCCAAAATTCCATTCATTGGGGTTCTGATTTCGTGGCTCATATTGGCCAGAAAGGCAGATTTGAGCTGATCGCTTTCCTCCGCACGCAATTTGGCTTCCAACAGTTCTTTTTCTACCTTTTTCATTTGGCTGATATCCACATGGGTTCCCACCATGCGAATGGCTTTTCCATGCTCATCAAAAGCGGCCTCGGCTCTGGAGAGGATGTCCACCCAATGTCCAGCCTTGTGACGCATTCTGAATTCCATTTCAAAACGATCGATCTCACGGTTTACCACCCTTTGCTGCATTTCCCACGAGCGTTTTACGTCGTCGGGATGGGTGTTTGATTCCCAAATGGAAAAATCGTTTGGAACTTCATGGTAGGCATAGCCCAACATGCTTTTCCATCCGGGAGAGTAATATATTTCGTTGGTAATCAGGTTCCAGTCGAATATTCCATCCTTGGAGGCCTGCATGGCCAAATTATAGCGTTCCTGACTCTCACGAAGTTCCGATTGTGCTGTTTTTATGTCGGTAATATCAATCCCCGAACTCAACAAGTATTCAATTTCGCACGCAGGTGTGTGCAAATATGAATTGTGCCAGGCGATGGTCTTTAAGGTGCCCGATTTGCTGACTATTTCGTTCTCAAAATATTTGAATTCCTCGTGGTGACCTTTCACCAATTGTGCAAATGTATCTTTTACGAGGTCGGCCATATGTTTCGGAATGCAATTGTCAAACCAATTTTTTCCCAATAACTCGTGGCTTTTGTATTCTAAAATTTCCAGTGCTTTTTGGTTAAGCATCGCAATGTTTCCTTGTGTGTCGAGTGAAACAAACATGCTGTCTGCCATGTCGAGGTACCGTTCGGCTTTTTCTTTGGCGTTGAAAATCTCAGCCTGGGTCTTTTTTTGTTCGGTTAAATCCATGTTGGAACCCGCCAACCGTAAGATATTTCCTTGTTCATCCCTTAGAATGATACCTCTCGAAAGAATCGGAACATAGTGACCGTCTTTGTGTTGCATCCTGAACTCTATTTCATAGGATTCCATGTCCGAATTGGTGGCGTTTGCCAACTGTTCGTCAATCTTTGGTTTGTCTTCGGGATGGGTGAGTTGATACCACAATTGCTCGTCGGCGGGGAGTTCGTTGGGTTGATATCCCATTTGTTTCCACCATTGGGGCGAATAATATATTTGTTTTTTGGCCATATCCCAATCCCAGGGCGCTTCGTTGGTACCTTTGATGATGAGGGCGAGCCGTTCTTCACTATTTCTTAATGCCTCTTCGGTTTCTTTTATTTTGGTAATGTCGTGAGAGATAATCTGAACGCCAATTATTTCGCCTGAAATATTATGAATCTTGGTATAGATGGAATGGTACCACCGACTTTTTCCTGAAATCGTTATTTGATCGATGTATTCGGTTAGACCTTCGGTTCGACTTGCCTCATGAATTCGGTTGAGGTAGTACCGACCGTCTTCTTCACCAAAAAGCTCTGTCATTGATTTATTGGTGAAGTCACCGGGCACTCCCCCCATATTTTGAGCGGCACGTTTGTTGAACAATATCACCCGTCCCTCCAGGTCGTAATATCCCACGCCGGCACCGATATTTTCTAAAAGTGTGCGGTAACTTTCTTCCTTCTCTGCCAATTCCAACTCGGCATATTTACGATAGTTGATGTCCTGAATAAAACCAATGGCGGAGATGGGTCGGTTTTTTGCATCGAACTTAATGCTGGCCTTTTCGCGGACCCATTTTACCTCTTCGAACACCAATATCCGGTGTTCGATGTCGTAAGGTTCGCCCTTGAGTGCTGCGTCCCAACTGTCGTTAACGTATTTTCTGTCGTCGGGATGGACGTAGCTTAGGAATTTTTCGTAGCTCACAGGTGTACCGACGGGAATGCCAAATATATCATAGGTCATGTCGGTCCACGAAAGTTGCCCATTTTCCAAATGGAGTTCCCAGGTGCCGATTTTGCCGAGTTCTTGTGCCTTCTCAAGATAATATTGCTGTTGTGCCAGCCTTCGCTCCACCTCTTTTTGTTCGGTTACGTCGTGAATAACGCCCGTGATTTTAAGTGGTTTACCCCGATCATCGTATTCCATGATGGCTTGCGAAACGATGGTTCTGGGGTTTTTACTATCCTTCGGTATTATTTCAAACTCCAATTGATAGGGTTTGTTTTTTTCAACCAAATCTACAAGTGCCTGATGTACCCTTTCCCTTTCAATAATGCAGGACTCAACTTCTTCCAGGGCAAAAAGGTCGGTTTGGGGGTCGAAACCATAAATGCGTTTGGCCTGATCAGAACCCCATATTTCGTTGGTTTGTAAATGGTATTCCCAGTTGCCTACATTGCCAAGTTTTTGTGCTTTTCGGTATCGTTCATCATTTATTTCAAGATTCCGCAGGATTTTATTTCTTTCGGTATTGTCTTCAAAAATGCAAATCATCGCCGATTTTTGGTCGTTTTCCAACACAAAATCGAAACGTACAATTACCGAACAAGTTTTTCCTTTGGCGGTTTCCAAATCCAATTCCAGAGAGTTGTTGCTTACAGGTTCGGTGAACAATCGGTGGTAAAGGGCTTGGTAAGGCTGTTCATCCTCCTTTCTTAGCAGGTCGATAAACCGGTTCCCGATCATTTCTTCATCCGTAAAGTCGAATAAATCCGTGCAGGCACGATTGACATAATGTATGTACCCCTCCCTGTCGGTAAGTGCCATTGCTTGTGTTGAAAGATTCAATAACTTTTTGTACAGGTGGTCGTTAAGTTCAGTCATGGCTCAATGGGTAATTATCGACTGTTTGAACAGCGGTTATAAATAAAACCAGGTCATCACGATGATGATTGGCTTCTGTAGTATTCGATTAAGGCATTGGTAGAACTGTCGTGATGCAGTGTGGTGTCGTTGTGTTGTAATTCGGGGATAATTTTCTGCGCCAGCACTTTACCTAATTCAACTCCCATTTGGTCGTAAGGGTTGATGTCCCAAATAACTCCCTGAACAAACACCGCATGTTCGTATAGCGCCACCAATTTCCCCAGATTCTCAGGACTCACTTCATCCAAAAAGAAAGTGGAGGAGGGGCGATTTCCTTCAAAAACCTTGTGGGGAACCAAATCGGGAGCCACGCCTTCTGCTCTCACCTGTTCCTCGGTTTTTCCAAAGGCCAGCGCCTCGCCCTGAGCAATCATGTTGGCTATGAGGTAATCCTGATGGGGTGGGAGGTTGTTGAGGGATTTTTTGAAACCGATAAAATCCACTGGAATCAGTTTGGTGCCCTGGTGTACCAGTTGGTAAAACGAATGTTGCCCGTTGGTTCCGGGCTCTCCCCAATAGATGGCACCGGTTTGATAGTCGGTATACTGTCCATTTAAAGTAACATGTTTGCCTGTGCTTTCCATGGTAAGTTGTTGTAAATAAGCAGGAAAGCGATGTAAATATCGGTCGTAGGGATAAACAGCCTGGGTTTCGCACCCAAAGAAATTGTTGTACCACACACCCAGAAGCGCCATGATGACCGGCATGTTTTTGTCAAGGGGAGTGGTGCGGAAGTGTTCATCCATTTGGTGAAGTCCGGCAAGCATTTTATGGTAATTTTCGGGACCAATGGCGATCATGGTACTCAATCCGATGGCCGAACTCATGGAATACCGACCGCCAACCCAATCCCAAAAGCCAAAGATGTTGTTGGGGTCGATGCCAAAAGCCACCACTGCTTTTTCGTTGGTAGATACTGCCACAAAATGTCGGGCAACGGCTTTTTCATCACCCAGTTCATTGATTAACCACATACGCGCTGTTTGAGCATTGGCCATGGTTTCGAGGGTGGTAAAAGTTTTGGAAGAGATGATGAACAGGGTTTCGTCAGCATTCAATCCCACCACTGCTTCCGCAAAATCGCTGCCATCCACGTTGGATACAAACTTAAAGGTGAGGTTGCGCTGACTGTAATGTTTGAGGGCTTCGAAGGCCATTACCGGACCCAGGTCGGAGCCGCCAATGCCGATGTTCACCACTGTTTTTATGGGTTTTCCGGTATGTCCTTTCCAGGCTCCACTTCTGATTTTGTCAGCAAATTCAGCCATTTCATCCAACACGGCATGTACATCAGGAACAACATTTTTGCCATCCACCATGATGGTGGCTCCCTTTGGGGCCCTCAAGGCGGTGTGCAGTACGGCTCTGTTTTCGGTGAGGTTGATTTTTTCGCCCGTAAACATGGCCTGTCGTTTTTTGTCGAAGTTTCTTTCGTCGAGCAGGTGGATGAGCAATGACAAGGTTTCCCGGGTTATTCTGTGTTTTGAAAAATCAAAATAGATACCCAAATCGTTAATTAAGAAATGATTGAGTCGGTTCGGGTCTTCCGAAAACAAGGATTTGATGCTCTTATTCCGAATGGATTCAAAATGATTTTCAAGAGATTTCCAACTCTGTAAATTTTTTAATGATGCACTCATGCTATTGGTGTTATAATTATTGATCATGTATAGTTGGACTACATCGCAGCTTTCCCACTCAGGCTAGCCGGGCTACTCCCATGTGCTCGATGGCCAGATTTTAACCAAAGTTAAGCTATTTTGTGTTATCATATCCGCATGTCGTATCTTTTTTCGTTTCCGGTAGTCATAAGTGGGAGTAAATATTTATTCTTTGTCAGGTTTTACCGGGTACAACAAAAAATCAAGTATTTTTAACCCGCGGTTCTTATACTTTTAACACAGGCGCATGAAGCGCAGATTTTATGAATAAAAAACTTATCCAATGAAAAGCAATATTATGGACCAGATTGGTCGATTGATGGGACTTCGTTATAAATCGCATCCCTGGCATGGAATAGATGTTGGCGACGAGGCTCCCGAAATCATTATGTCGTTTATCGAGATGGTTCCTACCGATACCGTAAAATATGAAGTGGACAAAGCCAGCGGGTATTTGCGCATCGACCGGCCACAAAAATTTTCCAATGTCATTCCTGCATTGTACGGATTCATCCCCCAAACCTATTGTGCCAAAAATGTGGCCCAACTAAGTCAGGAGGCCACGGGAAGGCTTGATATTGTTGGCGACTGCGATCCTCTTGACATTTGTATTTTAACTGAAAAAACCATCTCACATGGCAACATTATCGTGCGTGCACGTCCTTTGGGTGGTTTTAGAATGATTGATGGCAATGAAGCCGACGACAAGATTATCGCGGTTTTGTACAATGATGCAGTTTATGCTCAATACAAAGAGATTACCGACCTTCCGGAGATGGTGGTGGAACGCTTACGACATTATTTCCTTACCTATAAAGACATGCCCGGAGCCGAAAAACACAATGCAGAAATCACCCATACCTATGGTGTGGAAGATGCTCACAAGGTAATTCGGGAAGCCATCAAAGACTACAACATCAAATTTCACAACATCGAGTCGATGTTTGGCGACGATAAATAACTGTGGAGGTTGATATCGGAGTAACTCACTCCTGATCAATTATTTCCTTACGATCAATCTCGGAGACAACGTACCGAAAACCCATTCTGTGTGAAGCTGTAGTAGTCGCTTAGGTTGCTGTTGTTGTAATGCAGAACCCGATAGTATGCCGCACCGAAGGAGCTTTCGGTCGAAGACCACCAATGACCATAGAGGCCTATGTGGTCAAAAGGGCCACGATAATTTCTGTATCCACCCGGAAGCCCCGAGAAATAGCTCTTGTTGTTCGCATTGGAATTTGGGCTGCTCCACAATTTCTTTGTGGCTTTCATTTCTGCACCTGCCACAGATGATCCTCCTAAATAAGCTGCCAATACCGACCAATCGGCATAGCTCGGTACATGCCACCCATCGGGGCAAAGACCACGGAAGTCTTTAACAGCGAACCAATTATAGATACCACCATACACCTCCTCATTGGTCTGATCATTGTCGTACCAACAAAACGCACCTGAGTTTAAACCTTCCCATGTTGCATCATCGGTTATGTTTGGAATGGCATCCCCATTTCGGTAGTGTGTTACATGAAGATTGGCCGCCATCCACACTTGATTGCCAATGGTTATTGTTGGGTAGCTGTTTCCATCGAAGTCAATAAGCGAGGAATTTGAAATCGCACCCGGGCCATTTCCAGCCATACCTACCCAATGGGTTCCGTCGAAATAATAGTAGCCGGGTGTTTCGTCGGTCTGATAAATGAACAACCCCGTTGCCGGCATTTCGATAGCATTGCGCTGTGCTTGGGTCATCCTGGGGGGAAGAAATCCCCGCTCAGTACTTTTTACGTCGAGCATGGCCGACACCTCACCGCTGCTGCCGTCGGTGTTAACGGCTACTTGTGCCCCGGCCTGAAGGTAAATGAATGAGGTTATAATCGTAATAAGTAATAACCTTTTCATATTGAACACATTATGATGATCTACAATGCCGTTTAGGACCCCAACTATTAAGGTATGTTGTTGATGCTTGGAATGATCCATTGTCAAGTGTTGATGAGCATGGTGTTTTAAGGATTGTATCGTTATATTGAACATTGTTTTAGTTATTTGGAGTCATTTTGTAAAAACTTATTTGGTGATTCAAAGGGCGAAATGTATGGTAACGAGGTCTTTTTCAACGAAAGTGATAACAGTCTCTCAATTGCGGATGCAACGCACTGAAAACCCATTTTGTTTTGTGCTGTTGGCTACACTCGCGTCGTCATTATTGTAATTAAGTGCGCGATTTGAGGCTTGGGTGGAAGATGTTTCCGTTGATGACCACCAATAACTTTTTGTGCCGGTATATTTGTACAAGCCAGCATTGTCGCGACAGCCGCCGGGAAGCCCTGAGAAATAACTGCTGTTGGTGGCGCCAGTATTCGGGCTGCTCCATAAATTTTTGGTGGCTTTCATTTTTCCACCTGCCACTCCTGTTCCTCCCAGGAATGTTGTCAGGGTCGTCCAGTCATCCGAGGTTGGTACACGCCAACCATCCGGGCATATGCCACGCGTATCAGTGATAGCATACCAATTATAGATTGCACCATAAGCATATTCATAATTCTGATTATTATCATACCAGCAATAGGCACCAGAAGATAGACCTGTCCAGATGGCATCGTCGGTTATATTGGGAATTTCATCCCCGTTTCGGTAGTGCGTTACGTGCAGGTTGGTGGCCATCCACACCTGATTTCCGATACTGACGATTGGATAGGTGTTTCCGTCACAATCTATTAGTGAGGAGGTTGTAATTGCGCCTGTCCCGGTTCCAATGATGCCTATCCAGGCGATTCCTGTAAAGTAGTAATATCCAGGTGTTTCGTTGGTTTGATAAATGAGCAATCCCGGTACAGGAGATAATATGGCATTCCGTTGTGCCTTGGTCATTCTTGGAGGCAGAAATCCTTTTTCAACACTTTTAACATCAAGTGCAGCCGAAACATCGGCACTGCTGCCGTCGGCGTTGATGGCTACCTGGGCACTTGCTTGCAGGCAAATCATGATTATAAGGATGGTAACTGATATTAACTTGTTCATTACTATCATTTTAAGATTGATATATCGTCAAAACAATTGGGTGCTGGTATTAACTTTTCCACCTTGTCGACAGATGATTATGTAAATTTTATTTAAAATTCGGTAACACATTTGATAAATGACGAAATGGAACGGCACGTGGCATGGTCGGATATGTTTTAAAACATGTTGATGTCAGGCTGCGTCTACCACCAACGTATGGAAAGCTAAATTATATCTATAAATCTTTTTGCGACCCGGGGATGCCATTCTAAATACGTTTCGAAACTCAGCTACAAATGTCGTAAGCGTTTTTATATGTGTTAAATCACATGTAAACAGGTTTTTATGAGCCAGAGGATTTGGAGGAGCGCATGCTTATTCATTATTGTAACTCAATTTACATAAGCGTTTTTATTATTTTTGCTTTTTGTCGTTTGTAGGAGAAACTGATTCGTTAATAAACCAATTGTAATGAAAAAACTATCGTTATTTGCTTATCTGATGGCCTTAACCGTGTTTGGATTTGGCCAGTCAAACCTGATAATTTTTACCGAAAACGGAACATCTTTTAAGGTTGTGCTCAACGGTATTCTTCAAAATGCTGATTTCGAGACCAATGTAATGATTACCGACCTGGTGGCTCCCAGCTACAAGGTGAAGATTGTTTTTGAAGATGCCACCATTCCTGATTTGGACAAAACCATTTATTTTCAGGAAGACAATGAGGAAGCCACCTACAGGCTGGTGATGAATAAAAAAGGAGATTATGTGCTGAGGTTTTTTAATGCCATACCCATAGCGCAGGCACCTCCTCGCCCTGAATCGATGCCTGTGATAGTTTATACCACTACACCTGCCGTTTCTACTACCACGGTTACCCACACCACTACCACTACCATGGGAAGTTCCAATCCGCAGCAGCTGAATATGCAAGTGAATGGCACCGACGTAAACCTGAATGTCAACCTCAATTCCGGGAGTCAATCGGCTACCTACACAGAGACTTATACCACCACTACCACCGTTGAAACTCCCATGGGCGAGCCCCAGGGATACGTATTGCCGGGTTATACGGGCTACTACGGATGTCCCAGACCCATGTCTCCCGGAGATTTTGAAAACGCCAAACGCAGTATTGCGTCAAAGGATTTTAGCGACAGTAAACTGCGCATGGCCAAGCAAGTGGTAGAAAGTAACTGTTTGCTGTGTAGTCAGGTAAAGCAACTAATGGAGCTTTTTGATTATGAGAGCGACAAGCTGGAATTGGCCAAATTTGCTTTCGGTTACACCCTGGATACCGGCAATTATTACCAGTTGAATGATGCCTTTGAGTATGAATCCTCCATCGAAGAACTGGATGACTATATTCATCAGCACCAAAGATAGACCTCACCTCTTAGTTAGCCGATACTAGTAAACGCCAATTATTTCATCAAGCTTGGTTTGAAAACAACCCAATCCGGTTAATCTGAATCTATTGATTTTCAGATATAAATAGCCATTATTTGACTTTTCTCGCCATCTTCATAGAACTATTGAGGTTTTAATTCAGGTATTAGGTAGAAGGAAGGTTTAACTGGCTTGGTAGATTCGGGTTAATATGATTTTGCCGTATAATTTACTCCCCGATTGGAATTACTTTCATTTGTTTCCATTCGGGTTGTAAAATGAAAAATGATAGGGTTTCCAGCGAATGGTAGCTCCCAACAACTACCAGTAGGGGCAAATTTTTTTAAAATGACGTATATGTACTGAATCGAGTACCCGCATTTAAAGAGACACATAACACTAAACAAAAAAGCCTCGCAATCATCAGATCACAAGGCTTTTAATTCTGTCGGGGTAGGGTGATTCGAACACCCGACCTCCTGCTCCCAAAGCGGATCAAGTGAAGTGTGGTGAGTTGTGCTAAATCGTGTAAGTGATTGATAAACATACAATAAAATAAAATTTATTTGTTTCTATTTGCCGTAATTTGGAAATAAATTATATATTTGTGTACTCATATGTGTACTCATATGTGTACTCAAATGTAAACGAAAATGGCTGCAACCGTATATGTAATGTTAAATCCAACAAGAAGCAATAGTGATGGTAAAAGAACAATTTCGCTTAGGGAACTATTAGCCGTAAACGAATTTACTACAGCTTGGGATACCATGCTTTTTGAAGATGATTGGATTCAATCTTCAATCCGGGTGAAAAAAAATTATGATCCGATTACTTATGAGGAGGTTAACAAAACAATACAATATCTTTATACTAAGGCTCGTAAATTGCTTGAAAAAATTGAACAATCTGGTAAACCTATTACTCACGATTTGTTTAAACGCAAATTCTTTAACGAATCGTCAGACACGTCAGTCATAGAATACTACGACCATGTAATTGAAGAACTTGCTTTTAAAGACAAAATTGGTAATGCAGAAAACTACAGACAATCAAAACAAGCCATTTCAAGATTTGTAAAGAATAAGTCATTAAAATTTGAGGATATCGATGTTGCCTTTTTAAACAGATGGGAAAAGCATTTAAGTCAAACATGCACAGGAAATGGAATTAGTAATTATATGCAAACGTTAAGAGCATTATATAACCGAGCAATTTCTGAAAGTATTTGTACTCCTGAGAATTATCCATTTAAATCTAAGTTCAACAGCAAAGGATTTGCGATAAGTGATTTGGAAACCAACACAATTAAGCGGTCTTTAAGTGACGAAGACCTGGAAAAGTTGAAGAATTATTTTCCAGCAGCAAATGGAGCTGTTATGGATGCAAAGCATATTTTCTTCTTTAGTTTTTATACGATGGGAATTAATGTGATTGATATTTCCTTTTTGACTTGGTCGAATATAAATGATGGAAGAATCAAATACATTCTTTCAAAAAACGGGAAACCGCATAGTATAAAAATATTAAAACCAGTGCAGGCGATATTGGATTATTATAAAGAATTTGAATATGGCACTGACTATATTTTCCCCATAATTAAACCAGAGGACAAGACAAAAGAGCAAAAGAAAAGGAGAGTCAAGGTGTTTACCCGTTATATCAATGGAAACCTAAAGGAACTTGGTAAGCAAGCTAAGGTATCCAATCCGCAGCAACTTACTACTTATGTTGCCAGACATACATGGGCAACTACCATGAAACGTAGGGGAGCCTCCACTACTTTGATTAGTGAAGCGATGAAACACTCTGATGAGGGAACCACTCAAATATATCTGGATAGCTTTGAGAACAGTAAGGTGGATGATATGAACGAGTTGTTGATGTAAATAACTAGATAATAGTATATTATAAAGATTGGCATTTTGAATCGTATGAATGTTCATATTGAAATTTGTCAATTTAAGTGGAATTATATAGTTTTATGCGTGTACATTGTTAAGAATGATTTGGATATAAATGGATACGGTTATTTGTGACACATCGGTTTGGTACCAAATTTCAAATGAAAAAATTTCGAAAGATAAACTTGAGAATAAAAGGCTTGTTTTAACAAATGTTTCTGTTCGAGAGATTTCATATTCTCCGCACTTAACCAAAAGGATGAATTTGATAGTAGACGTTATTAGAACTATGCATGAGAATCATAAATTGCTATTCCATATAATCCATGGGATCATATGATAAAGCTGTTTTACCCTGGTTTCATTGGTGATACAAAATCCTTCGATAAGTCTTTGAACGGTTTTAATGTGTTAATGGCAAATTTTCCTCACTTGGATATCAATGCCAGTACAATGGCTGTTGCACAGCCCAGATTGATGAAATTAAATATGACCTGAGCAGTATTTCTAACCACTTTAATAATGGATTGGAGGAAATTAGAGCTAAGATTAAAGCCGATGGGAATAAGCAAAAACATCGAAATACGTCTTTCAAACAGGATTGGAAATGTTTTTTTGCAGAATGGGTGTTGAATTATTCAAAGCAATACAATAATGAAGAATATGTGCTTGATATTCAAAGTCCAGTTTGGGAAAAATTGGAGTTCTTCTTGACAGTATGGGAGGAGTTTTTTAAGCAATTAGAGGTGGATAAAACAGGCATTATTACTCAAAATGATTGGGCTGATCTCTTGAATAAGGTATATGTCCAACCTTGGTGTAAATTTTGGATAAGAGAGAAAAAATGGCACAATATCATTAACCATAATCCTTTTTTAATCAGCTATGTTACACCATATGAAGGGTAATAACGCCATACTAAAGCAATACAGTTTTAGTTACGACAATGCCAACCGTTTGCTCACTGCCACCTTTGCCGATGCCGGAAAATACAATACGCATTATTCCTATGACAAGAATGGAAACATTAAGACTTTGGAACGGACAGGTGAGCTGGGTGGATCAAATACCTATAACCTTATTGATAACCCAACCTATGACTACACAGGAAATCAGCTTAAATACGTAAATGATATGGACAATGGCGATGGTAACCACCAAAACAACGGATTTACCGACAACGGTTCATTTCTCACCACAAATGAGTATTTTTACGACCAAAATGGTAACTTGATCCAGGATTTGAACAAAAAGATTTTTGATATTAACTATAACCATCTCAACCTGCCACAGCATATCAGCATTGGCACCTATGCCTCATTCAATAGTGTTGATTTCTTGTACACCGCCGATGGTGTCAAGCTTCAAAAGTCCATTGCAGGCGGTGGTGCCCGAAGCGCACCAACCGACTACTTAGGCAGCATAGTATACCCCGGCGAGGCAAGTGCTTTTATTTTCACCCCCGAAGGTCGTGCCCTGCGCAATGATGAAGGTAACTTCGATTATGAATACTTCCTCCGCGATCACCTGGGCAACACCCGTGTTTCCTTCAACCAAAAAGGCACCCTCCTGCAAGACAATAGCTATTACCCGTTTGGTATGAGCCTGGGCGAAGCACTCACTTACATGGATAACACCACCAGTGAAAATAAATACAAATACAACGGTAAAGAGCTGCAGGATGATTTTGGGCTGATGTGGTATCACTATGGTACGAGGAACTATGATCCGCAGTTGGGGAGGTGGCATGTTGTTGACCCCAATGCGGAGAGTTATTTTGCATATGGACCATACTTGTATGTTGGAAATAATCCAATTCGTCGAATTGATCCTGATGGCAATGATGGTTGGGATGTTGTTTTAGGATTTAGTGCAGCGGTTGTTGACAATGCTACTGGTGGATTTACTAATGTCCGTACTCGGGCAGCAAAGTATGTTACTGATGCAAAAGATTTCAATAGTGGACAGGACAAAGGAGATGCAGCAAGCATTGCTATTGGAGCAATGGAATTTATTGGAGGACAAAGTTTGGAATCAGGAGGTACAGCAACAGTAGCGGTAAGTCTATTAGCTGAGGGCCCAACTAGTGGAACGTCTACTGTGGGAGTTATTGCTGGTGGTGCAGCAGTTGTTGAGGGTGAAGCACTTAAATTACATGGAACTATTATGATGGGTTCTGGGGTAGGTAATTTGGCTAGTGGCAAAGGGCGTCTAAACGAGGGAGATACAGAAAGCGATAATGGCAATCAGGCTTTAAATAAGGCGAAACAAATAGAGGGAATCCCACAAAGCCAACAACCAGATAAAACTATTAAGGCAAATACTCCAGAGGGTGCAGAAATGGGGCTTGATCCCAAAAAGAATGTTAAGCAATTTGAGTATACGAATAGCCAAGGACAAAAGAAATCTATTAGACAAGACAAAGCTGTCCAATATAAAGATGGGGGGTCACAAGGAACTCATTATAACTCTGGGAACTCAGGGCAAAAATTAGAAAAGCATCACTACTATGGAAATGGAAATTAGAGAGATTAATGAAATTTTTAATTCTGGTACATTAGGATTGTTTTGGAAAGGCAATGATTATTACCCAGAGGATAAAATTGATGATAAGGCGAAGCAAGTTTTGAAGCAATTGTGCTGTATTGAGGTCGTGTTTTCGAGAGGTATGCAGATTAATGATAGTTCCAAGAATTTATTCGATTTTTACAACCAGTTTCTTTATGACTATTTTAGTAATAAACAGGATGAATTCTTACTAATTAAATCAGAGCACAAGAAGCAGATAAAAAATCGAATAAGAAGTTACAAAGGTATTATACCCAAAGAGTATAGAAATGAAAGCTATGTAAAAGAAGAAATTTCTTTCGATGATGACTATACAATAATATTATCGTTAATAAATCCTTTAGGAGAACATTTGAAAGAGCTTTTATATTTCTTCACTGATAGAAATACTTGTTGTATTCTCACAATGAATAGTCTTAAAGTTAGGGGTCGAGAGAGTGAAATACTTAGTACATTTTCAGAGAAATACATGGTACATGAATCTATTTCAAGGATTAGGTATAGGGATTTAATTATTGATTATTGTCAACAAGGGGATATAATTTATAGAATAGGGGGGGATGGAGGTCAGAATGAAGTTTCGCTACAAATATTTTGCTTAAAAAATCTTAAACAAAAGGTAATTAAAGAAACTAAACCGTATGTGTTAAAAAAACACTAACTATTCGATATTATACCCTCACTCGTCCTCGTTTGAGCGAAGCGGTAACGAGGATGCAAACACAACCAAAAATGCCTCTAATCAACAGACCAGCAAACAAAGGAAAATGAATTCCGAATATCAGTTCATTCATATTTAACATTTTAGTTTAATCATCCTTCTAACACAACATCTATGAAACATTTTTTTACCTTTTTCATCCTCGCTGTAATTACCCTCACTTCTTACAGCCAAACAAGGCAACGGTTTGATCGAAAGGTCGATTCCATGCTCGTCATAAACCGGCAAAACCACAACTACCTCGATACCTTGTGGGTGCTGGATAGCAGCAGGACTTACCAATTGGTAAACAATGCTTTAATGTACGAACGAACCTTCAAAGTGTTGAGCCGGAACGAATTGGGAAATCCCATATCTTCCTTAGATTGGGCTGATGAAAATTACCCTTATTTTACAGATAACAATTTGTATGATTCCGTAGTGTATTTCAATGGAACAGAGGTGAAAAAGCGCTTTGTAAATGCATGGAACAGTGTGGAACAATCCTGGATCGACAATAGATACGAAGAGTACGACGCTCCTGATCTTCCAAAGGTGATGGCATACAAAGGCTTCTCGAACAGTAATCAGGATTATTTTTATGGACACAGAGAGCGTTATGTAAATAATAATGGAAGATTGGATACCCTGATTTACGAAACCTATATTCCGGAAACGAACTCGTGGGATCCCAGAGCTAAAACTGCTTATGATTATGCAGGACAGAATAGTGACACCTTGCAAATGATCTACAAATGGACTGGTGATAGTTGGCAAGACAGTGCAAAACTGCATCGCCAATTCAATGCTGACCATTTAACACGTCAGTTTTGGGAGCTGTATAATTCGGACAATGGCACCTGGCAAAACTATGTATTATACACTTATTCTTATGACAATAATGGTAATATTGATACCGGATATTTTCAAGTTTGGGATATCCAACTAAACATCTGGCAAGATAATTTTAAGTTTGTTTTTTCCTACGACGATGAACAGCGTTTAACCAATCGCCTGGTCATGCATTTCGATCAGAATTCGCAACAGCTCTTGAATTATCAAAATGAAATTTTTGAATTTGCAGACGGATGCAAAACGGAGATATACCAGAATTGGCATATGCCGGACGGTCCCTGGCAAAACCAGACCAGAAATACAACTTCATACATTGCTGAGGATATAATTGATACCCTGCAATTTGACTTGTGGAATTTCAGTTCTCAGATATGGCAACCCAATAACCGAACGGTGAATAAGTTTGATGAACACATTAACTTAATTGAAAGTGAAGATTGGTATTATTTATCGTGGGATAGTGAATGGCAACTCAATACCAAAATAGATTTTTATTGGTCTCCCTTCATCCCCAACGCCATTCCCGAAATCCAATCCAGCGCATTGGTAGTGTATCCCAATCCCGCCTCAACACAGGTTTCTTTTAGTTTACCAAATGTATTGCCCTCTCAAAATCAAAGTGGTATAGTTCAGCTCTATAATCTTTCAGGTCAGAAAATATCAGAAATAGTTCTAACAGAAGGAAGTGCAGTTTGGGATTGCTCCGATGTAAAACCGGGGTTGTACGTTTATGTTGCTTTGAATGGTGACAGTAGTCTAACAGGGAAAATAGTGGTTGGAAATTAGGAGTTAGTTAATTTATTACCTTGTTTTTTATTCCTCACTCGTCCTCGTTTGAGCCCCTCATCTCGTCCGCGTTTGCAGTCCCCCTCACTCGTCCTCGTTTGAGCGCAGCGGTAACGAGGATGCCAACACAACTAAAAATGCCTTAAAACAATAGTACAGAGATAGAAAACACAAATTGCCAAACAGACCAGAAAAGAAGAAAAATGAATTCCAAATATCAGTACATTCATATTTAACATTTTAGTTTAATCATCCTTCTAACACAACATCTATGAAACATTTTTTTACCTTTTTCATCCTCGCTGTAATTACCCTCACTTCTTACAGCCAAACAAGGCAACGGTTTGATCGAAAGGTCGATTCCATGCTTTCAATAAACCGACAAAACAATTACCATCTCGATACGCTATGGGTGCTGGATAGTAGTGTGCATTTTCGTGACATACTGCATCATGATGACATAGATTATGAACGGACTTATAAAGTACTTTCCAGAAATGAGCAAGGTAATCTCCTCAGCGCATTGGATTGGGCCAATCAATATCTTATGATATATACAGATAACAGCACATATGATTCTGTCATCTATTTTGACGGGGTCCATGTTAAAAAGCATGTTACCAATGTATGGAACAGTTTTGAATCGACCTGGATTAGTGATGGATATGAGGAATACGAAAGTCCGGAGTTACTCAAAATAAAATCCTTTAAAGGATTCTCCGACATTGGGCAGACCTATAGAAATGGATATCGAAAAGAGTACGACAATAGTAACGGGCACTTGGATACGCTATTCACCTATACCTATGATCAGGAAAGCGATTCATGGCTGGCCGATGAAAAACAATCACTTTTTTGTGATGGTCAAAGCAATGATACGTTGGTAATAACCTATGAATGGGCTGCTGGTAGTTGGGAAGCCATAAGTAAAACTCGAATCTTTTTTGAAAACAACCTGTCGGTGGGCTATATATCATACACATATGATACAATAAGTAACAACTGGAAGAATTTACGATTGGGTATCTATACTTATAATAATCAGGGACTACAGGATACGATAACAATTAAATATTGGAGTACAGAGAATAATAGTTGGTATGAATCCTTTCAACTTATTTACACTTATGACGATCAGTGTAGGATAACCAATACCCTTATGTTGGCATTCAATTCAACTATGCAGGGTCTGAAAAATGTGGAAAACTGCCACACTGACTATCTTGAAGGAAGCACAACTACAATTTGTGAAGTATGGGATATTTTTTCGGAGTCATGGGTTTTTAGAGACCGCGAATACACTTCCTATATCGCAGATGATTTGGTTGATACGCTCCGGTTTGATCTGTGGAATAGTGGTGAGCAACAATGGCAACCCGATGAATTATCTGTGAATAAGTTTGATAGCCGTATGAATGTAGTAGAAAGTGCTACTTACGGGTTTGGATTTCTGGGTATGCACCAAGCCACCCGAATCGATTATTTCTGGTCTCCCTTCATCCCCAACGCCATTCCCGAAATCCAATCCAGCGCATTGGTAGTGTATCCCAATCCCGCCTCAACTCAGGTTTCTTTTAGTTTACCAAATGTATTGCCCTTCCAAAATCAAAACGGGGTTGTTCAACTCTATAATCTTTCAGGTCAGAAAATAACAGAAATGGTTCTAACAGAAGGAAGTGCAGTTTGGGATTGCTCCGATGTAAAACCGGGGTTGTACGTTTATGTTGCTTTGAATGGTGACAGTAGTCTAACAGGGAAAATAGTGGTTGGAAATTAGGTGCTTGTAATATGGTTCCTTGCTTCTTGCTGCGTGCCAATAAGTTAAACATGTAAGTGGAGAAGTTATGTGCTTCACCCCAACTCCTCCGCAATCCTCTCGGCCTGCTTCAACACCATATCCGTGGCTAATTTCTGCATGTCGGGTGGGTAACCGTATTGGCGAAGGGTACGTTTGACGATTACGCGTAGTTTGGCTCTGACGTTTTCTTTGATTGTCCAGTCGATGGAGGTGTTTTGCTTTACACGCTCGGTGAGGATGACTGCCAGCTCCCGGAGTTTGTCCTTTTTCATGAGCTCTTTGGCGCTGTCGTTGCTGGCCACAGCCGAATAGAAGGCGTACTCAAATTTGGTCAGGTGCATGTCTTCGGCCTCGTGATCCATGTCCTTGATTTTCTTGCTTAACGAGATGAGTTCCTCAATGACTTCGGCGGCAGTGAGGATTTTGGTGTGGTAGTTTCTGATGGCGTTTTCAAGCATTTCCGAAAGTGATTTTTCTTTCATGATGTTCGTCCTGCCTCTATATCGGATTTCGTCTGCTAACAGCTTCTTGAGCACTTCGATGGAAATGTTTTTGTGCTCCATACCTCTGATTTCCTGCAAAAATTCATCCGAAAGAATAGAAATATCCGGTTTCTTCAATCCTGCCGCATCAAATACGTCAACCACCTGCTCAGTAACAAGTGCCTTGTCAATGACTTGCTTGATGGTGGTTTCAATTTCTTCATCGGTTTTACCACCTCCTGTTCGGTCGAATTTCGCCAGGCGGGCTTTTACAGCTTGGAAAAAGGAGACTTCTTCCTTTACATCCATGGCCGTTTCATGGGGAATGGCTATGGCGAAAGCCTGTGAAAGGGCTGTTACCTCATTGATGTATCTTTTCTTGCCATCTTCCAAACCCAAAATATGGTCTTCTGCTCCTAATATCAAGGAAAGTTTATGTGAGGTATCTGCTTCAAAATAAACTTCATAGGGAAAGCCGTGGTACATGTTGGAAACAATTTCCAGTTTTTCAAGCATGAGTTGTACTGCCTGTTCCTGAGCAAGGGCAGGATCTCCTTTGCCGCCTGAATCGGAATAAAACGACAAGGCTTTTTTGAGGTCGGAGGCGATGCCCAGATAATCCACAATTAAACCTCCCGGCTTGTCCTTGTACACCCTGTTTACCCTTGCGATGGCCTGCATCAGGTTGTGACCTTTCATGGGTTTGTCGATGTACATGGTATGCAGACAGGGTACATCAAATCCGGTTAACCACATATCTCTTACAATGACCAGCTTCATTTCATCTTTTGGATCTTTCATGCGGTCGGCAAACTCCCGGCGTTGCTGCTTGGTGGTATGAAATTTAGCAATTTTCGGACCATCGGAAGAGGCGGCTGTCATGACTACTTTTATGGCGCCTTTGTTGATTTCATCGGAATGCCAGTCAGGTTTTAATCTGATGATTTCTTCATACAGTTCTACGGCAATCCTTCGCGACATGGCCACAATAATGCCTTTTCCCTCAAATACTTCCTGTCGTTGCTCAAAATGGGTAATGATATCTTTGGCTACGGTCTGTATTCTTTTTTCGCTGCCAATGAGGGCTTCTAACTGAGTCCACTTGGCTTTGGCTTTCTGCGCATCAGTGAGGTCTTCCTTGTTCAGTTCTTCGTCCAGTTCTTCAACCAGTTTCTTACCTTCTTCACTAAGATTAACCTTTGCCAGTCGGCTTTCGTAAAAGATTCGAACGGTTGCTCCATCTTCAACGGCCTGTGCGATATCGTACACATCCACATAGTTGCCGAATACGGCTGGGGTGTTCACATCGGTATGCTCGATGGGTGTTCCGGTAAAACCCAAATAGGTGGCATTGGGGAGTGCATCACGCATGTATTTGGCAAAACCATAAACAGTTTTCTTGCCTATTACATTTCCGTGAAGGTCTTTATCATCAATGGTTTTGGCTTTAAATCCATATTGCGTTCTGTGTGCTTCATCGGCAATCACTACAATATTTTTGCGGTCGGAAAGCAACTCATATACATTCCCTTCATCGGGCTGAAACTTTTGAATGGTGGTGAAAACCACACCACCGGAGGCTACCTTTAATAATTCCTTTATTTGATTTCTGTCGTTAGCTTGCACAGGCTGTTGACGTAGCAATTGCCTGGATGCTGCAAAAGTGTCGAACAACTGATCGTCCAGGTCGTTGCGGTCGGTAATCACTACAATGGTTGGGTTGTCGAGTGCCAGTACGATTTTTCCTGTAAAGAACACCATCGACAACGATTTACCACTTCCTTGTGTATGCCAAACCACGCCGCCTTTTCTGTCTCCTGCTGGTTGTTTCTTAACACCGGGGAGGCCATAACTTTCAGGTGATTCGGCCCAAAGCGACAGCTTCTTTTTCTTTGGCAGATAACCAGAGGCACGGAGCGTTGATTCCACGGCTCTGTTGACTGCATAATACTGGTGATAAGCGGCTAGTTTTTTAACAGTCGAAATGGTGGTGATTTTTGTAATGCTGTCCTCTTTCCTGTGTTTCTCAAAAACAATAAAATGCCGGATAATGTCGATCAATGTTTCCTTATTCAACATCCCCTGAATCAGGGTTTCCAGTTGACTTACCAGTGGGGAGGCTTCATCTTTTCCATCCGCTGACTTCCATGCCATAAAGCGGCTTTTGTCGGCAGATAAAGAACCTGCCCTGGCTTCCAGTCCGTCGGAGATGACAATGAACCCGTTATAGGTAAATAGGGCAGGGATAATGAATTTATAAGTTTCAATTTGCCTGAATGCAGCATTTATGGTGGTTTTTTCATTGGCTGCATTCTTCAACTCCATGATGACCAACGGTATTCCGTTGACAAAAATCAGGATATCCGGTCGTTTACTATGTCCGTTTTCAACAATGGTAAACTGGTTGGCTACTACAAAATCGTTGTTCTCCGGATGATTAAAATCAATAAGCCAAACCCGGTCGCCGCGGTCGTCTCCTTTCTCCCGTTTTGATACCGGAATACCTTCGGTAAGCAACCGATGAAAGGTTTCGTTGTTGGCAAGCAGCTCGGGGGAGGCAATACGTTGTATTTCTTTGATGGCTTCCTGCTGAACTTCGCCAGGAATGAATGGGTTGATCCTGGCTACCGCCTTTTTTAACCTGTTCAGCAACAATACCTGCTCATAGCTGTCTCTTTCGGGCTTGTCACCATCGGGAGCAATGTTGGGGGCGTAGAGGTATTCGTAACCCAGTGTTTCTAGTCGTTCGATAGTTAATAGTTCGATGGTGTTTTCGGTTATTTTAGGCATAATCAGGATAATTCGTAAAGACAACTTTCTCTTTTAAACTATTTAGTCGCATATCATTGTATGAAATTCGGTCGATTCTTTGAAGTTGTGAAATAATGATACCCGGATGCTTTCTGAATTTCCGGCTTAAGGAAATTATTGTTGCTTTGTCAAATGACGGATATTTATTTAATTCATTTCTTTCCTTGTCTGATAACAACATGCGCGCAGCAAATGCATCGGCTTCTTGTTCTTTGTCTTTATCCTGTGCTATGTTGTCGAGTCCATCAATAAACACATCTTTTTTTCCATGTAGTAAGACATGACCCAACTCATGATAAAATGAAAACCAAAACGCATTGTTATCTTTTCTTCGGTCTGTTAATTGTATAAGTGGAGTATTGTTGTTTTTTATCCATCTACTTGCACCGTAAATGGGGGCTTTAGAGATGGAAGGCGAATACACCAGGGCAATGCCACATTCGGCACAAATTGTTTGAAGAGTATTCAACCAGTTTGCAGGTGTTTCATAGGAAAGTATTTGTATTTCTTCGAGTCTTTCACGAATGAGTTTTTTGTCAAATGTTACTACCGACATTTTATCAGCCCATATTTCACCCAAACGTAACCAAGACGAAATGGCTTCTGGTTCAGTTGTGTGCTTCAATTCAATTTTAAACGCTATAGAACTATTGTTATAGATATGCGACCATTGTTGTGGGGAGGCTACCTTGAAAAATTTCAGAAGATTTTCCGCTAATTCTGTTTTGTTATTTGTTTTGGGTAGTACGTTTGCCTTTTTTAGAAGAGAGAGAGGAAATTTTTTAATCCAATCAGTACATTGCATCAGGAATTCCATTTGTTCAATTTCCAACAGTTCATCCTGGTATTGACGTTCCAGATTAAGCCAGAAACTTGCCGGAATCCCCAGTACATATTCTAATTTGGTGGCGGTTTCTTTTGTTATTGGTGCTTTGCCTTTTATGAGTTCATTTAGTTTTGGAACGGATCGACCCAGCCGCTCTGCTAATTCGGCTTGCGACATGCCTATTTCATCAATGGTTTCCTGAATAGAATCACCAGGTGTCGATAGGAGTAGTTTTTTTGCCTCTAGGTCGGTCATAGTCGTATTTTTTTTGTGTTAATGAGGGTCTTCGATTGAGATAATTTTTATCGCTGTTACCTGATTCAAATTAACTCCACCATCATCTAGTAAAGGAATAGGGTCATGATATATTTTGAAGCAAATTCGCCAGTTTTCTTGTATATCCACTGACCATTCTCCTAATCTATCTCCTTTGTAGGGGTGTAATCGCATGACAGGTATTTTTGCAATAATTGATAAATCTTCGGAAGCCACAAGTTGGTTTATTCGCTGTTTAATTTTCTTTGACAAATGGCCATAAGTTTTAATTATGTTTTTGTCTTCAGTGAGCGATCGTTCTAGCTTTCTATTTTTATAAGATAAATCCATTGCAAAGATAAATAATTATTAACCCAATAGGTTAATAATAATTAAAATATGTAAATATTTATTGCATTCCGAAAAAGTATTTGTGATCTCAAACGTATCGAATTACTACTTTTTTCATCTCCTGTCTTTTTTAACTGATTTATATATAATTCTTCAGTTTCCCCCATTCTGTCAATTTGGTTTCCATCGATACCCCTGCATTTGCAGGGCTCGTTGATGGAAGCACCAAAAGTTTTATACCCTGGATGCTCCTGATATGCTTTCCAAATAGTTTTGCGGCTTCTTTGCCATTGAATGCTATTAATTTAATATTCGGGTGTTGCACAATAAAAGACTGCAACACGTTAGGAGCTTCATCCGTAATATTCGAATCCAGACTACCGTCTCGTATGCACGTCATGCATACATCCCAAAGCGCAATCCCTTTTTTTAGTATCAAATTGATTTTGTCTTCATAGGATTCCGGCATTGGCTCACGAATCACTTCAGTCACCAATTTCCAAAACAAGTTGCGTTTGTTACTGTAGTATTGTTCCATTAAAAAATGTTATTTCAACTTCAAATTTCCCTATGATTATTCTTCATTACTCCATACATCATACCCTTCATTTTTTTTGCCATATCTCTATTGTAAAAGGTGTCTTCCGCAGGGAGATAATCTCGATGCTCTATGTCGCCGGGTTTGCTGTTGGCTCTCCGGCAATCCATTAGTTTTAACCATGCTTCTTCCTCTATTGTTTCAGGTTCCAATTCACCTTTGACTACTCTGATGAATTGCTCTTGTTTCATGGTTGTGGGTGCTAGTGTGCCATCAATTAAAGCCTCGCACCAGTAACCGAATTTATTCAAAAACATCCATTCTTCTGTTGAAAATATTTCCCGAATGCAATCAATCGGGTAGTTACCTTTTGCTTTTATCAATTTCAGATGGTCATCTTTGGAGTTCATGGTTAATAGTTTTTACATTTCCACCCTTACCTCCCCACTCATCAACTTCGGCAATAAAGTATCCCGAAGGGCGGTGAGGGTGCGGATTTGGACGGTATTTGAGTATAGTTTATTAAATGTTGGTTTAATCAATTTATCGAATTCCATCAGACTCTTAGAATCGGGAATGGGCAATTCATATTCCTTTAAAATGTCGGTTTTTAGATTGGTGAAAATGCTCCCATTTCCAAGCTGAAGTAATTCTGGTCTAATGCTTTTGAATAAAAGGTATAGAAATTCATTTGAAAATATTGATTTTGGAAAATGAAGCCATCCATCGTGAATGCAAGTATCAATTTGTAAAATCTTTGGGATACCTGGTGTCGCACTATTTGATAAAACTAAAGAGCCTGCTTTTAAGTGAGTTGTTTTACTTAAACCTTCAATTTTTATATGTTCTTTAATTTCAAAAATGTACGGTGAGTTTTCCTTTGTAGCATCTGATATTTTTAGCCATCTAAGTCCAGCGTCTGATAAATATTCTTGAATTGGTCTAGGTGATCCGCCTCTTTTTACAGTGACAAGACTCCCTAGCGGTTTTGTTTCCCAATCCTCTTTAGCTTCCTCCACAAACCACTGCCTAAAAAGTGTTTCAGCCATTTTTTCTAAGGTGGCGTTTTGGCGGTGGAGGAGGTCGATTTTGTCGTCTAAACTGGAGAGAATGGAAGCGATGGCGGTTTGTTCGGGAAGAGGGGGGAGCCGTATTTCAAAACTTCCAAGTTGTTTTGCATTTGCTCCAGGTTGAGCGGATCCTCCGGCTATTGAATCAACGTAATCCTTCCAAAATGATGACTTAAGGATATGTCCGATGTAAAATGGATAGGCTTTTTTTTTGTCTATTTGATACCTAATTAAGTATGATGCAAAAACCACTTCAGTTGGGTCACTTTTTTTAATTATATAATTAGCACCTGTTGTTGCACCAGTCCTTGCAATTAAAATATCTCCTGGATTTAGCAGATATTTTTTCAAATTGGCTTCGGTTATTGGACAATATGGTACACTATTCCAGTTCAATCTGTCACTTGAAATATCTGTTATCCTTAAAAATTTGGGTCCTATTTTTTCAAGTCTTGCACTTTCAGTATATCCATACGAAATTTCATTGCAAAGATCGGCTAATGTCGTTTCCCTCCACTCAGTCATATCTCACCTCCCTTCCTAAGCGTAATACTTCCGTTCCATTGTCGTCGATTTGAAATTGGCCATCGTTGTATCGGTTTTCGGGAAATTGTTTAACTTTTATCACATCAGGTTGATAAAAATTATCGTAGCCGTTTTCGTATCCGCTTACCACTACCGGCATATCAGCAGGATATTGTTGCAAGATTTCTATCAGTTCGCTCACTGTAAAGTTGTAGGTATCGCTATTGCTCATTGCTTCTCATTTTTAAGAGGTTGGCGTAGAAGCAACTGCTTTGATTATAGGTGATTATTGTGTTAATTGTCATTTTCAAAAGCAATTAAATAGGGTTCAAAAATAAAAATACGGTTCCGGCTTTGTCCGGTTAATTCCTTTAAATACTTACTTTCCTGCATTTTGGCTACCAAATCATTGGCAGCTTTGTAGCTTAAACTGCAGGTTTTGGAGGCCTGCTCAATGGTGGTAATGGGATCTTTAAACAAGGCATTAATCAAGGTGAGGGCTGAATGGCTTCTTCGGCCATAGGTTGTGTTGATTTCACTTTCGATGGTTTCCTTTAGTTTCAGTACGTTAGCAAGTGTTTCGCTGGCTTTTCTGGCGGTTTGTTCAACACCAACCAAAAAATATTTTATCCATTGCAGCATGTCGTTTTTGGAACGTACCCTGGTTAAATTGTCATAATATAAACCCTTGTTTTTTTCAAAATACAACGACAGGTAAAGCAAGGGTTTGTCCAGGATGCCTTCGGATACCAGGAATAATGTAATCATGAGCCTTCCGATACGCCCATTACCATCAAGAAATGGGTGAATGGTTTCAAATTGATAGTGGGCAATGGCAATGCGTATCAAAGCCGGTACTTCAATTTCATCATTGTTCAGGAATTTTTCTAAATCGCCCATTAAGTCATTCACAAGTTGGTGATGTGGTGGAATAAACACCGCGTCTGACAATGAATTTCCACCAATCCAGTTTTGGCTGGTTCTGTAGTCGCCGGGCATCTTATGTTCGCCTCTAACGCTTTGAAGTAAAGTATGGTGCGTGTTTTTTATTAGGCGAGAAGAAATAGGCAGCGTTTTTAGCTCCTCAATAGCTCCATTTAATGCTCTGATATAATTGTTTACTTCTTGCCAGTCGTTCCTGCGTTCGGGGCGTATTTCTTCAAGAGGTAAAAGGGCTTCGTCCATATTGGTTTGAGTCCCTTCAATCCGGCTTGAAACAACAGCTTCTTTGGTAACATGCAATTGGATGAACAAATCAATATTTGGTACCAGTTTTGCAAAAGAATTTAATTCTCCCAATTTTACCGCGGCTTTTTCCAACAAGCGATTGACGGCAGGTGTTTTCCAAGTCCATTCGCTATTTATTGGTTCTGGAACAAAATATTTGTATCCGTAATTCTTTTCAAAATGTCCGGATTGATATTTTTCTAGCTCTATCATCTTTTTTTTGTTGCAAAGTAAAATAAAATGTTTCATATTTTACTTTTGTTCACAAAAGTAAAATAAACGAATTCTTATTTTACTTTTTTTTCTTCATTACAATCTTAGCCAGGTTTTCTGCAATGCGCTCATTTAAAATGGCTTCCTCCTTGAGCTGCTCTTCCAGTTCAGCTTTTAAAGCAGAAAATCGTTCGTTAAAGTCAAAATCATCTTCATCGTCGGGCAAACCCACGTAACGTCCCGGTGTAACCACATAATCCAATTCCCGGACTTTTTCAATGGGAGCGGAGGCACAGAATCCGGCCACATCCTCATAATTGCCGTCTGGATTGCGCCAGTTGTGGTAGGTGTCTGTAATCTTTGAAATATCCTCTGGCGAAAGTTCCCGTGTGCGGCGGTTGATTAGGTGGCCAAGATTTCGGGCATCAATAAAAAGGATTTCGTTGCTTCGGTCGCGGTAACTGCCATTCTTGCGGTCGCGCCGTAAAAACCACAAACCGGCAGGGATTTGGGTGTTCAGGAATAATTTGGCTGGCAGGTTAACAATACAATCGATCAATCCGGCTTCAATCAGGGCTTTTCGTATTTCGCCCTCGCCCGAAGATTTGCTGGTTAAGGCTCCTTTGGCCAACACAATTCCGGCCTGTCCATTGGGAGCCAGGTGGTAGATAAAATGCTGCATCCAGGCGAAGTTGGCGTTTCCGGTGGGTGGAGTGCCGTATTGCCAGCGTCCGTCGGTACGCATGAGGTCTCCTCCCCAGTCGCTTACATTAAAGGGTGGGTTGGCAATGATGTAGTCGGCTTTCAGGTCTTTGTGTGCATCGTTTAGGAACGATCCTTCGCTATTCCATTTTACTTGTGAACTGTCGATACCTCGAATGGCGAGGTTCATTTTGCACAAACGCCAGGTGGTTTGGTTGCTTTCTTGTCCGTAAATGGAAATATCGTTTACCCGTCCCTGGTGTTCGATGACCAGCTTTTCCGATTGCACAAACATACCACCGGAACCGCAGCACGGGTCGAATACCCGGCCTTTGTATGGCTCAATCATTTTTACCAACAACTCAACAATGCTGCGTGGGGTGTAGAACTGTCCGCCCTGCTTGCCTTCGGCCAGGGCAAACTCCCCCAGAAAATATTCAAATACATGACCCAACACATCTGCACTCCGTGATTTTGCATCGCCCAACGCAATGTTGCCCACCAGATCGATTAATTCGCCCAGACTGGTAGGATCAAGGTTTTGCCGCGCATATACTTTGGGAAGTACACCTTTTAATGAATTGTTTTCCTTTTCGATGGCATCCATGGCATCGTCCACTATCTTTCCAACATCAGGTTGTTTGGCTTTCGATTGAAGGAAATCCCAACGTGCTGCTTTGGGTACAAAGAACACGTTTTCGGCGCTGTATTCGTCACGGTCTTCAGGATCAGCTCCCTGAGCTTCTTCCGCTTTGAGTTTGGTAAACAGTTCTTCAAACGAATCGCTGATGTATTTAAGGAATATCAATCCCAGTACTACGTGTTTGTATTCTGCCGCATCTATATTTTTACGGAGTTTGTCAGCCGCTTTCCATAGTTGTTTCTCCAAAGGTTCTTCCGTATTGGTTTTGCTCTTCTTTGCCATTTGTTATCTGTAAACTATATGTAAATGTGTTTGTTACGAGTTGATTTGTGATAGGTTTAGAATCGTTTATTAAGTAGTATTCAAAATTAGTAAATTTTATTACCTAAGTCTGAATTTGCAACGATTTGTTGCTGTCTTAATCTTATTGTTAATTTACTTTTTAATGGGTAGCTTGATACGGCTCTAGGAAGTTATCAACAAGGGTTGTGCTTTTTTGTTTGATGTCTAGAATCAAAAAAACAAAAAAGCCCTGCAATCATCTGATTACAAGGCTTTTAATTCTGTCGGGGTAGGGTGATTCGAACACCCGACCTCCTGCTCCCAAAGCAGGCGCGATAACCGGACTACGCTATACCCCGAACGTGTATGAACTTGCTTACAAAGCAGCGGCAAAAATACATAAATTATTGCCTCGACAAAGAAAAAGTTGGTTTTTTAAAATTTATTTTTTGGCAAGCACAGGCAAAAAGTGCTCCCTTGTTCATTTTCGCTTGCTGCCGTCAGCTTTCCTCCAATAATCTCGGCGTACTCTTTGATGAGGATAAGTCCCATGCCGCTGCTTTTTTCGTTGTTGGTGCCGGGGCGGTTAAAGTCTGAATCCAACCTGAAAATGGTGGCCAGTTTGTCTTTTGGAATGCCCATGCCTGTATCTTGCACACAAAGGCAGAGTCTGTCGGGTGTTTGTTTTACAAAAATGGTGATGGTGTCGCCAGGATAGGAGTATTTGATGGCATTGTTTACCAGGTTTTGTACGATCTGTGAAAACAAACGCGGATCGGTGTGCAAAGGCAATTCCTCCGGTATTTGCAAGTCAATCTGCAATCCCTTTTGCTCAATTTGTGCCCTGAAAAAATCAATGATGTATGAAATTCTGTTGAGCAGGTCGAAGGTTTCGGGCAGGAACTTGATCAAACCTTGTTGTGCTTTCCCCCAGCTCAGGAGTTCTTCGAGCAGGTGGTACGTCTTTTCTGATGAAGCATACAACGACTTCATATGTATTTGTTTCTCGTGGTCGTCAAGTAGGTCCCATTGCTGGTCGAGTAAGCTCAACATGCCAAGCAGGGTATTAAACGGACTTTTAAGATCGTGACCCAAAATGGAGAAAAATTTATCTTTGGTAGCATTCATCTCCTTCAGTTTTTCTTGTTGCTCCTGAAGGGTTTCGTTGGTCACCTTTAATTCCTCGTTAATTATCAGCAGGTCACGGTGTTTTTCTTCAAGTTGTAAGTGAAGCTTTTTACGCTTCTGCCGATTAATGTGTAGAAAATACAGCAGAACAAGAAGAATCACCAGCGCGGTTAGCGACAGCCAAATGAGTGTTCTTTGTTGGGAAATCTGCTTACTTTTCAGGCGGTTCTGTTCTTCAAGTATTTCGTTGTCGGTTTTTTGCATCGCCAGCTCTCTTTCAAAGTCCAGTACGGCCATCTGATGACTGATGTCGGAGCTGTTCAGACTGTCGGAAGCTATCTTGTATTGCTTGTAATAGGCCAACGACCTTTCGAAATTACCCGCCACGCTATCAAGCCTCGCCAAATTTTTCAACGCATTTTTCTTGTATTGGAGTATATCGAGCTCTTCGGCAATTTGCAATCCTTCATCTAGAAAAACCCGTGCTTTGGCAGTATCTTCCACATACAGGTAAAAAAGACCCAGGTTCACCAACACGGCAGCTTTGCGGTCGGGATAATTTTGGAGTTCCGGATTGGTGAACGCTCTTTGATAATAATACCCTGCCGAATCGTACAGTTCTTGGTCGAGAAACACATTTCCGATATTTATGTCCGCGGTCATACGGGCGCTCTCCTCCTGATAGGGTAGGGCATCTTTAACGCTCCTTCTGTAATAATACATGGCCGAATCGTAGTTGCGAACCGTTTCGAAATACAATTGCCCCAGATTGGCATAAATGATGGAAAGATGGTTGATGTCGTCGCGGGCAAGGTCGTAATCAATGGCCTTGCGCAAGTGATACAGCGCTTCCTCGAAATGATGTACTTTCATGTACAACACACCAAAAGTTACATGCGTAAAGAGGAGCATCTTGTCGTTGTTGATACTGTCGTAAATATTCTGAGCATGAACCAAATTTCTCACTGTCAGGGTATAATCGTCTTTGGCCAAATAAAAGTTAGACAAATCCAGATAGGCTTTGGCTTCGATGTCGGGCACCTGATTGGCGTGGGCGTATTCGATGGTTTTGTTTAAATAAACAATGGCACTGTCGAGCATGTAGGCATGTCGGAACGCCAATCCCATATTCCCCAAAACCAGTGCTTTATTGCGCTTCTGTGTAAGTTGCTCCGAATACAAAAGCGCCTTGCGGTAATACCTGAAGGCATTGTCGAAATCAGCTTTCAACCAGGCAAGTATGCCGTTCAGATTGTTTCCTTTGAACAATCCCAGAGCATAGTTTGTTTTGGCAGAAAGGTCTAAAATGGTATCGTTGTACATCGCCGAACTATCCGGCTTAATGTAGAGCAAGGAGGAACTTTTTTCGATTAATCTGTTGATACGTGCCGTGTCCTGACCATCACCAAACGTGCCGGATTGTTGACCGACCACTGCAAACTCCAGCAGTAATGAAACTAGTACAAGGAGAATTTTTTTGCGCATAATCGGTCGGTCTGACTAAAACTATTTTAGGAGTACATAATAAACAACTGAAAAATAGGTGCTACGGATACAATAAATGTTCAATTTCGCCATACAACGAATTCAAACTCACCGGTTTGGCCAGAAAGATGTTGGCTCCTGCATCAAAAGCTTCCTCCTCGTTGTGATAGGCCGTGTAGGCCGTTTGAACGATCACCGGAATGGATTTATTTATCTTGCGAATATGTTTTAGTACGTCGATTCCGTTAATTAATGGCAGATAAATATCCAAAAGAACCAGATCGATTTTGGTATCTTGATTCAGGAGGGTTATGGCTTCCTGACCATTTGCTGCATACAGGAGTTTGGCTTTGGTGAGTTTAAGGGCAGCCTCAAAGTATCTTCTGCTGGAATCTACATCCTCCACAATCAGGATGGTTTTCTCAGACCAATTTAAGTTTGATGTAGTCATAACGATTTTTTGTAGCCGGGCAAATGCAATTAAAACACATAGGTTTCGAAGCAAAACTAATAAATAAATTAACCCGACTTGAATTTAAACGAATTATTTTCAACCATCAACCAAAGATTTGCCACACGTAAAGCTGATTGGGCAATTACATATTTGGTTAAGTTTGCATGCATTAATTATCGAACCATTGTTTACCAACCGCGACATAGCCGATTATTACAACCAAACCCAGGAGCACTATCAACAATGGTGGAAGCTCAAAAAAGCCATGGCGGTGCATTACGGATTATGGGATAAACACAACAAATCCTTTGAGGAGGCGCTTCAGAATACCAACAGGTCGCTATACGAATTTTCCGGAGTTGGCAAAAATTGTCGTGTATTGGATGCCGGCTGTGGGGTAGGAGGGTCGTCGGTATTTTTGGCCAATACCTGCAATGCCCGGGCTACCGGTATTACCCTCAGCGAACGACAACTGGCTTTTGCCAATCAACGCATCCATGAGCTTGGTCTGGAAAACAAAGTGGATTTCAAACTTGAAGATTATAACCAAACTTCCTTTCCTGATGAGACTTACGACATGATTTGGGCCATTGAATCGCTTACCTCTGCTCCCGACAAACAAAAATTTGCCCGGGAAGCTTACCGTGTTCTCAAACCCGGAGGTGTGTTGGTGCTGGCCGATTATTTTAAAGTGGAAGATAGCCACGACCCACATCAATATCTCGAAAAATGGCGTCGCACATGGAGTTTGGCCCCCATCCTCACACAAAAGGATTTTGTGTCAGCCATTGAATCAGGTGGTTTTCTGTTGGAAGACATAAAAGATGTGACGGCAGGAATCTTCCCTACCTCACGACGCATGTACTACGCTGCTCTCGGGGGTGCGCTACCTACCATGGTTTATAATTTTTTTCACGACACCAGTCGTTTTGCCAAAATACATTACAAATCAGGTATTTACCAATACAGGGCACTAAAAAGGGGGCTTTGGCAATATCAGTTTTTGCGGTTTAGGAAATGATCGCAGATCTCCTGTCAGGGTGTTTCTTGTGTTTTTTTCACGGAGTTTTTCACGGAGTTCCGCGGAGTTTTTATTTAGGTCGTGCAGGGCACTATTTATCAGTAATTTGTGTCTTCATTGACTGAGGTAAATCCGGAGCGAAGTGAATAAAACCGGATATTGAATAAACGATTTTTCGATTCGTATCCATATTGAAATCTTTTGGAATGCCTTAAACCGAATTTAAAATAGATATTTGGCTGAATGGATTTAAACTGAATCCGAAGGATTCCGATGTTTATAGCAATGGAAGTATGTATTTGTTCGACCCCGACGGGGTCGCATAATTATTTTTGCCAATTCTATCTATACACCTATAATCCCCTCAGGATATCAACAATATCCATGCAACCAAATCAGATATAACAAAAAAATTGAACCCAATCCGAGAGCAACAATACAAATTTTAACCATAGAGTTCCTGGGAGGAATATCACGGGGTTCCCGGGAGTTATTTCACGGAGTTTTACGGTGGGTATATTCGGCGTTTTGCCAGGTTTTGCCTGTTGCTGATTTGTCTGCTGTTTTTATTTAACTACCTGTCTGGAGGAATTACCGGGTGGGTTTGCGTGGAGCAAAAAAAAGCCGGAGAAGATACACTTTCTCCGGCTTTCTAACGGGTATGTTAAAAGACTATCTTAATACTTCGTTTACCAGTTTGGCTGCTTCAAACAACTGAATGGCCGAATGAACCTGAAGTCCGGAGGCATCAATCAGTTCTTTACCTTCCTTGGCATTGGTACCCTGAAGGCGAACAATAATGGGCACGTTGATGTCGCCAATGTTTTGGTAGGCATCCACAATACCCTGGGCCACTCGATCGCAGCGAACGATACCGCCAAAAATATTCACCAATATGGCTTTTACATTGGGGTCTTTCAGGATAATGCGAAAAGCTTCCTCTACACGTTTGGCATCGGCCGTACCTCCCACATCCAGGAAGTTGGCAGGATCGCCACCCGACATTTTAATCATGTCCATGGTAGCCATGGCCAGTCCGGCACCATTCACCATACAACCCACGTTTCCGTCCAATTTCACAAAATTCAGGTCGAAACGGCTGGCTTCCACTTCAATGGGATCTTCTTCTGACAGGTCGCGCATGGCCAGAATATCTTTATGACGATAGAGGGCATTGTTGTCGATGCTCACTTTGGAATCGGCAGCATAAATTTTTCCATCGGCTGCTTTAATTACGGGGTTTATTTCAAACAAGCTGGCATCGGCACCCACGTAGGCTTTGTACAACGCGGAAACAAATTTCACCATTTCTTTGAAGGCCACCCCACTCAATCCAAGGTTGAACGCAATCCGCCGTGCCTGAAAACCGGTAAGTCCTACTTTGGGGTCAACCAATTCGTGAAATATCTGGTCTGGAGTTTCTTCGGCTACCTGTTCGATGTTCATGCCGCCACGTGGCGAATACATCACCATGTTCTGACCTTTATCGCGGTTGAGGAGGATACTCATGTAGTATTCTTCCACATTCTCTGGTCCGGGATAGTAAATGTTTTGTTCAACGAGCACCTTGCTCACCAGTTTACCTTCTTTTTTTGTTTGTGGTGTAACGAGCATCATGCCCAGAATTTGATCGGCATAAGTGCCCACTTCTTCCAGCGTTTTGGCAATTTTTACACCGCCGCCTTTTCCACGGCCTCCGGCATGAATCTGTGCTTTTACGGCCCAAACATCGAGACCAACTTTCTTTTTAATGTCTTTGGCTGCTTGAATGGCTTCTTCGGGTGAGTTGGCCACAATTCCGTAAGGAATGGCAACGCCATACTGCTGTAGAATCGATTTGCCCTGGTATTCGTGTAGGTTCATAGGTAGAATTCTTTGTTAACGTTCAAATTTTATGCCCCCAAAAGTAGCATATTTATCAAGATTGTGGTCATAATATTTCATATTTGTTGAGCGATAGGTCAATTTAGAGGTCGTTTTAAATTGGAACTCCATTTAGTGTATTTGTTGAGGCCTTTTATTAAGCGGGTTCTGTTGATATGGGTTCAAATTTTCTATTTTTGCATCCTTAAATTCTTAACAAAAATTAACGCGTTGATAAACAGATTGCTGCTATCTTGCCAAATATATTTTTAATCAAACTGATATGTTATACCTGCTCATTCTTATTCCTTTATCCTTTACCATCCCTACCATTTTTGCCTGGCCGTTATTTGTAAAAGCCGGACGCAAAGGATGGGAAACTTTGGTGCCGTTTTATAACCTCTATGTTTTTTTGCTCATCATCAAAAAGCCGCTGTGGTGGTATGCCTTGTTGTTGTTCCCCTTTTTGAATGTGTTCATGTACATGCTCATGTTGGTGGAGCTGGTAAAATGTTTTGGCAAGTTCAAGCTGTATGAGCAATTTTTGGCCGTGGTGGTGCCCATTTTTTACCTGCCCTACCTGGGTATGCAGCCGAATGAGCAATACACCGATCCGGATAAACGCGCCCCTCGCAAAAAATCTGTTGCCCGCGAATGGACCGATGCCATTATTTTTGCGGTGGTGGCTGCTACCATCATCCGCACATTTTTGCTCGAAGCGTATACCATTCCCACTTCTTCCATGGAAAAATCATTGTTGGTGGGCGATTATCTTTTCGTCAGTAAAATAACTTTCGGACCCAAAATTCCCAATACACCCATTGCCTTTCCCTTTGTGCATCACACGATGCCACTTACCGAATCAGTTAAATCATACGTGGAATGGATTACCCTTCCTTACTACCGTTTTCCGGGTATTCGATCGGTACAACACAACGACGCTGTGGTGTTTAACTACCCTGCCGGCGATACGGTGTCAACCCACTGGCAAAGTAATGTGAGTTATTACTCTCTGGTAAAAAAATATGGAAGAGACCGCGTTTGGAGCGATAAACGTAATTTTGGGGATATTGTGGTTCGACCCGTGGATAAACGCGAGAACTACGTAAAACGTTGTATTGGTCTGCCCGGCGATACCTTAACCATTGTCGATCGTCAGGTTTACCTCAACGGAATTGCGGCAGTAAACCCGGAAAAACTTCAGTATCAGTACGTAGTGATTACAGATGGAAGCAGTATCAATCCCAAAGTTTTAGACAAGCTGGATATCACCGAGGGCTTCCGTACCAACGTTCCCGGACAGTTTATCTACAACCTCACCAGTGAAAGCCGTGATGAGCTGCTTCGTTTACCGATTGTTAAATCCGCCGAACCTTTGAACGAACCTGCCGGAAAATGGGATCCGGATATATTCCCCAACGATTCTACCTACAAATGGAATCGCGATAATTTCGGACCGCTGTATATTCCCCACAAGGGTGTTCCCATCGAGTTGAATCTGACCAATTTACCTCAATATCAACGATTGATTACCACATACGAAGGCAATACCCTGAAGGTAAAAGATGGTACCATCTATATCAACGACAAGGCTGCCACCAGTTATACGCCAACCATGGATTATTACTGGATGATGGGCGATAACCGCCACAATTCTGCCGACTCGCGCTATTGGGGCTTCGTGCCGGAAGATCATGTGGTGGGCAAACCCGAATTCGTATGGCTGTCGCTCGACCAGAATAAATCGTGGTTGAATGGTAAAATTCGCTGGGACCGCCTGTTTACCATCATACATTAGTTTTCAGATTATTAACACGTTAACGGTCGTCGGAAACGTTTGTTATCAACAAATTCGGGGTATGGGCTGTTGGCAATTTTTTAACAGCCTGTACTTTTCACAAACAATTGATATTAACTTAGCCTTGTAAACAGGTGTTTGTTACTTTTGCACCGAATTAAGAAAAAGGGTTCGCTATTTATGCAAAGAGATTTTAGCTGGGTTGATGATGAGGAGTTGCGGGAGCTGATCGACCGTTTTGAAATGATGCTGCAACAAGAAAGCTGGAGCTTTTTTGATGTGGACGATTTTGAAATGCTCATCGACTTCTTTCTTGAGTTTCAGGATATTGAATATGCGGCCATTGCCCTGAAAGAGGCCGGAAGACAGCATCCCACAAGCACTGTTTTCCTGGTTAGGGGTGCCCGCCTGCTGGCGGCTCAAAAAAAATATTACGAAGCATTGGAGCAGCTCAATGAGCTGGAAACCACCGAAGTGCCTGATGAAGAAATCTTTTTGGCCCGGGGCGAAATTTACAGCCTCATGAACAAGCATGAACTGGCCATTGAGGAGTTTCGCAAATCGTTGCCTTATACCGATGTTCCCGAAGAAATTTATGCCGCCATTGCTTTCGAATTCGAGAGTATGGACGACTACGCCAGTGCCATTTTCAACCTCAAGGAAGCACTGCGCATGAATCCCCAATCGGATAACCTCATCCACGAAATTGCCTTTTTCTTTGAAACGACCAGTCGCTACGATGAAGCCATCGATTTCTTTTTGGAATTCATCGATTTAAACCCCTATTCCATCATGGCCTGGTTTAATCTGGGTATTTTCTATAATTCGGTTTCCCTTTACGAAAAAGCCATTCAGGCCTACGAATACGCCCTGGCCATCGACGAGGAGTTTGCGTCGGCTTATTTCAACATCGCCAATTCCTATTCCAACATGGAGCAATACGCGTTGTCTATTCAGTATTATCGCGAAAGCCTAAAATTTGATGTGGACGACCCCGTTACATATTTTTATATCGGCGAATGTTATGAGAGTTTGTACGATACCAAAAACTCCATGATCAACTACAACAAGGCCATCGAACTCGATGAATTGATGGCTGATGCCTGGGCAGGAATTGGCAGGTTGATGGTGCGTCAGGATCAGATGATTACGGCCATCAATTATTTTAAAAAAGCACTGGAATTGCAACCCAGAAGCATCGATTTCATGCTCGATCTGGGTGAAATCTACCTCCAATTGGGCTATTGGGAGAAGGCAGAAGAACTTTATACCAAAATCGTGGAGCTGGACAATTCCATGGTGGATGCGTGGATCAATCTTTCGGCAAGCGTGTTTTCCCGCGAAGGGGTGGAGGGAGCCATCGAGATAATCGAAACCGCCCTCGAAACCAACAAAGATCAGGCGGCCTTGTGGTATCGTTTGGCTGCCTATCTCTATCGTTCCGGAAAAATTCAGCAAGCTTATTTTTACATCGAAACAGCTTTGAAACTGGATGTTGAGAAAAGCGCAGGTCTTCTTGAATTTATGCCTGAACTTAATTTCGAACCTCGATTCATCGAACTGTTGTCGCTGTACAAGCGGGTAGATAAATAACCTGAGAATTAACATGATTTCAAATACAGAAGTTTGATATGCTTTCCAATCAATTGGCCTCCGTAGTTAGATCGCAAGAGTTGTTTTTCAACGGACAGCAAACCAAATCCTATCAGTTCAGGATCAGGATGTTGTTGAAATTGAAGCATACCATCCTGAAGTATGAAACGGAAATTATAGGGGCTCTGCAAGCCGACTTGCATAAATCTGCTTTCGAAAGCTATGCCACCGAAATTGGTTTTGTGCTCGAAGAGATTAGTTTCCACGTTAGGCACCTCAAACAATGGATGAAACCTGAACGTGTACCTTCGGGCGTAGCCTCCTTTCCTTCCAAATCGAGGTTGATGAGCGAACCCCTGGGTAAGGTGTTGATTATTGCGCCATGGAATTATCCCTTTCAACTCATCATGGCACCTCTGATTGGCGCCATTAGTGCCGGAAATACTGTGCTTTTAAAGCCTTCCGAAATTTCGGTCAACACCTCCAACATGCTGTATAAAATCATCAGAGAAACATTTCTGCCTGAATATGTGGCTATTTTTCAAGGGGATGCGTTGGTAACCCAGCGTCTGCTGCAGGTGAAGTTAGACCATGTTTTCTTTACGGGAAGCCCAAGGGTAGGGCAAATCATCATGCAGGAGGCTGCCAAACATTTGGTTCCGGTAACTCTCGAATTGGGTGGTAAAAGTCCATGTATTGTTGACGAAGGAGTGGACCTTAAGTTGGCTGCCCGCAGAATTGTGTGGGGGAAATTGCTTAATGCCGGACAAACCTGCATTGCGCCCGATTATTTGTTGGTTCATCAACGTGTTTACATGAAAATTCTGGGTGAAATTTCCAAAGCAATCACCCATTTTTATGGCGAAAATCCGCAACTGTCGGAGGATTATCCCCGAATTGTTTCCACAGCCAACGCCATCCGCCTGAAATCGTTTTTGGAGACTACAAAAATTTTTCATGGTGGACATGTGGATGTTGACAATCGTTATGTGGAACCCACGGTGTTGGTGAATGTAGATGTTGATTCTCCTGTGATGCAAGAGGAGATTTTTGGCCCTATTCTCCCTGTGCTCACTTACCAGGATACCGACGAGGTGATTCAATTTGTGAATGATCGCCCAAAACCCCTGGCCTTATACTGTTTTTCCGAAAATCGCATGTTTATCCGACGGATACTCAACGAGATATCTGCCGGAGGAGTTACCATCAACGATACGCTGATGCACATTGCCAACAACCGACTGCCTTTCGGTGGAATAGGAAACAGCGGCATGGGGCACTATCACGGAAAATATACATTCGACCTGTTTTCGCATAAAAAGTCGGTGCTGGTGCGTGGTACATGGATGGATGTGCCTTTGAGATATGCCCCTTTCGGTAAAAAATTGAACTACCTCAAATGGATCATGAAGTAGAAATACCCTTTAACAATTAAAGAAATGAAAGCTTACCTGATATATTTATTGAAAGGCATCGCCGTAGGTGTGGCCAATGTTATTCCCGGTGTTTCGGGTGGTACTATTGCGTTGATTACCGGCATATTCGAACGATTGATCAATTCGCTCAAGTCGTTTGGTCTGACGGCTTTAAAGCTTTTGTTTGCCGGCAAGTGGAAAGCCTTTGCTGAAAAAACCGATCTGTATTTTCTCATGAGTTTGCTCATCGGAGTGGCCCTGGCCATTGTTTCTCTGGCCAGGATATTCGATTATTTGTTTCACCATTATCCGGTGTATATCTGGTCGTTTTTCTTTGGGTTGATTCTGGCATCGGTTTACTACGTGGGCAAAACCGTAGAAAAATGGAATATCCCTGTTATCGTGACCTTTACCATAGGTACGCTCATTGCCTTGATGTTTACTTTTCTTACTCCTGCCACCGAAAACAACAACTTTTTTTATCTGGTTTTGTGTGGTGTGGTGGCAGTTTGTTCTATGATATTGCCTGGCTTGTCGGGTTCGTTTGTCTTGATATTGATGGGAAATTACCAACTCATCGCCATCGAGGCCATCAACAACCGCGATTTGGGCATTTTGTTGCCGGTGGCTCTGGGAGCCGGCGTGGGTCTGGTGGCCTTTTCGCATCTGCTTTCATGGGTATTCAAACGGTATAAAGATCAAACCATAGCAGGGCTTACAGGGTTTATCTTGGGATCTTTGGGTGTTATTTGGCCATGGAAAGATCCAATTATTCAACTTTTTGGGGAAAAGGAAAAAATTGTAGGTTACATCTATCAACTTCCGCATCTTAATTTGGAATTTGTTGTGGCCATAGCCCTGATGATAATTGGAATTGTAGCTATTGCGCTCATGGAAGGCAGTGCCAAAAAGGTTGAGAAAATTAAAGATTAGAGGTTAATGGAGCTGTACGGACTTATTGGCAAGGGAATATCCCATTCATTCTCGCCTGATTTCTTCAACAAGAAATTCGCGCGAATGGGTTTGGATGCCCAATACCGGTTGTTCGATTTACCCCGTATCGACGATCTTCCTGCCCTCATCGATGAAAATCCCGAATTGGCAGGTTTGAACGTAACCATCCCTTACAAACAGTTGGTTTCTCCTTATCTTCAAAACATTGGAAATTGTGCCAACTTTACGGGATCGGTGAATACCATAAAAATTGATCGGCGAGGAAAGAAACCCATCTTAACAGGTTATAACACGGATATTATCGGTTTCGAAAAGTCCCTGCTCGAGCTCATTCATGGCCATTCACAAATGAAAGCCCTGGTACTGGGAACAGGAGGGAGCGCACGGGCGGTTTGGTATGTATTGCGCAAATTGGGCATATTTTTTTTCGTGGTTACGCGTACGCCACAGAAAATAAATCAATTGGGTTATCATTGGATAGATGGTACCACCATGGCAGATTATCAGCTGATTATCAATACCACTCCCCTGGGCATGTTTCCCAACGTAGAAACCTGTCCCGACATTCCTTATCATTTGCTCACCCCCAACCATTTACTGTTCGATTTGGTGTACAATCCCGAAGAAACGCGGTTCTTGCAAAAAGGCAAAAAGCAAGGCGCCCAAACCATGGGTGGACTCAAGATGCTTGAATATCAAGCCGAAGCTTCATGGAAAATTTGGAAGAGATAACCGAAGTTACCCCTTCCAATTGATGAGTTGGTTGTTCTTTAGTCGGTATATTCACTCAACGGCAAACAGGTACACAGGTTTCTGTCGCCGTAAGCATCGTCAATTTTTGCAACGGGCGTAAAATATTTGTTGTCGCGAACCCATTCCAACGGATAAGCGGCCTGCTCGCGCGTATAGGGCATATTCCATTCGTTGTTGATCAGCATGGCGGCAGTGTGGGGTGCATTCGTTACCACATTGTTGTGTTTTTCTGCCTTGCCTTCTTCGATCTCCCTGATTTCGTTGCGGATACTTTTCATGGCTTCAATGAAGTAGTTCATTTCCGAAAGGGGTTCACTTTCAGTTGGTTCCACCATTAATGTTCCGTGAACGGGAAAGGCTACTGTAGGTGCGTGAAATCCGTAATCCATCAAACGTTTGGCAATGTCGATCACCTGTACATCGGCAGTTTTGCTGAATTGATTGCAATCGAGAATCATTTCGTGTCCCACGAACCCATTCACACCACGGTATAAGATGGGAAAATCGTCTTTCAACTCATTCATCATGTAGTTGGCGTTGAGGATGGCCATTTTTGTGGCATCTCTCAGACCTTCGCTACCCAGCATTTTCAGATAGCCGTATGAAATGAGGAGAACGAGTGCACTTCCGTAAGGCGCAGAAGCCACGGCACAAATACCTTGTTCGCCACCGGTTTTCTGGTACAGATGTCCTGGCAGGAAGGGTTTTAAATGCTCGGCCACGCCAATGGGACCAACACCGGGACCACCGCCACCGTGAGGAATGGCAAATGTTTTGTGCAAGTTGAGGTGACATACATCGGCGCCGATAAAGCCGGGGCTGGTGATGCCTACCTGTGCATTCATGTTGGCACCGTCCATATACACCTGTCCGCCGTATTGGTGAATCAGGTCCACCACTTCGCGGATGCTTTCTTCAAACACGCCATGGGTAGAGGGGTAGGTGACCATGATGGCTGCCAGATTGTCTTTATGCAGTTCGGCTTTGGCTTTCAGGTCGTCCATGTCGATGTTGCCATTGTCGGCGGTTTTTACAACCACTACTTCCATGCCGGCCATGATGGCACTGGCGGGGTTGGTTCCGTGTGCCGAAGCAGGAATCAGGCAAATGGTGCGGTGCTGTTGACCAATTTTTTCCAGATAAGCCTTTATTACGAGCAGTCCGGTATATTCTCCGGCAGCACCCGAGTTGGGTTGAAATGATAAACCGGCAAATCCGGTGACCTTGCACAGAATTTCGGTCATTTCATCGATAATTTGTAAATAGCCTTCTGCCTGATTGACCGGTACAAATGGGTGAATATCTGTGAATTCGGGCCAGCTGATGGGCATGAGTTCGGAGGCGGCATTGAGTTTCATGGTGCATGAACCCAGCGGAATCATCGAGCGGTTGAGTGCGATATCTTTATTTTCCAAACGTTTCATGTAACGCATCATATCGGTTTCCGAATGATAGCTGTTGAAAACGTCATGTTCCATAAACGACGACTTCCTGATCATAGAGGCCGGAAGATTGTCGGTGGCATGATTTTCAGCGGGTTGTACCTGGAAGGTAAAGGTTTCTTTTTGTGCTGCTTTGGCCAGAATGGCGCAGATCAATGCCAGGTCTTCGGGGTTGGTGGTTTCGTCCAGACTGATGCCAATGTGTTGATTGTCATCAAAATATCTGAAATTAACTCCGTGATTCTCCGCTACTTCCCTGATGGTTTCCACGTTGGTGGAAGCGGGAATGGCCACAAAAAGTGTGTCGAAGAAATTGGCATTGAGTTGCTGATAACCAATGGATTCGAGGGCTGCTGCCAAGTCAACGGCATGTCCGTGAATTTGCAGTGCAATACGTTTTATTCCGTCTTTACCATGGTAAGCGCCATACATGCCCGCCATAATCGCCAACAGGGCCTGAGCAGTACAAATATTGGACGTGGCTTTTTCGCGCTTGATATGTTGCTCACGGGTTTGGAGAGCCATTCTAAGGGCTTCGTCGCCGTTTTTGTCTTTGGACACGCCAATGATTCTTCCGGGAATATTACGCTTGTATTGATCGGTGGTGGCAAAAAATGCGGCATGCGGTCCGCCAAATCCCATGGGTACGCCAAAGCGTTGGGTGGAACCGAAAACCACATCGGCACCCCAGTCTCCGGGAGGGGTTAATAAGGCTAGACTCATCAGATCGGAACCAACGGCCACGGGGATTTGCTTTTCTTTGGCTTGGGCGATGATGTGGCTGAAGTCAAAAATATCTCCCTTTTGATCAGGATACTGTACAATGCAACCAAACACGTCTTCTGCAAATTCAAATTCACTCCGGTCAACAATCACCAGATCAATATCTTTTTGACGGGCTCGGGCTTTGAGTACCTCGATGGTCTGTGGAAAAATGGCACAGCTCACCAAAAACTTGTTGGCATTACTTTTGACCTGTGCCCTGGGGCGCGAAGCGTGAAACATGAGCATGGCTTCGGCGGCAGCTGTACCTTCATCAAGGAGGGATGCATTGGCCAGGGGCATGCCCGTGAGGTCGGAAACCATGGTTTGGAAATTCAGTAATGCTTCCAAACGACCTTGCGAAATCTCAGCCTGGTAAGGGGTATAAGAAGTATACCAACCCGGATTCTCGAAAATATTCCGCAAAATTACCGGAGGCACAATGGTGTTATAATAACCCAGCCCGATGTACGACTTAAAGACTTTATTTTTTTTCGACAGCTTCCGCACGTGGTTAAGGTATTCGTATTCGCTCATAGCCGGAACATTTCCCAGGCCTTCAGGCAGGAAAATATTGGCAGGAACGGTTTTCTCGATCAGCTCATTCATGGAATTTAATCCCAGTTTTTTTAGCATGAATGATACCTCATGCTCGCGGGGACCGTTGTGTCGGTTGATAAATTGATTTGAGATCATGGTATGATGTTAACTAATGAATTGAATGATAACAGTTTATAATGTAAAACATATGGTCGGTTTACATGCACAAAAGTAGGAATCTTATTTTAGTTTTAGAAGGTTTTTCGGGAAAGATGTGTTAAAAAATTCACAATAAAATAGGTCCTTTGGGAAAAAGAAAAAAGGGAGGTCATACCATGACCTCCCTTTAACATAAAATAGTATCAGGTCTAGTTTCTGATTCTCATTTTGTAGAATGATCTGTAAACGAAATACAGCGCTACGGCCAGAAAACCGAGTCCAAAATAAAGTGCTACATCGCGGAAGGAAGGCGAAATGGCAATTTCCATGGCTAGTAATCCGAATAAGGTAGTAAACTTAATAATGGGGTTAAGGGCAACCGAAGAGGTATCTTTAAATGGGTCACCAACGGTATCACCTACTACGGAGGCAGCATGTAAATCGGTGCCTTTTTCCTGCATATCCACTTCGATTACTTTTTTGGCATTGTCCCATGCACCGCCTGCATTGGCCATAAAAATAGCTTGATACAGACCAAAGAAAGCAATGGATATGAGGTAGCTTACAAATAATGAAACGGGCGCTGCAGCCAACAGTTTGTCGGCATCACTCATACCCAAAGTAAGTCCGATGGGCGCAGACAAGAAAGCAAAAGCCAAGGCAAACGAGAAGATAGCGATGAAGATGTTGAGCATTCCCTTTTGTGCGTAAGTGGTACAAATTTTTACCACTTCCTTTGATTTGGCTACGTCAGCCTTCTTGGGTGCGTTGGGGTCGAGGTTGATGTTGTCTTTGATATATGCCACGGCACGGCTGGCGCCGGTGGTCACGGCCTGGATACTGGCTCCTGAGAACCAATAAATAACAGCGCCACCCAACAAAAATCCAAAAATGGTGAAGGGATTTAATAAGTTGAGAATTTCCTCGGGTTTGATTTGCAAGGAGTGTTCAATAACCAAAATCAAAGCAAAAATCATGGTGGTGGCTCCCACAACTGCGGTACCAATCAACACTGGTTTGGCAGTGGCTTTAAACGTATTACCTGCGCCATCATTGGCCTCGAGGTAGTATTTCGACTTTTCAAAATCAGGAGTAAAGCCAAAGTCTCTTTCGATTTCGGCAGTAACTTCTTTTTTGTTTTCTTCAATCAACGAAAGTTCGTAAATAGATTGGGCATTGTCGGTTACAGGTCCGTAACTGTCAACAGCAATGGTTACGGGACCCATGCCCAGCATACCAAAGGCTACCAGTCCGAAAGCAAAAATGGAGGGGTATATCATGATATCGCCAAGTCCGTATTTGGAGGCTTCGTATCCGATGAACATCAGGAGGAAGAAAACCATGCCTTGCCAGAAGGCGCTGAAGTTACCGGCTACCAAACCTGAAAGGATGTTCAGTGAGGCACCACCTTCTTTGGAGGCTTCCACTACTTCATTTACGTGGATAGATTTTGGACTGGTAAACAGTTTGGTGAATTCAGGAATGAGCGCCGCACCCAATGTTCCGGCACTAATAATGATAGACAATGGAATCCAGAGTTTTCCTCCGTGGATGTCGCCAATGAGGTAGTAGCTGGCGGCAAAAGTAACAACCATGGAAAGTATAGAGGTAATCCAAACAAGGTTAGTAAGTGGTTTTTCAAAATCGAGGTCGTCTGATTTGCTGTATTTTGCATGAGTCAGGGCGCCATTAATCCAGAAAGAAACAATGGAGGTGATAATCATTAAAATACGCATCACGAAAATCCATACCAACAATTGAATTTGTAATTCTGTTTTGGTGATGGCCAAAAGAATAAATGAAATAAGTGCCACACCTGTAACACCGTAGGTTTCAAATCCGTCGGCAGTTGGGCCAACAGAGTCTCCTGCGTTGTCGCCCACACAGTCGGCAATGGTACCGGGGTTACGGGGATCATCTTCACCAATTTTGAAGATAACCTTCATTAAGTCAGATCCAATGTCGGCAATTTTGGTGAAAATACCACCGGCAATACGAAGTGCAGAAGCACCAAGCGATTCACCAATGGCAAATCCAATAAAACTGGCTCCGGCATATTCTCCGGGCACGAACATCAAAATGATGAGCATCATGATGAGTTCCAGTGAAATCAACACCACACCAATACTCATGCCGGCGTTCAAGGGAATGTTCAACAGCTTAATGGGTTTTCTTTCCAAAGAAGCGAACGCCATGCGTGAGTTGGCCAGGGTATTCATCCTGATACCAAACCATGCCACTCCGTACGAACCAAGTATCCCCAGGATGGTCCATCCCAAAATCATTAACACGCCCGGCACACCAAAAAGGTTTTCGCCATTGGCATCCTTCGAAAGGAATCCAAAATAAAAGGCAACGGCGGTGCCGATAAATGCAAAAAGGATCAGAATGAACTTACCTTGTTGAATTAAATAGGTTTTGGAGGTTTGGAAAATAACCTCTGCCACGTCGAGCATCGACTTGTGCGCTTTGATTTTTTTTACCTGAACAAACTGATACAAACCAAAAAGCATCCCGGCAATGGTGATCAGGAAGCCCCAGTAGAGGATGTTCTGATTTTTGATTCCGTCTGGAACCTTCAGGTCGGCTTCGCTTGCCGTGGCCAAAAAAGGCACTGCAAACAAGGCCATTAAGGATAGAATTTTCTTCATAATGAACGTAATTATTTTAGATAAAATGTATAATTCAATCGATTGCGAAAGCGTTGGCTAAAATAGAAATAATCATTTAATCTCTCCAATTATTTTTAACTTTGTGCAAAATTGCTTGTTTGGGTCATATTCGGCGAAAGTTCATTACTTTTGAAGTCCAAAAAAAGTCGTAGCCACCCACCTCCGGTTTTAGGTATTAGTAATGGTGCTACGCTTGCAGAAAAAAGTTTATTAAGGTTTGTTTTCAACATGAAAAAAAAGAAGCTCGAAATAGTGGGAATGTCTTACAGCCAATCGCAAACCGGCGCCTACGCTCTGATATTGGGTGCCCCCGGAGAAAAGCGGCGATTGCCCATCATCATTGGGGGAGCAGAGGCACAGTCCATTGCCATGGAATTGGAGAAAATGAAACCCGCCCGCCCGCTTACCCACGACTTGTTCAAAAATTTTGCTGACCATTTCATGATTACCATCAAAGAGGTGCTGATCAACAAATTTGAAGAGGGTATTTTTTATTCGGTGTTGGTGTGCGACAACCTGGGCATGATCACCGAAATAGACAGCCGCACTTCGGATGCCGTTGCACTGGCACTGCGTTTCGACTGTCCTATTTATGTAAATGAAGATATTCTGGAAGAAGCCGGCATTGTGATGGACGACGACCCCATGGGCGACGACCCCGAAGCTGAGGAAGCTGCTCCTGCAAGGAAAAAACCCGAAAAAAAAGCGCCTAAAGGCAAATATGCTGTTTATTCAGATGCCCAACTCAACGACATGCTCAAAATAGCCATCGAAAAGGAAAACTACGAAGAGGCCTCACTGATAAGAGATGAGTTGGAGAAAAGAAAAAAGTCCTGAAGAATTCACTAACTTCCGTTGATATTTCTACTTAATCAATGCGTTACGTTGGCCACTTCATGTGGATTATGTTTGTGTTTGAATAGAAGGGCAAACAACAATGCCACCACCAGCGAATAGGCTGCAAAGGTGAGCCAGATGCCTTGCCATTCAAAGTGACCATCAGCACCTTTAAAGTAGTTGTCGATGATGAGTCCGCTGCTCCAACTGCCAAAAATGGCTCCAAATCCGTTGGTCATCATCATGAACACCCCCTGGGCACTGGCACGGATGCTCGAGTCGGTTTGAGTTTCCACAAATAACGATCCCGAAATATTGAAGAAATCGAATGCCATTCCATAAATGATATTGGACAATACAATCATCCACAGGGCTTCGGCAGGATTGCCAAATCCAAACAGGGCAAAACGCAGTACCCAGGCAAACATGCTGATTAACATCACTTTCTTAATGCCAAACCTCAACAGAAAAAACGGAATGGCCAGTATAAACAAGGTTTCCGACATCTGTGAAATGGACATGATGATGGCGGGATATTCGATGGTGAGCAAATCGGCATATTCAGGTACCTTGGCAAAATCGTGCAAGAAGGTATCACCGTAGGCATTGGTAAGCTGCAGCGAAGCGCCCAACAACATGGAAAAAATGAAAAACATGGCCATTTTGCTGTTTTTAAACAGTGCAAAGGCTTTTAGTCCCAACATCTCCACCAGCGTTTTGTTCTCGCCGCCTTTGGTTACTGCACATTTGGGCAGGGTGAACGAAAACAATCCCAAAACCAATGATGCCATGGAGGCCACGTAAAACTGCATGGCTGAGGTTTCTATTTTGAGCAAACTCACCGTCCACATGGCCACGATAAACCCAATGGTGCCAAACACCCGAATGGGCGGGTAGTGCTTGATAACGTCCAGCCCGGCTCCTTTGAGTGCCGAATAGGCTACCGTAATGGCCAACGAAATGGTGGGCATATAGAAAATCATGTTGAGCAGCATCACCCAAAAAAAGGTGGTAGGATCGTTTACCTTGGGCAGCATAAACAACACCGCAGCGCCTATCAGGTGAAAAATACCCAACAGTTTCTCGGCGTTGATCCAGCGGTCGGCAATGATGCCCGCAATGGCCGGCATAAAAAGTGAGGCAATGCCCATGGTTGAAAAGATGACGCCAAATTCGGTGCCTGTCCAATGTCTGTTTTGAAACCAATATCCTCCAATGGTAATGAGCCACGCTCCCCAAATAAAAAATTGAAGAAAGTTCATTACCCCGATCCTAAACTTTATACCCATTGTGTGTCGATTTTATAGAAATACGTTAATTTTGGCAAATATAAACGAAAATCAACCTTGTTCACCCATTGTTTTAATGGGGTTGGATGCAAAGTTTCAATGATTTTTCAACTGTTTAATTCTTAAGCGAAAACCATTTTATGCGACAATACCTTGATCTTCTGTCACACGTACTCGAAAAGGGAAACAGAAAAACCGACAGAACCGGTACGGGCACCATTTCGGTGTTCGGTCCCCAATTGCGTTTCGACCTGAGCGAAGGATTTCCCATGCTCACTACCAAGAAGCTGCACCTCAAATCGATTATTCATGAGTTGTTGTGGTTTTTGGCCGGCGACACCAACATTAAATATCTGAACGACAATGGAGTGCGTATCTGGAACAGTTGGGCTGACGAAAACGGAGATTTGGGTCCCGTTTACGGAGCTCAATGGCGCAACTGGAATGGCGAAGGCATCGACCAGATAGCTGAGGTGGTACATCAAATTAAGACCAATCCCGACAACCGCCGTATGATTGTAGCTGCCTGGAATCCGAGCGTGCTGCCCCTTTCGGGGAAAAGTTTTTCCGAAAATGTGGCCTTGGGTAAAGCTGCCCTGCCACCCTGCCATGCCTGGTTTCAGTTTTATGTGTCGGAGGGCAAACTTTCGTGCCAACTGTACCAACGAAGTGCCGACATCTTTTTGGGTGTTCCTTTCAATATTGCTTCTTACGCTTTGCTCACCCTCATGATTGCCCAGGTTTGCGATTTGAAACCCGGCGAATTCGTGCATACATTTGGCGATGCCCACATTTATCTGAATCATTTGGAACAAGTCAACCTGCAGCTATCGCGCGAACCCAGACCCCTTCCCGTGATGAAGATCAATCCGGAGGTGAAGGATATCTTTTCATTTAAGTTTGAAGATTTCGAACTCACCAATTACCATCCCCATCCACACATCAAGGGCGAAGTTTCTGTTTAATTTCTTATCAAGACACCATGCATTCCGAAAAAAATATTTCCATCATCGTGGCCATTGCAGCCAACAACGCCATCGGTAAAAACAACGACCTGCTATGGCATATTTCTGCCGATTTAAAACACTTCAAACGTATTACCGAAGGAAATCCGGTGATTATGGGCGAGCGTACCTATTATTCATTGCCCAAACGTCCCTTGCCCAATCGCATGAACATGGTATTGACCGATAAACCCGGATTTGAAATAGCAGGCTGCGTGATGGCTTACAGCATTGATGAGGCCATTGCCAAAATGCCGGACGACAAGGAGAATTTTATTATAGGTGGTGGTTCGGTGTACAAGCAGTTTATGCCCAAGGCCAACCGATTGTATATCACACAGGTTTTCAAGGATTTTGAAGCAGACACCTTTTTTCCGGAAATCGATCCGTCAGTTTGGGAGTTGGTTTCGGAAGAACGTGTGACCGACGACCCTCAAAACGATTTTGAATACGCTTTTCAAGTGTATGAAAGAAGGAGTTAGTTGAGCAGTTGCTCAATCACCGTTTTCATTTCATCGAACTCTTTTTTGTCGTAAAGACGCGTCAGAAAGGCGATGCGTCCCGTTTTGTCGATGACCACATTGCGGGTTACCCCGCTTTTGGGATATGCAAATTGGTGAAAAACATCCCCTCCCGGATCCAGTGCCATGGGGTAGGAAATTTTCATTTGTTGTATAAATTTATTCACCGTTTCCAAAGGTTCGTCGTAATCCACCCCGATGAGCATGAAATCCTTGCTTTTGTTGGGAAGCCAAACTTCATTTTCCAGGTGAGGCATTTCTTTTCGGCACACCGAGCACCAACTGGCCGTAAATTGAAGTACCACCACTTTTCCACGAAAGTGGGCCGCTTGCAACGTGTCGCCCGAAGTTAAAACCAATTGAAAATCAGGTGCCATTTGTCCTACGGCCACGCGATAACCCCGCAGACTGTCGGGAGGAGTGTTTTGCGACATCAGGTTTCCGGCCAGCAGCGGCAACAGCAGAAGCAGGTATTTGAACATAGGTGGAATTTTTTGCAAATGTAAGGCAATGTTTTTGTTGACTTGTGCGGTAGGACACAATCAAAAGTGAAAATAAGGTTTGAATTGGCTGCAGGACGGACTAATCAAAGGTTTTTCTTAAAAAAGTGATAAGTGGTGTTGGTTAAGTTATCCTTTTTTATATTTTTGCAGGCTCAAAACGGCGGGGTAGCTCAGTTGGTTAGAGCGTCGGATTCATAACCCGGAGGTCTCGAGTTCAATTCTCGATCCCGCTACATTAAAAAAGACAGTTGCCAAGGGGCGACTGTTTTTTTTTATGGTTCATGACATCTGAACAAAGTAACGCAACAATTCACCTCCACCCACACGATTTTCAAAATCAACTGATTAAAAAATGACTAACTTTGTGAACAGAAACGCAACCTGAATCGAATGACCAAACCCATAATCACAAAGGCTTACGACAAGGATGAAATTATTATAGATGTTATGATAATAGAACAAAATCCTGAAGGGATGAAATTATTATAGAAAATGAATTTAAATGATAACAAAACCCCGAAGGGGTGACACAAAAATATTTAACAATGCCTGGAACATTTTCACAATTATACATTCAGGTTGTTTTTGCGGTAAAAGGCCGTGAAAACCTGATAAACAAAACCTGGCGTGATGAATTGCATAAGTATATTGCCGGCATCATTAAGGGTAAAGGACAAAAACCAATTATTGTAAACGGAGTTAATGACCATATTCACGCCTTTATTGGGTTAAAACCATCAATGGCAATTTCTGATTTGGTTCGCGACATTAAAAACAACTCTACCAATTTCATCAACGATAATAGATTTATTAGAGGCGGATTCCAATGGCAGGAAGGATATGGTGCTTTTTCATACTCCCATTCGCATATAGGAAACGTTTACAATTATATCTTAAATCAGGAAAAACACCATAGGAAAAAGAGTTTTAGAGAGGAGTATCTGGATTTTTTAGAAAAATTTGATGTGGAATATGATGAAAAGTATTTGTTCGAGTGGTACGAATAAATATGTCACCCCTTCGGGGTTAGGGAGCTTGAGCCGCGGTTGTGTTATAATAGTTACAACCCTTCGGGTTTGTAAGTAGAGGGATTTATTAGGGTTGTTGAAACGTATCCCTCCGACCAACCAACCTTGTGAGTCAAAACCTGATGTCATAGTTTTATTGCATAATAAGATATGCACGCCCGGGACAAAACCACCCGTATGTTTGGGCTTGTAGAACAGTGGCGGCAAAGTAGCCTAAGTCAAAAACAATTTACTCTTTTATACGGCATCAAACTAGCCACCTTTGGTTAGTGGGTCAAAAAGCATCGTTACCATCATTTTGGTGTGGTCGATCGGTTGGATACTTTTATCCAATTATCGGTTGCAACAGCAATATCCTGAATGAAAAGAATTTTTTGTTAAAAAAATGTTATTTCCAAAAATAAAACTCCTGTATCAACCTGAAATACTGTTATTTTGCGGCATTAAATATAATAAGTCTAAATAAGAATTAAAAATGAAAAAAGCTTACTCATTTCTTATCGTACTGGCCATGCCGGTCACTTTATTGCTTTTTAGTTATGTATCAGGAAGTCCGGGCGGAAAAACCGGCTCTCCGGGCGACAATGGCAATACCTGTACCGAGTGTCATGGCGGAACTGCCCAATCTCAATTTATGTGGATTAGCTCTACCATCCCCGCCGAAGGTTTTACTCCCGGTGAAACGTACCAAATCACCGCCACGGGAACCCATCCCGGTGTGGTGAAGTTCGGATTTGAACTAACTGCCGAAAACAACATGGGCGCCAAAACAGGCATTTTCACCATTACCGATGCCACACGTACCAAACTGGCCAATGGAGGTCACTCGGTGACGCATAAATCGGCCGGAGTTACTCCTGCCGGCAATACCAATTCGTGGATCATGGACTGGACGGCACCTGAGGCAGGTCCCGTAACCTTTTACGCTGCCTTTAATGCGGCCAATGGCAACGGAAACACCGGTGGAGACATTATTTATACCTCTTCCCTCATGGTTAATGAACTGGTGTTGAACCCAGAAATCACCGGAGTTGATCCTGCCCATGCACCCCTGGCTTTTACAGGTGATTTAACTGTAATGGGTATGGACACCCAATGGGAATCGGGCGTTTCGGAAGTGCGCTTTGCCTTTCATGATGATCCCATGGAAATGTTCTCAGCTTCCACCATTGTGGTAGAATCAAATACCTTACTCACAGTATCTGTCACCATTCCCGACAACATTCCGGTGGGCTCCTACGATGTGTATGTGGACGATTTGATGTTGGCAAACGGGTTTGTAGTGGATCAACTGGATGCCATTCAAAACACAGAATTGGCAGAAGGTGTGACTATTTTCCCCAATCCAACCGCCGATTTCATACAGGTTAAAGCGCCATTGGGTTCCAAATTGACTCTTGTGGATATGCAAGGACGTTTACTTCGTACGGTAAATGTGGAACAAGAAACGACACGTTTGAACGTAATGGATTTTCCTGCCGGATATTATTTTATGAACATTCGTTTGGACGGAAATCAGGCCACCAAAAAATGGCTGAAAAAGTAGCCTAGACAAGGATTTTTAATCATTGCCCGCGCCATCCCAACGTTATTTTGACTATCATACGACGTTGGGATGGTTTTTTTTATGTCCGGTTTTTTGTAATTTTACGGCAAAAACCCAAAAAATGGAACATGTTTGTTTGGATTGCGGCGAAAAAATACAAGGTCGCATCGATAAGAAATTTTGTAGCGATCAATGCAGAAATTCATACCACAATCGGCAAAACCGCGATGAGACCGAATTTATACGAGGTATTAATTCCATCTTGCGAAAAAACAGAAACATCCTGCGCAGACTAACACCCGAAGGAAAGTCGAAGGTGAAAAAGCAAACCCTGGAGCAATTCGGTTTTAATTTCAAATACTTTACCCACGTGTACGAAACCAAAGAGAAACGGGTCTATTATTTTTGCTACGAGCATGGTTATCTGCCGTTGCCCGATGATTATTTTGCTTTGGTGGTGAATAAGGAGATATGATTTGGGAAGAGGTGAAGGGGAGAATCGGCGAAGATATGAAGATGTGAAGGGGTGATGGGCTGGGAAGGAAACGATTCTGAGATTGTCAGTTACACAGTCTAAAATGGCTTGGTTTCATATTTTGTAAATCCAAAAACCTCAATTGTATCTTTTGATTTATCAACTTTGTAAACAACGATATAACCTTTATATATAAATTCACGAATCTCATTATTATCAAAAAATATGGATTTCCTGTGCTGATATGGCATATTGACAATGCCTTTTATTCTCAAAATAATTTCTTCCTTGAATTTTCGTGCGGCGGAGGGTTTGTCTTTGGCAATGTAGTCAACTTGAGTATTCAGTTTGTCTCTAAATTTTTTCGTTACTTTAATCTTCATACTGTCTTATAGTTGCTTCCAGTCCGGCATCCAGTTCATCGATGTCCATAAATTTGGCACTACCAGTTTCAATTTGCTTTAATTCATCTTGCAAATATTTTTGAACAGAAACATACTGTTCATCCTCATTAATAATCACAAGTTCCTCTTTCTTGAATTTTTTTAAAAACCACATTAAGTGTTTATATGCCTCACTGTTTACCTGAAGTCTGATGGTTTGCATAATAGATTGTTTTGAACAAAAGTAAATAAATTTCCATGCGCTTTGTTTGTCATAATCAAACATTTGTTTTTGATGATAATTGTGGATGAGGAAATATCTCGCAATAGGAGGTTGTCATTTCGACAGGAGAGAGAAATCTTTTGAGCAAGATACACATGCTTAAGGTAATTCCTTAGCGCTCCTCTTTCCTTCAGAGAACCTTTTAACTTGTTGTATTTGTGTTTTATAGAGATGTTACTTGTTGAAACTCGCGGAATCAATGTCCTTTTTCCCGACGGGTATTTACTTTTAGGATGGGTAAAGAAGTAAACAAAAAAACAAAGCGTCTCACACAAATAAAAAAGCCCGAAACGAATTTCAGGCTTTTTAAAAGATTTGAAAATCAGTTAAACAATCAATCGTTCCTTAAAAGGGAGGAAGGTCATGAAATCTGCATGATGCACCAAATAGGCTTCGGTGGTACGTTTCACCATGTTGCCTTCGCCGGCATGGGTGGCGATGATATGACAAACCTCGGCGGGTACTCCGGCCTCTTCGGCCAAACTCACTCCCGAAAAGGGATGACGGAGATATTTTCCATAGGTTCCCTGAATGGCTTTTCCGTTTTCATCGAGTACATATTCCAGTAATTTTCCCACATCTGCGAGAATGGCACCTGCCACCAAAACGTCAATGTTTACGGGAAGTTCGCCGTGGTACATGTCGTTGATTTTATCGCCCGCGTCTTTGGCAATGTGAACCACCGAACGTTTGTGGTCCATGAAGGTTACCTTCAAATTGGGGCCGCAAAGCAAGGTGAAGGGAATCACATTGAGGTCTTCCGGGGTGAGGACACTCCTCTTGAGCGCCAGCTCCCAGGTTTTGGCCGTTTGCTCTCTCAGCTCTTTGTCCTGAATCCAATCCAACTCAGGCCACAATTGATGCACTGTTTTATCCATAATAAATGTTTTTACAGTTTAAACTCCTCGATTAAAGTTTGGCAATAATGGCATCAGCCATTTGTTTGGTAGAGGCGGCTCCATTTTCAACCACATCTGCTTTGCCACGCATTTTCATCATGTCGTAGGTGCGTACTTTTCCTTCGGCAATCACTTCGGCAACCGCTTTTCTGATTTTGGCTGCCATGGGTTTTTCATCAATGAAATCGAGCATCATGCATGCCGATTCAATCATGGCAATGGGATTAACGATGGAAACAGGATAGTCGGCATATTTTGGTGCCGAACCATGGGTAGGTTCAAAAACACCGATACCATTGTCGTTGAATTGTGCCGAACAAGCAAAACCAAGTCCACCGATAAGTCCGGCAAAACCATCCGAAACGATGTCGCCAAACATATTTCCGGCCACGATAACACCGTAATCTTCAGGGTTTTTGGTGAGCCACATCATCTGAGCATCGATGTTGGTATTCCACAGTTCGATGTTGGGATAATCGGCTTTTTGCATTTGTTGGGCCATTTTGAACATCATGCCCGAAGTTTCACGGATGACGTTGGGTTTTTCGCAAACGGTAACCGATTTGTATCCGTAGTTTTTGGCATGCTCGAAAGCCGCACGCAGGATACGTTCGGTGGCATTTTTTGTAAAAATTCTGGTGGAAACCGAAATTTCTTCCTTGGGCGTTTTGCCGAAGTTTTTTACAAATTTGGGATGTGTCATCAGGGCATCGTACACCTGTGCAGGAGGGTTCGACCATTCCACGCCACCATACAAGCCTTCGGTGTTTTGACGGAAAATCACTACGTCCACGGCAGGTTCTTCGATGCTGTCGCCAACACCACGACGGATAAAGTTGAGCGGGTTGCCAACGTAAGTGTGGCACGGACGCATACAGATGTCGAGGTTGAAGTGCTGACGCAATCCTACGATGGGAGAGGAGTACACCAATTTCTTTTCTTTTAATTCCGGAGCCAGCTCCTCAAAAGCGGCATCCTTGGGTTTGGAGGTAATGGCTCCAAACAGCCCGATTTTGTGTTCTTCGAGCAACTTAATGGTACGGTCGGGGAGTGGATTTCCTTCAGATTTCCAAAATTCCCAGCCTATATCGCCTTCCACATAGTCAGCTTCAAAACCGGCTGCGTCGAGGACGCGAATGGCTTCATCTAATACAGCTTTTCCGATGCCATCGCCTGGTAAAGCCACAATTGTTCTTTTTGCCATAATCATTCAATTTTCTGGTTAATAACTTAACTGGCAAAGATACAAAGCCATACCAATTTGCCTCCATACTCAACACGATTTGTGGGCGCGATTTCATATTTTTTAGTCATTATAAATAAGGGTTCAAGGGTTCAATGGATCAGGGGATCAATGGATCAGGGGATCAATGGATCAATGGGTCAATGGATCAATGGATCAAGGGATCAATGGGTCAATGGATCAATGGATCAAGGGATCAATGGATCAATGGATCAGGGGATCTAGGGTTCAGGAGTTCAAGGGTTCAAGGGTCTCGTACTGAAATAGGTTGACATAAAAAGTAAACAAATTTCAGGACGAGACATCGGCAATTCCGTCTCCCGACTCCCGTCTCCCGACTCCCTACTTCCGTCTCCGGTCTCCCGACTCCCGACTCCCTACTTCCGTCTCCGGTCTCCCGACTCCCGTCTCCCTACTTCCCTCTTCCCTCTTCAGTCACTTTCAACTAAAAACACGCCTTCATCTAGGTTTTTCGTATTTTTGCAGCCATGTTAAATTTTTCCGACAGGTTACACCACGATTTTTTCCGAACTATTTCGGAGGTATGTTCTTCGATGAACGTAAAAGCCTTCGTTATTGGAGGGTTCGTGCGTGACATTTTGCTCAACCGACCTTCCAAAGATGTGGATGTGGTGGTAGTGGGCAGTGGTATTGCCGTGGCCAACAAAGTAGCCGATGCCCTGGGTGCCGGCGCCAATGCCAAATATTTCAAAAATTTTGGTACGGCCATGGTTCGTCAGGGTGACTGGATCATCGAATTTGTGGGGGCACGTCGTGAGTCGTATCGAAGCAATTCGCGTAAACCCATCGTGGAAGACGGCAGCTTAACCGACGACCAAAACCGCCGCGATTTTACCATCAATGCCCTGTCGCTCAGTTTGCAGAAGAAAAATTTTGGCGATTTGCTGGATCCTTTCGGAGGAGTTCAGGATATTGAAAATAAAATTATCAGAACTCCCCTCGATCCCGACATTACCTTCTCCGACGATCCATTGCGCATGATGCGTGCCATCCGTTTTGCCACCCAACTCGATTTTGTCATCGAACCCAATACCCTGGCGGCCATTGCCCGAAACAAAAATCGGATACGCATTGTTTCGCAAGAGCGTGTGTTGGATGAGTTGAACTTGATTGTGATGGCAGCCAAACCGTCCACAGGTTTCAAACTACTGGAAGAAACCGGACTTTTGTCCCTGATCTTCCCCCAGCTTGTGGCGCTTAAAGGAGTGGAGGTAATGAACGGAATATCCCACAAGGACAATTTTTATCATACCCTGGAGGTGTTGGATAACCTGGCCCCTAAGTCGGACAACCTTTGGTTGCGGTGGAGTGCCATTTTGCATGATATTGCCAAACCTGTCACCAAAAGGTTTGAAAATAAAGCCGGCTGGACCTTCCATGGGCATGAATTTATAGGTGCCAAAATGGTTCCCAATATTTTTAAGCAACTCAAACTGCCACAGAACGATAAGCAGAAGTATGTTCAGAAAATGGTACTGTTGCATCTTCGTCCCATTGTGCTGGCGCAAGAGATTGTTACCGACTCGGCCATCCGCCGACTGCTATTTGATGCCGGGGACGACATCGACGACCTCATGCTGTTGTGCGATGCCGACATCACCTCGAAAAATGAAGCCAAGGTGAAGCGCTATTTGAAAAATTTTCAACTCGTGCGTCAAAAGCTGAAAGATGTGGAGTCGAAGGACAAAATCCGCAACTGGCAACCTCCCGTTACCGGAGAAGCCATCATGGAAACATTCGGGCTGAGCCCCTCCAAAACGGTGGGAGAATTAAAAACTGCCATTCGTGAGGCCATTCTCGATGGAGTGATTGGCAATAATTTTGAAGAAGCCTACGCCTTTCTGCTGGAAGAAGGTAAAAAGAAAAGGCTTCATCTGAAGACATTGGTGAATCCTCCTGCCGAAATTATTCCTCTTCCCCAAATTGATGAACCCAATACCGAACAATAACAATAACTTGTTGCTCGTCATAGCCGGACCTACTGCATCCGGAAAGACAGCTTTGGCGGTTCGGGTGGCCAAACATTTCCGCACGGAAGTCATTTCTGCCGATTCGCGTCAGTTTTATCGTGAAATCCCCTTGGGTACGGCGGCCCCAACCACCGCTGAAATGCAGGGAGTTCCCCATCATTTTGTGGGCAACCTGTCTATCCACGACGAGTACAATGTTTCCAGATTTGAAGCGGAGGTATTGGCTTTGTTGCAACATAAGTTCCGGGAACACAGGGTCATGGTAATGGTGGGCGGATCCGGTTTGTACCTGGATGCCGTTTGTCAAGGCATCGATCAACTTCCTGATCCTGATCCCGAGCTGCGAAAAAAATTAGATGACACCTATCAAGCCCAAGGCATCGCAGGACTTCGGTCGTGGCTGTTGGAACTCGATCCTGACTATTATCACGAGGTTGATTTGAACAACCGCATGCGGCTCATGCGCGGAATCGAAGTCTGCATCCAAACGGGTATTCCCTTTAGTCGGCAGCGACTAAAAACATCTAAAGCGCGACCATTTGAAATATTAAAAGTAGGAGTGGAGCTGCCACGTGCAATCCTGGTGGAGCGTATTCATCAACGTGCCGATCTCATGCTTGAATCAGGTTGGCTCGATGAAGCCCGAAGTGTATTTCCCTATCGTCATCTCAATGCCCTTAACACGGTGGGGTATAAGGAGTTATTTGCTTATTTGTCAGGAGATTGCACATTGGAATTTTCCATTGAAAAAATTAAAACCAACACCCGGCGCTATGCAAAAAGGCAGATGACCTGGCTAAGACGTGATGAGGAGGTGCAGTGGGTGGATGGCCGCGATAGAGAGAAAGCTTTGATGGCTGTTATTCAGTTTGTTGAGGGGTCCGGCAGCTCTCTGTTGTAGTTAATAATTCTCACCCAAGGTATTCAAAGTAACTACCGGATTCCATGTGCGGGCAGGTAAATCTGACTTGAGGCAGTAATTGGCAGCTTAATGCATTGTGTATTTGTACCTTGAACCAAGGATTGCGCTGTTATTTATTGTTGAGCAAAATGAGGTTATTCACCCACGCCTCCAACGCTTCCGGATCGTGTCCCAAATACAAATCGGGTTCAATCAGTTCTACTTCCATTAAAAGAAATCGGCCATTTCTCCAAACACCATCCACCCGTTGGTACAAAGTCCTGTTGTTGAATCGGTTTCTGATTTTTTCCGAAAGGGCCTGAATATGCGGGTGGACGTCGCTTACATGATATTTTCCGCCATAGTTGAATTGCACGCGGTAATCTCCTTCCTGCGGAACCTTGGTGATGCTGTAGATAAATCCGTTGGCAAAACTCAGGGTGGAAACCTCGCCCTGTTGGATTTCCGGAATAAATTCCTGAAGTAAATACGGGCGGTTGGTATAATGTTCGGCAATCAGCGCCCGAAAGCGGTTGTATTCGTTGGGTTGGAGTACGAAAGTATGGTAGGAGCCTGCCGAAATCATGGGTTTCAGCACGATTTTATTCCAGCCACGCCGGAGGGCACGTTCGAAGATACTATCTTCATGGTTAAAAACAAATTCTGTGGGAATCAACTCGATACCTTCGGCTTCCAGTTCCATCAAATAGCGTTTGTCCATGTTCCACCGGATAATGTCCACGGGATTGAGCAGGGGAAGTTGATTGCTTTGGCAGAACTCCAGAAAGTGTTTATAAACGTCGGGTTTTTTGTAGTAATTCCAACATGTCCTGGTAACAATGGCATGATAACTTCCTAGCTTTTCAGAGGAAATCTGAGGTAGCTTTTCCCAGTCCAATACATCTACTTCAATATTTCTGGCTTGTAACTTACTGATAACCAATTGATCGTAGGGTAGGAGTGTGGGCATTTCGGCCGTGGTGAGAAATATGAGGGACATGTTTTTCTTGACAAAGGTACATTTTTGAATGTAAATGTCATGAATACAATTCCGGCATCTTTTCAGGAAAACATTACTTTTGCATCAAATTCTTCGAACATGTACAATCCAACCACCTTATCTGCCTGGAACAAGGAGCTTTCAGACAAAACTGCCGAACAAATTTTAACTTTTTTTCTGGAAAAATTTCAAGGAAAGATTGCCTTATCCACTAGTCTTGGGTTAGAAGATCAGGTACTTACACATATGGTGGCCGATATTGATCCTGCAACACGAATTTTTACGTTGGATACGGGCAGGCTTTTTCCTGAAACCTACGACTTGATGGACCGTACAGCAAAAAAATACGGTATCAAATTGGAAGTGTTTTTTCCCAATGCCGGTGAGATTGAAGAAATGGTGGCTGAAAAAGGGATCAATCTTTTTTACGAGAGCATCGAAAACCGCAAATTATGTTGTCGGCTGAGGAAATTGGTTCCGCTGGCTCGTGCCATGCACGGGTTGGATGCCTGGATAACCGGATTGCGTAGAGAGCAGTCGGTCACCCGTGAGAATATGCAGGTAGTGGAGTGGGATGAAAACAACAACATGTTGAAAATCAATCCGCTCATCAACTGGACTGAACAGCAAGCCTGGGATTATGCCAAGGAGCACCATGTGCCCGTAAACCCTCTTCATAAAAAAGGATTCGCCAGCATTGGTTGTCAGCCATGCACCCGTGCCATCGAGCCGGGCGAGGATGTGCGTGCCGGTCGTTGGTGGTGGGAAAACCCCGATACCAAGGAGTGTGGACTGCATAAGAGGTAATTAATTTGAGAACCTATAGGAAAGCAATACCTTCACCCAAAGGCACCAAGGCTAAGTGCTAACTTCTCCTACACTCATCACCCAATCCCCCTTCGCGCCTTTGCGCCTTTGCGAGGAAAAAAGCACACCCAAAGCACCATAGCTTTAAGTGTTAACTTTTCCTACACTCATCACCCAATCCCCCTTCGCGCCTTTGCGCCTTTGCGAGAAAAAAAGCACACCCAAAGCACCAAAGCCCTAAATGTTAACTTCTCCTACACTCATCACCCAATCCCCCTTCGCACCTTCGCGCCTTTGCGAGAAAAAAAACAGGTTCACGCCAATACGCTAAGTTTTCAGAACTCACGCATTCATCACCCAATCCCCCTTCGCGCCTTCGCGCCTTTGCGAGAAAAAAAACAGGTTCACGCCAATACGCTAAGTTTTCAGAACTCACGCATTCATCACCCAATCCCCCTTCGCGCCTTTGCGCCTTTGCGAGAAAAAAAGCACACCCAAAGCACCAAAGCCCTAAATGTTAACTTCTCCTACATTCATCACCCAATCCCCCTTCGCGCCTTTGCGCCTTTGCGAGAAAAAAAAGATATACTCACCACGTCCCTTAAATTCTTTTTTGATACATTTGAACCTTAAACCTAAAAAAATGACCGAAAACGAATTATCAAAAATTATTGTAAACACCTGTTATAATATTCATCGCAAGATTGGTCCGGGACTTTTTGAAACTGTATATGAAGAGATACTCTTTTATGAACTGATGAAGCAAAATCTGGAAGTCAAAAGACAGATTAATATTCCTATTATATGGGAGGATCTCTATTTGGAACATGCCTTTCGAGCTGACTTAATTGTTGAAAATAAAGTGATTATTGAAATTAAATCAGTTGCCGAGCTGGCACCGGTACATTACAAACAAGTACTTACCTATCTTAAATTATCCGACTTGAAATTGGGCTTGCTAGTCAATTTTAATGAGGTTTTAGTAAAAAATGGAATTACCAGAATTGTGAATGATCTTTAGTAGATCGACACGAATTGAATTTCTTATTTTACAGGGAAGATGTGCTGACAGTTACTAACCACTTATCTTTGCAGCATCTAAACATAAAAGTCAGATAACTTGCGTCTCAAATTAAGTCTGAACAGAAAAATTGTCCGGTTAGCTATCCCCAACATCATCACCAACATCACGGTACCTCTTCTTGGTTTGGTCGATTTGGCACTGATGGGGCATTTAACCGATCCCAAATATCTTGGCGCCATTGCCTTGGGGAGCCTGATTTTTAATGTAATATATTCCGGTTTCAACTTCCTACGCATGGGCAGCAGTGGCTTTACGGCGCAGGCCTGGGGCGCCAACCGGAGCGCAGAAATTTCGTTGGTGCTTATCAGGTCGCTGTTGGTGGCTTTTGGATTTGCTATCCTGCTCATCCTCATGCAGTTTCCATTGCAATGGATTTCCTTTCAAATCCTGGATGGCAGTGAGGCTGTAACCCTCCTGGCCCGGGAATATTTTTACATACGTATATGGGCAGCTCCGGCCACCCTTGGGTTGTTCGCCTTTTTTGGATGGTTTTTGGGGGTTCAAAATGCCAAAATTCCCATGATCATCGCACTTGTAATCAATCTGATCAACATCGTGCTCAATTTTGTATTTGTTTATGGTTTCGGCATGACCTCCGCGGGCGTAGCATTGTCAACGGTTATTGCTCAGTATGCCGGGTTGTTGTTGGCCATTTATTTCTTGTTTAAAAAATACCCTGAATATATCAGGAAATTCCCCATTGCCGTGGTGGTTCAGAAACAAGCCATCATCAGGTTTTTCAAGGTAAACACCGATATTTTTATCCGTACGGTGTTGTTGTTGCTTACCCTGGCCTTTTTCACCAATGCCTCGGCGCGTGCCGGTGATGAAATCCTGGCTGTCAACACCCTGCTGTTTCAGTTCTTTTTCATCTTCTCCTACTTCGAAGACGGTTTTGCCTATGCCGGCGAGGCGCTTGTGGGGAAGGCTTACGGTTCGGGAAAGGGTCAGTTGCTCAAAAAAACGGTTCGTCATTTATTTTATTGGGGGTGGGGGACAGCCCTTGTGGCGAGTGTGGTTTTTGCACTGGCATTCAATACCTTGATGAGTCTGCTAACCAACAATGAAACCCTTTTGGCGTTGGCTCAGAAATATGTCTGGTGGGTGGTGATTATTCCGCTCACAAGCAGTGCCGCATTTATCTGGGATGGCATATTTGTCGGGGTTACGGCCTCCAAAGGGATGCGCAATGCCATGCTCGTTTCCTCCTTGTTGGTATTCCTGCCGGTTTACTATGTTGCTGCTCCCATTTGGAATAACCATGCCTTATGGCTTGCCCTCAATGCATTTATGATTGGCAGGGGCTTGATGATGTGGTACTTATGGGTAAAAAGAAAAGCGTAATGCGGGTGTATTGTCAACACAACTTCCGTCTGAAAGAGGCCGGATTTATTTCAGATGTTTCTTTCTTAACTCATACATCAGGATGGCCGGAATATAGAATACAATATCGGCGAGGGTTTTACCAATGAATGATCCCAACACAAAATTGGTCATGAGTTGGGGAATAAAATACATGAAAAACGGACGGATGGCCAGCACATCAAGTAGTTCGGCCGGACCAAATTCCACCATCAAATTCCTGAAATCCTTCCAAAATGAATTCAACGTGTATTTCTTCTTCCGGAGCCGATGATGCCTGATGCTGTGTCGCATGTCGTTGAGGGCGATAACTCCGTAAAAAGCTACCGAACCCACTGCAGAAGCCACAAATGCTGCCAAAACCCGATCTTCGGTGGTTTCTTTTATCAGCCAGGCCACGAAAATGGAGAGAATGGTGCTGACAATTTCGGCTGTGATGTATCTTTTTAGCCATTCGGCCAACTTTTTCTTCCACATATTTTAGTGACGTTTGATGGAATGTTGTTGAAAGAAATGCACCCACTCATCAGCCGGAAACAGGTTGGCAATCATGAAGATGAGCGAACCAATACCCAATATAACCAGGACGATGGCCAGCAATTTTTCGGCAGGCGTGTACAGTTTTCCCTTTCGGCCATTGTCAATCCATGCCTTTCGGTAAACAAATATACCCACCGAGTAGAGGATGGTGGACATGAGGATGTAGTGCAATCCGGCGGCATAAATCAGCCAAAAACCATAGATGGTGGCCATGGTGCCGTTAATCAGTGCTTTTAATTTGAATGATTTAGGTCTGTCAGAAGCTGATTCGTCAACAAACGCAAGTTTTAACAAATACATGGCACTCAACGCATAGGGTATAAGAATCATCGAACCTGCAATGCTGATGATGGCCAGGAATGCATTGTTGGACAGTACAGAAAAAAGTAAAGTAGCCTGCATGATTAAACTGGTGGCAACCAAAGCATAAGAGGGTGACTCATGTTGATTTGTCCGGGCAAAAACCTTGGGGAAAACGCCATGACTTGCTGCCGAAGACGGGACTTCCGCAGTGATGATGGTCCACGCGATCCACGCACCCAAAATGGAGATGATTACACCAACGTTCAGCAGAACCGCACCCCAATTGCCCACAATGGCCTTCATCACGTAGGCGGTGGAAGGGTCGGGTAGTTTGGCCAAATCTGCCTGATTCATGATGCCAAAGGAAAAAATGCTGATGGAAGCATAAACCAACAGGGCTCCCACAAATCCTACGAGTGTGGCGGTTCCAACGTTCTTTTTATTTTTTGCTCTGTCGGAAATAACAACCGCTCCCTCTATGCCGATAAAAGCCCACAAAGTAACCAGCATGGTACTTTTTAGTTGTTTGGGAATGCTGCCCAGTGCCGCGTTTTGCCCGCCCCACAAATCAAACGAAAGTTTATCCCAATGAAAGGCAAACAACAACACAATCAGGAAGATAAAGAGGGGGATAAGTTTGGCCACCGTGGAAATCACGTTGAGCAACGAAGCCCCTTGAACCCCTCGTTGTACGATTAAATTCATCATCCACAAAAAAATGCTTCCGCCCACGATGGATTGCCAGTTGTTTCCTGCCAGGAAAACCGGAAAAAAATACCCCAAAGCCTGCATAAGCAACACCGCAAACGACACATTTCCGATGCTTGTACTCATCCAGTATCCCCAGGCCGAATTGAAACCAACGTAACGACCGAACCCTTCGGCGGCGTAGGAATAGATGCCGGAACTCAGTTCAGGACGTTCGTCGCTGAGCACTTTAAAAGTGTTGGCCAGAAAATACATGCCAATGCCGGTAATCAGCCAGGCGATAAGCACAGGGCCAAGGGCAGCGCCCTCGGCCATGTTGCTCGGCAGATTGAATACGCCTCCGCCCACCATCGATCCAACCACGATGGCGGCAAGTCCGAAGAATCCTACTTTTTTTTGATGGTCTGCCATGTGGTTTATTTCTTGATACACATGGTTTTAAAGTATTTCTTTCCATCGCGTTCGTCGCGGACAACCCCGTGGATGTCGCTTTCATAACCCGGAAAAGTGTTCTCGAAATCCTGACGTTTTTCCAGATAATCATAGATGGGCTGGGCTTTTTTGTTCAGTATTTCACCACCCATGATGATGGGTATGCCCGGAGGGTAAGGTACAATCATCACCGCAGGCACGCGATCCATCATGTCTTTCAGTTCCACATATTCCACTTCTCTTCCCACCACTTTGTGGTAGGCATCGGCAGGGCGCATCACCTGATCGGGAATCACCTGAAAGGCGTTTTGCATGCTGTCGAGCAATTGGTGTTTTTTGTAGTAGCTGTGGATGTCGTTGCAATGGGTTTTTAAGCCGACCCCTTTGTATGCTTCGGGATGGGATTTCACCAGATTAGGGAATACCTCGCATAGGGGGGCATTGCGGTCGTACAATTCCTTAAATTTAAAGAGTTCGGCCAACAAGGTACCTTGTTTTCCTTTGGTGGTGCCCAGCGAATTGAGGAGTAAAAATGAGTAGTAATCTGTTTTTTCGCAAACAATACCTCTGTCTATCAAAAAGTTGGTAACGATGCCTGCCGGAATTCCCCAGTCAGCCATGGTGCCATCGTCGTCGATGCCGGGGGTGGTAAAGGTGAGTTTAATGGGATCGAGCATGGCGTAGTCGTCTTCCATGTCTTCAAATCCATGCCAGGGATTGTCCCCGGACATCACCCAGGCACTTTGATGTCCCGCCAGCACTTCGGCTTCCACATGTTCAAAACGATGTTCCTTTCCGTCGATCATTACTTTTGAAGGTTGCCACATGCCAAAAAACCAATCCTTCGGATCGTTTTCCTTCAGCTCGTTAAGTATGGTAATTACTTTTTTACGCAACTGAATGGCTTCGATAATCATGTCGTTGAACATCACTTCTCCGTTGTCGTACATCATTTTAGTGGCCACGTCCAACGAAGCAATCATGCTGTATTGGGGCGAGGTAGAACCATGCATCATGTACGATTCGTTGAATTCGTCGGGGTTTATTTTTACCGAGCTGCCATTTTTAATGTGCAACATGGAGGCTTGCGAGAAAGCGGTGAGCAGTTTGTGGGTGGAGTGCGAACAGAAGATGGGTGGGTGATTGCTGTTCATGTCGTCGCTCATGCCAAAATGGTTTTTGTACATGGGATGAAATCTCGCATAGGCATACCAGGCTTCGTCAAAATGCAGATTGGCCACGCTGCGCATCAGTTGTTTCTTGATATTCACCACGTTATAACAAACTCCATCGTAGGTAGAGTTGGTGAGGGCCGACATTTTGGGCAGGTTTTTCTTGAGTTCGTCCGGAATCAGTTGATTGGTTTTTATTTTGGCAGCGATGGTTTCGGGCGAAAATTCACTCAGGCGAACGGGACCGATAATCCCCCTTTTGTTGCGTCGGGGAATCATGTAAATGGGGAAGGCGTTGGTAATAACCATGGCATAATTGAGCGATTTATGGCAATTCCGGTCAACAAAAGCAATGTCGTTGGGTAACACCTGACTCCGCCAGATCACCTGATTTACGTTGGAGGTTCCGTTAAGGATATAATAGGTGTAGTCGGCACCGAAAACATGGGCCGAAAATTTTTCGGCATCTCCCACCACGCCTTCGTGATCGAGCAACGAACCCAGTTCGGGTACGGAAATGGAAAGGTCGGAGCGGAGGGTGTTCTCACCAAAAAACTTATAAAAGGCCACGCCGGCGGGGCTTCTTAAAAAACCCTCGCCACCCATGTGGCCCGGTGTATGCCAGGCGTATTTATATTCTTCGCTGTATCTTACCAACATGCCAAAAAAGGCAGGATAAACACTTTTGATGTATTCCAACACATGGGTTTCGATGCGACCGGCCAAAAATTCGATGGTGTCGGCAGTCTTCCAAAGGTAGCCATTTATTTTTTTCAGCACCTCCACCGGAATGTCTTCGGTTTCAAGCCTGTCGGTGAGCAAAAGGATGGGGATGGTTTTGTTTCGTTCCCTGATGGCGAGAATCACTTCTGATGCGGTCATGTACTCCGCTTCGTCTTCGTCGGGAAGATCCCAGTCGATAACTACTGTGCCGAGGTCGTTTCTTGAGATAAATACTTCCTCCGCATCCTCATAGGTAAAGGAAGGTATCACGGAACATCCTTGAACTTCTTCCAACTCATTCACGAGTTCGTTCAGGCGGAATCCCTCGTCGGTGGGCATGTTAAACTGACCGGAAACAATCAGTACGGGCCATTGGTGTTTGGTTATTTTCATGATTAATTATTTTGGTTAAAATGCTGTTAACTATCTGATTGGTATTTATTTCACGGCGAATACCCGGTAACTAAATTCAGGTACGTGATAAATATTGGCTACGGTGGTTAAAATTAGTAAAAAATCCATTGGAGCAACATAATCCGTGAGGAAAAGTACTGATGTTCAAAAGTTCAATCCGGAAGGCTTTCGGGGCAAAGGCTCCTGCGTTCAGGAATATAGCAGTTAAGAAGCGCTGCTCCTCTTGTTCATTGTTGTTGGATAAATTATGCCGGGGGAGTGTTAGCTGCCGGATAATGGCTTGATTTGAATTGACAGAGTAAAAGTTTGAATTGACAGAGTAAAAGTTTGAATTGACAGAGTAAAAGTTTGAACTGACAGAGTAAAAGTTTGAACTGACAGAGTAAAAGTTTGAATTGACAGAGTAAAAGTTTGAACTGACAGAGTAAAAGTTTGAACTGACAGAGTAAAAGTTTGAATTGACAGAGGAAAAGTTTGAATTGACAAAGTAAAAGTTTTAGCAAGCTACTATGGGTATCGCGCCCCCAACCCAACCAAAGGATTTAAGCAAGTAAAAAGTCTGATGGTTTTTTTGAAATAAAAAAAAGATGAGTAAATTTGGAACTTATTAACCGTAACCCACACCGAATGAAAGATAGCACAGGTAAACCAGACGTTTTAACACTGAAAACGGATTTTAGGATGTTATTTGGGTGTCGGCATATGGAGGGAATAAGTGATGGGGTGGGGTTGTTCAATCGGTGGCAACAAGTGTTAAAAGACAAAAAGACGATTGACAATTTGTTACTAAAAGAAATATGAAATGAACACCAAACGTACAAAACAGCACATTTGCAAACCGCACGAGCTGACGCTCAAAACCATCCAGATAGCTATCGGGAGCAAATGAGCTGCAATTTTACCGACACACATGGTGCTATGTTGAAGCTTTATCTGTATTTTTAGGACTTTTAGAAAATTAAAATGATTGACAAAAAGAATTTATCAGAAAGAGATATTTGCACAAAGTTTATTACGCCTGCAATTAAAAAAGCAGGTTGGAATACACAAACCCAGTTGCTTGAGGAAGTCTCTTTTACAGATGGGAAAATTTATGTAAGAGGAAGAATTACTGCCAGAGGTGCAAGAAAACGAGCCGATTATATTCTTTATTATAAACCGAATATTCCGATTGCAATTGTTGAAGCTAAAGACAACAAACACTCCATAAGTGCAGGAATACAGCAAGGACTTGAATACGCAAAAATATTAGACATTCCGTTTGTTTTCAGTAGTAACGGAGACGGATTTTTGTTTCACGACAAAACCCGAACAACGGGGAATATTGAAACCGAATTAGATAATAACAGCTTTCCAAGTCCGCAAGACCTCTGGACTAAATACAAAAAATACAAAGGAATAGCAACTCCCGAAGCTGAAAAGGTAGTTGAGCAAGATTACTTTTATGACGGTAGCGGAAGGACTCCAAGATATTATCAACAAAATGCGATAAATAGGACACTTGAAGCTATTGCAAAAGGACAAAACCGAATTATATTGGTAATGGCAACGGGAACAGGAAAAACATACACCGCTTTTCAAATTATACACCGACTTTGGAAAAGTGGAGCAAAAAAGAGAATACTGTTTTTAGCCGACCGCAACGCTTTAGTTGACCAAACCCGAAGAGGCGATTTTAAACATTTCAAAGATAAAATGACAGTGGTTAAACACCGTATGATTGATAAAAGCTATGAAGTTTACTTGGCTTTGTATCAAGGTTTGTCGGGTGCTGACGAACAAGCAAATGCCTACAAACAATTTTCGCCTGAATTCTTTGATTTAATCGTAATAGACGAGTGCCACAGAGGAAGTGCAAAAGAAGATAGTGCTTGGCGTGAGATATTGACTTACTTCAAAAAAGCAACTCATATCGGTTTGACTGCTACACCAAAGGAAACCAACGAAGTTTCAAACATTGAGTATTTTGGCGAACCGGTTTATACCTATTCTCTAAAACAAGGAATTGACGATGGTTTCTTAGCTCCTTACCGTGTTGTTCGTGTAAACCTAAATGTTGATGCCGAAGGTTGGCGACCGGAAGTAGGAAAAAAAGACAAAGACGGAAACGAAGTTGAAGACCGTGTTTACAACAGAAAAGATTTTGACCGCACTTTAGTTATTGACGAAAGGACTCAAATTGTTGCAAAAAAGCTGACCGAATTTATGAGAGGCTTTGACCGTTTTGCAAAGACAATTGTATTCTGCTCTGACATTGACCACGCAGAAAGAATGCGTACTGCACTATCAAATCTGAACAGTGATTTGGTAGCAGACAATCACAAATATATTATGCAGATTACAGGCGATAATGATGAAGGGAAACGAGAATTAGACAATTTTATAAATCCCGAAGTACGCTATCCTGTAATTGCAACTACATCGGAATTAATGACAACCGGCGTTGATGCTCAAACCTGCAAAATAATAGTTTTGGACAGCGAGATTAAATCAATGACCAAGTTCAAACAAATTGTTGGTAGAGGAACCCGAATAAATGAGGAGTTTAATAAACTGTATTTTACTATACTTGACTTTAGAAATGTAACAGATTTGTTTGCCGACCCTGATTTTGACGGCGACCCAATCCGAGTAAAGCCGGTTGCAGAAGATACCGATTTAAGCAGTATTGTTGACGAAGAAGAAAATGACACTTCTCCAATCGTTGACGAACTCTCGGGCGAAGAAATCGAAATTAAACCTGAAATCCGGTATCCTGAACCACAAACGACAACGGATAGGGTAAATGAACCACGGCAAAAGGTTTATGTAAATGGTGTTGACGTTTCTATTTTGATAAGTCGTGAAATGTATTTCGACAATGACGGGAAACCTATAACCACAAGTTTAAAAGACCACACAAAGGAATTGATTAAAGGGCAATTTGCTTCGTTAGATGATTTTTTGAATAAATGGAACAGTTCTGATAAAAAGGAAACAATTATAAAAGAGTTGGAAGAACAAGGCGTTTTGGTTGAAGCTTTGCGAGATGCTGTAAACCGTGAGGTTGATTTATTTGATTTAATCTGCCATGTTGCTTTTGACCAACCACCACTCACGAGAAAAGAGCGGGCAAACAATGTGAAAAAAAGAGATTACTTTACAAAATATGGTAACGAAGCCCGAAAGGTTTTAGAAAGCCTGCTTGACAAATACGCTGACGAAGGCATTACCAATATTGAAAGTATGGATATTTTAAAAGTGAAACCTTTAACTGATTTTGGTTCACCTATGGAAATAATTAAACAATTTGGAAGCAAGGCGAAATATTTAGAAGCGGTGAAAGAATTAGAATACGAATTATATCATGTCGGAGCATAAAAAAACAATTACGAACGCATGCGTTCATAATTCAGATATCATTAAATATGAGCAAATTAATATCAAATAATATTATTTATAACATAAAGGAACTTATTCTTAATGCTCAGCAAAATGCTGTAAGAGCAATAAATAAAGAAAGAGTTTTACTTTATTGGAATATTGGTAAACATATTGTTGAAGAAGAGCAAAAAGGGAAAGAACGTGCTGACTACGGTGCTTTCTTATTAGAAACTTTAGCAGACGAACTAACTCAAGACTTTGGCAGCGGTTTTTCTTATCGTCAACTTAATTTTTGCAGACAATTTTATAATACATTTCCAATTCTGAACGCAGTGCGTTCAGAATTGAATTGGACGCAATACAGAACTCTTATCCGAATTGAAGACAAAGACAAACGAACCTTTTACATAGAAGAATCATGTAAAAACAATTGGTCGGCTCGTCAACTTGAAAGGCAAATAAACAGTCAGCTTTATGAAAGATTACTATTAAGCTCAAATAAAGAAAAAGTTCTTGCAATTGCAAAAGGAGAAACCAAACCAATTAATCCAAAGGAAATAATAAAAGATCCGATGGTATTGGAATTTCTAGGTCTGAAACCCCAAGCAGAATACTATGAAAAGGATTTAGAGCAAGCAATCATTACAAATATTCAACACTTTTTACTGGAGCTTGGTAATGGATTTTCATTTGTTGCCAGGCAAAAGCGATTATTACTTGATGATGATGAATATCTTGCCGATTTAGTTTTTTACAATCGCTTATTAAGATGCTTTGTTGTTATTGAAATTAAAACACAAAAACTTTCGCACCAAGATATTGGACAACTGCAAATGTATGTGAATTACTACGACAGATTCGAAAAACAAGATGACGAAAATCCTACTATTGGCATTTTGTTGTGTGCCGACAAAAATGATAAAATGGTAAAACTAGTACTACCTGAAAACAGCAATAACATCTTGGCGAGCAAATATCAATTGTACTTACCATCTAAAGAACAAATTTTAAAGCAAATAGAAGAATTAAGAAAAATATAAATGGCAAATTTAAAAGGAATATTAGACAGCATCCGCAAAATAATGTGGACAGATACAGGGCTGAATGGTGATGCTCAAAGAATTGAACAGTTGGGGTGGATGCTTTTCTTCAAAATCTTTTCCGACAAAGACAAGGAACTTGAATTAATGGACGACAATTATGTGAGTCCGATACCGGCCGAACTACATTGGGACGCATGGGCCGGCAATGATGAAGGGATTACAGGTGATGAATTGCAAAGTTTTATTGACAATAAATTATTCAAGCAATTAAGAGACATACAACTTGTGCCATCGGAAGATGTTAAATACAAACGGGCTTTAATCATTCGAGAAGTTTTTGAAGGCAACAACAACTATATGAAAAGCGGAACCAATATCCGCAAAGTGCTGAATAAACTCAATGAAATTGACTTTAACACAACCAAAGACAAAAACGCATTTGGCGAACTGTACGAAACGATTTTAAAAGAACTGCAATCTGCAGGTAAATCGGGCGAGTTTTATACGCCAAGAGCAATAACCCAGTTTATTACTGAAATGATAAACCCACAATTAAGTGAGAAAATTCTTGACCCTGCTTGTGGTACAGGTGGTTATTTAACGGCTGCAATTGAGCACTTGAAAAAGCAAGCCAACAGCGTGGAGGAACGCCAAAGCATTGCAGAAAATATAATCGGTTGGGAATACAAACCTCTACCATATTTATTGGCTACAACCAACTTGATTTTACACGATATGGAAGTGCCAAACATTACGTTCCGTGATAGTTTAGACCAACCATTGAGCAATTACACCGAGAAAAACAGGGTAAACGCAATTTTGGCAAATCCTCCTTTTGGCGGTATTGTTGCCAATAATAACGAAAACAATTTCCCTCAGAATTTCAGGACAAAAGAAAGTGCCGACCTCTTTTTAATTTTGATGATACACTTGTTAAAACAAGACGGACGTGCAGGAATTGTTTTGCCTGACGGTTCACTTACCGGCGATGGCGTAAAACAAAGGGTAAGACAAAAATTATTGGAAGATTGTAATTTGCACACTATTATTCGTTTGCCAAATTCAGTATTTCAGCCTTATGCAACGGTAGCAACAAACTTGCTGTTTTTTACTAAAGGCGAACCCACAAAAGAAATTTGGTATTACGAACACCGCTTACCCGAAGGACAAAAAGCATACAGCAAAACACGACCAATACAGGAAAAAGAGTTTGCACCAATTAAAAAATGGTGGAACGACCGAAAAGAAAGCGAAATATGTTGGAAAGTAAGTATTGACGAAATAAAAAAACGCAATTACGACCTTGATATTAAAAATCCTACCAAGCAGGAAGAAGAAATCACACACAGTTCTGCCGAATTAATGCAAATGCTTGAAAGTTCGTTTGCAACTTCAAATGATTTGTTAAACAAATTAAAAGAAGCTGTAAAATGAGTCTGAAAAAAATTAGTACTTTATTCAATTTTGAAAAAGGTGTTTTACAAAGTTCTAAATGTACGCCTGGTGATTATAATTTCATAACAGCTTCCTCAGATTGGAAAACTCATAATGAATTCACACATGATTGTGAAGCTTTAATCTTTGCCGCAGCAGCTTCAGGTTCTTTGGGTAGAACTCATTACGTTAATGGAAAATTTGTATCAAGTGATTTGTGTTTTATTATAACTCCCAAAGACCCTGAAAACTTACCGATTGATTTAAAATTTTATCATCTGATATTTCAGGCTTTTAGAGATGAAATTGTTCGAAATACTAAAGCTGGCACTTCAAAAGAGGCAATTGGATTAAAAGCTTTTGGAAATTATAAACTACCGTACTTTGATATAGCTCAACAAATAAGCACAAAGGAAAAATTTGTAAATGCCCAACTCTCAACCTTAGCTTTAGATAATGAACTCTCCCACCAACTTTATATAGTAAAACAACTCCGCCAAGCCTTTTTGCGTGAAGCCATGCAAGGTAAATTGGTAGAACAAAACGAAGCAGACGAACCGGCAACAGAACTCCTTGCCAAAATAAAAGCTGAAAAAGAGCAATTGATTAAAGAAGGAAAAATCAAAAAACAAAAACCTTTACCTCCGATTTCAGAAGATGAAATTCCTTTTGAAATTCCTGAGAATTGGGTTTGGTGCAAAATAGACTCACTTGTATATGATATAAGCAAAGATATTAGAACAGGGCCATTTGGCACTGCTTTAAATAAAAGTGAACACAAACAAGAAGGAATACCCGTTTGGGGCATTGAAAGCATAAGTAAATCAGGTGTTTTTACCAATAAGAACAAAATATTTGTAACCGAAGAAAAGGCAAGAGAATTAAAATCATTTGAAGTTTTTGGTGGTGACTTAATAATTTCCAGAAGTGGAACAATTGCAGAGTTATGTATGATTCCTTTGGAAACACAAAAAGGGTTGCTTTCAACGAATTTAATGAAAATATCATTAGATAATAGAATTATGCTGCCAGAGATATTTTGCCATATCATAAAAGGAAGTTCTTACATTGTTGAAAGTCTTGTTGATTTATGTAGTGGGTCAACACGCTTATTTCTTACTCAGAAAATATTAAAATCACTAATTTTTCCTCTGCCGCCACTCTCAGAGCAAAAACGCATAGTAGCCAAATTAGATGAGTTAATGGCATATTGCGATAATTTGGAAGAGAGCATAAAAAAAAGCCAAAAACAAAATGAAATGCTTTTAGGTCAGGTTTTAAAAGAAGCTTTGGAGCCAGTACAAAAATCAATAAAAGAAGAAGTGTTATGAAATATAATATTACATTGAATTTTTTACCCCTTAATACTTCAAATTTCAATTTTGAGATTTTTCGTAAACATGCAATTACGGCAGAAAAATTATGGAGTGATGATATTAGAAAGTATTGGATTGCTGATGAACAATATTGGGTTTCTTTCACAAGTTTTGAGCAATCTGAAAAAACCGAGGTTAATTCTTTAAATTTACCTTTAGGTCTGGTTAACCGCTATTTACATTTTCTATTAAAAGATAAATTTAAACAAATAGGCACAAAAACTACCGAAAAACAGGGTAAGGTAAACAAAAACAGAACTTACATTTCCTTAGAAACTATTAAATCAGCAGACGGTACAATTATCGGAGAAAAAACTGTTTGGATAGAACCTTATTTTATGCAAGAAACTAATCAATTCGGCTTCTTGTTGGACTACAAATTCCTACAAAATAAAGATTATCCATTTAATCGAGAAGTCCAAAAATACTCTTTAAGTTTGGATGCAAGTTATGGGCAAAATAAAAACTTCCATATTGATAAAAATGAAATTATACAATCATTCATTCAGAAGTTTATTACTCCGATACAAGCACTTTCAAATACATTAACTATTTCAAAACAATTGCAGAAAATTGAAGCTGATACCTTAAAGCCTAAAATTTATATATTTAAAGATGACCAAACTGCTAATTCGCAATTTAATGGGGTCATGCAACATGGTCCTATTGAGGAAGTGACAATTGAACCTTATTATTTCTATTTGTATAAAGAAGAACATAAAAACTTTGGGCAGGAACTAGTAAAAGCATTAAACGGTTCGTTTTTTACCTTCAAAGGGTTAGATAAATTACTTTTACCCAAGCAAAGTAAAGCAAATACAAAAGGGATTACCATAAACGATTTTTCACTTCAAGAAATTAATAGAGTAATAGATGATGTGAAAACAAGTGAACATAACAATCCGATTATTATTTCGGTTACACCAGAAAAAGAAGAAGATTTTTATTACCATTTAAAGCACCAATGTTTACAAGAAAACATACCTGTACAAACCGTACATACAGAAACAATTAGAAATCCTAATACTTTAAAATGGTCAGTTAGTAATATTGCAATTCAAATCTTTTCAAAACTTGGTGGTGTTCCTTGGATTGTTGAACCTAGTCATAAAAATTGTTTAATTGTAGGTATTGGTCAGGCTCACAAATATAATAAAGAGCAAAAAAGATATGAACGTTTCTTTTCATACTCAGTATTAATAGATTCATCTGGTAAATTTATTTCCATTAAGCAGTTAGCAGATGAAACTAACAAATCAAAATTTATTGAAGGAATTACTAAGAGCATATCTGAAATTATACAGCAAAACAATACTTATAAAAAAATAATATTTCATATTCCGCAAAAGTTAAATAAAGACGAAATACAAACCATTGAAAATATTTTGGCTAAAACATCTGAAAATATTGAATTGTCGATTATTAAAATCAATGATAAATCAGACTTTATTGGTTTTAATGCAGATAAAAACTCATTGGTTCCTTATGAAAGTTCTTATGTTCAAATTAGCGACAAGCAATATTTAATTTGGACAGAAGGTTTAAATTTCCATAATTCAAAAGCTATTAAGAGATATGGAAATCCTCTTCATATTGATTTTCATTATAGTAATCAAGTAGAAAGTTTTAAAAACCACAAGGCATATTTGCAAGACATCCTGAACCTTTCGGGTGCAAATTATCGTGGGTTTAATGCAAAATCTTTACCAGTATCATCATTTTATCCAAAGCTAATTGCTGATTTCAGTAAGCATTTTAAAGAGCTAAATTTAAACCTAATTACTAAAGATACAGAAAAGCCTTGGTTTTTATAAAAAGAGTCAATTATGAATTTTAGAGATAGCGACATAATTTTTTTATTGGGTGCAGGCGCTAGTGCCGATGCTGGTATTCCTGTTTCAAGAAAAATGGTTGATGATATTGAAGATTATATAAATAGTGGTAAGTGGAAGAAATACAAAGATTTATATTATTTGATAAAAAGTGGAGTTCAATATTCGGCAGGTCTATCTGGTAAATCCAGTAATTTCAATATCGAAGTATTATTATTCGTTTTAGAAGAATTGATACAAAAAGAAAATCATTTGCTTTACCCATTTATAGGTTCTTGGAATGTTAAATTTAATGAAGTAATCAAAGATAATTTTGATTTAATCAAAGATTTCCAAACCGAAATTAAACAAGAATTGCAAAGATGGGTTATTCCAAGAGATTATAGAAATGCAGATTACTTTAAAAACTATAAGCGTTTAAAAGATGAACTGACTTTCCCTCTTAGAGTTTTTACATTAAACTATGACCGTTGTATAGAAGAAAATTGTAATAGGACGGGGTTTAAATTTTCAATAGAAAGAGGCTTTGAAGAGGAAGAAACAAACCGATTATGGAATTATAAGCGTTTTGATGAAGTCTCACCAGATACAGAACCTGATATTTACTTGTACAAATTACATGGCTCAATTGATTGGGAAAGAGACGAGGAAACCAAGGTTGTAAGTTGTATAGACGGAACGCCATCAAAACCAGATTTGATATTTGGCACACAAAATAAACTTCAATTTGCAGACCCATATTTATATCTTTTTTCAGCGTTTAGATTTCATACTTTAAAAGCCAAGTTAATTATTTGTATCGGATATAGTTTTTCAGACGAACACATAAACGGTTTAATTTCTCAGGCTTTAAAGCAAAACAAAACATCAAAATTACTAATTGCTACGTTTGATTATAGAAAACCAGTTGAAATAAAAAAGGAAGTAATTGAAAAACTTAAAGTTGAGGAAAATCAAATTGAAATTCAGAAAACAAAAGCAAAAGACTTTTTTGAAGCTGAACTGACAACTGAGAAATTATTAAATCTATTTCCGAATGACACTGAAAGTGAAGAAGTTTTATAGCCAACCCACAGTCGTAAGCACATTTGCAAGCCCACACAAGCCAACACTCAAACCAATCCCCAAAGTTTTCGGGATGCAAAAGAGCTTCCCCCTCTCCAGCCCACCCAACCGCCTTTCATTTCGGATTTAGGATTGCCCACACTAAGAAAACAAATTAAATTTGTGCTTCGTGGATAGGTTGGGGCAGATTGAGAATGAATTGAAAATAAAAGCTAAATAAATGACAAACAGACGGATATGAATGAGTGCCAATTGCCAACTCGCAGTATAAAACATTGGAATATAAGTGGTTATGCAAACATTCTGCCACGCATCAAGTTCGGTGTATCTCGAAAGGAAAGTAGCCCGCAATCCCAGACGATTTTATGCCGCCAAACACTTGCAACAACAAAAAAAACATAAAATCATGCACAAAGTGAATAAGGGATTCTTAATAGCCATATTACCTTTAAGTTTTATACTGCTTTCGTTTGGTAAACAAAAAGCGAATAGTAAAAACCATGATGATTTTCGTGTTGTGGCCTTTTATATGGGAGATGGCAACGATATTGAGCAGTACGAATTGGATAAGTTAACTCACCTGATTTTCTGTTTTTCCCGCTTGCAAGGCAATGCCATGGTCCTGAAAAACAACAAGGATGAAGAAAAATTAATGCGTTTTATTGCATTAAAAGAAAAGTATCCCAAATTAAAAGTTCTTGTTTCTTTTGGCGGTTGGGGCGGTTGTGAAACTTGTTCAGATGTTTTTGCATCAGACAGTGGCAGAAAAGAATTTGCAATATCTGTTAAGGACTTGCTGGAAAAGTACAACGCCGATGGGATAGATATTGACTGGGAAAGCCCGGTTATTGGAGGCTATAAAAATCATAAATCGTCGAAAGAGGATAAAGCAAATTTTACAGAACTCATTAAAGAGTTACGAAAAACACTTCCTCCAAAAAGTGAAATATGCTTTGATGCAAACTCATTCAAGGAGTTTATTGATAAGTCAATTGATTGGAATGAAGTAATGCCTTTGGTGGACTTCGTGAATCTTATGACTTACGGTTTGCCAGGCGATGAAAGGGGATACACAGGATTTCATAGTGCTTTATATTCTTCTTCATTCCAAAATGAAAGTGTGGATAAGGCAATTCTGACTTTAGACAGCTTAGGAGTCCCAATGAATAAAGTCATTATTGGTGCCGCTTTTTATTCAGTGGTTTATGAAAATGTCGATAGTTTAAATAATGGTTTAGGAAGGACAGGAAAGTTTAAAGCATTTGTGAACTACAACAAGTTGCTTGATAACTACACCGTAAATGAGGGTTACGAATATCATTGGGACAGTATTTCTAAAGCTCCATTTCTTTACAGCAAACAACAAAAAACATTTGTTACCTTTGATGATAAAAAATCTGTATCGCTTAAAACTAAATATGCCATTGATAAACAATTGGGTGGTATCATGTTCTGGCAACTAAAAGGCGATACCTATAGAGAAGGTTTACTTGATGCAATTGACAAACAAATTGAAACAGATCAGCAGTAAAAAAAAGCGACTCCCCGATATGACCAAAATTTGAAACGAGAAGTTATAATTAAAGAATACCAATGAAAAAAACCATTTGTGTAATTCTATCAGGATTTTTGTTTAGCATTTCCATTTACGGACAGTCCAAACCAAAAACCATAAAAAATGAGGTGAGTTTTTCTCAAATAGAAAGACCATATATGACGATAAGCCCGCTCATTAAGAAATTATTAAAACTTGACGAAAAAACGTTGCAGAAAGAACTTACTAAGTTTTGGATTGATAATAAAAAATTTCCATTCATTGAAAGCGATACATTGGATCAGGATTATGTTTACACAACCTTAATCTATCGGGATAGCACTCCCGATAAGATGATTTCCTTTGAAATCTTTGGAACTTATGATGAAAATAGACTTGGGAACGAGAAACTTTATCATTTGCCGAATACAGATTTTTATTATCGCTGTTACAAATTCCCCAACGATATTTGTTTCTCATACAGATTTGTTGTTACCGACACGGTTTCAGGAAAAACAACCAAAACTATTGATAAATACAATCCGAAATTAATTCCTCACGGAGAGGCTAAAAAGTATAGCTATTCGGTTTTTGATCTCAACCCATCTGAAATAGATTGGAATATCAAAAATAATAATGCCAGGCAAAGTATTATTGATACTATACGATACACCGATAAAGTATTGAAAAAGGGCAGAAATATATATGTATATCTTCCTAATAGATACAATAGTCAAAGAACAAAAGCCTACCCTGTAATTTACCTTTTTGACGCCTTTATTTATTTAAATCGGGTAGAAGTGCCAAACATATTGGATAACCTGATAAATGAAGGAAAAATTGAGCCAACAATTGCGGTGTTTTTCGACACTTATAGCAGTACACGAAAAGACATCCTGCCATTAAAATATGACTTTATGAGCGAGTTTGTTTCTGATGTCGTTCCCTTAATCAACAGCAAATACAATGTGAGTTCGCTTCCTGAAGAAAACATAATTGGTGGCATGAGTTATGGTGGTTTGGCCGCTGCCTTTATGGCTTTTTATCACCCCAACATTTTTGGAAAGGTATTAGGCCAGTCAAGCTCATTTTGGCGAGATTTTGAATATTTAGACAGTGAAGGAGAATGGTTTCGTGATGATTGGTTGATCAATCAATACTTAATATCGGATAAAAAACAACTGAAATTCTTTTTAGATTGGGGGCTGCAAGAAAATTGGGTTTTAGACAGCAACAGAAAAATGGTAAAAGTATTAATTGATAAAGGGTATGAAGTAAAATACATAGAATTCAACGGGTGGCACGATTGGTCTAATTCCCGAAAAACCTTTGTAAATGGGTTATTGTATTTGTTTGAATAAATTACTGATGCCAACATCATAGGTTTTAAGGCTCAGTTGAACCCCAAAAAAACACGCAGAGATGAAAACATCACCCACAGCCTGTAAAGGCACAACCCGGTATAGGGTAAACCACCGAACGTGGAGAGGATTAGTTCAACAGCACCTATAAACCAGCGCATTAGTGCCGCTTTTTAGCTGCAAACGTTGGGCACCATTCGAAAAAACAACACTATAAACAAACCTGACTCCCAAGAAATGATTATATTTGAAACTAATTTCTAATATGATTAAACATGTTTAATGCAATAGTTATAGATAGAAATAAGCTTACCATTATGGGCGTCAAATTTTCCGATTTGAAAACATTGGAAAATACCGCAAATGCAATTGGAAGTAACATGTTTGAGGGTTTTAACCCGACTCCTAAAGGCATAGAGATTATCAGAGACTATGTGATTGGTAAAATTACTTTAGCTGAATTAATAAAATTTGCAAAGGAAAAGGCATATGTCTGATTCTTACAAGTATGCTGACCCTGATTATACATATACTGACCCAAAAACCGGAATACTTAGAAATTTAGCGGATATTACCGACCAGGAAGTTTTACTTTTTGTTGAAAGTGGAGCTGTTACAAAACGAATACAAGAACTTCATGAGAAACCTTTCAGAATAAAGGGCTTAACAATAAATCTGAACCCGCCTGACAATAAAAATATCTATGACCGGTATATGGAAGGTACAATAAACAGTGATCTAAAAACTTTGACCAAATTGATTTTAGAACTTATTGAAATACAATCTGATAATAAGACCGGTGAATAATAACCAGAACTCCGAATAATAGAGGGGCTTACCGCAGAACGGACCCCAAAAAAATTAATGTCCATTACAAGAATTCATAGCGCTTTCTTACGAAGTTTGGGGTGATGTTCGAGATGCCTGCTTTTGGGAGAATGTTTTTTAATTCGAGGCCTACTTTCCTCTTCATACCAAAAGGTTTCCTATTTTCGTGCAGAAATAATACCTTGTGTTATGATCGGAACCATCGTAAATGCCCTGGCTGTGGTGGCGGGAGGAGGTGTCGGCATGTTGTTGAAAGGACGACTTCCCGAACGTTATACCACCATTTTTTTTCAGGCTATCGGACTGTTTACCATTTATCTGGGGGTGTCGTTGGCATTAAAAGCGGAACAGGTGTTTTATGTGGTACTGGCTCTTATCACGGGTGCTGTTATTGGAGAAGCCCTCCGCCTGGAAGCCCGCACCGAACGACTGAGCAACTGGCTGAAACACCGGTTTCGTTTTAAAAATGAGCGTTTTTCGGAAGGCTTGCTTACTTCGTTTCTGCTGTATTGTATGGGCTCGCTAACGTTGCTGGGAGCCGTAACCGAAGGACTTACGGGCGACCCCAAGCTGCTGCTCATTAAGTCGTTGATGGATGGTATTTCTTCCATCGCGTTGGCATCGGCCATGGGAGTGGGGGTGGTGTTTTCGGCTATTCCTTTGTTGATTTATCAGGGAGGTTTAACCCTGTTAACCATGTGGTTGGGCAATTTTATTCCACCGGAATTAATCAACGAAATTTCGGCTGTGGGGGGCATCCTCCTTATCGGACTGGCCATAAATATCCTCGGTTTGGCCAAAATCCGCATCATGAATATGCTGCCCGCTCTGGTGATGGTGGTAGTTTTTGTGCTGCTGCTTCCTCCCTTATGAAAATGAGGAACATCCATTTCACACGATTGCGTAAACTGTTTCTAAATTATCACTATACGGCAAAACATAAGCCCCATTGCCATAATTTCATTAACTTAGCCCGCTCAATATTAAACAATCAATCATGGATAATACTAAGAATATAGATTGGAAAAACCTTCCGTTCGGTTATTACAAAACCGACTATAACGTAAGGTGTTACCACAAAAACGGACAATGGGGTGCGTTGGAAATTTCCTCTTCGGAATATGTGCCCATGCACATTGCCGCCACTGCACTGCACTACGGACAAGAAGCATTTGAAGGCCTGAAAGCCTATCGTGGCAAGGATGGTAAAGTTAGGTTGTTTCGTTGGCAGGAAAATGCCCGCCGCATGCGCAACTCAGCCGATGGTATCATGATGGCCGAAGTTCCCGACGAATTGTTTTTTGAAGCCATTTCCAAAGTGGTGGAATTGAATGCTGCCTACATCCCTCCTTATGGTACAGGTGCTTCGTTGTACTTGCGCCCGCTGCTCATCGGAAGTGGCCCTCAGGTTGGTGTAAAACCCGCCACCGAATACATGTTTATGGTATTTGTAACACCTGTTGGTCCTTACTTTAAAGAAGGGTTTAAACCTGTGGACATCGAATTGGTGCGCGACTACGACCGCGCCGCACCCAAAGGTACCGGAAATATCAAGGTAGGTGGAAACTATGCTGCCGGCATGCGTCCCGCCCACAGAGCCCACAACGATGGTTTTGCTTCGGTGCTGTTCCTCGATTCGCTGGAGAAAAAGTATATTGATGAAGCCGGACCGGCCAACTTCTTTGGAATTAAGGAAGGTAAGTACATCACCCCCAAATCCGACAGCATTTTACCTTCCATCACCAACATGAGTCTGGAAGAAATTGCCCACGATATCGGATTGAAGGTGGAACGTAGAAGGGTGCCTGTGGAAGAACTGGAAACCTTTGAAGAAGCCGGTGCCTGTGGTACTGCAGCCATTATCAGCCCCATCAAACGTATTTACGACAGGGTTAGCGATAAAACCTATACTTACGGCGACATTGCCGGGCCTTTTTCAACCAAGTTGTTTATCACCCTGCGTGCCATTCAGGAAGGCGAAGTGGAAGATACACACAATTGGACAACCGTACTCGAAGGTTTGTAAAGCCTTGACACGAGAAAACATTAAAGGCAGCCTCCCGGGGCTGCCTTTTTTAGTTTAATGTGGGGTCTTTTGGAAATTTTGTCCAATGCTGATATTCGCTGCCCATGGGTTCGAGTAAGTCCTTCCACATGGTGGTGGGGTTGGAGGTAAGTAAATTATGTCCGGGCATGGGCGTCACCAACCACGAATTTCTTTTCAGCTCGGCATCCAGTTGTTTGGGCGACCATCCTGAATATCCTGCATAAAAACAAATCTTTTCAGGAGTGAGTTGACCGAATTGAATCAACTCCTTGATCATATCGATGGAGCCACCCCAGTAAAGGCCACCGCCAATGGGTATGGAATCCTCTATCACTTCCCCGTACGAGTGTACATAAAACAAAGCATTGCTTTCAACGGGTCCGCCCAGATGTAGCGCGCCATCAAATTTTGGAAAATGGGGGACTATCTTGTTAAAAGGTTGATTTATAGGCTTGTTGATAATAACTCCAAAGGTGCCTTCATCGTTGTGATCTGCCAACAATATGACCGATCTGCCAAAATAATAATCGCCCATCAACGGTTCCGAAACCAGCAGCCTTCCGCGAGCGGGTGTCAAATCATTGCTTCGTATCTTAAAATATTTATCAAATCGATCCATGCTTTTGTAATTTCCAAAACGCTTTCGATGTAAAAAACGTTTACTTTTACAAGCTGTTTGTAACAAAAAACATACCAAGACCTTGAACATTCAATATCGACAGAAGGATTTTGAACGGCTCAGAAATGATTATCCCTTTTTTGAGTATCGTGCTTATCATTACCGCCTGCGCGAAGATGGCTTGCACCTCACTTTTTCGTTTAACATCAGCGACCAGTTTGCCTTTTCGCCTACCATGGTAGTGCCCGCCGGAGACCTTTATTCCTGGGATCGTCTCGGTAGGGAGGAGCTGGATAATCTGGTTTTTCATATCGGGTTGATCGAGTTGATAAGCTACTGGAAAATAACGTGTTCGCCTCAAATCATTGTCAAGCCACACAGCCTGAATGCCGAACAGGTGGCCTGGTGGAAAAAGCTTTACTGGCACGGATTGGGTGAATTGATGTACCTCAATGGAATTGACGTGGCACCGGATCGGTTGATGCAAATTACTTCTTCAGGCGAGGTGTTGAAACCTCTGCAAAATTCCCTCGACGGGCAGGCCGTGATGGTTCCCGTCGGCGGCGGAAAAGATTCGGTGGTAACGCTGGAATTGTTGTCGGAGGCTGATTTAAAGGTGTTTCCCATGGCAGTGAATGTGCGTCCGGCCATTGCACGAACCATCGAAAAAGCAGGGTATTCTCCGGATAGGGTATTTGAGGTAAACCGCACACTCGACCCACTGATGTTGCAATTGAACCAACAGGGGTTCCTCAACGGACATACCCCATTTTCCGCTTTGCTGGCTTTTACAACGGCATTGGTAGCCGTTGGTAGCGGTATTGCGAATGTGGCCCTTTCCAACGAAAGCAGTGCCAACCAAAGTACGGTTCCCGGCACCAAAATCAATCACCAATATTCTAAATCCTTTGAGTTTGAGCGGGATTTCAATTTCTATTGCCGGAAATATATCCACCCCGGACTGCATTATTTTAGTTTCTTGCGTCCGATAAATGAACTGCAAATCGCGGCACTTTTTTCGCAGTTTACTCATCACCATACAAGTTTCAGAAGCTGTAATGTGGGAAGTAAAACCGACCAGTGGTGTGGGGCATGTCCCAAGTGCTTGTTCACCTATATTATATTGTCGCCCTTTGTTTCGCCATCAAATCTGGAGGCGATATTTGGAAAAAAATTGCTCGAAAAAGGGCAACTTGCCCCGGCATTCGACGAACTGACCGGAAAAGCTGCCGTTAAACCGTTCGAATGCGTGGGTACGCCCGATGAGGTGAAAGTGGCCATCAACAAAGCCTTTCGTGAAGAAAAAGATAGGCCGGAGTTGTTGAAAACATACCCGTTTGATGAAGACTATTCTGTAGAATTTAACCGGTTGATGTCGGAGTTTTCTGACGAACATGCCCTTCCTCCGGTTTTTTTATCCATCCTGAAAAACGCCTTGCATGATCGACTTGCTTAAACGTACCCTGGATGGCTTCGACCACACGGTAATACTGGGCTTTGGTCGTGAAGGACGATCCACCTACCGATTATTGCGGCGTCATTTCCCCGGATTGGTGCTTACCATCGCAGATGCCAATTTGACAGTTGCTGAGGATGAGCTCTTAAAAGGGGATCCGTATGTTGAATTTTCCACGGGCAAAGATTACCTGAACATTTTAACCGGAAAATCGGTGGTGTTTAAATCGCCGGGGGTGCTGTTGCCCAAGAAGTTGCTTTCACACGAAAGTGTACTTACCTCGCAAACGGATTTGTTTATTCAAAGGTTTGGTAAACAGATGATTGGCGTGTCGGGAACCAAGGGGAAGAGTACCACCTCGTCACTTATTTATCACCTGTTGAAATCAACCGGACGAAAAACTGTATTGCTTGGAAATATTGGTATTCCGGCCTTTGATAAAATTGATGAAATAGAGCCAGACACCCATATTGTTTTTGAATTGTCGGCACATCAACTGCAGCACGTGCATCATTCGCCCCATGTTGCTGTTTTATTGAATATTTTTCCCGAACATTTGGATTATTTTTCTTCATTCGACGAATACAGGCAAGCCAAACTCAACCTGTTTCGGTATCAATCTGCCGACGACTTACTAATTGTATCCGGAGATACCTTGTTAAATGGGGAAAAGGGTAGAAGTCAACTCATTCCGTTTTTTAACCATTCTGTTTCCGGAGCTGCATGCCTTTTAAGTGATGCGGAATTTTTACTACACGAAATAAAATACCACTTCTCCGAAATGCAATTGGTTGGTTTGCATAACAAGGCCAATGTGCTGGCTGCCTTGTTGGCGTTGATTCCGTTGGGGGTGTCGGTTGAGGAAATGTTGCAGGTGTTGCCACAATTTAAAGGGCTTCCTCATCGGTTGGAATATGTGGGCATGGTCGATGGTATTCGCTACTACAACGACAGTATCAGCACCATTCCCGCATCGGCCATGGCTGCCATTGAAGCATTAAACAATGTTGGAAGCATTATTCTGGGTGGTTATGATCGCGGACTCGATTACAGCGAACTGGTTTCTTATCTCGAAAAATCCGGACTCGCCTGTTGCGTTTTTGTGGGATCGGCCGGTAAGCGGATGAAAGAATTGTTTTCACCGAACTTTGCAGGTCAATTGATTGTGGCAGATAGTTTTCCACATGCCGTTGACGAGGCACGAAGTCACACACCCAAGGGAAAAATCTGTCTCTTGTCACCTGCGGCAGCCAGCTACGACGAATTTCATAATTTTGAACACCGGGGCGATACCTTCAAAAAGTTTGTGCTGGCATGAGCAGAAAATGATTCCCGACTATTCATCGAAAGATTGATGCCTTTTTTGTGGTTTTTAGTAGCTTTGTGGCCGCAAGAATAAACGTTGCTGATTATGCTAAAGAGCTTAAAAGTAAAAAATTACGCCCTTATCGACCAACTGGAAATTTCGTTTTCGGATGGCTTTTCGGTGATTACCGGCGAAACCGGTGCCGGGAAGTCAATTTTGCTTGGTGCGCTGGGATTGATTTTGGGTAACCGGGCCGATTTGCATGTGCTTAAAGACGATCAGCATAAATGCGTTGTAGAAGGAAATTTTCAGGTGAATTCAATCGCTTTGAATCAATTTTTTGCTGACAACGACCTGGACCTCGAGCCTGTAACCATCGTCAGGAGGGAGGTGTTATCTTCGGGAAAATCAAGAGCTTTTGTTAATGATACTCCGGTAAATTTGCAGCAATTGCGTGAGCTGGGCGCCATTTTGGTGGACATCCATTCGCAGCACGAAACCCTGCAGTTGAGCAGTTCGGCTTTCCAGATGGACGTGCTCAATAGTTTTATTCACCGTTCGGAATTGTTGGCGGCTTACGCCAGAGAATATGTGGACTACAAAGGTGCCATTTCTCGGTTAAAACAATTGACCGATCAACGGGAAACCATGCGTCGCGAAGAGGAACTCCTTCGTTTTCAGTATAATGAACTGGAAGAAGCCGGTTTAAATGCAGATGAACACAACCAATTGGAAGAACGGCTTCAGTTTTTGAATCATGCCGAAGAAATTAAAAATGCACTTGGACAGGCGGTCACCTTGCTGGATGAAGGCGACGATCCCATACTTCCCAATCTTACCGCGATTACCCGCTCGATGGAGAAAATCAAGGGTGTTTTTCCCGGAGCCCACGAACATGCCACCCGATTTCAGTCGGTGGTCATCGAATTGAAAGACCTGCTGGCCGAATTGCAATCGCAACTTTCTGAAACAGACTTCGATCCGGGTGAATGGCAGCTGCTTACCCAACGTATTGATTTGGTGAATAAACTGGCTTTCAAACATCATTTGGATAGCGTGGAATCGCTCATAGAATTTCGTGACAACCTGCAAAACCAACTATCGGGCATGGACTCGATGGACGATGAAATTCTTCAAACCGAAAAGCGACTTTCTCTACTGAAACTGGCCGTTAAAGCCAAAGCCAACGAACTGCACGATGAACGTACCCGGCACGCCCAACAGCTGTCGGAAAAGGTAATGAAGTTGTTGCCCCAATTGGGCATGAAAGAGGCCATGTTTGAAATAAAAGTAGAGCGTCAGGCAGAGTTCAATTCCAACGGAAATGATTTGGTAACTTTTTGGTTTAGTGCCAACAAAGGCGTGCCTCCCGGCGAAATCTCGCGTATGGCCAGCGGCGGTGAATTGTCGCGGTTGATGTTGTCCATCAAATCATTGGTTACGCAGGAGCAAATGTTGCCCACGGTTATTTTCGATGAAATTGATTCAGGTGTGTCAGGAGATATTGCCGGAAAAGTGGGAGGGATGATGAAAAGCATGGGCCGGCATCACCAGGTGATTGCCATCAGCCATTTGCCCCAAATTGCTGCTGCCGCATCCCATCAATACAAGGTTTTTAAAATATCCGACGACCAACAGACGTTTACCCGAATCAAACAATTATCCGCCAACGAGCGTGTGGAAGAAGTAGCTCAAATGCTTAGTAACGAAACTATTACAGACGTTGCGCGTGAGGCTGCCCGCGAATTGCTCTCGCACTGACATACACTTTTCTTTGATTTATCCAACATTCGGCTCAATGTACGTGCAATAAAAATGTTTTTATCTTTGCCGTCCATAATCAGTCTAAATAAAGCTAAAAAACCATGGCTTACAACTTGTTAAAAGGAAAGCGCGGTATTATTTTTGGGGCGTTGGACGACAAATCCATTGCCTGGAAGGTAGCCGAAAAAGCCTTCGAGGAAGGTGCAATTTTTACCCTAAGCAATACCCCCACAGCCTTGCGCTTTGGTGAAATCAACCAACTCGCCGAAAAATGCAATGCCACCGTAATACCCGCCGATGCTACGAACGTGGATGACCTCACCCGGGTGTTTCAACAATCAATGGAAATTCTGGGCGGCAAAGTGGATTTCATCCTTCATTCCATCGGAATGTCGTTGAATGTGCGCAAAAAAAGAGTATATAACGATCTGGATTACAATTATCTAAACAAAACTTTGGATATCAGCTCCATTTCTTTTCATAAAATGTTGCAGGTAGCCTTTAAGCTGGACGCCATCAACCAATGGGGTTCGGTGTTGGCCCTGTCGTATATTGCTGCTCAACGTACCCTTTATGGCTACAACGATATGGCCGATGCCAAAGCGCTGTTGGAATCCATCGCACGTAGTTTTGGTTACATTTATGGGCGTGAGCGCAAAATCAGGATCAACACCATCAGCCAGTCGCCCACCCTCACCACGGCCGGATCGGGTGTAAAGGGCGTAGGTTCGTTGATGGATTTCACCGATCGCATGTCGCCGCTTGGAAACGCCGATGCAGACGAATGTGCCGATTATTGTGTTACCATGTTCAGCGATCTCACCAAAAAAGTGACCATGCAAAACCTGTATCACGATGGCGGATTTAGCAGTATGGGTATGAGCCTCCGGGCCATGAACATCTACGATAAAAACCTGGAAAGCACCCTCGAAGGTGATTGATATTTAGGTGAGTGAATACCAAACCCAACCCCAAATGTTGGGTTTTTTTATGGATTGATGTTGACGAACCTTTGGCCATTCGCAACTATGTTTATATTTGCTTTGGAGGGAAAAATCCTGAGGACCTTTTCCCCATATTTAACCTGACCGTGTTAGATGAAGCGAAAGCAATTATTCAACCAGTTTCTGCAATGGCGTGCCCGTTATGTTACGGATACGGTTTTTGTGTTGGTACTCAGTATTTTCATCGGATTTTTTGCCGGAATTGCCGCGGCTTTGATGAAAAGCTTGGTTTACTCCATCGAAGAAAAGATTCTCAGCTTCTATAATTCCACCGACCAAATCATTATCTATTTCTTTTTTCCGCTCATTGGGATATTGCTCACGGTTTTCTTTCTGAAAGTGATACTGAAAGATTCGGTAAGTCATGGTGTACCACAAATTCTATACGTGATTTCCAAACTCGACGGGAGCATGCGCCGTCATAAAATTTATTCAAGTTTGGTAGGAGGGAGCCTCACTGCCGGCTTTGGAGGTTCCGTGGGGTTGGAATCACCTATTATTAGCACCGGAGCCTCCATGGGTTCGGCCATCGGTCAGTTTTTAAAATTAGGCTATAAACACAAAACCCTACTCATAGGTTGTGGTGCGGCCGGCGCCATGGCTTCCATTTTTACCACTCCCATCGCGGCCGTCATCTTTAGTTTTGAAGTGTTGCTGCTCGACTTAACCTCCGCATCCATTATTCCCTTGTTACTGGCATCGGTCACGGGTGCCGTTACCACCAATTTGCTCACTTCCGAGCAATACCTTGTTCATTTTAAGGTTTCACAAGAGTTTGTAGCACAGGATGTTCCTCAGTATATTATTTTGGGCGTGGCTGCAGGATTTGTTTCTGTTTACTTTCATTTCATGCACTTCAAAATCATCCAGTTGTTTTCACGCGTTAGGTCCTACTGGAAAAAGGCCTTGATAGGAGGGAGTCTGTTGGGCATTGTTCTGTATTTTTTTCCGCCGCTTTTTTCTGAGGGTTACGACAGCATCAGGCAGATTATCAATGGCGAGGCCAACGTGATGCTGAATCATACCTTTGTTGCCGACAATAACAACTTCGTGGTGATGGTGGTTTTTGTTATTTTTCTCGTACTCTTTAAGGTGATTGCCACTACCCTCACCACCGAAGCCGGAGGTGTGGGCGGAATTTTTGCACCCGCCGCCATGATGGGCGGACTCAGCGGCTTTGCCCTCTCTCATGGATTAAATGGTTTTTTTCCGCAACTGCAACTGCATGAAAGCAACTTCACCCTGGTAGGGATGGCCTCGGTTCTGGGTGGTGTGCTCATGGCGCCACTCACAGCCATTTTTCTTATTGCCGAAATGTCCAATGGTTATGAATTGATTGTGCCCTTGATGCTCTCAACCTCAGTGGCTTACCTGATAGCCAAAACCTTCAACAAACATTCCATTTTTACTCATCAGCTTATTTTGCAGGGAAACTTAGTGAAGTTCAGGGAAAACACGGTGACCAAGCAAATCTATGTGAAAGACCTGCTTGAAACGGATGTTAAAACCATTGACTTGAGCAGTAACCTGGGCGATTTGGTGGAGCTTATCAAAGATGCCAAGCGTAATATTTTTGTGGTATTGGGTGATGATGACTTGTTTATTGGCCTCGTTTTGCTCGATACGGTGCGTCGCGATATGTTCGAACATGCCAAATACAACTCGCCCATCAGTAATTATCTGTATAGTCCCATGTCGGATGAAAAAGTACTCGACAATACAGATGTTCAGGATATTTTGAAGAAATTCAACAAAACGGGCAATTACAACATGGTGGTCCTGGATGAGGCAAACAGGTATGTGGGAATCATTTCCCGGGCCAATCTTCTGAAAAAATACCGTGAGAACCTGCTCGCCGAACTCGATGATTAATAGTATGGATTTGGGGTGGCGACATTCGCCAGACAATCCTATCTTTGCCATAAAATTTACCTAATGAATATTGAAAAAACCATCGGAGAATCTTTGGCCGTTAAGCAACTGATGTTGTCCGACAAGGAATTACATCAATTGATTCAACAAATTGCCAAGGTATGTGTGGCTGCTTTTTCCAACAAAGGAAAGGTGTTGCTGTGTGGAAATGGCGGTAGTGCCGCTGATGCCCAGCATATTGCCGCCGAGTTGTCGGGACGGTTTTATTACGACCGCGACCCATTGTATGCTGAAGCCTTGCACGTGAACACTTCCTTTGTTACGGCGGTGGCCAACGATTATTCCTACGACGAAATATATGCCCGTATGGTGAAAGCTGCCGGTCGGTCAGGTGACGTTCTCATCGGATTGAGTACAAGCGGAAATTCGGTCAACGTGGTAAAAGCCTTTGAGCAAGGCAAAAAGCTGGGCATGATTACCGTGGCACTCACCGGAAAATCAGGAGGTTTGTTAAATAGCATCGCGGACTTCACGGTGAAAATCCCTTCCGAAAACACCGCCCGCATACAAGAAGCACATATCCTGGTCGGACACATTCTTTGTGAAATCATCGAACAGACCATTTTTCCAAAGCATGATTGATTTCCTAACACATGTGGACAATTCCTGGACGTTGTTTCTCGACCGCGACGGGGTAATCAACCGCAGAATAGTAGGAGGATATGTGGCTCATCCACAGGATTTTGATTTTCTGCCGGGCGTAATGGATGCCCTTAAAATATTTGGTGCGCGTTTCGGAAAAATCATCGTGGTGACCAATCAACAAGGTATTGGAAAAGGACTTATGACACGGGAACAGGTGATGGAGGTGCATCAACATATGCTCCGTCAGGTGGCTGCCGCAGGTGCCCGGATCGATGGCATTTATTTTTGCGGGGAATTGGCCACCCAACCGAACAACTGCCGAAAACCTAACATATACATGGCTGCTCAGGCAAAAAACGACTTTCAGGAAATTGATTTTTCTAAAAGCATCATGGTGGGCGACTCGCACAGCGACATGGTGTTTGGAACCAATGCCGGAATGAAAACCATTTTCGTGTCATCCACCCCCATGGCTTCCGGTTCCGGAATCAACGGAGTGGTTAGTGGATTGTGGGAGTTCGCCGAACTTTTGCAACAACATGGGAGTTAGTGGTAAAAAGGTGTGAAATAAAATAGATTTGAAAAGATAATTAAAGCCATTTTCATGACGCCGGAATTAATACTGGGAACTTTTATTGTTTACACCCTGGTGATATTTGCCATTGCCTGGTTTACTTCGCGCAAAGCAGATAATGAAAGTTTTTTCATCGGAAACCGCAAATCGCCCTGGTTTGTAGTGGCTTACGGAATGATTGGCGCCTCCTTGTCGGGGGTTACATTTATCTCTGTACCTGGATGGGTTGGTAAAACAGGCTTTAGCTATATGGTGATCGTGGTAGGGTATATATTTGGTTATTTGGTGATTACCACCGTTTTGTTGCCATTGTATTACCGTCTTAAACTCACCTCCATTTATACCTATTTGCTTCAGCGGTTTGGCAATACCTCCTATAAAACGGGGTCGTCCTTTTTTCTGTTGTCACGCATTATCGGTGCTTCCTTTCGGATGTATCTGGTTGTGAGCGTACTTCAGGTGTTTGTAATGGACCATTTTGGCGTACCTTTTTGGGTAACGGTGGTGGCCTTTATTATCCTCATCGAGGTTTATACCATGAAAGGCGGTATCAAAACCATCATTTGGACGGATATGATGCAGACTACTTTCATGCTTGCTGCCGTAATTATTTCCATTTTTATGATAACCAACCAAATGGGTACCACAATTACCGAATTGGTTGCAACCGTTTGCGATAGCGATCTTTCTATCATGATCATTACCGATTTGGATAGCAAGGAAAATGTGGTGAAATTGTTTCTGAGTGGCATGTTTATTACCATCGTTATGACCGGTTTGGATCAGGATATGATGCAGAAAAACCTGAGTTGCAAGAACATAGGTGATGCCCAAAAGAATACCACCACCCTTAGTCTGATTCTGGTTCCGGTAAATCTATTGTTTTTGTTCCTCGGAGCCGTATTGTACCTGTACGCAGCCCAAAGAAATATTCCTTTACCCGAGTCGTCCGATCACTTGTTTGCTATGATATCCTTTGATTATCTGGGTGTTGCGGCGGGGATCGTGTTTGTTGTCGGACTTATCTCAGCGGCTTATTCAAGTGCCGACAGTGCCCTTACCGCCCTCACTACCTCCTTCAGCATCGACATCCTGGGGCTCGACAAAAAATATCGCCATGATGAAAACCTTTTGAAAAAAAAGCGGTATCAGGTGCATCTGGTAATGGCCCTAATCATTATATTTGCCATCATTTCGTTCAGACTTATTAATAATCAGGCTGTTATTGCTCAACTGTTTACTTTTGCCGGTTATACTTACGGTCCCTTATTGGGCTTATATGCCTTTGGGATGTTTACACGGTGGAAAGTTCACGACCGGTTTGTTCCCATAGTGGCGATAATCGCTCCCATTCTTTCCTACTTCATCAGTAGGTATTCGGTACAATTGTTCGACGGATACCAGATTGGGTTCGAATTGCTGATTATTAACGGGGCTTTAACATTTATCGGACTGCTAATTATTAGAAACCTTAAAACCTAGTAAACTATGCCAAACTTCAGATTTGCTGCACTTGAAAAAACCTTGAGTCGTCCCATTGGGCACGTGGAAGCACCCTCCAAAAAGGTGTCGGATTATTATGGTGAAATGACTTTTAGTCCACAAACCATGAAAGAATACCTCACCGATGAGGCTTATCGTGTAGTGATTAGTGCCATCGAAAAAGGTACGCGTATCGACCGAAAGATTACCGACCAGATAGCTTCTGCCATGAAGGCATGGGCTTTGAACAAAGGTGTTTCGCATTATACCCACTGGTTTCATCCCCTTACAGGTTCCACCGCCGAAAAGCATGATGCTTTTATCAATCCATTGGGAAACGGCCGTGCCATCGAGCAGTTTCAGGGCGATTCGCTCATTCAGCAAGAGCCTGATGCTTCCAGTTTTCCAAGTGGGGGTATTCGCAGTACATTTGAAGCCCGGGGTTATACCGCATGGGACCCCACATCACCCGCATTCATATTAGACAATACCTTGTGTATTCCCACCATATTTGTATCCTATACAGGTGATTCGCTGGATTACAAAACCCCTTTGCTCAAGTCGATGAAGGCACTGGACGATGTGGCTGTGGAGGTATGTAAATATTTCGATAAAAACGTCAACAAAGTATACCCCACACTCGGTTGGGAGCAGGAATATTTCCTTGTAGATTCGGCTTTGTATGCCGCACGTCCCGACATGGTGCTCACCGGAAAAACTGTATTTGGTCATGCTTCGGCGAAAGATCAACAGTTGTCCGACCATTATTTTGGCACCATCCACAACCGTGCCCTGGCCTTTATGCAGGATTTGGAGATTGAATCACACAAGTTGGGAATACCCTTGAAAACACGCCATAACGAGGTGGCTCCCAGTCAGTTTGAATGTGCCCCCGTTTTCGAAGAAGTAAATATTGCTGTCGATCATAACCAATTGCTCATGCACATCATGGATGTGGTGGCACGCCGGCACGAATTTAAGGTATTGCTTCACGAAAAACCTTACGCAGGAGTCAACGGTTCCGGAAAACACAACAACTGGTCGATGGCAACCAATACCGGCGTCAACCTCCTCTCACCGGGAAAAAATGCCGCCGACAATTTTAGATTCATCGCCATCCTGGCCAATATCCTGAAAGCTGTACACGATAACGAAGCGCTGGTAAGAGCCAGTGTGGCTTCCGAAGGCAACGATTTGCGTTTGGGAGCACACGAAGCACCGCCGGCCATTATTTCGGTGTTTGTTGGCGATCAAATTACCGCTACACTCAACGAAATTGAAAAAATGCCGTTGCGTCAGGTGTTGACCAAAACCAATGGCAACAAAGACGTGGTGTTGGATATTCCCAAAATACCGGAGATTCTTTTCGATAATACCGACCGAAACAGAACTTCACCCTTTGCATTTACCGGAAATAAATTTGAGTTCCGCGCCGTGGGATCCAGCGCCAATACCGCCAAACCCATGTTCGTGTTAAATACCATCATGGCCGACCAACTCAGTCAATTCAAACACGATGTGGATCAACTGCTTTCCAAGGGGATGAAAAAGAATGACGCCATCTTTAATGTGGTAAAGCGTTACATCATCGAGTCGAAGAATATTCGTTTTGAAGGTAATTCCTATTCAGACGAATGGGTGAAAGAAGCAGCCAAACGGGGATTGTCGAACAACCGCAATACGCCCGAAGCACTTACCGCTTTTGTTTCAAAAAAGACCATTGATTTATTTGGACGTCACCGCGTGATGACCGAAAAGGAGTTGCTGGCACGTTTCGAGATCAAACTGGAGAAATACACCAAGAAAATTCAGATTGAATCGCGCGTGATGGGCGATCTGGCTACCAACCACATTCTCCCAACGGCCATACATTACCAAAACCGGCTCATCGAAAATGCCCGTGGTTTGAAAGAAGTGCTCGACTCAAAAACATTTGTGAAACTATCCAGAAATCAGTTGAATACCATCAAGGATATTTCTAACCACATCAGTGCCATTAAAGACGATGTGGAAATGATGACCGAAGCACGGAAAGTGGCCAATGCCATACAAAATGTTCAGGAACAGGCCATTGCCTACAAAGATACTGTGAAACCTTATTTCGATAAAATCCGTTACCATGTGGATAAGCTCGAAATGCTGGTGGACGACGAATTGTGGCCATTGCCCAAATACCGCGAACTGTTGTTTATCAAATAATCGTAACTTATTGATTGAAGTGCCGGTGCTTGCATCGGCATTTTTTTTTACTTTTGGTGCTCAACAAAGTGTAAAAACCATGAAAACCTCCACCTGCATACCTCAAGGCTTTTTCGTTATTTTTTTATTGTTTTTTGTTGTCGCTTTGCCGGCACAAGTTACGGTAACCAAAGTGGCACCAGGAGGTGCACAACCTGTGGGTGAAGGATTTTTTTATACCCTGCCCAAAACGGTATTGCGGGTTGACCTGGTTTTGGAAAAAATCGATCGAATTCCCGGCCCCTTGTCGGCTTTTGCCTCCGATTTTCTGGGAGTGGACGACGTAATTCGCAACCAGGGAGAGGAGTACCGCCTTCTTGAATCTGCCATTATTCCCCTGTCGGAAACAGATGCCGATCAAATGTATTTTGTGCAATTACCGCAGGAAAAAGGAAAGGACGACCGCAACATGGGTTTTCATCTGGCAGATAATGGCGCGCTGGTGTCGGTGAACGATCCGGAAACCAAACCTCTTGTTTTTTCATCAGGTCCAATCGATCAAACCATCATGTTCAGAGAAGGTTCCGATACTTTCGACTACCTCGCCACGTACAACAAAAAAAAGAAACAGGATACCATCGTTCGGAAAATTACCATCGATACGGTGACCATCAATCGGTTTTTATTCAAGACTTCGTGGGTGGACAAATCGGAGCGGGAAAAGGCAGAAGAGGCTGCACAACAGATTACCAAGATCAGAGAAGCCCGGTTTAACCTGCTCACGGGTTACCATGAGGTTAATTTTGGCGAAAGTATTCGATACATGGACGCCCATTTAATGAAAATGGAGCAAGATTACCTGGAACTGTTTTTAGGTAAAGAAAGCAGCACCATTGTTACCCAAACTGTCTATTATACGCCCCGAAAGGGTGAACGACAAGCTCAGCTTTGGCGGGCTTCCAATGGCGAGAGTGTGAGCCTGGAAATCAATACCGACGGTGGGCTGAAGGGTTTGTCCGATTCGCCTGCCGCAGGGCCCAACATGCTTTTCTATCGCATACCGGCTTCTGCCACCGTTGCCGTAAAATTCTCGGGAATTGAAAGCGCAACCAAGGCTCTTCAAATCAACCAATTGGGGGCTGTTTCAACGGTGCCCATTTCTAAAACCAGATTGCAGTTGAATCCCATGACAGGCAATGTGATGTCGGTTCAAAAAGATTAATTCCGGTGCATTACTAAATGAACAAATACCCCCTCATGTCGAAAAAGGATAAGCAAAAACATCTCTGTAAACTGGATAAAAAAGAAATCAAGGAGCAATTCGATTGGGTTGTGTCGCTTGTCAGTCATCCGCTGTACCTTTGCGAGAAATGTGCCCGGTCAGCCAACACGGCTGCAGTCCTCTGTAAAGGGGTAAGGATTTAATATTAAGGCATTTCCAATTTAAAAACGAACAACCACCTCACGCAAAAGGGTTAGTTGTGTCAACAGGTTTTTCAGCAAATCGAGTTGAAGCATGTTGGCTCCATCCGATTTGGCCACGGCCGGATGGGGATGTGTTTCCAGAAAAATTCCATCCACTCCCACGGCGATACCCGCTTTGGCCATCAAACCTATCAATTCTGGTCGTCCTCCGGTTACTCCTGAAGCCTGATTGGGTTGTTGCAACGAATGGGTGATATCCAGTATAACAGGTTTGCCCGTTTTTTGCATGGCTTGAATATTGCGGTAATCCACCACCATGTCGCCATACCCGAACATATTGCCGCGTTCGGTCAGCATCACCCCGTCATTCCCGGTCGAAACCACCTTGTCGACCGCAAACTGCATGGCCTCTCCCGAAAGAAACTGCCCCTTTTTAATATTGATCACCTTTCCTGTGTTTCCGGCAGCTATTAGCAAATCGGTTTGACGACACAAAAAGGCCGGTATTTGCAACACATCCACGTAATCGGCAGCCATTTTTGCTTCTTCTGCCGTGTGAATATCTGTCACCACAGGAATGTGATAGGTTCGGCGGATATCATCTAATATTTTCAAGGCTTTTTCATCACCAATGCCCATAAATGAGTCAAGCCTCGAGCGGTTGGCTTTTTTATAGGATGCTTTGAAAATAAACGGAATTTTTAATTCGTCGGTTAGCTTAAGTATTTGCTCAACAATGGGATAAGCCATTTTTTCATCTTCAATAACACAGGGTCCGGCCAACAGAAAAAATTGGGAACCGTCTGTATATTTTAGCTGCGGAATAGATGGTATCATGTGGTGGTTTTTTTAATGGACGAAGTTTTAAAATTAACAAAATAGACCCCGGTAAAAATGATGATTGCCGCAATCATTTCGATCCAGCCAATTTGGTCTTTTCCAAAAAGCATGGCCACAAAGGTAGCCAGAAATGGTTGAAAATAAATATAAGCGCTGTTTACCGTCGGACTTATGGTTGTAAGTGAATAGTTATTAAGCAGATAGGCCAATACGGTGGTGAAAAGTACCACATATACAATCGACATCCAAATATGGTTGGGAATGGCTTGATAATCAGCTTGAAGTGCCAAATGCAAAGTAAAGGGTGTAACAAAGATGAGCCCAAAAGTGAAGACCCACTTCATTACCGTAAGCGGATGGTAACGCTGCATGAGCGGCTTGATGAGTACCAAAAACAAGGCATAGGAGGAAACATTGATGAAGATGAACAAATTTCCCAGCGATGTTCCATCAAGGGAGATGCTTCCGGCGCGGGTGATAAGAAAAGCGGATCCGGCAAATCCGAGGATTATCCCAATAAGTTTGTTGCGGGTAATTCGCTCGTTAATAAGAAAATGGGAGAAGAACAGCACCAGTATGGGCACCCCAACCATGATGATGGATGCATTGATGGGGGTGGTGAGGTTCAATCCTTCAAAAAACATGATTTGGTTGATGGCCACACCAAATAGCGAAGCCACTGCCATTTTCACTAAGTCGGGTTTGGTAACTTTCTGCCGGGGCATGAATGCCGAAATTAGCCAGAAGATGACCACGGCACCCGACACCCTTAAAAAAATTACCGCCCTGGGAGCCATGTAATCGGGCATGATTCCCTTGGCAATCACATAGTTAATGCCATAAATAATATTGGCTCCAATGGCAGCCATATGCGCCCAAACCAGTCCGGGTGCCGGTTTTTTCGAAAGGTGCAAAGGGCTGTTTGTCATTTAGCTAAAATGGGAGGTCATCATCGGGCAAACCCAAATCGTCGGGTGGGAGCGAGGGCATGGCTGCCGGTGGGGTGCTTCCTTCATCGGCATCTTTTTGAATGCGCCAGGCACGGATATCGGTGTACCAACGACCGTTGAATTCGCGCGATTCGATGTTTACCGAGGCCGTAATGTTGTCGCCCACAACCACGGAGGCCAAAGCTTGCAGCTTATCGCCCCATACATTCATGCAGATTTTTTTTGGGTATTGGTCGTCGGTTTCAATAACAAATTCCTGTTTTTGCCAATTTCCGTTTTTACTCTGTCCGGACACAGGTTCCAGCTTCTGAATAAGCTTCCCTTTTAATTCAATATTCATGCGGTTATTTTTTGAGGTCAAAAATACGGTTTTTATCGCAAGCCCATTTTCATTTTACAGCCTATTGATCAGATTAGTTCAACGCATTGTTAATCAGGTTTTCCAAATGTGGATTATTCGATTTCAATTTGTTTAAATGATCCGTAATCTCATTTGCCAAAGGCAGATTTTCGTTTTTACTAATCTCCAGCATATCGGCGGCAAGCAACCAATCGTTGGGAAAATGTTGCAAATATTCTTTATAAAGTGGAGTGAGGTGGTCAACCGTCAGTTTTCCTTCCCGGATGTCTCTTACCTTTTGGTACAGTTGATGGCAATGGCGGGCTTTGGGACTATAATTGATTTTGTGGGTTTTTTCCACGGGAGCTTCATAAGTCAACCCATATGCTTCAGGGTCTGCGGGCCCGTTAAATACCGAAGGGATGTGCTCGCCCACGGCCATGTCGTATGTACCCCAGGCGGGATCGAAAAGCAGGTCGTTGTCGTGCAAGACGGTACAATCGCGAAACGAAATCAGCAGAGTTTGTCCGTTTTTGCGAAGAATCTTGGTTGGGGTTCCTTTGACGGTGATGCCGGAATCGAATTCAAACTCAGTGGGTTGATCTTTAATAATGCCTACCTGTGCCAATTCGCTTTCCGACATCAATCGCGTGGGTTTGAGTGTGCCTTTGATACGTCCGATGGGACTGCCGAATCCTTCGGCGTGGTAGGTTTTGTCGTGGCCGGCCAACAGGGTATTGTTGTGGCAAAGTATGGTGGGACCGGTTGTTTTTAAATACACCGCCTGTCCGTTGTTTACCAGTACATCTGAAAAAACGCCCGACACTTGCAATCCGGAAGCATACTGAACGGTGGCGGCATTTTCCGACTCAATAGCTTTTAATATGCCATCAAGTCCGCCTTGCCGCAAGGCCATTTGCTGGGCAAACTCCTCCAAAACACGATTCAGGTGCTTAAAGTCTGGTGTTACAAAAAGCTGAGGCTGGGGTTTTGTGATGTCAAAATTGTAGTGCATGGCATCGATGGTATAGGGAATTTTCAGCACATCCCTTTTCATGGCGCTCATGCTCTCGTCAATGGAGGAAAGTAGTCCGGCTCCATAAATTTTAGGTTGGTTTAAATCGCCGATAAGTCCGTATTCAACTGTCCACCAATGAAGATTTCTGATCATGGCCATTTCAGATGGGATGCCCATGTTTTCGTTGAGGAGTTCAATCTTTTTTTCGGCACTAAAAATGCTTTCCTGCGAAGAGTTGGGATCGGCCTTCAGGATGCTCAGATGTCGGATGGCCTCATACAATTCGTAATCTTTTTTGGATGAGAAGGCTTTGGAACCAATGTCGCCGAAGTTGCGTAAATATTCAGCATATTCCTCATCGGCGATGATGGGTGCATGACCCGCTGCTTCGTGGATGATATCCGGCGCCGGTGTGTATTCTATTTGATCGAATGGGCGTATATCAGCAGCAATCACCAACACCTGATGTTTCTGAAATTCCATGAAAGCTGCCGGAGGGATAAAACCATCTACAGCCACCGCCGCCCAGCCTATCTTACTCAGAATTTTGTTCATGTCTTCAATTCCGGGGATATAATCGATGCTGATGCCGGTTCGCTTGAGCCCTGCCAGATAGGATGCGTGTGCCAGGGTAGCAAGTTTACGCAGGTTCTGTTTCATTACAAACCTCCAAACGGCATGATCCTGAGGGGTGTAGTCGTCGTAGTGCTGATCCGTAATAAAACCCATTAAGTGTTTTGGCAGTTGCTGTATGACCGGATTGTTTATCATGGCGATTATTTAGAAGAATTATAAATTAACCCAAAAGTAAAAATAATTTAATAACTAAGGTCGGGATATTGCTGTTTGTAGGATTTTTGCTTCATGACAAATGGGGTAACTTTGTACTTGGCGCTTCCGGTTTTGGCGGAGTACGAAAATCTGGACAGATTGGTGACGTCGCTGCAACTGCAACAAAATCAAAACTTTCATCTGGTGGTGTGTATAAACCATTACGAAAGTTGGCGCCATACTCCCGAACACACTCATTTGGTTGAGGATAACGAAAGAAGCTTAACATTTTTTAAGGATTTCGATGCTTTTCCCATTACCCTCATCGATCATGCTTCGCCCGGAAATGGCTGGCCAAAAGGCAAGGGTGGCGTAGGTTGGGCACGAAAAAAATGCATGGATGCCATTTCAGACATGGCGTATCCACAGGATATCATCGTTAGTATGGATGCGGACACTGTTTATCCGCCCAATTTTCTTACGGAGGTGGCCCAAACCCTTGTTAATAATCCTAAAATGGTGGGCTTGGCCATTCCTTATTTCCACCCTTTGTCGGGTGATGGCGCCGATGTGCATATCCTGCGTTATGAGTTGTATATGAGGCATTATGCCATTCAAATGTTGCGTATCGAAAACCCGTACGCTTTTTCGGCATTGGGCTCTGCCATGGCGTTTCCGGTATGGTCGTACCGCAAGCTGGGTGGGATCACTCCCGTGAAAAGCGGTGAAGATTTTTATTTCATGCAGCGCCTGACGAAGCTGGGAATGTTGGGTATTTGGACCGAAACTCAGGCCTATCCGTCGCCACGTTTTTCAAGTCGTGTGGATTTTGGTACAGGTCCGGCGTTAATCAAAGGCAATTCAGGTGATTGGTCGTCGTATCCATTGTATCATCCTGAGTTCTTTGATGAGGTCGGCGATGCGTTTCAGGTATTTGCTCAGTGGTTTGATGAGGAGGCTGTTACGCCCATGGATGGGTTTTTTGAGTCGCGTTTTGGAGACTGGCATTGGTGGCATCCGCTAAAGAAAAATTTTAAAACGAGCCAACAGTTTGTCAAAGCATGCAAGGGTAAGGTGGATGGTTTGCGGATACTGCAATATTTGCGTGAGCGACAAGGGGAGGAAAAATTCCCGGATCATCAAGTATTGACTTACACCTATGGTTCCGAATTCCCTGAGATTTTCAACGATGAGATGCAAACACTCCTCAAGGCAACAGGAATTTTAGGTTTGGAAATCTCCCGGTTGGATGCTTTGCGCCGGGCATTGTATGCGAAAGAAAATGGACTGAGAAAGGCTCGGTATTTTATAAGTTTGTAAATTGCAATAAATTATTCGGAGGTATGTTTCATATCATCACCATATTAGGGCCCACAGCAACAGGTAAAACCAGTTTGGCATGTCAGTTGGCAGCGCTGCTTCAGGGAGAAATCATTAGCGCCGATTCGCGTCAGGTGTACCGTGGTATGGATTTGGGTACGGGAAAAGATTTGCAGGATTTTGTCATCAACGGACAGAAGATTCCTTACCACCTGATCGATATTGTTGACCCGGGTTATGAGTTCAATGTGTTTGAATTTCAGAAAATGGCAGCAGATGCCTTGGAGCAAATCAGCAAGCGAGATCGGATACCCATCATGTGTGGGGGATCGGGTTTGTATCTTGATTCGGTTTTGCGGGCGTACGACCTGCAACAAGTGCCCGACAATCATGTGTTGCGGGAGGTACTGGAGGGATTGTCGCAAGAGGCACTGGTACGCAAGCTTAAATCCTATGGTCCCGTGCATAACACCACAGATATTTCGGATAAAAAACGCCTCGTCAGGGCCATCGAAATTGCCGATTACCGCCAATCGCATCCGGAGAAAGGTTTCCAAATGCCACGTATCAACTCCATCAACTTCGGAATTCAGTTCGACCGTCAGGCATTGCGCGACCGCATCACCCACAGGCTAAAGCAACGTTTGGACCAAGGGATGGTGGAGGAGGTGCGTAATCTGCTGGAAGGCGGATTAACTCCCGAACAACTGAAGTTTTATGGTTTGGAGTATCGCTATCTCACCCAGTATGTAGTGGGAGAAATCTCTTATCAGGAGATGTTCGAATTGTTGAACATCGCCATCCACCAGTTTGCCAAACGGCAGATGACCTGGTTCAGAAGGATGGAAAGAGCCGGTGTGCGCATTAGTTGGATTAACGGATCCATTGGTATGGACGAAAAAATAGCCACCATTTTAAGCACCTTGCCCAAATTTTAATGGAATGAAGAAAGCAATCTATCTCAGCATGTTACTTGTTTTGAGTCTGGTTGTTAGGGCTCAGCGCCCGCTCCTTTTTAATGATCAGGTGGTGGAAAATCCTCAGGTGAGGTTCATTCGGCTGACTACCGATCAGGGGTTGTCGGATAACTTAGTTACTGATTTATTGCAGGATCGGTTTGGTTTTGTCTGGGTAGGAACCTCAGACGGTCTTAACCGATACGATGGACGTGCTTTCGAGGTGTACAAGCACAATCACGATAATTATACATCAGTGTCGTCGAGTCACATTTCTGATTTGGTAACCAATGGTGCCGGACAACTGTTTGTTGGAACAAAGAAAGGTTTGAATTTGTATAACCGCCTGACCAATAGTTTCGAACATATTGACCTCCGTGGAGATTCCACCCTGCCCGAGGAGCCCTATGTAAGAAAGATGATTTTTCAAAACGATTCCATCCTCTGGCTCGATATTCAGGAAGGGTTTCTCATCCAAATGAACATCAAATCGCACCTGGTGATGGCAAAATATGCACACGAACCCAGCCATCAACCGTATTACCTGTACCATACCTTGTTTTTCGACCACAACCAAACCCTGTGGATCGGTGGTCGTGGTATGCCCGTCATGTTTCTGGATAATAAAACAAATACCCTGATTTCGATTTCTTCGAGTGAACATGATTTCACCAAAAAGCGCGCACAGGATGTGGCCTGCTATTTTGAGGATAGAAACAATAATTTTTGGGTTACCGGATTGGATGGCGTATATCTGCTTGATAGAGAAACCCTTCAGTTTCAAAAATTTTTTGGCGTTACCACCTACGATATTCAGGAAGATTTGCAGGGAAATTTATGGTTTGCCACAGGGAGCGGAATTTATAGGTTTTCAGCGGCTGACTCGAGCATGATGGTTTTTACCAACGAAAAGGATAATCCCAATTCGGTGTCAAACAACAGTGTTTTCGATATACTACTCGACCATGCAGGAAATTTGTGGTTTGGTACCGGTTTGGGTATCAATATTTACAATCCATCTGCCTACCCGTTTAATACCTATACACACATTCCCGGAATCAGCAACAGTCCTGAAGGGTACACTGTAACTGCGGTTGCCGAAGATTCGAACAACGATTTGTGGATTGGATATGAGGAAGACGGGCTTGATTTGTTTCGTTTGCAAACCGACCGTTTCGAGCATTTCAACCGGAGGGAGGGAGGACGCAATCACCTGGCCGATAACCATGTAAGCGCTTTGTATTACGATCAAAATCAACTGCTGTGGATTGGCCTATGGAGGGGTATTGGGTTTAACCTGTACAACCCGGCCCAACAACAATTCACTCTTTTTACCTACCACCCCGAGAGTTTGGAAAGAGATTGGTATTCAGATTTTTGTGAGGACCACAATGGCCGGTTCTATATTGCTTTTTGGGGCGCCGACGGCTTAATGACCTTCGACAGGAAAAACCTTCAGTTTGGTCAAAGCTTAAAGGATCGGTTTCAGCGGGTTCAGTGTTCCAGAATTATCACCCGTTTGTATCCCGACAGTTACCGTTCCATCTGGGTAGGAACCACCGATTGCGGCCTACACCGATATTTTCCTGATGAGGATACGGCCTTGGCTTATTTTGCCGATGGAGAGGTGCCAAGTGGTCTGACCTCCAATCAGGTAAATGATGTATGCGAAGATTTGTCAGGTCAAATTTGGGTGCTGACCAATACCTTGCAGAAATATGACCCGGTAAACGATCGGTTTTCAAGCCTTGGTTTCAAGGAGGGTTTTTATACCAACAATCCGGCTGCCATGCTGGTTGATGACCAGAATAATTTATGGATTTCTACCCGCGGCGATGGCTTGTTTAAATTCAATGTGCAATACGAAGTGTTTACACAGTACCTCAAACAGGATGGTATTCAAAGCAATACCTTTTCCAAGGCCCGCTTAAAACTGAAAAATGGAAATCTGTTCTTTGGTGGTGTGGCCGGGTTTAATCTATTTCAACCGGAACAAATAGTAATCGACTCCCTGGTGCCCATCCCATTTTTTGGCAGGCTGATGATATACGACCATATCTTTAGCCACGACCTGAATCAACAAAAAAAGCTTACCCTTGAACCCGATGAAAAAGTGTTTGCCATCGAGCTTAACAGTACCGATCTGGTAAATCCCGAACGCTATTTGTACCAATGTAAGCTGGACGGATTTGATGAAGGTTGGGTTGATATCGACAACAAGCAACGCAGGGTTCGGTTTGCGGCGCTCCCTCCGGGAGATTATACCTTGTTGTATCGCATTGGCGACCGAAGCGGCAATTGGTCAACAAAAACTGCTTCCATTCAGATTCAGGTACTCCGGCCTTTTTATTTTAAAATATGGTTTATTGCCCTCGTTCTGTTTAGCCTGGCTTTTTTGTTGTTTCTCTACATCAAACGGCGCGAATACGAACTCAAACTCTATGGGCGAACCATTGAGCTTCAACAAAAAATTTTCCGTTTGCAAATGAACCCCCATTTTATGGGAAATTCACTTTTGGCTATCCAAAATTTTATCTACTCACACGACCCCAGGGAGGCCGGCAACTACCTGTCCGATTTCGCCAAACTTTTCCGGTTGATACTCAATAACAGCAAGTCGGAGTTTATTACCCTTGCCAAAGAATTGGAAACGTTGGAGTTGTATCTGAAGTTGCAAAGTTTGCGCTTCCCCAAAAAATTCGATTATGCCTTTGAGGTGGATGAAGAAATTGATACTGATGGCATAATGATTCCACCCATGCTTGCCCAGCCCATGATAGAAAATGCCCTGGAACATGGACTGTTTGCCAAAGAAGGTACCGGACATCTGCTAATAAGGTTTGTACATCAGGCTGATCATCTGGTATTTGAGGTGGATGACGATGGCATCGGACTGACCGCAGCGCTCAAGCTGAGTATCCGTAAAACAGACCATAAAAGCACGGCCCTGGAAATTACCCGGGAAAGAATTTCCATTTTGGCTAAGAAATATGGTTTTAAAGTTATTTTTGATGTTCAGGAAAAGAAAGATAGCGATGGAAATGTACTCGGAACTTGTGTTCGATTTACCTTGCCTTATAAATATACCACTGATAGCTAATTAATTGGTAAAACTATGTTGCGAACCGTAATTGTTGATGATGAACCAAATGCCCGACAGGTCATTCGAAATATTCTTGAGCTATATTGCCACCAGGTTGAAATAGTTGGTGAAGCCGACAATGTTAAGTCCGGGGTGGAATTAATCAAACAATTGGAACCCGATTTGGTATTTTTGGATATCAACATGCCCGACGGAACAGGGTTCGATTTGCTTGCTAAGGTAAAATCGATTCAGTTTAGGTTTATCATCGTAACTGCCCACGAGCAATACGCCATACAGGCCATTCGTAAATCGGCCATGGACTACCTGATGAAACCCATCAACGCCAACGAACTGATTGAAGCGGTTGAAAAGGCCGCTCTCACGGAATATCATGCGGACAATGAAATGGTTAAGGTTGAAAACTACCTTCATAACATGCAAAAAGACCGAGAAGAGCACCGCATCGTACTGAATACCCTCAATGCCATCTATGTGGTGAAGGTAAGGGAGATAGTAAGGTGTATGGCCGATAAAAACTACACAGAGGTGTTTCTGTTGAATGGCAAACGGTTGATTTTGTCGAAAACACTCAAGGATTTTGAGGAGATGCTCACCGATTACGGCTTTTTCAGAACTCATCAGTCGCATATCATCAACATACGTTTTATCGAATCGTACGAAAAGGGACTGGGCGGAACTGTAGTCATGACCGACAATTCAAAAGTACCCGTGTCGTCGCGACGTAAAGACACGTTCATGAAACTAATGGAGCAGTTGTAACCATTTTTGTTTCATTTGCCACACTCCGGCGGCGCTTCCCCTGATTTGGGAAAATAAAGAGGAAATCCTTGAGTCCATTTGCTAAAGTCGTTCATTCACTAAAAAGTTTTTTACAAACGCTTCGATGACACTTTAACAGCCTGACACAAAAGATACATGCTGTTGATGAGCAGAGTTTTGCATTGCCTCAATAAAATAATCGGAGCAACTCTGTGGCAAACTCTGCGGAACTCTGTGTAAAAAATTTGTTTCCATACTTTTCGGATTAGGTCCGTTGTTGTAATCATGGCCGATTTAAATTCGTGTATTTCAGTATTCTAAGTGAATGTGAATGGCGTTGTTCAAATCTTTCCATAACAAATAATCAAGCACCCGACACGAATATTCAACATTCAAATACGCATGCTCATTGGGCTTTGAAATGCCCCCTTTGTGAATTTATCTTTGAATTCGTATGTTAAACCCGTTTGTTTTCATAGGCAAACATAAAACTAAAAATTATGAAAGTTAAAAGTTTACTTAAAGTTTTGGGCGTTTTACTGCTGAGTATGACGTTTGTTTACGGTGGTTGCAATAAGGATGAAGATCCAACGCCAACCCCAACCCCTTATACCCCCAGCTTTTCAGCAACTTCAATTGGTTCAGGGACTGATATTATTTTTGGTATTACTTGTATTACGGATGATTTTACCTATACAAAATTAGTAGTAACTGCTCCCACTTCTGAAACAATACAGTATGCAGGTACTGGTGCAATCGTTTTACGCGGAGAGACAGTAACAGTACCTGATGTTTTTAACCGTCTTTCAGGCAACTGGATGTTTTCGATAACTGGCACAATAAGCGGAGGAACAAATGCCGGAGTAGGTTTTACAGCTACTACTTCAGTTAATGTTTCTGCAAAATAAACTGAATTGTGGAGAAAAACCCCTTACCGGGTTTTTCTTCATAATTTTTTGTAGGCCTGGTAAAATCGGGTAAAAGGCTGCGCTTGGCGCGGCCTTTTTGTGTTTTAGTCGTTGCCCTTGTCTTTTAATAGCGGAACAAACCGAAAGGATCCAAATGTTTCTGAAACGAGGTCGCCGTTTTCCATTTTGGTATAGCGCATCATGGTTTGCACCTCACCTTCACCCAAAGGTACAACGATATACCCACCTGTTTTTAGCTGATCGATTAAGTTTTGGTGTATATAAGGTGCGGCAGCGGTTATCAATATCTTGTCGAAAGGACCATAGGTGGGCAAACCGATATTACCATCGCCAAAAAATACCTTGATGTGATGATATCCGCTTTCCTTTAAAAAGGCCTTTGTTTTGTCGAACAACCGTTTTTGCCTTTCAATGGTAAATACTTTGGCACCTATTTCGTCCAAAACACAGGCCTGATATCCCGATCCGGTGCCGATTTCCAATACTTTATCGCCTTTCTTTACCTGAAGGAGTTCTGTTTGAAAAGCTACGGTATAAGGTTGTGAGATGGTTTGACCCGAACCAATGGGAAAGGGTTTGTCTTCATACGCAAATTCCAAAAATGAAGAGTCCAGAAAAAAATGACGCGGAATTTTATTGATGGCCTCCAGCACACGGGTGTCGGTTATTCCTTTCTCTCTGATTACTTCCACCAGCTTTTTTCTCATCCCCTTATGTCGATACAAGTCTTCCATCATTATCTGTAATCCTTATTAGTTCTCATTTTTCTGCGAAAATAGAAATAATGGCAGCAAGAAAAAACTACCTTTGTCGAAATTTTTTTTCGACATGATAAAAATAGGTGTTTTAGGCGTAGGCCATTTGGGTAAAATCCATTTAAACTGTATTCTTAAAGTTGACGATTTTCAATTGGTTGGGTTTTATGATCCCGATCCGGAAAGGGTAAAACTAATTGAAAATGAGTATCATATCAAAGGTTACAATAGTGTAAGCGAGTTGGTTGACGCAGTGGATGTGGTGGACATTGTTACTCCCACCGTTTCGCACTTCAGCTGCGCGAAGGAAGCCATACGCAAATCAAAGCATGTGTTTATCGAAAAACCTATCGTTACCACACCCGAGGAGGCTTTGGAATTGATAAGTCTGGCCACGGAAGCAGGGGTGAAGGTACAAGTGGGGCACGTAGAGCGCTTCAATCCGGCATTTTTGGCCGCCCAGCCTTACATCAACAGTCCGATGTTTATCGAAACCCACCGCCTGGCCTTGTTCAATCCCCGTGGTACCGACGTTCCGGTTGTTCTCGATTTGATGATTCACGACATCGACATTGTACTGAGCGCCGTGAAATCAAAAGTGAGAAGGGTGCATGCCAGTGGTGTAAACGTGGTGAGCGATACCCCCGACATTGCCAACGCCCGTCTGGAATTTGAAAATGGAGCCGTGGCCAACCTTACCGCCAGCCGTCTTTCGTTGAAAAACATGCGCAAAACCCGTATGTTTCAGCGCGATGCTTATATCACTGTTGATTTTCTGGACAAAGTGGCCGAAATCGTCAGAATGGATGAAATTGATACCATGCCCGACGATCCCATGGCCATGGTACTGGATTTGGGTAACGATAAGAAAAAGAAAAGAATTTTCTTTGAAAAGCCTGATATTGAAAATATTAACGCCATTGTGGAAGAGCTCAAAAGCTTTAAGGATTCCATCTTGCACAATACCGAACCGCCCGTAACCATTCACGACGGCTATCATGCACTTCAGGTGGCACATATGATTATGGAAAAAATTGTGGGTTCGGTCGCAAATGGACGATAATAACTACAATAATTCGCAAACGTTTGCGTTTTTATTCACAAAAGGTTCAGGGTTTGAAATTACTTATTAAGCCATACTTACCATTGGTTGTCCTCCTCATTGCGGGATTGGTAGTTTTTCAGGGTTGTTATAAATTCTCGGGATCGCAAACCGTGCCTGCCTACTTAAGTATCGACAACTTTCTTGTTCAAACCAATTATTCCGAAGAGGGTGCTAATTCTTCACATATTACCAATGTTTGGGTATATGTGGACGATGGACTTGTGGGTGTTTTTGCATTGCCCGCCTTCTTTCCGGTATTGGCCGAAGGTAAACACAAACTTGAAATCAGACCCGGCATTAATATTAACGGCATATCAAGCACCAGGGTTCCCTATCCTTTTTACAGCCCCATTGTTTACGACGAATTTGAGTTTGTGCCGGAGCAGGAAGCCAAATTGGGTACACTAACCACCACCTATGCCACCGGTTTGAAGTTTCAATGGATGGAAGATTTTGAGCAGCCCGACATTTCTTTCCAGGAAATAAGTACCAGTGATACAGTCATCAAGCGCACTTCGCCCGAAAATAATCCGGTGGCCTTTCTTTCACCAAATTCACGATATTCGGGCGTTATTAGCCTCACAGAGGAAAAACCTGTATATGGTGCGGCTTCCTACAATAGTTTTGATATGCCCACTTCGCCAGGTGCTGTGGTAGTGCTCGAAATGGATGTAAAAACCAATAACCTGTTTTCGGTGGGATTGTTGATGAGGGTTTACGATGAATTCAAGGAGATTCCCTTGTTGTTTGTGAATTATGCCGACGAATGGACTAAAATTTATGTCAACCTGGGACCGAATATTTCTTTGAATCCCAATGCCGACGACTACAAAGTGATATTCAGAGCAGATATCGACAGTGATGTTACCAATGCTGAAATATATATCGATAACCTTAAAATAGTTTCCAGATAAGGGCGTATGAATCGACGTTTACAAGTAGCGAAATATGTGACTCTCGACTGGCTGGCTGCCGGCCTTGCTTGGAGTTTGTTTTATATTATTCGCAAGTACACCGAAGACTCCACCATCTTATCGCATATCAACACCGTTCTCGACGACTCCAAATTCTGGACAGGAATTATTCTGGTGCCGTTGTTTTGGTTGATGTTGTACGTAATGATTGGCTCTTATCGTCGTATCTACCGAAAAGCCCGTTTGAAGGAGTTGGGCGAAACGTTGATTATCACCCTGATCGGTGTCACCATTATTTTCTTCCTGCTTATTCTGGACGATTTTATTGTTACCTATAAATCATATTATCAGTCATTTGCCATTCTTTTTTTCCTGCAGTTTGGGTTTACCTATGTATTCAGGCTGGCCCTCACCACCATCACGGTAAAGAAAATTCATAGTGGCAAATTGGGGTTTAATACACTGATAATCGGGAGTAATGGCAATGCCATGAAAGTGTATAACGACATCACCGGTCAGGAAATTTCTTCGGGTAACCACTTTGTAGGATTCGTGAATGTACACGACCGCGACGATTTCAAAATCGGTAAGTTTTTACCCCATTTAGGTGCCTACAAAGACTTGAACGCCGTTATCAATGATTATAAGGTGGAGGAGGTGGTTATTGCCATCGAACGCTCTGAAATAGACACCATTGAGCGTATTATTACCGAACTCGAAACTACCAGCGTCATTATCAAGGTGATACCGTTGATGCAAGACATTATTTTCGGATCGGTACGTACACGGGGTATTTTTCACACCCCGCTCATCGAAATATCTCCCGACCTAATGCCTGCCTGGCAGCAATCGTTGAAACGGATTATCGACATCGTGGCCTCCCTCATTGCCATGATTCTTTTAATTCCCGTGTATATTTTTACCGCCATCGGGGTGAAATTGTCATCGCCCGGACCCATCTTGTTTTCGCAGGAAAGAATAGGCAAGCATGGCAAACCCTTCATGATGCATAAATTCAGATCGATGTATGCCGATGCCGAAAAATTCGGCCCACAGCTTTCGTCGGATGTGGACACCCGTATCACACCTTTTGGGCTGTTTATGCGTAAGGTACGGCTCGACGAAATTCCGCAGTTTTATACGGTACTCAAAGGCGATATGTCGCTGGTTGGTCCCCGTCCTGAGCGTCAGTTTTATATCGATCAAATCGTGAAACGTGCGCCACATTATCGATTGTTGATGAAAATAAAACCCGGCATCACTTCCTGGGGACAGGTAAAATACGGCTATGCATCCACCGTTGACGAAATGATTGTGCGATTGCAATACGATATTCTTTATCTGGAGAACATGTCCATTGCCATGGATTTTAAAATCCTCATTTACACCGTAATGATCGTGCTTCAGGGGCGCGGAAAGTAGTGAACCATTAGGTTGATTGCTTTAACATGATGGTGACTTGCGCACCTCCCTTTTCTTTGTTGATGATTCGAATGTCGCCATTTTGCAGCTCCAGAATCAGCTTGAGCGTTGCCAAACTCAGACCCGACCCTTCGTGGTGCAGAATGTCGCCTGCCGAAAAGAGCTGAAAGATGTGTTCCAGCGCTTGTTCCGAAAATCCGGGACCACTGTCCGAAAAGTGAATGTGCATTTCATCCGAAACCTCCTCGGCATAAATGTTTAATTGAGCGCCCAATCCGCCAAAACGTTCTACGTTCTCCATGAGCATGATAAATCCAATGACCATCAGTTCAGAATCGGCAAGCACAAGTATTAGATGGTCAGGCATTTCGTAATTAATATTGAGGGTGGTGTGGGGATTTTGCTTTTGGTAGTTCGCTATGGAAGTTTCGATGAGGTGGGTAAGCGAAACCGGCATGATGTCGGGACTGTACTTGTCGGTTTTCAGTTGAGTGATCAACATGGCGATATCACTAAATTTAACCAAACGCGATGAAACTTCGGTCAGGTATTCCAGGTATTCTTGTTGGCTGCTGTCGATATTTGTTTGATTGAGCAATTGGGTAAGACCGATGATTCCGTTGAGGGGTGTTCTGATTTCATGGCTGATGAGTGCCAAAAAATTTGATTTGGCCTGATCGAGTTCCCCCAGTTTTTTGTTGGCCTTTTCCAGTTGGGTGGTTCGTTCTTTTACGAGGTCTTCCAGGTGGTTGTTCATGTGCATGAGTTCCTGCTTTTGTTTTCGCAACAGCAGGTGGGTTTGTACCCTTGCCAGCAATTCGGCCGAGTTAAATGGTTTGGTTATGTATTCCTGTCCGCCCACTTCAAAACCTTTTACAATGCTTTCCATGTCGGCTTTGGCGGTAAGAAAAATGATGGGAATATCTTTGGTCTTCGGCTCGGATTTCAGCTTGATACATACCTCATAACCATCCATTCCGGGCATCATGATATCGAGCAGGATGAGGTCGAACGATTGCATTTCACAAATTTTTAACGCTTCCTTTCCGCTTTGTGCATAAGCAATTTGATAATTATTTTGGGCCAAAATATTACCCAAAATCTGGATGTTTTTAGAAATGTCGTCAACAATCAGAATTTTTTCACTTTCCATAATTTTATCCGTTCATTATTTGGGTTATTTTACAAAGATATTTTTTAATCCCGAAAGTAGGAATTCTATTTTATCCACATCGAATCTCTGGCAAGCGGCTTGCAATTCGGTTGATAAGGCGACCAATGCCGGCAGGTCTTCGGTGGTGGCAAATTCGCCTAAGCTTTGTGCAAACAGGATAAGTTGGGGCACGAGGTGACTTTGGTTTAGCTTTTCCCACTGCCAGCCGAGTGCGGATACAGTTTTCTCTCTTTCTGCTTCAGAAAGGGTTAGGTGAACCGGAGAATTTTCATTTGTATTTTCAAAGGAAAACTCGCCCAAATGCAGGGTGGGGGCTGAATGATTTTCGGTGGTTTCGGTATCAGCCTTGTTGTCCACAACTTCAACATGGGGGATGGTAATGGTGAAGGTCGTGCCCACATTCAGCTCACTTTCGAGCTGTATTCTGCCTCCCATGTTTTCTACCAATTGCTTGGAGATACTCAGGCCAAGTCCCGTCCCACTGTATGCTTTGTCGCCAAGAAATTTACTCTGTTTAAAGGCTTCAAAAATCGTGTTGTATTCCTCCTGTGCAATGCCAATGCCTGTGTCAGAAATTTTTATTTGCAATTCGCACCTGTTTTGCCCCTCGCTTTTTGTTGAGAAATAGACCTTTACACTTCCTTTTTCGGTAAATTTGATGGCGTTGCTCACCATATTTATAAGTATCTGTCGCATGCGTACCCCATCGATGTTTAGCCTGTCGGCGAAGTTCGGGGCAAATTCCCAAACCAGGTCCAACTTTTTTTCACCACCCTTTAATTGAAAGATTTTCTTGACATCGAGGGTGACTTTTTTGATGGAAACGGGTTCGTAAATCAGTTTGATTTCGTGAGATTGAATTTTCGACAGATCGAGTATGTCGTTCAAAAGTGCAAGCAAATTGGAGCTACTCGACCTGATGGCGTTGATATAATACAATTGTTGTTCATCTACACTGTTGCGTGCCAGTATTTCCGAAAAACCGATAATGGAATTCATGGGTGTTCTGATTTCGTGGCTTACATTGGCCAGAAAGATGCTTTTTATTTCGTTGGCGGTAACTGCTTCATTTTTCGCTTTTTCTATTAATTTGTTTTTTTCAACAAGTTCTGAATTCATCTTTCGGAGTTTATCTTGCGATTCGGTAAGAGCCAATTCGGCTTCCTTGCGCTTGGAGATGTCTTCCACAACCCCTTCGTAAATAAAGCCCTGGCTTTCGTTATCATAAACCAACCAGGCACTTTCGTTTACTTCCATGTAGCTTCCATCGTAGCGCTTCCACATATCTTCCCTGCCGGTAATTACACCCTGACTTTCGAGTAATTCGATAAATTTTTGGCGAAGGGGCTGTTCGATGCTCAGGTTTATCTCGCTGATATCCAGATTTTCAGGATATCGAAGCATTTTTTTTAGGGCGGCATTGGCAAACCTGATTTTGCCCTCACGTGTAGTTTGATACATGCCCACAGACGCGTTTTCCACGATGCTTCGATACTGCTCCCTGCTTTTGGTCAGCTCAATATTGAGCTGGGTAAGTATTTCTTTTTGATCGGAGATCTTTTTGTTCTTTATCGACAAAACCGCATACCCTCGCTGACTTTCCCGGTTTCTAATGATGATAAAAATAAGAATGATCAAAGAAACCAGGATGACAAAAACGGCAATGATCATGGTAAGGGATCCCGTGTCCTGTTGGCGCTTTAGCTTTGTGTTGGCCAATTCGTTTTCCTTTATCAAGGTTTGGTAGGCTTCCCTGATTTTATCGGTTTCGTATCGTACCGCAAATTCATTCACCATGGCATTGCCCTCTTCAGAGAACATTTCGTCCTTCAAACGGGTATATCGATTCAGATAGTCGTATGCATTGCTGTAGTCCCGAAGGTGGTAGCTGATGTCGGCCATCATTTGCCATCCCGAAAGCAGGTATTCCTTGTTTTGCATCTTTTCCGATAAGGCACAACTTGCTTCCGCAACTTTTTTAGCTTGTTGAAATTCCTGCATGGCCATATACAGTTTTCCCTCATGCTGAAGGGCTTGGATGTTATCGGTTTGATCGTTGGAGGATTGTGCCGATGTCTCAGCTTGTTGGTAGTAATTCAAGGCCTTTAGCATCTTTCCGTCGTGGAAATATACATCGCCCAAATTCATCAAAATCAGGCTTTTAAAATGTTGGTTGGGCCGGATGCTGTCGGAGGTAAGCAAACCATCGAAAATGATCTGCGCTTCGGTATATTTTTTTTCAGCCAGTGCCAGTTGTCCCAGTTTTATTTTGGTAAGCAACATGTTGTTCATATCTGCTTTTTCGCTGAAATAGGAATAAGCGTCATTGAAATATTTGGTTGCTACCTCATATTTTTTCCACTTTTGAAGTATGGATCCCAGGTCAAACGAAAGCTGGGCCATGGCCGCCCTGTCGTTCATTTCCTGATACAAATCCATGGATTGGTGCATTAATCCGATGGCACGGGTGTAATCGCCCAATCGTTGGGCAATCATCGACTGTTCGTACAGAACCATCGCTTCACCCATTTTATTCTTGTTTTTTTGAAACAATTGACCTGCCAACTCCAAATGTTCTTCTGCGAGGTTGAAAAGGAGGTGGTTTTTGTAGTTAAACGCCATGTCTAAATGCAGCTGTGCTTTCAGGGATTCCAGCGAATCGGGAATCAACTGAAGTGCATGATACCATGAACTGTCGGCTGCTGCATGTTGGTGGGTTTGCAAAAAACTCGAACCCAGCACATTCCACAACTTAATTTCATCTATTGTGGCGTGCTTTTGCTGTGCCTCCTGTATAAGTTGGTATAGGGAATCGCGCTGTCGCTGAAGCGAAATACTGTCGGACAATTGAAATTCCGTTGTCGGGAATAAATCTGATGGCAGATGTTCAGCATATAATCCCCTATTCGACAGGGCCACAAACCAGAACACTAGCATAAACCAGATTCCCCAACCTTGGGTTTGTTGTGGGTTATTGTTTGATATGACTGGTGTATTTGTTCTCACTGACTTACAGGAGTATGTATTTGATAATGACAATTCGGACTACTCAGTTTTGCCTTATTCCACATGACCCGTCAGCATTACAATCGACCATCCCCCATAGGGTTATGCATTCAGATTCAACAGTAAAATAACGGAGGTAATACCTAATAAAACTTTGGTTCATGAGGGTTGTTGTAGATAAAGCAAAAACCAAAGCAATATACAAAAAATTTAAGCCACACCACAAATTCCGGCGGGCAGGGTCATTATATTTCTTATGAACCGACATCAAACAAAAAAAGCGCCCGATAATGAGCGCTTTTAAAAGGTTTACAACCACTTGACCAGAGGTAAGTCCATCCGGTATTTTAACAATTTATTCTTGGGGAAAATGCGGAAGGTATAGTCATAAATTCCGGAGTGGTCGAGTGGCATTTCGATGGCAAAAGTGACTTTGCCCGGTTCGCTATGCGTCAACTTCAATTCCTGACTTAGCTTTATGGTTTTGACTTCTTCGTCGGCCTTGTTGCCCATAAGTACTTCCACACCAATGTCTTCCGGATTGAGTCCCGGAATGTTGAGTTTTATTTCTGCAATAAAATGTTTGCCAAATTCAAGCGGCGTACGACTGGTGTCGGGAATGAGCAAACTCTCCATGGAAATATTTGGCCAGGACTGCGTTACCTTCTTTTTCCACTCAGCCAATTGAATGGCAGGAGAAAAATCGGTTCCGTAAATCATTTTACGTCGCGCAATCAGATCGTTGTAAAATTTATTATAATAGTCTTCCAGTTGGCGCTGCATGGTAAAATGGGGAGCTACGCGGGCAATGGTATTTTTAATATAAGCAACCCAAGAGGTGGAAATACCATTTTTATCGCGGTCGTAGTATTTTTTTACAATTTCATTTTCAAGAGTTTGGTAGATGATTTCGGCATCCAGCTCGTCCTGATATTGTTGATTGGCGAATGTTTTGGCTTCTTCAATGGCCCAACCGGCATCGGGTTTGTAACCTTCTGCCCACCAGCCATCCAGAACGCTGAAATTAACTACGCCATTCATTACTGCTTTTTCGCCGCTGGTTCCGGAGGCTTCCAACGGACGGGTAGGGGTGTTGAGCCAAATGTCCACACTGCTGGTGAGCAATTTGCCGATAATCATGTCGTAGTTTTCCAAAAATATAACCTTCCCCATGAACTCCTTTTTCTTGGAGATTTCGATGATGCGTTTGATCAAATCCTGTCCCGCTTTGTCGTTGGGGTGTGCTTTTCCGGAGAAAATAAATACCACAGGACGTTTGGGGTTGTTAACGATTTTATCAAGACGCTCAAGGTTGGTGAACAGTAAATGTGCCCGTTTATAGGTAGCAAAACGTCGCGCAAAGCCAATTATCAGCGTGCTTTCGTCAATACCTTTAAGGGAATTGAGGATGATTTGCGGGGTTTCCTGACGGTGGGTCAGGTCTTTTTTAAGTTTATCCCTTAAAACCTTGATCAGGTTGGCTTTAAGTTCGAGTTTTTTCTCCCAGATAACCTGGTCGTCCACCTCATATATTTTTTCCCAGTATTTTTCGTTGGGTTGATTTTGTTCGAACCCATCGCCAAACTTTTGTTTGTAAAGTTTTTGCCATTGGGGCGCCGTCCAGGTGTAGTAGTGAACCCCATTGGTAACATAGCCAATGTGCAGTTCTTCGGCAAAATATCCGGGATAAAGTGGCTGAAACATTTCTCTTGACACCCGTCCATGAATGCGGCTCACACCGTTTATTTCCTGCGAAAGTCGGGTGGCCAGCACGCTCATGCTAAATTTTTCGTTTGAGTTGTCGGGGAAATATCTGCCCAAACCCATAAAATCGTGCCAGCTAATCCTGAAGTGTTCGCTATAGTGGGGCAAATAAGTTCTGATGAGGTGTTCTTCGAATGTGTCATGACCGGCAGGTACAGGGGTGTGGGTGGTAAATAAGTTGGATGATCTTACCAATTCACAAGCTGCATCAAATCCGATTTTGGGATTTTTCATAAAGTTGAAAATACGTTCCAACCCGATGAAAGCAGAATGTCCCTCATTGCTGTGGTAGATGGCCGGATCAAGTCCGATACTTTCGATCATTCTCACCCCGCCGATGCCCAACACCAGCTCTTGCTTGATACGGTTTTCGCTGTCGCCACCGTACAATTGGTAGGTAATGGCCCTGTCTTCTGCTGTATTTTCCTCGGTGTCGGTGTCGAGTAAATACAAGGGAATCCTGCCCACATTCACCTGCCATACTTTGGCGGTTACATTGCGTCCCGGAAATGCCAGACGCACCACCACCCACTCACCATTGGAATGACGCACGGGCGACAGGGGCAATTGGGTAAATTTCTGTGCATTATATTCTGCTTGCTGATCGCCGAATACCGATAAGGTTTGTTTAAAATAACCGTATCTGTACAAAAGACCAACCGCAATCATGTTCTTGTTGGAGTCGCTGGCTTGTTTCAGGTAGTCGCCTGCCAGCACACCCAATCCGCCCGAATATATTTTTAAACTGCTGTGCAGGCCATATTCCATGCTGAAATAGGCTACCATATCTTCGGGTTTATTTTTTGCCTCGAGCATGTAGTCGCGGAAGCGATCGTACACCTTATTTAATATAAGTAAAAAGGCATCGTCCTCAGCAAGTCGGTCGATTTCGTCTTTGGAAAGCGATTCAATCAGATGAACCGGGTTGTTTTCAAAACGAGCCCATTTTTCTTCGTCGATGGAACTAAACAGCATGGCGGCGTCGTCGTTCCACGACCACCAAAGGTTGAAGGCCAATTCCTTCAATGGTTGCAGTGTATCCGGAAGCGTATTTTGAATCAGGATTTTTTTCCAAATAGGTCGGTCTGAATCTGCCTGAGCTTCAACCAGTAAGGTGTCGTTTTCGGGCAATGTGGGCAACTGACTTTTTCGGCTTTCCGAAAGGGCAAAGGCCTCACTCCACGCTTTAAAATAATTGGACACCATCAGTTTCCAACTGGCTTTTTCCACCACTTGTTTTATTTCTTCGGCTGTTTTATCCTTGTCGGCAGCTTTTGCAAAGGCAACAATGGCTTCCGAAATTTGTTTGATCGCGTCCACCGAATTGCCTTCCACCCGGGTGATCACCGTTACCGATCTGTGTTCCAGCTTGAAATTTCTTATTGCCCAATCGCCAAAACCGGCAAATGTGGTGGTAAGTGTGGGGATGTTGAATGCCACACTTTCGAGCGGGGTATAACCCCAGGGTTCGTAGTATGAAGGGAAGAGGGTGAGGTCGAAACCGCCCAAAAATTGATAATAGTCAAGATTGATGACTCCATCTTTCTTGTCAAGGTAAACCGGGGCAAAGATGATGTCCACCGTACTGTTTTCGTCGTTGGTCAGGTTTTGATGGGCGATTTCCTTGAGAATGGGATCGTGATCAGGGTGGTAGAGTTTGTGGGTAAGGTATTTGTCAGCCGGCGATGAAAATCCGTTTTCTGTTTTTTCCACTACACCATCATGATTGCCGGGAACTGCGATGAAGGCCACCATGTTTCCGGCTACCGATTTGTTTTGGTTTAACTGACCTAATGCTTTAATAAACAAGTCGATACCCTTGTTGGTGTATTCGTATCGTCCGCTGGTGAGCAGCAGAATGGTGTCTTCGGGATAGGTTTTGCCGGTATGTTGTGAGGCCACCTCAAGTGCAATTTTTCTGGCAGACGCGGCTTGTTTTTTGAGCTCAGCCTTGTCGGGAATAAAGCCATCGTCGAAGCCGTTGGTGGTGATCACTTCAGGCATCCGTCCGAAAAACTGCTGACATTCGCGTGCCGTGATATCACTTACGGTGGTAAATATATCGGCTTCGCGCGCGGCAATAGATTCAAGTGAGTGTTTGGCGGTGACGTTAAAATCTCTGGCTGTTTTCTCGGGCAGGTAATTTGTGAGGTCTTTGTAGAGGGGCAAACCATTGCCTGCAATCGACCTGCCCAGCACGGTGGCGTGGGTAGTAAATACGGTGCTTATTCTTGGGTTTTTATCCTTGAGATAGAGCACGCCTGCGCCTGTCATCCATTCATGAAAATGGGCAATGATATTTTTTTGAGTTTTAAGCTGGTGATTCGAAAAGCTGTCGATTACCTGTCCGGCGGCATATCCAAACATGGCGGCTTCGATGTAATCCCACTCACCGCGTAGCGAGTCCAGTTTATATTTTTCCCAGAAACGGGCGAATACATTGTCTTTTAAAGGAAATAAGGGGGTAAAATCGATGAGGATGACCTTGGGGGTTCCGGGGATATTCCATTTTCCGGTTCTTACTTTTAGTCCCTCTTTCCATGCTACTGCTTTCCAGTCGGCATATAGTTCCGGAATTTCCAGAAAGTCGGGGTTGGCAGTGGTTTGTTTCCAAACGTCGGGTCCGATAACAATGTAGTTATCAAAAAGTTGTTCGTTTGTACGCTGGGCCTTGCTTGAAATCACGGTGTAAATACCACCTACTTTATTACAGATTTCCCAGCTGGTTTCAAAAACAAATTCAGGAGTTATCAGAGCTTTATTATTCAATTCCATTGATAAGTGTGTTGGTTGAGATTGGCCATTTTTGGCGATGCAAACATAGTTAATCGCCCGTTGTCACCGAAGGGTTTCTGTCAATATCTGTGTAAAATTAATTTTGACAGTGTTTGTATTTGGTGGCAACGGACGACCTGCAATAGGTTTGCTGATTATTGATTGAGCATTGAATTTATTCTGTCTTCAATGATTTTTTTGTACTTCCGGGCCTCGGTTTTATTGATTTTTTTGAGGCTTACCTGAAATTCTTCGAATTGTTTTTTGGCTTTGGTACCAAGATTGGGAATCACTTTTTCCACAATTTCCTTTTCGGCGTCTTTCAACACGATGGCCAAAGTTTTGGGATCGATTTCTTTCAGAAGCTTTTTCATGGCTGCATTCGACATGTTTTTTATGTCGTTCAGACTCACTTCGCTGCTTTTTTGTACGGCTTTTTTAAGTTTCTTGGTGGTGTCGTCCATTTTTTCGCGGGCGATTTTCCCGGCTTTTTCTTTTATTTTTCCGGCAGCCTGCTTCAATTCTGCCAGGTCGTCGCCTGCTTCACTACATTTTTCTACTTCGAGAATAAAATCACTCAGCACATTCATGTAGTTGATAAAAGCTTCGTATGGTGTGCCATAGGGGTTAAAGTATTTGTGCACGTCGCCATCCGAAAACCATTTGGTACACATATAATAGAAGTGGTCGGATGTTTGCAGATACGACCATGTTTTTAGTATCCGGGGATTTTTACAGTTAAGAACTTTGTTTTCGAGGGCGTAAAGTTTTCCAAATGCTTCATCCTGAAGGTCGTTGCCCAGCCATGCAGTAATATCGCGTTCTTCGTCGGCCCAGGAGATGGGGTAGGGTACGTGAATGGCACCCATGGGTTGAAGTTTTTTACCTAACTCGGCAGGCGTATTAAAGGCAAATTTACCCGATTTGAGGATTTGTGCCGGCAAGGCCTTCATGAAATCGAAAATGCCGGTTTCAGCCCACTGGTGTTCGCCAAAGGTTTCGTAATCCATAAAGAGGTTCACCACTTCCTCTTTTTCATCGAGTGCTTCCAGCCATCCGGTAAACTTTTCGGCTGTCAAAGGATAACCTGCCCATTTTTGGTTGGAAAACCTAAAAGCGATATCATCGCTCAACTTGAAGTTTTTCAACAGGAGTTTAAGTTCCGGACGACGGGCGTTGTTGTACATGTAGTTGGGACTCTTCCATCCCAGCACGTGCTTGGCACCTTCGGTGAGCATCAGTTTGTAGCCCATTTCGGCTACCATTTCGCCAATTTGATCGCTATACACCAATTCGGTATTTCTAAAGGTAGTAGGTACCACGCCGAACAAACGTTCAATCATTTCCGATTGCTTCTTCACCTGACGCTTAAACTCCTCGGGGTTTCTGATGGATGCCAGGGAGTGGGCGTAGGTTTCGGTTAAGAATTCCACTTTGCCTGTATCAGCCAGTTTTTTAAAGCTTTTTATCACTTCCGGGGCATAAGCTTCAAATTGTTCGAGGGCCATACCCGAAATGGAAAAACTGACTTTGAAAGCCGATCCGTATTCTTTAATCAACTTCAGCAACAGCGCATTCATGGGTAAATAGCTCTTTTCGGCCACACGTTGCATGATAAATGCATTTTCGTGTTCGTCGAAATAGTCGTGTTTGGCTCCGATGTCGAAGAAGCGGTAAGTACGAAGGCGAAAGGGTTGGTGTACCTGAAAATAGAAGCAAATTGATTTCATCTTTTATGTTTTTTGTCGTCAGTTATTAATTTGATTTAGCATGGCTACCAAGGCAAGGGGATTGATTGGTAAACTTTGTTCACTTCCACGGCGGCGTTTTCCCATTTCAGGTTTTCCACCTCCACTTTTCCATATTTTTTAAACATGGTCGAAAGGGCTTCGTAGTGGCACAGCCCGTAGATGGCATCGGCCATTCCGTCCACATCCCAATAGTCTATTTTCAGGGCGTGGCGCAAAATTTCGGCCACTCCTGATTGTTTTGATATGACCACCGGCACATTCGAGCGCATGGCTTCCAGGGGAACAATTCCGAATGGTTCGGAAACGGAAGGCATTACGAATACGTCGCTCAGGGCAAACATTTGGTCGATTTCACCTCCTTTTAAAAACCCTGTAAAGTGAAACTTGTCGGCAATTCTGAGTTTGGCTACCCGTTCGATCATCCTATTGAGCATGTCGCCCGACCCTCCCATAACAAAGCGTACGTTGGGGTCTTTCTGGAGGATCTTGTAGGCCGCTTCAATGAAATATTCAGGACCTTTTTGAAAGGTAATCCTGCCCAAAAAGGTTACGATTTTTTCGTTCAGGTTTCTTTTTACGTCGGCGAGTTCGGTAAACAGGCTGGGTTCTACTGCGTTGTGCACAGTTACTACCTTGCCCGGGTCGATGCCGTATTTTTCGATGACAATATTTCTGGTGAGGTTGCTCACGGTGATTACACGGTCGGCGGCCATCATTCCCTCACGTTCGATGGCATATACCTGGGTGTTGATGTTGCTTCCCGAGCGGTCGAATTCAGTGGCGTGCATGTGTACTACCAAAGGTTTTCCCGAAGCCTCTTTGGCTGCCACGCCGGCGGGGTAGGCCAGCCAGTCGTGTGCATGAATAATGTCGTATTTTTCTTTCAAAGCGATGGCCGAACCGATGAGGGCATAGCGTGCCACCTCTTCCATCAGGTTGGCGCCATATTTTCCCGAGAATTTGTATTCTCTCGAGAATACATTGCTGGTGTATTTTTCGCCTGCTTTTTTCCTTTTGGAAATTTCTCTGGCAAAATCTTCCGGAGCCACATAAGGTACTATATTGGAGCCAATTTCCATGTAAGTAACGCGTTTCCAGTATTCTTTGTATTCTTCGTCGTGTACATCGAAGGGTACATCACTGGCATTTACCAACCGAACGGCTTCCTGACTTTCGTCGCCATAGGCTTTGGGAACCACAAAAATGACCTCGGTTCCGTGTTTGGCCAGCCCTTTTGTTAATCCAAAGCAGGCTGTTCCAAGTCCTCCGGTAATATGTGGGGGAAACTCCCATCCGAACATCAATATTTTCATTTTTCGTTTAGTTTAATCGTTAGTGTATTGACAATCAGTTTATTGTTTATTTGGACAGGTTGAATTGGTCTATCAAAAATTTCATTCGCAACAATTCCGATACACTCCATGCCTGGGATATGGCTCCTGCAGCTTTATGAGGTGGATTTCCGTCGTAAACCTCGCTTACGGTACCTATTCCTGCCTCGGTCATCACTTCTTCAAATCCGTTGTAAAGGGTTTTCAGGCTTTCCACTCCTGATTTTCCATACACCTTGAGGTAGGCTTCGGTGTAGGCTCCCAGCAGCCAGGTCCAAACGGTTCCCTGATGGTAGGCCAAATCGCGTTGGGTGGCATCACCTATGTATTCACCCTTGTACTCGTTGTTTTTGGGGCTCAGCGAACGCAGTCCTCTGGCAGTAAGTAAGTCGCCTTTTACCTTGTTCACAATGGATTTGGCTTGCTCGGCATCTACCATGCTGAAAGGCATCGACACGGCAAAAATCATGTTGGGGCGCACTGTCCAGTCTTTGGTGTCGTTGGTGGTATAATCGGCCAGATAACCTTTTTCCTTTGACCAAAACTGATCGATGAACGATTTTTTGGTGAGTTGTGGATAGTCTTTCCATTCGTTGATGAAATCCTGATCGCCTGCAGCTTCGGCCAGTTCCAGGCTGAACATGAGGGCGTTGTACCAAAGGGCATTTACCTCCACGGCATATCCGGTTCGGGGTGTTACGGGTTTGCCGGCCACAATGGCATCCATCCAGGTGAGGGCCAATCCGGGTTCACCGGCCCAGATAAGTCCGTTGTCGTGAAGCTTGATGCTAAAGTGTGTTCCGTATTTGAAGTGAGCCAGGATGTCCTTCATGGTTTTGCCATAGTCTTTCCAGATGTTCACCTTTTTCTGCTGACGTAAACTCAACTGCTGCAAAGCCCAGAAAAACCAAAAGGAGGTGTCAACCGAATGGTAGGAGATGTCTTTACCATGGCCCATGTTGGGGAAAAGCCCATCCCAAAGTTCTTCGACCAAGGTGTCGGTAACTGCTTTAAAGCTTTTGTAGTCCTTTTTGGGAAGGGTAAGTCCGGGCAAGGCGATAAAGGTATCGCGACCCCAGCGTCCAAACCACGGATATCCTGCAACCACCTCACTTTTTTTATTGTATTTAATGATAAATTCATCTCCGGCATTGCTCAGGCAGTTGTAGAAACTATCGCGGGGCGTACGTTTTTTTACTTCCGCAGTCCACTGACTTTTAAGTGTTTCCGGGTTTTTTTCTTCCAGGGCTACCGATATTACAACCGATTCGCCTTTTTTCAATTTCACATCAAAATAGCCGGGTACGTAGAGGTCTTCAGTGCTTTCGTAGCCACGTTCGCTTTCGCGTATGTACTCAACATTGTAATACCAATCGGGTACGTGGGTATATTGGAAAGGTTTGGAAAACTGCATGTTAAGTTTACTGTAACCCTTGTACATTTGCCAACTGACCCCGTTTTTAATGTCTCTGTATTTGGTATCTACCCAGGTATTGGCTTTGGCCAAACGGTGCACACTGCGGTAAGCCAGGAAAGGTTTAAGTCTGAAAACCACAGGATTGGCTGTTTCGTTGAGTGTGTATTTAATAAAAATGCGGTCTTCGTTGAGTGCGAAAATATACTCCTTGGTAAACATGATGTTGCCCATGCGGAAGACCAGGGTAGGGTTGGGGTTGGAGAAAAACTCACGCAGGTATTTGTGTCCTTTTGGTTCGTAAATACCACCCGGATACATCCGCATACCGGCATGAAACTCAAAGTTGTTGTCGATGATGGTTTCATCAATTTCTGACAGCAACACGTGGTTGTCGTCGTCGATCAGGGGCTGTGGGGCAACCAACAATCCATGATATTTTCTGGTGTTGGTGGTTATAATGGTGGTACTGGCATAGCTGCCGGCACGGTTAGTCCGCAACAATTCGCGATCAAGTGAGAATTTCAGGTTGATCAATTGTGTTTTATCAAAATGTATATAACTCATCTTCTTTAGGTTACGGTGTTAACAAGAATTTGTTGATGCATTTGCAAAATTATAGCAATTTAGATAGATTTTAAGAATTATCCAAATTAACTTGTTATTAAATGTTAAGAGATTACTTGCTGATTTTTCGGACAGTAGGTCGGTTTTTGCTCAATAGCTTGTGAATTGTGGCATTGAGTAAATTGATACCACAAATGACGGGTTATTTATAATGATTTTAAATCGTTTGCGTTGGAGTTGAGGTCATCCGCTTACCTGCTTTTTTTTCATCTTTTCACGCTCGCGCGTTGTGGTTGGGTTGGCTTTTTCAAAATGAAATAGTTTTTTTTGTTACTTCGTAGAAATTAATTGGCCATATCATATGATAACAAGAAAAAATAGGAGAACTTTTTTGTCGTTGGCTTTGATACTTGTGTGGGGTATCGCCCTTTCGCAGGAAAAAAAGCCACTGGATCACACTGTGTACGATACGTGGAAACAAATAGAAAATCAGCAAATTAGCAATGATGGACTCAGGGCTTTGTACGAAATAAATCCCCAGAAGGGCGACGGATTTTTGTATTTCACCGATCTGACAACCCTGTCCAAAGATTCCATTGCCAGAGGCTCGAAAGCCGCGTTCTCGCCCGGGTTGGGATTCGCTGTTTATCATATTTTGCCGCCCTTCGATACAGTTAGGTCACTACATCTGAAAAAAGTGAAGAAGGACAAGATGCCCAAAGACTCTCTTGGAATCACCTTGCTTGCCACGGGTAAAACATGGCGGATGCCCGGTCTGAAATCGATCGGCTTGCCGGAAGAATCATCTGATTGGGTAGCCATATGGCTGGAAACGCCTGTTAAAGAGGTTGTTGTCGATACAACTAAGTCGGATACGCTGGTGAAAGAAAAGAAGTCGAAAAAGTCGAAAGCCAAAAAGAAAAAAACGGAGACAGGTCTTTTGGTGCTGTTGAATCCCGTTGATGGTGATTCCATCGCTTTCGAACAAGTTCGTTACTTTAGCCTTTCCGACAATGGACAGTCGTTAGCCATTGTTAAGCAATTTGGCGACAGCATCGATTCGTTGCGTGTGGGTGTTTACCTTACAGAAAGAAAAGTATATAAGGAATTATTTGTAGATCAGGGAGTTTCTGCTGGAATTTCCACTGATAAAGAAGGAAAACAAATTGCCTTTACCTATTCATCGGATACCATTAAGGAAAAGAATTATCAGTTGTACTATGCTCAAGTGAAAAAAGGTGAACCTCGTTTGGTGGTGGGCGATTCTTCTGAACGAATAAAAAGCGGCTGGGCCATCAGCGAGTATCTAAGTCCCTGGTTTCATGAGGATGGAAAGGAACTGTATTTTGGCACGGCACCCCGTCGCGAACCTGCGCCCAAGGACACCCTCACCGATGATGAGAAGGTGAGTGTGGACATATGGAATTGGCAGGACGACCGATTGCAACCCCAGCAGTTGGTGGAACTTGAACGCGATCGGAAGAAGTACTACATGGCTGTATATTATCCGCAGACGGACAAAGTGGTGCAACTGGCGAATCCTGAAATGCCGGATATTCAGTTAGATAAAAAGAGTAAAGGTAAATATTGCCTCGGTTTTAACCACCTGCCCTATTGGCACAATTCATCCTGGGAAGCCGGCAATTACCGCGACGTATATCTGGTGGACAGAGAAACAGGCATTCGTCAGGAGGTGGTTCATATGGCAGCTTCGACTGTATCGCTTGATCCCGGACAAAAATCCATCCTGTACTACCAACCTATGGACAGCAGTTGGTATGCCTTTAGGTTGGCCACCAAAACACCGGTAAACCTCACTTCGTCCACGGGCATCGCTTTTTTCGACGAACTCAACGATGTGCCTGCATTGCCCGGACCTTATGGCATGGCAGGATGGACAAAGGAAGGTAAGGTGGTGGTATATGATGACTTCGACCTCTGGTTGCTCGACCCCAACGGCAAGGCACAGCCAAAGAATATAACCCATCGTTGGGGACGTGATCATCAGTTGCGTTACCGCTATGTCAAACTCGATCCTGATTTGCAGGTATTGCCCGAAACCATGTTGCTTTCGGTTTTTGACAAAAAAACCAAGGATGCCGGGTTTGCCCTGTTTGAGATAAAAGAACAGGGACAACCTCAAACCCTGATGATGGAACCTGCCCGTTTTTCCCGTCCAAAAAAGGCCAAAAATGCTGCGGTCATGCTGTGGAGCAAGGAGTCGTTTGAGCAATTTCCGGATATTTACGAAAGTAGCACCACCTTCTCCAACATCATCCGGCTGACTGATGCCAATCCACAACAAGCAGCCTACGCCTGGGGATCAGTTGAATTGGTGGAATGGATGAATTTTGATGGCGACACCTTGGAAGGATTGCTCTATAAACCAGCCAATTTCGACCCCAAACAATCCTATCCCATGTTGGTGTATTTCTACGAACGTTATTCCGACGATCTGCATCGGTATTACACCCCCAAGCCCATTCGTTCGGTGATCAATTTCAGTTACTACACCAGCAATGGCTACGTGATTTTTATACCTGACATCAAATACAAAACCGGTTTTCCGGGAAAGAGCGCCTACGATTGCATCATCAGTGGTACCCAGGCCATGCTCGATCAGTTTCCGTTTATCGATCGCCGTAGATTAGGTATTCAGGGGCAAAGCTGGGGAGGTTATCAAACGGCCTATCTGGTTACCCAAACCAATATGTTCAGCGCTGCCATGGCCGGTGCGCCCGTGAGCAACATGACCAGTGCCTATGGTGGAATTCGTTGGGGATCAGGGATTAGCAGGGCCTTTCAATACGAACAAACCCAAAGCCGGATTGGCGGCGATTTGTGGGAAAGTTTGCCTCTGTATCTGGCCAATTCTCCGGTGTTTTTTGCCGACAGGGTAGAAACACCTTTGTTAATAATGCATAACGATAAGGATGGCGCCGTTCCGTGGTATCAGGGTATCGAGTTGTTTAATGCTTTGCGCCGACTGAACAAGCCCGTGTGGATGCTGGTTTATAACGGTGCCCCACACAACCTGAAACGCAGGGCCGACTGCGAAGACCTCACCGTAAGGATGCAACAGTTTTTCGATCATTACTTAAAAGGTTCTCCTGAGCCTTTATGGATGAAAAAAGGCATTCCTGCCATCGAAAAGGGAAAGTCGTTTGGTTTTGAATTGGAATAGTTTGTGTTAATTTGCGCCATGAAAAGTCAGAAGTTTGATAAGAGTTACATCGAGATGGCCTTTGTTTGGGCCAGAAATTCCTATTGTAAGCGGATGCAGGTGGGAGCCCTGATCGTGAAGGACAACATGATTATCTCCGATGGATACAATGGAACCCCATCAGGGTTTGAAAATGTATGTGAGGATGAAAATTATATTACTAAGCCATATGTGCTTCACGCTGAGGCCAATGCCATTACAAAGGTAGCCAAATCTCACAACAGTGCTGATGGGGCCACCTTGTACGTTACCGATTCACCCTGCATCGAATGTGCCAAATTGATTATCCAGTCGGGCATCAAACGGGTGGTTTACAGCCGAAAATACCGCATCACCGACGGGCTCGACTTGCTTGCCAGGGCCGGCATCAAGATTGAGCAGTTGGAAATATCAACTTGATCAGTTTCTAAAAACTGAATTGAGCCAGAAATTGCAAACGGTGAGCATCCCCCGTGGCATCGTTTTGGATGTATAAATTGCCGTAAATATATTCCATGCCAAACATCAGCCTGTCGAGGGGTTGATAGAACAAATTGCCCAGTGCGTAATTGCTAAATTGAAAGGCGTTGCTCGAAACCAACGACGTTTTTTCCAATCCCACAAAGCTGTAAATGAGGTTTGAATTCCATTTTGCGTTCCAGTAGTGGGTGTAGGCCACAAATCCACCGTAACTGGAAAGCAATTTCAGTTCGTCGGGATTGTTTGTAAGCACGCCATTATACCCACTTCCTGATAGATCGCTGATAAAGTTGGCTACGCCCTTCCCGGCAACGGCGAAGAGGCTTAGTTTGTCTTGCTTACCTGTATTGATGATGGCCGAAAAAGCACCGCCATAGCCCATGGTAACCCGTGTTTTGTCGTTGTTGTCGAAGAATCGGTTAACATCGGTCATTCCCGAAAAAGTAATGACCCCCCAATCGCCACTGCGGTTGATGTTTCCCACAAAAGTAGGGAGAGAGGAAAAGGGCGTGTCGGTGGTGTCGGTGGTGGTGATGTCTGTTCCACGCATCTCGAGAGCTGCCCCGAAGCTCCATTTTTTGTTGATGGTATTGGTATAGCTGATCATGGGATTGCGTAGGGTAGGAGCGCTGTTGGGACCTTCAAAATCGATGGTAGTTGGCGTAACATCCTGATTGCCAAAGGTGGTGGTGTTTTGGCCAATGAGCAGGTTTTTGTATTGAATATAGGCCAGGCGCAAATGAAATATGGAATAATCCCCTGTGTTGCCGCTATAAAAATCCCCTGAAATTTTTCCTTTAACTTCTCCGAGCGGAGTTTGGTATTTGGTGTCGAGAACCAACCTTGACTGTCGGGCGGTCATGTGAAACCGCATGACTTTTTCGTAGGGTGTAGGGTTGATGGGGATTTCGGAGGTGGTAAAATCATCATAATTACTCAGCCCGTTAAAGTCGCAGATGGCATTTAAGTTCACAAATCCACTTATTTGATAGGAGAGAGGATTGGGTTTTTCCTGGTTTTGACTAAATGCCACATTTGTGGATATAAACACCACGAACAACAGGAGTGCTTTTTTCATATGTATGGAGATTGGTTGCTAATATTGAAAAACATCCAAAGATACAGAATTTTGGATATTCCCGGAGGAAAAATGGGGTGGGGAAGTTCGGAGGTTCAGTTGGATCAGTTGGATCAATGGATCAGTTGGATCAGTTGGATCAATGGATGAGTGGGACCATTGAGATTGGAGTAGGGTAAGACTTCAAGTGTGAAGGCTTGAAGCGGGTGGGGAGGAAGGTTATTTGGTTGATTGCCAAACCTGACAGGTTTTCAAAACCTGTCAGGTTCATCAATTGCCCTACTGCTTTTGTCAAGGGCATGCAGTTCGTCGTGTTGATGGCAAGTGTTATCTTCAAGTGTGGACGCTTGAAGCGGGTGGGCTTCAAACCTGACAGGTTTCAAAAACCTGTCAGGTTTCATCAATTGCCCTTCGACTTTTGTCAAGGGCATGCAGTTCGTCGTGTTGATGGCAAGTGTTATCTTCAAGTGTGGACGCTTGAAGCGGGTGGGCTTCAAACCTGACAGGTTTCAAAAACCTGTCAGGTTTCATCAATTGCCCTTCGACTTTTGTCAAGGGCATGCAGTTCGTCGTGTTGATGACAAGTGTTATCTTCAAGTGTGGACGCTTGAAGCGGGTGGGTTTCAAACCTGACAGGTTTCAAAAACCTGTCAGGTTTCATCCATTGCCCTTCGACTTTTGTCAAGGGCATGCAGTTCAATGTGTTGATGATCGGTGCTGTCTTCAAGCGTGGACGCTTGAAGCGGGTGGGTTTCAAACCTGACAGGTTTTCAAAACCTGTCAGGTTTCATCAATTGCCCTTCGACTTTTGTCAAGGGCATGCAGTTCGTCGTGTTGATGGCAAGTGTTATCTTCAAGTGTGGACGCTTGAAGCGGGTGGGTTTCACAATTACCCTTCTGCTTTAGTCAAGGGCATGCAGTTCGTCGTGTTGATGGCAAGTGTTATCTTCAAGTGGACGCTTGAAGCGGGTGGGTTTCAAACCTGACAGGTTTCGAAAACCTGTCAGGTTTCATCCATTGCCCTTCGACTTTTGTCAAGGGCATGCAGTTCAGTGTTTTGATGATCGGTGCTGTCTTCAAGCGTGGACGCTTGAAGCGGGGGTGTGCTGCAGCTTTTTTTTGTGGTGAACCCTGTCAGGGTTATTCCTCACTCCCCAACCGCCTTCCACACCTTTTTTGTTTTTCCTCAGGAAATGATTTTAATATTTTAACCTGTCTTAACAGAATTTTATATCTTTACGCCTCAATCAATAATCAACCGTTTAGAAGGATGAAAGGACTTGTCAGAATTGTTTTGTTTTTGCTAATTGTTGTTCTATCAAGTAGTTTAAGCTCTTGTTCAAAAAAATCGTCCGGTTTTAAATATCCTGCACATCGTCCTTATGGAGCCACTTCTTACGATCCGGGAGCTACCAAGCACCAGCCCATCCGTAAAAAATACATTATTCATCAGCGTCGTGCCAATATCCTGGGTCATAAAAAGCCATTTTAGTCGGTTGCTTATCCTCCACTAATCATATGTAGTATCTGCACATCGTCCCCGGAAACCACTGCGGCTCGTTCGTAAGTTCCTTTTTTGATCAGTTGTCCGTTGATTTTTACCACCATCATTCTGAAAGTGAAGTTTTTAAGTTCCAACAATTGGGCAATGGTCAACGATTCCTGTTCAAATGTTTCCGGTCGGTTATTTAGTGTAATCTTCATGGCTGGTTGTTAAGAAGGATTTCCAATACGGTGTTGGCTTGCATGTTTGCCACCATACCCACGCGGGGAGCCAGGGGTGGATGTTGCGCTGTTACCTCACTTTTTTCATCTCCGCAGATATACAAATTATCTGATTTTCTCATCTTAATGGAATTGCTGTCTCCCCATCCTGCCATTCCCAGACCAATCACCAGGGGCATGTCGGGCATTTGTTCCATAACTGCCTCAATAATCATCTGTTTCATGTCGGCGCGGTCGAAGGCTTCCACCAACACATCACATTCTTTGTACATGGATTGTATATCGTTGTATGTCAGTTTAATCTGGTGTGCTTCCACGTGGATGTCGGGATTGATCAGGTGAATATTTTGCTTCAGGCACATCACTTTACTTTCTCCAACCTGATGTCGGAAATAGTATTGACGATTCAAATTGCTTTCTTCCACCACATCAAAATCGGCCAGAATTAGTTTGCCAATACCAACACGGGCCAATGCCACAGCGCAATTCGACCCCAACCCACCACATCCAGCAATGCCCACAGTGGCATTTTTAAGTCGTTCTTGCATTTGCTGAGCAGTCATCATCCAAAGTTTTTTAGCAAAAATAGGGGTTTTACGATTATCTCAACTTACGTTTAATTGATTGCCGCCAATGATTGGTTGTAAAATCTTTATTTATCCGAATTAAGACTGATTATAAATTTCGATATGCCTTTGTTTGCATATCTGATTATTAGGCTTTTTCGACCTCTTATCATTTTATATTGCGTAATTTTGCCTACGTCAATTACAGTGAAATTTGAATTAAATATATAGCGTTATGAATGTTGAGGAAATAAAAAGCCGGCACAAATTGCTCAAAGAATGGAAGTACGACATTACTCCGCTGGATAAAGGGTATGCTGATAAAACCCTCTATGTAAACGTGGGCGATCATACCATTTTGGCCAAGGATGTGCCTCCCATCATGAAGGAGAAATTTATCGGGGGAAAAGGCTATGGTTTGAAATATCTGTGGGATGCCACAAAACCTGATACCAAGTGGAACGACCCTGAAAATGAAATCGTTATATCCGGAGGTCCCATCTGTGGAATCACCCAGTATTCCGGAACCGGTAAGTCGCTGGTGGTGAGTATTTCTCCTCAAACCAACTCGGTTATGGACAGCAACGTAGGTGGTTATTTTGGTCCTTTTTTGAAGTTCTCCGGATTCGATGCCATCGAAATTCAGGGAAAGTCGGACAAGGAAGTCATTGTTTTTATCGACGGAGTTAACGGCAAGGTAGAAATTTTTGAAGCCCCCGACGAAGCTATTGATAGCCACGTATTGGCCGAACAACTTACGGAGATGTATGCCGACGACGACCGCGACAAGAAAAACGTAGCCGTTGTTTCTGCCGGAAAAGCTGCCGACCATTCCTTAATAGGTATGCTTAATTTCAGTTTCTACGATCCCAAACGTAAGTTGGTCAGGTTGAAACAAGCCGGACGCGGGGGTATTGGCACTGTTTTCAGAGATAAAAAAATTAAAGCCCTGGTTTGTAAAGTTCCGGGTGTAAAAGGTAACCTCAACAATGTGGTGGATTTGAAAGCCATCATGGAGCGTGGCAAAACCTTTAACAAGGAAATGCGCGAGTTGGACGATGCCCAATGTGAGATGAGAACCAAAGGTACGGCTCACCTTGTAGAAATCATGAACGATTACGACCTGCTGCCTACCCACAATTATAAATTCGGAAGTCATCCCGACATTAAAAACATCGACTCCGAAGAGTGGAAACGTAGGTTTACCCAAGGCATTCCCGATGGGTGCTGGATAGGGTGTAACATGGCTTGCGCCAAAGGTGTGGATAATTACGAACTCCGAACAGGTCCTTATGCCGGACAGAAAGTGATTGTGGACGGGCCTGAATACGAAAACGCCGGAGGTCTGGGTTCCAATTGCGGAATTTTTAATCCCGACTACATTATCGAAGCCAATTTCTACTGCGATACATACGGCATTTGTACCATCTCATGGGGTACACTCATGGCCTTTATCATGGAATGTTACGAAAATGGCATCCTCAACGAAGAGCGTACGGGTGGACTGAAACTTAATTTCGGTAACGCCGATTCAGCCATGGAGGTGATGCATCAACTTGCCCGTGGCGAAGGTTTTGGCCTTATTGCCGGTATGGGTGTTCGCAAAATGAAAGAACTTTTCATTAAAAATGGATGGGGCGATCCCAATTTCCTGCAAGATATTGCCATGGAAAACAAGGGATTGGAATACTCAGAGTATATCTCAAAAGAATCGCTGGCTCAACAGGGCGGGTTTGCCATGACCAACAAAGGGCCACAACACGATGAAGCCTGGCTGATTTTTATGGACATGGTGAACAACCAAATCCCCACTTTTGAAGATAAAGCCGAAGCGTTGCACTATTTCCCTATGTTCCGCACCTGGTTCGGACTGATGGGATTGTGTAAACTTCCGTGGAACGATGTGGAACCCGAAAACAACGCGCAAACCGCTGAACCGGCCAAAGTTCCCGAACATGTGGACAACTACGTGGTGATATACAACGCCGTTACCGGACAAAATATCGACAAACACGAAATGATTCGTCAATCGGAACGCGTATATAATTACCAACGGGTGTTTAACCTCCGTAGAGGGTATGGCGTCAGAAAGTATGATGCACAACCCTATCGTGCTGCCGGTCCTGTTACCATTGAGGAATACGAATCGAGAGCAGAGCGCTATGACAAACAACTAAAGGAAATCATTGGCGTGGATCCCGAAGGAAAAACCACCGAAGAAAAACGTGATATCCTCCGCAAACATCGTGAAGCACAATACGAAAAATTGTTGGATGCCGTGTATCTGAGAAGAGGTTGGACCAAAAATGGAGTTCCTACCCTGGCACATATGAAACAACTGGGCATGGATTTGCCTGAAGTTGTTGAGATGATAACTCCGCATCAAGAAGATTAATACTCATGCAATAAAGGAAAAACGTCCTCCGAAATTTCGGGGGATGTTTTTTTTCAACATTAATATGCAAAAACATGTTTAAAGTAAATACATACTTCGACGGAAAAGTGATGTCGATGGGCTTTGAAAACAACGAGGGTAAGCTCACCATGGGTGTGATGGCTGCAGGCGAATACGAATTTGGCACTTCCACCATCGAACACATGACCGTAACGTCAGGAAAAATGAAGGTGCTGCTTCCGGGAGAAACTGCCTGGCAGGAATTTGGTCCTTACGAAACTTTTATGGTGGCCAAGGATGCCAAATTTAAGGTGGTTACAGAGCTGCCCACCGCTTACAAGTGTCTTTATTTGTAGGTAATAGCCTTATTTTGACTCATGATAAATTGCCCTTTCATCCGGGTAGTTTGTACAGTTCAAACCTGCCTTTTTATACATTTGCATACGATGTGGTAATGCATACATATCGACTAAAAAAACTAACTGCACATGAAACCACCAAGGAGTTCGAAAAATGATGTCTTTTTGCGGTACAAGCTTTGGCTGTCAGCGGTTTCCGGAGAGGGAATTATCGGCGAAAGCAAGTACCTTTTGTTAAGAAAAATAGAAGAATTGGGTTCGTTGAAGGCCGCTGCCGAACATTTGGGGGTTAGCTACCGAAAAGCCTGGGGCGATATAAAAAAATCGGAGGAATTGTTGGGTTACGACCTCACCGAAAAACACCGTGGTGGAGTCGGCGGAGGTAAATCTGATCTCACACAAAGAGCTAAAAACTTGCTGGAAGCCTACGATGCCTTGCATAAAAAAATGGACTCGGCCATCGAAGATGCCTATGCCGATTTTAAGGAGAAGATTAAATAAAGATGGTTGGTTTGTGGCACAAATGCCGGTAGAACCAACAGAATAAGGGATTGAAGTATAAAGAGCTGAATATGATGTCCACAAAAATCCTGATAGGAATAGATGATACCGACAACAAAGAAAGTCGGGGAACGGGCTACAATTCGCGACAATTGGCTGCAGCCATCGAACGTGAGGGCTATGGAAAAGTGAAAGGAATTACCCGCCATCAGTTGTTGGTTCATCCCGACATCCCTTTTACCTCGCAAAATAGTTCTGCCTGCCTGGAGGTTGAGTGCAACGAACTAAATGAAATAATCGATTTTACGACAGAATTCATGCGCAACATTGGAGCCCCGGGTTCTGATGTAGGGCTCTGTATTGTACCAACACACCAGGTTCCCGAAGGGGTGAAGCAATGGGGAATGAGGGCAAAATCGGAAGTGCACCACATGAAAGGAGCCAATGATTTGGCAAAGCAACATGGAATTTATCTAGTTGGTTTAACCGGAACACATGGTGGCATCATTGGTGCATTGGCTGCTGTGGGTTTGCGGGCAGGTGGTAATGATGGCCGCTTTATCTGGATTAACTCGGCGAAAAACCTGCGTGATATTGAACAGGATGTACACTCGGTGGAGGTATTGCTTACGCGGGCAGGAATTGATGTCATTCAGTGTGGCGATACCATCATCGACGATCCTGATGCGCTGGTTTATTTGAATGGCTGGGCACGTCCTGTGTTGCGCAATGGAAAATCGGTATTGTTGGTTGATCACGAATTAAATAACAAGAAATATGAATGGAAATGTTCAGCAAAGGAAGCTGTCAAAGAGCTTTCTAACTAGCTGGTCGCTGTCACAGTTTTTGGAGATAATCCTGTTGCTGCTCACCGGGGTTTTTGCCATCGTGGTGCACGAACGACTGCGTACCCCCATCAATGTTCCTGGGCATCATGGTATCGAATTTATGGCCATTATGCTAACGGCACGGCTGACCTCAAAAATGAAATGGGCGTCGAGTATTTCTGCCATCGGCATTGGTATCTTTTTGTTTTTTCCGGTGCTCGGTTTCCGCGATCCCATGATGGGTTTTAATTATATGCTGCCGTGTTTTGTTTTGGACCTGGGATATCAATGGTCAGGAAACGCCAAAGGAAAAAACTATCTGCTGGCATTGATTGCCGGTTTGGGTTATATGATGATTCCTTTGAGCCGACTCCTCATTACACTCACCATAGGATATCCCTACGGCTCCTTTCTCAAACATGGGATGGTGTTGCCCTTGTTCACCTTCTTTATTTTTGGTTTTTTGGGTGGCATTGCTGCAACTTTGATTTTTGGTGGAGTTAAAAAATTGTTGAAAAAAGTATAGACCCCCGGCGGTTTCATTTTTTTTGATGCCGCCTTTTTTATGGGTGTCGTTATGTTAAAGCTTGCATATCGTTAAAAATGAAAAAGTTACAATGGTTGTTTTTTGTGGTTTTGCCCCTGTTTCTTGGCTGTCAAAAAGAAGCTGGAGAGCATATTCCGCCGGTCATTCATTTTAAAACCGGTGGGGGTTACGTATCTTCAGATACCACTTTGTCGTTGGGACAATCTTTTCTGGTGGGGATCGATGCCGAAAATCCGGAAGTGAATCTCACCAATTTCATCATTCGGGTGGAGACGGATATCATGGAAACCTTTCTTGATTCGGGGATGAATACACCGGTTTTAAGCTATGACAAATTGCTGGTAAAAGGATTGAAACCCGTTGAGAAATGGATATTTATCATCCGCGATAAGGAAGGGAAATCGGATGAAGTGAGTCTGACAATCAGATTAGACAGCAGCTCTTCGTTTGGAAATATCCGATACATTCCATCGGTAGAAATGACCGCACAAAATGGAGGAGGAGCCGGTTTTTATTCCCTCGAAATGGATTCCACTTTCAACCTTTCCCAAGCTTTTCAGAATCAACCTCTTATCGATTTGTGCTATTATTATGATTTTATTGATACGGACCAAAACACCATCGCTTCACCCGGTGCCAACATCGATGCTTCCGTATTTCCGGGAGAAAATGGGCTTTCAAACTGGACGATCCGCCGTACTACACGATTTAAAATTGCAGATATTTCTGAAGCAGATTTCCTGAATATAACCAACGACAGTCTGCTCCTGGTACTTTATGGCCAATCGGATGGAAATCGTAAAGCCAAGAATCTTATGGTTGGCGACCTGTTTTCATTTAAAAATGAAGACGGAAAGGTGGGTCTGTTCAAAGTGAATTCGGTGGATGGCACCGATTTGGGATCAATCAATGTGTCAATCAAAGTTCAGGAATAGTCATGGCAAAGTATTTTAAATTCAGTTGTTTAGCAGGTGCATTGTTGTGGTTTTTGTTGGCTATTCCGGCGTTTTCGGAAGCTCAACCGTTGGATATAAACGACACCCTCGATATTCCACAAGTAGTGGTGACTGCCAATCGCAGTTTGCGTAATCTGGAGGATGTGCCGGGACGCGTTACCATTATCGATGCCAAAACAATCGATGAACTTCCTGTTCAGAATGTAGATGAAATTTTAAAATACGTGGCCAATGTGTATGTCAACCGAAGTTGGGGCGTGTTTTCGCAAAATTCGAGTGTAACCATGCGGGGTCTGGATGCGAGTTCCAGGGTTTTGGTATTATTGGATGGGGTGCCACTCAACAAATCTGCCGGGGGGTCGGTCAATTGGCAACTGGTGCCCATCAATGCCATTCAACGAATTGAAGTAATCAAAGGCCCTGCTTCGGCCATTTACGGCAACAATGCCATGGGCGGGGTGATCAATATCATTACCAAAAACCCGAGAAAACCCTTGCAGGGCGAAGCTGCCATTCAAGCCGGGAATTATCAGGTGTTGGGAGGTTATCTGAGTGCCTCCGGCACCAATGTGAAAAACGACAAAGGGTTTTTGTGGAGTTTCAACACGTTCTACCGGCAGGGCGACGGGTATTATCTTGATCCGGAGGAACTTCGTGACTCCACTTCAGCCAAAGCCTTCCTTAAGGAATATTCGGTAAGTGGAAAGCTGGGCTATGTGTTTAATACAAATCAAAAGATCGAAATCGACGCCCATTATTACGATGATGCTCGTGGTCAGGGTCGGAAGGTGTATGAAGATATGGGCGATTATATGTCGGTGGAAACTACCTATTTACGTGCCAATTATGAAGGTTTGTTTGGAAAAACTTTTGTCAATGCCCTGGCTTTTTACCAATTGGAGCATGAGTTTAAACAAACGGAGTCGGTAAGTGCCAACAGCGGAAAATACAAATTGAGCGAACGTGATTCAGATAAGGATGACATAGGTTTTTGGCTCAACGCCACCACCAGGTTTTCCGACAGAAATATCCTCACCTATGGAATCGACCTGAAACGGGGAAGCGCCAAGGTGGTGGATACTTACCGTACTTCCACCGATGTGCTCACCTATGAGGGAGTACTTGATTTTTATGGGGTTTTCATTCAGGATGAATGGAAATTCAACAACCAAAAATGGGTGGTGGTATGGGGAGCCCGAATGGATTTTTCCAATTATTACAACGGCAAACTACTGGTGGAAAATCCCACCACTAACACCGGTTTTGTGGATCCTTTCGATAAGAATTTTGAAAGCAATGCCTGGAGTGCTTTTAGCCCCAAATTGGCATTGAAATACAAGCTGTCTAAGCAAAGTAGCGCCTATATTTCTTATTCACAGGGATTTATGCCGCCAAAACTCGACGATTTGTCAAAGTCGGGAAAAATTCGAAAGGGTTTTAAATTGGCCAACCCCGAGTTGGGTCCTGAATACCTTACCAACTATGAATTGGGCTTTACCGGAAGGTTTTTTGATCAATTGACCATTGAGCCTTCGGTTTATCTTTCTGAAGGTAAAGATTTCCAGTACTTTGTGGGTACGGGTGACTCCATCGATACGGGAAGCGGCGAACTAAAACCCATTTATCAACGCCAAAATATTTCCAAGGTAGAAGTGCTTGGTGCCGAAATTTCCACCACCTACAATCCCATCGATCAGGTGCAACTTTCGGCCAATTATACCTTCAACGACTCCAAAATCAAAGAGTTCTATGGTGCGGATCCTGAGGAAAAGAACATCACCGGAAATTATTTGATTGAGGTTCCCCGACACATGGTTTATCTGGGAGTTGGATGGAAAAACAAATATTTTACCACAACCCTGGCCTACAACTACATCAGCAGTCAATGGTACGATGATGAAAATACTACCCAAATTTCTGCTTACAGCACCATCGATTGGTTGATTTCCAAGAAGTTCGCTGAAAAGTTTGTGCTTACCCTGAACATGCAGAACATCCTTGATGATGAATATATCGACCGAAAGGGATACCTGTCTCCCGGACGGTTTACCACACTCGAATTCAAATATAAATTTAATGTTTCACCCTAATTATTAATAGTTTACACATGAAAACAAATTACATTTTTCGCGCTTTTGCAACCCTGACATTCATTCTGGGTTTATCAACAGGTATCTTGGCTCAGGATACCATTGTTCAATGGACATTCCCCACCGAATCGGGTTTGGCGGATGGAGGTACCATCGAAGCAAACCTACTGCAATCAATTCAGGCAGAGGGTGGTACAAGCGATATCCAATTTAAAAATGGAGCTACAACCAAAGCGGCGCAGGTAACTCAGTGGGAAAATGGCGCTCATGCCAAAAAGTGGAAAGTAGAGTTTGAAACCACGGGTTATCAAAACATCCGACTTTCGTCGAAAATTACCTCCGGAGGACAAAATCCCGGTCCAAGAGATTTTATGGTGCAATACAAAGTGGATGGCGAATGGACAGACGTGGAGGGAAGCGAATTTCAAACGGCTAACGACTGGACCACCGGCGCGCTCACCGATTTGGTGTTGCCCGCTGCATGCGATAATCAAACATTGATAAAAATCAGGTGGATCATGACCTCGGATACTGCAACCGATGGCCAATTGGTGTTGCCCGAAGGAATTTCCAAAATCGATGACATTTTCTTTACCGGCGACCTGATTAATGGGGTGGAAGAAACCACTGATCCGCAATGGGTAAAAGTTTTTCCCAACCCTGCCAACGATTTCATTAATATTGTCACCGAAACTAAGTGTGATGTCACTTTGTTTGATATTACAGGAAAAGTATTGATGTTCAGCGAAGTATCGGGTCAGATTAAATGGGATGTGTCCGGTTTGGAATCCGGGTTTTACTTGATAAGGACAGAAAATCAGGTTTCGGGAGTAGTGGCAACACAAAAAATTGTGATTGATTAAGTTCTTTTGTTGTTTTGCCCGAAATTCGCTGCTTGCATCCGGAGAGATGCCAAACTAAAATTGCTATGATAAAATTTGAAGACGCGCTAACAATAGTTCAAAACTCGGTCCGGCAGGTGGCCGCAACCGAAAAGATTCCCCTCATGGACTCCATGGGAAGAATTCTGGCTCAGGAGGTTTATTCCGACATCAACATGCCTCCATTTGATAAATCAGCCATGGATGGTTTTGCCTGCCGGAAGCAGGATATCGGTCAACCATTGGAGGTAGTGGAAGTAATTGCTGCCGGTCAGGTTCCTCAACAAATAATAGGTGAGGGGCAGTGTGCCAAAATTATGACCGGTGCCATTGTGCCCGAAGGAGCCGACTGCGTGCTGATGGTCGAGTACACTGAGGAAGTGGACAACAACAGGATCAGGTTTACCAGGAATCAAACCGGCAACAACATTTGTTATTTTGCCGAGGACATTAAAAATGGTGAACTTGTTCTGGAAAGTGGCATCGAAATCAAACCCCAACATATTGCCGTGCTGGCTTCGGTGGGTTGCACGGAACCATTGGTTTTCGCCAGACCACGTATAGCCATTATTTCTACCGGCGATGAATTGGTTGAACCTGAGGTGATTCCCGCCATTTCGCAAATCAGAAACAGCAATGGCCGTCAATTGGTGGCGCAAGTGCTAAGGGCCGGCGCTATTCCCCGCTATTTGGGTATCGCCGAAGATTCGCGTCCCGCTACTTTTGACATCATCACCAAAGCGCTGGCTGAATGCGACATCGTGTTGCTCACAGGTGGGGTTTCCATGGGCGATTTCGACTTTGTTCCTGAAATAATGCAGGAGGCCGGTGTAGAAATACTGTTCCGGTCGGTGGCCGTGCAGCCCGGAAAACCAACTACTTTCGGCACCACTAAAGACCAAAAATTTATTTTTGGTTTGCCCGGAAATCCTGTTTCGTCGTACACCCAGTTTGAATTGTTGGTTCGTCCCCTGATAAACAAACTCATGGGGAATAATTCTTCATCGCCCATCATTCCATTGCCCATGGGTGCTCAGTATCGCCGTCGAAAATCAGAACGAAAGTCCTTTTTTCCTGTGAATATCAGAGATGGCAAAGTGTTTCCGGTGGAATATCACGGATCGGCACACATTCATTCGTATGTATTCGCCGACGGCATCACCTCCATTGAAATCGGACAAGAGAAATTAGACATAGGAGACATGGTGGATGTTAGACAGATATAACCGAAAAATCAATTACTTACGCATCTCAGTTACCGACCGTTGCAATTTGCGATGTACCTATTGCATGCCGGAAGAAGGGATACAATTGCTTCATCATGAGGATATTATATCTTTTGAGGAAATTGTGGAGGTAGTGAAGGAAAGTGTAGCCCTCGGGGTGGATAAAATCCGGATTACGGGGGGCGAACCGCTGGTGCGGAAAGGAATCGTAGATTTGGTAGGCATGATCGCCAATATTCCGGGGGTGAAAGATTTTGGCATGACCACCAACGGAATCCTGTTGAAAAAATATGCTCAAGATTTGAAAAATGCCGGTTTGTCGCGGGTAAATGTTAGTCTGGATACCCTTAATCCCGAGCGCTTTACACAAATTACCCGATTGGGAAAAATTGAACACGTGCTTGCCGGAATTGAAGAAGCACAACGTGTAGGACTTTGTCCCGTAAAAATTAATTGCGTGATAAAAAAATCGTCCCAGGAACCGGATGCAATGGACGTAGCCAGTTATGCCAAAGCCAATGGCTTGCAGATCAGATACATTCATCAAATGGACTTGAATCTGGGACATTTTTCAGTGGTGGAGGGTGGCGAAGGTGGGGATTGTGCCATCTGCAACCGCTTGCGCCTCACCGCTAACGGGAAAATAAAACCCTGTTTGTTCAACAACCGTGAATACAGCATCCGTGAATTGGGCATCACAGAAGCCATCCATATGGCCATCAAACACAAACCCAAATGCGGATCGGTGAACACGGTGGGAGAGTTTTATAATATTGGAGGTTAGGAGGGGGTTGGAAGACGGAAGTTGGAAGACGGAAGTTGGGAGTAAAGAGTAGAGAATATAGATTAGTGTATTGATAACCATTGTATTAAAACCGAAAAGTACCGGAGGCACGAAAGACAATTAGCCCCGGAATTTATTCCCGGGTGAGGGGGATAGAAAGTAAGGAGTAAGGAGTAAGGAGTAGGAAGTAGGGAGTTGGACCCCGAAAGCTTACGGAGGGGGGAGGAAGTAGAAAGCCGGTAGGCCAAATAGAGTGATATAGCCCGTAGGGCTTTAACATCAATAGCCAATTGAATAAACACAATGTTTTGTCCGTAGGACATCAACATGGGGAGTCTTAAATAAAGAAATGATGAAGAAACTAAGTCATACAAATAACGAAGGAAAGGCCAACATGGTAGACGTGGGCAGTAAGCCTCTGCAACAAAGAACGGCTATTGCCGAAGGATTCATTGCATTAAGCCCCGAAACCATCCACCTGATACAAGAGAACCAGATGAAAAAGGGTGATGTGTTGACCATTGCCGAAATCGCCGGAATTCAGGGAGCCAAAAAAACCAGTGAATTGATTCCATTGTGTCATCCCTTGCAACTTACCAAAGTGGATGTACAAGCAACCCTCGAAGAAAATGGTGTGCGCATTACAGGACTGTCGCGGTGCATCGGTCAAACAGGTGTGGAAATGGAAGCCCTCACCGGTGTGAGTGTGGCACTGCTTACCATTTACGACATGTGCAAAGCCGTGGATAAAAACATGGTGTTGGGTGATATTCATCTGAAAGAAAAAACCAAAGAAGACATAAACTACTAATATACAACCTGATGGTGGTTGGCACACATTCAACCCATCATCTCAGAAAGAACTATTGCAATGACGACACAAACCATTAAAGTACTAAGTACCAATATTTCCGTAAAAAAGGGTACAGTAAAAAAGCCGGTTCCTCAAATAGAACTCAACGATCGTGGTGTGCAAAACGATGCCCATGCCGGCAAGTGGCACCGCCAGGTAAGCATGCTGGGAGTGGAAAGTTTTAACAAGTTTTCCATCGAGGCAGGACGTCAGATCGAATTTGGCGAGTTTGCCGAAAACATCACCACCGAGGGGATGGAAATTTTTAAAACGGCACCTTTAGATCGATTCCTGAATGCAGATATCGAATTGGAAGTGACCCAGATAGGTAAAAAATGTCATGGCGATTCCTGTGCCATTTACCGCGAGGTGGGTAACTGCGTCATGCCCAAGGAAGGTATCTTTGTTCGTGTTATTCGTGGTGGAAAACTTCAATCAGGAGAGGTGCTTGAATACCATCCCAAAATTTTTAAAACCCTGATTATCACCCTCAGCGACCGTGCGAGCAGTGGAGAATATGAGGATAAAAGTGGTCCTGCATTAAAAGGGCATTTGGAAACCTTTTTCCATATGTGTAACTTTCAGTACGAAATTCATCAGGAGATTATTCCGGACGATGAGGAAAAATTGCATCGTTTGGTTACGGATGCAAGCAAAACATACGACTTCGTTTTTACCACCGGAGGTACCGGAATTGGCCCCCGAGACATTACCATTGACGTGATTAAACCATTGTTAACCAAAGAAATACCGGGTATTATGGACATGATCCGCATGAAGTATGGCATGGAAAAACCCAACGCCCTCATTAGCAGAAGTGTGGCAGGTATCATGGGTCAAACCATGATTTTTACCCTTCCGGGAAGTGTAAAAGCTGTGAACGAATACATGACCGAAATCACCAAAGTTTTGAAACACCTCGTGTTGATGCTCCATGGAATAGACGCGCATTAAACTGAAAACCAATCATAAAAAAAGTCCGATCATTGTTTCATGACCGGACTTTTTTTTTAAACGATTTTTTAATCCTCCATAAACGGATACTTATAACTCACAGGTGGAATAAAACACTCTTTGATGGTTCTGGGACTGACCCAACGCAACAGGTTGATTTTTGAACCGGCTTTGTCGTTGGTTCCTGATCCACGCGCACCGCCGAAGGGCTGCATGTTGACTACTGCCCCTGTGGGCTTGTCGTTGATGTAAAAGTTTCCGGCCGCATGCACCAGTTTTTTCATCACATATTCGATCACAAAACGGTCTTTTGAAAAAACAGACCCCGTCAAACCGTAGATGGATGTGTTATCCACCAGTTCGACGGTTTCTTCAAATTTGTTGTGGTCGTACACATAGATGGTGAGGATGGGACCAAACAATTCTTCCTCCATGGTGATGTAATGGGGATCGGTAGTCAGAATAATGGTGGGTTCGATGAAATATCCCACCGATTTGTCGTAGTTACCACCAAAAATGATCTTGGCTTCTTTGTCTTCTTTAGCACGATCAATAAATCCGGCCAGTTTATCGAAGGAGGCCTCATCAATCACGGCATTAACAAAATTGGAGAAATTTTCCACGGGACCCATCTTAATGGTGTCCATGTCGCACTTGATTTCTTCCAAAACTTTTTCCCACAAATTATCCGGGATATAAGCACGTGAAGCAGCGGAACATTTCTGACCCTGATATTCAAAAGCTCCTCGTGTGAGAGCCGTAGCTACCTGACTTGCATTGGCAGATTCGTGCATCAATACAAAATTCTTACCACCGGTTTCGCCCACTATGCGTGGATAAGAGCGGTATTTGTGGATGTTGTTACCAATTTCTTTCCAGATATTCTGAAATACAGAAGTAGAGCCCGTAAAGTGAATGCCTGCAAAATCAGGATGCGAGAAAATCACTTTTCCTGCCACAGGTCCGGAAACGTACACCAGATTTATCACGCCATCGGGAAGACCGGCTTCCATGAAAATTTCCATGATAATGGCAGCCGAATAGATTTGTGCATTGGAGGGTTTCCATACCACGGTATTGCCCATAAGCGCAGGTGCGGAGGGCAGATTGCCGGCAATGGCAGTAAAGTTGAACGGGGTAAGCGCAAATACAAACCCTTCCAAACCACGTTGTTCGATTCGGTTCCAGATGCTCTCGTCCGAATCGGGTTGGTCGTTGTAGATTTCGGTCATGTACTGAACGTTGAACCTTAAAAAGTCGGCCAGTTCGCAGGCAGAATCGATTTCGGCCTGATGAACGGATTTACTCTGTCCGAGCATGGTAGCCGCATTGATGCGTGCACGGTACGGACCGGAAATCATCCCGGCAGCCTTCAAAAAGATGGATGCCCGTTGTTTCCACGACATGGAAGCCCAGCTTTCTCTGGCAGCCAGGGCAGCGTCAATGGCTTCTTTTACGTGTTCTTCGTTACCACGACTATAATAACCCAGTGTTTTTTTATGGTCGTGTGGAGGGAAAATCCTTATTTTTTTGTCAGTACGTACTTCTTTTCCATTGATAATCATGGGAATATCGGCTTCGTACGATTTGGCACATTCCAACGCCTGAAGAATATTTTCTCTTTCGGGAGAACCTGGTTTGTAGGTTAATACAGGTTCGTTTTTTGCGGGCGGTACATAATGTAAACTCGTTTGCATTTTTTTAATCTTTTTTGGACTTACTGAAACGTTATGCAGCACTTTACATAACGCCTGCAAAAGTAGGATTTATCTTTTAAATGGAAGACGCTGACAGGAATAAATTTAGATTTCACGTGAACTGTTGACTCACTCATTCACTTTGTCTGCACAGGATTTTCAGGAATACGGGATAGACAGGGTAAACGCGGGGTTGGTTAGTCACGCCTTCACCTCTTCATCTCTTCACTCCGCCACCCCTTCTGATACTCACTCCTGAATAACCAATTCTCTGGAATAATGGTCTCCAAAGCCGGCTTGTATGGTGCTGTGGCCAATGCCATGATGTGACAGTACTTGCTCCATTTCAGCGATTTTCTTTTCAACCTCTGAAATGGTGAGGTCTTCTGTAAAAATGGCTCTCGCTTCAAAAAAGATACTTTCGTCATTCAGTTGCCAAACATGGATGTGATGGATACAATCAACTCCTTCGAGGGAGGTTAAATCATCTACGATCTCTTTGATTGGCAATTCTTTAGGAGAAAACATGAGTAAAATTTTCACAGAACCTACCAGAAGTCCCCAACTTGATTTGATCAGATACAACGCGATGCCGATGGTAATCACTCCATCCACCCAGAACCAGCCCAAATATTTCATCATAAATCCACCTGCCAAAACGGCTACAGAGGTCAGCATATCAGTAAAAAGGTGCAGGTAAGCCGACCGGATATTCATGTTGTGTTGCGCATCTTTTTTTACCAACAACACACTAAGGCCATTCATGACAATGCTAAATGCCGCCAGCCAAATCACCAAGTTCGAGACTACTTCCACGGGGGTTATCAACCGTTCAACAGCTTCCTTTATCAGGAAGACGGCAATGGCAACCAGTGTTGCGGCATTAATGAAAGCCGCCAGAATTTCAGCCCTTTTATAGCCAAAGGTTTTATACAGGGTTTGTTTTTGCTTGGAGAGTCTGTTAGCTATATAGCTGATAATAAGCGCAATAACATCGCTAAAATTATGTAAGGCATCCGAAATTAGGGCTACACTGCCCGACAAAATTCCACCCGCCACCTGAGCAACCGTGATCAATACATTCAGGACGATTGAAATAATCAGTCCGTAGCCTGAACTTGATGTGCCATGATGGTGATGGTCGTGATGATGGTTTGACATGGTAGATAGTTAATAGTGTTTTAAGTTTAAAGTGTCTTACGTCGGGCACTGAAAGCTTCGGCGGCAAGTCGGGCTTGCCCACGTCGCCCGCTTCAGGCGTCCACGCTTGAAGAAAACCCGGTAGCATCAAGCGTCCACGCTCCTGACTTGTCCACCTTCACCTGCTTCAAGCGTCCACGCTTGAAGAACTTCCACGCTTGAAGAAAACATTTACCGACTGAAGCCTAACCCCGCAGATTCACATACCTTTATCCTTCCATTCAGCTAATAAAACGCTTCCTCCGCCGGAAAATTCAGTTTCTTTTTAGCCATTTCCTGCGAAAAAGTGAAATAGACCAACTCCCCTTTGGCACAAAGTTTTCCGCCGGCATCAAACAAATTGACTTCAATATCGGCCAAATTTCTGCGCATGCCCAATAATCTGGCTTTCAGGGTAATCTCACCCTGATTTACATATACAGTATGCATATATTTTACCGACAAGGTTGAGGTAACGCCGGCAGTTTTTAATTTTACCTGCACCAACCACGAACCAATCTCGTCCATCAGGGTGGCCTGTATTCCGCCATGAAGAACATGTTGATATCCTTGCAAAAATCCTCTGGGTTTCCAATTGCAAATCACCTCTTCTCCATCTTCGAAAAAGGTCATTTGCAATCCGTGTTCATTCTTTGGTGAACAGCCAAAGCATTGATAACCGGGCATCTCGGCATAAGGGTTCTTGATCTTTCTCATTATTTCAGTTCGCCGTTTTTGTACTTTTCTTTTTTTGCTATTTTGCCTTTCTCATCGTAAAACAACCACTCACCATGTTTTACACCATTTGCGTAATTACCGGAAATCTTCAACTGACCGTTTTCATAGAATTCCTGATACGCACCTTCTGCCTTGTTATTTACATAGTTCTTGCTGCTTCGGAGGGTGTCGTTTTGGTAGAACGTTTCCTGCAATCCGTCAAAATCGCCATTGGTGTAATGGTAGGTAGCCACAGGCTTTCCATTTTCGTCGTACCATGTTGCCGTACCATCCTTTAAGCCGTTGGCATAATTGCTTTCTTCCTGAATGCCACCACGTTCATAATACACAATCTTTTTGCCGTGTAAGAGGCCATTGGCATAATATTCTACCAAAGAGGTTTTTCCACCCAAATTGAACTCAGTGTAGGGCCCGTCCAGCGAATCATTTTTGTAAAATGCCTGAGTTTCAATGTATCCGCGACGGTTCATTTTTACGTAAAGGCCGTTGATCTGACCATCTTTAAACTCTTCAATGGTGTATATTTGTCCCGTGGGGAAGTAAGAAATCCAGTTACCGGTTTTTTTATAATCCTGATAGTTACCGGTGATGTGGGTTCCTCCAATCTCCACATCCAGAAATCCATTTTCGATGGTGTCGGAGATGGCAGGAGGGGCAATTTGCGCGTTGCCGGTTAGAAACAAAGTAAGTGTGAACAGAAATAAAATCGTTTTTTTCATTTTCTTTTTTCATTTATTACATGCGGGCTGTCCACATGGACATGAACATGTAGTTGTTGATATGAACGAACAAAGGTAGGATATTCGGATTAGATAGGACGAAAGAAATTCCCTGCGATCAATAAATATGATGTTAAAAGGAAGGCTAACAGCCTTAACAGGAATGGAATGACTCACTTGCAATGGGAAAATCAATTCGTCTTTTAAAATGAACAGGCCGGAAGATAGTTCTTCCGACCTGATTCAACCAAAACCAAATTTTCAATTACAATGATGGAGTTAATCTTTAGCACTTATCTACCTACAACTGCTGTGCCATTAATTATAATAAATTGAAATATAGATTTTTAGAATAAAATGGTGAATCGTGACCTATTATCTTTCTACGTTTTTAACCAAAAATACACTCCTTTTTCGTAGCTCGATTACGATTTCGGAAGGGGATTAGGAAACAACTGTTCCGTACAAATCAAAGAAGTCGGCACGATTGATTTGGACCAGGTAAAATTCGCCGACTTTTGGTTTGACCTTTCCGGGTTCGATGATCACTTCGTTGTCCACCTCAGGGGAGTCGTAGGCTGTTCGACCAACATATAAGTCGTTTTCTTTCCGGTCGATGATGACACGCATGGTTTTTCCCACTTTTTCCTGATTCAGCGACAAGCTAATGTCTTGCTGTAGCTGCATTAACCTTTCTTTACGATCCAATTTTACCTCCTCGGGCACGTTGTCGTCCAGGTTATCTGCAGCGGTACCTTCTTCCGGTGAATAGGTGAAAACGCCCAACCTGTCGAATCGGTATTTCTGTACAAATTCCATCAATTCCTGAAATTCTTCTTCCGTTTCTCCCGGATAACCTACTATCAGCGTGGTTCTCAATGCAATATCCGGTACTTCTTCTTTGATTCTATCCAACAAATCAATGGTCTTTTGGCCACCAAGCCCACGTTTCATTGAGCGAAGTATGCGACTGCTGATGTGCTGTAGTGGCATATCGAGGTATGCGCATACCTTGGGGTTATCGCGCATGGTTTTGAGCAGTCCCACAGGAAAATTGGCAGGGTAGGTGTAGTGCATGCGAATCCATTCAATGCCTTCCACTTGCGAAAGTTGTTCCAATAGTTCGGGCAAGGTTCTTTTTCCATAAATATCCAGGCCGTACCAGGTAAGGTCCTGGGCAATCAACAGAAGTTCTTTTACACCCTTGGCTGCCAGGTGTTTGGCTTCGTTTACGAGGTCTTCCATTTTCACCGAAAGGTGCTTGCCCCGAATGAGTGGTATGGCACAGAAGGAACAATTTCGGTTGCATCCCTCCGAAATCTTGAGGTAGGCATAGTGTTTTGGTGTGGTAAGTGCTCGCTGACCGTATAATTCGTGTTTGTAGTCGGTATCCAGGGTTTTAAGGATGGCATTCAGATCGGAAGTGCCAAAAAATCCATCCACTTCGGGCAGTTCGCCGGTGAGCTCCTTTTTGTAACGTTGCGAGAGGCATCCGGTAACGAAAACTTTTTTCACTTGACCAACAGCTTTCAATTCCAGGGCACTCAATATGGTATCCACCGATTCTTCCTTGGCATCGTTGATAAACCCGCAGGTATTGATGATCACAATGTCGGTGGGTTTTTCGCCGTCGTGTTCTACCGAATAATTTTGTTCCAATTGTTTCATCATCACTTCGGAGTCCACGATATTTTTGGAGCATCCCAGGGTGATGACATTTACTTTTTGTTTTTTTACCATGTGGAAGTTTTGGTTGAGCTCATTCCCAAAAAGCCGGGAAAGGTAAGTTGTTGTACCGGTTACTGTTATTGACCGAAGAGGCTTTCAACGAAAGTTTTGCGGTTAAATATCTGGAGGTCTTGCATTTTTTCGCCCACACCGATATATTTCACGGGGATTTTAAATTGGTCGGAGATGCCGATCACCACACCTCCTTTTGCGGTACCATCCAGCTTAGTGAGTGCCAGTGCGTTAACCTCTGTGGCCGCAATAAAATGTTTGGCCTGTTCGATGGCATTTTGGCCGGTGGAGGCATCCAATACCAGCAATATTTCGTGGGGAGCATCGGGGATTAGTTTTTGCATCACCCGTTTTATTTTCGACAGTTCATTCATCAGGTTCACCTTGTTGTGAAGGCGCCCGGCGGTATCGATTATCACCACCTCTTTATCCTGTGCAATGGCCGATTTGAGGGTGTCGAAAGCTACCGAAGCCGGATCGGCGTCCATGCCCTGACTCACAATGGGTACGCCTACTCTTTCCGACCAGATGGTCAATTGATCCACAGCCGCAGCTCTGAAGGTATCGCTGGCGCCGAGGATCACCGACTTACCGGCTCTTTTGAAATTATAAGCCAGTTTACCGATGGTGGTGGTTTTGCCCACCCCGTTTACCCCAACGACCATGATCACATAGGGTTTTTTGTTGGAAGGAATATCGAAGTCGTCGCCATCACTGGTATTATTTTCCAACAGCAGGGCTTCAATTTCTTCACGAAGCAAGCCGTTGAGTTCGGCTGTTCCCAGATACTTGTCTCGGGCTACCCTCGCTTCGATACGTTCGATGATTTTCAGGGTGGTTTTCACGCCCACATCCGACATCACCAGGGCTTCTTCCAGGTTGTCCAACACCTCATCGTCCACTTTCGACTTGCCCACAACGGCTTTGGAAAGCTTGCTGAAAACATTTTGTTTGGTTTTTTCGAGGCCCTTTTCCAGGTCTTCCTTTTGTTGTTTTTTTGAAAAAATGGAGAATAAACCCATGATTGAAATAGTATTGACGGATGAATTTTAAGCGGAGCAAAAGTAATGATAAATGCACAAACTAAAAAAGCTCTTTCCCTTAGTCGAGGGAAAAAGCTTCCTAATAATCAAAATGGATTATTGTTATGATTTGTTGGCGAAGTACTCTTGTACTTTGTCAGAGGGAACAATTTCGTCTTTAAATGTATAAGCTCCGGTTTTGGCAGATTTTCCTACACGAATAACCTTTGCGAAGTCTTTGGAAGATGATTGAAGGGATGCAACTACTTTCTTAGCCATGATCTTATTTATTTAATTTCTCTGTGAACAGTCATTTTTTTCAGGATGGGATTGAATTTTTTCAATTCCAGTCTTTCAGGTGTGTTTTTTTTGTTCTTGGTAGTAATATACCTTGAGGTTCCGGGCATGCCACTGGTTTTGTGCTCAGTACACTCCATGATTACCTGAATTCTTGCGTCTTTGCTCTTTTTAGCCATGTCAAACTCACTTTAAATTTTGGTCGGCAAAAATAGAAATATTTTACCGAAAGTACAACCGTTTCTCTAAAAAATATCCGAATAATTTCATTTTTGAAAATGACTTCTTGTGAGGTTTTCCTAAATGTCAAATATTCAGGTGTTTAAGTTGGTATTTTAATCCGTGTCAATGCCCGATGATGGTCTTTAAATAAGGTGATATTCCGGCAAAGAAGAACTCCACGGCAATCACCATGACTATGAGTCCCATGAGTTTCATCATGATTTTATTGCCAATGTCGCCCAAAAATTTGGTGATACCCACTGCCCCAAACAAGGCGGCGGTAAGTACCACCGAAACCATGACGATGGACAAGATGACCGTGCCTTTGGTAGCCACATCATCGCTTTCACCCATTAAAACAATGGCGTTGGTGATGGCACCGGGTCCGGCAATCATGGGTATTCCCAAAGGCGTGATGGAAATGTCTTCCACGTATTTTTCGGCATCTTCGGCACTTATTTTCATGGGACTCAGGCGTGCGTTAAGCATGTCGTAACCCATGATAAAAAACAGCACACCGCCAACCACTTTCAATCCGTTCACCGAAATGCCAAAAAAGTCGAAAAGATACTCACCTGCAAAGGCAAATAGTATCAACACCAAAGTGGCCGTAATGACTGCTTTGAGGGCAGTTTTTCGTCGTTCTCTTTTGTTGAGTTGGGCGGTCATGGTCAGGAAAACCGGCATGATGCCCATGGGATTCATCAGGGTAAGAAAGGAGGTAAAATAAAGCAGTAAGGTGGTAAAATTCATGATGTAGTTTTATGTAAAAACCGATTTATAACGACGCAATTTTTTGGTCAACCACCTCAATAATTTGATTGCGAAGGGCAACAGCTTCGTTGGCTATTTTCTCTGCTTTTGCGAGTAAATCGGCTGTAAATGCCTTGTCTTCAATACCTGAGGCATTGATTTTTACATTGAGCCACGCGCCTTGCACTGCCGTGAGGGCACACAAAGCTCCCACGCCTGCATCCGAAACCGAGTTGGGGTTTCCCTCTTCTGCCATGGCTTTCATCACTTCAAAGGAATCAAAAGCAGTTTTCATCACACGGAAAGGTATCTCCATGGCATATTTTGAAGCTTCTTCGATGGCTGATTTTCTGGCGGCGAGTTCTTCGGGAGTCTTTTTGGGCATACCAAACGCATCCATGATTTTGTTGAAAGCACGGGTATCTTCATCCACCAAAAATAGCAGTTGATCTTTGTAGCGCTGACCTTTTTCGGCCCAGTCGGAAAACTCTTCCCAACGGTCGTCCCAACCGCGTTTGTGTGAACTGAGGTTGGCTACCATGGTTCCCAGAGATGCACCCAGAACGCCCACATAAGCGGCGATGGAGCCGCCACCGGGGGCAGGAGATTCGGAAGCCGTTTCGTTGGCGAAGGCGGTCAGGTTCATGTCCACCAGCTTTTTGCTGTGGTCTTCCAACAAGTATTCAATAATTCTCTCTCTGGGATTAAAGGGTTTCAGGTCGTCCAATCCCATGGATTTGATGGCGATTTTTATGAGTTCGTCGTTATCGACACCCACCGACCGTTTTTGTTTTTTCAGGAAATATTTGCCGGCATCGAGCATGGCCTGCAGGGGAACCAATCCCACGAGTTCAGATCCGGTAACCCTGATTCCGCGTTCGTTTGCTTTGTTGCAAACTTCGTCGAAAGCCACATGAACAGGTGTAATGCTGATGTTGGTGAGGTTCATGCTGATTTGTGCCACACCGTATTCCTCAATAAACCAGCCAATGGCTTTCACCGACTTCAGGGTGCCGGGAATCATGACAGGTTTGCCGTTTTCGTCCTTTACAATTTTACCTGTGATGGGATTTCCTTCTCTTTTGGTTCTGCCCCGTTCGCGTACATCAAAGGCGATGGAATTGGCACGGCGGGTACTGGTGGTGTTGAGGTTTACGTTGAAAGCCACAAGAAAATCGCGGGCACTAACTGCGGTGGCACCTGTTCCGGCTACATGTGCATTGAATTCGGCAGGCCCAAAGTCGGGTTTCCATTCAGGATTTTTCAGTTTTTCGGGCAGTCCCTCGTATTCGCCGGCGCGACAGTTGGCCAGGTTGCGCCTTACGGGTTGGAATGCAGCATTTTCGTAACAATAAACAGGTATTTTGAGCTCTTCGCCGACGCGTTGGGCCAGCTTTCGGGCATATTCCACAGTTTCTTCCATGGTGATGTTGGCGATGGGCACCAACGGACAAACGTCGGTGGCTCCGAAACGGGGATGTTCACCTTTGTGGTGGCGCATGTCGATGACATCCGATGCCTTTTTGATGGCTTTTACGGCGGCTTCAACTACTTCATCGGGGGTGCCGACAAAGGTGACTACAGTTCTGTTGGTGGCAGCACCAGGATCCACATCGAGTAAGGTAACGCCTTCGGATTTTTCGATTACATCGGTAATTTGTTTGATCACCGCCATATCGCGGCCTTCGCTAAAATTTGGTACACATTCAATAAGCTGTTTCATGCCCTGAGATTTTTTTTGTTACAGGTTGCAAAAGTAGGAAATTGGACGGACAATGGGAGTTTCCCAAACCAAAAAAGGCGGCCATTGGCCGCCTTTTTTCGGGGAATTAATTAATCTAGTTTAAACTTTTTCACAAAGTCGTTGAGAACGCCCTCGAGGTCAGGTTGACCGATTTCCTGCAAGTCGTAATAAACGCGGGTGTTGGGTTTGTTAATTTTCACGATTCTGTTCAAATCGATGGGAGTTCCAATCACCACAGCGTCACAATCGGTATTGTTGATGGATGTTTCCAGGTCTTTGAGCTGCTGCTCGCTGTATCCCATGGCCGGAAGTAAAGTTCCGATGTTGGGGTAAATTTTGAAAGTTTCGGCCAGTTTGCCCACAACAAAGGGACGAGGATCAACCAGTTCGGCGGCACCAAATTTCATGGCGGCAACGGTTCCGGCACCCAGTTTCATTTCACCGTGGGTGAGGGTTGGACCGTCTTCCACAACCAAAACGCGTTTTCCTTTGATGATGGAAGGATCATCAACGGCAATGGGAGATGCAGCATCCACTACCACTGCTTTTGGATTTACCTTTTGTACATTTTCGCGCACGGTTTGAATGGCTTCGGGAGCGGCGGTGTCCATTTTGTTGATAACCACCACATCGGCCAGGCGGAGAGTTACTTCGCCCGGATAGTAGGATAATTCATGACCCGGACGATGTGGATCCACTACGGTAATGTTCAAATCAGGTGTGTAGAAGGGGAAGTCGTTGTTTCCGCCGTCCCACAATACCACGTCGCAACCATCCGGATCTTGTTCGGCAGCGCGAAGAATGGCTTCATAGTCCACTCCGGCATAAATCACGTTTCCGCGTACCACATGTGGTTCATATTCTTCCATTTCTTCAATGGTACATTTATGTTTGGCCAAATCTTCAACAGTGGCAAAACGTTGAACTTTTTGTTCGTTTAGGTCGCCGTAAGGCATGGGATGACGCACAGCTACCACCTTCAGGCCTTTAGCCATAAGGTATTCAATCACTTTGCGTGAGGTCTGGCTTTTTCCACAACCCGTACGAACAGCGCCAACAGCGATAACAGGTTTGGTACTTTTTACCATGGTGTCGGCGGGGCCGAGCAATACAAAATTGGCACCGGCAGCATTCACGATGGCACTAACGCCCATAACTCTGGCATAAGGAACGTCGCTGTATGAAAACACGCAATCGTCCACTTTCAGGTCTTTGATCAATTGGGTGAGGTTCGATTCGTCATAAATGGGAATGCCCTCGGGGTACAGGTCACCGGCAAGTTCGGTGGGATATTTTCTTCCGTCGATGTCAGGAATCTGAGCGGCGGTAAAGGCTACTACATTATAATTTTCGTTTCCACGATAATACGTGTTGAAGTTGTGGAAGTCACGTCCGGCAGCGCCGATAATAATCACATTTTTTTTCATAAACGATAGCTGTTATTACAAATTTTTAAAAAAATTGAACCCCACAAAGGTACGATTTAAGTCTGAACCTATTGTTAAAATTTTCACAAGGAATGTAATTTAGATTGGTTTCAAATGCAATGGGTTTGGTTTTATGCGGGATTTAACAGGTGACTTAATCCGACCACTTTTGCTTTTTTAAATGGGACCTTCAATGGTTGCTGGCATTATTTTTTAAAAATAAAATAAACGGCCAAAACAAGAAAAACAAAACCTACCAGGTGGTTCCATTTTAGGGTTTCGTTTTTGAAGAGGAGCAAGGTAAAACCTGAAAAAACAACCAGGGTAATCACCTCCTGCAACACCTTGAGCTGCACCAGTGAGAAGGGACCGCCATTTTCGGCGTACCCCATACGGTTGGCTGGTACCTGAAACAAATACTCGAATAGTGCTATCCCCCAACTAATCAGTATGATGGCAATCAGGGGCCAGCCATCAAACCACTTCCATTCCTTAAATTTAAGATGACCGTACCAGGCAAAGGTCATGAATGTGTTGGATACGATGAGCAAAAAAATGGTCAGCAGACTTTTCATAAGGGCATTCTAATTAAGCGCTTTTGATGATAAAAAAATTGGCGGCAAATGCAATCGCAATTGGTGATTGGCCAACGATTTTTTGATTGGTATGAACTTGTTTTTTTTGTTTGAGGTAAACAGATATTGCATGCCCTTTTTTTGCATTTTTGGAAACCTAAACATGGGAGTCTAAATGTCAGAAAATGAAAACATTATAACCGGAGATGGTTCGTCCACCCTCTTTAATGCCACTGTTGGCGAACATTACCACAGTACTTTTGGTGCCATTCAGGAGTCGCGGCATATCTTCATTGAGGCGGGATTGGTGCCTTTTCTGGGATTGAAAGATATACAGGTGTTTGAAGTAGGCTTTGGCACCGGTTTAAATGCCCTGCTGACCATGAAAGTGGGAGCGGAGCACCGTATCCCGATCAATTACACCGCCATTGAATTATTCCCCATTTCATTAACCGCAGCCAGTTCGTTGAATTACCCCGAAATCTTGCAAATGGAGCGAGAGGTGTTTCTTAAGCTACATCAATCCGAAGAGGTAAAAACCGACATTTCTCCCATGTTTTTTTTGGACAAAAAAGTTGTTTCCTTTCCGGAGATGGCCATTGACAAAGAACGGTTTCACGTGGTTTATTTTGATGCCTTTTCGCCGGAAGCCCAACCCGAAATGTGGACCGAAGCAGGTTTTAAAAAACTGTTCGAAGCCCTCAAAACCGGAGGTGTGCTGGTAACCTATTCCTGCAAAGGAATGGTAAAGCGCGCAATGAAATCAGCTGGTTTTCGCATCGAAAAGCTACCCGGACCTCCCGGAAAAAGGGAGTTTTTGAGGGCGTGGAAGGGGTAGTCGTTAAAAATTATGGTTTTGAGCTTTTTTGTAAAACTTTGAATATGATCGAAAAACATCTATTTTCAGATAAAAATTCGATTATAATCAATAAAAATCGTATCCAAACTATTTCACAGCAGACTCCTTAAATCCTTGACTCCATAACCTGAATAGTAAGTTTAGATATCGTGTTTAAAAAATTGATTTTGGCTCAAACCGCCTGACTTCCGGTGTTCCATCGGTTCTAATATCCGGGTGGTTTTTTCCTGATCGCCCACAGCGCTTTTTCCGACAAAACTTGCGCCGGAGGCTTGAGCTTGCAGGATGGGTTGGCTGGAGAGCTACCAACCACCCCGGCCAGACATAATATTTGTGTGCGTAACCTCCAAAGAACAAAAAATAATTCTTCGCAGGATGAAGTGATCAGACATTTATGTTTTGTATTTTTGAGACAAATCGAAAGTAATGAATAACTCAAATATCGAAATATATCAATTAGAAGATGGCAAGACTGAAATTAATGTTCAACTCGACAGCGAGACTGTTTGGTTGAACATGAACCAAATAGTTGACCTATTTGAGCGTGATAAATCTGTTATATCAAGGCACATAACCAATATCTTCAAAGAAAAGGAATTGGACAAAAATTCAGTTGTTGCAAAAAATGCAACAACTGCCACGGATGGTAAAACGTATCAAGTAGAATATTTTAACCTAGATGTTATAATATCAGTCGGGTACCGAATAAAATCTAAGCGTGGAACTCAATTTAGAATCTGGGCCAATAAGATATTGAAAGAGTATTTAATTAAAGGTTACTCTTTAAATGAAAAAAGACTAGAGAAAAAAACTGAGCAATTAAAAGATCTTCAAGAATCGGTAAAAATACTTAGCAAAGTATTAAATTACAAAACTTTAAGTGATGTCGAAAGTGTTGGTCTGCTGAAAATAATTTCAGAATATGCTTACGCGTTAGATATTTTAGATCAATATGATTATCAGAGTCTTGAGATTAGCAACACATCAGGCAAAGAGATATATCAATTGACTTATGATGAAGCAATGAGTCAAATTTTATTGGCAAAAAAAGCACATGGAAATAGTGACCTGTTTGGACACGAAAAAGACAAGTCATTTCAAAGTTCAGTTGCCACAATTTACCAGACTTTCGGAGGAATTGATTTATATCCCAGCATTGAAGAAAAGGCAGCAAACCTATTATACTTTATTACCAAGAATCATTCTTTTTCAGACGGAAATAAACGAATTGCTGCTTTTCTGTTTTTATATTTCATGGAGCGGAACGGTATTCTTTTTGACAAAAATGGGAACAAAAGAATCGCTGATAATACATTGGTCGCTCTAACATTAATGATTGCCGTAAGCAAACCAGAAGAAAAAGACACAATGATAAAAGTAATTGTAAATTTAATAAACAGAAAAAATTAGCACGTATCATCATATCATCCAAAAATCAGTTGGGTCCCAAATACGCACCCCGTGATAAAAACATCACCCACGAACTGTAAATCAACTCCGGAGTTTATTGAAAGCACCCGTTCAATTGAACAACGTTGGCAGCAAATTTCACAGAATATAGAACCGGATTAGAACAATTCTTGAACAACATTTTAAACAATCATGAAACATGAGTTTTTAAAAGAAAACGCGAGAAGGATTTAGAAAATAAACCTGCCAATCCGGGATATTCAGAGAACCCCATTTGATTATATATGAATTCCATATTTAAAATAAAGCATAAGGTCGTGCTCGACAAGAGGTTCGAAAATATTCGAAACGAAACAATCTTGAAAGAATTCGAATACAGATTTAATAAATCGCATGCTGATCGAATAGATTTAATAAGTGATTCAAAACTCACGGTTAAAAATGAAATAATTAGATGGGCACCGGATGGGAGTTTTAATTTCTGGTTCGGAATCGCTAGAGCTGACGTTGAAATTTTGGGAGAACAGCCAAAACCGAGAACCATCACATATACTTTCTATTACACTAGAATTATTATCAGTTACATAATTTTTCTATGCTTTTATATCATCGCTATGACTTATTTGAAAATCAATATAAGAGAATTCATAGCCACTACAAAAATATTTTTGCCTACCATAACCTTGATGTTCCTATTGCCGTTGTTAATTCTTTTAATTCGGCATAAAACAGTTTTTAATGGAATCATAAGAAATATCCGAAACCGGAGACAATAGATAGTTCACTGAGCATTAGCCAGTGTACACTTCCGCAATTTTGGGATTGAACTACATTTCTACAAGCTCAATGCATTGCAGCCGTCGGACTTCGGGTGATGCACTTGATGAAGCATTTAGTGGTTTGCTGATTGTGTTTTGTTCATTGTTCAACTCACATGAATTTATGGTTGATAAAATGCCAGATATACGCAAGAATGCCTACCTTTGGTTGGATATTTTTTTGTTGGCCGCCGTAGGCGGAATTAGTTCAATATCCATTACAGCGCATCCGGATGGTAAAAAAGATGAACATAACGAGTCTGATATTCAGCTTCCTGGCGGGACTTATTTTGTTGTTCATTCTGGCACCGTTGGTGGGCATGTTTATTTCCACCTCACCCCAGAGCATCTTTGAAACGGCAAGCGAGTCGGAGGTGCAGAGCAGCATCTGGCTTACCATCTCGTCTTCCATGGTGGCCACCCTTGTTTTTTCCATAGGTGCCATTCCGTTGGCATATGTATTGGCCAGGAAGAATTTCCTGTTGAAAAAGGTTGTTCTTGGTATTATCAATCTCCCCATTATCATTCCCCATTCGGCTGCAGGAATTGCCCTGTTGGGTGTTGTTTCCCGCGATACCATCGTGGGGCAGCTGGCACAAAAGATGGGGTTTAGCTTTGTTAACAGCACTGCCGGCATTGTAATTGCCATGGCTTTTGTCAGTCTTCCCTTTTTGATTACAGCAGCCATCGATGGCTTTAAAAGCGTTCCCGTTCGGCTCGAAAATGTGGCCTACACACTGGGGGCTTCCAGGCTACGGGTGTTTTTTACCATCACGTTGCCCTTGGCCTGGCGCAATATTCTCACCGGATTGGTGATGATGTGGGGTAGGGGACTGAGTGAGTTTGGTGCCGTTATTATTATCGCCTATCATCCCATGATTACACCGGTGATGATTTTTCAGCGATTCAACTCCTACGGACTCTCGTATGCCAAGCCTGTTACGGTTCTGTTCATCGTAATCTGTCTGTTTATCTTCTTCATCATGAATGTCTTATCAAAAAAATCGAATCATGTTGAAACTGGAGAAAATAAATAAACAGGTGGGTAATTTTTCCCTTTCGGATATCACGGTTACGGTGGAATCCGGTGAGTATTTCATGCTCATTGGCGAATCCGGTTCGGGCAAATCCATGTTGCTGGATACGATTATTGGCGTGTTACAACCCGATTCCGGGAGTTTGACACTCGATGGTATCAGTTTATTGCATCTCCCCATACAGGACCGGAATTTAGGAATCGTTTATCAAAAGCCAACCCTTTTTCCGCACATGACGGTTGAAGAGAATATTTCATACCCATTGAAAATCAGAAAGATAAAAAGGGAGAATCTTCATACTGAAATACAACGACTGGCTCGCGACACCGAAATTTTACCTCTACTCCATCGGCGTATCGATTCCCTTTCTGGTGGTGAAATGCAACGGGTTACCATCGCCCGAACCCTTGCCACGAATCCGAAGGTGCTGTTGCTGGATGAACCCATGTCGTACCTGGATGTACAACTCAAACGGGGAATCAGGTCGCTGTTGCGAAAACTAAACCGGGCAGGGCAAACCATTATTCATGTGACTCACGATTACGATGAAGCCTGGTCGTTGGCCGACAAAATTGCCATCATCGAACAGGGGCGCATCCTTCAGGTTGGAACTCCACAGGAAGTCTTTGAACAACCTGCATCTGTTTTTGTGGCCAACTTTATCGGAATAAATAATTTCTTCAAGGCTACCATCGATCGAATTTCGGGAGATATCTCCCGAAGTTTGGTGAAGGTTGGAGCGTTTGAAATACAATTAAACACTTCATATGCTGATGTTTGTTCCTGTTTTGTCATCATCCCAGGATCTGCTGTTCAGGTTACTGAAGGAATTTCCAAATCACGGGCGGTCAATTCCTACAAAGGCAGGGTGGTGGATATGCATCCGGTGGCCGAAGGATTTGAGCTCACTGTGGATGTGGGTATTCTGTTAATCACTCAACTTACCTCCGAAACCTACCAACAGCTACAACCCGAACAAGGGAAGGAAGTATGCGTGGAAATTGATGAGAAACATATTAAAATTCAAACAGATAAGAAAATTTTGCCAAATAAAACCGGAATATAAAATGAAAAGAAATTCAATTGTTATCCTAATAATTTTGATGACACTTGGGGCATGTCAGATAAAGACAGATGGCACAACTGGAGCCACCGAGGTCAACAACTCAGGCGGAAACAGTCTGTATCACCGAACCGTAGAAACCCCTTTGAAAGTGGGAGAAATATTCGTGGATGGGGAGGTGCAGAATCCAGGAAAAGTAGATTTGAGTAATTATTATCAGCGGGAGGTTTTTAGCAAACAAGCACGTTCTGTTGCTGCGGATTCCGTTGATTTTCAGGGAGCATACCGCTTTCGTGGATATTCGCTTTTCGATTTGCTTAATCATTTTTTGGTGGCCAAAAAAAATGCGGAAGATTTTCATCCGGCCACCGATTTATACGTGGTGATAGAAAACGATAAAGGCCAAAAAGTGTCCTTTTCCTGGTCGGAAATTTTTTATACGCAACAGCCTCATCAGGTGATTATTGCTACGCAATCAGCTCCCATTGAACCCTTTAGAAAGGAAGTAAATTATCCCGCCGGAACCCAATGGAAAGTGATAGCTGCCAACGACTTGTATGATTTCAGGACTTTGGAAAATCCTATAAAAATCACCGTGAAGTCATTTGATAAGAAAGATTATGTTGTCAACAGAAAATTGGAAAATCCGGTCAGTCCGGGCTTTGCCTTGATAGTCAACAACCGGAAGGTGGCTACTTTTGATTCCACAAAAGTTGATCCCTGCCTTCAGGAATACAACTCGGTTTTTTATGGCATGGGAATGGGGTACCATCCCATCCCCAATTTCCGTGGGGTGGAATTGTCTTCTGTTGTTCAGGAGTGGATGCCAAAAAACACGGATCCGTTGATGTCCAACGGTTTGGTTTGCTTTTCGGCGACAGATGGCTATCGTGCTGTGGTAAGTTTTGCGGAGCTTTTCAATCGGGCCGACCAGGTTCATCCCTTGTTGGCCATACCTCCACAAGATAGCGGGAGCGGGTATTTTAGGTTCTATCAACCATCGTGCTTTTATGCCGATATGTCTGTGAGGAATCTTTCGGAAATGTATGTTTTTGTTGATTAATTAAAATTGGAAATTCCCACACAAAAAGCCGGGAAAGCATCAGCGATTATTTCATTCTACATCTTAAAAACCAGAAAGCCATGCGATTGACAACCATCAGAACTTCCCATTATGTTCACGACCTATGGGTATTGCAGAGCTTCCTTGAGTCTGAGGGAATCAACTGTTTTATTAAAAATGAATTTACCACACAGGTCATGAGCCACATGGCCAACTTCGTAGCTGAATTACAAGTAAAAAGCGAGGATTTGGAAAGAGCTCAGGAACTGCTGAACGAATTTGACAAGGGGTAAACAAATTAAAATATCGGCACAAGCGGACGCTTGCGCCATTGATGAGTATATTGGCTCCATCTGGCGCAAGCGTCCGCTTGTGCCTTGAAAATTCTCCATTTCCTTTTAATGGCGCAAGCGTCCGCTTGTGCCTATAAACTTTTCATTTCAAGGACTAATCAATTTGCTTGTTTAATTAAATTTGAAAATTCAATCTTAAAAAGATGAGCCGTAAGTATAAGTTTTATGATGCTAAAGGTATTTATTTTGTGAGTTTTGCCACAGTTTATTGGATTGATGTGTTCATCAGAAACGAATATAAATGGATACTGCTCGATAGTTGGAAGTATTGCCAAAGGGAAAAAGGCCTTGATATTTATGCCTGGATCATTATGTCGAGTCATGTGCACATGATCATTGGTAGCAAGACCAACAAGTTGGAAAATATTGTACGTGATATGAAAAGTTATACCTCCCGCAAATTAAAGGAAAGTATCATTGGTAATGCACAGGAGAGTAGAAGGGAGTGGATGCTGAAAATGATGATGGAGGCCGGATCCCTGAATAGTAATAACAAGGGATTTCAGTTTTGGCAGCAACATAACCAACCCATCGAGTTGGATGACAATAAGATACTGAATCAGAAGCTGGACTATTTGCATAACAATCCGGTATCAGAAGGTATTGTTGAAGCGCCTGAAGATTATTTGTTTAGTAGTGCAAGAGATTATGCAGGTATTAAGGGTTTGATTGATATCGAGTTGATAGTTTGATGGTTTGTTGGTTTGAAGGTGATGGCACAAGCGGACGCTTGCGCCAGTTGGGGGAGTTGATAGTATGATGGTTTGTTGGTTTGAAGGTGAAGGCACAAGCGGACGCTTGCGCCAGTTGGAATAATCAAATTAGAATATCGGCACAAGCGGACGCTTGCGCCAGATGCAAAAGGCTCAAGCGGACGCTTGCGCCGGTTTCATGCCCGCATGTCCACCCAGGCCTATAACTCCAACGCCCTGTCCACCTTGGTTTTGAGCAGTGCAGCATCCAATACCTCCATGGCGTTTTCCACGTAGATAAATGTCAGCCCTTTGATGTAGTTCTCGTCGATTTCTTCGATGTCCTTGAAGTTTTGTTTCGAGAGGATGATTTCCTTCACGTTGGCGCGTTTGGCAGCAAGAATTTTTTCTTTGATGCCACCTACCGGAAGCACTTTGCCACGCAGGGTCATTTCCCCGGTCATGGCCACCTGTGCTTTTACCTTGCGTTGGGTGAAAGCGCTGGTAAGGGCTGTCAACATGGTAACGCCTGCGGATGGACCATCTTTGGGAGTGGCGCCTTCGGGGACATGTATGTGTACATTCCACTTTTCGAAAACCTTGTCGTTGATGCCCAGGTCACGGGCGTGCGATTTCAGGTATTCAAAGGCCAGCGTGGCCGACTCTTTCATCACATCACCCAGGTTTCCTGTGAGTTTCAACAGACCTTTTCCTTTACTCAGGCTCACTTCCACAAACAGGATTTCACCTCCCACAGCTGTCCAGGCCAATCCTGTCACTACCCCTGCCACATCGTTGGAGATGTCTTTGTCGCGTTGGTAAATGGGTGCTCCCAGAATGGTTTTCAGTTCGTTGGGATCAATTTTAGGATCAGCGGGTTCGTCCATGGCAATGAATTTGGCCCGGTTACGGATTACTTTGGCCAGTTGTTTTTCCAAAAGTCGCACACCAGCCTCACGGGTATAGAGGTCAATGAGTTTTTCAATGACTATTTTACTAAACTTTACCTGATTCTTGTTTACTCCGTGTTCTTCCAATTGCTTGGGAATCAGGTGACGTTTGGCAATTTCCACCTTCTCTTCCATCAAATATCCCGAAAGGTCGATGATTTCCATCCTGTCGCGCAAAGCGGGATGTACGGTGGAAAGGGTGTTGGCCGTGGCGATAAACATCACCCGCGACAGGTCGTATTCCTGTTCAAGGTAGTTGTCGTAAAAGGCGATATTTTGTTCAGGATCAAGTATTTCCAACAAGGCAGCCTGTGGGTCACCACTGTAGTTGTTGCTGCTCACCTTGTCTATTTCGTCGAGCATGAAAACCGGATTGGAGGTTTTGGCCTTGCGAATATTTTGGATAATTCTTCCCGGAAGGGCACCGATATAGGTTTTTCGATGACCCCGCAATTCAGATTCATCACGAACGCCACCCAACGACATGCGTTGGTATTTGCGCCCCAATGCCTTGGCAATGGACTTTCCCAGCGAAGTTTTTCCCACTCCGGGAGGGCCCACAAAGCACAGGATGGGGGCTTTCATATTATTTTTCAGCTTTAAAACAGCTAAATACTCGATGATGCGTTCCTTAATTTTATCCAGTCCGTAATGGTCTTGATTCAGCACCTTTAACGCATGTTTCAGGTCGAGGTTGTCCTTGGAAAATACATTCCACGGAAGTTCCACAAACAATTCCAGGTAATTGAGTTGGATGCTGTATTCTGCGGCAGCGGGATTCATACGCTGGAGTTTGCTGTATTCGGTTTTGAAGGTTTCGCCAACCTCTTTGCTCCATTTTTTCTTGGAAGCTTTCTGTGCCAACTCTTTTAATTCGGTATCGTGAGGACCTCCCCCCAACTCTTCCTGAATGGTCTTGAGTTGTTGGTTCAGGAGGTAATCCCGCTGTTGCTTGTCCAAATCCACTTTTACCTTTTTCTGGATGTCGTGCTTCAAATCCAGCATCTGAAGTTCCACGGTCATCAGTTCCAACACTCGATTGGCACGGGCTTCCAGATCGGTCATTTCCAACAGTGCCTGCTTGGTGGCGTTGTCGGTATTCAAATTGGACGACACAAAGTTGACCAAAAAAACGGCACTTTCGATGTTGTTGATGGCGAAGGCCGATTCGGAAGGAATGTTGGGTGATTTCTCAATAATTTGTACCGAAAGATCGCGTACGGATGAAATGAGGGCGTCAAATATTTTGTTGTCGGGAACGGTATTCGTTTCAAAACCAATTACTTCAGCTTTAAAATAAGGATCGCTCTGAATCATGGTTTTAATTTCAAAACGCTTTTTACCCTGGATGATGGCAGTGGTGTTGCCATCGGGCATTTGCAATATTTTGATGATTCTGGCCACGGTGCCGATGGTGTGGAGATCTGCTTCGGTGGGGTCTTCAATTTCGCCGTGTTTCTGGGCTACCACGCCTATGGTCCGGTCGCCTTTGTAGGCTTCACGAATGAGGTTGATGGACTTGTCTCTTCCCACCGTGATGGGAATTACCACCCCCGGAAAAAGTACCATGTTGCGCAATGGAAGGATTGGTAATACGGGAGGAACATCCTCCGAGTTCATTACTTCTTCGTCTTCCGACGACAGCAGTGGAAAAAATTCGGTTTCGGTGTCCATAATATCTGATAATGACAAGAATTGATCCATAATAAGGTATTTGTGGCGGTCAAAATGTCAGGGTTGAATATTTTCTTTCATAAGAAATTTTACAAATGTTTGTAAAACAATCACATGTAAAAAAAACCTGACCAAATGACGCCATGTTTTAAACAGGCTTCATAATAAGGCAAACCATATGCCAAAGCGAAATAAGGCAGGCGATTAGTCGGTGTTGCTATTATTGTACAGAAATTCAAAAATGTCCACCTCTACCTGATCAAAGGTTTTTCCACGACGTTTATATACCGCTTCTGCCACCTGAACGGCTTTATTGAAATTGAAGGTTTTCATCCCGGAGGGTCCGCCCCAGGAAAACGAGGGAATAAAATTGCGTTGGAAACCGGATCCGTATAAGTTGCACGAAACACCCACCACTGTTCCGGTGTTGAACATGGTATTGATGCCCGATTTGCTGTGGTCGCCCATGATCAGTCCGCAAAATTGCAATCCGGTATTCACGAAAGTCTCTTTGTCGTACGACCAAAGCCTTACCATGTCGTAGGTATTTTTCAAGTTGGACGTGTTGGTGTCGGCGCCCAGATTGCACCATTCGCCCAGCACCGAATTGCCCAGAAAACCATCATGTCCTTTGTTGGAGTACCCGAAAATAACCGAATTACTCACTTCGCCACCGACTTTTGAATGGGGGCCAATGGTGGTGCCTCCGTAAATTTTGGCATCCATTTTTAGTTGGGCATGTTCGCACAGGGCAAAGGGACCGCGTACTTTGGAACCTTCCATAATTTCGGCATCCTTACCTATATAAATAGGGCCGTCGTTGGTGTTCAGAAAAGCGAATTCAACCCGTGCACCCTCTTCCAGAAAAATGAGGTCGGGGTTGCCACTCACAAAGTTGGTCTTGCTCAAGGGTTGTGATTTGCGTCCGCGGGTGATCAGGGCAAAATCATCTTTGATCGCCTGAGGGTTGAAAGAGAATATTTCCCAGTTTTCGTTAAGTTTAACAAAAGCATCTTCAAAATCAACTGTGTCCGTGTTTTCCTGAATCACAAAATCGTCAATTTGTGATTCTTCCACTCGCATGGCGATGATCACGTCGTCGGATGCCAGAATCTCGCCGGGTTTCATTTTACCGATTTTTGCTATCAGTTTTTCGTTGGGCAACACCGAGCCATTGATGAGCAGGTTGTCGGTTTCTTTTATCAAAGGAAATTTCACACTCAAGTGAGGTTGGGTGAGTGTAGAGGTAGTGGATTTTAGGAAAAACTCCCATTTTTCGCGTATGGTCATGATTCCCAAACGAATATCGGCTACCGGACGGGTGCAGGTAAAGGGCATTAGGCTGTCTCTTCCAAAGCTGTCAAAGAGGATATAATTCATGCTTCTGATGATTTTATAGGTTGAATAACTATTGCAATAAAGATACGAAAAAGGGTTAGATTAATTGTTTTTGGGTATAAAAAAAGTCCTTGATGCCGAAACATGCAAGGACTCTGTATTTTAACACACTTGCGTGCGAATTATTTCGTCTTGTCGAAATGATTTTTGTAACGGCTCTTGAATTTGTCAACACGTCCGGCGGTATCTACCAGTTTCATCTTACCTGTAAAGAAGGGATGTGATTTGTGTGAAATTTCCAATTTTACCAATGGATATTCTTGACCGTCTTCCCAAACAACGGTATCTTTGGTGTTAACGGTGGAACGTGTGATAAAGCTGTAATCGTTCGACATGTCTTTAAAAACGACCAACCTGTAGTTTTTTGGATGAATATCTTTTTTCATTTTACCTTTGTATTTCGTATTCTTTTAAGGGGCTGCAAAATTAGCGTCTTTGCAATTAATATCCAAATATATTTTTAAATTATTTTCCAAAAATTGAAACCTTGTGCAACCGCCATTTTTTCGAGTGAAAACAGTGCTGTTTTTTAATCGAAAATAGGCTTAAAATCCTGTCAGAAATTCAATGGTATCCACTCCATCGGCATAGTCCCAAAGGGCAGGTTTTTGGCTGTTTCCAAAGGGTATGCAGGGTACAGCACTCAAATTCATGGAGGAGATAACACACTGGATTTGGTCGGATGATTGAACGAGTGTTTTTTGTACTTCCTCCGGATGTCGGTAGTATTCAAAATGCAAAACACTTACCGGTGAAGCAAATTGGGTGCTTTCGGTCACCAACAAGTTGCCTGCATCCAAATGGGGTGTGTTGTTGACCAGATAGATGGCCTTGTTGTACTCGTAGTTGTTGAAATACTTGTGGTTTTCGTTGATGAACGACCATGTTTGGCAGGCATCTAATAAACGAGTAAAATCATAATTTTCGGGAACGAACAAATGTGCCACATTGCGACAGCCCATGCCGTAATAACTGAAAATATCGTTGGTGAGCAGTTGAAGTTCTTCATTGGTTTCTTGTCCGGAAAGCACGGCCACCCCGTTTCGGTTTTTTCGTATGATGTGGGGATATTTGCCAAAATAGTATTCAAAATAGCGGGCAGAGTTGTTGCTGCCCGTGGCAATGATGGCGTCCATGCCTTTCATTTGAGCGCTTGTAAACTCGCTCATCCCTTCAAACTGTGGTTCGATGGCCGTCAGTAGCTTTGATAGGGCAGGAATCAGCCGTTTATCGTCGGAGGAGAGTTTGGCCAGCACCTTATTGCCTGTTATCAAAACACTCATCCAATCGTGAAAACCAACGGCAGGGACATTTCCGGCCATCACCAGACCAATTGTTTTGGATTCCTTATTTTGATTCAATTTCTCCAAATATGGAGACATCCATGCGGTTAATGTTTGGAGGTTGATGACCTGCCCCATGTACCCAATGGCCTGTCGAACATTGGTTTCGGTAAACCAGCCATTGTAATGATGGGCCTCAACTATTTCCAGTTTCAGGTTGTCGAAGGCTTCTTTTTCTGCGGTGCTAAGGTCGCCGGGGGCTCCGGTTTCGCTGCCAAGCTGTTGCATGATGGCTCCCAAACGAGCAAAGGCGTTGATGCGTTGTTGAAGGGTCATAAACAAAATTTTTGCAAAAGTAACTTGCTTTTGAGGAAATTACAAAGCAAGAAGTCAGAGTTCGGGATAATACCCATTTTGAAATCCGGTACCGAAGCCGTTTGAATAGCCCTGATAGGCTCCGGGATACATGCCGGGCATCATGGCGCCATTGTGACGACGATATTCAACGCCCACATTTATTTGAAAATGTTCGGTTACCTTGTAATTCATGTCAAGCATCAATCCTTCGTTGCTGAAATCGGTACGCCCAAAACCCTCTTGCTCATTTATTGAAACAGGATTTAAAAGCCATTGTTTGTAAGCTGTTCCTGTTACGGTAACTTTTTCGGTAAGCAAATATTGCCCTTTAATATACAAGGAGCCAAACTGTGCGTTGGACGGCATGCCTGACCACCCGTTTAATCCTCGGTATTGATTGACGGAATATCCCATACCAAAGGCCACATTCCAGCGACGCGAAACGGGCATGCTAATTTGTGGCATCACCCAGGTGGATAGGGCAGAGGCGCCCGAAAATGCGGTGAACGAGGTCCCAATACTCACATTGACTTTGGGTTGAAAACCCGCTTTCAGGGTCTTCGGGGTTTCGTTCTCAGACATCACATTGCTTCCAAACGTGGTGGTTTGGGCCTGAGTATAGGAGACCAGTGCAACGAATACGAGTAATATGTGAAGTCTCAATGGGTGCATTTTTCAAAAGTTCAGGTCAAAAGTACAAAGCTTCGCCTTATGTCGGGCAATTTTAACATTTTTTCTTTTTCTTCCGTGGGTTGTGTCGGGGAGTTGTGGAGAGGATCCACGGAGTTGCACGGAGAAGTCACGGAGTTGCACGGAAAAATAACGAATGTGTATCCATAAAAAAAAAGGCCACCCCGAAATTGAGGCAGCCTTTTTTAAACAAGATAATTTGATATTATTTTACCATAAAAGTAACGCCAAATTTCACGGCTGAAAGTGTGCCATAGCCTACTTCTGCAAAAAGTCCCAGTTTGTCTTTGAACATCATGCGACCACCAACAAATGCTTCTCCGTAAGGAGCAACTTTGGCTTTTTTCTCCAGGTTAGGTGAATTCCCATCCCAATAATAATCTGAATACATTCTCACGCCCATACCTACACCGCCGTACGCATCCCATTTATCGCTGGTAAAGGTGTGCAAATGCCAGATGGCGCGGGGACCGATGGTAAATTGGCTGTAGTTGTAATTGTCGTCACCCCAAAAACCGTTGTAGCTATAGGTGGAATACTTGTAAGCGACAATAGCGCCCACCGAAAGCAAGCCCACATCCCCTGTTGGGAAAATGCCCATTTCGCCACTCACATTGATGGAGGGAATAAACCCATCGGCAGAAAGGAGGCCAACTCCGGCATTAATAGCCAGTCCGCCATTGTCGAAAACATGTTGCGCCTGGGCCATGAAGCCCATTACGACAAGCGCCAGAATGAAAGAAATTTTTTTCATAGAATTTAATTTAGTTGGATATTATTGTTGATTTGATGATTTGTTTTTGTTAATTCGAAACACATTGCTTCATTGGGTTAGTCTTTTGTCCAGATACGTGTGTTGAGGTTCATTTCGTTAACCAGCGTCTGGATGATGCTTATTTGGTCGTTCATTTGCTGCACATCCTCGAAACGAACACCCGACTTAAATATGTGAGGTTCAAACAAATCTTTGTTAAAGCTTATGGCAAAATATACCCTTGATCCGATAAAACTGAAATAAACATTCTTACCATAGGTTTTCCGAATATTTATCATGGCTTCCATCATGGTAGGTGTGAGGATATAACGCGATTCGATTTGGTCGGAACCATATACGACAAACAATTTTTCGAATTCCACGTTTTCCATTTTAACCAGTTGGCCACGACTGCTCAACGATTGAAGTTTTTTTCCAAAACCTCCAAACAGTTTTTCAGCGGTATCAGGTAAGACGAGGGTTTTTCCTTTAATTTCTTTGTTGAAATCAGCATGTGCAAAAATTCCCTTGAAGATGGTGTGCCAGTGTTCTTCAGTTTTGCCGTCTTTGGTGGTCGTTGTTTTGTATTCCGTATGGAGTTCCGAGAATTCAAAGTCGGTTTTGTCGATGGAACCAAAAACACGGTCATCGCCATGGTAACGGTCGTAACGGGTGGTAAAAAGCTCACTTCTGTTGTAATCCATTTCACTTATTCGACCATCAGGTTGGTAATTCCACTCTGGGTTGATTAGGTTAACAATTTCTTTGACTACTTTTTGTTTAAACTCAGCCCGGTACATCCTTTTTTGTCCATTTAACATGACGAGTAAAAATATGAACAGCAGTACACCTCCGATACCTACATACATTAAAGCATGTATTTGATGACCAAAAAAGAAGGGAATGGCAAATGAAACCAGAATTCCAAGTATAAGCAGAATGTACTTGTACATGAGGTTTTTACGTAAGGATTCGAGGGAAAGTAAAGCAGGTTTTAATTGCGTTTCAAAAAGGTTTCTTAATTCTTCGAGGGATTTCATACTCAATGGATGTATTGCATGCCGTCAATTTTCAAAATTCGAGATTTTGAAAATATTACGAATGAAAATATTGGTTTTTAGGAATTAAATAAATCTTTGGCGTTGATGTTTTGACGTTCTGTATCCGGAATCTCAAATACTTTTTTAGTTGTGAGGTGCATCATCCCAGCCACAATATTGCTCGGAAACATCTGAACGGCGTTGTTGAAATCGGTGACTGCTGCATTATAGGCTCGACGGGCAGCAGAAATTTGCGATTCCACTTCGTTCATGGTGCGTTGCAGGTTCATGAAGTTTTGGTTGGCTTTCAAATCCGGATAATTTTCCACGGCTACCATGATGCTTTTCATTCCCTGGGTTATCTGGTTGTCGAGTTCCACTTTTTCGTTGCTGCTCAAGTCGGCGTTCATGGCTTTGCCGCGAAGTTCTGTTACTTTGGTCAACAACTCCCGTTCGTGGTTCATGTATTGCTTTACCGTGGATATCAGGTTGGGAATGAGGTCGTAACGTTTTTTTAACTGCACGTCCATTCCCCCGAAAGCGTTGGTTACTTCGTTCTTTTTACGGATAAGTCCGTTGTACATTGATAAAACGATCAGTGCGAACACTGCAATGATGACTAGTACTATGATTAAAATACTCATTTATATGTGATTAAAGGTTAATTAAAAGGTTGCTTTTTTAAAATTCAAGCCGGTCGGCCATTTCCACCATGGTGTCTCTGTCCTGTCCGGGAGCACTCAAAAGTATGATGTACATATCGTGCTCTTTGTAAGGAATGATGAGTGCTTTGCCATCCATGTCGTCTTCCGAGAGATCGCCGTAGCGCAGGGTTCGTCCGTTATGTGAGAAGGTTTCAAAACTGCTAAATTCTTCTGCGTCGCCCACATTCTCCATGGAAGTGGCTACTACCGAAAGAAAGTCTGAATTGCCATTGATAAACAGAGCCACATGCTGTCCGTCTTGCGTTACGACCATGGTTTTCATGTAGCCTTCGGGCATAAAGCTTTCCATGGCTGCCTGAAATTGAGGAAATGGGTAATCTAAGGGAGTGGTGTTGTCGTATTCATCTGCTTCATCGTATGCTTCATAGTCGCTCATGGCAGCGCCCATTTGACCAATCAGGGCTTGTTGTTGGTCTGTAACATTCACATACTTTTTGTCGGTGGGTGCTGTAAATTTGGCGGGGTCGATGGTGATATTTTCTTTGAAAAGGGTGGCCGTTTCATTGGCTTCGATGCCCATCACCTTGGTTTCCGATTTAAGCGTGATACCTTTATATATGAGTAATGGCGAACCCATCACAGATACTTTGTCGCATGTTTTCCCCAAAAACTCCTCAGTTCCCTGACGTTCTCCACCAAAGGAGTGCAGGATGTTGTCGGCCAGTTGTTTTTGCTCGGCTGCAGTCATTTGTTCGAGAAACTGTTTGCGGGTTTCGAAATAGGGGACTTCACCCTGGTAATTTTCTCCGGAGATATTATCTATCGACCAATATTTTCCATCGTTGACGATAACAATTTTGTCGGTCTCTGTGCGGTCGGTATGACCCAGAATTTTGGTTTCGGTAACCGATTTTTCATGCTCACGGGTTTTGTCGCCGTAATCGTCGAAGTAATAGGTTTTGGTACCTTTGGTATTGCCTGTGAGTTTATACTCCACATATCCGCTTTTTACGGCAAACCTACTTGCTTTTTGCTGAGCACCGGCTGTGGTAGCCATTAGCAAAATGATAAAGAAAATAGCTATTTTTTTCATTTTTAACAGGTTATTTTGATTAGTTTACAATCGGTAAATATCCAAATATTTTTTGGATTGAATGGCCTAATCTTGCGAAATCGGATAATTTTTTCATTGTATGGTCAATTGCTAAATTCGCTGCAAAGTAAGCCAGGAAACACGGAATGGGCATCACCCGAAAGGATGATTTTACTTTTTTTTGCCAAATTTATCAATGATTTTTCCCGTTTATACTCATTACTCCATTGGCAGGGGAGGATTTGTTTGTTACCAGGACCTTTGATTTTAATATACCGCTATATTTGAAAGATCTTTTAAACAAAAACGCCAAAAATCAGGCAACCTTTCCTGATCGTGGTGTTATGCGTTTGTGTATGCAAAAAACGTTTGAGCCATCGTTTATTGATCGCCTGAAGAAAGGCGACCAAAAGGCCATCGCCCTCTGGTACGACCAGGCGGCGCCGGTGCTGTTGGGCGTGTGTATGCGTTATAGCCAATCCAAACAGGATGCCGAAGACTTATTGCACAACGGGATGCTGAAGGTGTTGGCCGGATTGAACTCCTTTGCCTATCAGGGTCCCGGACGTTTTGAAGCATGGGTGAAACGAATTGTGGTGAATACCGCGCTGAACCAATTACGTGAAGAAGCCAAAAAATCGGATGTTCGTTTTGATGACACCCGCTATTCAGTGGCTGAGGACGAGGATGACAGTGAAGAATTGCCTCCAAGGCCTGACCCCGAAGCGTTAATCGAATGGATTCGGGAACTTCCGATTGGATATCGCACCGTACTAAATTTGTATGTGTTCGAAGGTTACGCGCACAAGGAGATAGCCGCGGAGTTGAATATTTCCGAAAATACCTCCAAATCGCAGCTCTCCAAGGCCAGGGCCTTCTTGCGAAAAAAGGCAATTAAAGAATTAAAGGAATTAGAAACTAAAGGAAATGGATAACAAAAAAACTGACCAATGGTTGCAGTCCTCCGTGGAGGATTTTCGACCCGTCCCGAGTGGTGAGGGGCGCACGAAGTTTTTGGGTGATGCGGCTAACATGCAGGCATCCTCTAACCACAACGGTAAACAATGGTGGACAGCCGGACTTCTCTTGCTGCTTCTTGCCACAGCTGCGGGTGTTTTGTTCTTCCTTCCTGAACATAAACCGGCTTCTCAAATTATTGAATTGCCCATGCAACCTGCCACCACGCACAACCATGCGGTTGCTATGCAAACCATTGAAGATCAGCAACAGACAGGATCCGTCGAAGAAGAACTTTCTCAACCACATGCGGCCTCACACACTAAAAAAGTGAACGGACTTAGCACCACCACGCATAAGGGATATGCTCACGCATCACAACTTGATGAACCTGTTTCTCCCACCCAATTACTTAAAATAGAGCAAAATACAGAGGACTTGGCTACTCTTGCACCTTCTTCCAAACCCGGTGAACCTGTCCCGGATAAAGAAGTAACCGAGGCCAAAAATACCAATGTGTCCGAACTCTTTGAAACAGTGGACAACCTCCCGGAACCTGAACCGGATACTTTAAACACAACAGCTTTGAGCGATAGTCTTACCCACGGGGAGGATATCCCCAAATATACAAACATGGTTGCTGACCAAAAACACCTCGCATACAGCATATTCTACCGTCCGGAAGTTACCTACAACCTCATCGAAAGCAATAAATTAAGTCATGTTTTTGGTCTCGATATTCAATATAGGTTTTTTGGTGACAGGTACAGTGTACGAACGGGTTTGGGGCTTTCGGTAAGTAAAGGGTATTATGAATATGCCACTGAATATCAGGAGTTTTTGGGAGAATATGAGAAACTGGATTCCATTACATTCACCTGGGATGAACCACAATATCACCTGATGCCAACCAAATATATGTCGAGCGAGGAAGTATTTGAGGATACCTTGTCCATCCTAAATTCTAAGATATACAAAAGGCATTATTATCTGGAAATTCCACTGATTTTGGGTTACGATTTTATCACCAAAAAATCATGGCGACTGGGGCTACGCACAGGTCCAAGGTTGTCGCTGCTTGTTAACACCAAAACTCTAAACGATATGGAGGATTTGGGGCGCAACAGGGTGGTACAGATAAACCAAATTACCTCAGACCGCATTCATACCAATTGGCAGTTTGTGGGGGCTGCCAATCTTGGGATATATACCAAAGGACGCGTGTTTTTTGAGATGGAACCTCAATTTACGTATTATTTCAACTCCGTTTACGAAAGTGCCGATCAGGGCGTTTCACCCTGGAGTATCAGTATGCGGGTGGCCATCGGATTCAGATAATTACTTTTCGCAGGCAACCTTTTGACGGTAATTTGTTATTACAGTAAATCGATCGAGAAAATTAACCATTAAAATTTGATAACATGAAACGAATTTCAATCATCTTACTTTTGCTGATCGGCGCAGTGTTTGCAGCTCACAGCCAATTAAACGTCTCGGGTGTGGTCATCCAGGATAATCCTTCCGGAATGCCCATTCCCAATCAAGATATTTTTATTGATGTTTACATCAATGGGGGATTGCTTATGTCGTCTGTGGCAGTTACCGACCAACAGGGCTTCTACCAGGAAAACCTTGTGGTGAATACCGACCAGGGTCAGGTGGTGCTCTCCACTACCGACTGCAACAACAGCATAATTTCCTATACCCATGATTTTATTGTAGGAGACAGTTCCTATATCTATCAGAACTTTTCCATCTGTGCCGATTCCATCCCCGGATGTATGGCCATGTTTGATTATGAAATACTGTCGCCTTTGTCGGTTCAGTTTATGAACATGTCGCAGGGTGGCAACCTGGAATATTTGTGGGATTTTGGTGATGGACAAACCTCAACCGAAGAAAATCCCATTCATGAATATGCTGATTTTGGTGCTTATCCTCTTTTGTTGACCATTGTTGACAATTCCATTGGATGTACAAGCAGTGCTCCTGGGTTTGTTGTACTCGACAGCATGAGCGGATCATGTCAGGCCATGTTTGAGTATTTCACTGCTCCCAACCAACCCATGACGCTGAATTTCATGGATCAGAGTATGGGTAATCCAACCAACTTCAATTGGGATTTTGGTGATGGTCAGGGATCGAACCTGCAGTATCCGGTGCATACCTACGATCGGCCGGGGTATTATCAAATATGTCTGAGCATTTCAAGCAACGATTCAACATGTTTTGATATGTATTGCATCACCGCCCAGGTGGGCAACGACACACTTGGTTGTCAGGCTGATTTTGCCTATTTCCCGGCTGTCGATTCGGCCAATTCCAATGGAAATTACCACACTTTTCAGTTTGTGGACATGAGCTTTGGAAATCCAACTTCCTGGATGTGGCATTTTGGCGACGGTAGCGGATCTTCTGAGCAAAACCCTGTTCATACTTTTGGAACCGATGGCGTTTATCAGGTTTGTTTGACCATACAAAATGCCGACAGTTCTTGCTTTTCCGAATACTGTCAGGAAATTGTGGTTCAAAACGATACCACCTCATGCATGGCTCAATTTTCCTACTTTGCCGATTCGTCGCAAAACCAACATTTGATTCAGTTTGTGGATTTGAGTGAGGGAAATATCGACTCCTGGTTCTGGGACTTCGGTGACGGTGCTTCTTCTGTAGATCAAAACCCCGTTCATGCCTACAACACCACAGGTTTTTTCAATGTGTGCCTCACCGTTCAGGGAACCGATGGCAATTGTTTTTCAACTTCATGTCAGATGGTAGTAGTGCAAAACGATTCGGCTACCTGCATCGCACAATATACCTATTACCCCGATTCATCACAAAGCCCATTCAGCCTCCAGTTTGTTGACTTAAGTTACGGAAATATTACCAACTGGTTCTGGGAATTTGGCGATGGAACGAGTTCCTACGAGCAAAATCCGATGCATACATTCGCCCGAGAAGGTGTTTATGAAGTATGTCTTACCATCAATGGCCCCAATTGCCAAAGTGCATGGTGCGAAGAAGTGTTGGTTGCCCAGGGAACCGATTGCTATAACTACTTTACTTATCAATCCGTTGGCAATGAATTCCAATTCAGCGGATTCCATTCAACAAACATTCCGGCCAACTATAACTGGGACTTTGGCGATGGTGCTACAGGTGAAGGACAGCAAGTAACTCATACGTATAATAATCCCGGTATGTACTATGTTTCGTTGATGTCTTGGGACGATAATATGTGTCAGGCAGTTTCTTCACAGATGGTGGTTGTGGGCGATACCATTGCCTTTAATCAGATTTACGGACAGGTTTTCGAAGGTAATTTCCCCATTACAGAGGGCATGGTCATGATCTTTAGTTTGGATACCACCGGAAATTATATGCCATTCATGGATATCACCACCATCGACAGCTCAGGGGTGTATGTATTTCCCTATGTTCCCAATGGAGAGTTTGTGATATTGGCCATGGAAATGGATTTCAACGGATATTTGCCCACTTATTATGGTGACGTAATCAATTGGGAAGAGGCTACACTCGTTGTGTTGGGGACTCCCAATAACCCCTACAACATCAATCTGGTGGAAGCACCTGCTACCACGATGTCAGGAATGGGTAGTATTTCCGGACAGGTTAATCAGGGAAGGGTAAGTGCTTCCTTTATTCAAGACATCAACATGCTGATTTTCAATGAAAATTCAGAACCAATGGGTTATATCTCGGTCAATGAAAGCGGAGGGTTCCACTTCAACGACCTGGCCATGGGTGTGTATTATCTGTACCCCGAATTGCCGGGAGTTCAGGCCCAAATGATGCGTGTTGAGCTCTCTGATCAACAAACTCAGGCCGAAGTCAACATGACCTTTGCCGATGGAAGTATTTTAGGTGTGGATAGTCAGGTGGCTTTGGTGGAAGCCGGAAATATTTACCCCAATCCGGTAACTGATATGCTTCACGTTCAGTTGAATGTGGTGAAATCCACTCAGGTTTCCATCAGTGTAATCGGCTTGGACGGACGTACCTACCTGAATACACAAAAACAGGTGAATGTAGGTTCAGATAACATTCAGATGGAGGTTGGCGATTTGCCACAAGGAATGTACATCCTGCAAATTTCAGGCGAAGGACAAACTTCCTTGCATCGAAAGTTCATTAAGTAAGCGCTCATTCAACGTATATATGAAAAAAGAGTGTCCACCAGGGCGCTCTTTTTTTATACTTAAAATTTGGTGCGACTATTCAGCGGTCGTCTGCGAATGCTCAACCACCAACCACGGATTATCAATTTTGTTGGAAAATGATCAGGCATGCGGTAATTTGGCCATATTGATCACTAAAAATTAAAAAAGGAATGGAATTAAAAAAGCTTATGGCCTTCTTAGGTCTGACATTGGGTGTACTCATGTTGATGAGTGCAAGTTGTAACAAAGACGAATCCGACGACCCGGGCGGAAGTTGTACCGGATTTATTTCGGCAACGGCAACGGGTGAACTGAACGCAACCTTATGTATGGAAGCATTGGTGTCGTACGACTATACAGAGGGTGAATCTTTGTCGTTGATTGCCCGTCAGGACGGAGAACCTATTTACAGTTGCACCATTCAGTTGCGCTCCTATGCCGGACCCATTACCGGTGTTGGCACCTATACATGTGGCCTGGACGAAGTGGGATACGTTGAACTGGATATTCATGGAGCTGAGAACGAATTTTACAAAGCCCAATCGGGAACCATTACCGTTACGCAATTGAATGCCACCAATTTTCAGGCAACGTTTAACGTGGTAACAAAAGGTTACTACAATGGCAAAACCCTCAACCTGAGTGGAACAGCCGGAATTTAACAACTTATAGGTTTGTAAATTACTGGAAATTTATTGGTTTGTGAATTATGTGTGAAAAGCAGTGTCATCCAGAGACACTGCTTTTTTTATGCTCAAAAAAAAGCAGGCACCCTTGTGGGATGCCTGCCATGGGCTGTGATATGTCTGTTTATTATTTGGTCTTATCAGGGAATGCAGGAATGGCAGGAATGTCGGGATAATCTTTCATTTGTTCCAGAATTACCTCGATGGCCTTATTCAATTGCTGGTCTTCGCCTGCATATTCTTTGGCCGGATCGTTATCAATCACGATGTCAGGATCTACGCCATGACCTTCGATGGCCCAATGGCCGTCTTCATCGAAGGGTGCAAATTCAGGACGACGCAAGTCGCCACCGTCGATAAAGGGCATGGAACCACGGATTCCAACCACACCACCCCAGGAACGTACACCAATGAGTGTTCCCATTTTGAGTTTTTTAAACTGATAGGGGAACAAATCTCCGTCGGAAGCTGAATAATTGTCCAACAGCAGTACTTTGGGACCTCTCATCATTTGGGCAGGTTTGGTGCTCACGTCGTTGTTGCGCGACATGCCATAAAGGGTTAATTCGCGGTTCAACCGTTCGATAAGCATGGGCGACACATTTCCGCCACCATTGCCACGGTCGTCGATAATGAGGGCTTTTTTATTGAGCTGAGGATAGAAATGTTTCACAAACTCATTCAATCCTTCGGGACCCATATCAGGAATGTGAATATATCCCACTTCACCATTGGTGGCTTCGTTCACCTTACGGGTGTTCTCCATCACCCAATGGTAATAGTACAATCCTGATTCGTCGGCCACAGGCACCACAATCACGTCACGCGATCCTTCGGCTTTGGGGCTTTTGTTTACCGACAGCATCACCTGCTTTCCGGCTGTTCCGATCAACATGGTATAAATGTCGTCCACATCTTTGGTAGATTGACCATTCACCGCAGTGATGAAATCGCCGGTGTGCACATCCACACCAACTTCGGTGAGGGGTGAGCGGGTGTTTTCGTTCCAGTTTTCGCCATCAATTATTTCGTTGATGATAAAATAACCTGACTTATCCTTGCTGATTTTTGCACCAAGCAATCCGGTTTTGATGCGTTCGGGTGAAGGTTTGTCGCCCCCGTTTACGTAGGCATGACCCACACTGAGTTCGCCAATCATTTCACCTATGATATAGTTGAGGTCGTTGCGGTTGTTCACGTAGGGGAGGAGTACAGCGTATTTCTTCTGGATGGCAGGCCAGTCGAGGCCATGCATGTTGGGCGCATAGAAGAAATCGCGCATCTGACGCCACGATTCGTTGTATATCTGAGTCCATTCTTCCTGCATGTTTACCATCACTTGCATGTTGCTCAAGTCGAGGAAATCGTCGGTTTTGATGGGGCTTCTGGGCAGATCAATTACTGCGTATTTGCCCATCATGCTGATTAACATTTTGTTGTTGTCGGCAGAAATAACATAAGATCCAATGGCGCCAAGGTCGGTTTCTTTCTTGCTTTTCAGGTTGAACAGCTTAAAAGCAGGACGTCCTTGTTTTGACGAGAAATATACATAATATATGTCGTTGTCGATGGCCTGAATATTCCAATAGTTGCCCGCATCCACGGGTACTTGAATGATGCGGTTGATAATTCCGTCGAAGTCGATTTTTACTTGCAGTTCGCCCGAAGCGGCATCGGCGGGTTTTTTGTCCTTTTTATCTTTTTTATCTCCGTCATCGGCTTTGGGTTCTTCTTTAACCGTTACCTCATCGTTGGTAGGCTCGAATGGGGAAGGGGTGTCCTTCTGCAGTGTAACAAAATAGAGCAGGTTCATATCCTGATAGGCATGATTCCATTCGGTATTGCTGTAGATGGGGTCAAATTCGCGTGCCGATGAAAAGAACAGGTATTTGCCGTTGGAGTCCCACGACGGATTGGCAGCATTGTACCAGGTGTCGGTAACGGGCACAGAATTGCCGGTTTGTGTGTCGTAAACAAAGATGCGGTTCACCGTAAACGACTGAGGTTTGGTGTAGGCTATCCAGCGGCTGTCTGGCGACCAGCTATAGTCTCTGATTTCCCAACTCGCAGAACTACCGGCTTTTGTTATCTTTTTGGTGTCGATGTCCAGGTAGTTCAAATCACCCATTTTATCTGACCAAAGCAATTTTTTGCTGTCGGGCGACCAAATGGGATTGTATTTGTAAGTGGTTGAATTGGAGGTGAGTTGAATGGCAGGTTCCAATCCGTTTTGATTTTGAATGTAGATTTCGTCTTCACCGGTTCTGTCGCTGATAAATGAGATATACTTTCCATTGGGCGACCATTCCACGTTTCGGTCGTGAACACCGCTCGACATGGTGAGGTTGCGGGTAATCCCGGTGCTGGCTGGAACGGTAAACACATCGCCACGGGCGCCAAAAGCCACCCGTTTTCCATCCGGAGAAAGTGCCCAGGAGTTGATAAACTTGCTGGCATCTTTCATTTCGTTTCTTCCGGTGGTCAGGTCGTTTTGGATGGTGACATTGATTTTGGTGATGGTTCCGTCGCCGATTTTATAATTATACAGGTATCCGCCATTTTCGTATATGATGGATTCGTTGCCAAGCGAAGGAAATTTAATGTCGTATTCGGTATAATTGGTCAGTTTTTTAGTTTGCTTGGTTTTCAGGTCGTACACAAACAGGTTCATGGTTCGGTCGCGGTCGCTCAAAAAGAAGATTTGGTCGCCAAACCACATGGGGAAGATGTTTTGGTTGTCGTTATCGGTAATGTTGATGGTTTCTTTGGTGTCGAAATTGTAAATCCACACATCATCCGCCATACCACCTTTATAGTATTTAAAGGTTCTGAATTCGCGAAAAACGCGATTGAAAGCCATTCGTTTTCCATCGGGAGAAAAAGAACACCAACTGCCCGAAGGCAAAGGTAGTTCCTGCGACATGCCTCCAGTTTTGGCTACTTCAAACAATTGTCCTTTAAAGGAGTTGAAGCTTTGTTTGCGGCTGCGGTACACAATTTCGTTGTTGTTTCTCCAGGTCATGACAATGTTGTTGGGACCCATGCGGTCGCTCACATCATCACGTCCCAATGTAGCAGTGGTGGTAAGTCTTTTGGGTACGCCACCGGTTGAAGGAATCAGGAAAACCTCGGTATTTCCATCATATTGACCGGTAAAAGCAATGAATTGACCATCGGGAGAAAACCGGGCAAACATTTCGTATCCGTTTACATCGCTTGTTAGTTTGCGCGCCACACCACCACTCAACGGAACAGTGTACAGGTCGCCTGCGTAAGTAAACACTACATTTTGTCCGTGAACGGCAGGAAATCTAAGCAATCGGGCATCTTCCTGGGCCACTAAAAAACTGCCTGAAAGCAGCAAAATAAACAGGGTTAAAAATCGCATTTTCATTGGTATGATTTTCAGGTGAGTACTAAATTGATAATAAGGTACAAAGATAGCCAAATGTATGCCACTATTGCTTAATCATTGATTTAAGGAAGTTTAGCCTTGTAGTGCTAACCTGGAGTGTCCGAATTATACCAACAGGTGTCCGAAAAAGAACGGTAGTGTCCGAAAACAATCAACGCTCATTGATTTAGATTGTCTATCAGGGGCCGGGTTGAAATAATCCCTTTTTTGTCGATTTGTTCTGGTTTTGTAAGGCGTCATTTCATTTTTTAGACATTTTGTCACGCAATTTTGTCATGGCACAGGCTTTGATATTCGCTCCATCAAACTACAAAATTAATAAATCATGACAGTACAAAAAGGTAAAATTGGTATTAAAACCGAGGATATTTTTCCCATCATTAAAAAGTTCCTCTATTCCGATCACGAGATTTTTCTTAGGGAATTGGTTTCTAACGCCACTGATGCCACCCAAAAACTGAAAACATTGGCTTCTCTCGGCAAATTTAATGGCGAATTGGGCGATTTGACCATCCATGTGGAAGTGGACAAAAAGAAGAAAACCATCACCATCCGCGACAGAGGTATCGGGATGACCGCCGAGGAAGTGGAAAAATATATCAACCAAATCGCTTTTTCGAGTGCCGAAGAGTTTGTTAAAAAGTTCAAAACCAAGAGTCAGGCCGAAACCAATGCCATCATTGGCCACTTTGGTTTGGGATTCTACTCTGCATTTATGGTTTCCGAAAAGGTAGAAATCAAAACCAAAACCTACAAAAAAGGCGGACAAACAAAGGCAGTACGTTGGGAATGTGACGGAAGCCCCGATTATTCCATCGAAGAAATTGAAAAAGACGACCGAGGAACCGAAATCATCCTGCACATTGATGACGAAAATGTGGAATTTTTGGATGATTCGCGCATCGAACAACTCCTTAATAAATATTGTAAATTTTTGCCCGTTCCCATTCAGTTTGGTACGCGCAAAGTAAGCGAACCCATCGAAGGAAAAACCGACAAAGATGGAAATCAGGAAACAAAAGAGGTTGAAAAACCCCATATCATCAACAATCCTGATCCGCTCTGGCGTAAAAAACCGGCCGATGCTACCGATGAGGATTATAAAAACTTCTACCGCGAACTTTATCCATATACCTTCGAAGAACCCCTTTTCCATATCCACCTCAACGTTGATTATCCCTTCAACCTGACCGGAATCCTGTATTTTCCCAAGGTGAAGCGTGATTACGAAATGCAACGCAACAAAATTCAATTGTATAGCAATCAGGTGTTTGTAACCGATTCGGTGGAAGGTATCGTTCCCGATTTCCTCACCCTGCTGCATGGGGTAATCGACTCGCCGGATATTCCGCTCAACGTAAGCCGTTCGTATCTGCAAAGTGATGGCGCCGTAAAAAAGATTAGTGGATATATCACCCGTAAGGTGGCCGACAAGCTCGATGAGTTATTTAAAAAAGACCGTGCTGTTTTTGAATCCAAATGGGACGATATCAAGATTTTCATCGAATATGGAATGGTATCCGAAGAAAAGTTCTACGAAAAAGCTGAAAAATTTGCCTTGTTGAAAAATACGGAAGGAAAATATTTCACATTTGAAGAATACAAAAAACACATCGAAAAAACCCAGGAAAACAAAGACAAAAAACTGGTTTACCTCTATGCCACCAACCGCGACGAGCAATATAGCTACATCGACAATGCTACTTCGCGCGGTTACGATGTGCTGATGATGGATGGCGTGCTCGACAATCACTTTATCAATTCGTTGGAGCAGAAATTCAAGGATTCAACCTTTGCCCGTGTGGATTCAAATACCATCGATAAGCTCATTGCCAAAGATGATGAGATTCCATCCAAACTGGACGATAAGGAAAAGGAAAGCCTGAAGGAAGTTTTTGAGCGTAATATCACCAAGGAAACCTATCATGTGACTTTCGAAAATCTGAGCGAATCCGACCAACCGGTTACCATCACCCAAAACGAATTCATGCGCCGGATGAAAGACATGGAGGCCCTCGGTGGCGGAGGCATGATGATGGGATTGGGGAATATGCCCGATACCTACGACCTTTGCGTTAACACAAACAACCCTTTGATTTCCAAAATCATGAATGAAAAGGATGTTGAAAGGCAAAACCAACTGGTAAAGCAACTTTACGACCTGGCTCGTTTGTCAAAAAACCTTCTGAAAGGTAAAGAGCTGAATGATTTTGTAAAGAGAAGCGTTAGTATTATTGAATAAATAAAATCAAATGTTACCGTAAAAAGGGGGCTCATTATTGGGCTCCTTTTTTTGTTTTTTAACCATTGGCTTATCCCAATATTTTATCACATGAGCCACGACAATCCTAAAAAAGGATTAATTTTGCACAAAGGTTTTGAGCCATGCACAACGACTCTCCATACAAAGTTCCCATACCCGAACGTTTTTTTTCCGATGCCGAAGGAAAGCCTTTCGAGGTTTGTCATGTTTGTGGTAAATCGCTCTTGCAACCGGGAATCAATTATGTGGTAGAAAAGGCCATGAAGAATTATATCGGTTACGATTTTTCTTCCACGATCTATGAATTGGCCATTTGTACCGATTGTCATCAAAAAGTTCAGAAGGGCATGTCGGAAGAGTCCATGCGCAACCTGCAGAACTATTACCAATCGATGATGGCCGCCAAAGGTAATCAGCCCATGTACATCGATTTGCGAACCTTTAACCTCAACGATTGGCTTTCCAAGTGCTTTTTTAAAGGAGGAAATATCAGTGAAATGGAGGAATATCAAGTGGTGGCACAGTTTGAGGGAGATAAAATGATCATGAACACGCCACCTATGATTATCGGAACTGAAGCCATGAACGAAATGGCCGAGCTGATGTCGGATAAAACCATTGGCGACATGAACGATTTCCGCCAACGCTTTATGGGACCGTCACCTGAACTTGAGGAACTCATTTATGGCAAAAAGCTTATCATGTTGTAATTTAACAAAACTTTAGGATTTTAGTTTTCATTTGCTATCCGGCACGTATTACTTTTGTAAAAATTAGCGTCAGGATGCAGAAATTAATGAATGTAATTATTTTGCTGATGTTGGTGGCCGGATCGGTTTCGGCACAGCAAAAACTTCTAAATCAAAATGATATGGAAAAATCTGTAAATAAAACAGCCACCTTTGGTACAGGTTGTTTTTGGTGTTCCGAAGCCATTTTTTCGGAACTTAAAGGGGTGGTCTCTACCACACCGGGATATAGTGGCGGAACCAAAGTTAATCCAACCTACAAGGAAGTTTGTACCGGCGAAACCGGACATGCTGAGGTAATTCAGGTGGTTTACGATCCTTCGGTGATTTCGTTTGCCGAATTGTTGGAGGTATTCTGGAAAACACACGATCCAACTACCTTAAACCGGCAGGGAGCGGATGTGGGCACCCAGTATCGCTCGGTAATTTTCTACCACGACTCCGAACAGCAATCGGAAGCGCTGGCATATAAGAAGTCGTTGGAGGAGGCTGGTATTTGGGATAAACCCATTGTTACCGAGATAACTCCTTTCACTAAGTTCTATCCTGCCGAAGATTACCACAACGATTATTACGAAAACAATCCTGCCAATGGCTACTGCAATGTGGTGATTACGCCCAAACTCGAAAAATTCAGAAAGGTGTTTGCCGATAAGTTAAAAAAGGATTGATTTCGATAGTCATTTCACAAAAAAAAGGCTGCTTCCACTGGAAACAGCCTCTTTTTTTTTGGCAAATGAACTATTCTTCAGTTGCTGGGGTGGCTTCTTCAGTTTCGGTTTCTTCCGTAACTTCAGGAGCGTCAGCAGCTTCAGCTTCACTTTTGGCAGCTTGAGCAGCTTTTACCTGAGCCTCAATTTCAGCAGCTTTTGCTTTGGCAATTTCTGCAGCACGGGCTTCGTTTACTTTCTTCTCGGCCTCCAGGGCAGCTTTGCGTTCGGCGCGCGACTGTTCGGTCAGCTCGCTTAACTTGGCAGCCTTTTTGGCTTCTTTTTCCTTGAGCCAGGCTTCGAATTTTACTTCTGCCTGAGCTTCGGTCAAGGCACCTTTTAAAACTCCCTTGGCCAGGTGATTTTTGTACAAAACTCCTGTGTAAGAAAGAATTGAACGTACAGTTGGTGTGGGCTGAACGCCATTTTGCAACCAGGTTAAAGCTTTATCAACATCGAGGTCGATAACTGCAGGGTTGCTAATCGGATTGTAAGTGCCAATCTTCTCTATAAATTTTCCGTCTCGTGGTGCACGACCATCCGCCACAACGATATGATAAAAGGCTGCGCCTTTTTTACCATGTCGTGATAATCTCATCTTAGCTGGCATAACTAATTGTTTATTAAATGAATACTTACTGTTTTTAAAAACGGCTGCAAAGATGCGAACATTTTCGGTAAAATGAAAGAAATTTTTACTTTAATTGTCATGAATTCAATGGGATGGTTTGAAATTGGTTCGCATATGATGAAGCAAGGATTTGGCATGTGCATCTCTTTGGTAAAGTGTTGGACTGAAAATATAACCTCGCATTTCCGACAAGTTTTTTACTGAAATATGCAAGTGGCAGGTTGTCAATAGCATACAGATGTGTTATCAGACGCTTCCATTCCAATTTCGGCTACGTAACTTTTTTTTGAAGAATGTATGCCAACACGGAGTGAACACCCTTTTTTCCTTTTTTGAAAACCATTTTCCAAATAATTCAACCCAAAGTTATTAACACGGATCATTTTTCGGGTCATTTTCCCTAGCTTTGTAAACGTTCAGGGATAAATGTAAGTAATAGATTATCAGTTGAGTATAATTCTCCTGCTTCTGTATTTGCATCCCGGCCATATCAATCACATTTGTTTTGTAAAATAATTCTGCTGCATGTTTTTAATTTTCGATACTGAAACCACCGGATTACCAATAAATTATGATGCTCCTTTAACTGACTTCAACAACTGGCCGCGAATGATTCAATTGGCCTGGCAGTTGCACGATGAGCAAGGTGAACTTTTGGAAGCAAATAGTTATATCGTAAAACCGGAGGGCTTTGTCATTCCTCGTGGTTCCGAAAAGGTTCATGGAATATCAACCGAACGTGCACTAAACGAGGGACTTCCTCTCACCCATGTGTTGCAAATGTTTAATGCAGCTCTTGATCGCGCAGTAATTATTTCAGGTCATAATGTGGAATTCGACAACAGCATTGTGGGGTGCGAAATGTTGCGCATGAATCTTGAAACAAGTCTGTTCGATAAAACTGTTCTCGATACAAAGGAAGCTTCCACCGAATTTTGTGCGCTTCCGGGAGGACGGGGTGGAAAATTCAAATGGCCCAAGCTGGATGAGTTGTACATGAAACTCTTTAACGAAAGTTTCGATGCCGCCCACAATGCTGCCGCCGATGTGCAGGCCACTGCCCGTAGTTTTTTTGAGTTGGTCAGGTTGCGCATCATTACCCCCGAACAACTAAAACTACCCCCGGCACTAATCGAATCCTTTATTAATGCGCATCTTGAACCCATTCAGGGCATTGGTTTGAAAGTGGATTCGTACCATGAAACGGAATCTGTCCAACTGCCTGATGAGGTGGAAGTTATGGCTGATGGGAATACGCTTGATGAGACGTCATTCACTCACCTGCACGTGCATACCCAATTTTCTGTTCTCGATGGTCTGGCCTCCATCAACTTGCTGGTTGATAAGGCTAAAGAGGATGGTATGACCGCCATTGCCATCACCGATCATGGATACATGTTCGGAGTAAAAAAATTCCATGAGGCCACTTCACGCGCCGGGCTCAAGCCCATTATTGGTTGCGAAACCTACGTTGCCCGACGTGGATTGCATCTGAAAGAGGGTAAGCAGGATGGCTCGGGTTGGCATTTGGTTTTGTTGGCCAAAAACCTCACAGGTTACCACAACCTGTTAAAACTGGTTACCACAGCTTCCACCGAAGGATATTACTACAAACCCCGTATCGACAAGGAATTGCTAAAAAAGCACAGCGAAGGACTTATCGCGCTCACTGCTTGTCTGGCAGGAGAAATCCCCGACAAAATCGTGCATCAAGGGGAAGAGAAAGCGGAGGAGGCCTTGCTGGAATACCTGGAAATATTTGGTGATGACCTCTATCTTGAAATTCAACGCCATCCTACCGGCGACCCCGAAATGGATAAAAAGGTATTCGACGATCAGCAATACGTGATTGGCGTGATGAAAAATTTGGCTGAAAAGCACGGGGTAAAGCTCGTGGCAACCAATGATGTGCATTTTGTGGAGGCACAGGATGCCGATGCGCACGACCGTTTGATTTGCATTGGCACCGCCAAGGATTTCGACGATCCCAACCGCATGCGTTACTCCCGTCAGGAGTGGTTTAAAACCCGGGCTGAGATGGCTGCTTTGTTTGTAGATATTCCAGATGCACTGAACAATACACAGGAAATTGTTGACAAAATTGAGGTCTTTGAACTCGACCACAGTCCCATCATGCCCGAGTTTGTGATCCCCGAACCTTTTGAAAATGCAGATGACTACCTGCGACATATTACGTACGAGGGAGCCAAATGGCGTTACGGCGAGCTTACCCGGGAAATTACCGAACGTGTTGATTTCGAGCTCGAAACCATTAAAAACATGGGTTTCCCCGATTATTTTCTTATTGTTTGGGATTTCCTGAAAGCAGCCCGCTACATGGGCGTTTGGGTGGGTCCGGGGCGCGGAAGTGCCGCCGGTTCCGTGGTTTCTTATTGTTTGAAGATAACCGACATCGATCCGTTGAAATATGATTTGCTTTTTGAACGTTTCCTGAATCCCGACCGTATTTCCATGCCAGATATCGACATTGACTTCGATGATGATGGCCGCGAAAAAGTATTGGAATGGGTGCGCGACAAATATGGAACCAAGCGCGTGGCTCACCTGATCACCTTCGGTACCATGGCAGCAAAAATGGCCATTCGTGATGTGGCCCGGGTGCAAAAATTGCCCCTGTCGGAAGCCGATCGGTTGGCAAAAATGGTTCCCGAAACTCCGGGCATCACACTCAACAAAGCCATGAAAGAAGTCCCCGAGCTCCAAGCCGAGCTGGATAATGGAAAACCGGAAGTGTCCTCAGTTTTGAAAAATGCCATTACGTTGGAGGGGTCGGTGCGCAATACGGGAACCCATGCCTGTGGAATTATTATCTCACGACAGGATTTGGATTCCTATATTCCCGTGACTACCGTTAAAGATTCGGTGCTGGACTTCGCCACACAATACGATGGTAAATTTATTGAGTCGGTGGGTTTGCTGAAAATGGACTTCCTGGGCTTAAAAACCTTGTCCATTATCAAAGATACACTCAACAATGTGAAGAAATCGCGTGGTATCGACATCGATTTGGATACCATCAGTTTCGACGATCCGCTCACCTACAAGCTCTTTGCAAAAGGCGACACGGTGGCGTTGTTTCAGTTTGAGTCCGACGGGATGCGGAAGCACTTGAAAAACCTGAAACCAACACGTTTTGAGGACCTCATTGCCATGGTAGCATTGTATCGACCCGGTCCAATGGAGTACATTCCCAATTTCATCGCCCGTAAACATGGTCGCGAAAAAATTGAGTACGATGTACCCGAAATGGCTGAATATCTGGAAGAAACCTATGGAATTACCGTTTACCAGGAGCAGGTGATGCTTCTCTCACGTAAGTTGGGAGGTTTTACTCGTGGTCAGTCCGACAGCTTGCGTAAAGCCATGGGAAAGAAGAAGATAGAGGAGATGGAAAAGTTGAAGGCACTCTTTCTGGAAGGATGTGCTGCCAACAACCTGCCCTTGGAAAAGGTGGAGAAGGTGTGGAAGGACTGGGAAGCATTTGCCAAATACGCTTTCAACAAAAGTCATGCTACTTGTTATGCTTTTCTGGCCTATCAAACAGCCTATCTGAAAGCCAATTACAAACCCGAGTTCATGGCGGCCAACTTAAGTCGCAACCTCAACGATATCAAAAAAATTACCCACCTTATCAGTGAAACCAAAAGGATGGGTATCGCTGTTTTGCGTCCCGATATCAACGAAAGTTCGTTGGATTTTACTGTTACCAAAGACGGCGTTATTCGTTTTGGGTTGGGTGCCATCAAAGGGGTTGGGGGAGCAGCCGTGGAGCAGTTGATTGAAGAACGTGAAAAAAATGGGCTCTATCAAAATGTATTTGATTTTGCCAAACGGGTAAATCTAAGATCAGTAAATAAAAGAAGTTTTGAAGCTTTGGCCAAGGCTGGAGCCTTTGACGGTTTTGAAGGGTCGCATCGTGCCCAATATTTCTTTAAAGAAAATGAAAGCGCGGGTATATTCATCGAAAAAATTATCCGTCACGGGGCCTCTTATCAGGAGCAAAAGCAATCGCAGCAAGTGAGTCTGTTTGGCGACATGACCGATTTGGCCATTCAGGATCCGGAACTTCCGGCTTGCGAGCCTTGGTCGATTCCTCAACAACTATTCTTCGAGAAAGAAGTAACAGGGTTTTATATTTCCGGTCATCCCCTCGATAATTACGCCCTCACCATGAACAGGTTCTGCACTACCACTATCGACCACCTGAAGAACAATTTGCAGGGCATGGTGGGAAAACCGGTGACATTTGCAGGTATGCTAACCTCTGTAAATGAGCGTACTACCAAAACAGGAAACCGCTACGGACAGTTTATCATCGAGGATTTTTCCGGCGACATGTCCATTACACTTTTCAGTGAAGAATACCTCAAACGAAAGTATTTACTTGAAGAAGGCAACAACTTGTTTGTAAATGCCAAGGTGGAAGAAAGACGTCATCAACCGGGAGTGCTTGAGTTGCGCATCAACGATATTTTCCTTTTGAGTGAAGCCATGACCAAACTTGTGTCGTCGGTAACCGTCAATGCACGGGCTGAGGAAATTACCGGAGAATGGTTGGCTTTGTTGAAAGGGTATATTGAAGCCCATCCGGGAACATGCCCTTTAAAAGTAAACCTCACCGAGGACGACGAATCTATCAGGATGCTGCTCAAATCCACAACAGTAAAAGTAAATGCCGAGCCTTTTGTAAATGCCCTAGCAGCTGATGAAGAGATTTCATTTTCAATACAATAAAAAAATAGTTTTGTTTTTCCGTCCCATTGGTTTTTTCTGGTTATTTTTGCACTCCTTTAATTATAAATATAAAAAATTAGTATCATGGCATTGGAATTAACTGACGCTACCTTTGAAGCCCTTGTGTTAAAATCTGACAAACCCGTCATCGTTGATTTTTGGGCAGTATGGTGTGGCCCCTGTCGTATTGTAGGCCCTGTGGTTGAGGAAATTGGAGAAGATTTCTCGGAAGTAGCCGTTGTGGGGAAACTCGATGTGGATCACAATCCTGAGGTGGCACGTAAATACGGAATCCGCAATATCCCCACCATTTTATTCTTTAAAAATGGTGAAGTAGTTGATAAACAAGTGGGTGCCGTACCAAAACAAATTCTGGTATCCAAATTGGAAGCCATTCTTTAGTAAGGTATTCATATACATCAGAAGGCTGTTCATGGCAGCCTTTTGGTGTTATTATTAGATTAAACTCGCTGGAAAACCAAATTCAACATACACGAATTGAGGCGTTTAACTCGCTTGAGTTGATAGCGCGGCAGGCGGTGGAAGGTTTTATTACCGGCCTTCACAAAAGCCCGTTTCATGGATTTTCAGTGGAGTTTGCCGAACATCGACAATACAATGCAGGCGAATCCACCAAATTTATCGATTGGAAACTTTATGGTCGTACCGATAAGCTCTTCGTCAAACGTTTTGAGGAAGAAACCAACCTGAGATGTCATTTGGTAATCGACCGCTCTTCGTCCATGTATTTTCCTGAAACCAAGTCTGCTGACATCGACCATCCCAACAAAATGGTGTTTTCGGTGTATGCAGCAGCAGCTTTGGCCACTTTGATGAAAAAACAACGCGATGCCGTGGCACTTACCAGCTTTTCCGATCAACTGGATTTACATACCGAAGCCCGATCGAGTGGTGTGCATCACCGGTATTTGTTTTCCGAATTGGAAAAATTACTTCAATCCGGGCAAACCAAGGGTTTGTCAACCAACGTTTCATTCTCACTGCATCGCCTTTCGGAAATGATTCACAAACGTTCGTTGGTCATTATTTTTAGCGATATGCTGGACGATGCTTCAACGCTGGACGAACATTTCTCAGCACTTCAACACCTCAAACACGACAAACATGAGGTGATTCTTTTTCATGTGAAGGACAAAAAACTGGAAGAGGAATTGGCTTATGAAAATCGTCCGTACCGTTTCGTGGATATGGAAAACAACGACATGATCAAGCTCAATCCCATGGAAATCAAAGAGCACTACCAAAAGATGTCGGCCGAATTGCGCCTTACCCTCGAGCAGCGTTGTGGTGCCTACGGAATCGACTATGTGGAAGCTGACATCAACAAAGGGTTCGAAGGGATTTTGTTGCCCTATTTTTTCAAGCGTCAGAAGCTTTATTAAACCGGTTGCTCATACGTAACTACCAGGTTATCAAGTTAAACTAAAGTTTTATTTTAATTTCGGCTTTAATGTCGGTTTTGTGGTTGCCGTCAATAAGGTCGGCACCTGAACTGATTGTCTTGCGGTGAAAATAGGTGGTTCTGCTCCACCGCAACCAGAAATCAACAGCCGGCGCAATGCGCCATTTGGCCATCAGATATACCCGTTGCCCATCATCGAAGTAGGAGGGTACGCTAAATGAGTAAAGTACATCGTTTTCATAGGTGTAGATGCGCGAATTGTATCCATCCGTGCTAAACAATGCATAGCGAAACGTGAGCTGCACCGGAAATTTCTCGGGTCGAAATAGAATATCCTGATATAGCAGAAAACCATTTTCGGCGTTTTGACCTGCTTTTTCAAAATAAACCAAATCGACCCTGTTTTTCAGGGTAATATTTGGCCAGATTACATAAGAAATGAAAAACCTGGCTTCGTTTCTTTTTACATCAGCAATTTCCTTGGTGTAGTGGTAGGGAATTGACAGATTCTCCTGTTTTTGTTTTAGGCGTACCCGAACATAAGCGCTCACATTTTTTGCCGGAGTATAGGCCAAATGCAACAGATAGTCGTGTCCGGCCGAGGGACCATCCACGCGGTATTTTATCCAGCCAAACTGATATCGGTCGATGTATCCCGACAGGTTCAGGCTTTTGGTTAGCAGCGCCTTGAATCCAAAATAAATTCCTTGCTCATTTGATATGGCACTACTTTCGTAAAACGGGTTGTTGTAGAAATTTTGGTATTCCTTGCCATATTGGTGATAAAACAGGGTAAAAAGCAATCGATCGGATAAAAAGGTATTCAATCCGGCCAGGCCTGCCATTCCGCCATTCGACGACATGGAAAATTCACCAAAAAGATTGATCTTGTTTAGGTTAATCCCGAAGTCGGCTCCATAATTTGTTAGTTGATTTCCGCTGAAAAGGAAGGTTTTATACGCCTCATTGGAAGGGGTGATTGGTGTAGAAGTGTTTGTTTGATACGTAGTCAGTCCAAATTGAACCACGTTGGCCATATACGATGCATGTGCGCCATAGGCGGTAATTCCGAGCGACCGTTTGTCTGTTAACTCGTTGATAGTGCGATGCAAACCTGTTTCGATGATGGAAGTAACGCCCTCATCCTGATCTACCACATCGCGTTCGATGTTGCTATCCACCTTGTTGGAAGAATAAAAAGAAGTTAGTCTGAACTTATCATAGCCCATTGTAATGGCAGCACCGCGAAAGAACCTGTTTTCATTGGATGAGGAGTTGGGACGGATACCGCGACCGAATTTTCTGATCTGAATGGCTTCCGACGATTTGCCAAAGGCCAGACCACTCCACAAGGTGAGCCCTTGTCCGAATTCCAAATGATAATCGCCCACGGCAATCTGTTTAACAAAGCCATCCATTTCTGCATATGCAAAGATGGAGGCGAAGTCGAAAACAGGGTTTATCTTATTTCCAATGAGTTGTTTAATGGTATCCGGAAGTTGGTTTTTATTCACCGGTTCGCCCGGATCTTTGTCAAAGGTAAACCCAAACCTCAATCGGTTTTTAAAGTTGAATGCATATCGGGTGTAGTATTTTTGAGGAGCACCCAGATAAGCACTTCCCGGAAAGTAGATGGCCGAATCCATGGGGATTTCATATCCTGCCCGGGTTTCCAGCACTTGTTCATATCTTGAAATCAATTGGTGACGTCCGTATTTGAGGGCATCTTTAAGTTTGGGGTAGTTTTGTGTTTTTGCCTCAGCTACCTTGACAAAAGGCAAGATGTTTTTAATGGTTTCCTCATCGAATCCGGGGATGTTTTGCAGTTCGTAGATGCTGGCCATCGGACCAAATTCGCGCAAAGTGGCAATTAAATTATTCAGTTGAACGTCATTGATGAGGTATAGAGTTCGCAACTCACTGATATGAGGACCGTTGAGGTTGATGGGATTTTTGGCATAGTACAGGTAATCTTCCAGCAAGTCGCTGTAATCCAGTTCAATATCAGTGCGTTCGGCCAAATTTTCGAGTTGGTCGGTAATCATCTCAATGTTTGTTACTTGCGTAGAATCGGGTTCCTGACCCACGGCAGAGAATACCACCAACGTCAGGAAAAATCCCAAAATCAACCGAGGTATTTTTTCAAGATATCCCATGACTAAAATCCAATTTGAATGGATGCTTGGGGTGAAAATCCGAGGGTTTGGTGCATGGCGGCTCCCAGATCGATTTGAAAGACATGGTGATGAAAACCTACGCCCAGTGAAAATATCTCCTGTCCCGTACTAGTGCCCGTGCGCATATAAAACTTGTCCTTAACCTGATATTCCAGTCCAAGTCGGGCTACCACAGGTCGGATGCCGGTGTTTTTTTCCACATCCACCAGCGCGAAAAAGTTTTCTGCCACTTTCCATTGTAAACCAAAACGATAGATCGCCTGGATTTTTTCGTTGTCGAAGTCAGCCAACTTAACCCTAAGCGGATTAAAAGCATAAACACCGAGGGTCAGCTTTTCAGAAATGTCGCTTTGCAAACCCAACTCAAAAGTGACGCTCCCTTTATTTCCATACCCATCGCCAAGCGAAGTCTGTAGGTAATCGAGTTGTAAACCAATCCGTAAATGAGGTCCAAAACTTTTGGCGTAGGCCAGTCCTACTTTTTGTTCATTGTACAGCGCGTAGCCTTGGTGCCGGTACGACAAGCCGAGTACACCAAATTTGGTGGGCGCAGCCAGACCAATACTTTTGGCACTGAGTTCATTGAGTAGGAAAGGACTTTCGTAGGCGATACCTGCGGTAAAACGATCTATTTTGGCCAGACCCGCCTGGTTGTTCATGATACTCCATACATCAGTCGAAGCCACCGAACAGCGACCCATGGCCGCCGAGCGTGCACCGGTTGGCTGAAGTTCTCCGGTCGAAAAAACCAACATGGGCAGGGCAAAAAAGAGCAACCACAGGCCATGCCTTGTGTATGTATAATGTTTCATAAGCTGAGTGTTAACTTATCGAATGGGGTAAGGAAGATTTCTTGTAACTTTAGCACCCTAAAAATACAACTTTTTTTAATTTCTCAACCATGGATAAAATTGTATTGGAATTTCTTTCCGAACTAAGTAAGAATAATAACAGGGAGTGGTTTGCCGACAACAAAAGCAGATTCGATGAGGCCAGGGCGGCCTATCTGATATTCGTTGATGAACTAATTAATTCGCTAAGTATCAAACAACCTGCTTTTAGTCAGCTCAAGGCGAAGGATGTGGTATTTCGCATATATCGGGATGTGCGATTCAGTAAAGACAAGCTCCCATACAAAACCCAGTTTGGTGCCTATCTGGCTCCGGGTGGCCGAAAATCACCCTTCGGGGGATATTATTTGCATGTGGAGCCCGGCAACAGCTTTTTGGCCGGCGGTGTCTATTGTCCCGATTCGGAAAACCTGAAAGCCATCCGTTCCGAAATATATTTTAATCTGGCGGAATTCGAGAAAATTATCAACGAAGCCACCTTTAAAAAGCTTTTTGGCGAAATTAAAGGAAGCAAGTTGACCAGACCACCTAAAGATTTTCCGAAAGATTTTGAAGGCATTGAATACCTGAAATTTAAGGACTACACACTCATTCATCCGGTATCCGATGAGGAAGTTTTAGGAGCTGATTTTCAAGTAAAAGCGCTGAAGGTTTTTGGAGCCATGGATGCATTCAACTCTTTTATAAACAGGGGGCTCGAAAACAAACCCGAACCTGTAATTTAATGCTGAGCCATTTGATAAACCGGTGATTTTTCAGTAAGAAGTGGTTGTAATTGCTTAAAATTCAGGAATATATTGGTGGTGCCAAAACTGTAGGGTGCAATTTCGTAACTGTTGTACAAAAAACCTATACCCGATTCTTCCAGATAAAAATTGTGGTTGGGAAGAATTTCATCCACAAAATAGCCGTAGGTTTTCAATGATGAGTCAGAGGGCATGTTCAGGTTGATTTTGAGCTGTTGGGTGAGCAAGTCGGTAAGCAACGAGTCGGCATCATCCGCAAAAACATCCCGGTATGTCAGTTGTGAACCATCGTGCAGGTTGATCACCTGATATGCGGTATTGCTCATGCCATGTGCGCCACCTGTATAGGCATAACGTTCAAACTCCAAGCAAAGCAGGTAATCGGTGTTGAAAATGACACTTGTGGAAACCAGTTTTTCCCAACTAAAGGAGTGTCCACCGGTTTCGAGCCATTGTTGGTTTTGTTTTTTGTAGTTATCGTAATATTCGCTTTCAAAGGCGATGAGCAGTGAGTCGGGTTGCGATGGGGCAAGTCCGCGACCAAAAAATCCACGGTTGATATGGCTCAGCACCGAATCGCTAACCTCTTTTAACAATTGATCGGCTTTGGGATATACCAACGTGAGTTCGATGGAGGCCGTGGGGGAGTCGTCGCGTGTGGGATCCAGGTTGAGTTCCGAGTTCAAATAGCTGACATCAAAACCGATACTGCCCAGGGGATAGGAAGCTTCCATTTCGAAAGGTTTGGGATTGGCTTCGGACAACATCCAGTACCCGCTCATTTTACTGGTGGTTAGTTCTCCCACAATCAAATAATCGTTTTGTCCCATTTCTTTCAGGTACAAGGTGTCGTTGCTTACCGACCCCGTGAGTGGCATACGTTTTTGAATTGCGGTCTGGTTTCCGTCTTGCTTTTTCATCATTTGGTAACTCCCCGAAACCAAATCAAAGGCACGTATTAGGTTGGCCGTTGCCTGATATTCTTCGCCCACAGCGCCTTGGTATCTGGCATAATACAATTGTGGCGAATGTTGCACCTGGGCCGGTACATAAATGGAAAGCAGGAGGAGTGATGTGGCGATTAATAATCTTATATTCATGATGTTAGCTGGTATTTGGACATGCTGAACGCTTTTGCAAAGCTACTATTTATTCCTGTTTTAACCCGTTGTTTGGGAAGTATTTATAAGTAAAATTGCCTGCTTTTCTACCGATTTGGTCAGCACTTATTTGAAAAACTTTACCTTTGTAGATGGGTTGGGTTTTTCCAACCCACGAAATGCGTAACTCAGCATAACGCACACCAAATGACAGAACATAACCACATGGAAGAAACGGATCAATACCTCACCATAAAGAAAAGCGGAGAAGGCCTCTTTAAGGAAAAAGGGAGTAAATTTATTTCGCTGGCCGTTTATGTTCGTGATGAAGAGGAGGTAAAAGAACGGCTTTCGGAAATAAAAAAACGGTTTTACGATGCCAGACACCATTGTTATGCCTATCGGTTGGGTCTCGAAGATGATCAGTTTAGAAGCAACGACGATGGCGAACCCTCGGGAAGTGCCGGCAAACCCATTTTGAATCAAATCTACTCTTATGAAATGTTTCATGTATTGGTGGTGGTGGTTCGTTACTTTGGAGGAACAAAATTGGGTGTGGGTGGTTTGGTAAATGCATACAAAACTGCTGCCCGGGAGGCCCTGGATCAGGCTGTTTTCGAGACCAGATTCCTCACTTCAAAATTCCGTATAACCTGCGATTATCCTATGGTTGATGCAGTGATGCGCATGATAAAAGAAGAAGACCTGAGCATCCTGAAACAGCAGTTTGAGCTAAACTGTTCGTTGGAGGTGGAGGTAAAAAAAAGTCAAGAAAAAAAATTGATTTCAAGATTGGAATCTTGGTATGAAATTGAGTTTAAAAAGTTGTAATACAGGTATTTAATTACAATTTTAAAGTTTTGTTTATATACAACAATAATTCTTGTTTGTCAATATGTTTACTTGTTTTTTTTAAACTTTTTTTACTTCAATTTTGTTAATTCAATTGAGAGCAAGCGCTCCGGCAATTGGTTATCTGGTTCAAAGGACATTAAGGATTTTTACTATATAAAAACGACACCTATTGTAATTGTTTTACAAAGTTATGAAGAAAAAATGTGAAGAGTTGTGGGCAAGGTGCTTGTCAGTTATTAAAGATAATGTGCCATTGCCAAATTACAAAACTTGGTTCGAGCCGATAGTCCCTGTAAAACTTGAAAACGACATTCTGACCATCCAGGTGCCCAGTCAGTTTTTTTACGAGTGGCTCGAAGAACATTACATCGATTTGCTGAAGAAGACCATCCGAAAGGAATTGGGCCCCACAGGCAGGTTGGAATACAGTGTGATTATGGACAGTAACTACGATAACAAGAAACCCTACTCAGTAAATTATCCTACCGCCAATAAAAAAGACACTTCCAATAAATCCGTTTCGATGCCACTTGATCTCAACAAAGGGAAATCGCGCGATATTCCTAACCCGTTCATCATTCCCGGACTGAAAAAAATAAAGGTGGAATCACAACTCCAGGATGGGCTGTCGTTCGACAATTTTGTTGAGGGCGATTGTAACCGACTGGCCCGCTCGGCCGGTTGGGCCATTGCCGAAAATCCGGGAAAAACTGCCTTTAACCCACTCCTTATTTATAGTCAGGTAGGGCTGGGGAAAACGCACCTGGCTCAGGCCATCGGACTTCAGGTAAAACAAAATCATCCCAACAAAACCGTTCTGTATGTAAAAACCGATCAGTTTATCAACCAATACATTGATTCAGTGCGCAATAACAACCAAAACGATTTTGTTCACTTTTATCAAATGATTGATGTCCTGATTATGGACGATATTGAGTTTTTGGCCAACAAGGAAAAAACTCAGGATGTTTTCTTTCACATTTTTAATCATTTACATCAAAATAACAAACAACTGGTGCTTACATCTGATAAACCGCCGGTTGAACTGAAGGGTTTGGAACCCAGGTTGTTGTCCAGATTTAAATGGGGTCTGGCTGCCGACTTGCAGATGCCCGACCTCGAAACCCGCATTGCCATTCTTCAAAAGAAACTCTACAAAGACGGTATTCAAATGCCCTATGAGGTAATCGAATACATTGCCTACAGCATTACCACCAGCATCCGCGAAATGGAAGGAGCACTCATTTCCATCCTGGCGCAATCTACCCTCAATAAAAAGGAGATTACGCTGGAGTTGGCCAAACAAATGATCGACACTTTCGTGAAAAGCAGTAACCGCGAAATTTCCATCGATTTCATTCAAAAAGTGGTCTGCGATTATTTCAGCATCGCACTGGAAACCATCAACTCGAAGACAAGAAAAAGAGAAATTGTGCAGGCACGTCAGTTGGCCATGTATTTCTCAAAAAAACATACCAAAAATTCGCTGGCAACCATTGGTTTGCATTGCGGAAATAAAGACCATGCCACAGTTCTTCATGCCTGCCGTACAGTGCACAATCTGGTGGAGACTGATAAACAATTTAAAATCTACGTGGAGGATATCGACAAAAAACTGAAGATATAACCACCTGATACTCTTTCTTGTGCTTGATAATAACTGAAAGATGTCGTATCTTTACACGAGATCTTAATTTAAATGATAAAGCACCATGAATATTTTATTTGTTTGTCGCGGCAATTTGTGCCGCTCACCCATGGCCGAAGCATTACTTAAAAAGAAATTTGCCGACCATCGAATTAATGGCGAAATTGATTCTGCCGGATTTGAAACTTTCCATGTAAACGAACCGCCACACGAAAGAGCCGTGAAAGTGGCTTCCGACCACGGTCTGTTACTGGATGGAAAAGCAAGACTGTTTACAAAAAACGATTTTATTCGTTTCGACAAAATCTATGTGATGGACGAGCTGAGTTACAACGACGTCATCGACATGGCCGACACCAAAATCAAACAGAGAAAAGTGGAATACCTCATGAATGTGTTGTTGCCCGGGAAAAATCAGGTTGTTCCCGATCCCATTCAAAGCGGTATCGAAGATTGTGAATCGGTATATGCCATGCTGGAGAAGGCTACCGATAAAATTATTGAAGACCTTAAATAACGTGGACTATCCATTCGTTACCTCCCGGCAAATTTTGGATGCCCGCGAACGTATAGCGTCGTACGTACACTATACACCCATGCTTACCAGTAACTTGATCAACCAGGTGGTTGACAATCAGCTTTTTTTTAAGTGTGAAAATTTTCAAAAAGCGGGTGCTTTTAAAAGCCGTGGTGCAGTAAATGCACTGCTCATGCTTGGAAATGAGGAGCGTAGGCGTGGTGTGGCCACCCATTCCTCGGGCAATCATGCCCAGGCCCTGGCGCGGGCTGCCCAAATTCTTGGCGTGCCTGCCTATGTGGTGATGCCCGAAAATTCGCCTAAGGTTAAAATTGCCGCCGTAAAGGATTATGGTGGCACCATTACTTTTTGCAAACCCACCCTTGAGGCCCGCGAATCTACCTTAAAATCGGTTATTGAGCAAACAGGTGCCACTGAGATTCATCCCTACAACAACTATCAGGTAATTACCGGACAGGCTACAGCCGCTGCTGAATTGTTTGAACAGTCCGAAGCGCTGGATTTGTTGCTGTGCCCGGTTGGGGGAGGTGGTCTGCTTAGCGGAACTGCATTGTCGGCAGCCTATTTTTCGGAATCTACCCGCGTAATCGCCTGCGAGCCTGCCGGAGCCGATGATGCTTATCGTTCTTTTGAGGCAGGAAAAATTATCCCAAGCATACATCCCAAAACCCTGGCCGACGGATTGCTTACTTCCTTGGGAGAAAAGAACTTTCCCATAATTCAGAGATATGTGGATCAGATAGTTACTGTAAGCGAAGAAGGAATTATTAAGGCGATGAGGCTCATTTACGAACGCATGAAAATAGTAATAGAACCCTCATCAGCCGTACCTTTGGCTGCTTTGCTCGAGGGAAAAATTCCTGCTAAAAAGAGGAGGATCGGCATTATCCTTTCCGGAGGAAATGTAGATTTGTCTTCCCTGCCCTTCTAAATTCATCAGATTATACTCCCTTCAAATGGACTTTAACAACCAATACGGAAAACTCTATTTAATCCCAACCACTCTCGGAGATTTCGATACAACCGACCGGGTGATTCCTGCCTACAACCGCGAGGTAATATTCGGGTTACGTGAATTTGTGGTGGAACAGGTGCGCACGGCCCGCAGGTTTTTAAGCCATTTGGGGCACCCTGTACCCATCGATCAGTTGGTTTTTCATGAGTTGAACAAACACACCAAACCATTCGAGGTTACCCAATATTTACAATCCATGAAATCAGGAGGTTCCATTGGGTTGCTGTCGGAGGCCGGCACACCTTGCGTGGCCGATCCCGGGGCAAAAGTGGTGGCCATGGCGCAGGAATCCGGTTATCAGGTGGTGCCTTTGGTGGGACCCAACAGCATCTTGCTAGCCTTGATGGCTTCGGGCTTCAATGGGCAACATTTTGTTTTTCATGGCTATTTGCCCATCGATAAATCGGCATTGCAAAAAAAGATACGTGAAATGGATGCAATGATTCACCGTAGTGATCAAACCCAGATTTTTATAGAAACGCCATACCGGAACAATCCCCTTTTCGACATGCTTGTTGCCAACTGTCAGGCAGACACTAAGTTGTGCATAGCTACCGACCTGACTTTAGAAACAGAAAAAATACAGACAAAATCTGTGATGGGCTGGAAAAAAGAAAAACCGGACCTTCATAAAAAGCCAACGGTTTTTCTTTTGTATAAATAAAAATTATCCTAGTGGTGATGGTGGCCACCGGGTCCGTGTGCATGGCCATGGTTTTGCTCTTCTTCAGTAGCTTCGCGCACGTCGAGTACTTCACCTGAAAAATGCAGGTTTTTTCCGGCCAACGGATGGTTGAAATCCATTTTTACGGATTTTTCTCCCACTTCCAGAATCAGGCCTTCCAACGGATTGCCGTTTTGATCTTGCATGGTGAGCATTTTGCCTACGGCAACCAATTCTTCATTGAATTTTCCGTCCATCACAAATATTTCTTTGTCGAGGTCGATAATGGCTTCTTCATTAATCTGTCCATAACCTTCATCAGGAGTCAGGGGAAAACCAAATGTATCACCAACCGAAAGTCCGCTCAGGTTTTTTTCAAAAGCAGGAAGCAGTGTGCCATTTCCAAATAAGTGCACAAATGGTCTTTCGCTATCCACTTGCTGGATAATATCACCGTTTGCATCGTCCGACCGCAGGATGTAAGTCAGTGTAACTACTTTGTCGTTACCAATTTTCATGAGTATAGATTTTAATTTTTAAAGGTGATATAACGCCATAAAATCCATGATATTCGGATATTTTTTTGGAATAAAAAGGCGGATTTTTCGGCCATATATATCGTTACGTATTGGAGCCGGCAACAGAACCTCCGGCCATTCGTGTTTTTTTGAGCTGCAAAGGTACAAAATATCTGAAAAACAGGATTTTTTCTCTAATATTGTAAGCAAATTTTGACAAAGCCATTTCAAATACATCGTCCGATGAAAAAAAATCGTAAACCCTTATTTGGCCTGTTGGGTGTGGCCACACTGATTTTGTGGGGATGCGCAGGTCAACGTACCACCACAGTCAGAAGCGATTTGGCCAATGGCAGATACGACAGCGAGTTTCCTGCCATCAGCATTTCCGAAAGTCTGGATAATATTTCAGGCTCAGTGAAAAAAATTGACTGCCTGGCCTTTTATGCCACCTACTCCTTTGATGGGGAGGACCACATTACCAGGGCAGGTATTTCCAACGACCTGCTGGCAAAGTTTGAGAACCAAAAATTGATTTCAAACGAATCGGTAAGTGGGACGGCAACCACAGTTTACCACCAGAATAACCTGGTTGGCATGCTTACCTGTGCTCATGTAGTTGACTTCCCGGACTCGATTTTTACCTGGTTTGACGACGATACCAAAAGGCTTTCTTCAGTATCTATCCTGATCAAACGGCAAATATTTGTGGTAGAATTGCCCGAAGGAGAGCCGGTAGAGGTGGTTGCCATGGACAAGGAAAGGGACATTGCCCTGATTATGCGCAGGTTTAAAAGTGATCAGTCGTATGTAAAGGTGTTGCAATATCCCATTGGCAAAACCTCCCTATTTGAATGGGGATCGGTGGTGTATATTGTGGGCTATCCTCTGGGTAACCTCATGGTTACAAGGGCTTTGGTAAGTAATCCCAATAAAACTTCCGGTGGTCAGTTTCTCACCGACGCACTTTTTAACAGAGGTATAAGCGGAAGTCCGGTGTTTGCCATCAAAGACGGAGTGCCCAATCTGGAATGGGTGGGCATGGCCGCAGCCACTTCAGCATTCGATGTAACCATGTTGAAACCTGCCAAAGAGGCAGAAAAGAAGCCGGCAACAAATTATCCCTATGAAGGTCCCTTGTATTTGGAAAAAATGAAAATGATTAATTATGGTGTCACTTATTCTGTTTCTATTGAGGAAATAGTTACTTTTATCCGCCGAAATAGCCAACTTTTATCACGAAAAGGTTTTAATGTAAATTCGTTTTTTCAGTAAATCAGTACGTTATATTGACTAAGAATACTATATATCCCGAAATCAAGTTTCAAACTTGCCGCATTGGACGTGGAAAACGAATCTTCGATGTGGTTTTTTCCGTAATTGCTCTGCTGATTTTTTTTCCTTTCGGACTCATCATCGCCATCGCCATAAAACTGGATAGCAAAGGTTCGGTGTTTTATATTTCTGAAAGGGTAGGTACCGGCTATGATGTATTCAACTTTTATAAGTTCCGAACCATGATTGAAGGAGCCGACAAACAACGGTCGCGGCTTTCTGAAATGAATCAATACCTTATTTCACATAAAAAGGAAGATGGATCGTTTTCGTCCATTTCCAAATGTCCGGATTGCATCCCCAATGGAGCACCCTGTTCACCCATTCTGTTTATTGATGGTGTTGAAATATGTGAGCGTCAGTATCTTAGGAATAAACGTGAGAAGTTACTTCAATCGGCGTTTTTTAAGGTGCAAAACGACCCGCGTATCACGCGGGTGGGTAAGTTGATCAGAAATATGCATCTGGATGAGTTTCCACAGTTTTTTAATGTACTCAAGGGCGATATGTCGATTGTGGGCAACCGGCCACTTCCTATTTACGAAGCGGAGAAGCTCACCACAGACGAATGGTCGTATCGGTTTTTAGCGCCCGCCGGAATCACGGGTCTTTGGCAAGTGGGCGGTAGCGACAATCTGGAAGCTGAAGAGCGGATACGTCTGGACAATCAGTATTCCATGGTTTCGTCGCCATGGACTGATTTAAAAATTATCCTGAAAACCATTCCGAAACTTTTTAAATTTTATCAATCGAAGTTCTGATGGCTGCAATCCGCTGCAATAATGTGGGATGTGAATAATGCCAAAAAACGTAGAAGGGGTGAGGCTGAAGGTTGCTCAGATTGGTTACCGACAGCTTGATAAGTGCGCTTATCAACGCCTCGCCGTAGCCTGTTTCGCGCACGAATCGATCTGCCTGGTATTCATATTTTCGACTCACCATGTGTGAGAAAAGACCTGTAATTTCAGAAATGGGTGTATATAATAGTCCGAAAGCCAGGAGGTTAAGGTAAATGGCAGGTTCTTTGGCTCCCAAAGCCAATGAAAGCTCCGGCAAGTGGAGTGCCCAGGCCAACAAAGCAACCATAAGTCCCGTTTGAGCCAGCGAAAGTACCATCCCTTTGAGTACGTGATTGTTTTTTGCATGTCCGGCCTCGTGTGCCAACACCGCAACAATTTCTTCAACCGACAATTCTTCAATCAGCGTGTCGTATAGCACAATCCGTTTCCTCGGACCAAAACCACTGAAGTAGGCATTGGCCTTGGTGCTTCGTTTCGATCCATCGATGACATTCACATCTTTTACCGAAAAATGATGTTTTTTGGCAAATTCATGAATGGCATCCAGTAATTCACCGGCAGGCAAAGGGGTGAGTTTGTTGAATAAGGGAACTATTAACTTGCTGTAAAACAGTGTCATGGTGAGTGAGAAAAGGGTGAGCCCTGCCATGAAAATCACAAAAAACCAGGAACCTGTACTTTGAAAAGTCCACAAAAGAAAAAGCAGAATGCCACCTCCCAGAATTGCTGTCATCAACCAGCCCTTCAGCTTGTCGAGGATAAATGTGCCAAGGGTACTTCTGTTAAACCCAAACCGCTCCTCAATAACAAAAGTGTGATAATATTGAAATGGGATGTTCAGGAGGTCGGAAACAAAAAAAAGAATACCGAAAAACAACAGACTTTGGATATAAAAATTTCCGGAAATGGTTAGTACCCACTGGTGTAGGATGCCGAATCCACCCACCAACAGCATGAGCATCACCAATATATAGGATAAGCTGCTGCTTAGGAATGAAAATCTGGTATTCACTTTTTCGTATTCAACCGACTTGCTGTACTTTTCCGCATCGTAATATGGACGGATTATTTCGGGTAATCCAGGTTTAAGGTGCCTGATGTTGAGATAATCCAACCAGTTATCAAAAATAAAACCGACTGTCAGTATGAGGAGTATCAGGTAAAGTATGGTGGATTCCATCAGGGCTGATTTAGTAGGTGCCGAAATATTTTCTTAAAAACCATTCCAGCGATAATAATAAGATAATGAGTAACATAACCACGGGAAGCGTGCCCAACTCAGTAAGTTTGGTTTCGTAATCCAGGCGGCTTTTCAAGTTCATGGATGCTACAATGTCGGGAAGAAGCTGCGTTTGATTGGGGTAAATCACCCGACCTCCGTTCAACGCAGTGAGTTGGTAAAGCAGCCTGTGATTGGCTTTGGTATTTCTGTTTTCAAGATCGATGCCCGTTACCACGAAAGTACCTGTTTCGGTGAGCTCTTTTCCCTGACAGTTGGCTGTGGAGGTATAGCGGTATATGCCTTCGGGAAGCACTCCCAAACGAAGCACATATCCTTGATTTGATTTACTAAAAACATATTGGAAATTTTCTCCATTCTCGTTGGTAAGAGTGAGGGGAATTTCTTCGGTGTTGACCATTTCCATGCTGGCATTCAGGCATTCGGCGCGCAGTTCAATGGGATCGAACAGGTTGTACTCATCCTGTGCAAATACCTGAAATGGCTTTTGTTGGTTGTTGGCAATGAGGTATTGCGTGGTTTTTTGAAGGAAAGTATCGAAAGCATCAAAACTTTGGGTCAGGATGTAATTGTGGATGCGCCATCGCCAGAGTCCTTCTCCCAATACGGCGGCGGTTTTACTGTCAGGGCCTTGGTAAAAAAGCACCAACGGGTAATCGCTGTCGAATCCCTGAATTTGCTGTTTGATAAAAACTTCAGCCCCCGGATTTGTTTGATAGGTGCCCAAGGGAACCGTCAACGGGGGCAGTTGGCTGATGATGTCGCGTTGGTCGGCAGCATAGGTAAACAAGTCGAAGGCAGGATTGAATTGGGCCAGGGCTTCCTCTTTGGAGTTGGAAACCGATCGTATGCTTACGGCCGGAAATTGCTGGTTGAAAGCCCCCAAATCGCTCTGGTTGCCAAGAAGCAACAAGGTAGGGGTATTCGCCTCTTTCAGCAAATTAAATATTCTGATGGCCAGGTTTTTCTTCGCCGGAAGTTGATGAAGAATGACCAAATCGAAGTTGGCAGGATTTCCTGTGAAGGTATTCACATAATCAGTGGTGACTTCATAATTTTTGATACCCTTTAAACTTTGACTGATGGCCGCGATATCGGGGTGAGGGGCGAAGGCAAGCACCAGAATTTTTTGTTTTGTTTCCAGAACGTTCAGGTACACATTCTGGTTGTTGTTGGAGAGGTTGGTTTCCTTTTCGGATGTTGCCACCGATACTTGAATACGATGCTTTCCGGCTACTTTGGCCTCCAACAAAATCCTGATGGTGGACACTTGCTTGTCCGTTTTTACCTGAATGGTTTCTTGGTGCAGGGTTTTTCCAAATCCGTTTACCGTAAGTTGCAACGACTTGTTTTTCAGTTGTTGGGCCTCATAAGTTATTTCCAAGGGCACCATGTCGTTCAGAAAAGCTGTTGCATTCATCCTCACCTCCTTAATGGAAGCATCCATTTTTTCGGTGGTGTCGCCCAAAGCGATGGCTACCATGGGGATGTTTAGCTTTTGCACGACTGTCATGGGGTCGTATCCCGAGTTGAAAAGTCCGTCTCCGGCCAAAATAATCATACCCGTATTGGCATCCGACCAAGCAGAATTAATCAGATTAAAAAAGGCTCCATAGTCCGATTTGGCGTCGGTGAAACGAGGTTGTTCACTATTAATAACCTGTTGACCAAATAGATAGGTTTTAACATCATACTTGTCACTCAAAGCCTCAAGTTGTTGTTGGAGGTCCTCCTGAAATTGGGTTTTGTAATAAACTGAGTCGGAAGTGCCGATGATGGAGGAGGAATTGTCGATGCCCACCAGAATAATGGGTTTTTCAATGCTTTTAACACGGGTTTTAATGTAGGGAGTTAACAGCAAAAAGGCCATCAAACCAACGGCAAGAAATCTGAAAATAAAAAGTGTGACCGTGAGGCTTTTGCTGAGTTTATTCTTTTTGTTGCCCACATAAAGCACGGCAGCGTAGAGCAAACCGGTAAAAATAACCAATGCTAAACTCCACCACGAGTAGGAAATAATAAGGTCGTTAGCCCACATACAACTGATTTGTTGCAAAAGTAAGGAAATGCGTGGTTACCCAATAAAAAAAGCGCCAACAAACCTGTCAGCGCCTTCATATTTTCGGTGTAGTGGTTTTAGGTGTTCATTCCGCCGCACACATTAATCACCTGACCCGATACGTAAGACGAGAGGTCGGAAGCCAGGTAAACGGCCGTATTGGCCACATCGTCAGGTTTTCCTGAACGGCGAAGCGGGATGGATTTGATCCAGGTTTCGCGCACATCGTCCGACAATTTGTGTGTCATTTCGGTTTCAATGAATCCGGGGGCAATGGCATTACAACGGATATTTCTCGATCCCAGTTCCTGGGCGATGGATTTGGTAAAACCAATCATTCCCGCTTTGGAAGCCGAGTAATTGGATTGTCCTGCGTTTCCGCTAACACCAACCACTGAGCTCATGTTGATAATGGAGCCACTGCGTTGCTTCATCATCACCTTTTGTACGGCCTTGGTCAGGTTGAAGGCTGACTTCAGGTTTACGGTAAGCACCATGTCCCAATCCTTTTCTTGCATGCGCATGAGCAGGTTGTCGCGTGTGATTCCTGCGTTGTTCACCAGTATGTCGATGGTGCCAAAATCGGCAACCACCTGGTCAATCAGTTTTTCGCTGTCGTCGAAGGAGGCTGCGTTGGAGGCGTACCCTTTGGCTTTTACGCCCAAAGCGGTGATTTCGGCTTCTGTTGCAGCCATGTTTTCATCATAATTGAGGTCTGAAAAGGCAACCTGGGCACCTTCGGCGGCAAATTTCATGGCAATGGCTTTTCCTATTCCTCTTGCTGCACCTGTGATGAGGGCAGTTTTACCTGCTAATAACTTCATTTTTTATGTGTTTAATTAGAGTTGCCAAATATAGTATTTTATCTTTTATTCGGAATTAATCTAAATCAGGTTGGTGAGGGCACTTTTTTTTTCAAATTCATTCTTATCTTTGTTTCTCATTTCAATGGGTAGGTCATGAAAACAGTGCTTATTACAGGAGCCACCGATGGTATAGGCAGTAAAACTGCGGAGTTGATTAGCTCTATGGGGCATCAGGTGCTTGTTCATGGTCGTAATCCCGAAAAGGTTCAACTGGTTGTAAACCGATTAAATGAACATACGTCAAACGTGCATGTCAGAGGTTTTGTAGCCGATTTTGAAGACTTCAACTCCATAAGGTTGATGACTGATGAGTTGAAAAAATTGGAAATGATCCCCCAAGTACTGATCAACAACGCCGGTGTTTTTGAACATGACCGGGTGATGCTCGAAGGGGGAATGGAAAAAACGTTCATGGTAAACCATCTGGCTCCCTATTATCTCACCCGTTTGTTGTTGCCCGAAATGTTTCAGCTCAAATCGCCCCGAATTGTGAATGTGAGTTCCATGGCACAGACCGGAACCGTTGATTTTGATAACCTGATGGGCACGAAAAAATATGATGGCTACGAAGCTTATGCCCTTTCCAAACTTGCCAACGTACTTTTTACCTACAAACTGCATCGGTTGTATGCTTCCAAGGGTTTGTTTACCTGCTGTTTGCATCCCGGTGTGATCGGGACCAAATTACTGAAGGCAGGGTGGGGCATGGGAGGAGCCACAACTGAAGTGGGAGCCGAACGGTTGGTTTTTGCCGCTTTTTCGGCAGATCATGATACGGAAGGAACCTACCTGGTAAATAATCAGCCGGCAAGGTCGGCAGCCATTTCTTACGACAAACGCATTCAGGATCGGCTTTGGGACATCAGCTCCCGATGGTGCGGACTGCCAACAACTGAATAAATACTGATGAAAAAGACTTTAAAGAAAATTGTGGTACTCGGCGGAGGATTCGCCGGAGTAGAGGCAGCCATCAGGCTGCGCAAACATGGGTATGACGTTACCCTGGTGTCCAACAGAGACTATTTGTTTATTTATCCCATTTCCATTTGGATTCCGGTTCAAAAAAAACGAATGGATCAAGTGCAGCTGTCGTTGACGGCGCTTCAAAAAAAGCATGGTTTCCACTTGGTGGTGGATGAGGTAAAATCGCTGAAGATCAACGAAAAAAAAGTGGTGTTAACCCATGATGAAGTGGCCTATGATTATTTGTTTTTGGGTCTGGGCATGTCGAAGGTTCATACACCCGGACTGGAACATGTTCATTCCATTTGCGGAGCACCTCAGGAGGCACTAACCATTCGCGATTTACTGGATAAAATTGTAAAAAGAGGTCATGGCGACATTGCCATCGGTTTTGGCGGAAATCCTGCCGACGCGACAGCCACAGCCATTCGTGGAGGTCCTGCTTTTGAATTGCTATTTAATATCAGTCATTTTATCAAGAAAAAGGGCCTGAGAAATCAGGTGAAGCTGCATTTTTTTGCCCCCATGAAAGAACCCGGTAAAAAGCTGGGCGACAAACCTTATGCCCGATTGGACGACTTCTATAAACGGTATCATGTGGAAGTGCATGTGGGTAAAAAAATCAAGCAGTTTGACGCTGACCAAATTGTGTTTGCCGACGATAGTACCTTGAAAAGCGACCTCACCATCTTTGTCTCCGGTGGTGCCGGACATCCCGTGTATGCCTCTTCAGGATTACCACTCAATAAGGCAGGCTTTATCCAAATTGAATCCACATGTCAGGTGGTTGGACATCCCGATATTTTTGCCGTGGGCGATTCGGCCGCAATTGTAGGACCCGATTGGGCTGCAAAGCAGGGGCATATTGCAGAGGTAATGGCCCACGTGGGGGCTTATAATCTGCATCAAATGTTGCAGGGTAAGCCCAAACGGTTGAGCTATCAGGACGACCTGAGCATCTTGTGTATCATGGATTCGGGTGATGGCGCGGCATTCATTACCCGAACCAACAAGGGAGGAACCATATTGCCTCTGCCCATCGTAGGTCATTGGCTCAAACGTGCCTGGGGTTTTTACTTCATCCATTCTAAACTGAAACACATACCACGACTTCCGGGAATGTAACTGGGAGATACTCAACTAATTTTCTTAAACAGGCCGTAAAGTATCAATAAGCGGTCGTGTTTTTCTGTTTAAGCGAAGGCTAAATTTGCTTATATTGCACCTTCAATTTTGCCCTCATGATTCGATGGTTTCAATTTAAGCGGATTCGTACAAAGCTGATATTTTGGTTCCTGGTGTTGGGAATGGTTCCGCTGTCGTTGGGTATTTTAATTAATTACCTGCAGCGGCTTAATTCCATTCGTGAGGCCGGTTATGAAAAATTGATGGCTGTTCGCGACAATAAAGCCGAGCAGTTGGAATACTGGTTGACCAATCGTTCGTTGGAGGCTCGTAAGATGGCCTCAAAACCTGAACTCAGGAAGTCTGCAGAAACCCTGCTCACTGCTTCCGGAAATTCCCGACGGCATGCCATTCAGGAAGATATCCATCAAATGTTTGATGAATTTCGGGCGATTCACCCGGAAATTCAGCAATTGCAATTATTTCACAAGGTTGGCGATTCAATACATTCGATGCTGACGGATATTCCTGTTCCCTTAAATTGGCAACAAAAGGCATCCATTGAGGAGGTAATGCGCACAGGCGTGATGAATTATAGCAAGTTGTTCTATATGCAAACATATGCCGCCATGGCCATCTCAGCCCCGGTATTTGCTGAAAGTACAACGGTGGAGTCGGAGTTGATCGGAGTGGTTCAGGTGCTTGTTGATGTAAATGCTGTATTCAAATCCAAACTGACAGGAATACCTGAGTTGGGCGAAACCGGCGAAATACTTCTGGTAAATCAGGATGGTTTGGTAATTTCCGACCTAAGAAAAATTCCCAAAGCAGCCCTGAGGTATCGCATTGTGGCCAAACCCGCCACCCTTGCACGTATGGGGGAGGAAGGAGTTATTCACGACAGAGATTATTCAGGAACTGCTGTTTTGGCGGCCTATACCTTTATTCGTGTAACCCAATGGGGCTTAATTGTAAAACAGGATGCAAGGGAGATCAATAAGCCTGTTCGGGTATTGCTCTTCGATTTTGCAGGGTTATTGATTTTTTCGGTGATACTACTTGTGGCCATGGCTGCGGTGGTTGCCGAGTCTATTTCACGGCCCATTATCGCGTTGACCGAACATGCCAAGCGTATTCAAAGCAGCAAGTACGATCCACTGCCGTTTAATTCAAAGGATGAATTGGGTAGTTTGGCTGCTTCATTCAATGATATGGCTTCGTATATTAGGCAACAGCTTGGTATGCAGCAAGGTATGTCGGTAATCTCGGGAGCATTGGTGGGTTCTGTTTCCATGAATCAATTCTATGGCAGCTTGATCAAGTCAGTGGTTCAGGTAACCGATGCCTCACATATTTGTATCATGGCCAAACCCCTCGATCCGAATATTTCCGAGTTTGCCATTGCCCGCCAATGGTACAAGGGGGGATTTTTCGATTTTCCGGATAGAAAATGGAAAAAAGAGGAACTGGAATGGATGTTGGACAGTCAGGTGAAATTGATGGAAGTATCAGCGGTAAAACTTAACGAAACTCTGGGCTCGGAGGTTTGCCGGATGGAACGGGTGGAAGTACTTACCATTCCCATCAGGCTTGACAATGAATTGCTTGCCATGGTTTTGCTGGTGGCCGACGGAAAATTTGATGACGGGGTTAGCGAAATCATGGAAAAAACTCGTGCCACCATCAGCATTGGATTTTCAAACGCCATGGCAACTGATCGCCTGTCGTTGATGGCCAACAACCTTTTTGATATCAATCAACAACTTGAAAAACAGAAAGATGAGTTGTTGAAAAAATCGGAACAACTTAAAAAGTCGGCAGACGAACTTCAGACACGAAATAGGGAGCTCGAAGTCAAACGAAAAGAGGTGGAAAGCATCAATCGGCTCAAAAGCGAATTTTTATCGAATATGAGCCACGAATTACGCACGCCTTTGCATGTAATTCTCACCCTTTCGGCGGTGATAAAAGACCAGTTGATCGACCGTTTACAAAATGAAGACGAGCGTGAATATCTGGAGGTGATTGATAGAAATGGTCAGATATTATTAAAGCTGATTAGTGACATACTCGATTTGAGCCGGATTGAAGCCGGAAAGGAAGTGCTGGAAATCAGACCTATACCCATTGTTTCCCTGCTTGAAAATGTTGTTTATAACATTCAGGCACTAGCCATCGAAAAAGGATTGACACTTTTCATAAGCCCACAAGGTGACTTGCCTATTTTGTACAGTGATGAGGAGAAACTCTATCAGGTTTTTCAGAATATCATCGGAAATGCCATAAAATTTACCAAAACGGGCGGTGTGTCGGTAAAGGCTTATGCGCAATTGGAAGAAGTGGTGGTGGAGGTAGCAGATACAGGCATTGGAATCCCTGATGATCAGCTGAAAAAGATTTTTGATGAATTTGTTCAGGTGGATGGCTCCACTACCAGAAACTACATGGGCACGGGTCTGGGGCTGGCGATTGCCAAAAAAACCATCCAACTGTTGCACGGAAAAATATCCGTGGAAAGTTCTTTGGGATCAGGAAGTACGTTTACCGTGAGAATTCCTGTTATTTTTGAAGACACAAATAAATTTGAAGTCAATCAACACCCAACGCCATGAAAAAGTCAGGTAATCACATGTTGCTCAGTTGGCTGATGGTCACCTTGTTAATTACCTTTGTTTTTGGGTTGGCGGGGGTGTTTTACAGAATTTATCATGCCGAAACATGGTCGGTGCCTGCCGGCGAAACCATTACCTATAAGTTGAACAGTTATGATTATCCGTTGACCGACAGTGCCCGTGTTATTGAAATGGGGGTTCAGCCGTTATGGGTTCCAGCTTCAATTATTACCCAAATGATGCAATACGATCAGGTGCTTCGGGAGATGCTGCGGGCCAAAAACTATGAAATCCGTTTTTATAACTATTATAAAGGTGCTGATTTGATTCATTTGGTTGAAATGAATCAACTTGAAGTGGGTGTGGCCGGTGATATGCCTGTACTGATGGGGGCAGCTTCTTTAAATATTGAAGTGGTAGCTCCGGTGCAACAGGGATTTACCTCCATTGTGGCTTCAAAATACAGTTTGGTGGAGCAACTCAAAAACAAGCGTGTGGGATACGCTTTTGGTACCAATGCCCACCTGAGTCTTATTTCAAGTTTGGAAAATCACGGTATTTCCGTAGATGATGTACGGATGGTGCCCATGAATATTTATCACATGATAGAAGCCTTGCATCAAAATGAAATTGATGCTTTCGCTGCCTGGGAGCCCATTCCGGCCATGGCTATGCACAAATACAGTGATCAAAAAAGCATTCACAAATCCTTCACTATGGGATTTTTGGTATTCAACAAGGAATTTTGTAAGCAAAATCCTGAAGCTGTTTTGTTGGTTGCCGCTGCCGAAATAAGGGCATTCAACTGGCTTCAGGAAAGTAGAAGCAACCTCCTGAAGGGAGTGGAATGGTCGTTGGCCGATGCGAATCAGTTTTTGGTGGAGGGAAAAATCGAACTGACTAATTATCAGGTGTCTACCCTGGCCAAAAAGGACCTGCTGGCCAATGCCGATTTCCCCTCCCTCGATCAGGCAGGCCTTGATACAACCGGGTTTGTCTATCGACAGTTTCACAACCTTAAAAAATGGAGTTTTATCTCCGATACCACCGGTTGGTCGGTTATCCGATCTTCCTTCAATCAGAATATTGTTCCGGAAATTCAAAAAAATCCTGCCCGATACAGAATCTACGAGTATAATTATTTACCTGTTTCTGAAGGCGATAAACAAACCTTGCTATATGATTAAACTACTCTCTATCGACGACCAGCGCGACAATCAGATAACCATCCGTGGCGCGCTTTCCTCCTATCTGAAAGGAGCTACTTTTTATTTTGCCCTTTCGGGGAAGGAAGGAATTGACATGGCGCACCAATATCTTCCGGATATCATTTTGTTGGATATCATGATGCCCGGAATGGATGGCTTCGAAACCTGTCGCCTTATAAAAGAAGATGAGCAATTAAAATATATCCCCGTAATTCTATTGTCGGCCATCGGAAATAAAACCGAAAACAGGATAAAAGGTATGGAGATAGGTGCCGATGCCATTATGTCGAAACCCTTCGACCCGGCTGAACTGGCAGCTCAAATCAGGGTGATGTTGCGTATTAAATCTGCCGAAGATAAACTTCGTAAGGAAAATCAAAAGCTTGACCAGTTGGTGGAAGAAAAAATCTCCCAGATAGTGTATCAGGCTACAGTGCTCGAAAACGTTTCGGATGCGGTAATTTCGGCCGATACCGATTTTATTTTAAAAAGCTGGAACGAAGCCGCCGAAAAAACCTATGGATGGAAAGAAGCCGAAGTGATGGGCAAGTCATATGATGCAATACTTCGTCCCATTTATCCTGAAGGTTCTCGAAATCAGGTGGTAGAGTATTTCAGAAAACATGGAAAATACAGCAGTGAAGTGGTGCATCACCATAAAAACGGAGACGCACTATTTATACTCACCTCGGTGTCGAAGATTCTTGATAAAGATGGCAACAACATAGGCACGGTTGCCCTGAATAGGGATATTACCAAAGAAAAAACATCTGAAAGCCAAATTGTTAACCTTACAGCGCGTTTGGAATTGGCAGTGAAAGCGGTAGAATTGGGCATTTGGGAATGGGACTTGATTTCCAACAAATTTAGCTACAACGACGAGTTTGCTGTGATGTACGGAATCGACGAAAGTGAACCGCTTCCTCCCATGGCCATGCTGAAGAAATATTTGTATGTGGATGATTTTGCACATACGGTCGGCGAATTGCGCAAATTGGCACGTACGGGAGAAAAAATTGTGATCGAACATCGCGTAAATAATCCCATTAAAGGAATCATTACCGTTACCTCCAAAGCCGTCAGGGAGGCCGATAATACAGGTAAAATATTGAAAATTATCGGAGTAAGCTATGATATTACTCACCGTAAACAAATGGAGGATAAGCTGAAACAATCGGAAGAACGGTACCGCCTGCTTGTGGAAACTTCCAACGATTTGGTTTGGATAACCGATAAAAACGGGTGTTTTAGTTTTTATAACGAACACGTTGAAGATGTAACGGGTTATCAGTTCGATCGTTTCATCGGAAAATCCTACGAGTTGCTTCTGCCTGAAGCCAACAGAGAGTGGGTGGCTGCCGAGTATGCCAAAGTGCTGGCAGGTGAGAAAACACAGATTGAAACCACGGTTTATTTTGCAGGTGGAGTGGAACATATCCTGTGGATAAATATGGCACCCATATACGAAGATGGCAAGGTGGTGGGGGTTGCGAGTTTTGCCCGCGACATGTCCGATTATCGGTTGGCCATGGAAGAACTAAAACTGGCTCTCCAAAAGGCCAAAGAATCCGATCGGTTGAAATCGGCCTTTCTGGCTACTATGTCGCACGAGCTACGTACACCTCTGAATGCCATCATTGGTTTTAGCAGTCTGCTCGACAGTGGCATGGATAAAGAAGAATTTCAGAGCTTTGCCACCATTATTGGCGATAGTGGACAGCACTTGCTGGCTTTAGTGGAAGATATTTTTGATATCACCCTTATCGAATCGGGCGAAATCAAATTGAATAACCAAGTGTTTGAACTGATGCCTGTTATCGATCAAATGGTGGAGTTTGGTCATCACCAGCAAGGATTGCTCAACCGTCAGGGGATCGAACTTGTTTTTCATCAAACCGATGCGGCTTCAAATATTTCCATTTTTGGCGACAAACGACGGTTCCAGCAAGTTTGGCAAAACCTCATTAAAAACGCCCTGAAATTTACCGAATCGGGTAAGATTACCACGGGTTTTGAAACCGTTACTGAAGGCGGAAAACCCATGGTACGTTTTTATGTAACCGATACGGGGATCGGTATTTCAAAGGAAAAACAAAATATTATATTCGAGGCTTTCAGGCAAGCTGACGATACCCATACCAGAAAATACGATGGTGTTGGCATTGGTTTATCGGTGGTTAAAAAACTTACCGAACTCATGGGTGGTACCATTTCACTAAGTTCTGAGGTGGGGGTGGGCTCAACATTTTGGTTTACCATTCCCCGTGCCTCGGCGAAGCATTTGGAACAAAAAAATGAAGCAGACCAATCCCGATTTTCGTTCAATGGCAAAAAGATATTAGTGGCTGAGGATGATGTGGATAGCTATCATTTTCTGGAATTGGTATTGTTGAAATATGATGCTGTTCCTGTGTGGGCTCACAATGGCCGGGAGGCTTTGAATTATTGTGCCAAAAACGATTTGCCCTGGATGGTGCTCATGGATTTGAATATGCCGGTAATGAATGGAATTGATGCCACCGCTGAACTAAAAAAATTGTATCCCGACCTGGTGATTATTGCACAGACGGCCTATACCCTTGGTGATGATATGGCTAAAGCGGTTGAAGCCGGATGTAATGAGGTGGTTCCAAAACCCATCATCATCGACAGACTCATTTCAACCATGGCCAAATACCTGGAAACAAATACTTAATAACCCTAATTTAATCGGTTGATGCCTGCATAAGATTGGCGAAGCTCCCGTTGAAAACACCTAAAATGCTTAAAATAAGATAATTATCTGACCATGCTACAAAAACGAATCCTGATACTGGCCATCTGCGTCCTGTCGTTATTTTCTTCTTCAGCACAGGAATATGAATCGCTCCTTGGTTTTGATAAATTTGAGAACCCTGAAATACTGGTGATTACAAACCGTATGGACGGAAATCAACCCAATGAGTTTATTAACAAAGTAGATACGACACGACCCCTGAGGGCTTTTTCTGTCACTTATGTTGATAGCAGTTTTGCCATTGTTCCAACCACCATCAAATCCTATTTCCAACAGCATGGCTCGGCAGGTTCCGACTATGTATTGTTCGTACATGGCGATGGCAAAACCTTTCTACATGCGGCTGTTCGTGGGCTCGATATCCAGAATACCTATGGTGTTCAGGTTATTGTTTTCGCTTGGCCATCGCGCAGAGACGACGGACAGGTTTTTAATAATTTTGCCACTTCATTGGAAAATCTTCAACTTGCAGATAATCAGTTTGCGGCCCTGTTGGATAGTATGGCTGTTGTAAAAGAAGATTATTTGAAAAATAAACCCGACGTTAAAATGAATTTGTTCTTGCACAGTCTGGGGAATGAATACCTTCCGCGATACACGGCCAATCAAAGGAAAACGTCACATCCAGGTTTGTTTAATAACCTGGTAATCAATGCGGCGGCTGTTAATTCGAAAGATCATCAGCTGTGGGTGGAGAATTTGGACATTCAGCACCATATTTTTATTAACAGCAATGCCAAAGATGTGAATCTGAATGGGTTGAGGATTATTTCAGCCTATGGCTACATGGTTGGGGAATTGCTGGTGGAACCCCTGGCGGCCAATGCTTATTATGTAAATTTTAGTGATGCCATCGGGTTTAAATTACCACCGGGACGATCGCATACCTATTATATAGGCGAACATGTGGCCAATAGTATGCCTATCAAAGGCTATTACAATGATTTGTTTCATGGACGTGTTCCGGATTTTGACGATGCGACAATTTTTCGAAAGCGTAAAGATGGTTTTGGGTACGACATCATCTATTAAAGATTCTGTCCTGACCCAAGTCTGATATCATTCAGATTGTTTAAAAAGGGCGGTATTAGTTGTAGTTCCCGCTGTCCATTCGCAGCAATTGCCATTTTTTATTCAATCCCAATTCGTGCGATTTGAATTTTCTGTTGGTTTTGTCTGTTGCTACAAAACGAAAGGTTCTAAAGGGTAGGTCTCCGGTTTCGAGCAAGTTTTTAAAGGTAGGGTAATCTATTTTAATCGTTTGAATATCATGAGGTAGCATGCTTGTCAGAGGTGTCTGAATTAATCCCTCCCGGATAAGGTCGTAGTGATTAAATTCACGTTTTCGATTGATCAGTTCAATGGAAATACCCACCATGTCCACCGTCTCCAACGCCTTTATTTGAATCATGACATGGGTGATGTTGGCCTGAAATTTCTCAACAATTACCGACATTATAACTGCCGGATAGATTTGTTCCGACAATAAAAACTGCCTGGTTTTAACCCGTTTATGGTGGTAGGTTACCAGCGAAGCGGCAATCAGCAGGCTCATAACAACCAATGAGATAATTGTTTCCATGCGTTAGTGTGTGGTATTTACAATGGGAGCTCGTTCGAAAGGCAATGAGCGGTCGAAAAGATATCGGTAGGTTACATGAGTTTTGTGAATTTTTCCGCCAATTATTTCAACGAGTTTCATCATGATGGGATTAAAGTCGCCTATCCAATTCATTTCCAGATCCGTATATGGAAAATTCTTCTCACGGGCATTGCCAGCAAATTTCATGACCAATCCGGCTTCGATACCCTTGCCCTGAAATTCAGGAATGACGCCAAAAATTAACCCGATAACCCGTGTACACTTTTTCTGAATTTTAAGTGCATACATGAGTTTGGCCTGATTAAGCATGTGAAAACGTCCCTTGAACTTTCCGATGATTTGGTTGATATCCGGAATCATGATAAAAAAACCAATGGGCTGATTTTTGTGATAGGCCAAAATAATCAACCGCTCGTCGAGCAGAGGTTTCAGCTTTTTAAGCAATCCTTTGGCCTGATCAGGGTTGATGGGTTCTACTCCCGGAAACCTGGCCCAGGCCTTATTAAATACCTCACTGAATTCATCGGCAATACTTTCTTCCAACTTTACACTGTAGTTTCTAAAGCTAAACTCAGGGTTGCGTTTCAATCGTTCTGCCTTATACACCAGGATAGGATTCATTTTGTCGGGATCAAGATGCAGGTGGTACGTGTATTGATTAAAATAATTCTGAAAGCCATAATTTGTAAATAAATCATTGTAATACAAATGATTATACGGCATGTTGAAAATGGGTTGGTGCAATCCTTCCTTTAAGCAACCCCAAAAATAGTCGCGATTGCCGAAATTTACCGGACCATCCATGGCCTCCAAACCATGCAACAGCAACCATTCTTTGGCTTGTTCAAACAACTGGTTGGCAGCCTGTTGGTCGTTGATACATTCGAAAAAACCAATGCCCCCCGTGGGTTGGGTGTGACTTTCTTTGGTAAACTGATCGTAAAATGCGGCGATACGCCCAATGGGCTGCCGGTTTTTGTCGAGAAGAATCCACCTGCAGGCCTCGCCGGTGCTGAATTTGGCATTCTGCCTCCGATCGAAAACATTTTCCACTTCCGAATTGAGGGGTCTCACATAATGGGGGTCGTTGCGGTACAAACTGTCAACAACATCAAGAAATTGCTTTTTGTCGATGGGGCCAGCCACTTCCTTAAGTTGGTAATCTTTCATGCTATTCTTTTAAAATCCATGCTTCGCGATACTCCGGTGCAAGTTGCTGCTTGGCATACATGGCTTCCTTCAGTGTGTTGTATTTGTTGAGATAAACCCTTGATTGTCCATTCTTTGTCATAATTCCGGCACCCTTAAAATCAGCTTTTTTAATGATTTTCAATGCTTCCCGGGCATCGGTCGGATTATCAAAGCTACCAAATATTAAATAATAACCACCTGAAGAAGGAGCCTTTTGTTCGGTTTGCACTACTGCGATTTCGCCATGGCCACCGCATACTTCAGGGGAACGAAGGGCATCTTTGCGTTGTCCGAACCATATGGAGACGTAATGGTCGTTCATCCCCACACCACAGCAAATCCATTTTTTACTTTCGTAGATGTCGCGAGCCAAAATCATGTCGAGTACCTCTCGAGTATCTGAAAACAGGGCTATTACAGAGTCGGCATCGGCCGCATCATCAAAATAAGTCACAAACTCGTATCCGCGATAGGGGTAGGGGGTGAGTTCTTTGGGTTTGTCCCACATACAATCCTGATTGGGTACGTAAGGATTGTAGCAACAGCCCGTCCAACTCCCTTTGTCCGACCAACTCGAAAGATTGCAGATGGAAGTGTCTGGATGGTTGGTAATCAGGTCGTTTACGTGCGTTTTGGCAACAAATGACAACGATACTGAGAGTTGTAATTCGCTTTTTCCATAGGTCTGCCTCAGTTCGTTGATACGTTCGAAAAGCCTTTGTTCCTGTTGGTTAATGCAAAAATCCTCAGGAATTGCATGTTGACTTTTGCCCGGTGTTACCAGTATGAAAAGAAAAAGAAATAACCACAACCGACTTTTTACAAGTGCCATGAGATATGTTTTGGAGGTAAAAGTACTAAAATTGATGATTATATCGGCAAAATCCTCACCATTCAAAATGATGCAGATCGTCGGAACAATGCTGGTTGTAGGCGTCTGTTAAGGTGTTAACAATCATGTTGTCAGTTCGATACCTTAATTGGTCGATGGAATGAATGGGTAAGATACCGGGTGAGGTTCCGCTTAAAAACGCGGCTTCCATTTGGGGTAATTCCTTTGTGCTGATCGGACATTCACAAAAATCAATTCCCTTCTCGATGGCCAGTTGGATGATGGCTCCACGCGTCACTCCATGCAGTACCTGCTCGGTCATGGGGGTAATCAGTTGGTTGTTGCGAACGAAAAACACGTTCGAACGACTGCCTTCGGTGATGAACCCCTGAGGGTCGGTGAGCAGTACTTCGTAATAACCGGTTGATTTTAAATACTGAGTTACCTCCGATTTGAGCTGTTCATTCCAGCGTTTGACTTCCGGATGGGGGCGTTGTGCCCGGAATACGCCGGTGGCAACCCCTTGCGATCGTTGTTCTGCATTGGGGTATTGATGTGGACTCACCCAGGCATACCACCTGCTTCGTTCACCCGCATTTCGTGATACCTGAAATCGGATATTCCCCTGTTTAAGTCCATTGCTGGCAATAAGCATGCGAAGGCTTTCTTTTATGTAAGCTTCCGACGGGCCATTGATTTGAGTATGAATCAACGACTGTTGAAATCTTTGCAGATGTTCGGATAAAAACAGGGGAATACCATTAATTACCTTGATTACTTCATAAACCACTTCACCTTTCATCACAGGGTCGGGGTGAAAGTCGCAGGTGCTTTTGAGAAGATCATCTTCTGCAAAAGTGGATAACAGACAGGTAATCATTTGGTATTTAGGTGCTTACTTTTTCTTTTTGTCGCGCGACTCAAAATACTCGTTCAGGATGGCTTTGGCTTCCTCAAGATGCTGTGTTTCCACAAACAACCTGACGGCATCTTCCGGCGATCCGTCTGCCCATCCTGCATTTACGCTTTCGCTTAAAGTGTCACGGCGAATCACCCCAATGTCGTTTTCTTCGAGAATTTCTTCCAGGAAGAGACTCTCAACTCTCGATCCGGTATAAACCAAACTAATTTCGTCTGACATGGCTGTATTGTTTAAATTAAAACTGAAATTATCAGGTTAAAGATACAACTATTTTGGCTGCACTTCAACTTTCGGTGAAGGTTTTTTGTGCCAAATTAACCATTTCATTGATTTGCAGTTAGCTGATTATACTCAAAAATCAGGAGTTAGTCAGTTTTTTGACTGCTGAGTTTAATGATGGAGAACACCATCACCACGGCACTTATCATTTGTATGGGTGAAAGAATGCTGTGGTTGAAAAGGTAATCGAAAAGGATGGCTGAAATGGGAAAAAGCAGTTCGCTGATGGTGGCCACGATGGCTTTCACCCGCCGGAGTCCATAATAATAGATAAAAATGGCTCCCGAACCCGTGGTAATGCCAATGAGAATGAAATACAGCCAATTTGTTGTGCTTGTTACCGCAATCTGGCTAAAACTTCCCGTAATAACCACATACATGAGCAAGATGACAGACGTAAAGCCATATCTAAAAAAAGTGGCTGTAACAAAGCTTTGATTCTGAAGAAGTTTTTTGGAAAAAACCGTGGAACTGCCAAAAGAAAAAGCAGCCAACAGGGCATAGAGTGCAGCATATACAGTACTCCGGTCGGAGCTGATGGAGGGGACTTCGAATCCGAAGGTTAAAAAATAGCTGGCAATAATGGCTATGGATGCCCACAGGATAAAATTTTTCCCGATTTTTTCTTTTAACAGGATGGCAGCCAATAGGATGGCAAAAATAGGTTGCAGTTTTTGCAACAAAACCACCACCGACAAATGCTGAAAATTGACTAAAAACAAGGCTTTTACAATGGAAATGGTACCGAGTGCTCCTCCAAACAACGCGATCAATATCAACATGATATAGTCCTGTTTGATGAAGGTTTTCAGGTTTTTATATTCCTTGAACAGGAAAAAATTCATCAGGATAAAGGGCAAGGCATGGAGCACGAACACCACCCATCCGACTTTCAGGTTGTGCAGGCTGGGTGTTAATACAACTCCGTCGAATCCCCAAAGAACAGCCGAAAAACTGATGGCAATGGTTCCCACTAAAATTTGGTTGTTCTTAACTTTCATCGTCAAATTTTGAAGGGCAAAAGTAGTTATTTCTGACCGATTTGGAAGGGTTGCCACCGGATAATATTCTTCTCTGCACTCTTATGTTTAAAGGATGGCCAAATATGTGCACGGTTTTGTACTTTTGAAAAAAAAATCGGTCAAATGAATCTTCAATTATTTAATCAATACTTTGTGGTGGGTGGCGCCGGAAGCGGTTTCGGACAAGCCATCGCAAAACAACTGGCTGCTGAAGGCGCCCATGTGTTGGCTGTAAGTCGTACCTTTTCGAAGCTTGAACCCTTAGCGGTAGCTTTTCCGGATTTGGTGGAATGTTTGGCCGGCGACCTGCAAATGGATAGCGTGCACGATGAAATCGTCACCTGGATGCAGAAAAACAAGGCTTCCGGAATCGTGTTCAATGCAGGAGGTCCTCCTGCAGGTGGTTTCCAACACACTTCCATGAAGCAATGGGATGACGCCTACCAATCGGTATTTAGATGGAAAATAGCATTGATAAACAAGGTGTTACCCGTATTTCAAGGCGCTTGTTATGGCCGTATGTTGTTCATCGAAAGCGTTTCTGTAAAGCAACCGGTAAAAAATCTGGTACTGAGTAATGCCATGCGACTGGCCATGGTAGGGGCTGTCAGCACCCTGGCAAAAGAGATTGCAGGACAGGGAATTACGGCCAACATGCTGGCTCCAGGTTATCATCGCACCGCCGCCATGGAAAGATTATTTCAAAAGAAAAGCGAAATGGACGGGATATCCGTTCAGGAGGCTTCCCGGGCTTTTGAGGCGGAAATCCCGGTGGGTTCCATGGGCACCCCCGACGAGATGGCTTCCCTGGCCCTGTGGCTGTTATCCCCCTTGTCGAGATATGTCACCGGACAAACCATGACCCACGATGGAGGCTTGGTGTCGGGGGTTTTTGGGTAGTTTTTTGTTGGAAGTTGGGAGACGGAAGACGGAAGTTGGAAGTCGGGAGACCGAAGATGGGAGTCCGAAGACGGAAGTTGGGAGACGGAAGACGGGAGACAGAAGTCGGGAGACAGAAGACGGAAGTGGGGAGAGCGAAGACGGGAGACGGACCCCGAAAGCCTTCGGGGGAAGTAAGGAGTTAGGATTATTGAGCCAAAATTACCGTGGGTACGCATGACAATTAGCCCTGGAATTTATTCTCGGGCGGAAGGAAACAGGAATCCAGAACTTGAGGAATATATTGTTCGACCCCGACGGGGTCGAATGTCATCGACGAATATTTACTATAAACATCCAATCCTTTGGGGATTAAGGCGGGCTATTTGCTTGAATGGATTGCAAATGAATCCGAAGGATTCCCATGTTTATGGCAATGGAAGTATATATTGTTCGACCCCGACGGGGTCGAATGTCATCGACAAATATTTACTATAAACATCCAATCCTTTGGGGATTAAGGCGGGCTATTTGCTTGAATGGATTGCAAATGAATCCGAAGGATTCCCATGTTTATAGCAATGGAAGTATATCTTGTTCGACCCCGACGGGGTCGAACGTCATCGACAAATATTTACTATAAACATCCAATCCTTTGGGGATTAAGGCGGACTATTTGCTTGAATGGATTGCAAATGAATCCGAAGGATTCCCATGTTTATAGCAATGGAAGTATATATTGTTCGACCCCGTCGGGGTCGAATTATTTATTGTGCCAATTCTATCTATACACATAAAATCCCTTCAGGATTTCAACATCTAAAGTACAGCCGACGTGGATAAAACTACAATATTAAGCCCATAACCCCTTGAACCCTTGAACTTTTGCCCCGAAAGCCTTCGGGGTTGAGCCCTTGAACCCTTGAACCCTTGAACCCTTGAACTCTTGAACCCTTGAACTTTTGATCCCGTTGATCCCATTGATCCATTGATCCTTCTACCTCCTTGAACCCTTGAACCCTTGAACCCTTGAACCCTTGACCCATTGATCCCATTGATCCACTGATCCCATTGATCCCTTGAACTATTTCCCCTCAATCCATCTCACAATCTTTGCGGTGTCGGGTCGTACCCAAGGATTCACCACATCTACCAAAACGCCATTCTCGTTGATGAGGTATTTTTGAAAATTCCATTTTACGGTGGAGTTGCTTTCTCCATTCAGGTCTTTGTCGGTGAGCCACTTGTAGATGGGAGCCATATCGTCGCCTTTTACCGAAATCTTGTCCATCATGGGAAAGGTAACCCCATAGGTAAGTGAGCAAAAAGACTTGATTTCTTCGTTGGTTCCGGGTTCCTGCTCCTTAAAATTATTGGCAGGAAAACCGATGATCACAAAATTCTGGTCCTTATATTTCTCATATAAAGCTTCCAATTGCTCATATTGGGGAGTGAACCCGCATTTGGAAGCCACATTAACCACCATCACCTTCTTTCCCTTCAACTGACTCATGTCGAAAGGGTTTCCGTCGATGTCGGTTACCTGATAATCGTAAAAACTGGTTTGTGCCGAAAGTCCGATGAAAGCGGATAAAAGGGCAAGTGTGAACAAAAATTTCTTCATAATAGTACTGTTAGTTAATTAGTTAATTGAAGTATCGCCGTTACCGGAAAATGATCCGAGCCATTGAAGCGGTGCCGATGGTAGTCCAGGGTTTCAAATCCTGAATGTAAAACGTAATCGATGCGCAACAGTGGAATAGGCCCTGCAAAAGTAATGCTAATGCCGTTACCTTCTTCCACAAAACTATCGTTTAAATAATCTTGCAATTGATGATAAACCCAAGAGGAAGGGGTGTCGTTGAAATCGCCCGCGAGCATGATGGGATAGGGTGAATTTTTAACCTGATCCATCAAAAGTTGGGTTTGTTTTTCCCTGAGAAGAAAGGCTTTATGAAGCTTTTCATAGATGGCCAACGACTTGTCTTTGAGTTTTTCCTGATCAGGATTGGCCACAAATCCCAGGTCTGCTTTCTCGAGTTTGATGCTGGCCAGGTGGATGTTGAAAACCCTTACTGTATCCCCGTTGATGAGCAGGTCGGTGTAAATTCCAAAGGTCCGCGAACCGTTAATTTTTAATTTTCCGCTTCCCACGGCCTTGTATCTGGAAAAAATTACCAACCCCGACAGCAGGTCGTACTTGGGATTGAAATAACTTTCGTAATAGTAGGCCTCCAGTTGCAGGCGGTCGCGGGTTTCCTTGATACTTTCGTAAAGCTGTTTTCCGGTGCTTTGGTATTCCTGCAGACAAATAATGTCGGCATGTTGATCTTCGATAAAGCCAAGCAGTCGGTTTTTTACTCCCGCATCCGTATTTTTTTGTCCGTTTCTAAACTGCTGTACGTTGTAGGTGAGCACTTTCGTAGAAAGAGTGTCTTGTTTTGAAACGTGTGAGGGTATGGATATCTGAAAGTTATCTGAAAAATTGCCAAGACCAAACAGGAAAACAACCAACGGAATCAACACAAATCGATTTCTCATCATGATCCAAAAAATGGCCAATAGTGCATTGAAAATGAATATCAAAGGATAGAACAATCCGAAAATGGGCAGCAGACCGTTGGATGAAGGAGCTACACCTCCTGCCATCAGGGCAAAAACCAATGCCAACAACGATACCAAATTGATTAAAACAGCCAGAGGCATCAAGTACTTGCGAAGCCGGTGCTCTGAATTTGGTCGGTGGGTATTGATCCTTAGCAAATTATTGTTCTCTGGTGAAGTGCTACTAAAATAACGCTATTTGTTAAGGTAACGCATATTTTTCAGGAATGTTTTTTGCCGGCTCACGTTTTGGCTGGGTCCTCCGGGTAGAAGACATTGTGTGGTTTATTTTTTGTTGCTGGTTTTAAACAGCAATTCCTTTTCTTTGGCCGAAAGGCTGGAATACCCCGATTTGCTGATCTTTTCCAAAATACGATCGATTTCTTCCTGTGTGGCCATGCGCTGACTGTTGTATTCCACATCGCTCAGGGGTCTTCCATTTCGTGTACGTTTGGAGGACGCACGCATGCGATGTTTTTGATTTCCTCCGGCGGGCTTTTTGAACCAATCCAGAAACCGGTAAAGATTGGTGCCGTTTTTCAACTGATATGCATACAAAAATCCCCACAAGGCACCTCCCAGGTGGGCAATGTGTCCGCCGGGATTTCCGTGTTGTATGCTCAGTAAGTCGATGGCAATGAAGGCAATGGCAATGTATTTCATCTTCAAGCGACCAAATAAAAACAGGTGGACCGTATAATCGGGGACATAGGTGGCGATGGCAACAAAGATGGCGAGTACCGAAGCCGACGAACCAATGGCAACCGCATCGTGGGCAACCGATTGAAAGACCGGAAATATATTGAAGGCTCCTACGAAAAACAAGGCACCTACCAGTCCTCCAATAATATAGGTGCTTAACAGTTTTTGTTCGCTCAGGTATTCCAGAAAAATTTTACTTCCAAAATACAGCATGATTAAGTTGAAAAGTAGGTGAAAGAATCCTTCCTGGGTAAACATGTAGGTGAATAGTGTCCAGGGCATGGACAACAACAGGTCGGGATTGGAGGGTAACGCCAAAAAACGACCGATGTAGCTTAACTCCGAACCTCCGGCAGGTTCCACTCCCATCAACCAAAATAACTGACCAATGAAGTTAATGGCCACAAAAACCACCGTGTTGATTAATATCAGCCTCGAAAGCACATTTTTACCTAAAAACAAGTCGCGCAAAAAGGTGCCGGTATTGCCGGGTTGTCCGAAGGGCATCATGGTTTAATCCTTTGAATTTTAATGATATAAAGTTCCTTTCTTTTTCCAGTAGAGGATAAGCAGTAATCCAAAAATCATTCCTCCCAAATGGGCAAAATGTGCCACATTGTCGGATGGGTTATTGCTAAAACCCGAGTACAATTCGAGAACACCATAGCCAATAACAAAGTATTTGGCTTTGATGGGGATGGCGAAGTACAAGTAAATGAGACTATTGGGGAACATCATGCCAAATGCAAGCAAAATACCAAATACGGCACCTGAAGCCCCGACAGTTGTGCTGTTGACAATGTTGTTGAGTTCGCGCATGTAGTCGTTGCTGTAATTCATACCTTGTTGTATTACTTCAGCGCCCTGACTAAATACCAACTGTATTTCTTCAGGGGAAAGTTCAGGCAAAATGGCCTGCATCCGAATGTATGCCACCAACCATTGCACCAAGCCAGCTCCAATTCCGGTAATCAGGTAGTAGTTTAAAAAACGTTTGGGTCCCCACTGATTTTCCAACACATTGCCAAACATCCATAAAGCAAACATATTAAACAAGATATGGGAGAAATTGGCATGCATAAACATGTAGGTAACCAATTGCCACACCCCGAAATCTTGCGTACCGGGAAAATGTAATCCCAAACGTTGGGTCAGGTCAATGTGGAAGCTGGTTCCTAGTGCTACGGTAGCTAAATAAAACAATCCGTTGATGATCAGAAGGTTCTTGACCACAGGAGGCAGTATTCGGAATCCGGTAGGACGGTATTGATTCATAGAAAAGTCTTTTCGTTGTTAAAGTGTAAATCAGCCGGGTGACCCAAGGCCTAATCCCCTTGAAGTGCCGGCAAAATTAGTATAATTTACCGCCATAGCTCACTCAATCATTGTGCCAAGGGTATGGATAGGGAACAATTTGTCAGGAAAGGGTTCCAATTTTATCCGCAAGTACGTACAATGCCCGATAGTTGAAGGATTCCCTGATTATTTGAATTGTGCCTCCAACTCCTGTGGGTCGAGTAGTAAAAATGTCTTTTTGCCGGAAGGAGAAACAGTGGGCACCTCGCATTTAAACAGGTTTTTAAAGAGTTCCTGCATTTCCGTATCTGAAAGTTTTACACCCGTTCTCACGGCCATGTTCACAGCCATGGAACGTGCCAGCATGGCATTTTGATCGAAATCCAATTTGTTGGCTTCGGTTTTGAAATTTTCCACGATCCGTTCCAGAATGGATTGAGGGTCGTTTACTTCAGGTGGCGTGCCTGTAACAACAAAAGTGTTGATTCCCATGGGTTCCAGGATAAATCCCAGATGTACCAGGTCGTCGTCGAGTTGTCTGATGATGTCGGCATCCTCAGGTGTAAAATGCAGGTGTTCCGGAAAAAGCTGTTGTTGTGAAATCTGCTTTCTCTGACTTAATTGGTGCATAAAGTACTCATAAAGAATACGTTCGTGGGCGCGTTGTTGGTGAATAATCATCAATCCCTGACTCACATGTCCCACCAAATAGGTCTGTTGCATCTGGATAAAATGGGTGTCAGGGGTTGAGCCCGGTGGTTGTTCGTGCTCCTCCGTAGGTGGAGTTACTTCTTCGGGAGCGGTATTTTTCACCGTATTGAAAAGTTCTTCCCATTCGGAACCACTTCTGTTCTCGGGCTTTCGGAATCCCTGATCAATTTTGGAGGTGGAAAATGGATTGTAATTGGGATTCACCCTTACTTCAGGAGCCGAGAGGTTGGGCGATGGTCGTTGTTGAAAAGCGGCCTCAACACTCGGATCGACGTTGAAGTCTATTTGTGGTGTAAATGCGTGTTTTCCAATTGATTGCTTGATGGCTGCATGGAGAATGCCATACACTACCCGGGCATCCTTGAAATTAATCTCCGTTTTGGTGGGGTGAATGTTGATGTCGATTTCGTTGGGATCGATGTCGATGTTGATAAAGTAGGAGGGGTGTGCCTCCATGGGGATGAGCTCGGTAAAGGCATTGGCCACGGCATGATGTAGGTACGCGTGTTTGATAAATCGGTTGTTGACGAAAAAATACTGCTCGCCACGGGTTTTTTTAGCGAACTCGGGCTTGCCGATAAACCCACTGATGGTAACCAATTCCGTTTTTTGATCCACCGGTAACAGGCGCTCGTTGTAGTTTTGTCCAAAAAGACCCACAATTCGCGATTTGAAAGATCCCGGCATCAATTTGAAAACCAGCTTGTCGTTGTTGTAATAGGTAAATCCGATTTCATGCTGTATTACCGCCACACGAATAAACTCCTCGAGTATGTGGCGATTTTCCACGTTGGTGGATTTGAGGAAGTTGCGTCGGGCCGGCACATTGAAAAACAGGTTTTTGATGGAAATACTTGTCCCCGTTTGGCACTGACAAGGCGATTGTTCCAACACCTTGGAGCCTTCCACCAGAAGTTGTGTACCCACTTCATCCTCAGATGTTTTCGATTTCATTTCCACTTGCGCGATGGCTGCGATGGATGCCAACGCTTCGCCACGAAAGCCCATGGTGCGGATGCTGAAAAGATCGTTGGCTTCTGCGATTTTTGAGGTGGCATGTCGTTCGAAGCTCATCCGTGCATCCACCACCGACATGCCTTTTCCGTTGTCGATAACCTGTACCAGCGTTTTGCCCGCTTCTTTCACAAGTAGGGTAATTTGTGTGGCTCCTGCATCAACGGCGTTTTCCAGAAGCTCTTTCACTGCCGAGGCCGGACGTTGTATTACCTCTCCGGCAGCAATTTGGTTGGCCACCGAATCGGGAAGTAATTTAATGATATTCAGCATAATGGGCTAGTGGGTTACTCCAAACGATTGCAATAGTTTTTCTACAAAATTGGTGAACATGATGAGGTAAATACTTCCCCCGATGAAAAAAGCATAAATGGCATAGGTGATCACATTCGACATGGTTGTTTTCTCCTGATTTATTTCGCCCCTGCGCCATCTGCGCGACATTTGCAGGCGCAGCTTTTCGTTATGGGTGAGTGTGCTATCCAGACCCATGGCTGCCTTTTTTTTCTCAAGTGCTTCTTTTGCAGGATCGTAATAACGGGGTAGGTAGTTAAACGATTTCGGTTTGGGTGTTTTAAAAGAGACCAGACGCATAGGGAGAAATTTTTTTTGCAAAAATACCTTTTTTTGAAGGAAATGTAAAGTCTGTCATGCGCGGTGTTTCTTCTTTTCACGGAAATGCTTTGGGCAATCTTTTTAAACGGGTCTTATCTTAAGTCTTTTATGTTTGCAATCATCCTATTTCAGTACCTATCTTTGCACCCCAATTAATTTGTGTGTGGCATGAAAACATTTATAAGTGATATCTCAAATCAGGAATTTCCCCTCAGCGAAAGGGTTTCAGGGAAAAGTATCAGGACCTCCATATTCAACTTAATCTTAAAGGATTATCCCAATTTTACTGTTGATATGGCCCTTTCCGGAAAGGAATTAAACAAGTACCGGGAAAGGTATATCGAACAAATGTTGTCGAGGCAGGAAGGCAGTCTCAACGATTTGGATAAAACAGTCATGGATTCGTTAACCGAGCAAAATACCTTGACCGACAAAATTGACGGAGAGGATGTTCAGGTGAAAACCTTTGGTCAGTTTGTGGCCGACAAGGTAGCTGAGTTTGGCGGAAGCTGGACCTTTATCATCACCTTCGGGTTTTTTCTCGCCTTTTGGATACTCCTCAACATTTATTGGTTGGGCAACCGAGGTTTCGATCCTTATCCATTTATCTTGTTGAATCTCATCCTTTCTACACTGGCAGCTCTGCAGGCCCCCGTCATCATGATGAGCCAAAACCGGCAGGAAGAGAAAGATAGGGAACGTGCCAGAAAGGATTATATGATCAACCTGAAATCAGAAATTGAAATCAGGATGTTACACGAAAAAATCGACCATCTTATCATTAACGAACAGCAGGAAGTGATTGAAATTCACAAAGTTCAAATTGAAATGATGAACGATATCCTGAAACGTCTCGAAAAAAATAAACTGGTGTCGTAGGTCGGGTATCCCCATATGGCATCCATTTGGTTGATTCAAACCAACCCGGAGATTTTACACGAATTCGCCCCCTTTTTACAGAAAATACTGATCGATAAATTTTTTAAACCCTTCCCTGTATGGCTCACTGATGGGGAGATACACGTTTTTGTCGAACACAATCCTGTTGCGCTCTACCGTGGTGATGTTGTCGAGATTTACAATAAACGAACGGTGTATTCTCATAAAATGTTCCCCGGGTAGGGCGTCTTCATGTTTTTCTTGGTTCGGGGTGAATAATTACTATATTTGCTCCACTAAAACTATTGGATGTATAATTTAAGTTTGGAGATTGTGAGGTAAATAACTTTGATGTACCATCAAGGTTATCACATTGTTGGATTTCGGCAGTTTCTTGTCGGAGTTATTACTATTTATCTATTTACGAAATTTCGAAGTTTGGCACAAGTAATCTACCTTTATGCCATGGCTTCAACAACTTAAAATTAAATATCATGAGTAACGAAAATAAATCCATTCACGAATTCGATGTCAACTTAATTTGCGAATATTATGCAAGCGTTGAACGACAAGGACCGGGGAGTCCGGAGGTAACGCTCAAGGCCTTGAGTTTTATGGACAACCTGACCCACAAATCACAAATTGCCGACCTCGGTTGCGGAACCGGCGGTCAAACCGTGGTGTTGGCTCAACATGCGCCCGGAAAAATTACGGGAATAGACCTTTTTCCCACATTCATCGACTTGTTCAATGCCAACTCCGAAAAGCATCAACTTAAGGAAAAAATGAAAGGCATTGTTGGCTCCATGGATGATCTCCCTTTTCAAAACGAATCGCTTGATTTGATCTGGTCCGAAGGGGCCATCTACAACATTGGTTTTGAGCGGGGACTGAATGAATGGCGAAAATTTCTAAAAGACGGAGGCTATGTTGCAGTTTCTGAAGCCTCCTGGTTTACGGATCAGCGTCCTGATGAAATAGAGGCGTTTTGGATGGATGCCTATCCTGAAATAGATACCATTCCCAACAATGTCGCCCAAATGCAAAAGGCCGGTTATGTTCCTGTTGCCACTTTTATTCTTCCTGAAAACTGCTGGACAACACATTTTTATGCACCACAGGTGGAAGCTCAAAAGGCCTTTCTACAGCAACATGCTGGTGACAAAGCAGCAGAGGAATTTATCGCCAATCAACGCCACGAAGAGCAATTGTATAATAAATACAAATCCTATTATGGCTATGTGTTTTATATAGGAAAGAAAATGTAATGATCTGAAAAAAAGGATTGCCGCTATTATTGGTGGCAATCCTTTATATTTTTACCTTTATCTATATACTTTGATCTACCTCAGTGTCCCTTTGTGCCTCCGTGGTGAATAAACTCGTAAAAATGCACCACAGAGACACTAAGAACACAGAGAAAAGCACAGAGGAAAGCATTTGGCCTTTGGCTCATCTATCACCGTTTACTTTTCACTTCTTACTTCTTCCTTGTCTTTTGTCTTTATTCATACCCTCCGTGTTCTTTGTGCCTTCGTGGTGAATAAACTCGTAAAAATGCACCACAGAGACACTAAGAACACAGAGAAAAGCACAGAGGAAAGCATGTGGCCTATGGCTCATCGATCACCGTTTACTGTTCACTTCTTACTTCTTCCTTGTCTTTTGTCTTTATTCATACCCTCCGTGTCCTTTGTGCCTCCGTGGTGAATAAACTCGTAAAAATGCACCACAGAGACACTAAGAACACAGAGAAAAGCACAGAGGAAAGCATTTGGCCTATGGCTCATCGATCACCGTTTACTGTTCACTTCTTACTTCTTCCTTGTCTTTTGTCTTTATTCATACCCTCCGTGTTCTTTGTGCCTTCGTGGTGAATAAACTCGTAAAAATGCACCACAGAGACACTAAGAACACAGAGAAAAGCACAGAGGAGAGCATGTGGCTTATGGCTCATCGATCACCGTTTACTGTTCACTTCTTACTTCTTCCTTGTCTTTTGTCTTTATTCATACCCTCCGTGTCCTTTGTGCCTCCGTGGTGAATAAACTCGTAAAAATGCACCACAGAGACACTAAGAACACAGGGAAAAGCACAGAGGAAAGCATTTGGTCTATGGCTCATCGATCACCGTTTACTGTTCACTTCTTACTTCTTCCTTGACTCTTTTATCTGGAAATCACCTACGTTCCGGGGGGCGCTTACCGGGAAACTTTTTCTTCATGTAGGCTTTAAATTTCTGGTTTTGATCCTTGGTCAGCATGTCGGCGACTTCTTTTTCAAAACGTTTTTTCAGGGTTTCCATTTGTTCGCGTTTGGGCTCGGTTTTGTTGGCGGTGAGCACTTTTAATTCGTCGAAGTGCTTGAAAACCAATTTGGAGAAAACCGGAACCTGGTCTTCGGTTAAGGCGAGTTCGGTGCTTAGTTCACCGACCATTTGGGCCACTTGAGTGGAGTCGGGGACGGGCGGGCGTTGTTGTTCGCGGCCCTGGGGGCGTTGGCCCGACTGGCGACCTACCTGTTGTGCTTGTACGGTTATTCCCGAAAAAAAGAGCAAAAAGGTCATCAGCACAGTGGTCAAGGTGTTGTTCATGGTTCTGTTCATGGGTTAGTTTTTTATAAATTTGGTATGATAACGTGTATTTTGCGTAACTATTGAAAGGGTGTAAATTCCGGTATTTAGTGTGGAAATGTCTATCCGGTGATTGGATGCATCGGTGCAGATAACCACTTGTCCCGTAAGGTTGCTTACCAGAACCTGTGTATCTGCGTCAGTTTCGTTTATTGCGAAATTCAGGGATTCGTGGGCGGGATTTGGGAATATTTGCAAGTCCTTAGTATCTGCAGGTAAGTCTCCTATTCCCGCTGCACCGGCATCTCTAACCAAACGCACGTAGTTATAAATTCTAATTACATCCCCTTGAGGACCAAAACCCAAAGGATAGTCGTCAGGATTGCCCGTTTTGGGGTCGCTACGTTGTGCTCCGGCACCATGTACGTCCATTAGTGTATAATCTCCTGAGTTAGGAGGCGATTCCATCCAACCCAACGCTTCTCCAAAACATACGTAGGCACCATAACCTCCCGGAGCATCGGCCTGCCAACTGACATGTGTGGTTCCTGACCAATAAAAAGGATAGTCCATGTTGCCACCTTCGTCGGTAATTTGGGTACAATTAAAAAGGGGATCAATTGCTGCGGAATTGGTGGTTGAAGGTGAACGTGTATAATCCACAATACTCTGCAACTCCTTGGCATTGGGCAATCTCCAGTCGGAATAACCAGCATACACAAACGATTCGGCGTAAGCCAACGCATCCGGCCAATTCAGGCCTGTTCCATTGTCGTCCTGCATCCACATCAGTCCGGTGGCTTGATCGGTAATGGTTCCGTCGCCATTGTTTTGGAAATCGTTGATGCCGTAGTTATTTCCTCCACGGACATACATTACATAAAACTGCTTTCCTTCGGTTTGTCCCGGCATGGGATCGGTGGGATAACCTTTAATGCGTCCATCGGCAAAGTTGACCCCAAACATGGTTCGGGCACCCATCATGGTGGTACTGACGTACAAAGTAGAGGAAGCCATTTGTGCATCGATGATGCGTTCACCGGCATTCTGATCGCCGTAATTGAAATCAAAATAGGTAGTATCAAGAAAAGGAGTGAGACCGTCGGTGGAGGTTCCTGTGTAGCCACTGGGGTCAATACCGCTAAAAAGTATCAGCGAATACATCTCTTTGATGGTAGGCAGGCGCCAATCGGTGTACCCCGCCAGGTTGAAGCCGGCTGCTCCTTCCATGGCTTCGTCGTACGACATTTTGTCTGCATAGTCGATGTCGCCGTCGCCATCCATGTCGGGAGATTGTTGCCACATTAATCCCGTAATGTTGTCGGTAACAGTTCCGTCTCCATTGTCTGTGTACGAGGGTGTATTACCTTGATAATTAGCGTCCTGGCCATAAAAATTTTCTCCGGGAAAAATTTGTCCAACCACATGAAGGGTGTCGTAGTAATCCGTTTGATCGGTATCCACTACTTGATAGGTTTGTGAAAATGCCATCAGTTGTGCCAAAACAAAGGCTGTCAACATCAATTTTGTTTTGAATTTTAAGATTTGTACCGACATGGTATAATGTTTTTGTGATGATTCTTTGGCAAATTTAAGTGAGCCACGATGACGACGCAACATTTTTCAATGAATGGGAGGATTTTGTCAATGGATGAATAAATTTTACCCATGAATCAAAGCCCCTAAAAACCCGAGCATCCCACAAATTGAATTATTTTTACCCATTGAAAATATTTACACCAATCTTTAAAATATCCATGGACCTCAATACCCTGCAAACCGAACTCCGACAATTTATGGCCGAGCGTAATTGGCACAAATACCATTCTTCGAAAAACCTGGCCATGGCCTTGAGCGTGGAAGCTTCTGAGTTGGTCGAGATCTTTCAATGGCTCGATTTTGAGGAGAGTAAAGCCATTCTGGATGATCCCAAAGGCAGAGAACATGTGGAAGAGGAAGTGGGAGATATTTTTGCTTACCTGTTGCGCTTTTGCGATGTTACGGGCATCGATCCCGAAAAAGCCCTTCGGGATAAAATGGTGAAAAATGCCAGGAAATACCCTGTGGAAGAGTCGGTTAGGTTGAATAAATTTGTGAAGAAGTAGGGGGGATGGCTTTTTGCTGTTTCTCGATCGTTATCGAGGTTGGCTGTTGGCCCTGTTGTTTGTTTTGAAACTGTGAAGAATATGAAGCAGATTCCAACCCAAGTGATAACCTGTTTTTTTAAAATCACCGCTACTTTGGGGGGCAATCAATTTCGGCAGCGTGTGTAGTAAACACGAAAAAATCAAGTATTTGAAACTGTTAAATGCAACAAAGTGAACCAGTTTTTTTAAGAATTTATTCCGCATATTGTTGGATTTCAGTAAGTTGTTTGCGGGTCGACTTTTGTGCAAAGGGGAGATCGGTGGAATAGGGGGCACATATTAAGAAGTTCCCTCCTATTTAAAAAAACGAACAGCATAATAAGAAAGCAACTTGATAAATTTTATCTTTGAGGAAAGATAAAAATATGACAGTTAAGAAAAGATATGATTCTGAATATGTTGAGTGGCTAGGAGGTTTAAAAAAACGAATTAAGGGTGCTCAAATTAAAGCAGCTTTGTCAGCAAATAAAGAGATAATTGAACTTTACTGGGAGATAGGTAAAGAACTTTTTGAAAAACAAGAAACCCAAGGTTGGGGTAATTCGATCGTTGACAATTTAGAAAAAGACTTAGTCGCAGAATTTCCTGATTTAAAAGGATTTTCACGTAGGAATTTATTTTATATGAAAGGATTTTATTCTTTTTATAAATCTGATTTTGAAAAAGTGCAACAGCTTGTTGCACAAATCCCATGGGGACATAATATTTTGATTGTTAGTAAGTCTAAATCAATCGATGAATCGATATTTTACCTAACCGAAACCATTGGAAATAGTTGGTCAAGAAGTGTTTTAGATATGCAAATAGGGACAGACTTATTTGCCCGACAAGGAAAAGCAATTACAAATTTCAATAGTACTTTACCAAATCCTGATTCAGATTTAGCGAATCAAACTTTGAAAGACCCTTATCTTTTTGATTTTCTTACATTAAAGAAAAATGCAGACGAAAAGAGTATTGAAGACCAATTGACCAAGCACATCACTAAGTTCTTATTAGAGTTAGGAACTGGATTTGCTTTTATTGGCAGACAATATAAACTTGAAGTTGGTGACAAAGATTTTTACGTTGACCTATTATTTTACCACACGAAACTAAGGTGTTATGTCGTAGTTGAATTAAAAGCCAAAAGTTTCAAGCCGGAATATGCTGGAAAACTGAGTTTTTATCTATCGGCGATTGACGATAAACTGAAAACAGAATCAGATAGCCCAACTATTGGAATCATTTTATGCCAAGAGAAGAATAAAATCGAGGCAGAATATGCTCTTCGTGGAATCTCACAACCCATTGGTGTTGCAGAATATCAATTAAGTAGAGCAATTCCTGATGAAATTAAAAGTGATTTGCCTACAATTGAAGAAATTGAGAAGGAGCTGGCTACAATACCAAAATATTCTGACCGCATTAAATCCTGAATCTGAATCCATTTGTGAAGGGACGATCTCCAAAGCAAACGGGGTTAGATCCACCCATCGTCTAAGCTATAGAACGGTTAGCTATTTTACTGATAAATAGAATATTATGATGACCCCTCACCTGTGGGGTGTTCAATTGTATGTCGATATTGGTTATTGTTGTGAAGGAGGTTGGTGCATAATCCTCGACAAAAAGAACCACTGAAAGACAGGTATTTTCTGCTTAGGAGTGTCCTAATTGTGAAAAAATAACAACTAAACAAAATATTTAACTTTCCTTCTGCGTTATTCTCCCAGCCCGGACGATAATAAGTATTCAATTGGATACCAGTATCAACCAACCACACAGCATATGGAAATCTTTAATCGGTAACTTTTAAGTTAATTGAATTTTGCCGCGATATTGAACCATACTTTCGCTCATTTATTTTCCATCCGTACAATTCATTTTATCTTTAAATAACATTTAATTAGCGTGTTACGGATGTGTTGTGCATAAAAAGTTACCAAATCTACCCATCAGCACCAACGTTTCTCTGTGTTTATTACCGGAGAGCAGTTGAATCGATTTGGTATCCGGTTGCCACTAAAAACCGGGGCGTATCCGAAAAGCCTCACGAGTAGGATTACTAAAAATTAACTACCATGAAATTTAGCATGATCGCTGCATGTGCAGCACTTTTTACCATAGCCATTTCTACACAATCGTGTCAAAAAGAAAATGTCGCCATTGACGTAAATGACTCAGGAGGAACCACTTACAACGATGAAAGTAGCCACAACATGGGTCAGAATTGTATGAATTGCCATCGCTCAGGCGGACAAGGGGAGGGAATATTTCAGGTGGCCGGTACGGCTTACAATGTACAAAAAACGGCTACGTACTCCAATGCAACCATAAAGCTATGGAGCGGACCAAATGGTACCGGAACAGTGAAATATACCCTGCAAGCAGATACGAAGGGTAATTTCTATACCACCTCAGGTGTTAATTTCGGTTCAGGGTTGTATCCTTCGGTGCAAGGAACCAATGGGGTCAATTACATGTCGTCGGCCATTACTACCGGTCAGTGCAATAGTTGCCACGGAGTCACCACCGATCGAATCTGGACCAACTGATTTTTGAAACGGGAAAATAAGAAGTAGTTTTTGTCCAGCTCTAAAACCCTGTCAGAAATAATTATCCTGACAGGGTTTTTGCTTTTCGATACTTCGTGTTCTCCAATTGTAAATCCTTATGATAAATTTGATCTGAAGATAAAATCCATCGGGTAGGAGTGAGCCTCTCCACCTCGTGTCGTTCACCTTTTAGACCATCCAAAACGAGTCAATACAAGTTGATTTTCTCACGTTTTTCTGATAATATTCCTGCCAGTTTAGGCCAAATTCACAAAAATTTGCCACACCATAATAGTTTACAAATGTAATTTACATTTGTGTGTTGTATTATCTAAGTTAATGAAAAACAATATGGTTACAGATGTAATTAATTGCTTTTTGTATTCGTGACTACCTTCTGCAACCATTTCTTTGCCAAAAATCAGACAAATAGTATTTATAGTATAGATAACCAGATATATAAAATTCTTAAACAATAATATAGTTTAGATAATCAGTCCGATTTTTCATAGATAAATATTACCTGAATAATTAGTTTAAATATCAGTAATACAATATGATGTATTGCTAAATAAATAAATAACTACAAATAAAAGCTTGTTTACAAATGTAATTTACAAATGTGTCACATATCCCAACGGAATAATTGTTACAAATGTTAATTATTGCTATCTTTGTAAACAAAAACGAATGATCGAACGCATTAAAAAAATGATGGACAAAAGGGGGTTAACTCCGTCTCAGTTTGCCGACGAAATCGGTTTGAAGCGTTCTTCTTTATCGCATATATTATCGGGACGTAACAATCCAAGTTTGGATGTGGTGATGAAAATTAAGAACCGATTTGATGAAATCAGTCTCGACTGGCTCCTGTTTGGAAAAGGGACGGAGGTTCCTGCAGCTGATACTTTTTCCGTTCCACCCCCAAAACTTGACCCAACTCCGGCCAAAAAGACTGAAAGCGGACAACAGTTGCTTAGTTTTGAAGGGCCCAAAGCGGCAATAAAAGCGGATACGGTCACGAAAAAGTCAGATGAAAAAGAAGTAGAACAGGGTCAACCCTTTCCAAAAGCCATCATAAATCCAAACGGTGCCAAAAAATTGATACTGTTATATGGCGATGGCACCTTCGAAACCTTCGAGAGCAGATAAAAAAAAGACCGACTAAAAGCCGGTCTTTTTACTATTTGTATTTTACGTAACTTCCTAGAAACGTTCCATTTGATTAAAGAAAAACGCGCCTTCGATAAGGGCATTTTCGTCGCTGTCGGAACCATGAACCGCATTGGCTTCGATGGAGGTTCCGTAAAGCGCTCTGATGGAGCCAGGTTTGGCATCGGCGGGGTTGGTAGCTCCAATGTAGTCTCTGTATGCGGCAATGGCATTCTCTTTTTCGAGAATGGCAGCAACTATCGGACCTGAGCTCATAAACGTAATTAATCCTTCAAAAAATGGTCTTTCGCTGTGAACAGCATAGAATTTCGCAGCTTGTTCTTTAGTTAAACGAGTAATTTTCAGGGCTTTAATTTTAAATCCACCCTCGATAATTTTGGCAATGATATTTCCCATATGTCCATCAGCCATGGCTTTGGGCTTAATCATTGTAAAGGTTGTGTTTCCGGTCATTTGATATAATATTGATTTAGCTGCAAAAATACAATAAATTGTATATGTCCATTCGTTTGCTGCTTCAAATGAAAATGTGTTCAGTGGCCTATATTACAGCTTGTTGTGTATTCACCTTTTGTTAAAAACCATTAAAATGATGGAGGTTATCCTCACATTTTCAGTGGATAAGCCCTGTTTTGTCTATCTTTGCACCTCATTAATCATTCGCTTCATGCTCACAGATACCGAAATAGGTCAATTAAAAAATATTTTAGCTCAGAAAAAGCAAATTGTCCTTAGTTCGCATACCAATCCCGACGGGGATGCCATTGGCTCCTTGTTGGCCATGTATTTTTACCTCACCAATAAAGGGCATGAAGTTAGCATGGTTGTACCCAACAAATTCCCTGAGTTTTACGAGTGGATGCCTGGTAGTGAATTGATTATCAATTATGAAAAGGAAGCTAAAAGAGCACAAAAATTATTGAAATCGGCGGAGGTTTTTTTTAGTTTGGATTACAATGCCTTTAGCAGGGTAGGGCCTGTGGCCGAGTTTATTCCTCCGGCTCCTTCCACCCGAATTCTTATCGATCATCATATTGATCCTGAGCGTGATAACTACGATTTCTGCTTTTCCGATACCGTATATTCATCCACGGGTGAGATGGTATATACCTTTATACGTATGCTGGACGACCTGGAATTCATCACCAAACCCGCCGCCGAGGCCATTTATACGGGCATTGTTACCGATACCGGATCGTTCAGTTATTCATGCAGTCGTCCTGATACTTACGAAATTACGGCCAACCTCATGCGATTGGGCATCGATGTGGAAAAAATTCACCGCTTGATCTACGATACTTTTTCTGAAAACCGTCTGCGTTTGCTGGGTTTTGCCATCAGTAACCGAATGTTGGTATGGGATGAGTTTCATACGGCCATCATTTACCTCACCAAGGCAGACTTGGCCAAATACAAATACAGTGTTGGCGATACCGAAGGGGTGGTGAATTATCCTTTGATGATGAAAAAGGTGAATATGAGCATATTAATTACCGAAAAGGAGAACAAATTGCGTCTTTCTTTCCGTTCGAAGGGTGATTTTTCGGTAAACCTGCTCACACGAAAGCATTTTAACGGCGGAGGTCATCGCAATGCCGCCGGGGGCAACATGTCCATGGGCATCGAGGCCTTTCTTGCTGAGCTAAAAAAAGTTCTGCCCCTTTATCGCGAAGAATTGGATTATGAACTTACTTACGAATAGTTGATGCGCCAAATATTTGTCATATACTTGATTATTATTTTGTTAGGGAGCATTTCTGGGTGTAATTCTCCGGAAAAAGAAGATGTCGGTACGCAAAATCTTCAGCACCAATCAAAAAAATCGTTGGTTGTGGCCAATCAATACCTTACCCGAACCGAAGATGAAGAGATAGAGAATTACATCAGCCGCCATCAGCTAAAGGTTGTATCCACCGGCTCCGGATTAAGGTATTCCATTCTGAAAGAAGGTGATGGTCCACGTCCGAAAAGGGGAGATATCGTAACTTTAAACTATAAAACACGCCTGATTACGGGCGATGTTATTTATTCGTCCGATGAGCTGGGCCCCATGGTGTTTGAAGTAGGCAAGGGGGGCGTTGAAACCGGACTTGAAGAAGCAATTTTACATCTGTATTTGGGCGACCAAGCAGTAATTATATTACCTTCGCACCTTGCTTTCGGATTGCTTGGAGATCAGAAAAAGATCCCTCCCAGAGCAACGGTTATCCACGAAATAGAATTTATCAAACTTAGTCAAAAAACAATAAAATGAAAAAAACACTTTTAACCGGAGCTATGGTCGTTGTTGCCCTGGCTTTCTCACTGGTTTCATGTAACCAGGGAAATAATTTGCCTGATGGATACGAATCCAATGGCAATGGAATGGTTTACAAATATTTGAGCCATGGTAACGGTGAGGCAACTCCCGCAGAAGGCGACTATGTAACCATCCAAATGACCTATACCGATGGAGATACCTTGTTGTTCGACAGCAAAACTCTGGGTTACCCCATGCAATTGCCCATGATTAAACCCACCTTCAAAGGTGATGTATATGATGCGTTATCCATGATGAAAGAGGGTGACAGTCTGACCGTTAAATGCAACGCTGATTCCGTTTTCCTGAAACTTTTCAGGATGCCTTCGGTACCTCCCGAAGTGGATTCCATCGAAAATATTTATTTCACCCTGAAATTGGATAAAATCCAAACTCCCGAACAAGTGCAGGCGGAAAAGGAAGAAGCCAGAAGAATGGCTGCTGAAAATGAGACCGTTGAACGCGAAGCTTATCTTGCCCAAAAATATCCCGATGCCAAACCCACCCAATCAGGTATGTATTTTATTCAGGAGAAAAAGGGAAAAGGCAAAAAAGCTGAACCCGGCAAAAAGGTAAAAGTGCATTACACCGGTATGTTCCTGGATGGCAGCAAGTTCGACAGTTCTGTTGACAGTGGTAAGCCCATTGAATTTACATTGGGTCAAGGACAGGTTATTCCAGGTTGGGACGAAGGTATTGGCATGATGCGCGTTGGCGACAAGGCTGTACTCGTTATCCCTTCCAATTTGGCTTACGGCCCCGGTGGCAGAGGCGGCATTCCTCCCTCTTCCACTTTGGTTTTTGAAGTGGAGCTGATGGGTGTTGAATAACCTATCTACAAAATATATTGTTTGGATCGTGGCAGCCTTGGCTGTCACGATCTTTTTGCTTGTATCCTGTGGTTCACCACACCGCCAAGGGTTGAACATGGTCATAGTGGAGCAGGGTAGTGATACCTGCCGACCCCGCGAAAACGATATTGTGCGGGTGGTTCTCAGCTATGGATTGGCCGACACCTTGTTGTTCGACAGCCGCTCGTTGGATGTGCCCATGGAGTTTCCCCTTTTGAAACCCGCCTTTCGGGGAGACTTGTATCAGGGACTTCGTCATTTGGGTAAGGGCGATTCGGCCGTGATTACTGTTGTGGCCGACTCATTTTTTATCAAGTCTGCCGGATTTCCCACCCTTCCATCGTTTGTAAATCCCGGTGAATTGCTTACCTATTATCTTCGTTTGGAGGATTTTATGTCCAGAAGTGCCTATGATTCGTTGCTGGAGGTAAGAACAGCGGCTAGACAAAGAGAAGAGAAACTTAATATGATCAACTACCTGACTCAGCACAACCTGGACACCACAGCCACTGCTTCCGGACTAGTCGTAATTCCTGAAATAGTTGGTCGGGGCAGACTTCCTGATACGGGTGACATGTGCCAGGTGTATTTCGAGGTAAGGATATTGGGCGGCGATACCTTGTTTTCCAATTTCAGCAGCGATCCTTTTGATATTGAGTACGGAAAAGAGTTTGATAATGTGGGATTTATGGAGGGACTCGGGTTGCTCACCGAAGGTAGTACTGCCCGTTTGGTGGTTCCTTCGCGGATAGGCGTGGGAGCCGGAGGTTATGATGGTGTTCCCGGTTTTACCACCTTGGATTACACGGTTCAGTTTGTACAAATCAGGCCATTGGAAGTGGTGCAAGCCGAACGAATACGTAAAAAGGAACTCAAAAAGCAAATGTTGGCACAAAATAAAAAGGACGAACCTGCCAAAATTGCTCGTTACATTAAAGAAAACCAGATAGTTGCTGACACAACTGCCACAGGACTTTACATCATTCCATTAACCAAAGGGCAGGGCAAGGCACCCCAAAAAACAGGAAGCAGGGTAACAGTAAACTATATCCAATATGCACTGGATGGTTCCATTATCGTTTCTTCTTACGTCAACCATCAGCCCTTTGTATTTGAAACAGGCATGGGGGAAGTTATTCAGGGTTGGGAAGAAGCAGTAAATCAAATGGTTGAGGGCGACAAAGTTCGTTTGATTGTGCCTTCAAAACTGGGTTATGGATCGCGGGCGCGCGGAGAAAAAAATCCACCCTATTCGCCACTCATCTTCGATTTGGAATTGACCGCGGTGGAATAACTAAATATGCTCAGGAACCGTGAAAAACGGAATATGCTGTGCCACCTTGTGTAATATGTCGATGGGCTTATAAGGTTTACTCACATGGTCATTCATTCCTGCACGCAGGCAATTGTCTTTATCAGAGGGGTAGTTGAAGGTAGTAACCGCTAAAATCACTACCGGATTGGTTTTTTTCTGTTGCTTTTCGTATTCCCGGATGGAAATGGTTGCCTCGATTCCGGTCATCACAGGCATCTGTATGTCCATGAGAATCAGGTCGTAATGTTTTTCCTTGTACATGTCCACCCCCAATTTTCCGTTGAGTGCCACATCCACGTAGTGACCCAGTCGTTTGAACAGTGTTGAAGCCAACTTTTGGTTGATCAGGTTGTCTTCAATAACAAGTATATTTAAGTTTCGACTTGGGGTCATATTTATTTTGATAAATTTAAAATCAATTGCAAGCCATATGCCAAATATTGTTAGTAGCCACAAATGAGGTAGTTATGATTTATACTAGGGCAAATGGTGGCGCAGTTTGTCCAAAATTGGCACTTTTTTTCCATCTATGAGTTTTGATTGAGTTTATTCAGCGTTTGTTGGATGACCCGTTGCAGTTCTTCTCTGATAATGGGTTTGTTCACTATCGCGACAACTCCATGCCTGGTGAAATCTTCTTTTAATTCGGGTCGTGATTCTGAAAGCAAGGCAATAATGCCGACATCCGCGAGTCCTGGAAAGGTACTCTTTAATTCATCAATAAAGCCAAAGGTTGCCTTATTGGCGCCTGAAGGTATCTCCAGTAGAATAAGGTCGAAGCTGCGGTTTTCCTTCCTTTCGCTGGCAATAAGGGACTTTCCCTGAGCCTTGTCGGCCACAGCGACCACGGAATAGGATTTATTCAGGATTTTTTCTATCAACAACCGGTTCAGCTTGTCGGGTTCTATCACTAAAATCCGTTGATTTTTTTCGGTACTCAATTCCTGTGGCCGGCCGGAAGGAAAGGTTTCCTTTTGAAGTGAGTCGACAGAAGAGTATTGCAGGGGTAGGGTGATAAAAACGGTGGTTCCAATTCCCTTTTCCGACTCAATCTCAATGGTTCCGCCCAATATTTCCATCATTTTCTTTGCCAAGGGCAAGCTAAGTCCGGCACCCTGATACAGTGTGGAATACCCCAGTTTTTCTTTCCGATAGGGCTCAAAAACATCCGACAGGTAAGTTTTGTCGATACCGACTCCTGTGTCCTTTACCTGAATGATGGCGTGGGTTTTCTCCTCATTTGTTTTGGCTTCAATTTTTATATAGCCCTTTTCGGTAAAACGTACCGAGTTGTCCAATATCATGGTGAGTATGCGTTCCAAAAGCCCTTTGTCTGTTTCCATTCGACCTATGGTGGCTTCCGGGTGAACAATTCGGAGACCTTTCTGAACCGCCTGATTTTCAAATTTATGTACCAGATCTAAGGTGAGTTTCTCAATGTCGAAAGTGCTAATTTTAAGTTCCAGCTTGTTGGAATTGATCAAACTCAGATCGAAAATATTGTTCAGCAAATCAATGAGGCTTTGCCCGCTTTGGGTGATGGTGGAGGCATAGTCGAACAATTCGGGCGACTCCATCAATGCCAGTTCGGTTTCCAACATGGCCGAAAATCCAAGTATGGTAGTGAGCGGACTTCTTACTTCGTGACTTAATTTGGCTAAAAACATGTCTTTCAAATAGTCGGCTTGTTTTCCGAATTCCAGGGCCTCTTCGAGTTTGGGATAGGTGGCCTGTCGTTCACGTATTTCTTCCTCCCCTTGTTGGATGGTCAGACTGATTTCTTGTTTTACCGCTTCCTCAAAATCAATGAGCCGGCTCTTCATGTTTTTCTCGCGCTCTTCAGACGAGTGAATGTTTTCGAGAATTAAAACCCTTGCTTTGGTCAGTTTTTTCCACCACCATACCACAAAAATAAGAAGAAGTAGTGCAAAAACTCCGGAAATCACATACCATAACAATCCGGTTGATTCCTTAGTAGGCAGTAAATCAATAATTTCAGCGTAGTTTTTCCTGAATTCATTCACTTGCTGTTTGTACAGCAACTCACCCATCTCCTTCGAACGTCCCAGGTATTCGATTCCCGAAAGGGTATCTCCCCTGACAAATGCCGCCTGACTGATCTCGGCAAGGAGGTCTTTTTTCATGGGCGAAGCCGGCAGTTCGGATAAATTATCAAGGGCAAGTGACAGGTTTTTTCGCCAAAGCGCCAAATCCTGATGCTGTCGGGCAAGTTGGGCATACATCCGGTAACATTCGGCCAGCAAACGAGGTTGGTTGTGTTTTCTGGCAAGATGAAAGGCTGTATCCGTTGCTGCGAGGGCTTCTTCGGTAGCGTTGTATCCTATCATGGCTTCGGCTTGTCCTAAAAAGATACTGCATACAAGCTCAATATCAGGTGGATCCGTGGTAAGTTTTTCGGCAGTCTGAAAATAGAGCAACGCCTTTTGATAATTTTTCTGACATGCCTGCAGCTGTCCCATTTGGAATAACACTTTGGTTTGTAGTGCATTGTTGCCGGCATTCTCTGCTATTCGCAGGGCTTGTTTCAGTTCTTCATCGCTTTTTTCGGCCAACTCTAATTGTTTGTAATTCTTTGCCTTAAGCAAATGGCACTTGACGACAAGACTATCGTTAGGCACAACTGAGGTTTGTTGCATCAGGAAAGCGACCATTTCATTGGAAAGGTCCGGGTCGAAATCGGAAAACCGGTTGGCTAATTCATAAAAATGGGTTACCCGGCCCGGTTCTGCGGGGGATGGCAACAATTGACTCCAATTCGTTTCCGGAGAGGAAGTATTACCACATGCCGAATTTCCCAACCACGGAAAAATCAACAGTCCTATGAATAACCATTTCCAGCTCATTTATTTCTCTTTTTTTGTTTTGGGTTTGTGGGCAACAAACAAGGGTTCTTTTTGGTTTAAGGCATATTTGGTGATGTCTTCCTGGGGCCAATTTTCATCGCCCGGATGATGAACATTCACCGTAAAACCAACAGATTCAAGGCGTTGTTGATAATCGGGACCATAGATCCTCACATGGTCGAATTGTCCAAAAATCCGATGGCGATCGGCTTCTGTAACCACGGTGTCATCTTCCAAGGTTTTCTCAATTTTATACGAAATGGGTACCTGCAAGATGGTTTCACCACCGGGTTTCAGGATGCGATGAATTTCTTGCATGGCCTGCAAATCGTTGGGAATATGTTCGAGCACATGATTGCAGATCACCAAATCGAAGGTGTTGTCTTGGTGAGGCATTCCCGTTAGGTCGAAAAAGGTGATTTCCGCCGGATAGTACGCCCCTTCAGCATACTTGGTGCCGATGGTGTAATCGATTCCCTGAATTCTAGAAATCACCTGATAGAGAGCAGGTTCAGGACTAACATGCAGTATTTTCAAACGCTTATTGAAGATATCGGCTTTGTATTTGAGGTATAGAAATACCAACCGATCGCGGTCGGTGCTGAGGCAGTACGGGCAAATATTGTTGTCGCGCAAACCGGCACCAATGATTTCTTTTTCAGTAATCACGTCTGACTGAAAACCTCCCGGAAGCATTTTGCGAAAGCTCAAGCCACAAATGGGACATGCAACAGTTTGCCCCCGATAGTAGTAGCGTCTTCCAAATAAGAATAATCTTTTGGTCAGGCGTTTCAGTTGATTGTTATGTCGGCGTTTCTTTTCCATAGATCGGACTATTTTATCAGAAAACTTTTCGTAACCGTAGCTTGTGGTGCTTCAATTTTAAGCACATAGCTACCCTTTGAAAGCCACTCCACCTGAATGGAAAAACCGCCCGCTTCGGAGCAAGGCAAATGGCTGTAGTGGGCCAGTTGTTTACCCCCCATGTCATAAATACTGATGTCGGCGTTGGCATTTTTAAGGATAGGAGCAACCACGTGTATGGTTCTTGAGGTAGGGTTGGGGTAAATATGGCATTCCGAATTGGCTTCCAGTTGATTGACATCTGCTTGTGGATCATGACATTCAAATGCTCCGACATCAAAATAGGTGTGGAATGGACGGTTTCGGTTGACGGCATCAAAACTCAAACCATACCCATTCATATCGGTGCCGGTGTTTACGGCGGGTGAATTGGGTTTTAAATCGTACTGGTAGGGATTTTGTCCTAAAAATAAAACCGAGGAATTGTCGGGCGAAAAAATATTGGTCACCTTGCTTATAGACGATTGTACCCCATTGATGTAAGCCTGATTTCCTTCGGCTGCCAGTCTTCCCGGACTGGTTATCAGGTTGTTGATGAAATTTGCATGGGCAATTTCCTGATTGGCAAACTTAATTCCGTTCGATTTTGGATTGACGATGGTATTATTAAAAATGTCGTAAGTGGCATTAGCTAGTGTAACAGATTCTCCAACAAAAATTCCGTGTTTAAAGGCATTGGGGTCGTTGGGTTTGAAGGTTCTTCCTGCGTTCACAATCAGGTTATTGTAGATTTTCATGTTGCCCAAACCCAATATGTCGATGCCATCGCCTTTGCCATCAAAAATTTGGTTATTGTAGCAATCGCATTGGCTGCCACCACCAATAATGATACCCGACATCTGGTATGGATATTCTTCCTGTGAATCTTCTCTGATCACATTGTCGTGGATTTGGCAATCGCTTTCCGACGAACTTACCTGAATGCCGTCCCATCCCGTATTTTCAACAATGTTGTTGTAAATACGGGTACCAATCATGATATGAGGCAAAACCGTGGTGTCACGACCATTGCAATTGATGGTTTGACCTGTGTATTTGGAGCTGCCGATATAGAGTCCTTCGTCTGCAATGTCATGAAGATAACAATCGTGCAACAGGAAGTTGTACATAGTAAATTTGTCGCGGGTAGAGTTAAAATTACAATCGGGCTCCGACTTGGCGTAAATGCCTGCGATGGGAATGTTCGCCACTTCCACGTGATCAATCTCCACATCTGTACTCAGGTCCGTAACCGACATTCCTGCTCCCTGATCCACCCTAAGTACCTGAATACCATAGGTTATCTGAGGGTTTCCTGTTCCTGAAAAACGAATATAAGAGCAATTGGATATTTTTATTCCGTAATAATGTCCGGTTTCGATAACAACCGCACTGTTTTCGTTTTTAATCAGGATGGGGTTGGAGGGTGTGCCATGGATGTTTTTCAGCACGAGATAATCTCTGCTGCCGCTTTCCATACAGATGGTTTCGCCCGGAAGAACCTGCGTTTGTTCTCCATCGAAAATGTTCGTGCCCCTTAATATATAGGCGTCACATTGTGCTGACAAGGTTCCTGTACTCAGCAGCATCGCTAACCAGAATATGCCCACCCAATTATTTTTCATGATCCTCTTTTTGCTCTTTCCCAGTTTACTGATTGTTGTCCTTTGAAATATCGGTTAATTCCCAGTATTACTGCATAATTCATGATGAAAAAGTAGTAGGGAATAAAGAATATTTTGGCTTTTAACTCTCTGTTTTCCAATGCCCAACCTGTGAGAGCCATGGCGTAAAACAGAATTTGTGCGTAAAATAACCAGGTATAGACACTCGTCCAATTGTCCCAACCGGCGTTGGCCGCCAGAAAGAAGTTGAAAACGAGTATAAGTGGCAGCGACAGCGGTGCCAGGGTCCATCGCAATACCCTGTGCGACACAAACTGAAAGCTTAAGATACCGGTTTTGAATGGGTTAAGCAATGGACTAAGTCGGATAATGCTTTGAATTCCTCCGGCGGCGATGCGTATTTTGCGTTTGAGTTCCTCTTTCACGTTGGCCGAAGCACTCTCGATGGCGTATGCTTCGGGGTCGTATTGAATGGTGTAGCCTTTCATGGCAATGCGCAACGAGATGATGAAATCGTCGAGCAGGGTATCTTTTTCCACTTCCTGAAATAGTTCGGTGCGAATGGCAAACAGTTCCCCGGCGGCGCCTACCACCGAATACAACTCGGCATCCCATTTTTTAAGGGTGGATTCATATTTCCAATAAATACCTTCGGAGCCTACGGCCGTATCGGAGTCTTTGCTGAATATCCTCTTTTCGCCTGATACACAACCTACTTTGGGGTCTTTAAACAAGTTGACAATGCGTTGAATGGACTCCTTTCCCAACATGGTGTTGCCATCCGAAAAAATAACGATGGGTGTTTTCACAAAGGCCATACCCCGGTTCATGGCACCGATTTTGCCCCCTCGTTTGTCTTCGTGATGTACTTCGATTCCCTGATCGGTGTATTTTTTAAGTAAGTCAGGAGTGCCATCGTCCGAACCATCTGTTACCCAAAGTTGTTTTACTTTTTCTTTGGGATAAATCAGGCTGAGGGAGTTCTTTACCTTGGCATCTACATAATCTTTTTCGTTGTATGCGGCCACAAAGAGTGTTACTTCCGGTTGGTAATCGCTTGCTTCAGAGCTGTTTACCTTTTTACCTTTAAAAATTCTTTTCAGTAATACGAGGGCATACAGCACGATGCCATATCCAAAATAGGCATAGAATACAATGAAAAGAAGTACCCAAAAAAGAATGTTAATAGTTTCCATATGATTAAGGTGTTATTTTTTTCGTGCAGCCATGTTCAGGGCATCAACTGGTAATATTTCAAAGGGGCATATCGACTGGAGTTGGGCCGTAAGCTTGTCCTTTCCGCTATGTATAGACTCCATGGCAATCAGTATGTTGGGGTATTTTTTTAAAAACTTGGAAGCGCCCTTGAGCACATCGATTTCCATACCTTCCACATCAATTTTTATGATTATTTTTTTTGAAGTATCGATGTTTAGTTGATCCATGATGTGGTCGAGGGTATCCACTTCAATATCTTCAAACTCCGGATTGATAATTTCTTCTGCATCAATGTGGTCGTCGGTGAGGTGCGAGGCTCCGGTATTTACAGGATCGAAGGTAAAATTGGCCGTGTGTTGATAGCTTCCCAAGGCAAACGGAAAAACCTTTATTTTGTCGTTCATCTTGTTAAGTTGGATATTCTTCTCCAACACGGCTATATTGCTTTTTACGGGTTCAAAAGCAAACCCGCTGAGACCTTTGCCAGCAAAGAGAATGGAGTAGGTGCCAATATTGGCGCCAATATCAAGGAATACATCATACTCATTTATATGTTGATAAACGAATTTTTTCACTTCCCACTCGTAGGCATAGTTTCCAAATTGAAAGTCGAGGGTGCCCTTTCGCGCATAAAATTTTCCCAGGTCGCTGGTGTAATAGCTTGATTTTTTGGGAGTGCTTCCTTTCACAACCCAGGCGATGGAATAGTATAAAAATTTGAATTCACCGTGTTTAATGAAATCGTAGAAATACCGTAAATAGGTTAATAGTTTGTTCATGAGATAGTTTTAGTAAGTTAAAGAACTCTTTCCCAGCTTTTGGTAGTTTGGTTATATTGTTTGAGTAGTTTGGCCGGATTTCCGCCGACGATGGAGTAGGGTGGAACCGATTTTACCACCACGGAGCCTGCCGCCACGATGCTGTGTTTGCCAACAGTAACGCCCGCTGTAATTACGGCATTGGCGCCTATCCACACTTCATCTTCAATTACGATGGGTTTGGTGGAAACCGGTTGGTCGCTGATGGGCAGGCTGATGTCTTCGTAGCCATGGTTAAGTCCCGATAAAACAATGTTTTGTGCAAACATGATGTCGTTGCCGATGGTAATGGGACCGATGAGCGTATTGCCCAGTCCGATGCGCACACGATCGCCAATCACCACATCGCCCACGCCATTGTTAATGGTGGAGAAATCTTCGATGGTGGAATCTTTTCCAAGTGAGAAATAGTTGAAAGGCATCACATCCATACGGACACTTCGCCGAATGAGTGATCCTTTGCCTTTGTGGTGTTTAAAAGGGTTGACAAACAGTTTAACCCACAGCCGGGGTCGGGCCTGATTTTTAGGTATGAGCATGTACAACACCAGTTTTTTCAGTCTGGGGTTCGATTTTACCTTATCTACTATTCCCATTTTACTTGGTTTTTTCAATCATTTCTATTCTTTTGAAAATCTCATTGGTGTTGGCTTCCCAGGTATGACTGCGAGCGAACACTTCCCTTTGTTGTTCCCTTTCGGGTGAGTTTTCCTTCAATGCCAAATCAATCAATGCCAGATAATCTTCCTTGGTTTCGGCCAGGTAGGTATAGTCGGCAAATACACTCATGGCTTTGGTCTTGGTGGCGACGGTGGGTTTTCCCATGGCCAGGTATTCGTCAATTTTTCGGGGATAATTGCCAATGGTAACCTCGTTAAGTTTCTGAGGATTAAGGGCTACATCGAAATAGTTGAGGTAAGCCGGCAGCTCTTCCATTTTTTTGCTTCCCAAAAAGAATACGTTGTCCATTTGGTGCAACTCACTGGCTTTAAAATGCTCATCTTCAGGACCCACATACACAAAACTCCAATCAGGACGACTTTTCCCTAAAAATTCCAACACCTTGATATCCAGACGCAGGTCGAACAAAACGCCAATATAACCAATGATTGGTTTTTTTAAGTTCATGATGGGCACCATGTCTTCCGGCGGATGTTTGATGAGTTTTTTATCGAAAAGACTCATGTCGCAACCTTGGCCTACATAATAGGAGTGTTTGTTGAAACGTCCGGCAAGTTCGGCAAGGTAAGTGGAATTGGCAACCACCAGATCAGCCTTGGCCATGAGGGCGGCTTCGATGCGAATGCCTTGTTTTTTCCAGAAATCCACGGCAATCATGTTGTCGCGTGTATAATACACATATGTTTTGGCTCCGGTTAGTTCCTTTAAGAAAAAACTTCGGAACATGTCGGTATCGTTGAAAATGATAACATCCTTAAAATCAAGCTCTTTGATGGCTTTGTTCACCTCACGGGCTTGTCTCTTGTTGTTGATACGGTTCAGGATATCGAACAACCAATTGATGGGCAACTGACTAATGGACTCCAGAATGGTGGCAGGATAGAGAGCCCAAAAGTTGTCTTCGAGTTTCACCAAAGCAGGTTCTTTTTCCTTCATTCGTTTTACCCTGTTCTGAATCAGCGGGTCGTTTTTTTCGCGCCAAAGCGTAAAACGATCAACAGGATAGTTCACGTAAAGTACGCGGTTGTTCTTGGCAAATTCGTGGGCCAGGTTGATGACATTGCTTCCGATACGGCTATCCAAAGCTGCCAGTCCTACTACAATGATATCTCTGTTCTTAATCATCTTTTCTTTATTTGTAATGTTTTTGATAAACTTCCTTATAAAGACTTAATACGTCCTCGGCCATGTGTTTCCAGGAGAATTTGGCTGCTTGTTTGAGGCCTTTTTTTACGAGTTCTACCCGTAAGGCTTTGTCGGATAGCAGTTTGGTAATTCCTTCAGTGATTTGTTCCGGTTTAAACGGATCCACGATGTAGGCTGCATCTCCCGAAACTTCGGGCATGGATGAGGTATTGGAGGTTATTACCGGCGTTCCACAGCGCATGGCCTCCAACATGGGGATACCAAAACTCTCGCGCAGCGAAGGATAAAGAAAAATACTGCACAGGTTGTAGATGGCGGGCAGGTCGGTATTTACCACGTAACCTGTTAGCAAAATTCTGTTTATCAGTTCTTTGTCGCCAATATCGGAGAGGATTTTCTCGAGTGAAGAGCGCTCGTAATCAAGCATGACGAGATACAAGTCGGGGTCATTGGATTTTTTTAGGTAGTCAGAAAAAGCCTTCAGGGTACCCGGAGTGTTTTTCTTGGGGTCGGTGTTGCCCAGAAAGAATAAGAATCGGTCGGGGAGCTTGTACAATGATTTGACACGGTCGAGTTCCTTTTGATCGTTGATGGGTACAAAGTGTTCAGAAACACCATTGTAAATGGCAACCAATCTGTTTTCCTCTTGGGGAATTCCGAAAAATTCAGCGATACGGTTTCTTTCAAACTTGGAAACAGTAATGATTTTATCGCTCTTTTTCACCACAGGAGGCACCACATACCGCCGGTACATGTTGCCCATTTTTTGGTACCATGTGCCCGATTTTTTAAACAGGCTGATGCTTTCCATGTAAATGATGTCGTGCAGGGTAACCACCAGGGGCAGACTGGTATTAACAGGAGCCGTATTGCTGGTGCAATGCAGGAGGTGACAGCCTTCGGCTTTGGCAGCCTTGGGCAAGGCAAATTGTTCCCAGGTAGGGTATGGCCCACCGCTCAGTTCAACAATTTTAAAATTGCTGGTGGCTTTGAGTGTGGTGGTGTCTTCGTCGGGCTTTACGAAGATGACATACTCGTTTTCATGGTCAATTTTTTGAAGCTCGTTGATTAACTCCAGGGCTACCATGTCCATACCATGTTTTTTGGTTCTGAATAGCCGTTGTCCTTCGATCCCTATTTTCATCGGTGTAGATATTATTTTCTTTTCTTTTTAATTTGAAAGGCGTTATATGTGTGTTTGGTGTGGATAAAATTTTCGTTGGCTTTGCGCATTTTCAACAGCGACATTAACATCGCCAGAAAGCCCAAAGGCAATGCCCACATGGCTTTTAACGTACTAAAAGTATAGAATTTTCGCGGGATTGCCAAAACAAACACCAAAAAGATGAGGATAAAATCGGCGAGCCACAGTATCCCCCAAGGATAAAACTGAAAAATCAGGGTGATCAGTGTCATCATGGTGATGCCCCCCAACAATAATATCCGGGGTAATTGCATGTATTGCAGGGCTTTAAAAAAGTACTCAAAATTGCCCCGGGTCAGCATTTGTTTAAAGGAAGGCAGTAGATTTTTACCAAAGAAATGAAATTGAGCGGAGAGCCATCTCCGTCGTTGTTTGCCGAAAACACGTGCATTTTGCACTTTTTCGTCGTAAACATAAGCATCAGGCAGGTATTCGATGGTGACACGTTGGGCAAACAAACGCATTTCGATTTCTTTATCGAAGCCGCCCACCACTTCCACTTCAGCTATCATTTTCTTGAAAAGGCCAAATTCAAAGGCCATGGCACTGCCGATTAGGGTAGAAGAACAGCCCAGCGAACGTTGTCCGTGTCGGAAAATATTGTTGTTGATTTCTTCACTCACGGCATCGAGTACGGCAAAATTGGTATTCATGTTTTTGGCAGCTCGGTGCCCTTGCACTGCCACATACCCATGGCTGAAGGCGGCATTTAACCGGTGCAGGAAGTCGGGTGCCATCAGGTTGTCGGCATCCAGTACACAAGCGATTTGATAATCGTCGCCCAATTGTTCGAAGGCATATTTTAAAGCCCTGGATTTGGTGCTTATCTCAAAATTTTTGTCGAGGATGATGGCCTTGGTTTGCTTGAGTTGGGTAATGGTTTCGGCACGGAAACCGTCTGCAATCACGATGACGTCAAATTTTTCGGTAGGATAGTCTTGCTTAAGGGCTTCGGTTACTACCTCCAGAATCACCTCGTCTTCTTTGTAGGCAGGTATCATCACGGCAAATTTTCGTACCAAACTATCCGCAGCCGGTTTAGGTCGGTAGGTGAAACGACTGGCCAGCGAAAACACAAACAACATCAGTACTGTTGCCGTAATATATACGTAAACAATAAGTTGGATGATATTTAGCAGCGTGGCCATGGTTTACAATTTGGGGTTTTCGTGAATTTCAGTTGAAAAGGCATTGGTGATATGCCAGCCGATGGCGCGATAATAGGCCAGGAATAGTTTAATTTTTCCTTTTGCTAAAAACTTAAAAGCGTTTTTGGGAATGGCCACAAAGATTTGATAACCCAACGCGTAAAAGAATGTTTTGCCTTGGATGTTGCGTCTCAGGTAAACTATTCGGTTTCTGTTTTGATAGTAAATCTTCAGGGCACTCAATCTTCCGGTGGAAACCGATTCTTTATGAAGCACATACGAGTTGTGCACATAATACATTTTGTAGCCTGCCCGACGAATTCGTTCGCACCAATCCGCCTCCTCATAATACAGAAAGAAAATATACGACATGAGGCCGATTTCCTTAACCACACGCATGGGCACCATCATGGCGGCTCCATGGGTAAAGGGTGTTTCGCGGTCCTCATCATGCTGCCCCTTGTCTTTTTCCCAATAACCGATCGCGGTATTGCGCATGGTAACGGGATTGAAGGGGGTAAAGCCTGCAAATTGAAGGGTATCAGGCTGATAGTAAAATTTTATTTTAGGACTCACGGCACCAATCATGTGATCGCTTTCCAGTTTACTGATCAACGGTTCCATGAAGTCGCGGGGCACCTCTATGTCGTTGTTCAGAAGGAGCACATATTCCCCACGGGCACGCATCAAACCAAAATTATTACCTGCCGCAAATCCATAATTAATGGGGTTTTTTATCAGGACTACATTCGGGTATCGCTGTTTGATGATGTCTGGATCGTCTTCCGTAGAATTATTGTCAACAATGATGACTTCAAAGTTGGGGTACGAAATTTTATTCAATGATTCGAGCAGCGCGCAGGTTACTTCGGACTGATTGAAATTGACCGAAATAATCGAAACCAAAGGATAATATTTTCGTGCAGCAGCCATTATTTTCCCTCTTTAGTTGAAGGAGGCGAGGCTTCGGTATGTCCGTGGGTAGTGTGAAGAAATTTTTTGCTGGCGCCTTTTATTTTTAGGAGGCTTACAATCATCAGAAAAAATCCCTTGGGAACCATTAGTAATGCCCTGAAAGTGCGTAGGTTATAGAATTTCTTGGGAATGGAAAACAAAAGTGCCAGGGTAGTCAGTATAAATAAGGTGAGCCAGGGGTAGAATCCCGGTACAAAAAATCGACTCACCGAAACAGGTAAGAGCCAATATATCAACCCAATGGCAAGAGTAATCAGAAATAAAATTCCTGTCAGTAAAATGCGTGGAGGTTGAATCATCTGAACCACCTTGTCGAAATAATCAATCTGACCTTTGGTAATCAGACGTACCAAACCATCCAGAAAATGACTTCTGAAATAATCGAGCTGGGCGGCAATCCATCTGCGTCTTTGATTAACAAACACATCTGATTTCTGCGTTTTTTCATCGTAAATCAAGGCATCGTTTACATAGCCGATGGTGTGACCTTCACGAATGATTTTAAGTTCAACTTCTTTATCTTCTCCAACCGAATCAACCGTGGCCATGGTTGTCTTAAACAATTGGTAATCAAGTCCCATTCCCGATCCTATCAGTGCAGATGAAAGTCCCAACACACGGTGCCCCTTACGGAAAATATGGTTGTTAATTTCTTCGCTCATGGCATCAAGAATGGCAAAATTGGCATCCATGTTGAGCGCTGTTCTGTGTCCTTGTACAGCCGTATATCCCTGATCGAAAGCTTCATTGATTTTGGTCAGCACATCTGGTTCCATGATATTGTCGGCGTCCAGAATAAAGGCCACATCATAATCATCGCCGATGGTGGCCATGCATTTGTTGAGGGCTTTGGATTTTTTACTCACCTCAAACACCACCACAACAACCGTTATGGGCAATTGATAGAGTTGGTCGAGGGTTTCTTTGGAAAAACTGTCGGCAATCACAATCACCTCATATTTATCCTTGGGATAATCTTGTTTTAGTGCCTGTTTGGCCACGTTTACAATAACGGCATCTTCCTTATATCCGGGAATCATCACCGCAAATTTCCGTTGTTTGGTTACCTTGTTGGCCGAATGGTGCTGACGGTAGAACAGTCCGGCAAAGGCATAGATAAAAATATACAACGTGGCCCAAGCCAAATAGGCATACACAAGATATTCAACCACATGTACCAGCGTAAGAAGTATTTCCATCTTCAGTTTTTAATGAGTTTGGGCATTTCAAAAACAATTCCTTTGTGGTGTGTAAAGTTCCACCAAACGGCTTTCCAAAACGCCCAAACCAAATCAGGGCGCTTTTTTATCAGAAAGCTCAACGAAATCTTGGGTAAAGTTACAAAATTCAGATATAAAAAGCTCAATATTTTTTTTAGACCTGTGGTATTTCTTCGGGCAAACAGTATTCGGCCACGCGTGAGATAGAATATCTGGAACGGACTATTTTTTACCGTGGAGATACTTTCCTTGTGCAGTACCAACGATTTTCCACAATAGTAAATGGAGTATCCGGCCCTTTTGATGTGAGCAGCCCAATCGTGTTCTTCATAATACAGGAAGAAAACGTCGGCCATCATACCCACTTCCTCAATCACCTTCATGGGCACCAACATGGCCGCGCCAAATATGGAGCCTGTTTCTTCGGTTTTGTTGTATTGACCGTGGTCGATTTCTCCAAAACCAATGGCGAAATTGCGAATGGTGACCATGTTGAAGGGTGTGAAACCTGCAAATTGCAAAGTATCTTTCGTATGAAAATATTGTATTCGGGGACTCACCATGCCAATGGTTGAATCCGATTCGAGCACCTCTACCAATGGTTCCAAAAATCCGGGTTCTACTTCTGTATCGTTATTGATGAAGAGCACATATTTTCCTTTGCAGTAGGGCAGGGCCACATTGTTACCCCCGGCGAAACCGAGGTTTTCGGTGGTTTTCATCAGGGTGATGTAGGGATATTTTTCTTTTAAAAAATCCGGATTGTCGTTGGGAGAGGCGTTGTCCACCACAAATATCTCATAGGAAGGATAGCTGATCTTTTCAAATGAATCTAAAAACTCGGCGGTTACACCTGATTGGTTGTAATTAACGGTAACAACAGAAACCAAAGGCCAGGCTTTGGTGTCAGGATTGGGCTTATCCATAACGTATATTTTTAGTCAATCTGTTTCTTAAACGAGTGGGGCGATAACCCTTTGGATTCCAGTGCCGTGTATTCACGGTCGAGTTGTTGCCCCATAAAAATAAAGGCCCAACTCAGGTACACCAGGGCACCTGTTGGCATCTGACCGAGCACACCGTTTCCATAGCTGGCTCCCATAATTCCCACATACCCTGCAAGCAGGGCTCCCAGCGTACCGCCAAGTTCCCTGTTTTTTATCCGCAGCATGATCAGGTAAAAACCCTTGAGGGCAATGTACGACAGAATAAAAAGATGGATAAAAAGTCCGACAATACCTTGTTCGGCCCACACCTGTACATACCAACTATCCGTAGCCACATTGGCCAGAAAACCTTGCGGTGAAAAGCGTTGCCCCCAGTTACCTGCACTGCCGATACCTCCACCAAAAGGTTTGTCGGCCAGATAAGCCTTTAATATTCTTCTGTTTTCGAGCCGAACGAGATACGAAGCATCATCGGAAGGTCGGAAGGCGGTCCGCATACGGGCAATTTGGTAGTTGCTTTCGCCGATATAGGTCATGGCAAAAAATACATACATGATGGACATTATCACACCTCCAATAACTAAAACACGGATATTCTTGCTGAGAATCAGGTAGGTTATGCCACTAAGCATGGGAACAATCATGGCACCGCGCGTACCTGAAATCATCATTCCCCACAACCCCATAATACCCATAATCAAGAAAAATATTTTGTTTCCTTTTCCCTTGATGGAGCTGGCTACCAATATGCCTACCACACCACCTGCACCCTGCGCGGCCCCAAACTGACCGGCATCGCTAAAAAAGCTGAAAACGCGCAGCTGACCTAAAATAATGTGGGTGACGCCCCCAACTGTGTCAATCCAAAATTGTTCGGCATAATCGAGTCCAATGTACAATTGCTGTAAGCCTTTCAGGGTGGCTAAAATCGTAAACACCCCCCAGATATACAGAAAAAGATACATGTATCGCAGGCGGTTGAACAACATCAATCCCAAAGGTACAATCAGTACCGGATACATCGACATACCCCGCATGGCATAAAACCAGGCTGTCCGGCTGAGTGCTTGGGGGTTGGCAAGCTCCAGAATTCCATAAAAAAACCAAAAGGCGAGCAGGTAACTAATGTCTCTGTTGGCCTGATCGGAGTTGATCCGGCTGTAAAATTGCTTAAAAAACAAGGCCAAATAGGTGATCACGATGATTCCGTCGATACTCAAACCCAACGGAACATTCATAATATATCTGGTAAGTCCGATGGCTATAAACGAGATTACCAACAAGGTAATGACACCTATCTGAGGGTTGTTAAACAGTCGGTTAAGGTAAATTAATAACGGAAATGTGGCCAGTAGTGCCACCGCTATCAAAAAGCCTCCTTTGGCAATAATCAAACTAAACACCACAGCCATCAACAGGATGGTAATAATTACCAGAGGATGTTGCAATTTGGCAGCGCCGACCATATGTTTTAAGCGTGATATCATGGAAGCTAAAAATACAACAATTATTTGTTTATGGGGTGGATAACATTTTTAATAAAACTCCAATAAAACTGGAGACCTTCTGTGATGATAAGCCGGTACCTGATTTTCATGTCTTGATTCAGGTAATAAAAACCAACCCAGATACCAATGATGGTAAATAAAATGGTTATAATGGCCACCAGTTCGAGTATCGTAACCGTGGTAAAGGTGGTGGCAATAAGCGCCAACTGTGCGGTATCGTAAACTCCGGAGAATATCAGGGTGATAATGCTGGAAAACAGAATAATAAATGACAAACCGAACACTACAATGGTATCTCCAATAATGTTCGACAAGGTCATGTACACTACTTTAAAGAAGTTTTGTTTGGGTTTGTTTACACTGTCGAGTGCCACTCCAATAAACCGATCAATGGGCAACAGCAGACCATACACACAAAATATCTGAAAAACACCTGCGGTCTGTGTGTATTCGGGTCCTCCAAGAATGGTTACAAATTCTTTGGCAAAGATAAAACTGAATAACATCAATGGTACCATCAGCCAAAACATGCCGCCGGCATTGCGATAGAAGATATGCTTCACCAATTCTTTATTTCCTTCGATGCTGGCTTTCGACATGCCGGGGAAAGCAGTCATGGCAAAGCTGCGTATGGGTATTTCGATGATTTCGGTGAGTTTGAGCGGAATGCTGTAGAGCGCAACGCCGGTAGTTCCCAAAAACGGACTCAAACCAATGATAAAGGTGTCAGCACTTTTAAGTAAGTTGGAGCCGATAAGGGTTCCCGAGGTATATTTACCGAAATTCAATATAATTCGGTTGGTAGCAGCCTTGGCCTTGAACAGATAAAGTATGCCATCCCAGTTGAAAATGCTGGAAACCAGACTTGAAAGCAAATTTGTAAGGATATACAACCAGGTAATCATCAACAAGCCGTGGTGAAACCAAAAATAATTCAGCACCAGGTATATCATAAACGAACCCACATTGATGAGGCGCACCAACAATATCAAATCGAAACGCATGCGTGCTTGCAGCACCGATAAGGCATTGTTGAAGGGAAGGTTGATCAGGGCCACCAACGGAAACCAGGTAAAAAATAGCGCAAACCCCGATTCGCTTACCGTATCGTGTGCAAAAAAGTCGATGAGCCACACAGCCACCACCAGCAATAGGGTAGTGGTTAAATTGATGGCATAGTTAGAACCGACCAACTGTTTTCCTTCTTCTTCCTGTGCACCACTCAAAAACCTGACAATGGCCGTTCGGGTAATGCCAAACCGAAGCATATCAATAAAATTGAGGGTGGTGATAAACAGCACCCATTCACCAAAATCGTTGGTGGGTAATATGCGAACCAGTAAAATAAAGGAAAAAAAGCCAAGAACCGCGACTAATCCATTATTGGCCAGCGAAAGGAAATTGTTGTTCTTAAGTATTTTCGCCAAGAGATTTGCCACACTGTTCTATGCTTCTTTTTTAATGGAAATTTTGTATCGTAACGGATAGGTAATAATGTGTCTTAATTTTGCATAAACATCAGGTTTCGTGCGTTTTGGAACATCGGTAAGGAGCTCTTCAAGGTTGTATAATTCTACCTCGTTAAGTATTACCATGGGCTTGTGGTTTATCAGTTCACCGAAGGTTTCCTGAGCATTGATATCGGCCTTGTTCAACTTGCTGCTGGCTTTTATCACGTACAATGCCAAATCAATCTGTTCCATCAATTTGATGGGATAGTTGTTCAGCACCAATGAAGGCAGTTCCAGGAATATATATTTATATGGTGAATTCTCTTTCCTCAAATAATGAGAGCTGATCAACTGTTGCAAGTTTTCGATGTCGATGAAATTTTCGTTCACATCGTATTTGAAGAAGTAATTGAAATCTTGTTCGTCTTCGTTGATGTTTTCATCGCTGTAATTGAGGTACAATACTTTGTCGCCAATTTCGCGCAAACGGTTGATTATTTTTTGAGAAAGCAATGTCTTGCCCACCTGATCCTGGGTACTGTAAACCAGTATCAAATAGGGCGACGCATCTGTTTTTTTAACTTGCCTGTTCAGGAATAGCTTGATATTTTGTATGATAATATCAATCAACCTACTGTTTACATACACCAACTCCCTGGATTTGTTGTTGGAAGTGATCAGCGGGAAGGCACCGGCCAGCTTTAGCTTGGTTTCTTTCACCACGCGGGCAGGATTTTTCATGGAATTATCAAAATATTCCAATACCAGAATGATAAATACAACCAGTAAAAATCCGAAGATGGCTGCTGCCAAAACAATCACTTTTGATTTGCTTGGATTGGGTTGTATGGGGAAGAAAGGCGCGTCAACAATTTTGATGTTGGTCGACATTTCTTCATTCTGTTGTTTCATTTTGGCTATGTTCAAACTCCGGAGAAGTTCAAGGTACGATTGCTCTGCTACCTTAATCTCGCGTTCGATACGGGTAAGCATGGCGCCCAAGGGTGCAAATTTCTGATAGGTCCGCACAAAATCGAGTTTACGTTGTGCCAATACCACCAAAGCCGCACGGGCTTCCACATATCCCAATGTATTTTGCAACCACTCGTCGAGCAACGATTTGATGGGCATTCCTTGTGTGGAGTGGCTATACAGAAACAGTTGATCCACATATAGTTTGAGCTCATTGCGCAACTGTTGCTGACGGGCTTTCAGTTCCTGAATCTTGTCGGTGATGCGGTCGTCGTAGTCGGCGGCCAGTTCGTTGACAATAATTTTTTCGGTTACATCGGCCAACTCCTTTTTCATCTGGTTGATCTCATCACTTTTGAGGTAGATACTGTCGCGGGCAGTGAGGTTGAGTTCAAGTTCGCGGAGCGAGGCACTGGAGGAGGAGAGTCTGATTTGTTCATTTTGATAGAACAGGTCGAGGTCTTCTTTTTGTTCGGCAATAAATTTACTCTGCTCGTTGTAGTTGATGATGTTATTTTTCTTGTTGAATTTCAGCAGTCTGTCTTCAGCGGCCTGGAGTTTTCTATCTGCTGAATCTACCTGACGCTCAAAATATTTAACTACAAGGTCGGTTTCGTTGGCACGAAGCGCTTTGTAGTTTTTCATAAACACCTTGGACAATATTTTGAGTGTTTGTTGGCAAATACCGGGATCATCGGAGGTATATACCAGTCGAACCAAGTCGCTGTTGTTAATTCGATAGATTTGAATTTGAGCAATACTGGCTTCGCTGTAGTGGCGACTTTCGCCATAGTGTAAGAGGCCATAAATAAAGTTGGTATCGCTCGATGTGTAGTATCGCGTAAGGTTGATCACGGTTTTGTCGTAATCCGATTGGTTAACCCCGGGAGGTACAATGGGGTCTTTTTCAAAAACGGCCAGTGTAGCATTATTTTCGGTGAGGTAAGCGTAGGCACTATTGTCTTCCTCGGGTGCCATATTTACTTCTTCAATGGTAGAGGGGCTTGTCAAACTTGGCGACACTTGTTTTACAGCGTAGTCGTACGAATAGTTGTCGTTGTCGCCCATCAAATTTTCTTCGATAATGATGGTTTCTCCGGGAGTTAATGATCTGTTGTTCAGGTTATTCAGATCACGCAGCTTGGTGATGTTGATACCATAAGTTTTAGCGATGGAGTAAAGGGTTTCGCCGGGTTTAACCACATGGTTTTTAAATCCGGAAGAGCTAACGGGTTGGGTGGTCATGGAACTTTTTTCCACGCCCGATTGTTCATGATCGGTTTGGGTGGTGGTCACATTCCCTCTGATTTTTTCCTGAGCGGCGATATTTCTTTTTTTGCTAATTTCCTTTTCCAGGGAGTTGATTTCTTTTTCCAGCGAGCGGATTTGTTCTTCTTTTTCTCGTTCTATACCTGATTTATTATTCTTTATCACCAAATCCTTAATTCTTTTGGGCATGTATGCCTGAAGCCGGTCGTAGTTTTGATTGCTGATGTATTGGGTATTGTATTGTTCGAGCGACAGATCTTGCGCCAACAGTCTGAGCGAAGTTTCGATAATGGTTTGACGCGATTTCAACAAGTTGATCATGTTGTCGAATTGGGCGCTGGTGCTGAAAAAGTCGGTGGGGCGTTGCGAAGTGGATTCGATGGAATAACCTGTGGTGATACCGGTATAGATTACGGCTTCCGATTGGTACACTTTGGTTTGATTACGTGTAAAATAATAGGTAAGTACGGCCAATAAAATGGGAACAACAATCAACAGTAGTAGGTTGCGCTTAAAGAGAGTTAATATTTGAACTAGATCCATTTTACTATAGTTACCTTAGTACGTTAATTAGATTGAACCGGATGCCGGTAATTACTTCCAGTATTTGATAGCCTTTGTTGAATTCGGCAATAACCTGTTGGTATTCAACTGCTCCACGGGTTTGAATTTCTTTCAATCGGGTATATTCAGCGGTAGTAATTTCTCCGTTCAGGAATTCATTTTGGGCCATCTGCATTTGCATCATGGTAAAGGTTTGGTAGTCGTTGTATATCCTGATTTGGTTTTGGGAGCTTACCAAATCGTTGTACACATCTATCACACGTTCTTGCAAAAACCTCCTGTTGATTTCTTTCTGCGTCAGCGAAAGCTCAATCCATTTCTTCTGTTTTTTAATTCTGTTTTTGCGATCAACCAGCGTGGCAATGGGCATACGAACGTAAAATCCTATGGCATAATTGTCGCGTATGGATTGCGAATTGTAGAACCTGTCCACACGTGTAATTTCGTCTTTGTCCCAGTAGTCCCATTTCCCAATGTTCATGTCCACATTCAGGCTGAGGGCTTCCATCCATTCGCGGGCGGCCGAAATTTGTTCATAGTAGTAATAGTCGGCTTTCAGGTCTTCGTATTTGAGTGAGGGTGAGTTATATCCTGCCGAATCCACCAGCACACGCAGGGGAGGAAGACGTTTGGTAATGTCGTCGGTTAGCGGATTAAAATACATGGACGAATCTACTTTGTAGTTTTGTGCCATTAATCCGGATGCACCCCAAACAAGGTACACCATCACCGCGACGACATAATACACGATACGCTTATTCATAACCCGGAAGTCGATTTTATATGATATGTTTCTTTCTGTGCGCAAACTACGATTTTTTTTTGTGTAATCTCAATTCCTTCGGTTTGAGTTATTCAGTTTTTTTTTAACAATTTTTTATACATTCTCTTTTTGCAACAAAGCAGGTATGGTTCTGAGTATTAGTTTAATATCTCCCCAAAATGAATAAGTGGTGGCATATTGGTTGTCCAATGCTTTGCGCTCGTCTTCCGACATCACGCCTTTTTTACCTCTCAATTCAACCTGCCATAGGCCCGTAATGCCGGCAGGACCCATGAATCGGGCACTCCAGTCGTCGGAGGTGAGCAGCTCTGCTTCGTACAATGGCAGTGGTCGGTTGCCAACAATGGACATATCGCCTTTCAGTACATTAATCAACTGAGGAAGCTCATCGATGGACGTATTCCGGATAAAATTTCCCACCTTGGTAACACGGGGGTCATTTTTAATCTTGATAAAGGTGGAAACGGCCTGCCTTTTCTTTTCCGAATGATACCAATACTCACAGATTTTTGTTCCGCGGTAATAGAGCACCGGCGAACAATATTCACCTTCGGGAAGTTTGGCACATCGTGGACAATCCGACAACTCCAGATCGTCTTCCTGCTTCGCCGCCTCATTTTTATATTGGTTGAGGTGTTTCAAATCTTTGAGCCGATCGTCGGCATCAATCACCATGCTTCTGAACTTGAGAAAATCGAATATCTTGTAGGCTGTTCCCACGCGTTTCGACTTATATATTACCGGGCCTTTAGATTCGAGCCGGATGGCGATGATAACGATAATAAAAAGTGGTGACAACAGCAAGAGCGCGGTAAATGAGGTGACGATGTCGAATGCTCTTTTTATAAAAGGTATTTTGTATTCTTTGAAAGCCGCCTCCGGTTTGATGGTTGAGTCCAACTCAGCATAATACCTTTTTAAAAAGGTAACCCTGGTGATGATGTTCGTGAGGTTGAAAGGGAAAAGATATACGTCGTCCACAATGCTTTTTTCGCTAAAAGCTTTGCGGATGATTTTTTCTTCTTTTTCAAACAAAAACATGATAAAAGGGGTGCGCGTTTGGTTGGGTAATCCTTTGATCATTTTCCCCACTTCCAATCCATTCATTCCGGGCATAAGTGCTTCACAAATAATTATATCCGGAACGTGATGCTTTACGTACTCCATAGCTTTTAAACCACTGGGAAGCTGAGTTAAATTAAACTCGTCCGACTGGCTTTTAATTGCCTGAATGGCTTCGGGGTTCGATCCTATATAGAGCAGATTGAGCAAGGAATAAAATATTTGGTTTATAAACTTCTCCTGATGATTAAATTTTCTATTCTGATGGCAAGTTCTTCCGGGTTGAAGGGTTTTACCAGGTAGTCATCGGCGCCAAGTTTCAAACATTTTACCCTTTCTTTACTGCTTTCTATTCCCGACAGCATAATCATGGGGATGTGTTTGAAAAAACCGCTGGCTCTCACTTCCGTAATAAATTCGTAGCCATCCATATTGGGCATTTGGATATCTGCCACAATCAGGTCCGGCATATTTCCTTCTTCGAGGTACTTAAGTCCTTCAAAACCATCGTTTCGTGTAACTACTGTGAATGTTTTACTTAAAAAATTATCAAGCAGCAAGCGAATGCTCATTTCATCATCAATCACAAGTATTGTCTTCTTCATACCCAGTATTATTGGTTTCGGATTTATGCGTTATGCCTTATCAGGGCTCTAAAACAAAAATAAGTAATTATTTGTTTCCATGTTGTTCTTTTGATAAAGTTATTTACACTTGGAGGTTAATAACACCTGTTGCCATCTACAAATGGTAGTAATTGCAAAAGGAATTAACCCAATCAAACCATGAATTGCATTAAGCCAATGACGGTATGTTATGATAATTTGCTCAAATAGAGAGGTTAATAATTGCAATCAAATTGGCCTTCCATGTTGCCGGTTTGTTTTATTTGGTCCCCGAATCAACGTATCTTGGTTTTTTGTCACCAAATTATAATGCTTGCGGAGTGAAAAATATGAGCAATGATGTCTTCACTTACCTTTTGGGGTGATAATTTTTGGCATTCATGTGGCGAAAGTGCATCATAACAACAGGAAATTAGTGTTTAAGATGCCGGTCCATTTCGCGTTTGTGGTCTTTTTCCTTGAGGTTTTCGCGTTTGTCGTAGTAATGTTTCCCCTTGGCCAGCGCGATTTCGAGTTTTGCCAATCCTTTTTCGTTAATAAAAAGCGTGACAGGGATAATGGTCATACTTTTTTCTTTCACCTTAGTATATAGCTTACGCAATTCACGTTTGTTGAGCAGAAGTTTGCGGTCGCGTTTGGCCAGGTGGTTGTTGTAGGTGCCATAGGAATATTCAGAAATATGCATGGCCCTCACAAAAAGTTCTCCACCTTCAAAAACACAATAGGAGTCGGCCAGGTTGGCTTTTCCGTTGCGCAACGATTTAATTTCGGTTCCGGTAAGCACAATTCCGGCAACAAGGCGCTCGATGAGGAAGTATTCCCATGAGGCACGTTTATTCTTTATTTTAATGCGATTTTCCATAAGCTATTCAACGCAAAATTACTCAAATTGTAGATGGAGGGAATGACATTTAATAAAAATTCGACATAAAAAAACCGGCCGGCATTTTGCCGACCGGTTTTGGTCTGAATACTTTTAAATAGGAGACTACCTATGGTTTACAATAATTTTTTTGGAACTATTGTAGGTATCTGAGTTTACATTGAGGAAATAAACTCCGTTGGGTAAATCCTGTGTGAAAATGTTCACGCTGTTGATGGCACCGGCATCCACATTGGAAGTATATACTTCGTTGTTGAAACGGTCGCGCAGTGTAACCTGATACATTTGTCCGTTCGGATCGTCGATTTCCAGTGTAAATTGTGTACTGGTAGGGTTGGGGTAGGCGTTCATCATCACGAATGGGAGGATGGTGAAGGGTGAATTACTAAAATCTTCCACGCTTGGATCGTCAACAGCAGAAACCCTTACCTTATATATATCCACGCCCGGATCCTGAGTGATGGTCCACACGGTGGTGCTACCATCTACATCCAAATCGATGTCGCTATCATACTCATAGTTACCTGTGCCTGAATTGTATTTATAGAGTTCAACATCAACAGACCCGATAAAATCCTGTTCCCATGAAATGTAATAGGAGAGGGATTGCGTCCATTCTTCGCCGCCATTGGGTTGGAAAATATTGATGTAATCGCCTGTAATACCTACAATTTGGAATGAATTATCACTGAAACCCTCGATGGTGCCATCGAGACTGCTGAACACTCTCACGGTGTAATAATCTCCTACAACAATTTCCGGATTGTTAATGAGCCAGGTATGAGTGCTGCCCCACACGTCAGTAGCAATGTCGGCAACTTTTACAGTTCCGAGGGCATTCCACAGCTCAATGTCCACATTTTCATCAAAATCATCTGTCCATGAAATCAGGTGTTCTGTGCCATTCTGCCATTTAATGCCTGAAATGCTGGGCTGAATAATGGTTACATCTGTTCCTGCAGAAGCAGTAATGGCAAATTTCAGGCTAACTTCATAGTTTAAGTTATCCAAAGAACTTTCCACAATAATTACATAATCGTCTGCAGCTATGTTAGGAATTTCCCACACGAGTGTGGTGCCTTCAACGTCAGTATCGATATTAACCCTGTCAGCAGGATAGGTACCTGACTCCAACATGTAATACACATTAACGGGTTCTACTAAATCATCATTCCATGAAATCAAATGTTTGGTTTCTTTGGCCCATGAAATAGCTAAGTTGTTGGGTTGCAACATGGTGATGCTTCCGCCTTGCGATTTGGTTACCTGGAAAAACTCAGAAACAGCTTCGATGCTGTTGTCAAGCGAACTTCTTACAATGATCACATATTCACCCACATCTGCCGGATCGATGGTAATGTCCCACGCAAGTGTTGTACCTTCTACGAAATCATCGATTAATACTTCGCTTCCGCCTGTTTTTTTGTAATAAACATTAACGGTTTCTAAAACATTATCGTTCCAAGAGATAAGGTGTTTGGTTCCAATGGCCCAATTTGTCAGAACATTATTAGGTTGCAGTATTTCAATGTCATCGCCACTTCCTTCGGTAATGGTAAATTTTAAATCGCTTTGGTCGGGTGCGGTAGTTGCACCACTTACCGAAGAAGCTACCCTGATAAGGTATTCGGTACCTGCATCAAAAAGTACATCATCGATATACCATTCGTAGGTCGATCCTTCGATATCTGAGGCAACGGGTATATCAAAGGTAGCTCCATTGTCATCCGAAAGCCAGATATCAACAGGCTCGCCCAGGTTATCAGTCCAGGAGATCAGATATGTTGAACCGATGGCCCAGCTTTCGCCCCCATTGGGTTGTTGTACAACAATTTCACCATCTTCTGCATATACCAGTTGGAAATATCCGCTCACGTTGGCGTAGGTATCATCATTGGGTACATTGTGGCTGCGTACTTTTATCACGTAGCTTCCCAGTGGTAAGCCATCAGTATCCCAATAACAGGTAGATCCGCTAACTCCATCGGCAAACAATGTATAGATTGGCTCTACGTGTTGACCGAGGATGGGGTAAGAAACATCTTTACCGGCACCTAACGAAAGTTTGTTGGAGAATAAGTTGGCCAGACTGAAGGCGCTGCCTCCACCAACACCATCAAGGTATTTAATTCGGTAATGTAAATCTGTACCAGTACCCGTGTAAATGTGATCGCCACCCTTTACAACCCAGAATACATCTCCGTTTACCAAACCCAAATCTGCAATCCATGCATCAATTTGAGCTTCAGTTTTAAGGGCTAAGTCGTCCCAGTCAACCATCACATAGTCAGTGTATTCGGCATCAAGTAGGGCAGAAATGTCACTTCCATCTCCCGTAGTATATTCATGACTTCCAACGGTTGATTTAGTTACTACACCGTCAGTTCCGTAGAGTACGTCCACTGTTCCATTGAAATTGTCGAGCCAGGAAATGAGGTAAGTGCCTCCACCTGTCCAATGTTCGCCGCCCGTGGGCTGCTGTAGTTCTATTTCAGGGGCTTGAGCCATCAGCGAAAAGCCGGTAGAAATCAATACCGCCAGAAAAAGCGTTTTGAAAACGTAAAGAGGTTTTTTCATGGTTATAAGTATTTATTAGTTATTTTAAAATTGAAATATGGGCTTCAAAATTCGTCCGTAAAATATTATATCTTTAATTAACAATAAGTTTATAAGTCATTTTTTTATCAACAGCCTCCAGCACAATAAAATACAACCCCGATTGCAAGTGGTTTAAGGACAATGCAATTTCATGGGTTCCTTTGCTATATGGGCTCTTGGCAAATGAAGCAATCTTTTTTCCGGTGAGTGAATACAACGAAATTTCTGCCATGGTTTCAACAGGAAAATCCAGTATCAATGAGGTTTCGTTTACTGCCGGGTTAGGTTGACACGTCATGGTCATGGTATTCAGGTCGGCCACTTCATTGATTCCAACCGGCAAGGAGGCGTAGTGTGCATAAGCATGCGATCCAATAAAGGTTTCTGCCTTGGTATTGAAATTGTAAGTTAAAGGAAGCAAACCGTCGAGATTCAAAACCCAATTGCCTCCTACCCAGTTGTAGTAATAGACCTGGATGGCATTGCCATATTCGTCATATTCGCTTTGGGTAAGCGATTGGTTTTGATAACTATTTCCATTCCATACTTCCATCAACGAACTTTCCAGACTGCCAAAAAGACCATATGTAAACGATTCTCTTTCAGAATATTCCCATGCGCCATCCACCCAATTTCTTTTTTCACTACCCACCAGATAATCCAGGTTGTTGTAGGTGTAGCTGTACTGGATATCATTTACCCATGCCGAAGCATTTGAATTCCACTCCTGACCGGCATAATTGGAGGGATTGTTGGCTGTGTTGTAGGCGTATATTTCTTTGTAAATATTTAACCAGCTTTCCGATTCCCAACTTTCTGTAATGGCTGTAAGCATATTGCCATTGCCATCGTAGGTGTAGGTATGGCGGACATTGTTTATCCATTCAAAATTAACCCAAAGCTGACCGGTTGAACTAAGCATGTTCCCATTTCCATCGTAAGTGATGAGCTCGAACGACTGATTCTCCCAGTTGTTGCTCGTCCATTTTTCGATGAGCATCGAAACCGCATTTCCCGAGGTGTTGTATTGGTAGGTAGCGCGTAGGTCGTTGAGCCATGCCCCATTCACCCAAAATGCCTTTGTCTCGGTCAATAAATCCTGTTGGACACTGAAAGTACGTGTGGTTTTTTTATAATTAACCCAGGTGGTTCCATCAAAATTCTCCACGGTCAAACTCAGCTGGTTGTTTTCGTCGTCGTAGGTGGCTGTTTCTTGTTTGTAGGGAGCCCAAACATTGTTGTCGAGTTTTTCGATATAGGTCTGGGTTCGGTTCCCTTCGGCGGAATAGGTATGCATTTGACGTTGCGTTATGGCGGAAACACCATAAATCACCACGGTATCCAATTGATTGATCAGGTCGTTACGAAAATCATCGGGATTGTTAAGTTGTAAGGCAAGCGGATTGTGCTGTGCTCTGTATTGGTCGTTGATTTTCATGAAATAGGGGTCGGTTCCCAAATCGGAAGAGGGAAGGAGGTAGGTTTGCCCTGAAACGGCAAAACTTATACACCAAACGAAGGTGATCGAGAGAATTAATATGCGATATAGGCTATTCAGCTTCATATATTTTTGGGTTAAGATGTAAATGATATGCAAGACTTCGGGAAAATAAACAGTTAACTTTCACCGAGAAATACAATTTATTCACTTATCAATCAATACCATAGTCTACTTTTTCGGACCTTTTTCAAGCTCACTCTACAAAAATAAAATCATCATATCAGTTGTATTGGAAAAAATTAACCAATAAGGTGATTTATAAGTGATTAGATTGTTAAATTATAGTAAATATTTTACTCTTGGAAAGAATTTTCAAAATCAGGAAATTACCACGCGTAAACCATGGGCATTTTCATTGGTCTGATACTTTTTTGGCGACAATCCGCTAAAGGTTTTAAACTCGTTGATCAGGTGTGCCTGATCGTAATACTGACATTCAATTGCCACCTGAGGCCAATTCACTTTCTTCTCTTTTTGAATGATATCCAGTACTTTGTTGAATTTGTTGAGACGATGTACAAGCTTGGGGGGGAGCCCCACGATTTGATTAAATAACGTAATGAGGTGCTTATGTGAAATGTTGGCATATTCGCTTAAATCCTTGATGGTGGTGCGCGAATCGTCAACCCTTACTTTGCTCATCAAACTGCTTACCAAATGGGTGGATTTATTGGAATGACCCACTTTTACCAACATGTAGTGATCGAGAATGCGTTTGATGTTGTCCGATTCCGGAGTCACCATAAGCTGATCTTTCAATCGTTCCGACTCTCCATTGAGCACATCATGCAGGTTGATGATTTGGTGGCTGAAATCTTTTTGGGGCATGTTAAAAAAATGAAAAGCGCCTCCTTGCTTAAATTTAACACCAACGATATGAGTGTCAGTATCTTCAAGTAGCGTATAGTATTTTTTATGGGCACCAATAATCAGGTCGTGTTGCAGGTGTTGTTTTTCTGTTTTACCATTCAAAATACCCAGACTCTCCCCTAAATTGAACAAAATGCTGGTGGTGCCATCGGGCAATATTTTTACACTTCCGGCATTATTTTTTTCAACCCAATAGTAATCAATAACGTGGTTAAGGCACACGTGGGGTGGTATTATTTCCAGCATGGTTTTCTCTTTAGACTAATTGTTGTGTTGGAAATCCAAATGCGTGCCAACATTCTTATGCAACATAAAATGAGTATCCTAAATAAAGATGCGCAAAAAAAATTCCCAAAATCAGAAAGGGTATTTTCCAAATTTTGGAAAAAATTAACCCAACCTATGCCAGGTATTCTTCATCGATGTTGCGCATGGAGTTGAACAAATTGAACTTGGCTTTGGGATGCAGTACCTGCATGTTTTTGATAAGGTTGCGGGCGGTGGTTCGTCGGGTAAGGTCTTCATGCGGACAGCTCGACTCCAGGGGCAGGTATTTCTTTATTTTGGAGAAGGTAAGGGTGTCGGCATCGGTTAGTAAAATAAGGGGGCGTATGAGTACCAGTTCTCCATCGAACATGCTTAGTTTTCCGGGAAGCGACGAAATATTGGCATGGTAGGTCATGTTGATGATGAGGGTTTCCACGGCATCATCCAGGTGATGTCCCAAGGCCAGCTTTTTAAATCCATTGGCTTTGGCAAAGGTGAACAAGGCCTTTCGACGATGCCACGAACAAACAAAACAAGGGGCTTTTTTGCCACGATTTTCCAAATCAGCTTCCACATCGATAAAATGCATGGGAATTTTTAAATGTCCGGCAAAATCTGTTAAAAAACTGCGGTTGACAGCATAGGGTACATCGGTAACATTGATGTGGAGCGCTTCAACTGTAAATCGGAGTTGGCTGTATTTTTGATAAGCTGACAATGCCTCCAGCATGACCAACGAATCTTTTCCTCCCGAAACGGCTACCAACACCTTGTCGCTGTGATCGATCATGTTGTATTGATTGATGGCCTTGGCCACATAGTTTTTTACATGCTCGATGTGCCGGGTTTGGCTTTTATTGTAGTGACTTACAGGTATATACATCAGGCTACCTTGCTGTCGAGTTCAAGCTCCTGATCGCTTTCGATGCGCAAGTTGTCGATGATAAAGTTTTGACGTTCAGGTGTGTTTTTGCCCATATAAAATGCGAGGGTGTCCTGTACCGACGATTCGCGACGAAGGATCACCGGCTCAAGGCGTATGGATTTACCTATGAAATGCTTGAACTCCCCGGGAGAAATTTCTCCAAGTCCTTTAAAACGTGTGATTTCAGGGTTTGGTTTTAGTTCGTTGATGGCGCTAATCCTTTCGTCTTCGTTGTAACAGTATCTGGTTATCTGTTTGTTACGTACCCTGAAAAGTGGGGTTTGCAGGATATACACATGCCCTGCTTTTACCAAATCGGGATAAAATTGAAGGAAAAAGGTAAGCAACAACAACCGGATATGCATGCCGTCCACGTCGGCATCGGTAGCAATTACAATGTTGTTATATCTCAGGTTTTCAAGGCTTTCATCGATGTTGAGCGCTGCTTGAAGGAGGTTAAATTCTTCGTTTTGATAAACAATCTTCTTGCTCAATCCGTAGCAGTTGAGGGGTTTTCCCTTTAAACTGAACACGGCCTGAGTTTGTACATCACGCGATTTGGTGATGGATCCACTCGCCGAGTCGCCCTCGGTGATAAACAGGGTGGTTTCCAGGCGGCTTTCGTGATTGGTATTGAAGTGGATACGGCAGTCGCGCAGTTTTTTGTTGTGTAAACTGGCTTTCTTCACACTTTCTTTGGCCAGTTTTTTAATGCCGGCCATTTCCTTACGTTCCTTTTCCGATTGCAGAAGTTTTTTGTAAAGTTCTTCGGCAGTTTCGGTATGGATATGCAGGTAATCGTCCAGGTTGCGTGAGATGATGTCGTTGATGTAATTTCGAATGGTTTGACCATCGGGCTCTAAATATTGAGATCCCAGTTTGGTTTTCGTTTGCGACTCAAACACAGGCTCTTGTACCTTGATGCTGATGGCAGCCACGATGGAAGTCCTGATGTCGCTGGTGTCGAAATCTTTTTTGTAAAAATCGCGGATTACCTTAACAATGGCCTCTCTGAAAGCATTTTGATGGGTTCCGCCCTGGGTGGTATGTTGTCCGTTGACAAACGAAAAATATTCTTCGCTGTACGACCTTGAACTGTGGGAGAAAGCACATTCAAAATCGCCCTCTTTGATGTGAATGATGGGGTAGAGGACGGGTCCGTTGCCATTGATGTTGTGTTCGAGCAGGTCGATGAGCCCATTTTTGGCCACCATTTTTTTCCCGTTGAAATGGATGGTCAACCCATTGTTGAGGAATACATAGTTCCACAACATTTCTTCTACATATTCCAGAATATAATGGTAATTGCCAAATAGTTCCGGATCGGGCGTAAAACTGATGAGGGTGCCTTGCTTGAGATCGCAATCGATAAATGGCTCATCCTTAACTATTTCGCCACGTTCGAAAGTGACACGTGTTGACTTACCATCGCGAATGGATTGAGCCACAAATTTTAACGACATGGCATTCACGGCTTTCGATCCAACCCCGTTAAGCCCCACAGCTTTTTTAAAAACCTTGGAATCGTATTTGGCTCCCGTATTGATTTTGCTTACACATTCAATTACTTTGCCCAAGGGCATGCCACGACCATAGTCGCGAACGGTTACTTCCTGATCGGTAACGGTAACTTCCAGTTGGTTGCCGTTGCCCATTACAAACTCATCGATGCTATTGTCGACAATTTCTTTCAACAACACATAAATGCCATCATCCTGCGAGCTTCCGTCACCCAATTTTCCTATGTACATACCCGGTCGTAGCCGAATGTGCTCTTTCCAATCCAACGACCGAATGCTATCTTCTGTGTATTCTACGGACATTTTTCTCCTAATTTGCGGCAAAAATAGCAACTTAATCGGGTTGCCCACACCCGCGGTACATGAAGTTGTTAAACATTTTGTGTTGATAAGGGATCCGGATATTTTCCAAAAAAAATTTCACAAAAAAAGGCAGCCTCCACGACTGCCTCTGTTTGATCAGGTTAGGCGCTAACTTTTTTTCTTTCCGGTGTTGATGTTAAAGGGCAGATAAGCCGGACATACGCCGATAAAGGCAGTGGCAAGTGGCACAATGGCCAACAAGCCCCACCAGCTTTGGTTTACATAACCCACGTAGCCAATGATGGCGGCAAGCAGAATGCGTACGATTTTGTCAATGGTTCCAACATTTTGTTTCATGGTAGTATAATTTTAGATTTACAAAGTTACCTTTAAAACAGTTCGGTGAACTTATAATAAATCATAAAAACCGTTTTGCAGTTAAGAGTCAGGATATTAGCTTGTTGTCTTTCTTCTTGTTTCGGCTTTTTACCATTTTGAGTTTGCCAAAGGAGATCAGAACAACACCTGTCATGGTGAGTATTCCACCCACGATTTGCCATTGGGAGGGAAGCGACTGAAAGTACACGTAGGCTCCCACAAGTACAAATAAACTGCGCACACTTCGTACCATGGTGGCTTTCGACATCTCGATGTATTTGAGCGACATATATCCTAAAACCCCCGCGAGGAAAGGTCCCAAAACCGAACCAATCAGGATGTTGTGAAATGGTTCCTGTTCGATGGCAAAGGGTAGATCCAAAATCAGCAGCATCACCACTGACAGAACAAAAAGCATCAACAAACGTGCAGTGGCTAAATAGGAGGCATCCAGGGTTTTCATTTGTTTTTTTGCCACCAACATGGCTATGCTGTAAATCATTCCGCTCAGGATAACATATTGGGTGCCATTTACAAAAATACCATTGGCACCCACCACACCTGTAATACTGATGAGTACGGCTCCGGCAAGGGTAATGGCCATGCCAAAAAATTCGATGCCGTTAAATCTTTCTTTCAGAATCAAGATGCCCAAACCTACCACAAACAAAGGGTTGATGTTGGCCAAAAATGATACAACCGCCGGATTTTCAACGGTTTTGATGGCCATGAAAAAGAACATGGTACCAAACATTTCCAGAAATGAAATTAACAACAAACTCCACCAATTGCGGGCATTCATGGAGCCTGCTTTTTTGTATTTTTTGAATGAAAAAAAATAAATCAGATTCCAAAGAATACCCAATCCGAACCAATACATGCCAAATTGTGCCAGATGTATTTCATTCAATGCTGCTTTGCTAAAAATATACACATTGCTTATGGACAGAGATGCTCCGATGGCGAGCAAAATTCCTTTGGTGTTGTTGGTCATGGGCTAAGTTCTTATTTTTTGGAAAGGGCAGTGCTGAGCATACTTTTAATGGCCAGATAATCGGTCTTGTCAGGAATCCATTCTCTCCACACTGTGCGGGTGGCACGTTGAAAGAGTATGTATTGTATGAGAACCGTGGTGGAATAACTCAGCGAGGCGGTGATGGCAGCACCCGTGTAGTTGAAAGCAGGAATCAGTAAATATGCAGCCACCAGCGTTACCACCATTCCGGCAGCATTTACCTGCATGCTTACCTTGGGTTTGCCAATTCCGGCAAAATACCCGCTAAAAATGGTATTGGCAGCCAATGCCAGAACAGCAGGACTTAGTGCTAAAATAATGGTTTTCAACTCGGAAAAGTCTTTTTTGAAAATCAGGATATACACTTCGGTAGGAATCAGGAGCAACACCAACAAGGCAAGAGCAGTCACCATCACCGAAAGTTTCATCAACCGGATGGTGAGTTGTTTGGAGTATTCAGAATTGTCGTGACTGGCGATGGCCGAAAACTGAACAAGGGAAATACTTTGTCCGATTAGCCGCAATCCCTCGGTAAGCTGCACCCCGGCACCATAAATGCCCACCGCTGAAACTCCGGAAAGCGATTTAAGTATCCAATACGAAAATCGTTTGTTTCCGATATGCAACACGTTGGCTACCTGACTCACAAATCCATAACGTATGACCGCCCTGGTGGTTTCCATCCAACGGAGCCCCGAAGTAAATTGAATGTATTTCCCAATGGCAATAAATCCCAGCAAGGTACCTGTGGCATAGGAAAGGTACATGCTTTTTACAAAAGATTCTACCGTTTTTTGGTCGAAGTAATAAAAGTGCACCATCACGGCAACAAACAACACCGTAATTTGCACCACAAATATGGAATTGTAGGTTTTTATTCTGGTTTGCCCAATGAGCAGATTGTAGTGGGTGAGCATCAATGCGTTGAGCAAGGTGAGGAAAAGCACATCGTGGGCGAAACCTTGCGGAACTACGAGATAAAAGGCGTCGGGAAAAAAATGCGGAGCCGCCATGTCGATGGCCAAATAGATCATCAGAATAAAAAGAATCCAGATGTAGGCAGGCAGCAGCAAATGGGTGAGGGGTTTGCGTGATGTAAAATAGATGATTCCGCTTCCTGCAACCAAATCAATGAAAAGTTGAAGAATGGTGATGGCCAGAATTATCAGGCTGATGATACCAAACCCTGCCCGACCCAATTCACGGGTAAGCACGATGAGTATCACCAAGTTGAACACTGCATTGAGCATTCGTGTTCCGGTCGTTCCGAGAATCTTGTTTATCATAAACTAATAAAGGCAAAAATAAACATTATCACAATGCGTTAGTTTGTTAATTTTGTGCTTTGCTTTACTAAAGGTCTTATTTGAATAAAACCATTACGCCTGTTGATGAAACTATCTGTAATCGTTGTCAATTACAACGTGGAATATTTTTTGGAACAATGCCTGTATTCGGTTCGAAAAGCCGTTCAAGGTATTGATGCAGAGGTAATTGTAGTTGATAACAACAGCATCGACGGAAGCAACAGCATGGTGGAGAAGAAATTCCCTGAGGTACAGTTGATTGCCAACAAAAACAACCTGGGATTTTCTAAGGCCAACAATCAGGGTATCAGGATATCGCAAGGAGAGTACGTGTTGTTGCTCAATCCGGACACGGTGGTTGAGGACGATACCTTTAGTAAAATAATCGGCTTTATGGACAGCCATCCCGATGCCGGAGCCCTGGGCGTAAAAATGGTGGACGGAGCCGGAAATTTCTTGCCCGAATCCAAAAGAGGTCTTCCAACCCCCATCACTTCCTTTTATAAAATGTTCGGGTTGAGTAGCTTATTCCCTCATAGCAAACGTTTTGCACGTTACCATCTGGGACATCTCGACAAGGACCAAATACATGAGGTGGAAATTTTGGCCGGTGCTTTTATGCTTTTGCGTAAATCGGTTTTAGACGAAATTGGCTTACTCGACGAAACTTTTTTTATGTACGGCGAAGATATCGACCTGAGCTATCGCGTGATAAAAGCCGGTTACAAGAATTATTATTTTCCCGATACCCGAATCATACATTATAAAGGTGAGAGCACCAAAAAGGGAAGTGTAAATTATGTGCTGGTTTTTTACCAGGCTATGGTGATTTTTGCCAACAAGCATTTTTCGGAAAAGAATGCCCGATTGTACACCGCACTCATCAACCTGGCCATTTATTTCAGGGCGTTTCTTTCCTTGTTGTCACGTTTTTGGGACCGGATTATTCTGCCCTTGCTCGACGGAATTTTGCTTTTTGGTGGCATTTTTATGATCAAAGAGGTTTGGGGGCGTGGCATGATCTACGAAAGTGGAGGCGACTACCCGTCCACCTTTATATACTACGTGATGCCGACCTATGTGCTAACGTGGTTGTTGTCGGTTTTTTTTACGGGCGGATACGACCGGCCGGTAAAAATTCTGACGGCCGTCAAAGGAATGTTGGGTGGAACGGTCATCATCCTGGTATTGTATGCGCTGTTGCCCGAATGGTTGCGATTTTCGCGTGCGTTAATTTTGTTGGGCACGCTGTGGGGCGTGCTGGCATTGCCTGCCATCAGGCTGGTTTTAGCCACCCTGGGCGTGTCGTGGGTGCGTGTGGGCGACGACGAGGCCAAACGTTTTTTGGTGATTGGCGACAAAGAGGAAGCCCGGCGGGTGTCGGATTTACTCTACGGATCCTATATCCGTCCTTCGTTTGTGGGTTGGGTATCGGCCAACGAAAGGTCCAGTTCCGAGAAGAATTTTATCGGCAATATTTCGCAAGTAGTAGATATTGTGCGGATCTACCGGATCAGCGAAATCGTCTTTTGCTCTAAAAGCGTTCCACACCAGGTAATTATCGATAAAATGACCGAGTGGAAAAGTGCCCAGGTAGCCTACAAAATTGCCCCCGAAGATAGCCTTTCCATTATTGGAAGTAATAGTATTCATACTCAAGGAGATTTATATACCATTGATATACATGCTGTTGACAGTGTCGCCAACCGACGGAATAAGCGGTTGATGGACATGGTGCTGGCCATGTTGTTTTTGTTGGGAAGTCCGGTACTCGCTTGGTTGGTGAAATCGCCGGCAGGCTTTATTTCGAATGCCTTCAGTGTATTGTTCGGATACAAGAGTTGGGTAGGGTATGTCCCCATGGAAAAGCCTGTTTATCAGTTACCCCGTATCAGAAAAGGCGTTTTGAATCCGATCAATGCCATGAAACAAAAAACCTACTCAACCGAAACCATCACCAACCTGAATCTGTTGTACGCCCGCGATTACCATGTTTGGAAGGATTTGAATATCATTTTCTATGCCTTTCGGGCGTTGGGAAATTAGCCTTGCAATCGATTGATTTGGTCAGCCAACCTGCTGCCCATGCACAACAAAATAAATTTGACATTCAAATTGAATTGGATTTTTAAAAACAGCTAAAAATAGCTTACTTTTGCCGCTGTATAAGGAAAGTTCATTTAGCGCATTTTTATGTTATATCGCAGACATTTAAGAATAAAAGCCCTACAAGCGCTTTATTCATGGTTTACGGGAAGTACCGAAGACTTACCATCAGGTGAAAAGCAGTTGCTTCAAAGTATAACTAAAATTTACGAACTTTTTATCTGGCAATTGTCGTTTCTTCTTGAGGTACGCAATTTTGCGGAGGTAAGGATGGAAGAGAACAAACAAAAGTTTTATCCTACCGCCGAAGACCTCAATCCCCGATTAAATTTTATCAACAACCGTGCTTTGGTAGGGTTGGAAGAGAATGTGGACTACAAACGCAAAGCTTCGGCATTTAAAACAAATTGGGGTGGTCAGGATGAGATGATCAGAAAGTTTTATAATTTGCTCCGCGATCAGGATTTTTATAAAATTTATATAGCAAATCAGCATGTTACATTGGAAGATGACAAGCGTTTTCTGATTAAGGTGGTTGATTTGAACTTGTCGAATTTCGATTTGCTCAAGTCGTTTTATGAGGAAAAAAGTGTGCATTTCACTGATGGTTACGATCTTGTGTCTATTCTTCTCCTGAAATTTTTCGATACTTTTTCCAATGAGTTCGATTCCACAACGCTGCTCCCCGACATCTACAAAACCGAGAATGGAACCAAGGAGGAGGATATCCAGTTTGTAAAAAAGCTCTATAGGTATGTCATCACTCACGACGACGAAGCCACCGAAATTCTGAAACTGAAAACCAACAATTGGGAATACGATCGCGTTCCATTAATGGATTTAATTTTGTTGAAAATGGCCATGGTGGAATTGAAGGAAATGGAAACCATTCCAGTAAAAGTTACCCTGAATGAGTACATCGAACTGGCCAAATATTTCAGCACACGCAATAGCAAAACATTTGTAAATGGTGTGCTCGACAGGCTTATCCGTGAGTTTAAGGAAGAAGGAAAAATCAATAAAATGGGTCGGGGACTAATTGATTAACAGACGAATAGAGTGTCTGTCCGAGGTTGCGTTTAATTCAATTTAAGGTTAGAATACAAGCTGGGTCACAAAAATTAGGTCACTCCTAAACCAGGATTTTCAAAAATACTTACTGATCAGGGTACCAATGCTCAGTTTGTCAACGGGTTTGGATAGGTATTCGTTGAAACCCAGTGCCATTGCATTTTGTTTGATGTCGTTTTCCACAAATGCTGTTTGGGCAAAAATAATCAATTGTTTGTTGAATTCCCTGATGCGTTGGGTGGCCTCAAGTCCACTCATGACAGGCATTTTGATGTCCATGAGTACCAAATCCATGTCCGGCTGGTTACGACAGGTTTCTACTGCTTCTGCGCCATTGTTCACAACAAAAATCTCATTTCCAAAGGGTCGTACTACCATGCGTAGCAACAACTGTGAGGCTTCGTCGTCTTCTGCAATTAAAATTTTCAGGTTTTCCATGGAGTACTTATTTTGGTATGTAAGTGGTTGTTTTACGTAAGTTATGGCAAATGGTTACTCCATTTTGTTTTTCCGGCAAACGAACATTCGATAATCGTTTCTTTTTTTATATTACAATATTTGTGTTAGCTTGTACGACCAATTATCCGCCGAGTACTTTGTTACTTAATAAATTCGTTTATTTGTGCCATCAGTTTAAATTTGTTGATAGGTTTCGAGAGGTAGTCATTGCATCCTGCCTCAAGGGCTTTCTCACGGTCGCCCGTGAGGGCATAGGCTGTTTGAGCTATGATAACTACGGTTGGGTTGAAGCCTCTGATGATTCGGGTGGCCTCATGACCATGCATTTCGGGCATTTTAATGTCCATCAGGATTAAATCCAGGTCGGGATGCTGTTTGCAGAGGTTTACGGCTTCCAAACCGGTTTTGGCCACCAGAATTTCTTTGGCAACGCTTTCGATGGCGATGGTCGCAAAAAGCAGCGAAGCTTCATCATCTTCAGCAATCAATACTTTTAGTCTTTTTTCAGGAATGGTCAATGGTTCGTAAGCCGAATTGTCGTGTGTGCGGGCCTCATCATCTTCTGTTCGAAACGGAACGGTAAAATAAAAAACAGAACCCTGTCCCGGTCGGCTTTCCACCCAGATTTCGCCACCCAGCATGTTGACGTAGGCTTTGCAGATAGCCAGGCCAAGTCCGGCTCCTTCATAATTTCGTGAAAGCGATTCACTCCCTTGAATGAAGCGCTCAAAAATCACTTCGCACTTGTCTTTGCCGATGCCCACACCTGTATCTTTTACAAAGAACTCCAGAAATTCCCATTTTTTTTCGTAACCAAATTCAATGGCTCCTTTTTCGGTAAATTTCAGCGCATTTTTAATGAGGTTGGTCAGGATGGCGATGATTTTTTCTTTGTCGGTTACCACATTGGCTTCTTCGCTACGAAGCCCGCAACGATAGCTCAGGCGGAGGTTTTTGTTTTCCGATTCGGGATTAAAAAATGTATGTAAATAGTCGAGTTGCGCGTTCACATTAATAGTGGAATTACTGATGTCCATCTGACCCGATTCAACCTTGGCAATGCTGATGATGTCATTGATGATACTCAACATTCTGGCACCACTTTTTTCGATAATGCCAATGTAGTGTTGTTGTTTTTCTCCTGATAGCACTTTGGTTTTCAGCAGGTTGGTGAAACCGAGAATTCCGTTCATGGGGGTTCTGATTTCGTGGCTCATATTGGCTAAGAAGGCGGTTTTCAAGCGATCGCTTTCTTCGGCCTTTTCTTTGGCTGCAGTAAGTTGGTCGTTGGTGGAGCTCAGTTCTTCGTTAATTAGCTGTAATTCTTCATTTTGTGCTTCAATCTCTTCTTTTTTCTCCTGCAAGTCCATTTGTGCCTGCTTCCTTTCGGTAATATCGGTTGCCATGCTGATGGCCATGCGCCTGCCATCGGGCAGAACCCCCAGGGGAGCCGACATAAATTCCCAGATTCGGGTGTCTCCGTTCTTAGTATTTATGATGTATTCGCCTTCGTACACTTGCCCCGACAGACCGTATAATTTGTCGATATCCTCCTTAACAAGTTCCATTTTTTCGCCGTAAGCTTTTTGGATCCATATACCGATTGTAGGAATGTCGTCCATGGTATATCCGGTAATTTGGGTCCATGCGTTGCTAATCATGATTACCTCCCCGTTCTCGGCATGTATCATCATGGGAAAGGGGGAGTGGGTAACGGCCCGATGCAACCTGCTTTCGCTTTCTTCGATGGCAAGGGCGGCCATTTTTTGTTCGGTGATATCCACGGTAACAATCTGCACCTGATTGGGAGGCAAGAAGCTATAAGTGGCAGAAACAAACTTGGTTTTTTTTGATGCCCTGAACTGGTATTCGCGTTCGATGTTGAATGTTTTTTTCCGGTCGAAGCAATCATTTAGGAGTTGGGTAAGGTCGGGTTCATCTTTCCACAGAATTCTTGATTTGATGCCAAAGATATCCTGAATTTTTCCGTCAGAATCTTTTCCCGCGGCTATGTTGGCCGACACCATTTCGAAGTCGACGCCTCTTTTTTCCCAAATAAAAACCGGAAAAGGAAAATATTCAAATCTGTTCCGGTAATGTTCTCTGCTGTCGCGCAACTCGTTTTGAGCCGACTTTAACTGTTGAATGGTGGTTTGCAGCTCATCGGTTTGTTCTTTTATCTGTTGGTCGATATTTTGGCGTCTGCTTGTTTCGGCAGGCATCCATTTTTTTATCAGGATAAACAGAATAATCAGTGAGGCTGCCAGGTTAATGGTTTTTGGAATGAATACAAGGAAAGGTTGGGAGAGGAAGTCGTAAATCCACAAGGGGATAATTTCGGAACGTGAGGTGTACCATATTCCGAAATACAAACTTTCGAACAAGGTACGGAAAGCATCGATGGCCAAAATAATCAGCAGGGTAAACAGAAGTCGGTCGTAGGTGTTTTTTCGTTGGATTTTCCTGATGTAAAAAACTAAAATGTAAAGCCACAACACCACCAGCAGCAGGTATATTCCGGGAGTAATGTACTTAAAAGATTCCATGGTTATGCTATTTATCCTTGGCAAAATATTGATTGATCATGGCAAAAAACTTTTCTTTGTTGATGGGTTTGGCCATGTAGTTGTTGCATCCCGCCTCCAGTGCTTTTTCACGGTCGCCTGTAAGACCAAAGGCGGTAAGCGCCACAATAATGACATCGCGATTGAAACCACGAATGAGGCGGGTAGCTTCGAGTCCGTTGAGTTCGGGCATCCTTACATCCATTAATATCAAGTCGATGTTGGGATTTTCTTTACTAATTCTCACAGCTTCGGAACCTGTTTTTACTTTGATTATTTTTTTGGCTATGGGTTTCAACACGATGGAAATAAACATTTCCGATGCATCGTCGTCCTCTGCAAGCAGCACGGTGATTTTTTCTGAAATGTGAGATGAGTCGGATTCATTGGATGGATTGGGATCGATGTTGGCATGGGGTTGTTCGTTGCGACAGGGGATGGTAAAGTAAAAGGTAGAACCATGTCCGGCCTTACTTTCAACCCATATTTTGCCCCCGAGCAATTCCACAAAAGCTTTTGAAATGGAGAGTCCCAGCCCTGCACCTTCATAATTGCGTGTGAGCGATTCACTTCCCTGACGGAAACGTTCGAAAACCACGTTGATTTTATCTGTGGTTATGCCCGATCCGGAATCGTTCACGGAGAATAGGATGTCGGTATTCCGGCGTTCACAGTTCACTTCAATAAATCCTTCCTGCGTAAATTTAATGGCATTTTTCACCAGATTGGTGAGAATGGCTATGAGCTTTTCCGCATCCGTTTCAACCATAAAATGTCCTGTGTCAATATTGTTTTTAACGATATACCTGAGGCCTTTTTTCTCAATTTCGGGCATGAAAAAGTCGTGGATATATGCCAGTTTTTTGCTGAGGTCGACGGGCTTCATGTTGATTTCCATTTGTCCGGCTTCAATTTTGGAAATGCTGATGATATCGTTGATAATGTTGAGCATACGGGCACCACTTTTCTCGATGATGTCGATATATTGCTGTTGGGTTTCTCCCGAAAGCCGGGGTTCTCTCAGCAGGCTGGTAAATCCCAGAATGCCATTCATGGGGGTGCGGATTTCGTGACTCATATTGGCAAGAAATGCAGATTTCAGGCGGTCGCTTTCTTCGGCTCGTTCCTTGGCAGCTATCATGTCAAGTGTGGCTTTGCGTATTTCTGTGTAGTTGTGAAAAGTGGTAACTACCTGAAATGGTTTTTTTTCGTTCTCCTTAAATCTGGGTAACGCATTGATGTTGATCCAAACATAGTCGTTGAGACGTGTATTGAAAACCCCCATACGTGCGTTGTACACGGGTTTTCCGGTGGCCAGGGCCACCATGGCCGGGTGGTCGCTTCCTTTATATTTTGTGCCATCTTCGTGAATGGATTTCCACCTTTCGTCCTGCGAAGTAAGGCCGCTGATCTGTTCTTCATTTAAACCCAAAATTTCTTCTGCCGCCTTATTTGCATATAAGATGGCTCCCTTGGCATCCTGGTAAACAACGCCTTGTATCATGTTGTCGAACAAAAACTTGAGTTTTTCCTCACTTTCTTTGATGGTGAATTCATCTTGCTTTTGACGTGTAATATCGCGAAATTCCACTGCCCTAACCGGTTGACCCTTGTAGGGGATATTTCTGGCTTCCAATCGCAAATGATACACTTCACCGTTTTTGCGAACTCCCATCACTTCATAGGGTTTTTGGAATCCTTCTTTGATATTATTCCTAACCTTACCTCTGAATTGTTCGGCAATGAGGAGCAAACCATCCATTCCGATAAGTTCTTCGAATGCATAGCCCGTAATTTCAGACAAACCCTGGTTACAGTCTAAAATAAGTCCATTGTCGTGAATGGCAATTCCACCAAAGGAAGCATTGTGCAGGGCCTTAAAGCGGAGTTCGCTTTCTTCGGCATTTTTTTTGGCCTGTTTCAGGCGCTCAACAAACTCATCTTTTTCAATGATCCGCCAAACGGAGTCCATTAGCAAGGTAAGTTGTCTGATATCGGATGAGTTGTAGTCGGTTGCTTTGTTGGCCACACCCACCACCGCCACAATTTGGTCGTCGATTATCACGGGAATGGTTAAAAACTTCCTTAAGGCCACATGCCCCTCCGGGGTGCCTTTTTTATGAGGGTTTTGGGCTGAATAATCGTTGATTATAATGGGTTTTTTCTGGCGCACGGCTTCACCCCAACATCCTGTTTTATCCAGATTATAAACTGTTTGCGGGTTCATTACCCTACATTCGTCCATCACTTCTTTCGACCAGGTGATGAGTGTAAATTGCTCGTTGGTTTCGCTATACAGATACACATAGCCAATGCGGCTCGAGGTAAGTTGAATGGCTTCGTTGAGGGTAAAATCCAGCAAATCCTGCTGGTCTTTATACTTGTATTGAGAAACACGTACAAGACTCTCCAGACGTTCGTTGTGCAACTCGACCTCAAGCATGGTTTTTTCTTTGGCCATGAGCAACTTCTCAAGGGTTATTTTGGAGGTTTCGAGCTCAGTATTTATTTGCTGAAGTTCCTCGTTTAGCATTTGGTATTCTTCCGATTGAACCTCAATTTCTTCCTTCTGCTGTTGCAGGGATAATTCAGTCAGCTTGCGGTCGGTAATATCATTCAACGACCCAACAATAGCCACCGTTTTTCCACCTTCAACCACGGGAGCTTCGTGCACCTCTACCCAAACTTTTCTTCCTGATTTGTGACGCAATTCCAGCTCATAGGGCGGACGTGGTAAGCCGGTGCTGATGGCCAATGAAGTTTCCCGAAATCCAATTTCATTAATGGGATGATCTGTTGTGAATTGGGTCCATTTAATGATGGCTTCTTCCACCTCGTAACCCAAGATGGTTTTCACCTGGGGACTTACATAAAGCAGCATGTGGTTGGTATCGTGACTGTAAAACATGTTGGTGCTGTGGTTGAAAATATTCCTCAGCTTCGTTTCACTTTCTTTGATGGCCAATTCATTGTTTTTCTGTTTGGTAATATCATACAATATGCCGGTCCATAGCTTGTCGCCATTTTGAAGTTTTCGTGGGTGCGATTCGAAGTGAAACCATTTTATTTTTCTGTTTACCAAAAAACGTCCCTCCCAAACAAATGGCATAAACTTAACATAGGCTTCGAGGTTTTTGGCAGCAAATTGTTTTTTGTCATCAGGATGAGCCAACGCATGGATGACATCCGGATCATTCTCAAATGCTTTTTTTTCGAGGTGAAGCAGGGTGCAAAACTGATCACTAACCATCTCTACCATATATGGCGAAACTTGCGATAACGCAGTCTTTTTCCTTTTATTCACTTTTTCGGCAAGGGTGCGAATCCGGTAGATGCCTGCCGGTTGATGATTAACCAGATCCAAATACAGGTCGTTTTCTTGCTTTAATGTATTTTCAAGCAATTTGCGTGCTGTAATGTCGTGAAAGAAAGTAACAAAATATCCTTGCTCGGGACAAAAGGCTGAAACAGTGTACCACTTGTTGATTTCTGTTGAATGGCTTTCAAATTTGGCCTCTTCACCATTTAAAGCAACTTTCCCGTACAATCCAATCCAATCGGTGGTATCGTTTTCAATTCCGGGAATCACTTGGGTAACCCGTTTGCCTAAAATGTTTTCCTTCTTTAATCCGGTGAGGTGTTCGAAGCGCTCATTCACATCCAGAAAGATATAGTCGATGGGTTTTCCGCTATCATCGGTAACTATCTGGTGATAAGCAAATCCGTTAAGCATTTTGCTGAACAGCTGTTGGTAATTGATTTCAAACTCTTTTTGTTCGGACATATTCATACGATTGTTGAATTGAGGTAGTGGTTTGACCGTGATGTGGTGACTTGCTGTTTGGTGGATGGTATCATTTTTTTTGTTTTGATATTTGAGATCGTGCAAACCTGAACATGCAAAGCCCGGATTTGAATGGCTGTTGCCAAAATTTTGCAGGCATTTAAGCAGAGGGGCGGTAGGTTTATTATTTTTTTACTCATAGGGCTGCCCAGGTAGTCAGTTATTACACTCTACCCCGAACAACCATCAAGAGGGGGTAATCAATATTGATTGCCTCCGTTAGGGTAGCAAACAATTACATGCATTACCGGTGTATTCTCCACACAAGCCGATTGTTGATTCAATGTTTTGAATACAAAAAAATGAATAATTGTCAGGGCCAATTGTCAAATACCATCATTTCGCAATGACGATAATACATCACCAAAAGTACAATAAAAAGCAATCAGATTCAAGATGTTTATAAAATCTTGTGTGCATTTGTCCGCAAATTTTTGTTCAACGACGACTTTTCGGGCAAAGTTTCTCTATCTATCGGAACAAAAGAAAAACAAGCATGTCAGTTAACCAGGGGCAAGGTAAAAGAAAAGGTTGTTCCCTTGTTCAAACGACTCTGCATCCAAATGTGGCCACCAAGCATGTCAACGTACGATTTTGAAATAAAGAGCCCCAGGCCTGAGCCTTCAAAGGCCTTGGTTTCAGAAAGTTCTACTTGTGAAAAATAATTAAACAAAGTATCCGATTTATCGGTGGAGATACCAATTCCCGTATCGTGAACGGAAAATTTTATTTTCTTTTCCATTTGTTCCAATTCCAGTTTGACATACCCCTTTATGGTAAATTTAATGGCATTGTCTATCAGTTTGTTAAGGATAGCAAGCAATTTGCTCCTGTCGGTCGTCATGGTAGTTAAATCGTCGGGTAATTTGTTGATTATCTGAAAACTCAACCCTTTATTTGTTGCCGCTTCCTTATGTTGGATTGATATCTCTTTGATGATTTGGGTCAATGACGTGTCGGTCAACTTAATGGTAATTTGTCCTGTTTGGATTTGCGACGATTCCACAATGTCGTTGATGGTGTTAAGCAAACGTTGGGCGCTGTGATTGATGATGCTGATGTATTGCCTCCGATCGTCATCCGAAATGTCGTTTTTGGCCATCAGCGACAGAAACCCCAGTATTCCGTTGAAAGGCGTGCGTATCTCGTGGGATACATTGTTCAGAAAAGCGGTTTTCAGTCGGTTGCTTTCTTCGGCCTTTTCTTTGGCTATCACCAGGTCTTCAAACATTTTTTTCTTTTCAGTAATGTCTTCTTTAACAGCGATAAAATGTGCTATTTCCCCCTTTTCATCGAGGATTGGAGAAATCACTGCCTGTTCCCAATAGGGTTCTCTATTTTTCTTTAGGTTGTTAAACTCGCCATGCCAGTTTCGGCCTGTGAGTATGGTTTTCCACAATTGGGTGTAGTACGATTTGGGCAGGTTTCCCGATTGCAAAAATCGTGGATTTTTGCCGATAACCTCTTGTGTGCTGTATCCGGTGAGTTCAGTAAATCTGGGGTTTACGTATTCAATAATGCCATTTTTATCGGTAATAACCACGGCGGCCATACTTTGTTCCACAGCCCGATTGAGTAATTTCAACCTGTTTTCGGCCACCTTTCGGAGGGTAATGTCGCGGTTGCTGACACGGATTCCGGCATATTGATTGTTTTGGTCGAATACCGGCCGGCAGATGTGACCAATATATTTAGTATCTCCATGTTTGGTTTTAATCTTCAGGTCGATTTCACCAACAAAATTGCTGATCTTGTTTTCTTTAACCTTTTGGAAGATACTGTTGTGGGCCTCACGGTCGTCGGGGTGAATAATAGACTTCAACAGCTCGGGATAAACAAGAAATTCCTGCCTTGAGTACCCGGTGATTCGTTCGCACGAAGGCGAAATATAAACCAAACGTCCGTTGGGTTCCAGCCAGTATTCCCAGTCGTAGGTGTAGTCGGCTACCGTTCGGAATGTAACTTCCTTAGATTTGATGATTTCTTCGGCTTGGTTTTTTTCGCTGGTTAAACGGTTTTTAATGATGGCCATGGTGACCAATTTGGCCACCGATTCAAGAAATCCAATTTCGATGTCCGACCAACTGCGCTTGGCGTTCAATTGGTTGAGAACAAACAAGTAATAGCCATTTTCGTCGATGGCAAACGGAAACCAGAGCAGACTCTTGATATGAAATTGTTCGTGCAACATACCTTCCGCATGATCCTTTATCACAAGTCTGTTTATCCTATCGAAATGGCTAATGAAGGGTTTCTTTGCTCGTTGGATGTGAGCAAATGATTGGGGAAGCAATTGGAGAAAATCGGATGAACCTTTAGGAATACCAAGCTGACTGTCATCATTTCGGTTATGCCCGCATATAAACTTGAGGTTGTTTTGAGCAGCGGAGAAATGATATAGCAATGATTGGTCGATTTCCAGGCTTTTTCCCACTATTCTGTTGGTTTCGCAAAATATTTCGGCTGTGTTTTCCGACGAAATTACGGCTTCAGCTATTTCGTTTAGTGCTTTGGTGTAACGTAATTGCAAATCGCGATGTATTTCCGCCTGACGTTGCATCGTAATGTCGCGCACAATGGTTACCAGTTGTTTATCTTTATTAGGCACAATCCGTGCTTCAAAGTAATCTGTTCTGCCTTCTATTTCAATGAAATAGGTAAATTGCACCAAGGTGCCATGTTCGATGGCATGACGAAACGCACTCAAGGCCCTTAAGGCCAGCTCTTCAGGAAAAATTTCCCTGATATTTTTCCCCAATAAATTTTGTCGGGGAATAAAAAGTTTGGCGTCGTTTTCGGAAAAAATTTCGAGATAATCACCATTTTCATTAAATAGAAACAGAAGGTCGGGGAGGGCCCTCAGCAGATCGGCTTTCCTGTTTTCGCTGGCAATCAAACTTTCGCGGGTTAATTGCAATTCGGTAATATCGCGGGTAAGTGCCACCACACCGCTAACTTCCTCATCCACTTCAGTATGAGGAAAGTAAGTAACATCTACATAACGTGTCCCCAACACCGGAAAATCGAACCACATTTGATATTTGATGGTTTCGCCTTGGAGGCACCGATCGAACTTAGGTTTTATTTGTGAGAGAAATGTGGCTTCGCCCATATATTCGGCAATGGTACTACCCATGATTTGGTCTTTCGAAATTCCGGTAAATTTTTCATAGGCTTCATTTACAATTAGATACCTGTATTCCGAATTGACAAGTGAGATGCCATCGGGGGTATTCGAAACAATTTGTTTGTACTTTTCGAGGATATTTTCCTGTTTTTTTCTTTCAGAGATGTCGCGCGTTACACCCAAAAAATACATGAATTGGTTTTCTGCGTTATAAATCCCGCTGATATTTATCTCGGTCCAGACAGTGGATCCGTCTTTGCAACGTTGCTCCACTTCAAGCATTTCAGGCTCAGGTCTTTCGCCTGATAATATCCGTTTTACGGTTTCGGTAAACAAACCTGTGATGTAGGCCACCGAATTGGGCGTTAGTGTTTCATCGAAAGTTTGCTGCATGTTTTCTTCAGCAGTATATCCTCTCAATTTGAACACAGATGGGCTCACGTAATGATATTTTCCGGTCAGGTCCATGGTCCAGATCACGTCGGAACTGTTTTCGGCCAGCAATCTGTATTTTTCTTTTTCTGATTTGAGCAAATGTTGAGCCTCTCTGTTGAGTTCCACCTGACCTCTAAGTTGCCAATTGTTAAAGGCCTGCTCCGATAGTTGGTTGGCCATTGCAAAAAGCAGGTTGGCTACACTTGTAAACTGTTTCTCATCCATGTAGGGTACTTCCTTTGCTGCGGCGAGCATCTCCACGGGGTCAGCTCCGATTTCGAGGGCATAGTCGGTCAATTGTTTTTCGTCGAGGTCTCCGATGCGCACCTGTCCAATCAGCCAATTGGCTATGTGTTTGCCTCCCACCGTAATACTAGCTCCTGCATCGGAAAGGCCCACACTCAGGCATTTTTGAACAATGGGGCCCGAGCTTTGGTACTTGCCCAGAAAGGCATCCGACCTGAAGCAATTACTTTTGCCTTTGTCCGTAACTCTGACAATATCGCGACACAACCTGCAAAACCGCGAAGGCTGAGTAAGGGGAGTGCCATCGGGCTTGGTGATGATGGATGCAATTCCCAACGCATCCGAAAACATATTCTGAAAATTTTGAATTTCAGACAATTCAAAGAGGTCGAATAACTGTATGTCATCGACCTCACTTAGAGGTACGGATTGGTTTTCCTTCATGGGCATGATGCTGACTGCCAATTTTTTTCAAAAAAAATCTCTGTCTTGGCTTAAGTTAACCGGGCTTCAGTTATCTTAAAAATTGAGAAATTTCGCCTTTTTCCATCAAACGAAAGCCAAATCGGAGGTAAATATAAGCAAAAATGAATATGTACCGGAACTGTCCAATATTATTAAGCTTACTCCGAAAAGTATGGAAACAAAGTTTTTACCACAGAGTTCCGCAGAGATTATTGAAAGACTGCACAAATGTTTGTTTGTCAATAAATTGCCTCTTCCAGCCCGATATTTCATTTTTTATCGAAGCGCTTTAACAACTTTTTAATGAATCAACTCCATTTAAGGACTGTTTGTGTAGAGATTCCGACTTGTCCCAAACGCAGTGGTAATGGCAAGACATCTTACTTAGGGTAACAGGTGCTTAAGGCGATTCTTAAGCGTTCTCTTTCAGCAACTTGAGTCGTTTTAAGTTGATCTCCAGGTCGTGAAGAATACCTGACCTGGTATCGGCAAACTTGTCCTTCAATTCGCTAAAAAGATTTTGGTAATAGACAATTCCATCGCTTAGGTTCTGTTCGAAGGTCTGGAAATACTGCTCCTGTTTTTTGGTCATGGCCGACTTGGTTTCGTCCATTTTATTTTTGAGATAGTCGATGTAGATACTTAGTTCTTTCACAAACATATTGGGACGATCGGTACGCGAGATGATATTGGTTCGTCCGTAGATATGGTCGGTTATTTCCTTCAGGCTCATGATTTTGGAAAAATAGGCCATGTTGGGACCCGGACAAACAGAAACTCCCTTGCCTTCGATTTTGGTATCCAGGTTATTGGCCAACAAACTGGACGTCCCCAATCCAACACAGATGCACGATTTCTCAACAATTTTATCGAATCGCATTTTAAATGTATCAGGTTCCAGTTTTTCTGCATGCAACTCCTTAATTTTTTTATTTTGATACTTTCTGGAGGCTGTGCACATGGTGGTATTGTCGGCGTCACCCCCGAAGGCAATGTATTTTTTCGGGCATGCACTGCCCGGTTTTCCTTTGACGATGAGCGATAGTTTTTCGATGTCCTTGGTGTTGCCTCTCAGGCTGTTGAAAGGCACGCCCAGTGGAGAGATATTGCTCAAATACAAATCGTCTTCTTTGGCTTCAACCAACTGATTCATGGTGTCTTGATCGATGGAGGTGGCTTCGGGAACCAACAGAAAGGGGGAGCCCCAACCCACCGAATCAACGCCATAGTGTTTGAGCAGGAAGTCGTGCTCTTCGGCTGTTCCCACACCACCCTGAGCGGTAATCTTCAAAGGAAGTTGTGCCTGAGGTACCGGACGGTTTTTCGCGGACAAGGCATGTGTGAGTATATCGAAATTGGTTTTGGCCAGTATGGCGCGGTTCTCTTTAAATTCTGCCAAAATGGGACCAAGCAAATGACCATCGGTGGCAAAAGCATGTCCGCCACAGTTCAATCCCGACTCAATTCGGAACTCTGACACCCAGATGCCTTTTTTGGCCAAAAACCTGCCCTGAATTTGAGCCGAACGGTAATCGCTCACCTTGAGGGCAATCTTTTTCTTAATGGTACCTTCAGCATTGGGATAAAAATCATCAAAATTTTCCAGATAACTGTACAAGCGTGGGTTCATGCCGGCCGAAAGTACCATGGATGAACTCAAATCGCTTTGGGCAAACCCGCGTAAGGCGGCATGGGCATCATTAAATTCAACGGGTAGTTTTTTGCCGCGAACATAGTTGTCCTTGTCAATTTTGGTCATGATATTTACATCGATGCTGCCTCTGGACATGTTCTCGTTTATCCAGGTTTTGATGTCGTTGAAATTGAAATATTTGGCAGCCGCATTCTTAAAGTCTTCTTTGATGGCAGAGCTGTCGGGCAACATTTGGTAAAATTCTTTAAGCTCGTTGCCTTTTTCGATGGTGGCGGCCTTCAGTTCTTCAAACTTCTTTTCTGCCAGGCTGTTGATCAGGTTAAGATATGAAGTGATGCGCTTGGCCCTGAAGTCTTCTATTTTTTCAGAAATTTCCTGATAAGGGATTTCAAATTTTTCGCAGTACATTTTTCGTAATTTCTCAATCAGAATATCATCCACCAGTGAAATTACCGAATCAATGCCGAAATGTGAAACCTTGAGGGGAGTATCCAACGTGTATCCTATGCCCAGAACCGGGATGTGAAATGAATGCGCCTTCATCATAATGAGTCGTATATAGTTTGGCAGGGGCAATTTAGCATGCCACTGATTCAGGCGGTAAAGGTACAACCAAATACTGCCAATTCAACCAATTATCGCACAAAGATTTATGGATGGCGGCAACTATGTTAAATTGCATATTCTGCAACGATGGCAGACTTCGGGACAGGAGGGAGGGGTGCGACCCCAAGGGTTATTTCAACAGTTTAACTTTGAAGGCGCTGGGTCCTTTGGGTCCCATTTCTACTTCGAAGGTAACCGTATTGTTGTCTTTGATGGGCTCGAGCAGGTTGTTGGCATGCACAAAGATACTCTCCTGTGTTTCGAGGTCTCTGATAAATCCAAACCCTTTTGATTCGTTGAAAAAGGTAACCACACCATTGCGAATGGGATCGTAAGGAATATCATCGCGCTTGGGTACGCTTACATCGATACTGTCCAGTTCCACTTCCGATTTTTTATCCGGATCCGGTGGTGTGTCAACAATTACCCCATTTTCATCCACATAGGCTATCATGTCGATAAGGTCGCCCGATTTTTCATTGTCTTTGCGGGCCAATCTTTTGGCTTCTTTGTCTTTTCTCTTTTTTTCTTTCTTGTTTCTGACTTCTTTTTTGTTAAATGTATCTTGTGATCTTCCCATAAATTTGAATTTAATTATTTGTATCAGTTAATTTAGTGCTATTTCAGGTGGCTTTAGGTCCAAATTATACGAAGGTTATCCTCAATAGACAGTATAATTGGGAGGTGATGCCATGAAAATTCGTTCACTGCGTGAGATAAAAACCTTGCAGGATGGTCGTCAACAGGCGACAGGCCTGTATTGAGAGGAATTGATGATTCAACCTTTGACCCGGAATACCATTTTGCAAAGGTACGAAACTTTGCGCCAAATGATTGAAAAGCATGGAGTATTTTCAAATCACCCTGCAAAAGGATGTTTTGCCGACCATGTAGCTACTTATTGGCAAAATTTGATTCTATTGCAATAGACATTAAAGTGACATTGGTACCAGGCTGCAACGATTTTTTTTACAACTTCTTGATAATTTATTTCCATCTTTCGCAATACTTGAAGAAATACAGCGTAATTTTACTACCACATGATTTGCTCCTGTCATTTTCTTCCCAATTGAAAACCAGACAAGAGATTCATGTTTCATTCACAAAATAAACCTCATGAAAACCATGCTTCTTTCCCAAAAGACCACCTTGCTGATGTTCGTTTTGATTTTGGCCGGATTATGGTCGTGTAATCAATCATCAACCAAAATTGAAAGACCTGCTGATTACTATGTTACGAGTCATACCACGGGCGTCATTCCTGCCAATTCTGTGATAAATGCGCATCTGGCTTTTCCTGTGGCAGAATCCATGCCGCTTAACATGCCATTGACAGAAGGGATTTTCTTCCTGAGCCCGCAGGTTTCGGGGAAGGTGTATCTGATTTCACGACAAAATATTCGTTTTATCCCGGATGAACCTCTAACCAACGGAAAGTCCTATGAGGCACGACTTAATTTAAGCAAGCTTTATCCCGATGAGGAGGTGTCGTTTCCTGAAGTGGAATTTTCTTTTAATATCATCGAGTTGGATTTTACCCCGGGGGCACTTAATTTAATTCCTTACAACAACAACTCGCTGGAATGGAACAAGTTGGAAGGTAGTATTGTGGCTTCCGACGTCATCGACCCACACCAGCTTCAACATTGGTTGGAAGCCTCCCTCGATGGAAAATCATTGTCGGTTACCTGGGACAAAACCTCATTGCCCCCGGTTTATGGTTTTACCATCGACAGCATCGAACGCACCCGGGTTCCGCAAATGGTCCTGCTTACCTGGAAAGCACCCTCCTCAGGCAAAGCACACAACTCCACCAATTTTGAGGTGCCAACCCTCAAGGAGTTTAAATTGCTGACTGTTTCCACCGAATCTGCTCCCGATCAAACAGTGATTCTCACCTTTACCGACCCACTTAATCCCCGCCAATCGCTTGACGGACTTGTGTTTTTTAAAGACCAATCGCCCATTTCACTTTCTGTGGAAAACAATACCATTCGCGTGATTCCAAAAAATCGGTTAACTGCCGATCAAACATTGGTAATTGCTGCCGGAATTGAAAATGTAATGGGTGCCAAATTGGTGGAAAATGAAGAAAGAGTCGTGCATTTTGAGCCTGCATTACCTACGGTAAAATTTACGGGTTCAGGTAATATTTTACCGGGAAACGACCGTTGGAACATTCCCTTCGAAGTGAGAAACCTTACTTCCGTGGATGTCACCATCTCTAAAGTTTTCACACAGAATATCCTCCAGTTTTTGCAGGTTAACAGCTTTGATGGCGATTATGAAATGTACCGCGTTGGCGAACAAATCTATCAAGGAAAATATACCCTGGAGGGGGCACCCAAATCCAACACATGGGATTTTTCGGCTTATGCCCTCGACCTCACCAAATTGATTAATACCGAACCTGGTGCCATTTATCAGATAGAACTTTCCTTTGACCGCGATGATGTTATCTATCCCTGTGAGGACGACCCCGATGATGATGATGGTTATTACTGGCGAAACCGGAACAACCCATGCAAGCAGGCTTTTTATTATTCGTACAACGATCATTTTGCCACCAAAAACATACTTGCTTCCAATTTGGGGGTTACGGTGAAAAACAATGGCGCCAACCTCAACGTATGGGTGAATAACATATTGACCACCAAGCCGGAAGCACAAGTGCAAATTCAGGTGTATGGATTCCAGAAGCAGTTTCTCGCCCAATCGAATACCAATGGTGAAGGAATGGCCACACTGGCGCTTCCCTCAGAATCTTCACCGGCATTTTTGGTGGCAACCAAGGGCAAGGAATCGGCTTATTTGAAGATAGATGACGGGCAGGCGCTTTCCTACGCCAAATTTGATACCCGTGGCAGAAGCCGACAGGGAAGTTTGCAAGGGTTTATCTACGGAGAACGTGGTGTTTGGCGACCGGGCGACACCTTGTTTCTGACCCTGATAGTAGAAGATAAATCGGGTAAACTTCCCGATAATCACCCGGTTACGATGGAACTTACCAATCCCAAAGGTAAGGTGGTGCAAACCAAAACTGTTTCCAAAGGCGAAAATGGTTTCTACACCTTTAGCATGAAAACCTCACCGGATGCCGAAACCGGCGTGTATTATGCCACGGCAAAAATGGGAAATGCCGTGTTTACCAAGTCGTTGCGTATAGAAAACATCAAGCCTAACAGACTCAAGATTGAACTTAGTTTTACCGACAGTTTACTTTCCAACAAGAACGATCAGGGTGAAATCATTTCACGGTGGCTGAGTGGGGGTCCGGCTTCGGGATTTGAAGCGGTAGTGGAAGCCACATTCAAGCCACAGGCCACGCGTTTCGACGGTTATTATGGCTATCATTTTAGCTCTCCTTCCCGAAATTTTTATCCTGAAACACAAACGGTTTTTAGTGGCAAGCTCAACGACGAGGGGAAGGCCGACTTCCAAATCGATCTGCCTTCGGCCACCAACGCACCCGGAATGATTGGTGTGAGTTTCTTTACCAAAGTAATGGAAAAAGGTGGTGATTTCAGTGTGAATCAAAAACGAATGACCTATTCGCCCTTCAACACTTATGTGGGTGTAAAATCTCCCGAAGTTCCCAAAGGTGCCGATTATCTGGAGGTGGATAAGCCCGTTGAATTTGAGGTAGCTACGGTGAATGAATTGGGTAATCCCGTTTCGGTCAGAGGTTTGGTCGTGAGCGTGTACAAACTCTCATGGAGTTGGTGGTATGGCAATGGTGGAGGTTCCAATCTGGCCGGATATCTCAACAGTCATTACAACGACAAGATACTATCTCAAACCATTGATTCAAAGGATGGTAAGGCGCAGTTCTCCGTTGATTTGCATTATCCGTCGTGGGGCTGGTATTATGCTGAAATTTCTGATCCCAATGGTGGTCATAGCACAGGAGTTAAGTTTTACATGGATTGGCCGTCGTATTATAGTCGCGATCAACGCGAGGCTCCGGGAGATGTGGCACACCTGAGCATGAGTACCGACCGCGAGAAATATCAGGTGGGCGATTCGGTGCACCTCACCATGGACTTGCCCCCCAATGCACGATTGCTGGTGAGCATCGAAAGTGCTGATACCATTCTTCAAAGCTGGCAACAAGCCGCCGGAAAAAAGGAAATGGTGGTTAGTTTTGTGGCCACCGATCGCATGGTTCCCAACGTGTATGCGTCGGTTCGTGTGATGCAACCTTACAGTCAGAGTGTTAACGACTTGCCTGTACGCATGTATGGTTTGGCCAATATCACGGTGGACAACCCCGAGTCGATACTTATACCGGTGATTGAGTCACCTGAGAGCGTAAAGCCGAACTCAGATTATACCATTCGGATTACCGAAAAAAATCAGCGCGACATGACCTATACGCTGGCCGTGGTGGACGATGGATTGTTGGATCTTACCAATTTCAAAACCCCCGATCCCCATGCCTGGTTTTTTGCCAAAGAAGCGCTGGCCATAAAAACCTGGGACGACTATGATGAAATTTTGGGTGCCTTCGGAGGTCGAATCCTGAACACCATCGCCGTGGGTGGTGACGGATCGGAAGAAGATCAGGAAAATGGCGATAAAAAAGCCAACCGATTTAAACCGGTGGTTACTTTTTTGGGTCCCATTACCCTGAAAGCCGGACAGGCAGATACGCATACCTTGCATATGCCCAACTATATCGGGTCGGTACGTGTGATGGTGGTGGCGGCTGATAAAAATTCCTTTGGTTCCGAACAGAGAACCATGACCGTAAAGCAACCTTTGATGGTGCTGGCGACCGTGCCACGGGTGCTTTGTCCAGGAGAAACCATCAACATGCCGGTGTCTGTTTTTGCCATGGAAGACCAAATAAAAGAGGTACAAGTGAAGGTAACAACCAACGATTTCTTTCGGTGTGAAAGTCCTCAAAAAAATCTTACCTTCAAAAAGCAGGGTGAACAATTGGCCTGGATTGAGTTGAAAGTGAACGATTTACAGGGGGTAGGAACCATTCATGTGGAGGTGAGCAGCGGAACCCAATCGGCTTACTACGATGTGGAATTGCAGGTACGCAATCCCAATCCTGTGGTTACGATTGCCCAACATCATCGCCTAAAGCCCGGTGCCGATTCCACATACCAACCCCCAAGTGTGGGGCTGCCCGATACCCGCAAACTTGAGGTAACCTTTTCAGGCATATTCCCCATCAATTTGGAAAAACGCATGGGTTATTTAACTCGATATCCCTATGGTTGTTCCGAACAGGTGGTTTCGGCTGTATTTCCCCAATTATTTCTGGAACGCTTCACTACGCTGACCAAAATTCAAAAAGAAAATCTGGCACGCAACATGATGTCAGCCTTAACCAAATTAGGCCAACGTCAGCAGTCGTCAGGGGGATTTGTTTACTGGCCGGGACAGTATCAGGCAAATGACTGGATTACCAGTTATGTGGGCAATTTCATTGTATTGGCTATGGATCAAGGGTATCCGGTTTCGCAAACCATGGTCGATAGGTGGATCAAATATCAAACAAGCATGGCCAACAGCTGGATGTCGGAGCGTTTTATGAAAGGTTATACCGGTGATGCCAATCAATCCTATCGACTTTATACCCTTGCTTTGGCTCATCGGCCTGCTTTGGGTGCCATGAACAGGATGTCGGAGTTGAAAGACTTGTCGTCGCAGGCCTTGGTGCATCTGGCTGCGGCCTATGCCTTGGCTGGTCAAACGGAAATGGCGAAGAATCTTTTGAAAAGAATAACTCCCGAAAGAGAGAGATATCCGTATGCTTATTCAGATGGATATGGCTCTGATGTGCGAGATCAATCGTTCTTACTCATGACCTATTTACTTCTTGATGACCAAAATACAGCTTTTATTTTGTTTGAACGGTTAGCCAAAGAGTTGGGAAGTCCAGATTGGTTGAGTACCCAGACCACTGCTTTTGCCCTGTATGCTGTTGCCCAGTTTGTGGGGAATCAACCGGCTGACACCCCTTTGAAATATGCCTACGTCCATGGAAAATATCAATCCGGAAACCAAACTACCCCGAATGTGTTGGTAACAGATAGTCTGGACGCAAGCACAGAGGTGCCGGTTCAGGTGTTCAACAAATCCACGAAAGATTTGTTTGTAACCTTCACTGCTTCAGGAATCCCGGAGCCTGCCGGAGAAATTCACGTTGAAGATAATTTGTGGTTGGATTTGACCTATTACGACATGGACAACCACGCCATCAATCCTACCAAACTAACTCAGGGACAAGATTTTTATGTAAAAGTGACTGTGAGAAATTCACGTTTGTTTGGTAAGGTAGAAAATATGGCGTTGTCGGTTAATTTGCCCTCGGGCTGGGAAATTATCAACACACGTTTGTTTGATGTGGGAACCAGCTTTAAAAACAGCCGCTACGATTATCTCGACATCAAAGACGATGGTGTGGATGTGTTTTTCGATCTGGCTTCATCGGAGGTGAAGGAGTTTTTTGTGTTGTTGCATGCCACCTATGCAGGAACCTATATCATGCCAACCACCGGTTGTGAGGCCATGTACAACAATCAGATTAAAGCTGCCCGCGGGGGTGGATGGGTATCTGTTGTAAAAAGAAACTAGCAACAGGGTATTTGCAGAGGTTGAGTAAAAAGTATCCATGGGTTTGGTATTCAAATTTTTTAAACGAATTGGGGGAGGGATAAAAAAACTTCCCCGGTGGCTGGTGGGTTTATGCCTGGCTTTTGTGTTGTGGTTACTTGTAGGATGGATGTTGCTTCCCCAACCCTTGTTCAACGATCCCTATGCCACCGTGGTATTTGCCCACGACCGACATCTTTTGGGTGCACGCATTGCCAGCGATGGACAATGGCGATTTCCGTCGGCTGATACGGTACCCGAGAAGTTCAGGGAGGCTTTGCTTTTGTTTGAAGATCGGTATTTCTACCGTCATCCCGGATTTAACCCTTTTTCCATGGTTGATGCCCTGGCAGACAACCTGAAAGCGGGAGAGGTGGTGCGGGGCGGAAGCACCTTAACACAACAGGTAATACGCCTTTCGCGCAAAGGTCAATCGCGCACTTTATGGGAAAAAATTCAGGAACTGACTTTGGCAGTAGCCCTCGAACTACGGTGTTCCAAAAATGAAATCCTTCAATATTTTACCGACCATGCCCCCATGGGTGGAAATGTGGTGGGAGTGGAGGCCGCTGCCTGGCGATATTTTGGTCATTCGGCACATCAGTTGAGTTGGGCCGAAGCCGCAACATTGGCGGTACTTCCCAATGCTCCATCCTTAATAAATCCGGGAAAAAACAGAGACCTTTTGTTGGAAAAGCGCAACAACCTCCTTTGGCGACTTTATAAAGATGGCGAAATGGACAGCCTGACCTGCATTACAGCACGATTGGAACCCCTGCCCGAAAAACCCATTCCATTGCCCGACAGAGCTCCTCAGTTGGTGGATTTTTGTATGACCTACCACCAGGGTCAGCGCGTCGAAACGGAAATAGAGTTTCGTATCCAACAGCTTGTTAGTAAACTGGTTGCCGTGCATCACCAACAACTCACTCAAAATGGTATCGACAACGCTGCCGTATTGGTGATATCGGTACCCGACAACCGCGTGGTGGCCTACGTGGGAAACACAACCCCCACCGATGCCAAAAACCACCAACAAGCCGTGGATATGATCAGGGCCGTCAGATCTACCGGAAGTATTTTAAAACCATTGCTTTATGCAGCCATGCAGGAAGATGGAATGTTGTTGCCCAACAGCCTGGTTGCCGATATTCCAAGTTATTACAACAACTATCACCCCACCAATTTCGACAACCATTATTCAGGAGCAGTTCCTGTTTCACAGGCTTTGTCGCGATCGCTGAATGTCCCCGCCATCTTCATGGTGCGCGATTATGGTCAGGCCAGATTTTTACATTTAATGAAGCAAGTTGGCATCACCACCTTTAATAAACCGGCAAGTTATTATGGGCTTTCCATGATTTTGGGTGGCGGAGAGGCGTCGCTTTGGGAGCTCTCGGGGATGTATGCCGGAATGGCCCGAACGGTGATTAACTTTGATAAATATTATGGGAAATATACAGGGATGGAATACCAACCACCTCAGTTAATTGTTAATGAAAATGATTACGATAAGGAGCCTCATCCAACAAGTGATATTCCCTTACATGCTGCTTCTATTTGGTTGACCTACAAAGCATTGAAAGAGGTCAATCGTCCTGAAACAGAAGTAGGGTGGGAGCAATTTGCTTCTTCCAAAAATCTGGCCTGGAAAACGGGAACCAGCTATGGGTTTCGTGATGCCTGGGCCATCGGAACCACAGCCGATTATGTGGTAGGGGTGTGGGTTGGCAATGCCGACGGGGAAGGAAGAAACGGACTTACAGGTACTTCGTCGGCAGCACCCATCATGTTTGATGTTTTCAGACAATTGGATTCAAAATCGAAATTTTATCCTCCCTATGACGAGCTTTTTCCGCTTGCTGTTTGCCACCAAAGTGGCTACATGGCCGGACCCTATTGTCATGAGCAAGATACCATCCTGGTAACAGCATCCGGTTTGCGCAGTTCGCAATGTCCTTATCATCAACGGGTGTTTACGGATAGTTTGAGGCAATACCGGCTGAATATGAACTGTGCTTTGCCATCCGAATTGTTTCCATACGATTGCTTTGTATTGCCACCGATTCAAGAATGGTACTACCGAAAAGATCATCCGCTGTATCGGGGAATGCCGCCATGGAAAGCGGGTTGCAGCGAGTCGGGCGAACCGGACAGGATGAAGTTCATTTATCCCGTACCTGGTGCAACACTTTTGGTGCCCCGGGGTTCCGATGGTCAATTGCAAAAGGTGGTGATGCAAATTGGGCACCGCGAACCGTCAAGCGAGGTGTTCTGGCACCTGGACGATGAATTTGTTGGCGCAACCAAGGATATTCACCAACTGGCCCTGACGCCAAAGCCCGGAGATCACCGACTTACGGTTGTGGATGAAGCCGGCACTTCCGTCAGTGTGAAGTTTACTGTGGTAACACATTGAGAGAAACTTTCGTGTAATTATTGCGGACAGCGCATTGCTGTCATATAAAAAAAACGACCATGAAACAAGTCTGCTCATGGTCGTAATAATTTGGATATTAGGCGATTTATTGAACCAGAATCCGCTTAATCTTTCCGTATTGAGAATTTCCGAGCCTAATGATGTAGGCTCCCGGCTTGGCATAGGACATGTCGAGAAAATAGGTGTATTTTCCATTGATATTCTGTACCCTGTTTTCCACCAGCTTTTGCCCCAGCACATTGTGCAGGTTGATGAGGAGCGTCTCATTAATGTCAGGATTGGTCAACGAAATTTCATAGTGGTTGTTTCCCAGTGTTTTAACTACCATCTCGGTATGCTCCCAAGGATTGTTTTCCATACCTAAATGCATCACCACGTTTACAGTATAGTCTTCGGTTTCACCTTTGTCGGTTCCCCGACAAGCATCTTCAGGAACAGGACTTCCATTATTTGTTTTGGCACGAAGGATATGTTCGCCTGTTTGGGCACCGTCAGGGATCATCAAAGGCATGGTTTCTTCGTAATATCCTCCGTTCATTCCGGGAGCCATGAGGTAGTTGTTTATAACAATTTCATTGGGTTCAAACACAAAATTGTCGTTAAAATCTATCCAAACGTTAACGTATTGATTTCCATAGTAGGTCACCATGGTGAGGTCGTTGGTGCTGTTTACTTCCAATTCCGTCATCAACGCTGTATAATCGCCATAGCCCATATCGGAGCATTCGGTGGGGTTGTTGATGGCGCCCAGCCTGAAATCAAATATTCCGGAACCTCCGAAGCAGTACGACTCAGGCTGACACAGCGTATTGACTACTTCCACTGTGAGGGTGTCGTTTTGTGTATTGACATCTCCTGATAGTGAGGTATATACCGTAAGTGGATAGGTTCCCAAAGCCATCATGTTGGCAGTTTGGCTAAAGGTGAAATCAACAGGGTTTTGCATGTCCAATGGCCCCGGAACAACTTCGGTAACAGGGGTGTTGTTCAATACGTAAGTGACTTCAAAATCAGATTGGGTTGACGTGCCAAAATTGCTGATGTTGACCGAAACTATCTCGTCGGTGGTTAATCCGCTTCCTGAAACAGGGGAGAGGACGCCCGTAATACCGATATCATTTGGGTAGAGGTAAACCACTTCCTTCGTAATGGTGTCGTTTTCCGATAATTCGTCGTTCAACAAGTCAGAATAGGCCATAATGAGGTAGGTACTTCCCACCTGGCTTAGATCGGCAGGTGTGCTGAAAGTAAATTGAATTTCATTTCCGGTGGCCACCTGACCCGGTAAGATTTCGTTAACAGGCGCGCCCCCGTTGATGGTGTAACTCACGGGGATATTGGTTTGTTCTTCTTCTCCATAATTAAAGAGGGTAATGGTGATGGCTTCGGTATCGCTCAAAGCTCCGTTTTCCGGTTGGTCGATACTTACAACTCCCACATCCTGTGCAAAATCGGAGGCAATTTGAAATGCACCCACCACATCTGTTCGCTGGTTATTTTTAAAATATTCGGCTATATGCCAGAAGGTTTTGTCGTTGGCAGGATCGAGAGAAAGCTGCACGTAGTCGGCCAGTCGGTTGGATGAATTATTGGAGGTGCTTTGTGCGATAAGTGTTTCATCAATAGTCATTTGCCCCAAAGGATCGGAGGCATAACGACCTGTATAGTAAATGGCAATTTTTTCGTTAGAGCTCACTGTGGTATAGCCCATGCCGATATTTCCCAAACCATCCATGGCCATACTTCCCGAAAAAGCGTGTTTGTTATTGTATGGAGAAATGTAGGTTCCTTCCTGATAAATTGTCCAGGGTTCGCCATCGGCATCCTGACGTAGTTCGAACCATCGGATTCCGGCCAGCTCTGCCGAAGAACCTTCTGTGTCCACAACAAAATTGAAGATAGCCGAATTATAGCCCGGAAACCTGCGATATTGTGCCTGGTTCATAATGGTAGCCTGCAATACATCCTGATCGGGTCCTGATGGCTGTGGAACATTATTAAACGATCCTCCATCGAACACGGAGATAAAAGGTGTGGTTGGGATTTCAATGGGTGCGGAAATGGTGGAATTGGTGATGTCGTCCCAATCAACGTTCACCGTCCATAGCTTCAAGTGATCGTTAACTACACCACTCCAGGCATCATCCTGCATATAAACAACGGTGGCGCCACCTGCCGGTGGCAAGTCGTCGTTGGTTACATTAAAAAATTGAGGGCTGTAAAAACCGGAAGTCGTAATACCCGGCAGGGGAAAGCCAACAAATTGTGCATCATGGCCTTGCAACATCTCAGTGCGCTCCACGGCAAACACCTTGTTAGTGGCTCCTATATTGGCCGTTACATAATAGCCATCCGACCAAACTGAAAATTTGGTATAATCGGGAAATTGACCTGTTTCGAACCCCGTTGTGTAAATATACCACCCGTCGTTAACAGGGTCGGAGCCTTGACAAACGGCCATGTTAAATCCATTGGGTGAGTGGTCGAATTCGGTAATGACGAACCTGTCGGCCTGGGCGTCATAAAATACAATGGGGTCGCCTGCACCATTACCGGGAAACAATGTACTCAACGAGGCAGTGGGTGTGAGCGGGTTACCTGCTTTGTCGTATATCCTGAATCCCACATTCCATGCCCCGATAAAGTGGTTGGGCCCCGCAGCCCCAGTAGGATCCGAAGGCGTGAAAATGGCGGTGTTGGCATCAAACACCAACTGAGGTTCTTTACCACTACGTTTTTTACTGTTGATTTGATTGGCAACAAGCGCATCTCCTGCAATTGGAAGACCTTTGCCGGGAACGGTGATGTTGGCGCCACGTCGCTTCTCCGGACCCAATTGAGGAGATTGATTGGGGTCGACGGCTTTGAAGGTACCATTTTCTAATTGACTCGCCAAACTTGGGACATAAACCGGTTTGCTCAGCATGCCGTGGGTTCCGGCTTTCATGGCACCGTTGTTTTGACTATAAAGACCTGAAGTTCCCCAGAATAATAGGGAAAGCATCACCAGCATGGTGTTTTTTATCGAAGACATGATAATGTGTATTAAAAGGCAATGGTAGACGTGAATTGAATCTAATTTTGGCGCTAATGTAGGGAATATTTAGCAATTCAAGTTGACAAATTAAGATTGGTTAACCAATTATTAACAAAAATGGGCATGGCAAAATAGAATGGAAAACACTAAATGTCTATTTTTTTTATGTTTTTAATTATATTTATAATATTTTTATACATTTGCGGCACCATGGCATAGTTTTGCCCAGAGCTCTAAAATTGTTCAATTTCGTATAGGTTTTGATAATTTTTATGTCATGGATGAGCTTAATTTTCCGAAGAAGAAGCAACGAGAGCTAGCACTTCTGTCAACTTTTATCTTTGTTTTAATTGCATTGTTGCTCCGATTTTTGGTCACTGTCCAGGAAACGCTGATGATGGATCATTTTCAGATTGGTTATCTCTACCACCCTTTCGGTAATTTGTTCGGACGTCCGGGTCCTCGTGGAAATTGGTCTGAATGGAAGGTAATTTATGTATTCTCAGTGGCTCCGGCAATCGGACTGTTGGTTGGAATTATGCTTACAAGGGTGCTTACAAAGAGCAAAAAGCTCTCGTGGCGACCAAGATTGGCTCTCACATGGCTTGCGTTTTTTCTTCTGAATGCAATACCCATGGGCATGCTTTTAGGTGTGTTTTTTTATGCTGATTTCGGATATGCTTTCCAAAATATGTTTTACTCGGTGTTTATGCGTCTGGCAATAGCGGTTATTGCTGTAGCATTGGCCATCTTCTCACGTCCGTTTTGGCTCCATCTATTTTTAAAAACAGCCCCAGGTCATCGATATACCATTATGGGGTCGCTTTATTTAAAGGTAATATTCATTTTGCCCTGGATTTTTGGAACCATCATCATTGGAGCTTTTGCCATTATTGGAGGTTATTGGGCTTGGTTATCCTCTTTGGTGTTACTGGGTCTGGTGGTTTTACCCATCATTAACAGATTAAAACCTGATAGCGAAATCGAATTAAATTATTCTAAAAGCAGAAAGGCTTTTCAAAATAGGGTAGTGTACTATTTGTATATCATACTTATCGTGGCACAATTCCTTTTCGCGTTGTATTGGCGATTGAAGTAATCCTAGACAATACTTGAATTGTTGTTCGAATATGGTTTTGGACTTTTTTATTATAGTCCGCTTTGATAAGTGTCAGAACAAATTTTTCACCTAAAACCCGTGGGGTTTTTCGCCAACTTCCTCAGAGTTTCGTATTTGCATAGTTCTCCTTATCAACATTTTACTAATTCTGTAACATGTGAAAAAAATTATTGATCGTGGTGATTATAACAGCCATTTTATGCATGAACGACTTTTTGGATTGGACTTTTTTTAACAATATTTTCATTAAATTGTTAAGTGTGGCATGGCTTTTGGTTTTAATCAATAAACCAATCCTGTATCCCGATGAAAAAACTTCAATTTTCCTTGTTAATCAGTATGTTGTTCTGGATGTTCAATGTACATGCGCAAACGAATTCTTCTATCAAAGTGGCTTTGATATTAGATACAAGCAATAGCATGGATGGCCTCATCGATCAAGCTAAAGCCCAACTCTGGAGTGTGGTAAACGAATTGTCGGATGCGCGCTGCGATGGCCGGATACCCTCACTTGAAATTGCTTTGTACGAGTACGGCAACGATCGCCTTTCCATGCGTGAAGGGTATATAAGGCTGGTAACTCCCTTTACACGCGATTTAGACCTGATTTCCGAAAAACTCTTCGCTCTGAAAACCGATGGGGGAAGCGAGTATTGTGGCCAGGTTATTCAAACCTCGGTTAAAGCACTTGATTGGGGCGACCGTCCCAACGACCTGAAAATGATATTTATAGCAGGAAATGAGCCTTTCGACCAAGGAAACATCAACTATCGGGATGCGTGCCGCATGGCGTACCAAAGCGATATCTCCGTTAATACCATCTTTTGCGGAGATTTTCAGGAAGGAGTGAACACTTTTTGGAAGGATGGCGCAACACTGGGAAGAGGCGATTATATGAACATCGATCAGGATTGTTCATACAGGTATGTAAAATCGCCCTACGATGACAAGATCATGGAACTAAACCAACAACTCAATAAAACCTATGTGGCATACGGTGCCGAAGGGAGCGCCAGGGTATCACGTCAGGCAGAACAGGATGCCAATGCAGTCGAATTAAACATGGATGCAGCCATTAGTCGCGTGGCTTCCAAAAGCAAAAAAACCTATAACAATACCCAGTGGGATTTGGTGGATGCCAGCGAGGAAGCCGAATTTAAAATAGCCGAAATTGCTGAAGAAACTCTTCCGGATGAAATGAAAGGAATGACGGCGCAGCAAAAAGCCGACTATATCCAAAAGAAAAAGCTTGAGCGCGAAAAAATAAGTCAGGAAATTGCCCAATATTCGGCCAAACGTCAGGAGTATGTGGCCAAAAAGCAACAAGAGGAATCCGGTAAAATGCTGGATAAAGCCATTGTAACGGCGGTAAAGGCGCAAGCTAAAGCTAAAAATATCACCTTTGTTGAGGATTAATACATCCTATTGACAATTTTTGGGCCGCTGCACTCGATCTTGAGTAATACGATGGCTTGTTCATACCACGAGGGTGACCCATTGGCCACCCTCGTGGTGTTTCGTTGCACTTCTCTCCCTTTTCTGCACAAGTATTCTATCAGAAATGTAGCTTGTACATAATATTCGGAATTATGTTGAGCTGATTGTAAGTGGCCACCTCATCCCTGTATTTATCATAATATTCTTCGATGGGTGCCTGGTTGTTGAATACATTGTACAAATCCAGAAAAATCTCATGTCGCACACGGGGTCGGTTGATGGAATAACTCACGGTAAGGTTTGTTTGAAAAACATTTCCAAGCGTATTTTCGTAGGCCCGATTTGTTTGGTACACCGTGCTTCCTTCCAATCGGGAGGCCTCCAAATCAACCGGCAAATACCTGTTGCCTCCGGTAACGAGCAATTTACCATTTACACTCAGTTTGTTTCCTTTTTCCACTTTTCCAATCCGAAATTCTTTTCCAACCAACAAATTGGCAGCGTAATTTCCATTATACCTCGTATTGCGCCATTTTCCGTCTTTGGCCTGATATTGCGAATTGTACAACGAGCCTGTAATCATCACATAATAGCTGTTGAAAAAATACCGTTCCAGGGTAAGCTCCAATCCGTAATTGTACCCCTTTCCCTCACTTACCAAGGCTTTGTCAACATACCCATGCGATTCATTGATAAGTGAATAATAACTGGTGTCGATGTCTTCCACCGGAACGTGACTCAATTGTTGGTAATAGATTTCAGCCCCGAAATTCCATTTTTCGGTCAAACGGTTTTGATAACCCAGCACATAGTGTGTTGACTTGGTTAAATCCAGGTTGATGTTGGGTTGCGAAGCCACACCATTTTCGTCGTAGATGGTATGATAATAGGTAACGATACTTTCCACCATGCTATGTTGCCCAAATCCCAAACTCAGACTTTGGGTTGGGGTAAATTGCCAACTGAGGGCCAATCGTGGTTCCAGCGATGAAGCATTGTTCAACATAAACCGGGTGTAATGAAGTCCTGATACCATTGTTAACTGATTGGATATACGGTATTTCCATGAAACAAAACTCTGGAGTAGGCCGGCGTCGTTTTGAAGCTCGATGGCATTTTTCCAAATGTTGGCAGGGCTATCCAAATAGTCTGAGCTCATATCGTACACATAATGGTCGTAGTTTAAACCGATCATCAAAAAGTGTTTGTTATTGATTTTTTGATTGTAGGTCATGGCTCCTCGGTAGGTGGTTTTATTCCAGTGGCCATTACCTGTTTCAATCATGTCGGATTCCTTAAGTTCCTCATCCTTGTATTGGCTGCCGTTTGCTGAGATGCTGATGGATGTTTTCAGGCTACTGTTCCGGCCAACGAGATAAAAATGATTGAGTCCGGCAGTTCCCATGTGTGAAGTGTAGGTAGATTTTTCGCGAACGACGTCGGTGCGGTCGCTGTTGTCGTCGTTAATGGCGCTTATACCACCAAGACCAAATAAGCTGAATGTACCTGCTTTTTTGGTGGGAAGATTCACTTTATAGGATAAATCCTGGTACTTGGGAACTCCCCCAAAGTCAACTACCCCCAAATTGTCGAGTAATCCCAGCGAAGAGTAACGGTAATTGAACAGATAGGAGCCTCCATACCCTTTACTGAATGGTCCTTCAGCTGCCAAATCAACGCCCAAAGCACCCAACCCAACCGTGTATTCGGGCTTTTCGTTGTTGCCGGTGCGAAGACGTACGTCGAAAACCCCGGAGATGGCATTGCCGTATTCGGGAGCAAAGGCACCGGTATAAAAATCTGAATTGGCCAGCATGTTGCTACTCAGGGCATTGATGGGGCCACCGGTGGTGCTTTCATCGCTAAAATGATTGGGGTTGGGAATGTCCACGCCCTCCAGTTTCCACAGGATACCTTTGGGCGAATTGCCACGTACCACGATGTCGTTGTTCCCCATGGGGTCGCTCGTAACTCCGGCAAATGCCGACACCATGCGCGAAGGATCGTCCAACGACCCGGCAAACCGCTGGGTTTCCTCCACGGTTACCTGACGTGAACTGAGTAGCGACATTTCGTTGTTTACGCGGCCTTTTTCGGCAGCACCGGAGATTTCGATTTCATCCAGATTTATCAACGACTCTTGCATCTCCAAATTCAAAATCACTTCCTTTCCGGTGCCCACAAGTACATTGCTAACTGTTCGGGTTTCATAACCCATGCACGACAACCGCAACGAAATTCGACCCACCTGCACATTTTCAATTTTGAAATATCCCGATTCATCGGTGGAAGCACCCTGTGGAGGATCAGTATTGATGATCAGGATGTTGACCCCAAATAGCGGAGCCTTGGTTTCCTGATCTACCACGTATCCACGTACCGTTTGTGAGTAATTGGCCGAAAACAGATTCGTTCCAAGCATCATAAGTATGGTGAAAAACATGTAGTTAACCGGTGATTTCCACCTCGTTTGTTGGTTTTTTGTCATCATAATAATTCTGTTAGATACTGACATACAGTTCTTTAAAAAGATGTTAATTAAAAATGGTTGATTTGGTATTCCAAAAAATGTTAATCAGTTTTTGGATTTTTTCGATTCAATAATAAAGACAGGTGAAAAGGGTGGGGGTTGTAACCATATGACAAATATTTCGGAAATCCGAAAAAAGTAGTTGGTTATACACAAGATTTCTGATTCACCAATAAGTGTATCTTTGACATGAGAAATTAATTTTTTGTAAGTATTTGATTAGTACTAATTTTACCAAGAAACAAATGGAATCCGATATCAGATGGAAACAAAGATTTCAGAATTTTTCAGATGCATTAACCCATCTGGAATATGCGGTGAAGGAAATATCCAACCCAAGCGATTTGGAAAAAGAAGGCACCATTCAGCGTTTTGAATTTACCCATGAACTTGCCTGGAAGGTGATGAAGGATTACCTGGAGTACGAAGGAATCAGCGGTATTGTCGGCTCGCGAAGTGCCACCAGGGAAGCATTTAACAAAGGGCTTATCACTAACGGACAATCCTGGATGGACATGATAGAAAGCCGAAACAAAACCGTTCACACCTACCTGAAGGATGTACTGTGTGATGAATATGCGAAAGTTGTGGAAGTTTATTTTCCGCTTTTTGTCACATTTTACCATAAAATGAAGCAGAAATGATGGATTTTGGACTCAGCAATACGATCATAGAAAAATTTGCTTCTGTATTTCAACGGTATCCCGCGATTGCAGAAGTGGTGATTTATGGTTCCAGGGCAAAAGGAAATTTCCGTGAAGGCAGTGATATCGATATTTCACTTAAAGGACGAAACATTACAGAAGATATTCGCCGGCAGGTTTGGCTCGATCTGGACGAATTAAATACTCCCTATCTCATAGATTTGTCTGTTTATGATAGCATTGATTCTGAAAGCCTGAAAGAGCACATTCAACGGGTGGGTAAAGTATTTTACCGGAAGGGAGAGTAACCTACACGGTAGCTCCAATGGTCTATTCTTGCAAGTTTTTGGTTTTCCCATAGTTCGGATTTTCTTTTTCTGTTATTCTCCAATCGTGCCAATTATCTGGAAAGCAAAATAAATAGTCCGTTGGTTTTCATGGCTTGTTAATTTTAAACAATGGATTTTCGTATATTTGCGTTCCGTTTCAACGGACGAAAATTTATTGAAAATACCTCTAAAAAACACCACTATGGCTTTCGATATTGAAATGATCAAATCGCTTTACGAAAAATTTCCGGGTCGTGTGAAAGCCGCCCGCACTTTGTTGAACAGACCCATGACGCTGACAGAAAAAATTCTGTACGCCCATCTCGACGGTCAATTGCCCGAACAATCCTTTGAACGTGGCAACTCATATGTTGATTTCCGTCCGGATCGCGTGGCCATGCAAGATGCAACGGCTCAGATGGCTTTGCTGCAGTTTATGCAAGCAGGTAAACCAAAGGCTGCCGTTCCATCGAGTGTGCATTGCGATCATTTAATACAAGCCAAATCGGGTGCTCAACAAGATTTGGAACAAGCCGACTTTACCAACAAGGAAGTCTATGATTTTCTGGCTTCTGTATCCAACAAATATGGCATTGGCTTCTGGAAACCGGGTGCCGGAATTATTCATCAGGTGGTTCTCGAAAACTATGCCTTTCCCGGAGGGATGATGATTGGAACCGATTCGCATACCCCCAATGCCGGCGGTTTGGGCATGCTGGCCATTGGAGTTGGCGGCGCCGATGCCGTTGATGTGATGGCGGATATGCCCTGGGAACTTAAATTCCCTAAAATCATTGGGGTGCGTTTAACAGGCAAACTTAGTGGCTGGACATCTCCCAAGGATGTTATTCTGAAAGTGGCCGACATCCTCACCGTTAAAGGAGGAACCGGCGCCATCGTGGAATATTTTGGCGAGGGAGCCATCAGCCTGTCGGCCACCGGAAAAGGAACCATCTGCAACATGGGTGCCGAAATTGGCGCCACCACCTCTACCTTTGGTTATGACGAAAGCATGGCCGAATACCTCCGTCAGACAGGACGTGAAGATATCGCCCTTTTGGCCAACGCTATCGCCAACGACCTAACCGGAGATGCAGAAGTATATCAACATCCTGAAAAATATTTCGACCAGGTTATCGACATCAACCTGAGCGAGTTAGAACCCGCTTTAAATGGTCCTTTTACGCCTGATTTAAGAACGACTGTAAGCCAAATGGCCGAAACAGCCATCAAAAACGACTGGCCATTGAAGATGGAAGCAGGCCTCATCGGTTCATGTACCAACTCCTCCTACGAAGATATCACCAGGGCAGCCTCCATTGCTCGTCAGGCCAAAGCCAAAAAACTGAAGGTGAAAAGCAGTCTTTTGATAACTCCCGGTTCAGAACAGGTACGCTACACCATTGAAAGAGATGGACTTATCGACGATTTTGAACAACTGGGTGGTGTGGTGCTGGCCAATGCTTGTGGTCCTTGTATCGGACAATGGTCGCGCGACGACGTGAAAGACGGCCATAAAAACTCCATCGTTACGTCTTTTAACCGCAACTTCGCCAAGCGCAACGATGGAAACCCCAATACCTACGCTTTCGTAACATCACCAGACATGGTGATGGCCTATTCCATAGCCGGAAGACTTGATTTTAACCCACTTACCGATTATCTTATTAACGAAGATGGCGAAAAGGTGATGTTGGACGAACCTGTTGGCGTGGTGTATCCTCCCAATGGTTTTGATGTAAAAGATGCCGGTTATCAGGCACCTGCCGAAGACGGAAGTAAAATTCAGGTGATCGTAAATCCCGAATCAAATCGATTGCAATTGCTGGAGCCTTTCAAACCATGGGATGGAAAAGATTATCAGGGACTTAAACTGCTTATCAAAGCCAAAGGAAAGTGTACCACCGACCATATTTCGATGGCAGGTCCATGGCTCCGTTTCCGCGGACATCTGGAAAATATTTCACAAAATATGCTCATTGGCGCCGTAAACGAATTCAACGAACTCACCAATGCCACACGCAATCCTTTTACCGGAGCCTACGAACCTGTTCCCACTGTGGCCGCAGCCATCAAAGAGGCTGGTATGGGTTCCGTTATTATTGGCGACGAAAACTATGGCGAAGGGTCTTCAAGAGAGCATGCAGCCATGGAACCACGATTCTTGGGGGCCAAGGTCGTGCTGGTGCGCTCTTTCGCCCGTATCCACGAAACCAACCTGAAAAAACAAGGTATGTTGGCACTCACATTTGCCAACAAAGCCGATTACGACCTTATTCAGGAACAAGACACTTTTGATGTACTTGGGTTGACTTCTTTTGCCCCCGGTAAGCCACTTACCGTTGTGCTGCACCATGCCGACGGAACTTCTCATCAAATCGAGGCCAACCACACCTACAACCAAAATCAAATCGATTGGTTTAAAGCAGGTAGTGCACTGAATTTGATTAAGATGACCAATAAAATGTAAAAATTAATTTAGATTATTTTTCCATGGAAAACAATGCAGGTGAGTGTACTTGCATTGTTTTCTTTTTTTTTATGCCCAAAGTAAGAAACTGTCTAAATTTTATTTTAGGGCTCCGTTAGGAGCCAAATATGGGTAGATGGATAATCTTTTTCATTTATTTCGTCCGCCATGGGCGGACGATACAATCGTGCTGAAATGACCTTTCCTGCCCATATGTTTTACCAACAAGAAAAACTTAGACAGTTTCTAAGTAGATACATTGAATTTAGCTATGTTTGCTAAAAATAATAAACTGCGCAACCAAATGAAATCAACAAGTACACCATTTTTTATCTTCGCTGCACTCATCGCTTTAACTTTGGTTTTTACCTCCTGCAACCGATGTGTTGAAGGTGACGGAGAAGTAACCACCAAAAAGTTTGATGTTGAGAATTTCACCAAACTGGAGGTAGAATTGGATGCCGTGGTGGTTCTGATGAAAGGTGAGCCCTCCGTAACCATTGAGGCACAGCCCAATATTCTCACGCTGATAACTCCAACCGTCAAACGAGGTACACTTCATGTCCGGAGCACTTCTTGTGTTAATGCAGGAGCTCCTATAAAAATTACCATCACTTCACCCATTTTTGAAGAAATTTCGCTGGAGGGCAAGGTGAGTGTGAGTTCGGTAAATTTAATTACTGTTAAGGAATTGGAAATCAACGCACAGGGCGATTGTTATATTAAATTGAATGTGTTTGTCAACGACCTGTCGGTGGACATGGTGGGCGATTGTCTGCTGGAACTTACCGGAAATTGTCAGCAAGCCGACATCGAGCTTACCGGTTCCTCGGTATTTGATGGATTTGGATTTAACGCCAGTATCATGTCGGTTCAACTTGAGGGAGCAGGAAAAGCTTCGGTATCGGTGCTCAACAAACTTAGGGCGAGAGTGGATGGAAGCGGTGAAATAATTTATTCAGGTGATCCTCAAGTGGATGTAAAAATTAATGGAAACGGTAAAGTGACCAAAGTAAACTAGCACGAAATAAATCCTGATAATCTCCGTTATTGGAAAAACATTTGTCATTGCCTGTGAAACACAAAACCATACTAATTCTGATAGTTCTCCTTACGGGAAACCTGATAACTCAAGCCCAAATTGGAGGTAAATATGCATTCTCATTTCTTGAAAAGCCCATCTCTGCGCGTGTGGCCGCACTTGGTGGAAATGTAGCTGCGATCAACGATAACGACATCAACATTGGATATGTGAATCCATCGATGATTTCGCCCGGAATGAATAACAGTATGGCACTCAATTATGTGCATTGGTTTGAAGGCACCAATTATGGTAGTGTGCAATACGCCAATACCTTCAGAAAGGCAGGTAGTTTTATGGCAACTCTGCAATATATGGATTACGGGCAATTGGATTATGCTGACGAAACCGGTGCCCTCGGTGGTACTTTTGGAGCTTACGACATGGCTGTAACCATCGGTTGGGGCAGAAAACTTGATTCGGTTTTTTCCATCGGAGCAGCGGCCAAAGTGATTTATTCAGCTTATGATACCTACAATTCCTTTGGTTTGGCCGTTGATGTGGCCGGTACCTATCAAAGCAAATCCGGGTGGACCATGTCGTTGGTCGGACGAAATTTCGGGACACAGCTCACCACCTATGTCGGAAACTCACGTGATCCGCTGCCATTTGATTTGCAAGCCGTGATTTCCAAGCGTTTAGATCATGTTCCTTTCAGATTTTCCATAGTTTATGACCACATTGAAAAATGGGATCTTACCTACGAAGACCCTGCCAATCCATCGGGAGGAGTAGATCCTGTTACAGGGGAGCCCATTACCAAAACGGGTTTCTCCAAGTTTGGCGACCAATTGATGCGTCACTTCATTGTTGGAGCAGAATTTTATTTGGGTAAAAATCTGGTGCTGCGAGGCGGTTATAACTATCGGCGTCGTCAGGAAGGGAAAATTGAAGATAAATTGGGAATGGTTGGATTTAGCTGGGGTTTTGGTGTAAGGATTTCCAAATTCAGAATCAACTATTCCAGATCGTCGTACAACCTGGTGGGATCGCCCAACTACCTTACCTTGGCCTTCGATTTGGATTCATTCAAAAGGAAATAATCGGCCTTTTAGTCATTGAGATTTATTTTTCCGACGATTTTTTTCGTGGATTTTGTTTTCATCACAAAAAAATAAAGCTAATTTAGCCTGTCAATCTAAAAATTAGCGTCATGAAAAAATTATTTGTCCTGATTCTGGGATTCCTGTTTTCAATCAACCTTACTTCACAAAACTATATTGCCGCTGCGCGCAAAGATAAGGAGTGGGGATATATCTCCATGGATGGTTCCTGGGCTGTAAATCCACAATTTGAACATATTCAGGATTTTAGCGAAGGGCTCGCCGCAGTTCAAAAGAATGGTGAATGGGGCTTTATCGATAAAACCGGACAGTTTGTAATTAATCCTCAGTTTCCGGCAGTGTCGGATTTTGCGGATGGCATGGCTGCCGTGAGAAAAGACAAGGAATGGGGATTTGTTGACAAAACCGGAAAATGGGTTGTCAATCCACAATTTGAACAAGCCGAAAACTTCGATCATGGTATGGCACGGGTGCGTATGGGAGGCGAATGGGGCTATGTGGATGAAGACGGAAAATATTTGATTAACCCGCAATTTAATGATGCCGGAATATTTTCCGAAGGTCTTGCCCCGGTGAAAAAGGACAAATCGTGGGGATACATCGACAAAAAAGGAAGTTGGGCAATTCAACCACAATTCAACTGGGCAGGCGATTTTAAGGATGGAATTGCCCTGGTGAAGAGTAACGGAGAATGGGGAGTAATCAACGAAAAGGGAGCCTTTATCATCAATCCACAATTCGATGATATGAAACCGTTTAGCGATGGTTTGTCAGCAGTGAGAAAGGGTAAGGAATGGGGTTTTGTAGATAAGAAAGGTTCCTATATTATCAATCCGCAGTTTATTGATGCACAGCCCTTTGTCAATGGATTGGCTGCCGTTCGCAAAGGCAAAGAATGGGGATTTATCGATGGAAAAGGTACCTATGTGGTTAATCCTCAGTTTACCGATGTTTACGATTTTTCTGACAACAACATGGCTGCTGCCAAAAAGGATAAAGAATGGGGTTTTATTGATAAAAAAGGTACGTGGATAGTCAACCCACAATATGAAAAAGTGGATAGCTTTGCTTATGGCGTGGCCAAGGTGCGTAAAGCTGGCTCCTGGGGCTGGATCGACCAAACGGGTAAATATGTGATTAACCCGCAGTTCGCCAATGCATTTCCATTCGTAAAACTCAGCAAATAATCATGTAACATTCTTATTTTTAGTCGGATGATGGTAGAAATTGACCCCACTGCGGGATTTTGTTTTGGTGTTGATCAATCCATCGCGCTGGCTGAGGAATACCTGAAACAAGGACAAAAATTGTACTGTCTGGGTTCGCTTGTGCATAATGAGGAAGAAACAACCCGATTGACGAACCTTGGAATGGAAGTGATTGATTTGGAACGGTTTAAAGGACTTAAAAACGAAACTGTCCTGCTAAGGGCACATGGCGAACCTCCTGCAACCTACCAAATAGCTCGCGCCAACAACCTACTTCTGATCGATGCCACCTGTCCCATTGTTAAAAGGCTGCAAAACAAGGTGTCGTGTTCGTACGAGGAGCTGCTCACCGAAAGCGGCCAGGTAGTGGTATTTGGTTCTGAGACCCATCCGGAAGTCATTGGCCTTGCCGGGCAGGCTCACAATAGGGCTGTTGTAGTGAATTCCGCCAATGATTTGGATAAAATCGATTTTCACCGAAAGGTGCATCTGTTTTCGCAAACCACTCAAAATGAGGAGGAGTATTTGCAAATTCAGGAACAAATCAAACAAAGGATGTTGGCAGTGGGCGAAAATCCTCAAACTATGCTTCATGTTTCCCAAAGTATTTGCCGGCAAGTGAGCAACCGGTTTCCGGAGGTGCGCGATTTCGCTCGCAGGCATCAGGTGGTAGTGTTTGTTGCAGGAAAGGAAAGCTCCAACGGAAAAGTGTTGTATAATGTGGCACTCGGGCAAAATAGCCGAACCCATTTTGTGTCAGGTGCCGACGAAGTGGAAAAGCGCTGGTTCGTTGAGGTTGACAGTGTTGGTGTTACTGGAGCCACCTCAACCCCCGGATGGCTTTTGCAGCAGGTAGCTGATCGAATTTTAAGCTTATAGCAAGGGTTTTTCCGTATGCGTATGGTCGTTTTTCAATGACCACCTTCCATAAAATCTCTTAACTTTGCGCTTTCGCTGACTAATACATGTCGTCAATGTTTCTGCAAAAACTAACCATAAGTAATTTTAAAAATTATGCTGAGGCTACACTTGAGTTCAGTGAAAAAATCAATTGTTTCACAGGAAATAACGGCGTAGGCAAAACCAATATCCTGGATGCCATTTACTACCTTTCCTTTTGTAAAAGCTATTTCAATTTGGTGGATGCACAAAACATCCTCCATCACCATGATTTTTTTGCGTTGCATGGTTATTATCATTATCCCGAAAACACACCTGACCATGTCACCTGTCAATACAAATTAAATCACCGTAAAATATTTAAAATCAATAATAAAGAATACGATCGGTTGTCTGATCACATCGGTAACTTCCCGTTGGTGATGATTTCGCCATACGACCGCGATTTGATTAACGACGGCAGCGAACTTCGCCGACGCTATCTGGATAGTGTAATTTCTCAATTCGATCGTGGATATCTCGACCAACTGGTAAGCTACAACAAAGCCCTCCAACAACGTAATGCGCTGCTCAAACAAATGGCCGATCAACGTCATTTTGATGCCATGTCGTTGGGTATCTGGAGCGAAAAATTACACCGGTTTGGCACACCCATTTTTGAAAAACGAACAGAATTTATTCAGGAGTTCAATCCACTTTTTGAGCAGTTTTATCAGCTGTTGTCGGGCAATGCCGAACAGGTGGGGATTGATTACAGGAGTCGGCTGGCCGAGGATGCATTTGTCAACCTTACCTCGGCAAGTTTACAAAAGGATTTGGCAGTAAAATATACCACCGAAGGCATTCACAAAGACGACCTGGAATTTACCATTGGTGGTTATCCCCTCAAAAAATTTGGCTCACAGGGTCAGCAAAAAACCTTTGTGATTGCCCTGAAACTGGCTCAGTTTGAGTTTACAAGAAAGATCAAGGGGTTTAAACCCATTCTTTTGTTCGATGATATTTTTGATAAACTCGACGACAACCGTGTGGAACAGATCATCAAGTTGGTAAGTGGTGATAATTTCGGACAGGTTTTCATTACCGATACCCAACGTCAGCGAATTGAACATATTTTCAGGCAGGTAGCCATCGATCACCGGATTTTTACAGTGGAGTCAGGTAAGGTAAAAAGCGAATTGTGATGATAAAAAGAGAAACGGATCAACCCCTGAAAACTGTAATCGAAGAATTGCTGTTGATGTACGGATGGAAAGACCATATTGACGGGGTGAAATTGATGGAAGGTTGGGAAAAAGTGGTGGGGCGAATCATCTCCAAACATACCTCGGATATGGTGATACGAAAGGGAGTACTGTATGTTACTTTGGATTCGTCGGTTGTACGCAGCGAGTTGCACCAGATGAGGTCGCAGGTGGTAAAAGACCTGAATAAAAAACTTGGACGACAGCTGATTAAGGAATTGGTGCTCTTTTAATCAACAACCAAAAGATAATTGACAAAAATGGAATATAGTTTTGAATTGAAAACACAATTGGTGGCCCTTATGGCGGCGTATGTTACCGAAAGACGCATGCAGTTGTTTGAAGAGGTGGTGCAAAACCGAACCCGACATCTCACCATTGTGCTTGAAAATATTTATCAACCACACAATGCCAGCGCAGTGTTGCGTTCCTGCGACCTTACCGGCGTTCAGGATGTGCATATCATCGAAAACTCCAATGCCTATACCGTCAATCCAGAAGTGGCCATGGGCGCCTCCAAATGGCTCACCTTGAAGCATTACAACACCTCCGACGACAATACACCCGATGCTTATCGCCACCTGAGACAACAAGGCTATAAAATTGTGGCCACCACACCCAACCTTAAAAGTGTGAATCCCGATGAACTCGATTTGTCGCAAAAAGTGGCCCTGATATTCGGAACCGAACTTACCGGATTGTCCTCCTATGCCATCCAAAATGCCGACGAGTACTTGCAAATTCCCATGATGGGTTTTACCGAAAGCTTTAACATCTCCGTATCGGCGGCACTCAGTCTTTATACGCTGACTCAACGCTTGCACAAATCCGAAATCAACTGGAAATTGTCTGTTGAGGAAATGACGGATATTAAGTTGCAATGGCTTCGAAACAGCATCAAACGATCGGAAGTAATTGAAAAAGAACTACTGCAAAAAATAATTTCCTGAAAATCCTGCCCTTTTCCATTGAATTTTGTTAATTTTACGGGTCTAATCATTCATTTAAATGCTATTACTATGGGAAAAGGAGATAAAAAAACCGTCAGAGGAAAAATCATTATGGGTTCATATGGTGCCAAACGCAAGAAAAAACGTACACCAACTTATGTTCCTCCTGTAGTGAAGGAAGTGAAAAAAGCGGCTCCCGTAGCTAAAAAGGAGGAAGCTCCCAAGGTGGAAGATCCTGTGGCCGAAACCACCGTAGTTGCTGAGGAAAAACCAAAAAAACCTGCCGCAAAAAAGAAAGCTGCCCCCAAAGCTGCCAAAAAAGAAGAGGAATAGTAGCCCCGATTTTTTTATACACATGCTTGATTGAATAAAGGCGGGATCACCGCCTTTTTTTATGCCTTTTTTTGAGGTATGTTTGCATCATGAAATTGCATTTGAAAAACAAGGATATACTTGTTATGGAAGAGAAAACAACCATTATTTGGGACTGGAATGGCACCCTGCTCAACGATGTGGAAATTTGTGTAAAAGCAATCAATCTCTTGTTATTCCATCGAGGAATACCAACCATATCTGTGGAGAAATACCGGGAGGTATTCACCTTTCCGGTGATTGACTATTACCGCGCCGTGGGTTTCGATTTTGATACCGAACCCTTCGAAAAACCTGCCATGGAGTTCATCGATGAATACCATCGCACCTTGCATCAGGCTTCTTTGTTTCCGGAAGTAGTACCCGTTTTGACTCATTTTAATGAAAAGGGAATTCAGCAGGTGGTACTTTCTGCTATGGAGCATGACAGCCTGATGAAATCCTTGTCTTCCAATGGAATTTTACCTTATTTCGAAAAAGTTTCAGGTTTGAATGATCACTATGCACATGGAAAGGTAGAATTGGGCTTACAATTGTTGGATTCGATTGATATGCCAAAGGATCAGTTGGTTATGGTAGGAGATACCCTTCACGACAAGGAGGTGGCCGACCGTCTGGGCATTGATGTGGTGTTGGTGGCATCTGGTCATCAATCGAAACAGCGATTGATGTCGGCAGGGGTGCCGGTGTTGGATTCAATCAGTCAACTGGAAGAGGTGGCAACTTTTCAATAAGGCGATATTTTAAGTTTTCCGTTGTCGGGGTCGGAAGCTTCTATGGGATGGACACTTTGTTTCACAAAATCCTCGTAATCCATTTCTTCACCTTTGTCATTGTAATATTTCCAGTCACCGGTTTGGGAGCCCTTGGTATAGGTTCCTTTCAATTGAATATTCCCGTCAGGATAATATAAGGTGAATGGTCCGTCGAGTTGATCGTTTTTGTAATGGCCATCGGTCATCACACTTCCATCCGGAAAAAATTTCTTCAAAGGTCCTTGTTTTTTTCCCTGCTGATAAATGACGATTTCGGTTGGTTGTTTTGTTCCGGGATAATAGGTGATGCTTTCCCCGTCCAGCACGCCCATCCGATAGGTTTCGGTACTAATCAACTGGTTGGTACTGTCGCCATAGTAACTCCAAATGCTGTCTTTCAGTTGGTTAACGTATTTTCCTTGTGCCATCAATTGGCCACTTTCGTAAAGGGAGGTGTTGTAAGCTATTTTTCCGTTATCACGGTAATCCATGGTGGCTTTTGTTTTTCCACTTTTGTAGAAATACACAAATTCGCCATAAGGCACATCATTTTTAAACTGTCCTTTGCTTTTCAGGCTGCCATCGGGGTAAGTGCTTTGCCAGGGTCCGTTTTTGGTGCCAAATCCCTGACCGAAGCCCGCAAAAACCCACAGGGTTGCCATCAACAGAAGAAAAAATCGGTTTATCATCTCAAGATTTTTATTTGTGAAGTCAAATATTTTTCAAACATACTACCTTTGCGGCAAAATACATAGGTAAATTGAACGAATACTCTTCAAAATTATTGGAAAATGCAGTGGGAGAATTGTCACGACTCCCCGGAATTGGAAAAAGAACGGCTCTTCGAATGGCTTTGTTTGTATTGAAAGAAGATCCTGTGTATGCCGAAAACCTGGCCAAAGCCATCCTTACCATGCGCAACGATATCTGTTTTTGCAGCAAATGCCACAACATTTCGGATTCGGAAATTTGTGAAATTTGTTCTAATCCCAAACGTGAGGAGTCGATTATTTGTGTGGTGGAGGATACACGGGATGTGATTGCCATCGAAAAAACCTCACAATTTGGGGGATTGTACCATGTGTTGGGCGGGGTCATCAATCCCATGGAGGGGGTCGGCCCCAACGAGCTAACCATCGCACACCTGATTGCCCGTGTGGCGGAGGAACAAGCATCTGAGGTAATTTTAGCCCTTCCCGCTACCGTGGAGGGCGATACCACCAATTACTATATCTATAAAATGCTCAGCAACTTCGATGTGAAAATAACAAGTATTGCAAGAGGTGTGGCAGTGGGCGACGAACTGCAATATGCCGATGAAATTACCCTGGGCAGGTCCATTGTAAACCGGCTGCCATTCGATTCGGGACGATAATTATCCGAACATATCCAGGGTGTTGTTGTCCTCCTGAAATAAATCGAGCTGATTGTGTGTGGTGAAATACTTTTTGGGGACACTCTTTTCAAATCCTTCGGTATAATTTCTTATTTTGCTTTTAATCAGTTTGTTGGGCGTGGTTTTCCGTGCCTCACAAAAATTGAGCAGCGACTTCATTTGTCGCTCCGAAAGCATGATGCTGATGGTTTTAAATTTTCTCTTCCGTTTTTTCATCGCCGGAATCAATTGATTATGTCAAAGATAACCAATTATTTAAACGGATATATGTTTCCTGAATTATTTTAGTTTGCTCCGTATGCTTTTATGACTTTGGGCGGGACATACCTATCAAACTTGGCAGTTGGATAAGTTTTTATTCGTATTAAGAATCAATATAAATAGATTTGTATATTTGTCTTGTCGTTGATTTGAATATCCTTTGGCTCAAATGAATAAGTTTGACACAACTAATTGTATTAATGGTAGTTACCGTTTTTGTATTCTTGTTCTTGCGGCTTTGTGTTGAGTGCTGCTTTTGGGTGATACCCGACCTTGGAAATATCTTCCCGGATTGATACAGAGGTAGAAATATCGAAAAGTTTGGCACAACGGCATGTTGCTTATTTGTAAAAAATGTTTCTTTGGTAAACCACAACATTGGAAAATACGTAAATGGAAGTTTGCATAATTTTCAAAAACATAAGAAGGAGTCTGTTTTATGGAGTCGTCATTAAATCAAGCTATTAACGGTAAGTTTTTGTATTATGGATTTGTGGCAGGAAGCAGGCAAGTGTTGCAAAATCAGGTAGAACTCAACAGGATAAATGTGTTTCCGGTTCGAGACAAAGATACCGGGACTAACCTGGCCTCCACCATTAGGGCGGTAATCGACAACATCAAGCCCGACAAATCGTACAAGAAGACCATTGGCAATATTGCCGAAGCTGCGCTGGTAGGTGCTCGGGGAAATTCAGGTGTAATTTTTGCTCAATTTCTGCACGGTTTGAGTAAAGAAACTCAAAACAAGCACGTGATAACCCTTCATGAATTTGCCGAGAGTGTAAAAAACTCCATACCATATATGTATGAAGCCATTGCCCAACCCATCGAAGGCACCATGTTGACCGTAATCCGCGATTGGTCTGATTTTTTGAACAGCCAAAAGGAGAGCCTGCACGATTTCAAAAAGGTGATCATCGATTCCATCGAAGTGTTGGAAAAATCACTGGCAGAAACTAGTTCCAAGCTCAAGGTGCTCAACAAATACGGTTTCGTGGATGCAGGAGCCAAGGGGTTTGTGGTGTTTATTAAGGGCGTAATCGAATTCATTAAAAACCGAAATATCCGTGCTTTGGCTTTGGACAAGATGGAGGTGGTGAGCCTGATTCACACCGAAGAGATGGTGGATGAAGAACTTACCTATCGCTATTGTACCGAGGCCATCATCAAGGATTTGAAGATGAAGGCACCACAATTAAAGGAGTTCCTGAGTCAAAATGGCGATTCGGTGGTCGTGGCAGGATCGGATACTACCTCACGGATTCACGTGCATACCAACCATCCCGCCGTACTCTTTCATCAGTTGAAAGAAGCCGGAACGATTGCTTTTCAAAAAGTTGACGACATGCTTCGGCAACAGGAAATCTCCAACAAACGTAAATGGAATATTGCTTTGGTCACCGATTCAACCTGCGATCTTTCGCAGGAACTGATTGATTTTTATCAAATTAACATGGTTCCCATCAACCTGAATTTCGGCGAAAACCATTATCTTGATAAAATCACCATTCAACCGGAGCAATTTTACGAACTGCTCGAAACACACCCCGAATTTCCCAAGACTTCGCAAATAAACGAACGCGCTTTCACCAACTTGTACTCACATTTGGCTTCGAATTATGATGCCATCATTGCCATTCACCTTACGGGACAGTTTAGCGGCACCTTCGGCAATAGTGTGAAAGCCGCTCAGCGCATTGAAAAAGAGTTTAATAAACCTGTTTATGTGATTGATTCAAAGAACCTTTCAGGGGCCTTGGGCTTGTTGGTGTTGAAAGCTGCCCGGGGCATCGAATCGGGTTTGTCGGCAGAAGCCATCGTTGATGCGATAAAAGCGGATGTTGAGCGAGCGCAAATATTTGTGAGTGTAAAAAATTTGAAATACATGATCAAAGGTGGACGTGTTTCAAAACCAGCAGGGTTCGTAGCCAATCTGCTGGGTATCAATCCGGTTATTTCCATGGATAAGGATGGAAAATCCATGTTGTTTGGCAAATCATTCAGTCAGAAAGCAAGCCTGAAGAATATATACCAGCATATCCAAAAAATAGGGCAGGGGCGGGCCATTTGGAATTATGTGGTCATGCATGCCCACAATCCTGAAGGAGCTAGAATTGCTGAATTGAAAATGATGGAGATTACCGGAAAAGACCCTGTTTCTGTGGTGGATATCTCTCCTGTTATAGGCATGCACGCCGGTATTGGCGCCATCGCCGTCTCTTTATTGTTTGAAAACTAAATCCCACTGATATGTTGAATTTGTTTTTACAAGCCACACTTATAATCGTTGTACTCGTTACCATTCTGTGGATCGTGAGCGTGGTTATCACCAATGTGAGTATTGTGGACTTGTTTTGGGGAATGGGCTATGTGGTGGTCAATGCTTTCTATTTTTTGAGTTCGGGTGAGTTTTATTTTAGAAAAATACTATTGTTGGCACTTGTAACCCTCTGGGGATTAAGGTTGTCGATATATCTCACCTGGCGCAATGCGGGCAAAGGAGAGGATTTCAGGTATCAGGAATTCAGGAAAAACTACGGACCTCAGCGGTATTGGTGGTTTAGCTATTTTCAAACCTTTTTGCTTCAAGGATTTTTAATCATGTTGGTTTCACTTCCTTTGCTCGGAATCAATACCCAAACCACAACAAATGAATTAAATTGGTTGGATTATCTGGCTCTGGTGGTATTTGTTGTCGGCTTTGTGTTTGAGGCAGGTGGCGATTACCAGTTGGCCAAATTCAAGGGGAACCCCCACAACAAAGGCAAGGTGTTGGATACCGGGTTCTGGAAATACACCCGCCATCCCAACTACTTCGGTGATTCGGCGGTTTGGTGGTCGTTCGCATTGTTTAGTGTGGCTTCTGGTGGCTACTGGCAAGTGGTGGGTTCCATCATTATGACACTCCTGATCATCAAAGTTTCGGGTGTTGCGCTTCTGGAAAAAACCTTGAATACCACCAAACCACAATACCGGGAATATATTAGAAAGACCAATTCCTTTTTTCCCTGGTTCCCTAAAAAATAACCGCCATGGATTATATTTTGAACAATATCTGGCTGATTCTGTTTGTTATATGGGGGTTGCCTCTGGGGGTTTACCGGAGTAAGTTTCGAAAAATCGTTTACCAAACCGACAGTTGGGTCATCAACATTAAGCCGGTTTTTTGGAAAGAACTCAGGGGATTGTTTGGTAATATTTATCCTGAAAACATTCAATATCGGAAGTTTCGTAATTTCTATTTGTTTTATCTTGCAGTTTATACCCTTCTATTTATTAGCTACTTAAGTTTTCATAACAATACCAACGACATGGAAAAAATATCTGTGGGAAGCACCATTCCTTCCTTCACATTACAAGACCAAAACGGACGTTTGTTTCAAATAGACTCCGTCGTGGGTAAAAAAAATCTGGTCATATATTTCTACCCCAAAGATGATACGCCGGGTTGCACCAAAGAAGCCTGTGCTTTTCGCGACCAATATGAAGATTTCGAGGAGGCGGATGCGCTGATTATTGGCATCAGCGCCCAATCGGTGGAGAGTCATCTGAATTTTGCTAAAAAACACCGTCTCAACTTCACTTTGTTGAGCGATGAAGGAAATAAGGTGCGAAAAATGTTCGGCGTACCCACCAATCTTTTTGGCCTGATTGCCGGAAGAGTTACTTATGTGGTCAACAAAAAAGGGGAGGTGGTTTACATGTTCAACTCCCAAACGCAAGCCGCCAAGCATGTGGAAGAATCCAAACGCATTTTGCAGGAGATGAGATGAGCCTGAGTTATCAAATATTCTTTCTGATTATCACCTATTTGTGGGGTTCAATTCCTGCGGGATATTTGATTGTAAGGTACCATTTGGGAAAGAATATCCTGACACTAGGCAGCGGAAATGTGGGGTCCACCAACGTGAAACGAATTGCCGGAAAAAAATGGTCTGTCATCACCCAGTTGGCCGATATGCTCAAGGGACTTTTGCCCGTGGGACTCTTCCTGATGTTTCATCCGCAGGATACCATGCCATATTACGTTTTTATGCTTGCGTTGGCAGCCATACTGGGTCACGATTTTAGCATCTACCTGAGATTTAAGGGAGGAAAAGGTGTCAACACCACGTTGGGAGCCTCTGTTTTGCTAGCACCCATTTCGGTTTTTGTTGCGGTGGCGCTGTATTTCGTCGTCAAATGGCGATTTAAATACGTATCCCTTGGAAGTCTGGTGTTGGCACTTGCTCTTCCATTGTCTGAATTCATTGTGCATCAGTTTAGTACTACATTCTATTATCTGCTCGTTTGTTCTTGTTTAATCATCCTTTTACACCGTCAAAACATCATCAGGCTGATAAAAGGGAAGGAATTACCTGATTCAAAAATAGAAATATCGGGATAATCGGCCAGGGTTGACCAGAATATGGTAAATTTGTACCATCGTTGGAATCACTGAAATAAAATCTCTCATTCTTGCTTTTTTTTGGCACCCGTCCCGAAAGATATACTAAAGCGAGCCAATACAATCTAACTTAGGAATTTATCATTGAAATATATTGATTGCATGGATATCATTGACAACATAGAAATAGTTTTTCTTCAGGTAGAAGATGTTCCGGATTTGCGTAAGGCCATGATGGAAGCTTATGCCAAAATGCCCGGAGCCTTGTGGGGTGATGAACAAATAAAATTGCTCATCGAAAAATTTCCTGAAGGGCAGGTGGCCATCAAAATCGACAATGAATTTGCAGGCTGTGCCTTATCTATCGTGGTGGATTATCGAAAATTCGACCTTAAGCATACTTACCGGGAAATTACCGGAAACTTCGCGTTCGATACGCACACCGACGATGGCGATACTTTGTATGGAATTGACATATTTATTCGTCCCAAGTTCAGAGGATTGCGATTGGGGCGCCGACTCTACGACTACCGCAAGGAATTGTGTGAGCGATTGAACCTGAAAGGTATTGTGTTCGGAGGCCGTATTCCCAATTACCATAAATTTTCTGATCAGGTTTCGCCAAAAGAATACATCGAAAAGGTACGTAAGAAGGAAATCCATGATCCGGTACTCGATTTTCAGATGTCAAACGATTTCCATCCCAAAAAAATTTTAAAGGGCTACCTGGAGGGAGACAAGGAATCGAATGAATACGCCGTACTGTTGGAGTGGAACAATATCTATTACGAAAAATCCACCGACAAGGCCACCATCAACAAAACCATCGTGCGTTTGGGACTGATACAATGGCAAATGCGCCCATATAATGACCTGGACGAAGTGATGCAGCAGGTGGAATATTTCGTGGATGCCGTGTCGGGGTACCGCTCCGATTTTGCTCTGTTTCCCGAATTTTTCAATGCTCCCCTGATGTCGGAATACAACCACTTGTCCGAATCTGAAGCCATTCGCAAACTGGCACAGCATACCACCGAAATCGTGAAACGATTCTCCGAATTGGCCATCAGCTACAACATCAACATCATTACGGGTAGCATGCCCGAACTGATAGAAAATGAGCTTTTTAACGTAGGATATTTGTGTAAACGCGACGGTGGCATCGAACGTTTCGAAAAGCTGCATATCACCCCTGACGAATCCAAGGTTTGGGGACTTCAGGGTGGACAAAAGCTACAAACATTTGATACGGATTGTGGTAAAGTAGGGGTTTTGATTTGTTACGACGTCGAGTTCCCCGAACTTAGTCGTTTGATGGCAGATGAAGGCATGGACATCCTATTTGTTCCCTTTCTTACCGATACCCAGAACGGTTATTCCAGGGTACGCAATTGCGCCCAGGCCAGGGCCATCGAAAATGAGTGTTATGTAGCCATTGCCGGGAGCGTGGGCAATTTACCCAAAGTCCATAACATGGACATACAATATGCTCAATCGATGGTATTTACGCCCTGCGACTTTGCCTTTCCCACCAATGGTATTAAAGCAGAGGCCACTCCCAATACCGAAATGATTTTAATAGCAGATGTGGATGTTTCGTTGCTGCGTGAACTGAATCAATTTGGCAGTGTGAGAAATCTCAAGGATAGACGAACAGATATTTATTCGCTGATCAACAGGAAGAAACATAATTTGTAGGGCGTCCTGCAACATGAGGATGTTGTAAACCTTTGTTATTCAGGTTAATGATCTGTTTACCCTAACACAGCACTCCATGGTACCATGGCCAAAATTACGATGGTGGCAATGGTATAGTAGATGAATACAACCTTCACTTTTTGCAGGTTGGTGGATTTCTTCTTGGATTTAAACAAGCCCCAGGCTACCAATCCAATGGCGATGAGCATCATCAATGGGTGTTCCATGCCATAAAACCGGAGGTCGGCATTTTTCATGAAGCCCGACGCATATGTTACTTTCTCACTTAAAAATAGCATGGATAGTCCTAACAAAAACTGCAAATACAGCAGGTGTTTGGTATATTTGAAAAGACCAAACCAGTTTTTGGAAATCTGTTCTTTTTTACTGATCAAAAAATATAGGCTGCCAAAAACACTTATCAAAAGCATGGCAACCACCAACCACATCAGGCCGGAGTGTGTATGTTGAAGTATGTTGTACATGAGGTTGTTTTTTAGTTATCTGCAAAGTAAATCATTTTTTATTCATCCATCATTCTTATTTAGAAAAAATCTAAATAAATACATCTGCAAAAGTTCGTGATAACAACTTTCCGGAATTAATAACAAAGAAATGCGACTCTTGTGGTTTCGATTTGTCCTTATAAACGAACCAAATCATAAAGGTATGACAGAAATAAAATGGTTGAACTTTTCAGGATTGATGCGGCGGTGCATATATGATTGCCAACACGAGGCATGTCCTTTCAACGAATTCAGAAAAATGGATCAGATACAACAGTTTCTTTCCCTTGAGCAAATGTCTGAAAAGCAAGGAGAACAGTTACTAAGCCAATGCGAACAATTTCGCGTTGATAGTTTAATGCTTGAGAAAAGCGCATAAACAGCAGATTGGCAACAGGTTAACCTGCTACTACTGCCATCACCTCGTCGGCATAAGCCTGGGCTTTTTCCATGGACGGTGCTTCCGCATAAACGCGCATGATGGGCTCAGTATTGGACGTTCTCAAATGTACCCATCCATCAGGAAATTCAACCTTTACGCCATCAATGGTGAGGATGGGCAGGTGTGCATATTTTTCCTGTACTTTCATGTAAAGTGCTTGTACATCAGTTTTTTCCGTAAGCTGCACCTTGTTTTTGGAAACAAAATAATCAGGATAACCGGCCCTCAATTGCGAAAGGGTTTGTTTGGTTTTGGCCAGGTAGGTGAGGAGCAAGGCCACACCCACCAATGAGTCGCGGCCATAATGGAGTTCGGGGTAAATCACGCCTCCGTTTCCTTCGCCACCAATTACGGCCTCAACCTCTTTCATCTTCTCCACCACATTGACTTCTCCAACAGCAGAAGCATGATACACACCACCTGCTTTTTCAGTAACATCACGTAAGGCTTTTGTGGAGCTTAGATTGGAAACCGCGTTGCCCTTGTTGTTTTGCAGGATATAGTCAGCAACGGCCACCAGCGTATATTCTTCACCAAACATTTGTCCGTCTTCCATCACCAATGCCAGTCGATCCACATCGGGATCCACTACCACTCCCATATCGGCTTTTTCTTTCACCACCGTTTCTGAAATAACCGTCAGGTTCTCGGGTAAAGGTTCGGGATTATGTGGAAAATGTCCGTTGGGCTCACAATATATTTCCACCACTTGTTCCACGCCCAGGGCCTTCAACAATTGAGGAATAGCAATACCTCCGGTGGAATTCACGCCGTCCACGGCTACCTTGAAATTGGCTTGTTTGATTAGATCGGCATCTACCAGCGGTAAAGCCAAAATGGCTTCAATATGTTTATCGATGGTGGTTTTATTTTCGGTAATTTTCCCCAATTCATCTACTTCGGCAAAGGAAAAGGCTTCGTTTTCGGCCAGATCGAGTACGCGTGCGCCTTCGGCTGCCGAAATAAATTCACCTTTGGAGTTCAGCAACTTGAGGGCATTCCATTGCTTTGGGTTGTGACTGGCTGTGAGGATAATGCCCGCATCAGCCTTTAGTTGAACCACTGCCATTTCCACGGTTGGAGTAGTGGATAATCCGGTGTTTATCACATCGATGCCCATTCCCGAAAGGGTGGCGCATACCAGTTGCTCTACCATTTCACCTGAAATGCGGGCATCGCGACCTACCACGAACTGTAGTTTTTTTCCCGGATAAACTTCCTGAATGGTAGTGGCAAAAGCGGCCGTAAATTTCACAACATCGATGGGCGTAAGGTTGTTACCGGGCATACCACCGATGGTGCCACGAATTCCTGAAATGGATTTGATAAGGGTCATATTTTTTCTATTTGGTTATATGGCGCAAAGGTATAAAAATGATAAAGACGGGTGTTTGATGTGAGCATGATTAAATTTGTCCCCGTTCGATGAGTTGTACGATGGCTTCAATTTGTTTGTCTTCACCTTCCGGGTCGTATTTCACTTTCAGGTTATAACCCCAGAGTCGGGCAAAAGCCTGATAAAAAAAGGCGGTAAAATTTCCCCGGAGGTCTTGGACCAGGTTGTAGGAGCAATCACCTGTTTCACGGTCGATGAGTTTGATGAGCACTTTCCCTTGCGAGAAGGTCAGGTTTTTCAGGTCACCTCCATATTTTTCATTGATTTCTTTTTCGGCTTCCTTCATGATGCGTCGTGATTCGCGCTCGTTTTTGGCATTTTCGAGTAATGCATTGTACTTGCGCAATTGAATTCCGGCAAGGCGGGCATAAGGATACACACGTTTTACATCACGGATGAGCTTGGTAAGTTTGCGTCGTTCGCGTGGGGTGGTTGGTGTGAGTAACGAGATCACCTCCACTTCACGCAGATCGACCAAAGGGACAGTATCGTTAAGCATCATGGTAGCTCTCACCACCAGAGGGTTAACGTTTTGAGCGATCCCGATAAACGAGATCGTCACAAAGGTCAATATAAGCCATGACTTTTTATTCATCGGTAATTGATAAACAAAAAGCATGCCTGATCGAAATTAAACAGCAGCTTTAAGTTTGGAAATATTGGCGCGGGTAAATTTATCGGTGGCGTATTCCAGTGAAATGTGGAGCGATTTAACACGTTTTTTGCCGGGAAGTTCGTACATGGCATCTATGAGAATTCCCTCCAAAATCGATCGCAGCCCACGGGCACCCAATTTAAATTCAATGGATTTTTCCACGATAAATTCCAGGGCTTCCTCATCAAAGGTCAGGTCCACATCATCCATTTTAAACAATTTCTCGAATTGTTTGGTGAGGGCATTTTTGGGCTCAGTCAAAATTCTTTTGAGTGCTTCCTTGTTCAAAGGGTCGAGGTAGGTAAGCACCGGCATACGACCAACGATTTCAGGAATAAGCCCAAAACCCTTCAAGTCGCGCGGCGAAATATATTGAAGCAGGTTTTCCTTGTCCACCACATCGTCTTTCGATCCGGCAACAGAGTAACCTACTACGTTGGTTCGTAAGCGGTTGGCAATAATTCTTTCAATACCCTGGAAGGCACCTCCGGCGATGAACAAAATATTTTTTGTGTCAACGGCAATCATCTTTTGTTCGGGATGCTTGCGCCCTCCTTGAGGTGGAACATTTACGCTGGTTCCTTCGAGCAATTTTAACAACGCTTGCTGAACTCCTTCGCCCGACACATCGCGTGTAATGGAAGGATTATCGCTTTTACGTGCGATTTTATCAATTTCATCGATAAAAATAATTCCTTTTTCGGCGCTGGCCACGTCGTAGTCGGCAGCTTGCAACAGGCGTGTGAGGATGCTTTCCACATCTTCGCCTACGTAACCGGCTTCGGTGAGCACGGTGGCATCGGCAATGGCAAAGGGCACGTGAAGCATGCGGGCAATGGTTTTGGCCAACAATGTTTTTCCGGTACCCGTATCACCCACGAGAATGATATTTGACTTTTCGATCTCCACCTCATTTTCGTCGAATGCCTGGGCAATGCGCTTGTAGTGGTTGTAAACCGCAACGGCCAGCACTTTTTTGGCATCCTCCTGCCCGATGACATAATTATCGAGGAAAGCTTTTATTTCGCTTGGTTTCAGGTTTTTATGGTGATGAACGGTGGTCGACTTACCTTTCAGGCTCAATTCTTCTTTAAGAATATCGCCGGCTTGTTCCACACAGAAATTACAAATTTTGGCTTCCATGCCCGAAATAAGCATGTCGGTTTCCGACTCGGGTCGTCCGCAAAAGTAGCAATAGTTGGTGTTTTTTTTAGCCATCTTCAACCTGAAGGGGAGGTGTGAACCTACCCCGATTATTTTTTATTTTTAATCAGTACTTCATCAATCATACCATACTCTTTTGCTTCGGTGGCAGTCATCCAATAGTCGCGGTCCGAATCGGCCCACACCTTTTTATAGGGTTGTCCGGAATGAGATGAAATGATGTCGTAAAGTTCTTTTTTCAATTTTTGGATCTCACGGGCAGTAATTTCTATATCGCTGGCCTGACCCTGTGCACCACCCATGGGTTGATGAATCAGCACCCTGGAGTGTTGTAGGGCAGTACGTTTTCCTTTGGTTCCGGCGCAAAGCAATACGGCACCCATGGAAGCGGCCATTCCGGTACAAATGGTGGCCACGTCGGGATTGATGTACTGCATGGTGTCGTAAATGCCCAATCCGGCATAAACCGATCCACCGGGGGTGTTCAAATAGATTTGGATATCGCGGTTGGCGTCGTTGGATTCTAGAAACAACAACTGCGCCTGAATGATATTGGCAACATAATCGTCGATGGCAACACCTAAAAAGATGATGCGGTCCATCATCAAACGACTGAACACATCCATTTGTGCTACATTCAACTGACGTTCTTCGATGATGGTAGGTGAGATATAACTTCCATAGGCTGAGCTATATCTGTCGAGTGTCAGGCTGTTGATGCCCAAGTGTTTGGTAGCGTATTTTCTAAATTCGTTGCTGCTGTTCATGGGATGGTTATTTTATCTGTGAAGCAATTTCATAGAATTTCTCACTCGAAACTTCTTCGGGTTGTACAGTTACATTTTTCTTGAAAAAATCGATGAATTTTCCGTCAAGAATTTCGTTATGAAGACGTTGTTTTTCGTCTTTGTTGGTTAATATCTGATCGATGATGGTGTTCATTTGAGCAGATAGTTCTTCGCCTCCGCCATAGGATTGGAAGTATCTTGCAATTCGTTCCCTGATTTCTTCTTCTTTTACGGCCAGTACATCGCTATGTTTTTCCATCAATTTACCTTCAATCAGTTGCCATTTGAAGGTGCGGGCATAGCTATCATATTGTTCTTCAATTTGTTCGGCGGTAATTTTACCTTGATTGCTGTCGAGTAACCAACGTTTCAAAAAGGCATCAGGAAGCTGAAAATTAAGTTTTTCGATGAGTTTCTCGATGGTATTGGCCAAAAATTGTTGGTCGGTATCCCGAAAAGTTTGTTTTTTCAGGTCCATTATCACGTTTTCGCGAAATTCTTCTTCGGAGGTAATTTCTTTGGCAGGAAATACCTTTTTATATAGTTCTTCGCCCAGCACGGCATCCTTGGCCCGGATAATATCTTCCACCACAAGCTGGTAGGTAGCATTCAGGTCTGCCTCATTATCGGAGTTCATACCCAGCAACGATTTTACTTTGGCTTCATCTTTCACCTCTTCCATCAGGTTGATGCTCAGGACATCATCTTTCCGGGTGCCAAGATAATTTTTTCGGGTTTCTTCGTCTTTGATGTCGGTAAGTTTGAGATAGCATTTTTTCCCTTCATCACCTTCCTCACGTTTACCATCGGCATCCAGTTTGTAAAGATAACCTTGAATGGCATCCGATTCCTCTGCTTCTTCGGGATGTTCTTCTTCACCAAAACGCACTTTAATGTCTTCAATGGTCTTATTTACCATGTCGTCTTCAATTAAAATGGAATAGTAAGGAACCGTAATATCGATGGGGGTTTCCACTTCAAATTGGGGGCTCAATCCAATATCAAAATAGAAATCGAAGTCCTTTTGGTTATCGAAATCTATTTGGTTGGTTTTTTCCATGTTGGGGATGGGGTAGCCCAAAGCCGGAATATTATTCTTGACCAAGTAATCGTTGAGTGCGTTGGAAACAGCTTTGTTTACTTCATCCACCATTACGGCGGTACCATATTTTTTACGAATCATGCCCATGGGAATTTTACCCGGACGGAATCCCGGCACGGTGGCCGATTTGCGGTAATCCGTAAGCTGTTTGTTTACGGCATCGATGTAATCGCTTTCCTGTAAATTGATGTGAATGATGGCATTCAGTTCGCCATTGGCTTCTTGAGAAATATTCATTGAAAAATAGGTAAGTTGTTCTATAATATTTGTGCGGATGAAGGGACTCGAACCCCCACGCCTCGCGGCACTAGATCCTAAGTCTAGCGCGTCTACCAATTTCGCCACATCCGCATGTGTCTGGCCCTTCAAAACGGGGTGCAAATATACAATTATTTTTGTTCGCTTTTTATTTATAAGCAAATTATACGGATTGCCTCGCCCTGGTTTTTTTACCCGGAAAATGCGCTTTCCCGGTTATTATTTGGGGATGGACACCAAAAAGCTATTTTTGCCGTTATTTTTTCACAGCCAAATAGATTACAATTGATGCGTTTCAAGAAAAACCAATGGTTATATATAACCCTTATTTGGACAATTTCGGTAGTAGTTGTCTCTCCAAAATTGTGGGCTCAGGAAATGTTGGGTGTTACCTTGGGCAATTACAGTGGGGCCCCCGGTTTGATGGTTAATCCGGCTATGATGACCAACAACAAATCGTTTTTGGATATTCATCTGGTGTCGGCGGATGTTTTTTTTAGAAATAATTTTGCCTATATACCAAAGGAGGATTTTGTTATTTGGGATGCATTCAAAACGGACTATGCTTTTCCTACTTATACTTCAAAAGACAAGAATTTTATATATTACCAAAACAACGATTTAAAAAATGCCACCATCAACGTACGCGTGATGGGGCCATCGTTTATGGTGCAAGTGGGTAAACATGGGTTTGGACTTACCACGGGTGTCAGGTTTTTCAGTTCCGGCAATAGGTTGCCATGGGAAATACCTGTTTTTACTTACGAAGGTCTGGACTATGGCGAGCTTCACAACATAAATTTTATCGATCACAATTTCGATTTTAGTTCCACGGCCTGGATGGAAGTGGGCTTGTCATATGCATATGATGTTCATGAATATTTAGATAAAAAACTCACTGTTGGAATCTCGGTAAAAAAACTTTGGGGATATAGTGGTATTTATGCCGAAGCACAGAATGGAGATTATATTGTGCTGGATGACAGCACGATAAGCATAAGGGATTTTAATACCCAAATTGGTTTTGCTTTGCCCAATGATAATTATCAAAATAGCTTTACCCAAACAGGTCCAACCTTTAAAGGCAGCGGTATGGGATTCGACCTCGGCCTGGTTTATACCAAGCAAAAAAAGGTGGGAACCAATGCGTGGCGTGGTGGAAAGCTTTGCTCGCAAACCTACGATGACTATATTTACCGTTTGGGCATCAGTATTCTTGATATCGGATGGTTAAACTATAAAAGCAATGCTCAGCTCCATAGTTTTGAGGATATTGATGTTTTTTGGGAACAGGTTGATACCTTAAAATATAGAAATACCAACCAGTTTATTACAGATTTAAGTACCATCATGTATGGAGACCCCAATACCTCCCTGGCCGACGACAAAATTAGAATCGGATTGCCCACGGCATTGAGTGTGCAGTTTGATTACCACCTGACCCCGAAATTATACATGAATACTTTTTGGATACATCCCCTTCGTTTCAACGATCATCAGTTGCGCCGTCCGGCACAATTGGCCATTGTGCCGCGTTTTGAAACCTATTATTTTGAATTCAGCGTGCCTATTTCTCTTTACGAATATAAGTATCCGAGGGTAGGAGTGGCAGCCCGATTTTATTTTCTTACCATTGGCACCGAACGCCTGGGAACCTACCTTGGCATGGCCGACATGAACGGTTTGGATATTTATGCTTCCATCAAACTGAGCATCAATAAAGGGGCGTGTCGAAGTCGGTTTGGGGGTGCTTGTTCCAATGCCAATTTTGGCAACAGGAAATTACGTCGATAATTGACATTCAATTAGTTACTTTTTCAAAGGACGTTTCTTTATCATCCCACCTTTGGCATCTTTCACACTGTGCATGATGATGAATGCATCTTCGTCAATTTTGTCAATTTCGGTTTCCAGTTTGGCCAACTCGAGCTTGGTAACCAGGGTATATACGATTTCGGTGTTTTTCAACGGCTCTCCACGTTTGGCAAATCCCTTTTTACCGTTGTAAATGGTGCATCCCCGACCAAGTTTTTCTACAATGGCCAATCTGATTTCTTCGCTCTCGTTGCTGATGATGGTCACGCCTACATATTCTTCGATTCCCGACACCACGAAGTCAACGGTTTTGGCCGCAGCCATATAGGTGAGGATGGCATATAGGGCGATTTCGATGGAAAACACCCAGGCCGCTACCATGAAAATAACCAGGTTGAATACCAAAATTACGTCGCCAATGGTGAGTGAAGTTTTCCGGCTGATGAACACCGCCAGAACTTCAGTGCCGTCTATTACAGCGCCTCCCCGAATGGCCAGGCCAATACCCATCCCCAGAAAAAATCCCCCAAATACGGCAATGAGCAATTTATCATCGGTAATTACAGTGAAATCAAGAAAATGTACGGAGATGGCCAGCAATGTGACTGCCGCAATGCTTCGAAGGGCAAATTGCCTGCTAATGGTTGAAAAAGCCATTAACATAAAAGGAATGTTGATGGCTACCAACAAATACGACAATGGAATGCCACTTACTTCGGTTACAATCAGTGAAATACCCGTAACACCACCGTCGATGAACGTATTGGGCAGTAAAAATCCTTTAAGTCCAAAACTGGCCGATAAAATGCCCAGGAGTACCAAAACCACGTCGTGGATAATGTGCTTAAACTCCACTTTGGTAACAGTAACAGTTTTTTCAAACACTTCAGAAGAGGATTTCTCCTGCTTCTTTTTTAGTTGACGTTTTACGCGTTCAACGATGATGTATTGAAAGATGGGATTCATAAATTCAATTTTGGTGCAAAATACGAAATTCTTTTGGGTTGGATTGGGTTGTTTTAAATGATTTACCCGGATGAAGAACAGCCTTCCTATTTGGCATTGCGCCATCCTGATGCCTGTCAAACCCGCACATCCAAAGCATCCTGCAAGGCATTGCCCAACGCCATAAAGGCAAGTACAAGTATGACAATGGCCAATCCCGGTATAATGGCCAGATAGGCCGAATCGAGGATGATAAAGCTATAGTACTCCTTTACCATACTGCCCCAGGAAGGCATGGGCGGCTGAACACCGATACCCAAAAAACTTAGTCCTGCCTCTATAAGGATAGCGGAGGCAAAATTGGCGGCAGAAATTACAATAACCGGATTTAATATGTTGGGAATGATGTGTTTGGTAAGTATTCTGAAATGAGAAAATCCCAATGCCCTGCCGGCTTCAATAAACTCTTTTTCACGAATGCTCAATATTTGTCCGCGTACTACCCGCGCCACTTCCACCCACATGGTAAGACCAACTGCGATAAACACCTGCCAAAATCCCCGACCCAGCGCGAAGGTGAGTGCGATAACCAACAACAGGGTGGGGATGGACCAAACCACGTTGATAAACCACATGATGATTTGGTCGGTACGTTTGCCATAATATCCGGCCAAAGCACCTAAAAAAATACCCAGTAACAGTGAAATGGAAACCGAAATGGCTCCCACCGAAAGACTTACCCGTGTGCCGATAATGAGTCGGGAGAGCAAATCACGACCAAACTGATCGGTTCCCAACCAATAGGTCCGCTTTTGGAGATGTTGGTTTTCGACCATGGATTTCATGGTTTCGCCGGAGAGCGTGTTGTCTTTTATGTTTTCACCAAAAATAATTTGAGGAAACGTGAATATTTCTTCCTCTCCCGCTTGATCCGGATCGTATAATCTAGCGTGAAGCGATTGTCCATCAATGGTATAGCTGCTGATGGGAATGGATTTAAACTGACCGGGAGCACCAAACAACATCCTGGATAACCATCCGGGACTTGCCGGTGCATCTGGCTTACGCATTTCCAGCATTTCCACCGAAAAACCGGGCTTTTGGGTACTGATTTCAAGAATTTGGGTATTGCAATAGGGGGTGGAATCCGGCGTAATGAGATAACCCAGAATGCTGATGATTGTTGCCAACAGGATGGTAAACAAAGCCACCATGCCAACGCTGTTGCGTCTGAACTTCTGCCAGGCAATGTGGCTTAGCGATTGGGAATTGGTTTTTACGGCCATCGATTAGTTTAACTGAAACAAAGATATGAAAAAGGAGGGTAGGGGCATTCATCCCGTTGCACATTGGATGTGCTTAATTTAAATACTTTTGCACTTTCGTTTTCATGCACCAATTATCAGAAAAATGACATTTCAGGAATTAGGAATATCCGAACCCATCATCAAAGCGCTTACCGACCATCAAATTTCCGTTCCAACGGACATCCAGAAACAAGCGATGCCGCAAATTTTAGAAAAAGCAAACGATTTGGTGGCTGTAGCCCAAACAGGAACAGGCAAAACGGCAGCTTTCTGTTTGCCCTTGTTGCAGTTGATCGACCCCCAATCCACTTCAATTCAGGCCTTGGTATTGGTTCCCACCAGAGAGTTGGGGCAACAGGTAGCCCGTGAATTTTTCCTTTTTTCAAAATACATTCCAAGGGTATTTACCGAAGCGGTGTATGGAGGTGCACCCATCGAGGACCAAATTCAGCGCTTGAAACGCCCTACCCATGTGGTGGTGGCCACACCCGGTAGGTTGGTCGATTTGCTTCAGCGTCAGGCCATTCATCTCAATGGGTTGACCCACTTGGTGCTTGACGAAGCCGATGAAATGATCAGCATGGGTTTTAAGGAAGAAATCGACGAAATATTGAAATCGTGTGGTCCGAATATCACCAAATTGTTGTTTACCGCCACCATGCCCAAGGAGGTGAAGTCGTTGATTGAAAACTATTTGAAACCCGAATACGCCGAAATCAGAATTAATAAAGAGGAGTTGGTCAACCAAAAAATTGACCACCAACTGTTGATGTACGAAAAGGGTAGGAAGCTTGATTACCTGAAATCGTTTTTAAACGAACGTTTGGAGCAGCGAGGCATTTTATTTTGCAGAACCAAAATAGCTGCCAAAAGGGTAGCCAAACAGTTGGCGGGTTTTTCTGTAAAGGCTGAAGCCATTCATGGCAATCTCAATCAGGAAGCGCGGGAAAAGGTACTTCGCGGATTTAAAAAGGGTAGAATTAATTTGTTGGTGGCTACGGATATTGCTGCTCGTGGCATTGATGTAAAGGATTTGGACTTTGTGATACACTATAGCTTGCCCGAAAACCCTGAGCAATATACGCACCGTAGCGGTCGTACGGCAAGGGCCGGAAAATCAGGAGTTTCGCTTAGTTTCGTAAGTCCCGAACGTCTTCCTGAAATCAAAAAACTGGAAGCACAATTGAATATTGATTTTAGTCCGTTGACCCTACCAAAGGTAATTCATGAAGAAAACTTACCACTGGTGGAGGTTTTTATGAATATGGGAGTTGCCCAAGGATTTGATAAAGAACGACTCACCGAGTTTTTGGTAGAAGAAGCAGGAATTAATAAAACCGACATCGGCAGGGTAGATGTGGGGGAAAACCGGTCACATTTTGAAGTCCCTGAAAACCTTTTTAATCAAATACATCTGAATATCAAAGGAATGAAGGTGAGTCATCGGAATTTGAAACTAACGCTTGACCAGAAATCAAGTCGCAACGACCGCTAAAGGTATTGAGCTTTGAACAAGTATTAATTCCGGAAGTATCAGTTTGCCCATTAGCCTTTGGCCAATTTCCTTACAGCCACCCATTGTTTGAGAGTTTCGCGTGCATCTGCGGCAGGATAACCTAACACGGTCTGACCCGGAGCCACATCGTTCATCACGCCCGAACCTGCACCTACAATGCCCCCCGAATGAATGGTGGTGTGGTCCTTGATGGAGGCACTTCCGCCGATGATTACACCGTCGCCAAGGGTTACTGATCCTGCCAGACCGCTGTTGCCTGCCATGATGCATGATCTGCCCAACACACAATTGTGGGCGATTTGCACCAGGTTATCAATTTTACAACCGTCACCCAGGATAGTGGAACTGAATTTACCCCGGTCAACACATGAGTTGGCACCAATTTCAACCCCATTGCCAATCACCACATTGCCAATTTGTGGAATCTTAACCAAACCACGACCATCTTCGCTGGGGCGATACCCAAAACCATCGGCACCAATGCTCACGTTGGTATGAAAAATGCAATACATACCTATTTCACAACGTTCGCGAATTACCGTTCCCGACCAAACAATGGTTCCCTTGCCAATGGTGGTGTCGTCCATGATGGTCACGTTGGGATAAAGCAATACGCCTTCGCCCAGAACCACATTTTTTCCCACATAGCATCCGGCACCAATTTTACATCCGGCACCCAGTTGGGCGGTGGGGTGAACTACTGCTGTCGGATGAATTTCTTCTTCAAATTCCGGTAATCCCGGATCGAAAATCTCCAAAATTTTGGCCATGGCCAAATCAGCATTTTTAACCTTTATCAAGGCACGGTTTTCTCCGGGTTCGGCATTTAGTTTTTCATCGATCACCGCAGCACATGCGCCCGATGATTCCCACAAATTGACGTATTTCCGGTTTCCGATAAAGGTAATGTGCTGACTTCCAGCTCTTTCGAGTTGTTCCGGACCGGTAATGTGATTGGTGGTATTTCCTATAAGTTCTCCCTTGAGCAGGTCGTTTATTTCTTGAATGGTGAATGATGGCATGTGGTAAATTTATTGGTTAATATTTTTTGAGTTGACCAGATATCATGTCAACCTTATGTTAGTTTGATACTAGTAGGGTATTTTGTTGTCGCTGTTGTTCCAGGCTTCAAATACTTTTACGGCATCGTCGCGCATCAGTTGTAATGACGACAAAGACCTTTCGTTTTTGGGCAGCGCAAATTCCTTGTATATATAGGAATCATCAAAATTGGCTTTGGCAGCATCGTCTTTGGTGGCTGCATAATACAGTTTATTGATTTTTGCCCAATAAATGGCTCCAAGGCACATGGGGCAGGGTTCGCAACTGGCATAAATTTCACAGTCCGACAAATCGAAAGTGCCCAAATGTGCCGAAGCTTGCCTGATGGCCACAATTTCGGCATGCGCCGTGGGGTCGCTGGAAGCGGTTACCTGATTGGCTCCTGCGCCAATTATTTCGCCGTTTTTTACTACCACCGCACCAAAAGGCCCTCCATGACTGTCTTCCACATTGCTCATAGCCAAGGCTATGGCTTCTTTCATAAAAGCTTTTTTACTTTCCATTTTCCTACTTTTTAGATATCATCTGCCCTTCGTTAATGTCACTTTGGACGATCCAATTTCCAATATGTGAAGCTTTTTTTAACGAATTGTTAAGCAAATGTAAAAAAACTTTCCTGTTGATGGCTTTTCCGCCCATGTTTCGCAAATGTTTGGTGTCTTGTTGGGCATCAATCAAATCGAAATCCCACGCCAAAAGCTGGTCAACCAAATGCCAAAGCGCCACCTTGGAGGCATTGCTTACCCGATGAAACATGGATTCACCAAAAAAAGTGCCTCCCAACGATACCCCGTAAAGCCCGCCTACAAGTTCTCCGTCCAGCCGTGTTTCCACAGAATGGGCGAAACCGGCGCGGTGAAGTCCCACGTATGCTTGAATCATTTCATCGGTAATCCAGGTAAGGCCTTCCTGACCCTCTCGTGACACCAGCGCACATTGTTTGATAACGTTTTCAAAATCAGTATCAAACGTCACCTGAAATTTCCCGCTATTGATGACGGTTTTGAGGCTTTTCGGTCGTTTGAAATCTTTTGGAAACAACACCATACGTGGGTTGGGCGACCACCACAAATAGGGGTCGTTTTCGGTAAACCATGGGAAAATACCCTGGGAGTAGGCCAATATCAATCGTTCTACACTCAAATCAGCGCCATAGGCCAACAAGCCATCGGGTTCCGAATGTTCGGGATCGGGAAAAATAAGGGCATCCGACAATTGATAAATGGACATGCTATTGGATGATTAACTTGGTAATTTCTTGTTTATCATCCCATTGTATTTTTGCCAAATAAACTCCCGCAGATATATTATCCGAAAGGTTTATCCGCTGATGATTGGTTACAGCTTGTTGCCATAACAAGGATCCGGAAAGACTGTAAACAGATAATTGAGCCGAGTGAACCCCTTCGTCGAGTACAATCCGGATGCTGCCATCAGAAGGGTTTGGGTAGATAGAAGCTTGCGCAGAAGGTTCTATTTCAGGTGTTTGAGAAACCACTTCAAACCAAAAAGTAAAATTTCCTTCGGGTGCCGAAAGGGGATAGGTGGTGGTGGTACTGGAAATGGCTTCCAGATAATAATGTACGGTGTCTTCGGGGTTCAGTCCTTCGATTACGCCAAAATGTTCCGGACATACCAGGAAAACCGGACTTACTGAATAACTTGTGTCCTGATTGATTTTATAATGAATCCACATTTCTTCTACCAATTCACCTGCTTTCGATAAACAAGTAATCTGCATATCAGGTTGATAGGTTTGCTGTCCAGTGATTTTTTTGTGCTCAATTCGCAAATAGTGTGTTTGGGGCATGGTCAACCCAATATTTCTAAGCCCGGCAGATATTAAACTTAAGGCCGAAGTATTTTTTTGATGGATTTCATACCCCGGCATGGCCATTTGATAAACGGCCAGGGCTGTAGAATCGTAGAAGTGGATGCCATAGGAAGGTATAATAACCTTATTATTAACGATTAACGAATTGGTGTAGGTGCGAATTTCGTCACCATCTGAATGGGGCCAGGTTCCGTCATCAGCAGGAGCTACCGGCAGTCTGTATATCGTGTAAGGGCGTCCGAAGGCATCGGTGAGTTCCTGAAGTAAGCTCACGTTTTGTTCCACAACATCATAATCGGCGGCGGATTCAGGATAAGAAGATACCAGGATGGTTTCAAAATCAACAATTTGCATAAACTTATCCAGGTGTTTCCTTTCTGAACCTTCACCGTATTGTAAGGGTTCCAGAAAAGTCCATTGATTCAGGTTAAAATGATCGAACAACAAGTTTCTGACTTCCGATTCGGTGAGATCAGGATTGTTGTCGAGCAGGGCGCTGGTGCTAAATCCACGTAAAATGCCATCGTGAATCACATTACCCCCATTCATTTCAAGGGGTATATAAGCGAGGGGCCAACTCATATAATGGGCCAATTGTGCAGGTATGCTGTCCTCATCCGGGTTGTAGCTCAAGGTGTATTCCGCATCATAATAAAACCGTTGCAAATCACCACCAAATGAGGCATATCCGGAGTAAGGACCATAATTTCTTATTAATGATGTGGTGTAATTGGCAGGGATACAACGCATATTGGTGGCCATGGTACCCAAACTTTGAATGTACCCCAGAACAACATTTGTATCTGTGGGTGTAGGCCACTGATCGACCATAATATAAACGGTATCCACCTGTTGCCAACAGTCGTTTATCAGGGTGGCCAGGAATGTTTTTTGGGTTTCCTGATTGGGCCAGGCAAAAACAACACTTTCGTTTTTTTCAAAATCGCCGGGCATGGTGATGGCCAGTTGTGCATTGATTTGCAGAGTAGTATGGAGTAGTAGAATGAGTAAGGTAGGTAGTTTCATGAGTTATTTGAGTTGGTTCAGACTTTCGATTACCTGTTTTGCAACAAGGTCAACCTCTTCGGCAGTAATGGTGAGGGGAGGAGCTATGCGAAATGCACTGTCGTGAAATAGAAATTGATCGACAATGAGTTTGTTTTTTTGGAGAATTTTAACCAGTTTTCCAACGGTATATCCGGGCACGAGTTCCACCGCCAGCATGAGTCCAATCTGACGTATTTGGCTAACGAGCGGATGGTCTTTGAGTATTTTTACAAACTGCTGACCGCGGGCTTCTGCGTTCAATGTCAGTTCGTTATCAAGGATTACCTGCAAACTGGCCAGGGCTGCTGCGGCACTTACCGGATGACCGCCAAAGGTGGTGATATGCCCCAAAGCGGGATTGAAAGTGAGTTGATTCATCAGTTCTTTAGAGGCCACAAAAGCGCCGATGGGCATGCCGCCACCCATGCCTTTGGCCAGACAGAGGATGTCGGGCACCACATCGAAGTGCTCAAAAGCCATGAGTTTGCCCGTGCGGCCAAAACCCATTTGTACTTCGTCGAACACAAGCAGGGTTCCCGTATCGGTACACCTTTGGCGAATGGCTTTTATCCATGAACTATCAGGGATGATGATGCCCGCTTCGGCTTGGATTGGCTCCATAATGATGCAGGCAGTTTTTTCAGTAATCAGATCAAGGGCTTCGGCAGTGTTAAAGTCACCGAAATAGATATCAGGCAACAAAGGGTGATATCCGGATTTCATTTCTTCATTGCCCAACACACTCAAAGCCCCATGGGTACTGCCATGATAGGCATTTTTAAAAGCCACGATGCCACTTCTTCCGGAGGCACGTTTGGCCAGTTTCAGGGCACCTTCGATGGCCTCGCTTCCCGAGTTGACCAGATAAACCGATTGCAGATTCAACGGGAGTTGTGAGGCCAGTAATCCGGCCAATTGCACCTGAGGCGACTGAATATATTTACCGTAAACCATGAGGTGCATGTATTTTCCCATTTGATCCTGCACGGCCTTGACCACCGCCGGATGCCGATGTCCGATATTGCTTACCGATACGCCCGACACAAGGTCCACGTACCTTTCGCCTTTATGGTCGTAAAGATAAATCCCTTCGGCAAAGGCCATTTCAATGGCATCGGGAACCTCACCCGGAATGGCTAAGTGTTGCTGAAAAAGCTGTCGGTTGGTTAGTTGCATGGTGTAGTTTTTTGCAAATTTACATTAATAACAAATAAGGTAAAGAATTTGTCAGTTATAAGGAATTATTGCTATCATTGTAAAAAAAATAATGTGAAGGAAAAAGTAGTCGTAATTACCGGAGCAAGTTCCGGCATTGGTAAAGCATTGGCCATTTATTTTGCCCAAAAAGGGTCGAAAGTGGTTATTGGCGCACGCAATCATCAAAAATTGATGGAGGTGGCAGAAGAAATTAAACTTCTGGGTGCCGAAGTGGCCTATGTGCAAACCGATGTGAGCATCGAAAACGATTGCAAAAACCTGGTATTGACGGCAGTGAATACCTTTGGTACCGTGGATATATTAATCAACAACGCGGGTATTTCCATGCGTGCATTGTTCGAAAATACAGATTTAGAGGTGATTAAGCGACTGATGGATACCAATTTTTGGGGGACAGTATATTGTACCAAATATGCATTACCCTATCTTTTGCAGCAAAAGGGCAGTGTGGTAGCCATCTCTTCGGTTGCGGGTATCAAAGGTTTGCCGGCACGTACGGGCTATTCGGCCTCCAAATTTGCCATCAATGGCTTCATGGACTCGTTGCGTATCGAAAATCTAAAGAAAGGGCTTCACGTGTTGTTGGCTTTTCCCGGTTTTACCGCTTCCAATATTCGTCAAACCGCCTTGGCTGCCGATGGGTCGATGCAAGGAGAATCACCTCGCGACGAAGGAAGCATGATGACCGCTGAGGAGGTGGCCAGACATACCTATCGGGCCATTGAGAAAAGGAAAAACCGGATGGTGCTCACCACCACGGGCAAACTGACCAACTTTTTGAACAAGTTTTTCCCGGATATGCTCGATAAAATGGTGTTCAACCACATGGCCAAAGAACCGGATTCTCCATTCAAGTAGTTTGGAGATGATATGTTGAAAATAAATGTAAATTAATAATATAACAAGATTAAAATGCTAACTAACTTTGAGATTAAACCCAATGAAGGTTATGGAAACATCACTTTCGGTTTGGGCATTGATGAATTTGTTGAAAAATTTGGCGAACCTGAAGAAATTGACAATTTTGATGAAGATGAGGAACTGAATACCACCGTGCTTCATTACTGGAAGGGTGGTTTTTCTGCCTTTTTCGTTGGACTTGCCACCCAGATTTTGGCAGGAATTGAAGTCGATCATGTGGATACCACTTTGTTTGGAGAAAAAATTATCGGTAAATCGCAGGAGTTTGTGGTCGACCTCATGAAATCTCATGGCATGACGGCCTACGAATCGGAAACAGAAGAGGATGAAGGTGGCGAAGGAAGCGAAATCCGTTTGTCATACGAAGAAAGCATGATGGATTTCTTTTTCCGCGATGGCATACTTGCTTACATGAATTTTGGTGTATTTATCAACGAAAAGGGCGAAATACAATCCGTATAAAACACTTTAAATTCCACCTAAATTCAATAGGTTGTATTACGCGGATGGTATTTTAATATGGCTTTTCGCAAATCGTTGGAATTGAGGTGGGTATATATTTCGGTGGTGGTAATGGAGGCATGCCCCAAAAGCTCCTGTACGGCCCGCAGGTTGGCTCCATTTTGAACAAGATGGGTGGCGTAAGAGTGCCGGAATGTATGTGGACTGATGGTTTTTTTGATGCCGGCCTTTTCCACCAATTCTTTCACGAGTAAAAATACCATCTGTCGGCTCAACTTGCCACCCCGATTGTTTAAAAACAATATGTCTTCCGATCCTTTCTGTGGCGACAAGTGAACCCTTACTTGCTTCATGTAGATAAGGATTTGTTTTTCAGCCATTTTACCCAGAGGAACCAACCGTTGTTTGTCGCCTTTTCCGGTAACTGAAACCAAACCTTCGCGGAAATGCAGTTCGGAAATGCGCAGGCCGATAAGCTCCGAAACCCTAAGCCCACACCCGTATAGCGTTTCGATGATGGCCTTGTTTCTTTCACCGTTTTTGGACGATAAATCGATTTCCGAGAGAATGCTATTTATTTCCTGAATAGTAAGGAATTCAGGTAGTTTTTGACCTAATTGAGGAGCTTCCAACAATTCGGTAGGGTTTTTGTCCACCAGTTTTTCGAGGATTAAATACTGAAAAAAAGCCTTGATTCCTGAAATAACCCGTGCTTGCGACGTGGTGCCCAATTCCATCTCCGCGATAAACTTTACGAAATCCTGCAAATGAGCAAGACGCACCTCATTGAGTGCATGCAGGTCTGCCGACTCTTCCAGAAACCGGAAAAGCAAATCTACATCGTGCATGTAGGCCTCCAACGTGTTGGACGAAAGGCCGCGCTCGAGGCGCAGATAGGTGTTAAATCCTCTTCGTATATCAGAAAATCTCAAAACAAGGTCATTTTAATCAAAAAATAAGCGGCATATTTTTTTCCATCAATTTAAACTGAATTTATAAACAGGTATAAATTGCATAAAATTTCAACGAAATTACTTAAAAACTCATGGGAGTGATTAATTTTTATCTAATTTCGGGGGCGAATAATTACAACTCTTTTCATTCATTAATACAGACTAAAAAATGGTAGATTTTTCCTTAGAACCCAAACAGATTGAACTTCAGGCAAAAGTGAGAGATTTTGCTGACCGCTACATGCGACCAAACTCCAGAAAATATGATGAATTGGCAGAATTCCCCTGGGATGTGGTGAAGCAGGCCTACAAAGAAGGATTGATGAATGGTCCCATGGCCAAAAAATTTGGCGGAAGTGAGCATACCATTTTTGAATCGGCATTGGCTTCTGAAGAACTGGGTGCTGGTTGTGTGGGAATTGGTATTTGCATGGATGCCAATACATTAGCTTTAACACCTTTGTATTTGGGAGCTACCGACGAACAAAAGAAACGTTTTTTTGGTCAGATCATAGAAGAACAAAGTGTGGCTGCTTATGCCCTTACCGAGCCCAATGCCGGTTCGGATGTAGCGGGCATTAAGTCGCAGGCCATACTGCATGGCGACAAATATATCCTGAACGGACATAAACGTTATATCACCAACGGAAGTGTTTCATCGTTTATCACGGTTTTTGCCATCACTGATCCGGAAAAAGGTGCCCGTAGCCTGACAGCTTTTGTGGTGCCAACTCATGCCCCCGGGGTTGAGATAGTTTCCGACCTTAAAAAAATGGGACAAAGAGCTTCCATTCAAACCGAGTTTAAATTTCACGATGTGGAAATCCCCGTTGAAAACAGAATTGGTGGCGAAGGTCATGGATTTTTGTTGGCCATGAAGACCTTTGAACGCACCCGTACAGGTGTGGCTGCTTTAAGTGTTGGAAATGCACGCGAAGCATACGAAACCTCCAAAAACTGGGCAAAAAACCGCATTCAGTTTGGAAAACCAATTACCGTAAACCAGGGCGTGAGCTTTATGATTGCCGACATGGCCACCGAAATTGAAGCCGCCCGACTGCTTACCTGGAATGCTGCCTGGGCCTACGACACAGGTCAGAAATCGGCCAATACCCTCTCGGCCATGGCCAAAATGTATGCCTCCGATGTGGCCATGAAGGTAACCACCGATGCCGTTCAGGTAATGGCAGGAGAGGGCTACTCCACCGATTTCCTTGTGGAAAAAATGATGCGCGACGCCAAGCTGTGCCAGATTTATGAAGGAACCAACCAAATTCAACGTTTGGTGATTGGCAAAGGGGTGCTTAAGTAGCCATCCTACTCACTTAACTAAAAATCCGGCCGTGATATCCGCCGGATTTTTTTTGCACAAAAAAAGGTTGTCCTTTGAAGACAACCTTTGATACTGTGATTGGGATGGGTTAGAATTTGTACATCCCATCTTCTATCAACCGATCGGCAATCCGTCGCCGCGACTCTTTTACATTAAAAGGAATGGCGTAGGTAAGCTTGTTCAATGCATTGGTATATGGAATGGCCTGATCGCCCGGGACAATGGATCCAATGGCATCAAATGCGGCCTGTTGCACTTTCTGAACGGTGGTATGGGTGAGTACATCCAGCATATCCTTGTATAAACTCAGGTTTTCGCTGTTTCTTTGCTCCAGTTTTTCTACACGAAGAGCAGTGGATTCGAGCACATATACATCCATGATGGCGTCGGAAATGTTCATCAGGATTTCTTCTTCAAACATCAGTTTGCGTTGGAAAGTGTCCTGAGCCAATGGCAACAACATCAGTACCACTTTTTTCAGGTTTACGCTTTGCGCCTTTTTAACTTCAAAATAATTGGCTGAAAAATCCACTTCCTTCAAGTTATTCAGGCCTTCGGTTATCTCCCTTGCTTTTTCGAAAAGTTCGATACGGTGTTTCAAACCTTTCTTCATTATGGAATCAACGGTAATCAGTCGGTTAATTTCGTTGGTACCTTCAAATATGCGGTTGATGCGGCTATCGCGGTACGAACGGTCGGCGGGAGCCTCCGATGAAAATCCCATACCTCCATAGATTTGCACCATTTCATCAACGATATAATCCAATGATTCGGAGCCATATACCTTGAGTAATGCACATTCAGGTTCATATTCTGCCACGCCACCAATGTTGGCTTCGCCATAGGTTTTGCCTTCTTCCAGCAAGGCTGAGATGGTATCCTGAACGTCTTTGCTGGCACGGTAAATGGCAGATTCGGTGGAAAACATTTTCACCACTTGTTCGGCCATTTTATGTTTGATGGCACCAAATTCCGACAGGAAAGAGCCGAATTGTTTACGTTCGTTGGCATAAGTCACCGAGTTGTTGATGGCCCGGCGCATACCTCCCAATACGGTTGCTCCCAGTTTGATACGTCCGATATGCAGGATGTTGAGGGCAATACGGAAACCTTCGCCACGTTTCCCCAAAAGGTTTTCAACAGGAACCTTTACATCGTTGAAAAATATTTGTCGTGTGGACGAACCCTTGATCCCCATTTTATGTTCTTCGGGATTCATGGTGATTCCGGGGGTTTTTGATTCCACCAGAAAAGCACTCAATACCCGGTCGTTGTCAATTTTGGCAAAAACGGTAAGCAAATCAGCAAATCCACCATTGGTAATCCACATTTTTTGTCCGTTGAGGATATAATGTGATCCGTCATCGGAAAGAACAGCCTTTGTTTTACCTGCATTGGCATCGCTACCGGCGCCCGGTTCGGTAAGACAGTAGGCAGCCAGCATTTCGCCTGTGGCAAGCTGAGGCATGTAGCGTTGGTGCTGCTCATCGTTGCCGTAGTAGAGGAGGGGCAGGGTACCAATTCCGGTGTGTGCCATAAAAGCAACCGAAAACGAGTAAGCAGAACCAATGGCTTCGTTGGCCTTCATGTTGGTGAGAAAGTTTTGTCCGTATCCTTCAAACTCTTCGGGAACACTTATCCCCAAAAGGCCCAGTTCGCCGGCTTTTTTCAATAGCGAAGGCATCAAACCCTCGGTATGGTTGTCGAGTGCGTCAAAATGCGGAGCCACTTCTGTTTCAACGAAATCAGCGCAAGTTTCGGCAATCATGCGTTGTTCTTCATCAAACTCTTCGGGAATAAAAATTTGGTCTGGAGTTATTTCCTTTATCAGGAATTCTCCACCAACAATGGCAGCTTTTGTATCCATTTTATACAGTTTTATGAGTAAATTAGGCGCAAAGATAAAATTTGAATCAAAATACAGCCTTTTTTGACTTCTATTTAGATTGTATCAAAACATAAATAAAAAATTCCGCTCTTGGCGGAATTTTTTATGGGCAGCAAATTAATTTGCTTATTTCTTGGAAATCAGTTTTTTGTCTGGAACGAAAGTGATTTTAATTTCATCTTTTTTTCCATCGTAGCTCACCTTGATGTGTGTTCCTTCGGTAAGCTTGGTTTTGATAATTTCCTCGGCAAGTTGGTCTTCGATGTATTTTTGAATGGCGCGCTTGAGCGGACGGGCTCCGAATTGTTCGTCCCAACCCTTGTCGATGAGAAAATCTTTGGCTTTGGGACTAACGGTAATTTTGTAACCCATTTGGATAACCCGATTGATCAGGTGCGATAGTTCGATATCGATGATTTTATGAATTTCGTTGCGTTGCAGTGAGTCGAACACCACCACATCGTCGATGCGGTTGAGAAACTCGGGTGCAAAGGCACGTTTCAAGGCGTTTTCGATGACACCCTGGTTGTGCGTGGCTTTGGCTGCCACTTTGGCTTGTGTGGCAAAGCCGACACCTTGTCCGAAATCCTTCAACTGACGTGAGCCAATATTGGACGTCATGATGATGATGGTATTCTTAAAATCAACCCTACGACCCAGTCCGTCAGTAAGTTGGCCATCGTCCAATACCTGAAGCAGGAGGTGGAAAATGTCGGGATGTGCTTTCTCTATTTCGTCGAGCAACACAATGGAATAGGGTTTCCGTCGTACCTTTTCTGTCAGTTGTCCCCCTTCTTCGTACCCCACATATCCGGGAGGTGCTCCCACCAGTCGGCTGACGGCGAATTTTTCCATGTACTCACTCATATCTACCCGGATGAGGGCATCTTCGCTGTCGAACAGGAATTTGGCCAGCATTTTGGCCAGATAGGTTTTTCCAACGCCCGTTGGACCCAGAAAAATGAAGGATCCGATGGGTTTGTGGGGGTCTTTTAAGCCGGCGCGGTTTCTACGGATGGCTTTCACCACTTTTTCGATGGCCTGACTTTGTCCAATTACCTGTGAATTAAGTTCTTCACCCATGTTTATCAGGCGAAGGCTCTCTTTCTGAGCAATATTTTGAACCGGTATGCCCGTCATCATGGCCACCACTTCCGCCACATTTTCGCCTGTTACGGTTTCGCGGTGGATATTGGATTCGTCTTCCCACTTTTTCTTGGCTTTGGCCAGCTCGGAAATATAGCGACGCTCAATGTCTCTGAATTGCGCTGCTTCCTCAAACTTCTGACTTTTAATGGCAGAGGTCTTGCTTTTTTTGATCTCTTCGATGGCATTTTCCAGGTTGATAATTTCGGAAGGCACGTGGATGTTGGTGATATGCACCCGGGCTCCGGCTTCGTCAAGGGCATCGATGGCCTTGTCGGGAAGAAAACGGTCGCTGATATACCTGTTGGTAAGTGTAACGCAGCTTTCGATGGCCTCCTCGCTATATTTCACCAAATGGTGGTCTTCGTATTTTTCTTTGATGTTGTTCAGAATTTCGATGGTTTCCTCGGCAGAGGTAGCTTCCACCAATACCTTTTGGAATCTGCGTTCGAGGGCACCGTCTTTTTCGATATGCTGACGGTATTCATCCAGTGTGGTGGCTCCGATACATTGCAGTTCGCCTCTGGCCAGGGCAGGTTTAAACATGTTGGAAGCATCCAGAGCACCCGAGGCATTACCGGCACCAACGATAGTATGTATTTCATCGATAAACAGGATGATGTCCGGGTTTTTGGTGAGTTCGTTAAGCACAGCCTTCATGCGTTCTTCAAATTGTCCGCGGTATTTTGTGCCTGCCACGATGGACGCCAAATCGAGGGTGATGATGCGTTTATTGAACAAAGCCCTCGATACCTTTCTCTGAATAATTCTTAAAGCCAGTCCTTCGGCAATGGCCGATTTACCTACGCCCGGTTCACCAATGAGTATGGGGTTGTTTTTTTTACGACGGCTTAAAATCTGAGCAATACGCTGCAGTTCCACCTCACGACCAACGATGGGATCAAGCTTGCCTTCCTCGGCATAGCGTGTTAAATCGCGGCCAAAATTGTCTAAAACCGGAGTTTTCGATTTGGGAGCACCGGGTTTTTTTTCAGCACCTCCAAAGGGTGCCTGGGCTTCTTCGGCAGGGTCGTCCATGTCGTCCTGCAACTCGGCCCGCGGCTCGATGGCAGGCGGTATTTCCTTTTGCTCTTTCACAATGGAAGTAAGTTCTTCCTTTACCGTTTTATAATTCACTCCTTCTTTACTTAATTTGCTGGTTACCAAATTGTTTTCATCCTTCAGGATAGCAAGCAGCAGGTGCTCGGTACCAATAAGATCAGCATGAAATACCTTGGCTTCCAGATAGGTTATTTTCAAGGCTTTTTCCACTTGTTTCACCAAGGGAATGTTTTCAATATTTACGGGTTTGGACGTAGGGTTTTTTATAGCTATTTCCAGTTCTTGTTTACATTTTTCCAAATCAACGCCAAAATAGTTGAGCAGTTGGATGGCCATACCTTCACCATCGCGGATGATGCCGAGTAATAAATGCTCCAAACCGATATAGTTATTTCCCAACCTCACGGCTTCTTCGCGGCTAAACGCCAACACATCTTTTACCCGTTGAGAAAATTTCGCTTCCATAGTATCATATTTTACGGGTGACAAAATTACATAAAGTATTCTTTAGGTAATTTTTCATCCAGGTTTTATCTTGCCAGTCGTGGCATTTAGCCTATATTGTCAAGTATTGTGCCAATAATTTTAAAAATAAACATGAAAAATATCAGAGGTTTTTATCAGGGGACTAAGATAAGTTTCGCAATCGAGGTATGATTTGGCGCAAGCCTAACTTTTTAACAGATTTTTGTTAATATTATATGTGAATACCTATTATTAAAAGGCGGTTATTAATGTCATTTTCGTACCTTTGCATGCTTTTTAATTTGTAACAAAGGAAGAAAAATATCCATATGGAGAATGTTTTTGAAGGTGAAAGGATCATCAAGGTAAATATTGAAAATCAAATGAAATCGGCGTACATCGATTATTCGATGTCGGTGATTGTTTCAAGGGCCTTGCCCGATGTGAGAGATGGATTTAAACCCGTACACCGCAGGGTATTGTTTGGAATGCATGAATTGGGAGTCTATTCGAACCGCTCTTATAAAAAATCGGCCAGAATTGTAGGGGAGGTGCTGGGTAAGTACCATCCTCATGGAGATACTTCGGTTTACGATTCTATGGTACGTATGGCTCAGGAGTGGTCGTTGCGGTATCCTTTGGTTGACGGTCAGGGTAACTTTGGATCGGTGGATGGTGATAGTCCTGCCGCCATGCGTTATACTGAGGTACGCTTGAGGAAGATTGCCGAGGAAATGCTGGTGGATATCGACAAAGATACGGTTGATTTTCAATTAAATTTTGACGACAGTTTGAAGGAGCCTACCGTGCTTCCCACACAAATACCCAATTTGCTCATCAACGGTGCATCCGGAATTGCCGTAGGTATGGCCACCAACATGGCTCCCCACAACCTCACACAGGTGATAAACGGGATATTGGCCTACGCCGACGACAGTGAAATTTCCATTGCTGAACTGAGTAAGATTGTGCAGGCACCCGATTTTCCCACCGGAGGCATCATATACGGCTACGAAGGTGTAATCAACGCCTTTGAAACCGGTCGGGGACGTGTTGTGATCAGAGGAGAAATCAGCGTTGAAGAAGCCGGTAACGGTCGCGAACGCCTGGTAGCCACTTCCATCCCTTATCAGGTGAACAAAGCCGAAATGATTAAAAAAACGGCTGACCTGGTCAATGAAAAAAAGATTGAGGGCATTTCGGACATCAACGATGAATCGGACCGCAATGGGATGCGCATTGTTTACGATCTGAAGAAAGATGCCCTGCCAAGCATTGTCATTAATAAATTGTATCAATTAACGGCACTTCAGAGTTCGTTTAGTATCAACAATGTGGCTTTGGTTCATGGCCGACCCAAAACCCTGAACCTGAAAGACATGATCGTTCACTTTTTCGATCACCGTCATGACGTGGTGGTGCGGCGTACGCAATTTGAACTGGCCGAAGCCGAACGAAAAGCCCACATTCTGGAAGGTTTACTCATTGCTTTGGATCATCTGGACGAAGTAATTGCACTGATCAGAGGTTCCAAAACTCCGGAAGAAGCCAAGGTGGGCTTGATGGAAAATTTCCAGCTTACTGAAATTCAGGCCAAAGCAATCCTTGACATGCGTTTGCAAAAACTCACCGGACTGGAACGCGATAAAATAAAATCGGATTATGCCGAATTGATGGAACTCATTGCTCACCTCAAAGAATTGCTGGCCAGCAGGGAGTTACGTAACGAAGTAATCAAAGAAGAATTAATCCGCATCCGCGATAAATATGGCGATGAACGTCGTTCGCAAATCGTTTATACTGCCGAAGATATCCGCATGGAAGATGTAATTCCTGACGAAGAAGTGGTGATTACCATTTCGCGATTGGGTTATATCAAACGTACTCCTTTAACCGAATACCGTCAGCAGAAAAGGGGAGGGCGTGGTTCCAAAGCCGGAGCTACCCGTGACGAAGATTTCCTGGAGCATCTTTTCGTAGCCACCAACCACAATTACATGCTTTTCTTTACCGAGAAGGGTAAGGTGTTCTGGATGAGGGTATTCGAAATTCCAGAAGGAACCAAAACATCCAAGGGCAGGGCCATTCAAAACCTGATTAACATCGATGCAGACGATACCATCAAGGCCATTATCAATACCAAAGACCTGAAAGATGAGGAATATATTCAAAATAACTTCATCATTCTGGCCACTAAAAAAGGGGTGATCAAGAAAACAGCTTTGGAAGCCTACTCGCGTCCTCGTCAAAATGGTATCAATGCCATCACTGTTAAAGATGGTGACGAATTGCTTGAGGCTAAACTCACCAACGGAACCAACGAAATAATTATGGCCAACCGTTCGGGCAGAGCCATTCGGTTCAACGAATCGAAGGTGCGTCCCATGGGCAGAAATGCCTCCGGGGTTCGCGGTATTACGCTGGCCAGCGACACCGATGAAGTTGTGGGAATGATTTGTCTTGATAACCTGGAAGAAATGCAGGAAAACGTGCTTGTGGTTTCCGAAAGAGGATACGGAAAACGTTCGGTTGTTGACGATTACCGCGTTACCAATAGGGGAGGGAAGGGAGTTAAAACCCTGAACATCACCGAGAAAACGGGAGATTTGATCGCCATCAAAAATGTAACCGACCAGGATGGGTTGATGATTATCAACAAATCCGGTATTGCCATCAGAATTCCGGTGGTCGATCTCCGCGTGATGGGCCGGGCTACACAAGGTGTAAAACTTATCCGCATCGACGAAGGTGATGGTATTGCTGCTGTGGCGAAAGTAAGTATTGCCGAAGAGGAAGAGGAAATGGATGTTGAGGGTACAATCACCCCCGAAATTGTAGATTCGGGCGAAACTTCAGAGGATGACAACGCTGCACCTGCACCTGAAAATAGTGAAGAATAACACACTTAATTGTTAATAGTTTAGAATATTTTTAAATAATTGCGTAATTTGGCACGCCTTTGGTTTAAGAATATCTTTGCCGAACCATAAATATTGAAACAATGAAAAAATTACTCGTATTATTTAGCCTGATTTTGCTGGTATCTGCTGCTGCACTTGCCCAAAACAACAAGAGAACCAGTGCCTACATGTACAACAAAAATGGTCAATATGCAAAAGCAAAAGAGGCCATTGATGAAGCCATTACCCATCCCAAAACTGCCGAAGATCCGAAAACGTGGATGTACAGGGGGATTATTTATTACAATATTGCCATTTCTGACGATCCGGAAGTAAAGGCACTTGCGGAGAATGCCCCGGAGATATCCTACGAATCCTTTGCCAAATCAAAAGAGTTTGATCCCAAAGGCCAAAATACCGGCGAAATTTCATTCTATTTAATTCAGCTCACCAACCTGTTTTATCAGGCAGGTGCCGAGAATTTTCAAAATGAAGATTATAAGGATGCCATCAAAGACTTTACCATTGCATTTAACATTGCCGAAGCCGACGGACGTTTTGATACCGTTGCAGCATTTAATATTGGTATGAGTGGGGTTTATGCCGCTGATGAAGCCCTTGCCGCACAAAGCATGGAATACCTTAAAAAGTGTATCGATGTTGATTTCCGCGATCCCCGCGTGTATTTGTACTATGCCAGATCGCAGAAGCAAGTGGGCGATACCACAGCAGCCTTTGCCATCATCGAAAAGGGCAGGAGCATATTTCCGGATGACTCAAGTTTACAATTGGAGCAATCACAATTGTACCTCGAAACCGGTCAGAATGAGAAACTTATCGCCAATTTGAAAGAAGCCATCGCCGCCGATCCAACCAATGAAAACCTGTACCGTGTGCTGGGTCAGACCTATGAAAACATTGGTGATATCGACAATGCTGTTGTGTATTATCAAAAGGCCATCGATATCAATCCTGATTTTGGAGATGCCATCTTCAATATGGGCGCCATTTATGTGAATCAAGCTGCTGAACTTTATACAGAAGCCAACAATTTACCCTTCGAAGAACAAAAAAAATATGACGAGTTGAAAAAGAAAGCAGATGATAACCTGCACAAAGCCCTGCCATATCTGGAGCGTTCGTTGGAATTGAATCCCGGTGATCAGATTGTTATTTCTGCCTTGAAAGAAGCTTATGCCAACCTCAAGATGACCGATAAATTAAAAGAACTGCCTCAATAACGCATATTACAAAAGGTGAGGAGGAGCATAGTTCCTCCTTACTTTTTAACAATACAATTTAACATAATATTAATTATGTAACATTTTACAATTTACGAAGTATTGATAATCAATCAGATACAAAAATCAAGGTTTGGCTATATGGGTGCTTTTGCTTTAATTGTGTATAGTTTTTTCTTTGTTTTTCTGTAACTTATTGGTTTTGTTACGGTAACATGAGGCGTTGCAAAAAGTAGAGCGCCTGAAAATGACTTAAACACTTATGTATGAGTGTAATAATATTTAACATTTAACACTACTTTTTTCTCCCGGGTTTTTTCTTGCGTTTGCTTTGCTGCAATTCTTCCTGTTGTGCCTTTTGCATGAGTGCTCTCCAATCGTTTTCTTTTTCGGTGGTCAATTCCAGCGTGGTTTGATAATCTCTTTTGGAAATTTCGATACGTGCCACAGGTTTCCCCAGGTTGTCTTCAATTTCTTGTAAAATGGGTTTTTCCTCGGTGCTGCAAAAGGAATACGCCTGACCTTTCATGCTGCCTCGTCCGGTGCGGCCCACACGGTGTACATAGTTTTCTGAAGTTTCAGGCAAATCGTAATTGATGACGTAATCCACATTGGGAATGTCGATGCCCCGGGCACTCACATCTGTGGCCACCAACACCGACATTTCGCCCGAGCGAAAACTTTTCATGGTGGCTTCTCGTTCCGCCTGAAGCTTGTCGCCATGTATGGTTCCTACATTCAATCCGGCGCGTTCCATGGCTTTCATCACCCGCTCGGCCCGTACTTTGGTTCTGACAAACACCAGCATTTTCTTGTCCGGGTTTTCCTTGATTAAGTATTCTAAAAAGAACCGTTTGTCGTCCATTTCGATAAATGCCACGGCATGTTCTATATTCTTTGCCACCGGGTCTTTGGGTGAAATCTGAATCCTGATGGCATCGGTTACCAGCGAATAAGCCAATTTCTTGATTTTGTCGTTGATGGTGGCCGAAAAAAACAAAGTTTGTCGATTTTTTGGTATGTGCCGCATCAAATCGTGGATATCCTGAATAAAACCCTTGTCGAGCATGTGGTCGGCTTCGTCCAGTACCAGTATTTGTAAGTACTTCATATTCAGCGATCCCTGGCTCACCAAATCGAACATGCGTCCCGGGGTTGCAACCACCACATCCACTCCCATGTTTAATTTTTCAATTTGTGGCGCCTGATCTACTCCCCCATGGATACACACAATCGTTACCTGTGTATATTTTCCCAAGGTGTTAAAAACGTCTGCTGTTTGAAGTGCCAACTCATGGGTTGGCGCCAATACCAAACACTTAACACCCTCATTATATGACGTTTTAGTTTTTCGCGCAAGCATCAATTGCAAGATGGGAATGGCGAAGGCTGCCGTTTTTCCGGTACCTGTTTGCGCAATGGCCAACACATCCTCACCCTTGAGAATGGGCGAAATGCATCTGAATTGAATATCGGTAGGTTTTTTGTAGCCCAATTGGGCGATGCTGTCCTTTATTTTTTGTGAAATACGGTAATCTTCAAATTTCATGGGGTGCATTTTGAGGTGCAAAGATAGGTGATACATCGGCACCATGGGTGTTATGTGCCTGAACTATTGAAAGGTGTAAAAGTTTGCTATTTCTACTATTTGATGTTTGTGTTAAATACCACGTGGCATCTGCGTTGGTAAGCATTTTTATACTAAGTTTGTGCTACCAAAACCAAATACAAGGATTAAATGCCTTTTGAAAATACGATTCTGAAACGCACTTGCGTAGAGGAATTTGAGCAGTTATACAAGTCACTGTTTTCAGCGCTGTTGTCGCACGACGATATTTTACTGCTGGCGCCTTTGGGTGTTGGCAAGATGTGCAGTACGGTTAGAGCGTTGCAAAATCAGCCGGAATTTCACGAAGTTTCGCCCCGTATCATGTTATTGGTACACGATCCATACGTGGTGAATGAGTTTGGACAGGCCGAGATTTTCGATAAAAACGACCTGAGTGTACTACAGATTACACCTGGACTTCATACCAACAAACTAATCCGGAAGTTGAAGGATTCGCCGGATATGATTTTGGGAACTCCTGCCAAGATACTTGATTTGGTACAAAAAGGTTATTTGGAAATTCAGACTTTTGACGCCATCATTATCGAGGATGTCAGTCATTTTCAGTATCTTGGTTATTACGAGCAATTACAAACCTTGCTGGAGATGGTCAGCAAGTCGTCCAAAGTAATTTTCACTTCATCACTCCAAAATCAGGAAAGTCTTCCCATTCCGTTGCGGGTGAAGCCTCATTTGGTGAATCAACTGCGGCTTAATTTCCCGTTCAAGTTTCATGCGTTTACACTGATTACCGACGAAGCAGGAAAGCCGGAGGCCCTGTTTCATTTGCTGTGCGAATTGTTTCCACGACCTACTATGATTTATTGTACCCATCGTGGCGGGGTCATCAGGCTGGAGAAATACCTGTCGCAGAAAAAATTGGCTGTGGGTATGATACATGGCGGTATGGACGAAAGTCAGGTGAACGATACCATAGCCATGTTTAAAAATGGAAGTATTACAGCACTTTTAACCACCGACATGGCCATGGATGAGGATTACGACATGGATATTAAATACCTGGTACACTACCAAATGCCCCTCAACAAACAAGCCTATCAACGTCGTAACTCGGTCTTGTTGAAGCACCAGCATTTTGCCACTGCCTTTCACCTTTTTCAGGAGGACGAGGATCAGCCCGACTTCATCCACACCTTACCGGATGTTATCGAAGTATCTGATAACCACCACATCCCTCCCACTCCCTGGTGGGCCACCATTAAGTTGACAAGTGATGATCCTTCGGGATTTTCAACCCAGGAGCTCATTAATCTGCTTACCGGACGGGGAAAACTACACCGCGATGAGATTGGTATGATGGAAAATATTTCCGGTGTCGATTATTTGGCTGTGGCACACCGTAAGGCAGCTAAGGTGGCAGAAAGACTCGACGGATATAAATTGAAAAATGTAAGACTTACTGCTGCCTGGATTGAGAAACTTTACGACTAGTTGCCGTATTGATCAGACAAACTCTTCCAGTTCCATCCATCTCAGCATTTTTTTATCGAGGATTTCCATAATTTCAGATATCCTGATGGAAGCATTGGTCAGGGCTTCGTAATCCTGACTTCCTGAATCCATAAACCTCACCAAATCAGATTTTTCGTCCTCCAATTGTTGGATGTCGAGTTCCAATTGTTCGTATTCCTTTTTTTCGGCGAAAGTGAGTTTTTTCTTTGTAACGGGAGCTTTTGGCTTGTTGTCATCTTGTTTCTTCTTCTCTTCACGGAGGGTTAGCTTATCATCCCTTTCAATTTGATCTAGCTTGTCGCGGTATTGGGAATAGTTGCCCGGAAAATCTTTAATTTGGCCTTCACCTTGAAACACAAACATGTGATCGATGGTTTTGTCGAGAAAATAGCGGTCGTGCGAAACCAACAAAAGGCAACCCTTGAAATTGGTCAGGAATTCCTCGAGCTTGTTTAAAGTCATCAAATCCAGATCGTTGGTGGGCTCATCCAGAATGAGGAAATTGGGATTTTTGATGAGCACCGTTAGCAGGTACAATCGGCGTTTTTCGCCGCCACTCAACAAAGCCACCGGTTGATTTTGCATGTCGGCATCAAACAGAAAGTGATGTAAAAACTGGGAGGCCGAAATGCTGCCATTTTTTCCCAGAGGAACGATCTCGGCAATTTCTTTTACCACATCAATTACCTTTTGGTTGTCGTCGATGTGAATTCCATCTTGTGCATAATGTCCGTAAACAATGGTATCTCCGGTGGTTAGATTACCCGAATCAGGTTTTAGTTTACCTGTAATCAGGTTGAGAAGGGTGGATTTACCGATTCCATTTTTTCCGAGGATGCCAATACGTTCGCCTTTTTTGAATAGGTAGCTAAAATCGTCGATGAGCATTTTTCCACCAAGGCTTTTGGTTACATGGTTCATTTCCAAAATGTTTCCGCCAATTCTTGTGGTGCTTACCTGCAGTTTGAGCTCTTTTTCAACGGTTAAACTATACGCTTTTTCTTTGGTTTTCTCAAAACTGTCGATGCGTGCTTTGGACTTGGTGGTACGGGCCCTGGGCATGCGGTTGATCCACTCCTGCTCTTTTTTCATCAACTTCCGGGCTTTGTCCACCTCAGTACGTTCGATTTCCTCACGTTCGCTTTTTTGTTCCAAAAACCGGCTGTAATTACCGGGATAGCTATACAGTTTTCCTTGGCTTATTTCCACAATTTGATTGCAAACTCTATCGAGAAAATACCGGTCGTGTGTTACCATGATGAAGGTCATATGACTTTGACTCAGGTATTTTTCGAGCCATTCGATCATCTCGATATCGAGGTGATTGGTGGGCTCATCCAGAAGCAACAAATCGGGATTGTCGAGGAGTGTGAGCGCCAACGAAAGACGTTTTTTTTGCCCACCCGAGAGGTGGGCAATTTTTTGCGTAAGGTCCACAATATTAAAGCGCTGGAGCATGGCGGTTTGTCTGCGATCGTAATCCCAAGCCTGGTACAAATCCATTTTTGTTACCGCTTCGGCGAGTATGGCTTCCGTTTCTTTGGTGTGATTTCTCGATTGTAAATCAAGCGCTTTTTCATAGTTACTTATCACGTCCATCACTCCACTTTGCTGACTTTTAATGAGTTCATCAACGGTCAGGCCGGAGTCGAAGTCCGGATCTTGTGGCAGCAATACCATCCGAATGCCGTCACGCAAAGCCACGGTACCTCCATCGGGTTCTTCCTTTTTTGCCAGAATACGCAGTAAGGTTGATTTCCCGGCTCCGTTTTTGGCCACCAAAGCCACTTTGTCGCCACGACTAAGTCCAAAGGTAAGGTCTTGAAAAAGAGATGTTTCTCCAAATTGTTTCGCCAGGTCTTCAACCGAAAGGTAATGCATGTGTCAGCTATAATATTTAGCTGCAAAAGTACATCGGTTTTCCGAACAACCGTGTAAAATTAGCCGATTCGCGTTATGCTATTTAGTTTATTTTTGCAACGCAACCGGGGCGACGTCGTTGTTTTTATACGGTTCGCCTGAATATTTACATAAAAACCAAAGGTCGGTATGGGAAATTTTGATGATTATTTTTATTTGGGTAAAGTGATCAAACCACATGGTTATCAGGGACGATTGAGCGTATTTTTAGATACCGACGATCCCGATGAGTACCTCAACCTCAAGGTGGTTTTTTTGGATATCAACGGGGCACCGGTTCCGTATTTTGTTGAAGAAATGTCGTTGATGAACAACAAAGCCGTTATTACTTTTGCCGACATTAAGAGCGAAGAACAAGCCGAAAAATTAATTAAAAAAGATATCTATTTACCTCTGGATCAGCTTCCTCCCCTCACGGGAAATCAGTTTTATTATCATGAAATTACCGGCATGAAACTTAAAGACGACACCTTTGGTGACATAGGCACAGTGAGCGAAGTCCTGGAGTATTCCAACCAGGCCATTATTCAAACCTTCCATAACGAAAAAGAGGTGTTGATTCCCATCAGTGACGAGATCATTAGGTTGGTAGATCGTGATAACAACACCCTCTATCTGAATCTCCCCGAGGGGTTGTTGGAGGTTTACCTGGACGAATAAATCGATTACCCGATGAGTAAAAAGCTCACCGATCAACGGCCTTTCACATTTAAGCAGTTTAGCTTGTACCATCACCAGTCCACCATGAAAGTAGGGGTTGATGCTATTTTGCTTGCCGTTTGGACACGTGTGGCCGGTATGGAAAGGGTGTTGGAAATAGGAACAGGTAGTGGAGTGATTGCTCTTTTACTTGCCAGTCGTGGGGTACAATCTGTGTTGGCCATCGACATTGATCAACCTTCGGTGGAAGAAGCATCTCAAAATTTTATACAATCTCCCTATTCAGAGCAATTGTCGGCCAGGCACATCGGACTGCAAGATTTGAAAAGTGAAGAAAAAAATCAATTTGATTTGATTATTTCCAATCCTCCATTTTTCGATCGAGGTGTTGCGCCACGCTCCGAACGACTTAGCAATGCCCGACATACCCGTACCTTATCTTATAACGAGCTTCTCCGGGGAGCAGCACACCACCTGAGGCAGGAGGGCATTTTCAGTGTAGTACTCCCCTATTCCTCCATGTCAAGCTTTATAGAATTGGCTGTAGGACAAGGACTTTACCTTCAAAGACGACTGTTGATTTTCCCCCGCAGAGGTCTGATCCCCAATCGGGTAAACATGGAATTCTCGTTCCATATAAATCCCTCTCCCATCACTGAAATGCTGCCCATTCGTGAAGAAAACAACCAATTTTCGGGGGAATACCTGGAATATGTGGACGGGTATTATCTATAGTAGAGTGTAGTTTAGTCGATTGAATCAGTTTTATCATCTGATTGGTTTGGTTGATGCGGTGAAAATATCCGCTCCTCGTTTCCAAAAACTATGCTGGATAATACCAAAGATCAGAAGTGGTATTTCCTTTTAATCTAGACTTTTAAGCGAATGTGTAAGTTTTCCCGCATGGATAGTTTTCTCTTGCACAATGATGAAATACACCGTTGAGCTAAAGCATCATTTCATGATAATAATCAGTAAGCACACATAATTCTGATATTAGTATGAAATTCACGATTATTCTGTTTAACTTTGATGCACGGAAGAATTATTGTTAATGTCTTCTGTTAATTTTGGGGAGTATTTCTATAAGTTCGCTATAGCCCCACCAAACCAAATGATTGATTGACATGGAAACTAATTTTCAACACGATTTCCAAGGGAAAGTTTTTTTAATTGTAGAAGACGAGGAAAGTAATTACGAACTTCTGGATGCGTTATTGTCGCCAACCGGAGCCAAACTGCTACATGCCCCTACCGGAAAAATGGCCTTCGATTTCATCCGCAAAGAAGATCACATCGATTTGGTATTGATGGACATCAAACTTCCCGACACAAGTGGTTATGAATTAACACGTAAGATTAGAGCGTTAAACAACCAATTGCCCATTATTGCCCAAACGGCTTTTGTCATGACCGGAGACCGTGAAAAGTCGATTGATGCCGGCTGCAATGCCTATATTTCAAAACCCATCGATTTGGTCGAACTTTTGGACCTTATCGCCGGATTTTTGAATTAGGTATAATAGCGATTTCATTTTTGTACCATGGACACGCCTAAAAGGTTGAAATATTAACTTTAACGGCACTTTCCCCATACAATTTCATTAAGATTAATTTCCACCTGCTTGAGTTAATCGCATGGCAAGTTGAGGGTTCTTTCTCGGTAGAGGATGTCGGATGTGATGGTAGTTAAAATACCTACATAAGCCATTTTTTACATTTTTTGAATGTCATTTACATATTGAAATTCAGGTATTTAATGTTGAAATTGTTGCCCGGGTTGATCAAAAAGTGAATGGAGTCAGGAATTCATTGGACTTTTAACAAAAAAATGTAAGTTTGTATAAAAGTAATCATCTCCATTAAATTAGTCAATTCATGCGTTTATTTACTATTTTTTCGACCGCAGGGATTTGGGTGTTAATCGCTGCTCTTGGTATGTCATCATGCAAAAGCGAAAAACCCCAAGCACCCCCTCTACCTGAAATTCAGGTAGTTAAAGCTGTTCAAACCGACGTGCCCATTTATTCTGAATTTGTGGGTCAGGTATATGGTTTGTACGATATCCCCATTCGTGCCCGCGTGGAAGGTTGGCTTAAGGGCATGTATTTTAATGAAGGTACGCAGGTGAAGAAAGGGGATCATTTGTATAGCATTGATGCCGAAACCTATCAAGCGCAGGTGGCTGCTCAGATGGGCATGGTGGCTCAAGCCGAAACCGAATTGGTGAAAGCACAGAGCGATTTGGCTCGGGTGGTACCCTTGGCAGAAATGAATGCTGTGAGTCAGAGCGATTTGGATGCTGCCCGGGCTGCAGCCGATGCCGCCAAGGCCTATGTGGATGCCGCCAATGCCAACCTGGAAGCCGCACAAATACAGTTGAGCTATACCAATATTTATAGCCCCATTAGTGGAATAATCGGACGAACCAAGGCCAAAGTAGGTGAGTTTGTGGGTCGTGACCCCAATCCGGTGATACTAAATACGGTTTCCACCGTGGATACCATTCAGGTTCAGTTTTTTATCGCCGAAAGTCAATACCTCAGCATGGCCAAAGAATTTATTGAAAAGTACAGAAATCAGCAGGTTAAGAAAGAGTTTGAAGACCGCCAGAAGGTGTTGGAGTTGATTTTGTCGGATGGCTCGGTGTTTAATCAAAAGGGTTGGGTTGATTTTATCGATCGTGAGGTGGATCCTTCTACAGGTTCATTGCTCATTCAGGCTTCTTTCCCCAATCCCGACAGGATTCTTCGTCCCGGACAATTTGCCAAAGTGCGCGCAATGGTGAAGGAAGTGCCCCATGCCATATTGATTCCCCAAAGATGCGTGATGGAAATACAAGGACAGTATTCTGTTTTTGTGGTTTCCAACGACAATGTGGTGGGTAGCAAAATGATAAATGTGGGGCCCACCATCGGCGACAAATGGTTGATTTATTCAGGCCTCGACGCCGGCGAAACCATTGTTTACGAAGGTCTTCAAGCTGTAAAAATTGGCATGACCATCAATCCAAAACTTGTTGAGCCTAAAACTCCCACCGCTAAAAAGGAGTCAGATGGAAAATAAAGGAAATTTCTTTGTACACCGACCCGTAGTGGCCATGGTGATGGCCATTGTGATTGTGATCGTGGGACTTATCTCGCTGACTACCCTGCCCATCGAGCAATATCCCAACCTAACTCCTCCGGTGGTGCAAGTAACGGCAAGCTATACGGGTGCCGATGCCGTGAGTGTGGAACAAACGGTGGCCACTCCCCTGGAGCAACAAATCAATGGCGTGGACAACATGATTTATCTGAAATCCACCAATGCCAACGACGGCTCCATGAATATCCAGGTTTCGTTTGAGGTAGGTTCCGATCCCGACATGAATACCGTATTTACCCAAAATAAAGTAAGCGCAGCCACGGCCAAGTTGCCTTCCGCTGTTACGCAATACGGTGTTACCACCCAAAAATCGCTTCCTAATATTTTGATGCTCATTACACTGACATCTGAAGGCGATGTGTATGATCAAAATTTTTTGGGGAACTATGCCTTGATTAATATCAAAGATGAACTTTCGCGCATCAGCGGTGTGGGTAATGTAACGGTGCTGGGAGCCAGCGATTATTCCATGCGAATTTGGGTAAAACCTGATAGACTCAGTCAGATGGGATTAACCATTCCTGAAATCCTCAATGCCATCAAACAACAGAATGTGATTGTACCCGGTGGAAAATTTGGTGCCGAGCCTGCCCCTCCCGGAACGGAATATACTTATACCGTTAAACTTCCCGAACGCTTTAACACCGAGGAAGCTTTTGGCGATATTGTAATTCGTATTAAAGAAGACGGTTCGCAGGTAAAGCTTAAAGATGTGGCGAAGATTGATTTGGGAGTGGAAACCTATAATGCTTTTACCCGTTTGAATGGAAGCGAATGTAGCGTAATAGCCCTTTATCAATCACCCGGTTCCAATGCAGTTGAATTGGCCGGAATGGTAAAAAGCAGCATGGAAAAAATGTCGGCCCGTTTCCCCGACGGGGTGAAATACGACATCTCTCTGGATGCTACGGCACCCATCACCGCCGGAATCGACGACATTATCAAAACGTTGTTTGAAGCTTTGTTTTTGGTGATTTTAGTGGTGTTTATTTTTATTCAGGACTGGCGCGCCACACTTATCCCGCTGTTGGCCATTCCCGTATCTTTAGTTGGTGCCTTTATGCTGTTTCCATTGCTTGGATTCACGGTAAATGTGCTGTCATTGTTGGGATTGGTACTCGCCATCGGAATTGTGGTAGATGATGCCATTGTGGTTGTGGAGGCCGTGCAGGTGAACATTGAAGCCGGCATGTCGGCCAAAGAAGCTACCCTGGATGCCATGCGTAAGGTGACGGCACCGGTTATAGCCACTACCATCGTGTTGGTAGCTGTGTTTATTCCTGTGGCCAATATGAGTGGTATCACCGGACGATTGTATCAGCAGTTTGCCATTACGGTGGCGGTATCGGTGGTAATTTCCTCCATCAATGCGCTTTCCCTCTCCCCTGCCCTTTGCTCGTTGTTGTTGCGTAAACCTAAGCCTTACAAGGGTATTTTGGGTAAGTTCTTTGGATGGTTTAACAAAAGCATGGGAAAAACAACCACCAAGTACATGGATTTTACTCAGATTGTCACCAGGAAACTGACACGAAGTGCCATTTTTATCGGAATCATTTTCGCTGCCGCGGGTATTTTTGGAAAAATCGTTCCCACAGGGTTTATTCCGGTGGAAGACATGGGGTATTTTATGCTCAATGTGCAGCTGCCCAATGCGGCAAGTTTGCAACGGACCGATGTGGTAACCCGACAGATTGAGAAGATTCTTGAGAAACACCCTGAAATAGAATATGTTACCAACGTAACAGGATATTCATTGCTCTCCGGAGCCATGGCTTCCAACAATGCTTTTATCTTCGTCAACCTCATTCCATGGGATCAACGATCGAAAACCGCCAGTCAGGTGGTTCAGGATGTGAACAAAGAATTGTTTTTTTATGTCAAGTCAGCTCAGGCCTTTGCTTTTGAACCACCAGCCATTCCCGGTTTGGGTAACGGTTCCGGATTTAGTATCATGATTCAGGACAGGTCGGGTGGTACGCCTGATTATTTGGCGAAAAATACCCAAATGTTCATCGATTCGGCTATGGCACGTCCGGAAATAGGTCAGGCATTTACCACATTTCAATCCAATGTGCCACAAAAATACATTCAGGTGAATAAAGAAAAGGTGCTTAAGATGGGGGTCAATCTAGGTGATGTGTACACCACTGTGGGCGCATTTTTGGGTGGTGCGTATGTGAATGATTTTACCCGCTTTGGCCGATTGTACAAAACCTATATTCAGGCTGAACCGATGTATCGTGTGGATGCCAAACAGATTAATAACTTCTTCATTAAGAACAACCAAGGTTCCATGGTACCCCTTTCTACCATGGTGGATGTAGAGAATGTGTATGGTCCTGACTATATCACCCGCTTCAATCTTTATCGCGCAGCGGAAGTACAAGGTAGTCCGGCGCCGGGTTATACGTCCTCTGATGCGTTGAATGCACTCAAAGAGGTGGCGCTGGCAACCCTTCCGGCTGACATGTCCTATGCCTGGAATGCTCTGTCGTATCAGGAAGAAGAGTCGTCGGGTGCGGCAGGAATTGTGTTCCTGTTCTCTCTCATTTTTGTATTCTTGATTCTTGCGGCTCAGTACGAAAGTTGGTCGTTGCCCATGAGTATTTTGTTGGGAACGCCCTTTGCCTTGTTTGGGGCTTTTGTTGGACTTTGGATTGCACGACAATTCAGCACCAGCTTCGAGAACAATATTTTTGCACAGATTTCTTTGGTGTTGCTCATTGCCATGGCGGCTAAAAATGCCATTTTGATTGTGGAATACGCCAAAGACGAGTTCGAGAACGGGTTGTCGTTGGTGGATTCTGCCCTCAAAGCTGCCCGCGAGCGTTTTCGTCCCATCCTCATGACGGCCTTCTCCTTCATTCTGGGTATTTTACCACTGGTATTGGCCACAGGGTCTGGAGCCGAATCGCGTAAAGTAATGGGCATGGCGCTGCTTGGAGGCATGAGTGTAGCCACTTTCCTGGGAATTTTCTTCTATCCCATGCTTTTTGTGTTGGTTGGAAAACTGGCCGGATATGAGAAGAAAAGAGCGTTATCAAAGGTTAATTCTGAAACAGATAAATCATGAAAAAAATAGCTTTTCTGTTGGTAATTGTACTGTCGATCTATCTTACAGGTTGTAAATTAGGACCACAATATCAGAGATCATCCTTTGATTTGTCGAAGGCCTCAGGATTCGATTCCATTACCAGCGATACCATCGTCAACCTGAAATGGTGGGAGATGTTTAACGATCCGGTGTTGGATACATTAATTAAAACTGCACTTGCCCAAAACAAGGATGTGCTGGTGGCGGCTGCCAGAATTGAGGCTGCACGCGCTACGGTGGGGTACAACAAAGCCGACCAATGGCCTTCCGTTAATGTGTCAGCCGGTGCCGCACGCGGAAACTTTTCAGGTGCCAAACTCAATACCATCAACAATAATTTTTATGCCTATCCTGAACTGGTGTGGGAATTGGATTTTTGGGGTAAATACCGAAGTGCCACCGATGCTGCACGAGCCGAACTCGCTGCTTCTCAATATGGTATGCGTACCATCCAGATGGGCTTGATTTCGGCTGTAACGAGCACCTATTTCCAGTTGTTGGATTACCAATCGGAATTGGAAATTTCGTATAGCACCCTCGATTCCCGCGCCCGTGGCTTGAAAATTTTGGAAGAAAGATTTGCCCATGGCGTGGTTGCCGAAATTGATGTGAATCAATCGCAAATACAATGGGCACTGGCTGCCGCGGCTGTTCCCTCCTATCAAAGGCTTATCGCCACCACCCAAAGTTCGCTGAACATCCTGCTCGGAAGAATGCCCCAGTCCATCGAAACGGGCATGGCTTTGCTTGATCAGCCCATTCCGCCCGACATACCCACGGGTTTGCCATCGCAACTTCTGGAGCGTCGTCCCGACATACTCCAAGCCGAAGCCAGTTGCATGGCTGCCAACGAACAAATCGGCGTGGCAGTAGCCATGCGTTTGCCTTCCATTAGCCTCACCGGACTTTTGGGTGTGGCCAGCGATGATTTGAGCACACTCACCAGCGGAGGCGCTGCCTGGTCGGTGGGTGCAGGATTGTTGGGTCCGGTATTTCAGTTTGGAAAAAATAAAAGACGAGTGGAAATTGCTACTTATCAGGCCGAGGAAGCTGCATTAAACTATCAAAATGTGGTTTTGGGTGCCTTTAAGGAGGTGGAAGATGCGCTTGTCACCATCAGTACCCTTAAATCAGAGATGAAGGCTTTGAAAGTGCGCTATTCTGCCGCCATCAATGCCGAAAAGCTGAGCTGGCAACGTTATGATAAGGGCGTCACCAGTTACCTGGAGGTGATCGACTCACAGACGCAGTCGTTTCAGGCACAATTGGATTATTCGCAAACCCGTCAGCAGTTGCTTAGTGCCTACATTCAGTTGTATAAGGCATTGGGTGGAGGCTGGATTTCTCCGGAGGAAGAGCAGCAAATGACTTCCGGAAACGTCAATTAATTTTGTTCCATTCATCGATCGGCCATTAGACCGGTTTGTAAACATAGAGAATCTGTCTGGATATTAATTTAGACAGATTCTATTGTTTTGTGAAAGTCCTTTGTTCTATTTTTGAATCCAAATAAATCTGAAAAAAATGAACCTTATAGAAAAAATTCTGGCCTCACATGCAGGAAAAAAGCAGGTAAAACCGGGCGAAATTGTAGATATATTAATTGATGCCCGTGTGGCTCGTGATTTTGGTGGCCCCAATGTGGTAAAAACCTTGGAAGATAACAACTTAAGGGCAGATGATGTGAAGCGTACGTTCTTTACATTCGATACCAATCCCACCGGAAGCGACCAGAAATACGCAGTAAATCAGCAACTTGTACGTACCTATGCCCATAAGCACGGCATCAAGGTTTTTGATATCAATACCGGAATTGGTACCCACACGCTGATTAGCGAAGGGTTGGCCTGGCCCGGCTCCACTGCTGTTACCACCGATTCGCACGCCAATATTCTTGGTGCCATAGGTGCTTTTGGTCAGGGAATGGGCGATAAGGACATAGCCGCTGCTTTTAATAAAGGTAAGGTTTGGTTTAAAGTGCCACCTTCGGTTAAAATTACCCTGACAGGAAAACGACCAAAGCAAGTAACAGCCAAAGATATTGTGCTCAACTTATTGCATGAGTTTGGCGCCAATCAATTGTTGGGGTATTCCGTAGAATTTTATGGCGAAGCCGTGGATGCGCTTACTCTTGACGAACGTATTACCATTGCCTCCATGGGTACGGAAATGGGTGTGATTATCCTGCTGTTTACCCCAAACGACGACATCATGCGTTACTGCGAGGAAAAAACCGGAAAAAAACTGGAACGTCCTCAGGCCGATGCGGATGCCACTTATGAAAAGGAATTTACTCTGGATATCAGCACCTTTGTACCCATGGTAAGCCGTCCGGGAAAACCCCACGATACTGTGGACATCACCGAAACCAAGAAAAACAGGATTCATTCGGCATTTATTGGAAGTTGCACCAATGGTCGGATGGAAGACATGCGTACCGCCGCCCGCATTTTGGAAGGCCGAAAGGTAGCTCCCGGTGTGGTGTTGAAAATAGTTCCGGCAACGGACGAAATTTGGTTGCAATGTTTGGAAGAAGGGATCATTTCTACCTTTAAAAAAGCAGGTGCCCTCGTAAGTAATGCAGGATGTGCAGGTTGTGCTGCCGGACAAGTAGGACAAAATGGTCCCGGAGAAGTGACCATCAGCACCGGCAACCGTAATTTTCCCGGAAAACAAGGCAAGGGGTCGGTTTATTTGGCTTCGCCTGCTTCCGTGGCAGCTTCGGCCATCGCAGGTTATATCACCACCGAAGATGATATCCCTGAAAAAGCAACCGACTATACAATGGAAGATATGGTGGCTTTTACCTCTGGTGATGGCAAACGTCAGAAGGAAATAGCCGAAAAAGCCGATACCGTTACAGGACGTGTTTGGATTATTAAAAAAGACGACATCGACACCGACATGATTTTCCACAACCGCTACCTGCAAATTACGGATCCCAAAGAAATGGGTCAGTATATTTTCGATAACCTCGAAGGGTACGAAGATTTTGCCAAACGCGTGAAAGCCGGTGATATCGTGATAGTGGGTAAAAACTTTGGTGCCGGAAGCTCACGTCAGCAGGCCGTTGACGGATTTGCTACCCTGGGGGTTCAGGCGATTTTGGCTGAATCTTTTGGTGCCATTTACGAACGCAATGCCATCAATGCCGCTTTTCCAATCCTCACCTATGAGTCCATCGATGGACTTAACCTCAAGGACGGGGACGAGATCAGTGTGAATTTTAAAACCGGAGAAATTGTTAAACTTTCGGATGGTTGTGCCGTTCAGGCAGAACCTTTCTCGGATGTTCAATTGGAGATTTACCGCAACGACGGGCTGTTTTAGTCCCTGTTAAAGCTATACAAAACCGATGTCTGTTAAAAGGATATCGGTTTTTTTTGTGTATTGAAATTGGGATACCAAGGAGACACATGTCGATTTTGATACGATATTCGATTGCAGCGATTTATTTTTTTGCCATATCACAGAATTACACGGGAAATTCATGGAGTTACACAAAGGAAACGCCAGTTTTGAACATGCCCGAAGGTTTTTAACATCATGGATTTTTTATCGTTGCCATCGTACGTGCCAATAACTTCACTATTTCGCATTGTGAGAAATGAATTAGTGTTAATTTTGCCGCCCGTTTGGTGGACAAGGAACGGCTGCTCCGAAGATTGATCATACGTGCGGTAGCGAATACCTGCTGGGTATGTGGTCAGGGAAAGCAGGTTTTAATAAGTTTGCCAAATAGTTGAAAGTAACATGCTGAACTTTGTTACAGTTTTTCGGGTACTCAACAGGGTGATAACGATTACGTTTATTGCGTTGTTATTCTGTCTTGGATTGGCATTTGCTTATGGCGAATCCATGGGCACCTTTTTGTATTCGGCCATTCTTGCCGGGATATTGTCAGGGGTAAGTTACTATTATTCAAGAACTAATGCGCCACTGGAGATGGGCCGCAGAGAAGCCTATGTATCGGTGGCTGCCTCCTGGTTTGTGATATCCGTTATAGGTGCCCTCCCCTATCTAATTTCGGGCTATGTACCCCATGTGGTGGATGCCTATTTTGAGTCGGTATCAGGTTTTTCCACCACCGGTTCTTCCATCATCACCGACATCGAAGCGCTGCCTCATTCGCTGCTTTTTTGGCGAAGTTTAACACATTGGATAGGTGGAATTGGGATTATTATGCTGGTTATTGTGATTTCTCCCTCCTTAAAAATGGGAAACTACAACCTGTTTTCATTGGAATCGTCGCTGAAGGAGAAAATCAGGCCTCGAATGAAGGCCATGGGATATCGTTTGTTGCTGATTTATTTACTGTTGACTTTTTCCGAAACCGTGCTTTTGATGTTGGGGGGCATGTCTGTATTCGATAGTGTATGTCATTCATTCGCCACGGTGGCCACGGGAGGATTTTCCACCCAAAATTCAAGCATCGCCAATTATTCACCTTATATTCAATATGTTATTACGGCATTTATGATATTGGCCGGCACCAATTTTGTGATTTATTATCACCTTTTCCGAAGGGATATCAACCACATCAAAGGCAATGAGGAGTTCAAATTGTACTATGTGTTGATTTTTGTATTGGGGTTGATGATTACGGCTGTGCTATTTTTCCAAACCCCGCGCACCCTGGAGGTGTCGTTTCGCGACGCCATTTTTCAAACCGCTTCCATCATTACGTGTACCGGCTTTGCCACTTCCGACTACTTGTTGTGGCCAAAACTGGCATCAGTGTTGATTTTCCTGATGTTGTTTATTGGTGGAAGTACCGGAAGTACGGCCGGAGGTATCAAAATAGCCCGGCATCTGGTGGCAGTAAAAAATATCCGTCGTGCCACTAAATTGGTGATGCATCCCAAAGCCATCATTTCGGTTAAATTGAACGGTCACACCTTGGGCGACGACAGCAACAGTTCGCTGATGACCTTTATCGTAACCTATTTTGTTGTGTTTGTATTTGGAAGCATGTTACTCATGCTCACGGGGTTGGATGATATTACCGCCACCAGTTCCATTGCCACGGCCATGGGAGGCATTGGTCCAGGATTTGGTTTGGTGGGACCCATGAGTAATTTTCACTCGCTTCCCGATATCAGTAAACTGCTTCTTACAGTATTCATGCTGTTGGGTCGGTTGGAGATTTATTCATTTCTGCTGATTTTTACACCCATGTTTTGGAAGAAGTAGGAAGAGAAATTTAGTGACACTTAAACAGCACACCGGGCGGGAGCGGATGGAATATATGAAACGTGACCCACCAGTTGCAAACTGGCGGGAACGGAGCACCGGAAACAGCTACAACTTTTTGTCAAAAAATTCCAATCAAAGGCCAATATTACCGAAAACCTCTTTGTCGCATGGCTTCAAAAACCACGATGGCTGTGGAAACGGATACATTCATGGAGTCGGCCATCCCTTTCATGGGGATGATGATGTGGGCATCGGAGGATTGTACCCAATCATCTGAAATGCCCGTTGCTTCGGTGCCCATCACAATGGCAGTGGGTTGGGTAAAATCTGCTGTATGGTAGGGAATGGCAGCCTTGAGGTAGGTGCTCAGTATTTGTATTTTGTGTTTTTTCAACCAATCGATGGTCTCTGCATTATCACTGATGGCCGTGGGAACTGTAAAAACACATCCCAGGGAAGCACGCACCACATTGGGATTGTAGAGGTCGGCTTTCGGATCGCAAACAATGATGGCATCCACTCCTGCGGCGTCGGCGGTACGGTATATGGCGCCCAAATTTCCGGGTTTTTCTACGCCTTCAATCACGAGATAAAGGGGGGTGGTTCCGGTGGCCAACGCAGGTAGCTTGTGTTCTTTCTCTCTCGCTACCACAACCACCCCACCTGAGTTTTCACGGTAGGCGATTTTTTCGAAAACATCCCCTGACACTTCAAATGTTGCGGCGTCCGAAAGGTTGGGAATCAGGTTTCGTAATTCGGGAAGGGTGATTATCTTGGAACAGAAAAACACGCTTTCCAAACCATATCCGGCATGTATGGCCTTTTCAATTTCTTTAAGTCCCTCAATGACAAACAGTTTTTCAAGTGCCCTTGTCTGACGTTTCTGCAAACGAAGTAAGTGCTTAATGCGCTGATTTTGACGACTTGTAATAACCTCAGGTGTGTACATGTCCACAAAGATACTTACATTATTTTATACTGTTCGTTGGCTCCTCCGGTGGGTGCGAAAAAGAATTTTGCAGGTTGATAGCTTAAAGTTGTTCGCTTGCCTGATGTGGGATGGTCGAATTCCATCCTATTGGCTGACAACCTGATTTGACGAAGGACGCCGCCATCGGCACCGTACTTTCTGTCGCCAACGATGGGACAACCCAATCCGGAAAGGTGTGCACGAATCTGTTTATTCCTACCTTCAATTACCTGAACTTCAAGTACATGATTTGCACCTTCGGGTCGAATATACTGCCAAGCTGTTTTGGCTCGGTGGGCCTCCGGATGATCTTTGGAGGCGGGCACCAGGGTACGCAGGTCTGATTCGAGAAGCCAGTTTTCAATGGTTCCTTTGTTTTCTTCGGGACGACCTTCGGTAAGGGCGGTTAGTTTGATGGTGGTTTTCGACCAGTTTTCCACCATTTTTTGCTGGATATTTTCCGATTTGGCAAAAAGCATCAGGCCTTCCAGCTCCCTGTCCATGCGGTGTACCACCCAAAGGCGGGTTTTTTCTTCGTCGCGGTTGGCCAGGTATTGTTCCAGCATCTTATGGTACGATTTCTCTTTGGGATGATTTTGGTCGGCCACCGACAGAATGCCCGCGGGTTTGATTCCCACTACCAGATGCTCATCTTCAAAATACAAGGCAAAGGGCTGCGACCGTTTGGGCAAAGTCACTTTTTTTACCTGATTATCAGGTTTCAACACTTCCAGCAAATCACCGGCTTCCAGAACTTCTTTGGGGTGATTGGCCAAAGGTTGACCGTTTTTGGTAAATAGTGAATTGGTAATGATTTGCTTGGCCTTTTGCCGCGACACCCCATGGTATAATTCCATGATGGTTTCCAGCAAGTTGGCTGTTTTCTTTACCTTATATTTCATCATGCCGGATTTGTTTTACTGGCTAAACTTGTTGCCGGCACGTTTCCTGTCGTTTTCGTTGAGCAAGATTTTGCGTAAGCGCAACGAACGTGGGGTGATTTCAAGGTATTCGTCTTCGCGAATGATTTCCATGTATTCTTCCAGCGAAAACCTGATGGGTGGTGGCAACAGAACTTTATCGTCGGTACCTGAGGCCCTTACGTTGGTCAGTTTTTTGGTTTTACACACATTGACAACCATGTCGCCGGCACGTGTGGATTCGCCAATTACCTGACCTGCATACACTTCCTCGTTGGTATTCAGGTAAAACCGGCCTCTGTCGCTTAATTTCCAGATGGCATAAGGTATGGCGGCACCTGTTTCCATGGAAATGAGGGCACCGTTTAAACGGGTTTTAATTTCACCTTTAAGTGGTGCAAACTCCTTGAAACGATGTGCGATGATGGCTTCACCTTCGGTAGCCGTGAGGATGGCATTGCGCAATCCGATGATGGCACGCGAAGGCATGGTAAATTCGAGCATCATGCGGTCGTTTTTGGTTTCCTGGTTAATAAATTCGCCTTTGCGAAGGGTCACAATGTCGATTACACGACCTGTAAACTCATCTGGAACCAGTACTGTTAAACTCTCAATGGGTTCGTGTTTTACACCGTCAATTTCTTTGATGATAACGCGGGGCTGACCCAACTGAAACTCATATCCCTCACGTCGCATGGTTTCTACCAGAATGGACAAGTGTAGAATTCCGCGGCCAAAAACCATGTAGCTGTCGGAACTGCTGGTCTCTTCCACGCGCAAGGCCAGGTTTTTTTCAATTTCGTGGTACAAACGGTCGCGTAAATGTCTGCTGGTGACGTATTTACCTTCTTTCCCAAAAAATGGTGAGTTGTTGATGGTAAAGATCATGCTCATGGTAGGCTCATCAATTTTGATGGCAGGCAATCCTTCGGGGTTTTCGGCATCGGCAATTGTGTCGCCAATTTCAAAATCCTCGATACCCATGATGGCCACGATATCGCCGGCCCGAACCGGAACCTTACATTTTTCTTTGCCCAAACCTTCAAACAGGTATAGCTCCTTAATTTTAGATTTTTGGATGCTTCCGTCGCGTTTAACCAACGACACATTTTGTCCCATTTCCAGGGTGCCTCTCACCAGTTTTCCAACTGCAATACGTCCCACGTAGCTGGAATAATCCAACGAAGTAATCTGCATTTGAGGCGTTCCTTCCACAAATTTGGCGGGTGGAACATGAGCGATTACCTGATCAAGAAGATAGCTCACATTGTCGGTCACATTTCTGTAATCATCTGACATCCAACCCTGTTTGGAAGATCCGTATATCACGGGGAAATCCAGCTGTTCTTCAGTGGCACCCAGGTTGAACATCAAATCGAAAACGGCTTCATATACTTCTTCAGGACGGCAATTGGGTTTGTCCACTTTGTTGATGACTACCAAAGGCTTGAGTCCCAAATCGATGGCTTTTTGAAGCACAAAGCGGGTTTGGGGCATGGGACCTTCAAAGGCATCTACAAGCAGCAGGACACCGTCGGCCATGTTGAGCACACGTTCCACTTCACCACCAAAATCGGAGTGACCGGGTGTGTCGATGATGTTTATTTTAACGCCTTTGTATCTTACGGATACGTTTTTTGAGAGAATGGTGATGCCACGCTCCCGTTCGAGGTCGTTGTTGTCGAGGATTAAATCGCCCATGACTTCGTTGTCACGAAAGAGCTTTACCTGATGTAACATTCTGTCAACCAGTGTTGTCTTTCCGTGGTCAACGTGAGCAATAATAGCAATATTACGAATGGATTCCATGTATTTTTTCTAGTTAAAATTGGCGGCGCAAAAGTAGTGTTTATTTGCTTAGGTATTGTAAATGAAGAGAAACTAAGGTGGAAACCGTTTTTTCCAGAAAAGAGCTATTGCAAAAAGTCGATCACCTCTTTTATAGTTGCTTGTGGCTGTTCGATATGCAGACTATGTCCTGCTTCTGCGATCGTTTTGAGGCTGACCTGAGGGATTTGTCCTAAGGTAGTCGATGATTGGCGAACAGGAAAAATCTTGTCGTCTTCGGCCAGCAATACCAGTGTGGGGACAGTTATCCTGGAAAGATTTTGAGTAAAATCAAATCCGATGGCTGCTTCCACCTGTTGGTTAAACGACTCATAGATAATGGGATATGGATAATTTAAAGAGCCAATAAGGTAAGCTGCAATGGTGGATGTTTTTTCGAACAGTGCATCCGAATACAACCAATAAAAAAGGTTTTTGAACCAGAGGTCCATGTCCATTTCCTCCTTCAAAAAGGTAGCCCAATCGCGAAACTGCATGGTATTGCGCATGTTTACTTTAGCTGAAGTTGCTGCGAGCACAGATTTTTTTACCAACTCCGGATGTTTAAGACTCAAATTCATGGCCACCATGCCACCCATGGAATGTCCCAGCACATGGGTTTGTTTTATTTCAAGGTGCTCGAGCAAACGCACCACATCCTCAGTCATTTGTTCAATGGAAATGGTCCCTGGGGTAAAGGTGGTGCGTCCCACTCCCCTGTTATCAAAAAGGATGAGCTTGTACCGGGAAGCCAATGGTTTTTTTACGGTAATCCAGCTTTGGACATCGGAAGCCAGTCCGGCAATGAGCAGCAGCGGCTCACCTTCTCCGTGGATTTCGTAATACAGTGTTCCTCGATTGATGGTGCAGTAAGGCATGGCAATTTTTGCGTAAAGATGGGAATTATTTTTATTTCATCGATTACAAAGGCTGTTCAGTTTGATTCGTCTGCCGTTGGCAGATATCTGTTGCCTGTTTCGACAAATAGGTTGGGCATCCAACTATGCCACCTTGCAGACAATGCCGCGGGTCTCGGACTATTAGGGCACCAGGGTAGGATGGCAAAGGTAGGGTTTCTTTACACGTTGTACAAGTAAACATGGGCGCGACGCCAGGGGTCTTCGTGCAGCTTAGCCCTGCCTGCAATACAAACCGTGTAGAAGGTCAGGTGTAAACACAAAAAAAGGGAGCATCAAGCCCCCTCTTTTTCTATAAAACTGTTGGTTAGCAACTGGTTGCTTTTCCATAGCGTTTGGCCACTTCTTCCCAATTGATCACCGAGAAAAAGTTGTCGATATACGAGCCACGTTTGTTTTGATAACGCAGATAATATGCATGTTCCCACACATCCATACCTAAGATGGGGGTGCCTTGTTTGTCGGCATCGTTCATCAAAGGATTGTTTTGATTGGCGGTGGAAGAAATAAACAGATTGCCGTCTTTGTCAACGCTTAACCAAGCCCATCCGCTGCCAAATTGGGTAGCACCTGCTTTTTCAAATTCCTTTTTAAAGGCATCAAATGAGCCAAAACTTTTATCGATGGCCTTGGCAAGTTGGGCAGCAAGTTTAACTTTTTCATCAGGGGTCTTTTTGTCCCAATACTCGTCGTGACTAAATTTCCCGTTTTTAAAGTTCTTTAATTCAGCAGGTGGCACGCCTCCGTCGGGCGACATGATGGTCCAATACAGGGCGTGATTGAAGTAACCACCGGCGTTGTTTCTAACGGCATCGGGATATTTACTTATGTTGGCAAAAATTTCTTCCATGGTCATGTATTCCAACTCTGTTCCTTCGATGGCCTTTAAAAATTTGTTGTAATAACCACGGTAATGTTTGTCGTAATGTATTTCCATGGTTTCCTTGTCGATGGCTTTTTCGAGGGCATCATAAGCATAGGGCAGCGGGGCCATTTCGTGCTTTATCTTTGTCTTGGTGGTTTCTTGTGCCTGCATCACCCCAACTGTGGCAAGCATTACCATGAGCATCAGTATTTTTTTCATGTGTTTGATTTTTAAGTTTCTAAATTATAAATTCGATGCAAAATTAGAATAATTCTAAATAACAAAAAAATGATGGTGATGCTTTTAAGAAATATTAATAGAAAAGGGAATTTCGCAACGTTGACGAACGCCCTCTGTCTCATAACAAAGCATCATCGTGGCCATTCAATGGACGGAATGTCTATATTTGCGAAAAATAATTTCTTTGAAACGTCTTGGTTCCATCGGCTTATTCCTCTTGTTAACGTTGCCTTTTGCAGCAACTTACACCTGGTTGCAGTTGGAAAAAATCCACATCCGGGAAACGGTGAAACGGCAGTTGGTGGCGGGTATGGATGAAAGTGAGCTCATCCGTCTGGAATTTACACCTGATGAAGCCAAATCGCGGCTCCGGTGGCACCACGAAAAGGAATTTGAGTTGGATGGTCAGTTGTACGACGTGGTGAATCAATCGCATCAGAACCAAAGAATTGTTTTTTGGTGCTTTGCCGACCATGCGGAAACCAATCTGGACAAACAGATGGACATGTTGCTTGACAGCTTACTCAATGGCGATCAGCAGCGCCGCGATAAAAAAGCCCGTTTGCTCGACTTCAACAAAAAACTTTTCTTCGAAAACCGATTGACTATCCTGCCGATCAACAAAATTCAAAATTTGGGATATTGCCTTGCAAATCTTCATGTACCTACCTCCTTTTATACCAAACCACCTGCTCCCCCACCCCGCTTATTGAGTTGAATTAAAGGAAGTTAGATTCCTCTCTTTTCATCGGCAGATAACTGTCGATTTGTATTATTTATTCACCAACAATTCAACTATCCATGTTTTTTGGATAAACAATGAGCTATGAAAAAAACACTATTCATTCTGGCCCTGCTTGTATGGGGCTTATATTCACAAGGACAAATCGTTACCATTCTCGATGGCGAAACCCAACGCCCATTGGACTTGGTAACCATCAGCAGCGAATTGCCGGCTTTGAGCATCATTACCAATGCCAACGGACAGGCCGACATAGCGGCCATGAAAGGTGCCGGGGAAATCCGCATTCAAATTTTAGGATACCAAAGTCAAACTTACTCCTACCAACAATTGGCTGAAATCAACGCCCCCATTCTGTTGGAACAGGGAGCCATCAGCCTCGATCAGGTGGTGGTTTCGGCTACCCGCTGGAAACAAAACCTGCGGGAAATACCTGCCAAGATTCTCACCATCACCCCACGGCAAACCATGTTGCAAAATCCCCAAACAGCAGCCGATTTGCTGGGCACATCGGGAGAGGTATTCATGCAGAAAAGTCAGCAAGGTGGCGGAAGTCCGATGATCAGAGGGTTTTCCACCAATCGGTTGCTTTATACCGTTGACGGAGTTCGCATGAACACGGCCATCTTCCGCAGTGGAAACCTTCAAAACGTGATTTCGTTGGATCCCTATGCCATGGAAAGCACCGAGGTGATTTTTGGCCCGGTGAGTTTGATCTACGGTAGTGATGCCATTGGCGGTGTGATGAGTTTTCAAACCATATTGCCCGAATTTACCCTCACCGACAAACCCTTGATCAATGGTCATGCTGTGGCTCGCATGTCGTCGGCCAACAACGAAAAAACCGGTCATTTTGATGTGAGCATCGGTTGGAAGAAGTGGGCATCTGTTACCAGTTTTTCGAGCAACGAATACGGCAACCTGAAGATGGGAAGCCATGGCCCCGACGAATACCTTCGTCATTGGTACGTTCAACGCATCGACAGCACTGATGTGGTGGTCAACAACAACGATCCGCAAGAGCAAATCCCCACCGGATACAACCAAATGAACCTGATGCAGAAGCTGGCTTACCGTCCCAACGAAAACTGGGAAGTACAGTATGCATTTCACTACTCTGCCACAGGCAATTACGACCGCTACGACCGGTTGATCAGAACGAAGAAGGGACTCCCCAGAAGTGCCGAATGGTACTACGGCCCTCAAAAATGGACCATGCATCAGGTTTCCATCATCAACACCAAATCCAACAAGATTTATGATGAAATGTCGGTGCGACTGGCCTATCAGATTTTTGAGGAAAGCCGTGTCGATCGCGATTTCCAAAAGGCTATGCGCTATCACCGAACCGAAAAAGTAGATGCCTATTCGGCCAACATGGATTTTGTGAAAACTTTCGGACAAAAAAACACCCTGTTCTATGGCCTTGAAGCTGTTGTGGATCAGGTGGTTTCAACAGGTTTGGATGAAGATATCAGCACAGGAACCGTTATCACGGGACCTTCTCGGTATCCGCAATCTACCTGGGCATCCTATGCGGCTTACTTTAGCATCAAACATAAGATGAGTAAAAAAGTGCTGCTGCAGGGTGGTTTGCGGTACAACCAGTTTACCATGTCGGCAGATTTCACCAACAACCTCCCCTACTATCCACTGCCATTTGCCAAAACTGACCTGAACGATGGTGCCTTGACAGGAAACCTGGGGTTGGTTTACAATCCCACCAACGATTGGGCTGTGGTAATGAATCTTTCCAGTGGTTTTCGTGCACCCAACGTGGACGATATGGGCAAGATTTTCGACTCAGAACCGGGAGCGGTGGTTATTCCCAACCCTGATTTGAAACCTGAATATGCCTGGAATGGCGAATTGGGTATCACCCGGGTTTTCAATGGCGTGGCCAAGGTAGATTTAACGGGATATTATACCCTTCTGCAAAACGCCATGGTACGGCGCGATTACCAGCTGAATGGGCAGGACAGCATCGAATACGACGGCGAAATGAGTCGGGTACAAGCCATTCAAAACGCAGCCAAGGCCTATGTATATGGTCTGCAGTTTGGATTGGAAGTAAAATTGGGTGCCGGATTTGGAGTGGCTACCCAGTTTAACTACCAGAAAGGTGAAGAAGAACTGGAGGATGGCACCACCAGCCCATTACGTCATGCAGCTCCCTGGTTTGGCATTACACACTTCACCTACGCTGCCGACAGGCTCAAACTCGACCTTTACGGCACCTACAACGGCGAAGTAAGCTACAAGAACCTGCCCGAGGAAGAACGCGGCAAGGATTATATGTACGCCACCGACAAGGATGGAAACCCCTACTCGCCCGGTTGGTACACGTTGAATATCAAAGCGATGTATGTTTTGAACGACATGATCTCCGTAAGCGCCGGCATCGAAAACCTCACCGACATCAGGTACCGGCCCTACAGTTCGGGTTTGGTAGCACCGGGAAGGAATTTTATTCTGTCGTTGCAAGCTGCTTTTTAATAGCTGAAATACAAGAATTCAGTTGTTGAATGCACACAAAACTAATATCCGTTGAATCCTGAAAAACAAAGGGTTCAACGGATATTTTTTGATGAAAATATGATATGCTTTTGTACCTTTGCCTAAAAACAACCATGAGAACCCTTATATCTGCTATGTTTCTTGCCTTCATGCTTCATTCAACACTTGGCAATGCCCAGGAAAAAATAATTAGCCTAAAGGATATAAACGAGATCAACATCCCCAATTTTGGATTTTACGTAAGTCAGCTAACTAATGTCACCGGAAACGCTAAATATGTTGGCAGCATCCAATCCTCGGTACTTTATTTACCACGCAATGCCTTTTTCGAAAATGACATTACCGAAGAAGTGGAAAGCTTTTTGCGACGTAACATTATCGAAGACCCTCAAGGTAAAGCGTTGGTTATCAGAATTGAAAGAATTGGCATATGGGAATCCTATGACTTGAACAACGAATCTGCGGGAGTGGTAGTTGATTTAACCTTCTTTTATAAGGAAAACGGGGTCTATATTGAGAAATTTTCGGCACATGGCGAAGAGCGTATTATCCAAATGGCGGGAGTTACCAAGCACCAGCCCAAGCTCATTGCCAAAGCCATCGCCCGGTGTTTTGAGCTTTTTGATGAAGCCCATCGTGATGGTTGTATACATTCGGATACAGTTGCAGAGTCTGTCATCTTTGAAAAGCCCATGTACGACCGTATGGAATTGCAACGATTGCTGGCCATAAACCGAAATCACATGGCTTTGTACAGAAATTTCAAGAATTTCAGAGACCATACGCCCGATACCAATCGTCGGTTTTTGGTTGACGCCGACATAAAACTCAGGGACGGCGATACCATTCAACTCAAAGAGGCTGTCGCAACCGATGCCATTACGGGGGAAGAAATCAGGAATATTTGGGGATTTTCGGATGGTGTTAGGACTTATGTAAGATTTAATGATACGTTTTTGCCTCTCGAAAAGGATGAGTTTGGTTATTACATTGATAAGCCTTCGCACATGGACTGGAGTTTGATGAGCATGGGGCATAACTCAGGTTCAGGAATAGGTTTGGGAGCCACCTTTGTGCCGGGATCCAAATTACGGCTGAATATTTTTACGGGCGATTTTTATTATTCCGAAGTGCCACAAGAACATTTTCTCAGGATCAACCAAGGATTGACCCGTATTATTTTTTACGGGTCGGTTTTTAACGCAAAAGGTACCGCATTACAACTATTCATTGACGGGGAATACCTTTGCGATTTGACAAGAAATTCATGGTATGAGTACAAATTTTCTGACACCCGGGTGCTCGATATTGAACTGCGCGCTGTCAATGGTCAAAATAGCCGGCTAATCCTGAACCCCGTACACCATGCTACGACCATCATTTTGTGTATCGATAAGAAAAAGAAAGCGCCTGTGATGGATGAAGTTTCGGGTGAGAAGAGGGAAGAAATTGAATCCAAACTTATTGAAGAAACCAAAATTGCATCTGTAAACACCGATTGTATGTGAAAATGCAATTATGGTGAACCATAAATATACCTTCTGACTACTAAATTCAAGCAATTATTTTTGTTTCTTTGCACTTGCAAATCCGGCCCTATAGTTCAACGGATAGAATGTCAGATTCCGGTTCTGATGATCTGGGTTCGAATCCCGGTAGGGTCACCAAAACACCTGTGAGACAATAGCTTGCGGGTGTTTTTTTTATGGGATTGTCTGGGTACACTACTTCGGTGGTGGTGTGGACGATTGATGCGGGTGAGTTCAATGGGATCAATGGGATCAGTGGGATCAAAAAGATCAATAGGATCAATGGGATCAGTGGGATCAATGGGATCAATGGGATCAATGGGATCAATGGGATCAGTGGGATCAATAGGATCAATGGGATCAATGGGATCAGAAAAGTTCAGAGATTTCGAAGGGTTTTTAATAAAAATAAAGCAAAGTCCCTTTCAATTGCCCTTCGACTTTAGTCAAGGGCAAAAAGGTTCATAAGATTGAACCATGGAGTTAAAAATTCAAGGGTGGACGTTTGAAGCATACGATGGTTGTGCAAGTATTTTAATAACCAGGCTTGGCCGTGGTGTCGACTGACGGAGTCGTGGTTTGATCGGACAGAGGCATGGTTTCAAATGACACGTGCATAGTTTCAATATGCAGAGGTGTAGTTTCAATGAGCAGAGGCGTAGTTGCAATATGCAGAGGCGTAGTTTGATTAGACAGAGGCGTAGTTTCAACATGCAGAGGCATAGTTTCAATATGCAGAGGCGTAGTTTCAATATGCAGAGGCGTAGTTTGATTAGACAGAGGCGTAGTTTCAACATGCAGAGGCGTAGTTTCAACATGCAGAGGCATAGTTACAATGTGCAGAGGCATAGTTTCAATAGGTCGAGTGGTAGTTTTAACAGTCGGAGGGGATAGTTTGATGGGGCAAAGGCGTTACCATTGATACAGCCCTCCCCGGCTCTGCACCAGCCAACCGCCTTTTTTCACATCGGCCCAGAAAGCTTTCGGAGGCGGAGGACGCCGGGGACAAAAGCCAAGGAAAAAGGAAAAAGTGAAAAGCTACCTGGTGACGTGATCAATGAGCCAACAGCCAAAAAACCAACAGTCAATCGTTTTATTTGCGTAAATCTCGGTGTTTTTAGTGTTATCGTTTTTTTGTCGTCCTGAGCGCCAGTGAAGGATATCTGACGTGTTTGTTATTGTATTCAACTTTCTCCATACCCTAGAGAGGAGAAAAGACAAAAGAGTCAAGATAAATGAACCACCTAAAAAGTGAAAAGTTAAAAGTGACGGAAGTGAAACAACTCCAATCCCCGATGGCTTCAGGGTAACCACCATCCGGTTCTCTTAAACTTAGTTTGATCTGTTTCGACAAATGAAATTGTTATTGAGCATGATTTATTTCTGAACAATACAATAAAAAATGTAATTTTACCTTAATTAACCACGAACAACCTAATTGGCGAAATCGGAATATCATATGACCAATAAATTTTTTACAAACGAAGGGAGTAATACGCTACTCGAAAAATTCAAAGGAATATTTGAAAACCATGCTGACATTGAGTGTTTTGATGCGCTGGTTGGTTATTTTAGGGCTTCGGGGTATTTCTCGGTTCGTCCATTTCTGAATCAGGTTCCTAAAATCAGAATACTGGTTGGGATTGATGTGGACAAACTGATTGCAAAATACCACTCCCGAGGTTTGCTTTTTCAAGGCGATGCAGTACAAACCTTAAAGGAGTTTTTGGAAGAAACACGACTGGATATTCAACAAGCTGATTATAACAAAACCGTTGAGGAGGGAATCCTCCAATTTATTCAGGATATCATCAACAAAAAGATTGAGATTAAAGCGCACCCAAGCAGAAAACTGCATGCAAAAATTTACATCTTCAGACATGAAAATTGGAATGTGCACAATGAAGGTTATGTTATTACGGGGTCGTCGAATTTTACAGATAATGGACTCGGCACTACCGATTCCTCTAATTATGAATTCAATGTGATACTGCATGAGTACAACGAGGTAAAGTTTGCCACGGATGAATTTGATAAACTGTGGGCTGAGGGAATACCGATTTTGCCGGTAGAGATTGAGCAGGTAAAAGAGGAAACTTACCTGAACGACACCTTTACGCCTTATGAGGTGTATGTAAAATTTCTGATCGAGTATTTTGGCAAAAGTGTTGAATTCGACCCCAATTCAATTTCAGATTTACCTGATGGTTTCAAGCGACTCTCCTATCAAATTGATGCCGTTAACGAAGGGTTTAAGCTCCTAATGAAGCACAATGGTTTTTTTCTCTCCGACGTGGTGGGATTGGGGAAAACTGTGGTTGCTACTCTTATTGCCAAACAATTTTTTTATACCAACGACTTCCCTTCACACATTACCAACACCTTGGTGGTAATTCCCCCGGCATTAAAGGACAACTGGGTGGAAACACTCGAAAGTTTCGGCCTCCAGAACTACAAAATTATTACCAATGGTAGTTTGCACAAAGTATCCAATGCCGAAAAATATGACCTGGTAATTGTAGATGAGGCACATAAGTTTAGGAATGACACCGCCGAATCGTACAATGAACTGCAAAAGATTTGTAAAACGCCTACCAAGCATGTGTTGAAAGATGGTTCTAAAGCAGTGAAAAAAGTTATCCTGATGTCGGCTACTCCTTTGAATAACCGACCGGAAGATATTGCCAACCAGGTGTATTTGTTTCAGGATTCAAAAGATTCTACCCTTGAGGTCTCCAACTTGCAGCATTATTTTCGGGGTAAGATTGACGCTTACAAGCGCATGAAAAATGACAAATACAGCATCAGTGAAGTGCAGGCAAGTGTAAAGTATATTTATGAGGATATTCGTAATAAAGTAATCGCACCGTTAACAGTGAGAAGAACCCGTACCGACTTGCATGCCCATGAGTTGTACTCGGCTGATTTGGCAAAACAAGGAATTGTGTTTCCCATGGTGAACAAACCGGTGAAGTTGCTGTATAAGCTCGACGAAAAACTGGATAAGCTATACGATGATACCATGTACTATTTAAGTCATGAAACCAACGGGCTTACTTATTACAGATATCAGGCTATTAAATACTTGGTTCCTGAGAAAAAGAAAAAGTATAAAAACGCCGATATTGCTTCTACACAGCTGGCCAAAATCATGAAGATTCTGCTCGTAAAAAGAATTGACAGCAGCTTTTATGCCTTTAAACAATCGCTTTTTAGGTTTTACAGAGCCACTGAAACCATGATCAACATGTTCGACAAGGGTATCGTATATATTGCCCCCAACCTAAAAGTTTCTGAGTATTTGATCGAAGACAGAGAAGAGGAACTCATTCAGTTGATCGAACAAATGCGCGAAACCGATCCCACCATCGAAATATGCAGCCCTGATGATTTTTTGCCCGGGTTTTATGAGGGTTTGTTAAAAGATTACGAAATCCTGAAAACACTGGTGGCCAATTGGGAGTTGGTAACAGAAGACCCGAAGCTGGATGAATTTTTGTTTCAGTTGAAAACCCGACTGTTAAACACAGATATTAACCCACAAAAAAAACTGGTGGTATTTTCTGAATCAAAAGAAACCACCGACTATTTGCTCAGGCAACTTAAAAAGAATGGTTATCACGATGTGTTGGAGGTAAATTCAAAAAATCGCAAACAGCTTGTGCCGGTGATCAGAGAAAATTTTGATGCCAATATTCCCCGAGGTGAGTACAAATCTGATTTTAACATAGTTATATCAACCGAAGTTCTGGCCGAAGGGGTAAACCTGCATCGGGCCAACATTGTTGTAAACTACGATACGCCCTGGAACTCTACCCGACTCATGCAGCGCATAGGCAGGGTGAACAGGATTGGTTCCACCAAACCTGTGTTTATTTTTAATTTCTTCCCCACGGCCAAGGTGAATACCGACATTGAACTGGAAAAAAAAGCGGTAATGAAACTCCAGGCTTTTCATTCGGCGTTGGGCGAAGACAGCCAGATATTTTCCACGGAAGAGGAAACAGGCACATTTGGGTTGTTTGATAAAAACATCCAGGAGGAAAAGGACGAGCGGTTGGCTTATTTGATGGAACTCAGAAAAATTAAATTGGAGGACCCGGTATTTTTCCGCAAAATAAAAAACATGCCTTTGCGTGCCCGTGTTGGAAGAAAAGACAGAACCAAACGAAATACCACCATATGTTTTATCCGCAACGAGCGCAGAGATGCTTTTTATTGGATTAGAGACAATAAGGAGTTAGAGGAACTTACCTTTGTGGAGTGTGCCAAAGAATTCAGGGCAGACCCTCCGGAAAAAGGTGTTGAGTTGCACGAAGATCACCATTTGCATGTAAATCTGGCCGTACAGGACTTTGATCGAAAAATAAAGGAAGAAGCCTCACGCCATGTGGTGGTGGATGCTACACAAGGACCTAACGAAAAGAAAGCCCTGGCCTATCTGGATGGATTTTTAAAGCTGCCTTTTATTGGAAATGATGAAAAAGAAAAAATCAAGGCAGCCAAGCAGGCCATCAAACTGGGTAAATTTCAAAAACTGCAACGCGAAGTAAATGCCTTGAAGAAAAACCTGAAAAAAACCCGTGTGCAACCCATCGACATGCTGGATGCCCTCCTGAAAATTATCGACAAGTACCCCATCGAAATTCAAGACACCACGGATGTGCGGCCTACAGTAACCCTCAAAATATACAACAACCTGAAACCTGAAATCATCATTTCCGAATCGTATCAATACCTGAAGTAAATGGAAAAAGAAGAATTGCGCCGATTGCTAAACCAACCCTACAAGCAAACCAATTGGAAAAAAGTAATCGATTTTGTATTTCCCAATGTGGCTTATCCGATCTACTCTCAAGAAATAGTTACAGATAGTAAAATAGTAGAATCATTAATGCCATTGGGAACAGTACGTTTGAACGATGGAAAAAATCTGGCATTGTTTGAGGTTCGTGTTGTTCCGGAGGTAAATATTCCTCGAAATCGGGTGGCATTGCGCAATATAGTAGACTCCCTTATTGACCAGGATCGCAACCATGGGGCATTGGTGATTTATGAACAGGGAAAAGACGACTATCGTTTTACCTTTACCGCCAAAGACACCATTTTTGATGAGGCAGCAGGTGATTTTGTTGCCAAAGAAACTGACTCCAAACGGTTTACCTATATATTGGGTGAGAACGAAAGCTGCAAAACCCCCGCTCAACGTTTTTACTCATTGGCCGAAAAAAAGTCACAAGCCACCATTGAGGATGTGGAAGAAGCCTTTTCGGTGGAAAAGCTCAGCAAACAGTTTTTTAAAGAATACAAGCAGCATTATGAACTTTTTGTTAATTACCTGGTAGCCCATGATGGATACCGGAAAACCACTTTTAAAGGCGATGAAAAAGCCATCCGCGATTTTGTAAAACTGCTCCTGGGACGACTGGTTTTTATCCAGTTTGTGCAGAAAAAACGTTGGTTGGGCATTCCGGCAAACGAACCCGGATGGCAGGGCGGTGATGTAAATTTCCTTTACCACAGTTTTCAACAGTTCCAACACAAGGACCTCTTTTATAGTACCTTTTTGGAGCCCTTATTTTACGAAGCACTCAACAAAGTAGGCAGACCTGATGAGTTGTTTGAGCTCACCGGCACCAAAATCCCCTATTTAAATGGCGGATTGTTCGAAAAGGGAGAGGTGGACACCTCCTATATCAATTTCCCGGCCACCTATTTTGAAAGCTTGCTGGAATTTTTTAACCGATACAATTTTACCATCGACGAAAACGACCCGCAAGAACATGAGGTGGGTATCGACCCCGAAATGCTGGGACATGTATTTGAGAACCTGCTTGAAGACAACAAAGACAAGGGTGCATTTTATACCCCCAAGGAAATAGTGCACTACATGTGTCAGGAGAGCTTAAAGGAATACCTGAAAACCTATTTGCAAGAAAAGCAACAATGGCCTGCCCATGAAGCCGATGAACAACAGATGGAACAAAGCCTGCAGTTTTTTGTAAAGAAAAAGGAAGCCGGAGGGGTGATTGATTTGGATGAAAGTCTGGCCACCGCCCTGCGCGACGTAAAAATTTGCGACCCAGCCATTGGTTCAGGTGCTTTCCCCATGGGGTTGCTCAACGAAATATTCCAATGCATGTACGTGCTTTACCATGCCAGCCCCGATATTGTGGGCGATGTTTGGGGAATGAACACCTGGCAACCCCACGTGGTAAAAGCCAACATCATTCAAAATTCCATATACGGCGTGGATATTGAAAAGGGAGCCGTGGACATTGCCCGCCTGCGCTTTTGGCTTAGCCTGATTGTGGACGAACCGGAGCCCACGGCCTTGCCCAATCTGGATTATAAAATTGTGGTGGGCAACTCATTGGTAAGCAAACTGGGTGACGATGTTATTGATATTGATTGGGAACTAAGTGTGCAAGACCAACAAACAAATATTTTTGGCACGGGCGAACTCCACGACCAAAAGTTTGAACTCCTTAACAAAATAAGCCGGGAGCAAAAGGAGTTTTTTAGTATGGAGGGAGATAAGAGCCAATTGGCGCTGGATATCAGAAACCTGAAAATTGACCTCCTCATAACCCAACTTAATCTGATGGTTAAATCAAAAGGTTTGGAGGAAAAGCCCGTTGGTAAACAGAAAAACATAACAAAACAAACCGAACTTTGGCTGCAAACCCTGGGTTGGAAACAACAAATTGGTAAACTGAAAAGACTTAAGGACAAACCGGAAGAACCACTGCATTTTTTCGATTGGAAATTGGATTTTCCTGAAGTGCTGAACCCAAAACTGGTAAAGGATAATGGTGGATTTGATATTGTGATTGGGAATCCGCCTTATGTGCAAATGCAAAAAAATGGGGGCTATTTGGCTAATGAACTCAAAAACAAAAACTACAGAACATTTGAACGAACCGGGGATATTTATGCCATTTTCTATGAACTTGGGTTTGTTCTTTTAAAGCAGAAAGGTGTTCATACATTCATTACATCGAGTCAATGGATGAAAGCCAATTATGGAACTACGTTAAGGAAACTTTTTCTAACAAGAAATCCTTTAAAACTTATTGCCCTTGGTCCGGGCGTTTTTGAAACTGCTGTAGTGGATACAAATATTCTGATCGCAAAAAATGAACTTTTCAGAAACGAATTAAAGGGTGGATTAATAAAAAATGCGAAAGAACTCGAAAGAATATCCGATATAGAGTTCTGTCCAATGCCCTATATTACAGAAAGCAAATGGGCAATTTTAGATGGAGATAAACGGAGCCTAAGTGAGAAAATAAATCGAAAAGGCAAACCGCTGAAAAGATGGAATTTAGCAATCTATCGAGGTGTGCTAACGGGTTTCAATGAAGCATTTATTATAGATAGCGTTAAAAGGGATAAACTTGTTAAGGAAGACATTAAAAGCAAAGAAATTATCAAACCAATTTTAAGGGGAAGAGAAATTGAAAAATATTTAACGAAATGGGATGGTGGGTTTATTATAGCTACATTCCCATCATTATCACTTGAAATTTCAAGATACCATGCTGTTCAAAATTATTTGCAGTCCTTTCAACCAAAATTGAATCAAACTGGTGAAGCGTTCATAAATTCTGATGGAAAGAAAGAAAAAACCAGAAAAAGAACCCATAATAAATGGTTTGAGACTCAGGATCAAATTGGGTATTTCAAAGAATACAAAAAAGAAAAGATCATCTGGAAACGAATTGGTTCTAAGTTGAGGTTCACTTTTTATAAGGATGAAATATACAGCCTTGATAGCACAGCATTTGCAACAGGCGAAAAGATTAAATACTTAACCGCATTGCTTAACTCTAAACTTTGTAGCTATTTATTGTTCGAAACTGCACCCAAAACAGGAATGGGTGATTTAATCATAAGTGTTCAGGCATTAGAGCCTTTGCCGGTTTATTATCCAAAAGAAACAGAAGAAAAACGCATTGTCGAATTGCTGGATAAAATCTTACTAGCCAAGTCCCAATCCCAAGACACCACCGCCCTCGAGCAGCAAATAGACAACCTTGTTTACAAACTCTACGAACTCACCTACGATGAAGTATTAATTATAGAGCCTGAATTTGCCACAAGGATGAGTCGGGAGGAGTATGAGAAATTGGAGATTGAAAATGGGTAAAAGAACATAAAATGCCAGGCAAATAATTGAAGTTTAATCGCAAAAAAAATCATTTACCTAAAACCCTTAACACCATGACAAATCGAATCACAGAGCAAACATTTGAAAAAGCCGGAAAAGAACTGAAAAAGCTTATGTTTCCTGTTGAGTTGGGTGCCGTTTTTGTCGAAGTACCCTATTATCCTGAGCAAATTCCTGCCCGGTACTTTAAGGCTGTTGTGGCTTATAAGCCCGACGGGCCTCCCGAAATATTTTCGGTAGTCACTGATAATTACCGTTTGGTCACCAACGAAGAAGCCATACATATTGCGAAAGAGATATACAGGGAATTGTTTAATCAGGTAAACCCGGAAGAGATACTGCCGTTCAAAGTGATTTATCCAAGCACCCTGAGTTACTGCCACATACAATTGGTTCACCAAAAGGTAAATTTTGAATTGTGGGAGCAGGAAACCTGGATGCCGTTTATTCAAGTTACAAACAGTTACAACCGAACATTTGCCCTGACCTTCGAACTGGGGTTTGTACGTTCGCTTAACAGTAGTGGGGTAATTGTTAGAAAAAAAACGGCTAAACTCAAGACAAGCCATAACAAAGCCAATGTTTTAAAGTGGATTTTAAATACAAGTAGTACAGAACTAAGCACGCTCCAGATGGAATTTGTGGCCTACATGAAAAACCTGAAACGTTTTTATGTAGATCCAAGATACATCGTACCATTGGTTTGCAAGGTTTTTGGGTTTCACTTTAGGTCAGACGACAAATTCAACAGATTGACAGATTTACAAGCGGCGGTCTATCGATCGGCCAATCATTATTTTGCCGAATTGGGGCACAATGCCTATGCCGCCTTCAATGTTTTTACCGATCTACTATCCAGTGATTTAGATCAAGCCGCATTGTTTATTAACTTTAGCTTGCACTCCCCATCCTATTATTACAAACCAACCGAATGGCTCTACGATTTTATTGAGCGAATACAGAGCACCGATTTCGACATGGAGAAATACTTGAAAGAATATTTGAAATATGGAGGGTAGGTGACTTGTACCAGATGTTTTGAGCAATATAATTTACCATTCTGCTAACTTGTTTGTTCAGGGTAAAATGTAAAATAGAGAATTTGTTCGTTTAGAAGACTTCACATTTATAACAAAAAACAATAAAAATGAAAAATCAAGGCGGTTGGAGAGAATACATGGTCAAATTTATTCTTTTCGCAATTTATCTAATTATTTTCTGGGTATCACTTTATGTGTTAACCTGTTGTTATGGTTTCGATATAAAATCATCGGTATGGCTGTTGCTCATCATACTGGTGCCACTTGTGTTATTGTCTTTTCCTTTTGTGGAAAAGTTATTAGGGCGTATTGATAAGATTAACATTGCGGGGGTAGAAATAATATTAAGTGCATTGGGAAGCGATTTAGACGAAAATACTGTTGAATTAGATTTTGAAAATCAAACTTCATATGAAAAAGCTGATTTTAATGAGTTTAAGTCTTTTATTGTTAATTTAAACCACACTTCTTCTAAAGCTATTTTTAAGCTTGATTTATCAAGACTTGATTCTTACTCAATACCAATGATGTATTTTCAATTAAAGATAGCTAGATACTATAATATTGCCGATACTATACTTATTATTGATTCTAGTAAATTGAATAAAAATGAATCTATTTTAGGGACATTATCTATTGCAATAGCTATAAAACGAATTAAAGGGAAATTTAGTTCTTTAAACAAATCCTTCTCTAAAGTAATTGGTCCAAAAGATGAAAAAGAAGCTAGTTATAAAAAGATTAACTCGTATTTCAGGAGGTTCAAAAGGCATCTAATAGACGCGCAGTTTTATAATACAACTGATATTGAAAATCACAGAGAAACAATAAAGGGGCTATTTAGCATTGGCTTGGAGCGAAATATATTCTCAATTCCTATACATAAGTTTAATTTAATTCAACTGTTTGAATGCATTAGCAACGACAATACCCTAATATTTATTAGAAAAGACGAAAATTTCGTGTTAACTGCTGCAGAATTGGCAAAAAAAATAAGCAAATCTTTTCTGTTTAATATTGGCAATATTGATTTCTTATCTAAAGATTAATAGCAATGATTCTCAAAGAATTTAAGCACGAGATTATCAAATATGCACGGACCCTTATCCCAAAGGAGTATTCTAAATACTTCCGTATTCCGGGTAGTGCAGAAACTAACTATTTACAGATTCGGACTACCAAAAAAAAGGAAGTGGTTGATTTCATTCAAAAGAAATATGGCCAACAAAATTTTAATGTCCAATTCTCTAAAAATGACCAAATACAAGATCTACTAGAGATTGAATCGTTTGAGATGCCGGTAGAGAATAATCTGACAGAAATCTCTGAGCTTTTTCCCGGAAGAAATGAAATGGATTTTTTGGCCGAAGAAAAACGAAAAACCGCACACAATTTCAATATTGTATTAAAGTCTCCGAATACCAGCATAAGGAAAATCATCGAACATATAAATATCCAAAAAGCAACAGAAATGCCAGACATAACAGAGAAAACAGAACGCGAACTTATTTGGGAAGAATTTTTAAAAACATGGCCATTGAGTCGTATAAAAAAAATGACACTGGACGAATACACCAACCTGAATAAGTCGGATTCGTTCTGCTATTGGTTGGAGAAACTCACTGAATCCCTGGGAAGTATTTGGGGCGGATCCTCTTATAAATTTGGCATATACAGGCGTGGTAATGTTGACAAAGATGACGCCAGAAAAGGGTATAAAACAGATGGAGTATATGCCTGGGTATTGAAATTTGGGGAGGAAAGGGAGGAAGCCTTTAATCAGGTTAGGAATAGCATTTTTCAGGTTGCTGAACTTGCCACCAAAAATGATCTGACCGGGATTGACAGCATCCAATTAGGACACGCTTATAAGTGGAAGATTGCTGTGCTTTACAACAAAAAAATTCCACTTATTTATGCGCCTGCGGCCATTAATTATTTGTGTCAGTTGAAACAGATAAATAATGATTTACCTTATTCAGGTAAGTATCTTGGACTTGCTGAAAAGAACGAAACAAAAAACATACTGGAATATAGTGATGAATTATGGGAACTTTATCAAAATGCTATTACTATGAAAGTTGAGGATGATTATAAAAAACCAGAGTCAGTGGCGCTTAATCAAATACTGTACGGCCCTCCCGGAACAGGCAAAACCTATTTTACGGTGAACAAAGCCCTGCAGATTGTCGATCCTTCGTTTTATGAAGAAAACAAAACTGATAGAAAAAAATTAACCGATCGCTACAAGCAACTTTTAATTACCGACTGGGAAAAACCGAAGGGGCAGATTGCCTTTTGCACCTTTCATCAATCGTTTAGCTATGAGGATTTTGTGGAAGGAATCAAACCAATAACCACAGAAGATAAAAAGGTGGTTTATGAAATAGAGGATGGTATCTTTAAAAAGATTTGTGCTTTATCTGAGGAAAATAACAAAATACAGTCGCTAAAAGTTAACCGGCTTATTACCTGGAATGAAACAGAGTTTAAAAAAGCTGTATTTTATAAAATTTCACTGGGCAATATCCACAATCCTGACGATAAAGTAATATATGATTACTGTATTCAAAATAATTGCATCTCCATTGGTTTTGGCGGTGGCCTTGATTTTTCTGGGTTATCGGAAACCCAAATACAAGAAAAATGTAAAGAAAACAGCTTGCAGGAATTCGATTCACAGGCATTAAAATATTTTATCAAATACCTTAAAATTGGCGATTATGTGATAGTGAGCAAAGGCAATCGTCTTGTACGTGCCATGGCAAAAGTGGTGGGAGACTACGAATTTATTGCCGACCCCGAAATACCCTATAACAACTTTAGGAAAGTAGAATGGTTGTTTGTGGATGAAGAAATACCGGCAGACCAAATTTATAAACGTAATCTGTCGCAGATGTCGATTTACAAGCTGGATGATAAAATGATCAACAAAGAATTTTTTGTGGAGGGGCCATCAGCTAAAGCCGACACTGAGGAAATAGAAGAGAAAAAATTTGTACTCATCATCGATGAAATCAACAGAGGAAATGTCAGCAGCATTTTCGGCGAACTGATCACCCTGATTGAAAAGGACAAGCGGGCAGGTGAAAAGGAAGAACTCACCATTACCTTGCCCTATTCAAAGGATTCGTTCAACGTGCCCAGGAACATCTACCTCATAGGCACCATGAACACCGCCGATAGAAGTATCGAAGCCTTGGATACTGCTTTAAGAAGACGATTCACCTTTGTTGAAAAGGAACCTCAACACGATTTGTTGGCACATCACACACTCAAAATATTGCACAATCAATTTAATGAATATGATGGGATTGAGTGGGAAGATACTGAATGGCAGGAAGTTGAAGATGATTTCAAGAATTTTTTCTTTAACCCTGAGTTATACGATGACTTTAAAGAAGATTTTGCCGAAAAACTTACATTTCCCGATGACCCTGAGGAAGAGATAGATTATGAAGCAATTGCAAGTTTTTTCCGTGAAAAAAACATAAAATATCTGGAATTTGACAAGTTATTAAACACCATTAATCTACGAATAGAAAAACTGCTGGATAAAGACCACAAAATTGGCCATTCGTACTTTTTTGCAGTCAATTCGTATCAAGACCTGGAAGAAGCCTTTAGAGATAAAGTAATTCCACTGCTTGAAGAGTATTTTTATGGTGATTTTGGGAAGATCGGTTTAATTCTGGGAGATAGTTTTGTTACAGCATTGAATGGCCAAGGTGAAGAATTTGATTTTGCCAATTTTAAAGATTATGACCATGAATTGGTTTCCGACCTCAAGAGCAGGAAGGTATATGCCATTTCACCTTCATCAGAATGGTCGTTTAGAAGTATTTATCAAAAAACCAAGGATTAGATCATACAGCTATGCCCACCATACAAGTATTTGAACACGAGCGTCTGACAACGCACAAGGATTATCTGGGGCGGTGCATTACCAATGGCCAACTGGAGAAACTATGCGGTTTCAACGACCGTAACGACAATAAGTACTTTACTGTGATCAGAAACGGGGTTAAGTTTAACAGCTATGTGGGCGTTATTCAGATTGGTAACCTGGTGATTGAAATCCTTCCTAAAGCCGATAAGATAGAGCTAACCAAAGAAAATGAAAAACAGAGAACTGACAAGTGGCGTAGGGTTCTCTTAAAAATGCTAGCCATCAGCGGTAACATAAATATTGAATCGGTGTCGGAAGCCCTATTGAGAAAGCGAGCTACCCTGTTAGATTTGTATTTAGAAATGTACCTGAAAGAAGTGAGTCAGATACTCAGAAGAGGTTTGGTGAAAAAATACCGGAAGGAAACCTCCAATGTCAATGCACTGAAAGGTAGGATTCTTTTCGCGAAAAACATCCAGAAAAACCTCATCCATCAGGAGCGGTTTCATACCACCCATCAGCGGTACGATTACGAGCATTTAATTAATCAAATACTAATCAAAGGGCTAAGGGTATTGGGCAAAATATCCGGCAATGAAGCCATAATAAGTAAGGTAAATCAGTTGTATTTTGCTTTTCCGGAGATACATGAAATTAATATAGACCAGGCTGCTTTCGACAAGGTGAACCTTAACCGCAAAACAGAAAGCTATTCAGAAGCTTTGAAGATTGCCAGGATGCTTATTCTTAATTATTCCCCGGATATTTCAAAAGGACAAGATGATATGCTGGCCTTATTGTTCGACATGAATATGTTGTGGGAAAAGTACATTTATAAGAAACTCAAGCAAGGTGAAAATGGTTGCTACACCGTGAGCTATCAGGATAGAGCGCATTTTTGGGAAAGTAGAGAAATACGACCTGACCTGGTTATCCGGCAAGGAGGAGACACCATTATTATGGATACCAAGTGGAGGCTGGCCGAACCCAACAAACCGACTGATGATGAGCTCAAGCAAATGTTTGCCTATAATCTCTACTGGGGAGCCAAAAAGTGTGTTTTGCTTTATCCGAAAACAGTTCAAAAGTATGACGGTAAATTTGGAAAATTCCACAAAGGGCATGAAGAAGGGCATTTTTGCAAGGTAGCGTTTGTAAATGTGCTGAACTCAGATGGGGAGTTGAATTTGGGAGTGGCTGAGGAGGTATTGGAGAAAATAAATTAAATAAACAGTCATGGATAAGGTTTCAGTAGCGGTCTCATTTATTGTCGCCATATTTGGTATTGCGTATCCGGTAATTTTCCAGGTTATTTCAAGGCTGGATGAGAAATACAACTCCGAATTTATTTTAGAATTATTCAATCATGGAAAAGAAGGTAGGGCCTTTAAATGGATTTTAGGTCTTTCAGTATTCTCCATAATATTGTACATGCTAGATCTTCAACCGTTGAGCGATTTTGGGTTACTGAACCCAATTATTAATAATTCCGCACTACTTATATTGTTGTTTTGTACTCTACTATTAATTATTGCATTCTTTGTTTTAGTAGAGAAAGTTTTGGTTTATTATACTCCTTCTCGTTTGTTCACCGATTTAAGTAAAAAGCACAAGGAAAATTCTGGTAATTCAAACAATTACTTTTTGGCTGTCACAGATGTACTCCTAAAGAGTGTTCAGGAAAACAACGAAAAGTTAATAAAAAGTGCTTTTGCATTTTTTGATGAAGAATACCAAGAAGTCGAGATTGATAAAAAGTCGGGAATCGCTATTTATCGTGATGTTGATTACGAATTCTTCTATCGATTGTTAGAAGCATTAACAAACCTAAAGAGTATTCGGTTAAATTATCTAAAAGCATGGGTTGTAAATAAAAGATGGATTATCAATGCAACAGATTATCATTTGGTTTCAGATCAAAGTAAGCAATGGTTTTGGGAATATTTGCTGCTAGCAGTCAAGTCAAACGATGATGATTTGGTGTTAATATTTTGGGAGAATTCAGCCAGCTACTTTACCTCCTATCTTAAGAGAGTTGAGATAGAATTTGATGTGGAGAAATTCGATATTGCAAATCAGGAGGACATCATAAGGAGAGATAAGGAAAGGGAAGAATATCTGGATATGTTTTACGCGCTGGGAGGGCTGTTGTTGTATAAAGAAAGGTATTCTTGTATTCAAAGAATATTCCGATATACAACCAGTATTCCACCGGATTATGTGTTATTACCTATTTCAATGGGAGAGGTTTTAAAGAGGTTTATTATATTTAGAGATCCCTTGGAGCGGAAATTCACATTTATCAATCACACCTATCGATTTCCAGAAATGGAGGGTCTTAATTCGATTTCGATAATTAAAAACTGGATTACTAAATACATAGCTTTGTTGTTGATTAGGCAATATTCCATTCAACCTTTTTTGATAAATATGGATCCTTTGGAATTGCCAAAACCACCAAAAGAACAGTTGGACAAACGATTATTGATGGATAATATAGAACTCCTCAATAATCAGGTGCAAAAAATATTAAATAATAAACAGTTGCTAGCTGCAACTAAGTTAGATTTTATTACACCGGAATGGTTAAAGGAGCAATCGAAACCTCATCCAATAGAGCTTATTGGGTCATATAAAAAGTTACTTGAGACTGAATTTGAAAACACTCAGATTAATCAGAAAATTTCATCAGACAAAAAAGAAAATTTCTATACAACTTCAGCTAGAATAATAAATGATAGGATAAACAGATATGAGCCAATTATTAACAGAGGTGAAATATTAAAGGGTTACCAAAGTCGATTTCTATATGGTGAGAGGTCACTAGTTCATAAAGATCCTTTTACCGACAATAATGACACAAGCTACATGAATTATGAATCCTTTCTGGCAGAAGATGTAGCTTTACAAATACGAAACCTCTTCCCTCAGATATTTCTAGAACTTAAGACAAGAGAGTTTCTTTTGACCATAACAAATATTTTTTCTGCAATTGACAATCTTAAACTTAGCCAAGAATTTACGATTATTTGTTTTGGCATTGATATTAACTGGTTAACAGTTCAACTAAAAACCGCCGGCGTAATAACTCAGAATTCTTATAATGGAATTCCGCTTATTTGTTATCCTGGCAGTTTTAATTCAGAGGTACAACAATCTGTTTTTGTTATAAAAAAATCCGATCAACCTCATATTGTATTTCATGAGGTGGAAAAAGAGATTCTAGAAAAATACGCACTCGAAAAGATAGAAAAGAATATCAATTTATATGCTTCTATTGTGCCGTTGAGTGAAAACACATCCTTGCTAAATGAATTGGCGATAAGTAATAAAGATAAGGATCTTAAAAAGTTTGTATTGCTCAGTTTAACAATGAATATGGAAATAGGTTGGAAAAAAGATGCAAAATGTCTGATGTTTAAGGTGTATACCAAATATAGGGAGAGTGGAATCCCAAATAAAATTGACGAGGTGATGAAAGCAAATACTCTAATTTGATAAGAAGGATTTTATTTTGAAATGATGGATGAATCAACTATTAAGAATCTTGCGAAGCATGGTTTTGAATACATTTCAGCCCTTGGTGAAGGTGGATTTGGTCAGGTTGTTAAAGTAAAGCATCAGCTCTCCGACCAATTTTATGCCGTAAAAACATTGCATAAAACCAGGGTACGCCAACCCGAAAATATTCTGAGGGAAATTAAAGCCATCGCGCAGCTTAATAATCCTAATATTATCAGCTATAACCATAGTTTCATCGAGGATGGCACACTATATCTTGTTATGGAATACTGCTCAAAGGGTAGTTTGCGAGACTGGCTTATTAAGGCGGGGAAACTGGACATAAAAACCGCAACAGATATATTTCTAAGGTTAACACATACGTTTGCCTTTTTACATAGCAAGGGGTTTATTCATCACGACATCAAACCAGATAATCTATTGTTTACTGACGACAAGATTAAAATCAGTGATTTCGGCACCGTAAATACCAGTATTGGAACCATCATATACAGCGCACCGGAAATGCTTATGGACAATCCTCCTGTGAATGATGTGCGTGTGGATGTGTTTTCGTTGGGTCTTACTTTTATGGAATGTCTGACAGGCAAAAACCCTCTTGCAATAGCAGGGTCGGAAAGTAAGCGAACACTGATAGTTAAAAAAGCTGATTTTCCCATCGGAGGATTGCCCTATTGGCTACAGCAATTGTTGTTGAAGGCTTGTCATTATGATCCATCAGTACGCTTTCAAACCATGGTGGAGTTTCATGAGGCTATCAGCAAAAGGCATATTCCCCAAATTATCGATGATCAGGTAATAGCTACAAACAAGCAAACTCAGGTATTGAAAATGCATATTATTCGTAAGCGTTGGAATTTTGCTAAAAACTATATCGAAACATTTAATAATGAATCCATAGGCTTTTTGATCGAGAAAGGGAAATACTATCTAGGTATCAATCAGTTGGATAAAGCCCAGGTAATATTCGAATTGGTGTTGAAGCGTGACCGCCATGCCCCTATTACTAAGAATATGGCAGAAATCTATCTGCAACATCAAGAACCTTCAAAGGCTGCCACCATTCTTCATGGTTATATCCTCCATCATTTCAATGACATCGAAGCCCACAACCAGTTGTTGTATTCTTATTTCTTAAGCGATCAATGGGAGTTGGGGTTGGAGCAATCAGCATACTTAAGGAAGCTGTTTCCAAAGGAAATATTGTTTATCAATAATCACGCTCTGTTTGAACTGTTGTTGAGGAAAGAACCAACGGATATGCGGTTTATCAATGAGCTTAATCCATTTGCTTACTATAATTATCACGAAGTGGTTTTGGGGAATAACCCACCTGCATATCAGGCAAATGACTCCAGGAGCTTGAAAACAAAACTTTTGTTTCAGGAGTTCAAGTTCAGGAATATACATAAATCAAAGAATGCCATTTCTGTAGAAGTAGATGGAAATGGAGTTATTACAGATTGCTCCAGACATATCATTTCATTTGGACGAGAAGGATATGATTATAACACGTTTAGCTTGTTTGACGACACGATGGTGAGCAGGCGTCATTTTGTGATAGTCAACCAAAAAAACAATATTTGGCTGTATAATATGAGCGGTTTAGGCACTGTGCTAAATGGAGTAAAAATTATGGAAAAGGCTTATATACCCGGAAGATGTGAAATACAATTGGGACAATATCAAGTGGTTGTGAATCCAGATACTAAGTTGTTATTTTAGAAGAAGTTGTTGAGCAACTTAACCATATCACTTTGGCAACTAGCGTGGGAACACACGATTCTCCCGTATTACCATGCCTTTTAGCTCTGCCAAATACCCTCCCCAATCCCCCCACCCTAGCATCTGCTCACCCGGCCAAGGCCAACCACCAACTCAAAACAAACAGATTAAACTAGCCGGTAATCCCGAATACGCCACAGGTCGAATTCGGATTCTTATGCCCGCGAGAGAGGACAACTGTCAAATTAGAATAACTCAAGGTGAGCAAATCTTAAAAAGATTAAATATTATGAACACAGTGCATCTTTTCACATCAGAAATTTTGTAAAGCATTAAATAACAGGTAATATAGACTTATTAACAAGCGGTGTTGATAACTTATATTAAAATAATTGTCCTAATCTATTGACGACAGGTGTTCAATATAATATATTTGCACAATATTTGAACACATGATATTTGATTTTGGAACCAGATAAATTAAGATGAATTGCAAGAAGGCCAAAAACACAGTTATTAAAAAATAAGCAGCCATGAAAGAAGTATTTGCCAAACGATTAAAAAATGCCCGAAAGCAGAAAGGCTATTCGCAAGACGATCTGGTAATGGCCATGAACGGTTTTGTAAAAAAAACCTCCATAGCCAAATACGAACGGGCAGAAATGTTGCCCGACAGCAGCGTAGTGATAGCTCTGAGCCGCGCCCTTGAGGTGCTGCCCGAGTATTTCAGTCGCGAGTTTAATGTGGAAGTACAAAAACCGGAGTTCCGCAAAAAAAGCAGTTTGGGTATAAAAGAACTGGAAGCCATACAGCAACGGGTGATGACAGCGCTGGAAGCATACATTGAGCTGGAAGAACTCTCAGGAAAAGACCTGCGGTTTCATCGCCACCTTACCGACCGCCTCATTGCTGATGCCGACGATGCCGAAGCTGCTGCCGAAACCTTGCTAAAGCAATGGAACCTGAGCACAAAAGGAATAGCCAGTGTATTCAGTGTGCTCGAAGACCAAGGCATACGGCTGATAGAAGTGAGCGAAAATCCCCGTTTCGATGGATTTTCAACCTATGCCAATGGCGAAATACCCGTGATAGTTTATAACAAGGTATTTCCTGTGGATCGGCTTCGGCTCACCGTTTTACATGAGCTGGGGCACCTCCTGCTCAATTTTACCGATACAGTGATGGCCGACGAAGCCCTTGTGGAGAACCTGTGTTTCCGGTTTGCCGCGGCCATGCTCCTACCCCGCTCCACCATGATTGCCGAGTTGGGTCCGAAACGTCATCGTGTAGCTCTACAGGAATATATCCTGCTCAAAGGACGATATGGCATGTCGGTACATGCATTGGTGCGCCGTGCTCGTGATTTGGGCATTATCACCCAGTCGGAATACAACAGTTTTCATTTTATGCACCGCAAAAATGCAAAGGAAATTGGCTGGGGAAACTATGGGGTAAACGAAAAACCCGAACGGTTTGAGCAACTGCTGATACGGTCGGTGGCCGAGAAGCAGATCAGCCTCGAAAAAGGCGCCGAACTGGCCGGCATCAAGAGTATTGATTTTATCGAAAAATATCAACTGTTATGAAGCTACTGATTCTCGACCCCCTCATGCTCACCAGATTGCACCGCGCAGGATTAAGCTATGCGCTGTTTTCACTGGAGGCAGAGTTTTATGCCGAGGCCGGCATGGCCTTTTCGCTGCCACCCGATACCCTGGAACTGTATCAGGAGCTGGTGAGTCGCGGCAGGTTGCAAGAGCTGCACCATGATTTCAATGAGCTTGGTCAGGTGAAAGCCATGCACATGCAGGCGCCCGGCCTTGCCAGAAGCGAAGTGCTGGGATATTTCCTGGGCATCCGCCACCATTGCATTGTTTTGGCCTCACAAGAGATGCAACACCAAAAGGCTGCAGTGTTTAAAGTACGCGCCGTAGGCTACGATTGGATACTCGACCAGTTGCGGTTACAGCATAAAATATCCATTGCCGAAGTTATGACCAAATGGAAAAGCCTTAAAGCAAACCTCGGCTCATTGAGCAAACGTGTAGAACCTGCTTGCGTAAGGAACTACTACAATGGCTCTGCTGAAGAGGCAACATGGATAAGGAAAGCCGATCCCGGTGCCCGACCTCCGGGAGCCGGCGAGGTGTCAAAAAAAAGAAATTCGGTTATTGCCGACAGTAAAAAGGTCAGAAAACAACCCCAAACCTAAAATTCCTGACCATGAACGAAAACAACAACACAAGCCACTCCACTTCCATTTCCGGTTTCCGCATCTGGATCCAATTAAAAAAACGACGTAAAAAGTTGGCTCATGCTCCAACATATAGCCATGGCAGTGCCTATCAATACCATTCCCCCGCGTACCCCATCCCTGTTCTGGGAATAGAAAATAATTTCTTCCTTCTGGGAAACCTCCCCCTGGTATATCACATCGTTTGGCACCCGTGTAAGTTGGACAATCTGATGTTGAAAGCCCATCGAAAAGCATATCCCTATGTGCCTGATATCAGGGAACTCAGCAACGTATTATTCAGCAAATCAAGCCAGAGCAATTCACCTCCTTCTTCATAAAATGTAAACAACCAAACCATTTTTTTTAAAACTGTGTAAAACAGCATCTTCGGCATCCTTTTCCGAACTTAATCGCTGACAGTTTTTCACCTTAAAATTTTAAAATATGAAAAGGAGTATAATAAAATTGCAAAAATACATAGCCATTAAAGGAGTGCTGGAGCAGTATCCGGCCATGTTCGAAAATAAACCTGCTGCCATTGAAATACGCGATGATTTTTTTGGCAAAATAACCGACATTAATAACTGTGTCAACCAATTGGTAAGTCCGCATACGGCCTTGTTGGTAGATCGGAAAAACCTTCGGAAAGAAGTTCGCGATCAGCTAAAGGAGTTGATTAACCTGGCCATAGCTGTGGCACATCAATCGGGTAACAATCCACTGATTGAGACCCTGAAAAGCTACAACAAGTCCATCAACTCATATTCCTCGGCCATGATGGTAGCTGTGGGGCAAAATATGCAGTCGCTGCTAGCTGAAAACGAAGCCTCCGCCATTAAAATGGGTTTGGATGCCAGAATAACTAAAGATCTGGTACAGCAAGTATTCGATTTTCAACAGGTGCTGGTGCAGACACAGTTAAGCCTGCAAACCCGGCGTGAAACGCACGAACAGCTCCGTGAGCTTTTCAGAGAAAGTAAAAGTTTGTTGCGCGACAGAATGGATGGCTTTGTGCGGTATCACAAACGGAGTCATCCTACGTTTTACAGGGCTTACATGCGTTTGCGCAGGGCTGTTCCAAAGCCTGCAGTGGTCAACCTGCCGGAGAATTCTGACATCAGCGGTACCGTAACCGACAGTGTAACAGGCTTGCCCATAGCTAACGCAGTAATTAACCTGATAGAGCATGGGTTTGTGATGGAGACAGGCGTAGATGGCACCTGGCTGCTCGATGAGCTGATTCAGGGTACCTATACCGTAAGTTGTCATGCCACAGGTTACGAAGTGCCCCCGCAGGGCGTGTTCGAGTTGGGAACCAACGACAGTGTAGTGCATCATTTTGTGCTCACGCCTGTGAGCGGGTAGCCGGTAAACACAACAGTTCGTCCACCAATGGTGGGCGAACTGTTTTTTTATGCCCTGCCTATTGGCATAAGGGTGTATTGTTGACGCGAATTCCCATTTATCTATAATATCTTATGTATGTGGAAAATTAGGTGATAAAACCGCCATGGCCCGCAAATAATCCAAAACAACCCCATTCTCAACCCAAAAAATCCTAATTTTACTCCTTCATTCCAAAATCAACAACATCTAACTTCCAATGAAGAATCTTTTCCTGATATTATTTCTCGCCATGGTAACCGTGGCTTGTCATAGCGGGCGGTCCAAACAGGATTCCGGCGAGTCGGCTTCTACTTTTGCAACCCGTGAGGCCGACAGTCTGACCAACCAATTGGTGAGCGAAACCCAACGTACCTGGGACGCCTACAAGAAATACGCCTGGGGTCATGATGCCCTGGCACCTCTCTCCCACTCCTTTTCCGACTGGTATAGCGAGCCCTTGTATATTTCGCCCATTGACGCGTACAGTACGCTTTATCTGATGGGTCTAAAGAAGGAAACCGCCGAAATTGAGGCTTATGTGATCGATTCGCTCAACTTCGACAAAAACATCGACGCCAAAATTTTTGAGGTCAATATCAGAATACTGGGAGGTTTGTTATCCATGTATGAACTTTCGGGCAATCAGGGAGTGCTCAACAAAGCCCGCGACTTTGCCGACCGCATGATGCCTGCATTCGACACCAAAACCGGAATTCCAACCTATTGGGTTAACCTCCAAACCGGAGTGGCCCGCGGAGATACCGTCAATGTGGCCGAGGCCGCCACCTACACTTTTGAAATGGGCGTGTTGAGTTATTATACCAACGACCCCAAATATTATCAGGCAGGCAAAAAAGCTACCCTGGCCATTTACGAACGGCGTTCTGAACTTGGTTTGATAGGCGATGTAATCGATGTGCAAACCGGCGAATGGGTTTCAACCCAAAGCCACCTGTGTGCCGGCGTGGATTCTTACTACGAATACCTGTACAAGAGCTACCTTCTGTTTGGCGATCCTGAATTGGGAAAAGTGTGGGACGAGAGCATCCGTGTGATACAAAAATACCTGGCTGAGGACTATCAGGGGCAACTTTACTATGGTCGGGTGGATATGTACACCGGCAAGCAGGTGAGCACCCGGATTACATTGTACGACGCCTTTTTTCCGGCAATTCTGGCCCTTTCGGGTGATTTGACCCATGCCAGACAATTGCAACAAACCTGGAATGGCCTCTGGAACAAATACGGTCTTGAGCCGATGGTGTACGATTATAAAACTGAAGACCCCACCTACCCGGCCTACGACCTCAATCCGGAAATCATCGAGTCGGCCTATTACCTGTTTCACCTCACCGGCGACAGTACATATTTTGAGATGAATCGTCAATACTGGCAGGATATCATGAAATATTGCCGCACCGAAATCGCTTTCACTTCCGTGAAAAATGTGCAAACCATGGAACAAAAAGACTACATGCCAACCTTCTTTCTGGCCGAAACACTTAAATATTTTTACCTCACTTTTTCGCATCATCAACAGCAATTTAATTTTGATGATTATTTGTTCAACACCGAGGCACACCCTTTTAGAAGGAGTACGTTTAACCACGACGAAGCCCGTATCAGGTTAGGGTTTAGGTAGTTTGATGGTGAACGATGCCATACTTCAAGCGTGGACGTTTGAAACTGAACGGGTTTTCTGACGAATTTAAAATGAGGACTTGGACGAATGGATCAAAACGGAATCCGAAGGATTCAAATGTTTATAATAAAGGAGGTGTCATTTGTTCGACCCCGACGGGGTCGCATAATTTGTTTTGGCCTTTGTTTCTATAAACATTTCATCCCTTCGGGATTCTACCTCAACAACATGACCAAACCGCATCAACCAACCACATCGAATCCGATCAGATAAAAATCAAAACAGAGTATTAACCGGAAATTTTGCGATGTTCAGAAGTACCTTTTATCACGCTCAGGGTAGGCTTTCGGAGTGGAATCAAGGTCATGTTATACTTCAAGCATGGACGTTTGAAACTGGTGAGTGGTGGACGCTTGATTCGGGTTTTGTGATCAAGCATGGAGCAGGTGAATTGAAAAATTATATCTTTGTGAATGAAAAGCCGGATAACACACTTGATGGTTGTTGGTTTTGTCTTGAAGTAGGCCTTACTTCGAGGATTTTAGTGACAAATTCAAAAAAAATTATTTAGAATATTACACGTTTTTATGCAAACAATTTTAGGATCAGGAGGAGCCATTGGAACTGAATTGGCGCTGGCTCTGACCAAATACACCAAAAAAATCAGGTTGGTGAGCAGAAATCCGAAAAAGGTTAATCCCACCGACGAGCTTGTAAAAGCAGATTTGCTTAATCCCGAGGAAGTTAAAAAAGCCGTAGCCGGTTCTTCCATCGTTTATCTTACAGTGGGGTTTGAATACAAGGCATCCGTGTGGGCGAAAAAATGGCCGCTACTCATCGACAATGTAATCGCCGCATGCGAATCGGAAGGCTGCAAACTGGTGTTTTTCGACAACATTTACATGTACGATGCCAACCACCTCAATGGCATGACCGAAGAAACACCCATCAATCCACCCAGCAAAAAGGGAAAAATCAGGGCCGAGGTGGCCAAAAAAATTATGGACAAGGTGAAATCCGGTCAATTGACTGCGCTCATAGCCCGCTCCGCCGATTTCTATGGACCTTCCATCAACCAAGTAAGTCTGTTGACAGAATCAGTAATCAAGCCACTCAGCGCCGGAAAAAAGGCCAATTGGATAGGATCGGCTGATTGCAAACACTCCTTCACCTACACCCCTGATGCTGCCAAAGCCACAGCACTTCTGGGCAACACTCCCGATGCATACGGGCAAGTATGGCACCTGCCTACAGCTCCCAATCCCTTTACCGGAAAAGAGTGGATCGATGCCTTCGCAGGCGAATTGGGTGTGCCTCCCAAATTTCTGACTGCTCCCAAATTTATGGTGCGCATCCTGGGCTTGTTCATCCCCATTATGCGCGAGTTTGTGGAAATGACCTACCAATACGACCGCGATTATGTTTTCGATAGCTCCAAATTTGAAAAGAGGTTTAGCGTTAAGCCTACGCCCTATGCCAAAGGAATTATTGAAATTATGAACAAGGATTTTAAGTCGAGATAGTCCGACAAAACTCCATGTGAGGCAAATTTTCTGGTATTCTGAGGTTGAGGGTAAGGTTGAGGGTAAGGTTGAGGTTGAGGTGTTTAGATGTTTCTTGTTTAAATGACAATTGGTTATTGTTGGCTATTGGCTTTTGGCAGTTGGCTCAATGAGGTTGCCTGAATAGCGTTGACTTTTTACTTTTTACTTGGCTCTTGCCCCTCCTCCGCCCTTGGCTAAAGCCGAAGGGCAAGGGGTGGGCTTCTGGTGTATTGAATAATCAAGTTTGATCGTGTTGGGGCGGTTTGTTCCATTGGTAATTGTTTGGGGCTAAAGCCCCCTCTCTGCGGTGTCATTCTGAGTTAAAAGACCCCCGAAAAAAGGGACGCACATAGTAAGATGACAAAAACCAAAGAAAAAGCCTGTTATTTTGAACCCACCGAAGGCGGAGAGAAATCCCCAGGGAATTGAAAACCTACATTTTTGCAATAACCAGATAAACAGAATTATACTAAAAGTTGTCATTAGCAGTGCCAAATCACTCAGTGGTTTTGTCATCCTGAGCGCGAGCGAAGGATCTCTGACTAAATAACATAGAAAATTGTAGTTAATAGTACCCAGACGTTTGAGATCCTTCATTCCGCTATGCTCTATTCAGGATGACCAAAAGGCAAAACACACTTTCACCCCTTCTCTGCTTCTCAGCTTCACCGCTTCTCCGCATCCTTAGCGCCTCCGCGGTGAAAAAAGCGGTTGCAATTTGGCTTTTGGCTCAACGATCACTGTCACAGGGTTACTTTTTACTTTTTACTTGGCTCTTGTCCATTGGCTCATGTCCCTTGTCCCTTCCCCCAAAACCAGAAAATCCATAGCCATCTCCGAAACCTTAAAAACATTTGATTAAAATGACATTAATCATGTAAAAAAGTTGTACCTTTACTTCATTGAGGTGGCCAGGGAGTTGTACACCATAATTTTACAAGTTGATTTACGACCGGTTTGGTTGACGTACACCTCTTTATTTATTGGTTTTCAGTAGGGAATATTTTAAAAAAGCATCATTGTATAAAAATATGATACTTTCGTCCAATTGACAGAAAGAAAGGGAGTTGGGAGTAAAAATGGGGGGTAACAACAAAAAATCGGAAAAAGGTTCCGTACCAAAAAAATCAAAAAAAGGGGAACAGCCCATCGATCGTCCCCTTGCCATAAACGAGATTTTTCCCATTGTGGGGATAGGCGCATCGGCAGGTGGTTTGGAAGCACTTAAACAGTTGTTTTCGACCATGCCTGCCGATACCGGCATGGCCTTCGTTGTCATTCAGCACCTCGATCCCAACCACCCCGGAGTAATGCCCGAATTGTTGCAAAGTTGTACCGCCATGCCCGTAAGGCAAGCCACCGACCAATTGCAGGTGAAGCCCAACCACGTGTATGTGATTCCGCCAAACAGAAGTATGACCCTTGTACAGGGCTTGTTAAATGTATATCCACCCTTGGAAACCAAAGGAATACGCTTGCCCATCGACTTGTTTTTTCGCTCGTTGGCCGAATACCGTAAAGAAAAAAGCATCGGAATCATCCTTTCGGGCATGGGCTCCGATGGCAGTTTGGGTCTGCAGGCCATCAAAGAAAGTGGCGGTACCGTTCTCATTCAAGACCCGGCAACTGCCAAATTTGATGGCATGCCATGCAGTGCCATTGCCACCGATATGGTGGATATTGTGGCCCATGCGCAAGCCTTGCCGGGAAAGCTATTGGCTTTCCTTCGCTATCTGCCCTCAGCCTCACAACCTGATGACCCCTATAAAAACATGAGTCACCTCGAAAAAATTATCATGCAATTGAATGAGGTTTCCAGCCACGATTTTTCATTGTACAAAAAAAATACCCTGTTGCGACGTATTGAACGGCGCAAAGGAATCCATAAAATCTCACGCATCGATCAATATGTGCGGTTTTTAAATGAAAATCCCGGCGAAACCGAAATCCTTTTCAAAGAACTACTTATCGGTGTTACGGCCTTTTTTAGGGATTCGGCAGTATGGGACTACCTCAAAGAACGCATTTTGCCCGAAATCATCAAACAAGCACCCAATGGATATCTGTTTCGTGCCTGGGTGCCTGCCTGTTCCACCGGTGAGGAGGCCTATTCGTTGGCCATCGTTTTTGCCGAAGTAATGCAAAGTTTTAAAAAACAAAGAAATATCTCCCTCCAAATATTTGCCACCGATTTGGATGTGGACGCCATCGACAAAGCCCGGAAAGGGTATTTTTTGAAGAACATAGCAGGAGATGTGAACGAAACCCGCCTTCAACGTTATTTTGTGCCCGAAGGCGATGGTTACCGCATTTCCAGCTCCATACGCGAGATGGTAGTGTTTGCCCCTCAAAACGTGATAAAAGACCCACCATTTACCAAACTGGACATACTAAGCTGTCGGAATATGCTCATTTACATGGAACCCGAATTACAGCGAAAATTAATCGCGTTGTTTAACTATAGCCTGAACCCGGGAGGTATCATGATATTGGGTACCGCCGAAACTTTGGGTTCGCGTACCGATATTTTTCATGAACTTGACAGCAAACTAAAAATATTTAAAAGTAACCCAACCATTCGGGCAAAGGAACTCGTAGATTTTCCAAGCTCGTTTCATCAAAAGAGAACAAAGGTGAATATAGAAGACAAGAAATTTGAAACCAATTCAGAAAATATTCAGGTCGTTGCCGACCAAATTATCCTGCAAAAATTCGCACCCCCCAGCGTGCTGGTAAACGAAAAAGGCGACATTGTTTACATTACCGGACGTACCGGAAAATTTCTTGAGCCCGTAGCAGGAAAAGCCAATTGGAATATTCATGCCATGGCCCGTGAGGGATTGCAACAACTATTGCCCAATGCCTTTCGAATGGCTGCCAAATCGTTTGATCCGGTGGTACTTAACAGGGTGAAAATAGGGTCGGACGAACAATCCGTTTTTGTGCATGTCGTCGTGCAGCGTATCGAAAAACCTGACAATGTAAAGGGAATGTTCATGGTGGTATTTAACGAGGTTTCCATGCCCGATCAAAGCAATTTCATCCAAAGCTCAGGTAAAGGCGGGCAAAGCAAACGGGTTAGGGAGCTGGAAATGGAACTGCAACGCAGCTACCGCGAATTGCAAACTACCCGCGAAGATATGCAAACCTCGCAGGAGGAAATGAAGTCCATCAACGAAGAACTCCAATCCACCAACGAAGAACTTCAATCTACCAACGAGGAGCTCACCACATCAAAGGAGGAAATGCAGAGCCTGAACGAAGAATTGCAAACGGTGAACGCGGAACTTCAAAGTAAAATATCTGACTTTTCACGTGCCAACGATGACATGAAAAACCTCTTGAACAGTACCGAAATAGCTACTTTATTCCTCGATAAAGAATTGAATATCCGGCGCTATACCGATCAGGTGACTTCCATTTTCAAACTACGGAATTCGGATATTGGCCGACCATTTACCGATTTGGTTACCAACCTGCATTACCCCGAAATCGGGCAACACGCGCGCCAGGTAATCAAAACCCTTAACTTCAAAGAAACCACCATAACCACCAACGATAACCGCTGGTTTTTGGTGCGTATCATGCCCTATCGTACCCTCGACGACCGTATTGATGGCCTGGTAATGACTTTTATCGACATTACTGCCGCCAAAAAACTCGAAATCGATTTATTAGCAGCCAATGAGGCACTAACCAAAACACGAAAAGAATAGTCAATCGATTTGGAATCAGTATTTGCTGAAGCATTAATATCGTGGAGGCAGACCACAAAAATCTGTTCGGATTCGCCATTGATTATCTTACATTTTCCTCTCCAAACCCATGAAAGGAGTCATTATGAAACGTCCCAAATTGTCAAAAGAAACCTACAACGACCTCCGGCAAAAGGCTGAGGAAATGCTGAAAACATACAAACCTGCCTCCGAATTCGATTCAAGTACTTCCGAAATACTCAAACTTATTCAGGAACTGGAAGTGCAAAAGGTAGAATTGGTGATACAAAACGACGAACTTATCCAAACAAAGCTTCAATCCGAACGGCTGAAAAAGAAATACACCGAACTCTATGATTTTGCTCCCACCGGATATTTTACCCTGAGCAAGAAGGGAATAATCAGCGAGTTGAACCTAAGAGCTGCCCTGATGTTGGAAAGAAACAGAAGTGATGTGCTCAATACGCCTTTGAGTCGTTATATCCATCACCGATCCATTCCCGATTATCTGGATTTTCTGAGTCAGGTTATGGAATCAAAGGACAGTTTGAACTGCGACTTAAAACTGGAGGTTCCTTCCTGTAACGAATTGTTTGTGCGACTTTCGTCTGTTTATTCAGAAAACCATAAAGCTTGTTTGACCACCATGATGGACATTACCATGTGTCGGAAGGCGGAAGAAAAGAATGATAGTTTCAGACAGGTTTTTGAAAAATCCTTAAATGAAATATATATTTTCGACCAACAAACTTTAAAATTTATTTACGCCAATGACGTGGCAATCAATAATTTGGGCTTTTCGATGGAGGAATTGGAAGGCCTGACACCATTGGATATAAAACCCGATTTCTCAAAGCAAAAATTTGACACTTTGTTGCAACCCTTACGTGAGAAAGCACTTGAAAAGCTGGTATTTGAAACCCGACACCAAAGAAAGAATGGGTCGGACTACCGCGTAGAAGTACATTTGCACAATTCGGAATTCATGCAAAGGGACACCTACCTTGCCATCATCCTCGATATTACCGAACAAGCCAGGTTGATGAATTTGTTGGAAAAAGAAAAGCAGCAACTAAAACTGGCGAATCAGGAAAAAGACAAGTTTTTCTCCATTATTGCCCACGACTTGCGCAGTCCTTTCAATTTCTTTCTGGGATCAACACAACTGCTTCAGGAAGAATATGATCAGTTGTCGGATGAAAACGTCCGTCAACTTATTTCCGGTCTTCATCAGTCGGCTCAAAAGCAATTCAACCTACTTGAGAACCTCCTTGAATGGGCGAGGATGAAACAAGGTCAGATTGTTGTGAAACCCGAAGAAATTAATCTGAACCAAATGCTTAACAATGTTATACAATCACTTGCAGATAGCGCCATGCAGAAAAACATTGAAATTTCAACGAGCTATCCTCCGCAACTTTCGTTCATGGCTGATCAACGTATGCTCGAAGCAGTGCTGCGCAACCTGCTTTCCAATGCGGTGAAATTTACCCCCGAAGGTGGGAAAATTCTGATCGACGTAGCTCCCGGAAATGATCACAGTCTGCGGTTTTCGGTATCCGACAACGGCATGGGCATTAGCAAGGACATGTTGCCCCAACTGTTTCGTCTCGATGCCCACACCCATAGACCCGGCACCCGTGGCGAATCGGGTAGCGGCCTGGGTTTGCATCTGTGCAAGGAATTTGTTGAAAAGCATGGCGGACAACTTCGCGCAGATAGTACCGAAGGTGTCGGCAGCACCTTCCATTTCACAATTCCACAACAGAACAAAATCAGTAACGCTTAATTATAATTGTTTTAAATAATTTGCTGTAAGCCGCACCACAGTTAAAATTATTGCCTATTTTTGCACCGAAATTGAATAAGAAAATACGAAACATAATCGCGCTGATATTAAGCGATTTAACAAAGATTGAGATTGACCATGGCAAAATTTGAAATAATCATGCCCAAGCTGGGCGAAAGTATCATAGAGGCTACCATTACCCGTTGGGTAAAAAATGTTGGAGATCAGGTGGAAGAAGATGACTCGCTGGTGGAGATTGCCACAGATAAGGTGGACAGCGAAATCCCCAGTCCGGTGGAGGGCGTACTTTCCGAAACTTTGTTTAATGAAGGTGACGTTGTTCCGGTGGGAACCGTAATTGCCTACGTTGAAGTGGAAGGCGATGACGATGAAGGTGCCACCACAGAAAAAGCACCAGAAATTAAGGTGCCTGTTGTGGAAAAAACTGTGACCGAACCCCCTGTAGCAGAGGTGGTGGCAGAATCTACACCTGTCGAAGCTCAGAAATTTACCAGCGACAGGTTTTATTCTCCCCTGGTAAAAATCATGGCTAAAGAAGAAAATATTACTCCGGCAGAATTGGAGAAAATACCCGGCTCAGGTCACGATAACCGTGTTACAAAAGCAGATGTGTTGGCCTTTCTCGCAAAGCGCAACTCCGCACCTGCTGCTGCCACACCCGCTTCGGCCAAGGCGCAGCCGGCGCAAAAAATGGTGGCTCCTCCCGTTCAATCGGGTGCCGGCGATCAGGTGGTAGAAATGGACAGAATGCGTAAGCTCATCGCCGACCATATGGTGATGTCGAAACAGGTTTCTCCCCATGTTACCTCCTTTATCGACGCAGATGTTACCCATATCGTTAATTGGAGAAATAAGGTGAAAGACAGTTTTGCCAAACGTGAGGGCGAAAAAATAACATTTACCCCCATCTTTTTCCACGCTGCAGCACAGGCTCTACGCGAATTTCCACAGATTAACGTGTCGCTGGATGGATACAACATCATTTACCGCAAAAACATCAATATTGGCATGGCCACTGCCCTACCATCTGGAAACCTGATCGTGCCGGTAATTAAAAATATCGACCAGAAAAACATGTTGGGCGTAGTGAAAGCGGTGAACGATTTGGCCACACGTGCCCGTAACAATAAACTGCAACCGGATGAAATTCAGGGAGGTACATTTACCATTACCAACTTTGGATCCTTCGACAGCCTTACCGGAACGCCCATCATCAATCAACCTCAGGTAGCCATTTTAGGATTGGGTGCCATCAGAAAGCAACCCCGGGTTATCGAAACCCCTGAAGGCGACATGATCGGCATCCGCCACATCATGATTCTCTCCCTGGCCTACGATCACCGCATTGTGGATGGTGCTCTGGGCGGTATGTTCCTGAAAAAAATGAAGGAACTCCTCGAGAATTTCGACCCCAACACGCAAATATAATCTTTAACCATACCAAACTCGGGGAGCCAAAACTCCCCGTTTTTGTTGATACCAACAAGCATGGAACTGAACCTGAAAAAACCCCTCGCCTTTTTCGATATCGAAGCCACCGGACTCAGTGTGGTAAACGATCGGATTGTGGAATTGTGCATAGTAAAAATTAATCCCAATGGAACCAAAGAAAGTCGTACCTGGTTGCTCAATCCGGACTATCCCATCAGTGAAGAAGCCGAGAGCATACATGGATACAGCAACGCATCCCTTCAGGACAAACCTACTTTTAAGCAAGTTGCCAAGGAAATCAGCCGGTTTCTGCACAACTGCGATTTAGCCGGTTACAATGCCATTAAATATGATGTCCCCATACTGGTGGAAGAATTTCTGCGTGCCGATATCGATTTTGAAATAAAAAAGCGTCGCGTAATTGATGTACAGAACATTTTCATGAAAATGGAGCAACGTACCCTGTCGGCGGCCTACAAATTCTACCTGCAAAAGGAATTGGAAAATGCCCACACTGCAGAAGCCGATGCCGTGGCCACGTATGAAATACTGAAAGCCCAACTCGACAAATACGAGCATACCGTGTTTACCGACAAAAAGGGTGAAACCTCCAAACCTGTGCAAAACGACATGGATGCCTTGCATGCCTTTAGCACCCACCACCGCAATGCTGACCTGATGGGGCAGATTATCTATAATGACGACAATGAGGAGGTGATCAACTTCGGGAAACACAAGGGTAAAAAGGTGGAGGATGTGCTGAAAAGCGAACCCTCCTATTATAGCTGGATCATGAAGTCGGATTTTCCGATGTTCACCAAAAATCTGTTTACCAACATCAAATTACGGATGAAACTTCAACAGGATCAATAAGGCAAAAGAAAGGGTATCTTTGTTTGCAGATTTTGGAATTGTTTGTATTTCACCCAACGACAAAATATTAAACCCATGAAAATAATTTGTATTGGCAGAAACTACGTGGCCCATGCCAAAGAGCTTAACAACGAAGTTCCCAAGTCGCCGGTATTTTTTATGAAACCCGATACCGCCCTGTTGCTGAAAAACACACCATTTTTTTATCCTGATTTTACCGAAGATTTGCATTTTGAAACCGAATTGGTGGTAAAAATAAGCAGAAACGGCAGAAACATCGACCCCGCCTTTGCGCACCGCTACTACGATGAACTATCGGTGGGCATTGATTTTACGGCCCGCGATCTTCAAAACCAATGTAAGGCCAAAGGACTACCCTGGGAAATTGCCAAGGCATTCGATCAATCGGCGCCAATCGGAAAATTTGTGCCGATATCGTCCCTACCCGATTCCAAAAATATCAACTTTTGGTTGGACATCAACGGCGAACGGAAACAAACAGGCACCAACACACACATGATTTTTGATATCGACCACCTGATTGCCTACGTGTCACGATTTGTTACGTTGCGCATGGGCGACTTTATTTTTACCGGAACGCCGGAGGGTGTAGGGCCAACTAAAATCGGTGACCATTTTGAAGCCTACCTTGAGGGGGAGAAATTACTGGATTTTAGGGTGAAATAAGCCGACATTATCCACTTAAGTATCCTTGTTGTTGGGTTTTAATGATCTGTTTTAAAGTGGGTTATGCCGATTTTAATTAGAATGGGTATAATTCACTTTTTTCCTAAACATCTTTCATGCTATATCGGCAGACCGTATAAACAAGAGTTGAGCTGCCTTTAGATTATATTTGGTATTGCCAAGTGCTGAAATGGCTACAGCGTAGCAAGATATTTGTAAAAGTAAGAACCAAAAAAAAACATCAGCTCCGGCGGAGCGAAATGCTTTCTCTTCCATAAAAAACTTTCTGTTTAGATGTAGTCAAAAGGGTTACGGTGCGCTGCACCTGGGAGTTATTCGGCTACTTGTTTACAAAGATTTCGGTGCGCTGCACCTTTTTGCCAGTCAACTACTTTTTTTGCAAAGGTTTCGAGGGGTTGGATATTGGGGCAATATCACCATTAGACATAGACTGGGGCAGTGCTGATTTCAATTTAGTGTCGGTATATTAATGTGCTGAATCTTGCTACAGCGTAGCAAGATATTTGTAAAAGTAAGAATCAAAAAAACCATCAGCTCCGGCGGAGCGAAACGGCTTCTCTTCCATAAAAAACTTTCTGTTTGGTATGGCGTCAAAAGGGTTACGGTGCACTGCACCTGGGAGTTATTCGGCTACTTTTTTACAAAGATTTCGGTGCGCTGCACCTTGCTGCTAGTCAACTACTTTTTTTGCAAAGGTTTCGACGCGTTGGAAATTGTGGAAATATCACCATCAGTCATAGACTGGGGCAGTGCTGATTTCAATTTAGTGTCGGAATATAAATGTGCTGAATCTTGCTACAGCGTAGCAAGATATTTGTAAAAGTAAGAATCAAAAAAACCATCAGCTCCGGCGGAGCGAAACGGCTTCTCTTCCATAAAAAACTTTCTGTTTGGTATGGCGTCAAAAGGGTTACGGTGCACTGCACCTGGGAGTTATTCGGCTACTTTTTTACAAAGATTTCGGTGCGCTGCACCTTGCTGCTAGTCAACTACTTTTTTTGCAAAGGTTTCGACGCGTTGGAAATTGTGGAAATATCACCATCAGTCATAGACTGGGGCAGAGCTGATTTCAACTTAATGTCGGTAAATAATTGTGCTCAATATTGCTACAGCGTAGCAAGATATTTGTAAAAGTAAGAACCAAAAAAACATCAGCTCCGGCGGAGCGAAACGGCTTCTCTTCCATAAAAAACATTCTGTTTGGATGGAGTCAAAAGGGTTACGGTCCGCTGCACCTGGGAGTTATTCGGCTACTTGTTTACAAAGATTTCGGTGCGCTGCACCTTGCTGCTAGCCAACTACTTTTTTGCAAAAGTTTCGATGCGTTGGACCTTTATACTTGTCAACTACTTGTTTTACAAAGGTATGATGTTATCTATCGTCTTTGTCGTAGTCGAACAAGTCCGAGTCAATCTCCGGAAGGTTGAAGGCATCCGTAAGGCTTACTTTACGGTAGTTAGATGGTGGGAAAAAGAAATCCATGGGGATGTTGCTTTCTTTAATTTGAGTGACAACAGTGGTTTCGAGTACCATTTCGCCCGACAACTTATCTGATTTCACAATCAAGCCATTTTGCAACAGCTCAAGATAGGGTTTCGAATCGAGTAAAGTTCCCTGACGCGAATACGGATTCATTCCGTTTTTCAGCTCAACAAACCTACCGGCATCAATCTCCTGATAGGGTTTTGTATCAAAGGTAATCCAAAAACGCTCGGTCGCCACCGAATCACGAAGAATCAGGTACTCATCTGCCGCAAATCCTTGAATGCTATCGTGTTGTGCGGTTTTTTTTAACGTGAGCCGTGAAGCTACTGCCGTGGTATCAGGATGCAACATCTTCATTTTGATGGTGTCGTACATTTGCTGAAATTTAGCTTGTTGATCCTGCGGGAGACTCAAAACAAGGCTCTGAACCTGACTATCGTATGCCTCCATCATGGAAGTGGTGAGGTCGGAAGTACTGCCTTGCCAATAGGCCCTGAGATTGGGAAAGATAATGGTAATCAATCGATCGTCGAGATTGAGTATGGAGATGGAGGAAGCACTTTCATATCGGATGTGGTTCTTCTGGATAAAAGTGGTTTGTACGGAAGAATTTCCGTAGTTGTCGGTAATTTTTTCGGAAATAACCCAACCGGCCCGGCACACGACAGAAAATGTGAGGAGCAGTGTGGTGAGCAATATCAGCCGTAAGCGCTTCATTTTATGGTTCATAGCCAAATAAATTTACCTTATTCCTGTTTATAACCTTGTGGAAAACACAAAATTAAAAATTATCAAGGCACTTTTATTATTGGGAATAAAAATATATTTTTGCAGGCTCAAATTGAAAACACTATGGCCGATAAAAAACATCAGGATGTAAAGGGTGATCAGAGACTGGAAAACATTGAAGAAACCCTGACCAAAACCGAACAATTTATTTTCAACAACCAGAAAAACATTTCAGTTGTTGTATTGATTATCCTTGCCGCCATCATTGGATATTTTGCCTACAATAGATACTATATGGCACCAAAAAGTATGGAAGCATCCAAGCAGATGTTTGCAGCGCAAAGATATTTTGAAATCGACTCTTTGGACAAGGCCCTTTATGGTGATGGCAATAACCTGGGATTTTTGGACATCGCTGAAGAGTATGGCATGACCAAACCGGGCAATCTGGCCAATTATTATGCCGGCATTTGTTTTCTCAAGAAAAAGGATTTCAATCAAGCCATCGATTTTCTGGAGGAATTTAGTGGCAACGACCATCTTGTTGGTCCCATGGCCACAGGTGCCATAGGCGATGCTAACCTGGAGTTGGGCGACCAAAAAAAGGCCGCTGCCTACTACATAGAAGCTGCCAACCAGGATAAAAACGGTTTTACCGCCCCATTGTTCCTGATGAAAGCCGGAAATGTGTATGAATTGATGGGCAGCTACGATGAAGCCATCAGTGCCTACAAAAGAATTAAAAATGAATACCTTAAAAGCAAAGAGGCACGCACCATTGATAAATACATTGCCCGTGCCGAAGCGCGCAAGGGTGGAAAATAATTCCATTGATAAAAACATGAAACCCGGCCTTTGTTGTCGGGTTTTTTTATTTTTATACCCATGAAAAAAGAAGAACTGAGGATTGTATTTATGGGAACTCCGGACTTTGCCGTGGGTACCCTAAAAGCGCTTGTTGACAATGGATTTCATGTGGTGGGGGTGGTAACGGCTCCCGATCGTCCGGCCGGTCGCGGAAAGCAACTCACCAGTCCCGCCGTTAAAACAGCAGCCATGAGGTGGAATATCCCGGTGCTTCAGCCCGAAAAGCTTAAAAACGAAGCATTTCTGGAACAACTGGCGATGCTGAAGACCCATATTCAAATCGTGGTGGCCTTTCGGATGCTTCCTGAGGTGGTTTGGAACATGCCTCCCATGGGAACCTTCAACCTTCACGCCAGTCTGCTTCCCCAATACCGCGGTGCTGCTCCCATCAACCACGCCCTGATGAATGGGGAAACCGTCACAGGTGTTACTACTTTTATGCTCGACCACGAAATAGATACCGGAAAAATTCTGCTCCAGGAAAGGGTGGATATTGCACACGACGACGATGCGGAAAGTTTGCACGACAAACTCATGGAAACCGGGGCCCGTTTGGTAGTAACAACCCTGGAAGCCATACTCACCGATTCGCTCATCCCCAGAACACAGGAAGAACTCATTCAAACCGTGGGATCGCTTAAAACGGCCCCCAAGATTTTTAAGGCTGACTGCTATATTCCATGGAATGAGCCGGGAGAAAAGGTATATAATTTTATCAGAGGATTAAGTCCCTACCCTGCCGCGTTAACCCAATTGCTGAAACCGGATTCGGAGCCCATACCCATTAAGATATACCGAACCCATTTTCTACCGGAGCCCCATGCCTTTGTTCCGGGAAGAATTTATTGTCCGGACAAGCGAACTTTGCATGTGGCAGTATCAAATGGATGGATTGTGGTGGAGGAAATTCAGCAAGCCGGGAAAAAACGCATGAAGACCGATGAGTTTTTGCGGGGTGTTGGTTCACTTTCGGGGATGCAATTTGGTTAACCACGGCCATGTTCGATTGGCGTAGGCACAGCGATCATCCTGTAGTTCCGAACAGTTTTTTTTGAAAATTGGGCAAAAGAAGGTGTTATTTATTAACAAATATCTGGTTTTATCAACAATTTCTCCTAAAATGCGCGTCATTGCTTGTTTTTCTAAAGATATATACTACATTTGTTAGCATAAATACCCTAAGTGTTAATTAAATAATTTATTCACCATGAACAAAGCTGAATTAATCGATGCAATGGCCGCTGGAGCCGGAATTAGCAAAAGTGATGCAAAAAAAGCACTTGACGCTTTTGTAACCTCAACAGGCGACGCTTTAAAAGCAGGCGACCGTGTGGCATTAGTTGGATTTGGATCTTTTTCCGTTTCCACCAGAGCTGCCCGCAAAGGACGTAATCCACAAACCGGCAAAGAAATCAACATCGCTGCCAAAAAAGTGGTTAAGTTTAAAGCAGGTGCTGACTTAACAAAAGTTGTAAAATAAACAACTGATTGCTGAAAAAGCGTCCTGAAAACTCAGGACGCTTTTTTTGTGCCTGGTTTTTTCTTGTTACAGAACGTAAGCCAATCCGATGGCCACACTCAAATAATTGATTTTTTGTGAGAAGGTAGTTTTGTAAGGTTCATCGTTCCAATCCCACCCTGATCCATTTTTAAAATTCAAATCCGATCCCACATAGTCAGCAAACAGGGTGATGTAGTAGTTGCTCACCCGGTATTTTACCCCGGCACCAAGCAGGTATCCAAAACCGTAGGCCCGACTTGTTTCGCGGTAATAAGTGGCTTTTTGCCCCTGATTTTCGATGGATGAGGCGTAGATGGTGGCCTTGGGCGAATAGCTTCCGTAATAGCCTATTAATCCCCGCACATCAAGCGAAAAATAGTCGCCAATGGGAAACCTGAGAAAGGGGCCACCAAACAAGCCACCGCTACTCCAATTCTGACTGCTTTCCACTTGTACCGAATAGGTTGGATTGGCAAGCATGAGTTCGTCAGCATACTTATCGGTGTCGAGTTTATTGCTGCTGTAATCTACCATAAATTGAAATCCAAAATTGTGCGACAATCGGTAGGCATAGGTGAAATTCAGGGCAACACCTGTTTTGGCAAAGCCCGAGGTGCTGTCGTTGAGGTCGGTTTTGGCAAAGTCGGAAAGAGCAAACGAAGGGCCAATGGATAAACCAAGGTACTGCTTACGCGAGGATTGCGACCACAAGGATCCAACCAGAAAAAGCATGGTTATAAAAAGGACTATTTTTTTCATTTGAAGTGTTTTAAGTGTTTTTGTAGGTCATCATTTTTATGTCAAAGCTAATCAATTAATCAAAATTAATGTCCATTTGGTCGTGCCATGTGAGCATTTCATTGCTGTCGCGGCTTACCTTGTTGTTGTCGAGCAGCCAACGTACTACCTCAATCACCTGATCTTCTTGAAATTGCGACAAATTGGGAATCAACTCGTACAGGTTGTATGGTTTTTTCAGCAGCAAGCTTCGGATGGACGATACCAACCAGTCGAATTCGATGTCGTTGAGGTTGGTTTGGTTTTTTGAAAGGCATACATCGCATATTCCGCACCGATTGCTCTTTTTCTCTCCAAAATAAGCTAAAAGTTGCTGACTTCTGCATTTCAGGTTATCAGTTACAAAATGAATTAATGCTTCCAAACGTTTTTCGGCGGCTTCCTTTAATAAGCGGTAGTTTTCGTCGGAGAGGTTCAGGTGTTTGGCACTTTGACGGCCTGAATTGAAGATTAATTGGGGCAAAGTGCTGATGGGAATATAGGTCAACAGTTTGATTTTGTTGAGATAAGTGAGCTGTTTTACAACCTGTTCCACCTGTAGGTTGGCACGTTTGGCCAGGAGGTTTTCGTTCAGATTCACAAAATCCGTAAATACACCCGAGTAAGAACGCATGATTTCTTTGATGATGTGTTCGCTTCCGGGATTTTCCACCATAAACCGATAGAGTTCTTCCTTGCCTGAACCCACATAAATTTTGGAATATTGTCCTGCCGATTCGATGTAAGTGAGAAATCCGTCTTTTTCGAGCAATTTGATGGTATGATATACTTCAAGTACTTGAAAGTTGTAGTGGTTGGCGAAGTCGTTCAACTTAAAATCGAAGCCCACATCGGTTCCGCTGCCTTCAGGTATTTGGAAATAATTTCCGAGTGCATTGTAGATGTTTCTAATCTGCTGAATGGGTGGATACGACGCCCTGATTCTGTCTCTGACGTGTGCAATGTCGTTTTGGTTGACCAACAACAGTGCCTGCGATTCTTTTTGGTCGCGCCCTGCCCTCCCCGCTTCCTGAAAATACGATTCGATACAGTCGGGCAAATCGTAGTGGATTACCTTGCGCACATCAGGTTTGTCGATGCCCATGCCAAAGGCGTTGGTAGCAACCATTATCTGCACCTGTCCTGAGGTCCACAACTTCTGCCTTTGATCGCGGGTGTGGGCATCCAATCCGGCATGGTAGTAGGTGGCACTCAGTCCTTTGGTGGACAGTACTTCAGCCAGCTCACGGGTTTTTTTACGGCTTCTGACGTACACAATACCCGAGCCTTTCATTCCGTCGAAAAAATTCAACAAGTAGGTGGGCTTGTCGTATTCATGGGTTACATGGTAAGCCAGGTTGGTGCGTTCGAAGGTATTGCGAAAAACCCTGTGACGGCGGAAAGCCAACTTGTTCATGATATCTGTTACCACATCAGGTGTGGCCGTCGCTGTAAGTGCCAACACAGGCACCTCGGGCAAGTAGGGTCTGATTTCGGCAATGCGGAGATAAGGAGGCCTGAAATCGTAACCCCATTGCGATACGCAGTGCGCCTCGTCAACGGTAAGCAGGTTCACTTTTACCCGTTGAATCACTTGCCGGAAGATGTCGGTGTCCAAACGCTCAGGCGATACATATAAAAACTTATAGTGCCCGGCCACCACGTTGGAATATATGGCTTCAATTTCATTGCGGTGCATGCCCGTAAAAAGGGCTACTGCCTTGATGCCATTACGTTTGAGGTTGGCCACCTGGTCTTTCATCAAGGCAATGAGTGGCGTTACCACAATGCATGTGCCTTCGGTCATCATGGCTGGTACTTGAAAACAAATGGACTTACCTCCACCCGTTGGGAGCAGAGCCAGCGTATCGTAACCCTCGGCCACCGACAGGATAATTTCCTCCTGCATGGGACGAAAATCGTTGTACCCCCAGTACTTCACCAATATTTTTCGGGCCTCGATTTTCATTTATCTGTCATTGTTTTAAGTAAAAACCAACCATGAGCACGTTAACCAACATTCCGGCATACTGACGGGTTAGTCAACTTACCCTCGCAAAGATAAGGAAAAGGACATTGCGGGCAGTTTCCGCCAAATTCAAAACCCGGGGAAAGGTGTTGCCTGACCCCGGGTTCAACTCAAACAAATTCGTTTAGATTTAGCTATCTGACAATCAGAAGTTTTCCGCTAAGTGTGGTGTCGCCTGTAATTCGATACAAATAGGTTCCCTGAGGTACCATGGAAATATCGACTACCTTGTCATTGCCTGATCGACTGAAAACCAGTTTTCCTTGCAAGTCGTACAATTCAAACCCCAATACAGGTTGGGAGCCCTCCACATTTATAGTTATTTCATGGCAAGCCGGGTTGGGAAATACTCCCGGGTTTACATCATGGGCTTCGGGTATTTTGGTCAGGTGATCTGAGTAATAAAATGCTCTTTCGGCCCAGGTTTCCCATTCGGAAATATCTTCATTCCATCTTTGGTTAATGGTTGAAAGCAGCATGGCCGAAAACATGTACTGAATATTGTCGAAATTATTATACGGGGTGGGATAAATGGGATTATTATAAACATAGGAAAACAATTGGCACTCCCAGGGCAAAATTAGGTCTTGATAGGTGTACATGGCGTTGTAATCAATCAGATATTGAAATTCGTTTTCCCAAAGACCGGTGTCGTCGTTCCATCTGAATTCGGTACTTTTAGTTCTGTTGCCAAAATCATCATATTCGTAAATCCGTTGCCACGAAAGATACCATTGATGGGTGTTTTCGTCCCATCCATATATATCTTCCTGATACATTAATTGTTGGGCATTGTAATTGTACACATACTTATTGCCTGGATTCCACATGGCTGAGGAGTAGTGGTAGTCCACAAACTGCGTTTTTTGTCCCACTGCATTGTAGCTACTTACTTCTTTGTTCCAGTTGGCCCAAAGGCCTGCTTCCTCATTCCAATGTTGTTCGAGATATTCAATGAGGTTTTGAGCCGTATCGTAAGTGATGCTGCCCATGGTATGGTTGTGCCACGACAAGTCGGTGGTATCCCACTCCATGAGCGTGGTCCGTAACCTGTTTCCAAAATCATCATAATCAAAGACCAACTGCTCTGAAGGTATCCAGATTTCCAGGCTGTCGATCCAAACCGAATTCATTTCAGAACTCAACCGATTTTCGCTATCGTAAGAATAATCTGTTTTTCCGGCCACCATCCATTGCATGGTTTCGAAGTCAATCGCCTGCATCAATCGCTTGGTGACCAGGGTATCCGATTCGTAGGTGTATTCGGACCAGAGGTAAGGAATTTGCAGAATTCCGTATATCATGTTGATGTGTTCGCTTTCCAACATGTTGTTTTCATCGTATTGATATTTGTTCGACATCAGGTTGTCCTGCGACTGAATATCCACAATCGAATCCAACCAGTATGGATTGGACACTGGGGAGAAAAGACCATGCGATTGGTTGCCCACCGATCGTTGGCCATCCATCACATGGGCTCTGAAATGATTCTTCAGCGAAACAAATGAGGTGAAATCGGGCCTTTTCGGCATGCTTGTCTGGCTTTTCAATTGACCGATAACTAATACACACAAAATGAATGAAATAAGCTTTTTCATGACGAATGATTTTGGTTGATGACCCTGTTTTACTCAATCAAAATATCACCCAGCCATCGCAGAGCCACAAAACGATGGATTTGACTGACATAAAAATAAAATAATTTTCATTTCATCGTCATTTTTTACAAAAAAATATTTCACATTCTTCTGAAAAACAGTGCTTACAAAACGAATTGCTTGTGTGAAATGATACTGCACGAAAGCCTCTGGCCAAAATAATGAATCATGATTTGGAGTGAAAGGGTGGTGAAGTGCCCGAAGACAATTACTCCAGCCTTACCCTTGGATCGAGCCAGGCGTAGAGCACATCCGCCAAAATGTTCACCAACACCAACACAATGGAGATAAAGAGCACCGATCCCATGATGACCGGCAAATCGTATTTCTCGAGCGAATCTACGATTACCACACCTATGCCCTTCCAGTCGAACACGTATTCAACAAACACGGCACCTGCCATCAATGAAGCGAACCAGCCTGTAATGGCCGTAATTACCGGATTCAGGGCATTGCGTAAGCCATGTTTCACAATCACCTGAAACTTGCTAAGTCCTTTGGCGTATGCCGTCCGGATGTAATCCTGCGAAAGCACTTCCAGCATGGAACTTCGGGTAAGGCTCACCACGATGGCCAGCGGACGTATGCCCAGGGTAACTGCCGGTAAAATAAGGTTCCTCAGGTTGATGTATTGTTCGCCCGTTACATCATCTACCGAATACAAGCTGCCAAACATGGGCAGTCCGGTGTACTGGGCCAGCAAATAGGCAAATACCCAAGCCATGAGGATGGCTGCAAAAAACGAGGGGATGGACATGCCAAGGGAAGAAAACACCAACAGAAAGCGATCGAGGGGTCGATTATGATGGAGGGCAGCAACAACACCCAGTGCCACACCTATCAACATGGCCAGCAAGATGGCTGTGGTTGCCAAAAGCATGGTTTTAGGAAAAGCTTCGGCGATAATGGAACTTACAGGGCGTTTACTTTGATATGAACGCCGCAAATAAGGTTTTTTTAAAACCAGGTGCCAGGTGTGGGCAGTAATAATGGAGATTCCCGGTGAAGGGCCATCCTGAGTAAAATGAATGGAAATCGGACTCAGGTCGTTTAAATAGTGAAAATACTGAATGAGAGGAGGTTGATCGAGCCCCAAATCTTTTTTGATGGCCTCCACCGAGCTTATGTCGGCCCTTTGTCCCAGTAGCATACGTGCCGGATCGCCGGGCAGTATGTTGAACAGAAAGAAAATAACCGTTGCTACTCCCCACATCACAAGGAGGCCGTATGCCAGCCGTTTGGTGAGGTAGCGAATCATGGGGTGAGATAGGATTCCAATTCTTTTTTGTCGGGAAAGTTGCGGAAAGGCCATTTTTGAATCACCACACCATCGTGCATGAGCACCAACCCCGGATTGGATCTAATCATGGCTTTTAGTTCGATGTCGTCGGCAAACAGCGATTCCATATCCAGATGATAAAGTTCAAGTGTTTTTTGGATAACATCTTGTGGGGAACTAGTAATCAGAACAATGGGAATGTTTAATTGGTTGGCCAAATCGTTTACTTCAACCATCTTCTTTAGTCCTTTCGCGGAGGCTTCGTCCAAATCCCACGATACTAAAATTAGTTGAAATTCAGGATTTTCAAAAATATCAGCGGTATAATCGTTGCCGTCGGAATCTTCGAGCATGATGCCATGTTTGAGAATCCGCTGCGAATCATCAATGCGTTGTTCCACAAAGGTCCATTGCGACATCCAAACAGAATCGTTCCATGGATAGTCGGGAGACAAAAATTCCTGCTCCTCCTCCGTTTGGTTGTTGCGGTACTTCACGTAAGTTTTTACCAAATCAAGGCCTTGGGGCTTCATGTCGTTGCCCACCTTCCAGGCACGAAAATCCATTACGGGCAGGTGTCGGTAACTGTGTACCACAAACCACGAATACATTCCCACAAAAACGATGATGACAGCCCATTGTATTCGTCCCGGCATCTTGATTTTCATCCGCTTACGATAGGCAAACACCACCATCGCCATGAGGATGAGCACGATATTTTTGTAAAAGGTTTCCCAATTGGTGAGTTTTACGGCATCGCCAAAGCAACCACAATCGGGTACCATGTTGTACCGTGCGTCGAGATAGGTTACTACGGTAAATATGGCCATCATGAGCAACACACCAAGGGTAGCCAATTTGGGTTTTAGCCTGAAAACCAGTGCAAACCCAATGAGGAATTCTGCGATTATCAGGATCACTCCCAAAAGGAGTGCATAGTCATTGAGGGAGGTCCAGCCATAAACAAGCAGGTAATCTTCCACACGATAGGCCGTCCCCAATGGGTCGATGCCCTTAACCGTGGACGAAAAAATAAATACAAAACCGGTAAGCAGCCGGATAATTTTTACAAAAAGGGGTTCGGGTTTAACTTTCGGTCGGTTCATTCTCAAGGGTCAGTTTAATCAATGCAAAAATGGAATAGTTGATGATGTCCTGGTAGTTGGCATCCAATCCTTCTGAAGCAACGGTTTTACCCTGGTTGTCTTCAATTTGTTTGATGCGGAGCAACTTCATCAACACGATGTCGGTGAGCGAAGATACCCGCATGTTGCGCCAGGCTTCGTCGTAATCGTGGTTTTTGTTCATCATCAGGTCGCGGGCAGCAAACAGGTGTTTTTGAAAGTCTGCCAATGCCTCTTCCGGATTAAGGTCGGCGGTTTCGGCCACCCCCCGTTCCAGTTGGATGAGCGCCATGGCGGAATAATTCACAATTCCGATGAATTCGGGGATGATTCCTTCATCAATTTTCTGATTGCCTTTCACCTGTATGCTCCGAATGCGGTTGGCTTTGATATAAATCTGGTCGGTGAGGCTCGACACCCGCAGGATGCGCCATGCGGTGGAATAATCCTGCTGTTTTGCCTCAAAAACCGCCTGACATTGGGCAATTACTTGTGTAAATTGATGCGAAGTGTCTTTTTTCATAGAAGGGTTATGCCTTAAATTCTACCTTTGTGATAATTTTTTAATCCGGTTTAAATGGGCCATAAAAATACAACATTTGCCGAAAATAACAGGCTTTTATCCTTCAATGGATTTCATTTGGACATCAGCACGCCCAAGGTGATGGGGATATTAAACCTGACACCCGATTCGTTTTTCGACGGAGGTAAACATGGTGACGAAGCTAACATCCTGAAAACCTGCGAACAAATGTTGATTGACGGAGCCCATATCATCGATCTGGGCGGTGTAAGTACACGTCCCGGTGCTGCCCCGGTGAATGAACAGGAAGAATGGGAGCGTGTGCTACCCATATTAAAAAGCCTGGTTGTGCATTTTCCCGGAGTATGGTTCAGTATCGATACTTACCGATCGGTGATAGCCGAAAAATGTGTAGAGGCAGGTGCCATGATGATCAACGATATCAGCGGAGGCAACCTCGACCCCAACATGTTTGCCACCATTGCCCGACTCAGGGTGCCATATGTATTGATGCACATGCACGGCACGCCCCAAACCATGCAACACCATCCTCTGGACATCGGTATAGTTGACCAAGTAAAAGATTTTTTCCTGAATAAAGTAGATGAGCTTCGTGCTTTGGGAGTTGAACAAATCATCCTCGACCCTGGGTATGGTTTTGGAAAAACTTTGGAAGCCAATTATTTACTGTTAAAGGAACAGGAGTCACTACGTATTGACAACCTCCCGTTATTGACTGGTTTATCCCGGAAATCCATGATCAACAAAGTGTTGGGAACACAAGTCAGGGATGCCTTGAATGGCACTTCAGTGCTGAATGCCCTTGCTTTACTCAACGGCGCCAACATCCTGCGGGTTCACGACGTAAAAGAAGCAGTGGAGTGTATCAGATTGGTTGAACAATATCAAAAAGCAGGGTCATGATCTATCTGGAAAAAAACAGCACCGACCCTTGGTTTAACCTTGCTGCGGAGGAAGTGGCCCTAAAAAGCAGTACAGAAGATATATTGATGTTGTGGCGAAATCAACCTTCGGTGGTACTCGGCAAACACCAAAATGCCATGGCTGAGGTAAACCATGACTTTGTTATCAAACAAAATATTCCGGTTCTACGAAGAATTACGGGAGGGGGAACCGTGTATCATGACCTTGGAAATCTGAACTATACGCTTATCACCTCCTCGGAAAATCGGGAACGTTTGATTGATTTCCCCAAATTTGCAGCACCCGTCATGCAGTTTTTGAAAAAGTATGGACATGAAGTTTCATTTTACGGGAAAACAAATCTGGGAATTCAAGGTAAAAAATTTAGTGGAAATGCAGCTCATGTGTTCAAAAACAGGGTGTTGCATCATGGTACCTTGTTGTTTGACACCGATTTGGAGGTGTTGCAACAAACCATTCGTCCCGGTGAAGCCGAGGTGGTTGACAAAGCGGTGAAATCGGTGAGGGCCGACATTGTCAATCTGATTGACCTCCTGCCGAACATCGCAGATATTCAAGAATTTACAAGACTTTTTAAGACCTTTTTATTTGATTATTTTTCCATCGGGAAAAGTGTTGGGTTTAACGCCAGTCAGTTGGAAGAATTGAACCAATTGATCGAAACCAAATACCGAACCCGTGAATGGAATTATGGCTATTCTCCCATCTATTCCTTTTCAAAAACAGGATACCTGAAATCGGATAAAGTTAGCCTGCATCTGGAGGTGAAAAAGGGAATTATTGTAGCTTTGCAACTGAAATCAACCGATATGCCCGAATCCGTAAAAGCCATTATCGAGCAACAATTACTGCAAACGCCACATCATCCTTTGGCGATGATGGAGGCGGTGAAAACCATCGAACCTCAACTTACGGAAGCAGGCATACCGTCATCTTTAATTTTTCAATTAACCACCTGAAAACTGCCATGGAAAAAGCACAAAAACTATTCGATCCCATTTGGGAAGACTACCTGAAACAAAATCCCGATGTAAAAAAAGTATATGAACTGTTTACCGCACTCGGTGAAGACGTGGTAAACGACCACATTGCCTTTCGTACCTTTAACGACCCCCGCGTCAACATTGATGTGTTGGCCAAACCCTTTATTGAAGCAGGTTACGAATTTCGTGGTGAATATACCTTTGAACAAAAGCATCTGTATGCCCGGCATTTTGAGCTCAAAGGGTTCAAACACGCCCCCCGTATCTTTATCAGTGAGCTGAAACTGGAAGAAATGAGTCCGTTTTTGCGGGAAACCGCATTGAAACTGATTGATCAGATTCCGGGAAACGTGTTAAACAGCCCACATATCGTCCTGAGTGGCCGAAGCTGGGAGACCCCCTCCTTTGAAACCTACGAAAAACTGCGTCAGGAGTCGGAATATGCGGCCTGGGTGTACGTGTATGGATTCAGGGCCAACCATTTTACGGTGAGCATCAATGCTTTGAAAACTTTGAATAGCATCCAAAAAGTGAACCAATATCTGAAGGACAATGGATTTTTGATGAATGATTCCGGTGGCGAAATCAAAGGCACACCCGAGGAGTTGTTGGAACAATCGTCCATTAAAGCCGGAACCCTGCCCATAGAATTTACCGAAGGGGTTCATGAAATTCCCAGTTGTTATTACGAATTTGCCCGTCGTTACGAAGACAAAAATGGTGAACTCTATGGCGGATTCATTGCCAAATCGGCGGATAAAATTTTTGAGAGTACGGATTTTTATAAAAAATAACACCTTTGCCCTTCATAAAAACACCTTCCAATGGACGATAATCGCTTAAAGCCGGCATTAGAAAAGCTCGCCACTACCTTTCAAGGCGAAGTGATGACCGACGACAGCATCCGACTGATCTACGCCACCGATGCCTCGGCATACCGCGAAATACCTGTGGGGGTGGTTTATCCGGCCAATGCTGACGACATAAAAAAACTCATTGCTTTTTGTAAGGAAAACAAAACTTCGCTTATTCCGCGAACTGCCGGAACCTCATTAGCCGGTCAAGTCGTAGGTGGGGGTATTGTGGCCGATGTGTCGCGTCACATGACCAAAATACTGGAGGTGAACAAGGAGGAGAAATGGGTGCGCGTGCAACCCGGAGTTATTTTGGATGAGCTTAATGTTTTTCTTAAGCCCATGGGTTTGTTTTTTGGTCCTGAAACCTCCACCGCCAACCGTTGCATGATGGGCGGCATGGTGGGAAACAATGCCTGTGGTGCTCATTCGTTGATTTATGGAAGTACCCGCGACCATACCCTTGAATTGAAAACCATACTTAGCGATGGCTCGGAAGCTATATTTGGGGATGTAACCAAGGATGAATTCGATAAGAAATGTACGCAGACCAATCTGGAAGGTGAAATCTACCGGTTGTTCCGCGACATGCTCAGCAATCCGGAAAATCAAAAAGAAATCGTTGATCAGTTTCCTGATCCTGAATTGGAACGGCGAAATACAGGCTATGCCATTGATCTGTTGCTCAGAAATGAAATCTTTGGAAAGGAACCCACTCCTTTTAATATGACCCGCTTGTTGGCAGGTTCGGAAGGTACCTTGGCTTTTACTATAGAGATAAAACTGAATCTGGTTGACCTGCCACCCGTGAACAAGGCCTTGGTTTGTGCCCACTTCAACACCATTGCCGACTCGTTGAAAGCCAACCTGATAGCACTGAAATTCAAACCGGTGGCCATCGAGTTGATGGACAAAATCGTGTTGGACCTGACCAAGGAAAACATCGAGCAACAGAAAAACCGCTTTTTCGTTGAGGGCGATCCCGGTGCCATTCTGGTGGTGGAATTTGTTGGCAACGACATGGAATCCATCCGTCAACAGGCTGCGGCGATGGAAGTAGCCATGCGTGCTGAGGGGCTTGGTTACCATTTTCCCATGGTGGAAGGTGCCGATATTAAAAGGGTGTGGGATTTGCGCAAAGCAGGTCTGGGTATCATCAATAACATTCCCGGCGATGCCAAACCGGCACCCGTGATTGAAGATACGGCAGTGAATCCGGAAGTATTACCGGAATACATCGAGGAGTTTGATGCCATGTTGAAGAAGTTTGGTAAGGAATGTGTTTATTATGCCCACGTGGCCACCGGTGAACTGCACTTACGCCCCATTCTGAACTTAAAAGATCCGGGCGATGTGGACTTGTTCTATCAGATAGCCCTCGAAACCGCCAAATTGGTTAAGAAATACAAAGGGTCGCTCAGTGGCGAGCATGGTGATGGTCGCTTGCGCGGACAGTTTATTCCGCTGATGGTGGGCGATCACAACTACGCGTTGTTTAAGCAAATCAAGCAAACCTGGGACCCCCAAGGCATCTTTAATCCCGGAAAAATTGTGGACACCCCCGAAATGAACACTTCGCTGCGTAATGTACCGGGCGAGCCCACAAGAGAATTCAAAACCACCTTCGATTTCAGTAAGGATTTGGGCATTTTGAGGGCTGCCGAAAAATGCAATGGAACCGCCGTTTGCCGTAAAACGGAAATCATTGGCGGTACCATGTGTCCCAGTTATATGGCCAGTCGTGATGAACGACAAACCACCCGGGCCCGTGCCAACGTGCTGCGCGAGTTCCTGACCACCAGCACCAAGGCCAATCCCTTCGATCACGAAGAAATCTATCAGGTGATGGATCTGTGTTTGTCGTGTAAAGCCTGTAAATCAGAATGTCCGGCCAGTGTGGACGTGGCCAAACTTAAAGCCGAATTCTTACAGCAATATTATGCCAGTCACCGAATTCCCCTGCGCACGTTGATGATAGCCCACATCAGCAAAATCAATGCTTTGGGCATACATTTCAGGTGGATTTACAACTTTGTGAATGGCAACAAATTGATGTCCGGCATCACCGCCAAACTGGTGGGATTTGCTCCCCAAAGGCAGTTTCCCTTGCTGTATAAAACCACCCTTGAGAAATGGCACCGTCAACATACCCGTCGGCACAACGGCACTTTTCCCAACGGTCGTGTCTATTTGTTTAATGATGAATTCACCCGTTTCAACGACACCGAGATAGGCATCAAGGCGATTCAATTACTCACCGCTTTGGGATACGAAGTGGTGATTCCCGACCATTTGGAAAGTGCCCGTACCTACCTGAGCAAAGGCATGGTGAAACGGGCCAAAACCATTGCCAACGCCAATGTGCGCAAGTTGCATGCCCTCATTTCCAGTGAAACACCTTTGGTGGGCATCGAACCCTCCGCCATCCTGACCTTCAGGGACGAATACAAAGAGCTGACCGATGAACCCATGAAAAAGGCTGCCGGAGAATTGGCCAAAAATGCGTTGATGATAGACGAGTTTTTGCAGCGGGAAATCAAAGCCGGAAAGATTACGCGAGAGCAGTTTACCGGCGAGAAAAAAGAGATCAGGCTACACGGTCATTGTCACCAGAAATCGTTGGCAAGCACCGCTCCCACCCTCTTTGTCCTGAATTTCCCAGAGCATTATACGGCCACGGAAATTCCTTCAGGATGCTGTGGTATGGCCGGTTCGTTTGGATTTGAAAAAGAGCACTACGACTTGAGCATGAAAATTGGTGAGTTGGTCTTGTTTCCGGCGGTAAGGAAAAGTGCCGCCACCACCTTGATTGCCGCCCCCGGCACCTCTTGCCGGCACCAAATAAAAGACGGCACGTCGCGCACAGCCTATCATCCCGTAGAAATTCTGTATGACGCATTGCTCAAATGAAAAAAAGTGTAATTTTGCACACCCAAGTTGGTCTCGTAGCTCAGCTGGATAGAGCAGCAGCCTTCTAAGCTGCGGGTCGCAGGTTCGAGCCCTGCCGGGATCACATCTTCATAACAAAAACACCTGTAAGTTAATAGATTGCAGGTGTTTTTTTTTGTTAATCCAAACAGATTAAATGGCTTTGACTTCAAGCGTGGACGCTTGAAGCGGTTCCGGGTTTTCACTACCTTTGAATTGCGATGGTCTAAAAAAAGGTTATCAAACATATCCTGATCTGAAATTCCGCCTATTTGCAAGCAAATATTATTTCCAAATAATGTAAAGTTAAGAGCATTAGTTTACTAATTACGTAAACTAAATTAGTATCTTTGTCGTATGAAAATAACTGACACATCAACTGGTAATGAACATTTGGTGGAAATTTCATCTGTTAAAACTGATGAGTTTAAGATATTACACAAAAACAGGTATTTTTTTGACTGGAAAATTGAAAAGAATCAAGAAGTTTACAAGTTACAGATAAAAGGTTCCGGTGATATTCTGGGACTTATCTCCATAGAAAGGATTCCTCAGGAATGGAGGATACATATCAGGCTACTGACAGTGTCGAAAGAGAACAAAGGAAATGAAAAGAAATATAATAAAATTGCTGGAAATCTTATTGCCTTCGTGGCAAAAATCGCCATTCGTGAATATGGAGAATTGGCATGCGTTTCATTGCGACCTAAAAGCCAAATTGCTCAGCATTACATTGATAAATACCACATGAACATTACAGGCATGACCTTGAGTATAGAAGTTCCTGAGATTATTGACTTAATAAATTTATACGACAATGACTGAAAATAAAGATCACATGATGGACATAGAATACGGTGTAGATTCGAGATATATATCAAATGAGGAAAGTGAATTGGATGCCACATCTTTAATGGAAGCTCGTTTGATGAGAATGAAAAACCTTTCAAAAGAACAGATCACCAAAGCTAAACTTATGCAATTGAAGCTGAAAATGGAAGAATATATTCAGCATCCTGTGTATGATAATCAGCACTATTTCTCAGGTTTTTTAAAATCATACATTGATTGCATATATTCAAAGAGAAGTGATTTTGCAAAAGATATTGATATTGCTCCGGTAAGCTTGAGTCAGGTAATAAACAACCATCGCGAACCAAAAGAAGCGTTTATTTTGAAATTAATGATACATTCGGAAAAAGTGTATAAGAACATTTGCGCGTTTCAAAAAAAAATCTGGTATCAGGTGTATTTTCATGAAATAATTTGCGACACCATGTCGAATCAGGAACAATGGCGACCTGAAATCGAAAAGCATGTGCAGATAAGTGGAGCAATGTAATACCTTTTTGGCGGGCAACTAAAAATATAATGAAAACGCCGCCATTTGGGTGACTTTTTTTGATATTCAAACTAAGCAAGTACTGCTAACCCAACGATTCTACGGGAAAGCCGTGGGGTATGGTTTTCGCAATTTTTGGGCAGGAGCCTACTTCAAGGTGATGAAGTCTGCTTATAAATCGATGCGGGAGGAATATGAAAGATCCAACAAGTAAATACCTCCTGCATTGGAACAACCAACATTTTTCCTGATAGGAAAACCAATGGATTCATCAAACGACCCCTGTATGAGCACCCAGGATTAGCTATTTCCCCACAACGGTGGCAATCCTTGATCTTACCGGAATATTGTCCGAGTTAAGCCCGGGGGTTTGTCCGTGCATGTCGAATTCCAGGTTTACCCCGGGCCTGAAAATAAGGCAATGGGTGGAACCTCCAAAATGAAACATACCCAGTTCGTCTCCCTTGTTCACATGTTGCCCTTCGTAAACTCTGATGTCGCACGTAGAAACCTCGGCCATTCCAACAAACATTACACACATCAGTCCTATATCAGGATTGTCGGCCTGAATGTAAACCAGCCCGCGTGTGGCCACTTCAGTAATATAGCCTTGTGAGTCGTTGGGTCCTGAAGGATCGAACCCTTCGGCAATGGTTTCGGCATAATAACTACCATCAACTACCTCTGTTTTCACAATTTTACCACTTACGGGACTATGCCAACGGTGGTACGAGAGTGCACTTAAAAAAGCCTGATACACCGTACCTCCAACAAATTGTTCAGCCAACGGATCGCCATTCAACATGTATTGGATGGAATAAGGCTGTGCTTTTATCCAGAATTTATCCAGTTTACTCACTTGTGTGGCCAAACGGTAGGGCGCCGATTCGCAGGCATTGGCAATAACGGCATCATCATCAGGACTTGCCACCGGACGTTTTCCATCCCCGAATTGTCGTGTAAAAAAGTTATCCCATGAGGTAAACCCATAATAAGGCTGCGACGGGTCGCAAATAAAATCGTCCACGAAATTGGGCATGGCCTTTTTGGCATCCTCTCCAAACCAACCCGAACGGGGATCGTTGCCCAATACTTCGCGCGAATCGGGCGAGCTTAAAAACACAGCCCATTCATTGAGTATCTTTTTAAATTGGGCGTTTACCTTGGGGTTTAAAAAGGCAGAAGCTCCGGCTTCTGTTCCCATGGGCCAATCGAGAATGGCATTGATGGGAAAACCCACCAGGCCGGTTTCGTTAAATTCAGGCGCTTTGGTCATAACTTGGTTAATCAACTGAAGCATATGCAGGTAGTCGCGCACCTGAGGCTTTCCGGTTGGATCCAGATTGTACGGAGGTTTATTGGGGACCTGCATAAACATCTGATGAAACAGCATGTAAATCTCCGGATCGCTTTCAATCAGGTTTTTAAACTCTTGCATCACGGGCAATAAGGGGGTGTTGGCATCGGTTTCGGTAATGAGGGTTTGCATCCACTTGTCGAGAATCGCCTGATCGGAAGGTAGCCACGCCCCTACCCTGAAGGGGACGGGTTTCATATGGTTCTGTTGTGCAGGTAGGTTCAAAAACATACCTATCAGGACAAAAAATAAGACGAACTGTTTCATTTTATTGTTTTTAAATAAGAATTAGATGGGGACGGCACATTCAAACCCCGAAGATAAATAATATTTCGACCAAACCAGATAATTTTACCGGATTTCTCTCATCTAATTACTGAAAACGAATACACTATGTATTTCGGAGGGAATTTTTAAAAAACAGGGGGCAAATCTTTGCTGATATGTGAATAAACAGGGCTACTCCAACACATTCAATTTGTCCAATACCGGCAACGGTGACGACCGAAGCACCATTTGGTCATGGTTGTTCTGTTGCTCGAAAATGACCACCTCATTCTCACCTGTTTTCAACCAACATCCCGGTAGGTACAGCGTTTGCTGCGGACCGATATTCCAGTAGCGCCCAAGATTTTTCCCATTCACAAACACAATGCCTTTGCCCCAGCTTTGCATGTCGAGAAACACGTCGCCGGGTTGATTTACCACGAAAGTACCGGAATAAATTACCGGGGTTCCGTTTCGCACCGTGGCACTGTAGGCATCCGGTTTGGGGGGCTGCGTCATGGGCAGTTGATACATTTCCCAATCGCCTGTCAGCTCAACTTTATCTATTAGCACCGGAGAAATGATTCCTTTGGTGTTTTCAGTAATTTGTGCACCATAGTTGATGCGTCCCATGTTCTCTACCAAAATATCCAGATTGGCATCAGCCGGAATATCCACTTGTAGCCCGTAAGTATTAGTCATTCTATTGAGCTCCCCTGCCCTTTCTCCATTGACAAATACCAGGGCATAATCGCGCAGTCCTTCGACCTCCAAAATACCATGAAAGGGTTCCGTGAAGTGTTTGCGATAAAGCACGTATCCATGTCCCTGTTGCAACTCTTCAAATGTTAGAGGATGTTCGCTAATCGTAGGATTCATGGTGTCCAGACAGGTAAAGAGGCTCATTTTTTTATTTAAAATAATATCGGGCAGGGTAATCACCGGAATGGGGTCAGGGATTTCGGCTATTGAATTATCAGTATATCGTTTCATCACTTCCCTGATGGCCATGTATTTGGGGGTAACACCGCCGTGTTCGTTGATGGGAGCATCGTAATCGTAGCTTGTAATGTCGGGTTGAATGCCCTTCGAGTCGGTATAGTTGGCACCTGATGTGAAGCCAAAATTGGTTCCTCCGTGTACCATATAGATATTAAAACTGATCCCGTTTTGAAGATATTTTTCGATTTGCGTGGCTACTTGTTCCGCATCAACACGGATAAACGCTTCTCCCCAATGGTCGAGCCAACCGGGATAATATTCGGCCACCATATAGGGCCCTCCCGGAAAATAAACATCGATGGTTTTTTTTAAATTTTCAATGTTTTCTTCCCCATTGGCTGTGGTCAATACACCCGGAATGGCTCCTTTATCAAACAGCCAATCGCCGTCGGAAGTAAACAAGGGCACATCGAATCCCGCTTCGGTGAGCATGTTTTTGATGGCCATGTTGTATTGTTGATGTGCCTCGATGGGGATGTCCGGTTTTTGGGCTACGAACGACCCAAACTCGTTTTCAACCTGAACCATGATGATGGGACCGCCATGGGTTATCTGCAATCCGACTAACTCATGGGCCAGATGTTGGATATATATGTTGCACGAGTCGAGGAAGGCCTGGTTGTTGCGTACCACCATGTCGGGATCGTTTTGCAACCACCAGGGATAACCGCCAAATTCCCACTCGGCGCATACATATGGGCCGGGGCGTAGCATTACGAACATGCCTTCCTCCTGACAGATGCTGACAAATTTGGCCAGATTATGTCGTTCGGAGGTAAAATCCCAAACACCGGGTGAAGTATTGTGAAAATTCCAAAAGCAATAAACCGCCAGGGTATTTAATCCCATGGCTTTGGCCATCTGCACGCGATGTCGCCAATACGCTTCCGGAATGCGGGCATAGTGCATTTCCCCTGAATGTATTTGGATGGGGTTCCCATCGTAGTAAAAGGCCGAATCGTGTATGGCAAAGGTAGGCAGTTGTTGTGCCGGCAAGGGTGTTGAAAGGGTGATGATGATGGCCGCTAACAACTGCCAACTTTTTTGATGAATCCACATAATATATTGATTAATAGATTGCAACTTCGGATATGGTTAAACAAGCTTTTGCCCGGGTGATCTGTATTCTGATGTTGTCGGTACTAACTTCTTTCAGGGGAATGATTCTTTTCATTCCCATCGTGGTAGCTTCGGCCACCTTCTGCCATTCGTGACCAATTTTTACTTCAATGTAAAAGGCACCAACCCTTTGTCCAAGAGGCAGATACTCCTGAAGCACAACATAACGAACAGGTTGAATGGTGTCGAGTTGAATTTCAATAAAGCCGGTTGTCAGGCCGTCGTCGGTGGCCCAATAGGTTTCCCGGTTATTGTCATTCAATTTATTGGCATCGAAATCCCCTGAATTTCCACGAACAGAACTTACGTTGATGTGTGCCTCCGTGGCCAGATTCACCTGAAAAGCATCATCAAGCAAAGCACGAAAACCTTGTAACGACCTCACATCCCGTTCACTGATAAGTCCCCTCTGATCGGGAGGTACATTTAACAGCAACACAGCACCTCTGCCCACCGATTGCAGGTAGATTTGAAAAAGTTCCTCAGCTGTTTTTACCTGATCATCCTCCTGTGGGTGATAAAACCAACCCGGGCGGATGGACACGTCAACTTCTGACGGAATCCAGTTTGCTCCGTTTTCCATCCCGGAAGCTAGCAACGCCTCGAAGCCCTGATGGCGAACATAACACGAATCAGTATCCATGGCGTACCAGTTGGTTTCACCTGCATATCCTTGCTCATTTCCCACCCACCTGATGTCTGGACCGGCATCACCGAAAACAACCATTTCCGAGGCTTGTAACGAACGGGCGAGTTGGATGGTACTGTCCCAACTATAATAATCACGGCTGATCTGTCTCCTGTCGTTGCTGCCGCCGTAGTATCCGGTACCACCGTTGGCACCGTCAAGCCACAATTCTGAGACGGGTCCGTATTGTGTAATCAATTCGGTCAGTTGATTTCGGTAGTAGGTGATGTATTCAGGGGTTCCATACACTGCGCTGTTTCGGTCCCAGGGAGAAAGATAAATACCCAGCTGCATACCCTCGTTGTGGCAAGCCTCCGACAACTCACCAACGAGATCGCCACGACCATTTTTGTATGGGCTGTTTTTGATGGAATGTTCAGTATATGCCGACGGCCACAGACAAAATCCGTCGTGATGTTTGCAAGTGAAAATCAACTGTTTGAATCCCGCTTCTTTGAGCACCTTTACCCATTGTTCAGGATTGGCCTCCGTGGGGTTGAAAACAGAGTCGGGTTCGTTGCCATAACCCCATTCGAGGTTGGTAAAGGTGTTGACCGTGAAATGAACAAAGGCACTCAATTCCACAGACATCCTTTGGAGTTGATGTGCAGTTGGCAAAGGAGGTATGGCTTTGGGAGGCGGGGTATTTGTTTGTGCAATTATCCCCAATGGGAGCAGCCACAATAAACTTTGGAAGAGTACCCTCATATACATCTTTTTCTGGTTTCAAACTTACAAATTATTCAGGCTTTCCCTCGAACAATTATTTACTATCTTAGCTTGAAGTATGCAACATAATTAAACCATCCACAATGAAATCTTTCCTCTTGTCTTTTCTTTTATTTTCAATGTTTTACGCCTTTCCGATTGCACAGGTGCAGGCACAAAACAGTATATTTAGCTATGAGCAATACGTGGATGACTCCTCCGACACCCTTTTCTACAGGTTGCTATTTCCCGACTACAATCCGGGAAGAAAGATTCCGTTGGTAATTTTTTTGCATGGCTCCGGCGAGCGTGGTCATGACAACGAAGCCCAATTGAAGTGGGGAGTAGGTGAATTTGCTCAACCTCGCTTGATGATGCAGTATCCTCTGCCCTGGTGGTAGCTCCCCAATGCCCCGACAGCATGCGCTGGTCGAATCTGGATGAAGATACCCTCACGGGAAGGCTCACCCTGAAGCCCGACCCTTCCAAATCCATGAAGCAGGTAATTGGATTGATTCGACAACTCATTGTAAACTTCCCCATCGATACCAACCACATCTACATTACCGGATTGTCCATGGGTGGATATGGCACTTACGATGCCATCATGCGTTACCCGGATTTGTTTGCGGCTGCAGTGCCCGTTTGTGGCGCCGGCGATGTGTCGCGCGCGGCAAGCATCGCCCACATTCCCATTTGGATATTTCATGGTGCTGACGACATATCGGTGAGTCCTAAATATTCTTTGGACATGTTTTCGGCATTGATTAAGGCAGGCGCACGGCCCGGTTTTACCCAATACCCCGAAGTGGGACATTTTTCCTGGTTGGGTGCCTATGCCGACCCATTGATGTTGGAATGGTTGTTCAGGCAGCGGAAGAAGTGAGCTAATTTTCACTCATTTTCAGAAAATCCCTGATTGTCAAGTGCACCATTTTTCTGGTCATTTACATGAAAAATTATTACCCCTTCGGTTTTACAATCCACTCAGGAACCGCAATCCCACTTTTTAATCCCTCGGGCACATTTTGTTCGTTGTCCTTAAAAATTCCAAACATGGTAGCTGTTCCGGGAGGAGGAATGGGCAAATCGAAGGCCTGAAACAGGAACAAAGGAACGGTAATTTTGTTTCCTCCATATTGTCCGTCAAGCCAATTGAAAATCTGCTTCACTACTTTCACCTGATTTTCCACACCAAAAGTGGCGTCGTAGCCGGTTTCGCCGACGTAAACACTCGGTGATCCGGCTAATTCACTGGCAACCAGTTCAAAATAATTGATGTCGTAGCCAAAATCTGTGTCTTTCATGTTTTGAGTGTATTGATTGAAAAACACAAAAGGGTCGCCTGAATTCCATTGGGGACTCCAATTATCGTGGATGTATTTCACGGAAGTGGACGAAACCAGGTTGGCACCAGGGTCGGATGGGTAGTTGGTAATGGTGGTGGAAACCGGTATTTCGGGCATTCCGGCGGCAGCCAATGAGGCCTTCATGTTGTCGAACGATTGAGGTATCCATTGGTGGATATAATCGTTGAACAGTGCACTTCCCGGGGCACCGGGAGCATTTCGATCGATTTCATTGCCCAACAAAATCACTTTGACGTAGGTTTTGGTATTGGCCACCGAACCAAATGCAGCAACGAGCTGTTGCACCCATTTGTCGGTATAAGCCCGGTTGACCATGTACCCCGCGGCTCCGGCTTTGTTCAGTGCCGAATTGTTGGTGCCCACCGACAATTCTATCTCAAGCACCGGATTGGCCACCACATAATTAATCACCTCGATCATGGTGGGGTCGAGAATGGTGTCGGTGGAAAAAACGCCGGCTCCGTGATAGGTACGAATGAGCTTAAAATATTTGGTGATCTGGTCCAAATCTCTGGCCACAACCCGATGCGGGCGCGTAGGCCACGATTCATAATTGATGCCTACGTTGTATTTGAACGGACTATGGTCGGGAATCAACGACGGACTGTTGGTAACAGATAGGTTGGCAGATGTTTGTGTGATTTCTCCATCCGTATCTTTCACGCGGATATTAACCTGAAACTCACCTTCACTATCGAAGGTTGTTTGGTGTACTTTTTCTGATACCCAATCAGTTTCATAGATTCCGTCGCCCTCCCAATCCAGTTGAATTTGAAGTTGAGAGCCATCGTCTTCTTCATCCCGGCTTTGGGATGCATCGAGCGTGAACACGGTAGAGGTGGAACCCGCTGATGGTGACACAGAGGCCACCGCTTGGGGCGAATTGTTCTTCTTGGAACAGGAAACGCTTGTGAATACCAGGCCGAAAGCTGTGAGAAAAATCAAAGCGAAAGACGCTTTTCCTTTGGATTTAGTCATGAGGGCAGTTTAGTTAGTGAGTGGAGTAAATTGCAAAAGTTCGCCGAAAGTAGGTAAATTATGCAACAAAAGGCTTGTTATTGAAATATTAATAAAACTGTCAGACAAAAAGGCCAAAAGCGGTTATCTTGCCAATTTTGCCGAATAATACTTCTTAAACCAGATTGGATAGGACTCTTTATGGGTTTCATCCCATATCTTAACTCCCTCTCCTGTAACCTTAAAATGGGCAAACATTGTGTGGTTACTCCCATCATAAGAGTTGTCAAAAAAATACGCCTGATAGCTGAGTGCAGCTGCCTGATACATTAAATTCATGGAACGATAATACCGACTATAAATTTTTTCCTTGCTCACCACATGTCCTTTTTTCCCGGCACGGACAACATTAACCCGATAATTATTAATTCTTGGATGCTCAGTCGAAACGTAATACAAATACACTTTATATCCGGCATCTTTTGCCTGTTTCATAAAATCTACTTTGCCTTCATGGGAGAATACCGTCTCAAAGGAAAACTTTTTTTCGAGACTCAACAATTTCTTTCTTAGAAAATCGGCTACTATTTGAGCTACTCGCTCCCCGGGATTGTCATCCAATTTTCCGGCTTGCTTCTTGTTTAGCTTCAGTACGTTATGCTCCAACCTAATACAATCTGAAAACCTTTCAATTGAAAATGTATTATTAATCAGACCTGATTCAGAAGCCGTTTTCAACAACTCTTTTTTTGTCACTTCCACTTCAAAGGCATCGAAAGGGCAACCTTTGTTTTTTAACTGAAGGGCAATGTCATCTGCATTTATATAAATTCCAAAATCCAACTTTTTACCCTCCTCCAATTCAAGATTGAGGAGGCTTTGAATAATTGAACTTTTACCAGAACCATTGGGTCAGGCAAATACCCTCAATCTTTTAACCATTCTAATCCAGAACTAGTTTCATTTCTGAAATATCATTATCCAACTCCTCCAAAATCTCAATTGATCCATCAGAGGACTCTTTCACAACATATCCATCTTTCACAATAATAACATATCCATTCGCTTCCATGGCTTCAGTTGAGGCAGTTGTAAAGGCCTTTTTGGACTGACGTTCGACCAATCGCTTGGTTATATATTCTTTTTTTGCTTTTGTCATGGTGACAAAAATAATAATTTTTAAAGCATCAAGATTGAATTTACCCAATCATATGACAGGGAAATCTTTCAACTTGTAAATAAAGGCAGCCTATTTATTCACACAAACACTTCCCGGAATTATCCCCGCCTCAAAACTATCCACCAGTGTTCCTTGTGCATTGTATCGAAAAACCTGTCCATTGCTCAGGTAGTTTCCGGCATCACTTACGTATATTTCACTGCTGGCTGTATCTACGTAAAGTGCATAAAAATTAGCCTCACCTCCCTCAATGATGGGGACTGATGGCAATTCTGTGGCCTTGGTGGAAACGGCAAATATGCCACCATTTATAAACAGCAATCGATCATTGTTGGCATCATAACTCAAACATGTTGGATTTGAGTTTTGTTCAGGAAATTGCATGACAAGCATAATGGCGTGGTTTACGCGATCTATTTTCCAAAGGGAGGGTTTTTCCACATTCATATACCCTCCTGAGCACAACACCCACAAATACCCATCGCCATCAAGTACCATGCTGTTGGGTTCCTTGCCCACATGAATGGAATCGATCACCATATCTGTTTCCGTATCAATCACCATGACCTGATTGTTTTCATGTGTCTGGTTGTAATCAGACCACTGACACACAAAGGCTTGCCCCCCGACCATGACCATGGCCTCGCTGCTGCGCCCCAACGGAATGTGTCGCAAAATTTCATATCCGGATGGGGAAACCACTGTTATGTAGTTGGCATAAAGATCACTCACATAGGCTTTCTCATCGTCCACAAACATCATCTGTCGGGGTGATTCAAAGCCGGTGATTTTTCCCAAAAACTGGCCCGTATGGCGGTCAAATGAGTAAATATACCCGGAGTTGTTTACCACCACATAGGCCACCTCTCCATGAATGACCATGCTTTGAGCCACATCGCCCAAAGGAGCCCCGTTTATTTCATAAAATACGGCTGGTTCCACGGTTTTTTCGATGGGATGATAGTAACTGAGTGATGCGTTACCGTAGGTAAAATTACCCTGATTTAGGACAAACAAACCTCCGTCTTCAAGGGGATGTACCACAGGCGTGTCCGTGTTCTTGTCCGAGCACGATATGGCCATCAATGCCAGTAAGGTAAACCAAAGTATATGTTTCATATTACCATATTATTTTAACTGATATCTCGGCATAGCGTCCCGGCATGGCCCTCCAGCGAACAGCCTGGTAGTCGATATCAAAAAGATTATAAATTTTTACACGTGTTTCTACAAAAAGTTTGTTCAAGGCAAAGTTTTTTCCAAGGGTTAGATGATGAAGACAATATGCGGGCAAGTCGGCATGATTGTTCAATGTGGAATTACGTTCGTCCACATAGCTCGTGCTCCAACGCATAAAATACCGGTGATAGGAAGCTGACAGAAACCCATTGGACTGATGTCGTGGGATATAGGGCAGTTGTGTGGCGTTGACCATCGAATCGCTTTCAGAGGCATGCGTGCAGGCGTATTGGGTTGCCACAGTCCAACCAATATTTCCCACCTTTCCTTCTCCTTTCAGCGTCACTTCCACCCCTCTCGAAAGCACACGGTTAATATTCGAGGGCTCCCAAGGTCCAAATCCCGAAGGTAGCCATTGAATGTAGTTGTCGATGGAAGAATAAAAAGCGGTAAATCCTGCTGAAAATACTTGTTTTCCAAAGTGATGATTCAAATCGATGCCGACTTCTGTTTCCAGGGCACTTTCATCATTCAGATTCTCATTTCCCATGGGATAAAAATACAATTCGTTGAGGGTTGGTCGTTTGTAATTTCTTGAAATATTGGCTCTTATCGACAACCACTTTCTGTCAAAGGGTTGGTAATTCAGGCCAAAATAGGGCAAAAAAGGCTGATATTCTTCATCAGCGTATTCTCCTCTTATCAAGAGTTTCAGGGTGAGTTTTTCCCACATTTTCTTTTCCAATGAGGCCATTAATTGGGTGGTTTGGCGTTTTTTGACATCCACATAATTGATGCTCTCCACCCATTGGTATTCCAAACTGACCTGAGTGGCGAGCAAAAAGCCAGGGCCTAAGTCAAACAACCCGTTTCCGGTCAAAAATGCACTGTTAATCAGGTTTCTGGAGTCAATAAAAAGTACTGTACTTTGCGAAGAATCCTGGGTAGAAGTGTGTAGAGAATAATGGTAGTCTTCGTAAAAATAGGCCCCTTTAATTTCAATGGCGGATGTTTGGGTAGTTTTTTTCCAACCGGCGAGGGTACGGGAGGTAAAATCCTGTTGATTTTCCTCTTGAAGTTGATATACATTGCTCATGATGGGGGGCAAATCCCGATCGGACCACTGATTCCAGGAACTAAAGAAAACATGCTGATTTTTCCCCATCTCCATATCAAACTGCTGCATAAATCCCATATTCCTGAACGATGCATCCTGTTGTTGCATGTCTTCATGAGGCAGAATAGCGGTGTTATAATAGGTGAAATTATTGTCGGAAGATTGACGGATGAAATTGGTCTTACTTGTTAGTTTTCCCTTGCCGAGATGTACTGACAACGAAGTAAGCCAGGTGTTGAATCTTCCGGCAGTTTGTTCCAATCGAATGGTTTCGTCCGGTTCTTCTGTCCCGGTTTGGGATGAAAGGTTGATGCTTCCGCCAAAGGCTCCTGTGTAGTTTGACATGGAGGCACCTCCGTATAGCAATTCCACTTCCGTGAAAAGGGCATTGGGTATTTGAGAAAAATCCACCTGTCCCAACATGGGCGAATTCAATCGGAATCCTTCCCAAAGCACCTGGGTATGGGCCGCTCCTGCTCCCCGAATGGAAACCGTTGACATGGTTCCTCTTCCGTAGGATTTGACGTAAGCAGGCGTAAGCGCCGACAGCATCTCACCCAAATCCTGCTGACCAAACTCGGTGATGTGCAACGAGTCTATTTGCTGACTTCGGGAGGTATTTCCCGATAGAAAATAAGAATCAACCACCTCAAATTCCTCTAAATTCAATGTATCGAAAATGGCCTGACCCATCAGGGATTCAACACCCGATAGCAAGGTTAAAAGCACAATTAAACAACTGAAATTGAGGCTTTTCATCGTTTACAACTTCAGGATTTTTTTTGTGGATGAACCATGTTCCGAAACCAGATGCAGCATGTATAAACCTTTGGTTTGATTTTGCAGGTCGATAAGCGCATTGTTTTCGCACATCACCTCGAAGATCAGGCGGCCGTTGGACGAATAAAGGGCTATCCGTTGTAAATCAATGGGCGATTGAACTTGCAATTTCTCCATCACAGGATTGGGAAAAGCCCGTACTTCAAATGCCAAATCCATTTGATCCACATGTGTATGTTCCAGGTTGTGCATCACGCCAACTGCATCCAAATCAAAGCCTCCGGTTTCGAAAGCCGTGGGCCAGGGATCGTTAATCACGTGATTGTTGACATCCAAACGGGCATATTCAGGAACAATGTTGCCCACCACATCCACAATCCTTACCGCCACAATATGCCGGATGTCGAGACCCGAAACCCCTTCCAGTTCTTTCAAATCGAAAGGTGTGCCATAACCTCCACGATATTTTCCGGCCAGGTTGTGGATTTTAGTGGCGTCCAGGGTGCCAAAGGTTTCAATCTGAGCATCGGCTTGGGTGAGCGAAACGGCGTCAAAACGAACAAAGATGTTGCCATCGGAACTCACTTCCACAAAGGCCAACTCCAAAAAAGTGTCGTCGAATGAGTTCTCAAAAACAGCAAAATCCGCTCCGGGACCATCCACGATCGGGATGTCGAAAAAACAGGTGGCCACTCCCCCATCTCCCAGACTAACAACCGCGTTATCGGCCATTTGGGTAGCGTCACTGGCTTCACCAAAATACACCTTTCCCAAAGATTCATTGGTAATGTCCATCCATCCTTCTTCTAATATGCAATCTGAGGCCCAGGCCACGAAAACATTGCTGTCGGCCGCAATGGCCGTGGTTCCCGCCATGCCCGCAGGCGGTGCATATTGGGCTGTCAGGTTGGTTAAACCCAACAACATGCCCATGAGCAGTATCCCATGGGCATGTTGACGGATAAATGTTGCCATATACCTTAAGGAGCGTCTCATTACCTTACCAATAACTTGACCACACCTTGGTGGCTGCTATTTCTGGCAACAGCAACATACAGACCCGATGGCCATGTGGATACGTCAATAGTCAATTCGTTTTCATTGCCATGAAGGTGACCTGATCGCACGGTGGCACCAAGGAGGTCGGTAATTTTCCAGTCGGCATTTGCAAGCTCTTGAGGAAAGGATAGTTGGCAGGTTTCATCAGATGGGTTGGGCATGGCAGCAATGGCCAGGGTGATTAAATTTTCGCCAATACCTTCTGTTGATCTGTAATCGATGGCGATGGCTTCGGGAGAAATTCCTGCATCGAAGGAGCCCGTATTTTCGCCCTGCAGATTAAAAATCAACCCTTCGCCCACCGAAGCATAGTCGGTGGTGGATACATAGAATAAGGAGTTAACGGTATCCAGTTCTGCGGAAGCAATGCTCATTTCAAAAGGAGAAACAACAGAGGCGTTGACCAGACTCATGTCGTTGAGATCGATTTGGCCAATTCCGTTATCCATTTGAACAAATAGTTGTCCATTGTCCAGTCCTGTGCCATTGCCCAGGGCATGTTGATACAGGGTATGGTTAAACTGCGAGAGGGCCGTATTGGTTTGAGTGACGTATCCCGAAGTCGCTCCCCAGGCGGATTTGTTTACCGAAAACAGTAGATTGTCATATAGATACAGGTCGAAAATACCGGCGGCATTCGTGCCCATATCCACTTCTTTGAGCAGAATAAGTTCGCTAAGGTCGACAAGGGCAATTTTTCCGGTGGTACTCATCCATCCTCCGGGAACCGCCACATACAGGGCATCATCCACTACCAGCATCCCGGCAGCTTCATCAGATATCCCCTCAATCACAGATATAAAATCCAGGTTATTGGCATCATAAACCCGCAAAAAATCAGAGGTGTTGGGGTAGGCAAAACTAGCCAGGAGTTTGTTTTCGTATTTGGCCAATTTGTTTACTCCCGGAGCAGCCGCAATGGCCACCCGATTGTAGGTGTCGATGTTGAATTTGGCAATGGAATCCTGAGCGGCCACGTACAAAAAGTTACCGTCAATCAACATGTCCTGAACACTTTGCGTACGTATGTTTCCAAATGAGGAAGTTTGCCCGCCATTGGGATCGTAGGAACTGATTTCCACGAAATCGTCCGGATCGCTGAAATTGCCTCCCGAACCAACAAAAACTTGTTTTACAATAAATGTTTGGGCTTCCAGTGCAGAAACCGCGAGCAGCATGAATGCCGCCAGAAACAAAGAATAATTTTTTTTCATTTGTTAAAGCTTTAAGGTTTAATTATTAATTATTTACCTCAAAACTTTACAGGAAGAGTTGACAAAATGATTTTAACATCACCATGCTTTTATCCCGAAAGCTTTGATCATCCAGTTGATTTAGGCAGGTCTTCTGACTTACTCACTCCTGAGGCCTTCCCATTCGCCAATGCAAACAGTGACCGGGTTTCAGGAGCTTTATTTGAGCTCACAGCAGCGGGAACTGTACAGGTTTTTCACCTGTTTCCCATATTAAGTTGTTTATCAGGTCTGATAAACTAACACCTATATCGCTAGCAAAAATAAACAAAAAGCAAGGTGTTTGAGTTGAAATCACCAAAAGTTTTAAGCCATTTTAAGTTGATAACACAAACGGCGGTTGGTTCACAGCCAATATGCATTGTACTATCTATTCATTTTCTCCTAAAAAGTGACGTAAACAAACGAATGAAAACAAATAATTTATATATTTGGTGCATTGGCTCACAGGAATCCGGAAAGCATTTGATTTGTTGACACAGCATTCATAATTCTACATAAATTTAACCATCACATCATGAAAGAAGCAAAAAAATTGGGGTTAATCGGAGCGATTTTTCTCATCGTGTCCAGTTTGGCCGGAAGCGGCATTATTGCCTTGCCACAACAGTTGGCCGAAACAGGTTCCATTACGGTAATTTCATTTGCCCTGGTCACGTTTGGGGCGTTGTTTTTAACCCTGGTTTATGTGCGGGCGGGCAGTCGTTTCGACGATCCCAGTCCAACGGCGTTGGCCACCTACGTTAATCCGGTGCTTGGTGCTAAAAGTGGTTTTTTTTATGTGTATGGCAACCTGATTTCCAATGTGTCGATTCTGATTGCAGGGCTGGGATACCTTGAGATGTTTGTTCCTGCACTCGGCAAACCATTTTTTCTGGGAGTCACGGTGATCATACTGATTTGGGTGTTTATCCTCATGTCGCTCAGGGGTGTAGGCATCATTACCAAAGTAGTATCGTTAACAGTTACTTTGTTGCTTATTTCGGTGATTATCACATCGGTGGCAGGTTGGTTCGATTTCGACATCACCCTTTACCAAAACAACTGGAATGTGAGTGGAAAAGGCTCGGGGCAGGCCATTATGGCCGGATTTGCCATCCTTATTTTCTCCTTTGTGGGTGTGGAAAGCGTGGCCACCAACAACGAACAAATTGCCAATGCAAAAAAAGTAGTTCCCATCGCCACCATTGTGGGTTTTGTCATCGTAGCCATCATCTATATTGCTTCCACCACGGTAATTGAAGGAATGTATTCTGCCAAAGAAATTCAAACTGCCCCGGCTTCTTTCGCCATGGCCATGGAAACCATCTTCCACTCTAAAATCGTGGGAGAAGTTGTGTCAGTAATTATGGCTGTGGCTTGTCTGGCTAGTTTTCTGGTTTGGAACCTGTCCTCAGCCAGTGCAGCCAAAACCAGTGCCGACAACGGTTTTTTACCCAAAGCATACAGCTTTACCAACAAACATGGTATCAACAGCAAGGGACTTGTTATCAATGGAATCATCATGACCGTTATCGAGGTTGTCCTGATGATGATGGGAAGTAATGTTCAGGCTGCCTTCGGTATTACGGTCACCATTTCGGTGATGTTGCTTTTGTTCCCCTATTTCTGGTCGGGTATCGCGCTGATTAAAAAGGACATAGAAACCGGAGTGCGTTCCATGGCGAATATCATCATCGTGTCCATTTCGTCACTCTTTATTATCTCTGCTTTTGCTTCTGCCACGCTGGACGAACTGTGGTTGGTGATTGTGTTGGTGATGGTGGTGATGGCCGTTTATGCCCTCAAATTCTCCAAAAAAGCCAAGCAGGGCTAGTCGCGGGGTTTACTGAAGTTCCAGTTGTCCTCCCATTTTTTTGATAACCTCCTCACGCACCTGGGTGGTTCCACCATTAAATACCCTTGTATCCACCGGAGCGTTGGTTTTCCATGCGCCCCTGGTAAAATCGGGCACATCAATGGGTTGTGAATTGTTGGCAATGCTCCACTCGCTCAAAGGAGTGATGCAACTCCAAGCCGCAGCGTCGTACACATCCATGTCCATGGGCAATCCATTGCGCAGGTTGTCGATCATCCGCCAATCCATGATGAAGTCCATGCCACCGTGTCCCCCCACACTTTTGGCAATTTCTCCCACACGGCGCACCAGTTCGGGGGTGTATTGTTCCTCAATTTCGGCCATTTTTGCTTCATCGGCTACTTCATGGCCAAAGGCGATTTGTTGCAAGGGCCATTTTTGCGCAAAACATTTGGTGCCACTCAATAAATGAATCCTGGAATAAGGCCGGGGCGAACTGATGTCGTGCTGTATCATGATGGTGCGTCCGGCGTTGGTTTTAATCAATTGAATGTCCATGTTGCCACGCATGTCCAGATTCAAAAACTGCTCATAAACAGGGTCTTGTGCTGCCTTTTCGGCAATCCGGTTTTTCAGACTGAAATCCTTCGACATGATGGCGGTAAGGTAATCCATTTTGTCGCCACGGTTGATGTTCATGGCCTGACAAATGGGACCCAATCCGTGGGTGGGATACACATTGGCCTTGCGCTCGTTTTCCCAAATGCGCCACCATTTGGTATAGGCGCCATCCACCATTTTTTCGTCCTGAGGCTTGTTAAACATCCAGTAGTCCAGGTTGTGGATATAGGCTCCTTCGCCATGTACCAGGTCGCCAAACACGCCATGACGAACCATGTTCAGCGTGAGTAGTTCAAAAAAGTCGTAACAACAGTTTTCCAAAATCACACAATGCATTCTGGTACGTTCACTGGTTTCCACCAATTGCCAACATTCGTCGAGGGTTTTGGCCGAGGGTACCTCGATGGCCACATGTTTACCGTTTTCCATGCCGGCGAGGGCCGTGGGCACGTGAAACTCCCATGGGGTGGCGATGTACACCAAATCGACCTTGTTGCTTTCGCAGAGTTTAACAAATTCGGTGTCGCTGCCCACAAACTCCTTGGCTTTGCGAAGTCCGGCCTTTTTTAGTATGCCCTGGGCTCCATCCACAGCTGCTTGCCTGATATCACAAAGAGCGGTAATTTCCACACCTTCAATAAGTGCCATACGCTCCACCGCTCCTGAACCCCGATCGCCAATTCCTACAAAACCAATGCGTACCGTATCCATTTTTGGGGCAGCATATCCACACATGTTAAAGGTCTGACTTTCTGACGGAACATAGGTGTTGTCGCGTATTAAAACCGGTTTTTGATTGGAAACAAAGGCTTTGAGTACACCTGAAGTGAGTACCCCTGCACCCAAAAGGGAGGTTTTGATGAAATTTCTGCGGTCATTCTTCATTTTTTTGAGGTTGTTGGTTGATGATTTGTTGAATGATTTCGGTCATTTTTTGCTCGGATTTTTCCATGCTCAAAAGCAAGGCCTTCTGGGCATGCCAGCGTTGGAGATTGTGCCGGGGATGTGCCGTTTTAAAGTAAATATCCCCATTAATAAAATCGGTTAAAAAGCGCAATCCGATAATAAAAGTCATGTATTGTGGTGCCAGACTTAGGGTGGAAAGCTCGGTAGTTGTAAGTATGTGGCGCATTTGTTGGAGAAAACCTTCGGCGTAAGCAGCAAAGAGTTCCAAATCGATAAACATCTGTTGCGTGTCGGGTTCATCTTCTATCGAAGAAGCGGCTCCGGTACGGATGGCGTCACCGAAATCGTGAAAAACAAATCCCGGCATCACGGTGTCTAAGTCGATGATGCAAATGGACTTACCACTTGGGTCGAAAAGGATATTGTTGAATTTGGGATCGTTGTGGGTGATGCGCCGGGGCATGGAATTTGTTGTTTCGTCACTGAATAGTTGAAGCAATTTCTCGGCCCGTTGACGGACAAATCCAACTTCATTTTTAATCCCGGAAATCCTTGATGCACTGTCCGATTGAAGGGCTTTCTCAAATTGCTCCAAACGTTTACCGAGGTCGTGAAATCCGGGGAGGGTGATGGATATAGAATCGACGGGAAATCCATCCAAATCGCCAAGAAACTTGCCCAACGCCCTGCCGCCTTCGTAAGCGTGGGCAGCGGAAGGAATGGTGTCGAACGTTCGGCTGTTGGGAATAAACCTGAAAACCCGCCAGTAACTGAGCTCATCTACCGAGAAAAAAGATTGGCCGTCGGAGGTGGCGATTACCTCCAGTCCTGAGTAGATTTGATGGGGATCATTTTTGTTTTCGCTGACCTTTTTCAGGTGATTTGTAACCCTGGATATGTTTTCCTGAAGGGCTTTTACTTCAGGAAAAATGTTTCGATTGATCTCCTGCAGGATGTATTGAGAATTACCATCATGTGTCCAAAGCACATAGGTACGGTGGATGTGACCGGAGCCATAGGGCTGATAACCTGATATTTCGTTGTTGGGAAAAAATCCTGCGATGGCTTCTTCGATGTGCATTTATTGATGTCTTTTGGGATGGGAAATTACGAAATTATCTGTTTGTGACGGAGTATCAGTACGAAAACATGAAGATTGTCCGGGGCTTGTGGTCTGGATTTATTAAACGCAACAAGGAAGCCTGCTTTTTGCTACTTTTGCACCTCTAAATATTTTGCCATGATTGAAACCATCATCACGCAATTGTTGCGCGAAGCCATTGTATCACTTTACGGACAAGAACCAGCCGAGGCACTTCTGCAGGTGCAGAAAACACGACCCGAATTCAAGGGTGAATATACGGTTGTCGTGTTTCCCTTGCTGAAAATATCACGTAAAAACCCGGAACAAACGGCTTCTGAAATTGGAAAGTATATTATAGATAATAGCTCGGATATAATTGATTTTAATGTTATTAAAGGTTTTTTAAATCTTTCAGTTTCCAATCAATACTGGCTTCGGTTTTTTGGTGAAATTTTTCACGAAAGTGATTATGGATTTAAAAAACATACAGGAGGAGCTCCCATTGTCATCGAATATTCTTCGCCCAATACAAATAAACCGTTGCACCTGGGACACATCAGAAACAACCTGCTTGGCTGGTCGGTGGCAGCCATCGCGAAAGCCAATGGTATGGATGTGAAAAAAGTAAACCTGGTGAACGATCGCGGCATTCATATTTGCAAATCGATGTTGGCATGGCAGAAATGGGGAAACGATAGTACACCCGAGACTACCGGACAAAAGGGCGATAAACTGGTTGGAGACTATTATGTGCGTTTCGATCAGGAGTACAAAGCCGAAATGGCAGCCCTCATTGAAAAAGGAATGGATCCCGATAAGGCAAAAAATGAGGCTCCCCTCCTGCTCGAAGCCAAGCAAATGCTGAAGAAATGGGAAGATGGCGACAAGCAGGTGAGAGATTTATGGCTCAAAATGAATGGATGGGTTTATGAGGGATTCGATGTAACTTACAACCGTTTGGGCATCGATTTCGATAAAATATATTATGAAAGTGACACCTACCTGCTTGGTAAATCGTTGGTGGAAGAAGGCTTGAAAAGCGGCGTTTTATTTAAAAAAGAAGATGGTTCCGTTTGGTGCGACCTTACTGCAGAGGGACTGGACGAAAAGCTTTTGTTGCGCGCCGATGGCACCTCCGTTTACATGACTCAGGATCTGGGTACCGCACAACTCCGTTACAACGACTATCATCCTGAAAAGCTGGTGTATGTAGTTGGAAACGAGCAAAATTACCATTTCGACGTACTCAAGTTGGTGCTAAAGAAATTGGGTAAGGAATGGGCAGACGCCATCGAGCACCTCTCCTATGGCATGGTGGAACTGCCACAGGGTAAAATGAAATCGCGTGAAGGAACTGTAGTGGATGCCGATGATTTGATGGATGAAATGTATCAAACCGCAAAAATCACCACCGAAGCCTTGGGAAAATTTGACGATTTCACACCGGAGGAGGCACATGAACTCTATAACATGTTGAGTTTGGGAGCATTAAAATATTTCATGCTCAAGGTGGATCCCAAAAAAACCATGATGTTTAATCCCGCCGAATCCATCGACTTCACCGGGAATACCGGACCATTTATTCAATACACCCATGCCCGTATTAAATCGGTGTTGCGTAAAGCAGATGAGGCGGCAATTTCTTTCAACGAAGTTACTACCTCTTCCATGGAACTGGATGACAAAGAAAAATCGCTGCTGGTATTGCTTCATGAATTTCCACAGACGGTAAATCAGGCGGCCACCAGTTTTAGTCCGGCCATTATTGCCAACTACGCCTATGAACTGGCCAAGGAATTCAATCAGTTTTATCATGCCCTGATGATACTCAAAGAAGAAAATGTGCATAAGCGACAGCTTCGACTGCAATTATCTTCGGTAACAGCACGCACGATCAAACAAGCTATGCAGCTCATTGGCGTAGAAGTTCCTGAAAGGATGTAGGACAGAATTAAAAGAAATTCCTGTTGTCTGTTATCAATTTCAATTTCTTGAAATGACCTCTGTCGTAGTCAATTTTGCTGGCTTTTACGGCAATGGGGAAATATCCGTTACCACTCGACACCATTTTGAGACTGGAAGCATTGTTCATGGAGAAATCAAGTTTGCCATCGGCCACGCTGTTCAGACTGGCTACCAGTTCGGCACTCAGACTGAAATCTGTTTCAATTTCAACCACCAGGTTTTTGGCAAAGACCACCCCGGTAATGATGATGATATGGTTTCTGTTGGCATTTTTCAATAAGGTGGGGTTGCTGTGTTTGAAGTCAGCTTCCGAAAAGAAGTTTTCAATTTCCCCCACCGGACATTCTTTGGTGATGGCATTGTCGTAGCTAATGGTTACATTTTTACCACTTTTTATTTTGGCCGAAAGCTCAAAAGTGCCCATTCCCAATGATTGTAATATCTGCTCGAGGAGGGTAATGCCGATGTTAAAACCATAGCTGTCTTTTTTGGTAGAATTAACGTTTAAGGCATCGTTTACTACTTCGGACAAAGGTGCAGAACTTGTAAAAGCCTGATCCACATGTGCATAATAGAGTTCAATTTCGTCAGCAGGCTTTTTAAGCCATAGTTGAAAAGGTTGGTGGTTTCTTACGGGACCATCGATGAGGTCGTAAGCTTGATCGCGGAGATAGTTTTTTAAACTCATGATATTGGTATTTGTTTTGTTCCTACTCATATGGCTTTTCGGTTTCGCCCCGTTTTTTAAAGTGGTTGCCGGTCTCCACTATTTCGTATAATTTTCTCTGATCAGGTTTTCCAGCAAATCGTCAATTAAATAAGCAACATCCTTTTCTTTTTTAAATTGTGGACTCCCTAATTTTGGGTTATGCACATAGCCGAAATGGCTGGTATGCAGTATTTCATGTGCCAGATGAGCCGTGTAGTCAATGACCAGGTCCTTACCCTTTTTATTTTTCAACCACCAGGTATAAGTAATGATGCAGGTGTCAGACGGATCCGTTTGCCCCTTGGTTTTGGATATCCACCGTTTCCATGGATTCCCGAGTTTACGTACGCTGGCACATACCGAAATATTGGGTTCTTTCATGATGTCCTGATAAACAACTTCGCCCGGAATTTCATTTCCGTCGGGGGATAATGCCGGCTTGTTTGTAGCAGCAAATGAGTACAATACCAATTGCTTTTTAAATTCAGGAAGGTTAAAAACCACATTAAGCAACCTGGTTGCCTCGGCAAGTATGCGCGTATTGATGGGTAAATCAATTCCTTTTGTAGTGGTGTGAATGTGAATTTTTGCGTCTTTCATAATGTTGGTATTTCTTTGTAATACAATCTGTTATATAATTAATTGCTTGGATTATTACCAAATGGAATGGTACACAATAAGGTTAAGCCCTAAAAGTAGTAAAAATCATTGGTGTTTCCAACCCCAATATTAAAAATAATTTGATGTAATTTATCATATAATTATCCGGTCCGAATTTCTCACAAAAAAACAGCATCGGGGAGATATACCCTCCGATGCTGCCTTTAATCCAAAAATACTTAGGTTTTAATGATCGGCATGAAATTGCCTGAGACGGTCTTCCAGATCACCAAACTGACTGGGTTGAACCAATGAGGTACATGCCCTGATTCCTTCCGAACGCTCACTGCCTGTAATTAGCAACGAAATGGCACTGATACCATAATATACCAACTCATTAAGCAACTGTTCGGCATCCATTCCGGGATACGAAAAAGTGAAATAAAATCCGTCGGCAATGGGTTCATCGATGTCGGTGTCATACACAATTTCGAAGCCATTGTCGGTAAAAAGTTTCTTCATAATTTTGGCCTTTTCACCGTATTTCATCACCGATTCTACAATATTGAATTCTCCCTGATTGGCTGCTTTAAGCATGGCTGCAAGTGCGTATTGTGCTGAATGTGAGGTTCCCGAACTTAAAGGATACAGGGTGCCAAATACCATGGCATAACCAAATTGCGATGAGGGATAAAACTCCAATAGATCGTCAAAACGCGTATTAAACAACTTATTGGAAATCACCATCATGCCGATTCGCTCACCTGCATAACTGAATACTTTGGAGCTGGAAATAAACAGGATGTAATTATCGGTGTAATGTGCCACGGTGGGCTGATAGGGTGCGTGTCCGGGTACTGAATAGTCCTTACGGAAGTCCATGCCAAAATAGGCCAAATCTTCCATTACCACCACATCATATTTGGTGGCGAGTTCGCCAATGGTTTTCAATTCATCTTCTGTAAAGCATATCCACGATGGGTTGTTGGGGTTGCTGTATAATACCGAATGAATTTTTCCGGTTTTGAAATAGGATTCCAATTTCTCACGTAGCTTGTCGCCGCGGTAATTGTAAACATCGAAACTCTGATATTTACGACCCAGCACCAGATGTTGACTTTTATGCACAGGAAATCCGGGATCGATGAACAAGGTGGTATCGCGCTCTTTATAAAGGCGGCTCATGATGAGGAAGCTGGCAAAACTGCCTTGCATGGAACCCACGGTGGGCAAACAACATTCGGCATTTACTTCCACATCCATATATAGTTTTACGAACCTTGAAATCTCGCTTTTTAGCTCCGGAATACCTTGAATATCGGGATACTTGGCAGCCACACCTATTTTAAGGGCTTCAATTTGACCCTCCACGCCTATTTTTTCGGGAGGTAAGCCTGGAATACCCATTTCCATTCGGATAAATTTTTCCCCGGATTCTTTTTCAATTTCATCCACCAATTTCTTTATTTCACGAATGGACGACCTGCCAACCGACTTCAACCCGCTGGCGGCAATCTTCTCTGTAACAATTTGATAATCTATGGGTGTAACTTTCATAAATGATAATTTAGCTGCAATAGTTAACTTTAATTTCTACTGTTTTTTTTCTGTCATGTCGGCAATGGCCAAAATTGTTCCCAATGCTATTCCCAAGAGTGCAGCGAATAATACCTGAAAATCCGCCGGAAGCAAAAAAGTAATGGTATGAGCCGGAATCCAGAAAAAAGGGATGGTTTTTTTGAATACAAAATTCCATTGCACATCCCAGTTCAAATTTACAAAAATTTTTCTCATTTGGATGGGGCGCAAAAATCCTTTGAGGGTTCCCCCATTTTGTAATATGTGGGTATCAGTGATTTTATGTAAGGTCATCATTACCGGTGCGTAAATCAGGTTCATGGCAGCACTGATGCTGAATGCAACACCCACCTTTTTCCACGAAAGTGGCCCCTTGAATGTTTCTACTGCCTGCTGAAAACCGCAATAGTCCATAAAAGCGGGTGTGCCGGTGGCAAAAATTACGAACGCCATTTTGATGGTAATTCCCAACACTCCCCACACCACCATGCGAGGGATAATACCAAACCCGGGTTGGTGATAATCTCCGGATTTGATGCGCAAGCCAATCACTTCTCCCAAGGTGGCCAGCAGGGCAAATTTGATAAACGACATCACCAGCCCGTGATCGTGGTTGAAGTGGAGGTAAAACTGAAATACCGGTTTACTCAAAATAAACGGAGCAAATAAGGCCAATACCAGTATGATAAACAAGATATCTTTCTTTTTCACAGGCTACTTTTCTATTCTGATACGGGCATCAACGGCCACAACATTTGATGCCGTGCCCAACAATGGATTCAGGTCGAGTTCAACAATTTCCGGAGCCGCTTCCACCAATGCAGAAAGTTGTGCCACCGTTTGAGCAAACTTCTCCTCGTTTACTCCTTCCATGCCACGCACTCCCTGAATCATCTTATAGCTGCGCAGTTTTTTCATGGCCTGAAGCACCTCTCCTTCCGAAACGGGAGCGAGCAGGTTTTGAACATCTTTAAGCACTTCAATGAAAATGCCACCCAAACCAAACAATATCATATGACCGAATTTGTCTTCTTTTTTCACTCCGGCAAACAATTCAGTACCACTGAGCATGGGTTGCAGAAGTACGCCCGTTGCCTCTTTAATTTGCATCATTCGTTGCATTTCCGACCTGACCTTTTCCAGACTCCGGATGTTGAGGGTTACCCCTCCCACATCGGATTTATGAACTGGACCTACCACTTTCATGACCAAAGGATAGCCTACCTCTGCAACAGCTTTTTCGGCTTGTTCAGGTGAAACTACCACCAACTCTTTGGCCCGTGAAATGGCAGCAGCATCCAGTAATTGCTGAACCTGTTCGGGGGCAAGGTATCCATCTGCGGCAGCATCAATGATGGCACGTATGGTTTTCTTGTCAACGGGTTTGGCGGATGATTCTACTGTTGGTTTCGGCGCAAAATAAACCCGGGTAAGGGCATTGGCGAGGGTAACTTCATCCGGAAAAAACACGCCCCCTTTCTCCACGAAAGTATTTACTTCGTCGGCGGCAGTAAGGATGGAGGGCAATACGGGATATATGGGTTTTTGAGAGGATTTCATTTTCTCATGAAGCAAATCGTACACATCGAAAATGGGAAATAGCCCCGGTGTACCGAAAATTACCACCATGGCGTCAATGTGATGGAAGTGGTTGTTGACTGCATCAATGATGATACCCAACTGTTCTGCTGTTCCCGTGGCCAGAAAATCGATGGGGTTGGCAACGGATGAACCGGGAAAAAGTTTGGCTTTCAACTCTTCAGCATCACTTCCCGTAATAGCCGGAACTTCCAGACCGCCATTGGATAAGGCGTCGGTGAGCATGACAGCCGGACCACCTGCATGGGTGATGATGGCAATATTTTTTCCCTTTAATTCAGGATACATGAACACCGATGCTACACTGATTAAATCCTCACGTCCGTAGCAACGGACGATGCCGGCCTTTTTAAACAGCGCATCCACAGCTGCATCCGGACTGGCCAGGGCTCCTGTGTGTGAGGAAGCTGCACGACTTCCTGCATCCGACGAACCGGCTTTTACGGCGGCTATCCGGCAACCTTTACTGATGAGCGAAGCTGCATGTTTGAGCAACATTTGTGGTTTCTCGATGTTTTCGAGATAAAGTAGCTTCACCTTTGGGTCGGTTTCGGGATTAAAGGTTTCATCCATGTGTTTCAGGATGTCTTCCACACCAATCTGAGCCGAATTTCCCACTGAATACACATTGGCGAATTGCAAACCATTGGGAATACCTGCCTCCATAATAAAACAAGCCGTGGCACCCGATCCACTGATAAAATCGCAACCGGTGTCTGACAAGCGGGGAATGGGTTGGGTAAAAATGCTTTGGTGCTGAGGCGTAAGGATGCCCACACAATTGGGACCAATGAGCGATCCTTCAACTTTGTTGATGGCGGCCACTACCCTATCTTCGAGCAGTTTACCTTCGTGACTTTCTTCACTAAAACCTGCCGAAAGGATGATGAAGGCCTTGGTATTTTTGTTTTCGGTGAGAAATTCCACCACCTCGGGCGTGTATTTGGCGGCAATGGCGATGATGGCCAGATCCGCATTGGGCAATTCCGCCGGATTCTTAAAACTTTTTATCCCCTGAACCTCCTCTTCTTTTGGGTTTAATACAAAAAGTTTGCCCTTAAAGGCACCATCTTTGAGGTTTTTCAGGATTTTTCCTCCGGGTTTTTGAACATCGTTTGATCCACCCACAACGACAATGCTCTGTGGGTGAGTAAGCTGTATATTGATCATTTTATTGCTGTTAAACTTTGCCAACAAAACTACATTTTTTTAGCGCTTTTTTCGCAGTATTACAGGTATTTAGAACGAATTTAAAAAGATCATTTTCAATGTTTTCGTGTCTTCATTTTTTGTAAAAAAACCGATTAAACGGAAGAAAAAATCGCCATAACGTTGAATCACAGATTTGTTTATCTTTGAATAGCACTAGTGATGCGTTAATATTTCATTGAAATTAAATAAGTTAAGTTGTTCTTTGACATTTTGTTTGATTTGTGTTTTGGTAAGCAGTTCATTTATAGGTGTTTTGGCAAAAGCCGAAATCCCTAATATCTGCATAATTTCATAGACTGAATAGGGGCTCCGAAGCTGATATTTCAGGTATGCTACTATTAAGTAGGTACAAACGGCTACCCAAATGTGGATTTTGACAGCATTTTCAGAATGACCCCAGATTGTTTTTTTCTGTAGGTTTTGTTTTATCCATTTGAAGAATAGTTCAACTTGCCAACGGTTTTTGTATAGTGCAGCTACTTCTATAGCATCCACATCAAAGTTGTTGGTCAGAAATACAAGCGTTATATCCTTTTCGCTATCATAGTATTTAATCCTCCGCAGTTTTTCAGGGTATTGTTTTTTGCTATTGTATATTACCAGCTTGACAACCTGATCACAGCGTAAACCGATGTCTTTATCTACTTTTCGAGACTTAATCACTCTAAACCGAAAATTATCCTTGGCTCGAACTACAAAAAATGCACCTACTTGATTTAAGGTGTAAAGACGTTTGAAATCAATATATGCTTTGTCCATAACGTATATTGCATTTGGTATGATTTCAATCTCGTCCAGTGCATTTACATCATGATATTTACCGTCGGTTATGTGGATAAAGATTGGTATGTTGCCTCGCAAATCTATCATGGTATGAATTTTAATAGCTCCCCTGGAACGTTTACCCTTTGCCCAACTCCATAGCGTTAGGCTAAGTGAGATGGTGGATGAATCAAGAACAAATATATCATTCTCAATCTCCAAATGTGGTACAGAACAATTAGCATAAAGAGGTTGAACAAGTTTTATGAGATACATTCCGAAGTCCGCAAAAATGCGCCAATCACGACTTTCATTTGCTCGTGACAGGGTTGACTGATTGACACTTCGCTTAATGCCTAAATGATATAAACTTTTCTTGTGCGCATTAAGGCAGAGACAAATATCTCTCAACCCGTTCCTGGAAGTAAGCTGTCCAAAAAGGAGCTGAGCAAATTGATTCCAGCAATTAAGTCCACGAGTTCGATAATTCCCATTATATCGTTTAACGCATTTATTGAACTCATATTTATTTATTAGCGATAAAACTTGAGCAAAAACATACTTCCCGCTATTCATAATTTTGTGATTTCTCACAAAACTACCATGCAAATCAAATCAAAAAATCAAAGAACGCTTATAATTATATAAATATCAATTGTATACAAATGTTTTTATAAAGTTAACGCATCACTAGTGTTTGAATAGCTTAAAAATCGATTGTTAATTCTTTGTTTATGATAAAAAAAATGCTCTATGTACTGCTGGCCATATTGGTGATACTGCAGTTTATTCCTTCCAACAGACCTGAAACCGTAAAGGACAATCCCGCTGATTTGATTGGTAACAACCGGATACCCTCCGAAATGGCCACCATGCTTAAAAATGCTTGTTATGATTGTCATTCCAATGAGAGCCATTATCCATGGTATGCTTACGTGGCTCCTGTTTCTTATCTCATCAACCGCGATATTCGGGAGGGACGCGAGAACCTGAATTTTTCGGATTGGGAAAACCTGGAAAAACGAAAAAAACTAAAAATTTTAGGTGAAATTTCGGATGTGGTGCTTGATGGCGAAATGCCCATGAAAATATACACGCCTCTTCACCCCGAGGCTCGTTTGACTGATGAGGACAGGCAGGCCATGGCCGACTGGGCGGATGGATTTGCTGAAAAGGTACTCGAGCAATAGAAGCACTTATTTTCAATAAGCCATACTGTGGTTAGTCGCATGACCTATCTAATAGATTTTGAGCAAAAAACAGCTTTGAGTTCGCAGGGCTATTTTTTGTCTACAACTGCTTATGGGTATTTATGAGAGTTTAGCTAACTATTGTTTTGGATGGTACAACTAACACTGAGTGTTGCTACAGCGTAGCAAGATATTAATAAAAGTCCGGAATAAAAAAAACTGTCAGCTCCGGCGGAGCGAAACGCAATGCTTCCATTCAACTTACGACGTGGCCTCCTTGTGTCGTGTTATAATGGTCACGGTGCGCTGCACCTTCGAGCTGGTCAGTAACATTTTTTACAAAGATTACGGTGCGCTGCACCTTGGTTTAGTTTATCTATGTGTTATCTGAAAGGTATCGAAAAATATGTGAGCGGGTGGCTAAACGGGTTAGAGTGGAAATCAGCTTTGACTTCGCAGGGCTACTTTTTCTCTACAACTGCATACAGGCATCAATGCGGGTGGAGCTTATTTTTGTTTCGGATGGGATAACTAACACTGAATGTTGCTACAGCGTAGCAAGATATTTATAAAAGTCCGAAAAAAAAACCTGTCAGCTCCGGTGGAGCGAAACGCCATGCTTCCATCAAACTTACGACGTGGCCTCCTTGTGTCGTGTTATAATGGTCACGGTGCGCTGCACCTTCGAGCTGGTCAGTAACATTTTTTACAATGATTACGGTGCGCTGCACCTTTGTTCAGTTTATCTATGTGTTATCTGAAAGGTATCGAAAAATATGTGAGCGGGTGGCTAAACGGATAAGAGTGGAAATCAGCACTGGGTTCGCAGGTTTACTTTATCTCTACAACTCCATACAGGCATCAATGAGGGTTGAGCTTTCTTTTATTTTGGATGGGATAACTAACACTGAATGTTGCTACAGCGTAGCAAGATATTTATAAAAGTCCGGAACAAAACACTTGTCAGCTCCAGCGGAGCGAAACGCCATGCTTCCTTCAAACTTACCACATGGCTTCTTTGTGTCGTGTTATAATGGTCACGGTGCGCTGCACCTTCGAGCTGGTCAGCCACATTTTTTTACAAAGATTATGGTGCGCTGCACCTTGGTTCAGTTTATCCAGGAGTTATCTGAAAAAAAATCGAAAAATATGTGAACAGGTGGTTAAACGGATTAGAGTGGAGATCAGCTTTGAGTTCGCGGGGCTACTTCATCTCAACACCTGCATAAGGGAATTATTGAGGGTTGAGCTTTCTTTTGATTTGGATGGTATAACTAACACTGAATGTGGCTACAGCGTAGCAAGATATTTTTAAAAGTCCGGAACAAAACACCTGTCAGCTCCAGCGGAGCGAAACGCCATGCTTCCATCAAACTTACCACGTGGCTTCTTTGTGTCGTGTTATAATGGTCACGGTGCGCTGCACCTTCGAGCTGCTCAGCCACATTTTTTTACAAAGATTACGGTGCGCTGCACCTTGGTTTAGTTTATCCAGGTGTTATCTGAAAAAAATCGAAAAATATGTGAGCGGGTGGCTAAACGGATAAGAGTGGAAATCAGCTTTGACTTCGCAGGTTTACTTTATCTCTACAACTCCATACAGGCATCAATGAGGGTTGAGCTTTCTTTTATTTTGGATGGGATAACTAACACTGAATGTTGCTACAGCGTAGCAAGATATTTATAAAAGTCCGGAATAAAAAAAACTGTCAGCTCCGGCGGAGCGAAACGCAATGCTTCCATTCAACTTACGACGTGGCCTCCTTGTGTCGTGTTATAATGGTCACGGTGCGCTGCACCTTCGAGCTGGTCAGTAACATTTTTTACAAAGATTACGGTGCGCTGCACCTTGGTTTAGTTTATCTATGTGTTATCTGAAAGGTATCGAAAAATATGTGAGCGGGTGGCTAAACGGGTTAGAGTGGAAATCAGCTTTGACTTCGCAGGGCTACTTTTTCTCTACAACTGCATACAGGCATCAATGCGGGTGGAGCTTATTTTTGTTTCGGATGGGATAACTAACACTGAATGTTGCTACAGCGTAGCAAGATATTTATAAAAGTCCGAAAAAAAAACCTGTCAGCTCCGGTGGAGCGAAACGCCATGCTTCCATCAAACTTACGACGTGGCCTCCTTGTGTCGTGTTATAATGGTCACGGTGCGCTGCACCTTCGAGCTGGTCAGCAACATTTTTTACAAAGATTACGGTGCGCTGCACCTTTGTTCAGTTTATCCAGGTTTTATCTGAAAAAAATCGAAAAATATGTGAGCGGGTGGCTAAACGGATTAGAGTGAAAATCAGCTTTGAGTTCGCGGGGCTACTTCATCTCGACACCTGAATAAGGGAATTATTGAGGGTTGAGCTTACTTTTGTTTTGGATGATATAACTAGTACTGAATGTGGCTACAGCGTAGCAAGATATTTATAAAAGCCCGAAACAGAAAAACCTGTCAGCTCCAGCGAAGCGAAACGCCATGCTTCCTTCAAACTTACCACATGGCTTCTTTGTGTCGTGTTATAATGGTCACGGTGCGCTGCACCTTCGAACTGGTCAGCAACATTTTTTTACAAAGATTATGGTGCGCTGCACCTTGGTTCAGTTTATCCAGGAGTTATCTGAAAAAAAATCGAAAAATATGTGAACAGGTGGTTAAACGGATTAGAGTGGAGATCAGCTTTGAGTTCGCAGGGCTATTTTATCTCTAAAACTCCATGCAGGCATCAATGAGGGTTGAGTTAACTTTTGTTTTGGATCGTATAAATTCCTAAAAAAAAAGTCCCGCTATTTAGCGGGACCAAGTCATTTTGATTTTAAGGTATGGTATTAAGCTCTTCTGACATCAGCTGCCATCAAGCCTTTCTTTCCTTCCTTCAATTCAAATGTTACTACGTCGTCGTCTTGGATATTGTCGATCAAACCCGAGACATGAACAAAATGTTCTTTTCCGGTTTCTTCATCAATGATGAAACCGTAACCTTTGGAAGTGTTAAAAAATTTCACTTTTCCAGTACTCATATGCGTATTATTGAAATTAAAACTGTGGCAAATATAAACGAATAATAACACAAAAATCAGGTTAATCGAAAATAATTAACCTGATTTTCTTCATCTTTCGTTGAAAAGTTGTCCGTATCTCTTTACTGACAGGGGTTCTGTTAGTTTTCGATAACGCTTTTCATTCCCATGGTAATGGCGTCTTCGTTGAGCGGAATCAGCTTGTGATACCGTTCGGGCAAAGATTTTTTCAGCCCTTTGATTACATTTTCGAGCTTAACGATGGGTTTAATTTTCATGTATGCTCCCAAAACCACCATGTTGAATATTTTGGTGTTACCCATTTCGGCGGCTAATTTGGCTGCCTCTACTTTGTAGATGGTGATATCGGTGCGTGTGGGTGGATGAATAATTCCATTGGGGTCGTACAGCAAAACGCCTCCCGGTTTTACGGAATGTTCAAACTTGTCCATCGACTGTTGGTTCAGGATGATGGCAGTATCGTACGCGGTAAGTGTGGGTGAACTGATGCGTTCGTCGCTCACAATCACGGTAACATTGGCAGTACCACCACGCATCTCAGGGCCATAGGATGGCATCCAGCTTACTTCCTGGTCTTGCATGATTCCTGAATAGGCCAATATTTTTCCCATGGAAAGTACGCCTTGTCCACCGAATCCTGCTATAATGATTTCTTCTGTCATTTTCTTGAGATTTTAATTTAACTACCTGTCGGTTAATTTACCATCTACTTTAATGTCGCCCAATTGATAAAACGGAAACATGTTTTCTTCCATCCAATTGTTGGCTTGCACGGGTTCCATTTTCCAACCGGAGTTGCAATTGGAAACAATTTCGATAAAGGAAACTCCCGGTTTGTCGTCCAACTGATTTTGGAAGGCTTTTTTGATGGCTTTTTTGGCTTTACGAACGGCGGCGGGTGTGTGAACGGCCTGGCGGGTTACAAAATATGTGCCGGGCAGTTGTGCCACCAATTCAGTCATTTTCAGCGGGTTTCCCATGGTTGGAAGGTCTCTTCCGTAGGGAGAGGTAGAGGTTTTCATGTTGGGCAAGGTGGTTGGCGCCATTTGTCCACCGGTCATGCCATAAATACCATTGTTGATGAACACCATCACGATACGTTCGCCTCTGTTGCAGGCATGGATGGTTTCGGCGGTACCGATGGCAGCAAGGTCGCCGTCTCCCTGATAGGAGAACACAACTTTGGAAGGCCACAATCTTTTAATGGCGGTAGCTACAGCGGGGGCACGTCCGTGGGCCGCTTCCTGCATATCCACGTTCATGAACTCGTAAGCCAATACCGAGCAACCCACGGGGGCCACACCAATGGTATCGTGTTCTTTTCCAAGCTCTTCTATTACTTCCATGATGATTCTGTGGGCAGTACCATGGCCACAACCAGGACAATAACTCAGGGTTTTGTCGGTCATCAACTTGGTTTTTTGGTAAACCAGGTTTTCGGGTTTAATGATCTCTTGTAAGGTGATTTCTGACATGGCTTATCCTCCTATTATTTGTTGCTCCAGGGCGTTCAATACTTCCTCGGGCGAGTGGATTACTCCACCATAGCGACCAAAATGAGCCACTTTGGTACGGCCTTCCACCACAAGTTTTACATCTTCAATCATTTGTCCGGCACTCATTTCTACCGTGAGGAATCCTTTAATACCCTTTTTGGTCAATTCGTCAATTTGCTTTTTGGGAAATGGCCATAGGGTGATGGGGCGTAGCAATCCAACTTTAATGCCTTTTTCGCGGGCCAGTTGAATGGATTTTTGAGCGATACGAGCACTCGAACCGTAGGCTACGAAGATATACTCGGCATCGTCGCAGTGCAGCATTTCGTAGCGGGTTTCCTTTTCTTCCATTTCACGGTACTTGGCCTGAAGGTGATGATTGTGACGTTCCAGCTTATGCGGATCCAAATCAAGTGAGGTGAGGATTCGACGTTCCTTTCCTACCGGTTTTCCGTTGGTTGCCCAGGGATATTTTTCAATAACTTCGGCATCGGTCAGGCGAGGCATTTGCTCAAAAAGCTCTACTTTTTCCATCATCTGTCCGATTAAACCATCGGAAACAATTAAAGCAGGAATGCGGTATTTAAAGGCCAGTTCGTATGCCAGCGGAACAAAATCAGACATTTCCTGTACGGAAGATGGAGCCAACACGAGCAATCGATAATCGCCATGTCCTCCACCTTTAACCGATTGAAAATAATCGCTTTGTGCCGGTTGGATATCACCAAGACCTGGGCCTCCGCGAACCACGTTGGCCACTACGCATGGAATTTCTGCTCCGGCAAGGTACGACAAGCCTTCCTGCATCAGGCTGATGCCGGGGCTCGACGATGAAGTCATTACTTTTTTGCCTGTTCCTCCGCCGCCATACAGCATGTTGATGGAAGCCACTTCGCTTTCGGCTTGCAGCACCACCATCCCTGTGCGTTCGTAGGGTTTTTCGGCCATTAAATATTCTATAACCTCCGATTGAGGTGTGATGGGATATCCGAAGTAACCATCAACGCCGGCGCGGATTGCAGCCTCTGCCAATGCTTCGTTTCCCTTCATTAATCTTAATTCGCCCATGTTAACTATTTTAAACGTTAAGCTGTTAATTTTACTCGATACACGGTTATTACCCCGTCGGGGCATACAATCGAACAATTGCTGCAACCGGTGCAGGCTTCAGGATTTTCCATGTAGGCATAGTGATAGCCTTTGCCATTCACTTCTTTTGCCAACTGGATGACGTCGGTGGGACAGGCAGGAAGACATACTCCACAACCTTTGCAGCCCTCAACATCAACTACTATAGCGCCTCTTACTTTTGCCATATCTTTAGGATTTATCTATTTGAATATCGGTGCACGAAAATACAAATAACTCGCGAATTTTCAGATTTAAAACGATTGTAATAAGGGTTAAGCAGCTAATTTATAGTTAGTATAAATACTGAATAAGAACCCATTTGCACTAATGTTCACTATATCAAATAATAACCGTTTACGTCATTCATTTTTATCCTCACAACCCATTCGTTGATATCCATGAAGGCAAGAGGATATTCTACTCCCATGTCAGCCAAAAACAGATGGTATTTCGCTAAGCATTGTGCAACGGAGGCCATTGCCTGAGATTATTTATTTATGGCTTAACACTCGGGTGTCATCCTTTAATGAGTAACTGAAGGGTTTCGTTCAACCAATAATCCAGTTCTTTGCGTTTGTATTGCATCACCCAACGGGGATGTGGCAAGGGAATAATCCTTTTAAAAAGCCTGAGCTCATCGTTGAGTATTTTCAGGTAATCGTAGTTGCTACCCTGTCCCATGCAGAAACAAGTGTGGGTGTCGATGCCGAAACTGATCTGGCCAATCAGGCTATGAATAATGTATGGTTTCAGGGTTCGCTTGAGTTCCAAAGAATCGTAATAGTTGTAGTTTTTTCCATTGACCACAAACCCCAGAGGGCTTACCGAACCGATGTAAAAGTGGTTGTAGAAGTGCGACGAACCTCCCATGGTGTTGATGAGCTGATACACAAATTCCGACGACAGCTCTCCCCTCTTTTTAAATGTATTGGGAATTTGACAATCCTCCTCCAACCGAACAGGGTCGGTAAACGGAATGCCCGTAACGCCTGCTCCAAGTCGCCCTGGATTAATGCCAAGAATGATTTTCCGTGGCTTGTTATCGCTGTAATATTTCCTGTAAAAGGTTTCCACCACCGCTTGCACTTCTGTTTCCACATAGGGGTTCAGCACGCTTACACCAACGGGCAACATCGCAGGCAATTCCATTTGCCGGTAAAATTGAAGTACACGGTCACAAAAATTCATACGATCAACTTAGGGTACACAATTTTCACCAAATATAGCTAAGTTTTTTGTTACATCACGCGAGGTTAAACCCCCAACTTTTTTACCACACGACCAATGGTTAGTCCCTGCACAATGATGGAAAAAGCCACCACGCAATAGGTGATAAAAATGAAAAAATGGCCATGGTAATCAGGATCGACGGATAAGGCCAGAGCAAAGGCCAATGCCCCGCGCAAACCACTCCAAGTCATAACGGTAACTATCCGCAGATTGAACCATGGAAAGCGTTTTACGCGTTTATCCACCAATACATAAGGTATTGATACTGAAACAAATCGGGCAATGAGTACGACGACTATCACCAATCCGGCGGCCGTAAAATTAATTACCGTGGGGTCGATGAGTAAAATGACCAAACCCATCAACACAAATAGCACGCTATTGAACACCCCATCCAGAATTTTCCAGAATGTGGATACCATTTGTTGTGTTGCTTCGAGAGCGTATTTGTTGATCCAACTGCCCATCATCAAGCCTGCTGCCACCATGGCCAAGGCTCCGGAGATATCCAAGAATGAAGCCAGTGCATAACCTCCCGTGACCACCACCAATGTGGTTAATATGGCGCTTTCCGGATCGTTTTTCATGAGTTTCAACATGTAATTGGCAGCTCCTCCCAATGCCAGGCCAAAGGCAATTCCCCCGCCTGCTTCGCGCAGAAACAGCAGGAAAACCTCGCTCATGGAAAAATCAGCATGTCCGCTTTGCATTAGATGTGCGACGGTAATGAAAAGCACGATGCCGATCCCATCATTAAACAGCGATTCGCCTTCTATCTTAATGGTAATGTCCTGACGAACGCCGTAATTTTTAAAAATGGCCAGCACCGCAATGGGGTCGGTGGGTGAGATGAGTGCACCAAACAGCATGCAATGGAGGATGGGAATGGATAATCCCAACATGTTAAATCCGATGTAGCTCAGGTATCCCACCACAAGCGTTGAAATCACAGTGCCCAGGATGGAAAACATGAATACGGTGAGTCGTTCTTTGTTAAGGGCTTGCACGTTGATGTGAATGGCGCCCGCAAACAGGAGAAAACTCAGGATGCCGTTCATGACAAACGACCTGAAATCGATTTGTTGGACAATATGCGGAAATTGGTTAAAAAGTCCGGGATCCAATTCTTTGATCAACAGCAGAATGCCCGACATCACCATGCCCAGAATCATCAATCCGATGGTGAGTTGAAGTTTTAGGAATTTTTGGTTGATGAAGGTGAACAGCATGGCCACAGCCAACAACACCATGAATGCCTGATACATAAAGCAATAGATTTGTTACCAATATTTTGAGCATGAAAGAGGCAAATTCTTTCACCAATACACAAAGGTGTAAAAAAAAGCGAGATGTTGCCCAAAAAATCAACAGCAGCTTACCGCATGATTTCCATGGCGTAGTTTTTCCAGCTCATATCTTTGGAGGTGGCGGCTACATTTGCACGATTGATAGGATGTTCGATGCTTCGAATCATTTGCTCAGCCATGGATTCCACATTGTTGGGCTCGGCCAGGTAGCCATTGTAACCATCAACCACCGTTTCCGGAAAGTGTCCTACCCTTGTGGCCAACATGGGCATATTGAAATTGTACCCGATGGATTCAACTCCTGAAGGCGTTGCCGTGAGGTAGTACAACATGATGCTGTCGCTCACCTGAAAATATAGGGGAACTTCCTCATTGGGAACAAAATCATTACGTACATAGACATTATCTTGCAGATTTAGTTCCTCAATCAATGCCAACGGATTGTAATCCTGCTCGTTATCCTGCTGTTTTAAAAACAACTTCTTGGCTATGCCAAAGGTGGCACTTTTAATGCGGGTACTCCATTTTTTGTTGTCGAGGGTATTCCAAAACGATTCGCCCACCACCAATAAACTTACATCGTCGCGTTGATCTGCCACTCGCGCGAAGGCTTGAATCACATTGTGCAAGCCTTTGTATTTGCGAATAAAACCAAAATACAGAAACACATATTTCTTCAGGTTCATCTGTTTTTTGGCTGCATCCATGTCGAAATTGGTGTCGGGTTTGAACATGTCGTAAACCGGATGGTAGAGTTTAAGCACTTTCTGACCGTTACCGATGATGATTTGTCCACGTTCAATTACTTCAAATTTTCTTTGTGGGAAAAGTTGTTTCAGTTCGTCTACCGTTTTAAATGCATGAACAACATACGAATCAGCGTGTTGAATACCATATTTGGTGAATTTCTTATCAAGCGAACTTCCCTCCTTTTGAATAACGAAATGCAGGTCGAAATACACTTCCATCCCCTTATTCTTCCTGAGTTTTTTGGCAATATAACCCAATGGAATTCCCTGAATGGCAATGGCCCATTGAAAGACTACTTTATCCGGATTGAGGCCTTCAATAAGTTTTACGGTAGCTTTCCAGGTAGCCGGATTGTTGTAGTTGGTAATGTAATGCACCTTGATGTTGGTTCCTTCCAACTGATCAACCTTGCTTTTGCGGTCGATGAAATCGCGGGGAATAATGGCCGGATATTGCTGTGTCCACGAAACAATATGGACCTCAGTATCTTTCAATTGGTCGAATGCTTTGGCCAGGGAAGTGTTGTAGTTGGCAATACCGCCTTTAAACATCGGTCCCGGACCAAAACAAACGATGGTTTTTTTGTGCTTCACCATGCTAAAATGGTTGTTTTATTTCTGGAGTTTCTTTAGTTGTGCCTCATAAACGCGGCGCATACCTTCTTCGATGGAAATCTTGGGCATCCAGCCAAATTTTTCCTTCACAAGGGTCATGTCGGCATAGCGGGAATGTACCCCTACAGGCTTGTCCAACAGCGGTTTAATGGGAGGATTGTATCCTGCTATTTTGGTGAAAACCTCTATGAGTTCAAGGAAAGAGGTGAGCTTACCTGATCCTATATTGTAAGCAGAGCCGTCGCTTACATTGTCCATAAGCAGTTGAATAAAGTCGATGATGTCGTCGATGTGCACAAAATCACGACCTTGCTTACCTGATCCCCAAACTTCAAAGGGTGACTCACGTTTGGCCGCTCTTTCCGCAATGGCGGGTGTGGGATAGCTTGTTTCCTGATCTTCTCCATAGCCGGAAAAAGGACGAATACACACGATGGAAATGCCATAGTGTTTGGCAGCAATTTGTGCCAGAAATTCGCCGGTAAGCTTGGTCCAACCATAGGTCATGTCGGGGGTTCCGAGATTTTTGGTAAAATCGATATCGCTTTCGCGCAAAGCAATGGCGCCTTCGGTGGTTTGCAGGCTCGTAGGATAGGCTGCACTGGAGCTGGGATAGAGTACTCTTGCCGGTTTGTGGCGGGTAATCCAATAGAAAAACTCCGAGTCGATGCTCAAATCGAGGGCTACCATCAATGGATCGCCGTCAATTTTCAGACGTCCGCCCACGATGGCGGCGAAATGAAATACATCACTGAAACGATCGAAATCGAGCCCGTAAGTTTGCTGGATATAATCGGGCGTTTGGCGCATATAAAAAAGGAGGTTTCTGAAGTCACCCTGCCAGAAAAGCAGCCGTTCGTCCTTACCTATTATTTCCAGGTCTTTATTTTTCTTCGATACAAATTCTCCCTCGTACCATTGATTGGGATGACGGCCAATGCTTAAATCGTCCACCACAAAAATGGTATCTTGTGTTGTTTTTAAAAGGCGCTTCACCACGTTTCGTCCGACAAAACCGCACCCACCCGAAACCAGATGTATTTTCATTTCTTTAAATTGATTTATAGATTAATCTTTGTTTTTATTTGATATTTAGTTCGTTCGCGCGAACCTCTTGAAATCATTTCTGCCAAAAATCCGGTCATAAACAGTTGGGTTCCGATCACCATGGCCAGCAGTCCGAAATAAAATAATGGACGCTCGGTCATTTTATAAGCTGCCATAAAAAATTTGGCAAAAGCTAGGTAGGCGGCAATAACGAAACCCGAGAAAAACACCAGCGTTCCCATGGCGCCAAAAAAGTGCATGGGACGTTGGGCGAAGCGCGTAACGAAGTTGATGGAAAGCAAATCGAGGTAGCCTTTGATAAAGCGGTCGAAGCCAAATTTGGTGGTGCCGTATTTACGTTTTTGGTGCACCACCACTTTTTCGTCAATTTTGGAAAAGCCCGCGGCTTTGGCGATAATGGGAATATAGCGATGCATTTCGCCATATACCTCAATGTTTTTTACCACATCCTTTTTATAGGCTTTCAATCCGCAATTCATGTCGTGCAATTTCGACTTGAAAAGCTTTCGCGAAGTCCAATTGAAAAATTTGGACGGAATATTCTTGGCTAGCGTAGAGTCGTACCGTTTTTTCTTCCATCCCGACACGATGTCGAGGTTTTGTTCGGTAATCATTTGGTACAAACCGGGTATTTCGTCCGGACTATCCTGTAGGTCGGAGTCCATGGTAATGACCACCTCCCCTTCTGCTATCTTAAAACCTTCGTTGAGTGCGGCCGATTTGCCATAATTTCTGCGAAACCGGATGGCTTTAATTTCCGGATGACCATTGGCAAGTTGTTCAACCACAGCCCATGAGCCATCGCTGGAGCCATCGTCCACAAAAATTAGTTCAAATGAAAAATGATTGGATTTCATGACCTGAAAAATCCAATCATTTAACTCTTTAAGGGATTCTTCCTCGTTGTAAAACGGGATTACTACCGAAATATCCATTACTGCTATTTTTTACTAGGCGATACTTCTGTCTTCGCGCTTGGCAAAAATAGCAATTAATAATGAAAGGATAACTGAAATCACCAGGTTGAATAAAAATCCGATAACGGCCATGGCCAACGGCGAGGACATAAACCTGACAAAGGTGAGGGCTTTATCCAAATCCTCATCGTTGATGTTTGGATTTTGTGTAAGGATACTTTCTTCTGCTTTAAGCATTACTTCTGACACAATGCTGGGATCGATGTATTTAAAGAAGAAAAACGAGAAAATAGCGAAAATAAATGTTGAGATTAGTCCGATGGCAAAACCGGACGTAAAGGCGCCACCATATGACAAGGCTGCAACAGGATATTTGTCGCGATAATTGATGGTTCCAAAAAGAATACCCAGAAATAACACCGTATAAATGGTGTAATTCCATCCAGATTCATTACCCACATCGAGTAAAAAAAGAATGAGACGAAAAATAATGAGGCCTACCGCAGTGAAAACACCGGGTAATATGGCTGCTTCGAAAGGTGAGGTTGTTCTAATTTCCATATGTTTGATTTTAAATTCAGGTAAAAATAGTAAGATTTTTGTTGCCCGTTAACAAAGTAGTTGTATTTTTGCCGCGGGTAAGTCTTATACGACCAGCTCCCACTGAATTCCCCCAGGACCGGAAGGTAGCAAGGGTAGGTGGTTGTAGCGGTGCGATATAAGTAGCTTACCCTTTTTTTGTGCCCTGTTTTTTCATGCTTTTAAGGCATATCCGGGTCATGGTATTATATGAAAAATCTCATATTTATATTTCATTACCAAATGCTTAGCACACTTTCCTAACAAATTTGCAGACAAACCTCAGTACGCACCTGATTTTTTTGCAATCGGACTTCGGTTTGCACAAACTATTCAGCAACAATGCTTACCTTTGCCTGTCCAAACAATTTTTCAGAAAATGATATTACAGATTCATCCGGAAAATCCTGCACCTCGCCATATCAGGCAGGTGGTAGATATCCTGAACAACGGAGGGGTGATTATCTTCCCGACCGACACCGTGTATGGTATGTGTTGCAGCATCGAACAACCCAGAGCGGTGGATCGTATTGCCCGCATCAAAGGAATTAAGAAGGAAAAATCCAATTTTTCGGCCATTTTCAATGATTTGAGCATGCTGTCGGAATATACCAAACCCATCGACAACCATGTTTTTAAAATGCTTCGTCGCAACCTGCCCGGGCCGTTTACCTTTATTTTAAATGCCAATAACAGCATTCCCCGGATTTTTCAGAGTAAAAAGAAAACAATAGGTATTCGCATTCCTGATAACCGCATTGTAATGGAAATTGTAGCAGCTCTCGGGCAACCCTTATTAACTACCTCCATCCACGACCAGGATGAGATTGTTGAATACACCACCGACCCCTATATTATTGATGAAAACTACGGAAAACTGGTAGATTTGGTTATTGATGGCGGACATGGAGGAAATGAGCCTTCCACCGTAATTGATTGTACCACAGAAAATATGGAGATTATCCGGCAGGGCAAGGGAATATTATTGGAATAAAATTCAAAAAAAGTACGCCATTTGCTTGGTCGGTTTTAAAAAACTATTACTTTTGCACCCTCAAAACAAAACGATTCGTTAGCTCAGCAGGTAGAGCATTTGCCTTTTAAGCAAAGGGTCCCGAGTTCGAGCCTCGGACGAATCACCAAAAAAGCCTCTCTTTCGGGAGGCTTTTTTTGTGTGGACAGGAATCATCGGGTACTTTTCAGAGGCAATTGTTTTATCAAATCAACGCCAAGGGCTTTGCCATATTAATGACACATTGAGGTAAATATGTACGATGCATCTTGCCTAATGTTTCCCAAACTGCTTCCGAAAAATGCTGATGCCCAAGGTAAATGATATGGTTTGATAATTGCTGGAATAATACACGTAGCTGTTCAGCAAATCGCGGGGAGTACTGTAGCTGATTTCTCCGCTGAGCCATTGGTTGTAGCTGTATCCAATTCCCAACACCAGATTTTTGGTCGGTTTGATTTGGAGAGAACCGATTTTGTCGTTAAATGGCAGATCGAACAGGACTCCGGAAACAGAAGCATACAATCTTGATTTTTTGTTCAGAAACATGTAATAACGGATACCTAACGACAATTCCAAAGAGCTGTAGTCCACCACATTGGTAAAATATGGTCGGGGGTCGGTGGTTTTGTATGATTGGTAAGTTGAACCAAATGTCAACCCCCATTTATTTTTGTTAAACGGAAGAACAAACTCAGCTTCTAATCCAAGCGATACACTCACTTCATGGTCGTAGGCTACCCTATCTCTCGGGGGTTGGGAATTTTCCACAGATAGCCACGACATTCGGATTCCGGGTCTGATTTTCAGATTTAGGGCATTGGTATTTTTTCGGCCGCCGTAATTGACCGATGGACAGCTTTTGCAGTCGTTGTATTTGGAAACAATCTTTTTCAGATCCGATTTGGTGTAAGTGGTGTTTTTACATTGATCGCGGGTGATGGAAGGACATTTCAAGCTGGCATAAAGCTGCGATTTGTAAGCGTTGTTTGGCGTTACCTTGTTATCCAAAATATATTCTTTCCTCACAAGCTGAAATATGGCAGAATCGTTTACTTTCAAAAAGAATTTTTTGTGTTTGGGCGATTCATAAAGGCTGGCACAACCTTCAATGTGGCATTTCAGAAACAATGTTTCAGGGGCAAATTCAGGTTCGATGTTGTGGCTCATGGTAAACAAATCATTGCCGGATTGGTCGATATCGACGGTAAAGCGCACGTACTTTGTTTCCGACACCCAGAATTCGCGGATATCCGTCATTTTCTCGGTTGTTGGTTCCCCGTTGTCCGACAGCTTGTATTCAATTTTTTCAGGAGTATTTACCCAATCAACATTTTTTATGAGGCACTCGGTTTTGGTTCCGTTGTTGTCGATAAAATACCCCGGCTCAAATTTTATTTGTGCGGAGAGTTGGGTTGACAGGAATAAGGTCAGGAAGAATAGAAATAGTTGTTTTGGGTTCAATTGGGTTATCTTATTTGAAACAAGATGACCAAAACAATACCTTGAGCTACCATTGTTTTTCTCAATTCGATTCACATTATTAAGCTGTACCATTCGAAAGGTCAATTTATTGGGTCAGATTTAAACTGATATGCTGTCCGTATTTTACGATTTCGTTAACCAACGGGTTGGATAAAATAAAATCATTTTCTCTGAAAGGATGAGGTTCAATTCTGCTATCTATTTTACGTCTGAGCCGCATTAGTTCCACTTGGATATCAATTAAATTATTAAAATCCTCCAGTATATCAGCAATGTCAATATCACTGTCTTCATTGAAATTACCTTTGGCAAAGGATCCGAAAAGAATGAATCTGGCATGCTTATATTTGGACTTAACGGCATCAGCATAAACACCGGCGATATTTATGGCATCTCTCTTATCCATAATCTTAGGTTGAAGTTGTGCGTAGTAGGCGCATGTTTCTTTTTTCTTTTAAATAAAGGGCTTTTCATAGCTTTTCAGTTGAAATATGCCCCAAGAATAAAGACCATCCATATGATTTGGATTTGTATAACTCCAACATTGTTTTAAAATCATCATCAGATGAATCGATCCAATGTTGCACAATTTTCTCAATATTAATATTTAGACTACTTTCGCTCATGCATGATACAAATCAGAAATCAAATATACTTTAAAATTTTCAACCGGAATACCTGATGAATCGGTTGATTTTGCCATTGCATCGATGTAATCTGTATTTGATAAATTGTTGCAAAAGCGCAACCTAATCCCGGGGTGTTACATAGGCCCACTCCACAAAGTTAAAGTCTTTGACCGATAGTTTCTTGTTGTCGAGGTCTTGGAGGTTTTCAAAAGACATTAATGCTACAATCGGATAATCTTCCACGGTATTCGTCACCCCACCTACCTTAGGCGACAACAGCATCATTTTATAATTCCCGGATTCGTCGTTATTGAAGACTTTTACAAGGAAAAAAGTTTGGTATTCTTTCAGATAGAATTTTTTAGTGATGTAGGCCAGTCGCGGTCTTTCCAATTGGGTATTCCTCTCCGAAAGTGGACATAATTTGAAATACTCCTGATAGTATCTGTTGAAATAGGCTTCGTTTGATGATTCCCCTTTGATTTGGATGGAAATATTCGGTCCTGCCGCATAATATGAACCTCCGGTTGACAGGGTGAAGGGCATTTCGAATTTCAGGTTTTCCCACCTGTTTTTCACCAGTTTAAATCTGCTCAGTCTGACCACCGTCACCAAAATAATGAAGCCTGCAAAAAGAAGCGAGAGACTTAAATTCGACAAGGCGTATTTAAAACTCTCCTGATAGGTTACTATGATGAATTGTGCCAAAATGACCAACGCATAATAAAGCAACAATCTGGTAACAATTTTTTCCGAGTTCACCACTTTTTTATAGGTAAAGAAACTTGAATTGTTAAGCGCATTGTTGAGAATAACCGCAAACAGCGAAATGGTAATAAGAAAGTACAACACCGTAATTAAACCTCCCCATCCGGCGGTACCTTCAAATATCAGCCAAAAATCGTAAAAAGCGTGGGAGGTAGCCGCCAAAATAAGGAAAAGGAAAATGGTAAACGCCTGTCGGTTTTTGTACTCATACAGGATAAATCCATAGGCCACTAGCGAGGTGTTGAACACATGCCCCACAGTTGAAAGAATAGATCGTCCCGTAACAACCACAATACCATGTTGATACATATACAGCACATTTTCAACCGCTGCGAAGCCCAAGGCCGAAACGGAGAAATACACGAGATAATCGATGGGTTCGTTTAGTTCGGATTTGAAAAGGAAATAAATGACCAGAAATGGGATGGCTTTGGCGATTTCTTCAACCATTCCGATATTGATTTCACAAAACAGGAAATCGTTTAATATGGTGCCATTCAACTGAAGGATATGCAAAAAAGGCAAATATCTATCGGCAACAAAAACAATCAACACCGAGGCACACCCCATCAGAAATGTCAGAATAATGGTTCTTAATTTTTCTTTCTCAAAAATGTCGATCAGGATGAAGTAATCTATCCAAATCCAGGCGATAAAAAGGGAAATGAGCAGGTAAATGAGGATCATGAGGTTATACTTAGGCTAATGTTGAACAATTTGGTATTGATTATTTTAGTTATTTACAGACGCCTTGATTTATAGATTCTATTTATTAACATTGGTCCCATATTAATCTCCCGCATTTCTTACAATCCACGTCTTCGACAAGCTGTCGTGTGCACCTATTTCTGATCCGAAAAGATAGGAATAAGCGTCAAACGGGTTGAGTCGCAACAGGGTTCGGAAGAAAATTCTTATAATTCCGGGTTTTGTTTTTTGGGCATCTACCACCCTGGTTTTGGTGATCATTTTACCTATCGTACGTCCGGTGAACGATTCCATGATAAAATAATATGCCAGAAATACCATGAGGATGACAAAACCAATATCCAAACCTATTCCGGTGGATTTCAAAATTTTAGCGATGATTAAAATCATCAGCATATCGACAATCAGGTTAACCAATCTTATTCCTTTGTTTACCGGTTTCATTTCTTTTTATTGGTGGAATAAAAATATGATTAAAATCAATACGATACCATAACCGCCCAAACTTTTTCAAATAGGGCCGTTGGATAATATGCCTTTTTCTTCTTAGGCCATATCACTTGCCATTCATTCTTGATCAAAACTTGGGGACTCGCCCTCCCCTTGCCTTCTGATAGTCGCCGGAATGTAACAGGTGGCATTCATTTCATTTATTAATGGATTGCCATGATAAAGATAAATTTTACCTTTGATACTTTACAATCAATAATAAATGGGTGGAGCCTACAAGATGGCCGATCAAGAAGGGTGTTTAACTTACTATTTGTAAACGGGTGTGTGTGGGGGGGTGATCTCTTCATCTCGGCCTTTTTTAGGGCTCAGCTGAGTTTTAAATCCAATTATGTTTTTATAACCAGTTATTGCTTTATTATTTTAGTAACATATTTGATATGCTCAATTTTGAAGACTACCAAATATACTCCCTGATCAAAATTTGAAACATCCACGATTCTTTCATTCGTGTTATTGGAAAACAACTTTTCACCAAGAGTATTATAAATGTTTATTTCATCTATAACAATATTTTGATCACAATTAATATTTACATAGTCTGTAGTAGGATTTGGGTAAATGCTTACAATTTCTTTCTCAGGAATAGAAATACTATTCAAATTGTTTTTACTCCAAAGTGCAAATCCGTGATATGAATTAGATATGCTTAAAATATAGCCGTAGTCCATTGAGAACATTTGAATCTTTTTTAAATAATCAGATGTGAGTATTGAGTCAGAAGTCCAAGTATTCCCGAAATCAGATGTATAGATGCAAGTTCCATTTTCTCCAACACAATAACCGCAAGAGTCGTTTACGAATTGTATACCAGAAAGATCACTTGTTGTTGGGGTTATTAATTCCGAAAAACTTACCCCATAATTCATCGTCTTAAGTATTTTTCCTTCAGAGCAACATATATACCCGACGCTATCCGAAGTGAAATATACATCTTTGTATACGTATTCTGCTAAAATATTGTTTGTAACAAAGCTGTCACCTCCATTATTAGTGAATAGTACAAGATTGTTATTTAAAGTATCTTTTGCCGTAATATAACCCGTATTTGAAGTTAAAAAGAAAATCTTTGAACTAGAGAAATTTAAAGAATCGGTAACGATTAAAGTATAAAGAGAGTCTTGTGAAAACCTAAAAAGTTTGGCATTATGATAATCAAGATAGTTTTGTTGAGTCGCCACAAATAATGTATCGTTGCTTAGCAGGAATGCGTCGCGTGTATAATTATTCATTCCAAATGATAGATCTGTCCAATTGACTCCTGAATCATGACTATATTGACAAAATCCGGCGGTGGGATAATTACCAGTACAGTAGATGTTATTGCCTGAAGCACTAATGTCAGTCACGCTTAAACTAGTGCTAGACAAATAAACTTTCTGGACCCAAGTTGTTCCAAAGTCATTTGTATTAGATACAACTAATTGATCATCACCACTTGGTGAACCAAAATACACATAAGCTGCCCAGCCATTTTCTGGACTTGAAAATGAAAAATTCCCAAACCCCACTGTAGTATAAGATTGCAATTGATAAGTCAATTCCCATTGTGATAAAACTAACTGAGAGTTTAGCAAGGATACAACAATCAGTAGGATAATTCTTAAAGTCTTCATAATTAGGTTGGTATTGTTTTACATTTGCAATGTTAGGCATTTTTTACAAACAAAAAGAATTTTTTAAACCTTAACTTTTATGTTATTCCATCACTAGTGATGCGTTAATATTTCATTGAAATTAAATAAGTTAAGTTGTTCTTTGACATTTTGTTTGATTTGTGTTTTGGTAAGCAGTTCATTTATAGGTGTTTTGGCAAAAGCCGAAATCCCTAATATCTGCATAATTTCATAGACTGAATAGGGGCTCCGAAGCTGATATTTCAGGTATGCTACTATTAAGTAGGTACAAACGGCTACCCAAATGTGGATTTTGACAGCATTTTCAGAATGACCCCAGATTGTTTTTTTCTGTAGGTTTTGTTTTATCCATTTGAAGAATAGTTCAACTTGCCAACGGTTTTTGTATAGTGCAGCTACTTCTATAGCATCCACATCAAAGTTGTTGGTCAGAAATACAAGCGTTATATCCTTTTCGCTATCATAGTATTTAATCCTCCGCAGTTTTTCAGGGTATTGTTTTTTGCTATTGTATATTACCAGCTTGACAACCTGATCACAGCGTAAACCGATGTCTTTATCTACTTTTCGAGACTTAATCACTCTAAACCGAAAATTATCCTTGGCTCGAACTACAAAAAATGCACCTACTTGATTTAAGGTGTAAAGACGTTTGAAATCAATATATGCTTTGTCCATAACGTATATTGCATTTGGTATGATTTCAATCTCGTCCAGTGCATTTACATCATGATATTTACCGTCGGTTATGTGGATAAAGATTGGTATGTTGCCTCGCAAATCTATCATGGTATGAATTTTAATAGCTCCCCTGGAACGTTTACCCTTTGCCCAACTCCATAGCGTTAGGCTAAGTGAGATGGTGGATGAATCAAGAACAAATATATCATTCTCAATCTCCAAATGTGGTACAGAACAATTAGCATAAAGAGGTTGAACAAGTTTTATGAGATACATTCCGAAGTCCGCAAAAATGCGCCAATCACGACTTTCATTTGCTCGTGACAGGGTTGACTGATTGACACTTCGCTTAATGCCTAAATGATATAAACTTTTCTTGTGCGCATTAAGGCAGAGACAAATATCTCTCAACCCGTTCCTGGAAGTAAGCTGTCCAAAAAGGAGCTGAGCAAATTGATTCCAGCAATTAAGTCCACGAGTTCGATAATTCCCATTATATCGTTTAACGCATTTATTGAACTCATATTTATTTATTAGCGATAAAACTTGAGCAAAAACATACTTCCCGCTATTCATAATTTTGTGATTTCTCACAAAACTACCATGCAAATCAAATCAAAAAATCAAAGAACGCTTATAATTATATAAATATCAATTGTATACAAATGTTTTTATAAAGTTAACGCATCACTAGTGTTATTCCATTAATAAATTGAAGCTTGCACTTTTCTGTTTATGTATAATGCCGATACAGTATTGAAGAGGTTTCCGTGTCTGTATGGTTTATTTAATGTGGATTTCAAGCGTGGACGCTTGAAGCAGGGGAGGACATAATAGGGTTTAGAGGATCAATGGGATCAATGGATCAATGGGATCAATGGATCAATGGGGTCAATGGGATCAATGGGATCAATGGATCAATGGATCAATGGATCAATGGATCAATGGGATCAATGGATCAAGAGCATAAAAGGTTTATTGAGATGTTAGTAGATACTGCTTCAAGCGAGGACGCTTGAAGCTGCTGAGTACCGTTAATTGGCCGTCTTTGTATTAAATGGGGCTAATTTCGGGTTGCAAAAAACAAGCAGCGCATTTGCCACGAAATGCACTGCTTGGAAAATTAAAAAAAATGCTGATTACGAATCAATTCACCTCGCGGTGTTTATTTTACCACGAATTTGGCTACGTAGGTTTTTCCATCATCACCGATGGCACGAAGGGTGTACAAACCCGATTGTAAACTGCTTACGTCAACCGAATTGTTATTGGTTGCTGATTGATATACCAACTGGCCTGTAACGGAGAAGATGCTCACTGAGGTTAAATTTTTGGCATCTTTCAAATAAAGCACGTCGCCGGCAGGATTGGGATATACCGTGGTTTGCGACAACATGTCCTTGTTTACTGAGGTGGGATTGGCCAATACCAAATCATCAAAATACATGGTGCCGGGAACAAAATGGCCTTCTCCGCCCAACTGCACCACTACCTGATCGTAGTCGGTTCTGCCTGAAACGCTCACAAAATCAAATTCCAAATTAACCCAGGTATCAAACTGGGTAACGTCCAGTTTTATTTCAGTTTGCGTGGTCCAGGCGTCGCCACCCAACAGGCTATTCTGCAATTTAATGGCGGCTGTGGGGGTTAGGTTGCCTGTATAATCGTTGCTTGACGGAAAATATACACGTAAGGCAAAGGTATGACGGGTGGTGAGGTCCATGCGGTGATCGAGAATAAATTGGGCATTGGTCCATTCAAAAGTACCCGAACGGTTATAATTGGCCACATGGTTGGAAGCATTCATGGGATCTTCGGTAACCATCAAATCCATGAGTTCAGGATCCTGAAATTTCCAATCGGTGATGGTGCCATATCCGTCATTTTCAAAGTTGTCCTGCACATCAAGTGCCAAATAGGGCTTGCCACCCGATCCATTGGCCGGCGAAAAGGTGATGTTGTCGAAATAGACTACGTTATCCTGGGTTCTGCCTGCCAAATCAAAATCAGGGAAAAATATGATCTGGTCAATAATTCCGGTGATACCGGCACCAATGCTTCCTGACAAATCAAAGCTTAATTCTTCCCATTGGTTGACCAACGTATTGGCCACTTTTACTTCAGGCTGGGCTTCGCCATTGGCTTCGGCGAATTTAATGCCGCAATCGCTGATGACAGATTTCCATACCATCACCTTAACGGTGGCGTTGTCTTCGGTAAAGGTAAAACTGCCAATGTCGGCACCGTGCAACGACTCGCAACCGGCCCAGGGCTGACCACTTTGAAGTGCCGTAATTTTTGCCACGGTGGCAGAGGTGTTAATTCCTGACATGTCAGGATTCGCTATAATTTCTACCGGGGGATTGGTGTTGTTTTCAAATACAGTCCAGGTCCAATCGGCACCGTAGCCTCCCGATTCAAAATCGATGGGGGCATTTTGTGCATTTAATCCGATCACGGATAAAAATGAGAGTACTAGTAATAGATTTTTCATGAGTAAAGTTTTATGTGTTAGTTGAGAAATGTGATGACCCAACGGTTATGCGTCGGGTCATCCTGATGATTACTTTATTGAATAAGAATTTTCTTCGTGTAAATTTCGTCGGTTTCAAGCGATTTTACCTGAAGTAAATAAATGCCTGATTTCAACCGGCTAACGTCCAGGGTGGCTTTTTTGGTAAAGGTGAGATTTTCGGTCACCAATCTGCCTACCATCGACAACAACCTGACATCGAATTCCGATGAGTTTTCCATTTGAATGGTCAACAGGTCATGAGCCGGATTGGGATATACTTCCAGGCTTGTTTCCATGTTTTGGGTGATTCCCACCGGACGTACTTCGATGTATTCGGTCATTAACATGGTATCGGCGCCAAAGTCGTTGGAAACAATCAGCTGAACATCAAACATACCGACTTCGTTATACACAATACCGGTGGGCATTTCGTCCGATGACATTTCCGGAATACCGCCTTCAAAATACCAGCTGTAGGTTAGGTTGTCACCAGTGGAGAGGTTGGTAAAATCAATGGACTGACCGGTCAGGATGGAGGTTTGGTCGGCCATGAAATCAGCAACGGGCATAGTTCCCACGGTCATGTAATTTTCCATGGTGAGGGTGCTGGTGGTAATTCCGTCGTTTATTTCGAGGGTTACGTCGTATGTACCGGCGGTAAGGTAATGAATGTAAGGAGGTTGCTGTCCTTCGTAAGTGGCAGGAGTTCCTCCTTCAAAGGTCCACATCCAACTAATGGGGGCACCCGTCGATAGGTCGGTGAACAAGGTACTGTCGCCGGTCATGAGCATCATGGTATCGGCCACGAAGTTGGCATTGAGCGCCGTTACATCCACGATGGTGAAATAGTTGTCGCTGGTGTCGGAGGGGAAAGCATTGTCGGTGGAGGTAATGATGATGCGGTAGTCCGATCCGGGTTCCTGAGTGGCAAAAACGCTCCACGAAAGGATGGTGTCGGTTACGTCCACATTCATCCCAATCAATAATGGGTTTCCGTCTCCTTTGATTAACTCAATATCCACAAACCCGGTCCAATACTGGAAGTCCCATTCAATATCAAACAGCGATCCCTGGTTGATCATTTCGCCTCCATTGGGAGAAACAACCGTTACAGTAGGAACATGTTTTAAATACAAATTATCGAAATAAAACTGAGCGGGCACCGAATGGCCTTCGCCTCCCAATTGTACCACTACCTGATCGTAATCTTCCCGATCGGCCACACCACTGAAATCAAACAGTAGGGTAACCCACTGGTCGAACTCGGTAACGTTGATCAGAATTTCGGTTTGAGTTGTCCATGCATTTCCCCCCAATAAGCTGTTTTGCAACTTAATGGCTGCCGTAGTAGTTAACGCGCCCGAATAGTCGTTGGAGGAAGGGAAATACACATCCAGTTCAAATTTGTTGCGTTCGGTGAGGTCGATGCGGTGATCGAGAATAAACTGGGCATTGGTATAGGGGAAATTTCCTGTTCTATTATAATTGGCCACGGTATTAGAGCCATTTACGGGATCGGTGGTGGTTTGCAAGGGATTCATATCCGGATCCTGGAAAAACCATTCATCCACGGTAACCCAGCCATCATTTTCAAAGTTATCCTGAATGTTTTCACTGGTCAATGGTTTGGGATCGGGAGCACCCTTGAAATACAAATAATCCCAATAGTAGGTTTGCTCGCCGGCCACTGCACCCGTAGTTCCAAAATTAAAGAAAATGGAAGCCAGGTTGTAGTTGTTGGCAGGATTGAAGGGTGCGGTTCCGGGAGCAGGATTGGCAAAGTTGAAAAACAAGGTGTCCCAGGCCATGGCCACTGTGGTAACGGCTTCCGTTTCGCAGGTTATTCCCGAATTGTCGGCGTCTTCCACTTTCAAACGAACGGGTATGCCCACTTCCGGCGACCAGACAAGCACGCCCATGAGGGTTTCGGTGGCAGTAAATGGAATGGGATCGGCAAATCCAACGGCTCCGCCAACGGTTGTTCCTGCCCACAGTTCGGCGGTAGCCCCTTTGATGGTTTTTACAATATTGTTGGTGGCATCGTCCGGGTCAACGATGATCTCTGAGAAATTTCCTCCAAAATCTACCAAATCGTAAGCAGCAGTAGCATCGTCGAAGGTAACGGGAAGCGTCAGGGTTCCTCCGCCGCCACCGCCGGTACCATACTCAGGACCTTGAATGTCGTCGTAATAAAACGTGTTGGAATTAAAAGTTGAGAAGTCGAGAAAGATGATCAACTTGTTATACATGTCGGTGGCTTCTCCCGTGAAATCAAAATTGAGTTGTACCCATTGGTTGGGGGTGGTGATGGATTGCAAACGCTCCACCGGAGCAGCATTTCCCTCCAGTTTGAAAAGTACATCACACGCGATGGGCGAATATACCTTGACAGAAAATACAGTACCTGTTGTAAAATCAATGGTTCCGGGCAATACATCGGTGTATATATTGTCCCACTGTGCCCAGTCGGAGCGAACCCACTCGGCCACGTTGGCGCTGGTGTTAATTCCAGATGAATGGGGGTTGGCCATTGTTACCGGCGCATTGGGCCAGGCCATAAACGGCACATTCTGGTTGCCGTCGTAGTCGTTGTAAATGTACTGGGCATTCAGTCCGAGTGCCAGCACTACGAGGATTAATAAAGTAGATAGTTTCTTCATGATGATAGGTTGATTAAGTGATAGTTATTATATCTGAGAGCTAATTGTAATCTTCGTTATCCTGACTTATCCTTCTGGCTTCCAGGTCTTTTTGCATTACAACACAGGTGTTGTGGTCGATGGTATAGAAATAGAGCAGGATGGCACATGACATATAAAGTATTCCGGGAAAAACCGAAATCATGAGTTTTATTCCGGTGAGGGCAGTGGCCGATTGTTCCACGTTGGGCACAAATTCGTAGAGTGCCAGCATCCAGCCGGCGAGCGCACCGCCAATCCCCCACCCTGCCTTTTGGGCGAAGGTGGCTGCTGAAAACACCAATCCTGTTGACCTGCGCCCATTTTTCCACTCGGAATAATCGGCCGTGTCGGCAATCATGGTCCACAACAACGGAACTGCCGGAGCATAGGTAAATTTTGCTAAAATATTGAGCGTGTAAATGGTGATAATATCGTGGGATGTAGGCAAATACAACAAAATGAAAAACATGCCCGAGAGCAAAGAACTGGCCAAAAACACATTGCGTTTGCCAAATTTTTTGGCCAACGGCTTTGAAAAAGGAATGCCCACAATCAATGCCACCGTGCCAATCACATTAAAAAGCTGCACACTTTCGGCATCCCCCATGTAATATTTAAAATAATAGGCGATGCTCAGGTTTTGCATGGCGAACATCACAAAGGAAATGATTCCCACGAAAAACAAAATCACCCAGGGTTTGTTTTTAAACAGGTTGCGCAGGTCTTCTTTTAGGTTTTGTTGTTGGTTTTTGGGAGGTTGTACACGTTCCTTGGTGGTTTTAAATGTGATCATAAACAGGAAAAAGCTAATGACCGCAAATAGAATCAGTGTGTATTGATACCCTTGTGCACTGTCGCCATTTCCGAACCACAAGGCCAAAGTAAGTGCCGTTCCGGTTACAATAAACTGTCCCACAAAGGCGAAGATAAAGCGGTATGAATTCAGTCCGGCACGCTCGTAAGAGTCGGAGGTCATTACGGCTCCAAGTGAGGAATACGGAAGATTGATGGCCGTAAAAACCGTCATTAGCAAGAAGTAGGTAACCCCGGCATAAATGACTTTTCCTGTTGGCCCCAGATCGGGTGTGGAAAAAGTCAACACAGCCAGCACACTGTAAGGAATGGCCATCCAAAGAATATACGGGCGGAATTTTCCCCATCGGGTTTGGGTGCGGTCGGCAATGATTCCCATGAGTGGATCGCTCACCATGTCCCATATGCGTGCAATAAGCATGATGGTTCCGGCGGCGGCGGCACTGATACCAAAGGTGTCGGTATAAAAAATTAAAATCCAAAAGCCCACCATGTCCCACACAAAATGCGAGGCGGTGTCGCCCAGGCCGTAACCCACTTTTTCTTTTATCGACAACTTGGTTTCTATTGCTTTCATAGGGATTATTTTACGGATTGATATTTTTCCTTTACCACGTAGTAGGCTTCCTTTTTGGTGCGGTCGATGTCCACGATGCCCCAGTACTCCTCGTTGGGAGCTCCGTCGTAAGGCACGCCGATGCTGTTGGGCGCCCATCCTCCGGCATCATATTCATCGTTGTTGCCGGCCTTCCAAAGCTCGTCCACAAAGGAAAACAGCGCCACACCTGAACAGATGTCACGACGTTTGAAAATGGCGTCAAGAATATTTTGGGTGGCATCGGCCTGTGCTTTTTGGTTCTCTCCCATTTCATAACCTGCCTTGGTGATGGTCATATAGCTGTCAGCGCCGGCTTCCGACAAATACATGGGCTTGGAACTCATTGGTTTCCATTGGTCGAAAATGGTTTCCGGATTGTCCCAGCGATATACATTCATTCCCCAAATATCAATGGCCGGACAGGCATCAAGAGCGGCAGCATCCGGCAGTTCGCCATGGGCAGTGGCCACGGGATGGTTTGTATCCAACTGATGAATTTTTTTGGCTGCCTGGTTTAAGGCTGTGTACCAATTTTGCAAGTCGCCTTCAAACCATTCGGGATGGTAGTTGTATTCGTTGCCCAACTCCCAAAACAGGATGGCACCATGATTTTTAAACTTAGTTATATATTCCTTAAAACTTCCCGACAGGATGTCGTAATGGCCGTCCTGATTGTATCCAAAACCCACGATTAACCTGATTCCGGAGGCTGCTATGGCATCGAGCACAGCCTTGTCGTCAATGGGTGAATACACCCGGATGGTATTAATTCCGGCTTCTTTCATCAGCGCAAGGTCCCGGCTAAGGTTGCCAAAATCTGTTTTGTCACTTCCCTTGGGCACAGGGTGATAGCATATACCTTTGATGGTATAGGGTTGACCATCCACAAGAATCCGGCGATCGGAAACTGTTACATTTTGAGCCGGGGAAATGTTGGCAACGAACAGTAGAATCAGGAATATCAGCATCGGTGTTTTCATAGTAATGTCGTTTTATTCAATTAAGCATCGGCAGGAATTACAATGGTTTGCACGGCCCTGCCACTTATTTGAAAATCAGTTGATTTTTTACCTAAAGTCAGGTGGATATGTCTGGATTCAGTATTCATGTTGAGCATCACAGCGACAATGGATCCATCGGGATTTTGGGCGGCGGTCATCATCAGGGTGGGATCAGGATTTTCAAAGCCAATGCGCACGGCGCCGGGACGGATATACTTACTGAAATGTGCCATGGTGTAATACAAAGGGGTAAAATATACTTCATCCTTTTCCGGATCAACAATCACGGGAGCCACACACCAGTTCTTAAACCAGTTGGGACCTCCCCAGGTGTCCAACACCATGTTCCAGTCTATCCAACCTTCCACATGGTTATTCAAACAACCAATGATATCGCGGGCATAGCGATATACGGGCACATATTTGGGATGGAGATGTTTTTGCTCTTCGGGTGCCCAATCCCAACCCCAGTCGGTGGCTTCCTTCGACCAATACCAGTCGTCATCTTGCCAATGGGGCACCTCTGCATCCACACAGGCTTCCGTTTGAATGAGGTATTTATGGGGAGCCAGGTCGTGAACAAATTGCAAGGATTCGGGAAACCAATCAAAGGTGCTGGCGTACCAATGAATGGCGAATCCATCGAAGTATTCAGCGGAAGCTTTGTCGCGATATATTACTTTTGCCCATGCTTCCAGCTCTTCACCACGGTTTTGGTCGTAAGCGAGGATTTTTGTGTTGTGACCATCTGCTTTCAGTTGTGGTCCGAAGTAGTTATTCACAAAATCCACCATTTCTTCAGGAGTAAAGTGCATGCTCTCCCAGTTGTTGCCATTGCCCAAGGGCTCGTTTTCCACAGTGATTCCCCAAATGTTGATTCCTTCTTTTTGATAGGCTGCAAGGTATTTGGAGAAAAACAGCGCCCAGGTGTCGTAAAATTCCGGAAGCAATTTGCCCCCCACGTCGGCATTGTTGTCTTTCATCCAGGGGGGTGCCGTCCAGGGTGAGGCAATAATTTTAAAGCCGTCGGTTGAAATGGCCATGGCCTCTTTTATCATGGGAATGATGTCGTCGCGGTCTTCGTCGATACTAAAATTTTCCAACGCCATGTCTCCGGGAACCGGAGCATAGGAATAGTTGCTTAAGGAAAAATCGCACGAATTGATGTGGGTTCGGGTGAGCGAATATGCAGCTCCTTCATTACTGAAATAAGCATCAAGGATAAGTTTCCTGTTTTTCTTGCTTAAACGGTTCAACAAACTGGCACTTGCTTCGGTAAATGAGCCCCCAAAACCCAGGATGGTTTGGTGGGTTTGTTCTGGAAACAAATGAACGTTCACAGGATTACCTTCACCGGAAAATTCTGTCAGTTGGCTTAGTTGATGACCTGCTGCAGAGGTTTCAAAAACTTCTACGACCAGTTCTTTGTCCTGAAAATTACAACTTGAAACGACCGTCATAAAGCAAAGAAGAATGAATATGATGACTTTGTTCATATCTGCAGGTTTTAAGATTTTGGCACTTCCTCATTGCCCTGACGTACTACTTTACCACGTCGCTCGATGAGTGCTTCCCTGATTTCGAAAGCCCTTTCTTCGGTTACATTGTATTTCCAAATAATGGCGATGGCCATAAGTGCGGTGAACACAGGGATGGCGATATCTGCAATCCTCAGGTTGGTAATGGTTTCGGCTGTTTGTTGTTCAACAGATTGGTCGAAGCCTACCATCGACAAAACCACGCCACTTGTTAGCAAAGCGATGGCGGTTCCCAATTTCACCATCCACCAGTAAACGGCGCCAAACATGCCTTCGCGACGTTCGCCATTGTTTAACTCATCCAAATCGCATACGTCAGCGGTCATGGACATCATCAGGGTAAACAGTCCGCCAATACCAAACGAAAGAAAAGGAATGGGCATAAACATCAACCAGGGATTGGCCGGGTTAAATCCCCACCATTTAAGGAAATAACCAACGATAGAAATAATCGTGGCGATGATAAAGGCATTCTTTTTGCCGTATTTTTCTGACAATTTTGTTACAATCGGGATAACCAAAAAAGCTGTGGCCATGGCACTGATGGTACCAAACCATGCCGGCCAGGTTCCTGAAGCAGCTGTATTTCCATTAAAGAGATAATAAACGATGATGAACATGGCAAACTGAGCCACGGTTTGGAATCCGTTGAAAATAAAGAAGGTAGCACCACAAAGCTTTACAAAGGGTTTGTTTGTAAGGGTAAGTTTAATACCTCTGATAAATTCTTTGGTGTTTTTGGCCAATTCCTTCATGGTTAAATTGGCCATTTTGTCCTGATCAGGAACAATCATTTCTTTGTTGAAAAGAGCCGGCATAATCCCCAGCACCATACAAACAGCTCCTACCCATATGGAGAGCATACGTGCTCCTTCAGGCGCAGAATCAAATATGGTGGGATCGTAAATAATTACCCAAAACCAGGGAGCAATCATCCAGGCAATTTGTCCCATCCATTGCGAAACAGCCATCAAACGTGTTCTTTCGTTGTAGTCGGGAGTCATTTCGTACCCCAATCCAATGAGTGGCGTAGCAAAAATGGTGTAGCCCACATAAAAAAAGATGGAAACAATTAGAAAATAGATGAAATTATATGTTTGTGAGTCTTCCGGATTCAATTGCCACATGATCATGAACGTAATTCCGGTAATCACGCTCCCAAGCAAAATATAAGGTTTTCGCCTACCCCATTTCGATCTGGTGTTGTCGGAGATGAATCCCATGATTGGATCGGTTAAGGCATCCAGCAATCGGGGAAAAGCGCCCAGGATACCTGCCAGAATCGGGTTCATATTCAGCGACATAATCAACACCACCATAAAAACCCCCAGTGCTGCCGGAAACAGTTGGTTGGCCAGATGACCGGAACCAAAAGCAAGTTTTTGTCCAAAGGGAACGATGTCTTCGCGAGCAGTTTTATAATGCGCCATGATCGGTTTTAGTTAGTTGATTGTGGTATATGGTTGATCCGGTTGTTTTGCTGAAGTAAATAATTGGCCACCATTTTGGGTTGGCGGTCAACGGTAAACAGCCCCCAATGTTTTTCGGCGCCCATCATGTCGTGCAGATCGCCCTTCCAGTCTTCATCAAAGGCTTCGAACCAAAAGGTGGTGATGTGGTGGCTGGCACTCCAGTCCATGAGTTCCTTGTAATACTGCAACTGCTTCTCCTCACTGGCTCTTGGTCCGAATTCGGATGCCACCGACGTCCATCCGGCTTCGGTAATTACCATGGGTGTATTGGGGATGGCACGCCTTACTTCCGTCAGATTTTGGATGGAATAGGACAAACCTTCGTTGATGTCCTTCTCTTCCCAAATGGGATACACATGCAACGACATAAAGTCCACCACCTCGGCCAATTTTTTACCATGATCGGCCCACCATTTGTAATTGTCGGCCACAGTAACCGGTTGGTTTATTGCTTTTTTTACCCTTTTTACATAAGAAATGATGGTATCGGTGTCCACCTTGTGGTCGTTCCAATCTACCAATGCTTCGTTGCCCACATTCACGGCCACCACGATGCTGTCGTATTTGTTGGCCAATTGAATTCCTTGTTTTATCTCCAAGAGGTTCAGTTTTTTGTTTTCTGCCAGTTCCTCGTCGGGAATGGGTTCGGTAAGCCAGGCACAGGTGAGGTGGTTACTCAATTCGGCCTGCAGCCAAATCCCCAACAGCACTTTGATGTTCAGGTTATTATCTGCTATCACCTTGAGTATCATAGCCGAATTTTCGCCACTGTCGTAAATCCGGATCAAGGGAAATCCCATATCAGAAATAAGCTGTAAGTCTTCAAGCACCTCCTCATAACTTGGGTTCACGGCACCTTCGCCCCTGTCGGGATGCTGACCGGTACGAAAACCTGAATAGCAAACAGCCTTGGCCGTTCCCATGAGCAAATCGGTTGGTTTTTGGGTGAGGCTGTCTTTTTTTATCTTTGTTTCTGCCATACTTTTTTCACTTGTTTTACCTTGATTGTTACATGCCAATAAGCCCATCAACAGGATGATTCCCAGGGTTGAAATGAGTAAGCTATGGCCTTCCTTTTTTCTTCTTATTTTCATGTTCAAATCAGTTATCGTTTCGGTAATCATCAATTAATATTTCAGCTTCTCGTTGGTATCCCAGAGTCCCCAATAGGGTCCCACATCGCCTTCCGAATCGGCTTTCCACGATTCATCGAAAGAGGAGAAATAAAAGATGTCGATATCGTCTTCCTTGCTCCATTGTTGGGTGTTGAGGAAATAGATGAGCGCATTTTGCTCGGATGGTTGAGCCCCGTGAAATTTCTCTCCCTTGTTGGGCCAGCCGGTTTCGGTAATAATTACTTTCTTTCCTTTGGCGGCTTTTTGTGCTCTGGCATACATGTCCTTCATGTACAATAACGAATATTCGATGCTGCATCCTTCCCAAAAGGGATAACAGTTAGCAAGTATCACATCGCAGGCCTCAGTAATTTTGGTTCTGAACTCAAATTCGTAATAGGCATCCACGTAACCCACCGGAATGTTGGGCAGCGCACTTTTCACCCGTTGGATATATCCCAGAAGCTCCTCTTCGGTCAAATCGCCACGATACATCACCTCGTTGCCCACCACGGCAATATCCACCTGTCCGGCTTGTGCCAGTTCAATCAGACCATTGATCTCTAGTTCATTGATTTTCTTATCCTTGCCAAGCCAGGCACCCACCAACGTTTTTAAACCATGCTCGCGTGCAATGGCCGGAACGAGCTCATTTCCTTCGGTACAACTAAACGAGCGAACCCATTGGGTGTGGGTTTGGATAATTTCGATGCGACGACGGATTTGCTCTTCTGTCAATTGGTCGCCGGGTTTTTGATTTTCCACATAAGGGCTGAAACACAGTCCGTGCATGGGTTCTCTCAATGCATGATGAAAAATATCTTTCAATTCTGCCAAACTCAGATTTTGGGCATTAACGCCTGTGAGGGCCATTATTTTTTCTTTGTTATAGGACATTTGTTTTTTTATTTGTCATGACTTCAATTAATTTGATCTGGCCATTGCGTTCGAAAATTTGTTGGCTAAAAGTTTCGTACAGGGTATGCCCGTCGTAGATGTCCACCAAACCATTGCTGTAAGTGATGGCTATTTGTTGCCTGTCGGCAAAAGAATAAACCACAGGCACCTGACAAAAGGTGAAAGCCAGTTGATCTTCGGAAAGTTGCAATGATTGATTCTTACCATCTACCGACTGATATTCAAACACACCTGGTTGAGTCAAAATCTCCTCTTTGTTGAGCAAAGAAGGCTCAAACACGATTTCTCCACCTTTGATCCTCACGCCCATTTCGCCCCAGCGACTGATGATGTCTTCCTTCACCTGTCCGGTGAGTCCGGGTTGTTTAACTCCGGCACCAAAAGGTGTGTGCGAGTATGCATCGGTGGGAAAGGCACCATACAATTCGGGCGATTTATAGAGTCCGATTCCGGCCTTGATTTCGTAATAATGCTCCTTTATCCGACCCAGCAAGGCGACATCGGCACCCTGATCGAGGGCACGCAAATAACTCTCCTGTGTGGCCAGCAACAACTTGGAAACCATGTGCCAGTAGATGGATCCCAGACCTTCGTATCCATAAAAAGTACCTGACCTTCCGGTGAAGGATTGGTGATCGAATATTTTTTCGTAGGTATCCAGTACCTGCGTTCTTTCTGCTTGCACCAACGACCCGTATTTGGCTTTATCCAGCTGATTCAAAGCCTCATTTAAAGCACTTGCATTGCGAAATGTGCCATTAAAATGCACTCCGCCTTCCTGATCAACCTTAATTATTTCGTGATTTCCATCCTCCATTAAACGGGCAAAAAGCGCCGACTTTGACACCAGTTGGGCAGGAATGTTGTTCTTTTCTTCAAAACGAGGGAGTTCGCGGTTGGGATACAGCATATAACTGTACTGATCTTCGCGGAAAATCCGGCTTTTCTTGAGGGCATCCAGTACCTCCAGACTTTCTTCGGGAGTGAGTATTCCCGCACTCAGAATGGCCACCTGACCTTCCAGCATTTCATACAAATGACGGATGGCAATGCCCTTGTCCTGAAACGAAATCAGGTTGTAGGCGTGATACAGGCCATCGTCCCGATTATTTTTGCGAATGGTTTGGTCCACATATTTCAAACCTACCTGACAAAAGTCAATCAGGTCGCTCATCTGAATCAGGGTGGTATGTCCCGAAAAGGAATCACGATAGATTTTGGTCCTGAATTTTTCGTGGGCCATTCCCAAAGCATCGGTAACAGTTTTCCTGTACTGATCGGTAAACCCCTCCATCAACAGTTTGGAACCATTGTTGAAGATGGATTGAATGTCGTGGAAAAGGTCGGCCATTTCTTCGGATACCACCACCTGATCGTGTGCCGATTGAGAAAATCGTTCTTCCCAGAATTTGAGAAAACGTCGCAGATAGTAAAGGGTTACCGCGGACGTACCATTGCCCACCAAAGCATTGTTGGCGTCGTTCCACTCAGGGCGCTGGGTGTTGAGCCAAATGCCTGCCTCGGGAACAAAGTTGCTCATTTTGGAAAGCAGGGTGGCCAGAATTTTCTCCGTCAGGTTAACCTTGTAAATTTCTTTTCCATCCTGATCTTTGAGCAGTCGGGCATCCGCACCCAGTTGGGTAACTTCAGAGGCGATTCGGTGATGCAATGCTTTATCAAAATGGACTGTATCTTTGGGATTTGCCACAATTTCAGCATAGGTTACTATCCGATAAGGGACGTTGGCATAGGTGAAAATATTTTGGTTGAGCAATTCATCTATTTTACCGGGATGAAATTGGTGAGAAAGTTCGAGCAATTTTTGCAGGTAAATAATCTGATGGTCGCCCCAATAGCCGATGTACGACCAGGGGTCGTGTGGATCGGGGGCCTCCCAATCGATGCCGTCGCGCATGATGCGGTAAGGGTTGTAACCATCAATGGTGGAAGCATTTACAAACTTTAAAATGATTCCTTCCACAAATTCCGGATAGGCGTAACAAAGTGCTTCCCAATTTTGAAAAATATCGCGCCAGTTGCCCTGATAGTTGTATTTCAAACTGCCATCTTCATTTTTGGTTTCGATGGAAAACTGATTCCATGGTCGGCTTGGGTCGCCGTGTCGGCGGCTAAACGTGAGCGGAAGGTATTCGTAGGTGATGCGGAGCAGGTCGGCATTGCCTGTTTGTCCGGCCAAGTCGAGAAGTTCGGAATAGGACATCTGCACGGGCAAATTCGTCGTCAGGGTAGCAAATCCGGCGGCAACTGATTTGTTAATGTGATTCAGATACCGCACAAAATCATGGGTTTCAATCTCATAATTGTTGGCAAAAACCCCGCCACGCATGATGTTGTACAAGGTGTTGGAGTAATGGCGTGCCGTGCATAAGGTGGTGTTGGTCAACTGAAAACCATCAGCATTCGACACCATCTTTTTCAGGTTGTCGGTACCCCTTTGAATGTCGGCCAACAATTGATTCTCCAGGTCTTCGGCATGGAGCAACCTATGTTTCAGGTTGGCCACTTCGGTGGTACCCAAATTTATTTCGGCCACGGTGTACCAATGCTTTTCGGCTTGCCCATCCAGGCTCAACGAAGTGTGAACGTAATAGGCACCTCTTGAGGCTTTTATATCATTTTCGGCCACCACTTCCCCACCCCTTTTAAACTCGTTTACCTGTTTGTCGGAAATCAAAATGCGGGCAGATTCGTCGGGAGGCAACGACCAAACGGCGGTTGTTTTCAGGGCTTCGCTGGGTTCGGCTCGATCCACAGGAATTGAACTCAACATAAACAATCCCAGGGTGGTTCCCTTCACCAGTTCGTTTTTCTTGTAGGCGTCCAACAAATTGCTGTATTCGTTTTGGAAACCGTAATCGATGCCATATGGCAGGAGATTGCGGATACCATCGAGTACCTCCACCTTTACCGGCGTTTCTGCCAAATTTTGAAGAACCGATTTCTTTACAAACCCATACTGCTCGCTGTTGTGCCAACCATATCTGAAACAAAGATGCAGGTCGTGATTAATTTCTTCAAATACAAGGCTGTTTCCGAAATTGCTTTTGTACAAATTGCGGGTGATCCGGTAGAATTCTGCCGACTCATCCGTGAAGGGAGACCAGAGGTATTTTTTATCCGAAAGTTCCACCAAAAAATAGCTTCTGCTTCCTGTAATACCTTTGTAATCATGTATTTTGTCGTCGGTATAGTAAGGAAACAGTGCATTGTTGCGGTCTTTTCTTCCGGCGGTAAGTGCGCCATTGCTCGAAATAAACATCCAATGGTCCGAATCGCTGACGATGCTCATGAAAAAATCCGGCATCTTGTGGAAGTTCCGGATACGGTAATGCTTCTCGCCATCCATTTCAACAAACTCACCGGCCACTCCGTCAAACCGGGTGTTGATTTCGCTGTTGCCGATATATATCTTACTATTTTTCATTTACTTAGCCGAATGATTATATTTTTTTTGCGATTTCTTTACAAATACCAACTGCAATTCCTCGAGGGATTTTCCTTTGGTTTCGGGCACTTTGAGGAGGATAAAAATGAGTCCGGCCAACGCAAACAGACCATAAATTAAAAAGGTGGCGGACGTGCCCAGGGTATCGAGCTCCCACGGAAACACCAACTGAACCAAAAAGCTTACTACCGAATTGATAAAGCCAACAAAGGAGATGGCCACGGCCCGCACGCGGTTTGGAAACAATTCGGAAAACAACACCCACATCACCGGACCAATGGAGACGGCGAACGAGGCCACAAAGCCCAGAATGGCCCACAGGATTAGCATGGAATTTAACCGGATGGACTTGGGAAGTATTTCGGCTTCAAATTGTGTTACAGAAGCTTCGCCGAGGGTTTGCTGCAAGGCTTCAACAAATTCAGCTTTGCTGTAAAAAACCTGATCGGTAAGCAATGCCAACCGATTGTTATCGAATTCAGAAGGCATGACGGACAGTGTTTCTTCCGTTACCTGATAGGTGGCCTGATTAAATCCGTAGGCCAACACCAACATGGAAATCACAATACCGGCAACACCAACGATAAGCAGTGGTTTACGACCGATTTTATCGATGAGTGCCATGGCCAGAATGGTAAAAATCAGGTTGGCCAGCCCCACGTAAATGGCTTGGGTAAAGGCAGCATCAGTTCCCAAACCCGACTGTTCGAAAATCATGGGGGCATAAAAAAACACGGAATTAATCCCGGTCAGCTGTTGCAACACTGCCAACACGATGCCTATGATTAACATGGGTTTGAGTGCTTTCACAAAAATTTCACCCAGGGAGGCTTTTTGTTTGTTGACTTCACTGTTTAAACTTGCTTTAATGGCTTCCAGATCATGCAGGGCATTGGGTTCGCCAACGGCTTTCGTCATGGTACGCAGGGCTTCATGATCAAGACCTTTCATCATAAGCCAGCGTGGGCTTCGTGGTACGGCAAACAAGGCAAAGAAATACAGCAAGGCAGGAAGTGTTTCCAAACCCAGCATCCAGCGCCAATTGAATTCACCAAATTTGAGCGCAAGTGCCCAGGAACCGTCCGACTGACCCCATTGCAGAATCAGGTAGTTGGTGAAAAAGGCTGCCGAAATACCCAATACGATATTCAATTGATTGAACGACACCATGGTGCCCCTAATCTTTGGTGGGGCTATCTCGGCGATGTACATGGGCGCAATGATGAGCGAAGCACCTACGCCAAACCCACCAATCATTCGGGCAATTACCAAAAGCGTGAACGTGGGTGCAAAAGCCGAAGCAATGGCCGACACCGCATACATGGAGGCAGCCGCCAGCAGCAATTTTTTTCTGCCAAAACGATCGCTGAGCCCGCCGGCAAATATCATGGCGAGGGTGGCTGTGAGGGTCAACGAACTTACTGCCCACCCCAATTCTATTTTGGTGAGCCCAAATTCAGGCTCGATAAACTTCACCACTCCTGAAATTACGGAAGCATCAAATCCCATGAGGAAGCCACCCAGGGCTACAATCAGAGAGATGAGAACCACATATCCGCCACGTTGGTTGCTCATGATATTATTTTTTTTGGTAAACCCTTACAAAATCCACTTCCATTGTTTGGGGGAAAGCTGTGGTGTCGATTCCGTTCAAACCTCCCCAGGCTCCGCCCACGGCCACATTCAACAAAAGGTAAAATGGCTTATTATAGGGCCATTTGGTTTCACCCAGGCCTTCGTTTTGATACGAAAAATAGAGGCTGTCGTCCACAAAAGCGGTGAGTAATTCGGGAGTCCATTCCAGTGTGTAGGTATGAAATTCGGTGTCCACATCGGGAACAAAAATGGTAGCGGTTTGCTGGGTTTGCTTCTGCCACTGATAATCTTTGGAGTGAGCAGAAGCATGGATGATTCCGGTTGCGTGACCTACATGTTCCATGATGTCGATTTCGCCAATGTCGGGCCAGTTGCCATCTTTAAATGTCCACCCACCGGGCATCATCCAAATGGCCGACCAGGTTCCTCTACCATCGGGCAATTTGGCCCGGGTTTCGATGCGACCGTACTGCCAGTCGGCAGCCGACATCAATCTGGTCGAGGTAAAGTGCTTGCCACCCTGGTTTTCTTTTCGAGCGATGATTTGCAGTATTCCATTGTCAACCCATGCATTGCCGGTATCGGCTTTGGTATAAAATTGCGCCTCATCATTTCCCCAACCTGCGGCATTTCCTTCGGTATCATAATGCCATTTGGTGGAGTCAGGAAACCCGGTATAGTCGAACTCATCTTGCCATACCAACTGAAAAGTTGACCCGTCAGCAACTGCCGAACCTTGTTGTTGGTTTCGGTTACAACCGAACAGAACGAGCACAGTAATCCCTGCGAAGAACCATTTCAACCTCATAACCTTGTTATTTTACTTCTTGATATACACGTACATAATCCACTTCCATGGTTTGCGGGAAAATGGAATTATCAATCCCCTGCAATCCTCCCCAGGTACCACCAACAGCGATGTTGAGAATAAAGAAAGCCGGTTTGTCGAAGGGCCAGTTTTCGGCAGTTTTCACCGCCGGGGCATAGGTATGCACTACATTGTCGATGTCATCCACATAGAAAACCAGCTTTTCCTCTGTCCAAAGCACCCCATATACATGAAATTCTTCTTCACAGGTGGGTAAGCTCATGCTGCTGCCACTTCCGCTACCTCCACTTCCGGCAGTGGTGTGAACGGTGGAATGAACCACATCGGGTTCGTAACCCACGTATTCCATGATATCCATTTCGCCACAGGCAGGCCAGCCCACATTGTTGATGTTGCTGCCCAGCATCCAGATGGCCGGCCAAATGCCGCGACCTGAAGGTAGTTTGGCACGAATCTCCATCTTTCCATATTGAAATTCATGTTTGCCCAATGTAACCATGCGTGCCGAAGTATAAGAACCCACGGTGGTGTTGTCGTTGATTTTTTTTGCCGTGATAATCAGGTTGCCGTCCACCACCTCGGCATTGTTGCCATTGGTGTAGTTTTGAAGTTCCTGATTTCCCCAGCCTGAGTCGCCGGTTTCGAAGGTCCAGTTACTCGAGTTTACCGATGATCCATCAAATTCATCCGACCAAACCAATGTTAGGTTGGGGATATAGTTGGGATCGTCTTGCAGAATATTTACCGATTTACTATCCGAGAAGCTGTCGGTACCAATGTTGACCACCAACTCAATTTCATAATTCCCTTGAAAGGGGAAATAGGCCGTATATTCCATTTCGTCTGCGATAATCTCTGTACGATAATGCCAGCTAAATGAGTCATACTGCCCGGTTGTGGTATTGATAAGTGTAACATAATTGGGATTCTCGGGGTCGATTTCGGCAGAAAAGGACACCTCAATCAGGGTATTGGCAATGGTGATGGTTTTGCTCACCGAAGCCGATCCCCCATTGTAGTCGGTCAACCGCAACGAAACATCGTAATCGCCGGCCATGGGATAGTAGGCGCTAAAAGTTTCTTTTTTATTGGTGGTGGTATCGCTGTTGCCGTTGCCGAAATTCCATATCATGGAATAGTATTCACCTTCGGAGGTGTTCACGTATTCCACCGTGTTATCGTTTTTAAAGGAATAGGTAAAATCCGCCTTTAAAGAAGGATCATTGTTTTTGTCGCAACCCCCAAAAAGAGCCAGGACGGCCAAGGTGGCTGTGATGGTTATCAATTTCATATTCAGTAATGTACCGGTATAATTATTCATTGTTATTTTAGTTAGGGTTAACGACCGTATGATTTTCGTTTGAAAACAATCCGGTTCGGATGGGCTCACATTTCAGGTCTCCAACAGGCGCTGCAACAAGGGTGCTTAATCCCTTGCTACAACGACTGTCTTCATCGACCAACCAATTCACAAACCAAATTTGTTTTTTATAGACTATTGTATGGGTTTAACATTGGTAAAAATGTGGTACCAGGCAAACAAGGGTTCGTTGGCTTGTACCATTCTAACTTTAAGGATGTTTTCGGTTACCTCAATGATTTCGTACTGACTTGAACCCGCGTAGAATCCCATGAATCCACCATCGGAGAAACCCATGGTCGTGCCACGGTATCCACCTTTAATGGTGGCAATGGAAGCCGATGGGCTGAATTTTACAGTTTTTACTCCTGCAATGTCGAAAGGATGACTTCCTTCGTCTCCCAATCCCAGTTCTGTAGCATAAAGTCCTTGAATAAAGGCTTCACCGGTGGGGTTAATTTGCTCGAAGGTCAACTTTCCTGATTCAATGGAAAACACTAATTCACAATCGTACAACGAAGATTCGGATTTTTCCCAAGGAGCTGCTGCATACCAGGCATCGTAGGTTTCGCTGCCATTTTCGTACTCCTGGTCATTGGGTCCCAAACCGAGGTGACCCACTTGGTCGGCTGCCCAATACCATGTTTTGGTGGTGCCTCCGGTGAGGAATAGTTCAGCCTCAAGATCCTCAAACTCAGACAAAACAGTGATCTGAACAGTTATGTTAGAGGAGATACCTCCTGTTCCGACGGCAAATACCGAAACATTGTAGGTGTTGATACCTGAAGTTGAAAAACGATGTAACGATTTACCATTGGAAGTTATGGTGTCGTCTGTGTTGTCATCAAAATGAAATCTGTAGGTGATTTCGTTGTCGGCGGTGGCAGTAAAATTTACTAGCCCACTGCCATCCCCGTATGGGTTGGCATCGTCGGCACCCACAATCTGATAGGTCAGATTCACGTTGGTGGGAGCCACGAGATCGCCCATTTCATATTGGTCTTGCTGGCAACTGTTCAAGATGAAGAGTAACCCGACCAGAATTGGTAATATAAATTTTATCTTTTTCATGTTTTTACTTTTTTCTAGATTTTAACGAGAATGAATCTCCACCAACCTCCGCCAATATTAATATCCAGAGTCATTCTGGTATTATCATCAGAAAGTGTAATGTCGTAAACAATGGATTCGGGAGCATCTAAAGGTGTGGTTAATTCACCTCCATTGTATGCTTTTGGAATGCCCAGATAAGCACCAACACCGTTAAGTGTTACCGTTCCAGCAGCTTCGTCATAAACAAAGGCGGCAGGATTGGCGCCATTATGAGGTGCAACGGGTGCGCCACAGGCATCACCGCCACCTTGCCAACCTTCAATCCAGGTTTCGGCACCTAGTGCATTGTGAAATGAGCCATCGGATCCGAATATATATTCATCATCGTAAAAACAAGCCCTTGCTTCTACTCCGGCATCGTCAATGGCCCACCAGGAGATATCGCCCAACTCAGGACCCACACCCATGGAACCAGCTTCGGGAGCCATGACCCAAGAACCATCAAGGGGAGAGGTAACTACGCTTCCTACTTTAACCATGATGAACCTCCACCAGCCTGTGCCTACAAAAATATCCACAGTCATGCGTGAGTCATCGTCCGACAGGGTAATGTCGTAAATGATGGATGCCGGTGCATCGGCAGGTGTTGTCAACTCTCCACCATTGTATGCTTTGGGGATTCCCAAATATGAACCTACACCGTTGAGGGTGATTTGATTGGCTCCGGCATCGTAAACGTAAGTGGCCGGATTGGAACCATCGTGGGGAGCAACGGGAGCTCCACAAGCATCGGAACCACCTTGCCAACCTTCCACCCAGGTTTCGGCACCCAATACGTTGGTAAACGAACCATCGGCACCAAAAATATACTCATCATCGTAGAAACAGGATCTGGCTTCTACTCCGGCAGCGTCGATAGACCACCAGGAAATGTCGCCCAATTCAGGACCAACTCCCAAGGATCCGGCTTCCGGAGCCATCTTCCAGGTACCTACAACACCGGCTGGTGCAGAAGCTGTGGCTTGACGGATATCATCGAAATAGTAGATGGCATCATCGCCGGGATTATCAAAATCGAAGAATATCACCACTTTTTGATAGGATTGATTGAAGTCAATTCCTGTAAAATCAAAGGTAAGTTCCTCCCAGGCATTGGAAGTAGTTGTCATGGCATCGACTTCTGCATTGATATCGCCGTTGTCAAGATTCTCAATTTTCAGCTTAACGATGGCATTCGTCTTCGGCGACCAAACCTTCACTTTGAATAGTTTCTTGGCACTGAAATCAATGGGTGACTGGAGTGTAAGAAGTGTACCAGCCCAGGTTTCTGCTCCGGAGGGTTTAACAAATTGAGCCACACGATCACTGCTATTGATGCCTGATTGATCAGGATTGTCGATGACAGAACCTATGGCACCACCAAAATCGGAGAAGGCATAATTTACGGTAAAAGATTCAAAATCAATGGGCAACGTTACAGGGTCGGAAGCCGATGAAATGGTAACGGTTTCGCTGTGTTCAATAGTTGCAGCACCGCCGTTTTTCGCAACTACGCGCACCACATAATCACCTGCCTCAGCATAGGTATGCAAAGCCGCTTCACCAGGTAGCACATGTGTGGGCTCCTCCCCTGCGTCTTCACCAAAATAAATGTCCATGATACTGGCATAATCAGCATAAGCTGAAACAGATATGGTTTTTGGATTGGTAGCGTCGGGTACAATAGTTACGGTCAGGTTTTCGGGAGGAATAAAAGTTACGGTAATCTCTTTCTCTATTTTAGAGGTAAGACCCGTGATTCCTGATGCTGTAATACCTACAGTATAGGTACCTTCGGCATATTCATGAGTTATCACTTCTGTAATTCCAAATACAGTAGCTTTTTCGTCGGCCACATCACCAAAAGTGATTAGAAATTCGGTCACCCCTTCGGCACCGGGAAGAATGGTCACCATTCCGGTAGTATCTTGTGTGATATCGAAAATGGCCGTTACGTTGGTTGGAGCAGTTACATTATCCAATACTTTCAGATTATCGATATCCTTTTTGCAGGAACCTGCGATCATCAGAACAAGGATAAAAACTGCTAAATTTTTTAATAGTTTCATCTTTTAAAGTTTTGGATTAATAATTGGGGTTTTGATTCCAGTTGCCGTTCGAATATTCAATTTCTTCGATGGGAATGGGGAATACTTCATTTTTTCCTACCGTGAAGCCATCAATTTGGCCGAAGGCTCTTCCTGTTCTTACCAAATCAAAGAAGTGAATTCCTTCACCCATTAGTTCCACACGACGTTCGTGATAGATGGCATCGGTGAGGGCTGCTCCGTTAAAGGTAATATCGTGGTTGTTATCGCCAAAAGCACGACGACGAACCATATTAAGATATTCCTGTGCTTTGGCATCTGAAATTCCACCTCTGTTGTTGGCTTCGGCAGCCATGAGCAGCACGTCGGAATAACGGATGGCACGATAATTATTAGGATTGGTCAAATTTAAATCGGGTTGCGCATTCTCACTTCTTTTGCGAGGCAGGTATTTTCTGTTAAAGTAACCTGTATGCTCATTGCCTGTTGAGTACTCGGCACCGGTGCTGTCTGCCCACGATACGATATCAAGTATGGTTACATTTTTTCTTTTGTCACCGGGTTCAAATTGATCAACGGCTTCCTGTGTTGGCACATTAAAACTAAATCCGGAGGTAAATACCGGCCCAACATATCCTCTTACACCACTAAAGCCAACGGCCACGTTACCTTCACTGCATTGCAGGCAACCAAATCCGGCTCCTTCAGTATCCGTATATTGTACTTCAAATACTGATTCCGGACCATTTTCGCCTTCAGCTTCAAAAATGGTATTGTAATCATCTACCAGAAAATAAGGTCCTTCGGTAATTACCTTTTCTAACACTTGTGCTGACTCTGCAAATTTATCTTGATACAGATATACTTTGCCAAGCAATGCTTGTGCGGCACCTTTAGTTACACGACCAACTTCGGATTGCGAAACAGGGAGTACACTTGCAGCGTAAATCAAATCTTCTTCAATAAGCGGATAAACCTCAGAAACCGGATATCTGGGAATGGTTGTTTCGTCGCCCAATTTGAACCGTGCATCCATTTTCACAGGAATGGCACCAAACCATTTTACCAATTCAAAATTAAAGTAGGCCCTTAAAAAGCGAACCTCGCCTATCATGGATTCTTTCCCTTCAAAGTCGATTTTATCCTTAAATTCCATGAAATAATTGGTACGCTGAACACCAGCAAACATCCAATCCCAGATATCACTCAAATTGCTGTTGGTAGGGGTTTGTATCATTTTGTCGATTTGTTGCCAACCAATAACGTCGGTAGGGCTTTCGCCTCCGCAAAGGGTATTGTTGGATGCAATCTCACCCAGTATGGCATTGGCATAGGTAGATTGAAGCAAATCGTAAGATGCAATAAGTGCCATGTAATAATCCGATTCGGAATTAAAGTAGTTTTCAGAATTTATGGAGTACTCAGGTGACACTTCAACAAATTTATCACTGCACGAATAGCTAAACAACAAGGTGAATAGTGCAGTTGTAAGTATTGTTTTATTAAAAATATATCTTTTCATTTCTCAGTTTTTAAAGGTTAATGCTAAATCCAAGCCAGTATGTTCTGGCAGCAGGATAAAATCCTGAGTCAAAACCACCCCCAATTGGCTGTCCGGTTGATGCGCCCGGGTCAAAACCTGAATATTTAGTCAGCGTAACCAGGTTATTGACGGCGACAAAGATTTTAAACTCGGAGATTTTTACTTTTTGAGTAATTTCTTCGGGGATAGTATAACCCAGCGAAACACGCTGAAGTCTTAGGTAAGATCCGTCTTCAACATAATAATCTGAGAAAATTGTGTTGGTAGTGGCACCATAGGTAACCCTAGGAACGGTATTGCTTGTGCCGGGACCTGTCCATCTGTCGAGTGCACTACTTAGTTTGTTCACATCCGGTTGGGCGCGTTCGTAATTCCTGACAATCTCATTGCCAATGCTGGCAAATGCATAAGCCACAAAATCAAAATTCTTGTAATTCAACGAAATATTTAATCCCATGACCACACTGGGTATCGGGTCACCTATATTGGTTTTGTCATCAGGGGTAATAACACCATCCCCGTTCACATCCACAAATCTGATGTCGCCAGGAGAGGCTTCATAGCCCACACCTTTTTGTGATGGAGCGGCATCAACTTCCTCCTGGGTTTGAAAAATACCATCAGTTTTATATCCATAAAAATATCCCATGGGTTGACCAACTTCCATACGTGCCGGAGCTACTTGACCTACACCAAAACTACCACCAGCATAAAACTGTGTTCCATTATCTACCTTAAGCACTTCATTCTTGAGGAATGTGAGGTTGTAATTGATGCGGTAGCTAAAGTGTTCGATTGCCGGACCGCGATACCCAAGGGCAAACTCCCAACCTCTGTTTTGCACTGTACCTGCATTGATGGTAGGACTTGCACCGCCGGGACCATAGGTTCCAAGAATACCAGTAACAGGAATTCCGGGAATGAGCAGGTCTTTTGTTGTTTTAACAAAATAGTCGGTAGTAAAATCCATTCGATCGTTCAAGAAAGTGAGGTCAAAACCCACATCAATTTGTTCTGACTCTTCCCATTTCACGTTGGGGTTGGGTAGCGTACCAATGGCGGTAGCATATACAAGCTGGCCATTGAGCACATAGGCTGCTTCGCCATCCAGCTGCGAAATATATTGATAGGAAGGAATTTTATCTGATCCCAGAATACCATAACTGGCTCTGAGTTTCATAAAATTAATTTGTTTCACATCTTTCATGAAACCTTCATCCGAAACAATCCAACCCACGGTTGCCGATGGGAAATAAGCAACGGCATTGTCGGGGCCAAATTTGGTAGATGCATCTCTTCTTAGCATGGCCGACAGCAAGTATTTACCCATGTAATCGTATTGAGCTCTTGCAAAATAGGATAACCTTCGTTGATCATACGTATAGGATCCTGACGATTGGCCATCCACAAAACCGGTTGTAAGGCTAATATCAGCAAATTCCCAAGAATTATTTGGAACATCATAACCTGTTGCGTTCAAACCATTACCCCACTCCTTAAATACGGTTGTACCAACGGTTCCTGTAACATGATGCAATTCACTAAAAGTGTTATCGTAAGTTATAAAAGCATCGAAAGTATAATCGTTGTAATTGTTTTTTGTTTGAGTTACGGTGCTGCGATTAACGTTGAAAACTTTATTCAATCCATAGTCAACTACTTTGGTAAACGATTTGCCATTGTCATAAGTTGAGTTAAAACCTATCCGTGCAGTAGCGGTGAAATGTTGAGCAAATTTGGCTTCCAGACCCAGATTACCATTTATTTTATTAAGATAATAGGAGTTAAAGGTGTTGTCAATTTGCTGCACAGGATTAACTATTTCTATCCCTACATTGGAAGGAGCGATGTAATAACTTCCATCCGGATTGTAAACAGGAATGGTTGAAGGCATGTTAACAGCATTGAATAGAGCAGATCCCAACCCGAAATCGTTAATAGAAGTACGATCGATATGGGTATAAATGATGGTTGAATTAAATTTCAGCCATTTGGTAAAATCTGCTCCCATACTCAGGCGTGCCGTTGTTCGTTCATAAGCAGCTTTATCACCTCCAATAATACCTTTCTGGCGCAAATCAGAGGCACTTATAGAGTAGGTCATTTTATCGGAACCTCCTGAAATACTGATGTTATTATCAAAAATGGGTTGCGTGGAAAAAAGTTGATCTTGCCAATTAGTTCCTTTACCTAAGCCTGAAACATCAGGATAAGGCAATGGTTTTCCGGCACTGGCATAGCTTTCGTTTAGCAAAACTGCGTACTCAGTGGCATTTAATACCGGTAGTTTGCGGGTTGTTTGTTGAATACCTGACGTGCTGTTAAATTTCACGGTGGTAGGCGTATTTCTTTTACCCGTTTTTGTAGTGATCAGGATAATACCGTTGGCGCCAACTGTTCCATAAATGGCAGCCTGCGCATCTTTTAATACGGTAATGGTTTCAATGTCGTTTGGATTCAATGTATTCAAATCACCCACATATCCGTCAATGATAGCCACAGGAGATGCGTCACCGTTGGTTGAGATACCACGAATACGAATGTCGAGGCCTGCACCCGGGGCACCCGATTGTTCGGTTACGTTTACCCCGGTCATGGTTCCCTGGAGTGCCTGTTCAATTTTAACGGGGCTCAGTTTATTAATCGTTTTTGAGTCAACCATGGAAACGGCACCGGTCAGGTCTTTCTTCTTTACCGTTCCGTAACCAATTACCACTACCTCATTGAGTAGCGATACGTCAGGATCTAAAGTTACATCCAAGACGGCTTGTCCCGGTTGCAGGTTAAACTCCTGTGTTTTCATTCCTATATAGGAGAAAACCATCACCGACTGGGCTGGTACGTTATCCAGAACGTACACACCGTCGATATCGGTGGTTGTGCCGTTGGTGGTTCCTTTAATCAAAACCGTGACGCCCGGTATCGGGAACATGTCTTCGGATGAGATGACCACACCCCGTACGGAAGTTCCCTGGGCATAAGTCTGCCAGGGAATCAACAGCAACATCATTAGAAAAATTGAGTAACGTTTTGTCATGAGCATTAAATTTTAAACATTAATTCACATTTAATTGGTTTACATCGATTGCGGAAAACTTAATTTCATCACAAAGAAAATCCATAAGAAAGGGCAAGTCAATTAAATAGCTGCATCAAAAATACAACACGGGCATTTTTTCAATACATCAATAATACATCAATTAATTTTTAACGAGCTAGATTTCAATAATATAAAAATGAAAATCCTATTCATCAATAAAAACATCAATACAATTAACCGAAAATGGTGTGATGAAACCTAAAAGGAAAGGATAAAATCTGTCAGGTTTTCGTCGCGCGAAAGGTCGAATTTCTTTCTTAGCCTGTATCTGCTGATTTCAACACCACGGGTGGAGATATTCATCAAAACCGCAATTTCCTTGCTGGAGATGTTCATACGCAGGTAGGCACAAAGTTTCAGCTCCCGGGGTGTGAGTTCAGGGTAGGCTGTTTTGATACGGGTGAGAAAGGCCTCGTGTACATTTTCAAAATGGGTTTCAAAAACTTTCCACTGATTTTCGTTGTCGATTTCCTTGTTAATTTTTCGTATCAGGTGCTGAATGGGGTAGCTTTGGTGACTATCCAGATTTTTGGAAATCTTGTTCAGCTCCTTCTTGATACTGATCATGGTTTCGTTTTTGTGCAGGGTATTCATGGTGGCGTTGGCCAATTCCATGTCCTTTTTCACCATGGTCTCTCTGAGCTTGTCGTTACGCAATTTAATTACTTGTTTTTCAGCTTCGAGCGCTTCTCGTTGCAGGGCTTCTTCCTTCTTCCTGAAAAGCTCCTTTTGCTGTTCGGCGCTGCGTTTTTTAGTTTTTTCAAATCGAATCAACAACCACTTGATACCAATAACCAGCAACAACAAGCCAATCAGCACATACAGAACATAAGCCAGGAGAGTCCGTTGCCATGGTGGGAGGATGGTAAAGCCAACCTTCACGGGCTCCGAAATGGTGCCATAGATGTTTTTCGCCTCCACCTTAAACACATATTTCCCCTCGTAAAGATTGGTAAACTCGCGCGAATGTCGCGGATGCCATTCACTCCACTTCTGGTCAAAACCTTCCAACTTGGTAGAAAATAACATCGACGATGAGTTTTCAAAATCATTGGCACAGAAACTAAAATCGATGCCGTTGTTACTGAAGGGCAATCGGATATCCTCCTGTTCACCATACCCCATGGCAGGTATCAGCGAATCGGGGTTGTAGGTTTGCATTTTGCGCACGTAGGTCCGAAAGGAATAGTTGTAGTTTTTCTTAAAGGAGGGATTGTAATGAACAAATCCTTTTTCCGTGCCAAAGAAAACACTCTCCTCGTTGTAAGGATAAACAAACTCAAATCCATTTACGAAGGTGTGTTCCAACCGACGGAAAGGCAAGTCGATGTTGTTGAAGGCGCCATCCTCCTGCTTGCGGAGTACTCCGGATCGGTTTTCGCCAAAATACCAAAAGTTACCCTTTTGATCTTCCTTCAGATATGTAATGGCCACACCGGGAACATATTGTGAAAGCGGAGTAAACAAAGAAAATTTCTTTGTTTTTTTATTAAACTGATAAGAACTGTCGCCACTGATGAACACGATTCCTTCGGAGGTGGAAGCCAAATTAACGGCATAGCTGTTTAACGGGCTGTTTTCGCTGTTGTAAAACTCGATTTTCATTACCGAGTCGTATCGTGGGCTAATCCAAAGATGAAACAATCCTTTCATCCCGTGCGCCATCCAAAGCGACCCATCGGTATCGAAGGCCAGACTGCGCGACGACTCAGAAAAGCCGGCTATACGTCCTGCGTACACCCAACTTCCGTTTTTCTTTTCAAACAAAACCAGTCCCTCGTAGGTTCCTCCAATCACTTTGTTGGATGCGCCCGGCGGCTGTACATAGGTCCAACCTCCTGCTGCATCACTCATTTGGATGGCCTTCCCTCCTTCCACGATAAACGTACCACTGTTGTGACCGCAAAACAGGGTTCCGTCCACATTTTCCAATGTCCATACCTGACCCTGGGTTTGTTCCACCAGTTGAAAGGGCTTGGAGTGTACCAGACCATTTTGCAGTTGATTCCAATCCATATAAAAAAGCCCTTGATTGGTGCCCATGTATAGATTTCCATCATGAATAATGGCCGTATATCCCGTACTGAGACCATAGTTGTACGACAATCGGGTGAGGGGTGAGTTCATTTCGAGGTAATCGATGCCATGATCGGTACCCAGCCACAAATTACCGTAACTATCCCGGGCCATGCACAGGATGGTGTTGTTTTGAAGTCCGTCCTCCCAGCTCAACTCCTGTATGGGTTTTCCATTTAAATCGCAGATTAACAGGCCGCTTTGGATGGTTCCAAAAGCCAACTCACCTGTAACCTCTTCGGGATTCAACCGAATGGCACTGTATATTTGTTGCTCCTTTAAAATTAGGTTGGCTTCGGTATCCCACTCGGTAAGCGAATTGCCATCATAGAGAAAAATTCCACGGGAAGCGGTGGCAATCATGAGTTTTTTCTCGAAAGGCAGTACTGCCCATATTTCGGTGCCTGTGAGTTTTTCCACGCCCACCAGCGGAAAAAGTTCGCCCATGGAATAGCGCAACAAGCCCTTTTTCATGTCGTTAACGTAGTACTCGCCGTTAACCAGAAACGAAAAGTGAAACGAATGGGGCGCCGGTATCACCTTGATTTCGTTATCTTTATAAATCATTATTTGGTAAAACGACTGAAAAATTACCCCATCGGGATGTACAAATATTTTCCAGATTTCTCCAAAATCACGGTCTTTTTCGGGTACGAGCGACAACAGACTCACAAAAGTAGCTCCCCCCATTTCCCCCAGTTCAAAATATCCGATTTCATTAAATCCACCGGTGTAGAGCACGTCATGCTTTCCTTTGCATATGGCCCTCACAATGCTGTTGTTGGGCAGAGGATATACTGTCCAGTCGATGCCGTCGTATTCCAACAATCCATTATTATTGCCGAAATACATCATGCCATTGTCGCCCTGCTCGATGGACCAGGTTTGAAATCCTGCACGGTAATCCGATCGCTCAAAATTTCGCACAAAAGGAGTTCCCACTTGCTGTGAATTTACAGGCAAGTACAACCACAACCAAATGGTTATCAGCAGGAAGATTGACTTATGTATCGATTTCATGGCGGTATCTCTTTCACAAAGCTAAACAATTCGGGAAGATCATCGATATTTTTTCAAAACAAAATAAATAAGCCAACACTTGGCCTACGAATAGCGAAGTGCTTTGGCGGGCGAAATGTGGGTGATGGTGTAGGCCGGAATCACCAACACGACAAAAGTAACCAGGAGTATTCCGCCATTGAGCAACAACCATGTGAAAAAACCAAACTCCACCGGAACGTAATCAATGTAGTAGGATTCTGCTGAGAGTTTAATCAAACGGAACTGATCCTGTACCAGAATAAATAACAAACCCAGCAGGTTTCCCCAAAACATGCCTTGTAGAATCAGTTTTCCCGTTTTGATAAGAAAAATCCGCTGAATCAAACCGTTGGAAGCGCCCAACGCCTTGAGAAGACCTACCATGGCCGTACGTTCGATGATGATGATCAACAAGGTGGAAACCAACGTGATGGAGGCCACCAACATAAGCAGCGTGAGAATAACCACCACATTCATGTCCAGCAAATCGAGCCAGTTGAATATCTGTGGAAAAGCATCCAGAACGGTGACAATGTTAAGGTTATAAGGAATTTGTCGATAGAGGTCGAAGGCTGTCTCACGAATGTGTTCAGTATCCACCAGATTGATCTCCACAGCACCTACCTGATCATCGGTCCAGTCGTTAAGTTTCTGAATGTGTCGCAAATCGCCAATGAGGTAGGTTTGGTCGAATTCTTCCAGACTGGTGTTGTAGATTCCTGAAACCACAAGTTTGCGCCCACGTGTCTGCACCTCGTTTTCCTGTACAAACCAAATGCGGACATCGTCGCCCAGTTTTAAATGCAATTTGTTGGCCAACATCTGCGAAATCAGCACCTCGTTGCTTTTTTCATCACTGCCTAGGTATGGAAAATGTCCTGCTGTGAGGGCACTTACCAAAAACGTAGAATCGTAATCGTTTCCAACCCCTTTAAAAACAACCCCTTGAATTTGGTCTTCCGTTTTGATAACCCCGGCTTTACGACCCGTAAACTGGATATGTGCAATGGCAGGGTTCGACTTCAGTTGCTTTACAAAAGCAGTATTCACTTCCACCGGCGAACCTTCCAGCGACTCGTTGTTGTCGAATGGCACCACTTGCAGATGTGAAGTAAAGCCTGTAACTTTGTCGCTGATGCTATGCTGAAAGCCCACCACGATGGCCACGCTCAACAGCATAAACATCACACCCAACGCAATGCTCACCACCGAGATACGCACCACGGGTCGCGACAGGTTGTCGGATTGTCGGGAAGAAATGCGTCGGGCAAAATAATATGCGAATGATGAGGTTGCCATAATGGGCACAAATTTAACAAAAGCAAAGTTATATGAAGCGTTTCAATGGGTTGGTGTTACTTTTATTTACCTCGTTGGTTTTTGCCGGTTGCGGTCATGCACAGGAATCAATTAAACTTGTGGAATATCAAGACATTACAACAGGTTCTCAACAATTTGATTTATATCTTCCATTGCTACAAAATCAACGTGTTGGCCTGGTAGCCAATGCAGCTTCCCGGGTTGGAGAGCAACATTTGGTGGACACGTTGCTCACCTATGGCATCCGTATCGAAAAAATATTTTGTCCTGAGCATGGCTTTCGTGGAAATGCAGATGCCGGCGAACTTGTTGACGATGGAATCGACCCTGCCACCGGAATTCCCCTGATTTCGGTGTACGGCAACCACAAAAAACCTACCCACGACGATTTAAAAGACATCGACTGGGTGGTATTCGATTTGCAGGATGTGGGCGTTCGTTTCTATACTTATGTCAGTACCATGACTTATATGATGGAGGCTTGCGCCGAAAACGGTGTATCCATGATGATTCTCGACCGCCCCAACCCCAACGGCTATCTGATTGATGGTCCCATTTTGGATACAGCTTACAGCTCCTTTGTTGGCCTGCATCCTGTCCCCATTGCGCATGGCATGACTATGGGCGAATATGCGCGCATGGTGATGGGCGAACGTTGGATAAATAAAGCCGACCAATTAAAACTACGAGTGATTCCAATGGCCGGATACACCCACAACATGGTGGTAAGGCTGGCCGTGAAACCCAGTCCCAATTTACCCAATTGGCAATCGGTTTACCTCTACCCTTCGCTGTGTTTATTTGAGGGAACTCAGGTAAGTATTGGCCGGGGAACCTCACTCCCATTCCAGATATACGGCAGTCCCGACATGTTTTTGGGCAGTTTTATGTTTACCCCCCAAAGCATTCCGGGCATGAGCCTGCATCCCAAATTTGAAGGACAACAGTGCAACGGACAAATGCTGACCGGATACGCGGAAAACCTAACCAAAAACGACCCGTCCATACAACTGACGTGGCTAATTACGGCCTACCAAGCTGCCAAAGACAAGAAGAACTTTTTCACCAACTATTTTGAAAAACTGGCAGGCACCGACCTATTGCGACAACAAATCATGGAGGGTATGACCGAGGAAGAAATCAAAGCAAGCTGGAAACCGGGTCTCGACAATTTCAAGTTGATTAGAGATAAGTATGTGTTGTATCCTTGATATCAGTATGTTGATTAGTAGGAAACGGGGAGCTGGGAGTCCGAAGCTGGGAGTAAGGAGTCCGAAGTAGGAAGTTGGAAGACGGAAGTCGGGAGTTGGAAGTATGGAGTAGGGAGTCCGAAGTTGTTAATGCCTAAATAACGTTGACCGTTTTCATTCACTTTCTTTCATCTACTGAGTTGTCAATTCATGAGTGATATTTGAGCCCGAAGGATTGTTGTCCTCAGCCCGAAGGGCTGAAATACCCTCCGGTTTCTGAGTTGTTAATTCCGTCGTTGACTTCTCACCGTCGGATTGTTGTCCGTTCCAAAGATAATCTTTTTCAAAGTCGCATGGACTTTTTCTTCCCAACTCAATATGAGGTTTTTCTTTGTTGTATAGTGAAACTGTTCGGTCAACTTCTTTTTTAAGCTGCTCAAAGTTTTTTATATTCCTATGAATCAGATAATTGTTCTTTACTACCCCATTCAGCCGCTCTGCCTTTCCATTTTCCCAAGGGTACTCACACATGCTATTTACAATACCTGATTTTGAGGTGATCCTTAAGAATTCTTTATCATAATATTGACCCCCTCCATCTGAATGAAAGATTACTCCTACTATAGTGATATTCTCACTGATTCTTAGACGAATAGCCATCTTTAAGGCTGGCAGGGTCGTTTGTTCTGTTGTCAACCTCTTAGAAACTGAATATCCCAATATCCGTCTAGAAAAGGAATCTTCTATGAGTGTAATATAATAGAATATTCCATTGACCTCAAAATAGGTTATATCACTCTGCCATGCCTGATTTATCGAGGTTAACTTCATGTTTTTTAATAAATTATCAAATCGAACTACTCCGCTACTATCTGTAGTCTTTCTCCAATTTTTAGCTCTTTCTACGGTCAACCCTTCTAGTAAACAAAACTCCTCAAACCTATCTCTTCCCATCGTCTGGGGACGTAATTTATAGTACATGTCTCGAATACCCATTGTCGGATGATCCTGGCGAATCTGATAAATAAGTAGCACTATTTGTCTCTGCTCAGAATTGACTTTTCGCTTTCGATCCATCATCTGATGGAAAGACTGTTTGCTGATATTCAAACTTTTATACAGCCCATTCATGCTAAATCTGAATTGCTCTCGGTGATGCCAGATGTATTCGATTGTTCGGTAGAAAATTTTTTTTTTATATCTACTCCATAGGCTTCTTCGGCCAGCTCTATCATCTTCTGCTGAAAGTCTATCAAAATCTGCTTTTGACCTACTATTCGTTCAAGATCAGCAATTTTTTTCTTAAGAGACAAAAGCTGTTTCGTGTCGCTATCTGTCTCTATTATAAGACGTTCCTTCTTATCTTTCATAGTTCCGAATTTGTTTAACCAACGGTAAACAGTGGTATCTGCTACTTCATATTGTTTACAAAGTTCGGAAACTTTTGTTTTGCCAGTTTCTAATTCTCGTACTTTTTGAATCTTAAAACTGTCACTAAAATGACGAAGGCTTCGCTCTGCTCTTGTCATTTTAAAGTCATCTCTTGTTGCCATTTTTAATCGTTTTTAGTTGTTAAAAGTGGTCAACGTATTTCAGGCATTGACAAGTAGGGAGTCCGAAGTTAGGAGGATAGAGCCAAAAGTACCGTAGGTACGCATGACAATTAGCCCCGGAATTCATTCCCGGGCGGAAGGAATCGGGAATCCATAATTTGAGGAATTTATTGTTCGACCCCGTCGGGGTCGAATAATTTACTGTGCCAATTCTATCTATAAACATATAATCCCTTCAGGATATCAACACCAACAAAATAACCAAACCGGGTAAAACTAAAATATGAGTCTACTCCGATAAGTATTAATCAAATTTTTAACCGCAAAGGTCGCGGAGTTTTTCGCAAAGTACCGCAGAGTCTTATTTATATAAAGTTTTGCTTATCTGCATTTTGCATTTTCTATACAATGTGAGAAAATTTTATGTCGAAGTAATTTTATCAACCATTTTATGCCTGAATGGCTTTTCGGAGTGGACTCAAATATTGAACTCCCGAATTCCTGAACCCTTGTCCACCCGACCCTTTGCCCCATGCCCTAAAAGCCTTCGGGGTGAACCCTTGAACCTTTGATCCATTGAACTCTTGAACCATTGAACCATTGAACCATTGATCCATTGATCCATTGATCCCTTGATCCATTGAACCCTTGAACCCTTGAACTCTTGAACCCTTGAACATTTGAACTCTTGAACCCTTGACCCCTTGAACCTTTGATCCATTGATCCATTAATCCATTGAACCCTTGAACCCTTGAACCCTTGAACCCTTGAACTCTTGAACCCTTGACCCCTTGAACATTTGAACCCTTGAACTCTTGAACTCTTGAACCCTTGACCCCTTGAACATTTGAACTCTTGAACCTTTGATCCATTGATCCATTGATCCATTGATCCATTGATCCCTTGAACCATTGAACTCTTGAACCCTTGAACATTTGAACCCTTAAACCCTAAATCCCGATAACCAACCCCAACATCACCTGGAAATAACTCACCTGTCGTTCTTTATTTACCAACCCTTGGCTGGTTTGAAAAGGGAAAGCCATTTGTTTACTGATATACTCTCCGTCCAACTTAAAGCCGATGCCCCGTGGAAATAAATAAGTGATTCCGATGCCGGGCACAACCAAAAACGCGTCATCACGGGAAGAAGTAATTTCATAATAGGTAGGCCCAACCTGATAATACTGCGTGCGATAAAGCTGGTAGGCCGTCTCACATCTGATCCATCCGGCCATGATTTTGCCACCCACCGAGAAGCGGGAATTCAGGGGATATTTTCCATATACCCCGGCAGTAACCGTGGTAGTCCGGAAAGATTCTGCCCGAATGGACAACTCTTCCAAAAAGGGATCCTCCTTCAACTTTTCTTGGGTTAAAGCACTAACATCAAGCGGGTTGTTATTTACGTTAGCTTCTACACCAACTCCCCAATGTGGGCGAAAATACCATACAGCCTCGCCACCAAAACTCACCCCCGGGTTGGCAAAACTTCCGTCTTCGGGATTGTTGGACGCAAATTTCAGAACGGGCACGGTAAGTCCGCCATTTAAACTGACAAAAACAGTGGATTGCGCGGTAAGCTGAAGCGACAATATCATGGTAAACAACAAGATAACAACTGTTTGCCAAAGGGATTTTTTCATCATATGCTTACGAACTTTAAACTGTAAAACTAAGGTTTATCTGCCATTCGGAGAGGTAAATAAACATGAAAAATTGTAGCAATCACAAGCCAATAGCCGGACGCTCCACCGGAAGCATGAGTGCTTTTTTAGTAGTTTTGCGGTCTAGGATTTACTAAAACTACCTCATGACAGCTCATCCGACCCATCAAAACGAACTCATACACGAATCAAGTCCCTACCTGCTCCAGCATGCCAAAAATCCCGTTCATTGGCTCCCCTGGGGTGAAAAAGCCCTGCAACGGGCAAAGAATGAAAATAAACTGCTTATCATCTCCATTGGATATTCAGCCTGCCATTGGTGTCATGTAATGGAACACGAAAGTTTTGAAAATGAGGATGTAGCCCATCTTATGAATACCCATTTCGTGTCGGTAAAAGTGGACAGGGAAGAACGTCCGGATGTGGACCAAGTATATATGAATGCGCTGCAACTCATGAACGGCAACGGCGGATGGCCACTCAACATGATAGCCTTGCCCGATGGACGTCCGCTTTGGGGCGGCACCTACATTCCCAAAAACAGATGGATGGGCATACTGGAGCAGCTCACCAACGTTTTTCAACAAAAACCCGATGAAGTGAATAAGTATGCAGAGGAAATTCAATCGGGGATGAAGCAGTTTGAACCCAAAATAAAGCCCACACCCATTGAAAAACTAGGTAATAGCTTTATTCGGGATATTGTTGAGAGCTGGTCTGTTTCGTTTGATAAAGTTTACGGTGGCAGCAACCATGCCCCCAAGTTCCCGCTGCCGGCCAACCTGGATTTTTTGCTGGATTATGGCCTTCTTCACCACGACCAATCCATCCTTGACCAAGTGGAACTTACCCTCGACCGCATGTCGTTTGGCGGTATTTACGACCAGTTGGCCGGAGGTTTTGCCCGCTATTCCACCGACATTCGCTGGCATGTGCCACACTTTGAAAAAATGTTGTACGACAATGCCCAACTCGTAAGTCTTTATTCCAGGGCTTTCCGGGCGTTTGGTCATCAGAGGTATGCCATTGTTGTCGAAGAAACCCTTTCCTTTCTCCAAACCCGCCTTCAGTCGCCCGAAGGAGCCTTTTTCTCAGCTTTGGATGCCGACAGTGAAGGAGAGGAAGGAAAACACTATGTTTGGACAAAAGACGAATTGCAGCATTTGTTGGGGCATCACATGGACCTGTTTTCCGATTATTATCAAGTGGATGAATCCGGACACTGGGAACAGGGTCATTATGTATTGATTAAGTCGGCTACCGATGAAGCATTCGCTGAAAAGCACCAACTTTCGCTCATGAAGTTGAAAACAATGGTCAAAGAATGGAAGGCACTGCTCCTGCCCCATCGCGACCAACGCCCCTTTCCTTCGCTGGATGACAAAATCCTCACTTCGTGGAATGCCCTCATGCTCTCAGGGTTTGTAAATGCCCGGGAAGCATTACACCATCCTGAATACTTGCACGCTGCTATACGAATCGCGGAGTTTATTTCAGAGAAACTTTTACAGGAAACAGGTGCCTTATTTCACACGTATAAAAACGGAAAAAGCGCCGTAAACGGACATTTGGACGACCAGGCATTGGTGATTCGTGCCTTTCTGGATTTGTATCGGGTTACCTTTACGGAAACCTGGCTGGACAAGGCCATCACCATCCTTCAATATACCGATACCCACTTTTTAAATCCGGAAACAGGCCTGTACTACTTTACCTCCGACGAAGACCGGGCGCTGTTCGACCGCAGTACCGACATTCACGACAATGTGATGCCTTCGGGAAATGCCGTAATGGCCTCCAACCTCCTTGAAATCAGTTTGCTCACTGGAGATATGAATTACCGAAACAGGGCGGAGAAAATGACTACCGACGTGGTTTCCCCGGCAACAACTTATCCTTCAGGCTATTCCGGTTGGCTGCAGTGGTTGTTGAGATACCTGTCCAATCCCATCGAAGTGGTGGTGGCGGGGCCCAATGCCTTGAAAATGGTTCAAAAATTTAAGGAAACCTATCATCCGCAACTGTATGTTACCGGCTGCCAACAACCCTCAAATTGGTCGTTATTCAAAGATCGGTTTCGGGAAGGTCAACTACAAATTTATGTCTGCCAAAATGGAAGCTGCCGCTTGCCCGTTACCACGCCGGAAGCTGCCTTCCTTGAAATTGAGAAAATAAAAAAGGCTTGATTGTTTCTAATCGGTCCACTTTTCATCAGGTATTTCCCGTTTCTTGTTGGGATATCTATATTTTTACACACGAATATTTAACGTTGAAAAAATGAAGCAATTTTATCTTAGCCTAATTCTATCTTTTGTGATGATAGTTTCGGGCTCAGCCCAACCCTGGAAATCAATGCTCCCGCAGGAAAAAGTGGAGCAAAATCAATTGACTTTTTACGACTATCAAAAGGCCTTTTACGATTATTGGGAACCTTTTCATGTGGAAAAAGGATATTACCTGAATGAATCCGGTGAGAAAACCAAAGCCATTGGTTACAAACAATTTAAACGCTGGGAATGGTATTGGCAGACACGTATCGACAAACAAACCGGTAATTTTCCGGCAAGTTCCACCCGCGACATCTACCTACAGGAAAAATCTGCCAGAAGTCTGAGCGGCAACTGGAGTTCCATGGGACCCTCTGAAACTCCCGGAGGTTATGCCGGATTGGGCAGAATCAATTGTGTTGCCTTCCACCCTACCGATAACAACACCCTATACATTGGCGCAGCAGCAGGAGGAATATGGAAAACCACCGATGGCGGCAACAACTGGATTCCTTTGGGCGACGACAATGCCACCCTGGGTGTGGGTGATATCAAGGTGTTGGCCAATGGCGGTACCGAAACCATCTATCTGGCCACAGGCGACAAAGACCACTCCGACACCTATTCGGTTGGTGTGCTGAAATCTACAAATGGAGGAGCCACATGGCAAACCACGGGTATGAACTGGACAGCAGACCAACAACGTTTGGTATATAAACTTTTGGTTGACCCCATCGACCAGAACAAGCTCTATGCTGCTACCTCCAATGGTTTTTATAAAACAACCAATGGAGGAACCACCTGGACTCAATTGATTACCACCGATTATGTGGACATCGAATTCGACCCTTCCGACAACACAGTAATTTTTGGGAGTGATACCGATGGAAAAGTATATAAAAGCACCAACAGCGGGCAAAACTGGACCATCGTGAATAATATTAGCGGTGGTCGTCGTACCGAGTTGGCCGTTAGTCCTAACAATCCATTGGTGGTTTACGCTCTGGTTGCCAACACAAGTAACGGACTTAAAGGCATATACAAATCCATTGACGGTGGAAGTTCTTTCTCTTTGGTTTTCGATAGCTACAACCTGATGGGTTGGGATTGCAGCGGAGGAGATTCGGGTGGTCAGGCCTGGTACGATCTGTGTATTGCCGCCGATCCCAACGACGAAAATACGGTTTTCGTGGGCGGTGTGAACACATGGAAGAGCAGCGATGGAGGCAATAGCTGGTCCATCAACAACCATTGGTCGAGCAATTGTGGTGGTACAGCCACTACCGTTCATGCCGACAAACACACTTTGGTCTATCGAGGAACTACCTCCGAGCTTTTTGAAGGCAACGACGGAGGTGTTTACAAAACAACAAACAACGGCAGCACTTGGTCACATATTGGCAACACACTGGAAATTAGTCAGATGTATCGTATTTCAACGGCACAGACCAGCACAACCGATGTCATTGCCGGATTACAAGACAATGGAACCAAAGCACTGATGCCCTCCGGTTGGGATGATGTAATTGGCGGCGACGGCATGGAATGCATCATCGATTTTACCGACGACGATGTACAATATGGTTCCTTATATTATGGGGATATTATCAGAACATACAACAAATGGAATAACTCCACCCCCATTTCAGGAGGAATCAGCGGAAGTGGTGCATGGGTAACTCCATACACACTTGATCCCAACAATCATGAAACCCTGTTCGTGGGCTTTTCAGATGTTTGGAAATCCACTGACCAAGGGAATAACTGGACACAAATCAGTAACTTTGGAGGTTATAATCTACAGTCGTTGACGGTGGCTCCTTCCAATTCCGATTATATTTACGCTGCTACATATGGCGTGCTCTACCGTACCACTAACGGCGGAAATACCTGGTCAACAATCACAGGGTCGTTGCCCACAGCATCTGCCGACATCACCTATATTTGGGTAAGCAACGACAACCCCGACAGGGTTTGGGTTAGCATGAGTGGTTTTAATTCGTTGGGCGTTTACGAAACCAATAATGGAGGTAGTACCTGGACAAATATTTCTGCCGGACTGCCCCAGTTGCCCATCAACAGCATCATTCAGAACAAACAAAATACCACCGAAACAGAACTGTATGCCGCGACAGATGTGGGCGTTTACCTGAAGCTCGGCACGGCCAACTGGGTGCCTTTTTTCGACGGAATGCCCAATGTAGTAGTGACTGAACTTGACATTTATTACGACGATGCCAATCCCGCCAACAGTTTGTTGCGTGCTGGAACCTTTGGGAGAGGTCTCTGGGAATCTGATCTTTACACAAGTACAGCCACCCCTCCAACGGCGGATTTTGTGGCCAACAACACAACAGTGATGGTAAACGATGTGGTGACCTTTACCAACCTGAGCACCGGTACTTTTGACACATACAGCTGGGATTTTGGCGATGGAAACACTTCCTCAGACCTGAATCCTTCGAATACCTATACGGCCGTTGGAACATACACCGTTAGTCTTACCGTTTCAGGAACCGCCGGATCGGACACAGAAACCAAAGTGGATTACATTACCGTTACCACCATCCCCGCTCCCATCGCCGATTTTGAAGGTACTCCCCTTTCAGGAGTGGAACCACTGCAAGTAACCTTTACCGACCTCTCAACCGGTAATATGGATGCCTGGAGTTGGGATTTTGGCGACGGAGAATCGTCAACAGATCAAAACCCGGTGCACACCTACAATAGCCACGGAATATATACCGTTGCCCTCACCACATCAGGACCCGGGGGCAGCGATACCGAAACGAAAACGGATTATATTGAGGTGATTGCCGTTCCTCCAATTGCCGATTTTACAGGTGCTCCTACCAGCGGATTCGCTCCTTTGACAGTAATCTTCAACGATGAGTCGGTGGGTGAAATCGACACCTGGACCTGGGATTTTGGTGATGGTAACAACTCACCCGAGCAAAACCCCGTACACGAATATACCACAGCCGGTCAGTACACGGTTAACCTGACGGTTTCGGGTCCCGGTGGCACCAACTTCATGACTAAAACCAATTACATTCAGGTGATGGCCGTGGAAGCCCCGGTGGCCGACTTTACCGCCAATCCCACTTTCGGAGAGGCACCTTTGATGGTCGCTTTTTCCAATACAACAACGGGCATGGTGGACCAATATGACTGGGATTTTGGAGATGGAGGCACCTCACAGGAGGTGAATCCCGAACATACCTATGTATCTGTTGGAAACTACACCGTTTCGCTCACAGCCACCGGTCCGGGAGGAATTGATACAGAAACCAAAGTGGATTACATCCTGATTCCTGTGGGCATAAACAACGAACCTGCCGCAGCTTATGTGGTTTATCCAAATCCGGTAACACACATGCTGAGCATTTCCTTTCCTAACGAAGCCGAACGTCAGTTGGAACTTGTTGATGGTTCCGGGAAATTACTATTGAGCAGCATTTCGGTTGGGAATAAAACCCAATTGAACACGAAATCTTTGCGCTCAGGTATTTATTGGCTCAGAATAAGTGAAAATGGAGAATTGAAAGCCACTGTGAAGGTGGTGAGGAAGTAAGCCTGCGTTTTTCTGTAAAAGAAATTTTGAAAAAAGGGATGGCATGTACATGTCGTCCCTTTTTTTGTGTCCATGCAATTATGGCCATACCACCAATTTGCCCCATCGGTGTTTATTTCCCTGAATGACATCTAGCAAATAAATTCCTTGTTTTAACCGGCTGATATCGACAACAATAGTCTTTTGATTTTCATACCTGTACGTCAGCTCCAGTTGCCTTCCTTCCATGGAAATGGCTGATACGTTTATATCCTCCCGGACATTATCTAACCCGGAAACCCGAACCTGACTGCTAGCGGGATTGGGTATTAAATTCAAGACACTCATTTCATTAGCCTGGGCAACACGCGAAGTTACTTCTGCCTTTCCATTGAACAATTCAATCCCTCCCGAGTAATTGCCAACAAACAACTGCCAGCTGTCATTATTGTTCAGATGTCCCAGCGCTGCTGCCGTCCGGAGGCCTCGATCGAAATTGACATCGGTGGTATCCACCAGTTCTGCCAGCTGAGTTGATTGTTCAAAACGACCTTCCAGGTTGTTGTCTATTTGAGTAAAATAATAGATATCGCCCTGTTCGGAACCGGAAATCAGACCTGTTTCACCATTGTCTTTTCTGAAAAAACATGGTGTACTGTATCCGTCGTAACTCAGGTTGTAATCGGTTACGTTCACTTTTCCCAGACTATCCGTAACAAATTGGAATTCCGGCATTTCACCTGAACTCACATTTTTGTAATAATTCAGATTTCCCGCACGTTCGCCAATCACCAAATCCAATTTTCCATCCTTATTCAGATCAAACAATTGAGGCGTACTATAATCACCCACATCTATTCCTGCATAATTTTCAGAAGCCACGGTATAATTTTCATCGCCCTCATTGATCATTTCGAGTAATTGTCCATCTGCCTTACCAACCAGCATGTCGGCGTCTCCATCACCATCCAAATCGCCCAAAGTGGGGATTAGCCCTGTTAAATTCAGGTGCCCCAGATTTCCAAAATCCCGGTTCCATAACTGAAACGAGGCCTGTTGTGGTGTCCCCACATTTTTATAGTAACCGATCCGCGCATAATAAACTGAGTGTAGAAATGAATTCTGGTAATAGGAATAGGAATAATAGCCGTAATCACCTATCAGTAAATCGGTTAACCCGTCTCCATCCACATCAAATAAAACCGGATAAGCTCCCGAACCACGATCGATCATTTTTTCTTGCAAAAAAGCTTTTGTTTCCAATTCAAAAACAGGCACTTGGTTGGTTCCAACGTTCAGATACAGCCAACTGCTCTTGCTATTTCGAGAGGTGATCAACCCCGGATCAAACACGCCCACCAGCAAGTCGCGCAAGCCATCGTTATTCACGTCGATGAGGGATGCGGCAGGCATGGCATACAGTAAAACCGGTTCATCAAGGGTAGGAAAAAGGGTGTCGATGGAACCAATATGTGCCAAATCGTTGGTACCATCATTATATAAAGCAAACAATCCCGGAAAATCCACGTCGCCCAACACCAGGTCGTGCAGACCATTATTGTCAAGGTCAGTAAACAACAGGGTTGATCCTGTATGCCTTTCCGCCGGAGGTGTCACGATGTCGGGAGTACGGGCAGTATTCAAACAAGTATCCAGATAAAGCACATTCGATTCGTCACTTTCGGCAAATTGACCCCAACAGAAGGTGGTTTGTTCAAAATCAAGCGAGTCAGGCACGCCATATTTCTCCATGGACATATTCTGGTGCATTTCCATAAAAGAACCCAGACCCCAAAAACTCAGGATATCCAAATCTCCGTCGTTGTCCACATCCACAATGCCCGGATAATCAGCAGAAGTCACAAAAATATTGACATACCCTCCTCCTTGCAAGGAAGTCAGGTAAGGATAAACCACCCGTTGAAATTTAAGCTCCGTGTCAGAAATATTGTGATAGACCATCATGCTGGCATATCCGGGAGAATAGGTAAAAATATCCATTTTGCCGTCGTAATCGTAGTCCACCAGCCGCGCCCATTCAAACAAATCGGGCAGCAATTGAGCGTATGAGGGCCGGTATGTGTAAGACATCTCGCCTTCAACCCCTTCATTGATAAAACACATTTTTCGGTTACCCCTTCGGTCGAACACCAACAAATCCATCACCCCATCAAGATTCATGTCGAGTTCGTTGTATTGGGCCGCGTCGATGCCTCCCGACCAGGCAAAATCGAGGGGTGTATTCCATTCATCAGAAACTCCGGCTACGCCTCCGCTCTGCGAAAATACTTGTCCTGAAAAAATTAACATGATAACAAAAGATGCGGCAAAAATGAATTGGTTTAGGTTTTTCATTGAAATGAGCATAAACGTCAAAATTAGTTAAAGAATCATTGATGTCCGGTCAAAAAAACATTTCGTTCCTACGGGACTTTTTGAAGACCTTAATTTGCTTTCTACCAATATCTTGTCCCTACGGGACAGCCCCGTCAGGGGCTAAATATTGGTAGAAAATTACAATTTTATTTAGTTCGTCCGCCATGGGCGGACGATATATGTCAAACATGGTAGCGTTTTCTGTTTAATTCTACCGGACATCAATGTTAAAGAATACAAAAACCGTACCTGATTTCCGGCAATTGGCACCGAAATTTTGCATCTTTGTTTCAGAAAATGAAGTTATGGCAAAAATACTGGTAACGGATGATGAAAGCAGCATCCGGCGAACATTAAAAGATATTCTGGAATTCGAAAAACACGACGTGGATTTGGCACAGGATGGCCCCACCTGCCTCGACATGGCACGGGCAACGGCCTATGATGTCATTCTTCTGGACATTAAAATGCCCGAAATGGACGGCATGGAAGTGTTGGAAAAGCTCATGGCCTTTTCGGACGCACCGGTGATTATGATTTCGGGTCATGGCACCATCCAAACGGCGGTGGAAGCCATCAAGAAAGGGGCCTATGATTTTATCGTGAAGCCACCCGATTTGAACAGGTTGCTGATTTCTGTGCGCAACGCCATCGACAAGCAAGATTTGGTACAGCAGACCAGAAAGCTGAAACGGGAAGTGGAGAAAAAATATGAGATGGTGGGCGAATCACCTGAAATTCAAAATATTTTCGACCTCATTCAAAAGGTAGCCCCCACCTCGGCACGGGTACTCATCACGGGTGAAAATGGTACCGGAAAGGAATTGGTGGCACGTCAGATACATCAGCTGAGCACCCGGGCCAACGCCCCGTTTATCGAAGTAAACTGCGCCGCCATTCCGTCGGAACTTATCGAAAGTCAGCTGTTTGGTCACGAAAAGGGCTCCTTCACCTCCGCCATTAAACAACGAAAAGGCGATTTTGAGCTGGCCCATGGCGGCACCCTGTTTTTGGATGAAATCGGCGATATGAGTCAATCGGCTCAGGCCAAGGTACTTCGTGCATTACAGGAAAACAAAATTACCCGTGTGGGTGGCGAAAAAGACATCAACGTGGATGTCCGCATCATTGCTGCCACCAATAAAAATCTGAAAGAAGAAATTGCCGGCGGGCGTTTCCGCGAAGACCTGTATCACCGGTTGAGCGTGATTGTAATCGAGGTTCCTCCCCTACGCGAGCGTCAAAACGACATTACCCTGCTTACCCAGCGGTTTATCGAGGAAATATGTCGGCTCCAGGGCCGGCCCCAGGTGACGATCACGGAAGAGGCCCTGACGGCGTTACAGCAATTCAAATGGAGCGGCAATGTGCGCGAACTCCGCAACGTGGTGGAAAGATTGGTGATCCTGAGCGGACAGGAAATCAATCGCGACGACATTGAAAAATATGTGGTTCCGGTGATGTAGACGAGAAAAAGTCCGGATTTTCAAAAAGGCATAATTTTTGCAGGCTAAATAGCATACTCAAAGATTATCGTATCTTTGCACTCCCTTTCGGGGGGAACGTTCATACAAATATGGGGCTGACCGGTTTTGACAGCAAGATGAGTGAATCGGTAAGCATGTCGAGCCTTGTGATTAAGCTCGTAAATCCGTGTCACGCAACTATTAATTGGCGAAAATAATTTTGCTCTCGCTGCATAATCGAATCACAGTAGATTAAGCTTCATCCCGATGCAAGGCGTTGGGACGAGACGGTTCGCAGGTGGAGATGCCCGATTCCGGCCTGACCACGAATCGCACGTAATTTTGGGATAGCTTCGGTGCTGCTTCGTCGCCGTTGCGAAATTCAGAAGCTAAGTTGAGGATCAGGGTGTTTGTTCCCTTTCCGATATCGAAAACCAATAACAAAATAAACATGTAGAAAGCCAGTTTGTTCCTTGTTTGGACGAGGGTTCGAATCCCTCCAGCTCCACTTCTTTACTTCCAAAAGTAACCAAAAACCCCCGCAAATGATAGTTTGCAGGGGTTTGTGATTTTGGAGAAACGGCAGGTTGGAATAACAATTGCGGGAACAGAAATACTTTCCGATTTCGTTGGCACGTGAGATGGGGATGGGCCCGGTTCTGCGGGCATCCATCACGGCACGAAGAAAAGCCTCGTTCGAAGGGATAGTGATTTGAAGTTTTGCTTCCATATTGTTAACGGTTGGAAGCACGGCCGTTCTTGCTTGGGGCAAAGGTAGGGAATAGATGTTGATTACTGGGAAGACCAACTGAAGTGGTCGAGATAATAACTGGATAGAAAAATTAAAACTTTGAAAATACTATCCAGTAAAAACTGACCAGCGCACTTTTTTCTATAGTCATCTTGATGTACATATTTTGCATAAATTTAATAAATACCTTGAAACGAAACGCATGCATCCAACACGTATTTAACGTAGCGTTGTTTATATATGTACTTAATTAGGGTTAGTTTTTTTCATGTCAAAAAGGAAATAACGATAAATATCTTTTATATAATTTGACTTTAAATATCTATATCTATCAACAAATCGATAAATGACGAAAAGAATAATGAGTATTGTAAATGATTTAAAATGCCATTCAAGATTCTCAGTACAAATAATAATATTACATATCCATATTGTTAAAACAAATAGTGGGAATGAAATTGATTCATAAAAGTTCTTCAGATTCTTTAATCTTTCGAATCTCAAATTTGTATAATTCATTATCAAATAAGTTTCGCTCATTAAAAATTGATTCTTTTTTGATTCATTGAGTATTTTAAGGCTATCCAAGTTTTTTTCAATCTCAGCAGACGCTTTTCTCCCGATCCCTAATGGTTTCTTTTTGAATAAATAATAGCGAAGCCCAAGTTTTTGTATTTGAGTTCTAGCATTAGAATTTAGGTATTTGTCTCTATCTGTGCATAACGCTGATGAGAAAAAGTCTCCATATAATTTGCTTGTTATGAGAATTATTACATTTTCGGTGAATCTTAAAAGATTTCCGATAATGAAAGTTCCCAAAAGAAGTAACAGAGTAATGAATATCCCAGCATTATTCATTTGATTAAATTTAAACAACTCATTAAATTTAAAAATCGAAGTCATATCTAAGAACTTAAAGATTATAACTAACCAAAGAAGTCCAGCGATTGAATAATTAAAGTAATCTTTTATATCAAATTTATCTGTCATGTTCTGTTTTTTTTAATAATGTTAACGGGAAGCATATCCTTTGTCGCGGACTTTGAAAGACAAATCTTTCTGCCAACATGGATTTATCTTTAGAACCAAAATCTTCATAATCAACCCAAAACCATCTAGAAAGTATATCCATTGTTACAAATTGTATTTTTCAATTTCGTTGATAATCTCTTCTGAATTATCAGAAATAATTTGCCCATAAATTAAATTGTCTAAAGTTCTGCAGATGCTTCTATTTGCTTTTTCACCTTCAAAAACGGACAAAGATAATTTTGAAAGTACTCCCGTATACTCACCCTTGTTTTTAGTGATATCTTCCGCAATAGCATTTTCATGTATGCCTTTTAAATCAATTTCTTTCCCTTTTGATATTCTTAATGCCTTATAGATTAAATTCGGTTTGTTTCTGTTCTTGAGCAATTCCAATACAGAATAATAATAGTTAGGGGCTTGGGCAGCTTGGCTATACTTTTGCTTAAATGTTTTCTCCAAAAAATCGATTCCTCTATCTGATAATAAAACCAGAAATTGTATTAGTGAGTTTACACATGGGTATTTGTATTGTTCTAAGGATTCAACAATAACTTTGGCTATGTTTTTAGGAGGTAGTTTTGTAATCCAAAAAAGGTAAGGGCAATAGAATTGATTAAAAGCGATCTTGCTCAAAGTTTCGAATAATTCTATGTTGAAACTCACGTGATGCCTTTCTGAATATATTCGGTAATACAATTCTTCACCCAAAATGAACTTCTTGGAATCAGTATTTAAGAGATGATTCATATCAATTAAGTTATTTATTTCTTCAAAAATACCCTGTGACAATTCTTCATGCATTATAATACCTTGAGATTTAGTTTTATCTCTTGTTATTCTAATCTCTTGAGCATCTGCATTTTGTGAAGCAGAGTACTTGTTAGTTTTTTTAATGACCTCAAAAGCTATAGGGTTTCCTTGGGTATTGTTAATTCCAGCAATAATATCTGCGTTCTTTGTATTCCGAACATTTGTTAAATTAATATTAAAGTCAATGAAAATTGGTTCATCGATCCCTTGATCTGATAGTTTTTTTGAAGATTGGACTATTTTCAGGATAAAGTTTTTTACTTCCTTACCAGAGTCTTTCAAAATAGATTGATTTGAAACGAAATCGATTGGAGATATTGATTTTCTAAAACCAATTGGAAGTAAAATAAGATTTGAACTGTTAGCTAGATCTATATTGAAATGTGATTGTAAGAATTGCGAATAGAACAATGTATTCTTACTTAGTAATGCATAAACAACTATATCTAATTCTTTTGAATAAAAGTGAATTATCATATTTCGATAATCAGATAGAATTTCAATATTTTCTTTTATAAGTAAGAAATCCTTCCCTAATTTATTTTGTACAATACAAAGACAATCGTCTAATGTTTTACTTGTGCCATCGCTATTCAATATTTTATGATCTTTTTTGTAGAACTTGTATATATATGCTTTTAAGAGAAGCTCCCATGCATTAATTACTAATATTATTACTATTTCATAGCGGTACTCAATATTTGGTTTATTGTGTATTTCAATTGCAGACAAGTATGCCGAAATTGAATTTTTAATCAAACTTTTTGCTACTGGGGGGTTTCGTTTTGTTTTATTCATATGGGTTCTTTTAATATGGTTTGTAACGAGCGGACAAACCCACTTTTGCATTTATTCCCAAAATAAATGGATTTGCATCCTTGTCGTTTTAAAGCGTAAATCTAGGAAATTATTTCATTCAAAACCAACTAGATGCAAATATTTTCAATATTTCACAGACACACACATACCTGCTTGCGACATGCGTCACATTGTTAACATATTGATATAAAATATTTTAAGATGCTTTTTTGCGTCGCAGGCCTTGTGTGTCGCAGGCTGTCGCAAGCATGTCGCAGGCAGGGTTTTTACATCTTGCTTGCGACGTTTAACAAAATATAAAACAATAAGTTATGTACAGGTGTCACAACTTAGGAGGTTGCTGGGGTTCTCAAGTCATTGTTGCTTACCACTACTTAAACAGAATTTTATTATGCACATTTTTCATACATCATCTGCCAAAAACTTCCTGAAACAAAAAAAGGCTGAAATGCAAAAGCAGGGTTCTTGCTTCTATCTTTTGTCCTGCTTTGCTCCTTTATCACATAAGGCTTTTAATTCACGAATGGATCATCCATTTAAAAAAACAACCCTACCCTATTTATTATCCACCGCTATTGCCTGTATTTAATTTATGGGTTTGGGCATCAACAATTCTCCTAAAAGCGAAATTCAACTTCCGTATTTGCGTTATAATGTCTATTATTGCTCCCGATTAGCTCTCTGTTAGGATTAGCAGGTTTGATTTTGTGTCTCTTTTGGTGTTCGAATGCTTCAAAGTTACTAAGCGCCTCTGTTTATCATGCTGATTGACTGATTATTATATCTGTTTAATTACTTTTTAGTCCATAATTCATATTCATTCTGATTTAGACAATTGTTGAGAAAAAAGCACGAATAATACATAATGACCATAATTATCACACCAGCCAAACAAAGATACTTTCGGCTTTCGGTAGCCTTTCTCATTTTATCAATACTGTTGATGAATAATACTATGGTTTACGGAAACCAAAGTAAAATAGATTCTTTGAGCAGGATTTTACCGGAGATCAACGATGATTCAGCTAAATATGAAATCTATTTAAATCTGGGACTGCAATGGGAGGCAATCAATCTTGATTCTGCCATGATACAGTATAACCATTGTCTTGATATTGCTGATCAAAACAATTGGCCTGCAAAAAAAGCACAAGCATACATCAACATGGGCTACGCGTATATGTATGTGCAACACTCCAAACGTGCTGAAGAGTTTCTCCTGGCCGGTCTGCGTTTTTATATTGAAGCCAATGATAGCCTAGGTATGATGAGGAGTAATTATAACCTGGGGTATTTTTATGGAACATCTGAGGATTTTAGCAAATCAATTGAAAACTTTAGAAAAGCTGAAGAATTTGCAACCGAATTAAACAATGAGCAGCTTTTGGCAAGCATTTATAATAATTTAGGTCTCATGTACAACTACATGGGACAGTATTATTTAGCAAACAACTATAATTTTAAATCACTTGAACTGAGTGAGAAAAATGGAGACAAAGCTGTTGGATATACGCATCTTAATATTGGATTAAATTACCATGAGGAGGGGAATCTTGAAAAAAGTGTTGAACATCACATGAAAGCATTGGCCATTTTTGAAAAAAGTGGCACCAAACCAAATATGGCACTTTCCCTCAAAAGCATAGGAGACGATTACTTTGACTTTAACTTAGATAGCGCGTTACAATATTACAATAATGCTTATTTGATTTATCGGGAACTAAATGATTTTGAATCTATTTCGCGACATTTCATGCTGATGGGCAATATAAATTATCAACAGAACAATTACGAAGTGGCTGATTCAAATTATCGAAAAGCACTTGACATTTTCCCGGCGGACGGGAGTAAGAAACTTCTGTTTTCGATATACGCCAACATCATTGAATTAAACCTGCAATTGGCAGATTATAAACAATATAACAAATACAAATTACTAAAAGAGGCCTTAAGCTATGCCAATAAAATGAATAAAATTGCCATAGAATCGGGGTCGTTTATTATGGAAACGGAAAGTTATGAAAAACTCTACAGAGCCTATATGAAATTTGGCGACTCACAACAGGCCATCCATTACGCTCAAAAATATATCAGCGCAAAAGATTCGCTCTTTTCTGAACAAAAACAAAAAACAATTACCGAACTGCAAACGAAGTACGAAACCGATAAAAAAGAACTTGAAATCAGTCTTCTCAACACCGAGAAGGAATTGATTAACACTGAATTGGCGCAAAGTGATTCGCAACGAAAAATCCAGATGATAACGATTCATGTGCTCATTATTGGATTTGTGGTGGTCATTATTTTTATCTTTATTATCCTAAAATTTTATCGACAAACAAAAAAAAGTAATGGCAGATTGGTCAGTCAAAATGTGATCATACTGAAACAAAAGGAAGAAAAAGAAGTGTTGCTCAAAGAAATCCATCATCGGGTAAAAAACAATCTCCAACTCATTTCAAGTTTGCTTAACTTGCAAACGCAAAATATTGAAGACCAATCAATTATTACTGCCATCGCTGACGGACAAAGCAGAATAGAGGCCATGGTATTAATTCATCAAAAACTTTATCAGGGTGTTAATATTTCAAGCATCGATTTTAAGGAGTATACATTACAATTGCTTAATCAGATTTCGGGACTTTATCCTAAACTTAAAGAGGTAGAAAGAAAGGTAATTGCCCACGACATTAAGCTTGACATCGACACATCGGTACCCATAGGGTTGATATTAAGCGAGTTGATTACCAACGCTTTTAAGTATTCATTTGCCAATAAAAAAGGAGCAATTACCATCACACTTGAAAAAGAGGAGCATGACTATACTCTGGTGGTGCATGACACCGGTCCCGGGCTACCTGAAGATTTTGACCCATCAACAACATCAAGCATCGGGTTGCATTTGGTAAGGCGGCTTGCCCGCCAATTATACGGAACCTCGCATTACGAATATGAAAATGGCTCGAAGTTTATTATACGTTTTACTGACACTCCGGGAAGAAAGAAAAAAGAATAATGGGAAAAGTTAAAATACTTGTTGTAGAAGATGAAATTATCATCGCCGATGATATATGTAATATATTGTCAAAATTGGGATATGAGGCACTTGATCCGGTAATTAACTATACCGAAGCCATTGAAGCCATCGAGAAGTATCAACCCGACCTGGCCATTTTAGACATACAACTTGCAGGTAGTAAAGATGGTATCGATTTGGCATGGAAGATAAAAGAGGATTATGAAATGCCCTTCATTTTTCTCACTTCAAATGCCGACCCCATAACCGTTGAGCGTGCTAAAAAGGTAGTTCCCCCGGCCTATTTGGTTAAGCCATTTAACAAAGATGACTTATATACTTCCATCGAAATGGCCTTGCATAATTATTCAAACGGTTTGGAGGTTGCAAAATCCGCGATGCCGAAAAACAATGACATCATCATTAAAGACGCTTTTTTTATACGCAGCAACAACCTGTTTCATAAGGTTAGGTTCGCAGACATCACCTACGTAAAAGCGGAACACGTGTATGTTGAAATTTTCACAAATACCAACCAAAAGCATTTGCTACGAGGCAGCTTAACAGACTTTTCCGCAAAATTGCCTGACAATTTTTTTCGTACACATCGAAGTTTTATCATCAACCTCAACTATTTGGAGACAATCAATTATTTATACGTTGTTGTTAACGGAAATGAAGTACCTATCGGGAAAAACTACCGAAACGAATTACTAAAAAAAGTAAATGTTGAGTAGAAACCTGGTTGCAATTGTCAACAGAAAACTGCCTGGCAGGTCAGGCATGCGAGAAATTTCCTGAAACAAGCTATTATACAAACTATAAATTGAAGTTAGCACTATGCTGTTGATGTATAATGCCGATATAGAATTGAAGAGGTTTCAGGAGCGAAGCGAACTTAAAGCTCATTTCAATTCATAATCGGTATTATCTCGAACAACCTGGCAGGAGAGCCACCTTAAGAAAAGCCCTGCTCCTACCAATGACAACTTATTGTAACAGATTCTATATCTGCAATATACCAGATATAGCTAACACTCATTTTAGAGATTTCTCCGCTCCTTCGTCGGTCGAAATAACAGGACAGTCCTTTGGGTTTTGTCATCATACTATGTACATCAGAGTGGCGGAATCTATTTACTCAAGATAACTGCAACTACACTAATTGTGCGATAATAATGGCATGCGATTGGGATAATCGATTTCCCAAAAAACTACTTCAGAACAAAAACCCCGAAGCTCAGAACAAAAACCCCGAGGCCCGGAACATTCATTTGGCGAAAATGTGTTTCGACAGTAATCTTGCCGAAATTTATTTTTAACTAAAAAAACGAGATGAAAATGAAAACTCGATTACTAATTTTAGTAACCATACTATTAACCAGTGTTGGCATTATTAATGCAAGCACTATCTATGTTGATATTAACGCTGCAGGAACCGGCAATGGCTCTTCGTGGACAGATGCCTACACACAACTACAAGTCGCTTTGGATGCCGCGGTATCTGGTGATGAAGTATGGGTGGCCAAAGGAACTTATTTCCCAACTACCATGGTTGGAGGCACCAATGTTAGGGACAAAGCTTTTCAGATGATAGACGGCGTTTCCATCTTTGGTGGTTTTGCAGGAAATGAAACTGCAGTTACCGAACGAACTGATTATGGATTTGGTGAAACAAATGAAACCATATTAAGTGGCGATTTTAATGGCGACGATGTTATCTCCGGAATTGGTTCTACTTTGACAATTTCAAATAATAGTGAAAACTGTTACCACATATTTAATCATCCTGTGGGATATGCCCTGACCAGTTCGGCAGTAATTGACGGTTTTACACTTAAGGGCGGCTTTGCAGGACCAAAAAATGATCCGGCTTTTGAAGAAGGAGGAGCAATACTTAATCAAGCTGGGCAATCACCAACAATAAACAATTGCTATTTTATAGGCAACGAAGCTACTGACCAAGGCGGAGCTATCAAGAATGCTTCATCAGCCAATGTAACCATAACAAATTGCACATTCACAAAAAACATGGCAGGTGCCGACAGGTATGGTGAAGGAGGTGCAATTGCAAATATTAGTTCAAATGCTACAATAACCAACTGCTTGTTTGTTGGGAATACTGTTAATGATGGATTAAATGATCGAGGAGGTGCTATTTTTAATGATGCTTCAAATCCTACCATAACAAATAGTACAATAATTGAAAACTATGCGAAGACAGGAGGCGGAATATATAATAATAGTAATTCAAATCCAGTTATTAAAAACTGTATCATTTGGGGGAATATTGTTGGTGGTGGAGCTGGTAGCCAAGTGAATAATGAGAGTAGTAACCCAACATTCGCATACTGCGATATCGATGGAGGCTGGGATGGCGCCGGTGTTGCAAATTCAGGTAGTACTCCCATTGATGGGGGCGGAAATATAAACGCCGACCCCAGGTTTGCAGGAAGCTTTTTTAACCCAAGTCATCCCTATTCAATTGTTGAGGTTTCGCCCTGCGCAGATGCAGGAGAGAATTCCGTAAATACCGAATCTTATGATATCCGCGGCAACGGCTTTAGCAGAAAATTAGACAAAGCGACCGGAGATGCAGGCACAATCGATATTGGTGCTTATGAATATAAATTTGAAACAGACCCGTATATCAATCCAATTTTTGTAGATGCTGCTGCTGTAGGCACTGATGATGGCACCAGTTGGACAAATGCTTACATCTCTTTTCAATCAGCTTTGAATGTCGCGACTTCCGGTGATCAAATTTGGGTAGCAGCGGGAACCTATAAACCTAGTTCAGCTTACGATTTAACCAATACTTCCCGTTATTATCATTTTAGAATGATTGAAGGTGTAGAGATTTACGGAGGCTTTTCCGCGACGGAAACCGACCCCTCACAGCGCGTAAATTTTGGCTATGGCGAAGCCAATGAAAGCATATTAAGTGGTGAAATAGGCTCTTCTTCGTCCTCAGACAATTGCTATCATGTTTTTTATCATCCAAACGGAACCGGCCTTACTAATGCCGCAAAACTAGATGGGTTCAGAATTACAGACGCATATGCGATAGGTTATCTGGGTGAAGTTAGATCCTCTGGCGGTGGCATGTACAATGATGGATCTTCACCCTATATTATCAACTGTACATTTATATACAATGATGCATTAGAATATGGTGGTGGAATTTATAATTATAACAATTCTTCGACGAAAATAGAAAGTTGTTCCTTCATGAATAATAGTGCTTCAGCAGGTGGGGCCATATGCGATTACGAATCTTCGTCAGATATAAGAAATAGCACCTTCAAAAGAAATGATGTTACCGGACCTCCAATTACCGGTGGTGGTGCAGGACTGTTTCTTTTCAATTCTGCTTCTACGATAATAAATTGCCTCATCTCCGAAAATTTAGGAACAGATTATGGCCTTGCAATATATATGGAAGATTCATCACCAACTATCATCAACAGCACGATTACCTGGTCTAATTATGACCTAATATATTGCACCGGGCCTACTACCATGCCAATTTTCAAAAATACAATTATCTGGGGAAGCACTATTGCTGTCTTTTCTAATGCGGATGGCAGTTCTCCGACATTTTACTATTGCGATGTTGAAGGTAGCGGGGGCAGCAATGCCTGGGATACCAATTTAGGAACAAACGGAGGCAACAATATAGACTCCGACCCTAAATTTGCTGATGCTGACAATTGGGATTACCGCCTTACAAATCTTTCGCCTTGTGCCGATGCTGGTGACAACGCAGTAAATAGCGAAGCAAACGACATCCGCGGTTTTGGTTTTGACAGAAAATTGAATAAATTAACCGGTGCAACTGGAGGAACTATTGATATAGGTGCTTATGAATATAAATTTGGTACCGACCCCTATATTAGCCCAATAATTTATGTTGATAAAACCAAAAGTGGTGATGGTTCGAGTTGGGATAATGCTTATGCTTCTTTACAAACCGCTTTAGACAATGCATTTCCGGGATACGAAATTTGGGTAGCCAAAGGAACTTACTATCCAAGTTCTGCTTATGATTTAACGGATTCTCCTCGTTTTTATCATTTTAGAATGATAGATGGGGTTGCTATCTACGGTGGGTTTGCAGGCTCAGAGACTGCAACATCTGAACGTGCTAATTACGGTGCCGGCGAAGCCAATGAAACTATATTAAGTGGTGATATTGGCACTGTTGGCGATAACTCTGATAATTGCTATCAAGTTTTTTTTCACGAGAGTATAGGACTTACCAATGCTGCAATACTTGATGGTTTTACAATTACAGCAGGAAATGCTGATCGTACAGATTGGCCTTACCATAAATATGGTGGCGGGATGTATAATTACGAGTCCTCTCCAAGTATTATCAACTGTACATTTTCAAACAATACAGCTCTTGTGGGTGGAGGAATGTATAATTATACTAATTCTTCAACAAGAATTGACAATTCTATTTTTGTTAATAATACGGCTTCATTAGGTGGAGGAGTGATGTATTATCTTTCTTCCGCAAGTATAAGCAATAGCACTTTTAAGGACAATTATGCTAGTTTTTCTGGCGGTGGGCTGTATATATGGACTTCTACCGCATCTACAGTAACTAATTGTCTGTTCACAGCTAATAACGCTAGGATTGATGGTAGCAGTATGTTCTTAAGAAATTGTTCACCAACTATATTAAATACCACTATTACTATTTCTGGGTCTTCTTCAACATCCAAAGTAATATATTGTGTTGAGGCATCCACTCCAACTTTTAAAAATACAATTATTTGGGGTAATGTTGGTACCATAGTTTCAAATGGCCCTAATAGTAACCCAACATTTTCCTATTGTGATATTGAAGGTAGCGGTGGAAGCAGTGGCTGGAATACTGATATCGGAACAGATGGTGGTAATAATATCGATGCTAATCCACTATTTGTGGGTTCAGGAGATTATCCGTATTCTATTCTTGGTGTTTCTCCCTGCGCAGATGCGGGAGATAATAGTGTAAACGCTGAAACCACCGATATTCGTGGGGGTTCGTTTGGCCGAAAACTTAGCAAAGTTGACGGTTCTGCCGGAACCATCGATATGGGTGCTTATGAATATAATTTCAGTACAGATCCTCTGGCCGGTGATATTACCTGGACTGGTTCTTCAAGTTCAGATTGGAATACTGCTGCAAACTGGAGCGGAGGTGCTGTTCCAACCGCAAGCAATAATGTGATTATTCCAAGTGTAGCGACGAATAACCCGATTATTGCTGCCCTGACCTCGGCAGATTGTAATGACCTTACCATCAACAGCGGAGGTGTGCTTACCGTACAAAGTACAGTTTCGGGCACAGGCTCGCTCATAACCACAGGTACTGTTACTAACAATGGTACTTTTACGGTAGAACGCTACTTAACCGACGGCATGTGGCATTTTGTTTCACCGTCCACCACAGATGTAACGGCCAACGACTTTTATTGGAATGATTCACCTGTATGCTGGCTTACCTCTCACAATGAAACCGACGATACATGGACTTACAATACCGACTTAGTCACTGCGATGCCGCTTGGAAAAGGCTGGTCTGTTTGGGTTGATGCCGCAACCAAATCTCCGGCAACCGTCACCATGACCGGAGACATGCGAACCACTGATCTTCCGGTAAACCTGGCGAAAAACGGGAACGGTTGGAACCTGATAGGAAACCCATTTACCTCCGCCATTGATTGTGATGCGATTAGCTGGACATCGCCCACCAGGCAAAGTTTTACGACCGGTACTCAATACGTATGGGATAACGATTATAATGGTGGTGATTATCGAACCTGGAACGGGTCGTCCGGTGATCTTACAGAGGGTATAATACCCATTAGTCAGGCTTTCTTTGTGCAAGCCATTTATTCCGGTAATTTGAACATTCCTACTACTGCACGTGTACACAATTCAACAGGTTTCTACAAATCATCTGAGCGCAATGGTGAGAGCCCCTATGTGCGTTTGCAGTTGGATTTTGAAAACCATGGAAATACGGTGTTTATTGGTTTCCCGGAAAATGGAACCGACTATTTCGACAACAAAGGCGATGCCACTAAATTGTATGCAAATGACGAATTTCCTCAAATGTATGCTTTGGAGGATGGTATAAAGCTTAGCACCAATGCTTTGGCCCCTTTAAATGGCGGAAGCAAAACAGTTTCATTGCATGTAGATCAGGTAGTTGATGGAGAATACACCATGACACTTTCGCAATTGGAAAACCTGCCCAACATGGCGATAAGCTTGGAAGACTTGCAAACCGGAACAATCCACAATCTGGTAAACAATCCTGTTTATACTTTCCGTGCCACTTCGGGTGATGACACCGGTAGATTTCTACTGCATTTTAATTCGTCACCTTCAGGAATAAGTGAGGATTGGGTTAACGACAAAAACAGTTTCATCGATATTTATACCGCAAACCACAACATCTACATTCGTTCCAAAGAAAAAGCAGTTAACGAGGCCGGTACTATTGAGGTTTACACTTTAGCCGGGCAAAAACTTCTTGACCAAAAAATTGAGGCCGGCACCTTGGCTACCATTCCGATGGATGCAAACAATAGTTATCTCATTGTAAGGGTTAAAAAGCCAAGCGGAACAGTTGTAAATAAAGTATTCTTGAAATAAAAAAATGAAAAAAATGAAAAATATAATTTATCAATCCATCAGAAGCGTAATATTAGTTGCAGCAGTTTCCATTTCCTTAAACTCAAGTGCTCAGGGGCCACCACCACCTCCGCCAGGTGGATCAAACAACGGTGGAAACCAAAATGGAGGAAATGCGCCTATAGAAGGAGGGTTATTTGTCCTATTGGGCTTAGGTGCAGCTTATGGAGGCAAAAAAATCTATCAACTCTACCGGGAGGGTGAGGAAGCCCTTGAGGAATAGACCGTTTAATTGGGTTGATTTCAAACATTAACACTTTTGGTATTTTAATCACGGCGAAGAAACCCCAACATAAAGGGGTTTCTTCGCTATTTTATCAGGAAAATATTTTTCATGACGATGAATAGCTGCTATATACAAGTCAAAAACCGGATATGGCCTATTACATTAAAACAGCTTGAAACATAGTATATCCGGGCTACAAATCCCCTTTTTTCTTCCACAAGAAACTAACATCTGCCTCTTTTCCGGCCATCAAACTTGAAATGACTTTCGTTTGCGGAAACTGATCCAGAATGATTTTAACAAAAACCGTAATGGGTATGGACATGATAAGCCCGGGAACGCCCCAAATATACCCCCACAACATCAGCATAACGATGACTGTTACGACGTTGATGGAGAAAGTTTTTCCCATAAAAATGGGCTCCAATATCCCGCCCATCACCACCTGAACACCAGTAATGGCGATAATGAAAAACAACAATGTTCCGGTGGGTTCTATTTCCACAAAGGCAAATAACGACAACAATACCACCGAAACTACCGACCCCACCATTTGAACGAAATTGATGAGAAAGGCGAATAGTCCCCAGAATATGGGGAAACTAATGCCAAAAACAAGGCATGCCAGACTGAATCCCATCCCTGTAAGCAAACTAATCAAAAACTTCACCCACACAAAGGTGATAATGTCCTTTTCAATTTTCATGAAAGTCCTGACAGAGGAATACTTGTGTTTGAATACCATGGTGTTGAGCAACTTTTGGAAATTGATGGATTCTGACAACAGCAGCACAACAAAAAACACGGTCATCAGTGTCATTGTCAGGGTGTTTCCAACAAAGTCCAGTGTGGAACCAAACTTTTCAAAAATATTGTTGTTCTGAAAATAATGAAGGAGTATGTTGTCGCCCTTGACGCGTTGAATGCCAAAAAAGCTTTCCAATGATTCAATCAGTCCGACCAGTTTTATTTCTGCTTTTTCAAAAAATGAGCTGTCAGCTGATATAATTTCGTCGGTTGACAACTGGATTACTTTTCCCCCAAGGGCCAGCAACCCCATGATAACAATGATTATAATGGAAATGCTCAAAGGTTTGGGTACGTGTTTTTTGTTCAGCCACCGCATGAAAGGCAAGAATAGCAGGGCAATGAACATGGACGAAATCAAGGGTATAAATATAAAGGAAAGGATTTTCAATAAATAGAATACCAATGGAATGATAATCATCAGCAACAGCGTGTTGGTGGTTTTTAGTTCTTTCATTTTAATGGCGTAGAAAGCGGTTTAGTTATGGTCTATGAATGAAGGAACAAAAATAATTTTTAAATGACATCAATTAGGAAAATTCGCAACTATCAATATGGGCTTTTTTTGTTGCCTGTATTCGATTTTAAAGGTCATTCGACTATTGTGTTCATTGTCATCCTAAGCCCAGGCGAAGTATCTCTCATGTAAACTGAAACCAAAAGCCCATTGCTTCATAATAACACGATAGAGATCCTTCATTCCGTTGCTCTCCATTCAGGATGACAAAAAAACATTTCTTTTCTTTAACCTGCCATCACATTCTTTGTCATCCTGAGCCCCGGGCGAAGGACCTCTCATGTAAACTGAAACCAAAAGCCCATTTTTTCATAATAACACGATAGAGATCCTTCATTCCGTTGCTCTCCATTCAGGATGACAAAAAACAATTCTTTTCTTTAACCTGCCATCACATTCTTTGTCATCCTGAGCCCCGGGCGAAGGACCTCTTATGTAAACTGAAACCAAAAGCCCATTGCTTCATAATAACACGACAGAGATCCTTCATTCCGTTGCTCTCCATTCAGGATGACAAAAAAACAACATCTATCATTTTTGGTAACATTTTTTTAATTTTAACCTGTCAGCAAAAATCAAAAGTCCAAATTATCAGCACATTCGGTCAGCCCACAGGAGAGAAAACCTATCTGGAGATGGTTCCCTCTTGATTCAACCGAAGTATCGGTAATAAACCAATAAATTCAACCACCATGAAATGGAATATTGGCAATAAAATCGGCGCTTTGATTGATTCTGCAATCGTTGCGTTCATCAGCCTGGGAGCCGTATCATATTTAATGATCAAGGAATTCAAAAGCAGTGTTGATTGGAGTACACACACCTACAAAGTATTGCGTACCAACGAAAAACTATTGTCCGACATCAAAGATGCTGAAACCGGACAACGTGGTTTTATTATTACCGGTAAGGAGGAATATCTGGAGCCTTATATGGCATCGAGCAAATCAATTTAAATCATGCTACAGGAGCTTATAGATATGACAAAGGACAACCCCACTCAGTAAAAACGACTGGTTGAGTATCAAGCGCTTATCGATCAAAAACTTGCCAGGTTACAAGAAATAATTGACATCAGAAAAAAAGATGGTTTTAAAGCATCCCAAACAGAGATTCAATCCGACAAAGGCAAACACATCATGGACGAAATCCGCGATATTGGCCAGTTGTTTGAGGATGAAGAACTTAGACTGCTTTCAGAGCGCGAATCCACCAGAAAAACCTATTCGGTATCCACGACCAACGTGGAGATGGCCGGAACCCTGATAGCCATTTGAGCGTGAAACTCAAACCCATCTACCGTCAGGATGAAATCGGACAGATCAACAATGTTTTTCTGGATATGGTCATCAAGTTGAGGGCTTCCATTCAAGACATCATGGAAGGCATCAACACGCTGGGTTCCTCGTCAAGCGAAATTTTGGCAGCCACCACCCAGGTGGCATCGGGTACGTCGGAAACTTCCGCCGCCATCAGTCAAACCACATCCACCGTGGAAGAAGTGCGGCATGCATCGCAACTGTCGAGCCAAAAGGCCCAGCAGGTTGCCCAGAACGCAAGTCAAATCTCTGAGGTAACCAAGTCGGGCAATCAGGCGGTTGAAAAAACCGGCAACTTGATGGAGGTAATTAAAGATCAGGTAAATGTTATCATGGAAACCACCACTACTCTGAGTCAACAGAGTCAGCAGATAGGTCGTATCATTGCTTCGGTAAACGAGGTGGCCGACCAGTCGAATTTGCTGGCAGTGAATGCTGCCATCGAAGCTGCCAAAGCGGCCGAACACGGCAAGGGATTTGCCGTAGTGGCCACAGAAACTAAAGACCTGGCACAACGGTCGAAAGAAGCCACTTTCAAGGTGCGCAGCATCTTAAGCGACATACAAAAAGGAATTGGCGCTGCGGTGGCTGCCACCGGGCAAGGCAACAAGGCTGTTGCCGAAGGTATGAATCAATCGGTACAAGCCGGTGATTCGATCCGGGCACTAGCGAAAAGTGTTGAAATAGCACAACATACCGCCTCCCAAATTATGGCATCGAGTCAGCAACAAGTGGTGGGCATGGATCAGGTGGCATTGGCATGAACAACATCAACCAGGCAGGTATTGAGAATGTGGCCAGTATGCGACAAGCTGAGAATGCCGCCAAGGAACTAAATGAACTGGGAAACAAATTGAAAATGCTTGTTGATCAATACACCATGTAAACTCAGTGGTTTCGTGAATTTTTGATACAAGGATCGAATCCTTTAGGGCAGCTATCCCCTACGCTACTTTTAGGTTGCCAAAATACTTTTCGATAACATCCTGGAGCACTTTGATATTAATGGGTTTGGCAATAAAATCAGTAAATCCCAATTTCAAAATCAACTCAATATCACTTGAATCGGCGTAGGCAGACTGGGCAACAATTATCAGATTTTTATTAAACTTTCTGATTTGATTGGTGGCTTCTTTTCCATCCATTCGTGGCATTTTTATGTCCATGAGTACCAGGTCGATACCCGGATTATTCCGACATGCCTCCACCGCCTCCACGCCATCGTTGGCAACCAGAATTTCTTTTCCAAAACTTTGCACTGCCAATTTCAAAAGCATTTGCGAAGCCTCGTCGTCTTCCGCAATCAGAATATTCAAATTGTTTTTTTTGTTATCCACCGCCACCACCTGTTTTGGCTGGTTGACCTCCTTACTCATTTTGGTACGATCAACAGGCACGGTAAAATAAAACTCCGACCCCTCACCCTGTGTGCTTTCCACACGGAGACTTCCACCGTTTTGCTCCACAAATTCTTTGCAAAGCATCAATCCCAGGCCGGTACTCTTTTCGCCATCGGTACCCGAAGTCCCCGATGTACCACCCGATTGCTGTATATTTTGTAGTTGTTGCAACGACATGCCCACTCCCGTATCTACTACGGCCACTTCCACCCATTGATTGTCCAGGAAAGCGGACGAAAGCGTAATCATACCTCCTGATTTGGTGAATTTTATGGCGTTGGAAAACAAATTCCTGATAACGGTGTTCAACATTTTTTTATCGCCGATTACCCATTGGTCGTTGGGAATCTCATTAATCACACCAATTCCTTTTTGCACGGCCTTTTCGCGAATTACTTCGATGTTTTGAACCACCAACTCCGACAGATCGAAACTCTTGGTGTTTAGCTGACCCTTTTGCTTCTGAATGAGCGACCATTCCAACAAATTTTCGAGCAAATCGTAAATATTTTTGGCCGAACTATTCAAACGTTTAGAGATTTCATGCAATTCGCTGGGTTTCAACTCCAAAGCGTTTTCGAGCATGATGTCGGTAAGCCCGATGAAACCATTGAAAGGGCTACGCAAATCGTGTGCAATAATGGAGAAAAGCCGGTCCTTGTCGGCATTGGCCTTCCGCAGTTCCTCGTTGGCAATTTTTATTTCCAACTCATTGAATTTCCGCTCAGTAATATCCTGAATGGTACCCAACATCCGTATGGGATGATTGTGGTCATCATACTGGGTTTTGCCAAACAACGAAACCCAACGCATTTCGCCTGATGGCCAGGTTATTCTGAAATCTGCATGGAGTTTACCCGACTGAAGCGCCTCCTGATATTTTTCCTTCACTAAAGGTCGGTCATCGGGCCACACCTGTTCCAACACATCATTGGGATGCATGGTTTGATCCTCGCCACGATGACCAAAAATTTGATTGTATCTTTTTGATTGCCAAAATGATTTGGAGGAAATTTGCCAGTCCCACATCCCCAAATCGGACGCTTTTAAGGCCAATCCCAACCTTTGCTCACTTTCACGCAAATCAATTTCCGCTTTGATGCGTTCTGTTACATCCCAAAAACTCCAAACCCGACCGATGACATCCTTGCCAACCACCTGCGGGCGCGAATATCTTTCGTACACGCGACCATCTTGAAACTCAATGTAATCACGACTTTCTTCAGTAATGTTTTGATACAAACTCTCTATTTTCTGAATAAATGCTTCCGGATTTTTCACCTCCGACAACACGTATTCCACAGCTTTCCTGTCGTCCTTGGTTCGCAAAATGTGATCAGGTATGGCAAATAAATCGATGAACTTTTTGTTGGTTTTTAGAATGCGTCCCTCAAGATCCACCACAAGAATTCCATCAACTGTTGACTCCAGGGTAGCTTCAATCAGCGATAAGGAATGGGCCAGTTCTTCCTGAATTTTTTGTCGTTCTGCAATTTCTTCCTGAAGTTTGGTGGTACGCTCATCCACCAGATCTTCCAGCCGATCGTTGATATTTCGAAGTTCATCCTGCGAGGTAGTTAATTCCTCATTGCGCTGTATGGCAGCATGATACGACGACATCAGCAGTGTAAGAATTTGCTGTGGATCGGTGGTAACACTAAGTTTCTCACCCTTCCTGGCCAATTCCATGGTGACAGGCTCATGGATACCACTGTATAATTCTTTGTTAAGAAAGACCTCGTTTATTTGACTGAGCAGGTATTCCTCTTGAAATGGTTTGGTTAAAAAATTGCTGGCTCCGCTGGCCAACCCATCGATGAGGTCGTCTGGATTGGAAAGTGAGGTAAGCAAAATTACCGGAATATGGAGTGTTTGCTCATTGGATTTGATTGTTTTGCAAAGCTCATAACCATTCATGCGGGGCATAACAATATCACTGATAATAAGGTCAGGGATAATTTGTTGTGCTTTTAAGGAGGCTTCCATACCATCTACCGCCACAACTACCTGATATCCATGGTTTTCAAGGATATACCTTAGCTGTTCGGCTTGCACGCTGCTATCCTCGGCAATGAGAATTGTACGCGCCTCCGCTGATGCTTTTTCATCAATCATGGGCTAACTCCTAGATACGGACAAATATAGTGCATTTAAGTTCAAAATCAAAACATTAAACTCATTTTTTTCATTTCAGGTTTTCAATCACCTCTCCCATCTTGGGCGCAATTTGTTCAGGCGGCAAAATATACGTTGCTGCATCAAGCTTGATGGCTTCTCCGGGCATGCCGTGAACTACTGAACTTTGTTTGTTTTGCGCAAAGGTTGTGGCACCTTTGTCGCGCAACTGCTTGAGTTGCTCAGCGCCATCGCGTCCCATACCGAAGAGCAATACTCCCATTGAAGAAGCACCATAATGCTCGGCTGCAGATTGAAACAGATAAGCCACAGAAGGGCGCAAACCATTGATTGCAGGTTCTATGCTTAATACAATTTTCAATTCCCTTTCGATTCCCATTTACGAATCAGCACGAAAGTGGCTGAATTTAAAAGACATAATAGAGAAAAAGACGATTTCTTTTGCCAAGAAACAATATGGTTTCGATTTTTCCTTGTTGTTTTATAATGTTACGACATTATACTTTGAAACATTCTCGGAAGATGAACTTCGGAGAAATGGATTTTCCAAAGACAACAAGTCACAACAACCGCAAATTGTGGTGGCACTAATGGTCACCCCCGAAGGCTTTCCGATGAGTTATGAGGTGTTTTCAGGTAACACATTTGAAGGGCATACGCTGATTCCTGTCATTAAAGCTTTCATTAAAAAGCATCAGGTGGAGAACTTTACAGTTGTTGCCGATGCAGCCATGATAAGTTCCCAAAATGTTGAGGCTTTGCAGGCAGAAAAAAATCAACTATATAGTGGGGGCAAGACTAGGCAATGCCCCATCAGTCTTGTTGGCTACAATAGATGCAAATCTCGTGAGAAAAGACGGAAACATCCTTCGACTAAAAACTGACCATGGGTATCTGATTTGCAGCTTCTCAAAAAAGCGTTACAATAAAGACAAATACGAGATGAATAAGCAGATAGAAAAAGCAAAATCGATGCTGTGCCAACCCTCAAAAGTCAAGAGGGTAAAATACATCAAAACTGGTGATAACAAGATGATGCTTAACGAGAAACAGATTGAGAAAACCACAAAGCTCCTGGGAATTAAAGGATACTTTACTGACATAGAAGAAGCCGTAGCCGATAATGCAACTATAATTAGCCGTTATCATGATTTATACAGGGTTGAACAAGCTTTTCGTGTATTAAAAAATGATTTACTAACCCGTCCTATTTTCCATTTTAAGCAGGAGCCTTTACAACTACACATGCTCATTTGTTTTATGGCATTAGCTGTGTCAAAGCATATTGAGATAACATCAACATTGTCTATAAGATCTTTTTTAACCCAATGTAAAAAGATTACTGATGCCAGATTGTTGAATAAAATAACTGGTAAAGAAATAAAAATGAGAACTCCAATACCAGACCATTTGAAGGAAACAATCTTGAAAATTCTTAGACCGCACTAAATCGGACAAGTCAGGAGTGTCCCTCAAAGGTAACAAAAAATTGGATTGCCCGCAGACTTCCTACATTTTGTTTTAGTAATCAGTTAAAAGCCAGAGAGGTGGAGCAAACCAAATCATTCTCAATTGGTGGCGGATACGACAAAATAAACCTTCTTAGATTTGACAATAACCCATGTGCTTTCTCACCAATGAAATTCTGACAATTTCTTATCCCACTTCCAATATTTTGTTTCTTTCCAACAACTTTATTATTTTTGAAGCCCGTTGGCCCAATGTGCAATAAAAATGTCGCGGATTTTCAAGCGAAATACGACCCAGAATAATTTCAACAAACCTCAATAGGGATGAATACAACCTCAATAATTGAAACCAAAATTAAGTCGCTTACCCGTTGGAACATACTCTTATTGATCCTGGTGTCGTTTACCATTTTTGGCATCGGTATTTTTCCCGAAAGCTGGCACTCGGTGCTGTACAACGTTTTTTACACCCTCATCTATTTTGTTGCCATCCTGGCTCTTGACAAAAACCACAAAAAACTTTTTATCCTTTCCACCATCATGATGTTGGTAGAATGGAGCTCGAGTGCGTTCGATCTGGAAGTAGTTAACAGTGCTTCTTCGTTTCTGAATTTTGTGTTTTTTGGCTACGTGGGCGTGATATTGATCAAACAAGTGGCAGGGGCACAGCAGGTAAATGCCAGGGTAATCCTCGAATCGGTGAACGGATACCTGCTCATGGGGCTGATATTTTCCATTTTAATTGCAGTCATAGTTAAGTTCGACCCGAGCGCCATCACCTTTCCGTTGCACACCGACCCCACAGGCGATTCGTCGGTTAATTTTTCCGATTGTTTGTACTATTCATTTATTAGCATCACCACCATGGGCTATGGCGATTTGGTTCCTACCGAGGCTTATACCAAGTCGCTGGCAACCCTGATCGGCGTTTCAGGACAACTGTACGTGGCCATTATCATTGCCTTGCTGGTTGGAAAATTTTCCAATCAGAAAAATTCATAGCATGAATTGAATAAAAATCGCAGCCCCACTACTTCGGTCTTACAAAACCAAAATTCAACGCATTTCGTGCAATCCGTTCGGGTTTCACAGCTGGCAGTGAGGTACCCCAACCCTCCTATTCGTCCGAATTGCTTCGAGGAACTCAGTGCCTTCTCCGTCGGACTTCGTGACACAACAACGGGCCTTTCACATTTAAAAAAATGATCCATACCGCGACTAAAATTTCCCAAATTATTTATTGATCGCAAAATAATTACTAATTTCGCACCTGCTATCTAATTAAAAATGATTCTAAACAGGAGCATGATTGTCTGTACAAACATCTCCAACACATAGACACGAAAACCCATGAAAAAACTTACACTCCTTCTGTTTTCCATCTTGCTTTTCTCCCTTGGAGCAACTGCTCAGGATTTTGAGTCGGGCGACCTCAACAAAAGAACTTACCTCCGGGTAGGGCTTTCTACTCCGGTTTGGCAATATTATGGTTTTAAAGATGCCAATGCCTTAAAAGCCGGACTGGGTGCGGAATCCAGAATTGGTGGCATTTTTGAAATCGGAACCATTTTTATGCTCAACGGCATCAATGTGGGCGACCACATGCGATTTGGCATCAACGCCGATTTTTTAACCCTTAAAGTGCAAGCCTTCAATAAGCCGGACAATTTTAAGCTGTACAATTTCTTTGCTGGGTCAAAAATTGGTCCTTCCTTCACCTGGTCACCTGCTAGGGCCGTTGCATTTGATGCCTTTTTCAAGATTAACCCCATTTGGGCGGGTGTTATTTACGACAACAACAAAGATTTCGACAACGGTCAGGATATGTATTATGGTTATGTACAGATGATGTATTCCACCGGAATTAATGTAAAATTGGCCTTTGTGATGCTGGGTTTTGAATACGATTTCGGCGGACTAAAGTTAAAAAACAACGATGACGGCGCCTATTGGCCCAACGTGTCTGATCTGAATAATAAACGCACCCCCATGAATGGTTTCAATATCACCGTGGGTGTCTGTTTTTAGCATATTCTATCTGGCTATCCCGATCAAAACGCCCCACAGGTTTCATTCAACGCGTGGCTGCTCATCAGTCCTTTTGATGACGCTTTCCGAACATATTATACAGCACTATAATTCTATTCGAGCAACCAACTAAAAGCTCCGTGTAACAGAGCGACTTCTCTGTGCACCTTCGCAAAACCTACAAAATCACCGTGCCACCCATAAAATTCTCCCTATTGCCCGCATCACACAAATTTTCTCAACATCTCTGCGCCAATTGATTTTTTTCATAAATTGCAGCAAGAATTAGCCCGTGTATGAAAATAATTTGTTTGGGAAACTACCCTCCCCGTAAATGCGGTATTGCCACCTTTACCGAAAATCTCGTAAAATCGATTTTGCAAGCGGCCGGCGACCACCAAATGGACATGGAAATTGAAGTGATTGCCATGAACGACAAACAACAGCAATACGACTATCCTGAAATAGTGAAATATACCATAGCCGACCAAAACCCGACAGAATACCTTGCTGCAGCCGACTATGTGAATGCATCGGGTGCCGACCTGTTTTTGCTGCAACACGAATACGGCATTTATGGTGGTGCAAGCGGACTGTATCTGCTTAGTTTGCTCCAAAGACTTAAATTACCGGTGGTTTCTACCTTTCACACGGTGCTTCAAACGCCCACCTTTCACCAGCAGGAAGTACTGAAAAGAATCGCCGGATATTCCGATAAGGTAGTGATTATGAACTCACTGGCCATTGAATTTCTGAACAAGGTGTTTGATGTTCCTTTGTCGAAAATCGTTCGAATTGAACATGGCGTACCCGACTTTGCAAACATCAACAAAGAAGAGATGTTGGCACCCCAAGGCTGGGAAAATAGGCCTACCCTACTCACTTTTGGACTTATTGGCCGAAGCAAAGGAATTGAAACGGTGATTAAAGCCTTGCCCGAAGTGGTGAAAAAACATCCCAAAGTGCTGTATGTAGTGCTCGGCAAAACCCATCCCCATGTGGTTGCCCATGCCGGCGAAGAATACCGGGAATACCTGATGCAACTGACCAAAGACCTCCATTTGGAGAAAAACGTAGAATTCATCAATGAATATGTGTCGGAGGGCGAACTTACCAACTACCTGCTGCATTGCGACATGTACGTTACACCCTACCTCAACAAGGCCCAAATCACCAGCGGCACCTTATGTTATGCGGTAGGTGGTGGTTCGGCGGTGATCTCCACTCCTTACTGGCACGCCGAAGAACTATTGAACGAGGGTCGTGGCCGCCTGTTCGATTTTAAAGATTACCGCGGTTTGTCAAAACTCATCAACGAACTACTCGACAACCCACACGAGCTCAAACAATTGAGCGAACGTGCCTACGCGCACGGACTCACCATTTCGTGGCCCAAAATCGGATTTCAATACATTACCACCTTTCAGGAAGCCATTCAAATTCAACTGAATAACGGAAATCGGGTCAAAAAACCTGAATATGTATTTCCTGAATTCAACATCGACCATTTGCAACGTTTGACCGACGACAGCGGGATCGTTCAACACGCCATCGGATGTGTTCCCAATTTTAAATCGGGTTATTGTCTCGACGACAATGCCCGTGCATTAATTGTCTGTTTGCAAGCCTATCAACAAACCGGCGATCCGAAGTTTTTACCACTTATTTATAGGTACACCTCCTATCTGGCCTATTTGCAAAATGAGGACGGCACCTTTAAGAACTACCTCACCTACGATCACCAACTTACGGAAGAAACCGGTTCCGACGATGCCTACGGGCGCGCCATGTGGGCATTGGGAACCCTCATCAGGTTTGCACCTAACGATTCGCTGTTTCAGGTGGGAATGGACCTGTTTTTTAAAGCGTTGAACGGAATCGATAGGCTAACCCATGCACGGGGATATGCCAATTGCATTTTTGGATTGTACCATTACATCAAAAAATTCCCCGATCAGGAAAGATACCTTCACATGCTCATGCATCTGGCCAACAAATTGCTCCAAAAATACCAGGATTTCGAGCAGAAAAATTGGTCGTGGTTCGAATCGTCCATTACCTACGACAACGGACTACTTCCCGCCTCGCTGTATGTGGCCTACGAACTCACCGAAAAGGCAGAATACCTGGATATTGCAGAACGTTCGAGGAAATTTCTCGAGACCAAATGTTTCGTGAACCAACAACTTACCCTGATTGGAAATAAGACCTGGTGGCTGGCCCATCACGACAAAACCAGTCCCTATGCTCAGCAACCCATTGATGCCATGGCCATGGTTTGGCTCTATCATTGTGCCTACCGTGCAACCCGTCGGGAAGAATTTACCCGGAAAATCATCACCTGTTTCAACTGGTTTTTGGGCATGAACGAGCTGAACATGCCGCTCTACGACGAACACACTTTTGGATGTAACGATGGATTGGAAGAAATGAATGTGAACCGCAATCAGGGAGCAGAAAGCCTGATAGCCTACCTTCTGTCGTGGTTGCTTACAAAACCATTTGTACAACCTTAAGGTTTAATGCTTCAGGATATTATTCAGCCGTAGCACCAGCAAGTCCTTATCGATGGGCTTTTTGATATATTCCACGGCTCCCATTTGCAAGCCTTTGATTTCGGCCTCTTCGCTCGTATGTCCGGAGATAAATACCACCGGTATATCAATGTTGTTCTGGTTGATATATTCAAGCAATTGGTATCCATCGATGTTTGGCATGGCGATGTCGGATAAGATTAAATCGAAATTTTGCTGGGCAATTTGCATCAGCGCCACAATTCCGTCGGGAGCTACTTCCACCTCATATCCGGCAGTTTTCAAAATGGCAGAAATAATTTTTTGGTTGATCACCTCATCTTCCACCACCAGAATACGTTTTTTCTTGATTACATCGGCGCCTTTGCCTTTTTTGTACTCCGAGGGAATCAGCCGGCTAAGCAATTCGTCGAGGGGAACACAGGCGTAGGTGGAAGCGGTGTCCGACATGGCATAGGGCAGCACCAATTCGTTGTTGTTCACGATGGATCCGCACGAATACACCACGTTGGGCACATATCCCTCCCGCTCTTCTTCGTTGGGCGACAGCAAGGGCTCACTCAATTGTCCGATGATCTTGGTGGGGTCGTCCAAATCGAGCAAAGTGGCACCCAAACAATATTTTCGCATGGTTCCCACTCCGTGGGTAATGACCAACCAGCCATATTCAGTTTCGATGGGCGACCCACAATTGCCAATTTGAATAAATTCCCAGGGAAAACTGGGCCCCTGAATTTTTTGTGCCTCATGCCACAGGTTGATATCGTCGGAGAACATGATGTAGTTGTTTACACCGTCGAGCCGCGACAACATGGCATATTTGCCATTTACCTTGCGGGGAAAAAGCGCCATTCCTTTGTTTTGAGCATTTTCACCATGAATGGGCATTATTTTAAAATCGTAGAAATCTTTGGTTTCCACTAATTTGGGCATGATGGAAAAACCATTGTAAGCCGTATAAGTGGCATAATATTTTATGGTGCCATTGTCTTCGGTAAACTTAACAAAACGGGCGTCTTCGATGCCATTACTTTCGGCGGCAGCGATGGGAAAAATCACCCTTTCCGAAATGGCCGTATCCAGCGAAAACGAAATTTCGTAATGTGAATCTGCCAGCCAGGCCACCGTTTGAAACATTTGTTTCTGCTGTGCATCGGGGTTTATTTCGTTGATGGCCTGATTCAGGGCATTGTTGAGTTCGTTGTAGTCGAATTCAAACCGCAACTTGTCCATTACTGCGTTGATGATTTCATCCTGAATATGCATTTCGTGCAGTTTTTGACAGAAGGTTTCTTTTTGATACACGTAATTTTTGATGGCCTCGGGTTCGTCCACCAGCTTTCCCACAGGTTTTAGCTGCAAATTGTTGTCTTTATCAAGTATTCCACCCCGAAAAACGATGGACGAAATATGCCCCTCTCCGGTGGCCCGAAAGCTGATGATCACACGCTTTTCGCCTTCTTGCAGTCCGGTTTGATCGGGATCGGCCACCATGGAAGGGTTGAAAAACGCCGCCGACTCGATGGAATATTCGCTGGTAAAATACGCGCCTATGAGCAGACGTTTATATTCCGAAAGCTGGTTTAAATCACCATTGCGACCAGCCATGATATCCCGCACCCTGTCGAAATGCTTTTGAAAAATCTTCGAGATATTGCGGTGTCGGGCCGAAAAATCACGAAGCGACTGATTGAGCACAAGTTTTGCAGCAGGTTCGGGCATCTCCATCACTTTTTTGATGATGGATTGTACACGGGTTTCCGGGCCGGGAAAGAAAAAACGGGTAATCACTCTTTTGGGGTCGGAATAAAACCTCAGGGGCTTCCTGAAAACGGTTGTGCTCATACGAATAAATTTGTGGTTAGGATAACGTATCAAATATACTGAAATATTTGTATCAACATCCAAGGAAGTAATAATTTCCATTTCATTGTTGTCCGATAAAATTAAACAGAAAACGCTACAATGCTTGATATATATCGTCCGCCCATGGCGGACTTCACCATAGTGGGGGTTGTTTTATATTCTACCCATATTTAGCCCCTAACGGGGCTGTCCCGTAGGGACAAGATGTTGGTAGAAAGCATATTAAGGTCTATAAAAAGTCCCGTAGGGACGAAATATTTTTTTAACCGGACATCAATGTTTCCATTTAAGAAAGAAATTATTGCGTATTTCCAACGTGCAAACCCTTAAAAAATGACGGGCATTAGTTCCAAGACTTCGGTTTTTGTATCCACATTCCTGCATCACCGGGGTAGGCAACTTCAATTGTCCGATCGTTCGTCCGTTTTCTTCAAAGTCTTTGGCCGACAAACTCCAGGTACCGGTGGGGTCGTCTTTGGCCGTATCCAGGCCTTAGGCGATGATGAGATAGTCGGGGTTGTTCTTTAATTCGTTTGACGAACCCTTGAACTAATAAACCCTTTCTCCATCCACCCAGGTTTCCAATACCTTCACCTTATATAGTTCGTTTTCGGGTACTTGCATGATGTCGGCGTCGAGTATCACAAAATCAGCTTGTTTGCCTGCTTCAATGCTACCCTTGTTATGCTCATCAAAACTTCCCCTGGCCGGCCACAGGGTAATGGAACAGAGGGTTTCCTTCCGCGAAAGGGCATTCTCCATTTGAAATCCGCCTGCAGGCTCACCATTTTGATGCTTGCGACTTACAGATGAGTAAAACGTAAACAACGGACTGATATCCTCGATGGGAAAATCGGTTCCATTGACAAGCCACCCATTTTGCATGAGCAATTCATGATAGGCATAGGCAGTTTTTATTCTGTCGGCACCCAAACGCTCATCAGCCCAATCCATGTCGGAAGTGCAATGGGTACTTTGGATGGAAGGAATGATGGAATATTGCCCAAACTTTTTCATGTCGTCGGGATGCACCACCTGGGCATGTTCGATGCGCCAGCGCCGGTCGTTAGTTCCCTTGAGTATCCTTCCATAAGTATCAAGTACCAAGCGGTTACCTCCGTCGCCAATGGCATGGGTATTTACCTGAAAACCATTGTCATATGCCAACTGACAAATACTGTCGTAATAGGCGTTCGGCTCCATCTGCAAGCCATGATTGCCGGGATCGTCGGCATAGGGTTCAATCAAAAGGGCTCCGCGCGAACCAAGTGCACCATCGACGTACAATTTCACACTGCTCACCGTTAGTTTAGGCTGATGAAGGGGGCCTTGGGGGAGAAAATATTCCAGATTTTCGGCAGTAGGGCTAAGCATGGCGTACACCTTTATTTTGAGCTCCCCGGTCTTTTGAAGTGAATCGATGAGCAGCACATCTTCCTTATCCAAACCGGCATCCGAAACAGTGGTAAGTCCTTGTGCCACACAATTTTTCTGTGCCAGCAATAATGCCCTTACCCTTTGATTTAAGGAAAGTTCCGGAACACAGGCTTTCATTTTATCCGCCGCATTATCCAGCAACATGCCCGTTAGTTTTCCGCCACTCTTTATAATTTCCCCTCCTGCAATTACCGTCTTGGCATCCACACCTGCTACCTCAAGGGCGGCTTTGTTGGCCAAAACAGCATGACCATCGATTCGGGTAAGCACAACCGGCACATCAGGAAACAAAACATCCAACTTATCCTTGACAGGAAATTCTTTGTTTTGCCAGAGATTTTGATCCCAGCCACGTCCCAGCACCCAACCATCAAGATTGTCGTGGTGAAACTTTTTTAACACCTCCAGCACTTCTTCAAAAGAAGACAACCCTACCAGATTGGCATATTGTGTGAGCCAGACTCCGTAACCCAAAAAATGGCTGTGACCATCGTTAAAACCGGGATATACAGGCTTTCCGCCTGCATCCATTGTTTGCTTGCCCTCATACTTTTGGCGAATTTCGGCATCGCTGCCCACAGCCAGAAAACGGCCATCGTTAACTGCGAAAGCACCAGCTTCCGAAAATGCGGTATCCACGGTATATACGCGTGCGTTGTAAACGATTAAATCAACCGGTTGTTTTGGTGAGGTACAAGCATTCATAATCATCAGGGGTATGAGTAAAACTACAAGGAAGAACTGTTTAGTCATGATGTTTCGTATTGGTTTGGGAAGCGAAAATTTCTGACTCAAACCGCAAGGTAGCAGGATTGAATTTCACCCCTTGCTGGTCGAAAAGGCGATTGATGTGGCCGTTGGCAATCAAATCTTTGGGGGTACCTGTTTCCAGCGTATGGTCTTTGCCCACCAACCAGAGTTCATCGGCAAATTGAAGGGCCAATTCGCTGTCGTGGGTGGTCATTAATATGCTGATATGTTTCTCAACAACGAGTTTTTTAAGCAGTTGCATGATGGCCACTTTTCCGGGAGAATCGATAAAAGCAGTGGGTTCGTCCAAACAAATCAGTGGCGTTTGTTGGGCGATGGCCCGCGCAATCATGGTCTTTTGTTTTTCGCCATCGCTCAGGGTATAGAAGGCTCTTTTGCCAAATTGAGTCACTTGCGTAGCCTCCATGGCCGCCGAAATAATGTCCCGGTCCGACAGGTTGAGTTTGCCTGTAAACGAACCATAAGGATATCTTCCGGTAGAAACCACGTCGTAGGCCGTGAGGTAGCGATCGTCGATTTTGTCGGTGAGCACAGCCGCCATGTATCGGGCAATTTGTTTTACGGACATCCTTTGAATGGATGTACCCCGCCAGCAAACCTCTCCGGCTAAAGGTGTGAGGTGTCCCAAAATGGTTTTCAACAAAGTAGATTTTCCGCTGCCATTGGGGCCCAATATCGCCGTAAAGCTTCCTTCCGTCATCAAAGCCTCCATGCCCTTACCTATGAGCACAGGCTTCTTGTTCGCGCCATAACCGGTACCCAGTTTTTTTAATTGGAGCAAAGGACTTTGCACAGCTGAATTATTTTCCATACGACCTCCCTTTCACAATAACCCATATAACGATGGGGGCTCCAATTACTGAAGTCACCGCGTTGATGGGCAACGACGAATCCCATCCGGGCATCCGTGCCACCAAATTACAAAACAAACTGAGTGCAGCACCTATGAGGATTACCGCCGGAATCAAAATCCTATGATTGGAAGTTTGAAAAAAAGTGCGTGCCAGATGTGGCACTGCCAGACCTATAAAAGCGATGGGTCCGGTAAAAGCTGTCCCCAGGGCAATAAGTACTCCTGAAATAAAAATGATGGAACGGTTGATTTTTCGGGTATTAAAACCGGAACTTCGCGCATAGCTTTCGCCCAATAGCAATGCATTGAGTGGTTTCAAATAGAAAAAAACCATGGCAACAGTGAACAAAACACCCGCCAATAGCCCAATGGACTGACCGAGACCGGTTTTGGAAAAGCTTCCCAAACCCCAGAGTACATAGGCTTGTAAATCCTGCGAATTGCTGTAAAACTGCATGGTTCCCACGGCGGCACTCACCAAATACCCAATCATGATGCCGATGATGAGCACCGTAACGGCATGTCCGATGCGGGACGATACAAATACAATGATGGACAATACCACCAAAGCACCACCAAAAGCCGCAGCCACCATGAGCACATCGCGGTAAAGCCATTCCTGGCTAAAAAGCTGAATGCCGGTGGCACCACCGAAAAGTAATACCAGGGCCACGCCAAAACTGGCTCCCGAACTAATTCCCAACACCGAAGGTCCGGCCAATGGATTTCCAAACGCCGTTTGAAGCAACAACCCCGCCACACTTAATGCTACCCCCACTGCCATGGCCGTAAAAGCCTGAGGAAGTCGGTATTGCAGCACGATAACCTGTGAAACCGATTGTTGTGCGGATTGACCTGTAACAATGCGCCACACCTCCGACCAATCCAGCGAAACAGAGCCATACCACAGATTGGCCGCAAATAGCAGCACAATGAGGAAGGCAGCCGGAATCATCCAGACAATTCTATTTCCGTAGGTGGTCATGAAGGCCAAAAATACAGCTTTTGAACACGCGCAACCGAAATCGTTTGTACAAGTTTTATGGAATTATTTGGTAATAAACAGGAGTATAACCGGGAAACAACTCCGGATGAAAGGCAAAAATCAGGTCCGCCAATTGCACCTGGGGTTGTAGCGCACCTCGTTCAAAATAGCCTGTTTTGCGCGAATCACAAAACAACACCTTTCGGTTTTTGAAGGCATCAAAGTGCGTGTACAACTCATTCTCGGAAGCCAGCTGTTCGTAGGTGGGGGCGCCGTCGTAAGCTCCCACAATCCGCCAAAAATCTGCCTTTGAGGCTTGTTTAAGCACAGTTTCCAAATCCAGCGGGAAACTCGCCCGGTGGGTGTCGTTTTTCCAAATATAATCGCCTCCGGCATCGGACAGCATCACCGCCATATAACTTTGGCCTCCGGGCACATACCATTGATCGGCAAAATATTTATCTGACATCACGGTTGGCTTGTTCTTTACTTTGGCAGCCAACGTTTTAAGACTGTCGTAGGAAGCGACAATTGTTTGAAAAAGGCTGTCTGCTTTGGGTAAGTTTCCGGTAAAAGCCGCAGTAAATTTAATCCACTCGGCACGTCCCAGCGGGTTGGTTTCCATGAAATCAAGAAACGGAATCATCACCTGCTGAGTGGCAGCCAAAGGATGGGCCTGATTTACCTGATAGGGTGAGTAAAAAATGGCCTGAGGCCGTAAAGCCAGGGTACGCTCCACAAAAAAAACGCCGTTGTTGCCCAGCTCAAAGGTTTTGCCTTCGGCCAACCGCTGTTTTATTAAGGCATTGGTGATATAAGTGGATTCAGACACGCCCACTACCCTGTCCAACATACCCAACAAAGCCAGTCCGTTGAGTTGGGTAGCCGAAAATACCGCAATGCTGTCCATGGGGCTTCTCACCACCAATTCCTGGTCGGGGTAGGCCGCGGTGTCCTCTTTTGGAAGAATCAGGCAACTAAACAAGGTTTTTTCTCTTTGATCAGGATGAAAAACTTGTACCAACAACCGTCCGTTTCCCTGATCGGTAATTTTAAAGCCCTCCGCGTATTGAACCAAAGCGTCGCCTCCATCCATGTTGGCAGACCGGTTGATTTGGGTTGGAGTTAAATGGCATGAGGTAAGGAAAATCAATACCACACTCCATATCCAGCCAACAGTTTGCATACCCTTCACTTTTTTCATGTGGCAAAGTTATTTAATTCCTCCATGTGCGAGGGGTTGCTTAAGCCCTTTCGAAATCCAATTATCGGGTTTATTGTTTATCATATCTTCCGATTCCGGTTGAAATTTTGAAATATTTTGCTATTTTTACACACCATTGCTTTTGAAAGACCAAATTCTTACAAAAACACACATGGAAATGCCCACTTATCGAACCAACCAGATGAATTACCTATTGAAATATCCAGCTAACAAAAGTTGTGTTGGTAATTATTAATGATAATCAATTTTTGTATGATGGATCATACCTCAGACCCCATAGCAAATTCCGGCAAGGAGCTCATTCAACAATTTCGAGCACGCATTGCCGAATTGGAAACGACGAACAAAAAACTCATTGATGAGCTGATCCAAAAAAACGAACCTGAAAAGGACATTCGTTTGTACCAAACCACCTTCGATTCCATTACAGATGCAGTATTTATTCATGATCTGAAAGGCCGGTTTCTGCTCGTGAATCAATCTGCCTGCAACATTCTTGAATATTCGCGCGACGAACTGCTGGCATTAAGTGTGGCAGATATCGTGAAGTCAACGGATAAAATTGCCTCGAGAATAGCAGAAATCAACACACAAGGAAATCTGGTTTTTGCCGATTATCATTTTAGCAAGTCGGGCTTGCCCATTCCTGTAGAAGTCAATTCACAAGACATTGAATTTAATGGAAAGAAAGCCATAATTAGTGTGGTCCGGAATCTTACTGAACGCATCATTCAGCAGGAAATCCTTCAAACAAGCGAAAAAAAATACCGCGACTTATTCAACAACATGAACAGTGCATTTGCCCTGCACCAAATCGTGATAAACCGCGAGGGCAAAGCCATCGACTACCTGTTTAGGGAAGTAAACAAAGAATTTGAAAAAATAACAGGATTGAAAAACAAGGATGTCCTTGGCCGGCCGGTGAGCGAAATTTTTACCGGCATTAAAAGTGAACCCCTAAATTTTATTGAGCTCTACGGAAAAGTAGCGCTAAGCGGAGAAAGTATTTACTACGACAGCCTTTATTCCAAATCCCTGAAGAAATACTTCACCATTTCTGCCTATTGTCCGCAACCGGGATATTTTGCCACCATTTTTCGCGACATTACCGAATACAAAACCACTGAAAAGGCGTTGGCAGAAAGCGAAAAACGCAATAAGTTATTGGCTGATTTATCATTCGAAGCCATGGTGATTCATCGGGCGGGCATTATTTTGGATGTAAACAAGGCTTTCGAGAAGCTTACCGGATATACACATGATGAAGCCATCGGACAGAACCTCTTTGAAAAAGTGACGTTTAAAAGGGATTTGGAAAAGGTGACAAAAAATATCGCCAGACCCCATGCCAAACCCTATCATATTGTAGGTATAAAGAAGGACGGTACACCCTTTCATGCAGAGGTGGAAGGGCGTGATTTTGTGATGGATGGAGAAAAAACGCGCATTGTATCCATACGCGATATTTCGGAAAAGATTGCTGCCGACAAGGCCCTTCGCGAAAGCGAGGAGAAATTCAGAAGTCTGGCACAAACCACACCCACGGCCATTCTGGTCTATCAAAACAATGTGTGGGTTTATGCCAATCTGGCTGCCAGCCATATTACCGGCTATGACGAAGGGGAACTTTTGGGCAAAAAGTTTTGGGAATTTATACATCCTGACCACAAAAATCTGGTCAAGGAACGAGGACAAAAAAGACAAATTGGACAAAATCCCATCAGCCGGTACGAGTTTAAAATTTTGTCGCGCTCCGGCGAAGAAAAATGGGTGGACATGTCGGCCACGGCCATCACTTTTCATGACAAACCTGCCATTTTGGTTTCTGTGATCGAAATTACTGAACGAAAACAAGCTTTGTTGAAATTAAGCGAAAGTGAAACACGTTTTCGTACCCTGGCACATTCGGCAATGGAATTGGCTGCCTTAAATTCAATGGACGAAATTTTGACTTATGCTGCCGCTAAAGTTTACGAAATCATTGGTAAACAAGGATATATTACCGTGTCCTCCTTCAACAACATAAGCAAACAATGGCACCTAAAAGCGATGGAAGGCCTGGGCAAAAAAATTCAGAAGATTACCTCCATGCTGGGATTTCACCCCAACAAACTTCAAGGCAGCATCTCCGATGAATTTTTCCTAAACCTGAATATTGGTAAATTGTCGCCCCTCCCCAATGATATATCCATGCTCACCAACGGACTCATCTCCCCGAAGACAGGCGAGTTCATTCAAAAATTGCTTTCGCTTCAAAACATTTACACCATCAACTTCCAACACCACCAACATCAATTGGGTAATATCACCATTCTGTGTTCTCAACAATGTGAGCAGCTTAATGTTGAAATGATTGAAGCCTTCGTTAGCCAGATCAATATTTTTCTGGAAAAAGAAATGGCGAAAAAGGAGGTGAAAGATAAAGAAAAACGATATAAACTTCTGGCAGAAACTGCCTCTGAGTGTATTTTAATTCACCATTCAGGAATTGTGCACGATTTTAACCATGCCTTCGAGAAACTGTTTGGTTACCGACTGGCAGAACTACAGGGAATGGATGTGGTAGAGGCCATCATATCACCTGAATATCAAGTGCATACGCGCCACAACATCCATACGGAATACACCAAGCCCTACGAGGTAATGGCCAAAAACAAAAAGGGGGATTACATCCCCATCGAAATAGAGGGTAACAACCTGGAATACGATGGGAAAAACATGCGCATCACCCTCATTCGTGATTTGAGCGAGCGTAAAAGGTCGGAACAAGAACTTCGCGAAAGCGAAGATAAATTCAAAAGTGTATTCGATTTTGCCAACATTGGCATTGCCATTACCACAGTTGAGGGTCTGGCTATTGACGTGAACGAGGAGTTATTGACGTTGGTGGGCTATTCAAAGGCCGAACTTATAGGTAAAAATTTTTTAGAAATCACCCATCCCGACGACCGACTCAGGGAGATTCAGTGCCTGAAAGAAATTATATCCGGCAAATCGGAAACCAGCAGATACGAAAAAAGATACCTGAAAAAAACTGGTGAAATCATTTGGGTGGATGTGGCCATTGCAGCCCGCCGGAATCATGAGGGACAAATCGACTTCTTCATTGGCATGGTGATGGACATCACTGCCTATAAAAACTTTGAAGCCACCCTTAAAGAAAGTGAAAGCCGATTCCGCGAACTGTACCAAACCATCAACAGCGGTGTGGCCATTTACAAAGTGAATAATCAGGGTGAAAAGGGTGCGGATTACCAAATTCAAAATATCAATAAAGCTGCACTGAAAATGTTGGGCAAAACGAGGGAAGAAACCATTGGTTTCACCCTTACAGATATACGACCTGCCATCGATTCGTACGGTTTGGTGCCGGTACTCCAAAAGGTATGGAAAACAGGCGAACCCGACTTTTTTCCTGCCAAACTTTATGTGGACGAAAACTTTAAAAATTGGTATGAATTTCAAATATATCGTTTGCCCAATAACGAGATCGTACTTGTTTATGAAGACGTTACACAACAAAAAGAGAACCAGCAAAGCATTATGTCCAGTCAAACCCGGCTGCAATTGGCAGTGAAGTCGGGGGGAATCGGCACCTGGGAACTCGACTTAACAACCCATGAGCTCTTTTGGGACGATCCCATGTTCGAATTGTACGAAATTGCTCCCGATCAATTTCAGGGAGTGTATGAAGTCTGGTCACGAAGTTTGAATCCCCTGGAATTGGAGCGGGTTGAAAAGGAACTTCAACTGGCCATTCAGGGCGAAAAAGACTTCGACACCGAATTTACCATCACCACAGGCAGTGGCTCGGTAAAAAACATTAAAGCCTTCGCACTCACCACCTTTGATGAGAACAGTGGTCATGAAAAAATCATTGGCATCAACTACGACATCACCTATCAAAGAGAACATGAAGCCCAACTCCAACTCAAAAATGAAGAAATTGCCATTCAAAATGAGGAATACCTGGTTTTGAATCAAACCCTACAGGAACGGGTAGAGGAAATTAATAAAATCAATGTGGAACTCAAAGTTGCCAAAGAGCTCGCCGAACAAAGCAACCAACTAAAAACCGCCTTTTTGGCCAACATGAGTCACGAAATCAGGACCCCGATGAACTCCATCATCGGATTTTCGCAATTGCTCACCCAACATCCCGACACCAAAAATATTGGCCGATATACCCAGATCATCACCAATAGCGCTCAGCAGTTACTCAGTCTGATAGATGACATCATCCTCTATTCGCGCCTGCAAACAGGACTCATTCCTCTGAAAGAGAAAGAGTTTACTGTTTACGACCTCCTTAATGATGTGGCACAGTCATTCGATTTGCCCAAATATCAAAAAGGAATTGTACTCGAAATTCAGAATTCGTCTGATTTGCTGGATATGCGGGTGAAAGCCGATTACGACAAAATCCGCCAAATCCTTACCAACCTGGTTTCCAACTCGTTTAAATACACCAACGAGGGTAGAATAACCATTGGCAGTACCATTGACGGAAAAAAACTGAAGTTTTTTGTAAAAGATACCGGCATCGGCATCCAAAAAGAAGAGCTGAAACAAATTTTTGGCCGTTTTTTCCGGGGACAAGAAGTGGAACGTTCCAACATACGTGGTTCAGGACTCGGTCTCAGCATAGTAAAAGAATTGGTGGAACTCATGAAGGGAAAAATATCGGTTATTTCCGAAAAAGGAGTCGGATCGCAATTCAATTTCTGTGTCCCGCTGATTGAAGCTCCCTTGTCGCGACAAATAAAAATGGATTTCGCCCCCAACCTCTCTCTATTGGAAAAATGTCGTATCTTGATCGCCGAGGATGAGGAGTCGAATTTTGAATACCTCGTGGCTTTACTTGAAGACCGGGTAGCTGGCATTGATTGGGCCAAAGATGGACAAGAAGCCATACAAATGGCCATGAACCAAAAATATGATGTCATTCTTATGGACATTAAAATGCCGGGAACCAATGGTTTGGATGCCACAAAAGTTATTCTGAAATCAAAACCCGACCAACTGATTATTGCACAAACGGCCTACGCCTTCTCAGAAGAAAAAAATCGGGCATTGCGCATAGGATGTAAGGCCTACCTTACAAAACCCATAAAGGAAAATGAATTACTTAACACCCTTTCGGAGATTCTTTTTAACGCCAAATAGCATTTATATGAAAACATTGAATCTCAAATATTTATCAATATCTGTTCTGTTGTTGGCCATAGGAATACTCCTCGGAGGTTGTCAGGCCAAATCAAACCAAAAAACAACCATTGCCATCAGCAAGGAAACCCCGAACTACACCCAATGGCTACTACGAAACAACAACAACCTGCATACAATCAACCTTTACGGAATGTCCATCGATTCGGCCACACAAGTGCTTGCAACTTGTAACGGTTTGTTGCTGACAGGTGGCGAAGACGTCTATCCAGCCTTCTACAACAAGGAAAGCGACACCCTTCGCTGCGGCGGATTCGACCGATACCGCGACAGTCTGGAAATGGCCATGATTGCTTTTGCGTTAAACCACAACATGCCTGTAATGGGCATTTGCAGAGGCGAACAAATACTCAATGTAGCCCTTGGCGGGAGCTTAATCATCGACATTCCCGGTGATTTCGATACGACCGTAGTGCACCGTCAGGACGATTGGATGAATTGCTTTCACGTGGTGGAAGCCGTCAACCCATCCGCACTAACCGCCATTTCCCATGCTACCCTGGATACGGTCACCAGCAACCATCATCAAGCCATCGACCAACCGGCACCTCCATTAATGATTTGCGCCTATGCCGCCGACAGCCTGCCCGAAGCCGTTACATGGCTCCACCCCGAAGGCAAGGGATTTCTTATGGCCGTTCAATGGCACCCCGAACGTATGCCGACACACCATCCTTTTTCTGACCCGCTGGCAGCACATTTTTTGAAAGAGGCATCGAAGTATCAACCGGAAACCAGGTAATCATCATGTCTGAACAGATTGCCTCCACCGTACTCATCACCGGCGCTACGAGCTACACCGCCAGGTATCTGATTCAGAAATTATTACAGGAAACAAACCAACGCTTACTGCTTGCCGCACGAGATCCCGAACAATTATCTTTCCTCCACCATCCACGTATTCAATTAGTTAAACTCGACCTAACCAACCCATCGGACATACGTAATCTATTCAGGAAACATCAATTTACACAGATTATACATCTGGCAGCCATGGCACGACTCGGCGCGTGTGAGCATCACCCCATGGAGGCCATTCGCGTCAACTTAAAAGGCGCTCTGGAATTAATCAACCTGGCGCAGCATTATCAAGTTGAATCCCTTCTGTTTACCTCTTCGGATTTGGCCAGAAATGCCACTTCGGTAGTTGGCATGTGCAAATATTTGATTGAAGATGTTTTCCGACATATTGAGCCATCCAAAACCAGATGTTGCACCCTGAGATTGGCGAATGTGATCGACAGTCCGGGATCCGTAACCTTGTTGTTCAAAAAGCAGATTCAATCCGGAGGCCCCGTTACCATTACACACCCCGACATGAGCCGCAGGTTTATTTCGGGTGAACGAGCCGCCCGCATGATTTGGGAAGTATGTAGGCATGGACATCACAACGAGGTGTTTGTAAGCACCGAAGCGGCCACCAACATCACGGAGCTGGCGCACAACATGATGAAACAACTGAACCACAGGGTTCCCATTGATTTCATCGGTCCGAAACCCGGAGAACGATTGGCCGAACTGGGTTATTCACCCGAAGAAACCAAAACCACAGGACTTAAGGGATTGGGCATACTGAAAACCAATCCCATCAATCCGGATGAAACACAAAGGATGCTGCATCACCTGACGAATCAAGCCAAAAAAGCCAACGACCATGACATTCAGGAGTTTTTGGAAACGTTAAAAATTGTTTTAATTTAGTTAATCACCCTTGAATTAATCATTTTTAGCACATTTTTCAGCAACAAACACATTACTTTTGTGGCATGAAAAGAAGCATTTTTGTTTTATTCGTGTTGATCACATTGCTGGGAAGTCAATTTTCCGCGAAAGCGGCTTGGCTGCTTATTCCCATGGATAACACACAGACCAACCACCTAAAGGCTTATGGCATAGCCTTTTGGGTTCTCGAAAAGGAGGTAACCATCGAGTGGTTGCTCAACTACCGAGGTGGCAGCTACCTCATGCCCTACTATCAGGAAATACAGCAGGAGTGTACGGTTCGTGATGTGTCGAGTCAGGTTATAACTGACGTACAGGCCAATGCCATCCGGCAGGAAATTGCCAAACCCGACGTCAACATGGATGTGATTGAGCTGCAAAAAGCACCGCGGGTTGCCGTTTATTCTCCCAAAAACAAACAGCCCTGGGACGATGCCGTTACCCTGGCCCTTACCTACGCGGAAATTCCATACGATGTGGTTTATGATGAAGAAGTGATGAGCGGAATGTTGCCCACCTACGACTGGCTCCATCTACATCATGAGGATTTTACCGGTCAGTATGGGAAATTTTGGGCACACTACCGCCAATATCCCTGGTACAAAGAGGACGTGAAAGCCTCTGAGGAGATGGCCAAAAAGCTGGGATTCAGCAAAGTATCCGAGTTGAAGCTGGCAGTGGCCAAAAAAATCAATGAGTTTGTGTTGGGTGGAGGCTATCTGTTTGCCATGTGTTCGGCCACAGATAGTTACGATGTGGCGCTGGCAGCCGAAAATGTTGACATTTGCGATGTGATGTTCGATGGCGATCCCATGGATCCACAAGCTCAGGACAAACTGGACTATTCCAAATGTATGGTGTTTGAGGACTTTACCATCGTGAAGAATCCTTCGGAATACGAAATTTCGGATATCGATGTAACCAATCGCCGCTCGCGCGCCATCAACCAATCCAACGACTACTTTTTGTTGTTCGATTTTTCAGCCAAATGGGACCACATTCCTACCATGCTTTGTCAGAATCATGAACAACTCATCAAAGGGTTTATGGGACAAACCACGGCTTTTGATGAAGACCTGATAAAACCCAATGTGGTGATCATGGGCGAAAACAAAGAAGCCCACGAAGCCCGCTATATCCACGGCGAATACGGTAAAGGATTCTGGACATTTTACGGCGGCCACGACCCCGAAGACTACCAACACAAAATCGGGGATCCCCAAACCGAACTCAGTCTGCACCCCAATTCTCCCGGATACCGACTCATTTTGAACAACATCCTGTTTCCCGCAGCCAAAAAGAAAAAGAGGAAGACGTAGGGAGATGGAAGTGGGAAGACGGGAGACGGAAGTGGGAAGTCGGGAGACGGAAGTGGGGAGTAAGGAGTAATGAGTAATGAGTAATGAGTATCGCCGCCAAAGGTTTGAGTTCGTAAATAAAATGCGCCAAAAATAGCCCGTAGGGCTTTAACATCAATAGAATAATACACGATTCATCCCTTTGTCCGTAGGACATCAACAGGAGACGGAAGTGGGGAGACGGGAGACGGAAGATAGAAGTCAGGAGATGACCCTTAAAATTGAATTAATCATGAAAAGAAGAGAGGATATCATCGAAATAGATGCGTTGGAACATGTGGGTCAAATAATGAACGGAATTAAAACCGGCGTGTTGCTTACCACAGCTTTCAACCATCAGGTGAATACCATGACCATCTCATGGGGTCATTTGGGGTTTGAGTGGAACCGACTCATTTTCATAGCCTACGTCCGTACCGGCAGACATACCCACAAGATGCTTGAACAAAGCAATGAGTTTACTATCAATGTTGGATCGGGTGAAAAAATAAAACACATTTTATCCTATTGCGGAACCAAAAGCGGCGCTGATACCGACAAAATTAAAGATCTGGGCTTGACATTGGTACCCGGAATTAAGATAGTAACTCCAGGAATTAAAGAACTGCCAATCACACTGGAATGTAAGGTAATCTATAAACAAGTTCAGGACAAGAATGCCTTTTCAAAAGACCTCCTCGATCGCTTCTACCCTGCCCATGTGCCCACCACCTATCCGGGTTCAAATCACGATTTTCATACCATGTATTTTGGCGAAGTAGTTGGCAGTTATATAGCCGTTGACTAATTTTTCAATCATATTACTTTGGTTTCGCAGCATGCGATTTCCGCAATCCCAAACTGAGCAACAGCACAACGGAGCAAGCCAGAAAATTCATGGCCGAAACCAACCGGAATAACAAATCAGGAAGTAAAAACAGGCTATATAAAAAGGTGATCCCCGTGGTGCCTACCCAAAGCACATAGGATGAAATATTGGCACTGGGTTTTTTATGATAATACAAATCCTTGATGGTGGGCCAATACGCCAAAAAACCCACTACCCCAACGCTGGCATAGGCCACTGCAAGCGCTTTCATTAATAATTGCTCCATCATTTCCACATCTTTTGCATTACAAAACTGCTGTTGCCCCTCATTCCTAAAGGCCTGCAAATATAGAGCGAAATCACCACGGAAGCAGATGAATCTGATGGCATTCTGAACAAATCTTTCACAACATTTCAGATGAAAATTGAATGTATTTTGAACCTTTCCTTGCACATATTAAAAGTAATATATACTTTTATCAAAAATTTGAAATAATGACCTCTGATTTATATGCCAATCAACCCAAACACCTACTCGCAGTTGACTGTGTAACATTTGGTTACGAGAACGATGAGTTAAAACTACTGCTTTTTCAGCGACAGCTTGAACCGGAAAAAGGAAAGTGGTCGTTGGTAGGCGGATGGGTAGAGCCCCACGAAACTGTGGAAAAAGCAGCCGAACGGGTATTGTATAAAATTACCGGACTCCGGGACATATTTCAGGAACAGGTGGAAGTATTTTCTGATCCCGGGCGTGACCCCGGCGGTCGTGTGGTGAGTGTTGCTTTTTATGCACTCATCGACATCAAAAGCCATAATAAAGAACTACTTAGCCATTTTGGAGCTTCATGGTGGCCTGTATCGCAACTTCCACCCCTCATCTTCGACCACGGGCAGTTGGTGAATGCTGCCATGAAAAAACTGAGATCGAAAGCGGCATACGATTTGGTTGGTCGTGATTTACTCCCCAAGGAATTCACCATCACCCAATTACGTCAATTGTACAATTCCATTTTCATGCAACAATTCGACCCGGGCAACTTCCGAAAAAAAATACTTTCGCTGAAAGCCATCCAACGTCTCGATAAAAAGGACACTTCCGATTCCAAAAAAGGAGCCTACTACTATTGCTTTAAAAAATCAGAAGACATCGACGTAGCCATCCGCATTGTGAACACCTACTCAACCACATGACATGAAAAAAACGCTCATTCTAATATCTATCTTGCTCTCCATCAATATCATACAGGCACAAGACACCCTCCTGGGCATTGACCTGAGTTATGCCAACGAAATGAACGATTGTGGAGCTCTTTTCTATGAAAATGGGCAAGAAAAAGATGTGTACGGAATATTTGCCGATCACCAAGCCCGCCTTGTTCGACTTAGGTTATGGCATACACCCGATTCAACCAATTACAGCACCTTCGCCGATGTAAAAAGATCCATCGCTCGTGCCAAAAATGCCGGAATGAAAGTCTTGCTCGACTTCCACTATTCCGATACCTGGGCCGATCCCGCCAAACAAACACGTCCGGCAGCCTGGAGCGGAATTACCAACCTGAATGTGCTGAGTGATTCGCTGTACAACTACACTTTCAAAATTCTTTCAGACCTTAACAACGAGGGACTGTTGCCTGAATATGTGCAAATTGGCAACGAAACCAATGGAAACATAGTGGTGGAAGAAGGGCAACCGCTCTATCCCATCGACTGGCCGCGCAACGTCCAACTTTTTAAAGCCGGAATCAGCGCCGCAAAGGCCGTAAGCAGCCACATTAAAACCGTGATTCATATTGCCGACCCCTCCAACGCTTCCTGGTGGTTTACCGCTGCTGCCGACAATGGGCTCGATAATTTTGACATCATGGGACTCTCCTACTATCCACAATGGCATCAGGTGGACATCGCGCAAGTGGGAGCTGCCGTAAACGCCCTGCACACCACATTCGACAAGCCCGTTTGGATTGTGGAAACAGGATATCCATGGACCCTCGACAACAATGGTGATGTGGGCAATATCCTGGGTGAGGCCTCCATCCTACCCGGCTTTGCCAATCCGCCCACCATCAACAGCCAGAAAAATTTTCTTATTAAACTCACCTACACCGTACTCAACAACGGAGGCATGGGCGTTATTTACTGGGAACCCGATTGGGTATCGACTTCATGCTTTACCCAATGGGGACAAGGCTCCCACTACGAAAATGCTACTTTCTTCGACTTCAACAATCAACTTCACCAGGGCATCGACTTTCTGACCTATGATTATTCACAACCTCCTTCCACCACATCAACGGTAAATTTTTATGTGGACATGACAGGTGTAGATGTGAGTGAAGGCGTTTTCGTTACAGGAGATTTTACCGGAGAAGCCTGGCAGTTTGTGCCCATGACAGCCATCGGTAATCAGGTTTACAAGTATTCCACTACCATGGAAAAAGGTGCCGAAGGCGCCTACATTTTCACAAAAAAAGCAGACTGGGACATGGCTTTGTACCACGAACATGTTCCTCTGGCATGTGCACCCTATTGGGATACCCACCGCGGATACAGCATTGAAGACGATGTGGAAACCTATGCATTTGTCTGGAATACCTGCACGGCCATCCCTCTTGGTATTGAAAATCAAAACTTTAGTAAAGAATTCTCAGCCTACCCTAACCCATTTGGCAGTTGGCTGCATATTCAGATAAAAAACCGAGAGGCCAAAAGCTTGTACGTACTATCAGGGGATGGAAAAACCATGGACACCATGGAGGCCGTCACACAAACAGTTGATGCTACGAGCTGGAAACAAGGGCTTTACATTCTCCAGCTTCGAAACGAACACAACCAAATTATCGACAGTCTGAAAGTTTTTAAAACCAACAACTAACCATGAAAAAACGACTTCCCCTTTGGTTTCTCATACTGGCCGTTGTGATGGGTTCTTGTGGTAAAAAAACGACTACACTTCCACGACAAGAGCGCCTGCTCACCGAAAATTGGTTGTTTGCCAAAGATTTGCCCAACCGGGACTATTCCGGAACCGAAGTAAATGATTCGCTCTTTGCGAATGTTACCTTACCTCATACGGCTAACCCGGAACCTTTGGTGGTCAACAACCAATGGCAAGGCACCTGCTGGTACCGCAAATGGCTCACATTCAACGTTGATCAAAAAAATTTAAAACATTTCCTCTACTTTGAGGGAGCCATGCAGGATGCCACCATTTTCTTCAACGGGAAGCAATTAACCAGACATCTTGGAGGTTATCTACCTTTCGTGGTGGACATATCCGATCAAATCGAATACAATAAACCCAACCTCCTTGCGGTGAAATTAATAAATGTCGACGACACATTGATTCCACCGGGAAAAACACTAAAAACACTGGATTTCAACATGTATGGAGGACTTTATCGTCCGGTAAAGTTGATTTCCACACCGGGATTGTACGTCACCAATCCCATGCAACAAGCAGGTGACCATGGGGGCGGGATCTTGATCAGTTTCGATTCGGTTTCGTCGGATTTCTGCCGGATACACCTCAGAACTCAAATAGCCAACGATCTGCAGGAGAGTCAAACCTTCTTCCTGCGACAAAGGGTAATTGACTCGAACAACACCCGTGTGGCAATTAAAGAAACCCGCGAGCAAATCCTGAAACCTCACCAAACAATTGATATACAACAAGTAATAGCCGTAGAAAAACCTCAACTCTGGAGTCCGTCACGCCCCTACTTGTATCGGGTAATCACCGAAATTGTCCAAAACGACATCGTCACCGACCTCCTAACTACCACTGTGGGGATAAAAAAAGTGGAGCTATCCAAAGATGGGTTATTTATCAATGGTGAAAAGACCTATCTGCGCGGCACCAATCGTCATCAGGAATATCCATATGTGGGCTATGCCTTGTCAGATCAGGCCCAGTGGCGTGATGCCATTAAAATAAAGAACGCCGGATTCGACATGGTTCGGCTATCACATTATCCACATTCAGAAGCTTTTATGGACGCCTGCGATGCTTTGGGGATAGTTACCATGAATTGCATCCCCGGCTGGCAATACAATGGCAATGAAAAGTTTAAGGAGAATGTACTAAAGGATAGCCGTGACTTAATTCGCCGCGACCGCAATCATCCTTCGGTGCTTTTCTGGGAGCTTTCGCTGAACGAATCGTGGATGGAGCCTGAATTCATGGACCGGATTCTTGAAGTAAAAAAAGACGAACTGGGCAATACACCGGCGCTCACCTGTGCCTGGATCGACTATGATGGGTATGATTTGTTCATCCCCGCACGCCAGCACGGAAAGCCACCCGCTTATTGGAACGACTATAAAAATGGACAACGCCCCGTGTTTATTGCCGAATATGGCGATTGGGAGTATTATGCCCAAAATGCGGGCTTCAATCAAACAGCATATGCCAACCTCAAGGCCGACGAGCGAACCAGTCGACAACTGCGTGGATCAGGAGAACAACGCCTGCTTCAGCAAGCCCTCAACTATCAGGAGGCCGCCAATTCAAACAGCAAAGGCACTTCCACCATCGGGCATGCCAACTGGCTCATGTTTGATTACAACCGGGGTTATGCCGACGACATCGAAGCCTCCGGAATTTCCGATATTTTTCGGATCCCCAAATTCGCTCATTATTTTTATCAAAGTCAGCGCGACCCACAGGAGCCGGTAACTCCTCCTGTCACGGGAGGTCCCATGGTTTTTATAGCAAGCTATTGGCAACCTGAATCTTCCACCACCATCAGGGTTTTTAGCAACTGTGAAGAGGTGGAGCTCCGACTCAACGGAAAAACCATGGCTCGTCAAAAACCCGACGAAGATGCCAACAGCACACACCTGCCCCATCCCCCTTTTACTTTTCACCTCGACAAGTTTATGGCGGGCCAACTGGAAGCGTTTGGGATCATGGGGGGCATCAAAGTGGTTCGTCATGGCATACGTACACCCGAGTCCCCGGCACGTATCCAACTGAGGTGGGACGACTCCGGCAAACCATTAGTCGCCAACGATTTAGCTTTTGTTTACGCATCTGTGCTTGACGAGCATGGAACCACCTGCCCTATCAATGGCCTACCCATCGATTTTCATTCGGTTGGTGACGGTATGCTCATGGGTGAAAACCCAATGAGAACGGAAGCCGGGATTGCCGGCATACTACTCAAAACTGATGTAGGGGCCACATCCATCACCATTGTGGGCAGCAGTCAGGGCCTAATTGCCGATACCCTTCACATCCTGATTCACCAACCAACTTCCCATGAATAATTTACCTTTATAACTACCCAAATAAACGCATTTGAATGAAATTAACCGTCAACATAACCTATGATGATTCAGAAAATTAGTAGCACATTCAAACAAAAATTCGGAAGGGAACCCTTGCTGATTAAGTCACCCGGACGGGTTAACCTCATTGGAGAACATACCGATTACAACGACGGTTTCGTACTTCCGGCAGCGGTGGACAAGGCCATTTATTTTGCCGTTTCGCCCAACGATAAGCATGCCTATCGTTTTTATGCATACGACCTCAACGAAAGTTTTGAAACACCCGTCGATCAAATAGAAAAATCCGATGTTCACTGGGCCAACTACCTCCTTGGTGTTATTGCGCAGTTTGTAAAGGAAGGCAAACAACCCACCGGATTCGACTGTGTGTTTGGTGGCGATGTACCCCTGGGAGCGGGCATGTCGTCAAGTGCTGCCATCGAGTGCGGCATGGCTGTGGGTATTAACCACATGAACGATTTCAACTATACTTCTTTACAATTAACGCAATTTGCGCAAAAAGCCGAACACGAATATGCCGGCGTACAATGCGGTATCATGGATCAATTTGCTTCCATACATGGGCAAACGAACCAGGTCATTCAACTGGATTGCAGAAGCCTGGCGTACGAACTTTTCCCTTTGGATATGACCAATCACCTGTTGGTATTGGTGAACACCGGTGTGAAACATGCCCTTGCCTCATCAGAATACAATATTCGCCGACAGGAATGTGAGGCAGGCGTAAGATTGCTAAAACAATATGATTCCGGTATTTCGGCACTCCGCGATGTGGAATTGGATTTTTTGAACCTGCACCAAACTGACCTTCCTCAAAATATATTTAACAGAGCCGGCTACATAGTTGAAGAAAATCTTAGGGTACACAAGGCTTGTGCTGCATTACAGAAAAAAGATTTTGTTGAATTTGGTCAACTCATGTTCCAATCGCACGAAGGCTTGCAACACCGGTTTGAAGTAAGTTGCCCCGAACTCGACCAACTGGTCGGCATCGCCCGCAACATTCCGGGGGTTTTGGGTGCGCGCATGATGGGGGGTGGTTTTGGTGGTTGCACCATCAATTTGGTTGAGCGATCCGCTGTTACTCATTTTGAAGAAGTTATCAAATCAAACTACCAAACCCCTGAAGGCAAAGAACCCCAAATTATTGAGGTGGTAATTGGTCAGGGCACACAGATTATCAACGAATTTTAGTGACATATTTTTGTACATTTAACCGTTTTTTGAATAGCTAAACTAACCTAACGTAAAACACTATGAACGAAGCCTTTTCACTCATCGATTATGTAGTATTTGGATCGTATGCATTGCTGATCATCGGGGTAGGACTTTATGTTTCCCGAACCAAAAAAGGAACAGAAAAAACCGCCGAAGATTACTTTTTGGCCGGCAAAACCTTGCCCTGGTGGGCTATTGGTGCCTCGCTAATTGCCGCCAACATTTCGGCAGAACAATTTATCGGCATGTCGGGATCGGGCATGGCTGTGGGTTTGGCCATTGCTTCCTACGAATGGATGGCCGCCATCACCCTGATTATTGTGGGAAAATATTTTTTACCTATCTTCATCAAGCAAGGTTTGTACACCATTCCCGAATTTGTTGAAAAGCGCTTCAACACCTCTTTAAAAACCATTTTGGCCGTATTTTGGATTGGTCTGTTTGTCTTTATCAACCTCACTTCGGTGCTCTATTTGGGCGCCAAGGCCCTGGATACCATTCTAGGAGTGGGCGATGGCGAAACGATTGTGCCCTTTATCATCGGGCTGGCACTTTTCGCGGCAGCCTATTCAGTATGGGGCGGATTGTCGGCTGTGGCCTGGACCGACGTCATTCAGGTGGTGTTGCTGGTCATTGGCGGATTGATTACCACCTACATCGCCCTCGATCATGTAACCCCCGACGGAGGTGCTTTTCAGGGCTTGGAACACATCTATCAGGTAGCCGGAGATAAATTCCACATGATCATCCACCGCGACAATCCCGAATTTATGAACCTGCCGGGAATTGCCGTGCTCATCGGTGGTATGTGGGTTGCCAACTTGTATTATTGGGGGTTTAACCAATACATCATCCAAAGGGCATTGGCGGCCAAGTCGCTCAAAGAAGCCCAGAAAGGTATCGCATTCGCAGGTTTTCTAAAACTTATTGTACCCCTGATTGTAGTTATTCCCGGAATCATCGCTTTTGTCATGTTTTCACAACCCGAAGGCACCAGCATCATCGCTGGCGTTTCGGATGTATTCACCAAAGCCGGAGGCGGAACAGATGTGGACCGCGCCTACCCCTGGCTGATTAGCACCTTTATCCCCGCGGGCTTAAAAGGTCTGGTGGTGGCAGCGCTTTCGGCAGCCATCGTTTCTTCGCTGGCTTCCATGCTCAACTCCACAGCCACCATTTTCACCATGGACATCTACAAACCCTATATCAACAAAAAAGCCGGAAATAAACAGTTAGTCACCACCGGCAGAATCACCGTGATGGTTGCTTTGGTTGTAGCCGCCTCCATTGCCAAGTCCATGGGCTCCATACCCCAGATGTTTCAATACATTCAGGAATATACGGGGTTGGTAAGTCCCGGTATATTGGCTGTATTTTTGATGGGACTTTTCTGGAAAAAAACCAACGTCAAGGGGGCGATTATCGGCGTATTGGTTTCCATTCCCGTGGCCCTGGGTTTGAAATTCTTACCCATAGAAATGCCTTTTCTTGACCAAATGTTGTACACTTTGCTCATCACCATGGCCACCATAGTAGGTGTTTCCCTTTCCACCGGCGAAGGCGACGACGACCCCAAAGCCATTCCCCTTTTCAGGGAAACCTTTCTCACCGACAGGGTGTTCAATATCAGCGCCTATGTGATGCTGTTGATTGTGGTAGTACTCTATACTGTATTTTGGTAAGCCGGGTGGATGCAATAAATATGTTAAAAACTTAACCACGGACTTTTGAATAACAATATATTTCAATTAGCAAATAACCAAGGAGTTATCGTTGAATTTATCTCTTTGGGAGGACGGATTATCGCCGTAAAGCTTCCCACCAAGGGCGAACCTGTTGATATTGTGGTGGGATACGATACCGCCGAAGCGTCGGCGCAAGGTGACGTTTACATGGGAGCCATTTGCGGGCGATACGCCAACCGTATCGCCCATGGAAAATTCCGACTGGAAAACCAGGTTATTCAGCTTGCGCAAAACAATGGAGGTCATCACTTGCATGGCGGAGATACCGGATTTCATACCAAATACTGGGAGGTAGCCCCCATCAATAAACCAGGTTATGCCAGTGCCTTTCAACTTACCCTGATCAGTCATGATGGTGACGAAAACTATCCGGGAACACTCCATGTACAGGTGATATATGCGCTTAACGATGAAAACGAACTACGCATTGAATATCAGGCGACCTGCGACAAGAAAACCATCATCAACCTGACAAGCCATCCCTATTTTAATTTAAAGGGTGTGGGCGGACGGGACATCCTCGATCATCAACTTCAAATAAATGCGGATGCTTATACTCCCATCGACAAAAGCTTTATTCCTAGGGGTGAAATCCGGTCGGTGAAAAATTCGGACATGGACTTTAACCAAACAACGGTTCTGGGCCAACGCCTGCAAAGTAATGAAGAACAACTACACATGCTGGGCGGACTCGACCACAATTTTGTACTCAATAAAACGGATGGCAATCTCAGTTTTGCAGCCCGCGTGTCGGAGCCTGCATCAGGAAGGTCGGTGGAAATGTACACCACCCAGCCCGGACTTCAGGTTTATACCGCCTTGCACTTCGATGGTTCTGAAAAAGGCAAAGGTGGGCATGTCATAGGTCGCTATTCGGGTATTGCACTCGAAGCCCAGAATTTCCCGGATGCACCCAACCACACCAACTTCCCGGATGCCGTGCTTGACGTTGGTGATGTTTATCGACAAACCACCTTGTATCGCTTTCGTTGGTAAGGCCATCACACGATTTTGATCGTTGGACAACACCAAAATCAAACGTTTATAAAAAATCTGTTATCAAATTAACAATTAGTTGATACATTCAGGAACTTTTTGATTTATATTTGTTGAACATCAAAAAAATAATCCAATGTATGAATGGTGGGACACTTTGTCCAATTTTGAAAAAGTATTTGGTATATCGCCATCCCATTTTCCGTGATATTTCTTATTCAAACGGTTCTTACCCTTTTTGGCATGGGCGGCACAGACGCCGATGTTGGTGGGGGTGTGGAAGTGTCGGACATGGACACCGGCACGTCCGACGAGTACAACCACGACGATCCTGATTTTGACGGAGAAACCCCGTTTCATTTTTTCACCGTAAGGAATTTCATTGCATTTTTCACCCTTTTTGGCTGGACAGGCATTGCAGGAAATGCCGGCGGACTTGATAAAACATGGACCATAATTGTGGCACTGGTAGTGGGACTTCTGGCCATGCTCATCGTGGCATCCCTCTTTTATTTCATCGGAAAAATGGTAGATGCAGGGGGCGAACTGGACCTCAAAAAAGCCATCAACAAATTGGGAACCGTGTACATTCCCATCAAAGCCAACACAGGAAATGTGGGCAAAATTCAAATCAACCTGCAAGGAGCCAAACGTGAAATGCAGGCCATTAACAGAGGATCCGAAGACCTGACTACCGGTACGGTGGTAAAAGTGGTCAGCATATATGCCAACACCATTTTCGTGGTTGAGAAGTTCGACAAGTAACTCAATTCTTTATTTAAACAAATCAAATGAATACTTTAATTGTAATTGTAATTTTGGTCATCGTAGTGTTTGTGACCATCTTAGCTCTTTTTTCCAGGTACAAAAGATGCCCTTCGGACAAGGTGTTGGTAATCTATGGAAAAACAGGAAAGGGGGTGGATGGCACCTCGCGCTCAGCACGAACCATTCATGGCGGAGCCGCTTTCATCTGGCCTGTGATTCAAAATTATGCCTTTCTCGACCTCACCCCCATTTCCATTGAGGTAAATCTCACCAACGCGTTGAGTCGACAAAATATCCGTGTTGACGTGCCTTCACGTTTTACCGTGGGTATTTCAACCGATGTAAATGTAATGACCAATGCCGCCGAACGACTTCTGGGTCTGGATCTTGGCAGCATCCAGGAATTGGCCAAAGACATTATTTTCGGTCAGTTGCGTTTGGTGGTGGCAACCATGGACATTGAAGAAATCAACACCGACCGTGATAAATTCCTGATGAATGTATCGCAAAACGTGGAAGCCGAACTCCAAAAAATCGGGTTAAGGCTGATCAACGTGAACGTTACCGATATCCGCGACGAATCGGGCTATATTGAGGCACTGGGTAAGGAAGCTGCTGCCAAAGCCATCAACGATGCCAAAAAGAGCGTGGCTGAGAAAAACAGGGATGGTGCCATTGGTGAAGCCATCGCTGAACAAGACCAACGCATTCAGGTAGCATCGGCCAATGCAGACGCCAAAGTGGGTGAAGCACAAGCCAGTCAGAAAGAACGCGTTCAGGTTTCGCTTGCAGTTGCTGAAGCCAAAATTGGTGAAGCGGAAGCCAACAGAAAAGAACGTATTCAGGTGGCAGATGCCGATGCCCTGGCAAAAATCGGGGAAGCCGAAGCCAACAAAACCGAAAGGATCAAAACTTCGGAAGCCAATTCGCACGCTGTTGATGGGGAAAACTCAGCCAAAATCACCATCGCCATGTCGGATGCCAACCGCCGCGAAAAGGAAGCCGAAGCCAACAGATTGGCCATGGCAGCCGAAAAGGTGAGAGAAGCTCAGGCTTTGGAGGAAGGCTATATCGCTGAGCAAAAAGCAGAAATGGAACGTGCCAAACGTAAAAAAGCAACCCAATACGCAGACATCGTAATTCCGGCCGAAATCGACAAAACCAAAATCGAAATCGACGCTGAAGCCGAAGCCGAACAAATCAGAAGGGTGGCCAAAGGTGAAGCTGATGCCATCATCCTGAAAAAGGAAGCCGAAGCCAAGGGTATCATGGAAGTACTTACCAAACAAGCCCTCGGTTTTGAAAAAATTGTGGCTGCGGCTCATAACAATGCCCGCGATGCAGCCTTGCTGATGATTACCGACAAACTCCCTGAAATTGTCAGAATACAGGTGGATGCCATCAAAAACCTGAAGATTGACAAAATCACGGTTTGGGACTCCATGGGTAGTGGCAAAGAGGGAAATGGTCCCACCTCTGCCAACTTTTTGTCGGGGATGCTAAAATCCGTTCCACCATTGGACGAAGTTTTTAAAATGGCAGGCATGGAACTTCCCGAATACCTCAAAGGTAAAACGGAGGATGTGTCTCACAACGAAGTAACTGAAAAAGAAGAATCTACCGATGGCGACACCACCGTCGAGGACGTTACAAAATAATATTTCCCCGGTAATTTTAAAGCCAAAAAAAAGTCCCGCCAAGTTGGCGGGACTTTTTTTATCTGTCTGAATTTACCGGAAGCCTCCCCTACTCCAAGGTACAACCACCTGTAAAATCATCTGCATTAAAGGTCTCGGTAAGTTCCCCCGAAATTCGGTTATAAGTTACCCTGATCTTGAGGTTGTGGTCGCCGGCACGTTTGGGAGAGCAATATTCGAGCAAGTAATAGCTCTTGGCTTCATCTTTCACAAAACGGGCAATTTCTTCAAACTTGGGTATCAGATCGCTGATGTTCTCGGCTGATTCGGAACCATTTTCACCAAAACGCTGTAGTACCTTGGTTTCAATTTCGCCACCCAACCCAATACTATACATGGCAATGGATTTGTTGCGTTGGTCGATGGCATCGGTCATTTGTTTGAAAGTGTACCATCCGGCCTGGTCGGTACCGTCGGTAAAAGTAATTAAGGCTCCCGCCGAAATAATATCTGCTTGTGCATAGGTCTCCACCCGGGCATCAATATTTTGTAATCCTTGTACGATTCCACCGTAAAGGTTGGTTGAGTTATCGGTGGAAATATTGCTGGAGATTCCATTAATGGCATTAACCAAATCCGTTCTTAAATAGGTATAATCCACCAGATTGTGGATGTTTTTTTCACCATCGAACCACTTAACAGCCATGAGTATTTCTTCATAATCGGAACTACCCACCGCCGGCATCACCGAATTAATAAAACTGACACTTGCCTGTTTTAAGCTGGTGAGGCTACTATCGAGCACACTACCACTTAAATCCAACATGAGCAACAAATTAAATTTGAATTTTTCGGGTTTGTCCTGAATTTTTCGTGCAGCTTCGTATTCCGAAATCAGTTTGCCGTCCTCGTAAATCTCAAAATTAGATTCCTGCAACCCCGGTATGGGATAATTGGCTTCATCGTTGACCTTAAAAATGATGGATACATTGGCAGGCATTTCCACAATTTTGTCCTTGTAGGTTAATTTTAGCTGAGGTGTGTCGTTGCTTTTTTTACAAGAACTGTTGGCAAACACAATCAAAGCTACCAGTAAGATGTTGATATATTTCATGTTATATTTGGTTTATCTATTCAATGTCATGGCTGATTTTAACAAGCCACATTGGGTTAATAACGAAGCAAATGTAGCATTATTTTAATCACGATTGATTATACTTGTTGTGATGTTTCGTCTGCTATATCAGACCTTGATTTGTGTTTTTGTTGCTTGTGCCTGAACAAGGCATTAAACCCGGAGGTATCTGTTTTACAAGAAATTTACCTTTTTAGATTTAGTAGTTTCCATTTCCTCTGCCGCCATAATGGCATCATCCAAATATTCTCGCAGTTGTATCAGCTGCTCACTTCCGAGTCGCTGACCATATTGAGCAGCCAACAAAATCATGACATACAGCACCACTGACACCGGAATACTCCATATCCATACAGAGTGCATTCCCAAATACCATTCAGCCAATCCGAGTGATCCGCCAAAAATAAACAACATGATGGCCAAACCGTAAAACACCATGAAAGTAGCCCAGACTTTCCCATTGGGACCTGCAATACCTTTTACCGTCGTACGTCCTTCCTCCTCCAGGATGGTGACATGAAGCTCCGGCGACCAGTAATGTTGTTGTTTTTCAGGATGATGCAAATAAACATGGTTGTTCACAATCCGCCCTTTGATGTCCTGACGTTCTTTTAATTGATCCTGTATTTGCCGGAGCATGGACCGGGCAGAAACATCCACCTTGAGGTTGCATTTGGGACGAATTTGGGGAGTTCGGGGCATAGTGAGAAGAAAAGTGGTGTAGTTTAGTGCCACGAAAATAAACTAATTTTTCGATTGTTATATTTTCACAAGTAAAATCTGTGGAATATTAAGTCGGAAGTCCGAAGACCAATGTCGCAAACCACCCCTGCTTCAAGCGTCCACGCTTGAAGCCTTACTACTACTTCCCCTTTAAACATCTGATAATCTGAACTTTTACACAGAATGCCTTCGGGGTTACACCTCTTAACCTCAAAACCCAACTCTACTCCGGCCTACCCCAGCTTCAAGCGTCCACGCTTGAAGCCTTACCCCTATTTATCCTTTAAACATCTTACTATCTGAACCTTTGCCTCTAAAGCCTACGGGGTTGAACCTCTGAACCTCTAAATCCAACTCTACTCCGGCACCACCCGCTGCACCCGTCCCACCTCACCGGTATCCAGCATCACCTTGATGCCACGGGAATGGTTGGGCGAACTGGTTAGGATGCGCTTGACCATTCCATGGGTAAGCTCACCCGAACGCTGATGGTGTTTTTGAACAATTTCCACCTCATACCCTACCTGAATATTGGCCCGGATACGGCCATCGCTTTCACTATTTGTCATGGATTAGCTTTTTTTTGGCAAAGATAGTTTTAACACAAAACAAGTGTGATGCTTGCTTACATTTCGGAGGTTAAAATCGATTACCTTTGTAAAAAAAATTCTCATGGCAGACGATAAAAAAATCATCTTTTCGATGGTTGGGGTAAGTAAATTGGTACCACCCAACAAAGAAATCATCAAAGACATCTACCTCTCTTTCTTTTATGGAGCCAAAATTGGCATCATTGGATTAAATGGAAGTGGAAAATCCACCCTTCTGAGAATCATTGCAGGCGTGGATAAGTCGTACAACGGTGAAGTGGTTTTCGCCAAGGGTTATTCCATCGGCTTGTTGGAGCAAGAACCTGTTCTCGACGACAAAGCAACTGTTCGTCAGGTAGTTGAAGAAGGCGTTCAGGAGGTGGTTGACCTGCTCAAAGAATACGAAGCCATCAACCTGAAGTTTATGGAACCCATGAGCGATGATGAAATGGACAAGGTCATTCAACGTCAGGGAGAGCTCACCGAACTTATCGAGCAACACAACGGCTGGGAATTGGATACCCGTTTGGAGCGCGCCATGGATGCCTTACGTTGTCCGGATGAAGATAAGCTGGTGGGTGTACTTTCCGGTGGTGAACGCCGTCGGGTGGCTTTGTGCCGCTTGTTGCTCCGCGAACCCGACATTCTGCTATTGGACGAGCCCACCAACCACCTGGATGCGGAGTCGGTGGAATGGCTCGAAAATCACCTGAAACAATACAAAGGAACAGTGATTGCCGTGACCCATGACCGCTACTTTCTGGACAATGTGGCCGGATGGATACTCGAGTTGGATCGCGGAAAAGGCATCCCATGGAAGGGAAATTATTCGGGCTGGCTCGACCAAAAATCCAAACGTCTGGCCATGGAAGAAAAAACAGCCAGCAAACGTCGTAAAACCCTTGAACGAGAGCTCGAATGGGTTCGAATGGCACCCAAAGCCCGTCATGCCAAATCCAAATCACGTATTTCCAATTACGAACGCATGTTGTCGGAAGACGGAAATGAAAAAGTGGAACAATTGGAGTTGTTTATTCCAAACGGTGCTCGCCTGGGAAGTAAAGTAATTGAGGTAAAAGGGCTTAGAAAGGCTTATGGCAACAAATTACTTTTTGACAACCTGGACTTTAGTTTGCCTCCCGGTGGAATTGTGGGCGTAATAGGACCAAACGGAGCCGGAAAAACCACCCTTTTCCGCTTGATTATGGGACTGGAACAACCTGATGAGGGGACCTTTGAAGTGGGCGACACCGTACAGGTGGGCTATGTGGACCAGGCACATGCCGAAATTGATCCCGAAAAAACTGTTTGGGAAGTGGTTTCGGGCGGCCACGACCTCATTCAATTGGGCAAACGAACCATGAACTCAAGGGCATATGTCTCCCGTTTTAATTTTGGCGGCAACGACCAAGGTAAAAAAACCGGCGTCCTTTCCGGAGGTGAGCGCAACCGACTCCATCTGGCCCTCACCCTCAAACAGGAAGCCAATGTACTATTGCTCGATGAGCCCACCAACGACATCGATGTAAATACCCTCCGGGCATTGGAAGAAGGTCTGGAAAACTTTGCCGGCTGCGCTGTGGTAATTTCTCACGACAGGTGGTTCCTCGACCGGATTGCCACCCATATCCTGGCTTTTGAAGGCGACTCCAAAGTGGTATATTTTGAAGGTTCCTATTCCGAATATGAAGAAAATAAGAAAAAACGACTGGGTGATATTACACCCAAAAGACTAAGATACAGAAGTTTGGGGTAATTACAAATAACCAACAAAAAGTGATATGGCACTAACCAACAACGACATACTTAAAAAACTGAGGGTAGCCCTCAAATTGCGCGACGACGACATCGTTGAAATACTGATGCTGGCCGATTATCGAATATCCAAAAGCGAGTTGGGTGCCTTTTTCCGCAACAGCGAACATCCCAAGTACAAACCGCTTCAGGATCAGATATTACGCAACTTTTTGAACGGGCTTATTATATACAAGCGCGGGGTACCGGACGAAAAACCTCAGAAAGGGGTCAACGCTTCAGACGAAGAAAAAGATTAGGGGGTAAAATTATAAGCTGACAACCAGAGACTAAGGGAGGACGCACCATTTGGATGGCACGTATCTTCCCGAATTGAATGGATAAATTGTTTAACTAAAACACTATGTTATGACAGGAACATCATTCATACCCTTGCTTATCCTCATTATCCTGGTGGCAAGAACCAGGAAAACCATCAGAAAATTCAGAAATGCCGGGGCTGTATCCGAAAGTACCGCCAAAACGCTGGATGAATTGCATATCAGGCATCATCATCATGTCCAAAGGTTGATTCGACGTGGAATTGTCGTACAATCCAATGCCCGATACCACCTGGATGAAGACCGCTGGGCAGATTACCAAAACAGGAAAAGAACCCTCCTGCTTCCCCTCCTGCTGTTGGTGATCGTGGCACTCATTGTGCTGGACATTGTTTATTGGTAAAATCTTTGATTCTCCGGTCGCTTCTTCGTGATCACCACGATTTTTTTATGCAGGCTCCTTTTTGTAAAAGTAAGGTGGGAAAAACAAATGGGGTCCATACGTCAATCCTGCTCTTCCACAAACAAAAAAATTAAAAATGTCACGTAAAAAAGCGTATAATGGAGTAGTTAGAGAAACTAAGTTCTTGTTATCCCTACCTCTTGACCAAACCCATCGCGCACTTCACCCCATCGGCAGCGCTGGAGATAATACCACCGGAATAGCCACTCCCCTCGCCTACAAAGTACAGGTTTTCAAAACCTTCGCACAGACCATCCTGATTTCGAATCACCTGTATGGGAGATGAGGTCTTGCTTTCCAGTCCCATCAACAAGCCATGTTCAAAGCCTTTGATTTTACGACTAAAATCCATCAGTCCTTCTGATAAGGCTTTGCTGATTTGTTTTGGAACCATATCGAATAAAGGGGCTGACTGCATTCCTAAAGGATAACTGCTGCTGCCGGTTTTTTTGGAAACGACTCGTTTGATATAGTCCGAAGCTCGGTTGGCGGGAATTACATATCCTTCCGAAAAACGGTAAAACTTCTCTTCCAATCGGTCCATCCAGTCCAGAATTTCCAACGCGCTGGCCGTGTGTCCCAACAAAATGTCAGGATGAACGCCCACCACACAGCCTGCGTTGGCAAACTGTCCGTTGCGTTGGTAATAGCTCATGCCGTTGACCACACTTTTTTCAGCGAAAGCGGCAGCAGGAACCACCGTACCTCCCGGACACATGCAAAAGGAGTAAACCGGCAATCCCGAGGGAGTTTGCGTGGCCAGTCGGTATTCGGCTGCCTTCACTCCGGGCAAAGAGTCCCTGCCCCATTGCGCCTGATTGATAAGCGTTTGTGGATGTTCGATGCGATGCCCTATGGCAAAATTTTTGGTTCTGAATGGCACACCGCGACCCATTAACATGCGGTAGGTATCATAGGCCGAATGTCCCGTGGCCAGAATCAGGTGGTCGGCCTCCATGTCGCCCCGGTTGGTTTTAACGCTCGTAATTCGACCTTTGGAAACCGAAACATCCTCCAACATGGTATCGAACAAGAATACGCCCCCATTTTCAAGAAATCTCTTCCTGAGGTTAGCCACCACAATTTTTAAATTATCGGTACCAACATGTGGATGAGCCATGTAGAGAATTTCCTCGGGTGCTCCGGCTTTTACATATTCATTCAGAATAAAATGCCGCTCCAGGGATATATGCTTTGAACGCGATGTGAGCTTGCCGTCAGAAAAAGTGCCGGCACCACCCTCACCAAAAGCGTAATTGTTGTTTCCCGAGAAAAGCCCCTGGCTTTCAAGTTGTTCAATGGCTTTTGTTCTTTCCATAACATCCGAACCGCGCTCAATGATAGTTACCCGGAATCCTGCCAATTGCAGCACATGGGCTGCGAAAAAACCGGCCGGCCCACTTCCAACTACCAACACCTTTTCATGGCGCTTTTTAAGGGGAATCTCCATTTCCTTTGGACGCTCCAAAGGCTCGCCCTTGAGTTGATCCGACGATACCACCAAAGTCATCTGCCAATGAATATCATTCTTTTTGCGCGCATCCAGACTTTTTTTCTCCACCTGAAAGGAAAAATCTTTCAACCCCAGAGTGCGGGTAATGGATTGCCTGATTTCATGGTCAGAATAACCCGTCGGCAGCTTTATTTGGATTGATTTATATCCCATCGGAGCGTAGTTTAATAAGGATTGATAGTAAGTTGATATGATGAACCAACAAGCTGCAAAGATATCCTAAATTACAAATCAGTGATGGTGTTTTGATGGTACCCGATCACCCGGCAATCTTAGCAATAATGGGCAATCCAAGGCAAACAGACAATCTTAAAAGCCTGTTTTTCAGGCATCTATTTTGATCCATTTTAGATATTAACAATATTTTAACATTTTGATAAACTATCAGAAATACCATTCTGACGACATCTGCGGATTTTTGGAACATCAATAAACCAACATTTAAAATTCAATGACTATGAAAAAAATGCTACTTTTTACTTTTATTCTTTTAGTGATGGGCTTCTCCCCGAAAGGGATCATGGCACAGAACCACATGTTTTCGGTTCGTATCATTCAGAATGGAACGCCTGTAACCGACACCCTCGACAATGGACAGGTGGTTACCATCAACACCTCCTCGGACGATGCTGAGCAAGAAAACGATGCCATGGATTCGCTTTATGATGACGATTTGGATGCAGGCTGGGAAGGTGATCCTGAAAAACAAAACGTACTGATCACAGGACTTCGCTTTCAAGGAGTTCAGGTACCTGCGGGAGCTAACATCGATTCCGCGTTTTTGGTGTTTAGCAGTCATGAAGGCAAATCAGCCGAAGACGTGGCAAACCTAACCATCGTGGGAGAAGCTTCAGGGAATCCGGCTACCTACAGCTACGACGGACTTATATCAGATCGTCCTGAAACCACTGCCAGCGTTAGGTGGATTGTGGATACCGAATGGGAACTATGGCAATCGTATCGTACACCTGATATCAAATCGGTGATTCAGGAGATAGTGGACAGAGCTGACTACCAATTTGGAAATTCCCTTGCGCTGATGCTCAAAGGAGAAAATCAGGGTCCATCTGATTTCGACAATGCACGTGAAATGGAGTCCTTTGAAAATATTGCCGATCCGGAAGATGGCGGTGATGGACAGAATCATCCCGAAAGAGTTCCCGAACTGGTGATTTACTACACTTTCGAATCACAGGTTTTGGAAATCCCCATCCGTCAAAACGGAACCCCTATCACAGATACCCTCGACAATGGCCAGGTGATTACCCTCCAAACCTCTTCAGATGATGCCGAACAGGAAAACGATGCCATGGACTCCCTTTACGACGACGATTTGGATGCAGGTTGGGAAGGCGATCCCGAGAAGCAAAATGTACTCACCGCAGGTCTCCGTTTTACCGATGTAACCATCCCCAGAGGTATGACCATCGATTCAGCCTACATACAGGTATACTCGCATGAAGGCAAAAGTGCTGATGATGTGGCCATTATTACCATTGTAGGCGAAGCTGCCGACCAGGCAGAAACCTATTCCTATGATGCACTCATCACCGACCGTCCCGAAACCGCAGCCTCCGTAACCTGGACCGTGAATGAAGAATGGGGACTATGGATGCCATACCGTACTCCGGAATTGAAAAGCATTATTCAGGAAATTGTAAATCGAGAGGGCTGGCAGTCAGGAAATTCGCTGGCACTGATGCTCAAAGGTGAAAACCAGGGGCCCAGCGATTTCGACAATGCCCGCGAACTTGAATCATTTGAAAACATCAGCGACCCTGAGGATGGTGGCGACGGACAGAATCATCCTGAAAGGGTACCACGACTAATCATTTATTATTCAGCTCCTTCTGCTATCAACGAAAATCCTTTGAGGGGACAATTAACCCTTTATCCTAATCCCAGCAATGGAAGTGAGGTAACCCTGAAACTGCAGGATGACTCTCCAGCCAAAATCCGGATATATAACCAAATGGGGTCGCTGGTTTTGAGCACCCAAACCTCCGGACAATCATCTTTACCAATAAAGGCAGACTTTCTTTCCAATGGCATGTACCTCATTCAGGTAGAACAAGGCAAAGCCAGCTACCAATCAAAACTCATCATCAATAAACAATAATTTTTCATCATTGAGTTTAGGTCCTCGTCCTACCATCCGGACGAGGACTTTTCCATACAGGAATCCAACACAGGGGGCGCTTCAAAAACACATTCACATGAAAAGAACAACGCTATTCATCATTTTATGGGGGGTCATACAAGGTATGTTGCAAGCCCAAAGCAACTACCAACTAAGTGGTACGGTAGTGGACAAACTTTCGGGAGAATCGTTGGCTGGAGCTACCATCCGTGTCGAAAAAACCAACATTGGAATTTCCTCCGACTTCGAAGGAAAATTTGTGTTTGATAACCTGGGTAAAAGCGATATTACACTAATTGTAAGTTTCATTGGCTATCATACCGACACCTTAAGAAAAACATTGACAATCGGCAAAAATCAGGTAAAGATTAAACTCTCCCCGATTTCTGAAATGCTCCAAACCATTCATGTTACGGCCAAAACAACCGGTCAAAACAAAGCATTGGTGGAACAAAAGGAGGCCGAAAATATCAAAAACATTGTAAGCGCTGAACAAATTGCACAATTCCCCGACATGAACGCGGCGGAAGCCATTCAACGAATTCCGGGTATCACCCTACAGCGCGATCAAGGTGAAGGACGCTATGTTCAACTGCGTGGAACACCCCCCGAACTCACCAATTTTAATATCAATGGCGAACAAATACCCTCACCCGAAGGAAATGTAAGGTATGTGGGGATGGATATAATTTCGGCGGATCAAATCGAGTTGATAGAAGTTACAAAAGTTCTGACACCGGATATGGACGGTGACGGCATTGGGGGAACGGTAAATATTGTAACAAAAAAAGCCGAATCCTCCGAACCCGATATCAGAGCCACTTTGGCCGGTGGCTATAACAACCTTCGTCAAACCCCCAATTACCAGGTGCAATTTGCGTATGGTCAGCGCCATAACAAGCTTGGTTTTCAAATGAATAGCAGCTATTACGTAAACAATCAGGGCGCCGACGATATGGAGTTTAAATATGTAAAGGGGCCTTTCTGGGGAAGTCAGGATGAAGGTCAGGACAACTACCATGTGCAATATCGTGAATTTCAGCTTCGGCAATATGACATCACCCGAAAAAGAACAGGGCTCAGTGCTACACTTGATTACGAATTCAACCAACACAGCACGGTTTACCTGAGAGGCATGTACAATAATTTTGAAGATCATGAAAACAGATACCGTAAAATCTATGGGCTGGATGATGCCATCAGTGAATATTCGTACCTCTACGGCGGAATTGACCATGATGTAAAAAATCGCACCAAGACACAAAATGTAAGCACATTAAATGCAGGAGGAAATCACGTAATAAGTCGTTTAAAAGTTGATTATGAACTAAGTTATGCTTTGGCCTCCGAAAAGCAACCTGATTATATGGAAGCGCGATTCGACAACCCCGGACAAGCCATCGCCATTAAATTTAATATGGACGATCCCAAGTGGCCCAAACCCTATTTCCCTAATCCGGATGAAGCTCAAAACGCTTATGATTACGCACATTACGACATGAATGAATTGCTTTACAAGGATATCGATGTAAGGGATAAAAACTACACGGCACGTGTTAATTTGGAACTCCCCTTCAACATTTCAGCAAACCCGGGATATTTTAAGTTTGGAGCCAAAGTAAGGGTTAAAGAAAAAAACAGAAATATCTATGCACAGGATTTTGGCGCCTATTTTACTACAAGCAATACATACCCCGGAACGGGACCAGATTTATCTTTGGAGACGGTGACCGATGACGGGTTTTCCAACACCAACCTGCTCAATCAGGGATACATCATCAATCACATGCCCTCCGCCTCCAAGATGTCCAATTTTTATGAATACTACCCTCAGTTTTTCATCATCGACCGAACGGCCACCAAGGTTCAGGGATTTGGGGAAGACTATAAAGCCGACGAAGATATTTATGCCGGTTATGCCATGTTCAGATACGACATGAACCGACTGATGATTCTGGGCGGGGTGCGATACGAACAAACCAACCTGGATTATGAAGGCAGACGCATTATCACGCTAAACGGACGTTTTAGCGACATGGACACGTTAACCGACCAACGAACCCAACACTTTTTCCTTCCACAGTTTCAACTGAAATATCTGCTAAATGAAACCACCAACCTTCGTGCAGCGGCTACTTACACTTACTCACGTCCCAATTTCGAAGATGTACTCCCCTATCGTGAAGAAGATCAAGACGAAGTGAGATACGGTAATCCTGATTTAAAATTCCCACTTTCGCTAAACATCGATTTTCTGGCCGAACGTTATGTGAGAAATGGGGTAATCTCAGGTGGCCTTTTTTATAAAAATATTGACAATTTTATTTTTTACTACAAACGGTTTGCTCATGAAGGCGACCCGGCCGATTACGGTTTGGTTGAAATTACCAAGGCTATCAATGGCAAAAAGGCTTTTGTTTACGGGGCTGAATTACAGGCACAATTCAAATTGAATGGTCTACCCGGAATGCTGGCCAATTTCGGCATCTACCTGAATTACACTTACACTTATTCCGAGGCATTCATCAATAAAAGATATCCGGCAAACTATTCTGACGCTGTTGTCGTTTTTGGAGAGGACGACCTTAGTTTGTTTAGTTCAGATTCTATTCAGGAAAAAATTACACTCCCCGGCCAGGCCAAACACACCACCAATCTGGCCATTTATTACGAATCCAAAAAGTTTTACGCCAAACTGGCCGCCAATTACCACGATGATTTTTTGGATGAATTAGGTGCCGACAAAGACCTCGACCAATATTATGACAAGGCCTGGCATCTGGATTTTACTGCCAACTATGCCATAAACCAACACCTTAGGGTTTTTACAGATGTTATCAACCTTACCAATTCACCCTTGCGCTATTATTTGGGAACTCCGGACAAAACCTTAAAAGTAGAATACTACAGTTGGTGGGCGCGCATGGGTATCAAATGGAATTTTTAACAATCACCAATCAATATAAAGATGAAGAAAATTTTAACTATTCCCACATTCATTTTTCTTGCTAACCTGCTGCTAGTCAGTTGCAACTTCCAGAATAACAAATCCAATCAAACGCCCATTTTTGCTACGGCCAAAGTGGAAACCGAACCCATTGCAGCCATGGCCGGTGAAGATGCAGCCGACGATCCTGCCATTTGGGTAAACCCTTGCAATAAAGCCAACAGCGCCATTATCGGAACCAACAAAAAAGGAGGATTGGCCGTTTACAATCTTCAAGGCAAGCAAATCTACTATTATCCCGTGGGCAAGGTAAATAATGTGGATGTTGTGCACAATTTCGCCATGAACGACGACCTTGTGGATTTGGTGGGTGCCAGCAACCGTACTTCCAACGATATAAGCCTGTTTATCATCAACAAAAACGACCGAAGCCTAAGTCCTGTTCCAACGGTTACCGATTCCATCCACATCAATGAAGTATATGGTTTTTGCTTTTACAGAAGTCCGAAAAGTGGACGATTTTATGCATTTGTCAATGGAAAAGACGGAGAATTAACACAATTGGAATTGGTAGCCAATAAAAACGAAATCCTGCTAAAACGGGTACGCAGTTTTGATGTGGGTTCGCAAGTAGAAGGCATGGTAGCAGACAGGCTCACCGGAGATTTGTACATTGCAGAAGAAACCGTGGGCATTTGGAAATATGGCGCCGAACCCGAAGACGGAGATACCAGGGTGAAGGTCAATATGTCGGGGGAAGAAAACTCAGCCATTGTTTACGATGTAGAAGGACTGACCATTTATTATGCCGCCGAGGGCAAAGGATATCTGATGGCTTCGAGTCAGGGAAACAACACTTACGCCATTTTTGAGCGTTCAGGCGAAAACAAGTATCTGTTTAGTTTCCGACTGGGAAAAGGCACTACAGATGCAGTGGAAGAAACGGATGGAATAGATGTGATTAACGTACCTCTGGGACCAGAATATCCGTTTGGCATCTTTGTGGCTCAGGATGGTTTCAACAAGGATGAAAACGGAAACGACGCTCCCCAAAACTTTAAGATTGTTCCTTGGGAACAAATCGCTCGTCTTGTTAACCCCAACCTGATCAAAGACAACTCGTTTGATTTGTATTGCCCACCACATTAAATGGGATTTAACTGGGCTGTTAGCTCAACAGATTTCCCTCAATTAGGGTAAAATCAGCATAATGGAAATGATGAGAAAAATGGGTGTCAAAGATGGCTCCGAAGATATATTTTTCCCAATGATTGCTACTTGCCATTTCGTAAAACAGAAAAAGTAAATAAAAAACCAAACCCAGAATGGCAATGGAAACGGACAATGCCATCACTCTTTTCCACATCAAGGCACGTGTTACACGTTTCGTCTCTTTTGCCAGAGCTTCCAATTCCTCAGCTGTTGGTGGCACATAATGTTTTCGTATGGGAATGGGAGCACCGCCAAGTTGATTGGCACGGTCGTAAATCCGTTTGCGCTTAGCCAGTGCATTGTTTTTAAGACTGGCTATCATTATTTCTGCAAAACCCATAATTAATTATTTTTCAGCAATTGCATGTATTAAAATACATGAAGATTCTGTATCACAAGTTAGTCTCCGCAAGAATACACCAAATAATTCGCTATGCTTGATTTGAAAACAGTCTTCTAAGGCTGACACCTTTATTTTCTAATCTTTACAAGCCTTGTCTTTGACGTTTTTTTTCAAGAGATAGAAGAACTATGTGGTTTTATTGCAGGCACAAGTTAGCAATAATTCTTTTTGAAAACATCCCCACGGAATGAAATCAGTAAACAAAAAAAACGCCAACACATAAATGAATATCCATTGAATAATACAGTCTGCTTGCCACACTTTTGAAAACATGCTGATGGAAATCTGCTTTACTTCAAAAGAACAACCATTATCTTGGAGCGACCGTACTATTTTTTCCCTGATTTGTTGCCTGTCCCCATTTGAATCCCGTCAGGGATTGCATGTGGGTAGAAAAGCAAATGATTGCGCTATTGGTATCGTCCCGTACGGGACGAAACACTATCAACTAATTATTCTACCCACATTTAACTCCTAACGGAGTCGGAGCCTAAAAATGCGATATCCGTCCACAAGTATTTTTATCCCAGGTTGATAATAATACAAAAAAGGAGGCTCCTTTTCAGAAACCTCCTTTTCTTTATAAAACAACTGCGCGTGGCACAGGTTAAGCTATCTGGTTCGATGTTCCAATTGTTTCTCCCGAACATAGGCCACAACCGAAACAAGAAGTATCACAGCCACGGTATAATAAACAAAGGTTGGAACCGGCACCGGATCACCCTTGGCGTAACTGTGCATTCCCGAGAGGTAATAATTCACGCCAAAATAGGTCATCAAGATGGAGAAATATGAAATCAGGGTGGCAAAGTTATAGGAGAACCTCGATTTCATGCCGGGCATATATTTCATGTGCGACACAAAAGCATACACCAAAACACTAACCAAAGCCCAGGTTTCCTTGGGATCCCAGCCCCAATAGCGTCCCCAGCTTTCGTTGGCCCACACACCACCCAAAAATGTACCGATGGTCAGCATGTACAAGCCCACCATCACCGCACGTTCGTTGATGGAAGTAAGTTCGTAAATACGTTGGCCTATCAATTCGGTATTGCTTTCCTTTCTGAAAATCATCAGCAGCAAATTGAGGAATCCCAGCAACATCGACAAGGCCAAAAATCCATAACTGGCGGTAATAATCGACACATGTATGGTCAGCCAATAGGATTTCAATACAGGTACCAGATTGGTGACTTCAGGATCCATCCAACTCAGGTGGGCTACCATCAGGATAATGGAAGTGAGCACTGTGGTGGCGGCAATGGTCATTTTAGAACCACCTGAGAAAACCAATCCGGCCAGTAATGTCACCCAACCAATATAAATGAGCGATTCATAACCATCGCTCCAGGGTGCGTGGCCCGAAATATACCAACGAAGCGCCAGTCCAAAGGTTTGGTAAACAAAACCGATGATCACCATCACCACAAAAGCCGTAATGATCCAACGCAGCACCTTGGAGGATTTAAACATTTCCACAAACAGCAAGATCAGCAGTACCACACCCAACAAACCATAGATATGACTGAGGTTGTCGAAAATAAGCAACTTGTTGTAAAGCAACTCCACGCGGGTTTTGGTTGGATCGGGCAGTATCTTCTTTCCATATTTTTGTTGGAAATCATTCATCCCTTTGAGGAGTTCGGTGGCTTGCGACAGGTTGCCATTGTTGAGCGATTCAAAATAAAAGGGCACGATGGAAGAAATATACAATGAATCTTCGGAAGGCATGCCAACAAATTCAGAATTAGGTGCATACCACGGGTGATCAGGATCGAACGGGTCGGGAAGAATCTTGAGCATGTCGCCCGAATACACCATAAAGCAGATGTTCAGACGTTCGTCCACCTTCATCACTTCGTTGTCGAATTTGCTGCGCGCGGCGGGCTTTTTCTCATAAGCTTCGGTAACATAATTTCCCAGCTTATAGGTTCCTTCTTCCAGATTGATAAAATCCAGGTAAGAAGCATATTTGCCTGTAATTCCCAATACTTCAGCTACTTCAGGATGGCCAATTTTAATCATGGGCACCTGTTGCCATTTCAAGGGATCGCTCATCATACCCAGAAAAACCTGGTCGGAAGTTTGTCCATCGAAGGTACTTTTACGTGATACCTTACGGAGGATTTCTCCCGAAAGGGTGTTCACGGGTTTCAAACGTCCGTCGCGCGATTGTACCAGCAGCTCACCAAAGGCCTTGGCCTGGGCTTTGTCAACTGCTGAAGGGTGCTCGTTGTGATCAAGTACATGACTCATTTGGGCCATCACCTGACCTGAGATCAGCATCGAAACCAAGAGAGCGCCGGTAGCAACCACCTTTGCAGTTTTGGTGGTTCGTTTACGGATAACCCTTCCCAAATGGGCAAAGCGTGAATTTTTGTTGAACAACGACAGAAACATACCCAATGACATAAGGAAATAGCCAACATAGGTGAAAAAGGTACCCCAGTAATCGTGATTTACCGAGAGGATGGTTCCCAGCTCATCCTGATCGTAGGAAGACTGAAAAAACCGGTATCCTTTGTAGTTGAGTACGTGGTTCATATAAATACGGTAGGGCATTTTAACATTGTCATGGGTGTCGATGAGAATAACTTCGCTGGCATAGCTCGATGGGCTGTGCGATCCGGGATATCTTTCCAACTGAAATTCAACCAATTGCAGCGAAAAAGGCAATTCCAGTACTTTTGCGCCGTATTGCATGCTGATGGTTGCATCGCCCAGCTTAAAATTCGTGGGCTGACCCTGATAGCCTTTGCCACCACGCAGCACCACCGTTTTGCTTTGGTCGCCTTGTGTGGCTTCCACCACCAGGGCATCCATATAGGCTTCCTTACCCTGAGCTACCACATAATCCACACCACCGTGTAGGTAGAAATTGGTAATCACCAAACTTACCTGCGGCAGTTGGTATAAGGTCCTCATTTCAAAAGGATACCACGATCCGGCTTGCAAGGTGTCGCGCTGCTGTGTAAGCATCGACAAGGTAGTGATGTCGTCCTTAGCGAAGATGAATAGCTGGTCGTTCTCCATTTTCACGTTCACCGACATGGGGTCGAAGCTGTCGCTGAAATTGATGTTTCCTGAATCGAAAAATTTGTTGTCGCCGTATTTAATCAAGAGATTCTGACGACCCATGCCTGCAGAAGCCACCAAACTCAGATAGGGTGAACCTCCCGATTCCAGGTCGGTAATCACTTCCTGTGCATTGGGAATATATTTCACCGAATTAAAATGATAGGATTTTCCATTGATCTCTACCTTGTCGGAATATGCTTTGGGTGTGAGTATGGAAATGAGTGTTTCCTCTTCGCTGATTTTTTTTCGGTCGCCATCCGTGATGGTGATGTCCACGTAAGTATTGTCGGAAAGCATGGTATTGGCCACCTCACCCTGACGGATGTGCATGGCGCCTTCGTAGCTGATGAAGCGCGTAATGGCCGCCCCCAACAAAATGACAATGAAAGCGATATGAAACACGAAGATAGTCATTTTCTGTGGTTTATACAGTTTATTCACCATGATATTTCCCACCAGATTAACCGCCAGAAGTCCGAGAAGAATCTCAAACCACAATGCTTTAAACACGACTGCCTGAGCAGATACAGTACCATAATCGTTTTCGATAAAGGTAGCCGTGGCTATGGCAAATGCAAACAGCAAGATGAGTACTCCCATCGTCTGCATGGAAAAGAAAAAAGAAGTTATTTTTTTCATTTGACTTTGTTTAATTAGAATTCTGACGAATCGAATCACAAGGCCCACATGTGTGGGTACAATGCGTTATTCATGGTCGGTTCGTCCATAGTTATAAGCAGATAACGACTTTTACAGAAATCGATGGTCAATTGGGCTCCATCTCGACAACTGCTATTCATCGTTGGTTTTAATCAATACATCCAGGCCTCCCACACCAAATTTGCTGATGGAAGCCATTTTATTTTCCAGACCTTCGTATTCGTCTAAGGCCTTTATAATCGCATTTTTAAGCACCCCATTGCCCACTCCATGGATGAAGGTCACCTTTTCGTAGTCATTTTTCATGGCGCTGTCGAGGGCTTTCTTAAACACCTCCATTTGCAGCGAAAACATGTCGTGGCTCGACATACCGCTGATGTTGTCCACCAATTCGGCAATGTGCAAATCCACGATGGCCTCCGCTGGTCCGGTTTTATATTGACTGATGAAGGTCTTTTCCTTTTTCACCACCGACTGTTGTTGCAATGCCTCGCTGTTGTACTTTTTTACAGCCTCTTCATCCGAAGCCACAGTCAGAGCTTGTTGCGATATTAAATTCACCATCAACGATTTGCCGCGCATCATACTGGTTGAGGCATAGCTTCCTTCTTTGAAAAACCGGTTGGGTTTCACATCAATGGTAATGTGCGCGGGCATGTAAATTTTCTTGGGCTCATCTGCATGAAACAACACCTGAATCACCCCATTGGTCCAATTTTCGATATCATCGCGTTCGATGCTCTCGAGCACCATTTTCGAGTTGGGCGGAACCGAACTGAAATCGATGCCTCGCATAGAACCATTCTGCATTAAAAAAAGGCTGAACAGCAAATCGTAGGAGGTATTGTTGAGCAACACCACATCCAGACCACCCGTGAGCAACCATTGCTGTTCGTGGGGTTCATAAGCCAGATAAATACCGGGCTGCTCTTTCACCTTTCCCCAGGGATTGATTTCAGTTACTGCCGGAATCTCCGGTTCGGAGGTCGTGTTGAGAATCTCCAGGGCCGTTTTGGGTTGGGTTCTCCCCTCTTCCTCATGTTGTCCCGAACGAAAATCTAAAATCAGGTTAGAAGTAACCACCGGCATTTCAAAGCCATCATCCGTTTCCACTTTCACCATCCGGTGATCAATAATGGAAACAATTGTTCCTCCTCCCACTTCGTTCAAAAACTTGATCTTGTCGCCTACTTTAAAACGCATGATTATCTAATTAAGAAAGCAAAATTACTAAATAACACCCTGCCAAACAGACGCCAAAAGTTTTAATTTAAAAAGCCTTACAAATAAGCACACACTCAACCCTTTTCGAAAGCATTTCCCGATGGTTAGTGCAAAATATCATAGTTGAGGTTTAGTGTTTTCAGAAAAAAATTAGCTGAATTATCCACTCATGACCGCCGCGTCATGCTTTGAGCCGACAAATTTAAAGATGACAGAGGTTCACCCAAAATCTATTTAGGTAATCGAGTACCACAATTTAGAAACCAGTATAAAATACCCCATTTTTCACCAGACCTTAAAACATTATGCCTATTTTTGTACATTATATCACATAATGAAAAAGCACTGTTCATCTGCACTCGCCGGTGATTTGATGAATTTTTACGGTCTTTTTCATGTGAATTACTAAATAAACCATTACACATGAAACAAACCATTCTCTTTTTAGCCCTTCTATTCACCGCATTGCCCATTATTTTATTGGGTCAAAGCCGTAATATCTCCGGTAAGATAGTGAACAAAAACGACCAACAACCCATTGCTCAGGTGCAAATCGTTAATCTCGAAACCGGTGCCGCCACCGTTAGCGCTACAGATGGTTCGTTCAGTTTGGCCATCAGCGACAAGTCACAGCAAACCCTGGAATTCAACCATCTGGGTTTTATCACATTGAAGCTGGACATCACACCGGAAATGAGCAAAAATCCGGTGACCATTGAACTGGAAGAACAAACCACCCAACTGAAAGAGGTGGAAGTATTTGGCGATTTATTGAAGGACACTCCCTATCCCACATCCATCATTGGCATCAAACCCATAGAAAGCTCTCCCCGTCAGGACATTGGCAATTTCCTTCGCACCCAACCCAATGTGGGTGGTATCCGAAAAGGTGCCATGGGTGTTGATCCGGTTATCCGCGGATTTAAGTATTCACAATTAAACGTTCAGTTGAATGGCGGTACCAAAATCGAAGGAGGTTGTCCCAACCGCATGGATCCTGCCACCGCCCATGTGGACATCAGCGATTTGCACAACATCGCCATTTACAAAGGTCCCTACGCGCTCAAGTACGGCCCCTCATTTGGTGGTGTGCTTCAATTGATTACGGGTCGTCCGGCTTTCCATGACAGCTACGAAACACACGTGGACATGTTGGTAGGTGGCCAAACCAACTACCAGGGTTACAAAACCAAAATAAAACTGCATGGCGGCAACAGAACGATTGCTTATAGTTTTTCTGCCGGCTGGAACAAATATGGCGACTATGAAGCCGGCAACGGCGACGTGATGAAAGCATCTGCCAACACCTACAACACCAAAGGGCAGGTTGGCTTTCAACCCGTTGACGGACAACAGTTTTTCGTGAGCTTCGACCGCTCCTGGGGTCGCAACATCGACTTCCCCACCCTGCCCATGGACGAACGAACCGATGACACCAAAATCTATGAATTCAACTACCTGGGAACAAGTTTTGGCCCCGACATCAATTTCATAAAAGCCAATATCTACAGCTCCGACGTACACCATGTGATGGACAACAAACAACGTCCTTTTTCTGATACGGCCGTGGCCATTTCAGACATCACGGCACTCAATACGGGTGGACGCATTGCCATCAATTTCCGTTTGGGAAAAGGTGTGCTGGAAGCCGGTTCAGGATTTGAACGAATTTCCAAAGACGGAAGTCGTTATAAAAGTCTGATCATGCAACCCAACCTTCCGGTGATTACAGAAGAATTATGGAACAACGCGCTCATCAGCAATTTGGGACTATTTGCTGAATATCAACTCAAAACAAATAAAATCGACTGGGTGCTTTCCTTACGACTTGATGTGAACCAAGGCAACAGCGACCCCATGTTCAGGTATGCCACCAACGGCGACCTGGTGTTTGAAGATGCCGACACCAAGAGCAACCACACCAATTTTAGCTTTAGCGGCGGACTTACCTGGCATGTTAATCAAGCCAACCAATTGGGAGTGGCATTGGGCCAGGGCGTTAGGAGTCCCGACATGACCGAACGGTTTATTACCCTGCTGCCTGTGGGATACGACAACTACGATTATCTGGGCAATCCACAATTAAAACCGGAAGCCAACCACGAAATTGAATTCAACTGGAATTACAAGACTTCCCGTTGGGGACAAATAAATACCTCCGTATTTTTCAGCATGGTAACCGACTATATCTCAGCCGTGATTGTTCCGCCGTCGGAAGTAAAACCACAAACCAAAGGTGTGTTGGGCGTGAAGCGATTCATCAACATCGACAAGGCTTATCTCACCGGATTTGAGTTTTTGTATTCCACTCCCGAAGAAAAAAAGTGGAACGCTTCATTATCCGCGGCTTATACCATGGGGCTGAACCCGAAAGCTACTCAGCAAATTATCGAAAACGGACAAGTTACCGGAGAGCAAACCATCGAGAACGACCCACTACCGGAAATTCCTCCTTTCGAGGCCAATCTGGCATTTAGCTACCATTTCCTGAAACGGAAATTAACTCCGGGTATTAATTTCCGTATCGTTGCCGAGCAAGCCAAGGTAAGTAAAGCCTATTATGAATCCACCACGCCCGGATTTAACACCGTTGAACTGACTCTCGCTTATCGTTATAACGAACAGCTCACGATCTATGGAGGCATCTCCAACTTGTTCAACACCAACTACTACGAACATCTGAATCGTCGGATTATCGGCTCCAAAGCCCCCTATCTGGAACCGGGCAGGGTATGCTACATCAACCTCATTGTAAAACTTTAACGCTTAAATCATGAAATCAACCATCAACATAGTCATTGTGGCACTCCTTTTGCTTATTACCGCAGCATGCAACGATACCACACAAAAAAAAGTCACGTATAAAGGTTACGGAGCCATTTCTGACTACACCGTGCAATACCGAAACGACCAACAAGAGCTTGTAAAAGTGACAGTTAGTCCGGAAAGCGCGAGCGATGTATGGAAATACGAATTTATGGCCGACCTTGGGGAGATTGTTTATGTTTCGGGTAACTACAAAGACATCAACTCTGCTCTGTCGCTGCAAGTGCTCATCGACGGCAAGGTGTATAAGATGGGCAGCAGCCAGGCCGACACCATTAAATTCCTAACCGTAAGCGGTGTGGTGCCGTACGAATAAAAAATAATTAGTATGATCAAATGTTGAAATTTTGTTCACCTTCATTCTACGCCCTGATGGGCGGAATACTGCTGCTGGTTGGTTCAGTTGCCGGATGTGGTTCAAAATCTGACAATCCGAAACCTACCACAGGTAAGATGGCGTTGTCGTTTAGTCATGAAATTGATGGAGAACCCATCGTTTTCGATGATATGCGATACGTGAATGCAGCAGGAAATCAGTATCTTGTGAACGAAATCCAGTATTTTATCAGCGATGTGACGTTGCATGGCAGCGAAGGAAACATCCTGCTCGATGCATGGCAAGACATCCATTACATCGACACCGACCTGCCCGCAACCCACAAAATCCTGTTTATGGATGACATTCCCGAAGGAAATTACACCGGATTGAGTTTCACTTTTGGTATCAGTGAAGAGAAAAACCATTCACTGATGTTTGTCAATCCGCCCGAATCGTTTATGTTTTGGCCCGAAAATCTGGGCGGTGGTTATCATTACATGAAGCTTAATGGCAAGTGGTTGAAGGAGGAAAACCAGGTAGCCCCGTTTAATTTTCACCTGGGCATTGGTCAAATCTATTACGCCTATCCCGATTCCATTATTGGTTTTGTACAAAACTATTTCGACGTAGTTGTGCCTTCGTCGGCATTTACCATCGTTGCAGGTCAAACCATCGATATCCCCCTGATAATGAACGTGGAAAACTGGTTTCAGACACCAAATATTTACGACCACAATGTATGGGGCGGCGATATCATGCAAAAACAGGAAGCCATGGCCGAGGCAAAAGAAAATGGTCACGATGTATTCACCAGAGGTCCTTCAATAAAATGACAAATCGGTTTTTTACATATGGCACGTTGGTTCTGTTACTGCTCTTCGTGGCAGGCTGTAGCGACAAATCGACCGTAGAGCCTTACGAACCCACTCCTTACGAAATTGAGATTCCTTTTGGGTTCCCCACCAAAATGAATATCCCCGAAGACAATCCAATGACTGTGGAAGGAGTAGAATTGGGACGGTATTTATTTTACGATGGACGTTTTTCGGGTCGTACCCACCCGGATTCACTGATGAGTTGCGCTACCTGTCACCGTCAGGAGCGTTCGTTTGAGGCCGGTGTGGACCATCCTGATTTCCCTGGCGGATTTCCCCATGGCATCACCGGATTGCCCACACACCATGTGATGTTGCCATTAATCAATGTGGTTTGGAACACAAGTGGCTATGGATGGAATGGAATGCTTTATCCCGACAATCCCGACCCATATGCCCGAAACTTAGAAGATTTTGTCCGCATGTCGGCGCTTGCGCCTCATGAAATGAATGGAGATACCACCCAAATAAAAAATCTCTTTCAATCGATAAAGGGGTATCCCGAGTTATTTGAAAAAGCCTTTGGCAGCTCCACCATTACTTTTAGCCATATTGAAAAAGCCATCGCCCAGTTTGTCAGAACGCTTATTTCGGCCAATTCGCGTTTCGATAAATACATGCGTGGCGAGGTGCAACTTACAGGTTCTGAACTCAATGGTTACATGCTGTTTACCACCGAAGAAGGTGCCGATTGTTTCCATTGTCACGGTGGGTTTGGGAACCCATTGTTTACCACCCATTTGTACTACAACAACGGCAAGGAAACTGAATTTACCGATCCCTCCGACCGCTTTTCCATCACAGGCGATCCCATGGATCACGGGGCGTATAAAGCCACCACCCTCCGCAACATCGAAGTACAAGGTCCCTACATGCACGACGGACGGTTTGCCACCTTAGATGAAGTCATCGATTTCTATTCCACACAAGTGGTCAACTCTCCCTACATCAGTCCGTTGATGCACCATGTAAACAACGGAGGCATCCGTTTAACGCCACAGGAACGCGCTGATTTGCTTAGCTTTATCCGCACTTTACGTGATGATGAATTTATGACCAATCCTGATTTTGGCAAACCCGACAAATTTCCGGATGAACTCGAATAATATTTGTCTGAATTTTGTTATGGCACCAAAGACTAATTATTTACGCCATACCTGAAAAATTCAATCCCCAAATCGTCCAGTAAATAATGACCTTTGTCTTTGTTCCAGACATAAAACTTAATCTCTTTATAGTCGGGTTGTATGGGCGGAATTTTGAACCCCAGCGACGCCTCTCTCCATTCATTTACCCTTTTGTCGGGTAGTCGCTTGAACCTAAAAGCCTTGTAAAAAACATGATTTTGTTGCTGATCGGTAATATCCATCACGATGAGGGCGTGAAGTGCAGCATCTGGAGTCAGTTCTTTGTACCGCAAACGAAAACGCACATATACCGTTGAGTCCTCCGTAAATTCATCAGGAATGTCAAACAGAAAACTCGGGCTATAAATAAATTCCTCGTTTTGCTCGATGGCTAGACTATTGATTCCGGGCGCATAAATCACCGATTTTTCATTCAACGACCAATTTAAGGGTAGTCGATCGATGGTGTTTAGGGTCGTATCGAAAGGAGTGTCGGCTAATTTTCCATAAAAATACTCGTCGCCACCGGCAATTACCCCCCGATAACCGGAATCACTTTTCAGGAAAACATACCAATACGCCTCCCGTGTCATGGAGTCGGGATGCAGAATTCCCGTGGCATATTGATAAGTTTGAAACAGATTGAGAAATATTGTAACCCCAACGAATGCATAAACCAGTCTAATTAATCTAAGACGCTTGATTTTCAGAATGGCTCCTGCAATGACCAACATAAAAAGTCCATAATAATCTACCATTGGTCGCATGCCAAAACTGTCGCCATAAAACCAATTCCACCAACTGGAGAAAACATAAACAAGAACAAACAAAAAGAAAATGAGGGGATAAAAACGAGTACGCGATCTTAGGTACATCAATATCAAACCGGGAATCAACAACAACATAAAAGGCGTATAAACCAACCAACCCTTTTGGTAACTGAAAAGGAAATCAAGCAGATGTGGGTGCGCAAAAAAGAATCCTTCATTTTGATAACCATCCACAAAAAAACTTCCCGTTTGCAAGTAATTGATAAGCAATTGAGGACTCAAGGCCAACAGAAACAAGGCAAGAGCCCAAGCCAACCGTTTGAATGAAAAGATGGCCGAAAGTTTTTTCCAAAAAGGCGTGAATCCTCCCGCCAAATAAGGAACAGCCAAAATCGCCAGGGCGTTTGCCGGACGGATCAACAACACCAATCCAAAAAAGCAGGCCGACCAATACAAATCTGTAGCGGGACTTTGATTTCGCGTGGGCTTAAATAACCGTGTTATGAAATAGAAAAAAGCCGTGATCGCAAAAAAGGAATATACATGTGAAAACGAAGGATTAATGAATCCATAAAAAAACAGGTTGGTGGCCAGAAACCCCGAGATGGTAAACCAAATGGCGCGCTTTTGCCGGATTTTATTCAGTTTTAGCAAACGGATTAAAAACCAGAGTCCCAAACTCAGCCAAAAAACTCCCGCAATTCCCACCGCCCATTGAAAAACAATGTTGTAACCATCCGTTGGCAAACCTGCGATCTTGGAAACGACATAGGCCATCACATAAAAAGGTGCAATAAGGATAGCGGTTCCTACCGGAAATTTATTGATGAGCACCTCCCCTTGTCGATGATAATTATGGCCCACGTAATCAGCACTTTTACGCGATTCTTCGGCTTCCTGCACAGGAGTAAAGTCAACCGTATGATGGACAAAAATGGCAGGCAGATAGGCATAATGACCACTTCCGTCACCATCTACAAATTGCGTTCTCAACGGAGAAAAAAATCCCCAGTTGAGTATCAGAAAGAGAACCAACAATCCCGAAAACAGTGCAACGGGTATCTTATAACGTTTCATCATACTGCGTGCCATATGTGGAAGCTCCACAAAAATAGAATAAAGGTTGAATGATCGGACAATTAGTGAACCAATATGTGTGGTCATTACCAACCGGTCGATTCTTAATTTATACCCATTCTAACAACGAAAGGTGTCTTTGTTTACTACATTTGTGACCAGAAAACCATAAAAGAAAATGTCCATGTCAGAAAAATTTAATCCGGCCAACGCCATACAGGATTTAAAACAATTTGGCGAGTTTGGCGATGTAAATCCATCCATTACCGACTCAGCTACTTATACATTTTTGCAGGAAAACACCATGATTGATGCCTTCCATGGCGAAGCACAAGGTTGTTTTCTTTACTCACGCCACTGGAATCCTTCCAACAAATACCTGGCCGATGCCCTTGCAGCCATGGAAGGTACCGAATCGGCCTGGGTAACCGGGTCAGGAATGTCGGCCATTACCACGGCCATTCTCCAGAATGTGAACAGTGGCGATCACATCATCACCAGTGTTACGACCTATGGAGGCACTTTTGCCTTTCTGAACAACTACATCAAGAAATTTAATATCGATGTCACTTTCGTGAATATCGACGACCACGACAGCATCCGTAAAGCCATCCGTCCCAACACCAAAATTCTGTACACAGAATCGATGACCAATCCCTTGCTGCAAATTTCCGACCTGCCCAAGCTGGCGGAGATTGCCCATGCTCACGACATCAAACTCATCGTGGACAACACCTTTACACCCATGATTATCAGTCCGTTCCGGCTGGGTGCCGACATCGTGGTGTATAGCATGACCAAATTTATCAATGGTAAAAACGACTGTGTGGCCGGAGCCATTTGTGCTTCCAACGAGTTCATCAATGCCATCAGCGATGTGAACACCGGAACAGCCATGCTGCTGGGTCCTGTGCTCGACCCCTTGCGCTCCTCCTCCATTTTAAAAAATATGGCCACACTCCATATACGGATGATGCAACACAGCAAGAACGCCCTCTATCTGGCCGAACGCTTTAAAGAACTTGGATTAAAGTATAACTATCCCGGCATCCCCGAACATCCTCAGTATGAGTTATTAAAATCACAAATGAACGAAGGCTATGGCATGGGTGGATTGATTGCCATCGACCTGGGAACCGCCGAACGCGCTGCCCCCTTCATGGAATTGATGCAGGAAAAAGGTGTGGGATACCACGCCGTGAGTCTGGGATATTTCAAAACCCTCTTTTCCAACTCAGGCAAAAGCACTTCCTCCGAAGTGCCCGAAGATATCCAAAAAGAAATGGGCCTCTCCCCCGGTCTGGTTCGCTTTTCGGTTGGTTTGGATATGGACATCGAACGCACCTTTGAACTGATTAAGGCTTCATTGGTGGAATTGAAGTTTATCTAAAAATACCATTACCTGCAGAAATAGGTTTCTGTAGACAAACAAAAAAGAGGCTGCCCTTAAGGACAGCCTCTTTTTTTACCAAAGATTCCCCTATTTCAAATCACCCAAAATAATGGGCATCCCATTGTTGCTGTTACCGATAATCACGATTTTGGTATTGTTGGATTCGGCCAACCTCACGGTGGCACTGATGCCTTTTTCCTGTAAAATTTTATCAGTTAAACTGGCATTAAGGATGCGGTTGGCCTGTGCTTTACCTTCAGCATCAATTATTTGTCGTTCGGCCTCTTTCTGGGCTTTTTGCAATTTGAATTCGTACTCAAGCGACTCCTGTTCTTGCTTAAGTTTGCCTTCGATGGCCGACTTAATGGTTGGAGGAAGCACGATGGATCGAATAAGTATCCGATTGAGATTCACATATTTGTTACTTAGAATAAGCCTGGCTTCCGTATAAATTTCATCTTGTATCACATCCCTCTTGGTGGAGTAAATTTGCTCCGGTGTATAACGACCGATAACACTTCTGGCTGATGAACGCAGAGCCGGGATTACAATCCGTCGAACATAGTCGGTACCTATTTTTGCGTGAAGCAAACCCAACTCCGAAAAGTCAGGTTCATACCATGCCGACACATCTGCTCTGATTTCCAATCCATTGGAAGAAAGAACATCCATATTCTCTGCAATCTCCTGCTGACGGGTTTCGTATTGTACCATTTCATTCCATGGAGCGATAAAATGAAAACCCTCTCCATAGGTGTTTACCGTGTCGATACCCCCGCCAAAGGTTTCAAACAATACACCGCCATATCCACCCTTGATGGTGACCGTCATGCGGCTCCAAAAGATGATTAACAATAAAATTGCGCCCACCACGATACCGATGGGGAGTATTCTACTCAAACTAAATTCATGTTGTTGACCTGCCATAATTCTTCGATTTTAATTTTTGGTTTTCCACAAAGATACGCAAGTTAGGCCAACTTACCCGGTTTTGTTTTCAAACACGCAATTTAAAATGCCTATATATCTCTTTATCTGATATTTATCAGTATTCAGGCAACTCGATCAACCTGATGCCTGCGCCGGATGCGTTGCCTACGGTGAGGAGGAGGTATTTTCCATCGGGAGAGATGGCCGGTTGTGAAATTTGGAGGGTGTCGAAGGTGAGACGTTCCAGGTGAGTGCCATTTTCCCAAATGCTGTACAATTCGCCGACCACATCGTCTTTGTATGAAACAAAATAAACTTTCAAACCCGACTCATTCCAGCACGGGTCTTTGGCGCGCAACGAATCCAGCCGACCGATTTCTTCACCATACCAGTTGATGATGGGAAAAGAGGAAGGCTCGAACACGGTTCTGGCCTTTAAATAAATCAGATGTTTACCATCGGGCGCCACTTGGGGATCAGCACATTTGGCTTTGTGTTGGGTGAGGCGGTTGAGGTTGTCGTAAACAAAATCGTAGCTGTATATTTGCCATTGTTTGCTTACTTTGTCGTATCCGGAAAAATACACCTGACGGGGTACCTCAGGAAAAGAGGCTTGTTGACAAATAATATCTCTTTTGAATAATGGGGTAATTTTTCCATCAGAAATGCGACAACGAAACAAATATTCATACCCCAAACAATCCGAATCGAACACCACGCTCTCCCCATCGGGAAACCAAACAGGATGCTGCTCCCGGCTTACACCGGAGACCAAAACGCTTTCGGATTTCGTTTCCAGATCGTAAATATAGATGTCCCAGGTCCCGTTTCGATTGGTTTGAAAGGCGATTTTGGTTCCGTCAGGCGACCAGCTGGCGCAGGTATTTTCTCCCTGTGGAGGAATGATTTCCATGGCATTGGCGATGTCGATTTCTTGCCCATGTACCACCGACACAATAACTGTAAACACCCATAAAAACCACCACCTTCGCATTTGCGCTGAAATTATTTTGGGTGCAAAGGTAGGAATCCTATAATTTTTAGAAAAGAAAATGTTGCCCAGCTAAGCTGGGCCATCTCGACCATTTTCTGAGGCTTCGCGCAGAATACGAAGTTTTTCTTCTTTTGTAAAGGTTCTTTTCTTGCTCAAAGCGGACAAAATTATAAATGAATATTGAATATAATCTCATCCGAATAATTTAGGGGGCAAGACAATAGACACTAAGCTTATTTTAACTTCATTTTCTTTTTTGTTGTTCCATCATCATAAATATCAATGAATAATTGATTTTTTTCAGGTTTTAAAACTTCTTTGCCTGATATATCAACCGTTTTAATTAGTTTTCTGTTTGGGTTTGAAATGGGAAATTCTTCTGAGAATGATACACTTCCCTCACTATCTGTCTTTATAAGATATATACTTGTTCCTCCATCAGGCGTATCAGTTTGACCCGCAAGGATGAAACCATAATCTGAAGTTTCTTGAACAGAATATCCCCAATCCTGGCCCTCACCACCAAACCTTTTTTTCCATAGCGTGTCACCTAAATTATTTGTTTTTAATAAAAATAAGTCACAATTGGGTAGTCCTTGGTTTAAAGCACCCGTAAGAATAAACCCACCATCTGAAGTCTGCCGGACAGCATAACCTTTATTCATAGAATCCTCCCCATAAGTTCTTGTCCATAATATATCACCATTATTATCTGTTTTAATTAAGAATATTTTACCCATATTATATAAACTGGTTTCACCTGTAATAATATATCCTCCATCTTTTGTTTGTTGCCCTATGTACCCAACTCCGTCATCTTCATAAAAAGCTTTTGACCACAAACTATCGCCATTTACATTTGTTTTAAGCATAAAAACACCATATTCATAAGCTGATGTTCTTATTCTTCCGAATAGTACATATCCAAGATCAGAAGTCTGTTGACCATCAAAACATTCAGTAAAAATACTTCCTCCGTATTTTTTTGTCCATTCTATCGCACCATCTACATCTGTTTTAATCAAACAAGCATTGGAACCCGAAGTAGCAAAGATCATATATCCACCATCATCAGTATTTTGTACACTATATCCAACAGTATAAGAAGGAAAATCATATGCTTTAGTCCAATTAATATCTCCATTACTATTCACCCTCATCAAAAAAACAGTATTTCCAGTTTTTCCAGTCAGAACATATTCTCCATCACTAGTCTGAATTACACAGGTACTCCATTCATAGTCATCGCCATAAGTTTTAGCCCATAAGGTATTTCCATTTTTATCTGTTTTAATAAGGCACATTTCCCAAGTAAAAATCGAACCCGCAATAATAAAACCTCCATCCGATGTTTCTTTTACATTAAAGCCATAACCAGGGTTTAATGTCTTTTCCCAACCCTGACCATATAGGATTGTTGGAAATAGTATCAAGATTAGTATTAACTTTTTCATAAAAATTTCGTTTTAGGGTGATACCTGCATTGCGCCCAACGATTTAAATATGCGGCGTTGGGTATTTTAAAACGCTTCTTTTTCAATTTACAATTAAATTTTACTCCCTGCATAATCTATCTATTTACAACATCCCCGCATGACGTTTAAACTTTTGATATGGACTGTGGCTTATTCTTTAATAAATTTATTTCTAAATACTTTCCCCTTGTTTAATACTTCAATTATATAGATTCCTTGCTTAAAATTTGAAACATCAATTTTATTCGCTTTACCATCCTTTAATGCAATTTGCTGATAGGTATTGTATATCGATACTTTATCAACACTTAAAGGGTCTATCCCTAAGATATACAGATATTTACCAGTTGGATTTGGATAAATTTGCAACAAACCTACATCATTATTATTTGGCATATCCAGCAGACATAATTCCTGTACTTCTTCCACACTATTGCAGCCTTGTGCATTATCTTGTATAATAATATAATCAGGATCAGCAGTTGCGATTAATTCACAGATAGATTTTATATTACAAACTTCTAAGAGATTGTTATCTTCTACATGAGCAAACCAATTTATATGAGTATTTGCAATGCTTTCCATTGAGAGCAGCTCGGGATTGTCGTTAATTGAAAGACCAACTATTGTATCCAGTTTATATAAACCATCAAGACTGGTAAGATTATCGTTATATCTTACTTTTAACCACTGAGCATATGCTAAATTATTCAGTCCTTGCAGATCGTTTAATAAATCCATGTCAAATATTTTCAAATCTTCTCCAACATAAGTCAAGTTTTCAAGACCGGACAAATCTTTGATTGATTGATTATTCTCAATTAGCAATTCGGTTCTTACGGCCTTTAGATTTAAGAGATTATGTAAATGTTCCAGAGATTCATTTTCAATGATATTTAGCAAACTAATTGTATCAAAGTTCTCCAGCCCCTCCAATGTTAACAATGAAGCGTTCTTTTCGATGAGGATTACACCTTTTACATATGATAAGCTTTCAAGATGTGAAATATTTATAAGACTTTTGTTGTTGTAAATAATAAGGTTAAGTCCTATGGAGTCGATGTTTTCTAAACCATCTAATGTGATTAAAGAGTCATTATTTTCAATATTAATCTGACTTCCCAGCCGATTTAACACACTTAATCCTGTTAAATTGTTAATATTTCCATCAATAGAGTCGTCAATTCTAACCCATCCTTCAATCTCGGTGCAGTTAGGATAATGATACTGAAAACTATCTATTTCTGTTTGAGAAGTAAACGTTATTCCGTAGGGAAGACATGATTGTGAGATTGATGTCGAATAACAAACTGCGATAAAGAGCATCAAAATGAATGTTTTTTTCATTGCATTGTTAACTTAAGTTCAATATTCAGACGTTAGATTGTTTTGTGTGGTTGTTTGCATAGGGTATAACGATAAGTAAATGCTTTTTGGCACACTTCATAAAAAAAAATCTTTCTTGCTACGCCGATTTATGTTTGGAACTAAAATACTCATTTTTATAACGTAACCCGCCATAAAGCATGATGCATTGTTAAGCACTGTGCTTATTCAATTATTAATATTCTTCTAATATTCAGTTCATTCGTTGCAAATTCCAGAATGTACATTCCTGAACTTAACATTGTAATGTCAATCTTGTTGGTAATTCCTGATTTTTGTAATACTTTTTGTCCAAGTTGATTGTAAAGAAATATTTCACTTATTCCAGAGACATTTTCTGTCGAGATATAGATTTCATCTTTTGCTGGATTTGGATAAAATGTTAATTGGGGATTGTTAGTCGAATTTGGAACCGAAACTAAACACGCGTGTTCTATTTCTGCTTGGCTATCACAGCCAGAGGCATTATTTTCAATATGTACACCGTTTGGATCAGCGAGGTAATCGCAAATATTTTGAATATCGCAAGTAGTTAAACTAGGATTGTTTTGTATCCAAATATCCCCAATTGATTCAGGATTGATGTTTTCAATTCCTTGCAAGGATGTCAACATATCATTATAACTGATTCCAAGACTTCCATTTATTGATGTTAGGTTTTCTAATCCGGATAAATTCACCAGACTATCATTGTCCATAATGGAAATATACAATCCAATGGCCTGTAGACCTTCTAATCCAGAAAGATTTGCAAGTTGATGACTTCCTTCAAGAATAAATTTATCTCCAATATATGACAGACTATCTAAACCTAACAGAGAATTTAATGAAGTGTTATAACTAAACCAAAGTTCACCTCCAATTGAGTCAAGAGTTTTGAATTGAGTTAAAGTTTGTAGTGAATCATTTTCCAGAATAAGTAACGATCCTCCAAGATAGCTTAGATTGTCTAGTCCGGAGAGGTTGGTTAATGAGCTATTGTATGTTATTGCCAGATTTCCTCCAATATAAGTTAAGTTGTTTAATCCAGTTATGTCGTTCAATAAATTGTTCTGAGTAATAACCAGATTTTGTTCTATTGAAACTAAGTTGTTTAATCCATTTAAACTAATAATATCGTCTCCTTCAATACCTACACCAGAGATTTCTGAACAATTTGGGTAATTTGTTTGAAAGTTGTTGATATCGGCTTGATTTCTGAAAATGATGCCATCAGGGGGACATTGGGCTGTGATTCTTGTAAATTGGAATAGTAGAATGATGAATAATAAGTAGCTTTTTTTCATAATGTTCAATTTAATTTAATTATTGATGGTTTTAGATTGTATTGTGCATAATGGTAAATTGTATGAGTAGTGGCAGATTACGTGGCACATTCCTGTCAAGATAGAAGAAGGTTGGAGCGGGCTACAACCCTTGAATTTACTACTGTCTCGGCTATTATTTTTATACATAGTTGTAGGGCGTAAATTCTTCATTCTAATAATCCATATTTATTAAATGAATCTGTACTTACAGCTACTCCCTTTATTTTACCATATATTGAATATACTTCCTTAAACTTGTCAATATTCCAATTTCCTATTTCATGTTGAGCATAAATTGTCACATATTTTTTCAATTTGCTATCTCTGATGTTAAATTTTAGTTTATAATTTCGACCGTATCTTGTAAAAGGGAAAAACAACTCAAATATCTGTATTCGTGTTGAATTTATATCAAGTTCATATTTCTTGTACTCCTTATCAAACCTATCAATATATAAATAAACCTTGTCATCCTTAAATTCTATCTTTTTTAAGTAATATATACTTGATTTTAATAGAGCATTGAGTTGTAAAAGTATGATCAATCCATATATTGAACCTACAATTAATTGTCCGATTTTCTCTAAATCAAATCCAATTAACATAAAGGTGGAAATCACAGATACGACAATAATCCCTATCAATCCTTTAGCAATTCTCCTACTAAACTTATAGTTATCCATGTTAAAGATGTAATCCGTGGTTATCATTATGTGTCTTTTTTTTATGCCCTACAACGAATTGGCTGTAAAGAGCGTTTTAATGCTCTTTGACAGCGTGTTGGCAAATGTTTATTTATTCCAAGTTCATTTTTAACTTTACGAATGCTCTCATCATGGGGTTTTTAAATACATATCTTGTCCCCATTCCTTTTCCAAGCTTTGTTAAAATTTCACCTCGGTTTTCACAGGTTAGCTGGTTTAGATTATAATTCAAGCTGCTATTCTTAACGTCTTTTCCTGTAATCGAATTATATTCCTTAACGACTTCGGTTATTGTAAAAGCATTAAATTCATCAGTTCTTGCGCTTGCACAGGCATAAATTAAATCTCTCCATTTTGTGGTGCTGTTTGATGATAAAACAGCTTTTCTGTAAGAAATTCTTAATTGTTCAGATGTGTTTTCAATCCCTTCTCTAATTGCAATATTCAAATACGCTGGTGAAAAATTACTCTTATCGTTAGCAATCAATTCTTTCGCCCCATATTTACAAAGAAGGTGAACGTAATGAGGAAATCCAGAAGAAAATTCTATTATCTTATTTTTTACGGCAACATCAATTTTAATCCCCAACTTGTTCATACCTTTGATTATAATTTCCTCTGATTCTTCTTTCTTCATTCTTGGCATTTTCACTTGCTTTAAACATCGTTCTAAAGATTGGTGAGTTCCAATTAAGGATTCAATGTTGTCAGCAATGCCAACTAAAATTATAGTTGTATTTGTATTATTGTCGGATAGGGTTTTAATCAAATCTGCAAATGATGAACGTGCTTTGTCGTTTGTAATATTATCAAATTCGTCAAAAATGAATAATAGCTTGACGGTTGATAGTTGACTTAATACAGCTTCAATGTGTGAAGGTCTTAAATTTGGAATTGATGATATCTGGGTTCCTAATGAAATAACCTGTTGTGATTCATCCGCATTAAAACCGAGTCCTTTTGTAGTTTTTGCAAATTGAACTTTTCCTAATGCGTTCTCCCAAAGAGTCTTAAAATTATCTTTCCTATTACAAGTTATTTTGACGGGAAACAAGTTTGTATAGGAGGTTGCCATAATATTGGCTAATGAAGTTTTACCAACTCCTCGTTCTCCGTATAAAATTCCATGTTGTCCTTTTTCGTTAATTGCTTCGGCAATCTTTTCAAGTTGCGTTATTCTACCAAAAAAGAAGTCCTTTTGTTTGATTGGAGCTATCGGAGAAAAGACTTCGTTGAGTAATAAGTTTAAATGTTCTTTTTTATCCATATCTTAAGTTTATAATATTTGCCAACTACCTGCCAACCCCACCCCTACACCATTTATCCCCCCTTTGACTACACTCCCCATATACCCAAACGCCATGAAAATCAAATAATGCAAAAAATGAGGAATGTGGGTGAGGTTCATGTTATGGTATTTAGCAGTTGTCAAATATACTTTATTTTTAAGTTAATCCTCTTCTTGTGAACGTATTTATTTCATCTCGCCATCAGTTTATTTTCGTTGGGTTGGGTGGCTACGCCGGGCGGATGGCTAACCGTATCTGCCGGACGGCAATTACCCTGATATCACTAGTGCCCTTTCGGAACATAGGTGAGGTATGCCCTTATGTCACCAATTTCAACGAAAAGTGTGGCAAAATGCAGCGGGGCCGGTCGGGCTCCCAGGGTTTAGTACAAATAAGGCCATCAAATCATCTGCAAATTTCAACAAAACACCAGCACCAAACCACCCTTAGCTTCATTCAGTAAATCACCTGAAGTCCGCCGGATGAATGGCATTGAGATTGTCGAAATGTAGTTCATTAGCAAATGCGAAACTGAGGTGGTTGTGCGCCACTATAAGTCACATTTAGTGGTAATAGGAAATTTCACGAACAATTCTTTTTACAGCCACGCCATCCCACCAAATGGTTTTTTCCACCCAGTTGTTATTTTCATCATACCGGTATGTATAACCTGACTTATTTTTCAGACTTCCATCGGGCAAAAATGTTGATTCGCCTACCACATTGTTGTGGTCATCATAGGTCAGCGCACTGCGCTTATCCAATTTCCCGTTACGGTTAATCTTGTCGATTTCAATTTTTCTTCCAAGACTGTCGTAGCCATACTGGTACCTTTTTTGCAGATTTCCGTGGCCATCGAAACTTTCATCATAAACCAAGAAACCATCCCCGTTGTAGAAGTACTTAAAAATCTTATCAATTTGACCATCCGCCATGATGCTGCTGTCGGCTTGTAACACCCCTTTTGAATTGTATAAATAGTAGATGGTTCTGATTAATTTTCCATCAAAATCATATTGATAAGACTTGTCGCGTTGGTGATCCTCATTGTAGGTATACACATAATTTTCATCCACACGCCCATCAGATTTCATCCTGATATCCAACACTTTATTACCAAACTGATCGAAAGTGTTATAATAGGTATAAGCCAATGTATCAACACCGTTGGCATTGTTAGGCAGTTCATAAACTTGTTCAACAACCACTTTTGCCCGACCATTCAGGTTCCATCGGGAATAATCGGTTGATTGTGCCAACAGTCCGGAACTCAGGCAAAGCAACAGGAATAAGGGCAATATTTTTCTAAACATAAGCTGTTGAATTAATTGGGTTTGGTGGCATATGGTTTCAACTCATCAGGGATGAAATCGTAGGTATCAGAAGGTGATGGAACTACCGATGGTTGCCCCAAACTTTCCAAAATGTCGGTACCTTCCTGCGACAGCATAAAGCGCACAAAGGCCTGTGCCAATTCCTTATTGGGCGCATTTGTGGGAATGGTAACCCCGTATATCATGGGTTCTCCAAATTGAGTGATTTTTTCGTGAGGTGTCTTTCCGTTAATCTCCACCGACACCTCATGGTACAAATCAGTAAACTTGGGGTTTTTCAAATTGATTTCATCCGGAAGAACCACATATTTAAGATGATGCTGCTCGGCCACAGAGCGATAAATAAAAATATAATCTACATTTCCGGTTTCCACCAGCGCAAGCAAATCCGTTTCTTTGGGCCGGATATTTTGTTTGTCTTTATCGAGGATTCGTTGGGCAAGGCCGGGAGATTGATAATATTTTTCGGCCAATTTTGCCACCAAAACAGAACGGTATCCACAAGGATCCATGTTGGGGTCGGCACGGCCGATTTGGACCGAAGGATCCAGCATAATCTGATACCAATTGTCTTTAGAAATCTTTTTGCTGTCAACGGATTGCCCCCGAAATGCCACGACCATTTCATTGCTGGCAAACTTAATATTCCATTGGGCATATCGAGGAATCAACAGTTGATCGATTACCGCATAATCTGCCGATGCCATCACATCGCAGGGTTTGTTAAGTTCGGTAATTTTTCTGGCGCAAGCCACACTTCCGGCAGCTTCCATCAATATGTTTACCTCCGGATGTTGTTTCTTAAACGCTTTGGAAATCTCAGCCATGGGCACCGACAGACTGCCTGCGTGAAAAACAATCAAATCTCCTGACAACCCGTCGCCTTGGCCAAACACCATGCCGTAAGACAGGAAAAATATTAGAAATAATGTTACCTTAAGCTGTTTTCCAATTTTTAAAAACATAGGATTTTATCGATATGATATAAATTACATAACGACAAAAATAGGTAATTTTCGCGCCAAATCGGCTATTTCGGTTAAAAACCCTCCGACTTTTATTCGGGCTATTTTACCACAAAACGGCAGGCACTTTTTACACCTGATTCCACTGCAACAACCTGATATACACCTGAATTCCAACCTTCAACAGACAAGGTCAACGGATCGCCTGCCTTATAGGTTTGTTGAAAAACCCGCTGACCCGACATATTGTAACAAACCATGTTTACCGGTGCGGAGGCAGGTTTGTTCAGAACTAAAGTTACCACATCCCGGGCAGGGTTGGGATAGGCCCACATCCGGTCATCAGTCGTACCATGATTGGGAATGCCCAATATAGTTGTCGCTTCTTTCAGTACAATGTTGTTATTCTGGTCAAAATACAAGGCCCCCGGCTCTTGCGCTACTTCAAAGGTAAAATGTTGGTGGTTTTCGCCATTGTGCACCCTGAATGTGGTGTCTGTCAAATCGAAAAAATAAACCAGTATTTCTATATCCATGGGGAAAAACGACCCATCGGCCTGCACCTGATTGGCTTCAAAATGGACATTCCAGTTTCCATTGGGGAGTTCTTCAAAATAATATTCATTCATATAAACCGGATGGTTGGCTTGCTTTACCCATGCATCAAAATACCAATGCATATCCTCCCCTGCCACCTCGCTGATTTTTTCTGCAAAGTCGTCGGTTACGGCTGTTTTAAACTTGAAATTCACCGTATCTTCCGCGTAGCTCTTGATGGCCTCAAAATACAAGTCATCGCCCAGCAAATACCTCAACTGATGGAGAATACAAGCAGATTTGGCATAAGTAATGGCATAATTAAACATGACATTGTTGCCCGGGGGGTTGTTGATCCACGACTCGTTATAAATGGCCCATCCGGGGTTTTGTGACAGGTAGGTACTGGCATAGCTCAAAATACGGCCTTTGTAATCATTGTAATTGTATGGTTCCAGCCAAAAAGCCTCCGACCAGGTGGCAAATCCTTCGTTCAACCACAAATCGGCCCAAGTTCCCGGACTAATCATATCGCCAAACCACTGGTGGGCAAATTCATGTACCATCAGACTTTCGCTCCAGCAATTGTAGCATAAAGTGGTTAGGGTTTGATTTTCCATACCTCCCCAGGTAAATTCATCGTTGGCAGTGGCAAATCCACTTTTGGTAAAAGGATATTCTCCATATCGATTGGAAAAATAGTATGCCATGTTGTTCACCTTTGCCATGGTGGTGATAAAAGGCTCATCATCACCAAAGTAATACACGAAAGGTATTTGTGCACCATCTGATGGACGAGTCCAATACATGGTGTATTTATGATAGTCTTTTTTGGCGGTAATCACCATGATGTAAGTAGCCACGGGAATTTCACTCAGCCAATGGTATTCCACCATTCCACCCTGAACGATACTGTCCACAAGGGTACCGTTGGAGCCCAACAACACATCATCGGGAACAGAAGCATAGACTTCGAGGGATGCTTTGTCGGAAGGACTATCATAGCAAGGAAACCATTTGCGTGCTCCCTGAGGTTCGCAATCGGTAAACAAATACCCATCCGATACAAAAAAGGCTCCATCTTCTACATCAAGATGTTGATAATCAATCATCACCGAAACAATTTCATTCGGTTCGTAGGTTCGATCGAGTTGGATTTCGAGCAGGTTATCCACTTGCGTGAAGGCAACCCCTGCCTGCGAAACGCCCGTCACCAACAACGACGATTGTACGGCATTCAATGTGATGGAGTTAAGCGTAGAATCTACCCGGAAATCCACCTGCACCATACCGTCGAAGTTTTGCGGATAGGGAGGATCGAAATTATCCAGAAAATCGAGCACAAGCGTGTATTTTTGCACATCGAAACTGTGCATTGGAGAATTGGGTCCCATAGCCGCGTGTGACAGTGGTTCGGCACCATGTTGCTTTTTCTGGGAACAATAATAGGCACCGTAGGTTTCGGTTTGCGACCAAAGCATGGACGACATTGCCATCAGCCAGATGACCAACAGTGAGATAACAGCAGATTGTTTTTTCATGTGTATTAATTTGTTTTTAAGGACTTAAGTCCCGGATTAGATCAGAAATAGCGCATGGATTATCAAATAATAATTGATTTTTGAATCATGGGCAAAATTCCTGACAGGGTTTTGTTAATTTTGACTCGTATTACACAAAGATAAAATAATATTATCCATTGAACACCAAATCTGTTTCATATTTTTTCAAATTTCTGTTGCTCAGTGTGGTAATGGCTCTGTGGAGTTGTGGCCAACCCAATCAGGAGATTGACAAACAGATTTTCAAATACAATGAGTCGGCCGGACTGGTCACCCTCGACCCTGCCTTTGCCCGCGATCAGGCACACACCTGGGTTTGCAATCAATTGTACAATGGGCTGGTACAACTCGACGACAGTTTGCTGGTAAAACCGTCCATTGCGCGAAGTTGGGACATTTCGGAGGATGGCCTCACCTATATTTTCCATCTGCGCAAGGATGTTCATTTTCATTCAAACCCTGTTTTCGACAGTAAAACCAGAACAGTAACCGCCGGAGATGCGGCATACAGCCTGCAACGATTGCTCGACCCCAAAACTGCCTCTCCGGGTGCCTGGGTGCTCGCCAACGTAAAAATGAACGATGGGGTGCCGCAAATTTACGCCTTGAACGACAGCACCTTGTCCATTCATCTTACTCAGCCCTTTCCACCATTTTTAAGCATTCTGAGCATGCCCTATTGTTCGGTTATTCCGGAAGAAGTGGTGACCTATTACGGCAAGGATTTCCGCACCCACCCGGTGGGAACAGGTCCCTTTCAAATGCAGAACTGGGTGGAAAACATCAAGTTAGTACTCAAACGCAACCCCAACTACTTTGAGAAATCAGGCGATTCGTCCCTTCCCATATTGGATGGGGTAGCCATCTCGTTTCTGATTGATAAAATGACCGCCTTCATGGAATTTGCCAAAGGCAATTTCGATTTTATGTCGGGGATAGACCCTTCGTACAAAGACGAGTTGTTGAACAAATCAGGTGAGCTAAAAGCCAAGTACAGCCATCGATTTCAGTTGCAGGGGCAACCATTTTTAAACACCGAATACTTAGCCATTCTGGTGGACACTTCGCTGCCGGTGGTGAAAACAAGCCCTCTAGCCCGGAAACAAGTGCGACAGGCATTAAATTATGGATTCGATCGCACAAAGATGCTCCGGTATTTACGGAATAACATTGGCACACCGGGCACCGTGGGCATTATCCCCAAGGGCATGCCCGCGCATGACCAAAACGCCGGATATGGTTATGATTTTCAACCCGAAAAGGCCAAAGAACTCCTTCGGGAAGCCGGTTTTGATGCGCAACATCCGGTGCCACCCATCAAACTCATCACCACCCCCGACTACCTCGACCTGATTAAGTTTGCCCAGGCACAATGGCAGGAAATCGGGCTCACCATCATGGTAGAGGTATCTCCTCCGGCGTCGGTTCGTGAAATGAAAGCACAAAGCAAACTGCCATTTTTCAGGGCATCGTGGATTGCCGACTACCCGGATGAGGAAAACTACCTGTCGTTGTTTTTTTCAGAAAATTTTGCTCCCCAAGGACCCAATTACACCCATTTTTCCAATGCTACTTACGACTCGCTCTACCGAATCACCATGCTGGAAAACAACCCCTTACGCAGAACCATACGCTACCGTCAACTTGACAGCCTGATCATGGAAGAATCGCCGGTGGTGGTATTGTATTATGATGAATCGGTGCGAATTGTTCAGAATAATGTCCACGGGCTCACCACCAATCCCATGAATATGCTAAACTTAAAACGGGTTTGGAAGAAAGAGACCGGTGTACGATAAATTGGAAAGCCAAAACGCTCCGTTATTCATTCTGTGGTACTCAATATGGCTAATCAAGGTTTTCTACAAGACTACCAATTTTTGGGTGATCAACTCATGATCTGTACGAATTACGATGAGGTAACATCCCTGTTCAGGAATCTCATTCATGTCCAATTTATTATTTCCTGACAACAAATTCCCCTGAAAAACCTGCTCCATAAACATACCATTCAATGAATACAACTCAATGGCCACAAAACCTGAATCTTTCAACTCGAAGGTTAATTGGGTGAATGAGGTACATGGATTGGGAGATATATTAATCCTCTCAGTGGTTCGTTGTTTAAGATCATTCAGGCCCACCTGCCTGGCGCCAATATCCATTACAGCTCCCTCCAAAATAGTCAGACTATAAGGAAGGTCATCCGGCACATGGTACCAACCGTTGTAAGATCCGCCCCAACCGAAGTTGATGTGGTAATAGTCGTCGGTATTATATCCATCAGCTACTACGTTGTGCCCTCCGGAGGCACCGGATTGTAACAAAGCTAAATGAACCGGCATGGCTTGCATGATATTATGTTTCATCTGAGTATAAAAGGAGGTGTCGGTATCATCTACCAGACGTGAATCAATGTAACCAAAACGCTGATAGGCCTCGAATGCCTGATCCACACCAAATGTTCCCGAACCACCACTTCCATATACCTGACGCGCCGCAATCCCACAACCAAAAATCAGTGCCGCTTTCTCCTCAGCATTTATTTGTTCGTTGTTGTTGTATTTTTCTGTAATCGATTCAAAATATTGATTGATTTCCGGAAAGGATAAAAAATCGAATGCCACATGATCGGCATCAATCCAATAACGATTTCCACCATAGTTGTGGTAGTAGGCATCCGTTTCATCGAGCTGTGTACCATTCAGGGTGTTGGTGTAGTCAACTATCATGGCCATGGCAACTGAAGGACATCCCGCCAAACTACGTTGATTGGCCACCAAATCCATAGGGCAGAAAATATTGTAAGGGGACGTTTGGTTGTAGTTTGATTCAACCCACCCACCTGAGGAGGTTGTCCCCACAGGAGGCCATTGTTCAAAAAAACGTGTTTGATTAACCCCCATGAGGAGTTGCTCCCACTGTTGAATATAAGGTTGCGACGTATCAACGGCTGTTCTTGTCAAATTGACTAAACGGTTAGACAAATCAGCGATGATAAGTTCCTCCAACGGATTTTCATTCAAGCTTTCCACCTGGTATTCAGAATGATAAGAATAGGCTAAAACAGGAACAAGTCGCATATCTGCCGATACCACAACATATCCAGCAGGTTTCAGGGCGAAAACATAAGCCAGCACCCCTTGATCATTTTGTACCGGATGTGCTGGTTGTATCAAATAGATATCCTTTTTTTCGGCACGTTGCATCAACCACGTATGAGCCACTTGATGGGCGGTCTCCACATCTACGGATTGAGAAAAAACTAAGGCGCTGTTAGTCAGCAATAACCAACCAAACAGAAACATGAAGATGGCAATACATTTTGGTGAAAGAGATTTTTTTGTAACCAAATCATTGCCCTTGAGGTAAGGTACTTGATTTTTCATTTTGTGCTTTTATCATGAATAATTGGTTCAATGACAATAGGACAAAAATAAGGCAAATTGGTTGTCTATCAATCCTGTATTTATTCTCCACAAGGGCAAGAAGAATTATTGAGATTTTCCGGCAGGCAGGATTTAAGGAAAACAATCAGAACCCTTAAAAGTTTTACTCATTCACCATCTCGTAGCGCGTGCCATTTGGCGGATCCACTTCGCGCATGATGTTAAGCATACCGGTTTTTTCTACGGGAGAGGCCTCCTTGTAGATATTGATAATCTCGTCGCGTTCATGAACCCCTGAATCCCTAAAGGTGCCTTACGTTGCCGACAAGTCCAATTTTAAAAAGTTGCTTCAAGTGTGGACGCTTGAAGCAGGATTAGTATTATCTATTCAACAGGTTCATACGTGGACGCGTGAAGCAGGCTCAGCGGTTACTTTTCGACAGATTCAAGCGTCCACGCTTGAAGTTAGAAGCAGGAATTAAGGACTAGTGAATTAAATAACAACTTCATAACACACTAACAACCAAATATTTGATCCCTTCCCCGAAAGCCTTCCGGGTGGAACACTTGCCCTGAAAACCTTTAGAGAGCTCTCTTGAACGAAAATTATCTTTAGATTTACTTGAGAATTAAACCGCAACTTTGCCACATGAAAATCCTGATCATAGAGGACAACGTCGAATTGCTCATCGCCATCAGCAACTACCTCACCAAAGAGCACTACATATGTGAACTGGCTGAAAACTTTATTAAGGCCGAAGAAAAACTCTGTATCTATGAGTACGACCTGATTCTGCTCGACATCGGATTGCCTGATGGAAATGGCATAGAACTGCTCCAACCCATCAACAAATATCAACAACGGGCAGGGGTCATCATTATTTCGGCAAAAAATTCCCTTGATGACAAAATTGCCGGCCTCGACTTAGGTGCGGATGATTATATGACCAAGCCTTTTCAATTGAGTGAACTCAATTCGCGAATTAAAGCACTCCTCCGAAGAAGGAAATTTTTTGGAAGTAACATCCTAACTTTCAATGAGATTTCGGTGAATACCGACAGTAAATCCATTGAGGTGAACGGAGTGGAAATTCCTTTTACAAAAAAAGAATATGATTTGATTTTGTATTTTATGGTGAACAAAAACCGCGTGCTTACCAAAGAAATTATTGCCGAACACCTGTGGGACGACAACATTGATCTGGCTGACAATTTTGACTTTATCTACACCCATCTCAACAATATCCGTAGAAAAATCAAATCGGCGGGCGGTGTCGATTACATCAAAACCATCTACGGAATGGGATATAAATTTACCGACAAATGAAATTTCTAACCAAAATAAACCGCACCAATTTCATCCTGCTTTCTACGATCCTCATCGTAATCTCCATTGCCGGGTATTTTTTACTCAAGGCCATAATCATCAGCGAAAGCAAGGAAAATCTGGTCAATAAAGAATATCTGGTGGTTCAGCAAATTCGGGAAACCGGCAATCTTCCAGACCTTTACCCTTTAATAGAGGTGTATCCGGTTTCAAAATCCACTCTCCCGGAGCCAACCTACACGATTATTTACATTAAAAATGAACTGGAAAATGAATACGAACCCTTTTTGGAATACGCCAACGAATTGAATATCAACGGGAAACTTTATATAATCAAACTCCGACAATCGACCTTGGAAGATGAAGACCTGATCCTGATTCTGGGGGTGTCGCTCTTTATCCTGATGCTGACAGCCTTGGGTATTTCCATGCTGACCAACCGAAAACTAAACAAAACCGTGTGGAAGGATTTCGAAACCAACCTGAAAATCATTGAAAATTATAACTTTACAGAAAATACCATCCTCGCTTTAACATATTCCAACATCGAAGAATTCGACCGACTCAACCGGGTGGTAAAAAAGCTGACAGAGAAGCTTAAAAACGACTACAATCTCATGAAAGAATTTACGGAAAACGCTTCCCATGAAATTCAAACCCCGCTGAGCGTGATGTTGCTCAACTTGGAAGAACTGCTGCAACAAGACCTGTCGGAAGCGTCTTTCCATCTGGTTGCCAACACCATCCGCAGTGTAAAACAACTCTCGACGCTCAACCGCAACCTCATTCTTCTCACAAAAATCGAAAACAACCAGTTTTCGGAACAAACAACCATCATCCTTAATGGCGTCATTCGGAAAGTTTTATCAGAATATACCCCACTCATGGAGGCCAAAAATATTCGGTTGCAAGTGGAGGAAAAGTCCAACTTTATGGTTGCCATGCATGAGCAACTGGCCGAAATACTCGTGGGCAACCTGATTTCCAACGCAATTCATCACAACCAACCTGAAGGAACCATCGATATACATATCTCTGAATCAGAAATAACCATCTGTAATACAGGTGCTTCCAACAACCTGAACGACAAGAATATTTTCGACCGGTTTACCAAAGGAAACTCCAAATCCTACGGTCTGGGACTGGCACTTGTGAAAAATATTTGCCAAACACACCACCTCTCCATTCGGTATAGCCAGGGTAATCTCCATTGCTTCAAGATAATACATGAATTGTAAACCAGCTCAAATGAAACGCTTTTCCACCATTCTCATGCTGTGCTTTTGGTTTGTACACATGACCGGACAGCCCCACGATCTGGCCTATTACGTGGCACAGGCAAAAGTACGGAGTCCGTTGTTGAATCAGGCCAAAACCGACAGCAAGTTGACAGCCATTGACTTACAACAAATCACCAACATACTCTCCAGGCCGGAAGTCAACTTCGACCTGAGCATCTTGTTTGCTCCCATTGTGTCGCACGACAACGACGTGTACCGCTTTCAATGGGTCACAGAAAGTGCCAACAAGTATTATGGTTACGATTTGGCTTCCACCGATGGGGGTCAGTATCAGGGAAGTGTGAATTTGTACCAGCCACTTCTAAACGGAAAACGTAAACAAGTTTACACACAAAAGGCCAACCTTGTTCAGGAGCAAAACCAAAACACCCTGATACTCACTGCTCATGAAATTGAGCAACTGGTCAACAATCAATACATTATCTGTTTAGGAGCACAAAAACAAAGCATGACAGCCAAAAAATTGCTGACAGACCTGCAAGCCCAACTGCCTGTGATGAAAAATCTGGTAAACCAAGCCATTTACAAACAAACCGACCTCATGCAGTTGGAACTGGAAGTGGACACCTACCAAACGGCGTATCAAGTTTACCTGGCAACCTACCAATCAAGCCTCTACGATCTTCTCTTGATTTGCGGACTCGACGATTCCATACCCGACCGGTTGGTCGACAGCAGTTTTTTCATTCATCCCAAAAAGGCTACACCATCCGGGTTTTTAAAGTCATATACCCTCGACAGCTTGACTGTGGAAGCCGATCAGTCGATATTTGAGATGAAATACAAACCCGAAGTTCATTTTTTCGCTCAAGCGGGCCTTAACGCAACCTATTTACCCACCCTCGACCGATTGGGATTCAGCACAGGCTTGACACTCTCATGGAATCTTTTTGATGGAAATCAGCGTCATTTTCAACGTAATAAGTCCACAATCAATCTGGAGAAAATTCAATTCAACAAACAATATTTTATCAACCAAAACCGACAGTTGAAGTCCAAAATTTTGCGCCAAATTGAGTCATTACAAACCAGACTTGCAATGGTGGAAGATCAACTGACTCGTTATGATGAACTTAAAACAGCATATGAACGAGAGCTGATGTTCGGCGAAGTATCGGTGATGGAATTGAAGAACCTACTGAAAGATAGGGCCTCAAAAAAGCAAGAGGCCATCACCATTTCCACGGAAAAACAAGCGTTAATCAACCTTTACAATTATTGGAATTTTTAATTTTTGAAGATGAAAAAAGCAACATTTTACCTTCTGACAACTGTTGTATTTATATGGAGTGGTTGTGTGCAAAAATCAGAGAACCAAGAGGATTCGAAACTACTGACACCTGTTTCTGTAACACATATCACCGTGGGCAACATCGAAAGCAGCCTGGAATTTAATGGCAGCACCCGCTACCTGAAAAAAAATACCGTCACCTCCCCCATTTCCGGTTATGTGGTAAAAGTGATCCATTCCTACGGCGATCAGGTAAACAAAAACAACGTGCTTTTTGAGCTTCAAACCCGCGAGGGCATGGCTTTGGAAACCAATAAGCCGGGAAGTCATTCCATGGGGATCATTAAAATATTGGCGCCGGCTGAAGGCATCATCACCGAACTTGTTTACCCCGACGCCGGGGGTTTTGTGGCCGAGGGCAGCAACCTGTGCACCATGGTAGATCAGCAAAACATGTTGATTCAGGCAGCTATTCCCTTTGGTTTTTCAGACCTCGCAAAAAAAGATGCAACGGTTACCATTGTGCTTCCGGATAACGACCAATTTTCGGGTCGGGTGCTACAGTCGCTGCCTTCCATTGAACAGGCAAATCAAACCTTGAGCGTTTTGATTGCACCGCAGACTACCCGTTTGCTACCTGAAAACCTGAATTTGCTGGTTCATTTTTTCCACACAAGCATACAAACCAAGCTCTTACCTAAGTCGGCAGTGATGTGCGACGAAACACAAACCCATTTCTGGGTAATGAAAATCATTGCCAAGGATATGGCCTCGCGATCATCCAAATCCACAGGTTTTTCAAATGATTCAATCAATATAGCCGTGCAGGTGCCCGTTTCAATCGGTATTTCAAACGACTCATTGGTGGAAATACTTGCCCCAAACCTCCAACCCACCGATCAGATCATCAGCCGTGGGGCTTATGATTTGGCAGACAGCACACAGGTATCAATCATCAACTGACATGGAAAAGTTTTTCATCAAGTATAAAAGCCCTGTGGCAGTGATGTTGCTGCTCATTCTGGTGGGCGGTGTATTTGCCTATCAGAACATGAAAACATCCTTGTTTCCGAATGTTACTTTCCCAAAAATAAAAATTATTGCCGATTTTGGGGAGCAACCTGTGGACAAAATGATGGTGGCCGTTACCAAGCCCCTTGAAAAAGCCATCAAGAGAGCTGAAACCATTCAATTGATCAGAAGCACCACGAGCATGGGCAGCTGCGAAATTTCAGCCTTTATGGAATGGGGCAGCGACATCAATCTGGACAAACAACAGATTGAGTCGCAAATAGCACAAATAAGAAACCAATTACCACCGGAGGTCCAGATTACAGTGGAAAAAATGAATCCCTCCATCCTTCCTGTGATGGGTTATTCCCTGCAATCGGACACCAAAAATCTGATTGAGCTCAAACTGATGGCACAATATGTGGTAGTCCCCCACTTACTGCGAATCGCAGGCGTTTCTTCGGTGGATGTCATCGGTGGGAAGGAAAAAGAGTACCGCGTGGTTTTGAACGAGAAACAGTTGGCCATGCTCCGCATTTGTCCCGGGGAAGTTTGCGACGCCTTGCGGCAAACGGATTTTATCAAATCCAATGGTTACACCATCGACTACAACAGGTTGTACCTTACGGTGACCGATGCCACCATAAAAAACAAAGCACAACTGGAAAACCTGATACTCTTCGACAACGGCATTCGGAAAATTAAGGTGAGCGACCTGGCCACAGTGGAAATTACCGAACGTGATGCATATGTTAAAATCAAGGCAGATGGCAAGGATATGCCGTTGGTAGCCGTATTGAAACAACCCAACAGCAATTTAATTGAAGTAGCAAAGGAGGTGTCGGACCAGGTAACGGAGTTGAACAAACTACTGGCTCCGGATGTTAAACTCGTCCCCTATTATAACCAGTCGGAATTCGTCAACAGCAGCATACGTAGCATTATCGACATCCTGCTCGTGGGACTGGTGTTGGCCATTGTGGTGGTCATCATTTTTTTGCGTTCCATCAAATCGAGTGTGGTGATTCTCATAACCATTCCCCTGACATTGGGATTAACCCTTATCGTGTTGAATTACATTGGTTTCGATTTCAACATTATGACCATTGGCGCCATTGCCGCATCCATCGGGTTGATTATCGACGACGCCATCATCGTGATTGAACAAATACACCGTACCCATGAGGAAAATCCCGAACGGCCCCCTTCAGTATTGGTTGGAAAAGCCATTCAATTCCTGTTTCCGGCCATGGTCAGTTCCAGTTTGAGTACCATTGTCATCCTCATTCCTTTCGAATTGATGTCGGGGGTGGCAGGCGCCTACTTTAAAATTCTCACCGAAACCATGATGATCACGCTCATCTGCTCGTTTTTGGTCACCTGGCTGGGGCTTCCCGTTCTTTATCTTCTGTTTTCCGGAAAGGGAAATATCAATAGAAATCAACCTGTAAAACATGCTACAACACACGTTTGGATAGGTTTTTTCATCAAACGACCCTACATCGCCCTCACGTTGGTGCTGGCACTGGGAGTTGGATTTTATTACATCGTGCCACAATTGGCCACCGGATTCCTGCCCGAAATGGATGAAGGCTCCATCGTACTCGATTTCAATTCACCTGCCGGCACATCGCTTGAAGAAACCGACCGCATGCTGACAGATGTGGATCACATCATTGAATCGGTTCCGGAAGTCAAGACCTACTCGCGACGAACAGGCACCCAAATGGGCTTTTTCATCACCGAACCCAACCGGGGCGACTACCTGATTGAACTCTATGACAAACGAAATCGTTCCACCGAAGAGGTAGCCGACGACATCAGAAAACAAGTGGAAAAAACTGTTCCTGCCCTGGAAGTGGACTTCGGACAAGTGATTACCGACATGCTGGGCGACCTGATGGCCAGCGCACAACCCATTGAAATTAAAATATTTGGCGACAACCACGAAACACTTAAAGCCCTTTCGAAACAGATTGCCGACAGTGTAAATGAAGTACCGGGTACAGCCGACGTTTTTGATGGCATCGTAGTGGCAGGACCCATGGTTAAGGTACTGCCCCGTGAAAATCAACTGAAACAGGTTGGCCTCTCTGCCGAGGGATTACAAACACAGGTAGAAACCCACATGAGTGGATTGGTGGTAGGTTCCCTTCCCGAAATGGAACAATTGACTGATATTCGGGTAACCTATCCAGCCACCAATATGAAATCCGTTGAACAGCTTAAAAATATCAAGATTTGCACTCCCAACCACGACTACCGCTACCTAAACGAGCTAAGCGATTTCAGTGTAAGCTCAGGTGTAGCAGAAATTGAAAGGGAGAACCTGCAAACCATGGGCGTGGTATCAGCACGACTCAACAACCGTGATCTGGGAAGCGTTATGAAAGGCATTCAGCAAAAACTCGCTACCATCAACCTGCCGCCAACCTATCAAATTGTATATGGAGGTTCCTATGCCGAACAACAAAAATCCTTTGCCGAATTATTCAAAATCTTGCTATTTGGTGGTTTGCTGGTGTTTGCCACGGTTCTCTTCATGTTCAAAAGCCTGAAACTCTCTATCACGGTGATTTTTGTAAGTATATTTGGAATTTCCGGAGGCATCTTGGCCCTGTACCTCACCAATACGCCACTCAATATTGGAAGCTATACAGGATTAATCATGATTGTGGGCATCATTGGTGAGAATTCCATTTTTACCATTCAGCAGTTTTTGTCGGCATTGCCAAATAACTCCGTAACCGATGCCCTCAACTTCGCCATTTCATCACGTTTGCGCCCAAAACTGATGACTGCCTTAGGTGCCATCGTGGCCCTCACTCCCCTTGCCCTGGGCATTGGCACCGGCGCACAAATGCATCAACCATTGGCCATTGCAGTTATCGGCGGTTTGATGGTTGCGCTTCCTTTATTGCTCATTGTGTTGCCTTCGTTATTAAGGTTGATTTGGAAAAATGAAAAATCGTGAAACCTTATTCGGACAGCTTAAGTCAATAATTTCCATTTATCGAACCAACTTAAATATTCCTTTAGAATCTACCTTTAAGTTTGCGTATAAATCTTTAAATAAATGACCATGAAAAATGTAATGTTAGCCATGTTGGTAATGACCTTTTTTAGTTTTTCAGCCTGCTGTCAGGCAGAAAAGGACGTACCGGAAAAAGTGCAAAATGCTTTTTCACAAAAATTCCCTGATGCCTCCAAAGTGAAATGGGCAAAAGAAAACGACACCGAATGGGAAGCTGAGTTTAAACTGGACAAGGTGAAATATTCGGCCAACTTCGACAACGAAGGCAACTGGAAAGAAACCGAACATGCCATAAAGGCAGGCGAACTACCCGCAGCTGTAAAAACCACCCTCGACTCTGAATTTTCCGACTATAAAATTGAAGAAGCCGAAGTAAGCGAAACAGCAGAAGGAATGTTCTACGAATTTGAGTTGGAAAAAGGCAAAACCGAAATGGAAGTCAGTATAGATGCTGACGGTAAAGTAGTTAAGAAACAACTTGAAAATGAGGATGTAGAAGACGAGGATAACGATTAATGCAACCTTTTCTGATGCGTAGTACCAAAAACTGAGCACTCCGCCCTAACAAATATCCCGCAATGGACATGGTTTGTGTCTGTTGCGGGTTTAATTTTAATAAATCGCAGATAATAAACTACTTGCAGCCGAAGCAATTTGAATAGATTTTACAATGCACCCCTTCCCAAGAAAATGGGTATCAGCATAACCCATTACTCATTCACCATCTCGTAGCGCGTGCCATTTGGCGGATCCACTTCGCGCATGATGTTAAGCATACCTGTTTTTTCTACGGGAGAGGCCTCCTTGTAGATATTGATAATCTCGTCGCGCTTTGTTTCGAGCATTACCTGCAACAGATACAATCCTGGACGTTTATCGTAGATGGTTTTAAAATATTTCAGTGATTTGGAGATGGTCTGCCGTGCCATGGTAGCGTTGGTGGCCATCTCATCCATGCCTTTTAAATGGTATTCGTAAAGAAACTTGCGCATGTCTTCATAAGATGGGTTCATCAGGTTTTCGGCAAGTGAATACCTGTTTTTAGGGCCTTCAAATCCTTGCCAGCCGCGCTCCCCGGAACTTTGAGCAGCCGTAGCTACTGCTTGCGCTTTTTCGTAAAATTGGGTACCTCCCAACAGACTAAAGGTGTCGAAATCAAGGCCCAACATGATGTAGGCATAATAAGCCAAAATGGAAGTCAGGTTGCTGGTGTAGGTACCGTCCGAATACTCCATTGATTGATAGGGAACATATCTGAAATGAATGTCGTTATCCACCAGGTTAATCACATCTGTATTGTAGTCGCTGCCATATACCGGTCGTTGCAACACCAGGTTGAGCGTTCCAGTAAAGTCGTCAGAACCAATAACCTCATTGATGGTGAACACCATGGTAAATTCTATTCGCTCCTCAATTTTAAAATTATACGACGACCAAATCTGGTTGTTCATGAACTCGAACATGGAGGTTTTCATGGCATCCCAAACCGAGGGATCGATTCCTTGAATTTTTTGAGATTGTATCTGAATATTACCTAAAAACTCCTGAGCCATTCCCTGCCGAAGCAACAAAACCATGAACAATGCGACCAATACTTTCTTCATCATTTCTCTTTATTTTTTGAGCAACAGAATGGCTTGAACAATATCCTCTGCCACTTCCTTTTTAGATTTAAGGGGAAAAACACTTGTATTTCCGGCCTTGTCCATCAGGGTAATTTTATTGGTGGCATGTCCAAAACCTGCTCCTGCATCGTTGAGAGAGTTTAAAACGATTAAGTCCAGGTTTTTATTGTTGAGTTTTTGTTGGGCATTTGCCAATTCGTCCCGGGTTTCCAGCGCAAATCCAACGAGCAATTGACTGTCTTTTTTTGTTTTTCCCAATTGGAGCAGGATATCTGTGGTGGGTTCCAACCGGATGCTTTCCAATCGGGTTCCCTTTTTTATCTTTTGTTCGGCAACCTGTGATGGCCTGAAATCAGCCACAGCAGCAGCCATGACGGTGATGTCGGAAGTGGGAAAATGTGCTGTGCATGCCGCTAACATTTGGTCGGCTGTAACCACACGTGTGACATGGATTCCGCTTTCGGATACTTCAACAGATGAAGGCCCCAATACGAGCTCCACCTGGGCTCCATGTTTTGCCAAATTCCTGGCCACTTCCACCCCCATCAGCCCTGAGCTATGATTTCCGATAAATCGAACAGGATCGATGGGCTCGAACGTGGGTCCCGCCGAAACCAAACACTTTTTACCCAGAAGGGGTTGTTGTTGTTGAAAATAATCCTGAATACGCTCAAAAATCATTTCCGGTTCTTCCATGCGTCCGAAACCGCGCAACCCACTGGCCAGCTCCCCTTGGGTGGGCTCAATAAGCTGATAACCATATTCCTGCAGCCGCTTGATATTGTCCTGAGTGGTCGGGTGTTTGTACATATCCAGGTCCATGGCAGGAGCAAAAAACAGCGGACAGCGCGCCGACAGCACGGTGGTGAGTAGCAGATTGTCGGCGATTCCGGCCACCATTTTACCCATGGTGTTGGCCGACACAGGCGCAATCAGATACAAATCGGCCCAAATGCCAAGCTCCACATGGCTATGCCAGCTCCCATCGCCTTTGTCGAAAAAATTAATCAGTACCGGACGTTCGGTAAGTGTGGATAAGGTAAGTGGTGTAACAAAATCCGCCGCCATGGGGGTCATGAGCACCTGTACTTCGGCACCTGCTTTCTTGAGCAACCGAATGATAAAAGGCACTTTATAAGCAGCTATGCTGCCCGTGATGCCGATTAATATTTTCTTACCTTTCAGCATCAGCTGTTTAGCTAAAGTCTTCCTTATGAGGATTTCTGAAATAAATTTGATTGTTCAGAAATTCGTGAACAGCCAACAAAGTGGGTTTGGGTAAACCTTCGTAAAAGCGGGCGATTTCAATCTGCTCTCTGTTTTCGAAAACTTCTTCCAGGTTGTCGCTGGCAGGAGCAAACTCCGATATTTTCTGATCCAATTCCACCTTGATGTCCGAACCTATTTGATTGGCTCTTTTTGACAAAACAACTACGGTTTCGTAAATGTTTCCGGTGTGATCGTAGAAACGATCTTTTTGACGAGTTACTGCCGATGTTTCGGTTTTAACCTTTTTGTAATCCATGTATGTAGTTAATTATTAATTACTTAAATGAGCCATAGCCTTTTCGTTGTACTCCTCTGCTATGGGCAAATATTCACTTTCGGGGTACAAATATCTCAGATTATTATATGCCTCCACAGTTTTTTCGTACCGTTCGAGCTTCTTGCTGTAAATGCTTTTGTCGGCATACAAAAAGTAGGCTTTGGTTATGCTAAACAGTACTTCTTCCTTGTATTCTGTGTCGGGGAAATCTTCCACCAGGTTTTCAAAGGAGGTAATGGCTGCCTGATATTCTTCCATCCGGAAATACAGAACCGCGATGTCGTAGCTTTTTACTTCCAGTTTGTCGCGCAACTCATCCATCAACCTGTTGGCCTCCGCTACCTTCGAACTGGAGGGATACATGTCGATAAACGATTGCAACTCTTTCAATGCCAAATAAGTATTGGTTTGATCGAGGGTGCTGCGAGGTGATTCCAGAAATTTGCAAAAAGCTGAAAGATAAGCTGATTCTTCGGCATGTTCGCCACGCGGATACATCTGAACATATTGTCCGTAATAATAACTGGCAATCTGGTAATCGTGCATTTGGAAATAACAGTTGGCCGTGTAATAGGTCAACATTTCCCCTTTTTCGGTACCACGATACACAGCCCTGAGAATATCAAAGAACTGCAATGCCTTATTAAAGTCGCCTTTTTCGTATAAATCGACACCCGTTTCGAACTTCATTTCGTTGTTACCCGATTTCAGGACCTTTTGTGTACCGTTACAAGCAGTGGTAACAATCAGAATACCAACGATCAAGGCGAAAAAATGATTCTTTTTAAACATGCGGCAAAATTAGTATAAATAATTGAAGTTCAAAACGCTTTTTCAGTTGGTGTGGTATCTGCGTAAAAAAAAAATATTTCTGAACCCACAAAACCAACCACACATTGCAAAGATGCGCAGAATGTAGCAATATACACCTGTGGGTGAATGTTAAAATACGCTAAAAAGCACACTATTTACCAACGCAAAACAAATAAGGGCATTAATTGGAAAACACCTTGTACTGTGAAAGGAAATCCATACTTTTGCACCTATAATTTTAAAGACATAAAAAATGGATGTTTTTGACAAATGTGTTGTAAACATGGGCCCATTGGGTCAATATGCAAATCAATCTGAAGGATACTTCATGTTTCCCAAGTTGGAAGGCGAAATTTCCAATAAAATGAAGTTTATGGGAAAAGAGCGTCTGGTTTGGAGTTTAAATAATTATCTGGGTCTGGCCAACCATCCGGATGTGCGTAAAGCAGATGCCGAAGGTGCCGCTCAATGGGGCATGGCCTACCCGATGGGTGCCCGAATGATGTCAGGACAAACCAACCAGCACGAAGAATTGGAAAGAAATCTGGCGGAATTTGTGAAACGCGAGTCAGCCTACCTGCTGAACTACGGATATCAGGGAATGGTTTCTATCATCAACGCTATTGTTGACAGAAAAGACGTGATTGTTTACGATTCAGAAGCTCATGCCTGTATCATCGACGGTATGCGTCTGCATTTTGGCAAACGCTTTGTTTATCCGCACAACAACATGGAGAACCTGGATAAAGAACTCCAGCGTGCTACCCGCATTGTTGAAAAAACAGGCGGCGGAATTATCGTGATTACCGAAGGTGTATATGGAATGGCCGGTGATTTGGGAAAACTCGACCAGATTGTGGCCTTAAAATCCAAATACAATTTCCGTTTGTTTATCGACGATGCACATGGATTTGGCACCATGGGTCCCACCGGAGCCGGAACTGATGAACACTTTGGCGTACAGGACCAAGTGGACTTATATTTTGGCACGTTTGCCAAAGCCATGGCCGGAATTGGCGGATTTGTCGCCGGTAAAAAAGAGGTAATCAAATTCCTGAAATATAATATGAGGTCGCAGATTTTTGCCAAATCGTTGCCCATGCCGATGGTTGTTGGCGCTCTGAAACGTCTGGAAATGCTGCGTACCCAGCCCGAACATCGCGAAAATCTTTGGAAAATTGTAAAAGCCCTTCAATCAGGACTGCGCGAGCGCGGATTCAATCTGGGCGATGCCAACTCACCGGTAACACCCGTTATTCTTAATGGTGGCGTGCCCGAAGCCACACAAATAACCTTCGACTTGCGCGAAAACTACAATATCTTCTGCTCCATCGTAGCTTATCCGGTTATTCCCAAAGGCATGATTTTGCTGCGGTTAATCCCCACAGCCATTCACACCCTTGAGGACGTGGAATACACCATCAAAGCCTTTGAGGAAGTGAAGTACAAGCTCGAGAACAACCATTACGCCAATGAGTTCAAAGAGCAGACAGCTTAATTGAAATTTACACCATACCGGGCAGGCTGGCTGCCCGGTTTTTTTTTATGAAGCCCAATAAAACCCTTACCAAAAGGAACTTTTGGATTATTGCCACCAATTCAACTGCCTCTTATGTGCTGGCTTTCTTGTTTGTGTTTTACATCAATCACTTCGCCAACATTTTTACCAGTGGCATGTTTGGCTATCCCGTCAGCTTCGATTGGGATATTATTTTTTACCACATCGAGCCATACCAATGGACACACGATTCGGTAAAATTAATTTACAGCTCCGGACCGCTCCTTATTTTGTTGACAGGCTTGATATCACTCATCGGATTTTACTCGCTGGTGGAAGAATCGGCACGAATCAAAACATTTTTTCTTTGGCTTACCCTCCATGCGTTCAATTTCTTTTTTGGCGGACTCCTTATTGGAAATGTGTTTAAAAAGGGTATTGGTCATGTTTTCAACTGGATGTATTTCACCGACACCTCGAAGATGCTTGTGGCGCTCGTGGGGTTTTTTGGGTTGTTGGCAACGGCCTATTTTATGGCCAAGCCGGTAGCCATTTCGGCCAACAGCTATTTTCAAAAACTGGAGGAAAAAAACTTCCCTTTCTTTTTTACGGCACAAATCATTGTTCCGTTTGTGGCCGGCACCTTAATTTACATGGCCTACTTTGCACCACGAATTCTGTTTCAGGAAAGGTATTCATGGATTAGCCTGGGGGTATTGCTCATCATTATATTTGGACGCGTCAACTTCATGGAAACACTTTATTTCGATGAGGAAGACCGGTATATCAGTTTGTCGAAAATCATTGTGTTTACCACCCTTATTGTTGTGGTGTTGATGCGAATCATTTTAAACAGAGAATATCTGGTAACTTGGTAATTACCTGATGGTGATTTTCCGGCTAAATTGCTCATTTCCAGATTTTACACTAACCAAATAAAGCCCTTGGCGCAAGTGACTAACCGGAATGATTAGTTTATTTTCAGAAGTCAATTCCTGGTAAACCAACCTGCCCATCATGTCCGTTATAATTACAGTAGTAGGCTGACCGCCAAGTTCCACCGTCACCTGGTCTTTGGCAGGATTGGGATAGATGGAGAATCGTTCTTGGTTGGTGTTTACAACCCCCACATTTGAATCGCAGGCAACAATGGCTTTCCATCCTGAACGCACTTCGCTGTTGTCGGAGTGAAACCGAAGAGTAAGGGCTCCTGTAACATCGGATGAGCGTACGGTGCCCGGTGAGTTGGTTCCGCAAAACTTGCCCAAAGTAGGTGCACTTGCGTCCGGACCATTGAAAAATTCCAGATAATCGTAGTCACAATTGGCTTCGTCTTCCAGATTGAATTCAAGAAACTCCATCATAATTACTTTATTATCCTCACCGGGAAAAAAAGTGAAGGTATCGTCCTGATTGTTTCCATAAGGATCGAACTCTCCGCCGGCATCATAAAACAAGGCCCTGCAGGTGGTAGCCTCACCATCGGTCATTTCATAGGTCTCGTAAACCTGGATGTAATCTTCTTTTAGTTCGGTATCCGAATCGCCGTTCATGTCGCTTACAATGAGCGCTGCATCATACGATCCGGGCGATTGATAAACAATACCCATGGGATTTTCCGCCACTGAAGTGGGTGGTGTTCCTCCCTGGAAGGTCCAATTCCAAGAAATGATGTCGCCACCAAAACTTTCATCGATAAAGGTAATGGGGGAATTAACACCAATGACGGTGCGGGAGGCATGAAATTCGGCGGACAATCCGATTATCGGTTCCAACTGAATGTTCATGGGCGTTTTTTGTCGGTTGAGCACAGGAATTGAGGTAACCGTCTTGGGGTAATATCCTGTTGCCGAATAGGTTACATTATATCCACCGGATTTTAAATAACGGTGATAATCGCCCACAGGCAAGCGAGAATAAACCCATGAATTGTTGTTGTCGTGGTTGTTGACATACATTTTGGCTTCGATGGGCTCTCCTGTAAATTGATCAGTAATCAGGCCGCTAACCCCAAATGTAGATTGTTCCATAAAGTTGAGTAGTGAGCGGTAATTGTATTCCCAATAATTGGGCAACTGACTGGCACTCGGTGTTTTTTGTGAGGAAATTTCCATGGTTACTTCACGACAATACTCGAAATAATTCATGTAGTCCTGCCTGCAACCTGAAGTGGTGTACCAGGCGTAGCCATTGGTGATTCCGTTATTCAGGTCGGTTAAGTATCCTGATGGAGAATGAGCATGAACGGTATCGGCATATTCACGACAAACATATATCCACCAATCGTTGTCGGCATGGAGCTGTTGCCACGTATCCCATGGATAATTAAGCACTTCGGCACCTCCGTGGAAATTGGCCGACATGTTCAGGTGATGATTGGCTGCAAATTCCATAAATGCCAGGGTTTCTACTTGATATTCATTCCCATCGGGGTGTGGTCCATCTTCCGGGTCGGCATAATTTCTGTTTAAGTCAACTCCCAGAGCATTGGCTCTGGTGGCGCCATATACCGTATTGTTCCCTCCTGCATAAGTACCATCAGGATTGGCCAGAGGGTTGATCCAGATATCGACATTATTAACCAGGTTGGTTACCTTATCATTATCTCCGTAATTGGATAACAAATAGTCGATAAGTCGCAGCATCAATACATATCCGGTAACTTCATCACCATGCATGGTTGAAGTGTACATGAATTCCGGCTCATTTACTTCCTGCCCCAGGTTGTTGTTGATATGAATAAACAACAAGGCACGACCCTCGTTGGTGGTGCCAATATTCACCAATTCACAGAGATCGGGGTAGTCGGCGGCAAACTGATTCATCATGGTCACGTATGCATCATAGGTGGGATAATAATCCCAGTCGTTGGTGTTCCTGTCCGGTATAACCGACTTCATCACAGGCTTTTGTAGCATGGATGGTGGAGTGAGTTGTTGATAATCGATACCCAATTGGAGAAAATTTTCAAACTCACGGGCATTGGCATAAGCCACTACTTCATCACCTGTCACTTTGTCGATGGAAATCATGTTGGACAAGGCATCCAGCGTCTTCTCATTGGCATTTTTCACCGAAAAACTAAATACAATTTCCTTTCTGTTGCCAAACAATGGATTTTGGGGTGTTTGGGCATCAACATGGGCGTAAACCAGGATCAAGGTCAAAAATAGGGTAACGATCTTCTTCATTTCAACAAAATTTCAAGTTTCAATCTATTCATATCGACAGCGTTAAGCTGTTTTACGTTGCAAAGGCAAACATTTTTAAGAAAAATACTGTTTTAATGCATCATAAATTTCTTGTTTTACCGGAACCATGGGAAGTCGGAGGTAATTTTCCACGATGCCTCGAATGGTCAATGCTGCTTTAATGCCCGCCGGGTTTCCGTCGACAAACAACAAATCGATGACAGGCAGCATCTGGTTGTGTAGCATGCGTGCTTCGTCCATTTTTCCTTCCACGGAAAAATTCACCATTTGCGAAAACTCCGCTGGCAACACATTGGCTACTACCGAAATCACGCCCTCCGCACCCAAAGCCATCATGGGAAAAGTGAGGGCATCGTCACCCGAAAGCACAGCGAATCCGTCAGGTTTAAGGCGGAGTATCTCCATGATCTGCGACATATTTCCGGAAGCTTCTTTCACTGCGATGATATTTTCAAAACGGTTGGCCAATTCCAAAATGGTTTCGGCAGCGATGTTGGAGCTGGTACGCCCGGGAACATTGTACAACACAATGGGAACAGGCGATGCCTCTGCGATGGCCGAAAAATGCGCCAGTAATCCACGCTGATTGGGCTTGTTATAATAAGGTGCCACGGATAAAATGGCATCGATGCCTTTGAAGTCAGTGGTTTTTATCTGGTCGAGGATGGCCTGTGTATTGTTGCCACCCAATCCCATCACCAATGGCAATCGACCCACCACGCGCGACTTGACGAAATCCATCACATCCGATTTCTCCTGAGCGGTGAGGGTAACCGCTTCGCTGGTGGTTCCCAGCGCCACGATAAAATCCACACCTCCGTCCATGAGGTGATTTAATAAATTATCGAGTGCTGTATAATCAACACATCCATCTGAATTAAAAGGTGTTACAATGGCAACACCGGTTCCTTTTATTTTTTTTTTCATCACGTTTTTATTTTTAAGTTGGTGAGATAATCCATTAATTGCTGAAAATTAGTTTGAAAATTATTTTCGGCAGCTTTTACCCGAAGCACGACATGATAACCACTCACGTCGGCATCAAGGGTTATTCCTGCCTTAAAATTTGCCGGCAATTGGTTGATCAGGTGCCGGTACAACGGGTGCGGGTTGGCCGACAATCCGATGAGCAAATCAGCCGACTTGTCATTAAGCCGGTGATATAGCTGGTGCGAAAGTTTCCCGGTGATAGTAAAATCACGTCGGGTAAAGGGCAAAATATCCCCGTCGGAAATGGTGGCAGTTACCTCTTTCGGGTTGAAGATCAGAATTTTTACGCTACCAAAAACCTTTCGCGCCAGCACAGCCAACCGTTGAATGTCGTCCATGCTGGATTTTCCATCCATGGCAACTAAAACGATCACCGACCAACGGGATTTGTCCGAAGTCGGAAATTGAGGTGCCTGCGTTTTTGCCTTGCTCATGCGAATAAACAAGGTTTGAAAGGGTTGTATCAGCAATTGTTTTATTGGCAAAATTTAAACTCTTATTTGGTGGGTAAAAATAACAAGAAAATAACAACCCAACGTACATTCTGGCTACCTTTGTGGGAAATAATAATTGCACCATTGATTAAAGTAACATTCTTAGGTTCAGGAACTTCGCAAGGAGTGCCCGTGGTAGCCTGTCCTTGTGAGGTATGCCGTTCGGCAGATTCGAGAGACCACAGGCTACGTGCATCGGTACTCGTTGAAACTAACGGACAGGTGTTGCTCATCGATGCAGGCCCCGATTTCAGGTACCAGATGCTTCGGGAAAAAGTAACCAAGCTAGACGCTATTCTCATTACCCATTCGCACCGCGACCATATTGCCGGACTGGATGATGTACGTTCGTTCAACTACCTGAGCCGCCAGCCCATGGCCATTTACGCTTCCGAAAACGACCAAATCGAAATCAAACAAGAGTTTTCGTATGCTTTTGGTGCAGAGCGTCATCCCGGTTTACCGCAATACACGTTACATACCATCGACGACCAACCCTTTTTCATTGGTTCCACGCCCATCATTCCCCTAAGCGCCTTGCACCGCAGCATGGAAGTATATGGTTTCAGAATCGGCGATTTTGCTTATATCACCGACACCAACTACATTCCGCCCTCCACCCTGGCATTGCTCGACGGTGTAAAATACATGGTGATAGGAGCCGTTCGCAAGGAGCCACATGTTAGTCACTACCATTTGGCACAAGCCGTGAAAGTGATGGAATTTATCCATCCCGAGGTGGGTTACATCACCCATTTGAGCCACCTGATGGGCTTTCACAGCGAAGTGGAAAAAGAATTACCTCCCCAAATCCGTCTGGCCTATGATGGACTGAAGTTGGAGTTGTAATGCGGCGTTAAAAGAGAGAGTAACGAAGCAGACATAAGAATGCAATTGGGATTGATTTTGGATCATCAATCCTGGAATTTCATAAACAGTTGAGCGGTTGAACACGAAAAGGTGAAAATGAGTATATTTGATGGCTGCTAAATTCAAAATATGAACCGAACCCTGAATCATTTGTTTTCGTGTAGTTTGATTTGCAATAAGTTGTGCTGTAAAGCGATTGTAGTCAAGTGTGTAATATATTGGGATGGGGTAGGTATGGCGGATAGATTTGGTTTATTTAGGAAATAAAAAGCTTTGAGCAGAACAGATAGAATTATCGGAATTTATAGAATTACGAACTTGCAAAATGACAAGTTTTATATCGGACAATCAAGAAACATTTTTCAAAGGTGGAAACAACACACATCATTTCTGCCTGAGAATTTTCCAACCAGTAGAATTCGTGCTGCCTTTAATAAATACGGGCTGAATAAAGTTGTTCATAAGGAGGGAACCTATGGTAACTTTAAATTTGAAATTCTTGAGTTTTGCGAAGAATCAGAACTGTTACAAAAGGAAAAAGAATACATTGAAAAACTTAAACCGCAATACAATTGTTCTTTGTTAACTCCAGGAGATTATTATCGAGGGAATCACAGAAATGCAGGAGAAAAAAAAATCTGGATACAATATCATAACTTTGACGATGAAAAAGCATACCCCTCACAAGAATATATCGACAGCACAGAAGACTATCTTTTAACTGATAGCACTCACTATATTTCATCTAGAAAACGAAGTTTACTTTACACAAAAGGAGATACAATTTATTTAGTACTTGGAAAGACATTCTCTAAAGCTAAAAGGTATTTCTTATGGACTAAAACGATTGTAGAAGAAATTGACTTTTTAGTAGATGAGGAACTTGTTTATAATGCATTTGGTAAACAAAGTTTCATTAACCCTCCCCAATACTTGAATAATATTGAAGGCTTTAAAGAATTCAGAATTAAAACTGGGAATTTTGGACTCGGACTAATTAATATCTCAAATTGGACCTTTACAGAGACTCTTGAAGAAATAGCTCACAAAAATGTTAAGCGAAATAGCGATAATTTAACGTACAAAAACACTAGTGATGCGTTAACTTTATAAAAACATTTGTATACAATTGATATTTATATGATTATAAGCGTTCTTTGATTTTTTGATTTGATTTGCATGGTAGTTTTGTGAGAAATCACAAAATTATGAATAGCGGGAAGTATGTTTTTGCTCAAGTTTTATCGCTAATAAATAAATATGAGTTCAATAAATGCGTTAAACGATATAATGGGAATTATCGAACTCGTGGACTTAATTGCTGGAATCAATTTGCTCAGCTCCTTTTTGGACAGCTTACTTCCAGGAACGGGTTGAGAGATATTTGTCTCTGCCTTAATGCGCACAAGAAAAGTTTATATCATTTAGGCATTAAGCAAAGTGTCAATCAGTCAACCCTGTCACGAGCAAATGAAAGTCGTGATTGGCGCATTTTTGCGGACTTCGGAATATATCTCATAAAACTTGTTCAACCTCTTTATGCTAATTGTTCCGTACCACATTTGGAGATTGAGAATGATATATTTGTTCTTGATTCATCCACCATCTCACTTAGCCTAACGCTATGGAGTTGGGCAAAGGGTAAACGTTCCAGGGGAGCTATTAAAATTCATACCCTGATAGATTTGCGAGGCAACATACCAATCTTTATCCACATAACCGACGGTAAATATCATGATGTAAATGCACTGGACGAGATTGAAATCATACCAAATGCAATATACGTTATGGACAAAGCATATATTGATTTCAAACGTCTTTACACCTTAAATCAAGTAGGTGCATTTTTTGTAGTTCGAGCCAAGGATAATTTTCGGTTTAGAGTGATTAAGTCTCGAAAAGTAGATAAAGACATCGGTTTACGCTGTGATCAGGTTGTCAAGCTGGTAATATACAATAGCAAAAAACAATACCCTGAAAAACTGCGGAGGATTAAATACTACGATAGCGAAAAGGATATAACGCTTGTATTTCTGACCAACAACTTTGATGTGGATGCTATAGAAGTAGCTGCACTATACAAAAACCGTTGGCAAGTTGAACTATTCTTCAAATGGATAAAACAAAACCTACAGATAAAAACAATCTGGGGTCATTCTGAAAATGCTGTCAAAATCCACATTTGGGTAGCCGTTTGTACCTACTTAATAGTAGCATACCTGAAATATCAGCTTCGGAGCCCCTATTCAGTCTATGAAATTATGCAGATATTAGGGATTTCGGCTTTTGCCAAAACACCTATAAATGAACTGCTTACAAAAATACAAATCAAACAAAATGTCAAAGAACAACTTAACTTATTTAATTTCAATGAAATATTAACGCATCACTAGTGGTACAAAAATTATATTCACTTATTTGAAACGAATAACAACCTCTAACACTGCATAATAATATATGGCTAATTTAGGCTAACAATCAGGTTTATATATTCAAATAACAATTGATGTGATCAGAATGATTCATCGTCGAGAATCGCTACAAAAGTATATAATACACGTAGTAGACAAGGTGAAATAAACAGCAAATAAAATGAAACATATACTGACAGAAAAAGATATTAAGGAATTAAAATATCAGTGCCGAATGGGATATGTCATACCTCTGATGCTTTTTATTCTTGGGACTTTTATAGGAGGAGCGATTTACGAATTGAACTTTAATACAAACTCAAGTGGGTTAAATTTAAAAATCGACTTATTAATTGCTCTTGGCATTCTTATCATATCCTTTCTTGTTAGTCATTTAATGAATAATAAGTTGTATTCAGACATTAGAAACAATGAAAAAATATCTGAAACAAAAATAATACAGAAAAAATCTGACAAAATAGATTATGAAGCGGGTAGTGGAAATATGACAACCCTTCCTCACAATAATCCAATGAAAGAATTTACCCGATATGATTTAATCATTGACAACACAAAATATAGGATTGATAAAGAACTATTTGATAAATGTTCTGACGGAGATGAAGTATTATTTTTCTATGCACCGAAAAGCAAATATTTGTTGAGTATTGAGAAAAAGTAGTAAAATCTGGTTCCAATCGAGTAAACGGCTAACAGCCAATTGTAGGTCACTTCGCATCAATCAGCATCTCCAATGACCATCGGGAGTACGGGTCTTGTATTAGCCCCGTAACAAATCGAACATGGTTACCAATAAAAATAGGTAATACCGATTATGAATTGAAATGAGCTTTAAGTTCCCTTCGCTCCTGAAACCTCTTCAATTCTATATCGGCATTATACATAAACAGCGTAGTGCTAACTTCAATTTATTGTTGGTATTACTTAAAACTTTTCACCCCCAGCATCACCATTTCAACATGTCACAGAGTAATAAGCCATCGATATAACTCCAAAAACCAACCTACCTAACAATGATCTCCGTCCTACGGTTTCGTGCCCTTCCGGCTTCTGTTTCATTGGTGGCTATGGGTTGCGAATCGCCCACGCCATAGGCATTCATTCGTTTGGAAGATATGCCTTGGTTTAGTAAGTAATTTCGAACAGATACAGCCCTTTTCTCCGACAGCATTTTGTTGAAATCCTCAACTCCAATGCTGTCCGTATGACCCACAATGTCCACCTTTATTTGTGGATTTTCCGTGAGCAATGCACTCAGCTTTTTCAATTCGGCAAAGGAAGTAGGCAACAAAGTATCGCTGTTGAAATTGAAATTTACATGATACAGATTCAGTGATGCGCCCGGAACGATGGGCGCTAAGGCATAGGTTTTTTCAATGGGTTTTTCGGGGACGCGAACTTCGGGTAAAAATGCCTGAGAATAAAACAGATAACCCTTCTTGGAAATATTAAATAAGTAAGGGATATCAGAGTTGAGTACCACCAAAAATTCTCCCGTAAGGGAATCAGAAAAAATCATTTGTTTCTGGCTTCCATCTGATAATCCGGTGATTTCCACCTCCGCTTTCAAGGGCATGAGGGTGAGGCTGTCCATCACTGTTCCGGCCAAAAGCAATACCATTCGGGGTGCCATCTCCCTCGGCATATCAAAATTCCAGACGTCCATGCCGCCTCGACCTCCGGGTCGGTCAGATGAAATCCACCCCTGCCCACCTTGCAAGCCCACAAATACGTTCAGGTCATTGGCAGGAGAGTTGATTGGCACACCCATATTGGTCACCTGCCCCCAGTTTCCGGAACTATCCAATCGTGCCATAAACAAGTCGTACCCCCCCAGTCCGGGATGCCCGTTGGATGAAAAATACAATGTTTGTCCATCGCCATGGATAAACGGTGCCATTTCGTCTGCTTCGGTGTTGATGCTGTCGCCCAAATTAATTGGTGCCAACCAGCCCTTTCCGGGCTCGTAAACCGTTTTCCAAAGGTCAGCTCCTCCCCTTCCTCCCGCTCGTTTGGAAGAAAAATAGATGGTTCGGCCATCAGCAGAAATCACGGGTTGCGATTCCCAGCCTGAGGTGTTAATTTGTCGGTTAAAACTTCCGGGCTCCAACCATTGGTTACCCAGTCGGTTGGAATAATACAAATCGCAACTTCCCTGTCCGGAAGGCCAATAACAACCTGTAAACAACATACTTCTGCCATCGGCGCTCATGCTCATCCCACCCACATTGTGCTCGTTTAGCCACGGAATATCCATTAAAACCGGTCGGCTCCAGACCGAATCGTTGAGGGTTGACACAAAAAAACGTTCCTCAAACAAAGGTTGATTTTCACGACTTGATTCGCGATTGCTCTTCCGTGTAATGACCAATCGATTTTCGTTGGCATTGGCAAAATTTATGTATTCATCCTCAGGGGAATTAAAGGTATCGCCCATATTTTCCATACGGATATCCATGGGATTATCAACAAGTTGCAGCGCCAGTTGGGATTGTTGTAACGCCCTTTGCACTCCCCGGCGCGCCAGAGAATCCAATTCGGCTTGTTCCAGATATTTGGCGTAATATTTCACCGACAGGGCATATTCGCATTGACGGTAAGCCAGTTGCCCCATGGTGAAGTACATTTGCGGAAACGAAAGGGAATCGATGCTCATGGATTTTTGGTAAGCAGATAAAGCAAGTTCCGGCTTTTTGTCCTGTTGATACATGTCGCCCTTTAACATCCATGCACCCACTAAGAGGCTATCCGACTTCAATGCTTTTTCCAAATATTTGGCGGCTTCTTCCGTGTTTCTAAGTTGAAAATATTTTACAGCCTCATCCAGGTATTTCATGGCTTTGGCAGTGCGTTTTGGCAGTTCCACATTTTGCGACTGAACAGTTATTGACAACACAAACATCAGTAGAATACCCAATAAGAAACCGGTAGCAGGATGAGGTTTATGGAAAACAAAAGTCATTCTATTACGACGATTTATATCATGAGATGCTTCAACAGGTGATTTCAATACTTCCAATTTTTGAAGCGAAGGTATATTAATTCGGGGTTTTTTGCGTTTGTTCAACAGGCAATTTGTTAATAAAATGTCGAAGGGTCCCCGGACAGCCCTTTTGCAATGGTTACATTTACTGACTTATAAGAAAATCGCACCCATGAAGATAACACCACTGATTTACATTTCGTTATCCCTTATTTTTATGATGGGCATCGAGCTAAATGCACAGGAAACCGTGTACCGTATGCCCCCATCGGAAACCTACAGAAAAGCCCAAACACTTTTTGAATCGCAAAACTATGGCGCGGCGCGGCAGCTTTTTATTCAGGCCATGCAGGAGGAACAAAGCCAACAGGGTGCCTACTTCGAAAATGCAGCCTACTACAATATCGTGTGTGCCGTTGAACTTCAGGACAAGGACGCCTACAACATGGCCTTGCAGTTTGCCGCCACCTACCCCGAGAGCGCCTGGATACCTTCCATCAAACTGGAATTGGGCAACCTGCTGTTTAAGGACAAAAAATATGATGAAACCCTTGACATGCTCCGGCAGGTGTCGCCGGGTCAGCTTTCACAGGAAAAACGGGTAGAATACTACTATCAGCTTGGCTACTGCGAAATGAAGCTAAACAACTACGACCGTGCCATCGACAATTTTGAGAAAATCACCGATTCAAAATCCGAATACGGTCGTGCCGCCAACTATTATTATGCCCACCTTCAATACATGAAAGGAAACTACGACGAGGCTTTGAAGGGATTTAAGGCCATTGAAAACGACCGCAAGTTTAAAAAATACGTCCCCAACTACCTGATGCACATCTATTATGTTCAGGGACAGTTTGAAAAGGTGGTGGACGAAGGGAAAAACTACTTCAATACGGCCAAAAGCACTACCAAAGCTGAGCTGGGTCGACTTCTTGGCAATGCCTATTACAATTTGCAGGATTACGAACAAGCCCTGAAATACTACGATTATTACGAAAACGGCGGTCGTACTGAACAAAGTCCCGGCGAGCAATATCGGATTGGTTACTGCAAGTTCAAAAACGAAAAATACAAGGAAGCCATCAGTAATTTTCAGGAAGCCACAAAAGAAGGCGGTGCCATGGAACAAAATGCCTGGTACCATTTGGGCTTTTGCTACCTCAACTCCGATCAGGAAAAGTTTGCCCAAAATGCTTTTCTAAAGGCTTATAAATTAAAAAGCGATCCGCAAGTTACCACCGACGCCCTTTTTAATTATGTGAAAACCACCATCGATTTGGGAGGCGATCCCTACAACGACCCCGTGGCCACCATCGATGAATTTCTGAAAGAAAATCCAAATTCTTCCGAAAGAAACACGGCCTATGGATTGTTGTCGCAACTTTACCTGAGCAGCAGAAATTATCAGGCGGCCATCAAATCCATCGAAAGCACCTCCAATCCCAACAAACAACTTCAAAAAGTTTACCAACAAATTACGTATAATCAAGGCATTGAGCATTTCAACCGCGGCGCCTACCAGGATGCCATCGACTATTTTGAAAAATCGCAAACCTATCCCATCGACGGCAGGCTGATGGCCCTGAGCACTTTTTGGCAAGGCGACGCCTACTACCGCACCAAGCAGTACCAATTGGCTGAACGCAAATTTTCCTCTTTCATGCAACAGAGGGATGCCCGCCAAACCGAACTCATCCCCGTATCGCAATACAACATGGCCTACTCGGCCTTCAATCAAAAGGACTATTCCACAGCCATCCGTCAGTTTGAAAAATTTTTGGCATCCAAGCCCACGCAACAAAGTTTGGTAACCGATGCCTGGCTACGTTTGGCCGACAGCTATTTTATTCTGAAACAGTACAATACAGCCATGCAGTGGTACCAAAAGGTAATCAACGCTTCGGGGCAGGATGCCGACTATGCTTTGTACCAATTGGCAGCTTGTTATGGCTCTTCGGGCAATTTCAAACAAAAAACCTCCACACTTACCAGCCTCACCGAACGTTACACAAATTCAAAATACTACGGCGATGCACTGTATGAAATAGCTTCTACCTATTTGATCATGAATGATCAGAAGTTGGCCATCAACTACTTCAACCGGCTGGTGAAACAAAAACCCAACAGTCAGTTAGCGAAAAAGGCCCTGGTTAAAATGGGATTTGTTTACTACAAAAACAACCAGTACAACGAAGCCATTCAGGTACTCAAACAAGTGGTAGACCGCTATCCTGCCTCGCTCGAAGCCAAAGAAGCCCTCAATACCTTGCAAAGCATTTACATGGATATGGGCAAGGTGGATCAGTATTTTGCTTACGCCAAAAGTCTTGATTTCATCCAGATTTCTACCAGTCAGGAAGATTCGCTCACCTTTATTACCGGCGAAAATTATTACATCAATCAAGATTGTGCCAACACCATCAGCGCCCTCAACAGATACCTCCAATCCTATCCCACAGGTGGATTTATTCTGCCCAGTTATCATTACCTCACCGAGTGTTACGAAAAAATGGGCAATGAGGCCGCTGCATTGGACATTTATGAAAAAATTGTTGCCCTGCCGGAAAATCAATATACCGGAACCGCCCTTCTGAAGACAGCCAGAAAAGCCTTTGAAACAGGTGATTATGGCAAATCGCAGCAATATTATACCCGTTTGTCGGAAATGGAAGACCTCACCAATCTCAAACGTGAATCACTGGACGGCATTATGCAAAGCGCATTTCTCAATGGAGACTACAAATCGGCCAAAACAGCAGCCAACCAATTGCTAATGACCGAAAATGTGGACACCCAACAAATAGTCAATGCCCACTATCTGCTGGCCAAAATAGCCATGATGGACAACAATTCGAATTTGGCACTTAAGGAATTTGGGATTACCTCCAACCTTTCTACCGGAGAAAAAGGTGCCGAATCAAAGTATTATCAGGCCCTGCTCACCTATCGTGCCAATCAGTTGGAAGAAGCTGAAAACATGGTGTACGAACTCTCAGAAAAATATCCGGCCTACGATTACTGGATTGCCAAGGCATTTATCCTTTTGGCCGATATTTATGTGGGCCGTGGCGACACTTTTCAGGCAGAACAGACCCTTCAAAGTGTGATAGAAAACTACAAAGGCGACGATTTGAAACAAGTGGCCGCCGACAAGTTGGAACGGCTGAAGGCATTTAGTGCCTCAGAAAATAACAATTCGGAAATTGAAAACTCAGAAGAAAATGATGACAACATCCAATAGACTCCACCGGTTTTTATATGTGCTCACAGCCCTGCTGCCTCTTTCGGTTGCTGCACAGCAAACCGAACCCGCCGAGAAGCACCACGAAGAAGTAACCATCATCGGCACCTTCGACCCTTCCATCAACGAGGCATTTAAAATCAATACCAAACCCTCGGAAGAACTCAACGAGAGTGAAAAACCGGTTTTTGACTACACACCCCTCGACATCATTCACCCTACCGAAATCGTCAGCGATCCCATTACACCCATCGCCATCAATCCCAACAGACGTGAAACCATCTACAACAATACCCTGTTGGCAGGAATGGGAAGTTTGCTCACCCCTTACCTCGAATTTTTTCACTCCCAGGGGCAAAAAAACCAATACCGCTTCAATGCACACGTGCAACATATTTCATCCTTTTACCACATCAAGGATTATGCTAAAAGTCCATACAGCCAATCTGGTCTGGACCTGGACGTGGCCAAATACATGAGTTCGCATATTCTTTCAGCTTCGGTGGCTTACCAACTGAATACCAACAGGTATTATGGGTACAAACCCGATGATTTTCCCACTTACCAACCAAGCGACAACCAACTCAAACAAGCATTCAATTTGGTGGAAGCAAAAGTGGGTTTGGCAAGCAATTACAAAAACAATAAAAAACTGCATCACGAGGTTAATCTGGGCGCTTATTACTATTTCGACAAACACAAATCTTCGGAAACACATGCCAACCTCGACTTCAATGCATACAAAGAATACGAACTCACCGACTTGCTCGATTACCAGCAATTGGGTTTGTCGGGCAACGTGAGTTATTACGGTTCCGCCGACAGTATCAAGTCTGCCAATTCCACGCTCATTACTGCCATGCCCTATTTTAAAGGCAACTACAGCATGTTTAATTTTACCGTGGGTCTTCAGTTTAACTTCCTAAATACCAACTCCTTCGACTTCTATTTTTATCCTGTGCTTCATGCTTCGGCACATTTGATAGATGAGTCGCTTACGGCTTTCGCGGGAATAGATGGCCAGGTGGAATACAATGGTTACCGCAAATTAACCACCGAAAATCCATGGCTTAAACCGGATGCGGCACGTGGTTGGGACAGAGGCATGCGCATATTTGCCGGATTTCGAGGCAATGTAAGTCATCAGGTAAACTACAGCATTCAGGGAACCTGGAAAAAGTTTAACAACCTCTATTTCTTCATTAACCAACAGGCCTCACCATCGGTATTTACCTTTGAACCTCAAAACAAGTTTTTTACGGTTTTCGACAAAGGCAGCAGAATTGGCGTAGATGCAGAAGTTACCTATACCATTCATCAAAACGTTAAGGCGTGGGTGGGAGGACATTTGTATAAATACACCCTCGATTCGCTCGACCAACCTTACCACAAACCATTGAGCGAATTCGAACTGGGTGTGGCTTTTACCGTCAGGGAAAAAATTACCATCGAAACAGAACTCTTCGGCAGTGGGAAAAGGTACGCGTTGGATGTGGCATCCTTCCCGTCAACGGAAGTTGAACTCGACCCTTACATTGATTTAAACCTTAGCATCAACTACCAACTTACCGACCATTTTGCTGTTTGGTTAAGCGGAACTAACCTGCTCAACAACCAGTATCAACGCTACTATTCGTATCCGGTTCAAGGGTGGCAGGTGATGGGAGGAATTACTTACAAATTCTAAACCTGCACCACAACTATTGTCAATTTTTTTATTTGGTTAATATCTTTGTAAGACATTGATTTATTGCATAATTCATGTGATAAAAAAACAGGTTTTATCGGGTTTTAGTTGACGTGTAAGTGGCATTTTTTGTTAACTTTGCACACCTATTTATATAAAGGGAAAAGTCGAACACGAATATGACAGAAGAAGAAAAAATCACGAATAACGCAGCCCAATATACGGCTGACAACATTCAGGTATTGGAAGGCCTGGAGGCAGTAAGAAAACGCCCTGCCATGTATATTGGCGATGTGAACATAAAAGGATTGCACCACTTGGTTTACGAAGTGGTTGACAACTCCATTGATGAAGCCCTGGGCGGATATTGCGACACCATCGATGTGATCATCCACCAGGATAATAGCATTGAAGTAAGCGACAACGGACGTGGAATTCCCACCGGTTTGCACGAAAAGGAGAATAAATCAGCCCTCGAGGTAGTAATGACGGTGCTTCATGCCGGAGGAAAATTTGATAAAGGTTCGTATAAGGTTTCCGGAGGTTTGCATGGTGTGGGAGTAAGTTGTGTTAACGCACTGTCGTCCAAACTGGTAGCTACCATTTACCGCGAAGGTAAAATTTTCAAACAAGAATATTCCATCGGGAAACCATTGGCTCCGGTGGAAGTAGTGGGCGAGTCGAAAAAGTCGGGAACGACCATTCACTTTTTGCCCGACAGCAGCATCTTTCTGGTAACCAAATACGATTTTAGCATCCTGGCCGCACGTTTGCGCGAGTTGGCCTTCCTCAATAAGGGAATAAAACTTAGCCTTACCGACAGAAGAGAAACCGACGAAAATGGCGAATTCCTCACCGAAAGGTTCTACTCCGAAAACGGGTTGAGCGATTTTATCAGCTATCTGGATGAAAACAGAGAACACCTCATACAAGAACCCATCACCATTGAAGGCGAAAAGAATGGCGTTCCGGTGGAAGTGAGCATGCAGTACAACACCTCCTTTTCGGAAAATGTGCATGCCTACGTCAACAACATCAACACCATTGAGGGAGGTACCCACTTATCGGGTTTCCGCAGAGGACTTACCCGGACATTGAAAAGCTACGCCGACAAATCAGGCATGCTCAAAAACCTGAAATTCGACATCAGTGGTGACGATTTTAGGGAAGGACTCACCGCCGTTATCTCCGTAAAGGTGGCCGAACCCCAGTTTGAAGGCCAAACCAAGACCAAACTTGGCAACTCAGATGTGATGGGTGCCGTGGATCAGATGGTAAGCGAAACGCTCAGTCACTACCTGGAAGAAAATCCCAAAGAAGCCCGTACCATCGTGCAAAAGGTGATTTTGGCCGCTACAGCCCGTCACGCCGCACGTAAGGCACGCGAATTGGTACAGCGCAAGAATGTGCTGAGTGGATCGGGGCTCCCCGGAAAATTAAGCGACTGCTCCGAAAAAGACCCTGCTCTTACCGAGATTTACCTCGTGGAGGGTGATTCGGCAGGTGGAACGGCCAAGCAAGGCCGCGACCGTAAATTTCAGGCCATTCTGCCTTTGCGCGGAAAAATCCTGAATGTGGAAAAAGCCCTGCCGCATAAAATATTCGACAGCGAAGAAATTAAAAATATCTATACCGCTCTGGGCGTGAGCGTGGGAACCGAGGATGACAGTAAAGCGTTAAACCTGAAAAAGTTACGCTATCATAAAATCATCATTATGACCGATGCCGACGTGGACGGAAGCCACATCGCCACCCTCATCATGACCTTCTTCTTCCGCCACATGCTCGAACTCATCGAAAAAGGTTATATCTACATCGCCACCCCTCCTTTGTACCTCATCAAAAAAGGTAAAACCGAAAGGTATTGTTGGACAGAACAACAACGCGAACAAACTGTTTTTGAACTGACAGGTGATGGTTCAGAAAAAGGCGTGCACATTCAGCGCTACAAAGGTTTGGGAGAAATGAACGCCGAACAATTGTGGAGCACTACCATGGATCCGGAACGGCGCACATTGCGACAGGTAACCATCGAAAACAGCGTGGAAGCCGACCATGTTTTCTCCATGCTCATGGGCGATGAAGTTCCCCCACGACGCGAGTTTATTGAAGCCAACGCCAAATATGCCAACATCGACACCTAAATAATTTTACAACTACCAAACAAAGCCCGCAGCCTGTGTTGCGGGCTTTTTTTGGCCATATTCTAAGCTTTTTTAACATCGCTGTTTTACTGATTATACTACTTTAGCCAACTTAATCTATCTAATCTACCACAACCTCATGAGGTGCAAACTGCCAAATATTCAACTAAAAACCCTGATTTTTGTAGTGCTTGCCTTGTTTGCACAATTGTCGGTGCAGGCGCAGCTCACCAAAATTATGGGCAGCGTTACCGATGGCAGTACCGGCGAACCCCTCCCCTTTGTCAACATCGTATTCAAAGGCACCAGCATTGGTGTTACGAGCGATTTCGAGGGAAATTTTGCCATCGAAACCACCACGCCCGGCGACACCCTCATTGCCAGCTTTATCGGATATGAAAAAGCCAAATTCCCGGTTGTAAAAGGTAAATTCCAGACCATTCAGTTCGTGATGGTAAGCCAGAATGTACAGCTGGAGGATGTCATTATTCGTCCGGGCATAAATCCCGCCGAGGTGCTTTTGGAAAAAATAATTGCCAACAAACCCAACAACGATCCCGATCACTTCGATGCCTACCAATACGAGGTTTATACCAAGCTCGAACTCGATGCCAACAACATTACCGAAAAGCTGAAAAACAGGCGCATTTACAAGCCCTTCCAGTTTATTTTTGACAATGTGGACACCTCCACCGTAAACGGGAAAACCTATTTGCCCATATTTTTAAGCGAAACTTTATCGGAGGTGTATGCAAAAAAAGATCCCCGGGGCTTTATTGAAGTCATCAAGGGAACCAAAATCAGTGGAATCAATAACGAAAGCGCTGCCCAACTTCTTGGCGACGAATTACTTAAAACCAATATTTACGATAATTTCCTGGAAATATTTCAGGTTAATTTTGTGAGCCCCATAGCCAACAACGGCCTTTCATTTTACAAATACTATCTTGTTGACAGCGCCTTTTTTGGTTCCCACTGGTGTTATAAAATTATGTTCAAACCGCGCCACCAACAGACACTTACCTTTACGGGAAACTTTTGGGTACACGACACCACCTTTGCCATAAAAGAAATGGAAATGCGCATGGCTGACGATGCCAATATCAACTTTGTGAACGATTTGATGATATCCAAAACATTTGACGTGGTGGACGGAAAACATTGGGCACTCGTCCGCGATTATACCATTGGCGACTTCAACCTGATTGAAAACAACAAAACGACCATGGGCTTTTTTGGAAAAAAGACCACCACTTACCGTGATTATGTCCTCAATCAACCCAAGGATCCCAAGTTTTATATGGCACCGGTAAATGTCACCGTGGCTGAAGATGCCGGCGATCACAGTGAGGAATACTGGGCAAAAGAAAGGCATGAGGAACTGTCAAAAGACGAGCGCACCATTTATTACATGATCGATACGTTGAAAACTATCCCACAATTCAAAACCTACCTGGACATCATCGAAATGGTGGTGACGGGCTATTATGTAAAAGGGAATTTTGAGTTGGGTCCGTACGCCTCCATGTTGAGTTTCAATGCAGTGGAAGGAACTCGATTTAGATTTGGAGGACGAACCAGTAATGCCTTCAGCACCAAGGTATTGCTCGGTGGATATGTGGCCTATGGCACCCTGGATCAACGACTGAAATATGGAGGAAATGTGCTCTATATGATCAACAAAAATCCCCGCAGGGCATTGAGTGGCTCTTTCAGGTACGATTTGGAACAGTTGGGTGCCAGCCAGAATGCCTTCAGGGAAGATTTCTTTTTGGCTTTCTTGTTTCGGCGACAGCCAGCCGACAAACTCTCACTGGTTGAGGAAATTAAACTAAGTTACGAGCATGAGTGGTTTACGGGGTTCAGCAACACCATCAACCTGATGAACAGGAACTTGTATCCCGTGGGTGGAGCATCATTTGAGTTTTACAAAGATGGTGAAATCATAAAAGAAGACGCCATCACATCAGCTGAGGTGGGGATTGACGTTCGATTGGCTTACAAAGAGCGGGTGTCGATGGGAGAATTTGAACGGGTGAGTTTGGGTGCCAAGTTTCCTATATTGAACATCAGGTATGCTTACGGAATACCACACTTGTTTAAAAGCGACTATGAATACAACAAACTTCAGCTCAGTTTAACGCACTGGTTCAACGTGTTCAATATAGGCTGGTCCAGGTTTCGTGTGGAAAGCGGACGCATTTGGGGCACACTTCCCTATCCGTTGCTTAAACTTCACGAAGGAAACGAAACCTATTTCTTTGACGAGTCGGCCTTCAACATGATGAACTATTACGAGTTTGTGAGCGATAAATACCTGAGCATCTATTACACCCATCATTTTGGCGGATACTTTCTCAACCGCATTCCCTTGCTGCGCAAGCTCAAATGGCGCGAAGTGGCCTTTGTAACGGGTTTGGTCGGCGGTTTGGATGAGGCCAATATTTCTTACAATCAGGAACACCAGGAAGGCGAACTCTATCCTCTTGATAAACCGTACTTTGAAGCAGGTGCCGGAATTGAAAATATTTTTAAAATATTGCGTGTGGATGCGGTTTGGCGTCTTTCTTACCTCGACCATCCGAACATAACACCTTTTGGTATCCGGGTTAGTTTGCAGTTTTCATTCTAAAACACATCAAGTTCTTGTGCATTTTGGCGAGAGGATAGCGGTGTATTAAGTACCTGCATTTATCCTACAAACGCGTTAGCGATCCTTCATTCCGCAAGCTCCATTCAGGATGACAAAAAAGAAATTACTTTTTATAACTGTCTATAATGCAGTGTGTTTTATCCTTCTGATGGGGCATACCGAGGCACGAAACATGCAAAAAAAGAATCTCTGATCCATTGATCCTCTGAAACCTTGAACAAAAAAAGCCCCTCTGAACCCCGCTTCAAGCGTCCACGCTTGAAGTTAAAATTAATGAGATAAAATATGAACATCATAACATACTAGCAACCCCGCTTCAAGCGTCCACGCTTGAAGTTATAATTAACGAGATAAAACATGAACATCGTAACATACTAACAACCTAATGCTTGAGCTTTCCCAGCGAAAGACTTCCCGGTTAACCCCTGAAACCTTGAACAAAAAAAGCCCCGCCAACCGACGGAGCTTTTTCTTTTGTTTTAGAAAGTGCTTATTGCTTCACAAATTTTTGTTGAAGTACAGCGGATCCCGCAGTTTCAACTTGAATCAGGTAGTAACCCGAAGCCAGATTGGAAGTATTCACCACCAAATTGGTCTGAGTATTGCTAACCGCAAGTCTTTCTGAATAAACCACTTGACCAAAGGCATTCATGATGCTGATGTTTGCCTCGGTGGTTTCATTCAAAACCAAGGAAATATTCAACTCATTGTTTACCGGATTGGGATATACACTTACAGTGCCAACTGCATTGTTATCTATTCCGGTGCAATTGTCGATGGTCACCAAAACCTCGGTAGCCACGCCCGTACAATCTTCGGGAGTGGATTCGGTAAGATTAACCTGACCCTGGCCGGGGTTGGTCCAATAAACAGTAATCTGGTTTGTTCCCTGACCTTCCAGAATATTTCCGCCAACAACAGCCCAATCATAGGTATTGCCGGCATGATCTTCAGCCAAATATATTTCTTCCGTATTGTCACAGGTTTGAGCAGGACCGGCAATGATCGGTTCGGGGGTGTCCGACAAAAGAATCACCAGGTCGTCGGAGGTGGCACCTGTTCCACATTGGTTCTCACCGGCCACATCCAGAGACGCTTCTCCCGAGAAAGTATCAGACCAGGTGATGTTCACTTCTGCTCCGTTGGGTACTAATTCACCGGCATCGGCAGGAGACAAAGCCCAAAGATAAGTAGTGGCATTGTCGAGGATATTGGTAGTATAGTTGGTCTGAGTATCGTTACAAACGATCGCGGCACCAGCAGGTTGCGAAGCCTGCGCAGGCACAGTTATATAATAAATCCAGGGAGTTCCCCACATTTGCAGTTCACACATAGCCGACTCACCGATGGCGGAATACACGCCTTCGTCGCTTTGCACACCGTAAGTAATGGCATTGCCAGTTCCGGCAACGGTAATTCCCGTGTACACACCTTCGAGGTACAAATGATAATTCACATTGGGTTCGGAGCCATTTTGGGTGATCTCCAATCCGGTTCCTCCATCACAAATACCGCCACCATCCGACAACATAAAAGGTGCCGGAGTAAAATTAATCGTGCCGTTAAGAGGAGCCGACCAGGTACCAATTCCGCAAAAGTTGTCGGCACGCACATAGATGGAATAATCGCCCATAAAGCTGTCGTCAGAAGTAAAGGTTCCTTGAGTACCTGTTCCTGTAATGGTTCCGGCTGCTGTTGGTTCCACTTTCCAGGTGTAGGAATCAGCATTGGCAACTGCCTGCGTGGTGTAAACATACACACTGCTGGCGCAGGCTACAGTTTCACCCGATGGTGCATTGGGTTGAACAGGGGGTAAAATCACCGTGATTAAATCTGATAAGGCCATCGTACTGGTGGTAGCTCCATCGGAAACTTCCAGACTTACATCATAACTTCCTGCTGTATTGTAGGTTACCACAGGATTTTCGTCGGTGGAAGTGGCAGGTGTACCACCCTCAAACGTCCAGTTCCAGGAAGTGATGGCTCCGGTGGAAAGGTCGGTATAAGCTACTGTCGATCCTTCGCAAGTGGTTTCCACGCTTTGGGTGAAATTGGCATTGGCCACATCAGGCACGAGGGCCAACAAATCAACTGCGGTGGCAGAAAGCACCACTTTGGAGGCATCGTCCTGAATCCAGGCAATCAGCTCACAATTGGCAGCCACCCATGAGCTGTTGAAGGTAAATGTGAGGTTCACATCGGCCTGATCTCCAATATTGGGGAAGCTAACAGCAGTTCCGTTTTCGTCGGGAGCCATCAACCGTTCGGTAAAGTCGATCACCGACTGACCCTGCCAACTGTAGGCAATATCAGATTCGGTGAGGGCAAAACGCACTTTGAGGTTGGTACCCGAATAGGCCGACTGCTTGGTAATACGAACTACTACATTGTAATTGTTTCCCGTATTGTCACCATAAATTTCGGTGGTAAATTCCATGGGAATGGCCATACGTGCGGTCACTATAGGCAAATAGGTGGAATACAAACTGGAGGAATTGCTTCCGCCGACATATTCGTTATATTCACCGTCAAATTGCGCTGTAGGATAGCCTGATATACCATAATAGGTGGTACGAGCAGCAGCTTCAGGGGTGTTAAAAGGGTCACCCGAATTGTATGAATGATACTCGATGCCGGCAACGGGATCACCATTGGCATACAGGTCTTCGAGACCCATGGCAGCCCCCGGACAATAAGGACAACCGGTTCCGGTTCCCACTTCGATGAGAACAAGCTCACGTGCCACCTGGGCAAACATGCTCAAAGCAGCAAATAAAACAAATGAAAGTAGTAAGGTTTTTTTCATGATCATCTGGATTTGTAATTAATAGGTACAAATTTAGTCGGTAGAAGCCTCCATATACGATGGATGAAGGGTGAGAGGGGTTGTGCCGGTTTAAAAAAAATCTTTTATTGATCAGAAAATCAATCTTATCTGTCTTATTTTTAATATTTTGCATGCAATAATATTTTTATTTGAACTCCTTCTTAATAACATTTTGTAGAGGTGAAGGAAAGGATTCAGCACACGTTTGAGATCATTTTTTCATCTAAACACGAAAATTCTTCCAAATATTATTAAAATGAATTCTATCCACTCGACGAGTGGGCATAAAAAAAGCGGGCAAAACCCGCTTTTCATCATCAAAATAACATCAATTAAAACTCAAGCATTTCTTTCATGGCAGTGTGTATGCGTTCCACATCCGGAAGGATGGCTTTTTCCAAAATTCGGTTGAACCCTACAGGCGTAAAGGTGGAACCTACCCTGCGAACCGGGGCATCCAGCGATTTGAAGGCCTTGTCGGTAATCAATGCGGCTACCTCGCCACCAAAACCGGCAAACACCTTGTCTTCGTGCACCACAAGGGCACGGTTGGTTTTTTCAACGGATTTCAAAATGGTTGCTTCATCCAATGGCAACAACGAGCGCAGGTCGATGACCTCCACTTGTTTTCCTGTTTCATCTTGAATGCCTTCGGCGGCTTTGATACACATGGGCAGGGTATTTCCATAAGTGAACACACTCAGATCTTTACCTTCTCTGCGAATGCGGGCTTTGCCGAAAGGAACCTCAAAATCCTCAGGAACAATGGCTTCCGACAAGGGATCGTTGTACAGCGCCTTGGGCTCTAAAAATATTGTGAGTCCGCGCGAACGCATGGCCGTACGAAGCAATCCGGCAGCATCATCGGCATAGGCAGGATATACTACTCGCAAACCGGGGAAAGTGGTCAGCGTGCCTTCGATGGTTTGACTATGGTACAAACCACCACCGATATAACCACCCGAAGCAAGGCGCACCGTTACATTGGGAGCAAATTTTCCGTTGCTGCGCCAATAGTCGTGCGAACTGTCCACCAATTGTTCCATGGCAGGCCAGAAATAATCGGCAAACTCGGCACCTTCCACCACCACACGAATTTTATCGTTGAAGCGGGTCATACCATTGGCCGTTCCCAGAATAAAATCTTCGGCAATGGGCGCATTAAACACACGGCCTTCGCCAAATTCCTGTTGCATGCCCTTGCTCACATTGAAAATACCGCCCTTGTCCTTGTTGGCCATATCCTGACCAAAAATATAGGTATCGGGATTGTGTCTGAATTCGGCTTTCAGGGTTTCATTCAAAGCCTGAATCAGTTTGAGCTTCTCCCCTTTCGATCCATCGTGCAGACCCTCAGGATATTTGCCCGAAACATAAGGCTCCGGTGACACGAAATCATAAATGGATTTGGGATCCGGGTCGGGTGATTTCAAGGCCACTTTGTGGGCGGCGCTAATATCTTTCTTGGCTTCTTTGTCCAGATTATCCAACTCTTCCTCGGTAAATTTGCCCGAATGGAGCAATTGAATGCGAAAACGGGTAAGCGGGTCGCTCATGCGCACACAATGCCGCTCGTTGTCGTCGCGGTAAAGTTCGTGCTTGTCGCTGTTGCTGTGCGAATGAATGCGCACACAGTTGGCATGCACGATGACCGGTTCGGAGTGCTCAATGGCATGTGCCCTGGCGGCATCCATGGTGTTCATGGAGTCGAACACATTTTTACCATCGCAATACATGATGCGCAGGTTGGCAATGCCCCGATAATTCTCGGCAGCACGGCGGTTGGCCGACTGATCGCGTTGAGGAACCGAAATGCCATATTGGTTATCCTGAAATACGAAAATGACAGGCAGTTTTTCCTTTGAAGCGCCGTTAATGGCCTCAAAAACATATCCTTCGGAGGTGGAAGATTCTCCCTGGGAGGAGATGGCCACGCCCTTTTGATCATATATTTTGATGGAACGTGCCACCCCGGCTGCATGCAAGGTATGGTTTCCGGTAGCTGAACTTACATTTTGGATGTGCCATTCGGGTTTGGCAAAGTGATTGGACATGTGACGGCCTCCTGAAGAAGGATCAGCGGCTTTGCTGATGCCGTTGAGAATAATTTCTTCAGCAGTCATGCCGGCAGAAATGGCGGTGAGCATGTCGCGGTAATAGGGAAACAAGAAATCGGTATCACGGTTAAATACCTGACCTATGGCCAATTGAATACCATCATGTCCGGCATAGGGTGCGTGATACGACCAGCCAAGGGCTTGTTTGAGGTAGTTGGGTGCTTTTTCATCCAGCTGACGACCCAGTGTCATCAGTTGGTACCATTTTTTCAGAGTTTCTTTATCCGTATTGTCTAAACTATATTTACGCTTTTGAGCCATGGGCTTAACATTTGGTTATTGCGGCTGCAAAATTAACAATAGTTTTTAATTTAAATCTAATCTAAATAATTTAAATCGCACAAGAATCGAATATCCACCTCAATCGTAGGCAATTAGAGAATGATGCAAAAAACTGTCGAAACAATAAAAATGTACTGATCCAACCTTTTTCAGGTTGGGGGACTTACGAAATTGAAATTTTAAATCGGTTTCCTTTTTCAGAAGACAAATAACATCATTACCCCTAACCCATTAATATTTAGGCAAAAAAGTAAATTCCGGGTCGGATGCTTCAATAATTTTACTACTTTTGCCGCCTGTTACCGATAGGGGTATGGGTCGGAAATTTCCGGTATTAATTATCTATAACTGCTTGCTATCGTGTAATTTTCATGAACACAAAGACTTAATGACCACTTTCAAATCACTCGGATTGTCGGATGAAATACTCCAATCAATCACCCTTTTGGGATTCGAGACCCCAACCCCCATCCAGGAACAAACCATTCCCATTCTCCTTGAAAACGAAAACGACCTCATCGGATTGGCACAAACCGGTACCGGTAAAACAGCCGCTTTCGGGCTTCCCATCATCCAGAAAATTACGTCATCCAAAGATACTCAGGCACTTATCCTGAGTCCGACACGTGAACTGGCTTTGCAAATTGCCAACGACCTGAAAGCCTATTCAAAAAATTCAGATAAAATCAACATTGTGGCCGTTTACGGAGGTGCCAGCGCCGAAGCCCAAATTTCTGAACTTCGTCGTGGCGCGCAAATTGTGGTAGGTACTCCGGGCAGAACCCTCGATCTGATCAACCGCAAGAAACTGCTTGTCAACAATGTACGCTATCTGGTGCTGGATGAAGCCGACGAAATGCTCACCATGGGCTTCAAAGACGACCTGGACGGAATACTTGCCGGAACACCAAAAGAAAAACAAACCCTGCTGTTTTCGGCTACCATGCCTTCCGAAATAGTCAGGATATCAAAAACATACATGAATAACCCCACGGAAATTTCTGTGGGTAAACGCAACGAGGGTGCGGCCAACATCGAACACCTATATTATGAGGTGCATGCCCGTGATCGCTACGAAGCACTCAAGCGTATTTCCGACATGAATCCCAATATCTATGGGATTGTTTTTTGTCGTACGAGAATGGAAACCAAGGATATCGCCGACAAATTGATGCAAGACGGTTACAATGCCGATGCCTTGCACGGCGACCTCAGTCAGGCACAACGCGACCATGTGATGAACCGTTTCAGATCGCGCCACCTCCAATTGCTCGTGGCCACCGACGTTGCCGCACGCGGACTGGACGTGAACGACCTCACCCACATCATCAACTTCAACCTTCCCGATGAAGATGAGGTGTATATCCACCGAAGCGGACGTACCGGTCGGGCCGGAAAAAGTGGTGTTTCGCTGTCCATTCTTCACATGCGTGAAAAACATAAACTCCGTGCCATTGAGAAAAAAATTGGGAAACCTTTCCAAAAACTGGCCGTTCCTTCCGGACAAGAGATCTGTGAAAAACAGCTTTTTAACCTGATAGACAAATTCCAACAAGTGGAGGTAAATGATTCACAAATAGAACCCTACTTGGAAGTCATTTACGAAAAACTACAATCGCTGGATCGTGAAGAGCTGATCAAACGCTTTGTTTCTGTTGAGTTTAACCGTTTTCTGGACTACTACAAAAATGCCCGCGACTTGAATGCAGCCGCAGCCAAAGGCGACGATCGCAGCAGAAAAGACGACCGTGGCGACCGTAAAGGCCGTAAAGACCGTGACCGCGGTGAAAGACGTGAACGACCTGAAAGAGGAGATAGACGCGAACGCTCGGATGCCCCATCGGGAAAACGCGATCGTAATTTTGATGGTGAATTTTCACGATTTTTCATTAACAAAGGCAGCAAAGACAACCTGAACCCTGCTTCACTCATCGGACTCATCAACAAATATACCCGCGAGCACAACATCGACATCGGAAAAATTGAAATTATGAAAAGTTTCTCCTTTTTCGAAATTGGCGAAGGCTCCGAAAGGGCTTTGATGGATGGCTTCAGAGATGCCGCCTTCGATGGTGAACCGGTGATGCTGGAAGCAGCCAACTCCAAAACAGGTGGCGGATTTCGTGCCGAAGCAGAAGGAAAAAAGAAGAAGAAAAACACCGTGGGTCACCGCAGCGATTCCTTCAAATCATTTAGCAGAGGGAAGAAAAAAGACACCGGAAGCAATCCTGACAAGGGAAAGCGTCGTCCGAAAAAGTAGGCTTATACATCCACGCCAAAATCGCGAAGTGCTTCATTGAGCGAGGTTTTCATGTCGGTGGAAGCCTTGCGCTTGCCAATGATGAGGGCACACGAAACCTGATACTCCCCGGCAGGAAACTGTTTGGGGAAAGTTCCGGGTATAACAACTGAATTTTCGGGCACATATCCCTTGTATTCCAACGGTTTGTCCTGACTTACATCGATGATGCGGGTAGATTGGGTGAGTACCACATTGGCGCCCAACACCACGCCTTTGGCCAGATGTACCCCTTCCACCACAATGCAACGTGAACCGATAAAGCAATTGTCTTCGATAATTACCGGAGCCGCCTGCACAGGCTCGAGCACACCGCCAATTCCTACGCCGCCGCTCAGGTGTACCTCATTTCCAATTTGTGCACAAGAGCCCACCGTGGCCCAGGTATCCACCATGGTGTTTTTTCCAATGTAGGCACCAATGTTCACATACGACGGCATCATCACCACTCCCCGATCGAGGAAAGCCCCGTAGCGGGCGATGGCATGGGGCACTATCCGCACGTTTTGAGAAGCAAAATCATGTTTCAAAGGAATTTTGTCGTGAAACTCAAACATGCCCACCTCCATGGTTTTCATTTCCCTGATAGGAAAATACAAAATCACGGCTTTTTTCACCCAATCGTTTACTTTCCAACCATTTTCGGTGGGTTCGGCCACACGCAACCGGCCTTTGTCGAGGGCTTCGATGGTGGCTTCAATGGCTTCAATGGTCTGATTATCTTTTAGCAGGGAACGATTTTCCCAGGCAGCTTCTATGAGAGGTTGTAGATTTTCCATGTCGTAAATTTACCTGCGAAAATACACCATTTCGCCATGTGAAAAAATTGTAATTTTGCACCCTGAAATATTATGGGAAGAATACTCGCCATCGACTATGGTCAAAAACGTGCAGGAATAGCAGTTACCGACCCCCTTCAAATGATCGCCACAGGGCTCACCACTGTCCATGTGAAAGATGTTTGGGAGTTTTTAACCGACTACCTGAAAAAGGAATCTGTGGAATGCATTGTGGTGGGCGAACCCCGCACCATGCAAAATTTACCCTCGGATGCCACACGATTTATCGAACCATTTGTGAACCGGCTGCGCAAGGCTTTCCCGCAAATGAAAATTGAACGTGTGGATGAGCGCTTTACGAGCAAAATGGCACACGACACCATGCTGGCCGGAGGATTGAAAAAAATGCAAAGGCAAAATAAAGCACTAGTGGATACCATCAGCGCTACCCTGATCCTTCAATCGTATATGCTTTCAACACAAAATCAACTGTAAAACCTATTGACATGATATTACCGATTACCGCCTACGGACACCCCACACTTAAAATGGTTGGCGAAGACATTACCAAGGATTATCCCGATTTGGAAAAACTCATCGACGACATGTTTGAAACCATGGATGTTGCCGATGGTGTGGGTCTTGCAGCCCAACAAATCAACCGTGCCATTCGTCTTTTCGTCATCGACACTTCCCTGTTGAAAATAGAAGATGAAAAATGGAAAGACACCAGAACCACCTTTATCAATGCCCGCATCACCAACGAAGAAGGCGAAGAATGGGGTCATGAAGAAGGATGCCTGAGCGTTCCCGGCATCCATGAAGTAGTGAAACGCAAACCTGTGATTACCATCAGTTATTACGACCGCGACTGGAATTTCCATGAAAATGTGGTGGTGGATGGCATGATGGCCCGCGTAATTCAGCACGAATACGACCACATCGAAGGCAAAGTATTTGTTGAACGTCTGCCCAACATCAAAAAAGTATTGTTGAAAGGTAAATTGCGCGACATCAGCATGGGAAAATCAGATGCACACTACCGGATGATTCTTCCACGAAAGAAAACACGTAAATAGTCAACCGAATGGGGTTGAAGTCCCCGATAAATGTATGAAATAACACAAATCAATTTGTAAAAAATAGAACCATGAAGCAATCCAATTTCTTTCTTTCGGCTTTACTGATAATGAGCCTGTTATTTAGTTGTCAGCAACCCGCTGAAAAAGTAACCGAAAAAACCACTGCTGAATCCATCAGCGAATTGGAAGCGAGCCTGTTTGACACCCAATCGAACACCCTCGACCGGAAAAAAGCCAGCAACTTGTCGTATCTCTACGAAAAATGGGCGCACGAAAACAAAGAAAATCCGGAAGCACCGGCCTACCTGCTCAAGGCTGCCGATGTGGCCATGAACATCAACAATTCGAGGCGTGCCATCGGGCTGTTCGACCAAATTTTGAAAAACTATCCTGAGTCGAAACAAGCCTCTTCGGCTCTGTTCTTAAAAGCTTTTGTTTACGACGACCAACTGAAAGACTACGTAAACGCCGGGAAATTCTACACCGAATTCATCGCCACCTATCCCACAAGTCCTTTTATCAACGATGCAGAGGCCTCGCTGAAAAACCTGGGAAAAAGTCCTGAAGAATTGGTGAAAGAATTTGAAGCGAATCACGAAAATTAGCCACATATCCTTTCGCTTCCGCTGTATATGAGGCAGTATGGATATCTGATATCGGTCAATATCCAGCAAAAAGGAGAAACCAAATAGTAGGAAAAAACTTCCGGTGCCGTTGGTTATTTTCTATTTTTGCTCTTTAACGAACTTTTTTTTCGTTCAAAACGCCCGGAATAAATTAGCAAATGACCGAACTACTCACCTACTCCATCACCGTTTTTACCGGATTCTTTGCCATCATGAATCCAATAGCTAACACACCCATTTTCTTGTCTCTTACTGCAAACAACAGCGATGCATCAAAAAAAAGAATTGCACGAACTGCCTCTGTTACTGCATTTATAATTGTTGCTGTGTTTGTGGTCATGGGGAAATACATATTTGAACTATTTGGCATTACCATTCCCGCCTTCAAAATAACAGGAGGAATTCTTCTTTTTTTCGTTGGCTTCGAAATGTTGATGTCGAGCCCATCTAAAGTGCACAGCACAGGCGAAGAAGTCCCTGATGAAGGCATCGCCATTTCCCCTTTGGCCATTCCAATTCTGGCCGGCCCGGGGACCATTGTCACCGCCATGAACAACATTACCGATGGTTCGTATTTGCATATGGGTATCGTTTTAGGCATCTTCGCCATCATGATTCTGTTGACCTATTGGGCATTTAGCATGAGCGAAATCATCGTTAAAAAACTGGGCGAAAACCTCATTAAAGTAATTGGCAAACTGATGGGACTTATTTTGGCCATCATGGGAACGGGGATGGTTGTTGAGGGCATTAAACTTTCGTTTAATTTAGGTTAGGCAAGGTGCTCATAAGGAGCATATTTCTTTGTTATCAAGAAATATCAGCTTCCGACAAGCTCCGTACGAGGGCAAAGTCCCATTATAGTTTATAGTAAATAAGTGCTCGGATTATTTTATAGGGGTTATTTGATAAAAACCTTGAAGATATTACTTTAGCCAACTACTCAAGTTTTCCTCGACTTCTTCCGTTGTGTAAACATTTCCTTTCTCGATGTCATCAAGCCCTTGTTCTATTTTGTCAAGAAGTATCAAACGATTGATTAATTCATCAATTGTCGCTCCATCAGGCAATAAGTCAATGGACTTTTTGATTTTCTCTTTTGTTAACATGCTCAGTTTTTTCACAAAAACAAAAATATTTTCACTCAGAAACTGTCTAAAAAATTTTCCCGGAGGGAAAGCATATGGGTAGAAACACAAATTTTAGAAAGATTGTATCGTCCCATCCGGGACGAAATAACTGAAATGGTATTTTTTCTACCCATATTTGGCTCCTGACGGAGCACTAAAACAAAACTTAGACAGTTTCTCATAATGGTATAACAAAACTTAAGTTTGTTTTTATGACCAAATTGATATTATCCAGCTTTTTCCACTCCTGAATCAACTTAAGGAACCTAGTGTGTGATATATCAGTTTAATTCATTTGATTCCAAAAACCTATCGTTATAACAGACACTTTTGCTGGTATGCCTGCCTTACTCCCAATTAGTTATAACCTACTCCACAACAAAGCTCGCTTTGGTCAATGAACCATTTTTCCCCTTGACCAAGACGACATACAAACCACTTGTCCAATTACCCACGTCAACCGAAATTGATTTTAGTATCCTGTTGTAACTGTGAAACACCAATCGGCCATTGGAGTTGTATATGTTAACTTGTGCTTCAGGAATCGTTTTATTTTCCATTGAAATTACAACTGTTTCCCTGGCAGGATTGGGAAAAACATTCAAAGTTGAAAGATCGACTATGGGCTCTTCGATGGACAACAGCATATCACAAAAACAGGTCTCGCAGTCGGGCTGATTGATGTAAAGTGCCACGTCGTCCTGTTTAAAACAGGCAAAACCATATTCATCGCCACAATAAGCCCTTGTTGAAACAATGGGATTAAACAACCCAAACCATTCCACGCTGCCGAGACCTTCTATCCAGGTATCTCCATCCTGAAAATGCCAACGATTACGGTATTCATTGTTTAGTAACATCACCGAATCAATAAGGGAAACAACCTTGTAATGCGATTCTTCCCAAAATTCAGGTTGCTCTTCACACACAACTCCACCCACGGCAAACCAAGCGGTATCGCCCACTTCCAAAGCGTAGTCATACAACAAGCTTTCAGGTAAATCAGGTAATTTAACAAACACTTTTTTGTCGGCGGTGGACCGGATGGCACCAAAATAGGTTGAATTGGCTGTCGTTAAGGTGGTGTCGTCCAATTGATAAATCTTGTGATAGACAAACGAATCTTTGGTCGTCGACATCAAGGTATCTCCCATCAGGCCATAGCGAAAATGCCAGTTGGCATTGAGCAGGTTGTTTACACCGATGGTGTTCCAGATGGCGTTGCTATCCGGAAAGAAAGGTGGAGGATACACATGAATCAGTTGATTGGTTTCGTTTTGACATCCGTCAAAACCGGTTACAGTTAGTGAAACAACATACTGACCATAAGCGTTATATATGTATTCAGGATTCTGAGTCAGGGCTAGTCCTCCATCACCAAAATCCCAGTACCATGAGGAAATGTTACTTGATGAAACACCCATAAACTGCACAGGTTCATTGATATCAGGATGATCATTGCTTATCGTCATCGACACATCCGGAAGTTCATCTACCGTTAAATCATGCGAAACTGTATCGACACACCCCGAATAATTGGTAACAGTCAGCGTAACGGTAAAATCACCCGGAACGCTAAAAACATGACTGGGATTCATCTCATATGAATGATTGCTTCCCGACAACGAATCACCAAAATCCCATTCCCAGTTTAGTAAAAGTTCTCCACCGTTGGTGCTGCTCAGGTCGGTGAACAGCACGGGGCTGCCGTAGCAGGCGTCCTGCCAGGTGAACTCGGCCACAGGCGATTCACTTATTTGCACTGTTCGAATAACAGTATTTTGACATCCATCACTTGTTGTCACAGTAAGTACAACAGAAAAAGATGCGCTAGTTGTATAGATATGCTCCACATCCGGGTCATCGGGAAAATTGACGGTTTGGGTAGTTCCGTCGCCAAAGTCCCATTCCCAGGTGGTGATATATCCACTTGAGCAACTTGAATAATCAATGAATTGTGTTACATCTCCCAAACAGGTTTGAATAAACTGGAAATTTGCTGCGGGCAATGGATATAATTCAACCTCATGGCTCACGCTGTTGCTTAAACCTAAAGTATCCGTAATTATTAATGTAACCTCATAATTACCTGTAGTACTGTATGTATGTGATGGGTTTTGGTTCGTGGAAGATGCTCCATCTCCAAAATCCCAATGAAAAACCGTCACCGCCCCAATATCAGTTACCGAGGCATCAACCGTAAATTGAACAGGCTCGTTCAAGCAGGGGGAGCTAAAAAAGAAATCAACCGCAGGGTTAATTCCAACAGTAACCGCTTGACTAAGCTCAGAGCTGCAACCATTTATATCTGTTACCGTAAGTGTTACCATATAATCTCCTTCGTTGTAATAGGAATGCTCTATGTTCTGACCGTAACCATATATTCCATCATCAAAATCCCATGCCCAGCTTGTGATTTGGCTACCAGAGGCACCGAAGAAGCTGATTAACTCTCCTATCTGTGCCAGATCAGGATCCCATGTAAAATACACCGTAGGTATATTGGGAACTTGCACGGTGTAGGTGATCGCATCTGTGCATAGGTAGCTTAGGCTATCGGCTGTGAAAGTGAGTGTTACATTGTAAAAACCGCCTGTATTGAAGAAGTGAACGGGGTTGGGTAAGGCGGAGGTGAACCCATCACCGAAATCCCATTCCCACCCATATAGGAAATAGCCTGGTGCTGGGGTGCTCATATCGGTGAACTGAAAGGTGTTGCAAGCGATTAAGTTATAACTAAAATCCGCACTGCATTGCGCACGAGCATCGATGTTCGAGAATAAAAACATCCCTACAAGGGTCAGGGCAAAACACCACTTGGCACGATAAAACATCCGCTTGTTTTTAGGTGGGTAAGAAAGGTCAGGTTGCTTCATTTGAATTCAATTTTGCTATTTTTATGTTTATCTCGCAAAGCTAACTCTTTATCAAATCCCTGAAACACATTTTTAACCATCAACCCACAATAATCAACCCTTACCTTTTAATTTAGAACCATTTTAATTACTTTTGCACTGCCTTAAAACAGGACGTTTCATCCAAAATCAGTTGCATCCATGAAGAAGACAAAAATTACCCTTACTGACTTAAAACTTAGCAAAGAAGACATCCTCAACGACTATCGGGTGGCCAACGAAAGCCGTCAGGCCAGTTTGCTGGGTCGTCGTGAAGTGCTTACAGGTAAAGCCAAGTTTGGAATTTTTGGCGATGGGAAGGAAGTCCCGCAACTGGCCATGGCTCGTGCCTTTAAAAATGGCGACTGGCGTTCGGGATACTACCGCGACCAAACTTTTATGCTGGCCGCCGGCATGATGACCTTGGAGGAAATTTTCGCTCAACTATATGGCGACACCGACCCGGAAGCTTCACCCGCCACCGGAGGTCGTTTGATGAACAACCACTTTGCCACCCGCTGTCTGGATGAAGAAGGCCACTGGCTCAACCTGACGGAACGTAAAAATTCCTCCGCCGACACCTCCCCCACGGCCAGTCAGATGTTGCGTGCACTGGGTCTGGCGGCGGCCTCCAAACAATACCGTAACCTCAAAGAAGTGAAGGATTTTCCTCAGTTTAGTCATCAGGGCAACGAAGTTACCTTTGCCACCATCGGCGATGCTTCCACTTCCGAAGGACATTTTTTTGAAACAGTGAATGCAGCAGGCGTGATGCAGGTTCCTTTGGCCATTTCCGTGTGGGACGATGGCTGGGGAATTTCCGTTTCAAACGATCGCCAAACCACCAAAAGCAATATCAGCGAAGCCCTGAAAGGTTTTGAAAAACAGAAAGATACCAACGGTTTATATATTTTTAAAGACCAGTGTAGCAACTATGCCAGTCTGATACTCACCTACCGTGAGGGCATTGAAAAAGTACGTACCGAACATGTACCTGCCTTGTTTCACATTCAGGGTTGTACCCAACCTCAGGGCCACTCCACCTCAGGTTCGCATGAGCGTTACAAAACGCCGGAACAACTCCAAAAAGAATCTGAAAACGACTGTATCGCTCAGATGCGCCAATGGATTGTCAAAGAAAAAATAGCCACCGCCGATGAGTTGGATGAAATTGAAAAAGCAGCCGTCAAACGCGCCCGGGAGGCACGTAAAAATGCCTGGCACAATTTTCAGCAACCCATCATCGACAAGAAAAACGAGTTCTTGAAATTGGTGGACATCACCACTTGCAATTGTGCCCACACAGCTGCCATCGATCAGATAAAAAAAGACCTGCAACCCATTGGTGAACCCATCCGTAAAGACATTATTTCTTCCGGAAAAAAGATATTAAGGTTGATCTGCAATAGCTGTAGCAACCCCAACAACTCCCTCAAAACCAATGTAACACAGTGGCTCAACAAAGAAATGGAGGACAACCAACGCCGTTTCAGTTCGCATTTATACAGCCAATCGGAGAAAGCAGCTACCAACATTGAACCCGTAGCACCTGTTTTTACGGAAAATTCACCCATGGTTCCCGGACGAGAAATTCTTCGTGACAATTTTGATTACTTGTTTGCGCACAATCCCCTGCTGATGGCCTTTGGTGAGGACGTGGGAAAAATTGGCGGCGTAAACCAAACCTACGAAGGGCTCCAGGCCAAATATGGCGAAAACCGCATTTGGGACACCGGCATTCGTGAGGCCACCATCCTCGGTCAGGGATTGGGCATGGCCATGCGTGGATTGCGTCCCATTGCCGAGATACAGTATTTCGATTACCTGCTTTACGGACTTCAGCTCATGAGCGACGATTTAGCCACCTTGCACTACCGCACCCGTGGCGGACAGAAGGCTCCCCTGATTGTGAGCACACGCGGCCACCGTCTGGAAGGCATCTGGCACAGCGGATCGCCCTTAAGCATGGTCATCAACTCCATTCGTGGCGTACATGTGGCCGTTCCACGCAACATGACCCAGGCCGCAGGATTTTACAATACCTACCTGGAATCGGATCAACCTGTGTTAATTATTGAGCCATTGAATGGTTATCGCTTGCGCGAGAAAAAGCCCGAAAATATAGGCGAATTCAGGGTGGCAGTGGGACAACCGGAAGTGATGACCCAAGGAACAGACGTCACGCTGGTAACCTACGGAAGTTGTGTGCGCATAGCAGAAGACGCTGTGAATCAACTGAAAGATTTCAATATCTCTGTGGAACTGATTGATGTACAAACCCTGTTGCCCTTCGATGTTAATCACCAAATTGTAGAATCTTTGAAAAAAACCAACAAAGTGGTCTTTTTCGACGAAGATGTTCCGGGAGGCGCCACCACTTTTATGATGCAGAAGGTATTGGAAGAACAAAACGGATATTTCCATTTGGATGCTCAGCCCATCACCATTACAGCCAAACCCCATCGCGCAGCCTACAGCACCGATGGCGACTATTTTTCCAATCCCAATGCCGAGGATGTGTTTGACGCGGTGTATAATTTAATGCACGAATACAATCCGGTGAAATATCCGAAGATTTTTTAAATATTTCTGTTTCAGACCGTTATTTTAACGCCGTGACAATTCCGATAAGGAATTGGGGTCGTTATAATTTTCACGTCAAAAATGGTGAAAGGCGGTAATACAGAAATACAATCAACTGTTATTTTGCGCGCCCTAATTATCGTGAAGCATAGAGTTGTATTAATCTATCGTCCAAAAAAAAATAGCGAACGACTATTGTAGATAATACAACTTTTCTTCATAAATTAGCGTCTGAAAAAAAACAGAAGCATGAAAAAGCAACTTATACCTTTTATCATTTTGTTGTCATTACAAGCAACAATTTATTCACAAACAAAATGGGTGGGCGACATTACGTTCACAGATCAAATTGAAATTGATAATTTTTCAACAAACTACCCCGGTGATTCGATTGTTCACGGAAATGTGAACATTAGTGGTAACGACATTCATAACCTATTGGGACTAAGCCCACTTACCAATATTGAAGGTTACTTATGGATCGACAACAACGATTCACTTTCGAGTTTGGAAGGATTAAACAACCTAAAAACTATCGGGGAAAGTCTTCATTTGGCCGGTCTTGATGGGCTTCAAAATTTTTCAGGCCTCGACAATTTAAATTCAATCGAAAATAAATTTGAGATCAGCTTTAATGATGGTCTCATAAATGCTGAAGGGCTGGATCAATTATCATATATTGGTGGAGATTTGGAGATAATATTCAATAGCGCAATGATTAATCTTGATGGATTCAATCACTTAACTATCGTCAATGGTGATATCATTATCCATGGCAACAATAGCCTCAAAACATTATCCGGTTTAAGCGACATGTCTATGATAACAAACGACATAAGGATTAGCTTTAACCCCATATTGGAAAGTTTAACCGGGCTGGATAATGTTCAAATAATTGGTGGATCTTTATTGGTTGGACATCATGGAGATATGCTACATGAGTTATCAGGACTGGAAAAACTTTTCCAAATAAACGGCTACATGGACATAAGTGATAATGAGGGTCTTACTAGCCTAACAGGTTTGAATAACCTTACACAAGTCAATGGGATACATATTGAAAACAACCCCTCCTTATTATCATTGGATGGATTAAATCAACTGGAGAATTTAGAAGGGAATCTGTATCTTGAAAATAACAATCGATTGAAAAATATTGATCCGTTGTTAAATTTAACATCACTTGTCGGATCCATCTTCCTGAATTGGAACGATTCGATCACCTCACTCGGAGGTTTAGAAAATGTCCAACCTGGGACTATTCAAAATTTGTATATTGATAACAACCGCATGCTGTCCACATGCGAAATAAATTGTATTTGTGACTATTTGGCTAATCCAACCGGTACCGTTTTTATTGAAGGTAATGATCTGGGGTGTAGCAGTGCAGCTGAGGTTGAGCAAAAATGTGTGGTAAACATTCCAAATAAAAATCAATCAAAAGCCATGGCCGCTTTTCCGAACCCATTTGACAACACCTTAACCATTTTTATTCCAGAAATAGTTGATTTAGAAGTAATTGACATTCACATACTAAATGTTCTGGGGAAAGATGTATTTAAAACAAAGGCCAACTGTTCGAACTGTCTGCTTTCAATTAATAATTTACCATTATCATTAAAATCAGGCATATATTTTCTTCAAATCGATTACAAGGGAGTAAGAAAAACAATAAAGGTGTTAAAGTCTTAAAAAGTCTCTGTAAAAAAAAAAAAAACAAGTATTTCGCCATGTTTTTTTTAAAACAATCACCACGATTAATCGAAACTCCTGGATTTTCAAATCTCCTCAATCCTTGTCTCTAACCCATCTTACAAGAGACATTAACATTCATGGGTTTTCTGGCGGCTCCTAAATTACTTTTTAAGTTGGTTATAGCTTGAAATGAACAGATGAGGTTAAGAATAAAACAGCAATTAAGATAAACACCCAAAATATCTCATATTTTGAAATAAGGAATTTTTTATAGGTTTGCCTCCTGTTAACCTGAACATAAACGCCTAAATCATTTGATATATGGATCGAGACGTGAGAAAAGTTGGATTGTTTCAAAAAATGTTGAACTGGACAGAAAAAGCAGGAAATGCCCTGCCCCACCCGGCCACCCTGTTTGCCCTGTTTGCATTGGCAGCCCTTGTTTTCTCTGCCATTGGTTATTATATGGGATGGGAAGCCATTCATCCCGGCACAGGAGAAATTATTCGTCCGGTGAACCTGTTGTCGCACGATGGCATCCATCGAATTCTGCTGGAAATGGTGGATAATTTCACCGGATTTGCTCCATTGGGTATTGTTTTGGTGGCCATGCTGGGAATTGGCATCGCCGAACACAGCGGATTGATTAATACCGTTATCCGCATGTTGGTACTCAACTCGCCCAAACACCTGCTGACCTTTGTTATTGTTTTCTCAGGAATACTTTCCAACATGGCTTCCGATGTGGGCTATGTACTGCTCATACCACTGTCAGGTGTTATTTTCATGGCTGTGGGACGGCATCCCATCGCAGGAATGGCTGCGGCTTTTGCGGGTGTATCGGGTGGGTTTAGCGCCAACCTGGCCATTGGCACCATCGACCCACTGCTGGCGGGACTCTCGCAGGAAGCTGCTCAGATTTTAGACCCGACCTACCACGTCAACCCAACGGCAAATTACTATTTTATGGTAGCCTCCACCTTCGTCATCGCTTTGGCAGGAACTTTCATTACAGAAAAAGTGGTGGAGCCGCGCCTGGGAGCCTACTCGGGCAGCATGGAAGACCACGGTGAATCCTTCGACACCATCACCCGGAAAGAAAAGAAAGGGTTGTTGTGGGCTACCCTGGTTTTTGCCGTGATATTGACAGTTACGCTAATTGGCATCATACCCGAAGACGGCTATTTCAGAGGTGCTGATGGTGGTTTGATGAGCAGCCCACTAATCAAGGGCGTGGTTGGCATGCTGTTTATTACCGCGGGAGCTACGGGACTGGCCTACGGCATTGCTACCGGGGCCTACAAAAGCGACGCCGATGTGGTAAAGGGCATGGCTACCAGCATGAAATCGCTGGGAACCTACATGGTGCTGGTATTTTTTGCGGCTCAATTTGTGGCTTATTTTAAATGGAGTAACCTGGGCATGATCGTCGCGGTGAAAGGTGCCGACTCATTGATGTCGCTGGATATTGGGTTGATTCCCCTCATGATACTGTTCATCCTGCTTTCAGCAACCATCAACATGGTGATGGGAAGTGCCTCTGCCAAGTGGGCTATCCTTGCTCCCATTTTCATACCCATGTTTATGATTATGGGCTATTCGCCGGAGTTATCGCAGGTGGTTTATCGCATTGGCGACAGCGTTACCAATGTGATCTCACCCATGATGAGTTTCTTTGCTTTAATCATCGCCTTCTTCCAAAAGTATGAACCCAAAGCTGGCATTGGCACCATCATTGCCACCATGTTACCCTATTCGTTTGGATTTCTGGTTATCTGGATCGTGTTGCTGGTGGTTTGGTTGTTGGTTGGATTACCCCTCGGCCCCGATGCCAGCATTTACTACGAAATGGCCAAATAGTATCGTCACCTGATCCATTTAAAAAAGGCTACATATTCTGTTGAAACAAAAATCCCTACTTTTGTATCAAATTATTTCACTTTGAGACGTCCGTTTGTTTATCTGATTTTGGTAATGATCTGGTTGGTTGTGGCTTGCAACGATCAGCCTGAACAAAACAAACTTGTCAATCATCCGGAAACAGCACCACAACCGGTGGTCGAAAGAGCCAAATCGCATCAAACACCTTTAAAAGGATTCCAAACCGACTCAATTACTGTACACTCCGAAAAAAGCCACTTATATTCAGCTCACATTCTGCAACATGTGGCCAAAGAAGCACCCCTCACCATGCTTGGGATGAATTCCAAACAAGGAAACATCAACAGGAATTTTTCAGCACAAATTACCGAAAACCATATTGAACTCCCACCACAACGGCCAATGTCCTGGCAACTGAGGATACAGTTTCAGAATGATATTTTCACCAACACCGATTACTATTTCACCAATGGTGCCCAGATTTCTTTCACCTCTTCCATGGCACGCAAAGGTTTTTTTGACTTGTTGGTTGGAGCAGGTAAGGGGGCACAGGTTGAATTTACGGGATTTTCCATCAGGCAAAACATCTACACCCCCACCAACCCCGATGTAACCGAGGTGCTTGTAGGCGACCGCCCTTTTTCGGGATATCTGGCTTTTGGTCAATTCCGAGAAACATACAACACGAAAAAGGCATTTATTGTTAAAAGCGTTATGGAGTTTGGGGTTCTTGGACCGGCTTCCTTTGGCGACCGCGTGCAGTCGTCCATTCATCGGATTGAACCCGTTGGCTGGGACAACCAAATCAGAAATACACCTGCCGTCAATTACTTTCTTACCCTGGAAAAAGGCCTCCTCAATGGTCCGCATGTGGAACTCAATGTGTTGGGATCGGTAGCAGCCGGAACTGTATTTAATTCCATCAGCCCCGGATTTTATTTCAGAACAGGAAGCTTTGTCCCCGTGTTGAAAGACGAAGCTGCTTCTGGAGATGGTTCATATGGCAACCGACAAATTCAGTATTGGTTTTTTGTGGAAGCGAAAACCGGATTCGTAGTCTATGATGCCACTTTGCAAGGAAACATGTTCAACAACAACGATCCTTATGTAATTGCATCGTCCGACATATCGAGGTTTGTTCCACAGCTACAGGCCGGACTGGCCATGTATTACCAACGGGTGGGGCTGGAATGTTCTGCATTTTACCTGGCTCCGGAGTTTAAGCAGGCTCGGGATTTCAGGTGGGGAAGCATCCGGATCATCTACAATTTTTAATCAACTTACTTAAGATTACCACATGATAACACCACCTTCTACCAACGGAAAATCGCCGACAAACGGATCCCTTCCCAACGAAGAAATTATTTTTCCGGTTACATTCGAACTCAAAGCTGTTTTTGATGCTACTTATGAAGACAGCGAAAACAAACAACAACTAAAAGCACTATTTACCCGGTTGAAAGTAAAAAATTCGTTTGTCCGCAAAAAACTCAGCAGTAAAGGAACCTATGTCAGCTATTCCTATCAAGTTACCATTGGTGACAAACCATTGTTGGAGCAACTCTATGCGGAATTAAAACAAGTTCCCGGTTTAAAAACTGCCATATGATTGGAAAAATTGCTGCCGTTGCCCTCGGGGGAAGCTTAGGTGCCGTATTAAGGTACCTGGTGTATTTTATATTCGAGAAAAATCACGACCATTCTTTTCCCTGGGCCACGCTCACCGTGAACCTGATAGGATCGTTGCTCATTGGGTTTTTGTGGGGATTGTTCGACAGACTTTATATCAGCCCGGGCTTGCGCCTTTTTATTTTTGTCGGCCTATTGGGAAGTTTTACCACCTTCTCCACCTTTGCGTTTGATGTATTCAGCCTTAGCCGAAACAACTTTTTTGCACCTGCCTTTTTGTATATTCTGGCCACCAATGTCATCGGAATTACGCTCGCATTTGGCGGCTATTATCTTTCAAAATCAATGTAATGCACGAAATAGAACCTTTCTATCAATGGCGTGATTTTTATGTGGCTTCAGAAGACCCACATTCGCCCTTTTACGGAAACGAGTACAGCGAGTTTTTACTCACCAATGCCGTGTACAATTATCTTATCCATCCCCAATGGGACATGTTTGGATCGGCTACCCTTTACATGAAATTGTTGATGGTAAACGACGAAAAACAATATGCCATCATGGAACTCATTGGCGAATGGAACGACACCCTGTACAATGATGTGATGTACCTGTATCAACAGGTGGCTGAACCCCTCCTCGATCGCGGTATCAATCATTTCATTCTGCTCTGCGACCATGTGCTCAACTTTCATGCAGACACCGCCGATTATTACGAAGAATGGGCCGACAATCTGGAAGATGGGTGGATTGTTTGTCTGGACGTTAGAGACCACATGATCAGGGAGTTTGCCGATGCCAACATCGATTATTATATGGCCATGGGTGGAAAATTCAACGACATCAATTGGCGTGGACGCTCGCCCGACCAACTTTATCATTTGATTGATAAAATTATCACCAAACGACTCACTGCCTGATGACAACAGCCGTTCGATTAAGCATTTACGGTAAGGTGCAGGGAGTGGGTTTCAGGTACTACACCCGGAAAAAGGCCATTGAGCTGTTGATTTCGGGTTGGGTGAAAAACATGACCGACGGATCGGTATATGTGGAAGCCGAAGGAGAACAACAAAACCTGGAAACCTTTGTTGATTGGTGCCAACTGGGACCTGAATGGGCTCATGTACGAAAAGTTGACCGCCAGGATATTCCCGTGCAAGGATTTAAAGAGTTTGTTGTGAAATAGTGCGGTATCCCCGTCAGTGAGGAGACCCAAAACGCAATTGAGCGGGTCCTTTCACTAAACTCCGGAATTGATTTACAGGTTGTGGGTGATGTTTTCATCACGCCTGTTTTTTTGGCTCGACTGAGTTCTAAAACCAATTATGTTGGCCACCGTTCTTTATTCTAATTTTTTATAAATTTTCCTGAATGTCTACTATCTTTTTGGCTGGATTTCAGGGTGTAATAATATATTCCTTTTTTAAAGTTGTTTATATCAACTTCAATTATTTCTCCTGTTATTGAACTTTGCACATATACATTAATTCCTAAATTATTCAATATGGTTAATTCGAAAGGGAAATGCTTTGGATTGACAAATTCGAATATTACTTTGTGACTTGCTGGGTTTGGATAAATTCTAAGGTCATCAGTGTAAAAATTTTCGTTCACTGCTAATGGATTTCCACCATTAGTCGTTTTTAAAATTTCTCCATCTCTGCCTGCAACATACCCAATATCGGGGTTGACAAAGTAAACGGAAGTCAAGTATGAAAATGTAGGTGATACTTGATGCGTCCAGTTTGTGCCACCATTCACTGTTTTTAGTATGGTGCCGAATAGGCCGCCAACAGCATAACCTGTATCATCATCAGTAAACACAACATCGTGCAGTGTTTCTGAGGTATTGCTATATTGTTCAATCCAATTTATCCCGCCATCTATTGTTTTAAGAATTATTGATTGATAATCTTGACCATACGGAATTGCAATTGGGCCACCACCAACTGCATATCCAGTGTTAATATCTGTAAAACAGATATCGTATAGAGGAAATCTCCCAACTAATTGTTGAGTCCAACTTAAACCGCCATCAATAGTTCTTGATACTAGCCCATTATTCAGATAACCATTTCTTCCGACTAAATAGCCAATATCCTTATTAATGAAGTGTATATTATGAACTGAGCCTATGGCGGGGGTGTTAACCAATTGAGTCCAGCTTGATCCCGCATCATTTGTTGTAAACAAAGTTGATGCTGATAAAATATAGCCAATAGAATCGTCAACAAACTGAATTCTATCTCCGTTGGGCATTGAATTATATGAAGTCCAATTAATTCCACCGTCAATGGTTTTTTGAGCAGGAAAACCTCCAACAAACCCTAGTGTATCGTTTACAAAATATATATCACCTTCCGCACCTTCTATTGAGGTTATATTCCAGGTAACTCCGCCATCTTTGGTTATGAAATAGGAATTTATCCATTCTTCATTTTGTCGATACCTACCTTCTACATAGCCAGTATCTGCATTTAAAAAATATATTGAATATAGATTAATCCCTCCTATTCCATCTATTGTGTCAGATTGGATTTCTGTCCACTGAGCAGTTGAGTTAAACGTAATAAAAAAAAGTAAAAGGAAAAATAGAGTTTTCATAAGTTTAGGTGTTATTTTATTATTTGAATTATTGCCAACGGTAAGCACATGTTTTTTGACAGACTTTATAAAAAAAATCTTTCTTGCCGCACCGATTTATATTTGAAACTAAAATACTCATTTTTATAAAGTAACCCGCCATAAAGTATTTTCAATGTTGGCATTCGTTATTTTCTATTCCTGTCTGAATCATATTCTTTCATTCTTTTTTTGAATTTCTCAACATCCCAGGTCAAATCCCAATATTTCAGATATTCTACTATTGGTTTTAGTCCAACTTCTGCTCTTCGCTTATCTACATTGTCAGGGTCAATCATCGGTGATAACACATATTTTCTTGTTATAAAATCCATTTCCAACTGACTACCATATATCTGTTTTTCACCTTGCGCAACTAAAACTCTATCTTCCATTAAAGCAAGGTGACTTGCTTTAGCATTTCCTTTTTTGACTGCTTCTCTAAGCATGGGTAGATATTTAATCTGAGTTTCTATGTCGGCATGTTGAATTACTAAAAACAATGTTGTAGTTCCTGTTTCCCCAACTATATCAGCTCCTAACCAACCTTTTTCATCAAGAATTTTCTCAACTGCTACGAGATTCATTGAATCTTTAATATCGATTATTTTCCAAATATCCTCTTTTTCCTTTGAGTTATACCCATATTTCTGTTCAAGTTTCTGTGATTCTTCACGGTATTTTTGGTCTTCCTGATGGATAGAGTCTAGAAGAGTAACTAATTCATTATTCAGATTAGCTTCAAGAGTTTTTTTCTCCTGACCGAATCCAATATTTAAAAGTAAAATTCCAAGTAAAGAAAATATAATTTTATGTTTTATAGGTGTTTTCATATAATGAATACTAACGTTTTGAATATGATGCGTGCCGCTTTTTATTCGATAAATATTCTTTATTTTCTATATCGTCAAATTTACAAATCATTTTCTTTGAATGACTTAACTTCGGTATAGATAATATTTTTTGTTGTGTGCTATTTTTCTATTCTGGCCATTCAATAGTATTTTCATCTTTCCATAAATGACCTATTTGAATTGAACTTAACTTGTCATAATCAAACCAAAAATTTGTACTGATCTTATCAAATGAAATCAATTCATGCGTTGGATCTTCAATAGTACTTGAATCTTCGATTTCATATTTTCCAAAATCAAATTCTTTGGAGATTTTAATAAAATCACTTTTTTTCATACCGATTTTAATTTTGTTGTTAATATGAAATTCAGGGCTATAAATTGAAATATCAGTTAGTCTATAATTCTCTTCTGAACTCAATGTAAATGAAATGTCCAAATCTCTATATATTAAAAATCTGGATTTAGTCTTATCAGGGTATTCATAATATTCTTCTTCATCCGGATTTCCAAAAACTCTCAAGATGTCTTTCTTTTGGTCCCCAAATGCAAGGTTTTTTAATCCTCTCCCAATAATTATTTCAAAATCTATCATTAATTGTCTTGTTCTTTAAAATAGCATACAACTACCTGCCAACCCCACGCCTACACCATTTATCCCCCCTTTGACTACACTCCCCATATACCCCAACGATATGCAAATCAAATAATGCAAAAAATGAGGAATGTGGGTGCTGTTCATGTTATTGTGTTTAGCAGTTGTCAAATATACTTTATTTTTAAGTTAAACCTCTTCTCGCGAAGGTATTTATTTCATCTCGCCACCAGGTTCTTTTCGTTGGGTTGGGCGGCTTATCCTGGTGCGGTGCCGTTGACTTGGCGCACTTATCCAACACCCGTACCACCATTTCTTTCCCATGGCAGATGGTGCTTTATTCACAATTGAACGTTGGCTCTGTAAATCTACAAATTGTGTCGCCTGATAGCCGATTTATAAACGACTATAAGCAATTATTAATACCGATTATGAATTGAAATGAGCTTTAAGTTCGCTTCGCTCCTGAAACCTCTTCAATTCTATATCGGCATTATACATAAACATCGTAGTGCTAACTTCAATTTATAGTTGGTATAACTTGGATAAATTTGTTTTTTTTCGCCATAAAATCAACGGCTAAATGAAGCAACGGGGCACTCATCAGCTTCCCTGTGTGAACGAAACGGCAATAAGCTTGTATTCTTTCCATCTTTGACAAGCGATGGAAAGGACATGTTCGGATTGGGAGGTTTTTGCTATCCGGTTCAATTCAGACGAATACCTACCCTATTCCATCTGCTCCTTACCTGCAATAATTTCAGCCACAACAGAGGGTTCGACCAGTGTGGAAGTATCGCCAAAGTTCTCGGTGGCGCCTTCGGCAATTTTACGCAGGATACGTCGCATGATTTTTCCGGAGCGCGTTTTGGGCAAGGAATGTACAAACTGGATTTTGTCGGGACGGGCGATGGGACTGATAAACAAACTCACGGCTTTCAGAATGGAATTGCGAATGCCTTCTTCGCCTCCGCTTGAAAACTCCGGACAAACCACGTAGGCATAGATGCCCTGTCCCTTGATGGCATGGGGAAAGGCCACCACGGCGGATTCGGATACCAATGGATGCTCGTTGATGGCATTTTCGATTTCGGCGGTTCCCAATCGGTGTCCCGAAACGTTGATGACATCGTCCACGCGACCTAAAATACGGTAATACCCGTCTTCATCGCGACGGACGCCGTCTCCGGTAAAATACATGCCGGGATACTGCGAAAAATAGGAGGCCTTGTACCGTTCATGGTCGCCCCAAAGGGTACGGGCCATTCCGGGCCACGGAAACTTAATGCACAAGCTGCCTTCCACGCTCTTGTGGCACAGACTCTTACCATCCGTATCCATGATTACGGGCTGAATACCGGGCATGGGCATGGTGGCAAAGGCGGGCTTGGTGGGGATAATTCCGGCCATGGGACTAATCATTATGCCGCCGGTTTCGGTCTGCCACCAGGTATCCACAATGGGGCAATGATTTCCCCCCACATGGTCGTGATACCAGTGCCAGGCGTCTTCGTTGATGGGCTCGCCCACCGTGCCCAGCACCCTGAGCGATGGCATATCGATTCCTTCGATCCACTGTTGCCCTTCGGCCATCAGCGACCTGATGGCGGTTGGTGAGGTATAAAATTGGTTGACTTCAAACTGGCGGATAATGTCCCAATACCGTGAAGGAGTTGGATAACTTGGGATTCCCTCAAACATGATGGTGGTGGCTCCCTCCAGCAATGGTCCGTAAACAATGTAGGAATGTCCGGTAATCCAGCCAATGTCGGCGGCACAAAAATACACCTCCCCCGATGAATACTGAAAAACATTTTTAAACGTGTAAGCCGAATACACCATGTATCCGCCCGTAGTGTGCACCACGCCCTTGGGTTTACCCGTTGAACCACTGGTGTAAAGGATAAACAAAGGATCTTCGGCATCCATCACCTGTGCTTTGCTTTCGGTGCTTGCCTCATTCATCAGGTCGTGATACCACACATCGCAGTCGTGCCAGGCAATGTCGGTTCCGGTACGCTTCACCACCACTACTTTTTCCACAGAAGGACTGTATTTCATGGATTCGTCTACCGTATCCTTCAGTTTCAGCACCTTGCTTCCGCGAAATCCACCGTCGGAGGTGATGAGCAAACGCGATTGGGCATCGTTGTTTCTGTCGGCCAGGGCATTGGCTGAAAATCCCGCAAACACCACCGAATGTATCACCCCAATGCGGGCACAGGCGAGCATGGCGATGGTAAGCTCAGGAATCATGGGCAGGTAAATGGTCACGCGGTCGCCTTTTTTCAATCCCAGATTCAAGAGGACGTTACTAAATTTTTTCACTTCCAAAAAGAGTTCGCCGTAAGTGAGCGTCCGGTGTGCTTCGTCGGGACTGTTGGGTTCCCAGATAAGTGCCGGCTGGTTTTGGCGCAAAAACAAATGGCGCTCGAAAATATTCTCGGTAATATTCAGTTTTCCATTCACGAACCAACTGATTTTGGGTTCATTAAAATCCCATTCCAGCACTTTATCCCAGCGACGTTGCCAATAAAATGAATCGGCCACATTGGCCCAAAAACCCGTGGGGTTGGAAATACTTTTTTGATATTCGTGGATGTAACCGCTGAGGGTGGAAATTTTAGGAACCATAAACCATTAGTTTTAAGTGAGTAAAAAAGTAGCTGTAAAAAAAGCGGAGCTAATCTGCAAGCAGCATAGCGCCTACTTTGGTGCTAAAATATAAAAAAATTATTTCAGTACCCAAATACCTAAGCGTTGTTGTGATAAATTAACAAAGGATTAAGCATTGGGGTTGATGGAGAACACGTTGGATGTACTACTCGATGATTATTTGCAAATCAACTCGATCATGAATACTTTTAAATTTGGTGGGGTCGTTGTATTGTAATTCACCTTTAGCGACAACAAAACATTTAAAGATAGAAATTTTAGGACATTCATTAATTCTCTAATGCCTCTCATACCAAGTCCGGGAAAACATCAACCAATCCATATCTCTCGTACCCCTATCGAAACATGGGTTTCAGTCGAAAATCACTATATTGATTCATTAATTGTAGGTAAAAAGCCAACACAGATATAAAACGTGTGGGCACCACAGGCATACGTTCTATCCCCTGTCTTTTGATCTTATTAAAATCGTCAATGGATATTGGCTCATTGAAATGGAGCCTCTCAATCACCAACTCCTCCGTAGCACGATCAATGGTGGCCATATAGGTCCGCGATCCGATGCCTTCGAACAACGCTACGTTGGCATAATCTAATTTTACTGTGGGTTCATTACCCATTGTCACACGTTTTGATATGTATTGTAGTAATGAACCATCCCTAAAAGGTGGCTCACGTTCCCATGCTTCGTTAAATTCAAATCCGGTATTTGGGCAACCAAATTCGTATCGCATGTAGGTCGCCGGAGGTAAGTATTTCGCTGAAGAAGCCATTAAATACTGCATGTTCACCACCACACTGTCCTTGTTCAATGGCATCATGCCAAATGTAAAAGGATTCTTCCAGAAAGTATTGTCATGAGACTTAGTCGCAGAGGTTGCCGTGAGCGTCGTGTAGTCGAGCACATCTACTTTGGCCTGTTTGGCTGGGATTTCCTCAGTAATAAGGGCAGTTAATTCCCCGGTTTCATCGCCAAATTGCCCAATTGTGATGGTATTTCGTTTATAATTAGTCAGTGCTATCCAAACACTATTTTTGGTTAACCTACCATTCAAAAAACAAAACTTACGCAATTGCACCTCGTTGCTCTCGAGCAAATCAAGGGAAATGGGTATAGTTGTCAATGTATGGCTTTTCAAGTTAATCGTGGTCAGGTAGCAAGCCACCAACTTTTCGGTAATCGACTCATAATGAATCAACAACCTCAACTCATGGCCACTAAACCTATAATCTTCCAGAAGCCCTTTATCAAGAAATCGGGTCAACCGTTCATGTGAAACAGAAATTTGGTGATACTCCACTTCTAGCTCGCAGTTGATTTCGTACAATTCCAGAAAATGCCCCCTATCGGTGGCAGTAAAAGCAATTAATCTGTTTGATTCATGAAAATACTTGATTAGTTTTCTCCCGCGACTATCAAATGGTTTAAAGGAATTATTGCGCACGATGGATTGATTGTTCAGGTTCACAGTGAGGGTCATCAGCTCATTTTCAGCTACTTTTTTGAAAAAGAGTGTGAATAGCGAATCGTTGTGAATTGCCCATAAGTATTCTGATTTGACGGCCGTATGATAGTATCCTTTTTTATTCATGATTTGATTAAAATCGGAGTCGGTAACCACCACCATATATTCATTCACGTTTAAGTCGAAATAGAAACAATGGAACCCGTTTTCGTTGTGACTTTCGTATATTCCATTGGCATGTGTTACATCAAGAGACAATCGCGATATTTCTTCCTGTGCCTTACCTGACACCACAACTAATAATAACCAAATACTTACAATAAAGTGTTTCATGAGCGTGTATTCATATCAGTAAGTAAATCTACAAAAAAATAGGTTTTCAAGAGATATATAGTGCTGTGTTAAAGGTAATTTATGGTCACATCAAAACAAATTAGGCAAAAAGTCGAAAATGTCATTCTTCAACTCCTTGATTTTCATGTTCAAATATTTGTTCTCACGGGTCTTTTTAACAGATACCAGCAGGATATAGCGCAGTTTTTCCTCATTCATTTTTCCTTCCATGTATTGCGACAGGCTATGATACCACAAGATGGTAGGCACATATCGGGCTTTGCCGTAAAATTCTTTTTCGCGTTTCACCAAGTGGTATCTTTTCTCCAGATTGAGGAGTTTTTTATACTTTTCCTGCTTCAGCAACGACATAAAATAGGCACTGAAAAAGATATGCCACCTAAAACTGAAGATTTCCTTTTTGTTGGCTGCTAAAAAATTTTCACCAAAACTTTCCCCCTTGGCATATTTCCCGTTTTTGTTGAGCACACGTATGTATACCGAAACAAAACCAATCTGGGTGTACATGCTGTTGTTGGTTTTTAGCTCACCAATATTTTCGGTCATAAGCCTCAATGCCAATTGGTTTTTATTTTCGATAATCAGGATATTGCACAGCTTGATCAGGTAAAACAGGTAGTCGCTATTTTTTTGACGTACAGACAAATAGGCATAATATTCTGCCTGTTCCATTTCGCGCAACATGGAGTGCATCATGGCCCGGTTGGAGTAATAATTGGCCAGAATCCGCTTGGAATAAAAGGAGTCGGTTTGAATTTCCTTGTCGAGTTCGTCGTATATTCCGCGTAACTCATCAAATTTCCGGTAATTGTAATGGATGTAGGTGATGCGTACAAAGGCTTTATATCGGGTAAACCCATCGATGGTTTTGTTCTGAAAAACATCCATTAAAAAATCCTCCCACTGAATGGAATCGCCGGAGGAGGTGAGGTGGTGACGAATGATGTCTTCTGCCGATTTGTTGATGGTTCGGTTGAGTTCGATGGTGCGGTTATACTCCGCTTCATGTTGTTGCAAATAAAGCTGAACCGACTCGTAATACAATATCCGCGTTCTAATAAGCAAATAATCGCGGTAAGCATTGAGCATTTCATAAAAACGGATGAAGCAATAGGAAGTAGGTTCTACGGTTTTGGTGAGTTTCAACAATTTTTTTTCATCTGCCGGAAGCACGTTGTCCATGTTGATGGCCTGTTCCATTTGGATAATCCACTCGAAAAATATATCCACATCAGCCATGTCGAGTTTATCCTTTATCCATTTCATCAGATACGAATATTTGCGCTTGTCGATATCCTCAAAAAAATCTTTGGTTTTGTCGGGGTTATACACGTTGTACCGTATGCGGTCGATTATTCTTCTGATGTCTTCATTTTCAAACTGTTCTACCGTATCGAGGTACTTAAGTTCGTGGGGATAAAGCAGGTTGACAAAATTGGAAAACTTGGTTAACTTCATGGATTGTCCGATTAAAAAAGCACCCAAAGTTAGGATAATTTGGCGAGATAGCTTTGGTTATCAATCCATAAAAAAACCCGCCGGAACAATGCAAATCCGACGGGTTCAAACCAAAATGATGAGAAATCTATTGGATGAAGTCCTTTATTTCCTGCGGGATGGTTTCCGGCTTTTCAAACATGATAAAATGTCCGCATTTGGGTATCATGATCAGCTTGCTGTCAGGGATTAATTCAGCTCCTGTTTCAGCAATATTTTTGGTACTTCCCGGGTTGAGGTATCTGTTTGGAATGAGGTTATCGTTTTCACCAAAGAATATCAAGGTTCTGACTTTCAAATCTTTCAGCTTGTCGATCACCGGTTCGTTTACCATCCCTCCCACCGACTTACTCACGGCATAGCAATAATTATCGAAATCCTCGGCATAGCGCATGGCCAGCCGGTCGGTGAGCATAAATTCGGCTTCGGGCGGCATGTTATAAAAATTGTAAGCCAAATTGGTTTCGATGGCTTCGTAGGTGGTAGATTTCACCAAAACAGGGGTCATTACATCGTGTAGCCACCTCTTTTGTCCTGAGTTAAACCGCTCAAATCCGGCGGGAGCAAACAGGATGAGGTTGTTTACTTTTTCGGGCCAACTCAATCCATATACGATGGCAATTTGGCCTCCCATGGAGTGTCCGGCGATATTAAAATCCTTGATGTTCAAGGTGTCCACCAATTCATTCACCACATCGGCATAATAGGTCATCAGTCCACTGTGAGGTGCTTTGCTCGACTTTCCATATCCGGGCAAGTCGATGGCAATACAGCGATACGACTTGGAAAGCTCGGGTATAATCCGGTTCCAGGCAGGAATATACGAGCCGAGTCCGTGAATAAAAATAATGGTTTGCTCTCCTTCGCCCGTGTCGGTATAAGCCAACTTCACGCCGTGTGAAAGATCGGCAAAATGCACTTCCGACGGATAATCAAGGTCTTGAAAGGTGGTTAGTTTGGGAATATTTTTGTAAGGTGCACAGGCTGTCATGGCAACAATAATCAGGATGGTAAGGCTTTTAGCTAAATAATTCATGTCTGTATTTTTTAGAAGAGTAACCATTTATAAACAATAAAAACCGTCCATGGATCCGGTGGCCGCACATCATAACTTCCGTTGATGTCGGAACTGTAAGTATCGTCGTTGCTGTCGTAGAAGTCGCCCAGCCACATGTTGGCGGCGTGCAATTCCACACTCATGAACACACCCAGCTTATATTTGATGGCGGCATTGAGTTCGGTACCCATATTGCTTCCGCCACCTTGCGGAATTACATTGGCAAACCCTTGAGCCCCACCAATTTTCACGTTGAGTTTGTTGGGAATAATATCGTGGTAGGCGTTTACCGTAAAGGCATTCAACCCATAGCCCATATTGGAAATATCGGCAACGGCGGGCGTAAAACGGTTCACCACATTGGCATGCGGGAAAAGGAGATAAGCGCCTGAACTGATAAAAATGGAAGCAGGCAAACCCCAGGTATTTCCGGTAAGAACTCCGGTAAATTTTCCATCCGAAATACCGTTCTGGTCACCCGACGAATATACGTAATCCACCGAAAAATAATCTTCAGTGGTTTGTCCATAGCGATAAGCACCACGCAGGATAAAGGCATAACCACCCACATCAACACCGTTTTGCCAACCGTCCTGGTTCACATTCACCTTTCCGAGGTTGTAGTTAAAAAATCCTGAAAGTTGGTACCGGTCCATGATAAAATCGGGATTGCGGCTAAAGAAAGTTCCCAGCCAGGCAATGTTGGCCGTATAGTCGTTGGTGCCAAAGTTGAAACGATATCCACCGTTGTAGGCCACGAGGGTACTGGTCAATCCTTGTCCCATCACGGATACGCCTCCGGTATTTTTACCACGGTCGATGATGGCATAGGCCGACAAGCCCACATTCCAAAATCCGGGTAATTTACGGCGAAACATGGCTTCAATCAAGGTAACATCATCATGGATTTCCTGAAGATTTTCATACAACTTATAAAAACCGACTTTGGTTTTCGTTAGATCGGTATTGCGACGGACAGTAATGCCCACGGCATCCGATCCCCAATAAGCCAACCGATAGCCGGTATAGGTCATTTTATCAAAAAAAGTTCGGTAGGGATTGAAAGGGGTGTCGAAGAGTCGTTGCATACCCAGGTTGACAGCCCATCCGGTGGCGGGAATCAACTCAATTTCAATATTTTGCGTTTGAATATTTACCTGATCTGCTGACAGCGCCCCACCTTTGTTACCGCCCACACCATAGGCTTGATCGCCCCAGGTCCAGTCAATCTCGAAGGATGCCCTCAACAAGGCTTTCCCGTTGAACAACTCCGGTGTATAGATAAAAAAGGGAATCAGGCGTTGTTCGGCATAAAAAGACGTTTTGGTATCCGAAGTGGAGGAAGAGTTGGCTCCAAACAACCTGCCAACCAACTGACCATTGAATAAGCTGCTTTCAGGATACATGTTGGTGGATACACCCTGATTAATGAAAAAGGCAAAAAACTGCAATGTTTTGTGCTCTCCGGCAGAAAAGGGCAAGTCGTTCTCAAAGAGGTTTTGGGACGATTTCTTGTCTTCTTTTTGATTTTCATAAAGTCTGGCACTCTGAGAAACAACAGATTGGCTAAACGCGAACATAATGACCATTACAGACAAAAATAACTTGTGTTTCATGGGTTGTTGGTTTATTGAGTGAAATAAAGTGTACAAACATTAAAAAAGGACTGCTCAGAAGACATCAAAGCAGTCCTTTTCCATGTGTTCAATTAATTATAAACGTACGTATTTCTGAATGTTGGTGTCACCAAATGCACCACCATTGGTGCTTCCAAAACCGGCTTCGGCAGTAGGAGGAATATTTTGGGTACCGGAGGTTTGAGCCACTTCATACCAAAGTACTTCGGGGTTCATTTTAATTTCATAAATACCGGATACATCGGCAAAATAGGGAAGCTCTTGTACAATCACAATATTCCAGATATTACCTACGCCTGATCTTTCCATGGTGAAGGTGCTGGTGAAAATGATATCAGGAGTTCCGCTTGTATTGCCAATATTATATTGCTCTACATACATGGTAAAATCATCTTTGAATTCGGCATACACAGAGTCAACCGCGAAATAAGTTACCAACAAAGGCGCCACATTGTCGCCTGAGGAATACCATTTGCCAATAATACCCAAATCCGCATCCAGATCGGCACTTGCTGTGGCGCCGGCAATCAAAGCTTCACCTTCATTGTCAAAAATGGAGGTAGCTGTGGTAACGGTTACTTTAGTTCCTTCGGGAATGATGGAGGTGTAATCCAGGGTAATGGTAGCCGTTTTTTCGCCTGCTACGTGAGAAACAACCGTTGTAAAGGTAACATTGGGAATGGTAACGGTGAAGTTGGCGGCACTTAGATTTCCGGTGGCATCCGCGTTGGCATAAACGCCTTCGGTAAAGGTTACGGTAACCACGTTGTCAACGGCAGTAACGCCCTCGATGGCAGGAGCCGGATTGTCAGCATCTTTTGAACAAGAAGCTAAAACAATCACTGCCAATGCAATAAAAGAAATAAACAGATTTTTTTTCATTTTGATTAAATTTAATTGGTTATTATGATTACAAAATTAATTCTACGTTAAAAATTTACTCCGATATTCTGCTGATATACCCTTGCGACTTTTTATTTTTTTCTATCTTTGTTTTATTCTATATATCTGTATTACTGATTTTTAAATGGTATAAAATTACCTATGACTTACAAATTAGTCTCCCCCCAGGTAATCACATTGGCTGCCCATGCATATCCGATTCCGGCCGAAATCATGGAAACCACAGAACCCTCCTTCACTTTTTGTTGAGCCAATGCCAGGTGAAGGGAAAGAATTTGATCAATCTGACCCAGATGGCCATATTTTTCCAGATAAATCGTGTTTTCATCCGACAGGTTTAGCTGCGACAAAATCTGATGATGCATCGATCGTTTGAAATGCAGAATCGCCAGATAGTCGAGTCTTGATTTGGGAATTTTTGATTTTTCAAATGCCTTGTCGATAGATTCAAACCAGTTATTCAACGACACCTCGTTGAGTCGGTTTTTCATGTGCTCCACCTGAAAGATTTTCAGGGATTTTTGGGCAACGTCTGCATTTTCTTTGGTGATGGGATGACAGGTCCCGCCATAAAGCACTCCCGTATCGCGGGCCAGACTACCATCGGTAATCACATGGGTGGCGTGCAACAAATTTTTGGTCATCCCCTTTTTTAGGATGAGAGCTCCCCCACCCGCACCCAGGTTGTACATCATCGACATTTGGGGATCGGCATAATCCACCAGATCACCATTGCGATAACCTCCGGCAATGAGTACCGTATTGATGGAATCGTCGGCGATCATCATGTCCTTGGCCACTTTCATGGCAGAAACTGTCGTACAACAGCGTTGCTGCAAATCGAAAGCCCAGGCATTGAGTGCGCCAATTTTTTCCTGAATATAAATGGCGGTGGTTGTCAAAGGATACTCTTTCCATTCCTCTCCGACACTAACGATCAAATCAATGGACAAGGGATCTGTTTGGGTATTTTTAATGACGTCCAGGGCAGCCTTTACGCCCATTTCCTGGGTTCCGTCATCCTTTCCGGGAATGGGTTTTTCAACGATTCCCAATTTTTCGACAACCGCTGTTTCTGACCATACGCCCTTGGTGAGGTCTGCAATTTCTTTGGCGGTCATGCGTTTTTCAGGAATATAAATCCCCGTTCCCAATATCCCGATGGTTGGTTTTTCGCTCTTCATACGCTAATAAATAAAAACATTGCTACCCACGGCCAATCCTGCTCCGGAAGCCACAAAAATCACCTTATCGCCACGTTTGATTTTACCTTCTTTTACGGCATGATGAAAGGCGATGGGCACACATCCTGAACCGGTATAGGCGTATTTGTCCATCACACAAGTGGTCTTTTCATGAGACAAACCCAAGGCGTCCATCACCTTGAAGATTACCGACTGATTGATTTGGGTAAAGATAAAATGATCGATTTCGCTCAAATCCAGGTGTGACTTTTTCAACAACTCATGGATAACCATGGGCCAAAGTCTTACATTTCGATCTCCGGGCATGGGTTTTAAACTCTGCAATCCCACCTCATGGTTGTCAATTCGCTCCTTGGTAACCGGATGTTTGGCTCCACCTGAGTAAATCCCGATAAAATCGAATTGGGTTCCATCGGTAAGCAACTGACTGTTTAGGTAATCAGAAGTGCCTTCATCCTTACTTTCCAGAATAATGGCTCCTGCTCCATCGGCAAAAATGGGCCATGCAAAAGCGTCGTTCTCCCGAATAAATGCCGGCATATTGTAAACACCAATCACGGCAGCATACCGAATGGATGTATCGGTTTTCATGATTCTCACGGCATTGTCCATGGCGATGGAAAAACTGGCACACGATGCCGCCACATCGAAGGTACTGGTGAATTTCTCTCCCTTTTGCAACCGTCCCTGTACCAGGATGGAAGTCGCCGGCGTGATATATTCGGGAGTGTCGGTTCCCACAATAATCAAGTCCAGTTGGTCGGCAGATATGCCGGCATCCATCAGGGCTTGTTCGGCCGCTTTGGTGGCAAAATCGGCGGTAGATTCATCCATCCCGCGCAGTTTGGCCACATGACGTTGCTTGATTCCCAGTTTCGACTCCATCTTTTCGGTATCAAACTCGATGGAAGTCAAGGCTTTCAGTTCCAGGTTGCTGATGGCTTTTCCCGGCACATACATTCCGGTACCTATAATCTTTACTTTATTCATTTCTTTTTAAATATATCCAAGTTCAGAGGCTTCTTTAGTCAGTTGCTCCCTAAAATCGGGATGGGCAATATTGATGAGTGCCCGGGTACGTTCGGGTACGGTTCTCCCGCGAAGGGAAGCTATACCATGCTCGGTTACCACATAATCCACATTGGACCGGTGCAGGGTAACGGCGGTTCCGGCAGGCAATACAGGCACAATGGTGGAAACGGTACCTCCACGTGCCGTTGAACGACAAGCAATAATGGATTTCCCTTTTCCATCAATTCCTTCTACAGCACCTATGGCCGTATCCGATTGGCCGCCGGTACCTGAATACTGCTGTGTACCAAAGGATTCGCTGGCTACCTGTCCGGTAAAGTCCACCATGATACAGGTGTTGATGGAGACCATTTTGGAATTCAGCTTGATCAGCGAAGGATCGTTGGCAAATTTTCCACGCACAAACTCCACCGAAGGATTGTTATCCAGCCAACGGTACAACTTCGGCGACCCCATGGCAAAGGTGCAAACGAATTTATCCTTGTAATAGCTTTTCTTCTTGTTGGTAATTACCCCTGCTTCGTAGAGCTCCATCATGCTATCCACCAACATTTCAGTATGTACTCCCAAATCCTTTTTTCCTTTGAGCGAGAGGGCGGCAGCATTGGGGATTTCGCCAATTCCCAGCTGAATGGTAGAACCGTCTTCCACCAATTGGGCAATGTTGTTGCCTATCTGCATGGCGATTTCGTCGGGTTGAACCTCGGGTAACGAAGGGGGCTGCTGGGAATGTTCTACGAAATAATCCACATCACTGATGTGCACATGACAATCGCCCAAGGTGCGGGGCAGTTGGTCGTTCACTTCAAGCACCACAATTTCGGCTGCTTCCATCACATCCTTTTCGTAGGTGATCCCTAACGACAGCGAAACAAATCCTTTGTCGTCGGGAGGTGTGCAGGTGCCGAAAAACATGTGTGGATTTCGCACATGCAACCTGTCGAGACCCGCCCGATGAAGCATGTTGGGCACGTAGCTCACTGTTTGTGTACCTTCTTTGATGGCCTTGCGCGATCCGGGTGCATGAAACCAGCTTGCCAACTCAAAATGACCCTTCATCTCGGGTTTCATGTAAAAGTCATAGGGTTTCAGCGTAAGCACCGAAAACACCTTGACATTGGTCACCCGATCTTTGGCCAGATGAAATTGCTCCATACAGCCCTGAGGCTCCGAAGCACACTGAGCCACAATAACATCCGTATCCGACTTCATCAAAGCGACTGCTTCGGGAATGGAAATCAGTTTTTGTTGATAGATCTGCTGATAATTCTTCATTATTGCGCAATTTTTAGGTTCTTTTTTTGAAAAAACATCACCCCCACGCCCACCAAAGCCGAAAAAACAATGGCCGTGGAGGATGCGATGGCGGGATTTCTGATATTTCCTTCCAGGTATTTGGTGAAAAATCCCAAATTTAATTGAGTTTGTTCTACCACAACCGGCATTAAATAATACACACTGAAATACACCACTAGCGCAGTGACTGATGCTGCCAAGGGTGCCGCCAACCTGGAACTTTTACTAAATATCCCAAAAAGAATGGGAATAAAAGCCACTGAAAAATAAGCATATACACCGTTTTGAGCGAGAATGGCCACACTTAGTTTGGGATGTAAAATCTGGTCGTAAGTGATGAAAAACGACACCACGGCCAAGGCCACAATCACCACCCGATTGATGTAAATATAGTGATCGGGGTTGGAGATATGTTTTCCGAACAATACCTGAATAATATCGTTGGTCAGGGTGGTTGAAACCGATTGTATAAGTCCCTCGAGGGTTGACATGCCTGCCGAGATAAGTCCCAACACCACCACCAAACCAATTATTACCGAGAACACACCTGACGAAAACGCTTGCAGCACGTAAGCCGGAATAATGCCGTCCGTTTTAAGCGGAACTCCTGCAACTGTCAAATCAGGGAAGGTTAACCTGGCGTACAAACCAACGATGATCACCGAATAAAACAACATTTGCACTACGACAGCTGTGGTGAGGAATTTGTTTACGTCTTTTTCATTTTTCAACAACAGAGATTTGGTGATAATGTGTGGCTGACAAACCACCGCAATCCCCACGATAATTTGGGCAAAAATGATTTCGTAATAGTCGCGAAACAAAAGGCTGGCAGTATTGGTGGTTTGAGCTAATTCAGGATTGATGGTGGCTAATTTTGTAATAAAACCATCGATACCGTCTTTGAAATGCTCATACCCCGAACCCAGCAGGATAAAAGCCACAAAAATCATGATAACTGCTTGTATGGTATTGGTGTAGACCATGGAATTGGCACCCCCATACATCATGTATCCGAACACAAAAATGATAAGCCCCAGCAGGACATACATTTCATCGAGATTCAACGATTTGGAAAGGACCTTGGTGATAGCCACCAAAATCAACACAATAAAGGTTACCAACAACAGCGAAAGGAAAGCCATAAACAGGGCATACCCTTTGCTTTTGTAACGCAAGCCAATCCATTGGGCAATGGTTAAAGCCTTGACCGACTGTCCGTATTTTCGGAAAGCTTTTGACAAAACCACCAAAGAAACAATAGACGCCAAAGGGAAAACCAGTCCGAATGACAGTACGCCCGCCATGCCATAAACAGCTATTAACCCTGGATTGATAACAAATGTAGCTGCGCTGGTAATGGATGCCGCCAACGAAAGTCCGATGGCAACGGGTGAAAAATTCACGCTACCCACCGCATAGTCAGAGATGTTTTTGATGGACAAGGCTCCCTTGATAACGAAATACAACACCATCACGGCATATACTCCGATGAGTATCCAGGTTCCGGTAACTTGTAACGATGTGGCCATTTTTTATTGAGATTTAAATCATACTATCATGAGAAATTCACCTGGAATTTGAGGTGTAATTTAACCAATATTCCCCTGACATCCATTAAAATTTAAAAAAAAGCGGTTCCCTTTACATGCCTGAAAAGCAACCGCTTAGGTGACTTTTCTAAATGGTCATACCCCCATCGGCACTGATAACGGCACCATTCACGTAGGAAGCGTCGTCGGAAGCCAGGAAAAGATACACCTGAGCAATTTCTTCAGGCTTGCCCAAACGTTGCAGAGGCACTTTTGTTTTCATGGATTCCAGCACATTCTCCGGCATTTTCATCACCATTTCGGTGGCAATAAAACCGGGAGCTACTGCATTTACATTCACCCCTTTTCTACCCAGTTCGCGGGCCCAGGTTTTGGTCATGCCAATGAGTCCGGCTTTGGCAGCTACGTAATTGGTCTGACCAAAGTTACCATACAAGGCCACAACTGAAGAGGTATTAATAATACGTCCATATTGCTGAGCCACCATGTGAGGCGCCACACATTTGGTGCAATTGAACACACCTGTGAGGTTCACATCAATTACCTGATCCCATTGTTCGTGGGTCATTTTCAGGAGAGTGGCATCGCGGGTAATGCCGGCATTGTTGATGAGGATATCGATTTTTTGGTGATTGGCAATTACCGCTTCAACGGCTTCTTGAACCTCGTTGAAGTTGGCAGTATTCACCTGCCTGAAACAAGCTTTTCCCCCCTTGTCTTTGATGGATTGGACCGTTTCATTCCCTTTTTCCACGTTCAAATCCCAGATAACCACATGGGCTCCCTCAGATGCCAACAACAGGGCTCCGGCCTTTCCCAAACCATCTGCTGCACCGGTAATGACAGCAATTTTATTTTCCAGTTTTTTCATATTAAATAGAATTAATTATTTTTCTCAAAATGTTGTATGTACGTGACATCCTTTTATAAGGTAAGAAATTATTTATCAGGCATATCACGTCAACGTAAGTTACATTTTTTCTACAATGAGGGAGGTACCCATCCCCCCTCCGATACACAGGGTAGCCAAACCTTTTTTGGCATCGGTTTTCTTCATTTCGTAAAGAAGGGTGGTTAATATCCTTGCGCCGGAAGCACCAATTGGATGACCCAGTGCGATGGCTCCACCATTGACATTTACTTTTTCAGGATCAAAGTTCAAATCACGGGCCACAGCAATGGACTGAGCAGCAAAGGCTTCGTTGGCTTCCACCAAATCGATATCATCCATGGTCAGGTTTATTTTTTTAAGGGCTTTTTTGGTTGCCGGCACAGGGCCGTATCCCATGATATCAGGACTTAGTGCGGCACTGGCATATGAAATAATCTTCGCCATGGGATGGAGATTCAGCTCTTTGGCTTTGTCGGCAGACATCACGATAAGCATGGCCGCGCCATCGTTGATACCTGAGGAAGTGGCAGCGGTAACGGTGCCGTCTTTTTTAAAGGCGGGACGCAGTCCTTGAATTTTCCCGATGGTGACACCCTTTTTAGGAAATTCATCCGTATCAAACACGATGGGATCACCCTTTCTTTGAGGAATGATCACGGGTACAATTTCATCCTTGAAGCGCCCGTCCTGAATGGCTTTTTCTGTTTTATTTTGGCTTCTCACGGCAAATTCATCCTGCTCTTCGCGGGTGATGTTCCAGCGTTCGGCAATATTTTCGGCAGTAATACCCATGTGTGTTTGACTGAAGGCATCGGTCAGTCCGTCGAAAATCATGCTGTCGATGAGTTCGCCATGACCCATTTTCTGTCCGAAACGTGCTTTCTTAAGCAAATAAGGTGCATTGGACATGCTTTCGGTTCCTCCGGCCAACACCACGTCGGCATCACCCAGCATGATCATTTGAGCGGCCAGACTGACTGCTTTCAGTCCCGATCCACATAACTTGTTGATGGTCATGGCCGGAACCGTTTCGGGAATACCCGAATTGATTCCAATTTGACGGGCAACGTTTTGTCCCAATCCTGCGGACAGGATATTACCCACAATGACTTCGTCAATTACATCAGGAGCAATTCCCGCTCTTTTGATGGCTTCTTTGGCAGCTACAACGCCTATTTCAACAGCCGATAACCCTGACAATCCTCCTCCAAAGGCTCCGATTGCCGTGCGTGCTGCTGATACAATAACAACTTCTTTCATATCCTAGTGTTTTATTATTCACAACAAAATAAAGGCATGAAACCCGAAAAAATATGTCGCAAAAAAACAAATGGGTTATGGACTTTTATCCATATTTTGAAATATAATTTAGTTTAGATATTGTTTTACAATATTTTAAGCAAACTATTTACACTATCGACTTATTCTTATTTGGTTGGTTGTTTAATGGCAATCAACCGTTACAACAATCACAAACCGTCTGTTTTGCTCATTTGGTTTTTATTAACCAAAAATCACCATATTTGTTGCTTGCTTTTACTCTGATATAATACACTTAGGGCACCTCTTGAGACAAAAATTTAGATAAACCTCGACAAGAATTTTTGCCTTGGCTCCGCTAGGAGCCCAATATGGGTAGAAAGTTTTTATTTCGTATTTCTCGTCCCGGATGGGACGATACAAGATATAAAGCAATAGTATCCCGTCCTATACGGGACGGAACCCAAATTAACGATACCATATGCTACCCATATTCAATCCCTAACGGGATATTAAAACAATTGCTAATATAAACCACCCCTTCTTTTTATTCCCTGACATACTATTTTATAACTCACCTTCGGGGAAGACATTTGTAAACCAACGGTAGAGAAGTGTTAAAACAAGCATACAACAATCACAAACCGTCTGTTTTGCTCATTTGGTTTTTATTAACCAAAAATCACCATATTTGTTGCTTGCATGGACTTGTTCAAATTCATCCCCGCGTGACAAACTAATTCTTAACTACATGAAAAAGAAACTTCTGACTACATTAATTTTGCTCACCGCTTTTTTTTCGCTGTATGCCCAAAATCCTGAAACCATTTGGCAAACGGATCCCGTTCTAAAAACGCCCGAATCGGTTTTCTACAACGAAGCCACAAACCAAATTTATGTGTCGAACATCAACGGAAAACCAACGGACAAGGATGGCAATGGCTTTATCTCCTTGTTGGATACGGATGGTACCGTCAGGAAGCTGGAATGGATTACCGGAATGGATGCACCCAAAGGCATGGCCATGGAAGGCAACTTATTGTACGTTACCGATATCGACAAAATTCATGTGATGGACATCAACACGGCCCAAATAATCAAAACCATCGAAGTACCGGGGGCTTCCTTTTTAAACGACATGGTTTTGATAGCTCCTTCGTCGTTTGTGATTACCGACATGGGCACCAACCAACTACTAAAATTTGATGGAAACAACGTTACTACTTGGTTGTCAGACAGGCTGCTGGTTTCGCCCAACGGACTGGCTTTTTCCAGCGATCGGCTTTACGTGGGAACCCGTGATAATTTATTGGTTTATAACCCTGAAGTCGGGGCCTTGGAGATTTATATTTCTGAAACAGGCCCCATCGACGGACTCATTCCGCTCGCTTCCGACAGTTTTGTCATCTCCGATTGGTCGGGAAAGATTACCCGATTGAACAGGGAACGCCACGAAATTGTGCAAAATACCACCAATGAGAAGATACAGGCGGCAGACCTTGGTTATATTCCTTCCAAACAATGGATATTGATTCCAACTTTTTTTGACAATCGGGTGATTACCATTCAACTTTATTGACACAAATGATGGGATAGCGAGATTCCTTTTCTCAAAAAATGGCCACCAAAAACTGATTGAAAACCTAAAAAATAGAAGAAGCCGTTTCGGTGGTAAACCTTTCCAAAAACTTCATTCCTCGATATGAGTTGCCTTTTGCATTGAGGCGCGGACTCCAAACGGCGATGGTATATTTGTTGGGATGCACCGCGATAATACCACCTCCTACCCCACTTTTGCCGGGCAAACCGACCTTGTACGTAAACTCGCCTGCTTCATCATAAAATCCGCAAGTCTGCATGATGGCATTGATACGCTTGGTTTGACTTCCTGTGAGAATATTCTGCGACCCATCAAGCAATTGGCCATTGTTGGCCAAAAACAAAAAAGTACGTGCCAATTCGCCACAAGTCATCTTGATGCTACACAGGTGGTAATAAAAATCCAACACCCTTTCCACCTGATTATGAATGTTGTTGAACGATTTAATAAAATTCACCAAAGCTGCATTTCTAAAACCTGTGGATTTTTCGCTGTTGGCGATGGTGGGGCAATAATCAATGGAGGGATTGCCTGATAAAAGTCGAATATAATCAATGAGTTCCTGTTCGGGGTTTTTCAATCTGGTAACCAGCATGTCGCAAATCACCAGGGCTCCCGCATTGATGAGCGGGTTACGTGGGATGCCCATGTCGTGCTCCAATTGTACCAGCGAGTTGAAGGCAGTTCCCGAAGGCTCCACGCCCACACGCTCCCAGATTTTACTTTCGTCCAATTTATAGGCCAACGAAAGAGACAACACTTTGGCAATACTTTGGATGGAAAATTTCTCCTCACTGTCGCCCACCGCAAAATGTTCATCGCCGATGGTAGCCAGGTGTACGCCCATTTGATCCGGATTAACCCTGCCCAGCTCAGGAATGTAAGAAGCTACTTTTCCTTCGTTCGGCTCTTTGATTACTTGATAATAAACGTGTTGGATTATGGATTGATAATTCATGGCAAACGAATTTATGGGAGCAAAATTAGTCTTTTTCACCATGAAATCAGTGGGGAAATTCAAACCGTGCTCGCTCGCACTTACGACCTAATCAGCCAAATATCCGAACTTACCGGAATTAAAATCCTGAAATGCTTTCAACAACTCTTCACGGGTGTTCATCACAAACGGGCCATGAGAGGCAATGGGTTCGTTGAGCGGTTCGCCGCTCAACACCAATACCACAGACTTTTCGGATGCCCTTACAACAAATGCTTCCCCTTGATTTTCGAACACGACCAAATGATCGATGGGTGCAATATCCGTTTTGTTTATTTGCACCTCTCCCTCAATCACCAAAAGCGCCGTATGAAAATGTGAAGGAAATGAAAAATTGGCCTCAGCACCTTCTTCCATGCGGACGTTCAACAAATGAATGGGCGAAAAAGTAGCGGCCGCACCTTCAACATCCCGATATTTTCCTGCTATCACCTCAACCACCCCCAAATTGTCGGGAAGCAAAAATTTTGGAATCTGGTCATTGGTAATCCCCTGATATTTAGGAGACGACATTTTATATCGGGCAGGCAGATTCACCCAAAGTTGTACGATTTGGAAATTTCCGCCTTGTTTACTGAATCCGGCTTCATGGTATTCCTTGTGTAAAATCCCGGAAGCAGCAGTCATCCATTGCACGTCCCCTTCACCAATAACGCCACTGTTTCCGGCACTGTCGTGATGGGCCACTTTGCCCCGGTAGGCGATGGTCACCGTTTCAAATCCCCTGTGCGGATGCACTCCCACACCCCGTGGCGTGTCTGAAGGCGGAAAATAGAATTTGGAATTATAATCCATCAGAATGAATGGATCCATGCGTTCCATGCTCATGCGAAAAGCACCGGGAATAAAGTTGTGAACCCTAAACCCGTCACCCACAAAATGTGGCTCTACGGGAGGTATGATGATTTCGATATTTTTTGTAGTCATGGTAGTTTTTTAGTTGTACTAGTTGAAAGACGCAACTAACAAACCATGGCGCGAAATTTTATTCGACCTTCAAAAATTCCACCAGGGGGCCGGTTGCGTGCAAAATAAGTTGACATTTATTTGATAAGTGATCACAATCAAAATTCTATAAATGCTGAACCCTTACGAAAGTGATGTCTTGGCAAACATACACAAATTAGGTGTATTATCAATACACCACATGCTTAATAACTGATAAGCGATCGGTAAACTGCGGGAAGATTGGCGGAAAGGGCTACAAAACCCAAATCCTTGTTCATTTTCGCTCGAATTCTTTGTTTTCGCGGAAACTGATAGTTGGAAGGGCTCTAATTAGCGGCTTCCAATTCGTTAATCTTTTCTTTAAGAGCAACTGCTTCCATATAAATGGCATCACTCTTGTAACGGTCGGTCTGCATGAGCTTATGGGCTTCGGCAATAAGTTCTTTGTATTGCTTCTCCATCATTCTCACTTCGGCACTTTTTCTAAAAAATCCAAACATCGCATTAACTTTTAATAGCTTATTACAAATTGTTTTCCACCCTTTTACAAGGGACGAAATCTCTTAATCCTTTTACGCCACAAAAATATTTATTTTTTTATTTACCATTGTAAAAAATTAACTATTTTAACAAATTCGTCGTCAGATTTTTCAGTTTGAAGCTTCCTTAGAGAAACTTCATTCTGAACATTCACTGCCGCAACAGGAGATACTTTTTGCACCTGCTCTCACAAAGTACTGATTATCAATTGTAAATATGTTTTTTTTGAGATTCCGTTTTTTTGAGTTTTACTAGATGCACGAGGTTTTGACTAAACTATTTTTTGCTAAGATTTTTTAAATAGTCATCCAACCGACCTGCATCATAGACACCTCGGAGATATCGGGATTAAATCAAAAGATGCGATTGATGATGACCAAATAACCATGCAATCGCCTTGCAATACGGTGATTCAATTATTTGAGCAGCACCTCTATCCGCGCATTGATTTTCCCTTTTTTAAAATAGGGATAGACATAATAAATACCCGGTTTAAGCCTGGTGCCCAATGCTTTGGTAGAATCGGTAAATTTGTAAATGGTTTCACTTTCTTTCTGAATCCAAAAGCCCTCGTTATCGCCACTTACGGCCACTATTTCCATGGTTTTTGTAATTTTCACCGGAATACATACCAACTCTGCTTTTTGGTTCAAACTGTTTTTCACCTGTTCACCAACCAGGCGGGTGCCCTTAGTTTGGGCTAAAACTAAGGCACCCGGGAAAAGGAAAAGAATCAGCAGCAGGTTGACCATGTATTTCATAAATGCCAAAATGACTTTACAGTTCTTGAATGTTAGGTAAAGGTAGGTTGGCACATGACTAAATCAAACCCAAATGAACATGCGCAACTGTCAATCGAACAGATGCGCATGTACTTTGAATAATTGATTGAGAAATTCTCCTACATATGGATGGTAATTCCCGCCGAAAAATTGAAAAGCGCCTGTGGAAAATATCCGTTCATTTCTTCGGGTTGATCTCCTCCGGCATAATAGGAATATACCCATGCCTTGCTACTGTATTTTGTATTAAAAATATTATTGAGACTGAGAATAACGTCGATTTTTTTAACCCATTTTGGTGCTAAAGAATAGTTTATCAGCACATTATTAACCAAATACGGATCCAAACTCCGGCTATCTGTTTGGGTATTATCAATGAACTGCCGTCCCACATAATTTGATATCAAACTTATTTTCAACAACTTAATAGGAGTTACCGACAGGTTACTTCCGGTAATCCAATTGGGTGAAAAGGAAATGTCGGTGTTTCCGATGGTATCGGTTCTTTGGGCAGGCCATGTATCCCAATCGTCGGTATAGCTGATAAAGTTCTGAATTTTATTCACGCTATACGTGCCATGTACATTCCATTCAACAATATTCAAAAAACGTGCATTGGCAGATACTTCCAATCCGGTACGGTAACTTTTTGCCACATTGGTTTTGATGGCCTCCCCAACGTTATTGATTTGTCCGGTAAGCACCAACTGATCCTTATAATCCATATAAAAAAGGTTGGCTTGAAGTTGCACTATGCTTCCACTGAAACCATAACCCAGTTCGTAATCCACGAGCCTCTCTGGCAATACATTTTGGGAAGTATCGGCATCACGGTAAACCGAACGACCCGGCTCACGGTTGGCTACTGCCACCGAGAAATAAAGATTCTGACGGCTACCAAGTTCGTAAAAAAGTCCCGCTTTTGGGTTGAGGAAGTTAAAGGTATGTTTTTGGGTCAAATCCCTGAAGTCGTCGTGCAATCCTTCCATATCATACTGAATATGACGATACTGCAAATCCCCATAAAGGGTAATTTTCTCATTGAATTCATAAGATGCTTTGGCAAACAGGTTAAACTCCGATTTGCTTCCCGTATTAAAATACCAATTCCGGTTGCACTCTCCCAGGCGTGCAATTTGTGCCCAGACCACTTTTCCGTAATGATCTCCTTCATAGTTACTCCAACCACCACCTGCATTGGCTGTTAATCGCCCTGAATTTATATTCACCGACAGGTTAGCACCGTAATACTTATTGTCGAGCCACTTTTGCTGTATCAGATTGGTGCTCGATATGGTATCTGTTCCGATAACGGTATCGTTCCATCCATAATCGGAAAAGTCGCGGTCGTTTTTATAACTTTCGTAGTAACCCAGGCCTGTTGTGAGAAACACTGCCGATACCATGTTGACTTGCTTACTAAACTCATGGGCATAGTGCAACTGATAATAATTTTGGTTGTAATGGTCGATTTGATTGTTGTAATACCCTTGAAACTCCCAATTTTGGTCATAAATTTCCCCGGCAGGATTGTAGGTGCGATTGGTTTTCAAACTGTCTTTGGGCACGCCATCCCATGCCTGATAGGTTTCTTCCTGTCCGAGCATTACCACCGCTTTTACCACATCCTTTTTCCCATAATATCCTGTGGAGAAATAGCCCGAATAGAGTTTTGACCAGGCTCTGTCGATGTAACCGTCGGAACTGATTGCTGAGATTCTCCCATCCATGGTCCATCGTTTATTGATAAGGCCGGTTCCGAATGCCAACGAGTTCTTAAAGGTATTAAACGACCCGCCCATGGTACTGATTTCCGCATATGGATTGGCATGAAAGGTTTCGGTTTTGATGTTGATGCTGGCACCAAAGGAAGCTGCTCCGTTGGTGGAAGTTCCCACCCCCCTTTGTACTTGTATGTCGCTAACGGAGGACGCCAGGTTGGGCAAGTCCACGAAATAAACCCCTTGTGACTCTCCATCGTTAACGGGTACGCCATTGAGGGTTACATTAATGCCCGTGAGGTCGGTTCCCCGAATACGTATGTCCGTGTAACCCACACCCGCACCTGCATCGGAGGTTACCACCGTGGAAGGCATGCCTGTGAGAAAATAAGGCAGGTCTTTTCCGGTGTTTTGCTCGCTGATTTCAGCTTTGTCGATGGTAGAAAAAGTGGTGGGTGAATTGTCACCGGCTCTGATGGCAGAAATTATCACTTCCTCACTCATGAAAACGGCAGGTTTCAATTGTATGTCCAGTGACATATTTTCGGAGAGGGTCATTTCTTTCTCCCAAGATTCAAACCCCATGTAGCTGACCTTCAGCCTGATCTTTCCCGGTTTTAAATTCTCCATAGAGAAGGCTCCGTCCATGGAAGAAACAGCATGGAGATAGGTTCCCGGAATGGTGATGTGTGCTCCGGGAAGTGGCTGACCGGTTTCGTCGTTGAAAATTTTACCCTTGACTGTAAACTGGGCAGTGGCCATGGTGGAAAACAGCACCAACAGGCCAAATAATAAATAACTTTTTTTCATCATGCTAATGATTTAATTTTTAAATGATTAAATCAATAGTGGATTCCCGATGGGTTGTTGAAACGACTCTTTTCCCTAACCGGCATTACCCGGATCAGGTTCAGAGGGTATGATCTCAGCCCGAATTTAATCCGCCTTTGGCGGATAGGCACCCCTATTGTTGAGCGGCAAAGATAGTTATTTTTTGTGGAAAGAAAGGCTTGTGCCAAAAAAGCACCTCCCAACCATGGACCGAACGCGGAAGGATACCGGATGGTCGGCTACCTTTTAATAAAGCGTATCACCTGACGGTTTTTTCGCCCGATCCACCGTAGCATATAATATCCTGTGGTCAGGTTTTGTGTGTTGATGCGCGTTTCCTCATGAGTTACTTTTTGTACATGAACGATATTTCCTTGATCATCAAATATTTGCATGTCTGCCGGAAGGTCATCTTCATCCAGGCTCAACCATACCACATCCTGACAGGGATTGGGAATTAAGCGTAACATTTCATCGGGACGCATCTCATGCAAACCCACGAGTTCTCCAAAGGAACGCTTCATCACCCCATCGGCGTTGGTACCGGCAAAGAGGAAATTGCCAACACCCAACAGCGACCTGATTTGCAGGTTATTAAGACCGGAATTGGCTTCCAACCAGGTTGTGCCTTCGTCAAGGGAAAAATAAATACCACCGGTGTTGGTACCACAAAACAGCACCCCGTTATATTCCAATAATGACCTGACATGCAGGTTATCCCCCAAGCCATCATTGGTGGCCGTCCAGTTTTCGCCCAAGTCGCTTGAGACAAAAACACCATGGTCGGCTGTTCCGGCGTACAACAACGGATCTGCATAGAGAAGGGTTTCTATTCTGGAAATGGGCAATCCAACGCTAACAGGCTCCCAGCTATTACCGTAATCTGAAGTTCTGAAAATGCCCCCCTGATTTGTGCCGGCGAAAAGGCAGGACCCTCCATAACAAAGGGATACGATGTTGTTATCAGATAGTCCATTAGTTACGGCCGTCCACGATTGTCCGTTATTCCCTGATCTGAACACCCCCTTCTCCCCAGTACCCGCATAAATAAAGTCGGCTCCAAAGGCCAACGATTGCACCCAATGACTTGACATACCGTTGTTTATGGCTGTAAATGCAGAACCACTTGCATTGGACACAAACAATCCCAACAAGTCGGTACCGGCATAGAGTTTCCCCTCATTTGCGGCCAAACATCGTATTTCCACCGTTCCGATACCCGGCGCAGCAGCCCAAAAAGCTCCCCCATCGGATGATGCGAACAAATTACTGCCATGTGAGCCTGCATAAATGGTACCATCCCGATGGGATAGCGAGCCAATTAGCGTACCTAAATTTATGCCACCGGATGCGAGTGTCCAGTTCATCCCCAAATCCGTTGAAACAAACACGAATCCACCGGAAGCCCCAACGTACATGTCGTGTCCTGAAATCCCCAACGACCATAAATTGGTCTGCGTTAATCCACTATTCATGGCCACCCAGGTTTCGCCTGCATCCGTTGATTTGAGCACGCCCCCTGAGGTGGCAGCAAACAGATAATCACCATTTTTCACTATTTCCCGTACTACGGGCATGGAATTGTTGATCATATACCAACTTTGTCCCTGGTCGGTAGACTTGTACAATCCATGGTACAAGGCGCAAGCCAGGATATAGTCGTCAATGATTTTGACGGTAAGGATGGTGGCGTCGGCGGGCAAACCATAGTTGGAAGGAATCCAGTTTTCTCCCTGATCATCTGACAGATACATGCCACCAAGATAGGTGCCGGCACATATCAACCCATTGCCGGTGCTCATAGTATAAATATAGTCGTTAGCCAAACCTGAGTTGGCGGAGGTCCAGCTTGCACCATAATCAACAGATCGTTTCATCCCTGAAGTATAGGTGCCTGCCAACAGCACCCCACCGCTCATTGCCATCGTTTTCACGTAAACCTGACGCAATCCGTTGTCGAGGGCTGTCCAGTTTTCACCGTAAGTAACCGAACTAAAAACACCCTCATCCGTGGCAACAAAAAGGGTATCGCCTGTGGTCAGAAACCACTTAATATCCCGGCTGGTGAGGCCATTGTTCATCGCCTGCCAATGGGCACCCTGATCAGAAGTTCGGTAAACGCCACTGCAAGTTCCTGCAAAAACAAAGTCGTCCAAAGCAGCGAAATACCTGATGGTTGAACCTCCGGGGCCATCAGTGGATCGCCATTGAGCTTCGGCCTTGGTTGAAAGAAGCAATAACAAAACAAAACCCGACAGTTGGGTTAAAAACGACCAAAAATGTTTAATTCTCATCAGAGTCTTTAAATATTTGCAATCATCATCGAAAGATAGCTTCATTCGACATTTTCCGTGGGGCTAAGGTCGTGTTTTTTTCAAAGGCAGACAAATTGCAGAGCTGAGCCAATTGTCTTTTCAACAGGAACCTGCGAAGTAAGCCACATTTGACAGCATTCTACTCATGTTTATCCTATATTTGCCATGGGATATCATCAACCAACTACAATGCTAACCACATGAAAAAGAATACCTTTTTAATGACCAAAATCATTGCCACCTTGGGTCCGGCATCGGGAACGGTGGAAAAAATCGTGCAACTCATCGAAGCGGGTGCCCGGGTTTTTCGCATCAACTTTTCTCACGGAAAATTTAGCGAATACGACCAGCTTATCGAGCATATACGTGAGGCTGAACGCATTACGGGTGAATACGTGGCTATATTGGGCGACATCAGCGGCCCCAAAATCAGGATTGGAAAAATTGCGGAAGAAGGCGTGATGCTCGTGGAGGGGCAGGAAATCATTTTCAGCAAGGTGGAAGTACCTCAGGGAGAGCTGTTGTTTCCTCCGGTTTTCTCGACCACCTATCCTGATTTTATTGATGAGGTTCAACCATCGGAGCGCATTTTGCTGGATGACGGAAATATTGAGTTGGCTGTTGATCGTAAGGAAGCATTCGACGGTGCCACACGACTTGTTTGCAAAGTTGTTGCCGGCAACCTGCTCACCTCATCCAAAGGCATTAACCTGCCGGATACAGAGCTTTCGCTGCCCTCTCTCACCGAAAAGGATTACGAATGTGTGGCCTACGCCGTGCGCAAAAGGCTCGACCTGCTGGCATTGAGTTTTGTACGCACCCGCGAGGACATTTTGCTCTTAAAAAACAAACTAAAAGCGCACGGTGCACGCCCCAAAGACCTGGGCATCACCAGTCACGACTTCGGTTTTTCAACAGCACATGAGGACAGCCCTTACATTCCCATTATCAGCAAAATAGAAAAACCACAAGCCATAAAAAACCTGGAAGAAATCATCGAAGAATCGGATGGTGTAATGGTAGCACGTGGTGATTTGGGTGTGGAAATGGATCTGGCCGAAGTAGCCATTCTGCAAAAACAAATCGTACACTTATGCCGAAAAGAGGGCAAACCTGTGATAGTGGCTACCCAGATGTTGCAGAGCATGATTGTTGAGCCTACACCCACCCGTGCCGAGGTATCCGATGTGGCCAACGCCATCCTCGACGGCGTGGATGCCGTGATGCTTTCGGGTGAAACAGCGGTGGGCAAATACCCTGTGGCTGCGGTGAAAATGATGGCTCGCATCGCCGAAAAAACACAGGCATACGTGCGAAAATTTGGTCATCAACATCCCCGTTTCATAAAAAAAGAAGGTTTCCTGAATAGAAAATCGGCTATGGCCCATGGTGTTGCCGATATAGGACGGGATATCGAAGCCAAATATGTGATTTCATGGATACATTCCGGTGGCAGCAGCATGATGGTTTCGCAGCAGCGCATGGACATCCCTATCCTGGCGTTTGGCGAAAATGTGGAACGACTGCGGCAACTGGCCTTGCTATACGGTATCTGGCCTCGACATAAGGAACAACCCACTTCGGGAAGTCAATTTATCGCCGAAATCGACGAAATCTTAATGAAGGAAAACCTGGTGAAACAAAACCAACCCGTGGTAATTGTTGCCAGCGACCCCATCACCCGGAGGGGCTTAACCAACCGTATTGTAATTCATTATGTGGGGGAGAGTATGGAGTAGGGAGAGGGAAGTTGGAAGACGGAAGCTGGAAGTCGGAAGACGGAAGACGGAAGTCGGAAGACGGAAGATCAACAATATAATGTGCATCAAAGCACCATAGGTGCGACAGACAATTAGCCTTGGAATTTATTCCCGGGCGAAAGGAGTATTTAGTAAGGAGTAGGGAGAAGTGGTGAAGTGGAGAAGTGGAGAAGAGGTGAAAAGGTGCCATAGCCAAAATAGCCCGTAGGGCTTCAATATCAATAGTATAACGAATACGACAATCCATTTGTCCGGAGGACATTAACGGAAGTTGGAAGTCCGAAGTTGGAAGTCCGAAGTTGGAAGACGGAAGACGGAAGCTGGAAGTCGGAAGACGGAAAATCAACAATATAATGAGCATCATAGCACCATAGGTGCGACAGACGATTAGCCCTGGAATTTATTCCGGGGCGAAAGGGCTGCATTGTATGAAGTAATTAATCTGTCATTTGCAGCCCCAAAGTCAGATTCACAGTCAACAAGGGAATACATTGGGAAAATGATTTTCATCGCTATTGACATCAAGTCGATGGCATTTTGTCCGGCTAATTTCCCAAAAAGCTTATTTTTGTAAAAAAGTATTATGGACCTAAAACTCATATCCAACTTTAAACCTACCGGCGACCAACCCGAAGCCATCAGCCAATTGACCCAGGGAATTTTACGTGGCGACAAGGCCCAGGTATTGTTGGGAGTTACAGGGTCAGGAAAAACCTTCACCATCGCCAACATGCTGGCCAACGTGCAACGTCCTGCTTTGGTATTGAGTCATAACAAAACCCTGGCAGCACAACTTTACGGTGAATTCAAACAGTTTTTTCCGGAAAATGCCGTAGAATATTTTGTTTCCTATTACGATTACTATCAGCCCGAAGCCTACCTTCCTACCACCAACACTTACATCGAAAAAGACCTGAGCATCAACGACGAAATTGAGAAACTCAGGCTGAGTACCACCTCTTCCCTCCTTTCCGGGAGGCGCGACGTAATAGTGGTATCATCGGTAAGTTGTATTTACGGCATCGGAAACCCTGACGATTTTACCAGCAACGTTATCGCCCTGCATAAGGGAATGGCCTTGAGCAGAAACAAATTCCTCCGCGATTTGGTAACTGCCCTGTATTCAAGAAACGAAATCGAACTCAAACGTGGCACCTTTCGTGTAAAGGGCGATACCGTGGACATCTATCCAGCCTACATGGACTATGCCTTCCGTATTATGTTTTGGGGCGATGAGGTGGAAGCTATCGAAACCATCGATCCGCTGGAAGGTAAAAAAGTAAGCACGCTTGATTCGGTGACCATCTATCCGGCCAATATATTCGTCACCTCGCCGGATAAAATGAAATCGGCCATCGAAGAAATCAAGGTGGACATGATTAAACAGGTGGAATACTTCCGTGAAATCGGCAAACACCTCGAAGCCAAACGTTTGGAGGATCGCGTAATCTACGATATGGAGATGATGCGCGAGTTGGGCTATTGTTCAGGTATTGAAAATTATTCGCGCTATTTTGACGGACGGGCCCAGGGATCGCGCCCCTTTTGCTTGCTGGATTACTTCCCCGAAGACTATATCACCATCATCGACGAAAGTCATGTCACCGTTTCTCAAATCAGGGCCATGTACGGTGGAGACCGTTCGCGTAAGGAAAACCTAGTGGAATACGGATTCCGTCTGCCCTCCGCCATGGACAATCGTCCACTGAAATTTGAAGAATTTGAAGGACTTACCCGACAGGCTGTTTTTGTGAGTGCAACCCCTGCGGATTACGAATTGGAAATGGCCGAAGGGGTGATGGTTGAGCAGGTGATACGTCCTACGGGATTGCTCGATCCACCCATTGAGGTACGACCCAGCCTGAATCAGATTGACGATTTGCTGGATGAAATTGAAAAAACCCTGGCCAAAAATCACAGGGTGCTGGTGACCACCCTTACCAAACGAATGGCCGAAGAACTCACCAAGTACCTGATGGATTTGAATATCCAAACCCGCTATATCCACTCCGATGTGGACACCCTCGATCGTGTTGAAATTTTGCGCGAACTGCGTTTGGGCACCTTTGGTGTACTGGTGGGTGTGAACCTCCTGCGCGAAGGGCTCGATTTGCCCGAAGTAGCGCTGGTGGCCATTCTGGATGCGGATAAAGAAGGCTTTCTGCGGTCGGCGCGTTCGCTTACCCAAACTTCGGGACGTGCCGCCCGTAATCTGGAAAGCAAAGTCATCATGTATGCCGATAAAATAACCAACAGCATGGCTCAAACCATCGAGGAAACAAATCGCCGTCGCGAAAAACAACTGGCATACAACGAAAAACATGGCATCACCCCTACTGCCATTCTGAAATCTGTCGAATCGATCATGGGACAAACCGGACTTGCCGCCAACAGGAAAGAGCCCGCCTACGTGGGTGGAAGCAACCCAACCATCGCCGCCGATCCTGTGGTGCAATACATGAGCCGCAAAGAAGTGGAAATGGCCATCGACAAAAACAAAAAAGATATGCAAGCGGCTGTAAAAGAGCTGGACTTCATAGAAGCTGCCCGCTTGCGTGACGAAAATAAGGTTCTCGAACAATTACTTTTAGAAAAATAGGATATGAAAATGAAACTATCCGCCCTCACCACCATCGCCCTTTATGCCACCATGCTATTGTTGGTGTCATCCTGCGTGAGTTCGACCAAACAACTCCAAAAGGGGAATTATGATGCAGCCATCGACAAGGCGGTTAAGGTGTTGCTCCGAAAACCGGGCAAATTCAGTGAAATTGAAACCCTTAAGTCGGCCTACAGCATGGCCAATCGCAAGGATGAGGAAACCATCAGGCAATTGAAAATATCGGGGCAGCCTGACATTTTTGAAAAGGTGCTGGAACTCTATACACGGTTGCAACATCGTCAGGAAACGGTGGAGCGTCTTCCCGAGAGCATCTTGCCACGCATTGGCTTCAAGCATGTGGACTACTCGCAACCCATAGTAGAATCGAAAAACAAAGCCGCCGCCTACCTGGATGCCCATGCCAGCTCACTGTTGGTTAGCGGATCGAAAAGGGATGCACGTCAAGCCTACGCGGAATTTCTAAAGGTCAAAGAATTTTTTCCCAATTACCAACGCATCGACAGTAAAATAGAACAAGCCTACCAACAGGGAATCAGTCATGTACTCTTTATTTTTGAGAACGACAGCCGAACTGTTTTGCCCGAAGACTACGAAACGGAAATGATGAAAATTTCACTGAAATCTTTGGATGAAAAATGGATTAATTTTCATACCCATCAGGATGCAAACGCCCAATACGATTACGCCATCTATCTTATCGTCAACAACATACAAACTACACCCGATTTCCTCAAAGAAAGAGACTATAAGGAAGAAAAAAAGGTAAACGATGGCTTTGAATACGTGTTCGACAACAACGGAAATGTGATGAAAGACAGTGTTGGCAACGACATTAAAATTCCTAAAACCAAAATCATCGCTTGCTATGTGGCCGAAACCGAAATGAGAAAACAAGCCGTGGTGTCGGGGTCGTTGGAATTTTACGATCGGCGTACTGTTGAGCTCATCAAAACCCAACCCATTCGGAGTGAGTTTTTATTCCACCACCGTTTTGCACGCGTCAATGGCGACCTGGCCGCCATGAGTGAACAAACCAGCCAACTGATTCAGGTGGATCCGGTACCTTTCCCAACTGATTTGCAAATTATTTTCGATACCAACGAAGACCTGAAAAAACAGGCAAAGGAAATCATCTCCTCCGACAAAAGACTATTTCTCTACTAATATTTCTTTGAAAAAATCGAGCTAACAATGAAACACACACTTATCCCGACCAATCGTAAGGCACTCGTTATCAACATCGACACCAACATGTATGGTACTTTTGCAGAGATTGGTGGCGGTCAAGAGGTAGCGCGCCACTTTTTTATGGCGGGAGGTGCTTCCAACACGGTAGCCAAATCGGTATCAGCCTACGACAAAAGTTTTAGCGATGCTTCATACAATAAAAACAAGCCCGGTCGGCATGTGTCGGAGGAGCGTCTGACAAAAATGCTCGATATTGAATACCAACAACTTACAACAGTACTGAAAGACAAACACAACGATTTTTGTTTTTTTACTTTAGCCGATACAGTAGAAACCATCAACTATACCAAAACCAATTACAGTCACGGCTGGATGGGAATAAAATTTCAACTGCAACCCAACGCACTTCCCAACACGGTGATTATTCACATGAAATTACTCGAAAATGATGCCGTACTTCAACAGCAAACCATTGGCGCCGTTGGAGTTAACCTCTTGTATGCCTGCAAATTCTACCACGATTCTCCCAACGATTTCCTGAAATCGCTCACCGACAACCTCACCATGGACAGGTTCCGAATTACCATGATGCGCATGAGTGGACCCGATTTGGATTATGTGGACAACCGTTTGTTGGCAGTACAATTGGTGAAGAACAAGATGACCCAGTCCATCATGTTCGATAAAAGCGGACTCGTTCAGCAACCCTCCGACATGTTGTACAAAAAAAATGTACTGGCACTTCGCGGAAGCTTCCGACCCATTACATACATTACCCGCGACATTCTGAGCAAAAGCATGGACTTGTTTGCCCGCGATGAGGACTATGAACCCGAAAACACCCTCTCTTTTTGTGAGCTTACGCTCAACAACCTCACCATGAAAGGTGAATTCGACGAGCAGGATTTCCTCGAAAGAGTGAATATGCTAAACAGTATAGGCCAAAACGTGATGGTATCCGATATCCGCGAATATTACAAGTTGGTGGAATTTTTCTCCCAATTCAAAATTCGCAACCTGCGCATTGTGATGGGGGTTCCCACCTTTGAAAAAGTGGTTTCAAAAAAATATTACACCGATCTGAAAGCGGGCATTCTGGAAGCCATGGCCAAGCTTTTCCCCAATAACATGAAACTATACCTGTATCCCACCATCAAAGACGTGAAAGGCGAAAAAGTGATGCTGACGTCCAAAGATGTAAAAATGGACAAGGATGTCAAGATGTTGTTTGAATACCTGCAAACCAAACGATCCATACTCGATTTGGAGACTTCCATGTCGCATCAGTTGCATATCCGGTCGCATGAGGTACTTAAAATGATACAAACGGGTGATGCCGACTGGGAAAAATACACACCCATGCAGGTGGTGAAGACGATTAAAGAAAGGGGATTGTTCAAAAAGAGTGGCAAGTCAACCCCTAAAAGCCTTTAAAAATGCGGGCTTGCGAAATACCCGGTGCTTGCATATCTAAATCGAGAAAATATCCAAAGGGAGTTTGGGCTGTTTTATAATCGGCATTTTTCAACCGTGTTTCCACCCTGTCAAAAAGTTCTTTGGTAAAATGAGGTTCCGCTTTGGTTTCGGCCAGATGGGCAAATGAATGGAGCACAATTCGGTCGGTATCATTCTTTTTGGCTGCCCATTTAAGATTCTTCAACAGCTTATCTTCCACCTTTTTAGGGTCGGATTCATCATGCTCTTCCGCATGAATGAACGCAATCAGAACTTGTTCAAATTCAGCTCCCTGATGTATTTCCGGAAAATCTTCCAACGTTTTTGACACCGGATTATAGGCAAAACGACTGGCGTAAATCATTAAAAGTTTCATCGTCGTGATAGTTTGTGCAAAGGTACAGAAATATTACCATGTTTGTTTTTCCAATGAAGTACCGGATCAAACGCCCCAAGGCAAATCAAATCTTGCTATCTTTGCAACTTGAAAGGTCATGGCCTGACATCTGAAATCATCTCACAATGAACAACATACCTCTTGCCGAACAACTGCGACCCCAGTCCCTCGACACCTATATGGGGCAGGAGCACCTGACGGGACCACAGGCTATTCTCAGTCGCAGTATCGCGTCGGGCAATATCCCGTCCATGATTTTGTGGGGACCTCCGGGCGTTGGCAAAACCACGTTGGCACATATTATTTCGAAAACACTCAAACGAGAGTTTTACACCTTAAGTGCCATCAGTTCAGGGGTAAAGGACGTGCGACAAGTAATCAATCAGGCCGGCATGTTTGGGGGTTCGGCCATCCTGTTCATCGACGAAATCCATCGCTTTAGCAAATCGCAACAAGATTCGCTGTTGGGAGCCGTGGAAAAAGGAACCATTACCCTCATTGGGGCTACTACCGAAAACCCTTCCTTTGAAGTGATTTCACCCTTACTCTCACGTTGTCAGGTGTATATCCTCAAGCCATTGGACAAGAAAGCCCTGGAGAAATTGTTGGTAAGGGGCATCGAATTGCTCCAATCGCAATTTCAGGTAGAAATTCAACTCATTGAAAATGAAGCCTTGATGGGAATTTCAGGTGGGGATGCGCGTAAACTGCTCAACGCCCTTGAATTGGTGGTGTATCAGGAAAAAATTGCCAGGAAGAAAATACTGATTACCAATGAGTTGGTCAAGCAGGTGATACAAGAAAATCTGGCCATTTACGACAAGCAGGGCGAAATGCATTACGACATCATTTCAGCTTTTATCAAGTCCATGCGCGGCAGCGACCCCAATGCCGCCGTTTATTGGCTTGCCAGGATGATTGAGGGTGGTGAAGATCCCAAATTCATTGCCCGACGAATGCTGATTCTGGCTTCGGAAGACATCGGAAATGCCAACCCGAATGCCCTGCTGTTGGCCAACGCCTGTTTCGATGCCATCAGCAAAATAGGTTGGCCTGAAGGCAGGATCATTCTTTCACAAACTGCTGTATATCTGGCCAATTCAGCCAAAAGCAACGCCACCTACATGGCCATTAATGAAGCACAAGCCCTGGTGCAAAAAACCGGAAATTTGCCTGTACCCCTGCACCTACGCAACGCCCCTACCCGATTGATGAAAGATATCGGATATGGCAAAGAATATGCTTATGCCCACCAACATCCGGGCAACTTTGTGGAACAAGAATTCCTGCCAAAGGAAATAGAAGGCAATAAATTTTATGAACCCGGCAACAATCCCCGTGAAAGTGAGGACCGCAAACGCCTGATAGAGCGCTGGAAAACCAAATATAAATACTAATCGTATGGAAATAGACCTGTTACAAACCCTGATCGACCATTGTTATGAATACGCCGTTGACCTCCTCGACGATACCGGTGAATTTTACCCATTTGCCGCCTTTACCGACAAAAAAGGTCAGGTACATCCTTTGGAGTTTGAAGTGGACAAAAACAACATTCCCAACAACAGCAAGGTGTTGGAAGCACTCACCGCTTGGTGCACCAAAGAATTTGAAAGCAATGGCATTAGTGGTTATGCACTTGTTTTTGAGGCATCAGTAACTTTGGAAGAGGGCAAACCTGCGGTGGATACCATTTGCATGGACATCCACACAAAGGATCAGGAAAACCTGCCCATCTATTATTTTCCATTTGAAATCAAGCCTGACCAAACAATTACCTATGGTGAGGCTTTTGCTGTATTGCGCACCGACATCTGATCGCGCTTATACGACCAAATCATAAGTATTACGGCACTTGCCGCCACCCCCGACCCGATGAAGAAAGTGGCCGTAAACCCGAATATATCATAAAAAAATACCCCGACCAGGGGTGCAATGGCTGCCCGCATGCCGGTAAGGCTCAGGTGCAAACTCTGGTAAGTACCGGCTTCGTTGGGAGAGCAAAAATAGGACGAGCCAATATTCCAAAGCAGCACCATGGTGGCGGCAAACACTCCGTGAAACAGAATGTAGAACATCAATGTGTAATACAAGGTAATGTCCCAAAAAACCAAATGACCATCAAAAAATCCGGTGAGGGCCACCGCCAGAATATACAAACTCAACGATGAAAAGGCATAGGCCGCAAATTTCCGGGGATCGATGGTACCCAAGAGCTTTCCGAAAAACGGCAATAAGATGATAGCCAATATATTGTACGAATTCCGATAAAAGGCCACACTGCTGTAATTCAGGTTGAGCGACTCATAAAAGTAAATGGTAACCACGGTGTAAGTGATCATAAACGAAAACCCGTAAAGCATAAAACCCCACTCAAAATGGCGGTAAGGCTTGTTGGTCTTCATTATGTAAACCATTTCACGTACCGACTTTCCTACGGACTTCAACACCCCCAGTTTGGGAGCATCCGCCTGAACCGGAACAGGAATTTCTGACAGGATAAACACAGAAGCCGATGCAAGAAGTCCCACCAAAGGGAGCACCCAAACAAACATCGCGTGGTTGAGGTCGAGCATATACCCATAAACAAAGGTCACCACCAGCATCATGATTTTATTAACGGAAGTGGCATAGCTGTACAATTTGCCAAAATGTGCGTGGGAATAATTGTTTTTTAGTAAAAAATTGATGTTGGGATAAATCACCACATTGCCCATAAAATAAATGAGAAACAAAAACAGGTAGATGTAGTGATAGATGGGCTCGCTAATCAACTGATCAGGATTATGCGGAAAAAAGAATATCAGCAGCAAGGGCATGCGTGTGAAAAGGGCGGTAAGTCGTAACAATCGCTTGCGTTTTTTTACACGTTTGAGCCATTCGTTTATCACAATTAAAAACAAGAACACCAACATGCTGAACTGAAACAGCAAACCCATTTGGTAGTTGGAGCCCCCCAGACTTTTGATAAACACAAACTCGTTGAGCGCCAACACGCCCAACACCACCCCTTCGATAATCATGTAGGCCAGGTGGAGTTTGAAGGTATGTTTTTCGTTGGCAGTGAGTTGCATATATCAGATTTGTTCCGGCTTAATTATCGTGCAAAAGTACAAAACCCCAACACAATAAAGTAAGTATATACGGATTCGTTTGGAAAGAAAAATCAGATAACACCTTCAATACCACCAAAAAAATGAAGTAAAAATTAAAAAAACCATCGTATCATTGCACCATGAAAATTATATCTACCGGTTTATTTCTGTTCTTTGTATTGCTGATCGGTATCATTCCTTTCCGGATACTCTACATTTTCAGCGACTTTATGCGCTTTGTTCTGTTTAATATCATCGGCTACCGCAAGCAGGTGGTCATGAAAAATCTGCGCGATTGTTTTCCTGAAAAAACGGAGGAAGAAATCCGGCGGCTGACCAAACTGAGTTACACCAACCTCACCGACGTGATTGTGGAAAGCATAAAGGCCTTTACCATGACCAACAAACAATTGGTAAAACGCTACAAACTCATTCACAAGGAAGCTTTACACCCTTACGAAGAATCCGGTAGCGATTTTATTCTCACCACCTGCCATTACAGCAACTGGGAATGGGGAAGCCTCGCCCCTGCCCTTCAGGTAAAGCACAAATTGATAGCACTTTACAAGCCTTTGAGCAACACGTACATGGACAAAATCATCCAAAAAAACCGCAGCCGCACCGGAACGGAGTTGGCTTCCATTTATGCCACACGACAGGCCTTTGTAGCCCAACACGACCAACCGGTTTCGTACATGATGGCCGCCGACCAAAATCCCGGAAACCCCAAAAAGACCATTTGGGTCAATTTTCTGGGACGACCCACCGCATTTTTGGATGGCGTGGAGCGTTATGCCAAAGAAATTAACCTGCCCATTGTGTTTGCCGACATCCGCCGAATCAAACGGGGATATTACGAAATTTACCTGAGCACCTTGGTAGAGAACCCCGCCGCGGAACCTGAGGGTAACATTACCTTACTGTATGTGAACAAGTTGGTGGAAGCCATCAACCGCCAGCCCGAAAACTGGTTGTGGTCGCACAAACGTTGGAAGATGACCCTACCCGAAGATGCCGTGGTAGTAGGATAGCCAACGAAACATTTTGACGAAATTATTTTTCCAACACTGATTGTCAAACAAAAAAAATACGTATTTTTGCAGCCGTTTTGGACTCGTAGCATAATTGGATAGTGCACCTGACTACGGATCAGGAGGTTGCAGGTTCGAGTCCTGCCGGGTTCACCAAAGCCACTCTTTATGGGGTGGCTTTCTTATTTTTGGAGATTTGGGGTTTTACTGGCTCGCAAGATTAAAAATGCGTCATCTTAGTTTCCGGCAATGGCTTCACTTTGAAGCTACACATTACGAATCCGGAAGCACCTCAGGTATTTCATCTCCATTGGTTCTACTTCACATCACCTAAACCTTCGAATGCATCATCAATCGGGCAATACAGCCCACTAAACCAGGTAACTCCGGACGATTTGCTTTTAAAATGTGACTGGTTGTCCCGGTGAATTATCGCGCACAAATGCCTCACGAACACCAAGGATGAAGGAAGGAACCTGCGACAAAACGAGATTTTTTGTGTGCGTCAAGGTGGCGAACAAAAAAAATCCTAGCTTTACCACACCAAACTACCGATGATCCATTACAATGAAACAAGGAACTGATTTTAAACGTTTAGAAATATTTAAAAATGGATATCTTCCACGTAATGAGGTATAAAGAAAAATCAAATGGGGGTTTTGGCGGTGATGGTATAGTGGAGATAAAGGGCATAGTTGTGTTTTTATATATTAGTTAGTGGCAAGGCTAAGAAGACAATCGTTCATTGAAAATATCGCCCTGACAACAGGGCAAAAGAGCCTGAGTTTAAAGGTTACTTTGACTATTGACTTGACAATGTCCTTAGTTGGGGCTTTGACATTCTCCTCATTGTTTTCAATGATGTTAATTCAAAACTTTACAACTATGGTAAGTTCACTTGCTCAAGTAGTAATGGGAGTAGCCCTCGTGGGGAGAATGGTTCCAAGCTCTATGCTATAAGACATTGCGGCATAGAACGAGTAACCTGAATTCAGGATAGAGGGCGGGGGTTCGAGTCCCCCACTCCCCACCATTTTAAAATATTGTTACAAATGACACATAGACATTCAGACAACTCAGACTTAAAACAGAAATTCAAGCAAGACTTTGATAAGGCTCGAAATTTTGTAAACGAATTTGACCCTTGCGGACTAATTTATTCTGGAGCACCTGTTGACGAATATGACTGTTTGACAACTCAACTTTTAAGTGCTGTTTATAGCGGTCAGACAAGAACAGAAATCAAAGACTTGATTTTACATGAAATAGAACATCACTTCGGTACACCAGACATTGAAAATTTGACTGAACCGTACAAGACAAAATTTTTTATCGACATTGAATTATTGATCAACAAGCTAGAACAAAATATAAAAAAGCCCAGCCACTAACAGCGGCTAATATTGCATGCCGCACATACGGGTCATCAAGACAAGAAATTATAACTTTGAACATCGTGAAAATCAACAAACATAAAGGTAGGAATACGGCACGCAACATAGCCGCAAGGCGTTAGTGGCAACCCTAAGACGACAACATAATCCGACAATGAAATGCCAAGAATAACAATTGATAATAAAATAGTAATTAATTACGATTACAGTGCAAGAGATAAATATTGGAACTCTTTGTCAAAATATATAATTGAAAAACATGGTAATGAGCATTTCACAGACAAACAAAAAGTTGAAGAAATTTTAATAGACGGTTTCCAGTTTTTATGTGACAATTTTAGAACGTTAATTTCAACAGAAAAGAAATTCTCATTTTTTCTTTATACACATTGGTTACACGAACAATCAATAGAAATTTATATAAAGACTTTAAGCGGTTTTCAACTTGAAGCTATAAGTGACTGTGAGTTTGCTATGTATCGAAGAATTCTCAAACTAATTCTTGAGCAAGGTTGCGATATTGACTTAGCATGGGGAGGATTACCGACGGGGAATGAAGTACTTTTAATGGATGAGAAAATTCAAGAACTAATTTATTTAGGGACTTGGATGTATGCATTTGCTGATTACATCGCTTTTCAAAAAATGATTGAAGATTGTCATCAAATAAATTTTGATGAAAACGACTTACTTATAGTTGATTGGCAATATCATTATGGAAAAACTTATCAGCAACTTTTCCCAATGCTTGTAGAAGACTATAAACAAGGTACTTTTGACGAACAATCTGTATTTGAATTAAGAGCTAAAATTGAAGAGTGTTTTTGTGTTAAATACGATTTTGCAGGAGGCATAATATTTGAAATTCAAAAACATCACAATCCCCAAGCTCCAAATTTACAAACGATAGAACCAGCGGTTCTCCCATTAAACCTTGTAAATGAATATAAAATAAGTCAAGAATTAGCTGAAACTTTTTATGCAGGACTTACAATTTCAAGAAATAACAAATTAACAATTGAAGATGCCATTTTAAAACCACATTCGACAAAACGATATATGTTTCGACCTATTTTGGTTTATAAAATTGGTGGTGTTGACAGAGCATTAGTTGGTCGAGAAAAATTTGCAGAAAGCATAATGGTTTTATCGACCAATGCAATTCATTGGAATGCGATGTATGATGAGTGGCTAAAATTGAAATGTATTCAATCTTTCATAACACGGAAAGGCAACGAACATGACAAAATTCTTGAAGACAAGATTGAAGAAATTGTTAAAAGTAAAGGCTTTTTATATTGCAGAAACATAAAATCATTCAAACAGAAATCAAAGAAGGATAACGTTAATATTGATAATGAAATCGCTGGAGAGATTGACTTGATTGTTGTTAATCCCAACCAAAAAACAATTTATGTTGCTGATGCAAAATACAACAGAGCAAGATATGAAGTGGTTGGTTACAGAATGGACTATTCTCAGTTTATAAATCCAAATAAGCCTCAGAAATCCTATGAAACCAAACTAAATAAAAAAGTCAATTGGATAGAAAACAACAAAAATGTTCTAAAAGAACACTTAAGTATAGTATATAATGAGCCCGAAATAGAATTTGACGATTATAAAGTTGAAGGTATTTTTATCATAAACACACCAACATTTTATATGTTTAATGGTCAGTTCAAGGCTATAACACTAAAACAATTTGGAGAATTTATTGAAGGTAAATACGAATACCCAGACTTGTATATCATTGAGGAGGACGACGATGACGAAATGATTATGATTGTAAAGCACCCATATTTTAGAAAACCTTTAGTTTTGACAGATGATGAGATTAAAGACTAAAGATAATAAAGGGCAGCCACTAACATAATAGGATTTAAGGCTCAGTTGAGCCCAAAAAAAGCAGGCTGCGATGAAAACATCACCCACAACCTGTAAACCAACGCCAAAAATTAATGCCAGCACCCGCTCAATTGAGTTTTAAATCCAACATAATAGGATTTAAGGCTCAGTTGAGCCCAAAAAAAGCAGGCTGCGATGAAAACATCACCCACAACCTGTAAACCAACGCCAAAAATTAATGCCAGCACCCGCTCAATTGAGTTTTAAATCATGTTGGGCTAAGCCCCTAAAAACCAACCCCCCTGTATATGGGGATTGAACTATTTTGGCTGGTCTTGCTCTGGTAACATTTGGACTTTAGTGCAGTATTTTTAGTAAAAATCCCGATTTCTGATTAAAAACAGTGAGGCATTTACTCTTTTGCATTACCCACCGGACATACCTCTCCCAGTCGGACAACAAAACCCTTTTTCCGGCAATTTAAAAAAACATCATGTCAAAGAACGTGTTTTAGGAATTTCTCATTCCAATGCCACTGCCACGGCCAGCGATGGGGGAACCACCACGGCAAAACGCATGTGCCCTTTTTTGCAAACCGGGCAGTTGAATTGCGTGTGTGATTTTATGTCCTGCATGATGGAAGTCCAAACGGTGTCCTGTTTTTGCCAAAATTGGTTGCCATCCTCAAGAGTCTCCTGTTGCTTGTTCAGTGTTTGCTCCAAAAGCAGAGCTTTGGCTTTGGTAACATTGACTTTGCTGTGGGCATTGGCCAGGATGCCGTAATAACGCACCTTAAAAAAACCTTTTGGCAACAGGTGGAGTAAAAACCTGCGGATGAACTCATGGATAGATAACTTCATTCTGCGAAAGACCCCTTTGTTTTTGTAGTCTTTCATGGTAAAGTAGACCAACCCGTTTTCCACTTTTTCGATGCGTTGGTCGCTGATGGCGATACGAAAAACATACCGGGAAAGGTACTCCAGCACTTTCTCAGGTCTTGCAAAAGGTTTTTGGATGTTCACCACCCATTCTTTGCCATAGAGCTGGCTCATGAAGGCGGTAAAGTTTTTCTTTGCTTTAAGTGGGGTAGTCTGGCCCGAGAAAGCGAGTTCGTTACCCCGATAGGCTTTGGTGAGCAAATCCAAAAACTTTCCCCGGAACTTCCGGGAGATGATTTTGTAATAGATGAAAAAATCATCGGCTTTTGGCGTATTTACCCAATGTGTTTTGTCGAATGACAAGCCTCCGGCAGGCATGATGCAGTGCAGGTGGGGGTGTTCCATCATGTTTTGCCCCCAGGTATGCAGGATAGTGATCAATCCCGTATCAGCCCCCAGATGTTTTACATCCTGACAAAGTTCGAGCACTGTTTGCGATGCCGCCTTGAATAATATGCCATACAGCGCCCCTTTGTTTTGAAGGCACAAAGCATTCAACTGATGAGGAATGGTAAACACCAGGTGGTAATAGCCCACTGGCAAGAGGTCTTTCATGCGCTTTTCGAGCCATTTTTCCCGATCTTTATTTTGACAGTTGGGGCAATGTCGGTTTCTGCAGCTGTTGTAGGCTTTGTCGGTGTGGGCACACTGGTCGCAGTGGCGAAAATGCGAACCCAGCGAGCTACTGCGGCACGATGACAGCAAGTTGACAATTCCTTTTTGTTGGCCTTTGATGTTGTGCTCATGAAGATATTGCTGACCGTGTTCTCTTAAAATATCACAAACAGTTGGTTTTAACATAGCCCACTCACTCCTTCCAGGGTATCCAAAGGATTTTTCACTTGGTCGATGGCCAGCTTTTGCACGTGCAGGTATTTGAGCGTGTTGCCCAGCCACGAATGCCCCATTAATCGTTGTATGACAAGAAGGTTCGTGCCTGACTCCAAATGGTGCGTGGCAAAACAATGACGAAAGGTGTGCGGGGTGTAGTGTTTTTTAATGGAAGGGGTGAGGTATCGTGCTTTTTTACAAATCTCACGTACGGCCGACACCCCCAGATGGGTACCCTTTCCTCCAGCCCCTTCAAAAAGGTAATGTTGTGGTTTGTATTGCTTGAAATATCGGCGAAGCACTTTTAGCAGCACAGGCGAAAGAGGAACTACGCGTTGCTTAAGCCCTTTGCCTTCCTGGATGTTAACCTGGCTTCGTTTGCTGTCGATGTCGGTAAGTTTTATGTTGACAGCTTCTGAAAGTCTGGCACCGGTGGAATAGATCAACATGATTACAGCCCGATGCTTGTAGTTTTTTATCACGCTCAACACCTCAAACACTTCTTCGCAGCTTAAAACCAGGGGGAGGGTCGATGCGATTTTGGGTGTAGGCAAGTATTCTTTTGCCCATTCTTTGTGATAAATGTGTGTAAAAAGAAACTTCAGGGAAAAATACCCCATCTTCACACTACCGGGTTTGTGGTAGCCATCGGTGAGCATGGACTGGAAATAGGTCCTAAGTTCCTCAACCGTTGTGTCCTCAGGGTCTTTTTGATGAAAATTTTGATAATCGTTGATGTGCCACCAGTAGCTTTGCCGTGTACGTGCACTTAAATTACGAAGGTCAGCTTCCTGATCAAATTTTTTTTTAAGTTTGTCATGATATAATAATTTAATGAATAATCCTGTAAAGGTAAAACCTCTCTACAACCCGACACAAGCTAAACCGCCGAACGTAGAGAGGTTTAGTTCAACACGGTATATACAAAATGGGCGGGATTGTACTAAAATCAAGGGCAGTAGCCCGCCTCAACATCGTAACGGTTTGATAGGTTTGAAGCCCGAAATCGCCCACATTTGCATATACCCATCCGTTGTGGTGCATTTGAACAAAAGACTTGAAATGATATTAAACTTTGTCAAATATTTAATATTCTTGTTACTTTTAGTTAGTTGTGGAAAGCAAGTAAAAGAAATAAAAAATTACGGATTTCCAAAAAACGAAAATGATAGTTTGAGAGCATCTCTTAAACTTTCGGAATTTCAAAACTATGGGATTCTAATTGACCGCATTCAAGAAATAACTTGTGATGATAGTATTCCTAAAATAGTCATCGAAAGTGAATCTTTAATACGTAATATTTATCCAATAGAACATTGCGAACCAATTAGTACTAATCCAAAAGGAAACCATTATGTTTCTTTCAAAAATGGAAAGGCATACAAAGAGCATAATTCCACAGAAATCAATAAGGACTCTTTGAAGAAAATATTAGGAAAAGATTTTGCGTATTATCGAACTTCAAATAAATCTAATACACCTGACAGTTATTTAGTAATAATTGAATCTGACCGGAATAGAAATATTGATGGAATTGAAAAATTCTTGACTGATTTAACTCTTGAATATGACAGATTAAAAACCGATTTGGAATTGAACGTTGCGTTTTGGGAAGAGACACCAATTTTACCACCTTTACCTAAAAATAGAGATAAAAAATTAATAATAAACGACACCACAATCGAGTAGACGGCTCCGCCAGAATTAACTGACGGAGTGCGCCTCTCACACCACCGTACGTACGGGTCTCGTATACGGCGGTTCTCTAGATCAAGGGAAGTAAATCGAAGGTTGCTGGGGTGAAATTTGATGATAAACGTTTGAGAGTGATTCGTATCCCCGTTTTCGGAGCCTTTCTATCGTGATGGTAGTGCCCAAGATAGGGCTTTGGGCTACGGCCCATCCACCCATTCTGGTTCGGCTCCATGCATAGGCTTGACCGTTTTCGACGCCCAGCCGAATCAGGTTCTTCCTTTTTCTGTCGGGTTTCTTCCAGTCGTGCCAGATGCAATAACGGATACGGTTACGAAGCCATCCATCCATTTTAACGAGTTTTTGTTGAATATTGGCCAGCTTGTAATAGTTTAGCCAGCCCCGTTGGATAAGCTTTAGTTTATCCATCCGGATCTCAAAACTCATCGGTGAAGTTTTGCGGGTGACCTCTTTCAATTTCGACTTGAACGTTTGCCAGCTGCTTTTAGAGACTACGAGTTGATATTTTCCCTTTTCACCCTTGCGATAAGTGGGCACAAAGCCGTATCCCAGTAGATGAAAGTTTACTGGTTTTCGGATGCCACTTTTCTCTCGGTTGATAGGAAGTTTCAGGTGATCTCGTAAGAATAGGAATATCTCGTTGCCCATCATGCGGGCTTGCCGGTTACTCGTGCAATAAATACTAAAATCATCAGCATATCGCACAAACTTGAGGCCTTTGTCGGTCATCTTCTTGTCCAGTTCGTGTAGCACGATATTGGACAGTACCGGACTGATTGGGCTGCCTTGAGGTACTCCCTTACGGCGCTTATGAAGTTTGCCATTTATTGCAATGGGCGCTCTTAGCCACCGTCGTATCAAGCACATAGTTGCTTTGCATTTGATCTTGCGGTATAGCAATTGTAGCAAAAGCATGTGATCCACTTCATCGAAAAATCCTTTCAGGTCTATCTCCACAATGTGTTGATTGCCCGAATTGATGTATTCAAGTGATTTGGATATGGCCTGATGGGTGTTCCTATGAGGACGGAATCCGTAGCTGTAACTGGAGAACTCTTTCTCGTATTGAAACTGAATTACTCTCAGTACTGCTTGTTGGAGCATGCGGTCTACCGTGGTGGGGATGCCTAAAAGTCGGGTTTTACCATTCTTCTTGGCGATTTCCTTTCCACGGACAGGTGGTGGCATGTATTGGCAGTTATAAACTTGTTGCTCTATCTCTTGACGATGTTGGTCAAGGTAGGCTTTGAGTTCGTCCGCTGCTATGCCATCAACTCCGGCTGCTCCTTTGTTACGGATAACTTCGTAGCTGGCTTGGGTAAGATTCCCTTTCTCTAAAATCTTTTCAATTAACTCCATACGTTCCTTTCCATTGTTTCATTCCCTGTTGCGCTTCTTACGGGCTGGAAAACTATCATGTTTTAACCTCCTCGCAAAATTTACAACGATCTAAAGTTCAGTCCTTCGCCCTTTTGTGAGTCCTCCGGAGTGGCCTTTTATTATCAGGTTCCGGCTCGTTAACCTTGGCTACTATGACTTCTGCTGACTTCCCGGTATATAGAAATACCTAGTCTAGTCCGGGATCTCCCCAGGTAAGGCTATTATCCTTCATTCAATCACTGCCGCATCTACTTGATAAGCATGCATTCCTTCGGGCGTTACAATGATGTGCTTGCTTACCCTGCTTACCTAGCCTCATATGCGGTTTCTGTTCGTCAGTACCGAATTTTGCAGTCTCGCTTCCTTCAGTGTAAAGGTCACCCTTAACCACCTTGCGACTTGCTAATACTTCGAGGCTTTAATCCTCGCGTATAAGGGACTTTCACCCTTGGGATAATTATTGTCACACAACTGTTTGCTTTTAAACAAATTATTTGCATTTTTGGAATTTATTCAAAACTTACAGTTGTGTGCACAGCAACCATGCTGGGCACACACAAAAAATATAGTGCATTTGGCAGATAGTACTAATAATGAAGATGATTGAAATAAATAAACATAGTAGTAAATTGAAAGGTTGGAGCATTGAAATGCCAAACGCCCCATATTATCACCGTTGTCGGCATTTTTAAACGACACAACAATGTCAAGAAGCATACACATAACAACCAAAAATTTCAAAGGCCTGAACAAAAAGGAGCAAGACGAGCAATTAGCAGACCCCGACTCTGAATTAAGACAATGGGGTAGAAAATCAAATCTTAAAAAGACAATTAAGAAAGAACGCAAGAATAAAAAATCAAAAAATGTCGACTGAGATAAATATCATTTAGTATAAGGATGAGCCCCACCTACTCAGCGTAGTTTGCAACTACGCTGTTCTATTACAACGTATCTAGCTCAATCAGCCCGCTACGTTCTGAAAAATTTCCGGCACTTGAATTCAAATAATCATGCTCACACTCAACAATTCCTGCCCTAACTGGATTTTGATGAATGTAATTTATTCTGCTTTCAATCATTTCGTTACTGCTCAACCCAATTCCGGAATTCATACAGGTTTTTTTTGTTGCCCCTCGCACATGCCAGACCCCTTCAGATTTGGGAACCTCTTTTTCCGCTACTTACTTAACATCATGTAAAAGAACATGTTGTGATTATTTTTCATTCCCATGAAACGGCCACAGCCAACGATGTCGGAACCATTCCGGCAACCCGAAATTTTACGTGCTTCACATCCGCCAAACAAGAAGTATTCCTAGCTTAACCACACCAAAGTACAACTTAAAAAAGTTATGATGGCCAAAACGCTTGTTATGCATGACAACGCCTGTCAATGGTTGGGTATTGGTAACTATCGGGCGAAGAATGATTTAATTCTACTCAGCAAACCATCAAAAATACCACCATACACATGCCACCCACCAACATAACGATAAACGTAAATGGAATTATCGACCTGGCTTTAACCCCGGTGATAGCCATCAGCGGAATGGCCCAAAACGGTTGAATCATATTGGTCAATTCATCACCATAGGCCAGAGCCAAAATGGTTTTGGGCACCGACGCCCCCAGTTGCAACGCGGCTTCCATCAATATGGGACCTTGCACAGCCCATTGCCCACCACCACTTGGAACAAAGAAGTTGACCACGGCGGCACTAAAAAATCCCATCAGGGGCAAAGTGGCAGCACTCGAAATAGAAACCAGACTTTGGGTAAAAATGGCTGCCAATCCTGAATAGTTCATCAGCCCCATGATTCCTGCGTAAATGGGAAATTGGATCATGATACCACTGGAACTTGCAATGGCCGAATTCACCGCTTGCATGAAGTCATTGAGGTTTTTGTATAAAAGCAATCCAAAAGCCAGCAAAATCAAGTTAATCAGATTAATGTTCAAGGCAGGAATTCACTGTTGAATAAACTGATACACGGCCATTGCCAGAAGGCTCAATCCCAAGGCCTGCCCGAGGTATTGTTTTTGTGAATGAACAACATCAGGGGTTTTCATTACAGGCAGTTCCTGCGGTAGGGTAACGGAGGATTTTTTCGATCTGGAAATCAACACCAAAGTCAAAGGTATTATCAGAAGTAAGCATCCGTTTAACCCAATATTCAATGTGGAAAGGATGGTTTCGTTTACCGGAATTATCCCGATTGCATTTTGCAAAAAATGACCATCCTCGGCCACCTTTAAGGGAGCGCTACCGCTAAACCCACCGTGCCATACCATCATCCCGGTATAAGCGGCGGCCACCAACAAAGGATAATTAAGTTTCATCCCCGTTTGGCGGGCATGCTCGCCAATGGCACGTGCCAGCAAAGCACTGAATATCAAACCAAGTCCCCAATTAAACAATCCCAGCAGCAGGCTAAAAAAAGTGGTGACCAGAATAGCTTTTGTATTGTTGGTAACGTTTTTCAGCAATCCCTGAATGATGCGTTGGAAAAAAAGTGTCAGAGCCAATACATTTCCCAATACCAGGATGAGCATCATTTGCATCGAAAAGGCGAGCAGGTCCCAAAATCCACGTTGATAAAAATCGAGTAGCTGTAAGGGATAAAATGTGTTGTCGGATGCGGGTTTGGTGAAAACCCATGCCAGGGCATAAACCACAAAACTCAGAATTATTGCTAACGCCAAAGGGGAAGGGATACCAATTCCAGGTTTCTTTGTCATCCGGACAAGATGTTTTTTTCGGTGAATTGTCAAAAATACAAAACTCCTTCAATATTTAATGCCAACTATAAATTGAAGTAGCACTTCGATGTTTATGTAAAATGCCGATAAAGAAGTGAAGAGGTTTCAGGAACGAAGCGAACTTAAAGCTCATTTCAATTAATAATCGGTATAACTTCTTGAAGTCGCCGAATTGCAGACATGCACAGATATTACCAAAAGAATACAAAAACAGACGGACCACCCCTCTTGTCACATCTCAAAAACAGGTCAGTAATACCCGGTTAGTTCGTTTTTGAGCATATTGTGAGAAAAAAAAGCTTGCTACTGTCGCCAATTGACAATATCATGGTGATGAAACGTATTGAGGACTTTTCGTCGCTTTTTTGATCAGGACTAATAATCTTTCTTGGTAAATATTGTATCAACAACCGATTTTTATTGATTGTCATATTTTATTGAATTAATGCGCTTTAGCTAACTCAACAACCATTAACAAACGCTATGGATATTTTCACAATGCTTTTAAAACAGTGTCAGATTCATCCCATTGGTTTTTTTCAGCATTTTTGATCAATTTACGATGGATTATGCCATACACATATTTTAGGGGGTATTAAACTGTGATATTAATCATTAACTTCACAAGAAACACTTCCTGTTAATCAATGTGGGTTTATGGCACTTCTTCCAACGCCATTTCCCTACCCATCGTATTATCAACCTAAAAGCCAAAAGGACTATCTACCATAGGTTCCTTGAAAAAATATTATCAATAAAAAACCAATCCAAATGAAGAAAAATGTTTTTACCTCCAAACTGACTGTAAAATTTTTAGCAGCAACAATTTTTCTGGTAGTATTTATAGGAATTCATGACTTGAATGCACAGACCGTAAAAGGGGTCAGTATCGGAAAAAATGGAAATGCTCCTAACACCTATGCCATTTTGGATGTCGTATCGAGCGATAAAGGAATTCTCATACCCCGATTATCAACGGCAGAACGTTTGGCAATTAACCCTGATGCATCGGCAGAAGGTCTAATGGTTTACGATAACGACTTTAAATCATTTTGGTTCTGGAACAACAGCCAATGGATAGAAATAGGAGCATCCATTTCCACGACGCTGATTGATAATGGGGACGGAACATTCACTTTTACCAATGAAAATGGCATAGTAACCACCTTCGATTCCAAAGGCACGCTCGTGGACAATGGCGACGGCACCTTCACCTTTACCGATGCCGCCGGAACAGTGGTCACCTGGAGTGAAACACTCACCTCTCTGGCGCAGGACAACATCACTGGAAACATCACCTACACCGATGAAAATGGGGTGGCTACCACGGCAGAAATCCTCTCCACAGATGCAGGTAACTTGCTCACAGTTGGCTCCGACGGCGGTACCTACCTCGACCTGTCTACCATTCCCGTGACCGAAACCACCACCACTTTGGTGGACAATGGCGACGGTACCTTTACTTATACCAACGAAGATGGAATAGCCGTGACCATCGATTCCAAAGGCACACTCGTGGACAATGGCGACGGCACCTTCACCTTTACCGATGCCGCCGGAACAGTGGTCACCTGGAGTGAAACACTCACCTCTCTGGCTCAGGACGATGTAACCGGAAACATCACCTACACCGATGAAAATGGGGTGGCTACCACGGCAGAAATCCTCTCCACAGATGCCGGTAACTTGCTCACAGTTGGCTCCGACGGCGGTACCTACCTCGACCTGGCTACCATTCCCGTGACCGAAACCACCACCACCCTGGTGGACAATGGCGACGGTACCTTTACTTATACAAACGAAGATGGAATAGCCGTGACCATCGATTCCAAAGGCACGCTCGTGGACAATGGCGACGGCACCTTCACCTTTACCGATGCCGCCGGAACAGTGGTCACCTGGAGTGAAACACTCACCTCTCTGGCGCAGGACAACATCACTGGAAACATCACCTACACCGATGAAAATGGGGTGGCTACCACGGCAGAAATCCTCTCCACAGATGCAGGTAACTTGCTCACAGTTGGCTCCGACGGCGGTACCTACCTCGACCTGTCTACCATTCCCGTGACCGAAACCACCACCACTTTGGTGGACAATGGCGACGGTACCTTTACTTATACCAACGAAGATGGAATAGCCGTGGAATCGATGGTCACGGCTATTCCATCTTCGTTTGTATAAGTAAAGGTACCGTCGCCATTGTCCACCAGGGTGGTGGTGGTTTCGGTCACGGGAATGGTAGCCAGGTCGAGGTAGGTACCGCCGTCGGAGCCAACTGTGAGCAAGTTACCGGCATCTGTGGAGAGGATTTCTGCCGTGGTAGCCACCCCATTTTCATCGGTATAGGTGATGTTTCCAGTGATGTCGTCCTGAGCCAGAGAGGTGAGTGTTTCACTCCAGGTGACCACTGTTCCTGCTGCATCGGTGAAGGTGAAGGTGCCGTCGCCATGTGCCTTTGGAATCGATGGTCACGGCTATTCCATCTTCGTTGGTATAAGTAAAGGTACCGTCGCCATTGTCCACCAGGGTGGTGGTGGTTTCGGTCACGGGAATGGTAGCCAGGTCGAGGTAGGTACCGCCGTCGGAGCCAACTGTGAGCAGGTTTCCGGCATCTGTGGAGAGGATTTCTGCCGTGGTAGCCACCCCATTTTCATCGGTGTAGGTGATGTTTCCGGTGATGTCGTCCTGCGCCAGAGAGGTGAGGGTTTCGCTCCAGGTGACCACTGTTCCGGCCGCATCGGTAAAGGTGAAGGTGCCGTCGCCATTGTCCACGAGTGTGCCTTTGGAATCGATGGTCACGGCTATTCCATCTTCGTTTGTATAAGTAAAGGTACCGTCGCCATTGTCCACCAGGGTGGTGGTGGTTTCGGTCACGGGAATGGTAGCCAGGTCGAGGTAGGTACCGCCGTCGGAGCCAACTGTGAGCAAGTTACCGGCATCTGTGGAGAGGATTCCCGGACCGAAACCACCACCACCCTTTCTGCCGTGGTAGCCACCCCATTTTCATCGGTGTAGGTGATGTTTCCGGTGATGTCGTCCTGAGCCAGAGAGGTGAGTGTTTCACTCCAGGTGACCACTGTTCCGGCGGCATCGGTAAAGGTGAAGGTGCCGTCGCCATTGTCCACAAGTGTGCCTTTGGAATCGATGGTCACGGCTATTCCATCTTCGTTGGTATAAGTAAAGGTACCGTCGCCATTGTCCACCAGGGTGGTGGTGGTTTCGGTCACGGGAATGGTAGCCAGGTCGAGGTAGGTACCGCCGTCGGAGCCAACTGTGAGCAAGTTACCGGCATCTGTGGAGAGGATTTCTGCCGTGGTAGCCACCCCATTTTCATCGGTGTAGGTGATGTTTCCGGTGATGTCGTCCTGGGCCAGAGAGGTGAGGGTTTCACTCCAGGTGACCACTGTTCCGGCGGCATCGGTAAAGGTGAAGGTGCCGTCGCCATTGTCCACGAGTGTGCCTTTGGAATCGATGGTCACGGCTATTCCATCTTCGTTGGTATAAGTAAAGGTACCGTCGCCATTGTCCACCAGGGTGGTGGTGGTTTCGGTCAGGGTGGTGGTGGTTTCGGGAATGGTAGCCAGGTCAGGTAGGTACCGCCGTCGGAGCCAACTGTGAGCAAGTTTCCGGCATCTGTGGAGAGGATTTCTGCCGTGGTAGCCACCCCATTTTCATCGGTGTAGGTGATGTTTCCGGTGATGTCGTCCTGGGCCAGAGAGGTGAGGGTTTCATTCCAGTGACCACTGTTCCGGCCATCTGTAAAGGTGAAGGTACCGTCGCCATTGTCCACGAGTGTAGCCTTTGGAATCGATGGTCACGGCTACCATCTTCGTTTGTATAAGGCAAGGTACCGTCGCCATTGTCCACCAGGGTGGTGGTGGTTTCGGTCACGGGAATGGTAGCCAGGTCCCGCCGTCGGAGCCAACTGTGAGCAAGTTACCGGCATCTGTGGAGAGGATTTCTGCCGTGGTAGCCACCCCATTTTCATCGGTGTAGGTGATGTTTCCCTGTCACCTCTTGGCCGCATCATCGGTGTAGGTGATGTTTCCGATGAAAATGGGGTGGCTACCACGGCAGAAATCCTGAGCCACAGAGGCAGGTACCGCTCACAGTTGGCTCCGACTGTGAGGTACCTACCTCGGTGTGACCGTAACACCACCACTTTCCGGCGACCTTTACTTATACCATCGGATGGAAAGGTGACCATCGATTCCAAAGGCACATCGTGGACAATGGCGAAGGTGCCGTCGCCATTGTCCACGAGTGTGCCTTTGGAATCGATGGTCACGGCTATTCCATCTTCGTTGGTATAAGTAAAGGTACCGTCGCCATTGTCCACCAGGGTGGTGGTGGTTTCGGTCACGGGAATGGTAGCCAGGTCAAGGTAGGTACCGCCGTCGGAGCCAACTGTGAGCAAGTTACCTACATCTGTGGAGAGGATTTCTGCCGTGGTAGCCACCCCATTTTCATCGGTGTAGGTGATGTTTCCGGTTACATTGTCCTGCTCCAGAGAGGTGAGGGTTTCACTCCAGGTGACCACTGTTCCGGCCGCATCGGTAAAGGTGAAGGTACCGTCGCCATTGTCCACGAGTGTGCCTTTGGAATCGATGGTCACGGCTATTCCATCTTCGTTGGTATAAGTAAAGGTACCGTCGCCATTGTCCACCAGGGTGGTGGTGGTTTCGGTCACGGGAATGGTAGCCAGGTCGAGGTAGGTACCGCCGTCGGAGCCAACTGTGAGCAAGTTACCTGCATCTGTGGAGAGGATTTCTGCCGTGGTAGCCACCCCATTTTCATCGGTGTAGGTGATGATTCCGGTGACACGTCCTGGACCAGAGAGGTGAGGGTTTCACTCCAGGTGACCACTGTTCCGGCCGCATCGGTAAAGGTGAAGGTGCCGTCGCCATTGTCCACGAGTGTGCCTTTGGAATCGATGGTCACGGCTATTCCATCTTCGTTGGTATAAGTAAAGGTACCGTCGCCATTGTCCACCAAAGCCAACTGGAGCAAGTGGTGGTGGGTTTCCACGGTCAATCGGGAATTCCATCTTCGTTGTAGCCAGGTCGGTCACGGGAGGTAGGTACCGCCGTCGGAGCCAACTGTGAGCAAGTTACCTGCATCTGTGGAGAGGATTTCTGCCGTGGTAGCCACCCCATTTTCATCGGTGTAGGTGATGTTTCCGGTGATGTTCGTCCTGGCCAGAGAGGTGAGGGTTTCACTCCAGGTGACCACTGTTCCGGCGGCATCGGTAAAGGTGAAGGTGCCGTCGCCATTGTCCACGAGTGTGCCTTTGGAATCGATGGTCACGGCTATTCCATCTTCGTTGGTATAAGTAAAGGTACCGTCGCCATTGTCCACCAAAGTGGTGGTGGTTTCGGTCACGGGAATGGTAGCCAGGTCGAGGTAGGTACCGCCGTCGGAGCCAACTGTGAGCAAGTTACCTGCATCTGTGGAGAGGATTTCTGCCGTGGTAGCCACCCCATTTTCATCGGTGTAGGTGATGTTTCCGGTTACATCGTCCTGAGCCAGAGAGGTGAGTGTTTCACTCCAGGTGACCACTGTTCCGGCGGCATCGGTAAAGGCCAGGACGAGTCGGAATCGACATATTCACCGGGTATAAGTAAAGGTAACATTGTCCACACCGTGAATCGATGGTCACGGCTATTCCATCTTCGTCCACCATTGTCCATGCAGGTGGTGGTGGTTTCGGTCACGGGAATGGTAGCCAGGTCGAGGTAGGTACCGCCGTCGGAGCCAACTGTGAGCAAGTTACCTGCATCTGTGGAGAGGATTTCTGCCGTGGTAGCCACCCCATTTTCATCGGTGTAGGTGATGTTTCCGGTGATGTCGTCCTGACCAGAGAGGTGAGGGTTTCACTCCAGGTGACCACTGTTCCGGCCGCATCGGTAAAGGTGAAGGTACCGTCGCCATTGTCCACGAGTGTGCCTTTGGAATCGATGGTCACGGCTATTCCATCTTCGTTGGTATAAGTAAAGGTACCGTCGCCATTGTCCACCAAAGTGGTGGTGGTTTCGGTCACGGGAATGGTAGCCAGGTCGAGGTAGGTACCGCCGTCGGAGCCAACTGTGAGCAAGTTACCTGCATCTGTGGAGAGGATTTCTGCCGTGGTAGCCACCCCATTTTCATCGGTGTAGGTGATGTTTCCGGTGACGTTGTCCTGACCAGAGAGGTGAGGGTTTCACTCCAGGTGACCACTGTTCCGGCGGCATCGGTAAAGGTGAAGGTGCCGTCGCCATTGTCCACGAGTGTGCCTTTGGAATCGATGGTCACGGCTATTCCATCTTCGTTGGTATAAGTAAAGGTACCGTCGCCATTGTCCACCAAAGTGGTGGTGGTTTCGGTCACGGGAATGGTAGCCAGGTCGAGGTAGGTACCGCCGTCGGAGCCAACTGTGAGCAAGTTACCTGCATCTGTGGAGAGGATTTCTGCCGTGGTAGCCACCCCATTTTCATCGGTGTAGGTGATGTTTCCTGTGACATTGTCTTGGGCCAGAGAGGTGAGGGTTTCACTCCAGGTGACCACTGTTCCGGCCGCATCGGTAAAGGTGAAGGTGCCGTCGCCATTGTCCACGAGTGTGCCTTTGGAATCGATGGTCACGGCTATTCCATCTTCGTTGGTATAAGTAAAGGTACCGTCGCCATTGTCCACCAAAGTGGTGGTGGTTTCGGTCACGGGAATGGTAGCCAGGTCGAGGTAGGTACCGCCGTCGGAGCCAACTGTGAGCAAGTTACCTGCATCTGTGGAGAGGATTTCTGCCGTGGTAGCCACCCCATTTTCATCGGTGTAGGTGATGTTTCCGGTGACTTGTCCTGGGCCAGAGAGGTGAGGGTTTCACTCCAGGTGACCACTGTTCCGGCCGCATCGGTAAAGGTGAAGGTACCGTCGCCATTGTCCACGAGTGTGCCTTTGGAATCGATGGTCACGGCTATTCCATCTTCGTTGGTATAAGTAAAGGTACCGTCGCCATTGTCCACCAGGGTGGTGGTGGTTTCGGTCACGGGAATGGTAGCCAGGTCAGGTAGGTACCGCCGTCGGAGCCAACTGTGAGCAAGTTACCTGCATCTGTGGAGAGGATTTCTGCCGTGGTAGCCACCCCATTTTCATCGGTGTAGGTGATGTTTCCGGTGAGGTTGTCTTGGGCCAGAGAGGTGAGTGTTTCACTCCAGGTGACCACTGTTCCGGCCGCATCGGTAAAGGTGAAGGTACCGTCGCCATTGTCCACGAGTGTGCCTTTGGAATCGATGGTCACGGCTATTCCATCTTCGTTGGTATAAGTAAAGGTACCGTCGCCATTGTCCACCAGGGTGGTGGTGGTTTCGGTCACGGGAATGGTAGCCAGGTCGAGGTAGGTACCGCCGTCGGAGCCAACTGTGAGCAAGTTACCGGCATCTGTGGAGAGGATTTCTGCCGTGGTAGCCACCCCATTTTCATCGGTGTAGGTGATGTTTCCGGAACAGTCCTGAGCCAGAGAGGTGAGTGTTTCACTCCAGGTGACCACTGTTCCGGCCGCATCGGTAAAGGTGAAGGTACCGTCGCCATTGTCCACGAGTGTGCCTTTGGAATCGATGGTCACGGCTATTCCATCTTCGTTGGTATAAGTAAAGGTACCGTCGCCATTGTCCACCAAAGTGGTGGTGGTTTCGGTCACGGGAATGGTAGCCAGGTCGAGGTAGGTACCGCCGTCGGAGCCAACTGTGAGCAAGTTACCTGCATCTGTGGAGAGGATTTCTGCCGTGGTAGCCACCCCATTTTCATCGGTGTAGGTGATGTTTCCGGTGACCTGTCGTCCTGAGCCAGAGAGGTGAGTGTTTCACTCCAGGTGACCACTGTTCCGGCGGCATCGGTAAAGGTGAAGGTGCCGTCGCCATTGTCCACGAGTGTGCCTTTGGAATCGATGGTCACGGCTATTCCATCTTCGTTGGTATAAGTAAAGGTACCGTCGCCATTGTCCACCATGAAAATGGTGGTGGTTTCGGTCACGGGAATGGTAGCCAGGTCGAGGTAGGTACCGCCGTCGGAGCCAACTGTGAGCAAGTTACCGGCATCTGTGGAGAGGATTTCTGCCGTGGTAGCCACCCCATTTTCATCGGTGTAGGTGATGTTTCCAGTGACCGTCCTGCGCCAGAGAGGTGAGTGTTTCACTCCAGGTGACCACTGTTCCGGCGGCATCGGTAAAGGTGAAGGTAGCCGTCGCCATTGTCCACGAGTGTGCCTTTGGAATCGATGGTCACGGCTATTCCATCTTCGTTGGTATAAGTAAAGGTACCGTCGCCATTGTCCACCAGGGTGGTGGTGGTTTCGGTCACGGGAATGGTAGCCAGGTCGAGGTAGGTACCGCCGTCGGAGCCAACTGTGAGCAAGTTACCGGCATCTGTGGAGAGGATTTCTGCCGTGGTAGCCACCCCATTTTCATCGGTGTAGGTGATGTTTCCGGTGACATCGTCCTGCGCCAGAGAGGTGAGTGTTTCACTCCAGGTGACCACTGTTCCGGCGGCATCGGTAAAGGTGAAGGTGCCGTCGCCATTGTCCACGAGTGTGCCTTTGGAATCGATGGTCACGGCTATTCCATCTTCGTTGGTATAAGTAAAGGTACCGTCGCCATTGTCCACCAAAGTGGTGGTGGTTTCGGTCACGGGAATGGTAGCCAGGTCGAGGTAGGTACCGCCGTCGGAGCCAACTGTGAGCAAGTTACCGGCATCTGTGGAGAGGATTTCTGCCGTGGTAGCCACCCCATTTTCATCGGTGTAGGTGATGTTTCCAGTGATCCCTGACCAGAGAGGTGAGTGTTTCACTCCAGGTGACCACTGTTCCGGCGGCATCGGTAAAGGTGAAGGTACCGTCGCCATTGTCCAACGAAGATGGAATAGCCGTGACCATCGATTCCAAAGGCACACTTGTGGACAATGGCGACGGCACCTTCACCTTCACCGATGCAGCAGGAACAGTGGTCACCTGGAGTGAAACACTCACCTCTCTGGCTCAGGACGACATCACTGGAAACATCACCTATACCGATGAAAATGGGGTGGCTACCACGGCAGAAATCCTCTCCACAGATGCCGGTAACTTGCTCACAGTTGGCTCCGACGGCGGTACCTACCTCGACCTGGCTACCATTCCCGTGACCGAAACCACCACCACCCTGGTGGACAATGGCGACGGTACCTTTACTTATACAAACGAAGATGGAATAGCCGTGACCATCGATTCCAAAGGCACACTCGTGGACAATGGCGACGGCACCTTCACCTTTACCGATGCGGCCGGAACAGTGGTCACCTGGAGCGAAACCCTCACCTCTCTGGCGCAGGACGACATCACCGGAATCATCACCTACACCGATGAAAATGGGGTGGCCACCACCGCCGAAATCATTTCTTCCGATGCAGGAAACCTCATCTCCGCAGGAGCTGACGGTGGTACCTATTTGGATGTGACGGCCATTCCCAACAATGAAACCATCACTACCCTGACCGACAACGGCAATGGTACCTTCACCTACACCAGTGAAAACGGAACCATCACCAACTTCGACGCCAAGGGAACACTCATGGACAATGGCAATGGTACTTTCACTTTCACCGATGCCGGTGGGAACATCACCACCTTCGATTCCAAAGGCACACTCGTGGACAATGGCGACGGCACCTTCACCTTTACCGATGCGGCCGGAACAGTGGTCACCTGGAGCGAAACCCTCACCTCTCTGGCACAGGATAACCTCACAGGAAACATTACCTACACCGATGAAAATGGGGTGGCTACCACGGCAGAAATCATTTCTTCCGATGCCGGAAACCTCATCTCCGCAGGAGCTGACGGTGGTACCTATTTGGATGTGACGGCCATTCCCAACAATGAAACTATCACCACACTGACTGACAACGGCAATGGTACCTTCACCTACACCAGTGAAAACGGAACCATCACCAACTTCGACGCCAAGGGAACACTCATGGACAATGGCGATGGTACTTTCACTTTCACCGACGCCGGTGGTAACATCACCACCTTCGATGCCAAAGGTACGCTGGTGGACAATGGCGATGGCACCTTCACCTTTACAGATGCAGCCGGAACAGTGGTCACCTGGAGTGAAACACTCACCTCTCTGGCCCAGGATAACCTCACAGGAAACATTACCTACACCGATGAAAATGGCGTGGCCACCACCGCCGAAATCATTTCTTCCGATGCAGGAAACCTCATTTCCGCAGGAGCTGACGGTGGTACTTATTTGGATGTGACGGCCATTCCCAACAATGAAACCATCACCACCCTGACCGACAACGGCAATGGTACCTTCACCTACACCAGTGAAAACGGAACCATCACCAACTTCGACGCCAAGGGAACACTCATGGACAATGGCGATGGCACCTTCACCTTTACAGATGCAGCCGGAACAGTGGTCACCTGGAGTGAAACACTCACCTCTCTGGCCCAGGACAACCTCACCGGAAACATCACCTACACCGATGAAAATGGCGTGGCCACCACCGCCGAAATCATTTCTTCCGATGCAGGAAACCTCATTTCCGCAGGAGCTGACGGTGGTACTTATTTGGATGTGACGGCCATTCCCAACAATGAAACCATCACCACCCTGACTGACAACGGCAATGGTACCTTCACCTACACCAGTGAAAACGGAACCATCACCAACTTCGACGCCAAGGGAACCCTCGTGGACAATGGCGATGGCACCTTCACCTTTACAGATGCCGCCGGAACAGTGGTCACCTGGAGTGAAACCCTCACCTCTCTGACCCAGGACAACCTCACAGGAAACATTACCTACACCGATGAAAATGGGGTCGCTACCACCGCCGAAATCATTTCTTCCGATGCAGGAAACCTCATCTCCGCAGGAGCTGACGGTGGTACCTATCTGGATGCATCTTCTCTGCCTTCGGAAACCATCACCACACTGACTGACAACGGCAATGGTACCTTCACCTACACCAGTGAAAACGGAACCATCACCAACTTCGACGCCAAGGGAACCCTCATGAACAATGGCGATGGTACTTTCACTTTCACCGACGCCGGTGGTAACATCACCACCTTCGATGCCAAAGGAACTTTAACCGACAATGGCGATGGCACCTTCACTTTTACCGATGCAGCAGGATCAGTGGTCACCTGGAGTGAAACACTCACCTCTCTGGCGCAGGATAACCTCACCGGAAACATTACCTACACCAATGAAAATGGCGTGGCCACCACCGCCGAAATCATTTCTTCCGATGCAGGAAACCTCATCTCCGCAGGAGCTGACGGTGGTACCTATCTGGATGCATCTTCTCTGCCTTCGGAAACCATCACCACCCTGGTGAACAACGGCAATGGTACCTTCACCTACACCAGTGAAAACGGAACCATCACCAACTTCGACGCCAAGGGAACCCTCGTGGACAATGGCGATGGCACCTTCACCTTTACAGATGCAGCTGGAACAGTGGTCACCTGGAGTGAAACACTCACCTCTCTGACCCAGGACAACCTCACAGGAAACATTACCTACACCGATGAAAATGGGGTCGCTACCACCGCCGAAATCATTTCTTCCGATGCAGGAAACCTCATCTCCGCAGGAGCTGACGGTGGTACCTATCTGGATGCATCTTCTCTGCCTTCGGAAACCATCACCACACTGACTGACAACGGCAATGGTACCTTCACCTACACCAGTGAAAACGGAACCATCACCAACTTCGACGCCAAGGGAACCCTCATGAACAATGGCGATGGTACTTTCACTTTCACCGACGCCGGTGGTAACATCACCACCTTCGATGCCAAAGGAACTTTAACCGACAATGGCGATGGCACCTTCACCTTTACAGATGCAGCCGGAACAGTGGTCACCTGGAGTGAAACCCTCACCTCTCTGACTCAGGACAACCTCACAGGAAACATTACCTACACCGATGAAAATGGGGTCGCTACCACCGCCGAAATCATTTCTTCCGATGCCGGAAACCTCATCTCCGCAGGAGCTGATGGTGGTACCTATTTGGATGTGACGGCCATTCCCAACAATGAAACTATCACCACACTGACTGACAACGGCAATGGTACCTTCACCTACACCAGTGAAAACGGAACCATCACCAACTTCGACGCCAAGGGAACCCTCGTGGACAATGGCGACGGCACCTTCACCTTTACCGATGCCGCCGGAACAGTGGTCACCTGGAGTGAAACACTCACCTCTCTGGCGCAGGATAACCTCACCGGAAACATTACCTACACCGATGAAAATGGCCTGGCTACCACCGCCGAAATCATTTCTTCCGATGCAGGAAACCTCATCTCCGCAGGAGCTGATGGTGGTACCTATCTGGATGCATCTTCTCTGCCTTCGGAAACCATCACCACCCTGACTGACAACGGCAATGGGACCTTCACCTACACCAGTGAAAACGGAACCATCACCAACTTCGACGCCAAGGGAACACTCATGGACAATGGCAATGGTACTTTCACTTTCACCGATGCCGGTGGTAACATCACCACCTTCGATGCCAAAGGAACTTTAACCGACAATGGCGATGGCACCTTCACCTTTACCGATGCAGCAGGATCAGTGGTCACCTGGAGTGAAACACTCACCTCTCTGGCCCAGGACAACCTCACAGGAAACATTACCTACACCGATGAAAATGGCCTGGCTACCACCGCCGAAATCATTTCTTCCGATGCAGGAAACCTCATCTCCGCAGGAGCTGATGGTGGTACCTATCTGGATGCATCTTCTCTGCCTTCGGAAACCATCACCACGCTGACTGACAACGGCAATGGTACCTTCACCTACACCAGTGAAAACGGAACCATCACCAACTTCGACGCCAAGGGAACCCTCATGAACAATGGCGATGGTACTTTCACTTTCACCGACGCCGGTGGTAACATCACCACCTTCGATGCCAAAGGAACTTTAACCGACAATGGCGATGGCACCTTCACCTTTACAGATGCAGCCGGAACAGTGGTCACCTGGAGTGAAACACTCACCTCTCTGGCCCAGGATAACCTCACAGGAAACATTACCTACACCGATGAAAATGGCGTGGCCACCACCGCCGAAATCATTTCCTCCGATGCAGGAAACCTCATCTCCGCAGGAGCTGATGGTGGTACCTATCTGGATGCATCTTCTCTGCCTTCGGAAACCATCACCACACTGACTGACAACGGCAATGGTACCTTCACCTACACCAGTGAAAACGGAACCATCACCAACTTCGACGCCAAGGGAACACTCATGGACAATGGCGATGGTACTTTCACTTTCACCGACGCCGGTGGTAACATCACCACCTTCGATGCCAAAGGAACTTTAACCGACAATGGCGACGGCACCTTCACCTTTACAGATGCCGCCGGAACAGTGGTCACCTGGAGTGAAACACTCACCTCTCTGGCCCAGGATAACCTCACAGGAAACATTACCTACACCGATGAAAATGGCGTGGCCACCACCGCCGAAATCATTTCTTCCGATGCAGGAAACCTCATCTCCGCAGGAGCTGACGGTGGTACCTATCTGGATGCATCTTCTCTGCCTTCGGAAACCATCACCACACTGACTGACAACGGCAATGGTACCTTCACCTACACCAGTGAAAACGGAACCATCACCAACTTCGACGCCAAGGGAATACTCATGGACAATGGCGATGGTACTTTCACTTTCACCGACGCCGGTGGTAACATCACCACCTTCGATGCCAAAGGAACTTTAACCGACAATGGCGACGGAACCTTCACCTTTACCGATGCGGCCGGAACAGTGGTCACCTGGAGTGAAACCCTCACCTCTCTGGCTCAGGACGATGTAACCGGAAACATCACCTACACCGATGAAAATGGGGTCGCTACCACCGCCGAAATCATTTCTTCCGATGCAGGAAACCTCATCTCCGCAGGAGCTGACGGTGGTACCTATCTGGATGCATCTTCTCTGCCTTCGGAAACCATCACCACACTGACTGACAACGGCAATGGTACCTTCACCTACACCAGTGAAAACGGAACCATCACCAACTTCGACGCCAAGGGAACCCTCATGGACAATGGCGATGGTACCTTCACTTTCACCGATGCCGGTGGTAACATCACCACCTTCGATGCCAAAGGCACACTTGTGGACAATGGCGACGGTACCTTCACCTTTACCGATGCGGCCGGAACAGTGGTCACCTGGAGTGAAACACTCACCTCTCTGGCGCAGGACGACATCACCGGAAACATCACCTACACCGATGAAAATGGGGTGGCTACCACCGCCGAAATCATTTCTTCCGATGCCGGAAACCTCATCTCCGCAGGAGCTGATGGTGGTACCTATTTGGATGTGACGGCCATTCCCAACAATGAAACTATCACCACACTGACTGACAACGGCAATGGTACCTTCACCTACACCAGTGAAAACGGAACCATCACCAACTTCGACGCCAAGGGAACCCTCGTGGACAATGGCGACGGCACCTTCACCTTTACAGATGCAGCTGGAACAGTGGTCACCTGGAGTGAAACACTCACCTCTCTGACCCAGGACAACCTCACCGGAAACATTACCTACACCGATGAAAATGGCCTGGCTACCACCGCCGAAATCATTTCTTCCGATGCAGGAAACCTCATCTCCGCAGGAGCTGATGGTGGTACTTATTTGGATGTGACGGCCATTCCCAACAATGAAACCATCACTACCCTGACCGACAACGGCAATGGTACCTTCACCTACACCAGTGAAAACGGAACCATCACCAACTTCGACGCCAAGGGAACCCTCGTGGACAATGGCAATGGCACTTTCACTTTCACCGATGCCGGTGGTAACATCACCACCTTCGATGCCAAAGGAACTTTAACCGACAATGGCGATGGCACCTTCACCTTCACCGATGCAGCAGGAACAGTGGTCACCTGGAGTGAAACACTCACCTCTCTGGCGCAGGACAACCTCACCGGAAACATCACCTACACCGATGAAAATGGCCTGGCTACCACCGCCGAAATCATTTCTTCCGATGCAGGAAACCTCATCTCCGCAGGAGCTGACGGTGGTACCTATCTGGATGCATCTTCTCTGCCTTCGGAAACCATCACCACCCTGACCGACAACGGCAATGGTACCTTCACCTACACCAGTGAAAACGGAACCATCACCAACTTCGACGCCAAGGGAACCCTCGTGGACAATGGCGACGGCACCTTCACCTTTACAGATGCAGCCGGAACAGTGGTCACCTGGAGTGAAACACTCACCTCTCTGGCGCAGGACAACCTCACCGGAAACATTACCTACACCGATGAAAATGGCCTGGCTACCACCGCCGAAATCATTTCTTCCGATGCAGGAAACCTCATCTCCGCAGGAGCTGATGGAGGTACCTATTTGGATGCATCTTCTCTGCCTTCGGAAACCATCACCACACTGACTGACAACGGCAATGGTACCTTCACCTACACCAGTGAAAACGGAACCATCACCAACTTCGACGCCAAGGGAACCCTCGTGGACAATGGCGATGGCACCTTCACCTTTACAGATGCAGCTGGAACAGTGGTCACCTGGAGTGAAACACTCACCTCTCTGACCCAGGACAACCTCACAGGAAACATTACCTACACCGATGAAAATGGGGTCGCTACCACCGCCGAAATCATTTCTTCCGATGCAGGAAACCTCATCTCTGCCGGAGCTGATGGTGGTACCTATTTGGATGCATCTTCTCTGCCTTCGGAAACCATCACTACCCTTGTGGACAATACCGATGGAAGTTTTACCTATACAAGTGAGGATGGAACAGTAACAGACTGGAATGAAACAACCACTTCCTTGTCTCAAAACAACACCTCCGGTGTGGTAACTTATACCAACGAAGATGGCACCATCACAACTGCTGATGTGGTATCTTCCGATGCCGCAAACCTCATCTCTGTAGGAGCGGATGGAGGTTCATTTTTGAATGCCGCCGCCCTGCCTTCGGAAACCATCACTACCCTGGTGGACAACAATAACGGCACTTATACCTACACAAGTGAAGATGCCAGCACTTCCAATATTGATCTTGATGTATGGATCGATGTCAATAAAAACATTATATCCAGAATTGCTTCCACTTCAAATATAAATGGAACGGGAATTATAAGTCTCGGATATCAATCATTCAACGCACCATCCGGAGCCACCAGTAATGTGATTGCTATTGGTAAATGGGCCGCTCAACAAATGACTGTAACGGGGACAGCACAAGTTAACGCCATTGGTTACACCGCGGCACTAAAAAATGCCGGTATCAACCTCAATGCCTTGGGTGCCGCTGCAGGCTGGCATAATATAGGCAACAGTGTCAATGTCATGGGTAATCAAGCAGGATATTCCAATACCGGAAGTAATGTGAATGGCTTTGGAGTGAATGCCGTAAAAACCAATACAGGCTCGGGTGTAAATGCTTTTGGTGAGCTAGCAGGGTTCCAAAATGAGGGTAGTAATGTCAACGGTTTTGGATATAAAAGCGTATATAATAACACAGGGAATTATGTTAACACCATTGGCTTTGAAGCCGGCCGCGATAATACAGGGGACTATGTTACCGGTATAGGGTATCAGGCAGCATATGATATAACCAGTGATTACGTCAATGTAATAGGAAATTGGCAAACAGATCCCGGCCAGGATGGTGCCACAATTTTGGTAGGCGACCTGTTTTTAAAAACGCCCAATTCAGGAGCTGCCCCCGGCACAGGTAATTACATTTATTTTAACGACAATGCCAATGCCAATATTCATTATGACAATTCAATTGGAGAAATATTTGCAGCCGATGCAGCAGGAAATGTAACTCAAATATCCCCCCACCATTTTGAATTAATGCCCAGATCTCACGAAATGGCCTGGAGTTTCTATTCAACCAACAAGGATCTTAAACAACAGGTAAACGTGGACATGATGAAGGCCATGCGCTTGTTGGAAGAACTCAGCGGAGTAAAATTGGTTTATCTGGCTGACATGGATGGGAATGACATTCCGCTTCCGGAGGAAAAACTCTTACCTGCCCCGCGTGGACAGAACAGCTCCAATCAAAATCTTACTGAAGAAATAGCCAAATTGCAGAAAACCATTGAACAACTACAGTCGGAAAACAGCCTTCATCAGGAAGCCATTCAGGAACTTCGTGAGTTGATAAAGAAGCAACAGCAACTGATCGATGCCTTATTGTTGAAAGTAGAGAAATCCAATGATTAATTTATTTCCTCTCATAATTAATGAAAGAAAAGAGGTAATCACTAATTAAAAATTGACAGATGAAATACTTAAAGAAAATATGGTCGATGTTGTTTATTCTCCTGATGGTTTTTCCCGTTTCGCTGTTAGCCCAATTGGGAATGGAAAGCGAAGTGGTATATTCCAATGAGGTAATAGGCGTATATGGAAACGTTGTGAATATTTCCAACAGTTCGTTGTTGAACAATAACAAAATGATAGTGAACAACAACACCGTTCAGGTGGCAAATATCACAATTGATACTCCGCTGAATCCCTATTTTGGTAACGGAACAATCGAGATTACCGGAAACAGGGACTTTAATCTGACGCTCTCAGAAGTTATCAGGTTTGGAACTTTGGCTATCAACAATGGTACGGCAAATGCACATTTCACCAACAGTGGAATTGAACTTGATACCTTGTTGTCCTTAACCGGAGGTAAGGCCATTTGTGATATGGATTACACTTTCCTGAAAGTTAACAACCCTGATGTAAATGCCGTGTGGTTCAACAATGTGAGCACCAACAGCAACTATGTGATTGGCCGCTTAATACGCTCACTGCATATGGGGCAGGAATACCACTATCCTGTGGGTGATTACACAAAAATGTACCTTTTGGACGTGTCGCTGCCCTCCGACCCTATGAACACCATAGGGGTTAAGTTTGATAATGGCATGGTTACCAATTGGTTGTTGGCCAACCCCACCGCCCCGGATTACGGATTGCAAACCGATGGTGGCTGGCAAGTGGACGATGGAATGGGAAGCTCGGGAGACCTGAAAATAAAAGCCTACAAATTTCCCTTCATGAATATCGGAGGTTCAGATATTGCACGCGTTGCCTATTTTGAACCAAGTTCATTTCCCAATACGAACCCATTGATAGCTCCCCTTTCAAACACCATCAATACAACCAATTGGGTTAACGTAAATCCGGAACCTTCGTTGGGATATTATGCCCTGGCAAAAGATCCGGTTACGATTCACGATCCCATTGCCGATTTCAGCTATATAATTGATTCATGTCTTACAGTACAATTCACCGACTTAAGTACTCCGCCAGTCAATTATTACTTGGTGGAATGGCTCTGGGAATTTGGCGATGGCTCCTCAAGTGATTGGATACATCCACGACATACGTATTCCACCGGCGGCCTCTACAACGTCACCCTCACCGTCACCGCCGACAGCTCAGGCTACACCTGTTCCAACACTGTGACAATGCCCGTGATCGTCCCCAACACCCCCACCATCTACTACACCTGGGATCCCGAGCCCACCTGTTTGATGGACACCACCTTCTTCTACGGTGCTTCGGGCACCCCCATCACCGATTGGTACTGGAGCTTCGACGATGGCCACGACACCACCGGACAATATGCCGGACATGTGTTCGACAACCCCGGAACTTATGACGTGATCCTCTACATCACCGACACCAACCTGTGCCAGAACAGTCTGAGCCAACAAGTCACCATCAACCCCATCCCACAGGTGAGCATGCAAATCTTTGATTCACCCACCTGCGCCCAAAGCTTGACCACTTTCCAAGGCACAGCCGATACAGGCATCGAATTCTGGTGGTGGGACTTTGGCGATGGCGGCATCAGCGAAGACCAAAACCCCGTGCACAGCTACACCAATGGCGGCACCTACACCGTCACCTTAACCGCCACCGACTCGGCAGGCTGCTCCGCAACTGCCACAGGAGAGATTATCGTGGTACCCACCCCCACAGCCGACTTTAGTTATACCATGAGCGGCTGCAACCTGTTTGCCTTTACCGACAACAGCACCCTGCCCCCGGGCTATCAGCCCTATAGCAGACTCTGGGACTTTGGTGATGGCAGCACCTCCGATGTCCCCAATCCCGTACACACCTATGCCACGGGAGGCTTCTACGATGTCAAACTGGTGTTCACCAGCGATAGCCTGACCTATGGGTGCAGCGACAGCATCACCAAGACTGTGCAAGCCCCCAACACCCCCAATGCCACCTTCACCTGGGCCCCCAACCCCGCCCAGGCAGGCGACAACATCGGCTTTTTTGCCACCAGCGGCAGCACCATCACCAACTGGGCCTGGGACTTTGCCGATGGCGGCACAGCCACGGGACAAAATGCAACCCACACCTACACCAACCCCGGCGACTACGACGTGAGCCTGACCGTCACCGATGTGAACGGCTGCACCTTTGAAACCGTGATACAAGTCCATGTAGGCGGACTACCCCCGGTGGATTTTAGCTGGGACAACGCCTGCGAAAACACCCCCATCCAGTTCACCACCGATGCCAGCGTTACCGACGTGGGCGCCGTGGCCATCTACGATTGGGACTTTGGCGATGGAACAGGCAGCAACAACCAAGATCCCCTGCACACCTATGTCAACGCGAACATGTACAATGTCACCCTCACCATTATCGACACCCTGGGATATACCAACAGCGTTACCCACCAGGTAGAAGTGATGCCCGAGCCCATCAGCATGTTTTCCATCAGCAGTCCCAATTGCGAGAACTCAGAAACCTTCTTTGAAGACTACAGCATTCCCCTGAGCGGCTATCTCACCACCTGGGAGTGGGACTTTGGCGATGGCAATACAGCAACCATCAACTTCCCCGACGATCCCGATGTAAGCCACATTTACCCAGGTACAGGCACCTACACCGCCATGTTAACGGTCACCACCAGCGATGGCTGTCAGGCAACCAATAGCCAGGACGTCACCATCACCCCATCACCCATTGCCCAGATCGACTACGATGCGGGCTGCATGAGCGGACCCATCAGCTTCCATGATGTGAGCAGTGAAAACGGCGCCGGCAGCATCATTGCATGGCAGTGGAACTTTGGCGACCCCGCCAGTGGATCCTCCAACCAGAGCAGCCAGAGCGATCCCACCCACTTGTTCAGCGGTCCGGGCACCTATGAAGTCACCTTAAGCATTCAAAGCCAAAGCAACTGCACGGATGCCGACACCATAGAAATCACCATCACCGATGCCCCCGAAGTGGACTTTACTTTCACCCCCGCCTGTATGCATGAACCGGTAAGCTTTACCATCACCGATCTGACAGGACTGGATCAATACTTTTGGGACTTTGGCGATGGCCACACCAGCCAGCAGCCCGATCCCGAAAACACCTACGACAGCCCCGGCGACTACCAGGTAACCCTGACCGTACAAACCACCGATGGCTGCACGGCCACCCAAACCCAAACGGTAACGGTGAACCCCCTGCCACAGGCCGGCTTTGAGTACAGTCAGCCCACCTGCGTAGGCGATACCATCTTCTTCTTAAACCTGAGCAACAGCCCCAATGGCGCCATTGTAAAATGGGAATGGGACTTTGACGATGGCAATACCGAAACCATCCTGGCACCCAACAGTGGCAACACCAGTCATGTTTATGCCAACGACCAAAGCTACGATGTCACCTTAACCGTTACCGACTCCGACAGCTGTCAGAATACAGTAACCAGAACCGTTATTTCCGTAGCCAGTCCCGTGGCAGAGTTCAACTGGGAAGACGCCTGCTTTGGCCAGCCCACCCAGTTTTATGATCTGACCAACAACACCCCCGACATTGGCAGTTGGTACTGGGACTTTGGCGACCCCCTCTCGGGCAACACCAACACCAGCACCTACCAAAACCCCACCCACGTGTTCAGTAGCCCGGGCGATTACACCGTCACCCTGATTGTGACCAACACCCAGGGCTGCGACGACACCATCACCCACGATTTGAGCGTGAACCCCGCCCCCGATGTAAGCTTTACCATGAGCAGCGACACCCTGTGTGCCAACACCCCGGTAAGCTTTGCAGGCACCTCCACCGCACAGATCAGCACCTGGTACTGGGACTTTGGCGATGGCGGCTATGCCCTGACCCAAAATGCCGACTACCTGTACAACGCCCCCGGCACCTATACAGTGACCCTGACCATCACCGACCTGGCAGGCTGCGAGGCTTCCACCAGTGAGCAGATCGTGGTCAAAGACCCACCCCTGGCCAACTTTAGCTACCAGAATGCCTGTTTGGGCGACACCACCTACTTCACCGATGAAAGCTACAGTCAGCTGGGCTACATTGCCGGCTGGGAATGGGATTTGGGCGATGGCAGCACCGCCAACATCCAAAACCCCACCCACCTGTACGCCACCAACGATGACTTTCAGGTAACCCTTATTGCCACGGACAACTACGGCTGTGCCGACACCATCCGCCAATGGGTGAAGGTAAGAACCCGCCCCATCGCCAAGATCGAAAGCTTTGTCCAGGTATGTGATCCTGCCGGACAGGTTTACTTCTTTGATGGCAGCGAGCCCGGAGCCGATGGCAGCCCGATACAAACCTGGGAATGGAACCTTAACGAAGGCTACTACAGCACAGAAATCGATCCCGAGTACATCTACGATATCACCGACACCTGTTACCAGGTAACCCTGACAGTGACCGATGACAACGCGTGTTACTCCACCGACACGGTAGAAGTCTGCGTGTTTGGACAATTGGAAGTAGAAATCACCGCCGATCAGGTTTGTTTGACACAGCCCACGACCTTCTATGCCCACTACCTGCCCGAGAACGACAGCGTGGCCAGCTACAGCTGGAACTTCCACGATGGCACCCCACAGATTACCACTTACCACGACAGCATCCAACACACCTTTGCCAATCCCGGGCTTTACAATGTAGAGCTCATGGCCGTGGACACCAATGGCTGCTCGGCTTACGCCAGTCTGGAAATCACCATCGACAGCCTTCCCACCCCAAGATTTAGCTATGAGGCAGGTGCCTGTGATACCCCCATGCAGTTCACGGATGAATCACTACACGGAGGCAACTTTATTCAAAGCTGGTTGTGGGACTTTGGCGATCCGCTCAGCAGCGAGCCCAACACCTCCACCGCTCAGAACCCCACCCACCTGTATTCACCCAACGACAGCAGCTACCAGGTCAAGCTCATTGTCACCAACTTTACCGGCTGCACCGACTCCCTCACCCGGACGGTCTATACCAGGGCCTGTCTGATAGCCAACTTCTACGTACCCGACACCATCAATTTGTGTGCACTAACAGAAGTATGCTTTGCCGACAGCTCCGTATTTTTGACCCAAAACGGTAACATCACCCAATGGGATTGGGACTTTGGCGATGGCACCACAGAGAGCTACACCAACTTCCAAAGCCATGCCTGCCATAGTTATCAGGACAACCAGGGCGGTACCTATCAGGTCACCCTGACGGTTACCGGAGAGATTGGTACCCAGATTTACACCAACACCATCACCAAGGAAGTGCTCATACGTCCCACCCCCATGGCAGCGATCATCGTTCAGAACAACTGTCTGGGCGACATGACCTTCTTCACGGATGGCAGTGAGACCTATTCAGAGCCCATCACCACCTGGCGTTGGGACTTTGGCGACACCTCAACCGATGCCGACACGGCCATTATCGCCAATCCCACCTACCTGTATCCGGCATACGACAACTACCTCACCGAACTCATTGTAGCCAACCGGTGGGGATGTACAGACACCACCACCACGGAGGTGACCATTTACAAGCCACCCACGGCGGAGTTTAGCTGGGCAGAAACCTGTCAGGGATACTACACCTACTTCACCGATGAAAGCACAGCCGACAGTGCACAGATTACTAACTACTTCTGGCACTTTGGCGATCCATACACCATGGACAGCGTGAGTGACCTTCAGAACCCCTACCATATCTACGATTCCATCGACAGCTACACGGTAACCATGCAAATCACCGATGCCAACTTCTGCAGGAGCCAAATCAGCCATGAAATCGAGATATATCCCGTTCCCACGGCCCTTTTCACCCTGACCGAAGACTGGGAAGGCAGACAGGGACAGGTGAAGCTGGACAACCTCTCCGAGGGCGCCACCGACTACTTCTGGGATTTTGATGACACCTACACCACAACGGAAGAAAGTCCCATTCACCAGTATGAATACGACTCCGACCCCATCTACAACCTGACGCTTGTAGCCACCAACACCTATGGCTGTCCCGACACGCTCATCTATCCCTATGAGCTGCTGTTCACGGGATTGTATGTACCCAATGCCTTTAGTCCCTCGGTGGCGGATCCCACCTTTAACACCTTCAAGCCCGTAGGCATTAACTTAAGCGAGTACAAGCTGGAAGTGTTCAGCTCGTGGGGCAACCTGGTCTTTAGCAGTACCCTGCTGGAGAACGGACAGGTAGCCGAAGGTTGGGATGGCACCTACGAAGGTCAGCCTTTGCCCACAGGCACTTACATCTGGCGCATCACGGCACGCTTTAGCGATGACAGCTACTGGCGTGGCAGCGACAATGGCGACGGCAATTTAGAAACCCACGGAACTGTAACTTTGATCCGATAAATCGATCCCAACATGAAAAAAGAAAACACCATCAAATCGACATTCGGAATGAATCTGAGCCTCAACCTAAGCCTGAGCCTGAGCCTCAGCCTACTTTTTCTGAGCATCCTGTTTCTTCCCCAAAGGCTCCATGCCCAGGACGTGGACTTTGCCCAGTATTACAACAACCCCACCTATTACAATCCTGCCAACGTGGGTTTGACCCAGGGGTTGAAAGTAAGGTTGAACTACAAAAAGCAGTGGACCGGACTTTATGGCAACTACCACACCTACAGCTTTAGTGCCGACGTGGCCGAGCGCAGTCTGCCCGGTGCCGGAGGAATTGGCGTGATCGCCTCCCAAACCCTGGAAGGGGTGGGCATGTTAAAGACCAACACCTTTGGCTTCTTGCCCTCGGTACGCATTCCCGTGGCCCACAACATGATCTTCCAACTGGGAGCACTGGCCTCGGTGGTCACCCAGAGTCTGAACTGGGACAACCTGGTTTTTGAAGACCAGCTGGATCCCAGGTGGGGCAACATCGGGCCCAGCACCTTTGCCGGCGCCGCCCGCGACAAGGTGAGCTTCCCCGACTTCAGCTTTGGAGGTATCTTCCAATGGCAGGGCAGGGACGTGGATGGCAAGCTGGGCGTGGCCGTGCACCACATCACCGAGCCCAACCAAAGCTTTTTTGACGTGGACGCTGCCCTTCCCCGAAAGTTCGTGTACAACCTGGACTTTGTCATCACCATGGGTCAGGAGCAGGGTTACTACCAGAAAAAGCAAGGGTTTAAGCTCAATCCGGGCGTGATGGTGGAGCACCAGCGCAACATGTTTTTATACACACTGGGCACCAACGTGTACATGCAACATGTGTATTTGGGTTTGTGGTACAAAAACCAGACTTTGGAATACGACGAGTTCAGCAGCTTCGACGTGATGCTGGGATTGAACATCCCCTTCACGGAGCAATACCGCATGAAACTCATGTACAGCTACGAGGTCAACATCAACGCACGTCAGAGCTTCACCGGCCCCAGCCACGAAATCAGCCTGATCTTCGAGCTGGACGACATCGGCCTGATAAACAAAGACAAGAATTCCTTCATGTCGCCACGGCCACGGAGTTATAGTCCGATAGAGTGTTCGCCGTTTTAGGATATAGAAATGGAAAAAGCCACCTTCGGGGTGGCTTTTTACTATCATCTGAATAAGCAATTTCTACATACCAAAGGTAATACCGAATTTGGCGAAACTAAGTCCGGTATAGCCCACTTCGGCAAACAAGCCCATGTTCGGAGCAAACATCCACCTACCACCTACAAATACATCTGCATGGGCTTCAATGCTTCCTTTTGTATTATCGGTTTGGGTGTTTAACAACATTCCGGCACCCAGTCCTGCGTAGGCATCAAACACGTCGCTGTTGAAAGCATGGACATGCCAGGCAGCGCGGGGTCCCAAATAAAAACGAACGAAATTTTCGTCACCAGTCCAGTAATATTCATAATGAGCAAATTGCAATTCGGCCAAAGCCCCAAACGACACCAAACCTACGTCTCCCGTAGGAATCACACCCATTTCGCCACTAAAATTGAGGGTGGGAATGTATCCAAAATTGGAAGGTCCACCCACACCGGCATTAAACATGATGTCGCCGGCATTAAAAACATGCTGTGCGTTAACGGATAAGGCAAAAAAAGCCAACATTACTAAAAGAACTACTTTCTTCATGGTTAGTCAATAAGTTAAGTTAATACTGTATTTGGTTAATAATCATTATTTTGCATAACTAATTGCACGGGTTTCCCGAATTACAGTGATTTTAATCTGTCCGGGATAGGTCATTTCTTCCTGAATTTTACGCGACAACTCGAAGGAAATTCTGTCGGCATCCTGATCGTTCACCATTTCGGCACCCACGATTACACGAAGCTCACGTCCGGCCTGAATGGCATAGGTTTTCACTACTCCCGGATAGGTAAGTGCCAGGCTCTCCAATTTTTTCAAACGCTGGATATAGGCCTCTACCACTTCACGGCGGGCACCGGGACGAGCACCTGAAATGGCATCACAAACCTGCACGATGGGCGCAATGAGTGTTTCCATTTCAATTTCATCGTGGTGGGCACCAATTGCATTGCACACATCGGGTTTTTCCTTAAATTTTTCGGCCAATTTCATTCCCAGAATGGCATGAGGCAATTCGGCTTCGTTTTCGGCAATTTTTCCAATATCATGCAGCAGTCCGGCGCGTTTGGCTGTTTTTGGATTCAGTCCCAATTCGGACGCCATGGTGGCACTCAGGTTGGCAACTTCGATGGAGTGAGCCAGGAGATTTTGTCCGTACGAGGAACGGTATTTCATGCGGCCGATAAGTTTGATCAACTCGTTGTTCATGTTGTGGATACCCAAATCGATGACGGTACGTTTGCCCACTTCCATGATTTCCTGATCCACTTCCTTGCGGGTTTTGGTTACTACTTCCTCGATACGCGCGGGGTGAATACGTCCGTCGGTAACAAGTTTTTGCAACGACAAACGTGCCACCTCGCGGCGGATGGGATCGAAGCCTGAGAGGAGAATGGCATCCGGACTGTCGTCGATTATGATTTCAATACCTGTTTGCGCTTCCAGGGCACGGATATTTCGTCCTTCACGACCAATGATGCGACCTTTGATTTCGTCGCTATCGATATTGAAAACGGTTACTGTATTCTCGATGGCATGCTCGGCGGCAGTACGTTGAATGGTTTCGATAACGATTTTTTTGGCTGTGCGTGAAGCAGTTAGTCGGGCTTCTTCCGTAATTTCGCGGATGTAAACCATGGCCTCGGCCTGTGCTTCACCCTTAAGGGTTTCGATGAGTTGATCCTTGGCGTCCTGAGCCGACAGCTGACTGATTACTTCCAGTTGTTTTACCTGTTCATCACGCATTAAATCAAGTTCTTGCTGACGTTTTTCCAGGTTTTCTTTTTGCAGTTCGAAGTTAGAAGTAAGCTGATCGATTTTTTTCTGCTTTCGCTGTGTTTCTTCAATTTTTTGTGAAAGGGTGGCTTCTTTTTGTCGGATACGGTTTTCCGCCTTTTGAATTTGGTTGTTTTTCTCCCCAATTACCTTTTCATGTTCCGCTTTGAGTTGGAGAAATTTTTCCTTGGCTTGAAGGATTTTATCTTTTTTAATTACCTCTGCTTTTTCTTTGGCTTCTTCGAGCAGGAGGTTGGATTTTTTTAACACTGATTTTTTGAGCATAGTGCTGGTAATCAATACCCCACCGCCCAATCCCAGTGCAGCAATAGCAACATAGATGATTATTTCCATTTTTTGATTTTTGTTATTGCCTGCAAAAATGCTGAGAAAAAGGCCCAACGCGATCCGGGTTTAGTAAACCCCATGAAGACATGTATGGGGCTGCCAGAAAAATCGAACGTCCAGCGTCCTCCCCGAAAGGAGAATTCCCGAAGGAATCAGGCCTGTTCTAAAATCCTTAAGCTTGTCCCCAATAGTTGTAATGTTGAGTTTACAAACTGATAAACCGCGTATGGGCACTTTTTATATTATTAAGAACGCATTACTTTTGGTCAATATGAGCAGATAATAGTTCATCGATTGCAATCAAATCCGTCTCCATCTTTTGTTCTCTAAACGACTTCTCTTCCTCCATGCGAATGGAATTGGCTGCATGCTGCAACGCTACCATGGCAAATAAATCCTGTTGATCTTTGTATTCAAAAGCCTTGGAATAGTCTTTAATGGTCTGATTAATGGTATCAGCTGCTTTCCTCACAACCCGCTCTTCCTCCACTGCAACGCTCAGACTGTATGGTCTGCCCGCGATCTGCACTTTTATGTCAAGGTTGGCTTTCATTTCTCTCTCTCCTTCGTAACTATTCGCTTAAAACTTCAATACAACGGTCAATTTCAGCAATCAACTCTCCCAATCTCTTTTCACTATCTATAACACCAAATTCTTTCTCAAGCGTGTTTGCAAGTGTAATTTTTACTAACTCACTTTTTTTACTCTCCAATTCTTCTGCCAACAATACCAATCGATTCTCACGTTTTTCCAATTCCTGCTTTAGTTTTAAATTTTCTTCCCTCAGCAGTGTATTCGACTCAACTATTTTCTTAACTTTATACTCAATTCCTGAGATTATCAGTTGCTCATTGGCCATCGAATCAGGTTTCAATATTTACTGCAAAGTTACAAAATATTTTTTCGCTTTTGCAGTGCTTCAAAGATAATCAATTTCGGGAATGATTGCAACTAAATATTGACCTGCTATGAATGAAAATTTTATCCTCTACCTCTGGACTTTTCAATTGTTTCGAGCCAGGCTGTTTACCACAGACGGACAACTCCTGCATGTGGAAGCACCGGGTATCCGCAACACCGACAGCGGCCCCGATTTGTTTAACGCCAGAGTAAGAATTGGCGACACCCTTTGGGCAGGAAACATTGAAATTCATGTGAAAGCATCGGATTGGTTCAAACACGGGCATCAACATGACGAGGCTTATCACAACATCATTTTACATGTGGTGTTGGAAAACGACCAACCCATTCAACGAAAAAATGGCGAACGGATTCCCACCCTGGAGGTAAAAAACGAATTTGACCCCGTATTGCTTAATCGTTATACCGACTTCATCTCTACCTTGCACCCCATTCCGTGCCACCTGCTCCTCAAATCTGTCAACCATTTCACCCGCATGGCCTGGTTCGATTCGCTGATGATTGAACGACTTGGAGAAAAAGCCTTTTCTATTAACAAAAGTTTATCGGCAGCTAATCAAGACTTTAATGAATCGTTTTATCAAAAATTGAGCAGAAATTTCGGCTTTAAAACCAATGCCGATGCCATGGAACATCTTGCTGTAGTTACTCCCCTGCAGGTTTTGGCCAGGCACAAGGACAATTTGTGGCAACTGGAAGCCTTGCTGTTTGGGCAGGCAGGTTTGTTGAGTAAACGTTTCAAAGACAATTACCCCAATCGTTTGCGCATTGAATACGAATTTTTGGCAGGTAAATACGGACTAAAACCCATGAATAAAAAGGTATGGAAGTTTATGCGCATGCGCCCGGCCAACTTTCCCACCATCCGGATATCGCAATTGGCAGCCTTGTTTTATAAGTCGCCCGAACTTCTCAATACCATGCTCGAAGCCAGCAAATTTAGTCATGTGCAACATTTATTTGATGTAGGTGCCTCTGAATATTGGGACAACCATTTTCATTTCGACCGTGAAGCCCTGCCAAAACGAAAAAAGAAATTGGGCACTTTGTCTGCTAACCTGATCATAATCAACACCATCATACCCTTTTTGTTTGTTTACGGGCAACTGCATGGCCGTGATGAATTGCAACAAAAGGCCTTAAGCTGGCTCGACCTGATACCTGTGGAACAAAATGCCGTCACCCGACTGTTTGAATCATGCGGGCTGGCAGCAGGCTCTGCACTGCAATCGCAGGCGCTGCTGCAATTAAAAAACAACTACTGCGACAAAAAACGGTGCCTCGAATGCAGATTCGGGCATGAATTATTGAAACAAAAATAGGTACGCCCTTTTCGTTAACCTCAGTACAAGGCACCTTGAGCAAAGCAAAGAAGGATTTAATTGCACGACAATCTAAATGACAGACCACACCACGATATTGTCGGTCGATTTGTTATCTTTGTGAGCCGATTGTTGATGGCAAACCAATGTCACATGAAATTATAATCTGAAAAGGTTTTGAGTTACAGTAGCAAAAGAGAGATCGTTATTGCAGCATTGCTCGTGCTGTTCATCATCATTGTGGGGGTGATTGGCTACATGCTTATCGACGACTACAACTTTGTAAGTGCGCTCTATATGACGGTGATTACCGTTTCCACTGTTGGTTTTGGCGAAGTTGAACCATTATCCGATGGTGGCAAACTATTCACTTCAGGGTTGATACTTTCGAGCCTGGTGGTTTTAGGGTATTTTGTTTCGGTACTCACGCAAAATCTTTTTCACAGCCAATTGAGTTTTTTTTATTCAGGCAACAACAAAATTAGGAGGGCATTAAAAATGGAGAATCATGTAATTGTGGTAGGCTACGGACGAAATGGAAGACAAGTGGTTGAGGAATTGACCACCATGGGTTCGGACGTCATCGTGGTGGACGAAAGCCATGAAATTGTGATTAACAACATGGGGAAACCGGTTCGTTTTATCGAAGGTGATGCCACTGTGGACGAAATACTTATCAAGGCCAACATCAAATCTGCCAAATCGCTGATTACCACCTTGCCCAACGATGCCGACAACCTGTTTGTCGTGCTCACGGCCCGATCGCTGAAACACGATTTAAAGATCATCAGCAGGGCATCGAGCGACAGCACCGAAAAAAAACTGCGTATGGCCGGCGTGGATAGCGTGGTAATGCCCGAACGAGTGGGCGGTGCACACATGGCAACGCTGGTTATGAAACCGGATGTGGTGGAATTTCTCGAACACCTTACTTTGCACAGCAATACCCCTACCCAACTTATGGAAATCATGTGCAGCGACTTGCCCCCCGATCTACTGAACAAGCCCATCAGTGAAATTGGTATCCGCCGCAAATCGGGAGCCAACATCATTGGTTTTAAAACGGCTACCGGTGATGTGATTGTTAATCCCACACCCGAAACCCGACTGCTACAAAATTCAAAACTTTTTGTGCTGGGAACCGAAGAACAAATCCGGCACATGAAAGAACTGTTCGAAAACAAACCATAAACCTTTCATTCCAAAATAGAAAAACCATGATGAACAATGCTGTCCATCATGGTTTTGTTTTAGAAGACGTACTCCTATTCTTAAAATGAGGCATCGAACACCCCGTCGGTGACATTCACTTTTTGTTGATCAGTATTGTAGGCTTCAAAATGGAAGGTGCCTTTCATACCCGAGTCGGAAAATTCGGAGATCACCACTTCACCCGAACCCAATACCATCGAAGCCACGTAGGTATCGCTTGTATTTAAGCCTGCCGTCCAGCGACATTGATTCGGATTGGTGAGTCCGCCAATGGAATAGGTACCCGTAGCCTGTGCATTCATGAGTGTAAACGATACCTGATGAGCATTCGAGTCGCTTCCTGTCAGGGTAACGAGTCCCTGATCTCCAAGTACTGCCTGGGTGGCGAGGGTTGCCGACCAACTTTCTCCGTCAACTTTCAGGCTTACAGAGCCATTACCTCCCGAAGGTGTTACGTTTTCGTCTTTTTTTGCGCATGATGACCATACAATTCCTGATACAAATAGTGCTGCGAGCATAAACATTTTCAATTTCATGGTGCTTTGAGTTAAGTTTTCAACAGCACGCATGCAACATCCCCACATAACCTCAAAGCACGATAGAAGACTGTTGCATGACGGGCTGTCGGTTAGTTTCTTTGGTTGCCATCCTGCTTTTTATTAAGAGGTTATGAATGCAAACTTAGGCAAGAAAGAAAAAATAGTTCTGCGTTAAAATGCGGAATTGTGCTACGGTAAATACCGTATATTGGTGTGGATCAATGGGTCAATGAGATCAATGGATCAAGGGATCAATGAGATCAATGAGATCAATGGATCAATGGGATCAATGAGATCAATGGATCAATGGATTAATAGATCAGTTTAAATAGATATTGACTTCAAGCGAGGACGCTTGAAGCGGATGAGGATTGAAGCGGAAGAGGACGCTTGAAGCGGAAGAGGACGCTTGTAGCGGATGAGGAGTGGATGAGGACGCCTGAAGTGGATGAGGTCAACTTAAGGCACTCCAAAATCACCCCACATATCCATTCTTCAGGGCATAGCTGATCAATCCTGCCAAATTATTGACTTCCAGTTTCTTCATGAGGTTGGTGCGGTGGGTATCAACGGTACGGTGACTGATAAACAATTGATCGCCTATTTCTTTGTTGGTAAAACCCTCGGCTATCAGTGTAAGAATTTCCGATTCCCTGTCGGTCAAACGGATGGATTCCTTTGGGTTTCGTGGTCCGCCTGTGGTATTGAGTAATGACAAGGTTACTTCCGTTGAAAAATACTTTTCGCCCCTGGTGACCTTAGAAATGGCTTCTACCACCTCTTCTCTGCTCGAATTTTTCAACAGGTATCCATCGGCTCCTATTTCGATAAGATTCTTCACCAATCCTTGCTCCGCATGCATGGAAAGGATAATGATGGATAAATCCGGGTATAAAATTCGCAGTTTTTTCGCGGTTTCGATGCCATTCATTACGGGCATATCGATATCCAACAACACCAGGTCGGCCTCCACCAACTCAAGTAACTTCAAGGCCTCTTTGCCATTGGAGGCTTCACCCACCACTTGCAAGTCGGGTTCCGCTGCCAGCAATGCTTTCATGCCATCAACAATCAGTTGGTGATCGTCCACAATAATGATTCGCGTTGTACTCATTTTAAAGGTATTCTAATGGTAATTACAGTTCCTTTTCCGGGTTCGGACTCCACATGCAGATGTCCTGAAATGGTGTTCACCCTGCTTTCAATATTCATCATGCCTATTCCGGTGGGCTTGTCCGTTACCGTATCGAAGCCTATGCCGTCGTCTTCCACGACCAAAACCAGATTTCGCTGACTTTTAATGAGTTGAATGGTAACAAAACGGGCGTTCGCATGTTTTAATATATTGGAAATCAATTCCTGAAGAATTCTGAACAAGGCCAACTCAACTTGCTTTGACAAACGAGAAGTAAGTCCGTGGTGCTCAAATTGACATGCAACGGTATCGGCATGAAAACTTCGGTGAATCATTTGCTCAATGGCAGGTACCAAGCCAAACTGCTCCAACTCTTTGGGCATCATCTGGTGCGAAATTCCACGTACCTCCTCCACCGTTTCATCGAGCAGACTTTTGATGTTTCTGAACTGAGGTTCCATGGCCACCTTGCCCTCCTCCACCGCCATGGATTCCCATTGAAGCCGTATGCCCGACAATTTTTGCCCAACACTGTCGTGCAAATCGCGTGCAATACGCCGTCGCTCACCTTCTTGAGCTTCAATAACGGCCTGCATGCGCAATTCGTTTTGTTTGAAAAGTGCGCGGGTGTGCAAATCACGTTGGCGTTGTCGGTACCGATAGTAATAGAAAATGGCAGCTCCAATCAGGGAAATAATAATGAAGATCAAGAGCAAAATTTCCGTGCGACGCTGTTTCAATTGCGATTCAAATAGTTGATTTTCACTCAACAGCAATTGGTTGTCTGCCTTTTGACGTTCATTGTCGTATCGCGCCTGCACCTCCACAATTTGTTGGTCGAGCCGATGTTGATAAACCGAATCGCGCAACCTGAGGTAAATCTTTCCAAAATACCAGGCACTATCATAAAGTTGGATGTTGGCGTAAAGACCTGAGAGCAACCCGTAGGTTTCCATTTCCTCTTCCACCACACCCACTTCATCGGCCAACTGCATCGATTTCAACAACATATGCTTAGACTCCTTCGTTTTGTTCATCCCCAGGTACGCTTCACCCAATTTGGCATAAGTGGACGAAAGCGCCTTTTTGTCGTCGCTTTTCATTCTTAAATCCAAAGCCTGCCTGAGTAACGGAAGTGCCTCATTATAATGCTTTTGCGCCACATATAAACTACCCAGGTTATTCAATGCCGTTCCCAAAGCTTCATCCATGCGGAAGTGTTGAAAAATAGAAAGCGCCTTTTGATAGTTTTCGATGGCGGAGACGGTGTCGGACAGTTTGAGATACACATTGGCCATATTCAGGTACGATTCCCCCTCCCCTTTGTTGTCGGCCAAATCTATTCTCAAGTGAAGCGCACGACGATGATAGGCCAACGATTGATCGTAATTGCCCAGATTCTGATGAATGATAGCAATATTGTTCATACAGATGGCTTGATAAGCCCGTATGTTCCTTAATTCGTAAATCTCAAGTGCCTGCAATTGAGATTCCAGCGCCTCACCCAAATTCCCTTGTTTTTGGTAAACAATGCCCAGCTTGTTGTAAAGCGCCGCCATTCCAAGGGTATCGTGCAGATGCTGCCGAAGGGTCATGGCCACCTCAAAATAAGCAATGGCCTGGTCATAATTAGCCTCGTCAATAAAAAGAATCCCCAAATCGTTGTATGCTTGTGCCAATCCGCTTTCATAACCCATTTTCTTGGAAAGATAGAGGGCTGTTTCACCAAATTTTCGTGCGCGTTCAGGCGAAACAAACCGATTCTCCCAGCATGAATCACATAGGTCTTTTATCAGTGTCGGATTGATTTCTTGGCCACCTATCAAGGTTGAATCATACACAAATTCCGTTTGAGAAGACAGGTTTAAAACCGACCACAGGATGAAAAGAAGCAGGGTTATTTTTCGTGTCATAGACAACAGCAACATTTTCTGCAATGTTTCTTACAAAAAAACTAAATTTGTTGATTCGCAGATACATTTAAAATATGAAGCATATCACCATCTGGTTAATAATTGTTGTCATGGCATGGGGTTGTAAAAAAATCGACAAACTCACACATTTCTACATGGATTACACAACCCATTGCGTCATCGATCAAACAACGGTATTCGGGTCGCCTTTCGATGTGCTTACAGATCATATACTTACCAAAAACGACTCCATATTTTTAGCCGAAGATACCGATAAAGACAGGATTAGCCTGATTACGCTAAGAACATGCAACCTGGTGGCAGAAAACCCGGACAGCATCCCCACCGGATACTTCCAATCCATTGAAATCTACCTGATTCGTACGGATACCGACGACAAACTGATTGCCTGGAACAACCAACTTACAGGCGACGATTACAGCCCTTTCCTGCTCACCCTTACTTCTGATGACCTTAGCACCTATTTAAAAGACGAATCAACCCAATACCGAATTCATGGCGAACTTTCGGGACAATATGCCATTAAAACCCGGTTGAAACTCGAGTTGCAGTATTTTGTGAATGCATCCATCAACACCAAATAACTCCGGGAAGATAAAAAATCAGTGCTCTACCATTCTTTTTCAGGTATTAAAAATCGCCGGAAATCAAAAATCTGAAAAGGCATTTATCGTCTGACCGTGAACTTAAACTATATGGCGGCACCACGATTTTTGCTACATTTGCAGCCAAAATTGAACAACGTGGAAATACTCGATAAACTTGAGGTGATTAAAAACCGATGGGAGGAAATCGCTGACCAAATGAACGACCCTGCTGTGATGGCAGACATGAAAAAATTTGTAAAACTAAACAAGGACTACAGGGACCTGGAGCCCGTTGTGCTTGCTTACAAAGAATATAAAGTACTGGTAAACAACATTGAAAGTGCTCAGGAAGTGTTGGACACCGAAAAAGATCCTGAATTTCGTGCCATGGCCAAAGACGAATTGGAAGAATTGATTCCTGCACGGGAAGCCATGGAAGAAAACATCCGTATGTTGCTCATTCCCAAAGATCCCCAAGACTCCAAAAATGCGGTGATGGAAATCAGGGCAGGCACGGGTGGCGACGAAGCCAGTATTTTTGCGGGAGATTTGTTTCGCATGTACCAAAAATATTGCGAGGCCAAACGCTGGAAAATTGAAGTTACGGGCGTGAACGAAGGTACTGCCGGAGGGTATAAGGAAGTGGTGTTCAACGTTACCGGTGCCGGGGCCTACGGACTACTCAAATTCGAATCCGGAGTACATCGCGTGCAGCGCGTGCCCAAAACCGAAACCCAAGGGCGTATTCACACCTCAGCTGCCTCTGTTGTGGTGTTGCCTGAAGCTGAAGAATTTGACATTGAGCTCAACGAAAAAGACATCAGAAAAGACACCTATTGTTCCTCGGGACCGGGCGGACAGTCGGTAAACACCACCTACTCAGCCATCAGGCTTACCCACATTCCCAGTGGATTGGTGGTGACTTGTCAGGACGAAAAATCACAGCTCAAAAACTATAACAAGGCCCTGAAAGTGTTGAGAAACAGGCTGTACGACATGGAATACACCAAATACCTGGAAGAAATGTCAGGTAAAAGAAAAACCATGGTTTCCACCGGCGACCGTTCGGCCAAAATCAGAACCTACAATTGGCCTCAGGGAAGGGTAACTGATCACCGCATCAACCTGACGCTGTACAACCTGATGCCCATCATGGATGGCGATATCCAGGAAATTATCGACAAACTGCAAATGGCCGAAAACGCCGAACGCCTCAAAGAAGAAATCAATTAGCCCCATGAACAGAGAACAACTGTTTGAACAAATCGTCAAAAAAAAATCGTTTTTGTGCATCGGACTCGACACCGATATACACAAACTACCTGCCCACTTGTTACATGCGGAAGACCCTGTATTTGAGTTTAATAAACAAATAGTTGACGCCACCCACCACCTGGCAGTGGCTTACAAACCCAACCTGGCTTTTTACGAAGCCAATGGCGTGACAGGCTGGCGTTCACTCGAAAAAACAGTTCATTACATCAGGGCCACCCATCCCGAACAATTCCTTATTGCCGATGCCAAAAGGGGAGATATTGGAAATACCTCTGCCATGTACGCCGCTACCTTCTTCGGGCACATGGATTTCGACGCGGTAACCCTTTCGCCTTACATGGGGGAAGATACCGTGAAACCTTTTATGAAATATCCCGGCAAGTGGAGTATCGTGTTAGCACTTACGTCCAACAAATCTGCAGAGGATTTTCAATTGATGGAAGAAAGCCAATCCGGAAATGTGCTTTTTGAAAAAGTCCTAAAAACTTGCCAATCATGGGGAACAACCGACCAACTGATGTACGTGGTTGGTGCCACCAAAGCCCAATCGTTGCAGCGGGTAAGGGAAATTGCCCCCGACCATTTTCTGCTCGTACCCGGTATTGGTGCTCAGGGTGGCAGCCTGCAAGAGGTGGCCAAAAATGCCATGAACAACCGTTGTGGTTTACTGGTAAACTCCTCGCGGGGCATCATTTTTGCGTCCAACAATGAAGACTTTGCCCGGGTTGCCCGCGCAGAAGCCGAAAAACTTCAGCAAGAAATGGCCACCTACCTGCAAGAAGCAGATTTGATTTAAAGCAATGATCTTTTTACAAAAGTTGGTAACCTGTTTAAAACTCCGAAAATAATCTTACGATTTTTTAAAGCAGACGTGCATTTTGAATGTATATTTGCACCCTGATATGCAGAAATCACGGATTACAAGTATCAGAAAAAAGAACCTTACGACCTCATGCAACGGGGTCAATAACAATAATTTAGAGACGGTCTCCTACATTGGTGACCGTCTTTTTTTTTACCTTAACCAAACCTAAGCGCGTGAAATATGAGTAAACTCAAAGGCAAAAGCCTCATTTCAATTACCGACTACAGCAAAGAAGAAATCCTTCAGGTGCTCGATATTGCTGAAGAATTTGAAAAAAACGTCCGTCAAAAACTGTTGGATCAACATGTGGTGGCCTCCCTCTTTTTTGAACCATCCACACGTACACGACTTTCATTCGAGAGTGCCGTTCAGTACATGGGAGGAAGCATTATTGGCTTTGCCAGTGCCGACACCTCCAGTGTTCGTAAAGGAGAATCGTTGAAAGACACCATCTTAACAGTGAGCAACTACTCCGACCTGATTGTGATGCGCAATCCCATTGATGGCAGTGCCCGCTTTGCCAGCGAGGTGAGTCCTGTGCCTATCATCAATGCGGGCGACGGTGCCAATCAGCATCCTACCCAATGTTTACTCGATCTGTACTCCATTCGCAAAACCCAGGGAACTCTGGAAAATATTCACATTGCTTTGGTTGGTGATCTTAAATATGGAAGAACCGTTCATTCACTCGTTCAGGCACTTACTCTTTTCAATGCCACCTTCCATTTGGTTTCACCCGAATCGCTCAAACTGCCCAGCGCCGTTAAAAAGTGGATAAAGGATGCCAACCTGGAATATTTCCAATACACCGACATCAACGAAGTGATTGATTCCATGGACATTATCTACATGACACGTATCCAGGGCGAACGATTCCCCGACCCACTGGAATATGAAAAGGTAAAAAATTCATATATTCTCGAAAACAGCATGTTGAAAAACTCCAAGGAAAATATGCGCATTCTGCACCCACTGCCACGTGTAAACGAAATTTCCGAAGATGTGGACGACAATCCCAAAGCATACTATTTTCAGCAAGCCCGCAATGGGGTGTATGTTCGTCAGGCACTCATTGCCGCCATTCTGGGTTTAAAATAGCCGTTCCTCATTTATTCACATTAAAAAAAAGAAACCATGAAAAATAAAAGAACCGAATTGATCGTGTCGGCCATCAGCAACGGAACAGTTATCGATCACATTGAAGCCGGAAACACGTTCAGGGTCTTCAAAATTCTGGGACTTGATAATACTTCACATCAAGTATATTTCGGCACCAACTTGTCGAGCAGCAAATACGGCAAAAAGGGAATTATTAAAATCAGTGATAAATTTTTTGAAAAAGAAGACTTCAGTAAAATAGCTCTGGTCGCGCCCTCTGCCACACTCATTGAGATCCGCGATTATGAAGTGGTACGCAAGGAAGCCATAAGTTTGCCCGAAACAGTTGAAAAAATTGTCAAATGTTTCAACCCCAAGTGCGTCACTAACAACCAGCATGTACCCACGAAATTCAAAGTGATCAACGACCACAAAGGCACCATGAAACTCTGGTGTCAGTACTGCGAAAAAACCATGGACAAAAGCAGTATCGAGTTTTTGTAGGAAACAGATTCGGGGGGAGCCGGCCATTGGCTTCCCCTCTATGTTCCAAATACCCCAATGGTGCATGGCAATCCGGCACAATGTGGTCTTGACATGCATTACTCAAGCTCCCTATCAAATCAAGCCATTACCTGAATCATTTTTCCGAACAATTGACGACGCATGGTGGTTAACTTACCGCCATTTAGTTTGAATATCAACCTATAATTGAGAAACTTCACCCATGTGCTGCCCGATAACGATTATCGGGTTACCCAACAGGTAAAGGAAAGCGCCCAATGTACCAGAAAATCGAAGTAGGCTCCTCAGTATTGCAAAACAAGCTGAATTTTTTTCGGTCATGTGATAAACCAGAGCATTATTTTATTACTTTTACCCTATCCAAAACCATTACTGCCTGACTTACATCAGGAGGTAGTGGTTTTTTTATGAAAACAATTTGAAAATTTAATAAACAGTAAATTATGAAAAAGAAAACTGCCTTCCTTACGGTAACCCTCTTGATTTTCAATCTAATGCTGTATAGCCAGGATTATATTGTCACAGCCAAACCGGTGGTAAGTCCACAACAAAGCACGTTTACCTCAATCAAAAACGACACCCTGACCTATATCGGAACCGCTGATAACCAAAGGTATGAAACTACCCTCGACGATCTTTTTGGTATCCGGTTTCAATCGGAAAACTCCAATCAATTGTTGTTTTTATCCTACCAATTCGAGACCATTCGGGGAGATGTTGAAACCATTACCAAACGAAACATTTTGTACAGAGATGCCAACAACCTACTGAACTCAATTGATATCAACGATGCGTTTTGTATCTACTTTGATGAATCGGGCAGCGAAAAAATTGGCGACTCCCTGTATGCCAATTTTAAAAACATCCGTAAAAGTAGTTACGAAAATCATGCAAAACTCATAAAAAGCGACAGTACTATCGTTAACATACTGAAAGACATCACCCTGCACCAAGACACCATTCACATTAAATTAAAAAATACCGAAAAAAAGACTTTCGACACCTATGCCAACATAAATACGCTGATTGCCTATATAAACAAGGAACCTGCCGACAGGATGTTTCAAGAATCATTTAGTAGTTATGTTCAAAATAAAAAGGGTGAATATTACAAGGTTTCCGACCTGAAGGTGGAGAAGAACACCATAGCCTACGCGCGACCAGACCTTGAAAACGATCTCAGGGAGAATCGGGATAAAAACTCGATTATTGGAATATTCTTCAACAACTACGACCAAAAAGAACCCGAAGTAAAAGAACCCGAAGTAAAAAAGCCCAAAAAAATAAGAGAAGTAAAGGAAAATCCATATCATGTGGAGAATGCCAAATATACCGTTGATTTTGGCCTTGGTTATGGAAATATGCTCGCCACCGACAATTCTTTTAATTTCTTAAATGTTGACGAAGAATACAAGACCGGATTAAAAAGGGGGGTTTCCATGGATATGAATATAAGGGCTATGGTAAGCAAAGAGTACGGTATTGGATTGAAATACAATCATTTTTATACCTATGAGAAATTCTATGAAACCTTGTCAGAAAAGATAAACATCAAGTTTTTGGGCGTTACGCTATTTGGGAAAATTCCCATTTCCAACAATAGGTGGTTGTTCAACATCGATTTGTCAATTGGGTTTGCCACCCGCAGCGAACATTTTGTTCTCAATAAAAAACAATATTATATCAGCGGAACTACGCCGGCCATCTACACGTCGCCGGGATTGGAATATTTTTTTTACCGGAATATTAGTGCCGGGGTATATTTTGGTTTTATGGGCGGATACCTTGAAAGCCCCAGTATCAACACCGATTACGAACACAACAATGTGCTGGGAAAATCGCATTCTCTGGGACGCATGGACGCTTTAATAAGAATAAAAGCCTATTTATAAACCTGTTGGCTTACCGGAAAATTTAATAGCTAAGGCGATGCGCTCGGTATAAACTATTCTTCAACACTGCCGTTCTGTGAATGATAAATTTGCTGACCTCAATAGTATTCGTCGGCAAGCTGCTTAACAACACCGAATAAAATTAATATTTACAACCTGAACCGGGATACGTGGTTAAAAAAGAGATTTCTCATTCTCACACACTCACCTATTGGTACACTTGATTTTTTCAATACTTAATTACGTTTGCTTCGTGAAGCTGTGTATTTTTGCTCCCCATGTTAAAAAATAAAAAACACCACATACAAACCTTGATCGACCAGGGCGAACACGTGCATCTCGACTTCAAATTTGAAGTGTCGGATGCACCCAAAATTGCACGGTCGCTCGTTGCTTTCGCCAATACAGAGGGAGGTACCTTACTTATTGGGGTAAAAGATAACGGTGCCATTGCGGGGGTTCGCTCTGAGGAAGAATTGTACATGATTCAGCAGGCCGCCGAAATGTATTGCCAACCTGAGGTGACTTTTACCACCAAAGAATGGACCTTGGAAGGAAAAAAGGTACTGGAAGTAAAGGTCCCCCGCAGCGACCTCCTTCCCCACCGTGCCCCCGACGTTCAAGGAAAATACAAGGTGTTTGTCAGGGTAAAAGATCAGATTGTTTTAGCCAATGGAATCCAGATCAAGGTTTGGAAAAAACAAGCAACCGATCAGGCTGTGGTAATCACCTACAACGAATCCATTAAACAACTGCTCACGCTTATCGAAAGTAGCGAAGAAATCAACTTCGACCTGCTGAAAACATCGCTGGCTTTGTCAAAACATCAATTGGAAGACATCCTTTCTGATTTGATTGTCATGGAGGTAATATCCATGCAAAGTGATGGAAACCAAATTGTTTTCAAACTGGCCATTTAAGCTTCCCCTTGTTTTTCAAACATAAAAAAAGCATACCCGAGGGCATGCTTTATAATTTAATTCCGGATTCGGTTAATTGAGAATTACATGTGTCGCCCCAATGGCATTGGTATTGAGCACTTCAAGAGCGGCTGCGTAACCAAGTACAAACTTCATGGTAAACCCCGATGGCCTTACGCGCGCTTTTGTTACAAGCTTTTGGGCAGATTCGGGAAGAAGTTTTTGGGAATCTTTTAGCGTAGTATTTTTGATCATAGGCAAGCTTTAATGATACATATCGTTTTCACTTAAACGATGCATCCCACAAAATATTGCTTCCCAACAAAAAAAATAGTACGCGAAAAAAAAGTTGATAGGGGTTCTCTATACCGTAAGTACGATCTGCTTCTCGGCAATCATCTTCCTCAGGTTGATAAGTGCATACCGCATTCGCCCTAAAGCCGTGTTGATACTGACATCTGTTTGTTCGGCGATATCCTTAAAACTTAAACCGGCATAGCAACGCAGATGAAGGACTTCACGTTGTTCTTCAGGGAGAAAATCGAGCAATTTTTTAACATCTGAATGTATTTGATTGGTTACCAGCTGTTCTTCCACCGATGGGTCGGTAAACCGAATGGTATCGAAAATGTCGTACTCGTTGGTGCGGCTGTCAACAAAGTTTACCTTTTTCTGTTTACGGAAATGATCGATCACCAAATTATGGGCAATGCGCATAACCCATTGAATAAATTTCCCTTCATCTTTGTAGCTGCCCTGTTTGAGGGTATTAATCACTTTTACATAGGTATCCTGAAAAATATCATCTGCTAGTTGTTTGTCTTTTACCAACAAATAGATATAGGAATACAACCTACTTTGGTGACGTTCGATTAAGGTTTGGAGACTGGAGTGATCACCATTCAGATAATTTCCGATTAGTTCGTTTTCGGACACGACTATTAAACTCATATGACCAGTTTTTGTGTTTATGTGTTACAAAAAAAGTATAAGTTTAATCGATAATCGTCCTCCAGATTTTAGTTAGTAATTGTTAAATCTTATGCAAATATAACTACATAAATTAAAAAAGCAAATAATATGCTAATTTTGTCGTTCAATTTTTTTATTTCATGCCCGACGAAAAAAGCAGTCAATATATAGAAAACCCTATCGAGGTAGTAAAATCGAGGGTCAACAATTTAAAAAATCTGAGTGTAGTCATCCCCCGAAACAAACTGGTGGTGATTACCGGTTTGTCGGGAAGCGGAAAATCTTCCCTGGCTTTCGACACCTTGTATGCCGAGGGTCAGCGGCGCTATGTGGAGAGTTTGAGCTCCTATGCCCGGCAGTTTTTGGGCAGAATGGACAAGCCCAATGTGGATGCCATCCACGGGATTTCGCCGGCCATTGCCATCGAACAAAAAATCAAATCACGCAATCCGCGTTCCACCGTTGGCACCTCCACCGAAATTTACGAATACATCAAGCTGCTGTTTGCCCGCATCGGCGAAACCATTTCTCCCATTTCGGGACGTCGGGTAAAAAGACACAGCATCACCGATGTAACCGAATTTGTAATGGGTCTGGCGCCCGATACACAGGTTTTGATTCTTTCGCCGGTGATTATGGCCGACGGACGAAAACCTGAACAACACTTACAAATTTTGCTCCAACAAGGTTTTAGCAGGGTGATGCTAAACGACCAAATGATTAAAATAGAAGAGTTGCTGTCCTCATCTAATATATGCCACAAAAAATCTGATGTTTGTCGTTTGGTAATCGACCGTGTTCGGGTGGATCATACGGATCCCGATGTGAGCGGCCGCGTTGCCGACTCTGTACAAACTGCTTATTTTGAGGGTCATGGGCAATGCATTATTCAGTATTCGGCAGATGGTCAAGAGCATTTTCGCCAATTCAGCAATCAGTTTGAATTGGATGGATTGACTTTTGAGGAACCTTCGGTCAACTTTTTCACCTTTAATAATCCCTATGGAGCCTGCAAACGGTGTGAAGGATTTGGCAGTATCATTGGTATCGACCCCGATTTGGTGATTCCCAACAAAAGCTTGTCGGTTTACGATGGAGCCATTGCTTGCTGGAAGGGTGAAAAGATGGGTGAATGGCTCGACCAACTGCTAAAATGTGCCTACAAATTCGATTTTCCCATCCACAAGCCCTACTACCAACTCACCAAGGAGCAAAAAGAGCTGCTTTGGACAGGAAACGAACATTTTGAAGGAATCAATGCATTTTTTGCCAACGTGGAGGAGCAAACCTATAAAATTCAGTATCGCGTGATGCTCTCGCGCTATCGCGGCAAAACCAAATGTCCTGAATGTGATGGAACCCGGCTTCGTGCCGACGCCAACTACGTGAAGGTAGGCGGACGTTCCATTTCGGAGATTGTACACATGCAACTGGATGAGGCCCTGTTGTTTTTCTCACATCTTGCCCTTTCGGATCATGATGAAAAAGTGGCCCGCAGGCTGTTGACCGAAATCACCGGACGACTCACCTTTTTAATAGACGTGGGATTGGGCTACCTCACCCTGAACCGCCTATCTTCCACGCTTTCGGGTGGCGAATCTCAGCGAATCAACCTAGCCACTTCGCTGGGAAGCAGTTTGGTGGGTTCCATGTACATCCTCGACGAGCCCAGCATAGGTCTGCATCCCCGCGACACCCAACGCCTGATTAAGGTGATGAAAGCCTTACGCGACCTGGGAAATACAGTCATCGTGGTGGAACACGAAGAAGATGTTATTCGTCAGGCCGACCAAATCATCGACATTGGTCCCGATGCCGGCGAACATGGCGGCGAATTGGTTTTTCAGGGAAGTCCTGACGAATTAATTCTCGACCAAAAAAGTTACACCGCCCGCTATCTCACCCATCGGATGAGTATTCCACTGCCAAAAATGCGCAGGCGATGGACCAATTTCATCGAAATATTTGGTGCCAACGAAAACAACCTCAAGAACATAGATGTCACCATCCCGTTGAATGTATTAACTGTTATTACAGGGGTGAGTGGTTCGGGAAAATCCACACTTGTTAAAGATATTCTGTTTCCGGCAATAAAGAAGCAGTTGGGGGGCTATGGTGACAAAACAGGAAGTTTCAGTCATTTGGGTGGAGATGTCAACCGAATTTCCACCATTGAATACGTGGATCAAAACCCTATCGGTCGCTCGTCACGCTCCAATCCGGCCACCTATCTCAAGGCTTTTGATGAAATCAGGTCGTTGTTTGCCTCTCAATCGCTGGCCAAACTTCGCGGATACAAACCCGGATATTTTTCGTTTAATGTTCCCGGCGGACGCTGCGACCAATGCGAAGGCGAAGGAGTCATCAAAGTAGAAATGCAATTTATGGCCGACATTTTTCTGAAATGCGATGCCTGTGGCGGAACCCGTTTTAAGGAAGAAGTGTTGGAGGTAAAATACAAAGACATGCACATCGCCGACATACTCGACATGACCATCGACCATGCCCTGGAGTTTTTTGGCGGAAAAGGAAAACCTCATGCCACCGAGAGGAAAATTATGGAGAAAATTCAACCTTTGGCCGACGTTGGTTTGGGATATCTGCGATTGGGTCAATCATCGAATACCCTTAGTGGCGGTGAAGCCCAACGTGTGAAATTGGCTTCATTTCTGGCCAAGGGAGCTCCCAACTCCCCCACCCTTTTTGTTTTCGATGAACCTACCACCGGGCTGCATATCCACGACATCAGCAAATTGTTGATTTCGCTGAATGCACTCATTGAAATCGGTCACTCCATCGTAGTAATAGAACACAACGGGGAAGTGATTAAATCAGCTGACTGGGTCATCGATTTGGGACCAGAAGGAGGCGACAAAGGCGGAAACTTAGTATTTGCCGGCGTACCTGAGGACCTCATTCAATGTGAGGCATCGTTTACCGGTCAGTTTTTGAAGGATAAATTTAGTATGTAAAATTAAGCTAGCTACCAAGCTCCTGACACCTTATATTATTTAGGAGCACAAATTATGCCTGATCTATGCTTCCTTTGGGAGGTATCAGGTAAGTACCCAAAATTGCTACCACCCCAGCCACTACAAAGGTCAGAAACCGAGCGGTAATTTTCTCATCCATACCGGTTTGTATCCAAATAATGGTAAAAACCAATCCTGTGACGATGGTGAGCAAAACAGCGCGTCCATGGAATTTCTTCCAAAATAAAGTGAGTAAAATAACCACCGAAAAGGTTCCGCCAATACCAGCCCAAACATAGCTAACCAACGTAAAGATATAATCGGAAGGAGCCACATAGGCCATGGCCAGGGCAACAATGGCGAGAGATGCCGTTACCATTCTTTGGCGCAGCAATTTGTGGGATTTGGCACCTAACTTGGCCTTGGGCAACAGGTTCTCCGAGAATTCGGTGGCAGAAAGTATCAGCAACGAATCGGCTGTTGAAATCATGGCGGCTATAGCTCCCGTGATCAAAAAAGCGGCCACGGCAGGTGGGAAAATTTCCAGTAATACCGCAGGCATGACAAATTCCCGGTCCTGCAGGCCATCGGGTCCGAAGATGGCAATGCCCAACCAACCAATGGAAAGGGCACCAATATAAGCCACCACCGTCCATAGCACCCCCACATTACGGGCAATTTTGGCTTGTTTGGGATTTTTTATGGCCATGAACCGCATACTCAATTGCGGCTGACCTCCCAGATAACCAAAGAACCAGCTGAATCCTCCCACAATGGCAATGCCACTCATGAATCCGGTGAGTGAACCGGTGAGCGAAGTATATTGCGGTCCGGCCTTGGTAAGTGCATCAGGAATACTCATTGCAAAAAGGTCAGGATGATTGGCTACATAGATAAAACCCACGATGGGTCCCACAATCAGCGTGGTAATCATGACGAGTGCCTGAATGACATCGGTATAAACAACGCTGCGAAATCCACCATAAATGGTGTAGGGAATGATGATGCCGGCCGTAATTAACATGCCATATTCGGGCTTAAGGTTGAACATGGTAAACAGGGTTTTTCCTCCCCCCAAAAATTGGGCTCCCACATAGAAAAAGAAAAAAAACACGATGGTAAAACTTCCTACAATCCTGATCCACTTCCCAGTTTCTCCATGGCGTTTGGCAATATAATCAGTAAATGTTTCCACATCATACTTCTCGGCCTCATCGCGTAACCGCCAGGCTATCAACACCCAGGCCGTGATAATGCCCGCAACACATCCAATGGCTGTCCATATTTCCAAAAGTCCCGTGGCGTAGGCAGCACCGGGGAGCCCGAGCAAAGCCCATGACGATTCTCCCGTGGCGCGTTCGGACAATGCCGCAACCCATCCGGGAAGGTTACGGCCCGCGATGGCAAAATCGGCACTGGTTTTTACTTTTCTACCCTGGTAAACACCCCATAAAATCAATAGGGTCATGTAACCTACCATGACAATAAGCAGTTGAAATGTATCTCCCATGGAATTTTATTTTTAAACGACCCATAAAAGTATAAAAATCCCACTAAACACCCTTTAAAATTCAATTACTAACGATTAAGAAACAATCTATCTGGAATGAGTTTAAATAAATATTACTTTTGCATTTTTAAACAGAAATCATATTTATGAAAAATGTAATGCTTCTTTTCGGGGTGATATCAATTGCCCTTTTTCTGGGTTCGTGCGAGAATTCAGCAACTCAACATACACAGCAATCACATGACGAACATGGAGCGCATCAAGGCTCTGGGGGTTATCCTACCAATGCCGACACCACTGTTCATTATGCTCAGGAAAAACACCTGGCCAACGTGAAACAACTCACCGATGGTGGCGACAATGCCGAGGCCTATTTTAGTTTTGACAATTCGATGATTGTTTTTCAAGCTAAAGTTCCGGCGTGGGGAAGCACCTGCGATCAGATTTACTATTTCCCTTTTGCGGATGGCGACATGAAAACCCAAATGCCCAAACTGTTGAGCGAAGGATTGGGACGGACCACCTGTTCTTATTTTATGCCCGGCGACACCAGCGTATTGTATGCTTCAACCCGCAGTGGAAGCAGTGCCTGCCCTCCCGAACCCGAAAAACGTGCGGATGGAAAATATGTGTGGCCCATATACTCCGACTTCGACATTTACGTGGCCAATTTAAAAGGTGAAGTAATCGACACCCTGATAAGTGGCCCGGGCTACGATGCGGAGGCAACCGTTTCGGCTCAGGGCGACAAAATTGTGTTTACCTCCGACCGCAGTGGCGATCTGGAATTATACACTTGCGATATCGATGGTTCCAACATCAAGCAAATTACCTTTGGATTGGGGTATGATGGTGGTGCTTTTTTCTCACCCGACGGCAAGAAGTTGGTATTCCGTTCATCGCGTCCCAAATCGGAAGAAGACATCAAGGAATATAAGGATTTACTCAAGCAGGGGTTGGTGATGCCCACCAACATGGAGATTTACACCTGCAATGTGGATGGAAGCAACCTACAACAAGTTACCCGTTTGGGAAAGGCCAACTGGGCACCGTTTTTCCACCCTTCGGGCAAAAAAATTATTTTTAGCTCCAACCATGCCGGAACAAGAGGTTATGAATTCAACCTGTACATGATCAACACCGATGGTACGGGACTGGAACGCATCACTTACGATGGAATATTTGATGCTTTTCCCATGTTTTCGTATGATGGTAAGAAGCTGATTTTTGCCTCCAACAGAAACAACGGCGGCACGCACAACACCAATTTGTTTATTGCCGATTGGGTAGATTAAGCTCAACACATTCGTGCAAAACACTACCAACATGGCATTTGCAATGAGCAGATGCCATGTTTTTTTTCACCTGTCGTTTTTCCATGCCCACCCAACGATTTTACCTATTTTTGCCCTACCCCGAAATGATTGACACATGAATAATTCCATAAATAAGCGAACTCCCGTATTTGAATTGCTTCGGCAACTCAACATCAGTTTTGAATTGTACGAACACCCGCCTTTGGATACCATCGAAATAGCACAGGAATATTGGAAAGACATCGACGCCACACATTGCAAGAACCTGTTTTTCAGAAACCACAAAGGAAACCAACATTACCTTGTGATTATTCGCGATACCACACCCTTTCATCTCCGTTCGCTGGAGCAAAAACTGAAACAGGGCAAACTGACGTTTGGTTCAGAAAAACGACTGGAAAAATACCTGGGGGTACGTCCCGGATCGGTATCTCCCTTTGGATTGATCAATGACACAGCACACCATGTGATTGTATTCTTGGACAAACAACTGAAATCAAGCCACAAAATCAGTTTTCATCCCAACGACAACACCGCCAGTCTGGTATTGACCTACACCGATTTTATCAGGTACCTGACAGATCGGGGAAATATTTTCAGTTATATTGATCCAACGCCAAAAAACGAGTAATTTTGCCCCATGGAACCACTATCAATCAACATCCAATCGGAAATTGGCAAGCTCAACGGAGTAATAATTCATGTACCCGGCCCCGAAGTAGAAAACATGACTCCCGAGAATGCCGCCCGTGCACTCTACAGTGATATTCTGAACCTGGCCATTGCCCTGCCCGAATACAACAACTTCATGGGCGTGCTAAAAAAATATACCCAGGTGTTTGAGGTAAGCGACTTACTAAAAGATATCCTCCAGAACAACCACGTGCGCAACGAGATAATTCAAAAAATTTGTCGCCACGAAAAACATGAACACGAAGAGGTTTGCACCATGATCAACGATCTGGATTCGGCTATTTTGGCTAAGCAATTGATTGAAGGAGTGGAAATGCGCAAGGACAACCTAACCAGATACCTCGACAACGAACGTTTTTGCATGCATCCCTTACCTAACTTTTTCTTTACACGCGACGCCAGCTTCTCCTTAGGTAACGAAGTGATGATCAGCAAAATGGCCAACAACGTCCGCGAAAGAGAAACCATGATTATGGAAGCCATTTTCAATTACCATCCCGTTTTTCAGGCCACAACCGTCAATCCTGTCAACCGTTACGACCGCACAGGCAAAGGCACCATTGAGGGCGGCGATGTATTGGTTGCGCGCGACGATATTTTCCTCATAGGTTCAGGCGACCGTACCAGTACACAAGGGGTAGATGCGATGATTGAACACCTCAAAACCAAATCCGGTGTTCAACATATCATCGTTCAGGAATTGCCTTACAAACCCGAATCGTTTATTCACCTCGACATGGTGTTTACCCTGCTCGATCGCGATAAGTGCATGATATTTGAGCCGCTCATCATCAATGCTTCCAGGTACCTTACCATTCACATCACCATCGATGGAAATAAGGTAGTGAGCATCCGCGAAGAAAAAAACATACTCGAAGCCCTTCATTCATTGGGCATGGAACTCGAGCCCATTTTGTGCGGAGGCAGCACCGACCAATTTATCATGGAACGCGAACAGTGGCAAAGCGGCGCCAACTTTTTTACTCTGGAACCCGGAAAGTTTATTGGCTATGCACGCAACACCCACACCATTCAAAACCTGAACAATCATGGCTTTGACGTGGTGAGAGCCCGCGACATTGTTAACAACAAAGTTAAAATTGAAGATTACAACAAAGTGGTGATTACCATCGAAGGAAATGAGTTGTCGCGCGGAGGTGGAGGAGCCCGTTGTATGACCATGCCCGTATCCAGACAGCAAGTGGACTGGTAATCTAATCAATCAATAGCCCGTGAAAGAAAAAATAACTACCATCTATCAAAACAAACCACTGTCCCTGATACTGTTAACAGGGTTGTTTTTCAGAATGCTGGCCGTTGTTTTTGCCAAAGGTTACGGATGGCACGACGACCAGTTTCTGATTATCGAAATAGCTCAATCGTGGGTGGATGGCATTGATTTTTACGGATGGCTCCCCAGCGCCGATGGCACCAATGTACCCGAAGGGTTCAGCTTTTTTTATGTGGGTATTCATTATGTTCTTTTGTGGACTATGGATCATTTGGGCATGACTGACCCTCAATTCAAAATGCTGATTGTAAGATTTTTACATGCACTATGGTCCATGTTGATTATCTATTTCGGATATAAGGCTACGCTCATACTGAGCAACAAACACACGGCCAACCGAGTGGGATGGTTGCTGTCCATTTTTTGGATTTTTCCTTTCATCAGCGTACGCAACCTGGTAGAATATACGAGCATACCTTTTCTAATGGCCGGTTTTTGGATAGTGGTAGTTGCCCTGAAGAATAAAAAACCAAACCTGTGGTGGATACTGGCCGGCATACTGATGGGCATGGCCTTTAATGTCCGATTCCAAACGCTGATGATACCGGGAGGTATTGGCTTGGCTTTACTTTTCAGGAAAGAATGGAGAGCCACCTGGTGGTTGGCCATGGGAACACTATTTTCCATGGTGCTGGTTCAGGGGAGCATTGATTATCTGGTATGGGGAAAACCTATGGTGCAATTTATTGGATATGTGGATTATAACATGCACCATGCTGCCGATTATGTGGTGAGTCCATGGTACACCTATCTGTTGTTTCTGGCCGGAATACTTATCCCTCCTGTTAGCCTATTCATACTTGCCGGATACCTGAAAACCTGGAAGCATCTGTTAATTTTATTTATCCCCATCACCATCTTCCTGGTTTTTCACAGCTATTACCCCAACAAACAAGAACGTTTTGTGGTGACCATCATGCCCTTTCTGATGATGGCCGGCGTTATCGGCTGGATGCAATGGGAAGAAAAATGGAAACAAAAAACATCCATAACCAAATGGATACGCGGCTCCTGGGTATTTTTCTGGGTATTGAACATCATTTTGTTGATTCCCGTTACGGTGATGTACTCCAAGAAAGCCCGGGTGGAAAGCATGGTTTATCTGTCGCGATACGACAATATACAACACTTTCTAATCGAAGACATTAAGCATAGTGGCGGCCAATTTCCTCCGCAATATTATCTCAAACATTGGATCCACTACGACAAACACATGGGAAAAGATAGTCTTTCCGACTATCGGACCAAATTGCAGCAAGGCGCGCCGGCTCCCGATTTTATCCTTTTCTACCAACAGGATAAACTTCAGGCGAGGGTGGATAGCATGAAAACAATATTCCCCGAATTGGAGTACGAAACTACCATCGAACCCGGCTTTATGGACAAGGTACTATTTTGGTTAAATCCCATCAACGACAACCAGGTTATCACCATTTACCGCAATAAAGCTACCATTCCAAACGCCATCTACCACTAACATGAACCCTCAGGAAGCTCAAATACTTATCGATCAATTGGTTGAAAAAATCAATCAATACAACTACGAGTATTATACACTGGATATGCCTACCGTTAGCGACTTTGAGTTCGACCAATTGCTCAAACAACTTGAATCGCTGGAACAACAGTTTCCCGACCTCATCCGCTCCGACTCACCCAGTTTGCGCGTTGGGGGCACTCCTACCAAAGAATTTGCCACGGTGGTTCATCGTTATCCCATGCTCTCTCTCTCAAACACCTATTCGGAAGGCGAAATTGCCGACTTCGACAACCGTGTGCGCAAAACCATTGACGAACCTGTGGAATACGTGTGTGAACTTAAGTTTGACGGGCTTTCCATCGGATTAATCTATCAACAAGGAATCCTCACTCAGGCAGTAACCAGAGGCGATGGCGTTCAAGGCGATGACGTTACCAACAATGCACGCACCATCAAATCGATTCCGCTGAAACTTCGAGCTGGAGCCCCTGAAGATTTTGAGATTAGAGGTGAGATATTCATGACCAAATCGGGATTTAACCTGATGAACGAAGAACGCGAAGCACTGGGAGAAGCTCCTTTTGCCAATCCCCGCAATGCCGCCTCGGGTTCCATGAAAACCCAGGATCCTGCCTTGGTGGCCCAGCGTCCTCTGGATTGTTTCCTCTACCAAATTCCCGGAAATATTCTACACGCCGATACCCACTTCGAAGGGCTGCAACTGGCCAAAAAACTGGGATTGAAAGTTTCGGCACATGCCAAAATTTGCACCTCTCTCGACCAGGTTTTTGCCTATATCAACCATTGGGACAAACACCGACACGAACTTGATTATGAAATTGATGGCATTGTAATAAAAGTCAACAGCATCGCACAGCAAAACCTGCTGGGATACACAGCCAAAAGTCCCCGATGGGCCATTGCTTATAAGTTTAAAGCCGAACAAGTGGAAACCCCACTCCTATCCATTGATTATCAGGTAGGAAGAACGGGTGCCATTACTCCGGTGGCCAACCTCCAACCTGTGCAACTGGCAGGAACCATCGTTAAAAGAGCCAGCCTACACAATGCCGACATCATCCACCAACTGGATATCCATCTGGGGGACACCGTTTATGTTGAGAAAGGTGGTGAAATTATCCCAAAAATTGTGGGGGTAAATACGGAAAAACGCATACCCGGCAGTGAACCAGTCGAGTTTATTCGTTCATGTCCGGAATGTGGAACGAAACTGATAAAGAACCCCGGTGAAGCCGCTCACTTTTGCCCGAACGAAGATCATTGCCCACCACAGATAAAAGGCAAGCTTGAACATTTTATTTCGCGCAAAGCCATGAACATCGACAGTTTGGGCGAAGGAAAGGTGGAAACATTGTGGGAATCGGGCTTGGTATCCAGTGTGGCCGACTTTTACGACCTCACCTATCAGCAGTTGTTTGGCCTGTCAAAAACCATTGCCACCACCGATGGAAAACCGGAAAAAACCCTCTCCTTCAAGGAAAAAACTGTTCAAAATATTTTAAATGGCATTGAAGCTTCCAAGGCACAACCATTTCATAAAGTGCTATTTGGGCTGGGAATTCGTTTTGTGGGCGAAACCGTAGCCAAAAAACTGGCGCGACACTTTGGCGACATCCATTACCTGCAACAAGCCACTTTTGACGAACTCATCGCCATTGAAGACATTGGCGAACGCATTGCCGACTCAGTACTCACCTGGTTCGCCCGCCCCGAACACCATGAGCTGATTACCCGACTGGAAGAAAAAGGGCTTCAGCTAAAATCGGCAACAGATGAACAGACGGCAGACGGCCCCTTGTCGGGATTGACATTTGTGGTAAGTGGCGTGTTCGAAAAATACTCCCGCGACGAGATGAAATCTCTCATCGAAGCCAATGGAGGTAAAAACCTGGGAGCTATCAGTGCCAAAACCAGCTACCTGATTGCCGGCGACAAAATGGGACCCGCAAAAAAAACAAAAGCTGAGAAGCTGGGTGTTCCCATCATCAACGAAGACCAGTTTTACGACTTGTTGTCGTCCAACTGATCCTCGTTGGCCTTTTTGATGGGATTTGCTTTTGTGGTTTCTTTTTTATTCATTTTGTAAATCAGCCAAACAAACCCTAGCAGCAGGTGTAACATAACCACCCCCATAATCAGATATGCCAGCCAATTGTCTTTCAACATAGAAACCTATTTTACAGGATAATAAACATCCGTTTCCCACTTCGACTCATCGGGTTCGGTCATGGGATCGGTTACATAAACTTCCCAAATATAATCGGCACATTCAATGCCGAAATCCTGCATGTATTCCATGATGGCTTCGTGTGTAGTACTGGTATCGTAACCTCCCATGTGTTTGGCCATCACTGCTTTTGTAGCCGGCAATTCAAAGAATTCAATCTGACCTTTTCCGTTATCGGCTTTGGCAACGGGTATGGCAGCCCTGATATGAATGATGCCATTGGGATCCCAGTTATAGTACACTGCATATGGAATGCCTGCCATGTCAAGTTTTTTGGCGGTCATGTAGGCAGAAATAAGTTCGTAATTACGGCCCAGCATCTCTCCAATTCCATCCACTGTGGTAGAATCGAGGATGGAAAGCGATGGTACCGACTCCACATCAACCATCTCAATATCAGGAGGTGCGGGCAACGATTCGCAGTAGGATTTCAATTTACTGAGACCTGAGGCCATGAAAGGATCCATCATCATTCCCGACAACAACCCCATGTACCTGCCCATGGGATATTTCAAATCGGGCATGGTGGTGGTCCAGGTAACGCTTACCCCATCGGGTGTTTCTTCAAAATTCCATTCGCCCCTTGCCGTACCATTATCGGGCTGAAATGAAATATTGTTTTGAATATAGGTATAGGGTTTACATTCGGCGATAACCAATTGGCCATCCCCCAAGGTCTTACTTAACCAGGTCATGGTGGCACCAACGCCGCGCTCAGGTCCGGTAAATTCCGAAACCATGGCTGTGTCGGCTGCGTGAAAAGGAGACCAATGACTCCAATTGGTTAGGGTGCTTACCTCATGGAAAATGGTAACAGGCTTGGCCTGAATGGTGGTATGAGAAGAAATGGTAACCTGGTTGGCCAGGAAAATGGGCACGATAAGAAAAATGGCTATCAATAACCCGACAATAATTCCAATAATTTTTAAAGCTTTCATATGGTGGTGTTTTGGTGAATGGTCAAAAGTAAAAATATTTTTTATTCCACCAAACAAATACCTTTTTGTTTTTCAGTAAGTTAAAACGCATAACCAACACCTGCCTGTATCATTAAATAGCCGATATGTTCATTTTCGATGATGTCAATTCCGTTTCGCCGGTAAGCAAAATCAACTTTTGAACCCGAATAGGCCACATCCAAATGCACATCCAAATCTTCGGAAATCATGATTCGTGTTCCCATGGAAGAATACAAAGTAAAAACCATTTGGAGGTTTGATGTTTCTGTAAACTTTTGATCTCCTGAAGTGGTGGTGAGGGTGATTGTACCCTCCGGCTTATAAATCATGCCGATACCGCCCATCATTTTAAATACGAAAGAAAAATATTCGTTGGGAGCCAAATCGAACCGGAGCCCCGTGGCTCCCATGATATGCTGAAAAGAACCCGTTTCGGCTTTCGCGGAAAGATAATTGAGGGTGTCGAGATTCAGGTATGCATCGGCCACCCCTTGTTTATTGATGCCATTTCGGTTGTAGTTCAGGTTAAACTCAATGGCCACTTGTCGCGAATAATAGTACGAAGCCGACCCTCCCATATTGATGCCCACATTGGCATGACGAGCCAGTTGGGTGCCTTTTTTTTTGCCAAAATCAAACATGGGGCGCACTACCCCCAGATGTGCCTCCGTATAGCCTCGGTTGATATAGGTATAATATTGACCATTTACCTGATTAACAAGAAACAACAATATCGGTATAAGCACCAAGTTCCATCCTACATTCCTCATACAACTCCAATTACTCACTTTGATACGTAAAACTCCTCCCATGGGTTACAAGCCAAAGGCATTTAGTAGGCGATGGGTGGCTTCTTCCACTACTTTCATGGGGGTAGCCAGATTGATTCGCTGAAAACGTTCTCCCCCCCGGCCAAACATCGGTCCGTGGCTCAAGCCCAATCCGGCTTTGTTAATCAGGGTTTCTTTAATGGTTTCGTCGTCCATTTGTGTGGCACCAAAATCTAACCAAGCCATGTAAGTAGCTTGTGGCGCCACCACCCGAATGGGGGTATGCTCGCTGAGCTGAGTTGTCAGGTAAGCCAAATTCTTCGCTACGTAAGCCATCAGTTGGTCCACCCAAACCTCACCGTACGTATATCCTGCAATGGAAGCCACGGCTCCAAAAAGATTTCCTCCGGAAAGATGCAGTTTGTCAACATAAGTGGAAAACAAGGTGCGCAATTCCTCATTTGGCACAATCACCGAGGAAGTGGCCAGGCCTGCCACATTAAAGGTTTTGCTGGGGGCAATGCAAGTAAGTGTGATATCCGCCAATTGGGGCGAGAGGTTTGCCAAAACCGTATGATGATTGCCCGGCAATATCAGATCGTTATGAATTTCATCTGCTATGATAATGACACCATATTTCCGACAAATTTCACCCATGCGGCTAAGCTCTTCCTGACTCCAAACCCGCCCCACAGGATTGTGCGGACTCGACAGGATAAACATTCGGGCATTTTTTGCTTTGGCTTCAAAATCTTCAAAATCAATGGAATAAACACCATCAGCATACACCAACTGATTGGTTAGCAGTTTTCGTCCATGGTCGTTTACCGCATTAAAAAACGGAAAATAAACAGGCGGTTGAATAAGTATGCCATCGCCGGGTTGGGTGAGCGCCAAAACAGCCATGTTGACGGCAGGCACAATGCCCGGGCTAAACACAAACCAATCGGCTTGGGTTTCCCACTGATGTCGTTTGCGAACCCAATTCACGATGGATTCTACGTAGGTTTCATGGCGAAAGGTGTACCCGTAAATGGGATGCGAGGCACGTTCGAGTACCGCCTTTCGGATGAATTCAGGGGTTTCGAAATCCATGTCGGCTACCCACATGGGTATCACATCCGGACGCTGAAATATTTTTTGGCGCAAATCGTATTTTACGCATGACGTATCTTCACGAAGAACCTGTTGGTCAAAATTATATTGAGGCATGGACTATAAAATTAAAAAACGGCATCCCAAAGAGCATGCCGTTTTAATAACAAACTTTCACTTAAAACTATTGTGTAATCATGACGGGCATGATTAACATCAAAATATCTTCGGGGTCGGTTTCTTCACGTTCGGTAAGGATGATTCCGGCGCGATTGGGAGCGGACATTTCTATTAGCACGGTTTCCGGCTCGAGGTTGGAAAGCATTTCGAGCATGAATCTCGAATTGAAACCAATCTCCATATCATCGCCTTCGTAGCTACAAGTCAGTCGTTCCTTGGCTTCGCTGGCAAAATCAATATCTTCTGCTGTGAGCACCAACTCTTTCCCCGAAAGTTTGAAGCGCACCTGATGAGTAGATTTGCTGCCGAAAATGGAAACACGACGAATGGCGTTGAGCAAATTTTTCCGGTCGATGGTCAGTTTATAAGGATTTTGAGCGGGGATTACGGCCTCATAATTGGGATAACGTCCTTCTATCAGCCGGCAAACCATGGAAATATCCTTGAATTTGATGATGGCGTTGGTTTCGTTGTATTCAAGACTAACGTCCAATCCTTCATCGTCGGGCATAATGTTTTTGAGGTGATTGAGCGGCTTTTTGGGAAGAATGATAGAAGAATGACCTTCAGACTTGATATCATGACGGCGGTAGCGAACCAGTTTGTGGGCATCCGTAGCCACAAAGGTCAGGCTTTCTTCCGACACTTCGCAAAACACACCCGACATCACAGGACGAAGTTCGTCGTTTCCGGTGGCGAAAAGCGTTTTATTAAATGCATTCACCAAAATCGAAGCATTGAGCGCCAGGGAGGTGGTATTCTCCAATACGGGCATTTGGGGAAACTCATCACTCTCGTGACCAATGAGTTTATATTTACCTTCACCGGCAAAAATTTCCACATTGGTTCCCTCCACCGAAATGGTTACAGGAATTTCTGAAAATGTTTTCATAATTTCCAGTAACATCTTTGCAGGGATGGCCACTACGCCGGTACTTTCCGACATATCAGTCTTTACCACCACGCTGATGGTTGTTTCCAGATCGGAAGCGGTGATGCGCAGTTGATCGTGTTCCAGTTCAAACAAAAAATCCTCCAGAATGGGCAGTGTGTTGTTGGTGGTGAGCACCCCACTGATTTTTTGGAGCGCTTTCAATAAGGCTGTACTTGATATTATAAACTTCATTATGAATTGATTTTACTATTCCTGTTAATGTATTTGAAAGTCAGTAAAAATAAAAAAATATCCTGAACAAAGGAGCGGTTGTTTCAAAATCTTTTTAAATATTGCCTTGGGGGGAAAATACCCGCCAAACGTTAGTTCCTAAGTTTCTTAACTATGGCAGCCTGCCAATTGGTTAAGATTTACTTATTCTTATCTTCCATCTCACGCACAAACTCCACCATTTTGCGCTTTGTAGAGATAACGTACTCATAATAATCCACATCGCTGCTGGGGTTTAACACCCGCTTTTCGAGCTTGGTGGTCTCCAGCTTTTCGTTCAACGCCATATCGGAGCTCATGACTTGCATGATCCCATTTTTAAACGTGAAAAAGTACCAACTATCGGGTGAGGAGGACAAGTACACGGTGATGGCACTTCCGGTAACGCCGGGCTCTATTTGCACATAGCCATCCAGGTATTTGTTGATGGTGTTGCCTCCCAAATACCCCAAACCGATCTTACCTGTTGAAATATACGAACGACTGTCGCTATCCCAATACATGTTCAGGTCGGAGAATATCATCGATTGCTTCAGCAAATCGGGCAGTTTTCTGATTTGGCCATACAATGCCAACTCGTTGATGAGCTCGTCGGCATTGACGCCGGGGGGAAGGTTCTTGCTTAAAAAGAGCTGAAAAACGCCCTTGGTATCGGTAACTCCGGCATTGTACGACAACCGCAAACTGTCGGTAATCATGTCCATGAGTTTGGTGTCGAAAAAGAAATCCAGTGCCAGCACTACCTGCATGCGGGTGGAATCTGGAACGATCAGATGCTCGAATGTTCCGGTTATTTGGGCATTGAGCATGTGAAAATCGAGACCAAGATTCAGATTGCCGCTGCCACGCATGATGCACTTTTCAGTCTCCAAGGCAATATTTTCTGTCAGACGCTTCTGATTTACAGCAGGGTTATCAAATGCGCCAACCACAAATTTTTGACCCAGGGTATCAAACACCAGCTGCCCGCGGGCTTCCATCAACAATCGGTCGGCAGGATGACGAAGTGGCTGAAATGCAAGTGAATAATATTTTCTGAATTCATCATCGTAGGCCAAACCGAAGTGTACCTTGCGTCCATCCATGTCGAAGGTGCTGTCGGCCAGGTTGAATACAATATTTTTTGGATCGAGCATCTGGTTAAACGCCACCCAGTTGTCGTAATTCAAAACACATTCCTGATTTAACCGGTAACCTCCTTCAAAAACCAGATGCGGTTGCGACGCAATCATTTTCAGTGTCCCTTTGTAGAGGTATTCCGGACTTAAGAAAAATATTTCCTCAGGGAGGGTTTGTCCGTAACCTGTTGTTATTCCACTTGTTGTGGAGGCAATATCACTAAAATACACGGGTTGTTTGGCGCCCAGCCGGTCCACATAGTCTATCCAACCTTTGGCATTAAAATCGTGCTTACCCAATATATTAAGTTCTGCTTGATAGATGGTATGATATTTATGAGTCCGATCGGCGATAATGGTGGCATTTTTAAGGGTCTCCATTCCTGCATCGCGCAATATCCGAACCCTGCCATCCGCAGGAAATACAGCCACGTCAGCTACCTTGATCATTCGGGCATTTTCGATATCGATGGTATAGTTTTTCAAATCGTAGCTGGCTCTGCCGGCGAAAAAGCGCAGCGAATCCTGCTCCGGTTTCACGCTGATGAATTCCGGTCCAACCAACTGATAATCGATCATTTCCGTATTGGTAAGGGTATCAATTCCACGATAATCTTTTCCCAAATTACTTTCCAGCAACAGCATATCCTCATTCATGCGCCACTCCACTTCATCGAGGGTAGAAATATACCTGTTGAAGGGGAATTTCACGAAAGAATTGTTATAGATATGGTTGAAATGTCCGGTTTGTGTGTCGAAATTGATGTGGGCCTGGTATTGGTTGGCATAAAACACAAGTGTGTCATTCTCACGGTTTTTCAGATAGAAATCTGCCGTATCCGCCGACAACTGATTGTATTTAAAATCGATGGCATTGGATACCAACTCACTTTGATCGAAAAAGAAAGCACCTGACCCCAACAAATAAGCGGGATTGAGACTCAAGGTCCCTTTTAGCCACGAGTTACCATATACAATAAAGGGTTTGTTCAGGTTGTCCACCATCATCACATTGGTATCGACCACCCATTTGATATCCACCGTATCGCCTTGTACCGATGGAAAATCATACTTGTCGGGGCTTTCGTTTACTACGAAGGTTTGTCCGGTGGCAATCAACGAATCGGGATAAAACACGAAATTGTCCGATTGGGTTTTCGACGATAAATAATCCAGGGTTCCTTTACCATCGAATCCTTCATTACTCAATGAAATATCCTTTTTATACACACCTTTGTTACCGTAAACCGGATATCCTTTATCGGGGGTAGTATGCTTAAAACCAAGGGAATAATCGGGCATTACCACCAGCGGTTGCGACACATCGGGAAAAATGCCGGCAGACACGAGGGTACCTTCAAAGGCCAATCCGTCGGTTGAAAATGTTTTGATGCTATCGAAAATAAATGGATCCACCCGGTAATAAAAACTGTCGGCAAGCAGGGTACTGTCCTGAATGCTTCGTCGGTTGTAGTAAACATAACTTTCGTCGTTGCTGACAAAAGTGGGGAATTGGGGGAAGCTTTTCAAACTCGATTTATTGTTGGCATCATCTATGTAAATGGTTCCGTTGAGGTTGGTAATTACATTGTGAACATGTATGAGCGAGTCGATACGACCAAGGGAATCCTGCGATTTTACCATAAAAGCCAGCGAATCCACATAGTTCATTCGCAGCAAAAAACTGTCGTAAATAAAGGTGCTGTTTCGGGCATAAAAATCCAACAGTCCCATGTGTACACGTCCGTCGAAATTGAAATCTCGGTTCTTAAAGAACTGAATATTACGATCGTAGGGATAAATATACACTTCCTGCGAATCGCTGATGGAAACCTCGGGCACACCATATACATTGAGCCCCAAACTTGGAATATTCAACGAAGCATTGGGACGGGTTCGCACATTGGATTCGAGCCTGATTACATCATAATCGGTGAGTCCGGATTTAGCATTCAGGAAATAATTCAACCTGCCCTTTACAATGGCCGTTTGGGTTTCGGTATTATAAACCAAAAAACCTTTGTTGGAAAGGTTAATCAGCATGGCCGACACCTGATCGGCAGATTTTTGCATATAATCGGCCAAGGCATTCAGCTGTACTTCATCCACTTTGTAATCGCGCATGTAGTTCTGTACCACATACAGCGGATGCAGGTCGTCGATTCCCTGAAGTTGATAGAAATCGCGGTTGGAGTAAAAATTGCTCGAAACAAAATAGGCCAGATTTTTATCATTAACTGTACGAATCCGCTTAAAAAGCATATCGTCTTCGTTTAGTTTCCAAAACAGGGCCTGCACATAGATATCCAACTGATGGTAAGAGTCGAAAAAGGGGATGGCATTGGAGGCATCCTCCACGCTGTACAAAACCAGCTCCTGGTCGCTGTCGGTATATTTTACAATTAAACCCGGATGATAGAGTGAATCGTTTTCGAAATAAAACACCGCCGTGGCATGGGCCGAAATGGCTTCATCGGCAACAATGCGGAATTTGTCGGAAGTAAGCTTACCAAAAACCGTGTCGTTTCGGGTAATGGTGATGGTGGCTTGCTTTCCACCGGAGGCCACGCCGTACATTCCGGTACCTTCGATTTGCACACCACCATAAAAGTGTATGTTTTTATAAATTTCAGGAAGGTCGATATCCGAAAGGTAAGCCGTAAAGGTGGGAAACTGCGACCGTTCGGAAGGAGCACTGGCTAACACCTTGTCGCGAAAAGCCCCTACCACAGGTTCGGCAAAAAAACGTTTGTAATGAAGAACCGCCGAATCCGCAATTATTTGAGGATCATCCAGATTCAGGGTGTATTGGGGCAAGTCAACATAAATTTCCTTTCCCATTTCTTCGCCAAATCGCGACCAGCGAACCACGCCCCCGTCACCGAACCAGGTTTGCGTTGTATATTGAAACACACCGGAGGTATGTTCAATGGTGGCGCTGTCCTTGCGCGAAGCACAAACCAGATTTACTTTTTCGAAACGAACCAAAAAGGTAGTATCCAAATCGAAACGAAACCTGGTTTGCCTGACAAACCAGTCGTTGGATCGTTTTTCGTGTACCTGGTCTTTTTCGATCAGGTTGTTGGTAAAGGTGAGAAAATCGGAAAACGGACTCGCATTTTTATCCAGCAAAAGGGTATCGGCAAACGCATGCCAGGCCAGAATACTTTTGGGTGGTTGGGTCGACTCGGCCAACAAAGTGAGGGTATAAATATAGTCGTACAAATGCGGAAATGTGCGCATACGCTTGGCACGCATGGTTTCTATTAAAGCCCGAATCTCATCCTTTTCCTCTTTATTGAAACGGCCAATGGACCACCTTTGATAGAAACGATCGAGCAATTCCTCTGATTTTTTCTCGTAGGTCTTCGAGGTGTTGGTGGTAAGAATAACCGAAATCTGTTGGAAAAATTTTTCCGAATCGGTTGACAGCGAATCCAAGGTTTGAGAAAATCCGGCAATACCGATGAATTGGAATAGGAACAAAAAAACGATGATTGTGCAGCTATTTCTATTCATTGACCGTGGTTTCTCAATTAACATGTAAACAGATTATTCCTTAATAAAGTGTGCCACCACCCAATTATTTTTGGAGCGCGACTCCACTAAAGTAAGATGATTTTCCTTTGCAACACGCTCCATATCGGGCATATCTTCCTGATAAAAACCACTAAAAAAGATATGTCCCCCTGACTTGAGCACCTTCACATACGCGGGCATGTCGCGCAACAGGATATTTTTGTTGATATTGGCCAAAATCACATCAAACAACATGGGTGGTTGCAGGCTGTCTGCATCCCCCAATACGGCGACAATATTGGTAACACCATTAATTTCAGCATTTTCCACCGTGTTGTTGTACGACCATTCGTCGTTGTCGATGGCCAGCACTTCGGCGGCACCTTTCATGGAACACAGGATGGCCAACACCCCCGAACCACAACCCATGTCGAGTACCATCTTTCCTGTCAAATCCTGATCGAGCATCACCTCCAGCATCTGGGCGGTGGTTTCATGATGTGCCGTTCCGAAAGCCATTTTCGGCTTCACGACGATGTCGAATTCAACCCCATCAACCGGTTGGTGAAAGGGCGCACGCACCACGCACCTGTCCGAAATGGTTACCAAAGGATAGTTGCTTTCCCATACTTCGTTCCAGTTTTGGTCGGGAATAAAGGTTCGGGTTATGTTCTCCAGCACATCAGGTTGCCGGCAATAGTCGATTTTCTCAAGCAAATTCGGTTGGTAATCCTTTTCAGGAATATAGGCAATAAGCTGATTTTCTGCTTCTTCAAAGCTCTCAAAACCAACTTCTGCCAAAAGGGCAATCAACATGTCGGTTTCATCCTGATTGCCCTTTACGGGAATATTCAATTGATAATAATTCACTTTTCCTGCTTAAAAACTCTTCACAATTTTGATAAAATCGTCGGCCTTGAGGGAGGCTCCACCAATCAAGCCGCCATCCACATCGGGATTGGCAAACAATTCGGCCGCATTTTTTGCATTGCAACTGCCTCCATACAGAATGGTGGTGTTGTCAGCGATTTCCTGTCCGTATTTTTCGGCAACCAAACCCCTGATATGGGCATGCATTTCTTGTGCCTGATCGGAAGTTGCCGTAACACCTGTGCCAATGGCCCAAACGGGTTCGTAGGCAATAATCACTTCCGAAAACTCATCCGCATTAAGTTGAAACAAACCTTCGGTCAGCTGTTCCTTAACAACTTCAAAATGCTTATTGGCGTTGCGTTCCTCCAACAGTTCGCCAATACAGAAAATGGGATGAATGGCATGGTCGAGGAGTTTTTCCACTTTGGTGGATAACAGGGCATTGGTTTCTCCAAAATACTTTCTGCGTTCGCTGTGTCCCACGATGCAATAACCCAGTTCGATGGAGGCCAGCATGGCAGCACTCACCTCACCTGTGTAGGCGCCTTCCTCGTGTTCGCTCACATTTTGAGCAGCAATTTGCAATCCCGATTCATCGGCATAGTCAGAAGCCATTTCCAGGTATGGAAAAGGAGGACAAAGTATGACTTCACAAGCCAAATCTGCACCGTCCAATTCGTCGGCAATGGTGCTCACCAAATCTTCTGCTTCCTGAAATGTTTTATTCATTTTCCAGTTTCCTGCAACAATTTTCTTTCTCATATTCAATTTATTATGTTCTTTTTTTATCCCTTTCGGGGAATATTTCTTTGTTAAAAATCAATTCTCTATTATTTCGCCATCCTGAATCCCAAACCGGGGGTAGAAGTTTTGGGCAGCATATAAAAACGGTCGGAAGAACGGCAATCGTCGTCACCATTGTAAACGCTTCCACCACGGACAACACGCATTTCGCCGGTGGCAGGACCGGATGGATTGTCATTTTCATTAAGTGTATAATAATCCCATTGATACCAATCGGCGCACCATTCGGCGGCATTTCCCGACATGTCGTGCAATAACAATTGGTTGGACGCTTTGGTACCCACCTCGTGATTAACGGCATATGTGTTGCCGGCATACCAAGCTACGTTTTCGATGTTGTTGCTACCGGCATAAGTATAATTTCCGGGGTTGTTTCCACCTTTTGCGGCAAATTCCCATTCGGCTTCGGTGGGCAGTCGTCCGCCATACCGGGCGCAAAATTCTTCGGCACCAATCCACGTAACTTGAGTCACAGGCAAATTATGGTTACCAAATACCGCACTGAACGACCCACCACTGTATGTAATATTGCAACCCTCTGCGCCAATAAAAATCAGAGGTTCACCGCCCAATGACCCGTTGGGACTGCACCCAATTTCGTTTAAGAAATCGGCAAATTGCTTGTTGGTGATTTCGTATTTGCTCATTTGAAAAGCATTTATCGTTACTGTACGTGTGGGCGTTTCGTCAAATAACTCACAGGTTTCTTGATTCGATTGGGTACATCCCATCTCAAAGGTTCCACCGGTTATGTCCACAAAAGTGAGGTCGATTATGCCACCTCCACCTGAACCAACTGCAATGGTTCGTCTGTTGCCATTAATATTGCCATCCGTGTCGCGTACTTGCATAATCACTTCGTACACTCCTTGTTGTCCATAGGTGTGGGTAACAATTTTTACAACTGACCAGTCGGTGTCCCAACTGGCATTGTTGTCGAAATCCCATCTTACCTCCAACAATGAAACCGAATCCTGAACATCTGTACATCCGGAGGCGTCATAGGTAAAAAGGGTGTTTTCGTCGCCCATTACCGGATTTACCGTAAAAATGGCCACAGGCAATTCACCCAGAATATCAGCAGAATCAAGAACATAGAGGCTTCGTGAAACCCACCCCATATTGCCCGACTGATCTCTTACCTGCAAGCCAATGGTATAATAACCAACTTGTTGATAGGTACGGCTAACAATGGCATCAGAAATCCATTCGGTTTCCCATAGTCCGTCGTTGTTAAAGTCCCAACGAAATTCCAGATTTTCGAAGGAAGTAAAATCATCGGAAGATTCTGTTGCGTCAAAAATTACCGTCGTATCAACCACTGTGTATGGGGGCGTAACCGTAAAAGAAGCGGTAGGTTGTAAATTTTGGGAATCTTTGGTGCAAGACCCAATCAACAAATACAAAAAAAATATGGCCAATGCAGCGCTGGAAAAGTACCTGTGTCTTATCATCGAATCAGAGCTTTTATTTATAAGTTATTGTTATAACATTCTTTATTATCAAGCTACAAAAGTACGAATAAAACCCAATGACCAGGTGCACAAACAATGAACCTTTTCAAAAGGTTCATGTTGAAAAGAATCCTTCTTTTTATGAAATTTCAAAAGAATAAAGCGTTCATAAACGAACACTTTTTAATACCTTTCACTGATTCAACCCAACCACCGAAACATCTCTCCATTCACCGAAAAACCGCCTTCATTCACCTAAAAGCGATTTACCGGAGCCTTTTGGCGGTGTATTTTTGCTTTATAAACTTCGATAAAAAATAAAAAAAATAACGTCATGAAAACCACTATTACACTCACCATCGCTCTTGTTCTGTTACTTGGAACCCGCCAACTTTCTGCCAACATACCTCCTTCGTATGGCTTTCTGACAGAAGATACCTATATCGACGACATTCCGTTCGATACGGAAAAAGTTTACAACAGCATACAGGATGCTTATGTGGCACAAAATTTTCAATTGGAAGAGGAATCGTACGTGGAAGACATCCCTTTCAACACCGAGTCCATTGCCGACGAGCATCTCTTGACCAACGAACCTGAGTTTTCTCTCGAAGACGAAGAATTCATCAACGACATTCCGATTTTGATGACCAATACAGCCAGGTTATAAACCATCATCATCAACCCTTTCTCATTAAAAGCTGCCCCATGGCGGCTTTTTTCGTTATTAAAAAGCAACATATAAATGGAGAAGTGATTGGTTTTAGCCTAAATTTGTTGCCACAAATTGCGGCAGTATATGGTACCCATCACCAAAGACCTTCAGTATTACAAGTTTTGTTTGTACGGGTTTTTCAAGAATCTGCGGTTTTTTGATGCTTTTCTGGTGCTGTTTTTTCTGGAGAGAGGTGTGGGTTATCTGGAGATTGGTTTGTTATACGGCACCCGTGAAATTGCCATCATGCTCATGGAAATCCCCAGTGGTTTTATTGCCGATGCCCTGGGACGCCGTCGCACACTGATTGCCTCCTTTGCCTTTTATATTCTTTCCTTTTTGGTTTTTTTCTTCAGCACAAATGTAGCACTCCTTTTTGGTGCCATGGTGCTGTATGCCATCGGTGACGCATTTCGGACAGGTGTTCACAAGGCCATGATTTTTCAATACCTGAAAGCCAATGGCTGGGCCAATCAAAAGGTAAACTACTATGGTCACACCCGTTCGTGGTCGCAGGTAGGCTCTGCTTTTTCGGCTCTGATCGCCGGGGTCATCGTGTTTCTTGGCGGTGCCATCAGTGAGGTGTTTTTGTGGTCGGTGATACCATATTTGTTTGATGTAGTACTGATTGCTTCCTACCCCAAGTGGCTCGACGGAGAAATCAAAACTCACCAGGTTGAAACGGTAAAGGCCCGATTTTTAGAAGTTTGGAAGTCTTTCATTATTTCTTTAAAACACAAGAGCACCCTTACTGCCCTGCTGAGCACCTCCCTTTTTTCAGGATATTATTCAGCCATCAAAGACTATATCCAACCCATGATCAAAACCATGGCGCTGGCTGTTCCTGTTGTTTCATATTTGGAAGACGACCAAAAAATTGCCTTTTTAGTGGGGATTATCTATTTTGGACTGTATTTGCTCACAGCCTTAGCCAGTCGGCTTTCCGGAAGAATTACCTCCATGTTCGGCAACAACTTCACCCCCATGAACCTGTCGATGCTGGTGGGATTGGGCGCGGGGATTGTTTTTCTGTCGTTTCATTATATTGGATTCTACACCATGCCCATCGTTGGCTTTGTGGTGGTGATGATAATCGAAAACCTGCGTAAACCATTGGGTATTGCCCTGATTGCCGAGCTGTCGGAAGACGAAGCCATGGCCAGCGTGTTATCGGTGACCTCGCAAGCCAAATCGTTGATTGCTGCCATTCTCGCTGCTCTCACAGGTCTGGCGGCCGACCTTTGGGGTTTGAATACCGGCATTATCCTGATTTCAGTGCTCTTGTTGGTACTCTATCCACTGTATCGCTTAAAAGCAGAAAAAATCAAGGCCAAGTCATGAGCTGAGTAGCCACGTTCAACAACATTTTTTTACTCACCTCCCCCCATAAACCTACAATAAAACATAGTGCCCTATTTAGAATGAATAAGAATAATACCTTTGCCGTTCTAAAACATACTCGATGATACTATCCAATCTCCGCAAGGAAGTAATGCATACCCTTGAAAAATCAATGGATGAATTTCTGACAACATTTATAAAACCCATTGAAGAAATCTGGCAACCCGCTGATATGCTGCCGGATTCAACCTCCCCAGAATTCATGAACGAAGTGGAAGAAATTCGGGAATTGGCCATGGAACTGGACGATGATTTGCTCACCGTATTGATAGGCGACACCATTACCGAAGAAGCTTTGCCCACCTACGAAGCCTGGCTGATGGATATGGTAGGTGTGGATCAGGCAAATAAAAACGGGTGGTCGAAGTGGATGCGGGCCTGGACTTCCGAAGAAAACCGACATGGGGATTTGCTCAACAAGTATTTATACCTGAGTGGTCGTGTTAACATGCGCGAAGTGGAAATATCCACACAACATTTGATCAACGACGGCATCGACATCCACACTGCCAAAGACCCCTACCGTAGCTTTGTTTATACCAGTTTTCAGGAACTGGCCACCAATTTATCTCATCGACGGGTGGCGCTGTTGGCCAAAAAAAGCAACAACCTCCAGTTGGCCAAAATGTGTGGTTTTATCGCCGCCGACGAAAACCGTCATGCCAATGCATACAAACATTTCGTTAAGCGGATTTTCGAACTCGACCCCAGCGACATGATGCTGGCTTTTGAGGACATGATGAAAAAGAAAATTGTGATGCCGGCCCATTTCCTGAGAGAATCGGGAGGGAAAATAGGTGAACTTTTTACCCATTTTTCGGATGCTGCCCAACGAACCATGGTCTATACCACACAGGATTATATCGACATCATGAACTCCCTGATCAAGGAATGGAACATTGAAGGTATGCGCGATTTGAACGATTCTGCCGAAAAAGCCAGAGACTATATCATGGGCTTACCTGCTCGTTTACAGCGTATTTCTGAACGCATGACCGTACCCCAAGTGCCCTATACATTCAAGTGGATCACGGTATAAGGCAAGGGTCACTTATTTAGTCCCAATATAAAATACTGCCTGCCGCATTTTTTTTGATGCTTGGTATTTGAGGTTTTCTTACGTTTGCAAAATAGTATTACTAAATTTTAAAAACGTAACACATGGCCGTAGTCAGATTTGGCGTTTCATTGGAACAGGAATTGTTGGATGCCCTCGACCAATATGTCAGCGATCATCATTTCACTAACCGCTCACAAGCCGTTCGACACCTGATTGCCAACAATCAGGTGGAGCAAAATTGGCAAAACGACCACCTGGTGGCCGGCTCCATCACCCTGGTTTACGATCACCACAAGCGCGACATCCAAAAAACGCTCACCCACATACAACACGACTACCACGACACCATCCTTTCTTCACTGCACTTCCACCTCGACCACGACAACTGCATGGAAATCATTGCAGTAAAAGGCTATGCTGCCAAATTGAATAAACTGGCCGAACAAATGATTTCCATCAAAGGAATCCAACATGGTAAGATCTGTATAACCAAAGCGGAGTAATTTTTTTACCCTGATAGTAACACGTTTTAACATAATCATAACACCAATACCTTTAAAGAAATGAAAAAGCTATCCAACTATTTCCCTTTATTATTTGTATTCATGCTTGCCTCAAGTGCCGTTTTTGGCCAGGAAAAAGTGAGCGACACGTTGAAAATCAACGAAGTGGTAATTACGGCCTCCAAACAATTACAGAGCGCCGGTAATGTAACCCAACAGGTGGACGTTATCACCTCCCAACAAGCTTCATTGCTTGTGGAAGGCAATAACAACCTGAGTGAATTGCTGATGTACACACCCGGCGCTTCGGCCAGCGTGCTGTCCAGAAACGACGCCAACTGGGGAACCTATGGCGGAATTGGCACCAAATATGCTACCTGGATGCTTCAGGGATTGCCCATCGACGGATTTATCGATCCCATGTCCCTCGACCTGGAAATCATCGATCGGGTGGAAATTCAACGGGGGCCAGCTTCAGTACTGTATCCCAACTATTTATCTCAGGATTTTGCCGGAAATCAAAGTCCTTTGGCAGGAACCGTAAATCTCATTGTAAAAGAGCGAATTGAACAGCAGGAAACCAAATTCAGCACCTCCTACGGATCGTACAATACACTCAATAGTCAGTTGTATCATCAAAATCGGATTGGAAATCTGCACTATTTTGCCGGAATCAACTACGAAATTTCGGATTACACCAACTATGGCACGCCCAATTCATGGCTGAACATGCAGAAAAATCCCGAATATGCCAAAACCAAACTCTATGGCGGTGCCACCTGGTATTATGGAGAGAATGCCAACAACAAGGTAAGTGTTTTCGTACAAAATACCCGTCAAAATGGAGATGCCGGTCGGGTTTACCGGGGATTTGCTCACCAATACACCACCCTGAATATCAGCCAAACCACCCACCTGACCGACGATCTGACTTTTAATGCAGGCTTTGGCATCAGGGGATACGACCGAACCTGGCAATCGAGTCATTTTAATGTAATCGACAGCCTCGATGCCAACGAAGGAGTTGATCAGGTTATTGTTCCTGTTGATGCCAACCTGGTCTTCCAACACGGAGCTCACAGCCTTACTGCGGGAGTGGATTATCAGCATGCGAGCTACGAAACTTATGCCGACCCATTGGTGGGATACAACACCTATGGCAACATGTCAACGGCCTATCAGTATGGAGTTTATGCACAGGAGGAAATGCATTTTGGAAAATTGATCGCCCGCGGAGGTTTACGATACAATTACGTGAACAACACCATCAGCCTGATTGGTGGCGGCGCTCCCGGCGAACCCGAACAAAGTTACGGACGCATGCTCTGGAGCGTTGGCGCCAAATACCATGTTACCGAAGGATGGTCACTGTTTGCCAACGCAGGCAATAGCTTCATGACGCCCGGTTTAAAATCCATGGGAGGCACTCTGCTGCTTTCCGATAAAGGTGTTCCCGGAAAAAACGGTCAACTTCCCAATCCCGACCTCAAATCGGAATCAGGTCTGGGAATAGATTTCGGTTCCGATCTGAAATTACAAAAAGCCATGATCAAAGTTCGTTTGTTTCACATGATGATCGACGACGCCATTGTGGAAAATCGTGTAAGCGAAGACCCTTCTCAATCACAGTCGGTTAATGCCGGAAACACCACAAGTACCGGTATCGAGGTTGAAATAAACCATCAAATTAACCACCAACTCAACTGGTTTGCCAACGCCACCTATCTTTCCACGAAAGTGGGCAACGACCTGGATGCCGACCAGGATGGAGCCGAAGTACCTTTTGCTCCCGACCTGACCATCAATGGCGGAATCACATGGACCTCCAATTTCGGATTAAAGGCCTTTCCTGTAATCAATTACACCGGCACCTATTACGACAGCAGTTCCAAATCGGGCCGACTGGAATTTACTCCCGGCGTGGTGTTGAATCTGTTTTTACAACAACGCATTGCCGGCACTTCCAAGGTCGATTTCGACCTGTTTGGTCAGTTTTACAACCTCACCAACAACACCTACGAGATGCCCTGGCAATTTCAAAACACCGGATTTTCCATGATGCTGGGATTTAAAATCAGTTTCAGATAAACATGAAGTCGTTGTTCACATACGTGGGTTGGTTGGTTCTGCTGGCAACGGCAGGATGTCATCACGGGGCTAAGCAGACGAACCCTGCGAAATTTCCCATTGAGGTAACCGATTTCAGGGGTCAGAGCGTTGGGCTGCAGGAGCCGGCACAAAGGGTGATTTGCCTGATCGAGAGTACCCTTTCGGGGATTTATATGCTGGGCGCACAAAACCGTGTGATCGGAATCAGCACCAACGTTTACGATGCTCCTCTCTATGGTTTTTATGCACCGTTGGACCCACGAATTGAACAACGACAGCTTCCCGCACCAGGCAACTGGGATATGGTGAGTCTGGAGCAGGTGGTGGCACTCAAACCCGATTTGGTAATCATTTGGGCTTCCCAATCGGAAACCATCCAACGCATGGAAGCATTTAACATTCCTGTGTATGGAGTGATGCTCCACAGTTTTCAGGATGTGCTGAAAGAAATGTCTGACCTCGGCATCTTACTGGATAAATCCGCGCGTGCAGATTCACTCATCGCTTTCGCTAAAAATGAACTCAGTCAAATTGACGAGTCCGCGATAACCAGGAAACTTGGCGCCTATTTTATTTGGCCACAAGGAGTTAACCACACCTCCGGAACCAACAGTACAGTAAACGACTTGTTCGAGATGGCACAACTTCACAATGCTTGTCCGTTAGCAGACGAACATGTGGCCGTGAATTTGGAAAATATCCTTCTCTGGAATCCGGATTTAATGGTGATTTGGCCCAACCAACGCCTGTCGGCTTCGGCCATAAGGGAAACAACCTCGCTCGCGTCAGTTGCAGCCATACAAAACAATCGGGTGTTCGAACTCCCCCACCCTTTTTTATGTGATTTGTGGACGTTGAAGATGGTGTACGCATCGCGGTTACTTCACCATTGGGCATATCCTTCATCCGATACCACGGACATGACCAGTTTTGGAAATGATTTCTTCAACCAACTGTATTCCAAACAAATAGATTGGAGCCATGAAAGATAACCGCCTGCTGCGATTGGCCTTCTTTGTGCTACCACTTCCGGTGGTTTTGATATCCATTTTTGTTGGCCCTGCGGGCAATATTTCAGCCCACGACTTATGGCACCTGCTTCAAACGGGTGACATGGGTCAACATCCGGTGTTTAGTCAAATTGTGATGGATATCAGGCTCCCCCGAATACTGCTGGTCTTCTTGTCGGGAGCTGTGCTGGCCGTGACAGGTGCGGCACTCCAGGCTATTTTTCGCAACCCGTTGGTCGACCCCTATGTGTTGGGACTGAGTTCAGGTGCTGCTTTTGGTGCCGCTTTGGCACTAAGCACCGTGGTACTGCCTGTGCAGGTTTCGGCTTTCGTTTTCGGACTTCTGGCCGTGGGATTAAGTTATTTCATGGCCCGAAAACACGGACAGGTGAGCATTGTTTCACTCATTCTGGCGGGTATTATCACCAACGGAATTTTTACCGCTTTGCTCACCATCGTGCAGGTGTTGAGCGATCCTTTCAAACTGCAAGCCATCGTCCACTGGACCATGGGCAATTTTCAGCATGCCGGATGGAATTCACTTATAAGCGCCCTTCCTGCTTCAGCATTGGGACTGGCCATTCTGTTTGTCATGCGCTGGAAATTAAATGTATTGGCCATGGGCGATGAAGAAGCCGCCAGTGCAGGAACGAGGCCGCAAAAACTAAAATGGTGGGTTTTAGTTGCGGCCACGTTGGCTTCGTCATCGGTGGTGGCCGTGAGCGGAATCATCGGACTTTATGGATTGCTGATTCCCCATGTGGTTCGGATGATTTTTGGAGTGGACAACAAGTCAACACTGATACTCAACTTTCTGCTGGGAGGCACTTTTCTGGTTGTCATCGACGATATCAGCCGCACCATTGCCGGATTTGAGATTCCCATTGGTGTGTTTACCATGCTGTTGGGCGCCCCATTTTTCATCTGGTTACTCAAAAAATCGAATGTGGGATGGGAACAATAGAAAGCATACTTACTTTGAGGAACACGAGCGTCGGATATCATGGCAATGAGGTGCTTAAAGAAGTGAATCTGGATATCGAAAGCGGAAAACTTACGGTTATACTTGGGAAAAATGGCTCCGGAAAAAGCACGCTTGTCAAAGCCATGGCGGGACTGCTGCCCTATGGAGGTGAAATACATCTGGACGGACAAGAAGTGATGAAAATGAATCCGGTGGAAAGAGCCAAAAAAATGGCCTTCTTGTCGCAACAACACAAAGCCGCTTTCCCTTTTTCGGTGTTTGATGTGGTGCTCACCGGCCGATCGGCACATGTGAAGATTGTCCCCAACAACTGCGACAGAGAAAAGACCTCAGAAGCATTGCAAAAGGCCGGAATAGCGCACTTGTCTGAACGCATCTATACCGAACTCTCCGGTGGAGAGCAGCAACTGGTGATGATTGCCCGCCTGTTGGCTCAGGAATCACCACTTCTGCTTATGGATGAGCCCATCAGCCATCTGGATTATCCCAACCAGGTGAAAATATTGGAGTTAACCAGGAAACTGGTTGGGGAAGGCAAAACGGTAGTGATGATTCTCCACGATCCCAACCAGGCTTTTTGCTATGGCGACCATTTTGTTTTTGTGCATGATGGTCACGTGATCGAAGCACCCGTTATCACCCCGTGGAACCATCCTGTCTTTCAAGAAATTGTCCACCATCAACTCATCAGCCACCAAATTGGCAAACAGGTGGTGTTTATACCCAAAAACCAACATGATTAGTCCTGCAGAAATACTCAAACAAGCCTACAACGCTGGTGTTATGGAAGAATTCATGCGTTTGGAACATCCGGTTGGAAAGGCCGAATTCCATCAGGTCACGAGTGCGATTCTTCCTTTTTTGAAAAAAGAATCGACCATTGTGGATGTGGGTTGTGGTCCGGGAAGGTATGCCGAATATTTTATCAAACACGGACATCAGGTGGGCTGTGTGGACATGGCGGAGAAGCCAATGGCGTTGTTGCCGGATCGCTTGCAAGCCGCCGAAAAGCAAAAATTGTTGTTTCATGAAGTGTGCTGTGCCAGCCAACTTCAATGGATGGACGACCAATTGGCCGACATCATTTTGCTCATGGGTCCCATGTACCACCTCACCGACGCCTCCTCACGGCAAGCTGTATTTCAACAATGTCAACGAATATTGCGGCCCGGGGGACATTTGTTTGTGATGTACCTCAATGCCCATCACAGCTCTCCTAATTCGGTCACCCATTGCCCTAACCAAGACATGGGAAGACAGATTACCACCACCCGATTTCAGGGCTTCGACGTCCCCCAATACCGATTATCACCTGATGAAGCTCTCCTTGAAGCGGCACTATTTTTTAAACCTCTACAACAACTGGCCATCGTGGAAGGAAACTCTTACCCCTACCAACCCAAACTTCGGGATGCATCTCAATACCTTGTTCATTATCAGCATGGTGGTTGTAGTAATTAAAAAAGGCCTTCCCAGAAATTTCCCGAAAAGGCCCAATCATATATGAAAAACGGATTATCTGCTGTACACTTCTCCTGAACCGTTGGCGGTGACTTTTACTTTGGCAGGTTTTCCATTGTAGGTAAGGTCGCCGGAGCCATTGAGTTTGGCTTGCAGGGATTCCACCACGGTGACTACCATGTCGCCTGAGCCGTTGTTGGTGGCAATTACGTTGACTGCCTTGAGGCCATAGGCGTTTACATCGCCGGAGCCCATCTGGGATGCGGTCAAGTCAACAGCATTGCCGGCCAGTTCGATATCGCCACTTCCAATGGAGCTGAGGTTGCAGGTCTCCAATTGCAAATCGCGGGCCGAAACATCGCCACTACCACGAATGGAGAGCTTAAATTGTCCTTTTACCCCATTAAAATCGGCATCGCCTGAACCGTTGATGTCCACTTCCATGTTGGTCATATTCAGGTCGGCTTTGAAGTCACCGGAACCATTCAGTTTAACATACAGGTTGTTACCGCTAAACTTTCCCTTTACCTCCACATCACCAGAACCGGAGCTTTCGAGCTTATCGAGTTGGGGCATGGTGATATGCAGTTCGAGCACATGGATATTGTACAGCCTGTTTTTGGAAACATCCACCACCAACACCCCATTTTCCACGCGGGTTTCCAGGTATTGAATGATGTCGCTGTCGGCTTTCACGGTCACTTTTTGGGTATTACCCTGTTCCAGAATAATATCTGCGGAGCACATCAGTTTGATGGAATTAAAAGCAGGAAGCGGGCGGTCTTCGGTGGCTACATCGATGCTGCGTTTGGCCATGGCCTGAAAAGCGGTGAGGGCTACAAGAAGCACCAGGGCGCTGATGCGGAATAATTTTTTTTTGGATGACGTTTTCATGTTTTCTGAATTTAAGGTTTGTTTTGAAGGAGTCAAAGCGCTTTAATTTCGATTTTTTACACCCTGAACTCCCGGAATTGATGATATTTGATTAATTAATTTTCACTGATCCGTAGTTGGAATTCACCGAAATTAAAGGATTTGGGTTGGTGTTGGCACCAATTACCGCTTCCACGGAACGTTCGCCAATTTCGCGAATATCTTTCGAGATGAGCGCTTCCTTTTCGGGAAAGGACAGGTTGCCAAAGTCGGTATCTACCTTTAATTTATAGGAAGCTCCGCCCTCCACTTCGATGGTGACATTGGAAAATTCGGTGTCGAGAGAAATGATAGAGAAATCTTTTGACAGGCTTTTGATGGTTAGTCCGCCATAGCTCATTTCCAGATGGGCTGCCGTGGACAACCGGCCGATTTTGATGTTGGTAAATTCCGATTCTCCCTGAATGTCCTGCATGGTTTCCACTTCAAAGTTACCCCCCTGAAGTTCCACGTTGGCTTGAAGGAGTTCATCCACCGACACATCCGAGAATTCAGACTCGAGCTTAACGTTGGTCATCTGGCCGAGGATAAGTTTTCCGTAGCTCACCTCCATATCCATATCCGATGCTTTGTCGATGGTGGCTTTGCCAAAACTCATCTCCACATGGTTGTTCTTGCCTGTGAGTGAGGTGATCACCAAATCGCCGTACTCACTTTCTATTTTGGCATCCCCGGTTACTTCACCAACCCAGGCCGAGCCGAAGCTGTGTGCCAGATCCAGGTTGACCCATCGTGGCATCATCACTTCCATGGTGATTTCAATATTTTGGGAACCATCGTTTTTTCCCGAAGAAAGACGGCAGGAAGCCTCGACTTCACTACGGTTTCCGCTAACGCTGGTTTTAATTCTGTCCATCAAACTGTTGGCTTTGTCGGCATTGCGGGCGGTAATTTTTGCCATGATCTTGATGGAAATTTCCGATTTATCCCAATTTTTGCAATATACTTTGCCAAACTCGTGTGAAATTTTCAGATTGGCATCTCTGTTTACTTCAAAATTCTTGTCAACCAACACTTTTTCGATGGTCTCTCCTGCCTGCAGCACCTGAAGTCCTGCTGTGAAAAACAACACTACAAGGGTTGCGAAACAAGTAGTTATTTTTCTTTTCATGATGATTTGATTTAAGTTGATTAAAATTGTGTAAAGGGTTCTCCCACGCGGTAGCCCTGAGTGGCCATGCGTGATTTATCGTTAAGACATTCTACTATTTCAGCTTTTTTGCGTTGGGTGTTTACGAGGGCCGCTTTCACCGACTCGTTGCCCGGATTTTTTTGATATTCTTTCTCAATGCTCATCAATTGGGCATCCAATTTCTCCATTTGAAGACGTGCGGCATCGTTGATTTCGGTGAGATGTTCGTTGTCCTTGCTGTTGGCCGTGAGCTCATCAGCTTCTTGTTCCACCTGGTTGTTATAATAGGACAGCACCTGATTTAGTTCGGGCGAAATTTGGATGGCCGTTACCTTGTTCACCGACGATGCCCTGCTCGATTTGAATGGCTCTAATGTAAGCCAAACCACCGACAGCAGCAGCACCAGCGAAGCGGCCACCCCGTACCACATGCTCATGCCAACGGATTTTTTTTGTTGGGCTGCCTGCTTTTCCAGACGCATCAAAAACCGCTGCTGGTGGCCTTCCTGGGGTTCATCCGTTTCGAACTGCCCCTTGTTATCTTTGATTAACTCCTCAATTTTCCACATGCCAAACCTCCTTTTTACCTAATTGATTTCTCTTGTTAAGTATTTCGTCGAGCAGGCGTTGACGTGCACGGAAATACCTGGTTTTAACATTGTTATATTCTAAATTCATGATTTGTGCCATTTCCTCGTAGTCCATTCCCTCAAAAAGATGCAACGAAAGCACCACCCGGTATTGGTCGGGAATGAGCTTCATGGCGGCTTTAACTTCTTCAATCTTGCAAGCCACATCAGGCTCTTCATCAAGGAGTTGCACATCCTCAGGCATCGATTGTTCGAGGTACGCTTGCTCCAGTTTTTTTCGCTTGATCAAATCCAACGAACGATTGATGACAATTCGCTTCAACCATGCACCAAAGCTCGCGTTTTCGGCCAACTGATCAATTTTTTGAAAAGCATCCATAAAAGCCTCCTGCATCACATCTTCTGCTTCTGTGGGGTCGTTAAGGATACGGTTGGCGGTGTGGTACATAGTTTTATAATAGTTGTTGTACAATTCCATCTGCGCCTTTCGGTTGTTTTGCCGGCAGGCGGCGATTAATTCCTGATGGGGATATGTATGTAATGGTTTTATCATTTTGCACTTACTACTCAACAGACGAATGGATTTGTGAATGTTACACTTTTTGGGGAAATAATTTAAAAAAATCCTCATTTCCCCAAAACTCAACTAATCACTTCATTTTCAACCAACAAAAAATGCGGACAACCAGGCTGCCCGCATTGAAATAAAACAAAACAACAAGAATTTATTTTGAAGCTACCAACTTCCGTGAGGAGGTAAACTGAAATTTCAGGGTATCGTTGGATCCCTCCCAGCTTTCCATTTGGGGATCTTCGTAGTTGATGGAGGAACCGTCTTTGACTATGAGATTGGAACTAACCGAGCCATTAATAAGCCGTCCGGAAACATAGAGGTAGGCATCGTATGAATTTTCGGCAGTAAACGAATAATCGAAATCGGAGGTTAGGGCCATCTTGGTGACAGTGGCTCCCGACAAATCTTTGTAGGCAACGGTGTCAATCAACACGTCACCGCTGAACTGCATCTCATATTTCACGGTGTAAATGGTAATGGGATCGCTGCTTGACTTGTAGCATGAACTCAGCGCAACAATGGCCGACAACAACAAAAAGTAGTAAATTTTTTTCATGGAACGATAGTATTTTATTTTAATATGGGTCTTCAGAAAACCAAAAGTAAGCATGTTTTGGATATGTTGCTTAAGTTCAGTTAATTTTTTTTTGGTTTTTGTCCGATTGGGTTAAAAACGATCCCCCCCAAAAAAAATCCCCCCATACAACGGATTCCTTACTACCTTTGTCATTACCGAATAATGACATAATGAAAAAGAACTTTCCCCTTTTTGACGAACTTGGTGCCAAATATCCCATCCTGATGGCGCCCATGTTTCTGGTTACCAACACGGCCATGATGGTGGCTGCGCTGAACAGTGGCATTACCGCCGCTGTTCCTGCTCTTAATTTTCGTACCGACGAAGCGCTGAGAGCAGCCATTCTCGATATCAGAAAAGCCACCGACAAACCCTTTGGCGTCAACCTCATCGTAAATAAATCAAATGTACGATACCACCAACAGCTAAAAACTTGTGTGGAACTTAAAGTGGGTTTTATCATCACCTCATTGGGAAACCCGCAGGAGACCATGGACTTGTGCAAACCTGCCGGAATCAAGGTTTTTTGTGATGTGGTAGACCTGAATTACGCCAAAAAAGTAGCCGCCCAGGGTGCGGATGCGCTCATTGCCGTGAGCTCACGCGCGGGAGGTCATGCAGGCAACCTGAGCCCGGAGGAGCTCGTGCCCATGCTTAAAAAAGAAGTGAGCATACCCGTAATTTCTGCCGGAGGAATTTCCACCCATGGAACCTTGCAACATGCACTGGACCTGGGTGCCGATGGGGTTTCGGTGGGCACAGTTTTTATCGCCTCCAACGAAGCCGGTGTGTCGGATGAATACAAACAGGCGTTGGTTGACTATTCGGCCAAAGACATTGTACTGACTAAAATGATTTCGGGAACACCCCTCACCGTCATCAACACACCTTACGTGCAGTCACTGGGCACCAAACCGGGTTTCCTCAACCGGATGTTAAACAAAAACAAACACCTGAAAAAATACATCAAAATGCTCATCGCCTTTAAAGGCATGAAAGCCATCGAAAAAGCAGCATTCGGAGCCACCTACAAAACCGTTTGGGTGGCCGGGCAATCCATCGACAACATTCACGAAATCAAACCCATAAGCGAAATTGTGGTAGATTTGGTAACAGCACCTACAAATGAGTGACCCGCATAGAACCACAGCATCAATCAATGATTGATTAACATAAAATTCCGAGTAATAGTCTATTAATTAATTGAACGTATTGATTTGCAAAGTCAGTATTAAGTGTCATCAACACTTCCTGCTTGCATGCATCCTAAAGGAATTAGTTATCGCTGGACAAATTCACAAATTAACCAAGTCAACACTTAGGTTATTGCAAATTACGATCTGATTGTAAAATACTTAAACAACAGACGAATTACTAAACACCAAAGAGCAGAGCTTAAAAAAGCTCCTGAGGATAAATAACCCGTTCAAGAAACAATCCTTCGGCAGGAACAGAAAAACCGGCTTTGCCTCGGTCCTTCGACTCGATTATGGCAGGTATGTCCTGAGGACTCAATTTCCCCTTGCCCACTTCGAACAGGGTACCCACGATGGCACGAACCATGTTGCGCAAAAACCTGTCGGCGGTTATGGTAAACACCAACTGATCGGGAAAAATCTCCCAACGGGCTTCCTTTATCAGGCAAATATTGGTCTTTGTTTGGGTATGAAGTTTGGAGAAACTTGTAAAATCGTTGTAGTTCAATAAATAATCGGCTGCTGCCTGCATGTCCTCCACATTTAACTCACCATCATAAGTCATGGACAAACCCGCCGAAAACGGATTTTTTATAGTATGAATGTAGTATTTGTAGGTCCTGCTAATGGCACTAAAACGACTGTGTAAATCCAAAGACACTTCGGAGATACCATAAACCACAATGTCTTCAGGCAGAAACCGATTGAGCTTATACACCAAATCCTTCAAGGGCAATCTGACTTCAGGCACATCGAAATGCGCATAAAATTCACGGGCATGCACACCGGTATCCGTACGCCCACAACCCACCAAATTGATGTCATGTCCTAATAACAAAGATATTTTTTGGTTAAGTTCAGCCTGAACCGTATGCGCATTCTCCTGAATTTGCCAACCATGGTAGTTCTGGCCATTGTAGGCCAGCTTGATAAAATACCGCTTCATGCAACAAAAATAGCTGATTAATGGTTAGGTTGACCAAAAGTTTATGGTTGCATTTCCATTTGATGGAATAGCGGGCCGGAAGAAAAACCCGATAAATCGGTTGGGATAGGCGTCCGGCAGGGGATATTTATTTGTTTGTATTCGAGTGTACCTCGTTCCTCCACGATGAATAGAAACACGCAAAAAATCCACCACAGAGACACAAAGAACACAGAGTAAAGCAGCGGGAAAAGCTGTTAGCTTTTGGATCACTGTTCACTGTTCACTTCTTCCTTGTCCCTTGTACCTTGTCCCTCCACGATGAATAGAAACACGCAAAAAATCCACCACAGAGACACAAAGAACACAGAGTAAAGCAGCGGGAAAAGCTGTTAGCTTTTGGATCACTGTTCACTGTTCACTTCTTCCTTGTCCCTTGTACCTTGTTCCTCCACGATGAATAGAAACACGCAAAAAATCCACCACAGAGACACAAAGAACACAGAGTAAAGCAGCGGGAAAAGCTGTTAGCTTTTGGATCACTGTTCACTGTTCACTTTTTCCTTGTCCCTTGTACCTTGTCCCTCCACGATGAATAGAAACACGCAAAAAATCCACCACAGAGACACAAAGAACACAGAGAAAAGCAGCGGGAAAAGCTGTTAGCTTTTGGCTATTGGATCACTGTTCACTGTTCATTGTTCACTGTTCACTTGTCGCTTGTCCCTTGTCCCTTGTTTCAAAAACATCTTATCTTTGTGAAAAAATTCACATGGAAGAAGCAATCGCCGGTTTTCCCTTTCTTTTTGGCCTTTTGGCATCGATAATTCATGTTATTTCCGGTCCCGACCATCTGGCGGCTGTGAGTCCCATTGCATTACGGGCACCACGTCGAGCATGGATGATTGGGTTTTCGTGGGGGATAGGCCATTTAACAGGCATGTTGCTGATTGGTTTGTTGTTTTTCTTTTTCAGAGATTTGTTTCCCATCGAACTTATTTCCGATAACAGCGAGAAAATTGTCGGGGTCATGCTCATCGCCATCGGGATATGGGCCTGGATAAAACTTATACCCAAACACGGACATCATACCCACGATCATGCACATGTGGATGAAACCGGAGAAGCCTTTGTTCATCGGCATGAACACCACCATCAACACCAGCATACCCTGAGCGAAGCTGAACGGCAATCGTGGTATGCAGCATTGGGAATTGGCATCCTACACGGTTTGGCAGGCGTGTCGCACATCGTGAGTTTGTTGCCCACGTTGGCCTTCGAAACCAACAGTGAAGCCGTATTTTATCTCATCGGATTTGGTGCGGGAACCATTGTCGCGATGGTGGCATTTGCCTTCATTATGGGAATAATTTCACGCAGTGCCAGTCACGACCACAAACATCGTCTGCTCACCTACATCAATGGTGTGGCCGGTTTGGCCGCCATTGCAGTGGGAATTTTCTGGATCATTAACACCTGGTAAAATCATTAATTATGAAACACTTAGCGCTTTCGATTAGCTTCATTATGCTGGTTTTCGCCTCAGCAATTCGAGCACAGGACGAGCCACCAAAAAAGAAAATCTCCCTGGGTTTTGAAGGAGGGATTCAGTTGACCAATGTGAGCGATCAATGGATGATTTCTAAGGGCGGAACAGGCATCAACATGGGGCTGTTTGCCGAATATCCCATCAGTGACATCCTCCGTATCCGCCTTGGACTTAATTACGACCAACGTGCCTTCAATCTGAGTAATCAATTGCGATTGGTAGATAATTCCACCGGGTATTACGGAGATTCGTATCACGCCGAAGACATCGATTTTAAAGCCAGCTACACCACCATTCCGCTAAGTCTGTTGTATGTAAAAGGCACAAATCGATTTAAGCTGTATTTTCAGTTTACGGTCTATTATTCGTTATTGCTCGAAGCCCAACTGGAGGGCTACTCCGAATGGTATATCTCGGCTCAGGATGCCTTACACTTCACCAATCCCGACTGGGAAGTGCCCATGTTGGAAACCGAACACGTAAGCCGCGATGCCACCCCCGATTTCAACAGTTATGATCTGGGGATACATTTTTATATGGGTGGCATGTACGCACTCAACGACCAATGGTCGGTAACCCTGTCGCCCGGAATCACCTATGGCATGGCCAATGTGTGGAACAATCCTGAGCGCACCGGAAACTGGTCCAAACTGATTCAGATCAATGCCGGGGTTATCTATCAATTCAAATAAAAAAACCGCATGTTTTTGTCAACCAAACCCATGCGGTAAATTAGGCGAAACCTACCTAACAAAGAAGGTTACCATACTTCAAAATCACGTTTCATAAACTGAATGCGTTCAAAAGAGGCCATGGTGGTCATATCTTCCAATGCCTTGCCTTTGAAGTCGGATATGCTGTTGAACTTCCGTTCTTCCATCCACTTTTTAAGCTCTGTCAACATGCTTTCAATATAGGGTATTCCATTGGCATACAGCGTACTGCACACTTGAACGGCATTGGCTCCGGCCAAAAGCATTTTAATCATACCGGTATGGTAATGAATGCCGGTAGAAGCTGCCAAATCGCACCCGATATTGTTGCCTGCCATCAAGGCGATCCAGCGAAGCGAACGACTTTGTTCCTCTGGAGTGGACAAATAATTATCGTGAACCACTTGCAGGGTATTGATGTCTATATCGGGTCGGAAATAGCGGTTGAAGAGAACCAAACCCTGAGCTCCTTCGGCTACCAACTGGTTGGCCATTGAGCACAAGTTGGTGAAATAACATCCCAATTTTATTGACACAGGGATGCTGACTTCCTTTTTAACTGCTTTGAGGATGTCCACGTACATTTCCTCCACCTCGCAACTTTTGAGCGAAGCATTAAACGGAAATATACTGATATTCAACTCGATGGCATCGGCTCCTGCTTGCTGAATCAACTTAGCAAATTTGGGCCATTCATCGGATGATTTACAGTTGATGCTGGCAATTACAGGAATGTCAACGGCTGCCTTGGCTTCTTCCACAAACTTCAGGTATTTTTCCAGGTTGGCTTCCACCGACATCCCCATCACATGGTCTTTGGCTTCGGGAAACCAGAAATACATTTCGTTGCTACCGTCCACCCTGGCTTCGGCTTCGGCCCTGATTTGTTCCTCAAATATGGATTTCAGCACCACGGCACCTGCTCCAAATTGGGCACACAACTTAATATTATCCAGCTCTCCGGTAATTTTCGAACTACTTACAATGATGGGGCTCTTTAGTTTAAGTCCCATGTAGTTTGTTGAAATATCTAATGTCATAACATACTTATTGGTAAATTCTTTTTAATGAGTGCCCAACCCGCCAACTGACGCGCCAAAAACTGAAATGCCTGCTCCAGGTTGAGTTTGGCACAATCGGTCAAACCTTCCTTCAGTTCCCATTCGTAGCCTTTGATGGCCAGTACGTATGCTTCGGGGGTTTTGTTGAAAAGCTTTTGAGCCAAATGAACAACATAAGCGGGAGAAACAGCGTGCATGGTAAATTCTACCTGAGCATCAGAGGGTTCCACTGTTTTGAAGGTGTATTCATTGATGCGTTCTTCTTTGGTGGCGTCAACAAATACCACGATATCCCAAGGGGCAATTTTTTCAGCATCTTCGATGTTCAACTGATAATTGCTATCGGTTTCCATGCAGGTGAGGTGATGGGTTTCAATCCATTTTTGAATCATGTTGACCATTTCATTCCCCAACCCGTCATCCTGACGGCCCGGGTTTCCATAGCCATAAATGAGCACTCTTTTTTTTGGTTCCATGATTATTTCGTTTTTTGATCAAGTATCTCGTTGTTGGTATTAACAAGGGTCATCTCGAGTGGCATTTGTCCCAAAGCGTGCGTAGCACAACTTAAACATGGATCGTAGGCACGTATGGCTACCTCAACGGCGTTCATCATACCTTCGGTAATTTCCTTTTGTCCGTTCATAAACGATTTGGCTGTAAGGTTTACGGCTATGTTCATGGGTTCGTTGTTGTTGGTTGTGGACACGATCAGGTTGGCCAGGGTAATTTGATCATTGTCGTTAATTTCGTAGTGATGGAAAAGTGTTCCACGCGGGGCTTCGATAATACCCACACCACGATGCGATTTTTCGCCTTTTACCACCAGGTCTTCGTTTTGCAAATCGGGATCTTGCAACAAGTTTCTGATTTCTTCGGCGGCATGCAGTGTTTCAATCAAACGAGCCCAGTGATAATGCAGGGTTTTGTTGTTGGGTTTACCGTTGGTATAGGCTTTAAACAACTCAAACTCTTTCTGTGCCAGCGGTGTAGGAATAAAATCACAGGTATTCAACCGCGACAACGGTCCCACACGATACCAGCCCTTTTCCTTACCCAGATGTTTCAGGTAGGGGAATTTCATGTAGCTCCAGCTGCGCACTTCCTCTTCAATATATTGGTTGTAGTCCTGACAATCCACATCATTCAAAATGCGGTTACCTTCGGAGTCAACAGCACGTAATACACCATTATAAATATCGAAAGCGCCATCAGCACGCACGATACTCAGGTGGTTAGAGGGGAAGTCGGCGAAGGTATCCACCAGGGTCAGGTTGTTTTTGTGGTAGGCTTTAAAAAATTCCAAAGCAGCCACCGACCATTCCACCATTTTGTCGGCATTGAGCGGATCGGCGCCGTGCAGCAAGAGGTCGCGTTCGGCGATGCTCAGGTTTTTGTTGATACCTCCGGGAATGGCACCTGTACCATGAATTTTTTTACCGGCAGTATGTTTGATGATTTCCTGACCGTATTTACGCATCATCACACCCTGAACCGCCAAATCTTTGTGGTGCATGGCAACGCCGATGATATTACGCAAGGCAGGATCTGCATTGATGCCAAACAGGAAGTCGGGTGAACTGAGGTGGAAAAAATGAAGTACGTGTGATTGGAAAAACTGTCCGTAATGCATCAATCGACGCATTTTCTCGCCCACGGCAGTCAAACCCAAACCGGTACCGGCGCCTACGATAACGTCGAGGGCTTTGGCAGCAGCCAGGTGGTGGCTAACGGGACAAATTCCGCAAAGGCGTTGTACCAAAACGGGAGCTTCCCAGTAGGGACGACCCTGAACAAAACGTTCAAATCCTCTGAATTCAACAATGTGCAATCTGGATTCGCGAACTTGTCCTGCATCATCAATTTGAATGGTTACTTTTCCGTGACCTTCTACTCTGGTTACGGGTTCTATGGTGATTTTTTTTGGCATGATTCAAATAGTTTTCAAATAGTTAGTCAAATTTAACAACTTCGTAAGGCAAATCCATTTCGTTGCCGGTGATCAGGGCTACAAGCGCGTCCCAAATCAGGTCGGCACGTGGTGGACAACCGGGCAGATAATAATCCACTTTCACAATTTCGTGACATGGATATACCTTATCGAGAAGCATGGGCAACTCATCGTCGTTGGGCAATATATGCTCGGTATTGAGTCCAACCGTTGGGCCTTCCAAATAGGCTTCGCGCAAGCATTCTTCGATGGGAATACCGTTACGTAAGGCCGGCAAACCACCCATGATGGCACATTCGCCCAACGAAATCAGCACCTTGCAATTTTCTCTGAAACTACGCAACACTTCCACATTTTCGCTGTTGCAGCAGCCCCCTTCGATAATACCAATATCAACGGGTTTGGTAAAGGTTTTAATATCATCGACAGGAGATTTATTAAACTCAACCAATTCAATGAGGTCGAGGATACGTTCGTCAATGTCGAGAATGGACATATGACATCCAAAACATCCGGCCAGTGAAGTAGTTGCTATGATCTTTTTTTCCATTTTCTTAGGTTTTCAAAGTTAATTTTCGATTTCACTTCCAATGGGTTTGTTGTCGTATTTGCGTGTGCCAATGGGTGCCGCAAAACCAATCTCCTTATATATAATGGAGCCCACCGGACAATTTTCCATGGCTTTTTTGGCCAAAGCATCCGACATGTCTTTTCCAAGTTCTTCGTCCAGAATCACTTCCAGCTTATGACCTCTTTCCTTGAAGGCGAAATAGTTACGTCCTTCGTCATCCTTGATGGTTTTGATGCAGCGTTTGCACAAAATACATCTGTTTTGGTCTTTGATGATGCGTGGATTGCTGCCATCCACAGATTTTTGTGGAAAGGCATAAGGAAATCTGGGAACCATCATTTGGTAACGATAGGCCAGGGCTTGAAGTTCGCAATTTCCGCTTTTCTCGCAAGAGGGGCAAAAATGGTTACCGCTCACGAAAAGCAATTCGATGATGCTTTTTCTGAAATCGTTGATTTCTTTGGTGTTGTTTTCAATTTCCATACCTGAGGCTGCAGGCGTGGTACAGGCTGTCATAAACCTGTTGTTGATTTTGATGGTACACATTCTGCAGCAGCCTTTGGGCAAGGCACCGGCAAAATTGCACAAGGTAGGGATAAAAACACCGTTTTCATGGGCAGCTTCCACGATGGTTTTGCCCTGATCGGTGATAATTTCTTTACCGTCAATCTTTATTTTAACTTTATTCGTCATTTTATTCAGGTTTTATCATTTATGGTGAAAATTCGGCTGGCGTCCAACCACTTTACATGATTCCAAAACAGAGGTCTCGAGGGTAAATCCACTGTCGTAGGCCACATCTTTTTGAAGAAGCGCTTCATACAAAGGCCTGAAATTGCGGATACTTGAAACGATGGGGTTGGCCGCTGTCTGGCCTAATCCACAACGACTTACACTCAACACTTTGGCCCACTCGGTCATGTCGGTAAGGTCCTGACCAATGCCACGACCGTTGACGATTTTCAACAGTTTTTCGCGCAGCACATAAGGCATGTTACGACATGTGGAACACGAGCCACATGATTCCTCAATAAAGAAATTCATGAAATTGAGCACCACATCAGTGAGCAAATTGCGGCTTTTGTTGAACACAATCATGGAACCTCCTGTTGGCAGGTCTGAATAGCTCAGCTCACGGTGAAAATCTTTGGGACCGATAAGCGTTCCCGAAGGACCGCCCACCTGAATGGCTTGTACGTCTAAAGCTCCGCACATATCCAGTACATCGCTGATTTTAAAGCCCCATTCTACTTCATAAATTCCGGGGAAACGACAGTCGCCCGAAATACTCAACACCTTGGTTCCTGCCGAATCTTTGTTTCCGAGTCCGTTGAACCAATCGGCACCATTTCTGATGATTTTCACCACGGTGGCCAATGTTTCCACATTGTTTACCACGGTGGGCATGTTCAAATAACCCTTTTCTACAGGGAATGGTGGCTTGTCGCGGGGTTCGCCACGCTTGCCTTCCAGTGATTCGATCAAAGCCGACTCCTCACCACAGATGTAGGCACCGGCTCCGAGCTGAATGCGAATATCAAAATTGAAATCTTCAACTCCACCTACATTCTTACCCAAATAGTTTTGCTTACGCATGTTGTCCAATATGCCATTGAGGTAGTTGAGCAGGTATTTGTATTCATAACGCAAATACAACAGGCCCAGGTCGGCACCAACGGCATATCCGGCAGTTACCATACCTTCGAACACCATCTCGGGATATTCGGTCAGCAAAACTCTGTCTTTAAAGGTGCCTGGTTCGCCTTCATCCGCGTTGCAAATGATAAAGCGACGAGCACCTTTGGCGCGACTTCCAAATTTCCATTTCAAACCTGTAGGAAATCCGGCACCACCTCGGCCACGGATATTGGATTCGGATACGATATCAATGATTTCCTCGGCAGAGGTAACAGGCAAAACTTCTTTAATCACTGAAAACAAAGGATAATCATGATTGAGCAAAGCACCTTTGCGGCGGATATTGTTGCAAACTGTGGCACCTATTTGGGGAAGCGCATTTTTTCCATCACCCAATTCTTCTACCACCAACTCTTCAACAGATTTTCCTTGTTTCAGACCCGCCACAATTTGATTGGCCCGATAAGGAGTTAATCTGGTAAAAACCCGATCGTTGATAATGGCGGCAGGTTCCTGATCATTCATGCCAATGCAAGAAGTGGCAAACAACCCCAGTGTTCCGTCAGCACTTACCTGACCCTCTTTGATGCCGCAGGCCGTTTCAAACGCCTTCAACACCTCTTTCCGCCCATTCATGTTGGCGGTTACACTGTCGTTTAAATAAATATTGACTTTCGCCAATGGTTGGTCGCTGTAAAAATGATAGAAAGAAACCGTTTCCTCGATTTGTACTGCAGAGAGGGCCAACTTATCTGCCAGCAGCGCAATGGTGTCTTTACTGATATACCCTTCCACCTCCTGAATATCGTGCAGGATATCCATGAGCCTGGTGCTGTCACCATTGTATTTGCTGATAATTTTAATGATTCTGTCCTTCATTGATAATTACTTTTTTGTGGGAAAAAGATTACAATTTGATTGTTAATTAATTAACAGCAAATATACTTCAATATTCTGTTAAATGATTAACAATTGAAAATTTATATTGATTTTAAATTAGTTTTGCAGGCTGACCGGAGTACAAAAATGGAATCGAAAAAAATTATCATCAAAGGACTTGTACAAGGGGTAGGATTCAGACCCGCCATTTACCGAATTGCCCATAAATACAAGATAAACGGAACTGTAGAAAACACCAACGCAGGGGTGATTATCCTTGCCGAAGCCGCCCCACAGCATCTGGAAAACTTCATCAAGGCGTTGCCTCTTGAGATACCACGGGCAGCTTCCATCACCTCCATGAATACAGAGGACGCCCCTTACCACAATTTTTCGGATTTTCAAATTGTAAAAAGCACGGTGGCCTCCGATGAAGTTACCGAAGTAAGTCCCGACATTGCGGTATGCGACGAGTGCCTCGACGACCTGCTTCACCAACCCCACCGTTTGCAATTCCCCCTAATCAACTGCACCAACTGCGGTCCCCGGTTCACCATCATTCAACAATTGCCCTACGACCGTCCCCTCACCACCATGGCACCCTTTGTCATGTGTGACACCTGTGCCGCCGAATATGTGGATGTACTCGATCGACGATTTCATGCTCAACCTGTGGCCTGCAACACGTGCGGACCCCACTATACCCTGCAAACAACTCAGGGTCACATCACCGATATAACCGACATTCTTGCTCAAACTGCCCACCTCATCGATTCGGGCAAAGTATTGGCCATCAAAGGAATGGGAGGATATCACCTGGCCTGTGATGCCACCAACACGGATGCGCTGGCACTTTTGCGCGACATCAAAGTGCGTGAAGGTAAACCTTTTGCCCTCATGGTCAGAAATTTGGAAAAAGCAAGAGCGCTTGTTGTTTTGAACACCCCGGAGGAAAACGCACTTACCAACTGGCAGCGTCCAATTTTATTGGCAAAAAACCGTTTTAAGCTACCCGAAGATTTGGCCAAAGGCCTCGACACCGTGGGCATCATGCTGCCCTACATGCCTTTTCATCACATGTTGTTTGGCAAATTAAAAACAGATTACATGGTTCTGACCAGTGGTAACATCAGCGACGAACCCATTTTAATCAACAACGAAGAAGCCTTGCGCACCTTTCTGCCCAAAACAGATGCCGTAATCAGCTATAATCGTGAAATTTATAACAGAACCGATGATTCGGTTATTTTTGTGGTGAATGAAAAGCCCAGAATGATCCGACGATCGCGTGGGTTTGCCCCCTCGCCCATAACCCTGGAGCTGAACACCGAAGGAATTTTTGCCGCCGGTGCCGAGCTGGTGAATTGTTTCGCCATTGGCAAAGGAAATCAGGCCATACTTAGTCAGCACATCGGAGATTTAAAAAACATGGAGACCCTTGATTTTTACAGGGAATCGGTGGGCAGATACGGTGAATTATTCCGCTTCACCCCCACCCTTGCCGTGGCCGACCTCCATCCCGACTACCTTTCGTCTCGTTTTGCTGATGAAATGAAAATTCCCGTCCTACGTGTTCAACATCACCATGCCCACATGGCCTCCTGCATGGCCGAACATCAACTTATTGAGCCGGTTATTGGTATCTGCTTCGATGGAACAGGGCTTGGTACCGATGGTCATATCTGGGGAGGGGAGTTCCTTTACGGCGACCTGGCAGATTTCGAACGGTTTAGTCATTTTGAATACATACAACAACCTGGAGGCGACGCTGTTACCAAACATCCCTGGCGTATGATGGTAGCCTATTTATATCACTATTTCGGCGATAGTTTTGTTGATAAATACGCCTCCATTTTGCATGGCATCAATCCCGACGAGCTCGGTTTGCTGATATCCATGCTCAAGAACAACCTCAATACGCCTCTCACCTCAAGTACCGGAAGGTTGTTTGATGCCGTGTCGGCCTTGTTGGGAATATGCACACAATCCACCTACCACGCTCAGGCGCCCATGCAATTGGAAGCAGCGGCGGATGCCTCGACGACAGATTTCTACTCCTGGAGTGGTGAAAGGGTCATCAGTTTTCAACCCATGTTTCAACAAATTTTGGCTGATTTGGATCAAGAAATTCCCATTCCCATTATTTCCGGTAAATTTCATAACACACTGGTTGAGTTGAGCATAACTCAGGCCAAAATGATGCGCGAACACTTCCAAACCCAAACCGTTGTGCTGTCGGGCGGGAGTTTCCAGAACAGAATCCTCCTGCAAAAAATCGAGAACAAGTTAAAAGAATGTAGTTTTGCAGTTTATTCGCAAGAAAGGGTTCCCTCCAACGATGGAGGAATTGCTTTGGGTCAGGTGGCCATTGCAGCCTATCGCCGAATGCATTACACTGACTTGCAACACCAATAAAAAAGTAACTATGTGTTTAAGTATTCCCGCAAGGGTAGATAAAATTGAAGGCGACAAAGCCATTTGTTCGGTTGGTGGTTCCACTTACGAAACCAGCCTTGAGATGTTGACCATCGACGACATACACGTGGGCGACTACATCCTGATGCACACGGGCTTTGCCATTCAGAAACTGGATGAAGAGGAAGCCCTGGAAACCCTGCGCACTTTCGATGAATTTAAAAAACTGAATGAGCAGATGGATGCAGAAGAAAAGGACACCAACACCCGTTTGATATAGTTGATTATGAAGCACATTGACGAATACCGCGACAAAGGTTTGGTGCGATTGTTTGCCGAAGAAATCAAAAAAATCTCCACTCGACCCATTAAAATAATGGAAGTTTGTGGCGGTCATACCATGTCCATTCAAAAATATGGCATTCCTTACCTCCTGCCCGAAACCGTTGAACTCATCTCCGGCCCGGGTTGTCCGGTATGCGTAACCGGACGAAATTATATAGATCAGGCGGTGGCTTATAGTCGCCTGCCCGACGTGATTATCACCACCTATGGCGATTTGATGCGGGTTCCGGGTTCGAGCAGCAGCCTGGAACAGGAAAAAGCAATGGGTGCCGACATCCGTATGGTGTATTCGGTGCTCGACGCCATGATGATTGCCAAGCACAACCGCAGAAAAAAAGTGGTGTTTCTGGGCATTGGATTTGAAACAACGGCGCCGGGATCGGCAGCCGCCATTCTGAAAGCAGCCATGGCAGGATTAAGAAACTTTTATGTGTACAGCGCACACAAAGTGATGCCCCCGGCCATGGAAACCCTTATCGATGAAGGTGTTAAAATCAATGGCTACCTGGGTCCCGGTCATGTGAGCACCATCACAGGTGAGAAAATCTATTACGGAATTCCTGAAAAATTTGGGTTAGGTGTGGTCATCAGCGGTTTTGAACCTGTGGACATCATGCAAAGTGTGTTGATGTTGGTTCAACAAATTGAAAGTGGTCAACCGAAAGTAGAAATACAATATACACGTGCCGTAAAACCCGAAGGAAATATCAAGGCACAACAAATGCTGGAAGAAGTTTTTGAACCCCGCGACGACTGGTGGCGCGGATTGGGAATTTTGAAAAACAGCGGCTTGCAGATACGTCCGGCCTATGCCCACCATGATGCCGAAAAAATGATAGAGGTGGAAGTGGAAGAAACCCGTGAACCCAAGGGTTGCATTTGCGGTGAAATCCTTAAAGGACTTAAAAAGCCCAAGGACTGTAAGCTTTTTGGCACAGTGTGCACTCCTTCCGATCCCGTGGGCGCCTGCATGGTTTCCCACGAAGGTTCATGCGCTGCCTATTTTATGTATAACCGGTAATCAACCCTACTGATCATGAAAAAACACAGCAATATACTCCTCGGACACGGAAGCGGCGGACAACTTACCCACGATCTGATCGACCATTTGTTTGCAGCCCATTTTGGCAATCCCATCTTGCATGAACAGGGCGATTCAGCTTTGTTGGACATCTCCGGACACAAACTGGCTTTTACCACCGACTCTTTTGTGGTGGATCCTATTTTCTTTCCGGGTGGCAACATCGGCCATCTGGCCATTGCAGGCACAGTAAACGATCTGGCCGTTTCGGGTGCCATACCCAAATACCTGAGCGTTGGATTTATTATTGAAGAAGGGTTTGAAATGTCCGCACTGGAAACCATTGTGAAAACCATGGCTGAGGAAGCCGGAAAAGCCGGCGTTTTCATCGTTACCGGCGACACCAAGGTGGTGGACAGAGGCAAGTGCGACAAGGTATTTATCAACACCACCGGCATTGGTTTTCTTGATGAGGAAAGCGCTCACATTAGCAGCGGAAAGACCATTCAACCCGGCGATCAAATTATCATCAACGGGAGTATCGGCGATCATGGCATGGCCATTATGGCTGCACGTAACGAACTCAATATCAAGTCATCCATTCAATCTGACTGTGCTTGTTTGAATGGGCTGATTGCTGAGGCCATCCGGGGTTGCGGGCAAATCAGGTTTATGCGCGATGCCACCCGTGGGGGATTGGGCACGGTATTGGCCGAGTTGGCCAAAAACAAACCTTTTGGTATTAAAACCGACGAAACAAAGATACCCGTGCATCAAAACGTGCGGGGCTTGTGCGAAATGTTGGGTTTTGATCCACTCTATGTAGCCAACGAAGGGAAAGTAGTGATGGTGGTGGGTGCCGATGAAGCAGCGTTGGTGCTTTCTCGTTTGAAGAAGCATCCGCTAGGAGCTCAGGCGGCCATCATTGGAGAAATAACCGCCGACCATGCCGGAACAGCCTGGCTCGAAACTTGGGTAGGTGGAAAACGCATCATCGACATGTTATCGGGACAGCAGCTGCCCCGAATTTGTTAGTCGCCGTAGTGTTCGTAGAATTTTGCCAGTTCAGTTGCCAGATCGTCAAAGGCCACATAGTGGTTGGAGCATCCCTTGCGTGAACAAATAGTTACCCTGCCGCCAACGCGCAATACGAAGGAAACCATGGGCGCACCACACAGCTTACATTCTTCGTTTACAAGCAATTCCTTGTTGCAATGGGGGCAATAAAAATCGACAATCTCACCTTCTTTGATGGTAATATTCGACACATGATCGAAACATTCGTACACCGAACAAAGGTTGATTACACCGCGATCTTCAGGAGAAACAACATTTAATTTAATGGATGGATGACCATTGAGCATCACCTTTTCGTCCATCAACGACGACAAACAATGCGGGCACTCCACAGTCATGGAAATATGTTTTCTCATAAGGCTGTAATTTAGATAAATACTGTGGCTAATATAGCCAAAAAAATGACAGAAGTCAACGCCCGCAAGCTAAATAGAATGGATACAAATAAATATGTCGAATCACCATGTTTTGCAACTCACCAACAATGCGATTGTGTTTATAAGCAGGACTTTATACAACAGCAATAACTACCTATCCTGAACACATCGAAAGCCAACAGTGGCGCACCTGTCGATGGAAGGAGCCACCAACAACAACTGCTGCGGGTGGTAAACAGGCATCATTCCGCCCGAAATATACCAGTAGGATCCTTGTGGATTATAATAACTGCCTCCCTTTATCATCATAAATGTATAACTTCCATTGTCGTATAAATCGTTCGTCATTTGCCAAACATTTCCCACCATATCGTAAATACCAAAAGGACTGGCTCCGTCAGGATACGCATCCACCTGAGCGATACTGCCTCCGGTGTTAAATTTAGTAGAGTCCACCTGGTTACCCCAAGGATAATCTCTCATATCAGTACCCTGCGCTGCATATTGCCATTCCACCTCTGTGGGCAACCGCTTTCCGGCCCACTTTGCATAAGCCTTTGCGTCCGAATAACTCACATATACCACCGGACAATTGGCAATTGAGTCGGCAAAACGGCCGTTATTCCAATGTTTTAGAAAATTCTTTCCATCTTTGGGCCAATAGCCCGATTCATTCAAAAACGTTTGATATTGGGCATTCGTAACAGGAAATTCATCCATATAAAACCCGGAACAATAATGAATTATGGTGTCCGAATGGTCAGGCAACGGAATAAACGGATCAGAAGTTCCCTTTTTGCGAGCAGAATAAAATTGATATCTTCCTCCCTGAATCAGTTTCATGCCTTGGGGAATTCTATCTGCCAAAGTGGTTTTATTTTTTTTGGAAATCAGCATGGGACTGCCCGGAATATTGGCTACAACCCGTTGGTCGGTTAGTACCTCCCCTTCCATAAGTTGAATTGTAAATTTGCCCTGATACGTATTAAAATAGTCATAAAGCGAAATTGTCCCGGAATCACTTTTAAAAGAATGACTTACTGCACCATAGGAAGGATCGCCTGCCGTAATTACCACCAATCCGGATGAGGTGCTTGTCCAATACAATGAATCAGCAGTTATCCGAACATCTAACATCTGAGGAAAACCGGCAATACAATCAACATTTCCTTCCAAGCGTGTTCCAAGGCTGCTTTTGTCAAAGGCTCGTGTTTCGGCAGGAAGAAACTGTTTTCCATCTATTTCAACGGGTTCAATCTCCTTATTGTGCCAGATATCCACATAATGAAAGGGTTTGTTGCTTTGAATTTCAAAAAGTGGGCCGAAAAATCCTTCAGGTTTAAGACTGAAAATGGTAAAGATATCTTTGGAGTCACCGGGCCAATAGTTCACATATATGCTATCGGCAAGTGTTTCAATCAGTGGGTGATAACCCAAGGAGGTGAAATTATGGGTGCTTTCGCGCAATATTTTTGTGGTTTTTCCCAAATATTCCAATTCGTCGTCCAACCACTCGAATCGACCAACACGCATATGATTTATTTCAACACCATAACCGTTGAAAAAAGCGAGTGAAGTTTCGCGGTGCCATCTGCCATCAGAGAGCATGAGCACCCTAAAAATGGCATTATCGGGCTTGATCAACTTATTGAGATTTAACGTTGGTGGCAAATACAGCGCATCATGCACTCTTCCGGTAATAATTCCGGGCATATGGGCAGGAACTGCCATACCTTCGCTATACATAATAATTCCGGGTCGAACGCTGTCGGCCATTGCCTGCAGTTCATTACTACTTTCGCCTTTGGTATCCAGCACAATTCCATCCGCATCCAAAAAGGTCAACATTTTTTTCATACCCATGAAATGATCTTCTTTTCGGGTGCCCTCATCCCACGGGTTGTAAGAAATAAAATACTTACCTCCCAGTTGATGTGTATAATCTACTTGCTTTTTTATTTCTTCGATTCCACCGGGAAGGTCATCATACATGTCCCATTGGTTTCGTTGATCCAGTCCAAGTCGCGGCCAGGTGGGCCAACTAATAAAAATATCATAATGTCCTATCCTCCAATCCTTTTCAACAAAACTATCGTAAAAACTATAGACTTGTTTGTCATAAGAAAAATATTTTTGGTCCCAGGCAAAGTATAACACCATGATGTAGGCTTTTCTTATCCAGGACAAATCTTCTCTCTCGTACAAAGAATTGTCAAATTCATGAAGGTCGAACAAGTAATTTTGTTGAAACATAATTTTAAGCCCCTCGTACCAACCTCCTTCGTGCAGGCTGACCCATAACCGATAATCAAAATAACCATTGGGTTGTATCTTGGCCTCCCACCTGCTCAATTTGGTATTTTCCCCGTCTTTTCTTTTCGCCAATGCCGTAACCGAATACCGGTCCGAAATATTAAAGCTGCCAAAACCAAGATGCCATGCATTGTCTGGCAAAATTACACCCACCGGAATCTTGCCCGGACGAAATAGTTCACTCCGGCATAAGTAACCCGGCCAATCGTAGGATCCCGACGCAGTAATATAAGTATGTAGTGGATTTTCTTCGAAGGGTACCAAATTTTCTATAACCATCTCCGAATCGCTGTAATTTTCAAAGCGTATGATGTAAACCGACCCATATTTATCATTCGACTGAAAAATCTTGCCCGACAAACCATTCTTGAATGAAAACATGAGGGTATCGCCTTCAATTTTTGAATCCACAGAAGCGGAGGAATGTTTTTCCTTATTTATCATTACAGAAAAAAGTGGCTTGGGGGAACTCATGAACTCCTCATGAATGCTGTCGGCCACACCTTTCATCCACAACCCGTTGGTGGTATCCAAAAGGATAGACTGTTGTGCCCGTAATGGCGAAATAGACAAAAAATGAAGTACAAACAATACAAGAATGACGTTTCGCATGATATCAGACCGATTAATTTTAGCACCATAAAAGTACATATAATTCGGTCATCTTCAATTGTCTGACGAAATATTGATAAATAATCGCATTTGCTATTTCGCCCAAAGCAATTTTCTTATAATGCCCGGGTCTATTTATTAGCCTCGGGAGTCAGATTCAAAAGTAGAAAACGAAAAACTCCCTGGTTTTAAAATACATTTGAATTGGCACATAAAGCACGTTTCTCAACGCAATTTATTACCTTTGCCAAAGAAAATCAAAGGTGAATTTGCTTATCGGAATATCACATTCACCTGACATTTATTTATTAAAAAAACAATATTATGTGCGGAACATGCGGCTGTGGTGAAGATAACCACATTACTTATACCAAACCCGGATCAGATCATCATCATCATGGCCACCACGACCACGCTCACGGTCACGACCATCATCACGACCACGACCACGATCACCCACACACCCACGATCACGACCACGATCACCCACACACCCATCAACATGGGCGAAGTCAGGAAATACAACTGGAATTGGATGTGTTGGCACAAAACAACCTGCGGGCCGAACGCAACCGTGGCTATTTTGAAGCATTAAATATTCTGGCTCTCAATTTGGTAAGCTCTCCCGGATCGGGAAAAACCAGTCTGTTGGAACGTACCATCAAAGAACTGAAAGGCCAACTTCCGCTCTATATTATCGAAGGTGATCAACAAACCACCCACGACGCCGATCGTATTGACGCTGCCGGAGCTCCAGTAATTCAAATCAATACGGGTAATGGCTGCCATTTGGATGCCGATATGGTACACACGGCCACCAAAAGTCTGGAAGTGAAACAGGATGGCGTGCTGTTCATCGAAAATGTGGGCAACTTGGTTTGTCCTTCTCTGTTCGATTTGGGTGAAGCCCAGCGAATTGTGGTGATCAGTACCACCGAGGGCGACGACAAACCCTTAAAATATCCCACCATGTTTCAAACGGCGCAGTTGTGCATCATCAACAAAACCGACCTGTTGCCTTACGTGGATTTCAGTTTGGAAAAATGTCGAGAATATGCCCTGCGTGTAAACCATCACCTGGAGTTTATCGAACTTTCGGTAAAAACAGGCGAAGGAATGGATGCCTGGTATGCCTGGTTAACCAAACATGTAAAAAGGTAAACCATTTTAAATCAGCTCTTGACAACCCATATCAATAGGATTACTATCTTTGTTCAAAAACCAATCTGTTGAATTTATATTTTATCGACATACGAATTCTCGACCTGCTCGACATTTTTCTGGTAGCGGTGTTGCTGTTTGCCCTCTTTAAAATGCTGAAAGGAACGGTGGCCATCAATATTTTCGTGGGTCTGGTATCGTTGTTCCTCATCTGGCAATTGGTAACGGCCATGCAGATGGAATTGCTTTCACAAATATTGGGAGCCTTTATTTCGGTTGGATTGGTAGCGCTCATCATCATCTTTCAACCCGAAATCCGGCAGTTCTTATTGGCCTTGGGTACGCCTTACTTTTTCAGGAAATACGGTCGGAAATTTCAGTTTCTTAAATTTGCATTTCGCGAAAAAATCGAATTTAACCTGGATCCCGTTCTCGTAGCTTGTAAGCACATGGCTTCATCCAAAACCGGGGCTTTGATTGTGATTTCACGTCAAAATGAATTGGCACAGTACATTCGTACCGGGCAGGAAATCAATTCGAGTCTTTCGTCTTCACTTATCGAAAACATCTTTTTCAAGAATAGTCCGTTGCACGATGGCGCCATGATTATTACCGGACAACAAATAAAAGCGGCGGGTTGTATTATGCCCGTAAGCAAAAAGCAGGTGAACCGGCATGTGGGTCTTCGTCACAGAGCAGCTCTGGGAATAAGCGAAGTAAGCGATTGTATTGCCGTGGTGGTGTCCGAAGAAACCGGTCATATTTCCTATGCCATCCACGGCGAAATGACCTACCACGTTTCGGCTCAGGACCTTCAGTCGATGCTGGTGGACGAATTGGGATTGGACATTAAATAAGGAGTCGCTGTTAATCTTGCTTAACAATCTTTTTCAGAATGGGCTGACGTCCTTCCGCTTGCAGTGAAACCACATACATCCCTGACGGTAGTTCGTTCATTTGCAATGTAATGCATCCTGAACCAATCTGAACGGGTACCTGAAACAATTGCCCCATCATGTTGGACACAATCACCTGCTCCGGCCGAATACTTTCAGAATAATCCATCTTTAGAACATTAGACGTCGGGTTGGGATAACAACTAACCAACTCCTCTTGATTTGTCTCTACCCCAACGGTGTAGCTATTCAAAAAGGTAATGCTGGTTATTTCCATGGAAAGTCGGTCCACATCAATGGAACAAAGGCTAAACCCTGCCCCCACATCGTTGGTCCACCAATTATAGGTATCTGTTTCGGTAACAGATGTTGAAAGCACAATCCAGTTGCCAAAAAAACGTGTCCAAATAGTATCCCTGATGGTTTTTTCTTCTTTCTGACGCAAGGCATCGAAGGTACCGATGGGCAATTTCATGGTTCCCCACGCGTCAACAGTCAGGTGTTCTTCGGTACTGGTTTTATACTTCACAGAATCCACGCCCGGGAAACTATTATCGGCGATACGCACCTCCATGCTGTAATTCTCTACCCTCGAATTGCCGTAGTTTACAGGAAAATCCAGGTAAATATTGGCGGGTTCGAGGTGGGCTACCACAAATCCGTAATCGCCGCCATCGCCGGCCACCCCCACATTGGAAAACACATTGCTGTTGCGTGTAAAGAAAGCATATTGACTGCTGGAAGGAAGCGCCACGACAAAATTGGCAAAAGGAAAATCAGCGGCGTAGGGTGTTTGAGCAGGCAACATGAGTGCCACCGTATCGGTTTGGTGAGCGGTTAACATGCTGTAATCCCAGGTCATGTTAGCACCCGGGGCACCCGGAGTTATTTGATTTTGAGCAATGGTATCATAGCCCATATAAACGGTGGTTCCGGCTGGAGCCAGGGCTTCGTTGGTAATGGTTATCTGAGCGTTGGTTGCATAAAAAACCAACATCATAAGTAAGGAAAGGTAATAATTTTTCATGGATTATTTATTGATTAGGTAATCGACAACTGTTGTTTCCTGCACATGCATTTTTAAAAAATCGAGAACCGCCTGATGGGTTGGATGAACACGGTAAGCATCCAAACCGGATGTATCATGAAAGTCGGCAATAAGTACCAGATCGTAGGCAGCAGGACGGGTACTGAAGTTGGTACCTACCTCCATCCGGAGCAGTTCAGGGATGGTTTCAGTAAGTTGATTCAACATAAGAGCAACCTCTTGGGCAATTGATTCCCAATTGGTTCGGTCAGATAATTTCATCATTACCACATGTCGGAGCATCTTCTTTTTTTTTAAGGTTATTGTAGCCACTCGTTGATGGCCAACACCAGAAACAGCAGCAAAGATATAACAAGCCACAGATTGGTCAGCCAATTGTTGCGATATTTCGTAGGCAACCCACCATTATTGAGCCAAAGCAGGGTAAAGGCCAGAAAAGGCATAAACAAGGCACCCACGGCAGAATAGGCCACAATGAGCCATACGGGCTTGCCCACGACCAGCAAAATGGCGGGAAGGGTGGCCATGGCCAACAAATACCAACCATAGGGTTTACTTTGTGCCAGTGAAACATCCGCCTCCGGTTGCTGTTGGATGCTTCTCAGGAAATCCGCAAATAAATAAGGTACTCCTTGCCAAACACCCAACATGCTGCTAAAAACAGCAGCCCAAAACCCTGCCAAAAACAACCAACTGCCTGTGGTACCCAACACTGTTTCAACACGTTGAGCTAAATTCAAAACGATTCCCGTACCCTGCGCCATTTCGGGTGCCAAATCGGCTGAAATGACAATGATGGCCACACCAAACAAAGCGGTAAGGGCATAGGCTACGCCCAAATCAATCCGGATACGCGGCAGCAAGGAAGCGCCTGTCCAACTTTTCTCCCGGATCCAGTATCCATAACTGAGCAGGGTAACACTTCCCCCTACTCCACCCATTACTGCCAACACATTCCACAAAGCACCCTGCTGCAATGTTCCCTTAAATGTGGCCACCGTCAACTGACCCGAATCGGGCATGATGAGCACCACGCTCACCAATACCAGAACAAACATGAGGGAAATTATCACCTTCATGGTGGTTTCAAATCGTTGATAACTGCCTTTGAACACCACCGCCAAAGCCACCAGCGAATGGAGGATGGCCCAGGTTTCGACCGACAGCACGGGCCACAAGCTATATGCTGCCAGACCTGTGGCAGCCATCAATGCACCACTTACCATCAGGGTCCAGATGAGCAAGTAAACCAGAAAATACCAGGCAAAAATCCGTGGCATTTTTTTCACCCAGGCTTCGGTGATAAACATACCCGAAACAAGTTGCCATCGCGCCAATCCTTCGTTGAGGATATATTTCAAAAATGCACCCACGACAACGGCCCAGATAAGCCCGTAACCCAATTGTGCACCACCGGCAGCCGCTGCTACCATATCGCCCGCACCAATTCCGGTGGCTGCCACCACAATTCCGGGACCTACATACGTGAAGAATTTGCGCAATTTCATAAATAAAAAAGGCTTACATGAATTATCGATGTAAGCCTTTGGTATGTTGTGTAGTATTTATTTCAACAGTTCTGCCATTTTCTTGCCTATATCGGCCGGAGAATCTACCACATGGATTCCACAAGAAGCCAGAATTTCCTTTTTGGCTTCGGCGGTGTCGGCCTTTCCACCGATGATGGCTCCGGCATGACCCATGGTACGACCTTTGGGTGCCGTAGCTCCGGCAATAAAGCTGACAACGGGCTTGGTTCCGTGCTCTTTAATCCAATAGGCAGCATCAGCTTCCATGTTTCCACCAATTTCACCAATCATGACAATACCTTCAGTTTCAGGATCGTTCATAAACAATTCAACGGCATCGCGGGTGGTGGTTCCGATGATGGGGTCGCCACCAATGCCAATGGCCGTAGTTTGTCCCAAACCTGCTTTGGTCAACTGGTCAACAGCTTCGTAGGTGAGGGTGCCACTACGCGAAACAATGCCCACTCTGCCTTTGCTGTGAATGAATCCGGGCATGATGCCTACTTTGGCTTCGCCGGGAGTAATCACGCCGGGGCAGTTGGGACCTACCAGGCGGGAATTTCTGCCCTTGAGATATTCTTTTACCGTAACCATGTCTTCGGTGGGAATGCCTTCGGTGATACACACGATCACACCAATTCCGGCCTCGGCAGCTTCCATAATGGCGTCGGCAGCAAATGCAGGCGGAACAAAAATGACGGATACATTGGCTCCTGCCTGATCCACGGCGTCTTTTACGGTGTTAAAAACAGGCTTGTCGAGGTGGGTTTGACCACCTTTTCCCGGAGTAACTCCACCAATTACATTGGTTCCATATTCAATCATTTGAGAGGCATGAAAAGTACCTTCACTACCTGTAAATCCCTGAACTACAACTTTTGAGTCCTTGTTAACTAGTACACTCATTTATAACGATTTTATTGTTGACATTTTTTGCACCTCAAAAGTAATATGTTTTGCTAAATATTGCCGAATAAAGTTGCTATTTTTGTTATTTAGTTGGGCTTATAAATAAAATACCTTCAGATGAATACCTCAGCGCGTCGCGAAGACACCATTGCCGCCATTGCCACAGCACCCGGAGCAGGAGCCATTGCCGTAATCCGATTGTCGGGTCCGGAAAGTTTGCCCATGGCACTATTCTTTTTTCAACCCAAAGGAAAAGCCCTTTCGGGGGAAAACATCCAGAGTCATCGCAGCTATTTTGGCAACTTTCTTCAGGGCGGTCAACTGGTTGACGAAGTATTGATGACCTATTTTAAAGGCCCTCACAGCTATACCGGAGAGGACGTGATAGAGTTCTCATGTCACGGATCAGAATATATTCAGGAGCTTATCATGCAGCTACTTGTGGATGGAGGAGCCCGCCAGGCGCAGGCCGGTGAGTTTACCATGAGGGCTTTTCTGAACGGGAAAATGGACCTGAGTCAGGCAGAAGCCGTTGCCGACCTCATTGCCTCCCAATCTGCCATCGGACATCGCATGGCCATCAGTCAGATGCGCGGAGGATTTTCGGAACAAATCAACGCCCTGCGCCAAAAACTATTGCACTTTGCTTCCTTGCTTGAGTTGGAACTGGATTTTGGCGAAGAAGATGTGGAGTTTGCCAACCGTGACGAATTTATGGCCCTTATCCGCGAAATTTCGGCCACCCTAAGTTGGCTCATTCAATCGTTTAAGGCCGGCAACGTGCTCAAAAAAGGCATTCCCGTGGCCATTATCGGAAAACCCAATGCCGGAAAATCTACCCTGCTCAACGCCATCCTCAACGAAGAACGCGCCATCGTGTCGGAAATTCCCGGAACCACCCGCGATTCCATTGAAGACACCTTTATTATCAATGGCTATATTTTCAGGTTTGTGGACACTGCCGGACTTCGCCAGTCGGACGACCAAATCGAAAACATGGGTATCGCCCGCACCTACGATAAGATGCAGCAAGCCAGCATTATCCTGTATGTGTGCGACATCAGCACCATGAACGAAGCCGACACCGACAAGATGCTGGAAGAATTTAAGGAATACATTCAGGACAAAGACAAGCATTTTATTTTGGTGGCCAACAAAATCGACCAGATGGATCGCATGCCCGCCCACTTGCGAGAGATTTTTGATTTGGACACCGTGTTTGTATCCGCCAAGCGCAAAGAAAACATTCACGAACTCACCGAAAAACTGGTAAGCATTGTACAAAAGACCAGCCTGAACAGTGATGTGATGGTAAACAACTCCCGGCATTACGAAGCCCTGAGCCACGCCCTGCAAGCCCTGGAACAAGCCAAAGAAGGTTTTTTAAGTCAAACCCCATCCGATTTGGTGGCCATCGACGTGCGGCAGGCCTTATACTATTTGGGCACCATCACCGGTGAGATATCCACCGACGAAATATTGGGATCGATTTTTTCTAAGTTTTGTATCGGAAAGTAGTAAGCCAACAGGATGTATGAAACAATTAAAGCACATGCCCGAGTACAGGAACTACCTCCGGCAGATTGGGGTGTAAGGTTTGAGAATGACACCCGTGGGTATAGGCCTGCGGGTGTTTTTGTTTAAAACTTCATTGAATCTCGAATTTCATTAGGAGGGACGATACAACTTTGTATATTTGACTACAAGATAAATAGATAATTTGGGTAATAATAACAAAAGTGGGCAATGGACTTAAATCTAAACAATCTCAAATCATTCACATGGATTATGTTAATCCTAATATTCGTTTTCGCAGTTTGCTCAAGCATTCTTTTCATTTTTATCTTTAACAAAGATTTGTTCTTCGATGCAGAGTTGATAAAATTATTATTGCTTGGTCTTTCATTTTCACTTCCAATATGGCTTTTTAATAGCTTTCTTGTGGGGTTTATTTTACGGACTACAAATGCGGACTTTGAAGAATTGACAAAAGGTGTTGGCTCACTCGGAAGCCTATTTTCTCTTCCGATAATTTACATTCCAATACTCATTAGGTTTTTTTGGGAAATCTCATTAAAAACAGGCGTGATAATTGCCCTATGCATACAGCTTGGAATAGCAATTGTTATCTTTCTTGCGGACTTCATTCTAAGTAAAAAAGCAAAGAGATAATCCCTCAAATCAAGGGCTAAGTAGTTTTAAATATGATCAGAAAAAGGGTCTGGAACAATTTTCAATTTCTCTTCAAAGAGTGTTATTCCAATGGGACTTACTTTATCAAAGTTAAGATTCTTTAGAATATTGTATTCTCGTATTAGGTAAAGAAAATTAGGGTATCCCAATCCATCAATCAACGAGTTATACATAATTAGAAGTAACTCATCTGGAGATAGCTGGGCTCGTACAATTGAGGAATAAAAATGCTTTTCCCTTTCTGATATTTGTTGAGACAGATGAATAAACTTAAAGATATGATACAGATTGCGAAAGTAATGGCTCAATATCACATCGTATTTTTCATTGAATCGAGAATAAGCAAGATTTATTAATTCATCTTGTTTTCTAAATGTATCTGCAATTACTGGTTCACGATATCGTACTCCTTGGGCATTAACTTTAATTGTGACCAATACACTCTGTAATTCCCTCCCAAAAATATTATTTGCAAGTCTTAACGCTTCCCTTTTTTCAAATTGAGTATTATCAATAGTCATGTGATCAATTATTTCATGATGCAGGGACAGTAATTGAAAAAAGGTATTTTCAAATCTTTGCTTTGATAAAGTATCATTTTGGGTTACAAACTCCTCCCTGGTAGCCTTTAGTTCTTCCCTTTGCAAGCCCAGTTCTCTCTTTTGGAGGAATATTGTAAATATTACTCCGGCAAAGGCCAAGCCGGAAAACAAAGCGTTCACCCCGCCAAACATATCGCCGAATGTTCCTCTTTGAGTATCATCCTTTAGCCAAAAATATGAGACTATCCATATCACTACAACAATGGCCGTCAGCACCCACAGCAAGGTATATTTATCTTCGGTTGATTCGTTCTTGGTTTCTTCTATTGTTTCCATGGTATTGTGTTTTAGGTTTGTGTTCATAAGGGTTGCTATTTGCTCTTCTCATCAAACCTATTCTTCCATCTCAAATAGGTTTCATGACTCATTGCCTTTACCCCACTTGGAAAAAGCATTCCGTTTTTCATTATTGTGAATCCATTTGAATCGACGAGGTAAGAATAGAAGAAAGGGTTTTCCTCTAAAATGAAAGCCCCATCTTCGTATGATTGGATATTGAACGAATCGCCGAACTGCGTATAAATTTTGCTTGGGAGCTTCATGTTTTTGATTATTCCGAATGAGTAGAGGAACAAAAGTAAACCTTTGTTGATAATTCCCAACACGTTATATTGTATTTATGTTTTGTTTATTGTTAGTTTTGGATATCAGATAATGTTCAGTAGAAATCACCCAATTTGATGAAAGGATTTTTCACAACAATAGAATCATGACTTATGGTAGTCTCAGACATCGAATTGGTATCAAAAAAATTATTGAAGAATAGATGAACTATACAATTATCCAATTTTGCAATAATATTATTGATTGGTTGCGCGCACGATTTAACAAACTGATTACATACAATAAAATGAAAGACAAGTTGAAAAAGAGCTTGATAGGTTTCTTGGAAGAGGCCGAATCGATTTCCAATACCACCAACACCAAAAATCTTCCTCAAAAAATTATTAAGGTTTATTCACGTGGTGAAAAGAGATGGCTAACAAACTACCTTAACGTAATTGACTGGTGGCAATTACGTCAGGATAGCAATATAAAATCGAGAATATTATCAAGTTCAGAAATTGAAAGTTGTTTGGATATTCTTGATATTCTATTGACTCCTAGAAAAGGATATAGGAAGTCCAAGAAAGGAGAATATAAAGAGTTGACGGGGAAAGAATTAATTACCGGTAATAGGAATTTCAACAAGGAAGAACTCTACTATTTATTTCTCGAATTTAAAGAGCTTAGGGGGGTATTAAATATTGAGGAATTTGCTGAAAATATAACACAAATGCTATTTTCAGAAACCCTACTAATTGAATTTCGCGCGAGACTAATAGGATTAAATTCAAATGAATTAAACGAATTTATGCTTGAGGAATATGAAATCGGAATGTTGGATGTTTCCGAAATGCTGCAAATGATGAATAATTACAGGGTTCACGCAAATACAGATGACACGATAACTATTGCCGTTGGCTATGACGATATCATTGGGTATGATTTCTGGTTAAAAGGCAGATATAGAGTAAAAACAGAAAAGAAAAAAAGAGGGTTACTCACTCGGATACCGAAGAATGCCATTCAAGAAATTGAAAATAGGATCGAGTTTGTTTTGAAAACTTTCCGATTACATAAAAGTATTGAAGTTGGGATACGGGATTATTACATCAGGGATTCGTCTGAAGAAAAATCAGCAAAAATTAACAAATGGACAAAACAAAAATATAAATTTGGAGATTTTGAAAAATGGGAAAAAACTTCACCATCTTCTTACAGTAGGGGGTTTTTTCAAAACTTCAACTATCAACTTGTGCATGAGGACTTAGCTGGCTTAAATAATACTTTTTTAGAATTGAGAAAATATTATGAGAATCCAATAGAACAAATTTCTCAGGCATTATTTTTCTTTTCTAATTCATTTGAACAAAATAGAAGTCATTACACCTTCTCCGACTTAATAACAAGTTTAGAATCTCTGCTGAATAATCCTGATAGTAAAAATGAAGTGAATAAGGAAAAAACATTGGAAAAGCTTAGAGATATAATTCCAAAAATTGAGGCTACTAGTGATCCCAAAATGATCTCCAAACTATTATTTAGCGTCCAAAGTTACAAAGGGATGACATCCGCGTTAAGTATTGGAAAGAAACTCATTTCTAAAGACAAGTCCTTGCAAAAAGATTTTTATAACTTTTTTTATTCAGACAACACAAATGATGGATGTTATCGCCTTAGAAATGATTTGTTTCATGGTAATTATGGCAACGACATTGACATAAGAATAACACGCACCCTGCCTTCATTATCTACAAATGTCCGAGACTTATTAGTCAAAATCATCAAATTGAGAATAAACGGTATGCTAGATTGTGATGAAGAAGGATATTTTAGCAAATTGAAAGAAATAGCAAATAGTTAAGGGTGACTCCGACCAAAACGAATATACTCGAAATATGCCGAGAGTTCAGGTTAAATTGGTTGAAATTATTGAACTAGGTACAGAAACTAAGATTAGAGATCGTCTCAACTAGCAATGACACTATTGAAAACAAACCGCCCGAAAGTCCAAAGCCGAAAAATTGAAAGGGGGTGAATTAGCAAACTGTGTGTTATACCATACGTAGAATTTACAGTTTGCAAAATTCTTGTTACGTAAGAATGTCTACATTTGGTTGGATTTTATTACTGGCCGTCAGAGTCGGACTTAGTTCAACACGCAAAAAAAACAAAGGATGGAAAGTGCTAAAATTTGAATAACATAATATTAATAATCAACTTGGCAGTTTGTTAGGTAGATGCTTTGGAATGCCCAACGTTTCATTTTGTCATTCTTCGCCCACATTATTGAAAAAACAAACTGATACAAAATAATTCGTAATTAAAAATCAAAATTGAATGATCGAAAAAGTAAATTTGGACTGGAAGGATTATGAAAAAATAACCAGATATATTTATGAAACTCTAGGAAAGGAAAACGGAGTAATAATAAAAGGTTTTGGAAGTACCTGCAAGGTAAAAGGAAAATCTGGAGTTTATCACCAAATTGATGTTTTAACGCTGCATTCGGATGGAATTCACAATTACCAGACTGCGATTGAATGTAAATACTGGGGAAAAAAAATTGATAAGGCCATTGTAATGAAAGTATCAGAAATTATTGAAGATGCCTCAATTAACAAAGGTGTTATTGTTTCAAAAAAGGGATTTACAAAGGATGGAATTTCTTTTGCTAAATACAAAAACATAGGTTTAGTCGAATTAAGAGAAATTAAAGAAAATGATAAGGAAGCAAGTGCGGAAATATTCGATATCAAAACCTGGATTCTTCGTCCTCAAATACTTGGAATAAAGATAGATGCTCTTAACGGAATAGAAAATAGTAAAGAATTAGTCGAGGTTAACAAGATTAATATCCAATTAATCAATGGAGATATAATTCCATTTATTGATTATCTAACGACGTTTAAAAAAGATTTACTGAAAGAAAAAGTATTTCAAGTTATTACTAAAGGATATAAACTTCAAGGAGCAAGTTTTATCAATCAAAAAACTAATTCTACTACAAAGATCAAAGGAATAATTTTCAGAGGAATATTGATAAAAACAGATTCAAATCTTAAGTTTCATCCTACTGACCAAATATGGTTAATTATGAAATCTTATTTTGAAGACAGAAATTTTACGATTTCCAAAAAAGGGATTATAAAAGAAACCTGAAAGGAAATTACTGTGGGAAATAGATAGGACTCTGAGCGGTGAACAGCGCCCAGCAACGAGTGCCTGTTGAACTACATCCGCCGGACTTTGGGCAAAATTATTGTTGTGTACAGGCATTTTTTGTCAGATTTACGAGGTTAAAAGACTAATTGATTTAACTTCCTTGTTAATAATTCCCAACACTTTATATTGTTTTTATGTTTTGTTTATTGTTTACTTTGCTACAAAGAGCAATCAATGTCACTTGAGGGCACGAATTCACTAAAATACTTTGTCATGTACACATTAAATGAACAATTAGGGAGCAATTTGGGTAAATATCATTATGAGATAGAGAAACTAATTTATTCTGAACTGAAAAACCAATTAGAACCTGAATCTGTTATTCAAAATCAAGTTTATAAAATTTCAGAAGTTAAAAGACCGGATAGTATGGATATTGGCTTGACTGAAATTAAGATTCACAAGCTTTTTTCCCCAGAGGGTTACGTACATTCGGGCAGTGCAACACTTGATGTCATGGCTGGGGCTGATGAGAATCTTCAACATTCATTAAAGATTAGGGTAGATTTTGAATCTGCCAATGTAAGGTTTGATTTTAATTCTGAAACATTTGAATTGGCTAATGGACTGAAAATTACCGGGGTATTTAAAAGTTCTTACTGAATGATTGGCAGGAAATTCACATGATACTTTTTTCAGCCCACTATGTTAAATGGTCATGCCCAACTTCTTATAAGGCAAAAGCAATTTGGATGTCAGAAATGGTAGTTCGATTTGATGTACTCATTAAAATAATTCGTATTGGAGCTACAGACACGAATTAAAGACCTTAAATTTGCAACTTCTGTTCACTTTTGTACCCCATTTGTACCCCGACAAATCCAACTCAACACTATTTCTTTACATAACAGCAACTTACAAACTTTAGTTACTTTCTGTATCGGAAAGTAACATACCTCACCCCATCTATCAAATTCCAGTTTTCGTTTTGCATTTTTGTCGCTTTACTCAACTGATTTTGAAACAAATTTCTACCTTTGACAAGCCATGTGCAAGACTGATTCATCGCAACCCTGAGATGTAACGGACAAATTTATCTGCCATGAATAGAAAGAGTTAAACGACGATCGGCGCGTGGCATTAGTCGATATGCTTGCAACAACGGCTCAGTTTCTTAGTAAAATGATTAACTTTGTAAAAATGTTTTTAAATGGAAACAATTAGAATAGAGATATTAAATCCTAAAGCTAAAAATATACTGAAAGGGCTTGCCGATTTAAATTTAATCAGTATCAAAAAGGAAAAACGACAATCAGATTTCATGGATTTACTAACCGATCTTCGAAGTAAAGCAGACAGTGCTCCATCGCTTGACGAAATTACTGCTGAAGTAGAAGCCGTTAGAAGAAAAAGATATGAAGATTAGGAAAGCCCTGGTTATTATTGATACCAATCTCTGGATTAGTTTTCTAATTTCAAAAAATTTCACACAGCTGGACAGATTAATCGACTCCGACAAAATTCAACTTTTATTCTCAAAAGAATTAATTGAGGAATTTATTACCGTATCAAGTAGACCAAAATTTAAAAAATACTTCCCGAAACCAACTATTGAACGATTATTGGAAATATTTGATTCAATTGGCAAACTGGTTGAAGTAAAAACAAATGTGAATATTTGCCGGGATTTTAAGGATAACTTTCTGTTAAATTTGGCACTTGACGGAAAAGCTAAATATTTGGTGTCAGGTGATAATGACTTACTGTCGTTAAAGAGGATTGGCAAAACCAAGATTGTTTCAATGACTGAATTTTGAAAAGAAATCTAGAAAGCCCAACAAAAAAGCAAGCGTGCAAAATCCGGTGTATCACCGAGCCAACCGGCTGAAAAACCCGACCTACCTATGCCCGGCTCATTGGTTAAAAAACTCCCAACATCTTCCTGAATCAAAAAGACTAATCTTTATTTCACCAACCAGATATTTATCAAGCCGTATTTGGAAATCATGAACAAATTTCTACCTTTGACAAGCCATGTGCAAGACTGATTCATCACAACCCTGAAATAATGGCCAACAGGTTTTTGAATGGGATTGAAAGCACCTTGCAGATGACTGGTTAACAGGCATCTTGTATCAACCACCAACTGAAACATGATGAATTCATGAGCTTGCAGTACATCACATTATTCAATCATCAAATGATATGAAATACTTTTTATGGGGATTTCTCCTACCCTTGTTCCTTGGGTTCCATTCGTGCAAAACAAGTGAAACTCATAACTTAAAACATCAAAACATTTACCAACTGATCGAAAGAATTCTCCCGGAACAATCTTCGCAGTTTGTCATCGAAGAGTTGGAGGGTGAGGCAGGTGTCGAAGCCTTTGAGTTGAGCAGCAAAAACGGGAAAATTTGCATTAAAGGCACCAGCGATCTGTCCCTGGCAGTCGGTTTCAACAACTATCTGGTGAATTACTGCCACTTGTGTGTTTCGTGGTACAAAGATGACCCGATTACCGCTCCCGAAGTATTGCCCATGGTCGATTCTACCGTAATGCACGAATGTCGGTTTGAGAAACGTTTTTTCTTAAACTACTGTACTTTTGGCTATACCATGCTTTGGTGGCAGTGGGACGATTGGGAACGTTTTATCGATTGGATGGCGCTGAACGGCATCAACATGCCCCTGGCCATCACCGGTCAGGAGGCCATTTGGCAAGAAGTGTGGAAAGATTTCGGCATGTCCGACGAACAAATCAGGGCCTACTTCACAGGACCCGCCCACCTGCCTTGGCACCGAATGGGCAACCTCGACGGATTCCTCGGCCCCCTCCCACAGGCGTATATCTCCCATCAGTTTGAATTACAAAAAAAGATACTACAGCGCGAACGCTCATTTGGCATGACTCCGGTGCTACCTGCCTTTGCAGGTCACGTGCCCAAAGCCATCAAAGAAAAATTTCCGGAAGCCAAAATCACCTCAATGGGCTCGTATGGCACAGGCGATGCCTATGATGCTTTCTTTCTTGATCCAATGGATTCACTATTTATTGAAATCCAACAGAAATTCTTACGTGCCCAAACCAAATATTTTGGCACCAACCATTACTATGGAGCCGATCCATTTAATGAGATGGATCCACCCAGCACCGAACCCGAATATCTGGCCTCTGTTTCCAAAACCATCTACGATGGCATGAGCAGCATCGACCCCCAGGCTACGTGGGTGCAAATGGGCTGGACCTTTTATTATATGAAGTTGTGGAAGGACGACCCCGCGCGTTTGAAAGCCATGATCGAAGCCGTGCCCGAAGACAAAATGGTCATTCTGGATTATTTTGCAGAAAAAGAAGAAGTTTGGAGAAACACACATGCCTGGTACGGAGCACCTTACATTTGGTGCTACCTGGGTAATTTTGGGGGCAATACCGAAATGGCCGCACCCATTCAAGAGGTTGCCAAACGACTTATAGCCACCGAAAATGATACCACCCATGGTAAACTTTATGGCATTGGATCCACATTGGAAGGGTTCGGAATCAACCGGTTTATGTACGAATGGTTGTTTGCCTACGCCTGGGATAAAAATCTGGCCGGGATTGACAACTGGATATCTACCTACGCCCTCACCCGAACCATACAATACGACCCCATTGCAGACGAAGCCTACCACGATTTGTTTAATCTGGTGTATAACGATCAGGTTTCAGGCGTGGCCATGGGCAGTTTGATGCACGCACGGCCATTCCTCACCGGGCTCAAAGGCTATCAACGTCCAAGTAAGTACGATTATAAGGCCTTAACGAAAGTGCTTACCTTGATGCTGGCAGCAAACGAAAACAGCCTGCAAAGCAAAGAATATCAACAGGATATGGTGCTGGTAACCAAACAAATCCTCGACAACATGATCATTCCGGTAAGGAAAAAATTAAATGAAGCCTACCTAAGTAAAAACTCCGATGAACTGGAAGAACAAATCAGCATTTTTACCGGGATTATGGACGACCAGGATCGGCTACTCGCCACCCAACCGGACTTATTGTTGGGCAAATGGATCCGTGATGCACGCGCATTTGGAAACGACTCCGCCGGCAAAGCTTACTATGAAAAAAATGCCCGTGTACTGATATCCACCTGGGGAAACGAAGGTAACGGTATCATCGACTATGCCAGTCGTGCCAACTCAGGCATGATTGCCTCCTACTACAAGGTGAGATGGGAAAAATTCTTCGACATGCTCAGATCGTCCATAAAAAATGATACACCTTTAAATATGGAGGCCATCAACAAAGAAATGGCAGCTTTTGAATGGAGTTGGACAAATCAACAAACGGCATTCAATGCCGAACCCCAAGGCAATCCGCTGGCCATTGTAAAAGAACTGCATAACAAATATTACCCACTATTTGGAACATGTAACGACTAAATCAACTAACTAATTGACAACGCATTAAACAACCAAATAAACAACATAAACACTTAATGAAAATGACCGAAATAAAAATTGAAAGAGGAACAAGAATTGCGTCCATGATGGTTGACCAAATTGTAATGACGTTTGTTATCATGCTTTTCTTTTTACCCAACATGATACAGGGTTTTGCTTCAGCTTTTGAAATCAATCACGAACAATCCAACCCTACCCTTTTTGGTGGATCGATGTACTTTTTAATTTTGGGGTTTGCGCTCTATCTATGCAAAGATTCATTTAATGGGCGCAGCGTGGCAAAACGAGTGCTGAAACTTCAAATCGTTGACAACAAAACGGGTGAAGTGGCTACACCAATCAAATGTTTCATTAGAAATATCCCGATTATTGTTTGGCCCATTGAAGTTATTGCCGCTTTGATCAACCCAAGCAGAAGAATTGGCGATTACATGTCAGGAACTCGCGTAGTACCTTTCAGGAAGGAACTCGAACAGCCAACATTAAATTTTGGACAAATGGGACTGTCCATAATTTTAGCCTATGGTTTAATGCTTTTGTTGTTGCTTCCTTTCGAAAGTTGGAAATCGCAAATGGAAAGTCGAAGAATAAACATCATCGAGAGCTCAATCAATGAAGTTTCAGCCCTCGAAACCGAACAACTTTTTGCTGATAGTCTGGGGAAATTTTTAACCCCCGACATTCGGGTATATGACCATATTCAGGAAAATGCTGACCTGAAATATGTTTCATGTATATTTCGCCTGAAAGAGAATTATTTGGAAAATGAACGCAACTTCGATGAGATCAAATCGCTGACTCTCCCACTTTTGCTATCAAAATTTCCGGCAGGAACTTTTGTGGGACAGGCAAAATATGTGTACCAACAACCTGGAAGCATTCAGACCAGAACCGTGCCTCTTGATTGGAGAGCAGTGGAACCAACGTCAACCAATTACTGAGCGGAAGAAAAAGTGCTGGATAATACGCCAATTCAGTTTAGCTAAAACCGACCATGTAAAATGTTTGCTGTTCTTACCAATCCGGTATCAAAAGCCATCCATTTCAGCGAAATGGGTATAATTGAAATCGGTTGTGATAGGAAAGGTGAATATCTTGAATTCCATGTTAAAGATACAGGCATCGGTATTGACGCGAACCGACAGGAGGCTGTATTTGAACGTGTTATTCAGGCTGACATATCCGATAAGCACGCCTGTCAGGGGGCAGGTTTGGGTTTGTCGAAGGCCGTAAGGTAAAGAGCCTGAAAATCATGGTTGTTGAAGACGATAAAACTTCAAATTTACTACTTTGCCTGATGCTTTCAAAAATGAGCAAGGAAATCCTCAATGCGAGAAACGGCATGGAAGCCATTGAAATTTGTCGTAAAAACCCGGATATCAACGTGATACTAATGGACATTAAAATGCCTGTAATGGACGGATATGAAGCAATCCGGCATCTGCACCAATTTAATAACGATGGTATTTGCATTGCACAAGCAGCTTTTGGATTTACCGGCAACCGCGAAAATGCCATTGTTAGGGGATGTAATGCCTATATTTCAAAACCAGTTGTAAAAGATGAATTGATGTCGTTGATACAACAATATGTCATTACCTAAAGAGGTTTTAAATTAACCCCCACTCGTTTGAGCACAATAACAATTGGCATATACGAACCACTATTAGCCTTGAAATCTTTCCTGAATTTGTCCTTTTAGTGAAAATTTTCTAAAATTGAAATTTCATGCCAATTTTTGCTTAATTTTGAAACATGCTGAATTCATAAGCATTTAACAGCTTCTCAAAAAACTGCATCAATCACCCAAACCGATTCAATATGAAAAAGCAACTGCTACTTTTAATCTTCCTCTTGTTGGGAATATTACTTAAATCACAGGGAATTGCCTACTTCAGCACCACCTCCATGCAGCCCTATGTGGAGCTGGAAAATCCCATTTCTATCAACAACGACGAAATTTGGAATGAAGGAAGCATTTTCAACCTTTATTTTGATTTTCAATTCACCATCTTCGATCAAATTTATTCATCAATCAACGTGGAAGCCGGCGGAGGCTTGTTTTTTGCAGGTCTTGGCAGCAAGTGACTGATGATCTACCACACGCCGTTTGGAGGATATTTGCTCACAGACAAAGGGGAAACAACTTCCGTATCTAATTTGGATTATGAAGTAGTTGGCGAAGAAGGGCAATACATCATTAAAATTCAATGGCAGAATGCGGGATTTGTTCAATGGTATTCCTCCAGCGACCCCACCGATTTTGTAGATTTCCAAATCTGGATATTTCAGGAAGATGGACACCTGGAGCTACATTTTGGTCCCAACCAGGCCGATCCCGGAACTTACGGTTATCCTGAAGCCACTTCCGACCCCAATCCCGGACCAAGTATTAATTACGATTTTGAAGGTTGCGGCAACGTGTTGAGCTATACCGGAAGCGCCAACAATCCCTCTTACGATTACTACAATTTTTGCAATCCCAACTATGCCTTTGTCGACGGAACTCCTTCTGAGGGAATAACTTACACCCTCATCCGCAACGAGAATTATGTGGGGATTCCTGATACCGAAACCGCTCCTATCTCGCTGTTTCCCAATCCCGCATCAAATGAAGTTCAGATTTCAGGCTTAGATCACACATCTGATATTCAATCCGTTATTGTAATGGACTCTCAGGGAAAAACAGTTAATGAATACACGAATTTTAAAAATTCACCTTCAAAAATTGTGTTTTCAGTTCAGGATTTACCTTCGGGAATATATTGGGTAAAAATTCTTGGTCGTAACCAAACCACCGTGAAAAAATTGATCAAATCCGGCCGATAATCCTAAGGTATCTTGCAATTGACCTTAGAAAACCTCAGATAAATCGATTCTACATCGGATTTTAAGGACTCAAGATAAAGAAGTTGGGTTTAACAATGTATTGCATTTGAACACTAACAAATCGACAGATTTGGTTTTCCTTAAAAAATTGTTGCCTTTCGCAAGAATCTCTTATTTTTGGAAACAATAGCAATGTGCTCCTCGACATTGTGGGAAAAAATTTCAAATAAATAACACCCCGGAATCATGATCAAGAAATACCAAAACGAACTCATCCTGGCCGCTTTTTTTATTGGATTCATCGCCGTTTTTTACTATCTGTATGGTATTTTGTTGCCCTTTATTTTCGGGATGCTGCTGGCTTTTTCCGCCTATCCGGTGATTTTGCGCATACAAAAAGTGGTGAAAAACCAAAACCTGGCCACCACCCTTTTTCTGGCCGCCATGGTGGGCATTTTTATCCTGATTTCCGTGTTTTTAACCCAATATATCAACCACGATTTCAAGCGATTGAACCACAGTTTTACGGTTTTGGCATCCAATAATCAGTACAAATTGGATAAGGCGGCGCAAAAGGTGAAAGAATATGTGGGAAGCATTTACGATTTTGACGCATTGAAAAACTCCGTGATCCATCAATCGGATTCACTGACCGACCAATTGAAGCAAATGGACTACGCACAACTGGATACGGAATCCATCAAAACGGGATTCCAACAAGTGCTCTCGGTTTTTCAAAGTGGCGAAGAAAGTACACCTGAGAAAAAAAAGGGCATCGGGTTCATGGCCATGTTTATTTCCACCCTTGCCTACTTTGTTCTCATCCTCTATCAACTTGATTATTTTACGGGTATCCGGAAAAAGTATTTGGGTGGCAAAGTGGAGTCGAAACTCCACGTGGTTCTGGACGACTTCAACCAAAGTTTCATGAGATATTTAAAACTTCGCACAAAAATTGTTTTACTGTTGTCGCTCATATATCTCACGGCCTTCGTCATCCTCCAAATGCCCGGACTCATTGTGGTGATGGTGATTATCATCGTGCTGTCATACATTCCTTATCTGCAATATCTGGCACTCATTCCGCTATCCATCGGCTGCCTGGTGCTTTCCATCGAAAGCTCAGAACCCTTTTTGTTTTATTTTGGTATTGTTGCGGGCGTGTTTATACTTGCCAGTCTGGTGGAAGAGCTGGTGCTCAATCCGTGGATCATGGAGAAAAATATTGGCATGAATCCGGTAATCGTGGTTCTTGCCGTTAGTGTTTGGAGCTATGTACTTGGCTGGCCCGGCTTGCTCATCGGGGTGCCCATCACCAGTTTGCTCATCATTTATCTCAAACGATTTGTATTGCCCTCGTACCTGAAGGTGATGAAATAATGGTCGCGAATTTTCATAGATTTAAACCAAAAACAAATGAAAATACTACTCACCGGAGCCACCGGATATATAGGAAAGCGATTGCTACCTGTCTTGGTTGGAGCGGGACATCAGGTTATCTGTTGTGTTCGCGACAAAAAAAGGTTTCACCCTCCTGATTCGCTTTTGCAGTACATTGACATCATTGAAGTGGACCTGCTCGACAACGACTCGCTGGAGAAAATCCCCAGTGACATCGACGGAGCCTACTACCTGGTACATTCCATGTCGGCGTCAGCGCAATACGAACAACTGGAGCACCAATCAGCCATTAATTTCAGAAATGCCATGGAACGCACTGCCGTGAAGCATGTGGTTTACCTGAGTGGCATTGTCAATGAAGCCGAATTGTCCGACCACCTGGCCTCCCGGAAAAACGTAGAAACAGAACTCAGCAAAGGCAACTATCATTTCACTACCCTGAGGGCCGGAATAATCATTGGTTCGGGCAGCGCCTCCTTTGAAATCATTCGTGATTTGGTTGAAAAACTTCCCGTGATGATTACCCCCATTTGGCTAAAAACCAAATGCCAACCCATCGGGGTAACGGATGTGATCAATTTCCTGTCACAAACCATGTTCAACCCAAACACCTTCGACCGCGATTTCGATATTGGCGGACCTGATATCCTCTCATATAAAGAAATGTTGCTTCAATTTGCCGAAGTCAGAAAACTCAAGCGAAAAATCTTTGTTGTTCCCGTAATGACACCCCGCCTTTCCTCCTACTGGCTGTATTTTGTCACCTCCACGTCTTACAAACTGGCCACCGCTTTGGTTGACAGCATGAAAATTGAGGTGGTTTGCAGAAACAACGACCTGAACGAATTGCTCAACATTCAACCTCTGAGTTACCGCGAATCATTGAAACGGGCATTCAGCAAAATAGTCAATCACGACATCGCCTCGAGCTGGAAAGACGCTTACGCGAGCAGTGGAATGAACCGCAACATTTCTGATTTCATTGAAGTTCCCACTCATGGCTGCTTTATGGACAAAAGGGAGATAACATGCCCCGACCCTACCTCCAGCATTGAAAAGATTTGGCGAATCGGAGGTTCAACAGGCTGGTATTATGGAAATTGGCTATGGCAAACCAGGGGTTTTTTAGATAAGATGGTTGGAGGTGTTGGCCGGCGAAGGGGGCGTACCAACGACGAGGCCATTTTTGCCGGCGATGCCCTGGATTTCTGGCGTGTTTTATACGCCAATAAACAAGAAGGACGGCTGTTGCTGTTTGCAGAAATGAAACTTCCGGGAGAGGCATGGCTTGAATTCCACATGAAAGACAACAAGCTAACCCAAACCGCCACTTTCCGCCCATTGGGATTGCCCGGACGGTTGTATTGGTATGCCGTTCTTCCGTTTCATGGAATTATTTTCAGAGGGATGATTAGGAAAATCAGTCAATCTGGGGTGTAGAAGTGATGTTCTAACAAAGCTACCCGATCGCACAGAGGCGGATACCAGAAATGCCTACCTCCTTAAGGGGATATTTCATTCAAAAAGTTTTTATACATTTACCGCTTCTGGCATTGAATAAAATTAAAGCTCCCATTTTTTTAAAACATCTGAATAATTAACTAGGTAATTTACTCATTCTTAACGTAATGAATATATCTGCTTCATTTGGCCAAAGGTTCCTATGATAACGTTTTTAAGCAACATATTTTGGTTACCCCTGCTATTCAGAAGACTGCTTCGAAGCACCAGACTTCAAAAACGTTTTTTGAAAGAAACCGTTTTGGTAGATATCGAATTGAGTAAACAAGACAACGACAGCACCTTGTCGGAAAAGGATTTCAGAAAAATTCGCGGCTATTATGGCTTTGCCGTTCCTGCTTTGCTGGGCGAAGGCTTTTGCATGCTGCGGGGCAGGGCCATGTCGGAAAAAGAGCGTTACGCCATCACCTATTTGGGTGCATTAACGGGCTTGTTCGACGACTTTTTCGATGAAAAAAACATGTCGGAAGCACATATCATGGACCTCATGAACACCCCTGAAGACCGACTGGCCAACAATGCCAACGAACGCCTTTTCGCTAAATTTTACCGGGTGGCACTCCAAAACTCACCGGACATTCAACGGGTGAAGGATACCGCCCTGCTGGTATTTAACGCTCAGGTTAACAGCCGAAAACAGCTGCTTTCGACCATCTCCAACGAAGAAATTCAACAAATTACCTACGATAAAGGAGGCCTTTCGTTGTTGTTTTACAGAGGTGTTTTTCAAGAAAATATTGACGACAGCGAAAAGAGCATGTTATACCATCTGGGAGCCATTGGTCAGTTGGAAAACGACATCTTCGACATCTACAAGGACGATAAAAATGGTGTTCACACCTTGGCTACCCGAACCAAAAAAATCAACGAGTTGCGGCAAACCTATACCCAACTGATGAACCAAACCTTCCGATTGGTTCACCAAACCAGATTTGCCAGCCGAAACAAAAAAGAATTTGCCCGATTCATCAGTTTTATCATCAGCCGCGGATTTGTGGCCCTCGACTTCCTCCAGCGCAACGAACGAAACACACACGATACCTTTGTGTTAGGGCAATACCACAAAAAAAACCTGGTTTGTGACATGGGAAAATTCTCCAACACCTTGAAATTAATCTGGCATTACGGTAAAACAAATGTAAAACATATGTAATTTTGCCCATATAATTTTCCATCGCCGGGATGTTATAGCCTACACCTCTGACGATATTTCGATCGTACTTAAACAACAACAACATGGAATGGATTATTTTAATTTTAGGATTTATTTTTGGTGCATTACTGCAATACGCAAGCTTGAATAAATTCAATGTAATCAGTGGATTGGCCACATTAGAGAACCTCACTGTTGCCAAAACCATCGCGCTGGCCATCGGTATCGGAGTCATTATCTTAAACATTGAAATCGGTCTGGGATTTGCCGGATATCACGTTAAGCCACTTATTTTGGGAGGTATTGTTTTTGGCGGGCTCATTTTCGGAACGGGCATGGCCATATTGGGCTATTGTCCGGGAACCATGGCCATTTCGGTGGGAGAAGGTTCGCTGGATGCTTTGATTGGCGTGGTGGGAGGCATACTTGGCGGATGGATTTTTACTTTGCTTTTACCATTCATCTCACCGGCACTCGGACCCAACCTGGGGACGATTTCCTTATCGTCGATTGTTGAAAATCAAATACTTTTTTACATTCTAATCGTCATTTTGGGGCTCTTGTTTATTGCTGTCGCCTTTTGGTTGAACAAAATAGATAAAGTCAAAGGAAAAAAGTGGATATACACAGCCATTGGCTTAGCCATACTAAATCCCATTGTATTTCTAACTTCGCTCACCGGACGACCCATTGGAGCTTCCACCACTTTCCCCTATGTTGGGGATGTGATTACCTCGACCACCCAAAACGACTATTTTTCCAAAATTCAAAAACCCGGACACTGGGAATTGATTTTTCTGGCAGGGGCATTTTTGGCCGGATTGATTATATCATTGATTAAGAAAGAGTTTAAATTGAAATTAATTTACAGTCAGTGGGAAAAACACAAGGGAAACGCTGCATCCAAACGGATTATTTGGGCATTTGCGGGCGGTTTTATTTTAATTTTTGGTGCCCGCATGGCGGGAGGATGCACCAGTGGACATATTCTCTCCGGAGGCATGCAAATCGCCTTCAGCAGTTTGATTTTTGCCGTTTTCACCTTCGCCGGATTGCTTATTACGGGTAAAATCTTTTATGGGAAATAATTAGGGTTCAAGGGGTTCAAAGGTTCAAAGGTTCAAAGGTTCAAAGGTTCAAAGGTTCAAGGGTTCAAGGGTTCAGGGGTTCAAGGGTTTATGAGCTGAGTCGGCTTCGAGAAGTTGTTCATGCAATAAAAAGTATTTTAAAAATGCTTCGAGTACCATTTGACCAACGAATGCCGGAGATACATATTATTGATGAACAGCGCTTTGTATAAACAAGTCAAAAAAATCTCTGTGAAACTCTGTGAAACTCTGTGAAACTCTGTGGTAAAAAATTTGTTTCTATACTTTTCGGACAATGCTCAAAGTTTATGGAGTCAATATTATACTTTTATCTGTTTCCGGTGTATTGCTGTTCTTCATATCCCGAAGTGATTATAGGTTTATAGATAGAATTGGTACAAGAAATTATGCGACCCCGACGGGGTCGAACAAACACATTCTTCCATTGCTATAAACATGGGAATTCTTCGGATTCTGGTAAATCCATTGATACAAATATTCCTTGATAAATTCAATTAAGCCAATGCGAAATATCGTTCATTCATTAGCTGGTTATTTGAACCGGCAGACGACAAAAAAACCATCTTGTAGAGAAAGTGTAAATTATTCATAAGCAAAGCTTTGCATAAACCCAACAAAAAAAACTCTGTGAAACTCTGTGGTAAACTCTGTGAAACTCTGTGGTAAAAAATTTGTTTCTATACTTTTCGTAGTGGACTACGGGTTCAGGTGTTCATGGGATCAGTATTTTGGTTTTTTCAGCGTCGGCTGCAATGTTGATATTGATATCCCGAAGGGATCATATGTTTATAGATACTATTGGCACAAGAAATTATGCGACCCCGACGGGGTCGAACAATACATACTTCCATTGCTATAAACATGGGAATCCTTCAGATTCTGGTAAATCCATTGATACAAGTATTCCTTGATAAATTCAATTAAGCCAATGTGAAAATCGTTCATTCATTAGCTGGTTATTTGAACCGGCAGACTACAAAAAAATCATCTTGTAGAGAAAGTGTAAATTATTCATAAGCAAAGCTTTGCATAAACCCAACAAAAAAAAACTCTGTGAAACTCTGTGTTAAACTCTGTGAAACTCTGTGGTAAAAAATTTGTTTCTATTCTTTTGGGAGTGGACTACGGGTTCAGGTGTTCATGGGATCAGTATTTTGGTTTTTTCAGCGTCGGCTGCAATGTTGATATTCATATCCCGAAGGGATCATATGTTTATAGATAGAATTGGCACAAGAAATTATACGACCCCATCGGGGTCGGACAAACACATTCTTCCATTGCTATAAACATGGGAATCCTTCAGATTCTGGTAAATCCATTGATACAAATATTCCTTGATAAATTCAATTAAGCCAATGCGAAATATCGTTCATTCATTAGCTGGTTATTTGAACCGGCAGACGACAAAAAAACCATCTTGTAGAGAAAGTGTAAATTATTCATAAGCAAAGCTTTGCATAAACCCAACAAAAAAAAACTCTGTGAAACTCTGTGTTAAACTTTGTGAAACTCTGTGGTAAAAAATTTGTTTCTATTCTTTTGGGAGTGGACTACGGGTTCAGGTGTTCATGGAATCAGTATTTTGGTTTTTTCAGCGTCGGCTGCAATGTTGATATTCATATCCCGAAGGGATCAAATGTTTATAGATAGAATTGGCACAAGAAATTATGCGACCCCATCGGGGTCGAACAATACATACTTCCACTCCTTTAAACATGGGAATCCTTAGGATTCAGTTTAAATCCAATTAACATTTGTCAATGGCCTGAACTTCAACCATCTTGCACTATGTTTTCCTTCAAATCCGGAGCTTGAAGCGGGATGATCTAAGTATATAAGTATAGATGAGTATCCACGACATCCTTGGTCCAGAGGATTCAAAATCCGGGGTATCTATTTCATCAGCATTATTCGCTTTCCAACTTTAACCTAATGAGCCCTAACCCTGCTTTCAATCTTGATGTGAGTTGGATTTTCAATCATATATGGCATTCATTCTGCTTTTGAAATGTGAGCTATAACATAGTTGTACTAAAGGATAGTTTTGTATTTTCGGGTTCTTTAAAAATGCAGATATGATTCATTCGCCTTACCTTCAAATTCCACTCGATTTTTTACATTTAATGGCTACCATTGCCTGGATTGGCGGCATATTCTTCAACTTTCTGGTGGTATTGCCTACGGTTGGCAAAACATTGGATCCGGCCACTACCGGCAGGTTTATGGGCATCATGTTAAAAAAAGTACGCATCATTGTGTACAGCTCATTGCTCATTCTTTTTATTACGGGCATCCCCATGAAGATTGCCAGCGAATATTACGTAGCCATCATCAATTTCGACAACAACTGGGAAATTGTGGGTTTCATCAAACATGTTTTCGTGGCTTTGCTTGCCTTGCTGGCGATATATTCTTTCGAGATTCTGTCGCCAGGCGTGGCCAGACTTGCCTCCAAGGGACCTTCTCCTGAACTGGTGGCCATCAGAAAAAAACAAAAACTAACCGGTGCTCTGTCGTTTCTCTTTGGCGTGACGATTATCTTCCTGTCGGCCATGATGAACTATTTGTAGCCGGGAACCCATCAGTTAGTTTTATTTTTCTATCGGAGATTTCCTCAATCAACTTATGCTTACCTTTGTGGCATGACATGGTTGTCATACACGAAACGACTCCGCTGTAAAGAGCACCTTCCGTTTACCCTCAACCACGTTCATCTTTTTTAACTAATCAAGAAGAAGTCCCTATTGGACTGACACTTACAAACTAAAATTAACAGCCATGGTAAAAGAAAAAGAAGGTAAACAGAAAAACGAAAAAAAGGAACCCCAGAAAAATCTAAAGGAAAAACGTGCCGCCAAGGCAGCCAAAAAGGCTGAGAGGAAGTAGGTGTTTTTTTTGGATCAATGGATCAATGGTTCAATGGATCAATGGATTAATGGATCAGTGGATCAGTGGATCAATAGATCTGAAGGAAGAAAAATTTAGTGTATCAAGGTAAAGACACCTTCGATTGCCCTTCGACTTGAGTCGAGGGCATGTTTTCCAGAAACATGAATAGAATTGTACTTCAAGCGTGGACGCTTGAAGCGGGATGAGTTTTTTTTTGGATCAGTGGATCAATGTATCAATGGATCAATGGATTAATAGATCAATGGATCAGTGGATTAATGGATCACTCAATCCCCTTGCCCCCGGAATTTTCGTACAAACAAAAAAGGCCACCTTTTCAGGCAGCCTCTTCAAATCTTAAATGTGTGCTATATAAACTATGCTAGTCTAACATTAACTGCATTTAATCCTTTTCTTCCTTCTTCTAAATCGAATGTAACTTCATCATTCTCGCTGATCATGTCTTTTAATCCGTTAGAATGTACAAAATACTCTTTTGATGAATCGGCATCTTTGATGAAACCGAATCCTTTTGTGTCATTAAAAAATTTGACTGTTCCTTTATTCATTGTTATAAAATTTATGAGCTGCAAAGATACTACAATTAATTGATATTATTGAATTTTAATTATTTAAATGAAATTTTTAGTGAAAAAATGACCTGTATTCTTTTAAAATTTTCAAATTTTTAATTGCAAATTGTGTTTTTACAAATTTATTTCTACCTCAAACCATTGATACTTACATCTATAAACTGCAATATAGTTGTTTATGATTACATAAATAGTCCATAACTATTTTTTTAACAAAATTAATTTTATTCGTTAAAAACAGATGATTTCGGTCAAATACACGATCAATAGTTGATTTCAAAACAATTTGTACGCTGTTTTTTGTTAAATTTTCAAAATTATTTTCATTTTCTTTACATTTTTCCAAATTAAAGTTGTATCTTACCACCAATATCCGAAATTGTTGTCCGATCCGCTATAAGCATCCGGACACGACTTGTGTCGGAAAAAACCATTTAACAGAAAGGTAAATTTCATGTACGAAAAAAAACAGGTAGCTTTTACTTCACCTGATTTGTCGCAATTGCAAGTGGTGGTAATTGATCACCGGACCAAAATTTATATCCCCAACGATGCAGACCCGGTGGATGCCAAAGAACGTTATCTGTCGAGGGTAGGCCACAAAAGACCATAGACTAACTGAGTTTATTGAAGAAGATCAGTGGGTCTTCGATAGCATCATGCAACCTTTTCAGCGGGTTGCATTTTTTGTTGACAACAGATTCGAAGGCGGAGGATCAAATAAAAAAAGTGACCAACCATGGGTGCACCAATTGTTGTTGTGCGTTTGGTTTTGGGAAAAGTAAAAACGGAAAATCCCTGCATTTTGGCAGCCTTGATTAGCCACATTCCTCACGAAAACAGTGGGCAATCAATTGCTGTAGGTCCTTCTGTTGAAAAGGTTTGCTCAAATAGGCATCCATTCCGGCACCTATACAACGTTCCATATCGCCTTTCATGGCGTTGGCCGTTAGCGCAATAATGGGAATCCTTTTGGTTTGGCCTGCCTTGTTTTCCAGCGCCCTGATGGCTCTGGTGGCATCAAACCCACTCATTTCGGGCATTTGCACATCCATGAGTATCAAATCATGACCACCTTCCATATATTTATCCACAGCCTCCACCCCATTGTTGGCGATATCTACCGTAAAACCCATTTGGGTCAGGCTGAAAGTGGCTACCTTTTGATTGATAAGGTTATCTTCGGCCAACAACACATGTAATTTATTCGCTACAAGCGATTCATTTTCTGCATCTTCCGGCTTATCAGGCACCGGAATATGGGTGGTTTTTTTCAGGCACGCCGTAAACCAAAACACGGAACCTTCGCCCACGGTGCTTTCCACGCCAATGGTTCCCTGCATCATTTCGACCAGTTTTTTGGAGATCGCCAATCCCAAACCGGTTCCTCCGTATTTTCGGGTGTGGGAGGCATCTAGTTGCTCAAAACTATTGAAAAGTTTCGGGATTTGATTGGCACGCATGCCAATGCCTGTATCTGAAACGGTGGTTTTTATCACCAGCTCCGTTTCTCTGTCCTCTGCCAATGCTATTTGAATGGACACCTTGCCCCTTTCGGTAAACTTCACCGCATTATTGGCCAGGTTGAGCCACACTTGTTTCAACCGATGGGCGTCCCCATTCACATAGGCAGGTATATCGGCACTTACGTTTACCTGAAATTCCAGCGCCTTTTCCTGGGCCTTTACACGCAACACCTGTTCCACTTCACGGCAAATTTTACGTAAGTCGAAATCAGCCGATTCAAAGGTAAGCAGACCGGCTTCAATTTTTGAGAAATCCAGGATATCGTTCACCAAAGCCAGTAAACTCTGTCCTGATGCTATAATAATGTCGAGGTGTTCGTGGGTTTTGGGCTTGATCACTGTTTTGCTCAATATCTGCGACATGCCGATGATTCCGTTCAAAGGGGTTCGGATTTCGTGACTCATATTGGCCAGAAATTCTGATTTTGCCCTTGTGCCGGCTTCGGCAGCTTCCTTGGCTTTTACCAGAGCTTGTTGAAATTCGCTTTGTTTGGTGATATCCCACGAAACGCCCACCAATCCAATGGTTTTACCGGCACTATTCTTTACCGGAGCCAGGTTGGTGGAAAGAATCACGGGCTTTTCTTCACCTGTCAGGCGCTCTTCGATATGATAGTAGGGTTCACCATTTTTAAGCACCTCATGCTCGATTTTGGTATAATCCGCATCTGCATATTCAGGAAAAATCTGACCCGTGGTACGTCCAATAATATTTTCGGTAACCAAGCCACTAAAGTCCTCGAATGCTTTGTTTACCAGGATGTATTTCAGGTTGATGTCTTTGAAATACACCAGTGCAGGGATGGCAAAAAGCAGCGTATTGAGTTCTTCTGCACGTTTGCTCAATTCGGCCAGGGCCGATTTAAGGTCGTCGGAAGTGCGGGCGAGCAGCGAATGAAGCACATTTTTGTCTTTAATCAACCTGTCGAACTGAAACGAGAGCACCTTACTACTTTGCATCAACTGCTGGATATCAACCAACAACGACTCCTTTACCTGAATAAATTCGTCGTAAGAATTAACTTCTGATATTTTGCGTTGAAGCTGTTCCAGTAGTTTTTGCATGGTGTCGGTTCCTTTTATTTTGAAATCTCCCTGAGCAAGGCAATGGTAAAGGTTTGGTTATAAAAATCGCATTGGGCATTGGGATTGGTTCCTATTTCACCATAAGTAAAAAAACCGGCCAACGGGGCTTTCCATTTTTTTACGGCGATTTTCACCTCATCCGAAATCAACGGTCCCAGGGCCAGATGCCGTGCCATACAACTGAAAAGCAGGCAGCAATCCGGATCATTTTCGCTGGTGAAAGCTTCAATATTTTTACGCGTAAAGTCGATGACTTCAAAGCCAGGCGAACTGGAAAAGTTCACCACACTGCCTTCAGGCACGCTTCCGGCAAAGACAAGCGATCGTGCCTCTTTATCCACACCCATCACCGCTCTCAGGGCATTTTCGTTGTGTTCCCGCTTAATCATCAGCGGATATTCCACTCCCACCGAGGGCAATTCGTCCTCATGCACGCTCAAGTACTTCATGTACACATCCAACGCAGGACGCCCATCGATGGAATGTACCACATTTCCTTGTGAGGAAGTAACCCTGAGATCGGCACCCAGACTTATCCAACCCGACGTAGCCATGCCAACAACCTCCACTTTTTCCTGGTCGAGACACAGCAATGCCACCCCATTGTTGGCGAATTTCTCATCACAAAACACCCAGGTTTCTTCAAAAATGGCATCATCGCCGGCCAGTCCGCCAAAAATCGGGGTATCCGTACCTGCCACCTCCACAATTCCTTCCACCAGCGCTTGTCCGTCCACCTTCATACCACTGGCCATCACAATAAGCGACTGCTTTTTGAAACGCCCGAGAGTTTGTTGCGCCGCTTTTTTTCCCAGCTCAAAGGAAGGCAGTTCGGCATCATCCAAAATACAGGTTTGAAACGCCGAAGGATCCATTTCCATCAACATCACCACTGCCGAGTGATCGGCGATATTCACTTCCTCCGATTCGGCGAATATTTCACCACAACTAGTGGAACCAATTAAAGCAATTTGATGGGTGGCGAAAATGGCAGACAACTGTTTAATCGGCAAACTCACTGAAATAAAAACCACACCCAAAGTGGGTTTAAAACCTCCTTTTTTCAATGATTGAATCTGCCAATCAAGGTTTTGCATGTCGCGTATCAAAAATGTTTCAGTTTTCATAAGCAATTCGATTGGCTGTTAATACCCGGAACGGTGATAAATATGCAACGAAAATAAGAGAAAAATCCTTCAAATGCAAGTAGTGGCATGTGAAAGAGATGTCAAGACAATATTCTGCCCTTAATCCGGGCAAGTTTAATAAAACATCCGGAACTTTTAGCCGGATTAGAACTTTTTACTCTACTGTATTTCAGATAAATACAGGAATCGACAAAACTTTGTATGAATCCATCATGCGCACAGTGATGCCTTTCCTGAAATTAGTTTCTACTTTTGTAACAAAATGCACAGTATATCAGATGACAGACAGTAAAAAGTTCATCAATACAGGAATTGTAGCGCATGTGGACGCGGGCAAAACCTCCATCACTGAACTGTTTTTATTCAAAGGAGGCGCCATCAGAAGCATGGGCAGTGTGGACAAAGGAACCTCGCAAACCGATTGGCTTCCGGTAGAAATTGAAAGGGGCATCTCGGTTCGGAGCGCCTCAGCATCCATCGAGTGGCAAGGCGTACACCTGAACATCATCGACACTCCCGGACACGTTGATTTTTCGGCAGAAGTGGAACGTTCGCTGAGGGCTCTCGACAGCGCCATTCTGGTGATTTCGGCGGTGGAAGGTGTGCAGGCGCATACCGAAACCCTTTGGAACGCCCTCCGCAAATTAAACATCCCCATCCTGATCTTCATCAATAAAATCGACCGTGCGGGTGCAGACGTGGCGACTGTTGTTCAGGAAATCAAACGTGAACTGACAGAAGATGCCCTGCTCATGCAAACCGTTAGTAATCAAGAAGATTCTAGAGCATCCGTGACCAATAAATTCCATCCCGCCCTAACGGAAACTGCAAGGGAGGAACTCACCGAAATGCTGGCCAATCACGACGACAATCTCCTCCACAAATACCTGAACGAAGAGCCGATTTCCTATGATGAATTGCTGTTGCTGTTTAAAAAACAATTTCACCATGGACATGTCTTTCCCATTCTGGCAGGTTCGGCCAAATTCGACTGCGGAATTGACGACCTCCTCGATTTCGTAACCACCTACATGCCTGTTGCCGGAGGAGATGTAGCCAAACCCCTCAGCGGCATCGTGTACAAAGTTGAGCACGACAGCACCATCGGGCGTGTGGCCAGTGTCAGGTTGTTTAATGGCTCGCTGAAAAACAGGGACCTGGTGATGAACGCCTCCCAACAAACGGAGGAAAAAGTAAGCCAGATACGCAAACTTCGAGGTCAGAAATTTGAGGACACCGGCGAACTTCTGGCTGGCGATTGTGGTGCCATTTGTGGCTTGACCAAGGTTAGGGCCGGCGACATTCTGGGCACGGAAGAAGATGTAAATGAACATATTACACTAACGACACCGCTGTTAACCGTCAAGATACTGTCAGAAAAAGAAACGGATTTTCCGGCATTGGTGGCGGCCATGCAATTGCTGGCAGATGAAGACCCCACCATCGATTTGCTTTGGTTGCAGGACGAGCGTGAGTTACACATCAAAATCATCGGACTCATCCAGTTGGAAATCCTGGAATCCATACTGTTAGAACGATTCAACCTCAAAGTGTCCTTTGATGAACCCACCGTTATTTATAAAGAAACACCCTTGTCTTCGGGTGAAGGTTACGAAGAATATACTATGCCGAAACCATGTTGGGCCGTCATCAACTTTTTGATTGAGCCGGGTCCATTGGGTTCTGGACTCCATTTTGAATCGAAGGTGGGCGTCAACCAAATTGCTGCCCGATACCAAAATGAAATCGAGCGCACCCTTCCCAAGGCATTGCAGCAAGGCATCCATGGCTGGGAAGTCACCGACCTGAAGATCACCCTTCAGGGAGGAGAACATCACAACATTCACTCCAGGGCAGGCGATTTTGCCATCGCCACCCCCATGGCCATCATGAACGGCCTTCAACATATCGGAACACAATTGTTGGAACCCATGTTGGAGTTCACCATCACCGCACCGGAAGACACCTTGGGAAAAATCGCCTCACAACTCACCCTCATGCGTGCCGAATTTGGAAACCCGGAATTGACCAACGGCAAATTTATTCTGAAAGGAAAGGTTCCCGTGGCCACTTCGTTGGATTATCCCGCCAAACTAAGTTCCATTACGGGAGGAAAAGGAAAATTTAAAACCGCTTTTACGGGATACCGGCCTTGTCCGTTGGAGTTGGGAAAAACCACCCCCTTTCGGGGAATAAGTCCTTTAGACAGAGCCAAATATATTCTTAAAGCCCGAAAAGCCATTCAATAAAATCAAAAGCCAACTTGTTGAGATAAGCCAATATTTTCATGGACAATAGAGAAATCAAGACCTTAGTCATCACCGATGCATCAGAAAACAACCTGAAACATGTGGATGTGCGCATCCCCCATAACTCCCTCACGGTGATTACCGGTGTTTCCGGTTCGGGAAAATCCACCCTGGCCTATGGGGTTATTTTCAAAGAAAGTCAGCGGCGGTTTTTAGAATCCTTTTCATCCTATGCCCGCATGTATCTCGGAAAACTGGAACAACCCAAGGTAAAAACCATCTGCGGATTGCAGGCTGCTTTGGCCATCAATCAAAAAACGGCCACTTCCAATCCCCGCTCCACCGTCGGCACCCTTTCGGGAATTTACGACTACCTGCGCCTGCTTTATGCCCGTTTGGGAGAATTGCATTGCCCTGAATGCCAGACGAGAATAACAGATTTGAATGCCGGACAATGTCCTGCATGCGGATGGCAACATCCTCGGGTTCAGGCTAGTCTGTTTTCATTTAACTCAAAACATGGGGCCTGTCCGGTTTGTCACGGATTGGGCGTTACTGAGCAAATCGATCAGGCCAAACTCATCGCCGACGAAAACCGTACCCTGCGCGAAGGGGCATTGGTTCCCACCACACCCACCGGATACATCGTTTATTCGCAGGTTCGTGTGGATGAACTGAACAAGGTGTGCCACGCCCACGGATTTTCTGTTGATATTCCATGGAAAGAGCTGACGACCGAACAACAACAGGTGGTGATGTACGGCAGCGAAAAAATCAAGATTCTTTTTGGCAAACACGGACTTGAGTCACGGCTCAAATGGAAAGGAATCACCGCTAAACCACGCGAAGAAGCCTATTATAAGGGTATGATTCCCATCATGGAGGAAATTTTGAAACGCGACCGCAACGACAACATCCTCCGCTTTGCCAGCTCATTCACCTGCCATCAATGCAATGGAAGCAGGTTGAGAGAAGAAGCCAACTTGTTGCTTATCAACGGGAAAAACATCACCCAACTTACCCGGATGTCCCTTGCAGATTTGCATCAATACCTCCGGGAGCTGAGCCAAACAATCCACAACAAAGAAGTATTTGACAACATCCTGTCACACGTATTCAAACGTCTGGAACACCTTTCGCTTCTGGGCTTGGACTACCTGACACCGGACCGTGAATCGACCACCCTTTCGGGAGGCGAAGCCCAACGAATTCGGTTGGCTTCACAGGTAGGGAGCGGCTTGCAGGGAATTTTGTACATCCTCGACGAACCCTCCATCGGTCTGCATCCCCGCGACAACCAAAAGCTGTTGAAAGTATTGAAATCCCTTCGTGATAACGGAAACACGGTGGTGGTGGTGGAACACGACCAGGAAACCATGGAAGCAGCTGACTACCTGATTGATATCGGTCCAAAAGCAGGCGAACATGGTGGTCAGGTGCTTTTTCAGGGTGCTCCTTCGGAATTGTTTTTGCATCCGGAAAAATATCCCGAAAGCATTACGGCACAGGTTTTTTCGACCGACAACAGCCACTATCTCCTCCACCAGCCGCGTCAGTCCGCCGGTACTATCCATATTCGTGGTGCAAGCAAAAACAACCTGCGTCACATCGATGTGGAGTTGAAGCAGGGAGCATTTAACGTGGTCACCGGGGTTTCAGGTGCCGGAAAATCAACACTTGTTCATCACGTGCTTGGAAACCACTTTCGCGGAAAAAGCAACAGCGGAGCATACGTGTCCATCGAAAGCAGCCTGCCCATCTCCAGAGTCATTGAAATTGACCAATCGCCCATCGGACGGACGCCACGGAGCAATCCGGCCACTTATACCGGCTTGTTCGACCATATACGCGATTTGTTTGCCGGACTTCCTGAGTCAAAAAAACAAGGATTCAAAAAAGGTCGGTTTTCCTTTAACAACGTGGGTGGACGATGCGAAACATGTCAGGGAGCAGGATACCTCTCGCTGGGCATGCATTTTTTGGGCGATGTGGAGGTTATTTGCGATAGCTGCCATGGCCAACGTTTCAACCAGCCTACCCTCGAAATAACCTACCACGGCAAAAACATTTTTGAGGTGCTCGAACTATCTGTGGAAGAGGCCCGTCAGTTTTTTGAAGGGCAACCTAAAATCACCCGTACTTTGGATGCACTCATTATGTTGGATGTGGGTTACCTCAAACTGGGACAACCTTCCACTACCCTGTCGGGTGGCGAAGCCCAACGTATTAAGTTGGCGTCTGAGTTGCAAAAAACTACCAAAGACCACGGATTGTATATCCTCGACGAGCCTTCAGTTGGATTGCACAAGGCCGACATCAGCTACCTGTTGAATGCACTCAACCACCTTGTTGACCAACAAAACACAGTGGTGGTGATAGAACATGACCCGGACATCATCGCTCAGGCCGACCACCTCATCGACCTGGGTCCGGAAGGCGGAAAACATGGAGGTCAGTTAGTGGCTCAAGGCAGTCCTTCAGAAATAATCAACCTACCGGAATCCTACACGGGAAATGCCCTGAAAGCGTTTTTGAACAAGAAACCGTTATCTCAACAAGTTGATTTTAAGGCTTTAAAAAAGCACAACATCCGGTTTAGCGGCGTTACCACCAACAACCTGAAAAACATCAACGTTGAAATTCCTTTGAACAAAACAACCGTCATTACCGGTGTATCAGGAAGTGGAAAGAGCTCACTGGCCTTCGACACCATTTTTTCGGAAAGCAGGAACCGTTTTACCGAAAGTTTTTCCACCTATGCCCGCCGGATGATGAGCAAAGTGAGGAAACCCGAGTTGGAACAATGCGTAGGTCTAACCCCTGCCATTGCCCTGAGGCAAAATCGGTTTGGAAACAATCCGCGTTCAACGGTGGGAACGGGGACGGAAATTTACGATCACTACCGACTGTTGTTCAGCAGGTTTGGCAAGAAACCGGATGGCACCAAGGCGGATCTTCCTGCATCCATGTTTTCGTTTAATAAAATGGAGGCTGCCTGCCCAAGTTGCAACGGCATGGGAATCGAAATCGTGGCCGATCCTGAAAAATTCATCACCCATCCCGAAAAATCCATCCTCGACGGTGCCATGAACGGAACCACACCTGGGAAATTTTTTGGCGATCCCTTCGGACAATATGTGAATACCCTGCTAAAGGTAGGTGAAACGCTGGGGATGGATTTTACCGTACCATACTACCAACTTCCTGATAAAGAACGGAATATTACGCTTTTCGGAACAGGAGAAACCCTGTATGATGTGGAATGGAATTTCAAACGCGGCACAAGAACCGGCACCCACCGAATGACCACCCCCTGGAAAGGCATGGCCAACTATCTGCTGGAAGACTATGAACTAAAACGCGACAGCACCCGGGCACAAGCTTTCAAACCCATATTAAGTGAGGTAGTCTGCAGCGAATGTGGTGGGCACAGGTTAAAAAAAGAGGCCTTGGAAATTACCTTTGGAGGATTGAATATCAGCGATTTGTCGGCATTAAGCATAACTTCCGCCCTAGAGTTTATTGCAGGTCAATTGGAACTCAATGAAACGGAATACCCGAAAGCAACGGATCAACTTTTCCGGCAATTGATGGAAAAATACCGGTCGTTGACACATCTTGGCCTGGGCTACCTTGCCGTGAACCGCCCCACATCTACCCTTTCGGGAGGTGAAGCCCAACGTTTGCGATTGGCCGGTCAGTTGTCGTCGGATATGTGCGGACTGACCTATGTGCTGGATGAACCCACTGTAGGACTGCATCCACGGGATACACAAAAGCTACTGAATTCCATCGACCGACTCCGAAACAACGGAAATACCATCATCATGGTGGAACACGACCCGGAGATAATACGGCATGCCGACCACATTATCGACATGGGTCCCGGTGCAGGAGAACGAGGAGGAGAAATCATTGCCGAAGGTGGAATTTCCCAAATTATGCAGAACCCGCGATCGGTCACGGGCAACTACCTTAAAAAGCAAACACTACCTGCCGCCAAACCTGAACGAACCTTAAACAAAGGTATTACCATCACAGGAGCTCACGCCAACAACTTAAAAAACCTGAATATTCATCTCCCTTCGGAAGGAATTATCGCGGTTACGGGCGTTTCGGGGAGTGGCAAAACTTCGTTGGCTTTTGAAGTGGTGGCCCATTCCTATCAAGCTGGTCGTCCTGTAAAATGTACCTCCATTGATTTTGGAAAATTTCAATCGGTAAGCATCATCGACCAACAGCGCATTGGCACCTCACCCCTGAGCACACCGGCCACTTACACGGGTATTTTCGACCTCATCAGAGAGGTATTTGCAGGCCTTCCCGAGGCTAAAAAGGCACATCTGAAAAAGAATCATTTCTCGTTCAACAATGCAGAGGGCAGATGCGAAACCTGCAAGGGCATGGGACAAACCAGGATGAGCTTAGATTTTCTGTCGGATGTTTGGGTTACATGCGAGTCGTGTCTGGGTGCCCGATATAAAAAAGAAGTACTCGACATCAGGTGGAAGGAGCTCAACATGAACGACGTTCTTCATCTGGAGGTGAGTTCGGCAATGAAATATTTTCATGAACATGCAAAAATCTCACACAAACTGAAATGGTTGAATGAACTGGGATTGGGTTATCTCCGACTGGGTCAGGCCACGGACACCCTATCGGGAGGAGAAACCCAGCGGTTGAAGCTTGCCTCCGAATTGATGAAGGAAAACAAAGGACGTTGTTTATATATTTTCGACGAACCCACAACAGGTTTGCACATGCAGGATGTGGAAAAACTTTTTGACGTATTCAACCAACTTGTGGACGAACATCATACCATTTTGGTAGTAGAACACAATCAGGACATTATCAAAGCTTCGGATTGGGTAATTGACTTGGGGCCGGAAGGCGGTGAAATGGGTGGTGAATTGTGCTATGAAGGAAAGCCTGTGTTTGGTGATTCAAACAGCTAGAATAAAAATCATTGATGTACGGTTAAAAAAAATATCGTCCCTGCGGGACTTTTTAGATACCTTAATTTACTTTCTACCAACATCTTGTCCCAACGGGACAGCCCCGTTAGGGGCTAAATATGGTTAAAAAATTACAATTTTGTTTAATTCGTCCGCCATGGGCGGAGGATATATTTCATGCATTGTAACCTTTTCTGTTAAATTTTACCGGACAACAATGAAAAAATGAAAAACTGAACAGCGAATACTGTTTCTGTGAATTCTATATGGGAAATTGTTGAATCTATTCGCAAATTTTAGCTAAATTTTGCGATTACAATCGCAAATTTAATTACATGTCTGGTATGATTCAACGAAAACCAACTAAATTTAGAACCTTTTTTTGGCAAAAGTAAGGTCTATCATTAACGAAAAAACTAAGTGAGTTGGGTCCGGGTGGCGGTGAATAGTGCTATGAAGGAACGTCGGTGAAACTATTGACAGTAGCAGCAAAAAGAGACCAGGATAAAGTGCAGAAAAATATGAGTAAAGAGATATACAATGATCAGTTTTTTCATGGGTTTACTCTTTAAGTATTCATTTCTTACTTCACCACAAATTTTACCTTCCCCACAATCTTCCCCTCACTGATAACAACGGCAAAATAAACACCATTGTTCCAATTGGAAACATCAATTTTGCTTCCATGCTGACCAGTCAGGAGTGTTTCTTCGATTACTTTATGCCTTAGCGAACTATAACAAACAAGATGTAAATCTTGATGTAGTTCGGTATTTTTGTATTCCAGCATAAGGGTTTCTCTGGCAGGATTAGGGTAGGCGGTGATGGGTATGGTCTTGAGTGAAGCAAAATAATCTTCTGGAGTTTGAATTTCCTGAGTTCCTACTTGTAACAAGCAATTGGTCATATCAATATCTCCTGAAATAATGGAATCCGGACAAAGACTGTCGTAAACAAAGTGTTGGGTATAAAGGGTGTCTTGCTCCAAGTTAGAGTTGATTTTATAGAGGCAGATATCAGTATGGTTCATGTCGCTTTCATTGATAGTACAGGCAATTACAAATTTATCATCAAAGGTTTTTATTAGAGATGGTAGTTCTCCTGTTGAATTAGGGTGAGATAAAGTGTTAAATACTCTTCCACTCGTGTCAATGACCATTACACCATAAGGGTTTCCTAACGATAAAGGGCCAAAAAAAGCTGAGGTCATAAATAGCGTATCATTTATTGATTCAATTTCAACTAAAGAATTATCGTGAGTTCCAAGAGCAATGGAATCACGAGGAATGACGGAATAACTTAATTCCTCCCCATCAAGGTTGATAAACATTAGGGCAGACGCACGCCCAAAAAAATCACTCTGATCGACAACATGATAACCTACACTCATTATCAGGGTTTCATTTACCGAAATTACTGAAAACGCTTCACCAACAACACTATCATTAACACCAAAGGGCATCACCCATTTTTCGTTAAATTGGTCGTCTATACCGATAAAAAGTGGCCGTAACCAAGCGTGAGTCGGATTATCTGGATAAGGATAGTAACAGTTGCCTGTAACAAGATAATCTTCACCCACTTGATATAGTTTCGCACCAGAGGCAAAGGACATTAAAGGGTAATCAACTTTTGAAGCATAAGGTTTAGACCATAGTAAATCTCCTTCAGTATTGTAGCAAAGTAAAAATATTTGATTGATTTGCTCCTCACTTTCAAAACGGCTCAAAACAATAATATTCCCTTCAGTATTGAGAATAATATCCATTGGATAACCCCAACCATAACCCCAATCTTTATATAAGGTACACCACTCTTTTTCACCACAAGAATTTAGTTTTAATAAAAAAGGCCAGTTAATTTCGCTAAAGTCTACTCCAGCAATGTACTTACTACCTAAACTATCCTGACAGACTGCAACTCCTTCTGAAACAGGAGGATGATTTAGTTTTATATCCCATAGTAATACACCATTTATATCAGTCTTTAGATTCCAGCCCTCTCCGTTAGTATTGCTAATAACATCATAACCTACCATATAATATCCTTTGTCGTAATCTTCGAGTAGGTCATAAACCCCATCGTAATGATTATGTGTACCGAAAGACGTGCTCCACCTTTGACCAGTATCAGGATGTATAGCATCTCCAGATTCACTCAATGGGAAGGGCATTGTTGCAACCATTCGAGTGTTACTGGCATCATATTCCAGCGGAAGACTTTGGTTCGCTGGCATTTGCCTTGCGGAAATAGTTATCACTTTCTTACCATCTGTATTTTGGCTGTTGAGAAGAGTATCCGGTGTTTGAGCCCACAAGGGCTTTAATAATAAAAGAAAATATACAATGATCAGTTTTTTCATGGGTTTACTCTTTAAGTATTCATTTCTTACTTCACCACAAATTTTACCTTCCCCACAATCTTCCCCTCACTGATAACAACGGCAAAATAAACACCTCTGTTCCAATTGGAAACATCTATTTTGCTACCTTGCTGACCAGTCAATAAAGTTTCTTCGATTACCTTACGCCCTAGCGAACTGTAGCAAACAAGATGTAAATCTTGATGTAGTTCGGTATTTTTGTATTCCAGCAAAAGGGTTTCTCTGGCAGGATTAGGGTAGGCGGTGATGGGTATGGTCTTGAGTGAAGCGAAATAATCTTCTGGAGTTGGAATTTCCTGAGTTCCCACCTGTAACAAGCAATTGGTCATATCAATATCTCCTGAAATTATGGAATCAGGACAAAGACTGTCGTAAACAAAGGGTTGGGTATAAAAGGTATCTTGCTCTAAATTGGCATTGATCTTATACATGTAGATGTCCGTGTGGTTCATGTCATTTTCCCAACCAGCACAGGCAATCACATATTTATCATCAAAAGTTTTTACTAACCCGGAAAAACCTGTTGTGTTTGGCCTAACTGCAGCATTGTATATACGCCCTGAAGTATCAAATACAATCTCGCCAAACGGATTGTCTATTGTTAATGGGCCTATGACAGCGGTAGCCATAAAAAGAGAATCATTCACAGTTTCTATTTCAACCATAAGATTGTCCATTGTACCCGGAATGATAGAATCACCCCAGATGCGTTTGTGTCCAAGTTCTTGACCTTCACGATTGATAAACATCATTAGTGAATTACGAATGGAAGCATTGGGATAGTCGCGAAATTTACTGCCTACACCCATAAGAACAGAATCGTTGACTGAAATAGCAGAAAAAGCTTTTCCTACAACACTATCATTAAGACCAAAAGGCAGCACCCATTTCTCATTAAACTGGCAATCTATTCCAATAAACATTGGGTGCAGCCAAACATGGAATTGATTAGGGTCATCAGGATAGGGATAATAACAATGACCAGTAACATAATACTCGTCACTAATTTGATACAATTTCTCACCAGAGGCAAAGGCCATTAATGGATAATCAACCTTTGAAGCATAAGATTTAGACCATAATAAATCTCCTTCAGGATTGTAGCATAGTAAAAATATTTGATTGATCTGCTCCTCACTTTCCAATCGGCATAAAACGATAATATTCCCCTCAGTATTGAGAATAATATCCATTGGATAACCCCAACCATACCCCCAGTCTTTGTATAAGGTACACCACTCTTTTTCACCACAAGAATTTAATTTCAATAAAAACGGCCAACTGATTTCATTAAAATCAATCCCTGCAACGTATTTATTCCCAATACTGTCCTGACAGATTGTAAATCCAACAGAAATGGGGGGCTGAGTTAGTTTTTTGTCCCAAATTAATTCACCATTTATATCAGTTTTCAAATTCCAACCTTCTCCATTGGTGTAATTTATAACGTCATAGCCAACCATATAATACCCCTTGTCATAGTCTTCAAGTAAATCATAAATGCCATCATTATGGTTGTGTGTACCAAAAGTAGTACTCCATCTTTGCCCTGTGTTAGTGGGCAGCAAAGCATCTCCTATTTCATTCATCGGGGAAGGCACTGTTGCGATCATCCGAGTGTTACGGGCATCATATTCCAACGGAAGACTTTGGTTCGCTGGCATTTGCCTTGCGGAAATAGTTATCACTTTCTTACCATCTGTATTTTGGCTGTTGAGAAGAGCATCCGGTGTTTGAGCCCACAAGGGCTTTAATAATAAAAGAAAATATACAATGATCAGTTTTTTCATGGGTTTACTCTTTAAGTATTCATTTCTTACTTCACCACAAATTTTACCTTCCCCACAATCTTTCCCTCACTGATAACAACGGCAAAATAAACACCACTGTTCCAATTGGAAACATTGATTTTGCTTCCTTGCTGACCAGTCAGTAGAGCTTCTTCGATTACCTTACGTCCTAGCGAACTGTAGCAAACAAGATGTAAATCCTGATGTAGTTCGGTATTTTTGTATTCCAGCATAAGGGTTTCTCTGGCAGGATTAGGGTAGGCGGTGATGGGTATGGTCTCCAGTGAAGCGAAATAATTCTCGGGAGATCTAATTTCCTGAGTTCCCACCTGTAACAAGCAATTGGTCATATCAATATCTCCTGAAATTATGGAATCAGGACAAAGACTGTCGTAAACAAAGGGTTGGGTATAAAAGGTATCTTGCTCTAAATTGGCATTGATTTTATACATGTAGATGTCCGTGTGGTTAAGGTCATTTTCCCAACCAGCACAGGCAATCACATACTTATCATCAAAAGATTTTACTAACCCGGAAAAACCTGTTGTGTTTGGCCTAACAGCTGCATTGTATACATGCCCTGAAGTATCAAATACAATCTCTCCAAATGGATTGTCTATTGTTAAAGGGCCTATGACAGCGGTAGCTATAAAAAGAGAATCATTCACAGTTTCTATTTCAACCATAAGATTGTCCATTGTACCCGGAATGATAGAATCACCCCAGATGCGTTTGTGTCCAAGTTCTTGACCTTCATGATTGATAAACATCATTAGTGAGTTCCTAATATATCCATTGGGGTAATCAAGTGATTTGCTTCCAACACCCATCAGAACAGAGTCACCTATCGGAATGGCTGAATAAGCCTGACCCACAATACTATCACTAATACCAAATGGCAACACCCATTTCTCATTGTACTGACTATCTATCCCTATAAACAATGGACGTAGCCATGCACGGTTTGGATTTGTTGGATAGGGATAGTAACAATTTCCACTGATAAAATACTCCTCACCTATCTGGTACAACTTTTCACCGGAGGCAAAGGCCATTAAAGGATAATCGACTTTTGATGCATAAGGTTTAGACCATAGTAAATCTCCTTCAGTATTGTAGCATAGTAAAAATATTTGATTGATCTGCTCCTCACTTTCCAATCGGCATAAAACGATAATATTCCCTTCAGTATTGAGAATAATATCCATTGGATAACCCCAACCATAACCCCAATCTTTATATAAGGTACACCACTCTTTTTCACCACAAGAATTTAGTTTTAATAAAAAAGGCCAGTTAATTTCGCTAAAGTCTACTCCAGCAATGTACTTACTACCTAAACTATCCTGACAGACTGCAACTCCTTCTGAAACAGGAGGATGATTTAGTTTTATATCCCATAGTAATTCACCATTAATATCTGTCTTGATATTCCAGCCCTCTCCGTTAGTATTGCTAATTACATCATAACCTACCATATAATATCCTTTGTCGTAATCTTCGAGTAGGTCATAAACCCCATCGTAATGATTGTGTGTACCAAAAGTTGTACTCCACCTTTGTCCAGTATTTGAGGGCATCAGAGCATCTCCTGTTTCATTCATCGGGGAAGGCATAGTTGCAATCATGCGAGTTTTACCAGTGTCATATTCCAGCGGAAGACTTTGGTTCGCTGGCATTTGCCTTGAGGAAACAGTGATTAATTTCTTACCATCTGTATTTTGGATATTGATAAGAGTATCCGGCGTTTGAGCCCACATGGGGTTAAATAATAAAAGAAAATATACAAAGATCAGTTTCTTCATGGTCTGCATTTTAGTTATTGAGCAGCTTTCATTTGTCGTTCTTGAAAAACCGCACGGTAGAGAAATCTCCAGAAAGCGTGGTTAATGCCCTGAGGATTCCTGCCTACGGTAGGTAGGTCTCTCTGCAGTATAAAAGACAAAACAGATAGCGTTAGTTTACAACGGTAAATTTAATACTTTCTATCAGTTTTCCTTCTACAATCAAGCTGGCTACATAAACTCCCGGATTCCATTCCCGGGTAATCAAAGTTAGCTGATCCTGTTGTCCTGAAGTGCTTCTGCTTGCGATGGTAACCCCTCGTAAATCCTTTATGGTAAAGGTGGCTTTAGCATCTGACTCCAACTTGTATTCTAAAATAACTGATGTTGAATCAGATGTTATTATTGCCTTTAACTTATAGTTTTCCGCTAATTCCATCTTTATTGTTTGTACGCTATCTGCATGTATGGAATCCTCGATAACAGCATTTGGCACTTCTAACACCTGCTCCAGACGTGTTGTTTGGGTGTTATATTCCAATGGCATGGTGGAGGAATTTATGTTATTTTGTACTGGGATATAATATACCGTTTTCTCTACAGGGTTCTGTGCCCAGGAAATCTGGGTTAGCAAAACAAACACTATAACAATGAGTTTCTTCATGGTTTTAATTTTTTAATTATTCATCACTTACTTCACCATAAATTTCGACTTTCCAACAATCACACCCTCACTTGATATGATGGCCATATACACACCGCTACCCCAGCTTGAAACATTGATTTTACTTCCCTGCTGACCAGTGGAAATGTTTTCAGAATAAATCTTTTGCCCGTTGATATCGTAACAATTCAAATGGATATTCTGATGACGATCTGTATTTTTATAATCAAAACTAATGCAATCTTCTGATGGGTTGGGCCAGACCTTCACGGGGATTGTATTCAGGTCTTTATAGTACTCTTCTGGTGTTGGTGCTTCGCCAATACTAACCAGCACTACCGAACAATTTGTCATGTCGATATCCCCCGAAACGATGGGATCGGGACAGAGGCTGTCATATACAAAATTCTGAGTGTAAAGAGTGTCTTGCTCTAAATTGGCATTGATTTTATAGAGGCAGATATCAGTATGGTTCATATCGCTTTCGTTGATGGCACAGGCAATTACAAATTTACCATCAAAGGTTTTTATTAGTGATGGCAGTTCACCTGTTGTATTAGGATGAGACAAGGTGTTATATACTCTTCCACTGGTGTCAATGACAATCTCACCATAGGGATTTCCTGACGATAAGGGACCAAAAAAAGCTGTAGTTAAAAATAGAGAGTCATTAATCGGCTCAATTTCTGCTAAAGAATTATCATGAGTTCCATAAGCAATAGAGTCACGTGGAATAACAGTATAGCCTAATTCCTCCCCATCATGGTTTATGAACATCAAGGCAGATGCTCGTCCGAAAAACCCACTCTGTTCAACAACATTATAACCTACACCCATTATCAGAGTGTCGTTTAAAGAAATTGCTGAAAAAGCTTCACCAACAACACTATCGGAAACACCAAAAGGCAACACCCATTTCTCATTAAATTGACTATCGATTCCAATAAATAGAGGTCGTAACCATGCATGATTAGGATTATCTGGATATGGATAATAGCAATAGCCACTTATAATATAGTCTTCACCAAAACGATAAAGTTTTGTTCCATAGGCAAAATTGATCAAAGGATGATCGGTTTTGGAAGCATAGGGTTTTGACCACAAAAGATCACCATCAGAGCTATAACATAGCAAAAATATCTGGTTGATCTGTTGATTACCATCTTCAAAACGTGTTAATATTAAAATATTACCATCGTCATTGATAATTATGTCACTTGGAGAACCCAATAGGAAATCATAATGTTTTAACAAGCTACACCAGACTTTCTCTCCACAAGCATTAAATTTAACTAAAAACGGCCAGGCGATTTCGCTAAAATCTATCCCAGCAATATACTTGTTGCCGAGGCTGTCCTGACAAACAGCGTTTCCTGCAGAAATATTTGTGTTAATCAGTTTCTTGTCGTAGAGCAAACTACCGTTAATATCAGTTTTTATATTCCAGCCTTTACCATTGTTGTTATCTACCACATCATAGCCTACAAAATAATAACCCTTATCGTAGTCTTCTAGCAAGTCATGAACTGCATCGTAACGATTGGAAGTTCCAAAGGTTGTGCTCCATCTTTGGGCAGCAGCTAATTGGGCAAGAAAGCAGAGAATTGATATAATTATTATCTTCTTCATTTTCTATTCATTACGTGTATGGTTAAAAGCTGCCCTGACAAATCTCAGGGCAGCTTAAATTGGCTTTCGCTATTCTATTTAACAACGGTAAATTTAGTGCTTTCTGTCTAATTCACTCTTACCTTTATACTTAATAAATATCCTCCGGGATTTCAATTGTGGGTGAGCATGTTTAGCCGATTCATTTGTCAGTTGACTGGTCGGTTTCAATAGTTACTCGTCGTAAATCTTATTATGTAATACCGACTTTAGCTCCTGACTATGTAATTATTAAAAAAAGCGTTGTTAATAAAAAATGGATATTATATTTGAACCAACCGTATACATTATGAATCAGCGATGTTGACGTCCAAACAGTTATTGATTAGCACCATGAACATCAAGATTTTCATCATACTGATCTTCCTTTTTCTGTTTTCCGGAATGCAGTGGCAAAATCAATGGGTGCATGTCTACTTTCCGGACTCATTATATAACAAGTGCATAGCATCCAACTATAATATTTTACAAACCAAAAACTATGCAAAAAAAACAGCCTCCTTTTTGTCCACATGACAAAACGCACTCCAGAACAGCCTCCTTTTTGTCTATTATACCTAAAAACACCTTTTAGATTCATGTCAAGATACTCAGTTTTCCTGTCAGACGCTGTCAACCACCTTTGGGGTTGTTTTCTTGTTTAAATTAACGAATGCCACAGCTAAATAACTAAACCACAACATCCAACCCAGATGAAAAAAACGCTGTTTCACTCCCAAATATTGTCCGAAAATGTCGGGGAAGAAAATGGAGAACCCCGCGACAAAAAGTACCATCACCACTATCACGAACAAACCAAGGTGGGGCAGAATGGCTTGTTTTCTCCAAAAATACCAGGCCAATGGTGGCGACAAAAGAAGCAAAAACGAGGGGGAACCCAGCAGTCCGTGCCAAGGATTGGGCAAAGGAAAAATGCCGGCTCCAGCAATGGAAAATGAATAGGAAAACAACAAGAAAACAGGCAATCTACTCAGGTGATTTCGCCTGCATACCCTCATCAATCCCCAAATAAAGATCAGGCTCAACAAGGCACAAAGCACCAACCCAATGGTAAAATAATATTGCGTTACCGTGCCTTCCGCACCCAAAATACTCACCTGTTGCGACAGTTGACTGTAGTTGGGATAAAACAGGCCACAACCCATAATGACCACAAAAAACAATGCGGGAACAGCGAAACCCATCCGTAGCATGTGTTTTGTTTTCATCTGGCTATTTGAGCAAACTCTGGTACTTTTTGTCGTTTTTAATTACATCAAGGGCCTTGGTAATTTCCTCATCGGCCGGAGCAATTACTTCAAAATAGTCACTTGCATCATACAGGTTTCTGGATATCAACGCTTTCAACTGAAGCATGACAAAATCCTTGTTGTGGTCGATTTCTTCCTGACTTACCTCAATTTTTTCATCATTGGCACGCTTGATGAAATCGTCAAAATCCTGATCGCTCAGGTTGAATTTCTTGTTATAATCCTTGAATTCAGGGTATTTTACCAACAAGTCCTTTCTGTTTTTGTCCAGATAGTCATTCACAAAGCCATTGAGGATTCCCTTACGGATGAAGTCGGTATAGGTTTTGGAAAAACGGATTGAGTCAAATGGCACAAAAATATCGGGCATAATTCCTCCGCCGCCGTACACAGTGCGTCCGTTGCCGGTTTGGTATTTCAATGAGTCGGGGAAATGGATGCTGTCGGCCGACATGAGCTCGCCATGCTCTACCCGATGCATGAAATCCTTGTAGTATTCGTCCACGCCCTCGTCGTAAGGTTTTTGGATATAGCGACCTGAAGGGGTGTAATATCTGGCAATGGTCAGTCGCACCTGCGATCCGTCGGGCAATTGAAATGGACGCTGAACGAGTCCCTTGCCAAAGGTACGTCTGCCGATCAATACTCCACGGTCCCAATCCTGCACAGCTCCCGACACAATTTCACTGGCGGAAGCCGATCCTTCATTGATGAGCACCACCAACTTCCCTTCTTCAAATTTTCCTGCGGCAGTAGCCACCAAATCCTGTCGGGGACTGTGGATGCCCTGCGTATAAACAATTGATTTTTTGGAAGGGAGAAATTCGTCTGCAATGCTCATGGCCGTACCAAGGTATCCGCCGGTATTTCCACGCAAGTCAAAAACCAGGTTTTTCATGCCCTGTTTTCGCAATTTGGCAATGGCTTCGTCAAACTCGTCCTGAGATTGTCTGGCAAAACGATTGAGTTTGATATACCCCGTTTGTCCGTCAAGCATAAAAGAGGCATCCATGCTATTGAGAGGTATTTCATCACGAATTATCTTATACTCAAGCAAATCGGCCAAACCCTTGCGGTAGATTCCCACCATCACTTCGGTACCTTTTTCACCACGCAAATGGTCCATTACCCACTTGTTATTCACTTTTTCACCAAAGGCATTTTCGCCGTCCACGGTAATGATTTTATCTCCGGCCTGAATGCCCACCTTGTCACTGGGACCACCCGGAATGGGGGCAATCACCAAAATGGTATCCTTATATAATTGAAAGGTCAACCCCACCCCTTCAAAACTTCCTTCGAGGCCTTCGTTGGCTTTTTCCACATCGTCTTTGCTGATGTAGGCCGAGTGCGGGTCGAGCTCTTTGAGTGTGTTGACAATAATTTTCTCAGTTAAATCGCTCATGTTTAATGTATCCACATAAAAATTATTAATGAGATACATCAAGGTATTTACTTTTTTGATGGTGACATCCGGATCCAGTTGTTGGATATTTTCTTGTGCAAACATGCGTGAAGTAAGTCCGAAAAGGAGGCACGCCAGGAAAAAAACTTTCTTTTTAGTCATGAAATTCAGTTAAATCAAATATTAAACATCTTTGTTCAGATGACATGGAATCATTAAAATATTGGCCAAAAGTAGCACATTTGACTCTTTTTGCAGGCCATAGGTTTCGAGGACATGTTAATTTTTGTTAACCTTGTAGTCGAATTAACATATAACGCCCCATTAATAATTATCGTATGAACAGATACAAACCTTTGCTCCTGCTGATGGTATTGCTCCTGGGAGTGGCAGCCATGGCAGACGAAGACAACTCAAAAAACACCAAAAAGATCCGCTATCACAAATCGCTCAGGTTATTTTATCAGGCCGGCGCTGTGCTTCAGACCAATAGTTTTTTGGCCGGTGACAACAAAACCGGCAAACCCATCGACGATTTCCATGCTGCTTCGTTACAATATGGTGTTGAAACCGATGGATCGAAACTTTGGCAACAGCTCTACAATTATCCCACCTGGGGATTCGGCTATTACCATGTTAATTTTTTCGACAGTGATGAACTGGGAACCCCTTCCTCCATTTATTCGTTTATCGACGCACCCTTTTTTCGCTTTAAGCGCTGGAGTATCAACTACGAAGTTGGTTTTGGCCTGACCTACAACTGGAAGCCTTTTAACATAGAAACCAATGCATTGCAGTTTGCCATCGGATCGAGCAATACCGTATTTATAGATGCCGGGATGAATGCCTCTTTTCAGTTGGGCAAACACTTCGACCTGACGACAGGATTCACTTTCACCCATTTCAGCAATGGCGCCACCCGTGTCCCGAATTTGGGTATCAACCTGGTAGCTCCTCGTGTGGGATTAAAGTATATTTTTAACGAACGTCCTGAACTCATTCGTAAGGAAGTGCCTGTTTATCAAGATAATTGGGAATACATTGTATTGGTGGCCTTATCGAGCAAGCAAACGGGATACAAAATCATTGAAAACAACACCGACACAACCTACACGGCTGAAACCTACGGCGTTTTTACCTTGTCCACGGGCATAAACAGGCAAATATCGCACAAGGTGAAGTTTGGCGCAGGGATGGACATCGGTTGGGATGGATCATATAATTCGTACATCAATTACACTGACAAAGAAAATGTTAGCCGACAAAATGCCGGAAATGGCAATAAACTTTCCATTGGTTTATATGGTGCCTTCGAGCTGGTTGTCAATCAATTGAGTGTGGTTGTCCAACCCGGATGGTACCTCTATCGCCAGGATTGGGCCATTCCGGAAGACGGTCCCATTGCCAACGACCCCACGACGCGAACATCAGGGCCACGCAGACAACCCGGAGGAAGTTACCAACGAATTGGATTGAAATACCACATTTGGCCCCATGTGTTTGCAGGAATAAACGTACGGGCATACGATTTTTCCATTGCCGACTACATCGAATGGAATTTTGGCTATAGGATAAAGTGGAGAAAATAAAAAAAGAGGCTGAAAATCAGCCTCTTTGGGGTGGATGATGGGATTTGAACCCACGACACCCAGAATCACAATCTGGTACTCTAACCAACTGAGCTACACCCACCATTTTTGTGGGGGCAAATATACGAAGTTTTTATGTTCCACAACTGATGCAGGTAAATTTCTCCGAAAAATATTAAAGAAGTTAAGTTTTTCGTTTTTTTGTATCACTTTTACAACCAAAAACAATACATGAGACTATTCATTTTCAGTTTACTATTCACGCTATCCTACACCATATCTGCCCAATGGAATGAGGACGCCGGGTTGATTCCTTCGCTGCTGGAAAACGCTAAAATTTCGGTGAGTTCGGGTGAAAATGCCCAAAACATCCTCGATAACAACCCCAACACCTACTGGGAATCCGACAATTTGTTGCCGGTAGGATATCTCAACAAAAAATACCTGAACGTTTTCCTCAACAAAGAAGCCTTTACCCTGAGCCCTGAAACGGCTGCCGCATTGGCCTTCGACGGGAATACCGATTCCAAGGCGACTGTGTCTCAGAAACAAATAACCATCCGCTTTCAACAACCTCAACCTGCTTCGTGGGCGCATGTAAAAATTAACACCACTGACGCCATAACAATTAAATTTTCAGGCAAAAAACACGATGTCAATTTTGTGTTTTTGCCCGAAGATAACTATCAAATCAAGTCCATCGAACTTCATCCCGACGATCCCATCACAGAAATAACCCTGACCGGCAAAGCCCCCTACGATTTGTTTGAATTGGGCATGCTGGTTGGTGCACCGGTACAATTTGTTGAAATTGATCTTCGGAAACCTACCGCCATTGGCTGGATATCCACGCGACACTTCAATGGCGACGGAGTTTCCAAAATCAAACTGCTGGCTTCAGAAGACGGCCAAAAGTGGTTTTTTATTTGCGACCTTAACCCACTGGCAACCGGGCTCATACCCACACTTGTAAACCCTGAAACCACAGCGCGTTTTCTCCGTTTGGAATTTACCCTCCTGCCAATCCCCTACCAAAAAGCACGACTCATGGATGTGCTGGCTTACGACCAATACGGTCCATTCGGTCCTCCACCGGAAGCCGCGGCTGCCCATAAAACTTTTGCCGAAAGCATGGGTATCAACTCCTTTTGGGGTTGGGGATACAGTGTTTACAGCGATTTACTGACGAATCAACAGGGGCCGGGACTTTTCATTCAAATGGCAAAACTGGCACGCAACTACCATCGCATCGACTGGGACATTGACAATCCCCAACAGCAACCCAACTTCGACAAACAGGTATCCTCCACACAACTTTCCGGATCGCAATGGATGGATTGGGCACGAGAGTATGCGGTTTGGAAAAAAACGGGATTCACCATTGACGCGGCCATCACTTTCGACAAAACTGCCTTCTCCGACAAATCCTGGAAAAATCCTGAAAAAGAAGCCAAAGACTATGGCATGGCATTGGCCAACTATTTCGTTATCAACAAAAAACTCATTCAGTCGGTGGAGGTTGGAAACGAACCTTGGGAATATAACGGAGCCATTTACCGAAAGGTATTGAAAGGTATGAGCAACGGGATTAAATCAGTTTCTCCCAAGACCCCCGTTTTTCCATGTGCCATTCAAGCCTTCGATCGGAGTTCAGTGCTGAACAACTATGTTTCCAAGTATATCACTGCCGCAGAAGCATCGCAAATCGATGGTCTCAACACACATATTTATTCCTATTACCATGCGCCGGAGGGCCAGCATCAGGCCATCAATCCCGAAGACCCGCGATCAGAAATCTGGTCGATGAACAACCTGATCAGGTTTAGAAATGTGAACATGCCCGGTAAAAGTATCATCGTCACCGAATTTGGCTTCGACAGTGAGGGTGGTGGAGAAGATTGTACCCATTCAGAATGTATCTCCGAAATGGAACAAGCCATGTTCGGCACACGTATGGCACTCATTCTCTATCGGTTGGGAGCCGAATCTTTTTACTGGTATTATTTTGCCAATGTGGACTATCAATCGCAAATGCACAACAGGTCGGGACTAACAGCTTCATACAGCGGTGGTTTTGAGCCAAAACTTTCGTTTAAAGCATTTGCTCAACTAAAATCGGAACTGGGAGAACTTTACTTCAAAAGGGTGGTTGAAGAAAGCCCCCAAGCATATGTGTATGCCTATGCTGACAAATCCGGTGTGGTAAAAAAACTAATTGCCTGGTTGCCAAGCTCCACCGATCACATGAAGTCCACCTGGGTGGACATCCCCTGGAAGGCCACTTCAGTAAAAGCTACCTACCTGATACCTAACGAAAAGGGAGAAATACAACAGGCTCCTTTTTCCATGCAAATCAATGCCATCAGAATCGCGCTGACGGGAAATCCGGTGATTATTACCTTAAATGAGTAATTAATCCTCATTTATCCGCCCGAATCCGTATTTTTGTGACATCATTCATTAAACTTTTAAAAAGATGAAAAATATTGGGATTCTCTCCATGGCCATTTGGTTGCTCACTACCCTGAGTGTGTCAGCACAAGTGCCAAATCCAATTATCACCAAACAAAATCTGACCCTCACAAGCGACCTGATGACACCCGAAGTGTTGTGGTCATTTGGTCGTGTCAGCGATCCGCAAGCCTCTCCCGATGGCACCAACGTGCTCTACGGAGTTTCCTATTACTCCATTCCTCAAAACAAAGGCAACCGCGATTTATACATGGTCAACCTCACCGACGGAAGTGTGTCGCAGGTTACCAACACCGCCAAAAGTGAATTCAATGCCCTGTGGCGTCCCGATGGAAAAAAAATCGGATTCCTCACCGCTGAAAGTGGCTCCGTACAACTTTGGGAAATGAATCCTGACGGCTCCGAAAGAACCCAAATATCTGATATTGAAGGTGGTATTACCGGCTTCAAGTATGCACCCGACCAATCGAAGGTGGTTTTTACCAAAGAGGTGGTTCTCGAAAACAAATTTCAATCGCTTTATACCGATCTGCCCCTGGCCAGCGGTCGCATACTCGACGACCTCATGTACCGTCATTGGGACGAATGGGTAGATAGCTACAGCCATGTTTTTATCGCCGATTACGACGGTAAAAAACTGACCAACACCATGGATATCATGGAAGGCGAACCCTATCAGGCTCCCCTGAAACCTTTTGGTGGCATCGAGCAAGTCAATTGGACTTCCGACAGCAAAGCGGTGGCTTATACCTGCAAAAAACTTGTTGGAAAACAAGCCTCATTGTCAACCAATTCAGACATTTACCTCTATGATTTGGCATCCAAGACCACCAAAAACCTGACCAAGGGGATGATGGGATTCGATGTGGCACCCACCTTCTCGCCTGACGGAAATTTGATGGCCTGGGAAAGCATGGAACGCGACGGCTACGAATCGGATAAAAACAGGCTCTACCTCATGAACCTGACCACCGGCGAAAAAACCTATGCCACCAAAGATTTCGATCAAAATGCAGGAGACATTACGTTTACCGCCGACAGCAAAGGCATCTATTTCACCAGCGATTGGCATGGTGCTTTTCAAATATATCACTACGACATCAAAAAGGGCAGCATCAGACAGGTAACCAACGGTTTGCAGGATTACCACTCCATTGCCCTGGCCGGAAAACAGGTGATCACTTCCAAGCAAACGATGTCGTTCCCAACCGAATTGTTCAGCATCAACCCCAAAGACGGAAGTGCCAAACAGCTTACCTTTACCAACAAAGACCTGCTGGCTCAATTGTCTATGGGAAATACCGAAGAACGTTGGATAAAAACCCATGATGGCGAAGACATGCAGGTATTTGTAATTTACCCTCCACACTTTGACAAAACCAAGACCTACCCTGCCCTGCTTTATTGCAAAGGTGGCCCACAAGGTCCTTTGAGCCAAAGTTTTCACTACCGTTGGAATTACCAGATTATGGCAGCCAACGGATATATTGTGGTGGCTCCCGCCCGCCGCGGTGTTTCCGGATTCGGCCAGGCCTGGCAAGAGCAAATCAGTGGCGACTACCACGGAAAATCCATGCAGGACTACCTCACTGCCATTGATGAACTAGCCAAAGAGCCTTTCATCGACAACGACCGTTTGGGTGCCATTGGTGCCAGTGCCGGTGGATATGCCGTGTATTATCTGGCCGGAAACCATGATGGACGCTTCAAAGCCTTCGTTGCCCACGACGGTATTTTCAACGAAGAAGCCCAATACCTGGAGACCGAAGAAATGTGGTTTGAAAACTGGGACAAAGGTGGCCCCTTCTGGGATAAAACCAACAAAATTGCACAAGGTGCCTACGCCCATTCGCCACATAAATATGTGGACAAATGGGATACCCCCATCCTGGTGATACACGGAGAAAAAGACTACCGGGTGGTGTTTACCCAAGGGATGACCGCCTTCAACGCTGCCATTCTGAAAGACGTTCCAGCCGAGTTTTTATACTTCCCTGACGAAAATCACTGGGTATTGCAACCTCAAAACGGAATCCTTTGGCAGAGAACCTTCTTCCAATGGCTTGATAAATACTTAAAATAACAAAAGCATTTTTTTAGTGAAAAAAGGCATGGCGGCAGGATAAAAAACTGCCGCCATGCTTCATTTTTAGGCAATAAAATTAAAGGATTGGGGTTATCGAATCATAGCCAACTATTGCCGATTTCAAACCGATTACGCATGAATCAAGTTAAAGCGCTAATTTCCATAGCCATATTACTGGGGATGATCGTTTCGCCCGTGACATTTTTCGCTTCAGAAAACGACACCATCCAAAATCAAAACGACGCTGACACCACAAGTTACTGGACGTTCAAGAGCCTGAGCCTGCTTTCTGTTAACCAAATTGCATTTTTAAACTGGGCTTCCGGCGGTGAAAGTTCCTTGTCGGGAAAAGCGGCGGTGGATTACGAAATTAAGTACCAAAAAAACAAGTTCACCTTCGACCAACAAGCCAACATGGCCTATGGATTGGTGGGCTATGTTGACAACCGTGTGGAAAAGACCGACGACAAACTGGACTTGCTGCTGGCTTTCAGTCATCAAACCTCCAAAAAATGGAGCCTCACCGCCTTAACGACCTTAAAAACTCAATTTGCCGACGGCTACAAATATCCCGACGACAGCACCTTGATTTCCGGCTTTTTTGCACCCGCTTATCTCACTGTTTCACTGGGTTTCAACTACAAGCCCAATGGCGAATTCCAGTTGTTTATGAGTCCTCTTTCGGGGAAAATGACCTTCGTTAAGAATGCCGAACTGGCCAACAAAGGAGCCTTTGGTGTAAAAAAAGCCGTGGTGGACAGTTTGGGCAATATTATCGTACCAGGAAGACAATTTCTGGGTGAAGTGGGTCTGAATTTACTTACCAGTTACAAAACCGAACTCATGGAAAACATCAACCTCAGCACGGCCCTTACCCTCCACAACAATTACCTCGATTTGGATGTATCCAACCGATGGAATATTGATGTGGATGTGGACACCCGGGTGATATTCTCCATTAACAAGCTGTTTTCTACCATCTTATACATGCATGTAAAGTATGACCACAATGCACTCACTCCCAACTATGAAGTAATTGATGGCGACAAAGTGGAAGTATCGGGCAGTCCGAAATTACAGATAAAAGAATCGTTTGGATTGGGGGTATCCTACCAAATCGACTAATTTTCAAAAGTTTGCAACCCTCGATGAATAAAACAACCACAAACAAAAAAAGCCTCTGGAAATATTGGAAATTCAACGGAAACTTTTATCTTTGGTTTCTTTAAGAATTAGCTTATTCACTTATATAACAAGATCATGAAAATAACAATTGTAGGAACTGGATACGTTGGACTGGTTACCGGCGCATGTTTTTCCGAAGTGGGGATTGATGTATGCTGCGTTGACATCGACGAAAAAAAGATTGAGAACCTTAAAAAAGGCATCATTCCAATTTACGAGCCCGGATTGGAAGAAATGGTAGAACGAAATGTAACCAAAGGACGTTTACATTTCAGCACCAAACTGGAAGAATGTCTGGATGGCGTAAGTGTGGTTTTTGGCGCAGTTGGCACCCCGCCGGATGAAGACGGAAGTGCCGACCTCAAGTATGTGCTCGAAGTAGCCCGTAAAGTGGGCGCACACATGACCGACTATTTGTTGATGGTAACAAAAAGTACCGTTCCGGTAGGAACTGCCGAAAAAGTACGTAAAGCCATGAAGGATGCCTTGGATGCCCGCAAAGCCGACATTCCGTTTGACGTGGCCTCCAACCCCGAATTTTTGAAAGAAGGTGCCGCTGTTGACGATTTCCTGCGACCCGATCGTATTGTGGTTGGGGTGGATTCCAAAAAAGCCCAATCGGTAATGGAAAAATTATACAAACCCTTTACCATGAACGGACATCCGGTTATTTTTATGGACATCGTGTCGGCTGAAATGACCAAATACACAGCCAATTCCATGCTCGCCACCAAGATCAGTTTCATGAACGACATCGCTAACCTGTGCGAAATTGTGGGTGCTGACGTGAATATGGTTCGCAAAGGTATCGGCTCCGACCGCCGTATTGGCAAGTATTTCATCTATCCCGGAACAGGTTATGGCGGATCTTGTTTTCCGAAAGACGTAAAAGCCCTTATTAAAACCGCTGACAACCTGGGCTATAGCCTCGAGGTACTCAAGGCAGTTGAAAATGTAAACTATCGTCAAAAATCCGTTCTTTTCGCCAAAGCCATGAAATATTTTGATGGCGATTTAAAAGGAAAAACCTTCGCCATGTGGGGACTTTCGTTTAAGCCACAAACCGACGACATGCGCGAAGCCCCCTCGTTGGTAATCGTTAAAAAGCTGCTGGAGGCCGGTGCCAAAGTAAAAGCCTACGACCCGGTGGCCATGCACGAAACACAGCGAATTCTGGGCGACAGCATCGAGTACTCAAAAGATCAATATGAAGCACTCATCGATGCCGATGCACTGTTTCTGGTAACCGAATGGCCTGAATTTAAATTCCCCAATTTCAACGTGATGAAAAAACTGTTGAAAACCCACGTGATTTTTGACGGACGTAATGTTTACGATCTCAACGATATGAAGGAAAATAAGTTCGACTATTTCGGTATCGGAACACCCAATCAATAATTTATCCACAAACAAAGGCTGTGGCTTGCTAATTCAATTCACAGCCTTTGTTGTAAAAACCTAAGCTGATGAAACGAATTCTTGTTACCGGAGGAGCCGGATTTGTGGGATCGCATTTGTGCGAACGACTGTTGAATGAAGGCAATGAAGTGATTTGCCTCGACAATTTTTTTACCGGCCAAAAACGAAATGTGGTTCACCTGCTCGACAACCCCTATTTTGAGTTGGTACGCCACGATGTTACCACCCCCTTCGTGGTAGAAGTGGACGAAATTTACAACCTGGCCTGCCCCGCCTCTCCGGTGCACTATCAATACAATCCCATCAAAACCGTAAAAACCTCGGTAATGGGAGCCATCAACATGCTTGGTTTGGCCAAACGCATCAAAGCAAAAGTATTGCAGGCTTCCACCAGCGAGGTATATGGTGACCCCAAGGTGCATCCACAAACCGAAAGCTATTGGGGACACGTCAACCCCATCGGAACGAGGTCGTGCTACGATGAAGGAAAACGCGTGGCCGAAACCTTGTTCATGAACTATCATCAGCAAAACAACGTACGCATTAAAATCATCCGGATTTTTAACACCTACGGCCCCCGCATGCACCCCAACGATGGACGGGTTGTTAGCAACTTTATCGTTCAAGCACTTAAAGGTCAGGATATTACTGTTTATGGTGACGGCGGACAAACCCGTAGTTTTCAGTATGTTGACGACCTCCTGAATGGCATGACCAAAATGATGGCCACGGGTGACGATTTCATCGGTCCCGTCAATATCGGAAATCCGGGTGAATTTACCATCCTCGAGCTTGCTCAAAAAGTGATTGAATTTGTGGGAAGTAAATCAAAAATAATCTACGAACCACTTCCTTCCGACGACCCCATGCAACGCCAACCCAACATTTCTCTCGCCAAGGAAAAACTCAATTGGGAGCCCAAAATCCCATTGAATGAAGGCCTTGTGAAAACCATCGACTATTTCGACAAACTTTTAAAAGAATCATGATCAATGTACTTGTAACAGGAGGTAAAGGTCAACTGGGCACTGAAATTAAAAAGCTGGAAGACCAATATCCTGAGTTTAATTTCTTTTTCACCGACATCGACGACCTCGACCTGACCAGCGAAGAGGCCGTGGCCCGGTGGTTCAACCTCAACCAGCCCCGCGTAGTGCTCAATTGTGCTGCCTATACCGCCGTTGACAAAGCCGAGGACGACCGCGAACTGGCCATGTTGGTCAATAAAACCTCGGTGGGCTATCTGGCCAAACAATGTAACCGACATAAAGCGTTGCTTATCCATATCTCCACAGATTATGTTTTCGACGGCACCAACCACAAACCCTATAATGAAGGTGACCCAACACGACCCATTTCGTTTTACGGGCTAACCAAGCTGGAAGGAGAAGTGGCTTTGCAACAGATTGCCGACAGGTATGTTATTATCCGCACATCATGGTTGTATAGTGCCCATGGAAACAATTTCGTAAAAACCATGCTGCGCCTCGGCAAGGAAAGAGAAAGCCTTGGGGTGGTGGTCGATCAGGTGGGAACACCAACCTATGCCCGTGATTTGGCAGAGGCCGTGCTAAAAACAGCACAAACTTATGGCGATGAGCAAGTTAAAGAAGTATTTCATTACAGTAATGAAGGTGCTATCAGTTGGTACGATTTTGCCCAGGCCATCATGGAAGAAGCCCATCTCAACTGCCAGATAAAAGCTTTGGAATCAAAGGAATACCCAACCAAAACCAATCGCCCATTTTACAGTGTGCTGAACAAAGCCAAAATAAAAACCCAACTAAAACTGGAGGTTCCCCATTGGCGGGAAAGCCTACGGAAAATGATTATAGAACTCGATTAAAAACCTAAAACAATGAACACAACTATTGATCCGCAAGCGCTGGCCAAAGCACAAAGTTGGCTGGATGGAAACTACGATGCCGAAACCAAGGCAGCCATCAAAGACATGATCAACAACAACCCGCAGGAGGTGATTGAATCGTTTTACCGCGATCTGGAATTTGGAACCGGAGGTTTGCGCGGCATCATGGGCGTGGGGTCCAACCGGATGAACAAATACACCGTGGGTGCAGCCACTCAAGGTTTTGCCAACTACCTGAAAGCCAATTTCCCCGACAAAAGCCCCATCAAGGTAGCCATTGCCTACGATTCCAGAAACAACAGCCCCTATTTTGCCCAGATTACCGCCGATGTCTTTTCCGCCAACGGCATCAAGGTTTATCTTTTCAACAAACTGCGTCCCACCCCCGAGCTATCCTTCGCCATCCGACATTACGGTTGTCAGGGTGGAATCGTCATAACCGCCAGCCATAACCCCAAGGAATACAATGGATACAAAGCCTATTGGGATGATGGTGGTCAGTTGATCAGTCCCCACGACAAAAACGTAATTGCTGAGGTGGAGAAAATTACCGACATCCGCGAGGTGAAATTTTCAGGCAATAAAGACTTGATCCACATCATAGGCGAAGAAACCGATGCCATTTATCTACAACGTGTAAAAGAACTGAGCCTTTCGCCGCAAGCTATCAAAAGACAAAAAGACTTCAAAATTGTTTATACCCCGCTTCACGGAACTGGCGTTACGCTGGTACCCCAAGCCCTCAAGATGTTTGGTTTTGAGCAGGTTTTCATGGTGGACGAACAAGCCATTTCTGATGGCAACTTCCCCACTGTAAAATCACCCAATCCCGAAGAATCAGCCGCGCTTGCCATGGCCATCGAGAAAGCCAAAAGCATCAACGCCGACCTGGTGATGGCCACCGACCCTGATGCTGACCGCGTGGGAATAGCCATCCGCAAAGGTGACGATTTTATCCTGCTGAACGGCAATCAGGCGGCATCTCTGCTCATTTATTATTTGCTTACCAAATGGAAAGAAAACGGTAAACTCACAGGAAAAGAGTTCATCGTTAAAACCATTGTCACTTCTGAACTTCTGGCCAAAATTGCCGACAAGTTTGGTGTGGAACATTTCGATGTGCTCACCGGATTCAAATATATTGCCGATATCATCAAGCATTTTGAAGGTAAAAAAACCTTTATCGGAGGTGGTGAAGAAAGCTATGGTTACCTGGTGGGTGATTTCGTGCGCGACAAAGATGCCGTTATTTCATGCGCCATGATTGCCGAAACGGCCGCCTGGGCTGCCGACAAAGGAATCGGACTTTTCGACCTGCTCCTCGACATGTATCAGGAATATGGCTTGTACAAAGAAAGCTTGATTTCTGTGGTACGCAAAGGAAAATCCGGTGCCGAAGAAATTCAGGAAATGATGGCCAAATTCCGCAAAAATCCTCCTGCCACTTTAGGAGGAAGTCCTGTGGTGATGGTGAAAGATTATCAAACCCGCAAAACCCATCATTTGCCGGCAGGCAACACCGAAGACATCCTGCTTCCACCCTCCAATGTATTGCAATTCTTTACCGCTGACGGCGGAAAAGTCAGCGTTCGTCCGTCGGGCACCGAGCCTAAAATCAAATTCTATTTCGGTGTGATGGCGCCCATGGCCGAAAAATCGCAATACACCGAAGTGGAAGAAAAACTGAATCAAAAAATTAAACAATACATAACAGATTTGGGTGCTTAATTGTCCATTAACTGCTATTTCAAAAGCCTGAAAATTACGTTTTTCAGGCTTTTGTTTTACACTCCCACACATATCCATCTCACCACAATAAATCATTTCATACTTTTGCAAAAAAATTGACAATGAATACCGACGACAACACCATCTCTGCTCCCATTCTCGAAATGCTTACTGTGGCCAACGAGTATTGTTTCTTTTTGGAACATGCCGAAGAAAAAAACAAGGATCAGGTGTTGGTTTTTATGCAACGAATTTTGCCGCTTTTGTACTTAAAAGGTTCGTTACTTCCCACGCTTGAGCCGGAGTTTCCCGAGGCCAGCGAACGATTTGTAACCGAGGAGAACTGGGAAAGTATATTTAACCCTCTGCGAAAAATTCTGGATAAAGACGATGAATTTTGGGTAATCGATCCTCTGTATATTAATGAAACAGAGCCCATTAACTCGAGCATCTCGGAACATCTGGCGGATGTGTATCAAGACATGAAAGACTTTCTCCTGCTGTATCAACGCAACACCCATGCTGCACGCGAAAATGCTGTGAGCGATTGCGAAAAACTCTTTGCCACCCATTGGGGATTTCGTATTGGCAACATCCTCGGACGCATCCATTACCTCCTGAACAACGATTCGGAAATGGCTCCCGAATTCTGAAATATACCCAATATTAGGTATCAGAACGCATGCCTTTAAATTGTTGTTTTGCTACCAAAAAACATGAGGTGCAAAGTAAATGAATCTTGCTGAACTAAAGAATGGAGATAAGGCCATCATCCTTAAAGTAAGGGGGCGTGGTGCGTTTCGGAAACGAATCATCGAAATGGGATTTGTGACCGGAAAACAGGTGATTGTCATTAAAAACGCACCCCTACGCGACCCCATTGAGTACAATGTGATGTGCTACAATATTTCCTTACGGAGAAGTGAAGCGGCACTGATTGAGGTGATGACGGGCGAAAACAAGGAACCCTCCAAACAGACTTTCAACGGAGTGTTTCAATTGGAACAGGCGCTTAAACTGGCTCCCATCGAACCACAAAGAAAGATCATCAACGTGGCCCTGGTGGGCAATCCCAATTGCGGTAAAACTTCCATTTTCAATTTTGCCTCACATAGCCATGAAAAGGTTGGAAACTACGGTGGAATTACCGTGGATGCCAAGGAAGCCCGTTTTGAATACGGCGGTTACACTTTTCGCCTGACTGATTTGCCCGGCACCTACTCCATTACCAGCTATACGCCCGAAGAACTTTACGTGCGTGATCACCTGATTACCGAATTGCCCGATGTTATCCTGAATGTGATCGATTCGTCGAACCTCGAACGCAACCTGTACCTGACCACCCAGCTCATCGACATGGACATGAAAGTGGTGATTGCACTCAATATGTGGGATGAATTTGAGGAAAAGGGCGACCTGTTCGATTACAAGGCCCTGGGTAAAATGATCGGCATACCCATGGTTCCAACCGTGGGAACCAAGGGCAAGGGCATTGAAAAACTTTTTGACAAGATAATTGATGCCTATAATGACAACGAGCCCATTATCAGACATGTACACATCAACTACGGAAACAGAATAGAGCGTTCGATCAAGATTCTTCAAAACCTCATCAACCAGGAAGGAAACGAAGTGCTGACCAACAAAGTTTCGCCCCGGTACCTCGCCATCAAACTTCTGGAAGAAGACGAAACAGAGTTGAAAAGAATTGACCTTTGTAAGAATGCCGAGGAAATAAAAACCACGGCCCTTACCGAGGCAGCCATCATTGCCAACCTGAGGAAGGACAATGTGGAAACCGTAATTACCGATGCCAAATACGGATTCATTGAGGGAGCCTTGAAAGAAACCCTGAAACCGGCACCCAAAAACAATAAAATTACACGCAGTCGAATCATCGACAACATTGTCACCAGCCAGTTTCTAAGTTACCCCATATTTCTTTTCGCCATTTGGCTTACTTTTCAGGCAACTTTTTGGATTGGCGACTATCCCATGCAAGGCATCGAATGGCTGATTGGGGTCATCGGTGATTTGATATCCTCCGTTTTGCCCGACGGCATGTTCAAAGATTTGCTGGTGGATGGAATTCTGGGAGGCGTTGGTGGCGTTATCGTTTTCTTACCCAACATCCTGATTTTGTTCTTCTTTCTCACCCTCATGGAAGCATCAGGCTATATGGCGAGGGTAGCTTTTATCGTGGACAAGCTCATGCATCGGATCGGACTTCATGGCAAATCCTTTGTTCCCATGCTGATGGGATTCGGATGTAATGTCCCGGCCATCATGGCCACACGCACCATCGAAAACAAAAACGACAGGTTGGTCACCATGCTCATCATCCCTTTCATGTCGTGCAGTGCCCGTTATCCGGTTTATATCCTGTTAATCAGCGCCTTCTTCACCGAACTCAGGGGAACCATACTCTTTGGCATTTATTTGTTTGGCATCTTGCTGGCCGGGCTGGTGGCCTGGATTATGAAAAAAACCTTGTTCAAAGTCGAAACCATACCCTTTGTGATGGAGCTTCCGCCCTATCGTGTGCCGGCACTCTCATCCATATTGAAACAAACCTGGTTCAAAGGTGAGCAATATCTGCGTAAAATGGGTACCGTGATTCTTCTGGCAAGTCTGATTATCTGGGTGTTGGGATATTTTCCCAAAGGCGAACACATTGAAAAAAAACACCAACAGCAAGTGGCATTGCTGGTACAAAACTATCAGCACAGTGGCGACAGTTCTGCTTTTCAATTGCAAATGGAAGAACTAAACGCCGAAAATATGAGGTTGAAACAAGAGAATAGTTTCATCGGTCGTATGGGCAAATTTATTGAGCCGGCCATTGCTCCATTGGGTTTCGACTGGAAAATGGGGGTAGCCATCGTTGCCGGTTCGGCAGCCAAAGAAATCGTGGTAAGTACCCTGGGCGTGCTCTACCAGTCGAATGACGACCTCGACCAAGGGTTGGCCGAACGTATGAAGGCACAGGTTTACGACTCGGGGAGCAAACAAGGGCAATCGGTATTTACGCCTCTGGTAGCCATTTCATTCATGTTGTTTATCCTGATTTATTTTCCATGTATCGCTGTAATAGCCGCCATCAAAAACGAATCGGGACATTGGAAATGGGCACTTTTTCTGGCCGTATATACCACAGTTCTGGCCTATTTGGTGTCGTTGATGGTGTTTCAGGTGGGAAGTCTGATGGGCTTCTAAGTTAAAATCCATCTGCTATCCTAACCACTAAATTTTGGTGGTTTGATTCAACTTGAGAAAGTTTTTGTAGTTTTGTTAAAGAATGGCATCCACCTACGATGGGTGAAGGTATAAATTCATAACCAAAAAAGCTCTGCAGATGAAAATAATCAACATGGATTCCTTTAACGAAACCTTTCAATATTTTGACAAAGAGATTGTTATAGAAATTATCGATATATTTATCAACGAATATCCCGAACGGATGTCGAACATCAAACAAGCCATTGATGCCAAAGATTTTCCCGGATTAAAGTTTCATGCCCACAGCACAAAAGGCGTGGTAGCCAATTTTACGGTTCCCCATGTGCAGGAATTGGCAAAAAAACTTGAGATAGCCGGTGCTGAACAAAATCTGAACGGTGTAGATGAACTGTTCAGCGAGTTCAACGAGCAATGTCAATTGTTGGTGGACGACCTGAAAGAAATAAAAGCCAGCTACTTATAAGCCAAGTCCCTGATCATCCAAACGATTCATTCCCTCCACTGCCAGCGGATAGTTGGGCAATAGCTTGAGCGATTGTTTGTAATATTGCCGGGCCTTGCCATATTCTTTCAATTCTTCGCAGGTTCTTCCCAAATTATACACTGCCTCCACATAGGTAGAGTCGAGGTCAACGGCCTGACTGAAAAACGTTTTGGCATCCTGCGGATTACCCAATTCCACCAAACTCAGATAACCTGCATGGTAGAAAGCGCGCTTGTTTTTGGGATAGTATTCCATCACCTGTTTGAAATAACTCAACGCTTCCGCGTTGTGATGCTGTTCCTGTAAAATCATACCCAAAAAAAACAAAGCCCGTTCGTCTTGTGGTTGATCTTTGAGTGCTTCCTTAAGATACATCGCCGACATGGTATCGCCTCTGGCCACCGCAATGGAAGCCAATTGCATATAGCTCATAAAATTCATTTCATCCAGGCGTGTGGAAATCTGCAAATTCACAATGGCATTATTGGTGTCGCCCGACTGTAACAGCGAGATGCCTTGCATGTAGTAGGCCTCCGCATTTTGGTCATCCAAAAAGAGTGCCTGCCGTGTGGCACCCATGGCTGCATCAGGTCGGTCGATTAACAGATACACCTCGGCAAGCTTGAGGTAGGCCGGTACCAGATTGGGATCGAGCCCGGTGGCTTTTTTTAATGCCGCCAGGCTATTGTCCGTTTGACCCAAAACCAGATATACATCCGAAAGTGCCAGGTAATATTTGGGTTGATCAGGTTGTATCATGAGGGCCTGATTTAGGTCGCGCAAGGCCGGATCGAGGTTGCCATTGGCCAGGAACAAACGAGCGCGTTGAGCAAAATTCTGCGCATTGGTAGAGTCCTCCATGATGGCGCGTGTGTAGTAAGCCACGGAATCGATCACCGCATCTTGGTGGGCGTGAGGTTCGTTATTGCTCGACGAACAGGCTGCCATTCCCACCAAAAGAACTGTCCATGCCACCATTTGAAAGCGCATTGACGTCAATTTACGAAACAAATCAGGCATCATTTTTTTTATTAGTAATCAAATAGAATATGGGTTAGCATGGCTCATCCCATCAAAGTGTGCAACTATGCTTGAGCAGCCAGTGCATCCGTAATTTTTTGAGTAAGCTCTTCCGCCATTTCCGGATTGTCGGCCAACAAACCTTTTACGGCATCGCGTCCCTGACCCAGTTTGGTTTCACCATAACTAAACCACGATCCGCTCTTTTTGATGATATTCAAATCCACTCCCAGGTCGATGATTTCTCCAATTTTGGAAATACCTACCCCATAAACGATATCGAATTCGGCTTTCTTAAAGGGAGGAGCCACTTTATTTTTAACCACCTTTACACGAACCCTGTTGCCGGTAATGTTTTCTCCATCTTTAATCTGACTGACCCGTCGGATATCCAAACGCACAGAGGCATAAAACTTAAGGGCATTCCCACCGGTAGTGGTTTCAGGATTTCCAAACATCACGCCAATTTTTTCACGCAATTGATTGATAAACACGCAAATGGTTCCCGTACGACTAATATTAGCCGTTAATTTTCTCAGGGCCTGCGACATCAACCGAGCATGTAGTCCCATTTTTGAGTCGCCCATTTCACCATCAATTTCGCTTTTGGGAGTCAGGGCAGCCACCGAGTCGATAACTACCACATCAATGGCGGCACTTCTGATCAAGCTGTCGGCAATTTCGAGGGCTTGCTCTCCGTGGTCGGGTTGCGACACAAACAGGTTTTGGGTATCAACACCAAGTTTTTCGGCATAAAATCTGTCGAAAGCATGCTCTGCATCAATGAATGCAGCAATACCGCCGGCTTTTTGAGCTTCGGCAATCATATGCAGGGCCAGGGTTGTTTTCCCCGACGATTCGGGACCATATATTTCGACTACCCTACCTTTGGGAAAACCACCTACACCAAGAGCATCGTCCAAGGCAATGCTTCCACTCGATATGGAGGCCACCTTTTCGATGGCTGAATCGCCCAAACGCATCACAGCACCTTTTCCGTAGCTCTTTTCAATGCTTCCGAGCGTGGCTTCCAATGATTTTAATTTTTCTTGTCTTAATTTTTCAGCGTTTTCTTTGGTTTTATCAACTGCCATAATAGAGGGTTTAAAGGGTTTTTAAAATCTGTTGTGTATGTTCTTTGGTTTTCACTTTTTCAAAAATCTGCGTGATGACACCATTTTCATCAACTACAAAAGTCATGCGAAGCAATCCTTCGTACTCTTTGCCATACAATTTTTTCATACCCCAAGCTCCGTAAGCCTTGATAATTTGCTTTTCGGGATCGGCAATCAGAGAGAATGGCAGGTTGTATTTGGTGGCGAACTTTTGGTGTGATGCCACGCTGTCGGGACTAATTCCTACCACTGCATATCCTTTTTCCAACCACATTTGATAGTTGTCGCGCAAATCACAAGCTTCCGCTGTGCAGCCTGGCGTATCATCCTTGGGGTAAAAATAAACAATGAGGTTTTTTCCGGCGAAATCGCCCAGTGAAATTGAATTTTCGTTTTGATCAACTCCCTTAAAGTCAGGAGCTTTATCTCCAATTTGTAGTTTTGTCATAGTAGATAATTTTTTTTCAAAGATAAGGATTATACCGATAGAGGCCGGCCAAAATGCGGCGTTTTAAGCATTTTTAAGCCTTGTACTCTGAAAATACTTACATGCTGCGGTTAATCCGCAAACCTCACATTTGGGCTTTCGGGCCACACAAACATACCGTCCGTGCAGTATCAACCAATGGTGTGCCAATGGAATAATTTCTTCGGGGAAATACTTTACCAACTGCATTTCGGTATCGTAAGGAGTTTTCGACCGTGTGGACAAACCAATGCGAGCGGCCACCCTAAAAACATGTGTATCTACGGCCATGGCAGGCTTGTCGAAAACAACACTGGCGATTACATTGGCCGTTTTTCTTCCAACTCCGGGCAGTTTTTGTAAATCGGTGAGCGATTCGGGCACTTCACCATTAAAATCACGAATCAACATCCTGGCCATGCCGCTAAGGTGTTTTGCTTTGTTGTTGGGATAGGAACAACTTCTGATCTTCTCAAAAATGTCGTCCACCGGAGCTTCTGCCAATTGTTCTACGGTGGGATACTGCTTAAAAAACTCCCGGGTGATGATGTTGACGCGTTTGTCGGTACACTGGGCAGACAAAATTACAGCTACCAGCAATTCGTATGGGGTTCGATAAACGAGTTCGGTTTCGGCAACGGGCATGTGCTCCGTAAAATAGTCAATTACGGCAGCATATCGTTCTTTCTTTGTCATTTTAATAGTTGCATTTCAATATTTGCAGGCAAAAGTGAGAACCTGAATGGCAAAGTAAACTAAAAAGGGCTTTCCTTAACTCGCTTTTTTTTAAGAATTTTAAAGTAGGAACTGCAGGGAGTTCATTGTAAATGGATGATGAAATTCCAAAGGCTTTATGCTTGCATCTCGGCGATGTGCAACCACCGGATATTCCAAATATACAATAAATTACACCCAAATAAAGAGTGACTATGAAAAGTTAACAATAGAAACACCCACTGCTAAAACCATTAAATGGAAAAAGAACCATTGATGTCCGGTTAAAAAAATATTTCGTCCCTACGGGACTTTTTATAGACCTTAATTTGCTTTCTACCAACATCTTGTCCCTACGGGACAGCCCCGTTAGGGGCTAAATATGGGTAGAATATAAAACACCCCCCACTATGGTGAAGTCCGCCATGGGCGGACGATATATATCAAGCATTGTAGCGTTTTCTGTTTAATTTTATCGGACAACAATGAAAAAGAACAAAATATTAATACTCTAACATGGTGAAGTTTAGAGAGTTTTTAGTACTTTTGCAGCCAATTTTTTAATAGCAATATCACAAAATGATACATATAACGCTCCCCGATAATTCAGTTAAAAACTACGAAGCCGGAGTTACAGCCTTTGACATTGCCTCCGACATCAGCGAGGGTTTGGCACGCAATGTATTGGCAGCCAAGGTAAATGGTGAAGTTTGGGATGCCACGCGACCCATTTTAGAGGATGCCTCAGTACAACTGCTCACCTGGAATGATGAAGACGGAAAAGCCGCCATGTGGCACTCATCGGCTCACCTGATGGCTGAAGCCATCGAATTGTTGTATCCCGGTGCAAAATTCGGAATAGGTCCGGATATTGAAAATGGTTTTTACTACGATATCGATTTTGGAAACCACGACATTTCCGATAAGGATTTTGGCAAAATTGAGCAAAAAATGCTTGAATTGGCCAGAGAAAAGCAAGAATTTAAACGGAAAGAAATCAGCAAGAAAGAGGCGCTGGACTACTTCACTAAAAAAGGAGATGAATATAAGCTGGAGCTAATCAGTGAGTTGGAAGACGGCGAGATCACCCTTTACGAAAGTGGTTATTTCACCGATCTCTGCCGCGGACCTCACATCCCCAACACTGGGGTTATCAAAGCCATCAAGTTGTTGAAAGTGGCAGGAGCCTACTGGCGTGGTGATGAAAAGAGAAAACAGCTCACCCGTATTTACGGCATCACCTTCCCCAAGAAAAAGGAACTGGACGAATACCTCCTGTTGCTTGAGGAAGCCAAAAAACGCGACCACCGGGTATTGGGAAAAGAACTTGAACTTTTCACTTTCTCACAACAAGTGGGATCGGGGTTGCCTCTTTGGCTGCCCAAAGGCGCGCAATTGCGTGAAAAACTGGAGCAATACCTTAAACAAGTTCAAAAAGATGCCGGTTACGAGTCGGTAATTACTCCCCACATCGGCAATGTAAACCTGTATAAAACTTCAGGGCATTTTCAAAAATATGGAGCGGAGAGCTTCCGACCCATCACTACACCTGTGGAAGGCGAGGAATTTTTTCTCAAACCCATGAACTGCCCCCACCACTGCGAAATTTTTAACTACAAACCTCATTCATACAAAGAATTACCCATTCGTCTGGCCGAATTCGGCACGGTATATCGTTATGAGCAAAGTGGCGAACTGCATGGTTTAACCCGTGTTCGTGGATTTACTCAGGACGATGCCCACATTTTTTGTATGCCCGACCAAATCAAGAGCGAGTTCAATGGCGTAATAGATATTATTCAGCAGATTTTCACCGCACTGGAGTTCAACGATGTATTGATTCAAATATCGTTGCGCGACCCCAAAACTCCCGAAAAATATATCGGAAGCATTGAAAACTGGGAAAAAGCCGAACGTGCCATTATTGAGGTAGCCGAAGAAAGAGGTTTGAACGCCAAAATTGAACACGGAGAAGCCGCCTTCTACGGTCCTAAAATGGACTTCATGGTAAAAGACGCCATCGGCAGAAAATGGCAGTTGGGTACCATTCAGGTAGATTACAACCTGCCCGAACGCTTCGATCTTACCTATATAGGAGCCGACAACGAAAAGCACCGACCGGTAATGATACACCGTGCACCTTTTGGTTCTATGGAAAGATTTGTGGCTGTTCTGATTGAACATTGTGCCGGAAACTTCCCGCTGTGGCTCACCCCGGATCAGGTTATCGTGCTGCCAATCAGCGAGAAATATCAGGAATATGCAGAAAAAGTTTTGAGTTTGCTAAAAAAACACGAAATTCGCGGCCTGATTGACGACAGGAGTGAGAAGACCGGGAGGAAGATCAGAGATGCAGAGATGAAGAAGATACCATACATGCTCATCGTTGGCGAAAAAGAAGAAGCCGATGAAATGTTGTCGGTGCGCAAACATGGTGGAGAAGATTTGGGAGCAATGAATATCAGCGAGTTTGCCCAACTCATCAATGATGAAGTGAAGGCAAGCATGCAAAAAAAATAAAATCAAAATTAGGAGGATAAATTATCGCAAACTTTAGAGGTAGAGGCAGAACCCCAATGAAAAAGGAAGATCCTAACAGAATCAACCAAAGGATTACAGCACCGGTGGTAAGGTTGGTTGGTGAAAACGTAGAAAGTGGTATATTCCAGCTGCGCGACGCGTTGAATCTTGCAGAAGATCTAGGTCTTGATTTGGTTGAAATTTCAGCAAGTGCAAGTCCGCCCGTATGTAAGATAATGGACTATAAAAAGTTTCTTTTTGAGCAAAAAAAGAAACAAAAAGAAATGAAGGCCAAAACAGCCAAAGTGGTCTTGAAAGAAATCCGTTTGGGACCCAACACCGACGAACATGATTTTAACTTTAAGCTGAAACATGCAGAAAATTTCCTGAAGGAGGGTGCTAAAGTTAAGGTAGATGTATTTTTTAAGGGCCGTTCGATTATCTACAAGGACAAAGGAGAGTATATCCTGTTGCGATTTGCCCAGGAACTGGAAGAGTTTGGAAAAGTAGAAAGTCTGCCCAAACTTGAGGGTAAACGCATGATTATGATTCTGACACCAAAAAAGTAATTATTATTCAATTCACTATAAATTTTTAAGTAATGCCTAAAATGAAAACAAAATCCGGAGCCAAGAAGAGATTCTCTATCACGGGTTCCGGTCAAATTAAACGGAAGCATGCTTACAAAAGTCACATTTTGACCAAAAAGTCGAAAAAACGTAAACGTAACTTAACTTACTTTACAGTGATTGACAAAGCTGACGAAAGAAACATCAGAAGCTTGCTTTGCCGTTAATTTAATTTATGTTTAACTTTTGTCTTAGCCCAATAAGTCTTCGTTCGGCGAAGCGCTAAGGTGAAAAAAAAGAGTAAAAAATGCCAAGATCAGTAAACTCAGTTGCTTCAAAAGCACGCAAAAAGAAGATCCTGAACAAAACCAAAGGTCAATTTGGTGCCAGGAAAAACGTTTGGACGGTTGCGAAAAATTCGTACGAAAAAGGGCAGATGTATGCCTACCGCGACAGACGAGTTAATAAACGTAATTTTAGGTCGCTATGGATTATGCGCATAAACGCCGGTGTTCGTCAGTTCGACATGACCTACTCGGAATTTATGGGAAAAATCCATGCCAAAAACATTGAAATCAGCCGCAAAGTATTGGCGGATTTGGCCATGAACAACCCGGAGGCTTTCAAAGCCATTGTGGATGCCGTAAAATAATACAAGTTATTTGATTGCCATAAGCTCCGTTAGCTGTAAAGCCAACGGAGTTTTTTTTTTGCTATTCCAATCCATATTTTTTCATCCGCCGGTTAAGCGACTGCCATGTAATTTGGAGGATTTCGGCTGCCTTGGCCTTGTTGTTATCCGACACCTTCAACGCTTTTGATATGAGCATCTTTTCGTTGTATTCCAAATCGAAGTTTTCAGGAAGCGATTGGTCGGCCCGGTCACCATTGGGCAGTATATGGCCGGGTTGTTGCAAATCCATTGGTGGAAGGCTGGCGGAATCCGGTTTTCCTTTATAGGAAACATGTTCCGTGCGAATTTCACTTCCTTCGCACATGATTACAGCGCGTTCCACAATATTTTTCAATTCGCGCACATTACCCGGAAAATGGTGCTGCTTCAACATCCTGACGACATCGGGGGCAATTCCGCCAATTTTTTTACCCATCCGTTGGGCATAGTGTTTCATATAATGTTGCAAAAGCATGGGAATATCTTCCACACGCTGACGCAGGGGTGGGATTTCAATCACAAAGATGCTGAGGCGGTGAAACAAATCCAGTCGAAATTTATTTTGTTCCGCCAGGGATTCCAGGTTGGTGTTGGAGGCCGCAATCACACGCACATCCACCTGTTTACTTTGCTTGGAACCAAGTTTACTCACCTTGCGCTCTTCGAGCACTCGCAATAATTTGGCTTGTTGATTCAAGGGCATATCCGAAATTTCATCAAGAAACAAAGTACCCTTGTCGGCAATTTCAAACCAACCCATCTTGTCCTCCACAGCTCCCGTAAAGGCTCCCTTCTTGTGTCCAAAAAACTCACTCTCGAACAGGGTTTCCGGAATGGCAGAGCAATTGACCGAATAAAAAGATTCGGCCATACGCTTACTCAGGTAGTGAATCCCGTGGGCTACCAATTCTTTTCCTGTCCCACTTTCGCCCAAAATAAGCACCGATGTGTTGTCCGTTTGGGCGACTTTGGTCATCAAACCCACCAAATGTTGCATCGACTCCCCCTCCCCTATCAATTGAGAACCAATATTTTGAAGCAATTTTCCGGAAAGAAAATCCAGGGTGGTATTGGCGCTTTTCAATTTTTCATTCAATTCGATAAAGCGCTGTGTTCGCATGATGGCTCCATGGATGTCCAACAACCTGAATGGTTTGGGAAAATAGTCTGTAGCTCCCAGCCGCATGGCTTGAATCACGGTATCCATATCACCATGACCCGAAATCATGATCACTTCCATATCCGGAAAATCGGCTTTGATGCGTGTGAGCACTTCCAAGCCATTCATTTCGGGTAATTTAACATCCAGAATTACAATATTCACTGGATGTTTAGCTAAAATACCAAACGCCACCGAAGGAGCTCCGGCTTTATACACCTTGTATTTTTTGCTTAACAAAAATTCTTCAATCTCGTCCTGAACCCGCGGTTCGTCGTCAATAATAAGTATGTTGAGCGTATTTGCCATGCCTATTTTTTTGGTAGTATGATAATAATGCGTGTAAAGTCTTTTGGAACACTTTCCACATTTATTTCGCCATTCATCTCTTTTATAATTCCGTAAGAAATGGAAAGCCCCAGACCCGTTCCTTTCTCCTCGCTTTTGGTGGTATAAAAAGGGTTAAAAATATTGGGGATCACCGCTTCTTCGATGCCGGTACCATTGTCTTCTACCTGAATGACATGCTTTTCCCCCTTGGTTTCAATGCTTACCATGATCTTCTTTTGGTAGTTGGAAGGTCGGTCAACCTGGCGGGCGCGTTCCTCCACGGCATATTTGGCATTCGACAGTAAATTGAGCAATACCTGCTCCAACCGATAGCCATTGCCGAGGGTAAAGGCTTTTTCGGAAGACAGGTGTATTTGCAAATCTACGTGATGGTCGATAAACTGCCGGCGCACCATGTCCAGGGCATTGTTTATCACGTGGATGATGTCCACAGATTCCATTTCCTGCTTTTCCTGGTCGCGGGAAAAAATCCTGACATGATCGATGATATTTCGAATACGATCGATATCGCCAAACAATTTACTGATTTTATCCTTCAGGTAGTCGTTATTGAGTGTGCCATCGGCCATCCTGAACTGGATGTTGTCGAGCCCCATGGATATACCACCCAGAGGTTGATTGATTTCGTGCGCCAACCCGGCCGACAATTCGCCGATGGACTCCAGTTTCGACTTTTGTACCAGCAATTGTTGCTGCTGCTCCACCCGTTGGATCTCTTCGCTGATGCGTTTTTCGAGGTGGGCATTCAATTCAAATAATTCTTTCTCAGCCTGTTTGCGCTTGGTAACATCCGAAATAAAGGCCAGATGAGCAGGTTCGCCATCCCACTCGATGAAAGTAGTTTTCAGCTCAATCCATCTTCCCCCCTTCATTTCCACTAAAATTTCACCACGATCCTTGAGTACTGAAGATTCCTGACTCAACAAAAATTCATTGAGATCGTTAGCAAATTCAGGCAGGAAAAATCCCGAGAATTCTTTACCGATGATATCTCGGGGCATGCACTTGAAGATATCGCTCACCCGAGGATTGATCAGAAAAACATGACCGTTTTTCAACAACACAATGCCATCGTTGGCATTTTCATAAATAAGTCGGTATTTTTCCTCGCTTTCGCGTAGCAACTGTTCGGCGAAAGTTCGTTCGGCCACTTCCTGCTGAAGGGCCAGGGTACGCTCTTTAACACGTTTTTCAAGATTGACATTCAAGCTGTTAAGTTCATCCTCCACATTCCTGCGATAGATGGCACCACCCAGATTAAAGGCCAACATGCCCAGGGCATTTATTTCGGATTCCGACCAAATTCGCTCATTGACACAGTCGTCGAAACCAATGAACCCCCACCAATCGTTACGCACAAAAATGGGTATGGCCAAAACGGATTTGATTTGTTGTAATTGGAGCACTTCCCGCTCATCTGGATCTTCTATTTCGCGAATAATGGATACCAGATTTTTCCGTTGCGACAACAATTGATGCCATCTGGCAAATACCTTCGACTTTACCGGGATATGGATGAGTTCTTCGTTTTCCATCTGGGTTTCAACCCCAACGGCTACCCATTCATATATCTGACTGATTACTTCCTCTCCCTTAAAAAGCTCCTTGCGAAAAATATAAACCCGCGACACCTGGGTAATGGTTCCGATCTTCGAGAGTGCTTCATTTACTGTAATTGCATTTACCCCCCTTTGGAAAAAAGCTGCCGTCGCCAGACTGAGTCCGCGCAGAATATTTTCACTTCTGTCGCGTTCCATTTCGGCAATTTGCCTTTTCACCTCTTCCTGATGCAACTTTTTCTCCAGCAGGATATCATTTATCTGCTCCAGAATAATTTCCTGCAACTGCGTATTATTGAGGGGCTTGGTTAAAAAGCCCTTCACCCCCGACTCGATGGCTTTCAGGAAAAAACGCGAATCGCCATAGGCCGACATAATCACAATGCGCACTTGCTTGCTGTGGGTTCTGATTTTGTTTATCATGTCCAAACCATTCATTACAGGCATCTTAATGTCGGTAAGAATGATATCCGGATGGTGTTCGAGGAAAGCATGATATCCTTCTTCGCCATCACCGGCTGTAACCACGCGGGCAATTATCTGCCCAAGCAGTTGTTTGTAAACGTTTCGGGTAATTTTGTCGTCCTCAACAAGCAATAAAGTTATGTCGTGTTTTTCCATCAAAAGGTTGTTGTTCAGCTAATGATTATATTTTTTTTCGCCTGCCCGAATGGCTACATTCATCTGGTTTTCGAAGGGCGCAAGCGGGCACGACCACCGCGAGGAATAGGCGCAATAAGGATTATAAGCACGATTGAAATCAATCCAGAAATACATGCTGTCGGGGATGGAAATATCCAGATATCTACCTGCATCATAGGTACTTACACCATTTGTCTTGTCCTGAAACGGAAGAAACAACAAGTTCCCATATTCAGGATCATGGAGGGCATCCATATTTTGAAAAACGGTTAGCACACACGCGGTGTCATGCATAGAAAACTCAGCTTTACCATAAACGCGGAAAGTAGGACGGCGGGCGGTATTGGTGGCAAACGGAAACGGTGGCGCAGAAGTATCTACCACCATGCGGGCTCTGATGCGATAGGTCAAATCCGGTTCGAAATAGTTCAGGCCGTGAAAAGCGGCGCGCTCCTCGCGGTTGAATGGCGACACCGTGCTATCGGCTATTTCATTGTTTTTATCATCGCGCAAATTGACAATTTCATCAATCAAACGACCCTGATAAAGCAATTTTTCGCTTGCCTCCCGGTTGGGATTAAAAAACAACATGGCATAGGGCGTGGCGATCAGTTCGTTGGTAACGTTTCTGAAACCCTTACTGCTTCTCCACCAGGATTCGGCCTGAAAGGTGCGGTCGGGATGGGAAATGATACCCACCTTAAAATCAGGACCCAAGGCCTCCTGAAACAAGAAGCGACTCCGACGTGAATGAACCCCCACAGAATACACATCAATGGATTTCTCCCAATCGGAATGGTCGTCAAAGAGATTCTTCACCATCAAGCCGGTATGATAGGTTCGGTCGACATACACATTGGTGGGAATATTGGCGCGGTAGATGGTATCATTGAAGCCGAAATATTGCATGGCCACGATGGTAGCTTCGGCCGTATTTTTATAGGGAGCAATAAATTCGTAAATGGTGATGGGAATGCCGGTAACCACCATTCGTTCATAACCATTTTCTCGATAATACTGAAGGGCGTCGAGTACCACATAAGTTTCAACCCACCCTTCTACCACCAGTGTTTTGGCATGTACAGGATGATTCTGCGACAAAAACCGAACCGAATAAATTAAAAAAAGACGAAACAAAATGCCCGCCAAAATCAAAAACAACAGCCAACCCAACCAGGTAGGACGCCAGCATGTTGTTCGTTTTGCTATACGCACTTTATATTTCATTCAGGTTATTCAAAAAGGATATTACTTTTGTCAAAGTTAAAAAAATTACCATGGAATTGGCAGACCTGCGCCGAGATTTTGGCAAATATACTTTTTATCCCGAAAAAGCTCCTGACAGCCCGGCAGAACTTTTCAATGAATGGTTGGAAAATGCAGCACAAAGGCAAATTCCAGAGTTTAATGCCATGACTTTGAGTACCGTGGATAAACATGGACGTCCTTCTTCGAGAATTGTTCTTCTGAAAAGTTTCCATGAAGGTTTACCCGTTTTCTTTACCAACTACGAAAGCAAAAAAGGGCAGGAAATTGCCGTCAACAACCAGGTTGCGGTGCTTTTCTTTTGGAGAGAAATGGAGCGTCAGGTGCGTATCGAGGGTCGGGTTGAAAAGTTGGACAGGAAGCAATCCGTTGATTATTTCAATTCGCGCCCATTGGAAAGTCAGCTTTCGGCGGTAGTTTCACCACAAAGCTTCCCCATTTTAAGTATGGAGGAATTAACACGCCGGGTACAGCATATTAAGAAGCAGGGTACACCACTTGTATGTCCTGAAAATTGGGGAGGATATGTGTTAACACCGGATTATTATGAATTCTGGCAGGGAGGTGCCAACCGCTTGCATCACCGGCTGGCCTACATGTCCGACAAAAAAAAGTGGGTTAAACAGCAATTGGCTCCTTAACCCACCCATTGTTGGGGTTTATGCTATTGTTCGGTGGCCAACCTGTTTAAGTCAGCTACAAAACCGGCGATTGTTACTTCATCGAACCCTTTTTCTTCAGCCGCTTCAGCCAGGGTTCCCCAGATGGGTTCGCCACACATGATGCATTTAATTCCTTTTTCCATTAAGTAACGCACGGAAAACGGGTATTCTTCCACCAGGGTTTCAATTAAGATATCTTTGGTAATCATCACTAAATCTGATTAATCCAGTTCATGAACCACCAAACCCGACCTCAACTTCGGCTCGAACCAGGTGGTCTTGGGGGGCATGATTTTTCCGCTGTCGGCAATGTTGATCAGCTGAGCCATACTTACAGGATAGAGGGCAAATGCCACGCGCATTTCGCCACTGTCCACACGTTTTTTAAGTTCGCCCAGTCCGCGGATACCTCCCACAAAATCAATGCGATTGGAGCGCCGGAGGTCGTCGATACCCAAAACAGGCTCGAGTACTTCGTTGGTGAGAATGGTCACATCCAATACACCGATGGGATCATTATCATTATAGGTGTTGTTGTTTGCCGTAAGTGAATACCAATGACCATCCAAGTACATGGAGAAATTATGTAACCGATTGGGTTTGTATATCTCCGTACCCATATCTTCCACCGAAAAACTTTGTTTCAGTTTTTCAATAAACTGCACTGAATCAAGGCCATTCAAATCGGTAACCACCCTGTTGTAATCGATGATGGTGAGTTGATTGTCGGGAAAATGTACGGCCAAAAAGAAATTATATTCCTCATTGCCTGTATGGTTGGGATTGGCTTTTTTCTTTTCATTACCCACCAGGGCGGCGGCGGCAGTACGGTGATGTCCATCAGCCACATAGGTGGAAGGTATGGCCGCAAACAATTCCGTAATTTTCTTCACCTTTGCCTGATCGTTTACTACCCAAAAATAGTGACCTACACCATCGGCAGCCACAAAATCGTATTCAGGCTTTTGGTTTTTAATCACCTCATTCACAATATCGTCGATGGCCTCAACAGCGGGATACGAAAAAAATACAGGCTCCATGTTGGCATTGGTAATGCGAACATGTTTCATGCGGTCTTCTTCTTTATCGGGACGGGTAAGTTCGTGTTTTTTAATCACATTATTCATGTAGTCGTCCACGCTGGCACAACCCACAATTCCGTATTGGGTTTTTCCGAACATGGTTTGTCCGTAGATATACAACGACTCATCCTGATCGGCCACCAACCAACCCTGACTTTTAAATTCCTCCAGATTGGATTTGGCCATATCATACACCGGTTGGCTATGAATGTCGATATCTTCGGGGAGGTCAATTTCCGGCTTGATAATATGAAGCAGCGAATAAGGATTGTCGTTTGCTTCCTGTCGGGCTTCCTCTGAGTTCAACACATCATACGGACGACTTGCCAGTTGTTTTACGATACTTTTAGGTGGGCGTAACCCTTTAAATGCTTTTAACGTAGCCATACATTATTCATTTTATGTCAAAACTAAAAAAATTTAATCTTCTTCGATGGAATCGTCCAGATCATTGATATCATCGCAATCGGGATAATTATTCCGGCGACCACTTCCTTTTCCATTGTAAGGATAATTGCCATTGGAAGAACTTCCGTTGGAACGTTGGAGAGAAGAAATCAGGGCACCAATCATTTTGGTCATTTCCATGAGTTGATTGCGCGATTCTTCCTCATAGGCATCGGAAATTTCATTATTTTTTCGAGCCAACATGGTAAAAACCAGACATTCGCGTATGGAACTTTTTGCCATTTTCAGGTAATAAATAAACTGGCTTTTGTTGCGGGCAGAACCTTCGGCGATAAATAAGGCGATATTTCTGGCCGAATCATTGAAACGAAGTACAAATTTCGATGGGTCATTTTCCGGAAAAAGTGAAGTAATTTCCTGAACCCAGCTAATATAATCAAGCGATTTATGGTAGATTCTTAAGTCCTCAAATCTAAAAAATGTTCCAATTTTTTCCGTTTTCTCTAGTTTCTCTGTTTGACTGTACATAGTAAATTAATTTGGTATGTTGAATATTGGTTATGGTTTCTACGCAAGAAAGATGGGCTTTCCTGCGCAGAAACTCATGGTTAGTTTGAAGTACGGGAAGGCACTTCGACTAATTAACTTTAAAGGTGGTATCTCCTTTTTTGATGAAGCCGATAATTTGTTTGGCAGCTGCCACGCCGGCGTTATTGTTGGCTTCGGATGTTTGCGCCCCCATTTTTTTTGGAGTAAAGAAACACCTGTTTCCAAACTTTTCCAGAAGCACATCCTGGTTTCCGGGGGCGATATCCGAAACATATTTAAACGAATCTGAGGTTTCAAACCATTGAAGCAAACCTGCCTCGTCGATTACTTCCTTGCGGGCGGTATTTACCAGTGTAGCTCCTTTTTTTGTTTTTGAAAGCAGATCAAAACCAATGGATTTAACCGTTTGGGGTGTAGCCGGAATATGCAGGCTGATATAATCACACGAAGCATAGAGTGCCTCCACGCTGTCCATTACCTCCACCCCATCGGCCTGAATGGCTTCGGCACTAACAAAGGGGTCGAAAGCACAAACTTCCATACCGAAACCTTTGGCAATGCGGGCCACATGTTTACCAACGTTGCCATAGGCATGGATACCCAATTTTTTACCAAAGAGTTCTGTTCCTGAGGCACCGTTGAAATGGCCGCGGGCCTGATAAACCATCATGCCCAGCGCTAACTCTGCTACGGCATTGGAGTTCTGCCCGGGGGTGTTCATCACCACCACGTTGTGTTTGGTGGCAGCTTCTAAATCCACATTGTCGTATCCGGCTCCGGCACGAACCACAATTTTGAGGTTGGGAGCAGCATTCAGCACTTGTTCGGTCACCTGATCGCTGCGGATGATCATGGCATCTGCGGTTGAAGCAGCTTTGTACAAATCTTCAACATCGGTGTATTTTTCCAGAAATTCGTATTCAAATCCGGCATCTGCCAGCACTGCACTAATCTGTTTTACTGCACCTGCAGCAAATGGTTTTTCGGTGGCAATTAAAACTTTTGTCATGTTAGTATCAATTAGTTCTCAACCAGGTTGAGGTGAATTATTTTTGAGCTTCAAATTCTTTCATGGTATCTACCAATGCCTGCACGCTTTCCATGGGCAAGGCGTTGTAGGTGGAGGCGCGGAATCCACCAACTGAGCGGTGACCTTTAATTCCAATCATGCCGCGGGCGGTGGCGAAGTCGAGGAAAGCCTTTTCCTTGTCTTCAAACCCATCGTTCATCACAAAACAAATGTTCATGAGCGAGCGGTCGTCGGGATTGGTAACGGTGGCCTTAAACATGGGGTTGCGGTCGATTTCGTCGTAAAGCAGGTTGGCTTTGGCGATGTTTATTTTTTGGATGCCTTGAACACCACCCTGAGCTTTGAGCCATTTTAACGTTTGCAGTGCAGCAAAAATAGGCAGTGCGGGAGGCGTGTTGAACATGCTCTCGGCATCAATATGTGTTTCGTATTTCAGCATGGTGGGAATCATGCGGTTTACTTTACCCAGGATATCATTGCGAATGATGACGAAGGTAACTCCGGCAGGAGCAAGGTTTTTTTGTGCTCCGCCATAAATCATGGCGTATTTCGACACATCCACCGGACGACTGAAAATATCCGACGACATATCGGCTACCAAAGGCACGGGCGAATCAATGTCGAATTTGATTTCGGTACCGTAAATGGTGTTGTTGGTTGTGATATGGAAATAATCCGCATCTTTTGGAATGACGAACCCTTTGGGAATGTAGTTGAAGTTTTTGTCTTCAGAAGAGGCTACCACATCCACCTCACCAAATAATTTAGCTTCCTTGATGGCTTTTTTGGCCCAAACACCTGTGTTGAGGTAGGCTGCTTTTGTATTTAAGAGGTTGAACGGAACCATGGCGAATTGTGTGCTGGCACCCCCGCCCAAAAACAAGACAGAGTATCCTTCGGGAATGTGCAGCAGTTCTTTGAACAAGGCAACTGCTTCGTCAACAACAGCAATGAATTCTTTGCTGCGGTGCGAAATTTCCATGATGGATAAGCCTGTACCGGCGAAATCGCGGATAGCATTGGCAGTATTTTCGATAGTAAATTCGGGTAAAATTGAAGGCCCGGCGTAGAAATTATGTTTTTTCATTTGTTCTGAATTAAAAGGTTCAACATGGACGCAAAGATAGAAACATTGATTTGATTACGTTAATTTTTTAACTTAGAATGTTTCTAATTATACTGTTTTTAAGGTATTTTAAGTCAATTTATACGACTGACAAAGATATACTGTTATAAAATTCACAAAAGGAGTTCCTGCGTATTTGTTTGACGGGGTCAGTTCTTTGTTAATTTCGCATCTTATTTCAGCATCATTTATGAAGAAATCGGTTTCAACCTCCGTACTTGGCCACGAGGCCTTGCTATTGCTCACCGCCATTATTTGGGGACTTGCTTTTGTGGCACAACGAGCCGGCATGGAAAGCATGGAGCCATTCACATTTAATGGAATCAGGTTTCTATTGGGAAGCGTATCGTTGATTCCCGTGATCTATCTTTTGAGGAGAAATAAAAAGAAACTGGATTTTCCCAAACCAAAACAAATCCTCATCAGCGGCTTGCTGGCGGGCCTGGTATTGTTTATTGCGGCATCATTACAGCAGGTGGGCATGGTATATACCACGGCGGGCAATGGTGGATTTATTACCAGTTTGTATGTGGTAATTGTACCTTTGATGGGATTGGCTTTTGGGTTAAAAGTAAATATTCAGACCTGGACAGGCACATTTCTGGCCATTGCCGGATTGTATTTTCTCTCGGTAACGGCAGGTTTCACCATTCTTTGGGGCGACATCCTCGTATTTGTAAGTGCGTTCTTTTGGGCAGCTCATGTACTGATCATTGGCTATTATTCCAACAAAACTGATGTGCTTTGGCTTGCCGTGGTTCAATTTGCCATGACAGGTGTACTGAGTTTGGTGGTAGCCGTCTCGGTGGAAACCATTTCATTTACAGGCATTCAAGACGGCGCCATACCTATTTTTTATGGCGGACTGATGTCGGTGGGTGTGGCCTATACCCTTCAGATTATCGGACAACAAAAGGCCATTGCGGCACATGCGGCCATTATCCTGAGTTTGGAAGCCCTTTTTGCGGCACTTGGGGGTTGGGTCATATTAAACGAAACATTTACTACGCGACAAATGCTTGGAGGCAGTTTGATGCTCATCGGACTGGTACTTTCGCAAATAAGGATCAAAAAGGATAAATCCTGCGTGTAAAAGAATTAATTCGATATATCCGTTCCTACCAATACCTTTGACTTCTCCGGTGACATGAAACTACCTTGAAGCAAATTGGCATTTGCACCCATGTCAATATTACATTGCCCGTCTCCATATACAGTAATGTTGATATTTAACATACCACGAGCCCGATTTTTAGATTGGAGATTGAATTGAATGTATATGGGCTTACTTTTTTTCTTTGGCGGAATATATTGATAATTGGATATTGTTCCGTTTATGGTAAAACCTCCAAGCCCATTATTACTCATTTGGGAATAAGATTGCAATTGAAAAACAGCAGAATCTTGATTAACATATAAAAAATTGAGTCGTGGAGAAAGGCTGTTGTTGTTACCTGCACTGCTAATCTCAATTACGAATAACTTTTCTTGAGCCAGGCTGTTGAATAATTTCCAATTGGCGGCTTCATGTGCTAACCTTTCCTGCTTTTTTTGCTCTTTGGTCATTTTTTCATTGGTCTGCGCCGACAAGCCAAAGCCTAACGTCAGAACAATTGCTGTTAGAAAGAAGTAGGAGAAGGACCTTTTCATTGTTAAATTATTAATTGAGTAAAGTGAGATATCTGCCAAAAAGCAGGCAAGCCATTTTATATTTTTGTGATGCCGACTACAACAAAAAACTGAGATCAGCACCTTCCGGAAATTCCTTTGGATCGCTTCCAAAATTAAACAACCTGGCAGGACGACTACCCAGAAGTTTCATTTTTTCACCTTCCACCCACAGCATGCTGGCTTCGCGCAAACCCAACACCTTCATTTTTTTGTTAACCACCAAAAACTCTTCAATACGTTGTTCCCGTGTTTCACCACCATGACCTTCGGGGTTGGCATCCAGATAATGCGGATTGATTTGGAAAGGAATCAGGTTCAGACAGTTAAAACTGGCCGGCTGAATAATGGGCATGTCGTTGGTGGTCATCAACGAAGGGCAAGCCACATTGGAACCGGCACTCCATCCCATGTAGGGTGTTCCGTTGATTGCTTTGGTGCGAATGGCCTCCATGATTCCGGTTGCATGCATTTGAGCCACCAAATGAAAGGTATTGCCACCGCCCACGGCAATGGCTTCGGCTTTTTCGATCATTTCAACAGAATTGGAGGCTTGATGCACCGACTCGGTTTCAAATCCCAACGAACGCATCACACCGGCCACCCGTTCAAGGTAGGTGTCGTAACTTTTTTCCAGACTTTCGGTATTCAGTCCCACGCCTGCATAGGGTACGAAGGTGATTTTGGATATCCCGTGGGCTTTAAAAAAATCGGCGATGTATTTTTGTGGCCATTGCAAATAAGGTTCTCCGGCCATGGTGGAATTGCTAATCAGTAAAAGTTTTTTGGTCATGATATATTTTTTATGGTTAAACATCTATTTTTCAAACCCTTTGGGACACAATTTCTTCCAGAGTGCCCTTGATAGGATCAACCCTTTGCAGCGGGGTACTTCATCGGATAAAAATAGATAAATTTGACGGATCAAGGTTTTAAAGCAGTCTGTTTTTTTTATACACAAACTTAAAATAGCTGAAATACTGATCGTTATTCGTGTACCTTTCGATGGCTTCATCTACGGGGATCGCCCCTTCCTTATCCTGAACGGCCAAGCCGGATGCCAATTTTCGCATTACCGAACGCAACTCAGATTTCTCTATTTTTTGATACTTGGCCAACCAAACATACTGCAACGATTCGTCGTATTGCCCCTTATCGGCATAATATTCGGCAGAGGTAATGGTGAGCAACGGAAGGCGTTGTTCGCCCACAAAAGTATAGAGCGCAGGCAAGCGTATGCCAATGGTATCCAGTTGATTTTCCGTAACATAACGATGCAATTTCACATAACGGTCGATGGCAGCGGCATAACCCTGTTCAAAGAGCAGCGATTTCACCTGCTTCATCTCGTCCATATAAACCAACAAAGGTCGGCAAGCCTGTTGGGCGGCATTAAAATTATCCAGATTCAATGAGCACGGGGGTTCGGCAGTACTCCATTTTTCGGCCATTTCCAAGGCATTGAGGGCCGCTTTGTACGCACGATTTCGAAGTGCCGTAAAAATTTCATTTACAGAGTTATCAAGTTTCTGCTGGGCTACCACACATCCACGCTCACTCAACTCACCCCTTACTTCTCTGATCAACAACAGCATGTCGGGATATTTACCATCCAGGTAACGTTGTTCAATGGAATCAATTTTTTGCAACCGCAGGGCTGCCTCCTCCAAATGAAGTGCCCATATCTCGTATCTTGTTTTACTGATTTCATCTTCAATGAGCGGAATAACCACCTGATCTAATTTGTTTTCGACCAAACGCATGGCACTATCGGGGAGCCATTTCGCGAGGTTGCGGGCCATCATCAACTGTTCCAACGCCACTCCGGGTTGTCCGCCACGAAGCAATTGATCGCTTTGCACCACATAAACCTGAAAAAGTTCGTCGGAGAGTTTCTGCAAAGTGATGGCCTGATCACCCAAATAATCACGGTAGTGGGAATAAAAGTTTCCTGTTTCCAACAATGTCCCTGCTGCATCCGGATACTGCTGCACGACAAGCGAGGTTTGTACATCGCTTAATTTCTCCTCAAACAATGCTTTTAAACAAGCGGAATAAGCCTGATTGAACTCAGGCAGTCGATTGGGGCCAAATTGCCAAATCAGGGGGCGCACATTTTCTAAAAATATGAATTTATCTTGTGAAGCCAACTGATCTGCAGGAAGATAAGAAAGTTGAATCACCTCATCGAAGAAGTTGGGCATGGCCGAATCCCTTGGTGGCAAGTTATTGAGTGACAACCCATTGGTTTGCAGCATCGACATGGCACGTTGCAAGTAGGCCAAAGTCAGCTGCTTTTTGTTCATTGTTGCCGCCATCCGGATTACCTTCAAATAGGAAACAGCCACCCCTTCAAAAGCCATCAGGTATTGTTCTTCAAAAATTTTACCGGGATTAAGATGAAACGAGCTTTGAACAAACGCGGCGTTATTGAGCAACAACAAGGCATTGGAGAAGTCTTCCGTCTGCACAAACTGCTCTGAAGCAGCAACAAAACCATCAGCAATCTTTTTTGGTATGTCATGTTGATTGTCCATACTTTTGTCTGAAACATACCCGATAACCGATTGCAGATTTTGCATTTCCCAGATAGCTTGAGGCACTTCGGCCATTAACATGGGCGCTATGGCATCGGCGGGTGACATTCTCTTGGCAGAAGTCAGATAATCAACGGATAAGCCCACGTAGGCCTGGCAAAAACGGTCGGCCAATCCATGGATATCCGTATGCGGTTCATCGAGGGTTTGATCGAAAAGTGTTTGGGCTCGTTGCAGGTAGCGAAGCAATTGTTCCGACGAAACCAACAACTTTTCAGGGTCGTTTTCAGCAAGTTGCAACTGATCAGAAAAATGTTGTTGGTTGAAACACCACCTCATGCGTTCCAGTTCGAACCGGTCGAGGAGCAACATGGCCTTGTCGCGGTTATTGTCAGTGGAATAGTTCTTAAATCTGGTGTTGGTCCGTGCAATCATCCGGGCAAAAGAATAGTAGCCACGCACTTCGGCAGTCCATGCTTCGGCATCAGCCACTTGCGCCTCTGCAAATATATAGCTTGCCTCCACCATCCGAATGCCCAACTCACCTGTGCGGGTGGTAACCCATTCGGTAACATCCATCCCATGATCTGTCCCATCGGTGGGCACCAGCATGTCCAACTCTTTACGAAGATGGCGGCCATTATATATCTGTATTTTACAACTCACCCATTGGGGCCAAAGTATGGAATCCGCACGAAAACCACTGATAATCAAATCGCCGGACATCTTTTTTCGCACAAATGTTGACTTCAGAAAATATTGATTTCCTTTGGGAGAACCCATCAGTTCAAATTTCAAGGTTCCTTCGGGCCTGATTTTAAAACCATTGGCAGACAAGTTGAAGGCAGAGGCAAGGGTCATGATAACATGTTGGGCAGGCACATCGTTTGGGGAATCGCCCAACGTAATGGTGCGACTGACATCAAATGTTTTCGTGAACATTTGAGCCGGGGCTTCCCAACCCAACAACACAAATAAAATCACGATGTAGCGAACTTTTGACATGGAGATTTATTTGCCGCAAAGGTAGGCAACCAATTGATGGCAAACAATATGAAATATAGCTAAAAACAAGGGGTGTAGCGTACGATCCTATTCAATGTCAAGATATTTGTCAACCATTTGAAAGAGCTCTTTTTGAATGATTGGTTTAGTAATATAGTCGTCGCATCCGGATGCCATCGCCTTTTCGCGATCGCCCTGTATGGCATAGGCGGTCTGGGCTACGACAGGTAGGTATGGAAATTCTTTTTTGATGATTTCGGTGGCTTCATAACCATTCATATCAGGCATTTTTAAATCCATTAGTACCAGTCGGATGTGGCTGTTGGCACGACAACATTCAATGGCTTCGCTTCCCGATTTCGCCCACAGGCAACCTAACTCCCGTTTGCGCAACATGCGCGACAAAACACTGTAGGAAGTTTCCACATCATCCACAATCAAAACCAACGCAGGGTCTTTGGGTTCGCTAACTTCCTGAATATCTACCACGGGAATTTGATCGGTGCTGGTGTCAGTCGCCGTGATTTCCTTGTGATGGGGCAGTGTGAAATAAAAGGAGGTTCCTTTTTCGGGCTCCGATTCGAGCCAGATGCTACCACCCATCATGCGAATAATTTTGGCCGCCACCGACAGTCCGACGCCCACCCCACCAAAACGGCGGGTGTACGAATCGTCCACTTGCCTGAACAAGTCGAAAACATAGGCTTGCTGTTCCGGCGCAATGCCAATACCCGTATCGCTAACATTAAATTGGATGAAATGTTGTCCATTTACTTCTGTCAAACTGCAACCGACGTAAATACTCCCTTCCATGGTAAATTTGAGGGCGTTTTTGAGCAGGTTTGAAAATACTTGTTTAAGAAGTTGCTTGTCGCAGGTAAACTTCAGGTGGGCATAGGCTTCCAATTGCCTCCAATTTAACTCGATATCACCTTTGCCCATTTCATTTTGTTCATTGGCCGTTGATTCCTTCAACTCGGAAATGATTTGACCGAGCTCCATCGTTTCGTTTTTCAGCTTGAGCTCACCGGTTTCCAACAAGGTGATATTCAGGATGTCCTTCACAATCTTCAGCAAGTGGTTGCCGCTCGAATTGATTACACGTGCATAATCGAGCACTACCTCCATCGTGCTTTCAGAGTCGATTAGTCCGCTAAAACCAATGATGGCATTGAGCGGGGTACGCAATTCGTGGGACATGGTAGCCAAAAAGGTGGATTTCAACCTGTCGGACTCCGTGGCTTTGTTCAGGGCAACTCTCAACTCGGTTTCTGTCTTTTGCCTAACGATCAACTGACTGATATAGTGAGAAATAATTTCCATCATTTCCAGATCGTCATCGGTGAAAGCCTGGGGATTGGTGTAGTGGACAAGGACCACGGCGCCTAAAATTTGATCAAGTTTTTTGATGGGAACCACCAGCCATGCCCGGGCATTTTCGTTATAAACCTCAAGTAATCCCGAGGCTCTGAGCCTTTCCAAATCATGGTGGGTGCCCAAAAATGATTTTCCGGTTTGGGCAACATAATGAAAAATGGTGGTTTTGTTATTGATATCATATCCATCCAGACCGGGATTTGACGAATACAAAAAATCGAGGGATTGATCTTCAGCATTCACCATGGCCACAAAAAAGTGAGAAATCTCGAGAACCATGTTTATTTCATGATGTATATAGGCCGCCAGATCGTTTAACTGGATGGAGGAATTGATTTTTTCAGAAATTTGATGAATAAACCTGCGTTTTACCTCGTTGGCGTGGGTCAATGTTTCGTTTATACCAAAATGCACCACACCCACAAATCCTTGCTCATCGTTGAGGGGTGTAGCATGTATGCCCAGCAGGATATTTTTGCCCTGAGGATCGGTCACTTTAATACTATAGTCAACGCCAAATCCCTGACGCAGCAAGGCCACTTTTTCACGGTAAGTGCCCAAATGACCAGGATGCACAAAATTGGCAAAACAGGCTGAATTCAGATCAGCAAAACTGCAATGCAGAGAAGCCTCAAATTGGTGATTTACAAAGGTTATCCTATCGTCGGCATCAGTGGTCCAGATCATGTCGTTGCTGCGCTCCAGCATGGTTCGGTATCTCTTTTCTGCTTCTTTCAGCCCTTGATTGGCTTCCCGCAGGCTCCTCGATCGCTCGTCCACCTGCTTCTCAAGCGATTTATTAATGGATTCGGTTTTTTCACGTTCCTCCACCAGTAACTTGTTGGAATAGAAATTTCTGCGCACAATGTATTCAAAATAGTAGGCCGACATCATGCCGAAGAGGTTGGCCGAAACCAGAAAAAATCCGGACATGACTACCGTAAGCCTCGAAATTTCGGAAAAATAACATGCAGCTCCGTACACCATCACCACTATCCAACCCGAAAAGGTGGCGTAAATAAACCGTAGTTTTAAAAAATCGTAATTGAAAATCAGAACCAAAATCAACCCCACATAATAATACTGAAGGAGGTTCTCACCACCCAAAACAACCATGGCAATGATGCCAAAACCTGCCAAAATCATCAACAGCATACACAACTGTTGACCATATTTTAAAAATAATTTAAACTGAAAAAACAGCAGAATTACTACCGCCATTGGCAACACATAAATAAACCGGATACGTACAAAAACAGCATACAATTCAGGAGCCACGAGGTAGTCGAGAATGGAAAACAGCGCGTAAACAAGTATGGAGAAAGAAATGGCCACCTTTACATTGACCAAAGTATCCAACTGATAATCCATCTTGAATTCTTCTTCCAAAGCTTTATCTTTGAATGAAAGATTCACTTTATTCAAACTGGCAAAAAATGGATTAATTGGGCTAATTTTTCTCATTTTTTTGGGCTTAATGGTGTAAAAATAATATAATTATTTGTACCTGACAACCTTCCGTCAGTATTTGAGAAATCTTTTGAAAAAGATGGAGAAATAAGCTCCTTAAATTCAAAGAGATGTTGTAAAGCGTGAAAACTTGCACCCGGGAAATATGCGTGGCCATCCCTTTAAAATATTACCTTTGCGAAGAAGTGAACCAAACATTTATGCTAAATATAAACTCCATCACGCTGCCCCTTCAGGAACCCATCCTCATTATCACCATGTTGATTTTGGTGATATTTTTATCGCCGTTGTTGCTCGAGCGGATAAAAATTCCGAGCATTGCAGGCTTGCTGATTTTTGGCATGCTCATCGGATCAAATGGGTTTAGCATCATTCCCAACAATCTGGAGTTCAGTTTGTTTAGCACCACGGGCTTGTTGTATTTAATGTTTTTGGCCGGACTCGAAATCGACTTGATAGATTTTATCGAAAACAAGGGTAAAAGTCTGGCGCTTGGAATTTTGTCCTTTGCTTTCCCATTTGTTCTCGGGTTTGCCGTTAGTTACCAACTACTTGGATTATCCATGCTTCCGTCGTTGTTGCTGGCCTCCATGCTGTCATCGCATACGCTCATAGCCTACCCCATCGCAAGCAAGATGGGCATCATCACCACCACCATCGTCACCATTATTATAGGTGGCACCATCATTGCCGACGTATTTGCGCTGGTGGCCTTGCAATTTATTTCCGATTATGCCAACGGGTTATTCAACACCGAGGGCTTGCTGCGCATGTTAGGAAACTTCACCCTTTTCGGTGTCATTATATTTTTGGCCATTCCACAAATTGCCAAATGGTTTTTTAAATATTTCGACGGTGATCTGATCATTCAGTACCTGTTTGTTTTAAGCCTTTTGTTTGTTTCAGCTACATCAGCCGAACTACTTCATATAGAACCGATTATCGGTGCCTTTTTTTGCGGATTGGTGCTCAACCGCAACATTATCCACGGATCGCCCCTCTATCAGCGGATCGAATTTATTGGCAACAGTCTGTTTATACCCGTTTTCTTGATTTCGGTGGGCATTTTGGTTAATCCCACCTTCTACTTCTCGCACCCTGCGAGCCTGTGGCCATTGGCATTGTTACTGGTGGTGGCCGTTTTCGGGAAATATCTGGCCGCACTGCTCATGCAGAAGTTGTTTAAATTACCCAACTATGAAGGACGCCTTATATTTGGACTGACCACCGCCCGTGCCGCTTCGGCCATTGCCATTGTGTTGGTAGGTTATAAGTTGGGGCTTTTAAGCGAAGTGATTATCAATCACACGGTTGTACTTATATTGGTTACCAGCATTTTGAGCACCTACATTACCCAATACCACGCCAAAAAGGTTGCAGATGCCGAGGCAGCATCGGCCACCTTGGATAAAAATGATGAAATTATGATGGTGCCGGTGTCCAATCCGGCCAATATGCCCTCGTTGCTCCGATTTGCATCTTTCATCAAACAACCCGACAAGAAAAAATCGGTATATGCTCTTTCGGTAATGGCCAACACCCCGGCAGTGCAACAACAGATTGCCCGCAACAAAGTGATTTTTAAAAAAGTAACAAACGAACTTCAGTCGGATGTCAGCTTTAAAATGATTACCCGCATCGACAGCACCATTACCAATGGAATATCCAAAGCCATGAAAGAGCTCTCCGCCTCCATCATGGTATTGGGTTGGCACGAAAAAACCACGCCCTTTGATGTGTTGTTTGGAAATATAATCGGACATGTATTAAGCAGAACAACCAAAATGCTTTGGGTGGTTAAAACTCCCGGTATCCGGTTCAACAATTCGAGCAATATCCACCTCTTTTTTCCGGAAAATGCAGATTACGAAAGGGGCTACCCACTATTGATTGAAAAAATCGAACAACTATCCAAAACGCTAAAGGATAAAATCATTCTGCACACCTCCGAAACCATGATTGCGCGTCTGGAAAAGGAATTAAAAAAAACCCTCAAAGGATATTATCAGGAATCGGTGGTTCATTGCTTCAACAAGCAAGAATTTCAATTGGTCAACCCGGCAGAATCCGATTTAATTGTGGTCGTAAGGTCCAGAAAAGGCAGCCTATCATACAATAAAAACTACGAAAAATTCACCACCCAACTGGTTAACAAACAAGCCAAACTGAATATCGTTTTCGTATATCCGGAACAGGTTTAAGCAGGAAACCAAATACATCACCTCTCTACTTTGAATGCGGGAGGATAAAAAACACGACCTCCGCCAGCCAAGTTTTACATCCGTGTGCAAAAGGCCCGGCCGGCCCATAAACCCGATGAAATTTCAATCTGTTATTTTTTTCACATTTAGAACCAATCTACTTTTTTATGAACATTGGTTCATTACCTTTGCAAAAATTTTCTAACCAATAGTGATTAGAAAGGCCCTAAATAAAGTATTTGAATGAAAACAGATGTTTTAATTATCGGAAGCAGTGCTGCCGGATTGGTGGCAGCTACCACAGCAAAAAGAGTGTACAAAAACAAAGAAGTTCTTGTAATTACAAAACAAGAAAAAACATTGATACCATGCGGAATTCCCTATGTTTTCGGTTCGGTAGAATCAACCAACAACGACATCCTGCCGGCAGAGAAAGCCTTTGATGCAAGCGGTATAAAAATCATCCATAGCGAGGTGATGGCCATCGATCGCGACCAAAAAACGGCCACTTTGATAGATGGAAAAACCATCACCTACGAAAAACTGATTTTAGGAACAGGCTCCATGCCAACACAACCCACCTGGCTGCCCGGAACCGACCTTAAAAATGTATTTTTTGTCCCCAAGGACAAGATTTACCTCGACGACATGCAAACCAGACTCGAAAGCTGCCAAAAAGTGGCCATTATCGGAGCCGGTTTCATTGGCGTGGAGCTCTCGGATGAATTGACAAAAGCCGGAAAAGAGGTGGTACTCATCGAAAAACTCCCCAGTATTCTGGGCTTGGCATTCGATCCTGAATTTGGTGCCATCGCCGAAGAACAACTCACCAAACGCGGTGTTAAAATCATGGTAGGTCAGGGTGTAAAAACCATCAAGGGACAGACTAAGGTAGAACAGGTAGAATTGGAAAACGGCGAATCCATGCCGGTGGATGCAGTGATCATGGCCATGGGATATCAACCCAACAGCCAATTGGCCATTGCTTGCGGACTTCCGGTGAGCAACACCAATTTCATCAAAGTGGACGAATACATGCGCACCGAAGACCCCGATGTGTTTGCCGTTGGCGATTGTGCAGAAAAACGTGATTTCGTCACCCGCAAACCCAGTCCCATCATGCTGGCATCCACAGCTTGTGCCGAAGCCCGAATTGCCGGGATGAACCTCTATCGACTTTCGGCCATCAAAACCTTTAGCGGAACCATTTCCATTTTTTCGACGGCCATCGGCAACACCGGTATTGGTGTGGCAGGGCTCACCGAAACAGTAGCACGCAGTGAAGGTTTTGACGTGGTTACGGGAATTTTTGCAGGTATCGACCGACACCCGGGAACCCTTTCTGACACCCACAGCCAAAAAGTAAAACTGATTGTGGGCAAAGAATCGGGGGTGATTTTGGGTGGCGAGGTAGCCGGAGGACTTTCCATTGGCGAATTGACCAATACAATTGGCATCATCATCCAAAACCGAATGAGCATCAACTCATTGCTTACCGCCCAAATCGGCACACACCCACTACTTACCGCCTCACCGGCAGCCTACCCATTGATTAAAGCAGCAGAGGATGCTTCCAACCAGATATTGAACTATTTCCATCAATAGGCGTTGGTGGTATTTGGTCAATTTGTTTTGTCCCTTTGGGAAGGGAAAACAGAAAGTCACAAAGAGCTTTGAACGCATCTTTGTGACTTTCAGTCATTATTGACCAAATACTCATGCACCTATGCTAACTTATACCAACTATCAATTGAAGTTAGCACTACGCTGTTTATGTATCATGCCGATATAGAATTGAAGAGGTTTCAGGAGCGAAGCGAACTTAAAGCTCATTTCAATTCATAATCGGTATTACCCGCACTTTTTTCTTAACTTGCAGAAACGAATTCTTTGCACAAATCGAGATTTTACAGGTTATGTACATAGAATTTCACCAACTTGTAGCTGAAGCTTTTTCATGGTGTATTCGTTGAATGCGTATTTTTGTTCTTTTCAAATCTCCGCCAAATGAGTCATCACCATCCTTCTTTTCGATTTATTGCGGTTGGTTCCATGCCCGACCAAAGTCCTGAATTTAACTCCATCGGAGCTACTTATTTCACTATTCTCGAACGAATGGGAGGCGAGCGGGTTAACGATGTTGCGACGGGAACCTCTCCCCTTGTCTATTTTATCCTCACCGGAGGAACCGAGCAAAAAGTGTTGGCACATCTCAAAAAAAACCATCCTGACAACAAACAACCCTTGATTTTGCTGGCACACCCGGGAAACAATTCGCTTCCGGCTTCGTTGGAAATTCTGGCCCACCGGCAACAACAAAACCTGCCGGGATCCATCATTTATCTTTCCAGCCCCACAGATACCACCGGACTGTCCAAACTTTCAACCTACCTGAAGATTCTCAACACCCAACCGAAGATGAAGGAGGCCACCATAGGATTGGTGGGAAAACCCTCTGACTGGCTGATTGCCAGCATGCCCGAATACGCATTGATTACCCAAATCTGGGGACCTCATATAGAAGATGTCAATTTTAACGAATTCTTCGACGAAGTACTCCGGGTGGATTCTTCCGACAACGAAAAATCAATACTGGAGTTTATCCAAAATGCGTCGGTGATCGATGGCCCCGGCAAAATTGATTTTAAAAAGTCCATCGACATTTATACCGCCCTGCAACAAGTTGTAAAAGAGAAAAAACTGGATGGTCTCTCATTGCGCTGCTTCGATTTGGTTACACGACATCAAAGTACCGGCTGTTATGCGTTGTCGAAATTAAATGATGACAAGGTGGTGGCCGGTTGCGAAGGCGATTTGGTGAGCACTTTGGGAATGCTCTGGGCAAAATATTTATTACAACAACCCGCATGGATGGCCAATCCTGCGCGCATCGACACCGAAAACAACCGTATGTGGCTGGCCCACTGCACCATTGCCGTGGGCATGACCAAAAGCTACGACCTGCTTACCCATTTCGAAACCGACTTGGGCATTGGCATCCGAGGAGAGGTATCGCCACAACCCTGTACCATTTTCCGTATTGGCGGCAAACATTTGCAGAAGCTATGGATTGCTCAGGGCAACATCGTGCGCTCGGGCAATTCCGATCACCTCTGTCGTACCCAATTGGAGATCGCGTTGGATGATCATGAATCCCTTACCCAATTGCTTGAACATCCTTTGGGAAATCATGTAATTCTGGTATTCGGACATCACCGGAGTTTACTTCAATCGTACCACCAACTATTTATTGAATAGTCATTTACAATCAACACATTAAAACCTTTTGAATAATTATTGATCAAAGTGAGGTGCTTTGCTCAGGATTTAATAATTTTGACCCCTTAAATCATAACAATAAAAAAACACATTTCACATGGGAAGAGCATTTGAATACCGTAAGGCAGCGAAGATGAAAAGATGGGGACAGATGTCGCGTATTTTCCCCCGACTAGGAAAAATTATTACCATGGCAGCCAAAGAAGGCGGTCCCGACCCCGATTCGAACTCTAAATTGCGCAACGCCATTCAAAATGCCAAAGCCCACAACGTACCCAAAGACAATATTGAAGCCGCAATCAAGCGTGCGTCAGGAAAGGACGCCGAAACCATTGTGGAAGTGGTATATGAAGGTAAAGGCCCTCATGGCATTCTGGTAGTGGTAGAGTGTGCCACCGACAATACCACCCGCACAGTAGCCAATATCCGCAGCTATTTCAACAAAGCCGGCGGGTCGTTTGTTCCTTCGGGCTCACTGGATTTTATGTTTACCCGCAAGGCCGTCATCGAATTCGACAAAACCGATGATATGGATCTGGAAGAACTGGAACTGGAATTGATAGATGCCGGATTGGAAGAAATTGAGGAAGAAGACGGGGTGGTATATGCTTACGGCGAATATGCCCAATTTGGTTCACTGATGAAAGGCATTGAAGATTTGGGTATTGAAGTCAAAAAGTCGAGCCTCCAACGTTATCCCACCACACCGGTGGAATTCACCGAAGAACAATTGGTGGATATCGACAAGATGCTCGAAAAAATTGAAGACGACGAAGACGTTCAGGCCGTTTTCACCAACATGGCTTAACGCTTTTTATCCAACAACCGGGCGGCCATATCCGGTCGCTTTAACTGCGTCAACCGTTTTCGGATTTGATTTTTAAACTCGGGCTTGTACCAAAAGAAAAACATGTTTTGTGCTTTCTTCTCAGCAGCAGTTTTGGCGGTGTAAACAGGTTTTAAATTATCCGGATTGATTCCTGAATAATACATCACCGTGGCCGTCGTCATGGGTGTTGGGGTAAAATCCTGAACCTGTTCCAGTTGCAGTCCGGCTTCCTTGGTATCGATGGCCAATTGAGCCATGTCGGTTTCGGTGCATCCCGGATGACTGGAAATAAAATAAGGAATGATCTGCTGTTTTAATCCTGCATTTTCCGAAGCCTTCAGGAATTTCTTTTTAAAACCGTCGTAAAGAGCAAAAGGGGGTTTGCGCATGAGGCGAACTACCTCATCAGCCGTATGCTCCGGGGCAATTTTCAACCGTCCGGACACATGCTTTTCGGCCACCACTTTGATGTATTCATCCATGGACTTTCCGCCGTTTTTATTGCGCTCGGGCATGAGCAAATCATATCTGATGCCACTTCCGATGGTCGTTTTCTTAATACCCGGAATGGCATCCACCTTTTTGTATAACTCGAGCATGGGACCGTGGTCGGCTTCCAGGTTGGTGCAAATGGCCGGCCAAATGCATGAGGGTCGTTTACAAAGTTCGCATTGCCTCAAATCACGGCCTTGCATCTTGTACATATTGGCCGACGGGCCTCCCAAATCCGACAAATGACCTTTAAAATCACGGAGTTCGGCTACCTTTTTCACCTCTTCCAGAATGGAGCGTTCGGAACGGGAAGAGATAAATTTCCCCTGATGGGCCGAAATGGTACAAAAGCTACACCCTCCGAAACAACCCCGGTGCATGTTCACCGAAAATTTAATCATTTCGTAGGCAGGAATGGGATCCTTGGCTTTATACTTAAAATGCGGACGTCGTGTATAAGGTAAGTCGTAGATGTAATCAATTTCCTTTTCTTCGAGCCAGGCAATGGCCGGATTGATCACCACAATTTTATCACCGGCACGTTGCAGCAAACGACGGGCGTGGATGGTATTTGACTCAGTTTCAATAACCCGGAAGTTTTTGGCGTAAGCCACTTTATCGCCCAAACACGTTTCGTGTGAAGCCAATTCAAAGGTTTCCCATTTTTTATTTAAAGGCACCTGATCCATCGAATCCACCTTGAAAACCGTTTGAGGTACCGTGTTTATTTTATGAAAAGGTACGCCTTTCTCCAGCAAGTCGACCACCTGCATGATGGGCTTCTCCCCCATGCCGTAAACAATGAGGTCAGCTTCACTTTGCACGATCATGGACGGCAACAACTTGTCCTGCCAATAATCGTAGTGAGTCACGCGGCGCAGCGAAGCCTCCACCCCACCTGCCACGATGGGTACATCGGGATAGAGTTTTTTCAGAATGGAGGAATAGACAATGGTCGGATAATCAGGACGATACCCCGAACGATTTCCGGGGGTATAGGCATCATTCGACCGAAGTCGTTTGCCTGCTGTATAATGATTCACCATGGAATCCATCACCCCTGCCGACACGCCAAAAAACAGCCGTGGCCGACCCAGTTTTTTAAAATCGCGCAGGTCGTCGCGCCAGTTGGGCTGAGGCACAATGGCCACCTTCAACCCCATACTCTCCAAAATACGACCAATAACGGCCGTTCCAAAGGAAGGATGATCGATATATGCATCGCCGCTGAAAAGAATCACATCGAGTTGATCCCATCCCCGGTCTAGTACTTCTTTGCGTGTTGTAGGCAGCCACTGAAGTTGTTCGGTTGTAGGCATAGTAGGTGTTTAGATGGGGCAAAGATACGAAAGAACTGCCATGTTGGGTATTTCCTCATGTGGATGAAATTTCGCCGACGGCCAACCCAACTCGGACAAAACACTTATTTTTGATTCACAATTTTAAAACCGCTCCAAATGAACCCGTTGCCTGAAATCACAACCCTAACCTTGAAATCCAATAAATTTGGAGAAAACACAGCCACACTCTACACACATCCCTTTCAGGGAAGAACAACGCGTGCCATCCTGTACTTGCACGGGTTCAATGATTATTTTTTCCAGGAACATATGGCGCGGCAGATTGCTTCGTGGGGATTTCAGTTTTTTGCTTTGGATTTGCGCCGTTACGGACGATCGATGCGGCCTCACCAAAAACCCAATGGCACCCACGATTTGTCAGAGTATTTCGAAGAAATTACACTGGCATTGGAACATATGCAAAAGAAAGGATTAACAAACATTGCCCTTTTGGGACACTCCACCGGGGGGCTTATTGCCTCACTATACTGTCATCATTTTCGAGACAAATTACCAATCAAAGCATTGATTCTCAACAGCCCATTTCTTGATTTTAATATGTCGGCGCCGGAAAAGGCAGTCCTTCCGTTGGTAGCCTTCCTGGGCAAACTATTTCCCAACCTTCCATCTCCGGCAGGGTTGAAAAGGGGATACGGCGAAAGTGTGCATCAGGCGCACCGGGGCGAATGGGATTTCGACACACGCATAAAACCCATTGAAGGTTGGCCGGTGGATTTGGGATGGGTTCATGCCATTTGGTCGGGACAGAAAACACTGCAAAAGGGAGTGGATATTCCGGTTCCAATATTGGTGATGTATTCATCGAAAAGTGTGCAACCGGGAAATTTTCGTGAAGATATGCTGAGCGCTGATTCCGTTTTGAATGTAGAAGACATAGCCAAATATGCCTTAAGGCTGGGAAAACGGGTAAGGCGCGTAGCCATCAAAAACGGCATGCACGACCTGATACTTTCGCGACAGGAGGTAAGAGAAGAGGTTTTTGGTGTGATGAAGGGATTTTTGGATGGGGTTTTGCCATAGCCCCTTAAAAGCCTGCATTACTCCTCCGACTTCCTGCTTTTCTTATTTCGATTCCTTTTCTGCTTTCTTTCCTCTTTTTTGGCTTCTTTGCCTGGGGTATCTGTTTCATCAAAAATATTCAATCCAAGTATATAAGGTTGTGCAATGTTGAAATAAATTTCGCGACTGGTGGTATCTTCAGTGGCAACCACATTCAGCAAGTCAAAGGGCAGGTTATTTTCGAAAATCAACGCCTGTGATTGCACGCTCAGCCCCATTTCACCCACGATCAGGTATTCATCATCCACGCATCTCACCACCATGGCACTGTCGGCCGATTCGCCTGTTCCACTGTAAAAGGGAATGCTTAAATATTCATAAAAACGATTGAAAAACTTCCGTGCCGAGGCCGTGTCGCCCATTTGGTCGTAGGCAATACCCAAATAGTAAAACGGTCTGATAAACCCCGGATGGGAGAGAATTTGACTGTCACACGTGGAAATCACCTCAGAATATTTTTGCTCATCCAAAAGTTCTTCAATTACCCTTCCCGAAACACCTTCTCCATATGGTGAATAACCATGAAGGTAGGCACTGCCATAGTACAAATCGAAATAATCGTTGATGGTCAACACCGAATCCGCATGGATGCACTTTTGATTCAAATCGATCAGATATTGGGGATCGGCTTTCACTTCCAATTCGATGGAATCCAACGGAAAGCCATAAACAAGCACTTGTGCAAAGTTGTTTCCCGACCAGCACAAAAACAACAGGACGATCAGCGATAAGCGTTTGATTTGCAAATTTTTCATATATTTAAATATTAAGTTTTCTCCCATTTGAAATTCCGACCAATACATGTAATAAACGTTGGCATAAGCCATTTGGTTGCTCAAAGATACTCAAACGTCGGATTCATGAGGAGTTTAACGAATTTGAAAATACGAAAATTTCCATCCTATCATGATGTCCGGCATGGGAAACCATCTTAAGACCGGCATCTTTTTGGTTAACAACAAAACATTAAACCACTGTTTACCTATATGTTATTGATATATGGCATTTGACCCTGAGTTTTATTAGGCCGTCAACAACATTATAAAAAGGTGCCATTTTCTTCGTGCCACTTCCTGCCTGCTCCGCCCAACTCCGTGTAACCTCGCAACACAAATAATAAACTGGTTTACACAGCCTTACAGAGAGAACCCGAATCTTCAACGAGCATATTCAAATATAAAAAGGGGTTATTTGGCAATCCCGCACACTCCCCTACCCACACGCCACCACCGTACGTTTAATCGACTCCGACAAATGTGCCAGCACCTCGTAGTTGAGCTGATCGCTGATATCGCTAAAGGCACTTACCTTGATTTCCAGGTGGTCTTGTTTGCCAATGATCACCACCTCATCGCCTTCTTGCGCCGAGGGCACATGCGAAATATCTGCAATAATCATGTTCATATTGACCACCCCGATCACGCCACACCGGTGTCCGTTGATGATGACCAAACCCTTGTTGCTCAGCGACCTGCTGTATCCCGAAGCATACCCAATGGGGATGAGTGCCGTTTTCACATCCGATTGGGCCAGATACGAAATACCATAGCTCACAAATTCGCCGTATTTCACTGTTTTAATGGCCATGATTTTGCTTTTCCAACTGAGAATCCGTTGCAGGGGATCGGCTTTGTTGACCTTGTTGTGGCAAAACTGAACAAAAACCTCCATGCTCGACCAATATCCGTAAATCATGATGCCGATGCGAACCAGGTCCATTCGCGCTTTGGGATAAATAAACGAAGCAGCAGAATTGGCCACATGCCTGTTTCCCGGGTCGATGCCGGCAGTTTCCAGTACTGTTAACATTTTTTGGTATTTCTTCAACTGCTTCTGAATACGCGGATGGTTGGAGATACTTTCGGCACCGGCCAGATGGGTGCAGAATCCGGCCACCTTCAGGTAGTCTTCGTTTTCTTTTATTAGATTGATGGCCTCGTTCAATTCATCTGACTCCAAACCCGAACGGTTCATTCCGGTCTCCACCTCGAGGTGAACACGTGCTACCAGATTCAATTGCTTGGCTGTTTCCAGGGCCAGCTCCAAACGTTCGAGATTAAAAACAAAGAATTCGATGCCTTTTTCAATGACATCGGCCATTCTATCATTGGGAATCCAACCCATGATTACGATGGTTTGCGGTTCCGACAGGCTGTGAAACACCCTCGAGGCTTCGCTGTAGCTGAAAACCGAAAAATGGTTGATGCCATATTTTTCGAAAAGCGGAACAATCTGCTCAATGCCATGACCGTAGGCGTTGGCTTTAACTACAGCAGATATCAACACTTTTTTACCCATTTTCTTTTTTAGGAAAGACACATTATTTTTTAAAGCTTTTTCGTCGATGGAGAGAACGGAACTATTGGTCATTATATAAATTTATTTGTTCGTAAACACCGTAAAAAATGTTGATACCCGTATCAAGGATGTCATCGGGAAAGTCGTAGTCGGGATTGTGCAGGGGCGGTTGTGAAACTCCCGAACCCAGACCAAACAGGCAACTCTTGTACTGTTGGCTGTAATATCCAAAATCTTCGGACCACTTAAAGGGTTTTTCCATGTTTTGAATGGTGAGCTTATTTTGGATGGCCGATGCTTCAACGTAACCCATGCAGAGGCTGTCGTTTACGCTGGCCGGAAATTCTTCGGAATAGGAAATTTCGCATTTAAGTTTTTCAACAAGTGAAATGTCACGAATTATTTTTTCTGAACGAGAAGTAAGCAATTCCATGTCCTGATTCTCAAACGACCTCAACGTCACCTGCATTTCGGCATAACCGGGCGAGGTACCAAAGGCTATTTCGCCCAGTCGGATATGAATAATGGTGAGCAAAGTGAGGTCGGAAAAAAGTCGGGGATCTTTTACTAACGCATTCAATTGCTGAATGATGAGTGAAATGGCGTTGGCCGGACTGATGCCATTTTCGGGCTCTGCGGCATGGGATGTTTTGCCAAAAAGCCGGATGGTCATCCCTTTGGAGGCAGCCGAAAAACTACCGCTTTTCATGACAATGTGGTGTTTCTCAACGCCCGGAATGTTGTGCAGGGCAAAAAAATAGTCAGGCGTTAATTCCTTAAACAAAGGGTTTTCCACCACATCGCGGGCACCTTGCTCCACTTCTTCGGCAGGCTGAAAGAGCAACACCACTTTTCCGTATTTGGGAGGATGAGAGGCAATTTTTTGGGCTAAACCTGCCAGGATGGCCATGTGTCCATCGTGACCACACATGTGAGCAACTTGCTGGTTGACTGATGCATAGGGCAATGAAGATATTTCCTGAATGGGCAACGCATCCAATTCGGCCCTGAAGACTGTGGTACTACCGGGTTCTTTTCCTTTGAAAACAAATGCTTTTCCTGTTTTACCCAAGGTTAGTATTTCATCAGGATGAAAAAGTCTGATAAAATTTTCAATTCGTTCGGAGGTTTTCAACTCATCGTTTGAAACTTCCGGGTGCTGATGGAGTTCATGCCTCAGCTTTACAATATTTGTTGTCATGCAGTTACTTTTTTAGAAAGAAAAGTTACGAAAAAATACACCATGGCCGACGCGGTAATACCAAATATGTTGGCATCCAAACCAAGGGGCAATGCTATATTGGAAACTATTAACACCACCGTGGTCGTACCTCCAATTAACATGGATAAAATGGCGGCGAGAGAATTGGGCCGTTTGCCGTACAAGGCCACCAAAATGGGGACAAATAACCCTGAAACCATGAAGGCATAGGAATACAGCATCAGTTCGAGCACATTGGTCATGTAGGAAGCCAGCAACAACGCCAACACGCCAATGCTGAGCGTTACTACCTGCGAGGCCAGCAATTGCGATTTTCGGTCTTGTTTAAATTTGAACAACCTACTCAGGATGTCCGTTTGCACATTTCCCGAAGCCGCCATCAGGCAACTATCAGCGGTAGAAAGGACGGCTGAAAAATAGGCCGACAGCATGAGTCCCATGAGTCCGGCAGGCAGCACGGTATTGAGGAGCACAGGCAATCCCATTTCAGGATCCATGCCAGCACTCACCGAATAGCCCACCGCTGCAAACATGCCATTTTGAAATGCTACCCGCGAAAACAACCCCAGGATCACACCCATGAATGCCATCAATGGCCACTCGAACAATCCCGCGATAAACCAGGCTTTTTTGGCTTGTTTTTCGCTTTTGGAAGCGTAAATGCGCTGGTAAAGGGTCATGCCCACAAACCAAATGGGAATGATGGTAATGGCCCAATTAACCAGCTGTTGCCAGCTGATATTGCCCAAGGAAAGGAATTCGGGTCCTAAAGTTGCCCTGATGGCATCCATTCCGCCAATGGCATGATAGGATACCGGAATCCCGATAAATATCAGACCCGACATGAGGATGATCCATTGGATGGTGTCGGTGTAAATTACCGCCTTCATCCCGCCTATGCCGGTATAAATTACGGCAATCACGCCCATGATGATGAGTGCGGTGAGAAAATCTATTTCCACGAAAGTGGCAGAGGCAAGTTTGGCTCCGGCCAACAATTGCGAGCTGGTAAAGCCGATATATCCGATGGCCGAAATAATTCCCGCCAACATGGCCACTTTGCCATTGTAAAAATGTCCGAACAAATGGGGCAGGGTAAAAAACTTATGTTTGTCGCTTAGTTTACTCACGATGGGGATGAGCACCACGGCACTCAGCCAGGCGCCCACCAATCCGGTAAAAAGCATCCACGAACCGGCCAAACCGATGGTAAATCCCAATCCACCAAGACCAATGGAAAAGCCTCCGCCCACATCCGTAGCTACCACCGACAAACCAACATGCCAGCTTCCCATGGACCGTCCGCCCACATAGTAATCATCTACGCTTTCATTTTTTCTAAAAAAGTAAATGCCCACACCGAGCATCAGGATAAAATAAATAATAAAAACAACAATGTCGATAATCTGCATAAGTCGATATCAAATTAAATTATTTGGATTCTGATGGATGAATCCGTATGAAAAAAGGGCCTATCTGCCCGATTCGGCAGCTAAATTGGCCGAAAAGCGACAATATAATTTTTTTTTTGAGAAAGGCAAATTTTTGTTTGTTTGAGCGAATCAGAGATGATCAAGAAAACCCCATCCTGATGTGGGGTTTTGGTAATGGAATGCACATACTTACCCCATTTATCAAAGGTGTAAAAGTGGCAGATTTTTGGTGCACAACACAAATAAGTGGTGCTTACATATCCGGAAAGCCTCAAGAAAAAATACTTCTAACGGCTGATTTGTTTCGGTGCTTCAAACTCCATCAACTCGATTGGCGCTCCATGATGCTCTACCATAGCCACACGAATACCTTCCGAAGGCAGGTTTGGCTCTGCCAGAATTTTAAAATCCCGATGAGCCAATTCAAAATCCAAATCAGGAACAACAAAAGCCAGATGTGGTACGGTTTTTATTAGTTCATCCATGGGACTATCCTTCTCAAACCTCATCCATTCAACGCCATACGGACTGGAATCGAATCCTGAGACGTAGAATTTATATTTTGCAATATACCTTTCGTTTGGCATCTGTTTTTCGGTCGGAATGCCTAAATGGTGAAATTTCCATCCCCATTTTTCCGTTGATTCGGGGAAGTCGTGTTCTTTTCTTCGAAATGTTGTATCCATTTTGTCAACTACTTAATTTACATCAGCTTACCTTTATTGTTTCTCACAAAGATCAGTCTGGATATTGGTATCGTGGATTCTCAACACAACCACATGAACATCTTCATTGAGTTTTGATATCTTTTTCCATTGATTTACCATTTTTATCAAAATCTTTTTTTCCCGAAAAGTTTGAACTATTTCCACGGATTTGCTAATCCGCCGAAACAGACACCTCCACCATCACCGGCAAATGATCCGACAAATACAAGTTGTTTCTGCGTCGGTCGTCCACATGGCGGTAGCTGTTGACTTTCAGGTTTTTAACAAAAATATAGTCGATACGCCGTATCACAACCGAGTCCACCTCGAAGGCATTGAAAGTGCCCTCAGGTCCATAGGGTGGCTGCTCGGATATATCATGGGCATCGTTGAGTTGCTCGCGAAACACCCGGATGGGTTGCTCTTCCGGTTCGCTGTTCAAATCGCCCATGACAACTACCTGTTTGTCGGACAATCCGAATTCCCTGATTTTATCCAAAATGAGCAGAGATGACATCCTGCGGGCGATTTCTCCGATATGGTCGTAGTGACAGTTGAAAACAAAGAGGGTATCCTGCAAATCCCTTCTTAAAAAAACGCCATAAGTACAGATGCGTTCCATGGCGGCATCCCAGCCCACAGAAACGGTGTCGGGTGTTGGCGACAACCAAAAAGTTTGGGTTTCCAACAAGTGTAGCTTCGTGGTATCGAACAGGATGGCTGAAAACTCCCCTTTTTGATGACCATCGTCTCTGCCCACACCAACGTAGGCATAATCGGGTAAACCGGTGTTGAGGTAATTCAATTGATGCCACAAGGCTTCTTGCAATCCGATAATGGCCGGATGGTAGAATTGCATCATGCGAACCACCTCTTCTTTTCTGTTTCCCCAGGCATTTTCCCCATCACCGGGGTTGTCGTACCTGATGTTCATGGTCATAACCGCCATTTGCCCCATGACCGGAAAACTTGTCAACCAAAGGAAAATAACTGCGAGCAGATACAATGATTTCTTCATATGCTTTTTTTTAAAATAAATCGAAAGTTGTCAGTTACATCGCCCTCCCCAACAACCTTAGTCAAATACCAACACGTGATCACCTGCTTTGAAGTTGTTTGTTGTTTTATATCCTACAATCCTTTTTCTATATTCCATATCCAATTGGCCACCACCACGACAATCACGATAATTTTAATGAAACCACTCCAATCTTTCTTCAAAAAAGGAAAAAAAGTTTCTTTCTTCCTTACCACATCCCGTACCATCCAACCCACCGACCCAATTATCATCAGGTTGGTCAGGATGCCAAACGGATTGATGAAAAACGAGGCTGAAACATGACCATGCATTAATTGCACCGTTGCCCTTGTAGAGCCACAGGCCGGACAGGGAATGCCGGTTACATTTTTAAAAAAACAAACGGTATGCCCCTCAATGGAGTCGGCATATAAATATAAAAAGAAATACCCTGCCACGATAAGAACAACCATTGCAAGGTATTTCCATCTAAAATCAATAGGCATTTTGCATAAAGAGCTGAAAATTGAGTTCCTTGGTTTTTCCCATGATGATAAACCAATCAACAATTGTCCAAATACCAAGTCCGCCGCAAGTCAACAATTTGGCCACGCCCAAACCGGCCTGACCCAACATGAACCTGTCAACACCCAAAGAGCCCAAAAAAAGCGAAACTATCAATATCGTTGTGGGGTTTTTGTAATTTAAGGACTGCAACATACCAAACCGGCTGTCATCCAATTTTTCCAATTGCGACCTTACGGCCATCATGTTTGCTGATGGGAATTTTTCATTCATGGTGGCCATGAAAATATCCACTTTACTTTGTTCCATAAAACTAAGTTTCAATTAATTTATATTGTTGATTTACCATGTAGGTCAAATGTTAAAAACTTCTTCAGCGAAACTGTTTTCCGGTGCGAAGCCCACCAACTGTACGCTACGGCTCCGAATGGCGATTTCTCAAGATACCTTGCTCACAGCTGCTCTTTCTTTTTTACGAACAGATTGCAATAAAAATACTCATGTAAACAAAATGGTTGCATCACATGATTTAACAATGAATAAACAACTATTCAAGTGTTTAACATCCCTCATCGCAATTGAATCTTTTTTTGGTCGTCCAAATCTAGGCAATATTTCTCTTTGATACACAAAGTCTAAGGATAATTTCAAACCAATACCAACCGGCAAACCTGAAAAGACCATGTGATGCGATAAGCTTCCCTTGACTCAAAAACTACCTTTAGCGAATCAGCACCTTCGTTCTTTCAACTCCTTTGCTGTGCCACACCTGAACCAGATAGAGCCCGGGAACAAGGTCGTGCACAAAAAAAGTAACGGCACTTTCAGAAGAATTTTGCCTTTTCACCACCCTTCCGGTGCCATCGACCAACTCAACCAGGTGATCTTCGCCAGTCAAATTGGTTTGCACCACAAGTGATTGATGGGCAGGATTGGGATACACCGAACACTTGACTGAGCCAAGTTCGTGGTTTGACACCCCCACCAAATCAGTAACATAGCTAGCCCTCCAGCCCGGCGCCGTAATGTTGAAATTGGTGGTAAAAACCACGAACATATAGCCACTGTAGGCCACCAGGGTTGGAGGTATTTCATTTCCTGAAAATTCGCCCAACAAGGTATTGCTATCATATACTTTTACCACATCGTTTTCCGGCTCCGTATCAAACGATTGAAATCGCAACTCAATGGTTTCTACTCCCGGAGGTGCTATCATCCACATGCAAGCCGATGCATTGTGGTAATCGCGGGGGCCGCTTCCATCCGAAAATTCTCCTGAAAAATCGCTCAACATGCCATTGGAGCTGCAATACACCGGTATTTCCGAGTCAAAACCCATGAGCCAACCCTTGGAACCTGTCGGCGATTGTGCCATAAAATGCACAAATACTTCGTCTCCTTCGATGATTATATCGTTGGGAAGCAAGTCGCCACTCAAAGCTGCCAACAAAGGTGCTTGTGCCGAATTTCCGTTGTAAATATTAACCGTATCGCCCGCCGACAAATCAAACTCGAGAAAACTCAGGGTAATGGACGACACCGAATCTGCCGGCATGATGAGCCAACTACAATCGGTTCCCGGCTGATAATTGTACAAAGGACCACTGCCGTCATCGATGGTTCCTCCGGTAGTGGTCAACTCCGCATATCCGGAGCAACCTGAGGGATAATCATAGAGTGTCGAATCGGGCACTGCATTGATAATCAGCTCCTGTGCCAAGTTAAAATTACTTCCTGAAGGATTGAGTGCGTTGGTATAGAAATAGCCATTGGCCGAACCACTCCAACCCCAGTTGAAATGGTAGTAATTGACTTCCTGATATCCATCCACCACAAAAGCATGTCCGTTGATGTTGGGTACCGACCATCCGGCGTAATACATGGGGATTCGTCTGTCCAAATGGCTCACCAACAGACTGTCCCAATCCATGGAGGTGCTGTCGCGATACACGTATTCGGTGGCCGGATCATATTTAAAGAAAGTACGCAGGGCATAGGCCGCTTTGTGGTTGTACATGCCCGACCCATCGGGACCATATACCAGGTCGCACGAAACACCCAAATGAAAAAGCAGCTCCGCCACAGCCAGATTTTGCCCATTCAGCGAAGTGGCCATTTCGTCCCAACGGTAGGTAGTGTTTTCAAAATCAGCACTGAGTGTTCCATATACCGGGTCGTCGTAGGCATATGAGCCCAAACCGGTGTTGGGCCACCGGAAGTAATTACATATTTGTCCCATGGCGGTGGGCACACAACCCGCATAACAATGACCTCCAGGACCGGCAGGATCCGCCGGACACATGTCGTTGTAATAGCGTCCCTGATCCCAGAGGGAAGTGAGAAAAGGCTCGACGCCTCTGGTCTTCACCAATCCATTGCCATGCAACACCTCTTGCCATTGCCCATCGATTTCGGGTGTAGAGGGCAGTTGTTTATCGATGATTTCAGCCAGTTTTTGTTGATACTGTCCTAACCAGGCTTCACAGTTTTCGGGCAAACTATCGGCGACAAAACTCCCTGTGGGCGAGTATGCCAACACCGGAACGGATGCTTTGGTTGCGGACACCAATATCCAGCCCCGGGGAGCCATATCTATTTGATAATAAATTACTTCATTGTTGTAGCTTACAGGGGCAGCCATAACCACCGTGGGCGCGGTGGCGTTATCACCAAAACCATGACTCTTCCAAAATTGAACGGCCACTTGCGTGGCTTCATCGGCATCAACCTTCTGGGCAAATGTGGATAGTGCAAAAACGAAAATAACCAATAGTAAAACTCCCTTTTTCATCTTGATAAGTTTTGATAAAACAGGGTTAAAGGTAAACAATTTAGTAAATTCACAGAAAAGACCGCACACAAAAAAAACCTGCCGCAGGCGACAGGTTTCTTTGATAGGATAGTACCAGGATTATTCAATCACGATTTCATGGGTAAGGGTAGCTGCCCTGCGCAACATTTCGCTCACGCCGCAATAGCGGTCCTGCGACAGGGTGACAGCTTTCTCCAGTTTGTCCATGGGCAGGTCGTTGCCCTTAAATTTATACACAATATGAATTTTGTGGTAGTATTTGGGATGTTCTTCGGTAAGCTCACCGGAAATCTGCACATCAAAGGCATCGGGAACTACACGCATCTTGGCCAAAATGGAAATCACATCCATTCCGGTGCAACCACCCAACGACACGAGGGTTAATGGCTTGGGACGTGGTCCGCCATTTTTACCACCCACGCGTTCTTCGGCATCCAGTTTTATCTTAAAATCGTTTACCTCAGCCTCGAAAGCCATTTCGCCACTCCAGGTTACATTTATTTTTTCGCTCATAGGATTAATTATTTTTTTGCAAAAATAGTGAATTCCTGACAAACAGTCTGATGCCTGAATTAGAAACGTTTACAAATAGTAGAATCGCATCAGTGCGAACCGTTCTTTTCCAATGACAAAATCGCCTACATTTGCACGCTCAAAACCAACCTCATGATAGCGACCTATTACGGCGAAATCGCAGCCCTGATCACGGCAGTTTTTTGGACCATCACTGCTCTGGCATTCGAATTTGCCACCAAAAAAGTAGGAACCTATCCGGTGAACATCATTCGGTTGACCACCGCCTTTTTTCTGGTTGGGGGTGTAACCTATTTTACCAGAGGTATGTTTTTGCCCACCGATGCCACGTCGGGTGCCTGGTTATGGCTTTCTGTTTCTGGACTCATCGGCTTTGTGTTGGGCGACCTGTTTCTGTTCGCTTCCTACACCACCATTGGTTCGCGGGTGGCTATGCTCATCATGACATTGGCGCCACCTGCCACCGCCATACTCAGTTATTTTGTTCTGGGTGAATCGCTGTCACGTAATAGTTGGTTGGGGATGATGCTGGTGATTTTTGGCATTACCCTCACTATTTTGGGCAAACCCGTCAAAGGCAAAAGGGTTTCGTTTAACTATCCCGCCAAGGGACTGATTTTTGCTTTTTTGGGAGCCATGGGACAAGCCGGAGGACTGGTATTGAGCAAGTTGGGCATGGGCGATTACGACCCACTTGCCGCCACACAAATCAGAATTATTGCCGGCATGGCCGGTTTTGCATTTTTGATCACCATACTCGGCAAATGGCGTCAGGTGCGGGTTACACTCATTCAGAAAAGGCCCATGGGCGGAATTGCCATCGGATCGTTTTTTGGTCCATTTCTGGGAGTTACTTTTTCCATGATCGCCATTCAACACGCCCCGGCCGGAGTTGCCGCAACCCTGATGGCCATCGTTCCGGTGATTATCATTGCCCCTTCCTATTTTTTGTTTAAACAAAAAGTTACTTTGAAAGAAATCATCGGCGCCGTGATTAGCGTGGCCGGTGTGGCCATGTTTTTTATCTGAGGAATTTTCCTGATCTCAACTTTCACCTGTTCGGCAACCAACATTGTCCGGCTTTTTAATGGCCGTGGTAATGGATATTGCCCTATATTTGGAGGTCGTTAAACAAAAGTACGAAGTAAAACTACCCAACATGAAAACCATCGGGTTAATTGGCGGAATGAGCTGGGAATCATCCGTTGTGTATTACGAACTCATCAACCTGAAAGTAAGGCAATTACTTGGTGGATTCCATTCATGTAAAAGCATCATGGTAACGGTTGATTTTGCAGAAATTGAGAAACTCCAGCACCAGGGCGATTGGGCCACCCTCGATGGATTGATGGTGCAAGCCGCCCAACAACTCGAAGCAGCCGGAGCCGACCTGGTGGTGCTTTGCACCAACACCATGCACCTGTGCAGCGAAGCCATCGTGGCACATATTTCCATCCCTTTTTTGCACATTGCCGAAGCCACAGGAATGGCCATAGCAGAGCAAAACCTGACCAAGGTGGCCCTTTTGGGAACAAAATTTACCATGGAAAAGGATTTTTACAAAAAATATATCACTGACCATTTTGGTATTGAAGTGATCGTTCCGGGTGAAAACGACCGCCGTCAGGTACATCGTATTATTTACGAAGAATTGGTTCAGGGCAAAATCCTCGATGAAAGCCGTGATGTATTCAAACAAATCATTCAAGAGCTGACCAAGCGAGGGGCACAAGGCGTCATTCTGGGTTGCACCGAGATACCCCTCCTCATTCAATCCACCGACGTGGAAATTCCGGTTTTCGACACCACCACCATTCACGCTGAAAAAGCCGTGGAATGGGCTATCAATAATTAATATTTAACACCACTCATCACGCATGAAATTCATTACCTCCCTCCTGCTTTTAGTTTTGGCGAGCTCCCTTTCGGGAAATGCTCAGGATCAGAAATCCAATCAGGTCACCAACGATCCGGTGATCACCAAAATGATTGAAATTGCCCAAACCGACAACCAAACCATGCACCAGTTGGATGTGCTTTGTAATCGCTTCGGCGGCCGACCCATTGGCTCAGATGCCTACGATAACGCGGCCTTTTGGGTGGCCAATCAGTTCATGTCGTGGGGCATGGATGTGGTGATGGAAGAGGCCGGGCAACTGCCCGTTGGCTTCAACCGCGGTCCCTGGTTCGGACGTATGTTGTCCGACGAAGGCATGACCCTGCATTTTGCCACGCCGTCGTACACTTCAGGCACCAAAGGCGTTCAGCGGGGGCATGTGCTCATCGAACCCAAAAATCAGGCGGAATTCGACCGCATGAAAGGCGCCCTGAAAGGTGCTTGGGTGCTCATCGAGGGAGAAAGTACCGGCTGGCCAATCGATTACTCCGAAAAGGGCGACATCCTCCGCGATTCCATTAAAAAAGAAAACGAAGCAATTGCAGAGAAAAACAAGGAAATCAGAAAGGAAAACAGAAACAACAAAGGCACAAAAATTGCGCAAAAAGAGGAGATTCCCCTGATTGAAGAACCGGCATTGTTTTACAAAGAAATGCGCGAAGCCGGAATTCTGGGGATTGTTCAGTCGGCGAAAACCCCCATCCGTGTGTTATACGACCGAAAAAACATCATGGACATGACCTTCGAAACCCTTCCGACGGTTCCCGACATCAAACTGGATGAGCACCAATACCGGGTTATCCGCCAGATGGCCGAAGAACGCCGCTATTTCCAACTGGAATTCGATATCAGAAACCATTTTAAACTGGGACCGGTACCCTATCACAGCGTGATTGGCATCATTCCCGGGACGGAATTTCCGGATGAGTACGTCATCATGAGCGGCCATTTGGATGCTTATGATGTGGCCACCGGTGGTGTGGACGATGGCTCAGGCGCATCCGTAACCATCGAAGCAGCCCGCATGATCATGGAAGCCGGAGGCAAACCCAAACGAACCATTCTGGCCATTTTGTGGGCAGGTGAAGAATTTGGTTTGTTGGGCTCGCAGTTTTGGGTGGACAACCATCCGGAAAAATTAGCAAAAATATCCAATATGGTGAACCGCGACGGAGGCCCCACCGTTCCGGTGAGCGTGAGTGTTCCCGACGCCATGAGGGCCGATTTCGAGGAAATATGTGCCCCCATCAACCTGGTGAACCCCGATTTTCCCTTTTCCGTCGAAACCCGTGAACCACGCGAAAAGCCAACCAAGCCCTGGGGCACCGACAGCGGTCCCTTTGCCGTGGCAGGTGTGCCGACCATCGGTTTCAACTGCCAAGACCCCAAAGGGTATAACTTCAATTACGGAGAAATCTGGCATACCGAACGCGACTTGTACACTAAAAGTATTCCCGAATATCAGGAACAAGCCGCCATTGCCACCGCCATCATGGTTTATGGCATCGCCAATTTGGACCACTTGCTCAGCAGAGCGGGTTATTACCAATCACCTGAAAAAACAAAGGACGAAAAAAAATCGAAGAAACAATAATAATTTGATGCCAAAAAAAAGTATCCAACTAACCAACCACACCCATGCCATTACCAGGCTAGAGCTGTAAATTTTACAGGAACAGGTGTATCAATTTATTGGCGGGATAATCAGGAATGACCCGGAGTACTTTCCTGAGTCATGTGGTTGGGTTCAGGTTATTCATGTTGCACGTACCGAAGAAGGACAAGAACATGTTAGCTTGCTTGGTGGCATGCGCCGTCAGTGCTCTATTTATTGTGCTTAGTACTTATTTTCCGAATGTCAGTTTTAAAGTTCTTTACCATTTTTCCGAATGATTTTTCTTTTTTCCTTTTTTCTGCAACAGTAAGGTCGAAATGGTCTTTCTCCCTTTCCATTTTCAAAAAATTCTCATAGGATTTACGATCAATCTCGCCCCGGTCAACTGCTTCAATTACAGCACAACCAATCTCATTGGTGTGGGTGCAATCTGCAAATTTACATTTCTGTGAAAAACTGAAAATTTGATCAAAAGTATTTTCTAGTCCATCTGCGGAATCAATAATTCCAATTTCTCTCATGCCAGGATTATCAATAAGTATTCCTCCACTTTCTAAAATGGTTAATTCCCGGTGACTGGTAATATGCCTGCCTTTATTTGTGCTTTTACTTATAGCATTTGTTTTCATGATGTTCTTGCCCGACAGGTTGTTCATCAATGTTGATTTACCCACACCCGAAGAGCCAAGTAGGCAATAGGTCTTTCCTCTTTCCATTAATCCTCTTATGGAGTCATAACCGCTTTTCGTTTCGTTGCTGATGGCGAGAATTGGAATATTCTTTATCCGTTGTTGAATATTTTCAACTATTTCGTTTAGGTTTTGAGGTTCAATCAAATCGGTTTTGGTGAGAACAATAATGGGACTTACTTTTGAAGAATAACAAATGGTTAAATATCGTTCAAGTCGATTTATATTAAAATCTCTATCCACGGCTTGAACCAAAAGGGCAAAATCTATGTTGGCTGCAATTATTTGCGCTTCACCAAACTTCCCGACTGCTTGTCTCGAAAGGGTTGATATTCGCGGGATAACGCTATGAATGATGACCAAATCAGCATCACAATTTAATAACGAAACCCAATCTCCCACAGCAGGAAAGTCTTCACGACTTCTAGCGGTGAACCTAAGGTTTCCCGTAATCTCAGCTTCAAATTCCCCCTTCTCGTTCTTAACAATATACCTTTCCTTGTGTTCGGCTATTATTCGTCCAATTTCAAAATCCCCAAGATTCTTTTCTTTTCTTAATTTATCGAAAGTGTCATTATATCCTAAATCTTCTATTGTCATGCTATTTTCAATTTTGTGGGATATCTTGTTGTAATAAGAACAACGGTTTGAATAGTGGCATTTGGCATTTTACGGCTTCTACTTTTCAAGTTACAACCATGATTTCAATTGCTATATTATTCATTTTCTACACTATATATCAAATGCACTGTAATTTGGTGAAATAAATTCGCCTCCGGCGGTTAGCAAAAAAATATCGAACCAAAGGTAGGCATTCTTACACATGATAGGCATTTTATCACCCGTAAATTCCTCGTGATTTGAATAATCAACAACACACAAGCAAGAAACAACCCTTAGTTTCATTAAGTGCATCATCCGACGTCCGACGGATGCGATGCAATGAGTTTGTCGAAAATAGTTCAATGCTGCGAATGCGGGACTGCGCGCAGGGTGCTGTTCAGAGCCCTCTATTTATTGTAAACAGTTTATTATTATTTCACTGATATTCATTTAGTTCGTATCGTCAATCAAACTAATAGATTGATAATTCTAACTGGTACAGTTGCTTTCTACCATATGCATTGTTCAGATCATTATATAAAAAGTACAAGTAGCCATTATTTATTCTGATTTTATTTGGAAACAGTTTTTCAATTCTACAGATTTCTTTCTGTGATCCATTATGTAGGTTGATTTCGTTAACCGAATATTTAGCTCCAATCGCAAAAACAGTATACGCTTTGTTCTTCACTTCATCAGTAATTATTACTTGCTTCCAGTTTTGTAAGTTATGGTAATCAATATGAACCGTATCGATTAGAACAATGCTGTCAGAATAAACATCAATTCGTGATTCTAAATGATTGAAATAGTAAATTGTATCGTTAAGCAGTTTAAGCGTCTGAAAAGCAGGCTTATAGTAAACCATTTCTGAAAACCTAAGTATGTCACCAAAACTTCTTTGCGAACCAGGAGCAACAAATAATGCATGATCAAAAGCATCCCTCTTTTTTTTCCACTCATAGACATGGTTTAAGATTGTTGTCACATGGGTGTTTTTATTGATTAAATAAAATAGGTGGTTCCATTTTTCATTTCCGGAACTCAAAGATGGTAAGTCAGAAACATCGCGTGCGGCATAATCTTTACTGGGTGTATTATTTGATTTTCTCTCAAAAGCGACATGGGTACTGGTCTCGAATAAACAGTCACCGAGTATAAGGAAGAATTTATCTAAATTGATTGGGTAAATTAGTTGGATTGATTGATTGTCGAAATATACCTGATATGCTGAATCATTTGTTAATACATGACAACCGCCTGTACAGTCTTTAAAAAGTCGTTTAGGATTCTTTAAATAGGAAATATCCTGAATTTGTATTGTGTCGAAATGCTCATCTGTCAAAATTAATTCATTGCAGTTCTTTTTAACGTTGTATGATAGAATAAGCAGGTTCGTACCCTGAAATTCATAATCGATTATTTCTTGTTCTTTTCCTTTAAAAACCTTTTGATTTTCAGCTGTTATTTCCGTTTCACCTAAGGTGATCATTCTCGGGCTTAGCAAAACACTCACTGTATCAGTCTGAGGTTGCGCTACAATAATTTGCTGTCCAGAATAACCAATATGAGTAATAATAAGAGTTGCAGGAAAGCTACTTACCTTTAATTCAAAAACACCTTGGAAGTTGGTAGACGCTCCGACATAGGTGTCTTGTAATCTGATGTTTACGCCTTCAATCGGGATACCGGTTACCTGATTTCCAATTTTCCCATAAATAACAAGATTGTCCTGCGCATGGGAAATAAATGCCGCAAAACAAAGTAAATTAAGTAGTAGAAATATCTTCAGATACGTTCTGTTTGTCGAATTAGACGGGTTCATTATCGATTATTGTAGTTTTTCAAAATAGCTTACATCGGTTGGCGATAAGAAACGTAGGGCAATTTAAAACTCCTACTTTTCAAGTTACCAAGCTGCTTAATAAATTTTATGTCGTTCAAATTTGGCACTTTATGCTAAATGTACTATATTTTTTGTTGTGTGGTGATATTATTGATTTTTCGCATATCAATATCTGCATTACTGTCTACAAAATATTCATATTTCTTCTTATCTTCTTTCACATTCTCGCTCATATAATCGATTACCTCATTAAGTAGTTTTGACAAATTGTAGATGGTGTTTCTTTTGCGAATATTTTTCTTTAAAAGTGAAGTAATAAACCCAAAGAGTATCGATACTGATATTAAAACATATCCCAAATAAGGTGTTGTTAATATAAAGTCTCTTTTTTCCCGCTCTGAAAAATATTCTCCACTTCCTTCCATTATTTTTATAATATGTTCAGGAAACATAAAGAATATCCCAGCTAAAAACATGGCAAGAGTCACAAAGAAAAAAATAATTCTTAAAATATTTGATGAAGCATTTTTGGTGAATTTGATTACATTATTTTCTTTAATTGTATTGAATATATTGTCATATTCTCTAATTTTAGCCTCAACAGTTTGAATTTTATACAACTTAAATTGTCTGATTTCTTCTTCTATTTTTTTTGAGTTATCAATTTCCATAAATCTATCGTTTTAGTGTAATATAAGTGTGTATTCCAAGAATGGCAATAATTTTTCTATCAGTTAATTTTTCTTCTTTAATACCGCACAACGAATATATACCCACATCTGATTATATTTCCTTTGTACCCTCTCCGCAAAAAACTTTTTTGGCCTTTCTTTATGCCTCATTACGTGGAAGATATCCATCTTTAAATAATTCTATAAGTTTGAAATCAACTCCTTGTTTCATTGTAATGGATCATCGGTTTTTTGGTGTGGTAAAGCTAGGAATATTTTTTGTTTTGTGCATTTGAAGCGTACAAATATTTCGTTTTGCCGTGGCTCCCCATCGATGGCAATTGCCGTGGCTTTAGAATGAAAAATTCTTACCACACGTTCTTTGACATGATGTAACTCAGGTCGCCCGAAAAAGGTTTTCTTTTCCGAAAGGGAATGGTATGTCCGATGGGCAACGAAAAAGCGTGAAGGAATCCCGTTTTTTATTCAAAACTTGGGGTACTACAAGAAATACCGCGCCAAGACAAATTTACAAAGTGGAAAAACCAACCAAAACTATGCAATCCCCACCTACACGACGATTAACTCTCTTTGACTTAACCCAACAGGGTTATAAATCTCAATTGAGAGGGTGCTTTCACTAAACTCCGGAGTTGGTTTGCAGACTGTTGGTGATGTTTTAATCGTCGGGTGGTTTTTTTGGGGTTTTGGGGAGTCTTAAATGCTATGATGTAAATAGCCAGTTTTTTTCAGTCCCAACTGTACATTAAACCAATAATTTGGTTTTTCTCAAAGGACTTCCTTTTATACCAGAAATCCTTGTCATTTGCGATTTTCTTTAAGTCTTCAAGTGATATTTCTGGATTATAATTTAAATAAAAGCTCTCCGAAACAATACCTTCTTCACGAATGAAATTGACGGGTTCCCTTTTAAGTAGTTTAATACTTTCATCGTCTAAATTTTGAATCCATCCTGCTCCAACATATCGCTTCTCTTTTGTCGGAATTGCTTCAATATTTTTGAAATCATTCAATTCTAAAGTGTCAATTTTATTAGTAGAAACTATACCATTGGCGCATGGTAAATGATTTCCTAAATTTATTATCTCATGATACAAAGTCAGTTCATACCAGCTTGTGTTTTCTAATTGATACTGCACTTTCTCAAGAATTGATAATTTCCTTGTTTCATTGTTAATCCATGAATCGTTCCATGTTATGTATCCCTTTACGACCTCTCCATTTTTCAATGTAATTTCAACATTATATAACTCCCAACAAGACAGACAGTCTGCTGATAAGTTAAATGTAATAAATGTCAGTATGATTATTAAAACTGTTTTCATTGGCTTATTCTTCAAATGGCTACTAAAGGACCACAATAAGAAACGTGGTGGATTTAATCACTCTTATTTCTCTGACCTTTAGTATTGTGTTAATAATTTGCATGTTCAAATTTAGGATATTCTGCTCTATGTTTTTACCGGATGTTGTGCTTAGTGCTTACTTTAATTTGATTCGCTTTTTAGAAGTGCCATCATCATATACTTCTATAAATGGTTGGTTGATTCGAGGTTGTTTGATTTCTCTTCCCGATAGATCAACGGTTTTAACTAGTCTTCTGTTAGGGTTGGGAAGTGGTATCTCAGTGGTAAACGTGACATTACCATATGAATTGGTTTTGATGATGTATATCAGTTTTTCCACATTTGTATCGCGTGTCCCAGAAATAACGTATCCCCCATCGGTTGTTTGCTGCACAGAAAATCCTTCATCTGTATTACTACCACCGTAAGTTTTCGTCCAAGTACTATCACCATTGCTGTTTGTTTTCATTAAATATACATCAAGATTGGAGCTTCCATTGCGATATGCTAATCCTGTAAGGATATACCCATTGTCTGTGGTTTGCTGAATGGAAAATCCGTAGGTAATACCGGTTTCGTCACCATAGGTCCTGGTCCAGGTCGTGTCACCATTATCATCGATTCGCAATAACCATATTAATGGATTTGAATATGGATAATAACCCAAGGTTTTCCCAACAACGATGAAACCGCTATTTTCAACTTGCTGTATGCCAAAACCAGCATCATTATCGCTTCGGTTGTATATCCCTGTCCACAAAGTATCACCTTGAGCATCTGTTCTTATCAAATAGACATTTGATGAAATACCAGGCCAATAATCAGTGTGGCCCGTAATAATATAGCCGCCATCTGTGGTTTGCTGAACTGAGTAACCGGCACTACTGTAATTACCTCCGTAAGTTTTTGTCCACATAGTATCACCATTGCTGTCTGTTTTAATCAGATACAGGTTTTCGAGCTGTGTAAGAATTTTGCCAGTGATTATATATCCACTATCGGTGGTTTGCTGAACTGAGTACCCTGCACTGCGGGTTGATTCTCCGTAAGTTCTGGTCCACAAAGCATCACCATTTTGATCCGTTTTGATAAGATAAACTGCCGGTTTACTGACGATGGAAGAAGTATCTGTTTCTCCTACAATAATAAAACCACCGTCAGTGGTCTGCTCAACAGCGTATCCGTAGTTATCCCCAGTATTTCCGAATGTTTTAGTCCAAAGGCTATTTCCTTCAGCATCAAGCTTTATCAGAACTATTCGATTATCACCATTCATTGGAGTTGAACCAGTTAAAATGTATCCCCCATCTGTTGTTTGCCTAATCCAATTCCCCACTCCTTTTCCATATGTGTTTTCCCATACCTGACTATAAACTATGGCAGGAATTAACATCAGCAAAAGAATTAACTTTTTCATGGTATGGTTTTTTGTGTTCAACAATCAGACGTTATTATCTCGCTTGTCGTTGCTTGCATTGTGTACCAGGGTTTGGCCAAAGTGGGTTTGGCATTTCAACATTACAACACACATATGAGCTATTGGTGGCACGTTAACTACTATCAAAACTTCCATCAAAAAGACCCTCAGGATAAAACTGTTCAATCCCCATATACAGGATCATAGATTACCAGTGACTTAACCCAACAGGGCTATAAATCTCAATTGAGAGGGTGCTTTCACTAAACTCCGGAGTTGGTTTGCAGGCTGTGGGTGATGTTTTCACCGTGGTGTGGTTTTTTTGGGGTTAGGTGAGTTTTAAATGCTATGATGTTGTCACCCGTGATTCATTTCTTAATAATTTTTCCAGTAATTAGTTTCTCCTCGTAATAGAATCGTATAAAATACAATCCATCTGGATATTCAGTTAAATCTATTTCATTATTTTTTGATTCCAAAATAACGTTTCCAATTAAATTGAAGATTTCAATTTTTTCATATACTGATTCTTTTATGTATAACTTTCCTGAAGTGGGGTTTGGATAATAAATAGGTTCATTTGATAACAATGGATTATCAATTGATACAGGAATACTAGCCATAGTATCTCCTGCAATAATACCATACCCAGGATCCTTGTTATAAGCGAATTCTTTAACAACTAAACTAACATAACTAATCTCAGGTGGGGCGGCTAAATAAGTATAGGTTCTAAGTAAAATCCATCCGAAATGACAGTCACTATTAATTGTATCTGTAAATGCGAGATAACGATAAGTTGAAAATTCATTACAAGAAACCCATTCTTGGCACCAATGAAATAGTAAATAACTGTAGGAGTGTGGATTCCAGATAGTATTGTTTCCAATGGTATCGCCCGATGAAAACCCTTCTAAATTACATGGGCCAGTCTGGACTACAATTTGGCCAAATTTATTTTGCTCATTAATTGAATTTACAGATACAAAAAAATCTTCATTATAACTTGGCGAAGCAAAATCGTATTTATAAGAAAGCCGAAAGCGGATATCATCAATTGAATCTCCATTTAGGTCTACTGAAAAATACGCACTGTCAGAGGTTCCGTTTTCATAAACGGTTATGACTGTATCTGGTGAATAGTCATAAAATTTAATTTGACAATTGCTAAATTCTGGCAGAAATAAGAATAATATCAAACTAATAAATATTGAATATATTTTCATATCGGTTAAAGTTATTATTTTGTATTCATTCAGATAAAGGTTTTATCAAGGTTGCCAACGGTTTGAATATGATCCGTGCCGCAATTTATTCGACAAATTCTCTTTAATTTCTAAATCGTCAAATATACAATTTATTTTCTATGAATTACTTAACCGCGGCATGCATTATAGTTTTTATTGAACTAAACCCCTCTACGTTGGGCGGTTTATCCGATGCCGGGTTGTAGAGAGGTTGTACCTTTACAGAATTATTCATTAAATGGTTATATCATGACAAACTTAAATAAAATTTGATCAGGAAACTATGCTTCGCAAAATAAATGCCCGCACAAGTAAGAGTAATTGGTGGCACATTAACTACTATCAAAACTTCCATCAAAAAGACCCTCAGGATAAAACTGTTCAATCCCCACCTACACGACGATTAACTCTCTTTGACTTAGCCCGACAGTGTTTAAATCTCAATTGAGAGGGTGCTTTAACTAAACTCCGGAGTTGGTTTGCAGACTGTTGGTGATGTTTTAATCATGGGGTGGTTTTTTTTGGGTTAGGTGAGTCTTAAATGCTATGATGTTACCAGCCGTATTTTATTCTATTTCTTTAATAATTCCTATGGATTGTCTATTTAATATCTGCCAATCATTTGTCTTCTGAAAGTCAGTAAGTTTTGGATAATTGCCTTTGAATTTTTCTTCACAAATCAACAATGATTTATCAAACGACGCTAGTAATTCTTTTTCTGATTCGCTAAATATTTCATTGATTATTTTGTTGTCAATACGATAAAAGTCTTTCCAACGTTGAAATAAATCAATCGTTATATTCTCATCTTCATTTGATTCTTGAGATTCAATCTGTCCGTTTTTTGAGGTCCAAAATTTTAATGAATCGATAATACCTAAACGTGAAATCTCTAGAAATTCAGAATCATATATTTCATCACTGAGTCCCTTTATTCTATTCTCTTTTTTTATGCGCTTAATCCGGAATAAATAAAATGGAACATAATATATATTTAAGAACCAAAGCATAATTAAGGCCTTAGTGCTATTGTCATATTTAAGCGCAAACCATAAACAGTAAAACCAAAGTATCATTCCAATGCTTAAAACTGTTGGAAACACTATATGAGAAACTTCATTGTCTGTGGGAAAAATATTCATTCTGTTTAATTATTTTTTTTGTTAGCAAACAATCTTTGTCGCCGGATTCAAGGTTCTTGTCTCAAAATAGTTGCTAACGATCCTGCATACCCACATCTGATTATAATTCCTTTGTACCCTCTCCGCAAAAAAACTATTCAACCTTCCTTTAAACCTCATTACGTGGAAGATATCCATCTTAAAATATTTCTATAAGACTGAAATCAACTCCTTGTTTCATTGTAAGGGATCATCGGTTTTTTGGTGTGGTAAAGCTAGGAATATTTTTTGTTCTATGGAGGTGGGGTACAAAAAAATCTCCTACGATAGTGGGCAAACCTGGTCCACGTGTTTTCAAGAAAACAATCTGGTAGATGCGCACCGAATCCGAACAGGAAATTGGACAAACCGGTTGGTTTGTCAGAAAGACAAATCACTTCTTTAAAAAAGAAATCATCCGATCTTGAACTACATCATGATGGTACTTCGCGGGAAAAATCGAAAACGAGATCAACTAAAATGTCAACCTCAATCTAAAATATGGAAACGTCCAAACACAAAAAAACCCCAATATCACCTGAATGATACTGAGGTTTGGGTGCCCAAGAAAAGACTCGAACTTTCACGACCGTGCGGTCACTACACCCTGAATGTAGCGCGTCTACCAATTCCGCCACTTGGGCAAGCATTCAATGTATGAACGTCAATTTTAGATTTTCTTTGTGGTAGTGCCCAGGACAAGAGTCGAACTTGCACAACCTTAAGGTCACCAGCCCCTCAAGCTGGCGTGTCTACCAATTTCACCACCTGGGCCTAAAATTGAGGTGGCAAAAATAGTGTATTTTTCTTTTAATCCACATAACATGGGCACAAAAAAATTGCTTTTTTAATATTTCGACTTCCTGCAAAAACAAGCGTTGGCGCCTCTATCACTAATGTCCTGTTTACATGACAATTAATCCCCCGGAGACTTTTTTAAAAAGGATGATACGCGGATTATTTTGAAAATTAACCTTAGGGAAACCATGCATACCAAAAGATTTGCCTATTTTTATCCATCTAAATTCATCGACCATGTTTAATCAAAACGACCTTGCCCAAATGGCCGCCAAAGGCATCGAGCCCGAACAGGTGACCAACCAAATCAATAGCTTCAAAGGGGGATTTCCCTATGCACGACTTGTGGCAGCCGCGACTCCGGGTCATGGACTTCATCAACTTTCGAAAGAAGCAGTCAATAAGCTGGTAGCTTTTTTTAACGCACAGCACCAAGATTACAATATACTAAAGTTTGTTCCGGCCTCCGGTGCTGCATCCCGCATGTTTAAACATTTGTTTGAGTTTCGCGAAATGAACCCCGAAGCGCAACGAGTCAACCTCGAAAAAGATAAAGGTTTCAATTCTGTTCACCACTTTTTTAAACACTTGCCACAGTTTGCCTTTTATGCTTCATTGAGTGAGCGTTTTTCGGAAAAAGGTCTCAACTTGGACGAACTCCTTCACAACCAGGATTACAACACCATTATCGACGGACTCCTCAACGAAGATGGCCTCAATTATGCCGGACTTCCCAAAGGACTGCTCATGTTTCACGACTACCCAAGCGGCGCACGTACTTCCATGGAAGAACATCTGGTTGAAGCGGCCGTATATGCCACCAACGACGAGAAACAATCGCGGATTCATTTTACCGTTTCGCCTGAACACCAATCTAAATTTGAAGAAACCCATTCAAAAAAAGGACATTTGATTGAAGAAGAATACCACACCGAATTTGAGGTGAGTTTCAGTCAGCAAAAACCCTCCACCGACACCATTGCCGTAAACGAAGAAAACGAACCCTTTCGCAACAGCGACGGCACCCTGCTGTTCCGTCCGGGTGGCCACGGAGCACTCATTCACAACCTGAACGAACTCGACAACGATATCATTTTCATTAAAAACATCGACAATATTGTCCCCGATCGACTGCGAAACGAGACCTATATTTATAAAAAGGCTATCGGGGGACTTCTCATCCAACTTCAGGAACAAACCTTCGATTTTTTGGATATCCTCGATGATGGCGATATGGACGACCAAACTCTTCAGAACATCACCGAATTTGCCAAGACCCAACTAAGCATCGACATTCCCGACGCCTTTGAAGGATACGAAAAAATGGAAAAAATTGACTTCCTGTTCAATAAGCTCAACCGACCCATGCGCATTTGCGGTATGGTGAAAAACGAAGGCGAACCCGGCGGAGGTCCCTTTTGGGTGATGAACGAAAACGGTGAGAAATCCCTGCAAATAGTTGAATCATCGCAAATTGATTTCACCCACAAAGGCCAGAAGGAAATTGTGAACAAAGCCACCCACTTCAACCCCGTGGATTTGGTGTGCGGAGTGTATAATTTTATCGGCGACAAATTCAACCTGCTTGATTTTGTGGATCCCGACACCGGCTTCATCTCCCTTAAATCAAAAGACGGCAAAAACCTCAAAGCCATGGAATTACCCGGATTGTGGAACGGAGCCATGGCCGACTGGATCACCATTTTTGTGGAAACACCCATCATCACCTTCAATCCTGTAAAAACGGTAAACGACCTGTTGCGTTCGCAACACCAACCGGAATAAATAGGGAAAAGATTGAAGATCAAATGGATCAATGGGATCAATGGGATCAATAAGATCAGAAAAGATCAGAGATTTCGAAGAGTTTGTGATTAAAATAAAGCAAAGTCCCCATCAATTGCCCTTCGACTTTAGTCAAGGGCAAAAAAAGTTCATAAAAATGAACCAGGGAGTCTAAAATTCAAGCGTGGACGCTTGAAGGGGGAGAGTTTAATGGGATCAATGGGATCAGAAAAGATCAGCGTTCTCGAAGGGTTTGAAATTAAAATAAAGCAAAGTCCCCATCAATTGCCCTTCGACTTTAGTCAAGGGCAAGAAAAGTTCATAAAAATGAACCAGGGAGTCTAAAATTCAAGCGTGGACGCTTGAAGGGGGAGAGTTTAATGGGATCAGTGGGATCAATGGGATCAGAAAAGATCAGCGTTCTCGAAGGGTTTGTGATTAAAATAAAGCAAAGTCCCCATCAATTGCCCTTCGACTTTAGTCAAGGGCAAAAAAGTTCATAAAAATGAACCGGGAGTTCAAACTTCAAGCGTGGACGCTTGAAGCGGGAGGCGTTTGTATTTTTGCCCAATTTCTCCCATCTCCCGTCTCCCATCTCCCGTCTCCCATCTCCCGACTTCGGTCTCCCGACTCCCATCTCCCGTCTTCCCACTCCCAAAACTTTATACACAGATAATCCTGATTTAATATTGGCTTAACATGGATGATCTTTCTTTGCATCACTAAAACGTAAAGAAAAATAAAAATGAAAAATATCTTAGCCATCATCTCCATCGTAGTTCTTACAGCTACTACCGCTTTTGCCACCAACGACAACGTAGAAACACCTGCTGCCACCACCACCCTCAGCGGTCAGGTATTCGACAAAGCAACCGGAGAAGCTTTGGCCGGTGTAAAAATTATCTTGGACGAAAACGCTACCGAAGTGTACACCGATCTGGATGGTAATTTTACCATTAGTGAAGTAACCACAGGCACCCACGAAATAAAAGCGGATCTGATTTCATACAAATCGGAACAGAAAAGCATTGAAGTAAACAGTGCTGCCAACAACCTGAAGGTGGAAATCGAAATCGACAACAATTAGTCATCAAATCAATATGATATACTTAAAGGCAAACCCGAAGGTTTGTCTTTTTTATTTCGCACAAAAAATAGCTTAATTTTGTACCTTTGTAAGCTATTTTGATCACCATTAACTCCTTTACAATGAAAAAAATCCTCCTTTTGTTTGTGGTGTTGGCTGTAAACATCGGCCTTCAAGCTCAGGAACTGGTAAAACACGATGACAATAAATACTATGTGGACGGTCAGTTATTTACCGGAAATTTTAAAACTTACTACGAAAACGGACAAGTAGAATCAGACCGCAACTTCGACAAAGGCATCGAAAATGGCATCTCCATGTACTATCACGAAAACGGTTCCAAAAAAGAAGCCCGCGCTTACACCGATGGTTTCAAAGACGGCGTTTGGACCACCTGGAACTACAAAGGTCAAAAAACTGCCGAAGCACGATATCAACGCGATTTGAAACATGGAAAATGGATGATTTATGGCGACAATGGCAAGGCCCGCTACGAAATGCACTACGACCAAGGGAAAAAGGTGGGTATTTGGTATATGTGGGATGAAAGCGGAAAGCTGCTATCCGAAAAAGAATACTAACAACCAACAACCTATATAAAAGACGGCCTGCTCGCCGTCTTTTTTTATATCATGATTTTTAAAGACATGATCTTAGAAGCCTGGTAATGTGATTTTTACCGCCGCCATGTTAAGCCATTGTTAAGCGTAACAGCTGAATTACCCCCTTTCTTAACAGTACATTAATCTTAACTTAATTCACACTTTTTACGCCTCGGATACTTTTGCCACATCAAATTTTAAAACAAATGATGAAAATGAAAAAATTAACTCTTTTGGCTGCTCTTGCAGCAATTATCATGGTAGGATTTAATGGCTGTAAAGGCGATGACGACCCAACACCGGCAGCGCCCACGATGTCAGGACTTACAGTTACCGGCGACCTTAACCAATATGTGGCAACCCTTACTTTTAGCGAAGGTGTGTATGCAGCCAGCGACAAAACAGGCAACTTAACCAACGCCTCGTTTACGGCAAGTGTTTCAGGCGGAACCGCCACCCTTACGACCTACACTGTAACACACACTGCAGGTCAGGCTACTGCCACCATCAACCTTACCCTTTCGGAAAACCCAAGTGGAAGCGAAAGTTTTTCGGTTAAACCTGCTTCGGCCACCAGCATTTATAATGGTACCGGTCAGGCCATGGCTACCACACAAATGTCGGAAGTTTCGTTAACCAGCAATACCGTTATCATTAAAGATGATGGAAACGGAACAGGTACCACCACCTGGACTGCCGATCACACCTATATCCTCGACGGATTGGTATTCGTTAACGACGGTCAAACCCTCACCATCGAAGCCGGCACCGTAATCAAAGGTATGCCCGGACAAGGCGAAGAAGCCTCGGCTTTGATTGTAGCACGTGGCGGAAAAATTATGGCCGACGGTACTGCTGAAAAACCCATCATTTTCACTGCAGAATCTGACGACCTCGCCGGTTCAGTGCCCGATCTGGATGCAGGACTTTGGGGTGGTGTAATCATGCTCGGAAAAGCCAGATTAAACACCGTTCCTGCGCAACAACAAATTGAAGGTATCGACCAAACCGAACCCCGTGGAGTATATGGAGGCGATGATGATGCCGACAACTCAGGTGTATTACGCTATGTATCCATCCGTCACGGTGGTACCGATATTGGTGAAGGCAACGAAATCAATGGATTAACCCTTGGCGGTGTTGGTTCAGGTACTGTAATTGAATATATCGAAGTATTTGCCAACAAAGACGACGGAATCGAATTCTTTGGAGGAACCCCACGACTGAAACACATCGTTACCGCTTTTTGTGGCGACGATAGCTACGACTACGACCAGGGTTACAGAGGGTATGGACAATTCTGGCTTGCCGTTCAGGGTTTCGACAAAGGAGACCGCATTGGCGAACACGACGGAGGAACCGATCCTGAAACAGGTCAACCCTACGCCATCCCCACCATCTTTAATGTAACTTATGTGGGTCAAGGTCCCGACGCAGGAAAACGTCTGGTAACATTCCGCGACAACGCAGGTGGAAATTATGCAAACTCCATATTCTACAACCAAGCCAAAGGAGTTGACATTGAGTTACTTGTAGGTGAATGTAGCTACACCCGTTTCAACGCAGGCGATCTTACACTCAAAAACAACCTGTTCTACAACATCGCAGCTTCCGACATCTTTACGGTTGCTGCAGCCGACGATGTACCTGTGGGTGATGTGGAAACTGCCTCTGCCGCTGTTGCCGCCTATTTTGCTGAAGCCGGAAACACCGTTACCGACCCCGGATTCAATGTAACAGCCGATATGTTTAATGTAGTTCCAACAAATGATGTAACCGGCAATATGGCACAATATCCGGTCGATTGGTTTGAAACCGTATCCTACAAAGGCGCCATCGATCCCAACAACAACTGGTTGGCCGGCTGGACTTTGTTCTCCAAATACATGGGCAACTAATTGATAATAATTTCTCAACAAACCATATAAACCCCATGCCAAAGTGGTCATTTCTGATGACCACTTTGGCTGTTTTATCACACAACACCAGAACCAAAAGCTTGAACGCGATGATGTTAAACAAAAAAGGGGCGCTACTGGCCATGCTACTTTTGATGGTCGCCCTGATTCCGGAAGCCCTGCATGCCCAAACCGGAATTCTCAGAGGAAAAATCACAGATGCCGAAATGGGAGACGAGCTCATTGGAGCAACTGTCATGCTGAAAGGCACTACCACAGGTGCTGCTGCCGACCTCGATGGCAACTACTCCATTACCGGTATCCCTGCCGGAACCTACGATATTATCTGTCAGTTTATTTCCTACGAACCCAAAACAATCACCGGAGTAGTGATCAAAAGCGATGAAGTAACCGTCATCAACGTAGGCCTTTCCACCGTAAGCATGGGATTGCAGGAAGTGGTGGTATCTGCAAAAGCCGTCAACAGGTCGGAAGCCGCCATGCTCACCATTCAGAAAAAATCGGCCAATGTGGTGGACGGATTGTCAGCCCAACAAATGAAAAAAGCAGGCGACAGCGATGCCGCCGGAGCCTTGAAACGGGTAACCGGAGTAAATGTGGAAGACGGAAAATACGTGTATGTAAGAGGGTTAAGCGACAGATACAGCAAAACTACCCTCAACGGAGCCGACATTCCCGGTCTCGATCCCAACAGAAATACTGTACAAATGGACATTTTTCCCACCAACCTCATTGAGAACATGGTGGTTTATAAAACTTTTAGCCCCAATTTGCCTGCCGACTTCACCGGTGGATATGTGGACATTATTACCCTCGACTTTCCTGAGCAATTCATGCTCAGCTTTGGCGTAAAAACAGGATACAATACCCAAGCCAGTCTCAACAACAATTTTCTGGGATACAAGGGAAGTCCCACAGATTTCATGGGTTACGACAATGGACTTAGAAATATTCCGGCAGCGGCCAAAGGAACCATCCCTCAGTACAACGCCAATACCCGCCAAACTTTAACCGACATTACCGAAAGTTTCAACAAGGTAATGAGTCCGTCAAAACAATCATCCACCCTCAACCGTAGTCTGTCGTTTACCATTGGAAATCAAATCAGCATGGGTAAAAATGCCCTAGGTTATATCTTCGGACTTTCCTACAAATACAACGAAAATTTCTTTGACGATGCCGTATTTGCCGAATACACGCTGAGTGGTGCCAACGAGCAAACCCTGACCGAGCAAAAAAAATACCATGGTCAACAAAGTGAAAGAGAAGCACTCTGGGGAGCTTTGGCCAACGTGTCGTACAAACTCGGACAAAACCATAAATTAAGTGCCAACTTCTTCAAAAACCAAAGCGGTAATTCAGGGGCGAGCTACACCATGGGTCCCAAGCGCAGCGACGGAAACGATCTGCTCGTGGAAACCAGACAACTCTATTGGCTCGAACGTTCGCTTAATTCAGGTCAGCTACGTGGAGAACACTTTTTTCCTGCTTTGTCGAAGCTTAAGGTGGACTGGATTGGCTCATTTACGGCATCCATGCAGGAAGAACCTGATTTCCGGGTATTTACCAACAGCTATTATCCCGATAACGAAGGCGGATATCAATATGCCGTGGACGAATCGCTGTATTCTGTGCCTGCCAGGTATTACCGAAAGATGACTGAAGAAAACACCAATGTAAAAATCAATTTCGAATTACCGCTTTCCAACAAGGAAAATGCACCCAAGTTGATGTTTGGAGGAGGATATTCATATAAAACTAGAACCTCCGATGAAAATCGATTCGATTACAAATTTCAGTTTTCGAAATACGTGTACGATGGCAATCCTGACAACTTTTTTACCAACGAAAACATAGGTTTAAACTATCCGGGATATAATCCGGGTACAGGAAGCAATTTTGGCTTGTACATTCAGGGAAACGCCGGCGATGACTTAATCAACAGTTATACTGCCGACCAAACCATTGGCGCAGGTTACGCCATGATTGACGCAGTAATCAAGAAAAAATTGCGTGTGATTGCAGGAGTTCGTCTGGAGACAACCCTGGTTCATGCAAGCAGCAACGACTCTACCAAAGACAAAGGCTACCTTAACAATACAGACCCCTTGCCGGCACTCAACCTGACTTATTTCCTTAATCAAAAAACCAACCTCAGACTCAACGTTTCACGAACAATTGCCAGACCGACATTCAGAGAGCTGGCGCCCTATTCGTCGGAAGATTTTAAAGAAAAAATTACCTACGTTGGTAATCCTAACCTTAAAAGAACCACCATCAACAACATCGATTTGAGGTATGAATATTTTATTAGTCCTTCCGAAATACTCTCGGCAGGTCTGTTTGCCAAGCGTTTCATTGACCCCATCGAGGTTGCCGACAATCCCAGAGCCATTAATCAGGAGCTTACCTGGATCAATGTGGATCAGGCTACAGTTTACGGTGTGGAATTGGATGTCAGAAAAAAATTAGACTTCATTCATGCCATCAAAAACATCAAACTAAGTCTGAACTTTACCTATGTGTACTCTGAAGTAGCCATCGATTCGGCAGAACTTGAATCCATTCGTGCCACCGATCCCGAAGCCAAAGATACCCGTCCCATGGGAGGACAATCACCCTATGTGCTCAATGCAGCCATCGGATACGAAAACCCAAATCTGGGACTGGAAGCCAATCTGGTGTACAATGTAACCGGACCAAAACTGGTAGTGCTCACCAAAGGAGGAACTCCGGATATTTATGAGCAGCCCTTCAATTCGCTGAACCTGATTGTAAGCAAACAACTCAACGAACATTTTTTGTTGGAGTTCAATGCGAAAAACATCTTAAACCCCGTGGCTAAAAAAACATATACTTACAAAGGTGAAGAATACCTCTATCGTTCATATACGAAAGGAAGTGTTTTTGAACTGGGCATCAAATACACGATTAAATAAATATCACAATAAATCCGTTCAATTTTGGTTTGTAAATCCGTTACAATTAATTTTGTAGCGGATTTCTTTTTAAATATCAATACGTTATGCTCATCATACTTTCACCGTCGAAAACTATCGGTCACCAAAAACATTCATTTGAAGCACAGGTTACCCTACCTAGATTTATCAAACATGCAGAAGAAATTTGCAGGCAGATGAAGCAACTTTCGTTGACAGATTTGCAAACATTGCTAAAAACCAGCCAGAAACTCACACAAACCGCCCACGACTACTACCAACACTGGAACCATTCCCATGGCGCAGACAATTCAACACCCGCGATTCTGGCCTTCAGTGGCGATGTGTTTTCCGGAATGGATGCCCAAAATTTTACAAAAGACACCTTATTATATAGTCAACAACATGTCATGATTCTGTCAGCCCTTTACGGAGTCCTTCAACCCCTCGATATCATACAACCCTATCGGCTTGATGTGGCCAATCCATTAAAAATAAAAAGCCAAACCCTTTACCAGTTTTGGAAAAACGAGGTCACCCAGGCAGTGGACCAACAACTGAAATTGCAAAAAGACAATATCTTGATCAATTTGGCATCTGCCGAATACTTCCAAATGCTCGACATGAAACAACTACGGGCATCCATAATTACCCCGGTTTTTAAAGATTTCACCAACGGAACATATAAAATCGTCAGCATTTTCGCCAAAAAAGCAAGAGGAAAGATGACCAGGTTCATTCTCGAAAACAGAATTTCAAATCCCGAAGAACTAAAAACCTTTGTTGAAGACGGCTATTATTTCTCAGATTTTAATAGCGACGAGGGTACTTTTACCTTTTTACGTGGTTAAATAATCGCATATAGATCAATAGTAAAAAAAATATTTCACTGATTTTCTAACATTAACTATCTGTTAATTAATAGGTCGTATAATTATCGGATTATTATTCAAAAAATATTTTTCCAACCCCTTGCGAAATCAAAAAACATAAGTACTTTTGCACTCCCAATTCAGCGGGATAATTGATACGAAAGCGCAAGCGAGTTGATTTGGGGAGTTCGTAGAGAGAGATGAAGGTAGTGCTAATATAGAGAAGGAAAGAGGAGAAAAAAGCCAACAAAAAAAAGTTAAATATTTTTTCAAAAAAAGTTGGCAGGAATAAAAAAAGCATTACTTTTGCAGCCCCGTTCGAGAGGAAAGATAATTGAGAAAGCGAAGGGGAAAAAATCGAGAGAGAAACTGCGGGTACAACTGCAGACGTTCATAGACATAATGAAGCCAAGCCAAGTAAAGGAAACACAATACCAATTGTCATTTAGATGACAAGATTAAAAAAGAAGTCAATTACTTTGTCGGGATCTAACAGCATATACAAATATTCTTTTGAAAAAAAGGACAAACAATATACTATGAAGAGTTTGATCCTGGCTCAGGATGAACGCTAGCGGCAGGCCTAATACATGCAAGTCGAGGGGTAAGGCTCCTTCGGGAGTACACGACCGGCGCACGGGTGCGTAACGCGTATGCAACCTACCTTTAACTGGGGAATAGCCCCGAGAAATCGGGATTAATACCCCATAACACTGCGAGATGGCATCATTTTGCATTTAAAGCTCCGGCGGTTAAAGATGGGCATGCGTGACATTAGTTTGTTGGTGAGGTAACGGCTCACCAAGACTACGATGTCTAGGGGTTCTGAGAGGATGATCCCCCACACTGGTACTGAGACACGGACCAGACTCCTACGGGAGGCAGCAGTAAGGAATATTGCGCAATGGAGGCAACTCTGACGCAGCCATGCCGCGTGCAGGAAGAAGGCCTTATGGGTCGTAAACTGCTTTTATTAGGGAATAAACCTCCGATCGTGATCGGAGCTGAAGGTACCTAAAGAATAAGCACCGGCTAACTCCGTGCCAGCAGCCGCGGTAATACGGAGGGTGCAAGCGTTATCCGGATTTATTGGGTTTAAAGGGTGCGCAGGCGGGCTATTAAGTCAGTGGTGAAATCCCGGGGCTCAACTCCGGAACTGCCATTGATACTGATAGTCTTGAGTTTGGTTGAAGTGGGCGGAATGTAGCATGTAGCGGTGAAATGCATAGATATGCTACAGAACACCAATCGCGAAGGCAGCTCACTAAGCCAAAACTGACGCTCATGCACGAAAGCGTGGGGAGCAAACAGGATTAGATACCCTGGTAGTCCACGCCGTAAACGATGATCACTCGTTGTTGGCGATACACAGTCAGCGACCAAGGGAAACCGATAAGTGATCCACCTGGGGAGTACGATCGCAAGGTTGAAACTCAAAGGAATTGACGGGGGCCCGCACAAGCGGTGGAGCATGTGGTTTAATTCGATGATACGCGAGGAACCTTACCTGGGCTCAAATGTAAGTTGACAGATCCTGAAAGGGATTCTTCTTCGGACAATTTACAAGGTGCTGCATGGTTGTCGTCAGCTCGTGCCGTGAGGTGTCGGGTTAAGTCCCATAACGAGCGCAACCCCTACTCTTAGTTGCCAGCATGTAATGATGGGGACTCTAGGAGAACTGCCTACGCAAGTAGAGAGGAAGGTGGGGATGACGTCAAATCAGCACGGCCCTTACGTCCAGGGCTACACACGTGCTACAATGGCCGGTACAGAGGGCAGCCACCTGGTGACAGGGAGCGAATCTCTAAAGCCGGTCTCAGTTCGGATCGAAGTCTGCAACCCGACTTCGTGAAGCTGGAATCGCTAGTAATCGCGCATCAGCCATGGCGCGGTGAATACGTTCCCGGGCCTTGTACACACCGCCCGTCAAGCCATGGAAGCTGGGGGTACCTGAAGTCGGTTACCGCAAGGATCCGCCTAGGGTAAAACTAGTAACTGGGGCTAAGTCGTAACAAGGTAGCCGTACCGGAAGGTGCGGCTGGAATACCTCCTTTCTGGAGCATTCCGACAGAGGATTTCTTTTACACTCACGGTAAGCAACATAAATTACATTGGTTTGGCCTTCATTTTTAATAAATGGAGAGAGCGAAAACCTGATGGATCACCGGTAAAGTGATACTAACCACAGGTAAGCTATCGGGAGGTTTCCGGTCGCCGATCATTGATCCTTGATCACCGATCACCGACCGACAACCACACAGTCTCGTAGCTCAGTTGGTTAGAGCACTACACTGATAATGTAGGGGTCCCCAGTTCAAGTCTGGGCGAGACTACAGTCTCCAGTTCATCCCGATAGCTATCGGGAGGGCGAGACTACCATTAGAATTTGAAACTTGTACAGTTTGAAAATTTATTTTCAAATCCACAAATTTTCAAATCGATACATTGACCCGGGGGATTAGCTCAGTTGGCTAGAGCGCTAGATTTGCATTCTAGAGGTCAAGGGTTCGACTCCCTTATTCTCCACCATTTTCTCGAGAGCGAGTTTTCATCGTAACTTGAGATATATCCGCCTAAGGCGGACGAACAAGAGTTCATTGACATATTGGAAGAAAGTATAATAATTTTTTTGCTGGTGTAAGAGCACCTAAAAAAATAGGTTAAGAAAGTTACTAAGAGCGTACGGTGAATGCCTAGGCTCTCAGAGGCGATGAAGGACGTGATAAGCTGCGATAAGCTTCGGGGAGGTGCAAATAACCTTTGATCCGGAGATTTCCGAATGGGGCAACCCGGCATGTTGAAGACATGTCACCAGACTTAGTCTGGAGCGAACCCGGTGAACTGAAACATCTAAGTAGCCGGAGGAAGAGAAAACAAAAGTGATTCCGCAAGTAGTGGCGAGCGAACGCGGAATAGCCCAAACCAAAGTTGTTACGGCAATTTTGGGGTTGTAGGACCAAGACATAGGACAATAAATTGATAGCAGAACCTATCTGGAAAGGTAGATCGTAGAAGGTGACAATCCTGTATGCGAAATCGATTTATTACCTTATTGGTATCCTGAGTAGGGCGGGGCCGGTGAAACCCTGTCTGAATCCAGCGGCACCATCCGCTAAGGCTAAATACTCCTGAGAGACCGATAGTGAACCAGTACCGTGAGGGAAAGGTGAAAAGTACTCCGAACAGGAGAGTGAAATAGTACCTGAAACCGTGCGCTTACAAGCGGTCGGAGTCCGCCACAGGCGGATGACGGCGTGCCTTTTGCATAATGAGCCTACGAGTTACACTTCTCTGGCAAGGTTAATCCTGAAAACGGGAGTAGCCGCAGCGAAAGCGAGTCTGAATAGGGCGAATTAGTCAGAGGAGGTAGACGCGAAACTTGGTGATCTACCCATGGCCAGGTTGAAGGTCCGGTAACACGGACTGGAGGACCGAACCAGTTGACGTTGAAAAGTCTTTGGATGAGCTGTGGGTAGGGGTGAAAGGCCAATCAAACTGAGAGATAGCTCGTACTCCCCGAAATGCTTTTAGGAGCAGCCTCGGGCACGAGTCTTACAGAGGTAGAGCTACTGATTGGGCTAGGGGGCTTCACCGCCTACCAAACCCTGACAAACTCCGAATGCTGTAAGATGATACCCGGGAGTGAGGGCGCGGGTGCTAAGGTCCGCGTCCGAGAGGGAAAGAACCCAGATTACCAGCTAAGGTCCCAAAATATATGCTAAGTTGAACTAACGAGGTCTGATTGCAGAGACAGCTAGGATGTTGGCTTGGAAGCAGCCATTCATTTAAAGAGTGCGTAACAGCTCACTAGTCGAGCGATCGGGCATGGATGATAATCGGGCATAAGCATATTACCGAAGCTGTAAATTCTACTTTTAGTAGAGTGGTAGGGGAGCATTCCAGTCTGCGTTGAAGGTGTGTCGTAAGGCATGCTGGAGCGTCTGGAAAAGCAAATGTAGGCATAAGTAACGATAATGCGGGTGAGAAACCCGCACACCGAAAGACTAAGGTTTCCTGATCAACGCTAATCGGATCAGGGTTAGTCGGGTCCTAAGGCGAACCCGAAAGGGGTAGTCGATGGACAACGGGTTAATATTCCCGTACCGGCTTATATTGCGATGGGATGACGGAGTAGTGAAAGGTCCGCGTACTGACGGAATAGTACGTTGAACACTGTAGGTATAAGGGGTGTAGTTAAATGCGCACTTCTTGCTGAAGGTGGATAGTACCACAAGCCTTCGGGTGAGTGGATAGTGACCCTAATCAGACTTCCAAGAAAAACCTCTAAGCGTCAGATATAAGCCGCCCGTACCGTAAACCGACACAGGTAGTCGAGGAGAGAATCCAAAGGTGCTCGAGTGATTCATGGCTAAGGAACTAGGCAAAATAACCCCGTAACTTAGGGAGAAGGGGAGCCATCTTCGGATGGCCGCAGAGAAATGACCCAGGCGACTGTTTATCAAAAACACATGGCTTTGCTAAATTGAAAGATGATGTATAAGGCCTGACACCTGCCCGGTGCCGGAAGGTTAAGAGGAGAGGTTATTTCCGACTTCGTCGGAGAGAAGCTTATAATTGAAGCCCCGGTAAACGGCGGCCGTAACTATAACGGTCCTAAGGTAGCGAAATTCCTTGTCGGGTAAGTTCCGACCTGCACGAATGGTGTAACGATCTGGGTACTGTCTCAGCCATGAGCTCGGTGAAATTGTAGTAACGGTGAAGATGCCGTTTACCCGCAACGGGACGGAAAGACCCCGTGCACCTTCACTATAGCTTAACATTGACATTGGACACGTGATGTGTAGGATAGGTGGGAGACTACGAAGCGGTGCCGCCAGGTATCGTGGAGTCAACCTTGAAATACCACCCTTTGCTTGTTTGATGCCTAATCCGCCTTCGGCGGAGACAGTGTTTGGTGGGTAGTTTGACTGGGGTGGTCGCCTCCAAAAGAGTAACGGAGGCTTCCAAAGGTACCCTCAGTACGGTTGGTAACCGTGCGTAGAGTGTAATGACACAAGGGTGCTTGACTGTGAGACTAACAAGTCGAGCAGGTACGAAAGTAGGGCATAGTGATCCGGTGGTTCCGCATGGAAGGGCCATCGCTCAAAGGATAAAAGGTACGCCGGGGATAACAGGCTGATCACTCCCAAGAGCTCACATCGACGGAGTGGTTTGGCACCTCGATGTCGGCTCGTCACATCCTGGGGCTGGAGAAGGTCCCAAGGGTTGGGCTGTTCGCCCATTAAAGTGGCACGCGAGCTGGGTTCAGAACGTCGCGAGACAGTTCGGTCCCTATCTGTTGTGGGCGTTGGAAGCTTGAGAGGACCTGACTCTAGTACGAGAGGACCGGGTTGGACAAACCTCTAGTGTACCTGTTGTAGCGCCAGCTGCACCGCAGGGTAGCTACGTTTGGATGAGATAAGTGCTGAAAGCATCTAAGCACGAAACTCACCTCAAGATGAGGCTTCCTTTAAGGGTCGTTAAAGACGATGACGTTGATAGGCTGCAGGTGTAAAGGTGGTAACATCAAAGCCGAGCAGTACTAATTACCCGTAGACTTTTTAACCAAACAGGATACTCTTGCAAGGGCAAAAAAAATTATACTTTCCTCCTTTAGTCATTGATTAATTCCAAATTACCGGATATTAATCTTTAAAGACCTTTGGGTGACTATTGCGGCACGGTCCACCTCTTCCCATTCCGAACAGAGAAGTTAAGCCTGCCAGCGCCAATGATACTGCCACCAGGTGGGAAAGTAGGTCGTCGCCAAAGACATTCGAGAGATCATCTAATTTAGATGGTCTCTTTTTTTTTCCCTTCTTTTTCAAACCATCAACAGATGACGCCCGGTTGTTATCTCTCCCACCCCACTTTCGACATCGTTTCAATCATATCACCTGAATTATTCCACATTCGCAACCATAATCACGAATACCAAAGCCAATTTTTTAAGCTTTTGTGCGTTTATAAGTTCTGAATGACATTAGAATGCTTAAATTTGACCTCCTAAAACAAAATACTGGTTTGGCAAAAAATATTCCCCTCTTCCGACTGCTGATGGCCATGGGAGGCCTCATTTGCTGGATAGCAGCACAGGCGCAAGTGAGCGACTCAACAGCACATGACAGTATAGTTCATGAACCCATCCTGAAAACGGTGGATTCAACTCAACTTGCTCCCGTGGATTCGCTGTCCGTTTCTTTTTTCAGATACGCTTTCGACAGCCTGAAACTAAACAACCTGGAACCCATCGATACCAGCCTTACTTACTTTCAACAATACGATCAATTAACCCATCACAATAAATTGTACTCCACCTTGAGCAACATAGGTATGGCAGCCAAAAATCAGGTATTCGCCCCTACCCTGCCCCTGGGCTACAATTTGCATATCGAGTCGTTTAAAAACTATCTTCTGACAAACAGAGACGTCAGGTATTTTCTGCAATATCAGCCTTATACGGAGATTTTTTACATCATGGGCTCCAAAAAGGAGCAAAACCTTCAGGTGACATTTTCCCGAGAGATTGTGAAAAACTTCACTTTCGGGCTTCATTTTGAACTCAATAACTCACCAGGCCCCTACAAAAACAACAAATCAAACGACACACGGGTGTATTTTACCGGACAGTATCAAACCAACAACAAACGCTATGGAATTCTGGCCAACTACCTGCACAACAAACTGGAACTTCAGGAAAATGGAGGTATTTCGGCAGATAGCTTGTTTGAGCAGAACCTGGAACCCGACCGAAGGGTAATTCCGGTGTATCTGCAAAATGCCACCAATCTGGTCAAGAAATCAGGGTTTTATGTGGAGCAATATTTTAATCTACTCCAACCTGAACACAAGACCGATTCAACCCATCGCAAAATTGATTTGGGAAGTTTAACCTACGCTTTTCAATACGAGCGAAATCAGTTTATTTACGAAGATGCAGATACTGCTTTCAATTTCTACATTGGTCATCAGGCTATTCTGGATTCGGCTTCTACCTTCGACTCCATCTATCAAATGAAGATGAGCAATACCATCAAGTGGTCGAGTCTGGGTTATTACGACAAGGCCGACGACAAGCATTTTTATCTGTTTTTTGGCTTGACCCATAACCATATAACGCAAACGTTTGCCTACGATTCCATCGACCGCAATTACAATCAAATCATCTCCTTTGGAGGCATGGGAATTAACATTGGCAGAAGTTTTTACCTGAATGTGGACGCTCAACTGGTGGCAGGCGACTACAATGGCGGTGATTATCAATTGAAAGGAGTGCTGAATCAGTTTTTGGGACGTAAAGAGAAAAACGCAGGTCGCCTTACCGCGAGTTTGTCGTTGATAAGCAAAACACCCGATTGGTATTTCATTGAATACAACAGCAACTACTACCGTTGGAAGAACGATTTCAAGAAAGAAAATTATACCATTCTGGATGCGGAATATACTTTCAGGAACATTTCAGCCGGTGGAAGATTCTACACGATGGTTAATTACACCTATTTCAACGATTCCATGCAGCCAACGCAAATAGAGAAGGGCGAAACCCTGATGCAATTGTTCGTTGAAGGAAGTATCCCCTGGAAAAGTGTTGGTGTAAATACGCGATTGGTATATCAGGAAACCAGTCAGCCCAATGTATGGCGTGTACCCAAACTTACGGGCACCATGGATTTGTATTTCATGCATACCATTTTTAAGAAAGCAGCCACCATCAAAACCGGATTTCAAATAACCTATTTTACAGCCTATTACGCAGATGCATACATGCCCGCATTGCGAACTTTTTATATCCAAAACGACAAGAAAATTGGTGATTATGCTTATATCGATTACTACCTTACTTTGGTGGTAAAAAGAGCCCGGCTATTTTTCAAGGCAGCACATGTAAATGGGTATTTTGGCGACTATCGCTATTATTCCGCCCCCAATTATCCAACCAGGGACGCCAGGTTTTACTTCGGTGTTAACTGGAGGTTTCACGACTAATTCATTCCGCGCTGGGCTTTAATGGCTTCGTAGGCGGCGTTGAGTTGAGAAATCTTTTCTTCGGCAGCACTTTTTACATCGTCACCCAAATGTGCCACCTTGTCGGGATGGTATTTTTTGGCCAGTTCACGGTAAGCTTTTTTCACCTCTTCGTTGGTGGCTTCGGGAGAAATTTCCAGAATTTTATATGCGCTGTCGGTTTCCTTGATAAACATGGCTTTGATGGAAGCATAGTCGGCAGTGCCAATGCCAAGATAGGAAGCAATTTGCTCGATTAACTGCACCTCCTCACGTCCTGCCTTTCCATCCGACATGGCCACCCCAAACAGGTATTGCAACAACATTAATCGCGAGCTGTACTCCATGTATTGCCTGATTTGCATACCCATTTCCTGCACATTAAATTCTTGCTTAACAATGGAACCCAACATTTTAACATACTCGGAGGCCAATTGACTTCCAAAATTCCTCACAAGAAATTGTTTAACAAAATCCAGTTCACTGCGTGTAACTTTACCATCGGCTTTCATCACGGCAGCGGTCAATACCAGCAAGCTAGCCACAAAATCATTGGAACCGGCTCCACCTCCGCGGGGACGACTGATTTTTGTACCATCAAACATGGTTCCCAGCGCAAATCCCAACAAACCACCGATGGGTCCGCCAAAGGCCCAACCAATTCCACCGGCTATCCATTTTCCATATCCACTACTTGTAAACCCGGGATTACCTGTGGCGTTCGTGGATTTGTAAGGATTGGAATTATCCTGTTTATTTCCACGCTCATCCTGATTGTAGGGATTATTCGCCGAGGATTTGGGTTTCTGCCATTTCATCACGTAGTACAAAACGATACCGATAAGCAGGAATAACAAAAAATATTTCATTTGTATCAATTTTACTTTTTATTGATCGCATGAAACTCGCCAACAAAAATAGTCACGACCTGTCGGTACAGAATTTTGTATGGTTCATTTCATCGTGCAAAGGTTAAAAAAAAGAGGGCAACCAAACTGATTGCCCCCTTAATTATGTGTAGTTTATTTAATTAAGCAATCAAATATTCGATTTCCGCAAAACTTATACCAAAGCCCTCCAACTCTGCCAAAATAGGTTCGTAAATATCCTTCTGGATGGGTAGATGCAGTCCGGTATGTTTAAATTGTCCGGTTAGCACTAGTTTTGTTGCAATGGCGAGCGGAGTACCTACGGTGATGGCCATGGCAGTTTCTTCCTGATTTTTTCCCTCCACAGCCATGGCGGAAACAATCATTTTTTCTTTACCGTTTAAACGATATTTAAATTCATGTTGCATCACAATCATGTCTTTATCCTGTGGATCCATCGTCCATTTTTCTTCGAGCAGTTTTTGCATGATTTGGGCAGGAGTAGCATTTTTGAGCCCGATTTTTCTATCGCTAAAAATACCCAGCCATTTGAGTTTTTCAAACACCGTGGGATCAGCCGCATCCTTACAGTATTCCTGCAGTTTAATCTCAACAGGCACATCGGGTTGATACTTCATAAATGCGTTGATAAACTCGCGATAACTCATATTTTCGGAACGCTCAATGCGATATGTATCATCTGTACAACCAAGGGTAACAAAAACGTTCCATGCTTTAGCGAATCCGGGACGTCGGATGGTTCCACGAAACATAGAAGGAATGTCCCTCAGATCATATATTTCACGGTATTTCAACGAGTCACGGTTAGGATAGACCTCAAAATCTCCATAATTTAAAATACTTCGCTTTAGGATACGATCGAAAAGGCGATGATAGGGAATATACTTGTAACGTCCATTGTTGATATATTGCGACACGCCCGTTCCTGCCAACACCACATTGCGTGGATTCCAGGTAAACTTATAATTCCAGGGGTTGTTGTCATATTCCGGAGCTACCAAACCTCCTGTAAATGAATAGAATGAAGTGAGTTCACCTCCCTCCTCTTTTACTCGATTAATTACCTTCATGGCCGACATGTGGTCGATTCCGGGATCTACGCCCAATTCCATGAAAATGGGGATTCCGGCAGCTACGGCTTTGTCGTTCAACGCTTTAATCTCATCGGTGGCATACGAAGCGGTGAGCATGGGTTTCTTAAACTCGATACATTTTTCGGCCACCAACTTGTGCATGAAGGCGGGAAGCATGGAGATCACCACATCGGCTTCGGCAATTTGTTGCTTGCTGGATTGTTCATCATAAATATCAAAGACGATGGCACGTCCGCGTGCATGTCCGTTGATTTTACTGAGGGCTGTTTTTTCAGAGATATCACCGACAATGACCTGCCAGTCGTTTTGCTCGGCATTTTTCAATAAATACTTGATCAGGCTGATGGTGGATAAACCGGCACCTAAAATCAAAACTTTCTTCATATGAAATAAATTAATTGGCTTGTGTAAGTTGCGAAGCCTCGTTAGCTAATATAATCTTTTAAATATTGGTAATCAGGGGTTAATTGGCCATGATATAAAATCATACCACGTTTGAGGGGTGCCGGAATTTGTAGTTGGGCGAACGGAACACTGAAGTCGGCACTCGCCAACCCGGGAATAAAACCTACCAAAGCGTCCGAAAAAGTTTGGGATGACTCCCGGGGAAGTTCGCTGGGAAGGATGTCCACGGCCATCACAAGCACGCCATCGCCCTCAAAGCCCATTGTTGGTTTGCGGGTAATTGGATTGTACACAAAAACGGGATCCTCAATTTCTGTTCCTTTGTGGGTACATTGTATGGAGCCATCAGGATCGCAGGTAACATCGCCAATGACCAACAATTTGGGACGACCTTCTTCAAATAATTTACCCAAATAATCTTTGGTAACAATCACCGGATATCGATCATCCCAGTACATGCAATTCATCAGGATGGTCAGATGTGGGATATATTTTTCGAACTGATTTTCGAATAATTCGGGTGAGTGGTAATATTCCTGAAGATCGAAGGGTTTGCCTTGTTCGATTGGAATGGAAAGATCGCTCTCTTTGAAAACCACCTTGTAAATGAGACTATTATCGGGGAAACCTGTTTGGGAATAATGGAGCAATTCATCGGGAGTAATTGTTTTTACCGGCAATATATCGAGGATTTCCTGAGCTCCTTTGCTCACATTTCCGTAGCCGGTGATTCCGACAACCATGGGGGCTATTTCTTCAGGTAAACCTGATTTATCAATTTCCAAGGCAATTTCTTTCACTACCTCTTTGGCAGCTTCGAGCGAAGGATAATGGTGAGTTTGTTGCAATTTAGTAAAAGGTGTATGTATTCCAAATTCCTGCCACCTTCTACCCGCCGACCACAGAGAATTGATCATTCCGGCCAATCCGGCAAACCGTCCAAAGAAAATCAATCTCTTACCCTCCTCATCTATGATACGCTCATAATCAATCAGGTTTATTTTACTTTCCATCATATTTTTCAACAAAGGCATATTGTATTCCTGACCCTTGATGGTATGACTAAAAAACAAATAGGTTCGGTTTTCCTTAAAATAATTCAGGGGCATTTCCTTAACTCCCAAAATAATATCCGCCTCCGGGGCATGGTCAACAATTTTTGCACCAGCCTGAGCATACTCGACGTCGGTAAAAATACGCTTGGCCGATTTTCTCACCTCAAATTCCAAACCTTGAGAATGAAGTTGTTTAACATGATCGGGAACCAAAGCCACCCTACGTTCCATTTCGTATTTATCCTCAAACCTGAGCCCTATTTTGTGAAAAACACCCATTTTAGTACAGTTTAATAAGGACGCAAACTTAGGAAATAAAGGCGCTTGTTCTCCTTATAACGAGTAAAAATAACCCACTAAAAAGTCATCAAATTGTTGAAAAAACGACATAAAAATGAAACCGGACAGCATTGACACTTGCGAAACAGGTAGATACAGGTTAGGTGAGCCATTCGTAACGAAACCATGTGGCCGTTCCTATTTTTAACCCATGAGCCCTTGAACGCTGAGTCCACACCAAAAAGTATAGAAACAAATTTTTTACACAGAGTTCTACCAAGTTTACCACAGAGTTCCGCCGAGTTTTTATTGAGGCTACACAAAGCCCTGCTTTACAATAACATGTGGCTTTGGCAGCAGGTCGCTAATTTGTAATCGAAGCGTTTTTAAAAACTTTTAATGAACGAACGACTATTCGGAATGGTTTAAATTGAACTTACAGAGGATTATTTGGTTGATAGGATGGAATCGGAATCCGAAGAATTCCAATGTTTATGGCAATGGAGGTAAATATGGTTCGACCCCGATGGGGTCGAATTGTGTATTGTACCAATTCTGTCTATAAACATATAATCCCTTCGGGATATGAACTACAGAAATACAACGGAAACGGATAATAGTATAAGATTGAGTCCATTGACCCCCCTGAACTTTGAGCCTTCTCCGAAAAGTATAGAAACAAATTTTTTACACAGAGTTCCGCCGAGTTTACCACAGAGTTCCGCCGAGTTATTATTGAGGCTACACAAAACTCTACTTATCAATAACATGTGTCTTTGGTGGCAGGTGCCAAATTTGTAATCGAAGCGTTTTTAAAAACCTTTTAATGAACAATGGACCTTTCGGAATGGTTTAAATTGAACTTATAGAGGATTATTTGGTTGATATGATGGAATCGGAATCCGGAGGATTCCAATGTTTATGGCATTGGAGGTAAATATTGTTCGACCCCGATGGGGTCGAATTGTTTATTGTACCGATTCTGTCTATAAACATATAATCCCTTCGGGATTTCAACATCTAAAGTACAGCCGATGTGGATAAAACTACAATATTAAGCCCATAACCCTTGAACTTTTGATCCCTTTGATTCATTGATCCTTTAATCCTTTGATCCCACTGATCCCATTGATCCATTGATCCATTGATCCATTGATCCCTTGAACCCTTGAACTCTTGAACCCTTGAACCCTCCTCCCCAACAGCCAATGCAAACGTTTTCACCCTATGAGAAGCGCACACAAATGATCCTATGGAGCCATGTTATGTATTTTTAGCATATGAACACAGAAACCAACCGTCTTTTGAGGTGCATTTTTTTTGTACTTTTGTTTCCTCTTAAAACGACCGTTAATATTTAACAAAATCTGATAAAAAATGTCGAAAAAAAAGCATGTTTACCTTTTTGGCGATCGCAAAGCTGAAGGTAATGCCACCATGAAAAACCTTCTGGGCGGCAAAGGTGCCAACCTGGCCGAAATGAATTTAATTGGCGTACCGGTTCCTCCGGGATTTACCATTACCACCGAAATTTGTACCCTATACAACGAAAAAGGTAAGGATGCAGCCGTTGCAGCCATCAAGCATGAGGTAGAGCATGCTGTGGCAGAAGTGGAAAAAATTATGGGCACCACTTTTGGTGACAAAAACAATCCCCTCCTGATGTCGGTACGTTCAGGTGCACGCGCTTCGATGCCCGGCATGATGGATACCGTTTTGAATCTGGGTCTCAACGACGATGCCGTGGAAGGTATTGCCAAAAAATCAGGCAACGAACGTTTTGCATGGGATTCCTACCGTCGGTTTGTTCAAATGTTTGGTGACGTAGTTTTGGGCATGAAACCCGAATCGAAGGAAGATGCCGACCCATTCGAAGAAATCATCGACCACCTGAAAGAAGAGAAAAAAGTTGAACTGGACACCGACCTTACCGTTGATGACCTGAAAGAACTTGTAAAAAGATTTAAAGCTGCCGTTAAAAAACAAACCGGACATGATTTCCCAACCGATCCTTGGGATCAGCTTTGGGCTTCCGTGATGTCGGTATTCGACAGTTGGATGAATCCAAGAGCCATCTATTACCGCAAAATGGAAAAAATTCCTGATGAATGGGGTACAGCCGTAAACGTTCAGGCCATGGTTTTCGGAAACATGGGATTGAATTCGGCCACAGGTGTTGCCTTTACACGTGACGCCGGTACGGGAGAAAATATTTTCAACGGAGAATACCTGATTAACGCGCAAGGCGAAGATGTGGTGGCCGGTATCCGTACTCCTCAACAAATTACCAAAGAAGGTTCGCGTCGTTGGGCCAAACTGGCACAGGTAAGCGAAGAGGAACGTGCATCGAAATATCCTTCTTTGGAAGAATCCATGCCCGAAATGTACAAAGAGTTGCATGCCACCCAAAACCAACTTGAAAAACATTATCGCGACATGCAGGATTTGGAATTTACCATCGAAGACGGACGTCTGTGGTTGCTCCAAACCCGTAATGGTAAACGCACCGGTGCTGCCATGGTAAAGATTGCCGTGGACATGCTCAAAGAAAAGCTGATCACCCGCGAAGAAGCCCTCATGCGTGTTGATCCTGAAAAACTGGACGAGTTGTTGCACCCCGTATTCGACAAAGTAGCCGTAACCGAAGCCAAGGTTATGTCCAAAGGACTTCCCGCTTCTCCCGGAGCCGCTACCGGACAGATTGTTTTCCACGCCGAAGATGCCGAAAAATGGGCAGCTGAAGGCAAAAAAGTGGTGTTGGTTCGCATTGAAACTTCACCTGAAGACCTGGCCGGCATGAACTCAGCAGAAGGTATCCTTACTGCTCGCGGTGGTATGACCTCTCACGCAGCCGTTGTGGCTCGCGGAATGGGTAAATGCTGTGTATCAGGAGCCGGAAGCATCAAGGTGGACTACAAAGCCAAAACTTTGGTGATGAATGATAAAACCTATAAAGAAGGTGCATTTATTTCACTTAACGGAACCACAGGAGAAGTGTACGACGGCATGATTAAAACCGTTGATCCTGAGTTGAGTGGAGACTTTGGCAAACTCATGAAATTGGCCGACAAAAAAGCCAAGCTGTATGTACGTACCAATGCCGACACCCCTAACGATGCCCAGGTAGCCCGCGATTTCGGTGCCCAGGGAATCGGACTGTGCCGTACCGAGCACATGTTCTTTGGCGACGACAAAATTATCGCCATGCGCGAAATGATTCTGGCCGCCGACGAAAAAGGACGCCGTGAAGCTTTGGCCAAACTCCTGCCCATCCAACGTAAGGATTTTGAAGGCATTTTTGAAGCCATGCACGACCTGCCCGTAACCGTTCGTTTGCTCGACCCTCCTTTGCATGAGTTTGTGCCTCACGACGAAAAAGGACAGAAAGAAATGGCCGAAGTAATGGGTGTAAGCCTGAAGGTGATCAAAGACAAAATTGAAGACCTCATGGAAGTAAACCCCATGCTCGGACACCGCGGATGCCGCTTGGGAAATACCTATCCTGAAATCACCGAAATGCAAAGCCGTGCCATCATCGAAGCAGCTTTGGATCTGAAAAAACGTAAAATTCATGCACATCCCGAAATCATGATTCCCTTGACAGGAACCCTGGCCGAGATGAAAATGCAGGAAAAAATCGTTCGTGAAACCATCGCCACCGTTTTTGAAGAACGTGGTGACAAAATCGACTTCTTGGTAGGTACCATGATCGAAATTCCAAGAGCAGCACTTACTGCCGACAAAATTGCCGAATCAGCTGAGTTCTTCTCTTTCGGAACCAACGACTTAACCCAAATGACCTTTGGTTATTCAAGGGATGATGCCGGAAAATTCTTGCCCATCTACATCGAGAAAGGCTTGTTGAAAGACGATCCATTCCAGGTACTTGACCAAGAAGGTGTTGGACAGTTGGTAGAAATGGCCGTGAAAAAAGGTCGCAAAACCCGCAAAAAAATCAAATTGGGTATTTGTGGCGAGCACGGTGGCGAACCCAGTTCCATCGAATTCTGCCACAGAGCAGGCCTGCATTATGTAAGCTGTTCGCCCTATCGCGTGCCCATCGCACGTTTGGCTGCTGCTCAAGCTGTTATTGTAAACAAGAAGAGCTACAAGCGCAAACATAAATAATTCATTTATTTTTGATTTTAAAGCCAATGTTACTTTGAAAATTGTAGCATTGGCTTTATTTTTGCCTTTTAATATTCTTATATTTGTATTATTGCATACGTTTGCATTGGGCATTTCAGAAAAAATCGTTTTTCATTTTGAAAATAAAACGCTTATCAATTCATTAATCAATAAATCCAAATTACTAATACTATGGCAAAAGGTTTAGAAAAGATCAAAGCCGCTCTCGAAGGTTATGGCATTACCAACGTAGCAGAGATTATCTACAATCCATCCTACGAAAGACTGTTTGAAGATGAAACAAAAGCAGATTTGCAAGGCTTTGAAAAAGGCTTTCAAACCGAACTTGGAGCAGTAAATGTAATGACCGGTAAATTCACCGGCAGATCGCCCAAGGACAAATACATCGTTCTGGATGACAAAACCAAAAACACCGTTTGGTGGGCCGAACAGGCCAAATCGTCGGACAACAAACCCATCGACCACCCCACCTGGGAACACCTCTACAATCTGGGTGCAAAACAGTTGACCGGAAAAAAACTGTATGTTGTTGACGGATATGCCGGCGCCAATCCCGACTCACGTATTTGTGTTCGTTTTATCATGGAAGTAGCCTGGCAGGCTCACTTTGTAAAAAACATGTTCGTACGTCCTTCGGAAGCCGAGCTCGAAAATTTTGAACCTGATTTTGTCATGCTCAATGCAGCCAAAACCAACAACCCCGACTGGAAAAGCATGAAACGTACCGACGGCGTTCCTTTTAATTCGGAAAACTTTGTGGCTTTCAACCTCACCGAGGGCAAAGCCGTGGTTGGCGGAAGCTGGTATGGCGGAGAAATGAAAAAAGGGATTTTCTCCATCATGAACTACTACCTGCCCCTGAAAGGTATGGCAGCCATGCACTGCTCGGCAAACGTAGGCAAAGATGGCGATACGGCCATTTTCTTTGGCCTCTCGGGAACAGGAAAAACCACCCTGTCAACCGACCCCAAACGTGCCTTAATTGGTGACGACGAACATGGTTGGGACGACGAGGGTATTTTTAACTTTGAAGGTGGCTGCTACGCCAAAACCATCAACCTCGACAAAGAAAGCGAACCGGATATCTACAATGCCATTCGCCGTGATGCCCTTCTGGAAAACGTTACCGTTGACGAAAACGGTAAAATCGACTTTACCGATGGTTCAGTTACCCAAAATACCCGTGTTTCCTATCCCATCTATCACATTGAAAATATTGTAAAACCGGTTTCAAAAGCAGGTCCTGCCAAAAAGGTAATTTTCCTTACAGCTGACGCCTTTGGTGTGATGCCTCCGGTTTCAAAACTTACTCCCGAACAAACCAAATATCACTTCTTGTCGGGATTTACCGCCAAACTGGCCGGAACAGAAGTAGGTGTAACCAAACCCGTTCCTACTTTCTCTGCCTGTTTTGGCGCTGCTTTCCTCACCCTGCATCCTACCAAATACGGTCAGGAACTGGTGAAGAGAATGGAAGCCAACGATGCTGAAGCCTATCTGGTAAACACCGGATGGAATGGCACCGGAAAACGTATTTCCATTAAAGATACCAGAGGAATTATCGACGCCATTTTGGATGGCTCCATCGAAAAAGCTGAAACCAAGATGATCCCTGTTTTCAATCTTGAAGTACCCACCGCACTTCCCGGCGTGGATCCAAAAATTCTTGATCCTCGTGATACCTACGCCAACGCAGCCGAGTGGGACGAAAAAGCCAAACAATTGGCCGAACTGTTTATCAAAAACTTTGAGCAATATACCGACAACGACGAAGGAAAAGCCCTGGTTGCTGCCGGACCATCGATCTAAACATCGAACAGCCTATTTTATAAAAGCCGTGCGGAGATATCCGGACGGCTTTTTTTTGACTGCCCCAAAATGCTAAATCAATTCGGCAAGGTTGACACGGTCAATCCTCTTAATCCCCAATTTGTTGGTTATCAACTTGTAATATTTGTATTGAACTTCATTACCCGAGGTAAAGCGAAATATCAGGTTCAGATGATATACACGATGAATCATTTGACGTTTCAACTGCTTTTTCGATTTGATGAATATTTCCTTTTCCTGATCGTCCATTTTGGTGGTGAAAGGCGTGATATTGAGACGAAATATCTGAGTTATCCCTTCAAAATCTTCCAGTTTACGTGTTTTTCGGGTGGAAATATTAATCTGGGTTTTATAATGCACCACCTTGTCCCCTATCCATTCTTCTGAGATTTCGGTAACGCGCATCCGCTCGCGTGCTTCTTTGATTTCTTTGGGTAAATAATTTCGTTTTTCAAAACGAAAACTTTCGCGCATAAAGCCAATTTGCACCTGCTTTTGAAGTGAGATGGCCGTTCTGAAATCGAAAAACATTTTCTTACGCTTCTTATCGAAATACAAACGCGATAATTCTTTAATCCGGTCTTTAAACATATAACTGATAACCAATACGATAAAGAATGGCATGGTCAGATTTCCAAAGGCATATTGCGAAGCAAACGCGATGGCCGTGGCAAACACCATGGCCAATCCGGCTGCCAAACTAAAAAATACCTGCTCGTAAAATACCCCTTCTTTTCTGGTATCGGTATTCAAAAAAAGGTTGCTCTCGATATATCGTTTCAACCTTCCACGGCGATGCAATAAATGCTCGTTACTGCCGCCAGCCTTGGCAACCGAAGGGTATTGGGCCTTTTTTCGGTAACTGATTTCGGTCAAAACCAGTTGATGCAATCTACTCATGGTATCAGAAGATGGAGCCAACTTCCCCGACAATCCGTTAACCAGGGTATAGAGTTGACCTTCAAGCATCAGACTTTGATATTCATCGCCCCAGGAAACTGCTTTTTTGATGCTTTGCGACAGTTCGGCCTCATGCACTTTAGAAAGAAAGGAACCATACATCTCCCTCAGGTTGTAGCAATCTGTAATAAAATCGCTTACTTCATCCGCAATAAGCGTCTTGTCTTTCAGCAACAAAATCCGTTTCACCTCGTCGCCCACCCCTTTGTTTACCGAAGAAACATACTTTTTTATTTTACGAATCAATATGTTTTCGTGTCGGTGAGATTTGGTGCGTATCACATCCTCCAGAATGGAGTACAACTCGCTATGAATTGAAGAATCCGGGTTTAAAAATGAAGCCAGTGGATAAGAGGGTGTGGACAGGCGAATGTATGATTTCAACGACTTATAAAAATCATGTTTGGTATAGTTGTGCTTGTTCACATCCAAGGCCGGGGGCAAAAACAAAAACATATCCATACCAAAATGCGCTGTTCGGTCGGAGAAATCGTTGGCCGGAAAATCGAGTTTTATCTCAAACGACTGGCCTGCATGTGCTTTTATCTGGTCCTTTATCATGGTTAGTAATTGTTTGCAAGTGTACATCAATTAGCTGTAAGCACCTCAATTTCAACCTCCACACCGCTTCTATATGAAAGATTTTGCACCCTAAGCTGACTCTATGACGACACCTACAAGCTGAGAGCTATTTATCTGATATGGTAGCTGTTAGATAATCGAATACCCCCTACAAGGCAGTAAATTGCAGGAATGTAAGCACGAAAACCCTTTTGGGAGGCGCCTATTATTGTATCTTTGATTGGAAATTAAATCTGAGTCATATGTCGCTACTGTTTAAAAATGCCAAACAATTGGTGTTGCAAATCGATGAATTTATCAATACCGTGGAGCAAGGAATTCTCGTGTTTAAGGAGGGCGTGCTCAACTACTTGAATCACGACAAAGAATTGTTTGCGGACAAGATTGCTACCATCGACCGACTGGAAGCCACTGCCGACAAACTTCAACGACAGATTGATGATGAATTTTACCGTCACTCGTTGCTTCCACAAAGCATCAACGATATTGAAAGCATGCTCGACAGGATGGATGAATTGATTGACATCTCCAAGGACAATCTTTATCAATTTGAACTGGAAATTCCCTTTTTTCCGGAAAGCATCCGTGATGATTACAAGCGACTCACCAACACTTCCGTGGAGGCGGCCTTGTGCGTTATTCCTGCCGTACGGACCTATTTCAGGGAGCCCGTCAAGGTTCGCGACATGCTTTCGAAGGTTTATTTCTATGAAAAAGAAACGGACAAAATTTCAAGAAGCATTAAGAGAAAGGTATTTCACGAAATGGATGATTTGGATTTGGCTCAAAAGATTCATTTAAGATATTTTGCATTACATATCGAAACCATTTCGGATAACGCCGAAACCCTGGCAGATGTATTATCGATAATGGCCCTTAAACTGAACGTATGATCACGCTGCTTTTTTTATCAAGTGGTTTGTTTTTGGGTTGGTCGTTGGGTGCCAACGATGCCGCCAATATTTTTGGCACGGCGGTGGGCACACGCATGGTCAAATTCAGAACTGCCGCCATATTGGGCAGTATTTTCGTCATTATCGGAGCCGTGGTGCAAGGTGCCGGCGCCAGTCATACGCTGGGCGAATTGGGTAAGGTAAGTACGCTGGCAGCCGCGTTTACCGTGGCTTTGGCCGCTGCGCTTACTGTTTTTTGGATGACCCGTTTAAGCCTGCCGGTTTCCACCAGTCAGGCCATCGTGGGTGCCATCATCGGCTGGAATTTTTACACAAACAGTCACACCGACCTTGGCGTACTTACCAAGATTGTTTCCACCTGGGTTTCGGGTCCGATTTTGGGCGGCATCTTTGCCGTACTTCTTTTCATGCTTCTCCAACTGGCCACTCGAAAAACCAAGTTACACCTACTATATAAGGATGCACTGGTTCGTATTGGTCTGCTCCTCATTGGCGCCTTTGGCGCATACAGCCTGGGTGCCAATAACATAGCAAACGTCATGGGGGTATTTACCGATGCCATACACTTCCCTGAAATTCATTTGGGCTGGCTGGATATTTCGGGCAAACAACAATTGTTTTTTATTGGCGGAGTGGCCATAGCCATTGGAATTATCACCTATTCGCGACATGTGATGGAAACCGTGGGCAATACGCTGATGCCATTAACTCCCGAAGCTGCCCTCGTGGTGGTACTTGCCCAGGCATTGGTGTTGTTTATTTTTTCGTCGCAATCGCTTTCCAACGCTGTGGCCTCCATTGGTTTACCGGCCATACCGCTGGTTCCCGTGTCGAGTTCACAGGTCGTGATTGGAGCCATCATCGGTATTGGGCTGTACAAAGGAGGACGTGAAATCAAGCTGAACATCCTCGGAAGCATCAGCCTGGGTTGGATTGCCACACCCATTGCAGCAGGTATTCTCAGTTTTTTCATGTTGTTTTTTGTGAACAATGTTTTCAAGCAAGATGTAGGATCAAACGTAATAGAAAACCTGATTAACAAAGAAATATCAACACCCAAAGCCCTGACCTCACCCTTGGCTGACACCATGGATTTCTCGGACACGCTTGATTTGGTAAAACATGTGGGTACGCCTAAAACAGCGCCAGCCCCAACACACCATCACACCATCTATTGGGTGATGGGAATTCTTGCACTAATGACTTTGGCTTCCCTGATCCTACTTTGGAATCGGTGGATGAAACAGAAAAAAATATGGCTTAGTCAAATCGCCCAACTCAAGGAAACACACCAGCAACAGTTGGATGCATTGCAAAGGAAACTCCTGGAAAGAAATGCCATCCAGGAAGATATGGATAAAGAACTGAAGTTCAGGCAGAATGAAATGACCACCATGGCCATGAACATCATTCACAAAAATGAATTTCTGAATGATTTGAAAAAAGAGATTGTGTCCATTAAAGGAAAGATGAAAGACCCTGAAAGTAGGCACAACCTCAACAAACTTACCTTGATGATCAGTCAGAATATCTCCATCGATCGCGACAGGGAAAAATTCCAACTACATGTGGATGAGCAGAATACAAGATTTTTGCAACTGCTGAGTGAAAACTTTCCGGCCATGACCGAAAACGAGAAACGACTGGCCACTTTGTTGCGGCTGAATCTGTCGTCAAAAGAAATCGCCTCCATCCTGAACATTTCGCCCAAGAGTGTGGAAATGAACCGATACCGACTCAGAAAAAAACTGGGTGTGCCGGGAGATGTGGGACTAACCGAATTTATCAGAGAACTATAACCATTTGTATTTCATATATTTAAGACACTTACTTAGGTTTTTGAATACATCTTATAAATAATAAAGAGCTATGTTGAACATCGCACTGTTTGGCCCTCCTGGAGCCGGAAAAGGAACCCAATCGGAATTTCTGATTGAAAAATACAAACTGTTTTATATTTCAACCGGAGATATCTTGCGAAAGGAAATTGCCGAAGGATCGGCGCTGGGACTGGAAGCCCGGTCGATTATTGCCTCTGGGGGCTTGGTATCCGATGAAATTATTGTACAAATCATCGAAAAAACCATCCAATCAAATCCCAATGCCAACGGATTTCTGTTTGATGGTTTTCCGCGAACCTACATTCAGGCCTATATTTTAGAGGGGCTCATGATCAAACTCAATACGGCCCTCAACTGCCTCATTAGTCTGGAAGTGGACGAAGAGACCTCGGTACATCGCCTTTTGGAACGCGGCAAGCAGTCGGGACGCATGGACGACAACGAAAAAGTGATTCGTAACCGTTTGCACGAATACAACGAAAAAACCCTTCCCGTACTGAATTTCTATAAAGAAAAGGGCAACTACTACGCCGTAAACGGTTCACAAAGCATCGAACAGGTGAGTGCCGACATTGAGGTCATCGTGCAGAATGAACTCTCCAAAAGCCTGATGAACATTGTATTGTTCGGCTATCCGGGTTCGGGCAGAGGCTCACAGGGTCGCGCATTGGCCAAAGCTTATGGGTTGGAATACATTGCCACAGGTCCCATGCTGGAGCAAGAAATCGCCAAAGACACAGCCATTGGCAAACAAATTTCGCAACTCTACGAAAGTGGCAAACTGGTTCCTGACGAAATCGTGGTGAAGCTCATTGAGAAAAAGCTGGAACAATCCAAAGGCATCAAAGGGTTCATTTTCAAAGGTTTCCCGCGAACATTGGTTCAATCATATATCCTGGACGGCTTGTTGAAAAAACATGGTTCCTCCATTTCAAAAGTCATAGAACTGGAAGTGCCCACTTTGGAGCTCATCAGTCGATTGGATGCCCGTAGTAAAACTGACGACTGCATGCCCTACGACACCAGCACGGAGAAAATTGTAAAACGACTGCAGGAGCACGAAAACAAAACCGTGCCCGTAATCAACAAATACAACCACCTCCATGGCGTCACCAAAATTAACGGCATGGGCACCTTCGAAGAGGTAAACAAAAGACTCTCGGAGGAAATTGAAAATGCCTTTAAAACACTTTCACACAATTAATTAATCTGAAACATACAATTATGGTTTTCAAACATTTGTGTATGAGTAGAGCTAATTTTTTCCGCAATGTAGGGTCGGTGTATAGTGGTTCTTTTTTGTATCCACATCATTTGGTCGTTATTTTGGCCTTTCAAATGTTAGTCATGTATTAACTCATTCAAGTGTTTACAAATTTTAAAAAACCAATGAAAAAATTATCGTACACCAAATTCCTGTTGATGAGCCTCCTCATATGGATGATTCCATTGGAAAGCCTGATGGCTCAAACCACAGTTACCGGAAAGATTTTTCCCGCAGGTTCCGAAACCCCCATGGCCAATGCATCTGTGCAGGTACAGGGTCACAGCGATCTGATGGCCACCACCAACCAAAACGGATATTTCAAGCTCACCGTTCCTGAAAATCAGGACATCTCTTTAGTTGTTTCTGCCAAAGGATATCAAAGTCAACACCTTGATGTGGACAAAAGCACCGATATATTGGTGACCATGTTTGCAGAAGATGAGGACGAAACCACCAACGATTATGGAAAAGGAGTGAATGTAAGGGCCAGGCTGGTTCCCGAATCGCGTGACGGAATCCTGGTACTCGAATCTGAAGACCAACGGTTTAAATACTGGTTCGACACCCGTGTTTATTTTGATGGGGCTACCTATTTTGGCGATGCTTCCGAAATTGGTAACGGAGTGAATATCAGAAGAGCACGTTTTGCCATCAAAACAATTCTTTGGGGACATTGGGGAGGTGAATTCGATATGGATTTTGCCTACAACGAAGTAGATTTAAAAGATGCCTACATTCGTTACATAGGCAACAACTGGCAGTTGAAAGCCGGTAACTTCAAAGAGCCTTTTTCGATGGAAACCACCACCACCTCACGGTATCTTACCTTCCTAGAAAGGCCAATGATAAACGAAATTGCCCCCTCACGCCACCTGGGTATCGCTTACAGAAACTTTGGCAACCGTTATTTCTTCGAAGGAGGGATTTTTTCATCGGAAATTGCCAACACCCTCATGCAAGACGAGAATAAGTCGAAAGGAACACCGGCAGGATATTCTATCACAGGAAGATTCGCCTACGCTCCCATCAAAAAGGACAAACAAGTACTGCATTTGGGTATGGCAGGTTCGTACCGCACACCAAAAATTCAGGAATTGGGCGACCCCTCGGATGCTTACCGATATAACACCCGTGCCGAAACCTCCATCAACCGCAAGAAATACCTGGATACGGATTTTATTGAAGATGTAAAGTATTTCACCCTGATGGGCGCTGAAGCAGCCTATGCATACAAAAACTTCAAAATCATTGGCGAATACATGCGCAACGATATCCGTCGTGATGCCGACAAAGTTCCCACCGGCGAAGACAAACCAAGCATCGAAGGTTTTTATGTGGCAGGTAGCTGGATTGTAAACAACGGCGATTACTATTATAACATGGGAGAAGCCGAGTTTAACCAAATCGATTTTCGCAACAGCAAAAAAGGTGCCATGGAAATTGCCTTGCGCTACGACTATTCGGATGCCAACAGTTTTGTTGATGGAGACAAAACGCCTTATGTTCAGGGTGGTTCAGCCGAAGGTTACACTTTGGGAATCAACTATTACGTGAACTACAACGTGAAATTCATGCTCAACTATACCTACATCAACAACGACCGTTGGGCCGATGGCAAAGGAAAATATGCCAACGACAAAACCGCTCCCACCGGAGAAGGCGGCATCGATTTCAGCATAATTCAGGCACGTATAGAAATTGACTTTTAAGCAAACGAAAATTAATAATTGAAAAATGAGAATCATGAAAAAATATCTCTTCATCATATTGGGCGGGATGCTGGCCTTGACGGGCTGTGTAAAGGATGAAAACCCCGATGTGGGTCCTACCCCACCGGCACCCCAGAACTACAAAGACATTGTAATCAACGAATTGATTGCCAAAGACATTACCGACCCCTACTACATCGATTTATCCGGTGGAGCTGCCGACTGGGTAGAGCTTTACAACAAAGGAACCCAGGCAGTAAACGTGGCCGGCATGTTCATCACCGATACCGAAGCCGACGAAACGGCCTGGCAACAAATTCCGGCTACCGATGACGCCCTTACCACCATTCCTCCCAAAGGATTTCTGGTGATAATTTGTGGCGCTGCCGATGCAACAGGTACTGACCTGCCCACACAAATTCTGGACAGTCATATTCTGGTAGATATGGGTATTAGTTCCTCCAAAGACTCCATCATCGTGCTTTACGATCCGGAAAAAACGGAGGTATTCCGCACAGCCAATTTCGGTGCCGAAGGACCACAGGGTGAACTCCCCGACGACAAATCAACTGGTCTGACGACCGATGGAGGTGCCATTTCTACCTGGGCCATTCTTGGCACAAAAACACCCGGCGCACCCAACGACGGTGGCAGCGTGATTGAAGGAACCCTGGTTATCAACGAATTTATGTGCAGCAACGACACCTATGCCGTACCCGGTGTGGAAGGCGATTTTCCCGATTGGTTTGAGGTCTACAATACCGGCGACACCCCTATCGACATGGGCGGTTGGTATGTTACCGACAACCTGGAAGACACCATGCAATATCAGTTGCCCACCGATCAACCCGACCTCACCACCGTACCTCCCCATGGATTTATCCTTCTCATTTGTGATGGTTTGGAAAATGGTTTGCATACCAATTTTAAACTGAGCGGTTCGGGCGAATCCATCGGCATTTCAAAGGAAGGAAGCAGCTACGTTCAGGAAATCACCTATGGCGACGGACTTGCTGTTCCCAATCCTCCCACCGATAATTCGGCCGGTTTGGAAGTGGATGGCGGAGCTACCTGGATGATTTTTACCGTTGGTACCGATCGCGAGCCCACCCCCGGAGCGAGTAATAATCCAACCAAATAAATTTTCAGAAAACAGATTTCGTGAAAAATACAGCCCTCCATACCATCATTTCCCTGATAATTTTCATCGCGATATGCCACTTGTCGGGGTGCAAAGAAACGGAAGCCAACCAACCGGATGTACCTATCCTTCCTGAAGGCACGCTCACCCTGCTGGCCAGTTATCCATTAGAGGTAACGGAGCCCTCAGGATTGGCATTCGGTCCCAACAACCAAACGTTGCTCACCGTGAGCGACAACACCAATCAGGTGTACGAGTTGAGTCTCGAAGGCGAGATACTCAGAACCTGGGATTATCAGGGAAATGATCTGGAAGGCGTCACCTACAACCCTTTCAACCAAACCGTTGCCATTACAGAGGAAAGGGAGCGCAACGTAGTGATATTAGATTATGTTTCGGGCAATACCCTTTTCGACTACCACATCGACATCCCCATGGGATCGGAAAACAGTGGTTTGGAGGGCATTGCATTTAATCCCAACAACCGGTTATACTATATTCTGAACGAAGCCAACCCGGGTGAACTCATCCTATGGACTCCGGAAGAAGGTGTGATGACGGAAACGGAATTTACCTTTGCAGAAGATTATAGCGGCATATTTATTGAAACCGAAACCGCACGCATGTGGATTGTGAGCGACATGAGCAAAGCACTTTTTGCGTGCGATTACAGTGGTGTTCCGCAAATCAAATACAGCCTTTCGGATTCAAAATTTGAAGGCGTTGTCGTGGATCACAGCACACAAACCCTTTACCTGGTGAACGATGCTTCCGGAAAACTATCTATTTATCAGATAAATAACAACTAATATGGTACAAGAATCAAACCCCAGATTTGAGTTTCGCATTTTTGGAATCAACCTCGAAAGCGTGATTGACACTTTGGAAAAACTAACTCCAAGAATCAAAACCCGACACATGAACTCCATTTATCTGCTCACTGCCGGCAACACCAAAAACAACATTAAAATCCGCGATGGCATCATGGATATCAAAGTGCTGGAGCATGAAGTGGAGGGGTTGGAGCAATGGAACCCCTATTTGGTGGGCGAATTTCCACTCAAAAGTGACGTCATCAAAACGGTGGTCTTTCCTGCTCTGGGCATTGTATGTCCGGTAATGGAACGCGACCAGTACACCCTTGAGCAATTTCTCAACGAAGTTATTTCCATCGATCCCGATTTGAGTGTGGCCTTTGTAAAAAAAGTACGACATGGCTACATGCTCAACGACTGTATCACCGAAATTGCGGAAGTCCTTGTGAATGGCGCATTAATCAACACCCTGTGTATCGAAAGCGAAGATCCCGGACAAGTATTGGCTGCAAAAAAAATGTTGGGCATTTGCAGCGATACCGAAAATGTAAATTATCCACTGGCACTTAAACGCATCATGGGATTGGCGGCCTTACCCAAAGACTATTGGGAATCAACTGATTAAACCAAAACTAAATTTTGTATTACAACTAAATATTAATCAACAATAAATCAACATGTCAAAAGAACAACTCGAAATCGGAGCTATTTCAAAACCACGATTTGAATTCAGAACCTTCGGAAAAGAATTTGATGAAGCTGCCTTTTTAATGTCAAGACTTTCTGTACCCGTACCAGAAAAAGTGTGGGAACGCTTTTCAGAAGAAATATACATCGTTTCCAAAACCAACGACATCAACAACACCAAGATCCGCGATGGTAAAATGGACATTAAAACCTTCGTTCAGGCGGTTGATGGACTGGAACAATGGAATCCATTGATGAAGGGAGAATTTCCCATGCAAGCCGACCTACTCCAAAAAGAAGTGTTTCCTGCATTTATGGTTGAAATGCCCCAACTCACCAAAGAGGTGTACACCTTGGAAGAATTTCTGGACATCGTACACAATCACACTGACTTACAGGCAGTAAGAGTTGAAAAAGAACGTTTTGGCTACATGGTAAACGACACCATCTGCGAATATGCCAACGTTTGGATCAACGGCGCCATGGTAGTGAGCGTAAATTCAGAGTCCACGGAAGTGGAAGACATTAAAAAAACCATCACCGATTTGAAACTCGAAGGGGTTGAAAACATCAACTATCTTCAGGCAATCAAACGTGTGATTGGCATGAGTGATAAAAAATTGGCCAACTAAAACCCTGAATATCATGGCACAAGAAATAGAAAGAAAATTTCTGGTGAAAGGCGAGTACAAAGCACTGGCCACCAAATCTACCCGGATCACCCAAGGATATCTGTCGTCGGTTCCCGAACGCACCGTGCGCGTACGCGTTAAGGGCGACAAAGGTTTTATCACCATCAAAGGTATCGGAAGCGCCTCAGGTGCAAGTAGATACGAATGGGAAAAGGAAATTCCCGTAGAAGAAGTGCAGGAATTGTTAAACCTGTGCGAACCCGGCGTAATCGACAAAACCCGATACCTGGTAGCCGAAGCCGGAGGACTAACCTTTGAAGTGGACGAATTTTACGGCGACAATCTGGGATTGACGGTGGCAGAAATTGAATTACCCAGCGAAGACGCTGCTTTCCAGAAACCCGATTGGTTGGGTGAAGAAGTAACGGGCGATGTCCGCTATTTCAATTCCATGCTTATGAAAAACCCATATAAGAACTGGTAATCGGGAGATTTAGTTACCTTTGGCAGTCAATTATTATCAATAAACCCTCACCACACAAATACTTTTATCATGCCACAAAAGACCGCACCGTTTGATCCTTTGGACATGAACAACTACAAAGTTGAAAAACTACCCAAAAGAAGCAAAACCAAGTTTGAACAAGGGTTGGCCACGGCGGGTGGTCCCTTGGCCATCGTGGTCTTTTTGTTAATTTACTATGTGGTGCACCCCGCCTATTTGCTCCACATCGATCCGGGAGAACTGAGTGGATATGCCCGTAAGATTTTCGAAACCCGCGGAGCCGAGGCATTTTCGCAAGCCAATATTGCCATGATGGCCATTTTTTTGCTGGGAATAGTTCTGTGGATGACCGAAGCCATACCCAACTACCTCACCTCGCTTATCATCATCATTATGCTGGTACTCACGGGCGTGCTTAGCGAAACAGAAGCCTACGCCCAGTTGGGTCATAAAGTGATGTGGCTCAACATTATGTCGTTTGTTTTGGCGAGTATGCTGGTCAAAACCGGGTTGGCCAAACGGTTTGCCCTGTGGTTTATCATCCATTTCGGAAAAAAGGCTTCATCGGTTTTCCTGAGTTTTTTGCTCATCAACGTGGTACTAAGTGCGTTTATCTCGGCCACTACGGCCAAAGCAGCCATTCTGTTGCCCATTTTCATGGTAATAGCAGCCATTTACGGAGCACGTGGGGGTGATCAAAAAAACAATTTTGGCCGGAATATCGTCTTACAAAACTTATTTTATATCAATGTGGGGGCCAGCGGTTTTTTGACCGGATCGGGAGCTAACCTGCTGGCGGCTTCATTGATTACGGGAGCCACGGGTTACGAAATTTTCTTCAGCGACTGGATGAAAGCCAATTTTTTTGTGGCCATTGCCTTGATGTTTCTGGGATATATCTTCGCCGTCAAGATTTTCTTTCCCATAAAAAAAGAAGACCGTATTCCACAGATTGAGGGAGGCATGGATCGCTTACGCGAAGAATTGAAGAAAATGGGGTCCATGAACTTCGAAGAATACAAATCTGCCGTACTTTTTTTGGCTATTCTTGCCTTTTGGAGTACCGATAAATATCACGGAATTAGTCCTACCGCTGTGGCCTTTATCGGAGCCATCATTGCCTTGTTGCCCCGCATCGGCATCATGAAATGGAACGATGTGGACATTCCATGGCACCTCATGCTCTTTTCGGCAGGAGCCTATACCCTGGGTGCGGGGTTTAAAGTCACCGACTTGCCCGCTCTGTCGGTGAATGCTGCATTCGACGGCATGGGTCTGGGAGAGCAAACACCCTTTTGGGTTTTGTATCTTGTACTTACCTTCGCCATGATTTTCAGCGCTTTAATTTTTCAATCCAAAACCATGCGCACCATGATTTTTGTCCCCATTGCATTGGGCATAGCTGCGCGGTTTGGGTTTAATCCGGTAAGCCTGGCCCTGCCCGTGGCATTTTTAATAGAACACGTGTATGTGCTTCCCTTCAACAGCAAACCTGCAGCCTTGCTATATGAAACCGACCAATACAGCATTACCGACACCTTTAAATTTGGCCTGACGATGTTGTTTGTGGCATGGGGCATGAGCATCCTGATGGGCGAAACCTGGTACCGGTATTTGGGCATTACACCTGACGGTGTTTTTGGAATTTTTTAGTGAATGTAAGTGAATTAAGGAAACTCTTTCCTGCCTCATTCTGGCGCAAGCATCCGCTTGTGCCTATATTTCATCCCAAAGTGCATAAGTCCTTAAAATTGAATCTATCCAACGACTTACTAATTTCCAAAGTAAGCATGTTGAATAACACCGAACACAAATTTTAGAATCTTGAAGTTGGTTCTTTCGATTATTTCGATGTTCAATCGTTATTCACATACGCCCCTTATTCGTATTATCACATTGTTTTTTAGCGATTTACTAACTTTACAAATAGCGTGTCTTGATGTACGAAGTATCACAATCTTACTAAAACACGACCATGGTGATTTGACTCGTACATTTATGTTTCGTATTTTTGTTAAAAAGTTGGTTTAACAATTGTTTATACCGCATTTTATACGATATTCCTTTGGGAAACAGTCTTATGGCAACCTTAAAAATATTCTTATGAACGCAAATACGGCCGAAATAAAAAATTACTTACATAAACTGATTATTGAGACCGATGATGAAAATATTCTGAGTAAGGTAAAGGCTTATTTTGTCACTTTAGTAGGAAAAAACGCTGATTGGTGGGACACTATTTCCGACAAGGAAAAAGACGCTATTCAGATGGGGTTGCAACAGCTTGAAAACGGTGCAGGAATACCCCATGAAGAAGTAAAGCAAAAAGCAGATAAAATACTCGGCAGAAAATGAAAGAGTTTCTAGTCATATGGTCTCCATTAGCCGAAGAAACCTACCTAAAAACACTATCTCTAATCCTTGATCAATGGACTATAAAAGAAGCCGAAAACTTTGAAGCCAAAGTTGAGAGTCTTATTCAAAAACTAAAAACACACCAACGCCTTTGCCCGCCATCGGACAAACAAAAAAACCTAAGACGTTGTGTTATTGCACCCCAAACTTCATTAATCTATCGAATCAAAGGTAATATGATTGAATTGGTTACCTTCTTTGATAACAGAAGTGAACATGTGTACTGATACCCTCATTCTGGCGCAAGCGTCCGCTTGTGCCTGTATCTCATCGCAAAGTGCATAAGTCCTTAAAATTGAATCTATCCAACGACTTACAAATTTCCAAAGTAAGCATGTTGAATAACACCGAATTTCAATCACAGATATAGGCCTACCGGAATCCGATATTGCTTGATCGTTAAGCGGCAAAACAACCAAAACATTGTTAGCTTTGCGTAAGAAACAATAAGTCACCCCATGTAACAACAAACCAAAAAAAGGGATCAGATGTTTGACAAAACAAAGCCGGATTTTGATACATTTTATAAGGAACAAATAGAACAACCTTTGTTAGCAATTGAGCTCATAAGAGCCAAGGCATTTCGTTGGTTTTTAATATTAATTGGCGCAAGCATTGTTATGGGAATTCTGCTCGTATTCCTTATCCTCCTTTTTCCCAATCCTTTGTTAATTTTCTTATCAATAGCAGCTACTATCGCATTCTTGGGATTTGCCAACGATGTCATGAACAGAACACAAGAAAAAATAACTCCACTTTTCAAAAATGCTACGATGCTGCCCATGCTTAAGTTTCTGTTTGAAGATGTGGTTTACATGCCCCGACAAAAAATTCCTTGTGCTGTGGTAAATGAAAGTTTGTTATTGTCCACAACGATTGATTATGTAAAAGGGGATGATTACGTATATTGCAGCATCGGTGATACCACCATACAGTTTAGTGATTTGGATGGTTTTTCAGGGTTTGGGAAATCAAAATTTGGCGGCCTGTTTCTTTCCGTTGAGTTCAACAAAAACTTTGCAACAAAGACCATTGTGATACCGCGAAAATTCTCCAACAAACCAAGAAAATACCTTTTCCACCTGAACAAAAGAATGAAAAACGCAGTGACCATTACACTTGAAAACACTGCCTTTCAGAAAAAATTTATCACGCTCGGAGAAAACCAAATTGAATCAAGATACATCCTTACCCCGGGCTTAATGCAACGTATTTTGGCATATGACCAAAAAGTAAAAAAACGAATGTCCATGTCGTTTATCGATAACACCATGTTCTTTGCCATTCCATACAACCAATTTCTGTTTGAACCCAGATTATACAAACCTACCAACGACAAAACTTTTGTAATGACCAACTACGATGTTTTCAAATTAATAGCCGATGTGGTGGAAGATTTGGATTTAAATACCAGAATTTGGCAAAAGGAATAAATCCCCCCTCATACTGGCGCAAGCGTCCGCTTGTGCCTCTGGTTCTTCCCCTTCTGGCCCCTACTGGCGCAAGCGTCCGCTTGTGCCTCTGATTCTTCCCCTTCTGGCGCAAACGTCCGCTTGTGCCCATGATTCGTCTTCTTCTTTGAGCGCAGATTAACAAAAGAAACAAACCGGCTTAAGTGAACTAAAGCCCGAAGCAACTACCGAATATCGAATACGGATTGAGCATGTTGTAGATGGGTTGGACACTAAAATTATGCGAGATTAAAACTCTCGGTGATATCCCACCGAAATGCCCACGGGCAGGGGGTCGGAGAGGTCTTCGATATTTGGATTGTTTTTCAGGGCATCGATGTCCAGGTCATAATCAGGCGACCTAAAAGGAAGGATAAGACCGATATTTAACCCATTCACCTTTTTAGCGCCAAAACGCATTTCGAGTCCGGCACCAACACTGGGTCCCAAATAGATTTTGTTGTATTGGTTGGCATCAACCACAAAAATGGCTACATTGGTTCCATACATGCCGGTGGCATAAACACGAAAGGATTTGGATTTGATTTTAGGCATGAGGTAAGCTTTAAGACCTACATCCCAACCAAGACCCGCCAAAAAATATCCGCCCGACGCAAATATTCCCAGATGTGAGATGGGCGCATATTCCAACTGCGCACCCAGAAATCCGCTGTATTCAATGCCCAGACCCAGGCCAAGATCAAATTTATTTCGCTCTTGAGTGGTTTTGTTTTTCACTTCCAGGTTTTTGTATTGAAACACCTGTTGTGCATGCATGCTTCCCATCATCAGGGTAAATAGCATCATGATTATTACTTGTTTTTTCATGGTTGGTTAAATATTTGGTTAATAAGATTTTTCGACGACCTCATGCCATCCTTGAATCAGCTCCTTCATTTCGGCATGTGTTTTTTGAGGGTTAAATTCTGTGTACTTTTTTTGCATGTTGATAAGTTCATCCACGTTTTTCCAAAAACCGACAGCCAGACCGGCGAAAAAAGCCGCCCCCAACGCTGTGGTTTCAATATTTTCGGGTCGTTCCACCTGTGCCTGGAGCAAATCGGCCTGGTACTGCATGAGCAAGTTGTTGGCAGAAGCTCCTCCATCCACGCGTAACTTATTGATTTGGATACCGGTATCCCGTTCTATGGCCTTCATCACATCATGGCTTTGCAGTACGATGGATTCGAGAGCTGCCCGTGCAATGTGCCCACGCTCAGTTCCACGGCTTAAACCAAATATCAGTCCCTGAGCCTGTTGTTTCCACCAAGGAGCTCCCAAACCCGTAAACGCCGGAACGAAGAACACGCCCCCGTTATTTTCCACCGTAAGTGCCAATTGCTCCACATCGGCAGTTTTTTCAATTATTTTTAGTCCGTCGCGCAACCACTGCACAACGGCGCCACCAGTAAACACGCTGCCTTCAAGGGCATAATTCACCTTACCGTTCAATTTCCAAGCGATGGTGGTAATGAGCTTGTTATCTGAATATAAGGCTTGCTCTCCGGTATTCATGACTATAAAACAACCGGTACCATAAGTATTTTTCACCATCCCCTTTTGCAAACAGAGTTGTCCGAAAAGGGAAGCCTGCTGATCGCCTGCCACGCCGGTAATGGGAATGGCCCTGGCGATGTATTTTCCGGCGGTATGTCCAAAAAGCCCACTGTTCGACTTCACCTCAGGCATCATGGAAAGGGGAATGTTGAATAGTTGAAGAAGTTCCTCGTCCCACCTCAACTCATGGATATTAAAAAGCATGGTCCGCGACGCGTTGGTCAGGTCGGTGGCATGAACTTGCCCGTCGGTTAGGTTCCACATCAACCAACTGTCGATGGTACCGAAGGCCAATTGCCCATCCAAAGCCAACTCCCGGGCATTGGGAACATGGTCGAGTATCCATTGGATTTTGGTGGCCGAAAAATAGGCATCCACTTCCAATCCCGTTTTGCTTTTTATTTTTTCGGCCAAACCGTCTGTCACCAACCGCTCACAAATTTGGGCGGTCCGGTGGTCTTGCCACACGATGGCCTTGTAGAGGGGTTTCCCTGTTTTTTTGTTCCACACGATGGTGGTTTCACGTTGGTTGGCGATACCAATGGCGGCGATGTGGTCGGGTGAAGCACCAATTTTGGTCATGGCTTCGGTTGCCACAGCCATTTGTGTTGACCAGATTTCCTGCGGATCGTGTTCCACATACCCGGGTTTGGGAAACCACTGTTTAAACTCCTTTTGTGCCACCGAACAAACCTCACCTGCCTTGTTAATCAACATGGCCCGGGAGCTGGTGGTTCCCTGATCGAGGGCTAGCACATATTTTTTATCCAAAACAGGCTTCACCTCTACTCTTCCAGTATCCTTCCCATGGTTCCACACACAATCTTCACTTCAAAAGTTTTGGCTGCCGGCCTGATGGTATCGAGCTTTCGCTTGTATTGAAAATACAGATCCGTCTCACCATCTGCAATTGCTTGAAAATGATAGGTATAAACTCCACCTGATCCGATCTTGCTATCGTAAACCTCATACTCCGGTTCGCCCACTTGTTTCACCACTGTTTCGTCGTAAGGCAGCAATACCCATACATATCCTGTTGTGGGATTGCCCGGAAGTACTATTTGAAACGGATCGTCTTCGGACAGGTTGTATGTTTTGCCATTATCTTTTATCACAATGGGTCCGGTACACGACCAAAGTCCTTGTAGAAGAACGAGTACCGATAACGTGACGATCATTTTACTGAGTAATTTCATAGGTCATGGGTTTAAAATAAGTAATGATAAAAATTTTGAAAGACGCCTGGCACAAGAATACCCGTGAGAACCAAGCCGAATATCGCCCCCCAGAAATGGGCAGTGTGACCAATGTTGTCGGTTCCCTTTTTACCCATGTAGGCCGAATAAACCAGGTAAAAAATACCGAACACCCACGAAGGCAAAGGAAAGGGAATGGGAAACAAAAATATCTTTCCGGCAGGATTGAGCAGGATACTGGCAAAAACTACTGCAGCAACTGCTCCGGAGGCACCAACGGCACTGTAATACGGGTCGTTTTTGTATTTACCAAAATCCCACAAGGTGCTAAACAAAATACCACCCACATAAAGCATGGCAAAATATAGCAACCCCTTGGCTCCAAAATACATTTGAAAGGCATCCTCCACCACGCTGCCAAAGGAATACAGCACAAACATGTTGATGAGCAGGTGCGCCCAGCCTGCATGCAGCAGGGCATAGCTAAAGAATCGCCAGCCTTCTCCCCTGTTTTTTATCAGGTAGGCATCAAATTTGAGCTTACTGAACAATTCCGGATTGTTAAAGGCCAGAAATGAAATGATGGCGGTAATGGCTATGATGATGAAAGTAAACATTGATTCGGTAGTTAATTTTGATCCACCTGGGTGGTTTCAGTTTTGGTATGATCGATTTCGGAACCCAAAGCACTGTGAGGAATGAGATAAACGGCCATCATACCCAGCAAGGCGATGGTGGGCCATATCTTTGCCTGCTTGTTTTTGCGCAAGGAAAACCAGGCAATAACCCACAGAATAAAGGAGGCAATGGTCTTGTTATCGGTTAAATCATGTCCGAACGGCCAACCTGTCCAATACGCATCAAAGGCATATTTTTGTACAATGGGACCCAGGACAAGGCCACCCAAAAACAGGGTAATGATCACGATAGTTGAAAATTGGAAGGATTGATTCCCTTTGAAAAGCAATTCCAATCCCACCCGAATGCCGAAAAGCAACGACAGAAACATGAAGAAAATATGGGGACTGAGAATGGCCAGAGGCACATGGCCCGTATATCGGATAATTACAGGATCTTTGGTAAGTTGATAGGTTCGTCCGTTAGAAATCAACTCCACCACATACTCGATTTTACCTGCAGGAGGTTGATTGGGCAGTCGATAAATCAACTTTCCCCCTTCATAAGTCATGGGGTATGTAGCCCACTCATCATGACTTTTATACCTTTTAAAGGTGATTTCGCCGGTAATCTCCTTGTTGGGGACTTCTATTTCGATGGGGGCGTCGCCCTTACCCATAAACGACCTGATGAGCTTATACTTAATGACCTCAGTACCCACTTCCGTTTTGCCTTTCACAGGGTAGGTGGGGCCGGTGGCTTTTTGATATACCACCAAAGAGATGGTTAGTACGACGGCCAAAATCCATAAAACAATATTTCTTCCAATTCCGTTCATTGATTTTTGTGTTTAGTTTTTATTTGGTTGAGTATGGTTGTTCTTTAACGATTCATAAAATTGTTGATGGATGAGCGTGCGGATGTCCATGTCCATAAGCTTCGAATTGGAGGCATCCGGACAAACCCGATTGGACAAAAATACATAAACCAATCCATTTTCGGGGTCGGCCCAGGCATATGTGCCCGTAAACCCCGAATGTCCAAAACTTTTGGGAGAAGCATCTTCGCAGTTGGTCATGTGATCTTCGTACACCAAAAGCGGTTTATCGAAGCCCAGACCTCTGCGGTTGCTATCGGCAACGAAATGGTAATCAGTGAAAAACGACACGATCTCCGGATTAAAAAACCTGTCGTTACCATAGGATCCGCCATTCAAAAACATTTGCATCATCACGGCCACATCCCATGAGTTACCAAACAATCCGGCATTTCCCGACACGCCACCCAGAAGCGCCGCTCCCTGATCGTGGACATCACCACGCAACAGTTGCCTGCGAAAAACCGTATCGTTTTCGGTGGGTACAATTTCTGAAAGATCGAAATACTGACGTGGATTGAACCGCAAACGATCGAGATGAAGCGGATAGTACCAATGATCATAAACAAATTTGTCGAAATCGCGATTGGAAAGCTGCTCGGTCATCACCTTAAAAAGATAAAAGGCCAAACCCGAATAGCTGTATTTTTTTTCGCGCAAGGGCGACCTGATGATGCTATCGATAAGCACATGCTCAAACCCCTTTTTTACATATAAATTTTGGGCCACACGTGTGGGAAATTCCTCACTTACAAAACTTTGGTAGATTTCCGGGTTCAGTTTTTTACCTGTAAAGGTACTTTGGTAAAACGGTATCCAATTGCGCATGCCCGATTGATGAGCCAGCGCTTCCATAAAACCAATGCTGTCTTTGTTGGTTCCTTTGAGCAAAAGAAGGTAATCCGAAATATTTCCATAAATATTGATCAGGCTGTCTTCCGTAAATCTCATGAGGGCCGGAGTGGTGGCCAATATCTTAGTGAGTGAAGCCAAATCGTAAACATCCGAATTTTGCACAGGCTGCAAGCTGTCAAAAGTTTGAAAGCCAAAGGATTTGTGATAAAAAACCGCTCCATCTTTGGCAGCCAATATCTGGCAACCAGGATAGGCTCCCATTTGCAACCCTGCAATGGCAATGGAATCAATGATTTCCAGAAAATGATCGTCGGCCATCACCTCATTGGGAGTGGCTTCGTACAGGGTGTTGGTAGCGGCATGTATTCCCCATCCATGTTTGTAATCGCCCACGCTTACCGGCAGTGTGCCCCAAATCACTGAAGGCATCGTCAATTTTTTGGCAGAAGCCAGTTGCATGGCTGGTGCTTCCTGATAGGAAACCAAAATGGTGGAAAATTGCTTGAGGTCCGGAAAAAAATTGAGGGCATAGGGACTGGCAAAAACATCCAGTATCACTTTGTTTTGACCGGCCAGTGCCTGAAGCATTTCCACCTCCTCGGCCGGTATGCCAAACCCTTTAGAAGCCAGTATATTGGTGTTGAGTACACCCACTACTACCAGTGGATATTTTTTTAAGGTTTGCAACATTTTTTTGCGCTTCTGGGACGAAGCATCGTGTGGCAAATGATAAACGTCGCCTTTAATAACCGACTTCAATTCCCGTTCAAAAGGGGTAATATCGGTTGTTCCGGTGATTAAAATGGCCACCGAGGCTTTCTTTTGGATGGGCAGAGGAGTTTCTTCCTTCACCAGTGTCACTGCATTGGCCATCAATTCACCCACCGTGGCATCATATCCCGATTGGTTTAAATCAGCCACCAGTCCCTTCCAATCAATGGGTGTTCTTTTCCATACCCCCAATTGGTATTTGGTCGTCAGAATTTTCTTACACGATTCCTCTACCCTGCTCATCAACAGCGGGTTGGCTGCAATGGCTTGCTTGATTTGCTCAATGGATGCCGACACATCGTCAGGAATCAGCAATACATCGTTGCCAGCTTCCAGGGCTTTCAGGGAGACCTCCCCCACCTGAAAATATTTTGTAACGCCTTTCATGTCCAATCCGTCGGTGATAATTAACCCCTGAAAACCAAGACTATCCTTCAGCCAATCGGTCACAATGGGTTTCGACAGCGTGGCCGGTACATTCGGACGATTGTCCATGGCAGGAACGCTCAAATGTGCAATCATCACAGAGCCAACACCTCTGTCCACAAGGTATTCAAAGGGATACAGGTCTGTTTCGCGCAAAGCGTCAAGGGAAGAACCGATGACGGGCAAATCGGCATGCGAATCGGTATGGGTATTTCCGTGTCCGGGAAAATGTTTGGCACAAGCCATAATTCCATGATCCTGCATACCTCGCATATAGTAATCCGCTTTTTGAGCAACTTTCAGCGCGTCTTCTCCAAAGGAACGCATGCCTATGACCGGATTTTGGGGGTTGCTGTTCACATCCACCACCGGTGCAAAGTTAATCTGTACCCCCAACCGTTTACACTGATCGGCCACTTGCTTGCCCATTTCATAAATTAAATGGTTGTTGGTAAGCGCTCCCAATGTCATTTGGAAGGGATAGTCAACGACATCAGACAACCGCATCCCCGGTCCCCATTCGGCATCCATGGAAATGAGCAACGGTGTTTTGGCTTTAGCGTTCCACAGGTTGGTTTGTTTGACCTGATCCACAGGATTTCCCTTAAAAAAAACCACACCACCCACATTGTAGTTTTCGATGAGGGTATCCACGGAAGTGAAATAACCTCCTGTGGGATAGTTGGCACGCACAAAAAACAACTGACCAATTTTTTCGTCAAGCGAGAGCGATCGATAAACCGAATCAACCCATATTTCTTCTGTAGTTATCTGTTTCGGTGTATTTTGAGCTGTAAGCACCTGAAACGAAACAAACAACAAAATGATGGGCAAATACTGATGACAACGAATTTTCATTCAACCCGAGTTTAGAGGTAATGCCGACAAATTTACTTCTTTTTGGATAGAACAATTAAAAAAACCACCAAGATCGACCCGCAAAATAATGTACCTTTGCACCTTCAAAATTACAACCAACGGCCATAGTTTGCTGTACAACCAACGTTTAGCATGAGCGACATACCAAAACTCAAACAAATTGCCACCCAAACACGCAGGGACATTATCCGTATGGTGCATGCCGTACAATCGGGACACCCGGGAGGGTCATTGGGCTGCACCGACCTTCTGACCGCACTTTTTCAGGAAGTTATGGACCACACACCCGCGCCTTTCAGTATGGATGGTAAAAATCAGGACGTGTTTATCCTGTCAAACGGGCACATCAGTCCGGCGTATTACAGTGCCATGGCACGAAGCGGCTATTTTCCGGTAAGTGAGCTGGCAACCTTTCGCAAACTACACACCCGATTGCAAGGGCATCCGGCCACCATGGAAAAACTTCCGGGAGTGAGAATCGCTACCGGCTCGTTGGGTCAGGGACTTTCGGTTGCCACCGGAATTGCTTTATCCAAAAAGCTGGAGCAAGACCCGCATGTGGTGTTTTGCCTGATGGGAGATGGGGAACTTGAAGAAGGGCAGGTTTGGGAAGCCGCCATGTATGTTGGTGCCCACAAGGTAAACAATTTGGTGGCTATCGTTGACTACAACAAAAAACAAATTGATGGTGCCACCGACGACGTATTGCCACTTGGAGACCTCCGTGCCAAATTTGAAGCCTTTGGCTGGAAAGTTACCGAAATGAACGGCAACCACATGGAAGAAGTGGTAAAAACCCTGAAAGAAGTGAAAGCCTCCACAGGAAAAGGACTTCCCAACCTCATTCTCATGCACACCGAAATGGGTATGGGCGTCGATTTTATGATGGGAACCCACAAATGGCATGGTTCGGCACCCAATGATGCACAAGCTGCCAATGCATTGAGTCAACTGGAAGAAACCCTGGGAGATTATTAGCGGTGAATCCATTGACCTCCATACCGTTAAAAAAAATTACTTACTACCTGCTCATCACTGGTTGGTTGCTGGCCTTGGGAATGCCTTTGCAGGCACAAACCTCCAACCAAAAAGCGGGGGTGCGCAAAACCAGAATCCTGTTTTTATTGGATGCCTCCAAAAGCATGTACGGTGTTTGGCATGGCGAACGAAAATATCAGGTGGCACGACAGCTTTTAGGCGATGTACTCGATTCGCTGGAGACCAAACCTGAAGTGGAAGTCGCGCTGCGGGTTTACGGTCATTTGAAACCATTCCCGCCCCAGGACTGCAATGACACGCGTTTGGAAGTGCCCTTTGGTGAAAACAACACCCAAAAAATTAAAGATGCACTGGCAGAAATCAAACCCAGAGGCACCTCCCCCATCGCCATGGCGCTCGACCGTACAGAAGACGATTTCCCACCGTGTAAAAATTGTCGCAACATCGTGATTCTCATCACCGACGGGCTGGAAGAGTGTGGTGGCGACATTTGCGAAGTAAGCGGCCGCCTTCAGGCAAAAAATATTTTTCTGAAACCATATATCATTGGTATGGGGCAAGACATGGAGCAAAGTTACGATTGTGCCGGAACCTATTTCAACGCAGAGGACAAACAAGCCTTTTCGCGTGCCTTGAATGTGATTATCTCCAAAGTACTCAACAAAACCTCTTTACAGGTTAATTTGTTGGATGCCGTTCGACGACCCACAGAAACCAATGTAAACCTGACGTTTATTAACCAACAAACCGGCGAGATAACCGACAACTACCTCCACACCCTTAACTCAAGTGGAGTGCCCGACACCATGATCATCGATCCCGAATACACCTACCGCATTGTGGTGAACACACTGCCGCCCGTCAGCATCGAGTCGGTGAAACTTACCAAGGGTCAGCACAACATGGTTTCGGCCAGTTGTCCCCGCGGCGATTTGGTTGTTAAACTTAAAAACAACACCCAACCCAATGTAAATCCGGCAGTTCTGGTTTTCGAATCCGGAAAAGCAGACCTCCTGAATACCCAGTATCCGTTTCAAAACATTCGGTATTTACAAGGAAACTATGATGTACAGATACTCACGCTGCCTGTAACCAAAATTCATGACCTGAGCATCGAAGCCGGAAAAACCACCCAGGTTTTGGTTGAAAACCCCGGAATCCTGAGCATCCAGAAAAACATCAAGGGGTATGGAAGTATTTATCAACTGAATGAAAATGGTGAGCAACAATGGGTGGTGGATATCAACAGTGAATCGGGCAACAGCGAATCCTATTATTTGCAACCCGGCTCCTATCGATTGGTGTTTCGTTCCAGGTTTTCGTCGCAAACATTGCAAACAAAAATTCACAATTTCACCATTACCACATTAAAAACCACAAGAATAAATCTTTAACTCATGCATACTTACCAAGTAATTGATTACCGCGATACTCGCTCCGGATTTGGAGACGGACTTAAAGAACTGGGACGCACCAACCCCAAGGTGGTAGCATTGATTGCCGACCTTACCGGCTCACTGAAAATGGATGCTTTTGCGGCCGAAAATCCTGAACGCTTTTTCCAGATGGGTATTGCCGAAGCCAACATGATGGGCGTGGCTGCAGGTCTGGCAACAGGAGGTTATATCCCGTTTACGGGCACCTTTGCCAATTTTAGTACCGGACGTGTTTACGACCAAATTCGTCAGTCCATTGCCTATTCAGAAAAAAATGTAAAAATTTGTGCTTCACACGCGGGCATAACCCTTGGAGAAGACGGCGCTACCCATCAGATTCTCGAGGACATCGGGCTGATGAAAATGTTGCCGGGCATGACGGTAATCAACCCTTGCGACTACAACCAAACCAAAAGAGCCACCCAAGCCATCGCCGAATATGAAGGCCCTGTTTATCTGCGTTTTGGAAGACCAAAAGTGGAAAATTTCTTTCCCGAAACTTCAGAATTTGTCATTGGCAAAGGCATCCTCATGACCGAAGGAACCGACGTCACCATTGTAGCCACCGGACATCTGGTTTGGAAAGCATTGGAAGCCGCCAACGAACTTGAAAGCCAGGGAATTTCGGCAGAAGTCGTCAACATTCACACCATCAAACCATTGGATACGGAATTATTACTCAAATCCATCCGAAAAACAGGATGTGTGGTAACTGCCGAAGAACACCAAAGAAATGGAGGTCTGGGCGACAGTGTGGCTCAAATGCTGATGCAAGAACTCCCCGTTCCCATGGAATATGTTGCCGTGAACGACCAATTTGGACAAAGCGGTACACCCGAAGAATTGATGGACGTTTATGGATTGAACACCCGGGGTATTGTGGTGGCGGCGAAAAAGGTGGTGGGGAGGAAATAACCATCCACTCAACGAATGTAAACCTCTCTCCTACATTTACCCCCCACTTCCCAAAAATTCCTATCTTCGTTGGATAACTTTTTGCGCGAAAGATAGTGGCCAAACCAACTGCCAAATACACTTTACTGCTTGTTGTACTGCTCATTGCCATCAGTGGTTTTGGTCAGCAGGACTGCCATACCATTACAGCAGTGGCTCCGGCATACGTGCTGCTTCCCAACAAGGCCATCCACATCACCCGCGACACGTCATTTACCGTTTGCGAAAATTACATCCTGCTTACCAAACAAAACGGCTACAATTTTTACAATAAACTACTGACGGCTTCAGAAAACCATGTGTTTTTAAAAGAATTGTACAAAATGGCGCTTGCCAGTCCGCCCACCGATACTGCCCTGCAAAAACAAAACCTGTTGAATGCAGAAGACGTGTACAAGCCCTTCACAGGTCGCCCCATCCGAGATATCAGAATTCAGGTGTTGAAACCCTTTGGTCCTACCATCATGGATACCACGCGACCGGTTATCACGTACGTGGAAAAAGCACTGAATCCAACCCATGTCAACACCCGCGATTATGTGATTCGTAAAAAGCTCCTTTTTGAAAAACACGACACCATCAACCCATTGATTTTGGTTGAAAATGCACGCATCCTGACCAACCTCGGCTTTTTGCAGGACGCCTCCATCGTGGTAACTCCTTCGGTGGGCGACTCGGTGGACGTGCTGGTGTTGGTAAAAGATAAATTCCCCTGGCTGGCGGTACCTAACATCGTAAGCTCCACCAAATTCGACCTTTACTTACGGCAAGCCAACATCATGGGATTGGGACAGAGTGCGGGGGTTGGCCTTACCCTCGACACCAAAAGCAAACCACAATTCTATATGTCGAGCATCGATTACAGCGTCAACAACATCTATCAGCTGATTGATGGTGAACTGTCGTACGATGTGGGAAACAACAGTCAGAACATCCGGCTTGACCTCACCCGGCAGTTGATCCCTACCAAAGTGAACCTGGGCGGGGGTCTCACCATTTCAAACAATGCGGAAAACCTCATTACCGACCCTACCTATCTCGACAAAAGTCAATACTATTTCAACTACATGTATTACGATGCCTGGGCTTCATATGTGATTCCATTAAAAAAAATACTGCCCCATTTCAAATCCGGCAACGTGTATTTTATTCCGGGAATTTCCTTTTCTAAAACAAACTACTCCCAACGGCCTACCGTGACGCCGGACACCAACAGCCAATTTTTCAACTACGACTATCTGCTTGGTAATCTGGTTGTTTCAAAACAAGATTATTACCGCACCAACTACCTGCTCAATTTTGGAAAAGCAGAATATGTTCCATATGGGTTTCAAGCCAGCATAACAGGAGGCTACTCCTGGACAGAATTTATGGAAAAACCCTATGCCGGTCTGGGCTTGGGCGTTACCACCCACATCAATCACCTGGGTTTTATTTTTGGTAAAATTGAGGTGGGAAGTCATTTTACCGACGGATGGGAACAGGGTGCTTTCAAATTTGAAGCCATACACCTTACAGATTTAATTGTTAAAAAGCGTAACAAGTTCAGGGTGGTGACCGAATTCACCATCACTTCTTCCATCAACAGGTTTTCCAACGACTTGCTCTATTTAGGTGAGGAATATGGATTTGTGGGTCTCAGCAGTCAATCGTTTTATGGCCAACAACGAACTTTTTTGGAAACTACTTTTATTGATTATACGCCCTTTTACCTTTTTGGCTTTCGCGTTGCCCTGCTGGGATTTGGCAGCGTGGGGACCATCGGTCCGCAGGAAATGAAGTTGGGCAACCGTCAGCTACTCACCAATTTTGGGGTGGGTGCCTACGTCCGAAACGATTTCCTGGCCTTTACTTCCTTCGAATTCAGGGTGGCCTATTTTCCTGTTACACCATCGGGCATCAACCATATCGGGTTTTCTTTTTCCACACAGAACCTCCTTGACCGTTTGAACTTTCTGTACACCAAACCACAACAGGTGGTGTATAAGTAAGGAGTGGAAATTGCGCCAATACCCAACCGGGAATCACTCCTAACAAGCTGTTACGTATATCTATGTTTTTCAACCCCACCAGAATCAACAACAGCTTTCCTTTCCGCCGAAAAAACCCTACATTTGTCCCGCTCACACATGCAAATACGTTCAAAAAAAACTTTCCTCGCGTATGAAAACATTTTACTCCCTTATCTTGCTCATTTTGTCCGCCCCTTTGTTTGCTCAAAACCCGGGCGACACACTCATGATTCAAACCTTTAACTACACACAAACCAACAGTCCTCAGGGTCGCGACACGGTGATCGACTTCCCTGACGGTCCCGACCAAACTTATGAGAAAATCATCATGCTGTACAACATGCGTTGCAAAGACGGTTTGATTTCGGTGCCCGGCAATACCAACAGGGGTTGTGGCGAATGGGATTATAGTTGCAACACCTACATCATCGATTCATCGCGGGTGGACTCGGTACTAAGTTTTACCAACTCCCATAGTATCTCAGCCTTTTCAGGAAGCAGTTTTCCATATGTAACAACACCGCTGTTCGACTACTACCAGTACCGTGAAAAGAATGTGATAATCAACAATACCATCTCCGAAAACATCATCCCCGTAGGGTCAGGTAACCTGTCGCTGGGACAAGTGTTGGCCACTGAAAACCATAGCGGAAAATCACAATATTTATTTTTGCAATCGGAACTTATGTCGGCAGGACTCACTTCCGGCGATATCAACGGACTTATATTCAACGTATTGAACAATGGAGCCGCCGCCCATTATTTACGGGTTAGGATAAAGGCTACCGACAAAACCAACCTCAACAGCGGCACCCCTGATGTGGATGATTTCTCGGAAGTGTATTTCTACGACAGGCTTTTCACCAACGGAACAAACCGTATTCAGTTTCACACACCCTTTAATTGGGATGGCACTTCCAACCTTTTGGTGGAATTTTCGTTTACCAACAACACCCCCGATGACCCCCTGGATATTGAAGGAGAAAACCTCCCATTTACAGCCGGATTGGTGGCCAACAATGGCTATAATTTAAACTCCGTAAACGGACAAATAGACATTCCTACTACTCCCTTTTCGTCCATTTCCGATGAAATTACCGTGAGTTTCTGGAGCTATGGAAACGAAAATTTGCAACCCTCCAACAACAGCATTGTTTACGCCAATGACGACAACAACAACCGAACAGTAAACATCCATCTGCCCTGGGGCAATGGCAATGTATATTTTGATTGTGGTAATAGCGGCGGTGGATACGACCGCATCGACAAGGCAGCTTTTCCCAATGAATACGAAGGAAGCTGGAGTCATTGGGCCTTTACCAAAAATGGCGCCACAGGCATCATGAGCATCTACCACAACGGACAACTTTGGTTGGATGGCACGGGAAAAACCCTTCCGATGAACATTCAACAGATGATATTGGCCACCAGTGGCACTGCCGACCGTTCCTACTACGGTAAAATCAGCGAATTTCGGGTTTGGAACAAGGAACTTACCGGCGAAACCATTCAGAATTGGATGTATAAATCGTTGGACAATACCCACCCCGATTACAGCAACCTTGTGGCTTACTATCCGCTTAATGAAGGTTCCGGTACAACGGTTGCAGACCTATCTCCCAATGCCGAAACAGCCCAGATAACCGACTACCTTTACTGGGTTTGGGAACGTGGAAACCAATTGAACAAAGGGTTTGAAGCCACCCAAAACCGTCCGAATATCAGCTTTTTGCAAGGCAACTACAACCTCACCATTACCGATGAAATCGTGACCGACTCCGTCAGGCTCAACCCCAATATCGTGCGGGCATATGAGATTATCCCCCAATACGGAACCACCCACTCCGACAGCATCAATCAAATATCGGTAAATGAGTTTTGGGCTTCACAATATGTACATACGTTCGATCCCGAAGGAATAGCAACGGACTCCATGTTGGTAGCGGCCACCGACACCATCGAAATCAGTCAGTTGAGTTATTATGGACGCTATCCCGCCAAGGTGGAAATCATGTCGTTTGTTACCCCCTACGGCATCTACCTCGATTTGGGCATGGAGGGCAAAACCTGGGCCTTCGACGTTACCGACTACGCACCTGTATTGAAAGGCACCAAGCGCATGACCATCGAACGGGGTGGACAACGTCAGGAAGATATGGACATCCGCTTTATGTATATCGTGGGAACACCACCTAGAGATGTGCTGTATTTCAACCAGATATGGCGTGCCGACAGCAAAAACTACACCGACATTATGGACGATCGCGCCTTCGAACCACGTGATTTTTATTTTAAACCATACGCCGGTGCATACAAATTCAGGTCGGTGATTACCGGTCACGGACAACAGGGTGAATTTACCGCACGAAACCACACCCTCAACATCGATGGCGGAGAGGTAGAATACGAATGGCGGGTTTGGAAAGAATGTGCCGACAATGCCATTTTCCCTCAGGGAGGAACCTGGATTTACGACCGTGCCGGATGGTGTCCCGGGGCACCCAGCGATGTATATGAATTTGACCTGACAGAATTCGTACAACCGGGCGAAACCCATCAACTGGATTATGGATTGATTTATGCCAACGGAGCCAGCAATTACATCGTTAACAATCAGTTGATTACCTATGGCGCACCCAACTTTAGTCTGGACGCTTCCATCGATAAAATCCTCAAACCCAACTCGGAAGATGCAAGCCAAACGCGCTTTAACCCGGCATGCTCCTACCCCGAAATTGTGATACAAAATACCGGAAGTACACCCCTCACCAGCCTCAACATCGAATATTTTGTGGAAGGTGGCGAAACGGAAAACCTTACCTGGACAGGATCGCTCAACTTCCTGGAAAAGGATACCGTAGTCCTTCCCGTATCTCAACTTTCGTTCTGGCTTGGAACTGCCGACCGGTTTACCGTCCATATCAGTCAACCCAACAATGGCACGGACGAGTATCCACACAACAACAGCCTCACGGCACCTTTCGACGACATCGATGTATATCCGGCCAACGAGCTGATTTACATTCAATTAAAAACAAACAACTACGGTTACCAAACCTCCTACACATTGTACGATGGCGATGGAAATGTGTATTTTGAACGGTACGATTGCGAAAACACCACCGTATATGATGATGGATTTTTGTTGGGTCCGGGATGTTATCAGCTACGAATCGACGACAGTGGCGGAAACGGATTGGATTTCTGGGCACAGCCTGCTCAGGGAACGGGTTATATTCGCGTGAAGGATGCCGATGGAAACATCCTCCACACCCTAGACCCTGATTTCGGGAATTTTTCGGTGTTTGAATTTGGCATGGGAAATATTACCTCCATCAGTCAGCGGAAGTTGTCAACCACCGTCAGTTTATATCCAAACCCTACCTCCGGTAAAATTCAATTGAACATGGAAGGAGTTAGCAATGTGCATGTTACGGCCACGCTCACCAATGCAGTGATGGGTCAGGTGGCAACTTATACATGGCCTGTGGATGGAAACAGCATCCACACAGAAATCGACTTAAGCAACCTCAGTTCAGGAATTTACTTCTTGCAAATCAGGGTAGGCGACCGCATTACCACCGAAAAAATCATGAAGTACTAACCTGCGAATAATACCTACCTTTGCAGGAAATACACCTGCAAATGGAACAGATCATGACAACGAATAACAAAATTGCATTGGTGCTTTCGGGTGGCGGCGCACGGGGAATTGCCCACATTGGTATAATTGAAGAGCTTGAGAAACAAGGCTTTGAAATCACGTCCATCGCCGGCACCTCCATGGGTGCGCTGGTGGGTGCAGTGTATGCTTTGGGAAAGATGGAAGAGTTTAAACAGTGGCTCTATACGCTCGATCGCACCAAAGTACTTAGTCTGATAGATTTTACCTTCAGTACCCAGGGACTGGTAAAAGGCGACAAGGTATTGAACAGGATGAAGGAATTTATTTCCGACAAAAACATCGAGGATTTGCATATTCCATATGCCGCGGTGGCCGTAGATTTGCTCAACAAAAAGGAAGTGGTTTTTACCTCCGGAAGCATTTACAAAGCCATTCGTGCTTCCATCGCCATACCTACGGTGTTGCAGCCTGTAAAAATTAAAAACGGACTACTCATCGACGGTGGTGTGCTCAACAACCTGCCCATAAGTCAAGTGACCAGAACCGAGGGTGACCTCTTGGTGGCGGTAAACGTAAACGCCGACATTCCCCTCGATAAACCCCGCGTTACCAAAGAAGAAAAGCAGAACCGGCTGAGCATATATCAACAGAAAATGAAGGACTTCTACCATCAGTTTAACTGGGGAAATGCCAAGGAAAGTGAAGAACAATTGGGCTATTTCGACCTGATGAACAAAACCCTGGCCTTAATGACCCAACACATTGCCGAAGTGTCCATGGAAAAATACCCACCCGACCTATTGATACAGGTTTCCAGGGAAGCCAGTACCATGTTCGATTTTTACAAGGCCGAAGAGTTGGTGGAAATAGGACGATTGGCAGCCCAAAAAGCGCTGGCCGGTGATGGAAAATAGCGTGTGGACACAATCGTTTCTTTCGCCCTTTGGCGAGCTGTTGCTGGGTGACTATCAAGGCCTATTGTGTTTGTGCGACTGGCGCCACCGAAAGATGCGCGACACCATCGACAGGAGGATTCAAACCCAACTCAAGGCCACCTACAAAGAAGGAAATACACCAATCATTGCCCTGGCCATCAGGCAATTGAATGAATACTTCACAGGAACCCGAACCCAATTCGACCTTCCCGTCCTGTTGGTTGGAACCGACTTTCAGAAAACCGTGTGGGAAGACTTGTTGCGCATCCCCTACGGACAAACAGTCAGCTATCTGGCACTTTCCCAAGGCCTCGGCAATGTACAGGCTATCAGGGCAGTAGCAGCAGCCAACGGCGCCAATGCCCTTTCCATCATCGTCCCCTGCCACCGCGTGGTGGGTCACGATGGCAAGCTGGTGGGCTATGCCGGCGGAATTTCGGTGAAAAAGAAATTGTTGGAGATGGAGGGCCACCCTTTGGGCAATCAGCTTAGTTTGTTTTAAATATTTTTTGAGGATAAGGGATTGGCCAAAAGATGAATTAGTCTTGAATATTGAATAAATAAAAAATGCCAATTAGCTTCAACTACTTCTGCTCCCAACAAACCAATCCTCCCCCATTTCCCAACCTTACAACCTCCCCAAACATCACAGCATTGGCACCGATTTGTCCTTAGGTCTGAAAGCACAAAACATAGCCAAATAACATCAAAAATCAGTATATTTGCCTTTAAAGCATTTGATTAAATGAGGATAACGGAAAGAAAATATCTGGATACCTATGAGCAAACCATCGGGCGTGAAATTCCGGCACTTGTAGCGCATTTTGACTTCTCGGAGAATAACGGAGGATTCGATTTTTTGACAAAGGCCTCTGCGGTTTATTCATCAAATATGGAAGGCAACAGCATCGATCTGAATTCCTACATGAATTATGAGATGAATAAAGATAAATTCAAGGCCGGAAAAGAAATTGAAGAAATTGAAGACCTAATTGAAGCCTATGAGTTTGCTCAACATAATGAACTGAATGAGAAGAATTTATTGAATTGCCACAGAATATTCTCGAATACGTTGTTGATAAAAAGCAAAAAAGGAAAATATCGTATTGAAAGAGTTGGAGTATTTGGAAAATCGGGGTTAGTATATATGGCTGTGGAACCTGAGTTTGTGGAAGCAGAAATGATGGTATTATTTCAGGATGTAGCTGAATTAATGGCTACCGATCTTAACCAAATGGAAGTCTTTTACTTTGCCTCCTTGATTCACCTACGACTTGCTCATATTCACCCATTTAGAGATGGAAATGGCAGAGCGGCCCGGCTGGTGGAAAAATGGTTTGTGGCAGAAAAATTGGGTCGTAATTTTTGGGAAATACCGTCGGAGGAATACTATAAAAATCACCAGACATGGTATTATGAAACTATCAATTTTGGAGTTAATTATTACGAATTGAATTACGATAAATGTGTCGGATTTTTAACCATGCTTCCGGGGTGTTTGATATCACACCGATAACCAGATGAAATAAGCTTTCAGTTCGCTTCAATCTTATACCTCCTTAATCCAACAACTTGATAATACCTCAACTAAAACAAAGCAATGCCAAAAATAACCTTGGTAAAATTCATCCCTTGTAGTACAAAAATTAATTTGTATATTTGATTCGCTTAATAACCCATCAATAGGGCAAAGCCAAGTGTTTCCGGTATCCGGAGTTGAGTTTGATAATGAATAATTGCATTATACATATCAGTATCTTCAGTCGCTCTGTGAAGCATATGTTACTGATTTGGCGTGACATCAAGCAACTTTTCACGGCAGCGAAACTATCCGGCGTGGGCGCCAAAGCCCATGAACCAGCCACTAAAAACCATCAAATTAAAACATGTGGTCGGCCTATCAAAGGATATCACGCAACTGACATACCGATAATAAAATTGACCGGCGTTTGTTTGGAAGGAATGGGCTTCAAACAACTCCTTAACCATTATTTGTCCATTCAATTAATAACTTAAGCTATGTTAACAGAAGTTGTACAAGTAGAAAAAACTACTTACGCCGTACATTCCTGCTGCGATCATGCTTGTGGTTGCAACGACCGATAAGGTCATGTACAAAGTTAGAAGGGGATGTGGATTACCCCACATCCCTTTCATTATTTAGTTTTCAAATTAGCTCAAGATGAACCAAGTAAATCAGAAGAACCTCAACGCCCAAAATATATTTTCAATAGCTGTGGGAGATTATTTTGAAAAAGAACCGGAATCCATTCAACTGGTTTACTCCCCTTTTACACAAAAAACTTTCATTGCCCAACCCGACTTCGTCGAACAATTAAACCGGCAGGTGGATCACCCTGACCAAGCCGACGACAACATCAAACCCTTGCTGCAACAAATAATCCCTTCTAAAAAGGTGGAAGAATACCTGGAACCTCGTGTATTGGAAGAAGGATTTAACACCTTGCTCATTTTGCCCAACAACATTTGCAATTTTAGTTGTTCCTACTGCTATTCGGCCAAAGGACGCTCCGGCAAAAAACTAACCAAAGAAACACTCAAAGTAGCACTCGACGATTTTATCAACCCCAAAACCATCAAAGAGAAAAAGTGCTTTATTTCCATACTTGGCGGCGGAGAACCGCTCATGACGTGGGATTTAATTAAATTTATTCTGGAATACGGCACCGAACGGGCCAAACAATTCGACTACTATATCTGGTTTTCGTTGGTCACCAACGGATCCATCATGACGGAAGAGATGTTGGCAACCTTTAAAAGCCATAATATCCGTCTGGCCTTTTCCTTCGAAATACTGGAAGAAATTCAAAACTTCCAACGTGGGCACCACGATCAGGTGAGCCAAAACCTGCGAAAGGTTGTAGATGCCGGAATACAAGTGAGAATTCGCTCCACCATCACCAAGGAGAATGTGGCATTGCAGGAACGAATGATACAAACCGTGGCAGAAAAATATCCCGAAATCGACACGGTTGTGCTTGAGGAGGTAACAGACGAAGATTATTTCGATACGCCGGAAAAGATGGAAAAGTTTTACGCCGATTTTCTGACCCATTTTAACAAAGCTTTTGATCTGGGCAAACAGCTAAACATCAATGTAGAGTGTAGTACGTTCAGAAACAACCACTTGTTTATCGACAGGTTTTGTCCGGGTGTGCTTTGCTTAACTCCCGAAGCCACCTACTCCACCTGTTCTCGCATATCCGCTCCCCACGATCCCGGATATGAAGAAAGCATCTGGGGTAAAATAGACAAGGACCGGGTTGAATTGGACGACCGGCGTTTGGAAGAATTAATCAACGGATACAATGTGTACAGTCGCCGGGCATGTGCCAACTGCTTCACAAAATGGCATTGTGGAGGAGGATGTTACGCGCACAAGTTTATTTATAGCGATGAAACCATCGAAGTGATTTGCAATTACAAAAGGGCCTATCTGAAAATCCGTTTGTTGAACGATTTGGATCAAACCTACCGTCAAAAACATCAAATCTCGTTAAAAGAATTTATCCTGAGCAAAATCAATTGAGATGGAATTGATATGAACACAGCCATTTACGACTATCAGGTATCAAAGCAGAACAACCCCGGCAAATTCGACATTTGTCAACGGCAGTTTAGCTTCGAGGTTCCTCATATCAACACCAACAGCACCATAACCTATTTGGCCGACTTTAGGTGCCTCGACACAAACAGGCACCTGTTTTACTGCGATTATTATCCTGCCATTTGGAAAAATCACACTGACAAGCTAAATAAACTGTTGTGCAACGAAACAGATATTCGGGTGAACTTTAAAAAGATTACGCTCACTTGCTTCTATATTTTTCACGAGCAACTGGTGGCCAACGACCCTCAGGCCGTTTTTGTAATAAGTGGCAGCCTCATTAAGGGCGAAACTTTGCTTCCTGAAACCGGCATTTCGCGAAAATTAAAATTGTACTGGGAAATCCTCAGTCCCCATGCACTTAAATTAAAATACCGACTTGTTAAAATACTGGATTTCAACGCCATTGCCTACTTACAAGAAACCAACCCCATAGCCGACGAAGTCATTCAAAAAGAATACGCCAATTTTAAAACCAAAGCCTGAGACAAAAAAGAATCGTATCGCTGTTTCAGGCTGCCGCGAAAAACAAGCACAAATAACGTATTTCGACATTATTTGTACATTTGAAATAAAAAAATATGCTGCTACTCCTCGCCTATTTGTTTCTTGCGCTGTTTGTATCATTTTTATGCTCCATTATGGAATCGGTCCTGCTATCCACCCCTCAGGCATTTTTGATCGTGAAGCAAGGACAGGGTCATGCATGGGCAGGTTCTTTCATCAATTTAAAAAACAACATCGACAAACCCTTGTCGGCAATCTTGTCGCTGAACACGGTAGCCCACACCATTGGAGCAGCAGGCGTTGGTGCACAAGCTGTTAAAGTCTTCGGAGAGGCTTCCTTTGGCATTGTTTCTGCCGTTTTAACCATTCTCATTTTGGTAATAACCGAAATTATCCCGAAAACCATCGGTGCCCGATATTGGAGAAATTTAACCATGATTTCTTTTTACATCATCCGGGCCATGATCATCATTACCTATCCGTTGGTCATGATGTCGGCGCTTATCACCAAACTAATTTCGAAGAATCATCAGGAAAAAACAACCAGCAGAGAAGAAATCTCGGCCTTGGCAAGCATAGGAGCCGATGAAGGCGTTTTTTCGGAAGAAGAACACAAAATTCTTCAAAATATTCTCAGGTTGAAGAACATAAAAGTAAGGGATATCATGACCCCCAGGGTTGTGCTCGCCATCGCCGACGAGCAACTCTACCTGACCGATTTTCTTAAAAATAAAGACTACCTCAAGTTCTCGCGCATACCTGTATTCGCTGATAATGAAGAAAATATTACGGGATATGTATTCAGACAAACAGTATTTGAAAAATTGGCCGAAGACCAACATAAACTAAAGCTAAAGGACCTCAGACGAGATATTCTCATCGTTCCCAAATTTGTTGTGCTGTTGGCGTTATGGGAAAAGATGCTGGAAAAAAAAGAACATATTGCACTAATCGTGGATGAATACGGAGGACTGGAAGGAATTGTAACCATGGAAGACATTATTGAAACATTGTTGGGACTCGAAATATTGGATGAAAAGGATACCATTGCCGACTTACAACAATATGCCAAAGAAAGATGGAAAACCCGTCAGGCAAAATACGATTTATTGAAAGAGTTGGAAAAATAAAAAACCCGACATATCGTCATAAAGCAGCATTTTACCGGAAAAAGGTGATTGCATTGGCGTGATTCAAACCCTATCACCCTGATTTTTTAATAAATGCTGCCACACCCGACCATAAATGCAGCACCGAATCGTCCCGTATTGGGAATCGTTTCCAAAATTAAAACATTTTGTTTGTTATGACTTTTTTGTAACCCATTGATAACAAATAGTATTTTTGCAATCCATATGAATGGCACAAGTTTTGAGCCCACTTTCACAGAATATAAAAAAAAACTAAACCATGAATAAACTATTCATCCTCCTCTTCAGCTTTTTGCTGTTTACAACAGCCTGTAAAAAGGATAGCCCCGTCGATCCCAATCCGGTGGCACCCGAAAACATGGCCGACATGAAGGTAAATGCGAATTTCGATTGGAAAACCACTCAGGATGTGCAAATTACCATGACCGGCAAGGTGAACAACCTTGTGAGCGTTACCTCCGCTCAGGGCCAGGTGTATCAAAAGGCCTTCCTGAAAGCCAACCAGCCTTACACCATGAAACTGACCATTCCTTCCTACGAAACTTCAGTTCGCCTGAAATACATGGGTCAGGATATCAGCCTCGATCTGGGCAACGGCACACTCAGCTATCAGTTTCAATAATCCTTCCTGTACTACCTTAAAAAAGCTCTAACATGAAATCAATCATAAAAAATACTCAAAAAAACAGGATAAGCCATCCGAAACAAAAGATGGTAACAACTTCGGCTCGTTTGCTGGCCTTACTGATGTTGTTGTTGACAATCGGTATCAGCACTCAGGCTCAGGAATACCTGCGCGTATATACCAGTGCACCCGGCATGATGGTGTCCGACGTTACGGGAGGAACACTGGCCACCGAAACCTTTGAAAGTTTTTCAATTCCTCCTGATAATTATAATTGGGCACCCACTCCCAATGGATACAGTTCGGTGGTGGGCACCTATTACCAAACTGCCGGACAGTCGTATATAAAAAATGACGACCAGTATGGAGCAGGAACCGGACAATATATGGCCATCAGAACAGGCGGTAAGGTAAGACTCGTATTCGACAATCCTGTGGAATATTTTGGATTTGCCTGGCCTGCAGGCGATGGTCAAAACAACATCAAAATTTACCGCGATGGCGAAATTATCGGAACTTTTGCCACGGCAGATGTCATTGCCTTACTTCCAAAAAACATCAACCATTTTGTTACCTCGGTGAACGGCACCACCTATTCCACCTATAATTATTACGGAAAACCCGGAACCGGTCAAAACTCCGGTGAGCCCTATGCTTTTTTGCATTTTGTTTCCACACCCGGACTGGCCTTCGACGAAATTGAATTTGCCATGGGAGCCGGCGGTGAGTTTGAAAATGACAACCACACCCTGCTCACCAGCGGCAGCGCCATTGTGCAAGGCACGTGGGTAAACCTCATCACCATTGAAACACCCACCGCCAACGACGACAGTGGCAACGGTATGCCCGGCGACCCTGTCACCATCGATGTATTGGACAACGATGTTCCCGGCGATGGAGTTATTGTTCCTTCCAGTGTGCAAATTGCTGGCACCAACGGACCCGGCGAATCATTGGTTGTTGCCGGAGAAGGTACCTGGTCGGTGAATACCACCACAGGCGCCATCACCTTTACTCCTGAAGCAGGTTTGGTGGGAAGCCCCACCCCCATTCAGTATTTTGTGCGCGACGACAACAATTATGCCTCCAATCTGGCCACCGTAACCGTAACCTATCCCGTAGGCCCAACCGCTGTGGACGATGATGCGATGACGGAGGTAAATACCCCTGTGGATATTGACGTACTGGCTAACGACATCGCAGGAACCAGCGCCCTCAATCCTACCAGTGTTACATTTGTGGGAGGCACCGAGCCCAACCCAACTACAGAAGGCGTGTTTACCGTAAATGCCGTTACAGGACTGGTAACCTTCACCCCCGCAAACAATTTTGCAGGCACCGTAACCATCGATTATCAGGTTTGCGACATGAACGCCCTGTGCGACATCGCCACCATTACCGTGGATATCATTGCAGGAACTTCCAACCTGTATCCCGCACTTGGCCCCGGAACGCTGGCCTACGAAGATTTATGGCCCGGCAAAGGTGACTACGACTTCAACGATCTGGTACTGGATTATCAGTTTGAAATTACTACCAACACCAGCAACATGGTTCAGCATGTGAAAGGTACCTTCGTGATAAAAGCCTTCGGCGCTTCCTTCGAAAACGGATTCGGATTCCAGCTTTCTTCAGCCATCAACCCAACGGATGTTACCGTAACCGGCTCACGCTTAACCGAAAACATCATCACATTGAGCGGCAATGGTACCGAAGCCGGACAAACCATTCCTACCATCATTGTATATGACAATGCGTTTGCACAAATGCCCCATCCCGGAATGGGAATTGGCGTAAACACCGAAGAAGATGCCCCCTATGTGGATCCCGTGACCATCGTTATCGATATGGAATTTGCACCCAACACCTACTCGTACAACGATTTGGACATTGCCAATTTCAACCCCTTTATCTTTGTGAACAAAGACCGCTCGGTGGAAGTGCATTTGCCCGATTATCCGCCAACAGCCCTGGCCGATCAGGCCTTGTTTGGCACCTACGAAGACGATAGCGACCCGGCAAACGGACGTTACTATAAAACCGCCAACAACCTGCCCTGGGCCATCAACATCTACGAATATTTTGATTATCCCATTGAAAAACAAGAGATTGTATGGGCATATTTGAAATTCGCTACCTGGGCAACCAGCGGCGGCACCACCTTCGAGGATTGGTACAAAGACCTCACAGGCTACCGTAACGATGCATTAATCTACACGATACCAACGAAATAACCATAGACCGGCCTACTAAAAAACCGTCCTGAAATCAGGGCGGTTTTTTTATGTCGAAAAGGAGATTAAACGGCGATGCCACACCAAATGGCGGTTCGTCTCATATCTGCTTTTTCAGATTCGCAGGGGGACAAAACCAGTACTATTTTCCTGATTACAAATACGTTATGTCGGCGATAACTTTATTGCCCTCCACTAACACCCTCCGGTTAATGTCCTACGGACAAAAAAATTACCTGGTTTGTTATGCTATGGATATTGAAGCCCTACGGGCTAATTCTGTCTGCGATTACCTACTCCGGACTTCCGACTTCCCACTCCCGTTAATGTCCTACGGACAAATGGAATGTTTCGTTTGTTATGCTATGGATATTGAAGCCCTACGGGCTATTTTTGTCTGCTGCTACCTACTCCTGACTTCCGACTTCTGACATCCGTCTTCCTACTCCTTACTCAGCCCCCCACTCCCAGCCCATCTTCCCCATTCTCCACTTCACCCCTTCAATTCTTAAGTTCACACCTTTACCGTTTACATCCCCTTGATGACGACATAGTTTTGCCGTAGTTATTCACCATAAAAACTAAAATCATGAAATCAATTGTTTTAACATTCGCTCTGGCGTTGATAGCCTCCCTTTCTTTCGCACAATTTCCACAAACCCAATCACCCGATTCATGTTGCTATGTGGCCAATGATTTGCGGGCATCCATTTTTTCGGCCAACGATGCTTTGGTTAACGTAAAAGTGGCCAAAAAAGCCGGTGACAAAGTAAAAATCAGGGTTAAAGAAGACAACAAGGTACTCTACACCAAAAACTACAAATCGTACGAACTGGTTGACCTTCAATACGACATCAGCCAATTTCCGGAAGGAAACTACACTTTTGAATTGGTTCAAAACAACCGCGTGGTATTTTCCAAAATCATCGAGCACGACCCACATGCTGAACAACTGGCACAACGCTAATCGGCCATTTTCAAGATACTGTTAGCAATCCGTTCTTTGAAAACCTGTTTCGATGCCCAGAATTTGTATTTTTGATTGAGATTAGGAAAGAAATCAATCTGCCTACATTTGTTTCATGGAGCAAGAAGTAAAAATAAATCGCTGGTTGCGTTGGGGTTACGGTCTCATTCTGGGGATTATATTCAAATTTATTCTGGACATCATCTTCAGCTTGGTATATACCTATTACAGTCTGTTTCAACCCATTGAGAATTACCTGGTTTCGATTTTCATTGTTTACCTGGTGGTAGAAACACTCCTCATTGTAAATCGCAAACTAAATACAACGTACCCGTGGAACAAAAGACCTTACGCACGATTTTTCCTTCAGTTTGTGCTGAATGCTTCGGTGTCGCTGGTTCTGGTGTTTGCTATGAGATGGACGGTAAAATTTGCATTCGGCTCCTATAAGTATGTGTCGTTGCAAGACGAGCTCACCATTGCCGGATTTACCACCTTCATCGTGCTCACCTTTGTAATATTCGAGCTGGGACTTTTTCTGCTCAACCAATGGCGGTTTAGTTTGGCCGAGTTGGAGCGCTTTAAAAAGGAAAATGCCGAGTATCGCTTTGAATTGCTTCGCGCACAACTCAACCCTCATTTTCTGTTCAACAGCCTGAACACCTTGTCGTCGCTGGTGTATGAAAATCCTGAAAATGCCGGATTATTTATCCGCGAGTTGGCAGATGTGTATCGGTACATTCTCGAGAACAAGGAAAAAGAGCTTGTTTCGCTGGACACTGAAATCGGATTTGTACGATCGTTCATCACCCTGATGCAGTTGCGTTTTGGCGACAACCTCCTGGTGGAGGTGGATTTGCCCACGAACAACCACACGCTGTTGGTGGCTCCACTCACCCTTCAGATGCTCATCGAAAATGCCATCAAACACAATGTGGTTTCCAAAAAGAAACCATTAAAAATTGATATATTTTTGGAAAATGAGTTCTTGGTGGTGAAAAACAACCTCCAACCAAAAATTAACAAGGAGGTGGGCACCGAAACCGGACTTAAAAACATCACCAACAGGTATGGTTATTTAACTGACAGGGAGGTGATTATTGAAGAAAATAATGACGATTTTGTGGTAAAAATTCCCTTGCCCGATAGCGAATCTGTAAAAAATGTAGCACCATGAAAATACAGGTATTGATTGTTGAAGATGAGCCGCTTGCCCAAAACGAGTTGAAGCGCCTGCTGGCCTCGGTGGAGCATGAAATACATGTTTTGGAATGTATCGACAGCATTGAGGAAGCCGTTGAATGGCTGGAAGCAAATCCGGCACCCGATTTGATGTTCTTCGACATTCGGTTATCCGACGGATTGAGCTTTGAAATATTCCGACAAGTGAACACAAAAGCCCCGGTCATTTTCACCACCGCTTACGACGAATATGCCATACAGGCTTTCAAGGTACATAGCATCGATTACCTGCTCAAACCTGTAAAATTGTCGGATCTCAACAAAGCCCTGGAAAAATATAAGTCGCACTTCGACAGTGCCAAAAAACCGGAAATGGCATTGGATATTCAACAGTTGGAAAAACTCTTCGCCGTTGAAAAACCCAGGTATAAATCTCGTTTTATTACACGTATTGGCGACCAGATTTTGCGTATCAACCTGGAGGAAGTAGCTTATTTTAAAGCCGAAGACAACGAAGTGATGCTCGTTACCCACAACAACAAAAGGTATTTTGTAAACCACACCTTAGATCAACTGAACGAACTCCTCGACCCCAACATTTTTTACCGCATCAACCGCAGCTATATTGTTGGCATTAAAGCTATTGGCAAGATAAGTAAATATTTCAACAGCCGGCTACACCTGGAACTGAACCCTGATGCAGATGAGTCGGTGCTGATCAGTCGTGTAAAAGTTCCTGATTTCTTAAACTGGATCGACAAATGAAAAGACCGATTCGCATACAGTGGTTTATTATCCTCACATTTGTTGTTGCGCTGGCCTCATGCAACCGGGTGGTGATTAAGGTGGAATCTGTTCCTGAAAACACACCTGAAAACCAACCCATTTACATTACCGGTAACTTCAACAACTGGGATCCGGGAGAGGAACGTTTTCAACTGACCCGACATGCTGACAATGCTTATTACATCACACTGCCTCCGGGGTTTGGTCAGGTGGACTACAAATTTACGCGTGGCGACTGGACCACTGTTGAGAAGGGTATTTGTGGAGAAGAAATTGACAACAGATCGCTCATTACCAACAGGGTAGATACCGCGGTGGTGAACATCCAAAGTTGGAACGATTTGGATCCGATTAACTGTCCGAAGCTCACCATTGTTATCGACAGCATCCCCGACAACACCCCTCAGGATGACGTGATTGCCATAGCCAGCAACCTCAACTCATGGGATCCTGATAATGCGTCCATTACTCAAAAAACTGAAGGTGGAAAAAGGTACATTACCATCGACCGCCCTCCGGGAGTGAGCCGACTTGAGTATAAACTTACCCGTGGCGACTTGTCCAACTCCGAGTCGGACGAATATGGCAACGAGATTCCCAACAGGTCACTTGATTTTGGCATTTCCGACACTGTAAATATCACCGTGAGGGGCTGGGCCGACATCCCCGGAGAAAAACCTTCCAAGGTAGTGCTGATTATCAAAAATTTACCAAAAAACACACCGCCATCCGAACCTGTGTTTCTGGCCGGCAACATCAACTCATGGATATCGGGTGACAAAAACTTTGAGTTTCAACGAAACAAAAACGGACAACTTTTCTATACCTTCCCCAGAAAAAATTATGTACTCGATTATAAAATCACCCGCGGGGGATGGGGAACCGTTGAAGTGGATAAAAATGGTTACGACATCAGCAACCGACAAATTGATTTGGGTAATGCAGACACCGTAACCATTGACGTGGCTCGCTGGAAAGACAGGGGTCGCACAGGAGACGACGACATCACCCTGGTTATCAACCATCTGCCGCCCACCACACCCGATAAGGCCAAAATTTATGTGTCGGGCGATTTCAATGGTTGGGATCCGGGAAAATTGCGCTACATGTTTTGGCATGATTCCGACGGAAGATATTTTATCAACCTTCCACGAAAAAACGGCGACTTCGAATTCCGAATTACGCGCGGTTCGTGGGAGTCGGCAGAAATAGGTAAAGAAGGCGTTGATTTACCTCCTTACCGGATGAATTACAACGATTTCGACACCCTCTATCTTCAGGTGGAAAACTGGAAAGACCTCCCAACAATCAATCATCCCCACCAACTTACCCTGGTGATAGACCATCTTCCAAACAACACCCCCAAAAATGCAAATATCTACCTGGCACCCGATTTTAATGGATGGGATCCGGGTGACAAAAATCTGATTTTCAGCAAACTTAACAACGGACAACCCTACCTGACCATTCCCATCGCCGGACGTGAAATGGATTTTAAATTTACCCGCGGCAGCTGGAATACCGTAGAGGTTGACCGCGATGGAAACGAAACTGAAAACAGAAAGCTATTCACAGGTTTTGCCGATACGGTTCATGTAGAAGTAGTGAGGTGGAGAGGACAGTAGGGAGAATGATCCCAAAAGTTCTCGGGAGGGAGACGGCAGTCGGGAGACCGGAGTAGAGAGTAGGGAGACGGGAGTAGGGAGTTGTCAATTGTTAATGCCTAAATAACGTTGACCGTTTTTATTATCTTTTCACCGGCGTCTGTAAACCGAAGCAAGTAATATAGCCCCTAGGGCTTCAATATCAATAGCGTTGCAAACCTGTAACCCATTTGTCCGTAGGACATGAACAGAAGGTCGGGAGTACGAAGTTTTTCGAGCCGATTCGATTATCGACATGGGAACAATAAAGTAGTCTGAATCAATTGATTTCATACAAATGAAATGTATCTTTGATAGCCATTCTTCAATACCAAGGCCATGAAAGATAATGCAAATAGACTGAGCTTTCTTGCTGATAATCAGTTTCTAATGCTATGTGCCGGGTGCCTGGTAAGAGAAGAGGTTATCGTTGGAGCATCTATTGTTTATTCGTCTTGTACAAGCAAAACAGTGCCAGTGTTTTCGTGACAATCAATAATTAGAAGTGCGGAGTCAGCACGGTAAACTCTGACGAGAGTAAAATGAAAAACGCAATTGTATTTATTTCGTTGCATGTTTTCTCTATGGTATCAATCGGAAGTTTTGCTCAAAGCCTGGATTACATTTGGGCGAAAAAATCCGGTGGCACTTACACAGAATCCGGAAATGCTGTGGCAACCGATGCCATTGGACATGTAATCGTTGCCGGAACGTTCTATAGTTCTTCTATCACATTCGACAATATCACCTTGTCGAAGTCCGATTCATCAGCGGCTTCCATGTTTGTGGCAAAATATAACCCTGATGGAAGCATAATTTGGGCAAAAAGAGCATCTACGCCATCTTCCAATATGGAAACTTACGGTTATGCGGTTGTCACGGATATAAATGGTAATGTTTATGTCAGCGGTGACTTGGTGGGCGATACCATTAGTTTTGATAACCAGATGATTGTGTTGCCGGAACCCTATAATCAAGCATCCTTTCTTGTAAAATATGATGCATCGGGGTCGTTTGTGTGGGCAAAAATGGGTTTGAATGGAAGAGGTGCAAAAAGTGTTGCCATTGATGCGAATGGAAACCTTTTGGTGTCGGGTACTTTTAACAATGAAATCAACTTCGACAACAACCTGCTAATTTCTACAGGTGCTTGTTACGGTGTTTTTCTTGCAAAATACAGCAATTCGGGCAATTTTATTTGGGCCAACGCAACCCATTACAGTTTTGCCGGAAACGGAACTCCTGATGCCATGTCAAATGGCATATGTACCGACGACAATAGCAATGTGTACCTGACCGGGTTCTTTGGGAGCGATACGGTATTTTTTGATGATTCAAATGACATTTATGTTACCAATACCGAATCGGTGAGGAATGTGTTTCTGGCTAAATATAATCCTGATGGAAATGCTTTATGGGCCAGAGGTGCCACGAGCAAGCCGAGCCTTTTCAGGTTGTCAGGGAATTGTATAACAGCCATGGGCGACCAGGTTTACCTGGCAGGAGAATTTGAAGGAGATTCCGTCCGGTTTGGAGATAACTTCATTACAAAAACAAACGAACCGTCTGAGCTGTTTATCACCAAATACGACCATCTGGGTAACAATCTCTGGGCAAATAGCCTGGGAACTGAAAGTGTGGATTATGGCAATGCGCTGGCCACAGACATTGCCGGTAATGTCTATTTGGGGGCAACAATAAACGGGGAATATTTTCAGGTGAATTCCACACCCATGGATACCATTGTTGGAGGCAATAATGGTGCCTTGGTAAAATTCGACGAGGAGGGTCATTTTCTTCTCCTCAAAACCCCATTGAATATCCCTTCGGGTCAAAGTACGGCACTGAGCCTGGTCATTGATGGGGAGGACGATATTTTCGTAACCAGTGGCTTTAGCAATACAGTCGTTTTTGGTCGCGATTCTTTGACGAGCATCAATTTCCGGGAAGATATTTACGTATGCAAACTGAACAGTACGACCATTGGTTTACAAGAAGTTGAAGCCGGCCATTCCCATCTCAAGATGTTTCCAAATCCTGCCGCCGATTTTGTTGTTATTGAGCCAACAGGTGACCTCGACAACACACTTGATGTAAAAATATATGATTTGAAGGGTGTCTTGGTTTGTACGGAGATTCTGAGCCCAAACAGCACCATAATAAATACCTCCAAATTGGATAATGGTATTTATGTGTTGAAAGTAAGTATGAATGGTCACTTTGACCTACGGAAACTGATTATTCAAAGATAACATGGGCAGGTGAAAATTGCCGGGATTCAATCTTGGCTCGCCTCCCGCCATTGGTTTCTATCCCCTCCCCAGGTGCTAAGCCGGAGTCCATGTGCACATGTGTGCAGAATCGTTGGTGTCTTTTGTCCATGTTTACAACTTAATCAGTTTACAAATTATCCTCTGTTCTGCTGATGATACTTCACCAATCCCTCAATGGGGTCCTGAAGAACTATTCCCATCTTAAGTCCGTGCTCATGGCAGACTTCCGCTAAAATATCCTTAAAATGATGGGCGATAGACCCGGTAAACGCGATGGGTAACTCCTGATGGTTGTCGTAGAGTTTGACATTAAGCGTGATAAAATCGTCGAGGGATTGTTTTACCACTTGTCGGCACCATGGGTTATGCAAGTGCTTTCCAGCAAATTTTGTTAGCGAAGCCATGAAACGGTTGGGCTCGGGTTGCTTGTAAATGATGTCAAGTGTCTTTTCAAAAGTAAGGTCGTGTGCGTGATAGAAAAGGCGGGTTATTTCTTCATCGGCTTCTCCTTTCAATAGTCCGCGCAGCAGGTTTTTCCCAATGGTGGTGCCACTGCCCTCATCAGCCAGCATATACCCCAGCGATGGCACATTCTCGGTGATTTTTTCTCCGTCCCAGCCACATGAGTTGGAGCCTGTGCCCAGAATGCAGGCAATGCCTTTTTCTCTGTGAAACAGTGCCAGCGCAGCTCCATAGAGGTCGTGATGTACGTAAATTTTTGCACGGTTAAAAAGGTCTTTCAATGCGTTTTCCACCCTGTTGCAGTTGGTTTGGGAGGAACACCCTGAGCCATAAAAATAAATTTCGGTTACCTTATCGGGTTGGGCAATTTGTGCACTTAGTTCCTGCCTTAGGATCAACCGCAGTTCCTCATCGGTGTAGTAATAGGGATTGTGGCCTTTTGTGCTTAAATAGGCAACGGGTTGGTCTTGGGTCAGTAAGGCCCAGCTTGTTTTGGTGGAGCCGCTGTCAGCTATTAATATCATAAGTAGGTCATCAAATAGGGTGAAAAAATAATTAGGCCAACAATGGCAGCTGCCAGGGCCAGAATCAGTACAGCTCCGGCGGCCACATCCTTGGCTGCACCGGCCAATGGGTGCTTTTCGGGCGAAACAAGGTCAACAACCCACTCAATGGCGGTATTGAACAATTCGGCTGCAATCACAAGGGCCATGGTGAGTATCAGTATTATCCATTCGTTACGGGTGACCTGAAAAAAAATAGCAGCCAATACCACCAGTGTTCCGACAGAGAGATGTATCCACAAATTATGTTGGGTTGCTACAGCTTTGCTTATCCCCCGAAAGGCATATTTGAAACTGAGGGCACGTTTGTGTATCGAAAAGTGATTCTTTCGGTTCACCGTAGTTTGCGTTGGTTCTGCGCAAAGTTAGTTATTTCACCGGTTGACCATGCTTTACCACCGCCTTCTTTTTCCAACGTCCGGTTTTGTAATATAAAAATGAAGCCGTAACGCCAAATCCCCAGGCAATGGGAATACCCCACCAAATGCCGATGGCGTCCATGCGCAACGACAACAGATAAGAGATGGGCAGACGGATAATCCAAAGGGCAAGAATGGTGATAATCATGGGAAATACTGTGTCGCCGGCACCACGAAGAATACCGTTGAAAATAAACATCAGGGAGAACACCACATAGAACGGACTTACAATTCGCAGGTATTTCACCCCGATGGCCACTACTTCAACGTCGTCTTTGTTGGTAAACAAACGCATGAGCGGTTCTGCAAAAATTACCGTCAACGTACTGATGGACACCGCCAGTACCGATATCATCAGCAAGGTGGCATTGAGACCTTTGCCAATACGTTCAAATTTATTGGCTCCAATATTTTGTCCCACGAAAGTGGAGATGGCTGCCGAAAAAGCCATGGCGGGCAAAGTAGCAAACGAATCGATGCGCGTGGCCACACTGTAAGCAGCTACCGTGGGCGTTCCAAACATGTTGACGATGCGGTACAAAGCCAGAAACCCCAAAGCTACAGCGGTTTGTTGGATACCCGAAGGTAAGCCGATTTGCAAGCTTTTCTTAAAAATCTCCCGATCGAACTTCATTTTTAATGGCGAAAAATCGAGGAAACTGTGGTACTTGTTCAAATACCAGACGATGGTAATAAAGGCACCTCCTTGTGCAATAACGGTAGCCGCAGCCACACCTTCAATACCCCAACGGAACACCACCACGAACAAGATATCGAGGCCAATGTTGATGATGGTGGAGATGACCAAAAAATAAAGCGGGGTTTTAGAATCGCCCAATCCGCGCAGGATGGCGCTGGTACCTTGAAATCCGAAAAAGAAAACAAATCCCAGGGCATATACATTAAAATAGGAAACAGCCAGGGGAATAACCTCTTCCGGAAGGTCGATGAGTTGGAAGATGTTTTTGCTAAAGGTAATGCCAACCACGGTGAGTACAATGGAGGCAAAAAACATGAAAATATAAAGGGTGTCGATGGTATGTTTTACCTTGACCATATCCTTGGCTCCAAAGTATTGGGCAATGATGACGGTGGCACCGATGGCGATACCCACCACAAACGAAATCAGGGCAAATATCAACGGGAAGTTGGCTCCAACGGCTGCCAGGGCTTCCTTACCCAACACGTTGCCAATGATGATGCTGTCCACCACATTGTACATCTGTTGCAGCACATTTCCCAACAACATCGGGATGGCAAAATTAAGTATGCGCCGGCCTTCACGACCGGTAGTCAAGTCTTTCAATGGGTTGTGTAGTTAATGAGTTGATTGGTAGGCTGCATTATTTTTTTGATTTCAACGGAATGTTCTTGTCGAGTATTTTCTTGGGATTCATTTTGTCCACCGTTGATTTTACATCGTTTACTTCCGAGGCAATATCCTTTAAGTCGTCGGCAATACCGCTATTTTCTGTGGCATCCTTAAACTCTCTTATTCCCTTGCCTAGTCCTTTGGCAAGCTCAGGAATTTTTTTTCCGCCAAACAACAGAACCACCACTACCAATATAATGATGATTTCAGGTCCTCCGATCCATCCTGCATAGTGTATCATGACATTATTTTTTTGCAAAAGTAGTATTAATTGTTTGTTCGGATTACAATATATCCACAATACAACATGTGTTAAATCATAAATAGGTGGATTGATTGCCGGTGCGCTGCAATGTCGTATCTTTGCCGCGTTCGGCAGGTTGTTCCATCGTTCGCAACGTGTTTGCGGAAGGAAAGTCGGGACAGCACAGAGCACCTTGCTTCCTAACGGGAAGGGTTCGCCCATGGCGGATACAGCGAGTGCCACAGAAAATAACCGTCCCGATTCGTCGGGATAAGGGTGAAAACGTGGGGTAAGAGCCCACGCCGGTTTTTGGTGACAAGGGCCGGGGGTAAACCTCAGGGGCTGCAAGATCAAATATACCGACACTTTTGCTTCGTGCAAAATAAGGGCTGCTCGTCTGAGTCGGAGGGTAGATTGCTAGAGCCTGATGGCGACATCAGGTCGAGATAAATGATGGAAGTCTGCTGGTGGCGAAAGCCATGGCAGAAACAGAATCCCGCTTACAGGCCTGCCGGACTTTTTTAATTCTGTATTTCTTTTTCTCAGATTATTTTCTTTTCGTCGGTATTACATGTTGATTTCCACATCCAGTTGACGGTTTTCTTCCTGAGCTTTTTTATCCATCGCTGCGCCAATGCTCATCCCGATGACCATCCCAATGGGAATGCCAATACCAATAAAGGCCATGTTTCCCATTGATGTTCCGAAAGCGGCACCCAAAGGAACGCCAAATACGGCCATTCCTATGGCCATCCAACGTTTTAGATACATTTTTTTAGGAACAAGCTGAAGTTCCTTTTCCACCCTTCTCAGAATGTTCCATTGGTTTTTTTTAATCAATTTCCGCCTTGCTTTTTCTGATCCTGAAAATGTATTCAATTCTTCAATATGCTCGTTTATCCATTCTGCCAAAAGGTCTGGTATCTCTTTGGTATTCAGTTGTTCAACAAGTTTCTGAAAAGTGTTCTCGGTGTCAATTAACCTTTTGTTACCCTGTTCAGTTATGGGTTGTTTATTAAATTCAATTATTTTCATGACCTCCAATTTTGTGGTTACTTTATCTGTGGACAAGCGGAATGAAACAATCGGTTTTTATTCTTCTCGTCGATTTGCAATCGGTACGTTTGGTGTCGCTTACCAATTCAAATGTAATACATTTTTTTTGAGTTGGCTTTTTACCTTCGCCTTATTTGTTGCCACAAAGCGTATCCAAAACTGTAACCGTTATGGACTTCTGGTCATTGCGTGTTGTTCCCATTGAAGTATTGTAATTCAATGGAAGTCGATACGGTGCTTGAGATTGTTGCAGTGTGGAAATTTTTTTAAGAGACTACGGTATCCTCATATACTTATGACTCTGCAATGATATCCGCCACTCGGGATGATTCATCACATATTGGGTGAGGTGGTCCATGATTTGTTCCGATTTGCTCCATTCGGGTTGAAGGAACAATTGGCAATCAGGGGAAACCAAAGCAGCATTGCGTTCGGCCCATTCCAAATCGCCTGGATTTTGTATGATAACCTTGAGTTCGTTGGCCCGCTGATGGATGTCGTGAACGGGTGGGGAGTACTTTTTTGGCGACAAGCATATCCAGTCCCAATCTCCCGAAAGGGGATAGGCTCCGGAGGTTTCTACCATGGTTTTAATTCCTGCCTGATGTAGCGATTTAGTCAGGTATTCCATGGGATACATGGAAGGTTCGCCGCCTGTTACCACCACTGTTTTAGCTGGTTGCTTTGCCGCATTTTCAACAACCCGTTCCACATCCACCGGAGGAAAAAGTTTTGCGTTCCACGATTCTTTGGAGTCGCACCACGAACAGCCCACATCGCAACCGCCCACACGTATAAAATAGGCTGCCGTTCCCATATGAAACCCTTCGCCCTGCAAGGTGTAAAATTCTTCCATCAAGGGGAGCTTTTTTCCTCCCTCCAGCAAATCTGTGTGGTTATCAGTCATTATTGAATGGTCAATGGTTTTTCCACTTTCTTTCCATCGATGATTACGCGAATGGTGTAATTGCCCGGTTGCAAGTGGTTGATATTTAATACGGCACGGGTTTCCCCTTTTTTGTTTTTGATGACAGGTTCCTTTTTTGGATTAACCTCCTTGTCCCCGTCATCCAGGATGGTGATTTGTATGGGGTTGTCAACGATGTTCTCAAAACTAAGGGTGATTTTTTTTCCTTTGGCAGGATTCGGTCGGATGCGGAACTCAAAAGTATCTAGTGATAATTTGTCCTCATTGCCGGCTTCATTCCATTGACCGGTGTTTACAGAAAAAGCCGTTTGTGAGAAAAGCACATGTCCTTCGGAGGTGATTACAGCCCGACGACCCCGGGTAAAAGCAATGGCTTCTACTTGTGTGGCCGGAAGGTTAATCATGTTTACCCGCTGCTTATTTCCTGAAAAGTATTGATGATCAGCATAATCTGTAAACACCCACATAAAGGGGATCCAGGTTTTGTTGGTGTATCCGGTAAGGATAAGTTCGCCCGACCGGGGGTTGATGTCTGCTCCGGTAACAAGCCCTTTGGTATCGAAGGAGGCCAGTTTTTGAGCTATAAATGTTCCCGGTGTTTTGGGTAATCTGTAGAGTCTGCATTGCTGGTTTTCCCAATTTTTTGAAAACAGGTACAAAGAATCTCCGTCGGCGATAAAGGCTTCACAATCAAAGTTGTTGTCCTTTCTTTTGGCTATTGGCCCCACATAATCTTCATAGGAAAACCGGATGCTCTCAGCAACTACCTGTCCGTCTCCCTTGGCGGGAATTTCTGTGAGTAATATCTTGTAAATCAACAGGTTATTGCGGTTTCCCGAGTTGTTTCCAAAATCTCCAACGTACAGATATGCATCATCTTGCGCCAAACTCTCCCAATCCACGTTGGTGGCGTTGCTCACGGCAATTCTTTGGAGCACTTCTCCCGTAAGGGTATCCAAACCATAGATGGTTGGCAAGCCACCACTGTCGTTGATGGTCCATAGCTTGCCATTGAAAAACGCCAGCCCGGAAGTTTCTTCCACCTCTTTGGGTAGCAAGAATTTGGTGAGAGGATTGTAGTTATAAAGGGGATAGGTGCAGCTGCCATCGTCCACTTGAGCGGCAGGGTTGAAGTTGGTGGCATGGGCATCGGTACAACCGGACACTTGCTGTCCCACCAAATTGAAGGGGGTTAACAAGGCCATCACCGGCACGAGCAGCGTAAGTATTTGGTTTCTGAAAGTCAAAATCACGTTTTGGTATGGGGTAAGGTAAACCCAATTAGTTGGTGTATTATTCCTGATGTTTACGCAAATGGGCGTCTAAGGTACTTTTTAGCAACATGGCAATGGTCATGGGGCCCACGCCACCCGGAACAGGTGTAATGTACCCTGCTTTGAAAGAAGCTTCGTTGTAGTCCACATCGCCCACGATGGTATAGCCTTTTTCGTTTTTGGCAGGAATCCGGTGGATGCCCACATCAATTACTACTGCCCCTTCTTTTATCATGTTGGCTTTAACAAATTGGGGCTGACCAATGGCACAAATCAGGATGTCGGCACTGCGGGTGATTTCGGCCATATTTTGGGTTTTGCTGTGGCACAGGGTTACTGTGGCATTTCCGGGGTTGGCTTTTTTGGAAAGCAGGATGCTTATGGGAGAACCCACGATATTGGAGCGCCCGAGCACCACCACATGTTTGCCTTCGGTTTCAATGTTGTATCTTTTCAGCAGTTCCACGATGCCGGCAGGGGTTGCCGAAACAAAGCCGGATTGCCCCAAAGCCATTTTACCCACGTTCATGGGATGAAAACCATCCACATCTTTTTGCGGGTCGATGCGACCTATTACCTTGTCCACATCAATGTGCGCGGGCAAGGGCAATTGCACGATGAAACCATCCACGTCGGGGTCGGCATTGAGGAAGTCGATGGCTTTGAGCAATTCTTCCTCAGTGGTTTCAGTGGGATAGCGATAGACGGAGGAGGTGATTCCAATACTGCGAGCAGCTCTCTCTTTGCTGGCAACATACGTCTGACTGGCAGGGTCTTCACCCACGATGATGGCAGCCAAATGGGGTGCTACATCTTTGTCGTCAATCATTTTAGCTACCCGCGCTTTAATTTCTTCTTTGATTTTGGCAGCAGTTTTTTTGCCATCTATCACGATAGCTCCTGTTTTTTCCGACATGTTATTATCGTTTCATGTTGTTCATCATGTTCATGGCCTTACGTCCACCGCCGGTGGTCATCATTTTCATCATTTTGCTGGTTTCGGCAAATTGTTTGATGAGGCGGTTTACTTCCTGAATGTTGGTTCCGGCACCGTCGGCAATGCGTTTGCGGCGCGAGCCGTTGAGGATTTTCGGATCTTCGCGTTCCTGTGGTGTCATGCTAAAGATAATGGCTTCGATATCCTTAAAGGCATCGTCGTCGATGTCCATATCCTTGATGGCTTTTCCAACACCGGGAATCATGCCCATGAGGTCTTTTACGTTCCCCATTTTTTTGATTTGTTGGATTTGTTTCAGGAAGTCGTTGAAGTTGAACTGGTTCTTGGCAATTTTCTTTTGGAGGCGACGAGCTTCTTCCACATCGTACTGTTCCTGAGCTTTTTCCACCAGGGTAACAATGTCGCCCATGCCCAGAATACGGTCGGCCATACGGCTGGGGTGAAACAAGTCGAGGGCTTCCATTTTTTCGCCGATACCCACAAATTTGATGGGCTTGTTCACCACCGATTTAATGGTAAGGGCAGCTCCACCACGGGTATCGCCATCGAGTTTGGTGAGTACCACCCCATCGAAGTCGAGGCGGTCGTTGAAGGCTTTGGCTGTATTTACGGCATCCTGACCCGTCATGGAGTCCACCACAAAGAGAATTTCACCCGGATTGATGGCAGCTTTCACGGCGGAAATCTCGTTCATCATTTCCTCATCTACTGCCAAACGACCGGCTGTATCGATGATAACCACTGATTTGCCTTTTTCTTTGGCGTAAGCCACGGCTTTTTTGGCAATCTGAACGGGACTTTTATTTTCTTCTTCGGCATACACTTCCACGCCAACCTGCTCACCCAGTACTTTCAACTGGTTGATAGCCGCGGGTCGATACACGTCGCCTGCCACGAGGAGGGTTTGTTTGCCTTTTTTGGTTTTGAGGTAATTGGCCAGTTTGGCTGAAAAAGTGGTTTTACCCGACCCTTGCAATCCGGCAATCAGGATAACGGCAGGACTTCCTTTGATGTTGATTTCAACATTTTCGCCACCCATGAGTTGTGCCAACTCATCGTGAACGATTTTTACCATCAATTCGCCCGGTTTTACCGCGGTGAGCACGTCGGCTCCCAAGGCTTTTTCCTTAACATCCTGCGTAAACTGCTTGGCAATTTTATAGCTTACGTCGGCTTCGAGCAATGCCTTGCGAATTTCTTTAATCGATTCGGCAACGTTGATTTCAGTAATGCGCCCTTGGCCTTTAAGCATTTTAAATGACCTGTCGAGCCTGTCGCTTAATCCTTCAAACATAGTGTGCTTTTTTTTTAGGGTGCAAAAATAAGAAAAAGGTACGAACCATGTGGTATCCGTATCTGCGAATAATGGGGCGTTTATTTTTACAATTATTCCTAAAAATTGCCCCTCACTAAAAAAGGCAGACAAAAGCACCAACGATGCCTCTATCTGCCTCCTTACTTAATAATGGCAAAGAAATACCTTGCCTAATAATTTTCTTCCTTAATTTCGAAAAATGATTGTGGATGCAAGCAAGCCGGACATTTTTGTGGTGCTTTTTTGCCTTCATGCAGGTAGCCACAGTTGCGGCATTTCCACACGATTTTGTCGCCGCGCTCGAATACATGACCTTCTTCCAGGTTGTTGTATAGCGTACGGTATCTGCTTTCGTGGGCTTTCTCCACGGTGGCAATCATTTTGAAAGCCACGGCCACTTCCTTGAAACCTTCTTCCTCGGCGATGCGGGCAAATTCAGGATACAATTCGGTCCATTCTTCGTTTTCGCCTTCCGCGGATGCTTTCAGGTTTTCCAGGGTGGTTCCGATTTTTCCGGCAGGGTAAGTGGCAGTTATTTCCACCATGCGGCCTTCCAAAAATTTAAAAAACCGTTTGGCGTGTTCTTTTTCGTTGAGGGCTGTTTCGGCAAAAATGGCAGCAATTTGTTCCAACCCTTCTTTTTTCGCCTGACTGGCAAAATAATCATAGCGCATGCGGGCTTGCGATTCGCCGGCAAAGGCTTTTAACAGGTTCTGTTCTGTACGTGTTCCTTCTAAACTTTTCATGTGATATAAATTTAAGCTTCAAATATAAGGCTTTCAAAGTTTGATTTCAACCTCTCATCAATAGGTGGATTTGTGTGCAACAACTTTTTGGTCGACATAAACCATCAAATCAGCACCATAGCCAAGTATTTGAAATGGTTTTAAACTATTGGCTGATGCACTTTTATACCAAATCACGTATGCTCCAACGGTTGATTTTGGTATTTTTGAATCAAAAATTTTACTGATGCAAAAGGACACGGAATCATTGAAGGAATTGTTGATGCAAGAACACTCCGGCCCCCATTGCTCGTTTATCTCCCAATTGGCCTTCCACCATCCCAACGTATGTCAACAACTGGTGGAACTCACCTTTGCCAATATGGAACCGCTGTCGCGAAGAGCTGCCTGGCCATTGCGCAAACTTTATGACACCCATCCTGAAAAGATTGAGCCTTATATCGACTTCTTTATCGAAAACCTGAACCATATTCAAAGCGAGTCGGTCAACCGAACCATTCTTTCCATTTTGGCACGTCATTCCATACCTTCAAAATATCATGGTTTGCTATTGGATTTCTGTGAAAAGAAAATTCTGAATGCCAGTACATCCATTGCTTCGGTGGCCAATTGTCTGGATATCTACTACACTATCGCCGCCAATGAAGCAGGATTGTTGAACGAGCTGGAAATGATGTTTGAAATTCTGGAACCTACGGCTTCGGCAGGAATTAAATCCAAAATCGGCATTATTAGGCGTAAAATGAAAAAAGCACGGGCTAAAAGTGGTCGCTAAATGTGCTGATCCTTCCATTTTTGTTGTCGTTGGTTTGATTACCTTTGCACTGAATTTGTGAACTTTGTAAGATGGAAATTGGAAAATGGAACACCCTGAAGGCCTTGCGTTCGACCGACCACGGCTACTACTTGATTGATGAGGAACAAAATGAGGTGTTGTTGCCCAACAAATATATCCCCGAGGGATTTGCTGAGGGTAGTGAAATTGACGTGTTTTTGTATCGGGATTCGGAAGACCGTATGGTGGCAACCACCGAAACACCCTACGTGGAATTGAACGAATTTGCCGTGCTCGAAGTGATGGAAGTGAACAAAGTGGGTGCCTTCCTTGATTGGGGATTGGAAAAGGATTTGCTGGTTCCGTTTTCAGAACAAAAATTCCGCCTGTTTCCGGGAAAAAAGTGCGTCATATTCTTAAAACTAGATGAAAAAACCCAACGTCTGGTAGCCACCACCCGCATCGAACACTACCTGGAACGCGACGACGTGGAATTGGAGCAAGGTGAAAAGGTGGACCTGCTTATTTGCGAACCCACGGAGATTGGTATGCAGGTGATTATCAACAATAAATACCAGGGACTGCTGTACGACAATGAATTATTTCAGGCCGTGGTGCCCGGTGAACATGTGGATGGATATGTAAAGCAAGTACGACCCGACAACAAGGTGGACGTGATGCTGCAACAACCCGGATATGCCCATGTGGAACCCGCTTCTCAAAAAATTCTGGACGTGCTGAAAGCAAACAATAATTTTTTGAATCTCACCGACAAAAGCGAACCGGTCATTATTCTGGCCAAATTGGAAATGAGCAAGAAAACCTTTAAAAAAGCCATCGGAGCACTGTACAAACAGCATCTCATCAGGCTGGAAGAAGATGGTATTTATTTGGCTGAACCTGAGAAAAGTTAATGGGGCACTTTCCGGACTTAGCGCCTAATTTGCTTTCTATTTGGTTATGGTTTAAATGGGTTCGGTAAGCATTGAAAAGACTCAGTAAATCAATACTTTCCCAATGAATTTCTGTTCCGCTCCATGAAGCACCAAAAAATGTAGTCCGGCATGTCCCGACATGGAAATGGTCAGCCTTCTCAGGTCTTGGTTCGGGTTCTCCGATTTTTCAATTAAAGTACCATCTACGGTATAAATCTCATACGACAACACCTCCCATTTGCTTTCAATCGTCAGGTTTCCATGCGATGGATTGGGGAAAATCCGGATAGAAATGTCGTTGGATGTGGGCGTTTGGGTAAACAAACTGACCAACGATTGACTTCCCATAAGCACAGGCGTTTTGTCTGTTTCTTCGTACATGGTTTTAAATCGATCGATTTCAAAGCTTGTGTAAGAAAACATATGCTCCAACCACTTATTGCTCACAGTTTGGTAATACACCCTTCCTGTGATGGAAATATCTTCTGCATAATTTTCGATCGGAATGTGGTAATGGATGATGTCGCTTCCCGTACCCTGTATGTTGTCCGATTTGTTAAAATCCTGATCGTTGAGTGCCTGACCAACAATTTTTGTGGTGTCGTAGCCGGGGTGACTTGTGGTGAATCCTTTGGGAGGTATCCGATTGTCTTTCAGATGAATGGCTGCCCGTTCGAGCACGGTGGTCAGGTCGCCATTTACGTCGCCCATCACCATCTCGTAGATTTGTACTTGGTCAGCCCGGTTAATGAGGTTGTAATGCTGTTCGAAATCAGCGTTTTCGGCAATTAAATTGAAATGCTGATCTGTTTTTCCACTGTGGAAAATGGTGTCTCCGGCCTGATTTATGGCAAACAATTCCACATACAAACGCCTGCTGGGGTAGGAGGTGGGCAATTTGTGACCTGCCAGATTGGTCAATTGCATGTTGATGTACAAGGTGTCGTTGGTACGGGAGGTTTCTGTCAGGTTGAGTTCCAGACTTTTTAGCTGAAGATTTTGATAGGTTCGGGCAAGGGTGCTGTCGAACTGTACGTCATCGGCGGTAATGCCCAGTTCATCGATATTGTTTCTTAGCAGTTTCAGCATAAACACATTTCCTCCCACCAGGTGATGCAGTCCATAGGGTGTTCGGCCATCGAGAAAAGGCGGCATGGAGCTAATTTTCACCACGTCCTGAATTTCAGGCAGATGACAGGTAGTACAGGAGGTGCCTTCGCCGGGATAATCGGAATTCTTCCATTCTTCGTAGGGAGATTGTTCCACAAATTCGCCACCTGTGGGTACACCGTTCAAATCCAACGGATTGGTAATGAGTGTGTGGCATGATTGACAAACGCGGCTGTCGCGAATGTGCTGACTATACACCGGAGTGTATCCGGTATTGCTGATCATAGGGTTGGAAAATGGTGTGGGGTAGGGTCCGTAAATTTGCTTATTGCCAATCAAAAAATTTCCCGACGAATTGCCCATGGAAGCAGCCGTTATCTGATGACATACGGTACACGAAGCGCCATCCATGCCCAGAGCATCGGCCCTCATCTCCTCCAAAGTATAGTGGTCGGCACCATTGTTTAAGGCATTGATATTGCCCATGGGGGCATGACAGCGGGTGCAAACTGTTTGTATTTCGTTGGCATATTGCGGATTAACCAAAATTTCATGGGATACCTTGGCTTGCCAAAATGGGTCTTTCGACGAATTGGCCATCATGGTCGAACGCCAGTCGTTGACAATGGCCACGGAGGCTCCCTGCTCGTTTACCTGTGTGTTGTGACATTGGAGGCAAGCACCTGCGCCTGCAAAGTAATCATTGTATTGATTGGGTGGATCGGTTACCAAAGTGGAGGGATATGATTGGGCGAACAGGTGCGGGTTTTGCGCATGCAACGATGCCAAGCCAAGACATGCCAACAGGGTAAGAAGTAGATTTCGGGCCATATTTTTTTTATAAAGATAAGAAAAATCAAAACAAGAAAGGATCGTATTGCAAAAACTAATCGTTGACGGCTTGTTGGAAAAAGCCGAGTAATTCGGTTCGTAACGACATCAACCTCTCAAATTTGTCTGATTTTTTTTGTGAAAACCGATAGTTTCCAACTCTATTCAAAATGCCAAGAAGAAATTGTCCCGTTTCCCAGGCCATGATTCCTCCCGGGATGGAGAGAAGAATTAAACCCAACGAAATCATTCCGGACCGGAGTATGGATTCAAGGATAAAGTATTCACACACAAACCACAAAGGGAACAATGCCAGACTAAGGACATAGGATACAGAACTGTAAAACTGAGGGTCGTTGATGGCTTTTCGGTAGGGATATCGTGTAAGGAAATAGAGCCATCCGTTGGAAATTGCACCCCAAAGTGAAAGGGGTAATCCGATGATGATCAGAATGATTTTGACAATGAGCTTGGTATATCCATCTTGTGGTTTGGATAAGGATTCCTCGTTGATTTTCAGTTGTTTTTTAAGCGATTGATACTGGGTGGCTTTGTCAACCCAAAGTGCCTTGTCAGGAGGATATTTTTGGAGATGGTGCTCAATTTTTTGGGTCAGAAATTGCTCCCGAGGAACGAAATCTTTCGGATTGTTGGAAATCGGAAGATGCTGAATCGATGCAGCCATGGCAAAAGCCTCTTCGAAAAGTACATAGGTGGATTTATCGGGCACATGCACCACCAAAGGTCGAATGGCCTCAAAAATGTCGTCGCGCAGTTGGATGGATGCTTTGGTTTCGCCTTCCTCTTTCAGTAAGGGATAATAGGTTTTGGATTGCAAAGGTTTTCCGAAATTGACGGTCACCTTCCGGCGAAAGCCATAATAACTGCTGTAATTAATTCCTACCGGAACAATTTGTATATCAAGTGTATAGTTCGTTTTTTCGGCGGCAATAAACACAATTCTCGGAATGGCTTTTTTGTGCGGAAGCATACTTTTCATGCCTATGTGCGATGCCTCGGGAAACAAGCAAAGCATTTTGTTGTTTTGGAGTATGCGCACAGCATCTTCAAATACATCCTCGTTTTTGGACAGGGTGTCTTTTCCGTCGCGGATGCGGTAAACGGGCAGTATCTTTAAGAAATACAGGATTTTGGCGATCCATTTATTCTTAAAGATGTCGGCCCTGGCCAGAAAAACGGGTTGGATGGAGGAGGCAAACAGGATGGCCAATGGGTCGAGCAGGGCATTTTGGTGATTGGGTGCAAAAATGACGGGTAGGTTGCGTGGGATGTTATCCAAACCATTGACAAGATATTGTCGGTTTGTGGTGCGAAAGGGGATGTATGCGAATACTTTGAGCAGGGCGTAGCCCCATGAATGGTTCTCCACTTTTTTCATGAGGTCAGGTTTCTATTGGTTTAGTCAGCGATTTCCGTCCCCATATGCCGGCCATAATCAATCCTGAAATAATATGCCAGATACCCCACCAGGCAGCAATTACGGCCATTCCTCCCAATTCAAAGTCGGAGGGAAAAATTTTGGGATTGAACATCAAAGCCAGTGCCAGTCCGGAGTTTTGAATGCCCGTTTCGATGGTGATGGCCCGACGATCTTTACGGCTGGTTCTGAACAAACTGGAAAAAGAATACCCTACACCGAGTGCCAATGCGTTATGAATGAGGACGATAACAAATATCAGGTGAATGCTGTCGAAAAATTGATTCAGGTTGTTTTTGAGCATCACCACCACGATAATCAGAAAAAAGAGTATGGAGAACTGTTTGATGGGTTTGATAATTTTTTTGGTGGTCAAAGGAAAAAAGCGTGCCACCAACACGCCTAAAATCACCGGAATTCCCAGAATGATGAACACCGTGATAAACATTTGCATGGGTTCTATTTCCAACGGACGCAGAAAATTGCCCCCATGATTGTTGTAATACCGAACATACCATCCTCCCCACAGGGCAAAATTGAATGGCGTCATAAAGATGGCCGAAAGGGTAGCCAACGCGGTGAGGGTAACCGACAAAGCTGTATTGCCCTGAGCCAGTGACGATAGAAAGTTGGAAATGTTACCACCCGGACAAGCTGCCACGAGAATCATCCCCAAAGCCACAGAGGGCGGTACATCTACGGCAATTACCAGGAGAAACGTGAATGCCGGAAGCAGGAAAAATTGTGCAACGTATCCTACAATGGCCGGTTTTGGACGGGCAACAATCTGACGGAAATCGTCCACGTGAATGGAGAGTGCCACCCCAAACATGATGATGGCCAGCGCGATATTCAGAAAATGTAAACCTTCCTGGCTAAAGTTCAACCTGACATGTTCCAGGGCGTTAAGCGATTCAAACATGACGGCAAAGATAGTTTTAGGCAGGTTAATTACCAAATGGATCAATTGGATCAATGGATCAGTGGGATCAATGGATCAGTGGATCAGGGGATCAGTGGATCAATGGGATTAATGGATCAGGGGATCAGTGGGATCAATGGATCAATGGGATCAATGGATCAATGGGATCAGTGGATCAGTGGGATCAATGGATCAATGGGATCAATGGATCAGGGGTAGAAGATGTGCTAAGGTAGGTGCCTAAAAAAAAGAACCCCCCGACGTGCTTAATCATCGGGAGGTAAGATGCAAATAATGTACAAATGCAAGGTCGTTACTGCTGAACCATCAGGTCGGTAGTTTTTGGATAGTCGATTATATTGGAATACACTACTTCTTTGTTTTTGATGATTTCGAAAGTATATTTTCCGGCAGGGAACTGACTGATATCGTATTGAATGTCAACCAGTGCGTAAGGACGATAACTGTTTTGGTACAAAACTTTGTTGTTTTCCTTTACCCTGATTTTAACTTTGTCGCCACGGATTTTGGCAACTTTAACGTTGACCAGAGCGTTGTTGTCGAGTGAGATGCTGGCTCTCAGGTCGTTTGAAATATAGTCGTCGGCCTGTGATGTGATATCGCGTGCGTTTTGTGCAAACGAAAAGGTGGTTATGGCTACCAGAGCGATGGATAAGATGAATGATTTCATGGTTGTAATATTTATTGATTTGTAATGATTTATGAAACAAAACTACTTCAACAACCGGCGCTTGTCAGCTAAAAACCTGTGAACTTCAGAATAGAGCGGGTGAAAGTGGGGAATGAGGGGGTGAAAGGGTGACGATGGTGAATGCCGGCACTTCAAAATCATGCCTAGCATTTCGACGCCGGAGGAGGAGAAACGCGAGTTCGGCAAAGCCAAATCTCCTGAGAAATGGGCACTCCATTGTGGTGGCGGGTCGCCGAATGTTGTTCTTGCCGAGAGATATTTCAGTCGTGCCTCCGTTGGGGCTGTTGGTATTGGCCGTTGACTCACTCCGTCACTCCGTCACCTCTACTCCGTGTCCTCTGTGCCTTCGTGGTGAATATAAACCCGCAAAAAATTGCACCACGGAGACACGAAGAACACAGAGTAATGCACGAAGGAAATTCGATTGCTTGGGCTCACTGCGTCACTTTCGTCACTTGGCACTTTTACCTTTTGCCTTGTCCCTCTGTCATCACTTTCGACAACTTGGTCTGTTGGTTTCATTTTCCCGACTCCCTTTAATGTCCTACGGACAAATGGATTGGCGCTTTTGATTTATTATGGATATTAGTGCCCTACGGGCTATTTTTGCCGGTGACGTCACACTCTTTACTACCTACTTCCACGATCCAGCTTTTAAGTTCCAAAGTTCAACCTCGAAGGCTTTCGGGGCAAACGTTCAAACTCTTGGTTGTTAGCATGATACGGTATTCGTGTTTTTTCTCACTACTTCCTCCTGAAGACTTTAACTCGTCCTGAAATTTGTTTACTTTTTATGTCAACCTATTTCAGGTCGAGACACTTCTCCCCTTCACCCACCTACCCTGCTCTTGGGTCGCTTTTCATTCCCAGCTTAGCCATTTTACGTACTTCCACAGAGGCATAGCCAAATTCAGTAACTACCTTACCCAAAATCAGGTAAATGCCGTGTCCCCGAAAGGGGTATTGCCTGAGTGAATCAGGAAAATGGGTGGTGTCGAAAAATTCACCGGCAGCATCGGTAAACGTGCCAAAATGCATGAGTTCGCCTTTCACGGTTTTCACATATTTGATGGTTACCAACAGTCCCACCATCCGCACCACTGCGCCTATCCTGTTGTCGAGGTCGGCGGCCATCGCTTCACCGCGAAAGGAGGTCAGCAACAGGTCGAAATAACTCATGGTAAGCGGAAAACCCAGCAATTCTATTTCGTCGTAGGCATCTTCCAACGGGTTGTACTCCAACTCGGGCAACCGGTACTGCTTGCCCCGCAACTCAAACAAGCGTAGATTCTTGGGGACGGGTTTATTGGTTTTTTGCAACAAATGGGCCTCCCACAGCAACTGCGACTTGCTTTTCCCTGTAAACCGAAAGGCGCCAATCCTGATAAGTAAAATCAGTTGCTCCATGCCCGGATTAATGCGCTGAATAAAATCTTCCAAATCGGTAAAAGGTCCGTTTTGCCCACGTTCGTCCATCAACTGTTGCATCAGCTTGTTTTCCAGACGTGCCACATGCACAAATCCGGTAAAAATATCCGTACCCGTGATGGAAGTCTTCTCAAAACTACGGTTCACGCAAGGCAAATGGAGTGACCCACCCTGACGGCGTGCTTCGTAGAAATATACCCAGGTATGGTAAAATCCGCCAAAATTATTGATTACCGCCACCTGAAACTCCAGCGGGAAATAAGCTTTCAGGTACAGGCTTTGGAAACTCTCCACGGCATAAGAAGCTGAGTGGGCCTTGGAAAAAGAGTAGCCGGCAAAGCTCTCGATTTGTCGCCATACCTCGCGGGTGGTAGCCTCAGGAATTCCACGTTCGTTGCAGTTGCTAAAAAACTTGTCCACAATGTTTTGAAATTCGCTCTTCGACCTGAACTTGCCACTCATGGCACGGCGCAACACGTCGGCATCGGCCAAATCGAGTCCCGCAAAGTGGTGACACACCTTGAGCACATCCTCCTGATATACCATCACGCCAAAAGTTTCTTCCAGCTGTTCCTTCATCACCGGATGGAGGTAACGCACATTGGAAGGATCGTGAAAACGCAATATGTATTCGCGCATCATACCCGAGCGTGCCACACCCGGACGGATGATGGAACTGGCCGCCACCAGGGTGAGGTAGTTGTCGCATCGCAGTTTTTTGAGCAAGCCCCGCATGGCCGGACTTTCGATATAAAAGCATCCGTTGGTTTCGGCCTTTTTCAATTGCAGTTGTACCCTGAGGTCATGTTTAAACTTTTCCACCTGATGCACATCCACTTCTACAGCGCGGTTGTCACGAATGATGTCCACGGCTTCTTTAATGTGGCCGATTCCCCGCTGACTGAGGATGTCAATTTTCTCGAAACCAATACTTTCGGCCACGTACATATCCCATTGGGTGGTGGGAAATCCTTTGGGAGGTAAGTCGAGGGCGGTGTAGGCGGTAATGGGCGCTTCCGAAACCAGAATCCCACCGGCATGTATGCTGCGTTGGTTGGGAAAATCGGTCATCATCAAGGCAATGGAATGGATGTGCCGGGTAAGTTCGCTTTTACCATATTCGGCCATGGGATTGGCGGTAAGGCTGTCGATTTCGCCCTTGGGCAAACCGTGTACCTTGCCCAGTTCGCGGTAGATGGACTTCCCCTTAAAGGTGACCGAAGTACCTAAAAAAGCCGTATGTTTTCGTCCGTAACGCTTAAAAATATAGTCCTGGACTTCCGTTCGATCTTTCCACGAATAATCGATGTCGAAATCCGGTGGACTGCTGCGTTTGGGATTGATGAACCGTTCGAAATACAAATCCAGTTCGATGGGGTTCACGTCCGTTATTTTCAAACAATAGGCCACCACACTGTTGGCACCACTGCCCCGCCCCACATGATAGTATCCCCGCGACATGGAATAGCGGATAATGTCCCAGGTAATGAGAAAATAAGCCGAAAAACCCAGATGATGAATGATTTCCAGTTCATCACGAACACGTTTCAAGGCCACTTTGTCACCGGGTTTGTAGCGGTATTTCATACCATCCATGGCCAATTTCTCCAGCAGTACCCTATCGTCGGAACGGCTTCCTGTGAAGGTTTGCTTATTCTTAATACTTTGATAATCAAAATCAATGGAACATGATTCCAACAGATTCAGGGTATTTTCAATTATTTGGGGATAATTTCTGAAGGCATTTTTCACCTCTCCGGGAGGAATAAACATCTCGTCTGCAGGAGCATACATGTGAGGTTTCAGGTGACTTAAGAGCAGGTTATGATGGATGGCCCGCAGGTTTTTATGCAAATACCAGGAAGCCTCATCGGCAAAGGTAACGGGTTGCAACACCAGCATACGGTCCAGTACGCGGGAGGATTCTCTGATTAAAAAATTCACCTGCGAGGGTTTTACCCCGATATATTCATTGGCAAGCAGCAGACGTTTGGGTTGCAGTCCGTAAGGATAAACAATGGAAACCTCCGAAAATTCGTGATGCAACTCCTCCATCTCACCTGTGGGAAACTCCTTCTCACCCAGGTTGATGTCGGTCATGAAATCGTTTAATTCCATAAATCCGTGGTTGTTGTGGGCGATACCAACAAACAAGGGCAGGTCGCCATTGCGAAATTCCATCCCCGCCACGGGCTTTATGTGGGCTTCTTTGGCCAGACGAACAAAGTCGGGTATGGCCGAAGAGTTGTTGATGTCGGTGAGGGCCATGACCGTTATCCCCAGGGCAACAGCCTCTTCCAGCAACTTTTCGATGGAATAGGTGCCGTAGCGAAGACTGTAGTATGAGTGGGTGTTGAGGTACATGGCTGCGAGGTTTTGTACTCACCCCCTGACTGAAGTCAGGGGGTGAGTAATTGGCTGATAACTAATTCCCCGCTGAATGGCTTTGTTTCCGAAACGCAGGCGGATTTGATCCAACGCTTTGTACAGCTCGGGCAGGTGGGTGTCTTCGTCAAACAAATCGAGTTGCTGGTTGCCGCCCACCAACTGACTGAAACGCACACCAATCAAACGAATGAGCATCCTGCGGCTATACAGACGATCGAAAAGGTCGAGAGCTATCTTCACCAGCACATGATCGAAGGAGGTGTAAGAGAGTTGTTGTTGCAAAGTGTGGGTATCGAAATTGGAATACCTTATCTTAACGGCCACACAACCGGTGAGTTTACCCTTTTTCCGGAGTTCGAAAGCTATTTTTACCACCATGGAAACCAGCAGGTTGCGCAAATAAACCACATCGGTGGTATCTTGCGAAAAAGTGTGTTCGGTACTGATGGATTTACGTTCGGAATACTGCACCACGGGCGTGGGGTCGATGCCGTTGGCCTTTTTCCATACCACCAGTCCGTTTTTTCCCATCACCTGCACCATCATCTCCGGTGGAATGAGGCTGAGGGTTTCGATGGTGGAAACGCCCATGGAGCGTAGCAGCCGGAAACTCTTGTTGCCGATCATGGGAATTTTTTTGATGGAAAGCGGGAACATGAAGGGCTTTACCTCCTGCTGCGGCACATGAATACCCCCGTTGGGTTTGGCCTGTCCGGTGGCCATTTTCGATACTGTTTTATTTACCGAAAGTCCGAAAGAAATGGGCAATCCGGTATTCTGGATGATACGCTCACGCAACTCTTGTGTCCATTTCAGGGAGCCGAAAAAGCGATCCATGCCTGTGATATCAAGGTAATGCTCATCGATGGAGGCTTTCTCGTAAACGGGAGCTTTTTCGGCAATGATTTCGGTCACCAGCCGCGATTGCTTGGAATATTCCTCCATGTCGCCACGGATAAACACCGCATCGCTGCAAAGCTGTTTGGCCATCCGCATGGGCATGGCCGAATGTACTCCAAACCTGCGGGCTTCGTAGCTGCATCCCGCTACCACGCCCCTGTCCGACATCCCTCCTATGATAACAGGTTTGCCGTTCAAAGCCGAATTGTGCAAGCGTTCTACCGACACAAAAAAGGTGTCGAGGTCGAAGTGTGCGATGGTTCTATTGTTAATTTCCATAAAATTTTTAGTCAGAATACTTGACAATTAAAAAATATGTATTACTTTTGATTAGTTTTTAATCATATTTATGACGGCAATATAATCATTATTCAAATTTTCACGAACATCCACACATAATTTTTCACTAAAAAACGTTCCCATGTATTTTAACAGCAACATCAAACTATTACGCAAGCGTCGCGGACGCACGCAGGACGAAATGGCTTTCACGCTCAACATGAAACGTCCTACCCTGAGCGGTTACGAAAACGGTGTGGCCACGCCCAACCTAAGTGCGCTGATGCAGTTTTCGGAATATTTCGGCATCGCCATCGACACCATGGTGAAGGTGGATTTGAGCACCCTTTCGGAAAGTCAGCTCACCCAGTTGGAAAACGGATACGATGTGTTTATCAAAGGCAGCAAACTCCGTGTATTGGCTACCACGGTGGACCAAAACAACGAGGAAAACATCGAGCTGGTGAACGAAAAAGCCAGTGCCGGTTATGCCATGGGTTACGCCGACCCCGAATACATCCGGATACTGCCCACCTTCAAGCTGCCCTTTTTGTCGAAACAGAAAAAATACCGCACCTTCCAAATCAGCGGCGACTCCATGCTACCCATTCCCGACGGGTCGTATGTTACAGGAGAATATGTACAAGACTGGAATTTTATCCGAAACCACCACGCGTATATCGTAATCACCCATGAAGACGGCGTGGTATTCAAGGTGATTGAAAACAACATCAAAACCATGGGCACCCTGCGGCTACACTCACTCAACTCCCTGTACTCCCCTTTCGAAATACCTGTGAATCAGGTGAAAGAGATTTGGAAGTTTGTGAACTACATCAGCGCGCAAGTACCCGAACCCAACAAGGAAAAAGACCAGATGGCCGAGGAGTTGTTCCTGTTGAAAAAACAGGTGCAAGCCATCCAGATGAAGTTGAATTTGTAAGGAGCAGTCACCCATGAGCGAGTATGCCATCATCGACATCGAAACCACGGGACTTAGTCCTTCCAACGAAAAAATTACCGAAATCGCCATCATCATCCACGACGGAAAACAGGTGGTGGAAGAATTTGCCACCTTGATTAATCCCGAGAAAAAGATCCCCTACCGCATCACACAAATGACGGGTATCAACAACCAGATGGTGGCCGATGCCCCTAAGTTTTATGAGGTGGCCAAAAAGATTGTGGAACTCACCGAAAACCGGATTTTCGTAGGGCATAATGTACGTTTCGACTATGGTTTTGTACGAAGCGAATACAAAAGCCTGGGCTACGACTACCAACGTCAAACCCTCGACACCATAAAGTTGAGCCGCAAACTGATTCCGGGGAAACCTTCCTACGGACTGGGCAATCTTTGTCAATCGCTGGGCATCAGCAACCACGCCCGACACAGGGCGCAGGGAGATGCCATGGCTACCACCAAGCTATTTGAACTGTTGCTCACCCTCGAAAAAAATCCCGAAAACACCAACCTCACGGGCATGCAAACCTCATTGGGGAAATCGTTGATAGAAAACCTGCCCAAAGCGCCCGGAGTGTACTATTTTTATGACAAAAGCGGCGAGCTTATCTATGTGGGAAAATCCATCAACATCCACGACAGGGTGGTATCGCACCTGAACAACAACCTGAACAAAAAAGCCGTGGAAATGAAGAATGCCATCGCCGACGTGCAGTTTACCCTCACAGGCAACGAGTTGGTGGCATTGCTGCTGGAATCGGCAGAAATAAAAAAACACCAACCCTTCTACAACAGAGCCCAACGCCGCACCTATTATAACCACGGGCTTTACTCCTTTTTCGACGACGAAGGATACCTGAACCTAAAGCTGACCCGTGTCATCGCCAGCCTTAACCCACTCTATACTTACAGTTCGGTGAACGAAGGGAAAAACCACGTGGAGATGTTGATTTCGGAGTACAACCTCTGCCAGAAACTCTGTGGCATGTACGATACCCAGGGACCATGTTTTCATCACCAGATTCATCAGTGCCGTGGGGCTTGCGTGGGGAAAGAGTCCAAGGAAAGTTATAATCTGCGGGTACAAGAGGCCCTTGACAATTACCACTTTGAACATCAGAACTTTTTGTTGGTGGAAACAGGACGACATGCCGAAGAACAAGCCATTGTCAAGGTGGAAAACGGGAGATACCAAGGGTTTGGATACGTGTCCACAACCATTGACACACAACATTTGGAACAACTACACGACTGTATTGTGGCTTTTCCCGACAATAAAGAAGTTCGCCGGATCATCAAATCACATATTAAAGACATGAACAAAGAGCAAATCTTGCTTTTTTAGCATACGAAAAGCACCTGTTTACCACATCATTTGCAGGGCATCTTATTCATAATCAACAACATGACAACACAACCGCAAGAGGCCGGAAGAAAATTAAAATCAAAGATTGTCAGTTTTCAAAAAGGTATTACTTTTGCCCCCGGAGAGTTGGCAGAGTGGTCGATTGCGGCGGTCTTGAAAACCGTTGACCCGCGAGGGTCCAGGGGTTCGAATCCCTTACTCTCCGCCACCATGAATTAAAAAGAAGAAACCACCAAATCTGTAATCAGGTTGGTGGTTTTTGCTTTTGTTGGGATAATAATCGGGAAGTGAGGTCATATAAAGTGCAGGTCACGGAAATCCAGGTGAAGAACACCCCTCCTACTCCTCGCCGGCCACTGCTATCCGGCATATTACCCGCGACAGCTCGTCTGACTTGAAGGGCTTTCCGATGTAGTCATTCATGCCTGCCTTCAGAAATTTTTCTTTGTCGCCTTTCATGGTGTTGGCGGTCATGGCAACGATGGGAATTTTTTTGGTAGTGCCACTTTCCTTCTCCAGCTGACGAATGGTTTCGGTGGCGGTAAGGCCGTCCATCACAGGCATTTGTATGTCCATAAAAATGATGTCATAGTCGTTTTGCCGGAATTTCTCCACGGCCACCTCTCCATTTTCGGCGATATCGAGTTGGTGGCCTAATTTTTCAACAATGAAACGTGCCACACGTTGGTTGATAACGTTGTCTTCGGCCAGCAAAAGTTTCAGGTTTTTAAGACCCTTGGCATCTTGTTGTTCTTTGGAATCGGCTGCTTCGGCCATGTCGGAAGCTTTGGCCAAAAGTATATTAAACCAGAATGTTGACCCCTGCTCCGGAACACTGTCCACCCCAATTTCGCCGTGCATCATTTTGGTAAGGCTCTTTGAGATGGCCAATCCAAGTCCTGTACCACCAAATTTTCGGGTGGTGGAGGCATCAGCCTGGGTAAACGACTTAAACAGATTGCCTTTCACCTCATCCGAAATCCCGATGCCTGTGTCGGTTACTTTAAACCCCAACATCACCGTCTTTTCATTGGTTTCCAGCATATTCACCTCAACGGTTATTCCTCCTTTGGCGGTAAATTTAATGGCATTGTTAATCAGGTTGATCAATATTTGCTTGATGCGGGTGGGGTCGCCAATCACGTAGGCGGGCACTTCGTCCTGAATATGATACTTCAAATATAGGCCTTGTTGATCCGATTTGAATTTGAGCATTTTCACCACATCGTCAATAATTTTTCGAACGTTGAAGGTGATTTGCTCCAATTCAATTTGTCCGGCTTCCACCTTTGAGAAGTCCAAAATATCGTTGACCACACCCAACAGATTTTCGCTGGAAATGTCGATGATGTTCAGGTACTCCATCTGGTCTTCGTTGAGTTCCGTTCCCTTCAATGCTTCTACCATACCGATCACGCCGTTCATGGGCGTACGTATCTCGTGCGACATGTTGGCCAAAAACAGTGATTTGGCATTGGTGGCCAATTCTGCCTTTTCTTTAGCTTCGGTCAGTTGCTTGGTGAGCCTGTTGAGCTCAATATGTACCCGTGCCCGGGCCAGCAATTCCTCTTTTACAAAGGGTTTGTGTACATAATCCACGGCACCGCTTCTAAAACCTTCGATTATGCTTTCCGGATCACTTTTTGAGGTTAAAAATATTACCGGGATATCGCGTGTGGCCGGAATTTCTTTCAGCTTTTTGCATACTTCAAAACCCGAAATATCGGGCATCACCACATCCAACAAGATCAAATCCAACTTTTGGGCCTGGGCTTTTTTAATTGCGGCCAAACCGTTATCGGCAGTAGCTATCTGATAATCACCATTTTCACTCAAAGTTGACTTCATACTCATCAAACTCGACTTGATGTCATCAACAATCAATATTCGTGGTTTATTTTCGGTTTTCATCATGGGAATTCTTTGGCCTAATGGTTCAAAAATACGCTTTTATTTCTACAAATCATATTGAAAAACTTTTGATTTTCTCCACGATCTCGTTAACTGACAGAGAGTGGTTGGCAGCCCCCATTCGAATGGCTTCTTTGGGCATGCCGTAAACGATGGACGACTCCTCACTTTGCGCGATGGTCAGTGCCCCTGAATTCTTCAATTCCAGCATAGCGGTGGCACCGTCGTTGCCCATACCTGAGAGGATGATGGCCATAATGTTGATACCGCTCAAGGGCAATGCCGATTTAAAAAGAGTTTCCACCGAAGGCCGGTGGCGATTGACTTTTTCCTTTTTGTTCAAATCCACAAAATACTGAAAACCATTGTTTCTGATTTCCATGTGATGGTCGCCGGGAGCCAGCAACACTTGCCCCATTTGGATAATATCCCCTGCTTCGGCTTCTTTTACGTTGAGCAGACACGACTCATTCAGCCGTTGGGCATAGGAGGCAGTAAATATTTCAGGCATATGCTGGACAATGAGGATGGGGGCTGTATCGGATGGCAACTGCGACAAAATACTCAGAATAACTTCGGTACCTCCGGCAGAGGAACCTATGAGTATCATCGTCTTACAGGTTTTGCTCCGGGTTGGCCGGGTTACCACATGCGGCTGTGTGAGTGGGATTGGATTGAGGGGCTTCATCAGCTTGCCCGACACCCTGGAATTGGCAGCAGCCTGTATGGCGTCGTTGAGGTCGTGTTTCCACTGTTCGTGAAGCAGCTCGTTGCTCATCACAGGTTTTTCGAGTACCGAAATGGCTCCATAATTATAGGCATCCAAGGCTATTTGGCTTTCTTTTTTGGTCAGGCTCGAAATCACCACCACCGGAATGGGATGCTGCGCCATGATTTTTCGTAAAAAAGTAAGTCCGTCCATTCGCGGCATTTGTATGTCCAGGGTAATGACATCCGGTTTTTCGGACTTCAGTTTTTGAACAGCAATATACGGATCCGAAGCTGTGGCAATCACCTCAACTCCGGGCAACGACGACAGCACTTTGGATAATGTTTGCCTTATGAGGGCAGAATCGTCCACAACCAAGACCTTAATTTTTTCTTTTTCTATCATCCTTCCTGAGTTTTGCTTACATACTTCATCTTAACCAATCCCGTGTGGGTGTTGAATATCAGTTTACGACCGTACTTGCCGCCCAAACTCGCCGCCACCACACGGATACCTTCCTGCCTGAGCAACTCTTCCTGCACCTGAATATTTCTTTCACCAATATTGAAAATACCATCACAAGATTTGAGCACGGCACCTCCGCCAAACACCTTTGCCACCAAATTTTGACGGCTACATCCAAGATACAACATGCTGTTAATCAACTTCTCGATGGCAATATTACCATATTTTGGAGAAGCCAATCCATCGCCATTCCAAAATGGCATCATAAAATGATTCATCCCTCCCACTTTCAACTCACTGTCCCAAAGGCACACCGAAACGCACGAACCAAGAACGGTTGTGATGTCCAAAGGAGTCTTGGAACATTTGATGGCGCCGGGCAACAAGTAATATCCGGAAGGGTTCATCATGCTAATTAAAAAAGTTCGTCTTCGGGAAAAATTTCATCGTCTTCCACCTTGGATTGGTCATTTCCCGGAATTGATATTATGAGGCGCATACCCTGTTGCTCCTTCACTTCTACCTCACCGCCAAGTAGTTCCGCAATGGCTTTCACCACCGACAAACCCAATCCTGTTCCTCCATTTACCGAATTGATGGTGCTGTTCACACGCCTGAACCGGTCGAAAATAAAATCGACTTCCGATTTGGGAATGCCGGGTCCCTCATCAGTCACACTCAAGGTTAATTGTTCATTCGTCATTTCAATATCAACGAAAATGGCACCCTCATCGGGGCTGTTTTTAATGGAGTTGCTCAACAAGTTAACCAATACCAAAGCTATTTTCTCTTTGTCGCTAACAAAAGGTTGCAAGGTTTCGTCGTGCACATGACTGCTTACGCGAAGGTTTTTATCCTGAATGGCCACCTTAAAACAAGCCAGCGCCTCCTTTACCACCAGATTCATATCCACTTCGCCAAAATTTATGGTTTCCAGTCCGGCCTCAATTTTGGCAGCAGCAAATACATTTTTCAGATGAAAATCAAGTTGCGCAGCTTCGCGGAAAATGGTTTCGGCCATGGGCACCACCCTGTCCAGATTTTTTTGGTTGAGGTGCACCAGGTTGTCGGCCATCATTTTAATGGCACTAAAAGGATTGTACACCTCATTCATGATATTGCTGATGAAATTGCTCTTCAGCGATTCGGCTTGCTTGAGCTTATTGTTAAGCTCAGTGTTGGTGGCATAAAGTTGAGCCAATTCTTTCTTCAATTCTTCCAGTTCGTTCATGGCATGGGCATTTAGTCGTTGGATTTTTTATAGATGGCGGAGGCGATATGTTGGGCATTAAAATTCATATTCACGAGAGATTCTGAATGTCCCAGAAACAGATAACCTTGAGGGACAAGATGTTGGAAAAGCAGTCCGATAACCGACTCTTGTGTTTTTCGATCGAAGTAAATGAGGGTATTTCTACAGAACACCACATCAAATTGGGTGCTGACCGGCAATTGGCCTTCCAGCAAATTGTGACGGACAAACCTGACCTTGCTGCGGATGGAGGGCATCATCCGTATGAGTTGTTTCTCAGGATTTTTGCTTTTCAACAGGTATTTGGTTCGGTACATCGCCGGAATTTGCGGAAGACTTCGTGCGTCGTAAACGGCTTTGGAAGCGATTTTCAACATGGAGGTGGAAATATCCGAAGCCACAATACTAAAATTGAATGAGGGATGTTTGGACTGAAACTCACTCAGTACCATGGCCAGCGTATAAGGCTCTTCACCACTCGAGCACCCTGCACACCAAATAGTTAATTGTTTTTTGGCGGACGTTTTAAAAAAGTCGGGCAAATAGGTGTTGAGAAGGTAATCAAAATGGTCGGCTTCGCGGAAAAACTCGGTTTTGTTGGTGGTAATGCGATCAATCATCTCCAACACTTCATTTCCGTTGCTATCTTCGTTTAGCACAAAATCGCAATACTCCTCGTAGGTACGCATGCCCAAAGCTGCCAAACGACGATTGATACGCGACTTCACCAGCACTTTTTTGGCAGGATATAAATTAATGCCAAAATGCTGATAAACAAAAACACTCAATCGCTTAAAGTCCTTGTCCTTAAATTCACCATACAAGCGTTCGTCATCCATGATGGCATACCATTAAAACCGTTCGAATTCGTCATCCAAGTCGTCGGGCGCACTCAAATCGATATCCACCCCTTTGGAATAATTCTTTCCGGTATTTTTAAACCCCGAAGATTTCCGCTCGGTGATAAGTTTGCGGTTGCTGTCGTATGTCTTGGCTTTGCGGGCACTGTGTCCGGCTATTTTAAAATGAGAGATTACGCTGACCAGTTGTTCGGCCTGACTGGATAATTCCTCTGAATTGGTGGCCATTTCCTCAGCGGCGGCGGCATTTTGCTGACTCACATCGTTGAGTATTTGTATGGCGTTGTTAATTTGGTTGGCAGCGTCCCTTTGTTCCTTGCTGGCAGCAGATATTTCTTGCACCAACAACGAAGAACTCTGAATGCTGGGCACCAGTTTGGCCATGATTTCCTTGGTTTTTTCGGCCACCTCGGCACTTTCGTTGCTGATGGTGTTGATGGCGGCAGCAGCCATTTTGGTTTTGTCGGCCAGCTTGCCTACCTCCGAAGCCACCACACCAAAACCGCGGCCATATTCGCCGGCACGGGCAGCTTCCACCGAAGCATTCAAAGCCAGAATATTGGTTTGAAAGGCGATGTCGCTGATAACCGAGATTTTACTGGCTATTTGCTCCATGCTACTCACGGTAGTCAGAATAATTTTGCTTCCCTCCTGCACCTGCGAACTCACTGAATTGGATAATTCTTCGGTTTGGTTGGCGTTGTCGGCATTTTGCTGGATATTCGACGACATCTGCTCCATGGAGGCCGACACTTCCTCAATGGAAGATGCCTGCTCGGATGCTCCCGATGACAATATTTGCGAAGAACCACTCAATTGCGCACTCGCATCGGCCAGATTTCTGGTGGCATCCATCACGCTGATAATAACATCGCGCGTAGTTTGTGCGATCTTTCGTAGCGCATCGGCCAGCACCCCAATTTCGTCGGATTGATGAATATCGATGGTGGCATCAAGTTGGCCATCGGCCAGCTTTTTGGCAAACTCCACCTCTTTGTTGATGGGATTGGACAGCGACCTGCCTATGAGGATGGTAGCCGGAACCATGATTACGACGATGATACCGCAAACAATGAGGATGGTATTGATGAGTCGTTGTTTGGGAGCCATTATCTCCTGTTCATCTATTTCGGTAATCACCGCCCAGTTTAACCCATTGATATATAGCCGCTCGTAGCTACTGAGCACTACTTTTCCCCGATAATCGGTAATTACTTCCACGCCCGAGTTGCCGGCAAAGGCTCGTTCTGTAGCCTTGGTTTCTACTTTCTGCAACAAGACCGTTGATTTGGCTGAAAATCTGGAATCGGTTCTGAAGTAAAAGTCGTTGCCCACCACGTAGGTTTCGCCCGTTTGTCCCAAACCATCCACGGAGCCCATTATTTTATTGAGTTCGTTGCTACTAAATTCGGCAATCAAAACAGCGAGTATTTCACCCTGATGGATAATGGGATACCCCATGAATAAGGAGGGAATACTTTCTTCACCGTTACCGCGTTCCATATCGCTCACCGCCACATCACCGGTCATCTTGCAGGTCTTCCAAATTTTCGACATCATATTCGATTCCTGTGCCAGGGTGGTTTCTGTTGCAAAAGCCCTATTTTCCATAAAAATTATCGCACCCTGCCTGGCATCGGCAATGATGATGTTGGCCATGGCATTGGATTTCATGTAGGTTTCGAACGACTTGGAATAGAGTGTCATATCCGCCTGAGTAAGTGTTCCTTTTGTGCCTGCAGAAGTTACGTCATTTACCTCCATCAAGCTATTGACTGCTTTTACAGTTACGGGCATCCGCGCCAATGCTATTACCGCATTTTCCTTGTTTTTTACAAAGTCCTCAATCTGCGCTTTTTTGATGCTTTGAACCGACCTTATGTGATCGTAAGCACTCTTGGTTAGGATTTCATCGGCAGCACTGATGGAAACATAAGCCATGATAAAAATGCAAATCAGACCCAGAACGGAGACGTAAATTAAAATTTTTAAGGTGATACTAAGATTTTTCATAGGGCAAAATTTTTACTCTTTTTTTTACTTTTTATTCGATGGCACAGACCACCCCGTTGTTTTAAATCAAAAAAAACTAAGTCGCGACTACGTGCATATTGCTAAATATCATTGGAATATTTAATATCATAATGAACTGATCTTCCTTTTTAAAGACACCAAGAATGTGTTCCATGGTATGACTGTTACCCAAAGAGGGAGGTGCCGAAATTTGACTTGCGTCGATACTTTCCACCGTTAGCACTTCATCCACGATGGCACCAAAACTCAATTCCCTTGATTGGGTGGTGATGGCCAGAATGACGATACAGGTGTTCTTGGTACGAACGGTTTCGGGCATCCCGAGGGTTTGATTCAAATCGATTACCGGCAGCACATTGCCATGATGATTGATAACGCCCTTCATGCTGTCGGGAGCATTGGGCACATGGGTAATTTCTGACAATTGCAGAATTTTGATGGTCTGACTTACACTGATGGCATACAGTTCATTGGTCAGTTTAAAGGTCAGATATGCGTTGGAAGTAATATCACCGTTGGACATTTTAGTATTTATTTTTGTTGGAATAAAAGTCGATGAGTTTATTTGTATCGAGTACCAGCGCCACCTTACCATCGCCCAGGATGGTAGCACCGGCAAAAAGTTCATTGGTTTCGAGCAACTTATCAATGGGTTTGAGGACAGCCTGATATTCGGAAATCAATTCGTTTACTACCAACCCCACCATTTTAGTTCCATAAGTTACCGTGATTACATGAAGGGGATCGGCGGAATGACCGCTTCCGGTAAACCGTTCAGGCAAATCGATAAAAGGAAACTGTACCCCTTCCAATTCCATCACATGGTTTCGGGCATTCTTCACTTTTTCATGGCTCACCTGATAGATTCTGTTGACCGAAGAAAGTGGTATAATCAGCTGGTCTGAAGCTACTTTTACAAGGAGTCCGTCGATAATGGACAAGGTAAGCGGCAGTTTAATCTGTACGGTGGTTCCCTTCCCCTCCTCTGAGCTGATGCGTACTTCACCACGCAATTCTTCTATTTGCTTTCGCACGATATCCATCCCCACGCCACGACCCGACACATCGGTAACGACCTTGCTGGTGGAAAATCCCGGAAGCAGCAAGAGCTGGAATATTTCGTTTTCGCTCAGGTCGTCACCCCCGGAAATCAGTTTTTTCTCGATGGCCTTTTGTAGCACCCTTTTTTTGTCGATACCTGCGCCATCATCGCTGATGGCAATAATGATGGAGGTACCAGAGTGTTCTGCCTTAAGATGGATGGTTCCGGTTTCAGGTTTACTCTTTTTTAATCGCAAAGCCGGCAATTCAATCCCGTGATCCATGGCATTGCGTATGATGTGCATGATGGGATCGGAGATGGCCGAGATAATGCTTTTATCGAGTTCAGTATCAGTACCCTCGGTGGTTAGATTTACCTTTTTTTGAAGACTCAGAGCCAGATCGCGGACAAGACGTTTGTATTTAACCAACATGGTTCCCAGTGGCACCAGCCGCATATCGAAGGCTGTATCGCGGAACTGTCGCGACAGGTGTTGGAAATCCTCTGCCAGATTCGACAACTCGTCGGACTGGATTTGGTTGGCAATGGTCACCAGCCGTGCTTGGGTGGTCACCAACTCGCTGACCAAATTAATGAGGGCATCCAGTTTTTTTGACGAAACTTTAACCGTCTCCAGACCTTCTGCGGGTTTATTTATTTCAACACCGGAGCTGTCAGATTTAGTTGGCAAAGGAACTTCTTCCTTGTGTTTTTCTGCCATCACAGCGGGGGGTTCGGCAATGGCAATTCCTTGCATCTCCTCAATACAAATGTTTTTGAATGTTTCCACATCATGGACATCGTTTTCTAGTTGATTTTCTAGCAATTTCCTGTATTCGGGATCAGACAACAGGTTGTTTTGGCTCAACCGTTCAATTACCAACGAACAATCGTCTTCCACAAAAATAAAAACATCACGAATCTCCGAAATATCCACCTCAGTGGCCAACAGCACCACCCAAAACAAATAACATTTTTCCGTATCCAAATCCTTGATATCCGGCACCTTTTGGTAACACATCCTGACCATGGATTCGCCAAGTTCTACCAGCTCATCCATGAGGTAGAGTGGATTGGTTCCGTCGTTGAAAATGCCTTCGTCGGGCTCAAATTTGATATAATACAAGGAGGAGGAACCCATTTCGTCGGCCACAGGTGGTGAGGTAGCCGACGCTTCTGCCCTTTCCTGTTGTTGGTTTTGCAAATGAGCATCGATCCACTCCTTCCTCTCGGAGGCCAATTGCAACAGCCCTTCATCGCTGTCATTTTCGAGCAAGCCCGAAATTAAATCGGTGGTTTGGATGGTAAAGTCGATAATGGAAGCGTTGAGCGGGAGGTGGTCGTTCCTGATTTGATCGTACAGGGTTTCCAGGTGGTGAGTAAAATCGCTGAGGTTAGTGAATCCAAACATGGCGCCGGAACCTTTCAGCGAATGCATGATGCGAAAAACCTCATTCACGAGTTCCTTGTTGGACATGTTGGCTTCCAACTGCATGAGGGTTTCTTCCAATTTGGTTAGAAGATCGCGGGCCTCGTCGTGAAACAGTTTTTTGAAGTCTTCCATTACCGCAAGACCCTATTTATCACATTGATCAGCTTCTCTTTTTCAAATGGTTTGCTCAACCAACCGGTTGCTCCGGCCTTTTTGGCTTCCAACTTTTTTTCGTTCAAGGTTTCGGTGGTCAGGAGTAAAATGGGCACACGTTTGTATTGTTCAGTTTGCCGAACCTTAGAAATCAGTTCAATACCATTCATCACAGGCATGTGAAGGTCGGTTAGAATCAAGTCAATTTTTTTTCCGTCCAGTTGATCGAAAGCGGCACTGCCATCCTGAGCCTTGATGATGTTAAAACCCATCTCTGAAAGAAAAAAGGCGATGGATTCGCGGATACTAAAGGAGTCGTCAACAACAAGTACAGTTTTTTTCATGCTAATTCTTGCTTTGCAGTGAGTAAATAGTTTTAATGGCACCTGTTTTTTCGAGCAATTCGAAGGTGGGTGCCTCCAGATCAAAGTCAACATAGGTTAATTTACCGGATTGATTTCGGTGTCGAATTAAAGCAATCAACATTTGAATGAAACTTAAATCGATGTTTTGAACCTTTTCGACAACCACGGTCAACTTGCTTGAATTCATCACTCTAACCGACAGCTTGTCGCGCAAAAGGGCACTGTTTTCGATGCATAGTTCACCGGAAACATGTAAAATCAATTCATCATTTGAAACCTCCTTGGCATCAAATTGAAATCCGGGATTGGGCATAGAGCTTTTTACATATCAAATCTTGCTCTAAAATACATAAAATTCGGATAGACGCAACTTGCAGGGCAATTATTCCGTCATGGCCTTGGAAATAAGCTCCGTAAGTGTGCGTGGGTTGTTGCGAATAATGGTAATTAACATGTCTAACGTACTGGTTTTGTTCAAACCCAGCGAGTTTCCTGTCTTTTCGATGAACTTGATATTTTGTTGCGAAAGGCGAAAACCTGTGTGTATTTTGTTGTCTTTTTTCACCATCGCTGTATGCTTTTATGTTTGAGGGCAACGAATTTGGGGTTGGTCAGACAGACCCCGTCCAGCTTGCTAAATTCGGCTACACGTTGGGTATATCCTGATCTGGCTTTAAAACTGTCCTTAAAAACCTGAATAACCAACGAAACCGATCCGTTGACTACCACCAGATCTCCCTTGGCCACCTGCCCGAATTTTTGGTTTTGCACCTTAAATCGTTGTTTCAACAGCTCGTACTCGCCATTTATTTCCTTCATTGTTTCCATGCTTCCGCCAAGGTCAGGATGATTCAACATGGCCAAACGACGATGCAACAACTTGAGTTCATTCAAACTGGACACACGGTTGAAGTACTTCATTTTTCAATGAAAATTTTTACAAATGTACAACATTGTTCTACATTGTACAACGTTTTTAGCAAAATAATTTCTGTTATAACGACAAACCTACTCAAATAAAAGGAGTTACGAATAACGATTGGGGTGACACTGAAGACTTTTCCGGAAAAACAAAGAGGACAACACGCAACACAATCAAACGTAACAAAGGCAAAGATTGCTCCCTCAGCAAGCTGAAATTGTGATGGTGAAGTTGCTTACTGAAGTTTTAATTCAGAGGGTGAGTCTCTAACCGTCTGTTTGAGAGCATGATACAAAGCTGCAATTTTCTTCGTACAACTTCGTGACACAACTATTCAACTATTTCGCAGCGTTTTTACGAAAAATATCTATTGAAGGAAATGGCTGTATATCTTACTGTAAATCAATAATCCTATCTATAGAATCGCATGGAATTCCCAATGAAATATTGGTCAAATCAATACTCGAAACTTGAGACTGCTATTGTTCGGATTATCAAGGATTAAGGAAGTATTTTTTTCGAAAGAAAAAGGCCAGATTAACCAGTGCGATCATTACCGGCACTTCCACCAGCGGTCCGATGACGGCGGCAAAGGCCTCTCCGGAGTTCATCCCAAAAATAGCGATAGCCACGGCAATGGCCAATTCAAAATTGTTGCTGGCCGCCGTAAACGAAAGGGTAACCGATTGTTCGTAGTCAGCACCCACCTTTTTGCTCATGAAAAATGAAAGTACAAACATCACCAAAAAATAAATCAGCAGCGGCATGGCAATCAACACCACAGCCATGGGTATCTTAATGATGTACTCGCCCTTGAGTGAAAACATCACCACGATGGTAAACAGCAAGGCAATGAGGGTGAGCGGACTGATTTTGGGAATAAAACGGCTATGATACCATTGTTTACCCTTTAACCTCACTAAGATGGTGCGGGTGAGAAAACCGGCAATAAACGGGATGCCAAGATAAATGAAAACACTTTCTGCAATCTGTCCGATGGTGATTTGTTCCACTGCGTTGTTGGTGGGAATACCGAACCATCCGGGCAGTATGGCAATAAAAAAGTAGGCATAAACCGAAAAAAACAACACCTGAAAGATGGAATTGAAAGCCACCAATCCCGCAGCATATTGGGCATCTCCTTTGGACAAGTCGTTCCACACAATCACCATGGCGATGCAACGGGCCAGTCCGATCATGATGATGCCGTACATGTAGGGAAGGTTGGAATTGTTTTCGCCCGGAAACAGTTTGAAGAAAATGATGGCCAAGGCGAACATCAACACCGGACCGATGATCCAGTTTTGCACCAACGACAGGGTTAAAACCCGATAATTCTTAAACACATCCCCTAATTCTTCGTATTTTACCTTGGCCAACGGCGGGTACATCATGAGTATCAGTCCGATGGCAATAGGAATGTTGGTAGTGCTGTCGGGCGAAGATTTGAGATTTTCCCAAAAATCGGCCACTGCCGGAAAAAAATATCCCGACAATACACCAAATGCCATGGCCAGAAAAATCCAGAGGGTTAAATAACGATCGAGGAATTTGAGTCTTTTTTTTGAAGGCATGGGAGTATCTTTTAATCCATTTATTTCACTAAAAAATCCCGTCTATAAATCAAGTTGAGGTTTCATTTGTTCCAGGTAGAGCTTCCAAAACGCATCTCTGATTTCATCTCTTACACGAACGAATTCACTCCAAATAGACTCCTCCGAACCCCTGGCATGCGACGGATCGTCGAAGCCTATGTGCAACCGATGCTTTACCTTACCCACAAACGCCGGACATACTTCGTTGGCACCGCCACAAACCGTTATCACATAATCCCATGATTCATCCAGGTACTTTTCCACAGGATCGGAAGTATGATGACTGATATCGATGCCCAAACCGGCCATCACCTCAACCGCTTTGGGATTCAGTTTGCCGGAGGCTTCCGTGCCTGCCGAATACACCATTAGTCTTTTATCAAAGGAAGCCAAAAAGCCGTGCGCCATCTGACTTCGGCAACTATTTCCGGTACACAGGATTAATATTTTCATATGCAACAACCGTTTAGGCAAACATACGATTTTGTGTTTTCACATTGGAAATTATAACCATGAGAAAGGTCATAGTTTTGAGAGGGATTGGGGATTTGGGTTTCAGGGGGTGTGGAAGGTGTAAGGTAGTTTACCTAAAGCAAAAATGAAAGGAGATTAACTTCAAGCGTGGACGCTTGAAGCAGGGTTGAGTGACGTACTTCAAGCGTGGACGCTTGAAACAGATGAGACGTTTAAAACAGAGGAGGTCTTTGGGCGAAATTATTTTAGCTTTCAGCAACTAAACTTTTGGCTTTTATCAATGCCAAATCAAATTTATTGAACACATTGTCGGCTCCCACCAATTGGGTAATTCCTCCTTTTTCAAGCTCCGTAAGCACTTTTGGTCGTACTCCTGAAAGTACAATTTCGATACCGGCATGACGCAGAGTAATGAGTGCTCCTTTCAGGTTATACAATCCGGTAGAATCGATAAAAGGTACATGCCGCATCCTGATTATCAGAACTTTTCCAAATCCGCCCACAGATTTGATAATTTCTGAATATTCTTTCGCGGAAGCAAAAAACAGGGGACCGCTAATCTCGAAAACCGATAAACCCTCGGGCAGAGATTCATAATTGTCAATCACATCCCTGTCCACTTCCTTAATAAGAGAATCACTTCCCAAATCCGACATGCGCTTCATAAACAATAAAGCAGAAAGCACCACGCCTACCTCAATGGCCACCGTTAAATCTACCAATACCGTCAGCAGAAAGGTACTCAACAACACAATCATATCGAATTTAGATCCTTTGAGAATGGACCAAAAGGAACGCCACTCACTCATATTATAAGCCACCACAATCAACACGCCGGCCAGCACCGACATGGGGATCAGTTTGGCCCAACGTCCAAAAAATACCATGATGAGCAACAAAGTAACGGCGTGAACCATACCGGCGATGGGCGTGCGTCCTCCATTTTTAACATTGGTAGCAGTGCGGGCAATGGCTCCCGTGGCGGGGATTCCTCCAAAAAACGGTGTCACCACGTTGGCAATACCCTGTGCAATCAATTCCGTGTTGGAACGGTGATTGCCACTGATCATGCCATCGCTGACCACCGCCGACAGCAACGACTCCACCCCACCCAAAATGGCTATGGTGAGCGCCGGCTGGATATACTTACCCAGGTGCATCAGCTGAATTTCAGGAAGTTCAAAACCAAAACTCATGGGGATATCTCCGAAAAACGATTCGATGCTTGAAACAGGAAATTGAAAAGCTTGTACCAACACTGTTCCGGCAATGATGGCAATAAATGATCCGGGAATCCTAGCCGTAAATCGTTTAGTAAACACCACGATCAGGATGGTAAAGAGGGTGACGCCCAAGGCATAAAAATTTATTGTTCCCATGTGATGACCGAAAGCCGTCCATTTTTCAACAAAATCGGAAGGCACCTTGGCCACATCAAGTCCCAGCGCATCCCGTATTTGCGTAGAAAAAATCACCAGGGCTATTCCGCTGGTAAAGCCCACCACCAACGGACGCGGAAAATATTTCAACAACGAACCCAGCTTGAGCACGCCCAACAGTATCAGTATCAATCCGGCCATGATGGTAGAAATCATCAACCCACCAAGACCGTACTGCTCTACAATGCCGTACACGATGACGATAAAAGCACCCGTGGGACCGCCAATCTGCACCCGACTTCCTCCCAGAAACGAGATGATAAAACCGGCCACCACCGCAGTTATCAATCCCTTTTCGGGCGAAACCCCCGAAGCAACGGCAAAAGCAATGGCCAGAGGCAAGGCAACAATGCCCACCACAATGCCCGACAACACATCTGTTTGTACCTGCGACCGGGAGATTCCGGCTTTGAGCAAACTGAAAAATTTAGGTTTAAAAACTGGAGTCATGAGGTGCAATAAAGAACGCGCGAAATTAGACAGAAAAAGGAATCAACCAACAAAATTACGGAATAAAAAACAATCAGCCTGTCATTTTAGAAGACTTGATTTACAATTATTTACCAAATACCAATTACAACCAAGCCCCCTCTTACCAAATTAAGCAAACCCAATGCATAATTTCTTAGATTTGCAAAACAATAACATACCTATGAATAGAACAATCGCTTTTCTGTTTATTCTCCTAATCCCGATGATGATGGGTTGTAAAGAACTTGTGGTAAAAATGGCCAACAGCGGAACTACCGTTCATCTGGCTGTGGATCAAATACTTAAGATTGAACTTCCGGGAAATGCCTCCACGGGCAACAACTGGCGAAAAATTATTTACAATGACTCGGTACTGTTGAAAATGGGCAAACAAAACTATGTCCTCAGCGATGAGCGCGACGGTTCTCCCGGCGTATATTACTTTCGTTTTAAAGGACTTAATCCCGGAACAGGCAAAATTTATATGGAATACGGATCCAAGTTCGATTCATCCAAAGAACCCTTGAAGGTTTTCGAACTTGAGGTGGTAGTGGTAGGAAGATAAACATCAAGTTTACGGTTCTTGTCCCTTGTTTCTCTGGATCTCGAGCCAAAACCTACAACACAGATAAACCATCTTGCAACCGTTATTTTCCATTAATCTGCCACGAAATTCCTATTTTAGCCCCATGAAAAGACACCTCTCCACAATTCTGGTTTTCCTTATTCTGGGCATCTCCACCCTATGGGCACAACCACTGAAACAACGCCTCGATGCACTTTCAAAAACCTATGATTTCACTTTTGAAAAACTTGAAACCAATTCAGATTTTAGTGAGAAATACCTGATCTATTTCAAACAACCGGTTGATTATCACGGAGGAAGTGTGGACACTTTTAATCAGCGCGTGTTTATCTCCCATCGAAGTTTCGATAAACCCGTGGTATTTATTACCGAAGGTTATGATGCCGATGCGGCTGTGAGAAAAGACTTTGAGTACGAACTCACCCATTACCTCAATGCCAATCAGGTGTGTGTGGAACATCGGTATTTTAGCGAATCGAAACCCGACACCCTTATCTGGAAGTTTCTGACCACCGAAAATGCCGCCACCGATCATCACCGGATAGCCCGACTAATTAAGGAAATTTATTCCGGAAAACTGGTAGCCACAGGTATCAGCAAAGGAGGTCAAACTACCAATTTTTTCAAGTACTATTATCCCGAAGATGCCGACATCTGTGTGCCCTACGTAGCTCCTGTGGCTTTTTCATCTGAAGACAAACGGGTGTATCCTTTTCTGGCATCGGTGGGCGATTCAGCCTGCAGAGCCATTATCCGCGACTTTCAAATTACCATGCTAAAAAACAAAAAACAATACCTCCCTGCATTTATCGATTTAGCCGAAAAGAAGCACCTCTCCTACTCCATGGGGTTCGAAAAGGCTTACGATCTGTTGGTTTTTGAGTACCCGTTCGCTTTTTGGCAATGGGGAACCACCAATTGCAATAACATACCGGATTCAACCGAAAAGGCCGATAAAATGATCCTCCATTTGGACAAAGTGGCCGGGCTTGATTGGATCTCGGAACAGGGAATCGAAAAAATGCAACCTTTCTTCTACCAGGCCATGAGCGAAATTGGCATGTATGGATATGATATTGAGCCTTTTAAACAATACACAAGCTACACTTCGGATGTGGTTTTCGACTTTACTTTTCCCGATGGAGAACCGGTGGTGTTTCACCCCGAATTCATGCAACGAGTCGATATGTACCTCCGTCATCATGCCCGAAACATGATTTTCATTTACGGAGAATACGACCCCTGGTCGGCCACTGCCGTGGAATTGGGCGGGCAAACCAACGCCATCAAGGCGGTAAAAAAAGGAGGAAGTCATAGAACACGAATTAACAACTTACCCGAAAATCAACGCCAGCAAATACTCGACAGCCTCAATGCCTGGCTGTCGCAACCCAAAACCAACTCAAACTCTAAAACCATGGAACAGAAAAAAAAGGTCACCGGCATTGGAGGCATCTTCTTTAAAAGTCAAGATCCCAAAGCCCTTAACGATTGGTACAGCAAAAATCTGGGACTCGTCACCAACGAATACGGCTCCATGTTCGAATTCAGAAACAGCGACCAACCCGAGAAAAAAGAATACTTGCAATGGAGCACTTTCAATGAAGAGACTACCTATTTTCAACCCTCCGAAAAGCAGTTTATGATCAACTACCGTGTTGAAAATCTGGAAGATTTGGTCAAAGAACTCAAGGAAAACGGCGTAACGGTGCTCGACGAAATCGAAACCTACGAATACGGAAAATTTGTGCACATCATGGATCCCGAGGGCAACAAAATTGAACTCTGGGAACCGGTGGACAGTACATTTACCGAATCCTATGAAGGAGAAACCACCAAGTAATGACGCACTACCATGCACAACAAATAAATCCTGTATTTTCGCAAAAACTAAACTTATGACGCTCAAACTCATCTCCTGGAATGTAAATGGCATTCGTGCCATCGAAAAAAAAGGCTTCATCAACATGATAAAGCAACTGGATGCCGACGCCCTTTGCCTTCAGGAAACCAAAGCTCAGGACGATCAGGTGGCCGAAGTACTCAACCAAAACCCACTACCTTTCTACTCCAACTCCGCAGATCGAAAAGGTTATTCGGGTACTGCCATCATCACCAAACAAACCCCATTGAAAGTGGAACGCGATATGGGCATCGAACACCACGATTTGGAAGGAAGAATACTTACCGCTGAATACGAACAGTTTTTTTTGGTAAATGTATATGTACCCAACTCAGGAGCTGAACTCGCCCGCCTGGACTACCGTTCCACCTGGGATGCCGACTTTCTGGCCTACCTAAAGAATCTGGAAAAAACCAAACCCGTTATCCTCTGTGGCGACCTCAACGTAGCCCATCAACCCATCGACCTGGCCAACCCGAAATCCAACTACAACAAAACCGCCGGATACACTCAGGTAGAAATTGACGGGCTTACCAACTTACTCAACAACGGTTTTGTGGACACCTTCCGTCACCTCCACCCCACCGAAATTGCGTATAGCTGGTGGAGCTACCGCTTCAACGCCCGAGCCAACAACAAAGGCTGGAGAATCGACTATTTTCTGGTAAGCGAATCCATCAAAGACAAAGTGAAGGAAGCCTTTATCATGCCCGAAATAACTGGTTCAGATCATTGTCCGGTGGGAATTGTATTGGAGATATAATAGCAAACTTCAGAAATATCTCCCAAAACCGTTTCACAAACGTCAATTCTATCCCTATTCCCGTCAGATTTATCCGTCGGATCAATCAATTTCCGTCAGATTTTTTCATCAACCCCATCAATTCCCGTCAGATTTATCCGACGGATCAATCAATTTCCGTCAGATTTATCTGACGGCACCCCCCTTTTTTTCTAAATTTGAACCCACAATAATTGGGTATTAAATTCAACATCCCAGAAAATAACTATCCCTATTTTCCCAAAAATTTTACCCTCATGAGTTGGATAAGCATTCACGTCCATATGGTATTCACGACAAAGTACCGGGAACAACTTTTTGAAACACCATCCGTCAGAAAGTTGGTGTTTCAGCACATGAAAACTAACGCGATAGAAAAAGACATCTGGCTCGATTGTGTCGGTGGATGGACGGATCACGCCCATTGCCTCATCTCGCTGGGGAAACAACAAACTATCAGCGATGTTGCCCGACTTATCAAAGGCGAATCATCATATTGGATAAACAAAATGCAACTAATTGAAAAGAAATTTTTCTGGCAAGACGACTATTGGGCTGTTGGAGTTAGCGAAAGTCATGTTTCATCGGTGAGAAACTACATTCAACGACAAGAAATTCATCATGCGGAAAAAAGCTTCAAAATAGAAATAGACAACTTCATGCAAAAGCATGGCTGGAGTTTAATAAAAGGGGATTGATTGCCAACCATTTCCGTTGGCTAAAGCCAACGGCAATGGATGCTAAAGCCAACGGCAATGGATGCTAAAGCCAACGGCAATGGCGCAAAAGCCAACGGCAATGGATGCTAAAGCCAACGGCAATTCATGCTAAAGCCAACGGCAATGTATCTAATTCCAACGGCAATGGATGCTAAAGCCAACAGCAATGGACGCTAAAGCCAACGGCAATATACGCTAAAGCCAACGGCAATGAACGCTAAAGCGAACAGCAATATGGATATCTCAACCCAACGTTCCTGAACGAATGCCATCACTTCCCGTCAGATTTATCTGACGGACCAATCAATATCCACCAGATTTTTTCATCGACCCAATCAATTCCCGTCAGATTTTTTCATCGACCCAATCAATTCCCGTCAGATTTATCTGACGGATCAATCAATTTCCGTCAGATTTTTCCGACAAATAAATCAATTCCCCTATATTTGCCCCCCGAACCAATTCATCAACCATGAACCATTCGGAAATTTTCCCCGGACATCCTCAGGATACCAACGATCTGGATCAACTTATTCATTATATACTTTAAGACGGCATTGGCCGTCTTTTTTTTTGCCCAACCGCATGAAAGAAAATAACTATCGAAAAGCTACCCTCATCCTGGAGGATGGGTTGAAACTAACCGGCATGTCATTTGGTGCCGAATGCCCCACCGCGGGTGAAATCGTGTTTAACACAGCCATGACAGGATATCCTGAAAGCCTCACCGACCCGTCTTACAAGGGACAGATTCTGGTGCTCACCTACCCTTCGGTGGGCAACTACGGGGTACCCGGAAATGCTGTCGAAAACAACATGCACCAACATTTTGAGTCGGAACACATCCATGTAAATGCGCTCATCATTTCCGATTACTCCGAAAAACACCACCACTGGAATGCATCCAAAAGTCTTGCCGAATGGCTGAAGGAAGAAAATATTCCCGCCCTTTTTGGCATCGATACAAGAGCCCTTACCCGACACATTCGTGAAAAGGGTGCCATGTTGGCGAAAATTGTTTTTGACGATGACATCGCTTTCAATGACCCAAACAAAGAGAATCTGGTGGACTTGGTAAGCGTGAAAGAAAAAAAGGTTTATGGAAATGGAAAAAACCGCATCCTATTGATTGACTGCGGTGTAAAAAACAACATCATCCGTTACCTGCTTCAATACGACACCACCGTTGTCCGCGTTCCGTGGGACTACGACTACCGAAATGAAGACTACGATGGCTTGTTTATTTCCAATGGCCCCGGAAACCCCGAGCAATGCGTTGCTACCATCCGTCATCTGGAAAGCTCCATTCAGGACAGCCGCCCTATTTTTGGTATCTGTTTGGGACATCAACTGGTTTCATTGGCAGCAGGGGCCAAAACATACAAACTCAAATACGGACATCGAAGCCACAACCAACCTGTGCTAATGGCCGATACCAACAAGGCCTACCTTACTTCCCAAAATCATGGTTATGCCGTTGATGCTGAATCACTTTCGAAAGATTGGAAAATCTGGTTTACCAACCTCAACGATGGCAGCAACGAAGGTATCCGACACCAAAGTAAGCGCATTTTCACTACCCAGTTTCATCCTGAAGCCTCCAGTGGTCCTACCGATACAGCATTCCTTTTTGGCGAATTTATCAAAGACACAGAATCATGGAAAAAACCATAAAAAAAGTATTGCTCCTTGGTTCCGGAGCCCTAAAAATTGGAGAAGCAGGCGAATTCGATTACAGCGGAACCCAAGCCCTGAAAGCGCTGAAAGAGGAAGGCATCTACACCATTCTCATCAATCCCAACATTGCCACGGTACAAACTTCGGAGGGCATGGCCGACAAAATCTATTTTCTGCCCGTTACCCCCGATTTTGTGGAGCGTATCATCGAAAAGGAAAAACCCGACGGACTGCTGCTGGCCTTTGGCGGACAAACGGCCCTCAACTGTGGCATTGCGTTGCATAAATCAGGAGTAATTGAAAAATACGGGATACAGGTTTTGGGCACACCCGTCGAAGCCATCATCCAAACGGAAGACCGGGAGCAGTTTGCCAACAAATTGGGAGAAATCAACGTAAAAACACCCAAGTCCATCGCGGTTACCACCATGGAAGATGCCCTCATGGCTTCCGACACCATCGGGTTTCCGCTTATCGTCAGGGCGGCATTTACTCTTGGTGGCCAAGGCAGTGGCTTTTGCGACAACAGGGAGGAGCTGCTACAATTGGCCAACAAAGCGTTTAGTTATTCGTCACAGATTTTGGTTGAAGAATCGCTGAAAGGGTGGAAAGAAGTGGAGTATGAAGTGGTTCGCGACCGTTTCGACAACTGCCTCACCATCTGCAACATGGAAAACTTCGACCCCCTGGGCATTCATACGGGAGAGAGCATTGTGGTGGCACCTTCGCAAACACTCTCCAACCGAGAATACCATAAACTTCGGCAGTTGAGCATAGAAATTGTGAAAGCGGTGGGCATCGTCGGCGAATGTAATGTGCAGTATGCCCTCGACCCCAACTCCGAAGACTACCGTGTAATTGAAGTCAATGCCCGTCTGTCGCGTTCAAGCGCGCTGGCCTCCAAAGCCACGGGTTATCCTCTGGCCTTTGTGGCGGCAAAACTGGGGCTCGGCTATGGCCTTCATGAGTTGAAAAACAACATCACCAAAACCACCTCTGCCTTTTTCGAACCAGCGCTGGATTACATGGTAGTGAAGATTCCCCGTTGGGACCTAAGCAAATTTGTGGGCGTATCGCGCGAACTGGGCAGCTCCATGAAAAGTGTGGGCGAAGTGATGGCCATTGGCCGCAGCTTTGAAGAAGCCATCCAAAAGGGATTGCGCATGATAGGGATGGGCATGCATGGCTTTGCAGCAAACAAGGATTTAGCCTTACCAAATATGGCGGATGCCCTGCAGTACCCAACCGACACAAGAATTTTCGCCATAGAACAGGCTTTTAGCAATGGCATGTCGGTGGAAGAAGTGCACCAACTCACCAAAATCGATCGTTGGTTTTTACACAAACTCCACAACATCATTGTATTGGAGAAGGAAATCCAGGAATTTGACGAACCAATAAACCTTCCTGCCGGGCTACTCCTCGAAGCCAAACAAGCCGGATTTTCCGATTTTCAAATTGCACGTCTCTTGTACAGCAACCGAAAAATAGGTCAGCAAGACGACGAAATCCTGGAAATACGAAACCGGCGCAAAACACTTGGGATACTTCCCTGCGTGAAACAAATCGACACCCTGGCAGCCGAACATCCCGCCCACACCAATTACCTCTACCTCACCTATCATGGAAAGGAACACGACATCGAATTTGAACACGATGGCAGATCGGTGATGGTGCTTGGCTCGGGTGCCTACCGTATTGGCAGCAGCGTGGAATTCGACTGGTCGGGAGTAAATGCCCTGCAAACGGTGCAAAAAATGGGATACCGATCCATCATGGTCAATTACAATCCCGAAACCGTGAGTACCGACTACGACGTGTCCGACAGACTATATTTTGAAGAGCTTACATTGGAACGTATCCTTGATATCAGCGAACTGGAATTGCCCAAAGGACTGATTGTGAGCACCGGAGGACAAATACCCAACAACCTGGCCATGAGACTTTTTCGCCAGAATGTTCCCATACTGGGAACCAGTCCGTTGCACATCGATCAAGCCGAAAACCGTTTTAAATTTTCGGACATGCTTGATAAGATAGGCGTGGATCAACCCGAATGGAAAGAGCTCACATCATTGAAAGAAATTACCCAATTCACTGAGGAAGTGGGTTTTCCGGTGCTGGTACGCCCCTCCTACGTTTTGTCGGGAGCTGCCATGAACATCGTTTCCAATCATGATGAGTTGGAGCATTTCCTGAATCTGGCCACACAAGTATCCAAGCAATATCCGGTGGTGGTTTCCCGCTTTATCACCGATGCCAAAGAAATTGAAATGGACGCCGTGGCCGACGATGGGGAAATTATTGCCTATGCCATTTCGGAGCACATCGAGTTTGCCGGAGTTCATTCGGGCGATGCCACCATCATGTTCCCTCCACAAAAAGTGTATGTGGAAACACTTAGACGTATCAAAAAAATCAGTCGCCAGATTGCCGAAGAATTACACATCAGCGGGCCTTTTAACATCCAATTTCTTGCTAAAGACAACGACATCAAAGTTATCGAGTGTAACCTGCGTGCCTCGCGAAGTCTGCCCTTTGTAAGCAAGATTCTCAAAACCAACTTCATCGATATGGCCGTAAGGATTATGCTGGGTGAAAAAGTGGAAAAACTAAATAAGAACCTTTTCGACATCGACCACATTGGGGTAAAAGCGTCCCAATTTTCCTTTTCCAGATTAAGCAAAGCCGACCCTGTGTTGGGTGTGGATATGGCTTCTACCGGCGAAGTGGGTTGCATTGGCGACGATTACTACGAAGCCATTTTAAAATCAATGCTGGCTGTCGGATATCGAATTCCCAAGAAAAATATTCTGATTTCCTCCGGCCCCATGCGATCGAAAACAGAACTCATCCAAAGTGCCCATTTGCTTATTGCCAACAATTTCAAACTGTTTACCACCAAAGGAACTCACGACTTTTTTAAAAAAAATGGCATCAAATCCACCATGGTCAACTGGCCCGACATCGACAAAGTACCCAATGCGTACCAATTGATTAAAGAAAAGAAAATTGATTTGGTGATAAATATTCCCAAAAATCTGAGCTCCGAAGAACTGAACAACGACTACATCATCCGTCGAGCTTCGGTGGATTTCAACGTGCCGCTCATCACCAACGCACGTTTAGCGAGTGCTTTTATTTATGCCATCACCCGGTATAAAATGAGTGATTTGAGCATAAAAAGTTGGGATGAGTATTAAAAAAAACCCTGTCAGGTTTCGGAACGTGACAGGGTTTTTTTTGGCCTTCAATTATCTACACCGCAGCCACCTGCTGTGTATATAAAAAGCGTTTAATTTTCTGTGTGGCTGTTTTCTGAAATGGGTCGGCATGAACCACCACCAACTGAATCTTAGAGAATTTATTCACCTGTTGATTCACGTAATCACGAAGTTCAACCGACAATTCTTCATACTTGGTTTCGGCATAGTTGGCTACCTCTTCCTTCATGTGTTTGTATTGGTGCTCAATTTCTTCACGATTGAAATGCACCAATGCTACCAGCTTTCCCTTTTGTTCTACAACCACTGACTCCACCACATGTTTGAAGTTGTTGATAATGGATTCGATGTCTTCAGGGAAAATATTCTCGCCACCGGCACCAATAATCACGTTTTTCCTTCTGCCTTTAATAAACAGAAACCCTTGAGGATCAAGAATCCCGAGGTCTCCGGTTTTAAACCAACCATCTTCGGTAAGTACTTCGGCAGTCATGGCTGGTTCTTTGTAATAACCCTTCATCACGTTGGGACCCTTTGCCCAAATTTCGCCTTCACCGGTCCATCGGTCCTTTTCCACAATTTTCAATTCCACACCCTCCATGGCAGGTCCGGTGGATTGCCATTTTCCCGCAAAGGGAGCAATACCGGCAAGCAAGGGTGCCGTCTCGGTGAGTCCGTAACCAATGGCATAGGGAAATTTGGCTTCGATTAAAAATCGTTCAACAGTACCACTCAACTTGGCACCTCCGATACCAAAAAACTTCAATTCACCACCAAAGGTGCGCATGAGTTTTTTTCCGGCCAACCGATTCAGTTTTTGCCTTAATACCGGTATTTTGTAAAGAACTCTGGTGGCCCACTTGTCGGTAAAGGCAGGCAGAATCTTGCTTCTATATATTTTTTCGATGATAAGCGGTACGGTGAGCATGGCCGTTGGTCGCACAATTTTCAAAGCAGGCAGCAACACAGCCGGTGTGGGTGGCTTCGACAGATAATACACACAAGCTCCTCCCACCATGGGTAATATAAATCCAATGGTGTTTTCGTAGGTATGCGACAACGGTAAAACCGACAACATGCGGTCGTTGTTACCAATAGGTTGTATGGTACGACCTTTCACAGCGGTAAAACTGATGTTGCGGTGGGTAAGCATCACGCCTTTGCTTTTTCCGGTAGTGCCGGAAGTATAGATAATGGCAGCCAAATCGTCTTCCCGCACTTCAAAATGTGTTGGGGTTTGCAATTTTTCATCGAAAACAATTCCGCTCTTATGACTTTCTATCACGGAAAAATCTTCCACCAGAATTCGGCTTTTCAATGCAGGGTTTTTAAACTCCGCAATTTTATGCTTCAATCCAGCAGAAACAAATATCGCCTGAGCTTCTGAATGTTCCAGCACATTTTTTATTTCTTCCTGACTAAAATCGGGCAACAAGGGCACTACAATTGCACCCATGCCGGTAATGGCCAGATAAACTATCCCCCAATGGGGCATGTTGCTGCTGAGCAAGGCCACACGATCACCCGGTTTAATATCCATGTCCTGCAGCATTACCTGAAGCGATTTGATCTTGCTGTCGGCTTCTGCGAAAGTAATGGGCGTGTCGCCCACAAAGGATAAAAAAGGTGAATTGGCATAAAGATGGACTGATTCCTCGAACAATCCGGGCAGTGTCAACGGTGTGTTAGAATCCATATTTTCTTTTAAAGTGAGTCAAAGATACAACAATCCCGATACGTAAAAAGAGATATTGTGAATCTTTAACAAAAGAATCGGGAAATACGCAATATTTTTCTCCGCCTAAATACTTGATATCAAACGTTTGAAAAGTAAAATCAAATCTTTTTCAGCCAAGGCTGCATTGGCCAGAATATCGTGAATATTGGCGGGTTTCAGGTTGTCAGGATCGCAAAGGTCGGTCACCACAGAAACCGCCAGCACTTTCATCCCCATGTGATGGGCCACGATAACTTCGGGTACAGTGGACATGCCCACCACGTCGGCACCCATAATTTTGATAAAGCGATACTCGGCACGGGTTTCCAGGCTGGGACCGATCCAGGCCACATACACGCCTTTGTTGAGCAGAATGGATTCTTCTTTGGCAATTTTCTCGGCAATGGCCATCAAACCGGGATCATAGGGTGCGCTCATGTCGGGAAACCTGGGTCCGAATTCTTCGTAATTCTTGCCCACCAGCGGATTTCCGGGCAACATGTTGATGTGGTCGTCGATCAGCATCAGCGAGGCAGGCGGATAGGCGGGGTTTATCCCTCCGGCGGCATTGGAAACCAGCAAGGTATCTACGCCCAGAAATTTCATAACCCGCACACCAAAGGTGATTTGATCGAAGGTGTATCCTTCATAAAAATGAAACCGACCACTCATCACCACAACCGGTTTTCCTTCGAGGGTGCCAAAAATCAGATGCCCTGAATGTGACTCCACGGTTGATTCCGGAAAATGCGGGATATCCACATAATCAATACTTTTTGAGATCTCCACATCTTTTACCATACCACCAAGTCCGGTACCGAGAATAATCCCGATGGATGGATTTCCTACGCCCATTTTTTCCAAATAGGCCACAGCTTCTTTTACTTTTTGCAACATCAGTCTTTGTTTTGTGCAAACATACGGAAACCGACGCTAATAGCCGCTGTCGTGGCAGAAAACCTTACCTTTACCAAAATTTTAGACATGAAAAAGCTCCTTTTCGTTTGGTTGATTGGCATTTTGATTTCCTCACAGGCAATGGCCCAGGCATATTTTCCTGAAAATGGTCCCTTATTTATCGACACAGTGGTTCCCCGCGTGGACATTACCATCAACCCGGATACCCTCGATTGGATTTACGAACACCCCGACAGCGACATTGAATTTCATGCCCGCTTTGTATTCGACAACGGAACGGTGAGAGATACCATAGACCCCGTGGGCTTTCGCTTACGCGGAAACACGTCTCGATATTCAGCAAAAAAATCCTTTAAAGTTTCCATCAACACCTTCACCTCGGGTCAGAAATACTACGGTGTGGAAAAAATTAACCTCAATGGTGAACACAACGATCCCACCATCATGCGCTCGAAGTTGATGTGGGACATCCTCCGAAAGATGCATATTCCGGCTCCGCGCGCCAACCACGTGCAATTGTATATCAACGGCAATTACCACGGACTATACATCAACGTGGAACATATCGACGAGGAGTTTGCATTGACCTATTTCGGCAATAACGACGGAAACTTATTTAAATGCCTTTATCCGGCAGATTTGAAATACCTGGGTTCCAATCCCGATGATTATAAACTAATGAATGGAGATTATCGGGTTTACGAACTGAAAACCAACGAAGAAGCGGACGATTATTCCGACCTGGCCAATTTTATCAATGTGATTAATAATGCTGCCAATAACCATTTAGTATGCCAGTTGGACGAGGTTTTTAATACCTACGATTACCTGAAAGTAGCAGCCTCCGACGTTTTTTGTGGCAATTGGGACGGATATATTTTCAACAAAAACAATTTCTATCTCTACCACAACACTTCCTCCAACAAAATGGAGTACATCCCTTATGATGTGGACAATACCTTTGGCATCGACTGGTTCAATATCGATTGGGCCACACGGAATATCTACAATTGGCAAAACGGTAGCGAGCCACGTCCGCTTTATACCCGGATGATGGGATTTGATGAACTGCGAGATCAGTACAGTTTTTATTCCAACAACATGATAAACAACCTGATAGATATCGACTCTCTGATTTCAAGCATCGCAGACAGACGAGATATGATTGCCCCTTACGTGGAAACCGACCCTTACTATCCCTTGGATTATGGATATACTTATACAGATTTTCTCAACTCTTACACCCAAACCATTGGCGATCATGTAAAAATTGGGTTGTTCCCTTACCTCACTGCCCGCAAAATAGCCACCAACAACCAATTGGAGTCAGCACAAATGAAACCCGTGATCAAATACATCTCCCATGAACGTGAGGCCGGGCAGCAAGTGAGTTTGAAAGCTTTTGTTCAGGTTCAGTCGACACCGGCAGATGTTAAAGCGCTGGTTACCATTGAAAACGGCCCCATACAGATCATGAACATGCAATCGGTCGGCGATGGTTTTTATACCCTGACGCTTCAAAATGTTTTGGAAGACCAGGAGGTTTCGTACCAGATCAGCGCCATCGACCACCTGAATCAACAGCAAATACTGCCCTGCAATCCGGTAATTATTCCACCTGCCACCGGCGACACACCCTTGTTGTTCGTCAACGAACTCATGGCCGACAACGCTACCACACTGGCAGATGAACACGGCTTTTTCAGCGATTGGGTGGAGATATACAACGGCGACAGCAGGGTGGTGAATCTGGGCGCCTACTATCTTACCGACAACCTCGACAGTCCTAACAAATGGCAAATGCCCGACATCGACCTGCAACCCGGTGGTTTTGAGCTTTTTTGGGCGGATGGTGACCCGTCTCTGGGCGACCACCACACCAATTTTAAGCTTAGCAAAGATGGCGAAGAAGTGGGAATTTTTTCTTCTGAACAAATCGAGGTGGACGCCATCGTATTCGGCATTCAGGAGGAAGATATCAGCTATGGCAGATTGCCCGATGGCACGGCTAACATTCAGTTTTTCAATACCCCTACCCCAGGAAGCCCCAATGTTCCCAATGGCATCCATGAAATGAAATACGCTCAGGCTCTGCTTGTTTTCCCCAACCCCACTTCCGGGAACTCAGTTTTTCTTAACCAAAAAGCGAATATCCGGGTTACGAACATCACCGGACAAGTCGTTATATCTGCCAAAGAAACCAACACCATCGACGTAAGCCAACTGGCTCCGGGATTGTATTTTATCATCACCGACAAGGGCGCCCGTGCTAAAATGTTGAAATATTAATAAATGTGAAATACCGGTCGAAAACATACGAATATAGGATGAAAAACGTTCATTTCACTCACCATTACCAACTACCATGTACTATAGCCAACTACGAAACACCACTAAAAAAACCATGCCCGTTATTTTTCTGATTTGCTTCATCTTTTTCAACCATCAGGGAAACCTATCGGCACAAAACACCACGAACATGAACAATCCTAAAACCACCAAAACCGAGCAGGAATGGGCAAAAGAGCTCACCCCTGAACAATACCGCGTGCTCAGAAATTGCGGAACGGAACCTCCATTTTCCGGCAAATACGTGAACCACCACGAAGACGGATATTACTATTGCGCTGCTTGTGGTGCCAAACTTTTCAGCTCCGACACCAAGTACGATTCGGGTTCGGGTTGGCCCAGTTTTTACAAAGCGGTGGCCGATAGCAGCATTATTGAAGTGCTCGACAAAAGTCATGGCATGATACGTACCGAAATCAAGTGCGCCCATTGCAACGGACATCTGGGTCATTTGTTCAACGATGGACCCAATCCGACAGGTATGCGGTATTGTGTAAATTCGCTAAGTCTCGATTTTAAAAAAGAATAATTGACACACTGTTTGGGACGTGTTCAGAATAAATCGTTTGTTACATGCAGATTAACAAAAACATCAAAACCTTTACGTCAAGTTTAAGCTGTTTTATCCGGTTTTCATTGGTTCAATTCTGGCCATAGCACTCATTACCATTGTGTTGGTGAGCAAATCCAAACAGGTAATCTATCAGCAAGCCGAAAATAGCATGATGTTGGAGGTGCGCACCATCCGTGGCATGTTTGAACGCGAAAGAACATTAAAACTGGAAAAAGTTAAAACCGACCTCCATGTGGCCCGTGAGGTTTTTTACAGGCAGCCCCTTGGTTTTAAGAAGGATAAAATTCAGGTAGAAGCCATCGACCAGCAAACCGGGGAAAAATACCTTATTGAAATTCCCACCATGATGCGTGGCGATAAAGCCCTTTTTCGCTCAGACGAGTTTCCGAATAAAATGAAAAACCTTTTCGGAGGTACCACCACCATTTTTCAGAAAATGGATAGTGGTTTTATCCGGATTTCCACCAACGTACTCAATTCCGATGGTATTCCGGCAGTCGCCACCTTTATCCCCAACAACTCACCGGTGGTAAAAACCATACAAGAGGGACAGATTTATGAGGGACGCGCGTTTGTGGTAAACGATTGGTACATAACTTCTTACGAACCTATTTACTACCACGACACACTGGCCGGCATGCTTTACGTGGGCGATAAGGAAAAAGACCTCGACAAACTCAGAAAAGTGATTCAGGAATTCCGTATCGGCGAAAATGGTTATGTCTTTGTTGTGGATCAAAACCAAGAAGTGATAATTGGCTCCAACGATCAGCAAACAAGCCCTGTGGATAGTGAGTTGATACGCCAGATTACCAACAACGAAGAAGGTAAAATGCGCTTCACCAACGAAGCCAACGGCAAAGAGTACCTGCTGGCGTATACCCAGTACAATGATTTTAACTTCACCATCGCGGCCATGGTGCCGGCAAATGAACTCACCTATCTGCCCATCAAGAACATCGTGATAACGGCCATCTATTTTGCCCTGCTCATTTCCATTTTATTCATTGTGATGGTATTGTTTACCACCACACGCCGGGTTCACCGGCTTCTGAATGCCATCCGGCTCAGCAACATTAAATTGCGGTCGGCAAAAGATGCCCTCCGCCAAAGCGAGTACAATTTCCGAACCCTTTTTAACAACAGCAGCGACGAAATGTTGGTTTCTGATATGCAGGGCAATATATTGGAAATGAACGAAATGGCAACTAATACTTTGGAGTATAGCCGTGAAGAGTTGCTCGAAATGAATTTACTCGACCTGAAACCCGAAAAACACGGACGTAACTTTCTTGAAAACAGAAACCAACTGAAACGTACCGGAAGTCTCATCTACGACTCGGAATACATCACCAAATCCGGAAAAATCATTCCGGTGGAAATCAACAGCCGGCTCCTCGACTTCAATCAGCAAAGTGCGGTGCTGAGTATTTCCAGAAATCTGCAAAGCCGCAACGAACTCGAACGCAAGGTATTGAGTGCCGTTATCCAGACCGAGGAGCGCGAACGTGAACGGTTTTCCAAGGACATGCACGACGGACTGGGACCCATGCTTTCGGCCGTGAAACTTTATGTGGGCGAATTGGCCGATGCACAAACCCCCGAAGAAGATAAAGCAACCTATATCAAACAAATAAACGACATCATCGACGAAGCTGTGTCGAGCACCAGAGAGATATCCAATAACCTGATGCCCAGAGTGATTCATGAATATGGCGTGGTGAAAGCCATTCAGGCTTTTTGTAATAAAATCAACCTGACCAACCGAATTAAAATTGAATTTACCTCCGAAGGGGTGGATCAGTCCATGGACAAAAACATCCAACTTATCTTGTTCAGGGTGATAAGTGAGCTGATTAACAACACCATTAAACATGCCAAAGCCAGCCTCATCAACATCAGTATCGAGGCTCAGGGAGCGAAAATCAGGGTGGAATTCAGCGATAATGGCATCGGGTTCAACACCGAGAAAATCATGAGTGATAAAAGGGTAGGCATTGGTTTAAAGAGCATTATCAGCCGAATTAAGTCCATCAACGGAAGTTGCCACTTCAGCAGTGAAGAGGGGCAGGGATTTAGAATTATTATAGAGATATAAAGCTGGTTAAGTTCGTTTTTCTTTGCTATTTTTGCCATTCACTTGAAATTTCATGGAAGAGTCCATAAAAATCATCATAGTTGACGATCACGAGATTTTCCGCAACGGCCTGAAGATGGTGTTGGGGAAATTGCCGTATGTGCAGGTGGTGGGCGAGGCCGGAAATGGCCAGGAGTTTTTGGACATGATACGCATTACGCCGGCAGATGTGGTACTGATGGACATCGAAATGCCCGTGATGTCGGGAATTGACGCCACCACCATCGCCCTCAAAGAGCATCCGGGTTTGAAAGTAATTGCCCTCACCATGTTCAACGACGACGACTATATCCAAAGCATGATGGATGCCGGAGTCCGTGGATTTCTCATCAAAAACATCAACAAAGACACCCTCGACAAAGCCATCCGCACGGTCTCCAAAGGAAGCACCTATTACAGCGAAGAGTTGTTTAATTTTTTCACCAAACGGTTTACAACGGAAGAAAAACCCAAAGAATCGGATGTGAAATTTACTACCCGTGAAAAAGAAATCATGCAATTGCTATCGGAAGGACTGAGCAACAAGCAAATAGCAGATGTTCTTTATATCAGCGAACGTACGGTGGTGGGTCATAAATCGAATCTGCTGGCCAAAACCGGCTGCAAAAATGCCATTAGTTTGCTGGCCTATGCCGTTAAAAACAAACTGGTTATCATTTAATCTCTTGCTTTTTGAGGATGGTGAGGTCATCATTTTCGAATAACACTGACCATTCGGGATTTTTGCGGTAAATATTCACTTCCTTATAAAAATCCTCCTCCGACAAAGGATAGGTATTTTCAATGGATGTAAAAACAATGTATTCAGCATCCTTTACCAAGGGGAATTGATACACATTATCACGGAGAGCCAAGTGCGGAACCAATTTCGATTCGGCGCTTACAATGGCATCCGGAGAAATAAGTTGCAGTGTTTGATGCACCAGTTTTACATTGATATCCCGCTGATAATGTGAGGATTTGTAAAACCTGATCTTGTTTTTGTCCGTATAAAAAACGGTGTTGTCCATCACCCGAATCGTACATGCCAAACCCAACACCACCATCAAAAGCCCTATGTATTTTTTCAATCGAATGTTTGTCCATGTTTCTATTACCGAAAACACTCCAATAGCCATAATAGGTGCAAATTCAACGCTGTATTGCCCAAAGATTCCCCACATCAACACATTGTCGTGAAACAATTTTTGAAAATAAATGGGAATCAACATCAGGAGGTATTGTGGCTTGCGCAACAAAAACGGAAGTCCGGCCATCAGCAGTAGAATATGGAGTTCAGTTTTTACATAATCTCCCAAAGGATGATTTATATGATTGACAAACAAGATTTTAACCGACTCCCAGGGATGTGTCAGCAGAAATAACAAAGCTTCCCCCGAATTGCTTCCCAAAACAGAGTAATGAAAATGCGGGTAAGTATAATTATTTGAAAACCAAGGCATCACCACAGAGGTAATGAAAACAAAGTAGCCCAAACACAAAACAAAAACCCCAAGGAGGAAATTTCTGACGGAGCGATCGGGACGGTATTCAAAACATAGTGCCAGGGCAATAAATGCCAACCACAAGGACATATTTTCCTTGGCCACAACTATCAAAATAACCAAAAAAGTGGCCCATCCCAATTTTCGTTGTTTGACCAACACAAACAACCAGGGAACCAACGCCGACGCCACCACATTGCTATGATAATCAAAGGAAATGGCCGAAAAGTTGCCAAAGAACAAATAAAAATAGGCCGTTGCCATCAATGGCAATCCCCAATTCGTTTTATTGAGCGAAAAATACCTGTACACACCCCATCCGCCGGCCAGTACAGCCACGATTTGAACAATCAGCAAAGTATAAGTCCCAAACAGCAAGTACAAAGGAGAAAAAATCATCAGGTAGAGATCGAAATGATCGGCAAGCAAATTCTCGGGAACATCCTTAAAAACAGTGCTGTCGTTCCATTTAAAGTGAAGATAATCGTACAAGGCATTGGTGTAGGCACCCAAATCGAGGGCGTAAGTGCGCAAATTGTAGTGATTGACCAACGAAATGGAAGCATAAAGCAGTGCGAACAACAGCGTAAGCAACAAAAGATGCATGCGGGGACTACGAAAACTAAAAAAAGGCTTATCCATCATCCTGCTTTCCTAAATGAATTTGTTTTTTAGGATCAAGGCACGAAAATACACAAACTTCCAACGATGGCTGCTTTCACAAAAAAATAACAATGGAATTGCGACTGTATTCATTGGAAAAAAAATCCCATATTTGCCACGAAAAACCCGGATTCATGAATAAAATAGTCACCATCGTAGGAGCACGCCCACAAATTATTAAAGCAGCAGCCCTCAGCAGGGCCATTGCCCAACAATTCAGCACACGACTGAAGGAGGTGATTGTGCACACCGGACAACACTACGATGCCGACATGTCGCAGGTATTTTTTGATGAACTGGGCATTCCAAAACCAGATTACAACCTGCAGGTGGGAAGCGCCTTACACGGGGTTCAAACAGCCCGTATGATTGAGGGCATCGAGGAAATTCTCCTTAAAGAAAAACCCGATTTTTTGGTTTTGTACGGCGACACCAATTCCACGTTGGCCGGAGCCATTGCCGCCTCCAAAATCCATGTGCCCATCGTACATATTGAAGCAGGCCTGCGCTCGTACAACAAGTCGATGCCCGAAGAAATCAACCGCATTATGTGCGACCATGCTTCTACCCTACTCTTTTCTCCCACCAAAACAGGTTTCCAGAATCTGATAAAAGAGGGGTTTAAACCCGACAACCAAAGTCCGTTTTCGGCCGACCATCCGGGAATCTTTCATTGTGGTGATGTGATGTACGACAACAGTTTGTTTTTTAAAGAACTGGCAACATCAAAAAGCAATATCCTTGAAAAACATGGACTTACCAATGATCGTTTTATACTGGCAACCATTCACCGCAACAATAACACCGACGAGCCCAGTCGCCTTCAGGCTATTTTTGATGCCCTCCTGGATATGGCAGAAAGGCATGGAGAAACCATCGTGCTGCCTTTGCACCCACGAACAGTCAAATTATTGGATAAAAATTTGGAACCTAAACAAATTCAGCGACTTTCCTCCATGTCAAAAATACAAATCATACCTCCGGCATCGTTTCTGGACATGATACAGTTGGAAAGCAATTGCCACATGATCGTTACCGATTCGGGTGGGGTGCAAAAAGAAGCCTACTTCTTTCAAAAACCAGCCATTGTCCTGCGTGCCGAAACCGAATGGGTGGAGTTGGTAGAGCAACACACGGCTATATTAGCAGATGCCCATACCGAACGCATTTTAGGCGCCTACGGGCAACTGAGGCATGCCTCAAAAAATCTTGTTTATCCTCCCCTTTTTGGCGATGGCCATGCAGCAGCGTTTATCTGCCAAACCATGTTGTCGCAAAATAAAGATTAAGTGGCGTTTAACCGGAAAACCGCTAAGTTATCAATACTCAATATTTTAATAAAAAGATTGCTTGCTAATTCAAAAGAATTTTGTACTTTTGCAAACCATTTTTTACACATTAATAATCAATTAATTAACTAATTATTTTATTATGAACCAGTACGAAACCGTTTTCATTTTAACTCCCGTTTTGTCTGAAGATCAGATGAAGGAAGCGGTAAAAAAGTATGAGAATTTTCTCACCGACCATGGTGCCACCATCGTGCATCGCGAAAACTGGGGATTGCGTAAGCTCGTATATCCCATCCAAAAAAAATCCACCGGATTTTACAACCTGATTGAATACAATGCTCCCGGCGAATTAATTGCCAACGTTGAAATTCAACTCAAACGCGATGAACGTGTTCTTCGCTTCCTCACCGTAAAGCTCGACAAACATGCCATCGCATACAACGAGAAAAAACGCAGAAACAAAGCCGCCGAAGCAGCTGCAGAAAAGGAAGCTTAATTTAACCATTCACTAAAATTAAAGAACCATGGCACAACCTAATTCAGATATAAAATATCTAACCCCGATTGCAGTTGATACCAAAAAGAAAAAATACTGCCGGTTTAAAAAAAGTCGCATCAAATACATCGACTATAAAGACGCAAACTTTTTGCTCAAATTTGTTAACGAACAGGGAAAATTATTGCCCCGTCGTTTAACAGGTACTTCGACCAAATATCAAAAGAAAGTGGCTCAAGCGGTTAAACGTGCCCGTCACCTGGCGTTAATGCCTTATGTAGCTGACTTATTAAAATAAAGGAGGGAAATAGATATGGAAGTAATTCTTAAACAAGATGTTAACGGCGTAGGTTACAAAAACGACCTGCTCACCGTAAAAAGCGGATTCGGAAGAAACTATCTGATCCCCAAAGGACTGGCTGTATTGGCTGACAAATCAGGTAAAAAACAACTGGCCGAGTTAAAAAAACAACAAGCTTTCAAAGAAGAAAAAATTCTTCAGGAAGTGGGATCCATTGCCGAATTGCTCACCGATTTGGAACTGACCATCGGTACCAAAGCAGCTGCAACCGGTAAAATCTTCGGATCGGTTAACTCGATCATCATTGCCAACGCCATCAAAGAAGCCAAAAACATTGATATCGATCGTAAGAAAATCATGCTCGACGACGACCACATCAAAGAAGTGGGCGAATACAAAGCCATGATTAAGTTGCACAAAGGTGTTCAGGTTGAGATTAAACTCAATGTTGTTGCCGAATAATCGATCAACTTTAGTATATTTGAAACCCTTTCAGGACTGCCTGAGAGGGTTTCTTTTTTTAATCAAAATATGATGCTGAGCAAAGCCAAAATAAAACTGATCAATTCGTTGACCCATAAAAAATACCGCGAACAACAAGGATTGTTCATGGTGGAAGGATCGAACAATGTCCTCGACTTTCTGGCCAGCCAACTAAAAGTATCAGAAGTTTTTGCAACCAACGAATGGTTGGAACTTAACAATGAAGCGACAAAGCACGCACTCACTCACGGCATCACCACTTCAGAAATGAAAAAAATTACGGCCCTCACCTCCCCTTCTGAAGTACTGGCGATTTTTGAGTTACCCGATTTTTCAAAAAAAGAAAACCACTTTCAATCTTCACTCAAACTTGTCCTTGACGATATCAGAGACCCCGGTAATTTGGGTACCATCATCCGCACTGCCGACTGGTTTGGCATCCGACAGATCATTTGCTCGCATACCACTACAGATGCCTTTAGTCCCAAAGTAGTACAGGCAAGCATGGGCTCTTTGTCAAGGGTGGCCATTACCTACACCGAACTTCCTTTGTATTTTGAGCAATTGCCTGCCCCGATTCCAGTTTACGGGGCTTTGCTTGAGGGCACTCCCCTCAACCAAATCCAACATCAGGGCGAAGGTATTATCCTCATTGGCAGCGAAGCCCATGGCATCCACCCCAACTTATTTCCATATATCAGTCACCGCGTTACCATTCCGGCCGGATCCATCACCCCTGCGGGCAAGGCCGAGTCGCTCAATGCTTCCATCGCCACGGCCATTATCTGTTATGAGTTAAGCAAGTCGGATTTCCAATAGGGCTAAATTTTTATAACAATCCGCCGGACGAATCAAGCTATAACAGGTTTTATTGGTATTTTTGCAAAAAATTAGTAAACATGTTTCTGAAAGTTCTATTGATATCGGTTGTATTTATTGGCCTGGCAGTTGCCGGATTTGCCATTAAAATGTTTTTCGTAAAAAACGGTGAATTCAAAAAACAATGTTCCTCGGTGGATCCCCATACAGGAAAATCGCTGGGATGTTCATGCGAAGGCGCTCCGGGAGATGGTAGCTGTCGCAACGAGAAAAACACCGGACATCACCACCACCACGATCACAAGCCCTCTCCCGTTGTGGCTCAATTCAAGGAACTTGAGGTATAATCAACCTACTCGTCGAACCACTCCACCACACGTTTCTTAAATCCTTCGGTGGCTACCGAAGCATAACCTTCGGGAGTTGAATAAATAAAGAAACCTTCCAGATTGGGATGGGTTTCCATAAATTTCAACGACTCGTCCAGCCCCATTACCATGCACGCGGTAGCATACGCATCAGCAAAAGCAGTACTGTCGCTTAGTATGGTGGCACTCAACAACGTTTGCCGGGCGGGATAACCAGTTTTGGGGTCGATGGTATGCGAATAGCGCACCCCGTTTTCCTCAAAATATTTGCGGTAATTTCCGGAGGTGGCAATGGAAGCATTATCCAGTTCAATAATTGCCGAAAGCACCCGATCGCTGTTTTTGTCAGGAGCGGGTTTTTCAACGCCAACACGCCAATGACTTCCGTCGGCTTTTTTTCCGCGTCCCCTGATTTCACCACCTATGTCTATCAGGTAATTGTTGATGCCAAGACTCAACAAATAGTTGCTTACCACATCCACAGAATAACCTTGAGCCACGGCATTAAAATCAAAGGAAATACGTGGATCATCTTTAACAACCTTTCCGTTTTCAAGCCTTACCTTTTGATATCCAACCAATTGCAACAAACTATCCACAATGGCAGCGTCCACATGTACCACCCCATTGCTTCCAAAGCCCCAGGCCCTGGCCAGTGGACCGATGGTAATATCAAAATCGCCTTGCGTCTCCAGGGACACTTGTCTGGAAATTTGATAGTTATCCGTAAAGAAAACATCCGGCACCACGGTGGTATCGCCACGGTTGATCCGACAGAGAATTGACTCGGGCACCCACAACGAAACCGATTGGTCGAAGGCCTTTAACAAGGAATCGATTTCTGGTTGCAAATTCCTTTCATGTGCATCGTAATAGATAATGGAATAATAAGTTCCCTGAGCCTCACCGGCCAGTTTGATGGGTTTTTGCTGACGACAACTTCCCAGTAAAATAGGAAATAGCAGCAATAAAAGGTATATATTTCGCATAAGCGGAATTAAAAACGGTAGGAAAGGTTAAACGCAAAAGCCCCAACGGTCTTGATTTCATCGCGTGCATCACCCGGATTATCAAGATATCGCACGCCAATGGATCCCACAACCGACAAGCTCATATCCGGAACAGGACTTATCACAAGTCCGTTGTTGACGTAAAACCTTACCGCCAAGGTTTCCACTTTATCCGTAACATAAACTCCATTGGCGTATACATCATCGTTGTAATAGGATTGTCCCACCTGAACGCCCGGACCCAAATAATATCGTACCCTGCCTTGTCCGGTTGGATAAAAGTTCAGGTTTAAACCGGTAAAATACTTGTTATTCACATTGTCGAATCCATTGTTGTTGGAGTTGCTAAAGCCAAGCGATAAAGGTATCTGAAGTCCGATTTTCCCACCGGAAAATATGTGCTCGTACGACAGGGTAAACTCGTTGACAATCAATGAAAATAAGTGAAATGTAAACAGGTTCTTTTTATACTCGTAAACGGATTTCAATTGATCCTCGTCTTTGAAATACTTGATGCTTCCGTCCTCGTAGGCAATCAAACTTATGTCGAGGTTGTCAAGTGCAAAAACGGCATTCGATACCCCATCGTAAAGCTGGTATCTGGTTTCTACGCCATCAGTTTTAATATTTTTGGCAGCAATACGGGCACTATTATCACGCAGATAGATGTAGTCCTGCGCGTTCAAAGTGTGCATTGTTCCCCATGCTAAGGTCAGCATCAGTAGGAAGATGGTTGTTTTTTTCATCGGAAGTCTGCTTTAAAAACGGTAAGATAAATTTAACGAAAGTTTGGCAGCAGTAACGGTTTTCCCGTCCTCCACCTCAAACAAATGACGTGCGCCAATGCTGCCCACAAGCGAAAAGCTAAACTGAGGAATGGGCGTAACCATAAAGCCATTGTTGACCATAAAACTCAATGCGCCTGTGTCATATTCCTGATAATCCTGATAGTAATCATAGCCATCGGCATACACTCCGGAAGCGTACTGTATCCCGGGTCCGAAAAAGTATCGTACTTTTCCTTGTCCGGTAGGAAAAATATTGAAATTCAAACCGGTGCTAAAACGATTGGCGAAATGAGTACCCCAATCCGAATCCCAGGGCAAAGGCAAAAAGATTTCATCGTTGGGGTCGCCATAACCCAGGGAAAAAGGCACTTGCAGGCTGAATTTTCCGTTTCCAAAAATCCGTTCATAGGACATGGTAAAATTACTAATCACAAAATCGAGCATGTGAAAGTTGAGCAGGTTATTTCCCAGAACGTAGTGGGTATTTGTTTTCAATTCCAAATCTTTGCCATCGATGGTTTCTCCATTGGCATACCGAATGGAAGTTACCTTTCGCACATCCACCGAATATTCCTGACCTGAACTGTCGGCAAAATCCTTATAGAATACTGATTTTCCTTTGATAACGATGTCCTTGGCCTCGATTTTGGCGCGATTTTCCAATTGGATAATATCCTGAGCCATGGCTCCGCCCAGAAAACAAAAAAACAACAGACTTACAAGTAAACTACGGTGGTTCATTCTTTGAGGTGTTGGTTATACAATAAAGACATACAAAAATAGAAAAGGTGACAACTAAGTGCCACCTTTTCAGAAATTATTTATCAGATTTAGCTTCCGAAGTCGTCGAAGGCGATCATCTCTTGTGGAACGCCCAGATCATCAAGCATCTTAAGCACGGCATCATTCATCATGGGAGGTCCGCACAGGTAGTATTCGATATCTTCCGGTTCGGGATGGTTTTTCAGGTAATTGTCGTAGATTACCTGATGAATAAAACCAGTGTATCCGGTCCAATTGTCTTCTTTGAGTGGTTCAGAAAGCGCCACTTCAAATTTAAAATTGGGGTTTTCCTTTTCAATTTCTTCAAATTGATCTACATAAAACAATTCGCGTTTGGAGCGACCTCCGTACCAGAATGTTGCTTTGCGGTCGGTATGTTTGGTTTTGTAGAGGTCGAAGATATGCGAGCGCATGGGGGCCATTCCGGCACCACCGCCAATAAACATCATCTCACGTTGTGTTTTCTTGATGAAAAACTCACCGTAAGGGCCCGAAACCATTACTTTGTCGCCCGGTTTGCGCGAGAAAATAAAGGAAGAACAAATACCCGGGTTCACGTTCATGAAGCCTCCTTTTTTGCGATCCCACGGGGGTGTGGCGATACGAATGTTGAGCATCACGATATTTCCTTCAGCAGGATGGTTGGCCATGGAGTAGGCACGGTAGATGGGTTCGGGATTCTTCATTTTCAAATCCCACATCTTGAATTTATCCCATTCCTCTTTGTATTCGTCTTCAATCACCATGTCTTTGAAGTCCACTTCACATTTGGGAACATCAATTTGGATATATCCACCTGATTTGAAGTCGAGGGTTTCGCCTTCGGGCAATTTCACCACAAACTCTTTGATAAATGAGGCCACATTGTGGTTCGACACCACAGTACATTCCCATTTCTTGATACCAAACACCTCTGCCGGCACATCAATTTCCATGTCTTCGCGCACTTTTACCTGACAGCCCAAACGCCAGTTAGCGGCCTGTTCTTTTCTGGTAAAAAAGCCTTTTTCGGTGGGAAGAATACTGCCTCCGCCCGAATTTACCTGCACTTTGCACATGGCACATGTTCCACCGCCACCACAGGCCGAGGGCAAGAATATTTTGTTGGCCGACAAGGTGGACAACAGAGTAGAGCCCGGATCTATTTCCAACTCTCGTTCGTTGTTGATGGTGAGTTTAACTTTTCCTTGTGGCATCAGTTTTTTACGGGCAAACAGCAGCACCCATACCAGCAACAACGTAGTTACCAGAAATACTGCAATACTTGAGCCTATGACCACACCTATACCTACTTGCAATAAAGTCATTGTATCTAAAATTTAAATTATGCTATAATTTAATTCCAAGGAAACTCATAAAAGCGATTCCCATTAATCCGGTAATAATGAAAGTAATACCAAGTCCACGCAAAGGAGCAGGCACATCAGAGTACCTGATTTTTTCGCGAATGGCAGCTATACCCACGATGGCCAGAAACCAACCCACACCTGAGCCTAGTCCAAAGGAAGTAGCCTGTGCAAGGCTTTGGTATTCGCGCTCCTGCATAAACAAGGAACCGCCCAGAATGGCACAGTTTACTGCAATCAGGGGCAAGAATATACCCAATGAAGCGTAAAGTGAGGGGGAGAACTTTTCCACGATCATTTCAACCAATTGTACCATGGAAGCGATGATGGCGATAAAAAGAATAAAGCTCAAAAAGCTCAGGTCAACATCAGCAAAACTGGCATCTAACCAGGCCAATGCACCGGCTTTAAGAATATACTCATTGAGCATATAATCCACGGGGACTGTGATACCAAGTACAAAAACTACGGCAGCACCTAAACCAACGGATGTCTTCACTGTTTTCGACACAGCCAGGTACGAACACATGCCTAAGAAATAGGCAAATACCATGTTGTCGATGAAGATGGATTTTATAAATATGTTAAAAATTTCCTGCATGTTATTGGAGTTTATTGGTTCAACCTAGTTTTTTTCGATCAAATCACGTGTATAGTAGCGCTGCACCCAAATGATGACCCCAACCACTATCAGTGCCATGGGAGGGAGAATCATCAGGCCATTGTTTTTGTATCCCATTTCGTAAAAGGAGTGAGGAATAACTTCCATTCCGAAAACAGTGCCTGAACCGAGCAATTCACGCAAAAAGGCAATGATAATCAGGATTAACCCATAGCCCAAACCATTTCCTATACCATCAAGAAATGAAGGCCAGGGTTTGTTGGCCATGGCAAAAGCTTCCAAACGACCCATGATAATACAGTTGGTGATAATTAACCCAACAAATACCGACAATTGCTTACTCACATCATATACAAAAGCTTTCAGCACCTGGTCAACTAAAATTACCATGGTAGCGATTACCACCAATTGAACGATAATCCTGATACGAGGAGGAATGCCGTTTCGCAATACGGAGATTACCACGTTGGAAATGGCGGTTACAAATATTACCGAAATGGCCATCACAATTGCCGGCTCCAATTTGGCGGTAACAGCCAAAGCTGAACAAATACCCAGTACCTGAACCGTGATGGGGTTGCTTAGGTTAAGCGGGTTTTTCAGTAATTTGAGATTCTTTGGCGAGAAAAGTGGCTCGCGTTCTTTTATTTCTGCGCTCATGGATTATCTGTGTTTTTGTAAATAAGGTAAATAGCTTTCCAACACGTCTTTCAACATGTCGTTTACACCGTTACTGGTAATGGTTCCACCCGAGATGGCGTCAACACCATGAATTCGTTCATTTTCAGGCAACTTTTCTATGCCACCTTTTACTACCATGATGGAGGTAAATTTGCCCTGCTGGTCGAATATGGTTTTGTTAATAAATTCATCCTGAAAGGCTTTGGTAGCGATTTCTGCGCCCAAACCGGGGGTTTCGCCCTTGTGGTCAAAGGTTACCCCAACAATGGTATTCAAATCGCTGCTCAGTGCAATATTCCCCCAAATGGGACCCCACAAACCAACACCTCTTACCGGAATTACATAAAGTTCCTGCCCGTTTTTTTCAATTACATAGAGGGGAAGTTCAAAAGGTTTGCCCTGCGATTTTTTATACAATTCGGCTTTCATATCAATGTTAAAAGCCTTGGCATCTTCCTTGTTATCCTGGGTATAGGTTTCTACCACATCGCCGTTCTGATTGATGACAATTTCTTCCTTAACATACTCATTGAACAATTTGATGGCGTTTTTGGCATTTACGTCAGGGATTTGCGCCGAAGCCAGAATCCCACCCATTTTATCGATGGCCACATTGCGCTCCTGAAAAGGCTTGAGAAGCATGGCGGCAGTGGACAGCAGGGCAGCAGCAACAATTACCATGATGCCTGCATATCTGAATATATATCCGTTACTATACATTTTCTTAAATCTTTTTATGAGTTGGTAACTAAGGCTTTCATACGTTTGAGCCGCTTCTTGATGTTGGATTCAACCACGTAATGGTCGATGAGCGGAGCAAACACATTCATTAACAGAATGGCCAACATCACACCTTCGGGATAGGCCGGATTGAAAACACGGATCAGAATGGCAATAACACCAATGAGGAATCCATAGATATACATCCCTTTGGTAGTTTGTGTGGCTGTAACCGGATCGGTGGCCATAAAAACGGCACCGAACGCAAAACCGCCCATGAGGAGGTGATAATAAAACGGAAGTTCCATGTATTCGTTGGCGCCCCAAAGATTAAACAACAAGCCCATCACAATACCTCCGGCAAACACACTGAACATAATGCGCCAGTTGCCTATGCCCGTGGCCAACAAAATGACTGCCCCGATGAGTATCATCAACACAGAGGTTTCGCCATTGGAACCCGGTATAAAACCCATGAACATATCGTGTGGACTGGGGATGGCATCGAAGTTGCCTACCAGCGCATTTCCCAGTGGGGTTGCTCCCGAAAAACCATCCAGTTTATCGGCTATCCAAACTTTGTCGCCCGACATGTCGCCCGGATAAGCGAAAAACAGAAAGGCGCGGGCAGTAAGGGCCGGATTAACGATGTTCATTCCCGTGCCCCCAAATACTTCTTTACCGAAAACAACGGCAAACGCCACAGCAACAGCTACCTGCCACAGGGGTGTTTCGGGCGGAACAATCATGGGAATGAGCAAACCTGAAACAAAAAATCCTTCGTTTACTTCGTGCCCTTTTATTTGTGCAAACACAATTTCAATCCCCAAACCAACCACGTACGAAACGATGATGATGGGTAGCATTTTCAACAACCCGTACACGAATTCGGATACAAATCCGGGATCTTGTCCGTAAGAACTAAAATGTTGAAATCCAATGTTCCACATACCGAACAGCAAGGCCGGAATGAGGGAAATGAATACCACGATCATGGTACGTTTCATGTCGATGGCATCGCGGATATGTGCCCCTGAAAAGGTGACCTTATCGGGAACAAACAACAAGGTTTCAACGGAATCGAATGCCGAATGAAATTTTTGAAATTTGCCACCCTTTTCAAAGTGGGGTTTCTGTTTATCTAATAGTTTTCTAAGCGCTTTCATGCAATATATACTGATTAACTTAAATTTAACTCATTTCCTGACGCATCAGCTCCAGGCCTTTGCGAACAATAGTTTGCATTTCTGTTTTGGAAGTATCGATTACTTCGCACAGGGCAAAATCTTCAGCATCAATTTCATAGATACCCAGATTCTCCATGGCATCGATATCCTCAACCATGATGGCCTTTAAAAGTGTCATGGGGTAAATATCGAAGGGAAATACCTGCTCATATTTTCCGGTCATCACCAGAGCACGATGGCCACCATGAAGATTGGTGTCGAGGCGGTATTTCCGGTTGGGGAACATCCATGAAAGGAAGGTCTTTGAGAAGCTGAATTTGTTGAAACCGGGAAGCAGCCAACCAAAGAATTCGGCATAATCTCCCTCGGGAATCACAGTAACCATCGATTGATAAAAACCAACAAACCCGTCTTTTTCAATTTTCTCGCCGGTGAGCACATTGCCACTGATAAAGCGGTTGTTGCCGTCGGTTACATTACCTGCCAGCATTTTATCGATACACGCACCCAATTTGGTTTTGTAATATTTGGGTTTTAACACTTCTGATCCGGCCAGGGCAATAATGCGATCGAAATCTGCCTTTCCGGTAAGAAAAAATTTACCGATGGAAATAACATCCTGGGGATACAGATACCAAATAACATCACCTTTGTTCATGGGACTGATTCTACTTACCTGCACACTCACGTTGCCGGCAGGATGTGGCCCGTTGAACGAATTAATCTGAACGCCCCTGGAGTTCAAAAACACTTTTGAGGTGGTATTTTTAGCGTCAACATTCAAATGAACAGTGCCATCGGTTAACTTAACCAAGGCATCCAGTCCGGCCTGAAAAGCCTCACCCTGACCATGGACAATCAAGTCGAAATCAGGAGCAAGCGGAGACGAATCGAAAGCCGGTATAAAAATGGCCTTTGGCTTATCTGCAGGGTTGGCGATGGTAGAATACGGACGCTGCCTGATCATGGGCCAGATACCACTTTTGAGCAGATGTTCAACAATTTCCTCTCGCTGCATTGCGTCCACCGGTTTTGTTTTAAAAACCACCGATTCGTTCAGGTTGTCGGCCTCAACCACAACCTCAAGCAATTTCCGTTTTGCCCCACGCTTCAAAGTGGTTACTTTTCCACTCACGGGAGAGGTAAATATCAGGTTAGTACGATTTTTATCATAAAATAATGGAGCACCGGCTTTTACCACATCGCCTTCTGCCACCATCATTTTCGGAAAAACACCAATGAAGTCGGTTGGTTTTATCGCAAACCGAGTTGGATGATAATCAACAATGGTTTTTTCTGAATCACCTAACAACTTAATATCCAGACCTTTCTTAATAAGATAACTAGTTGACATATATAAATAGATTCATGTATTATTTGGGGTGCAATTTAGATAATAATCCTGTTTTATTTAGAAATCGTTTACAAATAATAACTATTTTTACTAACTCTAAATAATTAAGGTACCAACCAAAATAATTATGAACTTATGATTAAAATGAACGGTGTCAGGAGGTTTTTCTTTTATTTAATTTTCGGACTGACAATGATATGGACTCGGGGAGTTGCTCAGGAAATATTAAACGAAGATATGGTTTACGATCAAAACATTCAAACCGTGTTGCTCTACAAAGGTGGCGATCAGCTTTCGGCACCTGTTATCCGCCTGGGATCGAACGATCGGCTTACCCTGTCATTCGACGACCTGAGCAGCGAATCGTATTTGTTTAAATACACCTTGATACATTGCACCAGCGATTGGCAAACTTCCGACCTGAACCCCATGGACTATCTGGAGGGTTTTATGGAGGCCGACATTACCCATTACGAATTCTCGCTCAATGCCATTCCGCCTTACATACATTATGGGGTTACGTTTCCCAATAGAGACATCGGCATTAAACTTTCGGGCAACTATATATTAAAGGTGTACGTGGACAACCAGGATGACGACAATGTGCTTTTCACGCGAAAGTTTTATGTGGTGGAACCCTTGGTAAAAATGGCGGTGAACATCCCCTACTATCCCAAAAACCTCGAGTATGTAAGAAAAAAACAACAAATCAACCTCACCCTCGAAACTCCGGACTTGTTCAATGCAGAACCTGCCCAACGTATTACCGTAAACATCATGCAAAATGGCAGATACGACAACATGAAAACCAACCTGAGGCCCACGTCCATCATGATGAACCAACTCAATTTCGACTACACCGATGGTATTGTGTTTGATGGAGGAAATCAGTTTCGTAATTTCGACATGAAAAGCTATTATTATCAATCCATGTACATCCGCGAAATAATCAATGATGCCAACGGATATGATGTGATATTGCACACCACGGCACCCAGACCCACCAAACCCTATAGTTTGATAGAAGACATCAACGGCAGAAAACTCATTCAGGCCAGGGAAGGACAAAACACCAATACGGAAGGTGAATATGCGTGGGTGGAATTCTGGCTCAAACAACCACGAATGAAAGATGCCGATATTTATATTTTGGGAGCACTCAACAACTGGCAATTGGACGAAAAAGGTAAAATGCGCTTCGACAGTAGGTTGAACATGTATCATGGTCGGCTATTCTTAAAACAAGGATACTACGACTATCTGTACGCCGTGGTTCCCAAAGGAAGTTCCGAAGGCGACGTAACCATCATCGAAGGCGACCATTGGGAAACCAACAACCAATACAGCGTTTTCGTGTATTACCGCGAAAAAGTTCCCGAGTACGACCGACTGGTAGGTTATATGCAATTCAACTCCTTTGATGTGAGAACCGAATAGGTTTCATTTTGGGAAAAAACAACAACTAAACAATCAATAAATCATTGAATTTCTGCAATATGTATAAGGTGGCAGAATATTTGATTTACTTATTTTAAATTTGAAACTATTAAGATTTAACCCCATGAAATACATTAAATCCATTTTACCCATTATCGGAGTGCTCATGATGGTATCTGCCTGCAATACCAACAAAGACAATCCGGTAGATGAGCCCAAAGGAATGAATGATTTGATTGTAGCCGACAATTTTGACTGGTCAACTTCGCAGGGAGCCACCTTTCATGTAAAGGCCTACGACAACATCAACCAACCCATCTCCGGGGCCAAAATAAATATTTTCACCATGGATCCTGCCGAAGGAGGTAACCTCATTGTAAGTGGCGTAACCAACTCAAACGGCGATTACCTGGTTGATTATGAAGTACCTGCATATTACGACAGCCTCTATGTAACCTGCGATTATGTGGGATTGCCCACGCCCGGCATGGTGGCATTAAATCAAAATGGATTTAGTATCACCTTGGGAGGGATACAAACCAGCACCCAGGTAAAGTCGTCGGTTAACCTGAAGATGCTGAATACCAATTTCGGATATTTGGGCGGATACAACAGCAATGGGGTACCTGATTATCTGGAGCCGGAAAATGATGTCATTACCCAGGATTTGCTCAACGACATCAACAACACCCTTCCTGAGCAGGAAACCTTGATGGAATCGCATCCCGAGTACCTTCTCCCGGAATGGGACTACAACTTGAAGTTGATTGAAGATTGCGACGTATGGATTACCTTTGTTCATGAAGGCGCCGGTTATAAAAATGTATTGGGTTTCTACACTTATCCCTCGGATGATGTTCCCCAAACACCTGCAGATATTGACGAAATCACAGTTATTTATCCCAACGTAAGCTATGCCGGATCGGGTGGTGGATTGTATTCCGGCAACAAAGTGTATATCGGACAGTTTGAGGCTGGCAACACCATTAGTTTTGCGCTGATGGCCGACGGTTGGAAAAACGGTCAGGTTACCCAAGGAAACTGGATTGTATATTCCAATCCCAACCTGAATCCCGAATCAGACCCCAACCTGCGTCAACATACAGTGTTGCTCAACGACAACGGACGTAATTTGCTTCTTCTGGGTATCGAAGACATTTTAAGGGACAGATCCGGTTGCGACCACGACTTTAACGACGCCATCTTTTACGTAACCGCCAATCCCATTGAGGCCATCGACCAAAGCCAGTTTCCCAACATCGACTATACCGGTCAGGATACAGATGGTGATGGAGTTCCCGATAATGTGGACAACTACCCCAACGATGCCAACAAAGCCTTTGACAATTTCTTTTTTAACCAAGGCAGTTATGGAACGTTGGCATTTGAAGATTTATGGCCATCAAAAGGGGACTATGATTTTAACGATGCAGTGGTCGACTACAATTTCAATCAGATAACCAATGCCGACAACGACATGGTGGAAATAGAGGCAGAATTTATTCTTCGAGCCCATGGAGCATTCTATCACAATGGCTTCGGATTCCAGTTACCATTCGACAAGTCATTGGTAGCAGGAGTTTCGGGCGACCTTCGTGTAACGGGAAACATTGTAACCCTTGACGACAAAAACCTGGAAGCCGGACAAACCCTTCCTGTGGTGATGTTGTGGGAAGATGCATACGACGTGCTGCCACAGGAAGGCGGTGGCATTGGTGTGAATACCGATCCTAATTTTCCGTTTGTGATCCCCGACACGCTGCGCATCACCATCACACTTACCGACCCGGTTGGTCTTGCCAGCTCTGGAATACCTCCATACAATCCATTTATTTTTGTTAATGGACAACGGGATGTGGAAGTACACCTGGTGAATAAGGTTCCCACAGATTTAGCTTCACCAGACCTTTTTGGCACCGAAGCTGACAACAGCAATCCGGCCACCGGCAGGTATTATCGCACACAGAATAACTTACCCTGGGCCATCAACATCATCGAAAGTCTGGAATATCCGGTAGAAAAAGTTGACATCACCTCTGCTTACCTGCATTTTGGAGAATGGGCGGAGAGCAATGGAACCTTGTTCAACGATTGGTACCTGGACGAAACCGGTTATAGAAACCCCGAAAACATCTACCAAATACCTGAATAGATTTTTAGTTTTATTTATATTCCAACAGAAAGCCCTCTTGTTATTGATTAGCAAGGGGGCTTCTGATATGATGCAAAATCCTCAAATGCACCTGCGTCTTCACTTTAATGATGTATGAACAAGATTAAAGGTTTTGGTTAATATGTATATTGGCGTCTTGGGGTGAAGGTTTTTTCGCGCAAAGTCGCTAAGTCGCAAAGGAGATGGTGAACGAATAATGGTTATCAATAAAATCTTGTGGTCTTGGGGTGAAGGTTTTTTTCGCGCAAAGTCGCTAAGTCGCAAAAGGGATGGTGAACAAATAATGGTTATCAATAAAATCTTGAGGTCTTGGGGTGAAGGTTTTTTCGCGCAAAGTCGCTAAGTCGCAAAGGGGATGGTGAACGAATAATGGTTATCAATAAAATCTTGTGGTCTTGGGGTGAAGGTTTTTTTCGCGCAAAGTCGCTAAGTCGCAAAGGGGATGGTAAACGAAAAATGGTTATCAATAAAATCTTGAGGTCTTGGGGTGAAGGTTTTTTCGCGCAAAGTCGCTAAGTCGCAAAGGGGATGGTGAACGAATAATGGTTATCAATAAAATCTTGTGGTCTTGGGGTGAAGGTTTTTGCGCGCAAAGTCGCTAAGTCGCAAAGGGGTTAATCACAAATGATTTTAAAAGCTAAAATTCTCCTCTATTAAATAAATGTCTGTTGCTCGTGGGTTGCATACTTATCGCATTTTCACCACAGATTGATCTAATTCCTATACTCAATGTGGTATTTTTTCAAATCTTTTTCCCACTGACTACTTTCGATTATTCCAATCAATACAGCGTCGATCTGTTTCAATAAATCGATATCGAGCGACCCAAAACTAAAATATTCGCGGTAATAGGCACTTGGAATTACTTGAATCTCCTCATCGTATTGTTTGGCATGCACAAAATATGTGAGCACCGCTTCATCGTAAACAAAGGCCCTAATGGTTCCATTGGCCACCGCATCCAAACCTTGCTTTACAGTACTATAATCCTGATATTTAATATTATAACGATCTAAAAAATCGGCTGTTCCCGAAGCCGGAATACATCCCACCCGAAGGTTTCGCAAATCGTCGAAGCTGGTAACTTCTGTTTTGAGGTTGTGGATGGTAAGACTGGAAGAAATACCCGCAGTAAGACCCGAGATGATGATGACCGCCGTAAACATCCAAATAATGGAAAGCACCCTTCCCCACGCCGTGGTGGGCGATTTATCGCCATAACCAACGGTGGACATGGTAACCGCCGACCACCAAATACCATCGCCCAAACCATCAACTCCGGGCCTGAATTGAGCAGCGTTTTTACGACGTTCCAACAACCACAATAAAAAACCAAAAATGAGAATCACGAAAAACAAGGAAAAAACAGCTTTGAAAAAATTAAGCGAGAAAAAATCCAGAAAAAAGGAGATCATATCATTGGACTTCTCTACCTTGGTGGCGAATGCCAGGTTGGTAATATAGTAGGGTTGACTAAAACTAAACTTCTTGATTCGCGAAGCCGTAACCGTGAGCGGTGATATGGCCACATCTACTTCACCGGTTTGGATGGCCGTGAGCAGTTCGTCGAGGGCATAGGCCTTGGTGGTATATTTTACCTGAAGCGAATCGGCAATTTTTCCCCAAAGGTCGATGCTTACACCAGAATACTGACCATTGCTATCGACAATAAACGGCGGTTCCACCTGAAAGCCTACCCGCAATTCGTGAGGTTGACCAGAAGCAGAACTAATAAAACTGAGTGAAAACAATAAAACAAAAGAAAGGGCTAAGTATCTCATCATGGATCAACTGTTGGTTGGAATAACAAAGATAGAGATTTTGGGTTAACCTGATCTTCTGTTTAACAAGCATGAGGTGGCAGGCAAGAAAAAAGCCGGAAATTATATCCGGCTAATCACAGTAGGTTTAATTTTGAAAGTATCTTCCTTTCCTATAACATTACTCACTTTTTGCTCTCCCGAATTTGATAGCCAAGGCCATGCCAAATGTGTCGGTTTTATAGGTACCACCTTCTTGAGGACAGAGGTTTGACAAGTCTTTGGTATAGAAAAATAATAGTTGAAAAATATGCAATTCCACACCCAATTCACCATTGATGCCCATATTGAGATGTTTGAATGTATCTTGCTCTTCGTTGCCAATTTCCTGTTCGTTGTTGTGGTCCCATTTTTTGTCGCCGTATTTGTAAAACCAATCAGAATAGAAGTTGTAGCCAAACACCGAACCTCCCATCACAAAAAGCTTGGGTTTACCCAAATCTTGCTTGCAACCAAACTGAATGGGGAAATCAACTGATCCAATTACCTGAATATACTTGTTTTCGACTCCTTGCTCCGAAACCTGAGTTCGAAATCCTTTGGCGGTTCCCATTGCAGCGATCTGCACAAACAAGAATTTGTTAACCGGAATATCCAGAATGAACCCTCCTCGGGGCGACACCAACCCGTGTAGGATCAAGGTCGGCGCTGGACGTGCTATTGTCGTTCTCCATGTTTAGCATGGAAAAATCCACACCCATTTTAAAACCACCCATTACCTGGGCATTTACAGGGTGTATAACCATTGATATAACCAATATAACCATCTGTAAAAATGCTTTTTTCGTCATGGTCGAATTTTGAATTCAATAATTAAATGAGTTATTTCCACAGCGTAAAAAAAAGCCAAAGTGATAGGCATCAATCATAGGTGAGTCGACACTTTAAGCCTGTTGCATAAGAGTTGCACAGACTTCTAAAACACAGATATACAAGCAAAACAACACAACTTTAAAATAAAAAAAACTTCATTCGACAGATAAACTCATGCCAAATGAAGCTTTTTGGGGAATGTTAAAACCCGGAAAATTAATCCACTCTTCCGAATTTAATGGCGGCTGCCAGGCCAATTACACTGGTTTTAATGCTGGCGTCAGAAATAACATCGGTCTTGGTGGACAGATTTGACAATCCCTGAGTATAAAAAGCAGAAAATTGGAAACTGCCTAACTCAACGCCGGCCTCGATGTTAACTCCCAAATTTAAAGGTTTGAAATCATCGATAGCCGAAGTACCAATACTTTGGTGATCGTTATCATACTCTCCATCGGCCTTGTACAGGTTGGTGGCATACATGTTGTAAGAAATAACAGGACCCGCCATCCCGAATAGTTTTAAGCTGCCTAAATCATATTTATACCCAAAATTGATCGGCAAATCCATGCAAATCAACACCTCATACTCTTTTGAAACGTAATCCTTGCTTGAAATTGTTCGAATATCTTCATAACGAAAACCCTTCACAGAGCCGAATAACCCTGATTGAAAAAAAAGAAAATCATTGACAGGAACCTCGATAATAAACCCTAACCGAGGAGAAATCAACCTCTTTGTATCATATTCATCGTTAAAAGAATCATCACCGATTTTTGAACTAATGTTTGATAAATCGACCCCCAGTTTAAAACCACCCTTCACCTGGGCATTGAGATTTTGAAAGGAGAAAGCAGCTATCAACATGACAGCCAATAGTAACGTTTTTTTCATAATAATTTTTTTGTGTGTTTGTGTAAAAAAGCTATTTGATACAAATATACAAAAGAGAACTTCCCAACAAACATTCAGGGTGCGATTTACCGCAACTTTACAGCCAAAAAGCACTTAACTATATGATTTAATATACTTTACCCTCAATTTATAACCAATTTAAATACTATTAAGGAGTAAAAAAGTTACGGCATGTAAAAAAAAGGAACTTAGGTGAGGTATCTCATAATCATTTATTCATACCTCAACGACTCGATGGGATCGAGACTGGCGGCTTTATTGGCAGGAATAATTCCTGAAACCAGAGCAACAAAAAAGCACAAAACAAAACCCATCAGAATCCATAACCAAGGAATGATAAAGGCACTTCCTGTGGCAAACGACACCACATTTCCAATTAAAATTCCTGCAACCACACCAAGCAGCCCACCAATTTGAGCAATAACAACAGCTTCAGCCAAAAACTGATTTCTAATGGTCTTTCTACGGGCACCCACTGCCTTGCGTATGCCGATTTCGCGGGTACGTTCGGTAACGGATACCAGCATGATGTTCATCAATCCGATGGCCGCACCCAGCAAAGTAATCAGACCTATCAGGGTAGCTCCCAGGCGGATGCTGCCGGTGAGCTTGATGAGCATGCTGGCAATATTGTCGCTTTTTACCACCGAAAAGGAATCGTCCTGCCCAACTTTATCCTGACGAATACGTCGAAAAACACCTGTGGCTTCCCCAATGGCGGCATCCATCACATTGGGATCGCTCACCATCACACTGATTTTGTAATTCATGTTAGGACGCGAAAAATACATGCGAACATTGGAAAGCGGCGCCAGACAATACTTATCGCCCCCAAAGCCCACCGATGAACCCCGTTCCTTAAGCACGCCGATCACCTTATATTTTCCGGCTCCTATGGAAATAACTTTTCCCAGCGGGTCTTCGTTATTCGGAAAAAGGGTGGATACAATTTCGCTTCCCAACACAGCCACCGGACTACCGTTTTCAATTTCAGTTTGATTGAAGTTCCTCCCCTTATCTATTTCTAATCCCGCAGTTGCCAAATAGTTGTCGTCAACCCCCAACACCTGAACATTGGGATTGGTTTTTTCAGACTGATATTTAAGGGTAGCGATACCCGTTCCCCAGGTATATACTGACGTTACCACCGGAAACTTGTATTGGTCCTTAAAATCCATGGCCTGCATATAACTAATTTCCTTATAATCAGCGGTTTTATTGCGTTTACCTCCGATATGCACCCTGATGTCGCGGTTTTGTATGTTGAAGGTATTGGACCCCATCATGGCGAAATTGTTGTTGAGAAAATACTCCACTGCATCGATGGCAGTGAGGATTCCAACCAAAGCCATAATCCCGAATGCGATGATCATCACCGTGAGGATGGTGCGCAGCAAGTGACTTTTGATGGAAGTCAGCGAAATACGCAGATTTTCTTTTATCAGCTGTATGTCTGTCATTTTTTTTAGTCTTCTTTTGCCCCAAAAGCCAGGTCGCCGGCATCACCTAAACCGGGCACAATATAGGCTTTGGCTGTAAGTTCATCATCCACGGCACCCACCCACAAGGTAAAAGGCTTGAGTGAAAAATGCCGTTTTACATGCATAATGCCCTCTTCGCTGGCCAACAAGGTAACGATATGGATATGTTCCGGTTGTCCGTTTTGCAGCAATCCCTTGAGGGCAGCAATCAACGAACCTCCTGTAGCCAACATGGGATCACTCAATATCAGCGTTTTACCATCCAGCGACGGAGCAGAAACATAATCCAGCTTGATGGTAAAATCTTCATCTTTGGTATATTTGCGGTAAGCCGACACATACCCACTATCGGAGGTATCAAAATAGTTCAAGATGCCCTGATGCAGCGGTAACCCGGCCCTTAAAATGGTGGCCAATACAGGCGTTACGGTGGGCAAATTCATATGTGCGGTACCCAGAGGAGTAACAACTTCTTTGGTTTCATAAGGCAGATTTTTGCTGATCTCGTAGGCAAATATTTCCCCTACCCGTTCCATGTTCCGTCTAAAGCGCATTCTGTCGCTTTGAATGGTTACATCACGAAGTTCGGCAAGAAACTTGTTGAATATTGAGTTTACTTTTCCAATTTCCCGAATCATATGCTTAGTATTTCAGACAAAAGTACAATTAATTACGAATAGCGAATATTATTTTGATGCTGCCATAAGTGGCTGAGCCTACTCCCAACCGGCACCTACCTTACAAATCGTGAAGCCAGTTTAAACAACAAATTACCTACCGGACTAAACCTATTGATTTTCAATTGGTAATAATCAGTTCTTGTGGCACCAAAACCACCATAATAGCGTGCCAGGTTGGCATCGTTGGATCCTTCAAAGTCCAAAATAAGCTTACTGGGAGCATGGTCGCTGATCACCGAATGAATGAGAAAAGTGAGTGCGGAGGTTGAACGTCCTTCTTCGCTTGTTCCCGAAAAAAGAAATATCAATTTGTGGTTGTTGCGCAGAAAAAATGCACCCGACACCAATTCATTAAAGCCATTATAAACTCCGTAAGTAATCCCATGTCCTTGATAAATAGCCGTGTACATGAGCCTGCTCAGCACCTGGTATTGTTCATCACCCCAATGCGCTACTTCTTTACCGCGGTTGTTTCTGAACAAGTGGATTATTTCTTCGTGATTGAGCGACTTAATCATGCTGAGTCCGCTTTTTTGCGCCGCTTTGAGGTTACGTTTGGTGTTGGAGTTGTACTTTGTTTCCAAATGTGCCGGATCATGAATCAAATCAAGAAGGTAGTTGGCTCGTTTCTCAACGGGAAATAAATGAGTGTCGGGGATACTCAAACTATTCAAATTCAGGTTGATCAACTTAATAAAGGGTGGGATTTGCCTTAAAAAATCGGTCACGATGTCCGGCGTCAGCAAGCTAACCGAAAACACACCCAATTGCTGAGCAAAAAAAGGTTGATAACAAAACGTAACCCCATATTTTTTTTTGACGGGTAGCGGCATGATGCGCAGATAATCTTCCTCCACCAAAGCACACCACCCCGGATGAATGATATCGAGATACCACGAATAGGCATAGGTATTTCCATTGAATGCATGGGTAATGCAAGCATCCCATTTGGCCTTGTTGATATCTTCATTTTTTAAGTACCTGATCTTTCTCATGACAATTAATTTTTATGCATGAACACGCACCATGCGGTTGACTAAGGAAGCGCCTCTTTGATAAGGAATTCATATACCTCGCGCCATCCTTTCCATCGTTTTTGATCGCTCAAAGGTTCATTGTGCCAGAGCGAAACAAACGTACCATTCACCTTTCGGACCTCGGCGATTAGGGCCGCAATTTGAATTTTAGCATCGGCGGGCGAAAGCTGCATATAATCGCGCAAGGTACCATCCATCACCATAAAGGGATGAATTCGCAACTTGGTTTCCACCTCCATGTCGAGGTCGTAAAAATTATATGAATCGCAGATACCTGCCCGAAAACCCGGCAGGGCAGCATAACCCATGCTATAGTCGTCGGTAATGTCGTTATCGATTAAATTCCGGTAGGTATGTGGCAACATCAACCGCAAAAAATGCTGTCTGCTCAGGGTAATGTCCTTGTTCACTACCTTTTCAAGTCCGGTAATTTCCTGATGAAGCAACTCAGGATATTCTGACGTATTGTACGAAGGATGAATGCCGATGCGGGCATAATCCAACATTCTTTTAATTAAAAACCGAAAAGTGCGGTTACGTGTATTGATATTTTTATCGTACTGGCCATAATGCCCGAACAGAAAGAAATAAATGGGTTTTAGTTGGTATTTTTTCTGGTATTCGATCTGTAAATCATAATTATCGAAGGGGTCTTTTGCCCTGCCAAAAAGCACATGTGTGCGTTGCCAGATATCAAGCCAGTCGAAGTTTTTCAGTGCCATCAAATACCCCCCCGTTGCTCGTACGATTCCCTTCTGGCGATAGGCAAAAGCGCTGTCGATATCGTAAGTAGGTACAAATCGGTAATACCTTTCGGGAAACTGAAAATCAGGATACCTTTGGAGAATAATATCTTTAATCATTAATGTCCAGATATTTACCATAGGCTTTTGAAGAAAACCCAATTTGGTACTGATGCTCAGGTGGGCCGTAAATCGCCCGTGTTGATCGGGGACAAAGGGTTGGTATTCTTCATAACGCGAAACCAAATAAAATATGGCCGAAAAAACATCGAAAGGTAAAGCAGACTCCTCTCCCGACACCGGAAACAAAGCCTTATTGCCCTTATAATCAAACGGGTCGAGATGAACCGCATTTACCCCTCTCTCAAACAGCAAGCCCGACGATTTGAAAAATAAATCATCCGACCAGGGCTTTGCGGCATACACCAATTTGGGTCCATCAGCCGATTGAAAGGCATCCAAATCAGAAATAATTGTACACGGAATTTTCAACAATTCCTTAAACACCAATCTAAATACATAACGTACACGACTGGTTTTTTTGGGCACATATACGAGCAAACTTTCCATCCATTCAAAAGTAATTAAAAAAATGATTCTAACCTGTAACTACACAAAACAGCGCAATTCTTTTGGCCTAGCGCACACCGATATGTTTTCAATAGCCGAATGAGAACCTGAAACCAACGGCAAAAATATCCATTCGGGAGGTATTGCCATCCAAATCACGATTCAAATCCAATTTTATGGCCGAAAAAATGTAGCTCTGATGGGCAAAACCGTAGCTTGCTTCGAGCAGAAAGTAGAGCAATCGGTACTCATCCACCCCCATATTTTTGTCCGGTTGCATATAATTAAAACCGGTAGCCAGCCGCCATTTTCCTGAGGTTCCGGGGGAAAAGGAGGCAAAGAGCTCAACCCCGTAGGCATCATAAAACAAAAAGGTAGAGTCGTTGATAACCATACGTTCGTGCTGAAGATAACGACCGGCAAGCACCGCCACGCGGAATTTTGGATCCACCCAGGCCACCGATCCCAACAAGGCTTTATCGCCCTTTTTAGGTTGATTGAAAGCAGGATGATCCAAACCGTCGCGAACAATATTGAACGACACACCTACTTGCAGGCCTTTGTCAGGTAAATACCTCAACGAACCACCCCACGTATCGGCAAAGGCAATATTCTCCTCACCAATATATCGGGCCTGAGCCTGAAGTGCCAACTTCCAGTTACCCCGTTGAGCACGTATCAGGAAGAGCCGGTTGGCGCGACCGGTTCCGGATATCCCTCCGTCACCTCCCAAATTAAACGCTCCTGAAGCTTCACCTCCAAACGCAAAAAACCTGTCGGTAAATGCTGCCACATCGTAATATGCCGACCACTGCTTACCAATGCTAAAGGAAAAGTCCTTGACTTCCAGTCCCAGAACTCCAAGCCGGGAATAGAGGGTGTTGTCGGCTTCCCCGAGCTGATAACCGGGATCGGAACGAATGACAAAAACCTTGTCGCGATCCACCAGGTTTAATCCCAGCTCGACTTGCGCAAACATATGTAAACCAATGGACTCCGAAACAGGTAACACCCCAAAAATCCCAAAACGAGATGCATTGTCACTCATACCGATCTGACCTTGGTTATTACAACCAAAACCAATTCGATAACTTCCGTAAGCATCCACAAAATCAGTAAGTTTTTGATGCCTATTAAGTGAATCATTCATCAAATTGGTGGTGTCGGGAACAGCATTTTGAATATCTTGCGAAAAGATGGGGAAACTGCCAAAAAATAAAACCACAATAAAAATTAAGCACCTCTGATAGTAAAACATCGACAATTGGATTTGATGACCAATCAAAAATAAACAATGATTTGACGCCATTGACAAGTGACAACAATTTGTTGCACAAAGAAAACCCAATCTCACTGAAAAACCCGGTTGGTGAATAGTGGGTGCAAGGGCGTGTTGATGATGGCGCTGAATCGCGATTGTCGGTAAACATCCTGCCCGTCTTTGGTGCATGAAGATGCATGATGCGTTGCGGTAATCCTCGGGTACCCAGCTCCTTCTTCCTTCCAAAACCGGGGTTCGGGGTTAGGCATTCAAGAGTCGGCACACTTGTGATATTCAATTTTTTACCAAAAGTTGTCTTGGGCATTGAAAAACTGTCCTCCTTCCGCCAAAAAAAATAGTATTTTTGAAGTCCTATTTTTCAGCTTATGGACAACTTCATCGTTTCGGCTCGCAAATACCGACCGGCTACTTTCAGACAAGTAGTGGGGCAACAGTCGATTACCTCTACCCTTCAGAATGCCATCAAAAACAACCATTTAGCGCAAGCTTTTTTGTTTACAGGCCCCAGGGGAGTGGGCAAAACCACCTGTGCACGTATTTTGGCCAAAACCATCAACTGTACCAACCTGAACGATCAACTTGAGCCGTGCGACCAATGCGAGTCGTGTCGTTCGTTCAATTCCAGCTCTTCGTTCAACATTCACGAGCTGGATGCTGCTTCCAACAACTCGGTGGACGACATCCGCAGTCTTGTGGAACAAGTGCGCATCCCACCCCAGGTGGGCAAGTATAAGGTGTATATTATCGATGAGGTTCACATGTTGTCGCAAGCTGCCTTCAATGCCTTTTTAAAAACCCTGGAAGAACCTCCCGCTTACGCTAAATTTATCCTGGCTACCACCGAAAAACACAAAATTATACCCACCATCCTGTCGCGCTGTCAGATATTCGATTTTCGCAGAATAATGGTGGAAGACATCGCTCACTATCTGGATTATGTGGCTAAAAATGAGCACATTGAAACAGAACCCGAAGCACTGCACATCATCGCCCAGAAGGCCGACGGCGCCCTTCGGGATGCCTTGTCCACCTTCGATCAAATCGTTAGCTTCAGCGGAAATACGCTTACCTACAAGAGTGTAATCGAAAACCTGAACATCCTCGACTACGAATACTATTTCAGGGTTACTGAGAACATCCTTCGCCATGACATCCCGTCGCTACTCATGCTTTTCAACGAAGTAATCGAAAACGGGTTTGATGGTCAACATTTTATCCTGGGGCTGGGCGATCACCTTCGCAAACTGTTGGTGATAAAAAACCCCGAAACCATTCAGTTAATGCACGCCAGCGATCAACTTAAGCAGCGCTATGCCCAACAGGCCGAACATTGCTCGCCGGATTTTCTGTTCAAAGCCTTGGACATTTGCAACCAATACGACATTAAGTACAAGGCCAGCAACAACAAACGCTTGCATGTGGAAATTGCCATGATGTCGCTGGCTGCGTTGATGAACAAAAATCCTGACACCGTGGCCAAAGCCATGCCTGCACCAACCAAGTCGGTTTCCAGCACAGTAGCCGAATCCAAAACAAACCACACCTATCAACCTGCACAACCTAAGGTAAAAAAAGAGAGTCCTATGGCCTCGCCATCGCCTACCTCAAGCGAAACTACCCAGCCTGCAGCGCCACCACAACCTGTACCTACCCCACCCGAAGAACCTAAAAATACTCCATCCACACCTACACCTTCCTTAAAAAAGAGCAACTTAAGCGAAACCACACGGGCCGAAACTCAGGGAACCGGTAAAGGAATCAGAAGTATTTCCATTTCGAAAACCCTTCGCAACATGAAAGAAAAAAGCGAAGAGGATTCAACTGCGGAAGTGCCGGTTATCGACAATCCGTTTACCCAGGAACAACTGGAAACAGCCTGGCAGAACTTTTGCAAATCTTACGAAGAAACCTCCCCCAGTTTTGCCAACGCCTTGGCCAAATACACCCCGAGTCTGGGAGAAAACAGACAGATCACCTACAAGGTTGACTCTCTGCTTATTTCACAAGATTTATTGGCAGTAAATTTATTGTTGGAATTTCTGAAAAATGAATTGAAGAACAACCAAATCACCCTGCATCCCATTTTGCCCGACAAAACAGAGCCCAAAAAAGCCTATTCCGATCGGGATAAACTGGAATTGTTGATGGAAAAATACCCCAACGTAAAAAAACTTAAAGACCAATTGAATTTGGAAATAGGTTATTAACTTACCATTGTGGCTCACGAATATAATCCAGACGAGCACTCGAATAGGGCTCTTCTGCCGCCAGCGCGACAAAATTTTTCAATGAATTGTATGGGCCCTTGGTAACGGCCAAATTGATGACCCATGCGGGAATATTTCCGCCCAAATCAAGCTGTAACTCAAAAGCAACCCGAACTTTTCCTTCACCCAAGGGTGTAAACCTCCATATGGCATGCAACATGGGAATGCGCACAAAGTCTTCCTCTTCAGGTTTATAATCGGGCTCACCAATGGACACAAACTGGATTTCTTTGGTTACCGGATTCTGCGACATATGTACACGGGTAATCACATCCCTGTCGTTTACCGGCCAGGGGGCATCGCTTTGTCCGTAATAGACCCAATTAAAACCATCACTTTTTTCGAGAATAGTGGCATACATGTTGGCATACACCCAGTCAGGATTGCGTGGGGCATCGGTCATCAAAGCCACCAAAGAGGACAAACTCGATTTTACCACCGTTTCTACTTTTACTTTTTTCATGGCCACATCCGGCAGCTTCATCACATAGGCCTTGATGCCATCATTGTCGCGCACTTCTTTCCATTTGGGCACTTCCTGACCAAAGGCAATGCCAGGAAAAACCAAAATAATTGCACACGAAACAACAATGAATTTTTTACTGAAGACTGCCCACGGACAATTAAACCACCTCAAACTTTTCTCTTTTGTGGCAAAAATATACTTTAATCCATATGTTTCATAAAGCAACTAACAATAATTCAGAATTTTAGTGCTATTTATAATTAATAAACAAGCGGATCCAAATCGTTTTAGGTGTTTGATCCTTTATGATGGGCTAACATTTTCGTACCAACAAAATATAATTTGATGACCGAACAGAACTATTTGCTCCGCACAAAGAAACCCTGTCCTCCTGAAAACCTTCGGAATTTTCCCAAGTTGAGATACCGCCTGACAAACCCCTATCCCTCCCGAAGGCTTTCGGGATGACCCCAAGGGGGAAGGCGATCGATCCTTGAAAAATACAACATAACACATTAAATACAAATAAATTATCACTCCTCTCCTTCGGGGAGGTCCCGGATAGTAATCGGGAGGGAGGAGGGGTGGCAAATTAATCAATCCTGCCTTTTATATCAATTAACTATTCAAATCAATATGGAGCCAAACAAGTTTATTACCTTTGCCCCGTCGATAAAAAGACAGAATCGCAATCGCGTACAACTGTTTACCAATGAGGGTTGTCATTTGCATGACTTACTCTGGTTTGTAAAAGATGTACAAAATAGTATGGACTAAATAATTATCATGAAAAAACCTTATTATTACGCTTTGGCCATCGGACTGATGCTGAGCGTTACCTCATGCAACAACCCCGCTGAAATGAAAAATGACACCATTGTACCGGCAATCGATGTAGCCAACATGGATACCTCGGTAAAACCCGGAGACGACTTCTTCCGCTATGTGAATGGCACCTGGATGAAAAACAACGAAATTCCGCCGGAATACAGCCAATACGGCGCTTTTACCGTGTTGTACGAAAACAATCAGGATCAGTTAAAATCGTTGGTTGAAGAGGTTTCGGCCCAAAAAGATGCCAAAAACGGAAGTGTGAGTCAGAAAATCCGCGACCTGTACAACAGTGGAATGGATACCGTTCGCATCAACGAACTGGGTGTAAAAGCCATCGCCAATGAAATTGCTGAAATTGAGGCCATCAACAGCCTTGAAGAAGTGCAAAAGTTTATCGCCGACATGCATCGCAAGGGTGAATATCCCCTGTTTTACGTGTATTCCAGTGCCGACCAATCCAATAGCAGCATGGAAATCGCCAACTTCTATCAGGGAGGAATAAGTCTTCCCGACGTGAGCTATTACCTGAGCGACGACGAACGCTCCACCGAAATGAGAGGACAATACCTCGATCACCTTACCAAAATGTTTATGCTGAAAGGCGATGATGAAACCAAAGCCCGTCAGGAAGCGGAAACCGTGTTGAAGGTAGAAACCGAAATTGCCCGAAATTCCAAAACCCGTCTTGAATTGCGCGATCCCATTGCCAACTTCAACAAACTAGAACTGGATGGCATTCAGGAACTTTCTCCCAATTTCGATTGGAAAATGTACTTCACACAAATCGGACTTCCCAACCCCGGCGAAGTGAATGTGGGACAGGTGGAATTTATCGCCGGCATCAGCCAACTGATGGAAAACATCTCGGTGGATGAATGGAAAACCTACCTGATGTGGAATTTGCTGGATAATTCGGCCAACTACTTGAGCGACGATTTCGTTAACCAAAACTTTGAATTTTTTGGCAAAACACTCTCCGGCCGTCAGGAACTACAGCCCCGTTGGAAAAGGGTGTTGGCAGTAACCTCAGGACGATTGGGTGAAGCCATTGGTCAGCTTTACGTGGAAAAATATTTCCCACCCGAAGCCAAAGAACGCATGGTGAAACTGGTGGAAAATCTCCGTTTGGCTTTCGGCGAAAGAATTAAAAATCTCGATTGGATGACCGACGAAACCAAGGTAAAAGCCCTGAACAAACTCGACGCCATCACCGTAAAAGTAGGTTATCCCGACCAATGGCGCGATTACAGTGCCCTCACTATCGTGCCCGACAATTATATTCAAAACGCACGCAACTCCAGAGCATTCGAATTTGATTACAATATCTCGAAAGTGGGCAAACCTGTTGACAAAAAAGAATGGGGTATGACACCACAAACCGTGAATGCCTACTACAATCCTTCCAACAACGAAATCGTATTCCCCGCCGGAATTTTGCAACCTCCTTTCTTTAATAAGGATGCCGACGATGCCGTTAATTATGGTGCCATCGGCGTGGTGATTGGTCACGAAATGACCCATGGTTTCGACGACCAAGGCCGTCAATACGATCAGGACGGCAACCTCAACGACTGGTGGACAGAAGAAGACGCCCAACGTTTTAGCGAAAAAACTGCCAAACTGGTAGAAATTTTCAACAACTACGTGGAACTCGACTCATTGCATGTGGATGGCGAACTGACCCTGGGCGAAAACATTGCCGACCTGGGAGGGCTCAGCATTTCCTACGATGCACTGCAAAAAGCATACAACGGCGTGATTCCTGAACCTGTGGACGGTTTCACCTCCGACCAACGCTTTTATCTGGGTTATGGTCAGGTATGGCGCTCCAATATCCGCGACAAAGAGTTAATGCGCCGATTGAAAGAAGACGTGCATAGCCCCGCCGATTCACGCGTGAACGTGCCCACCTTCAACCTGGACACCTTTATCGCCGCCTTCGACATTCAACCCACCGACAAACTTTGGATACCCGTTGAAAACAGGGCCAAAATCTGGTAGCCTGATTAACGAAATAAATAAAAAAAGCCCGACGAAAGTTGGGCTTTTTTTGTGGGGCGGGATTCAAGAGAATAAGTAAAGAAACCAAGATTCATGGATTCGACTCATATGATGCTTTTTAAACTTTTCATTTTTATTTACCCTGTGTTTTCGCAGAATATTGGTGAATGATGGAGGAAGCGAGGGTTAGCAAGAGAAAGGGTACTCTACTACCCTTCAGTCAGACGTTCATTCTCAGCGGATTGAATCAGAATAGAGAAGCATCACAATTCAAAGGACGATACAAACTTTGCATTTTGTGAAGTTTGCATTATCTTTGCGCTGATAAAAAGTTAAAATGAGAATACGAAATCGGGTGCTTTTGGAAAAATTTGTCATTAAGCATGCTGATGCAACCAATGCGATACAGAGATTTATTAATATCGTTGAAGAAGCTGAATGGCAGAATCTAAACGATATCAGAACAGTTTATAATTCAGTGGATTATATTGCTAATGGACGATATATATTTAATATCAAAGGAAATAAGTACAGAATTATCGCTGTAATCATATTTGTTGGTGGTGTGTTTTCAATCAGATTTGTTGGCACTCACGCCGAATATAGCAAAATAGATGCCAGCCAAATATAAGGAAAAAGAAATGGTAGAAAAGAAATTTATTGACATTACAGAAATTCATACTTCTGAATTATATAAAGAGGTAGCTGAATACACCAATATTTTGATAAACGAAGCAACGGCAAATGGTTCGTTAAACGACCAAGAAGCAGACAATGAGTATACCCGCGAAATTGTTCGACTGGAGCGCATGTGTGCTGATTACGAAAGTATGTACATGAAATTTGAACATTTAAAATTCAAATCACCTTTGCTGGTTTCCATTGAAAAGGAAATGGAGAAACGCCACATCAAGCAACGCCAAACAGCTGTTTTACTTGATGTAAAAGAATCTACATTCAGTCAAATAATGACCGGTAAACGCCCCATTTCCATGCGAATGGCAAAGCGATTGTACAAAAGATTAAATATAGACCCGCAACTGATTCTGGAGTTTTCTTAATTAGTTGACCATAAGAAAATACTTGTAATTATTCGGTCTCCTGCAAAAAACGTCAAAGACGAGGCTTGAGTCCGCCTCAGGCGGATCAAAATCAAAGAGTCCACCTCAGGCGGATGACTGTTTTCAAATCAAGCACAACGAAGTAGTTGGTGTTTTCTTGCAGAGACAAAATAGAGCTGTAACCAATTTACCATCAAACAAATACGCATTAGGCAACACCTTCCTCACTTGAATAATTTGACATAGAATGATGAATCTCTGATGTGATGACTCTTCTAATTTAGTTTTTTGGTTTACAGAATGTCACCTCTCAACCTTACGCCAAATTCGCCAAGTCCCAAAAAAAAAGTCCGACAACCGCCGGACTTCCTTCATCATAATAAAATGATTGCTATTTTACTTCCACAGCCACTTCATCCGATTGCCACAAACCGTGTTTGGTGCAAAAGGCCATGGCCACAAGTTTCAGGTTTTTGTTGGGAACAATATGGAAATCAACTTCTACATGTCCGGGTTTGTTGCCCAGAGTTCCGGGAGCAAAGGAGGCTTGTCCCAACATAAATTCACCATTCCAAAGTTGAACGTAAGCAATGTAGTGATCGAAATCGTCAGGATGCATGTATTCGTCACCCAGCTTTACGGTCACTTTAAATTTTTCGCCGGCAACAGCTGTGGGTTCGCAATGAACAAAAGGTGAATGGCGATCGATGTAGTCTTTTTTGGCTTCTCTGTCAATGGTTGAAATATCAACATACCGATTAATTTTCATGGCTTGATTTTTTTTATTGATTAAGTAATGGCAAAGGTAAGAGAATAAATTCCGTTGTGCCAATAATTTTAACATCTCTTAAAATTCCATTAAAATTCAAGCGAATATGCCGGAGATTCCGTAGTTTTACCATCCCATCAATAAAATTAAAAAATGAAAGAAAAATTATGGTTAAGTTGGGTGCTTTTGTTGTTCATGGGCGTGATGAGCACTCCCGCCACCGCCCAAAAAGCCGGCGACCACAAACTACCCACCGACGAACAAGTGATTACCGGAAACCTCGACAACGGCCTGCGCTACTACGTCAGAGAAAATAAAAAACCCGAAAACCGCATCGAATTCCGGTTGGTAGTGAATGCCGGTTCAATTTTGGAAGACGACGACCAACAAGGTCTCGCCCACTTCATCGAACACATGGCTTTCAACGGTACGGCCAATTTCAGCGAACACGACCTGATTAACTTTTTGGAAAGCTCCGGAGTGGATTTTGGCGCCGACCTCAATGCCTACACGAGTTTCGACGAAACGGTGTATATGTTTCAGATTCCGGCCGACCGTCCCGGACTTGTTGATTCGGCCTTCATGATCCTTCAGGATTGGGCACACAACCTGAGTTTGAAAGACGAGGAAATCGACAAGGAAAGAGGCGTGATTCATGAAGAGTGGCGACTCGGACTGGGAGCCAACGACCGCATGATGAAAAAGGCTTTTCCCATTATTTTCAATCAATCGCGTTACGCCGACCGCATCCCCATCGGCAAAATGAGCGTGGTGGATTCGTGCAGTTACGATGCCCTGAAACGCTTTTACCGCGATTGGTACCGTCCTAACCTGATGGCCGTTGTGGTGGTGGGTGATATAGATCCGGCCTATGCTGTTCAGCAAATAAAAGACCGGTTTGGCGCACTTAAAAACCCTGAAAACCAGCGTACCCGTGAGGAATATGGCATTCCCGGCAACAAGGATCCGCTCATCGCCATTGCTACCGACAAAGAAGCCACTTCCAACATGGTGATGCTGTTTTACAAACATCCCAAAAAGGTAACCTCCACCGTAAACGACTACAAAGAGGACCTGGCCATCGAGCTTTATATCAACATGTTGAATGCCAGGCTGAACGAGATAAGTCAGACACCTGAGTCACCATTTCTTTACTCAGCAACCATGTTTGGAGGATTTCTGGGCAGGTCGGTGGATGCGTTTATGTCCTTTGCCGTGCCCAAAGAAAACCAGATCAACCAGAGCATCATCACCCTACTGGAAGAAAATGAACGGGTAAAACAATTTGGGTTTACGCAAGCCGAATTTGACCGCCAAAAAGCCCAACTAATCAGCGATATGGAAAAAGCCGTGGAAGAAAAAGACCACACCCCTTCCAAGTTATTCGTGGAAGTATACGTGAACAACTTCCTCGAAGGCGAACCATATCCCGGCATTGAAATGGAATACGAACTCACCAAAGCCCTGTTGCCCAACATCCAACTATCCCACATCAATCGGTTGGCCACACAAATGGTAAGCGACAGCAACCTGGTGATTATGGTCAATGGTCCTGATCGTGAAGGCGTTGAAATTCCCACCGAAGCAGAGGTGATGAACGATTTTGCCCAGGCTACAAAGTCCAAACTGGAAAAATATGAGGAGGAAACCATCGCTTCTTCATTAATTTCATCTCCCCTGTCGGGTGGAAAAATCGTGGAAGAGAAGAAATTGGAAGATTTCGGCATTACCGAACTGAAACTGGAAAACGGCATTACCGTGATGCTAAAACCCACCACCTTTAAAAATGACGAAATCCTCATGACCGGCTACGGTTTGGGAGGAACTTCTCTGGCATCCGATGAGGATTTTATGTCGGCCAAATATGCTTCGAGTATCATCAACCAAAGCGGAATTGGTGAATTTAGCGCCACCGATCTGGAAAAATTCCTTACCGGAAAAAATGTGTCGGTGAACACCGCCATACAAGACCTATCGCAGGAAGTAAGCGGAAAAACCGTGAAAAAGGACCTCGAAACCATGTTTCAACTTACTTATCTTTATTTCACCAAGCCAAGAAAAGATTCCAGTGCCTTCCTGACCTTCAAACAACAACTGAATACCCAATTCCAGTTTATGATGGCCAACCCCAGGGCGGTATTTTACGATACCATATACAAACTGGCCACAGGAAACGACCCGAGAACAGTGGTCATTCCCTCCGCTGCACAAATCAACAGCATCGATTTGGGCAAAGCGTACGACTTTTACACCCAACGATTTGCCAATGCCAACGGATTTAATTTTGTACTCGTGGGAAATTTTGACCCGGAAGCCATCAAGCCCCTCATCACCAAGTACCTGGGAAGTATTCCCAATACAGGCAAACCGGAAAAATGGCTAGATGTAAGTCCTGATTTTCCCAAGGGAATCACCCAAGCCACCATCCATAAAGGAACCGAACCTCAAAGCAGTGTGGCCATTCTGATGGATGAAAAATACGAATGGAATACCAAAAACGACCTGGAAATGGTGATGCTCATGAAAGTTTTGGGCATACGTTTGCGCGAAAACATGCGTGAAGATCAGGGAGGAGTTTATGGCGTACGCGCTACCCAAAGCACCGAAAAATATCCCAAAGAAGAAGTTTCGGTAATGATTAGTTGGGGTTGCGACCCACAAAAAGCCGACACCTTGACTCAAACGGTATTTGATGAAATGGCGGCCTTGCAAACGAACGGACCCTCAGCTGTCAACCTGAATAAGGCCAAAGAAACTTTGTTGCGCGACTACGAAACCAATGCGGAACAAAACAACTATTGGCTAAGAAAAATCAAAGGCAGTTTATATTATCAATCCGATCTGCTGACCATTGAAGAAATCAACAACATCATTCATGAAATCAGCGCAGAAGATATCCAACGCGCTGCCAACAAATATTTCAATAAAGACCATTATTTAAAGGTTGTATTGCTTCCTGAAGAATAACCTCCAACTGCAAAAAAAAGCCGGAGAAATTCCGGCTTTTTTTATGGTTGAAAAACAACAAACCTAAGGCACAATATACTTGGGGGCAATTTGGTAAGTATCGTATTTCGTGAGGTTATTCACCCGAATCACCCTTTTTACTTCTTCCACGTAGTCTTCCCCGCGTTCGGAGTAGTCAACCAGGTGGTTACAAAGTTCAAAAGGATCGTCGGTTTGGTGGATGGCGAGTCTGAAATCGGCATAAGGCCCTGTTGCCAGCATCACATAGTAGGCTTCGATGGCCTCTTCCAGGTTACTGAATTTTCTTAAATAAATCTTTTCTCCGCTTCGGTGCGAAGAAGCGGCAATTCGTTGCTGATCTTCATTAAACGACCACATACCAAAAGGATTGTTGGCCTGCAAAAAGAAGCGTGAAGTTCCCCAACCACTTTCGATGGCCGCTTGTGCCAACACAATACTTACCGGAAAACCATGCAGGCGGGCAATAAGTTGATGGACCGTCTGCGACTTATACCGAACCATTAATTCATTGAGAAACTCTTGTTCGCCCGGACTGTGGGTAGGTTTTTTGGCCAGAGAGAGGACACGTTGCAGTGTGAATTGCTGCTCGGTTTTGGCCACCAGGATGGCAGGGAGCATCATGGCAAAGAATTTCTTCTTTTTTTGTGCCACCGGAAGACTTTTAAGTGAAACGGCATTTACATACACATAAGGTACAACCAGAGAATCTGTTATCGCCTCAATTTGTTTGGGCGAAGTAATCACTTTTTCAATAGTCTTTACCTTGTCGGTAGCCGTAAATTCTGCTAAAAGCAACAACCACAACAATGAACTAACTAACTTCATAAATATTTCGTTGATATTTCATCTGCAAAGGTGGCCAAAAGTAGCCAATTTTTGCGTTACATTTTATCTCCCTAATTTTTAATCAAACCGGCCACGGTATTGCAAACCTAATCAGATTCTTTAAATTTGCACCCTAAAAAAACAGCGTGATGCAAAAGATAGCAGGTTTCATTCTAAAACTATACGGGTGGAAAATAACGAGTGGCATGCCATCCGACCTGAAAAAAGCTGTGATTATTAGTGCCCCACACACCAGTTACTGGGATTTTGTGTGGGGAAGGTTTGGTTATTGGTATTTGGGAATGCATAGCAAATTTTACATTAAAAGTGAGGCATTCTTCTGGCCTTTGGGTCCCTGGTTGAAATACATGGGTGGTATTCCTGTTGACAGGAAATCGAAAACAAATCTGGTGGACATTACCGCCAAACTTTTTGAAGAAAGCGACAGTTTTTTCATCACCATCACACCTGAAGGCACACGATCGTTAGTAAAACACTGGAAAAAAGGATATTACATGTTGGCCATGAAAGCCAACGTACCCATCGTATTGGGATATCTGGATTACGAAAAGAAAACCGGCGGCCCTACCCGGGTATTCTACCCCACAGGCGATTACAACAAAGATTTAGAAACCATCGAAGCGTTTTATCGTGGTAAAAAGGGAAGGCATCCTGAGCGGTTTAATGTGAGGTAAAAGGCTCGTTTACAACATAAGGATATCGCAATAAACAACTATTTTTCCTAACTTCCATATTCTTATTAAGACCTATTATAAAAATTCTGCTATATTTGCCATCAGCTTTTCTATTCAATAATATTTCAAACTATGACTAAAAATCGCCTCCACTTAACACTGCTAATCAGCTTCTTATTCCTGATGATGTCTTCATTTACTGCCATGGCAGGAAAGGAAAAAGTACAACTGAGCACTTCTGAAACCGATGCCGAAATTTATATCGACGGAAAACTTATGGGCAAAGGAAATGCCGAAGTAGTTATCCTGTCGAACAGTTGCGTTACCGTACACGTGGAAAAAGTTGGCTTTTTGCGTGAAACCATCACCTTCTGCAACAAAAAACACTCGGCCAAGCCTCCAAAAACTTACTACGTGGAAATGACCCGCGATGATGCCTACGATGCATCCGTACAAACGGATATCGCTAACATCGATATCGAGCTGAAAACCAGCATGTCGGAGGAAGACGCCTGGAAATTGATCAGCATGATTGTCACCTCCTATTTTGACGTGATTGAAGTGACCGACCGCGAAACCGGATACCTGCGCACAAGTTGGGTAGTGCAGACTTTCCAGCAAAACACCATCCGTACCCGTATGATTGTTAAATTGGGGGATACCGACCCATTGACCTATAAAATTAAACTGGTAAGTGAAGAATCAAGACATCCCGGTACGAGCGTGAAAAGCGATGAACTTTACCGCGAATGGGATCGTGTACTACGTAAATACAGCGGTGTAATCGACGAATTACAAAGTCGTGTAAACTAACTCGTTACAACTGCTGTCCAAATAAAATCAGGGGCGACTTGCTTGGCAAGTCGCCCCTGATCTTTTTTAAAGTGCCTGATCCTTGAAAACAACCATCAGGCATCCGGGGCATCAACCTTCCTCGGTATCCGGTTTGGATTTCTTCTTCCTTCCGGCCTTTACCAAGGCCGCATTGAGCAGGTATTCAATTTGTCCGTTTAAACTACGAAAATCATCCTGAGCCCACTCTTCCAATGCCCTCATCATCTCGGGTTGAATACGTAGTACAAATGGTTTTTTCTTATTCATGTGCTTTCTCCATCATTTTTTTTACCGCATATTGCAGCGCTTCGGGTCGCCGGGTTCCGAACAAAATGCGTTTTCCATTCTTTAACACAAGCTGCAACCCTTTGTTGCCGCTCACATTATACGCCATGCCGGCACCCTTGCTTCCCCGCTTCATCCCCCATCCGCCATATTCGGCCAAGGGTTTGTATTGCCTCACTTCAAAACTGGCGATTTCGTCAGCCGCAATCAGTTTCTCGCTTCTGAAATACGGCCAAAACCGATAGTGAATTCCCTTTGAGGACAACCTCACCTCCAACCTGGATCCAAACAGGAGCCAGGCAGAGGCAATCAATATCAACAGGACCAACAAGGTAGTGATAATCAAACCCGTATCCGACATGGGATGGTTTCCGAATGTTTGCTGCATCACCAACTGCCGGTACATGCCAAAGACAAACAGCGTCATGACGGCAAGATAAATCGATCCCATGCTGATATACAGAGCAGGCGACCCAAATTTTTGTGTTTCTTCAAAAAATATCCGATCCTTTGCTGCCATTGTTATTTGCGTTTAATTATACAGGGTTCCCGTGTTTATCACCGGCGACACATCCTTGTCGGAGGTGAGTACAATCATCAAATTGCTTACCATGCTAGCTTTACGTTCGTCGTCGAGTTCGATAATGTTCTTTTGCGACAGTGCTTCCAAAGCCATTTCAACCATGCCAACGGCTCCTTCCACAATTTTGGTGCGGGCAGCCACAATGGCGGTAGCTTGTTGCCTTTTCAACATGGCTCCCGCAATTTCCTGAGCGTAGGCAATGTAGTTAATGCGGGCTTCAATCACTTTAATTCCGGCAATGGACAACCGTTCGGTAATCTCGTCTTCCAACATCTTGTTCACCTCTTCTCCCCCACTTCTCAGGGTAATTTCAGCCTCTTCGTCCTCAAAATTGTCGTATGAAAAATGGCCCGCCAATTTGCGAACGGCAGCCTCACTCTGTATATTCACAAAATGAACGTAGTCGTCCACCTCAAAGGCAGCCTTGTAGGTATCCTCCACTTTCCAAACCAACACCACTCCTATCATAATAGGGTTGCCAATTTTGTCGTTCACCTTAATGGGCTCGCTGTCCAGATTGCGGGCGCGCAACGACAGCCGCTTACGTGTATAAAAAGGATTAACCCAGGCAAAGCCATTTTTTTTGATGGTTCCCTTGTACGCACCAAACAACACCAACACGTTGGATTCGTTGGGGTTAACAATCACAAAACCAGGTATCAGAAAAACCGCAACGAGAATGGGGGCAATAAGAAACAACTTCAACGGACTCTCCAACCAGATTAATCCGGCTACCGAGGGTGCGATGAGCAAGAAGGCAATGAACAAAAATACATAACCCGAATAGGGATTAAATTCCTTTTCTATTTTCATGATTTTTCATTTAAGTGAAATTTATAATGATATTATTTTGATATCACAAATGTAAACTATTTTGATTTCCTTTGTCAAGAAAAACACCGATTTATTTTGAATATTTTTTCTAACTACATCCGTTTCTTTTCAAATAAAATGGAATCAAATGATATACCGTCTTGATTTTAAGACAGTTTAATTGAAGTCGTTTTTAGTCTCTCCTTTAAATAATTCTGAATATCTTTGCCCCTCTAATTCAAACAACAGAATGATGAATAAAAACTCCATTATCGGGTTTATACTTATTGGAGCCATCATGATTGGCTACACCTACTGGTTTACTCCATCGAGTGCCGAACTTGCCGAGCGTCAGCGGGTGGCCGACTCCATTGCACAAGTTCAACAAGAAAGGCAGGAAGCCGAAAAAGCCCGGCTTACCCAACTCGAACAGGAAGCTACCCCACAACAACCGGCAGCACAGGTAACAGAAAATGAGGGAACCGACTTCACCACCTTACGTGATAAATATGCCGATTTTGCAGGTGCCGCCATTGGAGAAGAAAAATTAACGGTACTTGAGAACGATCTGGTTAAAATAGAGCTCTCCAACAAAGGTGGACAAATAAAAACCGTGGAGCTCAAGAAATATCAAACCTACGACTCACTTCCACTCATCCTTTTGGATCCGGAAACCTCACGTTTTGCCCTTACTTTCTTTGCCCAAAACCGACTGGTGAACACAGCCGATCTTTATTTTACTCCCTCCTCCACCGAATCATTGCTCACCGTGAATGGCGACAACACCTTGTCGTTTTCCATGAGACTATATACCAGCAAGGCCGATGGCGAGAAAAACAACAGCAGCTATATTGAATACCTTTACACCTTGTCGGGAGACAATTACATGTTTGATATGACCATCAACATGGTGGGCATGGAAGGCATAGTTTCGGCCAACAACCGCTATATGGGGCTCAATTGGTACGCCGATTTGCGCAAGCAAGAACTATCGCAAGACAATTGGAATGGTTCCACCATCTATTATAAATTCAAAGGCGACGAGGTTGATTACTTGTCTGAAACAAAGGACGATGAAGAACAAATAGGCACCAAACTCAAATGGGTTTCCTTTAAACAGCGGTTTTTCTCCTCGGTAATTATTGCCAAAGATGCTTTTGAAAACGGAAAACTTACCGTTACCGAGAAAGAAGACGCCGGAAACGACCGCTACCTCAAATCCATGGAAGCCGAATTTGAATTGCCCATCAACATCAATGGCAGCACCTCCATACCTTTGTCATTCTATTTTGGCCCCAACAAGTTTTCAACCCTGAAATCCTATGGCCTTGATTTGGAGCGGCAAATTCCCATTGGATGGGGATTTTTCCTGCTGGCGTGGATAAATGAGTACATCGTGATGTTTGTGTTCAACTGGTTAGGCGGTTATGGTTGGAACTATGGAATTGTGATTCTGGTGCTCACCGTCATCCTAAAAATCGTTCTGTTTCCCATTGCCTACAAAACCTACTATTCATCGGCCAAAATGCGGGTATTGAAACCCGAAATCGACGAGTTGGCCAAGAAATTCCCCAAACAGGAAGACGCCATGAAAAAGCAGCAAGCTACCATGGCACTCTATAAGCAGGCGGGCGTGAATCCGGCTGCCGGCTGTGTGCCCATGCTGTTGCAAATGCCCATTCTGTTTGCCATGTTCCGCTTTTTTCCGGCTTCCATCGAACTCCGTCAGCAGCACTTTTTGTGGGCCACCGACTTGTCGAGCTACGACTCCATTGCCCAACTGCCCTTTAATATCCCCTTTTATGGCGACCACGTGAGTTTGTTTACCTTGCTGATGACCGTTTCTACCATCATGTACACCTACATGAACAACCAAATGATGTCGGCACAAACCCAAATGCCCGGCATGAAAACCATGATGTACCTCATGCCCATTATGTTCCTGGGAATTTTCAACGGATATGCTTCAGGATTAAGCTATTACTACTTCCTGGCCAACATCATTACTTTCGGTCAAATGTTTGTGTTCCGTTACGCCATCAACGAAGACAAGTTGAGAGCCAAGATCGAAATCAACAAGAAGAAACCAAAAAAGAAAAAATCAGGATTCCAAAAACGACTGGAAGAAGCCGCCAAACAACGCGGTTACAACCCTAAGAAATAAGGACTTATAACACGCATTTGAAAAAGGATTTCAACACCGGATAACGGTTCGGAATCCTTTTTTTTAATCATACTGGTACATGAAACTATCTCACTACGAAACCATAGGTGCCCATCACATCAAACAACTGGTTCACGATTTTTACCAAGGGGTACGCACCGACGAACTCCTTTCACCCATGTACCGCGATGGATTCGACGTGGCCCAAGAAAGACTGCATCTGTTTATGGTACAATATCTTGGAGGTCCCGAAACCTACAGCGAACAACGGGGACATCCGCGTTTACGAAAGCGTCATGCTCATTTTACCATGAACGAAGAAACCAAAAACCATTGGTTGAAACACATGAAAAATGCATTGGAAAAATCAGCCATGGACGACCAACATAAAAAGTTTCTGGAGGATTATTTCACCAAAACAGCCGACTTTCTCATCAGCTAACACTGAGAAACCGTCTGCCTTGTATCGAAACAAATTGGTGTTTAATGCAATCGATGACTGCCTTTTTTGTCGATGTAATGAGCCAGGGTATGGTCATTCAGATAATCACGAAATTGCTCGGTCATGCGCATGGTTAAATCCTCGAAAATACAATCACCAAAAGGGCAAGCTTTGTTCAACGGACACCTTGAGATCACAATTTTACCTTCGATGGACTCAAATACCTGGAGCAAGGTGATTTCTTCCGGAGTCCGGGTTAGCTCAAACCCACCCAGGGGACCCCGCTGCGACGATAAAAATCCGTCCTTAACCAACTTTTGGAGTACCTTTGAAACATGGTACTTTGAACTTCCCGTGATATCGGCGATAATGGTAGCATTCATCTGACGACTACGCGCTTTTGCCACTAAAACCATGCTATGCAATGCGATAGAAACAGCTTCCGAAATATTGACAATTTTAGCCATTTGCAATTTAGGTATTTAAGTGGCTAAATTACATATAATTTCAACAGTATCAGAGATAAATTAAGCCTGAAATGGATTTTTCGTGTCAAAAAATTCATATATTTGAAAACACAATTTGACACGTTTGCCCATGGCCCACATTTTCAACTCTTAACACCAGGCAAGGCTTTTAAAAAACTCAGGGGAAACCAATCAAGTTTTATGAATTGACTTTTTTGGAAGCCGATTTTTTCAAAGAGAAATGCAGATATCCCATTGAAAGATAGATTATTCACCTTTACAAAAACTTCATATGGCACAAAAACTTACAGTTAAACAAATGGGCATTGGCGGCTTTATCGCCCTTACGGGTTCGATGGTGGCCACGGTGTATGGCTATCCCACCTTTGCGACATCAGGATTCTCCCTGGTTTTTTATCTTCTGCTTGCCGGCATCTTTTATTTTATTCCGACTGCACTCATTTCTGCAGAAATGGCCACGGGCGACGGCTGGCAAACCGGTGGCGTTTATAAATGGGTATCGGTGGCCTTTGGCAAACGGTGGGGCTTTGTGGCCATCTTTTTTCAATGGTTTCAAATTACCATCGGTTTTGTCACCATGCTCTATTTTATTGTGGGTGCTTTGGCCTACCTGTTCGATGCCCAAATTATCAATGACAATCAACTGTATAAACTTCTGATTGTGTTGGGGTTGTTTTGGTTGGTGACCTATCTCAACCTGAAAGGCACGCAGTTCATCAGCAAACTCACCAGCATTTCTTTTACTGCAGGAGTTGTTTTTCCGGCAGCCTTACTCATCATTTTAGGTATCGTGTACTGGGCTCAAGGCAATACCATTTCGGTAAACATCAGTGCCGACACCTTTTTACCCGATTTCTCACAAATCAGCACCATGGTCGTGTTGGTGGCCTTCATGCTCTCCTATCTCGGCATTGAAGCCTCCGCAGTTCATGTAAACGAGCTTTCCAACGCCAAACGCAATTACCCCATTGCCATTCTCATTCTGGTCTTCGGAGCCATTACCCTGAATATTCTGGGAGCTTTAAGTGTGGGATTCGTTATTCCTGCCAAAGACATTCAACTTAATGAAGGTATCATGCAAGCGTTTTCCAAGTACCTCGACCTGTTTCATCTGGGTTGGTTGATGCCCGTTTCGGCCATTTTGTTGGCTTTGGGAGCCTTTGGTGAAGTAGCGGCATGGGTATCGGGTCCCATCAAAGGGATTCAGGCCACGGCCATGGATGGTATCCTTCCGGAAAGATTTAAAAAGACGAATAAAAATGGCGTATCGGTAGGACTTGTGTTGCTGCAAGGCGTGGTAGTAAGCATCTGGGCAGCCCTGCTCACTTTTGGCGGAACAGGTGGCAACATCTCGTTCTTGCTGGCCATGGCCCTCACGGTGATTGTTTATTTAAGCATGTACATCCTCATGTTTTTCGCATATTATGTGTTAAAAGCCAAGCATGGTGAAGTGAAGCGTTCGTACGTGGTTCCCGGCGGTAAATTCGGACAGTTTATCATTCCCTTGTTGGGGCTTATCATGACGCTGGTGGCTTTTGCCATTTCTTTCTTCCCTCCGTCTGATTTAAAATCAACACAAATATTTTCCTACGAAGCCATTCTGGCGGTATCCTTTGTGGTTACCATGTTACTTCCACATATCATTTACCATTTCCGACCTGTAAAGTAATCTATACAACTGTTTGACAATATCTTACGTTTAATAAAAAATATACAACATGTCACTACACGAAAAAAACACAGTAAGAAACAATTTGCTCGATGACATTTACGCATCCTCCGACCTTTCGGTGAGGTTGCCCAAATACAAATTTCCTGAAAAGGAAGAAAATCCTACCCACGTGTATCAAGTGGTTCACGATGAGTTGATGATGGACGGAAACTCTCGGCAAAATCTGGCCACGTTCTGCTCAACCTGGGTGGACGACGAGGTTCACAAACTCATGGATGAGTCCATCGACAAAAACATGATCGATAAAGACGAATACCCCCAAACCGCTGAAATAGAAGCCCGTTGCGTACACATGCTGGCCGATTTGTGGCGTTCGCCCGAAGCACACAACACCCTTGGATGTTCTACCACCGGCTCCAGTGAGGCGGCGATGTTGGGCGGGATGGCCATGAAGTGGCGCTGGCGCGAGAAGATGCGCAAGGCAGGTAAACCCACCGACAAACCGAACATGATTTGTGGCCCCGTTCAAATTTGCTGGCACAAGTTTGCCCGTTATTGGGATGTGGAACTTCGTGAGATTCCCATGGACAAAGACCGCATCATCATGTCGCCGGAAGAAGTAATTGCCCGTTGCGACGAAAACACCATTGGCGTTGTACCTACTTTGGGCGTGACTTTTTCAGGTCAGTATGAACCCGTGAAAGCCGTGTCGGATGCCCTCGACAAATTGCAAAAAGAAACAGGATTGGATATTCCCATTCATGTGGATGGTGCGAGCGGCGGTTTTCTGGCACCTTTTACCCAACCCGAACTGGAGTGGGATTTCCGTCTGCCACGCGTGAAATCAATCAATGCATCAGGCCACAAGTTTGGTTTGTCGCCCTTGGGTGTTGGCTGGGTTATCTGGCGTGAAAAGGAAGACCTGCCCGAAGACCTGATTTTTAATGTGAATTATCTGGGTGGCGAAATGCCCACCTTTGCCCTGAATTTTTCACGTCCTGCCGGTCAAATCATTGTGCAGTATTACAACTTCTTACGTTTAGGTAAGGAAGGATATCGCAGGATTCAGCAAGCTTGCTACGATACTGCCGAATACCTGGGAGGTGAAATTGCCAAATTAGGTCCCTTCGAGGTGATTTACAACGGAAAAGGCGGAATTCCGGCGGTACTATGGCAGCTGAAGGAGGGAACAAATCCCGGATTCAACCTTTACGACATGGCCGACCGGCTCCGTTCAAGAGGGTGGCAGGTTCCGGCATATTCTCTGCCTGCACACAAGGAAGATACCGTTGTACAACGTATTTTGGTACGACATGGCGTAAGTCGTGATTTGGGTGACTTATTACTTGCGGATATCAAAAGTTCCATTGAATATTTTCAAAAACATCCAATGGTTAACTCGCTGGACGACAGCGAAGCCGGAGGGTTCCATCATTAATACGATTGGTTCTTATAGATAAAAACCTGCTCCCAAAATTTGAGGGGCAGGTTTTTTGTTTTTGTTAGCCATTAATTTCTATTTTTGAAAAAGTCTAACCACAACTATGGATCATCTGTTAACCATTCTGCAACAAACACTTACCATCACGCTATTCGTTCTGGCCATGATGCTGATCATCGAGTACCTGAACGTTTTTACCCATGGGCTATGGAGTAAGGGACTAAAACAAAGTCCATGGAAACAAATCCTTATGGGAGCGCTTTTGGGCATTATCCCCGGATGTTTGGGAGCCTATACTGCGGTATCACTGTACGTGCACAACGTGATAGGTCTGGGCGCACTGGTAGCCACCATGATTGCCACCTCAGGCGATGAGGCTTTTTTCATGTTTTCCATCATTCCCGAAGCTGCCCTCCGGCTTCATCTCATCATTTTTGTCATTGCCTTGATTTCAGGATTTGTGGTACAGTACTTCGCCAAAAAAAAGTTGGTGGAATCTTGCCCCGACAAGCAATTTGAAATTCATCACGACGCCATGGAACATGCCCGGTTCAATTGGGCGAACATGATTCATCAATTGAAACACCTTTCTCTTTTACGGGGGCTCATTTTGGTTTTTTTGATTGGAATGCTGGCATTTGTGCTTATCTCTGAGCATCTGGGGCATCATCATGAGCTGCTCAATCTCCCCGCAATGGATGCGCACCAACACCCCGAATGGATCCATTATACGTTTATCTCGGTCATCGTGATTTGTTTGTTTATCGCCATAACTGTCAACGATCATTTTCTGTCAGACCACCTATGGAAACACGTGATTAACAAACACTTTCTAAGGATATTTTTATGGACTTTCGGTACCCTGGCCTTCCTGCATTTACTCAACCATTACCTGGATATTGAAAGCCTCATTCATCAAAATCTATTCGTTGTCCTCCTGATAGCCGTTCTGGTTGGCATCATACCCGAGTCGGGACCTCACTTGGTTTTTGTTATCCTGTTTGCTTCAGGAAATCTGCCATTCAGCATTCTGCTGGCCAGCTCCATTGTGCAAGATGGTCATGGAAGCATTCCATTGCTCGCCGAAACCCGCAAAGGATTTGTGGTGGTAAAATTGATTAATGTGGCCGTTGGACTGCTTGTTGGCGGCATCGGTTTATTAACCGGATTTTAGAAAGTTACATCTTCAACCCATCCTCAATACCCTAACTTAGAATTAAACGGAAAACATGCCCTAAAATGCTTTGGCCACATTTAGGGTAATTACTTTCGCACGGTAGTTGTTTTTGGCCGGGTTTGCTTGGGGATAGCTCACTTCCAACTCGATGGTTCTGTCCGATTGACTCACGATTTGAGCCCCTTCAACACCGGTAATTAAATAGTCTCCCTTCGAAATCAATAGTTTGCGGACAGTTCCACCTGGACCTTCGGTATTTATGATGAACTGATTATCTAGTAATTTAGACGCGATCACCCGGATATGATGGGAAACATCGTTTGGTGCCACGTCTTCATCAGGTGGAATAACTTCCAGCCCTCTGTGATACGCAATATTTAGCTCGACCGTATCTTTCATCTGAAAACTCATGATGGCCTTCACATGATCTGCCTTATTTTGCATGGCGAATGCCAGCGGCTTGCTCCCACATTCTACAGCTGTAATTTCAGTACCGGCTTCAAAAATCGGAGAAAAATATAAAATGGGGTGCTGGCGACCCTGATTTTGGACAAAAACAAACTTACAGGTGTGCCCATCGCGCTTCATTTCGAAAGACATATCCACATCACCCATTTTCAAATGGTTGACCTTCACCGAATCCCAATTTACTGGAAATGAAGGGGATAAGGAAATTGCATGATTGATGGCATCCGGCTCATAGCCCAGCATACCCTCAATCAAGGGTTGCAACCCCATGGTTTCTGACCAACATTGGTGAGCACACACGCCAGATGGTTTGTATTCGAGTCCGTTGAGCACCTCTTCCACATGACCGTAGCCCCAATCTTTGTAGTTGTTCAGATTATTTACAGTGTGGACATATCCCTGCAAGGGTCTGTCATTTTTATATTCGGCTAAAGCCACCCATCCGGTATAAAGTGGCCACACACTGCCGGAATGATAGCCCTTTGGATTAAACCCCGGACTATCCATGCCTGTGATACGCACACCCCAATCGGAGGAAAAGTTGTTGGTTGCAAATTTTTGTAAAACCACCGATTGCTGGCCATTGTCAATTTGTTTCAAATAAAGAGGAATGGACGGCATAATGGTAATATCCTCAATGTAAGATCCATCAGCATTTTTACTATGGTTAAAGTGTTGGGTCTTTTGGTTCCAAAATCCTCTGTTTATCAAACCCTTAACTAAAACAGACTCCTGCAGATAATATTCCGATAAATGATGCCGGTTCATCAACAAGGCCATCTGGGAAGCCGTTTCCAACGCTTTGCCCCATACCGAAGCCAGATAAATGGTGGTTTGCCCGCCAAATAAATGACCACCTTCCACCCAGCCATGCCCCACCAACGTATTGTTTATCAAATGATCGCCATCGATATCGGTAGCAAAACAAAAATCAATGGATTTTTTGATACTTGGCCAATTTGAACGGATAAAAGCGGTATCTCCCGAATGTTTCAAATAATGTCCGGCCAAAATCACAAACAGCGGGGTGGCGTCGGCTGCATCATAGTGCACTACTCCTGAAGTGGTTAGTTCGTGATAAATCTTCCCGTCGTAACGTTGAAAATCAATGTATTGCTGCAAAATCGATTTAACCTTTTCAAAATCGCCGTAATCATTCAGGGCAAAACCACTCCATTGACCATCCCGGCCGAAATACCAGGCATAACCGGGTCGTCCGTTGATGCAGTGATTTCCGTCCCATCCATAATCAGTGGTGGCATAACCTGCCACCAGCGATTTCCCAATTCCGGGGGTATGTACATAAAACTGGTCGGTGCCGGCAATGGCCCACTGGTAAGCTTCATTAAACTGAGGGTCGGGGGATTGGATCGACAAAGTATTTTCCAACAGATGTTGGTAATAGGCACCAGCTCGCTGAAAGACATCATTTTTTTCACTTGCGTGCTCCGTATATGCTGTCATGGTGTTAACAACGCCCTCGTTGGAAGCAGCAATCACCAATTCAAGGTTTTGGCCCGTTTTCAGTGAAAACTGCATGAGTCCGGAAGCCAGCAAATCAGTGGTCGCCACTCCGTGGATGGTTGAGTTTATTGATTCAAATCCATCAAACTGGCCACAAATCTCGTATTCAGGTTTGAGGTTCGCCCCAATCATGGTGGTCATCCGCTGGCTGTTATCGGTAAAAATAAATGCATTGGCGGCCTCACTCCATTCATATTGAATTTGCCCTGTGACTTTTGATGAATAAGGCCACATCAATCGAAGCCGCGTGCTGAATTTTACAAACAATTGGATGTCGGATCCGTTCCTCAATTGGTATTTTATCACTGAAACAGGATTTTCAATATCGACAACAATCTGCTCAATTAGAGTGGCATTTCCAATTTTGAAATTTCGTTGAATGGCAGCCGGTGTAATACATATACTATCTGCCTTTCGTGTGAGCCACGTGATGGAATCCTGACTATTTTCCTTGAAACCAATGGTATAATCACGCAACGCCATGAAGGGATGTGCCCATATTTCATCGATACCACCATGCTCTTTACCCATGAGCAGGATGCGTTCGCCTGCCAAATCCCATTGATTTTCAGTAGCTTTCCGGGTATGTTGAAGTGGTATCGAAGAGAAATCCCCCATGTCTGCTTGCCATAAGGTGACAGGTTGGGACTGAAACGCATGTTGCTTCACGACCGGGGGCGCATAACGCCAATAATTGTCCTCACGGGATGTTGACTTTACAAGATAGTTCACAGTGTTTTTCAAAAACAATTCCATGGCATACTTGTTAAAATTATCCATGGCAAAATTCAGATAGGCTCCAACGGCCATTGTTTTTCCTTGGCCGTTGGTATATTCCAGCACCAGCTTCTTGTTTTCGTACAAGTGAATATATGCCCAGTCGATGGCCACCACATTTCCTTTGGGAAGATAGTCGTCACCAAAATAACCCCATTGACGGGCCACAGTATCCACTTTGGGACTAAAAAGGTAGGCTCCTCCATGCATCCCGTCGAAAATGGGGTGCGATAGAAAAGCGTGCAAGCCCAGATTTCTGCCATAACCTCCGTCCTTTGCCTCCATGGTGGAAGTTTCAGGGTTTTGATCCTCCAGACCGAGAGGCTGAAGGAAATTGGTTGCACTCATGGTAAGCAACAGATTTCCTCCACTAGATTGAAAATCCCGGAGTTGCCGGACAGCCCTATCGTTTAAAGCATCCATCGATTTGTTGGTGTCGATTTGATGAACCCAAAGGATGTCGAATTCGTTTGGATTGAAATTGGAATTTCCCAACTCAACATATTTAATGTCAACATCTTGCATTTTACTCAACACAGCAGTCACCGAATCCATTTCAGCAGGCTGCTGACCATGCCTGAGCTGCACCAATCCAAGCCGGATGTTGTGATTATGTTTGGTTTCGGCACAAGAAACCGACCCCAAAACAATGACAACCAGCATGATAAAACTCAATATATAATTCAACTGACTTTCTTTGGAAGAATATTTCATTGGAAGGTATTTTTTCTGAAGGAAAGATACACAGATATTTGAAAACGACCAATTGAACAATATGGTATATGATTTTTTGTCAAAGATGACATAACAATCTGTTTATCATTGATATAAAATCCGGATTAGCGTTTTACCAGAAATTTGTACTCGGTGACCTGTCGGTAGGTTTCACCCACCTTCATTAGTGTTGAGGGAAAATCAGGATGGTTGGGTGAATCTGGAAAATGCTGCGCTTCCAGGCAAAAAGCAGTGCGGTAATTGTATGGGGTATGCCCATGACCGATATCAGTGCCGTCCAGGAAATTACCCGAATAAAATTGCAATCCCGGTTGGTCGGTGAACACCTGCATCACCCTTCCGGAAGTGGGTTCATACACTTCGGCGGCAAGGACAAGCGAATCGGTACCGGTATTCAGGATGAAATTATGGTCGTACCCCCTACCTCGTTTGAGTTGTTCATCATCTGCATAAATCATATCGGCAATGGCGTGCGATTTTTGAAAATCCATGGGCGTTCCTTCAACTGACCGCCGCTCACCTGTTGGAATAAGTCCATCATCCACAGGTAAAAAATACGATGCATTAATCATAAGGTGGTGATCAACAATGGAAGATTTACCGCCGTCTTTCAGATTAAAAAAAGAATGGTGGGTCAAATTGATGATGGTATTTTTATCGGTTTGTGCCAAATATTTCACTATCAGGCTATTGTCGGCTGTCCAAATGTAAGTTACGGTTAAATCAACTTTGCCGGGATAACCCTCCTCACCATCTTGGCTTGTACAAGTTAAGGTCAGTTGTTCGCCCTTTTCGCCCACAGATTTTTCAGCTTTCCAGATTTTTTGATGAAAACCTTTGGGACCTCCATGAAGGTGATTCTCTCCGTTATTTTTATCGAGTTGGTACGAAACTCCATCCAACGAAAATTTACCCTGAGCAATTCGGTTGGCATACCGTCCCACAATGGCGCCAAAATACAGATTTCCTGCCAAGTACTCATCGGCTTCATCATATCCGAGTACCACATTGCCTTTGTTTCCATCCTTATCGGGCACCACAATGGACATCACTTTGGCTCCGTAGTTGGTAATGGTAACGTAATTACCTGATTTATTGCTTAATGTATAGGTTGCGATGGTCGAAACATGGTCGTTCTCTTTGTTAGAATTTTCACCTATTGGCATTTCATCACAAATAACAAACGCGAAAAAAAAACCAAGTATGAGAATTGCGAGTAATAAAAATTTTTTCATTATCTAATTGGTTTATTGAATTTTCCACTCTAAAATACCACCGGAGTAACCGTCTTGCAGCTTTATTTTCAGTTTAACAGCATTGGCTGTTACGGGCATAAAAGTGATGGAGTTGAAATCGTCTTTGGTTAATGGGTAGTCGTTGTAGTTGGTAACCTCTTTCCACTTTTTGGTTGTCATGTCTTTGTAAAACAATTTCCAGTCTGACGGGATTCGGCAACCTCCATCAGGACCATCATCGAACCAGTAAACGGCAGTTCTGCTAATATTTTTGGGTTGATTAAATTCGTACATCACCCATTCGTTGGTACCCTTATGATCCCAAAAAGTAAAACGTGGAATATCATGGTCGTTACTGTTGGCAGGAACTACCTGATCGTTCATGGCTTGAGGATTATCGTGAACAAAAGAAGCGGAAACTTTGCTGGTTGAAGCGATGGTTGGCGGAGGCGTAGGGGTGGTGGCTTCTTCCATATAAGGTACCCACACCACCATTTCGTTTGCACCCCTATGCGCCCATGCATAATAGGGAATAAACGACACCTCCTTTGGTTTCCTGACAAGGTTTCCGTTTTTATCAAGACTTACCGCTTCCGCGTTGGCCGTAATTTGTTCCACACCTCCCAGAAGCTCGTTGTTGAATTTGGAATCAAAGGAAACGGAAGGGTCGAACAAAAGGTTTCTTACGCTTCCGCCGTTGTCTATTCCTTCGGCAGCAAAAACCACGGGTCCCCTTTGAATAGCCATTTTACCTCTGTCGCTCTCCACACTGTCGTGAGCAATTACTTTTCTGACAGGCATCGGCAAATGAAGATGAATTTCATCACCCTTCTGCCATGTTCTGGTGAGGGTGGCATAGCCTTTTTCGATTGAAAATCGTACGGGCTCGCCATTCACTTCCATGGTTACCTGATCGGTATTCGGTTCAATAAAACTGTACAGATCACTGGGAATGGCTTCATTTACTGCCCATCCCGGGATTCGCAATTTGATGTTGAATGACGCGGGTTCAGCCAAATCTTCAACCAACACCTTCACATCACCTTGCCATGGGTAATCAGATGATTGTTTGAGCGTTAGGTTTCCGAAAGGCATCTCTAAACGAGTTGAGCTGGCAATATACAGATTGACATACACTTCATCGTTATCCGTAGCATAAATATAGCCTGGCAGCGAGGGCATGAACCGCACCACATTGGTTGGACAGCAGGCGCAACTAAACCAGGGACTTCGGGCATGGCTGCCATCAGATTCCAGAGGGTTGGGGTAAAAAAACTCGTTTCCATCCATGGAAACACCAGCCAGATAATTGTTGTACAAGGTGCGTTCGAGGACGTCGATATATTTTCCATCGCCATAAAGCAAAAACATACGTTGATTCCACAACATATTGGCAATGGCAGCACAGGTTTCGCAGTAGGCTGTCAGGTTGGGTAGCTCATAATCGCTACCAAATGCTTCTCCATTATAAACAGAGCCAATGCCTCCTGTAATGTACAACTTCTTCCCAACCACATTTTCCCACAAGTTATCCAACGCTTTTTTAAAATCCTTATCCTGTGTTAAGGCAGCTACATCAGCCATTCCGGAATACATGTATGCAGCCCTGACAGCATGTCCAACCGCTTCGCGTTGCTCAACAACCGGCAGGTGATCCTGTGTATAATCTTTGATGGAACCGTCTTCACCGTAAGTGTATAATTGATGATTTTCTGATCTGCCACGTTGATCCAAAAAATACTTGGCCATGTCCAGGTATTTTTTTTCGCCGGTCACCCGATACAGTTTTACCAAGCCTATTTCGATTTCCTGATGTCCGGTAACTTCATGCAATTGATGGGCATCGGGTCCAAAAGTTTTGCAAACAAGGTCGGCACTTTTGATGGCCACATCCAGAAAATTACGTTTTCCTGTGGCCAAATAGTGGGCCACTGCCGCTTCGTACATATGGCCTATATTGTAAAGTTCATGACTATTTTTCAGATTTGACCATCGTTTGTCGCCGGCACCTTTGGGCAGATTGACAGAATCGATGGTACGGCAAGTATAAAGATAACCATCGTCTTCCTGCGCCTGCGCCACCAAATCAATAATGCTATCGAGGTAATGTTCGAGATGGGCATCAGGATAGGTATGAAGCGAAAATGAAGCTCCTTCCATCACCTTGAACAAATCGCTGTCGTTATATCGAAAGCCAACGAATTTCCCGGGTTTTAGTCCGGCAGCGACTGCAAAATTGTCGATTCGTGAAGTTTCTTCGCACTTGTTAAAATCGAAGGGAATGGTTACCTGACGGTTGGTATTGATTCGATTGAGCCAAAAAGGCCCTTCCACCTGTACTTTGGTGAATTCTACGGGAACCACAGGATAGTCATTTCTTACAGCACTTTCGGTTGGCTGTTTGCAAGAAGAAAAGAGAATGCTCATAATTAGTAAAGAAATAAAAAAGCGTTTACGCTGAAATCCAGTTGTTAGTACCAGGTAACTCATCATTAAAATTTTATTGGTTTGTAAGACATTAAGATCTTTATCTTTCAAACATACAGAGAAATTAACAAATGAAGAATCAAATAACCTGACTAAATAATTGTTATCTATTTGACTGCCTTACTGTAGTTTATCACGAAACACAACGAAATAACAACAACCAATATCTTTTTGTTCATGGTGATGACAAAAAAAGAACAGGTATGTTATTCTGTTTTCCCGACACTCAAGCGATAAAAACTCCAGAAAAAAATCAAGAAGATGTCATGTTAAATACATGCTGAGACCCAAGCAAGAAAAGCATGATGGCCAACATTGAAACCGACAATATAAGCAAGAAAAGTGATATCCCTGTTTTTTTTGATTCTGTATCAAAATATAGGGTCTGATGATAATTACCTCTGACAACAACGATAGTCAAAATCAAGGCCATGCTCACCCATGAAAACCACTCCAACACACTCATGGAAAGACCGAAAAGCGAAAACACCAAAATTGTTCCGGCCAGATATGGCACAATCACCTGAGCAGTAATATAGTACGGAAAATCATCTTTGGTCAGCCTATTAAAATAGATATTCGAACTCTCTACAAACGGCTGAGTGAAAAAGAAAGCCATTCCTACTATACTCAACAAGCCAAAAACTGAAATTCCCAAACGCGTAGTTGGGTTCAGATACATCCATTGAAAAACATGACCAAGACCCTCAGTAAACAGATTCCCCACAAGAATGTCGGTAACAATAAAATTTAACGAATGAACCGAAAACCAAAGAAATAACAGCTTCAGCCGACCAGCCTCTTCACGTGCCCAATGCAAAGCAACCAAAGCGATAAAACCTAAAAGCATAATAATCCCGGGTCCCAAGGTGTATATTACTTTTACTGCATCATGCGACCATTCAAAATATTTAACCAAGAAATACACTTTAAGAAGTTTGATTCTGACACTATAACCAAACATCCAGGCACCAATTACAAGGCTTACCGTATTAAGCAAGGTAACCAACAGATACGAGAACAGGTAGGCCATTGCTGAATTGACAGCGATTATTTTGAACAAAGTCCACCGACCTTTGTATCCGTAGTTTTCGTCAACAGTAACTTCTTCTATTTCCGTTTCTATTTCTGACGAATGTATCATTGGGAATAAGCATTTAAAAGTGTTGCAAATTAACTATGTAGAAAAACGAATTCAAATTTACTTAAAGGAATATTATTTTTACCTAGAAGTCTGCTTCATATATACTTAGCTATTTTCAAAACGCATTAGTGACGTTTTCATTCTTCAAGATGGCCCCATTAATGGCGCACATTTACTAAAAACCGGCAAACAATTGCCCCTTGGCAGGTTTACATTTATGACATGCAATATTCCAAAAATTGGGGAAAAAACCTGTTGAAGCCGCCAGCCATGAGCACCAAAGCCCCTTTATTTCTGCTTTTCTCAAGACCGCCTTTCAAAAAAGCCCTCACCATTGCACAACTACCATGGGAGAATAAGGTAAATCAATCAAAAAGAAGTGAAAAAAACAAGTAGATATTGAGTGAATTATCAAGAAACATGACGCTCTTCGGGTAAAACATATAGAATTCCGGCTGATTAGGTCGGCAAAACAGAGGTTTTACCCCTTTGATTTTCTCATCATACCTCATTGTTATACATTCATTTACGTTAACTTATAACTCATTTGAAATACTCAACATTTCCCATAAACGGTTTTCAAACGATGGATTTCATTCACTGACTTATTAGTCCTGTATTTTTAATCGAGTTATTAACCCTATTATTAAATCTTTTGCCATGAAAATTAAATCTACCATCATTGTCCTATTTGCACTTTTTACCCTGTCAACGCAAACGACAGTTATAGCGCAAACTGAAGAACACGCAAAAAACCATCCCTGGAGTGTTGGATTTGATGTTGGGGGAAGTCTGTATCAAGGTGACTTTTACAAAGACAACTTCTTTTGGATTTCGAGTGAAAACGAAGTACGACCTTCCATTGACATCAACATCACGAGGTCCTTTGGTTACATCTTTGAAACACAAGCCCAATTCGTATTAGGAAATCTTTGTGGGGTATATGTTGACGGCTACAAATATTTTGAAAGTAAATATACTGAATTCAATATTCAGGGAATGCTCAATGTAAGCAATTTGTTTGGAAATAAAAGAAACGATCGCTTGATTACATTGCTATTTCCGGTGGGAATAGGTATGATCAATTATAACAGCACCCTCTACGAATACGACAGAAAAACCGAAGTTGACAATGGTAGTGGCATGCTCCCCGCGTTGTTACTTGGTGGTCGTGCAAATATTTACGTGAGTCCCAGATGGTATATTCAAATGAGCAGCATCAGCAGAATCACATTTTCTGATAAGCTGGATACATTTGAAAGAAACAAGAATGATGTGTACAATTATTCTTCCATTGGTTTCGGATACAGATTATAGCATCACATTTCTCCGACATTTGTTTTTTGGACATTCTGGCGTGGTAGAGGTCTTAAAGGGGCATCTTTGTAAGTCACTAAACAATTACAGAGTTGTGCATAAAAGTTCGCTAGATTTTTTAACCAAATAGCACCGTCTATAATTGTAATTCATTAATACACAACAAATATAATAGCAAAAAGGAGTTAGGTAGTAAATTATTGGCGTAACAACTGAAAAGTAATTCATGCCATAGAACATAAAATTGGGCTTACATCAAAGCTTATCTTTTTATTCACCAAGAGAATATGGAGGTTATCACCGGGATTTTCGCTTAATGGCTAAATAAAAATCAATTGTATCATGGCCTTACAATGGGTATCTTAACTTTAACCTTGGTACCTCTTTTCACTTCAGATTCCAACTCGATGGCACCTTTTAACATTTCAATATAGGCTTTAGCCAATGAAAGGCCGATACCTGATCCCTGATAACTTCTTGTGTAACCTTGTTCTTTTTGATAATAGGGATGGAATATCTTTTCCTGATCTTCGATGGGAATTCCTATTCCTGTATCCGAAATGATTAAGATGATATTCTTGTAACTTAACTTGCAGTGAAACTCAACAAACCCCTTTTGCGTGTATTTAATGGCGTTGGAGAGTATATGCATCAAAGCTTTTTTAAACTTTTCCCGATCGATTAACACCTCCAACTGATTGCAGGTGACCGAAGTAATATTGCGAAAGTCGAGTTTTTTCAATTTTGCCATTTCGGAAGCACTTTTCACAAGCTCCCCAACCACTTCTCCCAATTTACATGTTGAATTAGAGAGGGTTAATGAATTGGTGTGAATTAATGACATCTCAACAGTTTCTTCCACTGTGGCGACCAGACGATTACAGCTTTGTCGGAGTTGCTTTCCATATTCGTGCTTTTCGGCATTCCCTTCTGACAACATGATTAGCTCGGCAAAACCCAGAATACCATTCAGTGGCGTATTAAACTCGTGGGAAATATTGTTTAAGAAAGCAGTTTTCAAAGCATTGCTTTCTTCCGCCCTTACTTTAGCCTCTAACAACTCCATCTCAGCCAATTTTTTCTCAGTAATGTCCTGAGTAATACCAAAAAGGTGGTCGGGATTCCCTTCCCTATCCTTAAAAATCAGTCCGTGAGAGTGGAGCCAACGTATTTCCCCATTGGGATGAATCACCCGGTAGGTATTGTCAAAAGGTTGGTTTTTTGCCAAAGCACGATTTAAATTTACGATGCCGTGCTTTCGATCCTCCGGGGGCACACATTTCTGAACTGCTTCCAGCGACCCCCCGAAAGCCTCCATGGGAATTCCGAAAAGCACATCGTGTCCATCCGACCATTCCACCGAAAAGTTATGAATATCCATTTTCCAATAACCCATTTTGGCCACCTGCATAGCCAGCTGTAGTTGCTTTTCGTGCTTTTTTAACAACGACTCCAGATGCTTTTGTTTGGAAATGTCTCTTTTGATGGCCACATAATGGGTGATTTCGTCAAACATACTCTTTACTGGTGCAATGATGGCATGCTCCCAATACAACTCGCCATTCATTTTGCGGTTATAAAAGTTTGAATCCCAGACATTGCCACTCGAAATAGTTGTCCAGAGCTTTTCGTAAAAATCGGGAGAATGATATCCGGACTTTTGAATATTGATGTTTTTACCCAAATAGTCAGCAGGACGGAACCCCGTGATCTGTGAAAAAAATGGGTTGGCATATTCAATGTTTCCTGCAAAATCTGTAATAACAACAGTAATATCAGCACTTTCAATGGTCTTTTCATAGGTGTGCAGCATTTGCTCAACCTTTTTTGCTTTGGTTATATTCAAGAACAAACCAAGAACCTTGGTAACCCTGCCATCATGGTCGCGTTGGGTTATTCGCCCCTTTTCCTTCAGCCAAATCGTGTTTCCTGAAATGGTGTTTAGTCTGTATTCTACTGAATAAGAATCGTTTTCAGGAGAAAAAAGGCCATTCCTGCTGGCGATGACCCGTTGACGATCATCTGAAACAATTTGATTCTTCAGATAACCATGTAGTTCATTCATCTTTGCAGGAACGCTCCCCAACACTTCGGGTACACGCCCTGAAACCCTAATTTCACCGTGATCAACATCCCATTCCCAAGTACATACATCAACCTCCTCAAAAATTATTTGCGATGCAGCAGCCGATTCAAGTGCATGGACACATACCAAACGTGCCTGATCAAAATCAATGTCTGGGAGAGGCACCACTTTTATTTTCCTAACCTTGTTGACTGTCATAAAGCAAATTAAAAAGGGTAATATACGTGAGGTTTACATGCATAATTTGGTGGCAAAATCAAACGAAAACCAATATTATCCTCACCGGCAGGAGTAGTTTCCGGCTCATTCGAAGCCAAAAGCAACAAAGTGCAAACCGCATTGATATCACTAATAACCCAGTGATGTCCGTAATTTAAATATTCACGGTAGGTGTTGTTTGGTGAATCAGGATTGTTGGCCATGAGTGCCATCGCCCTTTGAATAATGGAAAGAGGTGTGCCTGTTTCTATTTTGATCGGGCTAATTAACTCCATCGGAAACAGAGATTTAGCTTGCTCACCATCAAGGCACTGATTACTGAAAAAATCTTCTCTGTTCATTTTTTTGAGTGAATTAGTTATCAAACAGCTCGCTTGCTGCCGGGCCATCAACACTAGCCATTTAGAGCAACTAAGTTCCCAATAATTATTTCATGACACTAGTGTCCAAAAGAATTTTTAAAGAACCTTTGTAAGTCCTTAATATATATGTAATTATAATCGTAAATTTCACGTGTCGATTTGAATTCATTTCCCAAATTCGCAACCTGAATATAAACCAGGATGTGATGAATAATGGAAAGTATGTTTTCAGTCAGATAGTCGCCTTTTTGCCTAAAAGAGCATTTGATATGATTGTACAAAAATATAACGGTGATAAATGGGTTAAAACCTTCTCCTGTTGGAACCAGTTGCTTGTCATGATGTTCGGACAATTGGCTGCTTGTGACAGTCTCCGGGAACTTACCTGCATTGTTCAGTCGATTAAAACAAAGTGCTATCATCTCGGATTTGGTAAAGGTGAAATAAAACTGAGCAACCTTTCTTATGCCAATATTAACAGGGACTACAGAATTTTTGAGGAGTTTGCCTATTATATGATTAATCTTGCCCAGACTAAACGGATACTTAGGCCGTTTGAATTGGAGGGCAAGTTTTATGCGTTTGATTCCACCACCATAGACCTCTGCCTTAACTTGTTCAAATGGGCAAACTTCAGGAAGAATAAAGGGGGTATTAAAGTCCACACACTCTTTGATGTATTGACGCAAATCCCAACATACATTCATATCACTGAAGCTAAAGTCCATGATGTGAATGTGATGGATCTGATTCCCTACGAACCGTTTGCCTTCTATATCTTTGACAAAGGGTACTATGATCTTGGCAGGTTGTACACCATTAATACAATTAATTCCTTTTTCGTCATCAGGCAAAAGTCCCACTTGAAATATGAAATTATTGATGGAGAAGAACTTCTGGATGATATTGATAATATTCTTCTTGACCAGGCCATACTCCTTACCGGATATCAAACCAGGAAAAAGTACCCTGTAAAACTGAGGAGAATAGTTTACTATGCCCCTGAGCTTGGTAGAACCTTTACCTTTTTGACGAATAATTTCGAAACAGACGCAAAAAACATTGCTCTGTTGTATAAACAACGATGGCAAGTTGAACTTTTTTACCGATGGATCAAACAACATCTTCGAATCACTTCTTTCTGGGGAAACACCGAAAATGCCGTTAAGATCCAGATATATATTGCTGTTATTGCGTATTGTCTGGTGGCCATTGTTGAACATGACGCCCATTTGGGCAGGACCACTTTCAATGTGCTCCGTGTGATTAGCAGAGTCCTCACAGATAAAACTAATATCAGGGAGCTTTTTGCTAACTCTGACACCATGGAAGAAATGGATGATGGTGCTTTTCAAATGGAAATCGCTTTTAAATATTGAATGATGAAAATTTTATTGGACACTAGTGATTTCATGATATTAAAACTAACCCATACTAAACCGTTCGTTTGATTTAAAGAGCGTTGCTGCGATGTTATAGACAGCATTAACAAACTTCTATTCAACAAATAAAGCTAAATAAATACATTCAGGTAATGAGTAAAACGACCAGAATTTCCACTCAATCTTAAAATTGCTGACTTCCATTTCATAAGTTTTGATTATTTCATTCCTGACGGTTTCTAATTAGCCTGAAAATCTACAACTGAATACATGATGAAAATGGCAATAAAACTGCGGGCTTGACACATCGCCATCAGGATATATTTGACATGAACGCGCTTCGTGATAAAAATCCTACGAACGTCATCTCTCACACAAAACAATATACACAACACTTTGGTTTAATATGTGTTAGCTACCTCTAAAGCACAAACAAAACGCCAGGAAAAATTTCGTAACGAATTTCTAACAATTATTTTTATATCGCTTTAGCAAAAAACTCAATCTTTATCTCCTTAACAACCTAAAAATTAATTTACACGCCGAATTGGCTCATAAAACACCAATATGCTACATCACATCTTCATTCTCAAACTATTGTTATTAAGCATCTTTCTTTCGCTCACAGCCAATGCCCTCTCAAAAACCACTTCCACCGTCAATGATTCCAATTGGTCATATGCATCAACTTGGGACAATGGATTACCGGTAAGTGGCGATGAGGTTATTATCAATCATCAGGTAGTTCTGGATGTAAACATTGGAGTAAACGACCTGAACCTTACAGTTAATTACGGGGCTTCGCTTTCAGGTGCGGCCAAATACCTCCAGATATGGAATAGTGGAGTTATCAATAACAATGGAATCATTTCAATACAATACTATGATGGAGTAGCCAATGTAGATAATTTCGGTAATTGGACATGTGCCAAAGTGTTTACCACCTATGGCGCACCACAAGTGATTAATCATCCATCCGGCCAAATTGAAGTTGGAACCTATTTTGGCTTTTACGGTGAAAGCAGTGTTATCAATCAAGGAATACTGAACGCTCCAAAGGCCACGACCTCTAACATGGCCGCATTTGATGGTTCCAGTTTAGAGAATACAGGAACTATTCTGGCAAAAAATCTTGAAATACAATGCCCACTGAACAATTATGGAGAAATACTCATTACCAATAATTTTGAGCAGGGTAATTATACCTTTTATAACTACAATGAAGGAATTGTAGCCGTAGGAAATATATATAGCACCTGGTCAGAATCGGGTCATTCGTTTGAAATGTACAACTATGGTGAAATTACCGTAACAGGAAATAGTACTTTTTACCTAAGTGGGAACATATACGAAAACCACAACTATTTTGAAGTTTACAAACTCTCGGGGGGAAAAGATTTTCTCAACGAAGGGGAAATGGTAGTAAGGAACAACATAAGCAGCTTTTACGGAACCGGTTTTACATTTACCAACGGAAACCACGCCCAACTTAATGTTGGAGGCAATTTGATTGTATATGATACCTACAGCATTATCAATAATGGCTACTTAGAAATTGGGGGAAATGCCACCATGAGCGGAGGTACTATCACCAACAATGGAGTAATTACAGAAATGGGCACCTTCACCTCAGACTGTCAGGTCGTAAACGATGGAGCCATATATTGTATCGGAACCGGAGATTTCGTCAACAACTGGTCCTCTTCACTAACTTCAACCACTTGCGGACACATCAACGTAGGCTGCAACACCTTTATCAACAGATCATCCGTCACCGGAAACATGAACATACATGGCGAATTGGGGGGGTCGGGGACCTACGACGCCACGGTAACTTATCTTCCTTACTGCTTTTGTGATCTTGGGCTAACATATACCTCAATAAGCAGTGGATCATGGGATGAATTTGACGTATGCAACGGTGAAACAGGTGTTTGGAGCCTGTTACAGATATCACCCAATCCCATATATGAATACCCGAAAGTATTTGGTAACGTGATTATCAACGATCATGATATAAACATTGATGAAGGTTGTGATCAACCCATTTCATGCGACAATCTCACCATTAACGGAATAGGAAAACTTACCATTGAAACAAGTAAAACACTGACTATCAATAAGTAGCAAAACACAAAAAACATGCCGTCACCAGGGAAAGGTTTCTATCGCGTTCATTTATCTCCAACATAATACTATACATTCTTGTACAAACTTCAAATTTGGTCGTTTTTTTCATTTTGCTTTTTTCAATTCGGATGTTCAGCATCCTTGTTACTACCACCCTTTTTTCACCTTTAACCAACTGATTTATAGTACTTAATTATTGGTATACAACGACAAAGTAACGCTTGGACATATCCCGGAACGCTATTGCGGCAGAGATTTCTTTCTAGTCACATATTATATAAGGAAATTTGAACAAGGTAATGAAAATATCTACCCGAAAGGCCAAAACCAAATTAATAGCCTTTGCGAATCGTATCGGTTAGCTAATGGGACAATTTAATAAAAAAATCAAATCGAATGAAGAAAAACTACCTTATACTATTCTACACCGTCACACTCATGGCAGGGCTGCTGTTAACTGCCATGCCAGGTCGGGCAGCGGAGATTTTTGTATCCTCTACGGGAGATGATTGGAGCGGAATTGGCTCCATAGCAAACCCATACCAGACCATTCAAAGAGCTTGTAGTTTTGTTGCAGCAGGTGATATTATTTACCTTCGGGGTGGAACCTATACCTATCGTGATTACATAGACACAGATGTTGACGGAACTGCCACTCAACCAATTACCATCAAAAACTACAACAACGAAACAGTTGTTTACGATGGAGCATCGGTGAGTATGGCCACCAATAAAGCCATGATTACCCTTGCCACATGGGATGGTGATGAATGGCTTTCTTACTACATTTTGGAAGGCATCACGGTTAAAAACTCCGTTGAACGTGGTATTAGCTTCTACAAAACCGACCACCTGATCATCAGAAATTGTATTGTCCACGACATAGAAACACGCGCCATTGGAGGATATGGAAAGTTCATCACCATCGATAACAATGAAATTTATAATGCTGTATTAGAAAATGAGAATGGTGTGATGGGAGGCAGCGGATGGGCCATGACTTGCTACACCACTACCGACTACGATAACGGCGACCCATCAGAAAATGTAACCATAAGCAACAACTACATCCATAACTGCTGGGGCGAAGGTATAGGCCCGGGACAAGGTTCAGTTGGAGTACTAATTGAACACAACGTGGTGGTTGACGTGTGGAGTGTTGGTATATATGCCGACAAAGCCTCTGATGTGATCATTCGCAACAACCACATATACAACACTGACCCTACCTATTATCGCTTCGGAGAGCCTGCCAACGGTATAAGCATGGCCAACGAAATATCATTTTTAAATGGTTTTTATTTGCCCATCGAAAACTTTCAGATTTACAATAATCTAATGGTGAATGTCCGAAGGGGGATTGGTTTTTGGTTTGACAGCTCGAACGATGAATATGAAAACTCATACAAAGATGTGTATATCGCCTACAATACAATTTATAACGCAACCATTATAGGCATTTCCATGGATGAGGTTCCTGCAAATGGATATCGTCAGCCATCAGGCTGCATTCTAAAAAACAACATTGTTTACAGAGGGTCTCAACAATCGACTATTGGCGATGTTAGTGCCTGGACTATTTCTAACAACGACTGGTACGGCACTAACATGCCTTCATTTGCCAGTCCCACATGCTTTAACTCAGACCCGGGATTCGGCACTCCCACCCTTACCGCGCCCCCAACAGCATTTCAATTACCAGATGCTGCCTCACCCTGCTACCAAACAGGCACACCCGTACCATCAATTACCACCGAAGATTTTTGGGGTACAACCAGAAGTATCAACACGCCTTGCGTAGGTTTTCATGAAGGGGATTTCTCAACCGATCCCACCATTTCCACGTGGGTTTCTTCACTTCCGTATTTTCCTCAAACCATTATCAACCAATCAAGTACTGCTCAAAGTTTTACAGCTTCAGGTACCGGACTCACCGCCAATATCACCGTTACCGCACCGGCAGAATTTGAAGTTTCGCTCACCGAAGGATCGGGCTACGGCAGTTCCGTTACACTTACCCAATCGGGCGGAACCGTGGCTACCACCACCATTTATGTCCGCTTTTCGCCCACAACCGTTGGTAACAAATCGGGAAACATCGTGCTTTCAAGCACCGGAGCCACCAGTGTGAACGTAGCCGTTTCGGGTGAAGCTGTTGGCATTCCGGGGTTGTGGACAGGGGCTGTATCAACAGATTGGAACTTGGCCGCCAACTGGCATAATAACAGTGTTCCTGATGCAACAATCGATGTAAGAGTACCGGATGGCCTAAGCAGGTATCCTATTGTTGGTACGACAACGAATGCCGTTTGCAAGTCGGTGCAATTAGAAGGGATAGCAACACTTGAAATTAATGGCACACTTACCACAGCTCACTAATTATTAGCTAGTTATATCAGAAAATACCAACTTAACGTTATGTCCGATTTCGAAATAGTCAATTGCCCAAGCCTCGGAATGAACTCTCTGGCCAATGTTGGCCTGTGCCGATATTCCTTGGAGGGGGTATCGACAAGTGACGGTCGAATTCGGGAGTTTTCACAATAAGCAGTCAAGTTGATAGAAGTATTCATTATTCAATCCCGACGGACTCAACAAGACCCGTCGGGATTGCTTTTTACACCCAATCCAATTCAAAAATCACCCAATTGGTCTAATTTGGTTTTGCCTTCAGGACACCCTCATATTCCGTCTATCCCTTGTTCACTATCCTTGCTGTAGTATAGCTTGAGAATGGTTGACGTAGGCATGTTTTTTCATCACTTATCTTACTGATATATTGATATATAACAACCTAAAAAAACGGTTAAGTAATGCTAATAGATAAATCCAAACGTAATTACAACCTCCATATTTTCGGGAATGTGTTCTAAAGAGTCACCTTTGTGCTAAATTACACAGTAGTATATAATTTCTCGCTACACACCATGCAAATTGACTTTAACCCAAATTATTCAATAATCTTAACAAAAAAATTAATGGAATGAGAAATCTTTATCAAAAATTGACGAATGTACTTCTCTCTGCATTCATCATGCTAATTTCGTTCAATGCATCGGCCACCAACTATTACGTTGATGGCTCTGTTTCTTCTTCAGGCGATGGACTCTCCTGGGCCACGGCTTTTAAAACCATTAGCGAGGCCGTTTCACTCTCACTGTCGGGTGGAGACGCAGTGTACATTCAACCAGGCTTATACCATGAGCAAATTACAATTCACGCGAGTGGCACATCCATATTGGCTGCAACAGCTAATATTTCTGTTTCTGCCGGAGGTATCGTTCAATTCCCTTCCGGCACAAATCTTTCAGCAATCGATTTGATTGGTCATCCAGATGAGTACTATGCCTACGTGGCACGAAGCATGAAGTCGAACAACGGAGTGTACAAAATTATTGCCGTTGATGATGCCAACGACCGCATTACAGTGGAACTCACAGGTGATGATTTTTTGGCTGAAAGTGGTACGGCAGGCGATTTATACTCTCTTTCCGCTGCCATCGTCAGACCAATACGGCATATTAATGCAAGTGCTACTCCGGAAACACAACGTGTTATCATAGAAGGAGATGCTGGTATGAATGGAGCTGTTTACATTGGAGCCAATAACACAGGTGACGATGCCATTCCAGCCAACTATAATTTAATGGATGGATTCGATATTACAGGTATACCGGCAGGCTTTGGATTAAACATCACCTGTTCCATGTACAATGCCATTTTGAACACCAATATTTACGAAAATGGTAGTAGTGACAAAGGAGGGGGAGTTATAGTCAATGGTCACGATCCTTTTCTTGCCTCATACAATTTCTTTGAAAGAGTTAAAATTTACGATGTAAATTGCGAAGGTGCCTATTTGGGTAACGGTAATCATACTCCTGAGTACAATGTTACCAATTTTAACCATCTGATAGACTGCGAATTTTACCAGACACATCCACCGTTAAACTTTGAAAATGGTCCTGACCTTAAAGAAGACAATACAGGTACAGTGATTGAAGGGTGCTTATTTCATGATTTAACGCTCTCATCTGCGTACAATGGGGTGATCAATGTTTTCGAACGAAATACCCATGTGATGATCTATGGCAATGAGTTCTACAATATTAACTCTTATCTGGTCTCAAGTGAGGACATTTATAATGCATATGTGGTTACCTACCAAGAGATTGACAACCTCATGTTTTTTAACAATATTTTACGCAGTCCGGGAAACGTCAACAGCACTTTTCACGCCCTGTATTTTCATGACACGAATATTGACAATGCCTATTTTGCATTCAATACCATTACTGGGTTCAATAATTGTATCATGCAAGACGGTGGCGGATCAAGTATGCATGTTATGTCAAATATTTTTGATTGCGACAATTATACAGACTGGGGATCTGGTAGTTACAATTTCAGCAATAACCTATTCAAAGTAGCTCCTCCGTGGGGACTGGGAACCGGTGACATAGTAGGCACACCCGGTTTTGTTGGCGGAGGCGATTATCATTTGACCTCCTCCTCCATTGCACGCAATGCAGGTACACAAACAACACCCGTGGTGCCACTTGATTTTGATTTACTTCCTCGTGATGTAACCCCGGATATTGGTGCATACGAGTTTCAAAGCACCATCATCATAGCAAGCACCTCCTCACTGCCCGCATTTCCTCAAACGGCGATAGCTACCAGCAGTACGGCTCAAAGCTTTACCGCCTCAGGTACCGGACTCACCGCAAATATCACCGTTACCGCACCGGCAGAATTTGAAGTTTCGCTCACCGAAGGATCGGGATACGGCAGTTCCGTTACACTTACCCAATCGGGCGGAACCGTGGCTACCACCACCATTTATGCCCGCTTTTCGCCCACAACCGTTGGTAACAAATCGGGAAACATCGTGCTGTCAAGCACCGGAGCCACCAGCGTGAATGTGGCCGTTTCGGGTGAAGCCGTGGCTGTGCTTACACCTACTATTATAGCAAGTACCGCAACACTGCCCGCATTTCCTCAAACGGTGATAGCTACCAGCAGTGCGGCTCAAAGCTTTACCGCCTCAGGTACCGGACTCACCGCCAATATCACCGTTACAGCACCGGCAGAATTTGAAGTTTCGCTCACCGAAGGATCGGGATACGGCAGTTCCGTTACACTTACCCAATCGGGCGGAACCGTGGCTACCACCACCATTTATGCCCGCTTTTCGCCCACAACCGTTGGTAACAAATCGGGCAACATCGTGCTGTCAAGCACCGGAGCCACCAGCGTGAACGTGGCCGTTTCGGGTGAAGCCGTGGCTGTGCTTACGCCTACTATTATAGCAAGTACCGCAACTCTGCCTGCTTTTCCTCAAACGGCGATAGCTACCAGCAGTGCGGCTCAAAGCTTTACCGCCTCAGGTACCGGACTCACCGCCAATATCACCGTTAGCGCACCGGCAGAATTTGAAGTTTCGCTCACCGAAGGATCGGGATACGGCAGTTCCGTTACACTTACCCAATCGGGCGGAACCGTGGCTACTACCACTATTTATGCCCGCTTTTCGCCCACAAACGTTGGTAACAAAGCGGGTAACATCGTGCTGTCAAGCACCGGAGCCACCAGCGTGAATGTGGCCGTTTCCGGCGAAGCCGTGATGCCAACCACCTCAGCAAGGTATTACGTAGATGCTGCTGTTTCTTCTTCAGGCGATGGACTCTCCTGGGCCACGGCTTTTAAAACCCTCACTGAGGCAACCAGCATGACTTTAGAAGGGGGTGATATCGTGTACATTAAACCCGGAACCTATGTGGAGCATTTTGAAGTAAGTTCTAACGGAACATTAATCCTGCCCAATACAACGGGCATATCAGTTACTCCGGGACATGTAGTACAATTTCCTGCCGGTACCAATCTCTCGGGTATTGACATAACCACTAACCCGGATGACTACTATGTTTTTGTTTCACGTAGTTGGGCATCCAATAATGGCGTATTTAAAATTCTAACCGTAGATGACGCAAACGACCAAATTACCGTGGATATGGATGGTGATGATTTTGTAGCAGAAACAGGAACCAACGGTGATGCAAACTACCTTTCAGCAGCCATTGTCAGACCGGTTAAGTATTTAAAATACAGCAGCAATCCAACTATTGAACGGGTAACCGTAGAAGGGTTACCGGGAGCCTATGAGGTGATTACTATCGGAAAAGATAATTTGACCGGATATGACGCCATACCCGCCAACTACAATTTACTCGATGGCATTGATGCAATGGGATCTCCCAACGGATTCGGGCTCAACATTGTTAGCTCCAATTTCAACATCTACCAGAATGCTGATATTTACGACAACGAAAATGGAGGAGTGTATATAGATGGCAATAACCAAACTCCGGGTCATACGGCGTATTATAACTTTATTAGCAATTGCAAAATATATGATTGTGGATTGGAGAGTTTTTATATTGGAGCCGAGGGTAAGCCAATAGAAAACAGCCATGCCCACTACAATCATTTCATTGATTGCGACATCTACCAAACAAATCAGGCAGCCAGCATCTGTGAAAACATCATTGATTTTAAGGAATATACCATTGGCAACGTGATGGAAGGATGCTTGTTGCATGACACAAAACTGGTATCAAATTATAATGGTTATGTTAATTTATTCCACGATTGCAACCATACTTTGTTTTACGGAAACGAAATATACAATATTTCGACCAAAACGACCGGTTATTATTTTGCCATTGTAACATATGAAAATGCTGATAATTTTGGCATTTTCAACAATGTGATCCGACAGCCCGGCAGCCCGATTTCATCCAATTTTCGTGCAATATATATCCATGCAAATAATTGCAACAACAGCCAAATTTCTTTCAATACAATAACAGGGTATGCGAAAGCATTATTAATCGAAGGCAATGGAAGTGGTATTACTTTAAAATCTAATATTATTAATTGTAATACCATAGTTACAGATTGGGGATATAGCAATCCGCAGTTTTTCAACAACTTGTACAAGGTAAACCCGAACTTTTATCCCACCGAACCCGGAAGGATAATAGGTGACCCCGGCTTTGTAAATGCCACGAGCGATTTACACCTTTTATCCACTTCTCTGGCTCGGGATGCAGGCATAGCTGCCACCCCTCCCATTTCATACGACTTTGATCAACTACCTCGTGATGTAACACCCGATATCGGTGCGTATGAATATCAAAACCCTCTCATTACAGTAAGTACCGCCACACTGCCCGCATTTCCTCAAACGGTTATTGCTACCAGCAGTGCGGCTCAAAGCTTTACCGCCTCAGGTACCGGACTCACCGCCAATATCACCGTTACCGCACCGGCAGAATTTGAAGTTTCGCTCACCGAAGGATCGGGATACGGCAGTTCCGTTACACTTACCCAATCGGGCGGAACCGTCGCTACTACCACCATTTATGTCCGCTTTTCGCCCACAACCGTTGGTAACAAATCGGGAAACATCGTGCTTTCAAGCACCGGAGCCACCAGTGTGAACGTAGCCGTTTCGGGTGAAGCTGTTGGCATTCCGGGGTTGTGGACAGGGGCTGTATCAACAGATTGGAACTTGGCCGCCAACTGGCATAATAACAGTGTTCCTGATGCAACAATCGATGTAAGAGTACCGGATGGCCTAAGCAGGTATCCTATTGTTGGTACGACAACGAATGCCGTTTGCAAGTCGGTGCAATTAGAAGGGATAGCAACACTTGAAATTAATGGCACACTTACCACAGCTCACTAATTATTAGCTAGTTATATCAGAAAATACCAACTTAACGTTATGTCCGATTTCGAAATAGTCAATTGCCCAAGCCTCGGAATGAACTCCCTGGTCAATGTTGGCCTGTGCCGATATTCCTTGGAGGGGGTATCGACAAGTGACGGTCGAATTCGGGAGTTTTCACAATAGCAGTCAAGTTGATAGAAGTATTCATTATTCAATCCCGACGGACTCAACAAGACCCGTCGGGATTGCTTTTTACACCCAATCCAATTCAAAAATCACCCAATTGGTCTAATTTGGTTTTGCCTTCAGGACACCCTCATATTCCGTCTATCCCTTGTTCACTATCCTTGCTGTGGTATAGCTTGTGAATGGTTGACGTAGGCATGTTTTTTCATCACTTATCTTACTGATATGTTGATATATAACAACCTAAAAAAACGGTTAAGTAATGCTATTAAATAAATCCAAACGCTATTGCAACCTCAAATTATTTGTGTAGATATATTTATGGATCATCTTTGTTTAGAGAAAAAAATCATGTGCATCTTGCTACGCACCATGCAAATTGATTTTAATCCATATTATTCAATCTTAACAAAAAAATTAATGGAATGAGAAATCTTTATCAAAAATTGACGAATGTACTTCTCTCTGCATTCATCATGCTAATTTCGTTCAATGCATCGGCCACCAACTATTACGTTGATGGCTCTGTTTCTTCTTCAGGCGATGGACTCTCCTGGGCCACGGCTTTTAAAACCATTAGCGAGGCCGTTTCACTCTCACTGTCGGGTGGAGACGCAGTGTACATTCAACCAGGCTTATACCATGAGCAAATTACAATTCACGCGAGTGGCACATCCATATTGGCTGCAACAGCTAATATTTCTGTTTCTGCCGGAGGTATCGTTCAATTCCCTTCCGGCACAAATCTTTCAGCAATCGATTTGATTGGTCATCCAGATGAGTACTATGCCTACGTGGCACGAAGCATGAAGTCGAACAACGGAGTGTACAAAATTATTGCCGTTGATGATGCCAACGACCGCATTACAGTGGAACTCACAGGTGATGATTTTTTGGCTGAAAGTGGTACGGCAGGCGATTTATACTCTCTTTCCGCTGCCATCGTCAGACCAATACGGCATATTAATGCAAGTGCTACTCCGGAAACACAACGTGTTATCATAGAAGGAGATGCTGGTATGAATGGAGCTGTTTACATTGGAGCCAATAACACAGGTGACGATGCCATTCCAGCCAACTATAATTTAATGGATGGATTCGATATTACAGGTATACCGGCAGGCTTTGGATTAAACATCACCTGTTCCATGTACAATGCCATTTTGAACACCAATATTTACGAAAATGGTAGTAGTGACAAAGGAGGGGGAGTTATAGTCAATGGTCACGATCCTTTTCTTGCCTCATACAATTTCTTTGAAAGAGTTAAAATTTACGATGTAAATTGCGAAGGTGCCTATTTGGGTAACGGTAATCATACTCCTGAGTACAATGTTACCAATTTTAACCATCTGATAGACTGCGAATTTTACCAGACACATCCACCGTTAAACTTTGAAAATGGTCCTGACCTTAAAGAAGACAATACAGGTACAGTGATTGAAGGGTGCTTATTTCATGATTTAACGCTCTCATCTGCGTACAATGGGGTGATCAATGTTTTCGAACGAAATACCCATGTGATGATCTATGGCAATGAGTTCTACAATATTAACTCTTATCTGGTCTCAAGTGAGGACATTTATAATGCATATGTGGTTACCTACCAAGAGATTGACAACCTCATGTTTTTTAACAATATTTTACGCAGTCCGGGAAACGTCAACAGCACTTTTCACGCCCTGTATTTTCATGACACGAATATTGACAATGCCTATTTTGCATTCAATACCATTACTGGGTTCAATAATTGTATCATGCAAGACGGTGGCGGATCAAGTATGCATGTTATGTCAAATATTTTTGATTGCGACAATTATACAGACTGGGGATCTGGTAGTTACAATTTCAGCAATAACCTATTCAAAGTAGCTCCTCCGTGGGGACTGGGAACCGGTGACAAAGTAGGCACACCCGGTTTTGTTGGCGGAGGCGATTATCATTTGACCTCCTCCTCCATTGCACGCAATGCAGGTACACAAACAACACCCGTGGTGCCCCTGGATTTTGATTTACTTCCTCGTGATGTAACCCCGGATATTGGCGCATACGAGTTTCAAAGCACCATCATCATAGCAAGCACCTCCTCACTGCCCGCATTTCCTCAAACGGCGATAACTACCAGCAGTGCGGCTCAAAGTTTTACCGCCTCAGGTACCGGACTCACCGCAAATATCACCGTTACAGCACCGGCAGAATTTGAAGTTTCGCTCACCGAAGGATCGGGATACGGCAGTTCCGTTACACTTACCCAATCGGGCGGAACCGTGGCTACCACCACCATTTATGCCCGCTTTTCGCCCACAACCGTTGGTAACAAATCGGGCAACATCGTGCTGTCAAGCACCGGAGCCACCAGTGTGAACGTGGCCGTTTCGGGTGAAGCCGTGGCTGTGCTTACACCTACTATTATAGCAAGTACCGCAACACTGCCCGCATTTCCTCAAACGGTGATAGCTACCAGCAGTGCGGCTCAAAGCTTTACCGCCTCAGGTACCGGACTCACCGCCAATATCACCGTTACCGCACCGGCAGAATTTGAAGTTTCGCTCACCGAAGGATCGGGATACGGCAGTTCCGTTACACTTACCCAATCGGGCGGAACCGTGGCTACCACCACCATTTATGCCCGCTTTTCGCCCACAACCGTTGGTAACAAATCGGGAAACATCGTGCTTTCAAGCACCGGAGCCACCAGCGTGAACGTGGCCGTTTCGGGTGAAGCAGTAACCACAACCCCCGGCCTTTGGACAGGTGCTGTATCCACAGATTGGAATACTACAGGCAACTGGGACGACAACAACATTCCTTTACTTACAACTGACGTTACCATCCCATCCGGTCTCACCAACTATCCCGTTATCGGTGCTACCACACAAGCCAACTGTAACAACCTTAACCTGGCTACCGGTACAACCCTTGTGCTCGCCAGCGATGCAACTGGCACAGGCTCGTTAATCGTTAACGGAACCCTTGCCAACAATGGAACCATTACCTCTCAACGCTATTTGCCGGGTGCAAACCAAGCATGGCACATGGTAGGTTCGCCCGTGAACAGCCTCAGTATCGGAGGAAGTTCCTTCAATCCTGGTGCCACCGATGACTTCTATGCCTGGGACGAACCATCACCGGGTACCTGGGTGAACTTTAAAAACCAGGACGGAAGCCAAGGAAACCCCAGTTTCCCAGTAGCCAACGGCGACAACAATTTCCACGCGGGTAAAGGATATCTTATTGCTTATGATGCCGCAAATCCTGTGAAAACATTTATTGGAACACCCACAACAGGAACCGTAAACTTTACACTTTCCTACCACGCTGTAAAAAGTGATTGGATATACAATTCGGGATGGAACCTGGTATCAAACCCTTACCCTTCCAGCATTGATTGGACTCTGGCTGACAAATCCGACCTGGAAGACAATTTCGCTTATATTTACGATCCCAACCTCGGTGGTGGAGAAGGTTACACTACAACAAATTCCATCATCGGTCCCCATCAGGGTTACATGGTTTGGGCCAAACCTACTGCAAACGGTGCCTCTTTCAGCTTTACTAATTCCATGAAAACACATGGTGGTATGTACCTGAAAAATCCTGTGAGCAACGACAATCAAATCACTCTCCGATTGTCTGGGGCAGACCATTACAACGAAACCTCCATTTGGATTGATCAAAATACCCAATTTAACCACGATCGTGATGATGCGCTTAAATTGTTTAGCTTCAATCCCAACATACCTCAGTTGTTCAGCTTTTCTTCGGATGGGGCTCAACTGGCCATCAACAGTATCCCATTTGTTGACGCGGTTACAACCGTTGATCTGGGATTTTTGGCTCCACATGAAGATTCCTATACAATTTCTCTAACCGAACAATCAACTAGCATCAATCATTTGATCTATCTGGAGGACAAACTGTCAGGAGAAATGCATAACCTCACGCAACATAGCTATTCATTTGCTTCAGGTCAGGGTCAAATCAATGACCGCTTTACACTACACTTTGGAGTTACAGGAATTGAGCATATGGAGATGTCCAATATCCAATTGTATTGTGCCAACTCCACCTTATATATACAAGGCGGAGCGGGACAAGCAACATTGGAAATATTCGATATTACCGGAAAACGATTGATCTCCAAACAGGTTGTGATTGATGGCACTTATTCCGAAACTTTAAATCTGGGCATTGGTATGTATTTCGCCCGAATCTCCAACAACCATCAATTTAAAACCACCAAAGTAATTATAAAATAAATAAAATACCGATGGCAGAAAGAGATATACTTTTTGCCATCGGACTAACAAAAAAATACAAAAAACAACTTAAACCATTATAACATGAAAACTCTGATTAAAAAAACCTTACTGATCGCAGGATTGCTCACATTATCAACCGGGTTATGGGCACAACTTCCTCCCCCTCCGCCCGGAGACCATGGAAGTGGAAGCAATCAAAATGGAGGCAATGCACCCATTGGCAGTGGATTGTTCATTTTGATGGGCATGGCGGCTGCCTATGGAGGGAAAAAACTCTTTAGCTACAGCGAAGAAGAACCTCAAGAATAGCAATATCGAAATACAAATGGTTTAAACAACTGCCGTTGGGATACGAATCCCAACGGCAATTTACATCACCACGACTTTGCAGATAAACTCTTGAATCCCAAAACTGCTTTTCAAATCAACAATAGTGAATTTTACCCCGAAAATCTTATCCTCATGAATAAACAATTACTCAAATATTTGCCGCTATTGCTTATAGCTTTTATGAGCCTCTCGGCATTATCTCAAACCACATCATCTGTTTCTAAAAAAAAGACGCAGACAACACAACCAACTTTTTTCGACATCCAAAAGGAGTTTAACGATTATTGGGGTCCTAAAAACGTAATTAATGGTTACTATGAAGAGAATGGTGTTACAGTTAAAGCCGCCGGTTGGAAACAATTCAAACGTTGGGAATACTACTGGGAAACAAGAGTTGACCCAACAACAGGAGAATTTCCAAAAAAAAACACTGCCGAGGTATTTGCCGCCCGACAGAACAACTCTGGCAGCCGTGATAATACCACAGGAAACTGGACTGGTATCGGCCCCAACAGCAGTACCGGTGGATACGCGGGTATCGGAAGACTGAATTGTGTTGTCTTCAGACCCGGCGACAATAGTACTTACTACGTAGGCTCTCCCTCCGGAGGACTATGGAAAACCGTAGATGATGGAAATAACTGGACTGTACTTACCGACCATAACAATGTGCTGGGCGTGAGTGCAGCGGCTGTTATTGCGGGAGCTACTACCGCAACAGACATTGTTTATATTGGGACAGGAGACCGCGATCCGGGGAGTGCATGGACTTTGGGAAGTGGAAAACTTCAAGATAACAATGGTATTGGCGTACTTAAATCAACCGACGGGGGTACAACCTGGAATACAACGGGTCTATCGTTTTCCGCCAGTGCAGGGTTGGTGATCAACAGTATTCTATTGGATCCCAACAACAACAACAACATTCTATATGCCTCCACCAATGATGCCATATACAAAACCACAGATGCCGGTGTAAACTGGACACAGGTATATACTGCCGGAGCTGTAGAAATGAAATTCAATCCGGGCAACTCCTCCACCATTTATGCATCAAATCGTCAAGGTATCATTTATCGATCAACCAACGCAGGTGCCAATTGGTCCATCGTATTAAATTGGTATGCTGCAGGAGCCAGACGCATAGCTTTAGGCGTAAGTGCTGATGAACCATCGTGGGTGTACGCGCTTATGGCCAATGAAAATAATGGACTTTATGGCGTGTACAAATCCACCGATAACGGAGCCACCTACAACCTGGTGTACAATGCAACCAATCTGCTCGGCTGGAACTATGACGGAAGCGACCAATATGGACAATCCTGGTACGACCTTACCATTGCAGCAGATCCTACAAACGCTTCCAACGTAATGCTTGGCGGGGTCAACACATGGAGATCGACCAATGGAGGAGTTGGCTGGACGCTAAGTAATCACTGGTCAACCGCTTATGGCGGGGTCGATATAGTTCATGCCGACAAACATTGCTTGGCATTTCAAAACGGTACTTCAACCCTGTATGAATGTAATGATGGGGGCATATACAAATCAACCGATGTAGGTGTGAACTGGACCGACAAAAGCAACGGTTTGATGATTAGTCAAATCTATCGTTTGGATGTTTCCCAAACTGTTCCAGACAGAGCCATTGCCGGATTTCAGGACAATGGAACCAAAACAGTGAATGGATCCACCTGGACAGATATCATTGGTGGTGATGGCTTGGATTGTATGATAGACTATACCAATGCCAATGTACAATATGGTGAAACTCCTTCCGGCGGCCTTATAAGAACCACCAACAACTGGGGAAGTAGCACTGCCATCACCACGGGATTAACCGGGGATGCCCACTGGATAATGCCTTTAGTCATGCACCCCACCACAAATACCACCATATATGCTGCCAAACAGGATGTTTTTAGATCAACGAATCAAGGTACAAGCTGGACCAAGATCAGCAATTGGAACGGTGTAACACTGAAAGAATTGGCCGTGGCACCTTCCAATGCCAATTACATCTACACTACAACTCAAGGTTCGCTTTACAAAACAACTAACGGGGGCACCTCCTGGACTAACATTTCAACAGGTTTGCCTTTAACGACCAACTCAATCACCTATATAGCTGTCAAACATGATGACCCAAATACCGTGTGGGTAAGTCTAGGTCAGTTTAATACTGATGGGGTTTACCAAAGTACCGATGGTGGGTCAACCTGGACCAATATTTCAACAGGTCTTCCGCAAATACCTGTAGGTTGTGTTGTTCAGAACAAACAGAACACAACCCAAATTGAATTGTATGCAGGTACTGATGCAGGTGTTTATCTCAAACTAGGTACGTCTAACTGGACTTTGTTCAGTACAGGATTGCCGAATGTTATCGTTACCGAACTTAAAATAGTATATAATACCACCACACCCGATCAAAGTAAATTGCGTGCATCCACTTATGGTCGCGGAATGTGGGAATCAAACGTATTTGCTCAATCATCGGCACCGCCCGTGGCTAATTTTGTAGCCGATCAGACCTCTGTTGACAAATATGAAACCGTTACCTTAACCGATTTATCAACCAATTTGCCTGACTCATGGAGTTGGACAATCACACCTGCTACATTTAATTACGTTGGCGGAACAAGTGCAACTTCACAAAACCCTCAGATCGAGTTTTCAGCATCAGGTTTCTACACCGTTACGCTGGAGGTCACCAATGGTTTTGGCAGCGACACAGAAAATAAAACAGATTACATTGAAGTATCAAACTTCATGAATTTATGTGAGGCCGGAGGTACCTACAATGATGAATATATTACCGGAGTTCAACTGGAAGAAATTCAAAACACAGGTACAGGTGATGATCACTACCATGACTATCGAAATTTGGTAGCCAACCTAACACGAACAAATACTTATAACATCACTCTTTCAATTGCAAACCCCTATACAGCAGATGACTTGGGCGTTTGGATCGACTGGAATCAGGATGGCGATTTTGATGATGCCGGCGAAAATGTGGTTTGTGAGGTGAACAACGGAGCTGAGGGGACATATCAATTTACCGTACCCGCTGACGCAATGCTCGGAATCACCTCTATGAGGGTAAGACTTAAATATGATGGTGATGACTGTGGTTCTCCTTGTGGTATTACCCCTTACGGAGAAGTTGAAGACTACAGTATCAATGTAATGGCTTTGCCCCCCGCCATCACCACCTCCACCGCTAACCTGCCGGCGTTTCCCAATACAAATGTAGGCAGCTCAAGCACTTCTCAAAATTTTACAGCCGAGGGAACAGATTTAACCACCGACATCACCGTTACAGCTCCTGTAGAATTTGAGGTCTCACTCACCGATGGCTCCGGGTATGGCAACTCCGTTACACTTACCCAAACCGGAGGAACAGTTGCTACCACAACCATCTATACAAGATTCTCTCCTACCTCAGTTGGCAATAAAACGGGCAATATTGTACTTTCCAGTACAGGTGCCACAAGCCAAAATGTAGCTGTGTCAGGAGATGGAGTTACTCCACCCCCAACTGCCGACTTTGCTGCAAATATCACTTGGGCACATCAGGGTCAGCCGGTGTCGTTCACCGATTTATCAACTAATACACCCACATCCTGGAGTTGGACGTTCGCACCCGCCACGATTACTTATCTTGGAGGCACCAATGCCACCTCTCAAAACCCACAAGTTCAGTTTAATGCAAGTGGAATCTATACGGTTACCCTCGAATCGGGAAATGCCGGAGGAAACGATAGTGAAACGAAAACAAACTATATTACAGTATCGGACCTGCCTTATTATTGTGAGGCAAACAGTACCGGTAATATTGAATACCTCAGCCGTGTACAATTTGTAGGTATCGATAATACGAGTAACCGTACTCCCTACACAGACTACACCTACCTTACAACCGATATAAATCGCGGACAATCGTACAACATTACCACAACCATTGGTCTTCACTTTCCAACAGATGATATTGGTGTTTGGATCGATTGGAATCAGGATGGCGATTTTGATGATGCCGGTGAAAATGTGGTTTGTGAAATAAATGTAGGTTCTCCAGATACATATTCTATCAGTGTACCCACTAACGCTACTCTTGGAGGTACTACCATGAGAATACGTGTAAAAGACGACGGTGATGACTGTGGTACTCCATGTGGATCAACGAACTATGGCGAAGTTGAGGATTATGGGGTAAATGTACTGCCAGCCATCGGCACCCCCGGCCTTTGGACAGGTGCTGTATCCACAGATTGGAATACTACAGGCAACTGGGACGACAACAACATTCCTTTACTTACAACTGACGTTACCATCCCATCCGGTCTCACCAACTATCCCGTTATCGGTGCTACCACACAAGCCAACTGTAACAACCTTAACCTGGCTACCGGTACAACCCTTGTGCTCGCCAGCGATGCAACTGGCACAGGCTCGTTAATCGTTAACGGAACCGTTGCCAACAATGGAACCATTACCTCTCAACGCTATTTGCCGGGTGCAAACCAAGCATGGCACATGGTAGGTTCGCCCGTGAACAGCCTCAGTATCGGAGGAAGTTCCTTCAATCCTGGTGCCACCGATGACTTCTATGCCTGGGACGAACCATCACCGGGTACCTGGGTGAACTTTAAAAACCAGGACGGAAGCCAAGGAAACCCCAGTTTCCCAGTAGCCAACGGCGACAACAATTTCCACGCGGGTAAAGGATATCTTATTGCTTATGATGCCGCAAATCCTGTGAAAACATTTATTGGAACACCCACAACAGGAACCGTAAACTTTACACTTTCCTACCACGCTGTAAAAAGTGATTGGATATACAATTCGGGATGGAACCTGGTATCAAACCCTTACCCTTCCAGCATTGATTGGGCTCTGGCTGACAAATCCGACCTGGAAGACAATTTCGCTTATATTTACGATCCCAACCTCGGTGGTGGAGAAGGTTACACTACAACAAATTCCATCATCGGTCCCCATCAGGGTTACATGGTTTGGGCCAAACCTACTGCAAACGGTGCCTCTTTCAGCTTTACTAATTCCATGAAAACACATGGTGGTATGTACCTGAAAAATCCTGTGAGCAACGACAATCAAATCACTCTCCGATTGTCTGGGGCAGACCATTACAACGAAACCTCCATTTGGATTGATCAAAATACCCAATTTAACCACGATCGTGATGATGCGCTTAAATTGTTTAGCTTCAATCCCGACATACCTCAGTTGTTCAGCTTTTCTTCGGATGGGGCTCAACTGGCCATCAACAGTATCCCATTTGTTGACGCGGTTACAACCGTTGATCTGGGATTTTTGGCTCCACATGAAGATTCCTATACAATTTCTCTAACCGAACAATCAACTAGCATCAATCATTTGATCTATCTGGAGGACAAACTGTCAGGAGAAATGCATAACCTCACGCAACATAGCTATTCATTTGCTTCAGGTCAGGGTCAAATCAATGACCGCTTTACACTGCACTTTGGAGTTACAGGAATCTACAATATTGAAGAATGGAACCTAAACGTTTATAGCATAAGTTCAACACTTTGCATTGAAGGCGAGATTGGTTTGGCCAACCTGGAAATATTTGATATCCAAGGACGTAGTTTATTGAGCAAAAAAATCAATTTAAATGGTTTATATACAGAACAACTTCATATGCAATCGGGCATATACGTTGTTAAAGTTTATAACGGCAGTCACCTTAAGACCAAGAAGTTAATACTAAAATAAGTAACAATTATAAAAAAATAGTTATGACAAAAATATTTTTAATAACAGGAATGATTTTGGCAACTGTGCTGGTTCGTGGGCAATACACCAATGTTACACTGGAGGCACTAGGAAATGACCCGGCTCAAGTGCAAGGGAAAGAATCAGTTGCATGGCCCGATGTGAATAATGACGGTTGGCCCGATTTGTTTATATGTTCACAATATCTGTATATTAACCAACATGACGGTACTTTTTTGTTGCAAGACCCCAACGAAAATGGTTTTGGATTCATGGGAGGCACGTGGTTTTCACGTGCCACCTTTGCCGATGTTGATAACGATGGCGATTTAGACTGCATACAATCTGGCTATTATGATTACAACACGTACTACTTTGAAAATAGTGGTGCCCCTGATTTCCATTTTGAGGCATCAACTATTTACCCTCATGAATATGCCGTTTGTGGTGGTCAGCCCACCTTCTTCAACGCGGATGATGATATTGAATATGAAGCCTACCTTTCGATGTTGGGCAATTGGAATCCATACGCTATTGGAAAAGACAGACTATTTGACTTCGTGGACAACGAATGGGTAGATGTAACAGCAGCAAAAATTCCTGAACTGGAAACCAGTAATTTTCGTCGTCCTTCACGAGGAAACGTTGCATGCGATTACGACAATGATAAAGATATCGATGTTTACGTTACAAATTACGGTATCTCTACTACTGAAAACCATTTAAACTTTTTATGGAATAATGATAGTGAGGGAAACTTCATTGATGTAGCAGGACAGGCTGGTGTGGCCATCGAGCCAAACAGTGGATATGAAGGGTTGGCCAGTGGTGCCTCCTGGGGCGATTTTAATAACGATGGGTATTTCGACCTGGCTGTTGCCAATATTCATGGAATTGCAGCATTGTATTTAAACCATCAGGATGGTACTTTCACCAATGAAGGTGCCGGTTTGGGAATACCAAACTGGTCGTTTGAATGGCACAACACCCTGTTTCTTGACTATGACAACGATGGAGATATGGATTTGTTTTACAATCAGTGGTACAATGGTAAAAACGCTCTGCTTTTCAGAAACGATGGCCCCGAAAATCTCGGACATTTTTCTGAAGTTACTTATTTCTTGGGCTTCGCGCCAATGTCAGACCTAAATTTCGTAACAGGATGGGCAACTGCCGATTACGACAAGGACGGTGATCTTGACATTGCTTTCTACAACGCATCCGACAACTATGCCGGTTTTTATCTATGGCGAAACGATACTGAAAACGAGAACCATTGGCTTGTGGCTAAAATGATTGGAAATGGAACTACCGTAAACCAAAATGCAATAGGAACTCGTGCCAGAATCATGTTTTCTGATACTACCTGGTCGCCAATTATGCAGGTAGAATCATCTTCAGCAGACCAAGGAATGAACATGCACCCCATACATTTCGGACTTGGCTTGCATGAAACCTATGCCTACATGAAAGTGGAATGGCCTGATGGTGCCGAAGAATACTTTTTACCTGGCCAATTTGAGAACCCTACGGATGCATGGGTTGATATTGTTCAGGGAACAGGATATTTAACTCCCGTGGAGCAACATATAGATGACGATGAAGTTCAGGTAGTAACTAATGGAAAGAAATTAAGCATTATCGCCACCGGGTCAATTACTGAAATAAATATTATCGACCTCAATGGTAAACAAATTTATCCAACAGAGCTTCGTTCTACCTCATCTACCATCGATATGGAACTACCCACCAAGGGCATGTATATAATTTCAGGCAGCCATAAGGGCAGATCCTTTGTTAAAAAGGTGCTTGTTCAATAGAAAAAGAGTATATGATATTTACTGCACTATATTCTTCGTTTTACACCAGAGTATTCATGGGAATCCGGCTTTTTATGGCAAATACCCTTGAATCAACTTGCTCAGGTGGCCGTTAACAACGATGGCAGTAATGCCGATCCTTCGGCAATCCTCGACGTGAAAAGCACCTCGAGTGGTTTACTTTTTCCGCGCATGACCGAAGCACAAATGAATGCCATTGCAACCCCGGCAGCAGGACGGTTTAGTGACGGGCATCAATGCCGTACCAGCACCACCACCACGACCCTTTCAACTACCGACGTAGTACCTAATGGCGGGTTTATTGTGATTTTTAGTACCCCTTATAACTGGCGCTCCCCGGCAAATGACAACCTTTGGCAAGGTACAGGTGGTATCAACAACCCCTGCCCTTCCGGATTTCGCTTGCCCACCGATGTCGAACTTGACAATGAGCGACTATCTTGGTCAACCAACGACGCTACAGGAGCTTCTGCCTCTCCCTTGAAAATGCCGATGCCAGGATACCGCGTTTATTTAAGTGGTTTGCCTTTTTACACAGGTTCCATTGGCGATTATTGGAGCAGTACGGTGGATGGACCCTATTCCATGCGACTTGAGTTCGAAAGTGTTGCTGCCCGCGTATCAGCCGATTTTCGCGGTGCCGGTTTTTCAGTACGTTGCTTTAAAGATTGACATCATCTGCCATCAAATTAGATGTTGCCGCAATAAAAACCTCCCGCTCTACTATAGACGGGAGGTTTTTTTACGAGTTGTTCAAAATTTCTAAGCCGGTGGTTAACAGAGAAAATATATGGATGGCATTTTACGCTTCAGGTTATGGTGGCAGTTCGAAACTTTTCATCACCGACAAAAATACACGCAAGAAAATTTCTATCACACCTTTTTCCCTATTTGATGTATCAAACTCGCGCTTCACGCTTTCGGGATATGTCAGAAAAAATCCACTCTTGTTTCCTTAAATAAAACAAGTGTTTGATGACTTGTAAAAACCGACTTCGACAGCGCAAGCAATAAAAAAAAATTGTTTCCCAAAAGCATGCATTCTAAGTAAGTACATAGCTTCAGGCCATTACCGATTCTCTATTCGAAACCAACAAAAAATGTTTCTTTTTGCACTATCAAACGTGTGAGGTAAGAGTAGAATCGTTTCGTGCACAGACTCTTATGTTCACTTCCATCTTTTCAACTGCTCTTCGATCATTGCCATATTCAGGCATAAAAAAAGCGTTTGTAACTCTTTGACTGAACGGGTTTAGGTTGCTTATGAAACGCTGATGCAATTATTAAAGCTATTTGACAACGCATTCGTTTCTTTCAAAAATCGATTCATTTTTGAAATAATGGAACTTTGCCTTACCAAAATATTAATTAAATCATAATTTAAAATTTTAATGTCATGAGCAACAATCAACCGTCACAAATGCCTAATCCTTTTATAGAGTTTAAGAGCAGGTATCATTTCGACGAAACAGTGGAAAAACTTATCCATGAGATTACCGACCACACCTGGGAAGTGGTGGCAACCCATGATTTACAAAAGTCGTTGAACAAACATGATATAGAGGTACTTCCTATCAAAGTACTGGCCGTTTGTCATCCAAGCCTGGCCCAAATGTTGTTAAGTCGGGACAGCGAACGTATTGTATCGTCCATGATGCCATGTCGTATCAGCGTATATAAAAAGAGCGATGGCTTCACCTATGTTTCATTGCTCAACACCCAATTGATGGCCGGGATGTTGGGAGGCATGGTAGAAGAAGTGATGCAGGAGGCAGCCACTCAAGTGGAAAAGATGGTGGAATGTGTCAAATAAGACAAAGTAATAGAATGGTTATTGCTGTTGTATGAGGTTTCAATCGAACCCAATAAACATAGAAATGATGAAAACATCTATAAATTGCGCAGTGATTTACCTAAAAAAACCCGTTTTTGGCAGGTACAGTCAAGTAAAGCACAAATTAAGGATTGCCATCTATCACTTTGTTTATGTGAGCTTTATATATTCTCGTAATGTATATACAATACCTGGAAAAGAGTGAAAACGCTATTACAACATTAAATACTTGGAGAAAGGGGTTTTTCGCCTGCATATTTGCAACCGAAGAAGTTTTGGGATAAAGTAGTGTCTTTGTTTCGAAAACTATTAAATGGGTTTAAAAGTTATGTTTCTTGACTCCAATGAATCTTTTTCATCAAACCCAGCGTTCTTATTCTTGTAATATTTAATACCCAAAATGCTTCCCGGGGGAAAACTATTGCCATGGAGATTTAATAATTTTAGAGCTTTTATTATACTAAATACAATGGTCTCCGGGAGCATTTTTCACAAGAACAACATCCTGCAAACCAACTTGAAACCTTGGTGAAAATTCAGGCACAATTTGGTGTACTTGAAAGCCGTCTGTCCGGGCCCATGCAAATGGGTGGCAAGCTGATTGCCAAGGTGAATGAATGAAATTTTGCCGCCCATGTAGTTTATCATATTGCGGCGTAGGTGCGTACTGCGCTGGGAGGGCAAAATTAATCAGCGTGGTTGCACGCTGCGCCGGCAAAGGAAGACAGAGTTTGACAGGAAATACAATATAGTGGCAGCGGGGTTTTATAACCAGTAATAACCCACTTTGGTTTTGGATATCTTTGGGCTAATTGTCCACAACCGGGCAAACAATGCAAGTCGTGAGCCACTCTTACAAGCCTCCATACATTATATGGAGGCTTTTTTTGTTGGGATAAATTGGTTGCCCAACCTAAACTCACAAACGGGTTAAAACAACCTAACCAATTATATTTCAGCACATAAACAGCATACTGTCGGAGATGGAGAAAGTTAAGGGCAAGGTTAAAAATCAAAAAAACCACCAAAAACATCAAGTTAAAGGTGGTTAATCTTGCCACAGGCCTGCGGAGAGTAAGGGATTCGAACCCTTGGTCCGCTTGCGCAGACAACGGTTTTCGAGACCGCCCCATTCGACCACTCTGGCAACTCTCCGTCGGCAAAATTACACTTTTAACAATTTGTTTGGCACATTATTCTAAAATTTGAATAACTTTTTGGACAACTCTCAACATATCAGTGTCGTACAGATGAAATCGAACATGTCTGCAAATACAGGGTTGGCTCATCTGGGTTGGCCCTGGCGTTGGTTCATCTCGACACTCAGCTACTTTATTCATTCCTAACGGGAAAAACCAACACCTAAAATTTTTCTATAAACATTGATGCCCCGTGGGCAAGAGTGTCATTCCGATTTTGTTGTTTAGCAAGACCTCTCAACCGATCACTGTTCACCTCTTCAACGCCTTTTACTATCATATAAAGATTGAATAAAGGTACCGGACTATGGTCTCTCTTGTTTCTTCCAGGCATCCCACACCTTGGCAAGACCGCCTTGGGAGGTTTCGCGGTAGAGGCTGGGCAAGTCCTTGCCAGTTTGCTTCATGGCTTCCACCACCTGATCGAACATTACGAAATGCCTTCCGTCTGAATTGCCTGCATACAAAGCTGCATCGATGGCTTGTTGTGCTCCGAAAGCATTGCGCTCGATACAAGGAATTTGAACCAAACCGCCAATCGGATCGCATGTAAGACCTAAATGGTGTTCCAAACTGGCTGAGGCAGCATATTCAATTTGGTGAGGTGATGCTCCTGAAAGTTGTGCAGCAGCCGCAGCTGCCATGCTGCTTGCAGTACCCACCTCACCCTGACATCCCACCTCGGCACCGGATATGGAGGCGTTGGTTTTCACCAAGGTGCCGATCAAACCGGCAGTGGCCAAAGCTCGCAGAATGAAATTCTCACTCATGCTATAATTTTTGTAAAACAAATACAAAACCCCGGGCAAAATGCCACAAGATCCACAAGTTGGAGCCGTAACGACTACGCCCCCGGATGAGTTTTCTTCGGAAACAGCCAGTGCATAAGCAAACAGAAAACTGTCGTCGCGAATAAAATTGTTTTGAGTGCGTGCCTTAAAATGGTACGAGGCAGCCTTGCGCTGTACTTTCAACCCTCCCGGCAAGGTTCCTTCGGTATTGAGTCCCTGCTCAACGGCGTTTTTCATGGCCGCCCACACCTCTGCCAGGTATTCCATCAGGTTGTTGTCCTCATGGCGCATCACATATTCCCAAAGGGTGCCTCCTTCACGGTGAATATGCTCCAGAATGGCTTCCATGGTGTGGTGTGGATATACTTTTTTTTCTTTTGATATTATTCCGCTTTCGCGAATCTCACCTCCTCCAACACTATATATCTCCCAAGTATCCAGCACCTTGCCTTCGTTATCCAAAGCTTCAAACAGCATGCCATTGGGATGAAAAGGCAATTGCTCCAAAGGATGCCACACGATTTCTGTCTGGTCGTTCATGGCGTCTATGATGGCCACATCGGTAAGATGTCCGCGTCCGGTGAGGGCCAAACTTCCGTAAAGATGAACCCTAAAACGGACAGCATCAGGATTTTTGGCAAAAAAGAGGCTGGCCGCACGACTGGGCCCCATGGTATGGCTGCTGCTGGGTCCGTGACCAATTTTGTATATGCTTTTGATGGATTCCATAGTCTTTTTCTTGTATCAGGTTGATAACGGAACCGCCAACTTCAACCGGTATCGGTTAACCGATGGCAGAACCAAGATTTGGTAAAAATAAACAATCCACATTTGTTACTTCAATGGAATCAGTAAAAACTTACAAAGCACTATCTTTGCAAATAAAAAATTGAAATGAGTATTCGTCAAAATGTTCTTCATTACCAACAGGAAATCCCAAGGGGTGTTCAACTTATTGCTGTGTCGAAAACCAAGCCGGTGGAAGATATACGTGAGGCCTATGAAGCAGGACAACGAATTTTTGGTGAAAACAAAGCTCAGGACATGGCACAAAAACATCCCCAACTTCCGGGGGATATTCAGTGGCATTTTATCGGACATCTGCAAACGAACAAGGTAAAAGTTATTGCCCCTTTTGTCGACCTCATCCACGCGGTGGACAGCCTCAGGCTTTTGAAGGAAATAGACAAACAAGCCGAACTAAATCAACGCATTATCAATTGTTTACTACAATTTCACATCGCGGAAGAGGATACCAAATTTGGTCTGAATATGGAAGAAGCCAGGGTGTTGCTTTCGAGCGATGATTTTACAAAAATGAAACACGTCCGTGTAACGGGCGTCATGGGAATGGCTACCTTCACCGACAATCAGGAGCAGGTAATACGGGAATTTCAACACCTGCATGCCATTTTCAATCAGTTGAAAGAACAATTCTTTAAAACCAACAGTGATTTTAAAGAAATTTCGATGGGTATGTCGGACGACTATCATCAAGCCATTGCTGCCGGAAGTACCATGATTAGAATTGGTACCGGAATTTTTGGCGCAAGAAACTACCACTAAACGCTACTTATGTTGGAATACTTGCTTTTCATCGCCGGATTTACCATCCTGATTTTCGGTGCACAGTTGCTGGTAGATGGGGCTTCGGCCACAGGAGCCAAACTCGGGCTGTCGCAATTGGTTATCGGACTCACCATCGTTGCCATTGGCACCTCGTTACCCGAATTGATCATCAATGTATTTGCCAGCATTTCGGGGAACACCGGACTGGCCGTGGGAAATGTAATTGGAAGCAACCTCATGAACACCCTGTTGATAGTGGGAATCACCGCCCTTATTTTTCCCATTAAAGCCGGAAAAAGCATATATAAACGGGATGTCTGGATCAATCTTTTGGCTGTTTTGGTACTCATCATGCTCGCCAACGACTACCTGTTTTTCAAAGCATTAAACGTAATCGACCGATTCGATGGTGGCATCTTACTGGTCATGTTTTTTTACGTTTTATACCTGATTTTCTTCAAATCGAAACCCGAAGACAACGGGTTGGCAGAAATGGAGCAACCGCCACAGATGTCATGGCTTCTGGCAATTATTTACATGGCCGGTGGTATCGCAGGCTTGTATTTTGGTGGAAAATGGATTGTGAGCAGCACCACGATTATTGGACAACAATGGGGCATTTCCGAATCGGTGATGGGGTTGACCGTGGTCGCCGTGGCCACTTCACTACCCGAATTGGTAACCAGCGTGGTGGCCGCCGTGAAAAAAAATACCGATATTGCCCTGGGTAACGTACTGGGCAGCAATATCTTTAATATTTTTCTGGTGCTGGGGACAAGTGCCATTATTCATCCCATTCCCTACGAAACCTCCCGCAATATCGACCTGTTGACACTCCTTGCATCGGGAATTTTTATTGCTTTTGTTATTTATACCGGAAAAACTTCCAAAACCATCACCCGATACGAAGGCGCTGTGCTGGTGCTCGTATATGTACTATTCATGATCTACACCCTATTCCAATCGTAAAGAAATCGCTTACTAAATCGATTGAAACAGGGATTACACTGATGATATTTACTGTATTTTTTTAAGCTAATAAATAACAATGTTATTTTATTAACAATTATTTGGATTGTAAGTTCAACACTTGTACATTTGCCGTTGTTATTTATTTCACAGTAAAACCATGGAAGATAAGGATACTTTTCACCACCTGCCTCACAAAACCATTGCTCGGTTGAGCCAATACCGACGGGCTTTGCTCTTATGTTTGAGCCGTGGAAAAAGTCATATTTTTTCGCATGAAATAGCTACCATTCAACACATTACTCCTGTACAGGTGCGCCGCGACCTGATGCTCATCGGTTATTCAGGAACATTGAGAAAAGGCTATAACATCAAGGAGTTGATCGATTTAATCGCCAACATCATCGACAGTGATGAAGGAATTAAAGTGGCCATTGTGGGCATGGGAAACCTGGGTCGCGCGCTCATCAACTATTTTAGTGGTAAACGCCACAAGCTGAGCATTGTGGCAGGTTTCGACACCAATCCCGACAAAATCGGCAATGTCATGAATGGTGTTCCTTGTTACTCGGCCGACCGGATGAAAGAAATCATTGAGCGTGAGGGTATCGAAATCGGGATAATCACCGTGCCCGGACAAAATGCAAGTCAGACAGCCAACGAGCTGGTTGCGGCCGGCATCAAAGGGTTGCTCAACTACACCCCCAAACCCATTGATGTGCCCGACTACGTGTATCTTGAAGAATACGATATGATCACCACCCTCGAGAAGGTAGCCTTTTATGTAAAAATGCGCAATACGGAAGAAAAAATCAGGGGTGAAGAATAAAACTCGCCGTTCGATTTGTTTAATAAAATAAAAAAGCGGCTTTTGCCGCTTTTTTATTGATTTTAAGTGGACTACACCATGGTAATGCGTGTTCCACCATTGTCGACACCCAGCAGGGTGGTTTCGGTAATAATGGCATCCTTACCGCTTCGTTCCACAAACTTGATAGCCGCTTTTATTTTGGGCCCCATACTGCCTTCACCGAACTGACCTTCTTCCAGATAGCGCTTGGCATCGGCGATATTCAAACGGTCGAGTGACTTTTGTTGCGGGGTGTTGAAATTCAAACAAACCTTCGGCACGTCGGTGAGGATAAAAAACTTGTCGGCACGTACCTGAGCAGCCAACAACGAGGAGGCCAGATCTTTATCAATCACGGCATCAATACCCTCCAACACATTTTCTTCTTTATAATAACAAGGAATTCCACCACCTCCAACGGCGATCACAATGTGTCCGCTACGGGCAATTTGCTCGATGGATTTACGGTTGAATATCACCAGGGGGCGTGGTGACGCCACCACTTTTCGCCATCCGCGTCCGGCAGCATCTTCTTTGTAGATGGAGCCTGTTTCTTGCATAATCTTTTCGGCTTCTTCCTTTTTATAGTAAGGACCTATGGGTTTGGTGGGATTTTTAAATGCCGGATCATCTTTATTTACAAGCACTTGCGTAATTATCGAGATAATATCCGATTCCAAATCTTCTTTCATCAACACATTGCGGAGTTGTTGTTCGAGAATATACCCGATAAACCCCTGCGAATAGGCCACGCTGATATCCAATGGCATATCAGGCACTCCATAAAGTTTACTTCCGGCTGTATTGGCCAATAATATATTCCCCACTTGTGGTCCGTTACCATGTGTAAGTACCAAATCGTAATTTCTTTTCACCAATTTCACCAGATTTTGGCTTGCCTCACGAGCATTCAATTCCTGTTCAGAGATGGTTCCTTTTTGTCCGGCTCTGAGTAAGGCATTCCCGCCAAAAGCTACTACTGCTAACTTCCTCATATTCTGTATTTTTTTGTAAAATAGAAAGCAAAAATACCACTTTTTATGATAAGGTATGAATGTAGTGTGATTTTTTTAACAACTAAATAACACCTTGGCCATTGTCGAAATTAGTCAAGTGATTTTCATTTGTCCAAAAGCGTATTGGTTTGGAGGTTTGAAACAAGAAGTCTGGAACAATTATCCCCGGAATCGTGAAAAATTGAAAAAAAAGTGATTGCAAAACAAAAAAAGGAATAAATTAGCTGTATGCTGAAAAACATCGTTGGTTTTGGCTTGGTGCCGCTGTTGTTTCTTTGGGTTGTTCTGTTTGCCAATTTGGTACCCGGACATCCTGAAGTAACCTATACTTTGGCCATAGCCATCCTGATGGCAGGTTGGTGGATTACCGAGGTCATTCCATTGGCCATCACCTCGTTGCTGCCGGTGGTGATGTTTCCACTCATGGGTGTGATGGACGGAAAAAGTGTGTCGTCGGCTTATTTCAATCATGTGATTTTCTTGTTTATCGGTGGATTTATTATGGCCCTGGCCATGCAGAAATGGGATCTTCACCGTCGTATTGCACTGAAGATCATGCTGATTACAGGCACAAGTCCCCATCGGGTATTGTTGGGGTTTATGGCTGCCACCGCCTTTCTTTCCATGTGGATTTCAAACACAGCCACGGCCATGATGATGGTTCCCATTGTTTTGTCCATCACCAAAAAGTTGGCCGACTTTATGGACGAACGATCGATTCGTAAATTTTCCACCGGCCTATTACTGGGTGTTGCTTACAGTGCCAGTATCGGGGGCATTGCCACGCTGGTTGGCACCCCGCCCAACCTGTCCTTTGCCCGAATTTTTCAAATCATGTTTCCATCGGCACCCGAAATCAGCTTTAGTCATTGGTTCATGTTTGCCATGCCCTTGAGCCTGATCATGCTGGTGGTTTCCTGGTTGGTGCTGTATTATCTATACAAACCTGGCGAGTATTCAGCCAGCCAGACCAGACTTACTTTAAGAACAGAGTACAAAAATCTGGGCAAGGCCACCTTTGAACAAAAAACTGTGATGGTTCTGTTCGTTTTGTTGGCCTTACTCTGGCTTACGAGAGCCGATGTGGATATGGGCTCCATCAACATTCCCGGATGGAGCTCATTACTGCCACATTCACAATATATAAACGATGGCACAGTGGCCATTGCCATGTCGATTTTGTTGTTTGTCATACCGGCATCCACCGGAAAGGGCGTTCGCCTAATGGATTGGGAAACTGCAGGCGGATTGCCATGGAACATCGTACTGCTATTTGGAGGGGGGTTTGCCCTGGCCAACGCGTTTAAAGTATCGGGGTTATCGTTGTGGGTAGGCGAACAAATGAATGCGGCTTCCGGTCTGCCGATTATTCTGGTAATTGCCATCGTGGCAGTAACCATGACCTTTCTCACCGAGCTTACCTCCAACACCGCCACTACCGAAATGATCCTTCCTGTGATGGCAGGACTATCCATAAGTCTGAATATCAACCCACTATTGCTGATGCTGCCTGCCACGCTGAGTGCATCCATGGCCTTTATGCTTCCTGTGGCCACCCCTCCCAATGCCATCGTATTTGGTTCGAATCAGCTTTCGGTGGGCGAAATGGCTAAAACGGGTCTGATTCTCAACATCATTGGCGCCCTTATCATTACCCTGGCCACCTATTTTTGGGGGGCATGGCTTTTTGATGTACAAATAAATCAAATGCCCGACTGGGCGGTACTGCAGCCCTAACCTTACCTTGAACCCTCCATGATAAAAATCAACCAACGAAAGGCCTACCTGTATGCGCTCATTGCCGTATTGTTCTGGTCCACCATGAGTTCGGCATTTAAACTCACCCTGAGCGTGTTGCCATTCGATGTGATGCTGTTCTGGTCGTCGCTGTTCGGTTTTATGGGATTGGTCATCTACAACCAAAGCAGCAGTCAACGAGTGAAACTTAAGTCGATTACGCGTGGTGATTTGAAACGATCGGCACTCATGGGATTTTTCAACCCGTTTTTGTACTATTTGGTGCTGTTTAAGGCCTACGACTTGCTGGAAGCCCAATTGGCCGGAACGCTCAACTACCTATGGCCCATTGCTTTGGTATTGCTTTCAGGGATCATTCTGAAACAACGAATCAGACCTGTACACTATCTGGCCCTGATCATTAGTTTTTTGGGGTTGATGATCATTAGCACCAAGGGCAAATTGAGTTTGGGAGAAATGGCTCACCCTTTGGGTGTGATTTTAGCTGCCGGAAGTGCCTTGATATGGGCATTTTACTGGATTTTAAACATGAAGGATGAGCGTGAAGAAACGGGCAAAATTGCTATGAACCTACTATTCGGTATCCTTTATCTGGCCATTTATCTTACTTTTACCCATACCCGTCTTTTTATAGCCAACCTATGGGGAATAGTGGGTTGTGTTTATATTGGATTGTTCGAGATGAGCCTCACCTTTGTCATTTGGCTAAAAGCCCTCAACACCTCCGAAAATACCGCTAAGGTGAGTAATTTAATCTACCTCTCCCCTTTCATTGGTTTGTTTTTCATCCGGTTGTTGGTAGGCGAGCCCATCCATTTTTCCACTATCGTGGGATTGACCATCATCATTGCCGGGATTTTACTTCAGCAATGGCCCGAAAAGAAACGGCAATAATTGGCAACTGTTAGGACTCTCTATCTGTGTATTCCCAACGGCTATAATACTGATTTGTATTTATTAGCTATGGATTTTGATACTCTACGGGCAAGGGTTACATTCAGGTGTTCTTCGTTCGTTTTTTAATATCCACCGTTTACTGTTCCCTTTGTTTGCGCAGGATTCATAGAATTACAGGATGGTCAGGATAATAAGGACTTATGGCGTTGGCGTTGACTAAAGCATCTTCTTCATCACTTTTGTCTCATCATCACTCAGTCACTCAGTCACTCAGCAACCCTACAATCAAATTTAATGTGCATTTAACCAAGAACGACTACTTTCCATAAAAACAGAAGTGCTATCTTTGTGATAAAGAAACACACACAGAAAATGTATCCACGCTTAACCGATTTCATCAACGACATTTTTGGCACACACCTCAACCTGCCCATTCAGAGTTACGGATTTTTTCTGGCTATGGCTTTTTTGGTTGGTGCCTACTTCTTGTATAAAGAGCTCAACCGACAGCAGCAGTTGGGACATGTAACAACCACCAAGCGAACCATTACTGTAGGCAAGCAGGCAAGCATTGCGGAGTTGGTGCTTATTTTTGCCATCGCATTTATAGTGGGATTTAAAATTTTTGCCATCATCTTTCACTATCCCACCTTTGAAAAAGACCCACAGGATTTTATGTTTTCGGGCAACGGAAACTGGTGGGCCGGGTTGATTCTGGCTGCGGTACTCACGTCAGCACAGTATCTGCTAAAGAAGAAAAAGGCCTCAAATCCGCCCATAACCAAGGAGATCACCGTTAGTGCCGCCGACCAAACCTGGGCCATCGTATTTATTGCTGTTATTTTCGGAATTATTGGAGCCAAAATTTTCCATCAATTGGAGAATTGGGACGATTTTATAAAAGACCCCATGGGCTCACTTTTAAGTTTCAGTGGGCTCACCTTTTATGGGGGATTGATTGTGGCGGCTGTTGCAGTGGCCATATATGGTGAGAAAAATGGCATCCCCTGGAAACGAATGGCCGACAGCATTGCTCCTTCGCTGATTCTGGCCTATGGCATCGGACGCATTGGTTGTCAGGTAGCAGGGGATGGCGACTGGGGCATTGTCAATACTGCTCCCATGCCCGAATGGCTGGCATTTTTGCCCGACTGGCTGTGGTCGTACACCTACCCGCACAACATCATCAATTCGGGAATAAGAATAGAAGGTTGTGTCGGGCCACATTGTTTTGAGCTGGCACAAGGCGTATTTCCCACTCCCATCTACGAAACAACCATGTCGGTTATTATATTCGGCATACTTTGGTTACTAAGAAAAAGGTTATCCATACCCGGCATGCTTTTTTCCATCTATCTGATGTTTAATGGCTTGGAACGGTTTCTTATTGAAAAAATCCGCGTAAACAACCAGTTCGATTTTCTGGGGATGAAGGTAACACAGGCAGAAGTTATTGCCACGATTATCTTTTTATTGGGGCTGGGATTCTTCGGTTACCTGATTTTAAACAAAAAGAAAAGCCAACTATGAATCTGGAAACCATTACCAAAAAGGTAACCGATATTTGTAAGGAAACCGGCATTTTCATTAAAAAACAATCGGAACTATTTTCCGCTGAAGATATACAGGAGAAGGGGGTCCACAACTTAGTTACTTACGTGGACAAAGAAGCTGAGAAACAGATTCTTGCAGCCCTGTCGCCATTGGTTCCAGATGCCGGATACATCGCCGAAGAACAAAGTGAGTTGCCACGAGCCGACCGCTACAACTGGATAGTAGATCCTTTGGACGGAACAACAAATTTTATTCACCGATTGCCCATTTATTCCATTTCGGTGGCCTTAATGGAATACGACCGTTTGCTGGTGGGTGTGATATACGAAATCACTTCACAGGAGTGTTTTTATGCCTGGAAAGGAGGTGGGGCCTACCTGAATGGAAAGCCAATCAAGGTTAGCCAGACCGACAAACTCGACCACTCACTTTTGGCCACAGGATTCCCCTATTGCGATTATTCGCTGCTCGATCCTTACCTGGAACTTTTCAAAGACCTGATGCAATCGTCACGCGGCGTGCGTCGTTTGGGCTCTGCGGCAGTAGATTTGGCCTATGTGGCTTGTGGCCGGTTTGAATTGTTTTATGAGTACGGTTTGCAGCCGTGGGATGTGGCAGCGGGGATTCTGTTGGTAAACGAGGCCGGTGGTCAGGTAACAGATTTCAAGGAAGGCAACAATTGCCTTTTCGGCGAACAGCTTATTGCATCCAACAAATTAACACATGGGGCCTTTATCGAGAAGGTGAACCAATATTTTGACCGGATTTAAAAGAAAACCAAGCCGTATTTTGAGTAATATTGCCAACTAATTATGCATTTTAACACATGAAAAATACCATCCCCCGAGAGAAAGAAAAAGACAGTCCCACCCGAAGCATACTCAAGTCGATAAGTTGGCGGTTTTTTGCTTCAGGTGCTACTTTCATCATCAGCTTTGTGATTTTTCGACAGTACACAGAAAAAACCTACTCGGAAATATTTGAAACAGCTTCCATCATTACCAGCATCGAAATGGTGAGCAAACTCATCCTGTATTACCTGCACGAACGGCTTTGGACCAACATCGTGTGGGGAAAATACTGGCATCGGCAATTGTTACGAAAACGGTATAAAAGTATCCACAAAAAACGTCCACCAACATCCGAATCATGAAAAATTCTATCTCCATACCCCTGTTTCTGAGTTTCATTCTGTTTCTTACGGTGGCTTTTCAATCTCACGCAGAAACAGACAGCACCACGTCGGTGTACGTATTCAACATGAAAGAAATGATTGCCCCACCCGTATGGAGAACCACCAAAAAAGCCATGGAGGAAGCCGTCCAACAAAAGGCGGATATCATCGTCATTCACATGAACACCTACGGAGGAACCCTGGACGACGCAGATTCCATTCGTACAAAAATACTTAGCTCCCCCATCCCTGTTTATGTATTTATTGATAAAAATGCCGCCTCGGCCGGAGCTTTGATTTCCATTGCCTGCGACAGCATCTACATGGCACCAGGATCGAGCATCGGCGCGGCTACCGTGGTAAACCAAAGTGGAGAGCAAATGCCCGATAAGTACCAGAGCTACATGCGATCGATGATGAGGGCCACCGCAGAAGCCCAAAACCGGAATCCGGACGTTGCACAGGCCATGGTTGACCCAAAAATATATGTGCCGGGTATCAGCGACTCGGGTCAGGTACTTACTTTTACCGTAAGTGAGGCCATTCAAAACGGATTTTGTGAAGGTGAAGTCAACAGCATTGCCGAACTGCTGGAGCATGCCGAAATAAAAAACTACACCATTACGAAGCAACAGCTATCGGCCACCGACAAGGTAATTGGTTGGCTTATCAACCCCTTTTTCAGCGGTATTCTGATCATGATTATTATTGGTGGAATCTATTTCGAACTGCAAACGCCGGGCATCGGTTTTCCGCTGGCTGCGGCATTTCTGGCCGCCTTGCTTTATTTTGCACCCCTCTACCTCGAGGGCATGGCCGCGCACTGGGAAATATTGCTGTTTGTGGTAGGGGTGATTTTGATTGCCGTGGAAATATTTGCCATTCCCGGATTTGGCGTTACGGGAGTGTTGGGGCTCATCCTGATGATTACGGGCCTCACGCTCAGCATGGTGGACAACATCGATCCGGGCAATTTCAACCTGAGCATGATTCAAATCACCAAAGCCCTCACCGTTGTGATCATTGCTTTCTTTTTGGCCATCGCAGGCAGCCTCTATTTCAGTAAAAAGCTTTTTACCAGCGATGCTTTCAGCCATTTGGCACTCAAGAAAACCCAGCAGGCCAACGAGGGATACACTTCCGCTTCGGCTGATTACAAATCGATGATTGGACGTGAAGGGATGGCCTATACCACCCTGCGACCTGCCGGAAAAGTGATGATAAACGATGAACTATACGACGCCACGGCTCGTATTGGCCTGATAGACAAAGATGCAAAAGTAGTTGTGGTAGGATACAACAATGCGCAATTGGTTGTAAAGAAAGTTTAAGGATCGTGTGAATTCTACGGATTAGAGCAAATCGGTCAGCACATCTTTCATGGTATAAACCCCGGATTTTCCACGAACAAACTCTGCCGCCAAAACGGCACCCAAAGCAAATCCCCTTCGGTTTTTCGCCCGATGTTCTATGGCAATCACATCTTCTTCCGATTCATAACTTACCACATGTGTACCGGGCACCTCCCCTTGTCGCAGGCTGCTGATAGGCAATTGCCCGTTCGTAAAGTCTGAGTCCAATGTCCATTTTTTCAATGATGGCATTTGCTCAATCAATTGGTTGGCAAGGGTAATGGCCGTGCCACTTGGGGCATCCAGCTTGTGTACATGATGGATTTCGGTGATGGAAGGCCGATACCCATCAATTTTTCCCATGATAGAGGCAAGTTTTCGGTTGATTTCGAAAAAAATATTTACCCCTAAGCTAAAATTTGAAGCATATAAAAAGGTTCCGTTGTTTTGCCGGCAATGAGCTACCACCTCTTCCCAACGTGCCAACCATCCGGTAGTACCCGATACGACGGGCAGTCCGTTCTGAAAGCACCATGTGTACACTTCCACCGCTACTTCGGGCAAGCTAAAATCTATTACAACAGGCTGATCTTCCGGAGAAAATGTCAACTGTTCCCAACCCTGGGCATCTTCAATACAGGCCAGGATATGGTGACCACGACCGATGGCGACCTGTTCCACTTGTTTGCCCATTCGGCCATAGCCGGATATAATGATATTCATGGAATTCGATTTTAACACAAAAATAAAGGAATTTGACGAGGAATGTTTAAAAACTCACGGTGATTCGTAAGCCATTGGGATTAACCGACCCCGGCAATGCCGGATTAGGTTGTGCCAGTTGAATGGGCTGAATCATGGGATCGACACGAACCGACAGGTTATCATTTACTTCCCAATAATAAAGGTGGGCATCTACCGTGGCGTCCAACATTTGCAGCACGTACCAGGCTCCCATGATGATGTAGGAGAGTTCCATGTTGCGGCGGTAATAATCGCGGATGGTTTGCAGATCGTCGGCAGAATATTTTAATGCCAGTTCGTTGGTACACTCCGACTCAAGTGTTACCGAACAATTATAGGCTTCACGGTACTTAATATATTCAGTTCTGTTTGTAATGGCAAAATATCCTGTTACACCAAATCCTGCATATACAATGGGAAGTTTCCAGTATTTTCGATTGTAGATTTGTCCCAACCCCGGAACAAGTGCCAATAAAGTAGCCTTGTGAGGTGAATGTTCCTGCAACTCCACTGTTTTTTTGGAAATGGTAAGCGAATCGGTTTGCGCTTTGGCGGAAAAGCCACCAAATAACAACACCAGAGAAATGAGTAATAGACGCAAGTATATATTTTTTAAAACCAACACGGTATCATTCGCCGAGGGCGGCAATAATGCGTTCGAGCTCATGATCGCTTTTAAAACTGATAACGATGGATCCTTGTCCCTTATTGTTTCGTTTCAGACTAACTTTTGCCCCGAGCATTTTGCTTAACGTGGCAGGTGTTTCTTTAAACTTTTCAGGAATGGGCACACTCTTTTTGGCCGTTTCGGGTTTTTTGTTCTCCCCTTTCACGATGGTACGCACCATTTCTTCCACCTGACGGACATTGAGCCCTTTGTTAATAATCATGCGCAGCATATTCTCCTGAAGTTCGGCATCTTCCACGGTTATCAGGGCGCGTGCATGACCGGTGGTGATAAAACCATCGCGCAGTGATACTTGTACCGACGGGGGCAACTTGAGTAGTCGCAGGGTATTGGCAATGGACGATCGGTTTTTACCGATGCGTTCACTTAATTTTTCTTGGGTAAGGTCGCATTCTTCTATCAAACGCTGATAGCTGATGGCTACCTCAATGGCGTTCAACTCCTGGCGATGAATATTTTCGATGAGGGCCAGTTCGAGCATTTGCTCATCGTTGGCCACACGGATAAAAGTAGGAATACGTTCAATGCCTGCCAGTTGTGAGGCACGCAAGCGGCGCTCGCCGGCAATGAGTTGGTATTTGTCGTAACCCATTTTCCTGACGGTGATGGGCTGAATTACTCCCTGCGATTTGATGGAATCGGCCAATTCGCGCAACATCATACCATCGAAGTCGGTACGCGGTTGAAATGGATTGGTTTCTATTTTAGAAATTTCGATTTCAGCAATGGCGCCTGCCACATAATTTCCGGAAATGTCGTCCGAAGTAATATCTGTATCCGGACTTTGCAGGATGGAATCCAATCCCCTGCCCAATGCCTTCCTTTTACCTTTGATATTCGTCATGAGTTATTCTATTATTTTGTCAGCGTGGTTCATGGAAGTCATGTTGTTCTTCTGCAATATTTCACGTGCCAGATTTAAATAATTGATAGCCCCTGTGCTTTGCGCGTCGTACATGATGATAGAATCACCAAAACTGGGAGCCTCGCCCAGCTTGGTATTTCTGTTGATGATGGTATCGAACACCATTTGTTGAAAATGGGTTTTCACTTCATCAACCACTTGTTTGGATAACCGCAAACGGCTGTCGAACATGGTGAGCAAAATCCCTTCAATATCCAGTGAGGTATTGAGTCGTGTTTGAACTATCTTAATGGTATTCAATAGCTTACCAAGACCTTCCAGGGCAAAATACTCACATTGTACCGGAACGATAACCGAATTGGCGGCAGTGAGTGCATTCACAGTAATCAACCCCAGCGATGGAGAGCAATCGATGATGATGAAGTCGTACTTGTCGCGCACCTTATCCAACACCTGTTTCATCATGGTTTCACGGTTGGGCAGGTTGATCAGTTCAATTTCGGCACCTACCAAATCAATATGGGCCGGAAGTAAGTCCAGATGCGGGGTTTTAGTGGATAGAATCACCTGATTTACCTCCAGGTTGTCCACGATACATTCATAAATACTGGCCTGAATTTGCTTGGGATCGAAACCTATGCCGGAGGTGGCATTGGCTTGCGGATCGGCGTCCACAATGAGTGTACGGTATTCGAGCACGGCCAGACTGGCAGCAAGGTTGATGGAGGTGGTGGTTTTTCCCACGCCTCCTTTTTGATTGGTTACTGCTATCGTTTTTCCCATATCATTCTTTGGTTTATTTTCACCCCGACACAAAAATACAACATTGAAACTACCTGTCAATGGCAGCCTCACGAACTTATTAACACGTCTGCCAAAATTCGGTTCAGGGAGGCAATCCTATTACCCATCACGAGCCGGTTATTACACTGACAATCTGCTTATTAAAAAATGATTTTTACAACCAAACCTTCCGGCTAATGATCGTCGTCATCGCCCAGGTCTTCAAACTTAACATCCAGCGTAGCGGATTTATCCTGAATCACCTCCATTTGGTCGTCATCGTCGTCGGGCACCTCACCATTTTCTACAAAGGCCACGGCGGCATTAAGTCCGGCTTTAAATTTTTCAAAATCCTCACCGTACAAAAATATTTTGTGCTTTTCGTAGGTAAATCGGCCATCTGCCTCATTAAACCGGCGTTTACTTTCGGTAATGGTAATAAACAACTCCTTTGCACGTGTGGATTTCACATCGAAAAAATACGTTCGTTTACCTGCCCTTACTGATTTTGAATAAAAATCGGCTCTTCTTTCCTGTTTCTCTGACTCTTCCATTCCGTTGAAGTAACTGTTGATTATTTAGTTATTTGCTGCAAAATATACAGGGTCAAAGTTAACAATTATCCCTTTGCTCCTGCTAAAGCGGCTTCCTTTGTTGAAAAAATGTGGGGTATTGTTAATAAACACGATTTGTACTTTGGCCCATCAAGTGCACTATTGTTTGATAATTTTAACCACTTCTGTTTTACTGCTGCTAACCACTTTTACCAAATAAACTCCTGCTGCTATTCGTGAAGCCAAATGATCCAGATTGATGTACGGATCTGATTTGGAACGGGAATAAGATGCTGAGAACACCAGGTTTCCGGATTGCCCCATCACGTCCACCTGCACCAGGTCGATGGTGTCGAGATGGAGTTTCAACGAAAGTGTTTCATTAAATGGATTGGGGTAAACTTCCACCAGGGAAATGGTTTGCTGCCGGGATATTTCAATATTGGTAAGGGTACTGCTGGCAGCTAAATAGTCAGGAATGCCCCAGCCAAGGAGATTATCAGGGGCAGTAGCCTGGCTCCCGGATAGTTTTAGTGCTTCCTGCACCTCAGCTAACAACATATCAGGATGGGCTTGCATTAAACAAGCAGTCATGCCGGCAATGATGGGCGATGAAAATGAGGTGCCGTTACCATAGCCGGCATCCGAACCGCCATAGGCCACAAAAGTACTCTGGCCGGTGGCATCGATAACAGGTTTAAAACGCCCGTCGTAGGTGGGACCAATGGAACTGAAAAGCGCCCTGTCGCCATCCGGATCCACTGCACCAATGCTTAACACATTGAATCCGTCTGCCGGAGCACCAATATAAGGAAATGCATTAACGCCTGAATTTCCGGCGCTATTGACCACCATAATTCCTTTTTCAAAAGCTTTGTCGGCTCCTCGTGTACTTACATTGGTCATTCCATCCATGTCTTCATAGGTATGGTCGAAAGCCGGATTATCAAAATCAATATAGCCCAACGAACTATTGATGACGTCGGCACCCACACTATCCGCATATTCGGCAGCCGAAACCCAATTGTATTCTTCAATCACATTTTCCGACAACACATCTTCGGAACGGAGCAACCAATAGCTTGCGAGGGGTGCGGTGCCGATCATATTACCAGGAGAATAAGCGGCCATGGTGGAAAGCACCGAGTTGCCATGTCCGCTGTCGGTATAAACGCTGCCCCCGGGAGTTACAAAATCCTTTGTTCCCAACATTCTGTTGTTCATGAATAAGCTGTCGAAAAAAGGATGTTCATCGGTACCATTAAAACCGCCATCCAACACGGCGATCACCATTCCTTGTCCCATGTATCCCTGATCGTGTAGTGCCACGCCGTTGATTTGCTCAATTTGAGGACCGGCGCCACCGTAATTCAAACTTCTGGATTTGATTGTACCATTGCTTGTGAATTGCTCAACGGGTGTAATCGATTCATTTTCAAAATATTTCTTCGGATTCGTCACGGTTTCTGCTTCAGACATTTTTACGTAGGATTCCACGTATGGCAGCGCCTCAATGGCCGCAATCACAGAGGGGTCTGTGGTATATATGGTTACGCCATTCATCCATTTGGTGGGATTCAACAACACAGCTCCTGTTGCCGCAACCCCCTGAAGGTAAGCAGGATTTACCGGAAGGTCTTCTTCCGAAATGGCAATTCCGTACTTGGCCCGACGTGCCAAAGCACGTGGTGATAAAAACTCCTCCGGCTGATCGATGGAAAAGGGCGAATCGTTTTTATCAGTAAATTGAATATAGTATTTGTCGGGAGCTACCTGTGCCATCACCACGGTAGTCAGTGCCATCAGAAGAATGATAAAAGTCGGTTTTAGTTTCATATGTATATGGTTGTTAGATTTATTTTGACAAAAAGTACTCCTGTGTGGTTGCATCACTCGTAAACGGGCATCATGGTATTATTTTCTGTATTTACGTCAGGAATCAGGTGCGAACCCAACACCACCTTTTCAATTTGCTTTTGTGGGTTGATTTGCACGATCATGGCATTGGGATTGGTTTCCCAATCGCCGGTATGACGGTATATTGTTTCACTGGTGCCATCCACAAAAGTAATGGTCAATTCCACAGGCAAAGGAAGTTTGCCTACATTTTCGATCACCACTTTGTTGTCGAAGGTTACTTTTTTAATACCCAAATCGGCGTATGCCCTATCGTAATACCAAGGAGTGAAATACCACCACAGATTCTGTCCTGTACTTTGCATGATGGAGTTAAAAAAATCGTTGGGAATGGGATGCCGTCCATGCCAATCGTTGATAAATTGTTGGAAAGCCATTTTAAACACTTCTTCACCCAACACATCGCGCAAAAAGGCCAGGGCCATTGCCGAGCGGTTGTAGGCATGAACCCGATAACTTGTATAATCGCCAATCTGATAACTCAAATACATCAACGGCACTTCGCGCTCACGACCACTCAAGGCATTGAATGCAGAAACCATGCGCGTGAAATAATGGTAATCGGGGTCTTCCTTTTCCATGATTTCATTGGTAAAGTAGGCAGCAAACCCCTCATCCATCCAGGCATATTTCCTTTCGTTGGCACCCATGTAAAAGGGGAAATAGGTGTGCGAGATCTCATGATAAAACAAACCGATGGCCGATGCCTCCGAAAGGGGATCACCATCGATGGCCATCATGGGCGATTCCATGCCACCGCTCTGCCGTCCGTTGCTGAAGGAGGTCATGTGCGGGTATGGGAAAGGTACTCCGGGCAACTCAAACGACATCAGCTTCACGCTCTCGGCAGCCCATTCGGCAGCACGTTGAAAGGTAACCGATGAATCAGGATAAACCGCGTCCACCAACACTTTTCGTCCGGTGAGGGTATCAACCGTTACGAAACTCCCCTGCCAATTCACCTCTTTGGCCAAACCAAAAGTAAAATCAGGCACATTGTTGGCCAAAAAATGCCAATGGTTGACTTTCTCATTTAAAACGAGCCCTTTACGACATTCATCGGCAGTAAAAAAAGTGGTAATCTCCCCAACTTCTTCAGCCTTGGCCAAACGATTGATTACCATATTGCTGTAATACGCTTGGGGAGATTGCAACTCACCGGTTGCCCAAACTTTGAAATCGGGAGTCACGTTCACAATAACATCATAATCGTTGAAATCATTGTAAAACTCAACCGTTCCCAGATATTCCAACTCATCCCAACCGTCCACGTCATCGTAAACGGCAATCTGTGGGTACCAATAGCTTACAAAAACAATATTCTCGCTGTATTTGCCCATACGCACCTGACGTTTTGAAGGTATTTTAAACGACCAATGGGATTCCAATACCAGCGATTCGCCCGGAAACAACGGAGCCGACAACTGAACATGCATGTTGGTGGCCGTTCGGCGAATCAGTTTATAATCCGACAGATCAAGCTCCACACCATTGATTAGCAAGCTTTTCACCTCAGTTCCCTCTGTGAGATCATCGCCGCCAATGGACCACGACCGGGCATTTCCTTTTTTATAAATATCGGGATACAGCCGAATGACCAATTTATTCAGGGTATCCGGACTGTTATTATAATAGGTAACCGTTTCTTCGCCTTTTAGCGTGCTATTTGGTACGTCCACCTGGGCGGAAATATGGTAAATAGCGTGATTCTGCCAGTATTCCAGACCAGGCAAACCCGACATGGAACGGGTACCATTTTTGAATGCGGCAGCTACCTCAAGGGGCATAAAAGGCTGACTTTGTGCCAAGAGGTGCGATTGCATGGAGGCAATCATTAAGCTCAAAGCCAAAACAAAAAACATTCTTTTCATAACGAATTGGTTAACAAATAATTTAAAAACACCGGCTTCAACAGAAAACGATAACAAGGTGTAAAAATAGATATTATCACCGGAAAACCTGTACTTTTGTAGAAATTCAATGTCATGATCAGTACCTACAACCCCACCGACGGTCAGAAAATCAAGGATTACAACTTATTGACTGCCGAACAATTAAGCCAAACACTTGATGAAACCCGCTCCCGATATGAAAGTTGGAAGAAGCTCTCTTACAAGGAACGTGGTCAGTTTTTTTTAAAAATGGCCGGAATTTTGCGCCAACGGAAAGAATCGCTGGCACTGCTCATCACGAGTGAAATGGGCAAAATCGTCGCCGAATCGCAGGCTGAGGTAGAAAAATGTGCATGGCTCTGCGAGCATTATGCCGAAAACACCGAGTCGTTGCTCAAAGATGAGCTTATTCCCACCGATGCCGGAAAGAGTTATGTAAGCTTTCAACCGTTGGGTACTGTTTTTGCCATCATGCCCTGGAATTTTCCATTTTGGCAGGTGTTTAGGGCCGCCGTGCCCACCATGATGGCCGGAAATACCATGGTTCTCAAACATGCCCCCAATGTTTTTGGGTGTGCGGAGGCCATCCAACAGTTGTTTGTTGATTCCGGTTTTCCGGACCATGCTTTCAATAACTTGCCCATCGGCATCGACCTGGTGGAACAGGTGGTGGCGCATCCGTCGGTGTGCGGCATAACCCTCACGGGAAGTGGACGTGCAGGCAAATCAGTGGCTTCTCTGGCCGGTAAATACCTGAAAAAGTGCGTCCTCGAGCTGGGAGGTTCCGACCCTTATATCGTGATGGACGATGCCGATATCAATCAAGCCTGCAAAACGGGGGTGTGTTCCAGAATGCTCAATGCAGGACAAGTTTGTATATCGGCCAAGCGGTTTATTGTGGAACAAGCCGGTTATGATCGGTTTGTTGAAGAACAGAAAGCACTATTGGAAAACATGAAACTGGGCGACCCTACCCTACCCGAAACCGACATGGGTCCGATGGCACGTGAAGATCTGATGGAGCAGCTTGAAAAACAAATTGCCGACTCGGTGGCCATGGGCGCCAAGGTGGTAACCGGTGGACAACGCATCCCCAACACCTTGTATTATCAGCCAACCCTGCTGGTAAACGTTACACCCGAAATGCCTGTGTACCGCGAAGAAACGTTTGGACCTGTTTCGGTGGTGATTCCGGCTAAAGATGCCGATGAAGCCGTTCAAATTGCCAACCAAACTACCTTGGGACTGGGGGCCAGCCTGTGGACTTCCAACCCGGAGTTGGCCGAAAAAATGGCCTCCCAAATTGAAGCCGGAGCCGTATTTGTTAATGGCATGACCAAATCGGATCCACGACTGCCCTTTGGCGGAATAAAACAATCGGGATTTGGCCGTGAGCTGGGTTCCTATGGCATCAAGGAATTCCTGAACATAAAAACCGTTTGGATTAAATAATCAACCAATTGAAACAGGGCTATGCGCATTGATATCATCACACTTTTTCCTGAAATGTTTCGGGGACCTTTCGACCACAGCATCGTTAAAAGAGCCATTGACAAACAACTGGCTACCATTCATTTACATCAGTTGCGCGATTATTCTACCGACAAACACCGGCGTGTGGACGACTATCCCTTTTCGGGGGGAGCAGGCATGGTAATGATGATAGAACCTGTGGATCGATGCATTAAAGAACTCACCTCGCAACGCACTTACGATGCCATCATTTACACCAGTCCTGATGGTACATTGCTGGATCAGCCCCTGGCCAACCGCCTGTCGCAGTTGGAGAACATCATCCTGCTTTGCGGACATTATAAAGGTGTTGACGAACGCATCAGGGAGCATCTGGTTACCATGGAAATCAGTATCGGCAATTATGTGTTGTCGGGAGGAGAACTGGCCGCTGCGGTGATTACCGACAGCTTGATCAGACTGATTCCCGGTGTGTTGAGCGACGAAACTTCCGCGTTGAGCGATTCATATCAAAACAATTTGCTGTCGCCTCCGGTTTATACCCGTCCGCGCGAATACAATGGATGGGCAGTTCCCGATGTGTTGTTGTCGGGCAACGAACGTTTGGTGGAAGAATGGAAGTACAATCAGTCGGTTGAGCGAACCAAAATCCGTCGTCCGGAATTGCTAAAAGACTAGACAGAAGCCCATTGCTTCCTCACGCAAAAAACATATCATTCTGTTTATCAGTGTATTTTACATGAAGTGAGAATATTTAAAAAAATATTCATCAGGTTGTAATAGTGAATAAATAAATATCCGTATATTTGCACTCTTTTTTGAGTGTACATGCTAAACCTGTAATTAGATGAACAATAACGAATTGATTAACTTGGTAAAAGAAACTGTAAAGACGCAAGAATTCCCTGCATTTAAAGCCGGTGACACCATTACAGTTACATATAAAATTATTGAAGGAAGCAAAGAACGCCTGCAGAAATTTCAAGGAGTTGTGTTACAACGTTCAGGAACAGGCCATACTGCTACTTTTACTATCAGAAAAATGTCGGGCAACATTGGCGTAGAGAGAATCTTCCCCATCTCCTCACCTTTTATTACTTCCATCGAAGTGAACAAGGTAGGCGTAGTTCGCAGAGCAAGAATTTTCTACTTCCGCGACCTGCGTGGTAAAAAAGCCAGAATCAAAGAAAAACGGTTTTAATAACCAGCACACCATATATGAAACTCCGGTATTTTTATCGGAGTTTTTTTTGTTTGAGGTAATGAATTCCGGGGACAAAGGGGCTCAGGTTTAAGGGTTCAAGGGTTCAAGAGTTCAAGGGTTCAAGAGTTCAAGAGTTCAAGAGTTCAAGGGTTCAAGAGTTCAAGAGTTCAAGAGTTCAAGGGTTCAAGGGATCAATGGATCAATGGATCAGAGGATCAGGGGTTCTCTCCTTACTCAATACTCCTTACTAAATACTCCTTACTCAATACTCCTTACTAAATACTCCTTACTCAATACTCTAAACTTCCAACTTTAGGCACTAAAATATCCAACCAAACTTTCACTTCGCCACATTCCTCTGTCGAAACACCTCGTACATCAATACACCGGCGGCTACCGACACATTGAGTGAGGCGATGGTGCCTACCATGGGGATTTGTACCAGCACATCCGATCGGCGGAGGTATTCGGGTGAAATTCCTTCGCCTTCGGAACCCATGATGAGTGCACATGGACCGGTAAGTTGCTCGCGGTAATACACTTCCGAACCTTTCTCGGTGGCAGCGAAGATTTTCACTCCGCTTTCTTTCAGGTACTCGATGGTATCCTTCAGATTTTCGCTACGGCAAATGGGAAGGGTATAGATGGCTCCGGCGGAGGATTTCACGGTATCGGAATTCAACATGGCAGAGCCTTTGTCGGGGATAACTACTGCATGGACTCCCGTACATGAAGCTGTTCGGAGTATGGCACCAAAATTTCGCACATCTGTAATTTTGTCGAGAATAAGTAGGAAAGGATCCTCCCCTTTTTCATAGATGGCGGGCAAAACATGTTCAATTTTACCAAAAGTAATGGGCGATAAAAACGCAATTATTCCCTGATGATTTTTTCGGGTAACACGGTTCATCTTTTCGATGGGGACAAACTGATAGGGTATGTCAAGCGCCTTCAGTTCGGCAATTATTTCACCAATCACGGTATTACGCAACCCATGTTGAATAATCACTTTGTCGAGGTCGCGTTTGGCTTTTACCGCTTCCATCACAGGCCATGTACCATAGATAAAGTCGTGTGTTGGTTTTTCGTATTTATCCTTCATCATCCCATTCATTTAGTAAGTTTTCGGGCAAACTCTTTTTGGTGGTAACGCCCATTTTTTTCAATTGTTCCACCTGTCTGATCAGATTTCCACTTCCCGAAGTCAACTTTTTGTGAGCTTCCTTATAGGATTTATCGGCCTTGTCGATGTACTGACCGATACTTTCCAAATCTGATACAAAGCTCTCAAATTTATCGTATAGTTTACCTCCCCGGTCGGCAATTTCGCGGGCGTTTTGATTTTGTTTTTCAAATTTCCAGATGGATGCCACAGTGCGCAAGGTGGCCAGCAGGGTGGTCGGGCTCACAATTACCACCCGTTGAGTCCATGCATCGTTGAACAACTCCATATCGCTTTGCACCGCCAGTGCAAAAGCTGGCTCCACAGGCATAAACATCAGCACAAAATCAGGAGAGTGAATTCCGAGCAGGTTGTCGTATCGCTTTTGACTCAACTCCTTCACATGCCGGCGGATGGAATCGAGATGCTCACGCAATTTACGCGAGCGCACTTGTTCATCGTCCGAACTCACATACTCTGTATAAGCCGTCAACGACACCTTGGCATCAATCACCAGGTGTTTATCCTCAGGGAGTTTTATCAGCACGTCAGGCCGCATGGTGGCACCTTCGTTGTTTTTGGCCGAAAATTGCAAAAAATACTCCTGGTCTTTGGTCAAACCCGAACGTTCGAGTACCCTTTCCAAAATTACCTCACCCCAATTGCCCTGACGTTTGGTGTCGGATTTCAAGGCTTTGGTCAAATCTTTGGCATCCTTGTCGAGGGTAATGCTGAGATCGTAAATCTTTTTCAACTCCGCACGCAGATCCGACTGGTTTTGAAGACCTTTTTCATAGGTGTCTTCCACCTTTTTCTCAAAACTTTGCAATTTTTCCCGTAAGGGTTGTAAAATATCATGCAAACCTTTTTGACTCGACATGTTAAAGTCGGCAGTTTGTTGCTTCATGATTTTGTGTGCCACATTCTCGAATTCGGTACGAAGGCGCTCCTGAAGAAGTTCCAGGTTTTTTTGTTCGTCACCGAGCTTTTGCCTCATGTGGGCAAGTTCCGATTCGGCGGCAACCAGCCTTTTCTCCACCTCATTTTTTGCCCTGCGTTCAACCTCCACAAGTTGCTCCACGTGTTGAAGACGCTCCTGTGCAGCCGAGGTTTTATCCAGCGACAAGGCCAACTGCTTATCCATTTCTCCACACCGTTGCACTTCCTCGTTCAGCTCAGCACGATGCCGTTGGTGAATTTTTCTACTTTGCCAACCTGCCCACAGCAAGGCCGTCAGCAGCCCCAAAAGTACCCCCAAACCCAAATAAAGAAACATTGGCAAATCGTTCATTTTTTTAAGGGTAAAACTAACAATATTTCTCCAAAATCTGTATTTTCACGAATTGAAACAAATCAGACCGTTATGAAACATTTTTCAAAAATAACCGGACTTTTTCTTGTCATGATACCCCTAAACGCACTCCTGGCACAGTCCACCAGCCCACCAGCCACGCAAATGACTCATGCCGTGTATAAAAACTTTCTTGAACTGTTCATGGATTATCCCGATGATGCCTTGAACAAAAAACAGGAAGGAACGGTAAACATCGTATTTGTGGCAGACAAAAATGGAAAGGTCAGTCATCGTGAGGTAAAGACGGGGGTTAGTCGTGAAATAGACTCAACAGCGCTGGCCATTTTCGATTTATTGCTGTGGTTACCGGCAAAAGAATCGGGGCAGGAGGTGGAGTCCACCGGCATTTATACCCTGGAATTTAAAAAAAAGAAATTCATGCGGCTTTCCAAAAAACGCGGATACCTGCATCCACCAAAAAACTACCTGCCATACGACAGTTCGGGAACAATTTACCCCCTTAAAAAAACCGAACAGGCACCTGTTTTTCATCTCAACGACAGCACCACATCGCTTTCCGAGTTCATATACAGCCACCTCACCTATCCCCCTAATGCTGACAAATTGGGAATTGTTGGAGATGTAAAAATTAACTTTGTGGTGGAAATCAACGGACTACCTTCCAATATTGTAGCCCAGGAGTTCGTGGGAGGAGGATGCGCAGAAGAGGCCATTCGTCTGGTGGAAGCCACCAGGTGGAAACCGGGAATGGTTGACAATCGCCATGTTCGAACCCATTACTCATTGGTTATTTCATTTCAAAAAGGAGAGCACAAAGGCAAACACATTCCAAACCAATCGAATTCGGGAATATGAGGGAGTCGGGCCCCGCAAGCCTTCGGGGGGGAGTTGGGAGTAAGCAGTAAGGAGTATAGAGAGAAAACCTTAACCCATTGATCCCATTGATCCATTGATCCCCTGATCCCATTGATCCATTGATCCATTGATCCCATTGATCCATTGATCTATTGATCCATTGATCCATTGATCCATTGATCCATTGAACCCTTGAACCCTTGAACCCTTGAACCCTTGAACTCTTGAACCAAAAATCCGTCACAGCCTTGTAAATTATCCGGTACAGGATCAAGTTTTTTATTTAGAATTTATCAAAATTGTTATTTTTGCCGAATAAACCAAAAGGGGGTCATTGTTATCGCCCTGAGAACGACCTATTGACATCTTGATCAGAAATTAATTCCTTAATTATGAAGAAAGTATTTTTACTCCTATTGTTGTTTGTTGCCGGCGTAACTGTCGAGGCCCAAAACGACACCATCAAAAACTGGACGGTAACCAACAACCTCAGTTTGAACTTTTCGCAGAGCTATTTCTCCAATTGGTCTGCCGGAGGCGAAAACACCCTGGCCACCGTGGGCAAATACACCGTGAAGGCAGATTACCTGAAAGGAAAGCACAAATGGACCAACTGGCTGAGTTTAGCTTTGGGCTACTCGCTGATTGGTAACAACCAAGCCATGAAAACCGATGACAAGATCGAATTTATCTCTTCCTATGGCTACGAAATTCACGACCACTGGTACACCACCATGGTGCTCACGTTCAAAAGCCAGTTTGCCAAAGGCTACGATTACAAGGTAGATTCGTCAACTTATATTTCCAAATTTATGGCTCCGGCCACCATCGACATTGGCCCCGGTGTGGAATATACACCCAACGACCATTTTTTGTTGAACATCTCCCCTGCTGCCGGACGTTGGATTATCGTGAATGACGAACGTCTGGCCGACCTGGGCTCATTCGGTCTTGACCCGGCCACAGTGAACCAAGCCGGCGACACCATCCACGCCAAAAGGGTAAAAAGCATGTTTGGAGCCAAACTTTTAATGGCTTTCAATTATGAGATATTTAAAAATGTGAACTTCACCACCAAGCTGGAACTATTCAGCGATTACCTGAAAAATCCTCAAAATATTGATGTGAACTGGCAAAACGGTCTTGTGCTCAAAGTGAACTCCTGGCTGAACGTGAACATTACTTCGGAATTAATATACGACAACGATGTAATTATCAACGACGATGCCGGAAATCCACTGGGACCGCGAACCCAATTCAACGAAAACATGATGCTGGGTATTGGCATTAAATTTTAAGAGTGAAAAAAATAGGACTTCTATCGGACACCCACGGAACATTGATTCCGCGGGTGTTTTCGTTTTTTGAAGATTGTGATTTTATTTGGCATGCCGGCGATATTGGCAATCTTGAAACATTGGACAAATTGCAAAACTTCAAACCCACCACCGCCGTTTATGGAAATATCGACGATACAACGGTGAGGAAAGCATGCAACGAAACAGCCGTATTCCGGTGTGAAGGTGTGAAAGTGGTCATGACCCACATTGGCGGATACCCGGGAAGATACACCCCTCTGGCGAAAACACTAATCCGAAAAGAAACCCCCCAATTATTCGTTGCAGGACATTCACATATATTAAAGGTGATGTACGACAACACCCACCAGTTGCTGTACATCAATCCGGGTGCAGCCGGAAACTCAGGCTTTCACCATGTGATGACCATGATTAAATTCAACATCGACAAGGATCAGATAACTGACCTCGAAGTACTTGAAATCGACAGAAAAGGCAAAGGTTAGCGAAGCCTGTCAGCCGACCGAATAAGCTTTTCGTCGGCAATAATTCCGCGAAGCGCAAGAAACAAAAACAACAAGGCTGCGGGGATCAGGTAAATACCCAACTCAGGAGTGATCAGCCCACCGGTAGCTTCTTCCAAGGAATTAACGTAATAGAGAAAAAACAGGCCAATTTCAACAATTAGTAAAAAAATCACCAGCCGCACCATCATCATTTGGCGCCGTCGATTCTTGAACATAAAAATAGTAACCAGAGAAACAAACGCTGGAACAACCACCAATGACAGCAATGGCAACAAAAATAAAGAACCGAAAGGAGCCGGTGTATCAGGAACCTTGCTCACCAATTGGTAAACATATAATACCAATGCCCCACGATCGCCCAAAAAGCTGGCCATGGGCAAAAAAGCCAATCCCGACAAAAAAATGACAGCTAAAAATAAAAAAACAGATTGTTTACGTTGTATCATAAAAATATTTGTAAATTTGAGCCACAAAAATAATCATTAACCCATGTTTGTCTAACCGGCAAATCGTGAAATTTCAAAAAAAATAAATCAACTTCAACCTAAAAATAAAATTGAGGTCGGTTTTAAATCAACAACCCGGGTATTAATATTTGGTAACTTTCTTGATGTAAAAGCATTATGCAATTAGTAATTCTGTAATTCTGCCCGGTTAAAACAACATCTAAAAAAAATAATAAAAATGAAAACAATCCTGATTTCTATGTAAATTGAATTTAAATTAGTGAAATAATTAAAAAAAACGCCCAAAAATTCCGATGATGAGGGTTTTTATATTATTTTCGCCGACCAAGGTACTAAGGAAAAAGGACCTGTATATTCCAAATAATTAAAATCAATTGTTTATTATACCAAGCTTATTCGAGTTTGGCCGTATTACAAAATCCCCGTATATGTACGATATTGTGGAACTTAATGGCAAATTAGTAGCCGAACTAAGGCAAATTGCCGAGGAATTTAACATTCCGAAAACAGATAAGCTGTTAAAAAAGGATCTTATCTACAAAATCCTTGACTATCAAGCATTAAATCCCTCTGCTGAAATGCTTCAGTCGGAGCAAAAGGTAGAGCCAAAACGCCGTGGACGCCCCCGCAAAGTGGCTAAAAACGACGATAAAAGAGCCTCAAAAGACGATCGGCCTAAAAATGCCAACCCCAAGGATTCCGGACAGCCTGATGGAGCAGTGAAAACTGACGACAAAAAAGAAACCCCGGCAAAGCCTGAAAACAGGCCTGTAACTAAAGTTGAAAGACCTCAACCACGGGAGGAAAGACAACCCGAAAAACGCCGTGAAGTCGTTCCTGAAGCAACGGAAAAGAAAACCCCGGCAGCACAGGAAAAGCCAGCCACGGAAACAAAACCCATACCTGAAAAAATGACCCATAAAACAGAAACCCCCAATCAGGATACCAACCGTCCTGAAAAGGAAACCCCCAAACAGGAGGTTCGTCCTGCACAAAACGACAACAACCGTCACAGAAAACGGGAACGCATCGAAAGAAAACCTACACCCATCGTGTCCACCACTTCCATGGCCAGCGATGCCGTAGTTTCGGATACGCCCACGCCCGACAACCGCGAAAAGAAACCATACGAACCAAGGCCGCGACAGGACAACGACAACAGAAACACGCGTCCTTTTAAAAAACCCGAGTCATCGAGCCGTGAATTTAACCAACCACAGGCCAAACCTCAACGCCCCGAATTCCCCTTTGAGTTTGAAGGCATGGTGGCCGCAGAGGGTGTTTTGGAAATTATGCCCGATGGATACGGATTCCTGCGTTCGTCGGATTACAACTATCTGAACTCACCCGACGATATTTATGTGTCGCAATCACAAATTAAATTGTTTGGTCTGAAAACCGGCGATACCGTTGACGGAACAGTGCGCCCTCCCAAAGAATCAGAAAAATATTTCCCCCTTATTAAGGTGTCGAAAATCAATGGCCGGAATCCTGAAGAAGTACGCGACCGGGTTCCCTTCGACTTCCTGACCCCCTTGTTTCCGGAAGAGAAATTTAAACTCACCGGTCATGCACAGGAAAGTATTTCCACCCGCCTGATGGACATGTTTGCTCCTATTGGAAAAGGACAAAGAGGACTGATTGTTTCGCAACCAAAAACAGGTAAAACTGTGTTGCTGAAAGAAATAGCCAACGCCATCGCCGCCAACCATCCCGAAGTTTATCTGATCATTTTATTGATTGACGAACGTCCGGAAGAAGTAACCGACATGGCCAGAAACGTGAATGCAGAAGTAATTGCCTCCACCTTTGATGAACCCGCCGAAAAACATGTAAAAATTGCCAACCTTATCCTGGAAAAAGCCAAAAGGTTGACCGAATGTGGACATGATGTGGTGATTTTGCTTGACTCCATCACCCGTTTGGCCAGAGCTTACAACACCGTTTCGCCCGCATCAGGCAAAGTGCTTTCGGGTGGTGTGGAAGCCAACGCTCTTCAAAAACCAAAACGGTTCTTCGGTGCTGCCCGTCAGATTGAACATGGTGGTTCGCTAACTATTTTAGCTACCGCGCTCATCGACACAGGCTCGAAAATGGACGAAGTAATCTTTGAAGAGTTTAAAGGTACCGGTAACATGGAACTCCAACTCGACCGTAAACTGGCCAACAAACGTATCTACCCTGCCATCGACATCGTGGCTTCGAGTACACGTCGCGAAGATTTGCTCATGGATAAAGATATGTTGCAACGTATCTGGGTGTTGAGAAATCACCTGTCGGACATGAATCCGGTGGAAGCCATGGAATTCCTCAAAGACAAAATAAAATTTACCCAGTCGAATCAGGAATTTCTGATTTCGATGAACAGCTAAGCGCTGAAATACCATGTAAAAACCCTGCTTTGGTTCAAGGCAGGGTTTTTTATTGGGTCGATAAAGAATGAATGAGAAATAGCATAAAACTCAAATCTGTAAAAGGTATTAAAATTGGTAAATATTTAAGAGCAATCGCTTTGAGTACTTATTGCTAACCTTCTTTTTAAATAAGGGATAATATTTTCATTAAAATAACGTCATGTACCAAGGAGTTTACTATTTTTGAATTGAAGATTGAAGATATACCAAACATCTGCCATGTTATTTAGTAAAAACGTATTCATTTTTTTGTTTACCGCGTTGGTTCTAACAGCTTCTGCGCAATCGAATTACATTAAAAAATCGGAGACCATTGAATCAAGAAATGGTCACAATTACTATATCCATCAGGTGGAAAAGGGTCAAACGGTGTATTCCATCGCCAAGGCATACGATGTAACTGTGGATGAAATCTTTTTTGAAAATCCCTCGGCAAAAACCGGAATCTCCATCGGGCAAGAATTGCTGATTCCCACCATCAACAAAGAAACCCAACTCAATACGGAGGTAAAATCCACGAACTTTGAATTCTTTTATCACATCGCGGCAGCCAACGAAACCTTTGAGCACATCGCTTCCATATACGTGATTCCGGAAGAGTATATCCGAAAAGCCAACCCAAACCTCCATGGCAACCTGCGTGAAGGCGAATATGTGAAGGTTCCCGTTGAAGGATCGTTCAATGCGCTTAACGGCAACACCATTGTTGACCAGGCCAACAGCATTCCCGATACTTATACCCCCACGCCTACAACCAGGAAACCACAACCTAAACCGCCGGTAACTAAACCAACAGTCACTACAGAAACACCACGACAAAATACAACCCCCGCCACCTCCAATCCCATCCCCACACCAACGGCCAAACCACCGGTAAAACCGAGTCAAACCAACACCGAATTCGTAAGTTTCGACCCCAACATACCCGTGATTGCCGACTACCGTCATGTGGTGATTGCCGGAGAAACCACCCAGAGCATCGCCGATAAATATGATGTTCCGGTAAACCTGCTCAAAGCCTGCAATCCGGGACTGGGCAACTCCGTGGTAAAAGGCGACCGTTTGCGGGTTCCCGACAAAACAAAACTCAAAGCCCCTGAGACCGCCGGGGAGCAACCTGCCACGGCTGATATCGCTCCGGTGCAACCTCCCGCCGACACCAAACCACAAAGTACGGAACCTGCAAAACCTCAACAAAATCAGGAATCGGAGTTTATACAACATGTAGTAAAGAAAAAGGAAACCCTCTATAGCATTGGTCGCGAATATGGCGTTACGGTGAAAGAAATTCTGGATGCTAACCCAGGTTTGACCACCAACATCAAAATTGGTCAGGTGATCAAGGTGCCTAAAAAAAAACTAACTCATGACTACCTGGAGTATAAATCCACTTCAAAAACGAAAACCAAACAGCTGGCCAAACTATATCAAATTGATGCTGAAGATATTACAGACCTAAATCCGGCTTTGGGCAAGTGGGTGTATCCCGGACAGGTGGTTCGCATTCCGGTGGGGGCATACGCACTGGACATGGCCAACCAACCGGTGGAACCCGAAATTGTCCCAACCAAAATAACACCTGAAGAAATAAATGAGATCCCTAACGTTTTTGATTTGTGCGATAAAAATCAGCCCAACCGACAACGTGTATTTCATGTGGCACTCATGCTTCCTTTGTACCTCGACCAACTCGACAGCCTGAACAAAACAGAATTCCTTCAACAAAATCAAAGTGGATTTAAACCTTTTCGTTTCATTGGGTTTTACGAAGGCGCTTTGCTGGCGCTCGACTCACTTCGACAACAAGGAATGCAGATCGACATGCGCGTATATGATGTTGATCAGTCGCTTACATCGGCCACCAAAGTACTGCAAGAGCCGGAGCTTCGAAGTATGGACTTAATCATAGGCCCACTATTTCCGCAGTGCTACCATCAGGTGGCACTTTTTGCTGGTAACTTCAACATCCCCATTGTTAACCCACTTACTTTTCGCGAAGAAGCTGCTTTCAGCTATAAAACAGCCATCAAAGTGAAGCCGGGCAATGAGTTTCAGAACGATCGACTGATAAGTTATATCAACAGATACTACCCGCGTGCCAAGGTATTTCTTATCACCCAAAGTGCTTACGAAGACGCAGATCAGGTGCAAAATTTACTCAACAGCCTTCGATCCAATGTGAGCAACCAAACCAAAATTAGCAATACCGATCTGTACAACCTGGCCATTGGCGTGGCTCAGCGTGATGAGGATTACACTTCAGGAACTCCCTTGCCCACTTTCCGGTTCGAAGGACAAAATATCTATCCCGACATGTTGGAACAAACCCTTGCCGACAGTACCACCTTTCAAAATGGAGTTTCACGGATTGTTTATATGATCGACAGCCTTCACCCCTTTTTGGAAAATGCCTCTACCCTACGCCCCAACGTGGTGGTTCTTTACGGAAACAAAAAGTCGTTTGTGATGGATGTGATGAACCGACTTAACGAAAGTCGCGACACCTTCAATATCAAACTGGTGGGCATGCCCACGTGGGAACGCATCAACGAACTTAGCAACACCCAGTTAAGCAATCTGAATACCGCCTATTTCTCCTCAGATTTCATGGATTTTGAAGCGCCCCCCATCAAACGGTATATGCAAGATTTCAGACAGGTGTACGGACTTGAACCCGACCCCTACGCCTATCTGGGCTTTGATATTACCTATTACTTTCTGTACAACCTTTTTCTGTTCGACGATCATTTTTTTCAATGTTTGGAATCCAATCCCATGCCAATGATGCAAACGACGTATGAGTTCAAACGAAAATCGGAGAACTCGTTCGAAAACAGTTATTGGAATTTGTTGCGCTATCGCGGACTTAATTTATACAAGGTGCCCGATGCCGCACTCATCCCCGAAAATACTACTTACGAATGAAACCCATCCGAACCCTTATTGCACTCTCCTTTGCGGTAGTATTGTTGTCCGGCTGCGGTCCGCAAGTGAAAAAGGACTACTGGGAAAATGGTCAGATGCGCTCAAGTTTGACCTATTCGGACGATTTACTGAATGGAAAAGCCATTTGGTATTTCGAGAATGGTAACAAAGAACAGGAAGCAACTTATGTAAACAATGTATTGAATGGCACCATGACCCGTTGGCACGAAAACGGAACCATTGAAACCAAGTCGCAGTACAACATGGGATTGCTGGAAGGGCCCTCCTTAACCTACAACGATCAGGGGCAACTGCTTTCGGAAGAAAACTACACCCACGACACCCTCCACGGCAGGTTTGTGATGTATTACGGAACCGGACAAACCAAAATAAACGGACAATTCGACAAGGGAATGTATCAAGGCAGGTGGGTTTATTATGACGCCAATGGAAACATCATTGGTGTAGGAAATTATGACCACGGCAACGGCATGCAAAGGGCATGGTGGCCCAATGGAAAATTAAAACGGGAGGTACCTTACGTGAACAATGAAAAAAAAGGTGAAGAACGTTTTTATAATGAGGAAGGCAAACTGGAAAAGGTGATTGAGCACCCTTAATGACAAGTATTTACAAAAAAACTTCGCAAGTTCCTCTTATCAATAATTCCTGAAAATTATCTTTTAGAGAAACTTACGAAGATTCAAATACCAACTAATTTCTTAGTTAATTTGGTTAAAAAAAAGCACCCTTAATTTAAGGTGTACTTTACAGGAATATTAAAGCTAACACGAACGGGTTGACCATCTTGCTCACCTGGAGTCCATTTGGGCATGGAACTTACTACCCTTACAGCTTCTTCATCACAACCTGCACCAATACCGCGCAGCACGTTTACATTGGAGACAGAACCATCGGCTTCCACAATAAAGTTAACAAACACACGTCCTTGAACACCTTTTTCCTTGGCCTCAGCCGGATAGTTGATATTATCTGCAAGGTATTTCATTAATTGGCTGATGCCACCGGGATATTCGGGCATTTTTTCGACAACTCTATAAACGTCAGTCTCTTTATTGTACGATTTTTCAGGATCAATATAAGAATTACCGGTAATACGATTTTCACCTGCAGTAAACACATATGAAAAATAATCAATGTCAGGTGCAATATCCCACGTAGTCTTATAATAACCGGAACCCATTCGTGTGTCGAAAAGTGTGACAATGAGTTTATTATTGTTATCAAAAATATCAAGTCTGCATGGCTGCTCTTTACCCAATTGAGCCAAAAAGTCTGCTTTTCGAACATTCATATTAAAACCGAAAATCAAATGAACGCTATCTTCAGGTAACATTTTCGCCTCGGGAATATCAATTTTTTCGACATTGTCCGGAAGACTTGCATAAGGCGTTTGCGTGGCATCCGAGCACGCCACGGCCATAATTGCCACAGCAATAAAAATCCAGATGGATTTAAACAACATCCTCACGGGATGTTTCACATTTTTCATCATAAATAACCTCCTTTTTAAAAGTGAATAACTAAAATTATGTGTGAGTAATTGGGAATTCAATTGAGTGGAATGGGTCACCAACAAAAGCTGATAGTTTTGGGTATCAGGGTATTGGGTAAGTACAGCATCATCAGCCAGGAGCTCGTGGTTTTCACGGATTTCTTTCTTGAGCAAAAAAACCAACGGGTTGAACCAAAAAACAATGGTCATCAACTCGGCCAACAACATGTCGAAGCTGTGCTTTTGAATGACGTGCTGCTGCTCGTGGGCAATGATTTGCCGGTGCAGAATCGGATTGTCCAAAACTGCGGGGGTAAGGAAAATATATCCGAAAAAGGAAAATACATCGCCATGTGAATTGCCTCTGACATACGTGCCCACTGAAGCAGGAATTTTTTCGCTGTTGCGCACCATGATCAGTAATTGCACCAATCTGAATATCAGTCTAATAAAACCCAACAGCAGTCCGATGGCATAAATCACTAACAACCAAAAGCTTAAATCCGCCTTAGGTGCCATACCAACGTCTGTTCCCGAGGCAGAAATCGTTACCTCATTCAATAATATCCTGCTGATCGCCTCCAGGGGATACTGCACCGTTTGAACCGTGGGCGAAACCCCCTGCCACATGCCCACATGGATGGGAAGCAAAGGCATCACCACCGACAATACAAGGGTGGACAACAGAAAAAACCGATTGAACAAAAAATAACCCTCCTTGCGAAAAACGAACCTATATATAAGGTATCCTGTCAGCAAAATAACCGACGACCGTATGATGAAGTGAAGTAAATCTTCCATGACAGGTTACTTTTTGGATTTACGTTCGATTTCTCTTTCGATTAATGCCTTCATCTCTTCCAAATCTTCCAGCGACAGGTTTTGCTCTTTGGTAAAAAAACTGGTCAGACTTTGATAGGAGTTACCAAAATAATTTTTCAGTACCTCCTTGAAATAATTTTTGCGGTAGGTACGCTTTTCCACCAACGGATAATACTCATGAGCTTTTCCGTTGGCGATGTAGGCCACGAACCCCTTTCGTTCGAGGATGCGGATAATGGTAGAAACGGTATTGTAAGCAGGCTTGGGTGCCGGCAATTTGTCTATCAGGTCGCGCACATAGGCTTTCTTCAAATCCCAGAGCACCTGCATCACCTGTTCCTCGGCTTTGGTTAACTGTTTCATATCAACTATTCTTTCTTTTATAACTAAGTTTATAGTTATTTATTGCAAAGAAAATGAAAGAATTAATACAAAAAACAAAAACAACTAACTTTTTAGTTATGCAAACGATTACAGGAAACCGAAAGCCTTGAAAACACGACTATTTAGACAGGGTTAAAAAAAGGAAAATATTTACATAAAAAAGAACCAGTGAATGAAATTAGTTCTAATTTTGCACTGTTAAAAAAATAACAATACTGTTTAAACAACTGATTTTTAAGTAACATAATTTAAGTGCTATGGATCTGAATAAAATAATGAACGATCTGGAAAAAAAGCATCCAGGTGAAGTAGAATACTTGCAAGCTGTGCGCGAAGTACTCGAGTCGATTGAAGAAGTAGTAAATGAAAATCCTCAGTTTGAAACTGCCGGAATTATCGATCGCATCATCGAGCCCGACCGTGTTCTTTCTTTCAAAGTTACCTGGGTTGACGACAAAGGTAAGGTAAACGTAAACCTGGGTTACAGGGTACAGTTTAACAACGCCATTGGCCCCTACAAAGGCGGTTTGCGTTTCCACCCCAGTGTAAATCTCAGCATCCTGAAATTTCTGGGATTTGAACAGATCTTCAAAAATTCACTTACCACCCTGCCCATGGGCGGTGGCAAAGGCGGTTCCGATTTCAACCCCAAAGGCAAATCCGACGGCGAAATCATGCGTTTCTGTCAGAGTTTCATGATGGAACTGTGGAAACTCATCGGCCCCGAAACTGATGTACCTGCAGGCGACATCGGCGTTGGCGGAAAAGAAATTGGCTACATGTATGGCATGTACAAAAAACTGCGTCGCGAGAACACAGGCGTACTCACCGGAAAAGGAACCAATTGGGGCGGCAGCTTGATTCGTCCAGAAGCCACCGGTTTTGGAACCGTATATTTTGCACAAGAAATGCTGGCCACCAAAGGAACCACCTTTGAAGGCAAAACCGTTGCCATCTCCGGATTTGGTAATGTAGCCTGGGGTGCTGCCACCAAAATCAATGAATTGGGTGGAAAAGTAGTAACCATTTCAGGTCCTGACGGATACATATACGACCCAACGGGCATTAGTGGCGACAAAATTGAGTACATGCTCGAACTGCGTGCCTCCAACCAGGACATCGTAGCCCCTTACGCCGAAGAATTTCCTGAAGCCACTTTCCATGCAGGCAAACGTCCCTGGGAAGTAAAAGTAGATGTGGCTTTGCCATGTGCTACCCAAAACGAACTCAATGGTGAAGATGCCCAAACACTTATCAACAATGGTTGTATTTGTGTTGCCGAAGGCGCCAACATGCCCTCCACACCCGAGGCCATGCACCTGTTCCTGAAAAACAACATCCTCTTTGGCCCCGCCAAAGCAGTGAACGCCGGTGGTGTGGCCACTTCAGGTTTGGAAATGTCGCAAAACGCCATGAAACTGGCCTGGACATCCGAAGAAGTAGATGCCAAATTGCACCAGATTATGCGCGACATTCACGCCGCTTGTGTAAAACATGGTACCAAAGCCGACGGACACGTGGATTACGTAAAAGGAGCCAACATTGCCGGCTTCCTGAAAGTAGCCAACTCCATGCTGGATCAGGGAATTCTCTAGAACCATCATACAAGTTGAAATATGCCAAAAGCCCTTCCTTTTCGGGGAGGGCTTTTTTTTGTTCAAGGAACAAATATTTAGCTTGTTACACTCAAAAATTTCCCTATTTTTGTCAATCTTGAAAAGTTAACTATCAACTAAATCAATAATTATGTTTAAAGGACACCCGAAAGGATTATACGTCGCTTTTTTTGCCAATATGGGCGAGCGATTCGGTTTTTACACCATGATGGCCATTTTAGTGCTGTTTCTCCAAGCCCGTTTTGGATTAACTGAAGACCAGGCCGGAGGTTATTACAGCTGGTTTTACTTTGGTATATATGCACTTGCGCTTGCAGGTGGTATCATTGCTGATTCTACAAAAAAATACAAACTGGTAATATTTGCCGGTATTTTTATTATGCTACTGGGGTATATATTAATGGCTGTCCCCGGCATGACGTTAACCGTAGTTTTAATTGGATTATTTGTAATTGCTTTTGGAAACGGACTTTTTAAAGGAAACCTACAAGCCGTTGTTGGCCAATTGTATGACAATCCTGCTTATTCTAAACTTCGTGACTCCGCATTTATGGTATTCTATATGGGGATAAACGTGGGTGCATTTTTCGCACCATTTGCAGCAACATCAGTTAGAAACTGGTTCCTTGAATCGAATGGGTATTTACATGATGGCAGCCTCCCTGCCTTATGTCATCAACAAATAAATGGTGACCTCATCGATCCTGATCAATTTAGAATTTTAGCTGAAAAAGCAACGATTAACGGAACGGTAACCGACTTAACACAATTTGCGAATGATTACTTAAATGTATTTTCGAAAGGATACAATTATGCTTTTGGAATTGCTGCTGTTGCGATGCTAGCTTCGATGTTGGTATATATCTTTTTCCAGAAATATTTACCCGGAAAAAGTGAAAAAGCCGCAAATGCCGCCGCAAATGCCGCCGCCAAAACAACTGCCAAAACGGTGGCTCCTGAAAAAAAAGAGAGTCAACCCGTCGCAATTTTTGCTGCAATTGTGATAGCTGCTGCCGTGACCTTCCTTACCAGTCTTGTAAAGGATGTAACAACAGGTATGGCCTTTGGATTATTTGCCGGATTCGTAACCTGGATATTTCTCGCATCATCCAAAGAAGAGAAACCAAGGGTGTCTGCTTTAATATTAGTATTTTTTGTAGTCATCTTCTTTTGGATGTCCTTTCACCAAAATGGTCTGACACTGACTTTCTTTGCAAGAGACTATATTGACAAAACAGTAGGGCCTTTCACCAACTTACTTTTCACGCTCCCTTCCATTTTAGCAGTAATCGCTACACTTGGAGGACTATTTATCGCCATCGGAAAAAACAAAGCTGCAACAACCCGTTTGATTGGTGGCGCATTGTTTATTATAGGCGCAGGGGCTTCCTATTACTTTTATAACTCATTCGAGGCAGAAAACCCTATTTCTCCAGAAGTATTCCAATCGTTTAATCCCCTATTCATCGTGTTTCTAACACCATTGGTAATGGGATTTTTCGCTTGGTTAAACAAAAAAGGCAAGGAACCTACAACCCCAAGAAAAATTGGCTTTGGGATGGTGATAGCTGCTATGGGATTTTTAATAGTCTTGCTTGCTTCTGTTGACGTTCTGTCACCTCATACCCTTGCTGGCGCCGCTGTTCCCGATTCTTCACGAGTGTCTCCATACTGGTTGGTAAATAGCTATTTGATTTTAACCGTAGCAGAATTATTCTTAAGTCCAATGGGGCTTTCGTTTGTTTCAAAAGTAGCTCCGGTAAGGTTCCAAGGTTTGATGCAAGGAGGCTGGTTACTGGCTACAGCTGTTGGAAACAAACTGTTATTTGTAGGCAGTACGTTTTGGGGCAAACTTGATTTATGGGAATTATGGGCCATATTTATTGTATGTTGCCTGGTATCGGCAGCTTTCATCTTCAGTATGATGAAACGACTTGAAAGAGTAACCAAGTAATACAAAACATAACCAATAAAGAGGGATAGAACAATTGAGTTTTATCCCTCTTTTTTATACCTAATTTTGCATTTCAGATGATCGCTAAAATGACCAACCATACCTACCCCTGGAATCACAACCGTCGCTACAACGCCTACTCGGAATATTTTAAACAAACCTTTGGTCAGCGCGTTCAGAAAATAACGGTGGATGCCGGGTTTACTTGTCCCAACCGCGATGGAACCAAGGCCCGTGGCGGGTGTACCTATTGCAACAACAGCGCCTTTAATCCTTCCTACTGCCATCCCAACAAGTCCATTGAGCAGCAAGTGAGCGAAGGCATCGAATTTCACGAAAAAAGATACCGTCGGGCGGAAAAATTTCTGGTGTATTTTCAACCTTACTCCAACACCTACGCGCCCCTTGAAACCCTCAAAACATTGTATGAAAGCGCACTGAAACATCCGGGTGTGATTGGTCTGGTGATTGGCACCCGTCCCGATTGTGTGGATGAGGAAAAATTGCTTTACCTAAAACAATTATCTGAAAACCATCATATTGTTGTAGAATATGGAGTGGAAAGCATCCACAATCTTTCGTTGGAACGAATCAACCGACACCATACTTTTGAAGAATCGGTGCAAGCCATCACGCAGACTGCCGAATTGGGTTTGCATGTAGGTGCCCACTTTATTTTCGGTTTGCCCGGAGAAACCCGCCAAATGATGCGCGATTCGGTACATACCATCAACAAATTACCCCTCAATACCATCAAATTTCATCAGCTCCAGATTGTAACCGCCACCACCATGGCCCACGATTACAAGGTTCATCCCGACCAATATCCCCTGTTTTCCTTTGAGGAGTACATTGAATTCATCGTTGATTTCACGGAAACGCTCAATCCCGCGTTTATTATCGAACGCTTTGCGGGCGAAGTGCCCCCCAGATATCTGGCCGGGCCGGGATGGGGACATATTCGCAACGACCAAATCAATGTGGCCATTGAAAAAGAGCTCGAAAGAAGGGATAGCTGGCAAGGGAAATTCTATCAAAAAGACGCATTACAGTCTGACCAACAAAGCTGGTAAAAGAATCGGGAACTTCGTTTAATTGCGAACGATAACGGCAGCATGCCGGGGCAACGCTTTATAAATAGCTTTGGCATCGGCATCGTTCAACCAAATAAAAATGGTGGGCATGTAGGTTTCCCGGAAAAACAAATCTCCCCAAATGGCATGAATCCGGTAAGCCAGCAAGTCCGTTTTCACCGAAGGTTCCCCATCTAGGCTATCGCAACCGTATCCCGTGACCACAAACCTGAGGTGATTGTTGGTGACAAAGGTCCACGACAAGCAACCCTCAACCACCCCCGCCGAATCAACAGGAACGGCCTCCCCTTCTGTATTCACTCGTACTTTTCGAAAGACTTTTTTTGGCAGATTGGCTGTATCGCTCACCATGATGGCCGGCACTGAAAAAAGTTTGGCATATATCCGGGGATCCATGTCCGCTAGCATGTGCTGGGGCCACACCTGCCTGATAGGTGCCTTTATCAAGGGCAACCCTTTGAATATCAATTGGAATGAACTATCGCTAAAGCATATCCCCAGACTCATGGAGTCCAATTTGGAGATGGCCAACTGGTTCACGATCCAGAATTTTTCTGTCCACAGGTCGCGCTGTTCTTGTAGACTCCATCCTTCCGGAATCATTTCAAGAGATATACCCTCGGTGAATTGCCCGGCCGCCAGCGAAATTTGTCTGTGCGCGCGGTACCAAAGCCCAAAAAACGCCAGAGCAAAAACCAGGAGGATGGCCAATGCGATGGTCAAAGATTTCCTAAGAGGAGACTTCCTGAAAAAGTGTTTGGGATTCATGTCAATAAATAAAAACTTTAGCCCCGACGGGCATTTCGTGGTAAACAAAATCGAGGTCGGCATCGTTGAGACGTACACAACCATGCGTAACCGGCATACCCAGAAAACGTTGATACAGTGTTCCGTGAATAAGATACCCATTACCGATACTCAGGGCATAATCGCCCAAAACCCCATATTCGAAGCGCGAATCGTCGTTGGGAGGTGGGATGGGCAGGCCTTCTTCGGCAAAAGCCCAATCGGGTTTTTTCCATACCGGATCCACAATTTTACCTTTCACCGTGAATACTCCTTTGGGCGTTTCAAACTTATAGGTTTTGGCATCCCCCGTTTGGAGCTCTATGTAACTTCCTGTGGAGCAAATACCTTCGCGAACCAATTGATTGTTTTTGTAAAATTTAAAAGTGTTGATCATGGTATTTATCACCAGGTATTGCTTGCCGGGACTCAATTTGTTCAGCTTCAGCTTTAGTCCGTCCACCTCCTTTTTCAGTTGAGTGGAAGTTTCCAAATTTTGCACCGACACGGCTTCATCCGATTGATAACGAAGGTATCCTACAAATCCATTGGCTTGAAAAGTAGGAATATAGATAAACAAGCCGATAAAAAAAGCAATCAATCCGATCAAACCCGAAGTTACATAGATGACCCAACCGGTATGGTTATTATTCCACTTCATGACCAACTATTTGAGGTATTCATCCAACGATCGGGCAGCACCGATGATGATCACCGGGGTATTTACTTCACACAACCGATACAACACGTCCATGTCCTGATTGCTTAGTGCGATACATCCATCGGTCCAGTTGACGCCTTTACCACCATTGCCATGAATTTCGATGAGGTTGCCTATGTGCGAATTTTTCGGGATAACCCCCTGTTTTACAGCCTGATCAAAGCGGGCTTTGTCGTCGGCATTGGGATAATTCAATAACAGCGATTTATAATACTTGGTGTCGGAACCCCTTTTCTTTTTTAACACTTGATAAATCCCTTCGGGAGTGGCCTTGTCGCCCATTCGGATTTTGTCGCCCATCCAATTTTTACCGAATTCCGTTTTGAAGGTCTCCACCTGCTTACCCGATTTTAACACTACACAGGTAGCATCCATTTTATTGATTAACAACACTGTGCGACCTTTTTTGGAAAGTTCTGTGGCTTTCTTCACATCCAACATCCATTGGGGATATTGCTCAAAGAATTTCGCCAACGCTTCATAAGCCTGTTGAGAAACACCGGCAATCAAACGTTCGGCCTCCAGCAACGTGTTAGAAGCCTGGTAAACATGCCCCATGGCAAATCCTGAGGCAGCCTCATCGTATTTGAGACGAGCTTTGCTGTACTTCTCAAATACGGATTTCGACAAGGGCAGGTTTTTGTATTTTCTATCGAATCGGTTCAATTGAGCCAATACAGAAGCCAGGCGGTTTTCAAACTGTCCACCCACCATGTTTTTTTCTTTGGAGGCTTGCACTAAAGCCTGATTACATAACTCCACCGTCAGTTTTGCCTTGGCCGCGACCTGCGCATAGTCGCGCCAGATAAAAAACTTGGCATTCTGACTTTTCCACTGCAACATGGCCTCTTGGTAGCTAGCCTCTGCCTCGGCAAATATTTTGGCAGCATATACCTTGGCTTGTGCTTTGTCGGCCAGCGACATGGCCTCCAAGGCTGCTTTTATTTCTTTTTCAGGGGTTTTCAGGGTGAGATAGATAAAAGTACCATAACCCACCATCAACAACCCCGCAAAAAGCAGAACGAGCCACATATTTCTCAGAAAAACGCGATTCTTTTTCATAAAAAAAGCCGGGAGAAATATCCCGGCATATTTTTTCGTACCCGAAATTACTTCTTTTTCTTGTTGTATTTTTCAACAACGGCTTTCAGCTCCTGATTCAAAGAAAGTGCTTTGTCGTAGGCAGCCTGCGCTTTGGCTGTGGCAGGCATCAACAATCCTTGGTCGAGCATGCCCGGGATTTCGGCAGCGGTGGTGCCAACGGCAGCCAATTCGCCTTTGATGGCTTCGATGGCAGCTTTACCTTCTTTACCCTTTGGAGCTTCCTCTACGAGTGCAGAAGTTTCGTCGGTCAATGTTTTCAAATCGGCCAGTTTCTGGTTTACATCGGCTTTGATGGCCTCTTTTTTGGCTTCGGTGGCAGCAACCAATTGGGTGGACATCAATTCGAGGTTGGCCAGTTTTACCTTGGCATCGTTGAAGTTTTTGAACAGTTTGCCTTTGTTCAATTCAATTTCGGCTTCGATACTTTTCATCGAATCCACAATGGCCGTGTATTCGGCTTCCATGTAAACATTGGCTTCGGCAACTTTTGCTTTGGAAATGGCAGCATGTGTAGCATCCAGCTCAACTTGAGGCACTTTGGCACATCCACCCAATATCAAGGTCATTGCAATAACGACCACGGCAACAAAACTTTTTTTCATGATTTCAATCGGTTTTTTAATTTAAACTGTTTTATCGCAACCTGCGATTTTTAATCACCATTCTGACGCTTTGTTTGCAAAAGGTAACGATCAAATCAAAAAAATAAATAATTTTAATCTGGCAAATCATCCATTGGAGTCAACTATTACATGAACAACTTGAAATACAATTCATTATCCGACGAAGCCCTCATCAAGAAAATTTTTGATGAAGGACAAAAGGAGCTATTTGAAGTGATTTATCAAAGGTATTTCAATAAAGTGCGCGACAAGTGTTATAGTTTTTTGAAGAATAAAGCACTTGCCGAAGAATTTGCCAACGACATATTGGTAAAGGTGTACGAAAAGCTTCCCGGTTTTAAAGGACAATCGGCCTTTGCCTCGTGGTTGTATTCCATTACCTACAACTACCTCATCGACTATCTTCGCAAAAAAAAGCAACTGCATTATCCCAGTTGGAACGAGGAAAATCAACTGCCCGAAATCATCGACGAGTCGAATACCGATGTGGAGGAACTGAGTTACGACAAGTTGATGGTAATTTTTGAAAAAATACACCCTGAGGAAAAGGCCTTGCTCATCATGAAATACCAGGACGGTTTACCGTTAAAAACCATTGCCCAAATATTGGTGATCACCGAAGATGCCGTAAAAATGCGTTTGAAAAGGGCACGTTCGAGAGTCATTTATTTGTATCACCACAACCAATAAAAACAGGGGATGTACGTTACTTTCACTATTTTAATCGTCCTATGACATAAAGAACAATAACCCGCATGATTGAAATGATTTTCGACTTTTTAAAATCCGCCGGCAAAGGGGTACCAGAGGCAGTGAAAGCCGGGGTACTCGAGCATTTTCCATCAGCTTTAAACATCGAGTGGCACAAATTGTCCACCCATTTTGAGGCCATTTTTTACCTGGAAGGCACAGAACATATCGCCCGGATAAGTCATGAGGGGAACCTGCTCTCCTACAAGCGAAACACCAAGACCGCCGACCTGCCTGTCGCAGTGAGAGAAAAAGCCCAGATGGAAGGAGAAATCATGAGCACCATCAGTCACCATAAAGGACAAGAAATTCAATACGAGATTATTATCCGCAAGAAGGATTTTTCGAGGTATTCGCTGGAGTATAATAGCAAGGGAGGGTTGATGGAGATTAAGTTGGTTTGAGGGCGAGTGAATTGTTGGTTATCATGCTAAGTATTTTTTAACGAATTGATGGAGTTTTTCTGAAAAGGCTTCAATAAACATTCGTCAGGCAATTTCAGGTTGTATGTATGACGTGTTGAAAATAGCCATAGGCACATAGTAGCAGTTCAATCGAAAATAGGGTTTTCATGGTTATGCAGATGAAAAAGGTGGGTTGAATTAACAAAGTAAAAAGATGCGGATTCTTAAGATGAGTACATCCACATCGAGGCAAATCATTGTAATCAATTGACTGACAATAGTTTTTAAAGAGATTATTTAACTAACACGACCCACCAGAAAAATATGGCACAAGATGACATTTTAAACACAACAAATGGATTTTTTAACTAACTTTATTGCCCACCCAGGAATTAAGTAAGTAGAATTAAATTTGAATTACGATGGATGATATAATAGATTGGAACGAATTAGTTCCAGTGGCGCAGTTTGCTGAAAGTTTTGTTTTATTGGTACATGAAAGCCAACGTGATGATCCAAGGGCAATGGCAGTTCAAGTCAATTTAGGCAGGAGAGTTTTTAGTGAAGTTATGGAGATAGGTCACTTCTTAAAGTTTAACCCCTTTGAACAGGTGAATCACGAAGATATTAATGTAAGATTTATGTACCACGATATAATAATGCGTAAGTTTACAAAAGAGGCTATTTTGGCTATGAATATTGATTTTACCAACAAGCTGTACAATGAATGATACTAACCTTATAATCTGACTGTTGTGAATTGCTTTGCTCGCGATATTTTTAATATTTATAGGAGCTTGCGAACCTCCTAGCGTCGGTTTCAGATTGTATCTTTGACGTATTGAACACAGCATCTGGATCTTACCGAAGAGCTTGAAGAAAGTTACCTGGAGAAATTCATAACAGCGCAATGGGCAATGACCGACAGGGCAAATGTGCAGACTATTATAATTACCAATAATGGTGAAACACAACTACATAACCGCCCTAAATAACATTAGCCGCGTATTAAAAACACATGGCTAACGATTCGCCCATCCACGCAGGATCGGCTTTGAGCTGCAAATATACAACTATTACAAAAAAAAGCAACATGGACGGCCAACAATTTGCGGAGTACCTGTTAGTTGTGAATTGCTTTGCTCGCGATATTTTTAATATCTCTGGGAGCTTACGAACCTCCTAGCGTCGGTTTCAGATTGTATCTTTGACGTATTGAACACAGCATTCTCTAAAGTTTTAATATCCGACATCGTAGTTCACCACCCCCCACCCCATCCCTTTTTTTTCTATCTTTGCCCACTCAAATTTTTTGGCTAAGCCTCTTTTTACTTTTTATCAATATACTAATTATCACTACTTTATAACTCATGCAATCTCAAGGAAAACATAAATTAGTCGCTATTAGAAACCTCACCGAGTCAACCTACGTGCTGCAAATGGAACGTAACGGACTGGAATTTGAAGCCGGTCAGCATATTCTGCTGGGTGCCGACGGCGATCTCAACCAACGCGAATACTCCATTTACAGTGGCACCGACGATCAATTTCTGGAAGTCATAATCAAGGAGGTGGACGATGGCGATGTGTCGCGAAAACTAAAGCATACTCCCATAGGCAAAAACCTGCAAGTGGAAGGCCCGCTGGGATTTTTCAGCCTCGACCCCCAACTTATTCCCCACCGTAAGTTTCTGTTTGTGTCGTCAGGCACCGGAATCGCCCCTTTTCATAGTATGGCCAAAAGCCATCCCAACCTGGATTACACCCTTTTGCATGGAGTACGCTACGGAAATGAAGGTTATGAAAAAAACCACTATCCCTCAGACAGATACATTCAATGTACTTCGGGAGATGCCACAGGAGATTTTGCAGGTCGCGTAACCGACTACCTCAAAAAACATCCCATCGACCCCACCACCATCTGCTATTTCTGCGGAAACTTCAAAATGATTCGGGAAGCCATGGACATCCTGGAGAAAAAGGGAATACCTCACAATCAGCTTCATGCCGAAGTTTATTTTTAACAAGAAACAAAGAAAATGAAATACCATATCGTTCAGTTGGGGTGCCAAATGAATATTTCCGATGGCGAAAGGGTGCAGCAAGTACTCGAGGGGATGGGGTTTGAGTCCACCGACAAAGAAACCGATGCCAACGTGCTTGGGGTTATTGCCTGCTCGGTTCGTCAAAAAGGCATCGACAAAGTATATAATAAGGTGGCCACCTGGAACAAGTGGAAAAACCGTAAAAACCTGATTACCTTTGTATCAGGATGTGTACTCCCCGCCGACAAACAGAAATTTCTAAAAATGTTCGACCTGGTTTTCCCCATGAGCCAACTGCCTCAACTGCCCGAAATGATCAGTCAGTATGGCATTGTGACCCCCGCGGGCATGCAAACCCTTGACGCTGGATTTTCTGACCTGGTGAAAAATAACGATCAGGTAGCACCAAACCCTGCGGCCTTCCGGCTCGATCCGGCAGCATACAAACCCACCCATGTGGACATTGCTCCCCAAAAACCTGAAGAACACATTGAAGATTTCTGGCATATCGCACCCAAGTACGGCTCCGGCTTCGAAGCATTTATTCCCATTCAAAATGGTTGCAACAAGTTTTGCACCTACTGTGCCGTACCTTATACCCGTGGCCGGGAAGTTTCCCGTCCTTCGGAGGAGATTTTGAACGAGCTCAAACACCTAGTTGACAAAGGGTTTAAGGCTATCACCCTGTTAGGTCAAAATGTAAATTCGTACGGTTTGGATAAAAAAGGAGACGAAATTTCCTTTGCCCAATTACTTGAAAAAGTAGGTCAATTCGGTGAAGAATCAGGAAAGGATTTCTGGGTGTATTTCACCTCTCCTCATCCCCGCGACATGACCGATGATGTCATCGAAATGGTGGCACGTTACGACTGTTTGGCCAAACAAATACACCTTCCCGTTCAATCAGGCGACGACAGCGTGTTGGTACGCATGAACCGCAATCATGGCATGGGCCGTTACCGGGAAATTGTGGCTACCATCAAACGCCTTATTCCCCAGGCTACCCTGTTTACCGACATTATCGTGGGCTTTACGGGCGAAACCGAAGAAGAGTTCATGCACACCATGGACATCATGGAAGAGTTTAAATACAACATGGCCTATATTGCCCAGTACTCACCCCGTCCGGGAGCTGCCAGTTCGCGTTGGGCCGATGATGTTCCCAAAGATGAAAAGAAAGAACGCTACCACCGTTTGACCGATGAAATGATGAAGTATTCGCTGGAATACAACCAACAATTGATTGGCAAAACACTGAAAGTGCTTGTGCGAGGCAACGACCGCAAGGAAAACTACCTTTCAGCCTATACTGAAGGACGCATTGTGGCACGTTTCTATTGCCCGCGCACCGATCTGGTCGGAAAATATGTACACATCAAAATTACCGGAGCTGCTCCATTGTCTATTGAAGGCGAATTGGTTAACTAAATATTTTTTGTCATGAACGAACCAAAGACAGTTGCTTTTAAAACTCTGGGATGCCGGCTCAACCTATACGAAACCGATTCGTTGGCTTCCGAATTTGCCAAAAGCAATTACCGCATCGTTGATTTCAACGAAAAAGCCGACCTCTATGTGATCAACACCTGCACCGTAACCAATCAAAGCGACCAAAAATCGCGGCGGGAAATCAGCGCAGCACACAAAACCAACCACGAGGGTATCACCATCGTTACCGGATGCATGGCCACCAACTACAAAGAACAACTTGAAAAAAGTGAAAAGGTAGATTATGTAGTTGACAACCAACACAAAACATCTGTATTGTCGGTTGCCGAAGCCCACTTTAACGGCGAATTGGTGGATGTGAATCATTTTGAAGCCAATCTGTTCAACTACCAACCTGCCGACGAAACCTTTCATACCCGCAGTTTAATTAAAATCCAGGATGGCTGCGACAACTTTTGCACCTTCTGCATCATACCCAAAGTGCGGGGACGGGCCACAAGTCGTGCTCCCTGGGAAATTTTCGACAATATCCGGCAGGTTGTGGACTTTGGATTTAAGGAAGTGGTACTCACCGGCGTGAATCTGGGAAGATATACTTACGACGACTACAATTTTGAAAAACTGGTGGAAGAAATTCTGGAGATTCCCGGCGATTTCAGGGTCAGGATTTCGAGCATAGAGCCCGATGGCTACACCGACAGCTTTTTCAGGTTGTTCAGTCATCCCAAGCTCACTCCCCACCTGCACATCTGTCTGCAAAGCGGTTCAGAAGAAATATTACTGAAGATGAGACGTATGTACACTGCCTCTTTCTTCAAAAATATGGCCCACCAGCTTAAAAGTCAGCATCCGGGTTTTAACCTTACCACAGACGTGATTGTGGGCTTCCCGGGCGAAACCGAAGAACAATTTGAAGAAACTTTGCAAACCATCCGCGAAATAGGTTTCGGACACATCCATACTTTTAAGTACTCGGTACGAAAAGGAACCCGCGCCGAACGCATGCCCGATCAGATAAACGGTGCCATCAAAACTGCCCGCAGCGAAAAGGTTCGTCTGCTTGCAGAAGAAATGAAGTTAAACTACCGAGAAACTTTCGTTGGGAAATCTCAGCGGGTGTTGGTAGAAAAAATTCTGCCCGATGGAACCGCCAGTGGCTTCGGAGAGCACTATATTCCGGTGATAATTCAGCACCAGCAACTAAAAACCAACACCTATTACGACGTAAACATACATTCGTTGCTTTCGCTGGAAGAGCCTACGTTAGCGGGAACCTTGAAAACCAACCGGGAATGAAAAGCAGAATTCAACGTAAATTTTTCACGATTATTTTTTTATATTAAATATTATCGTACTTTTGCAGCCCCAATTTAACATAATTAAAGGTAATACATTATGGCTAATCACCAATCAGCGCTTAAAAGGATCAGACAGTCTGAAGCTAGAAGAGTTCACAACCGTTACTACAACAAGACTATGCGTAATGCGGTTAGAAAATTCAGGTCGTTAACTGACAAAAAAGAGGCCGTTGAGGGCTTGCCCACATTGTACACAATGATTGACAAGCTGGCTAAAAGAAACATGATTCACAAGAATAAAGCCGGTAACCTGAAGTCGAAAATTACGAAATACGCCAATAGCCTTTCATAAAAAGCGCGTTGAAAAAAATATAAGCCTGGTTACAATGTAACCGGGCTTTTTTTGATTTTTTTCGTAGCTTTACCCCCTTAAAAATAACCTGCTATGGAAAAAATACCCATCCGACAATGGTCGGAGGACGACCGTCCACGCGAAAAAATGATGCTCAAAGGCAAAGGACAACTCTCGAAAGCCGAACTCATTGCCATATTGATTGGCAGCGGAAATCAGGACGAATCTGCCGTGGAGCTCTCCAAACGAATCCTCAGCTCAGTTGACAACAACCTGGCCGAGCTCTCCCGACTAACCATCAACGAACTCACCAAATTTAAAGGAATAGGTCCTGCCAAAGCCATCAGCATTGTGGCGGCTCTGGAATTGGGAAGACGACGACGGGCTGACGATGTGATGATCGACAAAAACAAAATCACTTCCAGTCAGGATGCATACAACCTGCTGTATGCCGATCTGAGCGATAAATACCATGAAGAATTTTGGATATTGTTGCTCGATCGCGCCAACAAGGTCATTCGAAAAGTGAACATCAGCGAAGGTGGCCTGGCCGGAACCGTGGCCGACCCCAAGAAAATATTTCAACTGGCATTGGAACAACATGCCTCGGCCATCATTCTAGCCCACAACCACCCTTCCAACAACCTGACACCCAGCCAAAACGACATCGACCTCACCCGGAAAATCGTTCGTGGAGGCCACAACCTCGACATCAGCATCCTCGATCATTTGATTATCGGCAACGATAAGTATTACAGCTTCGCCGATGAAGGGGCCATGCCTTCATAGTTTGAATCCACCCACAAAAGTAGTTCACTCGTTTAAGGTTTTTTTACGACGAAGACCTCTGAAAATAACCATAAGCAGCAGAACCAAGTTGCTAATAAACAATATCTTAACCGGCTTATAATTAACTCTGTGGACCTCCGTGAAAAAACTCCGCCTCCCTCCGTGAAGCTTCCCCACCATACTATGTTGTAACCAATTTGCCATCGTGCCTTAGGATCGGACTCAAGTCTCCCGAGGTTTGTAACATCTAAAGTAAAAGGGGAAAAACTGTAAGAAAGATGACAAATAATGGAGATTGAGCCAATCAAATAAATATCTTTACGGCTTCAAATAAAAGCGCCATGGAAATTATTAAAACCAACATACCCGATCTGCATATTGTGAAGCCAACGGTTTTTGAAGACCACAGGGGATATTTTTTTGAATCGTACAACAAACAAATCTTCCTGAAAAATGGTATCGACCAAAATTTTGTTCAGGACAACGAATCCAAATCACAAAAAAACGTGTTGCGTGGACTTCATTTTCAGAAACCGCCTTTTGCTCAAGGCAAGCTGGTGCGGGTGATTCGGGGTTCTGTGCTCGATGTGGCCGTTGACATCCGCAAAGGTTCGCCTACATACGGCCTTTGGGCTTCCATTGAACTTACCCAGGACAATAAATGGATGTATTGGGTACCACCCGGATTCGCTCATGGATTTGTCACCCTGAAAGACAACACCACCTTTTTTTACAAATGCACCAACGTGTACAACAAAGAATCAGAAGGCAGCATCCTCTGGAACGACCCCGACCTCAACATCGATTGGAAAATATCCGACCCCATTCTTTCCGACAAGGATAAAATAGCCCCCTTATTTAAAGATTTTATCAGCCCTTTCTAAGCTCACGCTAAAATTCTGGTTAATTTTGCCCATTGTTCTCTTCGGTTTTTTCGGGGAGCAATAATGGATCATGTTCTCAACAACCTACCACAACTACCTGATTGAATGCAAAAAATACTCACTTACATACTTCTGATTGTCGTTATTGCCATGCTCATCTTTGGTTTTGATGCACTAAAAAAACTGCAGGTTAGCCACACCCCGGGTCAAAACGAACAATACTACCGGATTGTGTCGCCCAACATCCCCGACACCCTTACCTTTGCCGGAGAGGAAGTCCCCCTCGATCTGTTTTACGTGCGCGAAGCCCTCGACCGCGAATTGATGGTGAATACCTATTGGCATTCGGCCACCCTGCAATTAATCAAAAAAAGCCATCGGTACTTTCCCCTGTTCGATTCCATATTGAAAAGTCACCGCATTCCGCTCGACTTTAAGTATGTAGCCGTGATTGAAAGCGGCCTTTCCAATGTAGTTTCGCCTTCGGGAGCTACCGGTTTTTGGCAATTGATGAAAGGTACGGCCAAAGAATACGATCTGGAAATCGACAAAGATATTGACGAACGCTACAACGTGGAAAAATCAACAGTGGCAGCATGCGAATACCTCCAAAAAAGCTATGAAACCTATGGCAACTGGACGCTGTCGGCGGCTTCGTACAATGCCGGACAAAATGGAATCAACCGTCAGATCGACCGACAAAAAGCCTCCTCTTTTTACGATCTGTTGCTCAACGAAGAAACAGCGCGATACGTTTACCGAATTCTGGCCATTAAAATGATCATGGAAAACCCGGAAAACTTTGGTTTTTACCTGGACAACAAAGACGTGTACCTGCCCATTCCGGTACGCACCGTTGAAGTAAACGAAAGTGTTGACGATTGGGCAGATTGGGCCGACAAACATCAAATCAGCTATAAGCTGCTGAAGTATTTCAACCCCTGGTTACGGCAAAACTACCTGAAAAACAGGAAGAAAAAAACCTATATCATTTCCATTCCATTGGCACCCTATAACATCACCCACGAAGAACTCATCTTAAAAAGAAACGGACTAAATCCATCAGGCTCATGAAAAATCAAGCCCTCGCACCCTTTCATGGCAATCAAAACCTGGAGGTTTTTGGCGCACGTGTGCACAACCTGAAAAATGCCGACATCACCATGCCGCGCAACAAGCTCGTGGTAATCACCGGTCTGAGTGGAAGCGGCAAGTCGTCGCTGGCTTTCGACACCATTTATGCCGAGGGTCAACGCCGGTACATGGAAACCTTTTCGGCATATGCCCGTCAGTTTATTGGCAACATGGAACGTCCGGATGTGGACAAAATCAATGGATTGAGTCCGGTAATATCCATCGAGCAAAAATCGGTAAACAGAAATCCGCGCTCCACAGTGGGCACCATCACCGAGGTATACGACTTCCTGCGTTTGCTCTTTGCACGGGCTTCGGAAGCTTATTCCTATCTCTCGGGCGAAAAAATGATACAGTATTCAGAAGACGAGATTACACAGTTGATAACCGACAATTTTAAAGGTAAAAAGCTTGTTGTTCTGGCACCGTTGGTGAAAGGACGAAAAGGTCATTACCGGGAAGTGTTTGAACAAATCCGTCAGCAAGGCTACCTGAAAGTACGTGTGGATGGTGAAATTCAAGACATTAAATTCGGCATGCAACTCGACCGTTACAAGGTGCACGACATTGAAGTGGTGGTGGACCGCATCGACCTGAACCATCCCGACAAGGACCGCATCCGGCGCACCGTGTCGCAGTCGATGAAGATTGGGAAGGGTACCCTCAGCATTTTTGATCCTGAAAACAACCAAACAAAACACTACAGCCGAAAGCTCATGTGTCCGGTAACAGGGCTGTCGTACGACGAACCCGAACCCAACACCTTCTCTTTCAATTCACCCTATGGAGCTTGCCCCACATGCAACGGACTGGGATTGGTGAACGAGGTGGATCGGGATAAGATCATGCCCGACAAAAACCTCAGCATCAAACGGGGAGGCATCGCACCTTTCGGTGAATACAAAGCCAACTGGTTATTCAATCAACTGGAAGCCATTGGTATTAAGTACGGTTTTACGCTCTCCACTCCCATCAAAGACATTCCCGAAGAAGGAATGAACGTTATACTAAACGGATCGAGGGAAACCTTCACGGTGAAAAAAGAATACCTGGGCATCACCTCTTCCTACACCCTGAATTTTGAAGGGGTAGTGGAATATGTGGAAAATTTTGGCGCCGAAGCCAACGGACAACGTTCCAAACAATGGGCCGACGGTTTTATGAACAAGCACGTTTGCACGGAATGTAATGGCGACCGCTTGAAGAAAGAAGCCCTCTTTTTTAAAATAAACGAAAAAAATATTGCGGAATTGTCGCAAATGGACTTGGTGGAATTGCGTCAATGGCTTGAAAACGTGGAAGAGGGCATGAGCGAGAAGCAACGACTGATCGGTCATGAGATTCTACGTGAAATCAACAGTCGCCTTGATTTTCTTCTGGAAGTGGGCATTGGCTACCTCAACCTCTACCGTCCGGCGCGCAGCCTTTCGGGTGGCGAGTCGCAGCGCATACGACTGGCCACGCAAATCGGGTCGCAACTCACAGGTGTGCTGTATATTCTGGATGAGCCCAGCATTGGGTTGCACCAACGCGACAACCACAAACTTATCAAGGCGCTTCAGGAACTGCGTGATGTGGGCAATTCGGTAATCGTGGTAGAACACGACCGCGACACCATGTTGATGGCCGATTTTGTCATCGACATCGGTCCCGGAGCAGGTATGCACGGCGGAGAAATAGTGGCCGCTGGCACTCCCGAGGAAATTAAAGCCAGCAACACCATCACCGCCGACTACCTCAATGGAAAACGTACCATCGCCATTCCAAAACAACGACGAAAAGGCAACGGCAAAACCCTGCAGTTATTCAATGCCACCGGAAACAACCTCCAAAACGTTAATTTAACCCTTCCTTTGGGTAAATTAATCTGTGTATCCGGCGTTTCGGGAAGCGGAAAATCCACCCTCATCAACGAAACCCTCTACCCTATTCTAAGCAATCACTTTTACCGCTCATTGAAAAAACCCCTTCCCTACGAACGCATCGAAGGCATTAAAAACATCGACAAGGTCATCGAAATCGACCAGTCGCCCATCGGACGTACTCCCCGCTCCAACCCTGCCACTTACGTGAAGGTGTTTGATGAAATCAGAAAACTTTTTGGCAACCTGCCAGAAGCCAAAATCAGGGGGTACAAACCCGGCAGGTTTTCGTTTAACGTGAAGGGTGGGCGATGCGAAACCTGCAAAGGTGCCGGCGTACAAACCATCGAAATGAACTTTTTGCCCGATGTGTATGTGGTGTGCGAAGATTGCAATGCCAAACGATACAACCGTGAAACCCTGGAAGTGCGCTTCAAGGGAAAATCCATCAACGATGTGCTCAACATGACCATCAATCAAGCGGTTAAGTTCTTTGAAAATATTCCATTTATCGTGGTGAAACTCAAAACACTGCAAGACGTAGGACTTGGCTATCTTACACTGGGACAATCATCCACCACCATTTCCGGCGGCGAAGCCCAGCGGGTGAAACTGGCCGCAGAACTGGCAAAAAAAGATACCGGAAATACCCTTTACATCCTCGATGAACCCACTACCGGACTTCATTTTGAAGATGTGAAGGTGCTGCTGGGAGTGCTGGATAAACTCGTAAACAAAGGAAATACCGTGTTGATAATTGAACACAACATGGACGTGATCAAGGTGGCCGACCATGTAATCGACCTGGGTCCTGAAGGCGGCGCAGCCGGAGGACAAATTATTTGTGAAGGCACACCTGAAGAAGTGGCCATGAACGAAGAAAGCCGCACCGCACCTTTTCTGCTTTCAGAACTCAAAGGACACACCCTTTAAAATCAAAAGATGCAAAAAGAATGGGAAGAATAAAAAATGGATGGTGAGAATTAACTAACTTGCATCACGAAAAAGCATAAAAATTTCGCCTGTATATGGAAAAGAAAAACGCACCCGAAAAAGAAAATGTCAAACTAAAAACCTGGGCAGAAACTAAAGCCCACGATAGTTGGTCGGTGTTTAAAATCATGTCGGAGATTGTAGATGGATACGAAACCCTCTCAAAAATAGGCCCTTGTGTAGCAGTATTTGGGTCGGCACGTACCAAGCCCGGGGATAAGTGTTACCATCTGGCCGAAGAATTGGCCTATCTATTAACCAAAAGAGGTTTTGGTATCATCACCGGAGGTGGGCCCGGAGCCATGGAGGCAGCCAACAAAGGAGCGCACATTGCCGGAGGAAAATCAGTGGGGCTCAACATCAACCTGCCTTTTGAACAAATGGCCAACCCCTATATCGATCACGACAAGCTCATTCAGTTCGACTATTTTTTTACGCGCAAACTCATGTTTATGCGCTATTCGCAAGGCTATGTGGTATTGCCCGGTGGTTTTGGTACCCTCGACGAACTTTTCGAAGCCATTACCCTCATCCAAACCCACAAGCTGGTGAGCTTTCCCATTGTCCTGATTAGCAAAGACTACTGGGGAGGACTGGTAGCCTGGATAAAAGACCGACTGCTGGCCGAAGGCAAAATCAGTGAAAAAGATCTGGAGCTCTTTCATCTGGTGGACACCATCGAAGAAGCCGTAGCTGTGATAGAAGACTTTTATCGTACCTACTCTCTCAAACCCAACTTTTAGCAATTTATCACTTGATATCAAACTACTTGCAAAGCATTTAGTTCATTATTTGAGTGTAAAATCCTGTTGATTTCTCACACCTGATGTGCCCCACAATTCCCATGGGCTCAATCGTTGGTTTTACTATCTTTGCGGGCTAAATTACTATTGATGGGTCGCACAAAAAAGAAACCACTTCCACTGCTTGAAAACCTGGAAGTAATGAAAGCCGGAGCCGAAGGAAAAGCATTGGCATATTACAACGAAAAGGTCGTATTTATTCCATTCGCCGCGCCGGGCGATGTCGTGGACGTGCAGGTTACACGCAAAAAATCGAAATACCTGGAGGGGAGGATTGTGAACTTTCACCAAAAGTCCGACATTCGCACCGAACCCACTTGTTCGCACTTTGGTTTGTGTGGCGGATGTAAATGGCAACACATTGATTACCAACACCAAATTGATTTAAAGCACCAACAGGTAATCGATCATTTCAGGCGTATCGGGAAAGTGGAGGTGGACGAATATTTGCCCATTCTCGGTAACGAAAAGCCTTACTATTACCGCAACAAACTTGAATTTACCTTTACCGACCGCCGTTGGCTTACATCCTTAGATACACCTGCCGACGAAGGGGGACCGCTAAATACCCAGGGACTTGGATTTCACCTTCCGGGCATGTTCAATAAGGTGCTCGACATCGACCATTGCTATCTGCAGGAAGACCCATCCAATGAAATAAGACTGGCCATCAAGGAATATGCCATCGAACACAACATGACCTTTTACAACCTGCATACAGGCGAAGGCATGCTGCGCAACGTTGTCATTCGCACCTCCACCACAGGCGATTTAATGGTGATTGTGGTATTCAAATACGATGACACCGAAATTGCCGAAATGCTGGAATGGTTATCGAACCGCATTCCTAAAATCACGTCGCTGATGTATGTAATTAATGAGAAGGTAAACGACATCATCACCGATTTGGAAGTGCAACTATTTAAGGGCGATCCGTTTATCATGGAAAAAATGGAAGCTCCCGTGGCCGGTCAACCCGATTTACAATTCAAAGTGGGACCCATTTCCTTTTACCAAACCAATCCGGCACAAGCCCGCAGGCTGTATCAGGCAGCATTCGATTTTGCAGCATTCAAAGGCGACGAACTGGTTTACGACCTATACACCGGAACAGGAACCATTGCCGCCTTCATTGCCCGTTCGGTGAAAAAAGTGGTAGGTATTGAATATGTGGAACAAGCCATCAAAGATGCCGAAATCAATGCACAACTCAACAACATCGACAATACCACCTTTTTTGCAGGCGATATGGCCAGGGTATTGACCGGCGATTTTGTAAACAAACATGGCAAACCCGATGTCATCATCACCGACCCACCACGAGCAGGAATGCACGAAAGGGTATTATATCAGATGCTTGAAATGGCACCGGAAAAAATTGTTTACATCAGTTGCAATCCGGCTACTCAAGCCCGTGATGTGGCCATTTTGGCCAAAAAATACAAAGCCGTAAAAGCACAACCCGTGGACATGTTTCCACAGACCCACCATGTGGAAAACATTGTGCTGTTGGTTAAAAAGTAAACTCCATGTACGGTCGTCAGGAAGCACGTCAGGTAAACAAAGAGTTTTGGACTACGTTTGGAAAATGGTCGACCACCAAACGTAAGCGGTTGCAAATCAGAGAAAGATGGCTGCTCAACAAAACCGGGATCCGGGGTTTTCGGTTCAGGTTTAGTGCCGAACGAAAGCAGGTGGCTGTGCATCTCGATTTGGTAGAGAAGAATCCCGAAGCACGCCGGAATCATCTGGCCAAACTGCAATTTTTAGCTCCCGAATTTGAGCAAGCAGTAAACGAACCCATGATTTGGAATACCGATATTCAAACTTCCGAAACCGCCGTCATCACCATCGAGAAGCACGGATTGACCACCATGAACAGAGAACATTGGCCATACATTTTTGAATTTTTCTACCAAAATATGAGTCGGTTGGAGGAAGTGTTTGAGGAAGCGAGGGATTTTTTGGAAGCATAAGATACAGGTGTAAAAGTACTTGTTTTATTCAAAACCTTTGATTTGCATTAAAGCTAATAGTAATGGGTGCTACAGAAGTTTTTAGCCTCCTTTTTGTCCACTAGACCTAAAAAAGGCCATATAAAGTTGCTGTTTGGATTCGTGAGACAGTAGGAATAACTGCTACGATATGCTTATCCGGTTTGGACACCCTCCACAGTAGGCAACACTTAATAAAACCATTTAGCACTGCTGCACTACAAGTGGCCAAATTTTACCACTTATGCTTACTCACCTTGTTAGGTTCGTTTCTGAACATCCGGATACCCCCTGATTTTTTCCGCCAAGGAGCCCACATCCAGACTCAGGGCATCCACCTGCAAATGGGCTCGGGTGTAATAGGACAGGCGCTCATTCAGTTTGCATGCAACATATTCCGACAATTCGTTTTCCGTTTTTCCCTCCAGCAACGGACGTTGGCGTTTGGCACTGACCAGGCGGCTGACCAGGGCTGCGGGTGGCATGTGCAGGTAAACGGTTAGCCCGTGGCGACACATGTCGTCCATGGAACTACCATAACAAGGAGTTCCGCCACCGGTAGAAATGACCACGTCGGTCAAGTCGAATGTCGATTTAAGTATCTCCTGTTCAAATTGTCGGAACAGAGCTTCCCCATATTTTTGAAAAAATGCCTGAATGCTCAATTTGTACCTTGACTCGAACATCATGTCCAAATCAATGAATTCCAAATCCATCAACGAAGCCAGTCGTTTGCCTACCGTACTCTTTCCAACTCCCATGAAACCAACGAGATATACAGGTTGCATATCAGGTGGTTTTTTCTCCCACAAAGTGGTCATCCTTGTCGGCAAAAAGCACGTTGAAGCTGGTGAGGCTTCCATAAATCCGGGTAATATACTGCTGCAAAGCCACCTTTTCTTCGTCGTCCAAACCCTTGGCCGCATTGATACGCTGTTCCATCACCCGGAGTCGGTCGCGCACCATCACAATCTTATGAAAGAAAGCATCGATGGGCAATTCCTTCTCTTTTAAACCATCGTTTCCCGGCTTCAAAATGAGTTTGCCACCCCGCCATTTATCCCCCAAATGCACGGGATGCTGGATATCCGTAATGGAAGTCAGCAATTTACGAAAAACCCTTTCCACTTTTTCGTAGGAGATCAGGTCGGTTTCGCTACCGTGATGGTCCAATACTTTAAGTTTGTCAAAAGATTTAGTCACCGTTTTTACGCCATAATCCATGAAGGTGATTTCAAAACTGTCGCTATATACCTGAATAACCACCCCATTTCCAAATTCAGGATGCGAAACACGTGAGCCAATACCCGGTGTAATATTCTCCATATGGTACACTTTTTATAAATTTTTCCCGTATCGGGAAATACTATCGCTTACTTCAAAATTTTATTTAGTTATTGGTCAACCTTTTACAACAATGCCGTATCTTTGGTACCATTGTTGAATTAGCCTTTACAAATTTAATATATTTTGCCATGAAGACTTATATAAGCGCTTTTATTATCGTCGTTATTCTGGGAATGTTTGGTTTGCAGTCGTGCAACAACAACGACAATCCTGTTGATCCACAAAAGAGTATGGACGATTTGGTGGTGCCCGACGGATTTGTTTTTGAAACAACCAAAGAGGTAACCCTTAGCATACAGATGCCCGAGACAGTAGATTTTTCGGAAATGAGAAGTCGCTTTGATGTGTATTCGGCTGACCCTGCCATGGGCGGTAAGTTGATTACATCAGGCAGTTTTGATGCCACAGGATCATTTAACGGAAGTGTGGTTGTGCCCAGCACCCTCACCGAAGTATATGTACAAACGGTGGCCGGAGCCGTGGTGGTTCCCATTGCCAACTCGGGGTTGAAAGAAGGCGGTGTTATCATCGACTTTGGCGAAAACTATGGCAACTTACCTCCCGATTCACTAGCCCCCACCCTTAAAAGCAGCAGAATAACCCAATTGGACGTGCATCGTGGATACGACCAAAAGGTTGTTACCAACCTCATTACCAATGGTGATTTCAGCACCAACAATTTTGGTACCATGCATTACTGGTCGGATTTGAATACCATCGACCAAAAATGGTGGTTCTCCAGAGATGCCAACAAAGGATACATGGAATGGGCACAAGATGGGTCGGATGGCTATATTAGAACACACAATTCGAATACCTCATTTTATGGCGGCACTTCGCAACTCATTGCAGCGGCACCCGGAGATTTGATCACCTTTAGTGCCGACATGAAGCGCGTTGGTGCCAATGGCTCGAACTACGCCTGGCTGTACCTTATTCCATTGAACAGCAGTGGAAATGCTTTGGCCTATTACAATATTTTCTTTACCACGGTCCCCACCAGCTGGACCAACAAAATGATTGCCGCCACCATGCCTTCGGGGACAGCTTCATGTCAGGTACTCATCTGGACCAACGACTACAGCACCAACACCAGCATGTATTTCGACAATGTGGTGGTAACCGGACCTGTGAGCGATTCGGACGGGGATGGCGTGGACGACGAGCTGGACGACTATCCATCGGATGCCTCACGTGCTTTTAATGTGTATTATCCCAACGAAACCGACTGGGGAACCTTTGCCTTTGAAGACCTGTGGCCGGGAAAAGGCGACTACGACTTCAACGATCTGGTACTTGATTATCAATACAAATCGGTGCTCAACTCCAACAATGGACTGGTTGAATTTTATACCGATTACAGCGTACGTGCCGTGGGTGCCAGTCTCATCAACGGTTTTGGTATCATGATTGAGGGCGATCCTGCCAACGTTCAATCAGTTACAGGTCAGCAATTTACAGAAAATTACCTGAACATTGCCGCCAACGGAACCGAAGAAAACCAAACCAATACGGTGATCATGTTTTTCGACAACGCATTCAGCATGATAGGCGCTTCGGGAAGCGGATTTATCAACACCGTGCCGGATATGCCTTACGTGGAACCACAATTTTATCAAATACATGTGGTGTTTAACCCACTTTCTACCCGTGTGGTGAGCAACCGTGTGGCACCTTACAATCCGTTTATCGTGGTGAATGAAGACCGCGGCATCGAAGTGCATTTGGCTGGAGAAGAGCCCACCGACCTGGCCGACCAGGCTTTGTTTGGCACCTGGGCCGACGACAGCAATCCTGCTACCGGAAAATACTATCAAACGGTGAACAACCTGCCCTGGGCCATTGATTTGCCTGTAAAGTTTGAATATCCTGTGGAACAGGTTCAAATTATCGACGCTTACAATTTCTTTGCCGACTGGGCCGAATCGGGCGGTGCGCTGTACGAAGATTGGTACGAAGACCTGACCGGTTATCGCAACAGCGAGAATATTTATAGCCCCCCGACGAAGTAAACCACAAAGACACCATTCTTTGGCTGTCATGAATTAAAAAACGTGAAAGGAGCTCCTACCGGTGCTCCTTTCTTTTTTAGAGCAGCTTTTTTGGCATCACCACCAGTCTTCTTTATTATGCAAACTTCATCCAATTTCTCCTTGTTTAAAATGAGTACAAATAACAAAAGTTACTACCTTTGTACAAGTATCTAAAAAATAAAAACATGAAAAAGTACTATTTGATTGCCCTTACGCTTTTTGTAGGGTTCATTTTCGTCAGAGCCACGGTGAACCAACCGGTAAAGAGAACTCCCGTTACCCCACAGGTTCCCAACTGGGAAATCCCCGCTGATGTACAGGCGGTGTTGGATAACTCCTGCTATGGTTGTCACAACTCCGATTCAAAAAATGAAAAAGGAAAAAAGAAACTGATGTTCGACAAACTGGGCGAATTGACCAAGGCTAAACTGGTGGGTAAACTTACCGACATTTCTGATGTGGTGACCAACGGGGATATGCCACCTAAAAAGGTACTCGAAAATCACCCTGAAATGAAACTAACCGAAGAGACTGCCAAAACCCTTACCGACTGGGCTGCCAATACTTCACAAAGATTGATGGAATAAGGCCATGAAAAGAAAACTCATCATGCTGATAGCCATTCCGGTAATTGCGTTGGGATTTGCCTTTCAAACCCCTGCCGGAGACAAAACCGAAGACATTCCCGGGATTACCATTCCTGAAAATGTGCAGGCCGTATTCAACAAATCGTGCATGCCCTGCCACGGTGCCGAAGGATCATTTAAAGCCAAATCCAGGTTGAATTTTGACAAACTATACCAACTCAACCGCGCCAAGCTGGTGAACAAACTCACCAAAATTGCCGATGAAGTAAAAGAAGGCTCCATGCCCAAGAAAAAGTTTGTGAGCAAACATCCTGAAGCTGCCCTGAGTTCCGATGAAAAAACGCTGGTTGTTGATTGGGCTGAAAAACAAGCCGATCAATTGGTTGGCGGAAATTAAGTTTCTTTAATAATTAAAAAAGTCAGGGTGTGAATATGATTCACGCCCTGACTTTTTTGTTTTAACGCATTTCTGGCTTAATAAACTATCAGCATGCTGCTTTCGGTGGCCGAGCCATCCGAAACACGAATAACATAACTTCCCGGATTCAGCTCTTCGATATGAATGGAAGTCGCCTCACCTGAAGTCCGCGTACGAAGCACCAACTGACCCATGGTATTGTAAATTTCCACCTGTGCATCGGGAGCCTCAACCATCAAGCTTCCATGAGCAGGATTGGGGTAAATACGATGGGTGGTTACAGTGGTTTCTTCCATACCTACCGACACATTGAACCAATCTTCGGCACGCTTGATAATCTCATTCATAGCATCTTGTGGCGCCATGGAAGGATCGAAACCCATATAAACGATCTTGTACACATCCGTGGAAACGCGAACGGCCGCACTTTTGGCATCGCTGTCGTTGTATTTAAAAATGGAAATGGCATCTCCCAGGGGATCCACCTGATCGGGGTACATGTTTCCACCGTAAATATCGATGATGGAGAATGAGCCCATGGTTCCAAAAATTTCTTCTTCGGGATAAGCGTAGGCCGAATTGTTGGCGGTGCTGCCATCGCCCTTGTAATCGGCGCTCAGGTATTCGGTATAGAAAGCCTTGGTGACAGGTGTTCCATTTCCGGCGGCATCCCAGGTATCCCAACCAATATCTTGTCCGGCCACGAAAAGATTTCCTCCACCGTTGAGAAAAGTTGTGAGGAAACCCACATTTTCATCGGTAAAAGAGGGAAAAGTCCATGCAATGTTGAAATAGAGATTTCGCACATTGTTGAGTTTCTCTTCGTTACCCAACACCTTAAAGGTAACATAATCGCAAGCGGTGTACTTGGTCATACCGGCAAAATCGAAAGCATCGAAATAGTCTTGTTGTAAACTGGCCGGATCGCCACCCGTCCAGGCTCCCTGATTGTTTACCAACAGATCTTCCACGCCTGCCATCACATACACATTCATCAACACGGCGGGGGCATTGGGTTGATTTGTTGATTGAGCAGAAAACAGATAGTTGACTACCGCGGGAGAGGCATCAGGTGTAACCTCGATGGTAAAATCGGTGGCAATGCCGGCTTCCAGCGAAAGAGTAGCTGTTTCCTCATAACTCACGCCACCCACCACGAAGGCACTACTCCAGCCTGCAGGTTGGTTTTGGTTGGTGAGTGTGAGAACAAAATCGTCGGTATTGGGGAGTAAATTGGTGATATTCAAATTAAAAACAGAAGGAGCACCGGCTTCACCTATCAACACTTGTTCGGTGGGCTGTGAGATGGATGAAGTGATGAGGGTGGTTCCGTTGATGGCTTCCACCTCGGCACCACTGTATATTTCCTGATGACTTTCGGTAACATACACCGCCACCTGACAATCTTCAACAACACAAGGCACGCCGTTGTAGTCGGCAGGTACCGTATAAGTGTAGGTTTTTTCAACGAAAGTGCCCTGAGAGGTAGTAGTAATTTCGTCGCCCCACTGATCGGTGATAAGGTAGCGCAACATGTGGTTGTGCACGTAGTTGTTACCCATTCCTCCACCGGTTTGAGGTCCGAGGATGCCACTCTGGAGCAAAGCCACCTGAATAAAATTGCTTGATTCAGGACTATCGGAGGTGTAATACAACTCCACATTCACCGTCAGTTCGCGGGTAGCAGCATTGTAACTGGTGGATGCACCCACATTTACAGGACTGTCTTCTTCCAGAATTTGTCCGGCCGCCGTTGTCCAGGAACCACGGCCCATGGCGGTGGAGGAACCTATGTCGGGAAATACATGTCGGTTGACCGTTCCGGACGGATAGCCGGTAAGACCCGTTTGGTTGGCGATGGCATCTCCGAAGGGAGTTCTGAAATCAGGTTCGCTGCCACTGGGTACGGCAAAACTTCCCTGGTGGATGTTGACCAATACCACATTACCCGGATTGTCATCTTGCAAAGCCTGGGCAATGGCATGACCCTCAGGACAATACTGACAGTGGATTCCGGTAAATTCTTCCAGCACCACATTTTTCTTTTGCACGTCGGTTGACACAAGGGTTTGTGCATTCAACGTAGCCAACACCCCCAGAAGAAGGGCAAAAAAGAGTAGGTTTTTTTTTCATAAAGTAAGAAGTTGGTTAAAAAGTTAGACATCCGGTTTTGTCGGAATAGGGCAAATGTAAGTTTTTTTTGGAATCAAACGGTTTGGAGAAAAACCGGGAAAAGTAAGGACACAAGCGAACAGCTACACTTTTTAGTAACTTGTTCTTGTATGAACAGACCGGATTTACAAACGGATGTTGGCAACAGTTTGAGTGGTCATAATTACATCACGCCGGGATAAAGCCATTTGACCACGGTAGCCAATATCAGGCCGAAAACCCCCAGCAACACAAACATCCAACCCAACAGGGCCTTATGTTTACGAAAAAAGATAAAGCCTCCGATGAGGAACAATCCGGATACAATAAACAAGGTTAAAATCATGGCGTGAATATGTTTGACGGCAAAAGTAATTAATTCGGAGAAAGCAACATGATTTCAGAGAAATTGTAAATTGCATCGATATTTGAGCCGCTAAAAATCATCGGTATGTTGACAGGCTTTATTAGACATAAAACACAGTAAAGAACCTAATTATCAATTGAAATGGACTTTCTAAAATGCAACCATTGCGGTCATATGAACGAGGTAAAAACACCCTACCAGTCGTTTTGCGACGCTTGCAATAAGAAGATTGACAACAGTTTTCCGGAATGGAGCCAAAAAAATCCCAATAAAACATTTGATGATTTCCGGAAGTTAATTTGCATTTCGGAAGCAGACATGAAAGCCAACATGGCAAAGGAAAAGCCCAAAAGAAAAAGTTTGGTTTACTGGATTGTGTTTTTTGTGTCGTTCACTGTATTTACCGTGGCAGGAACATTTGGCGGAGAAGCTTTCATGAAATTTTTGAGATCGGAAAAAACAAGTAAAGAAATCCTGGACAAGGAATGGTCCAGGCAAACATACGGCCACATTGGTTTGACGTTGGAAACACCCTTCCAATTGACCAAAACAGACCTCAAACTCCCCGACAACATAAAAGCGCTCGTCGAACAAATGGAAACCTACATTTACGATTCTGAAAAAGGTGTTAAAGTGTTCGTTAACAGTGCCACCTACAAGCCCGTCATCGGAGAAGGAAATCTTCAGGGGGCTGCCGACGGTTCGGTGGCTGAGGTGAAAAGTCAAAAGGGAGTAACCAATTTTGTTTATACCCAGGAATGGACAAATTATGGCGATATTCCGGGGTTTATTCAAAGAGGTAGCTTCGACCAGGATGGAATAAAAATCAATTTCATCAACGTGGGATTTGTTCAGGGACTAAACATGTGGCAGGTAATGGCCGGCTATCAAGCCAACGATGAAGTGGGACGAATTGCGGCAGAAAGGATAATTGCGTCGGTGGAAATAAACCAAACCCAAACGAAAACACTTTAAAGCGCCTGACAATCAAATAACTACAACGGAAGCACATGAATAATCCGAGAAAAGTGATCCTGTATATCTCCATGAGCGTGGATGGCTATATCGCCGACAAAAATGACGGGCTCGATTTTCTATCCATGGTCGCAGAAGAAGGCGAAGACTATGGTTATCAGCAGTTTGTTGATTCAATCGACACCATCCTCATCGGGAGAAAGACCTACCAAAAGGTATTGTCAATGGGCTATGCCTATCCCCACACAAACAAAGAAGTGTATATCATCAGCCGAACCAACAGCGGATCGGTAGGCCATTTTCGTTATTACAACGGCGATTTGAAACTGCTGGTTGATTCGCTGAAAGCAAAGCAAGGAAAAAACATTTATTGTGACGGGGGTGCCCGGCTTGCCAACGAACTTTTAAATCAAAACCTGATTGACGAACTGATTATTTCGGTGATTCCGGTGCTGCTGGGCGATGGCATCCGGCTTTTTGAGGATGGGCGTCCAACCAATCGTTTGGAGCTGGTACATAGCAAAAGTTATAATAAAGGGCTTATCCAATTGACTTACAGAAATCTACCTATACAATAACACCTCATGATAACGACCTCCTCCATAAAAGAAATCAAACAAGGATTGCAAAACCTGTCGCCCAGGGAGCTGATGGATATCGTTGCCAAACTGGCTGCTTTTAAAAAGGAAAATAAAGAATACCTGACCTACCTGTTGTTCGATTCGCTGGATGAAGCGGCTTTTGTGTCAACCATCAAAGGTGAGATCGATCTGGATTTCGATTTGCATTACACACCCAATTACTATATGGCTAAAAAGCAGGTGAGAAAAACGTTAAGAATGACCAAAACCTACATCCGTTTTTCCAAAAACAAACAAACAGAAGTGGAACTGCTGCTGCATTTTTGTCATCGGTTGAAACACATGTCGCCGAGGATACATAATTGCCCTGTGCTTGAAAACCTGCTGGAACGCCAGGTAAATTCGATCAGGAAAACACTTCTGACCCTTCATGAAGACCTCCGGTACGACTACGAACAGGAACTGAAAAAAATATAACCCCACAATTGGCTACAACATCTGTGAACTTCGGTTCAGAAAATGAACAATTTCATGTTGAAAATTAATTGATTACAATTATCTCATCGGAATTGTTTAGGCTATATTAGCCTGACATTTTTAGCCATACATCAACAACATAACCAAAGCCATGAACCTTCTGCAAAAAGTAGGCTTTTGATTCATGGAGTAGAATAACACGTCAAAAGGATGAGACGCTTACATTTACTTGTTTTAACCATCACAATTTCAATGGCTTTAGCCAGTTGCAGCCGACAGGAGCCCGATTTGAAAATTCCTTTCACTTACCACGACCACCTGTATGTGGAAATTACGCTGGCCAATGGTATTAAAGGCAAGTTTATTCTCGACACAGGAACCACCGGCCTGTACCTCGACAGCACTTTCGTGGCCAACGCCAACTTTTATCCCATGCAAGTGGAAGAGGCCAATATCGGAAAAACCGACAGCGAAAAAACCATCCTCATCATCACCGAACCCATCGATTTTACCCTGGGCAACACTACTTTCCATTCACCACAAACCCCCATTCTTAACCTGCTCGATTTCGATGGCAAGGGCATTGCAGGCATTGTGGGGATCAATTTTCTGAAACGTTACATCGTCAACATCAATTTTGAAGAAAATTATCTTGTACTTCACCACCCGGATTACCGTCCCAAATTGGTACAACTCAACCACGTCAACTACAAATTGATCAACAATCGGATTATCACGGAAGCCATTGTAACTGTGGATCCGGAAAACGTGATAGAAGGCGAATTTGAGATAGACTTTGATTGCACCGATGACATCAGGCTGACCTACCAAACCGCACTTGCCCACAACTTGTACCGGTACAAAAACAAGGTGGTGTATGGCATTTCGCCCTTGAATTTGAGCATGGTAAAAAAAGCCGGATACGAACTGAGGGCGAGCTCCATTATTTTTGGCGACAATTCCTTGCGCAAAGTTGTTGTCAGTTTTCCCAAAGATACACTGAGTGCCTGGTCGGAAGATGGAGCCAATGGTTGGCTTGGGGTGCCATTAATGTCGCGCTATAATTTTTACATCGATTTTCCGGAAGACAGGATATTTTTTAAACCCTTTGCCGATGCGCGAAAGAAATTTCAATCCTCTGTTACCGGATTCGAAGTGACCAAAACCACTGCGAAAGGCCATCCTGTGTTGATAATCGACAAACTTTACAAACCATCCATGGCAGCAGATCAGGGATTGCAATTGGGCGATACCATCGTCCAAATCAATGGTCAGAAAATTGAGGATCTCAGCCCGGATGCACTGGAGAGGATCATGACCAACGAAGGCGTTGAGTTGCAACTCCAATACACAAGAAACGGCAAAATCCATCGGGTTAACTATATCACGCAAGATGTGATATAGTGGAAAAAAAACGCCCATCCCTTTTAAGGACAGGCGCCTACCACAATAAAAATCAACTACATCACCCCTTACAAATGAATGCGTTGGGTGACCGAAGCTTTTTTCTGAACGATTTGCAAATAATAGGTTCCCGGTTGTTTGCCGCTCAAGTCGATGGTAATTTGAAACACACCACCTATCATTTCAGGTTTGCCGGAAAAAATCTTTTCTCCAAAATAGTTGTAAACCAACACCTTTGATGACCCTTCTTCGGTTTCAGGCAAAAAACGCAAGGTAATTACACCATCGCGGTTGTCCACATCCAATTCAGTGAGTCGTAGTAAATCGGGTTGGTTTTTTATACCGGCATCACGCAATTCCTTTTCAGAAACAGCGCCATGCCCGTGACGATCATTTTTCACCCAAAAAACGGGATGATCGGGAGAAATGGGAGCCACAGGAGGTGGCGGTGGGGGTGGTAACTCACCGAGAAATTCCATTTTATCCAATTCCAATTGTTCCAGTTGACGCCGTAATTCTTCAGATTCTTCCATTGAAACATACACTTCACGCTCGATGTCGTCGCGCATTCGGCTCAGGTTTTCAAATTCTATATTTAATTCAAACTCCTGTTCCTCACCATCGGCATCCACCCATTTAATTAATTTTTTCTTTCCGCGGGGCGAGGTGTAAAGCACATGACTATCCGAACCATCTCCGGAATAAAATACCTCATATTCCAGGTCGTCGCCATCTTCATCGTCGCCAATTATCTCCACACGTATGTTTTTGTGTTCAACAGAATCCACCTCAGCGATTTCTTCAATCATCCATTTCATTTCTTGTTTTAGGTCGGCTTTGGAAGAAAATATGGTGTCGATTACGGTAGTGGTTCCATCCACCACCTTTACCATCTTCACTTTAATTTCCTTTTGCGTGTCCTGGGCGCCTACCATCACAGGTAGCACCAACAACATAACCAAAATGGTTAATAGGTTTATTTTTTTCATTTTTTAGTGTTTTTTAATGACCTCACAAAACTAGGCTAACCAACTGATGGCAAAGGTTAAGGCCGGTTAAAAAAGGTTAACATGAGGTTAAAATTGACATCAAATGAATTTAGATTCATTAGCTTTGCTCCAAATCAATCACAGAAGCATTGAAACGTCGGTTTAATCTTATCGTCCTGTTTATGTCCATCAGCTTGCTGGGCATCATCTTTATTCAAACCCTTTGGGTGCGTCATGCTTTTCAATTGGAAGCCTCCCGTTTCGACAAGTCGGTGTACGAGGCCATATTGGAAAGCATTGATCAGTGGGGACGCTACGACCGATTTTCGTTTATCGACCAAAAACTCGACCTGCCTCCCCCTCCCCCGCCGCCTGTCTCTGCCATACAAACACCTCCACCTGCCCCCATCACACTCCCTGAGCCGCCCGAACCCACTTTTGATTTGGACTCTGTACATACCCTTGTAAGAAGTAAAAGGGTGGTTACCCATATTTATGGCAACGATTCGGATGTGGTGTATTTTGACGGATCCTACCTCGATACCTTGTATGGCACCAAACAGTTGGATTACGAAATTCATTGGGCACCTGCCCCCCGGGATATCGCTGCCAATCAAGCCGAACAACAGGACATTGAGCGTTGGTTGGTAATTTCGGGGGCACGCGACAGCCTGGAAACGCTTCTCAGCGAAAAGAAATGGCAGGAAGAGCAGGAAAAGGTGAAACTCATCGAGGAAAAGCTGGTTGAGTTCAACAAAAACATGGAAGAATGGGTGGTGGAGTACAGTTTTGATCCCGATAAAATGTTTTTTACCATGAACAACGCCAATTTCGACTCACTCATTGGCCATGCGTTGAATTCCAGAGGTATCCAACTTCCTTTCTACTATCAAATGATTCAAACCACCGACGACAGCTCACAAGTTTTGCATGCCACCAAAAATGCCCCGCCGGCACTTGCAAACGCCTACAAAGCCAACCTGTTTCCCGACAATTTCTTTCAAAGAAACATGTACTTGCTGGTAAGTTTTCCCACCAAAAACACCTACCTCTATCGGTCGCTCACCTTTCTTATTGCCGGAAGCGTTGCTTTTACACTCATCATGCTCACCACCTTTTGGTTTACCATTTTTTACATGCTCAGGCAGAAAAAGATGTCGCAGATAAAAACCGACTTTATCAACAACATGACCCACGAGTTTAAAACACCCATTGCCACCATTGGCCTGGCCACCGACGCCCTGCAATCGCCCAAGGTGATGGGGCACGCAGAACCCACCAACTATTACCTCAACATGATTCGAAAGGAAAATAAGCGCATGAACCATCAGGTGGAAAAGGTGTTGCAAATGGCATTGATTGAACGCGGCAACCTCCAGCTGGAAAGGGAGTGGGTGGATGCCCATGAAGTAATTGAACATACGGTGGCCCCCCTGCAACTGCTGGCCAAACAAAAGGAAGGACGCATACTCACTTCCCTCAAAGCCTCCTGTTCGGTGCTGCTCGCCGACGAAGTTCACTTGGCCAACCTCATGAACAACCTCCTCGACAATGCCATTAAATACACCGAAAAACCACCCGAAATCATGGTAGAAACATACAACCAGGGAAATCATCTGGTGATCAGGGTGGCCGACAATGGCGTGGGCATGTCCAAAGAAGTATTGAACCATATTTTTGATCAATTCTATCGGAAACCTAGCGGCAACATACACAATATCAAAGGTTTTGGATTGGGCCTCAGCTATGTAAAAGCCATTGTGGATTCCCATGAAGGAACCATTACCGTAAACAGCGAACCCGGCCATGGAAGCATTTTCACCCTTACTTTTAACTGTCAGAAATCATGAACCAACCACCCCGAATATTACTCATTGAAGACGATTTGAGTTTTGGAGCCGTACTAAAAAGTTATTTGGAGTTAAACGATTTTGTGTTGGATTGGGAAAGCGATGGAGCCAAGGCCTACGAACGTTTTTATTCGTCTGACTACCAACTGGTGCTGCTCGATGTGATGCTGCCCAACGTGGACGGGTTTTCCATTGCCAAACAAATAAAAGCTTCGCAAAAAAACACACCCATCATTTTCATCACCGCCAAAACACTGCGGGAAGACATCGTTTTGGGCTATAAAACCGGAGCCGACGACTACATCACCAAACCCTTTGATTCGGAGATACTTTTATATAAAATGAAAGCCGTAATCAACCGACATGCCCACCAGTCGAAGGTACCCTCCGACCCCACAGGAATCATTAAGCTGGGTGATTTTAGTTTCGACTACCGTTCGAGGAACCTCACCAACCTGAAGTCCAACAAAAAACAATCCCTCACCCCCAAAGAAAGCGAACTGCTGCATTTGTTGACGGCACAAGATGGAGAACTGCTGTCGAAAGTAGTTGCGCTGAACAAAATTTGGGGAGACGCCAACTACTTCACCACCAGGAGTATGGACGTGTATATCAACAAGCTCAGAAAGCACCTTTCCGACGACAACACAGTACAAATAATTACCGTCCATGGCGATGGATACCGGTTGGTGGTAGGAGAAGGGTGAGGGTCCGATGCTTTGTTTTGGGATTCACCGCAATTAAATGAAAAGAAAAAGTTTTTGACCAGACACCCCTCCTCTTTCCGATCACTATCCGGGATCCTCCCCCAAGGGGAGGAGTGATATTTTATTCTTAATTAACGTGTTATGTTGTACATACCGAGGATTGATCGCCTTTCCCCTTGGGGTCATTCCGAGTAAAAAGACCCCCGAAAAAAAGGGGGCGCACATAGTATGATGACAAAAACCAAAAAAAAAGCCTGTCATTTCGTATCCGCCGAAGGCGGAGAGAAATCCCCCGGGAATTAAAAACCTACATTTTTGCAATAACCTGATAAACTGAATTATACCAAAGGTTGTCATTAGCAGCCTTTCGTGAGGGGTAGGGGTTCGTCAGGCAATAAATGAATTTTAGTAGCTGAATGAGACGGAAAATGTATGACCAGACACCCCTCCTCCCTGCTCCTCCCCCAAGGGGAGGAGTGTTCAATTACAAGTAATTAACACATTAGGTTGTAAATACCGAGGATTGATTGCCTTTACCCTTGGAGAAAAGGTAAGGGATAGGGGTTCAATCAAATAGGGGTTCAGCAGGCGAATAAATTTCAATTTTATTGTTTTAAGCATATCTATTCAATATTTATCAAATACATCTTGCATAAATATTTACACGATCTCATCATATTCAAAATAAAGCTTGTTTTTCGTATTTTTGTATCAAGCACCAACGATCATGAAAACAATCTTTTCCACAATTCTACTTTTTGTCGCGTGCATGGGCATGGCTCAGGAAATTGCTGTCTTAAAAATCAAGCATCAAATATGGATGGCAGAAAATGTAGCTGCGGATACCGGTAATTTCAAATCGGTTGTTCTGGACAGTTCCGACATGATTCAGCACCATGTTTACGATTGGAATTCAGCCTTGTCCGTCTGTCCGGAGGGCTTTCGTTTACCCACGGATGCAGATTGGGATACGCTGGCAGCCACCCTTGGTGGAACAAAAAAGGCAGGGACAGCACTCAAACAAACCGGACGTGGGACTTTCAATGCCGTACTTGGGGGGAACTATTTGCCGAGTGTGGGGTTTTTCAACTACCTGAACGACTATGGCTATTACTGGACGTCGGATGAATTCAGCAAAAGTTCGGCGTGGGCCAGGGTGTTGGGTGCCCATCAATCCAATATCAACCGCACCACCATCCCAAAAAAATACTACCTGAGTGTGCGCTGTATTAAAGCTGACTGACAGTTTTACTTTCGGCCACAAACCAAGGATTAAGCAGGTCTTCTTTATTATAAACCAACTCCTTATCCGGTATTTGTGCCTGATAAATACGCCCACCCGTAGCCTTCACAATAGCATGTCCGGCAGCTATGTCCCATTCGCTAGTAGGCGCAAAACGGGGATACAAGTCTGCCACACCCTCGGCTATCATGCACAATTTCAACGAACTGCCTTTTGTAATCACCCGCACGTTGGCATGATTCTTTTCCAGCTCATGGATAAAATCGTTGGTCTTATCGGATCGGTGTGAGCGACTGGCCACGACACCAAAATGGTCTTTTTCCCCGACTTTGGGCAATTTTTCGGCATGAGAAAACACATCAGATGCATCAAACAATTCGGAGGCCTGTTGCATTTTGTAGGCACCCAAACCCACTTCTCCAAAATAAAGCACATCCAAAACAGGAGCGTAAATCACGCCCACAACCGGCTGGTGATCAACCACCAAGGCGATATTCACCGTAAACTCACCATTTTTTTTAATAAATTCTTTGGTGCCATCCAGCGGATCTACTATCCACAATTGCTTCCAGTGTTTGCGCTCACTATAGGGAATATCTCTCCCCTCTTCGCTCAAAACAGGGATGGAGGTATGGCTCAAATATCCGGCAATTACCTCATGCGCCCGCTTGTCGGCAGTGGTCAGGGGTGACTCATCAGCCTTGTAAGTGATTTCAAAATCCGTTTGGTATATCTTTAGAATTTCCTGTCCGGCATGGATGGAAGCTTTGATTATTAGGGGGAGGTGGGGATTCATGGAATTGATTTTTACTTTGGAAACAAATTTTTTCTATTGATTTTCAATTATTTAATTAAAGATTCAACTTTTCGACAATCACCGGAGGCACTTCACTTGAGTTTCCCCGGCACCCTCCCCATCGCCCGCTCCGCAATGGCCGTAATGCTCAAACTTGGATTTACGCCCGGGTTGGCAGAAATCACTGATCCATCCACCACAAGCATATTTTGATATCCAAACACCTCGTTATTTTTGTTCACTACCCCCTCGTCAGCGGTGGCACCCATCACGGCACCACCCAGTATGTGAGCGGTGGAAGGAATGCCTGCAAAGGTTTCCAAGGCAAAGGAGGTGGCTTTTCCATTCACGATTTGGCTGTATTTGCGCGTCAATTCGATGGATTCGGGGATATTGGGGGTGGGCTTTTTTCCGGAAGATAACGAAGAAACCATGCGTCCGAAAATATTACGTTTCAGCCTCAACTTACTGTCGAGGTGCTGCATGAACAACAGTACCACCGTGTGTTTCGACCAACTGTTGACCCAATATATTTTCAAGTAACTGAGCGGAAATCTAAACACTCCGCCCATCATTTGCCTCAATCGGGAATAGACATTCGTACCGGTACTCAGAGGAAGGTGAAGCAATTTCCAGAAACCTGAGCCTTCCGAATACCTGACCACCTCCAGATGGCTGTTGTCGTCGGTGTGCAACAGGCTGCCAATGGCCACGCCCTTCGACATGTCCATTTCGGTATTCAGGGTGGTGACGCTAATCAGGGTTTCGTTGTTGGTACGGATGTCGTCGCCCAGTTTTTCGGAAAGGTTTGGCAATGAGGTTTTTTGCAATTTCAGGAGCAATTTTACCGTGCCCAACACCCCACCGGCAAACACGACGCCTTTTGTACTCACCGACGATCGTTTTGATATCCAACCTGTTGAAGACTTCATCATCACCCGATACCCGTCCGATCCATCGGAAGCGCCAAGAGGTTCCACGCCAACCACCTCCTTTTCTGCTAATATTTGCACACCCAACTTTTGGGCCAGGTGGAGATAATTTTTGTCGAGGGTATTTTTGGCATGGTGACGGCATCCGGTCATGCAGCCGCCGCAGAAGGTACAACCCGAACGCGGAGGTCCTGCACCATTAAAAAATGGATCGGCCACCTCCTCCCCTTCTTCACCAAAGTAAACCGCCACGGGAGGTGCTTCGAATTCGTCAGGTCGGCCCAATTCCAGAGCCAGTTGTTGCAACGCCAAATCGCCGTCGAAAAGTTTGGGATTGGGCGTGGCGCCCAACATATGAAGGGCGGTTTTATAATATGGTTTTAACTCTTCCTCCCAATGGGCCAAACCGCTCCAGCTTCCTGTGGTGTAGAAAGCAGCTTTCGGCATGGGCAACGTGTTGGCATAAACCAAAGACCCACCACCCACACCCGTTCCCGAGAGGATGGCCGCATGGCGGAAGATGGTGATTTTCATGATGCCAAACAAACGCAGCGACGGCATCCACAGCCAGCGGGGCAGGTTCCAGTTGGTACGCGGAAAATCTTCTGCACCATACCACTTTCCTTTTTCCACCACCAACACTTTGTACCCTTTTTCGGCCAGTCGCAAAGCACTCACCGAACCGCCAAATCCACTACCGATGATGACATAATCAAAATCGTAATTCATATTATTCCATTGGTTTAAAACAATTTTCAGTCTGTCAAGCTCAGGAATCATTTTCATTTCAAACCTGTTCCGGCTTGGCCGATTTAAAGCGGGAAAAGATACTGAAAAAATTTGATTTGCACATTTACGTCCAATACTCTTCGAAGATAGAGTTGGCTCAACAACAAGTGCGACCCCGTCGGGGTCGAACAATATGTTTCTCCATTGCAATAAACATATGAATCCTTCGGATTCAGATGCAATCCAGTCAAGCGAATATCTCTTCCAAATTCAATTTTCACCATTTCGAAAAGCTGTACATCACATCTTGGGTCTTTACATCCAAATACCACCAATTAACAAGGTGACAAAAGAGTCAAATTATTGATGAACAAAGTTTTGTAGAAATTAAAAAAACTCAGCGGAACTCTGCGATAAACTCCATGAATATCTGTGCTAAGAATTTGTTTCCAGACTTTTCAACGCAGTCCCAATCTTTGACTACTCACAAATCCGGGGGAGCAAACAGAGGTATAAACCCTCAGGGTCGGATTATGGTAAACAAACCATTTTCTTCCAACTTAATAATGGTGGATGGTTTTACGGAACGTACCCTGTCGCGAAATACTTCCACCACGTGATCCACACGATTGACAATGCCGGGGTCGATTTCCTGAAAAACACTGGCGGTGGGTTGACCGGCGAAGTTGGCCGAAGTTGAAACAACCGGTCGGTCGAGTTGCGACAACACGGCACTGCAATACTCACCATGCACAATGCGAATGGCCACCGTTCCGTCCTGAGCCATCACATTTTTGGCCACATTTTTAGCTCCCGGATAAATGATGGTAAGGGGCGATTTAGAATTGGCAATCAGATCATAAACAATTGGAGGCACCACTTTGACGTACTTCGGAAGTTTTTCAACCGATTCGAGCAGAATGATCAAACTCTTGCTTTCGGCGCGACCTTTAATCTTGTAAATCCGATCTACGGCCTTGGAGTTGGTGGCATCGCAACTTATTCCCCAGATGGTATCGGTGGGTGCCAGCAGAACTTTGCCTTTCTTGAGCAATTCAACTGATTTGGATATTTCGTCTTGCAAATTCATAGGGCAAATTTAGCACGGAATTGATTACTCCGGCAAGGTATCGAGCAATTGTTTTACATGAATTTGCATACCACATTTAAAGTGCTTCTTTGGGCACTTTTTATACCCATGCAAACCACATGGCCGGCACGAAAGCGTCTCCTGAATTTGCACCACAAACGATTGGTCGGAGCGGGGACCAAAGCCGAACTCCGGAACGGTGGAGCAATAAACAGCCGTAACCGGGGCATTCATGGCCGAAGCAAAATGCATGGGTGCCGAATCGTTTACATAATTCATTACCGCATCTTTCATCAAAGCTGCCGACTGAAGAAAGGTGAGTTTGCCCGACAGGTTCATGCTGTTGAAATGACCTGATTGTTCGATAATGCTTTGACAGAGTGCCGCTTCTTTGGCCGACCCCAACAGGTAAACCACCATGTCCGTATCCAGTTGTTTCATCATCGACACCCATGTTTCGGCGGGCAACTGTTTGGTAGCCCACAGCGAACCGGGCGAGATGGTAATAAATTTTCGTGTTTTAAACTGACTTACTTTGGCGAAATCGAGCTGCGTGGGATAAAGGCGCATGGGGAAATCCACGGAGTTGTCGGTAACATGCTCGATGAGCTTTAAATTACGGTCAACTTCATGAACAAAGGGAGAGGTTTTTCCGATGCGGTGTTTAATTCTTCGGTTAAAAAAAAGGGCAAACGGATTTTTGTTGAATCCCACCGTATGCTCTCCCTGCGAAAAAACGGTGATCAACCCTGAAGAAGCAAAACGCTGGGCATTCACGATCAGGTCGTATTTCTTTTCGCGAAAAATTCGGATCAGCTCAAACAAATGGGCAAATTTCTTCTCCTTTTTATCCCAAACAATCACATGATGAATATAAGGATGATACCTCAACACCTCCTCATAGCCATATTTGACTAAAAAATCGATTTTGGCTTTGGGATAAAAGTGATGCAACTTTTCGATGAGCGGAGTACACAACACCACATCGCCCAACGAAGCCGTTTGTATGATAAGTATTCTTTTCAACAGACTTTTTTTGCAAAGCTAATGAAAGATTATTCGCCCTTTACATACATTTCTCAAAATCGACCGAACCACATTATTTAGAATTGATTTTAATTTTCGACCCATGAAATATGAAGTACATAAGTTACTATTTTTACGCTTTGGAATAAAACCGCACTAAAACGTCTTGAACTATGATCAGTCTGGAAACAACATACATGGGCTTAAAGCTTAAAAATCCGATCATTGTCGGTAGCTCAGGGTTAACCAATTCGGTGGACAACGTAATTGAACTGGAAAAAAATGGAGCCGGTGCCGTGGTGCTGAAATCGCTGTTTGAAGAGCAAATCAATGTGGCATCGAGCAAAACTTTCGATGAAGGCGACTTTGCCAACTTCTATCCGGAAGCACAGGACTACATCCATAACTACAGTAAAGAGAACGACATCAACACCTATCTTAACCTGATCAAGGACTGCAAGAAAAGTGTGAGCATACCCGTAATTGCCTCCATCAATTGTATTTCGAACAACGACTGGATGGATTTTGCCAAACGTATCGAACTGGCCGGCGCCGACGGACTGGAACTTAACGTGTTCGTGCTTCCGTCCGACATGGAAAAAAGCGGAATGGACAACGAAAAAGTATATCTCGACATTGCCAACCGCATTACATCGCTGGTTAAAATTCCAGTAGCCATTAAGTTGAGCTATTACTTTTCGGCTTTGGCCAAATCGCTGGTAACGCTGAGTTGGACCAACATCAAGGGACTGGTTTTGTTCAATCGCTTTTTCTCGCCCGACATCGACATTGAGCACCTGGAAGTGAAAAACTCCAACGTGTTCAGCTCGCCTTCCGATCTGGCACAATCGTTGCGTTGGGTGGCCATGCTTTCCGAAAGTGTTCATTGCGATATTGCTGCTTCCACCGGTATTCACGACGGAACCGCTGTTATCAAACAACTGCTGGCAGGAGCCAAAGCCGTTCAAATTGCTTCCGTATTATACAAAAAAGGCTTCAAAGAAATCGGTATCATGCTAGAGGAACTGAAAGGCTGGATGGAACGCAAAGGTTACAACTCGTTGGAGGAGTTTATCGGAAAAATGAGTGTGGAAAACACCAAAAACCCCGCCGCCTGGGAGCGCGTTCAGTTTATGAAATACTTCTCGGGAATAGAGTAGTTTACTCCCCGACAAGTTGGGGAAACCCAAAAATGGAATGATGAAGCGATTACCATTATTGATATTATTCGTAGGTCTGGTATTCACCTCCGCCCAATCTCAAACGCAGAAAAAAACCGAAACCTCCGGCTTTCTGGAGTTCCTGAACACCACCATGGCTCCGGCCAATTCGGCGATATGGCAAAACATGTCAGGGGTTTACAACCGGTTCAATTTCAACTACTACCCCACCAACAACTTGCAATTTCAGGCCGGAATGCGCAACAACTTCATCTTCGGACCATTACTTGCACAAACCTATCCACAATATACCGACATGCTCACCACCGACCAGGGTCTCGTGGACATGACCTTCGATTGGGCACAAGACAGCTCCTATGTTTTCCTCACCAACTTCGACCGATTTTATGCCACCTGGACCAAAGGAAAATTTGAAGCCACCGTTGGTCGCCAACGCATCAACTGGGGCATTAACACCGTGTGGACTCCCAACGATATTTTCAACGCCTTTAATTACCTGGACTTCGACTACGTGGAACGGGCGGGAAGCGATGCGGTGTTGATGCAGTACTACACCGGCAATTTTTCTTCGCTCTCCTTCGCCGCCAAGCTCGACAAAGACCATCAATTAACCGCCGCCGCCATGTATAAATTCAACAAGTGGAACTACGACTTTCAGTTTTTCGGAGGCGTAATGACCACGGATGTGGTAGCAGGTTTGGGTTGGTCGGGACAAATACAAGGAGCCGGATTTAACGGCGAAGCCACCTATTTCAGAAACAAAGATAATTTCGCCGACACCACCGGCATACTGGTAGCTTCCATCGGAGCCAATTACACACTGCCCAACAGCTTCTACATGCATGTGTCGGCCATTTTCAACACCGGAGGCACCAGCGGACCGGCAGGTCAGGGAGTAAATTTGCTCGTGGGCGAACTTTCGGCCAAAACCCTCACCCTTTCCAAGTTCGATTTCTTTGCAGAAGCCGCCTACCCCATCACCCCCCTCATTCGTGCCAACATCAGCGGCATTGTCAACCCCCTGGACGGCTCCGCCTACGTAGGCCCCAATGTAAATTTCAGCCTAACCCAAAACCTGGGATTTTTTGTGATGAGTCAGGTTTTTCTGGGAGATGCCGGAACCGAGTTTGGTGGCTATGGCCAGATTTATTATGTGAGGTTGAAGTATAGTTTTTAGGGGAACCACCTCTTGTTCGCTCACCAACATCTCCCTTTTCACTCCCCATTTATTTGATTAAGCTTTTGGTCATTATTCGACACCTGCAAATGAATTGGCTTATTGGTTAATTGCATGAATTCCCAAACAAATTTCTACCTACCTTTGCCAAAAGCTTATCAATGAAATCTATATACAGTATTTTAAGGTCATCGCTGCTTTTAGTGGTTGCCATTGCCGGACTGGTCTGGTCGCTCACAATCATGGAAATGGGCTTCTTTTTTGGTGCCGCCTTGCTCGTCGGAGCTGCCCTCACGGGCATTTACTTGTTTCTGCATTTCGACGAACAGATGAACGAAAAAGTAATCATGGAACCCCTGATGGATGCTTTTGCCGGACTGGTACTGCTGACCTATCCCGAAATCTCGCAGCGGTTTGTGTTGGCCGACCTGGCATTTTGGCTGGCTATGAACGGCATTTTGTACCTGGCTGCCGGAGCCTTCGATCATCAAAAAACCAACAGATTCTGGCTGTACATCCTCGGAGGGCTCGTATGTATCATTTTCGGCTTCACCTTAATTAATTACGATGAAAAAATGATCGGTTCGGCACACTACCTGCTGTCCTTTTCCATATTAATATATGGTGCGTTGAGCAACTACCTTTCCATAGCCAGAAAAAAGAACCCCATGCAACCCTAAAAAAACCGGTAAGGATACTTCTCCGGCAAATAAAAAGGCTGCGGTTTTTGTAACTCAAAAAAATAATCTTCTTCAACAAATTAACCCCCTGATTTACAAAAGCTTTAAAATAGAAAAAAGATTATTAAAAAGATTGTGTAATTCAAAATATCTTTCTATTTTTGCAGCCCGAATTTTGAGTAAAAGATATAACGTATGTATTTAACGACTGAAACGAAAAAAGAGATTTTTGAAAAATACGGCAAAGGTGCCACCGACACGGGCTCTGCTGAAGGTCAGGTTGCGCTTTTCACCTACCGTATTAAACACCTCACCGGCCACCTGAAGAATAATAAAAAGGACGTCTTTACACAAAGATCACTTATCAGACTTGTTGGAAAAAGAAGAAAATTGCTCGACTACTTAAAGGAGAAGGATATTGAAAGATATCGTGCCATCATTAAGCAGCTGGGTCTGAGAAAATAAAGAAGGCATCGGATCCTTCCCAAAGAAAGGCAATTTACCGATTGCCTTTTTTTGTGTTTTCAGTACACTCAATTTTTAACCTCACAAATTAGTATATGAAACCATTAGAACCAATAACCTCCTCTTTTGTACTTGAAGACGGGAGAACCGTTACCATTGAAACCGGAAAACTTGCCAAACAAGCTGACGGTTCGGTAGTTGTCCGCATGGGCGACACCATGCTCCTGGCCACTGTTGTTGCCGCTCAGGATGCCCGCGAGGACGTAGATTTTATGCCCCTCTCGGTAGAATACAAAGAAAAATACGCATCAACCGGAAAATTCCCCGGCGGTTTCTTCAAAAGAGAAGCCCGTCCGTCGGAACACGAAATTCTGATTTCACGTCTGGTCGATCGCGCCCTGCGTCCACTTTTCCCTGATGATTTTCATGCCGAAACTCAGGTGTTGATTAGCCTCATTTCAGGTGGTGAAGACACTGCCCCCGATGCCCTGGCCGCTTTGGCTGCCTCCGCCGCCCTTACCGTTTCCGACATCCCCTTCAACGGACCCATTTCGGAAGTACGCGTGGCCCGCATCAACGGCGAATTCGTTATCAACCCCACCCTCTCTTCATTGGAAGAAGCTGACATCGAAATGATTGTGGCTGCCACAGCTGATAACATCATGATGGTGGAGGGCGAAATGAAAGAGGTTTCGGAAACCGATATGCTGCAAGCCATTCAGGTGGCACATGAAGCCATCAAAAAACAATGCGCCGCACAGGTAGCGTTGGCCGAAAAGGTGGAAAAAGCAAAAATCAAACGCGAATATTGCCACGAAACCAACGATGAAGAGCTGAAAGCCAAAGTGCACGAAGCTACTTATCAGGCTTGTTACGAACTGGCACTTCAGGCAAACCCCGATAAACATGCACGTACCGAGGCCTTTAAAGCCATTCGCGATGCCTACCTCGAAACCTTCTCCGAAGAAGAACGCCCTGAAGTGGAAGGAATGGTAAAACGTTATTTCCACGATGTGGAAAAAGAAGCCGTGCGTCATGCCATCCTCAACGACCGTGTTCGTTTGGACGGACGAAAGATGGACCAAATTCGCCCCATCTGGTCGGAAGTGGATTATTTGCCTTCGGCACACGGTTCTGCCATATTCACCCGCGGCGAAACCCAGGCATTGGTTACCGTTACCCTGGGCAGCAAACTCGACTCACAAACCATTGATGGTGCTGTAGTTTCAGGTTCACGTAAGTTCATGCTCCACTACAACTTCCCTCCTTTCTCCACCGGCGAAGTAAAACGCATGATGAGCGTTTCGCGTCGTGAAGTGGGTCACGGTAATCTGGCTGAACGCGCATTGAAAATCATGGTTCCCCAAGACGAAACCAACCCCTATACCATTCGCATCGTTTCCGACATTCTCGAATCAAACGGTTCTTCGTCCATGGCTTCGGTTTGTGGCGGAACTCTTGCCCTGATGGATGCCGGTGTGCCCATGATTAAACCCGTTGCCGGTATTGCCATGGGACTGATTTCCGATAGCAAAAGCGGAAAATTTGCCGTGCTTTCAGATATCCTCGGCGACGAAGATCACCTGGGCGACATGGACTTTAAAGTTACCGGAACAAGAGATGGTATCACCGCCTGCCAGATGGACATTAAGGTAGATGGGCTTTCGTATGAAGTGCTCGAGCAAGCCCTCGAACAAGCACGTCAGGGTCGTTTGCACATTTTGGGCGAAATGGCCAACACCATTGCTGCACCTCGTCCCGACTACAAAGAATTTGTGCCCCGCATCGAAAAACTGTTTATCGACAAAGAATTCATTGGTGCCGTTATCGGACCCGGCGGAAAAGTTATTCAGGAAATTCAAAAGGTTACCGGATGTACCATCGTCATCGAAGAAATTGGCAACCAAGGTGTTATCGACATCATGGGACCCAACAAAACTTCCATTGACGCAGCCAGGGATTGGATTGGAGGCATTACAGCTGTTCCCGAACTCGATAAAATTTACCACGGTACCGTAAAAAGCATTGTTGCTTTTGGCGCATTTGTGGAAATTCTACCCGGCAAAGACGGACTGCTTCACGTTTCAGAAATCGACTGGAAACGCATTGAAAATCCGGAAGATGTGTTGAAACAAGGCGAAAAAATTGACGTGAAATTGGTGGGTATAGATGCCAAAACCGGAAAACTCAAACTTTCCAGAAAAGTACTGCTGCCACGCCCCGAAGGTATGTCGAACACCGACCGTCCTGAGAGATCAGAACGGCGCGATCGCCCCGAGAGACGCGACAACAACGACCGCAACCGTAACGATCGTAACGACCGTCACGACAAACCACGCAGGTAACCTTTTATCAAGATAATCGTATAAGTTTCAGTTTTAATTGGATGAAATAGTATGAGGCAGCTTAAAATTACGAAGCAGGTAACCAACCGCGAAACCGCATCGCTTGACAAATACCTTCAGGAAATTGGCAAGGTGGATTTGATTACTGCGGAAGAAGAGGTTGAACTCGCCCGAAGGATCAAACAGGGCGACCGTGCAGCACTTGAAAAATTAACCAAGGCTAACCTTCGTTTCGTTGTTTCCGTGTCTAAACAATATCAAAATCAAGGCCTTAGCCTTCCTGACTTAATCAACGAAGGTAATTTGGGGTTAATCAAAGCCGCTCAGCGTTTTGACGAAACCCGGGGTTTTAAATTTATTTCGTACGCCGTTTGGTGGATTCGCCAAAGTATCCTTCAGGCATTGGCCGAACAATCGCGTATTGTTCGTCTTCCGTTGAATAAAATTGGCTCCATCAACAAAATCAACAAGGCTTCTGCACGCCTGGAACAATCCTTTGAACGTGAGCCCAACTCGGAAGAAATTGCTTCCGAACTGGAAATGACCGAAGGCGAAGTAAAAGAATCCATGCGCAATGCAGGACGTCACGTATCGATGGATGCCCCCTTGATTCAAGACGAAGACAACACCATGTATGATGTACTTCGCAGCGAAGAAGCCACCACACCCGAAACAGGATTGTTGTACGAATCGTTGCGTAAAGAAATTGATCGTGCCATTCAAACCCTCACCCAACGTGAAGCCGATGTGGTGAAGTTGTACTTTGGCCTGAACGCCGGACACCCCATGACGCTGGAAGAAATTGGTGAAAAATTTGACCTGACCCGCGAACGCGTTCGTCAGATTAAAGAAAAAGCCATCCGCCGTCTGAAACATACCTCCAGAAGTAAAATATTAAAATCCTATCTGGGTTAAAAAATTGAAGCGTCCCTCGGGACGCTTTTTTTTATCTTTGCAAAAAAATTACACATGAGTCACCTCATCGCCCCCTCCCTGCTTTCGGCCAATTTCACCAACCTGGAAAAGGATATCCAGATGGTCAATCAAAGTGAAGCCGATTGGTTTCATCTGGATGTGATGGACGGAGTATTTGTGCCCAACATTTCCTTCGGAATGCCCATCATTAAAGCGGTTAAAAAACTCGCTAACAAACCATTGGATGTCCACCTCATGATCGTGCAACCCGAACGATACATCCAACAATTTAAGGAAGCCGGAGCCGATATACTGACCCTTCATTACGAAGCCAGCATCCATCTTCACCGATCCATTCAGGCCATGAAAAGCGCAGGACTGAAAGCCGGTGTGGTACTCAATCCCCACACACCTGTTGCGGTGTTGGAAGAAATTATCACCGACTTGGATGTGGTATTGCTCATGTCGGTGAATCCGGGGTTTGGCGGTCAAAAATTTATTGAGCAAACCTATGGTAAAATTCGCCGGCTCAAAGAACTCATCACAACCAGCGGAAGCCAAGCCCTTATTGAGGTGGACGGCGGTGTAACCCTCGAAAACCATCACCTGTTGGTGGAGGCCGGAGCAGATGTCCTTGTGGCGGGAAACACGGTTTTCAGTTCAGACAACCCACTCAATACCATTCACTTACTAAAGCAGTAGTTCATGTACCCCTATCTGCGCCTGGCACGCACCCTGATAAAAAGCAAATTTAAACCGAAGCTGCATTTTTCAGAAACAAGCGTCATTCCCATGCGTGTTTGCATCACCGACATCGACCCGTTTATTGAACTTAACAATGGTCGGCATCTAACCATGATGGACTTCGGCAGATTTGAAATGGCGTTAAGAATGGGTCTTTTGAAAGTGGTTAAAGAACAAAAATGGGGACTCGCCGTGGCCGGATCCAGTGTAAGATATCGCCACCGACTGAAACTTTTTCAAAAATACACGCTCAAAACCCAAATTGTAGCCGCCGACGACAAATGGATTTATTTCCACCAACAGACCATCCGTCAGGACAAAATACATTCAGCCGCATTGATACGTACGGGCGTAACCTCCAAAAACGGATTGGTAAAGGTGGAGGAGGTACTCAGGGCCATGGGGATAGAACATGCCAATCTGCCCTTGCCCCAATGGGTTGCTGCCTGGTCGGAAGCCGATGAATTAAGACCATGGACAATTGATTAAAATTGTTTTACCTTTGTCGTAGTTGGATTTTGTTTATCCTACAACGCCAATAGAAGGGTATCACATATATTATTAAATCAATTACTTAGATGAATTCACTTACTGCGGGTATTAAGCAACAAAAATTTATAGGTAGCTTGCTAATCGATTTTTCAGCATTGACTGTTATCTATTTCGTTCCCACATTTTCACACCTGATCGGGTTTCCATTATATCTGATTGAACCCATGCGTATCATGCTCATCCTCGCAATGGTACACACCGGCAAGTCGAATGCAATGATTATCGCCCTGACATTGCCTGTATTCTCCTTTCTTATTTCGGGACATCCCGTGATGCTAAAAATGATGCTCATTGCTGTAGAATTGCTCGCAAACGTATGGCTGTTTTATTTTCTGGCAAAAAAACTCAACAAGGTTTTTCCTGCCATTCTATTGAGTATTATTGCCAGCAAACTTATCTATTACACACTGAAATTCAGTTTAATACATCTGGCTTTTTTAGATAGCGGACTTGTTTCCACACCAATATATATTCAAGTTATCATGACCTTTGTATTTAGTGGATATCTCTATCTGTTTTTGCGTAAGCAGGAATACAACTAACCGAAAAGAACTGAATGTGGCTTTACAAACACTTTTAAAACCTGCACCTGATGAAACAAATTAACTGGAAAAAAATCTACCTGATCATACTGGGATTTTTCGCCCTTATCTGGTTTCTGATTCGGGTAATTCCCAAACCCAGCAGGGCTGCCTATCCCTGTCAACGGGCCGCCTTTCCTTTGGCATCGGCATTTGTTTTATGGCTCACCGCCACACTTTCGTCGGCCATGCTATTTGTTCAATTCAAGAAAAGCATTCGCGAAAACAAGCTGGCTTACGCATCCTTATTTATCGTACTCTTCGGATTATCAACTGTTTTGTACACAGCCATTATTCCCACCGGAACTATCTTTGCCGGAAATCAGGAAACCTATATCAAGCCTGACTGGAAAGGAAGAGTTCCAATCGCCAATCCACAAAATCAGATTACTTCCACGTTTGATGAAGTAGCCATCGTTCAATCTGAGAAAGCACAAGCCTCGGATATCGAGTTGGCCGATATCGAGGCCATGGTGAGAGAGGCCGTCGATTTGGCAGGAGGTATGGATGCACTTATCAGCAACGGCGATTATGTGGTTTTGAAACCCAATCTGGTTGAAATGCCCCCTTCACCTACCCCTGAATATGTTGAGGTTGGTGGAATTGCTACCGACTGGCGGGTAGTAAAAGTGGTGGCCAAAATGGTTCGGGAATTGAATCCTGACGGAAAAATTTATATCATCGAAAGCTCGTCGGCCACCTCTACCAGAGAAGTATTGAACTACTACAACTATACTTTGGAGAACATTCCTGAGGTGGACCAGATTGTAGCATTGGAGGACAGTTGCGGAGCCTGGGAAGATTATAACGACCCCCACCTCGATAAAATTTACCTCAACGACACGGTTCGGCTGTATCCGGATGACGAAAAGCCCAACCTCAGTCCTGAATTTTATATCAATAAGATATACAATGAAGCCGACGTGGTCATCAGCATTCCCGTCCTAAAAAATCACAAAGTAGCCATCATCACCGGAGGAGTTAAAAATGTGGCCATTGGTATGGCGCCTCCCAATATATATGGTATGTCGCCTACTTTTTTTGGCAAATGGACAAAGATTGATCACGGACTTGAAAATCTGAATAAATGGCTTCATGATTTTTACTTATGCAAACCTGTTGATTTTGTTATTATTGACGGACTTCAGGGATTCGACCACGGACCAACGGGGTTGATTGGTTTAACCATGGAAGAAATGCAACACAACATGCGACTCATTATCGCAGGGCGTAAGGCATTGTCGGTGGATGCCGTTTGTGGCAACATCATGAGCATCGACCCCACTTTTGCTCCATATATGGTGTATCTCGACAAGGAAGCCTATGGAGTCGGCACCATCGATTCGAGGTTTATCAGACTGAAAGGCAAGCCACTAAGCGCCATTCGTGAAATCTTCCCTCACAACGAAGAAATCGTGATGAATGCCATTTACACCGATTATACACCCCCTGAAATTGAACTGGTTTCGAGTACCATTGATGGAACAACCATCACACTCAACCTGAATTACGATGATGACCTGAACAAACTCGAACTAAAGGTGAATGGTGAATGGCTTCATCAAATATGTATAGGTGATTTTTCCACCGTTTCCTTTGAAGTGGCCGAAAATCAATTGCCCGTGGACAGTCTTACCCTCATTGCCAGCGACCGTTTCTTTAATGAAACAAGGATATCGGTTGACTATACAAACATTTCCGAGACAAATAATCCGGTTACTGCCTTCAAAAACTACCCCAACCCGTTTGGTGAGTCAACTACCATTGCTTTTGAGTTAACACATTCAGCAAAAGTACGTTTGTACATTACTGATATGCAAGGGCGTATGGTTGAAAACATTTTTGACAAAACCCTGCCTGCCGGGAACCATCAATACACTTGGCAAGCACCAACTGAGGGAGGAAGTTATCTTGGCGTATTGGATATTGACGGTAAACAGTTCACTATCCGGATGATAAAAAAGTAACAGCTTTGTTCAGGTTAGTTTGTGTATTTTTGAAGCGCAATAACTTGTGTGTGACAGGTTCAATCGAAAAATTCAGTACTAAGCTCGATCAGGTATGAAGTTGTTTTCCATTTTGACAACAGTTCTCTTTTTCTTCGCGCTTGTATCTTGTAAAAAGGATGCAAATCAGGAAGTTATTCCGGCACAATTTTCGGTGTCGTATAAAGTAACCCACGATGGAAAATATTTTATTGAGATTCCAAAAACTTATGAATTCGCCCAAATTATACTGGCAGTAAAAGATATGGAAACCTCTTCCGTTTTCATCAACCAAACCACCGATTACTATCAACGAGTAAGTTCCAACTTTTTTCCTTACCGGTTCAACGATCTTTTTTTTCAGTATCAATTTGACAACAAAGATATAACCAGTTATCTCGGTGTGAGTTTGAACAGCTTCAAATACGAATACTATCAGAACGAATTGGAATCGAAAGACATATACAACATCCTGTGGGAACCTGATTTGTTTACGCCACAACTGATGTTGCTCAACAACTTGTATATCCAATCAGATTTTGAAACATTTTTTAATGGAAATGCAGACTATTATTCAGAGCAAATTCTGTTATACGACTCGGTAGTTCCTGTTCAGCACATGTGGGATTGGCTTGAAAACCAATTCAGCTATCGTGTAAACAGCTATACCATCCTGATCTCACCTCTCACAGGCGGTGAGGAAACTTCACGGCACTTCACCACCGACGATTACAATGAAACCATTATGTTTTTGGGCGGGGTTCACCGGGAGGCCTACCCTTGGGATGATCTCTGCGTGGGAAAAAAAATGGAGTCGTTGTTTACCTTCATGGACTATGATTACCTACTTCCTGTTTCGGAAAAATATGCCGCCACCATTGGCAGTTCCATGAGCAGAAGGGTGATTTGGCGCGATGATCTGGAGATAAACAAAATCTACGACACCCCTTACAAAGTTTTCAATGAATACCTGTCGCGGGCTGTGTTTTGTCTGTATCTGAAAGAAAACTACAACGAAACATTCTACCAGGTAGTGGATGCTGAAGTGGTAAGAATGATGGTTGAGGAACGTGGATTTGTTCGCTTCGCCGAATTTAAAAACAAATTAATCGAGCTGTACGACAATCAAGGTATCGAGCACCTTTACCCCGAACTCTTGCAATGGGCAGATGCTGTGAACGACAATTAATTGTCAGGCGTTACCCGATAACCATGGCTGTTGGCACTAAGCTCGTAGAGTTGGCTTTTCACTATCCACTCTCAACTTTCCACTGTTAACATTTAACTTCTTCCCCGGCTCTTTTTTCATATTTGTTGTGTGTTGTTTCTTTTTGACTCCCACCCTCCTTTCCTCCATGTTTTTCGCATGCAATAAAGCCTTACCTTTGCCGCTGATTAACCTACTCCCACAAAATCCTCCTAAAACATATAAAATAATTTAAAAATAAAGAATGCAATTTGAACACCTGGAGATTATCGAGCCCATATTAAAGGCCCTCATCGATAAAGAATACACTGAACCAACAACCATACAAGCAAAAGCCATCCCGCTCATACTCAAACGACACGATGTACTGGGTTCGGCACAAACCGGAACCGGAAAAACTGCCGCTTTTGCCATCCCCATACTACAACATCTATTTTTAGATAGTCGTTTGCAAAACAAAGGACGTACCATCAAAGCGCTGGTTATCACCCCAACACGTGAATTGGCCATACAAATAGCCGAAAGTTTTACCGAATATGGAAAATATACGGGTATAAAAAACACCGTTGTTTTTGGCGGAGTAAACCAAGGTGCTCAAACGCAAGAACTCAAAAGAGGTGTAGATGTGCTGGTTGCCACACCCGGACGCCTTCTCGACCTGATCGATCAGGGCTATATCCGTTTGCGCGATGTGGAATATTTTGTCCTGGACGAAGCCGACCGCATGCTCGACATGGGGTTTATCAACGACATACGAAAAATTATCGCCCTGCTTCCTCAAAAACGGCAATCCTTATTTTTCTCGGCTACCATGCCCCAAAACATTGTGGAGCTTTCGCGAAAAATACTCAACAACCCCAAAAAGGTGGAAGTGAGCCCTGTTTCGTCCACGGCAGAAACCATCCGTCAGTTTTTGTATTACACCAACAGAACCGACAAAAACGAGCTGCTCCTGCATATCATCACCCGAAAAAAAATCGATCAGGTATTGGTTTTTGCCCGCACCAAACACGGTGCCGACCGAATTGATCACTTCCTGAAAAAGAAAAAAATAAAATCGGCAGCCATCCATGGCGACAAGGCCCAGAACCATCGCCAGCGTTCGCTCTCTCAATTTAAAGCCGGGGAAATTACCGTACTGGTGGCTACCGACATTGCCGCCCGCGGTATCGACATCGACAAACTGAGGTACGTGATTAATTTCGACATCCCCAACGTGGCCGAAACCTATGTTCATCGCATTGGCCGCTCAGGCAGGGCCGGCGAAGAAGGGGTGGCTTTCTCCATTTGCGAACCCGAAGAAAATGCCTTTATCACCGACATCGAAAAGCTGATCAATCAGCGTATTAAAACCGTCGATAACAATCCCTTTCCCCAAACCGACAAGCCCATGACTGCAGCTGAAAAGAAGGAATGGAACGTGGAAAAACAACGTCGGAAAAAAGAATTCTTTGCTTCACGCAAAGGCGAAAAGCGCCCGGTATCTGCCAATGGCTACGGTCGAAAGAGGTAAGTGAGCGCACCCCCTTGCCAAGCCGGAATTGTTTCCCTTTGCAAAAAGAAGATCATCGGTAAGTTATTTATAACCAATCGTATACAAACAGCGTATTCTTTGCACCTCGGATCAATTCAGCTACCGGTTTCTGGTATCGGGGAACTACGAAAACGACAATCTGCCTCAATTACTCATTCTCTTTTCTTCACGCCTGCGCTTACGCAAATCACGACGGGTGGTATGATTAACTTCGTCGATACTCTTTTGGTTGCTTTTATCGAAAGTGGGGATGGTAGTGGCCAATATCCCACTCAATAAGGGTTTGAAGGCAAAATTACCAAAACCCTTGTACATCACCCGGTTAAAATAAATGGGCACCTCGCGGGGGGCTTCGCCTGCAACCGGATTGTCTGATTTCAATACCTGATTGGCAATCCACGACAGCAGTTTATTGTCCTCCTGCCCATCCTTTCGCAGCACAGTTCCGGCCAAATTATGATACAACATCGTCATGTTTCCCATGGCGTAAGTGTTATTGGCTCTCACATGGAATTTAATACTTTCCAAGTCGCCGGATGAAAACCTGACACCGGCAGCAGATTCAAGCATAGGGTTGAACACCGACATAGCGCCGCCGCCCAACGATCCATAATAACTGAAAGTGTCGCGAACACTTGCCAGAGGGAAAGTAAAATTCACCTCCATGGGAATTTGGTTTTGCAATTTGGCAGCAATCTGCATCTTCATGGGTCGTAACTTCATGCTGTCGCTCACCGATGTAATTCCTGTGACCAACACCTTCAACCGGTCGAGGGACACCTTCATACTTGGTTCTTTGTCACTGTTACTTTCTTCGTAAACCAGTTGACTTTTACCAATCATCAGCGAGTCGATATTCAGACGAGTGGTCATACTTTTCAGCAATGCGTTGGGCAAAAGCGGACGTTTGGATTCGTCGAAGGGCAACGAGCGGTTTCTGAGCACAAACAATTTCAATCCCGACATCTTCACCAGGGGAAAATCGTAGGAACCATTTAGAATCATCGACTTGAAGTCGCCCAAATGCACATCTATCATATCGGTAGTTACATTAAACACATCGCTTCTGAACTTTTTGGCCGATGCCATGGCATACATATTTCGTTTGGGAGAAACCTTTAAATTTTCAACATGCAATAATTTCTCACGAATACTAAAGTTGAGTCGGCTGAACGAAAGTTTATAATCCTTAGTTGAAAAATCAAAGGATTCATCTTCAATATCCAGACGCACATCCTCTGTTACAAGCCTGAACGTATTGGTATCCAATGGGTTTTTGATCAATCTCAGGTTATCCAAAGTAAAATCAGCGCCTTTATTGACCAATACGGTATCCTCTTTGGGCAGATTAACCACATAAAGGGTAAAAGCGTTAAATTTGATTAAACCAATTCCCACACCTCCTATTTCAGGAAGCGCTATTCGATTGATATTAATGCCTTTATCTACTTGTTCTTCTGTCACTCGACGGCGCTCTTGCTTACCTCCACCCGTGATTAGGGTGAGTACCATTTTATTAAAAATGATCTCCCTGATATCAATCTGTTTGGTTCCCAAAATACTGACCGCATCAATATGACGGAGCCTTAATACCGGGATTTCAACCTTGTACAGTGATTTTTGAACAGATTTTTTTCCTTTGTATTGTGCCAGTAGCGTACTATCAGGTGTGATGGTCAAATCCTTAATAATCACGGTCATGGTAAAAAAATTGATTTTTGCCCGATCAAAATCAATCAGATATCCCGAACCTGAAGTCTGCAAAGCCTTCCTAATTTTCTTTTCGGCGATACTGCCTGCATAAAAGTTGGCTATCAAAATAATTATAACCAATACGGCGATTACCATACCGGTTACAACATATTTCTTTTTTGATTTGGGTATAATATGAAGCATATTCCTGAGGTTAGTTATACGAAAATAATCAAAATACTTCAGCAATATATCAAAAACGAAAGAATATACATTGGGAAAGCCACGTATCTTTCTTGTGGAATCTTCGTGGTTCTGCTTTAAACTGTTGCCGATCGCCAGCGTCCGCTTTTCATGTATGGCCAGCTAATCAGAAACATTAACAGCCCGTAAATAATTTCTGCTGTCCAGGCTCCGGCTACATTTACATGGAAAATATTGGTGAGCACGTAGGTGTAAACCAGATAGAACGACAAGATCACCATCTCGATCAACAGGGAGGTTTTGGTCATGCCGGCACCCGAAACGCCACTAAAAAATACAAAACCAATGGACACAAAAATGCCACCCGCACTCACCACGTACAATACCGGAATTCCCAGTTCGATCAAACCCGGATCGTTGGTATATATTTGCATGAAAACTTCCGGAAACAGAACGGTTAAGCTCACCGGGATTAATATCAATACCAAACACATCAAAGCCGTTTTGTAAATAAGCGACATCACGTGGTCGGCACGATTCATGCCAATAAGATAACTCACCAATGAGTTGGTAGCCGTAGAAAATCCCCACACGGGGATCATGATAATCATGTAGATACTTCGTACGATGTTGGAAACCGCCAACGACTGCTCTCCCAATTTTTCCACAAAAAGAAAGAATCCGAACCAAACCGAAAGCGAGATAAACTGCTGAAGCATCATGGGAATGGAAACGTGAAAAATATCGGCCAATTTTCGAAAACTCAATCCTGAAATTTGCCACAGGTTATAATCGCTGTACCGGATAGTGACATGGGTATAAACCACAAAAAACACCAGTGCCGAAACCTCTGCAATTACAGATGCCAGAGCTGCACCTTTTACGCCCATTTCCGGGAAACCGGCATGTCCGAAAATAAACAGGTAATCGAGGACGATGTTCACCAGAGCCATCACTACCGTAGTGTAGGTAATCACCTTTGTTTTGGTGAGCCCCACAAAAAACGACCTGAACACAATGTTGACATAGGCAAAGAATATTCCAAATGCACGGATACTCAAAAAGTCGAGGGTCGCCTGATATACCGCTTTGGAACTAACCACCGGATCGAGCAAATACACTGATCCATAACGCAATAACACGAATGCTGCCAAGGCCACTACCAGCAAAAACAACAACGAATGAAGCAGTACACTACCGATGGCTTTCAGGTTGCCTTCGCCAAAACGACGGGCCACGATAATCTGTACCCCCGTACCAAAACCAAAGCCCAACATCACCACAGCCAGATAAAACAACCCACCCAACGCACTGGCTCCCAATGCAATATCACCCACCCTTCCCAAAAAGGCAGTGTCGGTAAAAATGATCAGGTTTTGAGCAATGCTTCCCAAAATAATGGGGTAAGCCACCTGCCAGATCCGTTGATATGAAACATTGGTTTTCATGAGGGCGCAAAGATAGGAAAAGTTAGGCGCAACAAGGTTTGCCTTATTGGTCATGGATATGAATAAGAATTGTACTTTTAAGCCCTCAAATATGCCATCTCCATGACACACCAACTCATTATCGCACTCATGTCGGTTTTTCTCTTTACGGGAAATGTTTCCTCTTTCGGACAAACCACCAATCAGCTCTATTTTGTATTTCTGAACACCAACCCCGACAGGGAAAAACTTCCTGATGAGGAAGTGAACCAATTGCAATCGGCACACCTTAAAAACATCGAACGACTCCATTCGGAGAAGAAACTACTGGCGGCAGGTCCATTTGATGGCGGTGGCGGTTTGTTCGTTTTGCAGGCCAGCTCGCTCGGGGAAGCCACCAACTACCTAAGCACCGATCCGGCTATCAGTGCCAACAGATTTCGTATTGAGGTATGGCCGCTTCAAATTAAATTTGGCATGCTGCATAGGATAGACAGCCTGTACGAAATGACAACCCTTCAATTTGTGCGCTTCACCCATCGTCCGGACTTTTCAGGCGATCGGGATGCCACCAAAACTGCATCCGAAGCATACATGAAAAAATTATTCCACGACAATCCTTCCCTGCTGGTTTATGGTACTTTTTCGGATCAGCTGGATAGCATGATGATCGTTGAAAACATACCAAAAGAAGCCATCCAAAAGCTTGTGAAAGAAAATCCGGCCGTAAAAGCGGGAATGATCGAGTATAACCTGATACCCCTCTACATTGCCAAAGGAACTTTTACCCATCAATAAACAAATTAAACACAACAAAAATGAAATTTCTTGGAAACATTATCTGGTTACTTTTTGGCGGTTTTGCCATTGCCATCGAGTATTTTGTGTCGAGCATGTTGCTCATGGTCACCATCATTGGCATCCCCTTTGCCCTCCAAACCATGAAACTGGGAATACTCGCCCTGTGGCCATTTGGCAGTACGGTGAGTGCCAACACCAGCTCTACGGGTTGCCTTACTACCCTCATGAATGTCATTTGGTTTTTCATCGGAGGGGTATGGATTATGCTTACCCACTTGGTTTTTGGCATCCTATTGGCCATCACCATCATCGGACTTCCATGGGCCAATCAACATTTTAAACTGGCGTCGCTGGCACTTACACCCTTCGGAAGGGACATCATTAGTGTTTGACAGACTGATAACTACCTTCGTGGGATTGGTTTACAGATAAAAAACAAAGCTCTTCGCTAAGCTGCCTCATCCTGCCGACTGTGCATAATACGCCTTTGAAAATCAGCGCCCATCAGCGCAATCAGCGTCCAACAAAAACCAATCCAAATCAGCGTCCATCAGCGTAATCAGCGTCCAATAAAACCAATCCAAACCAGCGCCCATCAGCGTAATCAGCGTCTAATAAAACCAATCCAAATCAGCGCCCATCAGCGTAAATCAGCGTCCAACAAAAAAAATCCAGCGTCATCTCACAACCGAAACCAACTGGCACTCATCAGCTCACTACGCATCTGGCATGGGTCTTTGATTTTCTTGAAAAAGACCTCTCCATTGCCCTCCAACTGATATTCGTAATGCCCTTCGGAAGTACTGCACGGATTATTTCCTCCAAACACAAAAGTGACAATAGATTTATTCACCTGAATGGTTCCTTTGGTCTTTTGCGGGCTGTCAACCGAAGGTGATTCGAGGGTACAATCGCTGCCCAGGATAGTGAGCATGGTACCATCATAATTGCTTACCCAGGTACCCTGCAAATGATTCATTTCCACAATGTCCTCTTTTTTCTGTGGGTCGTCGGGCACCACTTCATCCTGCATAGGAACAGTGGTTTCAACGGCTTCCGTCTGGATGGCGCGTTCTTTGTTCAGCATAAAGTAACTAATACCGAACGACAACAATGCCAACACAATAACGACGATGAGAAAAACCACGAACGAGTTGTTTTTCTTCTTTTTTTTCGATTTTCGGGTGGAGGTTTTGCGCTTTGCCATGACTTTATTTTTCTGCTAAAGTAAATATTTCGCGTCATTCATCAGATGAGAAGTAGGATAATTTAACACTTGAATTCCACAAAAAAACACAACAGTATGACGACAAGAAAAAAATTTTCGCAAACAATTCCAACAGATCAACATATAAAAGAGAAGTTTTTCCAAACCTCAAAACATCTCAAACAGTTTCCTTACTTTTGCGCCATGGAAGAAACAATCATTATCCTCGATTTCGGGTCACAATACACCCAACTTATCGCCCGCAGAGTGAGAGAGTTAAACGTATATTGCGAAATTCACCCTTACAACAAAATGCCCGAAATGACACCCAACATAAAGGGAGTTATTCTGTCGGGAAGCCCCTTTTCGGTGCACAATGCCGAAGCCCCGGCTCCTGATTTAAGTGCATTCCGCGGCAAAAGCCCCTTGCTTGGCGTTTGTTACGGGGCACAATATCTGGCTCAGCTGGACGGTGGCAAGGTGCTTCCTTCAGAAATCAGGGAATATGGTCGTGCCAACCTGGGCTTTGTAAAACAAGAAAGCCCGCTGCTCAAAGACATGTCGCAACACTCTCAGGTTTGGATGTCGCATGGCGATACCATTCTGGATATTCCTGAAAACTACGAAATTATCTCCAGCACCGAAAGCGTGAAAGTGGCAGGATTTAAAATTGCAGGAGAAACCACCTATGGTATTCAGTTTCACCCCGAAGTATATCATTCCACCGAAGGCAGTACGTTGTTGAAGAACTTCCTGGTTGACATCTGCGGTTGTCATCAACAATGGACCCCCGACTCATTCATCGACACCACCATCCACCAGCTCAGGGAAAAACTGGGCAACGACAAGGTGGTACTGGGTTTGTCGGGAGGCGTGGACTCCTCCGTGGCGGCGGTTTTACTCAACAAGGCCATCGGCGACCGTTTGCACTGCATATTTGTGGACAACGGCTTGTTGCGCAAAAATGAATTTGAAGATGTACTCCACTCCTACCGTGATATGGGACTTAACGTTACCGGCGTGGATGCCAAGGATCGCTTTTTAGATGCACTGAAAGGAATTACCGAACCCGAGAAAAAACGCAAAGCCATTGGCAACGCTTTCATCGAAGTATTCGACCAGGAAGCCCACCGCATTGAGGATGTGCAGTGGCTGGCACAAGGCACCATTTATCCCGATGTTATCGAATCCATTTCGGTAAAAGGACCCTCGGCCACCATCAAATCGCATCACAATGTGGGTGGTTTGCCCGATTTCATGAAACTGAAAGTGGTAGAGCCTCTCAACACCTTGTTCAAGGATGAAGTACGACGCATTGGCAAAGCCCTCGATATGCCTGCTCACCTCATCGAACGGCATCCTTTCCCCGGACCCGGTTTGGGCATCCGCGTGCTGGGCGAAGTTACCCGCGAACGAGTCCACATTTTGCAAGAAGTGGATTATATCTACATCAACCACATGAAGGAAACCGGACTCTACAACAAAGTGTGGCAAGCCGGAGCCATTCTCCTTCCTGTTCAATCGGTGGGGGTGATGGGTGACGAACGTACCTACGAAAACGTGGTAGCCCTGCGCGCCGTGGAGTCCACCGATGGCATGACCGCCGATTGGTCGCCCCTGCCCTACGAATTCCTTTCCAAGGTATCCAACGAAATCATCAACAGGGTAAAAGGGGTAAATCGCGTGGTTTACGACATCAGTTCCAAACCACCTGCCACCATCGAGTGGGAATAATCCGCCAGCCATGACCGAAACCGAAGACTTGCTTCAGCAGCTCCAACAATTAGGGAGCGAACAAACCAAAAAAGTATTGGTAAAACATGGCGCACGCGAACCATTTTTCGGGGTTAAGGTGGCCGACCTGACTAAAATCCAGAAAAAAATCAAGAAAAACCATGCCCTGGCTCTGGCGCTTTTTGACACGGGCAACAGCGACGCCATGTATCTGGCCGGCATGATTGCCGACCCGCTGCAAATGGACGAAAATCTGCTAAACCATTGGGCTCGCGAAGCCTATTGGTATATGTTAAGTGAATATGCCGTTGCTCCCGTTGCTTCCGAAAGTCCCGCAGGCGAAAAAACTGCCCTCCAATGGATTGAATCCGACGAAGAAAGAATAGCTTCTGCCGGATGGGCGACCCTGTCTCTGATGTTGAAAAAAGGCAACACTTCCCTACTGACCGACGATAAAATCAATGGGTTGTTGCAACACATCCTGCAACATATCCACCAAGCCAAAAACCGCGTACGTTACACCATGAACGGCTTTGTGATTGCCGCCGGAGCCTACGTGCCCAACCTCACTGAAACCGCCATGACGGTAGCCAAAATCAATGGTAAAATTCACGTGGACATGGGAGGAACCGCATGTAAAGTGCCAGAGGCAGGGAGTTATATTCAGAAGGTATTGAGGAAGCAGAAAAAATAGATGTTGGACTGCATCTTCATCCATTAAAAAAACCTCCTGACCTTACCTTTTTTTCATTTCAATGACCCCCGGATTTTTCAACCCTCCAGGTCAGAAGTTGCCAATTTTCTTATACCGATTATGAATTGAAATGAGCTTTAAGTTCGCTTCGCTCCTGAAACCTCTTCAATTCTATATCGGCATTATACACAAACAGCGTAGTGCTAACTTCAATTTATAATTGGTATTACTTCCCCAAACCAATATGCAGTTCCTTAAAGAAAGAAGAAGCATTCACCATGGCCACAGTGCCCAGGTCTTTGTACAAAGAGTCGGCGCGTTCGATAAATTCCATTTCCTGCCCTTCACGTACATCAGCCAACCCAAGGAATATGAGGTCGGCGTTGGCCGACTGAGATTTAATAATCATATTGACGGGACGCTTATCATGTTGGTTATTAAGCACTTTTATTTCCACGTCCATGCGCATATTTTCGAGAACTTGTTTGGCATCACGCTCGATGGTTGGTTTAAGCTCGTTTTTGTCGTTGATGATGATCAGTCGTACATGGGCATTGCGCCATTCGTAAGAGGTACGCATAAATTTTATCAAAGCCAGCACCAGATTCCCGTTATTTGAGCCTCCACGCCACCACAGGTCGATTTTTTTATAATTGCCAAATCCTTTTTCGGGATGATAGTCGAGGAGTACGATGTTCATGTCGAGTTCCGACAAACGTCTTAACATGCGCGCAAAGCCAACGGGATCTTCGGTTTTGCGCCCCCACCCCATCAGCACGGTATTGGGCTCCACACCTGAAAAGCCATAAGTTGCTGCAATGTTCTGGATACCTTCAAAAATATCACTGCATTCCTGCCGGCGCGAAAAAATACCTTCCTCATCCTCAATATGCTTGTCGGTAATTGATTGTTCATTTTTTGGAAACAGCACCTTTGACTTGTTGGTTTTCACCAGATCGAAGTTGGAGATCAGCCCATGTCGACCCACCAAACATTTACCAAACTCAATCAGGTGTGGCCGATTGGTTGTACCTCCGCTAAACAACAAGATATTGGCCCGCCAATTGCGCTCATTCAACTGCTTTTTGTCCATGGCGGTGAGCAATTTGCGCACGAGGGAAGCACGGACACTCATCCACACATCGCCCATGTCGAGGGATAACTGTTTGCGTCGGATAAAATGATAAATCACAAAGAGGACGACCAAGGCAATCAACATCGACAGGATGTCGAGCTGAATCATCATCACAAATACGGCCAAAAAACCTACGATGCCAATCCAAAGGGTGATTTTAAAGGAAGGCCGGAAATCCACGCTGGCCCACTTCTCCAGGGCAAATGCAATGTTAATAAAACCGTAAGCTGTAAGATAAAACATGGTAACAACCCCGGCAATAATATTTAAATCCCCGATGAGCACACCCACTTCGGCCAACAAAAAGGTGAACACAAGTGCGTTGCGAGGCTCACGGTTTGGGCCGTAGCCTCTTCCCAAAATGCGGGGAACAATACGATCGAGTGCGATGGCCTGTAATATGCGTGGTGCACCCAGTATCCCGCCCAAAGCAGAAGAAAGTGTAGCACCCCATATGCCGGCAATCACCAATGTGGGTATCCAGGCAATATTAATGAGGAAATTGTAGTCGCTCACCAACAACGCTCTGTCCACAAAAAAATAAAACGACAACGCCAGCACCAGGTAAACCAACAATCCGGTACCAATGGCCAACATGGTTCCTTTGGGGATATCTCTTTTGGGGTCTTTCAGGTCGCCCGACATGGCTACCCCCGCAGTAAACCCGGTTACGGCAGGAAAAAATATGGCAAAAACGGTGGCAAATGAAAAATCCTGAAAAGGCTTTACCGCCGTGGCTGAATCGGAAGGTACGGGTTGGTAGTTGAGAAAAACACCAACCAAAACAGATATCAACGATAATAGGATGGCCCCCAAAATAACGAACTGAGTTTTGATGGCAAAATTGGTACTGATGAGTGCAATAATCACCAGCAAAGCCAACACCAACGATCCTATTATTCGTATATGATACAGGTTGTAGGATTCGATGCCAAGCCATTGAAGAACGGTTGGTATGGACAAAAAACTTTCGGTAAAACCGACCAGATAAAGTGAAATACTGAGTGCTGTGCCCACAAACAAAGTAATCCCAATGGATCCCCCCATGGGCAAACCCAACGACCGCGAAAGCATGTAATACAGTCCGCCGGCTTTAATTCTTTTGTCGGTGGCGATGGATGAAATACTCAAGCCTGTGGTAACGGAAATCACGTGAGCCAACAAAATGATGGCAATTACTCCCCACAAACCTGCCACACCTGTTACCCATCCCAAGCGAAGGTACATGATGACACCGAGGATGGTTAGCAGCGACGGTGTATAAACTCCTGCGAAAGCCCCAAACTTCTTGATTACCGGTTTTTGTTCTTTGGCCATAGGTACTTAGGACAGTATTTGGTGGGTATTCCGATAATGGATATCTCTGGTTTTCAGACCGGAAATCAGGAAATGGACGGCTCCGGGTTCCAATGCCAATTTTTCAGGAAGCATGATCCCTGCCTTCATTTTGGGGGCTTGCATGAGAAATCGCAAGGCCATGGTGGCGGCATATCCGGTGGTACGCGCCATGCTGTGTACCTGAGTGGACGCGTTGAATTCATCATGAAGATCGCTCACAAATCGCTGACGAACACCCTCTTTCATTCCCTCCACGATAATCCGCATGAGGGTGATATCTTCTTCCCCGGGGTTTAGCTTCCATTGATCGAACAACAACTGCGAAGTCATGGACAATGGTGACAATTCCTGCCCGTCAACGTTAATTTTTTTTGTGTCAAAAAATCCGGCATCTGCCAGCAGCTTAACTTTGGCAGTATATCCGGGATAACGGAGGGTTTTCTCACGCATCAGGTCGGCTTTTACGGTATAAATCAGCGAACGAAGTCCGTCACTGTTAAAAGCTTCCAGCGTTCCAAGTCCATCAAATTCAAGATATTCAACCTCGGTAAGCGGAGGTTTGACTACGATTTGTCCGTTTTCCACCAAACGTGCCGGACGTGTATATTCTTCCAACACATCGATGGGTGAAAATACCGCTTTGTACTCCCAGGGCTGGGTGCGTACTTTGGGAAGTCCTCCCACAAAAATATCCGCACGTTCAACATGGTCGAGTTGTGCTGCAAAATGCCCTACCAGCAAATGGCTCATGCCGGGAGCCACGCCCATGTCGCAAATTACCCTGACCCCGTGCTTTTTGGCCAGCTTGTCGAGTTCCATGGGATTCTCCGGGTAAAAAGCAATATCTACCACATCTTTGCCCGATTGGATGACGTTTTTCAAACACGCGAAGCCCATAAATCCGGGAACGGCATTGATAACGAAATCAGCGGAGGCTACCACCTTTTTCACCTGCTCACCATCCGACAAATCGGCCTGAACCACCTGAATACCATGTTTTTGAGCTATTTCTGACGAAAGAGGATGAATATCAACGAGGGTAACGGAATTTTCAGGATCAAGGGCAAGGTCGAAGGCCATGGGTTTACCCACCAGTCCGCCTCCCAACACAACGATATGATTTTTCTTCATTTTAAGTTTCTAATTTGTTCTCCCGTGAAAAAACCATACACATGGATTTCCTAACTTCGGGTAATCCCACAAAGATAAGAAAAGCACCATAGCATGAAGTGGGCTTGTGGGCAAATTCATGGGGAAAAACGAAAAGCAAACGCTTACCGTAGGTCAAACCAAAGGATGACTTATTTCTAAATCCGTTTTTTTGAAACGAGAAGATAGCAAGATGGGGAGGTTAGGAGCGTCCTTCTTCGCTCAACAGTTTGGTGTAATGTTTCAGTGAACGTAGTATCAGCGCCAGCACGACAGCCGCCAGCAACACATAATGACCTGTGGTTTCCAGCTCAAAACCTCCAGTTTTGAAGTAACGACGCAAATCATCAATAAAAACGAACCCCATCACAGTGGCCAAAATACCGGAATATTCACGACGCAAGACGCTGACAAATGAAAAGGGAACCACATTTTTTTTGTATTTACGAAGGCATGGGATGAAGGCGGGGGTGGCATTGGCCCAATTCATGTAAGCATCGCCAAATTTCCGCTCGAGAAAACGTTCTTCGGCAAACATAATTCGTTCATAATAAAGCCAAAACGCTAAAGTTACCGTGATAACGAACCACCAATTGAAAGTAAACATCACGATGCCAATCCACATGAAATAATTGCCCAAATACAAAGGATGCCTCACGGTGGAGTAGATGCCGGTGGTGTTGAGCGATTCGGCCACTTGTCCTTCTTTGGTGTTGCGACCCGAAGTGCCCTTGGGTGTGGTGGCAATGGAGATGGCGCGAATAATGAAACCCAGAATACTGAGCCCGATGGCCAGCCAGATGATTATCTGACGTGTTTCAACGCTCATGCGGGAATTGGTGAGATAAACCACCGGAATGGCCAAAATAAAAAGTACCACGGGAATTTCTCCACGATGTTTGAACAGGGTATTTCCCTCTTTTTCAAAAGAATTGATGAATGCCATTATTTAGACTTTTAGGGGCGCAAAGATAGGGCTTTTTACCAAATACATCTCCCGAACCAAAATCCTATTCAAGCCAGGGATCCATGTGGGTATTGGTATTGGCGTATATATCTGAATTACTATATCTTAATATGGTGATGAGCAGCTCCAACTGTCCGGCAGCATGTACGTCGTCCGGTGACAATTTGAGTATCTGACGGTAGTCGTTGATAGCATGGCCTTTTTCGTCTAACTTAACATAAAGCACTGCCCTCATGCGAAGCCATTCGATGGGCTCAGACATCTCATCGATGGTTTCGGAAATATGTTTCACCAACCGCCGGATGTCTGACACATCAGTGGCCTTTTCCACTTCTTCTTTGAATTTCCCGAAGTTAGTCATGCCTAATTAGTTGTTGAAATGCGCACCAAAGTAAGTTCAATATCACCATTTTCAGGATAAATTTCCAGCCAGTTGTTGTCTTCAGAAAACCACTTATATTGGTTACCCACCCTGATAATAAAATCGTTGGATTGATCTCCTTCGGGGATTGGCACAACAAAACCGCCATTTTTTCCGGCGGCACTTCCATAGGAAAAGATAACCGAAGCCGGTTGACCATTCAGACTTTTGGCCTTAACCAGGATATAGTTACTTTTTCTTACGTTCACCGGAACCGGAGCAAACTCCAACTTTTTGGTGGTTTTGCTGGCCACAGTCAGATTGCTGTTGAGGATATCGGTAATGGCGTTCTCCTCTATGTAGGTGGTAATTTTGGTCACCATCTCGCTTGGATAAGTTTCGTCGGGGTTGATGGACTGAGCCTTTTTGTAGGCAGCAATGGCCTTGTCGTAAATTTTGGCATCATACAATTTATCGGCTTCGGTGATGGCCTGGTTGTACTCTGCCATGATGGCTTTCATCCGTTCGGCAATCTTGGCATCACATTCCGCAATTTTGCCCACCACGAATGCATCTCCGGGTTTGATGCTGGCTGCCACATTGAATTCTTCCAGCGCTTCGCGGTATTTTCCTTCATCAAACAAAGCTGTTCCTGAAGCTACGGCATCTTTGTATCGTTGCTCACGCTCGGCAGCCAACTTCACCAACAACTCGTTTATCTCAGAAATCCGTTGGTTGGCGTAGGTGGCATCGTCGGCAAAAGTCACTGCGGTTTCGTATTCCGATTTGGCCATTTCATAATTTTCCTTTTGAAGAAGCGCATCAGCTTTGGCTATACTCTCTTCGTAAGATTTTTTGCGGGCAGCGGCTTTTTCCAACGCCAGTTGAATGGATTTTACTTCTTCCATGCGTTGGGCGGCCTCTTTACCCTCCGGTTTTAGCGCAAGCGCCTCGGCATATACTTCCAAAGCCCGATCGTAAGAAGTGAGTTGTTTCAACGAATCTCCCGATGCCAGAAGTCCATCGTATTGTTTTTGAATTTCAGCCTGTTGGGCTCTCAAAACGATCAAACTGTCGATGGCTGCCATTTTTTCTTTTGGCAACAATTCGGTGGGCTTGATGGCCAACGCCGTTGCCCAGCTTTCCTTTGATTCAACCAGTTTGTCCTGATCGAACAGTTGTTGGGCCAGCTTTGCCTGTGCCTGGTATTTTTCTTCCATTTCGCGCATTTTTTTAGCGTCGGCCAACATCAGTTCGATGGCAGCAATGCGCTCCGTGGGGTAGGTTTCTGTGGTTTTAATGGTTTGTGCTTCACGGTATTTGGCTATGGACAAATCGTATTGACCATCGGAGGCCAATCGGTCAGCCTCAGAAATTAAGTCTTGATAAGCCTTGTCAATACGGTCGAGTTCTGCCATCTCGGTCAATTTCAATTCAATGGCATCGAGTTGACTTTGTGGGTATGCATCATCGGGTTTTACATCCAGGGCACTCAGGTATTTTTCTTTGGCTATGTCAAAGGATTTTGCACCAAACGCGCTGTCGGCGGAAGCGATCAGACTGCGATAATTTTCTTCGAAAGCCTGTTTTTGTCCGGCAAAATATTGCTCAATGGCCGCAAGTTGGGCTTTTGGATAAGATTCATTGGGCTTAAGGTTAAGGGCCAAATTGTATTCTCCTTTTGCTTCTGTATAGGCAGCGGCATTGTACAGACTATCGCCACGCTTGATAAATAAAGCAAAATTCTTGTCCAGATCTTTCATTTGGGCCGCCAGCTGTTCATCAATCTTTCCCAACATATCGTCGGCATAGGTTTTTTCGGGCCACAATTTTTTAGCCACCTCGTATTCCGTTTTGGCGGCGATAAAGTCTTTATTCACATAAAATTCATCGGCCTTTTCTACCTGACGATTGTATCTTTTTTGTTTCTCGGCCAGCGGTTTTATCTCGTTGATTTTGGCCAAGGCTTCGGTACTTTCCGGGTTGATGGCCAAGGCTTCCTCATACATTTCCAAAGAGGTAACATAATTATTTATCAGGATATACCGTGACGCTTCCTCCATTTTTTCGTTGCAACGCTGCTGTTTGTCAAGCCATTCGGTTTTAAGTGTTTTGACTACAGCCAGTTGTTGTGTAGGTTCTGAATTTTCGGGAAAAAGCCCTTGGGCATCCTTTAATTTGTTGATGGCCTCGTCGTAGTCTTTTTTGGAAGTCAGTTCGGAAGCTTCTTTCATCAAACGGTCGTAGTTTTCAAGCTTTTCCTTTTGAGCAGCCTGAAATTCAATAATTTTCTGAATTTGACCCGATGCATATTCATCACCCGGGATTACCTCAAGTGCCTTTTGATATTGCAGAATGGCCATATTGAGTTTACCGGCCTCATAAAATTCGTCGGCTTTGTCAACCAAATCGTAATATGCTTCTTCACTTTCCATTTTGGCCTGCAATTTGGCTACGATTTCATCCACTTTTTTGGTGGCATAAGCATCTTCGGGCTTAAACTTCAAAGCCATTTGGTAGTAAGCCTTGGCATCCAAAAGCGCAGATTCCTTTAACTTGCGATCGCCATATATGATGGCTTCGTCGTAATTCAGTGCCTGTTGGGCGTTTGCCACTAACACCAACAGCAACACCGGAATCACCAGTATTTTTCTGCTAATCAATGGTTTAACGAAAGGTTTTAAAAAGTTTAGCATAGACTTGTAGTCCCGGTTTAAATTAAAACAAGTTGCTTTCACAACGAAGATTTACCCGGATTATTTTGTTGAAGAATTTTCCCGTCACTTATTACCAGCTTGCGGTCGGCCATATCAGCCAGCTCACGGTTGTGTGTAACGATAATAAAGGTTTGATTAAAAGTATCACGTAAGCGAAAAATTAGCTGATGCAGTTCGTCGGAAGCCTGACTATCCAGATTGCCCGAAGGTTCGTCGGCCAGCACCACCGAAGGTTTGTTGATAAGGGCACGCGCGATGGCTACCCGTTGCTGCTCCCCACCCGACATGGCAGCAGGTTTATGTGTTAATCTTTCATTAAGGTTAAGAAAGCCCAATAGCTCTTTGGCTTTCTTTTCTGCAACCTTGCGTGAATCGCCGGCTATAATGGCCGGAATAAAGACATTTTCGAGTGCCGTAAATTCAGGAAGTAAATGATGAAACTGAAAGACAAATCCGATGTGTTTGTTGCGAAAAGCCGCCAGGGCTTTGCTTCCGAGAGCCAACAAATCCACGTCACGGATGGTCACCTTTCCCTGATCAGCTTTTTCGATGGTTCCGAGTATTTGCAACAAGGTAGATTTTCCGGCACCGGATTTACCCACTACGCTTACAATCTCACCTTCAGCAACTTGCATATCGATTCCCGAAAGCACGTGAACACTTCCGAAAGATTTATGTATGTATTCAGCCCTTAACATTTGTATTATTGTCAGGCCACAAAGATAGGCATTTGAAGATTAGGGCACCCCTCTTGATGGGTGGAAAGATTGATTGAAAAGCAAAACCCGCCGAGGATGCCTTCCCGAACACAAACCAGGCGTTACCTGATGACGATTTTTTGATACATTTGTGGGCGTTTAGCAAATTTCTCCCTTATGAACATCTATTTACAACTGGGCACAAGTATTGTTTTTTTCGCGCTCCTCGCCTACTCTATTGGCATTATCACCGAACAACGAACCGCCATTATCAGTCGGCGGGTCATCATTTTTCTGACTTTGGGAGTGCTTTTCGACATCACAGCCACCATATTTATGATCATCGGATCCGACAAAAGAGGCTTTACATTGCATGGATTCATCGGCTATTCGTCACTTTTGGGCATGCTGCTCGACGCCACTTTTATGTGGATTCGCGTGGCGAAAGAAGGAATTAATGCACAAGTAACCCGTAAGTTGCATCTGTACTCCAGATACGCCTACATTTGGTGGATATTGGCCTTTATCACAGGAGGATTGTTGGTACTTTTTAAATAAAGCAGGAAGTGATGAGTATTAAAAGCGCACGAAGTCAAGGTTCGGAAGAACAAAAAAACAATCCCCTTCATGGAATCAAACTGGAAGAAATGCTGGAATTTATGGTAGCTAAATATGGATGGGAATGGTTGGGAGAACAAATCAACATCGGATGCTTTACCAACAATCCATCCATCAAATCGAGTTTGAAATTTTTGAGGAGGACGCCTTGGGCAAGAGGAAAATTTGAGAGGTTGTATTTGACAGATATCGAAAACTAAAAAAAATCATTGCCCGATTCAATGCATGTGAGGTGGTGAATATCTGACATCCATCCAAAATTAAATCATAAAGTCCTTGTCCACCTTTCAATTTTTCTTAATTTTCAACCGGCAAAATAAAAATTTAACACACTCATATCCAAACAACAAACTTTAAGTTATGCTCGGACTCAGAACCACCATCTACCTCGTTGAAGACCTCACCAAGGCCAAAAACTGGTACGCACAAGCTTTTAATACCAACCCCTATTTCGACGAACCCTTCTATGTGGGGTTTAATATTGGCGGATACGAATTGGGACTGATGCCCAACGAAAACCCTGACATGGTAAAATCGGACAATGTCCTCAGCTATTGGGGTGTTGAACGTATTGAGCAGACCTACCAACGCCTCATCGAGTTGGGTGCCACCGAACACGAAGCTCCTCACAGTGTGGGCGATCCGCTGATGGTGGCCAGTGTGCGCGACCCGTGGAACAATGTCATTGGTTTGATTTACAACCCGGTGTTTCAAATCGATTAATATCATACTTCCATGTCCGATATGCTGATCGAAGATCAATTATTCAAAGGAGTCGATTTTACCAAAAACAAACTTCCCGGAACTAAAATGGAGGGATGCCATTTTTTGAATTGTGTTTTTTCAGGAAGTAATTTGTCCGGAATAAAATTTGCCAACTGTACATTTGAGAACTGCGACTTAAGCAACATAAAGTCACAAGGGACTGCTTTTCAGGAGGTTGTTTTTAAAAACTGTAAACTTTTGGGCGTGCAATTCAGTGAATGCAATACCTTTTTGCTGGCCATGGATTTTGACGTGTGTCAGCTCAACCTGGCTTCCTTTTTCAAGTTAAAGCTCAAAAACACACGGTTTAAAAACTGTCAATTGCAGGAATCCGATTTCGCGGAATCCGATCTCACAGGTTCCGCTTTTCAAAACTGCGATTTGGCCGGAGCTATTTTCGACAATACAAATCTTAACAAAGTGGATTTCAGTACCTCCATTAACTATATCATCGACCCCACTGCCAACCGACTGAAGAAAGCCCGTTTTTCACGGGATGGGCTCACCGGGTTGGTGGCTCACCTGGATATTGTAATCGAAAACTGAGATCCCCAACTGAAAAAACGAAATATATGCAAATCATTGAAAACCTGAGAGAAGACCTTAGAAATCAGGCAGACGAAGCTACCAAAGAAAGTGCCCTTCGCTTTTTTAAGGAAGAAGTGCAGTTTTATGGCGTAAAAAATGCCGTGGTGCACAAAATCAGTAAAAACTACACAAGGCAAATCAAAGAAATGTCCAAGGGTGAGGTGTTCAACCTTTGCGAAATACTCTGGCAATCAGGCATAATGGAAGAATCGCTGGTGGCATGTAATTGGTCGTACGCCATGCGCAAACACTTTGATGCCGGCGATATACAGATATTTGAAAGGTGGATCGATTCGTATGTTACCAATTGGGCTTCGTGCGACACGTTTTGCAACCATACGGTGGGCGAACTCGTGGAAAAGTTTCCGGAATTGGTAAGTCAACTCAAAATCTGGGGAATTTCTCACAACCGATGGATGCGCCGCGCAGCCGCTGTTACGCTGATTGTTCCGGCCAAAAAAGGCCTGTTCATGACCGACATTTTCGACATTGCATACACCCTTTTGCAAGACACCGACGACATGGTGCAAAAGGGCTATGGGTGGATGCTGAAAGTCACTTGTCAGCATCACGAAAAGGAAGTTTTTGATTTTGTGATGAAAAACAAAGCATTGATGCCCCGCACGGCTTTGAGGTATGCCATAGAGAAGATGCCGGTAGAACTTAAAGATAAGGCTATGTCAAGATAATTTTGAATAGCATGAAAGTTGATCAACCAAAAACAATCCGTTTTCAACTCACTAAAGGATGAAAAAGTTCAATTATCTTTGATCAGGATAAAAGAAAACCACCCATGACAAAAGAGAACGCGATAAAATTATTTCAAGACCAAAGAGTTAGGGTTATTTGGCATGACAAAAATGAAAAATGGTATTTTTCTATTATCGATGTTATTGCTGTATTAACAGGAAACGAAAGACCAAGAAAGTATTGGTCAGATCTAAAAAGCAAGTTAATATCAGAAGGAAGTGAAGTGTCCGAAAAAATCGGACAGTTGAAATTGAGATCCGCCGATGGCAAAATGAGATTAACTGATGTTGCAGATACAGAACAATTATTGCGGCTAATACAATCCATACCTTCACCCAAAGCAGAACCTTTTAAAGCATGGCTGGCAAAAGTAGGTTATGAAAGAATTGAAGAAACAGAAGATCCGGAAATGGCCTTTGACAGAGCAATGGAAACTTATTTAAGAAAAGGATATTCCAAAAACTGGATTAACCAAAGACTTAAAAGTATTGAAATCCGGAAAGAGCTAACTGACGAATGGGAATTACGCGGGGTGAAAAAAGGATTGGAATACGCTATATTAACGAATGAAATAACCATGGCCTGGGCTGGCATTTCGACCAAAGAATACAAAAAATTCAAAGAATTAAAGAAAGAGAACTTGCGAGACAACATGACAAACCTGGAGTTGGTTCTTAATATGTTAGCCGAAACCTCAACCACCGAACTTTCCAAAAAACAGAAACCAACAGACTTTAAAGAAAACAAACTAATTGCAAGAAAAGGTGGTTCTGTTGCAGGGAAGGCCAGATTGGATTTAGAAAAAAAACTTGGCGAAAGCATTATTAGCCCCCTAAATGCAAAACGAATTGGTCATAAGAAAGAGAACGAAGAACTCGGTGAATAACCTTACTCATCCGATTTCATTGATTACCAAATAAATTCTCGGCTCATCGATTCCCCGGAAACTTGCTCAATTTTGCATACACCGATAAAATTAAGATTAGGCACTTCATGAAAACAACTTCACTTGCTTCACATTCAATTTGATTATTTTTTTACTTTTGAATAAAATATTCATCATCATGAACACCATCGAACAAATTTTCAGCACCTTAAAAAATTCCAATACACCTTTAAAAGCAGGTGAAATAGCGGAACAAACCGGAATCGACAAAAAAGAAGTGGATAAAGTGATTAAAATATTGGTAAAAGAAAGCAAGGTGAGCTCACCAAAACGCTGTTTTTATCAAGCCCTTTAGATATGGTTCAACTTAATTTCGACTCCAAAACTGGCATCCTGCATGGAATTTCTTCCGGTGAAATTACCCTCGAGGGGATGTTTTCTGTAATCGACTACATGAAGAACCACACCGAACTTCCACGAAACCTTTTAGTACTGGAGGATGCAAGAAATACAAGTCCTCAATTTCAAGTTACTGAATTATCGGCTCTTGCGGAGAAAATCGAGGAACTTATCCCGCTTTATAATTCCATAAAGCATGCCGTAGTTCACCAATCGCCGGGCAACACAGCTTATGCCCTGCTTTTCTCACGCAAACATGCCCCAACCAAATACAAACTGGAGGTTTTTTCCACCATAGAAGGAGCTCGTTCTTGGTTGCTTAGCTAACAATCACCCCTTTCCCATTCCCGATAAAATTGTTCCAAATACACCAACATAAATTGATGACGCTCGCGAGCCATTCTCTTGCCCGTTTCGGTGTTCATTCCGTCTTTCAGTAAGAGTAGCTTTTCATAAAAATGATTGATGGTGGTCGATTTCCCCTTTTTGTATTCTTCTTTGGTGAGATTTTCCCTTGGCGGGAAAGCGGGGTCGTACATCACATTTCCGGCATAACCGCCATAACTGAAAGTCCGCGCAATGCCGATGGCGCCCATGGCATCCAGTCGGTCGGCGTCCTGCACCACATCCAGCTCCATGGTTCGTGGAACTTTTTTACCAAAGGAATTTTTAAATGAAATATCTCTGACGATGGCGACCACCTGCTCCACAACATCCGCTCCAACTCCTTGCTTTTCGAGAAATGTACGCGACATCTCCTGCCCAATAGTTTCGTTTCCATGATGAAATTTGGCATCGGCGATGTCGTGTAACAGGGCAGCCAATTCCACTATCAACATGTTGGCATTTTCCTGTATCCCAATGGTTTTGGAAAGATTCCAAACCCGATAAATATGCCACCAGTCGTGCCCGGCTTCTGCTGTTTCCAATTGGGTTTTCACAAAAATCACGGTATTGTCAATCAGCTTTTGATGGGAATGGTTCATGATATGCAGATTTAGTTTAGCACATTATTACAATGGAAGTTATCCTCTTATTTAGAATCATTAAAATTATTTGGACAAAGTTACGGGTTTAAACCTGACGATTGTTTATTTTTGCACCTTCGTTGTACATAAAAAATACATCATGAATTACGATATAATAGTACTGGGAAGTGGTCCCGGAGGATATGTGGCAGCCATTCGTGCTTCACAATTGGGCATGAAAGTTGCCGTTGTTGAAAAAGCTGAGATTGGCGGAATTTGCCTCAACTGGGGATGTATCCCAACCAAGGCCCTGCTCAAAAGCGCACAGGTATTCAATTATGCCAGCCATGCTGCCGAATATGGGGTTTCCATTGGCGGTGATGTGGAAGCCAACCTGCCTGAAATGGTGAAACGCAGTCGTGGCGTAGCCGATGGCATGAGCAAAGGCGTTCAGTTTTTGTTCAAAAAGAACAAAATCGACCTCATCAGCGGGTTTGGAAAAGTGATCCCCGGGAAAAAGGTGTCTGTTACCGATGCCGACAACAAAGTAACAGAATACGAAGCCAAGCACATCATCATCGCCACCGGAGCCCGATCGCGTCAACTGCCCAACCTGCCCCAGGACGGCAAGAAAATCATCGGCTACCGCGAAGCACTGGTTCTCGACAAAAAACCCAAATCCATGGTAGTGGTAGGTTCCGGAGCTATTGGCTCAGAGTTTGCCTACTTCTTCAACAGCATTGGCGTGGAAGTGACCCTGGTAGAATTTATGCCCAACATCGTTCCGCTGGAAGATGAGGAAGTAAGCAAAACCCTCGCCCGCGCCTTCAAAAAGGCAGGCATGAAAGTGATGGTAGATTCTTCCGTGGAAAAAGTGGATACATCGGGTAAAACCTGCAAGGTAACCATCAAAACCAAAAAGGGAACCGAAGAGCTGGAAGCCGACATCGTACTTTCTGCCGTGGGCATCAGCACCAATATTGAAGGCATCGGACTGGAAGAAACCGGCATCAAAACCGAAAAAGGCAAAATTGAGGTGGACGATTTCTATCAAACCAATGTTCCGGGATATTACGCCATCGGAGATATCGTACACGGACCCGCATTGGCTCACGTGGCTTCGCACGAAGGCATCACTTGCGTGGAAAAAATTGCAGGCATGCACGTGGAACCCATCGACTACGGCAACATTCCGGCTTGTACTTATACCAGTCCGGAGGTAGCCAGCGTGGGCATGACCGAGAAGCAAGCCAAGGAAGCCGGTTATGAGGTGAAGGTCGGAAAATTCCCCTTCTCCGCATCAGGAAAAGCCAGTGCTGCCGGTAAAAAAGACGGATTTGTGAAAGTGGTATTCGATGCCAAATACGGCGAATTCCTCGGTTGCCAGATGATTGGCGAAAACGTAACCGAAATGATTGCCGAAGTGGTAGCTGCACGTAAACTGGAAACCACCGGACACGAAATCATCAAAACTGTACATCCTCACCCCACCATGTCGGAAGCCGTTATGGAAGCTGCTGCTGACGCTTATGGCGAAGTGATTCATTTATAAACAGATAACCAAATTTTTCAATAATCCCACTTTCTGCCGAGGGTGGGATTTTTTACATAATCAAGATGACTAAACACAAACTATTTACACCATATCAACTGGCCGACCTCAGTTTGCAAAACAGAATCGTGATGGCACCACTCACACGCGGTCGCGCGGTCAACCCCGACAACCGTGCCAACGAGCTCATTGCTGAATATTACCGACAAAGGGCCACCGCCGGACTCCTCATCACCGAGGGGTCGCAAATTTCGCCCATGGCTGTTGGCTATCACAATACACCCGGCATCTACACTCCTGCCCAAATTGAAGGATGGAAACTAACCACGCGGGCGGTACATGCCGAAGGAGGTAAGATTTTCATTCAACTTTGGCATGTGGGTCGAATGTCGCATCCCGACTACCTCGGTGGCAACCTACCCCTGGCACCATCCGCCATCAATCCCGACGTAATTGTGCGCACGCCTACCGGAAAAAAGAAGTCGGTTACGCCCAAAGAAATGACCAAAAAAGAAATTCAGAAAGTGATTGACGACTTTGCCCAGGCCGCTGCCAACGCCACGGAAGCCGGTTTCGACGGAGTGGAAATTCATTCATCCAATGGTTACCTGCTCCATCAGTTTTTTGCCCCCGACACCAACAAACGGACGGACGAATATGGTGGCAGCATGGAAAACCGCACCCGCATCATGTTTGAGGTGTTGGATACCATGAAAAAGGTGATTCCTGAAAACAGAATCGGACTGCGGCTCAATCCCTCGGCCCATCAGGTTCAGGGCATGCATATCCTGCCCGACACCTTGCCCACTTTCGACTACCTCATCAATAAACTAAACGACTACGAGTTGGCTTACCTGCATCTTTCAGAGCCCTTTACCGATGTGTCGGAAGTGCCCCACGCCGAACCCAACATTGCCCGGCGTTACCGCCCGGTTTATCATGGTACCTTGATGATCAACCGGGGTTTTACCACAACAACTGCCAAAGAAGTGCTCGATCAGGATCAGGCTGATTTGGTAGCCTTTGGGGTACCATTTATTGCCAATCCCGACCTGGTGTACCGCATGGAAAACGACCTGCCACTGGCAAAAGCCGATCCCTTGTTGTACTACACTCCATCCGAAAAGGGTTATACTGATTATCCCGGAGTTTCTAAATTATAAGGTGCCTTAAGTTGGGAGCAGTTTGCAAATTAACTCTTTGAACCTGAAAATTTAAATTCATCCGCTTCAAGCGTGGACGCCTGAAGCTGGTTGCTATTTATTTCGCCATACCCTCCTCTGCTTCAAGCGTCCACGCTTGAAGTTAGCTATTTTTTCCCTGCACCCTCCTCTGCTTCAAGCATCCACGCTTGAAGTTGACCCCCATCCGCTTCAAGCGTCCACGCTTGAAGTTAGCTATTTTTTAGTTTAGAATATTTTTGAAATTTCAAATCATTGATGTCCGGTTAAAAAACATATCGTCCCTACGGGACTTATAGAGACCTTAATTTGCTTTCTACCAACATTTTGTCCCTACGGGACAGCCCCGTTAGGGGCTAAATATGGGTAGAATTATAAAACAACCCCCACTATTGTGAAGTCCCGTAGGGACGATATATCAAGCCCCATCCGCTTCAAGCGTCCACGCTTGAAGTTAGCTATTTTTTCCCTGCACCCTCCTCTGCTTCAAGCGTCCACGCTTGAAGTTGGCTATTTTTTAGTTTGGAATAATTTTAAAATTTCAAATCATTGATGTCCGGTTAAAAACATATCGTCCCTACGGGACTTATAGAGACCTTAATTTGCTTTCTACCAACATCTTGTCCCTACGGGACAGCCCCGTTAGGGGCTATATATGGGTAGAATATGAAACAATCCCCACTGTTGTGAAGTCCCGTAGGGACGATATATCAAACCTCATCCGCTTCAAGCGTGGACGCTTGAAGCGGGTTGCTTTTTATTTCGCCATACCCTCCTCCGCTTCAAGCGTCCACGCTTGAAGTTAACTATTTTTTAATCTGTTGTATTTTTGAAATTTCAAATAAATAAACTTTTCTCTACTTTAGCCGTTCCAACAACAACTGCCATGCTCGAAACACTTCTTCAAGATTTTATCGTACTCTGGGTGGTAATCGATCCCATTGGGTCGGTACCGGTGTTTATTTCCCACACCACCAAACTTTCTGCCAAACAGAAAAAAGAAACCGCCTGGAAAGCAGCGGTGACGGCCTTTTTTATCTTGTTTTTTTTTCTTTCTTTGGGTCAGATTATACTGGAAGCCATGGAGATACCCCTCGAATCCTTTCAAATTGCCGGAGGTTTGGTGTTGCTATATTTTGCCTTCACCATGATTTTTGGCGAGAGCAAACCGGAGAGTGAAATGGACATGCTTGACAAAAAAGTAGATGTGGCCATTTTCCCACTGGCAGTGCCTTCGCTGGCAAGTCCCGGAGCGATGATGGCTGTGGTGTTGCTTACTGATAATTCTACCTTCAGCCTCGTGGAACAGCTCAAAACGGTGGGCATCATGTTTTTGGTGATTCTCATCTCCTATGTACTGCTAAGGATGGCGGGAAAAATCCAGCAACTTATTGGCGACTCGGGAGCAGCCATTGTTAGTCGTGTAATGGGATTGATTTTGGCCAGCGTGGCGCTAAACAGCATCCTTGACGGAATAAAAATCTATTTTGGGATTTAACCCCTACATGCTCAACCGGTAAGAGAGCTTGATGAGAAAAATATTGGTGGGATTGACCTTGATCAGGTTATCCAGGTGATCGGTGAGGGTAAAATCACCTCCGGGGGTATCGCCCGTACGTCCTTGCGACCAAACCAAATAAGCCGACGAACCGGGGATATACTCCCAACGGATCACAAAATTAGACCGGAACTCAAAAAAGCTGAAATCGGGATTTTCAAAGGTGTAATCAACAGCGCCCGTGGCATCCAGAATGGAATACATATCTGATTCAGAGTCGTATTCAATTTCATCCCGTGTAAATTCATGAAACTGCTTTTTAACGTCAAAATTACCGGCATCCACCACCGTTTTAAAGTGGCTGTAATCGCCCGAGAATACGAAGGGTTGACCCCAATATTGGATGGTCAGATCAGGTGTGATGCTGTAATCGATGCGGATGTCGGCACTGGCGATATTGCGCACCATGGTGGCTTCCAGATAGTTGGTGCGTCCATTGGCTTCGATGGTTTCCACGTACATGGCATAGCGGCTATTGTAGTTGTAGCCAGGTTCCAAAGAAACTTGCAATGCATTATTTATCTGATAGTTAATTTCCAATCCCACATCGTACCAGCCGCCATAATCCTGCTCGGAGAAACCCGCCGAAGCATTGGGTTCGAACACCAGTTTTTTTCTGTCGTCGGAGTCCACCGCCAACCAGAAGCTCCAATTTCCGGGAGTCATCAGTGCGGGACCTCCTCGTAAAGCAGGTCTGTCCACATCAAAGCCACCATAACTAACCCCGGTGCCCACACGCCAATAGTTTTTGAATCGGGTGTTGGCGTTAACACTGAGTCCCCAATACAAAAATCGTCCTGAAAAATCCCAGCCTGCCCATTCTTCAATGCCGTAGCTCATGGTTCGGAAGATGCTGAAAGGCTCCCAAATTTCGTAACCCAGCCAGGAAGCCTGCGTGATGAAGTCGGCACGCCGCAGAAACCCTTGGTCATTGAACTCAACACCCGGTGAAAGCATGGTTACCCTTTCGCCAAAGCGCCAATGGCCACCTCCAATTTTGCCTCCTTCGATATTGGCTCCCCATCCCGATAATACGGTTAGCGTAGAGTCCAACCGATTGTGCCCCACATCTGGTCGTTGATAATAGCGCTGGGGGTTGGTTTGCAGTTCGAGGATGGACTCCTTGCTGCCTTGCACCGTGGATGCCAGAGCCTTTGCCCTGAAATAGTAATCTTTTTCTTTCCAGTATTGGGCAAAATCAACACCCCCGGTGTAGGCAGCATCCGGCAAAAAATTCAGTGAGGTGTCGTTGATAAACCTGTTGGTAGCGGTAATCATTCCTCCAATGGTGGTCATGCCTTTGTTGATATCCTTTTGCACACGGGCGTTGAAATAGTTTGTCATGGGCTCGACGGCTTCCTTTCCACGTATTCCTGAAGAATCGATTTGGGCATGTTCGATGTTGGTAACGCTTTCCATCACACCAATTGACCAGCCGTTGCGTGTTTTACCCGACAGTTTAAAGGCTCCCAAAATACGGGTAAATTCAGGCACCCGCATGTACTCGTCATCGGGTATATCCGGATACAAATGCGGACGTCGGCCCACCCGTCTCGAATAAAATAAGTTGTCGGCACCTGTAGGTCCATGACCGTTGGAAACCGAGAAATCGAAAATATTGCTTCCCTCCACAAAAAAAGGCCGTTTTTCCTGAAAATAGGATTCGAAGGCCGAAAGGTTAACCTCTGAGGGATCAGCCTCCACCTGACCGAAATCAGGGTTGATGGTAAAATTGAGGGTGAGGTCGTTGGTTACAGCTATTTTTCCGTCCAAGCCGGCGTTATAATCCCAACGGGTTCCTGTTTGAAAAGGATTACCTTCTTCCTTATCACTTTTGGTAAGTCCGCCCATGATGTAGGGAACAAGTTCCACCTCTTTTTTGGGTTTGATGTTGGAAATACCCTCCATCACTCCCCACATACCCACCCAGGAGGAGCTTTCGTTGGGTACCATTTGCCAAACCAAAAATTCGTCGTTGTAAAAAATCTGCCGCAACACCTCCAACCCCCACACCAGGTCGGTTTGGGTATTTGAAAACCGCAATTGAGAAAATGGGATCTTCATTTCGGCCACCCAACCTGAGTCCATCGCTCCCACATGCACATACCACACAGGATCCCATGTTTCGTCGTAATAGGTGTCGTTGGTAACGATGCCATCGTTTTTTACTCCCGCTGCCGACACACCAAATGAAAAACCGGTGAGGTCATCGTTGTAACTATCAAAAGCAATACCCACCCAATCGCCTTCAAAACTATCACGACGACCCAAACGTTTTTCCATCAAATTCATGTCGTCGTAATACACCTTGATGGCCACGTACAGGTTATTGTTGTCGTAAAGCACTTTGAATAAGGTGTTTTGCGAGGGTTTTTCAAACTCATAAGGTTCTTTTTGGGTAAAATCGCCCGACCAGTCCACCTGATCCCAAACCGGTTCGTTGATACTACCATCGATGTCGGGGGGCAAGCCATTAAGCAGTTGGGTGGTATATACCCGCTTTTTCTGGGCATGAATCAACATAGATGTCAAAACAATGAAAATGAGGATGATATATCGGTTAGGCTTCGTCATATTTCCGAAAGAGAACAAAAATAATGATTTATCCACCCCTTTGTTCTCAAAATCTGCTTTTGGCTTGGTAAAAAGTCTTATTTTTACTCTACCTAAATTGCTAGTACAAACAACCGCAGCTGCCCCTATTTTTCGTTGGTAACTTTATACTTAATCTATATGAAAATCACTGCAATTCTTTTTGTCGCACTTGTATCGGCGATGGCAGTCAGGGCTCAATCCGACATCATCTATACTACTGCCGGCGATACCATTAAGAAATGTCGCATCACAGAAGTTTCCAAGGGCAACATGGTACATTACACCAAGAAGTTCAAGGACTACAAGGTGGAAGCTTATGCCATAGATCGCAATGGCAAGTACATGGCCATCAATACCCTGGCCATGGATCCCACAGCGCCCCTCACCGAAGGAAAAGGACTTTACCGTGGTCACGATTACGACTACTACGAAAACATCTTTATCAAGTCGATGTCCACCAAACGAACAGGTATTCTACTCACCTTTTTGGGCGCCACTACCTGCGTTGCCGGGGCTCTGACTCTGCAGCGTAACCCCAATGAAGTCGCCGGAGCCATGCTGTTTATCGGTGGAGGTTTCATGGCAGATGGAGGCATTGCCCTGTGGATATATGGCGGCATTAAATCCAACAATAACCGACGCGCCATGCAGGAATGTAAACGTGGCCTCAACCTGACACTGGGACCAACAAGCGATGGGTTTGGTTTGAGGTTGGGAGTGAATTAGGGGGAGAACAAACCGAATATGGACAATTCCTGGTCTAACTTAATATGTGGATGGATTCGGATAGCGCAGGCCTAAGGCATTTGTTAGTTCAAAAAACACCATGATAACTTTTCGATGAGGTATTTCAAGGCTTAAATCCTGAAAATCTACTAAATAACATTCATAATAAGCATGTCACCACATAAAAACCATGACCTGAACCTGCCATTTTTCCACACTCTCTGTATTTGTAAAAGATAAAAAACCAATAAAAGTACATCACCCCCTAACAAGCATCAAACGACAAACTCCAAATAGTTTTCTCTCGTGATGCAATGGTATGCCGTTCCATAGTTGTCTGCCCATGCTTTTGGTGCTTTTGTTCTGGGCTTTTTATATTTAATTTCAAAGGCAGTTAATTCATTGTTCTTTTCCTCAACAAAATCTAGTTCTGCTCCCGAATAGGTGCGCCAGAAGTAGGTGTTTACATGATTTTGTTCGTACAATAATTTTTTCTTTCGTTCGGCTATTATAAAGCTTTCCCAAAGTGCTCCGATGTCATTTCTTTCGTTCAACCCGGCCATATTATCAATCAACATGTTACGAATCCCATTATCATAAAAGAAGTATTTTACTGACTTGCTTACTTCGTTTCTTGGATTTCTGCTAAAGGCATTCATTGGAAAAATGATGAAGGATTGTTCCAACAGAAACAAATAGCGCTCCACCGTTTCTCTGTTTAATTTCAAGGTATTGCCAAGTTCGTGAATACTAACCTGAGAACCCATCTGATAAGCAAGCAGTTTTAACAAATCCCGAATCTTCATAGGATACCGGATAGATTCCAACTCCAAAATATCCTTGTACAGATATGAAGTGGTGATTTCACGTAAGTATTCTTCCTTTTCAATTTTGTTGGCCGTTGTAATCACTTCAGGATACATGCCATAGATGAGTCGTTCGTTTAATTGTTCGTTGAGCTCAAATGTATTATACTCCCCAGCCAATTCCTTCATGGAAACAGGCAATAAAGTGTGGATTTTTTTTCTGCCCGTAAGTGCTTCTGCTACCCTGTTGGAAAGTAAAAAGGAGGAAGATCCGGTGACAAGCACTTTTAAATCAGGAATTTCGTCGTGAAGAATTTTTAAATTCATGCCTATTTCAGGGATTCGCTGACCTTCATCAATGAAAAGGAGTTGATAACCACTCACCAATGATTGCAATTGTTTTAGATCTCTACTTGAAAGTATATCGATGTATTTCAACTGATCTGCATTGATCATCAGGCTTTTCAACCCCATTTTTTCGATAACCAGTTTCGACAAGGTGGTTTTGCCGACTTGTCGTGGACCATACAAAACGATTACTTTTCCGGAGTGCCGTAAGTCGTCTTGAAGTTGATTCTGAATTACTCTTGGAATTTGCATGACCGAAAGTTTTTCCAAAAATACAACTTTTTACGGTTAACCATAAATTTTTATACCTAAATTTTATGGTTAACCGTAAATTTTTGCCAAAGTCGTAACATTATCCCATGGCTTCCCTTTGGCAGGAAGTATTTTTACCTCATTCGTTTTGAATAGTAGAATTGCCGGACTGTATGACTAATCGTTTTTCTTCACAATTTTCACCACACGATTATAGCAAATTTCGGCTAAATTCCAGTCGTATCCGTCAAAATTGGTTGTATTGTTGAATTGAATGATAACCGCATCGATGTCTTTGTGGTATTTGGCAATGCTTTGGTAGCCAACAAGCAAACCTGTGTGTTCGTACACGTAAACGGAGGAATAGATTTCCTGTTCCCCCTCGTCGAACACTGAGCCATCGTTTAAGGCGCGTAAGAATTTTCCCACATCTTCGGCAGTAGCCAACATTAAGCCTGTGTTTTCATACTTAAAATCCTCATCAACACCAACATAATAGCCACTCATCACATCATCCATATCCACCTCCTCAAGGGAGCCGAAAGTATGCTTAAGCCCAAGTGGGTTTAAAATCCTCTCCTTTATAAACTGCTGATGGGGATAGCCCAACGTACGGTCAATGAGGTCTTCAATCAACATATAATTGGTGTTTGAATAGCCATAATCTTCACCGGGTTTAAAGTCGGCCGGCAAATCCAGGGCATATTCAAGGGTTTCTTGTCGGTTTTTGGGCGGTTTTATCCAAAAATCGGGATGATCGATGAAGTTGGGGATGCCACTCCGGTGTTGTAGCATCATGCGCAGGGTTATCTTGTCAGCATATTCAATTCTTGAAGCAAGCTCCGGAAAGTAATATGCCAGGGTACTATCCAGCGACAAACGTCCTTCTTTCACCAATTTGGTTGTGGCAACGGCAATATATAATTTGGTTATGCTGGCAATCTTAAATAAGGCTTGCGGGTAGGCAGGTATTTTATTTTTACGGTCGTGCCAGCCTGCGGCATAAAACTCCGGTGGCTTCCCGGCTTGGTTCACATAAACTATCATGCCATCAAACCCGTAACCAATGGCTTCATCTAGTTGTTCCTGAACGGTATTTGGCAGTGGCATGATCCAGGCCTTTACCAATATCCATGGCACAAACCACAAAGAGGCTATGCTAGCCAAAATAAATAATATTCTGAGTATTTGTTTTATCTTTTTTTTTGACATCTGATCTTTTATTTTAATTGGGGGTCTTTTGTCTAAATTACCTATATCTATCTGACAAATATATCATTTTATGTCGGCATTTATCAACTGATGCTTACGCAAAGGGTAATCCAATAACATGAAAAGTTATATCAAAAGCTATATGTGATGCAATAGCTATCAGCAATCCGCGTTTCCAGAAAATCCATCCGAATGTTGAGCCTGTAATTAAATTTCCAATCATGGTTACTCGTTGGCAGATGTTATTTCAAAATGCATGTCCGGAAACGAACCGAACGAAAACTTCAACCTTTCTTTAAATTCAGCATGGTTGAGGGTTTGGCCTTCCCATGGGTCGGCTGTATCGAGGTGAATGGTGTATTCAGGATGAACAAATTGGTCAACCATGTGAAAACTCTTGATATTCCAGATTTCGGTCATAAATTGCAGTAAAAACATCTTTTTATTCATGGGGCGTATTATTAAAAACAACCGAATATTATTGACCTATGGTTCAAGTTATTTAACATACTATTACAACAGACCAACTTCGGTGAAGGTTTATTTTTCCTGAGGTATATTCCATTCAATATCAAACCTTTCCCTTAAATACGGGCTCAGTTGACCCAATCCAATTTTTGCCCTGCGTTGATCCACATGGGTCGGATCGGCGATGGGGTAAGGTACACGCATCAGGTTTTCCAACTTAATTTGCGTTCCATAGAGTTGTTCTTTTCCTTCTTCAACCAGTAGCCTATCCTTCATTTTGGCATAGCGCAAAGGCTGGGCTTCCCCTTTGTTAAATGCTTCTTCCAGCATGGGAAAATACCTGACCCTGAGCTCAAAGGATGCATGATTGATAATAAGGGCCGCCCCTGCAGCGGCATATTCGGTGACCTCGGAAGTTGTGGGCCAACCATATTGATCCAGGAGTTGGGTCAAATTTACTATGTTTTCCTTTTTGTTTTCTTCTTCCTTGGCAAGTACGGGAAAGATGGCCGGTGTAGAGAAATAACCTCCGTTTTGGATATATTTAGCTCTTTCAATATTCCCAGCATACATAAAACCCTGATCTTTTATAATCATTCGAAAAAGCGCTCTGGCGAAGGGCTCGTTTTTTATGGCTCCATTTTTTGCCTCATACTTTTTGATTTGGTCATCTTCAATTTTTTCCCATCTGGGATCTTCTATAAGACTCAAAAAATCAGGATCGTATAGGGGCTTAAGGCTTGAATCGCCGGCAAGTGCTTGGTTCAAAAAGAAAAAAGACGTGTCTCGCATTGGCGATGACCACATGAGTGCAGTAGTTGAAGCTATCCTGTAAGAAAGCTCTCCCGAAGGTTGCTGCGCCATCGCTTCCGCATATTCCATCAATGCAGGCATGAGAAGCCCATCATTTTTCAAACTATCTCCTTTGCTTATTTGATCTTGTCCAAATGCGATTTGCGCAAAGACTATCGTTAATAAAAGTGTCGCAATTTTTTTCATGATTTATAGAGTTTAAAATTTACATGTTGAATTTACTCAAGTTGCTTTAGTTTCTCTGCTGCCCAGTTATTTTCCGGTTTTAATACAAGTGATTTATTGTAATACTTCGCGGCAGAATCCGGTTCTCCACTTTTGCTGTATCCCTCAGCCAAATAGTTGAATGCCTGCCACGAATCCGGATGGATTTCAACATTCAGCGCAAATATTTTTATGGCATCTTCTTTACGTCCGGCATCCAAAAATGTATAACCTTTATCCCTTAAAAAGGCATTGCTCAAGGGATGATTATCCATATTTTGCGCCTTCTTCTCCCGGTATTGGGCAATGGCTGCATGTAGCCCTTCATGGAGAATGGTCTGATGAAACCCATGATATCGAATGCAATCGGCTACATGACTCAAATCATTGGCGCCAAACAATTCGTTTGAATTTCCGCAATGGACGATGATGACCTCTTCGTTTGGAATAACGTAAATGCTCTGCCCCAGATTGCCATTTGCGAAAAACTCGAAAGTAGCGTCGCAATTTGCCCTGCCCCACCACTGATAAGTGTAGTAAGTTCTTTCACAACCACTTCCGAACCAATTAGGGTAATAGGTACGTGGGACGGATGTATGCTCCCGCGAAGAGGCCTCCACCCAGTTTTCTGATACAATTTGATCCCCGTTCCAGTTTCCTTGATTCAAATACAAACGACCAAACCTTGCAAAGTCCACAGCCCTGGCTATCAACCTACTGGGCATATATTCAAAGCCGGATTCTTTACTGTCAACAGAAAACAACGCATCGTATTCCATGATCTTCGACCACAATTTTTCTTCCAGGTATTGGGAAACAGTAACATGAGTAGCACGCTCCAGGATAAGCCCCAGATAACTGGTGTTGTAGTTGCAATATTGAAAATTTTTACCGGGATCCGATGCAATACCGACATCTTCCAGCAAGAGTTTGCGGACTTGGTCGTGGTAATATCCCACAGCCTCATCATGCCATGGGAGATGAACAGAGGTTCCCGGGAAATAGGCTTCAACGTACCTTAATCCCGATCGCATTTCGAGCAGATCTTTAATGGTGATTTTTCCGAATCGCGCATCACGTGCCAATAATTCAGGAATATACTGCGTCATGGGGTCATTCACGCTTTTGATCAAGCCATCATCTATGGCAGCACCAATCAAAAACGAAATAAAGGACTTGGCCATCGACTGAGAATGAAAGTAGGAATCCCTCGAAAAGCCATTGAAATATTTTTCATACAAGATGGTGTCCCTGCGAATAAACAACAAGGCGGTTGTTTTGGATTTTTTTGCCCAATCATCAAAACTATCACACCCTGTTTGCATGATTTTGTCAGAAAACAATGCTTCTACGTAAGCTTCGTCCGGGTGGCTTACAAACTTAAAAGTATCGTCAGAACTCTTGACTACACGATTTTCAAAATATTGGTAATCGTACACATCTGCCATATTCATGGTTATCAGACGGTAAACATACACGGGCGAATACTTTACCGATAGGAAGAACAAACACAAAAGGACACCTGCTACCGGCAAAACCGCGAAGATTTTAACGACTTTTTTCATCACTTTATCGCTTGGTTATATGATTTTGCGTCTTTTTCAATCCATAAAATATAAGCCAAAATGCCAATACCATTTCTCCCGCGGCCATGGGCAATGCCAGGATGTTTTCGGCAGAACCAATGAGATGTTGTCCGATAAGTTCCAACTGTTTTGCTGTATGAATCAGCACATAACACACCCCGGCGAAGTAAAGCAGATATGCCAGAAAATTGGGAACAATTGTTGATCTCATGGCAAGGTATCCCAACCCAATCAAATGAAATCCAAAAATGATTAATCCGGCAGACCATATTTTCCCAAAAGAAGCAAAATGTACCTGGATGGCTATACCGGTGTTTTCGCCATTCAACAAAGGAAGAACCCCAACCAACTTGAAGATGGCCACACCCAGGACGAGGGTATAGATTATTCTGACCATCGCCGTGAGACCCGAAATAATCCGGTTGCGCTCGCGGAAGAAGTAATACAACGTCGCCGATACAATCAAATCAGTAACGAAGATGAGCATCCAGGCAGCCAAGCCAGCTTTGAAAAGCGATTTTTGTGCGAGGAGCTTGCTTTGCAGGAGGTCTGCGGATGTATCAACGAGTTCGGTATATACGTAACCATAGGCAAAACCGGCGGCAACGGCCATGATTATGAGTGAAATTCCGGCAATAAGTCCTGCATTTTTTTCTTTCTTAGTCATGATTTTACGTTAAGTGATCACAATGATGGGACAAAAGTATATCCATCCTTCGGGGCAGTTGTTTTGAATGATCAAAAGGGTGTACAGAATTATAATTCTGCACAAATCAGGAAACCTTTCGCAGAAAAACTGGAAAACTCTATTCCTGTTGTTTCAGGAATTGCTTTGGTGTTAAGCCAGTTTCTTTCTTGAAATAATTGTTGAAAACCGTTTTTGAGTTGAAACCGCTTTCGTAGGCTAACCCTTCAATGGTAAGGTGAGCATTATCAGGGTTTTTTGAGATGGTTTTAAAGGCTTCGATTCTGTAGTGGTTGATGAACTCGTTAAAATTTTTTCCGATGCTGTTATTCAGCAACCACGATAGGTTATTGGGGTGGATTTCAATTTCTTCGGCGAGCCTTCGCAGCGACAGATTGGGGTTTAGATAGGGTTTGTTTTCAGAAAGGTGCGCCAACAACTTCTTGGAATAGGCAGCCGTTGAGGCGGCATCCAACAACGAATTCTTTTGCTCGGCAACTTCTTCCACCTCATCTGTGCGAAAAATGGTTTTCAAGAACTTATCATACCTGTTGTCCGTTCGCAAGGCACCCGCCAATGGGTCGGTGTACCTCAGCAACAAAAGCGAGGATTTGTTTTCGATAGCCCGCGCCACCCAGTCAAAAGCTTTATCGGCATCACCGCTCACGGCATACATCAAAAACAGATACGAATCCGCCGTGAATCCATTCAGGCCTTTCGCCTGCTGCTGTAGTTTTTTTAAATATCGGGATGCGTTGATGCGATCTTTTTTCAATGCATAAGCCAACGCAATGGCACCTGTTTTTTCGCCTGTTATCACCACCTCCTCGGGAATGGAATGATAATATTGGATGGCCTCATCATAGCGACCCAGCATCAAAAGGCACAAAGCCTTTATTGAATGAGCAGGTATATTTTTTGGGTTGGCCACCAAGCAGTTATCGAGCATCTCAAGCGATTTGGTGTAATCGTGAACCATGTATTGATGGTAGGCCCTGAAAAAATGCGTTTCCTCCGAAAGCGGGTTGATGCTCAACGCATTATCCAGATGCTCCTGCGATTTTTGTTTGTGTCCGGCAATGATATACAAAAATGAAATAAATTGCTGAGCTTCAGCATCGTTAGGGTTAATTGCAATGGCCTTTTTCATTTCGTTCAACGATTTATTATAATCGCTTTCAACAAAAAATGCCTGATTGGAAAGCTGATAATGAACACCGGATGACCGGTTATTTAATTTGATGGCCTGATGGGTGTGTTGAATGGTTTTTGCCCAGGCCTCCTCAAACGACATGAACCCGGTGGTACCCAAAAAACTATAACAGTCGGCCAACCCTAAATACGCATCTGAATAACCGGGATCTTGTTCGAGCGCCTTTTGGTAAAGAGAAAGTGCCATTGTCGCATCCTGAGGATTCCATTTGTTTCGTATGTACTTGGCTTTGAGGGCATATTCGTACGAAGTAAAACTATCGGTCTGCCGGTCCACCAAGTGTTCGCTAATGTCGAAATGACCATACTGCTCCCTGAGTTTTTCGGCAATGTGCAGACTAATCTCATCTTGAATTTCAAAGATATTTTCCAGCTTTCTGTCCCAGGTTTCCGACCAAAAATGAAAATCCTCTTCTGCGTGAATTAACTGAGCTGTAATTCTGATGGTTTGTGCCGACAAACGCACGCTACCCTCCAAAATAGCTGCCACATTGAGATCCTTGGCTATTCGGGTTATGGGGATATTTTTGCCTTTGTAGAAGAATGAAGAGGTGCGGGAGGTAACTTTTAGTTTCTTTATTTTAGCCAGCGCATTGATAATTTCTTCGGTGATGCCGTCGCTAAAATACTCAAGGTCTGCGCTTCCACTGATGTTGGCAAAGGGCAGAACGGCAATCGTTTTATTTGTATCACTCGGCATTTGCTATGATTAAACTTTTCCGGTAGAAAAATTAGTAATTAATAGGATGCTAAAATAAAGGATATATTGAAATGAAAAGTGTGAAAAAGTACGTAACTGCAAAGGTTGTTGGCGAAAGAGACATGGTGGGGATGACCAAACTGACAAAAAGGAAACCGATAATTTCGCAGAGAGCCATGTTTACAGCTCCGAATGGCGTTAAAAATATTCATACAATTTGGTCATTTAGGATGCTTGCCACTACCCGCACTATTCTAAGTGTTCGTTTATTGACTTCTCCCATCTGCCTGACTATCTATATCTTGAGCTTATGCTTAGTTCACCCGCTTTTTTTCAATTGAGCTAAAAAAATCTTTTTGAAAATTCCTTCCAACGGGTAGTCTTTCGTCTAAAATTAACACATGATTGCGGTCAATTAAATTGATTTTATCCAATGCAACTATGTATGACTTATGAATTCTGAGAAATTGTTCTTCGGGCAGTATTTCCAGTAATTTCCGAAAGGTGAGTAAGGTCATGATTTTTTCATCTTTTTTCCAAATTCTCACATAATCTTTCATCCCTTCAATGAAGTAAATGTCATTAAGACAAATTTTTTGAACTACGTGACCGTTTTTTACAAAAATGTAATCTTCATTATTTTGCTTTGAATCCGATTGCTTCGGTAGTTGAACAGGCGATTTTTGGTTGATTTGGTTACTCGCTTTCTCGCAGGCATTTAAAAATCGTTGGAAAGAAATGGGCTTAAGCAAATAATCACACACATCCAATTCGTAAGACTTAATGGCATATTGACTGTAGGCAGTTGTAAAAATAACCTTGGGTTTATATGTCATCACCTCGAGCATCTGTATGCCTGTGAGTTCCTCCATTTGTATATCCAGAAAGATCAGGTCGATATGATGTTCTTTGATAAATTCCAAACCGCCTATGGCATTATCAAAAGTTCCCAAAAGCTGGAGATAGGGAATCCGTTTGATATATTCTCTGATTTTATCCAAGGCCAATGGCTCATCATCTATGGCTATACAACTAATCTTCATTTTCTGATGTATTGATCTTTAACTTTGCTTTAAACTGATAATCGTCTTTAACAATATCCAATTGATGATTCTTGGGATAGAGCAATTCCAGCCTCCGTTTGGTATTAGCTAAACCTATGCCACTCACGGCATCCTTGTTTTGAACAATGTGGTCATTTATTTGATTCGTCACTTCAAAAATAACGGAGTTGCTATCGCATTGTAGCTTGATGCATATCCCCGGAGAAGGCACATTCTTTAACCCATGTTTAAAAGCATTTTCAACAAAAGGAATTAAAAGCATGGGCGCAATTTTTTGATTCTTACAATGCACATCTATTTCAAAGCTTACAAAATCAGGGTCTTTCAATCGCAATCGCTGCAAATCGATAAAATTATTTAAATAGTCAATTTCTTTAACAACGGTCACCTTCTCATCGCTCTCATAAATCACCGATCGCAGTATATCCGACAGCTTGATAATGGCATCGGAAGCTTTCTGTTGATCCTTCATAATCAGTGTATCAATATTATTCAAAGTATTGAAAAGGAAGTGTGGATTAAGCTGCGACCTGAGCAGAGCCATTTCGCTGATTCTATTTTTGCTTTCCAACTCAGCCTTTTGCTTTTGGTCTACAAACCAATACTTTATCAGTTTTACGGTGGAAAATAACACCACTACCATATAGATATTTAAAAAAGTATAAAATGGATTAAACTCCCAAAAACCACGCAATCTGCTGGGAGAGTCAGGATATAAAAGTGGTATATTAACATACTGTAATAAAGCCCGTTGTGCAATAACAAAAAAGGCCACCGACAAAAGAAAAAGCACAACAAACCACAGATAATTTTTCTTTAAAAGAAACCTTTGCAAGAGAATGTGAAAAGTAAAATAGGAGGCGAGAATATCTACCAGAGCAGTTAAGCACAAACCTGCAATGGTACGTTTGAGTTCAAAATTTGGGGAAATTACAGCATACTGCAAAACAAAAAACGAAATGTAACTCAGCCAAAACAGGATGTGTAGCAGTACTCTTTTTATTCCGATTTGACTATTTTTGGTTAAGGGATTCATTACACTTTCATTTCTATTGCAAGATACGAAGATATACCGATTATTCTCCCCCCAACCACTTTTTAGACCAAGAACAAATCTGAATAGACCAAATGCACATATGAAGACATAAGGGTGATTGTCATTTAATATTTGTAATAAGTCTAATAATAACTGCCATTCATATATTAAAGTTGGCGCATTACCACGAATAGTTGATTTTAGCTGCAATTCTAAAATATTTAGCTATGAAAAGAGTTATTCTCAACATTTATTTCCTTATTGGAATCATGACATTTTCCATTTCTCAAAATTTTGAATCCCATGTAGTTGATAGTACAATTATTGGTCCCGCCGGCATATGTGCTACCGACATGAACAATGATGGATTTATAGATGTGATTGCCGCCGGGTGGGATGGTCATACAATAGAGTTATACACAAATAGCGGACTTTGGCCGGTCTCATGGTCTCACAAAAATGTCGCAACAGACTTTGGAGGAGCTAGCTTTGTGGCAACGGGAGACATTGACACAGATGGAATGCCCGATATTATCGGTTCGGCATTTTACGATGATGAGTTGGCATGGTGGAAACTGGAGGGAAGTGATTGGATGAAATACCCCGTCGCTACAGGCTTCTTGCAAGCCCACGAAGTTATGGCTTACGATGTTGATCTGGACGGCGACCTTGATATTCTTGGAGCTGCTGCAGAATCAAACGAAATAAGTTGGTTTGAGAATACAGGTGACTATACCAGCGAATGGCCAAAGCATATAGTTGATGATCAATGTAATGGGGCCAGGTCGGTTGACGCTGCTGATATTGATGGAGATGGCGACATTGATCTGGCAGGTGCGGCACTTTCGGATCACGGAGTTATTTGGTACAGAAATGATGGAGGAACCCCCATCCAATTTACAAAAATCACGATAAATAGCTCGTTTACTTACTCACATAAGGTTCAGATAATAGACATGAATAATGATGGATACCTTGATATTTTAGGGACAGCCTATCAAAATGGAATTAAATGGTGGGAAAGCAATGGAGAAGACAGCATTTCCTGGACCATTCATCCGGTTTCAAGTTTTAGCACCGCAGTAATCGCTAAAGGAGTTGACATCGATAATGATGGAGATATGGATATTTTGGCCACTTCACAAGGAACCGGCAGGGTGGCAAGGTGGATAAATATTGGAGAAAACACCATGACTTGGAATTATCAAGTTATTGAAATTTTTTCTGGTGCCTGGCCTTTAGATTGCGGTGACATGGACAATGATGGGGATATGGATTTTGTGGTTGGAGGGAATACAGCCAATCAAATAAGATGGTATGAGGGTGATCTCGTTATGAATGAAACCGTAACCGACTTCGATGGAAATGAATACCAAACCGTACAAATTGGAAATCAAACCTGGCTGAAACAAAATTTAAAATCACTGCATTATGCCGACGGAAGTGAAATTACCGAAGTATGGTCTTATGATGATGACGAATCCAATGTGGATATTTATGGAAGATTGTACACGTGGAATGCAGCCATGAAATATTCAAATATTGAATCTTCTCAAGGCGTTTGTCCTGATGGTTGGCATATCCCTTCAGACGGAGAATGGACTACTCTGGGCAACTATTTGGGTGGAGATGCAGTAGCCGGTGGAAAAATGAAAACCACAGGATCCGACTTATGGCAAGCTCCCAACGCCGGAGCCACTAACGAAAGTGGATTTTCGGCTGTTCCTGCGGGCGAACACGATCATGTACAATATCGATTGCTGGGCCAATATGCAGTAATATGGAGCTCCACAGAAACAGGTAACTTGGGTTGTTTATACAGATACATAAATTACTATGACACGAAACTACACAGCTATAGTTTTTACAAGGACTTTAGATATTCGGTAAGATGTGTTAAGGACGAAACTGTGGGTAATAATGAAGAAGTGGAAAAAAAACAGAAAGGATTAATTATTCAACCGAATCCTGCAACAGATTTTATATTAATTGATTCCGATTTCTTCGACGAGTTTGAAGAAGTTAAGGTGAAAATATACGCCGCAAATGGTCGGCTTTATACATCCATCGCAACCAACCTGAACAATGGAAATAAGATTGACATTTCTAATCTGCCTAAAGGGGTTTATATTGTTCAAGTAGCTTCCGCAGATAAAGTATCATCGAATATGTTTATTAAAAATTAGACTCAATGGAGCATATCGCTATGTCGAAAGAAAGCGGAGGCATTTGAGAGCATCCATAATGAGTCCATCAGAACTCTTGTTCAAAACTATAGCTATTCTTCATCACCAAACCAATGTCTTTATTAATGAAAGCAGCCCTTAAATGAGAACTTACTGCTCAATTTTCTGAGATAGAAACATTGTTGATTTGCAGCAATAGCATTAACAAAACCGAGAAACTGTGTCTAAGTTTTGTTTTAGCACTCCGTCAGGAGCCAAAAATGGGTAAAAAAAATACCATTTCGTTTATATTGTCTGCCATGGGCGGACGATACAATCCTTCCAAAAATTGTGCTCCTAAACATATGTTTATCCCTATGGGAAAATTATAATCACTTTCTGAGAATATATTTAGTTGCCTTATAACAAGTTTTAGCGTTTAATCATCTTTGCTGAAGCACGGGTTTTATTATCAACCACACATTCAACTATATAAAAACCTGAAGCTAAATCAGAAACATCAATGGTTGTATGGTGATTTCCTTTTGTAAATGTTTGTTCAAATGACAGCACTGCTTTTCCTTCCATGTTTTTAATCAAAATAACCCCATTGGATTGACCAATAAAGTTGTAGGAAATTTGCAGCTGATTTTTCACCGGGTTTGGGGCTATGGAAAAGCTCTGTATACTATTGGTTTGTACAGATAATAGCGAATTGTCGTATAATGGCGATTCCCACAAACCCCGTCCATGTGTAGCTGCCCTTATTTTACCGGAGAGCTTGTGTATTTCTAATTCCGACACAATTACATTGGGAAAATTAGTGCTAAAGTCCTCCCAGGCATTCATTTGATTGTTCGTATAAAATACACCAATATCACTACCCACATAAATTCCATCATAACCATCGTTGCTATAAACAATGGTATTGACGGGAACATTGGGCAGGTTAGAACTAACATTGCTCCAGGTTTCTCCACCATCTATGGACTCAAACACTTTTTCCCCATCAATAAATTTTGAAAAACTAATCCAAACATGCAAAGGATCGATCTCCGAAACAGCAATATCAGTAATATATCTGGTATCAGGCAAACCATAGGTGATGTTGATCCAGTTTTGCCCGCCATCAACAGATTTCCATATCCTTTGTTGAGAGCAGGTATAAATATAATTATCATCCAAGAAAGCTACTTCTATTGTATTCAATGCATATGAATTGGACAAATTTCCTATCAGGGTTTCCCAGGTATTACCCTCATCGTAACTTTTATATACTCCCTGTGCACCTACATAAATGGTATGGGCAAAATGAGGGTGTGAAATGGTTGGAATAAGCCAAAAATTCTTACTCATTCCCGGGGGATTGATGCTTGAATAAGAATACCCTCTATTTGTTGATCTGATCATGCCAAAACCAAAACCATAACAAAAAAGTGTATTGGGGTCGTCGTTTGAGACAAAATGCTCGCTTGCCTCACCTGTATAAGTGGCCTCCCATACGCCCTCGTTATAAAGCATTCCGAATTGGTCTTGACAACCTGCTACAATGATATCTTCGTTGGTGGGTGAGCAGCCGAGTTTATACATTTGCATAATGTTTAAATTCTGCGAAATATCTTCAAACGTATCACCATTATTTTCAGATTTGTAAACACCACCATCGTGAGCTAAGTAAACAATCTGATTCAATGGGTTAATTCTGATTTCATGTTGATCGACCCAGGAAAAGGATACACCACTCAAATTGGGGCTTTCTGTGGTTTTAATTTCCCAATTTTCGCCACCATCAATGGAACGCCAGGTATTGATTCCTCCCACAAAAATTAAATCGGGATCGACAGGAGAAACTGCTAAAGATAATGTGTACCATCCATAACCTTCGGTATCATTTCCCGAAACAGATCGCCCCAGCAGATTTATATCCGAGGAGCTGACTATTTCTGACCACGAATCTCCGGAATCATCTGATTTATACATTCCTTTCAGTCCTGATTGATTTCCTGAAACTTTGCTACATACGAAATACACCAATTCGGGATTGACAGGAGTAACTGCAATGGTGATTCTTGACACTTGATATGGGTTGATCCCTATGTTATTAATGACTTCAAAAGAATCACCTTGGTTTGCAGATTTATAGATTTCAGCTCCACCATTATAACCGTAGGTAGATGCATAAATCACTTGTTCGTCTCCTGGCTTAACCACCATATCTCGAAAATTACCCGCCTTTATCAGATTCCAATTCAACGCTCCATCAGTACTCTTATAAATTCCTTCTGTGGTCGAAACAATCAGTATATCAGAGTTATTTGGATCGATGATGATTTCAGTTATTACTTCCTGATCTTGTATTATATAGTTAAGCCCGGTTTCCTGAAATGATTCACCTCCATCCAAAGATTTTAATAAACCTATGCTAAAAGTATAATCCGTATCTCTGTCACCCGTTCCCACATATAATACATCAGGGTTAGATGGATCAACCACGATATCGCTGATACCCAAAGAAGGAAGTTCGTTGGATGTTGTAAACCAGGACACTCCTCCATCGGTTGTTTTCCAAAACCCTCCCGAATGTGTTCCAATCCACATAATGTCCGGATTACTTGGGTGAAATTCAATACATTCAACCCGACCGGCTCCACTTATGGTTCCATTATATGCGTTATTTACTTTCCAAATGGGGGGTCCGAAAGGGCCTAAACAATTCCAATCAGCGTTGTTTTGCAAAAACTGACGGGTGTTCATGGTTTTTTGACTTTCCGACCAAAGGGTTCTTGTGGGTAAATACCCCGAGTTGTCCACACGTTGCTCCATAAACCATTCCCAACGTTTGAATTTTTTGTATTCCTTCAAATAATCTTCTATTGGTTGGTCTTGATGTTTTTCATAAAATGCCCGTTGAATATCATAGAAGCTACCCATTTCACCATCCTTTGGATGAAGTGTACTGATCCATTTTTGAGCACTCGAATAAAAGCAAAAATGTATCGACAAAATAATTAGTGTGATTTTTATTGTTTTCATTTTGATAAAGTTTATGTAAGAACCACATACCGCTTAAAACACAATTATCTTTCGGCTATAGGTTTTTGATGCATTGGAAAACACAACCACATATTCACCTCTTTCTAAATCCGGCATTTCACTTTCATCACTGGCAGACATATCGGATGATTCATAAATCAATTGCCCCATTGAGTTATGAATGCGCATTGTTGTTGGAACGGAAAAATTGTGATTTATGGTTATTTTCTGACCATTAGACGGGTTTGGAAAAATAAGCACCTCATCCTCGCTAGTTTCGATATCGGAAGTATTGGTGTTCAAATCAAAAAAATTGAGGATTCGCTCCATTAGCTCATCTCTGTCTGCCTGATTATCAATCGCGGCAAATCCAAAGGAAAGGAAAACCAGCTTATAGTCACCCTCAAATGAAATACCGGCTACCTCTTCCGAAGCATAATATTTGAATATGGCTTGTGCTCCATTGATGGGTTCAATTACACTTGCCGAATTTTGTGTATTGGTTCCATCTCCGCCAAAAATATTAAACGACAAGCCATCTCCAATTTCTGTATCGTCAACTCCTTCAGTTCTTAAATAGCCGTTGTAGGTTGGATTGAGATGATTGGCGTGCAGATAATCATGAAAAAAATCAGTTTCACCAATGGCATCTCCAACGTTCTGACCAGAGATGAATAAATGTCCTCCTCCATCCAGATAATTACCAATGAGCCATTGTTGTTCTTCATTAAAAAGATCATTAAACACTACATTGTCCAATCCGGTAAACCAGATAACGGCATTAAATTCCCCAAAAAAATCTTCGTTTGGAAAGTTATATCTATTGATGTCATATTCGCGACAACTGAAATCATTGTTTTCAACAGCACTTTTATATCGTGATATTGCATCAGCTCTTTGACTATAAAAATGCTCCTCATCCTTGATTATCAAAATTTCAGCCTCGCCAAAAAACAAGGTGAATTCGGAGGTACCAAGTACGACCCCATTTTGTGAAAAAGTTAAGGTGAATGCTTGTTCAAAACCAGTTGCGATTTCTTGTGTTTTTAGATGAAAATGTACCGGATTTGTGGCTAATTCCCCAGAGTAAATATTTTGTATTACATCCACTGAATCAGTAATTAACACCTCTTCATTTTCGCAAGTAATAACAACTTTTACATCCTCTAAATCATCGAGTAATTGATTTCTTAAATCGATATTCAAATTGATTTCCTCATTACTATTTAGTATCAAATCTCCATCATCTAAAACCTCAATAAATTCTGCGGTTATGGGCTCATGTTCGTGAGCATATTGATAGAGCATAAAGATAATGCTCCATGGATCTTCGGCTCCATTGCAAAGCATACTTACGCCCCAGTTTTCATCATACTTATGGAATACAGATGTTTTTATATTTTGATTCATTCCACCGGTGTGTCCCCATACATCATTTATATGGTCGTAACCGAAAATTAGACCAGTGTACGGTGCGATATCCGGATATTGTATGGTTTGCATCAAGTTTAAAGTTGCAGAATCCAAGATACTTTCATTGTTATAACTTCCCTTGTTTAAAAGCATGAATTGAAAATTTCTGATTTCTTCTCTTGTTGTATGAAGAAAACCTGCAGGAAGAAGTGGGCACGACCGGAAACCTAAAGGGTAGTATTCATTGTTATCCATTACATATTCGTTGGCCAGGAAAGAAGTGTCCAAATTAGATAGGTAGTAGGTGCTGGTGTTCATTTCAAGTGGCAACAAAATATGCTCTTCGATGTAATCAGTATAGTTTTGATCTGCAATTAATTCAATGAGATAACCTAACAAAGTGACAGCTGTATTACTATACTTCCAGGATGTCCCGGGTTCCGAATCGGTAAAAGATGTATTGGCACCATAATAACTTCCACCTTCTGAAAAATAATTATAGCAAAAGTCGCCTAAACTAATGGGAGTGTCATAGTTAAAAACCATAACATCATCTATCACACCCGACCAATTATCATTAATGCCTGCAACATGACTCATTAGCATCCTAAAGGTGATATCAGTATCTGGAAAATCAGGATGTGTAACCGTAAATGGTAAATAATCATTGATGGGATCATCTAATTCAAACAAGTCGTCTTCCCATAGTTGCATCAATCCAATTCCTGTAAAGAGTTTTGTTGCCGAATACAGTAAAAATGAAACTGAATCAGTAACCTGTAAACCTGTTTCTCTGTTGGCCAAACCCAGGTTTACATTCCAAACTTCCATATCATTTTTTATAATGGTAGCACTTAGTCCGCTTATATTGTGCAATTCCATTTGAGCTTCAATAAGTTCGTTTAAAGTAATGCCAGAAACTAGTTTTTGATGATAATTGCCTTGACCCATTATTCCAACAGATAACACTATGCAAAAAATCAACAGAAGGTTCACTTTTTTCATAAGATTTCAAATTAATCACAGGTGGATAAAGTTAGTTAAGTACAAATTTATTCAACCTGAATTTTTTAAAAAATATTTTAGACAAGTGATGTTTGGCAATAGACAAGTGGATGTATTTGGGCTACTTATGAATTTCTGTCAAAATCAAAATTTAGCAAATTTACTCCAAAGGCTGTTTAATTTCTCCTTGAAAAAACGCCATTCAATATATGAGACAATGGAAGGATCATAAAATAAAACTAGTTAAAGTGAAACGCTTACTTGTTCTGATTTAGGTACTTACATAATAATTCAGCGCACGAAGTCAGCGCAATCAGCGGCAAAAACCACCACCCAAACCAATCAGCGCACGAAGTCAGCGCAATCAGCGGCAAAAACCACCACCCAAACCAATCAGCGCACAAAGTCAGCGCAATCAGCGTCAAAAAATATCATCCAAACAAATCAGCGCACAAAGTCAGCGCAATCAGCGGCAAAAAACATCATCCAAACCAATCAGCGCACGAAGTCAGCGCAATCAGCGGCAAAAACCACCACCCAAATCAATCAATGCACAAAGTCAGCGCAATCAGCGGCAAAAAACATCATCCAAACCAATCAGCGCACGAAGTCAGCGCAATCAGCGGCAAAAACCACCACCCAAATCAATCAGCGCACAAAGTCAGCGCAATCAGCGGCAAAAAACATCATCCAAATCAATCAGCGCACGAAGTCAGCGCAATCAGCGTCAAAAAACATCATCCAAACCAATCAGCGCACGAAGTCAGCGCAATCAGCGTCAAAAACTATCATCCAAACCAATCAGCGCACGAAGTCAGCGCAATCAGCGGCAAAAAATATCATCCAAATCAATCAGCGCACGAAGTCAGCGCAATCAGCGTCAAAAAACATCATCCAAATCAATCAGCGCACGAAGTCAGCGCAATCAGCGTCAAAAAATATCATCCAAACCAATCAGCGCACAAAGTCAGCGTAATCAGCGGCAAAAAAATCAGCGCGATCAGCGGCACCCAAAAAAAAATCCCCTAACTCGGGGATTCATCTTGCGGAGAGAGGGGGATTCGAACCCCCGGTACAGTTTCCCGTACGTCAGTTTAGCAAACTGGTGGTTTCAGCCACTCACCCACCTCTCCAAAACAGGACTGCAAAAGTAATATTTTGTTTGTTATCTCCAAACATTTCACCAACTATTTTCATGCCCAAAAAAATCTGTTTAGATTGATTTCAATTTATGCCACATCCTTGGTTTTTAGTTGTACCTGACAAAATATCCCATACTTTTGTATGAAAAAATCGTGACCAATAGTTGCTATCATTATCATCTGACAAAGAAATATTCAACACCGGAAACCATGGAAAAAAGAACTTTTGCAGAAAAAATATTCAATGCACCCAAGGGAAGCATCGTGTTCGCTCGTCCCGACATCATCCTCACACACGACAATACTTCGAGTATTTTCAGCACCTTTAAACAAATGGGTGGCGTTAAAGTAAACGATCCCGACCAATTGCTCATCGTGCTCGACCACAATGCACCACCCACCACTGCCAAACTGGCCAATCAATACGAAACCATCCGGCAGATTGTTAAAGATCAGGGTATAAAAAAATTCCATGATGCCGGAAAAGGTATTTGTCATCAAATTATGGCCGAATATGCCAAACCGGCCATGATCATTGTGGGAAGCGACAGCCATACCTGTACCGCCGGGGCTTTCAACGCTTTTGCCGCCGGTATCGACCGTACCGAATCTGCCGGTCTGTGGAAAGTGGGCGAAACCTGGTTCCGGGTTCCCGAGTCCATCAAAATTACCCTTACGGGAAAATTGAACGACGGTGTTTATGCCAAAGACCTGAGTTTGTGGATCATCGGCATGATTGGCTCCAGCGGCGCCGACTACATGTCCATCGAATACCACGGCGAAGGGGTAAAAACCCTGACCATCGACCAACGCATGACCCTGGCCAACCTGGCTTCAGAAATGGGCGCCAAAAATGCCGTCTTCCCCAACGATGAAGTGTTGCAAGCCTGGTTGGGCGAAAAAATGGAAGGCGTGTGGGCCGACGAAGGAGCCACCTACCTCAAGGAAATCACCATCGACTTGGGCGAGGTATTTCCGGTGGTGGCAGCACCCCACCATGTGGACAATGTAAAAGCCGTATCGGAAGTGGCCGGAACCAAACTCCACGAAGCCCTCGTTGGAACATGTACCAACGGCCGGTTTGAGGATTTAAAAATTGTAGCCGACATCGTAAAAGACAAAAAAATACCCATGGGATTTCAGTTTGTGGTGGTACCCGCCTCACAGGAAATCTACATCAAAGCCATGAAAGAAGGCATCATCGAAACCTTGCTCGAAGCAGGTGCCAACGTGCTGGCTGCTTCCTGTGGCCCATGTTTGGGAACCGGACAAGGTATTCCTGCCGATGGGTACAACGTGATTTCCACCGCCAACAGAAATTTTAAAGGCCGTATGGGCAACAAGGAATCCTTTGTTTACCTGGCTTCTCCCGCTACCGTGGCCTATTCGGCCCTGGCCGGAGAAATCGTGGATCCCAGGGGCATACAATCCAACGACAAATTCCCCTACTCCATCGAACAAACCAACACGGTTTCCATCGACGATAGCGACAACCGCCGTCTGGGAAATGTGTGGAACTACGCCGACGCCAACAACCTCAATACCGACCAAATGTTTGCCGGAAACCTCACCTACAGCGTATTGAGTTCTGAACCTGAAAAAATTATGGAACACCTGTTTGTAGGTTTTGACGTGAACTTTACCAAAAATGTCCAACCCGGCGACATCATCGTGGCCGGCGACAACTTTGGTTGTGGCAGCTCGCGTGAGCATCCGGCTGTGGGATTGGCACATGCCGGTGTAAAAGCCGTAATTTGCGGATCGGTCAACAGGATTTTCTATCGCTCGTCCGTCAACCAAGGGCTTCCCATCATCCTGCTTCCCGAAGCTGTAAAGGCTTACCAACCCGGTGATGAAATTAACATTAATTTTGAAAAAGGGGTGGTCACCGTTGGCAATAAAAGCTTTACTTTTGCCGCGCTTCCCGAAAAGCTGATGAATATTTTCAAAGCCAAAGGGTTAGTGAACTTTATAAAAGAAAACAGCGTGCAATAAACCAAGGTAGTTGCCGTTGTTCACCTAACTATGATGATGCGGCAACTACTAAAAAAACTACACTTTAGCTACCTTCTCATTCCGCTCTTACTCATTGGCGGATATGTTTTGTTTCGGATGAGTTTGCCCGTTTACGCCGGACAGTACCTTTTTTTAGTCATCTTAATTCTGGCCGACCTCTATTTGTGGTCGTCTGTAAAAAAGCAGGTATTCAATTATCGTAACTGGCTCCGCATCAGTATCATATTTCTTTATTGGTTGCCCCTAATATTGTTGGTTGTATTCATCATAGGTACCGCCCTCGTACCCATCATCGATTGGAGCAACACCTTCAGGACCTATCTGTTGGGCTTTATTTTGGTGTTTTATACGGCCAAAATTCTACCCATCATCTTTTTGCTGCTGGCAGATTTCATACGCATCATCGATCGGTTGTTTACCCTGGCGAAAAAGGAAAGCCGTAAGGAAATCCATAATAAGGAGACCGAAGGTATCAGCCGCAGCAAGTTCTTGCAGTATTTGGGGTTCATCTCCGGAGGTTTGGTGTTAAGTACCATGTTTATAGGCATGTTCAAATGGGTTTATCAATTTAGGTTGGTGCGCGAAACCATCGGATTGGCCAATCTTCCTTCCTCGTTTTCCGGTTTTAAAATTGTGCAAATCTCCGATATGCACCTGGGCAGTTGGTCGTCGTCGAAACCCCTCGAAGATGCTGTTGACCTGATCAATAATGAGAATCCTGATTTGGTGGTGTTTACAGGAGACCTGGTGAACTATGCCACCAAAGAAGCCCTCGATTTCGGAGCTACCCTTGCCCGCATTCAAGCCAAACATGGCGTTTATACCATTCTGGGAAACCATGATTATGGCAATTATGTAAGCTGGCCTACGAAAAAAGACAAGCAACAAAACATGGCCGACCTTTATAGTTTTTATAAAAAAATTGGCTGGAAACTCCTTAAAAACGAACACATTACCATTACAAAAGAGAATGGTTCCATGGCGTTGTTGGGAGTAGAAAACTGGGGGCACAATCCACGTTTTCCGCAGTTGGGTGATATCGATAAAACAATCAAAGGTACCGAAAATGCTGACTTCAGGGTATTGCTCACCCACGATCCTTCGCACTGGGAAAAAATTGTGATCCCCGGTAATTACCCCATCGACCTCTCCCTTTCGGGACATACCCATGGCTTTCAGTTTGGCATCGAAACCAAAGACGTGAAATGGAGTCCGGCACAATACATGTACAAGTTTTGGGCAGGTTTGTATCAGGACAAAAACAGTCCGCGCTATCTTTATGTAAACAGAGGTTTGGGTTCCATCGGCTATCCCGGTCGTATCGGCATGTTGCCTGAAATCACAGTTATTGAATTTGAAAAATCATAATTCCACGCTTCTTCAAAACGGATAAAATTATGTAACTTTGAAAAAAAGCTTACATCATGAAAATTTTTTCCATTGAACAAATTCGCGAAGCTGACCAATACACCATAAAACACGAACCCATTGCTTCCATCGACCTCATGGAACGTGCCGCTTCCGCTGTGTGCGACTACATACTGGAGGCTGCTCCCGACCTACGCAAATCCATCCATGTATTTTGTGGATTGGGAAATAACGGTGGCGACGGACTCGTCCTGTCAAGATTTCTTCTTCATGTAGGCTTTCCGGTAAATACCTATATCGTCTGGTATTCGGAACAAACCTCCACGGATTTTGACGTGAATCTGGATCGGCTGCAAAAGCATCCCAAGTCTAAAATTTACGATCTCACGGCAGAAAGTGAATTACCAACCATTGCTTCAGATGAACTCATTGTAGATGCCATTTTTGGATCGGGTCTGGCTCGTCCCATCCGGGGATTTACAGCCCAACTCATTCGGCACCTCAATCAAAGTCAGGCAGTTACCATTGCCGTTGATATCCCTTCCGGGCTTTTCGCCGACCAACCCTCCCCTGCCGGCTCAGCCATCGTTCAAGCCGACATCACGCTGAGTTTTCAAATGCCCAAGCTGGCATTTATGTTTCCCGAAAACGACCGACTGGTGGGCAAGTGGGAAATCCTGGATATCGGACTTCATCCGGATTACATCAACAAAAGTGCTACCAAACACTATTTCATGACCCATGAGGATGTTTTGCCCTTATTGAAAAAACGCGGGAAATTTGATAACAAGGGCACCTTTGGTCACGCCTTGCTCATCGCCGGTGGTTTTGGTAAAATGGGAGCCGCCATCCTGACTACGCGGGCGGCGCTGAGGTCGGGCGTGGGACTGGTGCACACACACGTCCCCCGATGGGGTGCTTCCATCATGCAAACGGCCTGTCCGGAAGCCATGCTGAGCATCGACCGTTACGAGTACTACCTCTCCGAAATGCCTTCATTGGACGCTTATTCCGCAGTTGGAGTCGGGCCGGGATTGGGTACGGAAGAGCAAACACGGAAAGCCCTCAAACTACTTATTCAGGAATGTAGCTTGCCCCTGGTGCTGGATGCCGATGCCCTCAACATCCTGTCCGTGAACAAAACCTGGATACCTTTTTTACCAAAAAATACCATCCTCACTCCCCACCCCAAAGAATTTGAACGCCTGGCAGGCAGTTGGAAAAATGATTTTGAAAGGTTGGAAAAACAACGCGAGATGGCTGTGAAATATGGTATTTACATTGTTCTGAAAGGTGCCCACACCGGCATCGCCTTCCCCGATGGCAACATGTATTTCAATTCTACGGGCAATCCGGGCATGGCCACGGGTGGCAGCGGCGATGTGTTGACGGGCATCATCACCGGATTGTTGGCGCAGGGTTATCCACCGGGAAAAGCAACAGTATTGGGGGTATATTTGCACGGACTGGCCGGTGATATGGCTGTGGACGACATTTCTCCCGAAGCACTCATCGCAGGGGATCTGACATTATATTTAGGAAAAGCCTTCGACCTTCTCAGAAAGCCATAAAAAAAGGGAATACCCTTGAGGCACTCCCTTTTTATCAATTAATGTTTTCCTTAAATAGACTCCGTTTCAACGATTTTGGCCAACAGATCGGCATAAGGTACCATGAGGTATTTTTTTCCTTCAAAATCAAATTCGGTACCGGAAAATTTCTTGTAAAAAACGATATCGCCTACTGCTATACCCGCGTTTTCAATCACACCAATGGCCACCACAGGGGCGTATTGGGGTTTTTCTTTGGCCGAATCGGGGATAATGATCCCTGCAGCGGTTTTCTGTTCTGCTTTGCTGTCGGTAATATCCAACAACACGTTTTCGTTTAATGGCTGAAGTTCTTTCATGGTATATGTATTAAGTTTTTATTTATTGAATTCCTAACAAGCTGTTAATGCGTACTTTATCAAAACCAACTATCATTTGTCCGTCGATGTCGGTTTGAGGTACGCCCTGTTGTCCACTTCGTTTCACCATGGCCTCGGCGGCCTTTTGGTCGCGCGAAACATCCACATCGGTGAACCTGATTCCATGCTTTTTCAAATGGGTTTTCAGGGTGGTACACCAGGAGCAACTGGGGGTAGAATAAACCGTTACCCGCTTCTGGGTTTGTCCACTTTCGGCAGCTTTCGCTGAAAAAAGGGCACTTTCAAACAACGATTTGTAGTAACCGTCGTCGTTACACCCTTTAATGACGTTGGAAAATTGTTTTCCCTCAAAAACCAGCAACGACGGCACCGAAGTAACCGGATAATTCACATGAATATCGCGAACCGTGGTCACATCTGCTGCAACCAGATGAATGTTTTTAAGCTCGTTCAGCGCACTTTCGATGTTACGGTAACTACACTCGCTGGCCTCCGAACCCTGCCGATAAAGCAATAGATAGGTCTTTTGGCCTTCTTTCAAAAAAGCCGTCAGTTCTTGTTGAGATGCTATTTTTTGCAATGCCATAGTCAATGAATTTGCCTGAAGCTATCAAATGATATGCCAACAGCCGGATGGAGGATTCTGCATGTCATTTTTTACCCTACTGACAAAATTGCATGATTTGGAGACGAATCGCAACAAGACACTAATAAACAAAGGGCAATACCTTCCATGTTTTCTTTTGATAGGCTGCATAACCATCAAAATGAGCGACCAGGAGCTTCTCTTCAAAGCGAATTTTCACCAGCAAATCAACACAAAGCAAAACTATTACCCCCAGACGTATCCACGAAAAATAATCCACCACAAGAGGCGCCACCAACACTACCTGAGCCAGGTACATGGGATGCCGAATGTAAGAGTATATTCCGGAAGTAACCAGCTGCCCACCGCTTTTAATGAGCGGAGTGATTCTGAAATTCCCTATCCGCATGGTGAAAATGGCTAAAATGCCCAAAAACAAGCCGGTAACCTCTACCAACATCCCTTCGGGTGAATAAGCCAACATGGGAGCACTGCCCAGCAGAAACAGCAAACTGCTCAACTGAATGGTGACCAAAACGTATGGAAGAAATCTCTTTTTCATGGTAAAAACCGGCTTCGGAAACTTATACGTTGCAAGTAGAGAGAAAGTTTGATTACCCGAAGCCGGCGGCGCAAAGTTAATAAAATCGTCTCTCAAAGGCTCCATCTGTATATTGCAAATGAAGTTTATTTTGAGAACACCCAGGTCTATTCGGGAAGACTGTTTTCTCAAAAAAAAGTTTTCATATTCCAATTTTGGGACTAGGTAAATATTTTGACAATACAACCACCACATTTTCTTGATTTTATATACTTTAGCATATAATTTGTGTATATGAATAAAAATACAATAAGATGAAAACTTCATTTGTAAAAATAGCAACCAATATCCTGAGCATAGCCTTCTTGGCAGGCTTGCTCATGACAACTGGATGTAATAATAAAGGTAACGATCCCACCCCCAATCAACCTCAAGACTTTGCGGATTTGAAAATTTCACCTGATTTCAAATTTGAAACCACTAAAGAGATTCGCATTCGGTTGGAAGTAATCAGTCCCAACCCTCAGGAGCCGACACATAAATTCAGCATCTTCCTTGGCGATCCCTCCCAAGATGGAAAACTAGTCATGACTGGAATTACCAATCCCTACCTCGTTTACGAAAGTTCGTTGGTGGTTCCAAGTTATGTCAGTTCAATGTTCATTCAAAATCAGGACGTCAACAACCAAATAGAAACTGTTGAGGCAGAAATTGTTAACAACGAAATTCGTTACATTTTCAATAACAACACAAAAACGACCATCAAATCGGTAAGTACCATATCGCCATGGCACGATGATCCCGGATGTGGCACCTATGATGTGGCCTTATCAGGAAATTATAACAGAGTTGATTTGGAAGATGGCTTGATTTACTGTGTTTTGCCGGGCACCTCTGCCACCATCACCAATCAAGCCTTTTTTAAAGGAGGTACACTTATCGTTGGAGGAACAATCAGCATCAGCAATATCACTGTTCAGGGTAACAGCGGAGGTGAATTTTACGTGAGTTCGGGAGGGGTTTACAACACATCGAACGGCAATTTCCAAAAACTAAACCTGTTCGTGAATTTTGGTGTTACGGCCATTTCAAGCAACTTAACCCTTACCCAATGTGATCGCTTCGAAAATCAAGGAATCATGAACATTGCCGGTAACATTAATGCCAACACCAATTCCGGCGAAATATACAACTCAGGAACCATGAACATAGCCGGTCATGTTAACAATGGTGGTTTTATTAACAATGCAGGATCCATGGTGGTTTCAGGTCATTTCAACAACAATGGCGGCAACGTGGAGCTTTACAACGAATGTAGTTTGATTATTACCGGAAATTTCAATCAAAACAGTGATTTTTACAATGACGACAACGCATATGTACAAGTTGGACAAAATACCTATTTAAACGGGGGATCCAACACATACATGGGCGCTCAGAGTCTCGTAAAAAGCAATGGCATTCATTTCAACAGCAACGTAGAAGGCCCTTCTGCTTCATGTGCCAGATTTGAAGTTACCAACGAAACCCGCATCAATGGAAGTGGAAATATCACCGGACATATCGACATCTGCGACGATAACGGGGTGGAAAGCAATAATGGAACCTTAGGACCGGACGTAACCTTCGACTGTTCCTGCTTCATTCCAACTACCAATTGTAATCCCGGAGCCGGAACCCCTTCCAATCCGGATACAGATGGCGACGGATGCCCTGACGATCAGGATGAATATCCCAACGATCCAACCAGATGTAGCAGCGATTATTACCCCAACGAAACAGATTTTACAAGTCTTGCTTTTGAAGATTTGTGGACAGGAACAGGTGATTACGACTTTAACGATCTGGTGGTAAACACGCAATATCAAATCGTTAAAAATGCAGAAAATAAAGTGGTAGAAGTTTTCGGAAAGTTTCATATTGCTGCTGTTGGTGCCGGCCTGAACAACGGATTTGGAATTGAATTCGACGTGCCAACCTCAGCCATTGCAAGTGCTACGGGAACACAAATTGTAGGCTCAGCAGTGACAATAGCCTCCAATGGAATGGAACAAGGACCTCTGAATAAAGCCGTTTTGATCGTTTATGATGCCATCAACGACTATCTTGGGACTTCGATGGTAAATACAGTACCGGGAGGCAACACCATGGAAATAGACACCATTACGGTACATATGGTATTCGCCACTCCACAGGCCGGTATTGGTACACCACCTTACAATCCTTTCTTATTCATTGATCAGGAACGCGGAAAAGAGATTCATTTGATCGACCATGAACCTACCGAGTTGGTTGACCCATCCTATTTTGGTCAGGAAGCCGACGATTCAAATCCCGCCATTGGTCGGTATTACGTTACTTCCACCAACCTACCCTGGGCAATTGAAGTTCCTGATTCGTTTGAATGGCCTGTTGAAAAAGTGGACATATTGTCGGCCTACCTCAAATTCGCCGAATGGGCTCAATCTTCAGGCACCGTTTATACCGATTGGTATCTTGATTTGTCGGGATACAGAAATCAGGATAATATCTATCAGCCTGAAAACTAAACTCATAATAAATATTTTACAAGGCCGTTTTTCAACGGCCTTTTTCTTTTAAAATTCACCGATTTGTCTTTCTTTACTGGGAAACACTCAGTAACTTTGCTGCAAATTTTAATTATACGCCTATGAATAATTACAGTTATGCAGGCAACAACGATTCGGGTACCAAATCGGATTGTTTTGTATCCTTTGAGCTTCGCACCTCAGGTGGACAACTCATCGAGATCAAGAGCAAAGTAGATGTTCTGTTTGGAAAAGCCATCAGAAAACTGGCTTCGGACATGCTCAACTTCTACCAAATAGAACACGCTCACCTGTTGATTGAAGATACCGGAGCCCTGGAATTTGTGATGGCCGCTCGCATAGAAGCCGCCATTCGTGAGCAGTTGAAAACCGATAAACAGTTTTTGTTGCCCGCTCTGGCGGAAAACAAGAAACCAACGGCCAAAGAACAATTCAGATTTTCCAGGCTGTACCTACCGGGCAACAGTCCCAAGTTAATGATCAACGCGGGCATTCACCATCCCAACGGGTTGATACTCGATTTGGAAGATGCCGTGGCCCACTCAAAAAAATATGAAGCCCGTTTTCTTGTGCGCAATGCTCTGCGCAACCTGAATTTTTATGGTGCCGAGCGCATGGTACGCATCAACCAAATTCCTGCCGGGCTCCGGGATTTGGAAGTAATTGTACCTCAGTATCCCAACCTCATCCTCGTGCCCAAATGTGAGAGCGCCGAGGATTTGATTAAGGTAAATGCCACCATCGACCAGGTGAAAAAAGAACACAACATGGACGACTTTCCCATTTGGCTGATGCCCATCGTAGAAAGTGCCAAAGGTGTTATCAAGGCTTATGAAATTGCCTGTGCTGCACCAAACGTAGTGGCCATGGCCATCGGACTGGAAGATTATACCGCCGATTTGGGAACCCGACGCACCGCAGAAGGTAAAGAGTCGTTTTTTGCCCGCAGCATGGTGGTCAACGCTTGCCGCGCTGCCGGTATCCAACCCATCGACTCCGTATTTTCGGACGTAAGCGACATGGAGGCTTTGGCCGAAAACGTGAAAACCAGCAAAGGTCTGGGATTCGACGGTATGGGCTGTATCCATCCTCGACAAATCGCCGTAATTCATGAGAATTTTGCCCCGGAAGAGGCTGAAATTGAAAAAGCCAAACGAATTGTTCTGGCTTTCAATGAAGCTGAAAAACGTGGGTTGGGCGTCGTTTCGCTGGGAACCAAAATGATTGACGCACCCGTGGTTAAAAGAGCTCAACGCACCATCCTGCTGGCCATTCAAACCGGAAAACTGGCTGTAGATTGGGATCAAAACGTATCACAACAGTAAATCTGAGCACATGAAAAAATACGATAAACTGGTAAAAAACGCTGTCGGACGCTTGGTTCCGACCGAAATTAACGGCGAAACACATGTTCCCTTCAAAGGAGTCGGAAAACACAGACCTCAAGGTAGAAAATATGGACCACCCATTGCCACCTGTATCGATTATCCTGAAGATGGCAATAAAATCATCCCCTCGCTGAAAGAAGCTCTGGTTAAAGCCGGGCTAAAGGATGGCATGACCATCTCCACCCACCACCACTTTAGAAACGGGGATTTGATTGCCAACCAAATTTTCGACATCGCCCATGAGCTGGGCATCAAAAACCTGCGTTGGTTTCCATCGGCTTCATTTCCTTGTCAGGAACGCCTGATTAAATACATGGAAGATGGCACCATACATCACATTGAAGGCAGCATGAACGGGCCGCTTGGGAAATTTGTGTCGGAAGGAAAAATGGCCGGACTGGGCGTACTGCGCTCCCACGGAGGTCGCTACCAGGCCATTCAGGATGGAGAGGTGAAAATTGATATCGCCGTGATAGCTGCTCCCTCAGCAGACATGTTCGGAAACGCCAACGGTGTAAACGGTCCGGCCGCTTGTGGCTTGCTGGGATTCGCCTTGGGCGATTCACAATATGCCGAAAAAGTAATTGTGGTGACCGACAACATCGTACCCTTTCCTTGTATCCCCTGGCAAATTCATGGCAACTATGTGGACTATGTGGTGAAAGTAGATCAGGTGGGTTTGCCCGAAAAAATTGTGTCCGGAACCACCATGATTACCAAAAGCCCCGACAGGTTGCTAATTGCCGAAATTACTGCTCAATTCTGCGAAGCTGCCGGGCTTATTCACGATGGATTTTCCTATCAGGCAGGCGCCGGTGGAACGGCCTTGTCCATTGGCAACTATTTTGGAGATATCCTGCGAAAAAACAACTGGAAAGCGTCCTTCATCAGAGCGGGCAGCAACAAATATGCTGTTGAAATGCTGGAAGAAGGCTTGGTTGGATACATTCTAGACGGACAAACCTTTGACATGGAAGGCGTTAGGAGCATGCGCGAAAACAGCAACCACGTGGCTACTTCACCCTTTACCAGCTACAATTACCACGGAAAAGGCAATTTTGCTTCGTTATTGGACGTGGTCATTTTGGGCGCAACAGAGGTAGATGTAAACTACAATGCCAACGTGGTAACCCACAGCGACGGTTATTTGCTTCATGGAATTGGCGGATGGCAGAATACCTTGTTTGCCAAAACCACCATCCTTCCCATCCCCTTGTTTCGCGACCGCATTCCCGTGATACGCGATGAAGTAACCACCATCTGCGCTCCCGGCGAAGCCATCGATGTGATTGTAACCGAACGCGGCATCGCCATCAACCCGCTGCGTCAGGATTTAATTGACAAAGTGAAAGATAGCGGCTTGCCCATCAAAACCATTGAAGAACTGAAGGCCGAAGCCGAAGCCATCTGCGGGGTACCCGAAAAACCCGAGCTGAGCGACGAGATCGTTGCCGTTATTAAATGGGTGGACGGAACGATTATCGATGCCGTGAGAAAAGTGATAGTTTAGCAAATACCTGAAATCAAATTGAATAAAATCCTCTGTGCTCTGTGCGTGGAGGATTTTCGTTTTACGGCAACGCGCTTCAACATGCTTGTTACCAACACATATCTTTGTATGACAAGATTTCAATGGCAGGAGGGTGACGTAAATCCAATTTCGGTTCACCTCCGATAAGCCTTGGCAAAACAATTGGCTGCAGATTCCCTGACACCTCAATATTTTTCATATATTTAGGCGATTTTTTATTCAGCATTTTCAAACAGTGCTGATTTCTTTGAATTGCCCGAATATCGATGCTTACCGCTTATGAAACGTGCTGATAACAGGAAAGTTTTATTACTTATTGTTGGCTTCTTTTTGCTTCTCATCGCTGTGTTTTATGCCATTTGGATCAGTGATCAGTATTATAAAAAAACATTTGAAGCAACCCAGCAAAACCTGATGAACAAGGCCGAAAACATCCAGATTTTTATCGAAGCCAACATCAACAATAGAATTCAAAACCTGGGCGTAATTGCCAAAACCGCGGAAATTGTTGATTTTGCCCACAAAAGAGCGCCTCACCAGCAAAACGATGGCTATTGTCCGTTAAAAAGTATTCAGGATGTCAATTCCAACGATTTTGTTGCAATTGCGTTAACCGACACCAACGGCATTCCTTTCCACGCACATTACGATGGTACCAATTTCGCCGATTCCATCCTGTCGGTGGTTGCCCAAACCGAAATTAAAGAGGTACTGAAAACCAAACAACCGATAATTGGCAAAAGCTATGAAGGACCCGGTGGTTCACGATTTATCAATCTGGTATTCCCGGTATTTTCAGAAGGGCACATAGCAGGAACCATTTTCGTGGCATACAACATCACCGCCTTTTGTAACAAATATTTCTCCGATCTGAATCATCAGGCTTTTCCCATCGAAATATCGGATACGGAGGGGAATTTCCTTTTTAACTCGCAACCGGGCATTCCCGACCTGGCAAACGATTTCAAAAACCGAAACTGGAAGCCGCAAGGCATATCGGCCAACGAACTTCTCGAAAACGAACGATGGGCAGCAAGTTTTGGTAAGCAACAGGAGAATACCGCCATCGTAACCTTTCAGGATACCAACAACATGCTCGATCAGGTAGTTTTGGCAGCCACGCCCCTCAATTTGGGCAATCACCCCTACCTGATTTCGGTGTACGATGATCTGGAAAATGCCACCAGCACCACCTACCTATACACCCGCAATGTGTTCATCGTGTTGGTCGCCTTGCTGTTGCTGTTTTTGTTGTTTTGGATTTTTGGATGGTCGTACCTCAAAAGGTTTGTGCAGATAAAAAAGGAAACATTTCTGCTCTCTAAAATTTCCCAATCGGAAAACAGGTATTGGGAGCTTTTCGATGCTTCGCCCATGCCCATTGTAGTACTTTCGACTGAAGGCACTGTAAGCGTTAGCAACAAGGAGTTTTTAAGTTATTTTGGCCTCAACGAACGAAAAAATGCCTTTGGGAAAAACATCGTCGAGCTTATCCACATGGAAGACAAGCAGCAAATTATCTCACTGATAAACAGGGTCGAACGCAACAAATTTAAGAATGGAACCGAGTGCATGACCATTTCTTTTTATCATCCCAACGGGCAACTAAAAACGGGTGAGTTTACTGCCACACGATTTACCTTCGACAAAAAACACAATATTCTTTGCATCATCAACGACCTCACCGAGAAAAAGCTGGCCGAAAACCTTAGCCTTCGCTTTGGCAGAATATTGAACAATTCCCACAACGAAATATATGTGGTCGATGCACAAACCCACAAGTTTCTGCACGCCACCGATGGCGCGTTGAATCACCTGGGCTATACCATCGATGAGCTCCGTCAACTGAAACCACACGACATCGCCAATTCGGATGAAGCAGGATTCGAACAACTTATCAACCCCCTCATCAAGCATACCAAAGACCAGTTGGTTTTTGAAGTTATTCAAACCCAAAAAAACGGAGAAACCTACCCCGCTGAAATCACGCTCCAAATGTCGCATGAGGAAAACCCGCCCATTTTCATCGCCATTTTACGTGATTTGTCACTTGAAAAAAAAGCCGCAGAAACCATCGCCAAAGAACGTTCGCGCTCGCAGGAATACCTTGAACTGGCTGAAGTTATGTTTGTGGTGCTCGACCTTCAGGGCCATATCACCATGATTAACCGAAAAGGCTGTCAGATTCTCGGGTACAAGCAGGAAGAACTCATTGGCAAGCCATGGATCGACGTTTGTGTTCCTACAGAGGCCCGACCCATCATCGCCGAATCCATTGCCCACTTATTAAAAAACAAAGACGCAACCGTTGAAAACTTTGAAAGCCAAATTGTTACCAAGAGTCAGCAACACAAACTTATTTCGTGGCAACACAAACCAATTATCAGTCACGAGGGCAAAGTCACCGGATTGTTAAGCTCGGGGCTCGACATCACAGAAGCAAAAAAACAGGAATACGACCTGAAAGTAAGCCAGCGCCAATATGCTACGCTGATAGGCAACCTCAATGGAATAGTGTACCGATCTTTGAACGACAGGTTTTGGACCATGCAATTTATTAGCGACGGTGTACAAAAAATGACAGGATATACCCCCGATGAGTTATTATTCAATGCCCACATTGCCTTTTCGGACATCATTTATCCGGAAGACCGACAGCATGTGGCCAAGAGCATCAGAACCGCGGTGGAACAAAACAAAACTTTCCAACTTGAGTACCGGATTACCAAAAAGAACGGTGAATTAATTTGGGTAACAGAAAACGGGCAGGCCATCGTGGAAGGTGGTCAGATACAGCACCTGGAAGGCTTTATTACCGAAATTACCAAGATAAAAGAAACTGAAATTCAACTACTTAAACTTTCAACGGCCATCCAGCAAAGCGCCTCATCCATTGTAATTACTGACATCAAAGGGGTTATTGAATACGTGAACCCCTATTTTTGTGAAATTACCGGATACGACGAAAAAGAAGCTATCGGCAAAAAGGTAAGCATCATGAAATCAGGGCTCATGCCGGATGAACATTATAGCCAACTTTGGGAAACCATCACCGGCGGACAAACCTGGTACGGTGAGTTCGAGAACAGAAAAAAAAGTGGGGAGCTTTTCTGGGAATCGGCGGTAATTGCACCTGTTAAGAATACTGAAGGAATAATCTCAAGCTACATTGCTATTAAACAAGACATTACCCAACTCAAACAAAATCAGGCAGATCTTATCAACAGTCAGAAAGAACTGAAATTGAGGGAAGCCCTATTCAAAGCCCTGTCGGGAGCTTCTTTTGAGGCCATTTTTATGTCGAAACACGGAAAGTGCATTGGTCAGAACAAATCGGCCGAACTCATGCTTGGGTACAGCGAAGAAGAAGCCATTGGACAACCTGACAACCATTGGTTTATTGATGAAGAGAAAGAAACGGTAAAACAACGGCTCTTGGGTGGAAGCATAGAACCCTTTGAAGCCACAGCCCTGCGAAAAGACGGCACCACTTTTCCTTGCGAAATAAAAACCCGTGTGGCAACCTATCAGGGCAACATGGTGCTTTTTACCTCCATCACCAATATTTCGCGCCGAAAGGAAGCCCAAAAAAATCTGCTGGAAAGCGAAGCCCGCTATCGGGCCCTCATCCAAAACAACACTTCCGTCATGCTGCTCTTCGACCCCGAAAGCGGAGAAATTGTGGAAGCCAACAAGGCAGCAAGCACATTTTATGGCATGACAGAGAAAGAACTGAAAAAAACATGCATCTTCGATCTCAACACCTTAAGTCAGGAGGAAATTTCTGAAAAAATAAAAGATTTGCGAAGTGGTAAAAAAAGCTATTTCGTTTTTAAACATTATACTGCCAATGGAGAAATAAAAGATGTGGAACTCTATACCGGCCGTATGGAATATCAAGGCAGAGAACTCTATTTTAGCGTGATACATGACATCACCGAAAAGCTTCAAAATCAAAGAGATCTCATTCTATCCAGAGAAAAAGCAGTGGAGAGCGATCGGCTTAAATCGGCATTTCTTGCCAATATGTCGCACGAAATACGCACTCCCATGAATGCCATTATCGGCTTTTCGCAGCTACTCAACGATGAAGATATTACACCCGAAGAAAGCGCAACCTATATCAACATCATCAACAAATCAGGTAGTCAGTTACTCGAACTTATCGACGACATCATTAAAATCAGCCAAATTGAAGCCGGAATTATCAGCATTCAACCCGAAGAAAACAAGCTCACCGATTTGCTGAACGAAACTTATAACTTGTTTTCGCTCACCGTAAAACAAAAAGGAATTCAACTGCATCTCGACCTGCCCGAGCAACAAATACCAAGTCTGTACACCGACGCATCCCGATTCAAGCAGGTGATGATCAACCTGTTGAGCAACGCCATAAAATTTACACACCAAGGCGAGGTTCGGTTTGGCTATACCGTGGAGGGCGAATTTTTGCAATTCTTTGTGAAAGATACCGGCATCGGCATCGATCCGCAGCATTTTAAACTCATCTTCGATCGCTTTATGCAGGTACCCCAAAACAGCACCAAACTATATGGGGGAACCGGAATCGGACTCAGTATTTCGCAGGCGCTGGTGGAAAAAATGGGAGGCAAAATTTGGCTTGAATCGGAACCTGGCAAAGGCACTACTTTCCACTTTACCCTGCCCAATGTTCAGCATGGAGACAGAAAACAGAAAACCGACCCAGGCGATCCTTTGTTACTGTCGGACACCCTCCTCGCTGGAAAGCGCATTTTAATTGTGGAAGACGACCCCAGCAACCAACAATTGCTTAAACTTTTTTTACAACCCACCCACGCCCTTATTTTCATGTGTGAAAACGGACTGGAAGCGTTAGAAATAATAAATCATCAGGATATTGACATCGTCCTGATGGACATCAAAATGCCCGTTATGAATGGACTGGAGGCAACTGCCGCGATAAAGAAAATTAATCCCGGCCTCCCCATCATTATCCAAACCGCTTACGCCATGGCCAACGAAAGGGAAGACGCTTTTAACGCCGGCTGCGATGCCTACATTGCCAAACCTGTAAATAAAAACCAACTCATTGAAACCATGATTCAACTTTTGAAAGGATAACCAACTACTAATACCCGGGTACAACACCCTAAAAACTGACCAACCATGAAGAAGGTAGCCAACATTTTTTTCAAACTTCGACATTCTTGCAACTCTATTAAACTAAAACGACTTATAAACCAAAAAAACATCAGATGAGAGCATTTCGATTTAGCATTCGCCGAAGCGTAATCTACCTTTTTATCCTGGTGGGTGTGTTATCAACATTATCAATCAGCGTGTTATGGATTACTACTGAATTTTCAGAACATCAAGCCCGAATAATCCAGTACCGCGAATCGTCCTTGAAAGCCCACAAATTTGTGCTCAAACACGAGGTGGAAAGGGTACTCAGCTATATCGACTTCAGCAGAAAACAAAACACCTTGCTCTCGGAACAGGAACTCAAAAACAACCTGCTTAATTACATTGCTTCTCAACACTTTGAACACGGAGGCTATGTATTTGTAAACACCTACGACGGTAAGGCCCTGGTGTTCGACGGAAAAAGAATATTTGGTGACAAGGATATATCCAACCTTACCGACCCCGATGGATTACCCCTGTTTGATTTGGAAATTCAAGCCACAAAAAAACCCGAAGGTGATTACATGTTTTATCGGTTCAAACGCATGGACACCACTTACATCGAACAGAAAATCTCCTACATCCGGGGTTACGACGACTGGGGCTGGATTGTGGGAGCCGGACTATATCTCAACAATACCCTCAACGAAATTAAAAATGCGGAAGCCGATTACCAGAAAAAACTTAACTCCAGAATCATCAAAATTTCTTTGTTGTTTGGCGTTTTGTTCATCGTATTACTGATTTTTGGCTACTACCTGTCAAGGTATATCGAAAAAGACTTTACCGTATTTACCAGGTTCTTTAATGCAGCCTCTGCCACGGAAGCAAGAATAGAACCCAAAGACCTGAAGGTGAATGAGTTTATCAAACTGGCCAAAACGGCCAACGAAATGATCGATAAACGCATCCTCGACCGGCGGCAGATTATCGAACAACGCAATACCATGCAAAAATATCTCGACATTGTTGGGGTAATTGTTTTGGCACTCGATACCAAAGGACAAGTCACCCTCATCAACAAAAAAGGATGCGAAATTCTGGGCTACCACGAGTCTGAATTATTGGGCAAAAATTGGATCGACAATTGTATTCCTGAAGAAGAATCCGTCAGGATAAAACAAATATTTGAAAAAAAAATCAGCAATTCAGAGGATATCAGCGAAAAATCCATCAACCCGGTGCGCACCAAATCAGGTGCTCAGCGAACCATCGAATGGCACAACATGCTGATATTCGACGACAACAACAGCATAACAGGCATCCTTAGTTCCGGTATAGATGTTACCGAAAAACTCAAATCGCAACAAGATTTGATGGAAAGCGAGAACAAATACCGCCGGCTTTTCGAAAAAACCAGCGATCCGGTGAGTATCCTGGACACACGCATGCAATTCACCGATTGCAACAATGCATCCCTGAAGTTTTTTGGGGCTCATGGGTTAAACGAGCTCAAAGGCAAATCGCTCAAAGATTTTGCCTTACACCAAAAGGATATGGAAACTCACACCATTCTCGAACAAAAAACAAAAGAAGCCATTTTGATGGGGTATAGCAGGTTCGATTGGCAACACCAAAATTTGGCAGGCAACAAATGTTATTCCGACGTTTCTCTAACCTTGATCCCCATTTCGGGGGAGAATAAAATACACATGGTAATCCGTGACGTGCAACTGAGGGCTGAATACGAACAGCGGCTTCGGGAGGCAGCCGAAAAAGCCGAACGTGGCGACAAACTTAAAACGACCTTTTTAAATAATATGTCGCACGAAGTACGGACGCCACTCAATACCATCATGGGGTTTTCACAATTGCTCTCTCAGGAAAACCTGCCAAAAAAGGACATACAAAGCTTTACCAATTCCATTATCAACTCCGGCGAAACGCTGACCCGCATCATGGACGACATCATGGATTTTTCGAGGTATCAAGCCGGAGAACTCATTACCACGACAGGAAAAACCAACCTGAAACAAATAATGAGGGAGGTTTTTATTGAAAATAGTCCGCTCATCGCACGAAAACCCATCGACTTCAGGTTCTCCATCCCCTTTCCGGCGACCCATTTCATCGTTCAATCGGATGGAAAAAGGCTCAAACAGGTGTTAACCCATTTGGTGGGCAATGCCATGAAATTTACCGATGAAGGGATGGTAAAATTTGGGTTTGAGTGTCGCGAAAAGGATATCATTTTCCATGTTTCGGATACAGGCATCGGCATAGAAAACCAATTCAGGGATTCCATATTTGGAAAATTTAATCAAATCGAACATGTATCCATCGGAAAAATTTACGGCGGTACGGGGCTTGGATTAAGTATCTCCAAAGCCATTGTGGAAAGTTTGGGCGGCCATATCTGGATGGAGCCCAATCCGCCGGGAGGAAGCTCTTTTTTCTTTACAATCCCCTATCTGCCAATGGATTATTCCAACGAAATAAAAAGCACGGTGGACGACCAGGGTCAGCAAGTCTCCCTGATTTATGTGACCAAAGATCCACGACAATATGCTGAATTTCACCGTATGGTGACCCCCTTGGGTTTTACCCCTGTACATATGGACGACAGCACCAAAACGTTGGATTTCTGCCGGCAATCCGAACACATCAGAGCGGTGTTTTACGATGTGAACGACCTCACGAAAAGCAAAGATTTTGTCGCCTCACTCAAAAGGTTTTTCCCACAATTGTTTTGTGTTGCGGTTGTAAATAATACTCCTGGTACCATGAAGGAAGAAGCGCTGAGCCTTGGCTATCACGACTTTGTTTACAAGCCATTCAACAATCAGGATGTACTATGTACCATTGAAAATATTATCGACAGGAAAAGAAAAAGAAGAAAATAGCCTCGCCATACTCCGGCATGTTTGCTGAAAAAGTTGCGGTGCGCTGCACCTTCGGGTAATATCACCATCATTCATGACTACCGGGAGGCTGATTTCAAATGATTGTTACCTCAACTCAATAATACAAACAGGAGGCATCCACAAGCATATGAAGGATGACCGGGAGCAATCAATCAGTAATACAGCCAATGAAAAACCATCCCATTTTGTTTGTTATATTCAAGTGCCGGGAAGGGGAGTTTGATAAAATTGAACACCCTAAAGGCAAATTTCAACCCTTTTTTTTGGGTTTTTATTCGCGTCCAATCCACGTCCATCGAAATATAGTATTGCCTGATTCGGTCCGCATGAGGCAAGATTTGTCCGTTGTACTCGGTCGGATTGGAGTTGGCTCCCAACATCCCTTTGGCGCCATAACCCACTGCCACATTGATCCATGCCGGAAAACCACTGTCCTGATGAAGAAAACTCTTGATGTTGGCCGACAACCAATAGGTTTGTCCGTTGTAGTCCTTCAACACCCTTTGCAAAGCCCCATCGCCCAGCAAGTCGGGTCGGTATTGCGCATATTCGGTGGGTTGGTACGAAAATTTAAGTCGGATACGCTGCTCCTTCCAAAGCAGTTGCTGCCCGGTAAACAACACCGACCCCGCCGTGTTGGCCATCAAATCGCCGGGTGATGCACCCCAATCGCTCGAAAAGCCATCCAGAATTTCGATAACGGTCATGGATGTAAATCCCATGACACCTGCATATACCGCTGATTTGTTGTTGTTTACCCCGGCCCATCGCAGCGACCAAAAGGCATAGTTGGAAATAACATAAGCCGTAGTGGCGTGCCCCACCTTATCTACCTGAAGCCAGGCATGGTTGTCGTTAAACCAATGAAAACCGGTAAGGTTGCTGTCTTTGTACCAGGCAAAATACAGCACACCCAAAGTGGCTGTATAAAGTCCGGCACCTGTATAAATCAGGGTATTCAACCGTTTTTTGTTCAGGGTGTCGGGTGCAGGTGAATGGTACTGGCTCATCACAGGAAGAGCCAACATCTGAAAAATAAAAATCCAGACCCATTGGCGACCAACCTTATGAAAACGACCTTTTGTCATTCAAATTTCCTTAAAATGTTATAAATGAGGTCGGTTTTCTCACGAAGCAGGTTCTCCGATTTGGCTTCTGCCAAAAAACGCAAATAAGGCTCGGTATTGGATGGCCGGATATTGAACCACCAGTCGGGGAATTCCAACCGATAACCGTCGAAATCAAGAAATTTCTCAGATGGTTCATTTTCATTAAAATACAACACAACTGCATCCATGGCAGCTTGTTTTTCTTCAATTTTAAAGTTCACCTCCCCGGTGTTGGCATAAGCGGATATTTGTTGAATCAGTCCTGAAAGCGTTTCACCATGGGATTTTGCCTCACTTACAATATTCAATACCAGCAAGGCCGCCAACAATCCACTGTCGGAAAAATAAAAATCTCTGAAATAATAATGTCCGGCCAACTCACCGCCATAGATGCCATCCACCTCTTTGAGTTTGGTGGCCCCGAAGGCCCGCCCCACGCGCCAGATATCCACTTCAACGCCATAACGCTGAAGGTATTCGGCCACAGCTTTCGAGGTACGTATGTCCTGCACCACACGACCTGTTTCGTGACGTTCGCCAAAAAAATACCGTCCCAACAACGCGATAATCAGATCCGGAGAAACAAATTGCGACTTTTCATCCACAAACATCACGCGATCGGCATCGCCATCAAAAATCACCCCAATATCGTATCCTCCTTGTTTGACCGCCAGTTCAATTTCCTCTCTGTTTTCGGCTTCCAGCGGATTGGGTTCATGGGCAGGGAAATTCCCATCGGGAACATCATTGATATAGGTGGCCTTTTTTCCAAAAAGAGCATGGGCAAACAAGCCTGCCATACCCGAAGAACAATCGATTACCAGATTCAGGTTGTCGTATGGTCGGGCATATCCTTTCAAGAAATCGAGGTATTGGGCAGAATAATCCTTATTTCGCAATTCGCCTCTGGTTTTTAGCACAACGGGTTCGTCGCTATCCACCAGCTTTTCCAACCGATCCAAACCATCGGCATATCCAATGGGCTTTACATCGGCTCCCGAAAATTTTAACCCATTGTAAACCGCGGCATTATGAGAGGCCGTTATCATGATGGATCCGTCGAATTGAAATTTACCGTTTCCCCAGTAATTCATGGGTGTAGTGGTCAATCCTGCATCATACACATCCACACCGGAGTCGAGCAAACCATTGGCCAACGAAAGAAACATTTGATCGGAAGAAAGGCGGACATCCCTACCCACCAACACTGATTTCACCGGAAAAATGCGGTGATAAAAATAGCCGATACGATAAACCATTTCAGGGTTGAGGTCAACACCCCATACCCCCCTGATATCGTAAGCTTTAAAAGCCTTCATACTTGATGATTTAGTTGATTTTTTCTACTAGCAGGCAATTTCTGTCTCAGGTTTAGAAGCACGAAAGTACAAAAAAGCCTTTGTTCTGCATGGTTGATGAGGATATTTAACAGAAAATTATTGCCTTAATGATCCCATTACTTCTGAATTTCACCATTGAGAATTACCGTTTCCACCTTATTCGACCCAAAGGCATAGGGCATAAATTCGTACGTTGGTATAGGTTTGGTAATAAACACATTGGCCCTCTTACCTACGGCAATACTACCCAATTGATCACTCAATCCCATGGCATAAGCGGTGTTGATGGTAGTAGCATTGATGGCCTCTTCGGGAAGCATTTTGTAGAGGATGCTGGCCATGGAAAGGATCAACTGCATATTACCCGATGGCGCCGACCCCGGATTGAAATCGCTGGCGAGGGCCACGGGCAAACCGGCATCCATCATCGCTCTGACCGGTGCATAGCGCATACCCAGAAAAAATGCCGCTCCCGGCAGTACGGTGGGCATGGTATCCGAATGCAACAAAGCAGCAATTTCTTCTTCACCCGTAAACTCCAGATGATCTACCGACAGGGCACCATACTTTACGCCTGCCTGAATGCCCCCGCTATAGTCCAACTCATTGGCATGAATTTTTCCACGCAAACCATATTGAAGCCCTGCCTCCAAAATCCGTTCCGTATCCTCCACCGTAAAAAAGCCCTTATCGCAAAACACATCGATAAAATCGGCCAAACCTTCTGCAGCCACCCTGGGAAGCATCTCGTTGATTATCAAGTCAACGTACTCTCCCTGACGACCCCTGTACTCCATCGGAATGGAATGAGCACCCAAAAAATTGGATCGAATGGTCAAAGGGCTCAGGGTTTTAAGTTTTTTGATCACGCGAAGCATTTTAAGCTCAGATTCCAAATTTAATCCATAGCCACTTTTTATCTCCACGGCGCCCGTTCCCAAATACATAATTTCATTCAGTCGTTCCAAAGCCGAGTCAACCAAGGCTTCTTCGGTGGCTTCCTGCATGCGTTTGGCAGTATTGAGAATTCCACCTCCCCTGGCTGCAATTTCTTCATACGACAACCCCTTGATCTTGTCGATGTATTCTACTTCGCGAGAAGCAGGATATACCAAATGTGTGTGCGAATCCACAAAAGAAGGAAAAACCATCTTTCCGGTGGCATCAATCACCTCGGTGGTTGACTTACCCTCTAGCAGAGCGCTTTTGTCGAGGTCGGTCATGGAACCAAATCCGGTGATTAGCCCTCCTTCCATAAACAGCCAGGCATTTTTAATAGTCGGAAGCTCCGACATTTTGGCTCCACATACCTTTAATTGTGGGTTGGTTTCTGCCTGAATCAGTTCTTTGATATGGGTGATAAGAATATTTGTCATAATTTATGTTGTTTCCGAGGTGGCTCCACGATTTTTTTTCTTCAGTAAAATTTCACTTGCAAAGGTAGGAAATACACACATTCTGCCGGCACTTTTGTGGAATACCAAATCAAAAGTTGTTGAGCATACAACTAATTGGCTGCAAATTTTGTCATGAAAATAGTTTTGTAAAGGCTGATTAACTTGAAAATAGGTATATTTGCCTCCAATATGTCGTAACCAATTAACTTCATTTACTTATGAAATCAAAAGTTTTACTTAGTTTTTTAATCCTTATTGCGCTCACAGCCAGTCTGTTTGCCAAAAACATCCCCCTATCTACCGCCGAACAGGTAGCTGTAAATTTCTTTTTTGAAAAGTCAGCACAGTATGGCGATGCCATCGATTATTATGATTTGAGCATCAAAGAATCATATGAGGTTGATCAAGCTTATTACGTGATTAATTTTGAAGACGGATGGGTGGTTGTATCAGCCGACGATGCGATGGTACCCGTATTGGGATACAATTATACGGGCGAATTTCCTGCCAAGGCCAATCAAACAGAAAATTTCAGCAGTTATATGTACAATTATGTTGATCAGGTAAATTATATCAGAGACAACAATGTTACTGCCAATAGCGAAACCATGCAAATGTGGAACCACTTGAACACCACCGATCCTTCGGGTCTGAAATTGCGTGGCGATCGTGCTGTTGAGCCACTGCTCACTTCCATCTGGAATCAAGACGATCCATATAACATGATGTGCCCCGAAGATGCAGCAGGTCCCGGCGGACACGTGTATGTGGGTTGTGTGGCTACCGCCATGTCGATGATCATGCACTATTGGAGGTATCCCTTGCAAGGAACAGGAACACACAGCTATTATATCTATCCTTATGGTACACAGAGTGTTGACTATGGCGCCACTACCTACGAATGGGATGGTATGCAGGATGATATCAACAACAAATATATCTGGGAAATGGCTAAAATTGGCTATCACGCAGCTGTAAGTGTTGACATGGGCTTTTCACCCGATGGTTCAGGTGCTTACAGCGTAGATGTTCCCGGAGCACTTGTATCACATTTTGGATATAGTGGATCAGCACAATACCTGCAAAAATCAAGTTACACCTCATCTGCATGGAATAGTTTAGTAACGGGCGAAATTGATGCCAAACGCCCAATTTATTACTCAGGCAGATCAAACGAAGGAGGCCATGCGTTTTCCTGTGATGGATATCAAGATGCTACTTATTTCCATTTCAACTTTGGTTGGAGTGGTTCAGGGAACGGGTATTTTACACTCACTGATGTAGGTGGCTATAACCAACAACAAGGGATGATTCGCAATTTCTTCCCCGGCGATATCAACTATCCTTACATTGCCAGCGGACTTAAGGAACTTGCTTTCCCTGCAGGTTCGTTTACCGATGGCAGCGGTCCTATCGAAGACTATCCTGCCGGTATGAATGCACAATGGTTGATTAACCCACAAACCGAACAAGATTCTGTTTCCAAAATCAGCCTTCACTTTGTACAATTCAATACTGCGGCCTCCGACAAATTGAAAATTTACGACGGATCCACCACCGATGCTCCTTTGCTGGGAGAATACTCGGGTTCGACACTTCCCGACAATATTACCTCTACAGGAAATCAGGTATTGGTTACTTTCAACCCCAGCGGATCAGCCGAAGGGTTTAAAATCGAATACACAGTTGTTTACCCCACCTATTGTTCAGGCACACAAGTGATTGACGCCCCCACAGGAACCATTTCAGACGGTAGCGGTGATTTCTTCTACAATAACCTGAGTACCTGTACTTATTTTATACAACACCCTGAAGGTGTAAACTACCATATCGATTTTACCAAATTCAACACCGAAGCCGGCAAGGACAAACTCACCATCTATGATGGCAACAGTCAATTGATTGGTGAATATTCCGGCAACGTATTGCCTGCAGCATTGGATATCGCAGGAAGTGGTGTTTTCATGACTTGGGGCACCAATGCCTTTGTACGCGAAGATGGTTGGGAATTGACCTACATCATTGATGGAGTTGGCGTTGAAGAACAATCTGTTTACGACAACCTTTCCGTATTCCCGAACCCTTCAACCGGTCAACTCAACATTAGTTTTCATGTGGAAAAAGCCTCTAACCTCCAAATCAGGTTGGTGAACCTAAATGGTCAGGTAGTAGTGGACGAAACCATGGGACAATACAATGGTAATTTTACCAATACCTACGATCTGAGCGATCAGGCTAAAGGAGTTTACTTGTTGAGCATCATTAGTGAAAAAGGTAAAACCGACAGAAAAATTGTACTGCAATAATAGCATTTCGAATGATATAAAAAGAGCGACTCCATTTGGGTCGCTCTTTTTTTTGTATCGGCATTTTTCAACCGTATAGCACAAAATCGGTTAGTTCTCCACCTGCATCTTCTGAACTACCACGCTTAAAAGTTCGTTGAAAAGTTCATTCTCAGGCTTCCCTTGCTGACATGTAAACAACTTTTTTTGAAAATTGTAGCAGGTCATGTGTCGGACACCCACCTGTCGGCTGAGTTCGTATGACGAGATGTCAGGAATATGACATATAAGCAAACTCATCTCGATAGCCGCTTTCAACGAAAACCGGCAATGGTGAAATATGGTGTGTGCCGTGGCGGATTCCTCACGCTTGCACTTGGTGCATCTTCTTGAGGTTGAAACCTTTCCATGACACCAGTTGGTATGTCCACAGTGTCGACATACAAAGCCATCTTTCCATTTGAGATCGGCCAACAAACCAAGACAGACCTCATCATCCGGAAAAACGGAATTGAACTTTTTCAGCAGTAAAGCCGAATTTTTTGATTTATTTGTCTTTTCGTCCATAAAAATAAATCAACTTTGCCCACAACTTAAAATTGGAACAGGATTTGATGCAAAGATAACAAAGTGATACTAATGTGATACAAAAAAGTGTATCTTTGCCGAAAATTTTGAATAAAATTAACTTATCCTACTAAATATGAGAAAATTAAGTGTTATTTTGGCCATTACCCTTTCTCTCCCTTTGTTTAGTTGTACCAACATGAAGGGAAGCGAAGAAGACCAATCCACTGAAGTCGTGGCCGAAAACAATGGCCAGAGCAATGGCGTAAAAAGTGAATCCGCGGTGGAAGTATTAACCTACGAAGCCTTTCTTGAAAAAGTCTGGAATTTTGAAAAAAACCCTCAGGAATGGGTGTATGAAGGCGAGGTACCGTGCATCATTGATTTTTACGCCGATTGGTGCAAACCCTGTAAAATGGTAGCTCCCATCATGGAAGAGTTGTCCGTAACCTATGAAGGAAAAATTAAAATCTATAAAGTAAATGTAGATTTGGAGAAAAAACTGGCAGGCGTTTTTGGCATCAGAAGCATTCCTTCGGTGTTGTTTGCACCCAAAACAGGCGACCCAAGCATGCAAGCCGGGGCACTTCCCAAAGAACAATACGTTCAAATTATTGAAAGAGACTTATTAAAAAATACAACATCCAGTAATTAATAAAATTGTAAAATACCTTATATCATGGAGCATTTAACCAAACAAACCTTTTTTGAAAAAGTTTTCAATTACGAAAAAAATAAAGATTGGGCTTTTGAAGGAAAACTTCCCTGTATCATCGATTTTTATGCAGATTGGTGTCAGCCTTGCAAAATAGTTTCTCCCATTTTGGAAGAACTGTCGAAGGAATATGAAGGAAAAATCAACATCTATAAAATCAACACCGAGGAAGAAACCGAACTATCGGCCGCCTTTGGCATTCGCAGCATCCCCTCCTTGCTGTTTTGTCCCGCTGACGGTCAGCCACAAATGGCGCAGGGCGCGCTTCCCAAAGAAACCCTCATTCAAGCCATCAACGATGTGCTGTTGAAAGAGAAAAAATAGGTTTCAATACCAATAACATCAAGCCATTTTCATGCAGAAAGTGGCTTTTTGTGTTTTATGGAGCTGCAAACAGGCAACTGTCGCGGGCATTTGCTAATTTTACCGACGAAAACAATTTTCATGAACCAGATGGTCAATTCAAACCTCGAAAACGAACACCTCCTGCTGCCCACAGCCTATTGTGGACCGGCGGAATATTTTGCCATCATGGCTCAATGGCCAAATGAAATATGTTTGATTGAATCCATGGAAACCTATCCCAAACAAACCTGGAGAAACCGTTGTACCATCCTCACTTCGCAGGGATTGCTCAACCTGAGTATTCCCACAAAAAAACCCAACGGCAATCATACCCTTGTTCGTGATGTGGAAATTGATAACAACAGCAGGTGGTATCAGGCACACTGGCGGGCGCTCACGGCCGCTTACAACGCCTCTCCGTTTTTCATGTATTATCAGGACGAATTGGCTCCTTTTTACAACGGAAACTATAATAAATTACTAGATTTCAATACAGAACTCACCACTTTTCTCAACAAACTCCTGGAGATTGACGTAAGTCTTCAACCAACCCAAACCTTTTCCATTCCGCAATCGGAGGATGACCTCAGGTATCGGCTCTCACCAAAAAAACCGCCCTTAAATTTCGATTTTCCTTCCTACACTCAGGTTTTTAGTGAAACGCAGGCATTTCAACCCAACCTGAGCATTTTGGATGTCCTGTTTAATTTGGGTCCTGATTCGGGAAGTTATCTTCGCTCGCTCGGCAAAATATCCTAATCAGGATAAGCAATTCGGGCATGGTGAATGTTAAGCAATTTCTTTTTCAACACCTTTCTTACACTGCTGATTTCTTTCATGGTAATGTTGGCGTTCATAAACTGATCGTCGGCCATGAGCGAGTGGATAATGTTGTCAACCAGATCGTTAATTTTTTGCTCATCGGGTTGCGACAGGCTTCGTGAGGCAGCTTCCACAGAGTCGGCCATCATCACGACTGCAGTTTCACGTGAGAAAGGAGCCGGACCATGATAGGTAAATTCCGACTGATCGATCTCCATACCGGGATTCAACTTTTTCTCGAGACGATAAAAATACTCCACCCTGCGTGTACCGTGGTGGGTACGGATAAAGTCGATAATCTTTTCGGGCAATCCGTGTTTGCGCGCCATTTCGATGCCATCCAGCACATGACCGATGATGACTTTGGCACTTTCTTCATAACCCAGCTCATCGTGTGGATTGTAGCCTGAAGCCTGATTTTCAACAAAATATAATGGGTTATTCATTTTACCGATATCGTGGTACAACGCCCCTGTTCGCGCAAGCTGGGCGTCACCGCCAATTTCGTACAACGCTTCAGATGCCAGATTGGCCACTTGCAGCGAATGTTGGAAGGTACCCGGTGCTTTGATGCTTAAATCGCGCAACAAGGTATTGTTGGTGTTGGAAAGCTCAAGCAGCGTGAGTTGGGTAATTAAACCAAACATTTTTTCATAAAGAAAGATCATGGGAAATGCCAACATAAGCAAGATGGAACTGGCAGCCAAATAGCCAGTCATGGGAAGTGAATAGTTATCAAACGACCCTTCCTGAGCCAGCAACATGCCCACATAAACCACCATGTAAGCCAAAAAAACAAAAACCACCCCCATAAATAAATCGGCACGCTTGCTCAATTTCTTCACGGCAAAAACGGCCACCAATCCGGCGATGGTCTGGGTGTAGAAAAACTCAAAACTATTGGGAGCATAAAAACTCATCAAAATCAAGGTGATGATGTACACAAGGATGGCCATACCCCGGTCGAGAAAAGCAGCCAACACCACAGGCAGCAGGGCAAAGGGAATCATATAAACCCATTCGGGCCAATATTCAAAAACAGATTCGGCACTCACAATAAAAATTAGCTGCGTAAAAAGTACCAGCACAATGTACTTGAGTTCGTCATAGTATTGCCCCTTGATAAACCGCATAAAAAGGTATTGTACCAAAAACAACATCACAATGAGCAGGGTCATCCCCGACATCACATATTTCCATGCATCGGAAGAAGCCAGGTCTTTTTCGTAATCGTTTTTCAATGAAATCAGTTCCTGGTATTTTTCAGGTGTTACCAACTCTCCCGTGGAAATAATCAGCTCCCCTTTTTGCGCAAGACCTTGATTAGGTGATATTTGCTGTATCAATTCTTTCTGAGCAAGCTGGGTTTTGGTTTCATCAAAAAATACATTCTGTAGCAGCGATTGCGTAAGTACTTGTTGCAACAGGGTGCTATCGGGTGTATTAAGTTGCTTGATTTTTCCCTTTCCATATTCAATGGCTGTCCGGATATCGAACAACTGACCCAAAGGCACCTCGCTCACCTCATTCCCTTTGATGAGCCTGATGCGATAAAACTGGTCTTTACCTTCAATAATGGGATCATATCTTATCACCCCCTTTTTCTCGATGGAATGAAACAGGTCGGTTATAAAGCCTTCCATTTTAATGGAATCGGTCGATTTTTGTTCGGCAGGTGCCATCTCCCAAGCCATGTAAAAATTTATTTTCAATTGCTGAAGACCAGTTTCGGTAACTTCCGAATTGAAAGCAAAATAGGGTTTAAATGTGCTTAACAACGCTGCCTTTTCATCTTCTATCTGCTTGGGAGTTTTGATGATGGAAAAGTCGAAAGGTGCAATTAAGTCGTTGTGATTCCATGGTTTACCTACCTGAAACTCATATTTAAAAATACTTTCATTCGGACTGATCCATGCCACAATGGCAGCAGCCAAAATAAACATGACGATTTTGAAAATTTCGTAATAATTATGTTGTAATTTTGAAAAAATTGAGTTCATTTGGTTCTACTTTATCAAGGACAAAATTAATGAAAAGGTTGACGTAGCAGAAATTAATATTTTATGGAGTTTTTTGGCATTTGTAATCAAAGTTTAGTAGCGGTAAGAAAACAACCTTCCGACACAAGTGAAATGATCAACCAATTGATTTTTGGTGATTTACTTTACATCAAAGATCAGGTAAACAGTTGGCTTCTCCTCCAGAGCCTTCACGACAAGTACGAAGGTTGGGTGGATGAGAAACAAGTGAAAGCCCTCAGTTCAAACGACTTCAATACCCTTCAAAAGAGCAACTGTGAGGTAGTGATGTCGCCCATGGCTGTGGCGCAATCAACTGAAAATCAGATTTCAATTCATCTGACAACCGGAAGTAAACTCTATCAATTTCGCAATGGCATTTTCAACAACATGGATGGGGAGTTCAGGTTGGATGGGTCCACAACCGAAATCCCCCAAACCACCAACGGCAACCTACTGATATCCACGGCACTCAACTTCCTCAACGCACCTTACTTATGGGGAGGTCGATCCATCTGGGGAATGGATTGCTCGGGATTGACCCAACTATGCTGTCAGCTCAACAGTCTATCACTGCCACGCGACGCCTCCGATCAGTCTGCTAAAGGAAGTCCGGTTGATTTTATCCACGAAGCACAACCCGGCGATCTGGCTTTTTTCGACAACGAAGAAGGGAAAATTATCCATGTAGGCATGGTAATGGCCGATCATAGAATCATCCACGCCAGCGGACGTGTTCGCATCGATATGCTTGACCATCAAGGAATTTATCAACCTGACAACAAAAAATACACCCATAAATTAAGACTAATCAACAGGCTCATGTAAGCGGGCATAAAAGACAGTTTTCATTATTACCCGACAATTTTTATATCGCTTTAGAATCACTGTTTGGCACGTTTTATGATAATGGCTATTCGTCTAATCATAAAATTATTACAGAAATGGTATTACCAACAAATCTAAAACATGTGGCCACTGCCGCAGAACACGCCGAAATATTAAAGAATCACGAAAATGTCATGATATGCTGTGGCCGCATGGGTCCCATGTGTTTGCCCGTATATGATATCATGGAAGAATTGCAGGACGAGTACACCCACGTGGAGTTTCGCGACATGTTGTTCGACAGTCCCGAAGCCGCTGTTATCCGCAATCACCCTGCTTGTCGCAGCTTTATGGGATTACCCTTTACCGTTTACTACAAAAATGGTGAATTGGTTGCCGCCACCAGCAGCATTCAAAATTACGATCAGGTAAAAACCATCCTCGACAGAGAATTTTCCAAATAAGCCCCTCAACTGTTGAATAAACCGGATTATGCAGGAAATTATGGAAGAAAAGATTGTTGACACCATTATCATCGGAGGTGGGGCCGCCGGACTAACCGCAGGGATGTATCTGGCACGCGCCAAAGCCATAGCCGTGATTCTTGATTCAGGAACCATTGGCGGGCAGTTGGTATTAACCCACGAGGTAGCCAACTATCCCGGAATTGAATCCACCTCCGGCTATCAACTGGCTTCCACCATGCGCAAACAGGCCAAAACCTTCGGTTGTGAAATCAAATCGAATGTCTCTATTACCCAAATGGATTTGGAGAGCGATGTTAAGCGGGTGGTTGTCAACGACAAAATTGAATACAAAGCCAAATCGTTGATCATTGCCACCGGAGGCAGGTCGAGAATGCTGAATGTGCCCGGTGAAGCCAAGTTAAAAGGCAAGGGAATTTCCTATTGCGCCACCTGCGATGGCGATTTCTTTCAGGACAAAGAAATATTTGTGGTTGGAGGCGGAAATTCGGCTTTGGAAGAAGCTGTATCGTTAACGAAATACGCTTCCAAGGTAACCATCATTCACCAATTCGATCATTTTCAGGCCTTTGAGCATGCCGTCGAGGAGGCCAAAAACCATCCAAAAATTCAGTTTATTCTCGAATCGAAGATTACCGAGTTCATTGGAGAAGAAAAACTGGAGTCCATTCGCTATGAAAACCTGAAAACGGGAGAAACTTTTCATCAACCCATTGATGGGGTTTTTATTTTTATCGGCTATGAAGCCAACACCGACATGTTTCACAACACTTCGCTGAAGCTCAACAAATGGAATGAGGTGGAGGCCGACGAATTGATGAAAACCAATTTGCCCGGGGTAATGGTGGCCGGCGACAACCGTGCCAAACGCTACCGTCAGATTACCACCGCCGTGTCCGACGGAACCATCGCCGCACTTACCGCATTGGAATACATACACAACCGCGGTTAATCGCCAACCCACAAAAAAGCATGTGCTATTTGTAGCCTTTCTAAAATAAGGCAGCACATGCTTTTTTTTATGTTGTAAGATTTGAATTCGAAAAAAACAGAATACTTTTGCCCCGACAATGAATTCAGGGCAGGGTGAAATTCCCGACCGGCGGTGACAGTCCGCGACTCCCGACAAATATGTTGGGACTGATCCGGTGAAATTCCGGAGCCGACAGTAAAGTCTGGATGGAAGAATTAATTGTTGACTAAATTTGAAGTTACGCCTCCCCAACGGGGAGTTGTTGTGATTTAATAGCTATTGATGTGGCTTGTATCAATGTTTAGTTCCGTTTGCCAATCTGCCCTGAAATCACGTCAGGGTTTTTTTGTTTCAACTAATCAAAAAATAATGAAAAAGATTGGCGTATTCCTATTACTTTTTTTTGCCGGCACAGTTTTATCGGCGCAACATCTGATTACGGGTAGTTTTTACAACAACGAAAACGGACAACCCATTGCCGATGTGCAGGTTGCCATAAAAGGAACCACCACAGGCACCACAAGTGACCTGCATGGCAATTTTTCGCTGACTACCGACCTGGATAAATTGACCTTAACTTTCCGTCATGTAGGTTATAAGTATCAGGAAATCAACATGACAAATCAGTCATCCACCCTGGATATGGGCAGCTTGGCGTTGGTTCCACTATCAGTAAAACTGGATGAAATCACCATCACCGAAGGGTTGGTGAATCACGACAACACTCCAATAACCATTTCCACCATTGGCTCCGCGGAAATACGTACACAACTGGGCGAGCAACCCCTCCCCTTGCTCATGAACGGCATTCCGGGAATATACAGCACACGTACCGGAGGAGGAAGTGGTGATGCCCAAATGAGCATCAGGGGATTTAATCAGGAGAACATCGGCATTCTGCTCAATGGCATCCCCATCGGAAGCGTGGAAAACGGCCTTGTTTATTGGAACAACTGGCTGGGATTGAGTCATGCCATGGCAGAGATTCAAATTCAGAAGGGACCCGGCGTGTCGAATGTGGCCATTAATTCGGTGGGAGGAAGCGTCAACATTGTAACCTCATCACCACAAGAGACACCCGACTATTCCGTTTCCTATCAGGTTTCGTCTTACGGAAATCAGGAAATCTCCTTTTCGGTAAATTCCGGCCGGATGCAAAATGGCTGGAATGTGGCCTTCTGCGGATCGCATCTCACAGGACCGGGCTACATCGATGCTACTTCCGTGAATTCGTGGTCGTACTTTTTGGCACTCAACAAACAACTCACCGACAAAAGTAAAATTACCATCACCCTGCTGGGCACCCCCGATGTGCACAACCAACGTAATTTTACCCTCACCAACGCCGAGCATGAATATTTTGGAAATAAATACAACAAGGATTGGGGAGGGCTCAACGGCGAACAAAAAACTGCTTCTCAAAATTTTTATCACAAGCCGTTTTTAAGCGTAAACCATTACTATTCGGTCAACAGCCGCACCATCTGGGCCAATGCAGTATATGCCTCGGTGGGATATGGCGGAGGCATATGGTCGGAGAGCTTTAACTATGCTCCTTCCATATTTGAATACAGAAACAGTTCCGGACAAATTGACTGGCCCACAATTTACAACCAAAATGCAGAAAATACAGGCAATTATGTGCTCGAGAACGGCGACACCATCACAGGGTATTCGCTGAATGTGGGCACCAGCTACCTGGCCAGCCATTGGCAAACCGGATGGATGTCCACCCTGCGTCATCAGGTCAACGACAGGCTAACACTAACAGCGGGAATTCATTACAGGTATTTCAATTCACTTGTCAGGGAAAAAATAACCGATTTGATGGGAGGAAAGGTATTTATCGACGACTATGGCTGGGCGGTTGATGGCGTATCGGGCAGACCGCAACTGAGGTATGTGGGCGACATCATAAAAGTAAACAACTCCTCCATTGTCAATTTTACCAGCGTTTACACCCAGGCTACCTACAACAACGGCCGGGTTAACGCTTACTTTTCGGTGGGAGGAAACAACAACTGGTATCAACGTATCGACAGGTACAACTATGTGACCAATCAGCGTAGCGAAGTCATCACCAAACCCGGATTCGATACACGCGGCGGCATTTCCCTTGCCTTGGGAAGAAACCATGAAATCTATGGAAACACGGCTTATATTTCGAGAGCACCTTATTACAAATATGTTTTCGGAAACTACACCAACGTTCCGGTTCACGACCTGAAAAACGAACATATTTCAACGGTAGAGATTGGTTACAGATTTAAAAGCCGTGTTCTTTCGGCAGAGGTAAACGCCTACTACACCGATTGGGGCAATGTGTCGATGCTTTCCAATGAGTATATTCAACTGGAAGACAACACCCAAACCCGGGCTATGATCAACGGGCTTCACTCCACCCACCAGGGGATTGAAGCCACGGTGGGCATCCGAATTGGAGAAAATATCAACCTGGGATTGATGGGTGCTACGGGCGACTATGAGTGGAAAAACGACATACAGGCTACCCTGCTCAACAACGACAATGTGGTGATCGACACCATCATGGTGATGGCCAAAGGTTTGAAGGTTGGCGGCATGGCGCAGCAACAGGTTGGCGCTCAGTTTTCCACCAAATTGTTAAAGATGTTCGACATCAAAATGGAATGGATATATTATGACAAATTCTTTGCTTCCTTCGATCCTGTTATTCGCACCAATCCCAACGATCGACAACAACCATGGCAGTCTCCCGGTTTTCATACGGTAAATATTTATGCAAGTATGCACACCAAACTATTCAACACCCCTTGTTTAGTGCAATTGAACACGTACAACCTGCTCAACGACATCCATGTGGTTTATGCTGAAGACGGAAGCGACCACACGTTGGAAACCATGCACGGATTTTGGTCGTTTGGCCGCACATTTGATGTGATGCTGAAAATAAACCTCTAGTTCTTAAACGGTTGCTTAGCCAGCAAAAAAACTTATTAACAGGTATAAATTTCTATAACATTGAATAAGTGTATTTTAAAAGCAACATGTCACAAATAGGCCATTTAAGGGCTCAAAATGTTAATAATTATTAATAATAGCTTAATGCAGTCTTGGCGCAGATTCGATATTTTCGCTCAAATAATTTTTTAAAAATTCATTCGATAAACCAAAAATCTTATTCCTTATGAAAAGAAAAAATTTACTTTTTACAATGTTGTTTACCCTCTTGATTGCCGGAGCATCATTTGCTCAGGGAACGGTGACGGGTAAAGTGGTTGATGCCACTTATAGCGAGTCCCTTATAGGAGCAACAGTTGTGCTTAAAGGAACCACCACAGGTACGGTTACCGACATCAACGGATCATTCAGTTTGAGTTTGGACGCCGGTTCTTACACCCTCGATGTAAGCTATGTTGGATACGAACCACAAGAGATTCCCGTAACCGTTAGCGACAAACAAACTGTGAATTTGGGAAAAATTAAATTGGCATCTGCCACATTTGCTCTGGAAGGTGTTAATATCATGGCCGACCGCGCCAAAGAAAGACAAACTCCCGTTGCCATTTCCAATGTATCGAAAGCAGAAATTGAAGAACAATTGGGTTCACAAGATTTGCCCATGATCATGAACATGACCCCCAGCGTTTACGCCACACCTCAAGGTGGTGGAGCCGGTGACGCCCGTATCAATGTTCGTGGATTTAACCAAAACAACGTAGCCATTATGATCAACGGTGTTCCTGTAAACGACATGGAAAACGGTTGGGTATATTGGTCGAACTGGGACGGTGTAGCCGATGCTACTTCATCCATTCAGATGCAACGTGGTTTGAGCGCCATCAACCTGGCCACTCCCTCTGTTGGAGGTACCATGAACATCATTACCAGCCCCGCCGAAATGAGGGCCGGTGCTTCCGGACGTTTTGAATACGGATCGGGTAATTTCATGAAAGCCACCCTTACAGCACATACCGGTTTGATCAACAACAAATTTGCCGCCAGCGTAAGTGCTGTTCGCAAAGTAGGACAAGGTGTTGTTGACAAAACCTGGACCGACGCCTGGGCTTATTATATGGGTATGAGCTACAATGTTAACAAAAACCACCGCCTGGAAATTTATGCAGTGGGCGCCCCCCAACGTCACGGTCAAAACCTTTACAAACAAAACGTTGCTGCTTACAGCCACGAATATGCCACCGAACTGGGTGCCGTTGACAGTACCTTACTGAAATTCCCCGAAGCTTCCACAGGTCGCCTTTACAACGAAAACTGGAACAACGTAAACTACACCTACAACGAAGAACAGTATTGGAATGGTAGAACAAAAGACAGATATGCCCTTACCTTCATGAACGAAAGAGAAAACTACTACCACAAACCTGTAGTTAACCTCAACTGGTATGCCCAGTGGAGCAAAAAAATCTCTCAGTTTACAACCGTTTATTACTCAGGTGGTAAAGGTGGTGGAAGCGGAACCTATGGAAAAATGGTTTACGATCGCACCGGCCCATCACAGGTGGTTGACTGGAATGGAACCATCGCCCAAAACATGGATCCCGCCAGTGGAAAACAAGGTATCTTACGTAACTCGGTGAACAACCAATACACCATCGGCGCCATCACCAAAGTTAAAATTGACTTTACAGAACACTTCAAAGGTCAAATTGGTTTAGACTGGAGAACCGCTCAAATTGAGCACTACTACGAAGTTAGAGACCTTCTGGGATTAACTTCATATGAAGACACACGGAAAGAACCAGACGGTAGGATTGTGCCAAGAAGCGATTTTTGGACAGGTACTGATCGTAAGCTTGGCGATAAAGTCAACTATTTCAACACCAACACCGTTGACTGGTTTGGCGGATATGCCCAAGGTGAATATACCAATGGCAACCTGTCGATTTATGGAACATTCGGTTATTCCATGATTAAGTATTCCTATGTCAATCACTTCAGAACAGCCTTGCAAAAAGAGGAAATCATTAACGATACTACCATCATTATGGTTCCCGACCTTAGTAGCGGTGAATTGAAATCAAACGCAGATTGGATTGCCGGATACCAGATTAAAGGTGGTTTGAACTACAACTTTACAGAAACCTTCAGCGCATTTGCCAACTTCGGTTACGTGAGCAAGGTGCCAATTTTCGACTATGTAATTGATGACGGCGACGGTTCTATCTCCGAAGATCCACAAAATGAAAAATTCATCTCCTACGAAGCCGGTATGATTTATACCACCAGAGACGATAAAATAAACGTCAAAGGTAATTTCTACTATACCACATGGAACGACAGAACCTTTACCCAATCGGTTCGTTTAACTCCTGAAACCACCGGAACTGCTTTTATCAAAGGTGTAAACCAACGCCACATGGGTCTTGAACTCGAAGCCAACTACCGCCCCGTTAACTTCATTGGATTTGGTGGTATTGCCTCCATTGCCAACTGGGAATATCTGGATGATGTGGATGCTACCATCAAAGATTATGATGACCCATCAGGTACAAAAGATGTGCACGCTTACATCAAAGGTTTAAAGGTGGGTGATGCTCCTCAAACACAAGTTGCCTTGTGGGCCAACCTGTACCCTGTAAAAGGATTTAACTTCCAGTTTGTATGGCGCAACAACTCCAACCATTACGCCGCTTTTGATCCAGCCGGACGAACCGATCCCAACGATACCGAACAAGTTTGGAAAACACCCTCTTATTCTGTATTTGATTTGCACGTTAACTATGCAATACCCACCACAGGCAACATGGATCTTCAACTGTTCCTCCACGTATTCAACGTATTCAACACCATGTATGTACAAGACGCTGTTGACGATAGCAAATACAATGGTTATTATGGATACGACAACAGATACTCACACACTGTGAACTCAGCAGAAGTTTTTCTTGGTTTACCAAGAACTTTCAATGTTGGTTTAAAAATCAACCTGCACTAAAAATTAATCATCAATCAAAAAAAAGCCTCCAACTTTGGGGGCTTTTTTTTACCTTAGTGGGCTTGTGTCATCCTGTTACGTTTCATCACCCATACCAATTAACACATGAAAAATCACCACATTCTAAGTTTTATTGCCATTATTTTGCTGACGATTACCGCCATAAGTTGTCGCGACTCCATCCAAAAACAAAATGAACCATACCTGGTCGTGCTGTCGCTCGATGGTTTTAGGTGGGACTATCCCGAACAAGCCAACACCCCAACCCTCGATTCGCTGGCACGTGTGGGCGTGAGGGCCAATCTCATCCCTTCCTATCCCACTAAGACTTTCCCTAACCATTACAGCATGGCCACCGGGCTTTATCCCGATCATCATGGTATTGTTTTGAATAGTTTTTTTGCCGAAGATCTGGGACTGCCCTACCAGCTTTCGGACCGCAATGCCGTTACCAATCCCGACTTCTATGGTGGCGAACCCATTTGGAATACTGCCGAAAAACAAGGCGTAACAACGGCCACACTTTTTTGGGTAGGCTCCGAAGCACCCATTGGCAACATGCGGCCCAACTATTGGTCGTCGTACAACCAGTCGCTCCCTTTTGATTCGCGTATCGATTCCATCTACAATTGGCTTACCTTGCCCGAGGTCAAGCGACCCCATCTGATCATGTGGTATTACCACGAGCCCGATGGCGTTGGTCATGATGCAGGTCCCCATGGCGCTAAAACCATCACCGAAATCGAAACATTGGACCACTATTTGGGGAAATTTTTTGCCAAAATGCGCACATTGCCTGAATTCGATCAACTCAATTTTATCGTGACCTCCGACCATGGCATGGGTGAATTATCGCCCGACCGACAAGTAATTCTGGACGAAGTAATCGACACCACGCTATTGGAAAGGTTTGACGGTTGGAATCCCGTTTGGAATTTCAAGGTGAAGCCGGAAAACCGCCAACTGGTTTATAATCAACTAAAAAAGCAAGCTCACATAAAGGTTTACGACCATGATAGCATGCCGGCACACCTCCATTATGGCACCAACCCACGCACCTACGATTTCACCGTTGAAGCCGATTCGGGCTATAGTATTTACTGGTCGTGGAGAATAAGCGACGGACTTGGCACCCATGGTTATGACAATAAAAACACCGACATGCACGCCATATTTTATGCTGCGGGTCCTGCTTTTAAGAAGGATTTCCGGGGTGAGTCGTTCGAGAATGTCAATCTATACGCGCTAATGGCCAACATATTGAAAATAAATCCCGTACCAACCGATGGCGACATGAAAAACACCATACAACTGCTGAAGGAAAAATAAAATTGATTTTCACCCTCATCAATCAGCAGGAGGATCGTGGATTTGGGCAAATATCGTGCTTCTGATTTTTAACCAACACATCCTGTTTTGCGGACTAACTTAAATTGTTGGGGCAACGGCTTTTCCTCAGGACTGACGGGTCATCTTACTCATCAGCAGGTGGTCGGCAATCACCAGAGCGGCCATCGCCTCCACAATGGGCACCGCCCGGGGCACCACGGTAACATCATGACGGCCTTTTCCACGTATCATCACAGGTTTACCTGTTTTATCGATTGATTGTTGTTCCTTCATCAAAGTAGCCACGGGTTTAAACGCCACACGAAAATAAATATCCTCGCCATTGCTTATTCCGCCCTGAATACCTCCGGAGAAGTTGGTTTTGGTATGCACTTCATTGTTTTCACTAAAAAACACATCGTTGTGTTGCGATCCGGTCATGGAAGCTGCACCAAAGCCACTGCCCAACTCGAAGCCCTTCACCGCATTGATGCTCATGATGGCTTTGGCCAAATCGGCATGCAACTTATCGAACACAGGTTCTCCTATTCCGGGTGGTACATTTTTAATAACGCAGGTAATTTCACCACCCAGGGTATCGCCCTCACTGGCTGCTTCCACGATGGCTTGTTCCATCAAAGCCGCCACCTCCGAATCGGGACATCGAAGGGGAGAATTTTCGGTTTGGCTCAAATCCACTTCCCCATAGGATTTGCTCATGGCCACCTTACCAATCCTGTTGACAAATGCTTCCACGCTAATTAGACTGAGGTTGAGAAACTGCCTGGCGAGCGCACCGGCCACTACACGGGCAATGGTTTCGCGGGCAGAGGCACGTCCGCCACCCCGGTGATCGCGGATCCCGTATTTTACCTGATAGGTGTAATCGGCATGCGAAGGCCGAAACACATGCTCCAGGTGATCGTAATCGGTGGGCTGATGATCGGTATTCCTGATTAAAAAGGCAATGGGTGACCCTAATGAAACATGTTGGTAAATACCCGACAGGAATTCTACCTCATCCTTCTCGTGGCGACTACTCACCCAACGCGACTGTCCGGGTCGGCGGCGTGAAAGTTCAGCCTGAACCTGATCAAAATCGATGTGTAACCCCGACGGAAAACCTTCCAACACACCCCCTATCGCAGGACCGTGTGATTCGCCAAAAGTAACCAGCCTTAAAAATCTTCCAAAAAAATTACCCGCCATAATATCTTTCTATTGCATGATTAATTAACTTTGTAAAGCTACATTTTTTTAAAAAGATACGCCCAAAATCATGAATATTCATTCACTTACAGCTAAAATACTTCTGGTTTTGATGCTTGTTGTGGCAGGTTGCTCCACAAGCAGTACCATACCCACCTACAAAATTTCAGACTTGTTCAAATCCTATTGTCTTTTTCAACCGGGGAGTTATTGGATTTATACCAACGACGAGGAACCCTCTTCGGACAGGATTTCAGTTGGTGAGATAGACGAATCCACCCGATTCGACCCCTCCACTAACGATTACAGGTATGAAGCCATCGAAATGAGCATTAACGACAACCCATTGAATATCAAAACAATTGAGTTAACAGCCGGCAGCACTCAGGTTGAAACGGGCAAGATGAACTCCCTGATGCGGATGTACATGACCGACGGGAGTTATTTTTTGGTATTCTCACCTCAATATCCTCTTGGCGAAGAAATTCCTCTGGGAGAAACCATTGGCCGTTATACCAATGTAGAAATTCTGGACAGCCTCACCATTTTGGGTAATGTTTATACGGAGGTATATCACACCCAAGTGATGATGGATGCTACAGGAACAGCATATCAGTATTATATTGCCAAAAATTATGGGTTGGTCAGGTTTTCGGTTACCTCGGATACCCTCTCCTATTCCTACAGTCTGAAAAGCAGTTCATTGGCACAATAAGAAGAAAAAAGCCGGATGAAACACCCGGCTTTTCATATTATTCAAGCACCCTTATTTTGGCTTTGATTTCTTCCAATTCTCGTTTGGCGCGTTCGATTTTATTCTCGAACTCCTGTTTCAGTTTATTGGCCTGTTTGGAGCTGGCGAAGAATCCGATATTGTTTTCCCAAAGGGCGATATCATCCTGAAGTTGTTTCATCTTAACAGCCAGGGTGGTACGTTCCTTCGAGAGTTTACGTCCGGCCTCGGGTTGCGACTTCAGCATTTCCACCCGTGATTTGAAATCAGCGGCAGAAGCTTCCAAACGGGTTAAGTCCATTTTGTTGATAAGTGCATCGATGGCCTCGCGATATTCAGATTGAATTTTATCTTTCTCTTTAAAGGGAACATGTCCGATTTCCACCCACGTACGTTGAAAACTCTTGAGGGCGTTGAGGTTGGCAGATTTATCGTTCTTTACCTCGAAGGCCTTGATATTGTCTATCAGCTCTTGTTTTTTCTTTAGATTTTCATCCTCAAAGCCATGTTGATTTTTAAAATGGGAGGATTTTCTTTCGAAGAAAGCGTCACAGGCAGCCCGGAACCTTTTCCATATTTTGTCGGAATGTTTGCGGGGTACGGGACCAATTTTCTTCCATTCCTTTTGTAAATTGATCAGGTCGCGGGTGGCATTTTTCCAATCATCGCTATCGGCATACGATTCGGCACGCACGCAAAGATCGAGTTTGAGGTTGTAATTATTCAACTGCTGATCTTTCAACTCACTCAGGTAGTTGCGGCGTGCAGTAAAGAAGGTATCCAAACGCGATTTAAACTCTTTCCATACTTGATCGTTGTGCTCTTTTGGTGCACGTCCGAGTGATTTCCACATGCGCACCACCTCGTTCACCTGATCGGTTTTCGACTGCCAATCCTTGAGCGATTCGGGCATGGTAGCCAACATTTCGTCAACTTTCTCGATGAGTGCTTTTTTGGCATCGAGGTTTGAAAACTGCTGTTCCTGAAGCTCTTTATAATGTTCTTTGCGACGTTGGTTTATTTTATCCGAAGCCCCTTTAAAGCGTTCCCATACATCCTCTTTCACATCAGAAGGAACGGGACCAATTTCGCGCCATTTTTCATGATACAGCTGCAGCAACTTAAAGGATTTGATAATGGAGGTCTCGGCCAGAAGTTCCTCTGCTTTTTCGCAGAGTTCCAGCTTTTGCTCCAAATTCTTTTTCATGTCGAGGTCGCGGAGTTCCTTGTTGATGCGCACCTTGTCAAAGAATTTCTCCACAAGGAAATGGTAGTTTTGCCATAGATTTCTTAACTCTGTGGCCGGAACCATGCCAATTTCCTTCCAGGCATCCTGCAAGTTTTTAAACTCGTCGTAGGTTTTCTTAAGGGTTTCTTCGGAATTAATGAGGTTTTTCAGTTCTTCGAGCAGGTCGAGCTTGCGTTGCAAATTCAGCTCTTTTTCCTTCTCAATCTCTTCCGAATGTTTGGCTTTATTATGTTTATAATGGTTGAACGCTTCACGAAAACGGTGATCGAGGGCATCTTCTCTGGGAGTGAATTCCTCTTCGTTTCCACCATTGGCGATAAAATCCTGATGTTCTTTTTCGTGCTCCTCTTTGATAATTTTACGGTAAGCAGAACTTATTTTGGTAACCTGTGCACGCACTGTATCGAAGTCGCTCTCGTGTACCACTTCCTCAATCAATTCCACCAGCTCCAATTTGTTCAGCTCGTCGTAATCGATATCTTCACCCGACAGGTCGAGGTATTCTTCGATGGCAGCGGCCTGACCTCGCAGAAGTCGGACAATTACCTTTCGTTCGGCTCGCGAAATCTGTTGTGCGTCGGCGGGAGGGGCCGTTTCTTCCGCTACTTCTGCCTCTGGAACTTCATCCACTACTTCGGCAGGGGGTGTTTCCTCGGGTTTTTCAATTAGAGGAGCTTCTTCAACAGCCTCAACAACAGGCGTTTCTACTTTCTCCGGGGCTGTGGGCTCCATTTGAACTTCTTGGGCAGGAGTTTCAGTTTGATGGTTCAACAACTGAACGATGGAAGATTTTTCTTCGGGCGACAATTGAGGTTCATTGTCGGTTTTCACTGATGAACTTTCAGTTACAGGCTTCTCCTCCTGAACTCCCGTGTTTTGAGGGGTTTCCGGATTTTGATCGGGTTGCATCTTGGTTTCCATTTAATGTTGATGTTTGAGTCCGATGGGTCAAACGACCGACGGTACATAGTTTTCTGAAAAAGTGATATTTAAATAAAATAATTAAGTGACAAAAATAGCAAATAAACTGAACTGAAGAAACGCTTTTGGGTTAAAATGATTGTTTAATACCATGGAGAAAATACCTGAATTGCGCCAGTATCGGGTAGAAATTACCTGTACAATCTTGATTTATTGAAAATCAGGTATCCCAAATTCACCAGAAAACCCAACTTGTTGCCAGGTTGATCCACATAATTAATACTTACACTTACCACACCAATGGGGGGGCGGTAAACCAATTGCACAGAGGCAGCCAGATACTGGTAGGTAAACGGGTCGCTCAAAACTGCGCCAAATCCATTGTCGGAACGAAGAATTTTTTGGTAAGGCACATAGTAATAGCCATCCAATCGCACCTGAAAGGGCCTGCTTATCTGAACTATTCCCGACAAGCCCAAACCACCAAAGGAAGGCGCCCTGTAGTTTTCGAGGAATTTGGTTTTCATGAATTCCAAAGGTTCATAGGGCTTTGAGATGAGCAATCCTGCCAAATAATTTTCGGCCAGCGGCCGGTTGGAAATGCCCACATCGGCAGAAATACCCCAGGTAAAAGAGTGAAACCAAGTCCAGTATTCCACGTACTTGAACGAAATATTATAAAACTGACGCTCCTCTTTCAATTCCATCTGTCCTTGACTCGTGCTTCCCGGGATGGAGTGTTCGTTGCCAAAATATCCGCCCAAACCGGCAAAAAACAATCTGCCCTTAGAAGGAAATTGTTTGGTATCCAGGGTATTGAATTCGTATTCCAGAAAGGGCACAGCAAAATAGAAATTGGAAATGTCGGCGGTATCGTTGCGCGAAAAATAATTGTCCTGATAATACCGAAAATTGGCGTTCAAATTACTGACACCCAATTTAAGCATGCCGTTGTTGGTAGCCGGAATACTTGCCGAAAGTTCCACATAGTTTTCATCGCTGATGATATAGGCCGGAAACTCATCCTCAAAAAAGTAGCGGGCATTGCTAAAATAATTTTTGCGGGAGGTGAGAAAATTCAACTGCCAAATCAGTGGCAGTCGGGCCGGAAAATCAATGCGGGCCAAACCTGCGATACTGTTGTAGAAGGTGCCAAAATAACTGCTGATACCCAAATGTTTGGCTGTTTTTCCCAGCCGGGTATAGTCGAGACCGACAAACCCTTCGTTGACACCGGACGACGAAATATAGCCACCCATGTCCACCGAAAGGGGATCGTTTAAGGTCATTTCGAGCATGAGATCGTAACCCCGGGTACTTTGGTCGTAGAAAAGCGAGGGATAAACGCTTTTTACATTTTCGTTTCGTTGCAGCTTGATAAATCGTTTGTCGAAACTTTCACGACTAAAACCCGGATGCTTTTTCAAACCTAAAAGTTGCCGGAAATAATGCTGTTGTGCAGTGTTAATGCCCAAAAAGTCCACCTCCACCACTTCTCCTTCAGGCTTTTTGCTGATAAATTCAGCCCTTCGCCCGGCAATATCGGCCTCACTGTGTCCATGATTGAGCTTTCGTTTTATCTCAGCAATGGATTTGCTGGCAGCCAGATACCCACTGTCAACATATTGGTTAATTCGTGAAAAATGGAAAATACTTTCCTCTCCTGACGGAATTTCAATGACAAAGCCCTCCACCGAATCAATGTTAAAATCAGCCTTTTGCATCAGCATGCTTTGCAATAGCGAAACCACATCATCAGGATTTGCTTTGGAATAATTTCGTACAGCTTTGCTGCCAATCACAAAGTCGGGTTGAAACTCGGTGCGGGCAATTTCCACCGGAAAATTATCGTACACACCTCCGTCGAAAAGCCAGTGGTTGTCGATTTTAATGGGACGTATAAACAGCGGAAAGGTGATGGAGGCACGAACGGCCTTGGCCAGTTGTCCGTTTCTTAATACCACCAACTGACTTGAATCGATGTCGGAGGCCACGCACCGATAGGGTATCATCAGGCTGTCGAAATTATAATGAGCGGCCGCTGATGCTCCTGCAAAGGCATTCATCATTTTAAAATCGATGTATTGCAGGTCGTAAAGCCGAAAAGGCAACTCCAACCTCAACCCCTTTTTGATGTTAAGGGGCATGGACACAAAGGAAGCATTGGGCTCGTAATGCTGATAGTAACACACCCGTTTGTCGTTGTTTACCCTGCTAATACCTTCAAAGGCATGGGCAGAAAGCATCATTTGTATCTCGTCGGGGCTATAGCCGGCTGCATATAAACCACCTATGAGAGCCCCCATGGAATTGCCCACAATGTAATCTACAGGAATATTATTTTCTTCGAGCGCCTTGAGCACACCAATGTGAGCAAAGGCCTTGGCTCCTCCGCCACTCAGCACCAAAGCTACTTCCTGACCACGAAGTAAACCGCTATAAACAAGCACCAACAACATCAAAACGTATCGAATCCATTTCATCTCAGAAAAGCTGATTTATGTAGGTTTTTTCTTCAACGAAAGTACAACAATAAACCAAATGGACAAGGAAGTGCAGGTAAAATGAAAGGTGTAAAATATCATTGAAATCGGAATGCGTTTCCATGTATCAGAGAAACTCCAGGGGAAAATTTCGCATGTAAAAAAACCGACAAGGTTTCCCATGCCGGTTTTTCATTCTACAAATCCTTCCCGTAAAGGGGGATGCATTAAACCATCGACAAAGCGTGGTCGAGGTCGGCGATAATGTCGTTCAAATCTTCGATACCCACCGAAAGACGTACGAGTTCGTCGGTAATTCCACCCTGAAGACGTGCTTCGGGAGTAAGTTTGGAATGGGTCATGGAAGCCGGATGCTGGATGAGGGTTTCGATACCTCCCAACGAAACAGCCAAAAGAGCCAGGTGCACGTTGTCCATCACTTTTTTACCACCGGCAAGTCCGCCAACTACACCAAACGAAATCATGGCTCCGGGGCCATCCATTTGTTTTTGAGCCAGTTCGTATTGAGGATGCGATTTCAAACCGGGATACAACACCCATTTCACTTTGGGATGGGCTTCGAGGTATTCGGCTACCTTCATGGCATTTTGCTGGGCTTTTTCGATACGTATGGACAAGGTTTTGAGACCTCTGCGGGTGAGCCATGCCTGATGTGGATCCATGTTGAATCCCACGTTCGTCATCACATATTTCAATTCTTTGTATATCAGTTCATCCTTGGCCACTACCATTCCGCCTACGATGTCGGCATGACCATTGATGAATTTGGTCATGGAATGGAGCACGATGTCGGCTCCCAAATCGAGCGGACGCTGCAAATACGGACTGCAAAAGGTATTGTCAACACAAACCAGAATGTTGTGTTTATGAGCCAACTCGCAGGCAGCTACCAGGTCGGTGATGCCGATGGTTGGGTTGGCGGGTGTTTCCAGATAAAGCAATTTGGTATTGGGGCGGATGGCTTTCTCAATTTGGTCGAGATGGGTAGCATCCACGTAAGTTGACTCCACACCCCATTTGGGATAGAGTTTTTCCATAATTCCCCGCGAAGGGCCATATACCGCGTTGTGACTGATCATGTGGTCGCCTTTTCCAAGGAAAGCCATATAAACTGTGTTAACAGCGGCCATACCTGAAGAAGTGGCCACACCGCCGAAACCGTTTTCCAACTGAGCTACAGTCACTTCCAGTTCTTCGATGTTGGGATTACCCAAACGGGTATAGATGTATCCCTTTTCTTCGCCACTAAAACAGCGTGCGCCATGGTCGGCATCGTGAAAACTAAAGGTTGAGGTTTGATAAATGGGGGTTACCGCACTGCCTAGCGGGTCGCTGATGCCTCCGGCATGAACTAATTTGGAAGTAAATCCTTTATCTTTTGTATCCATGAAATATGTATTATATTGATTAAATGTTGGTTCAACTATTAATGATGGCAATAATTTTTCCCTGACTTCAGCTGTCCTGCGATTAAATCAGCCACCAGATTTTCAGGGGTATCCACTTCCACACCGATATAAACATTCATGCCCTGGGCATACAATATTTCGATGGCTTTGGGACCAATTCCTCCAACCAACAAATCGGTAACCTGCTCGCTAACAAGCCATCTGGGAATAACTCCTTCGGCATGTGGCGGGGGTGACTTTGTGTAGGTTTTGGTGATTTGGTTGTTTTCTATTTCAAAAAAATGAAAGGAGCGGCTGTGTCCAAAATGGTGCGACAACATTCCTTCCTCAACGGGTATGGCAACTTTTTTCATGTTTTTATTCATTTGGATTGATGTTTCTTCTTTTTTTCTTTACGGCCAGATGATGGTCAGAACCTTCGCGCACCATCCGGATATTGCAATCGGGACAAAGCTGACTGCTGCATGGCACGCCGGCAATGTGTGGCGTAGTAAGGTCGCATCGAGGGCAGATACATTTGCCGCTTTGACCCATGCCATACCCAAATCCTTTGCCCGAACTTCTGAATTTGCCAAAGGTATCGCCCGGGGTTTCATGGAATGGAGCTACTGTGTCCGACAAACATACTGGACATGATGGTGCATCTTCGGCAAGCATTTGAGCTGATTTAAAAACACTTTCACATTCGCCACAAGCAAACCAATGATCGTGAAACACCACCTTTCCACCACTGATCAGCAGTCCGCGGTTTTCCACAAAAGCCTTGGCCACCTTGGTACGGGCAGAGTGATAAATACGTGTGAATGTGGGTCGTGAAACATTGAGCATGCGTGATGCCTCGAGCTGGGTGAGGTTCAAATAATCAGACAGCCGTATGGATTCGTACTCTTCCATGTTGAGGATAACAGCCTGCGATTCCACGAACTCCCCTCCTGCCGGAATAAAGCCCGTGGCAACGGGAGGTTGCTCAAGCGATCGGTGTTTTTTGGGGCGTGGCGACATGTATCTTTGAATTGGTTTGCAAAAGTATTGAACTATTGTTCAAAATCCAAATTTTATGAAAAGAATAAGGCACCCTTTTTTAGGAGGATGCCTGAGAATTTTTTTAACCTTGAAAAACCATTAGAAAGGCCAGAAATTGTTGTCGTTCCAGATTTGTTCCTTCAGGTCTTCGTTGAGCTTATGCAACAGGTGGTGATGGGTTTTTTCCCAGTCGGCCAACATTTGATACAAGGCTTTTTCGTTGACATCGGTAGCTTCGATGGCGCGTTCCGAATATATTTTGATGGCACGGTTTTCAAAATCAATGGCAGCGGAAATGGCGGCGGCTTCAAAACCGGCAGCTGAGATTTCTTTTTTGATTTGTTCGGTCAGGATTTCCACGGCCGTTCCATCTTCGGCAGGAGGCGTGTCGTTAACCAAAAATTCATGGTGTTCGTTGTAGTTTTTATACTGTTTTACCAGAAAAGCCACATGCTCATCCTCTTCTTCGGCCATCATTTCAAATATCTTTTGAGCCGATTTGCTTTCGCTCTGACGCGCGGCTTGTGTGTAAAAGGCTTTGCCTCTGCGTTCCAGAAGAATTGCTTCCTTGAGTATCTCAATTGATTTATCCGTATGTTCCATGATTCAATATTTTAAAATAGGTTTGCAGGACAAAGTTAGGCTTTTCGTGTAAATCAGGCTTAGAAAGTGTCAATTTATTTCCATTCTAAGGGAGAGTGAACCACAACAAACGTAACTACCCCTCGAACCTACTGCTACAACAACTTCCTGAGCTCCACCAATTGTTCCTCAATCACGGTTTTGCGTGCTTCGGCGTCGGCTTGCTTTTGGCGCTCCTTGGCCACAACAGCTTCAGGAGCATTATCAACAAAACGTGCGTTTGAAAGCTTGGCCATCACCGATTTCAGGAAACCATTGGTATATTTCAGTTCTTCCTCCAGCTTGGCGATTTCTTCCTCTGCATTTACTTCTTGTTTAAGGGGGATATAAAACTCTTGGGCTCCCACGATAAATGAGATGCAACCTTCCGGTTTTTCCGATACAAAGCTGATGTCTTCAATATTTCCCAATTTGGCCACTACGGGATAAAACTTGCACTGCGCCTCCTCTCCTTCCTGCACCAGCAGTTGGATGGCATCCTTGTTGGGAATATTTTTCTCTTTTCTCACGTTTCTTACCCCACCCAGGATGTTTTCCGCTTTTTGAAAGGCCTTGTGCAGTTCCTCATCAAAAACATCTGAAACCGGCATTTGAGCAATGATAATATCATCTCCCTCAGCACGTTGACGCAGCAGATGCCAAACCTCTTCGGTAATAAAGGGCATGAAAGGATGCAACATTTTCATGAGTCGCTCGAAGAAACCGATGGTAGCTTCGAGGGTTTGTACATCGATGGGTTGTTGGTAGGCAGGCTTCACAATTTCGAGGTACCAACTGCAGAAGTCATCCCAAATAAGTTTATAGGTAGCCATTAAGGCATCAGAAATACGGTATTTGGAGAAATGGTCTTCGATAACTGCCAGTTCTTTGTTCAAACGGTTTTCGAACCACATAATGCCCAATCGGTTGTTTTCGGTGGCCGACAAGGTAGCATCGACTTCCCAACCCAGCACCAGACGCAGTGCATTCCAGATTTTATTGCTGAAATTCCGTCCCTGTTCGATGAGGGAATCATCAAAAGGCAGGTCGTTTCCGGCAGGGGCAGTAAGCAACATCCCCACCCGCACGCTATCGGCACCATAGTTGGCAATCAAATCGAGGGGATCGGGAGAGTTGCCCAGGGTTTTGGACATCTTCCGACCGATTTTATCGCGCACAATCCCGGTGAAATACACATTTTTAAATGGCACTTCATTTCGGTATTCTATTCCGGCCATAATCATACGGGCCACCCAGAAAAAGATGATGTCGGGGGCGGTAATGAGGTCGTTGGTAGGATAGTAATATTTGATTTCGTCATTTTCCGGATAACGGATGCCATCGAATACGCTGATGGGCCACAACCACGACGAAAACCAGGTGTCCATCACGTCTTCATCCTGAGTTAAATCTTCGGGTTGCAATTCGGGACGGTTGAACTCCACACGTGCTTTGTTCAAAGCCTCTTCCGGCGATTTGGCCACCACTATTTCTCCGTTTTTGAGATAGTAAACAGGAATCTGTTGGCCCCACCAAAGCTGACGGCTAATGTTCCAGTCACGGACGTTTTCCATCCAATGGCGGTAGGTATTTTTAAATTTGGCCGGATGAAAGGTTACTTCATCGCTCATCACCACGTCGAGGGCGGGTTTGGCCAGTTTTTTCATATCGAGAAACCACTGCAACGATAATTTGGGTTCGATGACCTCATCGGTGCGTTCGGAATACCCAACTTTATTGACATAAGGTTCTATTTTCACCAGATTTCCGGCTGCCTCCAGGTCTTTTACAATTACCTTACGCACTTCAAAGCGGTCCATGCCGATATACAGGCCGGCCTTTTCGCTCATGGTTCCATTGTCGTTGAAAATATCGATGGCTTCGAGTTTGTGTTTCAAACCCAACTCGTAGTCGTTGATGTCGTGGGATGGGGTAATTTTAAGGGCACCTGTTCCAAATTCCCGGTCGACGTACTCATCCAAAATCACAGGAACCGGACGATTGACCAATGGAACGATTACTTTTTTTCCGTGAAAACGGGCAAAGCGTTCATCTTCGGGATGCACACATACAGCGGTATCGCCCAAAATGGTTTCGGGACGTGTGGTGGCAATTTGGATAAACTCGTTTTCGCCTTCGACCTGATATTGCAGATAGTACAATTTGGAATTGACCTCTTTGTGAATCACTTCCTCATCCGACACGGCGGTTTTGGCAGCAGGATCCCAGTTGACCATGCGCACGCCTCTGTAAATCAATCCTTTGTTGTACAAATCGATGAACACATCCACCACCGATTCGTAGAGCGACTCGTCCATGGTAAAGGCAGTACGGTCCCAGTCGCAGCTGGCGCCCAACTTTTTCAATTGCTCGAGGATGATTCCGCCATGTTTTTCTTTCCATTCCCAGGCATGTTCCATGAATTGCTCACGGGTAAGGGTGGATTTGTCGATTCCCTGAGCTTTGAGTTTATTAACCACTTTGGCCTCGGTGGCAATGGAAGCGTGGTCGGTTCCGGGCACCCAACAAGCATTTTTTCCTTGCATACGGGCACGACGAATCAGCACATCCTGGATGGTGTTGTTGAGCATGTGACCCATGTGTAACACACCGGTAACGTTGGGAGGAGGAATAACGATGGTAAAAGGTTCACGATCATCGGGTTGGGAGTGGAAGTATTTTTTTTCCATCCAATATTGATACCATCTGGCTTCGGTGGTTGCCGGGTTGTATTTGCTGGCCATTTCCATGAGACTGCGGAATTTTTTATTAAGCCGCAAAAATAGGAAAGATTATGATACTTTTACTAATCTTTAAAAGCCTGATCGATTGCCGGAGGTAAGAAAGGTCGTCCTTGCCGGTTGATGGACGTCCCCACCACTTTGGCAGAAACAATCAGTTTTCGGTCGGGCAATCGGTATATGTTTTGGTTAAATCCAAACCGGAGGGGTGAAATACGTTCCAATTGACAATCTACCAGAAAGTGATCGCGGCTTCGCAAAGGAAAATGATAGTCGAGTTCGATACGTTTCACCACAAGTAGGGTACCTTCGTCGGCCAGTTGGGCAAAATCGAGTCCGATATGTTGCAGGTACTCGTGACGGGTATGTTCGAGATAATGTTGGTAGTTGGCATTGTTTACCACGCCCTGCAAATCGCATTCGTAGTCGCGGACTTTAAACTCCAGGGTAAAAACTTCATTCATTTTTTTATTCCAGTTATCTGTTTGCAAAATACACTTTTATTGTCAGTTTCAAATCAATCTGATGATGTTAGTTGTGCGTGAGCAAAAAATGCCGGCGTGTGGCTGCGAAGGGACGGTTGCGGGGATGGGTTGCAAAACTCTTGTAACTGTGGGTTGCATTTTTTCTCTGTTCAAATCGGCAAGCATGTTACTACTGTTTCATTTTCGTTTGTGAGCTACAGGAAGCCTATACCTTTGTGGTATTTTTCGACGGCTATTCTTTCTGTTTACAACAATTGTTGTTTGAAACAATAAATATAAATATCAAGCCCAAACCTGCCATAAAGTATGATGCCATGTTATCACGCGTTATTAGTTTAACGAAAATCTTATTGGGATATTCAAACCCACTTTCACAGGTTTACCATCAAGTATTCCGGGGGACCATTTTACAGATGAAGAATTAATCACCTGATATGCTGCCAGATCGAGTTGCGGATTAACGCCTTGAGTAATAACTGTGCCTGTCAGTTGACCCTTTTCATCAATAATAACATGAATGAGGACCCGTCCTTGAATCTTTTTCTTCTTTTCATTTTCCGGATAGTGGAGATTTTTTTTAATATAGTCCAAAAAGGCTGAAACGCCCCCCGGATACTCCGGCATGACATCGACGGAAATAAATACGTTATCCTGATACTTTTCTCCATTCTTCAGCCAGTTCTGATTGCCTGTCATCTGATTGTTATTATATTCACTGACAGATGATAATGTGCCTGAGTCATAGTATGATTTAACCTGTCCCTCCAGATGTAGTGGAAGGATCGATCTTGTATAACCTTCTTGTTTTAATACTTTATTCGAGTAATAATCCCTAAAAAGGTAAAGGTCACCTTGTTTGGAAAATATTCTGAGCGTTTCCTCTATATTTCCTTTTGGGTATTCTTTTACAATGCTAAGGGATGAGTCATTGATGAAATGTGCAGTTTCTTCAATAGGTGATAAACTCCATTGGTTATCGGTTTTATAATAAGTGCGTATCGTATAAATGTTTTTCCTGTTTTTTTTAACTTTAATGTATTCTGTTGCATTGTCCTTAACGGCAGGCTTGTTGTTGGCTCTGAGGTATATTATGGTGTCTGATTGTGCAAACCCGATTTGAGTCAAGAACAGGAAAATAAAATTTATAAGAAGTAATTGTTTTTTCATGGATTAATGCTTTGATGTTAATTCTGGTTTCTTAAAAGGGCGAATATAACAAGATATCCTGGATGATTTATTTTTGCATGACTCATTTAGGTAAAAAGGAAAAAGGGTGTTGATGTTTCGGTTTTTTTAATGGGGAATAACGGAAAATTGTATGAGTAGTGGCAGATTGCGTGGCACTTTCCTGTCAAGTTACACGAAAGTTGAAGCGGGCTTTAACCCTTGAATTTACTACTGACTCGGCTATTATTTTTATACATTGTTAGCGTTTCGGCATTTATTCTACATATGTTTCTAGATGATATTTTCCAAAGAAAGAAATAAAACTACACGTTGTTTTATTCATTATTTCTGGTTTTTCACCTTCTATTTCAAGAAAATTTTCATTAAAGTCTATTATATGCCAGTCACTAATATAATAGTAAATTGTGTCGCAAGGAGACGCGACAATTAATGTATCTGTCTCACTTGCTATTGATACCGTAGGTTTAAATTTAATTGTATTTTCCAAATCAGATAGTTCGTAGTTTCCAATTAATGTGTCTATTATTACAGAATTAGAGCTGTCTCCAGGCATTACTCCAAGTTGGCGGAATATTAATTCAAATTCACCATTAACTTCAAACGTAACTTTATAAATATTTTTGAATGATTCAGTATTTTTTATTCCTACCTCAATTTCCTCCCAACTTTTAGAAGTAAGTATTTGACGTAAACTGTCATCCTCTTTCTTGCAACCAAATAATATTGCAAAAACTAAAACTATATATATAACTATCGGTTTTCTCATAATGTTTTTCTTTTTCTTTATGCTGAACGCTAACGTTAAGTATAAGGTTTTGTGGCGGTTTTCGGAGCACCAAACTTTCAATTTTAGACAACTCTAATATAATGCTATAATCCTCATTATAAGCACTTACCCGCCATAAACTATATACATCTTAAGTTTGCAAATTCAATTAATCGAAACAAAATCTATACATATCGTATCATTATAGATTAATAACCAGAAAGAACAAAAGAGAGGATTAAGGTTAATATATGCATGGAGGCACGGACCTCGTCAACATTGATAATCCCCTCTCTTTTTCTGCTGTAGTTCGTTCAGTTCTATGAGGCTACGACCTCGTTTTTAAGTTGTTGAAGCACAGGCAGATTATTCTTTCACAATAATAATTTCATGGATAAAAATAATACTTTTTTTGGTATCGACATCAGTAAGGATGTTTTTGATGTGATAGATCCTGAGGAAAATCATTATCAATTTGAAAACAATGTCAAAGGTTTCAGGAAATTTTCCAGATTTTTAAACCTACAAACTACCTGTGTCATGGAGGCTACTGGCTATTATCACCTTCCATTGGCTTATTTTCTTGTTGAAAAACATTTTAAGGTTTCCATTGTGAACCCCTTGTCGGTAAAGCGTTTCATTCAAATGAAACTTTCAAAAATAAAGACCGATAAGTCTGATGCCCGAATGATCAGGTTGTATGCTCAAGGTAATGAAGTTAAATTATGGCAGGGTCAATCTAAAAATCAAATAGAAGCCCTACAAATAGCCCGACTTCAAGAGCAATACACCAAACAGTCAACCGCATTAAGAAACAAAATTCATGGTGAAAAAACACTGGGCAATCCATGTAAGATTGTGTCTAACTCGTTGAAGAAAAGCTTGATGCAAATAAAAAAGGAACAGGCCAAACTTGATGAAAGATTGGTGGAGTTAGTACGGGTTGAGAACCGGCAACTCCTGACTAACCTGGAATCTATCCCCGGTTTGGGACGAAAAACAGCGACCATGCTTGTTATACATACAGATGGTTTTAAACGCTTCGACTCTGCAGCAGCTTTATGCGCTTATTGTGGAACAACCCCAATAATCAGGAAATCCGGTTCGTCGGTTAATGGTCGAAGCAGGATTAGCAAGATGGGAAATCAAAAACTGCGCAATTTGCTGTTTCTTTGTAGCTTCACGGCCAGCATTCATAACAGGGCCTGCAGGGATATTTACAACAGGATTGTCAACAAAGGTAAAAGTAAAAAACTGGCGCTAATAGCAGTTTCTAACAAGCTTCTTAAACAATCCTTTGCCATTGCGCAATCCGGAATCCCATATGACGAAAACTACAAATCCGTTTTAAACATGGCTTAGGTTTAAAAACTGTCTTCATTTATTCAGTAAAAAAAAGTGAAAAAGTATTGAAAAATTTGTTGTTTTTTAGCTCAGTTCTTTGTTACCCAACGTAATTTTTGTTATTTATCAATTCAATTTGTTTTATTAACAATTAGTTATTTGCCTTCTAAAATGTCAAGTCTTTTTTCTAAATTCTCATTTTCTTTTTTTAATTCCTTAATTGCTTCAATTAAAACACCTACTAATTCTGTATAAGAGACAGATTTATAACCTTGTTCATCCTCAGTAACCAAGTTGGGGAATATTATCTCAACTTCTTGAGCAATAACTCCCATTTTTTGACCTGTTTCTGAATTTTCATCTTTCCATTCGAATGAAACTCCACGTAATTGAGATGTTTTCTCTAATGCATCATCGATGGTATGAATATTTTTCTTCAATCTTTTGTCTGAGTAATTTGCAAAATTATATGTATAAATATTATAAAGATAACCTGAATTCCAATATTCCGATGAAGTACCTATGAACCCAATACCTGTGCTTGAAGTATATGTCGGAACCATTTTGACATGAGTTGAATTATATTGTGAAATTTTAATATCCATAGTACTACCAACATCAAAAATTATATTACTACTTGAACTTGCTTCATCCATTTTAATCATATTGATTCCGCCAGCGGTAATTGTAACTTCATCATTATTTGCAAAATCAATATATGTGTTATCATCTGATTGACGTACAAGCCTATCGCTAAAGGATACTTTTCCTGTAAAATAGCCTGCATATCCTGATGTGTTATTTGCTAAACCAAAGATGGCTCTACCAGTTGAAGTTTCACCTGTAATTGCTCTACTGGTTGAATTATATGCTTCTAATGCTGTAAAATTAGAGCCTCCATCAATATATAAAGATTTATCTGATGATGCCGAAGTTGTATTAATACCTACATTATCATTATAATGTATTCCATAACTATCATCAAGCCAAAACCCCTCTACCGCAGTTGTTTGTGTGCTTCCGTCAGGGAATTTAAAACCACCAGTAGTACTATGAACTATACCCGTTACTTCTAATTTACTATTCGGACTACTTGTTCCAATTCCAATTCTATCGGTAGAACAATCTACAGTTAATGTCCCATTATCTAATCTAATATCACCATTAGGAGCATCAATGTATAGACTATAAGCATCCCTGAAAATCTTGGTACTGTGATTATCCTTGTCAAAATATAAATAGGAATTAATATCAATATTTCCATCGACAACTAACTTTTCACTTGGATTACTTTCACCGATACCAACATTACCATTTGTACCTGGCTCTAAAATTATATTTTTATTTGTTGCATCACCTTTAACATGTAATATTGAAATACTGTTAGGGTCACTGCCGTCTTTATTGATGGCTACTTGTGCTGTGCTTGTGTAACTAATAATCGTTGCAATTAGTAAGAACAATAATTTAATCTTTTTCATTTTTAGTTTTTTTTGAATAATATTATTTCAATTTATAATGTGTTTTCAAATAACCCGTCATTTGTCCCAAATGACACAAGTCAAAAGGGACATCGACGGATAAACCAAAGTTTCCTACCTTTTGGTCTGTGATTTTATAATATTTCCAATTTTATTTCTGTCTATTCCAATCATATCTTTATCTCTATGCTACATATTTCAGGACGGGTCATTATGTTGGGTAACTAGTGTATAAAAACACCCTATTCCATTTATCTCCCTTATACCTTCACCAGCAAAACCCCCATTCGATTTTTATTTATGCCTCATTAGCTTGAAGTTAGCCATTTTTAAGTGTTTCTAAATGTTTAATATTGTCTTTTTTTTCAATGCTATTTCAGTGTACCGTTGTCCAAAAACCACATCCATCAAAACCAGACATCTGTTGACACTTTGCTCAAGGTACGGATTCACGGAATTGGTATTTCTAGTTGTTTGTAGATTTTTAGTTGCTCAAATGTAATACAATTATTTATAAGTAGCTCACCGTGAGTGGTTTTTTTTGCAATTGAATTGTTAGCATCACTTTGACGGGAACACCTGGTATCTCGAGGCATAAGCACTCCTGTACGGGTGGCCTCCCGAAGATTCGGGACTCCGGCATGAGTGGCACAAGATGGAGCGGTTTATCCACGAGCCAAAACGAAAAAAACAAAGGAAACGGCCAAAGAAATTATCCAATAAAATCAGCAATCTCTTTTCTAAGTGCATAAAATCGGGATGTAGTTCAATCCCGCAAATGTGGGACCGGGTCGTGCCGACCGCTTTGAGTCCTATTTATTAGCGCTATGTGCATTATTTCTCAATTTTGTATTCATAACTGGAAAATGAAAGAACATTTCCTGATTCATCAACTATTTTTACTGTGTCAGTAAATCCAATTTCATTTAATGTATAAATTGTTTTTGATTTAATTTGATTATCAGGCGAGTATTTGGTTATTGTTGAGAATTTATCTCCGTTTTCAAAATAAGTATATGCAAAATAGTACATCATTTGATTTTTTTCATCAAATATTTTCTTTTGTAACCGTTGGTTGTTTTCATCGAATACATTTTCAACCCTCATTATCAATTCACCATTTGGTTTTTGTTTAATGATTTCAACATTGTTCCCTTTATCGGTGCTACCTTCGTATTTATAAATTATTTGATATTCTATACTGTCAATTGGTTTGTATTTATTTAAAGTCACCGTTTTACTATTATTGTCAGTAACATAGGTGATTTTGGAATCTAATTTGCCATCCTCTTCATAATTGAACTGTTCCAATACTCTCCCAAACTCATCATATTTATATTCGATATTTTCAGCAATGGTTTCATCAGGATTGTAATCAGTGTCTGTGATCATGTTGTTTTTTTGATCGTATTCGAAAACAACTTTGTATTCCAGCGTGTCAGTGCTTTTGTAAACTTGCATTTCCGAAATATTTCCTTTCATATCATATGATAGGATCAGGAATTTTTCTTTCGATACAGTATCAAGTTCACTATCTAGTAGTTTATGTTTCCAAACCGTAAATGAAATAATCTTGTTTTCCAGAATTTCCTTCCTGTCCTGTTCCTTTTTTTCTTTTTCTTTTTTGGTCTTTGCAGGTTCTTCATGGGCATAAAGTCCAAAGGAATAAATCAAGATTCCTGTAATTATTAATGCCAGTCTAATCATTTTACTCATCGTTTTAATATTTATTCGTATTATAATTGCAGTAGCGCTAACGGTAGCCTGTCTAAAAACCTATCAAAAATACCAAAGTTTACGGATACCTGGCAAAGAAAAAACTCACATGAGCAATTCTCAGAAGGTTGGTTTTAGTTTTTAGACAGTCTGACGTTCTGAATAACCCCTCGTTTTAATGGGGTTTATTTTTTTTTGCTAGCTGTAGTTTTAGTATTTGTTTTGAAATATAAAATTTGATTGGCAAAATCAATTATTGCATTATTTTCTTTCATCCAATCTCTACCTAATGCTCCATAAGTTGCTAATTCAGATTCATCTACCTCATTGTATTCTGCATAATCTTCAAAAATTGCATCACAAGATAATGCAATTCCGTTTAATTCGAAACGAACAGGATTTTCTGACTTAAAGACGTCAGTTGATGTGCCATAAGGACTATTTGAGACTCCAGTTAATTTCTTCATTTTTAGTTTTTCTTTGAATAAATTTACATGCAATTGTAAACCTTCAGCGACAGTACTAATATTTATTGGGATTTCTTTTTTTAGTGCTTCAAAATATACCTCTGTATATATCTCGTCGTTCTTGTCTATAATGAATTTTACAAATTTATAACCTTGATTCACAAGTGTTTTGTCGGGCGTATTATTAACTTCAATACCAATTTCTAATTCTTCATTCAGAAAGTTAACTCTCACTCTTTCTTCTTTTAAAAATTTAGTACCTATCATGCCCTGAACAGTTTGCTCCTCATTAAGATCAAATACGGATACATTATTTGCAGTAAAAGAGTCATTACCAATTTTAAATTCTTCCACATTGATTATTCCCATTCCTTTTTCACTGTAGCCAAAGTCGCTAATTTTTTTTAGGGGCTTACCTTGATTAAGTTTCTCTGCAACCTCATGATTTATCATTATATAGAAGGTTGCGTTACTATGTACCATTAACGGAACTTTTTCTTTTAAACCAAAATCAGCCATTACTACATATCTGTTACCATTGAAAACAACAGGATGCATTTTAACTACATTTTTTGTTTGTTCTGTGACTTTTACATTCTCAACATTTGTTTCTTTCTCTTTTTTTTCGTTAAAACACGAATAAAGAAATAGAATGGATACTAATAACAAAGCAATTGAATTAATGAATCTCACAATTTATTTATTTGATAGATAAAAGGTTCTTGTTTTTTTAATTAAAGCCAACGTTGATGGTATGGTGTCGTGCGGGATTACGAAGCGATAAACTATCAAGTTACAACCCGCTTTTTTACGAGCCACGAACCTTCGCAAACCACTGAAACCCGCATGCACTATACCATGTGTTGCCAGTAGTCATTTTTATTTTTCTTCAATTTCTTCTTCGACAAATACTTCTGTAATTTTACCAAGCATTGACTTAATCTTGTTAATTTCTGTTTCAGACAAATTTCCGAAGTCAGTATCAACAAATTCATTTTTAATCAATAATTGACGAATCATTTCAATGTAAGTAAAATCTTCAATCACAGTCCCGTTTTGCAATTTGACTGCAATCTCATTATTGCTATCTTTTGAGAAAAGTAGTTTCATTATTCAACAAATTTTTTGAGGTTATACTTTTTTACACGTTTTTTAATTGACGGCTTGCCCCCATCAGTAATTTCGGCAATATAATCTACCACATACTTACCATCAATTAATCCTTCTAATGGATTTGATTTAATTATCAGCTTATTATTCTCATTTCTACAAAGCACTATATTCTGAGCATCAGCAAGCATTGGAATTGTAGCATTGTGAGAAACTAAAATAATCTGTTTTTTTGTTTTAATTTTTTTGATTGCAGAGACAAGACCTTTATTGATATAATTAGTTGCCAGATTATCTTCGGGTTGGTCGATTATAATGGGAGAGCTATCTTTATCATACCCTAAAATAATATCCAAAATCACGGATGTTTTCCATCCAGGACTAAGTTTGTCAAAATCTCTACCATCTTTGGTGGTTATTTTGTATTTCTTTTTGTTCAATTCTTCAAACTTGCCATAAATCTTATTTTCAAAATCATCATAATCTCGCACCTTAGGGCTTTGTTTGAAATTGTTCTTAAAAAATATATTTGGCTCTATGGTATTAAAATCAGTTATTGTCTTTCTCATGTAGTAATTAACAACCTCAAGAAACTTATCTTTGTTGAGTATAAAATCATTCTCAATAAAAAGTTTATGCCCCATTGATTCAATTTCTTCTGTTCCAAAGTTTATGGAATAATTAGATATTGATTTTAGGGTTTTGTAAAAATCACGATAAGAACGAACATATTTCTTAAGTGATTCAATTAAACTTTCAAAATTTTGCTTTTTGTTTTGTTCCTCTGAATCATTTGTTTTAAGAATTTCATCATATTCGGTTTTCTCTCGTGTAATAATAGTTCTTGTCGATTTTTCTTTAAGGTGAGCACTCAATGCTGTATTTAGTTCAGCTTTTAATTCTGTAACAAGGTCTGAATTGTGATTTACAAATGGATATTTAGACAGAAAATTTTCAATCGATTCAAGATTTTCAATATATTGATTGTATTGAGTTTGAGAAAAAAATAGCTTTTCAATTTCTTGGTCGCTTGGTAAGAAGTTCTTAAAAACATTTGTATCAACATTTTCCTTTGTAACCAAACGAGATAAAACAGGAATTTTCTTTAAGTTTTCGAGTTCTGTTTCAATGACTTTTACATTCTTAACTAAATCTTGAATGTTTTTCTTAAATGAACGCAATCCTAAATTGATTGCTTCCTTAATCTCTTCATCGCCAGGAAATACTTTTTTTATTATATCAATATTTTCTAGTTTGTCATCAGAAATGTCATTTACAACTCCCATGATATAGTTTTGTGATAAATAATGAGGAGTCATTCCTGATGGGTTGTCAATTACAATTTTATTCACCTCAAAACGCGAATACGCAGGATTTGGGTCACTATGACTTATGCTTCTAAAAATTGAATCAGCCAAAAGGGTTTTTCCGCTCGAAGAACCACCAATTATAACATTTAATCCCGATGTTAATACAACATCAATATCAATATTATCCCGCTGGTGTTTAACTGATTTTATTGTCTCCGACCATAACTTTGGTTTCTCATTTGAATAAATTAGTCTTGATTGTTCAGAGAGTGAAAGTCTTAATCCGTTAAAAGTTGGCTTTGCTAAAATCCAAGTAGGTTTATACGGATTTTTATCTTTACCATTTGGATACATGGCGGGATTATAATTATCACTACATGTAATTAGATTAACAAACTCACTAATTCCAAGTCTTTTAAAGTAGTCTTGTGTAGTTTCAAGTCCTGAATCACCTCTGGCTGTAAACCCTTCAAAGTGGTTGTAGTAAATATTTTTTTCTAGTGTTGTGTCAAGTTTTACATCGCTTGGAATTGAGGTATTAAAAGTAGCATGGGATTGTCCACCGTGTGGCAATAAAATAAATTCGTATGAATCAAACTTGTTAATAATATCTTGAATTGACGGAATTGAATTATCTTTTTTTTCTACAACCTTATTTGGATAAAGCTCATTAAGTTTTTTATTAATATCGTCAATTGACTTTTCACTTATTACAGGTAAATCGAAATATATATGACAATGATACGCTGGGCAATTGTCATAGTTATTTATATGCAACTCGACACCAAGAATTATATTTATCCCTAGTTCTACAGCTTTTAGATAAGCCTTTTTATTAATCACATTATGGTCTGTGATTGAGATAAAAAAATCTGAATCACCATTAAACTCCTTAATTTTCTTAATTAATAGCTCAATATCATAGTTTTCATTTATCTGATTGGGATTATCAGATGTGTGAATATGTATGTCTGTATAAATCGGATTCATCTATGTTCGTGTCTTTTTTATGATTACTGGCAACTACGCGCTAACCCTACCCCTACACCATTTATCTCCCTTATACCTTCACCGCCAAAACCCCCATTTGATCTTGCTTTATACCTCATCAGGTTGAAGTTATCCATTGTTAAGTGTTTCTAAAGGTTTAATATTTTCTTTTTTTTCTCGCAATGCTATTTCAGTGTACTATTGTCCAAAAACCACATCCATCAAAACCAGATATCTGTTGATACTTTTCTCAAGGTACGGATTCACGGAATAGATAATTCTAGTTGTTTGTAGATTTTTGGTAGCTCAAATGTAATACATTTTTTTATAAGTAGCTCACTGTGAGTGAATTTTTTTTGCAATTGAATAGTTAGCACAATTTTGATCGGAGCACCTGATATTCTAGGCATCGGTGCTGCGGTACGAAAGTACAGGCCGGAGTGGGTTATTCGTGGCTGTGCCATTATTAACAAATGGCCTCCGATGGTGAGCTGACAATGTGGGTTTTGATGCTATGTGATTGTTTATTACAGGCAACCTCGCTTTTCGTCCTGATTAACTTGATTTTTAGATGGGTTCTGATTAACTTTGCTTAAAAAAATGCACATCAGCACATCAAATCAGCCAAAACTCAATTTAGGTATAGGGGACTACACTTGTAATTGGGGCGTTCACATATGTGGTTTGTATGAAACCATGGAAGAACGTGATGAAATTGTTTTTGGTTATCTCAAGCAAGGTTGTTTGGCCGGGGATAAACACATTTATATTCACTGTGAACAAACCGAAGATGATTTTAAAAAGGGGTTTCATGAATTTTGCCCCTCTTGTTTATCCAACCCTGAACAGGTTAGCAGGTTGGATATAAAAAAAGCACAAGAAATCTATTTTCCCGATGGTGACTTTGACCCATGGAAGATGGATAAAATAGTTAATGGGTATTACGACTATACTCAACTTGAAGGTGAGTATAACCTGAGGGCTGTTGCCGATATGGTATGGGCTTTGCAAAAGATAAAAGGGGTAGAGCATTTGTTTGCCTATGAATCGCGATTGAACTATTTTGTTCAAAATAAATCAATCGTAAGTTTGTGTTTATACGACGTGTCTAAAATTGATGGGGCAACCATGATGAACGTTTTAAGAACTCATCCCTACACGATAAGCGGACGAATTATCACCCAAAACCCATATTATATTGAGCCTGACATATGGTTGGCCGAAAACGCACCCCAATTTTTAAATCCAAAATCGTGACGCAATGAGGAGCGCCTCACAGGAATTGTTTTTATTGGCAGTAAACCTTTCTCAATATCAAAATAAGGATTTGATACTTAAGTTGTTTGTTGAGAGTTTAAATGTCATCTTTGCGCCACACACATTCCGGTGGCGTGAAAAGGAAGCTAAAAAGAATGGTGCACTGCTTGAGGTGTGTACCAGAACAAGTCTGTATGGTTTTGTTGAGCGTGAGAAAGGGGAATCATTCCCGGAAGAGTATTTTCGGTTATTGCAAAATGCGGTGCAATTGCTTGCCATGATACTCGAAAAACTCGACCAGGAACAGCTGCTAAATAATTCTAAAATACATTTGCAACAGCTGGTTGATAAGCAGACCGGAGAGCTGTTGGAAAAGCAAAAAGAACTGAAGGATCAAAATGAAGAATACCAGGTCCTTAACAAAGAATTAAGACAGACCAATGAAGAATTGATTCATGAGAAAGAAAGGTCTGAAACGAACCAGAATAGATTAAATGAGGCGCAGTCTATTGCGCACATTGGGAGTTGGGAGTTTGATTTTATTTCAAATAGAGCAAATTGGTCGGAGGAAGCTTCTAGAATATTCGATTGTAAACCTGATAAAATAGACACTTCATACAAAACTATTTTAAATTTTGTTCATCCTGATGATAAACAGTTTGTTTTTAATACATTTCGCCACCACCTCCAAACAAAAAAACCTTATAGCATCACCCACAGATTGTTGCTTTCAAATGGAACATGTAAAAATGTTAACCAAAGTTGCAAAACACAATTTAACGAGATGGGAAAGCCATTGGTTTCTGTGGGAACTGTCGTTGACATTTCGGACAAGGTAAAAGCAGATGAGGCCCTTCTCAGAACTCAATATTCGATTGATAACATTACTGATGGTATTTTTTGGGTTGATGAATCAGCAAGGTTCATTTTTGCAAACAAGCCGGCTTGTGTAAACCTTGAATATTCAATGGAGGAATTGCTGTCGCTTAAAGTTTTTGATATTGATCATGGGTTTACGAAAAGTAATTGGGGCGCACACTGGGATCAAATTTTGGCCAGGGATTCATTTGTGATGGAATCGGTCCATTACACAAAAAATGGTCGGCCAATACCGGTTGAGGTTACAGTCAACAGGGTTGAATATGAGGGGATGGTATATAATTGTGCCATCGCAAGGGATATTACAACCCGTAAGAAAGCCGAGGAGGAATTATTGATAGCTAAGAAAAAAACCGAGGAAAATGAACAAAGGCTGTTGACATTCATCAATTCTATTCCGGATATTATCTGTTATAAAGATGGTAAGGGAAATTGGTTGCTTGCCAACGATGCCGATTTGGAATTGTTTTGCCTGAAAGGAATTGACTACTACGGCAAAAACGATCTCCAGTTATCAGAATACACCAATGAAATCTACAAAAATTCTTTTGCTACCTGCATGAAAACTGATGAAAAGGCATGGGAAAAGAAGTCTATTTCAAAAGGCGTGGAGATAATTCCAACGGTTACAGGAGCGAAAAAAGTTTATGAAGTTTATAAAGTCCCGACCTTTTATAAAAATGGAGACAGAAAAGGCCTGGCTGTTATCGGGAGGGACATCTCGGAACTACATGAAACGCAGGAAATTCTTGTCGCAGCAAAAGAGAAAGCAGAACAAAGCGACCGCCTCAAATCCGCATTTCTTGCCAACATGTCACATGAAATCCGTACCCCGATGAATGGGATACTGGGATTTGCAGATTTGTTGAGCACTCGGGAGTTGACGGGTGAACAACAGAGTCATTACCTGAAGATTATTGAGAAAAGCGGCAAGCGGATGCTTAATATCATCAACGATATTGTGGATATCTCCAAGATCGAATCAGGCTTGTCGAATCTCGTGATTTCGAACACCGGGATAAACCACATAATGGAGGAGGTGTATTCTTTCTTCAAACCTGAGGCCGACGAAAAAGAGCTGCTCCTGTCTTATCACACAGCCTTGCCTTCCGGTGATGCATTTGTTCAAACAGACGCTGATAAGGTACATGCCATACTTACCAACTTGGTAAAAAACGCACTAAAATATACGCATCAAGGTTCAATTGAATTTGGCTATCGAATAAGCACCGGTTCGGGTTCTGATGATTCAAAACATGGTTGGCATGGAAGTGAGAGAGCAAATGAAAGTGCAGAATTGGAATTTTACGTGAAGGATACCGGTATTGGGATTTCAAAAGACAGACAAGAAGCTGTTTTTGAGCGCTTTATTCAGGCAGACATTGCCGACAGGATGGCGTATCAGGGCGCAGGTTTAGGTTTGGCCATTTCAAAGGCATATGTGGAGATGCTGGGAGGGAAAATTTGGTTGGAAAGTGAGGAAGGGATTGGTTCTCGTTTTTATTTCACACTTCCTTATGATATCCCGATGGTAAACGAACCTCATGAACCAACATCAAGTGCCACCGATTCTTATGACGCCCCGGGCAAGCTGAAAATACTAATTGCCGAAGATGACGAAGCTTCCGAAATATTACTAACGTTACTCTCCAAAGATTTTTGCAGGGAGTTGTTAATAGCCAGAACCGGTTATGAAACAATTGATGCTTGCAGAGACAATCCTGATATCGACCTGATTCTGATGGATATTCAAATGCCCGAAATGGGAGGTTACGAAGCCACCCGTCAAATCAGAGCGCTTAACAAAGAGGTGGTTATCATTGCGCAAACTGCATTTGGACTGGAGGGTGATCGTGAAAAGTCACTTAATGCCGGGTGCAATGATTATATTTCCAAGCCAATCGACCGAGATGAGTTTCTTGAGTTGATTCACAAGTATTTTAGTCGTAATGATTGACTTTGTCTGCCAGGTTTCGTTTTGTGAAGTTCGAGGACAATATTCATTTCAAACAAAAACTATTTCATGGCTATTGGGAGGGAGTGCCCCTCCATATTCGCTTCAATTGTTACTTTGGTTTGCTTTCAGAGGTAAATGACCTTCTCGATCTTTGGATATGGCAAAAATAGGGTAAGTAATAATTTGTTTAAACAGTTTTTTTGATCATTTCATGTACATGTTTAGTGAACACTATTTGTTACAAATTCAACGAGTTGAATTGTAGGTTCGTCAATTTGTTTTGAAAAAGGATTAAAAAAAGCGACCATCTTAAAAAAGATAGTCGCTTGGGTAGTTATTCAATAAACCAAAAAGGTTGGGGCATTCATGATTATTTTAGCATGTTTCCAACTTTTAAACCAACATATATTGTTCTTGGATTGATGGGGCCGTAGATGTATCCCGGATCGCGATCAATTCCTTCGTCAAAATCATTTTGGTAGGAATTAAAGAGGTTCTTAACTCCGGCAAAAAGTTGAAGACTGGCTCCATTTATACGAATGGTATATTGCCCTTTAAATCCTACATCGTAAAACGACCCTGATTTAATTAACTCGCCTTCTTCCGGATTCAAGGCTTTTTGACCGAAATATGGTACCAACATGGAGCCGGTATAGTTAAAAGTAGCCGAAATGGCCCATACTTTGTTTAATTGCCAATCTGTAGTCAGGTAGCCATATTGTTCGGGGGTACGCAGAAAGTTTTTTTCATTAAATTCTTGTGCTTCTTCATATTTGCTTCTTTGAATTGTAAATCCAGCTGTCAGATTTAGTTTTGATATTGTGGCCAGGTTCATTTCCAGATTAACGCCCTGAACCGAAGCTCCTTTTTTAGCATTTTCGCGCGTATAAATTACCACTCCGTTTTGGTTTGGTTGGCTATATGTGTTGGTAAATGGATTGCTCAATAAGGTGTAAAAACCCTCAACCAAAAGGCTCACGTTTATTTTATCCCACGAACGGCTGGCATCAAACGAAGCCATAAAGCTATGGCTGTTCTCTTGTATTAAGTTGGGATCGTTTTGATGAATCACCTGACGCGACCCTGAGGTTTCGATGTGTAAATCTTCATCAAAAATTTGGGGTGCCCTATAGCCCTGTCCATAACTCAATCGTGCTTGAAGATGTTCAAAAATATCATACAAAAAACTAATGCGCGGGCTCAACACATTTCCACTTTTATCTGAGCCTTCAACGCTGTGATCGGTAACTGTATAATGATCAAAACGACCTCCCAAGGATATTTTCAGTCGTGACAATGTATATTCGTATTGTGCAAAAATACTTGAAGTAGAAGTTTCCTGATCAGCAATGGTAACATTGTCGGTATGAGGAATTGACTGGATAGTGTCGTCAACAATCACAGCATTTTGAAAGTCGGGATAGCCCAATTTAACGTCTTTTAGCCATTCTCCACGGGTTTCCAGTCCGGTTACCAATTTTGCATTTCCGAAACCGGCATTATACTGAATGCCTGCATTATATGAAAAATCATTTGTTTTTCCATAGTCACTAAGCGATTGGTTGGCTCCATAATACGAGTCGCGGTGTATGTATTGGCCGGCAGCAAAAACCGTTAGCAAATCTTGTTTACGAACAAATTGTTCATAGGTAAGGGCACCGGTGGTGAGGTTGTGTTCTACGGCCTCGGCGATATTGCTTTCGTGCAGGGGATAGTCAAATTTATCACCTCCGCGACGTTTTTCTTGAATATTGAAAAAATCCAACGATAGTTTATTTCTTTCGTTGAAACGATGAAAGAGCCGTGAACCAATGGTGGTATTGCGTAATGAGGCAATTTCCGAGAATTTGTCGCCATTGGCATCAAATGGTTGCCGATTGCGGTAAAAGCCGTACACGGCCATGCCAGTTCTGTTGTCTGATGACACCAGCGAAGTATTCATGTTTACCGACAAGTCGTTGGCCACTTTATCTGCATCTTCCATCCCTACACCGGTAAAGGCATGGTTTATCCCAAACTCATAACTGTTGCTAATGGGGTCTTTTAATATCAGATTGATGGTTCCTGCAACAGCATTGCTGCCATACAAGGCAGAACCACCTCCCCTGATTACTTCCACTCGTTCTATCATGTTTGAAGGGATGAGTTCCAGTCCATAAACTCCGGCCAATCCACTAAAAATGGGTCTGCTATTGATCAGAATTTGTGAATATGGGCCATCCATTCCATTCATTCTCACCTGAGTAAATCCACAATTCTGGCAGTCGTTCTCCATCCGTAAACCCGGACAAAAATTTAACCCCTCACTTAGGGTAACTGCATCGGTATTCCGGAAAATTTTGCGGCCAATGGTATTGACGATGGTCGATGATTCGGTTCTGTTTCTTTCGTTTCGGTCGCCCGTTACCACCACTTCTTCCAGTCCCAATGCGTCTTTTTCCAACTCAAAGTCAATGGTCAGGGTTTGGCCTTTGTCGATCACAACTTTTAATTCTTTTGGTTTGAACCCCAATGATTGAGCCTTGATTGTAAATTCGCCGATAGGCAGATTTACCATTCTGTAATGGCCGGTCTCGTCGGTTGTTGTGCCGATGGTGGTACCGGATACACTGATGGTTGCGAAGGAAATATGTTCACCACAACAAATCACATGACCAACAATATTGGCATCGGTATGATTTTTTTGTGCATAGACTTGTGCGGATAGCAATATCACGATTATTAGAAAACTTAATCTTTTCATTAATATGGATTTTTGGCATTTATGGGCATAACCTACCCATTGATTGATATTAAATTCTATTTGTAATTGATTGATTTAGTGGTACAAACCTCTAAATATGTTTTGGTTGACATCAGGCATATTCAGATTGGCAACTGATTGGGTTTGATGCAGGAGGGCCACGTTGTTTGTCGATATAACAAAAGGGTTGAAATCCTGTTTTTTCGGCGAATGAACAAAAAGTTGTGCGAACGCTGTCAATTTGCCTAAAAACTTTTTGAGAAGTACAGTAAATATAGTACCCATCCCCAAGAAAAAGCAACAAGTCGATAGATGTATGGTGGTGCTTTTTAATTGGTGAGCTGTCTCCGGCTTTGTCGTATGGATGCGCATGCGAAATCAGCGTTCCATCATGAGTAATGTGGGTATGGTAATAAACCATATGATTGGCCAGAAAGGAACCGTACACCAACAATGCCAGACTGACAGCTAGTATGTTCATGTTGTAGTGGTACGGTTTTCTTGACATAACGGTGCAAAAGTAGTAAGTGGCTCCATGGTGCTTCATACCTACAAATGGGTATATTAGAAAAAACGCCATTGCTTAATAACTGCCCAGTATTGTTATAATAAGCTATTAGAAAGAGTTTTGCTCCCAAAGACAAAAGCCTGGTGGTTGGTTTGTGCTAAAGAATGTATGTAATCTACCTAACCAAGGTTAATGAATCCTACATCCACAATGCGTCCACAGGTTAAGCCCATAAAAATCCGCGATGCATTACGGCATAATAGTTTTCTGCACCAGAAACCGCATCCTCATTTAAAAAGATTGTATTACTATCAGATATTTAGGTTTATTTTTCTTCGAAATACTTTAGAATAAGTGATAGTAAATATTCACTATCAATTGGTTTAGAAATGTAATCGTTACACCCAGCTTCAATCGACTTTTCTCTATCGCCAGATAGTGCAAAAGCTGTTTGGGCAATAACGATTATATCTTTATTAAGTTCTCTTATTTGTCTTGTTGCTTCGTATCCGTTAATATCAGGCATTTGAATATCCATTAACACCAAATCAATGTCTTTATTGGTTTTACATACTTCAATGGCTTCTTTACCAGTAGTAGCTTTGATAATATCCTTTGTGAAGTCCTTAACAGAAATTTCCAACAGTTGGTTTGAGGCTTCATCGTCATCGGCTATTAATATTTTTAATTTTTTCGCCAATTTCTGTTCTTTCTTTATGGAAACAGAACTATCAATTTCTTCATTATTAGAGTTTCTACGTGGTAATGTGAAATAAAATTTTGAGCCTCTGTTTTCTTCGCTCTCAACCCAGATTTTACCGTCCAGCATCTCTACATAAGCTTTTGAAATAGATAGCCCCAACCCCGCACCCTGACGAGCCATTTTATCTTCTATGTCGGCTTGAATGAAACGTTCAAAAATTGCCTCCAACCTTTCCTTTGAAATACCAATTCCAGTATCCTTAATAAAAAATTCAATGAACTCTCCTTTAACATTATATCCAAATTCTATTGTTCCCGTTTCGGTATATTTTATGGCGTTTTTAACCAGATTGGTAAGTATTCCGTATAGTTTTTCACTATCCGTATTTATAATTGCTTCTTTATCAGTCAATCCACAAGTAAAAAACAAGTTAAGATTTTTGTTATCTGCATCCAGTTTTAATGAATCGGATATAAATTGCAACTGATTGTTAATGTTTGTTTCTGAAAGGTGAATGTCAATTATACCGGATTCTATTTTTGAGATGTTTACAATATCATTAATAATATTAAGCATGCGGTTGCCGCTTTTTTCAATAATCTGAATGTACTCATGTTGTTGTTCCCCGGATAAATCCGGTTCTTTAAGCAAACCGGCAAAGCCTAATATGCCGTTCATTGGTGTTCGAATCTCATGACTCATATTAGCCAGGAAAGCTGATTTAAGACGGTCGCTTTCTTCCGCTTTTTCTTTGGCTTTTATTAATTCCTGTTCAAATCGCTTTCTTTCAGTTATGTTTTTGTCAACCCCCCGGTATCCGACCAGTTCACCTTTGTTATCGAAAATTGGAAGCCCATTGGTAAGCAAGCAGATCAATTCTCCGTTTTTACCGATATTCCAGTTTTCCAGATCTATAATTGGTTCTTTCTTTGCCACTATTTCTGCAAAAAAAGGAGCCACTCTCTTCGCTTCATCTTCCGGCATAAAATCGAATGGGGTTTTTCCAATGATTTCTTCCTCTGAAGTTTCAAAAAAATCGATGCTTTTATGTGAACTGTAGGTATATTTTCCATCCTTGTCCACTTCCCAAACCCAATCGGCACTGCTGAAAAGAATGTCTCTAAATCGCTCTTCACTTTTTCTAAGTTCAATTTCAATTCTTTTTCGCTCACTAATATCCCGGGTAACACTTAATAAAGTGTCAATTTCGCCATCTTCATTAAATTCAGGAACCAGCATGGATAAAAACCAGGAAGTGCCCGCCGGCGTCTGTAAGTCAAATTCGTATTTCCGCTGCTGGCCCGTTTGAAAAACATACCGCATATTTTTATTCCATAATGCGACTTTTTCTTTTGGCATTCCAAGCTCTTCATTTGTTTTACCAATAAACGATTCTTTTGATATTCCGGTAATTTTCTCAATTGCCGGATTAATGTAAATGTGCCGCAGGTCTTTATCGAAACGGGCTATTATATCTGGAATATTTTCGGTGAGTGAGCGAAATTGCGCTTCATTCTTCCTAAGTTCTACTTCCGCAAGTTGAAGTGCTTGTGTTTCCTTTTGTTCATCAAGTGCGCGTTTGACGGCAAATGGAAGCCGGCCAGGCCTGTCTTTCAAAACATAATCGGTAGCGCCGAGCTTAAGTAATTCAATAGCGGTTTCTTCGCCGATCGAACCTGAAATGCAAATAAAAGGGACACCGGGACACAGTTTTTTACTTATTTGTAATGCTCCAAAAGCATCGAACCCAGGCAGATTAAAATCGGATAGAATAATGTCGAAAAAATGATTTTTTTTAATCGATGAAATAAATTCCTTTTCATTAACCGCATGGGTTACATTTAAAATGTATCCTGCATCAGTCAATTGTTCCTGAATTAATTCAAAATCGGGAGTGGAATCTTCCAGGATAAGCACTTTAAGTGGAAGTCCTATTATTTCAGTTTTCCAGTTCATAAAGTTAAGTTATTGGTGGTTGTTCATTAAGCATTGCCCAGAAAATACCGATATGTTTAACTGCTTCCAAAAAATCCTTAAAATCTACTGGTTTTACCACATAGGCATTTACTCCAAGATCATAACATTTTAGAAGGTCGGGTTCTTCGCGCGATGAGGTTAACATGACTACCGGAAGTGTTTTAAGTTTTTCATCTTCACGAATTGCTTCCAAAACTTCAATGCCATCCATACGGGGCATTTTAATATCGAGCAGCAAAACTGCGGGATTCCCTTTTTTTCGATTTTTGAATTTTCCTTCGCAATTCAAATATTCCATGGCTTCAACTCCGTCACTTACCGCAATAACTTCGTTAGCAATATTATGTTCGGTTAGTGCTTCAATCGTTAGTTCCACGTCCTGTGGATTATCTTCAGCAAGTAATATGGTTTTTAGTTCGTTCATAATTTATAAGGTTATTTTTGGTAAACTAAAATAGAATGTGGCTCCTTTATCCGGTTCGGCTTCGGCCCAAACCAGGCCATTATGTTTATGAATTATTCTCTGCACATTGGCGAGTCCGATGCCGGTGCCTTCGAATTCGGTTTGTGAATGCAGCCGTTGAAAAACGCCAAACAATTTATGTGCGTATTTCATGTCAAAGCCAACGCCATTATCGCGAATATAAAATACAAAATATTTCTTTTCTTCCCTGAAATTGACGCTAATCTCTGCTGTTTCCTTATACCTCGAGTACTTAACGGCATTATCAATGAGGTTTATCCAAACCTGCTTAAGAAGGGCAGCATCACCAAAAATTTCGGGGAGTTTCTGCACATTCCATGTTATCTTTCGGTTCAACATATCCGGCTTCACTTTTTCAAGCACCTCGTCAACCAGCATATTCATGTCGATGTTGGATTTATGCAGTTCCTTTCTTCCTGTTCTTGAAAACTGAAGCAAGTCATCGATAAGCGTTCCCATTTGTTTGGATGCACCGGTAATGGTGTTTAAATAATGTTGGGCTTTTTCAGGTAAATGTTCAAGATATTTTGAATTCAATAAATCAACATAACCGTTGATATGGCGAAGTGGTGCCCGCAAATCGTGCGAAACGGAGTAACTGAATGCTTCCATTTCCTTATTGGCCGCTTCCAGCTGAGAAGTACGTTCAACAACCCGTTGTTCCAGGTTTTCGTTAAGTTCTTTGATTTCATTTTCAGCCATAATCCGGTCGGTTACGTCGATAAGGGTGATGAGCAGATTGTCTTCAATATTTATCCCCGAAACTATCATGGTTCGCACCATTCCGTTTTTACATGTAATGTTGTATTCTATCGGATCTATGTCGCTATTATTGGTTTGTGCATTTTTTACAGCTAAATCCCATTTTTTGATCACCTGTTGTCGGTATGTTTCATCGGGATAGGCTTTGATATACCATTCATTAACCGTCGGAACTTCGTCGTAGGTGTACCCCAGGATCTGCAGAAAACGATCATTTCTGAAAGTGATTTCGCCCAAACTGTTGGTATAGGCCACCGGCAGCGGAATGCTTTCGATCAGTTTCCTGAATTTCCCTTCACTTTCGCGAAGAGCTTGTTCTACCCGTTTGCGGTCGGAAATGTCTTTGATTGTGCTTAAAATATGTGGCAGTCCTTCAAAATCCAATGATATTGATGATACAAGGGTCTCCTTTACTTGTCCATCTTTGGTGCAAAGCCTTGCTTCAAAATTTTCGACTTTACCTTTTGTATTCAATTCAGTAACAAATTTCTCTCTTTCTTGCGGATTGAACCACAAATGTATTTCCAACGAATTTTTACCCATGACTTCTTCTTCTGAATACCCAAAAACCTGAGTAAATCCATTGTTGACCGATATGAAAACGCCATCGCTTAAACGAAGAATTGTAATTGCGTCTGGATTGGTTGCAAATGCCAGTCTAAATTTTTCCTCGCTTACTTTTAAAGCTTCTTCTGTAAGTTTTTTTTGGGTTATGTCGACATTAAAACCATACCATGTTATACTTCCATCAGGCAGTTTTTCAGGCGTTGAATTAGAGTATATCCATTGGACATCCTTTCCTGGTATTTGTACTCTGAATTCACATTTGAAATGGGTTAAATGCTGAGCAGAATACTCAATTTCGCGGATTACGCGTTCTGCATCATCCGGATGAAGAACCTTTCCAATGGGTGTGAAATCATGTAATACATCTTCTGGCGAACAACCAAAGATATTCCGAATACCTTCTGATGTTACCGGAACGAAATAAGTTCCGTCAGCCCTTCTGGTAAATTGGTATATCATGTCGGGCATATTGGCTGAGAGTTTTCTGAACTCGCTGTCTTTTTCCCTAATCTTATCTTCTGCCAGCTTTTGTTTCGATATATCTAAATTCACCCCCACCATCCGGATTGGATCTCCAGCATCATTTCTGAACACTTCCCCTTTTGCTTTAATAAAATGAATCGATCCATCGGGCCAAATAACGCGGAACTCGGTGTCGTATTCCTTTTCTCCGGATATAGCCAATAGAGTTTCCTTTTGACCGAATTCCCTGTCATCGGGATGAAGACCGTTAACCCAGGCTTCATAAGCGCCGTTAAATTGGTCCTTTTTTACTCCATACAGTTGGTACATTTGGTCATCCCAGTCTAACACATTATTCTGAATATCCCAGTCCCAAATTCCAACTTGTGAAGCGCTTGTAGCTGTTGATATTCGCTCATTCAAAAGTTTTATTTCATCTTCTGCCTGCTTCCGTGGTGTTATATCTTCTATGGTGGCCAGGTTATACAAAAAATTACCCTCATCGGTATAGTTGGCTACTACAGTGAGCGAACCCCAAATAACCTGACCGTCTTTCCGGATGTAACGTTTTACGGTTTTATAAACAGGAATTTCCCGCCGGATAAGTTTTTGAATGTTCGCCAAATTATCTTTTAATTCTTCCGGGAAAGAAAGCTCCTTAAATGTCATACTCAGGAGTTCAGCTTCATTGTACCCCATAATGGAACAGAATGCAGGATTTGTTTTTATAAACTGAAAGTTTTCATTCGTCAGCACCATCCCAAAAGCACTGGTTTCGTACAACTTGTTAAAACGGAATTCACTTTCAAAAAGTTGTTGTTCCTGCAGTTTGCGTTCGGTAATGTTACGGTTGGTTCCCCGGCGCCCCATGTATTCGCCTTTGTTGTTATATATCGGACCGCAACTATGGTTTATCCACCGTAATTCCCCTTCTTTGGTAATAATCCGGTATTCCAGTTGATGTTGGGTATGATCATGCCGGGAATTTTGATGATGTTGATTTAAATTTCCCTTATCGGCATCAAAAACGATCTCATGAATTAATTCTGGATGTTTTGTAAATTCTTCAGGCGAATAACCTGTTACCCGTTCACATGCGGGTGAAACATATAATAATTTTCCATCAGGTGCAATCCAGTAAATCCAGTCATCGGAATTGTCAGAAATTAAACGGTATTTTTCCTCGCTTTCACGCAGTGCATGTTCAACATTTTTTCGATCGGATATGTCAATTGACAGAATAAATACGCCTTCCGGAACGGGTTGGATACTCAAGTCGAACCAACCAATCCGGCCATCCGGAAATACAAATTTATTTTCGAATTGATGTGGAATCCTTTTTTCGAGTACCCGCTCAATAATTTTAAAAACTTCTGTTTCTTCAATTCCCGGCCACATATCCTGATAACGATTGCCAAGTAATTCTTCGTTGGGCCGTCGGTTATGAATTTCGGCGCTGCGGTTCAGATAAATGTATTTCCAATCGTATCCAATAATCTGACAACCTTCGAGCATATGGTCAAATGCACCTCGAAACCGTTCTTCGCTTTTAGTTAAGGCTTCGTTAAGTTGTGCCTGTTCCAGTTTCTGATAGGTCATTTCGCTGATAAGTTGTGTCATATTCAGCAAAAAATCCATGGCAACTTTCACTTTCTCCTTCGATACAACAGGCACATCTTCAAGCGCTGCAAAATATTCCTTTTCGTTAAAGCCAAATTTTCCGGCTTGTTTTTTAAAATAATCGCGATTCGGTTCTTCAAAAAAGAATTGACCGGAGAACAGGTTGGCAATATGTTCACCTTTAATGATGATAGGCACAGCTACATCCACCAAACCGTTTAAACACTTATAAAAATGGTATTTCTCCTCATTCCCTAATTCATTGGCCAACACGGTATCGCTTATAGTGCAATTTTTTGCTGTTTCAGGATGAACCCTGTGAAAATGAGTACACATTTTCCTCCATCCTGATTTCGACAGTACATTTCCTTTGAGGTCTAAAATGGCGGTTACAAATCCTGTTGATTTGTTGAATCCTTCAAGCAAATTATTAACTTCCTCAAAATCGATTAAATTCAGAATATTGATTTTTGCCGCCATAAGGTTTTTAGTTTAATTAAAGGTTACCTGACTTCCAAAAATTCAAAATATTTTCAACTTATGCATTGGCTATTTGCCTGGTTTCCTCAGCATTGGCTATAACTAGTGTAAACAGACACCCCTAATGCGTTTATCTCCCTTATAAGATCACCGCCAAAAACCCATTTGATTTTTCTTTATGCCTCATAATGTTTAAGACATTGAATTTTAGATGTTTATAGGCGTTTAATATTACTTTTTTCTCTCAATATTATTTCAGTATACTATTATCGGCAACCTCATCCATCACGTCCAGATATCTCTTGACACTTAGTTATGGGAAACATTCCAGTTGTAGGTCTTTTAAGTTGTTTGGAGATTTTCGGCAGTTCAAATATAATACAATTTTTTATGAATAGCTCGCTGTGAGTGGATTTTTTTTTGCAATTGACTAATTAGTATAACTTTAATCGGAGCACCTGATATCCCAAGGCATAAGCACTCCTGTACAGGTGGCATCCCGAAGATTCGGGACTCCGGTATGAGTGGCACAAGATGGAGTCGTTGCGCCAGTCATACGGGAACAAAGTGAGTTCTATTTCCAATCCACATCTTACTCCCCACTCAGCACCAATTTCCCCACCACCATTTTCCCATCCTGCTCCGCACGATAAAAGTATTGACCGCTTGGGAAACTCTCAACATTCCAGCGAGTAGATGAACCCTTCAATTCCAATTTTTCCACCAATTGCCCGGTGTGGTGATAGACGAAAATGGTGGTGAGTTTGTTGCCGGTGGTTTCAAACGTGACCCAATCCTGCGCTGGGTTAGGATACACCCGAAAGGTTGTAAGGTGCTCAGGTATAGCACTCGCCGTGGTATCTCCCAACTCAAAAACCCTTACATCAGGGTACAATTGCCCACGGCATTGCCACTCGTCGGTATCGGTACCGATGGCCAATACGTAGTTATAATCCCCTTTCTGCCAAACTCCCCTGTATATATATTCCTTTCCGGTGCCTCCATAGCAATACTGCCAGGTAAGCTCACCATCGGCCGTTATTTTTGCCAGCCACACATCATCACACATGCGATCAAAACCATGATAGCCTTCCACATCCCCGTCATCGGAGCTGGTCTGTCCTACAATCATAAACCCACCATCGGTAGTTGTAAAAATGTTTTTAGCAAAATCATCATAAGTGCCGCCAAGACATTTTTGCCATAGAAGGTTTCCTCCAAAATCAATTTTAAATACCCAAAAGTCAGTCCCGAATTCAGGGTAGCCCGGATAACCATGATAACCACTCACATCGCCATCATCCGAACTGGCATTACCTAAACAGATATAGCCATCCTCCAATTCAATAATATCATAGCCAAATTCATGATACTGGCCCCCATAGCACTGTTGCCATTCAATATTTCGCAGTGAGTCCAGTTTCACGACCCATACATCCAAATAGCCATACCCTCCCGGGCCGTGGTAGTTGCAGGTGGTGTCAAAGTTACCCCCCTCGCCTCCCGAAGTATGCCCAATAACAATATACCCGCCATCAGAAGTTTGCTTGATGGCACCACCGCCCTCACCACTGAAACTCCCCAGAGTAAAATCCCATTGTATTTCTCCCTCACCGCTTAGCTTTACCATCCACAAATCGTAATCATCAAAATACCGGGTAATATCCCCGTCTTCCGAGTTGGTGTAACCAAAGGCAATAATACCCCCGTCTGATGTTACAAGCCCATTTTGAATCTCTTCAATCCTACTCCCTCCCAACGCCTTCTCCCACAGGATATCTCCATGGTGATTTATCTTTAGTATCCAATAGCTACCCGTTGCTAATGGCCAGGGATTACTACCGATGTCTCCATCATTGGATTTAGTTCGGCATATAACATAAAACGTTGTGTCGTTAATTTTTTTTATATCAATTCCACCCCCTTCATAATTAGATCCTCCAAAAGTTTTTTCACTAATTAAATTACCAACGCTGTCTATGTTAACCAGCCAAATGTCATATGCCCCATGATTATTTGAAATATCACCATCATTGGATTCTGTTAAACTAACCACCCAATAGCTTCCTCCAGCTTCAATAATTCCGCTACCCTCATCCCAATCTGTGCCACCCAAACAGGCATGCCATCGCTCAGCTATAGCCTGACTATAAGATTGATTCGCCAAAAAGAATATGGAAAGTGTTACAATAATTCTAAAAATTGCTTTCATGTAAAACAAATTAAAATCGGGGTAGGCTGTATCAGCCCACCCCGAAAAGTTATAAAACACTATCTCATTATTACAATCTTACCTGTAACCACTTCGCCTTGTGACGAAACCGAGTAGAAATATAGTCCCGGTAACAGATTTGAAGTATTGAACTTCATTTCTCCTTTAGCATTATTAAGTATTATTTTATCCATGACTACGGCCTCTTGATTGTAAATGATAACTTCACCTGTTGATGCTTTTTCAGGTAATGCATAGGTAAAAGTAACAAAATCTTTGGCAGGATTGGGGCTGACACCAATAACTAATTGTCCGTTGATATTATCGGTGTTTTCGTTTGTGATGGGAGCATTTTTTATGGTGCTCTCCGTCAACTCAACACAATGGGCATATACCAATCGCGGTTCAAGCCCGTCTGCTCCTTTTTCTTTATATTTTTTATTCCAGTCGTAATAGGTGGTTGCATAAATACTATGTCAGCGGTATCCCTTAATACCTCCTCTGGCTTTGATGTCTTTATGTATTGAAATCTTTTCTTCGATACTCCATGTTCTTTTTATGTTGCTCATAACTACGAAATTAGTGTTTTATATTCACTAATCGAGTCCAGTATTATAGGGGGCTAAAAAAAATGCTCAACACCCGGATCGTTAGACAACGAATTACACAGAGCTACATAATTTTGACCGGATGTGGTTTTGTATTGATAATTTCCACTTGAGAGTGCTTCAATAAGAACCAAATTGTACGTACTTTCAAACGCACTTCTTGATGCACTCGACATGGGATCGACAAAGTCAATGGTTATCACTGAAGTATCAGCTAAAACGGTATCATTATTACCAATATAGTAATAATTACTGTTAAAGAAGTGGATGATGTCAGTGCCGATCGTGTAAACATCCGCCTCCACCACAGAAGAAAAAGCTAGCATCATTGTAATAATGCTCATCAGAAACATGGAATTCCTTTTCATTTTGTTAATTTTTTTAGTTAATAATTAATAAGAATCGAGAAAGCTTGTAAATAGCTGTCATTCATTTACAAATCTGAACCAAAATATTAAGACTGTCAAGGGAGGGAAACAGTGGTTTTTATACTACCCATTGCAGTAGTTGTGGGTGAAGTCGAAACAACATCGAAAGGCTTTCGTTGTTTACAAAAGGAGCTGATTATATGTAATTTGAATGAGGAAAATGTTTCTATATTGTTTTTTCAAGATTCATCTGTGCACCGAACTGGGTTCTTTTCGGCTAGTCGCTTTTACCATAGTTAGGAAGGATAGCAAGGTTGAAAAAAGGAATACACAGAAGTCGATGTTCTTGAATTTGTAATGTTTGTCTCTATGCCAAAATTATAAAAATAAGCTTACCAACTAATTTTCAAATTATCATCTTACCAACACCACCGTCCCCTCCATCACATTGGTCTCTTGCGTACCCATTCCAAAATCATTGTAAACGATCCGGTAAACATAAGCACCTGCGGGACAAGCCTCACCCTGATAAGTTCCATCCCAACCCAAATGCAGGTCGGACGACTCAAAGAGGAGCTGCCCCCAGCGGTTGAAAATGCTGATGCGGTATTGGTTGACATAGTCGATTCGGGGAATGGCACCAAACACATCGTTCAGCCCATCTCCATTGGGGGTAAAAGCATTGGGAATGTAAAAGGAAACACCTGCCCAGAGGATAAACACCGCATCACTGTTTTTGCATCCCTGACCCGAGGTGGCTTCCACACTGTACAACCCAGGGGTGTCGATGGCAATCTGTTCTGTGGTGGCTCCGGTATTCCAGAGATAGTGTTGGGCATCATGGCCTGCATCCAGCAAATAACCCGGTTCCACAAACAAGGTATCGTATCCCGAAAAGGCAATGGTGGGCGATTCCATGACGATAAGTTCAACCGCAGTACTTTTCTTACATTTCATGGCATCCTCTACACTCAGCGTGTAGCTTCCCGCCTGGCTGGTAGTAACCGGATTAAAGTTCAACAGCGTATCGCCGGAGCTAAAACCATTTGGCCCGCTCCAGATGTAATTTTTTTCTCCATTGCCTCCCGTAATGATGGGTTCAATGGTCAGGGCATCGCCCACACAAACACTTTCGGTGCTTTGCATTTGGATTTCGGGCTGGCTAAATACCTGTATTTCACCTGTGGTGTAGGCTGCGCTGATTTCCTGTAGGTTTTCATCATAAAAATGACTTTCTCCCGGAGCGGCTTCCCAGTTGATGGGCGATATACCTTCTCCCAGTCCATCGTATTTGAGTCGGAGCATCTGTGCCTGATTGGCCAGCGTTACCGGAACCTGTCCCTGCCAGTTAAGTTTAATTTCTCCTATGGCCTGCTGCACGGTGGCCTGAAAATCGCCCAACTCCAGTTGTGGGTTAAGTTCCACATAACCATCGCACATCACTATGTTGGGGTTGTAGTGCAAGGTGACCACAAAGGATTTTACCCCGGTAAAGTTAACCAGCTCCAAAGGCACCAACACGGCATCTTCCACACAGGAACTGCCAAAGCCTGCAATGGCCTCCAGGGTTTGGGTGATGACAAGGGGAACATACACCGTAAACGTGGTATCGCAGCTAAAGGCATCGGTTACCGAGCAAAAGTAGTTGCCTGCCGACAGGTTGTTGAAAAGCCCATCGTTAAGCTGGACAACAGGGCTTCCATTATCGATGGAATAGGTGAAATCGCCACTGCCTCCAATGGCGTGAATGTTGATGCTGCCGTTGCCCAGGTTGTTGTCCTCGGGAATGATATCCACCGAGGTGACTTGTGGACCGGAAATGTTATCGATCACCACCGGATTTTGGTCGTACACCCCCACACAGCCGTTGGCATCTTTGATGGTGATGTGGTAGGTTCCTTGAGATAATCCTGAAAACAGTCCCTGATTTTGAAAAAAGTTTACCCCATCGATGCTGTATTCAAAGGTGTCGGGGGTGGGTGCATCGGTAAAAATGGTGAGGGTGGCTTGTGCCTGATGGCAATGTTCGGGAGTAAACTGAACCGAGTCCACCACCAGGGTGCCATTGTCGGGAATAATGAAAGTGGAAAACTCGTGACCACAACCATGGCCATCCACCACTTTCAGGGCATAGCTTCCGGCATATTGCCCCGACAAATCAAGGTTTATGCCTACCGTATCTCCTGCCATATCCACCCAATAATAATCAAAGGGCGTTGTACCAAGCACCACTAATCCTGAGATGGAGCCCGTGGGCAGGCCGCAACCGGCGGCGTTAATCTGCATAGCCGTCTCATCCAGTGTTGGAGCAGGATAAAGCCCAACATAGATGCTATCCACCTGAGCGCAACCGTTTAGTGTGGCACGCACCCAATAGGTGCCGGTATCGCTGACCGTTTTTTGTTCTCCAGAAGAAAAATCATTCCATTGGTAACTATCGGCGGCGCAGTTGGCATGGAGGGTCAGGCTAAAATTTAAATCACAAAACAGGGTATCATTGCCCAGGTTGGGCTCAGGAACCGGGTTAATGACCACCTCCTGAGTTACTGTTTTCTCCAGCAAACCCGAATAGACGGTAAGATCTACCTGGTAGGTATCGGCATGAGAGAAAACGTACTCCGGGTTAAACAAGGTAGAGGTATCGTTGGGCACGTTGGGGATATCATTGAATTTCCAAAACACCGAATCTATTCCGTTGACATCGTCTACCTCAAAGGTGGTGGCATCTCCAAGGCAGAAGTCTTGGGCTGTAAAAGTCGGATCGTTAAGATAGGATTGGATAAAGGAGGGGAGTCCTTGGTTGGTATAGTTTCCTTTCAGGTACAAGGCATCCCTTTCAAAATTACAAAACATACCTGTGGCGTTAGGGTTATGGATGACGCTTAGATAGTGCTCACTCCCACTGCCTGCAACGGTACAGTATATTTTTCCGTCGGGACCAAGCTGAAGGGCACCTCCATTTGAGGAGCCGGATCCTGTCCAAAGGTCCGTTTCAGAAGCCAATATCTCCTGTGGAGTTCCGGCATTCAAGTCATATTGAAAAACGTGATTGGTGCTTATGTATAATTTGGAATTATCCGGAGAATACTCTATGCCATAGCTAGGATATTCTTTTCTTACCATGTTCTCATCACTTACAATTCCCGTTTCATTATCAAAATTGATGGATTCAAAATAGCCTGGGTAAGCCCCACTAGTTGTACAAAGGCCAACTCTTTTGCCATTAGGGGAAATTTTCATGTAACCATCACTGTTGTGTACAATTGAGCCCGCATAGCTGATGACTGGTATTTCATTTAATCCTGTTGCCGTTAACAAAAATGCATAGTATCGATCATTTTGATTTCCATGGGTCATAACCCAAATGTCTGTGCCATTTACATGTTTAACAGCACTTAGGTGATTTGAGGAGTTGTCAAAAAGTCGAATTCCTTTTTTATCCGAAATCACGGCTCCATTACCATTGTTAAGATCCATATCTATAATAGAATACTGAAAATGGTATTGAAAAGCAGGATTATCCCAAACGTAGTTAAAAAAATAGTATAAATGGTTGTTGGAAGGAAGTGGTACAATCATTGCCCCCTGAGAAGACCATTGCCCCATGTTTTGGCCATTTAACATAGGTACATGGTTTTTGTTCCAAATAGTCCACCCGTCAGAGTAAAACAATAAATTACCCAAACTATCTGCAATACTTGCACTCCCAACGAAGCCATTATTAAGCATCTGGCTATCATCAAGTACTCCCGGCAGGCTTCCTTAGTTAAAATCCACCCCAGCATAAGCTCCAAAATACCAGATATTGGCTTCCTTGCCTTGGGCATAGCTAAAAATGGGGGTGAGACACAATAGAATTATGACAAGGACAGATATTATTTCTATGTGGTGCTTCCGGATATCCATGGTGCTTATTTGTTGAATGAATGGATAAAAGTAGGTAAAATTAAGAAAAAATATAAAAACATGGTTTCAGCACATAGTTGGTCGATGAAAAGAGCATAGCAGAATTAACATTCTACTTAAAAATCAACGCAGATTATTATAAGACAGAATATCAGAATGATAGAAATAATCACCTGTTTTTGCCCTACCCTTTAGGATAGGATAAAAACCCCCTTTTTGCTCCCTTGACAAGCGTTGAAAAACAATCCATCTTTGAAGTGATTTTTTATTAGCCATTTTAGATTACCAACCTGATGAAATCAAGAAAATCCGTATAGAATAATTGGAGCACTCAAAGAGAATGGATGAAAATGAAATATTCAGGGAAAACACCCAAAGGTACAGATGGAAAATGCATGAAAGGAGGTTGGTCTAACAACGCAGGAGAGTCGCATCCTCAACCTACCAGGTTAGCGGAGGTCAACAGGATATTTATCTTGAATTTGCAACAAAACCTGAAATGTATATACTGAAAGTAAGCAGTGGAGACCATACTGAAACTATGAAAGTAGTTTCAAGCAACTAGACAACCAAACTGGCAATTGAAAAAACCTACCAATGGTTTTTAACCTCGTCAATAGTATTGGCGAGGTTATTTTTTTGAATAAACTGACCAGTAATGTCTCAACAGTTGCAGGAAAGATTCAAGAAATCAACTTCTCACTGCGGGCTATCTCAATAATGTGTATCAGCTTATTGCTGTTAAACTTACGAAACAGATTTTTGCAGTGAAAGTCAACAGCATTCTCACTGGTTCTAAGAATATCTGCAGCCACTTTACGTGTATAGCCTTGTGCTAAGAGATTTAGCACTTTTTGTTCCCCCGGGGTCAGTCGCCTTTTATTGCGTATTAATTCTCCATCAATAAAATGAAATTCGGGGACTTCGCTACCAATAACTCTTCTTCCCTCCAACACTTCATGAATGGTTTCAACCAACTCCTCCCGTCCGCAATATTTCATCAAAATAGCATCCACGCCATTAATCCAGGCATTATATAGCACTGATGGATTGTTCTCTCCCGTCAGTGCGATTACTTTTTTTCCGGGGAAATCCTTCTTGAGCAGAACCGCCAATTCAACGCCGCTCATTTCGGGCATAACCAAATCGAGCAGGACCACATTGGCCGACGAAGTCAATAGCTTGCGGTGTGCTTCCTTAGCCGAGTTCGCCGAACCAACAATTTTGATATGATCGCTCCATTCCGGAAAAATTGAACGAATACCTTCTATATAAACAGGATGATCATCAATAACAAAAACTTCTATATTCTTGTGCTTCATTTCGTACTTCTTTCATGTTTTATTTTGGAGGGGATAAAGATATTCAATCTGAGTATACCTGTCAAGGGAGGAAAAAGGGGAGTATCAAATCTACGTGTAAGAATAGTATAATGATGAAACATAAAAATACTGGTCAGGTTGTGGTGGTAATTAAATGATGATCCGAGCTTTTTTGGCCTCTGCAATTATTGTGTGAATTTTGTTGTCATCAAATTTTTTAAAAATATTCTTGCAGTGAAAATCAACTGAGTACTGTGAAAGATTCAATTCGTTGGCGACTTCTTTTCGCGACAAACCCGTCCCCAGCAGTTGCAAAACTTCATATTCTCTGTGGGTAAGCCTGGGGGGAACCTCCAATTTTTCGTTGGTGTGCACCATGAATTGGGGGATATCCTTTGTAAATATTTGTCTGTTTTTCATCACGTTTTTTATAGCTGCCAACAGATCTTCCAATCCATCAGATTTCAATAAAATTGCGTCTGCCGATTGACGCCATAATTCCATCATTAACTTAGGATCTACTTCGCCGGTAAGCCCGACAACTTTAATTTTCGGAAAGTCACTTTTAATTCGCTTGCAGCATTCTATCCCGTTCATTTCAGGCATAAGTATATCGAGCAGCACAACATCTACCTCCAATTCACGCATTTGCATGAGAGCTTCCCGACAAGAAATGGCACTTCCTGCAACATAAACGTCTTCATCTGCCCGTGTTAAAGCCATGGTAACGCCCTGGATGAAAAATTCATGATCATCAATAATAAATACATTTATCATAACTAACCGATTGGAATTTCAATTAAAAAAAGAGTTGAATTATCATCAGAAATAATTTCCATTTTCCCACGGAGGTATTCGATACGCGATTTAATGTTCCTAAGCCCCATCCCATCTATTGTTTTGGATTGGTCAAATCCCCCTCCGTTATCTTCTACTGAGAGACTGATAACGTCTTCGTGATTTATTAATTGCACGAAAATGGCGTTACCTTTTGAGTGTTTGGTCGCATTATTAATTAGTTCGAAGATGAGATAATAAAGGTTCACCTCCATCTTTTCTGAAAGCTTTACAGACAGATAAATATCCACTGATACTTCAAACTTACCGGACGCATTCACTGATTGAGCCATATGCTGGATGGTAGCCACAAGACCTTGCTCACGCAAATGAGAAGGAAGCATCCGGTGTGATACCTCTCGCAATTGGTGAATAACAGACATGATAGATTCGATGATGATTTGATATTTTTCGTGTTTTTTGAAAAAGCTGTCCATCATCAATCGTAAAGAGCTCATGCTGGCTACAGGTCCGTCGTGGATATCCATGGCTAAACGTTTACGTTCGTCGTCCTGCCCTTGAATAAGGGCATCGGCTATTTCCAGTGCTTTTCCTTTTTCAACAGATTCGAGTTTACTTCTGCTTAAGGACAATTTTTGCTTAAAGAAGATTCCCAGGCCAAGCGCTCCGATAAAAAAGGCAAGAAAGCCCAACGCAATAACCCACAACCGTTTGATTTGTATTTCTTTTCGGTATAATTCCTTCTCTTTTTGTTCCGATTCAAAAAGGGCTGAAAGAAAGAGCGATTCTTGAATGCGTTGTTGTTGGCGGTAATTTTGTCTAGCTACGATACTGGAGTCCTTGTATGTAAGAGCACTTTTAAAATCACTCAGAGCAAAATAATAGTCGCTATAGGAATCGTAAATGGTAGCTTGGAGATCAACATTTTTTAGGTTTTTAGCAATGGACAGCGCCAGCTTTAATACGACCTGAGCACTATCGTAAGCTTTTTCGGCCATCAATTGATAAGCATAATTGTTGTAAAGTGTTGACAGGTAATTACGGTAACTGTTTCTGCTAGCAATACGAATAGCTTCCAGATACTGGCGCTTGCTTAATGCCAGATTGCCAACAGCTTTATTTATTAATGCTTGATTATTAAGAAGAACAACCCTCTCAAAATGAAGATTTGGATATTCAGCAACCAAATTTTCCGTGAGAGAAAGATATTTCTGAATGGAATCAATATTTGTAAATGAGTTTGCCAGGAGCATATATGGGCCAAATAAGCCTTTCAATAAATTGTCTTTTTTAGCCTTGTTAATACTGAGATGGGAATAAAACATTGCCTTATTGATTTCGCCTAAATCGGAATAAGATGCAGCAATTAGATAGTTTAAATATGATTCATCCTGGATCTTTAAACTTAATGATACTATATTTTGAGCATTTAAAAATATTTTTAACGCCTCTCCTGTCAATCCAATAGCTAGATAAACATTTCCAGTATTGATTAATACTTCAGCTTCGCGATGTTTAAGGTTATACTCATTGACAATGGTATTGGCAATTTTGCAATAGTTTTGTGCTTTAACAAAATCACCAATTTTAATATTGGTTCTTATTAAGGTCTCTAATGCGTCCAATTCAAGATTATGATCGGCTATACTATTGGCCTCAATATATGCTAGATTTGCATAATAAATAACGGAATCATTATCTTTGTTTGTGAAATTTAAACTTTTGTCAAGCAGCCATTTAAATTTGTCGTTATCAGATTGAGCAATTAATTCTTTGTCGCATCGAAAGAATAATGCAAGAAATAAAAAGAAATATAAGCAGTGCTTGTGCATTAATCAAAGTTTTATTGCAAAAATTCTACAACATGCGAAGGTAGCAATCATTGTGACAAAACAGGTATACTTTTCTACATTTTATGTCAGTCGAACCAAACATCAACTTCACTACCGACAGATGCATCAATTACCCGCACACCCCAGGTTAAGGCAGTCGACAGTGAAATCTCAAATGTCACCCCTTCATTCACAGTAAAGGGTCCATATTCAACTGTTCCATCCAAGGAATACACTTCAATAGACAGCCAAGAAGTAGTAGAAGAATCTCTGTCAGACACCTCCAGTTTTAGCTTCTTCTCTTCCATAGTACTTAGATAATAAACCATATGGCCGAAATAAATAGAACTTGTATTTAAATCTGGAGAAACCTCCTCAAAAACAGTTGGATCATTAATAATTGGCACGTCATAGGACGGTATGGGGTTTTGAGCAAATAGATTTTCTGTTAATAAAACTGTGCCTAAAAGAACAAATAAAATCGTCAATTTCTTTTTCATGGTTTTTTGTTGTAAATATCCTAAGGAAACAGGGAGGTGTCAAGGGAGTAAAACAGGAGGTGCTGTACTACCCTTTAGTATAGCTTGTTGAACCACAAAACTATCTCAAACGTCTTATATTTAGCACGTTAACCACTTTTGCGTTGTTGTACTTGGCATTTTGGAAATATATGGCCAAAACCCAGATCATCGTACAGAAGCAATTTCTATCGGGTTTCTTGAATCACCGCCGGATAATCAGCAGATGCAAGGCTTTGCGCCAAGAAGAAAAAGGGGACAACACTGGTTCATCAATGTTGTCCCCTTGAGTAGTCCAAGCGGGACAATGTTCGAACCGGTTTATTGAGGATATAAGATTAATTGCACTGTAGACGCTCCCCCTTTACGATCCACATAAACTAAAGTTTTTCCCACAAAGCAGAAAACGAGGCTATTTGGCATGGCCAAGTTTGTGCTACGTATTTAATTACCCCCATTTTTATCATACGAGTTGATTAATACTGCGGGTTGCAGGTTTTGAATAAAGATTACAGCATCGTAGCAGTCAGAAATGATACTCTTTTGAGAAATATTCTTTTCAGTGAAATTGTACAATGGTTTTCGGAAAGCTTTAATATCAGTCTTTAGAAAAAACAAATTGCTTTGCGTGTTAAATAGAATAGACTCAAGGCTGTTTTTTTTAGGCATTGGAAGGTAACAAACATCAGTTGTATATCCTTTTCCGGTTAAGCCCGGATATCCGTATAGTCCAATAGTATATGATATTGATCCATATTTGTTCTTGAGCCTGTAACCCATTGATTTGTTATTATAGTTTTTTTTATTTGCACCAAGAATTGTCGATGGACCACCTTTGCTAATGTGGTCATTATGAGCCCAAATAATCATCTTTTCATTTGGATAAACCGAGTCGAGTAGATACTCCAGATTCTCTTGCATTAGTTGTTCCCGGTGATTATTGGTAATATACTGTTTTTCATTTTGGAAATTAATTTGATTATACGTTTTAAGGCTGTATAGCTTGTTCCTTATCGAAAGTTTCAAAAAATAATATTGCTTACTATTTTGATTGCCATATTTAAATACGTTTCCAGTCTCTAGTTTGGTATATGAAGTTAACAGATACGTTCTAATAGAATCCAGTTCTCGTTCGACCATATCAGCCTGATTACATGAGTGAAAGTAGCTATTTCTTTTTAAAATATATTGCAAATAAATCGAGTCTAAATGATAGAGGTAATCGCCAAAAGCCACACTGTCGGCGAAAATTGAGTTATAATATTTGCTGTCTAAGATATTTGCATTTTGGTTTGGATCAAAACCCGCCAAATTCATATCGGTGGTCTGAATATATCTCATTAATTCAACCATGGATTCTGTTCGCCAACAACCCAATATGGAGTGGGTTAACATGTAGAAAGGATCAACTTGAGTTTTTATGATACTGGCATGCAGGCATGATGAAATACTACTTTCGAATGCAATAACATTAAAACCCATTTCTGAATGGAGAAATTGGATAAATTTAAATTTGACCTCATTAAATGTTTCAGAGTGATGATTACTTTCTCCCAAATATACTATCCTTTTCCCCTGAAGTTCTTTTCTGAGGAACTCTAGATCCGAAAGATCGTTGGAAGTGAGAGTAAATTCTATTAAAGACTTATTGGCCTCCTCTACAAATCCTTGATTGGCCTTTGGTGTATTAATTTGAGGAAAACAATTCTGGATTGTAATCGTAAGCCAAACTGCTAATAATATTAGTCGCATTTGTTCTTTTTTTGCTCAAGGATTGGTGATATAATAAGTTGCTTCGAATACACATAAACTAAAGAGTGCCACAAACTTAGGACAGGCCAATGTCCCGACAATTTTAATCCCGCATGTGAGCTAAATTCGCCTCCTGTGGCTAGCTAAAAATTAACCAACCAAAGGTAGTTATAACAACATATAACAAGCATTTTATCGACCTTAAATTTAAATGCTTTGCTAACAATTAACAAAACAAAACAAGAAACAAACCCTTTGCTTCGGTATATGTATCACCCGCAGTCCAGCAAATTAATTCAATCCCACAAATGCAGGAGGGCGCGTAGGATACGGATTAGAGCCCCACTATATTGATGGACGCTTTATTATTCAAGCATTTTTTTTATTTCTAAAGCTAATTTATCAACATTTCCATCTGCATTTCCAATTGAAATATATTTAATAATTCCATTCCTGTCAATCAAAAAACTTTTAGGAATAGCGCCCGTTGCATATTGATCCCAAATTTCTTTCGTCGGGTCAATACCTACATTAAAATCAACCCCGTATTGTTTCATCTGTTCCATTTTATGTTCTACTTTTTCTTTGGTTTCTCCAATGGATATTGCTACTAAAACAAAAGGATCATCTTTAAACGGTTCGAGTATTTTCTCTGGAAAGTCGGCGAATTCCATTAAACAAGGTGCACACCAGGTAGCCCAAAAATTTACAAGAACCACTTTACCCCTTAAATCAGAAAGATTAATTTTTTCTCCGGTAAGCATCTGAACTGTAAATTCTTTTGCGGGGTCATTAATGTTCAATTTTAATTCATCAAGAGGACTTTTCTCTTTATGGGCTGTGTTGTTCTCCGATAATATTTGATTTTGATGCGCTGTTTTTTCCTTTTCTGTGAGTAAATCTACCTTGATAATAAACGCTCTATCGCCAATCTTATCGCCAAACTTTTCTGCAAGTTTATTTCGCTCTTCTTCGGTTGCGCCTTTATTTACAGCTTTAACTAATCCTAGTTTACCCAGTTCTTCAAGTTTTTCTTTTGTTATAATTTCACCATTCGCAATAATTACATATTCAGGTTTTTTCACTTCCTTTTCCTGGGCAAAAAGAGCAAAACCATATAAGAGAAAGAATAAAAAGAGTAGTTTTTTCATGATTATATTTTTTGGTTTCGAATTCCTTTAAAATTGATGACAATATTTTGCCAATTTGGGTCATAGCCGTTACAACGCACTTAATCTCTTGATTATTCAGATATTCATACTATTACTCATTTGTTTTTTAGCACTTAACGGCAATCGGCAACGAATCGTAATTGAGCTAAATCCGCCTCCTGAGGCTTGCTAAAAAATTCCAATCAAAGGTAGGTATTCTGACGCAAAACAAGCATTTAATCAACCTTAATTTTTATATCATGCAAGCAATTATCAAAACAAACACAAGAAACAACATTAAGCAAATACGCAACAGTCCGGCAGATACAAGGGAGATTGTCAAAATTTTGTTCATTCCCCATATACAGAACGATTGACTACCTGTGACTTAGCCCAATAGGGTTTAAACTCAATTGAGTGGGTGCTTTCATCTTGCTCAGGAGTTGATTATCAGGTTGTGGGTGATGTTTTCATCGAGGGGTGGTTTTTTTGGGGCTTGGGTGAGCTTAAAACCTATTATGTTGGCAACAGTAAATATTTTTTTTCTCTATTTCAGATATTATGCTTTGCATTATTTCAATCTCTCCAATGCCTATACATCTAGTAGTTTTCATTAAGAAAGTCCCGGATATACTGATTGACATTTTCTCTCTTTATTCCAAGGTTTTCCTCAATTACCAGATAAAATTCGTTTTGATTTTCGGCTTTATTCAGAAGCATTTCGTTCACTTTTGTATAACCTCCTTGTCGCAATGCGATTTCGCACAGCACGGAATGGATAATATAAATATAATTGGTCTGATCGTCATGATATGAAATGAAATCATTTTGTGGAGTCTCTGAAAGCTCTTGATAGCTATGCGGTGTATCTGCAGTATGGTAATAACCTTCTAAATTTTCTGATAAATCTATCCAGTCATTAACTTGCAGGTATTCTTTTAATCGGTTGGCATGAAAAGGATAATTGTGTCCAACATGTTCGCCAAAATAGCAAGCCATACCTTCTTCAAAATACAAATAATTCCCACGACCAATATCTTTAAGGAGAATGTGAATGATTTCATGCAAATAATTTTCACCTCCACCACCACTCAATATCATGTTGCTGTTTTTAATTGCACGACCTTCGATCCTATTCAATCCACCAGAGTAATCGGAGTCAAAATAGTCTATTCCGAACCATTCTGATATTTCCGTTAGATTATCGGCAACAAGATAGATGATGGGTTCTTTATAATCTATTTGAAAGTTTATCTTAAAAGTTTCTATTCTGCTATTGAGCACCTGTGCTATACTGTCGTTGAATTTGAAATCAGGATCAAAGTAATAATTGATATTTTGAAACTTCCTTGTATGTAATTCTGGTTTTTTGAGGGTGAATTTATTACAGAGTTTATATGAATCGCCGATTTTTATCACTGGTACGGTAATCATATATGAGGGAAACCCATGATACAAAAATTCAAAAGGGGATACGAACATTGTTTTAAGCTCAAACAAATTGGTGTCTCTTTTAACAATTCCCAGGAAATATTCTTTTCCAACGGGGTAGTAAACACTTCCATAGGATGATTTGAAGGCGTAATAAAGATCAGGAAATAAATAATTATCTATTTCATCCTGCGACCAATAGCTTTTTAGGTTATCACCCATACTTTTCATAGGGTTTTCTTGGTTTTGACTTTGAATGCTTAACTCATTAATGTAGTTTTCCCATAAGTGGAATATCTGGTTGAATTCAATATAAGTCGTGTCGATAAATGGTTTAATATCAACTTCCCTGTGATATTGAGCAAAACAATTGCCAATAGTAAAGAAGAGGAATATGGCTAAAATATTATTATTCATTTTTCAAGCGATTTTGCTTTTTTTATTCTTGTTTTCAATATGGATACATTGGCGTGGTCTTTTTTCTACTATTGTTGCCCAATGGCAGTCCGTTTAATAACCTTTAATTATTCGATTTTATTGCAAAATTGCTTTCCAAAGGTAGGCATTAAATCCATTCTGCAGTACGCCATTTTTTGATAAGAAAATTTGAGTAGATATTTTGAGTCCCGCCAAAAAGGTCTTTTATTCAAAACTTGGGGGACTACAAAAAATACTGCACCCAAGACCAAATTATACAGTGGGAAATCAAACCAAAACTGTTCAATCCCCCAATACAGGACGATTGACTACCTGTGGCTTAGCCCAACAGGGTTTAAACTCAATTGAGCGGGTGCTGGCCTTAATTTTTGGCGTTGGTTTACAGGTTGTGGGTGATGTTTTAATTGTGGGGTGGTTTTTGGGGTTCAGGTGAGGCTTAAATGCTATGATGTTGGGCACAGGCGTTTCAACTATTCAACAAATACTTACTTTTAACTAGAAATGAAATAGAAATGTCACTTTAGCATAAGTTTGTATATCTCTGAAGCATTTTCAATTTCGGCAAGTTCTTGTACTTTTATTAACGAAAAAATGAAACAAGAACCATCTAAATTTAAGTATTCTAATTTCACAAAACCATATTGATCATTGAAATAAGAAATTAATTTACTTTCTCCATATGGGCTATTGCAGTTTGCCTCGATAACAAAGCAGTCGATTATTGATTTGTTAAAATGAGATGTCGTCTTATTGGTGATTTTGTATGAGTAATTGAAATTGTATACTGAATCAAAATTTTCAATTCCAGCCATTTTGGCCCAATGAGAACCAATTTCTAAAGACCAATCCCATTCTTTTCCAACAGATAATGGAAAATGAACAATAGGGAAAGGACTGAATTCTAGTATCGCGTATTGGTCTTTTCTAGGTGGGTGCAAAAAAATTTCAGTAGAAGTTTCTAAAACTCCCGATTCTTTTCTATTTATATTCTGCAAATCATCTTCCCAGCCCATCCACTTTTGGTTGCCGTACGGCCAAAGCTCATTAAATGTGGTCAGATGTATTTTCTTTTTTGAAATATCTTTAGTCGTTTTTCTGATTTCTACATTGAATGTGAATACTTTCCTAGAATAGTAAATTGAGCTGTTTGGCTCTTTGGTAGCAAGGCTTATTAGTAATGTCAGTGTCAGAAAAATATTTGCTACATTCATGCTAGTCATATCTCATTGTGTATATTTCTTCGATTAATTTCAATGATATAATTCTAATCGTTGATTAAAGTTGTGCTTGTGCACGACGGCAATCCGTCTAATAACCTCTATTTACTCAATTTTATTGTGAAATTGCTTTCCAAAGGTAGGCATTAAAGCCATTTTGCAGTACGCCATTATTTGATAAGAAAATTGGAGTAGATATTTTGAGTCCCGCCAAAACGGTGCTAGGGAAGCCAAAACTGACCCAAAGACAGCAAATAAAGCAAGGAGATAACTCCTGCACAAACAAATAGAAAAGACAGAGACGCCCCCTTTATTTACCAGATATTGATGCGATTATTACGAACCAAAACGAAAAAAACAAAGGAAACGGACAAAGAAATTGTCCAATAAATAATCAATTTCTTTTCTAAGTGCATAAAATCGGGATGTAGTTCAACATGGACTCCACGCTGGGTCTTGCCGACTGCTTAGAGTCAGATTTATTTGCATTTTTTAATTTTTCTCTTCGTCAATTTTAAACATAAAATGCCTTTATAATTGTACCTTTGGAATTGTACCCAATAGTTTTATTTTCAAAGTACTCAGTCATTATATGCTTTTCCTTATTGTCAGGGAGCAGTTTAATAAAAGCATAGATTTGCTCCCAAGTCAAGCGGGAAAATTTCCTTTCTGTTGTTTCAATTATATGCTTACCAAAGGTTGCTTCAATTTCTAATTCTCTGGACTGCATTACCAAACTAAAAAATTCAAAGTCTACCTTAAGTTGTTTTGCCATCCAACTACCAAGCAACCAAAAACGCATTAATTCATAGCTCTTTTCCTTTTCGGCAACAGTTTCATAGTCTGATTTGAAAATTTGTTGAAACAAGTTATTTCCGCCGGTTTCATATTTTTTTCTTTTTTGCAATTCGCTCGGTGTAGTTTCGTTTTTGGCTGTTAATTTTGCTTCTATGAAATACAATACTTTGTTTGTCCTTATTATAATATCAGGTTCAGAGCCTCTTGCGATAGTCTCACCAAATTCAATACGTGCTTGGTTCAATAATCTCCAGTCAGATTTTTCTTTCAGTGAATATGACCATAAAATCAATTCTGATTCAGTTATTTTCTTGGTTGATAATTGAGAAAGAAAATCTGCTAAGAGTCCTTGTCTGTCAAGAAATCTCATCACATTCCAAGTCAATGCATCTTCACTGTTGTCTCTTGCGATACGGCTTTCTCTTTTGACTTTTTTTATTTCATCATTTAGGTATTTGTCTGCACTGTCATACCATAATAAGTTTTCTTGTTCCGTTTCATACTCAAAAGTTGTAGGAGAAATAAATAATTTATGATTGGGACATTGGTATTTTTGTTCTCTTTTAAAAGAATTTCTTTGTCTTTCAACTATTACGGAACAATCTTTCACAGGACATTCAACCGATTCTTTTTCGATATTTATTGATTTCTTTAATTCTTTCAGCCCGTACATACTTGTCTGTTTGTTTTTATTAAATAAATGCTAACGGTTCAAATATGGTGCGTTTGGCATTTCAACGCTTAAAATTTTCAATTTACTACTATGTTTCGTAATTGCTACCATCTTCATATTTAGGACTATCTACCAAATGCACTTTATTTTTATTAGATTCTTTAATTTATTAATCGTTCTTTCTTCAATATTTTTCCATTTTGGTCTAGTATTAAAAGCCTGGATGCTTTATGCTCGTAATAAGCATACAAAACATTTTCCGACTTTTTTACAACTGTTGTAATTAAACTGGTTGAATCACTTTCTACATTTATTAAATGCGATTCCAAAATTTCTGGATAAACCAAGAAGCAAGACTCTATTTCTGAAATGGTTGAATTATTTATCTTGTTTAAAAGATATTCTTTGTAGTAAAATATTAATTCGCTCATATTGTTCACCGAGATACCAGATATTGAAAACTGATAATTATTACTTTGCATATCTTTTGATGTTAAAGTCACACTAAATTGTTTTGCATATAATACTGAGTATTCTACAGTCATGTCAACAGAGTCTTTTGTTGTAACATCTACTAGACTTTTTATTGAAGTCTCATTTAGGTAAATTAATTCTCCAATACCTAAGCCTATTCCAGGATTTATGCTACTAAACTTATATGTAGAATACTCAAATGGTTCTACAAAAGAATATGTTCTTTTAAATTCTTCATTATCAATTGATGAGGTCAACTTAAATGAAGTGTCTGAACATAGGTTATTAAATTCATTGTATCTAAAAATAAGATAAGTCTTGTCCATTGACTTTTGTCCAGTATTGTGAAGGCCAAATGGTAAAGAATGAAAAACGAGGCCATTATTATAATTGAAACCATACAAGATATCATAATCGGTAAGAGTATTAAGGGAGTAACCGCCAAATGATAATTCGGACTTTGGTTTGTTCAAAATACCAGATTCTAATGTTAGTTTTTCATTGCTCTTGATTTGCCAGATTGTTACAAATAGAGTTAGAAATGGCAAAACTATTGAAGTAAGAATGAAAATATTTCTTTGCTTCTTAAGTTTCTTGATTTTTGATTTAAGTTTATTCATATCTTATATATTTAGGTTCGGTATTATTGCGGCTAGCATTTAGCGTTTTATTCAACGTTAGCAAAGGTTTTTCTATAGAATTGGATGGTCGTATAAACTTAATTCTGAAATGGTCATTTTGGCAAAGTGCTTTTCAGTCAGATCAGTACCAAGTATCATAGGTGGATTTATTGGCATATAGAATAAGTCTATTTCTTTCAGTTCAATTCTGTTTTCACTGAAATTCATCTCATTTGATGCCTTAAAGGTTCTACTTTTGGCAAACTCGGTGTTCCATGAACAAATAACCTGTACCCACAAATCAGGCGACCATAAATCTGATGGTTTGTGGACAAGATTATATTCTTTTCCTTTTTTATCAATGAGTCTAAATACAAGATTGAAATCTTCGTCGATAAATAATGAAATCCTTTCTTTTTTCAGAAAATCTTTCTCGCCAATATCTATAATAAATTGGACTTTCGAATTATTTGACATTGGCTTAATTTCAAGCTTTATTGATCCTCCTGGTTTCTTTAATGGCAAATTTTTCTGTTCCGCAATTAAAGTATTATTCTTTTCAATTTTATAATGGTGTTCTGACCATTCAAAGTATAATTCAATTTCATGTTGATCATTAAAATCAAGTTGAAGATTAATGCTTTCAACAAATGTTGTGGCAAATTGAAGGTTGAAGATATCATCGTTATTCAATTTTCCTATGATAATTCTAATGGCCTTATTTCTAATTTCCATGTGATTATCCTGTTCTTTTTTTGCGGCGGATTCAACCATGCTTTTTTTATCAAGGTTTATCGTAATTTGCCCTTTCTCCGCTCTTAGAGATGATATTGTGTTATTAATTATATCCATTATTTTCCGATATTTTTGATTTATCACCAATAATTACGTTTGAATTCACAAATTTTCTCTGATCGATATTCCCATAAAAAATATTGTTTACTGTCGTAAAAACAGGTGAGTTGCTCTGTTGACGAATGAACTCCATGTCATTTTTCAACTTGATAATCAATTTGTTTTTTACAAATGTTACATTAATTCCGGCAATTATTGAGATTGATATAAAAACATAAATTATTTGAATCTTACTTAATGAGTCAATAAAATCTAGACTCGTATCTTTTATTTCATCGCTAAAGAATGTCTGAAGTACAGAAATAGTGCTTGGTATTAAGTACAAGAGACTTAACCATTGTTTAAAATAATCCCAAATAGATTTTATCATAGTTTGAGTATTGGTTCAAAATTTTTGCTAACAGCCGAATAAACCCAACCCATGCCATTATTCACCTCCAAAAGTCTATTTGTCATTTCGTTTGATATTTAGGTATTTATCCATTATTAGTAGTTCGTAAACGTTTATCCTAATTTTTCTGTTACCATTCTTTGCTATTCCAGTGAACTATATACAGAACCACATTGATCAATACTGGTTATCTGCTCACACTTAGCTCAACGTACGGATTCACGGAATAGGTAATTCTAGTTGTTTGTAGATTTTTAGTTGCTCAAATGTAATACTATTTTTTATAAGTAGCTCACTGTGAGTATTTTTTTGCTGGTGTATATACAGAAACTGTTCCAAGATAGTTGAAGCAAGAGTTTCAAAAAGTCCGGCATGCGGAAGTGCGGGGACTTCGCTACGGTATGTGTGGTACAATATGCCCGGTATATATACTATTTTGGCGAGCTTGCGCACTTTCCTATCAGCCTAAATTAGTTGTTGGTTTATACTTTCAATAAATTCTTCTAAGTCTTTATTGTTTCTTGCTGAGTATTTTTTAGTTCCTCCCAATTGAGTTATCACGAGACTAGCTATTACTAGGTCAGGTTTTAGTCCAAAACGAATTAGCCATATAAGGATCAAGTATACAGGAATAAGATATCCGATCCCATTCCACACTGGAGCATTCTCACGAAAAAACATAATTCCTGTAATTATCAGTAAAATAATCATAGCAACTATTGAATACCCTAAAACTTTTGAACGAAAACCATTCGTTTCTTTTTCTGTTCTAACGGAGGTCAATTTTGATAATGGATAATTTTCTTCAATCACACTATCTATTGATTTTTTTGATATATATATCAATCTCTTATTTGTTAAAACACCTTTGCTAAAGGTTTCCTTAGTTCGACTGAAATAGTATTCTTTTAAAATTTCTTCACCTTCTCTTAATTCCATTTTCTATAATATTATTTTTCCCTCAATTCCTAATTTGTCGTTTGTTTTCTTTTTTTTTAAAATTGAATGTTCTCATAATTTGGTACAGGTAGTTATAATTGTGTGCCGTACCTTTTAATCTAGTTCTGGATAAAATGTTATCACTTTTTTTTCTTGGTCAATTATAAATTTAATTTTCATGCCACTTTTTGTGTTACCAAAATACGTTTTTCCAGAGTCAAATACTCTATTCTCGTACGCATAATTACTTTCAATAAAAGTTCGAGAAACAGTCCAGCTTTCGGGAAAGAAATTTGATACTTCATCTTTTTCAATCCATTCTCCTGTTATTTCATTTTGTTTTTTAATTCTTGCCGACCAAACTCCAGTTTCAGAATTTGTATTTAATTTCTCGATGATTTTGATTTTATCAGGGTCATAAAAATGAACCCCTTTTAGTTTTTTTCTTGTAATCTTTCCAATAACAACATGAGAAAATGAATCAACAAATGCCCTTTCAAAGGAGGTTCCTACTTTTGTCAGTGATCCTTCTTTTACTGTTTTAATGTTTTTGCTTTTTGAAATCCTATCCCTATGTTTCCGTAATTCTATTTGTCGGAAAATAGTCGACCTTTTCCTTAATTCATAAATTGAATTAAACGGACCTTCTCCTTCCTTTGGTTCTGTTATGGTTACGTAGATTCCATTTGGATTTATAGGGGTTCTAAATATACCTGGCAAACTCCTGAATTCTTTTAATTCAGAATCGTATGGTTTTCTCACGATATAGTATAAGTATTCGTCTTTATTTTCCATATTATTCTTTGAGTCTCAGGTATTGCCCATAACTACCGTATATCCACACCACTAAAGCATTTATCTCCCTCATACCTTCACCAGCAAAACCCCCACTTGATTCTTTTTTATACCTCATTAGGTTGAAGTTATCCATTGTTAAGAGTTTCTAAAGGTTTAAAATTATTTTTTTCTCTCAATGCTATTTCAGTGTACTATTGTCCAAAAACCACATCCATCAAAACCAGATATCTGTTGATACTTTGCTCAAGGTACGGATTCACGGAATAGGTCTTATTAGTTGTTTGTAGATTTTTAGTTGCTCAAATGTAATATAATTATTTATAAGTAGCTCACCGTGAGTGGATTTTTTTGCGGTTGGATTAGCCAATGTTAATCCGTTGTAATTGGAGCATCATTAAACGGGGTCATATACCATGCTTTAGTCCAGAATAATCGGCACAAGGGCACCGGAAAGAGTGGCATAAGATGGAGGGGTTTATCTAAAATAAGGAGGGCGGTTAGCCTGGATCATCCAGTTAAAGATGGTGTTGATTTGCTGTCAATTGTCGAAAAAGTGATCGAATTTCAACTCGTTGGAATCCATTCGAGAATATCCGAATTCCAAACATAGGGTGGGTACTATGTGTTAGCCTTTCAGTAGTTTTATGGCTGAATATTGCATAATAGAGAAAACACGGGAAGGAGGTGAAGGATATTATTTTATTTTATTTTGGGTTGTAAGTAGAGCTGGCATCATTTGGGTGCGGTTTATTCAAAATACTAGTTGCCAATGATATCCATCCTGTTCGCAAGAACATATAGGCTCCTATACATCTCATTTCTCATTCGAAACAATCTCTCTTTGTATAGTTATGAAATGCAAATCTTAAAGAAATTCATCAAGCTATTTGATTTAAAAAAAATGAGGACTGCCAATTTTCATCAACAGTCCTCGATCCAACATCCACAAATTACACTTAACGAATAAATTCTTTATTCTGATGTTTTCAAAGAACAATCAGTGTCGTCAACTAATATTATTTCAGAATAATGATTTTCTTGCTAAACGTAGTTCCTTCGTTGGTTAAAAACTGAAGGATGTATATTCCTGTCTGTAAATGTGAGGATTCCAACGTGATGATGTCAGTTAGTATTTTATCTTCTTCATAAACCTGTACGCCCATATCATTTATCATACGAATGCTTTGAATCCCCTCTAACTGCTGAATGTTAATTTTATCATTTGCAGGATTGGGAAATACCAGTATTTGTGAGTCTTGGGTTTCGTCCACACCTACGATTATTTCTATTTCAATAACATTAGAAGTGGCCGTTGAAGCCGTTACACATTCCAATGAACTCGTCATAATGGCATATACCTCATCACCACTAGATGGCACATAAGTATAGAAAGTTCCATCGCTTACAAAGTTCCCATTTACGTTCCATTGGTATTCTGGTGTACTACCACCATTCTCTGGTATTGGTGTAAAGGTAACTGTCTCCCCCTCAAAAACAGGGTTTTCACTGGCCACAATACTCACCGAAGGAGTAACAATTTCGTTAACTGATGCTGTAAGCGTCATTTCAGCACCACCTGATGGGCAGGCATAATCTGATGTTAAGAAAACCCGTACCTCATCACCATTAGAAGGCACATAAGTATATGTGGGTAAATTTTCTCCTACCGGATCTTCATTAACTGACCACGAATAGGTAGGATTATCACCTCCATTCACAGGAGTGGCAGTATATGTTACCTGGGTTCCTTCACAAATATTGTCTTTATCAGCCTCCAGATTTACTTCAACAAGTAGTATTGGTAATACTTCTACAGTATATACATTTGAAGTGGCCGGGTTTCCAGACGTACATTCAATGCTGGAGGTCAGCACAACATAAACCTCATCATTATCCTCCGGTATGTAGGTGTAAAAATTAAAAGTTCCAACGGGGTCTCCATTTTTATACCATTGGTAAGTTGGAGTTTCACCTCCGTTTTCCGGAGAGGCTGTAAATGTGATAGCTGAGTTGGAACAGATAGGTTCATGATCAGGTTCGATAGTAACACTTACCGGTAGATTCTCGTTCTCTACAATTTCAGCACTGCCTGCCATGGTGGTTGTAGTATTTGAATTTGTTCCCGTAACGGTGTAAATTCCCTGCAGCTGATCACCGAAGAATATAGCCTCACCTGTGCCATCCACAGTGGGTATCTGCGCAACACCATCTTTGTACAAAGTGTACAATACACCAATTTCAGAATCTGTCAAACCCACAGGCAATCCGTCATTGTCTTCGCAATAGGTACCACCGCCGGTTACAGTGTAAGCCGCCGGAATACCGTTGTTTACAATCATTTCGATTACATTAGATGTTGCTGTTGAAGAGTTAACACATTCAAGGGAGGAAGTCATCACTACATACACCTGGTCTTCATTAATGGGCAGGTATGCGTATGTTTCATCCGTACCAACAGATATCCCATTGACAAACCACTCATAGGAAGGCGTTCCGCCATTGATAGGAGTTGGAGTAAAGGTAACCGGATCAGCACTATACACAGGATTCTCGCTTGTAACAATACTTACCTCTGGGGTGACGATTTCGTTCACTGTAAGAGTTATGGTGTTTGATACACCTACATTGGCTGCACACGACAAATCTGATGTTAATTCCACTTTAACAACATCAAAATTTGCAGGTGTATAAATAAATTCAGGCAGGTTTGCACCAATTGCATTGTTATTTACGTACCATTGGTAAGATGGATTCGATCCTCCATTTACGGGCAAGGCAGTAAAGGTAACCGGAGATCCTGAACATACCTCTTCATTATCAGCCGTGATGCTTACATTTACAGGCAAGGAAGTTACTGCATTAATTATTGCATTGCCAGTCATATCAACATTCCCAGCAACATTAGCACCAATAACTGTATAAGTGCCAGCAGTTTGGTTTCCAAAACTGATGGTTCCGCCTGTCCCTTCTACGGTTGGTGTTTGGGCAACACCATCTTTAAAAAGTGTGTAGGTTACTCCTTCTTCAGAACCAGACAAACCCACTGGCAATCCTTCTCCATTAATACAATAATCCCCGCTGCCAGTTACTTCAAATACTTCCGATGGAGCTGACGTTAGTTTATAGACTTCAATAGCCGGATTGTCTGCATATCCAGCAGGATAATATAAAGAACCATTAGTAACCTGAAAATCAAAATCCTCAATTAACCACGATGATACCGGGTCTGGGTATTGAAAATTTTCTTGTCCCGGGGCAACAATAGTACCCGCCTCAGTGCCATCGGTTTGCCAAATCGTGGTTGCATATCCATCATCTGCAGCACGGAAATAAAGCTTGTCTTTGTATTGAACAAATCCTTCTCTGAAATTTATTTCCGGATTAAAATCTAGCCCTGCTGTAGGGCTGGGGTTAATTTCTTTAACCAATTGGATACCATTAACATCGGAATAGGACCAAACTTCATAATTTTGCGTATTCGAGCCATCGTAGGCCAGAAAAATAAGTTTGTTATCATAAACTTTCAAATTAACCGGATAGTGAATGTCATCGGTAACTCTGTAGGTACCGGCTTCGGTTCCATCGCTCCTCCATAGTTCCCTGATATTATCGGCATTATTAATTTTAAAATAAAGGATTCCATTATAATCAGTCAGGTAACTAGGATTGCTACCATCAACTCCGGGACGAATATCTTTCACCAGATGGGTATTGGCTTCCGTTCCATCTGTTACCCACAATTCCCTACCGGTGGCTCCGTCATCTGTTGTAAAAAACATTTTTCCGTTACAATCCGTTAAGTCTGCCGGTGTTTCACTGCTTGGTACTGGTGTAATGTCTTTAAAAAGGTGGGTTCCTGCTTCGGTGCCATCGGTTACCCACAACTCACCACCATGGGCACCCTGGTTCTGACCCCCATCGTACGCTTCAAAATACAACAATCCGTTATATTCATGGAACTGACTAGGAATACTGCTCTCATCAGGCCGGATATCTTTAACCATGTAGGTACCTGCTTCAGTACCGTCTGAACACCATAATTCAATATCATGCTGTCCTACTGAAGTACGGCCATCAACAGCAGGGAAATAAACCTTGTTATTGTATGTATAAAGATTCCCGGAAGTCCCATTCCCAGCTAATCCATCCCAGATAATTCCTACTTGTACATCATTTCCAATATCTTTTACCATATAAGTGCCAGATTCAGTACCATTTGTGGCCCACAATTCAGCACCATGAACACCATCATTCGCAATAAAGAAAAGCAAATCGTTGCATACAGCATAATTGCCTGCCCAACCTGCCGAACTCCAGGCTGCACCCGGGTAAATATCTTTCAGTAATGTGGTTCCGGCATCGGTTCCATCCGAAACCCATAGTTCCATGCCATGGGTGCCATCATCGGCCGAAAAGAACAGTTTATCGTTGCAGCTTGCCATCCATGTATGTGTTACAGAACTGTTTCCTCCAGGATTGACATCCTTTAGTGGTTCAACTACCTGTGCATTTGCGGGCTCACTTAACCCCAGAATTAGCAGGAGAAGGAATCCGTTAATAAATAGTAATTCTTTTAACTTCATAATTACTCAATTTAATGATTTAAGATAGGTAAATTTTATAAATTAACAATAAAGTCGACAGCGCAAAAGTAGAGTCCTATAATAGTAAAAACAATTCGTGCTATTGCCTATATTTAATTATTTAAAGATAGGTGCTGGCACGGATATAAAAGGGGTGCACCAATAAGCGCTGGCACCTAATTTTAAGGAATTTACCGTTTTCAGATGGCAATTCACGAAAACTAGCTTTAACTTTGCATCACTAAGATACCATAATGGTAAAAAATAAGTGCGTTGTATTCCATATTATAAACTTTTCAAATAAATGAAAATGGAATAGTCTAATGTAATTCACACACGTAATCTCACACAAATACAATGACTGTTAAAAAAGGAAATAATAAATCCATACAGATTAGGAGTTTTGGCAAAAGGGTTTTTTCGGTAAAGCATATTGCCTTTCTAATTTCAGTTCTGATTTTAATAGTTGCTGTAGTTTCCATTAGCATGCCAGGTCACCAAAAAATGAAGATTGAAAAAGGTGTTTCACAAAATTATGATTCAATATTTGCAATTGGTACCGGACTTTTTTATACAGATACAGACAAAGCACGCAACCTAATCATGAATGAGTATCAGCACCTTAACGGAAAAAATGTCCGACAGCAGATGAGGTTCCTGAATTTTATTGGTGCAACCTATCAGGTTCAAGATAACTACACCATGGCTGTGGAATACTACTACAAGGCGCTCAAGCTATCACCGGAGACTGTTGACAGCACCCTGATGGTGGCAATCTATAATAATATTGGCTACATAAACCAAAAAACAGGCAATTTTAAAACCGCATTGAATTTTATGCTCAAGGCACTCAACTCGAACAAAAAAAATAATATTGCAGCCTCAATCCTAAATAACATAGGAATCGTGTATTTAAGTATTGAGGAATTCGACAAAGGAGAAACCTATTTCAGGAAAGCACTGACATACAGCATGAGCGAAAACGACAGTATTTCGATGACCACCATCCTGACAAATCTCGGGTTTATCTTCATGAACAAGGAACAGCCTGATTCAGCACAATATTATTTCACAAAATCGCTTCAGGTAGCCAACAATATTGATAATATTTACTCCCGAATTCTGGTGTACAATGGTTTGGGAGATCTATTTACACAAACAGGTAATTTTAAAGATGCAGAAACCAATCATGAGAAAGCCAGACATCTGGCCGAAAACATTAACGATTCATATAGTACTGCTTATGCAGTAATGGGATTGGCGAAAATTGAAATATTACGCAACAACCTGAATGAAGCCTTGTTACTTATTCAGCAAGGAACCCAAATAGCAGAACGAATAAACAATGACCTCCTCATTTACGAGTGTAAAAAACTTTTCTCTGAGATATATCAGCAAGCCGGGGAATATGAAAAGAGCCTGAGTTATCTTCAGGAGTATATTAACCTGAAAGAGAAATTCGTCAACCAGAATACCATCCGCCAAGTATACAATGAGGAGATTACAGTTTTAAACGAATCAAATAAGATTAAACAGCTCGAAATTGAACAACAGGAGTTGCAACTTAGCAGGAAGAATATTCTGGTTATTTCTGTGTTGATAGTCTTTTTATTGGGTATTTTCGGTTTTTATTTCATGTTTATGAATTATCGCTATAGACAAAATGCCAAATTGCAAAACCTAATTATTGAAATGAATGAGAGAAAATCGCGCACATCCATTGAAGCAGAAATACGGGAAAGAAAAAGGATAGGCCAGGATCTGCATGATGGATTAGGACAAATGCTTTCTGTAGCCAGGCTAAACGTAAGTGCACTTAACCAGAAAACAGAATTAACAAATGAACGTAAAATAAAGCTTATTGAATCAGCAATATACAGCATCGACACGGCGTTTAGCGAGCTTCGGCAAATTTCACACAACCTTTCTCCAACCATCTTGGTAGCGAAAGGACTTGAAGAAGCTGTTCAAGATATCGTACGAAGAATTAACGAAAGTAATAAAATCCTGATTAGTTGCGAAATATTCGGACTTAACCGGCAGTTAGACAACCTGATCGAAAATACACTATACAGGGCTGTTCAGGAGCTTACAAACAACGCCATCAAACATGCACATGCCACTTCAATCTCAATACAACTTGTTCAAAACGAAGAGGAAATCACCCTGATGATTGAAGATAATGGCGTGGGCTTTGATCTGAATAAGGAACGCGGACATTCAATATCCGGGGGAATTCAGAATATTCAGTCAAGGGTTGAAAATCTTCATGGCACCATATACATCGACAGCAAAGAAAACCGAGGAACGATTATTACCATTACAGCACCACTAAATAATCTTGACTATGCAACAATTAAAAATTAACCTACTTATCTTCGACGATCATCAGCTTATTATTGATGGTATAAAAGGGTTATTACAAGAAGAAAGCGATATTGGTTTCATCCATGGAGCAAACAGCCTTGTTCAGGCCATTGATATTGTAATTGAACATCATATTCATGTCGCTTTGGTGGATATAAGTATGCCCGAGAATTCAGGGATTGAAGTAACAAAAAAACTCAAAGAGATTTCTCCGGAAACCAAAGTTCTTGCCCTCACCATGCATGAGGACATTCAAAATATAACCGACATGATAGAAGCTGGAGCTTCTGGATACCTTTTTAAGCGCACTAGCATGGATGAAGTTCTCGAGGCGATTCGAACCGTTGTAAAAGGAGGGAAATATTTGAGTCGAAATGTACAGGCAGTACTTGTGGAAAACATGAGACACAAACAGGATATGATTCAAAAATCGACTGAAAAGAAAATAAATCTTTCTGCCAGAGAACACGAGATTTTAGGTTTAATTGCCAAGGAGTTTAGTAACCAAGAGATCGCAACCAGGTTATTTATCAGTGAACGAACTGTTGAGGCACATCGGCGGAATATTTTTACCAAAACCAAAACCAAATCAATTGTCGGTCTGATGAAGTTTGCCATGAAGCATCATCTCATCGACTTTAATTCCGAAGTATAACTAGCCCGAATACGAGGAATTACCGAAAAAAGTTAGGGAGCTTTGCAGAATTTTCACTCTCAAAGTTCGAGTCCATTTTTTGCCATTTGGCAAATTAAAAACCAAATACTTCCAGACTATTGACACTTTCCAATTTTCGTGTGGTTGTAATTTTCAAGTAAATTATTCAATCCATATATATACTACTACCATAATCATACCCAAAATCATTAGCCAAACACCTCGTTTTAAAAATCCATTCTTCCCATTTACCATAATCAAACCTGAAACCGCCAGAAATATCAATAAAAGAGCATATATATCAGCAATGTAAATCCATCCTTTTTTCTGATTGTTATGTAATTGATTTAAAAAAATGATTATGGGTCGTTTATGATAAATCTCGTAGTAAACCTCGCCACTAGATTTGTCATAATGTCCTGTTCCACCTTCCAAAAATACTTTTATTTGATTGTCAGATTCTTTAAAATGATTGACTTTTACGGATGTATTCGTATTCCAGTACTTAATAAAAGTATCATTTTTAAGCTCTTTTGGAAAATTAGCCATAAATTTTTCTGTCTTGGTGCCAGAAAAAATGTTTTTATGCGATAAGAAAAAACCAGAAAGGGCATAAACTAATGTTATGCCCACTGCTAAATATCCAATATCTCTGTGCAAAACACGAAACCAACGTTGTACTTTCCTTTTATTCCAACTCATAATTTTCAGCTTCAATAGTATAGTTAGTATAATGTGGAATTTTACCGCTCGATATTTGCTGATAAATACCCTGAATAAAAGCCATTTCTTCTTTAAAATGCTCAGTATCTTCTTCTCCTTTGTGGTTTTCTCTCATTTGTTCTTCCCATTTTTTCACCATTCTTTCATCCATTTTTACAGGTATTAGCTTACCGGTTACTCTTGCCTTTTTACCGATTATTGAAGCATCAACTGACGGTAATTTATTCCCCAATTCTATTTTTATAAACTGGTTTTCATTGTCTTCGATTATTTTGAAGCGTTTCCATGTGTGTTTGCACACGTGTTCAATAATTCCTTGTACATGCACAGTTTTATTTGCTAACGAGTTGCCTTGTGCAAATACATCATCGACTGATATGTAACTTATAGCAACTTCCGACTTCTCGGTTTGATTGTTTTGCCCGTTATTTGCTTGATTGCATGCATTTGTAAAAACCAAAACTGTGGCAAATACGATAATTGAAATAATTTTATTCATGATTTATTTTTTTTAAAAGTGAAACGATAATAAGATTTTAAAATTTCTTCCCATTGCCGGGATATACGAACCAAAAGGCTGGTAATCGGTATTGAAAATGTTTTTTACCATAAAACGAAGTTTCGGGTAACCCGGCAAAGCGTTTGAATTTAAGCCTAAAGCAAAATCAAAAACCAAATGTGGTTCTGACGGAATATAACCCCACGGTCCTCCATCGGTGCCTTCCGGAATATCTGCTACACGATTTTGAGCCGAAGCATATTCAGCATCAAACTTTATTGAATAACCGGTTATCCATTCTTTGTTTATAAGACCCCTGTAATTGATTTCTGCATTCATTTTTAATGGTGGAATGCCAAATAAGGGTGCATCTTCGCCTCCCGATAAATCAATACCATAAACGTAAGCTGTACCTGTGCCCAGATATAACGAATTTGAAGGTTTTAACACATTATTGAACTGATAAACTACCGAAAATTCTCCACCCATTAGCTTAGCATCGGTATTTTTCAAGGTGAAATCAACGTCTGGTTCTTCTGAGGGAGCTTCGTTGATAAAATCATCAAGTATATTGTAAAACAGAGCCAAATCGTATTTTAACTTTTGTTTTATGGCTTTGCCACGTATTCCAATATCAAAATTCCAGCTATATTCGGGCTGTAAGTTGGGGTTCCCGGCTTTTATACCTTTACAACTGATAGTTCGCGTAAACAATTCCTCGGTAGTTGGCATGCGAAAAGCCCTGCCTGCATTAAAAGAAATATGGGTAGTGTTGTTTGGTGAATAAACAAAGCCGGCATTTCCACTAAATGCTTCCCTTTTTTCATTCCGTCCGTTCATCGAATAATTCTCTCCTTCAACTACTGTTGAAGCATCAAACCGAACACCTGAAACAAATTGCCATTTCGTGCTTATTTGCCATTCATCATTAATAAAAGCTCCAATATTTTGCTGACCTGCATTTTTTGAACCGGCAATATTACCTTGCGTATCATTGTAATAGTCAAATATTTCCGAAGGATTGTCCAAACGAAACAAATATCCGTCAATTCCGGTGGTAAGTTTATTTTTTTCAAATACGTTTAAAATGGTGTAGAAACGACCACCGCCATAATTGTTCTTGTAATGAACCAAATCAAGTGTCGATATACTACCGCTAACTGTGCTGTATTTGTACTGGTAATAATCGCGCCAACCATTGTCATAGTAGAGGTTAAGATTTACTGATTCAACAATACCTTTTGGGGTATAGCTGTAAGCAAAATCGATATGAAAATTTTCTTCCTCGTTACGGACTTTGGTAAACCGTTTCGTGGGTCCGTTAAAACCGCGCGGTTTGCCCCAATCGCCGTAGTGATAATTGGCATTGATGATAATTTTGTGTTTATCCGAAAGTTTGTAGCCTGTATTTAAAGAAATATCACGGTCTTCCACATTGCTGTTTTCAGCTATCTCGCCATTACCATAAACCATTTCGCCTGTTTTCCGGTATTTACCGTTGAGCGAAATCCCGAACTTTTCCCGCCTATGGCAAACATTAACCAATTCTAAAAATTCGTTGTTGTTACTGCCATATCCCGAACTTAGTTGAATGCTGTTTTTGTTATCGCCAAAAGGCTCCGCGCTGACCAGATTAATAATTCCCGAAATTGCACCGCTACCATAAATAACAGAGCCGGGGCCTTTAACTATTTCAATTTTTCGGCTGTCATAAATATTCATGTCCTGACCGAAATAACCACCCGGAAATGTGCCAATGCGCCTGTTTCCGTCTTTCATTATAATCAGTCGGTTTGAGTTTAACCCTCGTAAAATAATGGGCGAATGATATTCCCAAACCTGTGTAAACCCCGGAGTTTTATTGAGCACATCGGTTATATTGGAATTCATGTTGTCCACAATTTCCCTGTGCGAAATTAAATCGGCAGGTTTTGTAAGTTTATCCAAAGGTTGCTCATACAAACCGGCAGAAATAACCACATCTGACAGTTGAAATTCTTTGGGCGATAAAAAAATAGTTACATTACCAGAAAACAAACTGTCATTAATTACAATTTCTTTTTTATGATAATTAATATGGCTTACAATAATGACAGCTTGTTTTTCTTTTGCAATATTTATTTTAAACCTTCCTGCTGCATCGGTTGTTGTGCCGGTTGCTGTGTTATTTATGGAGATACTGGCAAATTCGATTGGGATTTGACTATTTTCATCATATACTAACCCTTTAATTTCAACATTTTGCTGAGAATATATAAATCCAGGGAAAACTGCGATAAAAAGAGCCATAAGCCACTTAATAAGTTGATAATATTTCATTTGTAATTACTTTTTCGACTCTTTACTTTGTTTCAGGTATCTTGAATATTGTTGTTCACGATTGTATCCCAGCATAATACCGAGTATAAAATCCTGTTCGGGCGTTAGTTTATTTAATGTTTCAGCCTGGAATGATTTTACAATCTCAACGCATTTGGGATTTCCTAAAAAAACATTAAACTTGGTTTCATTTACATCGAGAATCCAAAAAATAATTTCTTTCATTTGAAGAAAGAAAATAACTTTTTCCTTTTCTGAACTTTTCATTGTATGCAGTACCAAGTTACGAACACCTTTTTTGTATTCGTAAACATGGTGTTTTAACACCTGTATATCGATAGATTGAAAATCGTTGCAAATTAAAGTCATCCCAGATTGTCTCATTGATTAAATTCAGCTTTTAATTGTTCTACCCACTTATCAATTCGTTCGTTTGTTAAATTGCTTTCATTGTCTTCATCCAAAGGCAAACCAACAAATTTCCCGTTAATTTCGGCTGTTGATGCTTTATAATCGTATCCGGTTGTTTCAACAAACCCAGCTATTTTACACTCTTTGTTTTCAATTACTTTGTAAATTGTACCAATTCCATCAACAAAACTTTCGGCAAATGATGCACCATTACCTAATCCAAAAATAGCACAGACCTTTCCACTTAAATCTGCATTTTCAAGTTCTGAGATAAAACTGTCCCAATCATCCTGTAAATCTCCAAATCCCCATGTTGAAGCACCAAAAATCAAATTTTCATATTTATTTATCTCTTCCACAGGATTATCTGCAACATCAAAAACATCGGCGTTCAATAGTTTTGCTATCTGTTTTGCTGCGCTTTCTGTATTGCCGGTTGACGAACCGTAAAAAATTACTGTTTTATTCATATTTGTTTTAATTTAGATTTATATCACTTGTATTTATACTATTTGGGGTCAATTTGTCTCCCTCATTTTTAAGGGAAATTAAAGCCTTAAACTTTAAAAATTCATTTTCACGCAGAGCGCGGTACGCACTGCTTTTACCAAAATGCAGCTGTAATTATCTCCTGTTTTGTGCATTTCGGTTTATAATTAAAAATTGCATATAATCAATGTTTTTGACATAATCGTTCATAAAATTGAATTCATCCTATGTCAGAAGCAAAAACAGGTTACCGAACTCTATATGAAATTTATTTTGGCAAGGACAGATAAAAATTTGTCCGTTAGGAGTAAAATTTAATAGTTTCATTGAATTACCTCTTCCATTTGCCGTTTAATCATTTTTAAAAATACACCTCCCTGCTTTTTCAATTCGTCAGGCTTTCCGGTTTCGACAACTTCTCCGTTTTCCAAAACCACAATTTTATCGGCATTGGCAACTGTACGCATACGATGTGCAATAATCAGCACAGTTTTATCATTTATCAGTTCTGAAATACCTGCCTGGATTTTCGTTTCATTCTCCACATCGAGAGAAGCAGTGGCCTCATCAAGCAGAACAATGGGGGCATCTTTCAATAATGCACGAGCGATGGAAATCCGTTGCCGTTCACCACCTGAAAGTGTTTCACCATTTTCACCAATAATGGTATTGTAACCATCGGGCATTTTATTGACAAATTCATCGCACTCTGCGAGTTTAGCCACCTTTAAAATTTCTTCATCGGTTGCCTCGCATTTACCAATACGGATATTGTCTTTAATGCTCGAATTAAACAACACTACGTCCTGAAAAACAACGGAATAGTTTTTCAACAAAGTTTCAGGGTCAATTTGACTGATATCGTGCCCGCCAAGTGTGATTTTCCCCTTCTGAATATCCCAAAAACGGGCTGCCAGTTTTGCAGCAGTGCTTTTACCTCCGCCGGAGGGACCAACCAATGCGGTCACTTCGCCCTGTTTTGCCGTGAAGGAAACACCTCGCATCACTTTTTTTCCACTTTCGTATGAAAATTCAACATTTTTAAATTCAATATCGTAGTTTTCCGGGGTAAATTCGGTTTTGCCGTTTTGTATAGGCATCGCATCCATTTCGTTCATCCGGTTGATACGGATGTCCAGATAAAACAGCGCAGCTAAGTTGTTAAGCACCTCGTTTATAGGCTCGTAAATGCGTGCAGCCACCATCAGAAATATCAAATAAGAAAATATAGAAAGCGTTGCCGGTTGCGCTGAAAGCATCAAAGCTCCGACAATAATTACACTTGCCAAACCTAATTTCAACACGCTGTGGGCAGAATTCACGAAAACACCGATCAGTAGTTCACCGCGGATAAGGTGTTTTTCATTTGTATTCAGCTTATTATTAAGTTCTTCCAAATAAGAACTCTCCAAATTGTAGGCTTTAATTTCTCGTATGGTATCCAGTCCTTCCTGAATTTTTTCGGTTACATCGCGCTTGATTTGATAAATGGTTTGATGGTCTTTACGTTGTATCTTTTTAGACAAGAATAGTATTCCGGCAGCTACCGGCACTACCCAAAACAAGGCAAGCGACAGTTGCCAGTTATAAAAAAATAAACCAATGGCAATGATAACGATGCTTATAACCGAAGCAAAAAGTTGCGGAACTGCGTGAGAAAATGTATGTTCCAGTTCGGTATTGTCATTCATGATGGTAGAAGTGAGGTCGGACAGGTTTTTCTCCCCGAAAAAGGCAAGAGGCAGTTTTCGCAATTTTTCAGCCAGAGATATACGTCGGTTGGCACTTTCGGTGTAAATTTTTGTATATGTGTTACGGTACTGTAACATGGCAATGACAAACATCATCATCATAAAAGCAAAACCTAAGATAATATAATACCAAACTCCATGTTCGATATTCTTACCTGTATCGATGAATGGCATTAAATAGTCTTCTAGGAACAGGAAGATAAAGACTGCCGGTAGCATTAAAGCGATATTTAGAAGCACGGAAAAAACCACCCCCAGACCAAAATCTTTTGCACCTTGTTCAGATAAGGCAAATCGCTTTTTTAGACAATTAAACATGACCTACCTCCTGTCCTTTTATTGTCCATTGCACCGATTTTTGATATTCGTTCCACATGGCAGTATAAATGCCCTGCTTCTCAATTAATTGGATGTGTGTTCCCTCTTCTGCAATTTTACCTTTTGCAACTACTAAAATTTTATCCAGGTTTTTTACACTTGTTAAGCGGTGGGCAATCATTAGGGCTGTTTTCCCTTCCATAAGTGTTTTTAGCGCCTTTTGTATCAAGTGTTCATTTTCAGGGTCGGCAAAAGCAGTGGCTTCATCAAGTACTACAATTGGTGCATTTTTCAGTATAGCACGGGCCAAAGCAATCCTTTGTTGCTCACCACCTGAGAGATAGGTACCTTCTGCACCGATTTTTGTATTTAATCCATTAGGTAGTTTCTTTAATATTTCACTACACTGAGCTGCTTCCACAGCTTTTTCTACTTCGAAGATGGGTGCATTGGGTTTGCCGTAGCGGATATTCTCCAACAAACTTGTTTTGAAGAGCTTTGTGTTTTGAAAAACAAAGGCAACATTATTCATCAGGATTTCGGGGTCAATGTCTTTTACATTGATACCGCCTACTGAAACTGCGCCTTCCTGTGCATCCCAAAAACGGGGTACAAGCCGGGCAATGGTAGATTTTCCACTGCCAGAAGCTCCTACCAATGCATATGTTTTTCCTTCGGGAATTTCAAAACTGATGTTGTCAATGGCTTTTTGACCTGCATCCGAGTATGTAAATGAAACATTATCGAAGCGAATATTGTAAGACGAAATTATTTTGGGGTTATGGCTAACTTTTAAGGTGTTGGCATGCGTTAACTCATCAATCCGGTCAATGGCTTCTTTGGTTTGCCCCATTGCCTGGCTTAAATACATGCTGCGCATAATGCTCTGAGAAAACACCGGCGTTAGCAGAATATAGAAAAACAGGTTCAGTAAGATGTTGGTATATTCGGTCGTGTTATTGATGAGCAATATAGCCACCGGCACAAGAAAATAGGCAAATGAATTAATGATAACGATATATGCCGACATGGGTTTTTCCCACATTTTGGTGTAAGCTACAACCATGTTTTTGTAATTTGTGATGCTTTTGTGAAAGTTTTTGAATGAGAAGATTGTTTGTTGAAACACTTTTACAATAGGAATGCCACGGACGTATTCGACTGCTTCGTTATTCATATCTTCCAGCGAATTCATATATTGTTTCATAAAATAGTTACCCCGTTTTCCCATCATGGAACTTATAATCACCATAGAAAAAAGAATCGGGACTAAACATGAGAGTCCCAATCGCCAGTCAAAAACAAAAATCAGCACCAAAGTTGTTAAGGGCATCAGGATGGTACTGGCTAAATCGGGCAGTTGGTGTGCCACAAAACTGTGAGTAGTACTTGCATTGTCGTCAATAATTTTCCGGATTTTTCCAGAAGTGTATTTGTCGAAAAAGCCCAAAGGCATTTTTACAATTTTCTGCATGGCAAATCGCCGCATATTTATTTCGACCCTGAATGCCCCAAGATGCGATGCACTCAAAGCAAAGAAATACAGTATCACACCTCCGATGGCCGTTCCTACTGCCCACCATGCATATTGATTGACAAGATTCTGTGAGAAAGCTGCATCGTTTTTTAAAATCTCACGAACTATCAACCAGATAAAAATGAAAGGCAACATCCCGGAAATGGCACTAATTGCCGAAAGGGTAATTGATACAGGAAGCATGATTTTTCTTCCGGACATGTAGTGTTGGATTTTAGAAATAAAAGTCATATTGACAGGTTCTGATTATTCCACAAAATCCCATTCTATAGCTATGTAACCTGTTGTAGTCGGTGCAGGGTCAGCCGGGAAATCTGTTACAATGAACTTGACTATTCGCCCTTCTTCGGTTTCGATTATCCAAATGGGTTCATCATCGGCTATATTATTTTTGGCGGCTTCTATCCATTTTTGGCCTATAACCAGTTTATTGTATTCTTGCATAAGGTCTTGCATTAGCGGACTCCCGGTTTCTCCGGTTGGTACTGATGAAATATCAAAAGATGCATCATCGGAATGCAAGGTGTAATTTTGAATGTTTGAGCTATTCAGATTTGTAAAATCCGTAAGTCCTTTGCAGTTTGTATCAATGGCAGAATAGTTTACCGCTTGTGCAGTTGTTGATAATTGAATATAGGGTGCCCCACCTAAACTTCCATCCGGTTTTTCGCCTTTGATTGTGCGAATTTTTAAATCATACGCAAAATCATCAACTGTGAGAGAATCCAAATTGTTGGCGCCACCTTTTTCGCCGTTGTATTCAAAATCAAAGGCTACCCCTCCCGGATTTCTTCCGGCACAAATCAAATATGGTGATTCAAGACTTACAAACTGACTTTCATTTGGTGTTGGTTTATCATCTTCATCCTTTTCGCATGAAGTAAATAAAACTGCCCCAATAGTAAGAGCTGTAATTACCAATAATGAACTTTTTAACTGTTTCATATTTCCTCCTTTATTTAGATTAAATTAAAATGCAAATCAAGAAGAAAATTGAAAAACCGACAATCGCTAAAAGTAATGAAATATGCGTTGTTTTATCACTAATTTAAGGGGGTAGGGGAATTTAATCGAGCGATATAATCCCCTTTGAGACGGCATAAACCGTAAGTCCGGCCAAGCTTCGAATACTTGTTTTATCCATAATATTTTTTCGGTGTGTATTCACAGTATGAATGCTTATGTTTAACTTGTCGGCTATTTCTTTATTAGACAATCCTTTAGCCAACCACATTAATACATTAATTTCTCGTTCCGTTAAATGTTCATTCCGTTGTTTGTTAGATGTTTTATTGTTGTAAATTTTATTAATTATTCGAGTAATCTTTGAAACATCTTCTGTTATCGAAAATTGATTGTCAAACTGTTCCAGGATTGAATTATCATAGTAAGCGTATATAATGCCTATCCAAAGGGTTTCTGAATATTGTCTTTTTAAATTCGCAAACTCTTTTAATCTGTTTTGTACGATACCCGGATTTATTAAAACAATTGAAATATCTTTTTTAAGCATTAATGTTTCAAGTTCCACTAAACTTTCAACATAGTAAAACGAAAAATCATATTCAGATTTTGATACTGAATTATGCAACCCTTCATATAGTATTTTTGAAGGTTCAAGTACAACAATATTTCTTCTGTATTTATCCATTTTGTTGTACTTCAATTTTTTCGATTAGCGGAATTAATATTTTTTCTTCGATAACAGAATGAATTTTCAAGTCAAATTCTAAACCAAATAAGGTGGTTAGAAATTTTCGTTTCGTATTCAAATCACTTTTAATTTTAATGTGTTTCAGAAATAAATTTTTTAAATCTGTTAATTTGGTCTCTATATCGGTATGGTGATTTTTATATTCATTTGCTGAAAAAGATTTGCGCTGCTGCAATTTGTCTTTGTGTATAAGACTATAAAAGTAGGGGAAGGCAACTTCATCTTCATAATTTAGATGCTCCATGACTTCTTCAAAATAGTCATTAAAAAATTGTTCAATTAATTGAAAATCTTTATTGCTATGGTTGTTTTTAATTTTGCTCAGGTAGTATTTTAATTCAGGATACTTGTCTTCAATATAAAATGAATGGCTCTTTTTTAAAAAAAATAATATCGGTGCAATGTCATCAATTTTTTCAATTTCATTGTCCGTTGGAAAAAAACCATTGTACAAATTCGCAATAATTATAAATGCAATAAGATCAACCTTGTTTAGAGCACATAACTCCTTAACGGTCAGATTATCCACGGAGAAATCAATAGCAAAATGTTGCAAGCAAAGTAACAGTGAACAGTTTTCATTGATTAAATCAAGCATTTTTTTGTCTTTCGTAATATAAGATTTCTGAGTGCTATACATTTTTTATTTACAAAGTTAAATTAAAATTCCGCATTCAATCTTGTCAGTAAGTGGGTTGGTAAAAAAAGTATGTGTATGGCTGCGAAGCGATGGTTGCAGGAAAGGGCAGCCACACGCATGCTTTTGTGGGCTGGCTTTTCCGGATTTTTTCTCAGTGCAGCAAAAATTCATTGTTCTGTCGTTCTTTCGGCTTGCATACATGTGAGAACTTAGAGAATGGCTACATAATTTTTTCAGAAATATGACTAAAGAAAAAATTATTTCTATAACGGGAAATCACTACTACTCTGCTTTTAATACGGCTTTTGTTTGTTTATTTGGTATGAATCCCAAAAATTATTCAAAAGTTTCTCCGGTCTTAAGATTATAAATCAACATTATCAATTACAGTCAATTAGCCAGTAATCTACCGCACAAACACTCACTCATACCTCAAACTCTCCACAGGATTCTGATTTGCAGCTTTTATGCTCTTTATAGAAACAGCAATACCCGCTATAATTAGCGATAAAACAGCTGCCACAAGAAAATACCAAATAGATAAATCAACATGGTAGGCAAAATCGCTGAGAAAATGATTTAGATATATAATGGACACCAAAAATGCAGGGATCATAGCAAATACCACCCATTTTAGAATATCTATTAATATCATCCATAAGATTTGTTGAGAGGTACTGCCGTTTACTTTTCTAATGCCAATCTCTTTAGTGCGCTTTTCCACAATAAAAACTGAAAGCGCATACATACCAATAAAACTCAAAATAATCGCAAGAAAAGCCGCACTACTAAGAATTTTGTTTAAACGATCCTCCGGTGCGAATTTTGATAAATAAATATCGTTGAGCTTTTTAGCATTTAGAGAATAGTCTGGAAGCAAATGCTTAAAAACCGATGCTACTGCATTTTGTTTCTCTTTATTCCATTCCCCTATTATTTTCAAATATATATTTGAAACCCTTTGAGAATAAGCTGTCATAACCAAAGGTTCTATTTTTTGACCAGAATGACTGTAAACAAAATCCTTAACTACTCCAATTACTTGTAAGGGCTCGTCACCATTCATAATAAAGGAAGTTTCCAAAGGTTCTTTTAGGCCAAAATATTTTGCCCCGCTTTCGTTGAGAATAATGGCGTTTTTGTCTTGCTCGTTGGCCTTAAAAAAACGACCACTTAATAATTGTAATTGCATGGTTTCACAAAAACCGGGCTGTATTCTGTACTCATTAATCCCTTTGGCGGTTTCTTCAGCTTGTCCATAAATATGCATCGATTGGCCACTACAACCTCCTCCCATACTATGATTACTGCTTCCTACCTTACTAACAAAATTGAGTTTTAGAAGCTCCTCATTTATGACATCTATTTTTGAACTAATATCTTTTTCAAATCCATTAATTGTAATGACTTCCTGAGCTTCAAAACCAAGATTTCTATTCTTTAAAAACCGGATCTGAGCATTGATAACCAATAAACTAACAATAAGCAGACTACTGATAAAAAATTGAACAAATACAGATACCACTACCAACCATTTGCGTCGTCTGATGGACATAATTCCTCCTTTAACAGCTTCTGACACATTCATTTTACTCAAATAAAAAGCCGGGTAGCTTCCTGCAATCAGAATAAAAATAAAACTGAAAAACAAAATCAATCCTACAGAAAGTGGATCGAATAACTCCCCTAATGTTAAGTTGGTTTGTACTAAATCAGAAAAAAACGGAAGCGCAGCGGATGTTATGATGAGCGCAATTACAAGAGCCATTGCTGTAAGAAGCGCGGTTTCAGCATAAAATAGTCTTCGTAAACTTTGCCTACTGGCACCAAAGGTTTTTCTAATACCGATTTCCAATATTCGTTTTTCACCATGATACACATAGAGATTGATAAAATTGAATAAAGCAATAGCTAAAATAAATGCTGCCAATGTAGCTATTAGTATTATATTACTGATACTTCCTTTTCTGCTCAAGTCCCAATCGGCTTTAGTATGCAGGTGAAGTTGAGAAAGCGGCTCAAGTCCGGATTCTCCATTAGCATTAAAAGAATTGAAAAGCTCATTAAGTGGCATATTATATGCAGAAGAAATCTTAGCTCCAGCTTTGTTTAAATCTACCTGTTCTTTCAATAAATAATAGGTGAAAAATTCTAATCCCCCCATATACATCACGGGAATGGATTCCATAGAACAGAGGATATCAAATTGCAAATGGCTTGTTTCGGGAAGCTTTTCCGTCACTGCGCTGATGGTATATTCTTCTCCATCGAGTTCAACTATTTTACCTACACAATCTGTAGTTGAAAAAATTTTAAGAGCCAGTTCATCTGTTAAAACCAACTTAAATTTGCCTACCAATGCATCTTGTTTGTTTCCTCTAATGGTGCCCAGACCAAAAACATCGAAAAATTCGGGATCTACATAATAGACCATACTATTTGTAAATTTTTGATCATTAAAATCCAAGGTCTGTTTCCATCCATTGTATATCTGGCAAGCCTTTTCTATTTCAGGAATTTGCTGAGGAATCTCAGTATAGGCTACTCTCATACAAATGGGATAAACAGAACTGCTGTTTTCTTCATCTATCTGATTATACAATCTTAGCACTCTGTCTTTGGTAGGAAAAAACTGATCATAGTTCAATTCGTGTTGCACATAAATCATTAACAAAAGAAATGCAGCTAATGCAATGGCCAATCCCGGAATATTGACAAAGAGCAAAATGGGATTACTCTTAAGACTTTTGATACTTTTTATAATTTGGTTCATGGCGAATTTGATTATAAACTATTCATAACGCAGAGATTCCACAGGATTAATTCGAGCTGCTCTCCAACTGATCCAACTAACCGTGACAAGAGAAAAAACAGCAACTGCCGATCCAGATAGGAGGAACAACCACCAACTCATTTCAGTTCTGTAGGCAAATGCAGTGAGCCATCTGCTAATTAATAAAAAGGCAATAGGAATGGAGACGATTAGCGAAATTGCCATCCAAGTTAAAAAGGTTTTATTAAACATCAAAACGATTTCCAATATACTGGCCCCGTTAACTTTTCTAATTCCTATTTCTTTGGTTCGTTTACTACTGGCTTGGATGACTTGCCCCAGGATTCCCATTAGGGTCAGTATTAAAGCTATAATAGCCAAAAGAGTAACTAAAAGAGACAATCGCCTTTCTTTTAAATATTTAGCTCGTATGAAATCATTGTAAAAGCTAAATTCGAAAGGATCCTCAGAAAATTTGCTCCAGATTCTGCGTAATTGTTTCAATTGCTCACCAACATCTCCTCTGGATAGCCGAACAGATAATACATTTGCTTCGTTGAAATCATCAAATATCAAACAAACCGGTTCTTGCTTTTTGTGAAGTGAGGAGACATTAAAATCATCTACGATTCCAATAATATCATAACCTCCTTCGCCTCCATTATTGGATTCTTTACCCTCTATACTTTGCCAACCCATCATTTTATAAGCCGTCTGATTATAAAAACACGATTTACTAAAATCACCAGGTAAAAGAGACCTTCCTTCAAGCAGCTCTATTTCAAATGTTTTCAGGAAATTATCGTCGATGAGGATGCAACTCAACATGATGTCTTTATCCTCATCATCTGATCCCATATATAGATTTATTCTCCCAGGGGCTCCAAAACTGTATGAAGAAGATGTAACAAAAGGTAGCTGATTAATCGCTGCTTGCAGGGGTTCTTTATTATTGAATTTATTCGGAATTTCAACTTTTAAAAGATTCTCCTGATTAAATCCTAAGCCTCTACTTTCAATAAATGACAATTGCTTATGGATAAAGGAAACCGATATTAGTAAAACTGTAGAAGCAATAAACTGAGAAATGGTAAAAGCAGAGCTTATATTAGATTTTTTGCTGGTATTATATATCTGATGAATTCCATTAAGCAGCTTAAACTTGAGTATAGAATTGGTCGGAATGATACTGATGATAAAAATAACCAAAACAGCAAAAACCATATATGCAATAAAAAAGGGAGGCTCTTTCAAAACATGAAAATTTAATTGCTGTCCTAATACCACAGCTATTAGATCTTTAAAAGTAAAAATCAAAATCAAAGCTAAAATCCCTGACAACAGAATTACAATTAAAGATTCGGCTAAAAAATAAAAGAACAAATGTCTGTTTTCAGCTCCATTAAGTTTCATAATACTGATAAGCTTTAGCTTGGAATGTTGCAGAGAAAGTGTAAAATTCAAATAATTTATTATTGACAGCAAGAAAACAATCAGGCCTATAAAGCCAAGAATTTTTAAGAGAGAGGCATTCCCTGTTCTATTTCCGCTACCTTCCATTGCGGGAGCAAGATAAATATCGTTCAAATCTTGAATATTAAAACTTTTCACCCTACTTTGATATTGCGAAATGCTTTGATTAAAATGATTGATAAATTCTTGCTGATCTGCATTTTCTGCCAACAATAAATAATGACTCATAGGATAATAACAATCGCCATTAACGCATATTGAGGACATTCTTAAATCATCCTCCTCTGCATTTACCAGAAAATCTGCTCTAAGATTGGAATTATCTGGAAAATCATCTACAACAGCTGTTACTTTTACTTTATAAAAACCATTTACATCTACCATTTGACCAATTGGATCGACATCTTTAAATAAAAGAGAAGCTGTTTTTTTACTCAAAATAATGGATTTACTTTCTGCAAAGGGCTTTTCACTTATCTTCTGAATGACCGGAATATCAAAAACATCGAAAAACTGATTGGTAGTAGAAATTCCTGATTCAACTTTAATGCTGTTTTCATCAGTTCTAAGAATGAGTCCCCAATCAAATCTTTCTAAAGCACAATTTGACTCAATGGCTGGATAATGTTGCGAAATAATATCCATCAACTTATAATCAAGTCCACAATTCATATCTCCGGAATCGTAGAGTCGGTATATTCGATTGTGATTATTTAAATCTCTATCTACATTTGCTTCCTGATAAAAATAGATAGATACAATCAGTAAAACTGCAATACCTATACTCAAGCCTACGATACTGAGGAAAGAATACAGAGCAGATTTCCTTAGGTTCTTAATGGCGTGATAAATATTAAATATAAACATATTCAATTATTGATTTTTAAACTTGGTAATTTGCTCAAACAACATTTTCTTCTTCGGTAATTACTTGTCCGTCGAGCAAATTAATGGTCCTATGAGCAAAACCAGCATCACGTTCTGAGTGGGTTACCATAATGATAGTAGCTCCTTCCTGATTCAATTCGGTGAGGAGGTTCATCACTTCGAGTCCATGTTTGGTATCTAAGTTTCCGGTAGGCTCATCGGCGAGTATTAGACCAGGATTGGAAACCACTGCTCTTGCTATGGCTACTCTTTGCTGCTGACCACCCGATAATTGTTGTGGGTAATGTTTGATACGATGACCTATTTTCATTCTTTGTAATACTTCCTCTACTCTTTTCCTACGTTCAGACGCACTCATTTTCAAATAAATCAGCGGCAATTCCACATTCTCGTACACACTAAATTCATCTATCAGATTAAAACTTTGAAACACAAATCCGATATTACCTTTTCTAAATCCGGTTCTGTCTTTCTCTTTCAATTTGCTTACTTCGGTTTCTACAAATTGATATTTCCCGCTTGTTGGATTATCAAGCAATCCGATAATATTTAGAAGTGTTGATTTACCACAACCCGAAGGCCCCATAATGGAAACAAATTCCCCTTTTTTTACTTCAATGTTTACACCCTTCAATGCATAGGTTTCTATGTCTTCGGTGCGAAATACTTTGTCTAAATTTTCAATTTTTATCATGATTATTGTTTTTAAAGTTTTTGTTTATTGTTTTCTATATTTAATTCTAAACCTGACTTTGTTCAACTTTTGCAACTCAAATCTCTTGAGTTGAGAATGAGAGAACTTTTTCTCACCACACAAGTCAGAGACTTGTGCTACATTATGTCTCACAATACTCTTATTCATATTTCAAGCTTTCCACAGGGTTTCTTCTGGCTGCTTTTAAACTTTGCCAACTTACTGTTATTAAAGCAATAAGAAGCACAATTAAACCCGCTAAAACAAATATCCACCAACTTAATTCAATTTTATAAGCAAAGTTTTGCAACCATTTTTTCATTGCATAATATGCCACGGGAACAGCAATAACAAATGCCATTGCTATCCACTTGATAAAATCAATATTTAGTAGATATAATATTTTTGAAATTGTGGCGCCATTTACTTTTCGGATTGCAATTTCCTTGGTCCGTTTTTGAGCAAATATTAATGACAGTCCTAAAAGCCCAATAGAACAAATAAATAAGGACACAATTGTAAAAATCAATGTCAAAGCTGATTGCATAAGTTCGGTTTGATACACCTTTTCATACATTGTATCCACAAACTGATAATCCAAAGGATAAGCAGGAAAAAGCTGACTCCAAACCTTTTGAATATCAGATATTGCTTCGTTACTTTTTCCATCGTAGAATGCAATTACAAAATTCAACATCCACATATTTTCTCTTTTGAACAACACCAGAGGCTGTACTTTTTTCTTAATACTCGATAAATGAAAATCCTGAACTACTCCTATAATTTTTCCTTTTGGAATAGGTACTGAAGATTTTAATTGAAATCTTTTGCCAATGATGTCATTTGGATTGCTATAATTCAAATAATACATAGCACTTTCATTTATAATATATTCACCCGAACCTTCAATATCAGTATTATGTTCAGAAAAATCCTGACCACTCAGAAATTCAAGATTAAATACTTTCGGGAAAGAATAATCACAAGGAAATACTCCGATAAAATTTGAAGACTCATCATTATTTTGTTCGGTCATTCCTTGCATTTCAAAAGAAAACATATCATTTGCTTCTCCTCCCGGAGGCTCAAGCATAGCAGAAACAGATTTAATGGATTGGTGTTTAAGCAACTCTGACTTAAAAGTTTCAAACTTTTGCTGAACGGAAGAATGGACCTCCTCAAAACAAATTATACTATCGATATTGGTACCCATTGAGTTTTCCAAAGCAAAATTGGTTTGACGGGAAATGACAAACACCGAAATAATTAAAATAATAGAAAGACTATACTGAAAAACAATGAAACTCTTACTCACTCTCATATTTCCTGTATTCAGAAGGGTAGATGATGGCCCATTTACCTGCCTTAATTTAACTATGACAAAAGGCAGAATACCTGACAATATTCCAGTTAAACTCAGTAATGTAAGTGTTACAAAAATTAAAAAGCCATTTCCATTAAACAGATCAATATTGAAATATTTAATGATGTTATGATTTACTAAAATTGAGAAGAATATAGTAAGTCCCAATGATAAACCAATAGTTATAAAACTATCGAAAATATAATATACAATTCTGTTTTTCTGAGATGCACCTACAATACGGCTCACGGTAATGAATTTTTGACTAAAATCTGACATACCCAGATTTAGACTTGCATAATTACTCATGGCAATTAGTAATAAGAAAAGAGCAGCAAATATTAAAACGTAGAGATAGGTCAGGTTACCATTTGATTCAATCTCTCGCAACTTATCGGAGTGCAAATGTATTTCAGTAAGTTTCTGTAAATGTGCAGTTATTTGAATAGTGTCTTGAGGCAAATCTGTAATTTCAGAAATATAATCCGGATAACTTTGAATTATATTTTCAGGCTTTGAACTTTCCTTAAGCATAAAATAGCAATATGCCCACCAGCTTATATTTCCAGAGGGAGAACTTACAATCACTTCAGGATGAAAATGGCTATTATAGGGCAAATCCCTCATAACACCTGTAATAGTATAATCTGTTTGAGTTTCATAATATTGTCCCGCTGGACGAGTCAAAATCTGGCCAATAGGGTTTCTATTTCCAAATACTTTCTCACAAAATCTCTCCGAAATTACTACTGATCCTGGGTTTTTAAGAACAGTTCCTTTGTTACCAATTTTTAATTGAACATCAAAAACATCGAAAAAGCTTGTATCAACTGTAAAAGCCTGGCTAACTTTAAAATATTCGTTATCAAATTTTAAAACTCCTCCTCTAATTGGAGCAAGTCTGACATAATTTTCGATTTCGGGAAATCGACTAACCATTTCTGGAATTTGCTCTGCATCATAGATTCGCGCAAAATGCTTATTGGATAGGAATTTGGGGCTTGTGATTGTAAAACGATAAATCTGGTCTGCCTTTTTATGAAAAGAATCAAAATGAAATTCTTGATATAGAAATAATACAATAAGAAGTATTCCACTAAAAGCCAATCCCAATCCAACAATTTTTGTAAGATTTAGAAATAAATGCTTTCGTAGGCTTTTTATGATAAATCGTATAATCATTCTGTTAACTGTATTATTTTTTTATCTCTTTTATTATTGTTTTTTTCTTTTAGCTCAATTCTGAAGAATTGTTACTCGAACAACTCAAACTACAATTTAACTGCTAATTTTACTATCAATACACAAGTCAGAGACTTGCGTTACATTACTTCTCTTAAAACTCTTATTCATATCTCAAACTCTCAACCGGATTTCGTCTTGCAGCTTTTAAACTTTGCCAGCTCACGGCCAATAGGGCAATGTTAACAGCAACGATACCTGCAAGGGCAAATATCCACCAACTTAACTCAATTCGGTAGGCGAAGGTCTGTAACCATGTGCTCATAATGATGTAGGCTATGGGAGTGGCTATTACAAAGGCTGTTACCACCCATTTAAGAAAACTCCAGTTGAGCATGCGAACAATTTCTGTGATACTGGCTCCATTTACTTTTCTAATACCTATTTCTTTCACTCGGTATTCACTCATAAAAATGATTAATCCCAAAGCTCCAACCACCGAAATAATGATTGAAATCATACTGAAGATAAATATCAATTGGGCTTGTTTATCCTCTGCTTTATAGAGATTATCGAGGTTTTCATCCAAAAAGAAATAGCTAAATGCATACTTTTTCTCAAATTGTTTGTAAACATCCTCCACATGACTCATGGCTTCTTTTATATGATCTCCTTGTATTTTTAAACTCAGCATATTATGTCGTGTGGATGTTAACCAAAAACACATGGGTTCAACTTCTTCGTGCAGACTGGCATATTTTAAATCTTTAACCACACCAATCAAGCTTCCCGAAAAATCAAATCCCGGAATTTCCTTGCCCAGATAATTCTCCTCCCAACCAAATTTCTCCAATGCTTTTTCATTAAAAATAAAATTGTTTTCATCGGCTTTCAGGTTCTTTGAAAAATTTCTGCCATCAACAATTTCCAGTCCCATAAAGTCAATATACTTCTCATCGATGGGCCAACATTTAAAGCTAACTGGTTTGCCGTCAATATCTCTGCCCCATCCCATACCAACTCCACCCGGAACAAACTGAGAATAAGCGTATTCATTAATATATGGACTTTTAATAAGCTCCTGAGCAAATGCATTTTCTTTTTCCCTAATATCGGGGGTAGTTTCTATAACCAGAATATTTTCCTGATCGAAACCCAGATCATAATGTTTTAAAAAGCTGATTTGCTTTTCAATAAAAAGCACACCTATAATGAGAATAATGGAAATAGTGTATTGAATGACCGTTAATATTTTTCCCGGAGTTCCATTTTTTGCCGAGAAACTTATCATCCCTTTAAGCGCCATGGCGGGTTTCACATTTACTATCATTAGGGAAGGATAAATACTTACGAGTGCAGCTATTACTGACATTACAATGAAAATGATTAATACTAAGCTCCACTGATCAGTCAAGAGCATTTGATAACCAAATATATTGGGCCAAAAATGCAAACTCAAAGCCATTATTAAAATAGCTGCGATAAATGAAATTAATACCATTAATGCCGATTCCAAAGCATTCATAAGGACAATATTCATTTTGCTCTCCCCTACTACTCTGCGCATATTGGCTGTTTTTACCATCTTAGGAGCATTGGCAATGGCAAAATTGACAAAATTGACCAATGCCATAAAAACCAATAAAATAGCTACAGCAATTAATGTATATACAAAACTCTTATTCCCACTTCCGCCTTCATTATCAAAATGCACATCTTTCAATGGCAAAAAACTATAGTCGACTTTAAAGTTATTGTTTTCCTCTAAATTCTCTTTTACAGCCGGAATCTGTTTGATTTTTTCATTTATGGCTTCAAAATCTGCATGGGATGAAACCAAATAATAATGATTGAAACTGTATTCTGACCAAAGATCCACCCAATCCTCAGTTGGATAAGAACAAAATGCTTCGTACTTGAAAGAAGAATTGTTGGGTATATCTTTAAATACAGCTGTTATTTCGTAAGCTATTTCAAAATTGGCATAAATATTCTGTCCTACAGGATCCTCCTCACCAAAAATTCGGTGAGCCGCCGTTTCGCTAATCATTATTTTACTTTTGCCTCGCAAAGGATTTTGAGATCCATGTATAATATCAACAGTAAACACTTCATTAAAAGTAGTATCAACCGCTCTTGTTCTTAAGCTAAAAGCATTCAATTCATCTCCCTCTTTATTAAATGTTTGAGGACCCCACGAAAAAGAGCAAAGCTTTTCCAGTTCCGGAATATTTTGTTCTAGCAAATCGGCCAATGGATTGGGTAGATAAGCAGATTGATTATCTTCCCCATTTCTGTGTATTTTTAATTCAAGTCGATAGATATGATCGAAGTTTTTATTGTAAGCATCGTAGGTGAGTTCATTATAAATGTAAATAGACAGCATTAAAAATGCAGCAAAGGACACAGACATACCTATCAGGTTAAAAATGGTCACTTTAGCAGATTTTCGAAGATTTTTAATGATGGATTTTAAATAATGGCCGATATTCATGATTCAATTTTTTTATTCGTATCTTAATGATTTAACTGGATTTTTGCGGGCAGCAGAGATGGTTTGTAAGCTAATTGTAAGAAGTGCCACCACAAATGAAAACAACATTGCCAAAATGAACATTTCCCATGGAATAGATATTCTGTAAACAAATCCTTCTAACCATCTGGTTATTAAAAAGTATGAAAGCGGCACGGCAATGACCATAGCTACCATTACCCACTTCAAAAAGGCCCAGTTCAACATCCAGGTTACTTGACTAATAGTAGCTCCATTTACTTTTCTTATACCTATCTCTTTTACTCTTTGCTGAATAAAATAAGATGAAATTGCCATTAATCCCATGACAGACAGAATGATACTTAGAAAAGCGAATACTGCAATAATTACAGATTCATTCTCCTCCTTTTGATACCATGAATTGATTTCATCATCAGCAAATCTCATGTCAACAGGTTCTCCACCTGAAATATCTGAATAAACCTGTCTGATTCTTTCAAAAGTACTATGTTGGTTAGCACCTGACACTTTGATTAAAATCTGCCAGGGAGCATCATCATTTTTCAACTTCCCAATCATTAACATTCCCAAATCAGAATGGAGGTTTTGGAAATGAAAATCTTTTAAAACACCAATTACAGGTACCGGCTCATTATAAAAATCAAACGAAACAGGTAAAGAATCTAATTGCAATTTTCTAACAGCAGTTTCATTGATATAAATCGCATCATCAGAATATGCTACACCAGTTGGTGTAAATTGGATCTCCAACATTTTGAAAAAACTACTATCGACTAAAAATTTTTGAAAACTGATTGGCTCATCTTTATAGCTGAAAGAATGATTATTACCTCCATCAAAAGGACTTCCTGCGACAAAAGAAACATCATCTACCCCCGGAATAGTAAGCCACTCATTTTTCAGCGATACCTTTTTATCAGCACTCAGGGTATTTTCTATAATAACAATATTGTCTTTGTTAAATCCAAGATGATAGTTCATGAGATAATTTGCCTGTTTAGATACTGTAAAAGTGGAAATCAAAAGCACCAAAACAACAATATATTGAAATGAAATAAGTACTTTGGTATAGGTACCTTTTGTAACTCTGCGAAAGCTACCCTTGACAACATCCAGAGGATTAAAACCTGACAAAATCATTGCCGGGAAAATACCGGAAATGCACCCGATAAATACAACCATAACCATAATAGCCAATAATACTTCAGGAGATAGCATTTGAATTAAGTCTAAACGGGTATCAACCAGCTTGTTGAACCAAGATTCTGATATCAATGCCATAAAAAATGCAATTACAGCGGAGAAAAATGTCAATACAATGGACTCTGTGATCAATTGGGAGAATAAACCGGCTCTGGTTCCACCCATCAGCTTTTTAATAGCAGTTTCTTTAGCTCTGAATGTAGTTTGTGCTACAGAAAGGTTGATATAATTGATGATAGACAGGATTAGAATAAAAACCACAATAGAAAATAATATAGTAACAGAAGCTTTACTATTTTGCCTGATCTTCTCAAAATCGCTCCTATAGTGACTAAAATAGGCGTCTGTAAGTTTCTCGAATTTAAATTCTTTTGCATATCCTCTTTCATACAACCAGAAATGTTCCTTACATTGTTCTAACACCTGAGATTCCTTATCTGGAAGATTTGTATTTTCTTTTGCCATTACATAATAGCTGAAAGAACAATTCCCCCAATTATCCATCAGTTTAGGGAATTCCCAAAAATCGGCCAGATTTCTGAAATCGAGAATGGCATCGCAAGGCCATAATTGTGTATTACTTCCGAAATCCTCTAATACTGCAGTTACGGTGAAGACTTGTTGATCTATTTTCATCACTTGTCCTATCGGCGACTTTCCCGGGAACACTTTTTCGGCAAAAGATTTTGACAATACGATATTATTTTTTGAGCTTAAAGCATGATCCGGATTCCCTTCAACAAAAGGATAAGAGAAAATATGGAAAAATGATGAATCGGCCAATAAATAGTTCAATTGGTACTTTTCTCCTTTCGTATCTGAAATAATAGCTCTATTGTTAAAAAGCCTTGTGTAACTCTCTATTTCAGGTGACAATTCTTTAAGCCAATTACCAAAAGGCGGACAAAAAGCCGAACCTGTTTCATTGGCTAACCGATAGATACGTTCTTTGTTTTTCTGAAAATGATCGACGGATAATTCCTGTTTTATATATGCACTTAAGAGAAATACAAAGGTAAGAGCAATGCTAAATCCAATAATAGTAACAAAAGTAAATTGCTTATTGTGCAACAAATGCTTAAAAAACGGTTTTAACTTGAACGAATTCATCTACCAACAATTCTTGTATTAATTATTTAAACACTATTCTCTCGCTCTCTCCAAAATTCTCATAAGAGGAGCTTATAACTTTTTCACCTGCTTGCAAACCTTCCACAACTTCATAATATTGTGGGTTTTGATTTCCAATTTTTATGGCTCTTTTTTCAGCTGATTTTCCATCAGGCGATAAAACGAAAATCCACTGTCCACCAGTTTTCTGAAAAAAGCTGCCTTTGGGCAATAAGAGTGCATCTTTGGGATTTCCCAATTGCAAACGCGCATAATAGGTTTGTCCGGTTCGCATATTGTCAGGCATTTGATCGGCAAAAATCAACTCTACTGTAAATCTTCCGTCTTTTACATCGGGAAGAACCTTACGAATATTGAGTTCAAACTCCTGACCTTGCCTCTCTAATATGGCTTTGAGACCTGTTTTTACTTTATCGATATAATGCTCGTCAATTTCGGCAACTACTTTATAACTGGTCAACACATGAATTTGACCTAATCTTCCTCCTTTGGGTACCGATTGTCCTAATTCCACATCTAAAATGGTGAGCTGGCCATCTATTGGAGATTTTACATTTAATTGTTCCTCTCGTTTTCTTACCAAATGAAGATTACGCTCCATATTGTGCAGATTATCTTCCATTTGCTTCACCTGAATACTGCGATAAATGGAATCTTGCTTCTGTCTTTCCAAATAGAGTTCATAGCTTCGTTGAGCAAATTCATAATCTTCTTGAGATTTCAGATATTCCTCTTTGGCTATCAGGTTTTCTTTATACAATTCCTGGTTTTGTTCCCAGGTTCGTTTTTTTCTCTTGATATCAAATTCCAGATTTAAAAGCTCTCGTTTAATTTGTAATCTTTCCTGCTCCATTGTGACCATAGTATTTCTCAGGAAATTACTTTTTTCGGCCAATTGGGCCTCGCTATTGAGGATGCTTAAACTTAAATCATCGTTACTCAGTCGCAATAAGATATCTCCTTTTTTTACCATTTGACCTTCTTCGGCTACTTTCTCCTCCACTCGGCCGCCTTCTCTGGCATCGAGAAAAATAGTAGAAATGGGCTGCACGCTACCATTGATGGTGATATAATCGTGAAATATCCCCTGCTCAACCGTGGAAATGGTAAGCTTTTCTTTATCTGTACGATAAGTACTTAAACTATTGGCAAAAAAGGCATAATAAATTAAAAGCAAAAATACTGCTCCACCTGCTACCCAAACAATGTGTTTGGTTTTTAGTCCTTTTTTCTTTTCTATTTTTATATCCATGATTAATTATTTTTTTATCTATTCATTTTAAATAATTGTCCTATACTTCGTTTCTCTCCATTTTTTCTTCCTCATCACCATGAGTAAAATCGTCATTAAAAAACCTCGAAAGCCTCGTCTAAGCCAATTTTTAAAAGGTTTTCATATATTTTTTTAGAAAATCAGGTTACCTTTAGGGTCAGGCATATACCTGATTTTCATTTTCAATACTTTAAGAACTTTTCTATTTCTTGTGCTACTTTGTGTCTTTGAGTCTTCGTGCCATATTATTTTTGCCACAAAGGCACTAAGCGATTTCCTTAATATAAATGTTCCCAATTCGCAGTTTGATAAAACACCAACATATCCTGTCGCATGATGTAAATCATTTTGGCTTTTAATAAATTGGCTTGCGCTAAAACATACCTCTGTTTTGCTGTTTCAAATTCTGTAGTATTAGCCAGTCCTTTTTCGAGTTTCTTACTTGTATTTTTTAAATTCAACTGGCTAAACTCGAATAGCTCCTGAGAAGAACGATATTCCTTTTCCGCTGATTTTAAACCTTCTATGGCATTCCATATTTCTATATACAAAGCCTCTTTTTGTTTTTCATATTGCAATTTTTGTGTATTTAAGGCTATCTTTTTTCGTTTGATTTGTGAGCTGACCTGAGAATGATTGAAAATGGGCATTTGCAAACTGGCCGCCACATATTGGTTTTGATTGTTTTCTAATTGCTTGGTATATTTCAGACTGGAATTGGAATAAAAAACGGTGGAATAACCAGCAGATAAGCCCAGTGAAGGCAACACATATCCTTTGGCTATTTTAAGCTCTTTTTCTCCGGCTTTCAATAAAAGGTTTTGTTGCTTCAACTGTGGCAATGATTCACTGGCTCTTTTAAAAACCTCCTCCACCTGATATTCCGGAACTATAGTTATTTGTTGTAATTCCAAACTATCAATTTCAAATGATACTCCTGCATCTAGTCTTAGGAGTTGTTTGAGTTCGATAAAACTCTTTCTCCATTGGTTTTGTGCTTTGGTCAGTGCCAATTGATCTTCGGCCATCTGGCTTTTTAAATCCTGTGCCGAAAGGGGCGACTCCCTGCCCACTTCAACCAATTTATTCATGCGCTCATATTGCTGTTTGCTCAACTCCAACTGACTCACAGCCACATCGGCCAATCCTTTGGAATACAAAACCGTATAATAACTACTTAATATTTGGGTGACTAACTCATTCTTTTCTATTTCAACCTCCTCCAGTTTGGCAGTCAATAAATATTTTTGATAGTGAATATTTTGTCGTTTGACCAATCCCTGAAAAACTGTAAGATTGGAACTTACCCAATAATTATTGGCAAAACTGGCATCGAAGGTTACGTTGTTATCTCCATCAATGGCACGGCCAAAATTATAATCCAGATTACTACCCAAATTAAAATCGGGATAAAGACGGGATTTACTTTCTTTCAAATTGATTTCGCCAGTTTCCACTTCATTCAATTTCATATTCAAATCCAAATTATGTTCCAGGCCATAATTAATGCAGTCTCCCAGACTCCACACATCCTGCCCCCGGGAAAAAAGAGCCATCGATAAAAACAAAATAATGCCCATTGTTTTTAAATGATGGCTCCATTGAATATTGAAAATTGAAGTTCTGTAGTATGATGTGTTTATATTCATTATTTTCTCTATTTGCCATTTCTATTTCAAGCCTTATGCCATAATATGTAAATAGTTGATTTTACATTACATATAACAATTTTCGAGCAATAAAAACCATCAAAGTGTAAAGATTTTTTACAGCCAGTGTAAAGGGGTTTTACAGGGGAGGAAATTAGAAATAAATTTAAAAAGAATATATTACTAAACAGCCACGGCGCAGACCCAGAGATTAAATCAAAAAATCAATATCAATCAAATTAGACCGGGAAAATATATATTTTTGAAGGCACATTCTCATTTGTTGTACCTTAAAAACAAAACACCATGAAAAAACAAATACTAACATTTGTTTTGATCACCTCAATAATGATCAGCTTTGCTCAAGAAAACCCAAACGAAACTGTTCAGCAAAATGATACGAGCATAACAGAATATGTAGACATTTCTTACTATGGCGATAAAATATCTTCGCAGCCAGAGAAAACAAGGTTGAATATTCTAATGCCAAAAGGCATAGATCATCCACCAGTTATTTTATGGATAGGCGGAGGAGCCTGGGCATATGTTGATAGAAACAGAGAAATGGATTTATGTAGAAACTTCGCCAACGAAGGAATTTGTGCCATAGCAGTGGGTCACAGGCTTAGTCCGGCACTTATTGCAGAGCCTTTCAATGAGGAGGGCATCAAACATCCTGAGCACGTTAAAGACATAGCCCTGGCATTTAAATGGATTTACGAAAATGCCGATCAATATGGCTATTCCAAAGAAAACATTTTTGTGGGGGGTTATTCATCTGGTGCTCATCTATCGGCTTTGTTGGCAATGGACAATAGATATCTAAAAGAAGTCGGGCTTTCCAATCAAATGATCAAAGGCCTCATCCCTGTTGCAGGTGGTTACGATATTGTGGACTACAAGAATCAGTTAATTCAGGAAGACTCCTCCTATTTATACAATCATATCAATCCTGTTTTTGGTGAAAGTATTGAGGAACAAATTGATGCCTCTCCAATTACCTATATTGATAGTCTGATAACACCTTTGCTTTTAATTTCAGAATCTTACTCCTATCTGTTTACCAAGAGTTTTGAACAAACTCTTATCGAAAAAAACAATTCCGACTTTCAGGTTTTAAATGTGCATAATAAAGACCATACACAATTGTGGATGGATATGAGTAAGAATAAAAACAATATTTACACCAAATTTATCGCTGATTTTATCAAGCAAAAATCTTTGGAATAGTATTGAATTCACCGCAAAACAGAAATACGCTCTTTTAATGTCCTGGATTAAAAACGAATAATCATTCCAGCTTTACTGTAAAAATATTTTACACATTCTTGGCTTCTGGTTTATCAGCTATTATCTTCGCAAAACAATTTAAACGATATGGCTGATAGCATTTTAATTATAGACGACCATAAAGGCATACGCGAATCTTTGGAAATGCTGGTTCAAACAGAATTTAAGGAGGTTTATACCCTAAGCCACCCCGGTTCTGTTATTTCCACCATTAGAAAAAAAGAAATTGATGTGGTATTGCTGGATATGAATTTTAAAACCGGAATCAATTCAGGAAACGAGGGTCTGTTTTGGCTTCGGGAAATTCTTAAAACCGATCCCACCATCAGTATCATTATGATTACAGCCTATGGCGATGTGGAATTGGCGGTAAAGACCGTTAAAGAAGGTGCTTTTGACTTTATTCTTAAACCCTGGGACAACCACAAACTCATCTCTACTCTTCACGCCGCTTTACAAATGCGAAAAAGCAAATTGGAAAACTCTGAGCTCAAACAAAAAACCCAAAGCCTGCAAAGCCAACTCTCCTCCAATTATAAATCAATTGTGGGACAATCGGAAGCTATGTTGCGACTAATGCAAATGGTAGAAAAAGTAGCCCAAACCGAGGCCAATATTCTCATTACAGGCGAAAATGGCACAGGCAAAGAACTTATTGCCAGAGAAATCCATCGTTTATCAAAAAGAAATAACGAGGCCTTAATTACAGTGGATATGGGTGCTGTGAGTGAGTCTTTATTCGAAAGCGAATTATTTGGCTATAAGAAAGGAGCCTTTACCGATGCCAAAGAAGACAGAATTGGGAAATTTGAAGCAGCACAAAATGGAAGCTTGTTTCTGGACGAAATAGGGAATTTAAACCTATCACTTCAAGCTAAGATTTTAACTGCTCTACAAAGTCGAAAAATCTCTAGAATTGGTAGTACAAAAGAAATTCCCATCAACATCAGGCTTATTACAGCAACCAATAAAGATATCCATCAAATGGTTTCCAATGGCAATTTTAGAGAAGATTTATTGTATAGAATTAATACGATCAATATCGAGCTTCCACCGCTAAGAAACAGAGGAAACGACATACTCCTATTGTCTCATTTTTTTCTTACTAAATATGCCCAGAAATACAACAAGCCTAAGTTTTCCATAACAGAAAATGCAGAGGAGGCTCTATTAAAATATTCCTGGCCCGGAAATGTAAGAGAGCTACAGCATAGTATGGAAAAAGCAGTTATTTTGGCGGAGTCGGATAAACTGGACGAGCATAGTTTTAGCCTAAATAAAAACATCCCAAAAACAGAATCAGATTTGCAAAACAACACTTTAGAAGAAATGGAAAGAAAACTGATCATTAGCCATATCAATAAATACAAAGGTAATATGAGTCAAGTTTCTAAAAGCCTGGGCATTACTCGTCCTACGCTTTATAACAAAATGAAAAAATACGGATTATAACAAACTGCTATGGTCTACAAGAATTTCTATTTTAACATCATCCTCAGAATATTAATACTCATCAGCTTAAGTATTGTAGCTTATTACTATTTATTTATTGAAACTAATTTTTGGATAGGCGGCAGCCTGGCTATTCTGGCTATTTTCAATACTGTCTTTCTCATACGCTATTTCAACAATATCAACCGCTGGATGTCTTATTTTCTTTTGGGAATAGAAAATGAAGATACCACCTTAAAACCACCACCAGAATCCGGAAACAAATCCATTGACGATGTTTATAAAGGTATGAACAGACTCAATGAGTTGTTTAAAAATGCTAAAATAGAAATCAGTACTCAGGAGCAATATTTCAAAAAGGTCATTAAACAATCGGCCACGGGTTTATTTTCCATCAATGCGCATAACAGAGTTATCAATATCAATCCGTCAGCAACCAAACTAACAGGTCTTTACGAATTTCACCATATTAATTCTTTACTTAAGCTTGACAAGGCTTTACCTTATTTTCTGATTCACCATCCTCTCCAAAAAACATCGGCTATTTTTGAGAATCAATACGGACAAAAACTATTGTTCAAATTATCGGAAATAAAAACTACTCACGAAAGACTGCGACTGATTGCTGTTAGTGATATTACAAAGGAACTGGACAATGGTGAAGTTGAAGCCTGGATTAAATTGGCGCGCACTCTCTCTCACGAAATTATGAACAATATTGCACCTATTACCACTTTATCTCAGGTGATTTCAGGATATTTCACTAAGGATAACAATGATTTACCGGCAAAGGATGTGGATCAAAAAATTATTGGAAATACCATCAAAGGACTATCCGTAATAGAAGACAGAAGTTCAGGTTTAATGAAATTTGTAGAGAATTACAGGAAATTCACAAAACTTCCCAAACCCGAGATTCGAAATATCAATCTCTCCGAACTCCTTAAAAACTCACTTATAGCTATCCATACTTATCCCGATTTTGATCAATTAGAACTAAGGGCAAAAATCCCCGATGATATCTATATGGAAACTGATCCTCAAATGCTCAATCAGGTGATTCATAATTTACTCAAGAATGCCTATGAATGTCTTTTGAATCAAGAGGTGAACAAAGCCGTATTAAAAGTCAGCCTTCAAAAGCAAAACCAACTCACTTCCATAGAGATAGCCAATAATGGCCCCAAGATTCCGGCAGAAATAAAAGAACAGATTTTTGTTCCATTCTTCACCACCAAAGAAAACGGATCGGGCGTTGGCCTGAGCCTAAGCAAACAAATGATGCTAAAAATGAATGGGGATATTTACCTTAAACCCCAAGAGGATGAATTCACTTGTTTTGTGATTGGTTTCAATCGGTAGGGTTTTCTCAATTTCTGTTTTACTTTTCAAATTAGGATAGATTGACCTAAAACACACTTCATTGATTATCAATTGATTTAATTTTTTTACCAGATATTGATGCGATTAAAACGAACCAAAACAAAAAAACAAAGGAAACGGCCAAAGAAATTATCCAATAAATAAGCAATCTCTTTTCTAAGTGCATAAAATCGGGATGTAGTTCAATCCCGCAAATACGGGACTGGGTCGTGGCGACCGCTTAGGGTTCTATTTATTGGCAGCTGGTTTTATTAGTCAGTTTCTGGTGTTTTTTCAACATATATAATTCTTTCCGCAACTGTTTTTGGTTCAGTTCCTTTAAATGTAACTTCATATTCTTCGATTCTCTGTCTGGATATTAAGTCTTGAATTGGAATAGGGTTTTTAAAAAATTGTTCGAAATTATCGTCAAAGGAACGAACAGAATTATAATAAGGAATTTCATTTACGGTCATACCCTTGTTGCGTTCTATTTTAACATTTGTAAGTTTTCCTGATTTGAAGTAAGATAGGAAAAGGTAAAAATCAGCAATAGGTATATCTTCAACAATTCTTCCTGCATAGTGTGGGAAGTTAACCACTATTATTTTCTTAATTTTTCTATCATCTTTTTTTCCTAAAATGTCCTCGAATTTCTCCCAATTATCCTCAAGGAATTTTGATTTTCTAGAAACTTGTTTTCTTGCCTTTTTGATTGTTTGAAATGAACTATAAAAATCATTAGGCTCGAATGGATATGTTGTGCATTTAATTTCAGCAACGATTATTGCTGTTTCAGTTTTTAATACTAAATCGATTTCTTCTTCTTGGCGATTATTATCTTCATCTAAAAACCAAAAATTTGAATGTTCAATAATATTAAATTTAGCGAAAGCATTCATCTTTTCCTCTCTTAAAAAATCTTTAACATAATCCTCGAATTTAAAACCACGTTCTGCTAAATCACAATTTCCAACTTCTAGCCATTTGTCAACTAAGTAAAGCATATTGGCTCTCTTGATAGTTGAGTGAGAAAAATAATAATAGTCATTCTCTTCATAAATGGGGTAAAGAAACAAATCATGTTTGTTTCCTTTTTGAGTTAAGAGATTTAAGAATATGAGTATTTGCTTTTCCGAATACTTAGTTGTTTTTTTAAAGTAGCCTAATAATGTTGATTTGCTTACCTTAGGATTGAAGCGCTTGAATTTTTTTAAATCTTTCACTTCTGTATCATTGTAATCTGGAATAGGCAGAACCATTACAAAATCACATAATGAGGAAAACAGATTTACTAGGTCCAATATTGTTAAACTCTCAAATGCTATTATTTTTTCCGAATGAAAGAAGGGGTAGTATGTGAGTATTGGTGCTGTGAATGAAATAAAAGAATTTGTCACCTTTTTTGACTTTCTCTGATATTTCAATACTAGTTGGTCGTCTTCTTCGTCTATTGATTTTATAATTTGAAAATGGCGGGAAGTGTGATACAATTTTTTAATTGATTTGTATTCTTCTAAATCGGATTCTAGTTCCATTTGAACACTACCAATATTTCTCATTAATCTCGTCAAGGCAACATTGTCCAACATCAAATTGCGTTGATTAGACTTTAGTTTAATTGTCGAATTTTCGAACTCAATCAAATCGCCTCGCCAAATTATTTTGTCATAAGATTGTTTGATAGCACAAAAGGTTGAGCCAATAATCCCTAGGTTCTTTATAACATCGACTTGAGACAGTTCATCTGTAAATTTAGGATTCTTATTGAACTTGACATAATTCAAGTAGTTTAAATTCAAGGTAGCAGTTTCAATAGCGGAATCAATTAAACCCCAAACAGGTTCTGTGCTATTTTGGAACTCAGGTTTTTGTATGTAGACATTTGCAGGCATATTGCTGTCAAAGGAACTACCTGATAAGAGCGTCTGTTTGCTGTCTTCTGCAACAAGTAATTCAGTTCTATTTAAATCAGCAATTATTAAGTCAATGAATCTAAACTTGTCTAAAGTTGAGTTCTGTAAGTTCTTGTCAAGAGCAACACATATATCTTTAAAATATGAATTGAAATATTTTGAAAATCTGAAAATTGATTTTGAAGTCAAATCAATTTCTAAAGGCTCTAATTCCCGTTTGTGATTTTCAAGGGCTGTTTTTATGTCAAATTTTAAAGAAAATGGATAAAATCCTTCTATCCATAATATTTTATCAATGATTTTTTTCGTCATTGTGTCTTTCCTTGATTTTTTTATTTGCGTTATGTTTTACTTGCTGCCAACTAGTGCATAACCCCACCCCTACACCATTTATCCCCCTTATACCTTCACCGCCAAAACCCCATTTTGTTTATCTTTATGCCTCATTAGCTTGATGTTAGCCATTTTTAAGTGTTTCTAAACGTTTAAAATTGTCTTTTTTTCTCTCCATGCCATTTCAGTGTACTATTGTCCCAAGACCACATCCATCAAAACCAGATATGTGTTGACACTTTGCTCAAGGTACGGATTCACGGAAGAGATATTTTTAGTTGTTTGTAGGTATTTAGTCGCTCAAATGTAATACAATTTTTTATAAGTAGCTCACCGTGAGTCGATTTTTTCTGCTGTTGTATCTATGGAAATTGCTCCACGATAGTGGAAGCAAGCGTATCAAAAAGTCCGGCATGCGGAAGTGCGGGGACTTCGCTACGGTATGAGTGGCACAACATCAATCGGTACAGGTGACACAACGAATCCTGTATAAGTGGCACAAGACGGAGCGGTTTATCTACAACCCTACATTTGCTCTGATGATCATGAGTTCAACTTTCTCCTCTTTGCATTTTTTTGTAATGTCTGATAGTTAAAGCCGAGACGATTAGAAAGGGAATTGTGGATATAAGTATTTTAAAGTTTAAACTCAATATTCCGATAACAAACATAAACATCAGTAAAACACCCAAACAAGTTATGCCAATATATGTCAGTGGTTTACTTGGATTCTTTTGAAATAAAGTAAACAACAATACTATTTGACCCAGCAGAGGTAATACTGTAAATGGATGAAGAATAGAAACTGGGTCAATAAATACTTTTGAAAAAAACTCAACTTCAATGTGAAAAAGAAATGAATGTCTATTTCCACCCCACTCTAGATAACCTGCAAGTGAGGTGATAATTAGAAGGAGATTAAATAATTTACTTTTCATCACATATTTCGCTTAGCAACTTCCTGTCTGTCAGGACACAGATGAATTGCGGCGGACTATCAAAGACAAATCTTTCTGTCCTCTACAATTTACAATTGAAACTAAAATACTCATTTTCATTATTTTTCTGATCACTTTCGTGCCAATTAAAAGTCCGATCATTCCAAAAATTGCATTTAAAATTAATAACCAGTCTGGATACATAAGCATAAATAGCATCCCCGAATAATAATATAAATACATTAAATATAAATTGTCCCAAATCCAATAAAGATTGACAATTATGATTATCAGTCCAGTTATTAAATTCCAATTTGTTTTATTTAAGTTGTTCATACGTTTTATTAATTATGATAATCGGTTAAAGTCACATTTTAAATGGTGCATAATGTTTAGTATATGAAAAGTAGGCGATTACGAAGCACTAAACTTTCGGTTTAGCACAAAGTATGATACGAGCCAAAAGCCTTGAACTCACAACTGTTTCGCCTATTTTTTATATACATCTTATGTTATAAGCAGCTTTTAATGATTAACTATATTAAAGTATAAAGTGTCTTGGCAATTTGTATTATTAAATTCGAGTAAAGTACCCATTGAAAGGTTACTGCTATGCCCTACATTGGAGATCGATTCTTGAAATATTAGATAAACGTCTTTGTTATTTTTCGTGTCAATAAATTTAATCTGACTATCTCCGCCATAACCCGAATAGCCATATAACAATTCAGGATTAATAAAAACCGGTTCTCCAGGAAGTGAATATTGAATAAATCTTTTAGTGTCAATTAACTCAAATTGGGACCATTCATAACCTGATACATAGATAATTATATACTCTTTAATAATTGCTCTAATCTCGTAGTCTTGATTTGACTTGTAATCTTTCATCCTGATTACTTGAAACTTGATCCTTTTGTCATTCAGATCAATAAATTCAAAGCCATTGTCGGTCTTTTTAAAGTTCAGGGGGTACCTTTTGTAAAGTACTTTTTCTAATGAGTCACTATTATTAATCTTTATAAAGTCAGATGGTTTATAATAGTTTGCTTCATTGCAATATGACTTATATAGTTCGATCTCATTTTTATCAACCTGTTTAATTGAAGTGTAACAGCCATTATTACTTATAATTCGGTAATCAATATTACAATCATCACAATTCTGACTAAAAGAGAATAGAGGAATGATTACTACTAGTATTATTATTAATCTCATATCGTTTTTCTAAAGTTGCTTATAACGTTTTGCGGCAAGAAAAGTTGCCGATTTCGGGCGATTTCCTATCAAGTTACACCAAAGTTGAAGCAAGCTACAACCGTTGAATTTACTACGATTTCGCCTATTTTGAATATACATTTTTGTGCGTTTGTGATTTATTCTAGTCTCTGTCTTTCAACTAATTCAACTGTATGATTTAACAACTCTGCACCTCCAAAGTTGCCATGTCCGGGAACAACTGTTTTAATATTTCTGTATTTTTCCATGACTTTTTTTACTGTTAAATCCCAGTCATCCATAACCGCATCTCCAATATAACCCAAATTATCAGAGTCAGAAGATTTAATAAGACAACCTCCAAATAAAATTCGCTTCTCAGGAATCCAGACAGTGATATTGTCAAATGTATGTCCGCCCCCAAAAAATCTGCACTCAATTTTTAGTCCGCTAAAATCAATTATTAATGAATCCGTGAATGAAGTCGAGGGAACTGGGAGATTATCCTCTTTGCATTTTGTTATTGTTATGCTATTGGCAATTGTTTCGATGTTTCTCTTTTGTAGATACTCCAATCCGCCAATACAGTCTTCATGAAAATGACCAGCAATAAATTTTACCAACCGGACATTTAGTGAATCTTCAATAAATTCAGTCAATTGCTTTGTCATCTCGTTGTCCCAAGGAGTATCAATCATAACAGCTTGTCCATTTCTTAATATGATTAATCCATTTGCAGGAACTTTACCAAAATGTTCTGTCTGGTACCATGATGTATGAATGAAAATTGAATCTTGAAGTTGAACTAACTGAATATCATCGCCAACCATTATTTTCCTTCCAGTCTGGGCGTGTAGTAAAGTCATTCCCATTAATCCAATTAACAATATTAAAACTTTTCTTTTTGTCATTCTTTTAATCAATTAGGAGTTTGTATCTGGTTGGCTTTCTTTACGGTGATGTACAACGAGGGAATAAACCCAACTCATTCCATTATTCACAAGAACAGGTCTATTTGACATTTCGTTTGACATGTAGGCATTTATCTATTTATTAATGTTTATAAACGTTAGAACAACATTTTCTGTTGTCAATTTTTGTCGTTTTGGTTAAACAATTATCTGGAAACACATCCATCAAAACCAGATATCTGCTGACACTTTGCTTAGGGTACGGATTCACGGGATAGGTCTTATTAGTTGTTTGTAGATTTTTGGTAGCTCAAATGTAATACAATTACTTATAAGTAGCTCACTGTGAGTGGATTTTTTAGGTGGGATGAATTCGTCTAGGTTATTCCTTACTGGTTGGCAGAACTTTGACTGGTACAGGTGTCACATTGGCCTTGAATTCAGGGGCAAAGGTCTTTCCCGATCCTTGCAAATGACAGAAATCTAACAAGAAAAACTTTTTCCGTCAATTTGTTTTTTGATCACTGCTGATAATCAGATATAGCAAGGCTTTGCGCCAAAAAGAACAAGGGAACAATACTGGTTTTTCAATGTTGTCCCCTTGGGTAGTCCAAGCGGGACAATTTTCGAACCGGTTTATTGGAGATTTGAAACTTCTCTCACAACTCTTTGAACAAATCCCAACAATTGTTGTTTCTCCAGAATATTGTAAAATAACCTAAAACGGCGAACACTCAATCGGACTATAACTCCGTGGCCGTGGCGACATGAAGGAGTTCTTGTCTTTGTTTATCAGGCCGATGTCGTCCAGCTCGAAGATCAGGCTGATTTCGTGGCTGGGGCCGGTGAAGCTCTGGCGGGCGTTGATGTTCACCTCGTAGCTGTACATGAGTTTCATGCGGTATTGCTCCGTGAAGGGGATGTTCAATCCCAGCATCACGTCGAAACTGCTGAACTCGTCGTATTCCAGGGTCTGGTTTTTGTACCACAAACCCAAATACACATGTTGCATGTACACGTTGGTGCCCAAAGTGTACAAAAACATGTTGCGCTGGTGTTCTACCATCACGCCCGGATTGAGCTTAAAGCCTTGCTTTTTCTGGTAGTAGCCCTGCTCCTGACCCATGGTGATGACAAAGTCCAGGTTGTACACGAACTTTCGGGGAAGGGCAGCGTCCACGTCAAAAAAGCTTTGGTTGGGCTCGGTGATGTGGTGCACGGCCACGCCCAGCTTGCCATCCACGTCCCTGCCCTGCCATTGGAAGATACCTCCAAAGCTGAAGTCGGGGAAGCTCACCTTGTCGCGGGCAGCACCGGCAAAGGTGCTCGGCCCGATGTTGCCCCACCTGGGATCCAGCTGGTCTTCAAACACCAGGTTGTCCCAGTTCAGACTCTGCGTAACCACCGAGGCCAGTGCCCCCAGTTGGAAGATCATGTTGTGGGCCACGGGAATGCGTACCGAGGGCAAGAAGCCAAAGGTGTTGGTCTTTAACATGCCCACCCCTTCCAGGGTTTGGGAGGCGATCACGCCAATTCCTCCGGCTCCGGGCAGACTGCGCTCGGCCACGTCGGCACTAAAGCTGTAGGTGTGGTAGTTGCCCTGAAGGCCGGTCCACTGTTTTTTGTAGTTCAACCTTACTTTCAACCCCTGGGTCAAACCCACGTTGGCAGGATTGTAATAGGTGGGGTTGTTGTAATACTGGGCAAAGTCCACGTCCTGGGAATGGAGCCTTTGGGGTAGAAACAAGATGCTCAGAAAAAGTAGGCTGAGGCTCAGGCTCAGGCTTAGGTTGAGGTTCAGATGGTTCATTCCGAATGTCGATTTGGTGGTGTTTTCTTTTTTCATGTTGGGATCGATTTATCGGATCAAAGTTACAGTTCCGTGGGTTTCTAAATTGCCGTCGCCATTGTCGCTGCCGCGCCAGTAGCTGTCATCGCTAAAGCGTGCCGTGATGCGCCAGATATAAGTGCCTGTGGGCAAAGGCTGACCTTCGTAGGTGCCATCCCAGCCCTCGGCTACCTGTCCGTTCTCAAGACGGGTGCTGCTAAAGACCAGGTTGCCCCAGCCGGAGAATACTTCCAGCTTGTACTCACTCAGGTTGATACCCACCGGCTTGAAGGTGTTAAAGGTCTCATCCGCCACCGAAGGACTAAAGGCATTGGGTACATACAGCCCCGTGAACAGCAGCTCATAAGGGTAAATGAGCGTGTCGGGACAGCCATAGGTGTTGGTGGCTACAAGGGTCAGGTTATAAATTGGATCACTGTCGTACTCGTACTGGTGGATGGGACTTTCTTCCGTTGTGGTGTAGGTGTCGTCAAAATTCCAGAAATAGTCGATGGTATCGCACAGGGAGAGGTTGTCCAGCTTCACCTGTCCCTGTCTGCCTTCCCAGTCTTCGGTCAGGGTGAAAAGAGCCGTGGGAACGGGATAGATCTCGATTTCATGGCTGATTTGGCTCCTGCAGAAGTTGGCATCGGTGATTTGCATGGTTACCGTGTAGCTATCGATGGAATCGTAGATGTGGTAGGGGTTCTGAAGGTCACTCACGCTGTCCATGGTGTATGGATCGCCAAAATGCCAGAAGTAGTTAGTGATCTGTGCACTGTCGGCTGTGCTTTCATCGGTGAAGTAGGTGTAGTATCCCTGACAGGTTTCTGCCCAGCTAAACTCGGCCGTGGGTGGCTTGAAGATGGTCACCTCCGTGGTAGTGGTGTCTGTACATCCCCACTGGTTGGCTACAATGAGTTCGGTGAGGTAGTTGTCGTATGCCGGATACAGGTAGGTGGGGTTGGCGATAATGGCCGTGTCGGCATCGGTTGAGGTGTCGCCAAAGTCCCAACGCCAGGCGGTAATGGGCTCTGAATAGGTCTCACTGCCATCCATGAAGTAGGTGATGTCGCCCAGACAGTTGTTCTGAACGACGATCGCTGCCATGGGGGTGGGACGTATGAGCACTTCCTTGGTGATGGTGTTGGTGTAGGTTTGGGTGCCAATCTCTCCGGTAACCGTCAGGGTGACCTGATAGGTACCGCCCTGGTTGTCTTGATAACTATGGCAGGCATGGCTTTGGAAGCTGTTGTAGCTGTCGGTATTTCCATCGCCAAAGTCCCAATCCCATTGGGTGATGTTACCGTTTTGGGTCAAAAATACGGAGCTGTCGGCAAAGCATACTTCTGTTAGTGCACACAAATTGATGGTGTCGGGTACGTAGAAGTTGGCTATCAGACAGGCCCTGGTATAGACCGTCCGGGTGAGGGAGTCGGTGCAGCCGGTAAAGTTGGTGACAATGAGCTTGACCTGGTAGCTGCTGTCGTTGGGTGAATACAGGTGGGTGGGGTTCTGCTCGGTGGAGGTGTTGGGCTCGCTGCTGAGCGGATCGCCAAAGTCCCAGTACCAGGTTTCTATAAAGTTGCCTCCGTGTAGTGATTCATCCGTGAACTGCATGGGGGTATCACAGGCACCTGCCTCATAGCTAAATCTTGGGGTGGGCAGGGAGTCTATGGTGATTTCCAGACTGGCGTAGGCCGAGCATCCATTGGTGTCCACGGCCATGAGCTCTACATTGTAAAGCCCGGGGTTGGCAAAGGTGTGTTGGATGCTGTCGTGGTAGGTAATGACCTGTGGGGTGCCATCGTGGAAGTTCCAACTGTAGCTGGCCACGCTGTCGTTCTCGGGCAGGTAGTGGGCATAGAAGGTCGTGGGCTGTGTCAAACAAACCTGATCGGCGGTGATTTCTACTTCCAATTGTCCAAACACGCAGACTTCTACCGTGTCGGTGGAGTAACACGCGTTGTCATCGGTCACTGTCAGGGTTACCTGGTAACAGGTGTCGGTGATATCGTAGATGTACTCGGGATCGATTTCTGTGCTGTAGTAGCCTTCGTTAAGGTTCCATTCCCAGGTTTGTATCGGGCTGCCATCGGCTCCGGGCTCGCTGCCATCAAAGAAGTAAACCTGTCCGGCAGGATCACATACCTGGACAAAGCTTTCGATCTTGGCGATGGGGCGGGTTCTTACCTTCACCCATTGGCGGATGGTGTCGGCACAGCCGTAGTTGTCCGTGGCAATAAGGGTTACCTGAAAGTCATCGTTGGTGGCGTACAGGTGGGTGGGGTTTTGGATGTTGGCGGTGCTGCCATCGCCCAAATCCCATTCCCAGCCGGCAATGTAGCCCAGCTGACTGTAGCTTTCATCGGTGAAGTAGGTGGTGTCGCCCAAACAGGCATTCTGGTAGCTAAAGTTGGCCAGGGGTGGGTCTTTGACCACGATCTGCTCACTGGTGGAAGCCTCGCAGCCTGCCAGGTCGGTGATGGTCAGGGTCACTGTATAGGTGCCGGGGGCGTTGTACAGGTAGTCGGCATTTTGGGTCAGGGCATAGCCGCCATCGCCAAAGTCCCAGTACCAGGTGCTGATCTGTGCGGTGGAGGTGCCTGCAAAGCTTACCGGGGTGTTGGCACACAGGGTGTCGCTGCTCATGGTAAAGCTTACATCGGGGGCGGGGTTCACGCTCAAATCGTGGGTGATGGTGTCGTCGCAGCCCTGGGTGTTGGTCACAATCAGGGTGACGGTGTAATCGCCCGGGCTACTGAACACGTGGGTGGGGTTTTGGTAGGTGCTGGTGTTGGTGTTGCCCGAGAGGGGGTCGCCAAAGTCCCAGTACCAACTGCCAATGTCGGGGGTGTTGTTGGTCAGATCATAAAACTGGGTGGGCTGGCCAAAGCAGGCGTCTTCCCAGTTGAACTCTGCCACGGGACTGGCTACGGAAATAACGGTTCTGGTTACTGTATTCTGACAGCTGTCGGAGTCGGTAACGGTTAAGGTGACATCGTAGCTTTGGTCGTTGGCATAAACATGACTGGTGTTGCCACTGTTGGGTGCCAGGATGGTTTCGGTATTGCCATCGTCAAAGTCCCATTCCCATTTTACAATGGCGCCATTGGGGCTGTTGCTCAGGTTTAAGAAGAAGATGGTATCGCCTACGCAGGTGGGCTGACTGTACTCAAAGCCGGCCTGTGGCAGGGGGTTCACCGTTACCGTTTGGGTTTGGGTGGCCGTGCAGCCATCGGTGGTTTGTACGGTCAGGGTTACCTGGTAGTCGCCGGGGCTGTCGTAGGTGTTTTCGGGATCGGGCTGCTGGCTGGTGTGGCCATCGCCAAAGTCCCAAAAGTATTGATCCAGTCCTGTCAGATCGGTGATGGTAAAGCTTACCGGTTCATGCATACAGGCGGGGGTGAAAGTAAAGTCCACTTCGGGGGCATCGGTGATGGTGATTTCTATGGTGTCGGCATCCGTGCAGTTGCTTTGGCTTTGAATGCTTAAGGTGACTTCATAGGTGCCCGGACCGCTGAACAAGTGGGTGGGATCGCTCTGGCTGCTCTGGTTGGAGGATCCACTGGCGGGGTCGCCAAAGTTCCACTGCCATGCAATGATGCTGCCGGCGCCGTTTTCACTGCTCACATCATGGAAGCTGATGGGTCCGCTCATGCAGCCCGCATCGTAGTCGATCTGGGCAATGGGTGATGGGGTGATGGTGACGTCCTGGCTATTGGTTGCCTGACAGCCATCGCTGGTGGTGACCGTTAACATGGCGGTGTAGGTGCCTGTACCTGGGTAAATGTGGCTTACATCGGGATCGTCGGGGAAGTTGATGGTTGCTGTATTGCCATCGCCAAAGTCCCACTCCCAGGTGGTGAGATAGCCGCTCAGGGGAATGCTGTAGTCTTCAAAGAAGGTTTCTGAGTTCTCGCAATTGGGACTGCTGATGGAAAACATGCTGATGGGCTCGGGCATCACTTCTACCTGGTGGGTAACGCTGTTGGTATATCCCAGGGTGTCGATAATGGTGAGGGTGACATTGTACATGTTCGCGTTGACATAGGTGTGCAGGGGATCTTGGTTGTTGCTGCCTGTTCCATCGCCAAAGTCCCAATCGTAGATGGCCACGGCGCCCACGTCGGTAACGCTGGCATCGGTGGTGAACTGGATGGGGGTGTTTTCGCAGGCGTTGTCCCAGCTAAAATCCACCGGGGGTAGTCCGCCTACATGGACTTGTATCACGGTTTCAAAGGTGCAGCCGTTCACATCGGTGACGGTCAGGCTCACGTCGTAGTCGCCGGGGTTGGTGTAGGTGTGGGTTGCATTTTGTCCCGTGGCTGTGCCGCCATCGGCAAAGTCCCAGGCCCAGTTGGTGATGGTGCTGCCGCTGGTGGCAAAAAAGCCGATGTTGTCGCCTGCCTGGGCGGGGTTGGGGGCCCAGGTGAAGGTGGCATTGGGGGTGTTGGGGGCTTGCACAGTCTTGGTGATGCTGTCGCTGCACCCATAGGTCAGGCTATCGCTGGTGAACACCAGTTTGACATCGTAGAAGCCTCCCGTGGCATAGGTGTGTACGGGATTGGGGACATCGGAGGTGCTGCCATCACCAAAGTCCCAGAGTCTGCTATAGGGCTGATAGCCCGGGGGCAGGGTGCTGTTGTCGGTAAAGGCAAACAGGTTGCAGCCGCTCATGGTATAACTAAAGTCGGCTGTGGGGGTGGGTACCACGATAATCTCTCCTGTGGCAGTTGCGGAGCAGCCTGCCGAGTCGGTGGCGGTTAAGGTGACGGTGTAGGTGCCGCCATTGGTGTAGCTGTGCACGGGGTTTTGGTCTTCGCTGATGCCGCCATCGCCAAAGTCCCACCACCAGAATTCGATGCCGGTATCGGCACTTCCCTGGAAACTGGTCATACTTTGGGCGCAGGTGGGTGAATCAAAGATTTGCATGCTCACCTGTGGGATGGGGTTGATGGTGACTTGTTGGCTTAGACTGTTCTGGCACAGGTTGGTGTCGGTGATGTAGAGGATCACGTCATAAGTTCCGGGGTTGTCGAACACGTGTCCGGCATATTGTCCGGTGGTGTCGTGGCCATCGTCGAAGTTCCAGTACCAATCGGTGATGGGGGTGCCCGAAGCGCCGTAGAAGAAGGTGGTGTCCATCAAACAGGTGGGCTCGGGATCCCAGGTGTAGTAGATGGTGGGGGTGTTGGGGACGATTACGGGCAGGGAGGTGCTGTTGGTACAGAAATCTCCGTCTTTTTCACTGGTAACAGTTAAAGTAACCGTGTAAACCCCTCCTGCTGGGTATTGGTGTCTGAAAGTGGGGCCTGAATCGGTGGTGCCATCGCCCAGTTCCCAGTACCAGTCTACCAAAAAGTAGCCCGCGGGGGCGATGCTCTCATCAGTGAAGATGATCTTCTGACAGGTGTCTATGGCATAGCTAAAATCAACTATGGGGGGTTCTACCACGTCGATCATCAGGGTGTCGGCGTTGCTGCAGCCAATCACGTCGGTGACGGTGAGGGTCACCAGGTAGTTTCCAAAGATGGTGTAGGTATGTGGGGGTGGGTTTTGGTCGGTGCTGGTGGTGCCATCGCCAAAGTTCCACATCCAGGTGACGTTGTCGGTGCTGAATCCACTAAAGGTGACTTCGTTGTTCACACACACGGAGCTGATATTGGATACGGCCACCACGTTGGGGGGATCGTTTACCGTGATGGTGACGATGTTGGTGTAGATGCTGCCGCATCCGGAGGTTTGCATCAGGCGGTAGTTGGTGGTGGTTTGCAGGGCGTTGGGCTCGCTGTAATCCAGTGATGTGGCGCCTCCGATGGGGGTATAGGGTCCGCCTGCCTGTGATTTTTCCCACTGGTAGCTATAGATGCCGTCTGCGCCCGTGGGAACGGTGCCGTGCAGGGGCAGGGTGGGAATGGTGTTAAAGCAAATGGTTTGGTTGCCGGTGGCGTTTCCTGGTAAGAATTCGTTGTAAACGGTTACGGTCACCGTATTGGTGTTTTCTATTCCACAGCCTGATCCACTGCTTTGTACTTGTCTGAAGTAGGTGGTGGTGGTCAGGGCTCCGCTTTGGTAATCGATTTGGGTGGCACCGGGAATATCCAAAAAGGTGACATTGTTGGTGGAACTCTGCCATTGGTAGGTGTAGTTGCCATCGCCTCCGGTGGGGGCGGTTCCCAAGATTGCCGTGGGGATGGTATTGTAGCAGATGGTCTGATCACCACTGATGCTGCCCACGTTGTAGTCGGGATGTACATCCACGAAAATGGAGGCGGTGGTCACGGTGCCACAGATGCATATCTGGTTCAGGTGGTAGTAGGTGGGGGTGGTCAGCAGGCCGGGTTGGTAGCTCAGGTTGGTGGCGCCGGTGATATCGGTGTAGGTGATATCGTCCGTGGAGCTTTGCCACTGGTAGGTGTAGTTGCCATCACCACCGGTGGGGGGATCGGCACTCACGGGGGCGGGCTGGGTATTGTAGCAGATGAGCTGGTCGCCACTCACGGCGCCGGGGATGAACTCATCCAGCACGCCGATGGTGGTAGTGGGGGTGAATACAAGTGCACAGGTATTGGTCTGTCGCAACCTGTAATAGGTGGTTTGGGTAAGTAAGGGGGGTTGGTAGCTCAGGGTGGTGGCTCCGGTGATGTCGCTAAAGGTGATGTTGTCAGTGGAGCTTTGCCATTGGTAGGTGTAAACTCCATCGCCTCCTGTGGGGGCATCGGCCACCAGCAGCTGGGGTTGGTTGCTATAGCAGATGATTTCGTCGGGGGCGGGGGCGCCGGCCAAAAATTCATCCCACACGTTGACCGTGATCACCGGGGTTTCCTTGCTGCCGCAATCGCAGCTTTGTACGTTTTTGAAGTAGGTGGTCTGCAATAAGGAGGTGGGACTCAGGTAGGTCAGGGCCGTGGCTCCGGGGATGTCGGTGAAGGTGACATTGTCGGTGGAGCTCTGCCATTGGTAGCTGTAGGTGCCTACACCGCCCGTGGGGGCACTTACTTCCATCTGGGCAGGGACGATGTTGTAGCAGATGGTTTGGTCGGGGGTGAGGGGGGCGCCGGGCTGGTAGTCCTCGATGGTGAGGATCATGTTGTCGCTCTCGCGGCAGCGGATGGCGCTTAGGACCTCGAAATTAAATTCGATATCGAAGGGGTAGGTAACACCCGGATCGTAGTCTCCAACAACATAAACAGGTACCACTGCCGTAGGATCGACAATATATCCCGTGGGATCAACCGTGGGATCGACTTTCGTCCAAAGGAAGGTGGTTCCGTTAAACTCCTGTGGAGGTGAACTTCCGTTGGCAAAATCGTAGGGAAGTCCCACACAAGCCTGTTCGTCGCTACCGGCGTCAGCATAGGATCCTTCCAATATGGTTAATTCCATGAAGTCGGTTTGGTCGGCACAAGGTGGAATGGCCGTGGTGCTCAGGGTAATGGTGACGGTGGTATTAAACTCTCCAGGGGCAGGGGTATAAGTCGGATTAAGGGTGTTGGCATTCGATAAAGTTCCCAGTCCATCATGGCTCCAAACAAAAGAACTATAGTTACCTGCATCACCCAAAACGGTATATGGTACGTCCTCACATGAAAGCACGTCTTGACCGGCATCTGCAAAGCAGGCCAGTTGTATGTTCAACACCACATTACTGACCACAGGTGCAGCACAGGGTGCAATGGGATCGGCCGTCAGGGTCATGGTGACACTTCCTGCGGCAATGTCGCCGGCTCCGGGTGTATAGATTGGATCGGCAATGGTGGCATCCGAAAATGTTCCGTCACCGGTGGTCGTCCAGGTGAGTTGTGAGGCATATTCGGATGTTCCGGGAATGGGATAATCTGAACCTTCACAAATCAACGCGGTAGCGGGACCTGCACTGGCGGTAACAGGATGCTGGATGGTCAGGGTCATGGTGGATATGGCCTCGGCAGCACAGGGTGCAATGGGTTGTCCTGTGAGGGTAAGTTGTACTGATCCGTTAAGGATATCATTGGCTCCCGGGGTATAAACCGGATCGATAACAGTTGGATCACTAAAGGTTCCATCCCCTGTTCGTGTCCACAAAAGGGAAGCCGTATTGGCTTCAACACCCGGCAGTGTATAGGTTTCTCCCTCACAAATGGTGGCATCGGTTCCGGCATCAGCAAATGCCAGGGGTTGAATATTCAGGGTCATAGACGATACGGCATCAGCGGCACATGGAGATACTGCTCCTGCAGTAAGCGTGAGTACCACACTTCCATTGGCGATGTCGGTGGGTCCGGGGGTATAAATTGGGTTGACAAGGGTGGGATCGTCAAAAGTACCATCTGCCGTGGGGGGAACACTCCACAAAATGGAATTCTGAAACTCGACTGTACCGTTCAGTTGCAGGTCATCGTTTTCACAAATGGTGGCATCCGGACCAGCGTCAGCTGTGGCTGACCGTTGAATGGAAAGGGTCATGGTGGAAACGGCATCGGCAGCACACGGAGCAATGGGCGTAGCCGTGAGCGTGAGAATAACGCTTCCGGTTAAAATATCATTGGCTCCGGGCGTATAGGTTGGATTTATGGCAAAACGATCGTCGAAGCTTCCATCTCCGTTGTGGGTCCATTCCTGATCGGTATTGAAATCCACACTGGCCCCCGTAAGGGTATAGGTTTCTATGTCACAGATTCCTGCATCGGCACCGGCATCTGCCTCGGGAACGGGTTGTATGGTTACAGTAATCTGGTCGGTGGCATCAGTGGAGCAAAGCCCCAATGGGTGGGCCGCCAACTGCAAGGTAAAGGTACCTGCGATTAAATCGCCGGGGCCGGGGGTATATTCAGGATGAAGGGCTGTTGCATCATCAAAGGTTCCATCACCCGTAACTACACTCCAGGTTTGTGCAGCTGAATGGGTGGTGGTGGCCGAGCCCAATGTATAGGATCCACCCAGACAGAGGTTGTCGTCGTTTCCGGCAAAGGCGGTGGGTGCCGGATCAATAGTGAGTGTCATTTGGTCGGTGGCCACAGTGCTACACGGTGCATTGGAGAATGCAGAAACAGAAAGCACCACAAAACCACGTGCATTGTCGGCAGGGCCGGGGGTGTAGGTGGGGTTTTGCCAACTGGTGTGGTCGAAGGTTCCATCGGCACCGGTGGTCACCTTTGTCCAAAATATGGAGGATTGATTGGACACCACGGCAGTACTTAACAAAATGGGTGTCCCGGCACAGGTGGTTTCGTCATCACCTGCATCGGCGTTGGCAGCAGGTATGATGGTGATGGGCAACGATGCCGTGGGACCGGGATCGGTACAGTTGGCATTGGTGCCATATACCTGCAAATCGCCGGGGGTGGCATTGGTACCAAAATCAAGGGTAACCACCCAGGCCTGGGTGGGGCTTTGGGTAACCGTAACGCCCGTTCCGGTATAGGACCAATGATAAACTTCGGTGTTGATCTCCGGAACCACGGAGAATTGAATCCCCGTACTCCCTGCACAATGCTCTTGTGGAGGGGTTTGGGTGAAGGTCATGAGTTGGGGGCCGCGTTCTTCGACAATGGTAACTGTTGCTGTTGAATTAGAAGCTGTGTACCACCAGGTATTCATCGTATTGTTATCTTCATCGCCAAATGCATGACAGCCCGGGTTCGGTGGAGTACTGTTGCATCCAGAAAAGTTGGTTGTTCCCCCCACATTGCTGTCATCCCAAAACACCAACGGAACGTCACCGGGAGGATCGATAAGGCTTATCCTAAATCCATTGGGATTCCCCTCTATGTCAAACAGTGGCAAGTTTGTTAGCCCATTGATGTAGGTAACAAAAAAACCAAAACTTATATTATTAGGAACGGGATTTCCCGAACCATCAAGGCCATCCCAGGTAATGGTATTTGCTCCGGCACTTACATTGTCATTGACTGTAATGTCAGTGTACGGGGGATCGAAATCCAATGTCACTTCTGCAAACCCTTCTTTATCCACATTTACAACAAAATCTATGGAGCCATCATTGCAATTGGTATAACCAACCGGCCACGGCTCAATGATTTCACCCAGAGTTGATGTTGGTGGAAAAAGATCCTGATCCGGTGGATTAACAAAGATATTGTATTCAGGAAAATAGGCCTGTTGGTTCGCTACAGACTTCCTATCCTGAGTAAAGTCTCCGGTATCATCACAACCATTGGAGTTGCAAAACATTAACCATGCACGTCCTTGCAAGTCGTCGAATTGAACAGAGGTAATTACCTGATCAGTGGAATAAATGTAAAAGGTAGAAGAGTTCTTATCCCAAGGATCATTTGGAGGACCTGTCTGAGTCTCAATAAATTGCCAACCTTTTGAAAACAATCGCCCTGTTTTAACCTGGCTTGAGGCATTGTCATATACCGTTACATCAATATACTTAATCCTCCAGTTATCAGTATAATTTGGATTGCCCAATTTTGTACCATTAAATTCAATGTAGTAGTTATCTGGTGGCAAATTAGTCAATTCAAAAGCATCATATCCTCCAATGGTACCGGGAACTTGATTGGGTCCATTGCGTGCAGCCATCAATGTACCAATATATCCGGTACCGGATGAAGGAATCGCGGTTTCTGAATACACAACATTACCGCTGCTGTTTTTGATGCGAAAAACAACACTGGAAAAAGATGACCCATTGTATTGTTCCCAGTTAAACCCAAAGTAAACAGTTTCGGAGGTACTTTTTATAGCAAAAAATAATCTGTCCTCAGGATTACAATTATATACTGCAAAATGACTTCTATTCTGACCACAATCATTAACATAATCGTTACATAAATACAGGTGCGTTTCGCCCACCGTGGCACACAACTCATCAGTCCCCTCTCCCATGGCTATATTCGGCACCAACCCAACCACCATAAAAAATAGGGCGGTAAGCATCTTAGACAATTTTAAATATCTCGCAAGTTTTGTGTTATGTGTAGAGAAGCGTAAAAATTTATTCATATGGTTGTGGTTTGTGGGTGCTGCAATATGTTATACGACAAGTTATTTATATGTATAAACAGTAAAAAAGTTTCCAAAATAAAAAGACTGAGAACTCCCGAGCCATGTGAGTTGGCACAAAATCCCTCAACCTTTGTGACTTCCGCACTATTCAAAATTAATTCATCTATAATAAAACGCTAAATGGCTACATCGGGCGGATGTTCTTCCAACAATAAATGTCTATCCTATTTCCCTGCTTCGTAAAAAGCTATCAAAAATAGTTATTTCAGCTTACAAATAACAATCGGTCAGCAGTTCATCCCATATTCCACTTTGCTAACCATACCCGGCTTCTGTCCTGCCAAAAAACCTAACAGCTTAATAATCGGCACGATATTTATGACACCAATTGGCCATTTTGGTTGCATTGGAATGAATATAAATTAGAGATTACTCGCATTTTTTGTTGTGAGGCAGGTATTTTTTTTATATAAAGACTACCCAAAAACACCAACCCGAACCCGGCATCGGGCATTTTTAAGTGTATCGGCTGCTTTACGCCGGCCTTTGAACGCAAAAATTTGGTATTTTTGAAGTTCGCAATTTTCACCAATTTGTGCTTCATGAAAAAACTCGCTTTATTGCCCACCTTGGTATTTGTATTCACTATGGCCGTCTGTCAGCAAAAACAAAAAACCACCCCCACTCCCCCACCCGAATGGGCCAAAAAGGTAGTTTGGTATCAAATATTTGTGGAACGTTTCAACAATGGCGATTCCACCAACAACCCCACTCCTGCCACCATCCGGACGGCTTCGGATTTCAGACCAGTTCCTGATAATTGGAGCATAACTCCCTGGACGCAAAGCTGGTACGAACAGGACCGGTGGGCCAAGGATTTGGGTAACGATTTTTATGGAAACCTGCAACTCCGCAGGTATGGCGGCGATTTTCAAGGGGTGCTCAACAAACTGGATTATATACAAGATCTAGGTGTTACGGCAGTTTATTTCAATCCCATCAATGATGCTCCATCGCTTCACAAGTTTGATGCGCGCAACTGGCGACACATGGACGTGAATTTCGGCCCCGACCCGGAAGGGGATATGAAAATCATGGCCGAAGAAAACCCGGGGGATCCCTCCACCTGGCAATGGACTGCCGCCGACAAGCAGTTTTTGCAGATTGTGGACCAATTGCATCAACGGGGTATCAAGGTAATTGTGGATTACTCATGGAACCACACCGGAGTTGAATTTTGGGCTTTTAAAGATGTGGTGAAGAATCAGGAAAAATCAGCATTTAAAGATTGGTACAACATCCTTGCTTTCGACGATCCCAACACACCCGAAAATGAATTTAAATACCAGGGATGGCTGAACATAAGCAGTTTACCTGAAATCAAAAAGGTGAACATCACCGGCGAGCGTGTCCATGGAAAACCCTACGAAGGTGACCAAAACGAAGGCGCCAAACAACATATTTTCAACGTAACCAAACGCTGGCTGGCTCCCAACGGAGATGTCAGCAAGGGTATTGACGGTATTCGTCTTGATGTGGCCGACCAAATTCCCATGGGTTTTTGGCGCGATTACCATGATTTTGTGAAAAGTATCAACCCGGAGGCGTATCTGGTGGGTGAAATCTGGTGGGAACAGTGGCCCGACAAGCTGATGAACCCAGCACCTTACACACAAGGTGATGTGTTCGATGCCGTAATGTTCTATCAGGTATATCGTCCGGCCAGGTATTTCTTTGCCAAAACAGACATGGAAATTACTGCCGAACAGCTGAAAGACAGTCTGCAATTTCAATGGAACCGACTGAACAAACCTAACCGCGATGCCATGATGTCGCTGGCAGCATCCCACGATTCGCCACGCTTGCTCACCTCCTTTTACAATAAGGGGAAATACAAGTTGAACGCCAAACCATCCGACGACAAAAACTACAAAACCGGAAAACCTGATCCGGAAACCTATCAACGGGCGAGGCTCTATCTGATGCATCAATTCACCGGCATTGGAGCACCTCATGTGTGGAATGGCGACGAAATGGGCATGTGGGGCGCCGACGATCCCGATTGCCGCAAGCCGCTCTGGTGGCCTGAATATACCTGCGACGCGGAAAACCGGAACAACATCCAACCCGGAGAACCTGTTTACGACACGGTGGGCTTCGACAACACACAATTCGCATACTACAAAAAGCTGATTCAGTTACGAAAACAGAATCCGGTGCTTTTTGACGGAGATTTCAATTTTCTGAAAACCAAGGGTAAAACTTTTATGTATAGCAGAACCAATCCATCCAACGAAATCGTGGTGTTATTCAATTTGGGAGATTCGGCCGATTTCTACAACCTCCCCGACAAGACCGTTTATACTGATCTGATGAATGGAGGCATGGTGGATGGAAAAATGGAATTGCCGCCGTTGTCGGGATTTATTTTGAAAAAGGAGAAGTAAGGGAAGACTGAAGATTCAGATATGCCTTACCGAGCGCATGACTTTTTTTCGACCGCTACAGGGTTGTAAAAAACCCGGCATGTCGAACCTGAGCCGGCAACAACCTATTCAGGTACCCGCCTGCCTGTCAAAAGGAAAACAGCCACCGAGTAAGGATACTTTTTCGTGTCATACGGAATATGAATTGAAATGAGCGTTAAGTTCGCTTCGCTCCTGAAACCTCTTCAATTCTATATCGTCATTATACATAAACAGCGTTCTGCTAACTTCAATTTATAGTTGGTATCACTTTCTGCATGCTGTTACATTTTTCGGAACGACTTTTTATATTTCAGCACACTTTTCGGAAGGACTTTTGTTGCGTTTCCACCAATTTAGTGAAGATCATCCATTCCAAATGAACTTGGCACTAAAAAAAATCACAAAAAAAGCCCGTCAAAATTCGACGGGCTTTTAATTATCAATTAAAAATGGTTAGTTCTTGATAAAAGAATAGGTAAATACCGGTTTGCTCATATCCATCTTAAAGGTGTAATTTCCTGCACCTTCGGGCATCAGGATATCTGGGCCACTGCCAACCAGCACATCGCTGCCGGCTTCGGCACCATAGTTCACATCCCATGCATCATTCATGCGGTATTTGAAGCGCAGATCACCTGAATCCTGTGATTCGGTAACATCGATGGTTACTTCAACCACATTGTAAGGGGCGGTGATGGCAGTCATGTTCACGTCTTCGCTCCAATCTCCGTTTAGGATACCGGAACCAATTACTCCCCAACTTTGGGCTTCGTACGACCAAACCAGGTTGTTGATATCGCAGGTCAGCCAATATCCACCGGGACCGGGGATCACCAGGTTGCCGGCACCGCTGTCGGTATCCAGACCAAACTCTGTTCCATCGGAACCATAGTTACCACCATCCACCCATGCCGGGTTGGCGGTAAACTTAAAGTTACCATCAAAGGTGGCTACTTCGGGGAAGTAAACAAACCCTTCAAAAATACCATCGCCATCGGTGTCCCAAATTTGGGCAGCATCGGCAGGCGACCATCCCTGGTAGGCACCGGGAACCCACATGCTCGGATCGGTCACCGGTGGTGGTGTGGGAGGTTCAAAGGTGGTAACTGTAATGGTTATTTCTGCTGAATTAACGCTGGTTACCGGAATGGGGCCATAAAGGGATTGAACGGTAGCATTGACCACCAACTTGATGGTGGTGGGAACTTCGGGTACAACGCCCAGCGCATACAAGGTGTTATTGAATTCATACACAATGGTCTCAAAAGTAAGGTCCGTGGTGTTGATCAATTCTTTGGCACCATCCCAGCTGCTGTCGGACTGAATAACAGAAAGGCTGTAAACCGTATTGGGCAATTCACCATGGGAGAGGGTGTAGGAAGCTGCCGACCAGTCGATCACAAAGGGATTGGCGGAGTCGGCCAACAGCAGGACGATTTCTGCTCCTGCAGCAGGATTTGCAATGGCGGGAGCCACCGTTGCAGTTGCATTGTAGGTGGGTTCTGTTTCTTCCTTCTGGCACGAAACAAATGCCAAAGCAAACCCTAACAACGCGAGAAATATAAATGATTTATTTTTCATTACACTTTCTTTTTTTGATTAATAATTAGGATTCTGTGTGAGGTTTGGATTGGCGTTTACATCCGCTGCCGGCAATGGGAATTCATTGTATTTGGCATCGGTTGATCTGCCTTCTTTGGTATTTCCTTTCCATGCCCAGATGTATTCACCACCGGTAAGTTTGTTGAAACGAACCAGGTCGGTGCGGCGGTGTCCTTCCCACATTAATTCGCGGGCGCGTTCGTCGAGAATGAAATTCAGGGTAACATCACCTTGTGCAACCGTAGCAGCACCTGCACGTGTGCGCAAATCGTTGATGTAACCAACGGCTGTTGCCATGTTTCCACCACTTCCACCGCGCAAAATAGCTTCGGCATACATTAAATATACGTCGCCCAAACGGAACAAGGGGAAGTCGGTATCAGGAAACGACAGGCTAAAACCGTTTACCTTGGTTCCGTCGGCAGTGTAATAGCAGTTACGGAATTTGGTTACGGCATAACCATCGGTAAACAAACCTACATTATCGATGTCGATGTTCTGACCATCGGTAAAAAACATACCGCGTGAGTCGTCGGCATCAAATTTTTCTACCAATTGACGGGTAGTACGGGTTCCGCCCCATCCGCCATCTACACCATAATCGTCGGGAACCATGTCGCCACCAATGGCAGCATGTATTACAAAAGTAGTTCCACCCCAGGTTTGTGTAAACTCACCACTATAACGAATGGGGAAAATCATTTCCTGCGTGGTTGCGGGATCTACATCGTTGTTGGACCAGAACAATTGTTGGAAAGTTGGGGCCAGTTGGTAATTTGCACCCATCAGTTTGTTGCAATAGGTAATACACTCGGTATATTTAGGAGTACCGATATATACTTCGGCGTTCAGGTAAAGTTTGGCCAGCAACATCCAGGCAGCACCCTGATCGGCACGGCCATATTCGTTGGTTCTGGGAGCCATCATCTGACCTTCGATATCAATCAGTTCCGATTCAATATAATTGAACAAATCGGCTTTGGAAATTTGAGGAGGGAAAAAGTCGCCCACGGGGTCTGTTTCCACCACAAAGGGTACCGATCCGAACAAATCGAGTGCATGCCAGTAGCTGAGTGCGCGAAGCCAACGGGCTTCCAGGCGGTAGTTGGCAATTTTGGCACGCCATTCTTCAGAAGTACCACGATCGCTTAATTTACCATCGGTGGTCTGTCGAAGGAACTCGTTGGCCAACGAAATCTGGTAAAACAAACGATAATACATGGCTGCAATAAAGGTATCGCCATCACCCCATTGTTGGTAATGAAAATCCTTAATGGTAGCATCGTCCCAACCAATAACGGCTTCGTCGGTGGTTAATTCCTGATGGTACCAATACTGACGCAGGTATTGACTAAAACCTCCGTCGATGCCACTGATGTCGGCTTGTCCGTCGCCACCTTGCTGACCACCAACAGCCAGTCCGGCATAACATTTGGCCAAAAACTGGGTGTACGATTCGGGGTCATCAAATATGGTAGCTGATGTAGTGCTGTCCGGATCCAGCGGCTTTAAATCCATGTTCTTGATACAGGAGCTGGCAATGAGCATCAAACCTGTAACAATTGTTGTTATATAAAGAAATTTTTTCATTGTTTCGAGAATTTTAAATTAGAACATCAGGTTAACACCAAAAACCCACACCCGTGAACGGGGATAAACACTATTGTCGATACCACCACTTACTTCAGGATCAATTCCTTTGTATCTGGTGATGATGAAGGCGTTGTTTACTGTGGCCGACAAACGAATATCGAGTCTGTTTTTCAACAGGTCGTTGATGGTATAGCTGAGGGAAATATTATCCATGCGGAAGAAAGAAGCATCTTGCACATAATAATCCGAATAATATTGAGCAGTGTTAAAATCTGTTTCTGTAACACTCGACACCACATTGCTCAGGTAAGGTCCTTCGTTGCGGAACATGCGGTTGTACCATCCATTTTCGCTGTCAACGTTGTTGTACATGTAGTTGCCAAAATTGGCACGTCCGGCAAAAGAGAACGACCAATCTTTGTAGCTAAAGTTGGATGAAATACCGAAATACATGTCGGCATTGGGATCTTTGTAGTAATACTTATCGTCAGTGGTAATCTGTCCATCACCATTGCGGTCCACATACATACCTTCGATGGGTTTTCCGGCTTCGTCGTAAACTTGTTCGTAAACGAGGAAGGCGTTGCGGGGCTGACCAACGGCTTGCACCTGAATATTGTTTCCAACACCACCGGCGATTCCTCCGGTTTCGATGCTTGCACCATCGTAGAGGTTGGTAATCTCGTTGTGATTGAAGGTGGCATTAACACCTAATTCCCAGTACATTTCGGGTTTAGAGATAATTTTACCGTTGATGGCAAATTCAACTCCTGAGTTTTCCATTTCACCAATGTTGCGGTTGATGTAGTTGCTCAGGTTGCTTCCTGCAGGTACAGGTACCCAGCTCAACAAGTTGGTGGTTTTGCGTACATAATAGTCAACGGTTCCGTAGATGCGGTCGTTCAGGAAAGCATAATCCAAACCTGCATTCCAGGTAGTGGTTTCTTCCCATTTCAGGTTGGCATTGTACCCTTCAGGACGGAGGGTGATATAGTAATTGTTGCCAAACGGATACATGGCAGTATTGTTACCGTAGGTATATAATCCCATGTAATCATAATAGCCCCCAATATCCTGCTGACCGGTGAGACCCCAGCCCAAACGAAGTTTCAACTGACTCAAAACTTTTGAATTGCGCAGGAAACCTTCCTCATTGATTTTCCAACCCAATGCCACGGCGGGGAAAAGACCATTACGGTTTTCAGCAGCAAAACGGGTGGTTCCATCCTGACGAACAGAGGCGGTAATGAGGTATTTATTGTTGAGTACATAGTTTAACCTACCAAAGAAAGACTCCAGATAATATTCACCGGCATCTTCATTATGGGAAATTACCCATGACTGTCCGGTGGGCAATCCTGTTTCGGGGTCTATTAAAGTAGGTACGTTGCTATTATTAGAATAGGAGCGGTTGTAAAAATGCTGGAACGAATAACCGGCCGTTACATCAAACGAACTCATGAGGCTGGCCACGTCTTTAACATAGTTGAAGTAGAAATCGACCAGTGAGTTTTTATTTTCGTTGGCATAGTAGTTCTGTTCTCCACCACCCTGAGCTTTGTCGAACGACCAGGAAGCATAGGCGGGGACATACACGGAACCGCGGTTTTTGCTATAATCGTAACCCAAATTCAGGTTGGCACGCAAATCGGGGAAAAATGGCATTCGGTAATCAAACTGAACATTTCCATAAACGCGGTCGGCTTTGGAACGGTCGTCGCGCAAATTGAGTTGAGCCACGGGATTGGTAGTAGCCTGGGTAACCGGATAATTGTTGAGGTCGGCTTCCGAATTGGGTTGCAACCATGTCCAGTATCCGCCATAAGCATTGTCGCCATAAACGGGCTTGGTGGGATCCATTTGCAAAGCGGCATTGATGGCACCACCATTATTAAACTGATTTTTAATGAGCGAAGCGTTGATGTTTAAGTTGATCTTCAAATGATCGTCGAGCAAACTGGGGTTGATGGCTGCAGCAAGCGAAGTCCTTTGAAAATTGGAAGTTTTGATGATACCATTCTGATCGGTATAACCCATACTAAAACGGTAAGGTACGTTTTCCCAAGCTCCGGTGGCGGACAGGTTATGGTCCATACCGGTGGTATTGCGGTAGATTTCCTTTTGCCAATCGGTATCGTAATATTTTTGGGTATATCCGGTACGATCGTCGGGAAGTTGTGCGTAAGGAATTTCTTTACCACTGGGGTCGAGCCAAACACCCAACATGTCCACATGTCCGGGTTGCTTTTCAGTGATGGTCTTGATAAATTCCTCCGACGATAATACGTCGATGGTTTTGGGAATCTCGTAATAAGAGAGTTTACCTTCGTAGTTCAATTTGAGGGCACGACCGACTTTTCCACGTTTGGTGGTGATAATAATAACACCGTTGGAAGCACGCGATCCATAAATGGCGGTGGCGGAAGCATCTTTAAGAACGGTAAACGACTCGATATCATTGGGGTTGATGCTGTTGAGGGGGCTGCGGGTTCCACCTGCCACATCATTTGAAATGGGCACTCCATCAATTACGAACAACGGATCGTTGCTGGCGTTGAGCGATGAACCACCCCGGATACGAATGGTGGAGGAAGTACCGGGAGCGCCTCCGTTAGAGGTAATTTGTACCCCGGCCACCTTACCGGCGATGAGGCTGGCAGGGTTGGTGATGGCACCTTTATTAAAGCTCTCGGCATCAATGGCCGTAACGGATCCTGTAGCATCACGTTTTTTGGCCACACCATAACCGATAATCACTACACCGTCGAGTGATTGGGCTGATGACTGTAGGGCTACATTAAGCGTAGTTCCGGGGTTTACCGTAAATTCCTGCGTGGCATAGCCCACGTACGAAAATTCGATAACCTGATTCGCTGTAACCGAAATGGAATAATTTCCATCAATATCGGTAACGGTACCCTGGGTGGTTCCCTTTACAACAACTGTTGCACCCGGCAGGAATGACCCGTCGGCAGCATCAGTTACCACTCCGGTAACGGCACCACCTTGCGCAAAAGCTGTGGTAACACCACAGAGCACGATTGCTGCAATCATGAGCAATTTTGTGGATAATTGTTTAAGCATTGTACATTAGATTAGTTTATGAATTGGTTAAATAAATGAATTTCACTACTTACTTCACATCTTAGTTTGGCTATTTTTTTGCTAAAATTAATACTTTTTAACATAACCGTAACATGGAGTTAAACTATATGTAATTTGTTGTAAAAAGCAACCTGACTCTGTTTCACCTTCTGCAACAACCACCATCCTCCAAAAGGGCCTTACATATACTTCCCCGACCCATACCAATGAATTTAATCGACTGTATATTTGTATTTTACACTTCGTTTAACAAAAACATCATCGGAAAAAACATGCAAAACGCCTACCGTAGCCATTTTTTTCAACAAAAATATCAAACGATTGCGGTGAACATTGCCCATGGGGGCTTTTGGCTATTTGGATTTATTCCAAGTAAAGGATCGTCCCGTTGTTTTGAGGGCTTCCGTTTTCGGTTGAAGTCAGCAAAAATATGGTCGCAATCCAACCTTCCCCACACAAAAAACCCGGCAACTGACTGGGTCAATCACCGGGTTCCTGATGTTTTTTTGATGGATTAGCTGCGGGCAGTTACCTCGAGCAGATGATATCCAAACTGTGTTTTCACCGGTCCCTGGATGGTATTGATGGGTGCGCTAAACACCACTTCGTCAAATTCTTTCACCATCATTCCGGGTCCAAAACTACCCAGATCGCCTCCATTGCGTCCCGACGGACAACTGGAAAATTTACGGGCGATGTCAGCAAAATCGGCACCATTTTCAATTTGGGCTTTCAGTTCATTACATTTTTCTTCGGTTGCTACCAGAATGTGGCGTGCACTGGCTTTTGGCATAAGACTATTTTTTTATGATTCGTATAAAATGAGGGGGCAAAGGTAAAAAATCCGACGACATGCCTAAAAATATCGACCAATTCATGGTTGGTGTAATACATTTGGATAATTTTGCAAACAAACCTTACGTATCATGAGCAACACCATATTAAATCTCGAGCCGGCTTCCGTTTGGAAATATTTTAATGAAATTCTCCAAATTCCCAGGCCATCCAAAAAAGAAGAAAAAATTATTGCCTACCTCCTCGATTTCGGAAAAAAACACCAACTGGAAACCCTGCAGGATGAAACGGGCAATATTCTCATCAGAAAACCTGCCACCAAGGGCATGGAAAACCGTGCCTGGGTTGTGCTGCAAAGCCACATGGACATGGTGTGTGAAAAGAATAGTGATAAGGTCCACGATTTCGACAACGACCCCATCGAATCGCGCATCGAAGGCGAGTGGGTAAAAGCCAACGGAACCACCCTGGGTGCCGACGATGGCATCGGAATGGCAGCTCAATTGGCTGTTTTGGCCGCCAATGATATCGAACACGGACCATTGGAATGTTTGTTTACCGTGGACGAAGAAACAGGGCTCACGGGTGCTTTTGGCCTTCAACCGGGATTTCTGAAAAGTTCCATCCTGCTCAACCTCGACTCGGAAGACGAAGGACAACTGTTTATCGGTTGTGCCGGAGGTCAGGATACACTGGCATGGCTGCCCTATGACAACGAACCGGCGCCTGACAACGAACGCGCTTTTAAAATCATGGTTTCCGGATTGTTGGGTGGTCATTCAGGCGACGAAATCAACAAGGGAAGAGGTAACGCCAACAAAATTCTGAACCGCTTTCTGTGGGAAAACAAAGATACTTTTAAGCTGAAATTGCATACCTTCGATGGTGGCAACCTGCGCAATGCCATAGCACGTGAGGCCTACGCCGTGGTGGTGGTGCCGGCCGACAAAGCTCCGGACTTGGAAAAGAAACTCAAGGATTACAAACAGATTTGCCGTGATGAATTTGCCGTTACCGAACCACATTTGGAAATCACCATCGAAACCACTCCCCTGCCCGACACCGTAATCGACGACGATTCGTTTTTCGCCCTCACCAATGCCATTTATGCCTGTCCCCATGGTGTACTCACCATGTCGCCCACCATGGAAAACTTTGTGGAAACCTCCACCAACCTGGCCTCGGTGAAGTTTCAGGAAAACGAAATTCAAATTACAACCAGTCAGCGCAGCTCAGTGGAATCAGAAAAACACGACGCCACCAACATGGTTGCTTCGGTGTTTAAACTCGCCGGCGCCCGCATCAGCACCTCCGAGGGTTATCCCGGCTGGAAACCCAATCCCGCATCCCCCATCGTTGACCTGGCAGCCAAATCTTACAAAAAGTTGTTCAATCAGGAACCTGAAGTGTTGGCCATTCATGCCGGACTGGAATGTGGATTGGTAGGACACACTTATCCCGAAATGGACATGATATCATTTGGGCCTACCATCAAGGGCGCACACTCCCCCGACGAACGCCTGCACATCGAAAGCACAGTCAAATTCTGGGACCTCCTCATCGAACTACTTAAAGAAACACCAAAGGCTTAAGTTGTTTTTCGATTAATTTTCAGTCGGTTGAAATGTATTGCTTCCAATTATTGATTTTTAATTTGAAAAGGGATATCTTTGGCCTCGTTAGCTAAACCACCTCGAACATGGAAATTAATATTCGTTTTTTCAAAACCATACTTGTTGTTATTGCCGTCGGAATCTGGGTTATCGTATTCCAAAATGCCGGCATCTTTCCCCAAATATCACCTACCCGAGTGGTTGCCGACTCTGCATTCAGGGTGGTGGGCGAAGTGGATGTGCTCAACACGGTGTTTGTCAAAGGCTCGGTGGATGCCAATATTGAAAGTATCAATGGCTATTCCAAATTCTATAAAGATCCGCGTACCGGCGAATACTATGTGATTCCGATGACCGACCCCTATCAATAAGCCCGAAAATTTCAAATGGGGTTCATTAATCTTTTCGCTACATTTGCGCTCATACCAAAATAACGTATGAGGGTAGTAGGTAGTCATTTATGGGTCTTGTTATCGTTTCTGATGCTGATCGGACATCAAAGCATCCATGGTCAGGATACTACCCTGTCGTTTCTCAATACACTGGTGGCACGTTCTACCGACAGCCTCGAAAAAGTTTATCTTTTCAACCAAATTGCCAACGAACTGAAAGCCACAGACATCGACAAAGCGCTGTATTTCAATAAAAAAGCACTCAAACTTGCCAACCAAATCAAATCGCCCGATGCCTGTGGCGCCACCAACGAACTGATGGGAGAATTGTTCGATTTGAAAAACAACATCCAACCTTCCATCAACTATTATTTAATAGGTGCCAAAATTTATGAAGGGCGAAATCAACCAAAAAAACTGAGCTCCATATACGGCAAGCTGGGCATGTTGTACTACCGCAACAACTACGACATGCAGCAAACCCTTGAATATTTTAAAAAATCGCTGGATTTTGCCATCCAAAGCCACGATAAAGAATTGATCGGGGAAGCATACAACCGCATTGGCAGCATTTTTTACGATCAGGGAAACCTGGAAGAAGCCTATCAATATTTTGTGAAAGCCTACGATATTTTCAACCTGATTGACAACAAAGCCGGCATTGCCAAAGCCCTCAACAACCTGGGCGAGATTCACCGCCTGAAAAATGAATACGAAAAGGCGTTGGAATACTACCAACGCAGCCTGACCATCAATGAGGAAATGAATTACCTGGATTGGGTTGCCACCAACTACCAAAACATGGCCCGGATTTTCAGCAAACAGGGACAAACCGAAAAATCATTTTCGTACTTCGACAAAAGTTTGGCCATCTACAAACAAACCAACAATGCCGAAGCCAAACTGCGGCTTCAGGTATTGATGGGCAGCGAATACCTGACCGCCGGTAGATACGAAAAAGCAAGGGAAACACTTACGGCAGCATACAAACAAGCCTTCGCCATACAAAAATGGAACGACATCAGAAATGCAGCCAAAGGTTTGAGTGAGGTTTATGAAGCCACCGGCCAGCCCGCCAAGGCATTGTTTTATTTTAAAGCCTTCTCGCGTTACAGCGATTCCATCTATTTAAAACAAAAGTCGGATATGGCCATGGAGTTGCAATCGCGGTTCCTCAACGATATCAAAGACAAAGAGATAAAACTGAAAGACACCGAAATCAGGCTACTCAACAACGAGAAAGAAATCGACAACCTTAAATTTAATTTGTTAATTATCAGCATTATCACCATTGTAATCCTCACTTTGGTGGCAATTATCAGGGCTACGGGAAAAATAAAAAAAGAACGATTGGTACGCGAAAAAGATGCTTTGCTTCACCAAACCCAACAGGATTTAATGCGGCTGGAACTGAAAAGTAAAGACAACGACCTCATGAATTTTGCCTTGCATCTGGTGCAAAAAAATCAGGTGCTTATCCAAATAAAATCGGAGTTAAAAAGCATTTCATCATCCTCCGACCCCGAAACCAACCGCAAGGTGAAAGACCTTTCCATCCATATCCAGCAAAACCTGCAAATACAACAAGAAATAGATGAGTTTCAATCGAAGGTGGACCAGACCTATGATGAGTTTTTCAAAAAGCTCAAGACCAAATTTCCTTCCCTAACCAAAAACGAGGAACGGCTCTGTGCCTTGCTACGTTTGAACCTGAGCACCAAAGAAATTGCCACCCTGAACAACACTTCAGTTAAGGCCGTGGAGATGAGCCGGTATCGACTTCGTAAAAAATGTGAGCTTGAAAACAGCGATTGCCTTCCCGAGTACCTTCAAAATATTTAATTGAGTATTTGTAGATGTACCAATTTACACAAATTACTGTAAATGTAGTATTTAACAATTATCTTGTAGAAGTCTTGTTATTCATATCTCTTCCATATAAGCACGTTGTAGAAGTGTTGTAGAAAACTAAATTTTATCTGGTGTTGAACATTCATCTATTTTTGGCTTCTCTATTCACGTAATCTGACAACGTTCAAATGGAAATTACTGAAAATGCAATCGATTTCGGTTTAATTGAAAGATGCCTCGAGAACAATCGTAAAGCCCAGTATGAGTTTTACCACAGGTATGCACCCAAACTATATGGGGTATGCCTACGGTACGCCAGAACGGTGATAGACGCCGAGGACATACTTCAGGAAGGATTCATCAAGGTGTTTAAATTTTTGAAAGACTACCGGGGTGAAGGCTCGTTTGACGGATGGCTTCGTAAAATCATGGTGACCACCGCCATGAATTTCTACAAGAAGAAAAACTTGTTTGCCCGCGACATTGAACCTGAAACCATTCGGGAGGTGCTGCGCACCGATCACGAAATACTTTCGGCCATGTCGCACAAAGAACTTCTCACCTTTATTCATGAACTCCCCGAAGGCTACCGCATGGTTTTCAATCTGAATACCATCGAAGGGTATTCGCACAAAGAAATAGGTGAAATCATGAATATTTCGGTGAACACCTCCAAATCGCAACTGTCCAGAGCCAAGAGCTCACTCCGTAAGCGCATCGAAACAATTTTTCAAGTGGAAGAATCGCTCACCCGATTTCATGCAGCACCTTGTTATCAATAAATGATTATCTTGCAAAGAATTTTATAAATATACCCATCGAGAAAAACCTTTTACACATCAAAATCAAATCCATATGAGAAAATTAATCTTTACTTTTATTATTGGCTTGCTGGTGATTTCTCTGCAATCGCAAACCATTGTGAGCACCTCACCCGAAAACAAAAACGTAATTCTGGAAGAATTTACGGGAATACACTGCGGATATTGTCCTGACGGACACCGTTTGGCCAACTTGTTTGCCGCCGCACATCCCGAAGATGCATTTATCATTAATATCCATACCGGATCGTACGCCAACCCTTCGGGCAGCGAGCCCGACTTCAGAACCGAATGGGGCGCAGCCATTGCCGGCCAAACAGGTCTTACCGGTTATCCGGCAGGAACCGTTAACAGACATCTTTTCTCCGGAATGAGTCAGGGATCGGGAACCGCCATGAGTCGTGGGAATTTCGCCAATGCCGGCAATCAGATTCTGGCTCAAGCCTCCTATCTCAATGTGGCCTGTGAAGCCTCCGCCGACTTTAGTGTAAGTCCTGCCTTGCTCATCGTACATGTGGAAGCCTATTACACAGGCACCGATGCACCTGCATCCAACATGCTCAACGTGGCCGTGGTTCAAGACAGCATTTTAGGCCCCCAGGCCGGTATGTCGGCCAATCCCGACTATGTGGTGGGCGACCAATACCTGCACATGCACATGCTGCGCGAAATGATGACCGGACAATGGGGTGAAGAAATAACCGAAACTTCCATGGGTTCATTTATCGACAGAACCTACACCTGGGAAATTCCCGGCGACATCAATGGTGTAGCCATCGACCCCAACCACCTGAGAGTGATCGCCTTCATGGCCGAAACCACCCAGGAAATCATCAGTGGAAACGAATGTGACGTTACAGTAATACCCCCTACTTCTGTTGACGATGCCGAACTTACAGGCATTTCAAACATTCCTGAAATCGCTTGCGATTGGGGTGTAATCACTCCCGTTATTTCGGTACTCAACCGCGCCGGAAACCCCATCACCTCCATGGAAGTAGAATATAGTGTAAATGGTGGTGCCACCCATACCTCCAGCTGGACTGGCAACATTCCTTTCTTCCAACAAGGTGAAGTAGAACTTGATGAGATCTCTTTCTTCCTGGAAGAAGAAAACAACCTGGAAATCAACGTAGTTTCGGTAAACGGCAACGACGACACCCAACCCAACGACAACAGCAAATCGGCCATTATTTACAATGCTGAAAATGTAGGTGTGCTGGCATTGCAAATAAAAACCGACAACTATGGTAGCGAAACTACCTGGAAAATAAAAAATGAAAACGGAGAGGTGCTACACTCAGGCGGACCTTATACCGATGTAAGCCAAATAGTTGTGGACATGGAAGAATTTATCATGCCCGAAAATGGATGCTATACCTTTGAGATTTATGATGCCTATGGCGACGGAATGGACTCCGGTTATGGTGTTGGTTGGTACAAACTCTACAACGACGGTGTATTGTTCGCCGAAGGTGGAGATTTTGGTTCCGAAGAAATCACTCCGTTCAGCTGGGGAACCGTGAGTGTGGAAGAAGTAACCGCTAATCAGGAAATCCAGGTTTATCCCAATCCTTCCTCCGGTATTTTCCATGTTGAAAATGCACAAGGCGCTTCCATGGAAATATATAATGTTAATGGACAGTTGATTAAAAAAATGGACAACGCCACTTCATTCCAAACCATCGACTTGTCGGAGGTGGGCAATGGAACTTTCTTGCTGCGTGTTCAAAACCAAAACACCATCACTACCAAGGTACTGGTGATTCAGAAATAGAACTATTGTCTTCATGAAGATGGAGATAGTATTGCTAAAAAAATGCCGGAACAGATGCGCTGTTCCGGCATTTTCTTAATAACCTGTTTATAAACACCGGTAATAATTGTTTTGCGAAAATAAAGCATCAGCCAAAGAATGATAACTTTGCGTGCATCAAAAATTTAATTCTCCCAACCATGAACCAATTGGCCAACAAATCCAAGACCAAGAGCAGTAAAAAAGACTACCTGCTTTCCATTTCCATTATCGGCATCCTGTTTTTTATTTTTGGTTTCGTTACCTGGCTCAATGGCATTTTGATTCCATACCTTCAAATTGCTTGTGAACTAACTAATTTTCAGGCATTTTTCGTAACCTTTGCCTTCTATATTTCCTATACGGTGATGGCTTTGCCTTCGTCGTGGGTACTCGAAAAAACGGGGTTTAAAAACGGCATGATGGTAGGTTTGTTTGTTATGGCCGTGGGCACCCTCCTTTTTGTCCCCGCCGCCCTCACCCGCATATATGGACTCTTTTTGTTGGGATTGTTTATTATGGGAACCGGATTGGCCGTATTACAAACAGCTTCCAATCCATATATCACCATTATTGGTCCCCGGGAGTCAGCCGCCAAGCGCATCAGCATCATGGGCATCGCCAACAAGGTGGCCGGCATGCTGGCACCCTTGATTCTGGCCTTTTTTATACTGAGTGATGGAGATGCATTTGTGGCAAGCCTGGAAGGATTGGACGAAACCGCACGCAATATTCAACTGGATGCCTTAGCGCAACGGGTGGTGATGCCCTATGTGGTGATGACCCTTGTATTGGTTGTATTGGGCATTGGCATCAAATATTCGCCCTTGCCCGAAATTGAAGACGAGCAGGAAGAGGACGAAGATTCAGGACTAATATCCAAATCAAACATTTTTCAATTTCCAAATTTGGTGTTGGGGGTAATTGCTTTGTTTCTGTATGTGGGGGTGGAAGTAATAGCCGGAGATACCATCATTCGATATGGCATTTCGTTGGGGTTTCCCATTGATGAGGCCAAATTATTTACTTCATTCACTCTGGCAGGCATGATTGCAGGTTATTTGTTGGGTATATTGCTCATTCCCAAATATTTAAATCAACAAACGGCACTGGCTGCCTCAGCCATTTTAGGAGTTGCGCTAAGCATTGTTGTGTTAATTGGTTCACCTTTGGTTTCGGTGGTATCGGTGGCGCTTCTTGGGTTGGCCAACGCATTGGTATGGCCTGCCATCTGGCCTTTGGCCATTCACGGCCTTGGAAAATTCATCAAAACCGGATCCGCCTTGCTGATCATGGCCATTGCAGGAGGGGCAGTCATCCCTTTGATTTGGGTACAGTTGGCCGATGTTTTTTCATTTCAACAAGCCTATTGGGTATTGGTGCCGGGATATTTGTTTATCTGGTATTACGCCGTTTCGGGTCACAAGAAAAAGTCCTGGACAAAATAAATCAGGCGTGGTGGGAATTTAGAAACATTTATCCTTTGGAAACAGGACAAATCTGTTTTTAAAAGCAGGGACATTTCCCATTTTCAAGCCAATTTGTGCGCAAGCCCGACAAAATATTGGGTACCTTTGATGCCCGGAAATATTCACCAGCTTATCATTTGATGAAAACCATCGACACTTCACTTCTTTCCACCGATGAATGTATCGGCATCCAGATTAACGGTCTGACGCACTGCAAACAAATCAATTGCAAATGGCAAGGAATCAGTGCCTGTGCCGGAATGAACATCATCAAAACAGGAAGAAATGCCCTCGGCTACAAAATCGGACCACACGGATTGATAGCCGAAGACAGAAAATTATAGAATAGTTGGACGATACTACTACTCGGTGAAAAATTCCACTGCACCGGTATGGATATCGTAGTTAGCTCCCACCAGCTTGATTTCGCCTTTTTCTTCCATCTCCCTTAAAATCGGGCTATCGCGACGGATTTCATCCATGGATTCCTTTACGTTCATTTCGCCCACATAGTTTACATATGCATAATTGCTACCCGAATGTTCGCCATCAAAGTTTTCCGATTGCGCTATGGCAGGTTTAATCTTGCTGAGCAAACCGGTGATATTTCCCAGCTCTACCCCGTCGATGGCAGCTTTAACAGCACCACAACTCTCATGGCCCAGCACCACAATAAGTTTGGAGCCCGATACTTTACAGGAATACTCGAGGCTTCCCAGGATGTCCTCATTGACAATATTGCCGGCCACACGGGCAACAAATACGTCGCCAATGCCCAAATCAAACACTTCTTCAACAGGAACCCTGCTGTCGATACATGATAGAATGGCAGCCATGGGATATTGTCCTTTGGCACTGTTTTTCGCCTGAGCGGAGTTGTCGCGGAGAGTGAGCTCATTATTCAGAAATCGTTGGTTACCTTCCTTCAATCGCCCGATGACCGCATCCGGCGTAAGTTGGGATTGCTCCTGAGCAGTGAGTACATTTTTCTGTAAAACAATTTCTTGTTTGTTGGCTTGATTTGCCGAGGAAGCATTTTGTTCAGAAACAGGAGTTTGGCACGAATAGATACCAAGAATAAGAAGTAAAATTCCGATTGATTTTAATGTGTAGTTCATGTTGGTATAGTGTTAGTTTATATGCATGGCGAATATAAATGATTTGATTCATAAAATTTCCCAAAATATCATAAATCGGAGCCACGAATCCATTTCAAAAAATTGTTTATCAAAACGTTGCCATGGCCAAGGAGGCGCTCGGTTGAACTTGCCTGAATCTGTAGTATTATAAATGTCGTTAGGTTTTTGGGACAAACCCAATCCGTTGACATAAAAAAAGGCTGCTTAACACTAAACAGCCTTTTATAAAGTATTGAACAGTTGACAAGAGGCAGTTTCACACCACTCAGCAACCGGATAACTTTCTATTAGCGAGCTACTTCCTCAATCACATAGCCTTCGATGATGTCACCAATTTTTACGTCGTTGTAGCTTTCAATATTCAAACCACATTCGTAGTTGGCCGACACTTCTTTTACATCATCCTTAAAGCGTTTGAGTGAACCAAGTTTTCCGGTGTGCACCACGATTCCATCGCGAATGATGCGGATTTTCGTTTGACGGGTAATCTTACCATCCAGCACAAAACAACCTGCAATGGTACCCACTTTGGAGATGTGGAAAGTATCGCGTACTTCCACGTTACAAACGATTTTCTCTTCCATCTTCGGACTCAACATACCTTCGATGGCTGTTTTAAGCTCCTCAGTAGCTTGGTAGATAATGGAATACAGTCGGATGTCAATTTGTTCTTTTTCTGCCAAACGACGTGCCTGACTTGAAGGACGCACCTGGAAGCCGATGATGATGGCATCTGAGGCAGAGGCCAACATGACGTCAGATTCGGTAATGGCACCCACGGCTTTATGAATAACATTCACCTGAACTTCACGTGTGGAAAGCTTGAGCAAGGCATCCGAGAGGGCTTCCACAGAACCATCCACATCACCTTTTACGATCACGTTTAGTTCCTTAAAGTCGCCAATGGCAATCCTGCGGCCAATTTCATCCAGTGTAATATGTTTTTGTGTACGTAAACTTTGCTCACGCAGCAGTTGTTGACGTTTTGAAGCGAGATTTTTGGCCTCTTTTTCGTCGGTCATCACGTTAAAAATATCTCCTGCCTGAGGAGCTGCGGTCAACCCCAACAACAGCACGGGAACCGAGGGTCCGGCAGATTTAACAGCCTTATTGCGTTCGTTGAACATGGCTTTCACCTTTCCGAAAACCGGTCCGGCAAGTAGTACATCACCTTTGCTCATGGTACCATCCTGAACCAAAACCGTGGCCAAGAATCCGCGTCCTTTGTCGAGAGAAGCCTCGATAACCGTACCACGACCCGGTTTGTTGGGATTGGCTTTCAGTTCAAGAATTTCGGCTTCAAGCAGCACTTTTTCGAGCAAATCGGGGATACCCATACCGGTGATGGCCGAAATTTCCTGCGATTGGAACTTTCCGCCCCATTCTTCCACCAGGATATTCATGTTGGCCAATTGTTCTTTTATCTTGTCGGAAGTTACTCCCGGTTTATCCATTTTATTGAAGGCAAACACGATGGGCACCCCTGCAGCCTGTGCATGGTTGATGGCTTCCCGTGTTTGGGGCATCACACTGTCGTCGGCGGCAATCACGATGATGGCAATGTCGGTAACTTTGGCACCACGCGCACGCATGGCCGTAAATGCTTCGTGACCGGGTGTATCGAGGAAGGTAACTTTTTTTCCACTGTCGGTGGTTACCTCATAAGCCCCGATGTGCTGGGTAATACCTCCGGCCTCACCGGCAACCACATTGGCTTTACGAATGTAGTCGAGCAATTTGGTTTTACCATGGTCCACGTGACCCATAACCGTAACAATGGGGGCTCTTTCCACCAAATCGGCAGGATCGTCTTCGCTATCATCAATATCAGCCATGTCGGCATCATCCACACCCACAAATTCAACTTTAAAGCCAAACTCTTCGGCCACCAGGGCGATGGTTTCGGCATCCAGACGTTGGTTGATGGAAACGAACATACCCAACTGCATACAGGTAGTGATAATGTCGGTAACTCCAACGCTCATCATGTTGGCCAATTCGTTGGCAGTGAGAAACTCGGTAACTTTCAGGATGGATTTTTCCTGTTCCTGACGTTCCATTTCCTCTGCGATGTTTTGCGAAACGTGTTCACGTTTTTGCTTTCTGTACTTGGCCGATTTAGATTTTCCGGCGGGAGCCAATCGTGCCAGGGTATCCTTAATTTTCTTTTGGATTTCTTCGTCGGAAGGCTCCGCTTTCAATATCGGACGTTTGGCATTGTCTTTGGCTCCGAATTTTTTCTTTTGCCCGTCTTTGGATTTATCACCATGGCCATGCTTTTCGTTGCGGTTTTGACCATCAGTTTTGGTATCGGTATCGCCTTGTGGTTTTACCTTGATACGTTTTCTTTTCTTTTTCTTGGCGGCATCATCGCTTGAGGTGGCAACGGGTTGTCCCTTTTTGCGTTTGTGCTCTACGGGCAAATCAATTTTATCCAGAATTACCGGTCCGGTAAGTTTCTCGAATTTGGTTTTCAAGAAGTTTTCGGGCGTACTTTCCATTGATTTTTCGCCCGGTTTCTCCGAAGGCTTAACTTCCTGTTTTACCGGCGGAATTACTGGAGGAGCATCTTTTACTGCCGGTTTTTCAACGGGTTTCGGTTGTTCGGCAGGTTTGGTATCCCTGGGGGTTTCGGTACGATGACCCGGGTGTGGCTCTTTCTTTTTCGACTGTTCGAGCGCTTTATTCTTTTCGGCGGCTTCCTTTTTCTTTTCGGCCTTGGTTTTTTTCTTGGGTCGGGTGAGTTGGTTCAAACTTTCCAAATCAATTTTTCCCAACACCTTTGGAATACCTCTTGAATCCTCCTCCTCATCGTCTTCCTCATCATCCACATCTTCAGCCACCGGGGCTTCAACTTTGTCGGCGACGGGCTTTGGAGTTGGGGTTGGCTTTTCGTCCTTAACCGATTCTATATTTTCCACAACCTCTTTTTTGGCGGGCGTTTCGGGCACCACTTCAACAGGTTTTTCCTCAGGCAACACCTCTTTTTTCTCTTCAGTTTCCTTTGCCTTGGGAGGTTGTTCGGTTTTCTTTTCTTCAACCGGTTTGGTTTCCGGTGCAACGGGTGCGTCGGTCACAGGTGCTTTTTCCACAGGCTTTTCTTGCGGAGCCACCGGAGTTTCCTCAACTTTTTTCTCAACGGGAGCCGACACTTTTTCCGCAGGAGCAACAGGTTCCTCTTTGGCGGGTGCGACGGCCGGTTTTGCTTCCTCCGTTTTGGGGATATCCTGAGCCGCCAATCTTTCGGCAGCGGTGGAAGCCACATTTTTCATCGTCCGTTTGAAGTACTCAACACCCGTATTTTTAATGATAATTTCCTCTTCAGCAGGAGCTTCTTCGTGCTTTGTTTCCTCTTTGGCAACAGCTTTTTCAATCGAAATACTTTGTTTACCAACGAACTCGAGTCCTTTTTGTTTGGCGATTTCCTTTACGTGTTTCTCTTCCTGAAACTCATTGAAAAGGAGCTCATACATTTGAGGATCAAGCTTGGTATTGGGATTACGGTCGATGACAAAGCCCTTTTTTCCCAGGAATTCAATCACCGAGTCGATGCTGATATTAAATTCGCGGGCGGCTTTACTTAATCTTACTACCTTAGATGCTTCTGACATATTGTTTTTGTTTATAAACGCTCAAATTAATTCTCACATGGATTACCAGCCGAAGGCTTATTCAAACTCAGCCCTGAGAATACGCAACACTTCCTGAATGGTTTCTTCCTCCAGGTCGGTTCTGTTGACAAGTTCTTCCTTGTCGAGTTCGAGTACACTCTTAGCGGTATCACAGCCGATGGTTTTCAGCTCATCAATAATCCATTGATCGATTTCGTCGTTGAATTCCATGAGGTCCACATCCTCGCTGTCGGTGTCGCTGTCGCGATACACATCAATCTCATAGCCGGTGAGCTTACCTGCCAGTTTGATGTTGTAACCTCCTTTTCCGATGGCCAACGAAACCTGGTCGGGTTTCATATATACTTCGGCTCTTTTGGTTTCCTCATCTATTTTGATGGAAGTGATTTTTGCCGGCGACAAAGCCCTTTGAATAAACAAGGTTTTGTTGCTGGTATAGTTTATCACGTCGATATTTTCATTTTTCAATTCACGAACGATGCCATGAATACGCGATCCTTTCATACCTACACAGGCGCCAACGGGGTCGATGCGGTCGTCGTATGATTCAACGGCAATTTTGGCACGTTCGCCGGGAACACGGTCGATTTTCTTGATGGTAATCAGTCCGTCGTAAACCTCAGGCACCTCGGCTTCAAACAAACGTTCGAGGAAAACGGGAGAGGTACGCGACAGAATGATGGCCGGCGTATTGTTGCGCATGTCCACTTTCGACACCACCGCACGAATGGAATCGCCCTTGCGGTAATAGTCGGAAGGAATTTGCTCCGATTTGGGCAACAGCAGTTCGATGCCTTCGTCGTCCAGCACCAAAATTTCCTTCTTCCAAACCTGGTACACCTCGCCGGTAACGATATCCCCTACTTTTTCTTTGTATTTGCGGAAAACATTGTCCTTTTCATAGTCCAGGATTCGGGAAACCAAATTTTGACGAATGGAAAGCACTTCGCGCCTACCGAAATCTTTCAGCCAAATTTGTTCGGAGAAATCTTCACCTACTTCAAAATCGGGCTCTACCTTAAGGGCGTCGGAGATGGCAATCTGCAGATTTTCATCTTCCACTTCACCATCTTCAACAATGGTTCTGTAGTGCCAAATTTCAAGGTCGCCCTTGTCAATGTTGACAATGATATCGAAGTTGCTGTCGGGGCCGAATTTTTTGGTAAGCATACTGTGAAACACATCTTCGAGAATGCGCATCATGGTTTCCCGGTCGATGTTTTTAAATTCCTTAAACTCCGAAAAAGTTTCAACAAGGTTCATGTTATCCATTGCGAAATAATTTACTGTCTGTTAAAAAGTTACAATTCCTTTAGTCTCTAAGACTGCCGACATGGGAAAGGTGATTAATTCGCCTGCCTCAATCTTTTTACTTTTTTTATTTTTATTTTTTGCCTGCTCAAAAAAGGCAATCTGCGTTTCGGATACCGATTGTAAGATGCCCTTTTTCTGCGATCCGTCCTCCAGCTTTACCTGGATGGCCTTACCCACGTACTTTTGGTATTGACGCAACATGGTAAATGGCTGACCTACGCCCGAGGAGCTTACATTGAGTTCGAAATCTTCCGCTTCGCGATCGAGGTTTTTTTCGATATGCCGACTTAAATCGATGCAATGATCGATGGTAACACTGGTGTCGCTGTCTATAAAAACCAAAATCCGGTTTTCGGCATTGGTGTTTACCTCTACCACAAAACGGTCGGTTCCTTCCAGAAACTCCGAAGCCAAAGCTAGTATTTTTTCTTTTTTTATCATGCTATAAAAAGAGGGGACTGTCGTCCCCTCACACATCAATTCTTTCTATCGTTGTCCGACAAGGATTCGAACCTTGACAGGCAGAATCAAAATCTGCAGTGCTACCATTACACCATCGGACATTCGGGGCGCAAAGATACTACATTTTTTATCATTCCAAAGTTTTGAAACAAAATTTTCAGACGAAATTATTCCCTCGACCACAAGCACCTGCAGATGTATTATCTTTGTGGCTTATTTTAAAAAGCATTGATGAAGTACTATCTGATAGCCGGTGAAACATCGGGAGATATACATGGAGCCAACCTCATGAAATCGTTGCTCAAAACGGATGCACGGGCTGAATTCAGGTTTTGGGGAGGCGACCGAATGCAACAAGTTGGAGGTGAGCTGGTTAAACATTACAAAGACCTGGCATTCATGGGTTTTGTGGAAGTACTTTTCAACCTGAAAACCATCCTGTCCAACCTGTCGTTTTGCAAACAGGACATTCTTGATTTTCAACCGGATGTGCTTATCCTGATCGACTATCCGGGGTTTAACCTTCGGGTAGCAGAATTTGCTCATAACAAGGGAATTAAGGTGGTTTACTATATTTCTCCCCAAGTGTGGGCGTGGAAAAAGAATCGGGTACATACCATCAAACGGGTGGTGGATAAAATGCTGGTAATCTTGCCTTTTGAAAAGGATTTTTATCAACAATACGACCTTAACGTGGATTTTGTGGGTCATCCGCTTTTGGATGTCATTCAAAATGAAAAGACCCTCGACCAGAATGATTTCAGAACAAAACATGGATTAAGCCGGCAACCCATCATTGCCCTATTGCCCGGCAGTCGTAAGCAGGAGGTGTCGAAAATGTTGGTGGAAATGCTGAAAATAACCCCCCATTATCCTGAGCATCAATTTGTTATTGGTGGTGTAAACACGCTGAATATCAATGATTATCATTCGGTAATGGAGGGTAAGAAAGCACATGTGGTATTCAACGACATGCACAGTCTGCTGAAAGCTTCGGATGCCGCGTTGGTAACTTCGGGCACGGCAACCCTCGAAACTGCTCTGTTAAAAGTGCCTGAGGTGGTTTGTTATAAAGGTAATCCGTTAAGCTACCTCATCGCCCGTAAAATTGTGGATATCCAATATATTTCGTTGGTAAACCTCATCATGGACAAAGAGGTGGTGAAGGAGCTCATTCAAGGTGACCTGAACGAGAAAAACCTGAAAAAGCAATTGGATAAATTGCTGTTTGACACCACATACAGAAATAAGCTCATGAGCGAATATGATGTGCTGGTGGAAAAATTGGGTTCAAGTGGCGCCTCCGACCGGGCCGCCGATGTCATCATAAAGCTGATGAACCCTTAGTTTATCGCGTAATAACAGTTTTGTATGAAGTTTTGTTGCCTCTTTGGTCGGTAACTTCCAGTTCGAAAGTATTTTCGCCTTTTTTCAACCGTTCGTCCACTTCGTAAAACAGGAGATCCTTTTTGGTTTCGTATTCCATCAACACCCATTTTTTGTTGAGTAGTGCCCGGTATGCGGAAATGCCGGTTTGTTTGTCATCAATTTTTATCTGGTAACGGGTGGGCAATTTCCCTGATTTATCCTTATTCATCTTCAGTGTGCCAATGGTAGGCGCAATGGTATCAACCCTCAGCGTGTAATAGCCCAAACTTCGTGAGTTGGCTTGCATACGCCCGTTGGTGATACTTCCACCGCTGTAATAAAAATTTTTTCCATCATCAGAATATGCCAGATATACCTTATCGGAAGGAACTTTTGACAGCCATTCGGTATCGGGCACAATGGATATCGCAAAGCTTTTTTGAACGGGCACCGTGTTGTTGTGCAAGCGATAGGTGGTGGAGGGGTGAGCCGAGTCGGGAGCAAGTTCTTCGTAATCGAAGTAAAACGACCGGTAAAAAGCATTGGCAGGAAAGTCAATTCGTAACTTTTCGGTATTCAGATCGAAACTTCTGTCGGCCCTGATGTGATATGGGGTTTTTTGATGGGGTTTGCGTTTGGGTTGAACTGCGGAGGTATCGGATTGCACAAGAAATGGAAGCGTGGACAGGTTGTGGTAGGCATCCGTAACAAGCCAAGTCAGGGTATGAACTGCTGAATCGTTGGGTTGTAAGATTCCGTTGTTTGCCACCTGCTCGTAGTTGAACAACATGTTGTTGGTATCAATTTGAGTTCGGATAAACCGTTTATTGGTTTTGATGAAGGTTCCGTAATCCACCAAACTATTGATGTATCGTGCGGTGGCAAAGGAAAGTCTGTTTTGCTTTAATCCGAATATCTGCAGGCTGTCGTACATCAACTTTACTTCATACACTCCGTTTTTGTTGGGCAAATCGTTCATCACATCGTGGGTAAGCAGGCCAAACGATACCCGGCCACGCACCCGGATAGGCGATTGATTTTTAAGCCGGTGCTGTTCGCCCCAGCCGGCAACTTCCAAAAAGAGGGTATCCTGCTTTCCGTTGATGAAGGAGTTGCTGTCAACCGGATAAACGGCCATTTCCACGATTTTCGGACGGTAAAAATCTTTCACCTTGATGGCCTCAAAAAGCAATGGATTCAATGAATACTGGGTAGCTTCCTCGCGAATTTCGAAATGCAAATGTGGCCCCATGGAACCTCCCGTATTTCCCGACAGGGCAATTACTTCTCCTTTTTTAACAGGCAGTTCGTTTTTTTCGGGATACACCTCAACTTCATAGCTTTCCTTGTCGTACTGCACCTTTTGAATGTACTTGGTGATACTGTCGTTGAAACGCTGCAAATGGCCATAAACCGACACGAACCCATCCGGATGGGTGATGTAGAGCGCTTTTCCGTAGCCCCCCAATGAAATTTTTATGCGCGACACATATCCGTTGTCGATGGATTTTATCGGCAAACCTTCCCTTCCCTGGGTTTTGATGTCGATGCCCGCATGAAAATGGTTGGTGCGCAGTTCGCCAAAAGTCCCTGTGAGATACAAGGGAATATCAAGTGGAGGGACAAAATCCTGATTATAAATACTTTGGGCAGACATTCCCAAAGGCAACATCAGCGCGGTGAAGAGTAAAAATAAGGTACTTCGGAGTTGTTTACGCATCAAAAAGGGCAATTAGTTCATCCATTTGTGAGATCACCATGTCCGCCATGGGGAAGGAGCCTTTCAGCAAGGTTTCGTTGAAAAAAACGGTAGTCATCCCGGCAGTTTTGGCGCCCACGATATCCTTTTCGTACAAATTGCCAATCATGGCACATTCGTGGGGTTCGAGCCCGGAAAGTCTGGCCGAACGTTCAAAAAACAGCGGGTCGGGTTTTTTTACCCCGAGCTCCTTTTGTGAATAAAAGAAATCGAAATAGCGATCGGCACCTACCATGGCCAGGGCTGCCTTCATATCTTCGGTATCGCTGTGATCGGCACTGGTGGCAATGATGCACATATACCTGTTTTTCAAAAGTTTCAAAGCTTTTTCAGCTCCCGGAATCCACGCCACCTGATGCCATTGATGCATGGGTCCGGGCAACATAAAATCGCGCATCACGGTGTCGCCCCAATCGAATATCAATGCTTTTACAGAAGTTTTCATGGGACAAAAGTAGGTGGAATTATTCTAATTTCAGGAGCACCATTCATTGTTTTTTTTAAAGAAAATAGAGGTCCCCTTGTCGGGAAAAAGTGGCGAAAAATCACTAAATTTGCCAAAAATACTGTTCATGAAAGGCATCAGAAATCTACTTATCATATTGACCGTCTTCTCTTTAACCACGATAGCTTGCAAAAAAGAAGAAAAGGGCGATGGCATTAAACCCATAATTGTGGTGAAAGGATTCAACCCGCAATACTGGTCGTTGGGTCAACCTTATGTGGACATGGGCGCTTCGGCTTACGACATATCGGCCACCGGCGACACCGTTGATATAACAGCCTCCATCATTACCCGAATCGACGTGAATGTGGACGTGGCAGGTGATTACAAAGTCACTTACAACGTTACCGACATCAGCGGTCTGTCCGCCGATCAAAAAGAACGTATAGTAAAGGTATTGTCGGGAAAGTAGTTACCCTGATCAACAAAAAATAATGAAAGCCAAATCCGCAAGTAAGAAGAAAGTCCTGTTTATCATCAACCCCAATTCGGGGAAGAAAAAACACCACCTGCTCACCCAATCCATTGATCAATTGATGGATAAAAGCCAATTTGAAGTGGAAGTGGTTTTCACCAAATATGCCGGTCATGCCATTGAATTAAGCCATCGGGCCGTAACCTCAGGTTTCGACATCATCGTGGCAGTAGGTGGCGATGGCACCATCAACGAGGTTGCCGGACAAATGATTCACACCGAAGTGGTATTGGGCATTGTGCCCATGGGTTCGGGCAACGGACTGGCACGCCACTTGGGTATTCCACGAAATGTGGAAAAGGCAGTCAATCTTATCAACCAATTCGATTTCAGCAAGATAGACACCTGCATGGTGAACGACACCCATTTTGTGAGCATCGCCGGCGTGGGCTTCGATGCCTTGGTGGCCAAATATTTCGCTCAGGGTGAACGACGGGGATTCCTCGGGTACTTCACGGTAGTAGCCAACAAATACCTCAAGTATAAACCAAAAAAATACCGACTTACTTTTGCCGATGGACGAACCATTGTGACGCGGGCTTTGTTTATCGCGTTGGCCAACTCCAACCAGTTTGGCTACAACACCACCATTGCCCCGCAGGCACGCCTTACCGATGGATTGCTTGATGTGTGCATTGTAAAAAAACCGACACTCATTTCGCTTCCGGTGGTAGTTAACCTACTGCTGCTAAAGAGATTAGACCTTTCGCCTGATTTTAACATCATACAAACACCGCAACTCACCATCTCGCGGGCGAAAAACCGTGTGGTAAACATTGATGGAGAACCAAAAAAACTGACACGTAAACTAAATGTAAAAATCAACCCCTTGTCGCTCAAGGTAATAATGAATAAAGATGGCCAAATTTAACGACTTCAACCTGGTTTTTTCTACCAATCCCGACTGGAAGCCCCAAGACGACAACGATGAAACCATCGAAACCCCGGCACCCAAAGACCAAAAACTCATCGTTTCGCTTGACAAGAAACAACGTAAGGGCAAAACGGTTACACTCATCGACGGATTTACGGGCAACGAAAACGACCTGAAAGAACTGGCCAAAATGCTGAAAACCAAATGCGGTGTGGGCGGATCTTCCAAGGACAACCAAATCATCATTCAAGGTGATTTTCGCACAAAAATTGCCCAAATACTACAACAATCAGGATATACATGTAAAACCAAATAACTATGATCATGAAAAATTTCACCCGGCTGCTTGCCGTTATCATTGTAATCACGATCTCTTTTGGAGGATATGCTCAGGAGAAATCAGGTGCCATTACTCCTAAAATGTTGGACAAAATCAGGGCTGAATTCAAGGATACACCCGAAAATACGGCGCTGATGAATGCCATTACCGCCAACGACATTAAAAAACTGGCCGAAAACCACGAAAACGAAGGCAAGGTCAATAATTTTTTCAGCAACGAAGTAACCACCAAGGGCATTGCCAACCAAAAATCATCGGGAAGATGTTGGTTATACACAGGTTTGAACACCCTCAAACCCATGGTGCAAGAAAAGTACAAGGTAAACGATTTCGACTTCAGTCATACCTACAACTTTTTCTGGGATCAGTTTGAAAAAGCCAACCTCTTTCTGGAAATAGCCATCTCTACTGCACGCAAACCCCTCGACGACAGAGAAGTGGAATGGTTGTTTAAAAATCCCATAGGGGATGGCGGACAGTGGACTACCTTTGCAGATGTGGTTCAAAAGTACGGATTGGTTCCCGCAACGGCCATGCCCGACACCTACCAAAGTGAAAACACCCGGATGATTTCAAACCTTCTTGCCCGAAAATTGCGCGAAGATGGCCTTAAAATACGTATGATTACCTTGTCGAAAATGGCAGAAGAAAAAAAAGCGGAAGCCAAACTGGACATGCTGGCCGACATTTACCGGATGCTGGTGCTGAGTTTGGGAGAACCTCCGGTAGAATTTGTATGGCAATTTAAGGATGCCGACGGAACCATCAGCGAACCCCAAACCTACACCCCCAAAGGTTTTTACGATGAAATCATCGGTGTTGATTTATCCAACTATGTCATGTTTATGAACGATCCCGCCAAGGAATACAACAAACTGTACGAAATTCAATACGACCGCAACCTGGTGGAAGGTGGCAACTGGAAATACATCAACCTGCCCAACGACCAAATCAAGGAATTTGCCAAACGCTCGATTATTGCCAACGAAGCCATGTATTTTTCGTGCGATGTGGGGAAACAACTAAACATGCAAAGCGGAACCCTCGACATCAACAACTACAACTACAACGACCTCTTTGGCGTGGAGTTTGGCATGGACAAAAAAGCTCGTATTCAAACCTTTGAAAGCGGTTCTACCCACGGCATGGCACTCATTGGTGTGAACGTATTGCCCGATGGCACCATCGACAAATGGAAGTTGGAAAACAGTTGGGGTGCCGACAAAGGCGACAAAGGCTATCTCACCATGACCGATGCCTGGTTCGACGAATACATGTTTCGCCTGATTATCAACAAAAAATACATCGACGCCCAAGTGCTGGATATATTAAATCAACAACCCATCATGCTTCCCCCATGGGATCCCATGTTTATGCCTGAACAATAAAAACATGGAATGGTTGTCGCAATCCTATTGGGACGAACAGTACAAACTTCCCAAAACGGGGTGGGATATTGGCTACGCCTCCCCGCCCCTTTGTTCCTATTTCGACCAGCTTACCGACAAACAACTACGTATTTTGGTGCCGGGCGCAGGCAGTGGTTGGGAGGTGGAATATCTCTACAAAGCCGGATTTTCTCAGGTGTTTTTCCTGGATTTCTCCGCGGAAAGTCAGGCAAAATTCCGGATGCGATGTCCTGATTTTCCCGATGAGCAAATACTTTTTGAAGACTTCTTCCAACATGAAGGAACATACGATTTGATTGTGGAACAAACCTTTATGAGCTCCATCGAGCCCAACCGCAGGGCAGATTATGTGGATAAAATGCGTAATCTATTGCATCCCGGAGGCAAGCTGGTCGGCTTGTTATTCAACCACGAATTTGATTGGAACAGACCACCCTTCGGGGGCTCCGAAGACCACTATCGCCAATTGTTTGCAAGTAAATTTACTATTCAACACCTAGCTCTGTCCACCAACTCCATCAAACCCCGCAGAAACAGGGAGTTATTTGTATTGTTGCAAAAACCGGGCGAACACGCTGAAAACTTTTTTTAGCTCCATTGTTCGCCAAGCAAAAAACTTTTTATCTTAGCTTTCTGTCAAACTACTGTTTAACTAACTAATTAATCTTATGAGCCTACGCAACATTCAGACCATTGGAACTGTTATCAAGAAAGAAAAACTGGCCTCCGTAGAAAGTGCCACAAGCAGTCAGGCATTAATCCTCGAATCACTTCAACCCTTCCCGGGATACCATGGTACCACTATTCCCGACCAGCTCGATCCCGACTCGCTTTTTGCTGTTACCAGCGTGATGCACAACGACGAACGCATACTCCGAGCCATTCAGGCAGTAAAAAAACAATACCACAAATCGTTTAATGCCACTCCGGGAACCATCGCTCTGCAAAATAAACAGGTAAATGTCATTCGGTTTAAGTCGGTTTCCTATCACGCCATATCCGAAATAATTCAACATTTTAAGGAAGCCGGAATCGATTTTCTGAAAGCCAAAAAAACAGCCCCTTACGAGAGCATTATTCGCATCAGGAAATTTTTTAAGATGCAGGAAATTTCTGAACACGTATTCAGAGACCTCGACAGTCCCGAAACCTATTACATCGAGCTTCCGGTGCAGATGAGGTGGAGCACCTTCGAAAAAGTAACCATGAACCTGAAATACAACATCGAAGACCACAATTTTGATGCTGCCCAAACCAATGTGTTCACCGAAGATGGCATGATGGATATGGTAAGAATTTACGACGAAAAATGCAGCCCTGAAAAACTAAAATATATTCGCGACAAATACCTGGAAGCCATAAACTAAGCCTTATTGACACATGATATTTCGGGAGTCGCTAAAAACCATTCAAACTTACCTGGACAACCTGTTGCAGGCAGGTGGTTTATCGCAGGATTCATCAGAAATCATTATCCAGACCCTGGCCTATATTTTACTGGCTTTCATTGCCTACGGCTTGTATCGAATTACCGTGGTGCTGATGAAAGCCATCATTTTTCCGATAATCAACCGAAGTAAAAACCGGCTCGATGATTTGTTGCTTAAAAACAGATTTTTTAAAAAGCTGGCCTTTCTGGTGCCGGCCTTGTGGATTTATTATGCGGTAAAGGACCCTGTTTTTAGCTTTCCCGAAACATCAGAAACCATCCGATCGATTACTGCCGTATTTTTTTATGTGGTAGTTATTCTGGTGATTGACAGCGTTTTGAGTACCATCAACGATTATTACAACCGTTATTCCTTTGCCAAAGAACATCCCATTGCAGGTCCCATCCAGGTGTTGAAAATTTTAACCTATCTGGTTGGTTTGCTGGGAATTATCGGATACCTCTTCGACAAAGACCTCAGCACTTTGTTCCTCAGTTTGGGAACCATTTCGGCAGTATTGATGTTGATTTTCAAGGATCCAATCCTGGGGTTTGCCGGCGGTTTACAGTTGACTTTCAACAAGATGGTGCGCATTGGCGACTGGATTACCATGAACAAATATGGAGCCGATGGAACGGTAATCGAAATCAACCTCACCACAGTGAAGGTGCAAAATTTCGACAAAACCATCGTCACCATACCCACTTACAGCATGGTGAGCGACAGTTTCCAAAACTGGCGGGGCATGGAAGAATCGGGAGGACGGCGTATCAAGCGGTCCATCAACATCGACATGGACACCGTAAAATTTTGCACCCCCGAAATGCTGGAGCGGTTTAGGAAAATTCAGATAATCACCGAATACATCGACAACCGCGAAAAAGAAATTAAAGCCTACAACGAAGCCCTTCAGATAGACCCCACGGTAAAAGTAAACGGCCGACGCCAAACCAATCTGGGCGTTTTTCAAGCCTACCTCAAGGCCTATCTGCGAAACCGTCCCGACATCAATCAGGACATGACCTTTATCGTGAGGCAGTTGCAACCCACCGAAAAAGGAATTCCCATCGAATTGTATGTATTTACTACCACCACCGAATGGGTAGCTTACGAAGAAATTCAGGTGTCGATATTCGACCATGTGCTGGCGGTAATTCCCGAATTCGATTTGCGGGTATTTCAGTATCCGTCGAGCAATAGCCACGCCTTGGCACCATTGCCTCAAATGTGAGCCTTGCCGGGCTTTCACCTCCTAATATCCAAGCCATGAAGAAAGAAAAAAAGTACTTGAACAAAAACGGAAAGCTCAAAAAAAGATGCTACGAGAAAGAATATGCCAAACTTTCGGTGGAACTGGTGAAACTTCAGGAGTGGATTAAAGCCAAAGGACTAAAAGTGGTGGTAATTTTTGAGGGACGCGATGCCGCCGGAAAGGGAGGAGTGATTAAAACCATTACCGCCCCCATGAATCCTCGTATTTGTAGGGTGGTAGCCCTGGGAACGCCCACCGAGAAAGAAAAAACCCAATGGTATTTTCAACGCTATGTGGCCCATCTGCCCGCAGCCGGCGAAATGGTACTGTTCGACCGCTCATGGTACAACCGTGGAGGGGTGGAACATGTGATGGATTTTTGTACCAAAGAAGAGTATTGGGAGTTTCTGCGTTCGTGCCCCAACTTCGAGCAAATGCTCATCCGCTCGGGTATTATCCTGATCAAGTATTGGTTTTCGGTAAGTATCGAAGAGCAGGAAAAACGATTTCAGGCCCGGCTCGACGACCCCACCAAACGATGGAAACTCAGTCCGATGGATATCAAATCACGCGAATTGTGGGTAGAATATTCCAAGGCCAAAGACACCATGTTCGACTACACCGATACCAAAATATCTCCTTGGTTTGATGTACCTGCCGACGATAAAAAAAAGGCACGACTCAATACCATTCACCACCTGCTGGGCAAGATTCCGTATCACGAACTTCCTCACGCAGACATCGAACTAAAACCAAGGCGGCCTGAAGAAGATTACGTCAGACCGCCCATTGAGGAACAACACTTTATTAAAGATCACTACAGTTAGTTCACAGAACCCTCCGCCAACTTCACACTAATCCCTTTAATGGTTTGCCAACCCTCGGCATCCGTGAGCCGGATCATAAAATGGTAATCACCCGGATCCACCCCTGCCGGAATGGTGATGGACCTATCAGCTGAATAATCCTGCAAACCTTCCGGAATGGGATATTCCTGAATAAACAGGAATGGATTCACCGGTGTTTTGACGGGATCGAATGTACATTCCGCCACATCGGTGCTATGGGTGTGGTGATCGAAGTTGTTGTGAATCTCCAGGCTATACGATCCCAATTGATTGTTATCGTGAAGCAACGCTTTAAAACTAAAGGATTGCCCAATCCACAGGGTATCGCAATTGAGCGGAAAAGCCCCTGCCTCCTCCATGTTGATTTCCGGATAGGTTTGATCGGTTTCCGTTTTGCTGCATGAGAGCAGACCGATGGCCAACAGGAAAATCGGTACTAAAAATAATTTTTTCATGGTTTATAATTCAATGTGAAACGAATAATGCGAAGAGTAAGTGATGTGTCCACCAAAGGCATCCACCGCTTTGATTACCAGATAGTATTCACCCGATTGCCAGGCCAAATCGCCGGTAATTTCCTTTGGAGGAATATTGTTGTCGAAATCGACACCAACGGTAATACTCGCGTTTAGTTGATATTCATCCGGATCCACAAATTCATGGAAATGCAACACGGTGATGGTGTTGTCTGCCCTAATCAGGGAGTCGGCAAGTTGCTGGTCGGCCCTGACAAGTGCCACATAGGTTCCGCCAAGGGCAATGTTGTCGGTGAGTAAAGCACTAATGGAAATCACCTCACCCGAATGGAACACCTGAGTATCTTCCGGATACTGCGTAACCTCCACCACAGGACTTTCCGTGTCGTTGGGCACTTCCAGTTGCAAATCTGCTTCCATGTCGGTTTGATTTCCTTCCATATCGGTGACAACAAAATGGAGGTGATAGGCACCCACATATACTTCGGAAGGAATAGGTATATGTTCATGAAACAGGGTGTTTTTCTTACCTGAGAATTGAGTATAAACCGAATCAACTTCCCAAGGAATAATTCCCGAAGGAACCAGGGAGGCGTCTTCCACATGAATACGGACTTCAACGGTTTCTATGTTATTTTGTGCCACAATATCAGCCTCCAGGTGCAAATCGGCACCCACATAGGCAATGTGTGAATTACTGAGTCCCACCTCAAAATTGGAAATCACAGGTGGGTTGTTATCCTCTTTTTTACAAGCAGTTGCGAGCATCATTACCGATACTCCGAGAAGCACAACTACCCGCATATATTTAATCGTATTTTTCATTTTTATATGTTTTTGTGAAATTGGTTAAAAAACTGACTAGATTTTTCCCTGAAAAGGGCTCAAACAGGTATTTTGGGCGGACCTCTCGTTTCCGGTTGGTGACTTGGCTTATGGTATTTTGGATTGGTTTGTCCATCTGTAATCAACACCATATGATTCCATCCGGGTTTTTGAAATTCCTGAGAAGTTTCCTTCACATAGCTAAACAACAAAAAGTCATGAACCAAGCAATGTACAGGTGTAAAATCAACGGAAACTTCCGCAGTCCAGCTTTGGTAATGGTGGTGGATGGCCACAAAATGCAAAGGCTTGAGCAGCGAAGGACTTAAAAACAATATCGCCAACAATAAGGTAACCAAACGGGCAGAGGCAACTGAAGTTCTATTCATGACCTAAAATGCTAAATGGCACACTGACGTTAACGATAAAATTTATTCCGGGTTCGGGCACACCGATAATCCGGTAATAACTTGTGTGGTTGAAGTATTTGGTATTGAACAGATTACGCACCTGCAAATTGACCTCCACCCATTGTTTGTTCCATTTGATGGCCGTACCCGCCGACAGATTTATCGCCTGATGACCGGGTGTGGTAAGTTCAGGAGGAACGATTCTGTTTTGGGCAGCAGTCACCACATAATCAATGGAAAAGTAATTGTTTTTCAAGCCCTTGAAGGCATGTGGCAACCAGGTTACATTGAACAAAAAACGTGCGGGAGGCGAAAACGGCAGCGTGAAATTCTTTTTGGCACCCGAGAGCTGCACCGAATAAACGTATTCTGCAATCACACCGGCCTTCATCCAATGAAACGGGTGCATGTGCCAATGCAACTCACCGCCGTATCTGAACACCTCACTTTCGGTATATTGATACACCTGATTGCCGGCACCATAAAGATAATCGTGAAAAGGCGTGGGATTGAGGTAGATATAGTTGGGGAAATAATTGACAAACGGACTAACTTGAACAGCCCAATGGGGGAAGGTGAGTTCGGCACTCACGTCCAGTTGGTACGACACTTCGGGATGCAGCGTGGAGTCGCCTTGTTCAAAACTAAAGTGGTGGTAATTCACCCCATTGGCCGAGAGTTCCTGTGCGGTTGGCATTCGGAAACTTTTCCCCGCGTTGGCTTTCACCGAAAGAAGGGCTCCATTGTAGTTGGCTCCCACTGCCCAGCTGGTGCTGCTAAAAGTACGCTGAAGGTCGGCGGCACGTTGCAAATACACCCAAACGGTATCCTGCCCATGAACTATCGGTGACGGAAACCAGTCGTCGTAAGCTTTGGCATTCAGGTTTCCCAGATCGAACCGGATGCCACCATTGAGAATCCATTGTTCGTTGAGTGTGATTTTATCCAACAGAAAAACTCCTGCTGTCAACTGCTCAAAAGCCGGAATGATAAAACTCCAACCGGCGATGGCATTGTGCTGGTACTCGGCTGAAAATCCGGTGGTAAGGGTGTGTTTGCCTTTGGTCATCACCAACTTTCCCTTGGCCGAGAGGGTATTTTTGTTGAATTGCCGTTCGAGGTTTTCCGGCATCCCCAACGAATCAGGAAAAACAGGTGGCATAAATCCATGACTTACATAATCGCTCCACTCCTGCCTGAAATTGTTTTGATATCCCCATTCTAACTCCCATCTGCCTTTTCCATAATAAAACGAAGTGCGGTTAATCAATTTCAGGTGAGTAACTTCCTGAAAAGGATGCATCACATCACGGTCGTTGGCATCATAAACGGAATCAACCACTTGTAGGGGCTCGAGGCCGTGTGCATTGGCAAAAAAGCCGGATTTGCTGTAAACCTGACTCATGTACATGGTGGAATTCCAATTATTTTGAATGATTCCCAAATTCAAATGCACATTGGCCTCACGACCGGCTGTATTTCGTAGTTGGTGGTTGTGGAGGTGAACGGGATAGTTATATATATCCACCACATCCGTTGGTACCCGGAAGTCGGCATAGTTGACATAGGTTCCTCTGGCATCAAAATACAAGTGATCGCTCCGTCCGTTAAGGTTTACCGAGGCCCCTCCCATTTTGTTATTTGTTTTTCCGGTGAGGTTGACCACCCCACCCAGGGTATGCTTTTCGGGCACATGCATTTGTCTGATATCCACCACGCCTCCGATGGCATCGGAGCCAAACATCAACGAGGCCGGTCCTTTGATGACCTCAATGCGATCGGTGGCAAACTGATCTATTTCCAATCCATGATCGGCACCCCATTGCTGACCCTGGTGGACGATACCATTCTCGGCCACCAGCACACGATTAAAACTCAACCCACGGATGACGGGTTTGGATTGTCCGGCACCAATGTCGATACTTCCCACTCCCGGCAACCTTTCCAACGATTGCATCAGGCTGCCACCCAGATTTTGTTTGATGTAGTTTTCGCCCACCACTTCCGAGTTGTAGGACGATTCTTTCTTTTGCTGCAGAGCGAAATTATCCTGAATCACCACCTCATCCAGCAGGTCGGCCTGATGGCTCAATTCGATGGTAATGTGTTGCGATGTACCGGGAAGTTCAATGATCCGTTCGTCGGTTTTAAAACCAATATACGACACCACAAGGGTATATTTTCCGGCAGGAATCCGTTCAAAACGAAAAGTCCCAGCCAAATCGGTGGTGGTATTATAACCGCCAGGCGACAACTGCACCACAGCTCCGGGCAGCGAGCCGTGTTGCTCATCAATCACGGTTCCTTGTAAGGCCGCACCCTGACCAAATACTGGCGCAGCCACAAAGAGCCACGGCAATAAAATTACTAAATATTTCATTTACAAAAAGTTGAGATAATATACTGAAGGAGAATATCAGCTCACTCCCGGAGGAGCTCTCAACGATTTGTGGGTTTTGGGTTGTGTGGGAAAAAACTCGTGCCGAAATCCAAAGTCGATCAAACACCATTGCACGGCTGGTTGGTCGGGCGAATACAAATCGGGTTGGTCACCAGTGGCCATTTCATAATCGCAAATGGCGCATGAATCAAAGCTATTGGAGAAATGAGAGTTGGCGCAAGTGTCGGGCGGATGGTGTTCATCCAGGTGATGCTCAAAATAATGCAGCGATTGGTAAACCAGCGGAAAACTGAAAATTACCCCAAGTAAAAACGCTATTATTTTTGAACCTTTCATTTCGTGGCAAAAGTAAGAAAAAGATGAAGTCCGGCGAAAGTTATTTAGAAATATTCTTAGTAGTGGTGTACGAGATGGTATTTGTATTTCACCTGCCCACAGTAAGCCTGAGCCTACTCCGAAAAGTATTGAAACAAATTTTTTATCACTGAGATCCACAGAGTTCACCATAGAGTTTCGCAGAGTTCTTTACTGAGGTTACACAAAGGCCTGTTTACCTATAAGATGCGTCTTTTGTGCCAAGTGGTTAATTGGTAGTCGAAGCTTTTTAACAACTTATTTATTGAATACCTCCCCAATATAAATCATTAAAACTTGCAAACTTTGCAAGTTTTAATGATTTATGTATTATCTTTGTTCTATGACAAATTATACGAATCGTAAGGAATACATAAGTAAGTTACTGGCATACAAGGATAAAGACCTGATAAAAGTAGTAAGCGGCTTACGCAGAAGTGGTAAGAGCACTTTACTGGAACTTTATCGGCAAACCTTGCTCCAAATGGGGATACATGCCAAACAAATAGTTTTTTTAAACTTTGAAGACTTTGAACTCCGCAAATTTCTCAACGATTTAGACGCTTTGTACGCACACATTATCAAACAGTTAGATTTAACAAAGCCCTGCTATGTTTTTTTAGACGAGATACAGAATGTGAAAGATTTTGAACATTTGGTTGACGGTTTGTTTGTGAAGCCAAATGTTGATGTTTACATTACGGGGTCAAATGCTTTTTTGCTTTCGGGTGAATTAGCAACGCTTCTGAGTGGTCGTTACATCGAAATATCCATTCTGCCTTTTTCATTCAAAGAGTATCTAACGGCTCGCAAAATTGACATATCAAACAGATACCTCAATTATGAAGCACTTTTCTTCGACTATGTGAATGAAACATCTTTGCCGAAGGGTGTGGATTTGCGTGAGGGCGGTTTTGATAAAATTTACGAATATTTGGAGGCCATATACGCCACTATTGTCGAGATAGACATTGCACAACGACATCAAATAAAGGACAAGCGTGCTTTTGGCAATATAACAAAATTTGTTGCTACCAACATTGGAAACCCGCTTTCACCCGGCAATATTGCAAAAACATTAAAACAAGACGGACAGAACACCCACAATACAACTGTTGAAAAATATTTAGACTATTTAGTAGCAAGTTTTGTATTTTACAGGGCATACCGCTTTGATTTGAAAGGCAGGAAGCAATTGGCTACCCAGGAAAAATATTATATTGTTGATGCCGGTCTGCTCAACATATTGGCCGGAAAAGAAAAAACCACAGACAGAGGACATATATTAGAAAATGTTGTTTACCTTGAACTACTTCGTCGAGGCTATAAAATATGGACCGGTACAGGCCGAAACAACGAGGTTGACTTTGTTTGCAAAAACCAATCAGGCGATATTGAATATTATCAAGTAGCCTGGCAAATAACTAGCGAAAAAACAATAGAACGTGAGTTTGGGGCATTAGAAAAAATCAACGACAATCACCCCAAATTTTTGCTCACTACCGACTCATTTACCCAAAACAGAAACGGCATACTCCATTATAACGTTTTTAACTGGTTGCTTTACACTCCTTAATTTGACTACCACCCGGTCTCCGCATCAGAAGGCAACCGGTACGACCTGCAAAACAGGTCACAAACGTAATCTGCAAATATGTTTAACGGGTGCAGAAAACCCTGTGCGAAGAAAACAAACTGCCACTTCTCAGCATTTCCACAAAAAAATAAAAGAAAAAAGGAATTTTCAACTATTTCACCTGCCCATTAAAAATATAGTTCAACCGGGTGATGGTTTTTTCAATGGCACCGGGATCTAGGTTGTTGCCAAAAACCTTGAGCGTGTTGTTCTGGATGTCGGCCTCGGCAAGCTCAACATTTTCAATGGATGAAACACCATTTTCAACTGTGGATTTGCAATGGTTGCAAGTCATGCCTTCCACCGAAAAAACCATATAAGGAAGGTTGTTGATATTTGTATCTGGATTCATGGTTGTTTTTTTATGAGAGATAAATTTCTTTAAAAAACTATACAACAACAAGCCTGTCAGCACCATAGCTGATCCATAGGAGAGCCAAAGAGGAAGCAACTCGTGTTGATGTTGTCCCATCTGCATGACGGGAGCAAACCAACTAACAGGCAGAAAATAATCGATGAGCAAACCGAAAGCCATGGAACCCAGCACAAGGGTTGACACATAGACCACCAGTGTTTTCCGTCCCAACGTGTTGCCAATCACCGTCATGGTGGCAGCATTGGTAGCAGGTCCGGCCATCAGGAAAACCAGCATGGCTCCGGGTGAGAGCCCTTTCATGAGCAACACCGCAGCAATGGGCACCGAGGCGGTGGCACACACGTACAACGGAATAGATACCGCCAGAATGAGCAACATGCCCAGGATGCCGTTGAGGGCAAAATCGTTGAAAAATTGATCGGGGATGAGCACCGTAATGAGGGCCGCAATCAGCAAACCGATCACCAGCCATTTGGCGATGTCTCCTACCATTTCAACAAAAGCATAATGAAACAGGCCGTACCAACTGAATTTTTTCTGCATCCGTGTGGCACCCTCGGTTTTGGGCTCCTGAAGGGGCAAGTCCTTTTCGATCTTGTTAGTCAACACACCTCCCAGGATTCCGGTAAAAAAAGCAGCAACAGGGCGTATGAGGGCAAAGGGCAAACCCAGCATGGAGTAGGTGACCAAAAGCGAATCCACACCCGTTTGAGGCGTAGAAATTAAAAACGAAACCGAGGCTCCTTTGGAAGCGCCGTTTTTGTGCAACGAGATGCCGGCAGGCAATACACCGCAGGAACACAAAGGCAAGGGTATCCCCAGCAAACTGGCGTTGGTTACTGACCTGAGGTTGCTTTTTCCCAGGTAGCGAGTCAACAGGTTGGGTGGCAACGCCACCTTAAGCAATCCTGATACCAAAAAACCAAACATGAGGTACGGCGCCATGTCGGCGGTAAGTTGTAGCAGTGCCCAGAAATATTTGGTGATAAAATCCATCATTTTACCCTTCTGTTTTGGCAAAAGTAACCAATGGACAAGCCAAAAAGTGGGAAATTCGCTTTTTTAAGTGTTTTTTAACACGTCCACCTCACTCAAATAGGTTCGCCTGACCGATTCAGCATCGATGCCCTGGTCGGCGTCCAGCACGATAGCTTGGGTATGGGGATGTTGCTTGCAATATTGCAGGTGACTGTTCCAGATGTGCTCTACGTACCAGGCAGGCTCTTTTCCCCAGCGGACGTCCTTGTTTTTACGTTCCAAAAAGGTTTCCTTCTTCAGGGTGAGAAAAAATTGAATGTCCATGAGTTGGTTGAGTTCAGCATCATGGAAAGCAAAAATACCTTCGAGAATCACATGGTCGTGCAAGGCAATTTGCCGTAAGGCCTCTTTTCTGTAGCGATCAAAATCGATGGATTGAGGAATTTCCCAATCGGTATGCCCATTTATTTTGGGAATTTGCTTGGTGGGGAAAGCGAAATCATCCTGACAGAGACTGACAACATCCAAACCTGCGAAGGCTTTCCTAAGGTTCCTTGCCAGGGTTGACTTTCCCGCATTGCTTACCCCTCCTATTCCAATGATCATGTGGTAGTTTTAAAATTCGGGCAAAAATAGGGATTAATCTTCTAAAATGAGTTTTTTTAAATGATGGTTTAAAAGCTGTACTTCATTCAACAATGGAAGGACGGTTTCCCTATCAAAATCAATAAAATCGGCATAGTCTGTTTCCTGCCTCCAGTCAAATAAGTGAGAAAATAGTTTTCCTTGGTTCTGACTCATCAAATCGGTTTTTACGAATTTCAGAAACAATTGACTTTTAACGCCATTATGAGTTTCAGCTTTAATATCGTACCTATAGAGCAAAGCACTTGCCAAATAATAGCATGAATAATACAGCCTGTTCACTCAAGAATTCCAGCGATTGTTTTCAGCTAATAATTGAGCATCTCTGAAAATCTAATCGGACTTATCTACCCGATAATTGATATAATCTTGACGTGTTCCTTTCATTTCAACACAACACCTTCTTTGGTAACATTTTCATAAAACGGTGTATGGAAAAATCTGGTTTCCCAATCTTTTTTGGAAAACACGAAAGTTGATATAGGCTCACCTGTTTCCAGTTCAACATCAAATAGTTCTTCACGATATTCCATTTCCATTTTTCGACTTACTTCCGAATTTTTTAATAGTATAAGCACGTCCCAATCCGAATGTTTATTTGCCTCACCACGCGCATGAGAACCAAACAAAATCACCTCTGCATGAGGGTTTTTGCCTGAAATACGCTTTTTAATGAGCCGGGCAATATGTGTTTCCTTTTCGGTCATGAGCAAATATAAACTTTTTCTTTTTACCTACCTGAAAAATAAGCACCTATCGTTTCTCCTGCCCCGGAACAAACTGATAAGCCCCATCATCGGGATGATTCAGTCGGACATTGCCCAAGATATCCAAGGGCACGTCCACAGCAATGGTCGGATCGCCTATGCCAATGGCGGGCGACAGGGTGTCGAGACGGTAATCGTTGGTGCGGTAATCCTTAAACAAAGGATCTTCGTTGCGAAGAATGGCTTCAAAATTGTCGGGATTTTCCATCTTGAGTCCGGTTTTCACTAAACAATGGTTGAGAAAATAGAGGGAGTCGGCTCCTCCATTCAGGTCGGTTAAAAATTCCTCTTCGTTGGCTCCGTAAATAATGCTGTTGGCCAGATTGAACTGGATGGGGACGGGTAGCGGATTGTCCAAACTATCGAGGAAGTAGTTGTTGATGAGAACAGCGGGTGTATTCCTGGCCGAATGATACCAGTAGTTGGCAAAGGTGCTTTGTTTGAAATCGAAATAGCCACCTCCCACCACTGCCAGACAATATCCGCCACAATTGGCAACCACGGTGTTTTCGGCGATGATGTTGTATTGACGCGAGAAAATTCCGTAGCCGTTCATGTTTTGGATGATGACATTTTCGAGGCTGACAATGTTTTCGGCATACCGCAAAAATGATTCTGTTTGTAAACCAATGAACCCGTTCTTAATCAAGGCATTTTTAATAACATGGTTGGTTCCCGGACGACTTTCCATTAACCAAATACGGTCCCACTGCCCGGGGACATCGTCGTAGGCAGATTCCAATCTGTCGCCTTGAAAAGTGACCGGATTGGTTTGCGTTCCCAACACCTGCAACTGACCATCCGAATAGGCCCAAAGTCCTCCCCCGGCATGGAAATATATCCGGGCACCCTCATCGATAATCAACGACCCATAGGAATTGATGACGGCATAACCATAGATCACATAAGGCCGTTCGGCAGTCCAATGTACTTCCTCCAGACTGTCGGCCACCACCTTAAACTTAGGAAAACCCTGAATATATGTGTCGGCAACAATATAATGTGCATCCTGCCCCCAGGCAACCAACTTCACCTGCTGGTTGTTGCCATTGGTTGAAAACAACAATTCGTCCTCCACCACGTAGGGATTGTTGACATTCGACGGATCGATGGTCACACGCACAAACATGTATAAACTGTCGTTTCCATTGATCACGATATCCGAGAAAGCGGCACCTGCCTCGCCATCCAAGTTGATGCGGTAAGGAGAAAGATTTCCTCCCGCCAGGGAAATATTACTGATATTCAACTTGTTGTCGGAGGTGTTATAAATCATCAACCTTTTGGTAACGCTGCCAATGGTGGTAAACACGGTATCAAAAATGACCGAATCGGTCGAAAAACCCAGTTTTAGCGAACCATCGGTGCTGATCACATCGTCCTTTTTACAGGAACCGAGGATGAGGATAAGTCCGACGGAGAGGACAATTATGGATGCACGAATTATTTGAAACAGCTTCATATTTTTCTAATCAAAGGGGCGACAAAGATAGCTCATAATCAACAAACCGACGCTTTGGTTGGGAGTCGGAATTTGTTTGGTCATCCAAACCGCGCCCATTATGTTAACAGATACGCAAATTCGGCATTATTATTGTATTTTTGAGCCATTCAATTCAAATACAAAAACACATGAAATACTCCATAAGCACCGCGGTTGTCGTTTTTCTGATGTTGATGACGGCTCTGAGCGCCAATGCTCAATACATGAATTTAGGTAACGTAAGCCAAAGCGAAAGCGATGCAAAACCCCAACGTTGGTTCGCCGGTGGCATGATTGGTGGTAGCTTTTCGAACTATGGCGGCAGTTTTGAGATTGCCCCGCTGGTGGGCTACAAAGTTACACCCAAGCTGGCCGTTGGCACCAGGGTTACCTACATCTACAGCAGTTATAAGTATTACGGAACCCGGTTTAATTTGAACGATTACGGCGCCAGCCTCTTTGCAAGATATCAGTTTATCAAGTCTTTTTTTGGGCAGGTAGAATACGAAGCCCTCAACCTGGAATTTCTAGTTAATCCGACCAACCCTGAAACCAACCGAGAATGGCTCAACAGCCTGTTTGTGGGCGGAGGATTGCTTCAGCCTATTGGTGGTCGTGGGTTTACTTCCATAGCGGTGTTGTTCAATGTACTCGAAAACGAGAATTCCTCCTATGTGTATACCAATCCCATTATCCGTATTGGGTTTGGAGTGGGGTTTTAATATGGTGAGATATTTAACCGCCAGGTTGTGTTGATTTATTTGCCGTGTTTCGACAAGGTTTTGTTTTGCTAATCGACCCAACTATATCGTTAATCAATTACTTTAAGAGACCACAGGATGATGAACCCCTCCTAAATCCTCAGGATAAACCCCTCCTATATCCTCCCCCAAGGGGAGGACTTGGGGATTTTCTTTGATTTACTTACATCATCAACAGGCAGCTCCCTCCCCTTGGGAGAGGGCTGGGGTGGGGTTTCAAAGGCAGGTTATTCTTGAAGTTGGGTCATGGTTTGTTATCACTATCGACCCAACTATATCATTAATCAAGTACTTTTGCCCGAAAATAGAGGATAGTTCATTATATGGATCAATTCATCAATTATTTCAGTATTGCGGGAACTTTTGCTTTTGCCATTTCGGGGGCGCTGACGGCCATGAACAACAAATTCGACCCGTTCGGGGTGTTGATTATTGCCTTTGTTACGGCTGTGGGCGGAGGAACCATGCGCGACATCCTCATCGAAGGAAAACCGGTGTTTTGGCTTTACGAACCCATGTACATCTACTTTATTATCGCGGGAACCGTTTTTGCCATTTTGTTTCGTCGCAAGCTGAATTACCTCCTGAAACCCCTGTTTTTTTTCGACACCATCGGGCTGGCTTTATATACCGTGATAGGCGTGCAAATTGGCATTGAATATCACCTCAACCATGTTAATTGCATTATCCTGGGAACACTTACCGGTGCCTTTGGCGGTGTGATCAGAGATATTCTGGTAAATGAAGTCCCCGTTATTTTTAAGAAGGAAATTTATGCCACTGTGAGCATTGCCGGAGGAATTCTTTACCTGGTACTCGACAAATATATTTCGCACCACCCTTTCATGCAATTTATCCCCATGTTGTTTATTATCGTGCTCAGGTTGTGGATTGTGAAATACAAAATTGCACTGCCTACTTTGTATAAGGGGGATTAAGTTGTTGATGGGTGTTTGGTACGATTCGTGTTCGACAAGTCAGAAATGCCGGATGCTGAAATTTTATTTAATTTTGAAATCAATATGTTGTACTTAAAACCTGAATTTTTTGAATTAAATACGATTACAACATCCACTTGAGACAGATTTAGCATGAAAAAAATAGCGTCCATCATATTTATTTTATTTGCCATGTTGACGAACCATGGCTTGGCTCAGAAAAAGGTGAATCTCGAGGGAATTCTCGTTGGCAATATGGCTCCTGACATTCAACTGCCTGATGTGCATGGGGATACCATCGTGCTTTCTCAGTTGAAAAATAAGGTTGTTCTGGTCAGCTTCGGGGCGTCGTGGTGCGCACCATGTCGAAAGAAATCGCCGGAGTTACTTGAAATATATAATGAATTTAAGGAGGCTGATTTTGAAGATGGAGCAACGGGGTTTGTCATTCTTTCGGTTTCTCTCGACAACAATGAGATGGCCTGGAAAAACAGCATTGACAAGGATGGTACCGGCGCTTTGATGAATGTGGGAGACATGAAGGGGTGGAAAAGTGATGCGGCAGTAGCTTATCACATCAGGTCGATTCCATCGAGTGTGCTGGTGAATGGCGAGGGAAAAATCATTGGGATAAACCTCCATTCCAAAGACCTCAGAAAAAAAATGAAACAGATGAAAAAGGGTGGTTGGCTGTGGTTTTAGGATGAGGTTACGTTAGGTTGCACGGAGGCGCACGGACAAGTGATGGAAGTACGCGGAGGATGCTGGTTGGTATCGTCCGCCCAAGGCGGACGAAACAAACGAAATAACATTTTCTCTACCTATATTTGGCTCCTAACGGAGCCTTCATACAAGATCAAACAGGTGCTCAATATCCGAATCGGTTCAGTTTTATTCCAAACCGAAATTCGCACGGTCTTTTAACTCCCTCAGGCTTTGGATGATCAGTTGTTTTTCATCTTCGTGGCTGGCTGAACTTTTATAGGTACATCCCAAAGCATCTGCCAAATTGCTGAGTCCGGTTTGCGTGTCGGGATATTCTTGTCCGTTGTAGGTATACACACAACCGGCTCCGCTAGTACAGCATACCTGAACATTCTTTTCCACACCACAGTTTAATATCTCGTTCATGTCCTGCTGTTCGCAGCTTTCGTCAGATTTGGTTTCGCATCCCGTGTATGCGAGGGAGAATAACGCAACCATCGCAATGGCGGCCAATGATTTTAATGTTTTCATATCTTCATTTTTTTGATTTGACTATACTTTTTCAACTGTTGCCGTACACAAAATTAATCCTTTTTTTCAATTCCATGACGAATGCAACCGGTTTATTCGGGTTTGGTATCGTAATGGATATTCTTTGGAAAGAAGATGAAATCCAGCATCTTCTGTTGAACCCTGATCTTGTTTATCATGGCTTCACGGTCGTCCTTGGTATCGAGTCCTACCTTCGATTTTCCGTTGTTGACGGTATACCTAATTTTTCGGGAACTCTTCTTCAACGACTTTTCGTCCACTTCATCACCACTTTCATCTTGTTTTTCGTTTCGTTTCTTCGATTTGCCAAAGAGGATGTTACCCAAATGAAGCTCCAGATGATACTCACTGTCGCCACCCATGCTTTGCATGCCGAAAGCGGCGATGTCCAATGCATTGCTTACAATGTTGGTGCGGGGCACGTACAGCTTGTTTTTAAACATAAATATACTGCTTCGCAGGGTTTTAAACTGGATGTTGTCGAGCTCCTTCACACCAGTGAATTTAGACATCTCAGTGGCCGGTGCATAATCATACACCCCTCCTTTTTCGAGGACAATGTCGCCACTTACCATCATTTTATCTGTAAGTATTGAATCGTCGATGGCCACAAAAGTATTGAGATCGGTGGAGAATAATCCGCTGATATTTTGGTAGGTAATAAGTGAATCCAGACCAAAATTATCCATGTCTTGGAGCATGGTACGAATATTCATGTTTTGGATAATATGATGGGTAGAAACCGATTGGGTGCCATCATTCCGTAATTTGAAATTGATCGAGTTATTCATTTCACCTTCAAACACCTTGAATTTGAACTGATCCGCAATATAAGTGCTGTCGGTGAGCTTGAACAGCGTGGACAAATCGTTGATGTGAAGTTGATAAATATTGAAGTCCTCAAGTGCCAACGAATCCACCACAATGCTGTTCACAGCTGCAGACCCGTGAATTAAAAAGGTCCAGTTGCGCGCTTCTGTTGTGGTGTTAACTTCCGTTGAATAGTCCTGATTTGTTGAGTCAGAAATTACCTCCGTTTCAGGTGATTCTAAAGCCAATAGGTGCTTAAAATCATCAAAAATGAAGTCGCTAAAATTGAGATGTGTGTTTACAGTCAATTGCTCCTCTGTATTGAGAATCACTGCCTTATGTATGTTTTCCACCGTAGTGGAATCCATTTTACATACCAATCCATTGTATGTAACCGACAAATCATTCACCGACAGGACATCCTCATTCAGACCCATTCGTGCCGAAAGATTATCCACATTCATGATAGAATCAGGAAAGGCAAGACTAATACCATTGAGCGCAAGGGTAATACTGCTATTTTCGAAAAGCAAAGGAAACATCTGCGAATCCAACGAATCGGGGTTCAGCTTTCCTTTTGAGTGAATATCGGCACTTATGGTTCCTGTCATTTGGTTTACGAGCGAATCGGGCACAAAGGTCATCAACTCATCCAACGTCAAATACATGTTCGCACTCACATCAAATTCAGGTGTTTCAAGGTTTTCGATCGTTCCGCTTCCGGCAAAATGGTTATTCCCCTGATGAATGTCTAGGGATTTCAGTTGAACTTGAAGGGACGGCAGGTCTGAAATATTGCCTGATATCAAAGCTGACAGGGAGGTGTTTTGCAGATTTAAATTCATCGCGGTGGATTGCAGCCGGAGACTGTCCAGATTAAACTCTTTTACCCCCATACCACGGGGTGAGTAATTGATTTGAGCGGTCAGTTGTTCCAATGGTATTGAATCCATGAACAAACCTTCTATTTCATTGAATTTCAATGATAAAAAGGTATTATCCAGCAAATAATCGGTAAAATCATCGCTAAACTTTTGGGGCAATATCCCGCTTGTTCGTACGGAAACCGCCACATTCCCGTGAAGGTTTCGAGCCAGACTGTCAGGAATCATATCTTCAAAATCGGACAAATTGATTTCCATGGACGAACGGAGATTGTACTGGGTATTCTCCAGTCCGGCTAAACTTCCTTTCAAATTCAAATGACTCTGTCCGGTGGCCACATCGAAGTTGTAAATGTCCAGACTTGCCTCGCTCAGGTCGGCTTTGCTGCCCGTGGCCACATGTGCTGTCAGATTGGCATCGTCAATCATAGGGTAATCCAAGGTTTGAACTTTTAAATTCTTGAAACTAACATCAGCATCCACGGTGGGAAGCAAAGTTGAATCAGCATATTGGCCATTTATGTTCGCGGAAATCTCGAGAGAACCATCCATGTCCTCCAACCCAAATTCCTTAAAATACTGCTTGGGAATATATTTTTTTAAGTTATCGAAATTCATATGAAGTGATTGGATCTGAGCATCCACCACCAGTGTGTCACCTAAATTGAAGTTGCCTTCCATATCGAGACCAACGCCATCATTTTTAACCAGCAACTTGTTGATATGCATGTAATTGTCGATATAGTCCATATGGATGTCGATGGAGATAAAATCCATTTGCGCCAACTTTTGGTTTTCATCGAGAAACGCAGTTGCCGTGGGCAGGCATTTTTTCAAGAGGTTAAAATCCAGCTGATTGGCTTGCAACAGTGCGTTCAGGTGGATGGTATCACCAAGTTTGACGGCTCCTTCCACACCCAGATTAAGCCCTTCGCTCACCACGGATAGCTCCTGGATGACGGCTTCATTGTCTTCATATTTCAGATCAAAATTTACCGTACACGACTTCATCTGATCCAGCTTCGTATCCGGAAAAAAACAATGACTCAGGATGAAGCTTCCGTTGGTTTTGCCTTGATAGATGTTGTTTTTGGTTTTGGCCTTGATGGTAATTTCCGGAATGGTTACCTCCGCTCCCATGTGGGTCAGGCTGTCGTAATACCGGATTCGGATATCTTCCAAAGTCAATTTTTCCGCACTCAGGTTAAGGGGTGCTGACACCGATTCGTGCTCCACCACGGTAGCTGTATCCGAAAAGGCATTGATTATGAAGTCGATATTTGATTTTCCGGCACTGTCCACCTGATAGTCGAAATCCAGACCTGAGATTTCCATTTTGTCAATCGAGTAGATTCCATGAATCAAATCCCAGGTATCGAGGCCCACTTTCAAACTATTGACAAAGAACAGGGTATCGCTGTTACGACTATTGGGATCACCTATGTAGAGTTGGTTAATTTCGGCACTCAACCGGGGAAAGGAGAAAAGCGGTATTAGCGACACCTTACCCACTGAAAGGGGTGCATCGATCCTGGTTTCCAGCTTCCCGAGCGTAAATGACGCCAGATCGTCTTCAAATATTTTGGCCACAACAACCGTCAGCAGCACAAAAACAATGGTTGAAAGAACCACGATGCCAGCGATCTTCAAAATCTTACGAAAGGTTTTCATGTTGCTAAATTGAATTATAGAAATCAACCAAGATATTCATTGATCAAAGATATCTATTTTTAGCTTGTGGGGGTAGGTTGGGTGTGAAGATCGGACGGAGGGAGGTGTAGGCTTGGTTGGAGTGGATAAAAGCAAGTGCTTTTTGTAAATTCCGGAGGGGACTATCAGATAGGGGGTGAATTTTCCATCTTGGAGTGGTTCTTTTGGGGTTAATTGGGGCTAAAATCGTAATTAAATATTTGAATGCCACAGGAACACAAATAGCCTATCGATCACAGAATCTGCGCCCGTGTCTGATCAAGGCTACCTCACCTCCCCAACGACAGCGGAATGCCCATGAGCAATCATCAGATTAAGTTGTAGCCCCTGCTACATTTTGACTTGACTAGTGATAAATAACACTATTTTTGCACCTCCACAAAAAAAAGAAAATAAACATGAAAAACCTATCGTTAATTATCATTTCCTTAGTTTTTCTGCAAAGTATCCACGCACAAACGGAATCGTGCAAGGTACTGCTTGAAAAAATTTCCGGAAAGTACACTGGCAAATGTCAGGACGGGCTGGCAAATGGAAAAGGGAAATCAATCGGCGAAGACACTTATACCGGAATTTTTAAGGACGGCATGCCTCACGGGAAAGGGAAATACATCTACAAAAACGGTGATGTTTTTCAGGGAAATTGGAAAAATGGTCGAAAAGACGGCAAAGGAAAATTTAGCTATAGTATAAACGGGAAAAAATATACCCTGATCGGATATTGGATGAATGATGAGTACATAGGAGATACAGAACCCGGTAGCACCCATAAAGTAACCTCGGCTTCGGGTATTATGAGTTACACGGTAGAAAATAAGGGATCCGACAATAAGTCCAACAACAAAATTACGATCTCAATTAAAAGTGCGTTTACAGATTTTGCGCCGAGGGATTTGAAAATCGAGATTTCTTCCGGACAGGTGATTCAGTCCGGGAAAAAAATAGTAATAAATCAATATTTCTGTCCCCTTCATTGTGAAATAAGCTATTCAATTTTGGTAGGGGAAATTAGAAAACAATGTCGGTTCGGCATTGATATTCTCGAAGAAGCTGATTATTCAATCACACTTTCGAACGACTAAAAAAATAAATGCAACGGTAACAAATACATCTCATGGAAGTTTATATCTGAAAATGAACTTATGGGCTCCAAATATATTTCTGCGCCGACAGAAATGTTTGCATTTAGACATCTGCTACAAGGGATATGCCCGCCAATGTGCGCCTTTTAAAGACAAAAACAACCAACACCAAACATGAATTTACCTGCAAAAAACATTATGACCATTTTAAAGTTTTTCTTATTCAGATGGGAAAAAACATACAAAATGAACCTTACAGCTTCAGAATTTTTATTTGGTTTAGAAAAAGCTGAAAATAAAAAAAGAAATATTGAAGGTGTTATCAGAGGTTCCGTTTTTGAATTATTATATGTTTCAAACTTCGCCTTTAACTTTCCGGTGCAGTTTCCGTTATTAAAAGTGAATGGTGAAATTACAGAAGATGATAATACTACTCAATTGAAAATTAAAGCGTTTGTTTTTCCCTTTGTGCTCATATTTCTCAGTTTTACTGCCATATTTGTACTAATCCATTTTTTTCTGAATAACTCTAAAAATTCCGGGGCCGGAGGTTTTCCTGATTCTGGCTTACCATTAGTCTTTCCGCTATTTGGCTATGGTTTTCTTTTGTTTACTTTTATAATAGAATCGGTAAGCTGTAAGGACTACTTTTCGAGATTAATTTACGAATTGGAAAGAAAAAAAATCTCTCCTGACCACATGAATACAGATATAGAGCACTCCTGAACCGTACCCCCTGAACTCCTTTAAGGGTAGCGCTTGTGTGGCGGTATTAACTTCGAAATATCACTGACCCCCAACCTACGAACACACACTCAAAACAGATTGAGCGAAAGCAATCCCCCTCGTTTCTCCCAAAAACAACGGATTCCCATTTAACCTAAATCTGGGTATTCCGGGTCTTGGTAGGCATCCTAATTTTGCCCTGTTATCAAAAAAAGCAGATCGACATGAAGAAGATGGGACTCACCTGGTTTTTTTTCCGCCGTTTGGATGGGTATCTCGCAACAGGCCGATTCACTCCAACCCAAAGACCTCAACCTGAATGCGTCCATATTTCCGAGTACTACGTTTGGAGGTCTTCTTAACTACAGTCAAGCAAACTGGGATCTGATGGCGGGGGTGTACAATCTAAACTATGAGTTTTACAACGAAGAATCCTTTCATTTCGACAACCATTTCTTCCAAAAGGGATATTTGGCGGTGGGAGAAGTACATTACCTGTGGTGGAACGCCAACCGACTTCTGGTTGAATTCCGGGTGGGTGGTTACCTGAAAAATTGTAGCGAACCACAAGATAATCCTGAGATCACGCAGGGTCACATGAATTATGGACTGTATTTTATTGGTGATGTTACTGCCTACGAGGGGCCTTCGGGTGATCAATTGGGGGTATTTATTCAATTGGGCCTGGCACCTGAAAAAACGAATCTGGCTTCACAATACGTGCGGGTATCTCCTTCAGAAGTAAACCAAAACCATTCCGTCCGGAGCAAATGGGGTTGGCCATTGGCAGGGTTCGACTAAACGAGTTTCAGGACAATCCATATGTGCCTACCCACGTATCGGAAACGGTTATCGAAGCTACAGCCACCACACCTCTCTTCAGACTGATAAATTTACAGCCTGACATTCAATACATTATGTCTCCATCAGGTATTTACGACAATGCGTTGGTAGCCGTGGCAAGGATAAAACTGGAATTGATGTGAGTGGGGGGAATGGGGTTAAGGGTTCAAATGTTTAAGGGTTCAAATGTTCAAGGGTTCAAGGGTTCAAAGGTTCAATGGGATCAATCTTCAAGCGTGGACGCTTGAAGCTGGGAAGGTTCAAACTTCAAGGGTGGACGCTTGAATCTGGGGATTTCGCCCGGGAATAAATTCCGGGGCTATTTGTCATTCGTACCTATGGTACTTTTTCGGCACTTCGGACTTCCGACTTCGGACTTCCGGCTTCGGACTTCCGACTTCCGACTTCGGACTTCCGACTTCGGACTTCCGACTTCGGACTTCAGACTTCGGACTCCCCACTCCCAACTTCCCAGATCTACTTCCACAAATCAGCAGGATATTCTCCCTTCTCAACCAACTCGGCCACCCGTTGAATGGTTACGGGTTTGTCTTCCTGGTAGGTTACACCAAACCATTGGTCGTTGCTGGTGAGGGTTCTGAAACTGGCTTCTCCGCTTTTAATGAGGTTGTTGGCTACCAGTGGAATATAAAATTCGGCCTTGAGCTGATGGGCATTTTCCTGGATAAACTTGGTAAAATCTCGCTTCAACTGACTGAAAAACAAGGGTGTAAATCCCCAAAAATTCATCGAGACTATGTCGTCTTCATTCAACGGATACGCGTTTCCGGATTCTTCATACACAATGCCTTGCTCCTTGCGAATGATACTTGTACGTTCCACCACATCAGTAAGGCAACCGTCAGCACTCTGACAAATACCGCGGCTAACACTTCCGTTTTCCGACAAGGTGTTGGCCAGCTTGTAGCCCACCAGGGCATATTCGTTGGGTTGACGCGCAGGGTTGGTGAGGAAATTGGCCAACACACTGAAAGCCTCGCGACCATAAAAGTCGTCGGCATTGATCACGGCAAAGGGCTCATGAACATAATTCTCGGCCACCAGCACGGCATGTCCGGTACCCCAGGGCTTCGACCTTTCAGGGTTGAATTCGATTCCTTCGGGGATGTTTTGGAGTTCCTGCAAGATGTATTCGGTCTTAATTTTTCCTGCCAGTCGTGGTTCGAAGATGGCTTTAAAATCATCAATAATTTTGGGATTCAGCACAAAAACAACTTTTCCAAATCCGGCTCTGATGGCATCGAAAACGGAATAGTCGATGATGCTTTCGCCCGAAGGTCCGATTTTATCCATTTGTTTTACGCCACCATAGCGACTTCCAACGCCGGCGGCCAATATTACGAGGGTAGGTTTCATGTTCATAGGTTTAATGATGACAGGTGGGCCTTTTGTTCAAAACACAAGTGCCCATATTTTTGATGGGGCAAAAGTACATTTTTTGGAGAGAAAAGCAATTTAACGACACAAGCGACTACTGTGTCCGGGTCATGGTTTCGGGTACCACCACCACAAAATCAGCCGTATTTTGGTTTTCGGCATCCAGACTGTCGATATCTGCCTGCAACACGGTGTTGATGGTTTTAATTTTCAAGCCGGGTTTATACTGATTGAGGTACCAGATAATGCCCTGCCAGTTGTTGGAGTGATAGCTTCCGTTGTAATGGATAAACTGTGCTCCGTCTTCCATGTTGAGAAATATACGGTAGGCCATGGTGGCGTCTTTCAACGCCTGCGATTTGGGTAGATTGGGGTTGGCATGACCCATCATTTTCATTTCGCTCATCATGTCGGCATAACATTTTATGGTGGAGTCGTACACAATTGGCAGTGGAGCCATATAGCCCCGTGCTTCGGCCGAGAGGTATTCCAGTGTATCCATACCTTGCTTGTAAACAACTGATGCATAGCGTCGTGGTACGTTGGTGGCAATAAATGGCAAGCTGCTGTCTTTGGCAAAAACCACCAGGGGTTTGTAATCGGTTTTGTAGTTTGGCCACAGTCGGGCTTCCTTTTCAAAACTGCTCTCAGATATTTTCCCTTCCAGATATTCGTTCAGAAGCAATTGATTATCAGCTTCAAACATTTCTGCTCCCAAAACAAGGTTGCCTTGCTTGGCTGCATACAAGTCGTGGGTGATTTCCAATTCTAACCAATGGGCAATGGGGTTATCGTGCAACTCGCCGTAAAACACCACATCAGCCTCCTGCAAGGCATCGAGCATTTTGGCATATTTTACCTGCTTTCCTTCGGCGTTATACAGTTTATAAGCGGGTTTGTCGGCTTTAAATGAGGCCATGGTGAACAAAACAATGGTTAAGAGAAGAATTTTTTTCATGGTTCTGACTTTGATGTGGTAATTGGCGTAGCAGCCATTTATTGGTTCTCCCCAACAGCATCAGTTGGGGGTTTTCTTTAGTTTTTCTTCGTGAAACAATAGGGGCAGCAGTTGGTCGATTCCCTCCACGGCCTGGGCCATGCCTTCCTCGCCTTTCATCACAATTCTGATGTTTTGCTGCTGACGTTTTTCCACCTCGGCAATCACCTGTCGGCACGAGCCACAAGGTGTTACAGGGCTGTTGGTAACAAAATGATTGCATTGTGCAGTAATGGCCAACGACACCACGGGCACACCCGGATAGGTCGACTGGGCATGAAACAAGGCCACCCGCTCGGCGCACAGTCCCGAAGGATAGGCGGTATTTTCCTGGTTGCTGCCGAGTACAATATGACCATTGGCCAACAAAACAGCGGCACCCACGTGAAATTCAGAATAGGGAGCATAGGATCCTTTCAAGGCTTCACTCGCTTTTTTCAGCAACAACAAATCCGTTTCAGGAAGCTGATCCTGCTCGTCGTATTCTTCAACTTTGATGGTAATTGTCTTTACTTTCATTGCAAGAATTTAAAGCTAAACTACAAAATTATTCCTGACCGGGCGGCAACCAAATGTTTCCATCACGTTTTCGTCCAAACATTAACAGGGAAAAGAAAAACGCAAACAAGGTGGCTCCTGCCTGAGTTTCGATGGTATCATCCGAAAACATGGAAATAACGATCATCATAAAAAAGGCAGTATAGAAATAATCGTTGAACGCTTTGGTTTTTATTCCGGGATAAATCAACGCAAAAAGAAACCACACCAATCCCATCAGTCCCAACGCCACGGCTATGCCCAGGTATTGGTTGTGAGCATGGTACCGGTATTGCTTTTCGAGGGGAGTGTTCATTTCCTCGTATTGCATGCTGAAGGCATCGTCCAAATCGCCTGTGCCCACACCGCAAAAGAGATGGTGACGGATAATCCCGATGGAAGCCCGCACATATTCAATGCGTTGCATCATACTGCTTCCGCTGGGATTGCCTGTTTTTTGATACACATCGTACCCTTTCAGCATTTTTAATATTCTTACACGCAAACCGGGAGACGAGATGTAGTGCACATTGGCCGTACCTTGTTCAATGGTTTTTATGTCCCATTCACTCAGGGCGTTCACCCCGTCGGCATCTTTTCTTAAATCCTTGGAGGTGAGGTATCTGATAAGGGTGGCATCCAATGGATAACCGGCTTCAGTTTGACCGTAGTAGTCCAGGTTACTCCGCTGGCTCCAGGCTTCCTGCAATTCATTTGTACACACATACAGCCCCACATACCGGCCATCTTCCACCTCCAGCGAGATGGTGTCGTGTTCATATGGGTTTCCCCTGGAAGTGAATTTATCCAGCGTGGAAAAATCGACATGAGGAGGTGTCGTGGCCTCGATGACGGTGGTCCAGATTTCAAAAATCAACACCACCGGAACAGCAATAATGGCTGTAATGATGGCCATTCGCAGGTACTTAAATCTGGTTTTGAGCAACAACCATATCAAATAACCCACAATGCCTGCCACCACCACCACAATGCCCGTAACCGATTCGAGCAGAAAAAGAAAAACCACAAACCAGGTGGCAATGGCCACAAAAACAATGCGCTGCCAAAATCTCGACCTGTTGTCGTGAAAGGCAAAATATATCAAGGCAAAAAAACCGAAACTTACGTTGAGCCCAAACCTGATGGGTGAGATGAATGGCGATATTTGCCGAATGTCCACATAACTGCCCGTAACCAGCATGCCGGCACTGATAACGGTGCCCGCCAAAATAGCAGCAAGATAAAACAGCATCAACACCCTGAACCGCCTGAACGACAGTGGCTCCATGGTACTAATCACCACCGGAAGCATCAACAAGGGCAGTTTTACGCGCAAATCCTTGAGGGCATAGTCCCAGTTTTGGGTATAAATCATGCCCACCACATGAATCAGGTAAATGGACACAAACACCAAGGCGGCTTTGTTTCTGAAAAAGGCGGTAAATTTTTCTACCAGGTTGTCGATGGCCAAATTGAAGAGATAAGCCATCCAATGAAAAAATCCTTTGAAAGGTCCGCCATATTTAAAAAATCTAAAACTTATTTGGAAGGAGAAACCCGACCAAAGCCACAAACCCAACAACATGAACTGCGACACACTCATGGTATATTTGGACAAGGGTATGCTCATGGCAAGCAATACCAACGCCACAAAATAGGCCTGGGAGTGAATGTTGGTTCCTGAGTTGAGTAATTTCACAAGTGGTTATTGTTTTTCGTTGGTATTTTTGGCCACATAAGTGCCATTGAGTATCGATTGGTAGAGTTCAGGATTTTCAAGGATTTTAATGGCTTCCTTCACCTCCACATCATTTTGCAAGGCAGCTTTCAGTTTTCCTGATTGATTGTAATAACGTGTAACGATTTCCACCCTGATCATTTCCTCAATCTCCGAACGGTGCTTATCCAAATCCTTTTTCTTTTCCACTTTGATGGCTTCCTTGAGTGCCTTCAACTGCTCGCCAATGGCACCTTCGTATGATTCTCTTTCTGCGCTGGCTTCCATTTGCTCCAGCAAAACTTCCGTTTGGGTATTGTAATCGAAATCCTGTTCGGAAACAAAGTTTTTAAACGCGTTAAAAAGCGAATCAGACACTTGAAATTCAGCTGCCGGCGGAATAGTTTTGTTGGCCAAAACAAAATCGTTGACAAACCGGAAGATATAGTTTTGGGCATACAGATCGCCACTTATCTGACTGAACATACGTGATTCCACTTTTACATCCGGCGCAATGCCCAAACCTTCGTAAACCGTACGTCCGTTTTTGGTTTTAAAGGTGGCTGTTACCGAATCGGCCAGTTTTGCTTTGGCAGCCTCACCATCTTTATCGAAATAGTCGATGGCCTGAATACACCTGCCACTGGGAATATAGTATTTCGACACGGTAATTTTCATTTTAGAATTGTACGGAAGTGGCAATATATTCTGTACCAACCCCTTACCAAAAGTGCGCGACCCCACGATAACCCCTCTGTCCAAATCCTGAATGGAGCCGGCCACAATTTCGGAAGCGGAAGCACTGTTTTCGTCCACCAAAACCACCAAAGGGATATTGAGATCGATTTCCTTGTTGTGGGTGGTAAACACTTGGGTACTGGCACGGGTTTTTCCTTTGGTGGTTACCACCATCTCGCCCTTGGGCACAAAAATATTGACAATGTCAACGGCTTCATTGAGCAATCCGCCACCGTTCCCACGCAAGTCGATGATCAGGCCATTTAGCTTGACACTGTCGGCCATGGCCTTAAAGGCATTTTTGATATCCAATGCCGCATTGGGATTAAACTGCGAAAGGCTGATGTAGCCGATATTATCTTCGAGCAAACCGCTGTAAGGAATGTTGGGGATTTTTATTTTTTCGCGTAACACCTTAACTACTCTGGAGAGACTATCTCCGTACGATTTGATTTCCAACACAATTTCCGAGCCGGGAACCCCCTTCAAACGATCGCTCACCTCCGTGGAGTTCTTTCCTTTGGCTGATTCACCATCGATGCTCAGAATGGCATCTCCCGCTCTAAGACCGCTTTTGAACGCCGGAAAGTTTTCGTAGGGTTCGGTGATAATGACATAGTCGCCCTGTTTTTGAATGAGGGCGCCAATACCGCCATACTCCCCCTTGGTCATCAACTCGAAATCTTCCAACTTGGATTCGGGCACATAAACCGTGTAAGGATCGAGGCTGCCCAACAAGGCATCGATGGCGATGGTGTTCAGTTTACCGGGGTTGATGTCGTCGGCATAGCTCAAATTCAGTTGGCGAAACATGTCGGCATATATTTCCAGGTTCTTCGAAATTTCAAAGTTGTTTTTATCCTGGCCACTTGCGTGAAAGGTGGTTACCATCAGGATGAGCAAGAATGCCAATGCAGGAACAATTGTTTTTTTCATAGTTTAAAAAATTAAGGTACGGGGTCGTAACCACTTCCCCCCCAGGGATTACACGAAGCAATACGTTTAATGGACAACCATCCTCCTTTGAATGGGCCGTGTTTTTTCAATGCTTCAACACTATATGTGGAACATGTGGGCGTATAACGGCACGATCGGCCAAGATATGGAGACAAAGTATATTGGTAAACCCGTATCAACAAAATAAAAAAATCAGCCAATATTTTCTTCATCCTTCTTCGATAATCTGTGCAAAATTAGGATTAATTTCTTTTCTATTTCGGCATAAGGCAGAATAGTTTTGCCCACATACACCACACTTACAAGCAACTGTTGCCCGGAGGCTTGCTGCGACGTCCATAAAAGGTGTTTGTTGCGACGGTAGGCTTCGCGCACCAAACGTTTGATCCGGTTGCGGTCCACCGCCCGTTTGAAACTCCTTTTGGGAGCCACAATCAATAGCTGAACTGGAGGAAACGAAACCGCAGGATTGGGCATAAATACCACCTTGAAGGGATACACAAAAACAGACTTCCCCTCCTTGAACAAGTTCCCAATCAGGCTAACATGGCATAACCGTTCGCTTTTTCCAAATCCGTTTTTTTTTAATTCCATCGCATGATCTCCATAGTGTAAAACCCCAAAGCGCCGATTTTAGTATAAATCATTAAAGCAAGTAATAAACCTCTTTTCATGAAAATCGCCCAAAAGCAAAAAAACGACAGGGTGTGCAAAAATACGGAATCAACACGATATAGCGGACATTCAGGTAATACTCGGCATAAACTTGATATTGAAATGGTTACACAGTTAACAAACAAACCCTGCCGCCAAATCAATATCGATGAAACTCAAAAAAACCTGACTCCATCGAAAGACATATCATTTCGTTAAAATGCGTACATCAAAATAAAATTTAAAAAGTACTTGTAAAAAAAGCGCCGTTGGTATAGTTTTTTCTATCTTCGGAGCTTCAAAAAAAAGAATCATATCATGATTAAAAAACCACGGTTATCTTTTTGGCAAATCTGGAACATGAGTTTCGGATTTTTGGGAATACAGTTTGGATTTGGATTACAGAACGGAAATGTCAGCCGTATTTTTCAGACACTTGGTGCTGATATTGATCAAATACCCATATTGTGGATAGCCGCACCAATAACAGGTCTGGTCATACAACCGATTATCGGACACTTATCTGATAAAACCTGGGGGAAATATGGGAGAAGAAGACCTTACTTTATGATTGGCGCCCTTTTCACAACATTGGCTCTATTTTTTATGCCCAACTCTCCAAGCTTATGGATTGCAGCCGGTATGTTATGGATTATGGATGCATCCATCAACATCTCTATGGAACCCTTCAGGGCATTTGTTGGCGATATGCTACCCGACGAACAAAGAACCTTGGGATTTACCATGCAAAGCTTTTTTATTGGAACTGGAGCCTTCGTGGCTTCCTGGATGCCCTATATTCTTGACAAATGGATTGGATTCTCAAATATCCCCGATTCTCCCGGTGAATTACCCGAAACAGTTATTTACTCTTTTTACATTGGCGGTGCCGTGTTGTTTGCATCGGTTTTATGGACTATTATCCGAACAAAGGAATACTCACCCGAAGAGTTGGAATCGTTTGAAGAAAGGAAGGAAATAGTAGTTGAAAGTGAGAATGAGTTCCGTTTTCCTGTCGTTAAATATATTAAAAGAGGAATTATCTGGACCGTTATTGGTAGCCTAATTACCTTTCCCATCGTTCAATGGAATCTGGAGAAAGAGTTGTATATTCTGGGCGGAGGAGTGGGAGTTTTTGGCCTGTTACAATTATTTGCAGGATTCCTTGTTATGAAAGGGAAGAAAAAAAATGGCATAGTGAGTATTATTACCGATCTATACACCATGCCCCTCACTATGAAACAACTTGCCTTTGTACAATTTTTCTCCTGGTTTGCCTTGTTTTCAATGTGGATATACACTACCGCTGCCGTCACCAGCCACCTATATGGAACCACGGATACAAATTCGGAATTATATAATGAAGGAGCTACATTAGTAAGTGGAATGTTCGGTTGGTATAACCTTTTTGCTGCTGGTTTTGGGCTCTTCATTCTACCTTTTATTGCGAAATACACCAATCGCAAAATCACACACAGCATATCTTTAATCGCCGGAGGAATTGGTTTTGCTTCCATTTTAATTCTGAAAGACCCACAGGACATGATTTATTCGATGATCGGTATTGGGATGGCGTGGGCAAGTATTTTAGCCATGCCTTATGCCATTCTAACAGGATCACTTCCTCAAAATAAAATGGGAGTTTTTATGGGTATTTTTAACTTTTTTATTGTTATTCCACAGATATTAGCTGCTACAATTCTCGGGTTTATGGTGAAGGATTTATTTCATGGAGAAAGTATTTACGCTCTACTAGCCGGTGGTATTTCCCTATTTATTGCCGCGATTTTAGTCATTTTTGTGAAAGATGTTGCTAAACCTGAAAAAATAGCTATAGGTGAGTAATCTTTAAAAAACGCTATTCTGCACACGTTTGAAATATACCCTAATATTCTGCCTTGGATAGCCAAGGAAATTAACTCGGTTTTTACATACGATTGTCATGGTGTCATCAACACATAAATACGATCTTTGCCCCAAAATTCCACAAGAGTATTCGCCTGTTTGAATGCCTAAACCATGAACACGAATTAAGAATCAACTCCTGATAACAATGTCTAAACATTCCTTTGAAGCCGTAATTTTCGACCTGGACGGCGTAATTACCAAAACCGCTGCCACACACAGCCATGCATGGAAAAAAATGTTCGATCAATACCTGAAAGGTCGCGAACAAGTGTATGGAGAACCATTCAAAGAATTTACCGCCAACGACTACCTGACTTTCGTTGATGGAAAACCACGTTACGAAGGTGTCAAATCTTTCCTTGAATCGAGAAATATTTCGCTTCCCTTCGGAACCCCGGAAGACAACCTGGCATTGGAGACTGTGTGCGGACTGGGCAACAGAAAAAACGAAGCCTTCAACGAAGTGCTGGCCGCAGAAGGCGTGGAGGTGTATCCCGCCACCCTGGCCCTGCTCGAAGAGTTAAAAAAAGACAACATCCGCATCGGCGTGGCTTCCTCAAGTAAAAATTGCGAGGCGGTACTCACCCGCGCCGGACTCAATCACTTTGTGGAAACCCGTGTGGATGGTGTGGTATCAGCAGAGTTGGGACTCAACGGAAAACCCCAGCCCGACATTTTTCTGACGGCAGCTAAAAATCTGGGTGTGGAACCCGACAAAGCCATCGTAGTGGAAGATGCCGTTTCGGGAGTTCAGGCCGGTAAGACGGGCAACTTCGGACTGGTACTGGGTTTGGCTCGTGAAGAGAACCACGAAGCCCTCAAAGCTAATGGTGCCGATATTGTGCTGAGCGATCTGGAAGAAATCACCATGGATGATTTGAACCGGTGGTTCGACGAAGGTAAAAAAAAAGATAGCTGGGAACTGAATTATTACGACTACCTTCCCAAAAACGAGAAATCGAGAGAAGCACTGCTCACCGTTGGCAATGGTTACTTTGGCACACGGGGAGCCATGGAAGAAACCTCCGCCGGCGAATTCAACTATCCAGGCACCTACATTGCCGGACTTTACAATCGCCTCACCACCCCCATTGCCGATCGTGATGTGGAAAATGAAGATTTTGTCAATGCTCCCAACTGGCTGCCCATTCGTTTTAAAATTGACGATGGCCACTGGTTCGACCCCAATGAGGTGAAAATTATTTACATCGACCGAACCCTCGATTTCAAAACAGGACTGCTTACCCGGCATATGCTGGTGGAAGATGAGGAAGGTCGCAAAACTTCCATTCACAGCCAAAGACTGGCAAGCATGCACGCCCCAAATCAGGCAGGCATCAGGTATAGTGTTACACCCATGAACTACAGTGCGGTGATTAGTTTTTCGTCGGCCCTCGATGGCACCCACATCAACGATGGTGTGAGCCGCTATAGAGCCCTCAATCAACAACACCTGAAACCCTTGGAACAAGGTGGCAGCGAAAACATGTCGTGGTTGTTGGTGAAAACCACCCAATCGAATATCGAAATTGCCGAAGCAGCCAAATTGTCGCTCACGGTAAACGACCTCCCCGAAAAGGGAGAGTTTGGCGTTACCACCGACGATGGAATTGTGTATTCGTATGTTAGTCTTTCGGTAGCCGAAGGTGATACCGTTACCCTCGACAAGATGGTTTCTATCCACGCCTCGCACCTGGGCAGCAAAAACCCGCTGAAACTTGCCCGTGAAGAAATGGAATCCATGCCCGCCTTTGACGAACTCACCAAAAAAAGCGCCGAAACCTGGAACAACATCTGGGATCGTGCCGATATTCAGGTAACCGGCGACCGACTGGCACAGAAACTCCTGCGCATGCATGCCTATCACCTGATGGTGTCTGCATCCGAACACAACAAAAATATTGATGCCAGTGTTACCGCCCGCGGACTTCACGGCGAAGCCTACCGGGGTCATATCTTTTGGGACGAATTGTTTATCCTTCCCTTTTATAATATCCACTTCCCTAAAACGGCCAAATCGTTGCTGATGTATCGCTACCGCCGTTTGGACAAAGCCCGCGAATACGCCAAAGAATACGGCTACAAAGGCGCCATGTTTCCGTGGCAAAGCGGAAGCGATGGGCGCGAAGAAACCCAGGTGGTTCACCTCAACCCGCTAAATGGTGAGTGGGGCGACGATTACAGCTCGCTTCAACGACACGTATCGCTGGCCATTGCCCACAACATCTGGCAATACTACCACGTTACCAACGATTGGGAATTTATGGAAGACTATGGTGCCGAAATGTTCCTCGAAATATGCCGGTTCTGGGAAAGCAAATGCCATCTCGACACCACCACCCAACGTTATTCCATCGACAAAGTAATGGGCCCCGACGAATTTCATGAAAGCTATCCCGAAGCCAAAGAAGGCGGATTGCGCGACAATGCCTACACCAACATCATGGTGTCGTGGATGTTCGACACAGCGACACAACTGATTGACAAGCTGAGCATTACTGACAAAGGAAAGCTTTTCCTGAAAACAGGAATACTCCCCAATGAACTAAAAAAATGGAGCGAAATAAAAACACACCTCAACCTGGTGATTAATCCCGACGGCATCATCGCCCAATACGATGGCTACTTCCAACTGAAGGAACTCAATTGGGATGAATACCGCAAAAAATATGGCAATATCTACCGCATGGACCGACTGTTGAAGGCCGAAGGAAAATCAGCCGACGACTACAAAGTGGCCAAGCAAGCCGACACCCTGATGACCTTTTACAACCTCGACGAAAGTCAGGTAACACATATTCTCAACCAAATGGGATACCAATTGCCCGGCGATTATCTGAAAAAAAACCTTCACTACTATTTCCAGCGTACATCGCATGGTTCTACCTTAAGCCGGGTGGTTCATGCCCAACTGGCCAACGTTATCGGCGATTACCAACTGAGCGAAACTTTGTACCGCGATGCACTTACCTCCGACTTTGCTGATATTCAAGGCGGCACCACCGCCGAAGGAATTCATGCAGGCGTTATGGCCGGAACCCTGATGATTGCCCTCAACACCTTTGCGGGAGTGGACATGCGTGGCGACATGCTAAAAGTGAACCCGCACCTGCCCGAACAATGGAAAGAAATTTCATTTAACCTCACCTTTAAAGGTGTTGATTATCATTTTGAAATAGCACAGGATGTGGTACAGGTGGTTACAAGCCAACCTGCCAAATTAATGATTGAAGGAAGCGAATATGAAACCATCGAAGGTGCTACCCTCATGTGTATCATTTAATAGAATTAGATAACAGATTTCAGTATGCAAAACCAAGTAATCACCATTACCAATAAACACCGCGCCGCTGCTCAGCTCATTTTTGAGCGGGTGATGAGCGAGCGGACTCCCAAATTTATCATGACCGTTACCGGAGAAGTGGGAACAGGCAAGTCAACCATCTCTTACTTGTTGGCACGCTTGCTTAAAGAAGAAGGAATACGGGCCAAGATTATGGACCTGGACAACTATTATAGAATTCCTCCCCTGCACCGGAAAGAATGGCGTCAAAATCACGGACTCGACCATGTAGGTTCCGAAGAGTACGACTGGAATAAAATTTATCAAAACATCGAAGACTTTAAACAAAATAAAAAAGCAACCATGCCTTTGGTGGATGTGCTCACCGACTATGTTGACGAATTGATCACCGATTTTTCGGGAGTAGATGTACTCATTATCAAAGGCTTGTATTCTATTAAATGTAAAGAATCAAAGATTCGGGTGTTTATCGAACTCTCCTATAAAGATGCCCTAAATCGAAACCTGTACGTCACCACCGAAGCCACCGATGATTTCCGCATCCAGGTAATGCAAAAGGAACAAGAAATGGTTCAACTGCTAAAAAAGGAAGCCAATTTTTTCATCGATTTTGACAATTCAGACGAAATTTTTCACCTATAAAACTACATAATGCCATGCTGGAAGATGTATTATTAATCGCCGACAAACACAAAGAAGCCGCTGCCGTTATCGTGAAGGAAATCCTCAACAGACGTAAACCCAAAATGATTGTGGCCATTTCCGGAGAGTCGGGTTCAGGCAAGTCGGAATTAACCCACGTTATTGCCAAATCGTTGCGTAAAGAAGGCATATTTGCCAAACCCATTCACATCGACAATTTTTACAATACCCTGCCCCTGGAACGCACCCAATGGCGCACCAAACATGGAGTGGAAAACGTGGTGGGCATTAACGAATACCGCTGGGATAAAGTGTATCAGGTAATAGATGATTTTAAAAACGACCAGGTGTCCACCATGCCCTGTGTGGATCTGGTAACCGAACAGGTGGACGAACTTACCACCAACTTCAAAGGTATCGACATGCTCATCATCGACGGTATTTATGCCATCAATACCGAAGGCATCGACCTGAGGGTGTTTATCGAACTCACCTACCACGAAACCAAAAAAGCCCAAACCGACCGGGGTAAAGAACCCGACAATCCATTCCGTTGGAGTGTCCTCGAGCAGGAACACAAAGCGGTACAAAGCATCAAGTACAAAGCCGATATTTTTATCGACAAAAGCTATCAGGTGCGCTTGGCAAAATAACCACACTGCCAAATGCATGCCTTCGGGCCGGAGCGAATCGAACCGGGTTTTACAAACCTAAAAAAGTATAAGCCATGTAACTTCAACCCGTTGCATGGTTACTTTTTTTAAGGACAATTCAACAGGTGACCCTGACGAATTATGACAATTTGACTGCAAACCGTGTATGGCAAACTATTTGCTTTGTCGTACCCAAACTTAAAACTGAAGTTGCAATCCATTAGATAATGACACCATGAAGAAGAAAAATGATGAACATATTGACGATGTATCTTTTGAAGATAACAACGACATAAACACTGAAAAAGAGCAAGATACCGAAGCCGGATCGAAAAAAGAAGACAAAGAAGAAACCAAAAAAAGCAAGAAAAACAAGGCCGAAAAAAAGATTGAAGAACTGGAGGAAAAAAACAACGAACTCAACGACAAATACCTGAGGCTGTACTCCGAATTCGATAACTACCGGAAACGCACCCAAAAGGAGCGCCTTGAATTGCTGAGAAACGCTTCTCAGGATATGATCGTGGACCTGTTGCCCATCCTCGACGACTTCGACCGTGCCCTGCAAATCATGCTCGCCGACAACCAGAGTAGCGAAACCAGCAAGGGTGTTGAGCTGATTTTCAATAAGTTGTTCAACCTCATGGCACAAAAAGGCCTCGAACCCATGGATGCCATGGGAAAGGAATTCGATACCGACTTTCATGAAGCCATCACCAATATTCCTGCGCCCAAACCCGAAGACAAGGGCAAGGTGCTCGACGTGGTGCAAAAAGGATACCTGCTCAACGGAAAAATCATACGCTTTGCCAAAGTAGTGGTAGGAAGCTAACAATAACCAACAACTGACTACAGACCAAAAACCATGAGTAAACGCGATTACTACGATATTCTGGGCGTTAGCAAAGATGCTTCAGCCGACGAAATAAAAAAAGCCTACCGCAAGATGGCTTTGAAATACCATCCGGATAAAAACCCCGGAAATGCGGAAGCCGAAGAATCATTTAAAGAAGCAGCCGAAGCCTATGAGGTGCTGAGTAACCCCAACAAAAAAGCACGCTACGATCAATACGGCCATGCCGGCATGGGCAACAGTGGCGGATTTGGCGGCGGACACATGTCGATGGATGACATTTTCAGCCATTTTGGCGACATCTTCGGCGGCGCTTTTGGTGGAGGCGGATTTGGCGGCGGCTTTGGTAGTCAAGGAGGCCGCGGACGTAGAGTTAATCGTGGTTCTAATCTGCGTGTGAAGGTTAAACTGGGGCTGGATGAAATCGCCCATGGTGTAGAGAAAAAAATCAAACTCAATAAATACATCGAGTGTAAGGCCTGTAACGGAAGTGGTGCCGAAAAAGGAAGCACGCCAACAACCTGTCCGACCTGTCATGGCAGAGGTCAGGTTTCACAAATTACCAACACCTTCCTGGGGCAAATGCAAACCAGCTCTACTTGTCCGCAATGTGGAGGCGCCGGCGAAATCATTACCCACAAATGTACCACCTGCCACGGAAACGGCATCGAAAAGGGTGAAGAGGTAGTCACCATTAAAATCCCTGCCGGCGTAGCCGATGGCATGCAGTTGTCGGTTGGCGGACGTGGCAACGCAGCTGCCCGGGGTGGAGTACCCGGCGACCTGATTGTCCTCATTGAAGAAAAGGAACATCCTGAGCTGGTGCGCGATGGCAACAACCTGATGTACGATCTCTTTATCAATTTTGCAGATGCAGCATTGGGCACTTCGGCTGAGATACCCACCATCGACAGCAAGGCACGTATCAGCATTCCGGCCGGAACCCAGGGGGGTAAAGTTTTGCGCCTCAAAGGAAAAGGCCTTCCCGACGTGAACGGATACCACAAAGGCGATTTGCTAGTGAACATCAATATCTGGACCCCACGCACCCTGAGCAGTCAGGAAAAAGACCTCCTCGAAACGTTACGCAACTCTCCCAATTTTAAACCCAACCCCACGGCCAAAGACAAGAGTTATTTCGACCGCATGAGGGAATTTTTCTCCTAGCCTATGATGACCCTGCAAGCCCTCCACGTTTCGAAAAGTTTTGGACAGCATGTGGCATTGGACGATGTGACCATTGAAGTGCCTGAAAAATCCATTTTCGGACTTCTGGGTCCCAACGGAGCCGGAAAAACCACCCTCATTCGCATCGTGAACATGATTGCCGTAAAAGACAGCGGAGAAATTCTGCTCAACGGCAAAGCCATGAAACCTGCCGACACGGCCTACATCGGTTACCTGCCCGAAGAACGCGGATTGTATAAAAAAATGAAAGTGGGCGAACAGGCGGTGTACCTTGCACGACTGAAAGGTTTATCCAAACACGATGCCACCATACGACTGAAAACCTGGTTCGAAAAGTTTGAAATCGGTGCCTGGTGGGACAAAAAAGTGGAAGAGCTTTCCAAAGGGATGCAACAAAAAATACAGTTCATCGTCACCGTACTCCACGAACCCAAATTGCTGATTTTCGATGAACCCTTCAGTGGCTTCGATCCCATCAATGTCAATTTGCTGAAAGCTGAAATACTCAACCTGCGCGAGCAAGGTTCCACAGTGATATTTTCGACCCACAACATGGCCTCCGTGGAAGAAATCTGCGACCGGATTACCCTAATCAACAAAAGTAAAAACATCCTTTCAGGAGATATCCACGAAGTGAAACAACGCTACAAAACACACACTTACGAGCTCGAATACCAATCGTCGAAGTCGTTGTTATTGTCCGCCGATTTGTGTGAAGTGGTGCATACGGGAAGTACACCTCAAAATCACCGTCTGGCAGAGATTAAGCTGAACCATCAGGCAACTTCAAACATGCTGCTGCAGCAAGTGATCCAACAGGCGGAAGTCGTTAGGTTTAACGAAATGCTTCCCTCACTCAACGATATTTTTATTCACGAAGTGGAATCAAATAATACCGGGTTATGAACAAAATATTCCTCATCATATCACGCGAGTACCTGACCAGGGTTAAAAAAAAGTCGTTTGTCATCATGACCATCGTGGGTCCCATCCTGATGGCTGCCATGATCATATTGCCTGCCTTTTTGGCCAACTGGAGCGAAGCCACTGAGAAACGAGTGGCCGTACTCGACGAAACCGGCTGGTTTTTCGAAAAATTCAAAAACGAAGATAACATCAGTTTTTATTACGTTTTTAACGATTTCGAAGCCGAAAAAGACAGCGCCCTCAAACAGGGAGATTTACTTCTTTACATTCCACGACCTGAGCTCAACATTCCTGTAAACGCAGAATTGTTTTCGAGCAAACAACCCGGCCTCAACGTCACCAGCTACATCAAAACGGTGATGAAACAAATAGTGGAAAATAAAAAACTGCTGGCGTCCGGTATCGATCCTGAAGTAATTAAATCCTCCAAAGTTGAAATCAACCTGGTGAATATCAAAGTAGATGAGGGAGGTATCGAGAAAAAAAGCAACACCGAAGTGGAAGTGGGGCTGAGCATTTTTGCAGGCATCATGATTTATTTTTTCATCTTTATGTTTGGCGCTCAAGTACTGAAGGGTGTCATCGAAGAGAAATCAAACCGCATTGTGGAGGTTATTATTTCGTCGGTAAAGCCCTTCCAGTTGATGATGGGTAAAATCATCGGGATAGCCATGGTAGGACTCACCCAGTTCATGCTGTGGATTATTCTTACCCTGGTGATTGTGGGCGTGGCTCAGGTGGCCCTCATGAGTGGCGATACATCCGCCATGCAAATGATGGGCAACCAACAGGAAATGCTGAGTCAGATGAATCAGGGTGGACAGATGAATCCCGTGGCCATGGTGAACGACATCCTGGGCAGCATCAACCTTTCGGTGATGATTTTCGGATTTATTTTTTATTTCCTCGGTGGATATCTGATGTATTCCTCCTTATTTGCCGCCATCGGAGGCGCTGTGGACAACGACGCCGACACCCAGCAATTTATGTTCCCCGTGTCCATACCTTTGATTTTTGCCGTAGCCATGTCGGGAGTAATCGTCAATCAACCGGATAGTCCGTTGGCCTTTTGGATGTCGATGATACCACTCACCTCACCCATCACCATGATGATGCGCATACCCTTTGGGGTACCCATTTGGGAACTGCTTTTATCCATGGCACTGCTCGTGGCAGGCTTTGTAACAAGCACCTGGATGGCCGGCAAAATCTACCGCACCGGAATCCTCATGTACGGAAAAAAGATTACCTACAAGACCATTTGGCAGTGGCTGGTGGCGAAGTAGTTGGGAGATGGGAGATGGAAGTCGGGAGTCCGCAGACCGAAGTCGGAAGTCGGAAGACCGAAGTCCGAAGTCCGAAGTGCCGAAAAAGTACCGGAGGTACGAATGACAATTAGCCCCGGAATTTATTCCCGGGCGGCCCCAGCTTCAAGCGTCCACGCTTGAAGATTGATCCATTGATCCCATAGATCCCATTGATCCCATTGATCCCACTGATCCATTGATCCATTGATCCACTGATCCATTGATCCACTGATCCCACTGATCTAGAAAAAAAAAGCACTTTTATGATCAGTTTTTAAGTCCTGAAAATCACTAAGTACATGAGCACCTTATTAATTGTAGGCAAAATTGTTAATTCTCAAATATTATACTATTTTTGCAGCCTCAAAAAAATGAAGTAAAATCATTAATAATTAATCTCAAATGCAGAACAGAGGAGCTATCAAATTTTTTGCCATCGCGTTCGCCCTGGTGTGTTTATATCAGTTGAGCTTTACTTTCATCACCATGCGTGTTGAAAAAAAGGCCAAAGAATACGCACAAAGTGAAGTGGCATCGCAAACAGCAAAACAGCTTGCCGCCGGAAACGAGGTTCTTGAAACCATCTTATTGGATTCCATTTCAAAAGCCAGAGAAGACTACTATCTTGACAGTATTGAAAATGTGGTTGTGTACAACATCCTCATCGACCAGTACACCTACAAGCAAGCCAAAGAGAGAGAAATCAACCTGGGTCTTGACCTAAAAGGGGGTATGAACGTGGTACTTGAAGTATCAGTAGGTGACATTGTGAAAGCCCTCTCCGGCAACAGCCAGGATCCTGTTTTCCAACAGGCCATGAAACTGGCTCATGAAAAGCAAAAAAACAGCAACAAGGGTTTTGTTACCTTGTTTGGTGAAGCTTTCAACGAAATTGATCCCAACGCTCGTCTGGCATCCATTTTCCTGTATGAGTTTAAAGACAAAGGCATTACCACCAGCTCTACCAACGAAGAAGTGCTGAAAGTGATTAACGAAGAAGCCAACGACGCCATCGACCGTTCGTACCAGATTCTGCGTACACGTATCGACCGTTTTGGTGTGGCACAACCCAACATCCAACGGTTGGCCACCACCGGCAGAATCCTCATCGAACTTCCCGGTATCAAAGATCCCAACCGCGTAAGAAAACTGCTGCAAGGTACTGCCAAACTTGAGTTTTGGGAAACCTATAACTTCAGCGATCTTTACACCTATTTCGATGAAGCCAATGCCCAGCTTAAAACAGCAGAAGTATTGGAAGAAGAAACTGTAGCAGATGATACCAAAGCGGAAGAAAAAACCGTTTCAAACGAAATTTCTGCTAAAACCGGTGACGACAGCAAGCTTGAGAACGAACTTGCCTCACTCGACACCACCGAGAACGCCACCAACAAACTTCTGGAGCAAATTGAATCGGACACTACTGCTGCCGGTTCCGATATGGACTTTAAAGACTACGCAAAAAAATACCCCTTGTACGCCTACCTGCAACCCTCCTATTTTCAGGATGAATCAGGCAGAATGTCTCCCGGTGCCACTGCCCGCGTTGGTATTGCTGCCATCAAGGACACCGCCCGCATCAACGCCATGTTGAAAAAGGTGAATGATATTTTCCCCCGCGACATGAAACTGGCCTGGACCGTTAAACCCGAACCAAAAACCCCGGATTACCTCGAACTGGTTGCTTTGAAAGCCAGCTATCGCGATGGTAGTGCCGCTTTGGGTGGTGATGTAATCGACGATGCACGTCAGGATTACGACCAAAACGGACGTATCAACGTGGACATGCAAATGAACGGACAAGGTGCCAAAGTATGGAAAAGACTTACCGGCGAAAGCATTGGTAAACAAATCGCCATCGTTCTCGACAACTATGTATATTCTTATCCCGTTGTTAATGGTGAAATTCCTAATGGTCGTTCCACCATCTCGGGAGGTAGCATGGATTTGAATGAGGCGCAAGACCTTGCCAACATCCTGAAAGCAGGTAAACTTCCTGCTGCTGCTCACATTGTTGAAGAAGCTGTGGTTGGTCCTTCACTGGGTCGTGAAGCTGTTCAATCAGGTATGAACTCCTTTATCCTGGCCTTCATTCTGGTGTTGGTTTACATGATTGTGTATTACAACCGTGCCGGTATGGTTGCCAGCCTGGCTTTGGTCACCAATATTTTCTTCCTCTTCGGTATTCTGGCTTCATTGGGAGCCGTACTCACCCTTCCCGGTATGGCCGGTATCGTGCTTACCCTGGGTATGGCGGTGGATGCCAACGTAATTATTTACGAACGTATCAAAGAGGAAATACGGGCAGGTAAAGGGATGCGACTGGCCATTACCGATGGTTATTCAAACGCCTACTCAGCCATTATCGACGGTAACGTAACCACCCTGCTGACAGGTATCGTACTGTACGTATTTGGAACAGGTCCGGTACAAGGATTTGCCACCACCCTGATTATTGGTATCCTTTCATCGTTGTTTACTGCCATCTTCATCTCACGTTTGATTTTCATGTGGATGGAGCGCACCAACAAAACGGTGAACTTTGCCACCAAAGCCACCGCCAACGTGTTGGCCAACGCCAACTTCAAATTTATCCAAAGCCGTAAAACAGCTTACATTATTTCAGGTTTGTTAATCGTTATCAGCATTGCTTCGCTGGCAGTAAGAGGTCTGAACTATGGCATTGACTTCACTGGTGGACGTACCTACGTAGTAAGATTCGATCAAAATGTGGATGCAGAAAAAGCACGTGCCGAACTCACTACTCAGTTCGACAACATGGTTCCTGAAATCAAGACCTTTGGAGCCAACTCACAAATTAAGATTACCACAAAATACCTGATTGACGAGGAAGGTCCCGAAATTGATGGCATTATCCAAAACAAACTTTACGAAGGCTTGAAGGGGTTGTACGCAACCGACATTAGTTATGTTGACTTTTCATCGGATACCGAGGGAGAAAACAAATTGTTGGGTATCCTCAGTTCACAAAAAATTGGCCCCACCATTGCATACGACATTCGTAACAAAGCATACCTGGCCATTTTCTTTGCACTCATCATCATCTTCATCTATATCGCCATCCGTTTCAAACGCTGGCAATATGGAGTAGCCGGTGTGGCTGCCTTGTTCCACGATACCATCATCACCATGGGTATGTTCTCCATTTTCTACGGATTTTTACCCTTTAGCATGGAAGTTGACCAGTCGTTTATCGCGGCCATCCTGACCATCATCGGATACTCCATCAACGATACGGTAATTATTTTCGACCGTATTCGTGAAAACACCAAACTTTTCCCCAAACACACCATCCTGCGCAACATGAACGAAGGATTGAACAGTACATTGGCTCGTACCATGAACACATCAGGAACAACTATCGTGGTATTGCTGGTGATTTTCATCTTTGGTGGTGAAGTAATTCGCGGATTTATTTTCGCTTTGTTGATTGGTATTCTGGTGGGTACTTACTCCTCCGTATTTACCGCCAGCCCCATTGCCTACGACCTGTTGGGCGGCGACAAAGAAGAACGCGAGATGAAGCTGAAAGCCGAAAACGCCAAAAAAGGAAAAAAATAATTTTCCAACAGATATTCCTTGAGTCCCGCTGCGGTTGCAGCGGGACTTTTTTTTGTAATTTTGCTGGCACTACTAAATCGACCTCAATTGACACTACTATTTTTCGATCTGGGATCTGGAGAAATATTTTTGGTGATTCTCGCCATCATTCTGGTATTCGGACCGGGGAAAATTCCTGAAATTGCCCGTGGACTGGGAAAGTTTATCAACGAAGTGAAACGCGCTTCGGAAGATATCAAAACCGAGATCAATCGCGAAGCTACCCGTCAGGACAGAGAAAAACGACTGTCGGAATATAAAAAATCACAAGAGGCCGAAACGGATGAATTGGAAGAAAAAAAAGATGTCCAATAATTTTATAATGATTGCGTTAATGAATAACGATAAGATGACTATGGTACACACAAACAAATTTCTACACAGTATTGCTTTTTTGTTGCTATTGTTGACGTTTCCATTGGCACTCAGTGCACAACGCAATCCGGCCAAATCTGCCGATGAAGCCTTTGCAAAACAACAGTATTCGCTGGCCATCGACAAATACAAAAAAGCCTATACCAAGGTAAAAAAGAATAAGGAAGAAAAAAACAGAATCACGGCACAACTGGCCGAATGTTACCGACTTACAGGCAATTTCAAGCGTGCCGAAATGAGCTACAAAAGGCTGATTAAAAACGAATACGACAAAAAAAATCCGGAAATCCTGCTGCGCTATGCCGACGCTCTGAAAATTAACGAAGATTTTGCAGATGCCATCGAACAATATAAGGCTTATGCCGAAAGAGTGCCCGACGACCCACGCGGTTTGCGGGGCGCCGAAACCACCGCTCTGGTGGAAGAATGGATGAACAACCCTTCCAAATATGAGGTAACCAACATCAAAACCATCAATTCGCGTGAAGCTGACTTTGCTCCGGCTTATAACAGCGACAACTACAACGAACTTGTTTTTACCTCCACCCGCGAAGGAGCTCAGGGAAAAGATACCGACAAATGGACCGGACAAAATTTTTCCGACCTGTTTGTTACCAAAATGGACCGCAAAGAAGAATGGTCAACGCCCGTTCCGCTGGATGCTACCGAAACCATCAACACCAAATCCAACGAAGGAGCCGCCACCTTTAATTCCAAGTTCAACACCATGTATTTTACCCTGTGTCCGAACAAGGATAAAATTGAATCGGGCTGTCAGATATACAAATCGAGCCGTAGCGGTCGTAACTGGAGCAAACCCGAAATGGTAGATATTGCCGGCATCGACACCCTTTCCACCATCGGACAACCTACCATCAGCGAAAGTGAACTCATCCTTTACTTCTCAGCCGACCGCCGTGGAGGCATGGGTGGGAAAGACATCTGGGTGGCTTTGCGCGACTCCAAAGGGGAAGGTTTTGGCCGTCCGCTCAACCTGGGCGACGTCATCAACACCCCGGGCGACGAGGTATTTCCTTTTCTGCGCAACGACACCACCCTCTACTTCGCCAGCGATGGGCATGGGGGCATGGGCGGTCTGGATATTTTTGTGTCCACCATCGACACGGCAGGAAACTGGGGCCCACCTCGCAACCTGAAATATCCCATGAACTCCACCTCCGACGACTTTGGCATCACCTTTCATCCCACCGATGAATATGGTTTCCTGAGTTCTACACGCAAAGGGGGTCGCGGAATGGAAGACCTGTGGTATTTCATCGAACCACCCCTGGAATTTACCCTGTCGGGCGTGGTAAAAGACGATCGTACCCTCATGTTTGTGGAGGATGCCTACGTGCAACTGGTGGGATCAACCGGTTCATCTGTAGCTACACGCACCAACGATCAGGGTTTCTACTCCTTTGGCAAAAGCCAACTCGAGCCCAACACCACCTACGAAGTGGTTGTTACCAAGCCCAACTACTTCAACTCAAAGGGTTCGTTCACCACCGTGGGTGTTGAGTTCAGTAAAGATTTTGAGAAAAATTTCATGCTCCAACCCATTCCTTCAGAACCCATTATGTTGCCTGAAATTCTGTACGACCTGGCCAAATGGGATTTGAAACCCCAATACGAAGACTCACTGCAAGGACTGGTTCAAACCCTACGCGACAACCCCAATCTGGTGATTGAGCTGGCTTCGCATACCGATACCCGCGACAGCGACGAACGCAACGACATCCTCTCGCAACGAAGGGCACAATCTGTTGTAGATTACCTGATTATACGCGGCATCGACCCCTATCGTTTGGTTGCCAAAGGCTATGGCGAAAGGGTACCGCTTACGCTGAAAAAAGACGTGATCAGAGATGGATTTCTGTTTAAAGAAGGAACCGTACTCAATGATGAATACATCAACTCATTGACTTCCAATGCCGAAAAAGAAGCTGCTCACCAGCTCAACCGCCGGTCGGAATTCAGGGTGCTTCGTCGGGATTATGTTCCACGGGGTGAGTCGAACCTGGATGTGGCCGATGTGAACATTGTGCTGAACCCCGACGACAATGCCGTTCTGTTTACCGAACAACCCGGAACAGGAACCTACCTGTCAACATGCATCATTGCAGGCTACAACGAACAATTTGCCTACGACAAAGGTTCCGACCCCATGATTTCCCTCGACAAAGCCATGGAATTGCTCAAGTGGGGTGCCATCAGCAAGGAAGATTTTGAAGGCGATCCCGAAAAGGTACTGGCCAACAACACCATTGCCGACCGGGCCATCATCAACATCAAAGAACTGACCATTGCCAATGTCACCATTACAGATGTTCAATTGAAAGTAACCTACAAACTGAAACTCGATTTGGTGTTTGGCGAAAGTCTGATGAAACGATTTGGAAAATATACCTTCGATACCACTACCCATAAGCTAATCATCGAAGAATAATCCGGTAACCAACGCCTATGACCGCCACCAACGAAGAATCAAGATATATGCAGCGGGGCGTGTCGGCCTCCAAGGAAGACGTGCATGCCGCCATTAAAAATCTCGACAAAGGTCTGTATCCCAACGCTTTTTGCAAAGTGATTCCCGACCTGCTTGGCCGCGATCCCGATTATTGTAACGTGATGCATGCCGACGGCGCCGGCACCAAATCATCACTGGCCTACCTGTATTGGAAAGAAACCGGCGATTTGAGTGTGTGGGCCGGCATTGCACAGGACAGCATCGTGATGAATACCGACGATCTGCTGTGCGTGGGCATTACAGACGACATCCTGCTTTCGTCAACCATCGGGCGCAACAAAAACCTGATTCCGGGAGAAGTGATTGCTGCCCTGATCAATGGCACGGAAGCTTTTCTGGAAAACATGCGCCGGTTGGGTGTGAACATGCACCTCACCGGAGGCGAAACAGCCGACGTGGGCGATCTGGTGAGAACCGTGATAGTTGACACCACAGTTACGGCCCGCACTTTACGTAAAAACATTATTGAAAATCATATTCAACCGGGAGATGTGATTGTAGGGCTTGCCTCATTCGGGAAGGCTACCTACGAAAACAGCTACAACGGAGGCATGGGAAGCAACGGACTCACTTCAGCCCGTCACGACGTGTTTGGTCATTATCTGGCTGAAAAATATCCCGAAAGCTTCGATACCCAAATCCCTGAGCATCTGGTGTATTCAGGGCAGCTCAAGCTCACCGACCCCAGTGCCATTGAGGGCATCAACGTGGGTCAGTTGGTGTTGTCGCCCACCCGAACCTACGCCCCTGTAATTAAAGCCATCCTAAACGAATATCGTGCTCAAATTCATGGCATGATTCACTGCAGTGGAGGCGCACAAACCAAAGTGCTGCATTTTATCGACCGGCTTCACGTAATTAAAAATAACCTCTTCCCTACCCCGCCTCTTTTTGAGATGATTCAGCAACAATCGGGAACTGATTGGAAGGAGATGTACAAGGTATTCAACATGGGTCACCGGATGGAATTGTATGTGCCTGAGCAAATCGCTGAAAAGCTGATCCAAATCTCCCTGTCATTTGGCATCGAAGCCCGGGTGGTAGGACATGTGGAAGCATCCGGCAAAAAACAATTAACCATTGCTTCACCTTACGGAGAATTTGTGTACCATTAAACGTTGTGAAATCCAAATGCACATACATAGGTTGGGGAGCAGCCATATTGTCGATGGCCCTGATGGGCGTTGTGGGGTCACTTGGTGCCCAACCCAACGACCGGTGGCAAGCGGGCAGCGGACTTCAGCTAAAAGGGAATGTGGTTACGCTGACCTGTTTCATCGAAACCGCTGAAAATCCCTGGACGGAAGCTGAAAAACAGGCCATGGTTTCGGCACTGAATCAAAGTCAGCAGTGGATCGGTATTCAAGCCAATAAATGGGGACAATCGGTTTCGTTCCAAACCCATGACCTGTTTGAGGGGCAGCCCATCCAAATAGGAAAGATGCCCACAGGCACGGGAAGCGGAAAAGAAAGGGTGGATTGGGTGCGGGTTGTGGTGGAAAAAGCCGGTTACCGAAATGCACGACAAGCATACAAAAAGCTCAGCAAAAAATACCACAATAACAACCTCTACCTCATTATGTTTGCTCATGCCGATGGCATTTCGTACGCCATGCGCTTTGCCCGCGGCATGAATAAAAAGAAATACCTGTTGGAAGGCGCACTCATTTTTCAGCGCTACGACAACGGCACAGAGATGCCCACCCCCGCCATTATTTCCCACGAAACCCTCCATGTGTTTGGAGCCTGGGATTTATACACCACCTATGCCCAAACCGCCGACCGACACAGCAAAGCCATGGAAATTTATCCCAACGACATCATGCTGAGGGTAAGCAATCAACCGGAGTTGCTTGAGGTGGACAAGCTCACCGCCTGGTTACTTGGGTGGAATACCCAGGAAGAGGATATTTTCGAGTGGTTCAGGCCGGCGGATTTCAAACGATAGAAGAAAACCCTCTCCACTCCCGGCTTTCGGTAGTCATCGGCATGTAACCGTTGGGTATATTTCATTTTGTTGCCTGTCTCAAAGCTTTGCTGCAAACTACGCTTAGGGACTCGTTTTGCTTGGATATACTACGCTTAGTGTGGGGGTTTTTGATGTTGCATCCTCGTTACCGCTGCGCTCAAACGAGGACGAGGTAGGGGGCACTCGTTTTATTATGATAAATTACACCTAGAGTGGGGGACGGATCAAATCAATTCTAGGATACCATTTCTTTCTACACCAATATGTTCGTAAACCTCTAATAACTCTTGATTTCCCTTGATCCAATGTTCAGTATCAGTAGGCCAATTGGGAATCCCAACTGAAAGAATCAATTCTTTTTGTGAGTTAACTATAGTAATTTCAACGTCCTCAAGGAATGTTTTAAAAAACTGATTAAATGAAGAACCTATAATCCAAATTTTGTTATCAACTTCTTCATTATAATAAATTATCTCTCCATTACTACCATTCCCAATTAGATACCCAAAAATATCACCAACACTATTTATCATAAACGGTATCACTTTCCCTGCCAGTAAATTATTGGAAGTCCATAACTCTTGATAAAACTCATCAATACTAGCTCCTAATTTTTGATTTTTTATACCTAGGAAGCAATAGTCCAATATACTAGCTCCATTTGATAACTTAAGGAAATTCAATATTTCTTTATTTAAGTCACCAGGTATTCTTCCAATACCAGTATAAATATTTTTCGAATTTACAATCTCATATAAGGTTATGAACTTTGTAAGTTCCTTTAATTCGACTAGTTTTTCAATGAAATTCATAATTATCTAACCCCCACTCACCGTAGTTTTCAACTACACTGTTCTATTACAACGCATCTATCTCAATCAGCCCGTTAAGTTCTGAAAAATTTCCGGCACTTGAATACAAATATTCTTGCTCAAACTCAACTATTCCTGCCCTGACTGTAGGTTAAAAATTGTACCGCACTTTGGTCCCTTGTTTGATAACTTTCTGACATAGATAGTACAAAGATAAATATTATGAAGATAGGAAAGCGTAGTTGCACTTGTCTGCCTAAGGCATGAAACTACGCTTAGTGACTTGTTTTGCTTGGGCATACTATGCTTAGTGTGGGTTTGTGCAGATTACACAAAACCTTCCAGCCAATCGGCTAACTGTTTCACCAACTGATGATAATCATAGTATTTCTCGGCACGCGTCCGGCCACTTAGGGCCATCTTTTCCCTGAGGGGTTTATCGTGAAGGAGGGCACGAATGGATTGACCCAACACTCCCGGATCACGCTCTGTGAGTATGCCCTCCGTGGAAGTAACAATACTGTCCACACCTCCACCACTGTAAGCCACCACGGGAACTCCCCCCGCCAGTGCTTCGGCATAGATAATCCCAAAGTGTTCCAATTTCTCCGGTGCGGCAGTTAGAATGGCCGCCCCATTGATCAAATGTGCCTTGTCTTCGGCAGAAACAAAACCCAGAAACTTGCCGCGCGAGCCCAGGGATTCTTCCAAATCAAACATCATCTCCCCATCGCCGATGAAAACCGTCGGAGCCAGGTCAGCATATTCTCTGGAAGCTTCCACCACATTTTGCGGACCCTTGGAAGCAGTGAGTGCCCCCGGGCAAATGACATAATCACCCGAAAGTCCGTACTTTTTCAGAACACCTCCCGTTTTTCCGGGATAAAAAGCCTGTTGATCGACACCGCATGGCAACACCAGAAAACGGTCGTCGGGCAAGTTGATCAGCGGTTTTACCAACACATCACGCACGTATTCGGTGGTAACCAGGATACCTTGAGCACGACGGATGGCTTCTTCAATCAAAGCCCAGTTGTCGTCGTCCCAAAGTCCGTGATGTCGCGGTTCGATACCCGTGCCATGCACAAAAAGCACATATGGTTTTTTATACTTTTGGGCAATTCGATGCACGGCCACCGCGGTAACATTGGCATGGTGACCTATGAAAATGTCGGTTTCTCCGGCTATTTGTTCCAACGCCAAGGCATAATCATGGGCATAGCGATTCATTTCATCCACCCCCATGCGCGCCACCTGCTTTTGGTTTTCACCGGCTGACGGCAAATACTCGTGCACGGGATATACCTTCGTGTGAAGCGGAACATCCATATTTACAGCCCCTTCGATACCCTCCCCGATTCCGGGATACAGGAAATAAACCGTGTGACCCAACTCCAATAAATGTTTTACATGCTCGCGGGCAACTTCTCCGCTTCCCCGGCCTTTGTTTAGTAGCAGTATGGCTATTCTCATCTATTTTATCCTTTTTTTACTGATTGATATTAGGTTCCTGTTATATTGGAGGATGCACGATGTTCCTCATTCGTTTTTGTTATTGATTTTTAATCTGGAAAACTTCTTGTAATAACAATAAGTTGAAGTCCGGGATTGATATTGCACCTTATGTCTATTTGTAAAATACTGACCTCTTGAAAATTACAGCTCATCATCCAATCTCCTTGATCTTTTTCAATATGTCCAGTATAATTTTACCTTTTGGGGTGCAATAATACTTTTGCTTTGAACTATTGACCTTTTCCGGAATTGTCATACCCACCAATTCTGTATCAAGGAGAGGATTAATAAATTTATTACGAAACTTGGTTCGGTTACTCCATCCAAGAAATTTCATTAGTTCGCCAATCGACTTTGGTTCTATACATGACCCAAGAATTTTTTCAACCTCAACCCATGCAGGGTTCAAGATATTTCCAGCTTGGTTCCAACTTAGTCCCAACCTGGTACCAACCTCAGCAACTTGGGGGTACAAAGCAGTATCTTGGAGCAATTGCTGTTGAAAATTCTTTTTAAAAAACACAATTCTGAATGCCAAACCCGGTTCAGACCAGTTTAATCCTATTTCAGGATACTCTTTTAATTCATTGGCAATCATCCGTAAGCCATTTCCCCATTGTTCAATTATTCCAAATTTTTTGAAAACAGGTGCCAGTACTTTATTACGAATATCCGATTGTCCGGCTTCCATCAAGCTAAAATCGACCGATGGCAATAACTTTCCCGGACTGGTAATCTCAACTTTATCATCAAACACGGCAATCTTGATATCTTTTCCCGTTAGCGAATAATCACGATGGATGACGGCGTTACGAATTACTTCACGAATAGAAATGATGGGGTATTCCCATCGATCTTTTCGGTAAACTCCTTGATAATCGGTAGTCCCCTGTGAAATGTGCCTTAAAACAAATTGATATGCTTGCTCGGCCTGGAGCCCCACATTCCCGGAAATGGTTTTTTGGTCGATGAAATTGCCCGGAATAACACCTTTAAAAAGAGCACATTCGATTTTGGCATAAGGATACAATTGATAATGAAGTTCATCGTCAGAAAGTAAAACAAGTGCATTTGTGGGGAATTTATGCCCTTGTTCGCTCCTTACCAAACCTAATTTTGCCAGCACCTGAGTCGATACTGCTTGCCCGGTCTTTTCAAGAAATTGTTGTTTAAATGAATCTAAGTTCAGGTTGCCAATTTCCTTATGAACCACATACTCACCATCAAAAGAAATATTACGCTTTTGTCGCTCCAGTTCATCAATAATATCTTTTGACGCCAAACGATTTGAGGAACCTACCCTTATAAAGGTACCTTTTTCAACACCTTTTGCTTTCAAAAAATAAGGTGGTTGACTGCCTTTGTAAATTTGTGTGCGTAAAATGTATTTCCCATCGATACGATAAAAATTAATATCAGGCAGAATAATAGGTGAGCAGTTGTCATGAATGATATTGCTAATTTTTTCTTCAATGGCCATCAAATGCTCTTCATCTACACCAACAATTTCACGAGGATTGTCCTTTATGCCCCAGAAAAATGTTCCGCCGGCATCATTGGCAAAAGCAACAATACTTTTGGCCATCTCCGCATTGGTCGGTAACTTGGCTTTAAATTCCAGTCGACGACCTTCCGGTTGATGTATTATTTCACCTAAATCCATTTCCAATTAAACATTTTTCCAATAGCTCATCAAATGGCACAAACTTAATTAATTCTGCCATATCTTCCAAAGTAACCTATCCAGACAAACTTAATGAAGCAAGGTGTAAATAATTAGTTGACACAAAAGCATGAGCAGAATAATTTTCCGTCAATCAACCACCAACTATAAACCACACAAAGCCATCGGGTACAGGCAGTAATTTTTATCATTCCGGGCCATGGTAGACAAACCAACTGCAAATTTTTTCCTATCATTGCAATCAGATTAAAAAATCCACCGTTGAAACAATCTTAAAATGAACCAAAAAAACATTTTTCTCCTGCTTGTCTTTCTTTTTTCGTTGTCGGTTACAACCCTTTGGGCTCAAACATCTCAAGAGGATACCTTGTTTGTGTCGCAACAGGGACCTGCAGTGGAAGAGGCTGCCGCAGGCAACCAAAACCTGACGGTAAGTCAACGCATCGACAATGCATTTACTCCCATCGTGGATGCCTTGAATGTGGTACTGTTTTGGGATCCCTTTGCCGCCATGGGCTTGTACGATCCCATCATTTACGACGAGCAGGGTAAGCCTGTGTTGGGCAAAAATGGAAAACCGTTGAAAACCAAGATTCCATTGGTGGTGGTTTGGCTCATTTTTGGCGCACTGATGTTCACCTTTGTGTTGCGGTTCATCAATATTCGTGGATTTGTTCATGCCTTACATCTGGTACGGGGCGATTACGACAACCCCAAGCATAAAGGTGAGGTAAGTCATTTTCAAGCGCTTACAACCGCTCTTTCTGCCACGGTGGGTTTGGGGAATATTGCCGGGGTGGCAGTGGCCATTTCCATTGGAGGTCCCGGAGCTACTTTTTGGATGATTGTGGCGGGATTGCTGGGCATGGCCTCTAAATTTACCGAATGTACCCTTGGCGTGAAATACCGCAAAATCGACAGCAAGGGCATTGTGTCGGGTGGTCCCATGTATTATCTCCGCGATGGTTTGAAGAAAAAAGGACTGGGTGGGCTCGGACTTATCCTTTCAGGAATATTTGCCGTTCTGGTGATTGGAGGTTCGTTTGGCGGCGGAAACATGTTTCAGGCCAATCAGGCGTTTGCCCAGCTTGCTTACATTGCGCCGGATGTAGCCGATCATGGTGCCATGTTTGGCATTATTTTGGCCGTACTGGTAGCTGTGGTCATTATTGGCGGCATCAAAGGAATTGCCAAGGTTACCGATAAAATTGTACCCTTTATGGCCGCGCTGTATGTGGGTACCGCACTGGTGATAATTTTTATGAACATACAGCATACGGATGATGCTTTCAGACTTATTTTTGATGGAGCCTTTGGTGCCGATGCCATCAAAGGTGGCATTATCGGGGTATTGATTGTTGGGTTTCAACGGGCAGCTTTTTCCAACGAAGCAGGGGTTGGCTCGGCGGCCATCGCCCACTCGGCAGTAAAAACAAACGAACCCATTACCGAAGGATTTGTATCGTTACTTGAACCCTTTATCGACACGGTAGTTATTTGCACCATGACGGCACTGGTACTCATCTACACCGGAAGTTACGAAAACCCCATGGGTTACGAAGGTGCCCAACTTACCTCACGTGCTTTTGGGTCGGTATTTTCGTGGTTTCCCTACTTGCTGGTGTTGGCCATTTTTCTTTTTGCCTTCTCCACCATGATTTCCTGGTCGTACTACGGACTAAAAGGGTTCGATTATTTGTTTGGCAGAATTGGAGAAAAAATCTTTGGTAACCGCAATGTGGTAAAATATACCTACTTCACCCTCTTTCTCGTCTTTATCGTTATCGGAGCTTCATCCAATTTGGGTGCGGTAATCGATTTCTCGGATATGATGATTCTGAGCATGGCCTTTCCCAACATTATTGGATTGTTGATTTTACTGCCGGAAGTACGTGCTGATTTGAAATCCTATTTCAAAAGGCTGAAAGCAGGTGAAATAAAGCGTTACCGCTAAACACCCTGTACAGAAATTTTTGCTGATAGCTAATCGTGACGCAGCGATTCCACCGGATCCTGTTCGGCGGCTTTGCGCGCTGGCAGAAAACCAAAGATAATCCCCACCGAAGCTGCCACACCAAAGGAAAGCAGAATAGACCAAAAGGAAACGATGGTCAGAATATCGGTGGACAACGTTATTACTTTGGCCATAATCACACCCAAAACCACACCGATAATACCTCCTGTAATACTGATAAAGGTGGCTTCTGACAGGAATTGAAAAATGATGTCGCGACGGGTGGCTCCGGTGGCACGGCGAACCCCGATTTCGCGGATGCGTTCCATAACGGAAGCCAACATAATGTTCATAATACCAATACCTCCCACTACCAGCGAAATTCCGGCAATGGCACCAAGCACGATATTAAAAATGTCTTTGGTTTTCTGCTCTTGTTTCAACAGCAATTCCGGAATGGTGATTTCAAAATCGTCCACCCCCTGATGACGGCGGGTGAGCATGGATTTGATGGCTTCTGCGGTGGGCGAAAGCTGACTGCTTTCTTTCACCTGAACCACAATTTTGTCCAGTTGATTTTCAGAATCGGTAGTACCGCCCGAACTAAAAGAGATGGATCCGCCACCAAAATAAATTACTTCGTTGCCACCCATCAGGCTGCTTTGGTTGATAAGGGAGCGGTCTTTGAAACGCAACAACAGGGTTTTGATGGGCGCAAATACACTGGTGCTGTAGTTGCTTACGCCCAACGACTCGGCCTTTTCGTTTACCTGCACACCCTTAAGCACGCCCACCACTTCCAACCAGATGTTGCCACATTTCACGCTTTGGCCTACCGGATCTTCGTTGGGAAATAATTTTCCGGCTACCTCCGGACCAATAACACAAACGGGGGCTCCCAGTTCCAATTGCCGGTCGCTAAAGCCAATACCGTATTTCATTTCCTGGTTAAAAACAGAAAAATAATCGGCCGTAACGCCTGAAAGGTCGATATTGAGTTTCTTGCCTTTACGAATGGCCATGGTAGGATAAATAACCTCGGGACTCACCACGGCAACGGAGGGAAGCGAACGGGCAATGTTGTTGGCATCCTTGAGGGTTAATCCCGGAGAATATTTCTTGCTCATGGATTTTTCATCACTTTCCTCATCCGACGACTCGGCTTGGTCGGTAATTTTGGGGGTGATTACGATGTTGTTGAGTCCCACAAGTTTTATCTGATTCAGAATTTCCTGACGGGCTCCATTTCCGATGGCCATCATGGCGATCACCGCAGCCACACCAAAAATAATCCCCAGCGCGGTGAGTATGGACCTAAACTTATTGGCAAATACCGCATCAAGCGAAAGGGTGAGAATTTGCAAATATCTTTCCACGATTTCGCCTCCTTATTTATTGTTTTTAGCCTGGCCTCTTCCGCCCCCTTGTCCCGGTTTGCGCCCTTTTCCATGCCGGTCGCCAGGACCACGCCCTTCTTTACGGCGTTCCATGGTATCTTCCTTGGGTTTTTCTACCTTATATTTTTCAAGAAGTTCGTTATCAAGACGTTTCAGACTCCATTGGTCTGCATTTTCGGGTGGAATGAGGTAAATTTCGTCGTCTTCTTCCAATCCGGCCAGAATAATCACATCCGTTTCGCTGGTTTTTCCGGAAATTACTTGTTGCCGCCTTCCGGAAGTAGTATAAACAAAGCTGACCGAATCAACTGTATTGAGCGCCTCAATTGGAATAAACAGAGCTGAGTCGATGGTTTCGGTGATAATTGAATTTTTGGTGGTCATGGAAGGTCGCAGGATGGAATCGTAGCCATCGATATAAATCATCACCTCAAAAACCTTGGCATTGGAATTGCGCATTTGTTCACCCATGTTGGCCACTTCGTGCACCTGTCCTGTAAAACTTTTGTCAGGAAAAGCATCGATTTGTATGATCGCCTCCTGTCCTACTTTTACTTTGGATATATCTATTTCATTGACGTATGTTCTTGAGTTCATGGCACTCAGGTTGGGCAGGATGGCCACCACGTTTTCCCAGCTGCTGATTTGATCGCCGGCGCCCAGTTTTTGACCTGACCAATCGCGCTTGTAGTTCACCATGCCCGATTTGGGAGCCAGAATCGTAAATTCCTTTTTCAATTCCACAAACTCGTTGAGCACGCGGCGTGCCTTTTCGAGATTGGTGGCCACTTCCCGCATATTGGCCACCGACTGTTGTTGTTTAATGTCGTAGTTTTCGAGGGTTTGTTCGTAGCTGCGCTCGGTTTTTTCCAGGTCGATTTTCACCTGACGTTGCGTGGCTGGCGGCTCGTAAATGGACTGATCCACAATGATTTGCTTTTCTTCGGTTTGGTATTTCAAATTCACCAATTCGTCACGGGCACTGCGCAGCGTGAGGGTAGTGTCGAGTTGGGTTTTAACAAATTGGTTCTCAAGTTTTTCCACCTCCAATTCCTGGTCTTTGATCTGATTTTCGAGGTCAGAACGGTCGATGGTGGCCACCCACTGCCCCGAATCCACAACCGTGCCGTCGGGTACAATATCCTCAATGGTGTACCGGTGGATACGCGCATTGCGGAGGCCGTTGGCATTGGGACCCATAATGTTTTCGCTACTCCGGGCTTCAAGCTCGCCGGTGGTGGTCACCTCAATTACAAACTGACCACGCTTGGCAACCACCGTGAGGGTATTGTCGCCGGTTGAATCGCTGGACGCAAAATACCAAACAAGGGCAAAAGCAATAAGAAGCGCGCCTGTCAGGATGAGTGTATTTTTTCGTTTCATGGGGCAAATCATTAAAAGTTGGTAAAGGTATGCATTGTCTGCCGGTTCTACAACGGATTTTTTCGGCGTTTGTTGTATCCGGACATGGGTAAAACGAACCATTGTAGGCATCAGCCCCCAATTTTTTGAAATCTGACCAAACCATTGGCAGGGATAGCCGAAAACCCAAGTTGTCGTGGCCGAATTAGCCTGAAATCAAAAAAGATTGACAATCAATCTTAATAACTGTTAAATGATAAGCCGAACAAAAAAATTAAAGACCGTTTTTGGATAAAAATGGTACTTTTGTGCAATTTTAACCGCAATTATATGTCATTTGATACTGATAAATTTGTAGGAGAAGGTCTTACATACGACGATGTTCTTCTGGTGCCGGCGCATTCCACAGTGCTTCCACGTGAAACAGACCTGACGACTCGCTTTTCGAGAAACATCCTGTTGAAAGTGCCCATTGTTTCGGCAGCCATGGATACGGTTACCGATGCCAAAATGGCCATTGCCATGGCCCAGGAAGGCGGCATCGGAGTGATTCATAAAAACATGAGCATCGAAAAGCAGGCCATCGAAGTGCGTAAAGTAAAGCGTGCCGAAAATGGCATGATTATCGACCCCATCACCCTTCAGAAGGAAGCCATTGTTCAGGATGCCTTGAACATCATGGCAGAATTTGGTATTGGTGGCATTCCGGTGGTTGACAAAGACGACAAGCTGGTGGGCATCGTCACCAACCGCGACCTGCGTTTCGAACGCGACCCCTCCAAGCCCATTGCCGAGGCCATGACTTCCAAAAACCTGATCACCTCTACCGAGTTTACCAACTTTGAAGAAGCCGCCGACATCCTCCAACAGCACCGTATCGAAAAGCTGCCGGTTGTGAACAAAGACAATAAATTAATCGGGTTGATCACCTACAAAGATATCATCAAAATTAAAGCCCACCCCAACAGTTGTAAAGATTCCAGTGGCCGCTTGCGCGTGGCAGCTGCCGTGGGTATTGCCTCCGACACATTGCTTCGCGTGGAGGCTCTCGTAGCTGCAGGGGTGGATGCCGTTGTGGTAGATACTGCTCACGGACATTCGCAGGGAGTGCTCGACATGGTTCGTCTGGTTAAAAAACACTTTCCCGAAATTGATTTGGTAGCCGGAAACATTGCCACTGCGGCAGCAGCCCTCGATTTGGTTGCCGCAGGTGCCGATGCCATCAAAGTAGGTATCGGACCCGGTTCCATTTGTACCACACGCGTAATTGCCGGCGTTGGTGTTCCTCAGCTTACTGCTGTTTATGACGTAGCCAAAGCGCTGCGCGGAACCGATGTACCGGTAATAGCAGACGGCGGAATCAGATATACCGGCGACATTGTTAAAGCCATTGCAGCAGGTGCCGATACCATCATGGCAGGCTCGCTGTTTGCCGGAGTGGACGAAGCTCCCGGTGAAGCCATTATTTTCGACGGACGTAAATACAAGTCGTATCGCGGAATGGGATCGGTGGAAGCCATGAATCAAGGCTCCAAAGACCGTTATTTTCAAGATGCGGAAGACGACATCAAGAAATTGGTACCGGAAGGAATCGTGGGTCGCGTGGCCTTCAAAGGTTCGCTTAATGAGGTAGTTACACAGCTTGTTGGCGGATTGAGAGCTGGTATGGGATATACGGGATCGCACACCATTGCCGATCTGCAAAAAGCTCAATTCATTAAAATAACTTCGGCAGGTGTTACGGAAAGTCATCCCCACGACATCACCATCACCCGCGAAGCACCAAACTACAGTAGAATCAGTTAATAACAAACCTTCAAACTACAAAAAAGGAAAATGAATTATTTAGCCAAATTAACCCTGAGTGTTGCGCTGCTACTTAGTGCCACGTTGATGTTTGCTCAAAATGCCGCCAACAAAAAAACGCTGGTAACCATCGGCAACGAGAACGTATCTGTTGAAGATTTTATCAAAGTTTACGAAAAAAACAACGCCATCACTGATGCCGACTATCGTGAATCTATCCGGGAATATCTGGACTTGTTCATCAATTTCAAGCTAAAGGTGATGGAAGCCGAAGCACGAAAAATGGACACGGCTTCTGCTTTTATAAGTGAACTCGAAGGCTATCGTACTCAGCTGGCCAAGCCGTATTTTGTGGATGAAACCGTTAATGAAGCTTTGCTAAAAGAGGCCTACGAGCGCATGACCAAGGATATCAGGGCCAGCCATATTCTGATCATGGTTGACGAAAATGCGAAACCCGCTGACACCCTCGCCGCGTACAAAAAAATCATGTCCATCAGGGATGAAATCACCGGCGGCACCAAAACGTTTGCCGATGCTGCCGTAGAATACAGCGACGACCAAAGTGCCCGCGATCGTGAAGGTAGCGGCCAGCAAGGCGGACGTCCCGGAAACAAAGGCGATCTGGGCTATTTTACAGTGTTCAACATGGTGTACCCGTTTGAAAACGCTGCCTACAACACCCCTGTAAACGAAATTTCAATGCCCGTACGCAGTCGCTATGGCTATCATCTGGTGCAGGTTAAGGACAAACGCGATGCCATGGGCGTGGCCGAAGTAGCACATATTTTTGTGGCTGTTCGTCCCGAAGCAGGTGAAGAAGATGTGGCGCGCAAAACCGAAAAAATTAACAACATCTACCAGAAAATTCAAGAGGGCATGTCCTTTGAAGATGCCGTAACCGAATATTCGGAGGATAAAGGTTCGGCTCAAAATCAGGGAAAACTGAGCAAGTTTACCTCCAGCCGCGTGGTTCCTCAGTTCGTGCTCACCGTGGACAGCCTGACGGTAGGAGCAATTTCAGCCCCTGTTCGCACCTTGTACGGATGGCACATCATCAAGCTAATCAGCAGAGAAACTCCCGGTACTTTTGAGGAAGAATCGCCTCAACTAAAAGAACGACTGGCCAAAGACCAACGCAGCCATAAAAGCGAAGATGCCGTAATAGCTGCCATCAAAAAAGACAATAAATTCAAAGACTACCCCAAAGCCAAGGAAGCATTCATCGCAGCTACCGACTCGGCTATCCTGAAAAATACCTTTGTGGCCAAACCTTATAAGGACATGACCAAACCGGTGATGAAATTGGGCAAATCTGTGTACACACAGTTCGATTTTGCCACTTTCGTGGAAAAAAATCAAAAGAAAGTGGACAATATCGACAAGGAAGTTTACCTGAACCAGTTGTATGATCAGTTTGTAAAACAAACCTGTTTGGACTATATGGATAGTCGCCTGGAGGAAATGTATCCCGATTTCAACGACCTCATGACCGAATACCACGATGGCATCCTGTTGTTCAATCTTACCGACGAAATGGTATGGACCAAAGCAGTGAAAGATACCGCCGGATTGCAAAACTACTTCGACAACCACCGAGATCAATATCAATTTGGTGAAAGGGTGGACGCCACCATCTACAAAGTACGGAACAAAAAAGATGTGGATAAAGTAGCGGCACTACTCAACGAATATCCATTGGACGGCGATCTGGCAAAGGCCCTCGACCGCGATTCCATACGCACCGTGCGCATGACCCCCGGAAAATTTGAGCACGAAAGCGATCATTACATCGACAGCGTAGATTGGCTCCCCGGACTGCATGGCCCCATCAACTCCGATGTGGAAGACCTGACTGTTTTTGTACGCATCAGGGAATTATTGCCGGCACAACCCAAGGAACTCAACGAAGCCAGAGGATTGGTAACAGCTGATTATCAAAACTATCTGGAGAAAGAGTGGTTAAAGCAATTAAAAGAAAAGTATCCCGTTGTTGTGCATGAAGATGTACTTGAACAATTGCTCAATACGCCCAAATAATGAAATTGTCATCAACACCGCCTTTATGAAAAGGACTATTTTTCCAACTTGGTTATATTGGCCTGCCAGTACATGGGCGGTGTGGGTGATGTGTTGGGTAATTTTGTGGAATATCGCCGGCTGCAACGTGGTTTCACTCAACGAAAACCAAAGTGCGGTGTTGGCACAGGTGGACGGCGAGTATCTGTTTCAGAGCGATTTGGAAGGGGTAATTCCCCATGGGGTGGCACACAGCGACAGCATCGGACTGGCCCGCAATTATATCAACAATTGGGTCAAAAATAAACTCATGATTGCCCAGGCCAAACGCAACCTTACCGAAGACCAGCTCAATTTTGAGAAGCAGTTGGAGGATTATCGCAGCTCTCTCATCATTTACCGATACGAAACACTCCTGATCGATCAGGAACTGGACACGGTGGTAAGCGACTCAGAAATAGTTGATTACTATCAATCGCATCATAGCGATTTCGAACTAAAGGAAAATATCGTTCGTGCCTATTACGCCATTGCCAACAGCGAAACCGAATTACTCGACAGTTTGATGGGGGTTTTTTCGCTGCCCGACACGCTGGCCATCGACTCGTTGTTGCATTTTGAAAAAAATACGGATTTGCTTTCCCTGGCCGTTGACACCTCCAAATGGATGAGTTTTTATCAGCTGCAGCAGATCGTCCCCATCGAAACCTACAACCAGGAATTGTTTTTGACCAACAACCGACTGATACATCTGGAAGAAAATGGCGTGGATTATTTAACGAAGATTGTTGACTTCAAAATTAAAGACGACATCTCACCTTTGGAAGTGGAACGTCAGGATATCCGGCACATCATCATCAATCAACGTAAAACCCGCTTGATAAAAAAGGTAAGGGAAGACATCTATAACAAGGCACTCTACAACAATGAATTTGTAATTTATTGACCATGATGCCTGAAAAAATTTAAAAATTAACACCAATTGATATGAATTTGAGAGAGAAGGTTTGGGCAGGTACGGGAAAACAACTGATACTTTTGGTTTGGCTGATGACCGGTTTAACCGGCTGGTCGGTGGCTCAGGAAGAGCAAGTTATTGACCAGGTGGTGGCAGTGGTTGGCAAAAGTGTCATACTCGAGTCGGACGTTCAAAACCAATTTATTAACTACCGTTTGCAAGTGGGATTTACCGGCTCTGCCTCCGATGTGAGGTGTCGCATACTGGAAGACATCATGTACCAAAAACTGATGGTTACCCAAGCCGAAGTGGACAGTGTGGAAGTAACAGACATGCAGGTGGAAGGCGATTTGGAAAGGCGTTTGTCCTCCTTCATTCAACAATTTGGTTCGCAGGATAAAATGGAGCAATATTACGGTAAAAGCCTGTCGGAAATAAAAAAAGAACTGCACGACATTGTCAAGGAGCAATTGCTGGCACAGCAGGTTCAAAATGACATTGTCGGGGACGTAACCGTGACTCCGTCCGAAATAAAGGCATTTTATAAGAGCATTCCCGAAGACAGCATCCCGATGATAAAAACTGAATATCAGATTTGCGAAATCGTTAAGAAACCGCCGGTGAGTGTGGAAGAAAAACTCCGCATCAAGGATCAGTTGATGGAACTGCGCAAACGTATTTTGGCAGGAGAAAACTTCTCAACCATGGCCATCCTGTATTCGGAAGACCCCGGTTCAGCCAAAAAAGGAGGTGAACTGGGTTTTTATGGCCGCGGACAGCTTTATCCCGAATTTGAAGCGGTGGCATTTAAGTTAAAAGAAGGTGAAATTTCCAATGTATTGGAAACGGAAGCCGGATACCATATCATCCAAATGATTGAACGTAAAGGAGATTACGTAAATGTACGGCATATCCTGCTCATTCCCAAAGTGAGCCCTACCGATTTGTATCAGGCCAAAAACGAACTCGACAGCGTGGCCCGCCTTATCCGCGCCGACTCCATTACCTTCGATGAGGCCGTGGAAAAATTCTCGGAAGGCGATAACAAAAACAGTGGCGGCGTGCTCATCAACGAATATACCATGGGTACCACTTTCGAAGCAGAGCAACTCGACCCGCAGGTATCATTTACCATCGACAAAATGCAGGTAGGCGAATTGTCCAACCCCGTGCCCATGAAAACCAAGGACCAAAAAGATGCCTACCGTCTTTTGTACCTCAAATCGAAAACTCAACCACATAAAGCCAACCTCGAAGACGACTATGCCCGTATCCAGCAATGGGCTTTGCAGGATAAACAGATGAAGGCCATCAATAAGTGGATCGACGAAAAAGCTAAAGACACCTATTTGCGCATTGTGGACGAATATAAAAACTGTCCGTTTGAGCACAAATGGAATATCAGATAACCCTGAAAGCACACCCGAGAAACATGAATTATAAAAACGATGTGGAGGCCGTAGATGCCTTTGTAAAAAAATTCGACCAGTTAAAGAAAGAAATTGCCAAAGTAATTGTTGGACAAGATGATGTGGTGAGAAACACACTTATTTCCATATTTAGTCAGGGTCATGTGCTGTTGGTTGGCGTTCCCGGATTGGCTAAAACATTGTTGGTAAACACCATCGGAGAAGTTTTGGGACTAAGTTACAACCGCATCCAGTTTACGCCCGACCTCATGCCTTCGGACATCATCGGAACCGAAATTCTCGACGAACACCGCAAATTCAAATTTATCCCGGGGCCTGTATTTTCCAACATTATTCTGGCCGATGAAATCAACCGCACACCACCCAAAACCCAGGCAGCGCTCCTCGAAGCCATGCAGGAAAAGTCGGTAACCGTGGCCGGAAGACGATATCCCCTCGATTTGCCCTTTTTCGTGTTGGCTACCCAAAATCCCATCGAACAAGAAGGTACCTATCCCTTGCCGGAAGCACAACTCGACCGGTTTATGTTTAACCTGATTCTGGATTATCCCTCCTTCGATGAAGAAATGGATGTGGTAAAACGAACCACCGCGGGCATCACTTCCCATGCCGACCGGGTACTCGATAAGGACGAGATTGCTTATTTCCAGCAGGTAGTGCGCAAATTGCCCGTGGCCGATAATGTGTTGGAATACGCCGTGGGTCTTGTTTCAAAAACCCGCAAGGGAACTCCGGGCGCTCACCCGTGGTCCGACAAATACCTCAACTGGGGTGCCGGTCCCAGGGCATCGCAGTATCTGATTGTTGGCGCCAAAGCCCACGCTGCTTCCCGCGGAAAATATTCTCCCGATGTGGAGGACGTAAAAGCTGTGGCCCTGCCCATATTAAGACATCGCATCGTTCGTAACTACAAGGCTGAGGCTGAAGGAATTACCGTCGACAGGTTGATTGAAGAGTTGATGAATACGTAACAAATGACTGCCAAAACGCGCCATAGCAACCTTTAAATAAAATCCATATGATTGTGCACGAAACCATCATCGACATCATCAGCGGCATGCTGGCACCGGGCATCATGATTTCGGCCTGTGGATTGCTGCTACTGGGCATGAACAACAAATATTCGTTGGTGGTAAATCGCATACGTACCTTAAATACCGAATTCCGCACCCTGGATGCCTCCGACAGCGAACGTCGCGAAAGTGTTAAGGCCCAGCTTCCTTTGCTCATCCTGCGCATGCGACTGATCAGAAACGCGGTATGGCTCTATACCATTGCCATTGCCATGTTTATTTTTTCCATTTTTACCATTGGTTTTTATTTCTTTTTCGGTAAAACACTGTTCATCACCATCATCGCTCTGGTGTTCTTTGTTATCGCTCTCATCTCGGTGCTGAGCGGCATCATTCATGCAGCCAAAGAGGTGCGTCTGGGCTTTGATATCCTGACCATCGAAACCCGGAATATTCTCTAAGCATGCGCTATGTTTCTATCTTACGCGGGATTAACGTGGGAGGAAAAAGAAAAATCCTCATGGCTGATCTGGTTGATCTGTTCCGCTAACTTGGTTTTTCTGATATTGTAACTTACATCCAAAGCGGTAATGTGATTTTTAGCTTAAAACACCATGAATATCGCCCCAAGGTGCAGCGCACCGAAATCTTTGTAAAAAAGCGGCTGATCAAATCAGAGGTGCAGCGCACCGTAACCTCGATAGCACTAAACCGGATAGTTTTTTTGTGAGTTTTTGAGCGTGAAAAAGTTTCGCTCCGCCGGAGCTGATGGCTTTTTTTATTCCGTTCGTTTATAAATATCTTGCTACGCTGTAGCAAAATTCAGCGGTTTTTATGCCATCAATAAACTGAAATCAGCTCTGCCCCTATGACTGGATTATTTTGATAAAACATCGAAGTGATTTCAGGAGCTAAACCTATTGAAAGCAGATTTCAATTCATCACCGCCGTATAAATCTTCAAAAGAAAAACCCCCTGCAAACAGAGTTCGCAGGGGGTTCGCCAAATTACTCTCGTCGTTTATATTAACTAAGGTATTACATAAATATTGGCATCATTGCGATAGCCGGGTTTGTCCATGTACCAGTCGGGAAAATCAACACCTGAGGATTGTGCCCAGGCTGCAAATTTCAGGTGAGCTGTGAGGATATCGGCCTTTTCGATGGGATAGTTAAAATTCACCGGTGTTTCGATACCCCAGGGTAGTCCGCTGGTGGAGCGGTAATAAAGTCCGGCGGCAGGATCCGAAGCATCGCTGTCAGTTCCAAAATAGTCTTCGTTCACAAATTCTGTCGGAGGCTGGTCTTTCAGGTGAACCTCATGACCACGTTCCTGATCAACAAAGATGAATGGATTGAAAGGCGGCGTTCCGATGGAAGCCTGAGGAGTTCCGAAATGCGTGGTTACAGTATTGACAACCGTTTGTACATATTTTCCATTCGGAATGGTATTGGCCATACCTCCATCCATGATGGGGTTGATGGCATCAAACGGGATAACTACTGTTTGACTGGTGTGTCCGGCTTCATAGCCTTCGGGAGCAAGAATTACAGCATTGCCGAGTTTCATATATCCCGTAACACTTTCCACAGTGGAGGGTAAAGCGTCAAATACGATTCCAAAGCCATTGTTGAGTGAAGCACCGTCGGCCATAATTTGATATTGAGCAATTATATCCACCACTTCATTTTGTGCATTGGTCACGATTTTGTAGTTGATGTTCACCACGAAGTCATTGAAATCATAATCACCATAGGCAGGCCACAAGTCTTCGAAAGCCAGGCTGGCAAAATCGGTTTCGTTGGGATAAAATGAGTTAAAAGCACGGGTAGGATCCGTTGGATATTGATCGATGTTGTCAGGAATGCCATCACCATCGGTATCAGTTCCGCCGCCTGTGGCCACGGTCAGCACCAATATTTTCGAATCAATCCCGGCAGCATTTTGAGCTCCGATGGGAATATTGTATTCTCCCGGAGTGGTGGGAATACCACTGATGGTGGTTCCGTCGAAAGTTAGCCCGTCGGGCAAATTACCTGCATCAAATACCATGGGTTGCGAACCATCGGCAGTGATGGTGTAACTAAACGGGTAGTCTGTTGTGGCATTGGCCGTAAGTAAACTGGTAATTTCAGGAGGTTGCAAACCTTCGTTGATAGTAATCACGAGATTTTTCACATCCGTGCCATAAGCATTGGTGGCTGTGAGCGTTACGTTGGTTACGCCGGCGAACAAAGGCGTGCCGTTAATGGTTTGGTTTCCAGAATCGTAAATCAATCCCTGTGGCAGGTTGGAAGCAGTGTACGTAATTGGACTCGAACCCGTTGCAGTTAGCGTATAGGTAGAGAATTGCACACCTGCCGTACCGGTGGCCGTGAGCGAGCTATTGATGGTGGGGGGTGTTCCCACAGTTAATACCAGTGTTTCGTTGGTGGTTCCACCTGCATTGGTAGCACTCAAACCGATATTGAATACCCCTGCGGCGGCGGGACTTCCGGTAATTTCCTGTGTGTCAGGATCAAAGCTCAAACCATCAGGCAAGTTGGAAACAGCGTAGGTAATCGGGCCTGTTCCGGTGGCTGTTAATGTATAGGTATATGATTGATTGACGGTAGCATTTCCTGTTAAGGAACTGGAAATAACCGGAGGAGCAGTTGGCTGGGTTACAATAAGTACCAGTGTTTGCTCGTCGTATCCCATGAAGTTTTCTGCATTCAGCGTAATGTTATAAGTTCCTGCGGCTTGTGGTGTACCTGTGATGGTGTTGTTGTTGCTGTTAAAGCTCAATCCGGCCGGAAGACCACTAACTGTATAGGTAATGGGGCTGGTTCCTGTGGCTGTGAATACATATGGAGTCAGGGCCTGATTGACCATGCCACCAATTTGCAATGAACTGGTAATGGTAGGAGCTACATTGGCATCACAACTTGGTGCAGGAACGTTATTGGAACAATAGGTCATGTTGATGTAGGTAGCATTGTTGTTGTAGGAAGTATTGTTAGCACACAAATCGAAGTCACTCAGGTTGGCACCACCATTTACTTCACCATCGTGGCTGGCCTTAATCTGGGCATTGCCATCGTTGGGACCTTCGATGTCTCCTTCTATTTTGAAATCCTTACAATCAACCAAACTACCACTGCCAAGGGTGGTCAGTTTGTTTCCCGAACCCGTAAATTTAGCTTCATCGTCCACCTTCAGGTATCCATTGTTGATGAAATCAGCATTTTGTTTAAAGTCGTAACTTGAATGGCTTTTACTATCATCTTCGGTGATGAAAAAACTACAGTTATTGATGATATACCCATCACTATTGTTGGTGAATTCATTGTGCACAATAAAGGTACCGTTGTTGGTGAGGTCGCCCTGATTTTCCATTTTGATGGAACACTCAACAGTTCCCCAGTTGTTAAATTCACCTTTCAACTGACCGTCACCATTTCCACTGATGTTGATGGTACCGTAGTTGTTTATGGTATATTCAATGGCGTATTTGGGCAATGTGAGACTACCACCGTTTTCGACGGTAATGTACTGATTGGGGCCATCGTTTTGGTAATTTCGGGTAATGTTGGCTGTACCACTTACACGCAACGTACCACCATTTGCAATGGTCAGCTTTTTGATGGTTACAAAGGTGTTAGCTGCCACACAATAGGTTTCTCCGGCAGGGATGGTCAGGTTGCTATTGTAGTTGTTGGGCAGGGTGTAGTCGCATGTTCCCACAACTTTGGTATCCGCCGAAGCAAAATTGAATTGGATGGAATTCCCCTGAACTGGAACTGCCACATATTCGTTGGCACCTATGGATGACAATTTGGCTACATATACTTCTTTCAAGCGTGAAGCAATACGGATGGGCAGGTCGAATACACCGCTTTCATTCACCGATCCGGTCAAAATCAAGCGTCCGCCATTGTTGGGGTGTGCGTCATAAATTTGTATGATCTCCACTCCGGCTGCCTTGGTGTTGGCCAATTGTATGGAAGTTTGAAGATCGTTAAAGTTCTCAAATTTAAACGACTCGTTAACTTTCAAATCGAGAAAATTTGTAGGATCATCATTGGTAGTCGGCGTAGTCTTTCTACACGAACTGAAAATCAGTCCGATGGCAAAGACAATAGCGAGAGTAATGAGTTTACGTTGCATGGCTATGAGTTTAGTTTTATTATACCTTTTTATTATATATACCAATTCGCGAACCAAAACTTATAATTACTTGATTACGTGAGATATGGGCATTTGACAATTTTTTCTATTTTCCCAAAATTGGATAATTATGCCAAGTTGGGATGAGCATGTTAAAGGTAAACAAAAAATGAATGATCGGATCTGTTTTTAAGCATAATTTCACGCGGGGTTAATGAGCAAGTTCCGGGAACAGCAAATTGTTGTTATTTTGTAATAAATTAGCCTCCAAACCGGGGGAAAACCATTAAAATAAGAGTCACATGAGTTGGATATACTTAATGATTGCAGGCATATTTGAAATTGGCTGGCCACTCGGATTCAAGATGTCAGCTACGATGCCCTCCAAGGGGTTGGGAATTGGCTTGGCCATTGTGAGCATGGCAGCCAGCGGTTTTTTTCTTTGGATTGCACAAAAAACCATCCCCATTGGCACGGCCTATGCGGTATGGACAGGAATTGGCGCCGTGGGAACGCTCATCATCGGCATTGTGTATTTTGGCGATTCGGCCGGTTTGTGGCGATTGATCTCAGCCTTTTTGATAATCGTGGGCATCATCGGACTTAAACTGTCTCATTAGATGAAAATTAATATAACTCAACCCGACGAGATGCCAACCAATGTCTGGGCAGGTGGAACCACCACTCAGTTGTATATTCATCCATCGGAAGCCAGCTATGCCCGTCGGGATTTCGACTACCGTTTGAGTAGTGCCACCGTGGAAGTGAAAGCGTCGGAGTTTACAAAACTTCCGGGCTTTTCACGAAAGTTAATGATTCTGGACGGTAGCCTGCAATTGATTCACGAAAACCACCACAGCGTGCTGCTCAACAAATTCGATCAGGATGCTTTTGAAGGAGATTGGAACACTACTTCCATTGGTTTCTGTACAGATTTTAATCTGATGACCGGCCCCGGGTATCGGGGGACAATCACAGCCAAAAGGCTGGACACATCACAAATGGAGGCCATTACTACCGAGAAACAATGTATCCACCTGTTGGTGTATGTGTTTTCGGGAATCATCACGCTTTCTAAAAGCAATCAAAACCACCGAATTCCAAATGGAGGTCTTATTTCAATTTCGAAATCCATCATGCCAACATGTCAGATAAAGGTGGTAAAATCAGCACAAATAATTGTCGTACAAATATTTAAAAAATAACCATCCTTCCTGCTTCATTTGGTTGTTTATTCCAAAAGCCGGAATGCCGACAAAACGCCGCTCCCTTTTGGAGAAGGCCTGCCCAAATAAAAAAATATTCTGTAATTTAGCCTGATAAACGCGCCACCTGAGTGAAGCGTGTTAAAATTTTTTCAAACTAACCCGCGCATGTCCTACGTTCCTGAAATCGAAACCAAATCTCCACAAGAAATTAAAGCCTATCAATCGGAAAGACTGGTAGAATTGATGAATTATTTGGCCGCCCATTCCAAATTTTATCAAAACAGGTTCCGCTCCAATGGTCTGGATTTTAGTAAGATTACCCGTATTGACGATTTAATTGACATTCCGGTGACAACCAAAGACGACCTGCAACAATACAACGACGATTTTCTATGTGTCGACCGCAGAGCCATTGTGGATTATGTTACTACCAGCGGCACCATGGGCGAGCCGGTGACTTTTGCCATGACCAACAACGACCTCGACCGACTGGCCTACAACGAGTACATGTCGTTTTCGTGCGCCAATGCCACCCAAGACGATGTTTTTCAACTGATGGTTACCCTCGACAAAAGGTTCATGGCAGGGATGGCCTATTTTTTAGGACTTCGCAGATTGGGAGCAGGCATCATCCGCAGCGGTCCGGGATTGCAGGAGTTGCAGTTTGAAAGCATGAAAAAGTTTAAGCCCAACGGACTCATCACAGTGCCCTCTTTTATTCCTAAACTTATTGAATATGCTAAAAAACAGGGCATCAACTACCATGAACTGGGCGTAAAAAAAGCCGTTTGCATTGGCGAACCCATTCGCAACAACGACTTCACACTCAATACCCTGGGCAAAAAAATAACCGACCAATGGGACATCAAACTGTACAGCACCTACGCCTCCACCGAAATGGGAACCGCCTTTACCGAATGTGAAGCCGGGCAGGGCGGTCACCACCATCCGGAAATGATTATCGTGGAGTTTCTGGACGAAAACAACCAACCCGTTGCCGAAGGACAACCGGGTGAAGTCACCATCACTACCCTGGGCGTGGAAGCCATGCCCCTGCTACGTTTCAAAACCGGAGACATTTGCCATCACCACACCGAAGCCTGCTCCTGTGGGCGCACCACCATCAGACTGGGACCCGTCATCGGGCGCAAACAACAAATGATTAAACTGAAAGGAACAACCCTCTATCCACCTGCCATTTACGATGTATTGAACGAGATTTCACAAATAGAAAACTACATCGTTGAGGTCTATACCAATGCCTTGGGAACCGATGAAATTCTGGTAAAGGCAGGTTGTAAACAGGCCAACTCAGAAATGGAAAAGCGCATCAAAGACCATTTCAGGGCCAAACTCAGGGTAGCTCCCGAAATCGATTTTTTTACCCCCACCGAAATAGCCTCCATGCAAATGCCCGAAACCTCCAGAAAACCAATTGTTTTTGTTGACAAACGTAACGAAGAATAACACCTAAAATGATGATAAAAAAACTATTGCTTGGTCTTACATTTTTTTTGCTGATGGCGGGATTGAATGCCCAAAAAACCTATACCATTTCAGTAACCATTTCGCGCATCGAAACCATGAAAGCGCCCTTAATCATTGGTCTTTACGCCGATGAAGAATCTTTTAAGTCGAAAAAAGCCTTCGATTCGCTACATGTGGTGCCCAACAAAGAAACCCTGACCGTTAAGTTTAAAAAAGTACCGGCAGGCACCTACGCCATCGCCATGTTTCAGGATATCGACGGCACCGGAAAGCTGACCACCAAAGAATTTGGTATTCCGGCAGAGCCCGTGGGCATTTCCAATTATCCACCACCCGGCATCCCACAGCCTCCCAAATTTAAAAAAGCCACCTTTGAAGTGACCAAAAACACCGCCATCGCCATCCCCCTGATGTTTTCCAAAGACTATAAAAAAGAGCTGGAAAAACTTTAAAGTTAGGTCATGAGCATGACAATGCGGCAATTTTAACTCAAAGCATACATATTCAAAAGATAATCCCTAAATTCGCATCTTTAATCTTTTTGGAAGAATGCCCAGAATATTAATTGTTACCTATTCACAATCAGGCCAGTTGGACGAGATCGTTTCCAACATCACCTCCCCGATGGCGGGACAGGCAGAGCTGGTGGTAGAGCAATTAGTTCCCATTCCGGCGTTTCCTTTTCCCTGGAAAGGGATGGATTTTTATGATGCCATGCCCGAATCGGTAGAGATGATACCGGCACCCCTGGCACCCATGAAGTTCGATCCCAAAGAAAAATTCGACCTGATCATTCTGGGTTATCCCGTTTGGTTTTTGTCGCCACCCATACCCATGACCTCCTTTTTAAAATCGAAGGAAGCCGCCATGGTAATGAAAGATACGCCTGTGGTAACGGTTATCGGATCGCGCAACATGTGGGTGAATGCCCAGGAAGACATCAAAAGGATGATTGCGCATAATGGCGGAAATCTGGTGGGCAACATCTCCCTTCGCGACCGCCACAACAACCTGTTGAGTGTGGTAACCATCATTTATTGGATGGGCACCGGAAAAAAAGATAAATATCTGGGGATATTCCCAAAACCGGGCGTGTCCGACGAGGACATTGAAAAAGCACAAAGATTTGGAACCCCCATTTTGGAAGCCGTGTTAACCAATAATTTCACAGGACTTCAAGACAAACTGATTGAATTAAAAGCTGTTGAGTTGGATGCCAACGTGGTTTCCACCGAAAACAAGGGAAAGAAGATATTTAAAATCTGGTCGAATATGGTACTAAAAAAAGGCGAACCCGGAAATCCCAAACGGTTGTTCCGTCTGATGATGTTCAAATACTATTTGTTATTTGTCATTTTCATCGTTTCGCCTTTGGTATCGTTGGTTTTTTACCTGACCTATCCCCTGTTTTACCATCAAATCAAATTAAAAATGAAATACCATCAATCCGTATCACTCAAGTGATTGGAATTAACCGAAGATAGCATGAGGGAGGTTTACATAACACGAATAGAGAAATTTTTACCCAACAACCCGGTACCCAACGAAGACATGGAACTGTATCTGGGCAAAATCAATGAAAATAGTTCAAAAAGTAAAGCGCTGATTCTGCGTAATAACAGGATAAAAAGCCGCTATTATGCCCTTGACAAACAAGGAAATATTACCCACACCAATGCCCAAATTTCGGCCATGGCCGTAAAAAAAGTGCTGGGCAACGACCTGACCATGGAGAACATCGACCTCCTGACTGCCGGAACCACCTCACCCGACGCACTGCAACCTGCTCACGCGCTGATGGTTCATGGCGAACTGGGAAGCAAACCCGTGGAAGTGATGTCGGCACATGGCACCTGCAACTCAGGTATGCTTTCGCTGAAATACGCCTATCTGGCCATTAAAGCTGAAGAAGCCAACTTGGCTGTGAATGTGGCTTCCGAAACCATGTCGTCGTGGATGCATGCCCGCAACTTTCAGGAAGAAATCGACAAACGTCTCGAAATTGAACAGAATCCCTATATCGCCTTCGAAAAAGATTTCCTGCGTTGGATGCTCTCCGATGGCGCAGCCGCCGCCCTGCTCAGCAAACAACCCGAATCAGGACGCACAAACCTGCGCATCGAATGGATAGACGTAAAAAGCTGGGCCGGCGAAATTGAAAGCTGTATGTACGCCGGAGCCGTTAAAGAAAAGGACGGAAGCCTAACCGGATGGCGTGAACTTTCTGCCGAAAGGCAAGCACGTGAGTCGGCATTTAGCATGAAGCAAGACGCCAAGCTGTTGCAAAAACACGTGATCCAAACCGGTTTGAAACACTTGCAAATAATCATGGCAGAAAAACAACTGGACGAAAATTCCATCGATTTCTTTTTGCCCCATTTGTCGTCCATGTTTTTCCGCGACCAGGCTGTGAAAGCATTTGCCGAAGCCGGCATCAATATCCCCGAAAAAAAATGGTTTATGAACCTGCCCCACGTGGGCAATGTGGGCGCTGCATCGGCACTTCTGATGATTGAAGAACTTCTTCACTCCGGCCAACTCAAAACCGGCCACCGCCTGTTGGTGATGGTGCCCGAAAGCGCAAGGTTTTCATACACTTACATGTTGATGACAGTGGTATAAATGTTGCCTGATTTGTGATGGCGTTGAAGGCCACTCACTTTGGCCCGACCACCATAGGATAAAACAGCAACCAAAGTGTTCAAAGTTGGATTGTTGTATTACTTCAGGGTTCATCACTCCGCCTCAAAGACGGGCAAACTGTTAATCCATTTTCGGTGTTCAACGATCTCTTTTCTTGGTTTGCACGAAACAGTATTGAGGATAAACAGTCCGCTCAATCTGGCGCAAGCGTCCGCTTGTGCCTATTTCTCATCCTAGTCTGAACGAAGCGATTTCGAAGGATGGACAGTACCTATCGATGGCATCATCATCCCGCTTTCTACATCACAACACCATTCCAAATATTTCTTCATCCAAAAAGCAGGAATTTTATTACTTTTGTTTTCATAGTGACATCAACTAATCAATTCACCAATAAAACTATCTGAATCTAACAGTCATATCAAAACGCTTCCTGCCATCATGAAACAACTAGTACTTAACATAAAGGATTCCAGCAAATTGTCATTTCTTTTGCAGCTTATAAAACAACTTGATTTTGTGGAAGTAGCTGTTGTAAAAAAGAAAAAAAACTTGGCAAAATACGATTTCTTCAGCTCTGCGGGACTATGGGCAGACCGTGAAATAAATGCAAATGATCTCAGAAAACAAGCATGGAAAAGGACAAAATGATACTTTGCGATACGGATGTCATTATTGAGTTTTACAAGAATAATCCGGCAATTATTTCTGACTTAAAAAAGATAGGTCAAGAAAAAATTGCAATTAGCACTATTACAGCAGGAGAACTCATTTATGGCGCGCTGAACAAAAAGGAACTTAACCGGATTAAGAAAGATATTGACAACCTGAACGTAATCGACATTGACAAAAATATCTGTGAAGTTTTTCTTGAAGTTATGAGTAAGTATTCTTTGAGCCACAACCTAACTTTACCTGATGGCTTTATTGCTTCTAGTGCTCTAGCTCATGACTTGGAGCTCTTCACCCTGAACCTGAGAGATTTTCAATTCATCGATAAACTTAAACTTTATCGAAGGTAAGCTTCGTCACTTAACCTCTATGGAGCGAAGCGTGAAGAAGTGAGTGCCTAAAGTACTTGATGTTGAGATCATCCCCTAGTCCGTCCTATGATACGACACGATATTTTTCCTTGAGGAATTATGAATAAAACCTCAATCTGGCGCAAGCGTCCGCTTGTGCCTATTTCTTGTCCTAGTCTGAACGAAGCGATTTCGAAGGATCAACAGTCCCCATCGTTGGCATCGACATCCTTTCAATCTGGCGCAAGCGTCCGCTTGTGCCTATTTCTCATCCTAGTTTGGAAGAAGCGATTTCGAAGGATGAACAGTCCCCAATCGATCACAACGACATCCCACTTTCTACATCACAACACCATTCCAAATATTTCTTCATCCAAAAAGCAGGAATTTTATTACTTTTGTTTTCAGCACGTTTATACTTAGATGGAATAATATGCACTTTAAAACCCTTTAAAGCCAAGATGGAAATCACCTACAAACTTCTGATAAAAAAGGAACCGGAGGGAACATACACTGTTACGGTTCCATCGCTCCCGGGCTGCATTACTTATGGTGAAACTATTGAACATGCCATCGAAATGGCCAAAGAAGCCATTGAAATATATGTAGTTGAGTTAAAAGAAAGAGGGGAGGAAATTCCCAACGACAACAACACCTTTGAGTACTCAGTAAATGTTCAATTTGCGTGAACTACTCAGCTAAAAACCTCATTAAAATTCTTGAACTAAAAGGCTACTATTTTGAAAAGAGCCAACAGCAGTCATTTCGTTTATTACAATCCAACGAATAACAAAACAATTATTGTTCCTGTATATGGAAACAAAGATATCCCAAAAGGCACATTTTTTGCCATCCTCAAACAAGCAGGCATTCGTAAAACCGAATTGTAATTTACCGGGGATCCTTTGAAAAAAGCAGTATCGAAGGAGTGCCTTAAGTGCGTTTAAGTATGTTTAAGTGCCTAAAATCGTATATTTTGAGGCCATCCCCTAGTCCGTCCTTTGATACGACACGATATTTTTTCTAGAGGAATTCTCAATCTGGCGCAAGCGTCCGCTTGTGCCTATTTCTCGTCCTCGCCTGAGCAAAGCGGTAAGATGATGCGCTATTCCCCCCACTGATCTCATTAATCCATTGATCCCACTGATCCATTGATCTCATTGATCCCATTGATCCCATTGATCCCATCGATCCCCACCACCCACCACACAGCCAATTGATTTCTGATCCTGCCCCATCTTTTTTTTTCCTACTTTTGACCCCACAAAAACTAACCATGAACCACCACTACCTGATGTTTGGACGTGATCAAATTGAAAAGCTCATCCCACAACGTGCTCCCATGATGATGGTGGACGGACTGTTGTCGTCCGATGAACTATCCACTATTTCCTCCCTGACGATTCTTGATAGCAACCTCTTTGTTCAAAATGGGTTTTTGCAGGAACCGGGAATCATGGAAAACATGGCCCAAACCGCTGCCCTGCGCGCCGGTTATCACGCTCAACTGGAAGGAAAAGAGCCTTCCGTTGGTTTTATCGGCGCCATCAAACGACTTCATATTGAGCAGCTTCCAAAAATAAATCAACAGCTTGTCACCCAAATAGATTTGGTAAACGAACTAATGGGCGCGATGATTGTTCACGCCACAACGCGTGTGGACGGACAAATCATTGCCGAAGCCGACCTCTCCATCTTTTTATCGAAAACCACTAACAATACTACCTCGTGAAAGCCAAAGATGTACCCCAAGACGATGCCAACTTACTTCAGGGCAAACTGCGCGAACCCGTTTACTCCCTGGACGAAAACGGCAATTTCACCACCATAAAATCCGTTGGCTGGGATCCAAAAAATGAAGTCATCAAAGAAGCCTGGGATCAGGTTCACGAAAAGGTAAACCGCGCCCGGCAACAAGTGTTGGACGGTGAACTCAGCCCCATTGCCTACCACATCGAGAAAAACATCATGGATGTGAAACTGGTAGCTCAATACATGGGCATGTGGACATGGACCGTGAAACGCCACCTGAAGCCCAAAAACTTCGCCAAACTAACCGACGAAACACTGGAAAAATACGCCCGTGTGTTCAACATTTCCATTGCCCAACTCAAGGACATCAGTCAACTAAAAACAGAAGAATAAAGAATGGATCAACCCATTGATTTTCAACATAAACAATCGGCACACTGCGAAAATGGCGTGGTGTCGAATCTACTTGGTTTCTATGGCATCCAACTGAGTGAGCCCATGGTATTTGGCATTGGCTCGGGTTTGTTTTTTTCGCATATGCCCTTCTTAAAGGTGGGCGGCATTCCCGTTACTTCTTTCCGTCCATTGCCGGGGGTAATTTTCCGTCGGCTTTCCAAACGACTGGGCATTTCCTTTCAACGAAAAAAATTCAGAAGTCCCCAAAAGGCCATGGAAGCCCTCGATCAAAATCTGGAAAAAGGAATTCCTACCGGGATGTTGGTGGGAGTTTACCACCTCTCCTATTTTCCGGATGCGTACCGCTTTCATTTCAATGCACACAACCTGGTGGCCTTTGCCAAGGAAAACAACATCTATCGCATCAGCGACCCCGTCATGGAAGGTTATGAGCAACTTACCTACGACGAACTCCTGCGTGTGCGTTACGCCAAAGGGACTTTTGCCCCCAACGGACATATGTATTGGGTAAAAAATATTCCCGACAATATTCACCTCGAAGAAGCCATCATCAAAGGCATTAAGCAGACATGCAAGGATATGCTTACCATTCCCATTCCCATGTTTGGGGTGAAAGGAATCCGGTTTTTATCGAGAAAAGTAAGGAGCTATCCCAAAAAACTTGGCGTGAGAAAAGCTGCTTCCTACACGGGCCAAATTGTTCGTGCACAAGAGGAAATTGGTACCGGAGGAGCAGGATTTCGCTTTATGTATGGTGCTTTTTTGCAGGAAGCTGCCCAAATTTTGAACAAACCTGAACTTCGTGATCTGTCCATTGAAATGGCAGGAATTGGTGACCTGTGGCGCGAATTTGCCGTTATCACCGGAAGAATCGTAAAAAACCGCAACACCCTCGACGAAAGTTACGACAAAGCTGCCGATTTGCTAATGGTAATCGCAGATAAAGAAGAAGCCTTTTTCAAAAAACTAAAAGCCATTGTATCGTGACATTAGCCACCAATTTCATCGATGTTGCCGGATTGGTAATGCGGTATCCACATGCAGAGGTGAATGCCGTAGATCAGCTGGATTTGCAAATTCAACAGGGTGAAATTTTTGGATTGCTTGGACCCAATGGTGCCGGAAAAACAACCACCATCTCCATTCTTTGCGGTTTGCTGTCGGCTACTGCCGGAAAAGTGACCATCGACGGACTTTCCATGCAAAACCATCCCGACCAAATCAAGCAGATGATGGGCGTTGTGCCTCAGGAAATGGCCTTGTTCGACAAGCTGACGGCACGCGAAAATCTCCTGTATTTTGGGCATATGTATGGGCTGAGCGGAAAAAGCCTCAAGGAACGAACCGAAAATTACCTCGAGCGTTTCGGCTTAAAAGACCGCATGAATCATCGGATTGGCAGTTTTTCGGGAGGCATGAAACGCCGAATCAACCTCATTGCCGGTATCTTACATCAACCCAAAATACTTTTCCTCGACGAGCCAACGGTGGGTATCGATGTGCACTCACGGCACGTGATTTTGGAATTTCTGAGCGAAATTAACCGGCAGGGAACCACCATTCTCTACACCTCTCACCATTTGAATGAGGCAGAAAACCTCTGTACACGTATTGGCATCATCGATTATGGAAAACTGATCATTGCAGGTCAACCAAAGGAATTGATCGGCCAACATGCCGGATGTGAGTCGCTCGAGGACCTGTTTCTGCACCTCACCGGACGAAAATTAAGGGATTAACAACATGCGGATTTTTCTACTCAAATATTGGGCTTCCACCTACAAAGAAACGTTGCTGCTGCTGCGCGACCGTGCCGGACTGGCCATGTTGTTTATCATGCCCACTGCTTTGGTGCTCATCATGACCCTGTTGCAGGATTCCACTTTCAAGGTGCTGGAAGAAAGAAAGATTCCTGTTTTGGTGGTGAATCTGGATGCCGACACCTTTGGCATCAACATCCTGGAAGGATTGAAGAAATCACGCTTTTTCAAGGCCATCGACAGCCTCAACGGTGAACTTCTGAATGAGACCACCATGCGCCAACAGGTAGCTGCCGGAGACTATCAAATCGGGATATTGGTCAGGAAATACGCCAGCCAATCCATACGTGAGAACATGAAATTCAACATGTTACAACAGCTCCCCGAGGATTATTCAGAAGTTTTCGGCTCCGACAGCATCCAACCTACACCTCCGGCATCGGTGGATGTTTTTTTCGACCCCATCACCAAAAATTCATTCAAACAGGCCATCATCAGTGCCTTGCAACAATTTTCGTCCATGGTTGAAGCCAAGGTGATGTTTGGGGTATATTCCACCGTGTTGGAAGATATGCTCGACATACAACTCCGGCAGGGCGGAATGGGACAGCGATTGGTGGAAATCAACGAGCAATACGCCTCCACCGATGAGCACGTGGCCATTCCCAACTCCGTTCAGCACAATGTTCCCGCATGGGCCGTATTTGCCATGTTTTTCGTGGTGATACCCCTGGCAGGAAACCTGATAAAAGAACGCGAAAGTGGTGTTTCGCTGCGGTTGCGCACCATGCCCGGCTCCGATCTGGCCATGATACTGGGCAAGGTATCCACCTATTTTGTTGTGGTCGTTTTGCAAGCCTTACTCTTGTTGGTTATCGGCGTTTTTGTGCTCCCACTTTTCGACCTGCCTCAACTAGACCCCGGAAATCATTACCTGGCCTTGTTTGTATTAACGGCCACCATTGCCCTCGCTGCCACAGGCTATGGTATTTTGGTGGGCACCATTGCCGGCACACAGGAACAGTCCTCTATTTTCGGGTCAATTTCCGTGGTCATATTGGCAGCCATCGGTGGCGTGTGGGTTCCGGAATTTATGATGAACGATATCATGCAGGTAGTCACTAAGTTATCACCCCTCAACTGGTCGTTGAATGGCTACTACGACATCTTTCTGCGTAATGCCACCCTTGTTGACATCCTTCCCTGGTTGAGTGCCTTGTTTGTTTTCTTTTTGGGATGCGTAAGCATTGGGTGGTATATGAATGGGAAGAAGGTGTAAGACAACAACATTTGAACCTGTCCCTGCCAAAGCTCCGGAGGAACTCAATATTTGTAAAAAAGCAACCCAAACCTGATCTAGCCCCTTAGGAGCGCTACCTTTTATTTGCATCCGCCAAATATTATGTTGATTCACCCGATAATTTATTTCCATTTGTTGTGGTTTTAAGCAACAAATGGAAATAAAAGGCTGGTTTAGAGCAATCAAATAATCAAAGTGTGACCGCATAAACTAACGCACACATTCATATTATTGCTTACTTTTGTTGAGGATAAACTTGTTAAATTTTAATTTGATTACGTCTCAAGAGTCAGTATCTGATAAATTTTTTCCTGTGGGAAAAGTATATGGGTGAGATAATAATTTTGATAAATCGTGTCGTCCCATCCGCGACGGAGTAAATGTTATCGTAATTTTTCTACCCACATCTGACTTCTGACGGAGCTTGAGAACGAAACTTTGACAGTTTCACAAAAAAAGTGTCACAAATTTCAGTTACACCTTACATGCAAAAAGAACACGTTTCACTCTTTTCAGAAATAAAAGAAATTGCCGGATACCTTTGGGAGCGGGGTTGGGCAGAAAAAAATGCAGGAAACTTCTCCATACGGTTATCGGCCAAAGTCGAGGAAAACAGAAGCATCTCTCACCTGTTATCTGAACCATTTCCGGAATTGGCCAACCAGATTTTCCTGGTTTCTGCCAAGGGAAGTCTGATGCGCAACATGGCTCGCAAACCCAAACGAAACACCCTGTTTTTGCAGATCGGCAGCAAGGGAATTGATTACCATATCATTCACCCGAGCAGACATACCCACGACCTGCAACCTACCAGCGAACTCCTCACCCACCTGGCCATTCATGCCCGCATGATGAAAACCAACATCAATGCCCGGGTGGTGATGCACACCCATGTTACCGAACTCATCGCCCTCACCCACATTCCGGAGTTTTGCAACGAAATCGCCCTCAACAACCTGTTGTGGAGCATGCATCCCGAAACGGTGATGTTTGTCCCAAAAGGAGTCGGTTTCGTCCCCTTCGAGCTTCCCGGAAGCGCCGCCATTGCCCGCCTGACCCTCGAGAAACTCCAAAAACACCGGGTAGCCATTTGGGAAAAACATGGCGCCTTTTCCGTAACCACCAACCTTCAGGAGAGTTTCGATGTGCTGGACATCCTGGCCAAATCAGCCAAAATTTATTTTATGGTGAAAAACAGTGTCAAAAAAAACACTAAATTTGGTTTAACGGAGGAGCAATTGGAACAATTGAGGGGGATTGAGTTTTGAGCCAGGCAGTCTAAATTCTAAATGGCTTTGAAAAATTTCCTATTTTAGTGCCTGAATAAATCTTTTTGGAAAGATTCATCTTTCAGAAGTAACTTATTAGCCCTGTACGATAGCACGGAATAACATAAACACCCTAAAATTATGAAAAAGCAACTTCTCAACCTGTTATTTTTTGCTCTTCTCCCATTCACCTTGCTCTCGCAAACATACTTTGACAACACCTATGATTTTGGTGCCATCGATCATCCGGTTGCCTTTGTTTCCGACCAAGCAGGCAATGTAATTGTTTGCGGTTGGTTTGAAGATGCAAATCACGAAAGCCAAAGAGCCTTTGCATTAAAAGTAAACACAAATGGAGATGAAGTTTGGCGAATCACCTTGGAAGACACCTCAAAATATATGGCTCTTTGCGTAACCGAAAGCGGCGATATTGCCCTTGCAGGAAGTAAAAACAAACATTGCTATTTAACCATGATCAACAGTGAATCAGGTAACGAAATATGGGCCTATCAGGAAGATACATCTGAGGGTTTTTGGTTTGGTTCGGTGAATGAAATTAGCGATGGAACGGATTTCAGATTACATGCCGCCAAAACGACCGATGCCACACATCGAATTAAATACTATGTATTCAACACTTATAGTGGTAGTTATATTGAATATGTTGAAAATATAAACTATATAGATTCTCCTATTTTTGTGTCAGGACAAATTTCCATGAATCAAATTTGGTTTGCTTGTGAGGGCGTAGTTATTTGCAATAATTTTAATAGATATCTATGGTTGTGGGAGTTTAGTACTATTCATATCGCTGGGGTTGACATGTATTCTCAGTATCAAGGATGTGTTGTTCGATACTGGTTATATCCACAAACCAATCAATACCTAATTGGAGTATTGACACAGACTCTAGAGGGCAATATTGTGTACGGGAATTCTTTCGAAATATCATATCCAAACTATAGCGTCATGGGTTCTGGAATCCTTGGCACTGATAAAATATTAGTTACCGGAACAATCGAAGGTGACCTAGCAGTTTGGTTTATTGATTATGAGTTAACCAACATGTATGAAAGAACTTACCCAAATGCTTCTCCTCGAATAGGAATCGATATACTTGGTTTAAAATCAAACGATATGGTAATCATGGGTACGGAATCCGAAGGTTCTAACAACGAATCCGACATTTTTTTAATGAAGTTGGATTCGGATGGACTTGTTTCAACAGAAGAATTGACCAAAGAGGAAGGCATTCAGATTTTCCCAAATCCCACTTCAGGAGAAATCTATATTAGCAACAACTTACCGGGTAACGTAAAAGTGACCATCTTCAACAATTTGGGTCAAAAAGTAAAAATATTGACAACCACAAATCAATATATTTCAATCAACGAACTACCCGCCGGATTTTACGTGGCTACAATTGACCTTGATGGTGTTTTCATTAAACAAGAAAAACTGATAAAACAGTAACGAGGTTCTTATCACAGATCCGTAAATATAAGAGTAACATACCCTAGCTCTGACGGGAAGGATTGTGCGCCAAGACTTGGGCTTGCCCAACCTTCGACCCTCTTCGAAGTCCAACAATCACGCACTAGTCAGCCAAAAGCCAAAAGCCAATGGCCTTCCCCGTAATCCGTGTTCCATTAATCCCGCGCATATCGAAGACAAGTTCCAAGAAGTTTCCTGTTATATCGACGGTAAAGCTCCTTTCGGGTCTTTGGGTTACCTGCAATACATCCGTCGATTAGTTTTTTCATAAAAGTTGACTCCAATAATGAGAAGTCGTGGATTGGTGGAGAAAAGATGCCCGTAAATTTAAAACATTTTGAAATAGGAATTTTACGCCTAATTTTTCGATTACAATAGGAATATTACGCCTAATTTTCGATTACAATCGATATATTCTCGATTTTAACACATGTATCCGGAACATTTTAGCGCAGAATCAGCGTAACAGAAATCGGTAATAAACACAAACCTACTCCAACGCTCTCCCAATTTTAAAAACATAACCCTATTCCACCACAAATTTCTTACCTTTGCAGGCTTAAATTTTTTACCCCATGTCCAAAAAACTTGTTGATGTTACCGAAATTAAAGTGCGCTTTGGCGAAGTGGACTCAATGAGCATTGTGTGGCATGGAAATTACGTGAAATACCTGGAAGAAGGACGCGAATCCTTTGGCCAGCATTTCGGCATCTCCTACCTGGAGATTTATTCTCATGGCATCATGGCTCCCGTGGTGAATATGAACATCGACTACAAAAAACAAGTGCAATATGGCGACAGCGTGGTGGTTGAAACCGAATACATCGACACCGAAGCGGCCAAAATTCAGTTCAAATACCGCTTGTTTCGCAAATCGGATGGCGAATTGGTAGCCACCGCCCGCACCACGCAGGTGTTTATTACGCTGGAGCGCGAAATGTTGCTCTATCCTCCCCCATTCGCCGTGGACTGGAAAAAACGCATGGGTTTAACCAAAGCATTACCTTAGCATGGCCGTTCGTTTTGTATCGTCAAATATCACCTCTGCCCTGGGATTTTCCACCGAAGAAAACTTCCAAAATCTGCTGCAAGCCAAGGTAGGCATCACTTCCATTGAAAATCCGGCGCTCTATCCCACACCCTTTATGGCGGCTTGCATAGATGACAACCGACTTGAGGAACATTATAAAAACCTGAACAGCAAACAAATATCAGCCACACGTCTGGAGAAAATGATGATTGTCTCCATACACAATGCACTGTCTCTCGCACATATCGACATATCTTCACCCCGAACGCTCATCATCCTGTCCACAACCAAAGGCAACATCGATTTACTGAACCCACAACCGGATATCGACCCCGACAGGGTACTCCTCTGGAAAATGGGCGAATTTATCGGACAGCATTTTAACAACCCCAACCCTGTTCGTATAATTTCAAACGCTTGTATTTCAGGGGTGTTAGCCATTAATACGGCGGCGATGATATTGCAAGGGAATGAATACGATCATGTGGTGGTGGTTGGAGGCGATTTGGTGACTCGTTTCGTGGTCAGCGGATTTATGTCGTTTATGTCACTGAGTCCCACGCCCTGCAAGCCCTTTGATTTGAACCGCGACGGACTCTCACTTGGTGAAGCGGCCGGAACCATAATTTTGGAAAAAACCGACACCCGTCAAAAAGGAGATTTGCTGTTCAAAGGTGGCGCTACGGCCAACGATGCCAACCATATTTCAGGACCTTCACGAACGGGCGAAGGATCTTTTATTGCCATGCGAAAGGCATTTGAAGAAGCCGGAATTTCTACACAAGAAATCGATCATATCAATGCCCACGGTACCGCTACCCGATACAACGACGACATGGAAAGCATAGCCATTCAGCGACATCAATTAAGTCGAGTTCCGGTAAACAGCTTTAAAGGTAGTTGGGGACACACATTGGGCGCTGCCGGCATCATCGAAACGGCTGCTCTTCTTGAGTCCATGAAAAAAAACACGGTGCTGCCCACTGCCGGTTTTCAAGTTCCGGGAACCGCCGAAAAACTGGAGATTTCCAACCAACCTGTAACCAAAGATCTAAACACTTGCCTCAAACTGGCCTCGGGTTTCGGAGGTTGCAACGGAGCACTCATCATCCAAAAAATATAGTACCTCATGAATCCTGTCATTTCAGCCTACTGCCATATCATCAACAACCGCGTTTATCTGAACGGGGAACTTGTGTTTGAAATGGCTCTCGGAGACGACAGGGCCGAATTCATGAAGACTGCTTTTCGTCAAACGGGAACCAAGTATCCCAAGTTTTTCAAAATGGACGAATACAGCAAACTGGGCTTTTTGGCAGCAGAAGTGTTGCTTAAGACTGTCAATCCTGAAGTTATCACACCTGAATCAACCGGCATTGTGCTTTCCAACAGCCATGCTACCCTAACCACCGATCAGCAATTTCAGTCATCCATTCAATCGGATGAGGCCTTCTTCCCCAGTCCGGCGGTCTTTGTATATACCCTGCCCAATATTATGGCGGGAGAAATGGCCATACGACATCATTTTAACGGGGAAAACGCTTTCTTTGTATCTTCGTCCTTTGATTCGGCATGGCATGCCAATTATGTGAATCAGCTTTTGCATGGTCAAAAAATATCCTCCTGTATTTCGGGATGGGTAGATTTGGATGAAAACAATTACCACGCCTTTTTGGTTTGGGTAAGTGTTGCAGATGAAAAGGGATTGATTGCTCACACGGCAGAAATGCTCAACAATTTGTATCATACAATTGAAAATAAATAACCTTATGGAAGCTTTAATTGAACAATTAAAAGAACAGATTATCAAACAGTTAAATCTGGAAGACGTGACCCCTGCCGACATCAATGAAGAAGATTCATTATTTGGAGAAGGATTGGGTTTGGACAGCATCGACGCACTGGAATTGATTGTTTTGCTTGAAAAAGAATACGGCATTAAAATCGAAAATCCCAAAGACGGGCAAAAGATTTTCTTCTCGGTAAAATCCATGGCCGAATACATCCAGGAGCACCAAAAATAGCTTAACCAAGTAGGTAAATGACTGAAGGTGTGGTAGTAACCGGAATGGGAATTGTATCTTCCATTGGCAACAATGTGGAAGAAACACTCCGTTCGTTGATGACGGGCAAAACGGGTATTGGAAAAATTTCCATCCTTGAAACCGTGCACAGGGATGAATTTTTGTTGGGCGAAATCAAGTTGAACCAACAAGAACTGATGGATAAACTGGGAGTTGACAAGTCACTGGCCTGGACCCGAACCGCTTTGTTGGGTTTATGGGCAGCACGTCAGGCCTACGAGTCGGCAAATCTGAGCACTCATTCGGGCAAACGTATTGGCCTTATCTCAGCTTCCACCGTAGGCGGAATGGACCGCAGTGAGTTCTTTTACAAGGATTTCCTCTCCGACGCCCTCCACAAAAAACACATCGACACCCACCATGCCGGCAACAGCACCGAAATGATTGCTGACGACCTCAACATCCATAAGTACCTTACCACCATCAGCACCGCTTGTTCGTCTTCGCTCAACAGCATTATGTTTGGCGCCAGATTGCTAAAACACAACCTGTTGGATGCTGTCATCGTGGGAGGCACGGATGCCCTGAGTCGGTTTACCCTCAACGGGTTCAACACCCTCATGATTCTCGACCACGCACATTGTCGCCCCTTTGATGCCACACGTCGCGGACTTAATCTCGGCGAAGGCGCCGGATATCTGGTTCTGGAACGTGCCGGCGATGCCCTGAGGGAGAAAAAGACCACCTATGCTCAGGTTTCCGGCTATGCCAATGCCAACGATGCATTTCATCAAACGGCCTCTTCCGAGAATGGCGAAGGTCCTTTTTTGGCCATGCAAAGGGCTGTCGCCCAAGCGGGATTATCTCCACAAGACATTGATTATATTAACGTTCATGGCACCGGAACCGACAACAACGACCTCACCGAAGGTATTGCCATGCAACGTCTGTTTGGCGACCGTGTACCCCCGTTTAGCTCTACCAAAGCCTTTACCGGACATACCCTGGGTGCGGCAGGAGTAATTGAGTCGATTATTTCCATCCTGGCCATGAACCACAACAAAGCCTTTCCCAACATCAACTTTAAGGAAGTCATCCCAGAAACAGGTTTAATTCCGGTAAGTGAGTTAACCGACCTCCACATCAACCACGTTCTGACCAACAGTTTTGGTTTTGGCGGTAACGACTCTTCCATCGTTTTCTCGAAGGTAAATCCAAACGCCACCATGCCATGATGAAACCTGCCTATATCAATGGAAGTGGGGCCATTGCACCACAACCCACCATCAACCACGAAAATTTTTTGGGAGAAATTCTGGAGTATAACGAACGCTTTTTGCAAGTGGTGGCACCCCCCTACAAAGACTACATCGACATGAAATTGCTGCGGCGCATGAGCAAAATAGTGAAAATGAGTCTCGTGAGCGCCCAAATTGCCATGAAGGAAGCCGAGGTAAGTCAAACAGATGCCATCATGACCGGAACCGGCATGGGTTGTCAGATCGACACCGAAAAATTCCTGAATGCCATGATTGAAAATGGCGAAACCCTGCTCACTCCCACCTCTTTCATTCAATCGACCCACAACACCATGGGTGCCCAAATCGCCCTCATGCTCGAAAACAAAAATTACAACATGGCCTTTGTTCACCGCACCTTCTCCTTCGAGAGTGCCCTGCTCGATGCCATGATGATGTTGGCCGACCATCAAGCACATAACATTTTGGTGGGTGGCATTGACGAAATTACGGAGGAAAGCTGGTTGATTAAAACACAAATCGACTACTATAAAAAGGAAGCCTGCAACAACCTGAGGATATACAACGACATGCAACCCGGAGCCCTTTCGGGAGAAGGAAGTGCGTTTTTCGTGTTATCTGACACCAAATCAGAAAAAACATACGCTCAACTCCAAGGGGTAAGCACCTATTACAAACCCAAATCAGATATTGAAACTGCCGATTTTATCAGAAAGTTCATCCTGAACCATGGGCTCACCTTCGAAGATATCGATTTGGTTGTCATGGGCAACAACGGCGATCAGGTTTTTGATCAGGTTTATCATAAGTTGGAAAACGATCTTTTAAACGGAATCAATACCGGAAAATTCAAACATCTGTGTGGAGAATACGATACGGCGAGTAGCTTTGCCCTGTGGCTGGCTGCCGGAATGATTCGCCACGGACATGTTCCAACAACCATTTCGGCAAATTACCCAGAAAATCGTAAGCCCAAAAACATACTGATTTACAACCATTTCAGAAACATTAACCACAGCCTGATGCTGGTATCCAAACCATGATGCTCATTAAAGACTTTTATACCATCCAACAAATAGAAGAGGTGCATCAAAAACTGGAAGCCACCCTGATTCTGAATGCCGACCATCAGGTGTATCAAGGCCATTTTCCCGAACAGCCCGTTGTGCCCGGAGTTGTTCAATTGCAGATAGTGAAAGAACTATTGGAAAAACATCTGGATAAAAAGCTCACGATTAACAACATGTCCCAAGCCAAGTTTTTAGGACTTATAGTGCCGGATACAAACCCAGTTCAATTCACCATCGCTTACAGTTTTACGGAAGAGCAAACGATTAAGGCCGATGCCACCATTGAAACAACAAATGGTATGGCCACCAAAGCAAAAATTGTATATAATATTACTATTATCCCTGTTTTTCCATAGTTTTTAGCTTCAATTCCCTCATCAATCGATTTTAGATAATCTGCCAAACGGCACATCCGTACTGATTGGTTAATTAGTTGTATTTTTTTACAATATACTAAACCATGTTTTCTGCTATCTTACGGAGATACACAACGCAAATAGAACATATTTGCCCCGTACAAAACGGTTTTATAATGATACTTTTTAATGGTCAGGAGCATCATTGAGATAACTTTACAAAGTTTACATGCATCTAAAAAGTGAATGGTTCTTTGCAGCAATGTGATACGTGTTATTATGCTGTCAGTCATTCACAAATGGTTGCCATTAATCAAATTTTTAATCAATAATCATTAAAAGAATGAAAAAACTACTCCTTTCAGCCGCGGCAACCCTGTTGCTGTTTGGCGCAACAATGGCTCAGGTAGCCATTAACAACATCGGCAGTCCCCCTGATCCTTCTGCCATGCTCGATGTGCAAAGCACCACTTCGGGTTTGCTGCTTCCTCGCATGACTACTAGCCAACGCGACGCTATTGCCGATCCTGCGATAGGACTTACAATATTCAATACTGAAACAAATTGTATTGAATGGTACGCAGGCAATTGGTATAGTCCATGTGGAACTTTGCCCCCATCATGGCCAACAGGCACTGTACACTGCATTTTAGGAGGAACAACAGTAAACGAGGTTACTAATCCAGCAACAGGATATACATGGATGGACCGCAATCTTGGAGCCTCTAACGTGGCATCTTCAAGTACAGATGCCGATGCTTTCGGCGATCTATATCAATGGGGAAGACTTAGCGATGGGCATCAGTGTCTTACCAGTAGCACAACAACTACACTTTCATCAGGTGATGCACCTGAAAACGATAATTTTATCGTTGTAAATTCCGGAGTAAACGATTGGCGTTCACCTCAAAACGATAACTTGTGGCAAGGTGCTACAGGGGTGAACAATCCCTGTCCTCAAGGATTTAGGTTACCAACCCAAACAGAGTTGGAAACAGAAATGCTAACTTGGGATTATGGAAATAAAGAGGAAGCATTTTTATCACCACTTAGATGGAGCGTTTCAAAATTTCGCTATTACAACAGTGGCGCACTATTAATGGATGAATCTGGTAATTATTGGAGCAGTACGGTTACTGGCAGCAATGCCCATACTCTATACTTCGATTTTTCCTTCGCTGTTATTTCCTCAGCTTACAGGGCCATGGGCCACTCCGTTCGCTGCATCAAAGAATAACTACCTGATAGCCTTTTGTTTGCACAAAATGCTACAGATAAACTCCCTGCCCCCGCTCGGGCAGGGAGTTTTTTATTGTACTGTTTAGCCCGGGTATTGGGATAGCCTATTATTCCGGTTTTACGGGCACCACAGGCAACATTCGTGTTGGCCCGGGGTACGCCTCCTCCTTCCCGGATTTTGGAGGGCAAAAGCCAAGAGTTATTGAAGGTATATAAATGAAAAGTTATGTGAGTCGTTAAACGCTGTAAAACAATACTCTAACTAAATAAACAACGTGAATGAACTCGTTTTATCCTGAAAAAACGGTATTGCAACAGATATAATTTTGCCGGTTACAACCGGATGGATATTATTGTATAGGTTTTTAGGTTTTTCAGGGAAATCAAATGCTTCGCTGTGCACATTTTTAAAAAAGAACATTGATTGCCTTGAGACGTTAAACAATTTTTATTCCTATCCATTATTTATCTAAATTACAAACTAAAAAAATGAAAGAATGAAAAAACTTCTCCTTTCTGCCGCGGCAACCCTGTTGCTGTTTGGCGCAACAATGGCTCAGGTAGCCATCAACACCGATGGAAGCCAGCCCGATGCTTCGGCCGTGCTGGATGTGAAAGCAACAGATGCGGGAATACTTGTACCGCGCATGACACTCGCCCAGCGCGATGCCATCGCATCCCCTGCCACAGGGCTCATGGTTTTCCAAACCGACAATACACCGGGGTTTTATTACTACAACGGTTCCGTCTGGACGGCGGTTGGCAATGATGTGCCTCAGGACCTGAGCTACAATGCAATGACCAACTCCATTGATATTACCGGTGGAATGAATGCCATACTCCCCGTAGCAAATCCTGCCACCGACGGGTTAGTGCCGGCCATACCCAACAATAATTTCACATTCTTCAGAGGTGACGGAGCATGGGCAACCCCCGCAGGCGACAACCTGGGGAACCACACGGCTACGCAACTGCTGGACATGAGCCAAAATCAATTGATAAATGTTGGCACCCTGCGAATGGGATTGCCACAAAGCACCAATAAAATATGTGGTACAGGACATGCTGGTGGAGCCATCGAAATAAGAACCGACCTTGCCACCGCAGACAGGTATCTCCGTCTGGGGATGAACGATAACAGTGATGTTTTTTGGCCGGTTTTAACTGTTCATAACAACATGAACGTGGGAATAGGCACCGCAACCCCACAGGTATCTGCCGAGCTCGAAGTAAACAGTACCAGCCGCGGGTTTTTACCCCCGCGCATGACCGAAGCACAAATGAATGCCATTGCCGGCCCCGCCGAAGGCCTGATGGTTTATTGTACCGACTGCACCCCTAAAGCCATGTATTATTATGATGGAACAGATTGGGTTTCGAGCCAATGTGTTATTACAGTCTCAGCCACAGGCAGGATATGGATGGACCGCAACCTGGGAGCAGACAGGGTGGCCACCTCCTCAACAGACGCACAGGCCTATGGCGATTTGTACCAGTGGGGCAGGTTGACCGATGGACACCAGTTACGAACCAGCGGTACCACCACCACCTTCTCTTCGGGTGATGTGCCGGGTCATGGGAATTTTATCCTCTCTGCCGCCACTCCTTATGATTGGCGCTCCCCGGCAAATGACAACCTATGGCAAGGTACAGGTGGTATCAACAACCCCTGCCCTTCGGGCTACCGTTTGCCCACCGAAACCGAATGGAACAACGAGCGGCTATCCTGGTCATCCATCGACGCTGCCGGTGCTTTTGCCTCACCGCTTAAATTGCCCGTGGCGGGCTACCGCCACCACAGCAATGGTTCGCTCTCCAGTGTAGGTGCCTACGGTTACTATTGGAGCAGTACGGTTTACAGCACCTTAGCGCGCACCTTGGGCTTCGCCAGCAGCGGCGCCGGCATCGCTAACAGCGGCCGTGCGGACGGCTATAGCGTTCGTTGTGTCAAGGATTAACTAACCTGAATTCCGGTGCGCATGGCCGCGCCGCCGGGTAACCCTTAGCGTAACTCCCTGCCCCCCGCTCGGGCAGGGAGTTTTTTATGTACCGACAGCAAAGGTATGGCGTAGTACTGTATCCCTCTTGAGGCATACCGGAACCCAATTATTTATGGACTCACTTTTTAGGATGATTTGGTTTTGGATTACAACAACACATCTTTGCTGCCAGCCATGTATTTCAGTGTGCATTTGAAAACTGCAAAAAAAGTAACCAAATAATTCGCCAGACCACAAAACAAATTCCTTTACCTGTCAAAACCACTATCTTTGCCATAAATTCACTAATCCCATGACCGGCATCACACCCACCGACCACATTTCAACCCTCGACTTCAGTCCCGAGTGGGTTTTCAGCGCTTCCCGCAGCAGCGGACCCGGCGGACAAAACGTGAACAAGGTGAGTACCAAAATGGAATTGCGCTTTCATGTAGAAAACTCGTCTTTGTTGACGGAGGAAGAAAAGCACATACTATTTGAGAAATTGGCCAACCAAATCAACAACGAAGGCTTTTTGGTGTTGACATGCCAAACCACCCGATCGCAAATCACCAACAAGGAATTGGTCATCGAAAAGTTTTACACCCTGATAGCAAAAGCGTTAACACCCCGAAAAAAGCGCCTGCCCACCAAACCCGGAAAAGCCAGTAAAGAACGTAAACTTAAAGAGAAGAAAATCGTCGCTGAAAAAAAACAACGACGAAAAAAACCGGATGAGGAGTAAACCTTGAAAAAAAAAGCCACCCCGTAACCAACAGGATGGCTGCTATTATCGTATAATTTTACTTTTAAAAAGCCTTTTTGTCCAGCAGATACTTGGCAAAATACTTGGCCGCCTTGGCATAGCTTTCGCCCACACGTGCACCACCGTCAAAAACGGCAGTTCCCGGCGATTTCAATATGGTGAATTTGGCCATTACCTTTGTAGGGTCTGCAGTTTCCACAAAGGTAACCGTCATATCTACGGAAGCACGTTTGCTCATTACGCCAACATTAAATCCTGGTTCGATAAAAGTGGTGTGTACAATCATGGTGTAGGTGGTATTGTCGCCATTTTCCAGCAAAATCACCTCCTTTTTTTTCAGCACGTCTTCAAAAAGGTCAATAAACTTAGGTTGATAGTGATCTGCGCGATCGCTATACCAGGCTTCTTTCCATTTCTCCCCTGATCCGGGCTCCTTTTCGTCGGCATCTGCCATTTTTTTGTCGATGTACTCGGCTTCTGTTCCGGCACCTACCTTCATGTTTTCGTCGTAGGTAAATTTTACACCTATTTGATCCTGCCCCTTCAAGAATCCCAGACTACCTTCGATAAGTTTAATTTTTTGTGCTTGCACATTCATTGCAAAAGCAATGGAGATGAATAGAATAAAATACTTTTTCATTTTAAGTTGGATTATAGTTTATGGTGTAAAATTAAGGAAACTGCCTACATGATTGATGCATTTTTCATAAAATTTTAACATCACCCCATCTTTCTCATTTAATGTTGGTTAAACGTAAATTTACCAAAAGCGCACCTCCATTCCCAACTAGTCCGCTGCTCAAAAAACCGCCCAAACAGGCTATTTTATTAACTTTGCTGTCTTCAACTCAATTTGACTGATTAATTAACTTTTATTGTTGTGAAACAAGATACTTTTTTTTATTCCCCACGCCCATATCAATCCATCGAACTCTGGAAAAACGTTACTCCTGAAGAATGGCAAAACCCCTTGTGGCAAGATCGAAACGCCATCCGCGATGTGGACACCCTGTCGAAAGTCATCAAGCTATCCGATTTCCAAAAATCCGAAATCCGACGCACCCTTCGGGTGCTGAGCGAAGAAGGGAAAGAGCCCATGCGCATCACACCCTATTACGCCACACTGATGCAGGAAGATGTCTTTCATCCCACGATGCTCGACGGCGAAAAAGCGGCTATTCGCCTGGATCCTATTTTCTGGCAAAGCGTCCCCACTCCTGCCCATTTGATGTTTGCCGATGCCGGTAAAGAAGGCCTGATGGACGAAGGTAGCCGAAGTTACGGTACTGCCTACCAACGGTATCCCAACCGGGTGGCCTTTTTTGTGAGCGAAAATACCGCCTGCGCTTCCTATTGCACCCATTGTCAGCGAACCAAATCGCTGGATGCCAGCACACATATCAGCCGCGAAGATATCCGCAAAGGATTATTCTATATTTCACACAACCCCAATATCGACGAAGTGTTGGTAACCGGCGGCGATGCCTTGCGGATTGGAGCCAAAAAACTGTCCTACATTCTGGAAGAGCTCAGCCGCATTCCACACCTGCGGTCCATCCGCATTGCCACCCGAGTGCCCGTGGTGATGCCCATGGGCGTTACCGAAGAGCTGTTGAATGTAATCGACCAATCGGCAAATAAATACAACGTAGGTCCTGAGAAGTATGTGTATTTTATGACACACATCAATCACTATCAGGAAATTACCGAAGAAATGCATGCCGCCGTCAAGCGCATTCGCAAACATGGATATTCTGTACGAAACCAAACCGTACTGCTGAAACATGTGAATGCCTATTTTAAAACACTGGCCACCACGTTTAGAAGGATGTTCTGGATGGGGGTTGAGCCCTATTATTTGCTTCAATGCCACAAGGAAAGAGGGTTGATGCACTTTATCACCCCCATTCAGATTGGAAAAATCTACATTAAAAACCTGCAAGGATGGATTTCCGGGATCAACAAGCCCATATTTGCAGCCAATGTGGAAGGAGGTGGAGGTAAAGTATTACTGATGCCCTCCGGCCACGATACCGTACACTCGGGAGCCAACATCGAAGACAATATTTATGATGGTTCGGCATCGGTGCATACCTGGGATGGGCGCGTGATTGCCGACTATGAAGCACTGGGTCGAGCCACCCGTGAGGAATACGATGAAGCAGTGGAAGTGATGAACAAATTCATTGGACGAAAAGGCTGCTTTTATCCCTGCCTCAACATCATAGACGAAGAGGGCGAATACCTGGAAACCACCAACCGGGGTTGGGGATTGATGCCTTCGCTGAACAACGGAAAAAAGGCCACCCTGCTCGAATACGAAGTAGGCAACGACCAGATGCCTGTAACCAATCCGGCGTTGATTTCAGAAGAATTGGATGCACTTTTTGAAAAATCCGTCTTTGCCACAGACAAGAAACCGGAGAAAAGATTTTCGAAGAAGGGATTGTAGAGCGACTTGTCTTCAATTGGGTATAAAAAAGGGTTAACTTTCTACAAGTCAACCCTTTAAAGTACTCGAGGCGGGACTTGAACCCGCACGACCGCAATGGTCATTGGATTTTAAGTCCAACGTGTCTACCAATTCCACCACTCGAGCCTATTTTTAAGAACAAATCCCGCACCCGCTAAACGGATCCGGGATTTATGAGCGGGAAACGAGACTCGAACTCGCGACCCCGACCTTGGCAAGGTCGTGCTCTACCAACTGAGCTATTCCCGCGTTTCCATCAAGGTTACCAACACGTGGTATCGTTTTTGGAGGTGCAAATGTAATACAATTTTTATTTATCCTCCAAAATTTTTGGAGAATTTTTTTCTCTGACGAAATTTTTTCTCAACGTGCCTATTTTTGGGCATTCCCCAGCAGTTTTTTTATCTCGTTCAACTTCATCAAGGCCTCTACAGGTGTAAGCGTATCGATATTGGTATTCAGGATGTCCGCTTTTATTTGATGTAACAACGGATCGTCGAGTTGGATAAAACTGAGTTGCATGTTTTCGGTTTCTCTGGTCTTTTTGATGGCTTCGTTTAGCGATTCACTGCTATGATTTTTTTCCAATACCTTCAGCATCTGTCGGGCACGTTCCACCACTTTCCGTGGCATTCCGGCCATTTCGGCCACATGAATTCCAAAGCTATGCTCGCTCCCGCCTTTTTTCAGCTTTCGCAAAAAAATCACCTTGTCGCCAATTTCTTTCACCGAAACATGATAGTTTTTAATCCGCGACATGGTTTCGGCCATTTCGTTAAGTTCATGATAGTGGGTGGCGAAAAGCACCTTGGCCCGATAAGCCGGATGACTGTGCAGGTACTCGGCGATACTCCACGCGATGGAGATACCATCGTAGGTGCTGGTTCCACGACCAATTTCGTCCAGCAAAATCAAACTGCGGTTGGAAATATTGTTGAGGATGCTGGCCGTTTCGTTCATCTCCACCATAAAGGTAGATTCGCCTGATGAAATGTTGTCGGACGCCCCTACCCTGGTAAACAGTTTATCGACCACCCCAATTTTCGCGGAAGCGGCAGGCACAAAACAACCCATCTGAGCCAGTAAAACAATTAATGCAGTTTGACGTAGAAGTGCCGACTTACCCGACATATTGGGTCCTGTTATCATGATGATTTGTTGCTTTCCGTGATCGAGGTACACATCGTTGGCAATATAGCTTTCGCCGGGAGGCAGGTTTTTTTCAATAACGGGATGTCGGCCTCCTTTGATATCGAGGGTCAACTCCTCATCCAAAACAGGACGTTTATAATTGTTTTCCAACGAAATACGGGCAAACGAATCCAGACAATCCAAACCTGCAATGAGCTTGGCATTGAGCTGAACCTGATCCACAAACCCCGCGGCAAAATGCACCAACATCTCGAAATATTTTTGTTCGAGCACGGCCATCTTTTCTTCGGCACCCAGAATTTTTTGCTCATATACCTTCAGCTCTTCGGTGATGTATCGTTCGCTGCCGGTGAGGGTTTGTTTGCGGTGCCATTCCGGCGGAACTTTATCTTTGTGCGTATTGGTCACTTCCAGATAATACCCGAACACATTGTTGAATCCAATTTTCAACGAAGAGATACCGGTACGTTCTATTTCCTGCTTGACCAACGATTTCAGAAAATCTTTGCCGCTTCCTGCCAGGTTGCGTAATTCGTCGAGCTCTTCCGAAACACCCTTGGCAATCACCTGACCCTTCGACAGCAAAGCAGGGGGTTCTTCGGTAAGTTCTGCGGCAAGTTTTTCGATAAGCACAGGGCAATGATTGAGTTGATCGGCGATGGGTTTTAAGGCATCGTGATCCGTTACACTACACAAGTTTTTCAATCGTTCCACGGCCTGCAATGCCCGCTTCAACTGCACCAGTTCGCGTGGATTCACCCGATGGGTAGCCACCTTGGAAATCAACCGTTCGAGGTCGCCGGTTTTCTTTATTTCATCATGTAGTTGCTGTTCAAAATCAGTTTGTTGCATCAAATAATCCACCACGTTAAGTCGGTCGTTGATAGATTTGATGTCTTTTAGCGGAAGCGTAATCCATCGCCTCATCATGCGGGCACCCATGGGCGATGCCGTATGATCGATGATATCCAGCAAGGTAATAGCGCCCGGACTCAATGGTGATACCAGCTCCAGATTGCGGATGGTGAATTTGTCGAGCCATACAAACCTGCCTTCATCAATACGGCTAAGCTTGGTGATATGGTCGATTTTGTCGTGATGTGTTTCGAGCAAATAATGGATGCAGGCACCGGCAGCTACCACCCCTTTTTCAAGGGATTCTACGCCAAAACCCTTAAGTGAAGCAGTTTTAAAATGCTTGAGAAGAACCGTTTCGGCAAAATCTTCTCCAAAAACCCAGTCGTCAAAAAAGGCAAGTAAATAGCCATCGCCAAAATGTTGTTGAAACAGGTTTCGGTTTTGACGCTGCACCACCACCTCACTGGGCGAAAAGCTTTGGAGCAACTTATCCACATATTCCAAACTACCCTCGGCCAAAAAAAACTCACCCGTACTGATGTCCACGAAACTCACCCCGCTCGTTCCTGAGGTAAGATGCACTGCTGCCAGAAAATTATTTTCCTTTTGCTCGAGCACATGATCGTTCATGGTTACACCCGGAGTCACCAGTTCAGTTACTCCCCGCTTAACAATTTTTTTGGTCAATTTGGGGTCTTCCAGCTGATCACAAATGGCCACCCGATGACCGGCGCGCACCAACTTGGGAAGGTAGGTATCCAGCGAGTGATGCGGAAATCCTGCCAATTCCACAAAAGAAGCAGCTCCATTCCTTCGTTTGGTTAACACAATTCCGAGAACGGCAGAAGCTCGAATGGCATCAGTACCAAATGTTTCATAAAAATCACCCACCCTAAACAAGAGCAAGGCATCCGGATATTTGGTTTTTATCTGGTTGTATTGCTTCATCAGCGGGGTTTCGACGTATTTTGATTCTTTGCTCAACGTTTTTTTCAAACAAAGATAATCAATGAGGTGGTTAGTTGACCATATCTGTTCTATTTTTGCCCCACAGACAATGAATCATGAGAAAACTAAAAAATGAGGAGCTCAACAGGGTTTCGGTGGAAGCATTTAAAAAGCAGCCCAAAACGCACTTGGTGGTTGTGCTTGACAATATCCGAAGCTTAAGTAATATAGGTTCGGTTTTCAGAACTTCAGATGCCCTGGCCATCGAAAAAATCATACTTTGCGGCATTACGGCTCAGCCCCCCCACCGTGAAATTCACAAAACTGCCCTTGGTGCCACCGAATCTGTCGAGTGGACCTATGAACATACTACCCTGGAAGCGGTAAAAAAACTTAGAAAATCGGGATATCAAACCATCGCCATTGAACAAGCCGACCAAGCCATTTCGTTAATTGATTTTCAACCGATCAAAGACAGAAAGTACGCCTTAATATTTGGTAATGAAGTACATGGCGTGGACGACAAGGTTATTGATGAATGTGACCAATGCATTGAAATACCCCAGTGGGGAACCAAGCACTCGTTTAACATTAGCGTTTCGGCCGGAATTGTACTTTGGGATATAAGCCTAAAATTGAAATAGTTATACCAATACGTAACCAAAATATTAATTGTGCGTAAAAACTGTAATAATTGGTGACTTATATGTATATTTTACTATTTTTGCTTAATTAACGAATCACTAAAATATGATTAATAACCTGAAATCATCTTAGTTGAACAATAAAATAATTAGATTTGCAAATAATAATTCTACAATAACTTTACTATCATGAAAAAAGCGTATTCTTTATTTACCAAAGCTCTGATCTTTAGCTTGATCTCAGCTTTACCTTTAACATTCTATGCTCAGGAAGCAGGGGATGCCAAAGTTGAAAAAAAGGAAAAAACAAGCTCCTCTTTTTCTCCGTTCTGGTTTGTTGGAGCTGAAATTGGGCCCACATGGTCGCATGCTGACTTGAGCCAATACAACTTTGCTCCTGATTTTGGACATACCAACATCAATGGGGCACTCAGTTTTGGTCGTCAACTAACATCCGTGTTCAGCGCATATATTGATGCAGACAGAGGATTTTTTGAAGGCGAAAAAAAGAATGTTGCCACCATGACGGTACCAGACGCCAAATGGGGTCGCGACATGCGTTTCAATGCTGATTATTATGGTGGTAGCCTTAACGTGGGAATCAATATTTCCAACTTGATTTCAGGCTATCATGAAAGATTGGTGGATTTTGAAGCGCACTTAGGTTTTGGTCAAACACAATGGAAATCTACAACCTATGATTTGGGAACAGATATTGCCATTGCATCAAATGGACAAAAAGGAACAAAATCAGGCGGAACCGGAAACGGTATTAGCGACAGAAACATTGATTATATTGCCCCCGTCGGGTTAAATGTAAATTTCAATGTAAGTGAAAAATGGGATATTTACGGAGACTACTCCTATGTTTATATGGACACCGACTATGCTGATGGCGTATTGCATGGAGCACAAGAAGTAAAACATGACGTATATTCACACTTTAATATTGGTGCCCGCTACAAATTTGGCGGAAATAAAACCAAGAAAATGGTTTCTAACTTCGAAAAAGTTGAGCTTACTGCCACTCCCGATCCGTTGGAAGAAAAAGGTGATAGTGTGATTGTTACCATTAAAGGAGTATTCCCTCCCAAATATTTTGACAAAAAAGCTGTGATGTGCTTTGCTCCCGTGATGACCTATGAAGGCGGACAAGCCACTTTCCCACCCATGATGTTTAAAGGTGAAGATGTAGCCGGCGACGGAACTTTGATCAACTATAGCAATGGTGGAGCTTTTACCTATACCGGAAAAATTCCTTACGACCCCGCAATGAACGTGGCTGAACTGGAAGTAGCTCCCGTTATTTATACCTACAACGGCGAAACCTACGAATCATGCGAAGCTGCTCAAAATGCCAAAGGTGCCATGTTGGTTCCCGCACGCAAAATGGCTGACGGTACCATCCATACCTCCAACTACTACAGAGACAGTGAAGTATTGGCCTGGGCACCGGATGCATACGAAAAAGAAACCATCAGTTCACAAAAATCTAATTTGTTCTATCAGGTAAATCTTGCTCAACTGAACATGAAACTGCCTTTGAATAAAAACGACGAAAACTACAACGCCCTGAACAACAACCTCACAGATGTTGAAAAAGGATGGAAAATCAAAGATGTAACCATCAACGGTTGGGCTTCACCTGAAGGAGAAGAAACTTTCAACGAAGGTCTCTCACAACGTCGTGCCGAAACTGCTCAAAAATACATGGCCGACAGATTTAAAAAAGCTGCCAAAAAGAATGCTGCCATCGATGCCGAAAATATTAACTACGTTGTTAAATCAAACGGTCCCGACTGGAATGGCTTTATGACCGCAGTAAAAGGTTCTTCCATCCAGGATAAAAGTGCTATCTTGAACGTGATCAACTCAGCCGGACAAAGTAAAAAAGAAGAAGAAATCAGAAACATGATTTTGATTTACCCTGAAATCGAACGCGATATTCTTCCTCCATTAAGACGTGCTGAAATTGTAGTAAACACCTACATGCCAAAGAAAACTGATGCAGAAATTGCTCAACTTTCTACCACCAATCCAAGTGCATTGGATATGGAAGAACTGTTCTACGCAGCTACTTTAACTGACGATAATGGTAACAAGAGACTTATCTACGGTTCGATCATCGAATTCTACCCCAAATGCTGGAGATCACTCAACAATGCTGCAGCCGTTGAACTGGAAGAAGGCAATCTGGAAATAGCCAAAGACCTTTTGACCAAAGCATTGGAACTGAATGAAAATTCATACGAAGTTCGCAACAACATGGGTGCATACCACATGATGACCGGTGATTATTTGTCAGCTGAAAAATGCTACACCAAAGCACAAAGCCTGGGTGGCGACGAAAATTACAACCTGGGTATTGTAAACATTGCCAAAGGTGATTACGCCAAAGCAGAAATGCTGTTGAAAGGCGCTAACTGCGACTTTAACAAAGGTTTGGCTCAATTGCTCAACGGAAACAATGCCGGTGCTGAAGCCACATTCAAATGTGCTCCTCAGGATGCAGAAACCATGTACCTGATGGCTATTACCGGTGCTCGCTCAGGCAACAAATCCATGATGCTCGAGTACTTGGGTAAATCAATCAAAGCTGATCCTGAAGTAGCTACCATGGCTGCCATGGACAGAGAATTCCTGAAATATTACAACGAACCTGAATTCCAGGCTCTGGTAAATATGAAGTAGAAATTGCTTTTTTCAAAAAGAAAGCCTCGCCAATTCGGCGGGGCTTTCTTTTTTTGTCATACCATAAAGGTTACATTATTTCTAAAGCCAAACTTTAACCTATTTCCGGATGAAAACCCAGCAAAAATGGGATATTCAGATTAGACAAAAGGTCAGCCGTTAAAAAGTAATTCGGTGGATACCCGGCTTGTAGTCCTGGTGAATGACATCCAGAATTTTTTGGTAATCTTCTTTGTTTTGAACAAAATCGAGTTGATTGGTATCAAGAATGAGGGTCGTAAGCTGTGGTTGTTGTCGGATAAAATCAAAATAACCCTCCTGAATTTTATCAAGATAATCGTCCTGAATTTCAAGTTCGTATTCGCGACCACGTTTACGGATGTTTTGTTGCAGTTTGGGCGTTTTCACATAGAGATAGATGAACAAATCAGGTTTGGGAAGGTGATGGTTCACAATATTGAAAAAGCGCACATACAATGCCAACTCTGCAGGTGGCAATGTTTTTTGGGCAAAGATCAGCGACTTCACCACGTAGTAATCGGAGATGGTGAATGTTTTGAATAAATCCTGTGTGCCCAACTGATCGGAAAGCTGTTGATAACGCGAAGCTAAAAACGACATCTCCAACGGAAAGGCGTATTTTTCCTGGTCCTTATAAAACTTAGGAAGGAAAGCGTTGTCCTCAAATTGTTCCAGTATGAGTTTGGCATTATATTGCTCCGCAATCATGGTGGCCAAACTCGTTTTGCCGGCGCCTATATTTCCTTCGATGGCGATAAAATTGTACTTCATCCTTGTGGGGTATAAGGTTGTACTTCACCTGTATCGCCACAACCGGCCAGCAATTCGGCCTGTGAGAGATGCAAAACAGGATGCTGGAAATGAGGAGCCAACTCAACCATGGGCACCAGTGTAAACCTGCGCAAATGCAACCGCGGATGAGGAATAATCAGGTTGGCACGATGCACTACACTATCATTATAATACAGCAAATCCACGTCCATTGTTCGCGAAGCATAACCATTGGTTTTCGCCTCGGTTCTCCCCAAATCGATTTCAATTTGCTGAGTTTGTTGTAGTAGCAATTCCGCATCCAGATCGGTTTCAATCCGGATTACCCTATTCAAAAAAGGAGTGTCCGATTGAAAACCCCAGGCTTCCGATTGATATATGCCCGACATATCCACAATTTTTCCCACCCGCTCACCAATCATGGTAATGGCCTTATTGATAAAGGTTTCGCGGGGATCAATATTGCTACCAAGCAACAAATAAACCTGATTTTTTTGTGGCATAACAGTTTTCGACAGGAATGCAAAGCTAGCAATTCTAAATACTTATTACAAGAAGAAGCGGCAGAAAAAACAGTGAAATACCAACAATGATGACTATCAGTTGGTTTGATATAAACGGCGGAGCAAACTGCGAATCTTGGTATCATAATGCTTGTCGGCAGCCCATTTTCCGGTAAGGTCAGAAATCTGTTCTGCACTGCCCCGCTTCACGTAGGCAAATCGCTGATCTACCAGTTCCCGGTTGAGTTTTTCTGTGGAAGCATAGGCCTTGAGATGCTGGATGTGCGCCCTTACCCCTTCACGGGTGTCGGCAAACGAAAGCCCTTGCACCCCGTTTCCGGTAACACCAAGTCCACAGAAATTATTCTGTTTTGGATCAACGGTTCCGTCAAACCTTAAAAACCCCGTTTCCAAACACATCTGCGTAAAAGCCACCTCGGGATTTACCCCCTCCGTAAGCGACTCTTCCCAATAAATGTGAGCCAAGTTGCGTGCGTCTTCGGAAGAAACATGTTGGTTGTTTGTAAGAAGGAATTTCTCCAAACGAGCGACGTTCGTAAGCCCCTTTCCCATGATGGCTTCGGTGGGAGTAGAAGACACCTTCGCCTCAACCTGCTTGGCCCGCAATGTAGCCCAGTAGTAATTAACAGGCATAACCACCTGAAATCCTGACCTTTCCATCTCCATGGTCAGATAAATGGGATAATGAGCCAGTTTTTGAGAAATGCTTCGTGGAGAGGGATTACTTTCAGAATAGGTGTAAGTACCGGTACTCAACAACATCAACAACATGGTTAACCATGTCGATCTATTGAATATCAATTGCTTACATTTCATGAAACAGGCTTTAGTCCAACTGTTAAAGTTGGTTTACTTCGGGCAATTATTTCTACAAACGACCCACGAATTATTCACAAATATTTGTTAATATTGCTTCTGAATCTAACCAAACACATATTATGAAACAATTTTTTAAATTTATGTTTGCCTCATTTGCGGGCACCATCCTTACCTTCCTTTTTATTTTTTTAATGTTTGTAGGTATGATAGCCTCCCTGGTTTCCATGTCGGGAGACGAAGAGGTAAAAGTAAAAGAACATTCCATCCTGCGCATCAACTGGAATTCGCCCATTTTGGATCGATCCAACGACAATCCTTTTGAGGGATTTGACTTTGCCACCATGGAATCGAACAAGCCCATTGGATTGAACGACATCCTGAAAAATATCAAAAAGGCTTCCAATGACCCTAAAATTGAAGGCATATTTCTGGATATGGAAAGTATTCCGGCAGGCATTGGCACTTCGGAAGAAATACGCAACAAGTTGATTTCCTTTAAAGAGTCAGGGAAATTTATCATCAGCTATGCCAACAATTATGATCAGAAAGCCTATTACATGGCCACCGTTGCCGATCAGATTTATCTGAACCCTGAAGGCATGGTATTGTTTAAAGGATTGAATGCCCAACTCACCTTTTTAAAAGGTTTGCTTCAGAAACTGGACATTGAAATACAAGTGGTTCGTGGTCCCAACAACAAATACAAAAGTGCCGTTGAACCGTTGATGTACGACAAAATGACCCCGGCCAACCGCGAACAAATGCAAGTGCTTTTACAATCTGTGTGGGGACAAATTCTGACTGCGTTGAGCGAAACCCGCGGTATTTCTATTGACGATCTCAATACCTATGCCGACAACCTGGAGGTATCTACCGCAGATAAAGCCCTGGAACTTAAATTTATCGATGGAAGTTTGTACCGCGATCAGGTAATGGATATTCTCAGAGAGAAAACAGGCAAAGAAATTAACGACGATATCAATTTTGTGCAATTTGGTGCCTATACCAATGCCAAACTCACCGAAAAAGACGAGCTTAGCCGCGACCGCATTGCCGTGGTTTATGCCCAGGGAGACATCGTGCAAGGCAAGGGTTCTGAAACTCAGATTGGTTCTGCAACCATTGCCAAAGCCCTGAGTGAGGCACGCACCAACAAAAAAGTGAAAGCCATCGTTTTTAGAGTGAACTCGGGAGGTGGAGATGCCCAGGCATCTGAGGTTATTCGTCGTGAGGTGGAACTGGCCATCAAGGACAAACCCGTGATTGTGTCCATGGGCGACATGGCCGCATCGGGTGGGTATTGGATTTCGACCAATGCTGACTATATCTTTGCCGAACCCACCACCCTCACGGGAAGCATTGGCGTTTTTGGCATCATTCCCAATATGAAAGGCCTGTTTAACGACAAATTGGGCATTACTTTCGACGAAGTGATGACCAACAAAAATGCTGACTACATCGATGTGATGAAACCGCTGAGTCCCTACCAACACAACAAGCTGGACGAATCGGTGATAGATATTTACACCAAATTCACCCAACTGGTAGCCCGCACGCGCAAGCTGGATGTAGCCTTTGTGGACAGCATTGCCCGAGGTCGTGTATGGGCAGGAGCCGATGCCAAGGAAATTGGTCTGATTGATGAGTTTGGAGGACTTGAAGCTGCCATTAAATATGCTGCTGAAAAAGCCGATCTGGGCGACGCCTATCGATTGGTTGAATACCCCAAGCGTAAGGATTTTGTCCAACAGTTAATGGACGAACTTACCGGACAGGTGAGTACACGATTGATTCATAACGAGTTGGGCGAATACGCTACCTATTACGAACAAATGCAGTCGTTGAAAGAGATGCAAGGTGTTCAGGCCAGGGTACCTTTCTTCATGGAAATAAAATAATAAAGACATTTTTGTAAAAAGAGCGGAATCAAGAGGTTGGTTCCGCTTTTTTTATGTGAGGCAAACAACTTATCCGCATAAGAAAAGGTCTTTTAATCAATAAGCAATTAATAACCAAACAAATCCAAATCGTGATGAAAAAGTCTTTTTCCTCCTTAGTTTTTCTGACAGTTACAGTAGTTTTATTTGCACAAAACAACCCTGTTGCTGTCAATGATACGGCAACCACCATGAGTGAGCACACGGTTGCTGTTAATGTACTCGAAAATGATTACGATCCTGATGGAGATTTATTTGAATTATATATTGTTGGAAATGCACAACATGGCAGTATTTATCATGATGACTCAACTGTTTATTACACACCTTCTATTTATACCGGACTGGATTCCATGCAATACAGAATAAGAGAGATCGATAATCATAACAGCCTGTCAGATTATACATGGGTTTTCTTCGAGGTAAATGAGAACCCCAATCTACCAATTGCAACTGATGATCATGCAGAAATAATACATATGGTGCCCACCGAACTTAGCATTCTCGATAACGATTCAGATCCTGATGGAGATGAAATTATTATTGATGAGGCGTATTCTACACCATCAAATTTATGCCCTTTAAGAATTGAAATTGCAGAAGATTCATTAAGTTTAATTGTAACAAGCCTTTCTCCTTTAAAATATTACAAGGCCACAATAAAATATAGAATTAAAGAGAAAAACACTGAGTTTTCCCACTACTCCAATTGGGCAACAGTAAGTATAGATTTACTTGACAACCCTGAAATCCCCACAGCCATTGATGATTTGGCAAACACTACTGGAGGTGAACCCATTGACATCTATGTTCTCGAAAATGATATTAACCCCGGAAGTTCGGCTTTGGAAATTGATTCTGTTTGGGGGGCATCAATAGGAATCGTGGAAATTGTAAACGACCATATACGATACTTACCAAATTACTCTGATTCCGGCATCGAAACATTGAGTTATAAAATTCAATTGGCTGACCAAACCTATTTATTCGACATGGGAAAAATTATTATTAATGTGGCCAACAATCCTGCACGACCAATAGCGATTGATGATTTTGGCACAGGAATTTGTGGTGGAGAAACAGTTGTTAACGTATTACAAAATGATTATGATCCAAATAGCAAACCAATCGAAATTAAGGATATAGTGTTATTGTACCCTTATATGCTTCAATACATTACAGCACAAATATCAGGAAACACCATTAAAATTTTAACAAAAAACCATGATGTTCTTGTAAACAGCGAAAAATTGAGGCTTAAATACAGGGTTCAAGAAATTGATAACCATCTATCTTATTCAGAATGGGCAACCGTGACAATTGACATGGAACAGGATGCTGACTTTCCTATGGTTCACAAAGATTATTTTGCTGCCTACTCTGGATATCCCGTTGTCATTGATCTATTGTCGAATGATGAATTATACGGGTATTCTCCTGACATATCCATCTATACTTCACATGCTGGTAAATGTCAATTTGGAGATACGACTACATTTACGTCGTTCTTAAATGTAAATGGCCTGGTCAAGGGGTATTATTTTATTGATCAAATTCAGGATGGGTTTATATCAATTGGGGAAATGGAGATAAACATCCAACCAAATCAATCCTATGACTCGTTATCGATTAATAACATAAATGCAGGTATTCATTCTGATGGGCTATTATTCTCAAGATATGGAAATTATAACAACTATTTTAACTCCATGTTGTCATCAACTCATTTTGAATACCCTATTGGCACTGGAAAACACACCATATATTCTAACTCCCTTTGGATAGGAGGGATTGATCAAAACGACAGCTTGCATTTGGCAGGACAAAGACATCAACAGCAGGGAATTGACTTTCAATTTGGTCCCATATCAAATAGCTATGAAGGTTATGAGTATTTTACCAAATGGAGTCGGGTTTGGAAAGTAAGCAAAGAGGAAATCAATTATCACCGTAATAATTATTGGAAAGAAACCTACGAACCTGTTGACGCCATCATTAATTGGCCGGGCAATGGAGATATTTCCAATGGGCAAGCTGCTCAAATAGCACCTTATTATGACAAGAATGAGAATGGAGTTTATGAACCATATTCAGGTGACTTTCCGTTAATACGTGGAGATCAGGCTATACTATTCATTTTCAATGACGACAAACTACATACAGAGACTGAAGGTGGAAGATTAAGAGCAGAAATCCATGGAATGGCTTATGCATTTGATCAACCGGAGGATAAACTTTTAGATAACACAATTTTTGTGCACTATGACGTTTACAATCGATCTGAGAACACCTATAGCAACACATATTTTGGGGTATGGACCGACATTGATATAGGGTATGCCAGAGATGATTATGTCGGGTGTAGCGTTGAATTAGGCACCTATTATGGTTACAATTCAAGCATGTTTGATGGAAGTGGAGAGCCAGAAGAATATGGATTAAATCCGCCGACCCAAGGAGTAACCATTATTGCGGGTCCAACAATGGATAATGATAATATCGATAACCCTGAAGGAGGCTGTGACTATAGTACAAATGGTTTAAATTTTGGAGATGGAAATATTGACAATGAAAGACTTGGCTTAACAATCTTTACTTATCAGCAAAACTACGGACTACCACCCGTATTCGATCCGATTAAAGCACCTGAATATTACAAATATATGACAGGGGTTTGGCGAGACGACTCACCCTTTTTGTATGGTGGAACAGGACACTTCTCTTCTCCCGGTACGGTAGGTCCCGAATGTAAATTCATGTTCCCAAGCAATTCAGACCCTTGTAATTGGGGAACAGACGGAATACTACCTAACGATGGCTACAATCAAAACGGAAAATTTTGGTCAGAAGAATCAGTTAACAACGGATATCCAAATCGTCCGGAAGACAAAAGAGGACTTGGCGTTACAGGTCCCTTTACATTTGAACCTGGAGAAAGACAAGAATTAGATTTAGCATACTCAGTAGGGCAGGGCGATAATGGGCCTAAATCAAGCGTAACCAATCTCCTCGAAAATATAACCGATCTTTTTGAAAGGGTAAAAGAGGGACAGATTATCATTCCCACTGATCAGCTTTCGGTTGAGGAGTTGGGGAACAACAATATCGAGATAAAAATCTATCCTAACCCCGGAAAAGATATTATCAACATCAAAATACAAGGAAACCCTGATGAACACCCCTTGTATGTGATTTACAATAATATGGGGCATGCCGTCTTGAGGGGACAACTTTCCGTACAAACAAATAACATAATTAATGTTCAAGAACTAAATCAAGGATTCTACTTTATCACCATAAAACATCAAGGTTCAGTAGCAAGCAGTAAGTTTATCAAAATGTAGGTCACAAAAAAAGCGGCTGCCCCAAGGAACAGCCGCTTTTTCTATTATCAATAACCTATTTGGAATAATCCATTTCGGTCATGCGTTTGTAGGTATCATATCTCCACTTGGCAGCTTCTTCGGCCAGTTTGAAGAGACGTTTGGCTTCCTCGGGGAAGGTTTTCTTGAGCGAGGTATAACGCACCTCGTTGGTGAGGAAGCTTTGGAATTTCGACCAATCGGGCTCCTTCGAATCCAGGGAGAAGGGGTTTTTGCCTTCTTCTTCCATCAACGGATTGTAGCGGTACAATTGCCAATAACCTGCTTCAACAGCAAATTTCTCTTCTGCCTGGGCTCCACCCATACCGCCTTTTATACCGTGAGCGATACATGGGGAGTAGGCAATAATCAGCGATGGTCCGGGATAAGCTTCGGCCTCTTTGATGGCTTTAAAAGCCTGCGACTGACTGGCACCCATGGAAATCTGGGCTACATACACATAACCGTAGGTCATGGCCATGGCGCCCAAATCTTTTTTGCGGGTTTTCTTACCGGAAGCGGCAAATTTGGCTACGGCGCCAATGGCACTTGCCTTGGAAGCCTGACCACCGGTATTGGAATACACTTCGGTATCCATTACCAACACATTTACATCTTCACCGGAAGCCAACACATGGTCGAGTCCGCCGTATCCAATGTCGTAGGCCCAACCGTCGCCACCAAATATCCATTGTGATTTTTTCACCAGATATTGTTTCAGGCTCAGCATCTCTTTAGCCAGAGGATCTGTTTCGTTGGCCAAAGCTGCTACCAATTTGGCCGAAGCCAATATGGATTTGGAAGCATTGTCTTTACCTTCGATCCATTCGGTCATGGCTTCTTTTGATTCAGGAGAGAAATCTTTTTCCAAAGCCAGTTGCATTCTTTCCTGCAGGCGTTGTCTCATTTTCTCGGTTGCAACGGCCATACCAAAGCCAAACTCGGCATTGTCTTCGAACAGGGAGTTGGCCCAAGCGGGACCGTGACCGGTTTTTTGATCGGCACAATAAGGTGTGGAAGGTGCAGAACCTCCGTAAATGGATGAACATCCCGTGGCATTGGCAACCATCATGCGATCGCCAAACAACTGGGTGATGGTTTTGATATAAGGAGTTTCACCACAACCGGCACAAGCTCCGGAGAACTCGAACAGAGGTTGGGCAAACTGGCTGTTTTTAACTGTTTGGTCTTTGGGAACGATGTTGTCTTTATAACCTACCACATCGTTCATATAGGTCCAACGGTCAATTTCGTCCGATTGTGTTCCGATGGGTTTCATTACCAGCGATTTCACTTTGGAAGGACAAACTTCCACACAGGCTTCGCAACCGGTACAATCGAGGGCACTTACCTGAATGCGGTATTTATATCCTTTCAAACCTGCCAATCCATTGATCACCTTGGTACCTTCGGGTGCATTGGCCACTTCCTCATCGGTAAGCAAGAAAGGACGAATGGCGGCGTGGGGGCAAACATAGGCACATTGGTTACACTGGATACAGTTTTCTTCCACCCACTCGGGCACATTCACTGCAATACCACGTTTTTCATACACAGTGGTACCGGCGGGGAAGGTTCCGTCTTCGCGGCCATTAAATGCGCTAACTGGAAGCGCATCACCTTTTTGCAGGTTAATGGGCACAACCACGTCGCGAATAAATTCGGGTAGCGATTCATCCACCTTGGTTTTTTCTGCCACCAGCTTCGACCATTCGGTAGGAATTTCAATTTTTTCCAGATCATCGCCGGCATCCACAGCGGCATAGTTCATATTCACGATTTCTTCACCTTTACGGCCATAGGATTTGCGGATGGCCTTTTTCATTTCTTCAACAGCATCTTCGTAAGGAATTACTTCCGACACTTTAAAGAAAGCCGATTGCATGATGGTATTGGTGCGGTTGCCCAAACCAATTTCTTCTGCAATTTTGGTAGCATTGATGATATACATGGTGATGTTGTGATCGGCCAGGTATTTCTTAATGTGGTTGGGCAGACGTTTTTTGGTTTCCTCGGCATCCCAAAGGCTGTTGAGCAGGAAAGTACCTCCATCTTTCAAACCGGCCAACATATCATATTTATCCAGATATGCCGGAACGTGACAAGCCACAAAGTCGGGGGTATTTACCAAATAATGCGAGCGAATGGGTATATCGCCAAAACGGAGGTGAGAAACGGTGATACCTCCTGATTTTTTTGAATCGTATGCAAAGTAAGCCTGACAATATTTATCGGTACTGTCGCCAATAATTTTAATGGAGTTTTTGTTGGCTCCTACTGTACCATCAGCACCAAGTCCGTAAAATTTGGCAGCAAAAGTTCCTTTGGGTGCCACATTAATTTCGGGCAACAAAGGCAATGAAGTGTGCATAACATCGTCCACGATACCCACGGTGAATTGATTTTTTGGTCGCGCGGCAGCCAAGTTGTCGTACACCGAAATCATCATGGCGGGTGTGGTGTCTTTGGAGCTTAATCCGTAACGACCACCCACGATCATGGGTTGGTTTTCTTTTCCGTAGAAAATGTCCTTAACATCCAGATACAAGGGTTCGCCATTGGCTCCAATTTCTTTGGTACGATCTAGAACAGCGATGCGTTTGACCGATTTGGGGCAAACCTTCATGAAGTATTTTTCGGAGAATGGACGATACAAGTGAACGGTGATAACACCCACTTTTTCGCCATTGGCGAGTTTGTAATCCACCACCTCTTTGATCACTTCGGTAATAGAGCCCATGGCAACGATGATGTTTTCAGCATCCGGGGCACCATAATAGGTAAATGGATGGTATTCGCGACCGGTAATTTGTTGCAGTTGTTGCATATAATCATCCACCAGGTCGGGAATTTGGGTATAGAATTTTGAAGAAGCCTCTCTGGCCTGGAAGTAAATATCAGGATTCTGGGCAGTTCCGCGGGTAACGGGATGCTCCGGGTTGAGTGCTCTGTCGCGGAATTCCTGAAGTGCATCGTAATCCACCAGCTTGGCGATGGCATCCTGATCCATGGCTTCCACTTTTTGGAGTTCGTGCGAAGTTCTGAAACCATCGAAGAAGTGCAGGAAAGGAACCCTTGACTTGATGGCGGCGAGGTGGGCAACACCGGCGATATCCATAATTTCCTGGGCACTGCTGGTAGCGAGCATGGCAAATCCGGTTTGGCGGGTACTCATCACGTCGCTGTGGTCGCCAAAAATAGAAAGCGCCTGAGCAGCAAGGCTGCGTGCACTCACGTGAAAGACGCCGGGAAGCAATTCACCCGAAATCTTGTACATATTGGGAATCATGAGCAACAAACCCTGCGAAGCAGTAAAGGTACTGGTTAACGCGCCGGCCTGCAATGAACCATGCACAGCACCCGAAGCACCGCCTTCTGATTGCATTTCGGAAACTTTTACGGTTTCACCGAAAATATTCTTTTTGCCGTTGGCCGACCATTGATCGACATATTCGGCCATGTCGGACGAGGGGGTAATGGGGTAAATGGCAGCTACTTCGCTGAACATATAGGCAATATATGCAGCAGCATAGTTTCCTTCACAGGTAATGAATTTTTTCTTCTCTTTCATAGCTTATTATAATTAGAAAAAACTAGTTGGTAATCGATTTTGAAATTTTGTGCGAAATTACTCATTTCAATTATGAGGTATCCCCTTTTCGTGCTAAATAGTTCAAGCCAAACGCCTATTTAAAATGAATATAGATTGCGGCTGCATACGTTGTAAAATGAAAAAACAGTAATTTTACCCTTTCAAAAGACACCCTAAATAAATTAGATATGGATCTTTCAACAACCTACTTAGGACTAAAACTTAAAAATCCGATAATTGTTGGTGCAAGCAATCTTGTTACCGACTTATCAATCCTCAAAAAACTTGAAGCCGCCGGGGCAGCTGCCATCGTTTATAAATCACTTTTTGAAGAGCAAATCCACCTGGAAAATCTGGAGTTGGATCAGGAGTTGACCGGTTACGATGACAGAAATGCAGAAATGACCAGCATTTTCCCTTCGGAAATGTATGAGGCAGGTCCAGAAGAGTTTTTAATGAATTTTAAAGAAGCCCGCAAAGCGGTGAACATTCCCATGATTGCCAGCTTAAACTGCGTGTACGACGACACCTGGTACGAATATGCCAAAAAACTGGAAGATGCGGGAGCCGATGCCCTTGAGCTGAACTTCTACAACAATCCCCGCGACTTCGACATGGAAGGCCGTTCCATTCTGAACGAAGAACTCGACACCATCGAAGGCGTAAAAAAAGCGGTAAAGATTCCCGTGAGCGTGAAACTAAGCCCTTTCTATACCAACCCCTTGTACACCATTAAAGAAATGGACAAAAGAGGCGCCAACGGTTTTGTGCTGTTCAACAAACTTTTCCAACCCGACATCAACATCGAGCTGGAAGAAATGACCTTCCCCTACAACCTGAGCACCGAGCATGAATCACGCTTGCCACTGCGCTACGTTGGTATGCTCTACGACAATGTAGAAGCCGACCTGTGTGCCAACCGTGGTATATTTACCGGAGAGGACGTTATTAAAATGATTTTGGCCGGAGCCAATGTGGTACAGGTGGTGAGCACCATTTACAAACACGGTCCTTCGCAAATTACCAAAATGCTCGAAGACATGGAAATCTGGATGGCCAACAAGCAATACAACGACCTGAGCGAATTCCGTGGACGCATGAGCAAAAAGAACATCAAAGACCCATTTGCCTATCGCAGAGCACAATATGTGGACATTCTGATGAAATCGAAACAGATTTTTAAGAACTTCCCGATATAAGTGTAGTACAATAATTTTAAAAAAAGCCATTGCTGAACGCAGTGGCTTTTTTTATGCACTACATATTGTATTTGGTATGATACCGGAAAATCTTCGGGATTCCCCAAGAAGAGATGCCTGATATACCCCTATCCCTCCCGAAGGCTTTCGGGATGACCCCAAGGGGAAAGGCGATCAATCCTTGAACAATACAGCATAACACGTTAATTACGAATTATTTATCACTCCTCCCCTTGGGGGAGGTCCCGGATAATAATCGGGAGGAGGTGGGGTGACAGGTCAAACACTTTTTTCTCCATTTATCACCAACCGTGTAAATAAACGGTGTTGTTTTTTGTTTGAACAAACTATTTCTCGGTTTTATTTTGTATTTTTCTCCATCAAACTACATTCGATGAAAACGCTCAACATATCGGCTGGTTTACTCTTGTTCATACTGCTGTTCGCTCCCTGCATTTCACATGCACAATGGACCATGGCCACCGGAATTGACGGTGGAAAACTAAAAAGTATGGTAAGTATGGATACTACGCTGGTGGCGATTTGTGGAGACCGGGGGATATTTTCCAAAACCGACCACGGTCAGTGGCAAACATCACTTAACAATTCGAACTACAATAATTTGGCAAGCGCCGGTCATTGGATTTTTGCTTTCAACTCCTTTTACAACGATGTAACCATGAGAAGTTTTGATGGAGGACAAACATGGGAAAATGCAGGCATAATTGGAAACACAAGTGCGTTATTTTGTATTGATACGATCGTTTTCTATGATCTGTATACTTCCATCAAACGATCGCCAGATTATGGCAATTCGTTCCAAACCATCCATCCTCCCACACCAGAGCCTGTAGCCGATATTCTATCTGATGACAGCCTTCTTTATATCCACTGCTCTGATTGGGATACTACCCATTATCTTTTTTTCTCAAACGACTATGGCGACACCTGGGATTCATTGGTTACCAACGGTTTGTTTGACCAACCCTATGCAGAGGTACAACAAATGAAATACATGAACGGCCATTTCTGGGCAGTGCTTCAAGGGATAAGTGCACCCTATAGCGAAAGTACCCTTTTTAGGTTTAATCCTGATTTAAACCGATGGGAAGAAACCACCTACAACCTGCCGCGATTTGCTCAACACCGTGACTTAATTAATTTTCAAGGAGAAATATATTGTAGCAAAGATAGCTATCCGGTGTTCAAATTTAATGGAGCAGATTCGAGTTGGAGCGCAACTACCGATGGCTCGAAAAATGTGATTCAATTTTTAATCCATGATGACGACTTATATTGCACCACAGACCAGGGGGCTTTTTCTTTGGATGGTTTTGGCGATTGGACCGCATACAATGCAGGACTAACCTTTCGCGAAATTACTTCCATCGACGTGCAAGACGGAAAAATTTATGCCGCAGCAAGCAATGAACTGTTTGTGTCCGATGACGGAGGAATCCATTTTACAAAAAACGAAACCGGTTATGGATTTCAAATCATTACCACCGACACGGTCTCTTATATGATTGCGCCACACGAGTTCAGAATTTCCAGAGACCAGGGATTGACCTGGACTTCACATTCAGAAAACTTGGAAGGCACGTATAACCCCAGGTTAACTCACCTCAGCATAACACCTCAATACTACTATATATCATCAAACGGTGGATTGTACCGGTCACCTTCCGACAGCATATCTTGGTCAAAGCTTGAATCTTACCCCCTCTATTCATGGATAAACTCAGAAACTGTGGAAGCCATTCAAAATACCATCCTGGTGCCCGATATTTTCTATATGGAACAGTTGTTCTTTTCGGATGACTACGGCCAAACTTTTTCTACCTACGATCGTTATGGCCGTTTGGCCAAGAACAATGAAACCTACTACCTATTTTGGGACAGCGTTTTCTACAGTCAGGATTTGGGACAATCATGGAATAATATCCCACTGGACGAGCCGGGGCTTGGCATTCGGTGTGTTGATGTAAGGGGAGACACCATGCTTTTTGGAGGCGACAACAATTTTAACCCCAGAATAAAAATGACCTGGAATCAAGGCGAAAGCTGGACTGATCTGCTGGATAATTTACCTGTGCTTCCCAACTGGAATCATACAAGAATCAATCAAATAAAAATAGCCGATGGCAGAATCCTGGTAGGAAATCCTCAATTTGGCCTATGGTATCGCGATGACATCCTGACAAGCACTGATGACAGGTCACCACACTCCCAATCATCAAACGTCCTGCACCTGAAAATCTATCCCAATCCGGCTACGACTTCCACAATCATTGAATACACCTTGCCACACGATGACTTTGTACTGATTAAGATTTTCAATTCACAAGGAAGCCAAATAGCCCAAATCGATGGTTTTCGCTCAGCTGGAACCCATCAGGAAAGATGGCAAACAGGGGAACTTTCTCCGGGATACTACACTTTTACCTTGCAAACCAACAAGCAGGTAACAACAGGGAAATTGGTCAGAAAGTAATGGAAGATCAAGTAATCATTCGGCTAGCGACAATCGACAAGTGATATACTCGGGGTCAAGATCAACCATTTCATGGGTGTTGGCGCGCTTTTTAAACCAGAAATAAATTTGTCCGAAGTCAAATTACTGTTTAAAAGCCTTTTGTATTCGGATACCTTCCTATTTCAATAATTTTTATTCAAAAATTTATTTCATTCTTTTTCAAAAATGAACATTCACTGCTACTAATTCTCCGAAGAACCGAGAAAAGGGATTCCGGGAAGGGTTCCCGGTTCAGTAACGTAATAAAAGCTCTACCATGAAAAAAATCTTACTAATCGTTGTGCTAGGCATTTTCAGCATGACCACAACCCGGGCTCAGGCCATCAAAGGACCCGAGTCCATTTCCTATTTTCAAGCTCCTTCTCAGGGAGTTAAGTTCGCCATGTGCGATGTGTATCTGTCGTACGACCAAGCCCTTGCTGACGCAAAAAGGGAAGCCCAAAAGGAAGAAAACTCTGCTTTGGGATCCAAATTCGGAGCACTGGGAACAGCCGTTGCCAACACAGCCAACTCGGCCATAGATGCAGCGGCCGCTACCTCCAAAGCCATTGATGAACTTAAAGACAAAGAAGGTCGTTTCGACCGTTGGAAACTCATTCCCGACTACATTATCGCCACACCCGAATTCGATCGGCCCATTATCGTGGAAATTTTCATTCTGAATGAACCGGATCCCAGTCCCATGGCCGGCAGACCCGTTACCGCTGATAAAGACGGAAATTATGAAGTACCTTATTATATCAACTGTCGCTACAAAGTAACCACGCCCCGCGGCGAGGTGGTGGCAGAAAAGGATTTTGGCATCCTTAAGGGCGAAAAAAAATGGTCGCACTACAAACAACCTCCGCAAGCAGGAGGAATAGGATCGGTTACGGTAACCGAAGGATTAAGCACTGAAGAAGAAGTGGGTATCAACGTGGCATTCAACAAGGTGAGAGAAGATGTGTTTGGTAAATTTGGATTTGGTGAATTTAGCGCCCCCATCAAACTGGGCGTTATTAAAGAAATTAAGGAGTCGAAAAAGTTGATCGAGCCCACCCTGGCAGTTTTTGAAAACAAAAAAGGATTGTTATTGAACAAGGAAGAGAAAGCTCAGGTTCAGGAATTTGTGGACATTATCGAAGCCGGACTTCCCAACTGCACCGAAAAAAGTCGTTGGGTAGCTTATCACAACCTGTCGGTGTGCTATGCCTGGCTCGAACAACCGGAAAAAGCCAATGAGGCTTATAAAAAATATGGTGAAGAAATTGCTGAAACCATCGACGAAATGGCCAAGTGGAACCTGTTGATGCAAGGAAAATTACCTAAGGAAGACCGAAAAGGCTTGGTGATTGGCATGAAGGATTTCAAGAAATTCGACAACTACCGAAACATCGCCAACTTTGTGGAATACTACGCCGCAGGGGTGAAAAAATACGAAAAACTGTTTGTCACCATCAACCGCGATCTGAAACGGTTTGTTGATTTTTATGCCGTTAATGACATCATGTGTCAGCTTTTCGAAATCGATTACCCGTTCCAGTTTCTGCCTTTGAATGACTTTGCCGGCGAACCCAAGTCGATGAAAGGTGAACTGTCCAAAGACGGAGTGGAACCCATTGAATACCGCGTGAAATTCGACAGAAATCGCCGCATCAAAGAACTGGAAGCCGACCAGGTGGCCTTGCTGGAGGATGGTAGCAAGGAAAAAATTGTCACCCGTGAACTTCAACCCATCTTCAACGACGACAACGGCCGGTACATCATGATGTCAACACCCAACGAACGAAATGTTTTTGCAGGTGGCAACGACACTCACCGCGGAACTCTTCGTCAGATTGAAGAACCTCTGGGCGACATGACCAAAGGAGTAGCCAATAACATCACCAAAGGAACCGGCTTTTTTGGAGATAAAAAATCGAGCGAAACTGTACAGTTAAAAGTCGATTTGGAAGGCCGGATTTTCTTCGTGGGAAGTTCCGGTTATTTCAAAGCCAATGCCATCTTTAAAGATATTCTGACCACCAATGGCATTGATCCAAAAAGAACAGACACCCGTTCTAACTTTTCAACGGAAGCCGTAATCAACGACAAGGGCATGTTCGAAAAATGGGCCTGGGACGGCGATGTGTCCACCGATTTTGGCAGCGGTTGGTCTCAAGCCAACGGGAAAGTACAAAATATCACCGCTACCCGCATGCTACGCGACATCACGGTACTTGAATCGGACGAACACGGCAATCCCGTCAAAATTCAATATACCTTCGAGATGAAAGGAAAAGTAAGTGTGCAACAAAAGATGAACATCAAAGAATGGTTTACCGAAAGCTATGCTCAAGGCTCCGTGCCACGAGCCAAAGTAAGCACCGACTCCTTTGATTTGGGTGCCACCCAGGTTTGGGAAGGTGTGTTCACCTACGACGACCAAGGCAACTGGACAGAGATGAAGATCGGCCCATATACCGCCACACGCACCTTTAAGTATTAACAGAATCCAATAAATGAAAGGCCTGAATTATTTAACCAACAGATGATTCAGGCCTTTCTCTATAAATAAAAATTAACACACGCATGAAATCGAGTATAAAACTGATTGCATTTCTTTTCCTGATTTCAATTGGCACCCCCCTGTTTTCGCAGATGTCAACCGTGGTAACGGGAAAGGAAGATATCATCAAGAATAAGCACAAAACATTCATTATTTTAAACGAAAAAACGGGATTGGTGATGGCCAAAACACCCGTTAAGTATGATGCAAGTGCGGAAATGCCCCTCTGCTATTTCACCATCGACAATCCTGCCAACATAGTTTTTCCGGGAAGTTCGCGACACATGGTAATTCACGATCTGGGTGCATCACAGGTGGGCGACTCCTACGATTGGGTACTCGAGGTAAATCCCGATGAAAAAGATGTCTTTTTTTCCAGATCAAAGTTTATCACCATGGACAATGGAAAATGGTGGAATGTGTTGGTGAATGATGACCGGATCATATTACAAAATTTAGCCACCGATACTTATCTTGTTATCGACGAAAGTGGCGATTATAGCACTGTTCCCAACCGAAAAGAGGCATCTCTGTGGAAATTAATTTATGTTTATTAGCCATGTATGAAAAAACATCCTTCGGGATCAAATTGTAAAAAAAGACAACCTATGCTTAAAAGATATATCACAGCAGCCACCTTCCTGACCCTGATGATTTTTGCCCTGACCGTGTCGGCACAAAAGGTAGCTTTCACGTCCTACCAGATGGAACATCCCATCAAGCTCAAAGGCGGAAAAATCCTTTTCAACCCATTGAAAAACAACGGAAAAGAAACCTCCATCGACATCAACGGATATGTACAACAGGCCCTTGATGAAAAATTCAAACCCGTGGGTGGCAGCCCCGAAACCAACCCATTCGTGTGGGTGACCAAGCCCTGGTTCGAAAAAGCCACCAATGTAAAAGAAGCCAGCGTGGTGGTATGTGGGTCCTTCAAAATCAGCGCCGAAACCGAAATTGAACAACATCAGTTTTATGAAACAGGGTCGGCATTGTCTAACCCCATCCCCTATTTCGAAGTTCGTCCGAAAAACAAGGTAGTTGCTGAAGTCATTATCAGTTATCAATACCCAGATAAGACCATGGATTACGACACCATCAGCTACAACGAAGAATCGGAACGAAAGGCCGGCCGAAGAATGAAGGGATTATTGGACATGGTAAAATCATGCGAGAATACGCTTAAATACGAAATCAACAATTGTTTCCATTTGGTAAATTATGAAGAAGCCAAGTATCAATTGGAAAAAGTAAAAATTTCCGACAAAGCACTAAAAGAAGAATGGAAAGGATCAGGTGACCTATTGAAAGATCATGACATCATGAAACTGGGAAATCTGTGTAAGCGGATATACGAAGACAGTCCCTCCAAAGAGGCCGCCTTTAACCTGGGAATTTGCTACGAACGTGTGGGCAACTATCCCAAAGCCACCGAATTCTACAAAAAAATGCCTGAATTTCATACCATTGCCCGCATGAAGAAGCAATTAATTCTTTTTGATTATTTGCATGAAATAGGTGTGGAAACAGAGTTGGTGGATTTTTAACCACGAAATCCTGACAGTTTTTCGGCAAACCTGCCAGGATGCTAATAAATCAGGTTGAAAATATATCCTACGATAATTATTCCGGTAGCCACGATGCCCACAAAGGCAACAATTAAAGGCATTTTCAACACCTTTTTCAGGATAACCACTTCAGGTAACGACAGCCCGACCACCGACATCATAAAGGCCAAGGCAGTTCCAAGAGAAACGCCCTTTTCGATCAAAACACTCACGATGGGAATAATTCCTGCGGCATTGGAATACAAAGGAACGCCTATCAAAATGGCCAACGGAACCGAATACCAATGGGCATTACTCATAAGTTGCGACAAATAATCATCAGGGACATATCCGTGCGCACCTGCTCCTATGGCAATACCAATAAGGATATAAACCCAAATCTTCCCAACTATGTCTTTTACAGCATTCAATCCGGATTGTATGCGTTGAACAAGGGTCATTTTATTATCCGCTTCATCCTGATGTGCCGCTTTCACCTGAAATACCCAGTCGGCCACATATTTCTCCATTTTCAACACACCAATCAGCCATCCGGAGAAAATCGCGATAAGCAATCCGGTGAAAATGTAGATGAAGGTTACCTTCCAACCAAACAAGCCAAACAACAGAATAACTGCCACTTCATTGATCATGGGTGCTGCTATCAGGAACGAAAAGGTAACCCCAATGGGAATGCCCGCTTCCACAAACCCCAAAAAAAGGGGAATGGCCGAACACGAACAAAAGGGGGTGACAATGCCCAGCAAGGCAGCCATCACGTTTCCGGTAAACAACGATTTGCCTTGCAATGCCTTTCGGGTTCGTTCGGGCGTAAACCACGTGCGAACGATGCCCACAAAGAAAATAATCAGCACCAGAAGCAACATGACTTTGGGCACCTCGAACAGAAAAAACCGAAGGGATTCGGTGAGGTGTTCGCCTGCTTTCATGCCCAATACCCGGTCGATGAAATAATCACTCAACCGTTGCAAATTCATGTAAAGCAACAACCAAACGGGCAAGCCAACGATAGGTATAAGGAGATTATTCTTCACTTATTTAGAAATAAAATACCCAGGCATAATACAAGCCCACCAGAATAAAAACTACCGCCACCACACGGCGAAACCAAAGCTCAAAGGTTTTGACATTGTTGTAGAATTTCCCTACTCCTGTCATGGAGTAAGCGATGAGCCAGGCAATGAAAATTACCGGCAATCCGGTGGCAACGGCAAAAACCAAGGGGAGAAAGAGTCCTGAGGCACTGGTGATGGTGATGGGAATGAGCATACCGAAATACAACACGCCACTATAGGGACAGAAGGCAAGGGCAAAGACGATGCCCAGCAAAAACACATCCCAATAACTTTTATTGAGATTTTTGCCCATTCGCTCGGTTAAACGACCCAGTCCGGGAATGGAAATCCGGATAAGTCCCAACATGAAAATACCGATAATGATCAACAGCGGACTCAGCAATCGCTCGCCCCAATGCTGAATAAACCCCGACACCTTAAACTGACTGGCACCAAAAAAGAAAATGAGTCCGATAACAGTGTAGGTGGTTGCCCGCCCCAAGGTGTATATCAGGCCGTTATAAAAAACCCGCCGCTTGTTTTCCAAATCCTTGCCTATATAGCCCACCGCTGTGATGTTGGTAGCCAACGGACATGGACTGATGGCGGTCATTAAACCCAACACAAAGGCCGTGGCAATGGGAAACTGGGCGTTTTCAAGAAGCGATTGCAACCACTCCATTATTTCAGGTTTTTGTCGATCAGGCTAACAAGCTTGGCCTCCAACTTGGCCGGATTGATTTTGGCATATTGAAAAGCAAAGGTGGTGAGGTTGAGCGCCTTTTCCTGGTTGTAAACATACAGGCTTGATCCGGTGACTTCAAATTTTTCCACGAGGGCTTCATTTCCGGCTTCGTCGTAGTTCACCTCAATGAATTCAACGTTTTTGTTGTCGCCGTATTTGGTATCGATCAAATCTTTGGACACCTTGCCCACTGCTTTACAGGTTTCGCAACGGCGGTCGCCATGAAAATAATACACTTGTACTTTGGCACCTTGTTTTTCGATTAAGGCAGCCTGATTTTGGTCAGCTTGGGCAAATGAAGGATGGGCAATAAGGAAAATCGCTCCCATGGCCATAAAAATTGCAACTAACTTTTTCATTTTTAATGTGTTTATTTGGTTAATAACTGAATGGTTTCTTTAAGCGAAGGAACACGACCCGACACCACAATTTGGTTATCGACCACCAGCGCCGGAGTGGAAAGCACACCGTAGCCCATGATTTTTACGATGTCCTCCACTTTTTCCACGTTGGCTTGAAGGTTCATTTCGGCAACAGCCTCTCTGGTGACTTTTTCCAGCGATTTGCATTTGGCACATCCCGTGCCCAGTACTTTTATTTCCATCATGTGATTTGTTTTAGTTCGTTATTCGCGAAACAACGAACAATTGTGATAAATTTTTTTTATTTTAAAAATCCTTTAAACAAGCTTTTGGCTTCTTCCCAATTTTCCTTATTGAGGCAATACCTGATTTTGGGAGTTTCGATTTCACCCTGAATAAGGCCGGCCTCTTTGAGTTCTTTGAGGTGTTGACTGAGGGTGGATTTGGCGATGGGCAGCAATTCCGACAAATCGCCACTGTAGCAACATGCCTGTTTTGACAAGAAGTCCATGATATACACCCGCACGGGATGCCCCAAGGCCTTGGCTATGCGGGCAAGTCGTTGTTGGTCATCGGTATAGGTTTCCATGTTTTAGTCAATTCGTAGTTCGCAAATATACGAACAAAGATGGAATAAATGAATTTAGAAAGGGTCTAAATTTCATGATGGAGGCATGTGGGCGCTTCATGGTGTCGGACTTCGTACTACGGACTTCGGACTCCCTACTCCCTACTTCGGTCTTCCAACTCCGGTCTTCGGACTTCGAACTTCCTGTTCATGTCCTACGGACAAATGAGGTTGCCGGAACACCCAGGCTATTTATGTTGAAGCCCTACGGGCTATTGCTCGCTCCTTACTAATTACTCTATACTATATACTCCTTCCGCCCGGGAATAAATTCCGGGGCTAATTGCCTGTCGTACCTACGGTACTTTTTCTGCACTTCCAACTTCGGACTCCGGACTCCCTACTCCATACTCCCTACTCCGGTCTTCTGACTTCGTCTTCTGACTTCGATCCCACAATGGCGCAAGTTTGCAACTTGTGCCCTTCAATTCTCAGTGCCCAAAGTAAAACGAATAAAAATATTCCCTAAATTTACAAAACTAAAAACCTGACAATTCCATTTACAATGAAACAAAAAAATGAATGGATACGATGGGGTTGAACCAGTCGCAGCAAGTCACATTTAAAAAACTCTGAAATGGCAATTTTTGAAATAAAGGATAAAAAGGTCAACAGAATTAAACCTACTGAATTCAAACTTGAAAAAGACCTCCAAAACTTGATTGAAAGAAATTTAGAAACTTTTTTCAATTGTAGGTTTATCGCCTCAGAATTCTCGACAGGAAATATCCATTCGGGTAGAATTGATACGTTAGCCATTTCTGAAGACAACAATCCTGTGATTATTGAATACAAAAAAGTTGCGTCATCAGACCTTATAAATCAAAGCCTGTTTTATCTGCATTGGATAACGGACCACAAAGGTGATTTTCAAGTGGCAGTAAACAAATCAATAAAAGAAGATATGGAAGTTGACTGGTCAGATATTCGTGTAATTTGCATAGCACCTGAATTCAAGAAATATGACTTGCATGCGGTTCAGGTTATGGGCGCAAATATTGAACTTTGGCAATATAAAATCTACGAAAACGGAATTATCAGCATCGAAGAAATCTACAAAAGAACAGAGACGAGAAACCATTCTCCAATCGAAAACAACGGTAAAAATCCAATCATGGTTGAAGCGGGTCGTAAAGCTGCCGAAACTCGCAGAACCGCGACTTATACAATTGACGAACATACATCCAGGGTAAATGACGACTTAAAAGAGTTACTAAATGAAATACGGGAATACATAGTGAACCTGGAAACTTCCATCGAAGAAACACCAAAGAAATACTACATCGCATATAAAACAACTCAAAATTTTGTTTGCATTGAGACCCAGAAAAAGAAAATAGTCCTTTTTTTAAAACTCAATCCGGATGAAATCAAAAATCCACCAAGCCAGGCCAGAGATGTTAGAAACATAGGTCATTTTGGAACCGGAGACCTTGAATTCACAATAAAAAACTATTCAGACTTTGAAGAATCAAAAGACTTAATCAATTTATCTTTGAAAAATATTGGTGGATAATTGTAAATATTCCACAAGTCGCATGAGTTATCGGCCTGTTACATATTAAATTTTATCGATATATTGCAAAAACCAATCACAACCAAAAATGAAAAACCTAATACTCTTTACAGCAGCCATATTATTTTCGGTTCACAATTACGCACAAACCTATCATCCATTGCCTGATTCCAATGCAAAATGGTGCATTGAATACAATAACCATGTTATTCCACCACCTTTTTGGTGGTACACGAATTACTGGGAAACATATTATTCCGGTGACACAATTATGGACAATCATGAATACAAGAAAATGGAAAGAACAGAATATGATATTTTCTGCTTAAATACAGTTGTTAATGGTCCTGATTACATGGGTGCCATTAGAGAAGATGCAATAAATAAAAAAGTTTTCTACACCCCACCTGGACAATCAAACGAAGAATTAATCTATGATTTCAACTTAGAACCCGGAGATACCCTTATTAGCTATTTAAATTGGAATGAACCATTAATTGTTGACTTCGTCGACTCCTTATTAATAAACAACGATTACCATAAAAGAATCGTATTCAAATATGGTGAAGCAGAAATAATTGAAGGAATTGGTAGTAGTACAGGCATCCTGGAAGAATTGGTAGCTTTTGAGGGGGGTAGTTACTTATGTGCTCTTTATATTGACGCCACACTTATTTACCCTGAATATCCTTGTAACTTGTCGGCTACAGATACTTGCTCAACGTTAACTATTGAAACTCAAATTAAAAAATCAGAAATTTCCATTTACCCGAACCCGGCTAAAGACCAATTGAAAATAGAAATCTCCATTGAATTGCTCTTAAAAAAACCATTTCTAAAAATATTTACATCCAATGGTAGCATTTGTTGTACGCAAACCTTAACAAATGAAATAACAAAAATTGACCTAAATGAATTTGCTGCCGGAATTTACTTAGTACATGTGAGCACAGAGAGCAACATTGTCTTGAACGAAAAAATTATTATCGAACAATGAAAAGAACCGCCCGGGAATAAATTCCGGGGCTAATGGTCAGTCGTACCTACGGCACTTTCTCGGCACTCCCAACTTCGGACTTCGGTCTTCCAACTCCGGTCTTCGGACTCCCGACTTCGGTCTTCGGTCTTCCGACTTCCCCCAAAAGCTCCTTAATTCCGCAGGTTATTAACAAAAAAAACTGTAAAACATTTCAGGAGAAAGTCTTACAGTTCAAGTATTTTCACCATATTTGGTGTGCTAACAAATACTGCGGTGAAGATACAACAAAGTAAATCAATAAGTGCATTTGGCGGAATAAATTTTGTGTTTGATTTTTTGGAGCGAAGCCAGATCAATGCCTTAATCGAGAAAAGTTTTCCTACACTTGCCAATCAGAGTGAGTATCGATGGAAGGATATAATCAATTCAATGTTAAGCATATATCTATGCGGTGGGGACTGTATTGAGGATCTGCAAATCCATTTAAGGGGTCACTTTAAAGACAATCCTTTTGTCAAGATGCCAAGTCCGGATACAGTACTCAGAAGGTTAAAGGAGTTGGCAGTTGAAAACAAACAATGCGAAACCAAACGCGGAGTTATCACCCACACCTACAATTCAAATGAGTTTATCAATCAACTTAACATATCCCTTTTAAAGCAGCAGGGGGTATTTGATGCACAAGAACTGACATTAGACTACGATAATACCATCATCTTCAACGAGAAGAGCGACAGTAAGATGACCTACAAAAGAAATCCAGGTTATCAGCCCGGTATTTGTTATCTCAATGAGGAGCATGTTCTCTTTGTAGAAAACAGGAATGGAAACAGCGATGCAAAAGCCTTTCAGTCTGATACCCTAACTCGCTTGTTTGAGCAATTGAACCAAAATGATATAAAAAAGGCCACCCATTTCAGAGCTGATGCAGCATCTTACCAGTATGATGTTGTAAAATTACTGGAACAAAATGTTGAGAATTTTTATATCGGCTGTAGAAACAGCTACATAGCCAAGTACTTTAACCAGTTAGGAGAATGGGAACATATCACTGATAGCACCAATGAGCCGATGCAGGTTGGATCAATCATGATAGAACCTTTTGTCAGCCAAGCCAGAGAAGATGGTATTGATGCCAAGCCATACAGGCTTGTTGTCAAGAGAAAACTAAGAGATGACATGCAAATGGATATGTTCACCGATGATGCGTATGAGTACCGGGCTATTTTAACGAACAATCTAGAAATGACACCGGTTGAAGTTGCCATTTTTTATAACCACAGGGGAAATCCAGAAAAGCAATTTGATATCCTAAAGAACGATTGGGGATGGAACAATATGTGTTTTTCAACATTGGAAAACAACACTGTCTTTCTTGGATTGACAGCTTTTTTCAAGAATATTTATGTGTTTATTATTCAACACTTTTCACAACTTACTGACACACTCAAACCAACATACCGGGTAAAAAAGTTCTTGTTCAGATTTATTATTTTGCCCGCAACATGGATCAAGCGTTCGCGCCAAATCACGCTGAAAATCTTTACAGATTCTAATAAATACATTACATTATCTTTGAACTCAACATAACCAAAATCAATTAATAGCCTTATTATCAACTAATTGACACTTTTTCCTAAAAAAGTAGAAGGAAAGGCATTGCAACAGAATGAAAAAATGATCAACACAGAAGCTCCTTAAGCATTCTTTTTTCAATGTGTTACAGCTAATGCAGTCAAAAAAGCCAAAAAATCAACAATTTCTTACATTTTTTGGTCATAAAAACACTTCCAGATTCTTTTTGCGGAGACATGCGGAATTTAGGAGCTTTCGGGGCCCGCCCCCCTACCTGGCAATATTGAGATAACTTAAAGGTAATTCTACCCGCTGAAATAATAATTTTTAAGCCAGTATTTATATACCGGATCCAGAATTTCAGGATTTCCAACAACCAGATCGTCTATTATTTCCTTATTAATCAGTGCTTGTTTTATTCTGGCAACGTTGGCAGAACTGCCCAAATGATAGTTGTTTATCACCTCTCTGCTACTAAGCATCCTGGTCCCGTCTATCAGAGCTTTTAAATAATTGATCTGAGTAGTTGTTAGGCTTTCAGTAATATTTAGAAACAACAAACTCAGTTGCATGACCAATGAATCCATGGATAAGTTGATGTCGTCGTCCGATAGTTCAAGGGATGTCCTGAACCAACAGAGCTGGGATAACTGTTGTACATAATAGGGGTGGTTTTCGACAAGAATGGCAATCTGCTCTGCCTGCTTTTCGTTAATCATTTTGTTTGTGGACTGAAAACGTTCCTGAATAAATATTTTCCAATTACTCGTCGAAATTTTAGGCAAAAAGATTAAATCTCCAAACTTGTAAAACGGCATGGATTGATGCGTAAAAACCTCAATCATCATGTGCCTTTTACTGCCATACAAACAATATGATACATGCTGATGCTGTTGCCAGTGAGAACGCATTTTCTTTTGAAAACCCAGAGGATCATTGAAATTGGAAAGGTTTTGGAATTCATCAATACAAATCACTAGTTTTAACTGCTTTTCGATGGCAATCAATTCAGCCAAATCGAGTATCTCATCGGGATTTTTCTTCACATCCTCCCAATTTAATGACAAACTCACCTCCTGAACGGCATCTGGCGAAATTGTTACTTTTGGAATCCACTGCTTAAAGAATTTCTTGATGAGGCTGAGCGATTCTTCCAATTTACTTGAAGCTGATGTGATAACAGACTCGGACAACCGTTTGCAAAAATCCTCTTCCGTTCTGATATTGAACATATCCAGATAAACCATCCTGATATTCTTATGTTCTGCTTCAACTTCCTCACCCACCTTTTTTACCAGAGAAGATTTGCCCCATCGGCGCGGGGAAATAAGAATGGTGTTAATGCCTGAACTGAAGTTTTGTTTCAACTTGATTATTTCTGCTTTACGATTGGTAAAGTTTTGATCAATGGCCAATCTCCCAAAAATAAACGGGGTATTCATATGGTATTTTTGCAACAAAGATAGGTAATATTTGACTAACTAACACAATTGTTACTAACAAATATGTTACCTACGCTTCTGTAAGCTTCCTACTTGTGCCAACAAATAACAAATTCAATTTAACATACCACCTCTGCCCGGGAATAAATTCCGGGGCTAATGGTTGGACGTACCTACGGCACTTTTTCGGCACTCCCAACTTCGGACTACGGACTCCCGACTCCCGACTTCCGACTTCGGTCTCCAGACTTCCTGTTCATGTCCTACGGACAAATGGGTTGTCGTATTCGTTATACTATTGATATTGAAGCCCTATGGGCTATTGCTCGCTCCTTACTAATTACTCTATACTATATACTCCTTCCGCCCGGGTATAAATTCCAGGGCTAATTGCCTGTCGTACCTACGGTACTTTTTCTGCACTTCCAACGTCGGACTCCCTACTCCCTACTTCGGACTTCCGACTACGGACTTCCTGTTCATGTCCTACGGACAAATGAGGTTGCCGGAACACCCAGGCTATTTATGTTGAAGCCCTACGGGCTATTGCTCGCTCCTTACTAATTACTCTATACTATATACTCCTTCCGCCCGGGAATAAATTCCGGGGCTAATTGCCTGTCGTACCTACGGTACTTTTTCGGCACTCCCAACTTCGGACTCCGGACTCCCTACTCCATACTCCCTACTCCGGTCTTCCGTCTTCCGTCTTCCGTCTTCCCCTAAATAATATCACTCTTCTGCTGTTTGTTGGTTAGCACACGGCTTTTTTCGTAGGAACAATCGGAGGGGCTTTCCGGCGAATCATCCGAACAATCGCAACCAAACCCTCCGGTTTGATACAAAATCAGGCTACAGTCGTCACAGGTGGTACTGCTGCATGCCTGCTGAAAATTGTCAGGATTGAAATACAAAATGTTCTGGTTCTGTGTGAGTTCTACATACAGTTTGTAGGACGAGAAAACCGTTTTGGAATCATGCCCACTTACCCCAGCACGCACTTCCAGAAAATAGGCAAAGTGGTTGGGTTTCAATGGAAAGCTGATTACCTGCGTCCTGTTATACTCATAGCTATACTCGGGATTGCTTAACCGACTGAATTGCTGCATAAGTCCGGCGACTTGCGCATCGCTGAGGTCCATCACGGGTACTGCCGGATTGGATGGGTGTATGGTGGCTACCCGGGTATGATGTTGGGTGCCGCCGCCACAGCCGGCCATCATCCATAGCAATACGAGCATAAGCAATGATGTGGGGGCTGACCACCTACCGCCAGCAATTTTCTTACAAAGGTTTTTCATGTCAATGCTCCTCATTAAAGTACAGTTTATAATAATGCATTTGTTTTTCATCATCGCGTCCCTTTTCGATGTAGCGCCGGTCGCCGTGGATGTACAAACTAAAGTTTTTGTCGAGTTTCAACACGCTTTTAAAGTTTTTGGCTTGTCTGCGGGTGGCCTTATCGGAAATATCGAATTGGTCGTCGATTTGAATTTTGTATTCCTCTTCGTATTCAGATTTGTAACTTTTAAAGGTATTGGCTAAATCAGGATGTTCGAGCACCTTGTCGGCGAACGCTTCCAGATCGAAGGCTTCATTTTCCTTGAAAAATTTGGCTGAATTGTTCAGCATCTCGGCTTCGTCGGCTTTATCCATCTCAAATTTTTCGGGCAAATAAGAAGTAACGAACTTATGTGTCATTGCCAGGGCTTGTTCGGTTTGGTAGTATGCATCCTTGCGCTCGGTGAGGTGCAAAAATTCATCAAACCAAAAATGGGCATCCGATTTGTTCAGGTTGTCGATGGCTTCCACCACATACCCCTCTTCCTCTTCCAGGTTGTAAATCAGGCAGCCCTTGTCGAGTTTATTGATGTTGACACCCTCATCGCTTTGGATGTCATAGGTATCCTTCGATGGAAATACCTTGAGGTAGGTTTCGCGCGATTCAGACTTAAACAACCCCAATGCCTGTGTCCGCATCCCTTCCACAATGCAGTTTTCAAACAACACCACATAAAAATCACCGCTTTTAATTTTGGGATGCAGGCTGTTGGCATAAAGGTGTTTGGCCAGGTTAACACTTACGTCGAGAAATTTATCAGGTTGACCAAACACCTGATGGGCATAGGCATATACTTCATTCATCGACAAATCGGACTCATGACTCAGGTGATACCGGGTTTCCGCCTTAAACGGCGACAGAAAATAATGTTTCAATAAGGCCAGAATATCGTCTTCCAAATCCAATTCTTCCTTGGAAAGGCGAATACCATCATTGTTGGTTTTGTTGCCCACACGATGAAGGGCCAGGTGTAATATGTTAATTTCGTCTGTCATAAGTTTAATTTACCCAAATTTCGTCAGCAAATATCCATGAGGGTTCTCCGGCACCAACATGCCAGTCGGGACAAAGTCCTTGAGAAACAGCCTTTACCCGGATATAGCGGATTTTTTTATTTACATTCTTCACCACAAAATCATGGATAATACCACCACTTTGTTTGGGATTGATAGGATTTTCGACTATGCCGACATTCGTGAAGTTCGTTCCGTCCTCCGAGACTTCAAAACTAACCGAAGCCGGCATAAAGATCCACGAATTTTCGTCCTGAAGAAATCCGGCACCAATACTTTTTGCCATCTGCGGTTCGCCCAAATCCACCACCACTTCCATGTCGGTGCCATGATATCCCTGCCAGTTGCCTGTTCTGAACTCATTTCCTCCTCTGATGGTGTTGATCAGGGCCACATCACCTCCGGCGCTATATTGGCTGTCGTAAGGAGTGATGACGGTTACCTTTCGGTTGGCGGGAATAAGCAGGTATTCAGCCGTTTCCGGGAAACTTACTACCCCATTCACAGAGGCTGTGGCCGATAAGCCCGTGGATTCGGCAATTTCAAAAGGAGCCTCATAGCGCATAGGTTCTCCATTCTTCATCATCTTGATTTGGGCCTTATCGCTCAAATCGCTGATAGCCACCGTCATCCGGCTTTCAAAGGTTCGGCTTTTGGCTTCAAAAACGGGTACGGGCGTAATCAACTCATCCGTAATCTGCTGCGAAGGCCGGCTTTCTTTGGCCAAACCAAAGTCAGTATTGGGTTCGCTGCCCATCTGGAACACCAGCAGACCACCGTTGGCAATCATGTCGTAGGTAATGAATGATTTGTCGTAGTCCTTGCCATTATATGTTACCGACTGCACATAGATATCTTGATCGCTGTTGCGAAATGCCATCACCTTGAGCTCTTTGCCGTTTTCCAGATTAATTTGGGCATTCTTAAACCGAGGCGCGCCCAGCACATATTGCATGCTTCCGGGAGTGACTGGATAAAATCCCAAGGCACTCATCACATACCATGCCGACATCTGTCCGCAATCCTCATTACCACTTAGTCCGTCGGGTTTATTGGAATATAGTTCCGTACTGATTTGATTCACCAGTTTCTGCGTTTTCCACGGTTTTCCAACGTAATTGTACAAATAAGCCATGCTATGACTGGGTTCGTTGCCATGGGCGTACTGACCTATCAATCCGGTAATATCCGATTGTTGCCGACCCGACAATTTTTCGGTGGTGGTGAACAGCTCATCCAATTTTTTCTCGTATCCCTCGTCGCCACCCAATAGTTGAATATGCGTGTTAATATCCTGAGGCACAAAGAAATTGTATTGCCATGTGTTGGCTTCGGTGAGCATGAAATTCACCTGGGTGGGATCAAATGGTTCCACGAATCCGCCATTGGACTTTCCCCTGAAGAATCCGGTGTTTTTATCGAAAAGGTTTTTGTAGTACTGGGCTCTGCTGATAAACTCCTTGTAAGTAGCTGAATCGCCCAGACCTTTGGCCATTTGGGCAATACACCAATCGTCGTAGGCATATTCCAGAGTTTTGCTCACACTTTCACCTTCTTTGTCTGCCGGAATATATCCCTTGGCCATGTATTCGTTGAGGCCGAATAAGCCCGAGGTGGCGCTTTGTTTCATGGCCGTGAGTGCCAGATGCGCATCAAAACCGCGGATTCCTTTCAACCAGGCATCAGCAATTACCGGAACGGAGTGATAACCGATCATGCAATTGGTTTCGTTTCCGGCCAACTCCCACACGGGAAGAAGTCCGTCGTTGTTGTACATGTCCAGCATGGAATTCACCATGTCGTTGGTACGCTTTGGTTCGATAAGTGTAAACAACGGGTGCAAAGTTCTAAAGGTATCCCACAAAGAAAACACGGTGTACATGGTAAACGACCTGTCCTGAACAATTTTTCCGGCGTGATTTCGGTATGAGCCCAGCACATCGGAGTAGGTGTTGGGAGCAATCATGGTATGATAAAGGGCGGTATAGAAAACACTTTTGGCCTCTTCATTGTCATCAGTCACCTGAATTTTACCCAATTGTTTGCTCCATTCATCACGGGTATTGTCGTGTACGGCCTCAAAATTCCAACCTTCTATTTCCTGCAGACAATTTTCCTGGGCACTGTGATAATCCACTGCCGAGATGCCCACTTTTATCAACAAAGGTCCCCCATCCATCATGTTAAAGGTAAAAACGGCTTTCAAATCATTGGCCTTAGCTTCCATTTTATTTTGAAGATATTCTCCATCAACGGCCAATCCGGTAGCTTGAAAAGGTCTGGAAAAATAGGCATAGAAATACACGATTTGATCGTTGGCCCAGGCTTTCGTGCGGCGGTATCCCATCACTTCATGGTCGCCCAAAATGCGCAATTCGGCATCAAGGATGGTTTCGGTGACCACACTTTCAGTTAAATCCAATACCACCCGCGCTTTGTCGGTCTTGGGAAAATGATATCGGTGCATACCGGCATGGGTGGAGGCCGTGAGTTCCACTTCGATGTCGTAATCGTCCAGTTTTACCGAATAGTAACCAGGAGAGGCTTTTTCGGTTTCGTGCCTAAAGCGGGAAGCATAGCCTGAATCAGGGTTTTCGGCCGAACCGGGATTCAACTGAATATCGCCCACCGTGGGCATGATGCGTATATCGCCATAATCGCCTATTCCGGTGCCACTCAAATGCATATGACTGAATCCCAGAATGATATTATCGCTGTAATGATAGCCGGAACAGCCGTCCCAGGAGTCTTTTCGGGTATCGGGACTCAACTGAACGCCACCGAAAGGAGCGGTTGCTCCGGGAAATGTGTGTCCATGACCTCCGGTTCCGACAAAGGGATTTACATAGTCCACGGGCATTTGGGGAGACTCCTTCTGACAGGAAATCATCAAAAGCAATAACAAAGCTGACAAACTGAGTAAAAAAGGTTTCTTCATGGTATGGGAAATTTGGTCAAAGTTAAAAAAGTACCGGCATATTTATGCTACATGTGCCGCATTTGCATGGAAATTTTACCCCGATGAAGCAAGATGGAACCGGGCTCTCCCTCCTGGTAATCAGCTAATTTAATCTCGGTTTTGGTTTTGAATAACTTATTCTGAATCAACCGTTCCACCTCACCCGAAATCCAATTAAAATAGTATTTGGTGGTTCCTTTTTTATCTTTATTGAACAACAAACAGGTTTTTCCGGTTTCGTTCATCTGAATCCGCGCATGCTTGTCGTAAACGGGTTCGCGAAACAACAATCCCAATCCGGCTTTCAAACCTTCCACCACGGGCGTGTGATTCATCACTTCCATCATGTAATCCATACGTGGCGGGGTATCTGCATTTTTTGGGAAAAAGAATTCATAGTATTTCAAACCTACTTCAGACACCAACGCCACATGAAAACCCAACGAATCCTGTTTAATTACGGTAATGCCCGTCATGGTGCGTCCATACACCTGCAATTCGGTTTTGTATAAGGCTTTCTCAAAATTAGCGGAAAAAACTACCGGCCTTGATTGCTTGGCATCATTGGACAAATATCGGGCAGAATAACCTGAAAACGTGCAGGAACCCAACACGAATCCCATCACCAAAATAGTTAGCAAAAGCTTGAGCTTATGTACAAAAGGGTTGGCACTAAGGTTGGGTAAAACTTTCATCCGGAAGGGGTTTATTAACTTGAATATCAGAAAAATTGATGGCGGTAAAATCCTCACCGGGCTCCGAAAACACCACACGAACCACTTGCATGGATTTTTTATCGAAATAGATGGAGATGCTTTCGATCATGCTTTGTACCTGAGCAGAGGACGGCACCAATTTGGCCATGTAGTCGGTTTGACTTTCGAAATAGACCGGTTTAAAGTCGGCATTTCCCACAAAATCACCCCGAATCGCTGTTACAATCATCTTGTTGATTTCCCGAAACATGGGATTGCTTTCGGTGCTAAACTCGCTTACCTTTCCATCGTTATCGATGGTGAATTTGCCTCCATGAATGAGAATGGTATATCGGATAGGTTCCAGGTATTCCCAACGAACGCTGTTTTCTTTTTCGAACAAAAATTGACCATGACTTTCCAATACCTCTTCGAGCATCTCCAGGTGCTTTTCTTGCACAAAGTCACACGACAGGGTTTGGGTGGAATGCGATTGCCGTTTGATGGCTTGGATGACGGCTTCTTTGTCGGATGCCGGAAAAAACTCCTGTGCCGTCACTTGAATCGACAGAAAGACACAGATAAGTATCACGTATATTTTATTGATATTCATATACTTGTATGTTTAGAAGTTGGTTAAGCGGCACCACACGATAGTGGTTTTCGCGGAGCCACGATAAATAATTTCGGGTAAGATCAACAATGTGAGGCGTGGTGTCGTGTAGTAAAACGATTCCTCCCGGATGGGTATCCCTTTGGAGCTTTTCAAGGGTGCTTTCAAGAGATTTTACCGTATCCAACGAACGGATACTCCAACCCACAGAAACAAAACCCAACCGACGGACAACACGCGCAAGTGTGGGGTTAGTTACGCCATATGGAGGTCTGAATATCAGTGTTTTAATTCCTAAAATCTTATAGATCAGCTCCCGGGTATGTATTAGTTCGTTGAACATGCGCGAAAAATTAAAGAAATCGAAATAACGTGCATGGGAATAAGAATGATTGCCAATAAGATGATGCTGCTCGTGGACGGCTTTCAACAGGTTGGGGTTTTTCTTCACCTTTTCACCAATCACAAAAAAGGTGGCCGGAACTTCAAATTCGGCCAGCAATTTCAGCAAATCCGGTGTATGAACCTCATCCGGACCATCATCAAAAGTGAGGGCAACCATGCGCTCGTTGGTACGGGCCTGTGTATGCGAAAAGAAATAAAAATTCCATTGGATGAAAATAGCACCCAACACCTTGAAGGCAATCCAGATGGAAACCGGCAACAAAAACCACCACAAGGAAATGGACAAAAACCACCAAGCAGCTGACATTGCAGTCAGAACCAACACAAATAGGCTATTCGATAGTCTGTTAAGGGTCATGACAATTAACTGTTGAGTAGTGTTTCGAGGTGATGTTGCTGAATCCCGAACAGGGCTTTGAGTTCCGCAATCCTTTGGATTTTGGTCTGGTCGATGGTTGGGGCACCGTCGCGTTTCACAGCCACAATCAGCACGTTTTTTGGGGTATGTTCGGTGGAAATAAACTCAAAAACACGGGTTTGATAGCCATATGCTTCGAGCATGAGCGCGCGAATGGTGTCGGTGAGTATTTCCGCCTGCCGTTCTTCGAGTATGCCGAATTTGGTGATTTCGGACAAAACATTGGGAGGATTCATCTGTTTGCGCACCTGTTTGTGGCAACAGGGCGCCGTGATAATCACCCCGGCCTTTTGACTAATTCCCCGATAAATGGCTTCGTCGGTGGCTGTGTCGCAGGCATGCAAGGCGATGAGCATGTCGATGGCACCGGTTTCTGATTTTTCGATGGATCCCTGAACAAAGCTAAGTTGTTGAAGACCGGATTTTTGCGCAATCGAATTGCATTGTTTTACCAAATCAGGACGAAGCTCCACACCCACCACCTTGGGTTTCAGGTTCATGGCGTTGGTGAGGTAATCGTACAAGGCGAAAGTAAGATAGCCCTTGCCCGAACCCATGTCGGCGATGGAAAAATTCTCGGGCAAATTGGCCTGCTCCACCACATGACTCACCACTTCCACGTATTTGTTGATCTGCCTGAATTTATCCTCCATGCCCTTTTTCACCTTGCCTTCGGTGGTCGTTACACCAAGCAAATGCAAATAGACATTGTTTTCAGCTGTTACATAACGCTTTTTTTGTTTGTCGTGTACAAACACCGGCTTCATCAATTCAGCGGAAGCTTTCACTTTAAGGGCGCTTTTTCCGTTGGGAAATTGCATGTAATGCAACTCCTTTTCCGAAGTAATCATGATGGCCTGAAAAAAGTCGTTTTGTAACGCTTCTTTTATCACGTCAACACCTTCAGGAAAGGTAAAATTTTTGGTTACATCCTTGGTGGGATACCGATACACCATCGACAAACGATTGCCCGCTTTGATGGCCACCACCTTGACGTAGAGGTTTTTAAGCACCGCCATCGGATCTTTTTTACTGCTGAGTGTCAGCTTGATAAAGTCCATATTGGACAGACTTTCCTCCAGCATCAAAAGAAGTTTTTGCAGATTGGCATCAGTCATGGTAAGGAATTAATGATAAAACAACGACAAAGGTCGTGAAAACCTGCCACATGACAGTGGGGAAGGTAGAAGTTTAAAGTTGAAAGTTATCAGGTGACGGGAGTGACCAAGTGACTGAGTGACTGAGAGCCAACCACCAACCGACTTTCTTCGTGTTTTCCTTTGCGTTATTTGCGTCCATTCGGCTTCGCTCATGGCATGCTTTGCGGTGCATTTTTGCGGGTTTATATTCACCACAGAGGCACGAAGGACACGGAGAACATGCAGAAGCGGTGAAGAGGTGAAACGGGGAACAGGTGATGTGGAGAAGTGGTGAACATCAACTCTTCAAATCAGAAATTTTCAAATCAACGAATCAAAAGCCAACCGCGAATAGCCCAAAGCCCAACCTGTCATATCCAAGGAGGCACGACTGAGATATCCCCCCGGCACGAGCGACTGCATTGATGACCAGCCGGAGGGCAGGCGCTCTTGCTCAGGAGATTTGGCTTTGCCGAACGTACGTTTCTCCTCCTGCGTCGTCGGGACGACACATGATTTGAAGCTCCACCCTTTCACTATTTCACCCTTTCACCATTTCACCTTTTCTTCCCCCTTAAAGCCATTTCTTCTTCTTGAAATAGCGTATCATGGAGAGGGAAACAGCCAAAATAACAACCCAAAATACAGGATAGCTCCATTTCCAGTGTAGTTCGGGCATGAACTCAAAATTCATCCCATAAATACCGGCCAGAAAGGTCAATGGAATAAAAATGGCACCCACGATGGTGAGCAGCTGCATGATTTGGTTCATCTTCAGGCTGACGCTACTCAGGTAAATATCTTTCAATCCTGTGTTGAGCTCGCGGTAGGTTTCGATAGTATCGATGATTTTGATGGTGTGGTCGTAAACATCGTTGAAATATTTCATGTTGTTGTCGTCGATGTAGTCGAGGTCGTCCTTTTGAAAGCGGTTAATGACTTCCCGCAAGGGATACACCGACCGGCGCACCTCCAGAAGTTCGTGTTTAGTGGATTGTATTTTGTGGAGCGAGTCGGTGGTTGGGTTGTCAAACACCTCTTCTTCAAGCGATTCCAGTTGATTTCCCAGCGCTTCGATGGAGGTATAATATTTATCCACGACCAGGTCGATAAGGGCATAAACCAGGTAATCGTTGCCTTTGGAACGTATTTTAAATTTGGAGAGCTTAATCCGTTCCAGCACTTCCGACAGTGTATCCCCAATTTTTTCCTGAAAGGTAATCACCATATTTTTCATGAGGATGATGCTGATTTGTTCGGGCACAACCTTTTCTAATTTTTCATGATAAACCAGAGATTTCATGGAAATAAAGATGCAATTGTCGTATTCTTCCAGCTTGGGACGTTGGGAGGTGTTGACCACATCTTCCAGAATGAGTGGGTGCAGATTGAACCGCGCACCAATTTTTTCGATGAGCCGGGTATCATGTATTCCTTCCACGTTTAGCCATCGCACTGCCGGTTCGTCGGGAATTTCCTTAATGTCGCCAATGTCTTTCAAGGGAGTCTGCGCAAAAGTTTCCGCGTTGTATTCCACCAGATAAATATTGGGAATAAAATCGCGGTCTTCGCCCACATAATGCACGGCTCCGGGAGGCATGCCCGTTTTCTTTTTCAGTTTGGTGATGTGTTGTGGTTTCATGTGGTGGTTTTTTGCCTGAGAATCCTACCTATCTAAAAGAGACCCCCCTGGCTGTTTACAACAAAAGTAGGAAAATTAATGAGGGGTTGAATTATTGGTGTTGAAAACCTATTGGGTTGAACAACGCCAAAGCGACAAATAAATACTGTTTCCATCTATGTTCCGGACTTCCTGTTCATGTCCTACGAACTAGAAATAAAATGAATAATTTTTCTATGACAATAAAGCCCTAAGGGTTATCTGCTCGCCTATCCGATCGCCCGGGAATTAATTCCGTGGCTATCGGTCGTCACTACGGTACTTTTTAGTTCAAGGTTCAAGAGTTCAACCCAGAATACTTTCGGAACCCGACTCCAGACCAAAACAAAGGCACAAGCGGACGCTTGCGCCAGTTTGAGAGGTATCCCCACTTCAAACTCCCGACTCCCGCCTTCGGACTTCCATCTTCTGACTTCCATCTTCGGACTCCCATCTTCCCCCGAAGGCTTTCGGGGCCCTACTCCCTCCCCCTCAACACATACACCAAATTGCTCGTTCTCTTGGTATTGTCGATGATATCGAGTTTCATGTGGTGCTTCGTGGCCAAATCGATGATCATTTTTCGGGATACAAAATCTAGTTTGTATTGGGTTTTGTTGAAACCCATCCCGGTGGAGAAGAATTCAGTAATCACGGTACCCATGTGTCGCTGTTTCAATCCGGTATCGGCATCACGGATAATCATCATGCCTAGGGGCGCGAGTTTTGTCAGACATTTCTCCACCACTTCCACCTGCTTGACCGACGGGAGATAATGCAACACATCATTCAGGACAATCACATCTGAAGTTGGCACATCGTAGTCGAGGATATCTGCTGCAATAAACCTAACCTGGTCATTATGAACGGGACAATGGGAAGCCACCATGATTTTTTCCTCGTCGTAGTCTACGCCGGTGATCGTCCGTTGGGGCGAACGCAAATAAAGCATGTAGGCCAAATAACCATAGCCACAACCAAGGTCGGTGATGGTGGCCCGGCGCGGAATGATTTCATCAAAAAACGTGTAATTGTCTTCCAAACGAAGTTTAATGCGGGTGTACCACTCCAGAATGGGCCCTTTGTACATGTAATTTTTTACGATAAAATCGTGAAGATAGGCCGTTGACTGCAACGCATCGCGGGTGGCATTAAACTCGTCCCTGAAATAATCGCGCACCCGTTTAGCTTGCTCTCGTTCGGTGTTGCCATAAATTCCGGTTGATAGTTTGATTCGGGGTAAGAATTTGGTAATCTGGGCGCCTCGTTTCAACAACAACTCGCTCTTTTTCAAACATTCGCGCTGTCCGGCCAACACAATGGGCAGGATATCCAATCCCAACTGATTGGCCAAATAAAAGGCGCCTTTGTGAAACCGCATCACTTCGCCGGTCTCTGTTCGATGCCCTTCCGGGAAAACAGCCACCGAATAACCTGCCTCCACTTGTTGTCTTACTTGCTCAACCACCTCGCGGTAATCGCCCGAAACCTCAATGAATCCGGCATATTGTAAAGCTTTCCCGTACATGGGATTGGAATAATTCCGGCTGTTGGTAAGCACAACTATCCGGGGGGTAAGCAACATCAACATCATCAAATCCACATGCGACTGGTGGTTGGCAATGATGATGGAAGGTTGGCTGAAATCTTCGCCATCAGGGTTGATGATGGTTTTTTTGGAGAGAAAATTCATGTAAATCATGAACCAGGTAAGCCAACGGAACATGCCATGAAAGAAGTATTTTTTTCTGGCTTCGGCCACCGGAACCAATCTCAAAACAAAAGACAACAAACTAAGTATCAACGATCCTGAAACAAACACGAACAAGGCCCACAAGCTAAATATGTAATCCACAAAATTCACCGGACGGTTGCGCAATCCACCGGAATACGACACCAGCCACCTGAAAATCCGTGGCAGCAACGTAAGGGTGATGAATATCACGGACAAAATACCAATGATGGACATCAACGCAATGGACTTTAAAGCAGGATGTTGGGCAAATATCAATACACCTATTCCCAACAATGTTGTGATACCCGAAAGTAATATGGAAATTTTGTAGGCCGACAAATCGTGAACCCCGTATTTGTATTCCTGCAACAGGCCCCGCATCATGAAAATGCTGTAATCGATGCCCAACCCGAAAATAAAGGTGAGGATGATGACATTGAAAATATTGAACTCGATACCAAACAACCCCATCAACCCCACCGTCCAAATCCAACTGGCCACCATGGGAATCATGGTGATAAGGGTGAGCTCAATACGTCCGTAGGCCACCAGCAAGATGATGAAAACCAACACAATAGATATCCAGATCAACTTGTTGAAATTGTCTTTCAGGATGGTGACAAAATCGCTGGTAATTCTGCGCTTGTCGATCACCCAAACAGACGGATCATCTTCGAAAGCATCGTAAACCGCGCCAATGGATGCGTCATCATTGTTCACCTTCACCACATTGATAACGGCCGTGAGGGTATCTTTACGGATGAAATAATTATCTAAAAACAAAGCATTGACCTCCCCTATTGAGTCAGAGGTAACTTGCGAAAAAGGCCGATGGAGCCACTGGAAAAACCCATCGAACGCCCGGGGTTTAAAGCCAAGTTTTGCTCCTTCGTCCACCAACCTGACCTGCACCGAATCGGCATTCCGATGCCAAAATAGTGTCCACTTGTCGAGAGATTCCTTTTGAGCCGAAGGTGAAGGCAACAGACTGTTAACTACGGCTGCATGCGCCACCACCCCTGACTTTTCCATTTGTTGTAATTTACTCAAAACATGACGGTTGTGCTCCAGGGCATCGGCCTCATCCTGGCCGGGAGTAACCAAATAGATGGTCTTCTTCGACAAGGAAGTTACCTCATTCAAATCCGCCTCTGCCTGCTTGAGTTCAGGGCTCATGTAATTGTTTTTCATCATGTCCGCATCAAAACCGACACCCTGCATGGTGATGGCGAACACCACTGTAAGTATAACAATCAGCCAACCCAACCCCTTTTTTCGACTGAGGTCAACAGAAGCCAGGCGATCGATAAACCCATGATGATGTTTGGCATTTTTATTTTCGCGGGGCATCATGTGTGGCAATACAATCAGCGAGAAAAGAGCTGCCCCCATCACACTGATTCCGGCGAACAATCCCAGGTCGTTGAGCGCGGGCGAATTAACAAACATCAGCGTAAAAAAGGCCGACATGGTGGTAATACTGCTCAACAGAATGGGCGTGGCCAAATCGCTATACAAATTTTCTTTGGACTGGTTTTGCCGGAAATGACTATAAATATGTAAGGCATAATCCACTGAAATTCCGAGCAATACAGAGCCTATTCCCAACGAAATGGCACTTACCTCACCCACCAGCACCGAAATCATTGCCAAGGCAAACAAGGCACCGAAAAGCACAGGTAAAAAGATGACAAAGAATGTTCGCTTACGCCTGAATACCAATGTAATAACCAACATCAACGACAACAAAGCCAACGTAACGGTAAGCATGATATCGCTTTTAATGCGTTCGGCGTTGCCAAGTGCCACCACCGGATTTCCAAAATATGACACCCCCACTTGTTGGAGTCCGTCGGCCTGAATACCTTCCACAAAGTCATCCACCTGATCGAAAAGTTGTTGGTTTTTGCTGGAATTATTGGTAGCCGAAGGGGTAATCAACAACAACAAATGTCGGTGGTCTTCCGACAAAAAATACCGTTCATACAAATGAAACCCCTCGTTGATATTGAATGCCTTGATTTTATTCAACCCCATCACACCCAGGTGTAGCGGATCGCTTTTGAGCATTTTCTTGGTGGCCATGCCCACAGGAGAAACCAACGTAGCATAATTATCCTTGAGTATCCTCCGTATTTGTTCGCGCGAAATCAGGCTATCCATGTGCTGAAAATCAGCCGTATCAAGCAGTACCGGCAGATAATTGTTCATGACCTCGTACAATTGCATCATGGATTGGGGGTCGGGGGCCTTATCGATGGAGGTAATAAGTTGGGGGTAAGCATGTTTGAGCAATGAGTCGGAAAGCCGGTTGGCGAAAGTGGCCATCACTGACGGATCAGGTTCAGAGACGGAATCTGTCCAGGCAAAATGAAAAACAACCTTGTCCAAAAAGCGTGAATTCGACAACACAAAACTCATGTTATCAATAGCTTCGCTTTTGGGCAATACCTGACTGATATCCTCCGTGAGTTGCAAACGCGAGGCCGTCCAGCCCAAATACGCCACCAAAGCAAGCAAGAGCATCAACGAAAGTTTGCGATGTGCGGAAATCAAGCGATAAAGGAATTGAAAAAGCACACTCATACCGTTTGTTTTTTTTGTTTGCCTTTAAATACCGCCAGCAATGCCAGACTCATGAGAAAAACCAATCCTCCCAAACCAACGCCCAGCAACAGGCTACCTGCCACGTATTGTACGATGCTGTACCCGAATTCATTCAGCGTACTGTAAAAATGACCGTCCATCACTTGCTGCTTGAGGTAATACATCATCTCCGTGGTAAAATCCACAGGCTTGTTCACCACCAGTTTTCCCAGTTCAAAACTAAAATACACGATAAATGGAATAATGGGTGGTAGTGAGATGTTGGATGCAGTGATAACCAATACTTTATTCAATTTAAACAGGTGAGCCAAGAATGCCGCCACCAACATTTGAAAGCCCCAGATGGGCACAATCCCCATAAATATTCCGAAACCTAAGGCCGTCGACGTTTTAAGATGGCTTTCGTTGTGTTTGGAAAGTTGCTCCCAGACCACCGTTGAAAATTTGTTGTTGGCCAGGTAACGAAACAGCTTATAAGGCCAAACCACCAAAAAAGTCAGCAGCACCAATACCGTATTCAGCACACTGATACGTGTAAAATCGCGCAAAGGCCGGAAGTGCGAAACACGTTCATCTTCAGGTGGATAATACACCCTGACGGGAATGGGAATGATGTCGATTCCTTTCCATTGAGCCCGTACCATCACCTCGATTTCAAACTCGTATTTTTTGGTAAAAAAACGCATGTTGCGTAAGCGATGAATGGGGTAAAGACGAAATCCGGATTGGGTGTCGGGCAAGGTGAGACCCGTTTCGACCCAAAACCAAAAATTGGAGAATTTATTGGCAAAGGTATTTTTTGAAGGCATCCCTTCGGTTTGGATATTTCGCGAACCAATGAGCAGTGCCCCGGGATGCTGTTTTTGTGCATCTAAAAACGTCGGCAGGTCGGCAGGAAAATGTTGTCCGTCGGCGTCGATGGTGATGGCGTTTTGGTAACCCAATTCCAATGCCTTGCGAAAAGCCTGGCGCAATGCCCACCCCTTACCCACATTGGGTTCGTATTCAACCTTCTGAATGTCAGAGTAATTCAAAAGCAACTCAGAGGTATTGTCAGTAGATCCATCGTTTACTACCAACACCTGATCGGTAAACTGCAACACGTCGTCGATAACCTGGGCCAAAGTCCCCCCGTTGTTGTAGGTGGGAATTATAACACAGGTTTGTGTTTCATTGAACCGCAAATGGGAATCGTGATTTATCGCCATTGACATTGAGTTGTGGGAAAGCAAAAATACGAAATGTGACGACATGAACTACCTTGCTATGGGTAAGGAAGATTTACCCACAATTGACACCCGCGGGGGATGAGTACTTTTGTAATATCAACATATTTTTAGTCAATGGTTTTGGTCGTCGGCTTTTCCATCAGTTGATCCTCCCGAAAAACAGCGGCGGTGATGGTTGTGCCTACTTTGGCAGAAAATGGTTCGGTGTAAAGTACTGATTGGCCGGTGGGTACACTGCCATCGGTGGTATAACGGATTTCGGCCTGGTAAATTTCTGAAGTCAGAGAAACCAGTACCTGCCCTTCCGTCTTTTGCGGCTTTGTCTCGATGTTCACGGCAAAGGATCCTTCACAGTAATTTAATTCCATGGCTTGATATAACAGCTGATGGTCGGCAATACGGCGCTGAAAATCAGACCAATCTTTTTGCGACGGACCGGCCCAAACTACCTCAGACAAAGCAGCCATACGAGGCAGTATCATGTATTCCACATGTTCAGGAGTGGCGATGTATTCGGTCCATACATTGGCCTGGGCACCCAGAATGTGTTGGGCTTCTTCGGGGGTCAATTCCGATGGAACAGGTTCATAATCAAACACTTTTTTTAGTGTTGTGAATCCCCCGATGGCCAAGGGTTGAAAATCAGGATCGGCCTGATAATGATCGAAATAACAATGCGATCCGGGCGTCATGATGGCATCATGCCCCTGCCGGGCTGCGGCCATGCCGCCTTCGGTGCCACGCCACGACATCACGGTGGCATTGGGACTCAACCCACCTTCCAGAATCTCATCCCAACCAATGATTTTCCGTCCTTTGCTGTTCACAAACTTTTCAATCCTATGGATGAAATAGCTCTGCAATTCGTGTTCATCTTTTAAGCCCTGATCTTTCATTAACTGCTGACAAAAAGCACTTTCTTTCCAACGTTCTTTGGGAGCTTCGTCGCCACCAATGTGGATATAAGTTCCCGGAAACAAGTCCATCACTTCCGTTAAAACATTCTCCAAAAAAGTAAAGGTTTCTTCTTTGGGACAATAAATATCTTCGAAAACACCCCATGCGGTGCCCACCTTGAAAGGGCCGTCGGTACAGGCCAACTCCGGGTATGCGGCCAAAGCTGCCAGTGAATGTCCGGGCATTTCAATTTCCGGAATAATGGTGATCATCCTTTGTTGGGCATAGGCCACAATTTCGCGAACCTCGTCTTGGGTGTAATATCCGCCATAAGGTTGACCATCGTATTTCAGGGGACGAACGCCACCATGTCCTACAGCGGTAGAATCGCGGTAAGCGCCTATTTCGGTCAGTTTGGGATACTGCTTGATTTCGATGCGCCACCCCTGATCTTCAGTAAGATGCCAATGGAAGGTGTTGAACTTGTACATGGCCAGCAGGTCGATGTATTCTTTGATAAATTCCACCGGAAACATGTGACGACACACATCGAGGTGCATGCCCCTGTAGGCGAAGCGGGGTTCATCCTTTACCTGAACCCCCTGTATGTCCATATGGTCGGTTATTTCACCGCGGTAATAAGCCGGAGGAAACATCTGAAACAACGACTGCACACCATAAAACAAGCCCTTTGGAGTGTTGGCGTGCAACTCAATGCCCTTACGGCGCACCTGAAGACAGTAGCCCTCATCGTTGAGGTCGGCACAGGTGTTGTCGATAAACAGGGCTATGGCATGGTGGTCGCGATCGTCAACAGAACCCACTTCCACTGCAGGTTGAAAGGATAAATGGCGACCCAATGACTCGGCCAGATACTTGGCCACAGGAAGGATGTCCTCCCGATCCCCGCACACAATTTTGGTATCGACCGTCAGGTTGAAAACACCATTGTGCAACTGCTCAAACGTAGGCGTGGGGATAATGGATGTGCCACCTTCTTTTTTTGCCTTTTTACAAGAAGAAAGAGAAATCATCACCGCAAGGATGGAAAGTAAAACAATTTTATACCGCTTCATTTTTTAAGTATTGGTTTTTCAAGGAGGCCTTTTCAGACCCATCTTTCGGCTATTCTTTGTAATAGGAGGAGCTGTCAATCAATTGATTTTCGCCATTTTGAAACCGTGCGTAATTAAATCCGGGTACCAGACTATAAGCGCCCACTTCACCTTTTTTGTTGATGGCGATATAGCCTACCTGCATGATGCCCCCCTTCACATCCACGATATCGGCTGTACTATCTACCACTCTCTTTACAGCTTCTTCGCAGGCTTGCTGCGGGCTGCGACCTTGCCGCATGAGTTCCACCACCAAAAATGAGCCCAGGGTTTTCATCATAAACTCACCCATTCCGGTGGCAGTGGCAGCACCAACGTTATTGTCCACATACAATCCTGCTCCTATAATCGGCGAATCGCCCACCCGTCCATGCATTTTGAAGGGCATTCCGCTGGTGGTGCAGGCTCCGGCCAAATCTCCGTTTTTGTCCACCGCAATCAGTCCGATGGTATCGTGATATTTATTGGGGTCATTTTCCCAGTTGGCTTTGGGTTCATATTTTTCTTTTCTCAACCACTTTTTCCATTCCTTTTCGGCACCGGGGGTCAGCAGGTTGGTTTGCTCGAATCCATTGTCGAGAGCAAATTGGAGGGCGCCATCGCCTGCCAGCATCACATGAGGGGTTTTTTCCATCACCAGTCGGGCAACGGAAATGGGATGAACAATTCCTTCCAAAAAGCAAACCGAGCCTGCATTGCCATCCGGTCCCATAATACTCGCATCCAAAGTTACGTGTCCGTCGCGGTCCGGAAGCCCGCCAATACCCACACTTCGGTTATTGGGATCGGCCTCGGGAATACGCACACCCATTTCCACTGCATCCAACACGCTTCCTCCCGCATTCAACACCTTTAGAGCCTCGACATTGGCCCCCATACCGTGAGACCAAGTGGACAATATCAGTGGTAAATCTCCCGAAGGGCTATCATCTCCAAAGGCAGCCAATGGATTGGATTTTAACGAAAGTGGAATGATGCCGGCAGCAGAGGCAATGGCCATATTTTGAAGGAATTTTCTACGGTTTTGCATGGATTAGTACAAATGATGGTTTATTTCTAAATGAATTCGTTAGCTATCCTGGTTGTCGATTGCCATATGATGTTTGTGAGGTTTATACCCTTCAACACCATAAAAAGCTAAATACAAATAGCTTAGCACCGGAACGGCATAGGACATGTGCACCGATAAAGCATCGGCTACCTCCCCCATGAGCACGGGTAATACGGCACCTCCTAAAATCATCATCACCAGCAGCGACGAGCCCTGACTGGTATGTTTGCCCAATCCGGCAATGGAGAGGGTGAAAATATTGGACCACATGATGGAATTAAACAAACCGATACCCACCACCGTCCACATGGCCAAAACACCTGTATTGGTGAGTGCGACAACAAGCAATACCACGTTGATGAGTGCAAAAAGGAACAAGGTACGGTGAGCCAAACCACGTCCGGCCATAAATGCTATCAAGTTGGCTATTAAGAAAATACCATAAATGGAAGCGGTTGTCCAATCGGAAAGGAAACCAATCACCCCAAAGGAGAGCAATGCCACGCCAAGCATGAGCGCTATTTTAAGCAACTGATTTTTCATTTTACTAAGAGAGATGGCACCCAGAAAACGACCAATCATTTGTCCACCCCAGTAGAATGCCACAAATTTGCTGGCATCGGTTTTCGAAAGACCCGCAATTTCGGGCAGCCCGAGGTAGCTGATCATCATACTTCCAATGCTCACTTCTCCGCCTACATACATAAAGATGGCCACCATGCCAAATACCAACTGGCGATAGCGCAAAGCCCCAAAACCACCCTTTACCTCTTCGGGATTAGTAAAACGCGGAAGTGGCGTAAGGCGAATGAAACCCGCCATGAGGAAGAATATCAAAGCAAAAAACAGGTAGGGTATTTTCACGGCATCGGCGCCCTGCGATTCCTTGAAAAACACAAAAACCAAAAAGCCTCCGATGACCGGACCAATGGTGGTTCCCAAAGAGTTAAATCCTTGTGCCAAATTGAGTCGCGAAGAAGCCGAGCTCTCCGGCCCCAGAATACTTACATAGGGATTGGCTGCTATTTGCAAAAGTGTAAAGCCCAACCCCAAGACAAACAAAGCCCCCAAAAACAATCCATATACATGAAATTGTGCTGCCGGAAAAAACAACAGGGCTCCCACTCCCGACACCAACAATCCGGCGATGAGTCCCTTTTTGTAACCAATGCGGTTGATGGGGTCGCCCGAAGTGGCTGATATGGCAAAATAGATGAGGGACCCCACAAAATAGGCGGTAAAAAAAGCAGATTGCACCAGCATCGACTGGGTATGGGTAAGTTCAAAAACTCCTTTGAGGTAAGGGATGAGGATGTCGTTGAGCACCGTCATAAATCCCCACAGGAAGAACAAGAATGTCAGGCTGATAAAAGCAGAAGTGTGGTTTTTGGTTGAGTTGGACATAAAGCTTTTGTTAAAAACTTCACAAAGATGAGCTATTTTAAGGAAAATAGAAAGGGAGGGAGGGAATTGTTTTTGGATTATCGGGCATGCCGAATCGGAAAACACACAATGACAGGGGTGTACAAAAGCCATAAACCATGACAATCATAGATGAGGCTTTGAGGTAAACAAGAACAAAAAAAACGCCTCCCCGGAAAGGAAGGCGTCAACCAAACAATTAGAAATTATTACTCAGTCACTATTACATCAATACTGACATAATCGCCACGACTGGTAACTTCATTAATTTTAATGTAACCAACTTTTTCGCCAACGGTTTTAAACATAATCACATCACCGGCTTCCAATTGGTTATAGGAAGAGGCCGATCCTACAAAGGCAGGCATTTGATATGTATCACCAATGGCGTCAAATTCGGCAACGGTTAAGTCGGTAGCTGCAAATAAGGTAGCATTTTTTACAGTCCAGCTGCTGATATCATACACCGTATTGGCTTGCTCGTCGGCAGGCGAAGCGATGGTTCCCAAATTCATGGCTCCGTAGTAATACAGAAAATCGATGTCGGCCTGATGTGTAGCAGCATCGGCAATACTATAGGTCATGTGGGTGGTGTTGGAATAAAAACTGCCATAGTTGTCGTTCCACGATCCCATCATGACACCTGTGGTTTTTACAACCGCCACTCCTTCAGCCTCATAAGTAATATTCAGACTCTTTGTGGCGCTTTGGTCGCCTTTGTCAGTCAACACAAAAGTAATGGTTTCGGTTTGTCCGCCTTGTTGCCCATTCAGGGTGAAATCCACGTTGAAAGCAGCATCGTTGAACTCATAGGTAGAGTCGGCAAACACAATGTTATTCATGATGCGGGTAACACGAAGAGAAACAAGCTTTTCGCCGGTTTCAGGGTTGGAAGAAGCGGCAATACCTACCTTGTACAAATCGCCTGCCGGCAAAGTGGCATCCCCGTCCACATAGCCCTCACCTCCAATAAAATTAAGAACTGGGGGGCCAATTACTGTCTCATCTTTTTTACATGAAGACACTACTAAAATGCCAACTAAAGCGGCAAAAACTAAAAAGACTGATTTTTTCATAAAACAAAGATATTTATAACTTTTTTGGTTAATATTTATCCATGACAATTGCAATATTCATGCCATATTCATCATGACCAATAAAAACACCAAACTTTCCTGTCAAATCTTCGAAAAACCCCCATCAATTAACAGCTTTAATTGAATGACATGTTTTGACAAATGGGCAGATGACAAAACTAACAAAAAAGGTTATATGTCTGTTTAACAAACACTTAAAAAACTTCCCGAATTTAAACAGGGGGGTCAACGGGCATCCGCACGTCAGAAATTGTGTCAGAAAACCAACCTAAGATCTCGGAACAACCTCCGGCTTCAGGGAGAAGGCTTTTACTCATTCAATGCCTCGGAAATTGCTTCAATCTCATCGAGCAATTGAACTAGCATGGGTTGTGTAGTAAACGGATTCATGAGGGTAGTTCGCATGTAAACCAGTCCTTTTAAGTTGGTCTGGACGATATAATACACACCCTTCTTTAAAATATGATCGCGAATGCGGGCATTTCTCAAATTTAACTGGTCCACTGTCAGGTCTTTGCTTATCCACCTGAAGCACACAATATTGGAATCGGGATCCACGGCCAATTCAAATGACGGTCTTGTTTTGATCATTTCGGCAAAAGTTCGCCCCAGGTCGTACATGCGGGTAACAAAATCGCCAAAGAACTCCTCTCCATGGATTTTCAAAAGTGTATAAAACTTCATTCCCATCATTAACTTGGTACACTCCATGGTTCGCCGGGCTCCGTTATACCAATCATCTTCGCCGGTTTTTTCCAATAAATATTGTGCTTTTTGCCGGAAGGTGGCAAAGGAATTCATCTTGTTTTTGTACAACACAAAAGTCATCAAAGCCGGGGTCATCAACATCTTATGGCCATCTATTACGATGGAGTCGGCCAGATGAATCCCCTGCAAGAGGTAACGGTATTTTTCGGAGAATAATGCTGCTCCGCCATGAGCTCCATCCACATGAAACCACAAATCATGCTCCTTGCAGAAAGCACCAATGGCCTCCAAATCGTCGTGCATTCCGGTTGAGGTGGAAGGAGCACTGCCCACCACTGCCATCACTTCAATACCCTTGTGTTGTGCTTCCAAATAGCAAGTTTCCAAAAGCTTCGTATTCATCCTAAAATCGGCATCCACAGGAATTTTAATGATCCCATCAGCTCCCAAACCCATGACGCGGCATGCCCGATCGACGCTGTAGTGCGCTTCCGACGAAACCATGACCCCCAGTTGGCGTTTGAGACCGTTTTCCCATACATCCCCCGAAACGGCTTGTTGTCGGGCTGCCAACAAGGCAGTCAGGTTTCCCAGGGTTCCGCCCGAAGTAAGGTAACCATCGCCATTTGTCTCAAAACCCACCTTTTGCAGCATCACATCAACAGATACTTTCTCCATGGCCGTAGCAGGACCGCCCATTTCGTAGATGGCCATGCCATTGTTGAGCACCGAACTTACCATGCTTGCCAAGGCACCCATGGGTGCGGGCGCACAAACCTGATGTCCCATATATCGGGGATGGTGGATTTGAATGGACTTTTTGATCACCTCACTGAAAAGGGTTTCAGGATGTTCCAGATCTGCCTTCAGATTTTTCCAAAATGCCAACTGCTCATCGGGTTCGATATGGGTGTTTACCGGAATTTTCTCCTGTTGGGCATCTGCCAGATATTGAGCAAGCATGTCCACCAGCTCGTATCCCACTTTTTTAAATGCTTCCGGACTATACGCTGCGGAAATTCTATCTTTCATGAAGCAACAATTTATGAAAGTTGGTTTTAAAGAAATCCTCGCCAAAAAACCTTGGATTTCGCGGTAAAATTAGGGAAAATGTGAGCGTAAAAGCAGATGGTTTCATCCATGTATCTGAAAAATAAATTGTGCAGACGTTTATCTGAAAGTTTTATATCTTTGGTGAGTTAACCTATTATTACAATCAACAAATCAGATATGATGAGAAGTTTCTGGCTCACGATCGTTCTGCTCACCAGTGGCGTAAGCTTGGTTCACGGACAAAAAGTGTTTTCGGTGGACTATGAAAATCAGGCAGACGTAAAAGTTTTCGTGGTGAAATATGAAAACCAGGCCGATTTATGTGTTTTTCGGATAAAATATGAGAATCAGGCGGGAGAAAATAATGGAAAATGGTTTTTTACAGATTATGAAAACCAGGCCGACAAAACCATTTATTTTGTTGATTATGAAAATCAAGCGGATTTAAAGATATTCTTTGTGGACTACGAAAATCAGGCGGGATGGAAACAAAAGAAGAAAATGTATTTGATGTTTTGATTCAACTTGAATTGTGGATTTATTGAATTTTTCCCGAAAGCCCTTGGACAAAAGATTAAAACATAAATTATTGACTAATAAATCTTTGTAAAATTCCAATAAAACAAATCAGCGTTCATCTGCGAAATCAGCGTAAATCAGCGTAAATCAGCGTAAATCAGCGTCTAAAAAAAACAAATCAGCGTTTCTCAGCGCATATCAGCGTCTAAAAAAAACAAATCAGCGTTTATCTGCGTAAGTCTGCGTCCAAAAAAACAAATCAGCGTTTATCTGCGTAAATCTGCGTCCAAAAAAACAAATCAGCGTTTATCTGCGTCAATCTGCGTCCAAAAAAAACAAATCAGCGTCCAAAAAAAATCAGCGCAAATATACCTCCCCCAGCGACCTCACAAAAAATTCCGACTCACCCAAAGTATCACCCGTCTGAAAAAACACCTCCACACGCTCTCCCGCCAACAAATCAAAATAGTTATCACTCCACCAACCGTCAGTGGTTGCTTGGAGCCATAGATTTTTCGCCAGCTTTTGGCTGCTCAAGGTTAGCTGATAACCATCACTTAACCTATTAACCTCCATTGTAATTTCAGGATTTTCGGATAGTTGAAGATATTTGGGCGCAACAAAATAATGCAGCCCATCGGCCAATAAATAATCCCCGTCCCAAACTCTGGCTGACAACACCACCTTCGATTTGAGAACATTTGGTGAAACAATCGATTTTAAAGCCTCTCTGGTTGCCACCACCGAACTTCCGGCAGGCAATTCAAAATTGTTTTCGCCCCCGGTCAGGGTATCCCCGTCAAAGTCGATTAGCCACCATTGCAACGTTGGCGTTCGATCCACAAAACAATCCGACACCACCCACATAGCAAGGCTGTCAGTTTCTTCCGTAAAGGATATTAAAAACCTGTCGTAAGCCTTGGTGATGGCATACTGTACCGCTTTAGGACGAAGGTTGTAGTCGATTCCCGACCAGGAAGTTACCGGCCAACTATCGTTCAACTGCCAATACATCGTCCCCATGTTGTAGGGTCGTGCCCTTCGGTGGGCTTCGATGGCCGTGACGACGCCCCGTGCCTGAAGCAACTGACTTACATACACATAATCTTCAAAACTTTCGGGAACTTTGTAATCACGCTCCATATAAGTTTGTATCAGCTCCTTACCTCTGGGGTGTTTCTGATGAGAAGCCATGACTTCCGAATCCAGATTCCTGTCCTCGGGTTTGGTAAATAATTCAATGGTCTTGATATCAGGCATTCCCTGAAAACCATATTCACTCACAAAACGTCCCACCTTCGTTTCATATTCCTCAAAAGGTGCTTCCCCCCACCACACACCCCAGTAATGCACATCGCCTTTTTGGTAAGCCACTTCCCTGCCCCAGCCGTTGGCAGGCGAACTGGGCACATAATTCACATGCGGAGCATAAGCCGCCACAAGGCCGGGCAACACTTCCTCAAAAAGATAGAGGTAATCGTTCCAAAGTTTAGTGGAATCGGCAGCACCATATCCCAACGATCGTTGCCAACCCCAGTTATGCCACGCTTCGTCCACTTCATTATTGCCACACCACAACACAATTGAAGGGTGATTTCGCAACCTCACAATTTGCTGATGGGCTTCCTGTTTTACATTTTCCACAAAAGCTGAATCACCGGGATATACGGTTCCGGCAAACATAAAATCCTGCCAAACCATGATTCCCAACGAGTCGCAAAGTGAATAAAAATCATCTGTTTCATACACACCACCTCCCCAAACCCGCAGCATATTTATGTGCGATTGCTGAGCCATTAGCAACAAATCCTTTGTTTTTTGACGCGAAACCCTTGTCAGAAAATTATCCTGAGGAATGTAGTTGGCTCCTTTAATATAGGTAGGCTGTCCGTTTATCTGAAAATAAAAACTGTAACCACCCTCGTCGGGTTGTTGCACAAGTTCTGCACTGCGCAACCCGGTAGATACCTCCATAGTTTGTACCACCTCGTCCACCTGAACACTTACTTTAAAAGAAGTAAGGTCAGCATCCCCCATCCCGTTGGGGTACCATAGATTTGGCTCGTAAAGTGTAAGTGGGATTTCGATGGTTTGAGTTCCGGCCGTCAGCACTTGTTTTTTTTCTGTTGCAGGATAATCGTCGGCTGCAACAATTATGGTGGCTGTTTGGGCCTCATCACTTTCAATATTCACCACAACTGTTACTTGAGCCACCGAATCCGTTATCACTTGCTGATTAACAAACACATCCCTCAATTTCCAACCACTCCAGGCTTCCAGATACACTTCTTTCCATACGCCCATGGTAATTAGTTTTGGCCCCCAGTCCCACCCAAACTGGTAGGGTGCCTTACGAGTAAAAGCCCGCTCTTCGGGAAGCGGAATTCCATAAGCTCCTTGTTTTTGACGGTTGATTTCCAAAGGAGAATAAAAACAAATTTTCAGTTGGTTGGAACCCTCATGCAAAAAACGACGAACAGGCACTTGCCACTTGCGAAACATATTGTTGGCACCAAGTATTTTTTGGTTGTTGAGCCAAACATCGGCATAGGTATCCAAACCATTGCACACAAGTTGTAGGTGGTCTTGCTTTAACAACTCCCGGGGCACATCAAACCGGGTTTCAAAACACCAGTTGGTTTCGCCCACCCATTGCACTTTCAATTCATTGTCACCATCATAAGGATCAGGAATCACCCCTTTCGACATCAAGGCCAGGTGCACGTCGCCCGGGTCAACCGTGTTGAGATGAATGGAATCGGACATGGAATTTAAACTCCAGACCTCCTTTTTTAAATCCAATTGAAAATGATGGGTATGCTGACACGAAACCAACACCAAACCCAATAACCACCAACTCCGGCGAAAAATATTCATGACGACTTTCGGTTTTTGGAACATTCAAAAATAAGTAAAAGCACAACGAGGACTTGGAAAAACCCAAACTTTTGTACTTTTGCGCTCTCAAACCAAATAATACCTAAATGGACTTGTCATCAGAGTTGAATTGCGTGATCACCCAAACAATACAGGTGTCGCCGATCATGAAAATTGTGAAAGTGAAACCCATCGACTGGAAATTTCCTTCGTTTATTGCCGGACAGTTTGTGGCTCTGGGATTGCCCCCCGATGCACCGCGATGTAAAGAATCCACCGAAGAGTTTGCTCAACCCAAGGAAGACAAACTGATTAAAAGAGCCTATTCCATTGCGTCCTCTTCCACCGAAGATGTGGTAGAATTTTACGTTACTTTGGTTCATTCGGGTCAGCTAACTCCACGATTGTTTGAGTTAAAAATTGGTGACAAAATCTGGATGGGGAAAAAGGCCGTGGGCATGTTTACGCTGGATGAGATTCCTTCTGAGCGCCACGTTATTTTAATAGCCACCGGCACCGGCGTTGCCCCCTATATGAGTATGCTGCGCTCCAATGCCTTGAGCAGAAAGGGGAACATCATGGTAATTCATGGCGCCTCCAACAGTTGGGATTTGGGTTATTCGTCGGAATTGAAATTATTGGCCAGCATGTTCAAAAATTTCAGCTATCATCCCACCATTACCGAACCGGCCAAAGAACCTTCCGGATGGAATGGCGATACCCGCTTTATTGGCGAAATCTGGGAATCCGGACTGATGGAAGAAAAATGGGGATTCAGACCCATGCCCGACAATACCGAGATTTTCTTGTGTGGCAACCCCAGAATGGTGGACGGAATGAAAGAGTTGTTATCTGAAGACGGCTTTACCGATCACAAAAAAACCAGTCCCGGACAAATTCACGCCGAAGAGTTTTAATCCATATTTATCATGAAATCACCCGACGACATCATCTGCAACTGCATGCAAATTACCCGAGGCGAAATTCAGGAAGCCATCACCAATCAGGGTGCCAACAGCATTGACAGGATAGGCGACCTCCTTGAAGCCGGAACAGTATGCGGTTCGTGTCATGATGATATCCAGGAAATACTTTCGGGAAAAGACTCCGATTAAGAAACTGTCTTCTATGTTGTAATCCAAGTCTTGGGGCAGTTTTAGCAAAAAACTTTGAACTACCCAACCCGGGCAATTTTTACCAGTGATTCTTTATTGAGGATTTCAAAATAGTCGGATTTACAATCAACTACACCTTCTTCTTTCCACTCCTTTAGTACACGGATAACGCTTTCCTTGGTCATACCGGTGAGTTCGGCCATATCCTGCCGCGACAAGTGGGATTTAAAATTGTTGCTTTCAAACACATCTTCCGACAAATAAATCAAGGCTTCGGCCAGCTTTCCCTGCATGTGCTTATGAGCTAAATTGCCGATACGGTGATAATGGCGTATAACTACTTTATTAAGATATGAAATCATATCGAGGGCAAATCGGCTGTTCTCCTCCAGCACCTTTTTAAACGAATCGATTCGGATAAAACAAGCAGAAGCGTCGGTAAGGGCAGTTACTGTGCTGTGATGGCGGTTGTCCACCAAAAATCCGGGACCACCTATGACGCAAACCGGTTTTACCACACTTAAAATATGGTTGTGCCCTCCCTGACTTTCCATATGTATCTTTGCCAAACCCTGATTAAGGGTAGCAATATGGGTTAGGGGTCCCCCTTGTTTAAAGATGGTTTCACCGGGCGCATAATGCACTTCAAAACGTGCTTCGTTCATCGTATCCAACTGCTCTTTGGTTAACGACCTAAACAGGCTCAACCTCTTGTTACAATCGTTACAACTTGTGGACTTACAAAACTCCGTCATACAATTCCCTTGTAATCAATTATTTAATACTTTCTGAAAACAAAACACTCTTTCCTTGATGCAAATATCAAGATAAATATTGACATATGTCAATTTAAAAACGATTTATTACGAAAAATGATGCTGACATGTCATGTATTCTGCTACTGAGCCAGACATCAATATGGTTACTCTTGTACTGCGAAATCATTCTAACTAAAATCAACAATAATCATGAAAAAAATTAACAATTTTTTCTTTATCGGTGGAGTAGCCTTGATGCTGCTTGTTAGCGCTTCTTGTACCAAGGAAGGTCCACAAGGAATCGCCGGAAAAGACGGCACCAACGGTACTGATGGAACAGCCACTTGTATCGAATGTCACAGCGACAACCAAATGTTGTACGCCAGAGAAAACCAATGGGCAAGTTCCATGCATGCAACAGGAGCTGCTTTTGAAAGAAACGAAGGCGAATGTGCAGTATGTCACACCAGCCAGGGTTTCTTAGGCAACCTCGACGGAAGCTACGATTGGGAAGCTGCCGGTGCCAAAATCGACAATCCAAACCCACAGAACTGCTACACTTGTCACGAAATTCATCAGACCTACACTGCAGCTGATCTAGCTTTAACAGTAACTACGCCTGTTGAACTGAGAAACACTGGTGGAGCTACCCATGATTTTGGTAAAGGTAATGTTTGTGCCAGCTGTCACCAGGGACGTACAGTGGATCCTTTCCCTGTAGCCGGTGGTCCTGAAATTGAAGTTACTTCTTCACGTTATGGTGTACACCATGGCCCTCAAGCCAACTCTTTGGCCGGTGTAGGCATGGGACTCTTTGAAGTTGGAAGCGGACTGGTTAACTCGGCTCATGCCACCCAAATTGCCGACGCTTGCGTTACCTGCCATATGGCCGAAGCCTATGGAACTCAATCAGGTGGACACACCATGTGGATGGGATACGACTATCACGGAAGCACCGTATTGAACACTGCAGGTTGCGAAACCAGCGGCTGTCATGCAGGTGAAGATGTGCAAGCCATGACTGAAGAATTTCAGGCTGAAATCAGCACCTTATTGGCTGAACTGAAAGTGAAACTGGACGCTGCCGGCATCACTGCCGAAGGAAGCGACAACTCAGTTAACGGTTTATATCCCGGTGTTGTAGCAGGTGCTTGCTTAAACTACAAAGCCCTTACCGAAGACAAAAGTTTAGGTGTACACAACCCCAAGTATATCAAAAAATTACTTGAAAACTCCATAGCCGCATTGGACTAAATTGATCATATACAATGTGTAATGTTACCCAAAAAGGCTTCAGTTATGAGGCCTTTTTGGTGATTATAAACCCTAAAAATATCAACATGAAAAGTACCTACAAAATCTCTTTATTCGTCATGCTGGCAGCAAGCTTGTTTTTTGCATCATGTCAGTACGACTTTGTGGCCACTCCCGCCCCACCCGACCCAGGTGACACCCTCAGCTTTTCGGCCGAAATTATTCCCATTTTCACAGCCAAATGTGTGGCTTGCCACGGAGTGAATGCGGAAGCACCCGACCTCACCGCTGCCAATGCATTCAACAGTATCCAAAGCATGGGACTTATTGATGCTACCACACCCGCCGACAGTAAAATATACATGTATCCTAATCCTGCCATCACCGGCACACACGCCTGGAAAAAATATACCGATTCGGAAGCAGCACTGGTATTGTTATGGATTGAACAAGGAGCTTTAAACAATTAAAAGAACTGAACGATGAAGAAATTCTTTAACTATACGATGATTGGGCTGCTGTCCATGTTATTTATGCCTCAATTGGTAACAGCTCAGGAAGAAAAAGAAGCCGACAACCGGCCTGTGCGCTCTCCCTTCGAAAGTGGGATTCTGATTGATAACCAAACTTCCGTGGTGGCTGCTCCCAAAACTTTGGAATTGCTTATCCAACACCGTTTTGGCAATGTCAACACCAACGGAATATCCGACCTTTACGGCATTTACGCTCCCGGTGCCAACATCCGCATTGGATTCAACTATACCATCATGAAAAACCTGATGATTGGTTATGGTATCACCAAGAAAAACATGTACAACGATTTTCAAGTGAAGTACACCGCACTGGAACAAACCCGCTCCAACAGCATCCCCGTTTCGGTTACACTCTATGGTAACATGGCCATTAGTGGTCAAGCAGATGATGCCTTTGGTCTGGACTACAAATTCAGCAACAGATTTTCGTATTTCAGCCAGTTGATTGTTGGCAGAAAATTCAACGATTGGTTGTCGTTGCAAGCTACGGCCAGCTTTACCCACTACAATTCGGTGGCCAAACTGTACGATCACGATAAAATTGGTGTAGGCGTTGCAGGTAGAATTAAATTTTCTACCCAATCGTCCATTATTTTCCAATACGATGTTCCCTTGAAGGTGAAAGGTATTTCCGAAAACAGGGAGTTTACCAATCCTTCATTACCCAATTTTGCCATTGGTTATGAAGCATTTACCGGCACTCATGCCTTTCAGGTTTATATTTCCACCGCTGATGGCATTGTTCCTCAAGACATGTACATGCACAACCAAAATGATTTCCTCAACGGAGATATCATGATTGGCTTTACCATTACACGATTGTGGAATTTTTAGGCCTCCATTAAATTATTAAAACCTTTCCCTTAACGGCTTTCCTATGGCCGTTAAGGGAAAAAACCAACAACCAACCATGACCAAAACAATAGCAAAATCAACTGTAGTGTTTGCCCTGCTGCTGTGGAGTTGTATTCCCGCCCGGGCCACCACCCCTGACGATGCAGTCGTTTTTGAAAATGCCGCTTACAACCACCAGTGTTTTAAGTGTCATGGTCAGAAAACATACCATTATTTCAACGAGGGTTTAGACAAGGATGTGAAAGATAGAATGAATCCGTATTTTATTGTGGATTCAGTGAAATTCTATCAAAGCAATCACGCCTCGTTCATGTGTACCGATTGTCATTCACCTGAATACGAGAATTTCCCTCATGATGGCGCCTTACGCATGGAACAACAATTCGCCTGTATGGACTGCCACGGAGGCGACGATACCTATGCCCAGTATCAATTTGAACGAATCGAAGAGGAGTTTCAGGAAAGTGTGCATTCCACCAAACACAGCGACGACTTCACCTGCTGGATGTGTCACAATCCGCACGAATACAAAATAAATGCCCGCAACAATAAAAATATTAACGAGGTAATTGTTTACGACAACAACATTTGCCTGAGCTGCCATGCCGATATCGACAAATATCAGTTGCTCAGTGACGGAACCAATCCCAATGTATTGGTCACACACGATTGGCTTCCCAACCAAAAGTTGCACTTCAGCAAAGTACGGTGCATCGAGTGTCATACTGAAATCGACAGGGAAATGTTGATAGCTCACAAAGTATTACCCAAAGAAAAAGCTGTAAAACGGTGCGTGGAATGTCACTCTCAAAATTCGTTGCTGATGGCCACCTTGTACAAATTTCAGGCAGTTGAAAAAAGAAACGAACTGGGGTTCTTCAATGCTGCCATTCTCTCCGATCATTATATTATAGGTGCCAACAGAAACTACTACCTCAACGTGGCCAGTTTGATTTTCTTTGGCCTTGTTCTTTTCGGAATTGCCATTCATGCCATCCTCAGAATAATTACTAAATAACATGGAAACAAAATTATATCTCTATCCCATCTGGCTTCGTATCTGGCATGTTACCAATGCCGTATTGTTTCTGGTATTGGTATTTACAGGATTGAGTCTGCAATATTCGTCGGTTGACTTTTCATTTATCGATTTCAATGTGGCTGTTTCTACCCATAACATCGCCGGAATAGCCATCACTTTTGCCTACTTTATGTTTGTAATCGGAAACATGTTTACGGCCAACGGCAAGTATTACAAAACCAAACGCAAAGGTTTTGTTAAAGAACTGGTAGCCCAAATTAAATATTACACATACGGCATCTTTAAACACCAAAGCTGCCCTTACCCCGTAAACGAAGAACGAAAATTTAACCCACTTCAGAAACTCAGCTACATCGGCGCCATGTATTTTTTGATGCCGGTGATGATTGCCAGCGGATTGGCACTTATTTTTCCCGAATTTATTGTTAAAAACGTATTTGGATTCAGTGGCATCCACCTTACCGGATTGGTTCACATCATATCCGGTTTCGGACTCTCCATTTTTCTGTTTATCCATGTTTATTTCTGCACCATAGGCAAAACACCCTGGAGTAATTTTAAAAGTATGGTGAATGGCTGGCACTAAGTATTTATCGTAAACAACTAGATATCAAACTAATATTGATCATTATGATCAACCACCACTTACCGAATATGTTATAAAATGCGTATAACCAACCTTACATACCATCCATACAAATGGCTGCTCATCCTGGCCTTGGGTTTTTTTACCTTTAACGTGGTGGCACAATCCAACGAAGACTGCCTCATGTGTCATGAGGATCCGGATTTGAGCATAGTAAAAGACGGCAAAAAGGTTTCGTTATTTATGACGGAATCGGTTTTGAAACAAACGGTACATCAAAATTTGCAATGCGCCGAATGTCACAAAGAGCCCAATCCCGACGAGTTCGCCCATTCCGAAGGCGAAGTAAAAATGCCACTTGTTAATTGCGCAAGTTGCCACAAAAGTGCCGGAATGCAGTTCGATCGAGGTATTCACGGAGAAGCCTTCCGTCAAAAAGCACCTTATGCACCTGATTGTAAGGAATGTCATGGTACGCATAAAATCTTGTCGTCGCAAAATCCGGAATCGGTTACCTACAAGATGAACATTCCCTATTTGTGCGGTAATTGCCACAAGGAAGGATCGCCGGTTGCCAAAATTTATCAGATAACCGAGCACAACATCATGCAGAATTACAGTCAGGGCATCCACGGAAAAGGATTGTTCGAAAGTGGTTTGCTGGTAACGGCCACCTGCAACGACTGTCATGGCAACCACATGATATTGCCCTCGGCCAACAAAAGCTCCAGCGTAAATCCGGGTCAAGTAGCAAAAACCTGCATGAAATGTCACATCAGGATCGAAAAAACCCACAAAAAGGTAATTAAAAACGAACTCTGGGAAAAGAAACCCGGCGCCGTACCTTCGTGTACCGATTGCCATCCGCCTCATGTGGTTCAAAACGAAAAAATTGAAGAAACCCTATCCAACAAATCTTGTCTTTCGTGCCACGATCAGAAAACGGCCATGGAACGGGTTGTTTATAAAGGAGATACCATACATGGCGTGGATTTGAATGTGCTTAACAGCTCGGTTCACAACAATATCCCGTGCATGAAATGTCACACGGACGTAAATCCCAAACTCGACAGGCCTTGCGCCACGTCAAAGAGGGTAGATTGCTCCAATTGTCATAACGATGTGTCGAACATGTATTTCGACAGCGGTCATGGCAAGGCCTTTTTGGCCAACCGAAAAGATGCACCTTATTGCACGGACTGTCATGGCACCCATGAAACCAAATCAAAAGTTGACGATACAGCCCCCACTTACCGTGGCAAAATTCCACAACTATGTGGACAATGTCACCGAAAAGACGGGCAGGCCAACAGCATGACCGATCTGAAGGAGGTAGATGCCTTTGCCGACTATTCAACCAGTGTTCACGGACGCGGGCTTACCGAAAAAGGGTTGCTGGTTAGCGCCATTTGCACCGACTGCCATACATCACATCATGAATTGAAGGAATCTGACTCGGCCTCGTCGGTTAATCCCCGCAACATTCCTGCCACCTGTGCTACCTGCCACAAAAGCGTTTACGAAGACTATATCAACAGCGACCACAGCATCCGCAACAATACCGGTAAACTCAACTATCCCACCTGTACCACATGTCACTCGGCACACGTAATCAGCGAGATAGACAAAGACAAATTTATGAATGAGGTAACCGTACAATGCGGTTCGTGCCACGAAAAGTTGTCGGAAACCTACAAAGAAACGTACCACGGAAAAGCCTACCAGTTAGGCGATTTAAACGCCGCCCGTTGTTCCGACTGCCATGGCGCCCACAAAATTCTTAAGGTGGACAATCCTGATTCCAAGGTGGGATATAAAAACATTGTAAGCACCTGCAAACAATGCCATGCCAATGCGAACCTGGAATTTACGGGCTATCTTACCCATGCCACCCACAACGACAACGATGTACTGTTCTATTCTTTCTGGGCCATGACCACGCTGCTGGTATCAGTATTTGCTTTCTTTGGATTGCACACACTCATTTGGTTGCCCCAATCGCTCAAACAGCGAAAAAAGAATAAACACAAAGAAACTCCCGGACCCAAACAATACTACCGGAGATTCAACAAACGTCAGAGATTCACACATTTGCTGGTAATCCTGAGTTTCTTGCTGCTGGCCTTAACCGGCATGACCTTGAAGTTTGCCCATATGGAATGGGCGAGTTTTGTAGCCAACTTGCTGGGCGGTGTTAAAGCAGCCGGTAACATCCACCGCTTCGCAGCCCTGGTAACTTTTGGATATTTTGCTTTCCACCTGTCAACGCTTTTCCAACTGCGGGCCAAGGAAGGGATTTCTGTTAAGGAATTTCTGCTTGGAAAAAACTCATTGATGTTCAGCAAACAAGACCTTAAAGATTTGGGCGCTTCCATCAAGTGGTTCTTCGGACAAGGACCCCGCCCTGAATATGGCCGCTGGACTTATTGGGAAAAATTCGATTACATGGCTGTTTTCTGGGGAGTTGCCGTTATTGGATTGTCAGGTCTTATCCTCTGGTTTCCTGAATTTTTCACCCTGTTCATACCCGGTTGGGCCATTAATGTGGCACAAATCATCCACAGCGACGAAGCCCTGTTGGCCACCGGATTTATCTTTACCATTCACTTTTTCAATACCCATTTACGTCCTGAATCCTTCCCCATGGATACGGTAATTTTCACCGGACATGTGCCATTGGAAGAGTATAAAAAGGACAGACCTCGTGAATACAAGGAACTGGTTGAATCGGGCCGACTGGAAAAGGTGGTCGTTACCAAGGAGTTTTCGAAAACCTGGTTAAAAATCATCCGCTTTTTCGGATTTCTTTTCCTGACTATGGGAGTTATTATGATTATTTTAATAGTTTACTCACTTATCCTGGGAAGTTACTAATTTTGAATATTAAGACACTTATATCATGAATGTTACAACTAAATTTAACAACTCTTCAAATCGGTATACATTTTGTAATTCATTCATAACGTGCACCTTTAATTTTGGAATGTAAAAATTGGGATGCTAACAAAAGATACATTAAATTTGGAAGAACTATTCGCCAATTATCAACGTAAAAAACTAATAATAAATAACTACAATTATCACCACAGCAATAACACGAATAAAGAAAATAATTATTAATCAAAATTTTAAAACTATGGTACTTAGAAGTTTTATTTTGGCCAGCTTACTCCTTTTCTTGGGAAGCACAGGTCTGAAAGCTCAGGATTTTGAATACATGGGCGTAAAAAAATGCAAAATGTGTCACAACAAACCCGCCACGGGCGCACAGTACAAACAATGGTCGGAGTCGAAACATGCCCACGCCATGGAAAGCCTCAAAGGCGATGAAGCCAAAGACCCCAAATGTTTGAAATGTCATGCTACCGCCGGAAGTGTTGACCCCAGTTTGATCGTTTCTCTTACTGTTGAGGAAGGCGTTTCGTGTGAATCGTGTCATGGACCGGGAAGCAAATATTTTCCCAATGCCATCATGAAGAACCGTGAAAAAGCACTGGAAAACGGCATGGTGATCCCTGACGAAAAAACATGTATTGCTTGTCACAACGAAGAAAGCCCTCATTTCAAAGGCTTTAACTACGAAGAGTACAAAGCCAAAATCGTTCACCCCATTCCAACAAATAATTAATACTGATTAGAGAAAGCGATAATCCGACGTGTGCAATCAAAATGCATGCGCGATTATCGCTCTCTTTTTGTTACGACTGTTTGTTGCAAGTCGGTTTTTGACCGGCTATTTCGTTTTGTTTGCTACCAATGCCCCTTCTTTCATTAGCGATCGTTACTAAAATAATATCTTCATAACAAATTATCACCACCATGAAACTCCCACGTTCTTTCTACAGTTGGACCACCATTTTTGGCGCTGCATTGGCGTTTATCAGTCTGCTTTTAATTGTTTTTTTAATGGCCATATCGTTGGTATTCGACCGGGGCGACAGCTATTCGGGGTTGATCACTTACATCATCCTACCCGTATTTTTGGTGCTCGGATTACTGATGATTCCCATAGGTGCCCTCCGTAAGCGAAAGAAAATTAAATCGGGAGAGGACAACGCTTCCGAAAAATTACCCATTGTTAATCTGAACGATCCGGGTCAACGAACTGCGGTAATGATATTTGTGTTGGGAAGCACGGTTTTTCTATTGCTCAGCTCCATTGGCAGTTACGAAGCTTTTCATTACACCGAATCAAACGAGTTTTGCGGCACTTTGTGTCACAATGTGATGGAACCCGAATATGTTACCTATCATGGTTCGGCCCATGCCCGGGTTAATTGCGTGGAATGTCATGTGGGAAGCGGTGCCGGCTGGTACGTACGATCCAAATTATCAGGACTTTATCAGGTGTATTCGGTATTAACCAATTCCTTCCCCACACCCATCGAAACCCCGGTTCACAGTTTGCGCCCTGCACGCGAAACCTGCGAAAAATGCCATTGGCCCGAAAAATTCTACGATCGGAAATACATCACCAAACGACATTATCTGGCCAACGAAGAAAACAGCGAATGGGACATCAGCCTGCTCATGAAAACAGGCCCCAGAATTAGTGCCCAAGGACTGCACGAAGGCATCCACTGGCATATCAACCCCGACGTAAAAATGGAATATCTCCCGCTGAGCCGCAAACGCGATTCCATCGGACTGGTAGTTTATACAAACCTCAAAACAGGTAAGGTAACTACCTACCGGGATGCCGACACGGAAGACCAGATTCCGGAAAATTATACCGACCAAATGCGCACCATGGACTGTTTGGACTGCCACAACCGTCCTTCGCACAACTACCGCAGCCCATCCACGTTCTTCGATCAGGCCATGAGTGCCGGAAAAATTTCAGGTAGCATACCCGAGATAAAACTGGCTGCCATGGGTATTCTTCAGGAGGAATACACCACCAAAGACAGCGCCATGATGGGTATAAAAGACAAGATAACAGCTTATTATGCCAAACACTATCCTGAAGTGCTCGAAACGGACAGCGAAAAACTGAATCAGGCCATCGCCGCTTTGCAAGAGGGCTATGCCAACAATATATTTCCATTCATGAAAGCCAACTGGACCCACTATCCCAACTACATCGGGCATATCGAATCCAATGGTTGCTTCCGCTGTCACAACAATTCGTTTACCAGCGAAGAAGGTCGTGTTATCACCAACAAATGCGAAATCTGCCACGACATCAAAGCCCAGGGGCCTCCCAACAACTTGTCATACGCCGTTGGCGACAGCAGTTTGATTTTTCAACATCCGGAAGATATTGGAGAAGAGTGGAAAGAAACCAAATGCTTCGAATGCCACGAAGCACTGTATTAATTTTTCATCATCATTAATTTGGTTAAGGATGGCTCCCCGGGGTCATCCTTTTTTACTTATTTCTTCCAACAGTGCTTTGTTGCCAACATACATGTTGTTTTCGTCCATACAAATAATTTTTTCCAAACAAAATTCTTTAATGATACGCGAGGCACTTTCCTTCGACATACTGGTCATTTCGGCCAGTTCGGAGGTCGTCAGGTCCATTTCAAATTCGTTGGATTTATAAACATCGTTAACCAAATATAACAAAATATCCGCAATGCGGCCACGGCTGTTCTTTTGTGACAGCCTGAGGAGCTTATCCATGTAAAAGATCTGCCGTGTTTGGGTGTGCCGAAGGTATTCCTCCCAAAACATCTGATTGGACCGCAACACCTGAATAAAATCACGACTGTCGATGAGGCACACCCTGGAGTCGCGCACGGCCGTCATGGTGTAATGATGTCGGTTGTTGACAAACAGTCCGGTACCGGAAATAAAATCGCCGGGCATAATCAGTCGGAAAATCACATTTTTGGCATCTCCTTCCAGGTACATCTTGGCCATGCCTTGTGCAAACGAAATCACATGCGTACAGGCAGTTCCTTGCTTGATAATGGTTTCACCGGGATGATAGGAAACCTCCACACGTGATGAATTGATCAGGTTCAGTTCGTCAGGACCAAGCAGCTTAAAAATTGGCGACCTGAACATGCAACCCGAACATTCAAACTGATTTTCGTTATCGAACATAAACACCCTTGTTATCAAATGACAAATAAAACTAGTCAAATTTTTTTCTATTTGATCAAATCGGTGATACTTTACCCCTGAAATTAACAATTTTAACATTTTTTGAAGGTAAATGAGCCGACATAAAAAACATCTTGACAATTGCGCTTCGACTTCATTGGTAGAAAGGGTTTTTCTACCTTTGCACCGATGAATACCTACCCACATCATTTTGAGCAGAAAATTGGCTTCGACCGTATTCGAGCCCACGTGGCCGCTTTGTGCATCAGCACCATGGGCGAGAGTATGGTGCAGAAAATAAAGTTTTCGACCAACCTGGAGGTGATTAAAAAAATGCTCGACCAGGTGATGGAATTCATGGAACTTACCACCACAGACAAACCTTTTCCGGCACAGGACTATTTTGATGTACGACACGAACTGGCTCAGGTAGTTACACCCGGAAGCTATTTGGATGTGGAAACCCTGTTCAATTTAAAAGCCGTACTCAACACATTGGAAAACATCCGGCTTTACTTTAACGAAACGGCGGAACATGCCTATCCGGAGCTGAAAGCTTTGGCCAAAGAAGTATTCGTACCTGAATTGCTGGTCAACAGAGCCGAAGAGATTGTGGACAACAAAGGACAGATTAAAGACCACGCTTCACCTGAGTTGGCCGACATACGGCGTGAGATTGCCAAAAACCAACGGCAAGCTCTGCGCGAAACAAAAAAAGCCTTCGATTTGGCCAAAAAATCGGGATGGGTGCCCGAAAACAGCGAAATAACGCTCCGAAACGGAAGGGCGGTCATTCCCATGTATGCTGCCGACAAACGGGCGTTGGGAGGAGTTATTCACGATGAATCATCCTCAGGGCAAACGGTTTTTGTAGAGGCTACGGTGTCGTTCGAGATAAACAATGCCATCCGAAAACTTGAAGGCGACGAACGCAGGGAAATCATTAAAATACTCATTGGATTCACCGATTTGCTTCGCCCCTATCTGCACGAGATCAATCATGGTATCTGGTTCTTGGGGGTCATCGATTTCATTCGCGCCAAGGCCCTTTTCTCACTGAAAATAAAGGCATTGCGTCCCATCATTACCCGTGGGCAGCAAATGGATGTCAAAAAGGCCATCCATCCCCTGCTTTACCTGGCACATCGGGAACAGGGAAAACAGGTGGTGCCCCTCGACCTCTCTCTCAATCCCGAACAACGTATTTTGGTGATTTCCGGACCCAATGCAGGTGGTAAATCGGTATGTTTGAAAACCACCGGATTGTTGCAATACATGCTTCAATGCGGGTTTCCGGTGTCGGCATCCCCCGACAGCGAGTTCAGGTTGTTCAAACAAATTTTTATCGACATCGGCGATGAGCAGTCCCTTGAAAACGACCTGAGCACCTACAGTTCGCATTTGCTCAACATGAAGTACTTCATGGAACATGCCACTTCGGCTACCCTCATTCTGATTGATGAATTTGGAACAGGCACCGAACCCCAATTGGGTGGAGCCATCGCCGAAGCCACACTCGATGAGCTAAACCGGAAAAAATCTTTCGGCCTCATCACCACCCATTATACCAACCTGAAGTTGCTGGCCGAACGTACACCCGGTTTGCTCAATGGCGCCATGTTGTTCGATTCCAAACAGATGCAACCATTGTTCATGCTTCAAACCGGACGTCCGGGAAGTTCCTTTGCGTTTGAAATTGCACGAAAAATCGGATTCCCCGAACAGGTACTTGACGAAGCACGAAATAAAAGTGGCGGAAAGCATGTACGATTCGACGAGCAATTGCAACAACTTGAAATAGAGAAACTCAACCTTGAAAAAAAACAAATGTTGGTCAACCAGAAAAATGAAAACCTTATACATCTGGTTGAAAAATATGAAAGCTTGTTCGATGAACTTCAAAAATCCAAAAAAGTCATCATCAACGAAGCACGCGAAACTGCTGCCGGGATTATCAGCAATTCCAACAAGGTGATCGAAAAAACCATTCGCGAAATTAAAGAAGCCGGTGCCGAAAAAGAAAAAACCAAACAACTTCGCGAAAATCTGGAACTAGCTAAAGTTCAACTGAAAGAAGAATCTCCCAACGACTCCATCACCAACAAAAGGCCTAAAAAGAGAAAGAAAAAACAAACCCCAACGGTGGTTCCGGGGATGGAAAACAGGCCTGTACGAATAGGTGATTTTGTGCGCATTCAGGATACCAACATCGAAGGCGAACTTGTTGAAATTAAAGGAGAAAGTGCCTTTTTGAATGTAAACGACGTGCGACTGAAAACAACACTGAATAAACTTACGGTCACCACCCAACCCAAACAAACATATGTAAAAAAAACAAGTGGCTTCAGAAGCATTATTCATGAGCTTAACCAAAAGGTGGCCAATTTCAGCATGTCCCTCGATTTGAGGGGAAAAAGAGCCGAAGAAGCCATGTCGGAACTGCAAAAATACATTGACGAAGCCCTGCTGCTCAACATGCGTGAAGTGGATATTCTACATGGAAAAGGGTACGGAATTCTGCGTGAAATTATCCGTGAATACCTGCAAAGCGTGGACGAAATAGCCCATTTTGGCGATGCCCCACTTGATCAGGGAGGAGCAGGAATTACCCGGGTGGTCTTCAGATAGCACTTACTCCCCCTCCCCCATAAACGGTTTTATACAAAATTAACATGCCGGTTGCAAACCACCACAAGCTTTCGGTTTTTCAGTTTTTATCAATTGTTTATGTGCAAGTTATAACACATCCCCACGATCAAAAAAGGGCGATTCATAGTAAAATATTGGTTATTGAGGGTGGTTTGTATAGGTAAATTAGAGGTTCGACAAGTGTATTTTTAACCTGATAACAATAAATTTGCACCTGAGTAAGAAATTATTGGTCGCCATACCGACCGTTTTCTGAATTAATAGGTATTATGAATCAAATCTAATAAAAATGAAAAAAAATTACTTCTTGTTTTTAGGCCTGCTGACACTTCTATTGATGGTGGGCAGCACCAATTCCTATGGTCAACTCTACATCAACGAGTTTATGGCCAGCAACGATGGTTCGGTTCCCGGACCCATGGGCGACAATCCTGACTGGATCGAAATTTATAACGCCGGATCAGAAGCCGTGATGCTGGGTGGTTATTACATGTCGGACAATTTAACCGACCCTACGTTACTCTTTCAAATTCCTTCCACCTATCCTGATTCAGTAACGGTTGCAGCCGGCGGTTACATTGTGTTTTACGCCAATAAGGAAGAAGCCTACAGCGTTCTGAACCTCAACTTCAAACTCAGCGGCGATGGAGAAGCCATCGGACTCTGGAATTCAGCCATGGAAGTGGTTGACACCCTCACCTTTGGTCCGCAAACCACAGATGTTTCGTATGGTCGTTATGCAGACGGCACCGACAATTGGTTTTTCATGCCCAATTTCACTCCGGGAGCAGCCAACGAAAATCCCGCACCCGCTGCCGTTGAACTCTATATCAACGAATTTATGGCCAGCAACGATGGTGCTTTTCCGGGGCCTCAAGGCGATTTTCCTGACTGGATTGAAATCTACAATGCTGGCATGGAGGACGTGATGTTGGGTGGATATTACCTGTCGGACGATTTAATGGATCCCACCAAAATGTTTCAAATTCCTTCCACCTATCCCGATTCGGTTACGGTTCCTGCCGGCGGATTTATCGTATTTTATGCCAACAGTGACCCCGACTGGAGTGTGCGCAACCTGGATTTTAAACTTAGCGGAGGCGGCGAAGCCATCGGACTTTGGACCCCCGAACAATTGTTTGTGGACAGCCTGACCTACGGCGAACAAATTGCTGACACTTCGTACGGAAGATATACCGACGGAACCGACAACTGGTATTTTATGCCCCAATTTTCACCAGGAGCAACCAATATCAACCCCAACCCTCCGGCTGATGTAGCACTCTTTATCAACGAATTTATGGCCAGCAACGACAATGCCTTCCCCGGTCCTCAAGGTGATTTCCCCGATTGGATTGAAATCTACAATGCCGGATCCGAAGACGTGATGCTGGGTGGCTACTACTTGTCGGACGACCTCGCCGATCCGGAAAAGTTGTTTCAAATTCCCGACACCTATCCCGACTCAGTTACTGTTCCTGCAGGTGGATTTATTGTGTTCTACGCCAACAGCGACCCCGACTGGAGTGTGCGCAATTTGAACTTTAAATTGAGTGGCGGCGGCGAGCAAATTGGTCTGTGGAATCCCGATCAGATGTTTGTTGACAGCCTCACCTATGGTGAACAAATTGCCGACACTTCATACGGAAGATATACCGATGGTACCGAAAACTGGTACATGATGCCCGACTTTACGCCGGGAGAAGCCAACCGCTATGTTAACAGCATCAACGAAAATGTGGTGGTTGAAAGCAATGGATATCCCAATCCCTTTGCCGACCAACTGAATATTGATTTCAAACTTACCGAAACCGATCAGGTAACCATTTGCGTGTACAACACCACCGGAATGTTGGTTGCCGAATTGCAAAACAGTGTATTGGCAGCCGGTAATCATCAGGTTAAGTGGGATGCCTCCAACATGCCCACAGGTCAGTATTTTTACAGCATTCAAACCTCCAAAACAATCACTACCCAAAAAGTAATGAAAGTGAAATAAGGTTTAAACCAAGTATTCAGGCCGATCCAACTCTGGTTGCGATCGGCTTTTTTTGTCTTTTATTTCTGTGGGCTCCCTCACCGAGATGCTTGCAATATATCATGTATCTTTGCAAACCATTTTTCAAAAGCCGACATGATTGACATCAACTTCACCAACGCCTCCCTGATCGACCAAACCAAACTGATATTGGTAAGTTTTGGAGCACCGTGGTGCAGTGCTTGCACGGCGCAGAGCCGACTATTGGAGAACATTGCTGATTTTCCGGAGAACATCCTATTGGCTTCCATAAATGTGGGCGAAAACAGATTTTTGGCTCAAAAATATGCCGTAGGCAGCATTCCTGATCTCATTCTTTTCAGCGAGGGGAGAATGGTAAAAAGGTATGGCCAAATCAACAATGCGCAACAACTTTTACACGAACTTAAACAAATTGACCAATGAATATTTACGTTTGGATACCCGTGGGCATACTCCTGGGATTGCTGGCAGCAGCCATGTACAAAAGATTTAACATGATTAAAAACCTGGAGGTAGCTCCCAACAGTGAGCACTTGAAAGAGCTCACCGATGCCACCTTTAAAAAAACCATTCAGAAAGGTGTTTCACTGGTTGACTTTTGGGCTCCATGGTGCATGCCCTGCAAAATACAAGGCCCGGTGGTAAACGAAGTGGCGGATTTGATGTACGAAAAGGCCAATATCTGTAAACTCAACATCGACGAAAACCAAAGAACAGCCGCCGAGCTCGGCATCAAAAGTATCCCTACCATTGTGGTGTTTAAAAACGGAAAACCTGTTAAAAAGCTGGTAGGAGTAAAAACAAAAAACGTACTCGTAAAGGCAGTTGAGGAGGCAATCAACAGCTAGTCGGTTTCCAGTTGAGCCAAGGCTTGCCGGTCTTTTTTCGGCAAGGTTTCCACCACCAATTGATAGCTTGTTTTTATCCAATCTATCAGCAAGTTATCGGGAGTCATGGCATCCACCATCACGGTATTCCACAAACGCTTGTTCATATGATAACCTGGCGTTACAAAGGAAAAACGCTCCCTCAGATCGATGGCTTCGTCGGGATCACATTTGAGGTTGATGCTCAGTGGTCCGTCGAGATTGACCAATGCAAACATCTTATTCATGACCTTAAACACCAGGGTGGTATCGTCGAAAGGGAAGCTTTCGGTAACTCCCGGGAAGTTCACGCAAATCAATCGTAAATTTTCTACATCCATTTCACCATATTTAAAACGATTGCAACAAAAGTAAAGCGAATTATCAAACCGGTTGATAAAAATAAACTTGCTTTTTTAGTAATTTCAGCTACATTTGCACCATAAGAGATAAGTAATTCCGAAAAGACATTAAGCTTTGAAGCACGACTTGTCTCTTTTTTTGTTAATCCCAAATTAAATATTATGGGCATCAAAGAAAAATCAATCGACCTTAAAAAACGCATGAAGAATGCGCTCAGCGGAGGTGGTCAAAAAGCTATTGAAAAGCAAAAAGCCATCGGAAAGCTCACCGCCAGAGAAAGAATCATTGCGCTGCTCGACCCCAAGTCGTTTCATGAATACGATTTGTTTGTGGAACATGCAGCAAAGGATTTCGACATGAATAAAAAATACCTCCCCGGGGATGGTGTTATCACAGGTACGGGCACTTTGAGCGGCCATCCTGTTTGTATTTACGCACAAGACTTTACAGTGGCCGGTGGTTCGTTGGGATGGATGCATGCCAAAAAAATCACCAAAATTATGGACCATGCCTTGAAGTTGAAGGTGCCTTTGATTGGTATCAACGACTCAGGTGGCGCACGTATTCAGGAAGGCGTTAACTCCCTGGCAGGTTACGGCGAAATATTTTTCCGCAACACGCTGGCTTCTGGGGTTATACCGCAAATTTCAGTCATTCTCGGCCCATGCGCGGGTGGTGCCGTGTATTCGCCTGCTCTTACCGACTTCGTCTTTACGGTGGAAAAAATCACCAAGATGTTTATCACCGGACCCGAAGTAATTAAAACCGTATTGGGTGAAGAAATTTCGATGGAAGCCCTTGGTGGTGCAAAAGTTCATTGTGAAATGACGGGAAATGCACACTTTTATGCCGAAAGCGAAGAGGAATGTTTTAGCCAGATTAAACAATTGGCCAGCTTTATTCCATGGAACAACATTAACAAAGCCGAACGTTTCCCCAAAAAATCGCCCAAAACCAAACGTTACAAGATCGACGAAGTTATGCCCGCCGATCCAAAACAACCCTACGACGTACGCGATGTGATAAAAGCCATCGTGGACGATTCTGATTTTCTGGAAATCCAGGAGCTTTTTGCCAAAAACATCGTTATCGGCTTCTCACGTATCAACGGCGAAACCATTGGCATTGTAGCCAATCAGCCGCTGTATCTGGCAGGTGTACTGGATGTGGATTCGTCCGACAAAGCAGCTCGTTTTATCAGGTATTGCGATGCCTTCAACATTTCCATCCTCACCCTGGTTGACCTCCCCGGATACCTTCCCGGCGTAGATCAGGAACATGCCGGAGTTATTCGTCATGGTGCCAAAGTGTTGTATGCTTATTCTGAAGCCACCGTTCCGAAAATTACCCTCATTACACGCAAGGCTTATGGTGGAGGTTATATTGCCATGTGTTCGCATCACCTGCGTGCCGACTTTGTATTTGCATGGCCAACGGCAGAAATCGCTGTGATGGGTCCCGAAGGTGCGGCCAATATTATCTTCCGTAAGGAAATTTCCACGGCAGAAAATCCGGATGAAATGCGCAAGCAAAAAGTTCAGGAATACAAGGATAAATTCGCTAATCCTTACGTGGCTGCTGCTTACGGATACATTGATGCCGTAATCGAACCTGCCGAAACACGTAAAATCGTGATGCACGCACTCGATATCTCCAAGGATAAAAAGGTGCAACTGCCCATGAAAAAACATGGTATTCCTCCATTTTAATTCCCAAAACGATGGCCAAAAACACCGAAGAAAAAATCAGGTACAGTTCCATCGACATCGATGGAGTGAAATATGAAACCTTGTTAACGGATAAGTTTCAACAGCGTAAAAACTACGTTGAAAACGATCCAAAGCTTATGACTGCCTTCATACCCGGCACCATCGTGGACGTGTATGTAAAAAAAGGTAAGAAAGTAAAGGAAGGTGAAACATTGCTCATTCTCGAAGCCATGAAGATGCGCAATCAACTCCAGGCACCGTTTGATGCTACCATCAAGAAAGTGCTGGTAAAGGTCAACGATCTGGTTTCGAAAAACCAGCTAATGATTGAGTTGGAATAATTTATACTGAAACAATTTAAGCCGGATTTGTTAAAGTCCGGCTTTTTTTTGGTTTAGATACAGGCCATTCAAACTTCCGATATAATCCAGAAGTTCATCCCTTCCATCACCCTTTTCGGCCGACGTAGTAATCATGGGAGGCAATTCCTCCCATTCTTCCAACATGCTGTCCTGGTATGCCTTTTGGTTGGTGGCCAGTTGCACCATCTTCAATTTGTCGGCCTTGGTAAAAATCATGGTAAAAGGTATTTGCGAAAGCGCCAGCCATTGCATGAACTCCATGTCAATTTTTTGAGGGGCATGCCTGATGTCGATCAACACAAAAACATTCACCAGATTTTCGCGACGAAGCAGGTAGTTTTTAATCATCTTTTCCCACTTGTCTCTTTCGGTCTTCGAACGTTTGGCAAAACCATAGCCGGGCAAATCCACCAAATACCATTCGGCATTGATCACAAAATGATTGATGGTAATGGTTTTCCCGGGCGTACCCGAAGTTTTGGCCAGTTTTTTCCTGCCGGTAATCATATTTATCAGCGACGACTTTCCAACATTCGACCGTCCGATAAATGCATACTCGGGTTTATCCGGAGGTGGGCATTTACGTGGATCTGTATTTGACATGATAAAGTCGGCATACTGAATAATCATAGGGCTTAGTGTTTTTTATAGGTGGTTAAGTGGCGGTCTTTTTTGGTGGGGAAGATGTCATCCACGGTGAGTAGAATTCCGGTTTCTTCCACATCGCCAAAATGGTCGTTGATGGCCGTACCAAAGGTTTTCATGGTAGAAGAGAGGTTCATATACGCATTCACCAATGGGGGCACGTTTTCGCCCAATTTGCGCACCTTTTGAATTAAAATCCGGTAATTTTCGTCGTAATTGCATCCGGTAAAAATGCTGTCCAATATTTTTTCATCGGTTGTCAGCACCAAGCGTTTGTGGGGATAAATGAGGTTTTGCGGATCAGGGAAATATTTTTGCATGAAGTACAAAATCAAATCCCGTGCAAAGCGGTCGAACTCAGGATACATGGTTACTTTCCCGAAAAGGTAGCGCACGTCGCTGTTTTCTACCAGCAAGGCACCAATTCCGTCCCACAGATTGTCCAGGGCATACATACCACGACGCAGGTTGAAGGTTGGCTGGTAAAAAGGTTGTACAAACGAACGCCCCAATTCGATGGTGTGCGGAAAATAATCTTTGATAAATCTGGACGAATATTTAAACAAGGCCGCCGTGGGCGAGTGCACCTCCCCTTTTTCGTCCACCAGCAGATTTTTACAATGCACATACCGGTATCCTCCCACAATTTCCAATTCGGCAGGATCCCAAACTATCATTTGCTCGAAGGCATAAGGTCCGATATCGTATTCATCCACATCAATTTCCTTTCCGGTGCCACCGCCGGCATCACGAAAAGTAACTTCACGAAGTCGTCCGATTTCGCGCAACACGTTGGGCGAATTTTTATCGTTTACCAAAAAAATTTCATTATTACCATTGTTGGCTTTACGCAAAAACCTGTCCTGGTTAAGTTCGGCAAGCAGCAATTGCTTATCGACAGGCGGAATAATTGTTTTCATCGAAACCATATGATTTTCTATTTTGTGTTTGGATACATTAACTAAACGAAAGGCGCTGTATTTCCGGCACCCATTTCATAAATATACCGGCGCATGCGCTCGGCCCATTCAGCCGGTGTGTGCTGTTTGTCGAAAGTTGTCCACGATACCGGTTCGCCAAAACGTATGGTAATGGTTTGTCCTCGTTGCTTTTCAAACTCATCCACCAGATATAGCTGTTCCAGATTGGCTTTGATTCCAATCCATTTACGGAAGTTCGACAAGTTGTAAAAAAAGTTGGAATTGCGTCCTTCGATAAAGGTAGGTACGATATCTCTTTTAAAACGTTTTGCTTTGGTGATAAACGTGCTTTTCCAATTCAAATCCATGATCTTTTTTCCACGCTTACGCGAAACCAACCCAAAGGGAAAATAACAGATAATCTTATCGGAAGCGAAGGTTTCGTTGATAATCTGAATGTTCTGGGCATTGCTCCCATGCTTATTGATGGGAATAAACAACACTTCCAGGTTTTTTACATTCATGAGAATGTCATTTACAGGAAAAACGATATCGCGTCTTACCTTGCTCACTGCCAACATGAGGGCCAACCCGTCCAGTCCGCCCAGGGGATGATTGGAGGCAATGATACAACTATCGGTGGCCGGGATATTTTCCAGACCTATCACTTCCAGTTTCACCTGCATCTCGTTAAGGACGGCATCAATAAATTCGATCCCTTCCAAATGGCCGAATTTGGCCAAATAGTTATTCAATTCATCCACATGGATAATGCGCTTTAAATACCTGAAAACAAAGCCCGGCATCAGTTTCCTGAGCATGGGATTTTTGTCGTCGAGCACTTGCTCCAGAACGATGGGCTTAGTTTTAAAATCACCTGTTTCCGACATGAATTTACTTTTGAGATAACATCACAAAGATAGTGCAATTGGGCAAAGATATCTCAAGGATCGGCGATAAAAAGGCCGGACAGTTTCGCAGGTGCGAAACTGTCCGGCCAAAGTCTTCAAATTGCAGGTGGCAAGTTTTGGTTTTCAGAGAACCATACTGCCCGCATTACCATGCTTGAATTACTGTACACCCAATTTGGCTTTTACCAAGGGGAGTACATTGTCGCCATTTTCATAAAATACGAGTGCGCCGATTCCCACATCGAAAATATAGTTGTAGTTGTTTTCGCGGGCAACATCGCTGATGGCTTTTTTAACTTTTTCAATCAAAGGATTAAAAAGTTCAGCTTGTTTGGCACCCAGGTCCTGATCGGCCGATTGTTGAAAAGCCATTCGCCGGGCATCAAAGGATGTTGGAACAGCATGGAACAAACTAAATTCACGCATGCCTTTGCAACGCGGATGCCACGATAATCAGGCACCAAACCATATACGCTGAAAACGTGGACAAGAGAGCGAGAAAGTGGTTCTTTTTCCTTATGGTATCAAGTGCAAGTCCTTCCACGAAACAACTCTGGCCTGTAGTCTTTGGTAGCTTTCAGTTCCTCCGTAAACCAAAATGAGTTCTTTGTTTGAAACCTCTGATAGCTTTTGATAATACAATAAATTCTTAAAAAAATCCTGATGAACAGACATCCCCGATTTGATTTCAATAGCGATTGTTTCATTCCCTTCTTCGTGAATGCAATCAATTTCAATCCCTTTGTTGTCGCGCCAGAAATAATAGTTACTTGTTTCACCTGCATTTAGTTTATGCTTTATGAGTTCGGTGATGATGAGATTCTCGAAAAGTTCACCCTTTAAATAATGTAATTGAAGTTGTTCAACATCCTTAATGCCCAGTATGGCAGAAGCCAAACCAGTATCATAAAAATAAAGTTTGGCAGATTTTACCAATCTCTTATTGTAGTTTTTGTGATGAGGATATAACCGATAGACGATAAAACTGGCTTCTAATATGGATAACCATTTTTGAACAGTGTGGTAGGAAAGGGATAGTTCGTTGGCAATGGAAGAAAAATTAATTAACTGACCAATTCTGCCTGCACATAATGCCATGAACTTTTGAAAAGCATTGAGATCGCCGATATTGATGATCTGTCTTACATCTCTCTCTACATAGGTTGCATTGTAATTTCTCAGCCACTCGGATGGATCGAGACCTTTATCATAAATTCTTGGATAACCGCCAAATAATATAGATTCCTGATAGGTCTGTTTTTCGAAAGGCGTATCATGGAGTTCACTCATTGAAAAGGGCAATAAGTTGAATATGGCCACCCTGCCTGCCAGGCTTTGATTGATTCGCTCCATGAGCAAAAAATTTTGAGAGCCGGTCAAAATGTACTGCCTTTCAGCATCGGAATCAACATAGATTTGTATATAGGAGAAAATATCCGTTACGTATTGGGCTTCATCAATAATTAACTTTTTTCCTTTGGCATTGAGAAAACCTTTTGGATCGGAAATGGCAAACTCTCTTTGCTCGATATCTTCAAAATTAACGTAGCTAAATGCTGAAAACAATTGTTTAACCAGGGTCGTTTTCCCTGACTGCCGTGGTCCATTAATGGTGATAACGGGGTATTTCCCTACTAACGACTTAATTTTCTCTTCTATCTGTCTATGTATCATGGCACAAAGATAATTAGTACATATTAGAATTGCAAGTTCTAATATGTACTAATTTGAATTTGCATTGTTCTAACCCTTCGTTGATCGCTAAAAACATTGTTAATGACACTGACCATCCAGGTTCTGCTCTATACATCAGCAATGGGTTGACGAAAATTGCCTTCTTGTTTGACAATCCTTTTTATCCTTTTCGTAATTCATGTTTGAATGCTTTTGCCTAAACGCTAATTATTTCAATTAAAATTGAAACTAAAATCGCATCTGCATTTGAAAGGCGGAAGTCATTATAATGATATAACCCAAACTAATCTCCGACAACTTCCCCATCAATCCGTTAAAACACCAAAAGGCCACCTCAAAAATGAGGCAGCCTTTTGGTAGTATTTGGTTATCAACTCCTGAAATAATTCGAGGCAGTTGGCAATATATGCTATTTTACACCCAATTTAGCTTTTACCAAGGGGAGTACATTATCACCATTTTCATAAAAAACGAGTGCGCCGGTTCCCACATCAAAAATATAGTTGTAGTTCTTCTCGCGGGCAACATCGCTGATGGCATTCTTAACTTTTTCAATCAGAGGATTAAAAAGCTCAGCTTGTTTGGCACCCAGGTCCTGATCGGCCGATTGTTGAAAAGCCTGAATACGTCCTTGCAAATCGGTAATTTCTTTTTCTTTGGTTTGACGAATCAAATCGGACATGGTAGCCACGTTGTCCTGATAACTGGCCACTTTGGTTTGATATTCAACAGCCATGGAGTTCATCTGCTGGTCGAGGTAATCGGCATATGCTTTCAATTCTTTTTGCAGAGAGTCGGTTTCGGGCATGAGCGCGAGAATCTCATTGGAGTCGATATAACCGAATTTGGCACCGGTTTGTGACATTCCGCTGAAGGAAACGAGCAAAATTAAAGATAACAATGCGATAGCTTTTCTAAACGATTTCATTTTTTTGGAATAAGTGGTTAATTTAATTCAAATTCAGGGCGCAAACATAAGAAAAAAACACACCGAGAAAACATGTGATCCAGATATGTTTTGTATATTATGAAATATTAACAAATGAAGGCGCAACCCTAATTTTCGCCACGGGTGCGTTGGTCGCGTTTCACGGTTTGCATCACATTGCCTACTTCGTCAAGCACATCGTCACTAATGTCGAAGTTGGGGTTGGTGTAGAGCATGGTGGTACCACCGGCTTTGTCGAATACGAACGAGTAATTGCGTGTGGAGGCAAGGGTTTCGATAGCGTTGTACACTTTTTCCTGTATGGGCTTCACCAATTCCTGACGTTTTTGGTACAAGTCGCCTTCAGGGCCAAAATACTTCCGTTGCAGGTCTTTCACTTCCTGTTCTTTCTTTACGATTTCGTCTTCACGTTTTCTTTTTACGTCTTCCGGAAGCAATACCGATTCGGCCTGGTATTTCTGGTACATTTCGCTCACCTCAGCATAAGCGGCTTCAATTTCCTTTTGCCATTTTTTGGATAATTCGTCCAGCTCATCCTGAGCATCCTGAAATTCAGGTATATTGTCCATAATGTATTCGGTGTCAACGTAGGCGTATTTCTGGTTTTGTGCTGTACTCTGCGTGATTCCGGTCAATACGAACAAAGCTGTGAAAAGAAGAGGGAAAATTAATCTACTGGTTTTCATGATGATATTTTTTTAGTTTCAGTACTGAATACAAAAATATTGCCAAAATTGTTTTTAGTCGAGTGATTGATTGAGAGAAAAGTGAAAATGACTTCCGTTGGCATCAGGCTGACCATAGATGGGGTCGAATCCATAGGCCCAGTCAAGTCCCAACATTCCGAACATGGGCAAGAATACACGTACACCAACCCCGGCAGAGCGTTTCACATCAAAAGGATCGAAGCCTTGTGAACCAAGCCATGAGTTTCCTGCTTCCACAAAGGTAAGGGCATAAATGGTGGAGGTGGGTGCCAACGACAAAGGATAACGCAACTCGAGCGAATATCTGGTAAATACGGTTCCGCCAATATTTTGGTCCTTATAATAATAAGGTGTAATGGATTCATTGGTATAGCCACGCATACCAATGATTTCACGCCCGTCGAAGTTGTTGTATCCCGACAATCCGTCGCCACCCAAATAGAAACGCTCGAATGGCGTGGTGCCTAACTGACTGTTGTAATGACCCAGATATCCAAAACGGAAACGGGAGGCCAGCACCAATTTGTCCATCAATTCGAAATACCAGTAGGCTTTCAACTTCCATTTGTGGTATTCAATCCATTTATATTTTTCGTTGTCGTCCATGGTGGAGTAATCCTTGTCGGAAAAAGCCGAATAGGGTGGCGTCACCTCCAATCCAAGCGACAGATCGGAACCTCTGCGTGGAAAAATGGGTTGGTCGATGGAGTTACGACCCAGGATAACCTCGTAGCTCAGGTTGTTGAAAGCCCCGTTGCCATCGCCCACCGAGAAAATGGTTCCGTAGTTGGTCAGGTCGTAAAGCTGTACATTCACTCCTTGATAGAGGGTGAAAAAGTCATCGGGCCACTCCAGTCGTTTACCAATACCCACAGTAATACCGTTGATGATAAATGCTGAACGCAAGGAGTCGGAACGGGCACGGCCGTTGGAATAAATTGAATGATAATATGATACGGTAAGTGCGTTGGGTTTTTTGCCTCCCAACCAGGGTTCGGTAAACGAAACGCTGTAACTCATATAGTCTTTTCCGTAGGTTTGGAATTTGAGCGAAAGCTTTTGTCCATCACCGGAGGGAATGGGTTTCCAGGCATCTTTATGGAAGAAATTTTTCAGCGAGAAGTTGTTAAAACTCAAACCAATGGTACCAATAATCCGACCATAGCCCCAACCTCCCGAAAGTTCAATTTGGTCGGCGGAGGTTTCTTCTACTTCATATTCAATATCAACGGTCCCGTCGGCGGCATTGGGGTTGATATTGGGGTTGATGGACTCGGCATTGAAATAACCCAGGTTGGCCAACTCACGGGTGGTACGAATAATGTCGGAACGGCTGAATAGCTGTCCGGGTCGTGTACGCAACTCACGGATAATGACATGGTCGTTGGTTTTTTCATTGCCTTTTACAGAAACATTGTTGATACGGGCTTGCTTACCTTCAAATATCCTGATTTCCAAATCAATGGAGTCGTTGCTCACGTATGTTTCCACCGGAGTGGCATTAAAAAACAGGTATCCATTGTCCATGTACTGCGAACTCACGTCGAAGCCATTGGGATTGTATTGCAGGTTGGTTTCCAGCAACTCCTTGTTGTACACATCGCCGGGCTGAATGCCCAGAATGGCGCTCAAAAATGCAGAGGGATATACCGTATTTCCCACCCACTTGATGTTTCTGAAATAATATTTGTTGCCCTCGTCGATGGTGATATCGATTACCAGATTCTCGTTGTCGAGTCGATAGATGGAATCCACCACGATATGTGCATCTCTGTACCCTTTTTTGTTATACTTGGCAATGATGTTTTGAAGATCTTCCTGATAGTTGGATTCGATGTATTTGGAACCTTTGAACAGGTTGATTTTATAGTTTTGTTTGGCATACCTCACCAATTCCTCACCCACTTGTTTGAATTTCAGTGTTACTGCCGATTCGGCCACATTAATCACCAACGGGCCCAGGCTATCGAGGGGTCGGAATACACCACGGGGTTTGGTTTCCTTCATAGCCGATTTGATGGCATCTTCGCTGAGGGCTGTATTGCCGATAATATGTATGTATTTGATTTTAACCTTTTTGTTTTTCTTAATTTTTATGGTCAAATCCACGAAGTTGTTATTTTTTTTGTCCCTCGCCTCAGTTACGCTAACTTCAGAATTGAGAAAACCTTTGTCGGCATAGAATTTCTTGATGATGTTTTCGGTGCGGATCATCAAGTGGTCGGTAACCACATCACCTCTGGTAAGGTTAATTTTTTCACGAATATCGTCGGCTTCACTTTTGCGGATGCCTTCGAAGGAGAATTTACTCAGTCGGGGGCGTTCTTTGAGGTTGATATTCAAGAATATGGTATTTCCTTTAATGCTCGAAGCTGTAATACTGATGTTGTCGAACAAGCCTTGTTCCCACAGTTTTCGAATGGCTCCGGTAACTTCATCACCGGGAATTTTCACCCGTTTGCCCACTTCCAGTTCCGAGAGCATGATAATGACATTTTTGTCCAGGTATTCAACGCCGGTAACTTCCACGCCACCAATCACATACTCCACCGGTTTTTCGTAATTTATTTTCGACAAATCACTACCTATACTAATTTGGGCATACACCTGCTGACCTCCTGCGAACAGGCTTATCAGCATTAATAACACGGCTATTTTTCCAACTCCTTTAATCATCTCGCTATTTAGCTTTTAATTGCTCACTTGTCATGCCAAACCTACGCTCACGTGCCTGGTATTCCAGTATGGCCTGATAAAAATCTTCTTTTCTGAATTCGGGCCACAGTTTAGGTGTAAAATAAAACTCGGCATAGGCCACCTGCCACAAAAGATAGTTGCTGATACGTTGCTCTCCACTGGTACGAATCACCAATTCGGGGTCGGGCATTCCGTGTGTAGATAAATGATCGGCAAACACTTTTTCGGTAATATCCTCTGGCTTCATTTGTCCTGTTTCCACTTTTGCGGCCAATTGACGGGCGGCCTCGGCGATTTCCCAACGGGCACTGTAGCTCATGGCCAGCGTGAGGGTCATGCGGTTGTTGGAAGATGTTTTCGCCATGGTATCCATCAACCTGACGTAATTTTCGTTGGGTAAACTTTTGAGGTCGCCGATGGCATTCAGTCGTACATTGTTGTTATTCAGGGTATCCAGCTCACTTACGATGGTCTCGACAAACAGGTTCATCAAAGCATCCACTTCATCTTTGGGGCGGTTCCAATTTTCGGTTGAAAAAGTGTAAAGTGTAAGGTATTTAATTCCCAATTCGGCGGCAACCTCCGTAATTTCTCTCACCGACTCCACTCCTTCGTGATGACCAAAGACACGATCTTTTCCCTGCTTCATGGCCCATCGACCGTTGCCATCCATGATAATGGCCACATGCAGCGGGAGCTTTTCCAAATTGATCTTATCTTTTAAACTTTCCATCGAATATTGTATTACCACATGAGGTTGTCGCAGCGCTTTTTACTAAACAAATCTATTTTATAGCTTATGGTGAGTCCGGCATAGGACACCCAATCAAAATTTTTCGGATCGCCACGTTGCATTCCCTGCTGATGGTTCATGGTGGGATCGCTCAATATTTCGGCAGGAACATTGGGATCTATCTGACTTCCATCAAGATAATAGGTTGTACTGATGTCGTCGATATAATCCGTGAATGTTTTACGCATTCCCCATTCAAAGTTTAGCCCAATTCGACGCGACACACTATATTTTAATCCCACACCAAAAGGTACCGACACGCTATACGAGTTGTAAGGATCTTGTCCTCTGGTAGGGTCGTTTTGGCCTTCGGTTCCCAACGGACGAAGCTTAACCCCATCCAACGACATGGGAGTGAAGGTGAAGAAACCAACGCCGGCAAACAGGTAGGGTGTAAAATAATCGTTTTTACTGCCTGTGAAATAATCCCAAAAGCTGAACTCGGCCACCAAACTAAAATCGTTGATATTGCTTTTGAATGCCAGCCCTCGGTTGACCACCCCACTGAACTGATCGTCGCTACCGGTGACTTTTCCGCGAATATAGGTGAGTTTGTACGACCACCTGGTACTCTTACTATAACGAGCCGAAACCCCAAATGCAGGCTGAGTATTGACAAAGGGCAAACCGGGGTTCAACTCACCCAGGTAATAGGATCCGCCACCAAACAACCCCAATTCAACAGTTTGAGCTTGTGCAATATAGGAAATAAGCACGAAAACAGTTCCTACGGCGAACTTGCTAATTCGGGCTAACTTTTTCATTATGATTGTATTTCGTTCCATTTTGATTTCGAGCGCCAAAAATAATCCTTTTTTACATTACTATCTGCGAAAGCCAACATGATATTGACATCCAAAATGACTTTCTCTCTATCAAACTCATTATCCAACTATTTATTATCAAATGTCATCAATGGCATGTTGTTTTCTGTTATCCACACCCCACAACAATTTATCGCGGATGGTAGAAAAGAAATTTTTGTTGGGCATGTTTACCAAATTGATTTGAAAATCACACTTTTTTATAATAATTTCATCTTCCTTGCTAATGGCCGACTGCCGCGAGTCCATGGTCATCAGGTATTTTTCTTCTCTTCCTTCAATTTTAATACGTATGCTGCTGCTATCCTGAATCACGATGGGGCGCACGGTGAGGTTGTGCGATGCAATGGGCGCAATTACAAAATTCTGGGCACCTGGTGTTAATATGGGGCCACCTACGCTCATGGAGTAGGCCGTTGATCCTGTGGGTGTGGCCACAATCAACCCGTCGCCATAATACGAATTGAGAAAAAGATCGTCCACAAACACATGAACCATAATTAATGCAGGTGTGGCATTGCGGTAAATGGTGATGTCGTTGAGCGCAAAATTGAGATCGCCAAACAAATTTTCGGGTGCATTGAGCTGAAGCAACGACCTTTTGTCGAGGGTGAAATTCCCTTGACTTACCATGCGAATGGCCTCTGCAATTTCATTTTTTGAAACACTCGACAAAAATCCCAACCGGCCCAGATTGATACCTAAAATGGGGATACCCGAATTGCGAACAAAGGGCACCGTATCCAGAAAAGTGCCATCGCCACCTACCGACAAAAGCATATCGGCACCATGAAGCACTTCGGCATAGGTATTGAAACTTTTTGGTGTATGTGCAAAAGTGAGCTGATCGGCAAAGGACGACAAGTAAGGTTCGTAATACATCACTTCCACTCCGCACCTGTTCAACTCCTCAACCAACCCTTGCAGAAAGGGTTGTTGATGACTCTTGTATCCTTTACCAAAAAGTGCTATTTTCATAAGGTGGCTTTTTGCCTGACAAAAGTAAATTAAAAACCACAGGATAAAAGCCACCAACCTACTTAATCGTCTGAAACTGCCTATAATTAACGTTTTTTAACTGCTTTGCAGGACTTAGATTGGTGCCACAAAATTGATGAAGAAGCCTGTTTCTTTTTGCTTGTTCAGGGTGAACTCCAGACGAATAACCGTATCATAATACGAAACCAGGTCGAGGCCAAATCCCGTTCCCCATATCAGTTGATTGGCCAAAGGATTGGTCAATTGATGGTGCAAATCGCTGGCATATCCCACGTCAAAAAACACGTTGGCATACATAGCGAAGAATATCTGGCTGAACTTGGGGGATTTTATCCAAGGGATGGTATAATTTCGCTGTGCCAGTATTTCATATTTGAGATTGGACTTGACCAATCCAAAATTTTGCCCATCCACCACATAGAGCTCATAGCCTCTCACATCCAAGCCGTTATCGCCGAAACCGGAGGTTAGAAAATAGGGCCTGTCGGCATCACCTGAAAATTGTGTAGAAAAATTATAAGCGAAAAACCACTTGGGCAACAAGGGAATGTACTGATCGAAAGTCGTACTTACCCACAACAAATCCACCCGATTTAAAAACACTCCCAACCCAAGCTTACGTAGTTGGGCATCAAAATAATAACCCGACAATGGATAGGGTTTGTAATCCCGGTAATCCAGTTTAAAGGTGTAAGAAAACTGAAAAAAGCTACAGCGATTTCCACAGGCAAAATCTGGATTAATTACCAAAATGGTATCCAAAAACTGAAATTGATGAAAACTAAGTCCCAAATCATGCAGATAGTTGAACTTAGGACGAAAAGTAAGGCCTACTCCACCAAAATAGTAAATCTGAGCAAAATCGCCTGCCGAATGGTAGTATTGTGGTTTATTATCCAGTGTGGCAACGGCCACCTCATGATTAAACTGCACTCCACCCTCCATACTCATCCCCGTCACCTGGTTGTTGTTGAGATAAGGCAATGACCAACGGGCCGCAAACCGCATATCGTATCCTGTTTGGGCAATGATATTCAGCTTTTCCATGCGTCCGCGAAAATTTTCCACCCTGAGGTCGAGGCCATAATTCAGGCGGTTTAGGTCGCCCTTTTCAATCCAGGCATTGAGGTTTCGGTCGGCAAACTGAAAAATGGGAATGGGCCAGATATACCAACGTTCGATCACTGCCACTTCCATTTCGCGCTCACTTCCCTTACCCGATAAAGTGATGGTAACAAAATTAAACAAGGATCTGTTCAATAGGTTTTGACGACTCTTAACAATCAAACTATCAAGCATTTCAGCCCGATAAGGCTTTCCAACCTGAAACTCGAGTTCGCGGAGTATGATGTTGTCGCGGGTAATTTTATTGCCAACCAACGACACGGCTGCTACGGTAATATATGCTGAAGTGTCTTCCCCCGCCGGAGGTTGGGCAAACAAATTTCCACAGAAAGTTAAAGCAATGGTCAACCAGATGATTACAAGGCGCATAGTTACATTTTGAGGTAGTTCATCAACGACTCATAATTCTCCTTCAGGTCTTCCTGACTGATATCCTGGCCAAAAGAAGCATCTACCACGTAAGTATAACGTTCGAAGGTTTTCAGTATGGCTGCAATGTTCATAACATTTACCTTGAGAATAATGTTGATGCGGGTAGAATGGGGTTTGTTGATGAGCAACACATGCAATACTTTGGCATCGTTGGACTCAACAATGTTGGCAATTTCGGTTAAACTATAATCGTTTTCACTCACTTCAAGTACAATCACGCCTCCCGGACTGTCAGTTGAGAGGGTGCTTGTAAAAAAATGAAGCAAATCAGAATGGGTGATACATCCCAAGTAGCGTCGATCCAAATCCAAAACCGGAACAATGGACAGTTTTTGTTTGGTAGCTACGGCAAGTACCTGATAAATAAGTTGATATTCCTCCACATAAAAATCCTCAAAGTGCAGCAACTCGCGGGATAAAGCCTGATTGAAGTCGGGTAAGCCAAACAATTCTTTTTCAACAACCATGCCCACAAAAGTGCCTTCATCTACCACCGGAAAATGCGATACTTTGTATTCGTCCATACGACGCAGGGCTTCGTTTACCGTGTCGGACAGCAAAAGCGGGAGAATTTCTTCGGTTATCAATTGATTGGCAATCATGGTGCAAAGCTAATACTTTGGTTTTGATTGTGCACCAAACATCAGCCCGAAATAAGTTCCTGCATCATATTTAGGTAATTGGTGTACCTGAAAGGCTCAATCAATCCCTGCTCCAGAGCAGCTTTGACGGCACATCCGGGCTCATCCACGTGAACACAGTTGTTAAACCGACAATCGTGCATCAGTTCACGGTATTCCGGAAAACGTTGGGCAAGTTCAGTTTTTTCAAATTCCACCAAGCCAAACTCCTTGATGCCCGGAGTATCGATAACGGCTCCACCGCCCGAAAGAGGAAACATTTCAGCGAATGTGGTGGTGTGCATGCCTTTGTCGTGGGCAGACGAAATGGTACCTGTTCGAAGGTCAAGTGTTGGATCAACCAGGTTGATTAACGCAGACTTACCTACGCCGGAGTGTCCTGATAACAGAGATACTTTACCCGTCAGCGCTTCTCTGAATGGCTGAATATGGTAGTTTTCCTTTACAGAAGTGGCGATACATTGGTAACCCAACGATTCGTAAACCGCCAAAAGGTAGTCCAATTGTTTCAATGTTTTTTCACCATACAGATCGCGCTTGTTGAAAACCAGGATGGCCGGAATGTGATAGGCCTCTGCCGTAACCAGCAACCTGTCGATGAATCCCGTGGAAGTCCGGGGCTTTTCCAGTGAGGCGATCAACACCATCTGGTCGATGTTGGCCGCAATGATATGGGTGGCTTTGGACAGGTTGGTGGATTTACGGATGAGGTGGTTTTTTCTTTCTTCAATGGCCACAATGTTGGCATTTTCACCATCTTCAGACAGCTCAACGACGACGTGATCACCAACAGCAATAGGGTTGGTGGTACGAATTCCTTTGGTACGAAAAACACCCTTGAGCCGGCAGTCCATCATCCCGTCATTTTCGGTTAATACCGAATACCAACTACCTGTTGACCGCAAAACTGTTCCCCTAATATTGGCTCCTCTCATTGACATCTTCGTTTTTTTGCGTTAGGAAATTCAACAAACTTATGGTTTACAACCCTTTCCATCCAAGAGATTTAATGTTAAATTTTTATTTAAAAGTCAATAAAACTACAAACAATTCTTATATTTGAACCCTGTTCCTTAAAAAAACCCTTATATGACAATTCTCGACTATGTTTCTTTTCTGGTATCTCCTGTTCTGATTTTACTATTCATCATTTACCTGAGATATAAATTTGCCGTAAAAAGTTTGACCAACATCAGAAACGCCGTAATTTTTGGTATCGTATCCGTTGTTCTGCTAGTCATTTCAAGCTATTTAATTGAACTTCAATGGCATGGAAACTATCGCAATATGCGGAGGATGGCCTTTTTTGTTTTTGTAGTTACAGCTTTTGCATCCGAAGTTGGAAAGTATACCATACTCCGGGGAATTTTTTACCCATTGAAAAGCTTTGTTGGTCCCCTTGAAGGCATCATCTATTCCGTGTTCATCAACCTTGGGTTTTCATTGGTGGCGGTTATTCTTTACGTTTACGGTGTGATTGGATTGCCCGATAAAATACACAACTTTGAATTGTTTTTATACACCTATCCCATTGCAAGTGTGGTAATTGGCATTTGCATGGGATTTTTTGTGGGCATGGGAAAAATGCGAAAAAACGGGTTTATCGACAACAACACCGGTTTGTTTCTGGCTACTTTTTTCCACGGATTGTATTATTTTGGATTCATCACGTCGGATATCAGGCTACTCGTTTTTATTGGCATCGGCTATTTGATTATTGGCATCGCGTTGGTAGTAAAAAGCGTTACTTTGCGCATGGAGCGAAAATAATCAGGCGATTGTTTTATAGAGCTTTCCGGGCAAACTCCGAACCAAACCTTCAAATTCTAAGTTCAACAAAGCACTGGCTACTTTTGATGCGGTCATGTTGGCTTTTACAATAAGCTGATCCATGCTGATTGCCTCTTTCGGATTCAAAAGTTCCATCAGCTTTTTTTCATCATCGGTCATAACAAAAAACAGATTGCGTTGCGATTTGGCCGGAGTTTTCCGGTCTTCCCAACCCATGACGTAGGCTATATCGGCAACGGATTCGGCCAACACAGCCCGATTTGATTTGATCAGCATGTTGCAACCTTTCGAGTAATCATCGTTGGTTCGTCCGGGCACGGCAAACACATCGCGGTTATACGAATTGGCCAGGCCGGCAGTAATCATGGCACCTCCTTTCAACCCGGACTCAACCACCACCACGGCATCGCACATACCCGCCACAATGCGGTTTCGTTTGGGAAAATTCTCGCGATCGGGATTGGTTCCTGAGGGAAATTCGGTAAGCAAGCCTCCCTTTTCCAACATATTCAATGCCAACTGATGATGCTGAAAAGGATAAATTCGGTCGTGACCATGGGCCATCACTCCTATGGTATCTATCTCATATTCAATGGCTTTTCGATGGGCACATCCATCAATACCATAAGCCAATCCGCTCACAACAACCACTCCTTTGGCCTTCAGACCACGTACCAATTCTTCGCAACATTCCAGTCCATAGCCGGTGGCCCGGCGGGTACCAACAAAGGCAACCATCCGTGTATCGTTCAAACTGGCCGTACCTTTGTAATAGAGCATCAAAGGGCCGTCTTCACAATTCAACAACCTTCGGGGATACTCCGGATCGGTATAAAATAAGGCCTGAAGATCGTTTCGAATAATATATTCCACTTCCTTCTCGGCACGTTGCAATACCTGTTGCCCAAGAATGCTCGATACAGTGGATTGTCCAATACCCGGAATTTTCAACAACGCGGCACGACTTTCGTTGAAAACCGCCTCGGCACCACCACAATAAGAGACCAATTTTTTTCCATTGACATCGCCCACACCGGGAATCAGGGTAAGGGCAATTTGATATGATAGCAGGTCAAGGTTCATCGGTTCAAAAATATTACTTTTTGGTGAATTAACGATTTGAAGTATTAATTTTTGGGATGTGCTTGGTTTACTTATTTTTGCTCCATGATGCGCAAGAAAAACACCGTGATAGTCTGTCCTCTCGATTGGGGCCTTGGCCATGCCACACGTATGGTTCCTGTTATTGAGTCGTTTATCAGGGAAAATTATCAGGTGGTGATAGCTGCCGACAACCGACCGCTGGCCTTTTTGAAATTGCGCTTTCCAAACTGTATTTTCGAGCAGTTGCCCGGATACCAACCCAACTACCCAACACGGGGCTTTTTGATGCCTTTGGCCATGATGGCGGCCTACCCTCAAATGATTCGGTCAGCGGGTAAAGCGCGAAAAACGTTGGCAGGAATTGTTGAAAAACATCGGGCGGATGTCGTGGTGTCCGACAACCGATACGAGTTGAGCATGCCGGGTGTTTATCATGTATTTATCACGCACCAAATTCATATTCAAACTGTTGGATGGCAAAAAATATTCCAGCCATTCATCGACCTGAACATCAGAAAATACATAAATCGCTACCATGAACTGTGGATCCCGGATGAAGCAGGTGAACACAATTTGAGCGGAATTCTGGCGCATCCCTTGCCCAACCTAAAACCTAAAACCAGTTATATCGGATTGCTAAGTAGGTTTTCGGAGCAGAAGGTGGAAATAAAACCCATCGAAAACGACATCGTGATTATCCTATCGGGACCTGAACCTCAACGAACATTACTGGAAGAGAAGTTCACCTCTCAGGCACTAAAAACCGACCTGAACATTCTGATAATACAAGGCAAACCTGAAGATTATCAGGACGTTCAGATCAAAAACATTCGGAAAATCTCCCACCTCGACGACCCAACCATGGCAGCCTATATATTAGGTGCCCAACTCATTGTAAGCCGTCCCGGCTACAGCACCCTGATGGATTTGGCTTTTTTGCAAAAGAAAGCTGCCTTCGTTCCCACACCGGGACAAACCGAACAGGAATGCCTGGCCCACAAACTCATGGACGAAAAACGCGCTTATTGCCAATCGCAAAATACATTCGACCTGAGCAAAGCCTACCAAACACGACATCACTATCAAGGACTCTCCTCATTTGAAAACCGTGACGCACTACAAAAAGCCATCCAAAGTCTCGCCGGGAAGATTGCCCTTTATAAACAAAACAATCCATGAAAAAGCCCCTCAACAGATTGTCCGATTGGGCGAAACACATCAGCAAACCTGTGTGGAATGTGGCCGGAGGCATCTTTGTGGCCATCGGTGTCGTCGGAATTTTCGTCCCCTTGCTGCCAACCACCGTTTTTCTTTTGTTGGGAGCCGCGTGCTTTAACAAGGGATCCGAAAAGTTTCACCACTGGCTGATAAACAACAAGTTACTAGGACCATACATTGCCAACTACAAACAAAAAAATGGCATCCCCATGCAGGTAAAAATCAGAACAATCATTTTGCTTTGGGTTACCATCGGGGTTTCCATTTATTTGGTCGATCACCTGCACGTAACCATTATTCTGTTGGCAGTAGCTGTGGGCGTCACCATTTTTTTGCTTTCGCAGAAAACGCGAAAACCCTGAAACCCCATTTTAGTTAATTTTGCCTTTCTAAACTACTACATATATGCTGATTGAAAAAGATATGAAGCTGGCCGATGTGCTGCATCACGATCACAACCTGACACCGGTGATCAACCGCTTTGGCCTGACCCTGGGCTTTGGCGACCATACCATCGGACAAATCTGCGCAACCCACGGGGTGGATGCCGATTTTTTCCTTACCATCCTCAACACCTTTCACGACCCTCGATATTATGCCAATCGGCACCTGAAATCATTTCCTGTGGTCTTGCTTGTCAACTACCTGAAAGAAACTCACAAAAACTATTTGGGTGAACGCATTCCCTACATTGCCGGTTTGATCCGGCAGTTAATTGAAGAATCTTCCCATCACAAAGCGGCCTATCAATTGCTGCAGAACTTTTTTGAAGAATACAAAAAGGAACTCACCAAGCACATCGAACGCGAAGAAAAAGTGGTTTACCCCTATGTTTTTCTGTTGGAAAATGCCATTACTACCGGAGAAATAAATCAGCAACTCATGGACCGCGTGCATGCCTATTCCATCACCGATTACGAGGAGGAACACGAAAATGTGGAGGAAAAACTGTTCGATTTGAAAAACATCATCATCAAATACCTTCCGCCCACCACCAACCAAAACCTGTGTTTTACCATCCTGCATGAGCTTTTTATTTTAGAAAAAGACCTCAACGAACATGCCCGCATCGAAGACACCATTCTGGTGCCGAAAGTGGAAGAAATGGAACAAATTATCAAGAAAATGGAGAAAGATCATGGCGAAAACAATTAAAATCGTCTTGATTGAACATGCCTTTTTGTTGGCCGCAGGTCTGGAATCGTTGGTCAATGAACTGAATGGTGTATATGTGGATCAGGTATTTCACGGACAAGAGCATCATTTGGCTGAAAAGGTGCTGAGTCATAAACCCGACATCATTATTTTGGATCCACATTCGGTGGGCGACCAACTGCTTTCCATGGTCAGGGGTTTTCAGCAAGAACCCGACATCAAACTGGTGGGGCTACTATCAAGCCAAGCTCCCGACCACATCAAAAGCCGTTTTGCTTTCCACCTCCATCGCGACGATTGCAAATTCGACTTGTTGGAACAACTTAAAAAAATTATTGGCAACACCCTGAGCAAACCCGAACCCAAGAGTCAAACCCTGAGCAATCGTGAAATTGAATTGTTGAAGCAGGTTTGTTTGGGACTCACCAACCAGGAAATCGCAGACAAGTTGTTTTTAAGTGTACACACCGTAACCACCCACCGCAAAAACATCACCAAAAAGCTGGGAATTAAAACGGTAAGCGGTTTGACAGTGTACGCGCTGATGAACAACCTGGTGGATATCCGGGAGGTGGAAAACAGGGGGTAATACTCACTCAATCAACCAAACAGGTTCCTTTTGAGTGTAATTGAGCAACTTTGTTTCCAACTTTGCAGCCAATAATTTCCCGACTTCCAGTGCTTTTTCTTTGTTTTTGAAACGTCCCACAGATATTTGCTGATGATCCCCGTGAACCAATGCAATTTTCAACTTTTCTTCTTGATATGCATATTGCAAACTCGAAACATAATTGTTCACACCCATAATTTCATGATAGATGGTGATGTATTCAATATTAGGCAGCGGTTTCCATCGACCCCAAAAAAATCCGAAAATGGATGAATAATTTCTGAACAAGCTGTCGGAAAAATTGATTTCAATACCTTCGGAGACAAACACAAGTGCCATACCTCCAACAAAAAACACAAATCCTGTCACGCCGCCAATCCAATTTTGGTGCTGCCAAGAAAACCAAAGCATCAAGCCTCCGAATATAACCAATAATCCGCCAACAAATTTATAAAGAGGTGCCGAAGGTTCTCTCAAAGGTTTATGGAATATGCTGGAGGTTTCTTGCATTGGTTTATCTTTTGAACAAAAATGTAAAGTTAGACTTTTGTTTTGATTGCAACGTGAAGGTAAACTTCATTCAAGGTATATTTTTACTAATTTTGCACACTTTTTCAACTGCTTATGAACATCCGGAAAGAAATAAACCGCCGACGTACCTTTGCCATTATCAGTCACCCCGATGCCGGGAAAACCACCCTCACCGAAAAACTCCTGTTGTATGGTGGTGCCATTCAGGTGGCGGGAGCGGTAAAATCCAACAAGATTAAAAAAACAGCCACCTCCGACTGGATGGAGATTGAGCGTCAACGTGGAATTTCAGTGGCCACTTCCGTGATGGGTTTCGAGTACAATGATGTAAAAATCAACATCCTCGACACTCCCGGTCACCAGGATTTTGCCGAAGACACCTTCCGAACGCTTACCGCCGTCGACAGCGTGATCGTGGTAATCGACGTGGCCAAAGGGGTTGAGCCTCAAACCGAAAAACTGGTGGAAGTTTGTCGCATGCGCAAAACACCCATCATCGTTTTCATCAACAAACTCGACCGTCCCGGAAAAGACGCCTTTGAATTGCTGGATGAAGTGGAACAAAAACTGCATTTGAGAGTTACACCATTGAGCTGGCCCATCAACATGGGAGCCAACTTCAAAGGGGTTTACAATATTTTCTCCAAACAGCTTAATCTGTTTACGCCCAACAAACAAACCATCGAAACGGGTGTGGAAATCAACGACATCAACAGTCCGGAAGTGGACAAGCATTTGCCCAAGGATGCAGAAAAATTGCGTGAAGAGGTGGAGTTGGCTTCGGGTGTTTACCCCCAAATGGACGTGAACGAATACCTGGAAGGCCGCCTCAGTCCGGTATTTTTCGGAAGCGCCTTGAACAATTTTGGGGTTAAAGAATTATTGGACAACTTCATAAAAATTGCACCTCCCCCACAGGGAAAAGACGCTGATATCAGGCACGTAAATCCTCATGATGAGGAATTTACGGGGTTTGTGTTTAAAATTCATGCCAATATGGATCCCAACCACCGCGACCGAATCGCCTTTGTGAGAGTGGTTTCGGGAGTTTTCCAACGCAACACCAACTATCTGCATGTACGTCAAAACCGCAAACTCAAATTTGCCAGTCCCACAGCCTTTATGGCACAAAAGAAAAGCATCGTGGACGAGATGTTTCCGGGAGATATCGTGGGATTGCATGATACGGGCAACTTTAAAATCGGCGACACATTGACCGAAGGAGAAATCCTCAATTACAAGGGCATCCCCAGCTTTTCGCCCGAACTGTTTAAATATGTGGAAAATGCCGATCCCATGAAGTCGAAACAATTGGCCAAAGGGTTGGATCAGTTGATGGACGAGGGTGTGGCCCAGCTGTTTACGGGCAAACACACCGGACGTAAAATCATTGGAACAGTGGGAGCCCTTCAGTTTGAAGTCATCCAGCACCGGTTGGAGCACGAGTACAATGCCAAATGCCGCTACGAACACATCACCTTATATAAAACCGCCTGGTTCACCAGCAAAAACAAAGCCCAGCTTGAAGATTTCCGTGCTCGTAAAGCCAACCAAATAGCCCTCGACAAAGAAGGCAGAGAGGTGTTTTTGGCCGATTCGGCCTTTTCGTTGGAAATGGCACAAACCAAATACAAAGACATCGCCTTCCATTTTACTTCCGAATTTTAGGAGACTGATTGCATTACTTATTTTGTCTTTTCCACAAATCCTCTATGATCAATTCGATGGAGTTCATTTGGTTATTGGAATAATGAAGAAGACAAGGCAAGCAAAAAAAGTTACCGTTTTGGTAATTTATCACTATCTTTGTTAAAAATATTTTGAATGAGAATTGTCGCGAAGAAAATACTAAGAGAATTCTGGGAGAAACACAGCGACGCTGAACACCAACTAAAGACTTGGCATAGAGAAACTTCAAGGGCTAATTGGAAAAACACATCAGAAATAAAAGCTGAATATTCTATGACCAGTATATTGAAATCAGGCAGGGTAGTTTTTAATATCTGTGGAAACAAATACAGACTTGTTGTTGACATAAACTATGAAAGGCAATGGGTTTTTATTCGTTTCGTGGGAACACACTCAGAATATGATAAAATTGACGCAAATAAAATCTAAGGGTTATGGAAATAAAGGTGATAAAGACTAAAGAAGATTATGCCAAGTCGTTAAAAAGACTGGAAGAAATATTTCATGCTCCAATCGACTCCACTGAAGGAGATGAAGCTGAACTATTGTCAATCCTCATTGAAAAATACGAGGATGAATACTATCCCATTGAAGTGCCCGACCCTATTGAGGCAATAAAATTTAGAATGGAACAAATGAATATGACGAAGCAAGAACTCGCAGAAATCATTGGTTACAAAAGTCGCGTATCTGAAATTTTTAATCGAAAAAGAAAACTGACACTAAAAATGATCAGAAACCTGCATGACAAGATGAACATTCCCTACGAATCGCTGATTTCCAATTATTAACGAACGGGTACTGCTTCTGGCGATTCCTTTTTGATACAAAACGGGACAAGTTGTTGACACATCAGTTTTTAAGGTCAAAATCTGAATCATGTTGGCGAATAAAACACCTTTTAGGTGAAAATGACTGATGGTGTATGCTCACCCCCCAAAGTGCCACAGGGGACACCAACCATTATCGATGGATTTCATTCCGTAGAAAAATGAATACCCACAAAAAAAGAGCGGCTGCCAACATGCAACCGCCCTTTTCAATTGAGTTAAGTGACAGTATGGGCTAATTGACCATCATTTTTCGTGTAATACGTGAGGTTCCGGCAGTTACGGTATAAAAATAAACGCCGGTAGTTAAGCTATTTCCATTCAGCATGAGTGTATGTTTACCTGTGGCTTGATATCCAAAATCCTGAGTCATCACTTTTTGACCGGTAATATTATACACCTCCATACTTACGTTGGCATTGCGTTCGAGTGTAATATCGAAAAAGGTATTTCCACTAAAAGGGTTGGGAAAATTCTGTGTTATTTCGAAATCCGGCTGATTCAAATCGTTGGTTCCTATGGGAAGGTAAGGATTAATATAAACGATGTTATTCAAATTAGGATCGTGCGAAGGTGGATCGGGTTGAATACTGGTTCCGGGCATGTTATCAGTTTGATATACCATGTCGTATTGAATGTCACTAATCACATTTTGAGCTATCGAAGGATAGGAACATTCGCTGAAAATATGGAACACATCACCCGTAAAATCCGTAAAATCACTCCAGTTACCGTCCCCTTCGGTAAATCTTCCCCAAATATGACGGTAATTTACTTCTGAATTGTCGAAACCAACGGCTAATCCTGAATAAAACACTGCCACCCTACCTTCTTTTATGGCAATGGCAGGTTGACTTGTAAGAGAGGCACCATAGTAAGCCACACCAACAATGGTGTCGTCTCCATTGGGTTGTGTCCAGGCAGCCAGGTTGCCCTGTTGATACAAATAATGTGATTCCCAGTCGGTGGGTAGAATTTCAGCTGTAATTTTGGTTGTATCCAGCACATCCATGCCTTCTTTCCAATAGACCAATCCATCTGAGTAGGGGTAGTAGCTCCATCCTGAGGCCACATCATCATCTACGTGAATCTGACGACCAAAAGCCACATGCACCATTCCTTCATCATCAATGGCTACAGCATTGCATCCATCGCCACCACCACATTTGGGCAGATCGCCTTCCAAACCGGTGAAGAATGGCATGGGACTTTCGTAGAACAAAATTCTTTCCCAGTTGTCGCCACCATCATTGGATTTCATCACCACGCCATCGGTAATTCCGCCAAAATAAACAAAGGCCAGGGTATTGCCTTGTGCAGCAGCCCATGAATAACTGTCGGCATCGATGCTGGCAAAATAATCGGCAGAAACACCTTCCAGAATCACATTGTTGGGATCCCAGGTTTGTCCGCCATCCGTAGAACGTGAATAGGACAGTGCGCCGTCTTGTCCAAGATAGGGCGATCCGCCATTCACTTCACTGCGCACGCTGGCAATTACGTGAATAATTTCGTTGTGCTCGCCCGAGGTAATCATACGCGGCCAGGCAATCCCTTCATGTCCGGCAGGGCCAACCAGACTGAAATAGTTCCAGTCGCCTTCGCCCTTATTTTCTCTCCACGAAAAAACCAATCCGGCATCTGTAAAAGTGTGAGAACAAATGATTTCGCCATTGTCGCCATAGGCAGCATAGCTGGGCCATCCGGTGCGTACCTGCTCCACACGTTCGTCGGGTATGGCACTCCAGCTTGAACCATCATAAAAAGCATAACCGGTTCCACGATCGGCATAGGCTGTCGGGGTCATGCCTCGGGTCCAAACGGCACCCATGGTTCCGTCATCAAAAGTCCAAATGCGTTGCATCATGGAGCTATTGGATTGCAGATCGTAGAAGGTTTCACCGATAACGATATCCGCAGCTCGGTCGGGAGCGGTCGCTATGTTAAACTCATTGGTAAAATCAATGGGATCCTGATTTCCGACCACGGCTTTTTCAACGACAGTATTTAATCGGGGTTGAGGTTTCAGTTGATTGACTTGTGCCTGAAGCGAAACGAACAGGCCAAGAACAAGGGTTAGAGATAAAAATTTTTTCATAGTTGCGAATTTAATGATGTATAAGAAAGGTATAAAAGTAGTTAATTTTTTCAATACCACCTTTCCGACACCTGAAATTTTTATCCAAAATGGCATCCCCCCTGCCAAGCAATAGAAAGTGGAATTGTACGTTATAACGGTGCCCACAGCAATCTGGGGCGTTATAACCGAATTATCGCTTTATCCGTGTATATTTGCATGGTAAAAAATTTCTGCTCAGGCCAATGAAAAAGTTATACATGTACATGCTCAAGGAATATCTCGGGCCTTTCGTATTCACTTTTTTCGTGGCACTTTTTATACTCCTCCTGCAATTTTTATGGAAATACATCGACGACCTGGTGGGCAAAGGCCTTGAATGGTACATCATTGCCAAACTGATGTTCTATGCTTCCTCCACCTTTGTACCGTTGGCGTTGCCCCTGGCTATCTTGCTTTCGTCGTTGATGACCTTTGGCAACATGGGCGAACACTACGAACTGGTGGCCATGAAAGCTGCCGGAATTTCTCTTCGCAAAGCCATGAAACCATTGGTTATTCTGTCGTTTATACTGAGCATAGCGGCTTTTTTATTTTCCAACTACCTGTTGCCGGTGGCTAACCTCAAGTTTGGCGCCTTGTTATACGATGTCCGACAGCAAAAACTGGCCTTTAACCTTCAGGAAGGCATTTATTACCAAGGTATTGAAAACTACGTGATCCGTGCCGGAAAAAAGGACAAAGACAACAAAACCATTTACGATGTCACCATCTACGACCATACCGACCACATGGGCAACACCATTGTAACCACGGCCGAAAAAGGATATATGCAAATGTCGCAGGACAAAAGCCGCATGATCTTCACCCTTTTTAATGGAACAAGGTATGCCGACATGACCAACATAGCCAATTATCGAAAAACACGTCCCTTCGAAAGCACCAAATTCGACAAGCAAATCATCACCTTCGATCTGAGTCAGTTTCAGTTGAGCCGCACCAACGAAGATTTGTTTAAGTCGCATTATTCCATGCTGAACATCAAACAGCTCAATGAGGCCATCGATTCGCTTAGCGAAAAACGTATCGGTGCCTTGCATAAATATAAGGAGAACTTTCTGAAACGATATCCCACCATTCAATTGCGCGATTCGCTTCAAGTGGCACAAATATTGGCTGACACTACCAGAACAGACACCATAGTTACCGATACCATGGGCTTCAGCATGATAGCCGGATATACGCCTACTGAAAAAGAAACCATTCTTGAAAATGCCCTGAAAGGAGCCCGCGCCGCCAAAAACAACATCATGGATTACCACAGGGAACTGGCTTCGCGCGATTTGGTGATTGTAAAACACGAAGTGGTGTGGCATCAAAAATTCAAGCTGAGCATCGCGTGTTTCATTTTCTTTTTTATCGGCGCACCCCTGGGAGCCATTATTCGCAAAGGTGGACTTGGCCTGCCTGTGGTGGTTTCCGTTTTATTTTTTGTGTTGTATCATATCATCTCCATCACGGGCGAAAAAGCAGCCAAAACCGGCGAATGGAGTGTTGAATTCGGCATCTGGCTTTCTACTTTGGTTATCTTGCCTTTGGGACTGTTTCTTACCTACAAAGCCACCACCGATGCGCAGTTGATGGACACGGAAAGCTGGCAGAAGTTTTTCGGTCGCTTCCGGTTTAAAAAGAAAAATTCAGATGGCTGAAACGGAATCGAAAATAATTGAAAAACCCCTGAGCATATTGTTCATCTGCAATAAATCGCCCTGGCCTGCCCGCGAAGGTGGCCCCATTGCCATGAACAATCTGATTGAAGGTATGGCCGAAGCAGGTCATCACGTTAAGGTGCTCGCCATCAATACCAACAAGTATGCTGTTGACCCTCAGGACATTCCTGTAACATATCACGACAAAACCCAAATTGAATTGGGGTACATCGACTTGTCGATAAAACCGGTTGATGCTTTTTTGAATTTGTTTACAAAAAAAAGCTACCACGTTCAACGGTTTATCTCCAAAGACTTTGACAAGCTGCTCAGAAAGGTGCTCATGCACGACTGCTACGATATCGTGCAAATTGAAACCCTGTTTATGTCGCCCTATCTGGATACCATCCGGGAGTTATCCAAAGCCAAAATTGTGCTCAGGGCGCACAATATCGAACACCTTGTTTGGAAACGCGTGGCTTCCATCACCAAAAATCCGTTGAAAAAGGCCTACCTGAACCACTTATCGGCTACCCTTGAAGCTTACGAGAAAAATATCCTCAACCAATATGATGGCATTGTGCCCATATCGCCTGTAGATGCGCCATTTTTCATGGAACACACAAAAAAGCCCGTTTTGGCATTACCTACGGGCATCCATCCGGAAAAACTTAAGCTAAAACCCGGCGGCAAACCCGAACACGCACTCTACCACATTGGCGCCATGAACTGGATGCCCAACGAAGAAGGTATCCGCTGGTTTATCGATCAGGTATGGCCGGTGGTACACCAACGTTTACCTGAACTAAAAATCCATCTTGCCGGACGTGAAATGCCCCTGTGGTTACAACAATTGCAGCTTGACAACGTGGTGATTGAAGGCGAAGTGGACGATGCCTACGAGTTCATCCAATCCAAATCCATCCTCATCGCCCCCTTGTTTTCGGGAAGTGGCATCCGCATAAAAATTATCGAAGGCATGGCCATGGGAAAAGCGGTGATCTCCACCTCTATAGGTGCCGAAGGAATCAACTATACCCATGGTAAAAACATGCTGATTGCCGACACCGCCGACGATTTTGCCGATGCCATTTACACCTTGTTCACAAACCCCCAAAAGACCGCGGAACTGGGCAAGGCAGCACAGCAACTCATACTGCAGGAACACAACACACCAAAAATTATTCAGCAGTTGGTGAACTTCTATCAACATATTTTATGATTTTTGCCATGAATTTCTTTTTTAGCCCCGAATAGTCGGACAGCCAAATACTTTTCGGAAGCTAAAACAACTTTAGTAATCGATATGCGCATTTTTATTCTGCTTTCACGTATTCCTTACCCCCTTGAGAAAGGCGACAAACTGAGGGCTTTTCACCAGATTAAAGAATTGTCGAAAAACAATGAGATTATCCTGTGCGCATTAAATCCTGTATCCGGAATCGATAAACAAAAGGCTTTCAGCGCTTTGCAACCCTATTGCCGATCTATCAACTTTCTCGATTTACCCCTTTGGGGAAGGGTCATCAACATCGCACGTGCCTTTTTTTCCAATCTGCCCCTCCAAGCAGGCTACTTTTACAACCATAAGGCATCGCGTGAGGTGAAACGATTGATCAAAGAATATAAACCCGATCATGTTTATTGTCAACTAATCAGAACAGCGGAGTACGTTAAACACATTCCTATTACCAAAACAATTGACTATCAAGACGTTTTTTCCTACGGAATGAAACGCAGAATCGGAACGTCTTCGATCTTCTTTCGACCCATGATCAAGATGGAATACAAACGTCTGGCCAATTATGAAGCAGAGGTTTTCGACCTTTTCGACCACCACACCATCATTTCCATACCCGATCGCGACCTCATTCCCCATCCTGAACACGAGCGTATTCATGTGATTCTGAATGGCGTGGACCACGATTTTTTCAAACCCCGGGATGCCGGGAAAAAGTTTGAGGTGGTTTTTACCGGAAATATGGCTTACCCTCCCAACGTGGATGCTGCCGTATTTCTGGCCAAAGAAATCATGCCGCTGGTTTGGAAACAACATCCCGAGGCACGTTTGTTGCTGGCAGGGGCAAGTCCCGACAGTCGGGTAAGTGCCCTGAAATCTGATAAAGTAATCGTAAGTGGGTGGATGGACGATATCCGGGATGCTTACGCTTCGTCAAAAATATTTATTGCCCCCATGCGGTTGGGCACAGGCTTGCAAAACAAGTTGCTCGAAGCCATGTCGATGAAACTGCCCACCATCACTACCACGCTGGCCAACAACGCTTTGTGTGCCGTCAACGAAAAAGAAATCCTGGTAGGAGAATCTGCCGCAGCTCTGTCGAATCATATTCTCAGGCTTCTGGACAACCCAACCACCTACCAACAAATTGCAGAAAACGGTCATCGGTTTGTAAAAAAACAATACAACTGGGGAGAAACAGCCCGTCAGCTCGAAAGTATCTTCAACAACTACAAAAACTAAAGTGATGATAAAAGAACTCGTGCTACACAACCGCAGTTACAGGAAATATTTTTTTGACAAAAAAATAAGCTTGGATCAACTAAAGCAATTGATTGATCTGGCGAGAGTTACCCCTTCATCCAAAAACAGGCAACCCCTTAAGTACATTCTGGTAAACGATGAAAACCATTGCCGCGAGGTATTCAAACACTTGCGGTGGGCATGGTTTTTCAAGGATTGGCATGGTCCCTCGCAAAGCGAGCAACCACCGGCCTACATTGTTGTGGTTCAGGACACCAACCTCAATGATGAAGCCGACATCGATGTGGGGATAGCCTGCCAAACCATGTTGTTGGGTGCCGCAGAGATGGGCATGGGGGGATGCATCATTCGTACCGTAAACCGATACGAAATCCAGAAATTATTTCATCTGGACGACACCATGGAGGTGGTATTGGTGGTGGCCATCGGATATCCCAACCAAAAAGTCGTTTTGTCGGAGGTAGGTGAAGACGGCAACACTGTTTATTATGAAAATGAACAGGGCGATCATGTGGTACCCAAACGAGCGCTGGAGGAGGTAATTATTCTTCCCGAAAGGGAAAGCTAGCAACCTTTTGTAACCGGGTATTGTGCGGAAATGCTTAATTTTGCCGCTTCTTTTCAAGAAACAATACCACATGGCACAAAAAATAGGAACACCCAAAGGCACCCGGGACTTTATTCCCGAACAAATGGTGAAAAGAAACTACCTTTTCGACACCATCAAATCAGTTTTTCAGCAGTACGGCTACCTGCCCATCGAAACCCCATCCATGGAGCTGCTGAGTACCCTGATGGGTAAATATGGAGAAGAAGGCGACAAATTGCTTTTCAAAATCCTGAAATCGGGAAACTATCTGGCCAAAGCCGATCCCGCACTGATGAATGAGGAGTCCGTTAACAAACTGACCACCCAAATTGCTGAAAAAGGACTGCGGTACGACCTTACGGTACCCTTTGCCCGGTTTGTGGTACAACACCAACACGAACTTAGTTTTCCATTTAAAAGATATCAGATTCAGCCCGTTTGGCGTGCCGACCGTCCCCAAAAAGGACGATATCAGGAGTTTTTTCAATGCGATGTGGATGTGATTGGCAGCACTTCGTTACTCAACGAAGTGGAGTTGATTCGCATGGTGGATGAGGTGTTCAAAAAACTGAACATACAGATTGTCATTAAGTTGAACAACAGAAAAATCCTGAGTGGCATTGCCCAAACCATCGATAAACCGGAGATGATTACCGACCTGACCACTGCCATTGATAAGCTGGACAAGATTGGCATCGAAAAGGTGTATGAAGAACTTCTGTCGAAGGGCTTCACGTCTGAAAACATCGAAAACCTGGAACCCATCATCAACCTTAGTGGGAGCAATGCTTCCAAACTCAATTGCCTGCGCGAATTGATTGGCCACACCAAGGAAGGTGTGGCAGGCATCATGGAACTGAATACCGTACTCAACCACCTTTCCACCTTAAATATCAAGGCAGAAGTGGAGCTGGATCAATCACTTGCACGGGGCCTCAACTACTACACCGGAGCCATCATCGAGGTGAAAGCCAAAGATGTGCAAATAGGCAGCATTTGTGGTGGCGGACGTTACGACGATCTCACCAGCATCTTTGGGCTGTCGGGCATGTCGGGCGTGGGTGTTTCCTTTGGCGCCGACCGTATTTACGATGTGATGGAAGAACTTAACCTATTTCCGGCCAACGTGGAAAACACCACACAGGTACTTTTGGTTAATTTTGGTGAAGAAGAAGCCAAACACAGCCTGACATTGCTGGAAAAAATTCAGCAACAGGGTATTCGCGCCGAGCTTTATCCCGATGCCGACAAACTGAAAAAGCAAATGAAGTACGCAGATCAGAAAAATATACCCCTGGTATTGCTCATCGGTGCCGAAGAAATAAAATCCGGAACATATAACCTGAAACACATGAAAACCGGAACCCAGGAACAGGTATCCATCGAGCAGTTAATCCAAACCATTCAAACCAATTATTAATTCCACCATGAATAGCGGCATCCATTATATCAACCATGGCAAATTGACTTTTAAGGCTATTTTCGATCTCATTAAAAACGGCCATGCCATTCAGTTGTCGGACGAATCGAAAAAAAGAATAGAAACCTGCAGAACATACCTGGACAATAAAACTGCCAATCAGGACGACCCCATATATGGCATCAACACCGGATTTGGTGCCCTTTACAACCAACGCATTTCCCGTGAAGATTTGGGTAAATTGCAGGAAAATCTGGTGAAATCGCACGCTTGTGGTTTGGGCGATGAAGTGCCAAAGGAAGTGGTGAAACTCATGATTTTGTTGAAAATCCAATCCTTGTCGTATGGCCACTCGGGAGTGCAACTTGCGACCGTGCAACGACTGGTTGATTTTTACAACCACAACATCATTCCGGTGGTTTACCAATTGGGCTCGCTGGGTGCTTCGGGCGACTTATCACCACTGGCACACATGTCGTTGCCACTCATTGGATTGGGAGAGGTTTACGATCACGGCGTTCGCACTACTGCTGCACAAGCCTTGGCACGTCGCGAATGGGAACCCATCAAACTCAAATCGAAGGAAGGTTTGGCCTTGCTCAACGGAACCCAATTTATGAGTGCTTACGGAGTTTATTCCCTGCTCAAGCTATTCCGGTTATCCGAATTGGCCGACATTATCAGCGCCATCTCTTTGGACGCTTTCGACGGAAGAATCGAGCCCTTTATGCACGAATTGCACGTCATCCGACACCACAAGGGTCAGATTCAGACCGCCGAACGTATGCGTTTGTTGTTGGCCGGAAGTGAAATCATCACCCGCGAAAAAGAACATGTGCAGGATCCCTACTCCTTCCGCTGTATTCCACAGGTGCATGGTGCCTCCAAAGACAGCATCAACTATGTGTCGTCGGTTTTTTCATCCGAAATCAATGCGGTTACCGACAATCCCACCATTTTTCCCGAATTGGATGTGATTGTGTCGGGAGGAAATTTTCACGGACAACCACTGGCTTTGGCACTCGACAACATGGCCATTGCTGCTGCCGAATGGGGAAACATCAGCGAGCGACGCACCTATCAATTGCTCAGTGGAAAAAGAGGTTTACCTCCGTTTTTGGTGGCCAATCCCGGCTTAAACTCCGGCTTTATGATTCCACAATATACCGCCGCCAGCATCGTCAACCAAAACAAACAGTTGTGCACCCCCGCATCGGTGGATTCCATCGAATCTTCACAAGGTCAGGAAGACCACGTGAGCATGGGTGCCAATGCCGCCACCAAAGGATTTAAAGTGGTTGAAAACCTGGAACGCATTCTGGCCATCGAGTTGTTCAATGCCGCCCAAGCCCTTGATTTCAGAAAACCTGCCAAAAGCTCTCCTTTTATTGAAGAGTTTGTGAAAAAATACCGTGACAAGGTAGCTTTTGTTGAAGAAGATAAAATCATGCACGACGAAATGGAACGATCCATCCAATTCCTTCGTGAGGTGGATTATGAAATTCCCGATGCACTCAATCCCGAGGTTTAACCAAACAGCATCTCATAGGGTCTGCTGATTTCCTCGGCGAGTTGTGGAATGGAGATATACTTGCTTTCGCGACGGTATTCGCGCCCGTCAAAAAACAACAGCAACGTTGGATTGGAAAATACCTGAAACCCTGCCGGGATATCCGGATATTTTTCTGAGTTCACAAAAAAGAGCTTAATCTTGGGAAATTGATTGTCAACCAACTCCTTCACCTTGGGTCGCAAGCTGATGCAAGGCGCACAATGGTCGTTGTAAAAGTATAGAATTACTGCATCGTTGGCAGTTATTTCGCGGGTTACCTCTTGGTTTGTAGTGAGTTTTGTGTACATATTATCGATGATTATTTCAGCAAATTCAGGGCGGCAAAAGTACATTAAAACTCTTTAGACAAACTTCCATATTTCAGGAATGAACATTTCCAGTTGGAGCGTTTACATTTTTTATCATTGATGTGTGGTTAATAAGAATGTACCGTCCCTACGGGACTTTTTGGAGGCCTTAATTTGCATTCTACCAACATCTTGTCCCAACGGGACAGCCCCGTTAGGGGCTAAATATGGGTAAAAAATTACAATTTTGTTTAGTAAGTCCGCCATGGGCGGACGATATATATTACGCATTGTAGCGTTTTCTGTTTATTTTTACCGGACAACAATAATTTTTTATAGCCGATCGATTGAATTTTTCCCGAAAGGGAAAAGGCTCCCAATATCAAAACAACCATTTTTTTCTCTAATTTCGCCTGTTGATCAACGTGCACCGAAAACAATTACAGCTTGCCAAGGTGAGGCTGTTCAATATAATTTCCCGAAAGGCCCTCAAAAGCCATTTCGGATAACATACTAAAACAGTTTAAAAATGACATTAGTTATCAAAGGTTCAGGATTAACCATCGAAGACGTGGTATCCGTTGCCCGTAACAACAAAAAGGTTGCCTTGCATCCCGACGCATTGGAACGCATCAAAAAATGCCGTGCCATGCTCGAACGAAAAATTGACGCCCACGAAATTATGTATGGCGTAAACACCGGTATTGGCGAATTTTCGGAAGTCGTGCTCAACGACGACCAGGTAAAAGACTTTCAGAAATACCTGATTTACAACCACGCTGCCGGCATTGGTGAAGCCATGCCACTGGATTACGTAAGGGGTGCCATGCTCGGACGTATCAATGTGCATGCACACGGACACTCCGGTATTCGTCCGGAAATCACCCTCACGCTAATTGAGATGCTCAACAAGGGCGTTACCCCTTTTGTTTGTCAAAAAGGTTCGGTGGGTGCCTCCGGCGACCTTGCACCCATGTCGCAAATTGCCCTGCTGCTCATGGGCGAAGGAAAAGCATACTATAAGGGAGAATTGCTCGAAGGCAGCGTGGCCATGGAAAAAGCAGGCATCCCCATCCCGGGATTACAAGCCCGCGACGGATTGGGAACCATCAACGGGTCGAATGTGCTGACCGCCATGAGTGCCTTATTTTTGTTTGATGCCAACAACTGGCTTAAACAAGCAGAAATAGCTGCTGCCATGTCGTTGGAAGCGCTGAAAGCCAACATGGGACCCTATACCGCACGATTGCACGAGGTTCGCGGATTTAAAGGTGCCGTTCGCAGTGCCAAGGCCATTGGTAAGCTGGTAGAAGGCGGCGACCTGAAAACCGGCAAGGTAGCCCACAAAGTTCAGGATGCTTATTCCATGCGATCGACGCCACAGGTGATTGGTGCTGCCCATGATGCACTGGCCTATGCACGTTCGCAGGTGGAAATCGAACTCAACGGCGTGGGCGACAACCCCATCTTTTTCCCGGATGAAAATATCCAGCTCTCTGGTGCCAATTTTCAGGGTACTCCGGTAAGCCTTCCCATGGACATGGCCGGAATTGCCATTACCATGGTGAGTGTGATGTCGGAACGCAGAATGAACCGACTCAACAACCCCGCATTGAGCTGTGGATTGCCTCCATTTCTGACCAAAGGTGCCGGTATGTTCTCAGGTTTGATGCTCAGTCAATATACCGCCGACATGCAAATTGTGGAACAACGCATTTTATCGGCACCGGCGTCTGTACAAAGTATTCCCGCTGCTGCCGACCAGGAAGATTTTGTTTCCATGGGCATGAACACGGCCATTAAAAATTTCCAAATCCTCGACAACGCCTACGGCATTTTGGGCATTGAAATGATGGCTGCAGCCCAGGCGCTCGATTTCCGCGAGTATCACTTTGGAAAAGGCGTGACCAAAGCCCATGAAGTGGTGCGCCGCCATGTGGACTTTTTGGAAATAGACCGACCCCTGTACAACGACCACAACGCCATGAAAGCTCTAATCAAATCCTGCGAGGTGCTCACTGAAGTGGAAGCCACCATCGGCAGTTTGGAATAATTATCTCGAAACATTAAAATGGACCAACCAACCCCCATCAGAACCTCCGGCCTCACCCTTATCTGCATCCTGACTTTTATAGGAAGCGGATTGATGACTTTTACCAACCTTTCCATGTTCGCCTTTTACGATGTCTTTCAACAGGTTTTCCTGGAGGGCGGATTCGAACCTTTTCATTTAAATGAGGAACAATTGGAAGTGATTAGTTTGATGTTTTCGGTGTCGCCTACCTATTATCTTTTTCAAACACTTGCCTACGGAGGCAGTCTGATGGGGGCCATATTCATGTGGAAATTGCGCAAACCCGGATTTCACCTGTATGCCATTGCCCAAATTATGGTGATGATCATCCAGCAAATTTATATGCCCTCCTTGCCTTTCCCCACGGCCGAATTGCTGGTCACCATACTGTTTATCGTGCTATATGCACGCCATTTACCCGAAATGAATAAATGATGGAAGAAAATGAAACCACCCCGGAGATTGTCCAGCCTGCCAAAAATCTGAAAAAACCTTTCTTACTCAGAGTAATTGCCTTGGGTTCGGTGGTGATGGGCGTTATCGGCATTTTGTTTTTCGGTGCCGTAATCGCGTATCAAATCACCGATGATGAGTTTGCCCTAAGGTTTCAACACACCTACTATAACATGGGCGCATTCGAGATCTATTTATGGATAGGTTTAGTCCTGCACTTGCTGTTGTTATCTGCAGGTATTCTCACCTTCCGTTTGAAACGGATTGGCATGTGGATATTTTTGGGCACGGCCATAGGTTTCGTTGTATTTTCGAGGGTCATCGACGAAAATTACCTCTGGCCCATGATTTTGGTCTCTTTTATACTTTTTATCATCATTTTAGCTTACCACAAACGACTTAACTAGCTCATTTTATTGTTATTTATTAACAATAAAAGCGACAATTCAAGCCCCGATTTAAGAAATATTGAAAATTTCAAACGTTTGAAATTGGCATTATCGGCACAAAAATAGCCACAATTTGTTAAAGCTTGTTAAATATTTATTAAGTTTGTTGTCTCGATCTTTAAAACCGTGTTAAAAGCTTAGAGAAAAAGACACATAAATTTAACATTTATCGTTTTATAACAAATTCATTAACCAAAAATTATCATTATGAGAAAAATTACAATTTTGCTGGCGTTCTTGTTTATGCTGGGGGCTAATTTGGCCCAGGCGCAAACGAGAACCATTAGTGGTAAGGTTACCAGTTCAGAAGACGGAAGCGGCCTGCCCGGCGTTACCGTTTTGGTGAAAGGAACCCAAATGGGAACCATAACCGACCTCGACGGTAATTACACGCTAAATGTGGCACCAGAACATGAAACACTTGTATTTCGATTTGTTGGTATGAAAACCATTGAAAAGGAAATTGGTGATCAAAAAACCATCAATGTCAGTATGGAAACTGATGCATTAATGATGGATGAGGTAGTTGTTACAGCTATTGGAATCACAAGGCAAGCGAAAGCCCTAGGATATTCAGCTACTACCGTTACAGGCGACGATTTGAACAAAGCTGCTCCTGTTAGCATGATGAGTTCACTCCAAGGTAAGGTTGCTGGGGTAAGTATTGCAAACACCTCGGGAGCCCCCGGAGCCTCCACATCTGTTATTGTGCGTGGTTATTCCTCAATTAATGGAAGCAATCAACCTTTGTACGTAGTAGATGGTTCTCCCGTTGAAAACTCTCGTGTTGGAGCAACAACAACAAGTCGTTCACAGGACTTTGGTAATGCTGCAAACGACATCAACCCTGACCTTATCGAAAGCGTGACCATTCTTAAAGGCGCTTCAGCTACTGCTCTTTACGGATCAAGAGCTGCAAATGGAGCTGTGATTATCACAACAAAAAAAGGGAAATTGGCACAAGGAAAATCAGGAAAGATCAATGTAAACTTTTCTACCTCTGCCGACTTTTCTACTCCATTGAGAATTCCCCAACTTCAAAACACTTATGGCCAGGGATGGTCAGGACTTTGGGCTTCAAATGAAAATGGCAGTTGGGGACCTAAAATGGATGGAAAAACTCGTCCATGGGGAAACGTCGTGGATAACTCACAACTTACAAAACCATTTTCGGCACAAGAAAACAACCTTAAAGATTTTTATGATATAGGATCTACCTACAACAACACCATATCTATCAGCGGTGGAAATGAACACTCCACATTCCTTTTCTCGTATAACAACGTTAACTCTGATGGTGTAGTTCCTACGGATGCCGACTCCTATAAAAGAAATGACTTTGCACTTAAAGGCAGTATAACAAACGGAAAGTTTTCGGCAAGTGGATCAGCCAATTATGTCAGGAAAGACTCAAAATTTGTAACTACCGGACAAGGAACCTCGGCAGGAAGTACAATGTTTCAGGAAATCATTCAAACACCCCGGGACTTAAGCATTGTTGACATGGCTGATTATAACAACAAGTTCTACAACGTTGACAATTTTTATACTCCATACGCTCAGAACCCATATTTCGTATTAAATGAAAACGGCAACAACTTCCTTTCAGAAAGGTTCTATGGAAATACATATTTCAAATATGATTTTACGAGCGAATTATCAGTAAATGCACGTCTTTCAACAGACGTAATCAACTCGATGCTCAAAGACTGGCAAGCTGTTGCAATTCCAAAGAAAGGCTCGCCCAACGAAGGAAACACCTCAGTAGGAGGAGTAAGTGAGCAATCTTACTATTCCAGAGAGTTCAACAGTGACGTAATGGTAAACTACACCAAGAAACTTAACAAGAGCTTAAATCTTGATGCACTCGTAGGCTGGAACGTATTACAAAGGAACCACCGAGAACAAATCACAACGGTTGAAGCCCTTACAATACCGGAGTATTACAGCCTGAGCAACAGTCCAAATGCACCTACAGAAGCTTCTGCATATTATGAGAATAAAAGATTGTATGGTATTTATGCACAAGCTGATTTGAGTTTTAAAGATTATCTCTTTTTAAATGTTGTAGCAAGAAATGACTGGTCATCTACACTTCCAAAAGATAAAAATTCATTTTTTTATCCCGGAGTTGGTTTAAGTTTTATCCTAACAGAAGCTGTTTCTGCTCTTGAAGGAAACAACATTTTAAGTTTTGCCAAACTTAGAGCAAGCTGGGGTATGACAGGAAACGATGCTGATCCATATAGTATCTACAGCACCCTCGTTGCAGCAGATATTAATTTAGGATTTGGCGATATTCAATTTCCTATCGACGGGGTAACAGCTTTTGAAATGGGAGACGAACTTGGAAATGGCGAGCTACAACCTGAAATTACTTCCGAGTGGGAAATTGGAGCAGACCTCCGCTTCTTGCAAAGCAGAATTGGAATTGATATAGCATACTATTCAAAAGAAACCGACGGTCAAATTATGCCTATAAGCATTGCTCCAAGTTCTGGTTATACCACAAGAGTAGTAAATCTAGGGGTTGTATCAAATAAAGGTATTGAATTGGCTATAAACCTTGTTCCGGTTAAATCAAGAAACTTTACTTGGGATCTCACTTATACCTACACACAAAACAGAAGTGAAGTCGTTTCTCTTCCAAACGGAATTGAAAAATACACCCTATACTCAGCATATGGAATCGAATATAATGCGGTAGTGGGAGAACCTTTAGGACAATTTTTAGGGCAAACCCAGAAATATACCGAAGATGGAAGAGTTATCGTTAGCAGCAGCAACGGTATCCCTGTAAACAACACAGATAAAGTTGTTTACGGAACTTCAGAGGCAGACTATTTTATGGGGCTTTCATCAAACTTAAGGTATAAAAACTGGAATTTGGGCGCAACACTAGATTACCAAAAAGGAGGACTATTCTACAGCTACACAGCCAGACTGAACTATTTTGTTGGGAACGCAACCAATACCATGTACAACGACAGGAATCCATTCATTGTTCCCAATTCAGTTAATGAAATAGACAATGGTGACGGCACTTTTTCATATGTGGAAAACACTACTCCAATCGACAAATCTAACATCAACGAATACTGGAATCAAACTACCAACAATTCTATTTCTCAAGAACATGTTTTAGATAAAACATTTATGAAATTGAGAGAATTGACCCTATCCTATAATGTACCACAAAGTTTCTTGACAAAGACTCCCTTCAACAGCTTCACGATAACCGCATTTGGAAGAAACTTACTCATGTGGACACCTGAAGAAAACAATTTCATTGATCCTGAATCAACCACCTACGGAAACGATCTTCGTGGTCAATTTGGCGAATTCGCTGTTGGACCAACGGTACGATCATTTGGAGTTAAACTACAATTGTCCTTCTAACGTATAAAAAGAAAATAGTATGAAATTAATAATTAAATATTTACTAGTTTTTTCCATGACACTTTCATTTGTTTCATGCGAAAAGGATTTTCTGGATGTCAACACCGATCCCAATAATCCCACGGTGGAAGTTGCAACTCCGGAATTGATGTTTCCTGCTGCTGTTGCCTCTTCCGCAGGAAGAATTGGTGCAGAATACGCCATCATAGGTGGTATGTGGTCGCAATATTGGACACAATCTAATGCTGCCAATCAGTATAAAGCATACGATCAATTCAACATTACCCAAACTACTGTTCAGTATACCTGGCAAGAAGTTTTTGCTGGTGCACTCAATGATTACTTTATCATCATCAATAAATCCAAGGAAAACGAAGATTGGATTTATTATTTGATGGGTTCCGTAATGAATGCCTACACTTATCAAATTATGGTGGACTTCTACGACAAAGTACCATATGACGAGGCATTCCAAGGTGATCAAGGAAATTATACCCCCGTGTTTAATGATGGTGATTATGTTTATATCAAACTTATTGAACAAATCAACGATGCTTTAGCTCAAGACTTTGAAGCCAGCACCAACTCTGTTGTTAATAAAACTGATTTCGTATTTGGTGGCGATCTAACCAAATGGAAACAGTTTGCCAATACACTGATGCTGAAAATGTACTTAAGAATGGTATATGCAAAACCCGAGGTTGCTAAAACTGGGATTGAAAGCCTGTACAACAATGGAAATGGTTTTCTTACCACTGATGCAGCCATGACGCAATTTATTGATGCTGCCGGCAAAAGTAACCCTTTGTATGAGTACAATTTTCGTCAATTAAATGTTGCCACAAACTTAAGGGCAAGTGTCACATTTATGTCGTGGTTACAAAACAATGGCGACCCCAGACTTGACGCGTATTACACTCCGGGTTCAGGTGGTCAAAAAGCCATGAACCAGGGCACATTTAGCCTTCCAAGTACTGTTCTGGATCCGGCTAGTGTTTCTGTTGCATTAGTACATGCTACTGATCCTGTATATTTCATCTCAGCTGCCGAATCTTATTTTTTACAGGCAGAAGCTTTAGAAAGATTTTTTGGAGGAAATGGAGCTAAAGAAGCCTATGAAGCAGGTATTGAAGCCGCCTTTGCTCAATTGGGTGTAGCTACAGATGGCATTTATGATGATGGACAGCCATATGCCTACCCAACAACGGGTGATTTCGAAACTAAATTGGAAGCAATAATCACACAAAAGTGGGCCTCATTACCGGGAGCACATGCATTTGAAGCATTCTTTGAAAAAAACAGAACAGGTTATCCTAAAACAAGTGCTGTTTTCTCAGATGATGCCAGTTACATCCCCGGTCAAATTGTTTATCCTGCAGAAGGAATTTCATCTGGGCTATTTCCAAAAAGACTCATGTTTCCTGACATTGAGACAACCAGAAACCCCAACACCCCTGCTCCTGTTGCTTTTACAACCAAAGTATGGTGGGATAAAAAATAATTGCTAACAAAAAAAATATAAAATTATGTATAAATATTTAACATATATCGGTTTGGTTATATTCTCAGCCGTGCTAATTAGTGGCTGTAAAAAGGAAACAACCAAAGATATTTCTCAAATCACATATTATGCAACATTCGACATGAAAGGAGATGCATATATTATTCTTGAGAAAGGAACACCCTACGTAGAACCAGGAGTTACTGCATCTGCTGATGGCGTTGATTTACCTGTTGTTGTTGAAGGAAGTGTAGATACAGATGTTCCTGGCGTTTATTACTTTACCTATTCAGCTGTCAACAACGATGGCTATAGTGCAATGGTGGAGAGAAAAATCAGGGTAATTGAATATGGCTTTGATGGCACAGACATCTCCGGCACCTATGATGGCATTAGAAACAACAAAAATGCCGGTGGCACTGTTACCATTACAAAAATTGGCCCCGGGGTTTATGAAATTGATGATATTCTGGGCGCCTATTATTGGCAAGGTCCACCATCATATGGACCCAATTATGCTGCCAACGGAATCTTTACTGAAAATGCTGACGGAACCTGGACAAGTTCGCAAGGTTTTGTACCCGGCTGGGGAGATCCAACCGAAGCTCAAGACATTGTAGTTGATGGTGGCACAATCACTTATTTTGCATTAATGATTGAAGCTGACTTTGGCTTTGATGTAACATTAACAAAACAAGAGTAGTTATTAACATTAAAAAAAATCGAATATGAAAAAAATACTAATAATTAGTTTTACACTGTTACTTGGCTTCATGATGTCTTGCGATAAAATGAAAGATCCGGTAGTAGACTATGTAAACTTAGGAAAAACACTCCCCGGAGAATGGTGGGTTACCTATACTGTGGATGGGGTTGATATTTATGGCGCAGGTCATAGTGTTCTTTACACTTTTAACACTGCTGCTAATAACAGCACCGAAATGTGGGTCACAGATGAAGGAAACTTTTGGTCTTTTCAGGTGAAAGCCAATGCTAACATTGATAATAATACTTTTTCAATTGTTGATGGTACAGATCTTATGTACGATGATAATACAACAATTACAAATGGTCAAGTCTTTATCGATGGAGGCATTACAAAAGCCGGAAATGTAGCCGACAGTATTTACATGGAAATTGAATGGGCTTCTGACCCCGGAACTATTTATGTATGTTCAGGAGTAAGAAGAACCGGATTTCTTGATGATGAATACTAAATATTAATGATTCTAAAAAGGAGGGCTTACCAATCTGGCCCTCCTTTTTGTTTCCATTTATAACCTAATTAAATTGATAACAATAGAAATTAGTATTGTACCTGACAAACAAGAAAGGAGGTAGATATAAGTAAATAACGAAACTTAAGCCTATGCATATCAACAATAAACGAACAAAAACAATAGGCAAAACATTTTAAACAAGTCAATGATACCTTTGTCCAAGAAATACAATAACAAACATTTCGACTGTACTTCATTGTCAACCATATCTCTTGGATCATTTCTTAACAAAACCTGAATTAGAAATGGTATTCGACTTGACATCGAATTAACAAGTATTTTAATAAACTTAACAACGAACAAAATGAAAAAATTCACCTTTTTATTATTAATAACTCTATTTTGTGGTGTAAGCATTTATTCGCAACAAAAGCCGGATAAATCGACCACTTCACCAATAAATTTAAATGAAATAAAAACAGAGAACCGGTCTTCGACCTCCACAGAGGCCTCAACGAAAATAGAACTAACTATCAGCGGAGAAGAAAACTGTTGTTATGAAGTCTATGGCATCAATAATACATTTAATTACACCATTTCACTCACAGGAGGCGTAACGTGGGGAAGACACTGGGATGTTTGGGTCTCTGATGGTATAATAACGGCTGTAGATGGTTTGGTAAACAATTGCGATCCTGACCATTGGTGGCACTATGCCGGTGATGCTAATCGAAGCTATGTTTTCACCGTAAATTGGGATGACAATGAAACAGGAATCGGCATCATTCATGCCAATGTCAGCTTTCAAAAAATTGGACTGCCCATTACTGATTCGCGTGAAGCATTTTTATATCCATACATTGGGAAACCCGCTACTCCGGCTTATGTAAGCACCTCAAATGCTAATCCTTATATTGGGCAAACCATTTCTTGCACAACAAATAATGTAGAAGGTGCAAGTAGCTATATTTGGGGACATACAGGGGGAGGTAGCTTCAATGGATCAGGAACCTCAGTTACCTACACCCCCAGCACGAGCGGAACCCAGAATATCAATGTTCGTGCATCAAACCTGTGTGGAACTGGGTATTCCAGAAGCACAAATATCAATGTTCAACAATATGCACCATTGGATGTGTATATAACCGGTCCGCATACTGCAAGCAACTCAGGCTATTATGATTGGATAGGACACGTAAGTGGAGGTAAACCGAACTATGATTATGTATGGTATTACTCATACACCGGTCAAAGCTATACCAACTTATGGGCAACACTATATAACTCACCAAATACAACTCACACGGTCCATCAGTCGATGCCTCTGGACATGGATTTATATTTAAAACTTGTCATTACTGATGATCTTGGAAATCAAAAAACAGCATACTTTGCTACTTTAAACACAAGTATGTCTCCCCTTAACCCCGACAACACAAAAGACATGATAATGCCAATGCTGAAAGATACCGACAAAATAACCGTGGGAGAACTTGAGAACTTTGCACATGAGTGCGATATTTACCCTAATCCAACTACTAACGAAGTAAATTTCCCAACAAGTTGTTTTGCCGACTACCATTCGGTTGTTGTTTATAACTACAATGGCAGGATAGTGATGAACAAACAAGAAATTCCCGAGAAACTGGATTTTTCATATCTTCCTGACGGAATATATTTTGTTGTATTATTCAATCAGATAAACAATTCAAATAAAGTACTGAAGATTATAAAAAACTAACGCTTAGGTTATGGGGAGATTAATAATAGCAGAATAGCTAAGGACGATTGTTTGACTTTTACAATCACTTTCCTTCGTTCTAAAAAATCTGACAGCAGGCAAGTAGCTTCAGAAGAGAAGCGTCCATAACATCCAACGCCATCAGAGTAATTGATATATAAGGAAAGTCTATACTGTTATTATCAGAATACGATTTATCTTGTATTAGAAATCGAACCAGGGGATTAGGGCGTACTGACCAATAAGGCCTCTTGGAGGTCAGTACCCCAACCTCCCCTCATACATCCTTACCACACTGTCGAATGCTTGCTGATAGGCTGTGTCGATGGGTAAGCTGGGAGGTGACTCTACCTTGAGGGGGTCGATGGCCTGACCATTGCGGTAAAACCTAAAATCGAGGTGCGGGCCGGTGGCGAGGCCTGTTTTGCCTACGTAGCCAATCAATTCTCCCTGTCGTACATGCTTGCCAACGGCCATGCCCTTGGCATATCCCTTGAGGTGCATGTAGGTGGTGGAATAGGTGCCGTTGTGTTTGATGGAAATAAAATTGCCGCCCCCCCGCTTTTGGTAGCCCTTTTTGGTTACGGTGCCGTCACCCACCGAAAAAACGGGCGTGCCTTCGGGTGCGGCATAATCCACTCCATGATGCGGCCTGCGAATTTTAAGTACCGGATGCAAACGGCTATTGGAAAATCGAGAACTGATACGGGTATAACGCAAGGGGGCTTTCAAAAATGTTCGTTGCAGACTGCTGCCCTTTTCATCAAAGTAATCGCCCTTGTCATTTTGTACAAAATAAAAGGCATACAAACTGTCGCCGCCATGGATCATCAGGGTGGCTTCTACCCTGCCCAACCCGATATATTTACCCTCCACCAGTTGTTTTTGGTAGATGGCCTTGTAGGTATCGCCCTTTTGTAAGCCAAAAAAATCGATGGTCCAGGCATAGATTTCCGAAAGCTCGTTGGCCAGGTTGGGGTCGGCATCCATGGCAACCAACGAATTCCACAACGATGACTCGATGGTTCCCTCAATGGAATCCATCACTATTTCAATGGTTTTTTGACCCAGAGAGGCTGTCACCGTGTCGTTCAGGTTGTAAAGCACATAGGAAACCGGAGATATTTCATAAATAAAGTAAAGGGGCTTGGGCACCGAATCACGGGTGGAAATAATGCTATAGTTGTTGCCCGAACGGATGCGCCGCACATCGAAGGTGTCGCGGGTATGCCGGGCCAGGTAATCAATCATTCCATAATTCACGCCATGTCGCAACAGGATATCCGAAAGAAACTCATTTTTCTTCACCACGCCTTCGTACACATCCAGGCTATCCACCACAATGCCATAGGCCAGGGTGGGTTCGGCCACCACCACTTCCTCTGCGAGTTGCTCTGATGCAGTATCCGTATTTTGCGAGGATTGGCACGAAGCCAAAAACAGCATGAAACTAACCATACTTATTGAAATGAAACCTTTCATAATCTGTAATGGAAAATGGTGAAATGTTAGAGGATAATAACCATCAATCGGCTTACTTTATTGCCTTATTTCTTGTATAATACAAAATAACGAAGCCCCCTATGACAAAGGGAATACTCAATAGCTGACCCATATTGAGCATCATATGCTGCTCAAAATTAACCTGAGGCAGTTTGATGAATTCGATGAAAAAACGCACGGTAAACAAAACAATCAGGAAATAGGCGAAAATACGACCCTCCACCGGATGACCATCGTGTTTGTAATAGTACCAATACAGAAATCCAAACAAGAGCAAATAGCTCAGGGCTTCATATATTTGGGTGGGATGATGGGCAATGGTGTAGCCCGGACCGAAATCTCTCACAAAAATAAATCCCCAGGGCAAGGTGGTTACATCGCCATAAATCTCCGAATTCATGAGGTTGCCCATACGAATTAAAAATCCCGCCAGGGCCGTTACCAACACCACATGGTCGAGTACCCAGAAATAATGCTTGTGGTATTTTTTGGAAAAGAAATACAGCCCAATGAGTATGCCCACTGCAGCACCATGACTGGCCAAACCTCCTTCCCAAATTTTTAGTATTTCGATGGGATGAGCCAGGTAATATGCGGGTTCGTAAAAAAGGCAATGGCCCAATCTGGCACCGATGATGGTAAAAATGAGCATGTAGGTGGCCAGTTCGTCGAGTACCTTGAGGGGAACACCTTCCTTTTTAAACATTTTTTGCAAAATGAGGTAGCCAAACACAAATCCCAATGCAAACAGGAGTCCGTACCAACGCACAGAAAAACCACCAACTATAGGCCAGGTTTCGGGAAGTATGAATATTTCAGGTCGTACATTCCAAACAATATCGAGGAGGAGCATAGTTTAAACTTTTGCGCAAAGTTAGTAATTTGCTATAACCGCCGGTATTCAAAGGTAGGATATCCTTTTTCACCCGTTTCCGGTTCGTAAAAACTGGTAAAGCGCAACTTATAGTAAACTCCCGTCCGTGTTTGGATAAAATAGTTGTAGTTAGGCCGACATTTGTAGTAAAAATCGCCACCATTGATGTCGCCAAACAATTCTTTCCAATCGTAGCCAATGGCATCGGGCTGTCGTGTGAAGGGCAGATACAACACATCGTCCACTGTTACATCGTTGAACACCATGGTGGAGTCGAAATGTACGGCCACATCTGAAGTATTAATGAGCACTCCCGTTAGCAGATATGGGTAATCCTGGCCTTCATCGGTGGTGAGCATGGTGGTGTATTGGGTGAAAAGCAAATCCCAGTTATCGGTCGTGGGCTCGGTTTGCAAGGTGGCGTTGGTTTCAAAACTATACTGAATGGTGTTGTAACCCGGGTCTTTGGCTACTTCCACCTCATGCAAATCGGAGTTGTCCATGCGGCAATAGCTAAAATAGTAGCGGTCGCCCACCATCTTACGAAAGATCACCTTGCGCAAACCCAAAGGATTTCCAACACCGTCGATTCCGCGGTTGATGACAAAAACCTGTTGAGGATAAGTGGTGTCGGAACCGGAGATCCGCATCCAATCGGGAAACGCCAACGAATCGGGATTACCGCTGGAAGCATCAAACCGCCAATCGAGACCTAAAGTATCGGTAATTTGCTCAAATTCTGTGGCATTGGTGGGAGCAGCCATCATAAAACTGGCCGAGTTGAGCCGGATGGCAAAACCGGTGTCGATGGAAGAAAACATCAAATCGTAATCGCTTTTGATGTTCTGCGACACCTGTTCATGATTCGCCAAATTAAAATAAACCTGGTTGACATAATACTGCGTCATGGCAATCATCTCCACCTTGGTGGTATCCACCGGGTGAGGTGCAATCTTAACATCTTCCTTAAAACATCCTGTGGTACCGATAACAATCAGCAACATACCTGTCAAGGGAACTAAAATATTTTTCATGGTTACAAGATATTAAACTGAAGTTTTACAAAAAAGGTACGACCCCAGCCCACGGGTACCGAACCACTGCCACCGCTCGAATGAGCCGTGCCACCACCGGAATACCCTCCGGTATTCACATCGGTGTTGTCGAAAAGGTTTTTGGCACCTGCCTGTACATTCAACCGACGTTTGAAAAACCACCTGCTCACATTGGCATCCAGGGTGTTATAGGCATCGATTGTGGATATATAAATCTGGGCATCGTTACCGATAACAAGCTCCGGGAAGGCTCCATTGTATTTATAATAAACGCTGAACTCAAGACCGGTTTTCGTCCATGAGATATTGGACTGGGCTGTAACGTCGTTGGAATAGGAAAAGTCTAAATTATCTTTTGCATCGTTGTTCACCAACCGCCGGCCGGTAATGCCATAACCCAAAACCAGTTTGAGCCAGGGATATATACGGTTGTTGAACTTCAAATCGAAACCCTGGGTATAGAACTGATCCACATTCACATAGGAATATGTCAGGGGATCGTCGCTCACCTTGGCCAACTGAATTTGATTCTTCATGTGGTTGTAATACACGCCAAAATCAAAACCCCAATTGTATGCAGCAGCGGTTTTGGTGTTGTAGGTTAAATCGGCACTTGCGTTTACCGAAGTTTCGGCAATCAGGTCGGGGTTGCCCACTACGTTGTGGTTGATGTCCACAAAATACAGATAAAGCTCTTTCAGCGAAGGCGCTCTGAATCCTTTGGCTACCGAAGCCCTCAGGATTAACTCTTCTCTGATATTGTATTTCACATTCAACGAATAAACCAACGGCGCGTTGTACTTGGTATTGTAAATGGCCCTGATTCCGGGCTGGATGCTAAGTTGAGGAATGGGCGTGTAGGCGATGCTCAAAAAAGCAGCATAATCACCAATTTCCTGACGTTCGTTGTCCACACGTTTTCCGCCGCCGCTTTCATGATTCAGATCGAAACCCAACTGATATTGCAACAGTTCGTAGGGTGTGGTATTGCTAAAAACAGGACGAATCAACAGGTTGTCGAACCAGGTAGTATCCTGCGAATCCACACCCACATAAAGGGTTTTGTCCAACGTGGTCAGGTCTTTGATATAGGTATTTTTTGCACGACTGTAGTAGGAATAGGCGCTAACCAAATTCAGGTTGCCGCTTTTGAACACCTTCTGATTCCATTCACCACGACCTGTCCAGCGTTTGGTAAAATAATACTTGTCAAAAGCCTTGTCGTAGTTGAAAATAGGTGACGGATTTCCCTGATCACGAATTTCCTCATCAAAATAGGCCAACGTGATCTTTGCTGTAGTTCTTTGGGTATGAAACATATAGCTCACATCAGCATCATACTGAAGTTTGGGATTCCATTCCAAATAACGTAGGGCATCACTTACGCCAAATCCACCAAAGAAATTACGACTTCCGTTGAACGACACGCTGTTTTTTCCTTTGGAAAGAGAACCGGTTGCAGAAAAATTATACACGCCCACCGATTCGGTGTAGGCTTCTCCCGAAAGAGAAACCTTTTGTCGGTCAGGGCGTTTGGTAATCACGTTGATAACACCTGCCAATGCATTGCTGCCATAAATTACCGACATGGGCCCTTCTATGATTTCCACATGGTCCACATTTTGCATGTTCATCTGGTCGAGGTCGAGTTCACCATTCTGACGACCGATAACAGGAACTCCATCCACCAGAAATTTCACATGCTCGCCACCCATCCCTTGCATCATGATGGAGGAACCATACACATTGCTCTTTTTGCTGCGTATGTTAAGCTCGCCCGACAAGAGCTCGGTCAGGTTATTGGCTGCCTTTTGGTTGATGGTCAGGGTCCCCAGGGTTTTTACCTTGTATATGGACTTGTCCACCCTTTCGGGGGAAATTTGCCCGGTGACTACCACTTCATCCACGTTGTAAACGGTAGGTTCCAGAAATACCACCAAATCTTTACCGGGATAAAGGGTATCGTTTGCAGACATATACCCAATAAACGACGTAGAAATTCTGATGGGAGAAGTAATGGAAAAACTCACCACTCCATTCATATCCGTGGTGGCAGCCATGGTTTTTCCCTGAGTGGATGCAATTGGGTCGCCAATGACGTGAGCAAAAGCAACAGGTTGCTTGCTCACCTTATCTTTTAAGGTAAGTCTGGTTTGCTGACTCCACACATTGCAGTATGTCAGCAACACCAGACCCGCCAATACAAGAAAACCTTTCATTGGTCTATCGGACCATTAATTTTTGGCTTACCTGGGTATCGTTGCAGGTGAGTTTCACAAAATACATACCTGTGCTGAGATTCAGCTCCACATTTGCTCCCGATTGCAGTTCGTTGGAAGTCATGATGCGAGAGATTACCTCACGGCCATTGAAGTCGAAAACACTGAATTGTGCATCACCTTCCAGGTCATTCATCCTCACAACAACATGAGAGGTGGCGGGATTGGGATATACCTGAAGCACCTCATTTTGGGTGGTGGCATTTTCTATACCCGACAACGAAACAATGGATTTCTGCAAAGCAAAATTACCTGTGGCCGTACCTTCCCAGTAAAGGAAAGTAACTTTATACACATCGTCGGTATGGCTATGTACGAAATAACAGGTTGAATCAACCATTTGGTATGAAAATGTATTCATGTCGAAATATTTCCAGTTGGCGCCCACCACGTTTTTGGCTGTGGAAAATGCTTCTGACGCCCATTCAGTAAAATCATCGGCAACCGGATAGAAATGATTGGCGCCGGTTTCGGCGTTGCTGGTGGCTCCGGTTACCAGATAAGGCACCATATTTCCTTCGTTATCAGGCACCAGATCGATGAATTTGGTAAACAGCAAATCCCAAGTGTTGGCTTCAGGTTCACGGTCCAGTTCCTGGTTGTTACGGATGCTGTAATAGGCAAATCGTTTTGATTCGTAGGGAACCACATTGAAATCAACATCGTGCTCATCGGTTCCGTCCAGGTTGGCATATTTAAAATGGTAGATGTTTTGTGAGGAAAATTTCTTGATTATCCACAGTTTCTTCACGCTCATGTCGGGAAGCACCAAGAGATACAAAGAGTCGCCGGTTAAATCGTGTGTAACCATATTGTAAATGCCCCAGCCGTAATCGGGATGACCGGTTTGATTGGCGTTGAAAGCACCATCTTCCCATAATTCGGGCGAATTGTTCATGGCTGGCCAGGTGCTCAGTCCCACACTGTCAACCGTTGCCCAAGCAGCGGTGTCACCTTTTGGATAGGTGTAAAGTGCAACTCCGGCCCCTTGGTTAATCATTATTCCTGCGCTAAAACGCGGAGTATAAAAGGCGATATCCCAGTTGTCGCGTGGTTCGGATGCCACGAGTCCATCGGCCAAGCTATAAAACAAATCGTTGGCATAAGAACCTCCCATGGACAATGAATCGTTGGTGGTTTGAGCCACCGATCGGTTGGAAGAAATAATCAATACGCTAAATAATACAGCCGACAGGCTGAGTTTAAAAAATTTCATGTGTTTTGGTTTTAATACGTTTAATAATAGGTACTCCATTCATTTTTTTAATGAAATTTTGAAGCTCAGCTAAATAGGGAAAGCTCCAAACAAAACAAGTACACCTAACAAAAGTGGGTGTAACAAAAACAATTAAAAAATCAGGGAAAATTAAACCACGGGGGGACCACGCAAAGAAACAGCTGATTGTACTCTTTGCCGGTAGTAGCTTAGATAATTATACCTTACAGTTGTGGTTTTTGCGAAATCAACTAACTTCTCGGTACAATGATTTGCTATGAAAGGGTGAAGGGTAAAAGAGAAAGTACTTTCGGAAGTAGTCTTTCCACTTTTTGTTTTTAATAACAGGGTACCCCCGTCCTTTTTACCCGGTTTGGTAAATGGAGTATGGGTATTAAACAGATCGAAACCATAAATCGCTTTTTGGTGATAGTTGATCAAATCGCCTATCACCATCCAGAAAAAAGTGAATGCCAAAAAGGGAATGGCAATTCTGAACTTTAAACTCAATTTATTTTTTCTGACCTTCATTTGGCCACAAAAGTAGCAATTATTTAAACCTTATGGCTAAATAAATTCTTTTTTCAGTATTTCTACCCATTGAGCAATGCGTTCATCACTCAAATCTTCCTGATGATGATCGTCGAGGGCGAGACCCACAAACTTACCATCCTTGTTGGCCAAACTAAAATAAAAGTCGTAACCATCGATGGGCCACTCGCCCACCACACACGACTTATCGGGCAGACGGCAATATAATGTGCCCAGTCCGTCAACAAAACTCTCGGGGTATTCTTTTTGGTCGCCCATGCCAAACAAAGCCACCTTACGCTCGCTGAAATCCAGTAGCGACAAGTGGTCTATGGTTTTTTCCCACTCGTCCTGCATTTCGCCAATCCCCCAGGCCGAGGTGCCAAAAATGAGGTTGGAGAAGGGCTTCATGTTTTCTACGGTGGTGTTTTTCAGATTAAAAACCTGAGCCACTTTGGCACCAAGTGCTTTCTGTATTTTGAGAGCCGACTTTTCTGTCATGCCATATGTTGAACCAAAAAATATTCCTACGGGCTTCATCAATTCTATTATTTGGATTAAATATAAATAAACGGGGCAAAAATAATGCAATTTGTGGTACGGGACAAATGCCGGAGAAAAAGGGTGTCTTTTTCGCCATTTTTTTCCTGAGGTGTGCAGCAACAAAAAAGCCCCCCAACTTACGCTGGAAGGCTAAAACCAAATTAATTAATGAAAAAGCTATTTCTTTTCGGGGTCGGCTTTTTTCTCTTTGCAACTGTCTTTCAGACCTTTGTTGCAGCAGGATTTTTTATCCTTGCAGGATTTAACGTCTCCCTCTTTTGTTTTCGATTTCTTTTTGTCTTTATCTTTGTCGTCGTCCACTTTGGTAATCACCACACCATTTTCAAGGTTGATTACAGAAGCAACTGAGCTGGTGGTAATGCCTGCAAAAAACATCAGCATTAATCCAAGGGCAAAAGTTTTTATTTTCATATCTTTATAAGTATTTAGTTACGCTATCAAACTGGTTCAAAAGTAATACACCAACATCTTGCCCGGTGTTAATGCCTTGTTAATTTCTGTTAATGAAATGTTAATGTGTTTTCATCAACTAATTTAGCCTTAATTTTGAGCATATTTTAAACGTATGAAGAAGAAAGCCATTGTTATCATTATCATACTGACTTCCCTGTCGCTGCTCGGCATTATCCTCACCCAGGTGTTTTGGATAAATACCGCCCTCAAGCTGAAGGAAGAGCAGTTTGACAATAGCGTTCGGATAGCCATGAAAAGTGTTGTAAATCAGTTGTTGCAAAACAAAAACGATACGATTTTTCAGGAAAAACTGACCATTCTCTCGTGTCGCAAATCACGGCTCGACATATTTGATTACATCGAACCTCAAATGCTGGATTCGCTCATGCGAGGTGAAATGCGGTGTATGAAGCTCAACACTACCTATTATTATGCCATTTACAACCGTACGAGCAACCGCTTTGCCATCGGTAATTATCTTTCTCACGAAAGTGAGCTCATCCAGTCGCCCTATCAGTTCTCGGTATCAAGCATTTACCGTCCGGGCGATTATACCCTGTCCGTATATTTTCCGGGCAAAACCACCATCCTGATTAAAATGATTGGTTATTGGTTGTTGTGGTCGGTATTGTTTCTCATTGTGTTGATATTCAGTTTTATATATGTGATAAACAAGTTGTTGCAACAAAAAAAGATTTCTGAAATCAAGAATGATTTTATCAACAACATGACCCATGAATTTAAAACGCCCATTGCCACCGCTTCGCTGGCTGCCGAAATGATACAGCGGGAAGAGGTGATGTGCAATCCGGGGAGAATAAAAAAATACACGGGAATCATTCTCGACGAAAACAGCCGTTTGCAAAATCAGATTGAACAAGTATTGCAGGTGGCTGCGTTGGAACAGGAAGGACCCAAATACAAACTTAAAAAGGTGAATGCCCACCACCTGTTGGAATCGGTAATCGAAAGTTTTGAATTGCGCATCAAGGAAAGCAAGGCCAAAGTTCGGGTAGATTTGGCAGCCAAACATGCCACGGTGATGGCCGACAAGTTTCACTTGCTCAATGTGTTTTACAATTTGCTCGACAATGCCTTAAAATATTCTCCCATCAATCCGACAATTGAAATCAGCACACGCAATCACCACGACGATCTTATTATTTCGTTCAAAGACAATGGAATAGGCATCAGCCATGAGCACCAGAAAGACATTTTTAAAAACCTGTTCCGCGTGCCTACCGGAAACATACATGAGGTGCGTGGCTTTGGATTGGGGCTTTATTACGTAAAAACCGTGGTGGAAGACCACAAGGGAAAAATCCTGTTGAAAAGTGAACCCAACAAGGGCTCCACATTTGATATTTATCTCAAATCAAACGACTAAAAACATGGAAGAAGTTGCAGAGAACACCCACATATTGTTTGTGGAAGACGATACCAACCTCAGCATGATCCTCAAAGATTATCTGGAAATGGTAGGTTATTCGGTGAGCCATGCCGCTGACGGAGAAGAAGGGATGACGCTGTTCGCATCACAACCGTTCGATTTGGTAATCCTGGATGTGATGATGCCCAAAAAAGACGGTTTTACCCTGGCAGGCGAAATCAGGTCGATGAATAGCCGTGTGCCCATTATTTTTCTTACGGCCAAAAATATGAAAGAAGACCGCATCAAGGGCTTTCAGCAGGGATGCGACGATTATATCACCAAACCCTTTAGCACCGAAGAGCTTAGCTTACGCATCAAAGCCATATTAAAGAGGTGCAGCGTACCCGAATCGAAACCCCAACACGATACCACCACCCTATTCTCCATCGGCCATTTTACCTTCGATAGTGTAAATTTACAGCTCACCGCCCCTGCCGGAGAACGCCGACTCACCAGAAAAGAAGCCAGCTTATTGAAACTGCTATGTATGAACAAAAACACCCTCCTTTCGCGTGAAGTGGCCCTGGAAACTGTTTGGGGGGAAAACGATTACTTCATCGGACGCAGCATGGACGTGTTTATTACCAAACTCAGAAAATACCTGAAATCTGACCCGAGTGTGAAAATTATTAATGTGCATGGCATCGGCTTCAAGCTGGAGGTGAATGAGTAGGGAGTTGGAAGATGGGAGACGGGAGATGGAAGATGGGAGTCAGAAGTCAGAAGACGGGAGTTGGGCCCCGAAAGCTTTCGGGGGAAGTCAGAAGACGGAGGTCCGAAGTCAAGAGTATGGAGTAATGAGTATTGAGTAAGGAGTAGGGAATAGCCCGTAGGGCTTTAATATCCATAGCTAAATAATAAGAGAACCCAATTGTCCGTAGGACATTAACGGAGTTGAGAGATGGAAGACGGAAGACGGAAGACAGGAGTAGGGAATAGCCCGTAGGGCTTTAATATCCATAGCTAAATAATGAGAGAACCCAATTGTCCGTAGGACATTAACGGAGTTGGAAGTCGTGAGATGGAAGACGGGAGACGGGAGTCGGGAGACGGAAGTCCGAAGTCAGAAGGCGGGAGTCGGAAGTCAGAAGACGGGAGTAGGGAGATAGCCCATAGGGCTTCAATACCCATAGCATACAAAACGGGTGGCCAATTTGTTCGTAGGACATTCACAGAAATTGGGTGATGAAAAATGGGAGGTAGAACCCTTGAAACCTTAAAAGTGCCCTAAGGTGGCAACAAGTCAACAATTGAAAAAATGCTTCAAGCGTGGACGCTTGAGGCGAGAAATTGGAAGTCTGATCCTGAAAGCCTGTGAGTGAGCCCAACGTCGGCTTTCCGGCCCGCCGAATCGGGGGTCAGGTACACTATCGTCCTGAAAAGGAAAACCCAGAACCATCAGTTAACTGAAAAAACGATGTTTAACGCTGATTCTCCACAAATTCACAATTCAGGCAATTGGTGCCTTTTGTGATGATATTTCCCATCAAACTATCCTAACATACTCCTTCAGAAACCATGATTCACATTTTTATGCTAATTTTACGGCTTAATAATAAAAAGCGCTTGTATTATGTTCGACAAAAAAATTTATACCCAAAGAAGAGAAAAACTTAAAGCTGAAATGAAAACCGGTATTGCCTTGTTTTTAGGCAACGTGGAAGCAGCTTTCAACTACCCTGCCAACACGTATTCGTTTCGTCAGGACAGTCACTTTCGTTACTTTTTCGGACTGAATCACCCCGGATTTGCCGGCATCATTGATTTCGAAAACAATACCGACATTGTTTTTGCCAACGACGTGGACATCGAAGACATCATCTGGATGGGCAACCAACCCACCGTAAAAGACATGGCTGCCGAAGCAGGCATTGAAAAAACAGCCCCTTACGCTGAACTGGCCATCTATCTGAAAACCGCCCTCGACGAAGGTAAACACATTCATTTTTTGCCCCCATACCGTGGCGAAACCATCATGGAACTGGCCTCACTTCTCAACCTGGATGTGGATCAGGTAAAAGCCAATGCCAGCGTTGAATTGATAAAGGCAGTGGTGAAACTAAAGGAAATCAAGGACGAAACCGAGATTGCCGAAATTGAAAAAGCCGTGGACATCGCGTACATGATGCATACCACCTCCATGAAAATGGCCAAACCCGGAATGGTAGAGCAGGAAATCGCCGGAACCATCGAAGGTATTTCGCTGGCACTTGGCGGACCTGTTTCGTTCCCCATCATTCTGAGTCAGGACGGGCAAACCCTTCACAACCACGACCACAGCAAGGTGCTCGAGGAAGGCCGCATGATGGTCACCGATGCAGGCGCCGAAACACAGGAAGGCTATTGCAGCGACATCACCCGCACGGTTCCTGTGGGCGGAAAATTCAATAAACGTCAGGCCGGTGTATATCAGGCTGTGCTGGATGCCAACGTGGCCGCCATTGAAGCCATCAAACCGGGCGTAAAATACAGAGAAATACACTTTTTGGCCTGCCGTACCCTGGTTGACGGACTGAAAAAAATTGGCTTGATGAAAGGTGATACCGCCGCAGCCGTTGAAGCCAGAGCACATACACTTTTTATGCCCCACGGATTAGGACACATGATGGGCATGGACGTGCACGACATGGAAGGCCTGGGCGAAAACTATGTGGGATACGACGAAAATACGATACGAGCTACTGAGTTTGGCAACGCTTACCTGCGCTTAGGCAAAGAACTGAAACCCGGTATGGTGCTCACCGTTGAACCGGGCTGCTACTTTATTCCGGCCCTCATCGACCAATATCGCCAGGAAGGGGTTTTTGATGAGTTTATCAATTTCGACCTGGTGGAGACCTACAAGGATTTTGGCGGAATTCGCATCGAAGACGATGTGCTGGTAACCAAAACCGGATACCGCGTTTTGGGCAAGCCCATTCCAAAAACAATTGCTGAGGTAGAAAAAACCATGGCAGAGCCCAGAGAATGGCTAAAATGGGAAGGGTTTATATAAAATAATCCCGTTACAATAAACAGTTTAAAAACGACGTCGATGAATTTTGATGTCGTTTTTTGTTTAATATCAATTGGTTATACGATGGCATATGAACCTCCATTACACCCGGATTGTCCCTCACATGAGTACAGTTTTTAGATGGTGTACCTTAAAAACATGAAATTATTTCGGTGATTTTATCACCCTGTGAGGCTCAAAATTTGAAAAATGATTAATATTGTTTTCTGAATTAATTTACCCAAAAATAACCTGCTTGATTTTGTTATGACTCCACCATTGAACCAACTGATTAAAAAGTATGATCTCCTGCTGCTCCTTGTGGTAACCTTGGTGGCCTACTTCCCCGGACTCAACGGCAACTACCTCAATTGGGATGATTTTCAATACATCGTCAACAACCCTGATGTGAAACTTCTTACAATGGAAAACATTGTCAATTATTTCACTAAAGCATACAACAATACATACGTGCCCTTGACCATGCTGAGTTGGGCCGTGGAGTTGAAGATTTTCGGATATCAACCGATGGTGCATTTATTGGTCAACCTCCTGCTCCATTTAGGAACGGTTTGGGTAGTTTATGGCATTTCCCGTCGTTTGTTTTCCAATTCGTTGGCTCCCCTACTCATCGCTTCCGTATTTGCCCTGCATCCTGTACATGTGGAATCGGTATCGTGGATTACCGAGCGAAAAGATGTGCTTTTTGGTTTGTTCTTTTTTCTGTCGCTCGACCAATATATCCGGCATTTGGATGAAGAAAACAAATTCGGACGACATGCCCGATTGGCCTTGATATTTTTTGTACTTGCGTTGTTTAGTAAAGGTCAGGCCGTGGCATTGGCACCGGTGATTGTTTTAACCGATATTTTCAAGGGAAGGTTTAAGTTTTCGTGGAGATATGGGTTAAGCAAACTCCCATGGTTTGCCTTGGCAATAATTTTTGGTCTGTTGGCCATACATTTTCAATCGGGTTTTGGAGCACATGCACAGGTAGAATATCAGTTTTCGCCTTCTGAACGTATGGCCATTGCCGCCATGGCCTTTATAAAATACCTGTATATCACCATACTGCCTTACCAACTTAATCCTGCCAATCCGCTTCCCAAGCCCGGGATTCCATTACCCGATTATTTCTATTTGGCCATATTAATCTTTCCGACTTTTGTAGCACTCATCTTTTTGTTCTGGAAGAAAAATAAGGAGGTAGCTTTCGGCATGACATTTTTTGTACTTACCCTCGTGTTGATGCTCGACCACACCCGCGTGGGGATCGTACTTTTTGCCGATCGATTTCTGTACGTCCCTATTTTTGGTTTCGGTATCATCACAGCCGTGCTGTTTCGTGGTATCTATAATCGTTTCGGGAAAACGTCTGCAATTTTGATCATTGGTATATTGCTAGCATTTTATGCCATAAAAACCAATTTACAAAGCCGGATTTGGAATAACCTGAAAAGTCTTTCCGAATATTCGCTGAGTCTGGACGACAACAATCCGGTGGCGCTATACCTAAGATCTGACGACCTCGTATCTCATTCTCAATACGATTCTGCATATATTTTACTTGAAAAGGCGCACAAAATACACCCCAACTTGTTTCAGCCGGCCTACGTAAGCGCCACCTGCTTAAAACACATGAACAAATTTAATCAGGCAAATCAGGTGCTCACCGAATTAATACGCAGATATCCCAAAGAATCCAAACTGTATTACAGCAGAAGCAATGTGTTGATGGCATTGAACAGACATGAGGAAGCCAAAAAAGACATCGACCAAATGTTACAGCTTGATCCTCACGACAGAACAGCTCAAACGCAACTGGCATTTTACTATCATGGCTCACACCGCATCAACGAATCAATAAAAATTATCAAAGAAAATTTGCGAACCGATCCCGACAATATTGGATTGTTGTATTTACAGGCCAAAAATTACCTGGAGCTGGGCAAGGCGGATGAAGCCATGCACAACATCCAGAAGGCCATTCAACTTTCGGAAGAAAAAAACGAATCAGACCTATACCAATTGATGAATATCAGGAGTGAAATATACGGCAGGCTGATGGGTAATTTTGATATGGCTGAAAAAGACGCCACGACTTCCATAAAGCTAAACCCCTGGAATGACGTGGGATACAACAACTTGGCCATGATAAAAATTGCAAGAAAAGATTTTGAAGGTGCAGAACAGTTGTTGAAAAAAGCCATTGAAATCAATCCAACTTTCTGCGAAGCTTTGGTCAATATTACCATTTTGTATGCACAAGAAGGAAAATCATCTCTCAAAAACCGCTACCTAAAATTGGCGCTCGATAATGGTTGCGATGTGCCACCTGTGCTGCTAAAATAAACATGTCAACCTGGGTTTCGAATTGAAAAGAATTCGTGTCAACGATTTGATAATCTGAATGACCTACAGAATCTCTTATTCCATTTGATCAAACATGGGCACAAATTCACGCTTGCGCCAGGTTTGGGGACATCAAGAATAGAGCAATCTTCAAAAAGGAGCTATGCAACAGGCACCTTCGATTGAATGAAATCGAACAACAACCTCACGCCAACACCTGTTCCGCCAATGGGACGATAGGTATCGCGTTTGCTTAAAAAAGCAGGTCCGGCAATGTCCAGATGTATGTATGGGTAGTCGGTAAAATGTTCCAGAAACTTGGCAGCAGTGATGGCACCGGCCTCAGGACCACCAATGTTTTTCAGATCGGCGATTTCCGACTTTAAAAGTTCTTTGTATTCATCCCACATGGGAAATTCAACAATACGTTCGTGCACCAGATCACCGGATTTCTTCAGCAGTTCAAATTCAGCATCCGACTTGGCTTTCATGCCCACCATGGCCATGGGTCCAATGGCATGGGCAGCAGCTCCGGTAAGGGTTGCCATATCGATCACCAACTCAGGATCGAAGTTTTTGGCATAACTCAATGCATCGGCCAGTATCATCCTACCTTCTGCATCCGTGTTCAACACTTCTACGGTGGTTCCATCATGCATCAAAATCACATCTCCGGGTGTGTAAGCATTGCCATCGGGACGGTTGTCGGTGGCAGGAACAAGCCCAATGACATACAGTGGAAGCCTGGCCTGAGCCATGGCATGAACGGCAGACGCCACCGCGGCGGCTCCGGCCATATCGCTTTTCATGGTGTCCATATATGCCGTGGGTTTCAGGCTCAATCCGCCGGTATCGTATACCACACCTTTGCCAACAAAGATATAGGGCTTTTTATTTATTGCATTTTCAGGTTTCCATTCAATGATTGAAAAAGTTGGAGGATTAATGCTTCCCCGATTCACTGCCAGCAAGCCTCCCATGTTAAGGGATTCAATCTTTTTCTTGTTAAAGACTTCCACCTTGGCTCCACTAATTTCGGCTCTTTGTTTGATTTCTTCCGACAATTGCACTGCCGTCAGATAGCTATCGGGTTCGTTGACCAAATTGCGGGCAAAACAAACAGCATCCACAATCAACTTCAACCCTTCCAGGTCGCTTTCTTCCATTTCGGCCATGTACACATCTACCTGACTAAGGCTATGTTGCATCTTCATGGCATCGCCGCGGTATTTTAAGAACTGGTAACTTCCCAAAAGCAATCCTTCGGTAAAGGCCAGCACTTCTTCCTTGGAAGCGTTTACAGGCACAATCACCACTCGCTCTACCATGGCCTTTTTTAAGAGGTGCTGGGTTTGGTTTCCATTTTTACGGTAGTTTTCCAAACGTACTTCGCGCACACCCAGCAAATCGCCATAAACAACGTACGCCAGGTTTTTATAGCGATTGATTTCCACCACCTTATGTTTGTTGCGGTGTTGTTTTCTTACAAAATCAATTTCATCAGGACTCAGGGGTATATCTTTTAAATCCGTTCCGGCTTTTATCAGGTAAACTACATTGGCTGCTGTTGGCTTTCTCAGGCCTTTTCGTAAAACAATACTCATGATATAATTTTTTTAGAAAGGCAAATATACCAAAGGTTTTTAAAAACAAGAAGTTTTAATGTAGATTCTTATAAAGAAGTCCTTGTTTTTTGTGCCAGATAAGATGCGGATTTGTCCATGATTGTTGAAGTTGCTCCGGCATGTTCGCGGATATAATTTCTTGCACAACTTCCGGCATGGTTCAATTTTGTGGTGTCCTTCAGTAAATCAATGATGACTTCAACTCCTTGCATTTCCGTGGAAACGGCGATTCCCCCTCCCACTTGCTTCAAATCGATCGCCTCCTTAAAACGCAGATGGTTGGGACCAAAAACCACCGGAACACCGTATGCCGCCGCTTCGGGCAAATTGTGTATGCCCACGCCAAACCCTCCACCCACATAGGCCAGATTTGCATATTGGTACAGTTGCGACAACAAACCAATGGTATTGACAATCAACACGCGACAATCAGTGGGCCAAACATCAGGCATTTGGGTATAGTGCTCCGGATGAAATGAAGCAAATTTCTTCTGAATAGCGTGAATATGTGCTTCATCCACCAGATGAGGTGCCAACAACAATTTCAAACCCTCAGGCCCTTGTTGCATCACTTTGAGCAGCAAATCCTCGTCCACAGGCCAGGTGCTTCCGCCCACCAACAGGGGACTTTGATTTTTGAAGGCTTCAATTTTCTCAAATTTTTGAACGTTATTCACCAACGACAGAACCCTGTCGAAGCGCGTGTCGCCGGCCACCTCGGCATGGTTAACCCCGATGCTTTCGAGCAAATCGGCCGACTTATCATCCTGAACGAAAAAATAAGTCACTTTTTGAAACTGCCTGCGAAACCACCCGCCCCACCAGCTAAAGTAATGTTGAGAAGGCCTGAAAATGACTGAGAAAAACAGGGTAGGCACCTTCATTTTATACAAAGCATCGATGTAATTGAACCAAAATTCGTATTTCACAAAAAAGGCCATAACCGGTTTCAAATGGCGCACCAGCTCTCTGGCATGATGCCGTGTATCGGAAGGGAGGTAATAAACCCAGTCGGCACCGGGATAGTTTTTGCGTACCTCATATCCGGAAGGAGAGAAAAACGTAAGGAATATCTTGATTCCGGGGTAGTTGGCCTTCAATTCTTCCATCACGGGACGGCCTTGTTCAAATTCTCCCAAAGAGGCACAATGAAACCAAACAATGGGGTTGTCGGTAATCACTTCTCTGCGAATGCGTGAAATCAGGTGTTTGCGTCCTTGCACCCACCGGCGGGCTTTTGGATTGAAAGGGGCAGCCATACGCAACCCCAGCGTATAAAGATTAACAAAGATTTGATAAAGCCAATACATACCTAGTTGTAGTAGTATGGATCGGGAGCCCGGTTATAAATGGGTAAAAACCAGCCCACCTTGACCCCAAAAAACAAGTCGAGGTTGGTGCCGGTATCTTTTTTCTGCAAATCGAAAATCCAGTCGCGCTGACTGGTAGTAAAGCCTTGTACAAATTCAAATCCGGCATAAAAATTCACCAAACGAGATTTTCCCATGTACATATATCCCACAAACTCGTTGAGGGAAACGCCGGCACGCAAACGATCGTAACCCTTGGCATAGTCGTCAATGATTTGGGGAGCTGTCCGGTGTTGGTTGTCGATTTTCATGCGATGCACCAGCAAACCCACACCACCCGAAAGCATTAGTCCCGAATTGGGGTTGGCACTCCACACGTTGAGCACTTTGCCCACACCGGCTGTAAGATTGTATCCACGTTCGTAGAGGGTGTACAGGGCATAAGTTCCGTTACCATCAATGATGAAATGGTCGTCGGTTTCCACCATTTTTAGGATGGAATCGGCATTTTTAATGTCGCTTCCAAAAATAAAATTCATTTCCACCGACCACAGCCAATTTCGGTTGGTTTTGTACTTAACCGCTGCGCCAACAGTAGAATTGTTGCCGTATTCTTTGGTCATGTCGCCTCCGGCAAACTGATAGGCATACGACACGGTGGGCAAAAAAGCACCCACCGCCGAATCAGCAGGATTAACCTGGGCGTGAGCAACTGTTACCCAAATCGAGGCAAATATCAGGAGGTAGTAACGTTTGAACATATGCTGGAATTTTAAGGCAAAGATAAACTGAAAATCACGAAACCCTGCCGGTTAGTAAATATTAACTAAATAATGTGCTAAAAAGTATACAATAAATGGCAAGTTTGGGCACTTTATCTATCTTTGCAACCGTTTTGTGAAATTATTAACATCAATAAAAAACGCATGATAAAACACAACATGGTCGATTTAGCCGGCCAGTATCAGAAAATAAAACCGGAGGTTGATGCAGCCATCCAGGAAGTAATTTCCACCACCTCGTTTATTAACGGACCCGCAGTTCAGCGTTTTCAAAAAAACCTGGAAACCTATTTGGGGGTAAAGCACGTAATTCCTTGCGCCAACGGCACCGATGCCCTCCAGGTAGCTTTGATGGCCCTCGACCTAAAACCCGGAGATGAAGTGATTACCACCTCTTTTACCTTTATTGCCACGGCTGAAGTAATCGCCTTGTTGCAACTTACACCCGTTTTGGTAGATGTGGATCCGGTTACCTACAACATCGATCCCGAGGCCATAAAAAATGCCATTACCCCCAAAACCAAGGCCATTATTCCTGTTCACCTCTTTGGTCAGTGTGCCGACATGAAATCTATCATGCAGATAGCCAAAGCCCACAACCTGGCCGTAATTGAAGACAACTGCCAGGCAATTGGTGCTGAATTCATCTGCGAAGACGGAAGTACCAAAAAAGCCGGAACCATTGGTGACATTGGATGTACCTCGTTTTTCCCATCCAAAAACCTGGGAGCCTACGGCGATGGCGGTGCCATTTTTACCAACAACGACGAGCTGGCTGCCAAAATGCGCGTGGTGGTCAATCACGGAATGACCGTTCGCTACTACCATGATTTGGTGGGCGTAAACTCTCGTCTGGACAGCATTCAGGCCGCTGTACTCGACATCAAATTGAAACATCTGGATGAATATGGTGCTGCCCGTTTGAAAGCCGCCAATTATTACAATGCCGCTTTCGCTAAAACAGATAAAATTTCTTATCCCAAAACCGCTCCTTTTACCACCCATGTATTTCATCAATATACCATGGTGCTGAATGGAGTAGATCGCGACGCGCTCATGAAACACCTGAACGACAAGGGCATCGCATGTGCCGTGTATTATCCCGTGCCATTGCACATGCAAAAAGCCTACATCGATCCACGTTATAACGAAGGAGATTTCCCGGTAACGGAAGAATTGAGCAGAACCGTTATGTCGTTGCCCATCCATACCGAACTCACCGAAGAAATTCAAGACGAAATTATTGGTGCCGTGATGGAATTTATTGAAAAGTAATCGCAATCCAAATGCTACAAAAGCCGGATTTTTGCACCTTTGCAGAAGTTCGGCTTTTTTATTGATTATCATTTTAACCTGTTAAACCATGGAAAAGGAATATTTTGCACACGAAACCGCTGTTATCGACGACCACTGCCAAATTGGAAAAGGAACCAAGATATGGCATTTTTCGCATATCATGTCCAACAGCACCTTAGGTGAAAACTGCAACCTGGGACAAAATGTGGTGGTATCTCCGGAAGTAGTTTTGGGAAATAACGTGAAAGTTCAGAACAACGTAAGCATTTATACGGGAGTTATTTGCGAAGATGATGTATTTCTGGGACCCTCCATGGTTTTCACCAATGTGACCAATCCGCGCAGTGGAGTTAATCGCCGCGGACAATACAGCCAAACCATCGTAAAAAAAGGAGCAAGCATTGGTGCCAACGCCACCATCGTATGCGGACACAATATCGGTGAGTTTGCCTTTATCGGAGCCGGAGCCGTGGTTACCAAAGAAGTCCCCGCCTACGCACTGGTTGTGGGCAATCCTGCCAGACAACTGGGTTGGATGAGCGAATTTGGCCATCGCCTGCATTTCGACGAAAACGGCATGGCTACTTGTTTGGAGAGTGGTGAAAAGTATGTATTAAAGGATGGACAGGTGAGGAAGGTTGTGTAAGTGTTTGGAGGTGTAGTTGTTTATTATGCCCGTCCTCCTGTCAGTGCGGAGTTAGCGAAGATGCAAGATCACCAAACACCCTCCACTCACCTTGGGTACACCATTATAAAGAAAACCCCATAACTGGCCCAAACTTTTGTATGTTCCTCAATTTTTGTTTGTTAAGCTAAACACAGCTCTCGTGTAAATTCCCGCAGCAAGTCAAACCCATCACATCAGTTTTTTCCAAAAATCAGTATCAATTTTTTATCGGCGTATTCATTTTACTCATACATTTATAGCAACAAATACCCTCATATGCAACCAAATGTACGCCGGTTAGTTGCCCTATCAGGTAAGCCGTTTTTACACGAACATGGCTTTGAATCGTTCTTTATAAAGAGGCGCTATCATGGTTAGATTTGGTGAAATTTGAAGGGGAATTTGGGGTTAATTTAATTGGTACACCATGCCAAATCACAACATATTGATTCAACTGAGCTTAAAGCCCTTGAATCATCATATTAAGTTAGTCAAATTTCACCTCAAACTTAAAAACTACTGAAATGAAAAAAATGAAAAATGTACAATCATTTGTGTTGCTTGCAGTACTCTTCTTTTACTGTTTTTCTTTTCATATGAAGGCGCAGGAAATAATGAACATTCATAAAAAGAACAATTCAGTTATTTCAATACCGGTTGCCGAAATAGAAATGATTACGTTTTCAGGTTCCGAAATTGCCGCCGAAAGCACGGTAATAGATATCGAAGGCAACATATACAAAACCATCCGGATTGGTGGACAACTATGGATGGCTGAAAATCTTAAAACCAAAACTTTTAATGATGGCACTCCCATTCAATTGGTTACTGACAACAAAGCATGGTACAATATGAAAACACCGGCTTATTGTTGGTATAACAACGACGAATCAACAAACAAAAACAAATATGGAGCATTATACAACTGGTACGCCGCCGGCTCAGGCAAGCTTTGTCCATTGGGGTGGCACGTTTCTTCAGATAATGACTGGCAAGAACTGGAGAATTACCTGGTTGCAAATGGCCATAATTCAAATAAAGGAACATCTGAAATGATTGGCAAATCACTTGCAGCCAAAACCGGATGGAATCCATCTTCCATGCCATCTGATGTGGGAAGCGATTTGTTGCCCGAATTCATAAACAAGTCAGGATTTTCAGCACTTCCCGGAGGTTTTAGAACCACGAATGGTGGATTTAGCAGTCCGGAAGGAATTGGCGGTTACTGGTGGACTTCAACCGAAAAGAATGAAAACCAGGCATGGTTCAAAAACCTGATTAACTATCGTGGCACACTCGAAGAGGTTGCTCAATCAAAATACTTTGGCTGCTCGATACGCTGTGTAAAGAACGACTAAAAACGGCCTTACTTTTGTTTTAGCACTCCGTTAGTAGCTACTCACAGGCAGAAAAGTTACAATTTGATTTATTACCTCCCCCGTTAGATCGATACAATCCGTCTAAAATCTATATATCCACCCATGACCTTTCCAATGGGAAAATTTTAGATAGTTTCTAAAACCTGAGTACCTTAGCCTGATTTTCTGCACATCTGCCCTTCCCCAAACTCACCAGTCTAAGTTGAGCAGATAAAAAATCTGTCACCAAATAACGAACCTCTATTGAATCAACCAGGAAATCGCGTTAGTTTCTTCCGCAAATAATTCAATATCATATCCGTTTCCCTTGGTGAATTTTACCGAAAAGGAATTGGCATTAAACGCTTCATTTAACGTATCCACAAAGGCGATCTTGATGTGTTTTTTTACCCCAAATTGTTCCAGCGATCTGGACACATCATACGAAGACATTTGAGAAATGGAACCGGTTAATTTTGAAACAACCAGAAGCTTTTTTGTTTGATGTTCATCACAGTACTGGGCAATTTTAAACCAAGCCAAAGCGCCATCGATGTCCTGATGAGATTTTCGTTCGCCAGTTACAACTACCTTGGTAAAATTGCCTTCTTCGGTAAAAAAAACCTCATACATACCCAATTCATCGTTAATTAACAAACATAATAAAAAAACATGTCAGAAAAACAACTGCTTGGGGAAATTTTCCATCAGTTCGACGAAAAAATAATCATAAAAAAAAGAGCCTGAAGTCAGACTCTTTTCTTGGAATGTCGGAGTGGCCCGACTCGAACGGGCGACCACTTGCACCCCATGCAAGCATGCTAGCCAACTGCACCACACCCCGATTCTTAAGAACATCGCCCCAAAGGGCTTTTTGTATTTAAGGCTGCAAAAATAATCAATTTTTTAATTGCAACACCAGCTTTGCCACATAAATTAAACTTAATTTTTCACCCCCTTCTCCTTCCCACGTGCCGACAAAATGACATAAACTGCATGTGATGACATTTTCTGGGCTTTTGGCATTATCTTTGCCATCGTTGGCTACTAAATTGATTTATTCAGACTAATATTAATATAATGGAAACTGTCAAATGTTTGATTATTGGCTCAGGTCCTGCGGGATACACTGCTGCCATCTACGCCGCACGTGCTGATTTAAAACCTGTTATGTACGAGGGAATGCAGCCCGGCGGTCAACTTACCACCACCACCGAAGTAGATAATTTCCCCGGATATCCCGAAGGAATAGATGGTCCTGCCCTCATGGAAGACCTGAAAAAACAGGCCGTGCGCTTTGGAACGGAACCCCGCTGGGGCATGGTAACAAAAATTGATTCCAGCAAACGCCCCTTTAAAGTTACTGTGGACGACGGAACTGAACTGCTGGCCGAAACCGTTATTATTTCCACCGGTGCCACTGCCAAATACCTGGGTCTGGAATCGGAAGAGAAATTCAAAGGGGGCGGCGTTAGTGCCTGTGCCACCTGCGACGGGTTTTTCTACAAAGGTAAGGATGTGGCCGTTGTGGGTGGTGGCGATACCGCTGCCGAAGAGGCTACCTACCTGGCCAATATCGTCAACAAGGTTTACCTCATTCATCGCCGCGATGAGCTGCGGGCTTCCAAAGCCATGGTAAATCGTGTAATGAACACACCCAACATCGAAATCCTCTGGGATTCGGAGGTGAAAGAAATCGTAGGTACCGAAAATGGATTCATGAAAGCCCTCAATGGCGCCATCGTGGTGAACCGAAAAACAGGAGTAGAACGCAAAATCGATATCGAAGGTTTCTTTGTGGCCATCGGTCATACGCCCAACACCGAAATTTTCAAAGGTCAGTTGGATATGGACGAAACCGGATACCTCATCACCAAACCCGATTCAACGGCTACCAACGTTCCCGGTATTTTTGCTGCCGGCGATGTGCAGGACAAACACTACCGTCAGGCCATTACGGCTGCCGGCACAGGCTGCATGGCTGCCATCGAATGTGAACGTTTCCTGGGCGAAAACAAATAATTATTGAATAGTTTGATCAGAACGGTCTTTTGAGCTCTTCAAAAGACCGTTTTTTTTATCTTTGAACACCTCAAGTCAGGGCATGTGATGAAACCTCGCGAAAAGAAAATTATCAGTGCATCTCGAATTGCCATCGCCGGCAATGCCTTTCTGGCATTGCTTAAAATTTCCGTGGGGCTCATTGCCGGAAGTCTGGCCGTGGTTGCCGATGGCGTGGATTCGGCCAGCGACATCCTGACATCGCTCATTACCCTTTACACGGCTTACATCATTGCCCGACCGCCCGACATCAAATACGCCTATGGCTACCATAAAGCTGACACGCTGGCAGCCAAAGCCTTGTCGTTTATCATCTTCTTCGCCGGAGCGCAATTGGCACTGTCTTCGTTTGAAAAATTGATGACTCCGGAAGAACCCATCATGCCCGACCATTTTGCACTCTACATTGTTGGAGTTTCCATTTTTGGCAAACTGCTCATGTCGTGGTATTTGCACAAAACCGGCAAACAAGTGGAAAGCGCCATGCTCATCGCCAATGCCCGCAACATGCAAAACGATGTGGTGATCTCGGTGTCGGTGCTGGTAGGATTGGTATTTACCTTTGTGTTTCAACTACCTGTAATCGATACCATTACGGCGTTGCTGGTAAGTTTTTATATCATGTTCATTGCTTTTCGCATTTTCATGGAAACCAACCGCGAACTGATGGACGGGGTCGATTCTCCCGAAGTTTACCGTCAAATTCTTACTGCGGTAAAAGGAGTGGAAGGCGCTACCAACCCGCACCGAATCAGGGTACGCAAAATGGCCAATCAATATATGATCGTACTCGACATCGAAATGGAAGGAAGCATGTCGCTGGACGAAGCACACCACATTGGCGAACAGGTGGAAAAAAGAATAAAAACCGAAGTGCCCAACGTGTATGATGTGTTGTTGCATATCGAACCCATCGGCAATGACGAACCTCATGAGGTTTTTGGCGTGTCAGAAGAACAACTTCCCGAAGAACCCGCGAAATAAAATGTGCGATTTTTAAAAAAGACACCGCTCCTCTTTTTTGGTTTTCTATCTTTGCAGCTGATTTTTGACTCATCCAAAACTGCTGTATTATGGTGTATTTTTTTACCCGCGACCAAAAAGAGTTCTTTTTAGTCCAAATCAAGGAAATTTTAGCCGAATCCGACCGAAAAAAACTCAAATGGCTTTTTAACGGAGCCAAACAAGTAAAATCGGAATCGTTACAGGGAATTTTTATTGGCCCCCGTAAGGAAATGATCACTCCATGGAGCACCAATGCAGTTGAAATTTGCCAGAATATGGGCATTAATGGGGTACTACGAATTGAAGTATTTACCCTGATTTCGGATGATTCCGACACATTCGATCCCATGTTGCAGCAAAAATTTGAAGGCGTAGATCAACAAATTTTTAATATTCCCGAAAATCCGGCACCCATCCGCCACATCCGGGATATCGACAAGTATAACAAGGAAGAAGGCCTGGCCTTGAGTACCGAAGAGGTGGCCTATTTGCAAAAAGTATCCGATCAAATTGGTCGTCAACTCACTGATTCGGAGGTGTATGGATTTGCTCAAATAAACTCGGAACACTGTCGCCACAAGATTTTCAACGGAACGTTTATTATTGATGGAGTGGAAATGAAGGAAAGTTTGTTTGCCCTCATAAAAAAAACTTCCAAAGCAAATCCCAATTCACTGGTTTCGGCATACAAGGACAATGTGGCTTTCATCCTGGGTCCACAGATAGAGCAGTTTGCACCTGACACCCAAGAAACCGCTGCCTATTTTAAAATCAAAGACATCGATACCGTGCTGTCCATCAAGGCAGAAACACATAATTTCCCCACCACCGTTGAACCTTTCAATGGGGCAGCCACAGGCACGGGAGGCGAAATTCGCGACCGCATGGCCGGAGGAAAGGGCAGCATGCCGTTGGCCGGAACAGCGGTTTACATGACCTCCTATACCCGAAATAATTCAAAACGAGATTGGGAATTTGCTACCCCTCCCCGAAAATGGCTCTACCAATCTCCCGAACAAATCCTCATCAAAGCCTCCAATGGGGCTTCCGATTTTGGCAATAAATTCGGACAACCCCTTATCAATGGCAGCCTCCTGACGTTCGAGCACAACGAAAATGGAAAAGCCTATGGGTACGACAAGGTCATCATGCAGGCCGGAGGTATTGGCTATGCCGCCAAAAAAGATGCACTCAAAGCCATTCCCGAAGCAGGCGATGTAATTGTGGTGCTGGGTGGCGATAACTACCGCATTGGCATGGGAGGAGGTGCAGTTTCGTCAGTTGCCACAGGAGAATATGGAAATCAAATTGAATTGAACGCTGTTCAACGTGCCAATCCTGAAATGCAAAAACGAACCATGAACGCCATTCGTGCCATGGCCGAATCAGATGAAAATCCCATCGTTTCCATCCACGATCACGGAGCCGGCGGACACCTGAACAGCCTGTCGGAATTGGTGGAAGACAACGGTGCACTCATCAACCTCAACCGTTTGCCCATCGGCGATCCCACCCTTTCGTTTAAGGAAATTCTGGGCAACGAATCGCAAGAGCGTATGGGACTGGTTATCAAAGAGAAATCTTACCCGATACTGGAAGCCGTGGCCAAACGCGAACGGGCACCCATTTATCAGGTGGGTGTGGTGAAAAACGACCAAACCCTCGTCATTCAGGCCGACAACGAAGAATGTCCGGTAAATCTTCAGTTGGAGTATCTATTCGGACAACCTCCCAAAACCGTGCTTGAAGATTCCGGCAAACAAACCGGATTTGCAACCATTACCTATGATCCGGAAAAAATCGAACACCACATTTTGCAGGTACTACGACTGGAATCGGTGGCATGCAAAGATTGGTTGACCAACAAAGTAGATCGCTCAGTTACCGGAAAGGTGGCCATGCAGCAAACCGCAGGAGCCATACAACTTCCGCTGAACAACCTGGGCATTATGGCCCTGGATTATCAAGGCAAAAAAGGGATGGCCACTTCTCTCGGACATGCTTCCATCAGTGGTTTGATCGATGCCGGTGCGGGTTCGCGATTGGCAGTAGCCGAAGCACTTACCAACCTGGTTTGGGCTCCCATTGAAGGTCAGATCAAAGGTGTTAGCCTGAGTGCCAACTGGATGTGGCCGGCTAAAAATGAGGGTGAAAATGCCCGATTGTATCAAGCGGTACAGTCGTTGAGCGATTTTGTTAGCGAGCTGGGAATTAACATTCCCACAGGAAAAGATTCGTTGTCGATGACCCAAAAATATCCCGACGGCGAAACTGTTTTTGCCCCCGGAACCGTGATTATCACCGCTGCCGGAGAAGTAAGCGACATCAAAAAGGCCGTCAGTCCGGTGGCTTTCCCCCATGACGAATGGCCGCTGATATATGTGGATTTCAGTAAATCGGCCATGGAACTGGGTGGAAGCAGCCTGGCACAAACCCTGAACAAAGTTGGGCACACCTGTCCTGATGTGGACGACCCCAAATATTTTGTCAAAGCCTTCAATGCCATTCAAACTTTAATTGCGGAGGGCGTGATAAAAGCCGGACACGATGTGAGTGCGGGAGGATTGATAACCACCCTGTTGGAGATGAATTTTGCCAACTGCGATCATGGCATGAAAATCGACCTGACCGGATGCAAAGAAAAGGATGTCATGCGTGTGTTGTTCAGCGAAAAACCCGGAGTGGTGATTCAGGTGAGCGACGCGAAAAGAGCTGCTGAATTGTTTGAAAACGAAAATATTCAGTACGTTGAATTGGGCAACACCTGCGAAAAGCGTACCCTTACTATTACCCAATCAGCTACCGAAGTGGTTCGGCTCGACATCGACAGAATGCGTGATGTGTGGTACGAAACCTCCTATTTTCTCGACCAAAAGCAAAGTGGTTACGGACATGCCCATTGCCGTTACCGCAATTACAAATACCAGGATTTAAGCTATAGTTTCCACAAATCATTCAGCGGAAAAGCCAAAGATTTGGGCATCGATATCAACCGCAGAACACCCTCGGGCGTTAAAGCAGCCATCATTCGTGAGAAAGGGGTAAATGGCGACAGAGAAATGGCCTATGCCATGTATCTGGCCGGATTTGATGTAAAAGACGTGCACATGACCGACCTGATTTCGGGACGCGAAGACCTGAGTGACGTGAATTTCATCGTGTTTGTGGGTGGATTTTCCAACTCTGATGTGCTGGGATCGGCCAAAGGCTGGGCCGGTGCATTTTTGTACAACGAAAAAGCAGCCCGGGCACTTGAAAACTTCTATGCCAGAAAAGATACCCTGAGCCTGGGTGTTTGCAATGGCTGTCAATTGATGACCGAACTCAACCTGATTTATCCCAAGCATCCCGAAAGTGTAAAGATGATACACAACGAATCAGGCAAATTTGAATCCGGATTTGTTAACGTGGATATTCCTGAAAACAAATCGGTAATGCTACATTCGTTGGCCGGAACACGATTGGGCGCATGGGTTGCCCACGGCGAAGGTAAATTCAGTTTCCCCTACTTCAGTGATAAGTATGAGTTGGTGATGAAATACAGCTACGACTTATATCCCGGCAATCCCAACGGTTCCGACTGGTCGGCTGCTGCCATTTGCTCCAACAACGGTCGCCATTTGGCCATGATGCCCCACCTCGAACGTGCCTTTTTGCCCTGGCAATGGCCCATTTATCCCGAAAATCGCAAAAATGACGAGGTAAGTCCCTGGATAGAAGCTTTTGTGAATGCACGGGAGTGGGTGATTGAGCATAAGAAATAAAGTTATACCAACAATAACTTGAAGTTAGCACTACGCTGTTGATGTATAATGCCTATATAGAATTGAAGAGGTTTCAGGAGCGAAGCGAACTTAAAGCTCATTTCAATTCATAATCGGTATTATTTGATGCTCTCTTGTCGCTTAGCTTTGGCTCAGCGAAGTTTGCAACTTCCCTGGAATGTAAACAGTTATGTCATTCTGTTCAACAGAATCCCTATCCCTTGCCTTTCCCCCAATGGGCAAGTCGTTCGATTGTTGTGTTATCCGACTTAAAATATTAATATAGAAGTATTTAACACTCCTCTCCTTCGGGGAGGAGCAGGGAGGTGGGGTGTCAGATCAAGCAATTTTTATCTATCATGCTACCACTTTTCTTGCGCTCTGCGAAGTTTGCAACTTCGCTGAAATATAAACAGTTATACTCATTCTGCCCACAAGAACCCCTATCCCTCCCGAAGGCTTTCGGGATGACCCCAAGGGGAAAGACGGTCGATTGTTGTATTAAGCCTATTATCCGACTTAAATTTTTAATATAGAAGTAATTCCATTTATAACTTGAAGTTAGCACTACGCTGTTGATGTATAATGCCGATATAGAATTGAAGAGGTTTCAGGAGCGAAGCGAACTTAAAGCTCATTTCAATTCATAATCGGTATAAGTCATCACTAAAAAGCTCGACTTCAAAAAACCATCTAAAGGGTTCTACCCTGATTTTGGCTCCACGACCACATTTCGGTGCGAGCTTACTTGGGTGCTTTTTTCAATAAGTACAGACCAATAAACAAAAAGATAATATTGGGAATCCAGGAGGCAATAACCGGTGAGAGGTTCCCGAAGGTGGAGAACACCGTACTCACCTGCATGAGAAGGATGTACGAAAAGGTTAGGGCAATTCCGGCGCCCAAATGCATGCCGATGCCTCCGCGCACTTTTCGGCTCGACAAGGCAACACCAATCAAAGTGAGTATGATGATGGCAGCAGGTCCGGCCAATCGTTTGTGTTTTTCAATTTCAAAACTTTTGTAGGCAATGGATCCTTTGGCTTTTTCCGACCGGATATAATCGTTGAGTTCGTAAAGGTTCATCTCCTCAAAAACTTCCTTTACTTTGTATAAATCAGTAACTTTCAGCGCAAGCGTTGTGTCCATCATCTCTCCTTTAACCAATTTCTGACGACCTGCACTGTCGATGGTGCGGATATAATAATCCTTTAGTTTCCAACTATCGTTCACCGAATCGTGCATAATCTTGTCAGCCATCAGCTTGTAAGTCAACCTTTGGCCATCAAACTTTTCGATGGAGAACTTATATCCGGTGGCCAGGGCACGGTTGTACGATTCAACAAAAGCAAAGGTATTGGGTTCAATTTGCAGGTGAAGGTTACGACTTTGGTCGCGTACCAAATCCTCCATATAGGTATTTTTGAACACCCTTCGCGCCTGATTTGTTTTGGGAATCAGAAAGTTACCCATATAAAACGACATGATGGCCAATGTAAACGCTGACAACATGTAAGGCCATAACAACCTTCTGAAACTAACCCCGCTGCTCAGTATGGCAATAATTTCGGTATCGCCTGCCAACTTGGAAGTGAAAAATATCACCGAAATAAAGGTGAATAAATAAATGAACAGGTTGATGAAATAGGGAACAAAATTGATGTAATAGTCGATGATGATGGCTTTTAACGGCGCTTCATTTTTAATAAAGCTATCAATGTTTTCGCTTACATCAAAAATGATGACAATGAGTATCAACAAGGTAATGGCATAGAAGAAAGTCCCCATGAACTTCTTGATGATATACCTGTCGATTATTTTCAGCATTCTGTTTTAAGTTTAAAGCCGGTTATTCAACTTAGCCACCATCACATTCTTCCACGAAGCAAAATCGCCGGCCACGATATGTTCCCGGGCTTGTCGTACCAACCAAAGGTAAAAGGCCAAGTTATGCTGGCTGGCAATCATGGCACCCAAAATTTCTTTGGAAACAACCAGATGTCGCAAGTAGGCTTTGGTATATACCTGATCTACCATCGAAACACCGTTAGGGTCGATGGGACTGAAATCGTCCTTCCATTTTTCATTTTTGATGTTGATAATTCCCTCGCTGGTAAACAACTGACCATTTCTTCCGTTACGGGTTGGCATCACGCAATCAAACATATCCACCCCCAGGGCAATGCTTTCGAGTATGTTGACCGGTGTACCCACCCCCATCAAATAACGTGGTTTATCGTCGGGAAGTATGCGACACACCAAATCGGTCATTTCGTACATATCCTCGTGGGGTTCGCCTACCGAAAGTCCACCAATGGCATTTCCGTCAGCGCCTTTTGAGGCAATGTATTCGGCAGATTTTACGCGCAAATCGCGGTACGTGCTTCCCTGCACAATGGGAAACAACGACTGGTTATAACCGTAAAGGGGCTCAGTATTTTTCACTTGCTCCACGCATCTGTCGAGCCAATGGTGGGTAATATCTAGTGAAGATGCCGCATATTTGTAATCGCAGGGATAGGGAGTACACTCATCGAAAGCCATAATAATGTCGGCACCAATGGCACGCTCGATATCCATGACCCTTTCGGGTGTAAATTGATGCTTCGATCCATCGATATGAGATTGAAACACCACTCCCTCGCGGGTAAGGTGTCGTCTATCGGCCAACGAATATACCTGATATCCACCACTATCCGTCAATATGGGACGATCCCATCCGTTGAATTGATGTAAACCGCCAACTTGATGCAGGATGTCCAACCCCGGACGTAAGTACAAGTGGTAGGTATTTCCCAGGATGATTTCGGCATTCACATCCGTTTTTACATCATGAATATGCAATCCTTTTACAGAACCTGCGGTGCCCACGGGCATAAAAATGGGGGTATTGATTTTTCCGTGATCGGTGGTGATTTCGCCCGCACGTGCTGCACTTTTGGGGTCTTTGGATACTAAATTAAACTGCATTCAAGAAAATTTTGCGCAAAGATAGGTGAAATCGACTAAGTTGAATAATTTTGAGGCTTTAAACGAATATGCAATTTATAACCAAAATAACCACAACCGATCTTATCTTTCTCAGCATACTGGGGTTGGTAACACTCATTCAATTAATCTATTACTGGGGGTTCTTCTCCCGTTTGGCCTTTTTCAAAACGCCAAAAAGCCTACTCCATGGCGACGAAAATCTTCCGGGTGTTTCGGTGGTGATTTCCGCCAGAGATGAATATCACCATTTGGTGCACAACCTGCCAAAAATATTAAATCAAGATTACCCCAGCTATGAGGTGGTGATAGTAAACCATACTTCCACCGACGAAACCGCCGATTTGCTCAAAGAGCTGACCCCACAATACCCCCATTTAAAGGTGGTCAACATCGAGCAGGAACTCAATTTCTTCAAGGGGAAAAAATTTCCGCTGTCCATTGGTATTAAGTCGGCACGCAACGAATGGCTGCTGCTCACCGATGCCGACTGCACACCGGCTTCCAACCGCTGGATTCGTTCCATGGTTCAATCGCATACCAATCAAACGGAAATTGTGTTGGGGTATGGGCCCTACGAAAAAAGAAAGGGGTTACTCAACTATTTAATAAGGTACGACACCCTCATGGTGGCCATGCAGTACTTGTCGTTTGCACTGGCGGGCGTTCCGTACATGGGTGTGGGCAGAAATTTAAGCTATCGCAAATCGCTTTTTATCAAAAACAAAGGATTTACTTCACATTACAGGATTGCTTCCGGCGACGACGACCTGTTCATAAATCAGGTGGCACGCAAGGGCAATACCAAAATTGAAATTTCGCCCGAAAGCCTGGTGTATTCGGCACCAAAAACAAGTTTTAAAAGTTATTTCAGACAAAAACGGCGACATCTCACCACCGGGAAATATTACAAAACCCGATTTAAATGGATGTTGGGATTGTACAGCGCCAGTCAATTGTCTTTCTGGATTTTGTTTGTGGTGATGTTAAGTCTTGGTATCCAACCAATCATGGTGTTGGGCTTGTTTATCTTAAAAGAAGTGAGTGCGCTCATCATTCAAAAAAAAGTAACCGACAAGCTAAGCGAACCTCAATTATTGTTATTTTCGCTGGCAATCGAACCGGTATATGTGCTGATTTTACCATTGATTACACTTATCAGTTCGATAAACCAACCTAAAGCATGGAAGTAAATGTACAACTGACCGAAAAAGGTCAACGCGATTATCTCCTTATCCGTCAGGCACTTGAAACGGGTGACCAAAACGCCTATGCCGAGCTGATGGGACATTACCGCGACAGTTTGTATTACACCATGGTAAAAATGACCGGAGATCCGGTTGATGCCGAGGACCTCACCATCGAAGCGTTCGGAAAAGCATTTAAGAACCTGCATCAATACACCTCCGAATTCGCATTTAGCACCTGGCTTTTTAAAATTGCCACCAACAATTGTATCGATTTTGTACGGCGCAAACACAGAAATAACATGACCATCAGTACCGGTCTGGAAGCCGACACCATTCAGAATTCCATTCAGGACAGCCTGCCCGATCCCGAGGAACAGTTCATCAATGCACAGAAAATCAACCTGATGCGTGAGGTGGTGGAAAAACTCAAGCCACATTACAAAAAACTTATCGAGATGCGTTATTTCAAGGAACTTTCTTATGAGGAAATCGCCACCGAACTCGATTTGCCATTGGGAACGGTGAAAGCACAACTTTTCCGGTCGCGCGAGTTTTTGTATAACGTGATGAAGAACGCACGCGAAAGGATTTAACATTCCTGATCCATCACAATTTGGGTTATTACAAAATTGACCCTTTCAATTTCCCCCTTCCCAACACGCAAATTTGAATCCGAACCGAATAGTCGTTCATTGATTTTAAGGTTTTTAAAAACGCTTCGACTACAAATTAAATCTGGCAAAAAAGATACATGTTATTGACAAGCTGAACTTTGTATAACCACAACAAAAAACCCTGAGTATCTCTATGGAAAAATATTTGTTTCTATACCTCGCGGAGTAGGCTCAACTCTTGAACCCTTGCCCCGAAAGCCTTCGGGGTGAACCCTTGAACCCTTGAACTCTTGAACTCTTGAACCCTTGAACCCTTGAACCCTTGAACCCTTGAACCTTGAGTCCACGCCAAAAAGTCATTCATGCATTAAATGGTTTTAAAAACGCTTCGACTACAAATTAACCACCTGGCACAGAAAATGCTTATTACTGATAAGCAGATCTTTGTACAACCTCAACAAAAAACTCTGCTCAACTCTGTGTTAAAAAATTTGTTTCAATACTTTTCGGAGCAGGCTCAAACTTACAACGATTGCAACGCCAAATCACCCATCTTTTTGTTAATTTTGCGGGGTCATAAATCAAACCAATCCATTCATGAACGATTTTCAAAAAGCCATACGCGCAGGAATCCCGTCCGTATTACCCCATAAAAAGCCCTTCGATTCAACGGTAAGTCATGCCCCCAAACGCAAAGACATCCTCACAGCCACCGAAAAACAGTTGGCACTGAAGAACGCGCTTCGCTATTTTGCCCCCGAGCATCATGCCTTGTTGGCTCCTGAATTTTTGGAGGAACTCAACACCTATGGCCGCATATACATGTACCGTTTGCGCCCCGATTACCCAATGCATGCCCGTCATATTGAGGACTATCCCCATCAAAGCAAGCAGGCCGCAGCCATTATGCTGATGATTCAAAACAACCTTGACCCGGCAGTGGCACAACATCCACATGAGTTGATCACCTACGGAGGCAATGGTGCCGTGTTCCAAAACTGGGCACAATACCTGCTCACCATGCAATATCTGGCTACCATGACCGATCATCAAACGTTGGCCATGTACTCAGGCCATCCCATGGGCTTGTTTCCCTCACATCCGGATGCACCCAGGGTGGTGGTAACCAATGGCATGGTCATTCCCAATTATAGCTCACCCGACGACTGGGAACGCATGAATGCCCTAGGTGTGTCGCAATATGGCCAAATGACTGCCGGTTCGTACATGTACATTGGACCTCAAGGCATTGTGCATGGCACCACCATTACAGTGATGAATGCCGCTAGAAAAGTAGCCAAACCCGGAGAAGATCCCTTTGCCGGAAAATTGTTTGTTACCTCCGGACTTGGTGGCATGTCGGGCGCGCAACCCAAAGCAGGCAATATTTCGGGTGTGATTACCGTGGCTGCAGAAATCAATCCGAAAGCTTCCCGAAAACGACATCAACAAGGCTGGGTGGATGAATTGATTGACGATTTGGACGTGCTTGTGGCCCGCGTAAAACAGGCCAAAGAAAACAAAGAAGTGGTTTCCATTGCCTATGAAGGCAATATCGTGGACGTGTGGGAGAAATTCGATACCGAAAACATAAAAATAGACCTGGGATCGGACCAAACCTCACTGCACAATCCTTGGGCAGGCGGTTACTATCCGGCCGGAATCACCTTTGACGAAGCCAATAAAATGATGGCCGACCATCCCGACCAATTCAAAAAAGAAGTGCATGCTTCGTTGCGGAGGCAAGCTGCCGCCATCAATAAACATGTGGCTCGGGGGACATATTTCTTCGACTATGGCAATGCTTTTCTTTTGGAGGCCTCGCGTGCCGGTGCAGATGTAATGGCCTCCGACGGCATCAACTTCAGGTACCCTTCATACGTTCAGGACATTATGGGTCCCTTGTTTTTTGATTATGGGTTTGGACCATTTCGCTGGGTATGTACATCAGGTAAACCTGAAGATTTGGAAACCACCGACTTCATTGCACGTCAAGTGCTGGAGCAACAGATGCAATCGTCGGCAGCCGACATACAAAGTCAGATGGCCGACAACATCCAATGGATAAAAGGTGCACAAGCCAACAAACTGGTGGTAGGTTCACAGGCACGTATTTTGTACGCCGATGCCATCGGACGCATCCGCATTGCAGAAGCCTTTAATCAGGCCATTGCGAATGGAAAAATTTCGGCTCCGGTTGTCCTGGGTCGCGATCACCACGATGTGAGCGGAACCGACTCTCCTTTCCGTGAAACCTCCAATATCTACGACGGATCGAGTTTCACTGCCGACATGGCCATCCAAAATGTAATTGGCGATGCCTTTAGAGGAGCTACCTGGGTTTCCATTCACAACGGAGGTGGCGTAGGTTGGGGTGAAGTTATTAATGGAGGTTTTGGCATGTTGCTGGATGGAACGGAAGAAGCAGACCGTCGGTTGAAAAGCATGCTATTCTGGGATGTGAACAACGGAATTTCGCGCCGAAGCTGGGCACGAAACGAAGGCGCCATGAAAGCCATTGAACGCGCCATGAAAGAAAACCCTCAGCTTAAAGTAACCCTTCCGAATCTGGTAAATGAAGATTTAATCGCCAAGTTATTTTAGTCGCTTTGATCCATTTTAACACAAAATCGGAAAAGAGTCTGCTCAAAGGGGATACCTGCTGTTGAACAGGCACATCAATGGAAATATGCCACCGGTATTTAGATTGGGAAGTTGATAGCGTGTGACAAAATCACGAATACTGATAAAAATGGATTTAAACGTCATAAAAAAACATATTTTGTCCAAAGCAGGTTTTTGGATCATGCTGTTTTTTATTATCCGTTTGTATGGCATCACCCTTCCTCCATTAGAAGTGGCGCACAATTGGAGGCAAACCACCGTTACGATGGTAGCGCGGAATTTTGTGGAAACAGACGCCAACATGTTTTACCCCAGAATTGATATTGCCGGAGAAAAAACAGGCATCACCGGTATGGAATTTCCCTTGCTCAATTACCTGATTTATCTGGTTTCGCTGGTATTCGGCTATGATCATTGGTATGGACGACTCATCAACCTGATTGTTTCATCCATCGGGACCTGGTATTTCTATTTATTGGTCAAAAAGTATTTTAATCGGCAATTGGCCTTCAATGCCACCCTGATACTGCTTTCATCACTTTGGTTTTCCTACTCAAGAAAAATAATGCCCGATACCTTTTCGGTTTCTCTAGTCCTAATTGGCATGTATTTGGGCACCAACTACCTCGACCGAAAAGCCTCAAAAATAAATCTTGTTGGATCCGCGGTTTTGATAATGGCAGGAACCTTATCTAAACTTCCGGCAATATGTCTCCTTGGCGGGTTCATTCCCCTCCTGCTAGCGCATCAGGTATCGGCCAATCGGAGGTTAACCGTATTCCTTATGCTCACATTCAGCATGATACCGGTGGGGCTCTGGTATTTTTACTGGGTTCCCTTTCTGGTTGAAAACTACGGGTTCTGGCATTTTTTTATGGGTAATGGCATGCTTCAGGGGATGAGTGAGGTGGTACAAAACTGGAACGATTCGTTGAAAAATTTTTACGAGAATGCCATGAAATTTATTGGATTTGGGGCATTTATGCTGGGACTCATCATGGCAATAAAGAAAAAAAATTACCATCTATTGACGGTATTTTTGGTTGTGTTCATTCCCTTTCTGGTGGTTGTCATGAAAGCCGGACAGACCTTCTCATTTCACAGTTATTACATGATTCCGTTAGTTCCGGTAATGGCCATCATGGGTGGATATTTTTTAACATTGATAAAAAAACGTTGGTTGGCCGTGTTGCTTTTGTCAGCCATTGTGGTGGAAGGCGTGCTAAACCAGCAACATGACTTCAGGATAAGAAAATCGGAAATGCCTCTTTTAAAACTGGAAACTGTACTCGATCAATTCTCCCAACCAACCGACCTTGTCCTGATCAACAGCGGCGAATACCCCACACCCATGTATTTTGCACACCGCAAGGGGTGGGTAAATTCAAATGAACAGATTGCCAGTGTGGAATACCGCAGCCAACTGGAATCCAATGGATTAAAATATATTGTCATACTTCAGCACACCTTTGGCACACCTCTCAAGCTACCCGAAAAAATTATCTACCAGGATGAAAACTACCAGATCTATCAGGTTGGGAAACACTAAAATCATCCCCATCATGGCAGGCGTGGGCCATTGTTACCTTGTAATCCATGAGGGCGGATATTTTTTGGTTGATACAGGAAGTCCGGGCTATGGCAACAAGGTCCTCACCAACATCACCTCGCGCGGACTACAAATCAAAAATCTGCAGTTTATTTTTCTTACCCACACCCACTACGACCATGCCGGCAATGCCCAAATGATGAAAAAGGCGAGTGGGGCTCCGATTATTGTACACCGCAGCGAGGCCTCCTTTCTGGCAGCAGGTTGGCACGGAGTTCCCAAAGGAACCAACCCATTGTTTCAACTCATCTCCTGGCTGGGCAGGCATTTCAGTCCATCCCATGCACGATTTGATGCGGTAGAAGCTGATATATTATTCGACGAAAAAATTTCCACCACCGAATGGGGGGCGAAAGGAATCATCGTTCACACACCGGGACACACCGTGGGTTCGTCCTCCATGCTCATCGACGGGCAACTTTTGGGAGGCGATACCATTTTTAACCTGGCCGGAAAAATATGGCCACCCTTTGCCAGTGATGAGCCTACGCTGTTGCAAACATGGCAAAAACTCAATTTGCTGTCTGTGGACAACTTCTACCCCGCTCATGGAAAAAGATTCGGCAAAGCGATATTTGAGCGGGCACTAAAAAAACGGATGACTTGATTTATAATCGGTTACTCTTCTTCCTCACGAACCACAACATACACATCTTCGTTGCTGCGTTTCATGTAGTACTTCTCACGGGCGTACCGTTCCAGACTCAGTGTGTCGTTGGTTAAGGTGTTCACGGCTTGCTCGGTACGGGCAATTTCACTTTCGTAATATTCTTTTTGTCCTTTGAGTCCGTTCAACGTCTCCGAAAGGCGATATTGCTCCAACATGCTTTCCTGATCGAAAAACAAAATCCATACGGCAAACGCCAAGCCGGTATAAAAGTATTTGTTGTTAAAACGCTTTAAGTTGACCATGACCCAAATTTTTCACAAAGATAAGGGCAGTTTACACAATCTGACCATTATTAAGCTACATTTTTTAACCAATGCCTGTTAACGAGCGTGGCTTTTGTGAAAATTAATACCTTTACAACAAAAACCATGAAAAACACAACCTTTTGGTGGATATTGGCATTGGCGGTATCAGCTTGTCAAACCCAGGAGAAGAAACCCGTTACTTTTCCAAGTCACGAATACAATGTTTCGACTTTGGCACATGAGAACGCCGACACATCACACCTGGTTTATGTCCCCATCTATTCCGACATTTACCATCAGGATGGATCCAAGAGAATTTACCTGACGGCCACCCTGAGCGTAAGAAATACCGATTTGCACGACACTTTGTATTTGTTTGGCGTCGATTACTACAATTCCAAAGGTGATCATATCAAAAACTACCTGGAGCACCCATTGCAAGTAAGACCCTTGGAATCGCTGGAGTTTATCGTGGCCGAAAAAGATAAAACAGGTGGTGCCGGCGCCAACTTTTTAGTTCATTGGGGAGGAAGGAGTAAGCTAAACCGTCCGGTGATACAAGCTGTTATGATTGGCACTTCAGGACAACAAGGGCTTTCGTTCACCACGGAAGGTGTAGAAATTCAACCATAAATTATTTCTTGAAAAAAGGCTTACCTAACGATGGTTACCGAGCCCTGCATGTTGATTACCAATTCGCCCTGAAGGGTGACGACATATACATCACACACATAATAGTACACCCCTTCTTCGCAATCCTGGTTGTTGTTTTGATTTTTACCATCCCAGTTAATTTGCGGGTCGCTGGTGGTGTACATCACTTTTCCCCATCTGTTAAAAATGGTCATGTCGATTCGGTCCACATTGGCCTTTGGATTGCCCGATCGCGACGAAAGCGGAACCAACAAATTATTGTATTGGTCGCCATTGGGAGAAAATACATTGGGAATTTCATAGATGGGGCATGCATTGTAATCCACACATGCTATTTCGCTGGGCTCACTAAGATTGCCCACCGAATCGATGGCTGTGGCGTAATAACAGCCCACCACATAGTCAATATTCGTATGCAGGTAGTAGGAGGTATCCCGAAAAATACAATCAATGGAATCGAGCAACTGTGGGGAGTTGGTCCCCGGAGGAAGATAATAGAGATAATATTTCAGGGCATCATAACTACACGAATCGTAGGGTAAATACATTTTTATTTCGTTACTAACCTGTTCGCAATCAGTATCAACCCATATCAATGGCTGACAGGGAGGTATGTTGTCCACCGGGGTTTGACAGGTTAGCTGACTGTAATTGATCAGCGGATCGGGCAAGTCGGGAATGGAGTATTTACCCTTGCTCACCAAATAGTAGCAATAGGCCAACCCATTTTCCAGTCCCTGATCTCTATAAAATGAATTAACGGTAGAATCAATCAGCTGATAGTCGGTACCTCCCGGATCTTTTCGGAACACATAATATAAGGTGTTGGTCCAGGGCACTTGAGGCGCCCATTCCAGTTTTATTTCACGATCGGTTGGAACAGTTTTTAGAAACAGTGAGGAAGCAGCTTGGGAGCTACCCAAATCCGGCTCCGATTGGCTCTCCAGCTTTACCCGATAGCTGTAGGCATCGCCGAAAGTATTCAGATTAACCGATTCATCCAGGTAACTTGTATCGTAGAGTCCCTGAAATACAGCCAATGTTTGCGGGTTGTTCCAAACGGTTCCTTCCGAACGCAACAGCACATACTGATAAGGACCGGGATGTTGGATGGTATCCAATTCGATGGGTCGTGCCCAATCCACGAACACACGCCCGATGTTAAGATCAGTGCTGTCGTTGCTCACGTGGGTAATGATGGGGATATCCCTTTTAAGGTATCCGCAATCTTCGTTGGAAGCCAAACTTTCGGCGCCATCATAAAATATGGCCGTAACGCGGTAACAGTAGTTCACACCCACAACCAGGCCTGCGCCATTGTTATCGTCGCGGTAATCGGTATTGGAAATTCCATTCAATTCGGCAATCATGCGAAAACCTGTGTAGGCAGGCACGCCGGTTTCGCAATAACCGGGTTCCCAACCTGAGGGTTCTGCTCTGCGGTATATTTTGTAACCAATGGCGTTTTCGCAGGTGGCGGCATCCCAACTAAGGTTAATGCCCATGCCAAGAGGCTCTGCCACCAGGTTTTCGGGTGCCGGCGAAATCACGTGAATAAAAACCGTTTTAAAATCCACCAGGTTCACCGGAAAGCCATTGTCTTTGGCCTTAAACGTAACCGTGTATGGTTCTACACGCACATGCCGGCATAGGGTGGGCCAATTAAAAACAGCCTCCACCGTATCGTTGCCGGAAGGAAAAGGAGGTTCCAGATAGGCGCTATTGGGTTCAATTTCGAAGGGGCCACCTATGGCGGTAAGTTCCACATTGGTTCCATCAGGATCGATGGCCGTAACGCCAAACTGAAGAAAGTCGTTGGCAATCACACAGGTATCATCAATGGTATAAATCATGGGGGGATCATGATCGCAGGCCACGATATTGATTTGCATATCGCGACGAACCGAGGAAATCAGGATGCCAAAGCGCCATTCTTCCACCACGAAGGCCACATTGTATTCCGCTTGAATGAGCGGGGTTTCCCAAATCATGTCGCCGGTAACGGGATCCATGGAAAAGAAATCGGAAGCCAGGGGATAGGTATATCCGGGAATATCAAAACCGCCCGCACCTTTACACACCACCAGTCGGTACGAAAGGCTATCCCCATCCGGGTCGTACGCTCCGGGGTTATGGATGAAAGTTTTGCCCACACAGCCCTGGTCGATGGGTTGATTGAGCAATTGAACACTGTTGTTGAAGCCCAAGAATGGATTGATGACCAAGGTAGTTTGGATGAACATGGGCACGTTAACCGAATTGGGAATGTTCAACACATCCAGATTTCGGTTGGGGTCTTCCACCGAAATGACATAGGTGGCCGGGCCGGGAAAGGTATGTTCACCTTTGTATATATTCAGGGTTACGTCAAATACGTCAGGCAAGGGCTCAAAAACACTTCTTGGCAAAGCATCCGCAGTATTGTCGCCCCAATAGATCGGCATAAAAGTTCGTTCATCATCGGCCTGGCTTGCCGTTCGGGTGTACATGGTAACCGTAAATTCGTAGGTGAGCCCGGTAATATGACGGTAAGTAATTTCGGCTGCCCGCTGATGGGTTGCCCACAGCAAGTTGCTGAAATACAGTATCGTGGCAAGAAGAAGTAAGGTTCTTTTCATCTGGTTGTTTACCGTCCATCAAAATTACGAATAAAAAACAAACCCCATGCCAAAAAAAGTCAGGAATCACCGACAACAGCAGCCATTTTTCTCTTACAAATATTTTTTTAATCCTTTTCGCAGCTCAATAATTCACTAACTTTGCCAGTTCGAGGGATGGTAAAATGGCAACAGTAAACACAGATACCGATAAACAGGAAATTCTTCGCTATTACAGGCGTTTGATCGAAGAATGGTACACCCGTAAGGATACCCTCGACCGTTGGATGGTTAGAAAAGCGTTTCGTTTGGCAGCAGATGCCCACAAGGATATGCGCCGTCGTTCGGGAGAGCCCTTTATTCTTCACCCCATCAGTGTGGCGACCATCGCGGCCCGCGAGATCGGACTCGGGCGTACTTCCATCATTGCGGCTCTGTTGCACGATACCGTGGAAGATACAGATATCACCCTGGAATATATTTCGGGGATGTTTGGTGAAGAAGTGGCCAAAATTATCGATGGATTGACCAAAATCGATGAAATTTCCGACTCAGACACTACCGCTCAGGCCGAAACCCTCAAAAAAATATTGCTTACCCTCACCGATGATGTCAGGGTAATTTTACTTAAACTGGCCGATCGCCTGCACAACATGCGCACCCTGGATGCCATGCCACGCGAAAAGCAACTCAAAATCGCTTCCGAAACCCTTTTTATATACGCCCCTTTGGCATTCAGGCTGGGCTTGTACACCATAAAAAGCGAGTTGGAAGAACTGGCCTTTACTTACACGCAACCAGCCATCTATCAGGATATCAGAAATCGGATTTTGGAGAAACAACCCGAAACAGAGGCTTATTTCAACGAATTTAAAAAACCAATCGAAAAAGAGCTGGATAAGTTGGGCTACGAATATGAAATCAAATTTCACCAAAAAACGGCTTATTCCATTTGGCAAAAAATGAAGACCCAGGAAGTTTCCTTCGACGATATATACAATACCTATTCCATCGACATTATTTTTGGTGGCGATATCGTGGACGAAAAACTGAGGTGCTGGGTAGCCTATTCCATTATCACTGCCATCTACAAGCCCAACAACAAAAGGCTTCGCGACTGGATTAGCACCCCCAAAGCCAACGGGTACGAAGCCATTCATTGCACAGTGATGGGGCAATCGGGTCATTGGGTGGATATCCACCTGCGTAGCGTGCGCATGGACGACATTGCCAACAAGGGGTATGCAGCTTACTGGAAATACAAAGAAACCAGCATTATCGACGCCAGTCTTGAAAATTGGTTGAAAAAAACCAAGCTGCTTTTGCTCGAGAACGACGACAACACGCTGGACTTTATCAACGACTTTAAGAAGAACCTGTTTTCGGAAGAAATCTTCATATTCACCCCGCAGGGAGAAATGATCAACATGCCCCTCAATGCCACTGTGCTCGACTTCGCCTACGCCATCCATACCGATCTGGGAAATAGCTGTATCGGAGCCAACATCAACCACAAACTCTACCCCATCGATCACAAACTTAAATCGGGCGATCAGGTGGAAATCGTTACTTCGAAAATTCAAAAACCCAGAGAAGAGTGGTATAAAATTGTGGTAACTGCCAGAGCCAAATCGAGAATCACTGCTGCCATTCGCAACGACCGAAAAAGCTATCGAAAAGAAGGAATGGAGAAACTGGAGGCCCACCTGAAACAGCTTAACTTTGAGAACAATAAAAATACCCTGAGCCTGATTCTGGAACGAAATCGTGTGAAAGGTCTCGTTGACTTGTACTATTTCGTGGCCAAAGACATGATTGGGCTTAAAGAGCTCAAGGAAATACTGCAACCCAACGAAAGCCGTATTAGTTGGATAAAAAATTTCTGGTCGCCCTTCACCCGTCCCAAATCGATGGCCCCATTGGCTGCCAATGGAAAATCCGAGGAAGTTACCAAGCCCATCAAATACAAAGCCGATTTCAACACCAGCGATTTCGTGGCCTCCGAGTGTTGCAACCCCATCCCCGGCGATAATGTGATGGGGCTGGCTTTTCCCAACGAACCCATCAGGGTCCACAAAGTAGATTGTCAGGTAGCCATCCAACTGATGTCGCAATATGGCAACAACATCGTGAAAGCCAAATGGAAACAGGAAGAAGGCATCAAATTTTTGGCCGGCTTAAACATCAAAGCCGCCGACAATATCGGCTTCATTCAGAAAATTTCAACCATCATTGCAGACGAATTTCACATCAATACACGAACATTCAACCTGACAAGTACAGAAGGTCTTATCGAATTATACATCACACTTTATATCGACAACAGTCTCACCTTAGGTAAACTTATTCAACGACTTAGGAAGCTCGATGAAGTAATTAAAATCACCAGACTTCAAAAAATTACATAAAAAATTAAAGCCTGAAAAAATTTTCTATTTGTAATTAAACCATATAAAAATAAAAAGTAGTATTTTTACCACCTAAACTGATTTGGTGATGAAGTTTAACAACCGAAAAGACACATTTGAATCTGTAAAAAAGATTTTTACTGAATATCTGGAATCGAAAGGGCATCGCAAAACGCCTGAACGTTACACGATTTTGAAAGAGATTTATGCCACAGAAGGGCATTTCGACATCGAAACCCTGTACATCCGGATGAAGAACAATAAATACAGGGTAAGCAGAGCCACCTTGTACAATACCATCGAATTGCTGCTCGACTGCAACTTGGTAACCAAACATCAATTTGGTAACAATTGCGCCCAGTTTGAACGGTCGTTTAAGTACAAACAACACGATCATTTTGTGTGTGTGGAAGATGGTAAAGTGCTGGAATTCTGCGATCCACGTATTCAGGAGATACAAAAATCCGTGGAAGAAATACTGGGTGTGGAAGTAGCCTACCACAGCCTCACCTTCTATGGCAAGTGTAAAACCACAACCGAAGCTGCTACCGAAGACATTTAATTTATAATTGGGCATACGTTGCTCGTTGCAAAATTAGTATCTTTGCTCACCGGACATAAACCCTGTTTCAGCAGGGTTTTTTAATGTGAATATATGAAAGTAGATGTTCTTTTAGGTCTTCAATGGGGAGATGAAGGCAAAGGTAAGGTAGTGGATGTGCTTACACCACAGTATGATATCATTGCACGTTTTCAGGGAGGTCCCAATGCCGGGCATACCATTGAGTTTGACGGCAAAAAATTTGTACTCCACACCATCCCCTCCGGAATTTTCAATCCCGAAACCATCAACCTGATTGGCAATGGGGTGATTATCGATCCCTATGTGTTGCAAAAAGAGATAAACTCGCTGAAATCCTCAGAGGTGGACGTCACCAAAAATCTGCTTGTTTCCAGAAAAGCACACCTCATCCTGCCCACCCATCGCATGCTCGACACGGTGTATGAAGCCTCTAAAGGAAAACATAAAATTGGCTCTACCTTAAAAGGTATTGGTCCGGCCTACACCGACAAAACCAGTCGGTTGGGTTTGCGTGTAGGCGATTTGGAAAGCAGCGACTTCATGGAAAAATACGAGCAACTCAAAAGGGCTCACCTGGACATCATCGAACGCTATAATCCTGATTTTGAACAACTCACCATCGAAGGTATGTTGTTTGGCACCTATGAAAAAAAGTGGTTGGATGCATTGGACGACCTGAAACGTCTGAAAAAGGTGAACAGTGAATACTTCATCAACCAACAACTGAAAGACGGAAAAAAGGTGCTGGCCGAAGGAGCTCAGGGCACCATGCTCGACGTGGATTTTGGCTCCTACCCTTTTGTAACTTCCTCCAATACCATCACCGCCGGTGTGTGCAACGGTCTGGGCATAGCCCCTTCTGCCATCGGAAAGGTAATCGGTATTGTAAAAGCATATTGCACCCGTGTGGGAAGCGGCCCTTTTCCAACCGAACTCTTCGATAAAAATGGCGATGACCTGCGTAAAACAGGCAACGAATTTGGCTCCACCACCGGCAGACCCCGCCGTTGCGGATGGCTCGACCTTCCGGCACTTAATTATGCCATCATGCTTGATGGAGTAACCGAACTCATGATGATGAAAGCAGATGTGCTCAATGATTTTGACATCATCAAGGTAGCTACCCATTATAAAATCGATGGCCAAATTACCGAAGAGGTGCCCTTCGATCAGGTAGGAGCCCATTGCGAACCCATGTATCATGAACTGAAAGGATGGAATGGCGAACTCAGTAATGCCGCCGATTACGATGCACTTCCTGAGCAATTGCATGCTTATGTGAAATTTGTGGAACAACATACCGGAGTTCCCGTAAAAATGGTATCGGTAGGCCCCGATCGCACCCAGACCTTTATCCGATAGTTAAGGGGGAATTATCCCCCATCTTTTGGCTCACAAACACCTGTAATTCTGGATAGAACGAACGAAAATCGCCATCCAATGCTTCGTAGTTATTAAGCAAAACCTCCACCGCATGCTGCATGGGCGATCGATTTCCGGTACGGCGATTCATGCCATAAAAAACCCGGTTTAAAGCATAAGGACTGGCATAAGCCACCAGCCAATTCTGGGCCACCATCCAGGGAAGAATTCTTTTGTTGCGCGCCGGCAACTGCTCGTAACGCTTGGCCAAAATTTGATAAACCCAAAGGGAATAGTCGGTAAGCTCGCCATGGCCATATAAATTCCAGTTCAGCGACAGGAAGTGATCGTAGAAAATATCCACCACAACACCCGCGAACCGGCCCATTTCGGGTTTCACCAGCTGCACACTATGCTTTACCACCTCGTGTTGATCGGTATATTGATCAATCATCCGGTGCAACAGGATTCCCTGCTTGATAACGGGCGAAAAGACCTCCATCTGTTTTCCCTTGACCGAGTCGGCAATAAAATTCCCGAACAAGATTTCCTCATTACTTCCGGACAGATGGGAATGGGCCAAAAAATTCATGTATCGCACTTTCGTTAAACAAGTGCAAAAGTGCAAATAAAAAGGGTGGTATATTGATTTAAGTGGCTGAAAGTTTACAGACAAAATCGTTTGATCAGCTACCCCTCCTACCGATCACTATCCGGGAACTCACCCAAGGAGAGGAGTGATAATTTATTCTTAATGTACACATTACGTCGTACAACTCGACAATCGATCGCCTTTCACCCTTATAATCATCCCGAAAGCCTTCGGGAGGGATAGGTGTTTGACTGACCCGGCCAGGTATAGGTTGACAAGATATTAACATAAAAAGTCAACTAATCAGGATGTTAAATTCCTTAAAAATTGGTTCATTTGAAAATGACAGAACTTCGACCCTTCACTTTTTCACAAACGTTTGAAATCTTGCATCTGCGTCAATTTAAAATGGTTATAGATTAAAAATGGCGGCCTTTTAATCTGCTAATTTTGATAATTTTGCCGAATAAATTAAACTCCATTCATTTAAGATATAGCGATGCAAAAACTATTATTATTGGGAGATGAGGCCATTGCCCAGGGAGCCATCGACGCCGGACTATCCGGAGTTTATGCCTATCCAGGAACCCCTTCTACCGAAATAACGGAATACATACAAGCTTCTAAAGAAGCCAAAGAACGCCACATCAGATCTAATTGGTCGGCCAACGAAAAAACAGCCATGGAAAGTGCCATTGGCATGTCGTATGCCGGGAAAAAAGCCCTGGTGTGCATGAAACATGTGGGACTTAACGTGGCAGCTGACGCTTTTGTAAATGCCGCCATCACCGGTGCTAACGGAGGTTTGGTGGTGCTTTCGGCCGACGATCCCAGCATGCACTCCTCACAGAACGAACAGGATTCGCGTTTTTATGGAAAATTTGCCATGATCCCTGTGATGGAGCCTTCCAACCAACAGGAAGCCTACGACATGACACGGTACGCTTTTTCCATTTCCGAAAAGTTTGGCACACCAGTTCTGGTAAGAGTAACCACCCGTTTGGCACACTCACGTGCCGGAGTTGAACGCAAGGAAGTCCTCGATCAAAATCAACTCTCGCTGCCCTCCAACCTGAAACAGTTCGTGTTGTTGCCTTCCATTGCCAGGAAACAGTACAACATGTTGCTGGGGAAACAAGCTCAATTTGAGAATGATGCGGCTCAATCGGGTTACAATGAACTATTTAATGGCCCCAACAAGAAATTGGGCATCATCGCCTGTGGACTGGCTTACAACTATTTAATTGAAAATTTCGAGAACCAACAAGTAGCCTATCCCGTGCTAAAAGTGGGACAATATCCCGTTCCCAAAGACATGATACAACAGCTTTATGATTCGGTGGACGAAATTCTGGTATTGGAAGACGGCTATCCACTTTTGGAGGAATTGCTCAGGGGATACCTGAACAATGGCAAAAAAGTGATGGGACGCATGGACGGAACCATCCCTGCTGCCGGCGAACTCAACCCCAATATCGTGGCCAAAGCCCTGGGCTTGAAAATAGATGAGGGTTTTCAACAACCCAAAGTCATTCAGGGCCGCCCGCCCTCACTGTGCGAAGGATGCTCGCATACCGACAGCTTTTTGGCACTCAATGAAGCCCTGACAAAATATTCGGCAGGACGTGTTTTTTCTGATATTGGCTGCTATACCCTGAGTGCGCTAAAACCGCTGGAATCCATCAATAGTTGTGTGGACATGGGTGCTTCCATCACCATGGCCATTGGTGCCGCGGATGCAGGACTTGTTCCGGCAGTAGCTGCCATTGGCGACTCCACCTTCACCCATTCGGGTATGACCGGCTTGTTGGATGCCGTCAACAACAATTCCCCCATCGTGGTGCTGATTCTCGACAACTCCACCACCGGAATGACCGGAGGACAGGACTCCTCTGCATTGGGCAAAGTGGACGACATCGTTAGAGGTGTTGGCGTAAGCGAAGCGCATATCCGCGTTATCACACCGTTGAGACGTAATCACGCAGAGAATGTACAAGTGATGCTCGAAGAACTTGAATACCCGGGTGTATCGGTGATTATTGCCCGTCGCGAATGTATCCAAACGCTTGGAAAAAGAATGAAGCTGAAAGCCCTTCAAAAGAAAGAGGCTACCAGCTAAGGACTCAATTATAACCACCATATTCATGAATCAGAGTCAATTTTTTTTTGACACGCTAAATAGAAAGTAACATGAAAAAAGATATCATATTGGCAGGAGTGGGAGGACAAGGTATATTAACCATTGCCACCGTTATTGGAACTGCTGCATTAATGGAAGGTTTGCAACTAAAGCAAGCCGAAGTTCACGGCATGAGCCAGCGTGGCGGCGATGTACAATCGCACTTGCGCCTCTCCTCCGACCCCATTGCTTCGGATTTGATACCGGAAGGCAGAGCCGACCTGATTATTTCGGTTGAACCCATGGAGTCGTTGCGTTATGTAAATATGCTTCACCGGGAGAAAGGCTGGTTGATTACTTCCATGAATCCGTTCATCAACATTCCCGAATATCCTACGCTGGAAGAAATTCTGGCTGAAATATGGACTCTGCCGCACAATGTAACCATTGACGCCGAGAAAGTAGCCAAAGAAATGGGCTCCATCAAAGCCGCCAATATCGTGGTATTGGGCGCTGCATCTCCTTACCTGGAGATCAAATTTGAGAATCTGGAAAAAGCCATCCAAAGCATTTTTGCCAAAAAAGGCGACGACATCATCAACATGAACTTAAGCGCTTTGCGTGCCGGAAGACAATTTGCCGAGAAACGCGGATAGTCTCAAATTTTTCCACACACAAAAAAACCACCCATCGATTGAGGGGTGGTTTTTTTGTTAGAGGTATTTCTTACTGTAATTTCAACAAAGACATGTTGTCGTAGAACTTCTTTTCGATTTCCGCCGACAGATCATTTTGTTTATACTGTTTGGTAAGCTGGGTCAGTCGTTGCAATACGGCCATGGCGTTTTGCATGTCATCGTCGTAGTAGGAAGAGAATCTGGAAGGCAAGGAACCATAGTAGGCAATATCTTCCATGTAATTGTTGGTGAGGATATTCACCACTTCGTTGGCCTTTTCCGGGGCACCGGCTTCATAGTAAAAGGCAATCCACGACAGCATCTGATAATCGAACGGGAATTTGTCGTTGGGGAAAAACTCAATTCCTTTGTCCAAAGCTGCCACCACCGAATCGTTCTTGCCTTCGTTGAGCAATCCCTGAGCCAGTCGGAGATAATTTTGTTTGGCCATACCTGAATTGCGTGCACTTTCGCGATCTACCAGCACATCCTTCTCGTTCAATCTTCCCCAACGTGCATCCTTATCCATAAGCACTTCGTAGGTTTTGTCGGCATCCACGCCGCCAATTTGCTTCATGTAATCATCGGCCAATGTGGGTTTGAAACGGTAAACCACACCCTCCAAACGACAGTATTTATCCACATTAAACACCTTGCTCACACTGTTGGGGTTGGCAAAATAAATGGGACGTTTCCAGTTGTTGGTGGATATCAGGTCGAGCAACATGAGGTCGTTTCGGTATAGCCCCCCCTGGGTTACCTTCCATTTTATTTCATCAACAATCTTATCGCGATCTTCAGGAGCCACGGTTCCCGAGTTGATTACGGCATCCTTGTCAATTTTCAGAGACAACGTTTTTGCCGGCAGGTAGTCAATCCAATCGCCACTTTGCAAAGGAACTTTGGAAGCTTTGCTTTGGTCCTTGATAAATTGGATGGCTTCTTTTACATCGGCACTGTCGAGTCGTTCGAAAACAGGCACATAATTGGCTTTCTCGTTGTAGAATTTCTGATCGATGGACAGGGGCAACTTATCCGATTCGTACACTTTGCGTCCCATCTGATCTACATACCAATCGCCCGACGACAACATGTAGTTCACCACACGCACGTCGGTTCGAATGCCTTCCACCTCCTGCGCATACCAAAGGGGGAAGGTATCGTTATCGCCATTGGTAAACAAAATGGCGTTGGGTGCACACGATTCCAGATACATTCGGGCAAAGTCGCGGGCGGCATACTTTCCCGAGCGATCGTGACCTTCCCAGCCTTGTTGTGCCATGATACCGGGAACGGCAACCAGAGCAAGCAAAGTAACCGCTCCTGCGGCAACGGCTTTATTGGACATCACCTTCTGTAATCCGCTATAAAGCGCCAGAACACCCATACCAATCCAGATGGCAAAAGCGTAGAACGATCCGGCATAGGCATAATCGCGTTCACGCGGCTGCAGGGGTTGTTGGTTAAGGTAAACGATAATGGCCAAACCCGTCATGATAAACAGCAGTCCCACCACCCATGTATCCTTGCTGCTTCGGTTTAGTTGGAACAAAAAGCCCAGTAAGCCCAAAAGCAAGGGTAAGAAAAAGAAGGTGGCACGTGCCGGATTTTTCATGCTGGAGGGCAAATTGGTTTGATCGCCCAATCGCAAGGCATCGATGAAACCAATACCACTTATCCAATTGCCATGGTCAATTTCACCCTGACTTTCGATGTCGTTTTGCCTTCCGGCGAAATTCCACATAAAATACCGCAAGTACATATGACTCACCTGATAACTGAAGAAAAACCTAAGGTTTTCAAGAAAAGTAGGCTTATACAATACTTCGGATTCTCCATTGTCTTTGGTAACACGAATGGGTGTTCCTTTTACATCACCAAAATACTTATACAACCGGATGTGTTCGGGTTTTTGATCGCTCCACATGCGTGGAAATATGGTAGTAAATCTGGGATCATACACGGGTACTGTTCCCTTGCGGTCGTCCTTGACGATATATTTACCCTTGGCTTCATCTTTCACGTAAACGGGGTTGCCATCTTCGTGACCAACCACCGGTGCGTTGTAATACTGTCCGTGAAAAATGGGCCAGGTACCATACTGTTCTCTGTTAAGATACGACAACAAACTAATGGCATCTTTGGGCGCATTTTCGTTGATGGGCGTGTTGGCGTTGGCACGAATGACCAGCATAAAGAAAGACGAATAACCTATCAGGATAAAGGTAAAGGCCAGAATGGCTGTATTCAACACGGTCTTTCCTTTACGGTGCGAATACATCAGACCAAAGGAGATAGCTCCAATAATAAATAAGAAATAAATAATGGTTCCTGAATTGAAGGGCATGCCCATGGAATTGACAAAAAAGAGCTCGAAGCCACCGGCCAGATCAACAATACCGGGAATAATGAGGTACATGATAACTGCCAAAATCAACAACGAACTGATACCGGCGACAAAAAAACCTTTGGTGGTAGGCGTATATTTTTTGTAGTAATAAACATAAACGATGGCAGGAATGGCCAGCAGATTCAACAAGTGAACGCCAATGGAAAGTCCGATAATAAAGGCAATGAGCAACAACCATCTGTATCCGGTACGATGATCAGCCACCTCCTCCCAACGGAGAATGGCCCAAAATACCACGGCTGTAAAGAAGGATGACATGGCGTACACCTCTCCTTCAACCGCTGAAAACCAGAATGAATCGCTGAAAGTATAAGCCAATGAACCAACCAGACCGGCACCCAAAACGGCCACACTCTGTCCCATGGTCATTTCGTTGCTGTCTTTTGACACCATCAGTTTGCGAGCAAGCATGGTGATGGTCCAGAAAAGAAACAAGATGGTAAAACTGCTCGACAGAGCCGACATGGCATTTACCATATAAGCCACATGCTCGGTATTACCTCCTGCAAACATGGAAAAGAAACGTCCCAACAACTGAAACAAAGGAGCCCCCGGAGGATGCCCTACCTGCAATTTATAGGCGGTGGCTATGTATTCGCCACAGTCCCACCAACTGGCGGTGGGTTCCAGCGTTAAAAAATAAACTGCTGTGGCAATGGCAAAAACAAACCATCCCAGGTAGTTATTGATACTTTTAAAGTTTTTCATACGTGGAGCTCTTTATCACGGATTAATGAATTGCGAAAATAGTAAAATCGTGGTTAGATGCAGAAAGGCCCTGGTCAATTTTAACACATTTTAAATGTTGAACTTATACCTTTTGTGAATTGGAGTTAATACGACCCTTGTTTACGTATAATGCCTGTATAGAATTGAAGAGGTTTCAGGAGCGAAGCGAACTGAAACCTTATTTCAATTCATTTTCGGTATAACACAACAACAAGTTGTTGCCGTGGAAGGCCCTGCTTTTGATATAATCCTTATCTTTACAACGCATTTGAATGAAGCGACTTTTAACAAAAAAAGGACACTTGGTCACCCTTTCGGGAAAAAAAGCCCGATATGCTGATCAAAAACCCGAGATGCAGAAAAGTCATGCACCAAATTAAAGACCCATGGACGAACACGCTTTTAACCCGTTTACCGCTGCTCAACAACAGTTTGATCATGCGGCCTCACTTCTCGACCTCGACAAAGCCACCCGCGACTTGTTGAGAAACCCCATGCGCGAATACCATTTCAGCATTCCTGTGCGTATGGACGATGGCCGGGTGCAGGTATTTAAAGGATTCCGGGTGCAGCACAACGATGCCCGTGGCCCCATCAAAGGTGGTGTTCGGTTCCATCCACAAGAAACCATCGACTCGGTGCGAGCCATGGCCATGTGGCTTACCTGGAAAACTGCGGTGGCTGATTTGCCTTTGGGAGGTGGAAAAGGAGGCATTATCTGCGACCCCCACAACCTGAGTCTGGCCGAGCAGGAACGACTGTGCCGGGGTTGGGTGCGCCAGATATTCCGCGACATTGGCCCCGAAATCGACATTCCTGCTCCCGACCTCATGACCAATGCCCAACACATGTTGTGGATGCTCGACGAATATGAGGTGCTGGCAGGAGGAAGATATCCCGCTGCCTTTACAGGCAAACCGGTTGGCATGGGAGGTTCGCTGGGGCGCATCGAAGCCACCGGGTATGGCATCATCATCGCCGTGCGGGAAGCGTTGAAAGAACTGTCCATATCGCCCGAAAATACCACTGCCAGCATTCAGGGGTTTGGTCATGTTTCCCGGTACGCCATCGAGCTGTATCAGCAAATGGGTGGCACGGTTCGCTGTGTGTCGTCGTGGAATCAACAACACAAAAAGAGCTTCACTTTCTGTAAAAAGGAAGGCATACAACTGGATGAACTGGTGTCGATTACCGACTCTTTCGGAGGCATCCACAAGGAAAAGGCTCAGGATATGGGTTACGAAGTTTTGCCGGCAGATGCCTGGCTGGAACAGGAGGTGGACATCCTGATTCCTGCCGCCATGGAAAATCAGATTACCACCAAAAACGTGCACCTCATCAAGCCCTCGGTAAAAATTCTGGCCGAAGGTGCCAACGGACCCACCTCGCCCGAAGCCATCATGGCCATCAACGGACGAGAAATATTTACCATCCCCGACTTTCTGGCCAATGCCGGCGGAGTTACCTGCAGCTATTTTGAACAGGTGCAAAGCAGCATGAATTATTACTGGGAAAAGGAAGAAGTCCTAAGCAAACTGGATGTAAAAATGACCTCCGCTTACATCGCCGTAAGTGATTTCGCCCAAATGAATAACCTGAGCCTCCGGGAAGCCGCCTATGCCATTTCGGTGGACAGGGTAGCCAGAGCCTGCCATGACCGGGGTTGGGTGTAGGGAGTGGGGAGTCCGAAGACGGGAGTCGGAAGATGGGAGTCCGAAGTCGGAAGTGGGGAGTCTGGAGATAGCCCGTAGGGCTTTAATATCAATAGCATAACAAATACGACAACCCAATTGTCCGTAGGACATTAACAGAGTAGGGAGTTGGTAGATGGGAGTCCGAAGTCAGGAGTGGGGAGTCAGGAGATAGCCCGTAGGGCTTCAATATCAATAGCATAACAAATACGACAACCCAATTGTCCGTAGGACATTAACAGAGTAGGGAGTTGGTAGATGGGAGTCCGAAGTCGGGAGTCGGAAGTCCGAAGACAGAAGGTCAACATTTAATGAGCATCAAAGCACCGTAGGTGCGACTGGCAATTAGTCCTGGAATTTATTCCCGGGCGGAAGGAGTATATAGTATGGAGTAGTTAGTAAGGAGCGACCAATAGCCCGTAGGGCTTTAATATCAATAGCCAAATAATGAGACAACCCAATTGTCCGTAGGACATTAACAGAGTAGGGAGTTGGTAGATGGGAGTCCGAAGTCGGAAGTGGGGTGATAGCCCATAGGGCTTTAACATCCATAGCCAAATAATGAGGTAACCCAAAGGCTTCCATATCAACAAAAAACCCGACTGTGCTGTGCACAAGCCGGGTTAAAATGATTGACTGAAGAACGTATCTTTATTCGTATTTTAACGACTCAATGGGGTTGGAGGAGGCGGCTTTTACGACGTGAAAACTAATGGTCAGGAGTCCAACCACCAGCGCAGCCATTCCTGCAATGGCAATGGAATACCAATGAATGGGGGTGTAATAAACAAAACTCGATTCCATCCAACTCGTGAGCTGCCATATGGCAATGGGCACAGCCATGGCAAACGAAACCAAAATGAGCCAGAAAAATTCCTTGTAGAGCAACATCAGGATGTCACCGGTGAGGGCGCCATTCACCTTGCGAATACCTATCTCACGGGTACGGTTTTCGGCCGTATAACTGGATAAGCCAAGCAATCCCAACAAGGCAATAAACAAGGTAACAACCGAAATAATCAGGAATAACGTGCTGATGCGCTCCTCGGCTCCATAGCTTTCCTCCTGAATATCCGACAGCATCTGGTAATCGAACGGACGCTTGCTGCCAAATTCATCCCATGTTTTTTCCAGATAATCAAGGGCTTGCTGTTTCTCTCCCTCCCGATACCTGATGCTCATCATAAAACGGGGAACGGGCGAAATAAACATGATGATGGGTTCAATTTTGTTGTGCAAGGTTTTGAAATGATAATCTTCCACCACGCCGATCACTTTCATAATGCGACCTCCTGTGCGGTCGATTTCCATACCATAGTGTATTTTTTTACCCAAAGCATCATCACCCCAACCAAATTGCTTCACGGCAGTTTGATTCACAATCACTGCAGCCGAATCATCCGTACCCATGTTTTTATCGAAATCGCGCCCCTCAATCAACCTAAACTTCATGGTTTTCAGATAGTCGTAATCACATTGGGTAAGGATAACCGCCATTTCTTTCATTTCATTTTCCTGCTCCACCAACATCACCTGTATCCATGTATTTCGTGCAGGCACGCCGGTAGAATTGCTCACGGAAACAATGGATGTATTCTGAAGCAGACGCTGTTTGAACGATTCCGCTTTGCTGCGAAAGGCTGAATCCTGCATTTCGATAACAATCACGTTGTTTTTATCGAAACCCAAATCTTTGTTTTTCAGAAATCTTAACTGATCGCTCACCACAATGGTGGCAATGATCATGACAATGGCGATGAAAAATTGAATCACCACCAGCGTTCTCCTGAGCCAATGATTGGTCTTACCCGACTTGCCCGAGGCTCCTTTCAAAACATCAAGCGGTGAAAACGAGGAGAGGTAGAATGCAGGATAACTTCCTGACACCACGCCAATCAGCATGCTTATGCCCAACATCAGCAGCAGGAATCCGGGAGTGATGATGCTCGTGTAATCCAGATTTTTTCCCGAAAGGGTGTTGAACTCAGGCAGCAACAACCACGTAATGGCCAGCGACAATAGATAGGCCAATAGCGTGAGCAACAGTGCTTCGCTGATAAACTGCGTCATCAACTGCTGGCGTTCGGCACCCACCACCTTCCTCATTCCCACTTCTTTGGCACGCTTGGAAGCTCTGGCTGTGGCCATGTTCATATAATTGATGGAAGCCAGCAGCAGAATAAAAAGGGCAACCACCGAGAAGATATTTACATAGGCCATGTTTCCGGTGGGCAAATCCGCGGAATATTTGCTGGTAAGGTGGACTTTATCCAGTCGGGTAGTGACCAGATCGAAGGAGGCATTGAACTGATCTCCAACGGTTTTCATGTATTTATCGTAAAAGGCAGGAAATTTTTCGTGGATGGATTCGATGTGGCTGTTGGGATTGATCAACACATAAGCGAATACCCCCAAATTCCAAAAACGTTCCGGATCGAGGCTATTGAACTCCTCCTCTCCCATGGCTTTGGCCAGGGTAGTCGCCGAAATCAGTCCGTCGAATTTCAGATGCGAATTCTCCGGCACATCTTCAACCACAGCGGTTACCTTCAACTGTCGGTCGTTGCCTGCCAGCAAAACCTGTCCGATGGGATTCTCATTTCCAAAATATTTTTTGGCTGTTGTTTGGGTGAGCACCACCGTATTGGGCTCCACCAAACAGGCTTGGGCAACCCCTTGTATCACCGGATGATCGAACACCTCAAAAATGGTGGAATCGGTGTAGTAGAACCTGTTTTCGTAATAATCCTTTTCACCAACACGCACGAGCAAATTACCTGTTTCGGCAAAGCGAACCACCTTCTCAATTTCGGGATATTCCAACTGCAACGCCGGCGCCAAAGGGATGGGCACCACAGCAAAATTATCGTACTTGGTACCGATGCGAAAGCTGGACTCGAGGCGGTAAATGCGATCGAACTTCTGGTTATGTTGGTCGTACGTAACTTCGTCGCGCACATACAGGAAAATCAGAATAAACGAAACCAACCCAATGGTCAACCCCAAAATATTAAGCGCAGCATAGAATTTATTTTTGGCCATGTTGCGTATGGCTGCAATAAAATAGCTTTTAATCATGGCGAAGGGTTTTGGCTAGTTGCTTTGGAAATTTTCGGCCAAAATTTGTCCGTCAAACAGCCTGATGATGCGATGGCTATACTCGGCATCGCGCTGGGAGTGGGTCACCATGATGACGGTGGTTCCCTTTTTGTTGAGGTCGCTGAGCAAGTTCATCACCTCTTCGCCATTGGCTGAATCGAGATTTCCGGTAGGCTCATCGGCCAAAATCAGCTTGGGATTGGTCACTACGGCACGAGCCACGGCCACCCTTTGTTGCTGACCGCCCGAAAGTTGTCCGGGGAAGTGTTTTTTGCGGTGAAGAATCTGCATTTGCTCCAAAACTTCTTCCACACGCTGTTTGCGTTCTTTGGCAGAAACGCCCAGATAAATCAGGGGCATCTCCACATTCTCGAATACAGTGAGCTCGTCAATCAGGTTAAAATTCTGAAAAACAAAGCCAATATTGCTTTTGCGGTGTCGGGCACGTTGCCGTTCGGAAGAGGATGTGAGGTCGTGATCGAGAAAAATATATTTTCCGTCAGTAGGGCTATCGAGCAACCCAATGATGTTGAGCAGCGTGGATTTTCCACAACCACTGGGTCCCATAATGGCCACAAACTCGCCTTGTTTTATCTCAAAAGTAACTTGTTTGAGGGCAGTTGTTTCCACCTCTTCGGTTAAAAATATCCGGGTTAAATCTATTGCTTTAATCATGTTTCAAATTTTTAAATGTGACGTATAATATGCATTTATGTTACAAGTTTATTCATATTTAATGGCATCGATGGGGTTGGCTCTCGACGCCATCAAAGCCCTGAAACCGGTGATCAACATGGCCAACACAAAAGCCGCCAGTCCCCCAAACAAAAAGCTGGTCCACTGCATGGGCATGGCATAAGCAAAATAGGAAAGCCAATGGTTGATGAGCAGCCAGGTAAGTGGAAAAGAAATAAGCAACGAGATGGCTACCAAACGAATGAACTCAACGGACAGCAGTTTCACAATGCTAAATTCAGAAGCGCCCATCACACGTCGTATGCCTATTTCACGGGTACGCTGAGCGGCCATAAAAGCCACCAGGCCATATAAACCCAAAGCGGCAATAAAAACGATGATGAGGGTAAGCATGAGAGCAAGTATGCCCAGCACTTCCTCGTCGTGATACAACTTGGTTAACTCGTCATCGAACCACGAATACTCGAAGGGTCGTCCCTTTTCCCATAAATTCCATTTTCGCTCCACCAAATCCAATACCTCGGCATGGAAATTTGGATCCACCTTGATAGCTGCATATTTTAAAAACCACCTGACAGCACCCGGAGTTTCTTTGATATTCAGCACAAAAGGTCCGGCAGGCTGATGCAAGGAAGTGGCATTGAAGTTATTGAATACACCAATTACCCGCTCCTCACCCTGAAGCGACCTGAATTTTTTTCCCAGGGCTTCCCGGTTGGATTTCCAGCCCATGTGATGCACCATGGCTTCGTTGATCAGTATGCCCTTTTCGGGATCGGCCTTCATGGTTTCATCGTAATCGCGTCCGGCTAACAGCTTGATATCGAAGGTTTTTAAAAAATCGTATCTGACCACCAACGCCGGATAAAACTGCCATTGATCTTCCGAAAAACCTTCGGGACGAAACTCATGGGTATTGTGTGCCACGCCCAGGATGTCGTCCATTGCCGTAACACTTTTAATTTGTGGCGTTTGGAGCAATTCGCTTTTGAAGGATTCAAAATCGTTGGCAATGCGGGTACTGCTGATGGGTACCAGGAGTATATCTTTTTTGGAAAAACCGGTATCGGCTTCCTTCATGTATTCCAACTGGTTGAAAATGGTGAGTGTGATGATAATGAGCATCACTGAAACAGTGAATTGTACCACCACCAGAATTTTGCGTGCCGTCCCGCTTTTGGCTCCTTTGCTCAGTTTTCCGCGCAGGGAGTCGATGGGACTAAACGACGACAGAAAAAACGCGGGATAAATGCCGGCCAAAAATCCGGTAATCACCCCGATGGCCAGAACGCCCAGCCCGTAAGCCGGATTCAACAGACGCACCAGCTGAATTTCCTTTCCTGACAACATATTGAAAGTAGGCAAAAACAGTTCGGTGAGCACCAGAGAAATAAGCAAAGCAAAAAGGGCCAGCAACATCGACTCGGTTAAAAACTGAACAATCAACTGTTCGCGGCTGGCACCGAACACTTTTTTTACACCAATTTCGCGGGCGCGATGGGCAGAAGTGGCTGTGGCCAGGTTGAGGTAGTTGATGATGGCGATGATCAGAAGGAAGAACGCGATTCCGCCAAGGATATAGAGATAACTTATTTGGCTGTTGGGTTCTATTTCGTAGTCGAGGGCCGATTTGAGGTGAATATCCAACAACGGTTGCAGGTACAACGACACATGGTCTTTCTCGGCATCATAAAAATACTTTTGAACAAAATTGGGGAAGTCGGCTTCCAGTTTTTGGGCTGTTCCGGGTTTCAACAGCACATAGGTCCAGCAGGGATTCCACACCCAGGTTTTGGGCAGGTGACCTCTGTAATACTTACGCAGACTCGAAATGGAGGCCATCATATCAAACCGGAAATGCGAATTTTTTGGGACATCCTCAATCACACCGGTTACTTTGAGGTCCATCATTTTTTCGAAACGAATGGTTTTGCCCATGGCACTTTCGTTACCGAAATACCTTTGTGCCGTGGATCGGGTGATGACCACCGAATTTATTTCGTTGAGGGCGGTATGCGGATCGCCGTTTACAAACGAATAATCAAAAATCCGGAAGAAAGAAGAGTCGGCAAAAAAGAACCCCCGTTCGTTGTAGCTTTGATCGCCGTATTCGATGAGGGTGCGGGGAACCTGTCGGTTGAAAACCCTTGTTACATTTTCAACAATTCCCGGATACTCGTCTTTAAGCACCCAGGCCACGGGAAAGGGACTGCTGGCTGAATTTTCGCCAACCCCCTCAAAATCATACACATTTACCACCCGATAAATATTTTCGGCCTGACGGTGATAGGTGTCGTAGCTTACCTCATCCAGTATGTACAACCAAATAATGATAAAGCTGGCGATGCCAATGGCCAAACCCGAAACATTGATAAAGGCATAAAATTTATGCTTGATCAGGTTACGCAGGGCTATTTTCAGGTAGTTGAACCACATGGCAAATTGGTTTATTCGTTGGGGTTTACATGGCGACGAAACATGAGCGGGATTTCGGTTTTGGTAGGGGCACCAATTTCCACCAACTCCCAATCTTTGTCATAGTCGTTAATTTTGTGGCGTAACACCGTAACACGGTCCTGTTCGGAGCTTCCCTCCCAACTGAGGAGTTCAACCCGATACTGCAGGGTTTTCTTTTTCCCGTTGATGCGCACATCAATTTCCACGTTTTGTTCCTTGTCGATATCCGGAATTAAAATGACGATCTCTCTCATGGCGGTTATTTAAAAATGAGTTTTTCCTTATCCTTGTATCCGTCGTAGCGCGATATAATTACTTTTTCGCCGGCAGACAAACCATCAGTTACCTCGTAGTTGTTGGTATTTTGGCGGTTTATTTTGATGGGACGACGCACGGCAAACTGCCCCGAAGGATCCACCACGAAAATCCAATTGCCTCCGGTTTCCTGAAAAAATCCTCCCCTTTTCACCACGAGGGCTTCGGTTTCGCTGCTGAATTTCAGCTTTACCTGCAAGGTTTGTCCGCGTTTGATGCCCTTGGGAGCCACATCATCCTTGAAAAACAAATCGATACGGAACGAACCATTGGTGACATCTGTATAAATCTTGTCCACGTACAGGTCGTAAGTGATGCCACCATAATCGAACGCCGCTTCCTGTCCGATGAAAACCCTCGAAATATAACGTTCATCAATCTGGGCTTCCAAACGGAAATCGTCGGGAATATCTATTTGACCCAAATGTACCCCAGCCGATTTGGTTTCACCAATTTTGAGGTTAAAACTCGAAAGTTTTCCGGTGGCGGGAGCCTTCACATAAGCATTTTCCATGTTTTTGCGCAGGAGGCGAATGTTGTCGTTCATGCGTTTGAGTGAGGCCTCAATGTCCAGTTTTTGAGCTTCGCGCGAAATGGAATCCAACCTTTGCAGTTTGATGGAAATATTTAATTGCTTGGTAGTAAAAGTAGCTTCACGTTCGGCATCTTCAAATTCCTTTTCGGAGATCACGCCTTGATCGTGCAATTGTACCTTGCGCTGAAATTCCCTTCGTGCTGCATCGATTTGATATTCAAGCTGCACGATTTCCTTCTGACGCAGATATTTATTTTGCTCGAGTGAAAGGCGGGTATTCTGGAGGTTGTTGATTTCGGCCAACATACGGGTTTCCTGTTCCATGTAGCTCAATTCCATAGAGGTATTGAGCAGTTTCAGCAGGGTATCGCCCGCTTCCACCATATCGCCATCTTCGGCATACAAGGCCTCCACCACACCCCCCTGAATGGCATCGATGTAGTAAGTTACTTTTGGAAACACCACCCCATCCACCGGAATAAATTCCTGAAACTTGCTTTCCATCACGGTGGCGATGGTTACTTCGTTGCGGTCGATATAGAGTTTTGCCGACTTATCGCGAAAGAAAATCAGGTAAACAACCAACACCACAAAAGCAGTAGCCAGGGCCAGATAAGTTATCTTTTTAGATGTCCATTTTTTCTTTTCAATGATCCGATCCATGAAATTAGTTTTTGTTAACGTATGTTAACTAAAGGTGTGCCATGATAACCAAACGGCTTAATCACAGAATATTACAGGTATCAAACAACAACCTAACACCCTAAGATGCACGAAATCGAACACTTTCTTGTACAGATGCGAACAGGATGGATTTTTGGGGAGGAAGGATTATAAAACAATGACGGGAATCACCCCAACTCAAACGTAGTCACCCCAAACACATGATTGATATCCACCACCGGTGGTTGACCGTGGTACATGCGGGCGGTTTCAAACATCATCTTCATCCCGAATCGTTGGGCCAGTCGTTGGGCACCTGAGTTGGGTTCGGGAATATCCAGAAAAACGGGTTCCCCTTCGGGAGGAAAGGCCATGAACGCGTCCATGAGCACATTGGCCACGTGTTCGCTTTCGGCAAACAAAGGTCCTATTTTATGTCCCACGCGGCATTTTCTAATCATTCCATAACCCGCTATCTGATTGTTTTGCATATAAACCAGGGCTTTACTCTCGGGTTGGGTGAGCCAACACCGTAAAAATGCTTCGCGCAAAGCAGGGAAATACTTGCGGTCGTAACGGCTTATTTCGGTCATAGGTATTTGGGATGCTTCCATCAAATTGGGATCGTGCGGGAAGATGCCCACGGCTTTTCCCTCCATGCGCATGTTGCGGTAAGCCAGCCGGTATCCCGACTTCATGTAGTTGGGCTGTTGTTCAACTACCCCATCCATGCCGGCCACCCTGCCGTGAAGCGAATCATGTCCGGCTTTCCATATCTCGTAACCATACCCTTTGCCACGAAATTCAGGATCCACCATGTAAAAACCCATAAACCCGAAATGATTTTCGTATTTCACTGCCGATTTACAGGCAATCATTTTTCCATCCAGTTCACCAATTAAAAATCCGGTGGGATCGGCCTGATAAAAGCAAGCGGCATCGTAAAGTCCGGGATTCCAGCCTTCACGGGCAGCCCAATCAACAGCCAACGATACTTCATGGGCCGTCATTTGTCGGATGGAATAGTTTTTCAAGATAGCCATTTTTCAACAAATTAGATTATAACCACTTAACCACCACAATCGGTAATGGCAGATTAAAGCTCCTTAATCTCACCCACCAGTGCCTGAAGTGTGTCCTTGGCATTGCCAAAAAGCATACGGGTTTTGTCGTTGTAGAACAGGTAGTTTTCGATGGCCGCGTAACCCTTACCCATTCCCCGTTTCATCACGATGATGTTTTTGGCGGCACGGGCATTCACAATGGGCATGCCGTAAATGGGACTGGAAGGATCGTCCTGGGCGGCAGGGTTTACCACATCGTTGGCACCAATCACCACCACCACATCGGTATTGGGAAGCTCGGGATTGATGTCGTCGCTTTCTACGAGTTTGTCGTAGGGTACATCGGCTTCGGCCAGCAAAACGTTCATGTGTCCCGGCATACGACCAGCCACCGGATGAATGGCGTATTTTACTTCCACTCCCTTACTTTCGAGCATTTTATCCAGGTCGTGACAAATGTGCTGGGCCTGGGCCACGGCCAATCCGTATCCGGGAACTATCACCACCTTTTGCGAATAGTTGAGCAACACGGCGGCATCCGAGAGGGTAATTTCCTTGATGGTTCCTTCTTCGTGTTCCATGGCAGCACCACCTCCCCCAAAGGCACCAATGATAACGTTGAGCAACGAACGATTCATGGCATTGCACATAAGTACCGTGAGAATGGTTCCGGCCGACCCCACCAGAATACCACCGGTGAGCATGGCCTGGTTGTCGTACAAAAATCCACCCATGGCAGCCGCAACCCCTGTAAATGAGTTGAGCAACGAAATCACCACAGGCATGTCGGCACCTCCGATGGGCATCACAAACGCGATTCCATATACCAAAGCCACTGCCAACAACAAGTAAATCAGGTAGGTAACTTCATGTGGATCCACCTTACCTAAGGTCATGATGTAAACCACAAAGGCCACCACAAAAAGCATCAGCGCGATATTCACATAACGCATAAAAGGGCTCCGGATATCCCCAATGCGGCCATCAAGCTTGCCAAAGGCAATCATGGATCCGGCAAACGAAACACTTCCGATAACCAAACCCAACAGTATGGCCAACACATGTCCGTTCATCATGCCGTGGGTATGGATGAGTTGGGCATTGATATGCGGAAATTCCATCAATGAAATAAGTGCAGCACTGGCACCTCCCATTCCATTGAAAAGGCTCACCAGCTGGGGCATGGCTGTCATTTTCACCTTTACGGCGATGGTCCATCCCACCACGGTTCCGATGGCAATGGCGGCCAGGATATAGCCAATGTTGCCAATGGACTCACCGTCCTGTTTGTGAAACAGTATGGTGGTAACAATGGCCAGCACCATGCCAATGGCGGCATAAATATTACCCCGACGTGCCGACTCCGGATTACTGAGCATTTTAAGTCCGATAATAAACAATACCGAAGCAATGAGATAGGAAAGCTCCAGGATGGAATCGGTGAGGGTGAAAGAAATATTTTCTGAAAGGGTGATGATCTTATCCATGGCTCCTTAGCTTTTTGTTTCTTTTTTTGGTTTTTTCTTAAACATATCCAGCATGCGGTCGGTGACCACAAAGCCACCCACCACGTTGAGGGTTCCGAGCACTACGGCCAAAAACCCCAGCACCATGGCCAGGGTGGTGTGGGCATGACCCATCACGATGATGGCGCCGATGATGACCACCCCGTGTATGGCATTGGCCCCCGACATGAGCGGTGTATGCAGAATGGCCGGCACATTGCTTATGACTTCAATACCCAAAAAGATGGAAAGCACCACAATAAAAATGGCTTGTCGGTATTCAAAAAAGAAAGTGAGAATATCTTGCATGGCAGTATGTTTTAAACGTTAATAAAAGATTTTACCCGTTCGTTCACCAACTGTTTTTCGTGGGTCAGGCAGGTGTTTTTTACGATGTCATCTTCAAAATTCAGAAACAGTCCGCCCTCCTTGTCGATGATGAGTTTCAGGAAATTGAGCAGGTTGTTGCCAAACATCTTGCTGGCATCGGAAGGCATTTCGGAAGGGTAATCCGATTTTCCAACCACCGTAACTCCTTGATGAACAACAATTTTTCCGTTTTCGGTGACAGCACAATTTCCACCCGTAGAAGCAGCCAGATCGATGATGACGGACCCTGCCTTCATGGCTTCCACGGTAGCTTTTTCTACCAACAACGGAGCCTTGCGACCCGGAATCTGGGCTGTACAAATCACCACATTCGACTTGGCGGCATGGTCGTGAATCAGTTGTTTCTGCTTGTTGATAAACTCCTCTGACTGCTCCACGGCATAACCTCCGGCCGATTTCTCCTCGCGGGCACCTTCCACTTCGATAAACTTACCGCCCAGGCTGGCTACCTCTTCTTTAACTACCGAACGCACGTCGAAAACCTCGACCACCGCACCCAGTTTCCGGGCAGTGGCAATGGCTTGCAATCCGGCAACCCCTGCGCCAAGTATCAACATTTTGGCAGGACGGATGGTTCCGGCAGCACTCATAAACATGGGAAAAAAGTGCGGTAGCAGGGTGGCTGCCTCCAATACGGCTTTGTAACCGGCAATGGTAGCCATGGACGAAAGGATGTCCATGGACTGCGCACGGGAGGTTCGTGGAATGAGGTCCAGACTAAACACCGTCTTGTTGTTTTGCACCAGAGACTGTACAACCTCCTTATTGAAAAAAGGATTGACCACACTCAGTATTACCTGGCCACTTGTGGCAGAATGAACCACATCCTTTTCAGGCGTATTGATCATGAGCAGCATTCCGGCTTTGGACAGCACATCGGCACGTCCCGCAATTTGCGCCCCGGCCTTTTCGTATTGATCGTCGGAGGCAAACGACCTGAGTCCGGCACCCTTTTCCACCAGCACCTCTATGTGTAGTTTTTTCAATCCCACGACTCCTTCGGGCAGTAGGCTCACCCTGTTTTCAAAATCCGGTTCTTTGAGTATTCCAATAACCATGGCATGAAGATTTTATTATTTGGCCGTCAAATGTAATAATTTAGAATGGTTATTAATAAATTTTGGAATAAATATTTGGATTGATCGTGTACGCGAGAGTTTTGGGGGGGTGACTTAAAAATGAATCCCGCTCCTAACTTCCCGAGACTAAAGGAAGTAACTTGCAAAATTGTTTCATTTTGTTTCCTATCTTTGCTATATGACTCAACTTAAACTTAAACACCTGCCACCTCAAAAAACCAAACCCATGTCCGGTGTGGTTTTTAATAAAGAGCTGCCCACCGTACAAGGCGGCCGATTCGAGTTAGGGTTTATATCCGCATTTACCAGCAGTCTGGCATTGTCATACACCACGGGCAAAAGTAACAACCCCTTGGCCATCATGGGCATTGGTGCTGCCATTGGTGGCACAGCCGAAGCACTAGGCGGCGGCAAGTTCGCCAATGGCGCTGTTACCGGGGCTTTTGTGGGGTTGTTTAATCATGGGATGCATTTGGAGGAGCTTCAGGAAGTTACGGATAAGAAACCAAGACTAATTAACTTAAAATCAGAAACAGCAGGGCAGGATTTGATTAATTTAATGGAAAAGATTGAAAAATCAAATATGTCGGGTGACATAAATGATGTTGTTGATTTGAGTGATTTTCAAATGATAGAGGGAGAAACTAACCTACAGTTTGACAATTCATATGACGGGCACTATGCGAAAATTAATGTAATGAATACGAAAAACGGGTCTAACGTCTTTTACCAAGTAGGATATATTGATTATGCTAAATATGGCTCGACTGGTTATGGGGTGTTAAGCATTAAAGGTCAATATGATTTCACGGTAATTAAAATAAGTTCACAAAACTCATACAATAAAGCTTATGAACAAATATTTGGCAAATAAACATGTTATCTTAATGTACAGTTCGATAGTAGTATTTTTTTTATACTCATGTAATCAAGAAAAGTTGATTAAGTCTACTGATCAACTAACAGCGTATTGTTTGAATAAGACTAGTGAGTATTATAATATTGACCCTCAAGGCTGGAATTTGGATACTGCATTTATTCGTAACTATACTAAAGTTGTCCCTGGTATAATAAATTATTTTGGCAAAAAAAATGCGGACACAATTTACTGGCACTCATTCATCCTAGAAATCTCAAATGGCGATACTATTTATAACCCAGTCGATTTTTATAAAAGATACGAAAGTAACGGTTTTCAGCATATCTTGCTGCTTGGGAAAAATTCTGACACATTATTCTACTATAAAGCTGGCCTTTTTGGTGATTTACACAAAGTATTTGAACAAGGGAAGTATTACTATATGTATAAATTTCATCAATATAATAGAGAGCAAAGTGATTTTTTCAATAAGCATATTGATTCACTAACACGTATCCGAGGTCATAATTTGCCTGACTTATAACTACTCTACCGAGGGAGGATATATGTCATCACGAAGAAGCGCATCGGTTTTCTGTAAACAAATTTCAAACTCTTTAGGCATTGAAGTGTCATATATTACAGAAATTGATCAATATACAGGTGAGCAACTTTTATTTGTACAGCCTTGGTCAGAAAATACGGCTGAAGTGAGTTACAATATACCACAAAAGGGTTCTGATGGTTATTATTATCATAATGGCAATAGAGTAATTCGACAAGATCACTGGGCACCAAAGCAAAAAGGTCTTATCACCACAGGAGGGATTGCTGGAAAAGACTGGAAATACCCATACTCATTTGACAAATAATGCCCCAAGTTATCAAGATGCTTATAGTGCATATCCAAAAACTGGAGCTACTTCGTATGTTTTGGCAAATACCTCAGTTTACAGAGTGGATAATAGTAGACAAATTCCTATGAGAGGAGCAAAGTATGCAACTGAAATCGGAAGTCTTGCTGATTGGAAAAAAGGTATATTTACAGGTAAATAATTTAAAAAAATGGTTTTGTTGCGTAGATTCTATATAATACGATTTATTGGTTTACTTGTTTTGCCAATTTTTTCTAATGCTCAACCATGTTTAACTAAACCGAAACTTGACGGGTTTATTGAAGATTATATTCAAAAGACTAACTCAGATTCGCCAAATGATGTGTTAGTCATGGTCGTTTCGTGCTCTAAATCTGACACTTTGGAGCTAAGTTTGTCACACACCTCTTCAGCACAAACATTTGAATACATAAATGCAGATCATTTCTATTTATATGGTAAAGATTATTTGCTCGTTCGACTATATAAATGCGAAAACAATTGTTTTCTGGCCTCTCTGCCGCTTCATAAATTAGATGAGTATTCTGCAATGCAAATCAATACCTTGTTATTGGCTCCAGATGTAATGGTTAATAGTGATTACCCGACCGTTGTTTATCGGTGTGCCAAAAACTATTCTGATTCAGTCTGGTACAATTCCAGTAACGATATCCCGAAAAATAAACTTTATCTGGATCTGTTTGATAATGATTATATTACAAACTTAAATTATATACAAATAGATATAAGTACAGAACTCACAAATCAAATCCCGATTAATACAAGAATTATTGAGTTTTCATTTTATTATTCAAAAAATAATAAATCCATATTTTGTTTCGTGGGAACAAACGGGGAGCGTTACAAGTTTCCAAGACAATATGACAATATCTCTGAGTTCTCAGATGTTGGGTTTGACTTTCAAATTAATGACTCAATCATTAAAAAGCACAATAATGATACAATCCTGATCATTAGGGGGAGCGAAAGATATCAATTTACTCTGCCCTATTAGATATCATTACCCTCTCTACGTGTAGATCATATCACCACTTTCCTATCTTTGCTATATGACTCAATTTAAACACCTGCCACCGCACCTCCTTTCCTAACCGCCATCAGATGCCTTAGCACAAAAACCCCGCCGAGGAAAAACGGGTTGTTGCAAAACACCACGCCGGATGGCAAAACCCACCTTACAACTATTTCAACCGGTAATTGTACAATGTATTGCCGGCAGCCGATATGAGGTTGATCTTGCGGTCGTTGCCCAAACTGCCTACGGTAAAGGGCGTTTCGCCCACTAAACCGGTACTGATGATGGTATTTCCCTTGCTGTCAAATAAATAGATGGTTTTTTCGGTGTTGGCCACCACGCCCATCACTTTCTCCTTGCGGCTCAGACTAAAAAATTCGGGCTTTAGCGTGATCTCGGTATTGAAGGTATATTGAAACAACACCTTTTTAAACCTGTCGAAAACCCTGAGTTCGCGTCCGTCAACATAAATAAAGTCCATGGTTCCGTCGCCATTAAAATCCTCGTAAAGGAAAAAGTGATCCGGACTGAAGTTGCCGAAGTCGGTGGTTTTAATTCTTCCCGAAGCCGAGATATATACCAGTTTTCCCTCTGTATTGGTGGTGATAATGATGCCCTTGGAATTGGTTCGGTTGATGTAGTACGACGAATTTCGGGCTTTGGTAAATTTCCCACCCACGGAAATACGTTCCTTCCCCTGACGGTCCACAATCTTGGCTTTTCCGTCGATATCGGTGATGATGATGTAGTCCTTGCCGTTGATCACCAACCGCGAAACAGGCTCATTCACAATGTTCTGCATATGGGGGTTGTTCCATCCATCCACTTCACGGCCATCCACACCGAAGTTATTGACGGTTTTATCCGCCTGCGCCACCAGCACCCGATAATCGCGGTGACCGGAATAGTCGAACACACTGATGGGGTTGGTAGCTTCCAAATGTAATTTCTTGGGATAGGAAGCCACAGAATGTCCTTCAATATCAAGCAAATAAATATGCGACCGCGTATTGAAAAGGTATTGTACTTTGCCATTTTTATAATAATCCACCTCATAAATATCACCAAAAGGCACCCCCGATAGTTTCTGTCGCCAAAGGATTTTTCCATCCGAATTAATCAAATATACCGCAGGAGAATCATCGAAAACCAAAATGTTTTGATCATCATCGCGGTGGTTGTTCACCAGAATAGGCTTGTTGATGATGTTATTGTCGAGATTCACCTTCCACATGGCCAGATTTTCCTCGCGGACTTCTGTAGCTTGCTTGAGGTAAAAGTTGGTAAACGAAAAAGGAGTTCCGTTGGCAAACTGAAACGAGATGCCTTGAATCTGGCTGACCGATGATTCCAGTATCTGCAACTTTCTGGAAGTAAATTCGTTGACATAGTCGGTGGAACGCCCCATCAGGTCGCCGGGTTTAAAATAAAGCAGCACATTGGATTGGGTGGCCAGATTATCTGAAAAGGCCTTGAAATTATCGTTCAAGTCGATGGTCTTTCCTGTTTCGTAATACCTCAGCAAGTTGATGAGTGCCGGTTCGCTTTCGGCAAACACCACGTAATCGTCCACCAGGGTAAAATAATTCTTGTCGAAAGAAGGAAAAACCGATCCAAACAGGTCGGCAAGAAAAGTCTTCCCCACGATACAATTGATTACATGGTTGTTATAATTATTCACCTTGGTTTTACCTGTGTTTTCGGCAATCCGCCGAAGATAGGCCGCCATTTTGGTTTTATCGGAAGTATGAAGCAACACCCATGAACTTCCGTTGTAGCTCCCCGAAGTTTCGGCATTGGACACCAACGCCACCTGGGTTCCCACCACAGAAATGAGTTTTTCCATCTCGAAATTGTACCTGACATTCAGGTTGGCAAGTTCCGTTGCGGAATGGTGATTGGCAAACCACGAATTAAAGTCAGAAAAACCCAGACTTAGTATGAGATTGGCATTGAAGGGTGTGAGGTAGAAAAAATCTGTTGTAACCGGTTGCTGACCTGAAAACCCCTCCAAAAATGAACCCTTGGGCGAGGAGGTGAAACCTGCCAACAACAACTCGTCTTGTTTGATCATCAAATCGGTTTCGGTCCAGTCGGCAAACTCGGCCAATTGCAACACCTTTTCCGACACTTTAGTCCCGGAAACAGAGGCCAGCCAAGGAGCCAATTGCTTATATTGAAGGTAGATGCGTCCATCCACATGTTTTCCTGTGGTGGCTTTAAATTGCTGCCACCGGGGATTTTTGGTAAAATGATCCGACCCCGACTTCCCGCTTTCGATGGCTTGTGTTAGTAATTGCTGACTGGCTGTATATAGCAGGTTGCCTTCAAAATAACCAAGATAACGCACCTCATCTTCAGAACCGCTGATGATTTTCAAAACGGTTTTTCCGGCGATTTCAGTTTCAAGTATGGCAAAGCTGCTTCCCAATTGCTGACCCAGATAAAACTGAAGTTCTTTCCGATCGATGTATGTCCCGGGCGAACTAACCACCAACATGTTGGATTTCAATTCAATGGAATCGAACACCCAGGCCACCAGCATGGGTCGTTCGAGCAACGCAACCAGCGCGGCAGGCGCCTCCACCATGAGTGAGTCCAAAAAAACCTTTGAAGCAACCAAATCCTGAATTTCGGCCACCGACTGCAAGGACGTGCCGATATCATTGCCGTCCTGAAAACGGTTGAATGCCGCTTCGGGATGATCCATCTCAACCACCACGGCCACATTCGCCGGGACAAACATCCACGGGTCGCCGTCCACCGATCGTACCACATCGCGAAAAAAATACAGCGCGGCGGCCAGTGCAATCAATAGTACTAGGGAAATGGATATGATATCTTTCTTTGACATGGTCGGAAGATGATGTTTTTGTCAAAATTAACGCAAAAAAATGGAGTTGCCTCCAATTATCATAAGAAGAACTAACAAAAAACTGTTAACAGATTACCAAAAAGACTGCGAATCAGAATGAATAGCATAAGCGCGACATCTTGGTTCCCTGGAGGCAAATGATGTAAAAACACTTTCGAAAAGTGGTTCGTTCCTTACATTTCTTGTCAACCGCACACCAAGAACACCAAGTCCGTGCATCTCCATGAAAATACGCTATGTACCTCCGTGCAACAAATCAGCGGAACTACCTTAAAAATATGGGGTTCGCAGAGTCCGAATTGTTTGGAAGCTTTTTCGAGTGGGCTCAAAATCACCTTCCTGTCGGAAACAAAAAACCAAATGGTTAAAGACGGTCACTTATACAAAGGTTGCCCTCAATCTTGCAATCCCAATAGTGTGACCATAGGTTCGGCAAAATAATTATCTATTTTCCAAAAGCGCAATAAGAAATCAATATCCTTTAGAAAAGCCTTCCCAACACCTTGGGTAAAGAATGGCAAATCATCCTTGCAATTGTCAACGCAATACATGGCCAATTCCGCTGACACTTGACTACTGGTCAATAAGGAGAAGATATCTTCGTTAGAATGACTTGCGTCAAAGAAAGGATTGTTTGGCAATGGAAAAGCACTATTCACGCCCATAGCAATCTCCAAACCACTTTTGGGATTGAAAAACACCAACCCCGAAGATGATATTTTTTCATAATCCACGGTCTCTTGTTCGGTCCCGAAATACCCTTCCTTTCGGGCACTTGCCCTGCCATCTTCCAGTTCCTTTTCCGACAGTTTTAGAGAGTCGGTATAGGTTTTAACAAACCGTTTAAAAAAGGCATCGATTTCATCTGCACGTAAAAAAACTATCGGATAACCACCACTAAGGGCTTTAAACGATTTCAATTGATCTTTAAGAGCCAAATCTATTTTCGGGTGGTCAAAATTCAGAAAATCAACTTGTTTTCGGCTTTGGAGCGAATCCTTTTCGTTTAAAATTATATCAGGATTAAAGGGCTGTTCAAAGTATATTCCCGAAAACCACCATTCATCTTTCCATTGCACAATACTTATATACAGTATGACATCTTCCTCATTCAGCGAAGCATAATTATCAAAAGACTTTTTGGTCAATTTAAAGCTTCTTCCTGAGGCAATATGCTCAATAAATATATCCGCATCATCTTGACCTTTATACAAAAACAGACCGGAAATTCGTCGTGAGATATTCAAAAAAGACTTGCTTAGCTTATGCTGATTTCCCAATATTTCAGCAGCCCATTCCTTGCCTTGCAAATTAAGCAGCCGGGTATGGTCTCTGAAGATGCCAACATCTCTGTTCTCCTTCAGAAACATTAAAATATGCTCATCATCCCCTTGATTTTCAAGAATATCCATTTGTTTCATTTCCATTCGCAACCTGGTATCGGGATGAAACAAATAGGAATCATAAAGAATTTTGTCAATCAAAATGCGGGCAACATAAAAATCATCCTCATCTGCATCGATGAAATAAAACTGTTTAAGAACTTCATTTTCAGGAGCTTCTTCCCAGGCAGATTCAAATATTTCCATCACTTTTTGGGCAGTTCCGACAATCGAATCTTTATAGGGCGACACCAATGTAACATCCTGAATAGTATTCAGAAAATACCAAATTAAAAAACTTACATCCTGAAGGTTTATTTCTTCTTCAACATAATCGTCCGTCTCATAAAAGGGAATCTGCTTATGATACAGTCGTTTGTGTAACCTGACAAAGGCATTCCAAAAATTGGTTTCCGAAATAATATCTTCAAAATAGGAGGTCAAAAAGCAAGCCAAGTAGTTGATCTCCAACCCATCCAAATATCCTTTTAAATCTTCCGACCAAGGACTCGTTTCAATGGCCTTTTTTACTTCATTACAAATCCTAAGGTAATAAAGGTCGGTTTTGGCCGGTTTCTCGTAAGGCTTCAGCGTTAACCAATCTTGTATATATATTTTCTTTTCCATGCATTTGTTGATTTTAGGTTGGGAAGCCAACCAACGACAAAAATAGAATTAGGTTTTCAGTTGCCAATACCTTTTACAATTTTTTTTTAAAATGGCTCTATTCATGGATATCTTGGTTGGGCATTTCAATTTGCTCATTAACCCAATGAAAATGGTATTTTTTCCAAAACAGACTGTGCTGCTCATCTATTTCTCAACTATCCGCTTCACAATGAAAATTCTGAAAGGTACTAGTCGATTGAAAGCATTTTTCAAGATATGGAATAGAGACTTCAAGCGTGGACGCTTGAAGCGGGAGGAGTAACCCTGTGGCCAAAAAATACCCCCATGAATCTGCATCTAAAAAAATCAGCGCCAATCAGCGTCAATCTGCGTCCAAAAAAACACAACCTCCGAAATAGTTAGACGCTGATACCGCAGAAAAACGCAGATCAATAAGAACCCAAATCAGCGCTCATCAGCGTCAATCTGCGTCCAAAAAAAACACAACCTCCAAAATAGTTAGACGCAGATACCGCAGAAAAACGCAGATCAACAAGAACCCAAATCAGCGCCAATCTGCGTCAATCAGCGTCCAAAAAAATACAACCTCCAAAATAGTTAGACGCAGATACCGCAGAAAAACGCAGATCAACAAAACCCAAATCAGCGCTCATCAGCGTCAATCTGCGTCCAAAAAAAACACAACCTCCAAAATAGTTAGACGCAGATACCGCAGAAAAACGCAGATCAACAAAACCCAAATCAGCGCTCATCAGCGTCAATCTGCGTCCAAAAAAAACACAACCTCCAAAATAGTTAGACGCAGATACCGCAGAAAAACGCAGATCAACAAGAACCCAAATCAGCGCCCATCAGCGTCAATCTGCGTCCAAAAAAATCAGCGCCCATCAGCGCCAATCTGCGTCCAAATAATCAGCGTCAATCTACTCCCCCAACCCCTTAGGATAAATCAGAAAATATTTAATAGTAGGTCCGGCAAGCAACGAAATATTCAATTGATCGGAAGCCTCGGCGATATCCACCACCGACCCATCTTTAAACAAGATATTGATGTTATCGCTGCCCAGATGATACATATAATTAGACGTGCTGTCGCTGAATACAAAATACCCCACTTCCTGTTCAGAAAGACCCAAATTTCTTTGCACCTGCACCCGGATATCATCTATTTTTTGTGTCGAAAAAGGTTCACTTTGCATTTCAATCTTAAACAACCTCCTGTTAACCAAACTTTTACTTAGCATGCTCAGCACACTATCAGGGTGGGTTGTCCACACCTTCATTGAGGTAAAGATGTCAAAATCGTCCAACAGGGTAAACTGGGTGAGGGCCTCTTCATCGTTCAAAAACAGATTGTTGGTTACCCGTTGTTTCAAAAAATAATCCAATGCCGGGGTTGCAAACAATTTCTCGCCTTGCATCCTCAATTCCTTGGCCCTTCGCAACACATGCATGAGGGTATGCTCGGCCACCAACACCGTTTTGTGCAAGTACACCTGCCAGTACATCAGCCGACGTGCCATGATGAATTTCTCCACCGAATAAATACCCTTGGCTTCCACAACCAGGTTGTCGTTCACCACATCCAACATATTGATAATGCGTTCGTAGTTGACAGTTCCTTCCGAAACACCCGTAAAAAAACTATCCCTTTTCAGGTAATCCAAACGGTCCATATCAAGCTGACTCGACACCAATTTGTGTAAAAACGCTTTGGGATGCTGGTCGTCAAACACCTGAATGGCCTCAGTAAGTCTTCCACAAAACTCAGCATTTAACCGCATCATCAGCAATTTGCTCAAATGCTCATGGCTCACGCCGTCGGCAATGCTGTGCTCCAACGTATGCGAATAAGGCCCATGCCCAATGTCGTGCAACAAAATGGCCACATATGAAGCCAGAGCTTCGTTACCCGAAATTTCGTGTCCCTTGGATTGCAGTTCGGCGATGGCACGCTTCATGAGGTACATGGCCCCTAGCGAGTGATGAAACCGTGTGTGCAATGCCCCCGGATAAACCAAATGAGACAAGCCCAACTGCTTGATTCGGCGCAACCTCTGAAACCATCGATGCTCAATTAAATCGAACAACAAACCATCAGGAATGCTGATAAAACCATAAACGGGATCGTTGAGAATTTTGCGTTTGTTCACATGACCAGCCCTCATAATTTTTGTTAATTTTGTAACGCTTTGCAACACGTTCGCGCAATAAAGCGGCGGTTTTTGCATTACAAAGGTACATTATAAAATCTCAATCTGCTATGACGAGCAAAATTAGAATCTTATGGGCTGACGACGAAATCGAAATGCTCAAACCTCATATCATGTACCTGGAAGAAAAAGGATACGATGTGGACGCGGTAAATAACGGAGGCGATGCCGTTGAACTGGTACTTGAAAATCACTACGACATTGTGTTTCTCGACGAGCAGATGCCCGGCATGAGCGGTATTGAAGCCCTCGAAGCCATCAAAAAAAGCCATCCCAACCTGCCTGTGGTGATGATCACCAAAAGTGAAGAGGAGTCGATTATGGAAGATGCCATTGGCAGCAACATTGCCGATTACCTCATCAAACCCGTAAAACCAAGCCAGATACTGCTTTCGCTGAAAAGAAACCTCGAAAACAAAAAACTGGCAGGCGAAAAGGCGACCATGAACTACCAGCAAAAATTCAGGGAAATAAGCATGCGCCTCTCCGACCGACTGGAACCCAACGAATGGGCTGAGGTATATAAAGAGTTGGTTAGATACGAGTTGGATTTGGAAAAATCTGACGACCAAGGCATCATCGAAGTGCTCAACATGCAAAAAGGAGAGGCCAATCAGGCTTTTTGTAAATTTTACGAACGCAATTACAAAGACTGGCTCGACGATCCCGACCAGGACACCCCCACCATGTCGCACACCCTGATCCGCGACAAGGTTTTTCCGCTTTTGGGTAAAGGAAAACAGGTGTTTCTGTTGCTTATCGACAACCTGCGTTACGACCAGTGGAAAATCATTCAACCACTCATCGAGCAGTACTACCGCGTGCAAAACGACGAAATTTTCTACAGCATCTTACCCACTACCACCCAATATGCCCGCAATGCCCTGTTTTCGGGATTCATGCCCAACGAAATCAGAAAACATTACCGCCAATACTGGACCGACGAGCATGAAGAAGGAAGCAAAAACCAACATGAGGAAGAATTGCTGAATGAACAACTCAAACGCAGCGGAAAACATGTAAAGGTTTCATACAATAAAATACTGAACCTCAACGCCGGACGTAAATTATTCGACAACATTTCCAACCTGATGCAAAACGATTTGAACGTGATTGTGTATAACTTCGTGGATATGTTGTCGCATGCCCGCACCGAAATGGAAATTATCCGTGAACTGGCCGACGACGAACCCGCCTACCGCTCACTCATGCTATCGTGGTTTGAGCACTCCTCGCTGTACGACATCATTAAATACCTGGCCGAAAAAGACATCACCCTGCTTATCACCACCGACCATGGAAGCATACGCGTGTCGAATCCTGTAAAAATTGTAGGCGACAAAGCCGTGAACACCAACCTGCGTTACAAATATGGCAAAAGTCTGGCTTACAACAACAAAGAAGTTTTTGAAATGGTCAACCCCGAAGAATACTATCTGCCCAAACTCAATGTGAGTGCACGCTGGGCATTTACCCGTGGCAGTGACTTTTTCGCCTATCCCAACAACTACAATTATTATGTAAATTATTACCGAAACACCTTTCAACATGGAGGCATTTCCATGGAAGAGGTGCTCATCCCATTTATCACCCTTAATGCCAAATAATGGAAACACTCATTGCCCGCACCACCGACGATTTGCCCACCATTGCCCTTAAAATACTGGAATGTATGCGTGAGGAACGGATTTTTGTATTTAAAGGTCCCATGGGCGCCGGAAAAACCACCCTCATCAAAGCCTTTTGCGATGTTTTAGAAGTTGTGGACGGGGTAACAAGCCCCACCTTTTCGTTGGTAAATGAATACAGCAGGGATGGCGGCGGTTCGGTGTATCATTTTGATTTTTACAGAATTAAGAAAATTGAAGAGGTGTACGACATCGGTTATGAGGAGTATTTTTACAGCAACGAATACTGCTTCATCGAGTGGCCCGAAATGATTCGGGAACTTTTACCCGAATCTTACGTATATGTGAACATTGAAGTGGGGAAATCCGAAGAAAGGATAATCCAGTACAGTTGTTTGCATCATGCACAGAAGCTGGTATAACCTTCGGTTCTGCTTCAGTAAGGAAATAAAGGTGGTCATTTCATAAAATACTGAGCCATGAACGAAAAAGGTAAGGGCTATTTTTCACAATTTACTTCGGAACAATTGGTTCCAAAAGAAGAACTGATGAAAACTGCGTTCGACAAAAGTAAATTGGTGATTGGCGTTCCGCGCGAATTGTCCGAAAATGAAAAACGTGTTCCTCTGGTTCCCAACGCCGTACAACTGCTTACCGACCAGGGACATCAGGTGCTGGTAGAAGAATATGCAGGAGCCTCAGCGCATTTCACCAACCAGGAATATGCCGAAGCAGGTGCCATCATGACCTCCGGAAGCAAAGAAATCTACCAATCGGATATTATCCTGAAGGTGGCACCACCCACCGAAACAGAAATCGACCTGATGGCCAGAGGAAAAACCTTGATCTCATCTGTGTTTTTGGCCGACAACAACAAATCCTACTTCGTCAACCTGGCAGCCAAAAAAATAACCGCCATCGCGTTCGAGTATATACAGGACAAATCGGGGGCCCTGCCGGTGATGAAGTCCATGAGCGAAATCATTGGCAATACCACCATCCTCATTGCTTCGCAACTGCTTTGCAGCGAAACCCATGGCAAAGGCGTGATGATGGGAGGTTTCCCCGGAATTCGCCCCACGGAAGTGGTGATAATTGGCGCCGGAACTGTGGCCGAATATGCCGCACGAACTGCCCTTGGCATGGGCGCCTCCGTAAAAATTTTCGACAATTCCATATTCAAACTTCGGCACATACAAAATGTGCTGGGTCAGCGGGTTTATACCAGCACCCTGCTTCCCAACGAACTGAACGAGGCCATCATGAATGCCGACGTGGTAATCGCAGCCAAGTATTCGGCCCAAGGCATTTCGTCGTGCATCATTTCGGAACAAACAGTAAAAAAAATGAAGCCGGGATCAGTGATTGTGGATGCCAGCATCGACCAGGGCGGATGTTTCGAAACCTCCAGGCTCACCTCACACCAAAATCCGGTATATCAGGTAAGCGACATCACCCACTATTGTGTGCCCAACATTGCCTCGGGAGTGCCCCACACTGCCTCCATCGCCCTGAGCAACATACTCACCCCCATGATCATGCAAATTGCACACAACGGAAATATCCATGGCATGATAAAAAGAACACCGCCCTTTGCCAAAGGTGTATATCTTTACAATGGGGTGCTCACCAATGCCCACATCGGACACCTGTTTGGATTGCCCTCGCAGGATTTGGAACTGCTGATATCAGCTTTTAGTCAGTAGCCCGGCGGCGACCGCCTTCTTACCGTTCTTACTGCCCGTTCCCGGTTGATTATAGTTAACGAAAGTTAATGGCCACATAAATTTTGATGGTCTGGGTCATAAGGCTGTCCGTAATTCACTAATATTTTACAACTTACTACAAAACAACCGTTTAACATATATTAACAAGCACCTCAACCGCTAATTAATACCTTTGTGCAAAAAATAAATCATACCCATGTTAGAAACAGATATTCGTGAACTAAATGAAAAAATCCAGCGTGAGAGTCAGTTTACCGACTTGATTTATCTGGAAATGAACAAGGTAATTGTTGGTCAGAAACACATGACCGAACGCTTGTTGATCGGATTGCTTGCCAACGGGCATATCCTGCTCGAAGGGGTACCCGGTTTGGCAAAAACTTTGGCCATCAACTCGTTGGCTAATGTGGTGGATGCCAAATTCAGCCGTATTCAGTTTACTCCCGATTTGCTCCCTGCCGACTTGCTGGGAACCATGATTTATAGTCAGAAAAAAGAGGAGTTTCAGGTAAAAAAAGGCCCCATCTTTGCCAACTTCATTCTGGCAGACGAAATCAACCGCTCTCCTGCAAAGGTGCAAAGCGCCTTACTCGAAGCCATGCAGGAGCGTCAGGTAACCATTGGCGAAAGCACCTACAAACTGGAAGAACCCTTTCTGGTGATGGCAACGCAAAACCCCATCGAACAAGAGGGTACCTATCCCCTTCCGGAAGCGCAGGTGGACCGTTTTATGCTCAAAGTGGTGATTAATTATCCCAAAAAAGATGAGGAAAAAATTATCCTTCGCCAAAACATTACCAATACCTTCGCTAAAACCAATAAGGTGCTCAACACCAAAGAAATCATGAGGGCACGCGAGCTGGTTCGCGAGATTTACCTGGACGAAAAAATTGAAAATTATATTACAGACATCGTTTTTGCCACACGATACCCCACCGAATACAAACTCAATAAATTTGCGGGTATGATTTCCTACGGTGCTTCGCCGCGTGCCAGCATCAATCTGGCGTTGGCAGCCAAAGCCCTGGCTTTCCTACGTCGACGTGGTTATGTAATTCCCGAAGATATCCGCGCCATTGCTCACGATGTGTTGCGGCATCGTATTGGATTGACCTACGAAGCTGAAGCAGAAAATATTACCAGCGAGGATATCATCAACGAAATCCTGAACACGGTAGAAGTACCTTAGCCAAAAATGTTGCCCCTGCCGGTAAACGTCCAATCATCAACGATGAAGAAGTTCATTGGCGTGCATTTTTATAACTAACCAACCAATAAACCAGTGGAAGCACAGGAACTGTTCAAAAAAGTCAGGAAAATTGAGATAAAAACACGGGGATTGTCCAATCAAATTTTTTCGGGAGAATACCACAGTGTGTTCAAGGGAAGGGGTATGGCATTCAGCGAAGTACGCGAGTATCAGTTTGGCGACGACATCCGCAACATCGACTGGAACGTAACTGCCCGCTTCAACCATCCGTTTGTGAAAATTTTTGAGGAAGAACGCGAACTTACCGTGATGCTGCTCATCGACGTGTCGGGCTCCAATCATTTTGGTACCCAGCGACAATTAAAACAGGAACTCATTACCGAGGTTGCCGCCGTATTGTCGTTTTCGGCCATTCACAACAACGATAAAGTTGGGGTGATTTTCTTTAGCGATATCATCGAGAAATTTATTCCTCCCAAAAAAGGAAGCTCACATATCCTCCGCATTATCCGTGAACTTATCGACTTCAAGGCCGAAAACACCGGAACGAACATCGCGGAAGCATTAAGGTATCTCACCAACGTGATCAAGAAGAAATCCACAGCATTCATCATTTCCGACTTTATGGACAACAATTTTGAGAAAGCCTTGCAGATTGCCAACTACAAACATGACTTGATTGCCCTCAGGGTGACCGACGATCGTGAGGTAGAAATGCCCAACGTGGGTTTGGTGCGCATGCGCGATGCCGAAACGGGAGCCATGCAATGGATCGACACGTCCAGCGCCAAAACCCGTGAAGCACTCAGCCGGTATGCCCGCGAGAAGTCGGCTTCCATCGATTTGGCACTGGCACGGGCGGGGGTTGACATGACCCGGCTTTACACCGGACGCGATTACGTAAAACCACTGATGAACCTCTTTAAAAAACGAGAATCCAGGAGATAACATGAAGCGAATCTTGCCAAATATATTCTTAAGCTCACTCATCCTGTTGGGGGTGATGTCTTTCCCCCGACTGCATGCACAAGAGATTGCAGCCTGGTCGAAAATCGACACCAACGCCATCATGATTGGGCAACATGTGCAGTTGGAGCTGGGCATCAACCTGCCGGAAGGTACCCGGGTGAGTTGGCCCGTCATTTTGGACACCCTTTCAGCCCAAATTGAGGTACTTAAACAGGGAAACATCGACACCATCCGTCAGAATGGGGCAGAAAGATTAATTCAACAGCTTACTATCACCTCCTTCGACAGTGGTTATGTGGCCATTCCTTCGCAACAATTTCACTTTAAAAAGTCGGGTGACACCACCCAATTTATGACGTCCACGGGTGAACTTTTTCTGCAAGTGAATGTTCCGCAAGTAGATACCACCCAAGCCATCAAACCCATTGTGGGCCCCATTTCAGAGCCCTACACCTTTGCAGAAATGGTACCCTGGATTTTGGTTGGTTTGGCGGCAGCAGGACTTACCGTGCTGATATTCTGGTTGATCAGAAGGAGGAAAAACAAAAAGCCTTTGTTCGAACGCAAACCAAAACCTGCCCTTCCGCCGCACGTGCTGGCCATCAACAAACTGGAAGAATTGAGGCTGGCCAAGGTTTGGCAAAACGGAAAGATAAAGCAATACCATTCGGAACTCACCGACATCATGCGCGAATACCTCGACAACAGGTACCATTTTGATGCGCCCGAAATGACCTCCGACGAAATTCTGCAAGCCTTGCGAGGCATCATGAAGAACAAGGAAGCCATGGAAAAACTCAGTGGTGTATTCTTTTTGTCGGACATGGTAAAATTTGCCAAAGCACAACCAACAGCGCTTGAAAACGACCTCAGCTTGTCGCATTGTGTCGATTTTGTGAATGAAACCAAAGAGGAACCTGTGGCTACAAGTCCCGATAAGGAACCATCAGTAATTAATAAGGAATTAACTCAAGATGATCATGCAGATGTTTAATATAGACGACTGGGCTCACCCGGGGTATTTTTACCTGCTGCTGCTGATTCCGTTACTAATTGTTTGGTATTGGTTCAGGCACAAAAAAACACAGGCCGAAGTAAGCTATTCAGGACTGGCTGCCTTTGCAGGAGTAAAGAAAAGCCCACGTACGTGGCTCATCCACGGACTTTTCGTCCTTCGCTTGTTAGCACTTTCGTTGCTCATCATTGCGTTGGCCCGGCCCCAATACACTTCATCGAAACAAAATGTACAAATAGAAGGCATCGACATTGTGATGGCTATGGACGTGTCGGGAAGTATGCTGGCACGCGATTTTCAACCCGATCGGTTGGAAGCCGCCAAAGATGTGGCAGAAGATTTCATTAACGGCCGACCCAACGACCGCGTGAGCGTGGTGATTTTTAGTGGAGAAGCCTTCACTCAAGTACCCCTCACCACCGACCATGACATGATTTCAAACCTTTTCAAGGACATACAGAGCGGTATGATTGAAGATGGTACTGCCATTGGCGATGGATTGGCCACTTCGGTGAGCCGGTTAAAAGATTCGGAAGCCATCTCCAAGGTCATCATCCTGATTACCGATGGTGTAAACAATTCCGGATCGGTGGATCCACTTTCTGCTGCCGAAATGGCTAAAATGTTCGGAATCAGGGTATATACGGTTGGTATTGGAACTGAGGGCATGGCTCCTTATCCGGTGCAAACCCCCTTTGGCGTTCAACTCCAACAAATGAAGGTTCAGATTGATGAAGATTTGCTAAAAGAAATAGCCAAAGAAACCGGCGGCAAGTATTTCCGTGCCGACAACAACCAAAAGCTGAAAGCCATCTACAAGGAAATCGATCAGATGGAACGTTCAAAAATCGATGTGCAGGAATTTAAGAAAAAACATGAATCGTACCTGCCATTTGCTCTGGCTGCTTTCCTGTTTTTTGCCCTGGAAATCACCTTGCGTTACTTATACTTCAAACGAATCCCCTAATCAAAGACAATTAACTCACCATGATCAGATTTGCACATCCCGAATATTTCTACCTGTTGGCAATCGTGCCGGTGTTTATTGTGTTTTACCTTATTTTTAAAGGGTGGAAGAAACGCGCCTTGCAACGCTTTGGCGATCAGGATACCATTTCAGGACTCATGCCCAACCAATCGAAAACCAAAGGATTGATTAAACTGTTGCTGATCCTTATCGGTGTTACCTTCCTGGCTATCGGCATCCTCGACCCCCAGGTTGGGTCCAAACTGGAGAAAGTAAAACGTGAAGGAATTGATTTGTACCTGGTACTCGACGTGTCCAACTCCATGTTGGCCGAAGACATCAAGCCCAATCGGCTGGAACGTGCCAAACTGGCCATCAGCAACCTCATCGACAAGCTGCAGGGCGACCGTATCGGGATAATTATTTTTGCCGGAAACGCCTACAAACAGCTTCCACTCACCACCGACTATTCAGCGGCTCGTCTCTTTCTATCGGTGGTTGACACCAAAATTGTACCCACACAAGGTACCGCCATCGGTGAAGCCATCGACATGGCTACCCAGTCGTTTGGCGAAAGCGATCACAACAAAGCCATCGTCATTATTACCGACGGAGAAAATCATGAGGACGATGCCATTGGTGCCGCCAAAGCCGCCAATGAGTTGGGAATTAAAGTGTTCACCATTGGCATGGGATTGCCCGAAGGAGCTCCCATCCCGCTTTTCAGCAATGGAAACCAAACGGGATACAAGAAAGACCGTGAGGGTAAAACCGTGATTACGAAGCTGAATGAAGACATGTTGCGACAAATTGCAGCCGCCGGAGGTGGTGCCTATGCACGTGCCAACAATGCAACTACAGGATTGAGCAGAATTTTCGACGACATCAACCAGATTGATAAAAAAGAAATTGAAACCCGTCAGTTTACCAACTACGAAGACCGGTTTCAGATTTTTCTGGCCATTGCTTTTGCATTCTTGCTCATCGAATTGCTCATTGCCAACCGCAGAGCCAGTTGGGCAAATAAACTTGACTTTTTTGGTAAATAGATGAAAATGAAAACATATATATTCGCCCTGCTTGGTCTGCTATTGTGGACAGCCACGGGTATGGCGCAAAGCGAAAAGAAAAAAATCAGGGAAGGAAACGACCTCTTCGAAAAACAAGACTTCTCGCAGGCCGAGGTGGAATACCGCAAGGCCCTGGAAGCCAAACCCAATTACTACAAAGGCACCTTTAATTTGGGTGATGCCTTGTATGCTCAGGAAAATTATGAGGAGTCGGCCAAGCTTTTTGATGAAATCGCCAACAGTCAGGTGAGCGACAAAGAAAAAAGTGCCGCCTACTACAACCTGGGCAATGCCTTGCTGGAAGGCAAAAAATATGAGGAAAGTATCAATGCTTACAAAAATGCCCTCAGAAAAAATCCGGATGATGAACAGGCTCGGTACAACCTGGAATATGCCCGCCAAATGCTGAAGCAGCAACAACAGCAGCAACAGCAGCAGGACCAAAATAAGGACCAGAATAAAGATCAGGATAAAAAGGACGATCAGAAGAAGGATCAGAATAAAGACCAGAATAAGGATCAGGATAAAAAAGACGATCAGCAAAAAGACCAGGATCAGAAACAAGACCAGGAACAAAATAAAGATCAAAAGGATCAACAAAAGCAGGACCAAAATCAAGACAAAAGTCAGGATAAAAAAGATCAGCAACAACAGCAGCAGCCCCAGCAAATTTCAAAGCAGGATGCCCAACGGATGCTGGATGCTTTGAAAAATGACGAAAAGGGAACCCTGCAAAAATTGCAAAAACAGAAGGCTCAGGCCATAAAAGGCAAAAAGAGTGACATAGATTGGTAAATAAAGAAGAAAAAATAACGTTGAAGTATGAATGGAATACATTTTGTGCAACTAATCAACAACTAAAATGAATTAGCCTCTCATGAGGACAATAGTAGTATTTTTGACCGGCAAAGACCAAATAACCATGATAATCAAACGCATATTATTCATCGCACTGCTTACCTTTGGCCTGATGGCTCACGCGCAGGACAATGTCAGATTTACCGCTTCGGGTAAACAGGTAGTGAAAGAAGGTGAAAGGTTTAGGATTGTTTTTGAAATCAATGCCGAAGGCAACACATTCAGGGCTCCTGATTTTGGCAGCCTTCAGGTACTTTCCGGACCAAGTTCGTCCACCAGTTCCAACATCCAATACATTAATGGGCGTATGTCGAAAAGTTTCACCATCAGTTATACCTACATTGTGCAGGCCGGAGCCAAAGGAGAAACTACCGTGGGTCCTGCTTCCGTTACCGTTGACGGGACCATGTACCAATCCAACCCACTGAAAATTACCGTAGTAGAAAATGCCAACACCGGAAATAATGCGCGCACCAATTCCTCCTCTCCCTCCGGATCAACACAGGATGATGCGGGTATCCTTCAAAATGATGATGTGTATGTTACTGCTTCGGTGTCCAACACCGCCCCCTATTTGGGAGAACAGGTGATTGTCACCTATAAAATATATACCAAAGTACCTGTTACGGGTCTATCCATCGACAAACTACCATCATTCAATGGATTCTGGTCGAAAAACTTGTTGGACAACAATTCGCAGTACAGTCAATCCACCGAAGTCATCAACGGTGAAGAATACGTTACTGCCGAAATCAGCAAGATCGCATTGTTTCCACAAAAAACCGGAGTACTCGACATCGATCCGGCAGAAGTGTCGTGCAATGTTCAGTTGCGCGTTCAAAACAACAGAGGTCGCAGCAACGACCCCTTTGAAAGCTTTTTCAACGACCCGTTTTTCAACAGAAATGTGAAAAATGTTTCGGCCAAGCTGAAATCAAAACCACTGACCATCAACGTACAATCGTTGCCACAAAAGGATAAACCCGACAACTTCACGGGTGCGGTGGGCGATTTTCAGTTTAAAAGTCAGATAGACCGTACCGAACTTGCCGCCAACGATGCCCTCAACCTCACCATAGAAATTTCGGGCAAAGGAAGCATCGAGCTCATAACACCCCCCGAGGTAAAATTTCCGGTTGATTTCGAGAGTTTCGACCCCAAAATCACCACCAACGTCAATACCTCTTCCTACGGCCTTTCGGGAAAGAAGAAATTTGAATACCTGGCCATTCCACGCAATCCCGGCGATTTTACCATCGACCCCGTGAAATTCAGTTTCTTTAATCCCAAAACCAAGACCTACGAAAGTTTTGAATCGGAAGCCTATCATATTACCGTTGACAAAGGCTCCGGAACCGGCAACAACATCACTTACAGCGCTACTTCACAGGAAGATATCCGCTTCATTGGCAAAGACATCCGACATATAAAAGTGGATAACGAACCTCTGGTGCCGGTGGAAAAATTCCTGTTTGGCTCCACTATTTTTTACCTCATTATATTGATTATATTGTTGTTACCTGTTGTGCTGATTGTCGTTTGGAAACAACGGGAAAAGCAACAGGCCAACGTATCGAAAGTAAAAAACAAAAAAGCCAACAAGGTGGCACGAACCCGTTTGCAGAAAGCTGAGAAGTTTAAAAAGGACGGAAACGACAAAGGTTTTTATGATGAAATTGCTCAGGCCATCTGGGGATATATTGCAGATAAATTTGGCATCAGTCGCTCTGAATTGTCCATGGAATCGGTTAGAGAAACACTGTTGAGCAAATCGGTGGAGGAAGAAATCACCAATAATTTTATTCAAACCCTGAACAACATTGAGTTTGCCAGATTTGCCCCGGGAGATGCCCGAAACAAAATGGAATCAGTTTACAACGAAGCCATTTCCGCCATCACCCAGGCCGAAAAAGCATTAAAATAATGATACGCATGAAAAGAAGAATCCTAATCGCATTGGTGTTTCTCACCCAAATGGCAGCCTTTTCGAGCTTCGCCTATACACCCGATTCGTTGATGGCCATTGGCAACCGTGCCTACAACGAAGGACTCTACGATTCGGCTTTACAAGTTTATCAACAAGTGGCAGCCCAAAAAGTACATTCAGCTCAACTGTACTACAACATGGGGAATGCCTATTACAAAAACAACGACATCCCTTCAGCCATTTTATACTACGAAAAGGCCAAGAAACTTACCCCCGGCGACGAAAACATCCGTTACAATCTGGATGTGGCCAACAGCATGATCGTAGACAAAATCGAAAAGGTACCCGAATTGTTTTACAAAGAATGGTGGAACTACTTCTACAACATGTTCAATGCCGACATTTGGACCATGATAGCACTGGGCTTGCTGGCCGTACTGGTATCTCTCATCACGTGGTTTGTACTTACGGGAAGTCGCTCCAACAAACAATTATCCTTTTACCTGGGGTTGTTGTTTCTGTTTTTCACCATTGCCGCTTTCGGATTGGCGTCACAAAAATACTATTACTCCAAAGAGCACAAGGAAGCCATCGTGTTTACCCCTTCCATAACGGTCAAAAGCTCGCCAACCAAAAGCGCGGTGGATTTGTTTGTGATTCACGAAGGAACCAAGGTGAAGTTGCTGGACCACGTTTCGGGATGGGTTGAAATCCGGATACCCGATGGTAGTATTGGCTGGCTTCCTGATGAATCGATTAAGGAGATTTAGGCGACCATTTATGGTATGCTTTTTCGCGCAATCTGGCGCAAGCATCCGCTTGTGCCATTGTTTAGTCCTCCCTTTATTACAGCATTATTGAGGATACATGATCAACCATTTCTGATCATAAAAATAAAGTCACTCAGCAAACCCATCCCATATCCGGAGTTATACGCTCTTTTTTGGTAATAATCGATAAAAGCGGAAACCATTTGCCACATTTCATTAATTTAGCCGGATAATCCCGAAAAAATGTCTCTCTTGGTTAGGTTAAAATTGGCGACGGTTTGTCTTGTTTTATGCATGCTTATGGCATCCGGTTGTTTGAAATCGAAAGACCCGGGATTGCCTCCTGCTGTGCAAAACTCACTAAGTTTGGCCAACCTCAACCGACCCGAACTCATGAAGGCCATCCTGGCATTCGACGCACCACAGGACAGCACCAAACTGAAGGCGCTTTACTATCTTCTGGGAAACCTGCCCCAGCAATATACCATCTATATTTCCATGGCCGATTCAACAGGCAACGAGGTTAGCTTCAACCCCTTATCCTTTCCATCTGAAAAAGCCATCAAGCAATATATCGACAGCCTTTCGGCAAAAAATGGCACCGTAAGATACCGCGCTGATTCATTTGGCATTGATTTGAAAAAGGTAACGGCAGACTTTCTGACCAATGAAGTCAATCAGGCCTGCGCCATCTGGACAGGCACGCAATGGTCGAAGCACTACAATTTCAACGAATTTACTCAATGGATACTCCCCTATCGTGTAGCCAATGAGCCTTTGCTGACTTTCAGACAACACTTTTTGGAAAAATATGCCGATACCATTAAAGGATTGTCAGATCCGAAAGAGGTCGCCCTCACCATTGACCAAATCATTAACAATCAATTGGTCTGCGACGATCGATTCAGCCCCTACCCCAACCCACGAAATTACCTTCAGCTTGAGCAAACCGGCATGGGAAGCAGTCTGGAACTGGCCATGTACAAGGTGTATGCCTTGCGAAGCATGGGCGTGGCGGCATGTATGGACTATTGTCCGTATTATTCTGATTCGGTGGGAGGCATATTTACGGCAACAGCTTTACTTCCTGACGGCCAACGACTAACCCTTCCACCAAAGGAGAAACCTGTACCTTTCCCTGCCAACCGGACACCCAAAGTTTTTAGAAGAACCTTTTCGCATGTGCCGGGCAGTTTGTTTTCCATAAAGCATACGAACGACCACACCCCGCCATTCTTGGGCCATTTCGACTTTTTGGATGTTACCAAAGACTATGTTCCGGTGAAAGACGTGCTGTTGGAGGATGTTCATTCCCAATCGAAATACCTTTATCTGGCGGTGGAAAACGATGGAGAATGGAAGGCCGTGGACTGGACCCTACCCGACAGTACAGGCCGTGTGCTTTTTAAGAACATGGGCAAAAACCAACGCTATCGATTGGTGGAAGTGGAGGAAAATGAATTACGTTTTTTGACGGAATCCTTTTAAGAAACTGTTTTAGCTTTGATTTGGAGCCCCGTTGGAAGCCAAAATATGGGTAGAAAAATGATTAATTCATTTTTTCGATCTACCATGGGTAAAATTTTGACAGTTTCTTAAACAAAACAGAAAAATCAATCTAACGTTTCAGGTCGTCGGTGAGTTTGATGCGGACATTGTTTTGATAAACCACAACAAAAGCATCATGTATGCCCCGGCTGCGCAACTCCTGACTATAGGCCAAAGCCTCTCTGTAAGTGGAAAAACTTCCTGCAGAATAGCGATAAACCCCATCCTGATAGTTTTCGTAAACATCGGTGGTGATATCAAACTGATTCTTGATGTAGGCCACCGACGGAAGTGCCTGCGATTTGGCCAACACCTGCACACGGTAAACGATCCCACGACGATAATCAGTGGCGGGAGGGGTGGTTGGCTGAGCTATGGTGAGGGTTTCCACCTGACGTCCTGTAACAACTCCTCCACCGGATGGTTTCGGGGGTTGTTTTTTGTAATCGTAAAGAGGTATCACATCTGTGGGAATGGGTTGCTTGTTGCAATCTGTGGATTGTGGTCGTTCACCTCTCGGTTTCCTGTCCTTTTTATTTTGCTGACCCGAATTCAGGTAGTACGAAATGCCCACTTGTGTATAAAGCATTTGGTCGTACTTGAAACCATCGGTCCACATGTCCACATCATCGTTGAGCACGGTATGCAAACTTGATTCAAGATTCAATCCCCAATTGGGGCCTAATTTGAAGTTTACTCCCAGAGCTATGGGCACTACAGCTCCACCTTTTTTGGTGGTAACGCCATTGACGGCATCACCGCTAACCACAATCGATCCGGCCAGGTTGTCGGCCAATTCTGTTTTCCAAGATGCATATCCCAATCCGATGGTTCCATATAAATTCATGGTTCGGTCAGAAGGACCCCAGAACAATCCACTTAAATCGGTATAAAGGTCGACACCCACATCGTAAAACGAACCTGAAAGTGTAAAATCAACCGTAGCGCCTGTGGCACTTTTAACCTTATGGCTTTTTACACCGGAATACAAAAAAGCGCCACCCAAGGCCATTATGGGCGACACGTATTTTCTAATATGAATCCCTGTTCCAAAAGCACTTTCGCCCGATAGTTTGGTAAAAAAACCCGTGTTGCTGGCATCGCCATAAAACTGTGAGAAGCCCAGATTGTAATTAAATTGCCAGTCGCGGTCGGCACCACCATAGGCACCCGGAGCAATGGTACCCGACTGTGCACAAGAAGAATTGGCAATTAAAAAGAGCAATACGATGGTATATAGAGCGGTCAATCTGGTCATGGCAGTTCTAAGGGCTAATGTTATTGGCAATATTTCAATATGTAATCATGGGCGGGGCCGAATCCCAGTTCCAGGGCCTTATTCCAGTCTTTACATGCACCTTCCAGGTTGTTCATATAGAATTTTGCAACACCTCTGTTATAGTAATTTTTCACCCAATTGGAATAATCCATCACGTTTTCAGGTTGAAAATCAAGGGCTTTATCAAAGTCGTCGATGGCATCGCCATACAACCTCATTTTGCTGCGTGCATTTCCCCGGAAGGAATAAATCAGGAAGTCCCGGGTATCGGGATTTTCTTCCAATGCCGTATTGAAGTATTCAATGGCTGTGGGATAGTCGCCCATTTGGTATTTAAGAATTCCCCAGTTGTAGTTGTTGGTATAAGCGTCTTTTTCGGCCAATGGATTGTCGGGATTGGTTACGTCCAGCACATATTCCTCGGCATCGCGGATAAAGGCTTTGAATCTGAAAAATTTCACTTCGTAAAAAGTCATGTCGAAGTTGCGGTCCCAATTTTGTTCGGCGGCATAGTAGCTTACCAAGTGCTTTTTCCGGAAGGATTTGATCAGTTTAAAGCGTACCACTTCTTCGTCGCCATTTTTGATGGGATACACGGCAAACACAATGTTCCAGTCGTTTACCACCTCACCACGTTCTACACTTTGTATGGTTCTTACAATTTCATCGTCTTCGTTTCTTCCTTCGTAGTCACGGATGGTTCCTCTTACAAAAACATTCAAGTTGACAGCGTATTCCTTATTGAAAGGAATTTCTTCGGGCAAGATTTCGGCCAATTTGGAGCTTCTGAACACATAAAAATCGAGAGATTTATAGCCACGCCATCCTTCGCGCAACACAGGAAATTCATATTCACCATCATGATATTTTTTCACCAAAACGTTGTATTGTTCATTTCCCACCATCACTTTACGGAGTTGTAGGGCAATGATATTGTCCTGACCCAACTTACGCTCCAACCCCGTACTTTTGTTGGTGCGTTCATCGGTAAAAGGAATGCGTCCCGGAGCCGAAAGCCATCGTCCGTTATCCTGTTTTGCCCATCCGGTTACCTGTCTAATTTCCGACTGAACCGGGCTAAGTGAACTAAAATTTATCAACTCGGCATCACCCTCAGGCGGACAATCGGTTTGTGCATAAGCAGACATTCCGCCGAGACTGATCAGGCCTACGAATAACAAAAAAAAGAAACTTCTAATCCGTTCTTTATGCATGTAGTATTAGGTTTGTACACAAATCAAGCTAACGTGTAAATTTATAAAAATTTGGCAGGACACAGTCCCCCAACGTTTTTTTTATTAAAAATGTTATTAACAGCAACTTTTACCTCGAAACACTTTCATATTATTCTGTAAACAAGAACTTTAGTATGATTCGTATTTCGATCATCCGGGTTCCCAAACAGCTGGTTTACCCGAAGACAACCAACAGCGTCGTTCTTTGATGCCAAAAAACCACGGCAAAAACGCCATGTGGCACACCTATGATGCCTTTACAGCATATGCTTTACTTTTTCAAAGACCTCTGCAATTCTCGACAAATCCTTTCCTCCAGCCGTGGCCAAACCGGGTTGCCCTCCACCGCCACCTTTAATAAGTGGGGCCACCTCTTTGATGGCCTTGGCCGAATCGAATTGTTTTTGCTCAACAAGTGATTCGGAAGCAGCAATCACCAGGTTGAGTTTGTCGTCGGCTGTCATGGCCAAAACAACCACTACCGAATCATCCATGGTTCGCAGTTGTTGGGCAAGCAATTTGGCCTGATTTACGTCCATGGTCAGTTGCTCAGCAATGAATAATTTTTCGGCCACCCGGACTCCTTTTTCCAACATATCTTTGGCCACATGAGCGGCTTTTTCACGTTGCAACTGTTCCACTTCCTTCTGTAAAACTGAATTTCTCTCCAGCAGTTGCGACACTGCCAAAGTGGTGTTGGCCTGATTTTTAAACATGGCTTTAATGGTATTGAGCACTTCTATTTGCTCTTCCACATAGTCGATGGCTTTTTGACCTGTTACGGCTTCGATGCGACGCACGCCGGCAGCAATTCCACTTTCGGAAACAATTTTAAACAGTCCGATATTGCCGGTGGCAGAGGTATGGGTTCCTCCGCACAATTCCACCGAAAACTCCGGGTCAAAGGCCACCACACGCACCGAATCGCCATATTTTTCGCCAAACAAAGCCATGGCTCCCATTTCCAATGCCTCTTTCATAGGTACATTTTCCTTGACTACACCGGATACATTTTCCCTGATCTTTTGGTTGACCAGAAACTCCGTTTGTGCTATTTCTTCGGGGGTCATCTTTGAAAAATGGGCAAAGTCGAATCGCAACCGATCGGCATCCACCATGGAACCTTTTTGCTCCACATGTGTCCCCAGAACGCTCCGCAAAGCAGCATGCATGAGGTGGGTGGCACTGTGGTTGGCTGCGGTCATCTGTCGGTTTTTGGCATCCACTTTGGCTTCAAAAACTGCATCAGGATGGGCTGGAAGTTCGTTTACATAGTGCACGATCAGGTTGTTTTCCTTTTTGGTATCTACCACATGCAGGGTTTCGTGGATGGAAACCAGCAGACCTTTGTCGCCCACCTGACCTCCCGATTCGGCATAAAACGGTGTTTTGTTGAGCACCACCTCATAATTTGTTCTTTTTTTGGAAGTTACCTTGCGGTACTTAATAATTTTTACTTCCGCATTCAATTGATGATAACCCACAAAACCCTCCGAATTTTCGGTGTTGTCCATCTCGATCCAGTCGCCGGTTTCTACTGCCGCAGCGTTGCGCGAACGTTCTTTTTGTTGGTTCAGCCCCTTGTTAAAACCGTCCATATCCACTGCAAAGCCTTTTTCGCGGGCGATGAGTTGGGTTAGGTCGATGGGAAACCCAAAGGTGTCGAAAAGCTCGAAAGCAAAAGCCCCGTCGATGGTTTTTTCGTTGGGGTGCTGCTCTGTGTATTGTTCAAACTTGCGAATACCCTGTGCCAAAGTGCGCAAAAAGGCTTGCTCTTCCTCTTTAATTACCTGAACGATAAACTCTTTCTGCGAAATCAACTCAGGGAAAAACTCACCCATTTGGTCAGCCAAAACAGCCATCAGTCGGTACATAAATGCCTCTTCAAATCCCAAAAAAGTATAACCATAACGAACGGCGCGTCGCAATATGCGTCGGATGACGTATCCTGCACCGGTGTTGGAGGGCAGCTGTCCGTCCGCAATGGCGAAAGCTACCGCCCGTATGTGGTCGGAAATCACACGCATGGCGATATCTTTGGCTTTGTCGGTGCGGTAGGCTATTCCGGCCATGTTGGCCACCTGATTGATCAAGGGAGTGAAAACGTCCGTATCATAATTGGAGCGCACACCCTGGATTACCATAGAAAGTCGCTCAAAGCCCATGCCTGTGTCCACATGCTTGGCGGCCAGAGGTTCCAGTTTGCCGGAGGCCAACCTGTTGAATTCGATGAAAACGAGGTTCCAGATTTCGATTACTTCAGGATGGTCGTTGTTAACCAATTCGCGTCCGGAGATTTTCATTTTCTCCTCTTCGGGACGGATGTCCACGTGCACTTCCGAGCAAGGTCCGCAAGGCCCGGTATCACCCATTTCCCAAAAATTATCCTTTTTGGAACCCAAGAGAATATGGTCTTCCTCCACCATTTGCTTCCAGAAATCGTAAGCTTCCTGATCCATGGCAAGTCCGTCAACCGAATCACCCTCAAAAACAGTTACATACAAATTGTTCTTGTCCACATGGAGCACTTCCGTTAAAAACTCCCATGCCCAATCGATGGCTTCCTTTTTAAAGTAAGCGCCTTGATTTCCACCAAACGACCAGTTGCCCAACATCTCAAACATGGTGTGGTGGTAGGTATCGTGACCCACTTCTTCCAGGTCGTTGTGTTTTCCGCTTACGCGAAGGCATTTTTGAGAATCAGCCACACGGGCATGGCCGGCAGGCGAATTACCAAGAAATATATCTTTGAATTGATTCATACCCGCGTTGGTAAACATCAGGGTAGGATCATTTTTTACTACCATCGGAGCCGAAGGAACAATCTGATGTTGCTTTTGCTCAAAAAAATCAAGGAAAGCCTTTCTAATTTCAGAGGACTTCATAGTGTGTTGATTAACAGGTGATTGTTGAAATTTAATATTTTTTACGATGCAAATGTAGCCTATTTTATTAATTTTGCATTCTTCAGATAATTTATATGGCAAAAACCAAATACGTTTTTAATCCGAAAACACTTGCCTACGAGGAAGTTAGAAAATCAGGAGGGCAAAGAATCGTCAATACTTTTCTTTTCCTGATGACTTCTTTGGCCGTGGGAACAGGGCTCATCGTTCTGGTGTACAATTTTTTTGAAACACCCCGAGAACGAATGCAGAGGATGGAACTGGAGCAAGTAAAACTGGAATATAAAATCATGAATGGTCGTTTGGACAAACTCCAGCAGCTGATGGACGAGATGAGCGACCGCGACGACAACATATATCGTGTAATATTTGAAGCCGAGCCCATTCCCAAATCGGTGAGAAAAGCAGGATATGGGGGTGTTGACAGGTATAACCATTTGGAAGGGTACAGCAATTCAGAATTACTGATACAAACAGCCAAAAAACTCGATCAGCTGGCAAGTCAGATCTATGTTCAGTCCAAATCCTTCGACGAAGTTTACGAAATGGCACGAAACAAGGAGATGATGCTTTCATGCATACCGGCTATCCAACCAGTTAGCAACACTGATTTAAAGCGACTTTCGTCGTTTTATGGCTACCGCATCGACCCCATTTACAAAATCAATAAATTTCATGCTGGTGTGGATTTCAGTGCTCCTCAGGGAACCACCATCTACGCGGCCGGAGCCGGTAAAGTAATCAAAACCAGTAAGTCGCCCCGTGGCTACGGCAACACCATCACCATCGATCATGGCTATGGATATCAAACCTTTTATGCCCACATCAAAGACATTCAGGTAAAACGTGGGGATATTGTTAAACGCGGACAAGAAATTGGTACCGTGGGCAATACCGGAAAATCCACTGCCCCCCACCTGCATTACGAGGTGAGAAAAAATGGCCGCACGGTAAACCCCATTTATTATTTCTTCAACGACCTTTCACCCGACGAGTTTGCCAAAATCCTCGATCAGTCGAAATATTCCAACCAAACCCTTGACTAACCTCCATGTCAGAAAAACTATATTATAAAATCGGAGAAGTATCACAAATGCTGGGGGTAACACCCTCACAATTACGCTATTGGGAGCAGGAATTTTCGATTTTAAGGCCGAAAAAAAACGAAAAAGGCACGCGATATTACAGCCAAAAAGACTTTTCGCATGCCCAACTCCTTTTGCATCTGCTAAAAGAAAAAGGCATGACCATCAGCGGTGCCAAGGACTATTTGGAGAGAAAAAAAACGGAAGGCTCCCTCGAAAAACTGGAAGTGATTTCCACTCTGAAAAAAACAAAACAATTGCTCGAGGAAGTGCGTCAACTCATCGTATCACGGACATAAAGTCACCAAGACCCGGCACCCTCGGCTTTCTCGTCACCATTATCTTTTCTGTTTTTTGGATTTTTCTGCGCAGGAGGAGAAATAACAGGGTAGGCGGTTGGCGGTTGGCTTGTCCTTCCTGTGCCCTTGGCTTAAGCCGAAGGGCAAGGGGTGGGCTTCAGGTGTATTGATTTATCAAGTTTGGTCGTGGGGGGGTGGAGTATTTAGGCTTTGGTTGTCATTTCGAGGGAGGAACGACCGAGAAATCTCCTGAGAATGAAAGCCTACAATCTGGGGGGTCATCAATTCTGTCATTCTTGCCGGGGGGATGTCTCAGTCGTTCCTCCTTCGACATGACAGGTGGGGCTGTTGGCTTTTGGCTCACCGATCACTGTCACTTCCGTCACTTTTTCCTTATCCCCTCCGCGTCCTTAGCGCCTCCGCGGTGAATACAAACCCGCAAAAATGCACCACAGAGACACAAAGAACACAGAGAAATCTCCTGAGAAAAAGGAGCCCAAACTCCGGCTGGTCATCAAGGCAGTCGTTCTTGCCGGGGGGATGTCTCAGTCGTTCCTCCTTCGACATGACAGGTGGGGCTGTTGGCTGTTGGCTTTTGGTCGTTGGCTGTTGCTACCCCACCCCTTGCCCTCCCCCAAGGGGAGGGAGCCGCCTTCGGATAAAGGTCGCGGCTGATGGGGGTGGAGTTTTTAGGCTTTGGTTGTCATTTCGAGGGAGGAACGACCGAGAAATCTCCTGAGAATGAAAGCCTACATTCCGGCTGGTCATCAATTCTGTCGTTCTTTCCGGGGGGATGTCTCAGTCGTTCCTCCTTCGACATGACAAGTGGGGCTGTTTGGCTGTTGGCTCACCGATCACTGTCACTTCCGTCACTTAGTCACTTAGTCACTTTTTCCTTGGCTCTTGGCTTGTCCCTCCTGTGCCCTTGGCTAAAGCCGAAGGGCAAGGGGTGGGCTTCAGGTGTATTGATTTATCAAGTTTGGTCGTTTGGGGGTGGTTTGTTTCATTGGTGATTGTTTGGGGCTAAAGCCCCCTCTTTGTGGTGTCATTCTGAGTAAAAAGACCCCCGAAAAAAGGGGGGCGCACATAGTATGATGACAAAAACCCGAAAATTATTTAAATTTCATTACCTAAAATTCCATTGAAGAATTATATATTAAATACTTCAATGGTATAAATGTATTTACGTTAATATATTCAATTTCTTGAGTGATACAAAGCATTTCAATTATAAGGTAGTGGTTGGCGTTGGCTGTGAGAGAACCGATTACTGATCAACTTTCGTCACTTTTTCCTTTTTCCTTGGCTCTTTTTACTTCCTCCTCACCAAACAAATAAAAACATCTTTTCAATAATAGGTCCTGAAAAACCAAATTGGTTAATTTTACCAAAATTTTAATGATGAAAAATATTATTTGGATAGTCATTTTGCTTTTGATGTCATCTCAATACAGCTATGCTCAGGACAGCACCGACATTTCGCAACAGAGAAAAGACAACATTATCAAACTGCTAAATTACAGATATAAAGGTGGTTACTATAATTTTGAAAAGCTTTTTTACAAAAAAGTAACCTATCCTGAAGTGGCCCGCAACAACTGTATTGTGGGCATTACCATTCTTAGCATTACCGTAGAATGTGATGGCACGGTAAGTGATGTAAGGACAAAAAACTCTTTGGGTTTCGGTATCGATGAGGCCATTTCGATGTTTATGAACGAAACCTCCGGCAACTGGAATACGTGTACTGACCCAAAATACACCAAAATAGAAATTCCCATTCAGTTTCGTACCGATGGCACCCAAACTGCCGACGATGTGGCCTTGCTCACCTGCATAGGCGAAAACCCCGGGTTTGTTTGCAACGATGATGAATATTATCTGAAAAAAGCGGAGCGCTTTCTGGAAAAGAAAAAGGGCAAAAAAGCCATGGAAATGCTCGACATCCTTATCAAGAGAAACCCCTACAACACGGCTTATTACGAAATGAAAAAAAAGGCACTTGATATGTAATCGCTTCTCAACATGGGTTTTCTGCAGCACATAGACGAACAACTGCTCCTTTGGATCAACGGTCACCATACGGTGCTACTCGACCATGTGATGGTGTTTGCCAGCGGTAAACTCACCTGGCTGCCGCTCTACCTGTTGTTGATGTATCTGATTATCAGAAAATACCGGTACTACGCCATTGCCATCTTATTGGACGTTACGGCCACATTGGTGCTCACCGACCAAACCTCAGTTCACTTATTTAAGGAGGTGTTCATGCGCCTTCGTCCATGCCATCAGCCACATCTGGCTCAGATGCTCACCACCATTACCGGATGTGGCGGACAATACGGATTTGTATCGTCGCATGCTGCCAATACCGTTGGACTGGTAACTTTTCTAACCATAACCTATCATCCTATGCCACGCTGGCTGAGAGGTTTGTTGATTGCCTATGCCTTGCTGGTAATGTATAGCAGAATGTACCTGGGAGTTCATTATCCGTTCGACATCCTGGGAGGCGCCCTGTTGGGAATGGTTTGTGGCCTGATTACTGCTTCGCTTTTAAAAACTTTAACCCGTCTGTTCTAATCATTTTTTTGGATATTTGCATCCTGATCGTTTGAAAGGAGAAACATTGAGGATAGCCGTAAATACCAGATTACTTTTGAAAAACCGCCTGGAGGGAATCGGATGGTTTACCTACGAGTCGCTCCGTCGGATTGTTCGTAACCACCCTGAACACGACTTCTTTTTTATTTTCGACCGCGACTTTGATCCCAAATTTGTGTTTGAAAAAAATGTGACCCCCATCGTGGTTGGACCTCCGGCAAGGCATCCCGTCCTGTTTATGTGGTGGTTTGAGTTGTCTGTTCCGAGGATTTTAAAGGAAATCAAAGCAGACGCGTTCATTTCACCCGACGCTTATCTATCGTTAAAGACAGATGTACCCACTCTTCTGGTGATTCACGACCTTAATTTTGAACATTTTCCGGAATACCTGCCCCGATTTGCCCGTTGGCATTACCGCTATTTTACACCCAAATTTGCCCGACGCGCCAACCGAATCGTTACGGTTTCCGAATTTTCTAAATCAGATATCGTGGCTCAATATGGAATAAACCCGGCAAAAATAGATGTGGTTTACAATGGAGCCAATCAGCAATACAAACCTGTTTCCGTGAAAGTTAAGCAAGAAACGAAAAGAGAATATACTCAAGGAAACGATTACTTTCTGTTCATTGGCGCGCTGAATCCACGAAAAAATCTGGCCAATTTATTCAAGGCTTTCGATTGGTTTAAAAGCAAACATCCGGCAGTAGCCACCCAATTGCTGGTAGTTGGCGAAAAGATGTACTGGACCGATGACATCAAAAACGCTTTCGAACAAATGACGCACAAATCGCAGGTTGTTTTTACCGGCCGACTTGAGCCCGACAAACTTGTAAATGTAATGGGATCGGCCACCGCTTTGGCCTATGTATCGGTTTTCGAAGGTTTTGGAATCCCCATCGTGGAAGCATTTTATGCTGAAATACCGGTGATTACCTCCAATACTACGGCCATGCCTGAAACAGCAGGAGATGCCGCATTGCTGGTAAATCCAACCAACGTGGAAGAAATTGCCGGTGCCATGGAAACCATTACCTTTGACAAATTAACGACACCGCGGTTGATTCAGTTGGGAAGAACCAGAAAGGATGAATTTTCGTGGGACAAAACCGCTGACGGCCTTTGGAAGAGCTTTGAAATGATGATGGATATAAAGAAAACTGTTTAGTTCTACAAATATTACACACTCAATATGAACACTTTAATACTGGGAAGCGGAGGCAGAGAGCATGCCATGGCATGGAAAATTGCCCAAAGCAAGATGTCGGACAAAATATTTATCGCTCCGGGAAATGCAGGAACACGCAGCGTTGGAACCAACCTTCCCATCGACGTGAACGATTTCCAACATATTAAAACAGCTGTAATTGAACACGATATTCACTTGGTGGTTGTCGGACCCGAAGATCCTTTGGTAAAGGGTATTCACGACTTTTTTTTACAAGACAAAATACTGCACAATATTCCGGTGATTGGTCCCACCAAAGCCGGAGCCATACTCGAAGGGAGCAAAGATTTTGCCAAGGAATTTATGATGCGTCATCAAATTCCCACAGCTGCTTTTCTTACCGTTGATGCCGGAAATCTGGAAAAAGGGTATCAATTTTTGGAAAAGCTGAAACCTCCCTATGTGCTCAAAGCCGACGGTTTGGCCCAAGGCAAGGGAGTACTGATCATCGACAATCTGGACACCGCCAAATCGGAGCTGGAATCGATGATTACCGACGGCAAATTTGGAGATGCTTCCAAAAAAGTGGTCATCGAAGAGTTTCTCACTGGTATCGAGTGTTCGGTTTTCGTATTAACCGACGGTAAAGATTACGTTATATTACCCGAAGCCAAAGATTACAAGCGGATTGGCGAAGGCGATACCGGTTTAAATACCGGAGGCATGGGCTCACTTTCGCCGGTACCATTTGCCACTAGCGAATTTATGAAAACCGTGGAAAAACAAATCATTGCGCCCACCATCAAAGGGCTACAGGAAGAAGGTATTCCCTACAAAGGATTTATTTTCTTCGGGCTCATACAAAAAGACGGACAACCCAAGGTGATTGAATACAACTGTCGCATGGGCGACCCCGAAACAGAATCGGTAATTCCGCGTATCCAGTCAGATTTTCTGGAACTGCTCGTGGCAACCGGACAAAACTCCCTTGGAAAACATAAAATAGCCATCGACGAACGCTGTACGGCTACCGTATTTTTAGTGTCGGGAGGTTATCCCGAAAGGTACGAGAAAGGCAAAATAATTACCGGACTCGAAAACATCAACAATTGTATTGTTTTTCATGCCGGCACTTCCAAAGACATTGAAAGCAATGCCATTAAAACCAACGGTGGAAGAGTGCTGGCAGTTACCTCCTACGGATATTCCCAAAGTGAGGCGTTGAAAAATGCATACGGCAATGCCAACAACATCCACTTCGAAGGACGATATTTCAGAAATGATATCGGATTTGATTTAGGTACAAGATAACCACCTCCTCCATGATTAAATTTTTCAGCAAAGGCGTATTCTCAACCTATGTGTGGATGAATTTGCTCATCCTCCTTTGCTGGCTTCCATCGTTGGTCCATCCGGGCAAGTTTGTGGGCACTTCCGAAACCCTGGTTTCCGGTCTGGAATTGAGTTTGCAGTCCCAACCTTTCTTCATCACCCTGCTTTCGTTTTTCTTGTTTATTTTTTCTGCGTTCTTTTTAAACTACATGGCTGTAAAACAGCAGATAACAGGGCTCATCAGCATGCTCCCTGTATTGTTTTATGTACTCATTACAGGCATGTCGCCCAACTATGCCGGTGCTCATATTTTTATCTGGATTGGCGTGTTGTTGATGGTGGTTTTGGACTACAACATGACCTTGTATGAACGGGAAAATGGTGTAAAAAATGCATTTAACGCGGGATTTTTTCTGGGTTTGGCGGCCTTACTTTTTACGCCGTTTGTGTATCTGATTATTGTGATTTGGGTCTCCATATTGCTTCATCGGGTCAACAGTTGGCGTCCCTTTGTATCAAGCCTCATGGGTCTTGCTTCGCCCTTTGTTTTCTGGGCAACATGGCTTTTCATCAGCAATCAAATGGAAGTACTCCGGCAAGTTTTAATTCCCGGATTAATTCCCAAGATATCGCTACCCCACCACGTACCCGCAATGGATATTTGGCTGTTTGGCTTTCTCTTGTTTGTTGGCATAGCCCTGTCGTTGAATACTTTGGGGAGATTAAGTGAAAAAAGCATCAACCTGCGCCGCAACCTCCAGTTGTTTGTCTTCCTTTTTGGCGTATTAGTAGCCATTACCGTGTTTTTCGTCCAAAGTTTGCAGGTGTTCATGCTTGCTTCCATCCCAATGGCGTTGATGGCTGCGCAAATTTTCACCAAATCGAAACCCAATAAGTGGGTAAAATGGATGATGGTTTTATCGACACTTTTTGTAATAATCACTCACGTTTATCGACTGATTTATGTTGCTTAGTTCGTTTGACACAGGATTGATTGAAGCCGGATGCGATGAAGCCGGACGGGGCTGTTTGGCCGGACCTGTTTTTGCGGCGGCTGTGATTCTTCCAAAGAACTATCAACATGAGTTACTCAACGATTCAAAAAAACTTAATAAAAAAACGCGGGAATTGCTGCGCCTGGATATCGAAAAAGACGCCCTTGCTTTTGCCGTTGCCTCGTGTTCTCCCGAGGAAATAGACCACATTAACATCCTCAATGCCAGCTTTCTGGCCATGCACCGAGCCATAGGGCAATTGGCTATTGTTCCGCAACTGCTATTAATTGATGGCAACCGTTTCAAACCTTACACAGACATTCCGCATCATTGCATGATTAAAGGTGATGGCAGGTTTTTATCCATCGCGGCGGCTTCCATTCTTGCCAAAACCTACCGCGATGACCTGATGCTGCAATTGCACAATGAATATCCTGATTACGGTTGGGACAGAAACAAAGGCTATCCCACACGGGAGCATAAACTGGCCATTCAGAAACACGGACTTACCCTCCATCACCGGAAAACATTCCGCAGCGAAATACAACTCAGGCTCAACCTCTAAGCATTTCTCTAACCGGTTGTTTCGGGCAGCAAAAGGGGGAAATAAATAAAATGTTTATCTTGCAAAAAAAATTATATGAAATTTACTGCACAACAAATAGCTGAAGCTCTGGGAGGTACGGTTGAAGGCAAACCGGAGGTAGTGGTGGACAACCTGTCGAAAATAGAAGAAGGAACACCCGGAACATTGACTTTTTTGGCCAACCCCAAATACACCCCATTCATATATCGCACCAAGGCCTCCATCGTTATCGTAAACCATGACTTTGTGGCCGAGCAACCACTCAACACCACTTTGATACGGGTAAAAAACGCCTATGCTTCCTTTGCCGATTTGCTCAACATGTACCACCAAAGCAAGTCGAAACGAAGCGGAATTTCGCCACAGGCCTATATTTCTCCATCGGCCACCATCGGACAAAACGTGTATATCGGAGAATTTGCCTCCATCGGCGACCACAGTGTGATTGGCGACAATTGCCAGATTTATCCCAACGTTACCATTGGATTTCACTGCAAAATTGGGGCCGACAGCCTCCTGTACAGCGGTGTAAAAATATACGACGATTCCATCATTGGAAACCAATGCACTTTTCATGCAGGCGTGGTGATTGGATCCGACGGTTTTGGTTTTGCCCCACAGGAAGGGCAAGATTACCGAAAGGTTCCTCAAATAGGCAATGTGATAATTGAAGACCAGGTGGAAGTGGGTGCCAACACCACCATCGACCGCGCCACCATGGGATCAACCATCATCCGCAGGGGAGTCAAAATCGACAACTTGATACAGATTGCCCACAATGTGGAGATTGGTGAAAACACAGTAATTGCAGCTCAAACGGGAATCTCAGGCTCCACTAAAATTGGCAAAAACTGCATGATCGGCGGACAAGTGGGCATCGTGGGTCATTTGAAAATTGCCGATAAAGTGATGATTGCAGCCCAGTCGGGCATTGGCAAAAGCATCACCGAAGAAGGAGCCATCGTGGAAGGAAGCCCGGCTTTCCCAATTCGCGACTACCAGAGATCGTACGTTCATTTCCGCCGGCTCGACCAACTGGTAAAAAGGGTGAACCAACTCGAAAGAAAATAGCCAACCGGTGCTGTCAAGCCTCGGCACATCAACAAAAGGCGCCTAAATTGCCAGTTGACTGAAACACTTCCTGTTGAAATGAATTGCCTCTACGGCTATGGCCCCGATCGCGGGTCAATCTTAATTGTATTACAGTAAATAAATTTGCTTACTTTTGCAAAAATTCTGGAGTTGCCACAAACCCTTAAGCAGTAGATGACAGAAACACAAAAAACTATCAATCAGTCAGTTTCGGTTGAAGGAAACGGATTGCACACAGGAAAAACCGGAACACTGACCTTTCATCCGGCCGGGGTGGATCATGGAATTAAATTCAGAAGGATAGACCTGGATAACCGTCCGATCATTGAAGCCAACATCGATCATGTGGTAAGCACGGCTCGCGGAACTACCCTTGGCAGCCAGGGTGCCCTGATATATACCATCGAACATGTGTTGGCCTCCCTTACAGGTCTGGGCATCGACAATGTACTCATCGATGTGGATGTAGAAGAAATTCCCATTCTCGACGGTTCGTCAAAACTATTTGTGGAAGCCTTAAGAAGCGCAGGTATCAAAGATTTGAACGAACCTAAAAACTACCTCCACATCACCCAAACCATCACCCACGAAATACCGGAAAAGAAGATAAAAATTACCATCGAACCCGCTGATTCATTTTCCATTGATGTTGAAATCGACTACGAAACAGAGGTGCTTGGAAAACAAGAGGCAACACTAGAGCACTTAAGCCACTTCGAAAAAGAGATTGCCCCGTGCAGAACCTTTGTATTTTTGCATGAATTGGAATTTTTGCTCAACAACAACCTTATCAAAGGCGGCGACCTGAGCAATGCCATCGTGTTTATGAACCGCCAAGTGGATCAGGCCGAACTGGACCGGTTGGCCGGTGTTTTTAACAAACCTACCGTTACCGTTAAAGAAAACGGTATCCTGAACACCTTACAACTTCATTTCGAAAACGAACCCGCACGACATAAACTATTGGATGTTATTGGCGACCTCACACTTTTGGGACAACCCATCAAGGGTAAAATTACGGCCCATCGCCCCGGACATCAAACCAATACAGAATTCGCCAAAATCATTAAAGATACCTTAAAAGTATAGCATATGATTAAAAAACCCCCTTTCGACATTTACGCCGACCCCATTTACGACGTTAACCAGATTAAGGCCATTTTGCCCCACAGATCTCCGTTTTTATTCGTAGATAAAGTTCTGGAAATGAGCGACGACCATATCGTTGCACTGAAAAATGTAACCATGGACGAGCCCTTTTTTCAAGGGCATTTTCCGGATGAGCCACTGATGCCAGGGGTAATCATGGTAGAGGCCATGGCACAAGCCGGTGGTATTTTTGTGCTCAACACCGTTGAAGAACCACACCTCTACTCCACCTATTTTCTGAAAATAGACAAAGTAAGGTTCAGAGCCAAAGTAATACCCGGCGACGTACTCGTATTCTCCATCGAGCTGGCAGGTCCCATAAAACGGGGTATTTGCAGCATGCGCGGAATAGCATTCGTGGGCAACAAAGTTGTGATGGAAGCCGAACTGATGGCGCAGATTACCAAGAATAAGCAAAAATAGAAACCTACGACATGAATCAACCACTCGCATACGTACATCCGCAAGCTAAAATAGCTCCCAACGTTGTTATCGAACCTTTTGTCAACATCGAAAAAAATGTCATCATACAAGAAGGTACCTGGATTGGCTCCAATGTAACCATCATGGAAGGTGCCCGAATTGGCAAAAACTGCCGCATCTTTCCGGGTGCAGTGATTTCGGCCATCCCACAGGATTTAAAATTTGCCGGAGAAGAAACTACCGTAAAAATCGGCGATAACGTTACCATTCGCGAATTTGTAACCATCAATCGAGGTACAAAAGCCAACATGGAAACGGTAATTGGCGACAATTGCCTGCTCATGGCTTATGTTCATGTGGCCCACGATTGTATTTTGGGCAACAATGTTATCCTGGCCAACGCCTGTACACTTGCAGGTCATATCACCATCGACGACTGGGCCATCATTGGTGGACTGGCCGCCGTTCATCAGTTTGTACATGTGGGCAAACACGCCATGATATCGGGTGGCGGTCTGGCACGTAAGGATGTACCTCCATTTACCAAAGCCGGTCGCGAACCCATGTCGTATGCCGGTGTAAACTCCATCGGGTTACGGCGCAGGGGATATTCCAACGACCGCATCAACGCCATTCAGGATATCTACCGCATTATTTTCCTCAAAGGAAATAACATCACCCAAGCCATCAACTACATCGAGGCCAACGTACCTGCCACCGACGACCGGGATGAAATATTGAGTTTCATCGCCAATTCGCAACGGGGTATTATGCGGGGATATACCAGCATGAAAGATCGCATTTAACATCCATATTATATTTCAAGTAAAAAATATTTCTAATGGCAACAACAGCAGATTTCAGAAATGGGTTAATTATTGAGCATAACGGTGAACTATGGTCAATTTTTGAATTTCAACATGTAAAACCCGGAAAAGGACCCGCCTTTGTCCGTACCAAATTGAAAAATGTGATCACCGGAAAAGTGATCCCCAACACTTTTACTTCCGGAGTAAAAATTAATATTCAAAGGGTTGAAAAAAGAACCTATCAGTATTTGTACAACGAAGGCGATACCTATCATTTTATGAACAGTGAAACCTTCGAGCAAACATTCATCAACAAAAACATGATTCCGGCTCCTGAATTGTTGAAAGAAGGTCAGGAAGTTATCATTTCGTATCATGCCGAAAATGAAACCCCCATGGTTTGCGAAATGCCCACCTACGTGGTGCTGGAAGTAACCTATACCGAACCCGGAGAAAGAGGAAATACCGCCACCAACACCTTTAAAGACGCACAAATTGAAACCGGTGCCACCATCAAAGTGCCACTTTTTATCAACGAAGGCGACAAAATTAAGGTGGACACCAGAACCGGCGAGTATTCAGAACGCGTTAAAGAATAAGCATGAACTTTCCTCAACCCCTGACAGTTGCTTCCGTAGCAGCTATTATTAATGGGAAAATTATTGGAAATCCAGATCAGGAAGCCCTTGGGTTAAACGAACTTCACGTGGTACGGCCGGGCGATGTTACTTTTGTGGATCATCCAAAATATTATGATAAGGTACTTAAATCAGCTGCAACCATCATCATCATCAACAAAGAAGTTGAGGTGCCGGAGAACAAAAGCCTGATTTTTCACGAAACCCCTTTCGATGCCTTTAAAGCACTTATTCTGCATTTCAGGCCATTCGTTCCCAGCAGCTCCATGGTGAGCCCATCGGCCACCATTGGCGAAGGCACTGTGATTCAACCCGGTGCATTTGTGGGCAACCATGTTACCATTGGCACCAATTGTATTATCCATGCCAACGTAACCATCTGCGACCATTCGGTGATTGGAAACAACGTAATTATTCAGCCCAACACCGTAATTGGTGGCGACGGCTACTATTTCCAACGCCGCCCACAAGGCTATGTAAAATTTGAATCGGGAGGCCGCGTAATTCTGGAAGACAATGTGGAAATTGGCGCCTCATGCACCATCGACAAAGGTGTTACTGGCGATACCACCATCGGCGCCGGTACAAAAATGGACAACCAATGTCAGGTAGGACACGATACCGTTATCGGAAAAAATTGCCTGATTGGTGCCTTTGCGGCCATCGCAGGAGTTACCGTGATTGAAGACGATGTGCTTATCTGGGCACGGGTGGCCATCAACAAAGACATTGTGATTGGTTCAAAGGCTGTAATTCTGGCTACTTCCGCCATCGATAAGTCCATCGAAGGTGGTAAAGTATATATGGGTTCCCCCGCCGTTGAAGTACGTCAGTACTGGAAAGAACTTGCCTCAGTGCGGCAACTTCCGGAACTGATGAAAGAATTGAGAAAATAGCGATTTCGGTAGAGAAAAATTGAAAACGCCGGTTTGCAGCATAGCGAGCCGGCTTTTTTAGTTACTAGATTTTTCTTTTGAAGGAAGATGATAGGTATCAAGGGCCACGATGATGGCAATAAATCCCCAGAAAGGAACTGACAGCTTGTCGGTGTCGAGAAAATTATTCAACACACCATGGGTGAAATAGGTAACCAAACCCAGTAACGCCATCATGCTAAGGTATTTAACCTCCTTATTTCCATTTTTATATACACGCAAACCTACCACCATCACCATAACTACCAGGAGCAACACGATGAACATGCCGGGCACTCCCATTTCGGCCAGTGGCCCCAAATACTCACTATGAGCGTTGCCCATATCCCCGAGGTTGGTCGAAATGATGGTCTTTTCCTTGGCCCTTTGAAAGGGAGAATACACAAACTGGTAAGTTCCCGGACCCCACCCTACCATTGGACGCTCGTCGAAAAGACGCAGGGCGGCTTGCCAACGGTTGATGCGCTCCAGATTGGAAGCATCCGACGAAATATTGGTGATGGATTGGATATGCTCCACGAAATTCGCCGAAGAATCTTGTTTATTCTTTTCCAAACGGTCGATAATCTGCTGTTGAAACGAAAAAAACAATCCCAGCAATACCGCCAGCGTGACGAGTATGAAATAAAACTTGATCCTTAGCAGTACGACGATGATTACACCCATAGCTACCACCAGACTTATCCATGCGGCACGACCATAGGAAAATATCACACCTACAATCAAAATGAGCAATACAACGGCCGAAACCACTCGCCAGAGCCTGGATTTATTTGGAAAAACCAACATTCCAAAGGCTACAGGAATGTACATGGCAATGGCTGCCCCGTAAGCTGTATGGTCGTTGTAGAAAGGCCACATAATCCAGTGCCCCACATCTTCATCAAAACCATATTGGGAGTGTAGGGTAACCGTATATATCACCACAATGACCAGCCCTGCCAGATATAACCAAAGAAATTTCTGAATGTTTTGGGAATTTTTAAATAGCATGGCTGCCATAAAATAAAACGGAACCACAAACCACAACCTGGAGATCAGATACTTGAGCGACACAATGGGCATCTCGCTGGTAAACATGGTGAAGAGCATCCACAGAAGCTGGGCATAAATGACATAACTGATGGGATGCGTGGCCACTTTCCTGTCGTATCGGTTCTCAAAAATCAAATTAGCCAGAAACAGCAGCAGTACACCAAACATCAAAGGCTCAGTGGGCAGCGACACCCCCAAACCCATGTCCATATCGCGGATATTTACCGCCAAGGGCGTAAGAAATGTGATCAGCAGGATGATGGTGTCAAGGGAGGTAAGGTAATAATAGAGTACGATAAGCACCAGAGGCAACAAAAAAAGCCAATACACATCTTTCTGCAACACCAGATAAAAGTTAGCCACCAAAAAGATGGCAGCTAACAAATACACCCAGAGTATTTTAGCCTTTTCCTTCAAAATAGAAATCTCGTTTTATTGAACTTTTTTGGCTTCCGGTTTGCGCTTGCTCTCGATAAGGAAAATAATGAGCAAGGTAAAAACCAATGTAGCAAGCGAAACAATCACCACCACCAACCAACGTACCGGATAACTCTTTTTGTCGGAAGCATATGGATAGGTAACCATGTTGCTGTAAGTCATGTTGGCATTGATAAACCGAAGAGCCAATTCGTAGTCGAGTTTTACTTCCACGTAGGTACGGGCTTCATCCTGAATCATTTGCACCACTTCAATAAGCTGACCACTGGCTCTTTCCATGTTGTGCATCAGGCGATCCACCTCTTTGGAATTAATTTTTGAAACATTGTCACCATCCACAGTTTTTAAATAACCACGCATGATCTCCTGCGATTGATACTCATACTGGATGATGCCTTGTTCCGTTCCCAGAACGGTAAGTATTTGTTTGAGCGAATCGAGGGTTTCTCTCTTTTTTTCCAACTGATTGGCATACATATCAACCACTTCCCTATACTTGGATTTGTGTAAGTTGGATATCTTTTTGTCGTAGAATTTAAAAATGGCATCCACCATCAAAGCAGCAGTATCGGGACTTTTGTCCATAACTTCAACACGCACCGATTCGTAAGGTGTTTTGCTGATATGCACGTTATCGTAATAGGTATTCACCAAAACCGTTTTAAAATATTTGTAGTCGGGATTGATATCATAATGTTTGGCCAGTTGAAACTTATTCACCATGCTATCCACAATATCCTTTGAATTAAGGATTTGAAGCATTTGTTCAGTTTCACTTTCTTCTGAGTAGGGCTCAATATTGGCAGGATAAGCCACGCCGTACGATTTATACATCGGCGTTATAAAAGTGGGGCCCGAGAAAATGACAGCCAGTATGGCAGAAACACCAACGATGACCAACAGATGGTATTTCCATTTGGCAATCAAGCTGACAAGGTGAGCGCTGTTAAAAAATTTGTCCATTTCGATATTATTAATGTCCCAATATAAGTCTAAGTCTCTATTATAATTATCAGTTTTTTTCTTCTCAACTACTTCAACAGGCTTTTTATCAGCCACTTCACGAACCTCTTCTCCCTGGGTGTCTTCCTTTTTTGGTTTCTTGGGTTTATCATTTGTCCACCAAGAGGAGACATCATGAGCGATTATAGTTCTTTTTCTCTTGAATTTTTTTTTTTAATGTTTTCGCCCATCGCTCCCGAAAACACTTCGATCATGCCAAAAATAAGAGAAGCGAGAAGCAACATGGAGAACGTAGAAACCACCACGATAAGCCACCTGATGGGATAAGATTTACGTTCGGCCTTGTATGCCGTATTGACAACCAATTTATGTGGAAGGTTTTCAGTGGCATCCACTTTTGCCTCTTCATATTTTGCCTTGAGCTCGCTCAACTGCTTCTTATCATGCTCCAGGGCATCTCGCAACGAAACATAGGGACCGCCATATTTGGCCAACATGTCAAGCTTTTTCTCAAGTCGTTTCACGCTTTCGTTGTTACCTTTTGCCATCTCCATGGCCAATTGGCGGTTAAACATTTCCGACTGACTCTCATAATCGTGCACCCCAAATTGACGCAGTACAGTCATGCTGTCCTCCTTTGCCTGAATTTCTGCTTTCAGGTGTTGGTACTCGCGTTCCACAATCTGAAAAGCCTTTACCGCAATCTGCTTCTGCATTTGGTTAATGGTACTATCTATTAATTCGGCCACATCGTTGGCCATATCCGCTGCCAATTGCGCATCTCTGTCCATCACTGTAATTTTCACAGCCATGAACTCGGTACGTCTGAACTTGAAATTGTTGTCGTACTCATCATACAGCTCCGTCATTTTGAAATTGGACTTAGATCCAATCCCATAATGCTCCATGAGGTTGTATTTGTTGATGATGCGGTCGCGTATCTTGTTGGAATTCAATACCTGAAGCATCTGTTCCGTTTGTTCGTCTTCCCCAAACTCCAGGATGTCCTTTGAGTTGTTGAAATTATTGCTCAACAATACTTTGGAAATGGAATTGCTTGCCGTTGGATATAAAATAACGGTGGATTTATATAGCGGCGTAATAAACCTGGGTGACGAAAAGATGATGGCCAACACGATGGTCAGGATACCTATTATTACCAAATGTTTCCGGTAATGAAACAAAACCTGTAATATAACTCCGGAGAAAAAGGGCCGTTGAAAATCGCCTTCTGATTTCATTAACTTTATTCATTAAAGGGGTCAAAAGTAGGAATTTTTGTTTAATGATGGCGATGTATTAACAAACTATACCAATAAAACTCGTTATTGCCTGGAAGTGAATATGGTAAACAGCTCACGAAGATTCAACAACCTCAGCACAATTGAGGTGGTGAGCCCACCCGTCAACAGAATTAACAATCCCACTTTCCACGAAACCTCCAGGTTGTTTTTCACCAAAAATGCTCCCCCTGCCAAAAATAAGGCAAGCACCAAAAACCTGATAATCAAACTATAATTCAATCGAAACCCAAACAAACGCCAGGCCAGCACCAACTGAAAGATGGCACTGAAAACCTGAGCCGACATGCCGGCGTAAGCCGAACCAACAGATTGAAAAATGGGGATGAGGTAGAAATTCAATCCCATGTTGATCACTACGCCACCCAACGCAACCAGATTAAGGAGTTTCATGTTGTTGTTGGCCGTGAGCAAGGTGCCAAACACGTAATTGGAAGATATGGCCACAAAACTATACATCAACACGCTGAAAATAACAGCCGATTGTTCGATACGCAGTCCGTAGTGCACAGCCGATTCCTCCGGCATCTGATGGTACATCAACTGCATGATTTCGTGGCTGTAACTCGACAGTGAAATGGCCAGAATAAGTGTGCCGGCCACCAACATGGAGAAAGACAACTTCACCAGATGCTCCACATTTTGGTTGTTGGCGATCATTTTGGCAAACAAAGGCAGCAAGAGAACGGCAAACAGATAGGCGAAGTTTTGTCCGGCATCCAGCAATCGAAAGGCCTGAGAGTAAACCCCCGATTGTTCGTAACCCAAATCACCCCCCAATATTCGCTGAATCAATACGGGGTCGATGCGGTTGTAAAAACTCATGAGCAAAACGAGTGAGGCAAAAGGCAAACTCTTTTTGATAATCATGATAAAAAACGGAAGGTTCCAGTTGAACCGAAGCTTTCCGGCCTTATTCAGTACTGCTGTTAAGGCTATCAACATGGTCACCACATAAGCTGCCGTTTGTCCGTAAACAAACCACTCGATACTAAAGGTGGCATCAAACCAACCGGTCCACAACAAAAAACCACAGATAAAAATCATCAACAACCTGTCGAGAATGGAGATAATGCTGTCGGTTTTAAACAAAAGCAATCCATTCAAATTGGAGCGCAAGTACAATATAAAAGAAAGCAAAAACTGATTAAAACCGATCCAGGCAAGCAGGTAAAAGGCACGACAATCGTACTTATTGAACCAGGCGACAACAAAAATCACCAATGCGTAAACAAAACCCAACAGCATCTTCATGGTCCCGATTCCGGCCAAATGCTTGCTCAACAACTGGTTGTTCTGCGCAATATTCCGGTTGTTGAAATTGGTAATGCCCAAATCGAGAAAAATAAAAAAGAGAAACGAAAAGTTGAGAATGGTGAAGTACAACCCGTATTCTTCGGGACCTACCAAATTCTGCACCTGCCGGTCGATGCCAAAAATCCACAATGGCTTTACCAGAAGGTTGAGAAAAATGAGCAGTACCAGGTTCTTCAAAAACTTTTTTTGCATCCCGACAAAGGTAGAAAATGGATTCACCCAAATAACGGGCTATGCATCAAAAAATTCTCTACATGCCTGATAAACTTTGCCAAATAGCTATCTTTGCCGAAATTTTAGAAAAATATAGGTGTGAAAAATTTTGTAGAAGAATTGCGTTGGCGTGGCATGATCCACGACATGACCCCCGGAACCGAAGAATATATGCTCAAGCACCTGACCTCGGGTTATGTTGGCATCGACCCCACGGCTGATAGCTTGCACATTGGTCATCTGGTAGGGGTGATGATGCTGAAACACTTGCAGATATGCGGCCATCGCCCCATTGCTCTGGTGGGAGGCGCTACCGGCATGATTGGCGACCCATCCGGAAAATCGCAGGAAAGAAACCTGCTGACCGAGGAAGCCCTTCGCCACAACGAAAACGCGTTGAAAAACCAACTGGCCAAATTTCTGGACTTCGATAACGGCGGTGAAAACTCAGCCATTTTGGTAAACAACTACGACTGGATGAACCAATTCAGTTTTTTGGATTTTATCCGCGATGTTGGCAAACACCTTACCGTGAATTACATGATGGCCAAGGATTCGGTTAAAAAAAGAATTTCCGCCGAAAGCAAGTCGGGCATGTCGTTCACCGAATTTAGCTACCAGCTTGTGCAGGGTTACGACTTTTTGCACCTTTTCCAAAACGAGAATTGCCGATTGCAAATGGGAGGTTCGGATCAGTGGGGAAATATTACCACCGGAACCGAGCTTATACGCCGGAAAATGGGCTCCGACAACGATGCCTTTGCCCTCACTTGCCCCCTGATTACCAAAGCCGATGGATCCAAATTTGGCAAAACCGAAAGCGGCAACGTATGGCTCGATCCCGAAAAAACCTCACCCTACGAGTTTTACCAATTCTGGCTCAACGTGTCGGATGAAGATGCCGAAAAATACGTGAAAATATTTACCCTGCTCAGCAAACAGGAGATAGAAGACCTGGTAGCTCAACAACGTGAAGCTCCTCACCAGCGCCTGTTACAAAAAACGCTGGCACGTGAAATCACCATTCGCGTTCATTCGGAAGAAGACTACGAAACTGCTTTGGCAGCCTCCGAAATCCTTTTTGGCAAAGGAACCACCGAGATGCTTAAAAAGCTCAACGAAAAAACATTGCTTGATATTTTTGCCGGAGTTCCTCAATCGGAAATCAACCGGGAAGAATTTGAATCGGGCATCGGCATATTGGATTTTCTGGGTCATAAAACCGACATCTTCAAATCGAATGGGGAGGCGCGCCGCATGCTAAAGGACAATGGGGTTTCGCTCAACAAAGAAAAAATTGATGAGTCGTACCAACTATCCGTCAACGACTTGCTCAACAACAAATACCTGTTGGTTCAGAAGGGGAAGAAGAATTATTTTCTGGTTAAAATAGTTGATTAGCTCTCGCTTACCAATCAACAATTACAGTTTTTGATGCACCTCCATAGCTTTTAAGTTTTGGAGGTGAGCTTTTTTAGGATAAACAACAATGTTCATCCGGAAGATGAAAAAAATCCGGAAGAACACCAACGAGCCCATAATTTCGTTAATATTGCAAGCATTAGCATAGTCCAATTCCAATGAAAGCTCTAAAATATCTCCTTCTGGCAAGCATCATGGCTATCGGTGAACTTACCGCATTCGGACAGTTCGAATTTGTACCCCAACAGGAGGCACAAAGGGGCTTGGCTATCGGACTGCAAGGAGGTACTTACGGTGTGGGCGTTGAACTGATACAAGCCGTGGCCAACCGGGTGGCCTTGCGTGGCGGACTAGCTTTTTACCCATACGAATACAATACGGAGATCAACTCAGGAGATGCCTATCTTAATAACGAAACAGCCACCTTGGGAGCGTTTCAGTTTGGTGCCGACTGGCAATTTTTCAGTTTCATGTATTTTTCGGGAGGAGTATTTTACAATTTCACGCAAATTGATTTTGATGTGTACCCCACGATACCCGACGCCCAAAACAACGGAACGGTTTCGTATCACTTGCAGCCCAACAAGTTATGCCCCTACCTGTCGCTAGGGCTTGGCAGAAGTATTTCGAGGAATAAAATCGTAAGCGTGTCACTCGACATTGGTCTGGCTTATCAAGGAAACACTTCCGTGAAATACCGTGTGGTAGGAAAAATTTCCGAGTCTAAACTCAGCAAATGGACCAACAACGTAACAAGCGGATCAAAACTATACAGGATATACCCTTATATTAACTTCATGATTTCTTTCAGGGTTATTTGATTGTTTTGCCCTTGAATTTGCCTACACCTATCCATTGCTTCCCATGTTCTAAGTAAACTTTCACCAGGTTCAGTCCTCCTCACCTTATACCAAATACACTCAACTTATTATTTAACAATCTTTTAGATTGTCTATTTGGATTTATTCTAAATAATGAGTATTTTTGCAAGCGAAAATTATATGATTGTTTAACATTAAAAATTACAGATATGTCATTTACACTCCCTAAACTAGACTACGCATACAATGCCCTTGAACCACACATCGATGGTCGCACCATGGAAATACACCACACCAAGCACCATCAGGGCTATATCAACAACCTGAACAACGCCATTCAGGGCACCGAATTGGAAGGAAAATCCATTGAGCAGATACTGGCCAACATTTCAACTGCCCCAATGGCTGTGCGCAACAATGGTGGTGGCCATTACAACCACGAATTGTTTTGGAAAATGCTTTCGCCCAATGGCGGCGGAGCTCCTAAAGGCGCATTGCTTAACGCCATCAACGAAAAATTTGGCTCGTTCGACAATTTCAAAGACGAATTTGCCAAAGCAGCAGCCACCCGATTTGGTTCGGGATGGGCCTGGCTGGTAAAAACCGACAAGGGACTGGTGATAACCTCAACCCCTAATCAGGACAACCCTTTGATGGACATCGCCGAAGTAAAAGGCACCCCCATTCTCGGGCTAGATGTTTGGGAACATGCCTACTACCTGCACTACCAAAACAGAAGGCCCGATTACATCTCCGCGTTTTTCAACGTGATTAACTGGGATGAAGTAGCCTCAAGATATTAGTTGCTAAACAAACGCATGCCAAACCCGTCATTTTATGGCGGGTTTTTTTATTCCATTCCGGCTCAACACCTTTGTTAACAATTCACTGTGATTAACTCCTAACCCCACCAATCCTGATTACGTCTTTTGTACATTAATTTTACCGTAAAATTATCTGCTGTCGAACGATGAGCCTGACTGATTCCAACCGTGAAATTGATGCGCTGGTGAGCCTGATGGACGAGCCCAATGACGAGGTGTACGATGAAATTCGTAAAAAAATTATCGGACATGGAGTTGAGGCCATTCCTCATTTGGAAGAAGCATGGCTTCATACCTTTAGCGGAACACATTCCAAACGTCTGGAATCGACCATCGAAGAGATCAAATTTCACAACACCATTTCGTTGGTATTGCATTGGCTCGACGACCGCACCCTGGCACCCTCCGAACTGATTCATCACATTGCCTCGTATGTTAACGCGCACTACCAACGCGACGAACTACAGGTTTGGATAGAGGGTGTGTACCGCGACTGCTGGCTTGAATTGAACGAAAGCCTCACCGCCCTGGAAAAAGTTAAAGTCCTCAACCATGTCATTTATCAGGTGCATCAACTATCGAGTTTTTTGCCCCACGAACAAACCCTGGAAGGTTACTTTTTCGATTTTTTGCGAAACAACAAAACCGGCAACCCTCTTGTAACGGGAATATTGTATATGTCAATAGCCCAACGATTGAACCTGCGCGTAAGCGGCATTCAACTTCCCCACCAATTTGTGCTTGCCTACCTTGACGATGATGACAGATACGATCCGGCAAACCCAAAGGAAGCCGTTCAGCCACATATCCTTTTCTATATCAATCCGGCCAACGAAGGGGCTGTGTTTACGAAAAACGAAATCAGTGCCTACCTCAAACATCTTGGCTTGGAAAAAAGCGCGCATTTTTATGAACCATGCTCGCGTAAAACCATGGCCATCAATTACCTGACGGAGGTGCAAGAAAAATTGAAAGAAGAAAACAGAAACACCAAAGCCGCTTACCTTCAAAACCTCATTCAATTGCTTGGTGAAACATCGGCGGAATCGGGAGGATTTCGTTGTTAATTGTTGAGAATTATTTACAATTCCCCTGAAAAAGTTCAGTCATAATATACCACACACCTATTTCAATCACTTATCAGGAATGATAGTAACTCCTGTTTCGCATACAGGTCTGGTTTTCCATTATTCTCAAAACTATTTAACAAGAATTCTGAGAAACAAAAAATAAACGACTTGAAAAATGTATTTTTGAAACATAAAAATTATCGGCGATGGAACATGATATCAGATGGGAACAGCGATTTTCTAACTTTAATAAGGCGCTTGCAAAACTCACCCAAGCGGTGGAGTTCATAAAAAACAACTTGGGAGATGAAGAGTTGTCGGAAAATGATTCAGATTTTGAATCCGTTCTTGATGAGATTATTAAAGAAGGAATGATACAACGTTTTGAATATACCCACGAGTTAGCCTGGAATGTTATGAAAGACTATGCCGCTTACCAAGGAAACCCGGATGTAGGTGGAAGTAGAGATGCCACAAGAGAGGCTTTTCAGCTACAACTTTTTTCCAACGGCAAAATATGGATGGACATGATAGGAAGCCGAAACAAAACTTCGCATACCTATAATGAATCGACTGCTGACGAAATTTATGGTAAAATATTAAACGACTATTACCCGGCTTTCATTGAATTTCAACATAATATGGAAGTAAAAAGAATTGAAGGACAAGGAAATTTAGGTTAATATGAACGAAAACGGATTAACCAGAGAAGACACATTAAAAATTCAATCTGTTTTTAAAAAACATAAGCAAATTGAAAAAGTAATTTTGTATGGTTCGCGTGCCATGGGAACGCACAGACCTTCTTCCGACATTGATTTGACCGTGATAGGGCAAAATATTGATTTGACACAACTCCATGAAATAGAAAATCAATTGGATGATCTATACCTGCCATACATGATTGACTTATCTCTATTCAACAAAATAGAAAATATTGACCTATTAAACCATATTCAAAGGGTTGGGAAAGAGTTTTATATAGCTGATTAACAATGATTTTTTAATCAACCCGGCCTAAAAATAAGCGCAAAGTTGTACCGGCTACACTCACTAAAAACCATGGACACCAATCACCTGACGGAGGTGAAACAGAACCAACAAAGCTGCTTATCTTCAAAACCTCATCCAATTGCTTGGTGAAACATCGGCGAAATCGCGAGGATTTAACTGTTAACCTTGACGCAAATAGGCATTGATATTGGTTTCAATCCGCGCCAACACATCTTTTGATTCATCACGTTGGAAGGGTTCGCCAATCACCTTTTCGTACAATTCGATATATCTTTCCGAAACACTGTTGACAAACGTATCTATCATTTCAGGAACCTGTTGTCCTTCTTTACCCTGAAATCCGTTTTCCATCAACCATTCGCGGACAAATTCCTTGGAGAGCTGCTTTTGTGGTAAGCCCTTGGCGAAGAGTTCATCGTATTGGTCGGCATAAAAATACCTGGACGAATCAGGAGTATGTATTTCGTCGATTAAGTATATTTTGCCGTCTTTCTTTCCAAATTCGTATTTGGTATCCACCAGAATCAAACCTTTGTCGGCAGCCATTTTTGTTCCTCTGGCAAACAGTTCCAGCGAAATACGTTCCAGTTCCACATAATCTGCTTCCGAAACCAGTCCCTGACGAATAATTTCCTCACGGGAAATATCCTCATCATGACCTTCAGTAGCTTTGGTGGTAGGCGTGAGTATGGGTTGGGCAAAACGTTGATGTTCTTTCATTCCATCGGGTATGGCTACACCACAAATTTCGCGAGCCCCACTTTTGTAGGTACGCCATGAGCTTCCGGTAAGGTAGCCACGGACAATCATTTCTACAGGAAAGGCTTCGCAGTAGTGGCCAACGGTTACCATTGGGTCGGGAGTAGCTGTTTTCCAATTGGGTACGATGTCCGCGGTAGCATCAAGAAATTTACAAGCTATCTGATTGAGCACCTGCCCTTTAAAAGGAATACCCCGGGGCAGTACCACATCAAAGGCCGAAATTCGGTCGGTGGCAATCATCACCAATTGGGTATCGTCGATATTATAAACATCACGAACTTTTCCGTGATAAACGCTTTTCTGCTTTGGAAAAACAAACTCTGTGTGTATTAAAGCTTCTTTCTTCATGATATGATGGGGTTTTAGTTTTCTGTTTTTGAATAAGCTTCGATAATTCGCGTAACCAGTTTATGACGCACCACATCGCGGCCATCCAAATATATAAACGAGATGCCTTTGATACCTTTAAGAATTTCCTGTGCCTGAAACAGTCCGGATTGTTTTTTTCGTGGCAAGTCGATTTGGGTAACATCGCCCGTTACGATAAACTTCGACGACTTGCCCATGCGGGTTAAGAACATCTTCAACTGACTTTCGGAGGCATTTTGCGCTTCATCCAAAATAGCGTATGCATTGCTCAGCGTCCGACCGCGCATAAAAGCCAACGGGGCAATTTCGATGGTTTCGTCTTCGAGGTAGCTCAGAAATTTCTGAGTAGGTAACATGTCGCGCAAGGCATCATAAAGAGGCTGCAAATAAGGATCCAGTTTTTCTTTCATGTCGCCGGGAAGAAAACCCAGGCTCTCCCCTGCTTCGATGGCCGGACGGGTGAGAATAATCTTTTTTATCTCCTTGTTTTTCAATGCCTGAACTGCCAGCGCCACCGCCGTGTAAGTTTTTCCTGTTCCGGCAGGACCGATAGCAAACACCAAATCGTTTTCAGCAGATTCGGCGACCATTCTTTTTTGATTGGGTGTCAGGGCTTTAATTATTTTTCCATGACGTCCGAACACCAAAACATCTTTGGTTGACTCCGGGGCATCCGGAATACCCTCGTTGTCGTTTTCACCCATGATCTGCGCGATGACCCCTTCGTTGATTTTTCCAAATTTATCAAAATGGAGCTGAAGCAAGTCGAACAACCGCTCGAAGCGCGAAATTTCTTCCAAATCACCATAAAGCTTCAGAAATTCGCCACGCGCAACAAACTTGAGCTTTGGAAACAAATGTTGCATTTGATTCAGGTACACTTCGCCGGGCCCGAATACTTCCAGGGGACTGGCCACTTCAATTTGAATAACGCGTTCGCTCATGCAGAATTTTGATAAAGGGTCTAGTTGATCTCAGGGCTCAAAAATATTAAAAATAGTTCCGTGCCAAGGCTCAAATTTTTTATAATTTTGAACTTTTAGTCAACAATGGCTGAAGTGCTAATTTTCAAGAGTGTGAGCGATGGGAGTGATAACGTTAACGAGTGATTGGGGAACTGCGGATTATTACGTGGGAGTAGTGAAAGGAATGATATACAAACATTTCCCGGAAGCCCGTATTGTTGACATTTCTCACGATATCAACAAGTTTGATTCAGGCGTGGCAGCCTTTATGCTGCGAAATGCCTATCCCGGTTTTCCCAAAGGCACCATTCATATCATTGGTGTTAACACCGAAGAGTCCATCAACGAACCCCACACCATTGTTTATCACTCCGGACAATACTTTATTGGTGCCGATAATGGAGTTTTTTCCATGATTTTTGATACAGAACCCGAATGGATGATTGAATTGGAAATTCCACAAGAGTCGTCGGGCTACACCTTTTCCAGCCGCGACAGGTTTGCCATTGCCGCCGCCAGAATTGCCAAGGGCGATGACCCGAAATCTTTGGGCTCACCAAAAAAAGAGTTGGTTAAAAAAATGCTATTCAATCCGGTAATCGACCACGACATCATCAAGGCCATGGTGATTCACATCGATGGATATCAAAACCTCATCACCAACATCGATCAAAAAACCTTTGAACAGTTTACCAAAGGAAGACCCTTTACCATTTCGTTTCGCTCGCAAAAATATAAGATAAACGAGGTAAACGAAGCCTACAGCGATGTGCGACCGGGTGAGATTGTGGCGGTTTTTGCTTCCAATGGATTGATGGAAATTGCCATAAATCAGGGCAAAGCGGCTTCCTTGCTCGGGATTCACAAAAACGACCCTGTTATCGTAAGCCTTACTACCGAAGACGAACCATTGCACCCGCTGTTGTAAATCATGTCTGCCGGCAACCACATATTGGTGACAGGAGGTACCGGATTTGTGGGTGCCCATTTGCTTTTTCACCTTACTTCGGCTGGCTCCCGGGTGCGCGCACTCAAGCGTCACGAATCCTCCACACAAACTGCACAAAAGATTTTTGGCTTTTACCAACCCTTTTCATCCTCCCTCTGGGATATGATTGAGTGGGTGGATGGCGATCTGCTGGACATTGCATCGTTGGAGGAAGCCATGGCAGGTATCCGGCAAGTTTATCATGCAGCGGCAGTGGTTTCTTTTCAAGGCAACAACAGATCGTTCATTCAGCGGGTCAACCAAATAGGCACTGCCAACCTAGTGAATGTGGCCCTGGAAAAGAAGGTGGACAAACTACTGTTTGTCAGCTCCATAGGAACTTTAGGTCGCGCCCACCAATCGGAGCCTGTGACAGAAGAAACCCACTGGAACAACAAGAAAACCTCGGTTTATTCCAAAAGTAAATACGAAGCCGAACGAGAAGTTTGGCGGGGAATGGCTGAAGGACTCAACGCGGTCATCATCAACCCTTCCATCATTATTGGCCCGGGCAATTGGTCGCATGGGAGTCCGCAACTGTTTCAAACCATGTACAATGGACTTAAGTTTTACACCTCCGGCTCCAATGGATTTGTGGGTGTAAACGATGTGGTGCATTTAATGATTCTGCTAATGAATGGTCCTTTTGCTGGTGAACGATACATCGTTTCTTCCGAAAATGTGCCTTATCGCGAGCTGTTCCGGTGGATGGCAGATGCGTTACATGTGCAACGGCCATCATACCATGCAGGAAAAATGCTGAGTGGTATCAGTTGGCGGTTGCTGGCCATAAAAGGCTGGTTGACAGGTAAAAAATCCAGCATCACCAAAGAAACGGCACAAACTGCCAATCAAAAGTACCGGTATTCAAATGCAAAAGTTTGTGAGGCCACGGGGTTTGTTTTTACGCCGGTAAAAACTTGTGTGGAAGAAACGGCGGAAATATTTCTAAAGGATATACGGTAAAGAAACAAAGTTTTACTTTTCCATCACCACCATGGCATTGGCCATTTCTTTTACGTGGGAAACCGACAAATGGATATGTAGTACGTTTTGTTGCTCAAGATATTCTTTCACCTTTCCATGGGGATGAATTACAGGTTTTCCAAGCTCATCGTTCAGTACTTCAATTTCATGAAAGGCCATTCCATAACGATATCCCGTACCCAACGCTTTGAAAAATGCTTCTTTTGCTGCGAAACGTGCCGCATAACATTGAAAACGGGTAACCATCCCTTTGTTGCAATAGGCCTGCTCACGCTCGGTAAAAATCCGCTGCATCAGGGCATCATTTTTTTCAAGTGCCTGCTCCATGCGTGCCACTTCGATAATGTCGGTACCTATTCCAAAAATCACGATAACGGGATATAAATGAAAGGGCAGAACGAGTCTGCCCTTGAAAATCAGACTATTTAATTACATTCAACTCTTTGCCCACCTTGGTAAAAGCGGCAATGGCTTTGTCGAGGTGTTCGCGTTTGTGAGCCGCCGACAATTGTACACGGATTCGTGCTTCGCCTTTGGGCACCACCGGAAAATAAAAACCTATCACGTAAATTCCCTCATCCAACAGTTTGGCAGCCATGTCCTGCGACAGCTTGGCATCATACAGCATCACGGCACAAATGGCCGATTGTGTGGGCTTGATGTCAAATCCGGCAGCTTTCATTTTTTCAACAAAATAGGTCGTATTTTCGTGAAGACGATCCTGTAATTCGTTGGTATCGCTCATCATTTCAAACATCCTGATACCGGCACTAACCACCATGGGAGGAAGCGAATTGGAGAACAAATACGGGCGCGAACGTTGACGCAACAACTCGATGATTTCCTTTTTTCCGGTGGTAAATCCACCAATGGCACCACCAAAGGCTTTGCCCAGTGTACCCGTGATGATATCAATTTTGCCATAAATATTAAAATGCTCGCTCACGCCACGACCGGTTTTTCCAACTACTCCGGCTGAGTGACATTCGTCCACCATGATCATGGCATCATATTTTTCGGCCAGGGCAACGATTTTATCCAGGGGTGCGGTGTTGCCGTCCATCGAAAATACGCCATCGGTAACAATCAGTTTAAAACGATGGTCTTTGGCTTTAATCAGTTCGGCTTCCAACGCTTCCATGTCGGCATTTTGATAACGATATCTATTTGCTTTACAAAGCCTTACCCCATCGATAATGGAGGCATGGTTGAGGCTATCCGAAATAATGGCGTCATCTTCGCCCAACAAGGGTTCGAAAACACCACCATTGGCATCGAAGGCAGCGGCATACAGAATGGTATCTTCCGTACCGAAGAATTCTGCAATTTTTTGTTCCAATTCTTTGTGAATGTCGGTGGTTCCGCAAATGAAACGAACAGATGACATGCCAAAACCATGACTGTCGAGACCTTGTTTGGCCGCAGCCACCAATTCCGGATGGTTGGACAATCCCAGATAATTGTTTGCACAAAAATTCAGTACCTTTTGTCCTGTATTGAGTTCAATTTTGGCCCCTTGAGGACTCACAATAATTCGTTCGTTTTTGTACAAACCGGCTTCTTTTATATCCGCAAGTTCCTTTGTCAGATAGCTTTTAATATCTCCGTACATAGCTTTTAGTTTAAAAAAATCTGTAATTGTTTAAGGTATCAAAAGTAAGCAAACATATCATTCACTGCATGGTCAGGGGGCAATTTAGACACGTTATAGCTTTTTTTGGCTTAGGGTATTTTTTACGACCTTTGCGGCAAATTAATTGTCATGAAAATAGCATCGCTCGTATCAGGAGGCGTGGACAGTTCGGTTACCATTCCTTTGCTCAAAAAGCAAGGCTTCGACCCCCATATTTTTTACATAAAAATTGGGATGGAAGATGAGGAAGCCTTTATAGATTGCCCGTCGGAGGAGGACATTGAAATTACCACCTGGATAGCCAAAAAATACGGATGTCAGTTTAGTGTGGTTGATCTGCAGGAGGAATATTGGTCAACTGTGGTGAAATATACCATCGATCATGTAAAAAGAGGATTGACCCCCAACCCCGACATCATGTGCAACCTGTTGATCAAATTTGGGGCCTTCAATGAGCGGTATGGAAAAGATTTCGATGTCATCACTACCGGTCATTATGCCAATACTTACCGAACAGACAAGGGGGTGTTTCTTTCCACTGCTGAAGATCGGGTAAAAGACCAAACCTATTTTCTGGGGCAAATTACCTATGATCAGGTACAGAAAGCCATGTTTCCCATCGGACATCTCAACAAGGCCGAAGTTCGCCAAATGGCTGTTGAAATGAAACTACCCAGCGCCCACCGACCTGACAGCCAGGGAATTTGTTTTTTGGGCAAAATCAACTACAATGATTTTATTAAAAAGCATCTGGGAGAGCTTCCGGGAGCCATTGTTGATTTTGAAACAGGCAAAACGTTGGGCGAACACAAGGGTTTTTGGTTTCATACCATTGGTCAGCGCCGTGGACTGGGATTAAGTGGTGGTCCCTGGTTTGTGGTAAACAAAGACATTCAACAAAACATCATCTACGTTTCCAATGGATACGACCCCATTGCGCAATATGGCCACACCATTCACGTGGGCGATTTACATTTTATCAATCCCAACACCGATTATACGAATCTGGGACAGGTAAAATTCAAGATTCGCCACCAACCGGAATTTAACACAGGAACACTGCAAACCGGAAAAACAGGAAACCGGATAATTTCAGAAACCGGCATCAGTGGCATTGCTCCCGGTCAGTTTGCCGTTTTGTATGATATGGAAGAAAAAACTTGTTTGGGAAGCGCAATGATTGAGGGTGGTGAGGCGTAACATTTAACTGGAATGCCAGAAATTGTTAGGATTTCGGGTATTAAATCTGGTATTAAAATTTTAAGTCCTTCCTAATACCGTTGTTTCTCTCTGATTAGAAAATCCCGATATAAATCTTCGGTGGTTGTTACCTTTTTATAACCCTTCCTGATCAGACTATTAATCAATTTCAAGTCGCCCGTCCACAAGGTACCCTTTAAAAAACTTGACACTGCAACAAAAATTGTATCGTCAATATCAATATCCCGGCAAAGGTGTTCGGCACTTTGAAATATTTCAGGGGGGATAATGGAATGGCTTAGTAAGGTAATATTTCTCAGGATTAAGCTATAAGTCTCAATGAATTCATCTTCAGAAAGTTCTCCAATAGTTTTTATTTTCTCTTTATGCTAAAAAATCTCATATCTAACGTATTCAGGCGAACAAAAGTCAAAGTACCTATTGCCATTAATTAAAATCTGCCCAATTCTACTATTGATGTTTAATAGTGCGCTAAATACAATATTAGTATCAACAACAATGCTAGTCATTAAGTCCAAATTCTTCTTTTGTCCTATCCCACCTGCCTTTTTTTGCCTCCTTTAAAAGCTCATTTAGGTTTTCCTCGGTGACATTCGAGTTGGAAGTTAATTCTTCATACCTTAGATAATCAAGGATTGTTTGAAGTCGGGCAGTACTTATTCCAGCGGAAATCCTGACCAGTATTTCGTTATTTTGTCTTTCGACTATCATCTTTCTTTTTTTTCAAAATTACGAAAAATTCAACTAATTGAATTATTTGTTCTACGATTCAGGTATTGGGTTTTATAAACACTCGTTAATCAGACTTTCAACTGTATTAATCTACAGTACAATTATCAAATATCACAACCAATCCTAATATCCACCTGACTTTCTCAAATATTTTTTCACATAGTCGCTCACGCCATCTTCCAGTGAGGTAAAAGACTTTGAATAGCCGGCGCTGCGGAGCTTGGTCATGTTGGCTTCAGTAAAATACTGGTATTTATCCCGAATATCTATCGGTGTATCCATAAATGAAATATCCGGCGTTTTTTCCATGGCGGCAAAAGTGGCTGTCACCAGGTCGTAGAATGTCCGCGCTTTTCCTGTTCCCAGATTATACAATCCACATTTGGGTTGGTGGCGGAACATCCAGAAAATAACATTCACCACATCTTTCACATAAATAAAATCGCGCAACTGCTCACCATCCTTATAATCAGGATGATGCGACTTGAACAACTTCATTTTTCCGGTTTTGAGTATCTGATTGTAGGCATGAAAAATAACCGAGGCCATTCTTCCTTTATGGTATTCGTTGGGGCCATACACATTAAAAAACTTCAACCCGGCCCAGAATTGCGGAGACTTTTTCTGCTTGAGCACCCATTTGTCGAACTCATTTTTCGACTCGCCATAAGGATTCAAAGGTACAAGTTTGGCCACGATGGCATGATCGTCGTTAAAACCAAACTCCCCCATCCCATAGGTAGCGGCCGACGAAGCATATAGCAGAGGAATGGAGTTTTTTACACACCTTTTAAAAATTTCTTTGGAATAATTGAGGTTGAGCTCATTAAATATTTTTACATCAAATTCGGTGGTGTCGGTGCGTGCACCCAAATGAAAAACAAAATCCACATTAAAATAGTAATTGTCAAACCACTCGAAAAACATCTTCCGATCTACCTTTTTAATGAATTTCTTTTTGGCCAAATTGCGGGCTTTTTCTTCTTTCGAGAAATCGTCAACCAAAATCAGATTTTCATAGCCTTCCTTATTCAGCTTGGCCACCAATGCGCTTCCGATAAAACCGGCAGCTCCTGTAACAACAATCATGGGATAAAATTTTGCCAAAAGTAAGGCAAAAACCATAGCTTTGTCAAGCGAAAACGCTTTTGTATGGAAACATCCGTCAATTTGATGACAACATCCCGGAGCAAGCAATTCATTTTTCTCTCATTACCACAATTATTGGTTATTTTTGTCGTACCAGATAATACATATTGGCAATTCATTTTTAAGTAGTTCAACCATGGCCACAGCCCGTACAATATTAATTTTAAACCTCCTGCTCTTAATCAATTGCTCAATTCGGGCACAATCAACCGTCGCCTTTGAGCCATGGAGTACCCAATACGGCATCATCGAACCGGTGCCAACTGTTGATCTGGACAACAGTTTATTGACCCCCGAAAAGGATCATCGTATTCAGCCTGCACAAGCCGGCTACACCAAAAATATTGATTTTCAAAATATTGCCAAAAAGGGAGAATGGACAAAACCAACGGAAGACACCTACCTGTGGCGTATTTCGTTTTTTGTATCCGATGCCCCGGCCCTCAATCTGTATTTGAACGCCCTGCAATTAGGCAACAACGACAGACTGTTTGTTTACGACCCACAAAAAACTACAATTCTGGGGGCATTCACTGCTCAAAATAACACCTCGTTTTTGTGTACCCAATTTATTCCCGGAGATCAAATCATCGTAGAGTATAACACCACAAACAAAACAACCCACCTTCCGTTTGACATCCACGAAATCGGTGTTCAGTTGGCATCGAAAAACTCCCGCGGATTCGGTGGTGCAGGCGACTGCGAGGTACACGTGAATTGTCCGGAAGGCACTAACTGGCAACAACAGCGGGATGGGGTGGCGCGCATTTTGGTAAAACAAGGCAACCTCACTTTTTGGTGTACGGGTACGCTGGTGAACAATGTACGAGCCGACGGAACCCCCTATTTCCTAACGGCCAACCACTGTGGGGAAGATGCCGATTTCGAGGATTATGCCCAATGGCTGTTTTATTTCAATTATCAATCCGACGATTGCCAACAGCCGGTGTTCGAGCCTGAACTTCAAACCATAAGTGGATCGGAACTTCTGGCTCACAGCGTCTCCGGTGTCAGTGCAGGTTCTGATTTTAAACTGCTTCTGTTAGGCACCGACGTTCCCAATGGGTATCGTCCCTACTATAACGGTTGGAGTCGGTCAACAACCGCCTCCCCTTCCGGGGTCACCATTCATCACCCTCAGGGAGACGTAAAAATGATTTCCACCTACACACAACCCGTGATTTCATCCGACTACGATTCGTCAAACGAAAATCCGGAAGGAAAATACTGGCGGGTATATTGGAGCGAAACCCAAAATGGTCATGGCGTTACCGAAGGAGGCTCCTCAGGTTCCCCGATCTTTAACAAAGAAGGCTTGGTAGTGGGCAGCTTGACCGGAGGTGGGGCTTCGTGTACTTTTTTAGAAGCTCCCGATTACTTTGGGAAGTTTAATGTATCGTGGAAACCCCAAACCGCCAACGACAGTACGGAGATGCTTTCCGTGTGGCTGGATCCTGATAACACAGGCGTAGTTTCCATGCAGGGAAGCGACCTCGACAGTACCAACCTCACGGCATGGTTTGCTGCTGAGCAAACTTCACTTGTTGTGGGCGAATCAGTGAGCTTTCAAAATACTTCCTTTGGTAATATATCTTCCTATCGTTGGGTATTTGAAGGAGGTGACCCCTCCATCAGCACCCAGGAAAATCCCGGATCAGTCCGCTATCAAGATGCCGGCACCTTTGACGTGAAATTGATTGCCTACTCCGGCGACAAAGCAGACTCACTCATACGTTCAGATTACATCCAGGTATTGCCCAACATTTCTCCCAATCCCGGCAACGGAATATTCACCCTCGCTTTTGGCGCCAAGAAGCCAGAAAATGTTAAGGTTGAGGTATTTAACGACCATGGTCAACAAGTGGATTTTACCATTACCGAAAATGAGCAAACCCACCTCACCATCAACATGACAACAAACAGTGCAGGAGTTTATTTTATTCGTTTTTCCTCGGACGAACAGCAAAACACTTATAAAGTTGTTCTGATTAAGTAGCGTTTATTCCTCTTCGGTGAGATTTTGGTGCGAAGCATAGGCAGCCCATTTTTCGATGGCTTGCTGCATATCAGGCGCCAATTCCGATTCAAAAAACAGGTTTTTTCGGGTAACAGGATGCTCAAACCCCAATGATTTGGCATGCAAGGCCTGCCGTGGTATCAGCGCAAAACAATTGGTAACAAATTGTTTGTACTTCGTGAATGATGTTCCCTTAAGGATGGTATGGCCGCCGTACCTTTCATCGTTGAAAAGCGGATGACCGAGGTAACGAAAATGCGCCCGGATTTGATGGGTGCGACCTGTTTCCAAACGACATTCCACCAGGGTAACATAACCAAACCTTTGAAGCACCCGGTAATGCGAGATCGCCTCCTTGCCGTATTCTCCTTTTGGAAAAACCGTCATCACACGTCTGTCTTTCAAACTCCTACCTATGTGTCCGGTAATGGTACCTTCTTCTTCTGCCACATCACCCCAGACCAGGGCATGATACTTTCGACCGATGGAATGATCGAAAAACTGCTTGGCCAATTTGGTTTGAGCCATCTCATTTTTTGCCACCAACAGCAATCCCGATGTGTCCTTGTCGATGCGATGTACCAAATAGCCAAACCCATTTTCTACCTTATCCAACTGATTGGTTTCCTTAAAATAATGGGCCAATCCGTGGAGTAACGTACCTGTATAGTTATTATAACCCGGATGAACCACCAATCCTGCTTGTTTATTTACTACCAACACATCGTCGTCTTCATAAACGATTTCCAGGGGCACATATTCCGGAAATATTTCCACATCGCGGGGCGGATAGGTCATTACCACCGAAATATCGTCGCCCGGTTTTACCTTATAATTCGACTTAACCGATTGGTTGTTTACCAGAATATTGCCCGCTTTGGCTGCTTGCTGAACCTTGTTGCGCGATACATTCATGATGCGGTTAAACAGAAACTTGTCTATCCGCATGGGCGTTTGACCCGGATCAACCAGTATGCGATGATGTTCGTAAAGTTCTGAATTTTCGTCTTCGGAATATTCGATGTATTCTTCCATAGTTACCTGTTGATCAAAAGCTTGGCAGAGCGATATTGGTTGTTGGAAATTACTTTTACCACATACAGACCCGCCGGCAGATGTTCGATATTTACTTGCCCTTGGATACCTGTTACCGACATCACTCTTTTTCCCAACAAGTTATACATTTCCAACTTGGCTTGCTGCAATTCTTCGGAGCTCACATTTCCTACAGAGAACCAGGAAGAAGTTGGATTGGGATATACTTTCAATACGGTGTTTTCTTTCACTTCGGTGGAAGGCACTCCAAGTACTAAGTTGGAACCTACAATGGGACGCATTAACAGCGACCCCGGGATGCGCGAATTTACCCAACCGCCGATGGTATCATAAAACAAGCGGTCGCTATGATCATTGTTTTTATCAAGCCCGATGTTCATTAATCCGTTGGAATACTGCTCCCATCCCACATAAAATGTACCCGAAACGATAAACGGTTCGTCCAGCATATAAGGATAGAAATGGTAGAGTCCGTTGCTCCAGGCTACCTTTTGGTTTTCTTGCTCATAGATAACTTCGCCGGGCCGACCATTGTTATCGCTCCAAACCATGAGCTTGAAATAAAACTCGTTGGCATTATCGAGGGTTTTGTTAAAATACATTTGAACCCCTTGCAAGGTATCGGGTTTTTCCATGGTAAATTGATAAGCCAGGTGAGCTCCCCGGGGAACCAATCCGTAACCTTCTTCAGGCACACCATCGTCGTAGGCAAAATAATTGTAAAAACCCTGCCGGTAAATGGCTGAGTCCACAATAGAATTTTGGTCGGACGAGTCGCTGATATAATGTTTGATGATATAAGAAATGGTGTCCACCTCATAATCGGTATTGAAATATCCGCTTACAGGAGGACATGCATGGGATGCTCCACAGCCGTCACATGCCTGAAAACCAGCTTCGTAAAAAGGATTCAGGTTGCAGTTACCACCATCATATTTATAACTGTACGATCCTCCTACCTGTTGAACACTGTATTCATAAGCCGTATTGTGGGCAATATTGTCCAAGTTGGCAATGTACATGCGGAGATTACTTTTTTGAACCTGGGTGGGGTTTTCACGATATTGCGGATAGGGCATCACCTGATAATCCTTCAAGAATGAGGGGGCAGGTTGCGAAAAGGCAATGTCGCGATAAGTCGTATCACCCTTCGATCGGTTATAGTTAAGGTACACATAATCAACATTCCATTGGTCGTTGTTACTTTGATTGCTGGGCATCACCTCGTTGGAAATGGTGGCACAATTATAAAACCTAAACCGGAATTCAGGATTAAACCAAATGGTATCAACAATGGGAATCATCACTTGCAGAAAATAGTCGCCATACATAGCCTTGAACTCTTCCAACGATTGCCCTTCAGCAATCCACACCTTTTTCCAGTCTGTTACTGGCTCGAATACTGAATCGCACAATATGGTAATCATATCTCCTCGCTCAATGGGTATTGGATCGTAATTGATCATATAGACCAAGGAATCACACCCTTCAGAAGCCGGCGCCCACAAGGTATCAAATATAACGAATCTTTCCTGACCTTCGGGCATAATAACATCAGCCAGCAAGGTAATCGAATCCATCCTCACGAAGGCAGAATCACCTGATGGTACGCCAAATTCCAAAACAAGCGTGTCCCAAGCTTCGGGTTTGAAGCCAACACCTTGTGGTTGGTAAAAGAAACTGAGGTATAGAGAATCTGCAGGACTAAGGGCACGTGGCAATGACAATAAACTATCGAGCCGGATTGGACGCGAAGTGAGTATATCAGCTACAACAGGCGGATACCAGACGGCATCGTCATAAACAGCTCCGTATTCATCAATGGCATCAAACGTAGCCGCCCCTTGATTGGGAGGCATGTAAGGAAATGATTTGTTCACAAAAACCGATCTGCCTTCCCAAAGCAAGGAGTCGGGATAGATGGTAATCACTGAAAAGTCATCAAAAAAAGGAAGGTCGAGGGCAGGCTGAATGGTCACCGATTTACAATCACAACCCCGTTGATTCTGCTTCAACTTTTCTGCTGCCGATCGCACCAGCTCATTGGTTTGCAAGCCAACGGACACCTCCTGCCCGTGCAAAAACATGCCCGTAACCAACAAGGCCACACCTATGAAATACCTAAAGTTCATCTTCAATCAAATAATTTTTTAATAAAATGGTATCGTTTCGCAAGGAGTCGATGACAAACTGCTTTTTATATTCTTCGAAATTAAAAAACTCGTCCGACCGATACCATAAATTTACTTTTTGTCCCAAATTTAATGACTCCTCCGTTAGCGTGGCGGGGTCTGTTTTAAACACCCGTGAATGCAGAGGATCGTAGTTTTCGAGAAAATATTCCTGACCCACATTTAACGAATTGTAGTGAAGCATGCCATCGGCCTCTCTTTTGGTTAGTCCGATGAGCATGGGCATGGGCACCTTGGTCAACACGTCGCCTTTGCCCAACACCAGTCCAATTACCGAGCCTGTCACAATTTCCGTATCAGGCTCAACGGGCTCATTATCGAGCAATTGCTCAATCACGGCATTGCGGGCGAAGTATTCAACATATTCCAACTCACCCACTTCCAGTGCTTTGGCATCCAAAGTAACCAATGCCTGACGTAAACTGAGATTCTTTAAGTCGGGCATCAACACCTTTTCGGGCAATTGTGCTACCAAAGTTAAATATACATGTCGGCCTTTTTTCACTTTGGCACCCGGCAACGGATTTTGCAAAACGATGGTTCCCTTTTCTCTGCTTTTATCATAAACAGAGTCGATTACCTTAAACGAAAAATAATCATCAAAGCCATTGGCTTCGATGCCTTTGAGCGTTTCACCCGTAAAATCGGGAACCAGATAAACACTTCCATGTCGGGTAAACACATCCAACGACAACAGCACTATCCACAACAAAACGATGGACATGACAATTCCCAACACCAGATGAAGATAAAACTTCCGTTTTTTTAAAAATGCAAAAAAGCCCATCCCGAATTTATCAATTGATTTTTCAAAAACCCTTATACCCATAAACTTCGTTCACAGGTTTTTATTGTTGAACGGGCAAAGGTAACAATAATTGACATGTATCGCCATGAGGTAGGGGTAAGCGATTTGCGTGCGGATAAAAAATTCTCCGTCAGGCACCTAAAAACCACTTCCTGCCCGCCCCAAATACGATCAAAATAATCCAAATTTTTTTGTCGGCTTCGCACCCAAACAACCCAAAAAAGCTTCTACCTTTGGGGCAGATTTCATCCAAACAGAATCTCATCATATGAAAAATATTGCCATTGTTTGCGGGGGTTATTCAGGAGAATACGAAATTTCGATTGGCAGTGCTCAGGTGGTAGCCCAAAACCTTGACCCAAAGCGTTACAGAAGCTTTTTGGTAGTGATTACCAGAACAAGTTGGTATCACGAAACACAAAACGGCCACAAAATTGAAATCGACAGAAATGATTTTTCGCTAACGCTGGAAGACGGAACCATCATCCGTTTTGATGGGGTGTTCAATGCCATTCATGGTACTCCCGGCGAAGATGGCAAAATTCTGGGCTATTTCGACATGCTCGGCCTACCCTATACTTCGTGTAGTGCCGACGTTTCTGCACTCACTTTCAACAAGTTTCTCTGCAACAAGTTTGTGGCCTCCTTTGGCATCACCATGGCCCGGTCGGTTTCGTTTGTTAATGGCGAAATAATAAATCATCCTGAAATCATCCAAACTTTGGGAATGCCACTTTTTGTGAAACCCGCGTGCAGTGGGTCGAGCGTGGGAATAACAAAGGTGAAAACTGCCGAAGAACTGCCCCAAGCCATCGAAACAGCACTCAAGGAAGACAACCGCGTTATCATCGAAGAATTTATTCCGGGACGCGAAATGGCCTGCGGACTCATCATGAACAAAGGTCGGCTTACGGTATTTCCACTTACCGAAATCATCAGCAAAAAGGAGTTTTTCGATTATGAAGCCAAATATACCAAAGGGATGGCGGACGAAATCACTCCGCCGGTTAATCTGGACATCCAAGCCGAATTGGACATTAAAACCGTTTCTTCGTTTTTATATCGACAATTGAACTGCAAAGGCTTTGTTCGCATCGACTTCATAGTTTCCGAAGCCGGAATTTATTTTATCGAAATCAATACGGTACCCGGAATTTCCAGCGCCAGCATCCTGCCACAACAAGCCGAAGCCATGGGTATGGGGATTGGCGAACTGTTTTCCATCGCCACCGATGCCATGTTTGAATAATCTATTTCAAATCTTGTTTCAATAAAAACTGAGCTAAAGCAGCCACAGCTCGACCCCGGTGGCTAATGGCGTTTTTTTCGTCTTCACCCATCTCGGCAAAAGTTTTATCGTATCCCAATGGCTGAAAAACAGGATCGTAGCCAAAACCACCTTCTCCCCTGTCCGAGTGCATAATTTCGCCTTCCACAGTGCCTTCAAAAAAGTATTCTTTTTTATCAAGAATCAGTGAGATCACCGTCCGAAAACGAGCCCTCCGATTGGTGGAACTTCCCAATTCCTTCAATAGTTTTACCACATTGTCGTGGTAGCTGCATCCCTCTCCCGCATACCGGGCAGAATAAACTCCGGGCGCACCATCCAGCGCATCCACTTCCAATCCGGTGTCATCCGAAAAACAATCAAGCCCAAACCTGTCGAAAATAGCGTGTGATTTGATGGATGCATTTTCTTGCAATGTGGTTCCCGTTTCCGGAATATCCTCATAAAAACCGATGTCCGACAACTTTAAAACCTTAATACCACTACCCAAAATCTGAACTATCTCGTTTACCTTGTGTTGGTTGTTGGTGGCAAATACAATTTCTTTCATAGAACAATTAGCTGTAAAATGGCAAAAGTAAATCAATTTACGTTGAATAATTTTTTACTTTTGATTTTCAACAAAAAGTACCAACGACAAAAAATCATTAAAATAATCATCCATGAAAATTGTAAGAACCTTTTTATTAACTGCCAGTGTGATACTATTGGCTACAGCCTGCAATTGCGACTCGAAAGCTGACACCTGGAGTGCAGAACAGCAAACCGAATGGAAATCAAAATGCATGCAGTTCATGAACGAACAAGGTGTTGAAAAAGACAATGCCGTCGATTTCTGCGATTGTATGTACGAAAAAACTTCGGAAAAATACACCCCCGAGGAAGCTGCCAACATCACGGCTGACGAAGAAAGAGAGCTATGGAGCGAATGTGACTACAGCTGGTAAAAATCCTGAAGCATAAAAAAAACGGGCATCACTGCCCGTTTTTTTTATGCGTTATCGTTTGGTTACGGAATGGTAACCGGAGGATAATCGGTAATGGCCACTTTCGGAATCTGTGCACTGTATTGTGCATTGATGGCATCGATAAAGTAATTGGCAACCACTGCATAACCCTGAGGAGTTAAGTGGATACCATCCAATGAGAATAAATTACCCTGCACAAAGGTGGGGGTAAATGTAATGCCGTCGAAAGTCAAACCTGTGGAGGCCGCTTCCTTCATAATGGCGTTCACATCCACGAAAGCCAACCCATTGTCTTGAGCTGCAGCTTTGATGATATCGTTAAAAGCGGTGGTGGCGTTGTTGATGTTGGTGATTTCTGTTTCTGTAAGAATGTATTGATTTGGTACAGGTTTTGCACTTCCCCATGTGGCACATTTAATTGAGTCCTGAGGCAAGGTTAACAAAGCCAATTCGTTTTCAGTCATCTGACGTATCTGCAACTGAGCCGGCAAACTTAGACTTGCCATTTCAGGATCTTGAATAACCATGGGATTGGGTCCAATTTTAAATTCAATGCGATACGGCAATCCATATTGTTCCATGGCAGCGTTATAAGGAGCATAGCCATAAGGACCATTAAGTATTTCAACCATGCCGGCACCCTCCTCGGTATCAGGAATATCAATTACATTGTAAGGAATGGTGGTAAAGAAAGCTGCAGAAGTTACACTGGGAATATTGGCCACAACACCTTTGGCATTACCTGAGGTTAATGTGGACACCAAGAAATTGTACGCCCCACCAAAGGTAGCAGTTCCGGTAATTGAGTCACCAGCACCACCTGAGGTTGCATAACCCAGAACGTCATTGTTTCCAATCCAAAGGGAGAAGAAAGTAGGCGACATGGACATCGCTTGCTCGATAACTGTAATGTCCGGAGAGGCTGAAAACTTGGCAAAATATGGATTGGCCAGGCCGAGAGGTACATAATCAGGATTTCCGTAGCCGGGAGCTAACAGATGAAATACTTTGGCACCGGGGACACCTACATTGTTAACTGCATAATCAATGTGGTTGGTATACGGATCCAAATCGCCGGGATCGGCAACAGGTGCGAGGCTGGTATCATTCCTACAATCGATGCTCATACCCAGTTTAAGCTTTCCTGGCAACACACCATACTCACTGGTAACAGCGGGATATACAAATTCTCCCCCACCCACGGTGGTTAGTTGTTTTCCCAAAATATTGGCCCAACCGTACATTTGTGCTGATTTGTACAAAGCGCCATCAGCGTATCCGGCTGTAAGCGAATTACCTACTGCAACATAAGTGGTAAAATCGGCAGTTCCGTTGCTGGGAGTAAAATCGTTGACTTCAGGTTTACACGAAGCCATGAAGGCGAACACTGCCAAATAAAATAAATATCTAATTTTCATGATTCTTTCTTTTTAAAATTAAAATCTATAGCTTACACCAATACCGGGAATATAAGTAATTGTCTGATAGGTACCATTAAAGTTATCAGGAGTGTATTCCTTTTCCGATTTTTGGCCAAAAAGCTGTAGGAAGGAAGCATCGATGCTGAGTTTTTCAGTAGGCATAAACGACAATCCCAATGTGTAGGCAAAAGTATTCAGGCTCACGGTTTCGGGAGTAAAGTATTTCTCATCGGTGGGTGATTGATCGTAGTACATACCGGCACGTAGATGGATTTTTTCGTTAAGGGCATATTGTGCACCAATACGTGGGATATAGGTATCCGAATAGTTACGTGGGTTGGATGAATTCAACAAGGCACCTTGTTTTTCGAAGGTAAAATCCAACGTTTCATAAGTTCCCCACATTACCCAATCGAGTTCGAAAGCCAACAACAGTTTTTCGGTAGCTTGGTAGGCTACGCTGAAGTCGAGGTTGGCAGGCAAAGGCAGTTCGGCATCGAATTTATTTTCTGTCGGAATGGTTGTTTGCAAGGCCGTTGGAACAGAAAATGTAGCATCGCCACCTTCCATTTTCATGGTAATTTTGGAGCGATAATCTACACCAAACGAAAGTTTATCGGTGGCTTTGTAATAGGCTCCCAGATTAAAACCGTAGCTGGTGGTAGAACCCTTGAGTTTGGCATTGGCATTGTTGCTATAATTGATGGCCTTGTTGATTTCAACATTTCCAATGGCAAAAATAAAACCACCACCAATACCGAACTTGTCGTTAATATTAAAGGAAATGGTGGGTTGAATAAAAATTGCTGACAAAGAAATATTCTGAATCAATAATTTTCCTGCCCAATCATCGGCCCATTTGGCTGTACTTCCGTAAGGGGTATAAACACCCACACCCACGGTAATCATGTCGTTTACTTTTCCGGCGCCATATACATAAAAAGGTGTCGACATGGGGTTGTCGGTTTGCCAGTTAGTGTTGGAACCTGCCATTTGAAAGTCAACATTCGACATTACTCCGCTGGCGCCGAGTTCGAAATGCAACCTGTCCTTCATCAGCGACAAAGCGCCGGGATTGTAGAATATGGAACTGGAGCCCATATTCAGGGAAGTCCCAACGAGTCCCATTCCATTCTGTTTGTTTCCTTGCAAGCGAACCTGATAGCCCCCTGCAAATACTGTCATCGAAAGGAAAAAAGAAGACAGCAATAACAATGTAATTTTTCTCATACAAATTTGTTTAAAGTTATGCCGGGTAAAACTACAAAAATAATTTAACCGTTAACTTTTCACAATTAAAATAATTCCCACTTAATGGTTTCTAACCCATTATTTTGCAAAAGTTGGTTGGTTTTGCTGAAATGCTTGCATCCAAAAAAACCTGCATAGGCGGAAAAGGGTGATGGATGTGCAGCAGTGAGGACAAAGTGTTTACTCGTATCAATAAGGGGTATTTTTTGTTGTGCATGCCTTCCCCAAAGCAAAAAAACAATCCCGGCCCTGTATTTTGACAAGACTCGGATGGTTTCATCGGTAAGCAATTCCCATCCTTTACCGGCATGGCTGGCGGGTTTCGCCTGACGAACCGTTAAGGTGGTGTTCAACAACAAAACCCCTTGCCTGGCCCATCCCTCAAGATTTCCTGTTGTTGGGGGCTCGATTCCCAGGTTTGATTTCAGCTCTTTAAAAATATTTTTCAGTGAAGGGGGCATGGCGATACCATCAGGCACCGAAAAGCATAAGCCATGCGCCTGTCCATGTCCGTGATAAGGGTCTTGCCCTAAAATCACCACCTTCACAGCCGGCAATGGGGTATGGTTGTATGCCGAAAAAATCATAGGTCCGGGAGGATACACCACGTACTGCTTTTTCTCTTGTCGAAGAAACGTTGCAAGTTCCTGGAAATAGGGTTTTTGAAACTCATCCTTTAAGGCTTCCTTCCAACTTTCTTCAATATCTACGTTGATATCTGTCATATACAATAATGTTTGCTGCAAGATAATAAATTCACAAAATTCTTGTTATTTAATCAAATTCTGCTTTTCTTTGTCGAAAGCAATAATTGTTTATTCAGTAAAGTTATGAAAAAAATTATCGTCCTGATATCAACCGTAATACTTATCGTGTTATTTGCCAGCTCATGCAAATCTTCCACCAAATGTGCAGCCTACGGCGAAACACAAAAGTTTCAAAAAGAAACCAGGTATTAAGCCTACTGCCGGTAGTTTGGCAAGCCATTTGTTGATATTTGGTGAACACATCAAATTGAACTTTTTTTAATTATGTACCTATCGCGGAAAATATCGCTTACGTTGATGCTTGTATTTTCCACGATAGTGGCCATGGCTCAATTCGACACCGAGGAGGTTGACACCCTGGAGAACCTGATACTTTACAACAAACAAATTACCTACGGAGCCACTGCGCACAACCTTGGCTTGGGTGTAAATTTCAGAACAGGAAAAAGGCTGTCCATTTTTAATACCCGCATGCTCGAGTTGGAATTTGTGACCATGAGGTCGTACAAACAGGTCAAACTCATCAACAGTTATTATGCCAACGCCCGCAGATATGTTTTTGGCAAAAGAAACGATGCTTTTTTTCTGAGAGGGGGAATTGTTTGGAAAAAACTACTCAACCGAAAACCCTACTGGGGAGGCGTTGAGGTAAGATGGCTTTACGGTGGGGGTTTTTCGTTGGGATTGGCCAAACCATATTATTTATATGTAATTGAGGATGTTTCGGGAACAGGTGAATATGGAATTCTCGTTACCGTGAAATTCGATCCTGAAAAGCATACCAACTCCATTATTTATGGCCGGGCTCCGTTTTCGAAAGGATTGGGCGAAATAACTCTGCATCCCGGAGCTTACTTCAAGACCGGTCTCAACTTTGAATTTGGGATACGCAGTACCGTGATCAAAGCCCTCGAAGTTGGCGGATGTATGGACGTGGTACCCACCGGTCTTACCATCATGGCCTCACAACCGGATCAAATACTTTTTCCGGGAATTTATTTCAACTTCAGTTTAGGAAAAAGGTATAATAAATATTGAGTCCTCATTTTATTATTACTCATATCATTTCCCACATCCAAATGGAGTTTAGTAGCTGTTTGTGTCAACAAACTGCTGTATCCCGGAATGAGTGATTATCCACAGAAATAGTTCCGGGCATTATTCTCCTTTCAATAGATTGCCATGTTCCAACCCAAAGATGTAAAAACAACAAAGGCTCCCACAATCGGAGAGCCTTTGAAATACTTTTAAGAAAAGGCAATTAGTTAATCAGAACCTTTTTGGTGATTGATTCATCACCTTTAGAAATGTTGATGCTATACATACCTTGTTGCAGGTTGGTTAGCTCGATGCTTACCTTATTTTCGCCCGGAACAAGAGATACAACGCTGCTATACACAACACGTCCAGCCAAATCTGCCACTTGAATGTCGTAAGTTTCTGAGCTATAGCTTTCCATGGTAATAGTAAATTGGCCACTATTTGGATTAGGATATACGGAAATGGCTTCCCCATTCAGGTATTCGTTAATACCTATATAACCTTCGGTGGTAAAGCTAGAGACTGTACTCCATGATGATGTATCTACCGCAGTTGTGCCACGTACTTTCCAATAGTAGGTGGTATTTCGTTCCATTTGCGACACGCACTGCAACTGTGGCTCATCGCTTTCTGAGATCATCGGATCGGTAAAATCACTATTCTTTGAAACCATCACCTGATATCCGGGCGAGCCCACAATGGGTTCCCAGATAAACTTGGGACAAGCTGATACGTCAACCGCACCATCGACAGGAGCAGTAGGAGTAACCACATCTTTGATATAGAAAGAATTAATTAATGACCAATCAGATTGGTCCAGGCTATGTCTTGCGGCCACACGCCAGAAATATTGGTCTCCAAAATAATCACTAACCATCTCTGCAGTTGCGGTATCTGGGTATACAACCTGGGGGGATGAAAAGCTTTCGTCCATATCGATTTCGAGTACAAAATCAACGGCCCCTTCATATTTTGTCCACACCAATTCAAATGCCATGTCAACTACATCACCATCACCGGGGCTAACCAACTCAACGGTGGGTTGGGTGGTCATAGATTTAATTTGCGACCATGCCGAAGTATCATTGCCATGAATGGCACGCAGATGATAATAATATGTTTGACCAAACCTTAAATTGGCCACTTCAATGGTGTCGCCGCCATTAACGCCAATGGAGTAATTTTTAAGTGCGGGACTGTTGAACCCTTCATCTGTTTTTTCGATCACAATACCTGAAGCACCAACGATGTTGCCAAAGTTGTCGCCGTAAACATGAACCGAGTTCAAGTCGGTAGTGGTGGCCGAAGTAACCAACGACCAACCCCCTTCGAATGAAAGGATTGTTCCTGATTTACCTACAGCATAACCCTTGTAGTCTTTCACACTTACGCCCAACAAGTCTTTGTTAACCGTAGTGGAAATAAATTGCTGATACCAGGTGGCTCCATCATAATGAAAAATGGCTCCGAGCTTACCAACAACCCATCCATTGTTTTCGTCTTGAAAACTAATGGCATAAAAATCTTTTGTTCCATATGCTTCACTTGTCCAGGATGTGCCATCAAAATGATAAATCAGTTTATCTTTTCCACAAGCCCAAACGTTATTTTCAGAAACGGCAGCTACATCATATATATCCGATGATGTTCCACCCGTACCGGCGGTCCACACACCATTGCTGTAGATCGTAACAACCCCTCCTGCACCAACGGCTACACCACTGGTGGCATCGGCAAAACTCACGCCAAGTAGTTCAGCGGAAGTTCCGGAGGTTTGCGCCGACCATGACGAACCATCGTAAAAGATAACGGTTCCTGCTGCACCCACTGCATAGCCATGGGTGGCATCCACAAACCAAACATCGTTAAGGTCTTCCGTTACACCACTTTCTACCGTTGTCCAACCACTTCCGTCGTTATGTAGCACTTTGCCACCATCACCAACGGCCCAAATATCGGCTTCATTTACAATGTAGGTAGAATTTAATGCACTTGTTACACCGCTAACCCCTTGATGCCATGCATAAGAGGTATCGATTTGAAATTGATATTTGTTGATGCCGGTCATGGCTTTCCATGATACCACAGGGTTTACATAAACCATGGATCCGTCGCTTGGAACAGAGGTGAGCACTGGCGACCAGGTAATGCGGAACGACCAGGTTTCAGACCAATCTGAAGCCTCTTCGCCATCAAAAGCACGAACCCGCCAAAAATACAGGGTACCGAATTTCAATTCCGACATCTGTTCGGAAGTAAATTCAGTACGCGGAAAAGTAATGGCATCCACAAAATCGGATGTCGTGGACAATTGAGCTTCATAGGTAATATCCAGGGTAATCCCTGTAACGGCGAGCCAATCTAACACCACATCAGGCATCATACCATTCTCTTCGTTGGCAGGCGACAGGAGCGTAGGTGCATATATTTTGGTTTGGGCAGATAATGCGAACGACATTACCAGAAGCAAACTCAAAATGGAATAAATCTTTTTCATAACCTAGAATTTTTTAATATCAATTGAATTATTTTACGATGAATTTCTGTGAATACTTATTGCTTCCTGCAACGGCAGAAATCACGTAAGTTCCCGATTTCAATGCAGACACATCCAACTGGATGCTATTTTTACCCTGATACACATTTTCGGTAGTCTGGCTGACCATTCTGCCCGACAAATCATATACATGAATAACCATGAGGTCGTTTCTGTTCATGTCGAATTCGATGGTAGCCGTTGACGAAACAGGATTGGGGAACAAGTGCAGTGCAGCTTGTTCAGCAGATGGATTTACAATTTCGTTTTCGTCGATTCCCACCGGCTTACGATAGGCATTGGAACGCATCAATCCTCTTCCGAACGTTGCAGCATAGATGATGCCGTAGTTATTTGTTCCGGGATAAATGATTGTAAGTACTTCATTTCCATTAACCAGAACTACGGTATCTTTCACTTTGGGAACAGTTTGTTGTTTTAATTGGAATACAGGAACGCTTCCCATCATTTCATCTTGCTTTACCCACTGGGCCGAAGAAGCATGAATGTCCTCATTTACAAAAACTCCGTGCTCGGTACCTATGATTGCCAAATCGGAATTGGTCATCTCCAGGATGGAAGAATACACCGGCATTTGGGGCAGGTTACCTTGTTTACTTGTGAAAACAGGAGTTTGATCGAGTGCATTTTCAGTAAACAGCACATATTGTTCGTTTCCGTAATTGCCCAAAGTAACCATCACATTGTTGGGGTTATTCTGATCAACGGCAATAGAGGTAACAACCTGTGAAATAGGCGTAGTAGTTCCGGGCACGAATAATTGAATTTCCTGGGTACTTACCACACACGACGAGCTGTTTACATCGGCACGTTCGTAATTGTAGGCCAAAGCCAGATTTGAAATGCGGTAGATTTTTCCACCTTCACGCATCCCAACAAACAAGTGATTGGCATCAGAAGAGTAGGCCATGCATTGGGGATCTCCAATAAAATTTACTGTTGGGTTGGAGATGATATACCATTCGGGCATTTTATTAAACCTGTGAAGATCTTTGGTCATGGCCACAACATTATCGCTGGCTATGAAAAGACGTGAAGAAACCACATCACATACCTGGATAGAATCACCGATAAACAAAGTTACATCCTCAGGAGTGGTATAATAAAAGGGCTGACCGCTGTTTTCACTTAATACCTGAATACGTGTGCCGCCATAAATGGTGTCGCGTGCGTGGTAGTACAACGAATCGCGGCTATTCGGGTTGTTGAAACTTTCCCATAATGCTACGGGTGTATTAAAAAAGTCGGCAGAAGGTGTGAATCCGCTAATAAACTGGTTTGAATAAGTTAAACCGGCATCTTCTGATCTTTCGAGCGTGCCACCCTGAGCGCTTACCACCATAACGTTGGCATCTATCAACGACAAGGCACAACCGCCACCATTTCCTACCAGTACTTTTTCGCCCTGCTGGTTGGTGTTACCATTTCCACTTATGAGAATGGAACCATTTCCCTGGGCACCACCCAGTACATAGTTTTCCAAACCTGAATAGGCCACATTGTAAAATTGGGTAGTAAAATAATTTCTATTACTCGATTCGTAACGGAATTCGCCATTGGTAAAACTTCCAATGGAAATGCCACCATCGTTACCTACAAAGAAAGTATCATCATATCCCGGGCGGAAAACAACAATGTGCTGACTTGCCGGCAGATAGGTGGCAAAGAACGGATTAGAAAAACTCTCCGACACACATACCCATGAATAGAAACCGGTTTCTTGCACCCTGGTACCTTCCCAAAGGTCAACACCACCTAACAAAATGCGTCCGGGATTATTTGGAAACACCTGAATACTGTTGTTATATACACCGTTACCATTAAAAATATTTATGGCTGTGGTAGCTGGCAGAATAACCCGCCAGGTTGCACCTTTATCTTCAGAAAGAAACACGCTGTACAAAGAACCAAATTTATTAACAACACTGGCATACACCATATTTGGATCGGAAGGTGCATATGCAAATTCAATACGACGAACATCATTAGCCGCGGGCAAGCTGACAGAATCACCTGTTGATTTGAGTTGGAAAGCATTCAAATCACCACCGGTAGAAACATAACAGGCATTATCAACTACGGTAATAACACTCCCGGAAGATGAAACTTTAACATCATAGGCATTGCCTGCCAAATCAGTACCGGCAGTATCTTTGGCCATCAACCAGCTTTCCCCTTTGTCTGTGCTATATTTCAAGCCATTGTTGGTAGCAGCATAAACAGTTCCTGAGTTTTGATCTACACCCAACTCATTGATAAAAGCCCAATCACTTTCTACATTATTAAAGGAGGGAGATGTGGCGGCCAACAAACTAAAATTGTCGCCATCAGTTGAACGAAAAATACCTTGTCCCATAAAGCCTGTGGTATAGCCCATTTCATTAAGACCCGAAAGTGCATTTGAATTGAACATCTCTCCGGTTCCGGCATAGAGGGTACCATCGGGACCTTGCGCCATGCAACTAACATTGAGATTGAAAGTAACCTGATTAACCTTCGACCAGGTGACTCCAATATTGGTTGATTTCCAAATCCCACCCGTAACAGCTCCTCCGTAAAGAACAGAACCATTGGCAGTTTGGTTGTCGAAAAGCAGTGCACGGGTTCTTCCGCCAAAGTTGTCCGGTCCCAACTGGATCCAAGTCATGTCGGTATTGGCACGGTCCGAATCAAAAGACTGTAATTGCTGCTGCACCTTTTTATAGTCCTCCGGTGCAATAACTCCGGTTGCCTGATTATTTCTAATCATGGCCAAATAGTCCGAAGATGATTGAATTTGTGGTACCACCGTCCCATCTTCGCTACTACCAAAAGCGGGTCTGTTGCCGCTTTGGAAATTTTCAAAACCCAAGGAAACTACTCCTAAGACAATGGTAATCAAGACTAAGCTTAAAGGTAAATTTTTTCGTTTCATACTTTATTACTTTATAATGCTCATAATTATTGACATCTTAAAAAGAAGGCACAATTTACAGCTTTTCTTAATATTTATTAACTTATTATTTAATTTTTTAATAACCAATAATTACAAGACAGCAATAAATATAAAAATGGTGTCTGATACTGCAAAATTTTTAGTTACTTTATATTCAAAATAAATAACAATTGGCAGGCAAAAACCACAGAAATTTTCGTGATTTTTTAATCTGACATAACCAAAAATAAGGTTTTGAGAAATTGAAAATATTTCCGGGTAAAGTCAAAAACGAACAATCATCCGAGGTCAGGAGATTTGCCACGACAGATACTTGTGGAGGAAAGGGCGAACCCTTGAATATTAGTCTCCTGAAATAAATGGTTGAGCGAAAACAAGAAAGATAGTCAATGGTCTACGACTTTTCAAAAGTCAAATATAAATGAAACACTTAAATAGAGGTTCATCTCAAGAAACTTCACTTCTGAAGAAATGACATGAACGACACCCATCCATTGTCCACAACAGTGGGGCATCAAATCTCCAAAATACTGAGGGATAGCTTATTAAAAATGTCGTGGATAAAGAAGGTGTAGAAAGGCGTGAAACCTGACAGGGATGTAAATCTGGAATAAAAATCCGTAAAAGCAAAAAGGCTGCTCTGAAACTCAGAACAGCCTAATAATATGTCTTTGGCGACGACCTACTTTCCCACCTGGTGGCAGTATCATTGGCGCTGGCAGGCTTAACTTCTCTGTTCGGAATGGGAAGAGGTGGACCGTGCCGCAATAGTCACCCAAAGGTCTTTAAAGATTAATATCCGATGATTTGGAATTAATCAATGACTAAAGGAGGAAAGTATAATTTTTTTTGCCCTTGCAAGAGTATCCTATTCGGTTAAAAAGTCTACGGGTAATTAGTACTGCTCGGCTTTGATGTTACCACCTTTACACCTGCAGCCTATCAACGTCATCGTCTTTAACGACCCTTAAAGGAAGCCTCATCTTGAGGTGAGTTTCGTGCTTAGATGCTTTCAGCACTTATCTCATCCAAACGTAGCTACCCTGCGGTGCAGCTGGCGCTACAACAGGTACACTAGAGGTTTGTCCAACCCGGTCCTCTCGTACTAGAGTCAGGTCCTCTCAAGCTTCCAACGCCCACAACAGATAGGGACCGAACTGTCTCGCGACGTTCTGAACCCAGCTCGCGTGCCACTTTAATGGGCGAACAGCCCAACCCTTGGGACCTTCTCCAGCCCCAGGATGTGACGAGCCGACATCGAGGTGCCAAACCACTCCGTCGATGTGAGCTCTTGGGAGTGATCAGCCTGTTATCCCCGGCGTACCTTTTATCCTTTGAGCGATGGCCCTTCCATGCGGAACCACCGGATCACTATGCCCTACTTTCGTACCTGCTCGACTTGTTAGTCTCACAGTCAAGCACCCTTGTGTCATTACACTCTACGCACGGTTACCAACCGTACTGAGGGTACCTTTGGAAGCCTCCGTTACTCTTTTGGAGGCGACCACCCCAGTCAAACTACCCACCAAACACTGTCTCCGCCGAAGGCGGATTAGGCATCAAACAAGCAAAGGGTGGTATTTCAAGGTTGACTCCACGATACCTGGCGGCACCGCTTCGTAGTCTCCCACCTATCCTACACATCACGTGTCCAATGTCAATGTTAAGCTATAGTGAAGGTGCACGGGGTCTTTCCGTCCCGTTGCGGGTAAACGGCATCTTCACCGTTACTACAATTTCACCGAGCTCATGGCTGAGACAGTACCCAGATCGTTACACCATTCGTGCAGGTCGGAACTTACCCGACAAGGAATTTCGCTACCTTAGGACCGTTATAGTTACGGCCGCCGTTTACCGGGGCTTCAATTATAAGCTTCTCTCCGACGAAGTCGGAAATAACCTCTCCTCTTAACCTTCCGGCACCGGGCAGGTGTCAGGCCTTATACATCATCTTTCAATTTAGCAAAGCCATGTGTTTTTGATAAACAGTCGCCTGGGTCATTTCTCTGCGGCCATCCGAAGATGGCTCCCCTTCTCCCTAAGTTACGGGGTTATTTTGCCTAGTTCCTTAGCCATGAATCACTCGAGCACCTTTGGATTCTCTCCTCGACTACCTGTGTCGGTTTACGGTACGGGCGGCTTATATCTGACGCTTAGAGGTTTTTCTTGGAAGTCTGATTAGGGTCACTATCCACTCACCCGAAGGCTTGTGGTACTATCCACCTTCAGCAAGAAGTGCGCATTTAACTACACCCCTTATACCTACAGTGTTCAACGTACTATTCCGTCAGTACGCGGACCTTTCACTACTCCGTCATCCCATCGCAATATAAGCCGGTACGGGAATATTAACCCGTTGTCCATCGACTACCCCTTTCGGGTTCGCCTTAGGACCCGACTAACCCTGATCCGATTAGCGTTGATCAGGAAACCTTAGTCTTTCGGTGTGCGGGTTTCTCACCCGCATTATCGTTACTTATGCCTACATTTGCTTTTCCAGACGCTCCAGCATGCCTTACGACACACCTTCAACGCAGACTGGAATGCTCCCCTACCACTCTACTAAAAGTAGAATTTACAGCTTCGGTAATATGCTTATGCCCGATTATCATCCATGCCCGATCGCTCGACTAGTGAGCTGTTACGCACTCTTTAAATGAATGGCTGCTTCCAAGCCAACATCCTAGCTGTCTCTGCAATCAGACCTCGTTAGTTCAACTTAGCATATATTTTGGGACCTTAGCTGGTAATCTGGGTTCTTTCCCTCTCGGACGCGGACCTTAGCACCCGCGCCCTCACTCCCGGGTATCATCTTACAGCATTCGGAGTTTGTCAGGGTTTGGTAGGCGGTGAAGCCCCCTAGCCCAATCAGTAGCTCTACCTCTGTAAGACTCGTGCCCGAGGCTGCTCCTAAAAGCATTTCGGGGAGTACGAGCTATCTCTCAGTTTGATTGGCCTTTCACCCCTACCCACAGCTCATCCAAAGACTTTTCAACGTCAACTGGTTCGGTCCTCCAGTCCGTGTTACCGGACCTTCAACCTGGCCATGGGTAGATCACCAAGTTTCGCGTCTACCTCCTCTGACTAATTCGCCCTATTCAGACTCGCTTTCGCTGCGGCTACTCCCGTTTTCAGGATTAACCTTGCCAGAGAAGTGTAACTCGTAGGCTCATTATGCAAAAGGCACGCCGTCATCCGCCTGTGGCGGACTCCGACCGCTTGTAAGCGCACGGTTTCAGGTACTATTTCACTCTCCTGTTCGGAGTACTTTTCACCTTTCCCTCACGGTACTGGTTCACTATCGGTCTCTCAGGAGTATTTAGCCTTAGCGGATGGTGCCGCTGGATTCAGACAGGGTTTCACCGGCCCCGCCCTACTCAGGATACCAATAAGGTAATAAATCGATTTCGCATACAGGATTGTCACCTTCTACGATCTACCTTTCCAGATAGGTTCTGCTATCAATTTATTGTCCTATGTCTTGGTCCTACAACCCCAAAATTGCCGTAACAACTTTGGTTTGGGCTATTCCGCGTTCGCTCGCCACTACTTGCGGAATCACTTTTGTTTTCTCTTCCTCCGGCTACTTAGATGTTTCAGTTCACCGGGTTCGCTCCAGACTAAGTCTGGTGACATGTCTTCAACATGCCGGGTTGCCCCATTCGGAAATCTCCGGATCAAAGGTTATTTGCACCTCCCCGAAGCTTATCGCAGCTTATCACGTCCTTCATCGCCTCTGAGAGCCTAGGCATTCACCGTACGCTCTTAGTAACTTTCTTAACCTATTTTTTTAGGTGCTCTTACACCAGCAAAAAAATTATTATACTTTCTTCCAATATGTCAATGAACTCTTGTTCGTCCGCCTTAGGCGGATATATCTCAAGTTACGATGAAAACTCGCTCTCGAGAAAATGGTGGAGAATAAGGGAGTCGAACCCTTGACCTCTAGAATGCAAATCTAGCGCTCTAGCCAACTGAGCTAATCCCCCGGGTCAATGTATCGATTTGAAAATTTGTGGATTTGAAAATAAATTTTCAAACTGTACAAGTTTCAAATTCTAATGGTAGTCTCGCCCTCCCGATAGCTATCGGGATGAACTGGAGACTGTAGTCTCGCCCAGACTTGAACTGGGGACCCCTACATTATCAGTGTAGTGCTCTAACCAACTGAGCTACGAGACTGTGTGGTTGTCGGTCGGTGATCGGTGATCAAGGATCAATGATCGGCGACCGGAAACCTCCCGATAGCTTACCTGTGGTTAGTATCACTTTACCGGTGATCCATCAGGTTTTCGCTCTCTCCATTTATTAAAAATGAAGGCCAAACCAATGTAATTTATGTTGCTTACCGTGAGTGTAAAAGAAATCCTCTGTCGGAATGCTCCAGAAAGGAGGTATTCCAGCCGCACCTTCCGGTACGGCTACCTTGTTACGACTTAGCCCCAGTTACTAGTTTTACCCTAGGCGGATCCTTGCGGTAACCGACTTCAGGTACCCCCAGCTTCCATGGCTTGACGGGCGGTGTGTACAAGGCCCGGGAACGTATTCACCGCGCCATGGCTGATGCGCGATTACTAGCGATTCCAGCTTCACGAAGTCGGGTTGCAGACTTCGATCCGAACTGAGACCGGCTTTAGAGATTCGCTCCCTGTCACCAGGTGGCTGCCCTCTGTACCGGCCATTGTAGCACGTGTGTAGCCCTGGACGTAAGGGCCGTGCTGATTTGACGTCATCCCCACCTTCCTCTCTACTTGCGTAGGCAGTTCTCCTAGAGTCCCCATCATTACATGCTGGCAACTAAGAGTAGGGGTTGCGCTCGTTATGGGACTTAACCCGACACCTCACGGCACGAGCTGACGACAACCATGCAGCACCTTGTAAATTGTCCGAAGAAGAATCCCTTTCAGGATCTGTCAACTTACATTTGAGCCCAGGTAAGGTTCCTCGCGTATCATCGAATTAAACCACATGCTCCACCGCTTGTGCGGGCCCCCGTCAATTCCTTTGAGTTTCAACCTTGCGATCGTACTCCCCAGGTGGATCACTTATCGGTTTCCCTTGGTCGCTGACTGTGTATCGCCAACAACGAGTGATCATCGTTTACGGCGTGGACTACCAGGGTATCTAATCCTGTTTGCTCCCCACGCTTTCGTGCATGAGCGTCAGTTTTGGCTTAGTGAGCTGCCTTCGCGATTGGTGTTCTGTAGCATATCTATGCATTTCACCGCTACATGCTACATTCCGCCCACTTCAACCAAACTCAAGACTATCAGTATCAATGGCAGTTCCGGAGTTGAGCCCCGGGATTTCACCACTGACTTAATAGCCCGCCTGCGCACCCTTTAAACCCAATAAATCCGGATAACGCTTGCACCCTCCGTATTACCGCGGCTGCTGGCACGGAGTTAGCCGGTGCTTATTCTTTAGGTACCTTCAGCTCCGATCACGATCGGAGGTTTATTCCCTAATAAAAGCAGTTTACGACCCATAAGGCCTTCTTCCTGCACGCGGCATGGCTGCGTCAGAGTTGCCTCCATTGCGCAATATTCCTTACTGCTGCCTCCCGTAGGAGTCTGGTCCGTGTCTCAGTACCAGTGTGGGGGATCATCCTCTCAGAACCCCTAGACATCGTAGTCTTGGTGAGCCGTTACCTCACCAACAAACTAATGTCACGCATGCCCATCTTTAACCGCCGGAGCTTTAAATGCAAAATGATGCCATCTCGCAGTGTTATGGGGTATTAATCCCGATTTCTCGGGGCTATTCCCCAGTTAAAGGTAGGTTGCATACGCGTTACGCACCCGTGCGCCGGTCGTGTACTCCCGAAGGAGCCTTACCCCTCGACTTGCATGTATTAGGCCTGCCGCTAGCGTTCATCCTGAGCCAGGATCAAACTCTTCATAGTATATTGTTTGTCCTTTTTTTCAAAAGAATATTTGTATATGCTGTTAGATCCCGACAAAGTAATTGACTTCTTTTTTAATCTTGTCATCTAAATGACAATTGGTATTGTGTTTCCTTTACTTGGCTTGGCTTCATTATGTCTATGAACGTCTGCAGTTGTACCCGCAGTTTCTCTCTCGATTTTTTCCCCTTCGCTTTCTCAATTATCTTTCCTCTCGAACGGGGCTGCAAAAGTAATGCTTTTTTTATTCCTGCCAACTTTTTTTGAAAAAATATTTAACTTTTTTTTGTTGGCTTTTTTCTCCTCTTTCCTTCTCTATATTAGCACTACCTTCATCTCTCTCTACGAACTCCCCAAATCAACTCGCTTGCGCTTTCGTATCAATTATCCCGCTGAATTGGGAGTGCAAAAGTACTTATGTTTTTTGATTTCGCAAGGGGTTGGAAAAATATTTTTTGAATAATTTTCAAATTTATTTGTATTCGCTTTATTATCATAATTTTAAAAAAATATTATTTTCAAATTAATTTTAAAAGTATGGGAAACGTTGAGTGAAATGCCTCGAAAACCTATCAACCTAAACATAAAAAAGCTTCCCTTTGAACGAATCAAAAGGAAGCTCCATGGAGATATGTGTTGTTATTATCTGGTATATTTAAAAGTCTTGCCTGGGAAATAAGCGGTTTCGCCCAACATTTCTTCGATACGCAGCAACTGATTGTATTTTGCAATACGGTCGGTGCGGCTGGCCGAACCGGTTTTTATTTGTCCGGTATTCAACGCCACGGCCAAATCGGCAATGGTTACGTCTTCGGTTTCGCCTGAACGATGACTCATCACAGAAGTGTAACTGTTACGCGTGGCTAAATTTACCGCTTCGATGGTTTCGGTTAGGGTACCTATTTGGTTTACCTTAATTAATATGGAATTGGCTACTCCTTTATCTATACCTTCTTTTAGTCGGTTGGTGTTGGTTACAAACAAATCGTCGCCTACCAATTGGATGCGGTTTCCCATTTTTTCGGTCATCAGCTTCCAACCATTCCAATCGTCTTCGGCCATACCGTCTTCGATGGAAACGATGGGGTATTTTTTTGTCCAGCCATCCCAATAATCTACCATTTCGGCAGGGGTTAGCTTTTCGCCTGTTGACCATTTAAGGTGATACACGTTTTCGTCGGTTAAAAAATATTCTGACGATGCAGGGTCGAGGGCAAGATAAATATCTTCACCGGCACGATATCCGGCTTTATCGATGGCTTCAAGAATAACTTTTACGGCCTCTTCGTTGGATTTGAGGTTGGGGGCAAAGCCACCTTCATCGCCCACGTTGGTTGAGTGCCCCAGTTTTTTCAGCACGGTTTTCAGGTTATGAAAAACTTCGGCTCCCATTTGGATCGCTTCTCTGAAACTTTTGGCACCGATGGGCATAATCATAAACTCCTGGAAATCGATACTGTTGTCGGCATGCGAACCGCCATTGATAATGTTCATCATGGGGATGGGCAATGTACGTGCGTTTACACCTCCGATATATCTAAAAAGTTGTTGGTTGGTTTCTTGTGCAGCAGCGTGGGCCACGGCTAATGATACACCCAAAATGGCATTGGCTCCCAGTTTGGCTTTGTTTGGGGTACCATCGATTTCAATCATTCGCTGATCGATTTCGGCCTGATCGGTTACAAAATAACCATTCAGTTCCTCGGCCAGAATGTTGTTAACATTTTGAACTGCTTTTAAAACACCCTTGCCCATGTACACGCTTTTATCTTCGTCGCGTAATTCAACAGCTTCGTGCACACCGGTTGATGCTCCTGACGGAACGGCGGCTCTACCAACAATTCCTGAGGTAGTATAAACATCTACTTCCACGGTTGGGTTTCCTCTGGAATCCAATATTTGTCTTCCATGAATACTTTGTATCTGACTCATAATTATTATTTAAAAATACTTGGCAAAAGTAGGTAAAAAAAAGGCGTGGCGTGAATGCAAAAGAGGTGTCTGATTACTCAAACACCTCTTTTTATTCTGATCTGACACTTTTGAAAGGTGTCACGAATTTTTTACATTGTTTAAAACGATTGCATCATGATGAAGCCCAAATAAAGAATGTTTATTCTTTCTCGGGTACTTCGGTGCTATCCGCTTCTGGCTCTGCTTCAACTGCCTTTTCCACCTTGCTTTCTACAGGTGCGGGGGCTACTTTCTCTTCGGTAGATTTACTTCCACCACGACGACGACGTGTTGTTTTCTTTTTGGCACCGCCCTTTTCGGTGAGCATCAATTCGTTGAAATCCACCAATTCCATCATGGCCATATCAGCGTTGTCGCCCAAACGTTTTCCCAATTTAATGATGCGGGTATAACCACCGGGACGGTCGGCTACTTTAACGGCAACTTCACGAAACAATTCGGCCACAGCGGCTTTGTCCTGAAGCATGCTAAACACGGTACGTCTTGAGTGGGTACTATCGTCTTTTGAACGGGTAATCATTGGCTCAACATATGCACGCAGCGCCTTGGCTTTGGCCAGGGTGGTGGTAATTCTTTTGTGAACAATTAAGGAAGTGGCCATGTTCGACAACATTGCTTTACGGTGTGAAGCATTTCTTCCTAAATGATTAAAACTCTTTCTATGTCTCATCTCGCTTAATCCTTATCTAGTTTAAATTTTGCAATATTCATTCCAAACTCCAGGCCTTTGCTCTCAACCAGTTGGTCTAACTCGGCGAGAGATTTTTTTCCAAAATTCCTGAATTTCAGCAAATCGTTTCTGTTGTAGGCAACCAGTTCGCCCAGGGTTTCCACGTCGGCAGCCTTGAGGCAATTGAGTGCTCTCACCGAAAGGTCGAGATCAACAAGACGCGATTTGAGCAACTGACGCACGTGCAAGGTGTTTTCGTCAAATTCTTCGTTTACTGATCTTTCTTCAGTTTCGAGTGTAATACGCTCGTCTGAAAACAGCATAAAGTGGTGGATCAATATCTTGGCGGCTTCTTTGAGCGCATCTTTGGGGTGGATACTGCCATCGGTGAGAATATCGAGCACGAGCTTTTCGTAGTCGGTTTTTTGCTCCACACGGTAGTTTTCTACGTGATATTTCACGTTTTTGATGGGTGTATGAATGGAGTCGATGGCCACGGTACCAAGCAATGCATCCGGGTCGGCATTTTCTTCAGCCGGAACATAGCCTCTGCCTTTGTTAATGGTGAGTTCCATGCTCAACTTAACAGAAGGATCGAGATGGCAAATAACCTCGTCGGGATTCAGTACCTGAAACACCGAAAGAAATTTATTGATATCACCGGCTTTAAACACTTCCTGATCACCAATAATGATATTTACTTTTTCGCTATTCTCATTTTGAATTTGCTGTTTGAAGCGGATTTTTTTGAGGTTAAGTACGATTTCGGTGACATCTTCCACCACACCTTTAATCGTAGAGAACTCATGCACCACTCCGTCGATTTTAACGGAGGTAATAGCAAATCCTTCGAGCGAAGAAAGCAGGATTCTTCTCAGGGCATTGCCAATGGTTATTCCGAATCCGGGTTCAAGGGGTCTGAATTCAAATATCCCATGAAACTCATCGGCTTCGTTCATTACAACCTTATCGGGCTTTTGAAATGCTAAAATTGCCATAATATATCTTTAGCTATTAATAATCAGTAAGTCAGTAATTGTTATTTAGAGTACAACTCAACAATAAGTTGTTCTTTGATATTCTCAGGAATTTCTTCACGAGGGGGGTAGTTTAAAAACTTACCTTGTTTTTTTTCTGAATCCCACTCGAGCCAGGAGTAGCTTTTGTGTGCACTTTGGAGCGACTCGGTAATGGAGATCAAACTTTTTGATTTTTCACGCACGCCAACAACATCGCCCTCTTTGAGTATATAACTGGGAATGTTAACGATATGGCCATTTACGGTAATATGGCGGTGCGAAACCAACTGACGGGCACCCGAACGCGAGGGAGCGATTCCCAGGCGGAAAACGGTATTATCCAAACGGGCCTCGATAAGTTTCAGCAGGTTTTCACCGGTGATACCTTTTTTACGTGAAGCTTGATGGAAGATATTTCTGAATTGGCGTTCGAGAATGCCATAGGTATATTTAGCTTTTTGTTTTTCCTGGAGCTGAATACCGTATTCAGATTGTTTTCTTCTTCTTTTATTGGCGCCATGTTGTCCGGGGGGAAATGCCTTTTTGTCGAGGTATTTGTCCGCACCATAAATAGGCTCGTTGAATTTTCGTGCAATTTTGGATTTTGGTCCGATATATCTTGCCATTTTCTTAGATAATTTGTCGGTTAAACGATTGAATTAGTGATTATACCCTTCTCCTTTTTGGAGGACGACAGCCGTTGTGTGGCAAAGGAGTAACGTCAATAATTTCAGTAACTTCGATGCCTGAAGAATGGATGGTACGGATGGCAGACTCTCTTCCGGAGCCGGGACCTTTCACATACACTTTCACTTTACGCAATCCAAGATCATAGGCTACTTTCGAACAATCCTGAGCGGCCATTTGAGCTGCATAAGGCGTGTTTTTCTTGGAACCTCTAAATCCCATCTTACCTGCAGACGCCCAGGAAATTACCTGACCACCCTCGTTGGTTAAAGACACAATAATGTTGTTAAACGTAGCTTGTACATAAGCCCTACCAATAGGGTCTATCTTAACTACTCTTTTCTTTGTATTTCTGGTCCTTTTTGCCATAATTCTGTAACTAGACTATGATATAAATTAATTACTATTTAGTAGCTTTCTTTTTGTTCGCAACAGTTTTCTTTCTTCCCTTACGGGTACGAGCGTTATTTTTGGTGGTTTGTCCACGCAGGGGTAATCCCAAACGATGTCTGATACCACGATAGGTACCGATGTCCATCAATCGTTTGATATTCATTTGGGTTTCCGAACGAAGCTCCCCTTCCACTTTGAGGTTGCCAATAATGTTACGGATGGTATTTTGCTCATCATCCGTCCAGTCCTGTGCTTTGGTATCTCTGCTGATACCAGCTTCATTCAAAATTTTTTGAGCAGTGTTACGACCAATACCAAAAATATAGGTTAATGCAATTTCACCTCTCTTATTGTTTGGGATGTCTACTCCAGCAATTCTAGCCATAATTTATCTTTTAAAATTAAAACGACCCCAGGTTACCCTTGTCTTTGTTTAAACTTGGGATTTTTTTTGTTAATAACGTACAATCTTCCTTTTCTACGAACAATTTTGTCCTCAGGAGTTCTTTTCTTAATGGATGCTCTTATTTTCATCGTTGCTACTATTTGTATCTAAATGTAATTCGTCCTTTTGTTAAATCGTATGGCGACATTTCCAGTTTTACGCGATCGCCCGGTAAGATTTTGATGTAGTGCATTCTCATCTTTCCGGAGATGTGTGCTGTAATTACATGACCATTTTCGAGTTCCACCCTAAACATGGCGTTACCCAATGATTCTACTACAGTTCCATCCTGTTCAATCGACTGTTGTTTAGCCATACAAATTACTATTTTTTATTATTACTTTTTCAATATAATCAAATGTTGACATGATATCAGCCTTACCATCGCGAACCACCACATCATGCTCAAAATGAGCGGAGGGTTTTCCATCCTTAGTACGGATTGTCCATCCATCTGAATCTTGTTTTACTTCTTTTACACCAAGATTCACCATCGGTTCGATGGCCAGGCACATACCTGATTTTAACTTTGCTCCGGTTCCTCTTCTTCCGTAGTTTGGCACTTCAGGTGGTTCGTGGAGATGACGCCCTACACCATGACCAACCAGGTCTCGCACCACTGAATAACCAAATCCCTCCACATATTTCTGCACTGCATTTCCGATATCCCCGATACGTTTTCCAACAATCGCCTGATCGATGGCGAGCATAAGGGATTCCTTGGTGCGCTGCAGCAGATTGGCCAACTCGGGTTCTATTTCTCCTACACCAAAAGTATAGGCCGAATCTCCGTAAAAGCCATTCCAAAGAGTACCACAATCGATGGATACAATATCACCATCTTTGATAACCCTTGGCCCCGGAATACCGTGTACCACTTCGTCGTTGACGGAGATGCACAAACTACCGGGAAATCCACCGTAGCCTTTGAAGCCAGGCACTGCACCATGATCGCGGATAAAGGTTTCGGCCAATGTATCCAGTTCGATGGTACTAACTCCGGGCCTCAAGATGGAGGCAACCTCAGCTAAAGTTTTTCCAACAAGTAAAGAACTCTGTCGTTGTACTTCTACCTCTTCGTCGGTCTTAATAATATAATCCATTAACGAAAAAAGTATTATACACTAAATGTTGATGAACGACCTTTGATACGGCCTGATTTGGTTAATCCGTCGTAATGGCGCATCAACAAATAACTTTCAATTTGTTGCAAAGTATCCAGCACAACACCCACCAAAATCAGCAGTGAGGTTCCACCATAAAACTGTGCAAATCCACTATTTACTCCTGCAATTTGTGCAAACGCCGGCATGATGGCAATAAATCCAAGGAATATGGATCCGGGCAAGGTAATGCGCGACAAGATATTGTCCAAATATTCGGCAGTTTTTTTACCAGGCTTCACCCCAGGAATAAAGCCACCATTCTTTTTCAGGTCGTCGGCCATTTGATTGGGGTTGATGGTAATTGCAGTATAGAAGTAGGTAAATGCGATAATCATAATGAAGAAGGTGAAATTATACCAAAATCCGGTATAATTGGCAAAAGCTGCAGCGAAACCCGACAACGATTCTGATTGGGCAAAACCTACAAGAGTAATGGGCAAAAACATAATGGCCTGTGCAAAAATGATGGGCATTACACCGGCTGAGTTAACTTTCAGCGGCAAATACTGACGCACACCACCATATTGTTTGTTGCCTACGATACGTTTGGCATATTGAATGGGCACTCTGCGCGTTCCCTGAACCAAGAGAATGGTAAACAGGATAACAAAGATAAGCACCACCAATTCCACGAGGAAGTAAACAAGTCCACCACCGAGGGCTCCCATTTTGGATACTAATTCCTGAACCAGAGCACCGGGCAAACGAGCAATGATACCGATCATAATGATCAGAGAAATACCATTGCCGATACCTTTATCTGTAATTTTTTCGCCAAGCCACATAACAAACAAAGTTCCCGAAATCAGAATGATGGTTGAACTTACCCAAAAGAATAAGGAGGGTGTAGTTACAGCCGCGCTAAAGGGTGTGATGGCTTCGGCAGGAAGCTGCGACACCAGGTTAGCAATATATCCGGGAGCTTGAAGTGCTACGATAACCACGGTAAGATAACGGGTGATTTGGTTTATTTTTCGACGACCACTTTCACCTTCGCGTTGCAGACGTTGAAAATATGGGATGGCCATTCCGAGCAACTGAATCACAATGGATGCCGAAATATAAGGCATGATACCCAATGCAAAGATAGAGGCGTTGGAAAAAGCACCACCTGAGAACATATTAAGCAATCCCATCAATCCACTACTGCCTTGACTTTGCAGGTTTGACAACATGTTTGGATCGACACCGGGGAGGGTAACATAGGAACCCAGACGGTAGATTAAAATAATCCCCAAAGTGTAAAGAATGCGGTTTCTTAATTCCTCAATCTTATTGATGTTCCGTAAGGTTTCGATTAACTTTTTCATTCAATTTTAGATTTTAGTAACTGATCCGCCTTGTGCTTTGATGGCTTCTTCAGCAGTTTTGGTAAAACCGTGAGCTGTAACATCGAGTTTAGCTTTCAGTTCACCCATTCCTAAAATTTTAATTAGGTCGTTTTTATTGGCCAGTCCGTTTTCGATTAATACATTTTGATCGATGGCGGTAAGGCTTTTATCATCAGCGAGTTTTTGCAAAACACTGATATTAATACCACGGTATTCTTTACGGTTGATATTTTTAAAACCAAATTTGGGTACGCGACGATACAGTGGCATCTGTCCACCTTCGAAACCAAGTTTACTTTTGTAACCTGATCTTGATTGGGCTCCTTTATGGCCTTTTGTAGCAGTACCACCATGACCAGAACCCTGTCCACGGCCTATCCTTTTTCTGTTTCTTACAGAACCTTCTGCTGGTTTAAGATTACTTAGATCCATTGTTCTCACTATTAAATTTCTTCTACTTTCAACAAGTGTTTTACTTTATCTATCATTCCGAGGACTTGCGGAGTTGCGTCATGCTCTTTGGCATTGTGCAGTTTTTTCAAACCGAGTGCAGCAAGGGTAAGTTTTTGCCTTTTGGGGCGGTTGATGGCACTCCGGACCTGGGTAATTCTAACTTTCTTCATCGTGATGATTTCTTTATTATCCGTTAAAAACTGTATCCAATTCCACGCCACGCAACTGAGCCACGGTAAAGGGGTCTCTTAGTTTCGAGAGTGCATCGATGGTGGCTTTCACCACAGAGTGGGGATTTGACGAACCTTTTGATTTCGCCAACACGTCGGTTACACCAACACTTTCGAGCACTGCGCGCATGGCACCACCAGCAATTACACCGGTACCGGGGGCAGCTGGTTGAATATAAACACGGGCTCCACTATACTTACCGGTTTGTTCGTGGGGCAATGTACCTTTCATTACGGGAACTTTAATCAGGTGTTTTTTGGCATCATCGATACCTTTGGCTATGGCAGAGGTAACCTCTTTGGCTTTTCCAAGACCATATCCTACAACACCGTTTTCGTTACCAACAACAACAATAGCTGAAAAGCTGAAAGTACGGCCCCCTTTGGTAACCTTAGTTACTCTTTGAATGCTCACCAGCCTGTCTTTGAATTCAATTTCGCTGGATTTAACACGTTTAACGTTTGCGTTCGCCATAATACTTTAAAATTTTAGTCCTCCTTGTCTGGCAGCTTCAGCTAATGATTTTACTCTGCCATGATACAAATATCCATTTCTGTCAAATACTACTTCACTGATTCCGGCGGCCAGGGCTTTTTCGGCAATTTTTTTGCCTACCAGAGCGGCTTGCTCTATTTTATTCACCTTGGTATCGGCTTCAGCAGTTTCGTGTGATGATGCTGCCACCAAACTGTTTCCAGACATATCGTCGATGAGTTGAACGTAGATTTGTTTATTACTTCTAAACACGCTCATGCGGGGTCTTTCAGGGGTCCCGATCACAGTCTTGCGGATTCTCATCTTGATGCGTAGTCTGCGATATGCCTTTTTATTTTTTGTGTTCATTATTTAACGTTTTTACCTGTTAAGATCGAAAAATGTTACTTCTTATCACCGGCTTTACCAGCTTTTTTCCTCAGCTCTTCGCCCTGGAACTTGATACCTTTACCCTTGTATGGCTCGGGTTTGCGCAGCGATCTGATTTTGGCAGCTACCTGACCGATAAGTTGTTTATCCACAGAAGAAAGTCTGATCTGGGGTGTTTTACCTCTTTCGGCAACAGTTTCCACTTTTATTTCAGGTGGAAGTTGCATGTAGATATGGTGGGAATATCCCAAAGACAGTTCCAAAATTTGACCTTTAGCTTCGGCTTTGTAACCAACGCCCACCAGTTCCTGAACGATTGTATAACCTTCGCTTACACCAACAACCATGTTGTTGATTAACGAGCGGTACAACCCATGTTTGGCTTTGTGGTCTTTTTCTTCGGTACTGCGCTCCAGGATGATGTTTCCTTCTTCCACCTTAACGGCGATGGCGGGATCCACCTGCTGAATAAGTTCTCCGAGTTTTCCTTTAACGGAAACCAGATTTTCGTCAGAAACCTTCACTTCGACTCCCTTGGGGATACTTATTGGTAATTTTCCTATTCGTGACATTTATCTCTCTCCTCTATTTAGCTTACGTAACATAAAACTTCGCCACCAACATTAAGTTTACGGGCTTCCTTGTCGGTAATAACCCCTTTGGAGGTCGACAGGATGGCAATACCAAGGCCATTGATTACTCTGGGTAATTCGTTGGCGTTAACGTATTTACGCAAACCCGGTTTAGAAATGCGTTCCAGACTTCTGATGGCGGGCAATTTGTTTACAGGGTGGTACTTTAAAGCAATTTTAATGTTTCCCTGTACGGAATCGTCCTCAAATTTATAATTAAGGATATATCCTTTTTCGAAAAGGATTTTAGTAATATTTTTCTTCAGATTTGAAGCAGGAACTTCTACCATACGATGTTTGGCAGCCACAGCATTCCTGAGTCTGGTCAAATAGTCTGCAATTGGATCGGTTATCATCTGACAATTCTTTTTTTAATTCGTTTTATTTACCAACTGGTTTTCTTTATTCCAGGGATCAAACCTGCAAGTGCCATTTCTCTGAAATTGATACGTGAGATACCAAATTGTCTCATGTAGCCTTTTGGTCTGCCCGAAAGCTGGCAACGGTTATGCAATCTCACCGGTGAAGCGTTGCGAGGTAATTTTTGTAGTGCCTCGTAGTCGCCGGCTTGCTTTAATGCAGCACGTTTTTCTGCATATTGTTCCACCATTCTTTGTCTTTTACGCTCACGCGCTTTCATCGACTCTTTTGCCATGAGTATTTACTTTTTTTGATTTTTAAATGGTAATCCAAATTCTTTCAGCAGGGCGAATGCTTCGGCATCGGTATTGGCGGTTGTCACCATGGTGATGTCCATCCCGTTGATTTTGCTTACTTTATCGATATCGATTTCGGGGAAAATAAGCTGTTCGGTGATACCAAACGAATAGTTTCCACGGCCATCGAAGCCCTTATCGTTGATTCCGTCGAAGTCGCGTACACGAGGCAATGAAACCGAGATCAATCGATCCAGGAATTCGTACATTTTTTTACCTCTCAGGGTTACACGAACACCGATGGCGTTTCCTTTACGGAGTTTAAAGTTACTGACGTCGCGTTTTGAAATGGTTGGAACGGCTTTTTGTCCGGTAATTGCAGTCATTTCGTTAACGCCGGTTTCAATCATTTTTTTATCTGTAAGGGCGCCGCTGATACCTTGGTTCAAAGAAATTTTAACCAATTTGGGCACCTGCATTACAGTTTTATAGCCAAACTGCTTTGTTAGAGCAGGGATAATTTCCTCGCTATACTTTTTATTTAATCTAGGTTGATCGTTCATTACTTAATAGCCTCCCCTGTTTTTTTTGATATACGAATTTTTTTACCGGTTTTTTCGTCCACCTTGTATCCAATTCGGGTTGGGTTTCCTGATTTGTCGATAATCATCAGGTTTGAGACATGGACTGCGGCTTCTTGTTTAAGGATACCACCTTTTGGGTTTTGCGTACTGGGTTTGGCATGCTTCGACACGAGATTCACACCTTCCACAATGGCTCTTTCCTTATCGGTATCTACCACGAGAACTCTTCCACTCTGACCTTTACTGTTTCCGGCAATTACCTTAACGTTATCACCTTTTTTTATTTGTAACTTAGCCATAACTAAATCTCCTTGGTTGATTAAAGCACTTCGGGTGCCAGTGATACAATTTTCATATATTGCTTTTCGCGTAGTTCACGAGCAACGGGGCCGAAAATACGGGTTCCCATCATTTCGCCGGCAGTATTGAGCAAAACAACAGCATTGTCATCAAAACGAATATAAGATCCGTCGCTTCTGCGCACTTCTTTTTTCGTTCTTACCACAACGGCTTTGGCTACTGCGCCTTTTTTAATGTTTCCGGAAGGGATGGCACTTTTAACTGCTACCACCACTTTGTCGCCAATGGAGGCATAGCGGCGGTTGGTTCCTCCCAGCACTCTGATACAAAGTACTTCTTTTGCTCCGCTGTTGTCTGCAACAGCCATTCTTGATTCTTGTTGTATCATGGTTATTTAGCTCTTTCAATGATTTCTACTAATCTCCAGTTCTTGTTTTTGCTCAGCGGACGGGTTTCCATGATTAACACAGTATCTCCTATGTTGCAATCATTTTTTTCATCGTGTGCAATAAACTTGGTGGACATCTTGATGAATTTGCCGTAAACAGGATGTTTAACACGGCGTTCGATACGAACCACAATGGATTTATCCATTTTGTTGCTCACCACCACACCGGTTCTCTCTTTCCTCAGGTTTCTTTTTTCCATCGTATGATTACTTTATATTTTTTTCAGCAATAGTTCTACTCCTCAGTTCGGTTTCCAAGCGAGCGATCGTTTTACGGTTAGCTTTGATCTCGTTGGGGTTTTCCAATGGAGAAACCGCATGATTGAGCTTGAGACGTGTCAGGCGTTTCCGTTCTTCCTCGAGTCTTTCGATAATGTCAGCAGTGCTTAACTCTTTTACGACTTCTTGTTTCATCTTACTATTAATTTTCTTCAGTGTAATCTCTTCTTACAACAAACTTAGTGATAACCGGGAGCTTTTGTGCGGCCAGGCGCATGGCTTCCTTGGCGATATGTAATGGTACACCTTCTGCTTCAAAAAGGATTCGACCGGGAGTAACACGAGCCACAAAGTATTCAGGAGCACCTTTACCCTTACCCATACGTACCTCAGCAGGTTTTTTGGTTACAGGTTTGTCGGGGAATACCCTGATCCAGATTTGACCCTCACGTTTCATATAACGTGTAACAGCTTGACGTGCAGCTTCTATTTGACGGCCTGTAAGCCAGGCTTGCTGCAGTGTCTTTATTCCGAAACTTCCGAAAGCAAGCTCGTGACCCCTTCCGGAGTTACCTTTCATCTTACCTTTTTGCTGCTTTCTGAATTTTGTTTTCTTAGGTTGTAACATGCCTATTGTCCTTTAAAAATTAGTATTACGCTTCTGCTACCTTCTTCTTCTTTGGCGACCGGCTGTAGCTTTATTGGCAGGAGCGGCAGCTCTTTGATTGTTTCCACCTACGGTAACAGCAACTAACTCGGGTTTTCCGTAAATTTCGCCTTTGAAAATCCACACTTTGATACCGATACGGCCATAGGTGGTATGGGCTTCAACCAACGCATAGTCGATGTCGGCGCGCAGGGTATGCAAAGGTACACGACCTTCTTTGTACTGTTCGTTGCGGGCCATTTCAGCGCCACCCAGACGTCCGGATATCAGCACCTTGATACCTTCGGCACCCAAACGCATGGTAGAGGCTACGGAAGTTTTTATGGCTCTGCGGAACGAAACGCGGCCTTCAATTTGACGGGCAATGCTGGAGGCAACGATGTGTGCATCGAGCTCGGGGCGTTTTATTTCGGAGATATTGATCTGAACCTCTTTGCCGGTGAGCTTTTTCAATTCTTCTTTCAGTTTATCAACTTCCTGGCCACCTTTTCCGATGATAATTCCCGGGCGAGCGGTGAAGATAGTAACCGTTACCAGCTTCAGCGTACGTTCGATCATGATTTTGGAGATGCCGGCTTTTGCTAAACGAGCGTTCAGGTATTTTCTAATTTTGTCATCTTCAACCAGTTTGGCAGAAAAGTTTTTTCCACCATACCAGTACGAATCCCATCCCTTGATGATGCCTAACCTGAGTCCTATTGGATTAGTTTTTTGTCCCATTATAATCTAATTATCGCTGTTTTCGGTATTATTAACTTCATTGATCTGCTCGATGCGGTTACCCAATATGAGTGTCACGTGGTTTGATCTTTTACGAATACGATGAGCGCGACCCTGAGGTGCAGGCTGAATACGTTTCAGCATTCGGCCGCCATCCACGTTGATTTGTTTAATGAACAAGCGGTTGTCTTCCACACGGCTTCCTTCATTTTTAACTTCCCAGTTGGCGATGGCTGAGCGCAGGAGTTTATAAACGCGTCCGGCTGCTTCTTTAGGAGTATGTTGCAGTACAGCCAAGGCTTGTTCCACATCCATACCTCTTACGAGGTCGGCTACCAAACGCATTTTCCTGGGTGAGGTAGGTACATTGCGCAGACGAGCTATATAAAGCGTTTTTCGTGCTTCTTTACGATTTTCGGCACTGATATGTTTTCTAGATCCCATTATACTACACTTTATTTTTTACCTTTATTCTTTTTTCCGGCATGGCCTCTGAACAAACGGGTTGGGGCAAATTCGCCCAACTTATGTCCTACCATATTTTCCGTTACGTACACAGGGATAAATTTGTTACCATTATGTACTGCTATAGTCTGGCCAACGAAGTCAGGAGAAATCATTGACGCCCTTGACCATGTTTTAATCACAGTTTTTTTTCCTGCTTCAACGTTAGCCATTACCTTTTTATCGAGTTTTACTTCGATGTATGGTCCCTTTTTTAGTGATCGGCTCATATTAGATTCAAATTAACGCTCAGTAATTATTTCTTTCTTCTTTCGATGATATACTTATTGGAGGCCTTTTTGGGAGTCCGTGTACGGTAGCCCTTTGCAGGTACGCCGTTACGCGATCTTGGATGTCCACCTGAGGCTCTTCCTTCACCACCACCCATTGGGTGATCTACCGGGTTCATGGCTACACCACGTACTCTTGGGCGACGACCTAACCAACGGCTACGTCCGGCTTTCCCTGATTTTTCAAGACCGTGGTCCACATTGGAAACCATTCCTACGGTAGCTCTGCATGTTTGCAAAATCATGCGGGTTTCTCCTGAGGGCAATTTGATGATGGCAAATTTGCCTTCACGTGTCATCAGCTGGGCATAAGAGCCGGCGCTTCTGGCCATTTTTGCACCTTGACCGGGACGCAGTTCGATGTTATGAATTACGGTTCCGAAGGGGATTTCGCTCAGGTACAATGTGTTTCCCAAATCGGGGGATATACCTTTACCACTAAGAATTTCTTGTCCTACTTTAAGTCCGTGAGGCGCCACGATATATCTTTTTTCGCCATCGGCATAGTTGATAAGGGCTATGCGTGCTGTGCGGTTTGGATCATATTCGATGGTTTTTACAATGCCGGGTACACCTTCTTTTTCGCGTTTAAAGTCGATAAAGCGGTATTTTTGTTTATGGCCACCGCCTACGTTGCGGATAGTCATTTTACCTTTATTGTCTCTTCCTCCTGTACTGTTTTTACCTACAACCAAACTTTTTTCGGGTGTGGAAGCGGTAACGTCGTCGAAAGCGCTAATGATCTTGAAGCGCTGACCGGGTGTCGTTGGTTTATATTTTTTCAGAGCCATTATTTCTAAATGTTGCTAAAAAAATCAATTGTTTCCCCTTCAGCTAAAGTAATGATAGCTTTTTTGAAGGCCTTTGTCTTACCAGAAATAACGCCTGATTTTGTGTTGCGTGATTTCTTTTTTCCTGAGTAATTCATGGTGTTTACAGAAAGTACCTGAACACCGTAGAGGGTTTCTACTTCGTGCTGGATTTGCAACTTGTTGGCCCTGGGGTCGACAAGAAATCCGAACTGATTGAGCTTTTCGCCCTTTTCAGTCATTTTTTCTGTAATTACCGGTTTAAATATTACGCCCATCTCCTTAAATTTATTTGTTCGCTAATACTTCAACGATGGTTTTTACTGCACTTTCAACTATAATAATTTTTTTCGCGTTGAGCACTTCATAGGTGTTCAGGCCTTCGGCGCGAAGCACTTTGGCTTTGCTCAGGTTGCGAGCCGACAAGTAGATGTTTTCGTCGGCCTGGTTGAGTACCAGCAAGGTATTTGTATTCTCAACACCAAAATTATTCAGCATTTTTCTATATTCTTTTGTTTTGGGGCTATCCAGAGTAAAGTCTTCCAAAACCAGAATTTTTTCGTCTTTGGCCATGTAGGTAAGTGCTGATTTGCGAGCCAATCTTTTGACTTTTTTATTCAGCTTAAAGCCGTAGTATCTTGGATGGGGTCCGAACACTCTTCCACCACCGCGAAACATGGGGTTTTTGATTCCGCCGGCACGTGCAGTACCGGTACCCTTTTGACGTTTGATTTTTCGTGTGCTACCTCTTACATCACCGCGTTCTTTGGAATCGTGTGTGCCTTGACGCTGATTGGCCAGATACTGTTTTGTATCGAGATAAATCGCATGGTCGTTGGGCTCTATTCCAAACACGGCATCGTCGAGAACGATTTTCCTGCCTGTGCTTTCGCCGCTTTTGTTATGAACAACTAACTCCATCTCTCTAATTTTACATATGAATTATTCGGACCGGGTACCGCTCCTTTTACTACCACAATATTCTGTTCAGGAATTATTTTCATTACCTGAAGGTTGATCAGCTTCACCCTTTTGCCTCCGGTACGTCCGGCCATGCGCATTCCTTTAAAAACACGTGAAGGCCATGAAGATGCACCGATTGACCCGGGGGCTCTTAATCTGTTGTGCTGACCGTGTGTGGCATCATTTACTCCGGAAAAACCATGACGTTTTACTACGCCTTGAAATCCTTTTCCTTTTGATCGGCCCACCACATCAATATATTCGCCTTCTTTAAACACTTCCACTGTGAGCACTTCGCCAAACTGTTTACGGTCTTCGAAACGTGTAAACTCGGCTACATACTTTTTGGGTGTTGTGTTTGCTTTGTCGAAATGACCTTTCAATGCTTTGGTGGTATGTTTCTCTTTTCTTTCGTCGAAAGAAAGTTGAATGGCTTCATATCCATCAACAGCCTTTGTACGTATTTGAGTTACGATACATGGACCAGCTTCGATAACGGTGCAGGGAATGTTTTTCCCGTTCTCGTCATAAATGGAGGTCATCCCTATTTTTTTACCTAATAATCCTGACATTTTTACAAATCTTTAAAACCGTGAATCGTTATACCTTTATCTCTACCTCTACTCCGCTAGGTAATTCCAATTTCATCAGCGAATCGATGGTTTTTGATGAGGAGTTGTAAACATCCATCAATCTTTTAAAAGTGCTCAGTTCAAACTGTTCTCTTGACTTTTTGTTAACGAAAGTAGAACGGTTAACAGTGAATACCTTTTTGTGGGTCGGTAATGGAATGGGGCCGCTAACAACGGCGCCGGTGGTTTTTACCGCCTTGACGATCTTTTCGGCCGACTTGTCAACCAAGTTGTGATCGTACGATTTAAGTTTGATTCTAATTCTCTGGCTCACTTTTTATAGTTTTAGCTAATTATTCTCCTTTTACTTTTTTAATCACTGCTTCCGCAATACTGTCGGGTGCCTGGCGATAGCTGTCGAATTCCATGGTGGAGGTGGCCCGTCCTGACGACAAGGTTCGCAGGGAGGTAACATATCCAAACATTTCGGACAACGGCACTTTTGCCTTTATAATTTGCGCCCCCATTTTGGCGGTCACATCTTCGAGCAAAGCTCTGCGTTTGTTGAGGTCACCGGTAACATCGCCCAAATTGGCATCGGGGGTAACCACTTCTACCTTCATGATGGGCTCAAGCAGAACCGACTTGGCTTTGCGTGCGGCAGCTTTGAATCCCATTTTGGCAGCCATTTCGAACGACAACTGATCGGAGTCAACCGGGTGGAATGATCCGTCGATCAATCGGATTTTCATGCTTTCAACTGAATATCCGGCCAACACACCATTTTGCATGGCAATTTCGAAACCTTTTTTGATGGAAGGGATGTATTCGCGGGGGATGTTTCCACCTTTTACTTCGTCGATAAATTGAAGTCCTACGAAATTTTCGTCTGCCGGGCTCAATTCAAATTGAATGTCGGCAAATTTTCCACGACCACCGGTTTGTTTCTTGTACACCTCTCTGTGTGATGCAGTTCCTACGATAGCTTCTTTGTAAGAAACCTGAGGATTACCCACATTACATTCCACATTAAATTCACGGCGCATTCTGTCGATCAACACCTCCAGGTGAAGTTCACCCATACCAGAAATAATGGTTTGACCTGAATCTTCGTCGGTATGTACTTTGAAAGTAGGATCCTCCTCAGCCAGTTTGGCCAGTGCCATGCCCATTTTATCCATATCTTTTTGAGTTTTGGGCTCAATGGCGATACTGATAACAGGTATGGGGAACGACATGGATTCCAGGATGAGGGGGTATTTTTCGTCGGTAAGGGTATCACCTGTATGAATGGTTTTAAAACCTACAGCTGCTCCAATATCACCGGCCTCAATTTTATCCATGGGCTCTTGCTTGTTGGCGTGCATCTGCATGATACGGCTGATACGTTCTTTTTTGCCGGTGTTCACATTGTAAACATACGAACCGGCGGTAAGTGTTCCGGAATAAACTCTAAAAAAGCACAACCGTCCAACAAATGGGTCGGTAGCGATTTTAAAGGCCAGAGCCGAAAATTTCTCATTTGGATCGGGGAACCGAATTTCTTCCTTTTCGGTATTGGGGTTAATACCTTTAACGGGATCAACATCCAATGGGCTGGGCAGAAATTCGATAACTGCATTGAGGAGCATTTGCACCCCTTTATTCTTGAAAGCGGAACCACACATTACAGGGGTAATACGCATTTCGAGGGTAGCGGTGCGAATGGCATTTATCATTTCCTCTTCGGTAATGGAATGAGGATCATCCAAAAACTTTTCGAGAAGTTCGTCGCTTTCTTCGGCACAACCTTCGATCAACTTCATACGGTAATCGTACACGGTTTGTTCGAGGTCTTCTGGAATGGGAATTTCAACGATTTTGGTACCATTGTTTCCTTCTTCCCAGATAAAAGCTTTGTCTTTAACCAAATCGACTACCCCAACAAAATCCTCTTCGGCGCCTATTGGCACTTGAATTGGAACGGCTGTGGCACCCAGTCGGGTTTTCATTTGTTCAACCACGGAAAAGAAATCGGCGCCCGAGCGGTCCATTTTATTTACGAAGCTGATGCGAGGTACTTTATATTTATCAGCTTGTCTCCAAACTGTTTCAGATTGCGGTTCCACACCACCCACGGCACAAAACAGAGCCACGGCTCCGTCGAGTACCCGCAACGATCGCTCTACCTCAACGGTAAAGTCAACGTGGCCGGGGGTATCGATAATATTGATCTTGTGTTGCTTGTTGAACAATTCCCAGTAAACGGTTGTTGCAGCGGAGGTGATGGTAATACCACGCTCCTGCTCCTGCACCATCCAGTCCATGGTAGCGCCACCTTCGTGCACTTCACCCATTTTGTAATTACGGCCTGTATAAAACAGGATACGCTCGGTAGTAGTAGTCTTACCGGCGTCGATATGCGCCATAATCCCAATATTCCGGGTGAATTTCAGTTTGCTATTTTTATCTTGCACTGCCATTAGTTTGCGTAGCTATAGTAGTTGGTTTATTTTAGAACCGGAAGTGTGAGAAAGCTTTATTGGCTTCGGCCATACGGTGGGTATCCTCTTTACGTTTAAAGGCGGAACCTTCTTCCTTATAAGCAGCCATAATTTCTCCGGCAAGTTTTTGACCCATGCTTTTTTCATGGCGTTTGCGTGAGAAATTAATCAGGTTTTTCATACCGATAGACATTTTACGTCCGGCGCGAATTTCGGAAGGAATTTGAAAAGTGGCACCACCAATACGACGACTCCGAACCTCAACGGCTGGAGTAACGTTGGCCAATGCTTTTTTCCATACTTCAACGGGATCTTCATTGGAGCGCTCGGCAACGATGTCCATGGCTTCATAAAAGATTCTGTAAGCAGTACTTTTCTTTCCCGACAACATAATGTTGTTTACAAACTTTGTAACCAACTCATCACCGTATTTGGGATCAGGAAGGGTGATTCGTATTTTTGGTTTTGCTTTCCTCATGTGATCAAGCTTATACTATTAGTACTTTATTTTTTCTTTGGACGTTTGGTTCCGTATTTAGAACGACGTTGAGTTCTTCCATCCACACCTGAGGTATCCAAGGCACCGCGAATGATGTGGTAACGAACGCCGGGAAGGTCTTTTACACGACCACCTCTGATCATTACAATGGAGTGTTCCTGCAAATTGTGTCCTTCACCGGGAATATAGGCATTCACCTCTTTACCGTTGGTCAATCTAACCCTGGCCACTTTACGCATGGCTGAGTTAGGTTTTTTTGGTGTGGTGGTATAAACCCTCACACATACTCCACGACGCTGCGGACATGAATCAAGGGCGGGAGACTTGCTCTTGTCGATGAGCTTCTCGCGTCCTTTTCTTACTAACTGTTGTATTGTCGGCATATTAACGTTTATTATTAACCTTTTGTGCTCCAATTTTTTCGAGGCGCAAAAGTATAAAATCCTTTTATACGAACCTCAAGTTGTTGATATAATGTTTGGAAAAAAGACAAGGAGGGATACCAGCAGTTTTTAAAACTTTGCAACAACTTTATAATCAGTCTCTTATCGAGTAAGTTGCGCCGGAAACCTATATCGTTTTACCTTGTCAGGTTCCTTAACTATATCTGTTTCAGTTACTTTAAACTTAATATCTGAAACGGGCTGCAAAGATACTACTATATTTTATATTCACAACTTTTTCAACAAAATATTTTTAATAAATATTTGTATCGCGCAAAATGTACTGAAACAAATTACGGGGCTTTCTCCTCCTACCTATAATATAAGCTATATTTATCCGGATTGCCGGGGCGTTCCAACACTTTCATCGAATCGATGAAATAGGTGCCCTGCTTGTGGTTGTTCCAAACTTTAAAGTGCAAAACCAAATCCTTGGTGTCCTGATTTTTTTTCAAGGCACTTGACAAATCAATGGTAAGAAAAGCGCTTATTTCTTCTCCTTTTTTAAACTCATATCGGCTGAAAGGGGCTGCCGACCAGTAAACTACCTCATTTGCACGCGTGACATAACCTGCCAAAACTGCTCCACCCACCCGGTCAGCGGCCTCCACTTGTATTTGTGCATCCACCACGCTTCCGGGACTGATGTGAAGACTATCGAATATCAGATCAACCGAAAAACCCCACTCCATTTCGCACGTCATCAGCAAGCGCTTTCTTCCCGTCAGGGTATCAAGCTTTTCCAACGCCGGATTGATGAGAAATGTACCCACCGTAGTATCTGCTGAATAACACGCAAGCAAACGATATGCAGGGGGTGTTGTATCGAAAGGCACCTTGCTCAACACATAGGTTTCGTAAGTAAATCCGTACTCATAAGATATTTGATACGGAAAATAGGAACGGACCAATTGAAGCTCTTCCCCTGTGAGCCCTTGTACAACCACACGAGTTTGCCGGATGTTGGCTACTCTCCGATTAAAATCGGACAGGGAAAGTTCTTTATTTCGCTTGGTGAAATAGGGAATCTCTTCCCCGTACTTTCTGAAATAATAGCCATGTATATAAGGTATGCTGTTGTCGATAATGAAAACATCGCCTTTGCGCTGCGCTTCAACGGCCGTTTTAAACAGTTCCTCATAGGGTTGTCGATAAAAAATGTGATAATAATGGCGTTGAAATATCAAGGTGCCCACATTTACTGTCATCAGCACCAGTACCACCCCCCAAAGCCTACGGACATCCACTTCTTTGTGAAAACTGAATACCAACATGATAAGATATGGCATGCCGAATATTAACAATGAAAATTGCAAAATGGGATTCACCCAAATGGAGTAGCCGTAACCTATTGCCAACGGTAGCGCAAACCAAAGAGCCAATACCATTCGTTTTCGATAAGGGAAATCATGGGTTGGGAAGCGCCCTTTTTTAAATAATAGATAAGCCAATATCACCACGAACACTACACCACCTATCATTGAGAAATGGAGGAGCCAGGAGAAAAAATCAGTGAAAAATTTCGGAGTTGGTTTGGCAAGCCATCCCCCTACTCCACCAATACCTCCCTGTTCCAACTGATGAAAAAATATGGGCAGATGCGGAATATAAAGCACGAAAATCCCAAGTCCGGCAAGTGAGTATGGAATAAGTTGTTCCTTTTTTACAAAAAAAACACCCGACAACCCCACCAACGCGGCAAACAACAAACTGAAGTGGTGATTGTAGGCCGACAATCCGCCAAAAACAGAAAACACAACCAGGTATCTAATCCTCGGAGCGACAAAAAAATATTTACTCCAATAGTACACCATAACCAGTGTAAAAAACAAGCCACTTGTATAAGGTCGTGCAATTTGGCCGTACATAATAAAAAACTGCAGGGAGGCCACAAGCGCAGCAGAAAGCAATCCATTGGCTTTATCGAACCAGAGGGCACCTATTTTATAAACAAAAAATACCGCTGCCACTCCCGACAATAAAAAGGGCAGTTTTACCCAGGCTTCGCGCTCACCCACCAGCATAACCCAGTAATACATCAACACTTGCACGCCTGCAGGGTGGGTATCGTTAAGCACAACCCCATATTTAATCAAATCAGAAAAATGTTGAAAAGTCAAACGACTCATGGCGCTCAGCTCGTCGTGCATAAATGGGATGTTCCAAAAATTCCAAAAACGCAACGCAGCCGCCACGATTAAAATAAACAACAGCAGTTTTCGATAATTTTTTTCGGTAGTTTCCATATGACAATTGAGCTTCAAAAGTAGCTAAATTTTGAGATGAGCCTTACGATTGGGTGAACCCTCAAACATAAAAATGTACTTTTGCGCCGTAAATAAAAAAACGTGAACAACTTTTTAGATCAACTGAATAAGGAACAACGCGATCCGGTGGTACAAACCGAAGGACCTGTGATGGTAATTGCCGGAGCAGGCTCAGGAAAAACCCGGGTGCTGACCTATCGTCTGGCATACCTGCTTGCCAAAGGTGTGGATCCATTCAATATTCTGGCACTTACTTTTACCAACAAAGCTGCCCGCGAAATGAAGGAACGGGTACTTAAACTCATCGGCGATGGGGAGGGCAGAAATGTATGGATGGGAACTTTCCACTCTGTTTTTTCCAAAATCCTGCGCTTCGACGGGCATCATCTGGGCTATCCTTCCAATTACACCATTTACGACTCAACAGACAGCAAGCGACTGATCCGCCAGATTATCAGCGACATGCAACTCGATCCCAAGGTATATCCCTTTTCATTTGTGGCCGGCCGCATATCCATGGCCAAGTCGTCGCTCATCACAGCCAACCATTATGCCAATGATGCTGATATTCAGACGGCTGATGAGGCCTCGGCCAAACCATTGATTAAAGACATTTACAAAACCTATCAAACCCGCCTCAAACGTGCGGATGCCATGGATTTCGACGACCTGCTTTTCAACACCTATCTGTTGTTTGCCGGTTTTCCGGAAGTGCTGTACAAATACCAGCAAAAATTTAAATACATCATGGTAGATGAGTACCAGGACACCAACCATGCCCAATACCTGATTATTAAAAAACTGGCCGCCAACAACGAAAACATCTGTGTTGTAGGCGACGATGCGCAAAGTATCTACTCGTTTCGCGGAGCCAATATCAGCAATATGCTTAATTTTAAAAAGGACTATGCTGATGCAAAATTATTCAAGCTGGAACAAAACTACCGTTCCACACAAACCATTGTTAAAGCTGCCAATCAGGTAATTACCTACAATAAAGATCAGATAAAGAAAACCGTTTGGACGGAAAACACCTCAGGAAAACCCATCGGGTTGATCAAAGCTGCGAGCGACAATGAAGAAGGAAATTTGGTTGCTGCTGCCATCTTCGATCAAAAAATGAACAAACAGCTTCCCAACAGCGCTTTCGCCATTTTGTACCGGACCAACGCTCAATCGCGCTCCATTGAAGAAGGATTACGTAAAAAAAACATCCCTTATAAAATATACGGTGGGTTGTCGTTTTACAACCGACAGGAAATAAAAGACTTACTATCCTATTTCAGGCTTGTAATCAACAACAACGACGACGAAGCCCTCATGCGTGTTATCAATACACCCGCGCGGGGAATTGGCAAAACCACCCTGGATAAGATGGTGGTTGCTGCCGACGAACACAATGTTAGCCTGTGGCAAGTAGCCGTTGAGCCTCAGAAATACCAGGTAAACATCAACAGTGGAACAGCCCGCAAGATTAACGACTTTACCCTGTTAATCAAGAGTTTCATCGCGTTAAACAAAACCAAAGAAGCCTTCGATATGGCCAACCATATTGCCAATACCTCGGGTTTGCTTAAGATGCTGAGAGATGATGAAACTCCCGAGAGCGTCAGCAGGGTGGAAAACATTGAAGAGTTGCTCAATGGAATCAAAGAATTCAGTGAAAACGCAGTGGAACTCAACGATGGAGATATGAGCGTGAAAAAATCGCTGGGCGAATTTATGCAGGATGTAGCCTTGCTCACAGATGCCGACAACGACAAGGATGAAGACCAGGACAAGGTAACCCTGATGACCATTCATGCTTCCAAAGGGCTGGAATTTCCACATGTTTTTGTAGTGGGATTGGAAGAAAACCTCTTTCCCTCCATTCAATCCATCAGCACCCGCAGCGAACTGGAAGAAGAGCGCAGGCTTTTTTATGTCGCCATCACGCGCGCCATGGAGCACCTCACACTAAGTCATGCCGAAAGTCGCTACCGTTGGGGGAATTTTACCATCACCGAACCCAGCCGCTTTTTGGAGGAAATTGACGATGAACTCATCGATCGACCGGCAAAACTTGGGCTGAACCGCTCATCCTTCAAACGGAGGTCGGAGGAAGAAGCCAAACCCATGTTGAACAAACGTCCGTTAAAACCACTCACCCAAAGATTAACTTCCACCCCGGGCACAAGTGGTTCCACTCCATCGCAGGCAGGCGATATCCTTCCCGGAATGGAAGTGGAACATGCCAATTTTGGTCGCGGGAAAGTGCTGGAGGTGGAGGGTGAAGGTCCCAATAAAAAGGCTTCGGTGATGTTTCATGCGGTTGGCAAAAAACAACTTTTGCTCAGGTTTGCCAAATTGGTTATCGTGGGAAAAGATTAAATGTCAGGAATGTAGGGTATTTTTCGATGCCATGGCCCGTACTTGATATATGAAACCGGAAAGGTTCAGTTATTCGGCAAACACTCCGGTTTTACTATTTTTGTAAAATAAAATACACATACAGCATGTCAACAATAGCGATAGAAGGAATTACCAAGTTTTACGGACAACAGAAAGCACTCGACAACGTTAGCTTAACCATCAACAAAGGAGAGGTAGTCGGACTTCTGGGGCCGAACGGTGCAGGCAAAAGCACCCTGATGAAAATTCTCACCACCGTTATTCCACCCTCCTCCGGTACTGCCACGGTAAATGGGTTGGATGTTCAGGAGCAATCGCTGGAAGTGCGCAAGTGCATCGGCTATTTGCCGGAACTCAATCCGCTGTACACCGATATGTATGTGCGCGAGTATCTCACCTTCGTTTTCAAAAGTTATCCGGGTAGCGGCAAGGCAAAAGTGGCTGTGGATGAGGTGATAAAGCTTACCGGACTAACCGAGGAAAGCAGAAAAAAAATTGGCGAACTTTCCAAAGGATACAAACAACGTGTTGGTTTGGCACAAGCACTGATTCACGACCCGGAGATACTCATTTTAGACGAGCCCACTTCCGGACTCGACCCCAACCAGTTGGTTGAAATCCGACGCATTATTGCCGAATTGGGCAAGGTGAAAACCATTATCCTCAGCACCCACATCATGCAAGAGGTAGAGGCACTCTGCAGCAGGGTGGTCATTATCGACCATGGGAAAATTGTTGCCGACGACACCCCGTCAAACCTGTCTAAAAGCAGTGCTCCATCATTTGTGTACCGACTGGAACTAAAAGAAATCATCCCCGTAAACGAACTCCAGGCCATTGAAGGCGTGGAAAAAGTGGACAAACAATCAGACAATAGCTGGCTCATTACCGGGAAAAAAGGTCTCGACTTACGTGAAAAAGTTTTCAAATTTGCCGTTTCCAAAGGCTATAATGTGCTGGCGCTTTCGCAGGAAGCAAGCAAAATGGAAGACGTGTTTCATCGCCTGACACAGGAAGGTTAGTGTGGAAAGGGTCAAAGGGATTAGTGGGATCAATGGATCAATGTGGGTCAAACTTCAAGCGTGGACGCTTGAAGCAGGATGATTTCCGTCTTCCAACTTCCCCCGAATGCTTTCTGGGTCCGACTTCCATCTTCCATCTTCCAACTTCCGTCTTCCAACTTCCAACTTTTAGCACTTTACTTTACAAATATTTTCTTACCTTTGCCGCACGTTTTGAAGAACGTTTGTGGAAAGATTTGATTGATTGCAACCACGGAAAAAAAATGCTAAAGCAACATTTACCCGCCAATCACCCGAACCTTTCAAATTTTGTTTCATATTAATTGATAACTATATGTCATATTATTTTACATCCGAGTCTGTATCTGAAGGACATCCCGACAAGGTATCCGATCAGATTTCAGATGCGGTATTAGACGAAATGTTGCGCCACGATCCAAACTCCAAAGTGGCCTGCGAAACATTGGTAACCACCGGTTTGGCCATGATAGCCGGTGAAGTAAAAACCTCAGCATATGTGGACTTGCAGCACGTTGCCCGCGAAACCATTCGCCGTATTGGGTACGTGAAAGCCGAATATCAATTCGACGCAGATTCTTGTTCTGTTCTTTCGGCCCTTCATGAACAATCGTCCGACATCAATCAAGGTGTTGTGCGTCAGAAAGAAGAAGAACAGGGTGCTGGCGATCAAGGCATGATGTTTGGTTTTGCCATCAAGGAAATGGACGACCTCATGCCCTACACCACGGAAATAGCACACGATTTGCTTTTCGAAATGGCCAATATCCGTCGCGAAGGAAAAGAAATGACCTACCTCCGCCCCGACTCCAAATCGCAGGTAACCCTGGAATACGATGACAATGGAACACCCATTCGCATCGATACCATCGTGATTTCTACCCAGCACGACGACTTCGACACCGAAGAAAAAATGCAGAATAAAATCAAAGAAGATTGTGCTAAAATTCTTATTCCCCGTGTAAAAAACAAATACAGCGAAAAGATCAAAAATTTGTTTACCGACCAAATGCGCTTATTGGTGAATCCTACCGGTAAATTTGTCATCGGCGGCCCTCACGGCGATACCGGACTCACCGGAAGAAAAATTATTGTGGATACCTACGGCGGTCATGGCGCACACGGCGGTGGTGCATTCTCAGGAAAAGATGCTTCCAAAGTTGACCGTTCGGCTGCCTACGCTGCACGACACATTGCCAAAAACGTGGTAGCTGCCGGTGTTGCCGACCAAATCCTGGTTCAGGTGGCCTACGCCATTGGCGTGGACAAACCTGTTGGTTTTTACGTGAACACCTACGGAACGGCCAAAGTGAAGGATGAAAACGGAAACATCATGAAAGATGGTGCCATCTCCAAAAAACTCGAAAACATCTTCGACATGCGTCCTTATGCCATTGTTTCCCGTTTTGGGCTAAAAAATCCCATTTTTGTACCAACGGCTTCCTATGGTCATTTTGGTCGTGAAAGCTTCGAAAAAGAAATTGAAGTGTACTACCAAGACAAGGATACCACTTTCGTGGAAAACAGAAATGGATTGAACGTGTACAAGAAAACAGTTACATTTTTCCCTTGGGAGAAATTGAATTATATTGATAAGGTGAAAGCTGCGTTTGAATTGTAATTCAACTCAAAAAGGTACCTTAAAACAAAAAAGCCGATCAGTTTGATCGGCTTTTTCTATTTAATACCCAATTGTGTTATTATCTTATAATCAACTTTTTACTGTGTAAAATTTCGCCGTTGAGCACCACTGAATAAAAGTAAATTCCCCCTTCTAAATTGCTCACATCCATACGAACGCTGTTGCTGTTAAGGTCGATGGCAGTTTCGCTTACCACCGCACCCAACAAGTTGGAAATTCTGACGCTTCCGCCTTTTACACCAGGCACTAGTTTATAATCCAGAGTTACAAAATCATTGGCAGGGTTTGGATATATGTCAGAAAACTTTATTCCACTTAACATATTTTCATCAATGGCATTAGGAGCAGCTACAAATTTTACTACGACCTCAAGGTATTGATCCTCATTGTCCACATTATAAAACTTATACCGGATAATAGAAGTACCGGGATGCCCAAGCGCATTATAATCTCCAAGAAAATAATCACGATCGGTTGAAGCCCCTGCAGCAACAAGTGTTACTCCGGTGCTGTCAACTCCGGGAGGAAAACATGCTCCCCAACAGATTGTATTTTCGGCACCATCAACAATCGATACATCATTTTTAACCACCCTCACATTGGCATCAACGCCAAGTAAGTTGGTAAATATAGGATTGAACACCATCAAGGTATCTGCACTTCCGTGAAAAATAACTGTGTCGCCGAGTATTTCATCATTCCAGGATAACTGAAAAGATTGGGCGTTAACATATAACACCGTGGCGATAAACATAATAAAAGAAAGTAGTAGTTTTTTCATCATTATCTAAAATTTATTTAACATTTTAACAACAAAGATTATACCAAAACCCAAACAATACAATAACGAATTTTCAGGTTCGGATATTTGACAACAAAGCACCTGCAAAGGTTGCGCACAAATGACAAAAACAGGCGATTACACCTCTTTTAATGTTAAATATCATTTTTCGGTAAAAACAACCATTCAATAGCCAATGTTGTCATACCTTTGCAGTTAGATGTATCAGTCCACAAAAATACAAAATAACTGAAACGCTTGGCGGATCAGTTAATTTTGCTGCAACCAATTGAATACTAACTAATTTTAAATACGATGAAAAAAGGAATTACCTTATTTTTAGCCATTCTGATGGTTTCTGCCACCTCCTTCGCACAAACCATTGTTGGAACCGACCCCGAGAACAAAAACGTTGTTCTTGAAGAATTTACCGGCATTCATTGTGGCTTTTGTCCTGACGGACATGCCATAGCCCAAGCCATTTACGACGCCCATCCCGACGATGTTATTCTCATCAACATCCATCAGGGAAGTTACGCCGTACCTTCGGGTTCTGAACCTGATTACCGCACCCCTTGGGGAAACGCCATTGCAGGTCAATCAGGGTTGGTGGGATACCCCGCCGGTACAGTAAACCGCCACCTGTTTTCCAACTGGTCGCAGGGTAGCGGAACAGCCATGAGCCGAAATTACTGGTCATCAGCCTCCAATCAGATATTGGCCGAACCCAGCTATCTCAATGTAGGTGTAGAAGCCATTATTGTGACCTCCACCCGCCAACTGGTTGTGCAAGTGGAAGTTTACTACACAGGCGACAGCCCCGAATCATCCAATTTCTTGAATGTGGCTCTTTTGCAAAACCATGTTTACGGACCTCAAACAAATGGCGGTGCCGGAAACAACTACGACCACAAACATATGTTGCGCCATTTGCTTACCGGTCAGTGGGGTGTTGAAATCAGCCAAACTACCGAAGGATCGTTGTTCTCAAAAACCTTTGCTTACGAAATTCCGGAAGATTACAACGATGTGTTGGTTGAACTCGAAAACCTCGACATCGTAGCTTTTGTAACCGAAAGCCATCAGGAAGTTATCAGCGGAATCATGGGCAACATCACTACCATGGAATCCAACGATTACGATGCAGCCATTCTGACGGCCTATTATCCCCAAAATGCTTGCGAAGGCACCATGTCTCCTGTGGTAGAAATCAAAAACTACGGGGTAATGGAACTTACTTCTCTCAACTTCAATTATGAAGTAAACGGAGGCGATATGGCCACCTACGAATGGACCGGCTCGCTGGCGCAGAATGAAACTGCCATGGTTACCCTACCCGAAATTACTTTCGACGTTACCGACAACAACACCTTAAACATTACGTGTGAACAACCTGACGGTCAAACGGACGAACTCCCACAAAATGACAACTTTAACACCAACTTCACCCAATCGCAATATTATCCTAAAACCGGATATTTTGGTGTTCAAACCCTGGGCGATCCACAGGATATTACCTGGAGTATTACCGATGGTGATGGAAACGCCATTGCTTCGGGAGGCCCTTATCCAAACAGCGGACTCCATTTGGAACCCTTTACTTTTCCCTCAGATGGCTGTTATACCCTAACCCTGAACGACGCTTCGGGAACCGGGCTAGATGGTGGTTTTTATATCATTACCGATGAAGCTACCAATGTGCTTTGGACTGGTCCGGCCTTTACCGACATGGTTACTACAGGTTTGGCCTACGATTCGCAAGTGGGAGTTGACGAAAACACCTCACTCGAATCGGTGGAAATCTTCCCCAACCCTGCAACCAAAACTGCGCACATCAACTTTAGCAACAATAGCTATGGTACAGCTAACATTACTTTGTTCGATATGCTCGGACGTCAGGTTGATCAAGTGTACAACGGAACGCTGAAAGGTGGAAACCACAGCATTGACATGAATGTTGAATCGTTGGAGAACGGTCTCTATTTTGTTAAAATTGAAATGAATAACCAAACTGTTACCAAAAAGATTGTTGTTGGTCAGTAGTACGTTTTAATGCTCATATGCCATACCACCGACGGGGAACAAATTCTCAGTTGGTGGTATTTTTTTTACCATGGTGGGCTTATTGCGGATCCACATCAAATTGAATCACAACGGGGCGGAAGTTTTTGTCGTTGCGGAAAATATCCACGGAAGCAACTATTTCTTGCTTCATCCGGTAACTATTGATGTTACGGGCAAACTTAATAAGTATTTGTTTGATGTAAAAATTCCGAACCCTTGAAACCAAAGGGTATTCGGGGCCATACACTTCTCTGCCAAATTTGCTGCGCAAATCGATGGCCAGAGAGGATGCTGCACGATTGAGCAAGTCAGGATTTTTATGTTTGAGCCGCACCACAATCAACCGATAGAAAGGAGGGTATTGAAATTGTTGACGCTCGGCCAGTTGCGTCTCAAACATGGCTTCATAATCATTTTGGACCACCAAACGAATAACCGGATGTTGGGGTTTCCAGGTTTGGATAATTACTTTGCCCTGACGGTCCTTTCTTCCGGCACGCCCACTTACCTGTGCCATAAGTTGATAGCTTCTTTCGTGGGCACGAAAATCGGGATAACTCAACATGCCATCGGCACTTAAAATACCCACCACATGCACATGATCAAAATCCAATCCCTTGGTAACCATCTGCGTACCGGTAAGGATGTCGGTTTCGCCAGCTTCAAATCGGAGAAGAATTTTTTGAAAACTGTTTTTGGTTCGTGTGGTGTCGAAATCCATGCGATCGATTTTGGCTTTTGGCAATAAAATGGACAATTCTTCCTCCACTTTCTCAGTGCCAAACCCTTTCATTTTCAATCCGGTATTGCCGCAGTCAGGACAAACTGCGGGAACTGTAGTTGAATAACCGCAGATATGACATTTAAGCAGTTCACTCCTTTTATGATAGGTAAGCGTAACATCACAATGTTTACATTCGGGCACATAATGACACGAATCGCACTCGATACGCAATGAAAATCCACGACGGTTTTGAAACAGAATCGCCTGCTTTTTGTTCTCGAGTGCCAGGGAAATCTCCTGGAGCAATACCGATGAAAAATGCGAACGAATAAGCCGGCGTTTGGTTTGGTCCCTCATGTCAACCACCACTATTTCAGGCATTTTAATACCACCAAAACGTTCGGTGAGTGTGGCCAAACCATACTTTCCCTGCATGGCATTGTAGTAGGATTCCACCGAAGGAGTAGCCGAGCCGAGTACCACCTTGGCACCATGCAGCGCCGCAAGGTAAATGGCAGCATCGCGTGCGTTGTATCGGGGTGCCGGATCAAACTGTTTGTAGCTGGCATCGTGTTCTTCATCCACAATGATTAATCCCAGATTGCTGAAAGGAAGAAACATGGCCGACCTGGGACCCAGGATAATGCGTGGTTGCGACCTGGTTTGAGTGTCACACAATCCCAGCCATACCTCAGCCCGCTCATTTTTACCATATCTGGAGTGATACACCCCAACCTGATCGCCAAAATACCGTTGAAGCCGGGTGATAATCTGACCGGTAAGTGCAATTTCAGGCAACAGGTACAATACCTGTGTACCCTCTTTCAAAGCGCGTTCCATCAACCGGATATACACCTCGGTTTTGCCTCCGGAGGTAACGCCATGCAACAAAACCACATCCTTTTGCTCAAATTGGCGGATGATACCATCAAAAGCCAATTGCTGATGATCGCTTAGCTGCACCATGGGCTCCGAGGCCGAACCTACCCTTTCGATACGGCTTATTTCGCGTTCCTCAATCAGCAGCACCCCTTTGTCAACCAAGGGTTTAAGAATGGCCGAAGAAGCACCCGCTTTGGCAAGCAAATCCTTCTGTGCAATTCCCGAACAAGCCTCCAGCGGGAAGCCAGCCAGACCAATGTAGGCCATGAGCACTTCCAACTGTTTATGTGCCCGCTTGCCCAAATCATCCATTGTTTGTTGGAGGTTTTCATCCTTTTGTGCCCAGGGGGTGAGGACAACCATTTTTTCGGTTTTCGCCTTGTAGGTATCCATTAATTCCTCTTCCACCACAATCAAATGATTTTCGATCATGGTCTTGAGCACAGGCAATATTTTGGCAATCCCGGCCATGTTGGTCAATTCGGCAATGGTTAGCTTTTTCTTTTGCAACAAGGCCTCGGTAATATAAAATTCGGCATTGCTCAACGATTGTTGGTCGGGTACAAAACCCGGATGCAACATCACTTTCGATTCGCCGGCCAACTTAAAAACGGTGGGCAAAGCTGCTGCCATCACCTCTCCTTCCGTACTCATGTAATATTCCGAAATCCAATGCCAAAACTGAAACTGAATGGGCAATACAATGGGCTCGTTATCGAGGATGGACAGGATGTATTTAGGAATATAACCCGTTGGCACCACCTCGTGAATTTCCTTTACAAGACCGGCAAGCACGCGTCGTTTGCCCAATTGCACAGCCACACGCTGACCCACAGCCACCTGATCGTTGAGCTCGAAGGGAACCCGATAGGTAAAGGTACCCGGCAAGGGCAGAGGCAACAATATTTCGGCAAAAAGTGTGATGCGTTCCATGACCACAAAGATAGGAAACCTGAGTAGGCAACATCAGGCAAAAAAACAAGAAATGGAAAATCCAACGGAAAATTAAACGAAGGTACATTTAGTCAACCCATTGGCAGCTCACTTGAGTCATTATAGGGTGAGTTATTAACAATTTTTGGCGTCACGCGTTGTTAATAAGTTTGATTTGCCAAACAACACAACAACTAGATATCTGTAAATTAATATTTTAACAACACAATCGAAAATATTTTCTGTTAAAAACGTAACTTTTTTTTAACAAAGTGGTAAAAGGTGGTAAATTATGTCTAATTGTGGTAAATAGTTAGTATTTTTACACCATAATTCTTCGTTTTTAATGATCAATATACTAGGGACATACGAGTGCAAACTGGACGCAAAGGGACGATTAATGTTTCCTGTGCAGTTCAAAACGCAGATGGGAGAAGCTGTTTCGGCAGGTTTTGTCATCAAGCGCAGCATTTTCAAAAAATGTCTCGAATTGTTTCCGTTGAGCCATTGGCAGGAAGAAACCGCCCTGGTGAGCAAACTCAATATGTTCAAAAAGAAAAACGCGGAATTCGTAACAAAGTTTATGGCCGGTGTAAAACCTCTGGAGTTGGACGGAACGGGCAGGATGCTCATTCCCAAAGACTTGATGAAATACGGAGGCATGACTAAAGAAGTTGTACTTACATCAGTTGTAAACCGCATCGAGATCTGGGATAAAGACGCCTATGAAAAGGCCATGGATTACGACCCGGATGATTTTGCTGATTTGGCAGAAGAGGTGATGGGAGAGTTAGAAACTGATTAATACAACACATGTATCACAATCCGGTATTATTAAAAGAAAGCATTGAAGGCCTGAACATTATTCCCACCGGAATTTATGTTGATGTGACCTTTGGCGGAGGTGGTCACTCCCGTGAAATCATGGCTCGACTGACTTCCGGCAGGTTGATCGGATTTGATCAGGATCCCGACGCCAAAAACAACGTGATCAACGATCCGCGTTTTACGTTGGTAAACTACAATTTTACCTACCTCACCAACTTTCTCAAACTTCACGAAGCTGCTGAAGTGGACGGCATCCTGGCCGATCTGGGGGTATCATCGCATCAGTTCGACGAAGCCGAACGTGGATTTTCCACCCGTTTTGATGCCCCACTCGATATGCGCATGAATCAAAGTAACGTCAACAGTGCTGAGGTGGTGGTGAACGAATATTCCGAAAGGCAACTCCTGCACATTCTCAAAGAATACGGCGAACTGAAAAACGCCTATCACGTAGCCCGCGGAATCATCAAAGCCAGAGAAGTTAAACCCATTACCACCACCGGCGATCTGATCAATGCAGTCAAGTCATTTTTCCCGGCTCACAAACTCAACAAATACCTGGCCATGGTATTTCAAGCCCTTCGCATTGAGGTGAACGATGAGTTGACGGCTTTGAAAACACTTTTGGAAGACGGCATGAAATCGCTGAGGCCCGGTGGAAGATTCGTGGTAATCTCTTACCATTCGCTGGAAGACAGGTTGGTAAAGAACTTCTTTAAGTCGGGGAATTTTGAAGGCACCCTGGAAAAAGATTTTTATGGCAATGTGTTGGTGGACGTAAAAAACATCACCGGAAGGCCATTGGTACCCTCCGAACAGGAAATTGAACTCAATCCGCGTGCACGCAGTGCCAAATTACGCATCGCAGAAAAAGTATAGCCATGGCAAAGTCGAACAAACTCAAAAATCCGGAACCGCCGGCAGAAGTCATACCCAAGGCTCCTGCCAAGAAAAGCAAGTTTGAAAAAACTACCAAAGAAATTTTGGGTGGTGATTTTTTGTCATCGGGCACTTTTACCATGCTTCCTTATTTGCTGTACATCTCTTTTCTGGCTTTCATCTACATTGCCAACAACTACCTGGCCGAGAACAAAACCCGGGAAATAAACCAATTGCAGCGGGAAGTAAAGGAATTAAGGTTTGAATACATCGATGCCAAATCGAACCTGACGCAGATTGAAAAGCAATCACAGATTTCCAAGAAGCTGAATACCAAAGGGATAAAAGAAAACACCGAACCACTAAAACGTATCACCATCAAAAACGAAGACTGATCAGAAGATTATGGATATTAGAAAAGACATATTATGGCGGGTTTATCTGGTGTATTTCGGCATGTTGTTGTTCGGAGTGGCCATTATTGCCAAAATTGTTTATATCCAGGTAAAAGAAGGTGAAGAACTTAACGAAAAAGCCATTACTCAGGAGCTCGAGGTGTTTAACATCGAATCCACCAAAGGCAATATTCTGGCTTCGGATGGAAGCTTGCTTGCCACATCGGTTCCCATATTTGAGGTGCGCTGGGATGCAGCCAATCCGGCCATTTCCAACTCCCTGTTCAATGCCAAGGTCGATTCCATTGCCAAAGGTTTGGCTACCATTCTCAACAAGTCGGCACGCAACATTAAAAACCAGTTGGTGGCCGCCCGAAAAAAGGGCAACCGCTACCTACTCATCAGCAGGAAAACCAGCTACGATCAGCTAAAGCAAATGCGTAAGCTTCCCATATTCAGGGATGGTAAATACCGAGGTGGCCTTATCACCATTCAAAAAACACAACGGGCCCGTCCTTTTGACGAACTGGCAGCCCGAACCATTGGTTATGTGATTGAGGATGAAAATTTGTATGTGGGGCTCGAAGGCGCTTATGCAGAAACCCTTACGGGAAAAGATGGCAAACAGGTAATGCGACGGATAAACCATGGAGATTGGGTTCCTGTTCACGACGAAAATGAAGTGGAACCGGTGGATGGACTTGATGTGGTGACCACCCTCGACATTCATATTCAGGATGTTGCCGAACAGGCCTTGCTCGAAACACTACTCGAAAACAAAGCCTTTCAGGGATGTGCCGTGGTAATGGAAGTGGCCACCGGAAAAATTCGTGCCAACGCCAACCTCCGTTACGACAGCACCGATGGCTATTACAAAGAAACTTACAACTACAGCATTGGTGAAAGCATCGAACCCGGATCTACCTTTAAACTGGCATCCATTTTGGCAGCACTTGAGGACAACAAAACAAAACTTACCGATAGTGTGGTTACAGGTGAAGGATATACCTCCTACTACAACCGCGGCATGCAGGATGTTCACAAAATCGGAAACGGACGCGTTACTGTTCGCGATGCCTTTGAACATTCGTCAAATGTGGGCATCTCCAAAATTATTTACGGTGCCTATAAGGATGAACCCGAGAAATTTATCGACAGGCTATACTCTTTTAATCTGAACACCCCCCTGCATCTTGAAATCAAAGGAGAAGGGATACCTCAGATAAAACATCCATCAAACAAAAGAATCTGGTATGGCACCTCACTTCCGTGGATGTCCATTGGATATGAGCTCACCGTAACTCCCATGCAAACCCTCACCCTTTACAACTCCATTGCCAACAATGGTGTGATGGTGAAACCCTATTTTGTAACCGACATCATGGAGGGCGGTGTACCCAAAGAACATTTCGATCCCCAGATAATTAACCCTCAGGTAGTATCCGAAGCTACCCTGAAGCAAGCCCAGTCGCTGCTCGAAGGTGTGGTGGAACGTGGCACCGGCAAAAGCACCTTCAAGAATTGCCCCTACAAAGTAGCCGGCAAAACAGGAACAGCACAAATAGCCGTGGGGGGCAAATACAACAAGAAAAATTACAACGGAACCTTTGTGGGGTATTTTCCTGCCGACAATCCAGTGTATTCATGCATCGTGGTGGTAAACAATCCTTCTGCAGGAAAATACTACGGGGGAAGCGTGGCTGCTCCGGTATTTAAAAAAATTGCCGACAATATTTACGCCACCTCCATCTCGCTGAATGTGGACAACGGCCTTGTGGACAGCGTCCAAAGCGCACCTAAAATCAGACCATTACATGCAAATGATGCTACTGTCATTTATGGCAACCTAAACATCCCATTCACTGAAAGTCAGGGAAGTGAAGAGTGGATAATAGCCAATACACAAAGTGGCACTACCGAGTTTGAAGCGGTTCGGTTTCCCGAAAAAATAGTCCCCAATGTAAAGGGCATGAAAGCCAAGGACGCGGTATTTCTTTTGGAGAACATGGGCATCAGCATCTCACTCTCCGGACGTGGCGTGGTGCGCTCGCAATCCGCCAGAGCAGGAAGCAAAGTAACACCCAATATGCATATAAACCTCGAATTGTCAAATATTTAGCCGAAATGATGGAATTGCAGGACATATTATATTCGTGTGGTGTGATCGAAACCAAAGGAATGCTCAATGTTCCCATCAATCACATAGCCTTCGACTCGCGTAGTGTGACAACCGATACTGCTTTTGTTGCCACCAAAGGAACACGGGTTGATGGTCATACGTACATCGGACAAGCCATTAAAGAAGGTGCAACAGCCATTATTTGCGGTCAATTTCCTGAAGAGATACACCCTGAGATTACCTATATTTTGGTGAAGAATCCATCCTTCGCTTTGGGCATGATGGCCTCCAATTTTTATGGAAACCCTTCCAAAAAGCTTAAACTGGTAGGCATCACGGGCACCAATGGCAAAACCACCACGGCCACCTTATTGTATAATTTGTTTATGCATTTGGGCTATCAATGCGGATTAATCTCCACCATCAGCTGTCGTATTGGCAATGCGGAACTTCCTTCGAGTCATACCACACCCGATGCAGTTAAAATAAACGAATTGCTGGCTCAGATGGTGGATTCAGGTTGCGAATACACCTTTATGGAAGTAAGCTCGCACGCCATCGATCAGGAGCGTATCGCCGGACTAACCTTTACCGGAGGGGTATTTACCAACATCACCCACGATCATCTGGACTATCACCTCACTTTCAAAGCTTATCTGGAAGCCAAGAAAAGATTTTTCGACCAACTGCCTTCCGCCGCATTTGCCCTTTCCAATGCTGACGATCGCAATGGCAAAATCATGCTGCAAAACACCAAGGCAACGAAAAATTTCTACGGATTGAAAAACATGGCTGATTTCAAAGGCAAGGTGCTGGAGAACCACCTGGACGGCATGCAGATAAAAATCGACGGCATTGAAGTGTACTCGCCCCTTTCGGGAGATTTCAACAGCTACAATTTAATGGCTATCTATGGTACGGCCATGCTATTGGGTCAGGCCAAAGAAGAAGTTCTGGCCGGATTGAGCATGTTGAAAGGAGCCGAAGGCAGGTTCGATGTGATTAAATCGGCCAACAACATCACGGCGATCGTGGATTATGCACATACCCCCGATGCGTTGGAAAATGTATTGAATACCCTGAATGCCCTGAGGACCCACAACGAACAACTAATCACCGTTACCGGCGCCGGAGGCGACCGCGACAAAACCAAAAGACCGCTGATGGCTGCCATTGCATCGCGCCTGAGCACCAGGGTTATTCTCACCAGCGACAACCCGCGCAGCGAGGATCCGGAAAAAATTCTGGAAGAAATGAAACAGGGAATCGATGTTACCAAAAAAGCCAGAACGCTGGTAATTACCAACCGAAAAGAAGCCATCAAAACGGCCTGGAACCTGGCTCAACCGGGAGATATGATCCTGATTGCAGGAAAAGGCCATGAAAAATACCAGGAAATAAATGGGGTTCGTCATCATTTCGACGACAAAGAAATAATCGAAGAACTCATGAAAGAAATATAATTATGCTGTACACCTTATTTCAATATCTCGATAGCGCATTCAACTTTCCAGGAGCCGGTGTATTCAATTATTTGTCGTTCAGAGCAGCCATGGCCATCATCACCTCGCTCATCATCAGCTTGTTGTTTGGCAACCGATGGATTGCTTTCCTGAACAAAAAACAGGTGGGTGAAACCATCCGTGATCTGGGCTTGGAAGGTCAGCTGGAAAAGCAAGGCACTCCCACCATGGGCGGACTTATCATCCTGGCGTCAGTGCTTGTGCCCACCCTTTTGTTTGCCAAACTCTCCAATATCTATATCCTGTTGATGATTTTCACCACAATCTGGTTGGGTGCCATTGGCTTCACCGACGATTACATCAAAGTTTTTAAAAAAGATAAAAAAGGGTTAAAAGGGATTTATAAAATTATCGGACAAGTAGTGCTTGGCCTCATCGTTGGTTTGGTGATGTATTTCAACCCACAGGTGGTGGTTCGCGAAAAGATAAAACCTTCCACCGAAGTGTTTGTCACCATGGAACAAACGGGGCCGTCCTCCAAATTTGTATATGAGCAATTTCAAAGCACCAAAACCACCATACCATTTGTTAAAAACAACGAATTCGATTATGCCTCCCTCCTCAGTTGGATGGGCGAGGGGCACGAAAAATGGTCCTTTTTAATATTCATCCCACTGGTCATTTTTATTATCTCGGCCGTTTCCAACGGAGCCAATCTCACCGATGGCATGGACGGACTGGCCGCCGGCACTTCGGCAGTAATTGGCTTAACCTTAGGTTTGCTGGCCTGGGTTTCGGGTAACATCATTTTCGCCGACTATCTCAACATCATGTATTTACCAAATACCGGTGAACTCTCCATATACATTGCCGCATTTGTAGGAGCTACGGTGGGTTTTCTCTGGTTCAACACCTATCCGGCACAGATTTTTATGGGCGACACGGGAAGTTTGTCCATCGGAGGAATTATCGCGGTATTCGCCATCATCATCCGAAAAGAACTGCTCATCCCCATCCTGTGCGGAATATTTTTGGCAGAAAGCCTGTCGGTGATCATGCAGGTAAGTTATTTCAAACACACCAAAAAGAAATATGGCGAAGGAAGAAGGATTTTTAAGATGTCGCCGCTTCACCACCATTTTCAAAAACTGGGCTATCCCGAACCCAAGATTGTACAACGGTTTTTAATTGTGGGCATTTTTCTGGCAGTAACCACCATTATTACTTTAAAACTTAGATAAACAGTATATTACAAATGACAAAAAACCAAAAAATAGTGATTCTGGGCGCCGGTGAAAGTGGCGTGGGAGCAGCTATTTTGGCCAAAAAGCAAGGTTTTGATGTCTTTGTAAGCGACAATGGCCCAATTTGTGACAAATTCCGTCAAACCCTCGTAGCCCAAAACATACCCTTCGAGGAAAACGGGCATACCCTTTCAAAAATCGAAAATGCTGTGGAAGTAGTAAAAAGTCCCGGCATTCCGGATCATGTACCTGTGATTCAGCGATTGGTGGAAAAACAGATTCCGGTGATCTCTGAGATTGAGTTTGCTTCAAGATATACCAGGGCACAACTTATTTGTATCACCGGTTCCAACGGAAAAACAACCACCACCCTCCTGTTGTATCACATCCTGAAAAATGCAGGATTCAACGTAGGACTGGCAGGCAATGTGGGACAAAGTTTTGCCCTACAGGTGGCCGAAAACAATTACGAAGTATATGTACTCGAAATCAGCAGCTTTCAACTGGATGGCATGTTTGAATTCAGAGCCCATATCGCCATCATCACCAACATTACCCCTGACCATCTGGACCGCTACGACCATCAATTTAGCAAATACGTGGCCTCCAAACTCAGGATATTGCGGAATCAACAACCCGAAGATGTGGTCATTTATTGCGCCGACGACCCTGTATTAAGCGAGGCCATGGGCACCACCGCGGGATTGGCACAACGATATACCTATACGCTTCAACCCACTCCCACCACAAGGGGAGCCTATTTGAACAATAATAAAATCATCATAAAACACCATAAAAAACAAGTCAGTATGACATTAGAGCAATTGGCCTTACAAGGGCGACACAACATCCACAACTCCATGGCAGCAGGAGTTGCAGCCAAATTAATGGACGTAAGAAACGAATCGCTGAAGCAGAGCCTTTCCGATTTCCACAACATTGCCCACCGACTTGAATACGTGTCGAGTGTGCATGGCATCAGTTTTATCAACGACTCGAAAGCTACCAACGTGAACAGCACCTGGTACGCCCTCGAATACGTGGACCGTCCCACCGTATGGATTGTGGGCGGTGTGGACAAAGGAAATGACTACACTTCTCTGATGGCTCTGGTAAAGCAAAAGGTGAAAGCCATTGTTTGTCTTGGTTTGGATAACACCAACATCCACGCCGCTTTTGGCGATGTGGTGCCCACGATTGTGAACACCGAATCAGCAGAAGATGCTGTTATTGAAGCATATCACCTGGCCGAAAAAGGCGACATCGTGCTTCTGTCTCCGGCATGTTCAAGCTTCGATTTGTTCGAGAATTTTGAAGACCGCGGTAATCAGTTTAAACAAGCAGTGAACAGATTATAGCCATGGGAACGCTGGGAGGAAGAATAAAAGGTGATCGGGTGATCTGGGCAGTGGTTTTTCTGCTGAGTTTGTTGTCGTTTTTGGCTGTTTACAGCTCAACAGGAACACTGGCATACAAATATCATGGTGGTAACACCAATTATTATATGCTCAAGCATGCACTGATTTTGCTTTTTGGACTTCTGTTCATGTATCTGGCACATCGGGTAAAATACACCTATTATTCTCGTATTTTTCAAATAGGCCTGTACATCGCCATTCCCTTGTTGCTCATCACGTTAATCTTCGGATTAAACCTTAACGATGCCAAACGGGTGCTGCCATTGCCCTTTGGTTTAACCTTTCAAACTTCCGACCTTGCCAAAATTACCCTGATTGTGTTTTTGGCCCGGATGCTGAGCAAAAAACAAGACGAAATAAAAGACTTTCGTTCGGCTTTTCTCCCTTTGATGCTACCCATTATCCTTGTAACCGGGCTTATCTTCCTGGCCAACTTTTCCACCGCGGCCATGCTGTTTGCCACCAGTTTGGTCATCCTGTTTATTGGAAGAGTAAAAACCAGCTATCTTTTGGGATTGGTGGGAATTGGTTTGGTGGCCATGGCATTGGGTGTAACCATTCTGCTTATGCTGCCCGAAGGGCAACAAGGCCGCGTGGGCACCTGGAAAAACCGCATTACCTCTTATGTTGAAGGTGGCAGTGGCGACACATATCAGCTCGATCAAGCCAAAATTGCCATTGCCACAGGTGGAATCATTGGCAAAATGCCCGGAAACAGTACCCAACGCAACTTCTTGCCTCATCCTTATTCTGACTTTATTTTTGCCATTATCGTAGAGGAATACGGCCTCGTTGGTGGCGTTTTTGTGGTACTCATGTACCTGATTTTGTTTTTCCGGGCCGTAAAAATCGTTACCAAGGCACCCGGAACATTCGGGGCTTTTCTCACCATTGGCGTGGGATTTTCTCTGGTTTTTCAAGCCATGATCAACATGGGGGTGGCCGTTGGCTTGCTGCCTGTTACCGGACAGCCCCTGCCCCTGCTCAGCATGGGAGGAACCTCCATTTGGTTTACAAGTCTGGCCATTGGCATCATACTGAGCGTAAGCAAAGACATCGAAGAAGGAACTTCTGACCAACAACCCCTAAACCAACCTGCCCATGACTAAGGAAACATACCATATCATGCTTAGCGGCGGCGGAACCGGCGGTCATATCTTTCCCGCGGTGGCCATTGCCGATGGACTAAAAAAAGCTTTTCCCAAAGCGCATTTTTTGTTTGTGGGAGCCACCGGACGCATGGAAATGGAAAAGGTTCCTCAGGCGGGTTATCCCATCGAAGGATTACCCATCAGTGGTATCCAACGAAAACTCACCTGGAGCAACCTGGCCTTTCCTTTCAAACTTATTTACAGCACCTTGAAAGCAGGTAGCATCCTCAGGAAATTTAAACCCGATGTGGTCATCGGAACAGGTGGATATGCCAGTGGACCACTGCTGCATGCCGCATCAAAAAGGAAAATCCCCACCCTGATATTGGAACAAAATTCGTATCCCGGACTCACCAACAAATGGCTGGCACGTACGGTTAATCGTATTTGCGTGGCCTATCCGGGCATGGAAAAGTATTTCCCCGAGAGCAAGATTGTGTTGACGGGAAGTCCCATTCGTAAAGAAATCATGAATGCCAGCGGTAACAAGATGGAGGGTTGTGCCTTTTTCGGACTCAATCCGGCACTGCCCACATTGTTGATTATCGGAGGAAGTCAGGGTGCCGTAAAAATAAATCTGGCCATTGCCTCTGCATTGAACGAATTGGTTACCAACAACATTCAGGTACTTTGGCAAACGGGCAAAAACGGCTATCAACAAGCGCTGATGGCAGCCAAAGCCTCTCCTTCACCCGAACGCGTTTTGATAAAAGAATTCATTCAGCGGATGGACATGGCCTATGCCTGTGCCGACCTGATAGTCTCCAGAGCAGGAGCCATCGCCATTGCCGAAATTGTGGCCGTAAAAAAACCGGCCATCTACATACCACTACCCTCGGCTGCCGAAGACCACCAAACGCAAAATGCACGTACCCTGGTGGACAAAGAAGCCGGCATCCTCATCCCCGAAGTCCAGGCAAATGATCGCCTCGCCACTGAAATCATCCACTTGATGAATGATGCAGGCAAACGCAGGCAAATGTCGGAAAACCTTGCATTTTTTGATCATCCAGATGCTACCGAGGCCATTGTAAAACAGGTGATAGCACTCATAAAAGGAGGAAAATCATGACCACAAACAACCGACATATCTATTTCCTGGGTATCGGGGGTATTGGCATGAGCGCCCTGGCAAGGTATTACCAACATCTTGGCTATCAGGTTTCGGGTTACGACCTTACCTCTTCAACGCTCACACGTCAACTCGAAAAAGAGGGCATGGTGATTCATTACCACGAAGATATTTCTAAAATTCCTCCAAACCCGGAGATGGTGGTTTATACGCCGGCCATTCCACCCGACAATGCTGAGTTGCTGTATTGTCGCGAACAAAACCTTTCGCTCATCAAACGTGCGGCCTTGCTGGGCAAAATAAGCAGCCGGTACAACACCGTGGCCATCGCCGGAACCCATGGCAAAACCAGTATCTCAGCACTTACGGCACATCTGCTCAAACATGCACAGAAGATGACCACTGCTTTCGTGGGAGGCATTACCAAAAACTACCAATCAAACCTGATTTTGTCGGACACCACAGATTTCTTTGTGGTGGAAGCCGACGAATTCGATCGGTCGTTTTTGTTGCTTCATCCCAATATTGGAATCATCAGCTCCATGGACGCCGACCATTTGGATATATACGAAAATCATCAATCCTTAAAAAATGCCTTTGTTGATTTTTCCAATCAAATAGAACCCGGAGGGGTGCTCGTTTGCCATGCAGCCATTGCCAATCATTTCAATGGAAATTACCAACGCATGAGCTACGGAACAAATCCTGAGGCAGATTTTCGCGCCACCAATATCCGGGTAAGCGACCATGTGTTTGTGTTTGATATTGAGCACAAAGACCTTACTATCAGGAATATCTCTCTGCAAGTTCCCGGTGTTCACTACATCGAAAATGCATTGGCCGCTGCCGCATCAGCCATGCTTTTGGGGCTGACCAATGAGGAAATAAAAGCCGGACTCACCTCATTTCTTGGAGTAGAACGCAGATTTGACGTGCGTATCAACACGCCATCGCTGGTGTACATCGACGACTACGCCCACCATCCGGAAGAAATACGTGTTACCATCGAGGCCGTGAGGATGCTATATCCCGGCAAAAAGGTTATGGGTATTTTTCAACCACATCTTTACAGCCGGACACGTGATTTTGCCTCAGGCTTTGCCCAAGCCTTACAAACACTCGACATGGTGGTTCTGTTGGATATTTATCCGGCACGAGAAAAACCCATCGCAAATGTATCATCGCAAATGATTCTGGATCTGATGGACAATGAAAATAAGTATTTGGTGAAAAAATCCGATATTCTGTCATTCATACAACAACAGGACTTCGACATTCTGCTGACCATGGGAGCCGGCGATATTGGTCAGATGACAGATGAAATTGAACAAAATTTAATGCCATGCTGAAAAAAATACTGACCATATCGATCATCGCATTTACAGCTCTGGCACTGATGGCCCTGATTGGCGTGTCGTATCATCTGCGCTCACAGGATTATATCAATGGAGTAAACATCACCATCGACAACAATGGCGGGGTCGGATTTTTGCACACGACGGAATTGATGAAAGCCATAAACCCAAACGACTCCTTGCTCCAATTGAGAATCGCTGATGTGAACACCAAAACCATCGAAAAAATACTGGCAAAAAACCCCTTTATCGAACATGTTGACTGCTATTGCGGACTAAGTAGCGGAATTTTTGTGAACATCCGCGAACGAACTCCTGTAGTGCGTGTTTACGAAAAGAGCAACAAAAGCTATTATATCGATGAATCGGGATACTTTTTCCCCATCAAAAAAAATCATGCCCCGCGCACCATCATCGCCAATGGATATTTAAACGATTTGCGAAAAAACGAATTCAACAACGTTCACGACAGTGCTTATGCCACAACTCCGCTTGTAGATTTGTATCAATTGGCTAATGTCATACGCGAAGATGCCTTTTTAAATGCCCAGGTAAGTCAGATTTATTTGAACAGCAGGGGCGAATGGGAGCTTGTTCCCGAATTGGGCGGGCATATTATTCAATTGGGAAGTCTGGAAAATTTGAACGAAAAATTTGAAAATCTCCGGGCCTTTTACCTCGATTTAAGTCGTCGAAACGGTTGGGACGACTATGGAATCATCAATTTATCATTTAACAATCAGATAGTTTGTACAAAAAAGTAATCATATGGAATCTGAAATCATCGTCGGTTTAGACATCGGAACTACTAAAATTGCCTGTATTGTCGGGCGAAGAAACGAATACGGAAAAATAGAGATTCTGGGCTATGGAAAATCAGAATCCATTGGTGTGAAACGTGGTGTGGTGGCCAACATCGAAAACACGGTTCAATCCATCCGAAAAGCGGTGGAATTAGCCGAAGATAAATCCGGTGTTTCCATAAAATATGTGAATGTGGGCATTGCCGGCCAACACATCAAAAGCTATCAACACCGCGGCAACATCATGCGCGAAGACCCCGACAGCGAGATTAGTCCTCAGGAAATCGACCAGCTTTCACAAAACATGTACAAGCTGAATATGTCGCCGGGAGAAGAAATCATCGATGTGATTGCACAGGAATATGTGATTGATGGTGAAGGGGGCATCCGCCAACCGGTGGGTATGCTGGGCAGTACGCTGGAAGCCAACTTTCACATCATTATCGGGCAAACTGCTGCCGCAAAAAATATTTACAAGTGCATTAAAAAGGCCGGACTGGAAATGGTTGACCTGATTTTGGAACCCATTGCCTCAGCTGAAGCTGTGCTCAGCGAAGAAGAGAAAGAAGCGGGTGTGGTTTTGGTTGACATTGGTGGCGGAACCACTGATTTAGCCATTTTTCAGGACAACATCATACGACATACCGCAGTAATACCCTTTGGTGGCGATGTCATCACCGAAGATGTTAAAGAAGGATGCACCATCATTAAAAAACACGCCGAAGAATTGAAAGTGAAATTTGGATCGGCACTGGCCAGCGAAAACCGCGACGACGAAGTGGTGGCCATTCCGGGGCTAAGAGGACGTGCACCCAAAGAAATCACATTGAAAAATCTGGCTTTTATCATTCAGGCACGGATGGAAGAAATTATCGAGCAAGTGTATTTCGAAATCAGAAATTCAGGCTTCGAGAAAAAACTAATCGCCGGTATTGTCATCACGGGTGGAGGTGCCCAATTAAAACACATCGACCAACTTACCGAATTTACCACCGGCATGGATACCCGCATTGGCTATCCCAACGAGCACCTGGCCAACGATGTACCTGATGAAATGGCCATGCCCATGTATTCCACAGGTATCGGCCTGGTGATTGAAGGTATCCGCCGATTCGATTACGAAAAAAGCAAAGAACGCCACCAGGAATTAATTGAAAAAGAAATGCCCGGAAAGAAAACTCCCGAACCAAAAAAACCAAAACCACCCCGCGGCGAATCGAGTGCCACAGGGTTTCTCAACAAAATCAAAGACTGGTTCGAGAACGACACCTCTGCTTAAGTCATTAACTTTAATTTGTTAAAAACTAGTTACACAACTGCCAACCACAATATTTGATTGAATTAATTTTATAAAACCAATAATTATATCCACATATGATCACTTTCCAGCCAAAACAACATCCCTCCATTATTAAAGTTCTAGGCGTAGGAGGTGGAGGTTCAAACGCTGTAAACCACATGTTTAAGCAAGGTATTACAGGTGTAGAATTCGCCATTTGCAACACCGACCTGCAAGCACTCGAATCGAGTCCGGTGCCCATCAAAATTGAAATTGGAAACAAAAACGGACTGGGAGCCGGAGCCAATCCGGAGGTTGGTAAGATTGCTGCCGAAGATTCCATCGAAAAAATCAGGGAACTACTCTCGGATGAATCAACCCAGATGCTGTTTATCACCGCAGGAATGGGGGGCGGCACCGGAACCGGTGCAGCACCCGTGATTGCCCAATTGGCACGCGAAATGGGTATTCTTACCGTGGGTATCGTAACGCTTCCGTTTAATTTTGAGGGAAGAAAACGTCGTAAGCAAGCTGAGTTAGGCATCGCGGAAATCAAAAAACATGTGGACTCACTTTTGGTAATCAGCAACGACAAACTGCGTCAGCAATACGGCGACCTGGTATTATCGGATGCTTTCGCGAAAGCGGATAACGTGCTCACCACAGCCGCCCGTGGAATTGCAGAATTGATCACTGTAACCGGTTATGTAAATGTGGACTTTGAGGATGTGAAAACCGTCATCAAAGACAGCGGTAGAGCCATCATGGGCTCGGCCAGAGCCGAAGGCGAAGACCGTGCCATCAGGGCCATCGAAGCCGCCATGAACTCACCTCTCCTCAACGACAATGATGTGAAAGGTGCCACCGACATCCTGCTATACATCATGACAGGCAACAACGACATCACCATGGACGAAATCACCGAAATTACCGAATACGTTCAACGTGAAAGTGGTGAAGATGCCGATATCATTTGGGGAACAGGTGCCGACGAATCGCTGGGCAACAGTGTGGGTATTACCATCATTGCCACCGGATTCGACTCAATTAAGCCCAAAGCAGAAATCGAACAACCTACTTTCCGCGTTGGTACTGTAGGAGATTCGTCTAACATACCTTCTGATAATCTACCGGTTACCACCAAACCATCACCACAGCCTGAAAAAGCGAAGACCGAAGAAGTTGAATTCAAAATAGTTAACAAATCTGCAGAAAGGGAAATCCACACAGAATCTACCGTTAAGACACCGGAGGCCAAAATTGTACACAGCATGGACAACCGCCCAACGGAATCAGGCACCAACAACCCCAACATGGGCACCACCAACCTGATCAGACGCAGTGACAAACCTTACCTGAGTGTGGGGCATACCGTTTCGTCGCAACAGGAAAAACCGGCCGAAAAACCTCTGGAATACAAAACCTCGCCTGCGGAAGACGAAGAAGCCGGAATACAAAAAAACGCCAGTGAAAGAATCAACAAGCTTAAAAATCTGAGCATCAACCTGAGATCGGCCGAACAAGTGGCACAATTGGAAAGTCAGCCGGCCTACATCCGCAAAAAAATTGAACTCGAAGAAACTAATTATTCATCGGATACGGTTGTTTCACGATTTACGCTGGGTGAAGACTCCAAAAACAATACGGTCATCAAATCCGACAACTCGTTTTTGCACGACAATGTGGACTAAACAACCAACCAACTAGTACTATGGAACTTGAAATTTTAATCAACAACGATATCAAACAGGCGATGATGGCCAAAGACAGGCGCAAACTCAATGCGCTGAGGGCCATAAAAGCTGAATTGCTCTTGTTGAAAACCGGAAAAGACACCAGCAGTATGGAAATACCCGAATCGCTGGAGATCAAAATATTGCAAAAATTGGTAAAGCAGCGCAAAGAATCGGCTCTGCTTTACTCAGAGCAAAACCGTCCGGAGTTGGTGGAAGAAGAAGAATATCAGGCAGCCATCATTGAGGCGTATCTTCCCAAACAGTTGTCGGAGGCAGAAGTGGAAGCCATCGTAAAACAGATTGTAGCCGACACCGGAGCCACCGGCATGAAAGATATGGGCAGGGTAATGGGCGAAGCCTCCAAAAAATTGGCAGGCCAAGCCGACAATAAAACCATTTCCATACTGGTAAAAAAGCTTTTGAGCTAATGTATTGCCCCAATTTGACTCAATAAAAAAAGCCCGCAAATGCGGGCTTTTTTTATTTATTAGATCCGGGATTTACGATCCGAGGGCAAAGCGTTTGAAGGCTACCACGGTTAATCCTTTTTCGGTGTCGTTCAAGTAATCGGCCACACTCTTTTTGCTGTCTTTAATGAAAGTTTGATTCAAGAGGGTGTTTTCTTTGTAAAATTTATTCAATTTACCAAGAGCGATTTTTTCAAGCATTTCTTCAGCTTTTCCTTCCTGACGTGCCTGATCTTTACCGATTTCGATTTCACGGTCGATAATCTCTTTTGAAACATCACCTTTATCGAGGGCTACGGGAGCCATGGCGGCGGCTTGCATGGCCACATCTTTACCGGCCTGAGCCAGATGTTCGCCGGCTTTGTTGAAAGCCACGATGGTAGCAATGCGGTTACCGGGATGAACATAGGCATAAGTGCTTTCACCTTCAACACAGGCAAAATTACCCAATTCGATTTTTTCACCAATTACACCGGTTTGATCCACGATGGTTTCGCCGATGGTACGATCAGCAAGTTTCATAGCGGCGAGCTCGTCGGCAGTTTTGGCCTGATTTGCTACAGCGATGTCGATAATCGAATCAACGTAAGTGATAAAATCGTTGTTTTTGGCTACAAAGTCGGTTTCGCAATTTACCATTACGATACCGGCATATTTTCCGTCGACGGTGGTTTTGGCCAATACAACACCTTCGGTGGCACTCCGGTCAGCACGGTTGGCAGCTACTTTTTGTCCTTTTTTGCGCAATACATCGATGGCTTTTTCCATATCGCCGTCGGTTTCCGTCAGGGCTTTTTTACAATCCATCATACCGGCGCCGGTAGCTTTTCTTAACTCGTTTACCTGTTGAGCGGTTATTTTCATGATACTATATTTTCAAAAGTGATTATTTTTTGGCAACTACTTTGCGTTTTCTTTTGGGTTTGGCGTCTTCCTTGAGAGGTGCTTTGGCTGATTTTTCAGCATTTTCATCCTCTTCTTCTTCGGCCACGGCCAGGTTGGCTGATTTGGTTTTCAAATCATCCATTTCGGCTCTTTCATTTTCGGCATCAATTTCATCCTGTTTGTCTTTGTTCAAACGTCTTTCGTTCAAACCTTCGGCAACAGCCTGAATGGCGGCGTTCAAAATCACATAAATGGATTTGGAAGCGTCGTCGTTGGCGGGGATGGGGAAATCAACCAGGTTGGGGTCGGTATTGGTGTCCACCATGGCGAAAACAGGGATATTCAATTTGCGGGCTTCAGCAACGGCAATTTTTTCTTTGTTGATGTCAACAACGAAAATGGCAGCGGGAAGGCGGCTCATGTCGGCGATACTGCCAAGGTTCTTTTCCAGTTTGGCACGTTCGCGGGTAATTTGCAAGCGTTCGCGTTTGGAGAGGTTGTTCCAAGAACTGGTGGAAGCCAGTTTGTCGATATTGGCCATTTTGCGCACCGCTTTGCGGATGGTGGCAAAATTGGTCAACATACCACCGGGCCAACGCTCAGTAACGTAAGGCATGTTGATATTTTTCACCATATCGGCCACCAGCACTTTGGCTTGTTTTTTGGTGGCTACGAACAGGATTCTGCGTCCTGATTTGGCTAAATTTTTGAGGGCATTCTGAGCTTCCTCAAGTTTGGCCTGTGTTTTATACAGGTCGATAATGTGGATACCATTGCGCTCCATAAAAATATAAGGCGCCATGGCGGGATTCCATTTTCTTTTGAGGTGACCAAAATGTACACCTGCATCGAGTAATTCGTCGAAACTAACTTTTGTCATGGTAATTTTTTTGTTTACATTCTCTTAACTCAACTGCTGAATAGCCCTATTGATCATGGAGTTACAGCAATTTGGATACTAAACACATTCCGGGGCAAGTGAAATCTATCGTTTACTGAACTGGAATTGCTTACGTGCTTTAGGCTGTCCGGGTTTCTTGCGTTCAACCATACGCGGGTCTCTCTTCATCAATCCGTTTTTCTTCAAAATCGGACGATATTCAGGATCTATCTTTACAAGTGCGCGGGCGATTCCCAAACGTAAGGCCTCGGCCTGTCCGGTAATACCACCACCTGCAAGGTTCACTTTGATGTCGTATTTACCCAAATTTTCGGTGAGTTGTAAGGGTTGTTCAACAACGTAGTGTAAGATAGCTGTAGGGAAAAACTCTTTGTAATCACGTTTGTTTACGGTGATTTTTCCTGTTCCTTCCTGAAGATAAACCCTGGCGACTGCAGTTTTTCTTCTGCCTAATGAATTAACTACTTCCATAGGTTTTTTATCTGATTGTATTTAAATTGATTTTCTTCGGTTTTTGGGCTTCCTGCTTGTGCTCGCTACCTACATAAATGTATGCATTGCGGTAGAGCTCGGCACCCAGGCGATTTTTGGGCAACATCCCTTTGATGGCTTTTTCAACAAGCATCTCAGGTTTGGTTTCCAATAGCTGACGGGCTGTTTTGGAACGCTGTCCTCCGGGATATCCACTGTGGCGGACATATTCCTTTGCATCCAGCTTGTTACCTGTCAACTTCACCTTTTCTGCATTAATAATCACTACATTATCACCGCAATCAACGTGAGGTGTATAGTTGGTCTTGTGTTTACCACGAAGGATTTTGGCAGCTGTGCTAGCCAATCGACCCAGTACTTCGTTCTCAGCATCAATCAACACCCACTCTTTGGTAACGGTGTTTGCATTAGCGCTAACTGTCTTATAACTTAATGTATCCATCTAATTAATTGTTTCTTAAGCCGTTTAATCAAAAGCCCTGAAAATTGGGGTGCAAAAATAGAAACTATTTTAGTAACTACCAAATTTGTAAACATTTATTTGTGAATAAAGTTTACGGATAGGCTGCACGCCAATATCTAGCTTGGTTAACAGGAAATTCGGCGCGAAAGTAATCATTTCGACCATGCAAAACGGGGATTCACTATAAATCTTACGAATATATCTGCCAAACAACGGATTTCGTCTTTCACAGAGAGGTCGGAAAATGGCTCAACGCCAATCAAAAGAGGAATCAAGAAGGGCTGCGGCACAAATTTGGAAAACAAGCCAAGGCCTATTCAACTCCTTGCATCCAGCCCCATCCTCAGCACCATCTTTAATTAAATGATCCATCACATATAATAAGGTGTGAAGAAAAGTTGTGAAATAAAGTTTTGACTACCAACTCAGAAATAAGTGCTTGATAATGTTTCCATTTTATCCACTTCAGCTACATGGACGAACGGCAAAGTAATGCAGTTAACTTCATATATTTATCAGCTTGTACGAACAGCTTATGCCATCGTGTTAAATAAAGTAGTAATTTTGTGGCATAATTTGCGTAAGCAATAAGCACTACTGACATACACTGAACCAATGGATTATAATACAACCCGCGAAAGTATGGTGATTCCGGAGTACGGACGGAACATCCAAAAAATGATAGAATATACCGTAGGAATCGAAGATCGGGAAAAAAGAAGCAAATCAGCTGCCTTTATTGTGCGGGTGATGGCTCAGGTGAAACCCGATTTGCAGGAGTCTTCGGATTACGTTCAAACGCTTTGGGACCACATGCACATCATTGCCGGATTTAAATTGGATGTGGACAGTCCATACCCCAAGCCGGAGTCGGAAGTCCTTACCAGGAAGCCCAGCAAAATACCTTATGGCGACAACAAAATCAGGTTGCGTCACTACGGAAGAACCATCGATGAGATCATTGAAAAAGCCATCGCATTTGAAGAAGGGGAAGAGAAAGAAGCGTTGATTTTCTCCATTGCCAACTACCTAAAACGTTCGTACCTCACCTGGAACCGCGAATCGGTAAACGATGCCACCATAGCCAAACACCTCGAAGACATGTCGGGGGGCAAGCTGATATTTAAACAAGACAGACCATTGATCAGCATCAGCGAAGTGGTACCCAAGAACAAACCGGCCGCTCCCAAAAAGAAGAAAACAGGTCAGAAAAATTTTGGGTCGAACAACAAAAAGAAAAATTACAAATAGCCTTGCGATGTGGTGACATTTCACCCGGTCAATTTTTCGATAAAATCAAAAAAACAGTCATTTCGTGGCTGTTTTTTTTGTTATTTTACAAAACAAGACTTTTGACCTAACGAAAGACAGAAACCATTATGGCATCCTTTAAAATAATCGGCGGAAATCAGCTCTCCGGATCAATCGACCCCCAGGGGGCCAAAAACGAAGCACTACAGATACTGTGCGCGGTGTTGCTTACCGAAAACGAAATTACCTTACGCAACGTTCCCAACATCAGCGATGTGAATCGATTGATAGAACTGTTGAAAGGCCTTGGCGTGGAGGTATCCAATCCGGAAGAATCTGTTTGGAAGTTTCAGGCAGCCAACGTGGACATGGACTATATGGACACCGAGGAGTTTTACCAAAAAGCGACCTCCATTCGCGGTTCGGTGATGATACTGGGACCATTGTTGGCACGCTTTGGTAAAGGAACCCTACCACAGCCCGGGGGAGACAAAATTGGCAGAAGGCGTCTGGACACCCATTTTATCGGTTTGCAGAAGCTGGGTGTACACTTTGAATACCATCAGGATAAAAAAAGCTATCAGGTAACGGCATCGAAATTGTCGGGAGCATATATGCTGCTCGAAGAGGCTTCGGTAACGGGAACGGCCAACATATTAATGGCAGCAGTGATGGCAGAGGGTACCACCACCATTTTTAATGCTGCCTGCGAACCCTACCTGATACAGCTGAGCAAAATGCTGAACCAGATGGGAGCACGTATCAGCGGCATCGGTAGCAACTTACTCACCATCGAAGGAGTAACGAGCCTTTCGGGCACCGACCATACCATGCTTGCCGATATGATTGAGGTGGGAAGTTTCATTGGTTTGGCCGCCATGACCCAATCGGAAATCACCATCAACAATGTCAACATGGACGATCTCGGCATGATTCCGGGAACTTTTGGCAAACTCGGCATCCCCATTGAACAAAAGGGAAAAAACATACTGGTTCCTCGCCTCAACAATTACAGTATCGAAACCTTCATCGATGGTTCGATCATGAACATTGCCGATGCACCCTGGCCTGGCTTTACTCCCGACCTTATCAGCATTGTGTTGGTGACAGCCATTCAGGCCGAGGGAAGCGTACTCATTCACCAAAAAATGTTTGAAAGCCGGCTATTTTTCGTGGATAAGCTCATTGATATGGGTGCCCGCATCATTCTCTGCGACCCCCACCGGGCCACGGTCATCGGACTCAATCACACCACTCCCCTGCGTGGTATCAGGATGAGCTCCCCCGACATCAGAGCCGGAGTTGCATTGCTTATTGCCGCCCTGTCGGCACAAGGCACCAGCATCATCGACAACATTGAACAAATTGACCGCGGTTATCAGAATATTGAAGGGAGGCTGCAAAAATTGGGTGCCGTGATTGACAGACTTTAGTCATAGAGGAACATTTTCCTCAAATTCAACATAAAAAAAAGGCTCTCAACATGAGAGCCTTTTTTCAATATATCAAGTTGATTTATTAGTCAACCATCATTTTGCGGGTTACTTTGCTTTCGCCGGCGGTGATGGTATAAAAATAAATACCGGTGGTCAATTGACTTCCATCGATGGTGATGGTGTGCGAACCGGCTGTTTTGAAACCATAGTCGTTCATGGCTACTTTTTGTCCGGTTAGGGTATAAACTTCCAGGCTCAGGTTAGCAGATTCGTTCATATCCACACTTACATAGGTAGTACCGTTGAAGGGATTAGGATAGTTTTGAGAAATTTCCAGCGATTGGGCAGGATTTTCTTCCACATTTACCGGCAGCGGACTGATGGGCAGATAAACCATAGTGTTCAATACCGGATCGTGCTCTGGTGGATCGGGCTGGATGCTGGTTCCGGGCATGTTGTCGTTTTGATACAACACATGGATTTTGCCACCAACTGCTTTAGGTGCCACACTTGGGTAGGCACACTCACTGAAGATATGGAATACGTCTCCTGTGTAATCGGTAAATTCGCTCCAGTTGTCATCAACTTCGGTGAAACGACCCCAGATGTGGTGGAAGTTAAGTTCGCTGTTGTCGAATCCAACAGAAATGGCACTGTATATTACCTGAACAATTTTTACATCATTTTCGTCGCGCATGGTTACGATTTGAGGCATGGTGGTCATGCTGGCGCCATAATAAGGCAAACCAACGATGGTATCTTCGCCACTGGGTTGTACCCATGCGGCCAGATTTCCGTTTTGGTACAAAGAAGTTGTTTCCCAATCTTCGGGAATGATATCAGCCAAAATATCGGCAGTATCCAAAGCAGGCATGCCTTCACGCCAATAAACCAAACCATCCGAATATGGGTAGTACGACCATTTAGCATCATCGGGAGTGTCATCCATATGTACCTGACGGCCAAAAGCTGCATGAACCAGGCCTTCATCATCAATGGCAATGGCATTGTATCCGTCGCCACCACCACATTTTGGCAGGGTTCCTTCGTTGCCTGTGAAGAATGGCATAGGGCTTTCATACACCAACATTCTTTCCCAGTTGTCGCCACCGTCCGTTGATTTCATGATGACACCATCTCTGATTCCGCCAAAAGCAAAAAACGCCAGGGTGTTGCCTTGAGGAGCTGCAAAAGCATAGTCGTCGCCGCCCCAACCGCTGGTGTAGTCGGAGTTAACACCTTCAAGAATCACGTTTTGGGGATCCCAGGTTTGGCCACCGTCAGAAGAACGTGAGTACAGCAAAGCACCATCAAGACCTTCATATACAGTACCTTGATTTCCTGTTCCGGGAGTTACACAAATCACGTGAATGATTTCGTGGTTTTCACCGGAGGTAATCATTCTGGGCCACAGGATATCTTCGTGTCCGGCAGGACCTACCAGATTGAAATAATTCCAGTCGCCTTCACCTTTGTTTTCACGCCAGCTAAAGTACAAGCCATCATTAACAGAATGTGCACAAACAATTTCACCATTGGCACCATAAGGTGCGTAATTTGGCCAACCGGTTTTTTGGTCTTCAATTCTTTCCGTTGGGTAAGCACCCCAGGCAGAACCATTGTTGTAGTTGTATCCGGTTCCGCGATCGGCGTATGCCGTTGGGGTCATGCCACGAGTCCATGTAGCACCAATGGTACCATCTTCGTAGGCATAAATACGGTTACACATGGATGAGTTGGATTGCAAATCGTACCAGGTTTCACCAACCACGATATCGGCTTGTCTTGAATTGTTTACAGTCGTGTTTATTTCTGATGTAAACGACTGTGGATCGGTTTGAGGAGCTCTGTCCTGCACGGTAACACTGTTGTACCATTTTTTTGGTGACATCTGGCGAAGCTGAGCAAACGAAGTTGCGAAGAAACTCAACGCCATCACCACGAGTAGTAATTTTTTCATGATAACTTAAAAATTAGTTTTACATTAATAATATTGAGAATGGTTTTCTTTAAAAAAGGCGCAAATCCATACTTCACACCTGCTCTATAACACAGCAAACGAACCCTTCTCTTCAAATTTGCACTGGTATTATGACCATAATAAAATTAAAAGGTTGCTTAGGTTGCAAGAAAAAAAAGAGGCTCCCCACAGGAAACCTCTTTTTAACTTTCGTGTATTGACAGGGGGTTATTCCACCATCATTTTATGGGTTACAGTTTGTTCGCCTGCTGCAATGGTATAAAAATAAATACCTGAAGTTAACGAGCTGGCATTAATCGTAATAGTGTGACTCCCTGCAGATTTTAATCCGTAATCTTCACTCATCACCTTTTGTCCGGTAAGGGTATAGACCTCAAGACTCAGGTTGTCGGTTTTTTGCAGGTTCACGGTGATATAGGTAAGACCTTTGGCAGGATTGGGATAGTTCTGACTTACTTCCAACGGCTGACTCGATGGATTAGAAACAGTTACAGCCAAAGGACTGATGGGGAGATACACCATGTTGTTGAGCACAGGATCGTGCATGGGGTCGTCGGTAGGTTGAATACTGTTACCGGGTATATTATCTGTTTGATACAGAATATGGTAGGTTTGGTCGGGCATGGTTTGTGGCACAGCCGGATATACACATTCACTGAAAATATGATATACATCGCCTGTGTAATCTACAAATTCGCTAAACCTTCCGTCGCCTTCCGTAAATCGGCCCCAGATATGACGGAAATTGTACTCACTGTTGTCGAAGCCCACTGAAACGGCCGAATAAAACACTTGAACAATCCGGGTTCCCATGGCATCGTAGGTGATGACCAGTTGGGGCATACTGGTAAGTGAAGCATAATAGGTGGCAACACCCACCAGCGTATCCTGTCCGTTGGATTGGGTCCAGGCAGCCAGCATTCCATTTTGGTAAAGGTTCATGGTTGTCCAGTCCTCGGGCAGAATATCCGCTTGTATCATGGCGGTGTCGAGCACGGGCATCTCCTCATTCCAATAGACCAATCCATCCGAATAGGGGTAATATGACCAGGAGGCATCATCAGGAGTATCATCAATGTGTATTTGTCTTCCAAAAGCCACATGCACCATGCCCTCATTATCCAGTGCGATGGCATTGTAGCCATCGCCACCTCCACATTTGGGCAAGTTGCCACCATTTCCGTCGAAGAAAGGGTCTGGACTTTCGTAAAACATGATACGTTCCCAATTGTCGCCATTGTCGGTTGATTTCATGACGATACCGTCTTTGATACCACCAAAAGCCACAAAAGCGATGGTGTTACCCACGGGATGTGCCCAGGCATAATCATCACCACCCCAACCACTTGTGTAGTCGGAACCCATACCTTCGAGGATCACATTTTCGGGATCCCAGGTTTGACCGCCGTCGGTGGAGCGTGAGTAGAGTAATGCCATGTTGAGACCTTCGTACACAACTGCACTACCGGCGCAGGCAATTACATGTATTACATCGTTGTTCTCTCCGGTGGTAATCATTTTGGGCCACAGCAGGTCGGGTTGGGCAGCCGGTCCGGGAAGATTAAAATAATTCCAGTCGCCTTCGCCTTTGTTTTCGCGCCAACTGAAGATAAGTCCGTCGGTTCCACCGGAATGGGCACACACGATTTCACCATTGGTCCCATATGGGGCAATGGATGGCCATCCGGTGCGGGTAGCTTCGATGCGTTCGGCCGGAATGGGACCCCAGCCACTTCCATCGTTGTAATTATAACCGGTGCCCCTGTCGGCATAGGTAGTGGGAGTCATACCCAAAATCCAGGTGGCGGCTATGGTGCCATCTTCAAAAGCAATGACACGGTTGCCCATACCTGAGTTGGTTTGATTGTCGTACCAGGTTTCACCGATTACAATGTCCGCAGCGAGGGGGCTGGCAACAGTGGGATTTTGATGGATGGCAAATGTACTTGCAGGTTGGTCGGTGGCCACGCGGTCGGTTTGTTTAATGGTTTTGTACCAGGCTTTCGGGTGGTACTGACTCACCTGAGCAACCGCAGCTACCGCAATTGCCATGGTCATGATAAAAAGTAAGGATTTCTTCATGTTGGTATGATGTTAAGTGATTTCGTTTTTTCGATAACAGCGTTACAAACATAACATTATTTCTTTAAAAATCATAGGAGGGATTAGGATTGTTGTGAGCAGAGGTTTTCATCACCCAATAATCGATAATGGTTATCAAGTAGTAATTGTCCTGGTGAGCCCCAGCGAAGAAACGCTACCCCCAAACCGGCGCGAGCACCCGCTTGTCACTATTACTGTATAAAACAAAAAAAGGGGCTTCCAATGGAAGCCCCTTTTTCAAGTTATGTGTGTTGATTGAACTAGTCAACCATCATTTTGCGGGTAACTTTGTTGTCGCCGGCAGAAATGGTATAGAAATAAATACCGGTGGTCAGTTGGCTACCATCGATGGTGATGGTGTGCGAACCTGCGGTTTTATATCCATAATCGTTCATGGCCACTTTTTGTCCGGTCAGGGTATAAACTTCCATGCTCAGGTTGGCAGATTCGTTTAAAGTAACCTGAACATAGGTTTGTCCGCTGAATGGGTTGGGATAGTTTTGTGAAATTTCCAAAGTAGAAGCTACATTTTCGTTCACATTTACCGGTAGCGGAGATACGGGTAAATAAACCATGTTGTTCAACACAGGATCATGGCTGGGTGCATCACTTGGCTGGAGGCTGTTACCGGGCATGTTATCTGTTTGATAAAGTACATGGTATTTTCCACCAACAGTTTGTTGGGCTACACTTGGGAAAACACATTCGCTGAAAATATGGAATACATCACCTGTATAGTCAGTTTGGGGTCCCCAGTTGCCATCACCTTCGGTAAAAGTACCCCAGATGTGACGGAAGTTGAGTTCGCTATTGTCGAATCCTACGGAAACGGCTGAATAGAATATCTGAACAATTTTCACGTTGTTTTCGTCGCGGGTGATTACCAATTGAGGCATGGAGGTGAGTGAACCATAGTAAGGAGCAATACCAACCAGGGTATCGTCGCCATTGTCTTGGGTCCATGCAGCCAGGTTGCCACTTTGGTAGAGGTTCATGGTTGACCAGTCAGCAGGAAGAATGTCGGCTTGAATGGCAGCAGTATCCAGTGCAGGCATGCTTTCGTTCCAGTAAACCAAACCATCTGAGTAAGGGTAGTATGACCAGCCAGCAGCAACATCATCATCCACGTGAATTTGACGACCAAAGGCTACGTGAACCATACCTTCGTCATCAATGGCCACGGCGTTGTAACCGTCGCCACCACCACATTGTGGCAAATCGCCTTCCGTTCCATCAAAGAATGGATTAGGGCTGGCGTAGAAAGTAGTTCTTACCCAGTTGTCGCCACCGTCGGTTGATTTCATCATCACACCATCGGCCACGCCACCAAAGGCTACAAAAGCCAGGGTATTGCCCACAGGTTGTGCCCAGGCATAATCGTCACCACCCCAACCTGAACAGTAGTCGGAGCCCAAACCTTCGAGGATTACATTTTGAGGATCCCAGGTTTGTCCACCATCGGTTGAACGTGAATACAACAAGGCCATGGTAAGACCTTGGTAAGTTGTTCCATTACCGGCGGCTGCAATCACGTGAATCACGTCATGGTTTTCGCCTGAAGTAATCATACGAGGCCACAACAAGCCGGGTTCTTCGGCAGGACCTTCCAGAGTAAAATAATTCCAGTCGCCTTCGCCTTTGTTTTCGCGCCAGCTGAATTTCAAACCATTGGAGGCCATATGTGCTACTACAATTTCACCATTTGCACCATAAGGAGCAATGCTGGGCCATCCGGTTTTTACATCTTCAATTCTTTCGTCAGGATAAGCACCCCAACTGGTTCCATCAAAATAGTTGTAACCGGTTCCACGGTCGGCGTAGGTGGTTGGTGTCATACCACGAGTCCAGGTAGCTCCAATGGTACCATCGTCGAATGCATAAATTCTGTTGGCCATGGATGAGTTTGATTGCAAGTCGTACCAGGTTTCACCCACCACGATGTCGGCAGCTCTGTCGTTGGCTACCATGGGATTAATTTCGCCTGTAAAATTCAGTTCCTGGTCGATGGTAGCAGCTTTGTCAGTAGCAACAACCGTTTTGTACCAGGCTTTTGATTGTACCTGACGTACCTGAGCCATACTTGTGCCAATGAAGCCAAGAGCCAGGGCAAAAAGTAAAATTTTCTTCATGTTTCAATCATTTAAGTTAGCAATAGAGATAATTTTTTATTGAGCACAAACATAGTAATAATTCTTTAATTGGATTGAAAAAAGTCTGGTAACGTTTTTCAAAAAAAAATTTCACGTAGGGTTTACCGGCTCATTATTAGGATATAAGCCTGAATTTTACTTTAAGCACAAAAGGCCACCCGAATTGGATGGCCTTTTGTAATGGGGAAAAATGTGATTATTTCACCAACATCTTTTTTGTAATGGAAGCGTTGTCCATGGAAATGGTATAAAAATACAATCCTGAATCAAAATTATCCACATTCAGTTCAAAGTGGCGTGCACCAAGTGAATTGGCTGTTTGAACTTCAGAATATACTACTTGTCCCAGCACATTGTGAACAGTCATCTCTATGTTTCCGGTTTTCTTCACATTTACATAAACAGAGGTATTGCCAACGGCAGGGTTAGGTACGTTTTGACCTACTTCAAAAGGAGCTACCTCAATGTTGTTGATACCAACATGAAGCGGGATAGCCAGATCTACAATGGCATTATCGATGGGATCGTGACCTTCGTAACGTTGGTTGATGCCAGGCATGTTGCTGGTTTGGTAGATGGTGTGAATATCAGTTCCAACGGTAGGTGAACTCGAAGGGAAGACACATTCGCTGAAGATATGGAATACATCTCCGGTGTAATCGGTTGGTGAACTCCAAAGACCATCACCTTCGGAAACGGTTCCCCAGATATGACGGTAGTTAAACTCAGAATTATCAAATCCGAGGCTTACACCACTGTATTGAGCATAGATAAAACCTTCGTGGCAAACCAACTGCGGCATGGAAGTGAGTGCTGCCTGATAAGTGGCTACCCCAACGATGGTATCATCGCCATTTTCCTGAACTCTTGCCAACAAATAACCATTGGCTTCCAGGTTATCCAAATCGAACACATCGCTACCAATCATGGCACTGTCGAGGGGAGGCATATCTTCGTTCCAGTATATCAATCCATCGGTATAAGGATAATATGATGTGGTACCGCTGCCATCGGAAGCATGCAGCATACGGCCAAAAGCCACATGAACTTTACCTTCTGCATCAATGGCCGCAGAATTATATGCATCGCCACCTCCAAAACGTGGAAGCACCTGAGTACCATCGAAGAAAGGCTCAGGACTGTTATAGAAAGGAAGTCTTTCCCAGTTGTCGCCATTATCGGTTGATTTCATTACAACACCATCAGTAAAACCACCAAAAGCCACAAAAGCAATGGTTTCACCTACAGGTGTGGCAAAGCAGTATTCATCTCCACCATAACCGGGTGAATAGTCGGGGCCAACACCGTCAAGAACAACAAGTTCAGGATCCCATGTAACACCACCATCGCTGGTACGTGAGTAAAATAACGGGGCATCCTGTCCGGCATATGCCTCATCGAACAAGGTAGCAATAACATGAACAGTTTCGTGATTTTCACCGGATGTAACCATACGAGGCCAGGTTAAACCACCTGTTGAAGCCGGACCATAAAGGGTAAATGTACTCCATTCGCCTTCACCTTTAACGGGACGCCAGCTAAACAACAAACCATCAGCAGAGGTGTGTACACAAACAATTTCGCCGGTTTCTCCGTAAGGTGCCACTGCGGGCCAACCAACACGTTCGCCTTCAATTCTTTCGGTTGGAGCAGGTCCCCATGACGTACCATCAAAATAGTTGTATCCCGTACCGCGTTCTGCGAAAGAGGCCGGAACAAATCCCATAGTCCAAACGGCATTCATGGTTCCGTCGGGAAACATGTAGGCTCGATGTTGCATGGTAGCATTACTTTGAAGATCGTAAACTGTATTACCGATTACTACGTCGGCATCACGATCATTACCTGTGTATGGACTAACAGTGATATCCGTAAAAGTAGTAGCATCCTTTACAGGCTCCATTTTTTGCATGTTAATCTGTTGCAGCCTGTCCTTTTGTTTCATCAAGGCATTTTGCCCAAACACGGTATAGCCAAAGGCAAACACCATAACAAATAGTAAAATTTTTTTCATTGTGATAGAGTTTAATTATTAAATTGATCAGTCAGCGAAGATAAAATGTTTCACGTTAAAAAACAAACCAAGAATACATTTATAATAATCTATTGGATACAAACGACTTTATCAGGCATAAAAAACCTCCATTTGGAGATGAGGGCTTTTATTTTATTGGAGAGATCCTAATTGATCTGCGAAACGCTTTTCCCTTCCTTAAAGTTACGAACTCCGGTGTTCAGGAAGTTAACAAACTCATTTACATCCAGATTGTAAGCCCGTGGGGTAGCCAATACCTGGCCTTCGAGACCCAGTAACACATAATAGGGTTGGGCATTCATACCAAATTTTGATTTCTGAAAGTCGAAGTTTTTGGCTCCGAGGGTTTTCTTTACCTTACCGTCGTAGGTGGAAGTGTACCACTCATCTTCGGGCAGTTCAATCTTTTTATCGTCCACGTACATGGCAACCATGATGTATTTTTCACGCAGGATTTTCAATACTTTGGGATCGGACCACACATTGGATTCCATTTCGCGGCAATTGACACAACCATGTCCGGTAAAATCGATAAACAAGGGTTTGTTTTGCTGTTTGGCGCAAGCCAATGCCTGATCGAAATCGAAATAACCTTCCAATCCATGGGGCAGGTGCAGGGTTTCCTGATATTTGGGAGTTTCGCAAAGCTCTTTGGGTTCGTTGCTTCCCGATGACCCCGAATAAAGTTTTACATTGTCGCGAATTACGCCATTGAGGTCGAAATCGTGGGTGGTGAGTGGGGGTGTCCATCCCGAAAGGGCTTTTAACGGTGCGCCAAACATGCCGGGAATGAGGTACATAACGAAAGTAAAGGTGATGATGGCCAATATCAGACGGGGTACACCCAGGTAGGGCAAATCGCTGTCGTGGGAGAATTTGATTTTTCCCAGCAAATACAAGCCCATAATGGTAAAGATGGCGATCCAGAGTGCCAGATAAATTTCTCTGTCGAGAATTCCCCAATGGTAGGTTTGGTCGGCTACCGATAAAAATTTTAATCCGAGTGCCAGCTCAATGAAACCGATGACCACTTTCACAGAATTGAGCCAACCACCTGACTTGGGTAATTTATCCAAAGCTGCCGGAAAAATGGCAAAGAGGGTAAAGGGAATGGCAAAAGCCAGCGAAAATCCGAGCATTCCGACGATGGGCAGTATTACCTCGCCTTTGGTTGAAAGGGCCAAAATGGTACCTGCAATGGGAGCGGTACATGAAAATGAAACCAGCACCAAGGTAAAAGCCATAAAGAAAGCACCAATATAACCACCTTTATCGGCTTGTTTATCAGAGCTGTTCACCAACCACGAAGGCAATACAATTTCGAACATGCCGAAAAAAGAAGCTGCAAATACCGTGAACAAAGCAAAAAAGAAAATATTGGGTAACCAGTGGGTACTCAGCCAGTTGGTAAACGACTCACCCAGCGTAACAGCCACAATGGTTCCCACAAAAACGTATATTAACACGATAGAAATGCCGTAAACGACGGCTTTGGTGATGGATTTGGATTTGTTTTCGCTGCCATGCATGAAGTAGGAAACGGTAAGGGGAATCATGGGATAAATGCATGGGGTAAGCAAAGCGATTAATCCACCGCCCAAGGCACCGAAGAAAAAGGCCCACAACGACATGGTTTTATATTTCTCGAGGTCGTCGTTGGCTGCCGAAACCGAGGCTTCGTCAGAAGTAGCTTCATTGGTGGTTTGAGCTACTTTTTCGTCGCCCAAAACAAAGCTAAACTCCACATCTTCAGGAGGCAGACATCGGGTATCGTCGCAGCACATATAGTTGAGAAAACCGGTGATGGTGGCTCCTGAGCCAACTAATTTTACCCTTTGTTTGAACACCGCTTCGTTGGCGAAATATTTGAGCACCATTTCAAAATTGGGGTCGTACTCCTCAATAACGGCACTGCTTTCGGTAACGGGACCTTCGGCAGTATAGTTTGCGTTTTCGGTAAAGGTGAAAGTGGTGGCCGGTGGCGACATGGGAATATCCTGCGAATATAAATGCCAATGCATGTCGATGGTGGCTTTAAAAACCAGATCGTACTCGGTATCGCTCACTTTTTCGTAGGAAAAATTCCACTTAACAGGCTCCAGAATCTGTGCTTGCAGGTGAGTGAAAAAAGCCATCACCATCATCAAACTTAAAATACGTCCCTTCATTTCTGTATCTATCTTAATTAAATCTTAATAAATCGACTGCAAAAATAACATCATTTATTTAGACAGCTTTCCATATTTGCCTCCTTTGACAACCTTTAACAATGAAATGTTGCAGTAAACCATAAAAGACCTGACCGGTTTTTGAAACCCGTCAGGTCTCAGGCAAGACATGAACGCTGAATATTTTTTTCGTTTTTTCGGTAACGGATGCCCCCGAAGCAGCACGGTATCCCACCACCCAAATAATTTCCTCACCCGACGTCAAGACATAAACCCGCTCTTTTTCAATTACATCTACCTTAGCATCGATGAGAAAATCGCTTACCAAACGACTTCCTTTCATGCCAAAGGGTTGAAACCGGTCGCCATGCTTCCATTTGCGCAACACGAGTGGAAATTCCAATCGGTCCAAATCGAAAAGGGCAGTGTTGGGATGTACCTTGAGGTCGGACACCTCATTTCTGTCCATCATTTGGATAGAGAGATTCAACGGCGAATGAAGATTTTGGGATTCTGCCCATATCAACCCCTCCTCAGAAATGGATTGGTCCTGTCGTGGCACGATAATCAAAGTGGAACGATCGATGACCATTTTATACTTGTCAGAGAAAAATTTCCTGCCACTTTCGTGATTTGTAATCACCTCAGCAGCAGACAGTATCACTTCCCTGTTGAAGCCGAAATCTGCCAAAAGATAGTGCAACCATGTATGAAGTGGATCGAGCGATTGCAAATCAGCCAGAGGAATCCTGATCTCCTCTCCCACCTTGTTGAAAAGCAGATTCTGTCGTTCAGAAATCATCTGCTGTATCATGACATCTGTTTCTCGCAGATGCGACATAACTAGCGAAATGGCATCCATAAAACCGGGCATCACCTCTTCCAAGGCAGGCAACAGATGATGTCTGATACGATTGCGGAGGTAGTAATCGCTACTATTTGATGAATCGTTGCGATAAACTAACTTATTTATGTTGGCAAAATCTTCAATTTCCTGACGAGTAGCAAACAACAACGGACGGATGATCTTTTCCCGCCTGACGGGTATTCCTGCCAAGCCCCGTATACCTGATCGACGTTGCAGGTTGATAAAAAAAGTTTCGGCCTGGTCGTCGGCATGATGGGCTATTGCAATTTTGGTAAAACCGTGTTGTTGTGCAAGTTCCTCGAAAAAGGTGTAACGCAAATCGCGTGCAGCTACCTGGGTGCTCAGTTGATTTGTTTGGGCATATTGAGCTGTATCCACTTTTTGAACAAATATCTCCACGCCCAATTGGAAGGCCAGCTTTCGCACAAAAGCCTCATCATCGTCGGATTCCTTTGCTCTGAGTTGAAAATTCATGTGGGCAAGGGCAAAAGGCCACCCGGTTTTTTTCATCAGGTGCGATAATACCACCGAATCGGCGCCACCGCTCAACGCCACCAGAACCTTGTCGGATGACGACATGAGTTGGTGTTGGCCGACGAAGGCAACAAAACGGCTATAAAGGTCAGATTCCATCATAAGTCCAGATTAGCCCGACGTTGATTTCACATATTTGCCACCGGCGGCCATTAAATCCACCAATTGAAAACTCAGGTCGGAGAAAAGGATTCCGGCATGTGCATTACGCTCGATGTGATAAATGGCTTCATTAATGAGCTCGTACATTCGCAACTGGTTGGCCGGGTTAATATAAGGTGCAAAATTTTGAGCAAAGGTCAGTTCTTCTCCTGTACTTCTCACCCATTGGTCGTTGTTGTGATTGATAGACAGGCTGTTGTGCATGGCCTCCAGGGCATATTTCAGAAAATTCTTTTGCTTTTCCCTGCCCAGTTTTACCAGTTCCTGATTAAATTTATGAAGCTGTGTATAATTACCCGGTTTAAAACACAACCGCAGCCATTGGCGGTACATATTGAAGTTGGCAAGTGCATCGTCGGCATTGTTCACGATATCCAGTGCGGCGTTGATGTTGCCATGACATTGCACGGATGCAGAGTGAGCCAATGCCGGATTGGTTTGATTGTCCACAAGCCACTGTTGCACCTCTCCATCCGTAAGTTTGGGTACTTTCACCAGTTGGGCACGCGAGCGAACGGTGGCCAACAGCAGTTCGTATCGTTCGGCAACCAGCAGAATCAGGGTGTTGGCAGGTGGTTCTTCCAGTGTTTTGAGCAGCTTGTTGGAGGCCGACTCATGCAGTTTTTCCACCATCCATATGATGATCACTTTGTAGTTGCCCTCATAGGCTTTGAGTGCCATTTTGCTGACAATGTCGGCTGCATCGCGCACGTAAATGGTTCCCTGTTTGTTGCCCACGCCCAGAAAATCGTACCATCCGTTTTGGGTGGCATAACCTTTATTTTTAATGAGGTATTCCCGCCACTCGGTTAGCATCAGTTTTGATTCCGGGTCTTTTTTTACGGCGTTGGTAGTGGTAGTTGGAAAGTAGAAATGCAGGTCGGGATGGGCCAATTTTTGAAATTTCTTACACGACGGGCAAGTACCGCAGCTATCGGTTTCGGTTGGGTGGGCACAGTTGACATATTGCGCGAAAGCAACCGCCAGGGGCAGTGCTCCGGAGCCTTCGGGACCCAGAAACATTTGGGTATGAGCCAAACGACCGCGTTTGTAGCTGTTGAGCAACCTTTCTTTTACTTCCTGTTGACCAATGACTTCGTTAAATTGCATAGTGTATAATGTAGGGATGCCAAAGATAAATAAAAGGGAGGTGACAATTTGAAATTTCGACAATTTGAAGTTCAGGGGTTCAAATGTTCAATGGATCAATGGATCAATGGATCAGGGGATCAATGGATCAAGGGTTTCTCTTCATACTCCCTACTTCCCCCGATGGCTCCTAAATTCCGCAGGTTATTAACAAAAAAAACTGTAAAACATTTCAGGAGAAAGTCTTACAGTTCAAGTATTTTCACCATATTTGGTGTGCTAACAAATACTGCAGTGAAGATACAACAAAGTAAATCAATAAGTGCATTTGGCGGAATAAATTTTGTGTTTGATTTTTTGGAGCGAAGCCAGATCAATGCCTTAATCGAGAAAAGTTTTCCTACACTTGCCAATCAGAGTGAGTATCGATGGAAGGATATAATCAATTCAATGTTAAGCATATATCTATGCGGTGGGGACTGTATTGAGGATCTGCAAATCCATTTAAGGGGTCACTTTAAAGACAATCCTTTTGTCAAGATGCCAAGTCCGGATACAGTACTCAGAAGGTTAAAGGAGTTGGCAGTTGAAAACAAACAATGCGAAACCAAACGCGGAGTTATCACCCACACCTACAATTCAAATGAGTTTATCAATCAACTTAACATATCCCTTTTAAAGCAGCAGGGGGTATTTGATGCACAAGAACTGACATTAGACTACGATAATACCATCATCTTCAACGAGAAGAGCGACAGTAAGATGACCTACAAAAGAAATCCAGGTTATCAGCCCGGTATTTGTTATCTCAATGAGGAGCATGTTCTCTTTGTAGAAAACAGGAATGGAAACAGCGATGCAAAAGCCTTTCAGTCTGATACCCTAACTCGCTTGTTTGAGCAATTGAACCAAAATGGTATAAAAAAGGCCACCCATTTCAGAGCTGATGCAGCATCTTACCAATATGATGTTGTAAAATTACTGGAACAAAATGTTGAGAATTTTTATATCGGCTGTAGAAACAGCTACATAGCCAAGTACTTTAACCAGTTAGGAGAATGGGAACATATCACTGATAGTACCAATGAGCCGATGCAGGTTGGATCAATCATGATAGAACCTTTTGTCAGCCAAGCCAGAGAAGATGGTATTGATGCCAAGCCATACAGGCTTGTTGTCAAGAGAAAACTAAGAGATGACATGCAAATGGATATGTTCACCGATGATGCGTATGAGTACCGGGCTATTTTAACGAACAATCTAGAGATGACACCGGTTGAAGTTGCCATTTTTTATAACCACAGGGGAAATCCAGAAAAGCAATTTGATATCCTAAAGAACGATTGGGGATGGAACAATATGTGTTTTTCAACATTGGAAAACAACACTGTCTTTCTTGGATTGACAGCTTTTTTCAAGAATATTTATGTGTTTATTATTCAACACTTTTCACAACTTACTGACACACTCAAACCAACATACCGGGTAAAAAAGTTCTTGTTCAGATTTATTATTTTGCCCGCAACATGGATCAAGCGTTCGCGCCAAATCACGCTGAAAATCTTTACAGATTCTAATAAATACATTACATTATCTTTGAACTCAACATAACCAAAATCAATTAATAGCCTTATTATCAACTAATTGACACTTTTTCCTAAAAAAGTAGAAGGAAAAGCATTGCAACAGAATGAAAAAATGATCAACACAGAAGCTCCTTAAGCATTCTTTTTTCAATGTGTTACAGCTAATGCAGTCAAAAAAGCCAAAAAATCAACAATTTCTTACATTTTTTGGTCATAAAAACACTTCCAGATTCTTTTTGCGGAGACATGCGGAATTTAGGGGCTATCGGGGTCGGACTCCCTACTTCCGACTCCCATTAATGTCCTACGGACAAAATGATTAGCTTATTTTTACACTATGGATATTGAAGCCCTACGGGCTAGAATGCTCAGCATTCGGTTCGCCCGGGAATAAATTCCGGGGCTAATTGCCGGTTGTACCTACGGTACTTTTTCGGCACTTCGGACTCCCGACTCCGGACTTCCCCCTCAGGCTTTCGGATTAAGGGTTCAAACATTTGGTTGTTAGCTTGTTATGAAGTTTATATATAACTGACATCTAACTCTCTACTCCATACTCCTTACTGATAACTTCCCCCGCAGGGTTTTGGGATCCGTCTTCCGTCTTCCGTCTTCCAACTTCCGTCTTCCGTCTTCCGTCTTCCGTCTTCCCTCTTCCCTCTTCCGTCTTCCTTCTTTCGGGGTCCGTCTTAATGCACCTTAAATCTCCTTACTCTTCCGAAAATTCTTTGAGCAGTTTTCGGTAGGCTGAAAAAATCCGTGCCCTCGAAACAAAGCCCAGGTATTTGCCATCTTTGATCACAGGGAGGTTATAGTGACTGGTATCCTGAAATTTTCGAGCTACTTCTTCCATGCTTTCGTCGGGATCGACCAGGGTGTCGGGCATGTACATGATTTCGGAAACCATGGTGGTATCGTACAACTCGGGTTGAAACATGATGGTGCGGATGTCGTTGATAAAAACCACGCCGTAAAAACGGTTCTCCTCGTCAACTACCGGTATCACGTTGCGTTCCGACTGGGCAATTACTTTCACCAAATCGCCCAGGGTGGCATCCACGCCAATGGTTTTAAAATTGGTTTCCAGGTGGTTTTTAATACGCATCATCTGCAATACCGACTTGTCTTTGTGGTGGGTAAACAGTTCGCCACGGGCAGCCAAACGCTTGGTATAAATGCCATGTGGTTCAAAATACATGATAGTGATATAGGATAGGGTAGCCGTTACGATAAGCGGAGTAAAAAGCTCGTAACCACCTGTAAACTCGGCAATTAAAAATATTCCCGTAAGGGGTGCATGCATCACCCCGGCCATAACACCGGCCATGCCCACCAAAGCCATATTTTTTTCGGGAACGGGAATGATGGGAAACAAATTGACCACTTTGGCATAAAAAACACCGAATACACCACCCATAAACAGCGAAGGAGCAAACACCCCGCCAACACCACCACTTCCGTTGGTAACAGCCATGGCTACCACCTTAAAAATCATGATAAGCATCAAAAAAAGTATCATCCAGTAAATGTTGGTAGGATGTCCCACCACATCTACATTCATTAGTCCATCTACCTTTTGGTTGATTAACTGGTGTAAAAATTCATAACCTTCTCCATAAAGTGAGGGTAACATAAAAATCATCCCCCCCAGGGCTACACCGCCAATGAGCACCCGATAAAATTTGTTGGAGATCTTACCCATTTGCAACTCGATGTACATGGAGGCCCTTAGAAAATACAAACTCACCAACCCGGTAAACACGCCCAATCCTGCATAATATGGAAGATGTCGCAAATAAAATCCATCAGTAAGGTCGAAGGAAAACAACACCCCACTACCCATCAGAAAAAAGGCCACCATGGCGCCGGTTGCCGAAGAAATCAGCAGCGGTATCAGGGCACCCATGGTAAGGTCGATCATCAACACCTCCAGCGAAAAAACCACGGCAGCAATGGGCGCCTTAAAAATGGCGGCAATGGCTCCCGAAGCACCGGCTCCCACCAATATCATCATGGTTTTGCGGTTCAGGCTAAACAATTGCCCGAAATAGGACCCCAACGAACTGCCTGTGAGCACAATGGGCGCCTCCAGCCCTACTGAACCCCCAAAGGCCACGGTAAACGTACTTCCCACCATGGATGAATACATGTTGTGTTTTTTAAGCTTTCCGTTGTTGCGCGAAATGGCATAGAGTATCCGGCTCACACCGTGGCCAATATTGTCGCGAACAATATAGGTGGCAAAAATCACGGTGAGCAAAATCCCTACAAAGGGAAATGCCAGATACAGGTAGTTGGCGGCATCAAAATTAAAACCATGGGTAATAAGGTCGTGGGTAAAAAAAACAGTGTTCTTCAACACCACGGCAGCCACCCCGCTGGCCAGGCCGATAATCACACTTAAAATAAGCACCAATTGTCGCTGACGCTGCGAGTTGGAAAGGAATACAGAGGTTATTCTGGCACGAAAATTCATGAGGTATAAGAAATCCTAAAAACAGTGGCAAAAGTAATCAAATATGGACTAAGTATTTTCTTTATTGAAGGGGCAAGGCCCGGATCAAACGATTAATCTTCCGACATGTCTTTCAGTATCTCGCGGTAGTGAGAGAAAACGTTTGCTCTGGAAACAAATCCCACATATTTGCCATCGTCCAGCACCACCAGATTGTATTTTCCCGAGTGCTGAAATTTACCTGCCACAGTCTCCATGTCGTCGTTTATTTGTACCACGTTGGTGGGCATAAACATCAGGTTGTGTACGGAGGTGGTCTTGTATAACTCAGGCTTAAACATGATACTCCGTATTTGGTCGAGGATGATGATGCCATAGAAATTCATCTGGTCGTCAACCACCGGAAAAATATTGCGTTGTGAATTGGCAATCACTTTAATAAGCTCACCCAGGTTGGCATCAGGATGTATGGTACTAAAATTTTTCTCAATTAAACCCTCAATTTTCATCATCGACAGCAGGGCACGGTCTTTATGATGGGTAATCAATTCGCCTCTGTTTTTCAACTGAATGGTATATATCGACTTGGGAACCATCAACTTGGCCATAGCATAGGAGGTGGTGGCCACAATCATAATGGGTAAAAACATGTCGTAACCTCCTGTAATTTCCGCAATGAGGAAGATGGCAGTAAGTGGCGCATGAACCACACCTGCCAACAAACCGGCCATGCCTACGAGAGCAAAACTTGCCACGGGCAATTGGGTAAATCCCAGATAGTTGATGGTGCTGGCGAAGAGTAGTCCGGCCATGGTACCAATAAACAGCGTAGGCGCAAAAATCCCCCCCACTCCACCTGCGCGAAAGGTAAGCGATGTGGCTACCACTTTAAACATGGTGATACCAAAAAGCAACACCAATCCCAACAAAGCCTGATTGTGGTAGTCGTAAAAAATACTGTTGTCGAATACAAAATTCAAATTGCCTGCCAGTCCTTCGTTGATGGCTTCATACCCTTCACCATAAAGGGAAGGAAGCAAAAACACCAAACCACCCAACATGCCGGCTCCCAACAGAAACCTGAAAAACCAGTGATTGATTTTCTTAAATAAAGAACCCGTAAACACATAAGTTTTGATGAAATACACCGAAATGAGGGAGGTAAAAAGGCCAAAACCAAAGTAATACAAGGTTTGTCCCAACTCAAATTTATGGTCGATGACAAAGGGATACAACACATCTTGCCCTAAAAACAGGTAAGATGTGAGCGCGGCAATGATGGACGCCAAAAGCAGGGGCACCATCATGGTCATGGTCATATCAAAAAGGATGACTTCCAGGGCAAACACGATGGCTGCGATGGGAGCCTTGAAGATGGCCGACATGGCAGCGGCGGCGGCAAATCCCAGGATGGCCACAATTTCCTTATAATTCAACCGAAAAGCCTTACCGATCATAGAACCCCAGGCAGCACCGGTAACCACAGTGGGTCCTTCCAATCCTACCGAACCCCCGAAACCTACCGTTAAGGCACTGGTAATAACAGATGAAAAGGTGTTGTGCGGTCGGATAATGCCTTGCTCTTTGGAAATGGCATACAGCACGTTGGGAATACCATCGCGAACGGGTTTTCGTAGTATGTACTTAACAAAAACCACCGTTGCCAGAATACCTATGGCCGGATACAGCACGTACAGCACGTTTCCATAATCTTCCGAAAAGCCGCCGATGAGCAAATTGCGGATGAAGAACACCAGGTTTTTCATCAATACGGCTATCAGCCCCACCACGAATCCGGTAATAATGCTCAGTATGTTCATCAACCGCGTGCGTGGCATCCGTTGCAGTTGGAGTAAAAACCGATTTCGTATGTGTAGTTTGGTCATTGGCGGCAAATGTACATAATCGCTCCTATTACAAAAGGTTATCGCACCATATTTAAAGCCATTTTAAATACAGTGTAATTTTTGGCAGAAAGCATCATAACCGGAAAAATGACCTGAACTCATTCAAAACAATACCTTTGGAACTACCTTGCTTTAAAGGTAATTTCGTCCATAAGCGACTGAACCACATATTCCATGCTGGTAAGCTCCAGTGCCACCAGATTTCCATAACCGGTACGGTTGTCGAAATATACCCCATTGTCGAGATCGATGAATTTGTAGCCGGCGTGTTTGATGCTCATGTCGATAAATTCCAGGTTGACCGGAACATGCCCATGAATTACTTTCCGGTTTCGTATTTTTGCTCTGTCCACCTGAAAATCGCGTATCCATATCATGGAGCGGGTATCCGAAAAGGGGTCTTCCTCTTTGAAATTGAGTCCGGCATGTACAATCACAAAATTATCGGTGAGGGCAAAATACTCCAGTTTCCGCATCCATTCGATGTATTTTTCGGGGATGTCGCGTGGAGATTCGGCATCAAAACTTTCGAGTGCTTCTTTGCCACCATAAATTTCCCATTCTTTTTGTATTTTGGTTTTGCTGCGGATACCCAGGAATCCCTTATTTTTCCTATCCTCATCAAAGGCTTGCAGGCAATAATCTTCGTGGTTGCCCATGAGCAATTTCATTTTATGCCCCTTTTCCTGCATGGCCATGAGGTAGTCGATCACGCCTTTGGAATCAGGTCCTCGGTCGATGTAATCCCCCAAAAAGAAAAGCTCATCCTCCAAACCGGGCTTTATTTGCTTCTCGATCAAAAACTTAAGTGTACGGGCGCACCCGTGTATATCAGGAATGACCCATTTTTTCGACATAGGTTAATTTTTAGATGGTTGTCAAAACTACAAAAATCGCTTTGACCAAAGATGAATTATCTAAAAAATAACAATTATTTACCCTTTGCCTGGTTGGCCACCTGATCCATCAGCTTTTTGATTTCTTCGGGATCGCCGAGGAAATAGTCTTTAATCAGGTTCATATCGTCGTCAAATTCAAAAACATAGGGGATACCGGTGGGGATGTTGAACTCCAGAATTTCCTCGCGGCTCATATTTTTGAGTTTCATCACCAGCGCACGAAGGCTGTTTCCATGGGCGGCAATCAACAGGTCGTTTTTTTCCATGAGGGCGGGCTCCAATTCCGTTTCCCAATAGGGCACCAGACGCTCAATTACTTCCTTCAGCGATTCGGTCATGGGCAATTCGGCGGCAGTCAGATTTTCGTAACGGGCATCAAATCGAGGATTACGCTCATCATCGGCAGTAAGGGGCTGGGGTGGTGTATCAAAACTGCGACGCCAGAGCTGTACCATTTCAGGACCATAGGTATTGGCCGTTTCCACCTTATTCATCCCCTGCAGAGCTCCGTAGTGCTTTTCGTTCAAGCGCCAGTTTTTCTTCACCTCTATCCACATCAAATCCATTTCTTCGAGCACCAACCACAGGGTTTTGATGGCGCGCGTGAGGTAGGAAGTGTAGGCCAGGCGGAAATCGTAACCTGCTTCTTTCAACACCTTTCCCGCCTTGCGGGCTTCAGCAATTCCTTGATCCGATAAGGGCACATCGGTCCATCCGGTGAATCTGTTTTCCTTATTCCACGCACTTTGTCCATGGCGTAATAGCACTAAACGTTTCATTTTTAAGCTTTTTATAAATTAATATTACGAAAACAAAAATAGTAAAATACCATGGGTATGATGCAGACAATTGTATTTTTGCACCATGCAAGTTACATCGCCCCTCATTCTTCGCACCCTGATGCCGGGACTGACCTGGCAGGTAAAAACCTCCGAAAAGGTTATTTATGTCACCTTCGACGATGGTCCGAACCCAACCATTACACCCCGGGTACTCGACATTCTTGACCAATTTCAGGCCAAGGCCACCTTCTTTTGTGTGGGCGAAAACGTGCAAAAATACCCCGAAGTATATGAGGAAATCCTGCGACGTGGTCACCATACCGGCAACCATACCCACAACCACCTAAAAGGCTGGATAACAAACAACAAAATGTATTACGCAAACGTAGAAAAAGCGGCAAAACTGATCCAAAGCAACCTGTTTCGCCCACCCTACGGAAAAATTACACCCCGACAGGCCTACCACCTGAAACGAGATTATCAGCTGGTGATGTGGTCGGTGATATCCTACGACTTTGATGCCCGCACCACACCCAAAACCTGTCTGGATAATGTATTAAACCATAGCCGCCCGGGAACGATTGCGGTTTTTCACGACAGTGAAAAAGCAGCAAAAAATTTATTGCCGGTGCTGCCCCTCTATCTCGAAACCATGTGCGCAATAGGATATACCTTTCGTGCGTTAGAGAATGGCAAAGCCTGACCAAAACATGTCTATATTTTTGCATCTTTGTACCTCAAACTGAATGCTGCATGGTAAAACGTATAATTTTCTTTCTTTTCGTTGTCTGGTTGTCGCTGGTACTTTATCGCTGCGCCCATCCGGTGATGCCCTCCGGCGGTCCAAAAGATATTACACCTCCCACCATCATTGGCTCCACACCACCCAACGGAAGCCCGTTTTTTACCGGACGTAAATTTGTACTTACCACCGATGAGTATCCGGTACTTGAAAACATCATGCAACAAGCACTGATTTCGCCTCCCATGAAAGAATTTCCGGATTTTACCACCCGAGGCAAATCCATACATGTGAAATTTAACGAAGAACTAAAACCCAACACCACCTACACCGTATATTTTGGAGATGCCATCGTGGACCTTACCGAAGGTAATCCGCTACACAACTTTTCCTATATTTTTTCCACCGGCGACTATGTGGATTCGCTGAGCCTTTACGGAACCGTGCAAAACGCCCAAAATCTTCTTCCCGAAGAGCAAGTGTTTGTGATGCTATACAAAGACAACAACGACACCATTCCTCTCGACAGCCTTCCATATCTCACCGAGCCATACTACGTAAGCAAAACAGATGCCTCCGGAAAATTTTCATTCAATGGTTTGGCCAACGAACTTTATTTGCTCTTTGCCCTGAAAGACCAGAATGCCAATTTTATTTACGACCAGCCCGGAGAAGAAATCGCTTTTTACGACACCCTGGTGAGGCCCTATTACGACAACAGTGCCATGCCAAAAAAAACCATGGAGTTGGTTGACACCATCAGCATGGACGAACTTCCTGTGGACACCCTTCAGGCACGCCTCGATTCGTTGTACCGGGATTCCATTTTTAATGCCAAGTATGCAGGTATCGGACTTTATATGTTTGCGCAATACGACAGCACCCAACGCCTGTTGAAAGCAGAACTCCTGAAACGCAACACCCTGCAATTTTCATTTTCTCAACCTGCCCGCGACATCGACTTGATTCCTCTGAATTTTAACCCGGATACACTTTGGTATCTCCCACATTATTCGGGTAACAACGACACCATCATTTGGTATTTAAAAACCCTTCCCATCGACACGCTGGAGATGCTGATTATGAAGCAGGAAGACACCCTAGGTCAGGTATTTTTACGACTCGACCCCGATAAAACTTCCGGGCGTGCACGCCAGAACAAGAAAAAAGATGCCGTAAAAGAATACCTGGAATGGACATCCAATGTGAAGAGCAACAACCTGATACTGACCAAAAAACCTGAAATTACTTTTGCCCAACCCATGGTGACACTCGATACCGATTCGGCCTACCTGATTGTTGGTACCGACACCATCCCCAATCCTGAGTTTGTTTTTCTGGACAGTTTACATCAAACCATACAATTTCCCATCGCCATCGAAGCCGAAACCCGTTATAAACTATTCTATCCCGACTCATCCTTCATCGATTGGAACGGCTTTTTTAACAAGGAAATATCCCTGTCGTTTACTCCCAAACCCCTCAAAGAATATGGCATTTTCACCCTCACATTAAAACCTGAAAAAGAACAGCCCTATATTCTTCAGATGATTAACAACAAGGAAGTGGTATTTAAACAGTATGAGTTCACACGGGACACCACCATTGTGATGGATTTTCTGAATCCCGGGAAATACTTGTATAAAATCATTTACGACGACAACCACAACCACCAGTGGGATGCGGGACATTTCAACACCAAACTCCAACCCGAAAAAGTGATTTACTTTGATAAGGAAATCACTATCCGTGCCAACTGGGAAGTGGAAGAAACATGGGGTTTTTAACATTGCACCACTGCAAATAAACACCTATCTATCCGGATTTTGATGAAAGATCGTTACCAGATATTCGTATAGTTCGGGGTGCTTTTCGTGAAATTTGTGGGGATTGTCGAAGAAATATTCGCTTACCACGGCCAGAAATTCGGCATTGTTGGTTAGTCCGTAGGGATTGATATCCGAACGTCCCTTTTCGATGCGCTCCATTTCTTTTTTGATGATTTGCAACCAAGGCAACGTGTAAGCATTGTCGGTAAAAATCTCCGGCAGCCCATCCACCATGCCGTCTGCTTTGTCGAGGAGGTGTACAAATTCGTGAATACCCACATTATACTTGGATGGTTTACCGCTAAATCCGGCCAGCAAGTCGGGTTTGGAGAGTACCACGGTGTTGTTCATAAAGTTGTTTCCCACCATGCCCACGATGTTCCTACTCGTCTCCTTATCCTGATCGGTGCTAAAATTTTCATCGAACGCATTGGGATAAATGAGTACCTCGTGCACGTTGGGATATTCAAAAAATGGGAAGGCAAAGGTGGGAATAATGGCACTGGCAGCCACCAGCAACCGAATATGATCGTCGATATCGGTATCGATTCCTTCAATTTTTTTCTCCTCCAAAAAAAACATCACCCGCTGGTCAAACATAATTTGGTCGTCCAGGGGAAGCTTTTTGTAAAAAGGCACCCGTTCCATCAAAAACTTGTGCCACTCGTTGGGAAACTTTTTGCTGACAATCTTCAATCGACGGTAATAGGCCCGATTGAAGCGCATGTGAAACAAAATAAGAATGATCCAGGTGAAGAGGCAGAAAAGAAGCGGCGAAGCAGAATTAATACTCCAGGCAATGGTGGAATAAACCACAAAAACCATCACACTCCAAAAACCAATGCGCAATTGGGCACGTTTTGTTTTTTGAATATAATACAGTCTAAGGTCTGTCACAAGCTACTGATTTATAAACATATGATTACCTCAGGGGCACGGTCCGTTTTCACAACAGGGACCAATGGAGCACTCAAAAAAAGTAGCAACAACGTTGGCCACAATGAGTAGTACAATGAGGTAAAAAACAATTTTCTCGAAAGTGAGTGGCGTACGCTTCAAGCCTTTTTTTTCATCCTTGAAAAGAAACAAAAAGATGACCGATCCCAACATACTCGCCACATAAATCACCACCGCCCACGAATACAGGTGCATGCCGAAAACGGCGCTGCCATAGCCCGTGGCTTCACCTGCCACCGGACAAATGTGCAACAATATTTGTCGGATGGAGAAAGAAGAACCTATCAGGGCTGCCAGAATAACGATCCCAAAATGTTCTTTACGAAAACCAAAATAAGTGTTGAGGGCCAATCCGAAGATGACTCCCATCATGCCCATGCGCTGCAATAAACACAGCGGACAAGGGTTTTCGCCCAAGCCAAACTGAAAATAGAAAGCGCCCATCAACACAGAAGAAACCATCAACATGGCGGCGCTATTCGCGATATAAAGTCCGTTTTTGTTCATGGTTAAAAGTTTAAGTTAAGGCTTGAGGTGGTGTGATAGAAGAACATCACGATGCTGAGTACGGTACTCACCAAGAAAAAGAGGTAAGCCCAGTTTTTCTTTTGTTTCCAAATCAGGAAAAAAGAAATGAGGTAAGAAAGGAAGATAAAGGCCATAGGAATTTGTTTAGTGCGGACAAAGCTAATATAAATTACAAGGAATCCGGAAAAGAACGAAAATAATGCCACCCCAAAAATGAAGGAAGCGCTGTGGTAATGATGCAATTTGTGGCAACTCCGGACACCAAAGGGGAATTTTCCTCCGTCTCACTGATAGAGTCGACTCCTTTTGCAATGCATTGAACAAGGGTGCCCCATTGAATTATGTGAATTCACAGTTGATCGTAATAACGAATTAGTATTAACTCATAAAACACATGCATCATGAAAAAGAAAAGCCTTTACATCTTATGGGTCATTTTGATATCAACGCTGTCCTCTAATGCCCAAATGGGAACCCTCCGCGGATTTGTTTATGACAAGCAAACAAAAGAAAGAATTCCTTTTGCCAACATACTGGTTGAGGATAGTATTAACACCATCTCATCCGTAAGCACTGATTTTGACGGTAATTACGTCATTAAAAATATCGCTCCCGGAATTTATAGAGTTAACGTGGTATTTGTGGGATATAGCGCAACTCAAATTAATCAGGTAAAAATAAGCCCGGACACCATTCGTTTTTTGGATATCTCGCTTCAAGCCTCAGCCGAAATGCTGGATGAAGTGATCATAGTGGATTACAAAATACCGTTGATTACAAAAGACCAAACGGCCTCAGGAGCCAGTATCACTGCGAATGATATGTCCCGTATGCCAAACCGCAGTGCAAGTGTCAGTGTAAAAGCAGCAGGTGCGTATTCACAAGACCGATCGCGTGGTAGTGTTCGTGGTGCACGAAGTAACCAAACGGCCATTTTCATTGATGGAATACGTGTTGATAATAATTCAAATGTTCCCCAATCTGCCATCGAAGAGATGGAGGAGATGGTTCAAGATGCAGAAAACGACATAAATACCAAAGCAAAGCTTACCGCTACCGAAATAAACGACTTTAGCAAATGGGAGCTATGGAACGATCTACAAAAAACGCAACTCAGGAATTTTCGTAAAACATGGGAAATAGCCCCTGAATCAAGGTATTGTGTTCAGGTCATGTCGCAAGACAACAAACCTGTGGTTGATGCAGAAGTGTTTCTATTAACGCCCAATGATTCGATTATATGGCAAGCCAGAACCGACAACACGGGAAAAGCAGAACTATGGGCTCAGATGTTCCGAAATGAGGGACTTAAAAATCTGATCATTCAAGTGGTAAATAACAAAGAAATTTTCACCTACGAAAACCCTCAACTTTTCAGGAAAGGCATTAACGTACTGAAAATTAACGCAGATTGCGATATTCCCAATGAAATTGACATCGCATTTGTTGTGGACGCTACCGGATCGATGGGCGATGAAATCGACTTTTTAAAAACAGACCTCATTGATATCATTCAACATACCTCAGAAAATTTCCCTGAATCTTCCATCAATTTAGGAAGTGTTTTCTATCGTTGTTTTAACAATTCATATGTCACAAAAGCATCACCCCTCTCTTCAAATATTAAAGAAACAGTTCTGTTTATCAGAAGCCAAAACGCCGGTGAAGGGGGCGACGAAGTGGTGGAAGAAGCATTCATGGCTGCCGTGGACGATTTGGACTGGAGTCCTTCGGCCCGAGCCAGGCTATTGTTTTTTGTGTTGGATGAACAACCGGTGATTAATCAGCAGGTGATTAAAAAAATTCAACACTACACCCAAAAAGCAGCCAAAAAAGGAATTCGCGTAATCCCCATCGTAGCGAGCGCTGAAAATGATTCTCATGCAAAAAGTTTAGAATACCTCATGCGTAGTATTGCCCTGGCTACCAACGGCACCTCTGTTTTCCTTACCGATCACAGCCAAATTGGAAATGCACATACCGCGCCAACAACCGATCAATACGATGTTGAGCTGCTCAACAGTTTGATGAAAAGAATCATATTTCAGTTTTCGTACGTAACTGAATGTGATGAAGAAATAAGTGCGCAAGGCGTTTCCGATACCACTTACTTATTTGAGAGTCGAATAATTGCCAATGAAATCGTTGACACGTCAAAGATTACGCTAAATACTCCCCCACCAAAAAGAATTCAGGATTTTACCCAAATTGCTGATAGTGCGACTGATAGCCTGGCAGCAGATTCAATGCCGGCGGATCAACAAGACCAAAATACTGATTCACGGATAGAGGAACCCTTGAATATCAAATACTATCCCAACCCAACCTCTGGTAAGGTAATTGTGGAAATCAAAGGCAAAATAGAAACACTCTATCTGGTTGACATTTCAGGTAAAATTGTGTTGAAATTCAATCCCAAAACAGATGAGCGATTGACCATTGACCTCGATAATTATAGCAACGGACTTTACTTTCTGAAATTTCATCATACAGACGGTTGGCACACCAGTAAAGTCATTTTGTCAAGATGAACAACTTGTTTCTTTAAGAAACTGTCTTAGTTTTTCTTGTTGGTAAAACATATGGGTAAGAAAGGTCATTTCAGTACGATTATATCGTCCGCCCATGGCGGACGAAATAAATGAAAAAGATTATTCATCTACCCATATTTGGCTCCTAACGGAGCATTAAAATAAAATTTAGACAGTTTCTAAGTTCTAACACAACAAATACTGGCCAAAGAGTGAAAATATTTATTCCCCCTTCCCCAAATATGCATCAATCCTGACCTTCACATTGGCTTTTAGGTTGTTGTACCAGAAAGAATAATCGTACCGATGGAAAACTCCGTGTGACCACCTGCCCATATGTTCCAGGTTGATTTGGTCTGATTTGGGTGTTTGTATGTCCGTGGCAATTAACACGCCTTTGATGGTGTCCACGTAAGCTCCGGCGAAATGGGGGATTTCTTCGATAAGCTCACCCGTGGCATCCACAAAAAACTCCGCTCCGAGGTTGGCCTCGCGATCGGCAGGTGTACCATCTGTTGTCCAGTTCAAAGGATTGATGGCATGGGCACCGGGAAGCAACACGGGCGAAGGTCCGGCATTTTCACCTTCGGTATTAAAGGTAATAATGACACCCGTATCTGTTTCTCCCTTAGCCAACTTCAGCCATGGATACTCTTTCAGGTCTTCTTTTGTGATGGAGTATCCGATCAAATAAGCCGCTACCAATCGTTTTTGCAGGACAGAATCATTGAAACGGTTGCGCATTAGGTTGATAAGCGCCATGGTTCCCTGACTATGGCCGGCAAGAATAAAAGGCCTGTCGGGATTCAGGTATTTGAGGTAATAATCAAATGCGTTTTCAATATCCCGGGCACCAACCTGAAATACAGTATCCTGAAATGCATCAGCACCACCATTTCCGGCCACCATACTTTGTTGGGCGGCTGTCTGTTGACGGTAAAACGGTGCAAACAAATTGGCATAAGGCGAAAACACGCCTGCCTGTGCCACAAGCAGTCCTTTGGCATTGTTCCGCAGCGTGGTGTCGGAAATATCCATGTTCGACGGATCGGTTCCCACATAAATGGTGGGATGCACATAAAACACATCTACCTGTTTATCAATAGACAACGGTTTAGTCACCCAACAAAATTCCGTAGCGTAATCAAGTGATTCAGAAATTTTCGTCATCTTTTTTTCTTTTTTGGTTGAATCGCATCCGTTTGATAAAACAGCAATGGAAACGAAACTTAACAATAAATAAAATACATGTTTATGCATGACTTTTGTTTTTATAAAATGAATAACACGTCTTAATGAAATTTCAACAGGCTCGACAAGACGTTACTTAGAGAGGTAAATATACAAATTTCATCCGATTTTATAGGATATATATCATGTTTGTTCTTGGGATGAACCAAATGTCTTTTTTAAATGAGAGAATGGATAAAAAGACTTTTTCCGAAAACAACAATCAATCGATGGCTGAAATTCCTCTTAGAAACAAGGAGAAGAACTTATTCTGGGTTAAAAATAAAAAGCCTCCACCAAGTGAAGGCTTTTGTAATTTATAGCCGTAATTTATCTATTACACAGGATCGACTAATAATCGTTGCACCTGTTTACGCACTCAATAATCTCCGTTAAGATTAAACTTCTCAACGAATAGTAGATCTTTTTACCGACCCGCTTGGAGTTTAACACCCCTTTATTCTTCAGAATATTCAAATGGTGTGAGGCCGTAGCTTGCTCAATATCAAGCTTCTCGTATATTTCGGTAACACTCATTTTTTTTCCATCTGCCAACAGGTCGATGATGGCGATGCGCATGGGGTGCGATATGGCGCGAAGCTTGCTTGCCGCCGACTCCAGTTTTAGTATGTCTATTTCTACTGATTGCATTCCAAAAATTTTGACAAAAATATTACTATCATATGTGGGAAACAAACATTTATCGACATATATTGCTCAATTGTTTATTTTTTAACAGTTCTAAATAACAGCATACATGACCATCGTCTTTTCACCCAGACGTCGTTATAGATTTAGTTAATTCACTCCGGGAAAAATACCGTTCTAAAACTTTTCTAAGGACGTGGATGTCCCAGCCCAGATCGCGTTGACTTTTTTCTCTTCTATCACCTTCCCCCGTACCTCCGTAGTTAATAAAAACCCGTAAAAGAGTCGCACCACAGAGACACAGAGGACACAAAGAAAATCATTGTTTTCAGGTAAAATAAAACAGAAAACGCTACAATGCGTAATATATATCGTCCGCCTATGGCGGACTTACTAAACAAAATTGTAATTATTTACCCATATTTAGCCCCTAACGGGGCTGTCCCGTAGGGACAAGATATTGGTAGAATGTAAATTAAGTTCTCCAAAAAGTCCCGCAGGGACGATCTGTTTTTATTAACCGGACATCAATGAAAGAAAATATCATGAAAAAAAGCTGTGTGATGCTAAATAGCCACTGACATTGGTGTTGGCTCATATCGCCTCACCGATCACTGTTCACCGTTCACCGTTCACTGTTCACCGTTCACTTAGTCCCTTAGCCACTTTCCTCAGCACAAGATTCCTGAAATTAGGGCATTAATTGGCATTGGCTCCTAACTCACAAGCAAGTCGGTAAACGAAAAGGTTTTCCCGTCAAACAAGCCTTTGTCGCTGAGTTTTAGTTCGGGGATTACCAACAAAGCCATGAACGAAAGCGTCATGAAAGGTGCCCGAAGGGGGGAACCCATTTTATGCACTTCTTCATCAATTTTGTGATAATGATGTGCCACTTTGTAACCATCACAGGTGGACATCAAGCCGGCTACGGGCAAGGGAAGTGTGTTTTCGACTCGTTTGTTGACTACGGCCACACCTCCTTTTTCCGCAATAACCTGATTGATGGCGCGGGCAATGTATTCATCGGAAGTGCCCACCGCCACCAGGTTATGGCTATCGTGTGCCACACTGGAAGCAATGGCTCCTTCTTTAATATTAAAATTCTTTATAAAAGCAATGGCAGGCTTGGCCTTTGGTTCATAGCGGTTGAGCACCACCAACTTCAGGATATCGTGTTCCACATCGCTTACCACATTACCTTCCACTACCTTGGGTTTTTCAATCAGTTGACCGGTAATGAGCTGGCCATCATAAGCTTCCATTACCTTCAGATGACTTCCTGTAGGAGCCACACGCAGATCGCTGGCAAGTATGGGCTCGGCCTCAAAATTATTGGGTTGGTCTTCAAACACCGAATCAATCAACGATTTGCCATTTTCTGCCACCAGTTTTCCATCCACGTAGGTTTGCAGGATATTGAAATCTTCCAGGTTATCTACCACCATCATATCAGCCGGATCGCCTACCTGCAGGGTTCCCACCTCAAGACCATAATGTTTGATGGGATTCAGGATGGCGCTTTTCAACACCTTCAAAGGATCGTACCCCTTACCGATAGCCCTGACAACCAATTGGTTGATGTGCCCTTTCACCAAATCGTCCGGATGTTTGTCGTCGGAACAAAACAGCACGTCATCGGCATGGTCCTTCATCAAATCGATGAGCGCTTCAAAATTTTTGGCGGCACTTCCCTCGCGCACCTGAATTTTCATTCCGTACTTAATTTTATCGAGGGCTTCCTCCATCGTAAAACATTCGTGATCGGTGGTCACTCCTGCCGAAGCATACTGTTTAGCGGCCTCCCCTTTTACGCCGGGAGCATGACCATCCACGGGTTTGTTGTGCCTCTGGGCGATGGCTATTTTCTCCATTTCCCAGGCATCGCGGTTGATTACACCCGGAAAGTTCATCATCTCCGAAAGGTATTTTATATCGTCCATGGCCAACAATTCTTCCATTTCATCCTTTTGAAATGCATACCCTGCTGTTTCGAAAGGCGTAGCCGGAACACAAGCCGAAGCCCCAAAATAAAATTTGAACGGCACCCGTTTTCCGTTGGCAATCATATATTTAACCCCATCTATTCCCAATACATTGGCGATTTCATGGGGATCGGACACCGTGGCCACCGTACCATGCACCACCGCCAATTTGGCAAACTCCGAAGGAATCAGCATGGAGCTTTCGATGTGGATATGGGCATCGATCAATCCGGGAAGGAGGTAATGGGTTTCATTTACTGCCTCGGGCACCACCTCAGTAATCTTTCCACCCGACACATGGATGGTTCCGGGAAATATTTTTTGCTGGTGCAAATCCACGATTTGACCACTTAGCGTATAGTTATCAGAAGTTGACATAAATTATGTGTTAGTTGAATTACAAAATTAAGGGTAAATTATGAGAAAATAACCAACGATCGCAAATCCGACCATTGAATTGCTACAACAACATCATTTCGATACCCGACGAAGCAAAGATTCCGGCAGCAGCTTCTGGCTTTTGGGTAAAGCCCAGCAAAAATCCACCGCCCCCCGATCCGCATAGCTTGAGATAAAAATCGCCGGTATGGAGTCCATGTTGCCATGCAGCTTTAAAATTATCGGGAATCATGGGGCCAAAATGGTTTAGAAAAAAACCTGACAAAATGGCCAGATGAACAAAAAGCGCTTGCGAATCATTTGCTTCCATAGCTTGAATGCAGGCGTTGTTGGCCGGGATCAATTCGTTGGTAAACTTGCTATAAAAACTGTGTTGACGGCACTGATCGAAAAACCGGTTGACCAACGGACCTGTTTTGCCCGTTACCCCTGTATCAATCAAAAACATTTGAAAATCAACAAAATCTAAGTCTTCGGGAATATCCGAGAAAGCGATTTCGTGTTTGTTTTTAATGAGCAAAGGCCGTTGCAGGTAGCACAAAAGAGGATCGAGACCGGAACTGACACCATGAAAATGAGATTCCATTTGGGCCAACTGCTCTTTGAGTTGGATGAGTCGTTTTTCGTTTTCGCCTTCAATCAACACCGGGTTTTTGGCATACCGCTCGTAAACCGCAGCGCAAAGCGCTCCTGAGCTACCCACCCCAAAACCTTGTGGTATGTTGGATTCAAAATACAGGTGGTTGTCTAAATCAGCCTTGAAACGTTCCAAATCCAGGTTTGGTTTCAACAGCTTTTTTGCCTGAAGGTCTGACAAAAAGTGCCAAAAATTGATCAGTTCGAGGCCACGGGATTCCATTTCGTCTTCATCTGCAAAACTCCAGCGGGCAGAAAACCTCCTCAAGGGCACGGTTAAGCCCATGGAATCGCAGATAACGCTGTACTCGCCAAACAATAAAAGTTTTGAATAATAAGACTTCTCTTCGGTCATTCCTGATGGATTACTTTTACGGGACCTTCTCCCATGCCATCATCCAGAAAATGATGGGAGGTGCAAAATAACAACAATTCCCGATTAATCAGATCAAGAATTTCCTTTTTATATGTTTTGGGGTACAAGAGGTGCACGTTAGGTCCGGCATCCAGGGTAAAGCACACGGGTATTTTTGTTTCTTCCCGAAAACGGCGAACCCGCTCGATAATCGACAAGGTACCGCTTTCCAACAACAAATAGCCGGGTTGCGAAGCCATCATCATGGCATGCAGTGTAAGCGCTTCCTGCTCAACGATTTCGATAAACCTATCCATATCTCCGGCAGTTAACACCTCATGCATTTCGATGACGTGATTTTGTGCCTGCCGATACCGTGTTGCTGCATACGGGTTAGCTTCCATGAGTTGATGACCTGCACTGCTACCCACTTTTTTGGTTCCTTCATTCACCATAAGTATGGCATCCTCCACCTGATGAAAAGCGGGATGAATAACCGTACTTACCGGTACGGCATACCTATTGGTATATTCCGGGAAACCCTCCGTTTCGCCCCATACCACAAAACCGCCATATACTGAGCGCGAAGCACTTCCTGATCCCAGCCGTGCCCATTCGGAGGCTTCGGCAAAGTACTCCGAGGAAGCAAATTCATGACCGGAAACCTCCTCCACCACTGACAACAGCGCCAATGCCAGGGCACTGTATGCCGATGCCGAGGAAGCTATTCCGGAGGAATGTGGGAAGGTATTGGACGACTGTATATCCAGATGAAGTCCGGAAAGCACAGGATATTTCTCCACAAAACGGTGTAGGTATTTCGACAAGCGGGCTTCAAAATCAGGCCGGGGCTTCCCCTCGAAAAGAAAGGAAAACCCTGGAACTTCAGATTCGACAACTTGTTGATATTGGATGGTAGTACGACTGATTGCTTGCCTCAGGGTGATGCTCAAAGAAGGGTTTTGTGGCAACTGATCGCCATATTTTCCCCAATACTTGATTAACGCAATATTGGATGGACTCTCCCAGGTAATTTTTCCATGCATGGCGCAAAATTAAAACAAATCAGCCGATTGGAGCAACACCAATTCTTCGAAGGGATAAACAATTTGAAATCCAAGAGCTTGCATCTGTTTTTTAAAAATCACCTCCTCCTCATGGGTGGTTACCAACACAAAATCGCCACCCCACGCGCCCAAAGATTTCACCACCCCTGCATGGTTTCGGAAACGCTCCGACTGAATGGTTGGCCTTTGCAGGATTCGCGACATCATCTCTTCATGTGCTTTCAGGGCGTATTCCATTTCATGCAAATTGCGGGCACCTAGCACCTGGGTTGTCAATTCGGAAACCCGGTGGATGTCAGCGGCACCGAACCCCGCATTCTTCTTAAAACGAGCCACTTCCACAGATGATCGCTGTTTCTGACCCAGATAAACGAAATAGAGCTGTTGGTGAAACTCCGGATAAAAGTGAACAGGTATTTCCTGAGGTTGTCCATTTTGCAACGAATACAAGATAGGGCCTGTGGCCGAGGCACAAGCAATGTCGTAGCCCGACCCGCCAAACAAGGCATGATGAAGTCCATGGGCATCGAGATCAAGCCATTGCGACAACAAAGAAATGAGTGTGGCACTTGAGCCAAAACCAAATTCCGGATGGAAATCGAGCGTAGTGACCACTTGTACACCTTTGTCCACCGTTTTTTTAGTTTCCAAAAAAGCTTCATTCAGAATTTCCCTGAGTTTATTGGCGAGAAGATCATTGGTAGCGGACAACAGTTTGAGGGTGGGCAATTGAAAGCTTGCACGAAACCACAATCCTTCCGGAGAGCGTGCTTCCCAAACCAAAACATTGTCGTCCAATGGTCGCGCTTGCAACGATTGTCCCAATTTCAACGGAACAGCCAATGCCCGGGCACCCTCCAGCACAAGGTATTCGCCGGTAATAAGCAGCTTGCCATGGGCGCGAAAGTCGGAGAATCGATTCATCAGGTGTTGCGAAGGTTGGCTAAAAACTGGCTGACATTGGAAAAGGAAACTTTATTGTCCACAAAATATGCCACGGCCTTTTCTTTTTCCTCTGTAGTGGCTTCAAAATGATTTAATATGTTGAGCAAATGCATTTTCATGTGGCCAATTTGGATGCCCTTTGTAACCAACGAACGCACAGCCGCAAAATTGTTGGCCAACCCAACCGAAGCAGCAATCATCATCAACTCTTTGGCAGTGGGATTGCCCAGCATTTTCAGGGAATGTTTGGCCAATGGATGCAGCGAGGTAAGTCCACCCACAGTTCCCAGAGCCATAGGCAACAAAAGCTCGTACCTGAAATATCCTTTCGACAGGTCAACGGAAGTGAGGCTCCTGTATTTTCCATCTTTGGAAGCGTAGGCATGACCAGCGGCTTCGATGGCACGAAAGTCGTTTCCCGTGGCGATGGCCACCGCGTCGATGCCATTAAATACCCCTTTGTTGTGGGTGGTGGCCCTGAAAATATCGATTTCAGCAATGCGAACTGCCAATTGAAACTTGTGTGCAAACTGCTCACCTGTAAGACTTTCGTCCAAACCTTCCAATTCTGAAAAAGGACATTCCACCCATGCTTTCACCAAACAGTTAGGTGTATAATTGGACAGAATGGACATCACAATTTCACATTCCCGTTCGTTTTGTTTGAAGGACTCCTCATTTTTGAAGAAATGTTGCATTTCCTGCGCGAATTCTTCCAGACAGGAGTTAATAAAATTGGCTCCCATGGAATCCACCGTATCAAACGACACCTTGAGTTGATAATAGTAGTCGATTTCTGAAGTTTTGTCCACCAACTCGAAACGCACAATACCGCCACCCCTGGCTTCCATGTTGGCGGTAATATGTCCGGTAGCTTCACGCAAGTGCGCAAACAAACTCTCCTGCACCTGCCAAAGTCGTTTGCGCTTTCCTTTCCATAAAAAGTGTACCTGACCGATCTTTTCCACATCCACCACTTCGGCATGGAAGCCACCATGATCGCTCCAAAAGCGGGCGCTGGAGGAGGCTGCTGCCACCACCGAGCTCTCTTCGATGACCAGTGGCACCAGGTAGTTGATGTCGTTGACAATCACATTGGGGGCTACACCGTAGGGGATATAAAAATTGGAAATGGTATTTTCGCTGAACTCATCAAAAATTTTCTGCTTATTGTGGTCGCTATGCCAAAAGCTCTTTAACAGCTCAATGGTTTCCACCTGATTATCCATCAGTTCGGCCACAATCTTCAGTTTGTCTTCTTTCAGGAGCTTAGAGAAACCCCTGATAATCAGATCACGTTTTCTTCTTCTGGGCATAATAAAAGTTCAAAATATCCTACTAATTCGGGCAGATCACCAGTCATCCTCTACCTTTTCAGGCTCCGGTTTCATTTTTTCTTCCAGGGAGGCACCCCAATTGTTAACATAATCGGCAATTTGTTTCAGGTAACTGTCCCAACGGAGATCGTAGGCCGGATCATTTTTGTCGAGCCATTTTTCAACGGGGATATTGGTTTGCGATTTCAATACCAACTCGTCGATGGTATATCTGTATCGGTCGTCTTTTACTTCGATGGTAAAGGTATAATTGATCATGCCCCCGGTATGTTTGATGCTATCCTTATCCCAATAATAGATGCGAAAGCGGTGATGACCAATGATTTTACCACTGGGCACATCGCGCACGGAGGTCACCCGAACCGGATCTTTGTAGTAATCGTTGAGCCAATAAACCACCCGATTGAACAGGTCGTTTTGCTCACCCTTTTCTTCCACCACATTCTGAAATTTAATCAGTTGGGTTTCCTGATCAACAGGTATAAACAAGTCAGGCTCCTGGGCAAACCCCTGCATGCCCACGGCTACCAATAAAAACAGAATAAGCCTCTTCATGACAATTTTGTTTTAGTTTATACAGCAAATTTAGAGTAAAATGTGAGAATGGCAGGTGAAATTAAATTTTTATTGACAGTGAGGTGGTTTGGGAGGGGTTCATCCTGCCTTTAAAACCCCACCCTGCATGATAAGCCTCAGCCCCTCACGCGACAAGCATGTCAGTCCCGGATTGGTTTTTTGGTCAGCCTTTGCACAAGGTTTTGATGATTTTCCCCATGAGCCCACGAATTTCGTACTTTTGCAACCAAATTAATCGGCATGATATACATCACACGTCGCGAACGTTTTAACGCAGCCCATCGCCTGTTCAGAGAGGAATTTTCGGATGAAAAGAATCTGGAGGTTTTTGGGAAATGTTCCAATCCCAACTGGCATGGCCACAATTACGAAGTTTTTGTCACCGTGAAAGGTGAAATTGACGCCGAAACAGGTTTTCTGATCAACCTGAAACAGTTGAGCGCCCTTATCAGGGAAAAAATAATCAGTAAGGTGGACCACAAAAACATCAACCTCGAAGTTGACTTTATGCAAGGTAAGCTGGCTTCAACGGAAAATCTGGCAGTGGGCATCTGGGACGAGCTTGCCCCACACATTGCATCGTTACATTCAGAGCTTCACTGTGTTAAGGTAACCGAATCGGAGAACAACTCCGTGGAATACTACGGAAATTAGCCCCAAATATATCAATCATTCTGCCAAAAGTCTCTGGCACCTTTTTTGAGTACACTTTGGCAACAACAACATTCTCATGGAAAAAAAAGTAAAAGAATTGTTAGGTTATGAGAAAATCGAATCTTACAATCCGGAAAATCTGAAAAAACTACAATATCACTACCAGGAAATACTTAACCTGATTGGAGAAGACGCTACCCGTGAGGGACTGCTCGACACCCCGTTGCGCGTGGCCAAGTCCATTCAGTTTTTAACCCAGGGTTACGACCACAATCCGGAAGAGATCCTGCTTTCGGCCAAATTTAAGGAAGACTACCGCGAGATGGTGATTGTGAAAGACATCGAAATATTCAGCATGTGCGAGCACCACATGATACCCTTTATCGGAAGAGCGCATGTGGCCTATATTCCCAATGGTTATATTACCGGACTGAGCAAGATTGCCCGTGTGGTAGAAGCCTATTCGCGCCGATTGCAGGTACAGGAACGGTTGACTTCACAAATTAAGGAAGCCATCCAGAACACCCTCAACCCACTTGGCGTGGCCGTGGTTATCGAAGCCAAACACCTGTGTATGGCCATGCGTGGCGTTCAAAAGCAAAACTCTGTGACCACCACCAGCGATTTTACCGGAGCCTTTAAAAGAGCCGAAACCCGGGCCGAGTTTATCAGCCTGATTTCAACCAAGCTATCTTAGTTTTTCAAATTTTAACATCATTTGCAACCAATAACTTTAGACTATTTTCTGAAAACCTTCGTTTAACAGTTTAAAATGATCAAAAATGAACCAGTTTAATCAAATAAATTTCACACAACAGCAGGGAACCATTGCCGTTTCCCGCACTTTTCTCTCAGGGGTTTTTATGTGGATGGGCATTGCCCTGGCCATTACCGCCCTTACTTCCTGGCTTTTTGCCGGCGACCAGCAACTTATGGGCGCCTTGTACAATTCTGAAACCGGAGGCATGACCATTTTAGGATGGATTGTCATGCTCGCTCCTTTTGGGTTAGTACTTTGGATGTCAGCGGGATTTAACCGCATGTCGGCTTCCACCATGCTGCTGGTTTTTGTGACCTACTCCATTCTGATGGGCATGAGCTTAAGTTTTATTTTCTATGTTTACACCCTGGGCTCCATTGCCAAAACTTTCCTGATAACCACTGGCATGTTTGGCTTTATGGCCATTTTGGGCTACACCACCAAAACCGACCTTACCAAATTTGGCAGCATCATGTTAATGGGTTTGGTAGGCATCATCATCGCCTCGGTGGTCAATATGTTTATGAGAAGTCCTCAAATGGATTACATTATCAGTTTTATTGGCGTCCTTATATTTACAGGGCTCACCGCCTATGATGTGCAGAAACTTAAACGTATAGGTCAGAATGCTTCTGATGACGGAGAAGCCATGCGCAAGATGACCATTTTTGGGGCATTGACATTATATCTGGACTTTATCAATTTATTTCTATTTTTGCTGCGCTTTTTCGGAAACAGAAAATAGCCGGAAACAGTCCGTAAAAAGGATAGCATACATGAGTACAACACCCAACGAAAACCATATCCCTGTTTTCATGGAGCGCATTTGCAGCCCCATGATGACAGCCAAATCATAAACCACTTTTTTATGAATGTGTACGTTTTTCCCGGACAGGGAGCTCAATTTGTCGGTATGGGGAAAGATTTGTTTGACAAATCGCCCAAGGCCAAAGAGATGTTTCAGAAGGCCAACACCATTTTGAAATTTAAGATCACCGACATCATGTTTGAAGGCACCGAAGATGACCTGAAACAAACCAACGTGACGCAGCCGGCTATTTTCCTGCACTCGGTTATTCTGGCCTCGGTTATGGGGGCTGATTTCAAACCCGACATGGTGGCTGGCCATTCATTGGGAGAGTTCAGCGCGCTGGTAGCCAATGGGGTTTTGTCGTTTGACGACGGATTAAAACTGGTTTCCAAACGTGCTGCTGCCATGCAAAAAGCCTGCGAAGTGGAACCTTCCACCATGGCTGCCATTTTGGGATTGGATGACGAGAAAGTGGAGCAAATTTGCTCAGGTATTCCTGAAATTGTTGTTCCTGCCAACTATAACAGTCCCGGACAATTGGTGATATCGGGTTCGATAACCGGAGTGGAAAAAGCCATCGAAAAATGTACTGCTGCAGGGGCTAAAAGAGCCCTTATGCTCAAGGTGGGAGGTGCATTTCACTCACCCCTGATGGAACCCGCACGCATTGAACTGGGTGCCGCCATTAATGCCACCAAATTCAACAAGGGCATATGCCCCATTTATCAAAACGTTACCGGACAATCGGTTAACGATCCTGAGATTATCAAAAACAACCTCATCGCTCAGCTTACCTCACCCGTACGTTGGACCAAAACCATGCAAAACATCATTGCCGACGGAGCCACCAAAATTATCGAAGTAGGCCCGGGAACAGTGCTGCAGGGATTGTTCAAAAAAATCGACCGAAAGCTGGTTACGATGAGTGCAGAAATTTAAAATGTAGAAAAGCCGGTTGATTCCGGCTTTTTTTTGCATTAGCTGCAACAGGTATTTTCCGCTGTCTGAAATTCCCGTTTCAAATCCACTCGCAACATATTTAATGCCGCCAGTGCCGACCTGCGTATGTTTCTTCCCCGGTGCTCACTAAAATGAAATAGCTGTGATTGAACACCTTCCGGTGTGGCCAGGGCTATCCAAACAGTGCCCACGGGCTTTTCGGGGGTGCCACCATCGGGACCGGCAATGCCGCTTACTGCCATGGCATAATCAGTTGAAAAGCGTTGACGTGCCCCCGTGGCCATCAGCTCCACCACCTGTTGGCTTACTGCGCCAAATTGTTCAATCACCTCCACCGGAACTCCCAACAGTTGGTGTTTGGCGGCATTGGAATAACTTACCACCGAGCCATTGAAATAGGCCGAACTACCGGGAATGGCAGTGACCAGATGCGACAGGTAACCTCCTGTACAACTTTCGGCGGCAGACAGGGTTTTACCGTTGGTTTTCAAATAATTGCCCACGACCTCTTCCATTAAAATGTCGTCATACCCGAATATTAACTCCGGAATTAATTGGGCGAGCTGCCTACATTGGTGATGAACAGCCTCTTTCAGTTCTTCGCCCCGCTCTCCGGAAACGGAGAGTCGCAACCTGACAATGCCGGGTTGTGGCAGATAGGCCAGTTTCATGGTGGCGGGAAGTGCCGACTCCCACGACTCGATGCGGGCAGCCAAAGCCGACTCGCCCATGCCATGGGTCATGATGGTTTTATGGTAAATATGGCCCAATTGAAACTTCTCTTTCAATCGGGGGATAACCTCCTCTGTCATCAGGGTTTTCATCTCAAAAGGAACGCCGGGCATGGACACGGCCACCTTACCATCGTGTTCAAACCACATGCCGGGAGCGGTTCCGTGCAGATTTTTCAGGGGAATACATTTCTCAGGTATTTCTGCCTGAAGGCGATTGACATCCGTAAGCGGGTAATTTCTGATGCCGAAAAGCGCCTGAATGTGTTCGAAAGTGGGTTGGTGAAACACCATGCCCGACTTAAAATAATCAGCCAGCACATGTTTGGTGATGTCGTCTTTGGTGGGACCCAGTCCGCCCGTCATCAACACAATCTGAGCCCGTTGAAAGGCTTCGTCCAGCGCCTTGCGAATATGCATTCCATCATCGCTTACTGATGAAATCTGAATGACTTTGATTCCGTTTTTATTTAGCTCGGCTGCCATCCAGGAGGCATTGGTATTCACCACCTGACCAATGAGCAACTCATCGCCAATGCTGATAATTTCGGCAAATAACATAGAAATTTTTGTTTTTGACATGACTATCTTCACCGTTTGACCTCGCCGGTTACATGGGAGATAGAAATCCTTTTATTTCAACGAAAACGAACCCAGATCAAAAGGTGTGATAGACATCACCGCCACCTTCGACATGCGGATGATGGACTGGGCTGCTGACCCGAGGAAAAACTCTACAAGTTTGTTTTCCTGTTGGGTCATGATGATGATTAAATCCACATCGCCTTGTTCGTCAACATATTGCAACAAGGTGGGCACCATCATTTTTTCACCGCCTTCCGACTCGAGCAACTGCGTGGTACAACGAATGTTTTCTCCTTCGATAAAATGCTTAACCTGATTCATTTGTGCCAGCAGTTCTTGTTTTATTTCCTTATCGTGTTTCGACCACAACACGGATACCACCTTGATTCCGGCACCAAACCTGCGGGCCACCTCAATGGCGTAGGTTACTTTTTGCCGGGTTTCTTTGGTTAAATCCAAGGGCAACAAGATGTTATGACACAAGCCAAATGATTCTTTTCCGTTGATGGTGATAACGGGAATGGGCGATTGACGAATAATTTTGGAGGTATTGCTGCCAATTTGATTTTTATCGAGGCGCACATTTTCCGAAGCATCGTTGGTACCCATCAGGATATAACGGGCATTCATTTCTTTGGCCGTCTTAAGGATTTCGGAATACACTTTTCCTTGTTTTATCAGGGTAATGACCTTTAGACCGGTTTTTTTGTGCACTTCCGAAGCTGTTTGATTCATTCGGTCGGATACCTTTTGCACCAGTTCGTCTTTGGTAAAAAAGGCTTCGGCAAAATCCTGGTTTTCAAACACGTAGAGCAGTACGATGTCCAACCCCAAAAAGCGGGCAAAATCGTAGGATCTTTTTAGTGCATGCATCGACTGTTCGTTAAAGTCGATGGGAACGAGTATGGTTTCGGGGCTGGTTTGCATATCATATGGTGGTTTAACGTTATCTTTGCAAATTTACTTAAATCTTTTTTGATCAACATCATATGGCAAAAATTAATCAATCGGAACTGGTGCGAAACGTGGACGGTTCCATTTATCATATCAATCTGCATCCGGGCGAACTGGCCGAAACCGTATTGTTGGTGGGCGATCCGGGAAGGGCAGCCATTATTTCAGAATTTTTCGACCACGTGGAATTGCACAAAAAAAACCGCGAAATAGTCACCTATACAGGAACTTACAAAAACAAACGCATTAGCGTGATGTCCACGGGCATGGGTCCCGACAACATCGAAATCGTGATTAACGAAATCGACGCTTTGTTTAACATCGATTTGGAAAAGCTCCAACCCCGCGACAATAAAGTATCGTTGAACCTCATTCGTTTGGGGACATCGGGGGCGTTGCAAAAGGATATTCCGGTGGTAGATTCGTTTTTGGTTTCGGCCTCAGCCATCGGGCTCGACGGACTGGCCTATTTTTATGCAGCAGGAAAAAGCGCCATCAATCAAAAAATGACCGATCGATTTACCAATCAGGTAAAAACCGACCCCAGCCTACCCCGCCCGTACGGAATTGAAGCTTCACCGGAGCTCCTGCTAAAACTGGGTTATGGATGGCGGCAGGGGGTTACACTCACAGCTCCCGGGTTTTACGCGCCTCAAGGCAGGGAGTTGCGTTTGGAGGTACTGGACAAAACCTTTATCGAAAGAGCCAGCAATTTCAGTTGGAATGGTCATAAAGTGTCGAATTTTGAGATGGAAACCTCCGCCTTGTATGTGCTTTCGGCCATGTTGGGACACAAAGCCCTGACCGTGTGCGACATCATTGCCAACCGCGTAAACAGTGAATTTAATCCCAACTACAAGCAAAGCATGCGGCGCTTGATTGGCGAAATGCTGGATCGCATCGCCGCAATGTGAGGTTGAATTAAGTATTTACCCCGATAGCCTACGGGATGAACCATTGAACAAAAAAACATCTTATGTAGGCGACACGTCAACAATTAAAAAAAAGCTTCAATCGTGGACGCTTGAAGCAGGATCAACACCTACTACTCATCAACTTCAAGCGTCCACACTTGAAGCAGGATCAACACCTTCTACTCATCAACTTCAAGCGTCCACACTTGAAGCAGGATCAACACCTTCTACTCATCAGCTTCAAGCGTCCACGCTTGAAGTTAGGACTAGGAAGTTAAAAAATAACACCATAACAATCTAACAGCCAATCGTTTGAACTTTTAATCTCTTGAACCCTTGAACATTTGAACCCTTGAACATTTGAACCCTTGCCCCGAAAGCCCCTTAATTCCGCAGGTTATTAACAAAAAAAACTGTAAAACATTTCAGGAGAAAGTCTTACAGTTCAAGTATTTTCACCATATTTGGTGTGCTAACAAATACTGCGGTGAAGATACAACAAAGTAAATCAATAAGTGCATTTGGCGGAATAAATTTTGTGTTTGATTTTTTGGAGCGAAGCCAGATCAATGCCTTAATCGAGAAAAGTTTTCCTACACTTGCCAATCAGAGTGAGTATCGATGGAAGGATATAATCAATTCAATGTTAAGCATATATCTATGCGGTGGGGACTGTATTGAGGATCTGCAAATCCATTTAAGGGGTCACTTTAAAGACAATCCTTTTGTCAAGATGCCAAGTCCGGATACAGTACTCAGAAGGTTAAAGGAGTTGGCAGTTGAAAACAAACAATGCGAAACCAAACGCGGAGTTATCACCCACACCTACAATTCAAATGAGTTTATCAATCAACTTAACATATCCCTTTTAAAGCAGCAGGGGGTATTTGATGCACAAGAACTGACATTAGACTACGATAATACCATCATCTTCAACGAGAAGAGCGACAGTAAGATGACCTACAAAAGAAATCCAGGTTATCAGCCCGGTATTTGTTATCTCAATGAGGAGCATGTTCTCTTTGTAGAAAACAGGAATGGAAACAGCGATGCAAAAGCCTTTCAGTCTGATACCCTAACTCGCTTGTTTGAGCAATTGAACCAAAATGATATAAAAAAGGCCACCCATTTCAGAGCTGATGCAGCATCTTACCAGTATGATGTTGTAAAATTACTGGAACAAAATGTTGAGAATTTTTATATCGGCTGTAGAAACAGCTACATAGCCAAGTACTTTAACCAGTTAGGAGAATGGGAACATATCACTGATAGCACCAATGAGCCGATGCAGGTTGGATCAATCATGATAGAACCTTTTGTCAGCCAAGCCAGAGAAGATGGTATTGATGCCAAGCCATACAGGCTTGTTGTCAAGAGAAAACTAAGAGATGACATGCAAATGGATATGTTCACCGATGATGCGTATGAGTACCGGGCTATTTTAACGAACAATCTAGAAATGACACCGGTTGAAGTTGCCATTTTTTATAACCACAGGGGAAATCCAGAAAAGCAATTTGATATCCTAAAGAACGATTGGGGATGGAACAATATGTGTTTTTCAACATTGGAAAACAACACTGTCTTTCTTGGATTGACAGCTTTTTTCAAGAATATTTATGTGTTTATTATTCAACACTTTTCACAACTTACTGACACACTCAAACCAACATACCGGGTAAAAAAGTTCTTGTTCAGATTTATTATTTTGCCCGCAACATGGATCAAGCGTTCGCGCCAAATCACGCTGAAAATCTTTACAGATTCTAATAAATACATTACATTATCTTTGAACTCAACATAACCAAAATCAATTAATAGCCTTATTATCAACTAATTGACACTTTTTCCTAAAAAAGTAGAAGGAAAGGCATTGCAACAGAATGAAAAAATGATCAACACAGAAGCTCCTTAAGCATTCTTTTTTCAATGTGTTACAGCTAATGCAGTCAAAAAAGCCAAAAAATCAACAATTTCTTACATTTTTTGGTCATAAAAACACTTCCAGATTCTTTTTGCGGAGACATGCGGAATTTAGGAGCCTTCGGGGTGAACCCTTGAACCCTCAAAAAGCATCCACCCTCTGGCCACAATAAAAAAATCCCCCTCAAAATAAAAGAGGAGGATTGCAGTCAAGTGCGTATGCGATTAATATCTGATGACTTTAAAATCGGAAAAAGCTGCATCAAACTCCATGAGAACCTTTTCGGTTGATTCATCAAAGTTGGTTGTTCGGTACAATCCATCGGCGACTTTTTCAAATCCACTGAAAGAGTGACCCGAAAGCACCTTGTTGATTTTTAATTCACAGCCCGACGACTCAGGAATACGGAGGGTGAAGGCAGAAAATCCGCTTTCGATATCCACCTTCGTTTGAGGATACAAATTGCCCAATTTTAAAGTAAATCCGGCCATGCCGCCCTCTACGGTTAACGATTCTACCCGATATTCCGACAAGTCGAAGTTAACTTCCGACATACCTGCTTCGATGTCAAGGTTCCAAACCGGAATGGGATTGAGCTTAAGCTGAAGGTGGTTGTTGTTCTTTTTTCTTTTGTATCGGAATTCGTCGGCCATCATGATGCGAATGTCTGCATCGTTGTCGTTTTTCAGAAAGCTATATCTGTATTCGATGAGTGAGCCGCTCTTGCTAAAGTCAACAAGTTGATCTGTGGTATCTCGTATTTTCAACGACCCGAGGGCCATTTCCATGTACAAGTTGGCCGTGGTGATGCTATCTTCGTAAGGCACCTGAAACTCCTGATTGATGGCACTGGAAGTGGTTTCAATGCCATAATCGTGTACGTAGCGCCACTTGACATTGTCGTTGACCATGTAATAAACACTTCCTGCCAAAACCAACAATACAAATCCCACTTTGAAAATATCCTTTACCGGAAGGATGGAGATACCCCACAGGATAATGACCACCGGCCACAGGCGCCACATATTGTACCAATCGAAATCAATAACGTTTAAGTTTTCCAAGGTGAAGAGGACTCCGAATAATATCAGGATGATTCCCCAAAAAATATTTCTAAATTTCATGGTTGTGGTTTTTAGAGGTTTTAAACAATTCAGGTTTAATTAAAGCTACGCCCAAAGCTACAAAAATTAATGGCCACAGGGATGTTATATGAACCATGGGCATCAAACGGTCGACCAGAAATAAGCCACCAATAAAAATTAAAATGATGCCGGCAATGAGTCCGGTATTGGACTGTCTGGAGGTTCGTATCGTATTGGTAGTGTTGTCGCCAACTACCTCTGCGTCTTCTACCTTTTGATAGTGGGCAGAAGCATGGCGATAAGCATGCCGGGGATCAGCCACGTTCAAAGGTATAACAATCCAAAGAACGATATAAATAAACACACCGCCACCGCCAAACAAGGCCAACAGCACGAAAAGCACACGCACCAAAACCGGGTCGAGGTCGAAGTAGTCACCCAGTCCGGCAGATACGCCACCTATGACTTTGTTGGTTGACGAGCGATATAATCTTTGTGTAGTTTCCATATGATTAATTATTGAGTGAGTATTAAATTGATTTTGATTAATTTCTTGAGCAAAAGTAGGTGGTTGAAGCACCATGGAGAACAACAATTCGGTGAACGGAGGTGTTTCTTCGGTAAAACCAATTTCTTGCATTGCGAAATAAGTGTCCGATTGCACGAAGGTCGTTTCTAAATGCTTTTTCCACTTCTCTTTGAGGTCTTAAATATTTTTTTTACCTATGAAAAGGAATGCCCATACAATCACTTTAAATCGTATTTTTGCGCCCATGAAGCATATCAGGAATTTTTGTATTATCGCACATATCGACCACGGAAAGAGTACCTTAGCCGATCGACTTTTGGAAATTACAGGTACGGTATCCGGTCGTGATCAGCAGGCACAAGTGCTCGATGATATGGACATCGAACGCGAGCGAGGCATTACCATTAAAAGTCATGCCATTCAGATGGATTACTACGAAAACAACCAAAAATACGTTCTCAACCTCATCGACACTCCCGGACACGTGGACTTCTCCTACGAAGTTTCGCGCTCCATTGCCGCTTGTGAAGGTGCCCTGCTGGTGATTGACGCCACACAGGGAATCCAGGCACAAACCATCTCCAACCTGTATCTGGCCATCGAAAACGACCTGGAAATTATTCCCGTACTCAACAAAATGGACATGGACAATGCCATGCCCGACGAGGTAAAAGACCAGATTGTGGACATGATAGGCTGCGATTATGAAGACATTATTGAAGCCAGCGGCAAAACCGGATATGGTGTGGACAAAATTCTGGAAGCCATCGTTCACAAAATTCCGGCTCCCAAAGGCGAAGAAGATGCTCCTTTGCAAGCATTGATATTCGATTCGGTTTTTAACTCTTTCAGAGGAATTATCGCCTACTTCAGGATATTTAGCGGTGAAATACGTAAAGGCGATCAGGTTAAATTTGTGAACACGGGCAAAAAATACGAAGCCAACGAAATCGGGGTACTCCGCCTACGTCCGGAAACCCGCGACGTGCTACGAACGGGCGATGTGGGTTATATTATCTCCGGAATAAAAACCTCCAAGGAAGTGAAAGTGGGCGATACCATCACCCATGTGGAACGCCCTTGTAAGGCAGCCATCGACGGTTTTGAAAATGTAAAACCCATGGTGTTTGCCGGCATCTACCCCATCGACAACGAAGAATACGAAGAGCTTCGCTCGGCCATGGAAAAACTGCAACTCAACGATGCTTCGCTCACCTTCGAGCCCGAATCATCCATGGCGCTGGGTTTTGGTTTCCGATGCGGATTCCTGGGTTTGTTGCATATGGAAATCGTTCAGGAACGCCTCGACCGCGAATTCGACATGAACGTGATTACCACCATGCCCAACGTTTCGTATCGCGTGATTACCAACAAAAAGGAAATTATCGAGGTGCACAATCCTTCGGGATTACCCGAACAAAAATACATCGACCACATCGAAGAACCCTATATCCGTGCGCAAATTATCACCAACGTGGATTACATTGGCCCCATCATCAAGCTTTGTCTGGACAAAAGGGGCGAATTGAAAAATCAGGTTTATCTTACCACCAGCCGCATTGAGCTTACCGTTGACATGCCTTTGGGCGAAATTGTGTTCGACTTCTACGACAAGCTCAAGAGTATTTCAAAAGGATATGCCTCCTTCGATTACCATATTTCGGGATACCTGCCTGCCAAATTGGTTAAACTCGACATCCTGCTGAACTCCGAACCTGTGGATGCTTTGTCGGCTTTGATTCATGTGGACAACGCCTATGATTTCGGCAGGAGGATATGTGTTAAATTAAAGGACCTCATTCCGCGTCAGCAGTTCGACATCGCCATACAAGCTGCTATAGGTGCCAAAATTATCGCACGCGAAACCATCAAGGCCGTACGTAAAGACGTAACTGCCAAATGTTATGGTGGCGACATCACCCGTAAGCGGAAATTGCTCGAAAAACAGAAAAAGGGTAAAAAACGCATGCGTCAGGTGGGAAATGTGGAAGTACCGCAACAGGCGTTTTTGGTGGTGCTGAAGCTGAATGATTAGTGGTTTCTTGCACTGTATGCTTGTAGGTTAGTTTTTAGCCGGGTTTATAGAAGAATAGCTCCCTCAACCGTGCAATATTAAAAGTACACCGTAAAAAATAATCAGAATTTGTGTAAAGCATTGATTTAATACATGTTAAATCCATCAAGAAGCCATTCCAAGGAAATCTAATTAAAAAAGTATCCTTCCCGTTGTAACATTTCCACATGTCATCCGTCTAGGCTTGTATGAAAGTTAGTTACTTTTAGCGCATGACCATCACCGACTACAATACCTGTGTGGACGAATACAGCGACGGCGTGTTTCGGTTTTTACTGAAAAATACGGGCGATGCTGAAATCGCGCGCGATTTGGTGCAGGAGTCGTTTATGAAATTGTGGATAAAGCGTAATGAGGTGCAACCGGAAAAAGGGAAGTCGTATTTGTTTACCACTGCCTATCACACCATGATCGACGGCATCAGAAAAAACAGTCGTATGACCCGTATGGAAGGGCACGAGTACAAAAATGAAACCGTGGAACATGGCTACAGCGACTTGAAGGAGGTACTTGAGGAAGCGCTGGGCCGACTGCCCGAAATTCAACGATCGGTGGTGCTGTTGCGCGACTACGAAGGATATAGCTATGAAGAAATTGGTGAAATAACCGGACTGAGCGAAGCACAGGTGAAAGTGTATATTTACCGCGCCCGTGTAGGATTGAAGAAATATTTGGTAAGTGCCGAAACCGTACTGTAAGAATGAAAAGAAAACCACATATCGACCTGAGCAATTACGAAATCTTCGTGGTTGACTACCTGGATGGGCAACTTTCTTCGGAGGCAGAAATGGAATTGATGGACTTCCTCAACCAACACCCCGACTTAAAAGAAGAGGTTGAGGGTCTGGAACTTGCCACTCTGGAACCTCTGGGCATTTCGGCGGATTTTAAACAAGAACTAAAAAAAACTCCCATTACCCGAGTGGGCGAAATTGGTGAATCGAACTACGAAACCTACTTTATAGCCTCCCATGAGCACGACCTGAGTCCTGAAGAATTAACACAACTCAACCAATTTCTCCACGCCAATCCCCAACTACGCGATGAATATGCGATGCATGGTCAACTGATACTGCAAGCCGATGAGTCGGTGGTTTATAAGAACAAAAATGCCCTTAAAAAACGTCGGGTGATTCCGGTTTTTGCAGTTTCTGCCGTGGCAGCCAGCCTTACCATTTTGTTGGCCATTACCTTTTTCTTCAAATTCAACACCAACACACACCGACCGAAGGTTTTCCTTTCCTCCTTTGCCCAACGGCAGGTACATCAGATTAACACACCCTACACAAAGGCCGGTATTATCCTGATAGAAAGGAAGGTTGTTGCCATGCCTGACCCCGCCTCCACTCCTTCCGGGTTTTTGATAGACGAACCCCTTGCAGAAGCACAAACACCTGAGGAAGCAGTTTTGCTCATGGGTCGTTTGTCGCAAAGGCCGATTAATCAAAGCCTGGCAGAAGTTGACCCGGCACAACTGGCTGAGCCCAACCTATTGGAAAGCAGCATGGAAAGTGAATACCTTTTGGCCGATGTTGCCATCCGACCCGAAGAAAACAAAAGCCTGTTTTCAAAGGTTATTGGTGGTCAGTGGAAAAAGATTACCCAAAGATTTGCCGGCAACAAAGAACAAAACATCGAGCGACAACTGCAAGGCGACGAACCCGGATACATCAAGTTAATCGATCGCAGCATATTGGTATTCAACACCGTAACCGGAAGCGAAACCCATGTGGAGAAATCGTACAACCGCGATGGCCACCTCACCGACTACAAGGTTGGCGGCAATAGCATTTATGTAAGCCGACCTGTTAACTCAGAGCAAAAACCTTAGGTTTACTGAAAAGCTTTGGGTACACCACAAATCATCACAAACTTTTCAGTTGCTGAAGCATTGCGGTACTGATGTTTTTCGTTGGGCAGTACCAGGGCAAAATCACCCTTTTTGATGGGTTGATGTTCGCCACTCTCGTTCACCAGAAACCCTTCACCTTCAATCACGTAATTCATGTGTTCGTAGGGATGTTGGTGATAGGGTGTGTAGCCATCGCCTTCGAGTGAAAACACACGGTAAGCATATACAGGAGCTCCATCTTCGGAGGCCAGTGGTATTTGTTTGGTTGCTCCCACAGCACCTTCCATTTTTACACGGGTGCCGGGAACGTCGTTAAGGGAAATAATTTTCATCGTTTTGTATAGTTTAGTTAGTAGCATAAGAGGTTGGAATACCAACCTGTTAGTGTTTTAGCGTTTCAATAAATTCTTCATCAGTATAGATCCAGTAAAGGGGCTGCCATCGCACAATACCCTGGGCATCGATGCGTTGGGCAACGGGAGCCAAACCATATACTTTCTTTTCAAATTGGAGTGTCTCCGGATTCATTTTCCATTCTTCCATAAAACGCAGACGTTGAATATCTTCGCGTTCGATGTTATGTATAATCAACGAATCGTACAACTCATAAGGAGGTTCCAGACGGCGATACGAAACGAGCATCGTATCAGCAAAAAGCTGTTTTACTTCACCGGGTGTGATGGGTTCATTAAAATAGTCGTAAGCCTGGAATTTACCTTCCAAAGCTCCATCCACCAGAACATCTACCAATTTTTGTCGCTCCGGTCCTACCAGGTTCTGAATCCACCAATCATACGACGGATCGGGGCTTTTGATGTTGACATCATACTGAATTTTTTCGGTGACCGTTTGCAATTGATTTCTTTCGCAAGAAGACAACAAACCCACCAAAAATGCAAATAATAATAAGTACAAGGATTTCATGGCGTTGATTTTGGGGTTAAAATTACTTATTTTTACCACAAAGTAACGGGAGAATAAAATGAATAGTATAGTTGTGTGTGCTTTACAACCGAATGTGCTTACATCGAACCGACCATCTTTGGTTGCATCAACAATTAAAAGCGAATAAGTCATGAAAAACATCACCCGCCCCACCCTGATCATCGACCGCGACAAAGCCATCATCAATATTCGCAGGATGAAACAAAAGGCGGATGCTTCTGACGTGATCTTCAGGCCACATTTCAAAACCCATCAAAACATGGAGGTTGGTGACTTTTTCAGAAAAGAAGGGGTATCGAAAATTACGGTTTCGTCGGTGAGCATGGCCAAAGAATTTGCCCAACAAGGTTGGAACGACATCACCATTGCTTTTCCGGTCAACCTCAGCGAGCTGGATCAGGTGAACGAACTGGCTCAGCAAATTCATCTGAATCTATTGGTGGACTCGGCATTTTCGGCGCGTTACCTGCATGAACACCTCAAGCGTCCCGTCACCATTTTCGTGGAAATCGACACCGGATATCACCGTTCGGGATTGGCGCCTCACGATCCTGAAGTAGCTACGATTCTGGATGTTATTGCTGCATCTCGGTTACTTTCCTTTGGCGGATTTTTAACCCACGCGGGGCATACTTATCAGGCAAGAGGTCATGCCGAAATCATGGATATCATGGATGATGCCAGAAAGCAATTTCACAGCCTGAAACATCAGCACGAACGTTTTCATCCCCGGTTTTTGCTCTCCTATGGCGATACGCCCTCATGTAGTATAGCCAACTCTTTCGCGGGATTTGATGAAATCCGTCCGGGAAATTTTGTGTACTACGACGTGATGCAATATCTGTTGGGGTCGTGTGCCCTGAAAGAAATTGCAGTAGCAGTGGCCTGTCCGGCGGTTTCTGTTTATAAAGATGAAAACAAAATGGTGATCTACGGCGGCGGGGTTCATCTGTCGAAGGAAAATATCGAAGCCGACCATGATTTCAAGTTATTTGGCTATGTGGTTCGTTTGGACAAAAACCTCCATTGGGCCGACCCCATCGCCGGAGCTTATGTTTACTCGCTTTCGCAGGAGCACGGCCTGGTTCACATGCCGGCACAGGAATTAAAAACTTTTAAGCCGGGAGATTTGGTGGGCATATTGCCCATCCACTCGTGTCTGGCGGCAGATTTGCTCAAGGAGCAGACTTTGATATCGTGCTGATCAGCATGATAAATTATCTTAATTTTTTGTAGTGAGAAAGCACGAGGGAAGATGTGGTTAAGTTGATTTGCAGGGGAAATAAGTTCATGGGAAAATTTAATTGCCGCAACACGTCTCCTTCATAGACTTCCAACTTTCCGATAATTTCATCTGCTCCACGCTTATTCCTCACAAATCAACTGGTAAAAGGGGGGTGATGATGAAACTAAACTTTACATAAAAACAACTACCAACTCAAATTATCATAGCACCTCAATTTTCTTCTTTATCTTTGAGGCCATGCCAAAGGTTGCGAAATATCTGTTTGTAGCGTTGTTGTTGGGAATGGTTTTCTCAGCACAAGCCCAGTATTATTTGGGAGGACAAGATCCGGCATCCGTCACCTGGAAGCAAATAAAGACGCCTTCGGCTACCTTTATTTTTCCTGAGGAGGCGGAGGCCATGGCGCAACGTTATGCCAACTTGCTTCAGTTGTCGTATCCGGCGATAGCCAGGCCCTATCTTGCGAAGATGCGTCCCATCGACATTGTTCTTCACAACCGAAGCACCCTCAGCAATGCCATGGTATCGCCAACGCCTTTTCATGCCGATATTTTCCTTACGCCCGATCAGGTCACCTATCCACAGCTTTGGTCGAAACAGCTTACCCTCCACGAATACCGGCATGCGGTGCAAATGCAAAAAATGCGGCAGGGGTTTACCGGTGGCTTGTATTATGCCTTTGGTGATCAAACGGTTGGGGCACTCATGGGGTTGTTTATGCCCTTTTGGTTTATAGAAGGCGATGCTGTTTTTAGCGAAACCATCCACAGCAACAGTGGGCGCGGACGAACCCCTTCTTTTGTCATGGATCTGAAGGCCCAGGTATTGGATAAGGGCATATATTCCTACGACAAAGCCCAGTATGGCTCCTACCAGGATTATGTCCCTGACCATTATACACTTGGTTATCAGTTGGTTTTGAACGGATTGCTGAATTACGATCCGGACATTTGGAACTACACTTTGGAAAAAATTACCCGACGACCTTATACCTTGATGCCTTTTTCCAATGGAATTCGTCATTTTGCAGGAACCGGCAAGGCAAAATATTACAAGCATACCATTCAGCAACTTGCTGCGAAGTGGGAACAAGAGTTGGCCGGGGTGGAAAACCAATGGCAGATACCCCAGCCTGAAACCAATGAATTTACCAACTATCGATTTGTTATCCCGTTGGAAAACGGGGAGGTTTTAGCCGAGAAAATCAGCATGGACGACGTAAATCGCTTTGTGAAAATAGATCGTGAAGGCCATGAAAAACGGATATTTACTCCGGGATATGATTTTGCGCAATCCCTTTCGGGAAACGACAGTGTGTTGGTTTGGAATGAAAAAGCCTTCGATCCCCGATGGACAAACAGAGATTATTCTGTAATCAAGGTGCGTTATATAACTTCCGGAAAAACACGGACGCTGACCACGAAATCCAAACTTTTTGCTCCCGGACTTTCTCATGATGGAAGGATGATTGCCGCCGTGAAAGTGAGCATCGAAAACCAATACAGTTTAACATGGCTGAATGCCGAAACTGGTGACATATTGGGCGAATTTCGAACAGACGACAACTGGTTTCTTATGTTTCCCACCTGGTCGGATGATGATCAATCCATTGTGATGGTGGCGTTGGGCGCGGAAGGAAAAGCAATCGTCAGGTATTATCCGGAAACCAATCAGCATGAAATTTTAATTCCATTTGGGTTTACCGACATCAGTCAGCCCGTTTTGTTTCAGAATAAATTGGTATTTGTGGGTGCTTACGACGGAACCAACAACCTTTATCAGAAGGACTTGACGACAGGGCTTGTGTCTGCAATGACCCAATCCAGATACGGAGTTACAGATCCGCGTTTTACCCGGGATGGTGACAGCCTCTTTTTTGCCGATTATACCGCTGATGGATATCGTTTGGCGACCATTTCCCTTCAGGATAAGCGTTTTCAGCCAATTGATTTGAATACCGCCAAGCATCTTTGGCCCGTTGATCAATTGGTTTCCGATCACACCTTTAATCTGGACGAAGTTACCATTCCCGACACCCTTTATCCGGTTAGCCATTACAGCAGGTTGGGTCATTTATTCAATTTTCACTCCTGGGGATTGACCGGAGTAGATGTGGACAATTATTCCTTTAGTCCGGGAGTTAATGTGCTTTCGCAGAATGTGTTGAGTACCTCAACAGCCTTTGCCGGATATTACTACGATCCCAACGAGCAAACAGGAAAAATAAAGGCAGGATTCAGCTATCTGGGATGGTATCCTGAGATTGATTTAACAGCAGAATCAAGCAGAAGAAAGCAATTGTACAGGGATAATGCAGGCATTGTACAAGAAGCCCGCTGGCGCGAAACGGATATCTCGGCAGGTGCGTCAGTGCCTTTAAATTTTACCAACAGCAAGTGGATTAAAGGAGTTGAACCCATGGCAGGCGTGAGTGCCAAGTTTTTGAAAATGGACCAAGATGTGGCAGTACGGTTTCGTGAAGATCAGGTGATTAGTGTGCATTCGGGAATATTCGCCTACATTCAGTACAAGCGATCGCTGCGGGATTTGTTTCCGCGGTGGGGACAAAGTATGCAGGTAAGTTACCGGACAACACCTTTTTCCGATTCGGTGAGTCAGCAATTTGCAGCCATTTCCACAACCTATTTACCCGGATTTTTCAGACATCATGGTTTTCGGTTTTATGCGGCCTGGCAATGGAGTGAAAATGGAAACTACAGTTACAGCAATCTGGTGAGCTTTCCACGAGGATATTCTGGTTTGTTTTTTAACGACGTGTTTGTTTTTAAGGCCGACTATGCCATGCCGATGGCCTATCCCGACTGGGACATTCCTTCGGTACTGTATTTCAAGCGGTTGCGCGCAAATCTTTTTTGGGATGTGGCCTCCGGGACAGATGTACACCACCTCAACCAAACCTATGAATCTTCCGGTGTAGAGTTGTTTTCCGACTGGCATTTTCTGGGCTTGCTACCCGAAGTCACGTTGGGAGTGAGGTGCTATTCCCGAAGCTACGATAAGACCATGGGCTTTGAGTTTTTGTTTGGTGCGGCGTTTTAGTTTTTGAGATTGGTTTTGTTGTTGGTTTTAAGTTTGTTAGGGTTATTTATCATAAATCTATTGGTTTCTTCTGAAATTTCACAAAACCAAAAACCTCAATTTGATTTTCTGTAATTCTAAAGACAATTGTATATCCTATCATATTGATGTCCGGTTAAAAAAACATTTCGTCCCTACGGGACTTTTTGGAGACCTTAATTTGCTTTCTACCAACATCTTGTCCCTACGGGACAGCCTCGTCAGGGGCTAAATATTGGTAGAACATGAAACACCCCCACTGAAGTGAAGTCCCGTAGGGACGATATATGTAAAGCATGGTATCGTTTTCTGCGTAATTTTACCGGACAACAATGATATCCTTTATAAATTAAATCTCGTATTGAATTATCTTCAAGATATATAGACTTCCGATAAATCTTTGGATTTGAAGGAATTGATTTTATTCTATTGATTAATTCCTTTTTGAATTTTTTGGCTGCCGTGGGATTATCCTTTTTTATAAATTCCACCCGCTTCAAGCGTCCACGCTTGAAGTACCTATCTCCAATACACACGGCTTTTATAATAAATCCCGACCAAATCTACTTTTTGCTTCACCATTATAAAAAAGAGGCCACCCAAAAGGCAGCCTCTTCCTGTTAAAAAAACAACTGATTTGATACTTACACCAGACCCTGGGCAAGCATGGCATCGGCAACTTTTACAAAACCACCGATGTTGGCACCTTTTACGTAGTTGATGTAATCACCTTCTTTACCATGAAGTACACAAGTGCTGTGGATGTCTTTCATGATTTGGTGCAGTTTTTCGTCCACTTCGTCGCGTGTCCAACCAAAGCGCATGCTATTTTGGCTCATTTCCAAACCGGAAACGGCAACACCACCGGCATTGGCAGCTTTTCCAAGTCCGTAAAGGATTTTTGCGTTTTGATATACTTCGATAGCTTCGGGAGACGAAGGCATGTTGGCACCTTCTGAAACCACGAAACAACCATTGGCGATAAGTGCTTTGGCTTCGTCTTCGTTTACTTCATTTTGGGTAGCGCAAGGCATGGCCACATCACATTTAATATTCCATGGACGTTTTCCTTCGAAGTATTCGGCACCTTTATATTTATCGGCATATTCTTTAATACGGCCACGTTTTACATTTTTCAGTTGCATCACGTAAGCCAGTTTTTCGGCGTCAATTCCATCCGGATCGTAAATAAACCCTGAGGAGTCGGAAAGAGTAACCACTTTGGCGCCAAATTCGGTAGCTTTTTCGGTAGCATATTGAGCCACGTTGCCCGAACCGGAGATAACCACAGTTTTACCTTTGAAGCTTTCGCCGCGGGTTTTCATCATTTCTTCGGCAAAATAAACGGCACCATAACCGGTAGCTTCCGGACGGATGAGAGAACCACCCCATTCTAAGCCTTTACCTGTGAGAACGCCTGTAAATTCGTTTCTGAGTCTTTTATATTGTCCGAAAAGGAAACCAATTTCGCGACCACCTACGCCGATATCACCGGCAGGAACGTCGGTATTGGGGCCAATATGACGGAACAATTCGCTCATGAAACTTTGGGTAAAGCGCATCACTTCGTTGTCGGATTTACCTTTGGGATCGAAATCGGATCCACCTTTTCCACCGCCCATGGGCAAAGTGGTGAGTGAGTTTTTAAATACCTGTTCAAAAGCAAGGAATTTCAAAATACCCAGGTTTACGGTAGGATGGAAACGCAATCCACCTTTATAGGGACCAATAGCGCTGTTCATTTCAATTCGGAAGCCACGATTCACCTGAACTTCACCTTTGTCGTTCAACCAGGGAACGCGAAACATGATTACTCTTTCGGGCTCAACAATACGGTCCAGAATTTTGGCTTCGCGGTACTGGGGATTTTCTTCGATAAAAGGAATAATGGTTTCTACCACTTCATGAACTGCTTGATGAAATTCAACTTCGGCGGGGTTTTTGGCAATGACTTTAGCCATAAAGTCGTTTACCTTTTGTTCATATACGTTTGACATGTTGTTAAAAATTTAGATTAAACAATCAGATTTGATGCCGTAAATTTAGCAAGAAAAAAGGGTGGTTTTTTCCTTTTGGGCTGTATTTACGGGGATTGCTTAGGAGATTACGTGTTTTACGTAGGGGGGAACAAATCGATACATTTTTATAAAAGCTATTCAAATACAGCAGATATTATCAACCAGTGGGTGAACTGTATCATTTTAGTTGAGTTAGGTTAATAGCAATATTCTATTTCTTTTTAAAAAATGATATCCTGACATTTTTTAAGTCGCAGGCGCCCCCATCTGCTACAATTTGAATAAGAAGATTTTTAGAGATACTATCCGGTATAGGGACGAACTCATAGTTATAAACTCCTGTTTGCCACTCCCCGAATTTTCTTTCTTTAAAGTGGATTAAAGGAGTTGAATGCCAGTAATATGAGTTGTTATTAATAATGTTTTTAATGCTTAATATAATTCTGGAATTGCTCTGCTCATAAAAATGATTATCTATTTGTAATCGGATGATATTTACATTATCTAAATCCTTTAAGGAGTCAGAATTAATTTTGAAAATTAATTTAAAGGTATCTTTTTCAATTTTAATATCGCCAAGATTATATCCGTCAGCCTCAGTTAGTTGAAATAGATTATATGTTTTTTTCCAGACGAGCCCTTTATATTTATCAGAAGTCTTCAGAAAGATGTCCCAGTATTTCATTTCGTCCATCGATATCCAGTGCATTATAAATGATTTGTATTGATAGGTTTGGATGATATTTATTGGAATGGTAACGATAGAGATTAAAATGATTAAAACGCTGAAGATGTGATTAATCCTGTCCAGTAAAATAGCAAACAGGATAAAAAAGATTATGTAGTAATCAATATACGGTCGTTGACCATAACTACCACCGTAAAACCATGAATGCCAGGAGGAGAGCAAGTAGGTAAGTATAGAAAAGAATAATAACCATGTAACCAATAGATAGTATTGCCGTTTGTAAGCCAAACGAAGTAGACCAAACAGCGGAATAATGAGGATGGGAGTATATATAAAGAGCCCTTTGCGAAAGCTGAATAACACATTTATTATTTCCGGTTCTAAAAAGTTAAATCCTTCTCCTTGGTAAGAATAAACTAAAAAATGACCAGTTTGGGCATACCAGAAGAAACTTTGAATCGAGAACAACCCAAAGATGATAAGTAAACTGAAAAGCAACGTTCTGACGTCTTTAAATATTGACAGTCCTGCCTTTAATTCAGAAAATGAACCTGCAAGAAACGGAATGAAAAGTATGATCACCACATTAAACTGCCTTAGGATCAAGACAAAACCAAGGAACAGGCTGGCAAACAAGACGTTTTTTCTCTGCTTTGTAATAAAGAATGCTTTTGAGTAATATACAAATGCAGTTATGGCAAACATGGAATAGATATGACTGTATCCAGCGTTGTCGTTTGCATAATACAAAACACCTGTTGAAAACACAAACAATAGTTGGGCGATGATGATTACCCTCTTTCTGATTTGATATAATTTTAGAATCGCAGAAAACAAAACGAGACTAAGAAATAAATAAAAAATTGCGGCATAAAAAACTGCTTTTTGAAAGGCTATTTGATAACCGTCTGTATCAGCGCCAGTCAAGGGGGTGGTTAAGTAGGTGAAAAGGAAGAAGGGAACCTGTAAAACAGCGGTTCCGCATGGGTATTTATTAACTCGATAGTTATTATAATTGACATAAAAGTCGTATTTCGATATTCGTTTATAAAGGGTTGCATCCTGATTTGGCGTGGAATTTTTGCGGAAAATATCATGGTGAATGAATAAGGAAGGTAAATATTCATAATACCCTTCCCCATCGGCTTTTATGGTTTTGTCAACATTACCCAGATAATTATTGATTAGCAAGATGTACAGAAATACGATTAATATCTCCACAGCAATATTTCGGATAATTTTAATCATTTGATTCATGACATCCTTATTATTTGTGAGTTATAGTAGTTTATCTAAATGATCTATTTTATCAGTGAATCATTTTTAGCCTGATATATAAGCAGATTTTGCAACATGTTTTCCAGTATCTGAATTATTACAATATCAGGCTTTTCGCTTAGAATGATGTTCCCGTTAAGTTCATGATGCCACGCGTCAAAAATCATAACCGTTTTCCCAAAAGATTCTTTATAGAACTGTCTTTGTTTTGTTCCAAAAGATTCTCGAATGAATAAAATGTTTAAATTGTTGGCATCGGGATTTAAAAAAACCTCTTCGTACTCCCAGGGATAGGCAAAACCTGTGGGTGGTTTATACGGATATTTTTTTCCTGTTATGGCTGGTGTTTTTCCAATGTACTCAAAAGCGTAATCAAAGTCATGAAGTTCATTCGACATATCAAGCATGCGAGCCAAGTTTCCTCCTTCACGCTCATTTTTTGAAATGTTGAAATCACCCATACTCAGAGGCAGTATTTGAGGAAAGTCTTCCTTAATCGCATCAACAATGTATTGACTTGCATAAAAGGCACCCAAATTATTCCAATGATTATCGGTACGGAGATATAAAAAAGCTGTATCAGTTTTGTTTGAAAGAAGGAAATCCGTAGGGTCAATATAAGGAAATTGATTACGATCAAGAAACGCCTCAATCTGAGTTCTGAGGGTTTTTTTGCGCATTGATTTAAACCTTACAGGAATGTATTCTTCATAGATGGTTGACTTTTGGGGGATAATTACAAAATAAAATTTGGCTCCTTCGCTTTTGCAAAAATCACGGCGATAGTTTAATTCTTCCAGAATTTTATTGAGCTCGGTTTGAGTAAACAAATTTTTCCCCTGATAGGTTTCCATTTGGTCTCCGGACATAAACAAGAAACCATTCAGTCCAATTACCACCTTGTCAGGAAGTGGTGAAATTCTGAAATTGTTGTAATTGAATTTGTTAAATTCTTGAACCAACTCCGATCTGAAAGGGAAATGATCCGAATAGTATTTGTTGTACTGACTTGGGAACGGATCCAAATTGTTGACATCGAATTCCGGCATTTTGGCCAACATCCTATTTTCGACTTTGTTCATTTCCTCTTTTTTGGTGAAAAGAAACAATACAATGACTGAAAACAGAACCATCAGGAAAACGATGGACAAGATGCTATTTGTTATATGGCCTGACTTCATTTTAAAATCTAAAATATATGAATGGATTATAGGTTCCGGCTACTAAATAAAAGGTACAAACTACAAGCAGCAAATTAATAATAATGATATAAACCGCATTCGAAAAGATGTTAACCACACGGATGTGACTTAAATGCTTTTTATAGTTGGCAATTGCCCAAGGGAAAAAATTAGTGGAGCTAATCAACCCAACAAACAGTACAATCGTAAATCGTGAATCGAAAAACGACAACCAATTACTCTCCATGGCATTGTTGCCGACAAAAAGTCGTTTGGTGAATAAAAGTGCATCATTGATGGACTCAACCCTGAAAAACACCCATCCTATCAGCACTACGAAAAGGGTGTAAAGATGTTGAATTGGTGCCCATGACTTTTTTAATAGTTTGTCCAATCCCAGTTTTTCTAAAACAAGAAAAAAGCCGTGAAAAAGACCCCAAACTAAAAAACTCCAACTGGCTCCATGCCAAAATCCTGTGAGAATAAATACGATGATCAGATTGACATAGGTTCGTTGGTTTGAAGTACGGCTGCCTCCCAACGGTATGTATAAATAATCTCTAAACCAAGAGGAAAGCGATATGTGCCACCTTCGCCAAAACTCTTTGATGGATTTGGAAATGTAGGGAAAGTTAAAGTTTTCCAGAAATGTAAATCCAAACATTTTGCCCAGGCCAATGGCCATGTCTGAATATCCTGAAAAATCAAAATAAATTTGAAATGCGTAGGCAATGATTCCCAGCCAGGCGGTAGGGGTTGTCAGGTCAGAATAGGTTGAGTCCATTATTTCATCTGCAACCAAAGCAAAGTTGTTGGCCAGAAGCACTTTTTTGCTCAGTCCAATAATAAAGCGCTGTACCCCATACCCGAATTTATCAAATGAAAAACTTCGTTTAATGAGCTGACCTGCAATATCATGATATCGGACTATGGGGCCGGCAATTAGTTGAGGGAATAAGGAAATATAAAGTGCCAGATTAACCAGATTTTTTTGGTAAGACACTTCTTTTCTATATACATCCACCAGATAGGAAATGGCCTGAAATGTAAAAAAGGAGATTCCAATGGGCAGAAGAATGTTGGGCTGATCTATCGGTTTTAAATCAAGGTTTAAAAACAGATCGTTGAGGTTTGCCACAATAAAGTCGGTATACTTAAATACAACCAAAACACCGAGGTTTATCCCCACTCCCAGACCCAAATACACTTTTGAACCCTTTTCAAGTGAAATCAAGAAACCAAAAAGGTAGTTAAGCAAAATGGACAAGATCAAAATGACAGAATAGCTCACCCCGCCCCAGGCATAAAACACCAAACTGGCAACAAGCAGAACCGTATTCTTTAACTCGCCCCTTATCAAGTAAAAAATCAGTAAAGTGACAGGCAAAAAGAGATACAAAAAAAGCGTTGAACTAAAAAGCATCCCTTAACTCCTGTTAAAAAGATTGTACTTAATAATGCTGTAGATAGCTCTTAAGCCATCTTTCCATCCAATTTTTTTTCCATCTTGGTATGTGCGCCCGTAATAGGAAATACCCACTTCGTAAATGCGAATTCTTGGGATACGCGATATTTTGGCGGTTACTTCCGGTTCGAAGCCAAACCTGGGCTCTTTTAAATCCAACGACTTGATAATGTCGGCACGAAAAAGCTTATAGCATGTTTCCATGTCGGTTAAATTCAAATTGGTGAACATGTTTGAAAGCGTGGTTAAAAATTTATTGCCAATAGAATGCCAGAAAAAAAGAATACGGTGGGGATTGCCGCCCATGAAACGGGAGCCATACACTACATCGGCAAAACCGTCTAAGATGGGCTTTAGCAACAGGTTATATTCGTTAGGGTCGTATTCCAAATCGGCATCCTGCACAATAATATAATCACCTGTGGCTTCCTTTATACCACGATGAATGGCGGCACCTTTTCCCATGTTGACGGGTTGCTCGTATAGTTTGATGGTTATCTCGGGGTGGGTTTGGATATATTGTTGAATAACTATAGAGGTGTTGTCGGTAGAACAATCGTTCACAATTACCAATTCTTTGAGAATCCCTCCATTTAAATTCACGTCCAATACTTTGTTTAAAATTAAATCAATGGTTTTCGATTCGTTGTACGCCGGAATCAATATGGAAAGTATTTGTGACATTTCTTTTTTTTAAGGATGCTAAATTAACAAGAAAAAAATAACTGATAAGAAAATATTTAAGATTGTGATAATTTGGTTGCTTCGCCGTTTGGCTGTTAAATTGGCAAAGCCATTTTTCAATGGTTTAAATTAAAACAACTTTTCATTAAAACATGAAGATTATCAAAATTGAATTACCGCCCATATTTTTTTTGCATATATAAGGCATCAAGCATTAACATGGAGTCAATTGAAATGTTTCGTTGAATGGCCTTGTCTTTAACAATCTCATACCAATTAGAGTCGGCTTTAATTGAAGCAATTATTTTTGAAATTGCAGCCATTGATTCGGTGGATATTTGATTAATAGTGTCGACCGACAAGCCTGTTGTGCTTTCCAGACCATCTTCATTAACTTTGTTTAATACAAATTTGTTGTATGCTTGGTCGATAAAGCCCCAACCAAATTTTTCAATTGGTGAAGGTGATGCCATAAGAACTATGTAATCTGCCTCATCTATTTGCTCGATTAAATCTAAATCAGCAACAGATTCCTCAGGCTGTTTAACACGATAAGCCGTTTTATAATAATACCAGAATCGTGGTTCTTTAAAAGCAAAAGTCAATCCCCTTGAAAACATATTCCAAAAGTAGCTGTCGCTTATTGCCAAGAGTGTTTTATCCACAGGAAAACGACTTTCAAACGAGTAATTCCAATAATAATAGTCGTTATAGCTCCCATTAAAAAGCAGATTAGATATCTGAACTAAATCATCATCACTACCCTGGGCATTATTATACTCAACAATTTCAGACAATACAATGTTGTTTAATGAGTCGCCGGATTTCGATTCAATAAACCGTATCAGGGTATCCAGCGACATCAAGGCAGCATCCTCCGACCAATGAGTTCCTCCTTTAGGAAACAAATTTCTTTCGAAAGTTGGTTTTAGATTCAAAAACCACTGGTTGAAATCCAACACGTTAAGATTTTTTTCTTTAAGACTTTGCGCGTAACAAATGTAGTTGGTTAGTTCAGTTTGTTCCTTTTTTTTGTAGTCGGGAATATTTTCGGGATAAACTGTTGCTTTACCAGGTGCTAGCGCAATAATTAATGTTTTGCCACTAATTTTTAATACAGAATCAATGGCCGCAAGTTTATCAACTTGATCATGTATATGTTTCTCGCCGACAAAATTTTTGCCATAATATGCATCGATATACCATGGCTCGAATAAGAAATTGTTTTTTCCGAGAACCACATTAGAATTGGCAATCCTATTAAAAAAACTGAATTCCACCTGATTGTACAGCCTGATAAGGGTAGCTTCGAAGGGTAGTTTTGAATCCAGAAAATTACTTAACTGAAACTGGTATTGATGATTTCTAAACGATTCAATGCTAAAAATCGGCTTTTTTTTCTCCTCAACAACCCCATATAGTGGTTTTCCAGGACTTTTAATTCCGGCGATTAACATGAGAATAGGTGAGCTAATGATGACTACCAGTAGGATGTACACAAAACGCAATATTTTTTTATTTATATGCATTGTTTAAAACCTGAAATAAATAAAAGGACTGAAACCAGATCCTGCCAACGATGCCGTAGTATAGACTAAAAAAAACAAAGCTATCAAACTGTATATCACATATTCTTTTGTATTAAGGTTTTCTTTGTATAATAAAGCCTCGGCCTTTTTGCCAATTTTTGTGGCAGGAATAAATGAAATAAATGCCGCAAGCAACATGATAAACAAGAAATGGAGTTTTGTTTCCCATTCGATACCCACAAAGTTGAAGGCAAACAGACGTTGAAAATAAAGGATCGCATTATCCAGTGTGTCGATTCTAAAAAATACTCTGGCCAAAACGATGACCAGAAACGCGAAGATAATAGAAGGAATCTTGCCGATTTTCTCAAGATATTTAAGCAGGAACAACCTTTCCAAGACCATAATTGTACCATGAAATGCTCCATAAATCACAAAATTCCAGGAAGCACCGTGCCACAATCCTGATACCAGAAAAACAAACCATAAATTAAAATACAACCTTCTTTTGGTTTTAACTCGACTTCCTCCCAATGGATAGTATAAGTAATTCCGCATAAATACACTAAATGTGATGTGCCACCGTCTCCAAAATTCGGTCACACTCCGTGAAATATACGGGTTGTTGAAGTTTTCAGGGAATTTAAACCCCATCATTTTACCCAGGCCGATAGCCATATCTGAATATCCCGAAAAGTCAAAATATATCTGAAAAGTAAACCCCAGGATTCCTATCCAGGCCGTAGTAGAATTTAAGGTGGCATAATCCAACATCATTATTTTATCTACTTCAAAAGCCAGAACGTCAGCAATTAGAACCTTTTTTGATAATCCAATGGTGAATCGAATAAACCCGGATAAATAGTCTTCGATTCTCTCGTTTCGGCTATCAATTTGATCTGCAATATCAATGAACCTAACAATTGGGCCTGCAATCATTTGTGGGAACATCATGATATACAGAATAAATTTATGTAGTTGATTTAATGGTTCATGAACCTTCCTGTAAACATCAACGGTATAAGTTATGGATTGGAATGTATAAAAACTAATGCCAATGGGTAGCAGTACATGTACCCACCGTAAAGGTTCAACACCTATTTCCGTGAAAATGAAATTGATATTCTCAATAAAGAAATTGGAGTATTTGAAGTAAATAAGCAATCCCAGATTGATAAAAACCGATAGCCCAAGGAGGAATCTTTTTCTGAGTTTTACCGATTGCCGATCCATCAATCGCACAATATAAAAGTTGACAATGGTTGAGCCCAATAAAAAGACAATAAACTCGGGAGCCCCCCAAAGATAAAAAATGATACTTGCAAAAAGGATTATCCAATTCTTCAACCTACTTCCAACGACATAGTACAATACCAGAAAAACTGGTAAGAAATAAAAGATAAAGATGATTGAACTGAATACCATTTTTTATAATAAAGCCTGCAAATTTAGTATATTTCTACATCTAAAGAGATCCCCATGCAATATCTAAATTTAATGCATTTAAGGTTCGGAAAAAAGCAAATCGCTCCTTTTTGGTTTTATCTTAATTCTCATTACTACGCAATTCACGCTATTTAGGTTCTTCATGTTGTTCCTCTTTTCCTTCCATTGCCGATTTATAATCGGGTTTTTGGATAAGTTTGTTATAGTTTTCAGGAAATTGCATCTTGAATATAATTTCCCAATATGCTGCCTTGGTCATACTGCTGTAATGCAGCAACGCAACGGAGTATTGCCGAATCTGAAAAGTATTCAAGTAAATAAAGAAAATAAATAATCCACCTACAATTACCCGTTTCCAATTATTATTTTTTATAAGGTGCTGAACAAATGCTGTAAGAGGTATGGCATATATTGCATATGTGTCAATCAGTGGCCTTGATCCATAACTTCCCGCATACCACCAACACCACCATGAAAAAATAACATAAAAATTAGCCAATGAAAAAAAGATAATTGGAAGTATTAATCGCTTATTGTAGAATCGTAAATAATATAACCCAAAGATGCTTAATATCATGATTGGGGTATAAACAAACCACCCTTTTCTATAACTAAATAATCCATCCATAATATGCGGGTTGTTAAAATAGAAAGTTTCTGATTCATATGAATAATACACCCATTGACCTGTGAATATCTTCCAGTATATCAATTGTGGTAATATTATTATAAACATGAAAACACCCACCAGCAATATTTTCAAAAAATGCGCTTTTAAAAAACCTGTTTTACTTTTAAATGATCCATGGTCAAAAGCAAATATTAGTGCTGGGAAAATTGAAATAAGCAGATTTGAAGGTCGTATTAATGTTATTAATCCCAGAAGTAATCCAAGAATAATTGCATGCCTAATATCAGGGGTCTTAAGCCCCTTAAGAGAAAAATAGATAAACATACTTATCATGGAAAAACTATAGACATGAGACATCCCAGGTTCTATGGCAATATAATAGAGCAAATTGGTTGCAAAAACAATGACTACTAGTACAATGGCAACGCTTATCTGATTAAAGAACAAAAGCAATAACTTTCTGAGGTAAAATAGCCCTAACCATAAGTAGAATATGGCAGCAATAAAAATCATGAAATAATAGGGCGTAGAATAACCATGGTTGTCGTACGTATCAGAAATACTGGCATATATGTGACCAATAGCAAAAAAAGGTAGCCAGCATATGGCGGGCCCCATGGTCATTTTCAATACAGAACGATTAATTGGAGATGTTTTTCTCCATAATTTCTTTTGGACGATTTCCTTTGGTAATTCGTTTCTGAACCTGAAATCCAAGTCATGAAATATAATCCCGGCAGGCAAATAACCATAATAGCCAATGGCATCATCAATGATTATCCTGTCACTTTCCCACCTTTTATATTTAAACCCCCATACTAATGTAAAAAACACTGTTAAAATTATAATAATATTTAAAAGGAAAGGAGTTACTCGTTTAACAATACTCCTAACTAAATGATTGAATTTTCCCACAGTTACAATAGCTAATTACAATTTGTTGAACTTACAAAACTAAATATTATTAATTACCTCACAAAAAGTTAGGTCAATAATAGTATAAATACTAAAAAAGAAGATGCTGGTAAAAAAATTGAGTGCTAATCATTTTTTAAAGTAGAGATGAAGTGAATAAATAAAATTCGTGTAATGATTTTAAAACTGAATATGATCAATATTTCAAAAAATTAATAAATGGATTTGCTTGTAATCAATTACATATGACACTTTTAAGAGACAATATTGACTCGTAATAGGTTCAAGAGTGGAAAAGGTCAAACGGGTATCAATTCGCTTTTACTGCCATCTGAATTTGATCTTATCACGCATTAGCCAATAATTAAAAACAGATTATTAAATTCTTGTTTTAACGAGTGAAAACCGCTGTTTGAGTTTCAAAAAAGGCTTTTCCAGTAATTCGTAGCTCATAACCGGTACAAATATTGATAGAAAAAAAACAAAAGCATAATAAAAGTAAATGTTGTACAACCCATAGGGGATAATGAGTTTCTTAATTACAACAGGAACGAGAATGTTGCCGTACATATAAATTCCATATGATACTTTACCCAAATACAGAAGTGGGTTCTTTTTACCGAACAGCTTTAATCGTTTGGGATTAAACATTAAATCCATCATGGGCAGAGCTAAAAGAACAATATATACAGGTCTTCGCAATACTCCCATAAACATATTGGATACGTCAGACGTATTGTCGAAGGAAAGTAGTAGGACTAAAATAGCAATAAGTCCAACCTGCAGGTACCCGTTCATTTTAAATGTGAATGGTTTATTAAAATATTGGAGGGCAAGCAGACCGCCAAGCAAAATTACATCCATTCGGCTCAAAGTATTTAAATACAGCTCATACCAATTGTTCTCTATAAATATATAGGTGTAAATTTTGTAAGACCAGCTCAACCCAATAAGAGCAATAATGGTGGATGTCAATTTTCGTTGAGGAACAAAACCAATTATCAAAGGCCAAAAAATGTAAAAATGTTCCTCTATGCAAATAGACCAAAAATGAGCAAACGGGAATTCCCACACACCGGTTGTGATTGTGTGGAAGTTGTTTACAAACAATATGGTGTAAATGTAATCAGGACTTTTATTATCAAGCCAATTAATTAAAAAAGGGGCAATGCCAATCAGAAAAAAGTATAACGGCCAAATCCGTAGTCCTCTTCGAATGTAAAATTTCGGGATATTTATCTTGCCATATTTTTGCTTTTCAATTAGTAACAATATCGTTAATAAATACCCACTAATAAAAAAGAAGATATCTACACCCAAAGGCATGTTACGAACTAATTTGTCAACATGACTTCCAAATACAGTGAGTGTTTTGTGAGATTCTCCCGAAAGAATTCTCGGCAAGCCAAACCAGCCATTCCAAGCAATATACGAATGGTAAATTACAATCAGAAACGCAGCAAAAAAGCGAATGGCATCAAATTGAGGGTAATAAATTCTTTTGTTATCTTTCGTTTCCATTAACTCAATAATTTCTATGGTTTTTTCATGTCAGAATTTTTAATTCTTTGATTTAGCCTCGAATAAATGGCCTTTAAGTATTTATTGAGCCCAATGTGCTGTGTTTTGCATTCTTTATCTTTAATTTGGTTTTTCGTACTAATATAATTCTTTGTTGATGGTAATTTTGGCAAAAATAGTATTTTCCAGACATTATGACGCAAGTTTGACCAATTGAAAAATACAAAGACCTTTTCATTTAACTGTGTTGATATTGTTTTAGTATTGGTTACTCAAGTAATTCCATTTATTGGTACTCAAGTATCCTATTTGAAATAATTCCATACAACATTGACTTTTCACGGTTATTTATTACTTTTGCAACAATACAATTATTCATTAACTCTAAAATCATGAAAAATTTAGCCCGATTTTTATTTGCCTCGCTCTTATTGTCAGGATTGGTATTCTCCGGTTGTAACGATACCAAAGAACTGTTGGATGTTACCTTCGAAGCTGATTATACCACCGATCTGCCCATCGTGGTTACTCCTTCTACCCTTAAAGCTACCAATGGTGTTTTCACCTCAACCACCACCATCGACCCCATGTCGAATGGCGACGTAGCTACTTATGCCAATAATATTCAGTCCATCGAAATCATCGAAGCCACAGCTACCATCCTTAGCGTGAGCACCAATGCTGTGATGTCAGCCGATGTGGACATTACCTCTGGCAATCTGCCTCCGGCTTCCTGGGTATTTACCGATCAGGTAATTGAAGAAGGTGCCGTGATTACCCTCAGCAACGAAAACGGACAGTTGGAAAAACTCAGCAATATCCTGAGTGCCAAAAACGTATTTACAGTGGATGTGGCAGGTCAAACCGATCAGGACGACATGACCTTTACCATGAGTGTTACCATCAGAGCATTTATTACAGCCAATCCCCTCTAACTTATTTTAAATCTCCATCTAAAAATCCGGGTTGTGTAAAGCAAACCGGATTTTTTTATTCGTGGTAATAAATTCTTTTTACTCTGCGTGAAATGCGGCTAAGTATTTCGTAAGGAATGGTTTGCGCTTTTTTGGCCATCTCTTCAACGGGATGGTTTTTGTCGAAAACTACCACCTCATCGTTTTCAATGGCATCGATTCCGGTGAGGTCCACCATGCACATGTCCATGCACACATCCCCAATGATGGGAGCCACTTTTCCATGGATGTATAGTCCCGACACTTCATTTCCCAAGGCGCGCAGGAGTCCATCTGCATAACCAATGCTCACCACACCCACAGGAGTATCTGCCCGCGCTACCCAACGCCTGTTGTACCCCACACTTTCGCCCTGCTTTACCTGACGTATCTGCACCAAAACCGATTTCAACCGGATGGCGGGTTCCAGTTGCAACGATGGTTCGCCAATACCATACATGCCGATACCCATGCGTACCATGTCCAGATGTGCCTCCGGAAAACGTGCTATACCCGAGGAATTGGCCAGATGAAACAACACCTCATGATCGAATTTGCCGCGAAGGTCGTTTTTCACTTGATGCAGTTTCTGTATCTGTTCGTGTGTGAAGTCGTCAAATTCAGGTTTGTCGCTGGCCGCCAGATGCGAGAAAACGGATTGTAAATATAGATGGGGATTTCTTTGTATCAGCCTGATTACCTCCGGAACTTCTTCGGTGCCAAAACCCAAGCGGTTCATGCCGGTGTCGATTTTCAAATGAATTTTTACCGGTTTGTTTTGGGGCAACGCGTTGCGTTTGATGGCTTTATCTAACAACTCCAATGTTCTGAAACTAAATATTTCCGGTTCCAGTTGGTGCCTGATCATGGTGTCCATGGCGTGTTCCTCAGGACTCATCACCATGATGGGCAATTCGATGCCGGCTTTACGCAATTCTACACCTTCGTCGGCGTAGGCCACAGCCAGGTAGTCCACCTGATGGTATTGAAGCACGTTGGCAATTTCAAAGCTGCCTCCTCCGTACGAAAAGGCTTTTACCATGGCCATTACACGGGTTCCGGGACGAAGTACCGCCCTGAATTTATTCAGGTTGTTAATCAATCCGTTGAGGTTGATTTCGAGCACAGTTTCGTGGGCTTTCTGTTGCAAAATCCGGCTCAATTGTTCAAATTCAAACACGCGGGCACCTTTCAGCAGGATGGTTTGCCCCGACAATCCCGCAAAGGAGAAATTGCGCATGAAATCTTCTGTACTGTCGAAAAACAAGCTGTTGGCGCCGAATTTTTCCGACTGGCGACTGATAGACTTGCCGATTCCGATAAGTTGGTCGATGTTTTTCTCTTTCAGCAGGTTGGCCACATTGGCATACAAATCCACTTCGCTTAATCCGCTTTGCAGGATGTCGGAGAGGATCACGGTTTTCTTTTTATGTTGATTTTGCTGATTCAAAAAGTCGAGGGCAATAACCAGTGAATTGTAATCCGAATTATAGGCATCGTTGATGATGGTGCAATTGTTGATGCCCTCCTTCAATTCCAAACGCATGGCGATGGGTGCCAGTCGTTGCATTCGTTGGTTGATCGTATCGTTGTCGTAGCCCATCAGCAGCATGGCAGCCCAGCAGTGGATGGCATTTTCGATGGAAGCATCGTCAGTAAACGGGATGTGGATGCGTATGTTTGCCTCCTTGAAATCACCCGATATCAACGTGGTGTTATCTTGTTTTTCTATTTCGCGTATTTGGAGGTTGCAGCTATCTTCTTTGCCCCAGCAAAAGGTTTGGATATTGCTGAGAATACCCGACCGTATGACGGCGCTGTGTATTTCTTTGTGGTCGGTGCTGTATATCAGGGTGTCCACTTTCGTGAAAAGGTTGAGTTTTTCGCCGGCTTTTTGTGCGTGATTGATAAAGTTTTCGTCGTGAGCCTGACCGATATTGGTAAAGATACCGATGGTTGGTTGGATGATGGGTTGCAGTTTTTGCATTTCTTCCAGTTCCGAGATGCCCGCTTCAAACAGTGCCAGCTCATGAAATTCGTTCATTTGCCAAACGGACAAGGGCACGCCGATTTGCGAGTTGTAACTTTTTGGGCTTCGCACGATGTTTTTGTCCGATTGCATCAACTGATACAGCCACTCTTTGATGATGGTTTTGCCGTTGCTTCCGGTGATGCCGATTACAGGTATGGAGAAGTTTCTGCGATGTTCGGTAGCCAGTCGTTGAAGTGCCTGCAAGGGCGATGAAACCACAAAAAACGAGGCCTCAGGATAAAGTTCGGTTTCGTTGCTCAGTTGGCTCACAACAAAAAACCTGACCCCTTTCTTATACAAACTGCCTATATAATGATGTCCGTTGTTGCGTTTGCTGGCCAGGGCAAAAAACAAGGCCCCTGTGGGTGAAATCAAACGGCGACTGTCGATGAGGATGTCGTTTACCCAAATATTTTCGGGTTTGGCGCTAATCAGTTGCGCCTGCATGATGGAGGCAAGTTGAGCTCCGTTATATTGTTTATGTAACATGCTCATAGGGAGTTAAGATAAGTGGTTGCCGAAAAATATCCGGCAATTCTACCGAAATTAGTCTTGCAGATGGGCGATTTCGTCGTCGTCCTTATTTCTGCCATTGTCGCGCAACAATCCAAAGCCCAGCGGATTGGCAGTGATGTCATCATAGCGTTGACGGTTGTTGAAAATGTCCACGGCCAAATATATGGCATGGCGCATGGGTTCTCCGGAAGCAATACCCTTTCCTGCAATATCGTAAGCCGAACCATGAGCGGGCGAGGTGCGCACAATGGGCAACCCGGCGGTAAAGTTCACCCCATTTTCGAAAGCCAAAGTTTTGAACGGAATCAATCCCTGATCGTGATACATGGCCAGAATACCATCGTATTTGAGATAGTCGCCGGCAAAAAATCCATCAGCCGGAAAAGGACCAAAAACCAACTTCCCGTTTTTTTTGGCTTCCACGATGGCCGGACGGATAATTTGCTCTTCTTCGGTGCCGATGGTGCCATTTTCGCCTGCGTGAGGATTGAGACCCAGCAAGGCAATTTTCGGTTTTGAAATACCAAAATCGCGTACCAGGGAATCGTGCAACACGTTGATTTTGGAAGCAATCAATTCCTGATTGAGTTGTGCCTGCACGGCGGACAAAGGTATATGTCCGGTTACGGTTCCAATGCGCAGATTTCCCGACACCATGAGCATCAGGTAATTGTTTGATTGGAATTCGCTGGCAAAAAATTCGGTATGTCCCGGGAAGGCAAACGCCTCGGAGGTGGTGTTTTCTTTGGTAATGGGTGCCGTAACTACCACATTTATCTTGTTCGATTTTAAGTCGCTTACCGCATGCTTCAGGGCCTCATGTGCCAGTTCTCCGGATATTTTCGACGATTTACCAAAGTCGATTTTTATTTCACTGTCGTTGAGGTTAACCAGATTAACCTTGTTGCTTTTGGAAAAGGAGGCATCGCGCACCGTATTGTAGTTGAAATCACCTGCGTTCAGGTTTTTGCGGTTGTACGAAAGTACCCTGGTCAAACCGTAAACAACAGGTGTGAACAGGTCGAGTATGCGGTTGTCTTCCAACGCTTTGATAATCACCTCATAGCTGATGCCGTTCATGTCGCCATGAGTAATTCCCACCCTGATTTTTCTTTCTTTTTCAACCAATTGACTAGCTTTTTGCATGGTGCCTTTATTTAATATGCTGACATGATTTATGAGGCAAAAATAAGCTATTTTGTCCTCGGTTGAAGGATTAACCAACCACATCTGGTGAAGGAAATATCAATTTCGGTAAGCTATTTTCACTTTTATGCTATCCCTATTGGTATATTTAACACTTTTGCAACATATTTCTCCATAAGGTGAACCAATAAAAAAACGGTCATGGCCACATCTAATTTTGTCGATTACGTACGTATTTTTTGTCGCTCAGGTGATGGAGGTGCCGGTTCGGTGCATTTCAGACGCGAAAAGTATATCCCCAACGGAGGTCCCGATGGGGGTGATGGTGGAAATGGAGGCGACATCGTTATGGTGGGCAATGCCCAGATGTGGACGTTGCTGCATTTGCGTTATACGCGACATCTGCGTGCCGAACATGGTGGCCATGGAGCCGCGCAACAACGTACCGGAGCCAGTGCGCCCGATGTGCTCATACAGGTTCCTTTGGGCACCATCGCCCGCAACAACGAAACCGGTGAGATGTTGGGTGAAATTATTGAAGATGGACAGCGGGTGGTGCTTTTAAAAGGTGGCCGGGGAGGTCAGGGAAACGAGCATTTTAAAACGGCTACCAATCAGGCGCCCAAATATGCACAGCCGGGTGAAGAAGGTAAGGAGGCAGCCATCGTGTTTGAGCTGAAAATTCTGGCTGATGTAGGATTGGTGGGGTTTCCAAATGCCGGAAAATCAACCCTTTTGTCGGTGTTGTCGGCGGCCAAACCCGAAATAGCCGACTATCCCTTTACTACTCTGGTGCCCAACCTGGGTATGGTTGCTTACCGCGACAGCCAATCGTTTGTCATGGCCGACATTCCGGGCATCATTGAGGGTGCACACGAAGGAAAGGGTCTTGGATTAAGGTTTTTAAGACATATCGAACGAAATTCAATTCTCTTGTTTTTGGTACCGGCAGATGCCGACGACATTGCTGCGGAATACCGGATACTGCTTAACGAATTGGGACAATTCAATCCCGAACTGCTCGACAAAAAGCGCATTCTGGCCATCTCCAAATCCGATATGCTCGACGAGGAACTTATCAAAGAAATTACACCCACCTTGCCCCGAAACATCCCGCATATTTTTATTTCTTCTGTTACCAACAGCAAACTCATGGAGCTGAAGGATCTGATTTGGAGGGAATTAGTATAGGGGTTAGGAGGATCAAGGGTTCAAGGGTTCAAGCGTTCAAGGGTTCAAGCGTTCAAGGGTTCAAATGTAAGAGGGTCTTCCCACTCCCGACTCCCGTCTTCCCACTCCCGACTCCCGTCTCCCAACTCCCGTCTCCCAACTCCCGTCTTCCCACTTCCGTCTTCCCACTCCCGTCTCCCAACTCCCTAATCCAACTCAATAATATTATTTTTAATGGCGAACTTCACCAGGTCAACCGTGGTTTTCAGGTTGATTTTCTTCATGATGTTGTTTTTGTGGGTTTCTACGGTGCGCACGCTGAGAAATAATTTTTCGGCGATGCAGCGATTCGACATGCCTTCGGCAAAGAGTTTCAACACTTCCATTTCGCGGGCCGACAGGTCTTTTTGTCGGTTTTCTTTTTCTGTATTGTCGATGTCTTTGTCGCTCAAATAGCTGGCAAGCAGTATGTTGGTGATTGTTTTGGCGTAAAATTCAAAGCCGTTCCTGAGCGTGTAGATGGCCTCCAGCATCTCCGACCGGTTGGTATCGCGTGCCAGATGGCCCTTGGCACCGGCCTTAATCATTTTCAGAATAAAAGTTTCATCATTGTACATGGAAAGGATCAGCACTTTAATCTTGGGAAAACGATGGGTGAGAAATTTCACATCCTCGGCATCTTTCACGTCCGGATTGTAGTAAACCAGCAAAGCCACATGCACTTGTTCTTCGCTGTTTTTACGAATCATTTCCACCATGGAAGTCGCCGTGTAAGTTACCTCGATATCGTCCGCACCGGCCAACAGGCTCTCAATGGCATCACCTACCACCGGATGTTCATCAACCAAGGCTACTCTGATCATGACGTACTTTTTTCTGTCGAACGAGGCGAAATTAAGAAATTGTGGCCGTTCTGCCTTCGTTTCTTATAATATAAAATGATTATAAACAAAGGGGTTGTTTTGCCTTGTTTCTGTTAGGGAGGGTTGATTAACAAGTTGTTATAAACTTGTAATAGAATATTTTTTAAGTAAAACAGTCATAACCCCATCCTGGAGCAAGCGTCCGCTTGTGCCTATCAACTCCCGACGCTGGATGTGCTATGTTTCCTTCCCCAACCTGGCGCAAGCGTCCGCTTGTGCCCCGTATTTGTGTTGTATTCAGCCGAGGATTTTCTATGTAGCACCCAACATTAGTTTATGCTATTAATCAGAAAATCAGCAGAACCCCGAACCCCGAATATCGAAGTACATGTATTAGAAAAACGGCATTTATAGTTAGTAAGCCAGTACCAAGGTCAGTTCCGACCAATGATGCCATCTGCCGGTGGCAAAGGTGGGTGAGTTAACATCCACTCCATAGCGAATGCTGAATTTTTTGTGAACCACCGTGGCTCCATACCTGAAATGCCAAAAATACCTATTCACATTGTAAAGTACGTGTACATTATGGTGATTGAATAATCCCCCTTGCAACACGGCATTGTAGTTCACCAGGTTCAAATTTAGTTCGGTGAAACCAAAAAACTGCCAATGCTTTAGCCCCAGTGTTTCCGGTCCGCGAAAATAGGGCATCATCTCACCGGCCCGGATCATGATGCCCACAATGGCCTCTGTTCGTGGAATCCCCAAATCAAATTGTATTTTAGAAATCAATTCCAGATGTCGCAGCATCCATAAGGCATGCTCAATTCCGGCAGTGTATTGCACACAGATATCGTTTTGTATTTGGTTGTCCCATCCTTCGGCGGGGTCGGCAATGGAAATGTTGCGATGAAGGGTGGTTTGAATGGCTTCTCCACCTGCCGCCGGACCTATCACCCCCATTTGAAACCAGGAGGTGGTCTTGAGTTTTTTATCCGGTTGATACGATTCCTGAATTTGTCCCGCAAGTATATAGGCAGCGTAAGGGTGATCGAACGGAACCAGATTGGGTGTGAAAATTTGTTTGGGGGTGTACATGTGATGTGTGAGGGTGATGCCATAAACGGTGACGGCATCTTTGGCAGTGGGCAGCATTATATATTTCAGTGGCGACTTAATCAACTGCGGCCAATACCATTTAAGTTCCACTCCGGAAGTAAAATAACAATCGGTAAAAAAATTAATGTCGTTGTCGTGACGCAGGCCAAAAGCATGATAGCGCAGGGTGTCCTGTCCTTCGGAAACCAAGCCCCACAACAGGAAAACAAAAATGGCATAACGTTTTTTCATGACCCGGGATTCACGGCAATAAGGCATAAAAATACACAATTTAGTATATCCATTGGGGTGGGGTTTCCCCAAAAAAATGATGACAATATGTGGCCGGCCATTTTTGAATTCATGAAAACACCTTACATTTGTGGGAATTAATCCAGATGTAGATGTCAAAAAGTCAGAACTTTCGGTATATCAACCTGCTTGAAATTATCAATAAAGTCGATCGGATACTCCGGCAAAAAAAGTCCATAGGGCTCACCTTTCACGAAATAGTTACCACCATTCCCTTTGGCCATGTGCTGGAGGTGCCCATTCATCTGAAATTGGTGTACGAAGATCAGGAGTATAACTCGCCTTCTTTCGAAAACGAGGTAATTTGCCAACAACATCACTTTACAACGCATGCCGGAAATCAAGGGTACATACAACTCTGCACCGGAACCGGCAAAGAAAACGGAAAAGAACTGATGCCACTGGAACAAAATTTTTTGCTCGACAGCCTCTTACGAAACATCCTGCAATTTCTAAATTCCACCGAAAGCAAAAACAAAGTGCCACCAAAAAACAACCACAAAATCAAACTTGAAACCATCGGTAAATTAACCAATAGTTTTCTTCAACAATTTTTAAATGCCAACACCTACAACCGTGATATTTACCACGATTTGATGCCTTTTAAGGTGGGCGAAATTTTGTTGATTTCGAGCTTGTACGATGCTTATGCCATCGAACGTGAAGGCCGTTTTAGCGAGCATATGCTGGGGCAATACGGGCATTTGAATCTTACTTCTTTTCCGCGCATTACCGGTGCCACTTCCCTCGATCAGGCACTCAATTTGCTAAAATTTAAACATTTCGACCTGATTATCTACATGGTGGGAGCCGACAAAAACCTACCCCTGTCGGTTAGTGAGAAAATCAAAAAAGCTTATCCGTTTATCCCCATTTTTCTGTTGCTCAACAATAGTTCCGATGTGGCTTTTTACAGCAAAATGTTGCCCAACATGCCATTTGTGGAGCGTTTGTTCACATGGAATGGCGATGCCAACATTTTCTTTGCCATGATCAAAATGTTGGAAGATAAAATGAATGTGGAAAACGACACCCAGCTGGGGCAGGTCAGGGTGATATTGTTGGTGGAAGATTCGCCCGAATATTACTCGCGCTACCTCAGTTTTTTGTACCGCGTACTCATGGAGCAAACCAAACGCATTATTGATGATGTAAGTACGGATGAGCTGTACAAGGTGTTGAGAATGAGGGCCAGACCAAAAATTCTATTGGCTTCCAACTACGAAGAGGCATTGCAAATTATCGATCAGTATCAGGATTTTATGTTGTGTTTGATTACGGACGTAAAATTTGAAAAAGAAGGGCAATTTGATGAAAATGCAGGCATTAAACTGTTGGATTATACCCGGACCAAACTCCGCAACCTCCCGGCCATTTTGCAGTCGTCCGATCCATCGTATGAGCAGGTGGCCAAACAACACAATTCACTTTTTGTACACAAGCAGTCGGATACCCTTTATCAGGATTTCGAACGTTTTATCACCTACTATCTCGGTTTTGGTGATTTTGAATTTAAAGATGCCAACGATCGGGTTATTGCCCGTGCCTCCAACATGCGCGAGTTTGAAAAATACCTCAAAAAAATTCCCGACGAATCGCTGATCTATCACGCCAGTCGCGACCATTTTTCCATGTGGATCATGGCCCGGGGCGAAATCAGGGCAGCCAGTGTGATCAACCTGAAAAAGGTGGCCGACTTTAAAAATGCCGCCGAGCTCAGGCACGACCTCTTGCAAATGCTCAAGGAATACCGCAACGAGCAGTCTGCCGGAAACGTCATCCCTTACGAACCGGGCATGGAGGTAACCGAAGAAAATGTTTATACATTGGCAGAAGGTTCTCTAGGCGGAAAGGGGCGTGGCTTGGCCTTTATCGATGCCCTCATCCACAAATACGATTTTAACCGCTTTGTGCCTGATATTCGGGTGCGTACACCCAAAACTTTTGTGGTTGGAACCCGTGAATTTGAACTTTTTATCAAAAACAACCATCTGGAAGCGGAGGTGTTGGCCCAGGAAGATTTTGCCTTGCTTCGCCGCGAATTTGTCATGGGAGAATTGTCGGAATCTCTCTTGCAAAAACTGAAAGCCATCCTCACCCAAATTTCAAAACCCATCGCCGTGCGTTCGTCCGGATTGTTCGAAGATTCGCTCACACAACCCTTTGCCGGAGTTTTTGAAACCTATTTGCTTCCCAACAACCATCCCAATATCGACGTGCGACTCAAGCAGGTGGCCGACGCCATCAAGCTGGTGTATGCCTCCGTTTATAGCAACAACGCCCGGGGCTATGTAAAGGCCATCGATTACAAAATTGAGGAAGAAAAAATGGCGGTGGTAATTCAGGAAGTGGTGGGCAATCATTTTGAACAATATTTTTATCCCCATCTCAGTGGGGTAGCCCAATCCTACAATTTTTATCCCTTTGCCCACATGAAACCCGACGAAGGTTTCGCGGTGGCAGCCGTAGGTTTGGGACGTTATGTGGTAGATGGCAACAAGGCCTATCGGTTCTCCCCGCAGTATCCGGGAACCGAAATCAACTCCACCAAAGACCAATTCCGCAATTCGCAGGTGAGTTTTTATGCCGTGGATTTGCAGAAAAAAAATCCCGACCTGCTGGAAGGCGAAATGGCCGGACTCGCCGAACTCGACATCGATGTAGCCGAACAACACGGAACACTCACCCACAGCGCTTCGGTGTATAACCCCGACAGCGATACCATGTATCCCGGCATTTCCAAATCGGGACCACGCATTATTAATTTTGCCAACATATTAAAATACAACTACATCCCTTTGGCAAAAACCATCGAGGTGGTGCTGGCTCTCGGCAAAGATGCCATGGGCACTGCCGTGGAAATTGAGTTTGCCGTCGATTTGAAAAAGGATAAAAACGGTAGGGCATCTTTTTATATATTGCAGATAAAACCGCTGATATCCAGCAGTATGGAATGTCATATCGATATGGATGACGAAGACCCTGATTCCATCTTGTTGTATTCGGAACAGGGAATGGGCAATGGTACAGTGGACGATATTACTGATGTGATCTATGCTGATGTCGATCGCTTCAACAAAGCCAAAACACAGGAGATGGCCTTGGAAATTGAGCGCATGAACGATGAAATGATTGCCCAAAAACGCAAATACATCCTCATTGGTCCCGGACGTTGGGGAACGCGCGATCGCTGGATTGGCATTCCGGTGAAATGGCACATGATATCCAATGCCAGGGTGATTGTGGAAACCAGTTTCGACGACTTTCCGCTCGACGCCTCCTCCGGCTCGCACTTTTTTCACAATGTAACCAGCATGAATGTGGGCTATTTCAGCGTTCAGCCTGAGCTTTCCAACAGTTTTATCCAATACGATATGCTCCGGCATCAACCTTTGGTGTCCAAAGGCGAGTTTTTTAACCATGTGCGTTTCGAATCTCCGGTAAAAGTAAAAATGGACGGACGCAAAAGAATTTACCTCATTAGCAAAGATTAGTTTTCCCGGATTTCGTTGTTGGTGTTGAGTTTGTATTTTTCTTTCAAAGATGTCCGATAAAAAATATATCGTCCCTACGGGTCTTTTTGGAGACCTTAATTTGCATTCTACCAACATCTTGTCCCTGCGGGACAGCCCCGTCAGGGGCTAAATATGGGTAGAATATGAAACAACCCCCGCTGTAGTGAAGTCCGCCATGGGCGGACGCAATATATATCAAGCATTGTAGGGTTTTCTGTTTAATTTTACCTGACAACAATGTTTTTCTTTACAAATGCATGATAAACGTTGCTATCCACTCCGCGAAATATCCAGAATGCCATTTCACGTGACACTAATTTTTTTTTCAATCACCCTTTCATACCAATAACGGGAAGTTGCGCCCCCAATCATTATTCAGACTTAGTATAAATTTGTTGCCCTCCCACGTTAGTTGTACTACATTTCGTAATTTTCCCACTTCTTAAATTAAAATTCGCAAACCTATGAGAATTGCCAGGAAAAAAGTCAGTTTGCAAACAACTGAAACACCTGAAGTTAACCTTTCTCTCATAAATCCCCTCATCGAAAAATACCGAGGTAAAAAAGGTAATCTGATCCCCGTATTACAAGGAGTTCAAACCATATTCGGATACGTTCCGCGTGAGGCATTTATCAAACTTAACGAGGAGATGGGACTAAAGCTGAACGACATGTATGGCGTGGCTACTTTTTATGCTCAGTTCAGGTTGAATCCGGTGGGAAAACACATCATTAAGGTGTGTCACGGAACAGCCTGTCATGTGCAGAGTGCCACCAAAATTACCGAAGCACTCGAAAAGGAATTGGGTGTGAAAGATGGCCATACCACCGAAGACAACCTATTTACCCTGGAATCGGTGGCCTGTCTGGGTTGCTGCTCACTCGCTCCGGTGATGATGATTGGCGACGAAACTTTCGGTAGCCTGAACGGCAAAAAAGCCGCCCGGGTAATAAAGGACATTCGTCGCAAGGAAACCATGTAACGGGAAACACCCAAAATGAGGATAGCAAATCAGAAGATCATGTTAAATAGTATCAGATGAAAAAACAGATTATAGTGGGATTGGGAAGTTGTGGTATCGCCGCCGGTGCAGGTAAGGTGTATGCCAAAGCCCAATCGCTCCTCCAAACAGAAAACCTGAACGCCGAGCTAAAGCAAACCAGTTGTATAGGCATGTGCTACAGGGAGCCGCTCGTGGAAGTGGTGGACGAAAAAGGTCACTACATTTATGGTGATATCGATGAGAAAAAAATGGAAGAACTCATCGAAAAACACATCAAAAACGGTCAGGTAATCGAAGATTATGTGATGGAGTCGGACGTGATGCACGGCCATGAAGAAAAATATTTTGCCGGACAGGTGAAAATAGCCTTGCGCAATTGCGGATACATGGATCCCGAATCCATCGAAGAAGCCGAAGCACGCAAAGCCTATCAAGCCATCCGTAAAATTGCCACCGAAAATATAAGTCAGGACGAGGTCATCAAAACGGTGCTCGATTCAGGCATTCGCGGACGTGGCGGCGGAGGTTTTCCCACCGGACTCAAATGGAAGTTTGCCAACAACAGCCAAAGCGACGAAAAATACATCATCTGCAATGCCGACGAAGGCGACCCGGGTGCATTCATGGACCGTTCACTCCTCGAAGGCGACCCACATGCCGTCATCGAAGGAATGATTATCGGTGCTTATGCTATGAAAGCCACCGGAGGCGTCATTTACTGCCGTGCCGAATATCCCCTGGCCATCAAACGCCTCAACATCGCCTTGCAGCAGGCCCGCGAAAAAGGGTATCTGGGCAAAAATATTCTGGGTATCAAAGGGTTCGATCTCGACATCTATGTAAAAGAAGGTGCCGGGGCTTTTGTTTGTGGTGAAGAAACGGCCCTTATTGCCTCGGTGGAAGGCGAACGTGGTATGCCCCGCAAACGTCCTCCTTTCCCCGCCGAACGCGGATTGTGGAACAAGCCCACCAACATCAACAACGTGGAAACCTTTGCCAATATCCCTTACATCTTGCTTAATGGTGCCGATGCCTACAATAAATACGGAACCGAAAAAAGCAAAGGAACCAAAGTTTTTGCCCTTACGGGAAAAATCAAACATGGTGGACTCGTGGAAGTGCCCATGGGCGTAACCATTCGCGAGATTATCTACGACCTGGGCGGAGGTATTCAGGAAGATAAAAAATTTAAAGCCGTACAGTTGGGTGGCCCTTCGGGAGGTTGTATTCCCGAATCACTCATCGACACCAAAGTGGATTACGATTCGGTGAATGCCACGGGTGCCATCATGGGATCGGGCGGTATGGTGGTGATGGACGAAACCACTTGTATGGTGGATATGGCACGCTTTTTCCTGAATTTTACTCAGGAAGAATCCTGTGGAAAATGTACCTTCTGCCGCATTGGAACCAAACGCATGCTCGAAATTCTCACCCGCATTACCGAAGGACAAGGTAAGGAAGGCGATATCGAACTGCTTGAAGAACTTTCTCAACAAATTAAAGATGGTTCGCTGTGTGGACTTGGACAAACGGCTCCCAATCCGGTGCTTACCACCATCAAATATTTTCGTGATGAATATGAAGCACACATCAACGATAAAAGATGTCCGGCCAAAAATTGTAAAGCACTGCTTACTTACGAAGTAATTCCCGACTTGTGTACCGGATGTACGGTTTGTGCCGTAAAATGTCCGGTAAGTTGTATCGATGGTTCCCGCAAGGAGGTTCACTTCATCAACCAGGATTCGTGTATCCGCTGCGGTGAATGTTTTGCCGGTTGTAATTTCGATGCCATCAGGGTGTATTAGTTAAGAAAAAATTGAGTTGAATCATGAGCGAAAAAATAAATATCACGCTAAACGGAAAAACGGTAACGGGAACCAAAGGTGAATATATCCTGGATGTGGCCCGACGAAACCATATTGAAATTCCCACCCTTTGCAACGACCCACGTCTCGACCCCTATTCATCGTGTTTTGTGTGTGTGGTGGAGGTGGAAGGCATGCGCGGACTGCAACCCAGTTGCTCCACACGTATTACCCCCGACATGAAGGTGATTACCGACAGCGAAAAGGTGCACAAATCACGTAAGTCGGCCCTCGACCTGATCATGAGTAATCACTATGCCGATTGCCAGGCACCATGTATCCAAACATGTCCGGCCAACGTGGATGTGCAAGGCTATATCTCGTTGATTGATAAGGGTATGTACCACGAAGCCGTGGCCCTGATTAAGGAGGTTAACCCTTTGCCGGCCATTTGTGGTCGGGTGTGTGTGCGCCCCTGCGAAGCCGCTTGCCGACGCAACCTCATGGATGAAGGCGCTCCCGTGGGCATCGACTACATGAAACGCTTTGCCAGCGACTGGGATTTGGATAGCGGAAACCACTTCAAACCCGAAGTGGCTCCTTCTACAGGTAAAAAAATTGCCATTATCGGTGCCGGTCCCGGAGGATTATCGGCAGCCTATTTCCTGCAACAAAAAGGTCATCAATGCGATATATTTGAAGCTGCTCCCAAACCCGGAGGTTGGTTGCGTTATGGCATTCCCGAATATAGATTACCCAACGATTTGCTCGACAAAGAAATAGAAACCATTACCGAGTTGGGCACTCGTATTTTTTGTGGTAAAAAACTGGGAGAAAATGTCTCCTATGCCGACCTCCAAAAGGAATATGACGCCACCATCCTCACCATCGGTTCGCAAAAGGGTACCCTGATCGGAACTCCCGGCGACGATGCCGAAAATGTATATTCGGGTATCGATTTCCTGAAAAACATGGAAATGACCGGAAAACCTGCCGACTTCACCGGTAAAAAAATCATGGTGGTCGGAGGTGGAAACACAGCCATGGACTGCTGTCGTACCTCCATTCGTTGTGGAAGTACCGATGTTAAGGTGGTGTATCGCCGTACCGAAAAAGAGATGCCCGCCAACCCCATCGAAATCCACGAATCGAAACTCGAAGGAGTGGAGTACCTGTTTTTGAATAATCCTGTTCAGGTAAACAAAGACGCCGAAGGAAAACTGAAATCAGTTACCCTGATCAAAATGGAATTGGGTGAGCCCGACGCTTCAGGCAGAAGACGTCCGGTGCCGGTGGAAGGTTCTGAATATGAGCTGGAAGTGGATTATATCCTGGCAGCCATCGGACAAAAAACAGACGTGAATTTTATTGATGACATCAACACGTCGGCACAGGGTGGTCAACTTAAACTAACCCGCTGGGGTGATGTGGACGCCGACAAACATACCCTTCAAACAGGCATTCCATCGGTGTTTGCAGCCGGAGACGGTGTTACCGGACCCGCCACCATCATCGAAGCTATTGCGCAGGCCAAAAAGGCTTCTTTGTCGTGTCATCAGTTTTTGAGCGGTGAAGCACTGAAACCCGAAAAACGTCCATTCCTCAGCAAAAAAGACCATTTCAAAAAGCAGGTTCCTGCCGATTACGTGGACAGTTTTGTGCATCAAACACGCGAAGAAATGCCCACCCTCGACCCCGACAACCGCATCAACTTTAAGGAAGTGGAATTGGGTTATGCCAACGAAAGTGTGGCCCGAAATGAAGCCCAACGTTGTTTGGAATGTGGTTGTCAGGAGTTTTACCACTGCGATTTGCAAAAATACTCGGATGAATATGGCGTGGAGCAAGAAAAATTTGCCGGCGATTACAACGAATATCGCGTGGATTTTTCGCATCCTTACATCGAAATCGACAACAACAAATGTATTCTTTGTTCGCGCTGTATCCGCATATGTTCTGAAATAGCCGGCGACAATGCCCTCGGTCTTGTTAACAGAGGTTTTAAAACCTACGTGGCACCGAGCTTGGGCGATAAACTTACCGATACCAACTGCCAGTCGTGTGGCTTGTGTATCGACACCTGTCCCACGGGAGCCATTTCCGAAAACTTCCTGTTCAAACCCGGTCCGGTGGTTGAAAATCCCCTGGAAGCCATAGACAATTATGGTTCCGAAGGCGTGGCCATGCACCTCATGTCGTACAAAAATAATTTTGTCATGCGCGTGGAAGGCCGTCAGGGTTTGGTAAACCAAAAAGGCAGTATTGGCCGTCGTGCCAAGTTTGGCTATCGCTACCTTAACGACTCTTCGAGGATTAAAACGCCGCTGCTTAAAAAGGGATCTCAATGGGAAGCCATCACCTTTGAAGAAGCTTATCGACTGATTGCTGAAAAAGTGAAGTCAGCAAAACCCGAGGAATCTGCGGTATTTGCAGGTGCCCGTTTGACCAACGAAGAAATCTACCTCATTCAAAAATGGGCGCGTCAGGGAATTAAAACACCGAATATCGCCAACTTCCATTACATGGGCAGGGGTAAAGGTTATGCCATCAATTCATTGAAAAATGTACCCTTCGATCAACTTGAGGAGGCCTCCAAAATTTATCTCTTTGGTGCCGAGCTTCAGGAAGATCACGACTATGTAGGTTTTCTGGTTAATCAGGCCAGAGCCAAAAAGGGCATCGAAGTGGAGCAACTCTCTACCAATGAATTCCCCTCATCCATGCACAAAATCGATACTTTCTTACCCATTAAGGACTATTATGCTTTTGTGATGGCTGCCAACAGATATTTGATTACCAACGGTTTGCAAAACCAACTCTTTATCGATGATAATACCACCGGTTTTGATGCCTATGCAGAAGCGGTCAGCGGTTATTCGATGGAGGCTTTGTGCGAACAAGCAGGAGTTTCGGAAGACCACATCGCACAATGGGCACATGCCTTCAATCTTGAGCTGAATGCCGTGCTGATATTTTCTGAAAAATACATCAGTGTAAACACTTCCAGAGAGTTGTATAACCTGGCCATGATTACCGGAAAACTGGGCAAAACCGCCAGCGGACTCATGCCCCTGAAGGAGAAAAACAATGCCCAGGGATTGTTCGATATGGGTGCCTTTGGCTGCATTGAGACCGGAGGGATTGAGAAACCTCGTGGCGACCGACCTAAAATGAAGGAATTGTTCCAATCCAAAGCCATTAATAACATGTTGGTATTTGGAGAAGATCCTGTGGGAACCGCCATCGACCAGCAAGAAATCCGCTCTTGGTTTGAAGGCGTTCCGTTTGTGGTGGTTCAGGATTATTTTATGACCGAAACCGCTGAAATGGCCTCGTTGGTGTTGCCCGCATCGTTTCCCATGGAATCTGCCGGAAGCTTCACCAATACCCAAAAAGTGTTGCAACAGTTTGGTCAGCAGATAGAACCGAAAATTGAACAGACCAACCTCCATCAATTGGTGGCTTTGGGAAAGGAGTTCAATATGGATGGAGAAGCCAATGCCGACAGCATATTTACTGAAATTATTGGTCATTTGCCCGTTACCGAAGATAAGCCCATGGCCTTTTTAATTACCGATGGCGACTCTCCTCAACGGATGTTCGATCATGGTTGCGACTATCTGATGAAGCGTTTCGACGTGGAATTTGAGGAAGCTTTTAAACGTTATTAATTCAAAACCACTAGTGATGCGTTAATATTTCATTGAAATTAAATAAGTTAAGTTGTTCTTTGACATTTTGTTTGATTTGTGTTTTGGTAAGCAGTTCATTTATAGGTGTTTTGGCAAAAGCCGAAATCCCTAATATCTGCATAATTTCATAGACTGAATAGGGGCTCCGAAGCTGATATTTCAGGTATGCTACTATTAAGTAGGTACAAACGGCTACCCAAATGTGGATTTTGACAGCATTTTCAGAATGACCCCAGATTGTTTTTTTCTGTAGGTTTTGTTTTATCCATTTGAAGAATAGTTCAACTTGCCAACGGTTTTTGTATAGTGCAGCTACTTCTATAGCATCCACATCAAAGTTGTTGGTCAGAAATACAAGCGTTATATCCTTTTCGCTATCATAGTATTTAATCCTCCGCAGTTTTTCAGGGTATTGTTTTTTGCTATTGTATATTACCAGCTTGACAACCTGATCACAGCGTAAACCGATGTCTTTATCTACTTTTCGAGACTTAATCACTCTAAACCGAAAATTATCCTTGGCTCGAACTACAAAAAATGCACCTACTTGATTTAAGGTGTAAAGACGTTTGAAATCAATATATGCTTTGTCCATAACGTATATTGCATTTGGTATGATTTCAATCTCGTCCAGTGCATTTACATCATGATATTTACCGTCGGTTATGTGGATAAAGATTGGTATGTTGCCTCGCAAATCTATCATGGTATGAATTTTAATAGCTCCCCTGGAACGTTTACCCTTTGCCCAACTCCATAGCGTTAGGCTAAGTGAGATGGTGGATGAATCAAGAACAAATATATCATTCTCAATCTCCAAATGTGGTACAGAACAATTAGCATAAAGAGGTTGAACAAGTTTTATGAGATACATTCCGAAGTCCGCAAAAATGCGCCAATCACGACTTTCATTTGCTCGTGACAGGGTTGACTGATTGACACTTCGCTTAATGCCTAAATGATATAAACTTTTCTTGTGCGCATTAAGGCAGAGACAAATATCTCTCAACCCGTTCCTGGAAGTAAGCTGTCCAAAAAGGAGCTGAGCAAATTGATTCCAGCAATTAAGTCCACGAGTTCGATAATTCCCATTATATCGTTTAACGCATTTATTGAACTCATATTTATTTATTAGCGATAAAACTTGAGCAAAAACATACTTCCCGCTATTCATAATTTTGTGATTTCTCACAAAACTACCATGCAAATCAAATCAAAAAATCAAAGAACGCTTATAATTATATAAATATCAATTGTATACAAATGTTTTTATAAAGTTAACGCATCACTAGTGATTCAAAACACGAAGAAAATGGCAGATTTGAATACAAGATATCTTGGACTAAACCTACGCAATCCACTGGTGGTAGCCAGTTCAGGACTCACCGACTCAGTAAAAAAAATTGTGGAACTGGAAAAACATGGAGCCGGAGCCGTGGTTTTGAAATCCTTGTTTGAAGAGCAAATCCTCATGGAAGGCGACTACCGCGTGCGCAAAGCCGAAGAACATGGTGAACTCTTTGTGGATTATAGCGAAACATTTGATTACGTGGATGTTCATATCAAAGAGGAGGAGTTGGGCAAAGCCCTCAAGATGATTGAACAGGCCAAAAATGAAGTGAAAATACCCATCATCGCGAGCATCAACTGCATGTCGTCGTTGGAGTGGACTAACTTTGCCAAACAAATGGAAAAAGCAGGAGCCGATGCGCTGGAGCTCAACATTTTTGTGATGCCTTTCAACTTAAACAATACCTGCGATGGCAATGAGATAGTGTATTACAACGTGTTGAAAAAGGTAAAGGCCGCCGTGCGTATTCCGGTGTCGGTAAAAATAAGTCCCTACTTCAGCAACCTGGGACGTGTAATCAAAGGGCTGGAAGAAAACAAGGCCGATGGGGTGGTGCTCTTCAACCGTTTTAGCAGTCCCGATATTGATATTTTTAACATGAAAACCACCGTGGCCGACGTGATGAGCTCGCCGGTTGAGATGGCCAACTCACTTCGTTGGATAGCCATGATGGCCAAGCGCGTGAACATGGATTTAGCTGCCACCACCGGTATCCACGATGGCGAAGCTGTGGTGAAACAACTGCTTGCCGGCGCTACCGTGGTTCAAATGGCATCTGCCCTCTACCAGCATGGACCGGCCCATATTGCTGAGGTGTTGTCGTTTGTCCGTCGTTGGATGGAAGGAAAAGGTTTTGAAACCATCCACCAGTTCCGCGGACGACTCAGTCAGGCCAAAAGCGTAAATCCGGAGGTGTACGAACGATTGCAGTTTATGAAGTATTTTGGCGATTACAAGTAGAAAATCGTTTTTCAATCATAAGAAACAGCATCCGGACTTGGTTCGGGTGCTTTTTTTGTGGAGTTTTGAATTTTTACCGAAATATGAACATAATCTCCCGGGGTGATTTTTTTTAACCAATCATCTTATTACAGGTAGTTTTGATCAGCTACCTCCAAAGTGGATTAAGGACAAACAGTGAGATAAACCAACCATAGGTGTCGCGCACAACAATCTTTTTAAAAAATTAACTGACCGGATTAGAAGAGCAGCGTACCACGACTTTGATTTGCCCCAAAGCTGGTTACTATGTGCAATGCAGAAGCTTATAGCCTCCTTTTTGTCCATTAAGCCGAAAATTTGCAGAAATTATTAAAAGTACCTATTTTTGTACCTGAATAATAACTTATAAAAATAATACTATGATTGCTGCAAATTTCACAGAGTTTAGGACGGAATTAAAAAAATTCCTTGACAAGGTAGAAAATAACCATGATACTCTATTAATAAAAAGGAAATCTGGAAAAGGGACGGTTATAATTTCGTTGGACGAATACAACTCCATTATGGAAACTGTTCATTTATTAAGTTCCAAAGCGAATGCTGACAGGCTTTATGAGTCAATACAGCAAATGAAAAATGGCGAAACAGTTAGCCACGACTTAATTGAAGTATGATGAAGATTACTTTTTCGAAAAATTCATGGGAAGATTATGAATCATGGCAGAAAGAAGATAAAAAAATATTGAAAAGAATTAATCAAATGATAAAAGACATTCAAAGGACACCTTTTAAGGGAATTGGTAATCCTGAACCTTTGAAATATGACTTGGCCGGATTTTGGTCGAGGCGAATTGACAGAGAACACAGGCTTGTTTACCAGGTTTTTGACCAAGAGATATTGATTTATAATTGTAAATATCACTATGACAGATAATTACGCAGTATAGCAGCGGATCATATGGCATGCCTTGCAGATTGTCCTTAAGGAAATGAAATGTAAACATGAAGGGATTGAAAATCAAGCATCAGAGTACAAACAAGTCGGCACACACCATAGCCGTGATCCGATAGCACTACCCTATTGAATGTGCTCAATCGATATGGAATTAAAGAGGTTGAAGAAGCGATGCGAGCTAAAAGTTTGTTTCAAATCATTATCGGTGTTAATTCCAGAAATAATATCATTTTCAACCCCTTGTACCCCAATTTTTTTTTACATTTGAATCGGTTTCCCAAAATATCAATCGCACACAACACAAACTACGATCATGAAAAAACTAGTGCTCCTTTCTTTGTTATCAATTTTTAGTCTGTTTCAGGTACTTCAAGCTCAACCGGAACTATTTTCACGGGTTCTTTTGGGAGCAAACCTGGAGGATATTCAGGTTTACGATATGGTGCCAACACACCACGACAGTTACTTTTTTGTAGGTGATAATTGGTCGCAGACAGGGTTTATGGTTGGCGCCATCGATTTGGATGGCAACCCGCTGTGGAGCAGTGTGTTGTCCAGAGCTACCGGGGGTCGCCCATTAAATATGAATAGAGTCATCTCCACCTACGATTCATGCATTCTCATTTCAGGTAATACCTACACCGAGAGTGGCGATGTGTTGTCCTTTTTTGTAAAAATGGATGCCTTGGGTAATACCCTTTGGTCAAAAACCGTGGACTATGGTTTGGATATTTACCCTGTTGACATCCTCCAAACAATGGATTCGGGTTATGTTGTATTGGGAAGTGCGTCTTTCTCAAGCGCTCCCTATTCAAAAATGGTGGTGTCCAAACTCGACACATCCTGCAATCCTGAATGGACTAAGGTGATACAAGTGGGTGAATACGGTACGTATGCCGTTTCCATTCAGCAATCACCCGGAGGGGGCTATTTGGTTTTGGGAAACGCTAAATCTGAAGGTTCTTATACCACTGAAAGAGCGATTTTACTAAAGCTGTCACCTTTGGGTGAGTTCAACAGCGGCCGCAGCTACTCCACCACAGGAAGCAGTATCGCTACCCATGCGATTAATTTCCTGGCCACAGAAAACCGAAATTATACCTGTATTAATTCGGGATCAAACCTGTCTTTTCTAACTACTGACACCCTGGGCGGTATTTTGTCTGATCATTCTTATAACGAAATTCCATGGGGTAATATGTATGATATCGAACCCAGACTTCACGCCACAACGGATGGTTTTGTCGGCGTATTCGGAGGAGATTATTATAGTAAGTTGGTCAAATTTAATGAGTTGGGCGAGTATCAATTTGCCAAAAATTTATATCTACTCACCATCGACCTTTGCATTTCACCCAACAACGAAATTCTGGCATTTGGCAACGGACCCATTTTGGGAGTGAAAGGTCAGGCAACATATTCGATATACAATATCGGGCTGATTCAAATGGACGATATGGGCAATGGATTGGATTGCGTGGAGCAGGATGGGATGTCTCCTTTAACTGATACCATTCAATCTGAATTTTTATCCGCACCCATTTTCACTACCGCCGCGGGAGTGGTGTCCACACTTCCGTTAACTATTACGCCCACCACCATGGAAACCCGCGAAGGCTGTATCGATTTCGTCGGAAGTGTGAGTGAATCACCCGAATCTATTGTGAAGGTTTACCCAAATCCTTGTCAGGATAAGCTGACGATTCACCTGCTTAACGAATCTGCAGGAACACTTGAAATTGTCAATGGGTTGGGACAAATGGTTGTTAAACAGATGATATCTGAAAAAGAAACGACACTTGATTTGTCCGGTTATCCCGATGGCATTTATCTGTATCGCTTTACGGATGTTGATAAAAAGATATCGTCAGGGAAAATTATTCTAAGGCGATGACCCTTGGGCTGCATGTTCACAAAGCGGATTTTTCACAACATTTTAACAATTTAAAATCAATCTAAACAAATTTGTTTGTGTAGTTTTGCACGTTGATTCATGATAAACCATCGATTTATATGAAAATTTCTGCGAATACCGTGGCCACTGTGGCCTATAAAATAAAATTAGACGACCAACAGGGTGAAATGATTGAGTTTGCCGATGAGCAAAACCCACGTTCCATGATGTTTGGTTTCAAAAAAATGATTCCCGGCTTCGAAACCCACATGGATGGCATGGAGGCGGGTCAGTTGTTTGAGTTTTCGCTTACTCCCGAAGAAGCTTTTGGGGTGTACACCGAAAATTTATTGGTGAGCGTTCCCAAATCTGCCTTCATGGTTAATGGCGTGGTGAAAGAGGACTTGCTTTATCTGGGCAACCGAATCGCCATGATGGACAGCCAGGGAAACCCCCTCAACGGAAAAGTATTTGAGATCAATGACGACAACGTGCGCATGGATTTCAACCATGAGTTGGCCGGTAGAAACCTCTATGTGGCCGGAACCGTCTTGAATGTGCGTGAAATTACCGAAGCTGACCTGGCTCCCAAAGGGGGTTGTGGTTCAGGTTGCGGCTGTGGCAGCAAGGAAACCAAAGCCGAAGATTCATGCTGTGGCGGAGGTGGCCATTCGCATGGCGGAGGCGGTTGTTGCAGCTCCGACGAAGGACACCACCACGGTCACGATAAAGAATATACCGAAGATTGCCCTGCCTGTGGTAATCCTGCCGAATTGCGTGGCAAAGGCCATGGCGATTGCCAGTGCGGATAAATATCTTCCCGGATTTTAGAAACTGTCTAAATTTTATTTTAGGGCTCCGTTAGGAGCCAAATATGGGTAGATGGATAATCTTTTTCATTTATTTCGTCCTATATGGGACGATACAATCATGCTGAAATGACCTTTCCTACCCATATGTTTTACCAACAAGAAAAACTTAGACAGTTTCTTAGTTAGAAAAACGCTTGGATGCGTCCTGATTTTCATGGTTGGCGATCAACCTGAAAACCGGGGCGCATCTTTTTTGTCGGGCATTTTTAGCAATTCCGGTAAATTTTCATTGGGTATTTTTACCCTCCCAACTTCTAACCCAAACTGCCAGATTGTCTATCTTTGTGCTTATTCAAAAACCCCAAGGGATGATCGATAAAAAGGCTGAATTACTTAAGCAAAGTTTTTACGACAGCGATGCTTCGTTTACCAACCTGATGAAAAAGCGCATCTATCATGTGTTGCTCATTTCCAGTATCTATGATGCATTCATGTTGGAAGAGGATGGGCGCATCGATGAGCAGATTTTTCAGGAATACACTTCGCTAAGTCTGCGATATCCACCCCAATTCTTCAAAGCCACTACACGTGCCGAAGCCATGCAGATGATGAAGGAGCAGAACATCGATCTGGTCATTACCATGTTGAGTGTCGAAAAGCAGGATACGATTGTGATGGCCCAGGATATCAAAGCGAAATACCCCGATGTTCCCATCGTCATGCTGACGCCGTTTTCGCGCGAAGCCAGTTTGAAAATTACCAAACTTCAGCATGAATCCATCGATCATATTTTTAGTTGGCTGGGCAATGCCGACATCCTGCTGGCCATCATCAAACTGATTGAAGATAAGATGAATGTGGAACATGATGTAATGGACATCGGGGTTCAAACCATTATCCTGGTGGAAGACAACATCCGTTTTTATTCCAGTTATCTTCCCATCATGTACAAAATTATCTTTAAGCAGTCGCAATCATTTGTATCCGAAGGGCTTAACGAACATCAACGGATGTTGCGCATGCGAGGACGTCCCAAAATTTTGTTGGCCACCAACTATGCCGAAGCCATGGCGCTTTACGAAAAGTATAAGCACAACCTGCTGGGGGTGGTGTCGGATATTTCCTATCCCAAGGACCATACCGGCGAGATGGACAAAGAGGCCGGCATAAAACTAAGCCGCAAGATTAAAAAAGACAACAAATACACCCCTGTTCTGCTTCAGTCGTCCGATCCTGAAAACCGTTGGAAAGCCAAGGAAATCAGGGTGGGTTTTCTGGATAAAAATTCCAAAAGCCTCACCTTCGATCTGCGCGAGTTTATCAAAGAATATTTTGCCTTTGGCGATTTTGTGTTCAAAGATCCACACATGGGCATCGTGGTGGGTCGTGCCCACGACCTGAAAGATTTGCAGGAGAAGGTGTATAAAATTCCCACCGCTTCGTTGCGGTACCACATCGAACGCGATCACTTTTCCAAATGGTTGCGTGCCAGGGCATTATTTCCGTTGGCAGAATTGTTCAGGGCTTTTAAATCCGACGATTTTAAGGATTGCGAGGAGACCAAAAAGTTTATTTACGATAGCATTGCCGAATTCCGCATGGCCAAGGCCAGGGGCGTTATATCATCATTCAACCGCGATAGTTTCGACAACTATTTCAGCATTTCACGTATCGGACAGGGCTCCATTGGTGGTAAGGCGCGCGGACTGGCTTTTCTTGATTCGCTCATCAACCGAAATAAGCTCTACGAACATTTTGAGAAAATCGAAATCGCCATTCCCAAAACGGTGGTGCTGGGAACCGATGTTTTTGATGAGTTCATGGAGTTGAATAAACTTTATAACGTAGCCTTTTCCAATGAGTTGAGTGATGAAGAAATTTTGGCTCAGTTTCTAAAAGCGTCTTTGCCACAGCATGTATATGGCGATTTGTTTACGATTTCGGTGGCCTTGTCGAAACCTGTGGCCATTCGCTCCAGCAGTTTGCTCGAAGACTCACATTACCAGCCTTTTGCAGGGATTTACAACACCTACATGTTGCCACTTATCGAAGACGACCGAAGCAAGATGTTTGAAATGATGTGTACCGCCATCAAAGCAGTATATGCCTCGGCCTATTACCACGACAGCAAAGCCTACATGACGGCCACTTCCAACGTAATAGACGAGGAAAAAATGGCCATCGTGATTCAGGAAGTATGCGGAGCGGCACACGAAAATCGGTTTTATCCTACTTTCTCGGGTGTGGCCCGGTCCATCGACTATTATCCCATCGCTCCTTGTAAGCCAGCCGATGGTACCGTAAGTCTGGCGCTGGGTTTGGGAAAATACATTGTGGATGGTGGCACGTCGTTGAGGTTCAGTCCCAATTATCCCCAAAATATCCTGCAGACTTCTACTCCCGACATGACCCTACGCGAAACCCAAAAGGAATTTTTTGCCCTCGACCTCAACATGGATACCTTTACGCCCACCCCCAACGACAGCACCAACCTGTTGAAACTCAAAGTAAAGGTTGCCGACCAGGATGATGCCATTCGCGATATTTCGTCCACCTACGATTTGCACAACCACGTCATTCGCGATGGATACAGCGATGGTGGTAAAAAGTTGATTACGTTTTCCAATATCCTGAAACACAACAGCTATCCCATTGCCGAAATATTGCAGAAGGTGTTGAAGCTGGGTGAGCGCGAAATGGGAAACCCCGTGGAAATTGAATTTGCGGTGGATTTACACACACAAAAGGGCGAACGTGCATCATTTAATTTGTTGCAGATCAGGCCAATTGCGGTGAAAGAAGAAAGTGTTCATCTGGATTTGGAAACCATCCAAACAGAGAAATGCCTCATCGTTTCAAAATCGGCCCTGGGAAATGGAACCATAGATGATATCCACGATGTGGTGTACATCAGACCTGAGGCCTTTAAAGCGGCGCACAACAAGGAGCTTGTGACCATGGTGGAAAAAATAAATGACACGTATTTAAAATCTGGTAGGAACTATATCCTTATTGGCCCCGGACGTTGGGGTTCGAGCGATCCGTGGTTGGGAATCCCCGTGAAATGGCCACAAATTTCTGCTGCACGACTGATTGTGGAATCGGGTTTGGACAATTACCGCATTGACCCAAGTCAGGGAACTCACTTTTTTCAGAACCTCACTTCTTTCCGTGTGGGATATTTCACCATCAACCCCTTTATTCGTGATGGTTATTATGATTTGGAATTTTTAAACACGGCGCCTGCAGCCTTTGAAAACGAATTTATCAGGCAAGTGCATTTTGAGAAACCTCTCATTATTCGCATCGATGGGAAACATAATCTGGGAATTATTGAGAAACCCATTGTTGAAACCGAACCTGAGATTCAGTAGTATGGCAATTATTAGGTACACTGAGAAATAGGTAGCTTTGTATCATGCGCGTTTGCCGACTGATAAAAGCGCCACATCAACGGCCATTCGGGATTAATCCTTATCGGATGAAAAAGTAAGAAGCGGGGGCTACTTCTCGTAGTAGCTCAGCGGTTTAAGCAGTTTGTCGAACACAAAATATTGTAGCAACACAAAATCTTCACCATCGTTTACCAATCCGTAAAAGCGGTCGTTGTCCACAGGCACTTCCGGATTGTAGCCTGCCTGTGCCACCTGATCGGGGAGAGCACCTTTGCGGAACATTTTAACGTAGTTGGTATCGTTTTCCTGATCTACCAGAATGAGTTCAAACCGGGGAGGCGAGTTCAAAACCGAGTCGATGCGTACCTTGGCCATCAGGTTGTTAAGTCGTGTTTCGTAGCGCACATCGGCAAAGGAGGTAAGTAAATTCAACACCTTCAATGTGTCGAAATGATCAATGTTTTGTTGGGTGCTTATCTGCGTTATCCGGTAGTTTCCGGCATCATCTTTCACTTCAATTTTAAAGCTTTCGTCGGGTTTTTCGGGTACATTGAACTGAACACTTTTAATGTCAGCCAGTTGATATTTAAACACTTCATGGCTTTTCCAGTCATCGGGCAGGGGCGAAAACCGGGGCGTTAAAAAGCCTCTGAATCCCGGAATATAGGTGATATAAGGTTGCGAGGCTCCCTCCATCAGCATGTAAGTGCCCAGGTTGTTGGCTGTGGCGTCGCCCACATAAAAAACCTTGGTTAGTTTGAGGTGTTTAAAGAGTTTGATTTTGTCGAACCAATCGATGCGATACACTTCCTGATATACTTCCACCTTGATGGCGATGGCGGCCATACGTTTCACTACATTTTCATAGCTAACATTGGAAACAGGGGCTTGTACCTTAATGCGGTGCATGGTTCCCAAAAGCTTATGAACCAAGCGTTGGTTTACCTTTTGGTCGCCGTCGAGCATCCATCCTTTGGGGGTGCGTTCCAGAGTTATCTGATTCATACGCTTGTCGGCAATGAATATCTTGTTTACGGTAGAGGTGTCTTCCACCGAAAAGTCAGATTCCTGTTTTTTTAAGGTGGAATTTCGTTGCTGGGTGTACATAAAAATGGCTGCAACCACGAGCAAAAGCAGTACAACGATGTATCTTCTGTTTTTATTCATATCTGTAACTATCTGGCATATTTTCTTTTACGCAGGAAAACAATCAACAATCCAACCACCACTACCAACAGCAACGGAGCCAACACATTCAGCAATTGCCACCCCATCCGATGGTCGTTTATTTTAGCCCGGTCGAGCAGCCTGAGTTTGGTTTCGCGCGATCGCACCGAAATCAACCCGGGGCCTTCGGTGAGGTAGTTAATGGCATTGAGCACAAAATCTTTGTTGCCAAAGGTTTCGCGTGTATATTGATCGTATCCCAAGGGAAGAGGATATCCCTCAGGTATTTTAAATTGATTGCGAATCAGGTCGCCATCCGATACCACCAACATGGCAGTTGGCACGCTTTCTTCACGAAAGCCAATGCCCTTATCGTTCATGATTTCAGGAGGGATGCGGTTTCTGAAATCCGACAGAAAGGTACCTTCGAGCAGTACGGCAACGGCTTGTGGCGGTGTGGTATATTGCCGTGGGTCGGGCTGTTTGCTCAAAATGGACAAGCTGATGATGGCCGGAACATCTTCAATTCGTGAGTAGGGTGAAGTGCTTAACAGAACGGTCTTCTTCACATTTTTTATGGAAAGGGTATCGATGCTGCTCACAAACTGTGTTTTGATGGCATTCAGGTTTTTGGCAATGGGGTGGGTACTGGTGGGTGTTATAACAGGGAAATAATACCACGGAAAAAACTCTATTTGCGGTTGATTGCCCATCTGACCCGTACGAACGGGAATGGAGTTGGCACTCAAGTCCATGATCAGGTTGCTGTTGAGTCGTACTCCGTAGGTGAAAAGTTGTGCCTGTAAATCCAAACCTTTGTCGATGGCCACGGTAGATCCCGAATTTTGGGTGCTGTCCATACTCGCCAACACAGGATCAACAAACCAAAGGATTTTACCTCCATACATCAGGTATTGATCGATAATGAAGCGGTCTTTGCCCTCGAAGGAAGAATCGGGTTGTGCAATGATGATGGCTGCGTATTTGGGTGTAATTTCCCAATGGTTGGTGGTAGAGTCAATCAAAGTTCTGTTTACCAATGCATTCAGTTGATTGTTGATGGTCACGCGATCTACCACATAATCTTCTTTCAGCGACTCGGTGAGGTCGTAGGTATCCTGATCGTCGAGTTCGCCATGCCCCTCAATAAAGGCGATGGCAGGTTTTCTGACGCGGGTAACTTTTCGAATGGCATTGGCCAGTTTAAACTCCAGGTTGTTGATGGAGTTGTTGAGTACCGCTTCCGGTGGCACATTCATTTGGGCATCAAGCAATTCCACCGCCACATCCCTGTTACGATACGACACCAGCACACCGGGGAAAATCACCTGTTGCTCCATGCCGTTTTTTGTTTTTACCTGAAGGTTGGTGGGCTGCAAGCCCTGTTGCACCAGCAATTGGTAGGTGGCGTTGCGTTCCTTGGGGTCTTCGCTGGCCGAAGGATTGATAAATTCGTAGGCGATGTTTTTGTTGTAAGCCCGAAATTCGTCCAGAAGTTCTTGCGTTTCGCGGCGCAGGCGTTTAAATCCTGCCGGAAAATCTCCTTCCAGAAAAACACGGAAATAGACGATATCCTGAGTGTTTTCAATCAGTTGGCGGGTTTCTTTGGAAAGGGTATAACGTTTTTCGTTGGTCAGATCAAAGCGTGTGAAAAGAAACGAGCTGATGATGTTGATCACGATGATGATGGCGATAACGATCAATAATTGCCACCATGATTGACTTGCCGATGAAGATTTTTTTTCTTTCATTTTTTACAAACGATTGATTACCATTTTCTTCGCGCAAGCGAAAATTTTGTGAGAAATATAAACAGTGCGATGAGGCTGAGAAAATAAACCACATCACGCGTATCGATTACCCCACGGCTGATGGAGCCATAATGCGCGTTGATGCCCAGCGAGCGAATCAATAAATCAACGGATCCAAAGAGCGAGAAGTTGTAAATCATGTCGAAACCCATGTAGAGAAAAGCACTCAGAATAACCGCCAACACAAAGGAAGTCACCTGATTTTCGCTGATGGAAGAGGTAAAAATTCCCACCGAAGTAAAGGCTCCACCCAAAAACAACAAGCCGATATAACTTCCCCAAATGCTCCCCGAGTCGAGGTTTCCCTGTGGTAATCCCAACAAATAAACCGTGAGGTAATAAACAAGGGTGGGAATCAAGGCCAGAATGACCAGGGTAAAGGAGGCCAGGAATTTGGCCAGTATAATTTGCATGTCGGTGAGCGGACGGGTATAAAGCAGTTCGATGGTGCCGCTTTTCTTTTCATCGGAAAAGGAGCGCATGGTGAGTGCCGGAACGAGAAAGAGAAAAACGAAAGGTGCCAGAATAAAAAGCCCGTCGAGGTTGGCATAACCGTAGTCGAAAATATTGAAATCGGTGGGAAATACCCAAAGAAACAAGCCGATGGTTCCCAGAAATACGAGGATAATCACATAACCCATCAGGGAGCTCAAAAAACTTCGGATTTCTTTAAAATACAATGCTGACATCATGAAAGGCATTTTTATTTGAAACGCAAAAATAGTATTTTTTGGGGTGCAGAAAGGAAAGAATCGACGGCCAACCCTCCTCAAATATCCCCTGAAGACACTTCTTTGCCCGTTATCAAAACGGATTTGGCGGGGAAAGGTTGCTTGGGATACATTTGAAGGCGTTTTTCCAAGAGTTGGAGATATTTTTATACCTTTACTTTTTACAAAATCATAAGCTCATGACCCCCGATCAACTTCAAAAAAAACAAGAAGAAGGCATTCGCGATGTGCTAAAAAATGCCCTAATCATGCGCATTGGCATGGCTGATAACAATAATCCGTACGTGGTTCCCGTGAACTTTGGTTATGACGAAAAACACCTGTACTTTCACTCGAAGATGAAAGGTAAAAAGCTGGAAATCATGGAGAAAAATCCCTCCGTTTGTTTTGAACTCGATTATGGCGTAGAGCTCATGCCTGCTGATGAGGCATGCAAATGGGATACCCGTTTCAGGTCGGTGGTAGGATATGGAACGGTAAAAATGCTTACCGACATTTCTGAGAAAACCATCGGATTTGATGCCATCATGAAAAAATATGCCGGCGACCGCAAATTTACTTACGATGAAAATCATTTCGAACATGCTGTGGTGATGTGTATCACCATCAACGAAATGAAATTTAAAGAAAGTGGAAATTGGTCCGATAAGGCTTAGTGCGAATTCCTTTAGCCTAAAACCCTGACTTGGTAAAAGATTTCTCCATTTACTGTTATCTGCTGGCGGATTTGATCGATATGTTAACTTCTCCTGCTTAAATTTCGCAGCACCACACTTTTGCTTACCTTTGCCGCCCCAAACTTATTTCTATGATTACAATTTCTGACCTGGCCATTCGCTTCGGAAAGCAACCTTTATTCTCTGACGTTAACTTAAAATGCACTTCGGGCAATTGCTATGGGGTGATCGGTGCCAACGGTGCCGGAAAATCAACCTTCTTAAACATCCTGTCCGGTAGTCTCGAACCCACCCGCGGAAGCGTAACCATGGAGCCCGGCGAGCGGCTTTCGGTACTCAAACAGGACCACTTTGCCTTCGACGAATTTCGGGTAATCGATACCGTGCTGATGGGTCATCAGCTCCTTTGGGAAAATATGCGCGAAAAAGATGCCCTCTATGCCAAACCCGATTTCTCGGAAGCGGATGGCATGCGTGCTGCGAAACTGGAAGAAGATTTTGCCGACATGGGTGGCTGGAACGCGGAAAGCGATGCCGCCGAGCTCCTCAGCGGACTGGGCATCAAAGAAGACCTCCATTACCAACTGATGAAGGATGTGGTGGGTAAAGAAAAGGTGAGAATCCTGCTGGCACAGGCACTTTTTGGTAATCCCGACAACCTCCTTCTGGATGAGCCAACCAACGACCTCGACCTCGAAACCGTGCTTTGGCTGGAAAATTATTTGGCCAATTTTGAAAATACGGTGATTGTGGTTTCGCACGACAGGCACTTTCTGGACAATGTGTGTACCCACGTCATCGATATCGATTACGGACGTATTCGCATGTTTTCGGGAAACTATACTTTCTGGTACGAATCGAGTCAGTTGGCTCTGCATCAGCGCAACAATGCCAACAAAAAGGCCGCCGAAAAGCGCAAGGAATTGCAGGATTTCATCTCTCGTTTTAGTGCCAACGTATCCAAATCGCGTCAGGCTACCAGCCGCAAAAAGATGCTCGAAAAGTTGAATGTGGACGAAATTGAACCTTCCACCCGCCGTTATCCGGGCATTATCTTTAAGCCCGAACGTCCTGCCGGCGACAAGGTGTTGTTGGTTGAAAACCTGAGCTATACCCTGGAAGATGGAACCAGGCTGTTTAGTGATGTGAATTTTCACGTAAGTAAAAACGATAAAATTGTGTTTCTGTCGCGCGACAACCGTGCGGCCACCATGTTGTTTAAAATCCTCATGGGCGAAGCCAAAGCCAATACGGGAACCTTCGAGTGGGGTGTTACCATCACCCATGCCTACCTTCCCATGGACAACACCGAATTTTTCCAGAAAAAAATTACCTTGTTCGATTGGATTGGCCAGTATTCTTCGGATACAAGCGAAAATTTCCTGCGTGGTTACCTGGGCAAAATGCTCTTTTCTGGCGAAGACGGACAGAAAAATGCCATGGTGCTTTCCGGAGGTGAGCGCATGCGCTGCATGATCACGCGAATGATGCTTAAAGACCCCAACGTGCTGGTGCTCGACCATCCCACCAACCACCTCGACATGGAGTCCATTCAGTCGTTTAACAACAACATGAAAACCTATCCCGGCAATATCCTCATGGCTTCCCACGACCACGAATTTATCGAAAGTGTGTGTAACCGGGTTATCGAGCTTACCCCCAACGGCATGATAGACAAATACATGGATTTTGAAGAGTATCTGACCGATGAAAAATTAAAAGAGCAGCGGGAGGCCATGTATCGGTAAGGAAATTTATCACACTTGGAAAATGTCTGAGATTTATTCAGCGTTCCTTGAGGTGAAAAAAATAGGCAAAAAAAACTATTTCGTACTTCGTCCCCGATGGGACATACCATCCGGCACCTTGACTTCTGAACTCCATTACCGCTGAAAAATAAAGACAGATAGGGATGGGCAGCAAGGTAATTCTGATAAATCTCAAGGAATTGGAATAGCCAAACCGATTCCTATATTAACTGTTGATGGTTAATCTTCTCATGAATCGATCTAATGTTTTGTCAACCTATTTTGGAGGGCAAAACAGCTCAGAAATGAACGCTTATCAACTTTTAACGAAATGGTAACGAGGATTATCACAGCACGTACCAAAACACCGCCACAAAATGACACATGCTACCAATGAGTACCCAAACGTGAAAGATGGCGTGGTTGTAAGGAATACGATGCCACAAATAAAATACCGCACCAATGATGTAGGCAGCACCTCCGGCCAAGAGCCAAATCAATCCGCCGGTGGGTAAATTCCTCACCAAAGGTACAATGGCTATCAGGATAATCAAGCCCATAAGCACATAGGCCATGGCCGAGGCTTTGTCGTATCTACCTGTAAACCAGAGTTTAAAAAACATGCCGCCAATGGCCAAACCCCAAATAACTCCAAACAAACTCCACCCCCATGGTCCGTTCAAAGTAACCAACACAAAAGGCGTGTAAGTTCCGGCGATTAACAAATAAATGGAACTGTGATCGAAGATATTCAGGTAATTGCGTGTTTCCTGGTTTTTGGCTGCATGAAACAAGGTAGAGGCCAGATAGAGCACCACCAAACTGGCACCGTAGATACTAAAACTAACGATGTGCCAAACGGTTCCGTACAAGCTGGCATAAACTACCAACAAAGCCAGTGCGGCCACGCTTAGCAACAGACCAAAACCGTGGGTAATCACATTCCACATTTCTTCACGGGGCGAATATTGACGGGCTATGGGTTTCATGTGTTGTTTAATTTTTAAAACATAACGGAACAAGGCAGGAAGTATTTTCCTACACAAGCGCATTTAGAAAGAAATCCCAAAGAACATCCTTTGGGGGAGGTGCCTCAACCGAAACCAACTCCTTGGTAACCGGATGAATAAAACTCATCTTCCGGGCGTGTAAACTGATGGAAGCATCCGGATTATTTCTTGGAAAACCGTATTTTAAATCACCTTTGATGGGACATCCAATGGCAGCCAGTTGGGCACGTATTTGGTGATGACGACCGGTAATCAACTCTATTTCAATCAAATGATAATCCTTACTTGAAGCCAGCCATTGATAGTTAAGGATGGCTTGCTTGCTGTCCTTTACTTCCTTTTGCCGGACATAGGACTTGTTCTGCTTTTCGTTTCGAAGCAGGAAATGCTCCAAACGGTCACTTTCGTGAGGTGGTTTATTCTTCACAATAGCCCAATACCGCTTGGTCATTTGATGATTTTTCACCATTTCGTTCATGCGTGAGAGGGCTTTGCTGGTACGAGCAAAAACCACAGCGCCACTCACAGGCCGGTCGATGCGATGCACCACCCCCAAAAACACCTCCCCGGGCTTCTGGTATTTCACCTTGATAAAGCGCTTTACGGTTTCACTCAACGGCTCATCTCCGGTTTTATCTCCCTGAACAATCTCAGATGGCATTTTATTGACTACAATCAGGTGATTGTCTTCAAAAAGTATCCTTTGGGAAACATCGGAGGGAGAACTCTCAGCCATGACATTCAGTGTAAATCGCTTATAATTAAGCTATTCTAATATTGCTCCTTGCTATTGGGGAAATTTACCGATTTAACATCATCAATATAACGCTCGAAAGCCTTGATGATGTCGTCGTGGAGATTGGCATAGCGACGCAAAAACCTGGGAGAGAAATTCTGATTGATTCCCAACATGTCGTGCAACACCAACACCTGACCGTCCACTTCGCTGCCGGCACCAATCCCAATAATGGGAATGGACACCGAACGGGTGACTTCTCCGGCTAGCTTGGCAGGAATTTTTTCCAACACAATACCGAAACAACCTGCTTTTTCAAGGATTTTGGCATCAGACTTTAACTTTTCAGCTTCCTTTTCCTCGGTGGCACGAACCACATAGGTGCCAAATTTGTTGATGGATTGTGGGGTAAGTCCCAAATGCCCCAGCACAGGTATTCCGGCGGATAATATCCGGTCGATGGACTCCACAATCTCCTGTCCGCCCTCCATTTTAATGGCGTTGGCGCCCGATTCTTTCATAATTCTGATGGCAGAACTCAGTGCTTCTTTGGAGTTTCCCTGATAAGCCCCAAAGGGCAAATCCACCACCACCAAAGCACGTTCTACCGCACGCATCACCGAAGAAGCATGGTAAATCATTTGGTCGAGGGTAATGGGCAGGGTGGTTTTATGTCCGGCCATCACATTGGAGGCCGAATCGCCTACCAGTATCACATCAATGCGGGCTTCATCCAACAGGCTCGCCATACTAAAATCGTAACCTGTCAACATGGCTATTTTTTCCCCTTTTTGCTTCATTTCCTGAAGCACATGGGTGGTAATATTGGGCAATTCTCGTGTTGTATTCATTCGTTTACGTTTGAACAAGACGACAAATGTAGGCAAAATGAGTAACATCAAAGGTTTTTAAAAACATTTTGACCATTTCCTTGTTCATCCCACTGACACAAACTTTTGTCTTTTACAGCCATTTTTATAATAAATTTGCACCTTTTTAGTTTATCTTGCATGAAACTGAAACCGCAGAATTCCCTTTTTTTTACACTCATACTGGTCGTTAGCGTCCTGTTTCCCATGTTGCTGTCGGGTCAATCGGCCACCCTTTCGGGAAAAATTACAGACGAAAAAAGCCGACCGGTTGAGTTGGCCAATGTGGCCATTGTTGGTGAAAAAGGGGGCACTTCCACCGATAAAAAAGGCCATTTTGAGTTAGAAGTGCCTGCCGGAAAAGACCTGATCATCGCCGTTACCTATGTTGGATTTTCAGAAAAACGAATTCCACTAAAACTATCGGCAGGAGAAAACAAAACAATTGATATTCAGTTAGAAATAAGCACAACTACCCTGCCCAGCTTTGAAGTAAAAGACGAAAACCTGCGTACCGAAAGCATGGTGCGACTCGACCCGCGTGATGCACAGGTGGCACCATCTCTTACCGAGGGCGTTTCCGATATCATCAAAACCTTGCCGGGCGTTTCATCCAACAACGAAATGAGCTCACAATACTCCGTGCGTGGTGGTAATTTCGACGAAAACCTGGTATTTGTCAACGACATCGAAATCTATCGTCCGTTTTTGGTCAACTCCGGCCAACAGGAAGGATTAAGTTTTGTGAACAGCTCCATGGTGTCGTCCATCTTGTTCTCAGCCGGTGGATTTGGTGCCGAATACGGCGACAAGCTCTCCTCCGTGCTCGACATCAAATACAAAAAACCCACCGAATTTGCCGGTTCCTTTGCGGCCAGTATGCTGGGTGCAGAATTAACTTTGGGAGGCATCACGCCCAATCAGCGGTTTACTTATCTGGTGGGCGCCCGGTACAAAACCAACAGCTATCTGCTCAACAGCCTCCAAACCAAAGGAGAATACCAACCGGAATTCGCTGACATTCAATCGCTCTTTACCTATAAGCTCAATGATAAATGGGATATTAGCCTGTTGGGTTATTATTCCAGAAACAAATACAAGGTGGTGCCCAGCAACCGCGAAACAGATTTCGGAACCTACCAGGAAGTGATTCGCTTTAAGGTGTATTTCGATGGCAATGAAATAGACAAATACGAAATGCTGCAGGGCGGACTAACACTTGGATACAAGCCCAACAACCTCACCGACCTGCGTTTGATCATGTCGGCCTACAACACATACGAAACCGAACGCTACGACATCCAGGGGCAATATTGGATAGGCCAGGCGCAAGCCGACGATGAAAATAGCAATGAATATGGGGATGCCATCCAAACCCAGGGAGTGGGCACGTATCTGCTCCATGCCCGCAATGCCTTTGAAGCTACGGTGGCCACCATCGAACACAAAGGAACCACCCTCTTTGATCAACACCAGCTCAAATGGGGTATTCGGTACCAATACCAAAACATCGATGATCAATTGCGCGAATGGGAAATGGTGGACTCTGCCGGATATTCACTCCCCAATCCTGAAGTTACACCCGGAAATCCACACTCCGACAATCCCAGTCTGGAGTTGAAAAACTTTGTAAAAGCACACAACACCCTCAATACCAATAGGTACGCGGCTTACATTGCCGACCAATGGAAGTTCATCATGAATAATAAAGATGAAATCAACCTCACTGCCGGATTGCGTGCCAATTATTGGGATTACAACAATGAATTGCTTATCGCACCTCGAGCCAGCGTGTCGTACAAACCTGCCAAACATCCTGATGTGGTATTTCGCTTTGCCACCGGCTATTACTACCAACCGGCCTATTACCGCGAAATGCGTAACATCGACGGGAGTCTGAATCCCAATATCAAGGCCCAGGAGTCCATTCATTTTATATTGGGCAGCGACTACCGTTTTCTGGCCTGGGATCGACCGTTTATCCTGACTTCCGAATTGTATTACAAAATCCTAGACAACCTCGTACCCTACACCATCGAAAATGTTCGCATTCGTTATCTGGCCAACGAAACCGCCAAGGGTTATGCCACCGGAATCGATTTTAAACTGTATGGCGAATTTGTAAAAGGTCTCGACAGCTGGATGAGCCTTTCGGTGATGCAAACCAAAGAAGACATCCGTGGCGATTTCTATTACGACTACATCAACACCGACGGGGAAGTGATTCGGCCGGGATTTACCACCAACACCACAGTGGCCGACAGTTCCATCGTTTACCCGGGTTATCTGCCTCGACCCACCGACCAACGGGTGAATTTCAGTTTGTTTTTTCAGGATTACATCCCCAAATATCCCTACTTCAAGGTTTATGTACGCTTGCTCTTTGGTACAGGCATTCCATTTGGCGCACCCGACAGCGAACGCTACCAGCAAACAGGCCGTATGCCTGCCTATCGCCGGGTTGATATGGGTTTTTCGTATCAAATCATCAGCGAAAGCTCTACCTTCGGACCTAAAAATCCGTTCCGCGGCATCAACAACATGTGGCTCAATCTGGAAGTATTTAATATTCTGGACATATACAATACAGTAAGTTACATCTGGATTAAGGATGTGAACAACCAAGAATACGCCGTACCCAACTACCTCACACCACGTCTGGTCAACCTGAAGCTGAGCATCGACTTTTAATCGGCCGAAAGGTCAATTCCGGGGCACACCGCATCTTTCACAATTAGTATTACTTTTGTGCTATTCACAACCGCGTCCATTTTGAAAGAGAAAAAGAAATACAAATTGTTGCTCATCAACCCGCTGGAGCCCTATAAACGGGATGCGCTATTTGATACCAGCACCATTTCACCCCCTTTGGGCTTGGGCATTATTGCCGGACTAACTCCCGACGATTGGGAAGTGGAGATTTTTGATGAAAATTTCGGTGTGTTCGAATATCAACCTGCTGATTTGGTTGGAATTACTGCTCTCACTTCGGCAGCTTTAAGGGCCTATGAATTGTCGGAATTGTACCGTAGCAAAGGAATCCCAACCGTGCTTGGCGGCATTCATGTGAGCATGCGTCCCGATGAAGCCGAACAATATGCCAACGCCATCGTGGTGGGCGAAGCCGAAGGGGTGTGGAAAAAGGTGTTGTCCGATTTCAAAGAAAACAAACTCAGAAAACGTTATTACGGCGACCAATTGTCCTTGGAAAAAGCCGTTTGGCCCCGCCGTGATTTATTTCATCCGGGATATGCCTACGAAAATATCCAAACCACCAGAGGTTGCCCCATGAACTGCGATTTTTGCTCGGTGCATACTTTTAACGGCAACCATTATCGCCAACGTCCGGTGGAAGATGTGCTGGATGAATTGGAAAGCATCCAAAGTGAGCACCTATTTTTCGTGGACGACAACCTGATCGGATATAGTAAATCATCTGCCGAAAGAGCCATTCAGCTTTTTAAGGGCATGATCGAACGCGGTATAAAAAAAGATTGGTATTGTCAGGCTTCGCTCAACATCGCAGGTAATGACGAGGTACTAAAATACGCCGCCGCCAGTGGTTGCAGGATGATTTTGATAGGCATTGAATCAGAAAAGGTGGAACAACTGCAGGAAACCAACAAAAAAATGAACCTCAGGATAGGGGTTGATCATTACGAGGAGGCTTTTAACAAGATACATGCCCACGGTATCAGTGTGTTGGGCGCCTTGGTATTTGGACTGGATTCGGATTCGGAGCAAGATTTACTGAATCGCGCCCAATATGCCATCAACTCAGGCATCGATGCCATGCAAGCCACCATCATTACACCGCTGCCGGGCACAGGATTGTTCAATAGGTTGGAAAAAGAAAACCGACTGCTGTTCACCAATTTTCCCGAAGACTGGAAGCACTACCACTTTTTGGAGGTTATCCACCAACCTAGACTGATGTCGCCGGAAAAACTGATGGAAACCATGCACACCTGTTGGAACCTCATGTGGAACGAAAAAACCCTTTACAGAAAAATGCTGAAAACACTCAAGGCCACCAAAAGCGCCAAGGCCGCGGCATGGGCATTTACTTCCAACATGGAACGCCACAACACCGCCTTCGGAAACAAAAAAACACCCTACGACATCAACAAAATATTGGGTAGTATTGTTACGAATAACCAAACAGGTCAGTAGTTTTGTCATGAAAAACCTAACCAACAAACCCTTTTTCTTCATTGTAGGACGTCCACGATCAGGAACCACCCTGCTGCGCACCCTCTTCGATGCCAATCCACATGTGGTGATTCCGCCAGAGTCACAATTTATTGTGAACTTGTATCCCCGTTATGGAAAAATTTCCGACTGGAGCCCTGAACTTATTCGCCAGTTGGTGGACGATGTGATGACTCAATGGCTGTTTAACACCTGGAACATTTCCAAAGAAACACTCTTGAATGTCCTGCTTCCTTTGGCAGGAAAACAAAGCTACGGCGACCTGTGCAAGGTGATATATTTGCAATACGAGAGCATCTATCCCAAAAAAGACATCTTATTCTTTGGAGATAAAAATCCCGGATACACCATTTACACCGAACGGTTGGCACAGATTTTTCCCGATGCCAAATTCATACAGATAACCCGCGACTACCGCGACCATTTTGTGTCGGTGCGCAATGTGGATTTTGAATTGCCCATGGTTTCGTTGGTAGTTTTTAAGTGGCGGTTGTTTGTGAAACACTTCCGTAAAATGGTGGAAAAACACCCCGATACCCACCTGGAAATCAGGTACGAAGATCTGGTAACAAATCCCGAAAAGGAAATGAAACGCTTGTGCGAATTTACCGGAGTACCCTTCGACCCACAGATTTTCGACTTCTACAAACAAGCCGATCCGGACCACGAAATGGCCAAGTCGGAAGTATTTAAGAAATTTCACTCAAGTCTGTTTAAAAAAATAAATCCTGACAAAATTGGAGTTTACAAAAAGGAGCTGACGACCAAACAAGTCAAGATAGCCGATGCTGCTGCCGGAAAATATGCCGAGCTGGCCGGCTACACCCGCGACTACAAACGCCCCGGCTTGTGGATTCGGTTATGGGCTTTTCCCGGAATGGTCATTGCCTGGAAGCTAAGCGTGCTAACCAGGATTGTCGATCATTTTCCCTACATCTGGCGCGAGCGAATCCTGAGCCGCTGGCCGTTGCAAGTAGCCAAATTTTATCTAAAAATATTCAACCCCAAGAAGTTGACAGGGTTTAGTGATCTGTGATGGGATTGGCGATTTATTGATTTGTTGGTTTGTTGATTTAATCCCGAAGACTCTGGAAATTGCTGACACCCCCGCTTCAAGCGTCCTGGTACCTCACCCCCGCTTCAAGCGTCCACGCTTGAAGAAAGCATTTGCCATCAACGCGCTGAAATTCATGCCCTTGACTAAAGTCGAAGGGCAATTGATGGGGTTTTGCTTTAGTTTTTTGACTCATCCCCGCTTCAAGCGTCCACGCTTGAAGATAGCACAGGCTATCTACAATCTGAACTGCATGCCCTTGACTAAAGTCTAAGGGCAATGGATGGGGGTTGCGTTAGTTTAACTACCGTTGAAACCTGACAGGTTTTTGAAACCTGACAGGTTTGGCAATCAACCAAATAACCTTCCTCCCCAAAAAAAAGTTGGAAAATAATCCCAAAAAATGGTAGAATTTTTCCTAAAAACTGCAATCCATTTAATGGAGGCACTTGTTTTAAACCTGACAGGTTTTTGAAACCTGTCAAGGATTCCAACTCAACTCCTACATCATAGCCACAGCTTCAATTTCCACCAAAGCACCCAAGGGCAACCCTTTTACGGCAAAAGCTGCTCTGGCGGGGGGTTCGGTGGGGAAATAGGTGGCATATACTTCGTTCATGGGAACAAACAACGACATGTCGCTGAGGTAAATGGTACACTTGAGGATTTTGGTGAGGTCGTTGCCAAAACCGGCTGCCTTCATAATGGCCAGTATATTTTTCATCACCTGTTGTGTTTGCTCAGCTACGCCTCCGGGCACAATGGCTCCTGTGGCAGGATCTACGGGTACTTGCCCGGAAATAAACAACATACCATTATTTTCGATGGCCTGACTGTAAGGGCCGATGGGTGCGGGAGCGTTTTCTGTAAAAATGACTTTTTTCATGCTATTTGGTTTTATTATGTGAACTAAAATTTTCCTTCAAAGGTAGGCATTCTGTTAGAAACCACAGGCCGCTGGTCACCAAATTTCTTTGTATTTTTGCGGCGTTTAAAAAAACCATTTCCATGTATAATCCTCCCGACTATTTTGGTGTAGATGAATTGTTGAGTCCCGAACATCTGTTGATTAAAACGGCCATACGCGATTGGGTCGATCGTGCCGTTATCCCGGATATCGACCACTACGCCCAACGCCATGAATTCCCCCTTCATCTCATCAAAGAAATGGGCGAAATTGGTGCTTTTGGCCCTTATATTCCCGAAAAATATGGCGGAGCGGGATTGGATCAAATGTCCTACGGCTTAATCATGACGGAACTGGAACGGGGCGATTCGGCCATCCGATCTGCAGCTTCGGTACAATCGTCGCTGGTGATGTATCCCATTTTTGCATTCGGAAGCGAAGACCAACGGCTGAAATACCTGCCCCAACTGGCGTCAGGTAGCATGGTGGGGGCATTCGGACTTACCGAACCCAACCATGGGTCTGATCCCGGACATATGCTCACCCGTATTCAGGACGTGGGCGACCATTATTTGCTCAACGGCTCCAAAATGTGGATTACCAATGCCCCCATTGCCGACATTGCCGTGGTGTGGGCAAAAGATGAATCAGGCATAGTACGTGGGCTGCTGGTGGAAAAAGGCATGGAGGGATTTACTGCTCCGCACACCCTCAACAAATGGTCGCTGCGGGCGTCACTCACTGGAGAGTTGGTGTTCGACAATGTGAAAGTTCCCAAAGAAAACCTGCTGCCAAATGTCAAAGGATTGAAAGGCCCGCTCATGTGCCTCAACTCCGCCCGATACGGAATTGCCTGGGGCGTACTGGGTGCTGCCATGTCGTGTTACGATACGGCCCTCAAATATTCGCTCGAGCGAAAACAGTTCAACAAACCCATCGCTTCTTTTCAGTTGCAACAAAAAAAGCTGGCCGAAATGCTGACAGAAATCACCAAAGGTCAGCTGCTTGCCTGGCGCCTGGGCACTTTACGAAACAACAACAAAGCCACCCCTGCACAAATTTCCATGGCCAAGCGCAACAATGTGGAAATGGCTTTGAAGGTGGCGCGCGAAAGTCGCCAGATGCTAGGTGCCATGGGCATTTCAGGCGATTTTCCCATCATGCGCCACATGATGAACCTCGAATCTGTAATCACTTACGAGGGTACCCACGACATTCATCTGCTCATCACTGGTCTGGACATCACCGGAATTGCTGCGTTTGAGTAAAGATGCAGTTGACAAGTTATGCGGATTGTCCTACTTTTGCAGGTTCAACCAATTGAAACAAGATGATAAAAAAAGGCATTTGGGTGCTGATGATGATGCTTGGATATCAACTTTCGGCACAAACCATCAACAAAATAATCCTTGACCCACAAATAAACAAGGAGGTCATGATTGGCTATTGCAACAAGACCGGATTGGAAAAGGGAGAATTTGGCGAAATTTTTAAAGCCGGCATGGAAAATTACAAACCGAAAAAAAAGTACATCGAAAAATTAACTCCACTGATCGATCAGGTGGAATTTACCCTCGTTTTTGCCACCTGGTGTGGCGACAGCAAAGAACAAGTGCCCCATTTTTATAAAATCTTACAAGCCTGCCAATACAACGATAAAAGGGTAAAAGTAATTGGCGTCGATCGGAATAAGTCGGCCATTTTGGTGGACATTAAAGACCTGAACATCGAACGTGTACCCACCTTCATCATCTATCGAAACGGGCTGGAAATCGGACGCATTGTTGAAAGCCCCCATAAAAACCTGGAGCGCGATCTGTACACCATCATCTCCGAAAACACCTTACCCTAAATCGTACAACATGCATGTTTTCAACACAATAAGCCAAACCCATGACTTTGTCGTGGAAGCCCGTCTTCAGGGGAAAACCATCGGTTTTGTACCTACCATGGGCGCACTCCACGAAGGACATCTGGAGCTCATGCGCCGTGCAAAAAGGGAAAACGATCTGCTGGCAGTGAGTATCTATGTCAATCCCATCCAGTTCAACAATCCTGAAGATTTAAAAAAATATCCACGCGTACTCGACCGCGATTTGGAACTGCTGAAAACAGTGAATTGCGACTTTGTATTTGCCCCATCGGATGCCGAAATGTATCCCGAACCTCCATCAGAAACCTTTGATTTCGGCCCATTGGAAAGGGTTATGGAGGGGGCCTTCCGTCCGGGTCATTTCAATGGAGTAGCCATCGTGGTGAAACGACTTTTTAATATTGTACAGCCACACAAAGCGTATTTTGGAGAAAAAGATTTTCAGCAATTGGCTGTAATAAAACAACTTGTGGAACAGGAACACTTCCCCATCGCCATTCTCCCGTGCGACATCGTACGCGAAAACGACGGCCTGGCCATGAGCTCGCGCAACGTTCGGCTCACCCCCGAAGAACGTGCCATAGCTCCCCATATCTACCGCATACTGAAATCGGTTGCCGATAAAGCACCTCAAATGAGCCCTGATGAATTGGAAAAATGGGGCAAAGCACAATTGGATCGCATAGAGGCCTTTACAACCGAGTACTTCCAAATTGCCGACGGACACACCCTTCAACCTCTGAAAAGCCTGAAAAACACAGATTCGGCAAGGGCTTTCGTGGCTCTGAAACTTGGTAAGGTGAGATTAATCGACAATATTCGAATTATTTAATAATTTTGCAGCGGTTTAAGCCAATATTTTATTCATTGGATCATGAATATCGAAGTACTAAAATCAAAAATACACAGAGCTACCATTACCATGGCCGACCTCAACTATGTGGGGAGTATTGCCATCGACGAAAACCTGATGGATGCTGCCAATCTTATTGAGAACGAAAAAGTTGAGATATTCAATATCAACAATGGCGAACGATTGGCTACCTATGTCATCAAAGGTGAACGCGGATCGGGAACCATTTCCCTCAATGGAGCTGCTGCCCGAAAAGCCATGAAAGGTGATTTGGTTATCATCGTGTCCTACGCCTCCATGGACTTTGAAGAAGCCAAGCAGTTTAAACCTGCCATTATTTTCCCAGATAACCTCAACCACATATAGATTCAGTTGACAACCATCCAGCGTAAAAGAATATCCAGCGTCATCCAGTACCTCTTCTTTTTGAGTTTTGGTATCGTGCTTCTGTATCTCAGCTTTCGCAGGGTGGATATGAGCGAAGTGTGGAACGACATCCTGTCGGCCCATTATTCCTGGTTGTTTTTATCGTTGGTTGTTGCCTTGATATCTCACATTTTCAGGGCATTGCGCTGGAATTTACTCATTAACTCCATGGGTTATCGCACACGTACCTCCACCACTTTCTTTGCAGTAATGGTAGGATATATGGCCAATACGGCCGTTCCGCGTATGGGTGAGTTTATGCGTTGCGGCATCCTCTCCAAAAAAGAAAAAATACCCTTCAACGCGCTTTTCGGAACGGTGATCTCCGAAAGGCTTTTTGATCTGGTCATTTTAATTTCCATCATTATTTTGGTAATCGCTTTTCAGTTTAGTATGCTCGAAGGCCTACTTACCCAACTATTTGGCAATGTGATGGACTCCGGCACTTCCAACCTGACCGTGGCAGCGCTTGTGTTGGTGTCCATGGTGATTTTTTTTGGCGGACTCATCTATTTTGTTCGCAAAAATCAAGGTTATTTCAACAGGTTTGGCTTCTTCAGGAAAGTCATGGCATTTTTCGGCGGTCTCGTGGAAGGCATTCAAACCATTGTCAAACTTAAAGAAAAAGGTCTTTTTATTCTCTATACTTTTTTCATTTGGTTAACCTATGCCGGCATGGTGTATCTGCCGCTGTTTATGTTTCCCGAAACCAGCCACCTCAGCTTTATTGATGCGCTTACCATTATGTCCATCGGCAGTTTGGGGATTGTGGCGCCGGTTCCGGGAGGTATCGGGGCATATCATTTTATCGTAAAGGCCATCCTTTTCGAATTGTACAAAATAAACGGAGCCACTGCCGGCTCTTTTGCTGCCATCACGCACGCCGGACAAACCATACTCAATGTATCCGTAGGTGCTTTTGGATACTTTTACCTGACCATGTTGGCCAAAACACAAAAACCACTCAATGAAAAAACTGGAGCTCATTCAAAGTAAAATGCTGGATACCCATACGTTGCAGAAACGATTGGCCTTCTGGGAATTTCAAAACAAAAAAGTTGTTTTCACCAATGGCTGCTTCGACCTGTTGCATCTGGGACACATTGACTATTTAAGCAAAGCCAGAGACTTGGGCGATGTGCTGGTGATAGGCGTAAACACCGACAACTCCGTAAAACGACTCAACAAAGGCAGCAACCGACCCATTACCGGCGAATTGTCGCGAACCACCATCCTGGCTTCCCTGTTTTTTGTGGATGCCGTGGTGCTGTTCGATGAGGATACACCCTACGAACTCATCAAAATGGTTCAACCTGACGTGCTGGTAAAAGGTAGCGACTATCGTCCCGAAGACATTGTGGGTTACGATATTGTAAAAGCCAAAAACGGAGAAATTGTAACCATCGATTTCCTGGAAGGATTTTCCACCACAGCCATCGAAAATAAAATCAAGGGAGTGTAGCTTGGTTTATTAGTCAAGCAAATCGTACTTAAGCCCCAAAGGCAAGGTATCTGCTTTGATGATGTTCCAGAAATTGGCCGATCCGGGACCCTTGTCTTTGTTGGTCAACACGATGAGTGTTTTGTGGTGCCGCATGTCGCGGATGTAAAAGGTGCGAAAGCCCTTCCACCAGCCAAAATGAAAGGCCACACTGTCCATATCCTCTTTGATGCGCCAACCATAGCCATAGTTATCCTTGCGCTTCCAGTATTTGGGACTTCCTCCGGTAAAGGCTTGTTTTAAAATGGAATCGGGAACCATAGTAAACTGATCGAGCGCCCGGTCGAACTTGTATAAATCTTCCACCGAAGTGTAGATATTTTTGTCGCCCATCACCCCATTCAGGTAATCGTTCTCCATTTCACGCCAACGACGTCCCCGGTGATAATAGCCCGGCGTGCCCCTTTCGACATAAGTACTCACCATGGTATCGCCGCGCATGTTATAAACAAAAGAGCTATCCATATGTAAGGGCTTAAAAATATGCTGTTCGACAAAATCCTCAAAATGTTGATTTGAAACAGCTTCGACCACATTGGCCAAAATAGCGTAATTGGAGTTGCAGTAGTGAAAGCCGTTATCGGGACGGAAATACATGTCGGGATGGTAGGTAACAAACAGATCGAACATGTCGTCGTTGTCCATGGGAATTTTCTTATTCGACCAATGATCCAAGGCCAGACTCATGTAGCGGGGTAAACCGGCACGATGGGTCATTAACAACCTGGGGGTTACGCCTTCGTAGGGAAAATCGGGTAGATAAGCACGAATATCCTGATCAAAATCCAGTTTTCCTTCATTTTTCAGAATCATGACCGCCATGGCCGTGAACATCTTGGAAACCGAAGCCAATTGAAAAGCACTGCTGGTGGACAGGTCACCCTTCCGGTTACGCACATCGGAGTATCCATAAGCCTTTTTAAAAATCACGTGACCCTTCTCAGCATACAACACTGCCCCATTAAACCCTGTAATCTTTCTAAGGTGCTCAAATTTCTTGTCCAGTTCGGCAGCTTTTTTAGAAATAATTGTGCTGTCAAGATGGGATATCAAGGATAAGTCCACATCAATGGGAACCTCAACCACGTGCTTTTTTTCAACCATGGGTTCATTACAGGAATACATCATGAAACCAAGAAAGATGGTCACAAATACCCCGATAACAATGGTTGATTTTTTCATTTAGCCGACAAAAGTAGTAAAACCTGTGTCAATTGTAGCGCCACACCCGGTCTTTTAACTATACGATTGTGGATAGTTACCTCCATATTTTTCAACAGATTTGTTTAACCATCTTATCATCAGATGGTTGTTTTAACAGGCACGACATTTGCAAATATTTCAAAAAAATGCAGATTATGCTCATAACGGTTATTATCGGATATGTATTGCTTTGTTTAATTGTTGCGCTGTTTTCATTTAAAAAAAGGATGGGTTTCCTGTTGGCATTTAGCGTCAGCCTTCTTTTAACCCCATTTGCAGGAATTATTGCCATTTTTAAATCAGACGATTTTTTGCAAGTCACAAGATATGTAACCACCTACCACTGTGCCAACTGCAACGAAACGTTTTTTGAACCCCACGAAATTTGCCCCAACTGCCATCACCTCCGCCTGGAAGAACATTACGCTAAGGAAGATCATTTGACGGTGGCTTAGTCCACTTACTGGAGAATAACCTTTTTCGTTTCTAAAAGTTCCTTCCCTTTAAATACCGAAACCAATATCAATCCCTTTTGTGGGAACTCAGGCGACCATCTGGCTTCCTTTCCTGAAACTTCAAATTCTCCAACGGAAAAACCATTTTCGTTGGTCAACACTACCCGGTAATTTCCACGTACCGGAAACACAAAAGTGACCTCACCCTTTGAAGGATTGGGATAAATCTGAATTTGCTTTTCAAGGTCTGGAATCGCATCAGCCGAAACAATGGTCTTATCCCATACAGCCAGCGTGTATTCGCCCAATTGCAGGTCGTTCACAAAAATATAGCCAATCATCCAGGTGCCAACCAACTCCTGATCCACCATCTGCCACTCGTCCGACGAATGGGCACGGTACAAAATAACCACCGAATCCGCACTCGACTGAATTAAGTCACCATCCAGATAACCTCCCTGACTAAAATAAAACCTTCCTCTGGCTTGAAAACTGTTATCCAGAAGGCCCTCGGTTTGCCAATAACGGTAGTTGGAAATACGCAAGCCTTCCACAGGTGTTTTCAGCGTGTCGGGTGCTGCCCAATGGTGGGTTACGCGCAAAAGTGATGAATCGGTACATGCATCCAGATACAGTTTGAAATAGGAATCGGGATAGGTATATTCCTGAGGTTCGGTGAATATTTTATAGCTGTCGGTTGTGGCATCGCAGGCTGTCTCGAATGGATCCATCATTACGGCAACGGGATTAAAATCCAACAGTTTCACACTATGTCCGGCAGCTCCGGAAAAGTGTACGGTATCCGTTTGAAATTGAAAGTGCCCGTCCATGAATCCTACCTCAACAACCACATCCTGAGCCAGGAAATCGGCACCTTTAAACTTCTGTTGTAAATAAATATCCACCTTGAATTGGTTTCCCTCAGGTGTAACCCGGGAAGAATCAATGGAAAAATGCGGTGTTCCGGGGGTAAAAACCCAGGCATCGAAAAACCCACTCATGTCGATACCTGTGTAGGAAGTAAAAAAATCACGCATCTGCTCCGATGAAACCGATTGATAAGCAAAGTTGTTTAGATAAGCTTTCACCGATTCGAAAAACAATGAATCACCCAGATAAGCACGCAAGGCATTCACTACAGTTCCACCCTTGTCGTAGGCTGTTTTTCCGTAGGTTACATTTTGCGGAATATTGTTCAGTGCCCAGTATCCGCCGTCAATTTCGTGTGCTTTCAGCAACACGTCTTTGTGCATGGTACGCATGGCATCAAGAAAGGCCGTGTGCGAGTACAACCCTTCCAGATAATACAATTCGCAAAAAGTAGCCCAGCCTTCGTTGAGCCACATATCTTCTGCCGTCGAACAAGTGACTTTATTGCCAAACCACATATGCGACAATTCATGGGTGTAAAGCGATTCGTTGGAAGTATTGCCATTGATGGCAAAATGAGGATATGAAATGTTGCCGGCGTGTTCCATGGCACCAATGGCCGTAGAAGTGTACCCGATCTTCTCGAACGGATAAGGACCGAAATGGGCCTCAAAAAAATCCATTATGGCATGCAGGTTGACAAAACTTCCTGCCACTTTGCCGGTATCGCCGGGTCGGGTAAATATTTCGATGGGTATATTTTCGTTCATTCCCTGATAACTATCCGAATAAAGCACATAGGGACCTGTGGCCAGCGACACCAGATAGGTGGGCAATTCGTGAATCATCTGCCAATGCCAGGTGGTGGTTCCATTTCCCTGATTCACTGTATCTACCAATGTTCCACCCCCGGTGGCGGTTACTCCTGTATCGAGGGTGGCATAAACATCAAAGGTAGCCCTGTCGGTGAAATCGTCCACGCACGGAAACCAGGTTTTGCCCAAATTATGCGGAATGGATTCGAAACCCACCCCCAAATTAAAGGAATAATCGCCCGAAAAATGATAACCACCCCAGTCCTCATGGAAGGGTTCGCCATGATAGTAAATGCGCGCGGTGAGGGTATCGTTGGCCACCAACGGATCGGTGAACAATATGTGCATGGTTTTTCCATTCTGATCGAAGAAATACAGATCCTGCCCAATCCTCACAGAATCAACCTCCAAGGCCTGCAAATTAAGTGGTACCCGGTGATGACCGCCCAGCTTGTTGACCCAGGTAACATCCGTTTGTCCGGCCAACGTATGGTCCGACATGTTTAGGTTGTAAATATGAATGTTGTAATGCAACACATCGAGGGTGTCGGCCAAACTTTGTGAAAAGAGAGAAGAAACCTGAACCATCAGGATCACCAGTAATAAGTAAAAACGTTTCATTATCCGTTATTTGAAGAGGTAAAAATAAAGATAATATGGCATATTTCGTCATGCAAAATGAAATAGGATTCATGAATCTTCGTTTGAATGAAATAAACTGCCATATGAAGAAACAAAAGCCGGAAACCCATACTGTACGAATTCGTACAGATGCTGTCGTACAACGAACAACATAAATAATTGAATTTTAACCAATATTAAACAGGTACCTGGCATTCAAACGCTTATATTTGTGGCACATTTTTAGTGGTAACAGGGTATTAAAAAAAAATACAGGCATGAATAAAATAACCATCACCCTAGTTCTTGGGTTTTTAACGATTCTCTCGGGCACGACACTACTGGCACAAAAAGAGTGGTCGTTGGAGGAGTGCATTAACTACGCATATGAGAATAATATTGAGATAAAGAAAAGTATTATCAATGTAGAATCAGCAAGCACAACTTTACTCCAAAGTAAATTAGAATTGCTGCCAAATTTGAACGGAAGCACTTCCCAATCCTACAATTGGGGAAGGCACATCAATAATGCGGGCAGCAATTTGTATGTAACAGAGCAAACTGACCAGACAAATTTTGGATTAAATTCTGATCTTACATTGTTCAACGGCCTGCAACAAATCAATACCATTCGGAAAAATCAGTTCGATTATTTAGCAACCAAATACAACTCCGACAAAATAAGAAATGACATGTCATTAAATGTGGCTGCCGGATATCTACAAATTTTGTTTAACATAGAACTTGTAAAAAATGCTGAACGACAAGTAGAAACCTCCAAAGATCAAATTGATCGGACAAAAAAACAAGTTGAGGCAGGTGCTGTTGCACGAGGCAGTTTATACGACATTCAGGCGCAAGGAGCTAGTGAGGAGGCTAATTTAGTGACTGCCCAAAACAAACTTATGCTGGCATATCTTGATTTAATGCAACTACTTGATTTAGAAGCCAATGAAGATTTTGACATTGAAAAGCCCGATCTTGAGATTGTTGGAACCCCTAATTTATTACCTGCGGAACTAATTTATAATAAATCTGTTACGTTAATGCCTGAGATCAAAAGTGCGGAATATTCGGTATTGAGTGCCGAAAGAAGCCTGGCAATTGCAAAAGGAATGCGCAGTCCCCGACTATCAGTTTCAGGATCAATTAGCACAATATATTCACGCCAAATTAAGGAAGTCCTTGGAGTAGATACTATTACTAAATCCATCATTTATGGTGACCCTTATTCTTTTGACAAACAATTCAAAGATAACAGAAACGGCAGTGTATATTTTGGACTTAGTATCCCTATATTTAATGGCCATCAGGTTACAGCCAATATAAATCAATCAAAAATGTATCAGGAGACCGTAAATCTTACGCTCCAATCCGAAAAACTCCGCCTCCGCAAAAACATTGAATCAGCCTATGCAGATGCCACCGCAGCCTACCAAACCTATCTGGCACGCAAAAAAAGTGTGGATGCTTTCAATGAAGCATTTAAATACACCGAAGAAAAATTCAATGTGGGCATGGTCAATTCCACCGATTACAATGTATCAAAGATACAGCTCGCCAACGCGGAATCGGATTTAGCTGCCTCAAAATTTGATTACATCTTCAAAACCAAAATCCTGGATTTCTATCTTGGAAAGAGCCTTACCTTATCTGATATTGCCAACGTAAAAGTGAAATAGCAATTTGTTTAAACATTTCACTAGTTTATAGTACTTTTACCGCACAAAATCATCTATAAAATCTTACCAAGATGGCTAAAACAAAAAAAAATAGGATCTGGATTATTATTGTTCTTGTGGTAGTGCTTGGTGGCATCATCGTTCTGGCTATCAAAAAGGGTCAGAACTCCAAAAGCGTAAAAGTGGCCACCGAAAAAGTGGAAGCCCGCAAAATTGTGGAAACCGTTGCTGCCAATGGAAAAATCCAACCGGCCAAAGATGTAAAAATCAGCCCATACATTTCCGGAGAGGTGGTTGAACTCTTTGTAAAAGAAGGCGAATTCGTAAAAAAAGGACAACCGCTGGCCAAAATAGACCCGGAAATATACATCTCGGCTTACCAAAAAACGGAAGCAGCCCTCAACACGTCACAAGCCAACGAAGCCAATGCCAAAGCGCGCCTGGTACAAAGCCAATCGCAATTCAAGAAGGCCAGCCTCGACTTCGATCGTACTAAAACTTTGTTTGAAAAGGAAGTGGTTTCGCAAGCTGATTTCGATGCAGCCAAATCTGCTTTTGAAGTAGCCAAAGCCGATGTTACGGCAGCCGAAGAAAGCTATAAATCAAGTCAGTTTCAGGTAAGCAGTGCCAAAGCCAGTTTGCGTGAATCGCGTGAAAACCTCGACAGAACCACCATTTTCGCGCCCAACGACGGCACTGTTTCGTCACTTGATGTGCAGGTGGGTGAGCGTGTTACCGGAGCTTCGACCTTTTCGGCCGGTACCGAAATCATGCGCATTGCCAACCTGGATGTGCTGGAAGTGAATGTGGAAGTAAACGAAAACGACATTGTGCGCGTAAGCATGATGGATACCGCCATCATCGAGGTAGATGCCTACCTGAACAGAAAATTTAAAGGCCTTGTAACCGAAATTGCCACCTCCGCCAATACCACCGGGGTAAGTGCCGACCAGGTGACCAACTTTGATGTGAAAATAAAAATGCTGAAAAGCTCTTACGAAGACCTGATTCGTCCTGAACAATACATTGCTTCTCCCTTCCGTCCGGGGATGTCGGCCACGGTAGAAATTGAAACCGAAACCGCCATGAACATCCTCACCGTCCCCATCCAATGCGTTACCACCCGCGCCGACAGTACCGGAAGAGTAAAAACTGCACTGGAAAAAAGGGAAGAAACCAAAGGAAAAGATACGGAAGAGGTAAAATCAACCGAAAAAACGGAAGTGGTAGAATATGTATTTCTTTACGTGGATGGCCATGCCAAACTGCAAAAGGTAACCACCGGAATTCAGGACAATACCTATATTGAAATACTTTCGGGACTAAAGGAAGGTGATGAAGTAATTACCGCCCCCTACCGGGCAGTATCGAAAACCCTGAAAAATGACGATCTGGTGGAGAAAGTGCCCCTGGATGAACTATTCAAATCAGACGACAACTAACCCTTTTGTACCTTGGCCCATATACTTAGCATAGAAACCTCTACCCGTGTTTGTTCGGTAGCCATATCCACTGACAGTGAGGTGGTTTCGGTAAAGGAAACCCATGTTTCCAACTCCCATGCCGAAAAGATTACCTTGTTGTGCGAACAAGCCTTGTTGGAAGCCGGACTTTCATTTTCTGATTTAGACGCCATTGCGGTAAGTCAGGGACCCGGTTCATATACCGGTTTGCGGATTGGCGTATCCACCGCCAAGGGTTTTTGTTATGCCCTCGATATCCCGCTAATTGCCGTATCCACACTTAAAGCCATGGCATTGGGCATGCTCCAATTAAACCAGTTGGGCGACAAAACCTTGTTTTGCCCCATGATTGACGCCCGGCGCATGGAAGTGTATAATGCTATTTTTTCGGCCAAAATGGAACAGATCAGCCCGGTGGAAGCCACCATTGTAGACGAACATTCGTTTTCGGGTCATTTGGCCAAACACCCCATGTATTTTGCCGGTGATGGTGCCGAAAAATGCGCGCCATTGTTGGGGAAAAACCAACAGGCTCATTTTATAGAGGATTTTATGCCATCTGCTCGTTGGGTGGCTCAACTGGCCATACAAAAATTCGCACAGGCTGATTTTGAAAGCACCGCCTATTTCGAGCCATTTTATTTAAAGGATTTTATCGCCGGTATTCCACGAATTAAAGGATTGACATAAAAAAAGCGGGCTTAGCCCGCTTTTTTTTGTTAATAGGTTTGCATCTCGCGCTTGTATTCCTTCATGTAGATATCGTGTCCCTTGAACAAAGAGGTGCTGATAGAAAAGTAAAACACATTGGCATTAAGACCCTTATAAGGCTGATTACCATCGCCCTCGGTATAATTCTGATTAAAAAATTCACTTAAATAGTATTTAAACTTCAGATTAAGACCATACGGAAACTGGATGCCGGCAAATACAGAATGGTAGTACGAAGGCACGCGGCTACTGAACCAAACATTGAATTTATCGGTTTTTCGCTCATCCACAAAGGTTTTTTCCTTGTAGTTGATGGGGAATTCTATTTCGTAACCGCCAAAGAAAAAGACTTTATTCAAATTACCTACCTTTATGCCAACAGGAATGCCGATATCATAATTTCTGAATTTCTTTTTGGTGCCTCCGCTATTGGGCACGTCATAAATAAATCCAACGTTGCGCAGGGCTCCGCCGAAGATCAATCCGGCATGTTTGCTGAAATCATAGTTTCCATAAGTTTGGAGGTTGAACACCGGCGACCAACGCATTACGCTTCCGTCGGAGGAACCTCCATTATCGATGGTAGCAAACGAAAAAATCATTTCGCCCCCGGAGGTAACATAAACTTTCTTTTCCTGACCAAACACAAAAGTGCTGAGGAAAAGCAATGAAATGAGGATTAGTTGTTTCATAACTAGTGTTTTAGTGAGCTTTTATTTGGTACTATTTATCAAGATGCACATCCAATTGAGGGAAAGGAATGCTGAGTCCGTGTTTTCCGGCTTCTTTATAGAAACGTTCGTTCATATCGAAAAACAGACCCCAGTAGTCGGCGGCGTTCACCCATACCCTCACGGTGATGTTGATTGAACTGTCGGCCATGGCACCCAAAGCAACAAAGGGAGCGGGATCGGTAAGGGCACGTCCATCTTTGGCCAGCATATCGAGTATCATGGTTTTGGCAGCATCGTAATCGTCGCCATAGGCAATGGAAAAACTCCAATCTACCCGCCGTTGGGGCTCAGCACTAAAATTGGTGAGCGACCCTGTGGACAAACCACCATTGGGGATGATGATGGTTTTGTTGTCGGGAGTAGTAAGTATGGTAACGAAAATCTGAATTTCTTTAACAGTTCCCATATGTCCCTGGGCATCAATAAAATCACCAATTTTGAAGGGTTTAAAAAACAAAATCATAATCCCGCCGGCAAAGTTGGCAAGGGTTCCATTAAACGCCATGGCGATGGCCAATGAGGCAGCTGTCAACATGGCAATAAAGGTGGTCATTTCAATACCCACCATACCCAAAACACTGATAAACAGTATAATTTTGAGCACCACATTCAACATACTCTTGATGAATGATTTGAGTGCCGGCGTAATATCGGTTTTGTCGATGAGCACCGCGGTTCGGTTGGCGATGAGTTTTACCACCCACAAACCAATGACCAGTACCACCAAGGCACCAAGTAGTTTAAGACCGTATTGCACTCCTGTTTCGGTTAACCAGGTAATGAGGGCATTGGCCGTTGTTGTTAGATCTTCAATTTTTTCCATAAGTCAGTTTTCGATTAATATTTAACAATGTTGATTGTGCGTATGATGTAATTGAATACAAAAACTTCAAAACAATTGGTCATTTATCCTACTAATTCAGTTTGGTACCATCCAAATGTACATCCATCTGCGGAAAAGGCATGTGAATGTTGAATTTTTCGGCATTTTTATAATAATATTCATTTAAACCAAAATAAAGACCCCAGTAATCGGAAGATTTGGCCCAGACACGAACCACCAGATTTACAGAGCTGTCGGCCAATTCGTTGAGGGCTATAAATGGTTCTGCAGGTGATTTTAGCACCCGATCATCGGCCGACAAATAGCTTAAAATCAACTCCTTTGCTGCGTCATAATTATCCCCGTAACCAATACCAAAAACCCAATCCACCCGGCGCATATCCTGTGTACTGTTATTCACCAATACTCCATTGGAGAGGTGCGCGTTGGGAATGATAACGGTTTTATTGTCAGAAGTGGTGAGGTAAGTGCTGAACATTTGAATTTCGTGTACCGTGCCAGACTGACCCTGAGCGGTAATAAAGTCTCCAATTTTGAATGGTTTAAAAAAGAGAATCATCACCCCTCCGGCGAAATTTGCCAGACTTCCCCTGAATGCCAGAGCAATGGCCAGGGAGGCAGCAGTCAGCATGGCAATGAAGGTGGTCATCTCAATCCCAATCATACCCAACACACTCACAATCAATACGATTTTAAGTGTTACGTTGAGTATACTTTTCAGAAACGAACGCAAGGCCAGGTCCACATGGGCTTTATCCATTATAAAATACACCCGGTCGGTAACGATTTTAATAATCCACAGACCAACAACCAGCACCAGAAGCGCCATCAAAAAATTAATGCCGTAATTGATACCTTTTTGCGACAACCAGGTAACCAATTCCGGAGCCTTTGCTGCCAGGGCGTCGATTGTTTCCATGCTAAAACAAATTTATTTAGAACAAATATAAAAAAGAATTGGCTTTACCCCCTTTTCCCATCATATTTTGATTCAAAAAAAACGAGTAAAGCCAATAATATGAGGCCGATTAAATCCCCAAACAGATACCCAAACCTTTTGCTGTTCTAATCAGGGCATTATCCATGGTTACCAGATTGGGCTTTGCAATAGCATCAATCAACGGAACCGCAACAAATTCGGGATGATGATAAGCTACCATCTTACCAAAGTCGCCTTCGATGGCCATTTCCATGGCTTTCACACCAAACTGTGCCGATAAAACCCGGTCGTAGGCAATGGGCACACCTCCACGTTGCAAGTGTCCCAACACAGTTTCGCGCATATCATGTTTAAACCCGGCTTCTTCAAGTTGTTGAATTAACACGCGACTAACACCGCCCAGCTTGATGTTTTCGTAGGCAAATTCTTTGTTTTCTCTGGTTACCAATCCCTGACCCTTGGCATGGGCGCCTTCAGAAATCACGATCACGGCAAATCCCCTATCGTTGACAAATCGTCTTTCGAGTGCGGCTTTTACCTTTTGAATGTCGTAGGGTATCTCGGGAATCAAACAGGCTTCGGCACCGCCAGCTACGGCGGCATTGAGGGCGATCCATCCGGCATCGCGCCCCATTACTTCGAGCACAAAAACCCGGTTATGACTTGCTGCTGTGGTAACCAATTTGTCAACAGCTTCCGTGGCAATCTCTACGGCGGTTTGAAATCCAAATGTGCTGTCGGTACTCGACAAGTCGTTGTCGATGGTCTTAGGCACACCTATGATATTCAGTCCTTTATTGTATAATTTTTCGGAAATCCGCTGCGAACCATCGCCTCCAATATTGATTACGGCATCAATATGCATATGGCGCAGTTTGCGTATCATCTCGTCCGAACGGTCGTCGGTGGACCAATTGCCCTTGTTGTCCTTTACCGGCCAGGCAAACGGACCGCCTTTGTTGGTAGTTTCAATGATGGTTCCGCCCTGAAAATGGATTCCGGCAACTTTTTTATTGTCAAGCACCACAATCTCGGTAGGTTCACGCAATATCCCATTAAAAGCCTGCATACTTCCTAACACTTCCCAATCGCCTTCCTGTGAGGCCCGATGTACAATGGCCCGTATTACAGCGTTCAATCCCGGACAATCTCCTCCTCCGGTGGCTAACAACACTCTTTTCATAAATCAATTTTTAACATTTACGGCAAAAATACTGATTAATCATGTCATGGGTGATTCGCGAACAGAAAGGTAAAATATATTTGGCACAAAGCCTTCTTTCCACGACAATTTCAGGCCAAATAAGTGTTTTAAAACGATTGCTGAAAAAACAGGCGAAAGTTCAGGATAAAAAAAAGCCGGAATCTTGCGAAAGATCCCGGCGCATCAAACAATATTGTTCTATTATTCGCTGTGAAACTCATCTCTGATTCGTTGCGCTAACTCGTCAAATTCGCGGTCGGTCAACTTCAGTTTAGGTTGTTTAAAATCCATATCATAGATGGTATTAATCGGAATCAGGTGGATATGGGTGTGTGGTACTTCCAGTCCAATTACGGTGAGCCCCATCCGCTTACACGGCACTACTTTTTCGATAGCGAGTCCTACTTTTTTGGCAAACACCATGAGCCCTTTCAAATCGTCGTCGTCCATTCGCAGGATATAGTCCGATTCTTTCTTGGGTATCACGAGCGCATGTCCGATAGCCAGGGGATTGATATCCAAAAAAGCAAAATAATCGTCGTTTTCAGCTATTTTCCATGATGGGATTTCACCTTGAATAATTTTGGTAAAGATGGTGGCCATGGGAGGTGGTATTAGCGGGTGATTTCAACAACTTCAAAGTACATTTTACCGGCAGGCACTACAATTTCGGCCTTTTCGCCCACTGATTTGCCCAACAAACCTTTGGCAATGGGTGAGCTCACCGATATTTTACCCTTTTTAAGGTCAGATTCTTCTTCAGGCACCAGCGTATATTTCATGGTAGTACCGTTGGCCGTGTTTTTTATCACCACGGTGCTCAACAAATACACTTTACTGTCGTCCATTTTCGATTCGTCGATGATACGAGCGTTGCGAATGATATCCTGAAGTTTGGCGATTTTCATTTCGAGCATCCCCTGTGCCTCTTTGGCGGCATCATATTCAGCATTCTCCGACAAGTCTCCTTTATCGCGGGCGTCGGCAATTTGTTGTGAAATTTTTGGCCGTTCCTCGCGGATAAGCTGATCAAGTTCGTCCCGTAATCGTCTTAAACCTTCATCTGTAAAATACCTTGATTCAGACATAGTAATGATATTTGTGAGTTGTAAAAAAGATAAAAAGACCCTTAATGAAGATTAAGGGTCTAATACTTGATGCAAAGATAATAAATTCGGTGGCTTATCCGATACTTTAGAAGTTAAAAATAATTCCTACGGTATGATTGCCATTGAAGGCTTTGGATTCACGAAATGAATAATCTACGCCAATATAACTTCCTTTTTCTTTATTGAGAGGTACCTGAACCGACAGTCCTGCGCTCAAACCGTTGTTGATGTTGGTATTTTCCACGTTAAGTGTATTTTCAAACATCCCGTTTTCGTAGGTATAACCACCGCGAATCTGTACATAATCTTTCAGACTGAACTCCAGACCACCGGCAAACTGGTCTTTGCTGAAGGAGTTGGAGATAAAAGTTCCGGCCACAGTCAAACGGTAATCTTTCGGGAAAAGAAAATCGTAAGCCGCGCCGATACTCAATTGGGCAGGAATCTCGAAAGAAGCAGAACGCTGCTCCAGGGTTGACATATCGTCCTGACCCGACAACAGTGTGCGAATGGATAGTCCGTCACCGGAATATTTCATTTTCGGACCCCAGTTTTTCAAAGCAATCCCAAAAGTAATTTGTTCTTCGGCACCTGTAACATACTGAATACCGGCATCCAATGCCACGCCAACAGCGCTAACATCGGAAATCGATTCAGAAATGATTTTCACCAGCACCCCGGCATAAATACTATTGGAAAAAGCCTTGGAGTACGAAACACCCAGGTTCATCAGGTTAGGCTTGAAGGTTCCTTGCGGGTCATCAGGATTGGCCACGGTGGTAATATCCACTTCTCCAAAATTCATCGACATTACCTGGATACCCAGCACACCCGTTTCACCAATGTGTTGGTTGAGTCCAAAAGCCATAATATTGGTACCTGTACCCTTAAGCCATTGGGTATTGGCTAAAATGATTTGTGTACCTTGGGTAAATGCCGTACCGGCAACGTTTCCCCACATGGCTTCAAGTCCACGAACTCTCGACATGTTGGCACTTCCCCATCCACTGCTTCTGGCCCATGGATTAATCAATAACTCGGTGGCTCCGGCCTGACCGGTCCTGTCTTTATTACCGGCTTGAAGTGTAACCGACACAGGGATTATAAAAGCTGCTATCAGGATGACGCTCAGGTATTTATAAAGAGTTTTCATGTTCATTATACTTTAATTCTCGTTTCTATCAGATTAATTAACAATTAGAAAGTATTCAAGTCTGGAATTCTGGTGATACAGAACCACTTAATAACTCTCTCTCCGTCTGACGATTTAATGTGCACATAATACACTCCACCGGCTATTGGCACCGAAACAAAGTTGGTAAGATCCCACTCAATGGTTGTTTCCGGAGAATCCTTGGTAAACTGTTTTACCTTCAGCCCACTTACCGTATAAATGGTAATGGTACAGGTTTCGGGCAAGTTGGTAATCTTTACCCTGTTGTCCAAGGCATTTTTCTCATATTCAGAATAAGCATAGTAGGGATTGGGAACCACAGTTATTAAGTCCAGATCCGTTTGAATTTTTTCGGTATCATTAAATTCGGTACCCAAACCTTTGGTTGAGAAACCATACATGGGATAGAAATTGTTTATATCCAGATCACCTGTAATGGTATCCAAAGGCATTTTGCTATAACCTCTTTCGTATGGTTTACTTACCCTGATTTTTATGGTAGCATCGTTGGACAGCCACTCTTCACCCTGAACGCCCATGGGGATTCCGGTGTACATGGCCAATCCGTAGAACATATCGCAATAGTAATCGAGCGGGATATCGAAAATGGTATCGAGCACCCCTACCGAATAAGCACCTGCATCGTATGCCGGCATATCGATGGTAAAGGTAATACCCACACTTTCAAATTCCACCTTGTTATGGTCCATCACATAAACATAGTGTTTTCCTCCAAATACGGGCTCAAATGTGGTTCCGCGATAGATGTTTTCGTCTAGCAACTGTTCCTGACCAACAAGATCTGTATTCCTTTTGGTAGGATTAAAGAGCATATCACGACCGTTTTGAGCCACCAGATAGGAGTCTTCACCAAAAATCATATTCAAACGCTCACCGGTTTCCAGGTTAATGGCATAACCGGGGAACCAGCCCATGCCATGGTCACTGATATAATTCGGGTCGTTGGGGTTATCACTTGATCCTGAACCTTCCACGGCTGAATTACCATCCTTATCAACAGAAGGAGCTTGACGCAATGCGAACTTATAGGCTTCGCCTTCGGCCAAGGCTCTGTAATAACTCATCTCAATAACAGGACAACGAGTCCATTTACTTTGATCAGGAGTAAGTACAATGTCCACACTGGCCAAATTCTTCATTTTATTGTATTCTCTTTTCGATTTGTCGCTGTAGGCAGGACCAACTCCACTTTGAATACTGTTGTTTTTGTTATTACCATAGGAAGCCAGACCATATGCCGTCCATGTACCATCCAGAATTTTCTCAAATGCTGAATTCGGATCCCAGGGGTTGGCTGGAGAAGCACCCATGTTCCAGTCATTGGCAATGGGGTTTTCGGTTCCACCAGAGTAAACCCCTGCTCTAATCCAGTCGAGTGAGAAACCGGGGATGTCGAAATCGCTCACCCCGCTCAACCAACGATGAGAACTGTCGGCATAAACAATACTTGATTCGATCAAACCGGTATTGGGAGCCAAAACATCCGAAATGATGGGAGGGTTGGTACTTCCGTCGGCAAATTTTCCAACAGGAATGGGACCCGGAGCATAGGGTTGTTCGATATTTATTGAAAAACCTTGTTCTAAGAACAGCTGCTCATACTCTACCATGATGGTGGTGTCGCTTTCCCAAATATATCCACTGGCCACATCCTGTAATTTCCACTTGCTCACCATTTTGTGGGTTGTATCGCCCAAAACCTCATCGCTTCTGCCGGTGGCGTTGTTCACCCTTACAAATACCAGGGTATCCATCCACCAGAGATATTCGGCATCAACTACGCTTAATGGGTCAATTATATTTACGTTGAGCGGACCTGCGTTGATTTTATATACAGGATTGTAAGCAATGGGATAATCAGGAGAACCAAATTTATTATCAGGTCCTGCCGGTGGTTTCGACATAATTTCGTCAATGGTTTCTTCGGTTAGCTCAATACTCTGACCCCCATTACCATTACCGGCAATACGGGTAATCTGAGGACTATCACCATAAATACTGTTAATCACAGTTCCATTGATAGTTTTGTGAGGCATGGCTGTATAGGTCTTGATATTCTTTCTACCTGACAAATAAGGTTGTGTTTGCCCCATATAGGCAATAGGTCCATAACCAAAGGTTAGGTAGTTGTTATAGGCATAAGCCAGCGCCATATAGTAATACTGCTTGTTGTTTACAAGCGCCACATCACCGGTGGCAAAAGCATCTTGTGTGAGGATGAAAGAATGTTGAATGCCATTGTCTCCACCTTCAACTTCTACAACGGGTACCGGAATACCGGCTCCAATGGCCTCATCCGAATAGTAATTCACCAACTTGGTTACACCATTCTTTACATCGAACTGAGCCACAAGGCGGGCTTTGTCAGCGTCATGCAACTCATCAACACTAACCGTAGGTGCGGCCAATTGGAAAATTTGATATCCTTCAAAACGGTAGATGGAGTCGCTACGCACGGGATCTTTGTCTTCTTCTTGAGGCAAAGGCTGAATAATGTTGGGATCCCATTCGGCATAACGTTCCAGATAGTTATTGGATGATGGCGAATTGCTGATGTAAACAATTAAACTTTCGTTCAGTTCAACAAAGGCCAAATCCGGAGCCGAAGGACCATCAATCACTTTGAAACAGTTATCAAAGAGTGCCTGACACTTGTCGTCCACCACGCGCAACAGTTCAACCGATGCAAAAGCACCCCCTGAATTGGCTCGTGCCCATGGAATACCTACTGTTATATAGTTGACGGCACCCGATTCCAATGTAAAAGGACCGGCTGACTGCATAAAACGTCTATCTTCAGGTGGGTTGGGGCCTCCATTGTCACCGGTTTCTTCTGTCCAGTAGAAACCATCCTGGTTGTAGCCTCCGTTGGGAGGTGTACCTCCTGTACCCCAGTTACATGGGTCGCTATCGCCGGGGAACATGAAATCACATTCAGGGCCTACAGTTCCAGGCAAACCATTCAAGGCAGTACCACCGTAGAACATTTTTTCATTGTTTCTCCAAATACCTTTAAGGTAGTTATAATATTGAGGAGCAGTTTCGGGGTCGCTTTGATCGGGATTACCACCATTGTTGTGATAAACAAATCTACGCATTCCATAACGCTCGTCATCCACGATACCGTTTCCAAAATTCACTCCATTGATGGCTGCCGACCTTACGATGGTAGCCTCGGTAACTAACTCACCATCACGCTTGTATGTCATATTGATGGTGCTACCATCCTGAGTAACAATATCGCAGCTTCCGCTGAAGGTTGGCCCAACTGAGCTATCTCCTTTAAATGAAGGGTTGTCAAATCCATCGGGATCCATGTAAGGTCCCTGGAAAAAGTCAACGCCGATGGCGGGTGGTTGTTCACCATATGATTCCGGCTCACCGTTGCCATCTACAGCTTTACCATTGTAGCAATAGCCAAGTCCACGGGCAACATCACATCCGACAAAGTCATCCCGGGCGTAACCAAGATCGGTATCTACCCAAGGTGAGAAATAAGTTTGTGTTAATTCAAAAGTTGATCTGTTAATTACTTCATAACTATAAAAGGTCATGTTGTTGATCACGTCATTGGTGGCAAATGCGAAAGCCTGAGCCCTGATTTCCAACCCAATGGCGGAGCCTGATGTTTCGGTATGGATATTTCCTTTGTCATTGAAAACCCACCAGAGTGTTTGGTCACCCTTGATCACCTGGTCGGCCAGAATACTTCCTGAAACGGTTCCATCCAGTTCTTCTTCCAGTGTTTTTACATCTTTATGACACAAGGTGTTGTTGATGTCGTAATATGGGTAGTCGCCCGAATAGGGATCATATTCACCATCGCCCAATACATCATAAAAAGGTGCCAGGTATTTGCTTTGACCCATTTCTTCATCCCCGTGTGCCGGCCATTCGAGAATGGAAGGAGGGATTTGATAATCATCACTGGGAATATAAAATCCCGTTTCAGGATCACAATGCGACAAGAATTCATCCACTTCGGCGCGAGTTATCTTGTAAAACCGGTCGTATTCGGCACAAGTGGCCTCGTCCACAGCAGCAGTTCCGTCGATGGTTAAAGGACCTGTCCAATAGTCAATACCTACCTGGCGGTACCTCTGGGCAGCCAATTTCAACTGGTTGTTGATATCGAGCCCACCAATCCACAATGAACCACTAAACATGGAGGTTGCTGATCCGGCTTTGGGGATAAAATACTTTGATCCTACGCCACCGGGCAAATCCCACCACATATCACCGCCCGTATTGATACGAGCTCTTACGTTGTTAATATCCAGCCAATCGTACGCTGAAGCAGGGGAACAACCGGCAGTAGTTTGCTTGATGTTGTTGGTTTGTTTGGTACCCCCATGATATTCCTCAGCGAGCAACTGACTCGAAAAAATGGCCGTGATAAAAACGATCACTAATACTCGAGATATATTCTTCATGATGCTAATAATTTTACTTTCTAAATTCAAATTCCTTTTTAGTAAACCCTCTTAATTAAAAGTTAAATGTAAGTCCAAGTCTGATCTGACGAGGTGAGCTGTAGTTACCCGGGTTGTCAACAAAAATGCCATACAATTCCCTGAAAGAAGTAGGATCGATCTGGTTATTGATCTGACGTTGCCATTCGGGGGCTGTCAGGTAACCATCGTCTTCGGCGTTTCCGGTGTAGGGATATACATTGATTACGTTTTTGGTATCCAGCAGGTTGAGTACCTGGAGATATACGTTCATATATACCTTTTTGGCGTTATCGCCAGCGGATTTTTTCAAATTGAAATAAATATCCTTATCTACTCTTAAGTCTAACCTAAATTGCCAGGGCAATCTGGAACCTCCATAAGTACCGTCGAGCAAGTTGTTTCCTCCCGACAAGGGTGAGGTAACATTACGTGAAGCGGTGTAGGGAGTTCCTGATCCACCATTGATGGTAAGACTGAATCCGGTGTTTTGGAAAACATCCACAGGAGCTTTTCCTGATTTTTCGCGGCCAATGCGGGGACCATTGTAATTTTTCCCTGAAGCCCATCTGTAGTCGATTACCACATTAAAGGCATGTCGTCTGTCCCAAGGCATGGGGAAAGTTGAACGCAGGTTAGGCAAACCGGCAGCAAGCAATGAGGCTGCTGTGGTGGTTGACGAACCGGTAGCGTCGGCAAACTGTAAAGTATAGGATGCTCTCAAGCGCACGTTGTTGGTACGACGCAGATCGTATTCGGCTGTCAATCCTTTCACGGTACCGAAGTCAAGGTTATTATAAGAGGTGTAGTCTTTTGGATAAGCACCATTGAAACGATATACCTGAATCATGTTACGCATTTCACGGTAGAAGGTGGTCAGGGTAAGCGACGAGGTATTGGAAAGTTTTTGTGTAAAACCAAGTTCGTAGTCGATGGATTTGGTAGGATCGAGTGAAGGATTATTCAATCGGCCACCTATATTATTAAAGAAATAATAGCTTGAGGGGTCGGAGAAGATATTACTTGTGGGGCGCTGTGTTAACACATCGTAATGGGCAAAGAAAAGTGCTTCGTCGGAAATGGGGAACGAGAACGAAATACGAGGCATTACATTGATCTGAGGATCATAATCTTTAAATGATCCGATATCTACCTGACTTTGTTCGGGATTTTTCAGTGCGGGTGAAATGCCGTTTCCAACGTCCAAAATGGTGGGATCCTGAATTTCGATACCATCCGAATTGTACCAGGTATAACCATCACGGTATCCAACAATTCTGGTAGGATCTTTCACCTTATCCACATACACAACAAAGTTGTCGCCCATGTTGCCGGGGATGATGGCATTTCCGAATCCGGTGACCTGATTAATGTCGCCAACAGTGCGAGCAGGATAGAGCAAAAACGGATCGCTCAACACTTTTTGGTTGGCGTCGAAACGGTCGACACGTACCCCAACGTTGAAAATCAAATCTTTAAAAGCAAATTGATCTTGAATATATCCGGCCATGTAAATGGGGCGGAATGCACCAATGGAACGTGTTTCCGGATTATCGAAAAAGTCTTCGTAGGCAGGCTGTGAGGTGAGTACATTTCCTTCGTAATCGTAACCCGAATAGTTGATGTAGGAAAGTCCGTCGTTCCATAATTCGTCGGGTGAAAACAAACTGATGTTCAAGTCGCCGGGATCAAGCTGAGCAGTGTGTACGGTTCCAAATTTGTCGTAATATTCAATTGATCCATTGTCGTAATCGTAAGAGTCCATCACGATATAATCCAGACCATCAACGGGCAAACCAAGGGCTTCACGCAGGTTTTTATCAAAATCACGCTGCGAGGCTTCATCATATTTTCTATAATAAATAATGGTATCCACATGACCGTCCCAGGAAATAACCTCGGGATTGTCGAGATCAAGCTCACGCAGGTGGAAGTTAGTCAAACCTTTTCCATCGCGAGCCAGTTGCCAGATACCATCGATTGGGAAGTTACCATCGGGACCGTAGTTGATGTACCGTTCAACACGTTGCTCGTATTGAAACCCGATTTTAATTGCATGATTTCCAATGTCAAGTGAAGCATCCACACGCATGTTGTATTGGTCGTCGTTCCATTTACCATAACCACTCTGGTTTGCACCGGGCATTTGGTATAATGAGTACATGCGGTCGATTGTACTTCCGTTCATCAGACCACCACCCAACAAAATTTCATCAACATTCTGGTAATGGCCATCAGGAAGGCCTTCATAAATGTTATAATAGTTGGTAGTGTATTGTGCCACAAGAGGGTTAATATCACGGGCACTCCATTCAACCAACGTATCAAAATCCCACGAGTTAAGCAAATAAACGTCTTCGTAATATACGCCATTTACTGTATCGCTACCCAATTCGTATGTGGGGGTTTTATAGGTAGTGAATTTACCTAAGTAACCGTATTTGAATAAGTTATCCCAGTGATTTGGATCACCATATTCCCCTTTGTCTTTGCTATAGTCAAATTGAAGGCTGTAATAGAAGTTTCTGAACTTGGATGTGCTTTCTGCATCAACAGGAAAACGCTGTGTAAACCGAACATATCCTCTGTAATTGGTATTCTGACGCAGCGTGTTTTTATCCCAATTGGCCAGAGTTGCCCTATAATTATATTGGTTACCATTATAGTAATAGTAACTTCCTCCCATTGTCAGGTTAATGGTTTCGGTGGTACGGATATTGATGTTGCCAATAAAATTATACTCCTGTCGGGCAGTATTGGTAGCCGTATTTACGTGATCCAAGTCGCTCATTCTTAAAAACTCAGCATTGCGATAAGTTCCCGAACCAGAACCAGTAGGCCGCAGCGGGGTTTCCCGGATGGCAGCCAAAGCTTGGTCGTTTACATTGTAAAATCCGGTGGCAGAGGGACGGCCATCCTGATTGATGTTGACATCACCTGCCAGGAAGAATCCGATCAATGATGATTGTGCTTCTTTTTTTCCGCGAATCAATGGCCCCATTACGTTGAATCCCACACGGTTATGACCGAAGGCATCAAGAAATTGTGAGGATTCGAGCTCAACACCGGCACCAAACTGTCGGGCGGGACCTTTGGTGGTTACGTTGATTACACCGGAGGTGGCATCACCGTATCGTGCAGGTACCCCACCCAGAATAACGTCCACCTGTTCGATGGCCGACTGGGGTACGCTTGAGCTTCCGATTACCCTGATTCCGTCGATGTACATAGCAGTTTGGTCGCTACGTGCACCACGCACACTACCGCGCTCACCGTCTTGCGAGAAAACACCCCCAACGGTAGTGGCCACAGCGTTAGCACTTCTGTTGGGCATCTTACTGATTTCTTCTGCGGTAATGGAGGCTCCGGAAGCGGTTTCATCCTTGTTGATCAAAGGAATCTTATAATCTACGATTTCAACTGTTTCCAATGTTTCGGAGGTGGAAGCCAACTCTACATCGTAAAAACGAATTTTGTCGGCACCAATGGTGATACCCTGAACCAACTGAGTTTGATAACCAACGAATGTTGCTTTCAAATCGTATTTTCCCGGAGGAATTGGTTTAATCTGGTAATTACCGTCGAAGTCCGAGGTGGCGCCACCAACTTGTGAACCTTTGTTTTCCAATACAATATTGGCAAACGGGATGGGCTCTTTGGTGTCTTTGTCGATTACTTTTCCTTGTAACGCACCTTGTTGAGCGAAGAGTAGTACGCTCGAGGTCAGAATTAAACCAACTGTAAGGAGTAAATTTCTTAACATACCTTCAATTTTATATTCAACTATTTTCCTTATTTTATTACTTTATTTCTTAAAAATCGGTAAATTTAATAATATTTAACAATACTGATCAGCTATATTATTGAACTTTTTTTTTCTCAAACATCAGAAATATTTTGGTTTTAGTATCTCGGAATAGATGACAGCGTTTCTAAGACTAAATCCCCTATTATATCTAACATTTTGATTTTCTGCATTTCTATTTTCAACTGTCCATGTTTTTGGGTCTTTATCGACCTCCTTTTGTGTATAGACTACTGAAGTTTCAGTTTCGTTGCTTTCTTCAACGGCATCATCGTAAGAAAATATTCTGGGTTCGTAATCGTCCATGCCAACTTCAACAGGTGCATACGGATCGGTTGGAACATAGGGCATGGGTTCGGTATCAGGTTCGGGGTTTAATTCCTCCATCAGCGAATCCAAAAACGATTTATTGGTTTTTCGGGGTGGCTCTGATGATGCAGCATTCTTCTTTTTTTGACCTTTATACACCGAAAATACAAGCCAGGCAATGCCAAAGAGGATGTACAAATAATCATTAAATGAAGCAGATACAATCATGCATGTTGGTTTAAAAACAAGGTGTTAAAAATAGTTAATAAATCTAAACAAAAAACAGCTTTGCCAAGTTTGTTGAAACCAGGTGGCTTATTTATAATCAAAATAGGTAATGAGCCCTGGTAAGGGAACTGCCCGCATGCCTAGATGGGCCGGGGAAATAGCGTGATTTGCACTATTTTAACCGAAGAAGTGCCCTGACTTCGAAAAAAGTAATCAACAGGTAGTAAACCAAAAATGTGAGGGCAAAGCTTAAGGCCTGATCGCGTTGAAACCAAGCCACCACAAGGATAATAAGGGTATAAATCATCATTTTACCGAAATTAACCAGCATCAGCGCATTGGTAAACTTACTTAGCTTGTTGCTAAATTGATCGGACAATTGTTTGTACAGAAAAGCGGTGACAACGTAAAGAAACCCCAATATAAATGGCCAGTATGGTGAAACAGGAACGCGCTGTGCATAGGCCTGAACCAGGTAGGTGACGACAACCAGAAAAAAGATAAAAATAGTGAACTGTCTTAAAAATAGCCGGAAATTATCTTTCATATGAGGTTTATTTGTTGTTGAACAATCCGCGCATGGCGTAAACCACCGAGCCGATAACAGCCAAAATGGTGAGCACCATCGTGAAAACAGGAAATCCCGGCTGAAGCCAATTGTCGAGGGCTTTGCCACCAAAGGCTCCTGCCACAACAATGGCAATCATTTGCAATGCCAGACTACTGTATCGGGCATATGCTTTAAGCGGATCGTCCTTTTTTTTCTGTTCCAAATTAATTTTTATTGGCTTTTTCACGGGTGTTGTTGTGCGCATCCATGCTACACTGTCCGGAGAATATGGCGCCGGCCTCAATGGTTAAACGTACGGTATGTATGTTGCCATTGAAACGCGAAGATTGTTTGAGAACGGTGAGTTCCTTCACCTCCAGATTTCCGGTTATCGAACCTGAAATATCGGCATTCTGACAGCTGATGTCACCATCTACTTCACCGGTTTCGCCCACCACAATACGTCCACTTGCCGTGATGGTTCCTTTGAGTACGCCATCAATTCTGAAATCTCCATTGCTTACCAAATCGCCGGTAACGCTCGTTCCCTGGGCTATGATATTGGGAACCTGACTTTCTCCGTTTCCGTTTTTTACCTTTTTCAAACCGAACATGTATTTGTTATAGAATGAGTTACCTTTGAGGATAGTGCTTTTCCCAAAACAACTCGTAATTCTCCAGGCTTTTATCCTTGTAAAATAACGGATAATTTCCCATTGAAATGGAAAAAACCTGAAAATCGTTGCTGCTCACGCCTGACATGACGTAGGCATCGTTGCGAAGTGCCATCAGGTAATTGGTTGCTTCGCCTTCGTTATCGAAGTTGCCAACGGTAACCAACGATCGGACATTGTCGAGCATCAGGCTCTTCACCTTTAAGTTCTTCAGTTGAAAATATTTTTTGTCGAAGTCGGACATTCTGATTTTTAATGCATTCACGTTCAGGTCTTCAGAAATTACCACAATCATAATCAAATGTGGACTGTCGGGCAGATATTTATAAGGAACCATGACAGCGGTAGTAGAGTCGGTGGCCACGGGAGCCTTGCTACCATAACCCAAATCGTATTCCTCTTCCAGGGTTTTCATTACCGAGCGTACCAACGGACCTATGGAATTGGTGGGATATTTACCGGCAATGTAGTACAGCGAGGCATACATGCTGTCGGGCACATCCACCACGCCCTGCGACATGGCACGCAGGTAGAGGAACTTGGGCACCAAAGTGGTATCGTCAGGATACAACTCCACTCCCCGGTCGGCGTAGTTAATCACCCGAAAATACTGCTCATCGGAAAAGGCTTTATAGGTTTTCTCGTAAAGGGCGGCGGCTTCGTTTTTAGACTGATTGAGCTTAAGGAAATAATCGGGGTCGCGGATAACATTGGCATAGATGCTTTCGGGATAATTTCCCAGAATCAGGCCTTTGTAAAATTCCGCCTCCTCGGTGTTTCCCTCATCCAGGTATATTTTGTACAAAGCATACCACGATTCAAGGCGATAAAGGTTGTCGGGATATTTCTTTTGAAAATCCAGATAAGTTTGACGGGCACTTGCCGTGTCGCGCAACTCTTCAAAATACAAAAAGCCAAGTTGGTGATAAGCTTCCACCATCAAACTGTCAGAAACGGCCATTTGTTCTTGTGTTCGTGGAATATCTGCCAGATAGTGTGCCCGGGTTTTGGGGTTGGAAGATTTTCCAGTGGCGGCAGGTGACAAGCTGTCCTGGGCATTTAATTCGGCTTCGTCGGTAAGATCGGTTTCAAACGATTGCATCATCGACTTCTTGTCCGAAAGCCGCCAGTTGTCTTCCAGCTTTCGATTTCCCCATTGTTTTTTAAATTCGGTACGTCCGAAACCAAGCGCTGCCACATTGTAAAAATACCATTTGCCGGTATTGAGGTTGGGGTTTCTGCTTCCCTGATTGGGATCGACAAACTGAATACCGCCTTGCTGATCGTTTTCTTCCTCCTTTTCAGCAGCTAAGCGCTCCTCCTCTTTGACATAATCGGCAATCATTTTATCAACAATGGCGTACAAAGCGGTGGTATCCAATGAGGCCAGATATTGCAGGCTATCCTGCATTTCGATAACCTGAATGTGGCCAACAATATCCGAAAGCACATCTGTTTTGGCTTTGATGGCATCGTAATTGGGATAATCTTTCGGCAGGGATGAAACGGCAGTATCATAGTAGGCTTCAGCCAGCACGTATTTCGTATCTTCAAAATATTGGTCGGCCAGTTCGAGTGAAGAGGTGGCTTTTTGCACATTGTTGGTGGTGCTGGTACTCACCGATTTGGCCAGATAATGGGTATAGAGGGTATCCTGTCCATCCTTTTGGGCTACCTGAGCCAGGGCATAGTAGATTTGGTCGAGATAATCTTTGTTTTTATCTTCCCTCGCCATCTTCAACAACACCTTATTAATATACTTGCTTTCGCCCGAACCTTCATCATAACATTTCGCTAGGTTTATTTTTGCCTGAAACTCCATTTGGTAGGGAGGTGTGCGTTTAATCACCTTTTTGAAATATTCAGAAGCTTTCTCAAAATCATGATCTTGTTGATTGATTTGACCCAGGATAAACTGAATACGGGTAACCAACTGGTGGTTGTGGTTTAATTCCAGACCGCGCTGGAGGTAAGAATAAGCCTGATTGGTATTGCCTCGGGCCAGATACAGGTCGGCATACACCAGCGGCATGGCCTTTTCAACGGACATCGGAAAGCCTTCGTCTTCCATTTGGCTTTGAAGCATGTTGAGGGTGGCTTCTGCTTTTTCATAACGTTCCGAATACAAATAGGTTTTGGCCAACCACAGGAGTGCCCGATAGTGAATGGGCTGTTTATCATACTCTTTGGCCACATAGTCGAACACCCGCCGGGCACTGGTATAATCCTGCTTATAAAAATGAGCCTGCCCCATCATCAGGTAACTCTCCCTCACCCATTTATTTCGTTCGCGCCCCCCAAAATACATGCTGTGGCGCTGAATGCCGATGGAAGCCTTTTTGATGGCGCGATCCATTTTAGGATTGAGTGCTGTGGCATCCTGCTTGGTTCCATAATTATAAACGGGCAATATTTTGGTGTAGTCGTCTTTGGTGGTGAGTTTCATGTCGCTGGCACCCTCGTTTACACTCATCATGCCATTCCAATACACATTATAGTGGCAGGTCAGGTTATGATAGGCGCGGCGTGTAAACGTATTCTTCTTGGTGGAACATGATGTACCAAAAACCAATAACGCCATGGCGGCGAGTACAATTATTCGTTGATATTTACTGAGTTGTGTCAAAGACTCAAATTTTTCATTATAACAGAAATTTGGCCGATTTATTACTTCATTTGAATAAAAATAAGTGACTCCCCATGCGAGAACCACATACCCAAAAAGTAATTTGTCGTCCGATCAGTTTACCGCCACGAGTTTTGCGACAAGCTGCAAAAATAGCCAGAGTTTATGTAAATTCCATCATTTAATTTAAAAAGGTGAACAAACGGAGTCATTTTGCAGGGAGGCAGGGCATTGAGCACCTGAAGTGCCCCCCCGGGAGTATATATTTCCAGGCTAAGATCGTCGAAGTTAACCGATCGTTTTTATTCATTCATGTTCGTGAATTACATAACAAATGTTAACAGGCATCCAATCAGGGGCTTCATTTTAAGAGTTCACCCCGAAAGTTAGCACCTCTTTTACTACCTTTGCCCCATATTTTTCAAGCATGGCAAAAAATAAAAAGTCGAAGAAACGCTGGTACCGGAATTTGCGCGGAAAATACCGGTTTGTGGTACTCAACGACAATACCTTTGAGGAAAGATTTACCTTTAGGCTCAACCGCTTGAATGTAATTGTTACTTTGTTTGGTTTGGCCATATTTTTTACCACGCTCACTTTTTTACTCATTGCCAATACAGGGATTAAGCAATACATTCCCGGGTATCCGGACATTGACCAAAAAAAGGAAACTTACCGATTAAATTTACTGGCCGATTCACTTATTGGCCAACTGGAAGAACAGGGCAAATATTTTGACAATTTTAAGGCCATCATCAGCGGGAAAGTGATCACCGACTCCACCGATTGGTCGGCAACAAACAACCTACGCTACGACACCATAGAAGACATTAAATCGTCGGAAGACAGTCTTTTACGTGCCGAATTTGAGATTCAAAGCCTGCACAACCTGTTCGTGAACGACGAAGCTCAACGTTTTGAGTCCGGCGGTACCTCCATCAAAAGTTTTAATTTTTTTCCGCCACTTCAGGGAATCATCACCTCTGAAATGAATTTGTCGGAAAAACATTTTGGTATCGACATTGTGGCCGCATACAACGAAGCCATCAAAGCCACCCTTGATGGAACCGTTATTTTTGCCGCATGGACGCTGGAAACAGGCCATGTGATTGTCATACAACACGAACGCAATCTGATTTCGGTTTACAAACACAATTCGGTGTTGCTCAAGCACGAAGGCGACCATGTGATTGCCGGCGAGGCCATTGCTATTTCGGGCGAATCGGGTGAACTTTCCACAGGACCACATCTACATTTTGAACTTTGGTACAATGGATCGCCCATCCGACCACAGGATTACATTATTTTTAACTAACCGAACCCAAAAACAATCTATGCAACAAGTTAAAAAGCCGGTGGCACTATTTGGATCAACCGGATCCATCGGTAAACAAGCGCTGGAAATTATTGCTGCCAATCCGGAGAAATTTCAGGTAGAAGTTCTTGTAGCATACAATCATGTGGATTTGTTGGTGAAACAAGCCATACAATTTCAGCCCAATGTGGTTGTCATTGCCAACGAAAATCACTACGAGAAGGTAAAAGAGCAACTTAACGATCACGACATCAAAGTGTATGCAGGCGAAAAAGCCGTTTGTCAGGTAATGGAAATGGACTCCTTTCATCTGGTGATTATGGCCATCGTGGGCTTTGCCGCACTCAAACCAACCATGGCCGCCATTCAAAACAAAAAAACGCTTGCTCTGGCCAACAAAGAATGTTTGGTGGTTGCCGGCGAACATTTGTCGAAGATGGTGATCGAAAACAAGGTGCCCATTATTCCCATCGACTCGGAACATTCGGCTATTTACCAATGCCTTGCGGGAGAAGGTGGCAATGAAATTGAGAAAATATTGCTCACCGCCTCCGGAGGTCCGTTTTTCAGAATGAGTAACGCTGAGATGGCCGATATTACCCCACAAATGGCACTGGCCCACCCCAAATGGAACATGGGCGACAAGGTAACCATCGATTCGGCCACCCTGATGAATAAGGGATTGGAAGCCATGGAAGCCAAGTGGTTGTTTGGCGTGGATGCACAGCAAATTGAAATTCTGATACACCCACAGAGCATTGTTCATTCCATGGTCACATTTACTGACGGATCCACCAAGGCACAAATGAGCGAGCCCGACATGCGCCTGCCCATTCAATATGCCATGACCTATCCCGACAGGATTCCATCGTTGGCAAAACCACTCGATTTGGCAGCCATTGGCTCTCTGACATTTGAAACGCCGGATGTGAAAAAATTTCGTAATCTTGCACTCGCTTACGAAGCCATGAATACCGGTGGTAGTTTGCCTTGTGTTTTGAATGCTGCCAACGAAATGGCCGTGGAAGCGTTTTTGAAGGGAAAAATCGGGTTTTTGGATATTCCGAAGATCGTGGAAAAATCCATGTTGAACAACCCTTTCATCGGGCAGCCTGGCATCGAAGATTATTTTGAAATCGACAAAATGGCACGTACCAAAGCACTTGAAATGATAAAAAGTTATTAAAAAAGCACATGGAAATTCTCATTCAAATACTTCAACTTCTTCTCAGCTTATCCATTTTGGTGGTTGTTCACGAATTCGGGCATTTTGCCGCCGCCAAAATATTCAAAACACGGGTAGAGAAATTTTATCTGTTTTTCGATCCATGGTTTTCGTTATTTAAATTCAATTACAAAGGTACCGAATATGGTATGGGCTGGCTTCCGTTGGGAGGTTATGTAAAAATTTCGGGCATGATTGACGAATCCATGGACAAGGAACAGATGAAGCAACCTCCTCAGCCATGGGAATTCAGGTCGAAACCGGCCTGGCAGCGACTGATTATCATGTTAGGAGGTGTTACCATGAACGTGGTGTTGGCTGTGATTATCTACATAGCCATGCTGGCCAGTTATGGTGATGAGTACTTGCCCACCAGCGAAGTCAATAAATATGGGGTTCGTCCGGACAGCCTGGCTCTGGAAATGGGATTTTTGCCTGGTGACAAGATTTTAGCACTCGATGGTTTGTATGTGGACGACTTCCTTAAAATCCCCATGAACCTGGTACTGAACGAAGTACAAGTGGTAGAGGTGATGCGCAACGGACAAAAGGTAAATGTGCGCTTGCCCGAAGGCAGTTTGAATAAATTGGTTCATCACCGCGAGCCCATTTTGAATGTCCGCATACCTTTTGTTGCCGGAAAATTTGCCGAAAACTCTCCTGCCGAAAAAGGCGGCATGATGTTAGGAGACACCATCTTGGGAATCAACGGTGTGAATATTAGATATTTCAATGATTTCAGGGAGGAAATTCAACGTTATAAAAACGAAACCGTAACCGTTGATTTACTACGCGGACCCGACACCCTCCACCTACCCGTAAAACTAGATGAAACGGGACTTTTGGGGGTTTATCCGGTGGGCGATTTGTCGGCTTTCTTCAAACTGAGCAAAAAGGAATACACCATTTCGGAAGCCATTCCGGCAGGATTCAGTCGCACCTGGAGTGGCATTGGCAATTACCTCAAGCAACTCAAACTTCTGTTTTCACCTGAGGTTAAAGCCTACGAAGGGGTGGGAGGTTTCATTACCATCGGAAGCATTTTCCCCACTTACTGGCATTGGGAAAGTTTCTGGCGTCTGACAGCATTTCTATCCATTATGTTGGCTATTATCAATGTATTGCCCATTCCGGCACTCGATGGCGGGCATGTTTTGTTTCTGTTTTACGAAATCATCGCCCGTCGCAAACCCAGCGATAAATTCCTGGAACGGGCTCAGGTGGTTGGCATGGTTATTTTATTCAGTTTGCTCATTCTTGCCAATGGAAACGATGTGCTTAAGCTGATTAATAATTATTTCTAAAGATACTGAGAAACTGTCTAAGTTTTTCTTGTTGGTAAAACATATGGGCAGGAAAGGTCATTTCATCACGATTGTATCGTCCGCCCATGGCGGACGAAATAAATGAAAAAGATTGTCCATCTACCCATGTTTGGCTCCTAACGGATCCCTATAATAAAATTTAGACAGTTTCTGACTCTATCAAAAAGAACCTTTCCCATGGCAGGAAGGGTTTTTTTATGCAAACTTATTTGATGCCATCCATCAGCACATCGGCTTAAAAAAGCTATTCGATACGGCTTAAACAGTAAATTTTTCTCACAAAAAAACCTGCAACACAGGCATGTTGCAGGTAAATAATATGACCGAACAATTTTGGTTGATCAACCCACTTTGAAAAAAAATCAACTCAATGGTTAATGAGTACTTTAGCAGCAGTAACTCCATTTTTTTCGGAGACAGAAAGGAAGTACAATCCACTTTCCAGGGAGGATACGTCGATGGATTGCTGACCATTCTTTTCCATCTGTCCGGTCATTACTATTTTGCCCATGATGTTCGTTAGTTTGTATTGCGCATCCATACTTTCGGAAGCGTAGGTAAAATTCATCACACTTTTAACAGGGTTGGGGAATATTTTGAGTTTACTCAATTTTGATTCTTCAGGGGGATCTTGCATGCTAAGCCATTGATTTCCAAAGTAAGTAGGATTTTTAAAATACTCCGACTTAACCTCATCCACAAAGCTCATGAGTGTTTCCACGGCTGTTTCACCTTCATTTGCAAAAGCAGCCACATAGGCTACATCTACCATTTCCATGGATCCGGCCTCGAAGGTAAAGGGACCCATTACACTCAAACCTCTGCGGTCTTGGGGTGTATTTCCTGCTGTGGCTTCTGTCCATTCAACTGATCCAAATGGCTCAATACCACCCGTTCCCCAATAACAAGGATCAGACATTCCGGGAAACAAGAAATTAGCCGATGGACCATAGGCGCCGCTGCTCACATGACCATTTCCCCCGTATTCCATGGCGGTTCCGTCTTTCCAAATTCCTTTTAAATAATTGTAGTATTCGGGGGCTGTTTCAGGATCCGATTGTTGGGGTATCCCTCCATTATTGAAATAAATGAATTTCTTCATTCCATAACGCTCATTATCCACGATGCCGTCGCCAAAACCAACACCATTGATGCTTTCATCACACTGTCCGTCGGGATCGTCCAGGTTGTTGCCATCCATGATAGGACCGCCGAGAATAACGATACCCTGTGAAGGAATATTTGTGCCATAAGTTCCCGATCCGCCATCTCCATCGATGGAATCGCCATTGTAACCAAAATACGCACCCCGGGCCACATCGCAACCCACAAAATCATCACCGGCATAGCCTATGTCGAAATCGGTAAACAACCCCACGTAGGTATCGTGGTAGGTATGCGTGGAACGGTTAAATATTTTATAATTAAAGAATACCGTGTTGTTCATGGGAATAGATTCATCATTTGAAAACTCATAGGCCATGCCATGAATTTCCAGACCCAATGCTTCGCCATCCGTTTCGGTATGATTACGCAAATCGTTGATAATAAAATAAATACACTGTTCTCCACGGATTAATGGATAGTCTCCATTCATGGGCGAATACACATCGTCGCCATCCACATCCACGAAGGGAGCCAGGTATTCAGCCTGATTCAAACTTGGATCGCCCTGAGCCGGCCAGGTAAGGATGTCAGCAATGGGTGCATACCCTTCATCGCCAAAATGCTCTTTGTGATAAATCACCTCATCTTTGGTAAGTTTCCATACTTTGTTGTAGGCAACCACCAAATTCGTGTCAACGGAAAGTTCACCCGTTTCGATGTTATTCAAAGGCCCCGTCCAATAATCAAGACCCATCTGACGATAGCGTTCGCCGGCGAGCTTGAGCGTACCTGATTCATCCATTCCGCCCACCCATAAGGTGGAATTGAAAACCGTGTTGAGCCCGCTTCCCTTTGGAAATTCAAATACGGGATCTTCTGAGGCTGGGTAGCTTGGTCCCGACCAAAATTGCATGCCGCTGGCCTGAATCCTTGCCCTGATATTGTTTTGATCGAGACAGGCATAATTGGGGGCACTGGTGAGCGTTACACAAACAAAGGCCTGACCGTCGGGGCCAATCATTCCATTTTCATCGGAAATCAGGTACGAAAATTCGATGGTGTCTTCAACAGCGTAGTATTGCTCATAATCCATTTTATAAGTAATGGTGCTATCGGTGTGTGAAACAGCATTGTAGGCCACTTGTACTTTAATTGCCAGGCCATCCGGATGCGTATCGTTCTGAATGACATTCACTGTAAATGTTTCGCCCAAGCGTGCATTCACATAATCGTTGTTGGCAACAGGACCGCTTTGAGCGAAAACAGATCCGGAGAAACACAGCACCAGCATGAGAAGTAAAAAATTTTTCATGATTACAGCTTTTTGATGATTAAATCAGCCTAATACATCCTAGACCTCTGACCCATAGACGAGAACAGGTGAAATTAAGTTGTCCGAAAAATTTGGAAATAAATTATTTTGGCAGGTAAGAACCAATCAACAGACAAGAAACAAACGCCTTAGTTCTTAATCAGTTTGCAGGTGAGTCTTTTTCCGGCATCTGCAACCACCAAAACATAAAGTCCCGGTTGCAGTGAAGATAAATCAATTTGATGATGGTTGCTTTGGGTAAGTCGTCCCGAAAGCTGAACCCGCCCTGTGATATCAGAAATTCGGTATTCAGCCGTACGGGAATCAACCGGACTCTCGAAGTGAACCATATGGGAAACCGGATTGGGGTAGGGCACCAATTGAGAAAGTACCTCTTCCAATCCCCCTTCTTCGATGCCGAGCCACTGGTATCCGAAATATAGAGGATCACTTCCGTAGGCCATTTTTACCTCATCCACATACGACATCAGCGTTTCTACGGCTGAGTTATCGCCCGATGCGAAGGCAGCCACATAAGCCACATCCACTCTTTCCATGGAACCCGCCTCAAAAGTAAAAGGCCCCATAACGCTCAATCCCCTGCGATCGCTGGGCTGATTTCCGGCAGAAATCTCGGTCCAGTCAACAGGTCCAAAAGGTTCTTCACCACCGGTTCCCCAATAACAAGGATCGGACAAGCCCGGAAACATAAAACTGGCCGCCGGCCCGTAGGCTCCACTGCTTAAATGACCATTGCCACCGTATTCCATGGCGGTTCCGTCTTTCCACACACTTCTCAAATAATTGTAATAATCAAGTGCCTCATCGGGATCGCCCTGAATTCCCTGGCTATTGTTGAACCAGATAAATTTCTCCATTCCAAAACGCTCGTTGTCGGCCACACCATCTCCAAAACCGACACCATTAACGCTTTCATCGCATTGACCATCAGGATCGTCCAATCCATTCTCATCCAATACAGGACCTCCCAGAATCACAATTCCCTGAGCGGGAGGGTTGTCGCCGTAGGTGCCTGCTTGTCCGGTTTGGTCGCCATCCAAGGTATCGCCATTGTAGCCAAAATAGGTTCCTCTGGCCACATCACAACCCACAAAATCGTCACGTGAGTCGCCAATATCGAAATCGGTAAACAATCCGATATAGGCATCGTGGTAAGTGCTGGCCGAGCGATTAAATATTTTGTAGCTAAAGAAAACTGTATTGTTTAAAGGCGTATCCTCCGGCGAATTAAACTCATAGGCCATGCCATGAATTTCCAATCCAAGGGCCTCCCCTCCGGTTTCGGTATGTGCGCGAAGGTCGTTGGTAATGAAATAGATACACTGATCGCCACGGATAAGCGGGTAGTCACCATTGGCAGGAATATACTCACTGTCGCCATCCACATCCACAAAAGGCGCCAAATAGGAGGCCTGATGCAAGTTGGGATCGCCGTGAGCCGGCCAGGTAGCTATATCGGCAGGCATTTGATAGCCCGGATCGTTGAAGTGTTGTTTGTGGAAAAGTACTTCTTGCGAGGTAAGTTTCCATACTTTTTGCCATTTGACGACTGTGGTGGTATCGATGGTAAGCAAGGCACCCTGAACTCCCAGGGGCCCCGGCCAATAATCAAATCCATCACGTCGGTAAAGTTCGGCCGCCAGTTTTAAGGAATCCAATTCGTCCTTACCCCCTATCCACAGCGATGAATTGAAAATGGTGTTGAGCCGGCTTCCTTGTGGAAATTCAAATTCGGGGTCCGGTCGTTCGGTGGTGGTAGCCAAGGGCCCCGACCAAAATTGCAATCCGATGGCTTGCACACGTGCTTTGATGTTGTTGTAATCCAGATAATTGAAATAATGACTGTTGTCGATCACCACGAATACTTTCCCGATGGATTCGTCGCCGGTAGTTCCGTTTTCATCCCTGAGCGAATACCTGAAGGTGATGGTATCGGGCACATTGTAATATCGTTCGTAACTCACCGAAAACGTGATGGTACTATCGGTATAGGCCTGCGCCAAGGAGGCTCCGGAAACCTTGAATGACAGTCCATCGGGGTGGTAATCATTTTCCACCACCTTCACAGTCAATAGTTTACCAAGTATTCCGTGTGCATAATCATTCACCGCCACAGGGGCATGTTGTGCAAATACACTTGACAGGCAAGCATAAACGACTGTAAGAAGTAAAAATCTTTTCATCATCATATATTTTAAACACGCCATTCCCTACTCCCCTCACTGCTTTTGTCTTAAAGACGTGGATAACAACCTCACCGTTGCCCACTTATCGCAACAACAGTACCGTTCCTTTGGCAGTTTGACCCGATCCACCGGTAAAGGTATACTGAGCATACCACACATAGGTTTGCATGGGCAGCAATTTTCCTTGAAATTGACCATCCCAACCCGCATGGATATCATGGCTTATGAACACAATGGTACCTCCCCGATCGACCACCCACAAAGTAAAGTTATCCATTGGAATATTACTCACCAAAACAAATACGTCGTTCAATCCGTCTCCGTTGGGCGTAAAAGCATCGGGAGCCCATATCAACGACTTGGTATCCAGTACATTTACCATGGAGGTGTTGAAGCAACCATGGAGGCCAACTTCCACCGAATAAGTACCCGGTGCATCCACATCGGTAAACTGTTCGGTGCTTCCTGTATTCCAAAGATAGCTGTCGAAACCGGATCCGGCATCCAGTACCAGGGTGCATCCCGGACAAATGACTGTGTCGGGAACCAGGGTAGATTCGGGCAAGGCAAACACTTCCACCTGTTGGTTCATCAGCTCCTCCACGCCACAATGGTAAGCTCTGGCTTCTACGTCATACAAACCCGGATGCATGTACCCATGCGAAATGCCATTGTCATTCATATTTTGCCATTGGGCAGCCGAACCATCACCAAAATTCCACACGATGGAATCCATACTTTCCGCATGATGAAACAGGAAAAAACTTGAATCGGATGCACACGGCGAAACCACCTCAAAGGCCGGCTGATAAAACCACGACTGGACAAAATTGGGTAAGCCCATGAGCGAAGTGTCGCCGGAAAACTCCACCTTTTTCTGCTGATAATCGCAGGCATCACCCACAAAATCGGGCTGGTTGATGGCATTGAGCCAGGGTCGGTTTTCGCTGGCGATGTAAATAATTCCATCGGGTGCCAACTGTAGGGCGTAGTTGTTTCCTGAGCCAATTTTAATAGCCGACTGGTTCAGTTGTTGTTCATTTTCCGACCTCAGATCGTATTGCCACAATCCGTAATCCAGACCTCCCGTGCTGAAATACAGCAAGTTACCATCGGGAGAAAATTCCACCCCATAGCAGTAGGTGTTATCCGACTTACTAAATATTTTTTGGGGTTGAGAAACTTCTCCTGTACGGTTGTCGAACCTACTTACTTCCATCAACAGGTCGCGACTTTGATCGTTGATGGGCATGGCGATTTTGTTGCCGGCAGGCGAAACTTTTAAATATCCGATTGGCGCCAATGGTCTGGCACCACTTGCGCTGATCACGGGCGTTGGGTCGATACCGGCTGCCGTTACCCGATACGAATAAAAGGCGGTATCGTTTCCATGGGTTATCACCCAGTAATCCTGACCGTTGCAATGCTGAACGGCTGCCACTTTCTCCACAACATCATCGGCGATGGGAATATTTTTTTGGGTCAACTCGCCCTGTCCGTTGTTCAGGGTCATATCTATTACCGAATATTGAAACAGGTTCATCACACCGGCATCGACTATGGTAAACAAATAGTACAAGGAAGTGGATGAAGGAAGTGGCACCACCACCGAATTCTGATTTAGTCGTTGGCTCCCATTTAAGTTGTCGCCGTTTACCATCACCTGGTGGCTTTTGTTCCAAACTTTATTTCCGTTGGTATAAAACAACAAATGACCCTGAAGATCGCAGATACCCGAGCATCCGGCCTCTGCCATCATTTGGCTGTTGTTGAGTACCATGGGTTCACCGCTATTGAAATCGACACCGGCGTGGTTGCCAAAATACCATACCATGGCTCTCTCCTGTGAAAATACTGGAAATGAACTAAGTATCAGTAAATACAATACTGCAGCGTACCTCATGATAGAATCGGCAATTCAAAAAGACCCAAGTGGGGTCCGGTTAAAACAATATGTTTACGCCAAAATTAATGCCAATTGTGTTGAAATGTTGTGTTTGAGGGAAATTATTATTAAAAATGGAGCGCATATTTTGTTTGTAGTACGGCGAAACAAACAAACTGGTTCTACGATCGAGGTGATAATAAAGTGAAGCATTGGCCACAACATTATACATCGTGGTCTGCATTTCGTTCACTTTCAACAATTGGAGCGAGTTGGATTCGTCAGGTACCCAAACATTTGAATACGTCAGGAAGCCTACCGATGCACCGGCATTCAACTCCATCGAAAACCTGTTGTGATGCATGGTATAACCCACCATGAGTGGAATTTCAAAATAGCTGACGCGGTTTTTTCCGCTCTGATCGATGGTAACATCATGATACACTTTTACCCAGGTGCTGTCGATTTTACTGATCATGGGCACTCCGTAGTTTGGTGGATCGAAAATATACACCCAGGTGGTATCGTAATCAAAATAGCTGTCGCCGGGTGAATACTCCTGATATTGATGGATATACCGTCTGTTTTGGTTGTATTGCGCGTAGGAAATTCCGGTAGTGAACACCCAATTTTTGAAATGAAAGCGGATATCGGAGCCTACCGACCAACCCATGGCGTTGGATTCGTTGTCGTTTCGGATATTGAGGTATTCGGAGTTCACACCTGAAAGGCCCGAATTAACGAACGACGGTCCACCGTAAAGATTCATGGAGAGCCATTGTTTTTTCACCGGCTGAACAGGAAGGTCGGTGCGGCGGTTGTAACCAATCAGATTGGTATCGGGGTTCGTGGTCAGACTTGCCGAAAAGGGCAAGGCAGACAATCCACTGAGGATGAGGTACATCCTATCCGAATACATTTGATCAGAAGAATTGGTCATTTCCCGACTTATGGTGAAGTTGGGAGCGGTAGTTGCCGAAGCAGCAATAGCGTTTTCGGTTTGGGTGGGTTGGGTGGTCGACATGTCATTGGCTGATTCCAAGACATTGGTTTCGGAAGTCAAGGCCTCTTCATACATGGCATGGTTTTCCACTTCCTGATTATAAGCCAGCAAAAGCTGATTGTTTGGCTCAGTAAGGTTAGTTTGAACCACCTGAATATCTGTGTGGACAGGCAATTGCCAGGTAACGAATGCGGACACACCCAGCAGCAGGAGTACCGAGCTTAGCCCGATATACCAGCGGTATTTCATCCAGAAGAGCGTCCATCGAAGTTTTTCCCAAACTTCGGTGCCGGCCTCCTCCCGGAAATCTTCGAGGCTGTCTTTTACCAGCTCATCAATATAATTATAATCATCCTTCATTTTGCGCATATGCTTTTGGTAGAAACTGGTCGTGATCGCCCAGTTTTCTCATGAGTTGACGTCGTGCTTTAAGCAATTGAGTTTTAGAGGTATTAACCGAAATGCCTAATTTTTCAGCAATTTCGTTGTGAGAAAAGCCCTCGATGGCGTACAAGTTGAACACCATTCGATAGCCCGGAGGCAATTGTTGTACGCTTGCCATAATGTCTTTAACAGAAATATTTCCGGAAGCATCCGGTTCGGTGGAAGGCATTCCAAAAACTTCGGTGATATCGTCGTGGTAGTAGTGTTTGTTGTTTTTCCGGAAATTATCGATGGCCACATTCACCATAATTCGTTTCATCCAGCCCTCGAAAGATCCGTTACCGGAATACGATCCCATATATTTAAAAATTCTGATCATTCCCATTTGAAGTATATCTTCGGCTTCAGCTTTGCTTTTACCATATCGCATACAAATCCCTAACAAGCGGCTGTGATAGGTATCGTACAGCAGCTTCTGGGCCTTTGCATTCTTTTTCAGGCACAGCTTTACCAGTTCTTTTTCATTTAGGTTCATCAGTCGTTATCGAAGACGGTCTGTTTACTAAAAAGGTTGTCTGTGTTTAAGGGTATAAAATTACGTTTAAATCGACCAGAAAATCAATTTGTGGCACAAAAAAAGCCACCGACCTCACGATGGTGAAGTCAATGGCATGAATTTTTTAAGTCTGTCCGGAATAAGTTTTTTTCGTGGATGGCTAAACTTAGGTGAACCAGCAAAAACATTGTTTTGTTTGCTCAGAATCAATCCATCTCATGAATATTTCAAATTTCAGTAACAGTTAATTTTTTGGGTGATTAGTCTCTGCGGTATCCGCCGCCGCCGCGATTGCCGCCGCCGCCACGGTATCCACCGCCGCCGCCGCCACGTCTGTCGTCGTCGCGTTTTTCACGAGCTTCGTTTACTACAATTGGGCGACCCATAAGTTCTTTACCATTCAAGTTTTCAATGGCTTCTTCAGCTTCATTGGCATTAGGCATGTCAACAAAACCAAATCCTTTACTTTTTCCCGAAAATTTATCGGTAATGATACGTGCAGAGGTTACTTCTCCAAAAGCTTCAAATTCACCTCTTAATTCATCTTCGCTTAATCTAAAAGGAAGACTTCCAACAAAAATATCCATGATGATCTAATTAATAAATTGAAATATAGGCCAAAAGTAATATTTATTTGATGGAAATACACTTCTGATAAAAAAATAACCAAGAATTAATGAAAGAGGTGATTGATATCAGGTGACATGTGGAGGGCAAATTTATTTGTTGAGGACAATGCGAAAGGTGGTTCCTTTGCCCGGAGTGGAGGTTTTTACATACAATTTACCCTTGTGGTAGTCCTTGATTATCCGTTTGGAGAGTGACAAACCCAAACCCCAGCCACGTTTTTTGGTAGTATATCCCGGATTGAAAATCATTTTTTGCTCCGTAATGCCAATGCCCTTTCCTGTGTCGGACACGTCGATAATCACGTGTTTGGCTTCTTCTTTCATCTCGATGGTGATGGTTCCTGCGGCATTCATGGCATCCATGGCATTTTTGCATAAATTTTCGATAACCCAGCTCAAAAGAGCACCGTTTACCGGAAGTATCACTTCTTTACTTTCGTCGATACGCACGTCGTAGGTAATTTTTTTTGCCGTTCGCGGACGCAGATAGTTGATGCTGTCGATGAGTATTTTTACCACATCGTTGTTATTCAGGCTGGCATCGGAACCAATTTTGGAGAAGCGTTCGGCAATGATTTCCAATCGGTTGACATCTTTCTCAATTTCAGTGGCAGCCTGTGAATGGTTGGCATCATCCATTTTTAAAAGTTCTATCCAGGCCATGATGGACGACAAAGGCGTTCCCAGTTGGTGGGCCGTTTCTTTGGCCATGCCTGCCCACACGCGGTTTTGCTCCGAACGGCGGGCATAACTGAACAGCAAGTAGGCCACAAGGGCGAAAACAGCAATAATCAGGATCTGGGCCAAAGGAAAAAAACGCATGATGGTAAGCAGTTCGGAGTCCTGATAATATATGTAGGAAATGCCCTGCTGTCCGAAATTCACCACGATGGGATTGTTTTCGTCGGCCATTTCCTCCAGCTTTTCCTGCACATAGGCCGGATCGGTCATTCGGATATCGTTGAGATTTCCAAATTGGATGATTTTTTTTCGGGTTGAATCGGTAATGATCACCGGAACACTCGAGGAGTTGAGCGCCACTTCCGACATAAAAGAGGTAATGTATTCGTTGAGTACTTTTTTCAGTTCGGTGAAAAAGTGCGAGTCGCGGTAATACAAATAATGCCGTTTGTGAGGCAGGATGGGCACCACGATGGGTTTGTACACCGAAAACTCTTCTTTGAGTTCTCCCGACAGGTGTTTGATGGTGTCCTGTACGGGCGATAGATTTCGGGAATCGATGATTTTGCCCTGAGCATCAGTTAAAATGATGGGGATGGTGGTATTTTTCTCGATCACGCCCAGAAAAAAAGTGAGGTCCTGACTGCTTGAGGTTTTATCGCTCAACAACTGTTTGTACACATCGGCGAGCAGTTCTACCCTTTTGCGTTCCTGTGCCTGCAACTGTCCGAAAAACGATTCGGTGTAAATCACCAATTCGGCCTTCCGTTGAACCGCTGCTGCCCACAATCCCACATTTTTCCGCTCTTCGTTGGCAAACTTGCCCACCAGCAGGTTGGTATAAAAAATAGAACCTCCTATAATCATGAGGGCCAGCACCACCAACAGCGCTTTCCAGCGCATCTTATGTGTATAAATATTCACTTGATTTTCTCCATTAGACAACAAAACTATGAAAATGCACGTATTAATGAACGGAATAGCCCGGTTTTAATTGCATAATAGAGGGGAAGTGTACGATGTGCAACACCCATTGAACCATACTGAACGCTGGCGCACACTTTATGTAAGCCACCGAACAGTAACCAAGGTAAGTGAATGCGTAATTATCTGAATATTAAAAATATCCGAACCATGGCATAATTCCTGTTAAATTATTGCGTTGTAGTTGGTAACATTACAAACATTAGCTCATGATTGATTTAAAGAACATACATAAGACATATCAAATGGGCCATTCGGGTCTGCACGTGCTCAAGGGGATCGACCTGTTGGTAAAAAAAGGAGAGCTGGTTTCCATTATGGGATCGTCGGGATCGGGAAAATCCACCTTACTTAATATTATTGGGATTCTCGACAACTACGATCAGGGGACCTATCACCTCGACGGCACCCTGATGGCCAACCTGAGCGAGCGCAAGGCGGCCTACTATCGCAACCAAATGCTGGGGTTTATTTTTCAGTCGTTTAATTTGATCCCCTTTAAAAACGCGGTGGAAAATGTAGCCCTACCGCTTTATTATCAGAAAGTTGGCCGCAAAAAACGCAACAAGCTGGCTTTGGAATATCTGGATAAAATGGGATTGTACGATTGGGCCGAGCATTTGCCTTCGGAGCTCTCGGGTGGTCAGAAACAACGATTGGCCATCGCCCGGGCACTGGTAGCCAACCCCAAGGTGATTCTTGCCGACGAACCCACCGGCGCCCTCGACTCAACTACCTCCCAGGAAGTGATGACCCTTCTAAAAGAAATTAACAAACAGGGCATTACCATGGTGATTGTTACCCACGAAACCGACATTGCCGAACAAACCGACCGCATCATCCACATCAAGGACGGAATCATCGAGCACCAATATAAAAGCGAAGAATTGCGCCATTCGGTACTGTCGGAAGTTGAAATATTAAGCTAAAATTCCAACCCCATGTTTGACCTCGATAAGTGGCAAGAAATATTTAACACCATCAGCAAGAACAAGTTGCGTACCTTCCTTACGGGATTTAGCGTAGCGTGGGGAATTTTTATGCTGGTTTTGTTGCTGGGTTCCGGCTACGGACTGGAAAATGGCGTAAGAAAAGATTTTGAAGGAGACGCCGTAAATTATATTTCCATCAATCCGGGTGTAACCAGTCAGGCATACAAAGGTATGAAACCGGGCCGACGACTCACCTTCACCAACGACGAACGCACCACCCTGGAATCCTTGCCCTATGTGGAAATGAGCAGCACCCGCCGCCGTATCTGGCGCAACAACCTGGTTTCCTATGGCAACGAATACGGCACTTTCGACATTTTTGCCATCAGTCCCGAATACCGGTATGTGGAATCGCTGTATGTAAATGACGGTCGCTGGCTCAACGACAACGACATGGAGGAATACCGGAAGGTAGTGGCTATAGGCAGATTGGCTTACGAAGCGCTTTTCAAGGGCAAACCCGCGGTGGGCGAATACATCATGGTTAGCGGGGTACCTTTTAAGGTAGTGGGCGTTTTCGACGACCCGGGAACCGACCGTGATTTGTTAAGGGTTTACATTCCCATTACCACAGCACAAAGGGTATTTAATCTGGGAACCGACATCAACAATGTGAGCCTCATGCTGGGTGATGCCGGAATTGCCGAAAGCGAGGAGGTGGTGGCCGAAATCAGGGCTACCCTGTCGGAACAAATGAAATTCGACCCCAACGACCAGCGTGCCCTGTTTATTTTTAACAGCATCGAGAACTACCAAAAATTCATGAACCTCTTTGCCAGCATTCGCCTGTTTATCTGGGTAATAGGTATTGGCACCATCATCGCCGGTATTGTGGGTGTAAGCAACATCATGATGATTGTGGTGAAAGAACGTACCAAGGAAATTGGCGTACGCAAGGCGCTGGGTGCCACTCCCGGATCCATTGTGGCTCTGATCCTCCACGAATCCATTCTGATTACTGCCGTTGCGGGATATCTGGGATTGGTTGCAGGTGTGGGACTTTTGGAACTTATTTCGAAAGCCTTGCCTGACGTGGACTATTTTGCCAATCCCGAAATCAACATTGGCGTAGCCATCGGCGCTACACTGATACTCATCGTTTCGGGAGCCATGGCCGGTTATGTGCCCGCCCGCAAAGCCGCCGCCGTACGACCTGTAATCGCCTTACGTGATGAATAAAAGAAATTGATATGACACTGTTGGACAGAGATAAATGGCATGAGATTTTGTTTGCACTGAAGCAAAACAAACTACGAACCTTCTTCACCGCTTTTGGCGTGTTTTGGGGAATCTTCATGCTCATCATCATGCTGGGTTCGGGCAAAGGACTACACAATGGCGTAAGTCAGGGGATGGGCGACATGGCCACCAACGCCATGTTTATGTGGACCCAAACCACCACCAAACCTTACAAGGGATTTCCTCGTGGCCGAAGGTACAATTTCAACAACGAAGATACCCAGGCCATGCTCGACAACCTGCCCGACATACAATACATCGCCCCTCGACTTCAGGTGTTTGGCGGCAACGAAAACAACAATGTGGTAAGGGGAGATCGTACAGCAAGTTTCAGCATTCAGGGCGACTGTCCCGATTATTTCAAAATAGATCCGGTAAACCTGGAAGAAGGCCGATTAATCAACGAACTGGATATTGATGAGAAACGTAAGGTAGTGGTGATCGGTACACGGGTGAAGTCGGAGCTGTATGATCCCGACGAAGACCCCATCAACACCATGATCAGAATTCAAGGAGTTTACTTTAAAGTGGTGGGCGTTCACTCTTCGCGGAAAAACGACCGACAGGCTGAAAACGAAAACTCACAAATATTCATGCCATTCAGCACCATGCAACAGACCTACAATTTTGGCAACATCGTGGGTTGGTACAGCATGACAGCCGTGGATGGCGTTCCGGCTTCGCAACTTTTGGAACAAGCCAAGGCACTCATGCGGTCGCGGCACTCCATCGACCCTACCGACGACCGGGCTATCGGCGCTTTCAACATTGAAGTGGAATATACCAAGATGAAAAACCTGTTTACCGGCATCGACGCCCTCATTTGGTTTGTGGGCGTGTTCACGCTGCTGGCAGGAGTTATCGGCATCAGCAACATCATGCTGGTGGTGGTAAAGGAGCGAACCAAAGAAATTGGCATCCAACGTGCTTTGGGAGCCACCCCGCTGGAAGTGAAAAGCCAGATTGTGATTGAAACCGTATTTCTGACCACCATTGCCGGATATATTGGACTCACCATTGGCGTGGCTGTGTTGGAGCTCATCAATTATGCCCTGGTAAGTTCCGGGGCTTCAGGGCAAATGTTTGCCCATCCCGAAGTGGATTTCCAAAAGGCCATTGCAGCCATCATCTTACTTGTAATTTCAGGTGCTTTGGCAGGATTGATTCCGGCACAGCGGGCAGTTTCCATTAAACCCATTGATGCTTTGCGCGATGAATAACCGACCACAAATAATGAATCAATATCACATAAATATCTAATACCTCGATTGTATATGAAAACGTTTTTCAAAATTTTAGGTGTCGTCATCCTGCTGGGGGTGTTCGGCTATACCATCTATTTTCTTTATCAGAAATCGCAAACCAAACCCATTGTTTACGAAACCACCTCACCTGCCATTTCGGATGTGATAAAAAAAACTACGGCTACCGGTTCGGTGATTCCACGTAAGGAAATCGAAATAAAACCGGTGGTGTCGGGCATTATCGACGAATTGTATGTAGAAGAAGGCCAGGTATTGAAAAAAGGTGATCTGATCGCCAAAATCCGTATCATCCCCAACATGATTAACCTAAACAATGCCAAATCGGCCGTGGAGGTGCAAAAGATAAAGCTGGAAGATGCCAAGAGGAACTACGACCGACAACTGGGATTGCTGGAGAATGGGGTAATTGCCAAAGCAGATTTTGAAACATACGAAGTGCAATACAAAAGTGCCAAGGAAGACCTCGAAACCGCCGAAGAAACCCTCCAACTGATTCGTGACGGACAAATCAGTAAACAAGAAGGAGAAACCAATACCCTGGTCAAATCAACCATCGACGGCATGGTGCTGGATGTGCCCGTAGAAATTGGCAACCAGGTAATTGAGTCGAACAACTTTAACGCCGGCACCACCATTGCCACCGTAGCCGACATGGGCGAAATGGTGTTTGAAGGCAATATCGATGAATCGGAAGTGGGTAAAATTAAAGAAGGCATGCCCCTGATGCTCACCATTGGTGCTTTGGAAAACGTGACCTTTGATGCCGTTCTCGAACAAATCTCGCCCAAAGGGGTGGAAGTAAACGGTGCCGTGCAGTTTAAAATTAAAGCCGACGTAAAACTACGTGACGATCAGTTTATCCGCTCAGGATACAGCGCCAATGCCGACATTGTGCTGGCCCGCGCCGACAGTGTGATGACCATTTCGGAAGGCTTGCTTCAATTCGACGATTCGGCCACCTACGTGGAAGTGGAAGTGGCACCCCAACAGTTTGAAAAACGCATCGTAAAAACCGGACTTTCAGATGGCATCAACATTGAAGTGATTTCGGGAATAAATAAGGAAGATAAATTGAAGAAATTGAGGTAGGCAGATAAAACCCTGACAGGGTTTGAAACCCTGTCAGGGTTAAAAATCTCACCTCTTTTGTCTACTTTTGGTGAAAATTTTTCCGTCATGAAAAAAGGATTTGCCAGCGATAACTGGTCGGGAGTTTGCCCCGAAATAATGGAGGCCCTCAGCGAAGTCAACCAAGGTCATGTTTTTGCCTATGGAGAAGGAGATGAAACCATAACGCAGGAAGCCATACAGAAATTTAAACACCTGTTCGGCGAAGATATATCCGTGTTCTTCGTGTACAACGGAACAGCGGCCAATGTGTTGGGAACAAGTCACTTGATACGACCATATCAAGCAATCGTAGCAGCACATTCGGCCCACATGAACGAAGATGAATGTGGAGCACCCGAAAAAATTGGCGGAAGCAAAATTCTGACCATCGAAACCACGACAGGCAAAATTACACCCGAACAAGTGGAACCCTTTTTGCACAGCATTGGTTTTCAGCACCATGCCCAACCCCGCATGATATCCATTTCGCAGGTTACCGAATTGGGAACGGTGTATTCTGTGGAAGAAATTAAAGCCCTGGCCGATTTTGCCCACCAAAACAACATGCTGCTTCATATGGATGGGGCGCGTATTGCCAATGCAGCCGTGGCATTAGGTACTGATTTTAGATCGTTTACGAAAGATACTGGCATAGATGTGCTTTCGTTTGGCGGCACCAAAAACGGGTTGATGTTTGGTGAAGCCGTGGTGTTTTTCAATACCGAACTGGCCAAAGATTTTGAATATACCCGCAAACAGGGCATGCAGCTGCACTCGAAAATGCGGTTTATATCGGCACAGTTTTCCAGATACCTCACCAACGATTTGTGGAAGAAAAACGCCGAAAATGCCAACAAGATGGCACGGATGTTAGCAGATGAAATCAGCAGAATTTCGCAGTTAACGATTACTCAGGAAGTAAAAGCCAACGGTGTTTTCGTGATACTTCCCAAAGAAATGATCCCCCAAATTCAAGCTCGGTATTTTTTCCACATTTGGAACGAAAGCACCAACGAAGTGCGGTTGATGTGCTCATGGGACACCACAGAGAAGGATATTCGGGGTTTTGTGGAAGCGGTTCGGAAGGAGTTGGTTGGTTGAGATGTTGGCGGTTGAAGACAGTGTTCACCTTTTCCTTCCTTTCTTACCCTTTCATTAATTCCCTTCGGGAAAAATACAAATCGGTAATTTTTCTATTGACATTGATGCCCTAATGGTAATGGCTTCATACCGATGGTCTTTTTTTTGTTCACCCTTTCACCTCTTCGCCCTTTCACCTCTTCGCCCTTTCGCCTCTTCGCCCTTTCGCCTCTTCGCCCTTTCGCCTCTTCGCCCTTTCACCTCTTCGCCTCTTCACCTCTTCGCCTCTTCACCTCTTCGCCTCTTCGCCCTTTCGCCTCTTCACCCTTTCATTAATTCCCTATGGGAAAAATACAAATCCGCTTTCTATTCTATATTCCTGACCTTGTGCGCATTAACAAACAGCAAAGTACCCAAACTTTCATAACCCTTAAACAGGTCGGTGCCAGAATGTTTGAGAGTTTCTTTCCTGAAACCAATCATGGTGAGGCCGGCATCATAGGACTTGAGGTTGACCAGCGATTTGGCCGATACATCGGGCTGACGGGGGATGACTTCGATATTGGAGGTGGTAATGGGTAAGCGTCCGGTGGTGACCAATTCTTCCATTTCCTTGCGCACTTTTTCTTCGTCTTCGGGCTTACAGACATCAAAGATTTTGATGTCAGATTTCTTCCAATCGGGATGGCCTGAGATGATGAAGCTCAACAATATCAACAGGTTGGCGTTTTCGGTGTCGGAGGATGAAATCCAGAGATGAATTCCGTTTTTATATTTTATTTCACGGGGACTGGAGGCTAAAATCAGCACATCAAAATCCCCCGAATTGACCAGAGAATAATTTTCGATGATAAACTCCAGGTTGTCGTCTTTTTCTTTGTCGTATTCAAAAATTACCATGTTGTTTTCCATACCGGCAATCCCAGGAATTTGTATGGCTTGCGCGATGGCAGAGGTATAGGAGGGCGAAATAATGGTGTCCACATATACATGGCTGTCTTTCCTGCGGCTAATCTGATTAAGCTTGTGCAATTCCTCTTGTGCCTGTTGGTGGGTGGCTTTGGAATAATACCCTTCGATGCGGTGCAAATAGGTTCCAAATCCATATTTATATGATATCCAGTCGAGTAGCATAAAGGCTTTGTCGCGTTTGAAGGAGTCCTTGGAAATACAAATGGCACTGGGACGCCACTCGCTAAACGACTTTTTGCTGCTCTTTTTTTGTAAAAACACTTGCAGGTTTCGATTGAGTTGGAAAATGGCATTTGAAAAAACTGACTCGAAACCCTTACGATTTTTATGGTAATAATTGAGGTACAGATAAATACCCGTCATGAGTGTAAAAGCCAGCAATGCGTATGGGGTGTTTATTTTAAACATAACCCATATGGAAACCACAAATCCAATCAGCGAAATATACCATCTTGATTTAAAGGAAGGCCGATAGGAAGGCGATGAACCAAAGTGATTTAAAAACGATATCAGGCACAAGGCACCATAAGTCACCATAAAAAACATGGAAATTACTTCGGCCACAGAGTTCACGTTACCCAATGCCACAAAAGCCATCGCTATCAACACCGTTACCATTGAGGCGTTAAAAGGCTCCCCATCTTTCTTTCTGCCCGATGCAAGCCATCTGTTTAGTCCCTTAGAGGGGAAAGCTTTATCCATAGCCAACGCTTGCAGGGTACGTGGAGCTACCATGACCGATCCCAGCGCCGAAGAAATGGTGGAAGCCGCCAGCCCAAGAGGGACAACCACAACTCCCATTATCGCGATATTGGCCATGATCAATTGATTGTTGACCAAATCTTCATAACTCGCCGACAACGCCAATTTGTAAATAATAAAAAAGTAGATGATCATCCCGGCGATGGTAGCCACAATGGTTCCAAAGGGAATGGATTTGGCCGGATTTTTTAAATCACCCGACAGCCCCACCCCTGCCGTCATTCCCGTAAATGCGGGGAAAACAATGGCAAAAACCAGGAAAAAGTCTTTTGAATTACGAAATTCCGCCGACATGAGTCCGAAATTGGAGTCACCGGCATAATCCGTATGTCCCAGAAAAAACATTACCAGTGCTCCAAACAAGATAACTACCACTACATACAGCGCCTTAACACCCAAATTGGCACCTTTGGTCAGAATTAAAGCCGAAAGAATGAGCATGGACGGAATACTCACCACTTGTTTGGGTAAATCCATCCCCAGAGTTTGTTGTGCATAATCGAAGAAAAAACCGAATGCTTCGGTAAAGGCTATCACATAAAAAGCCACGCTGATGGCTTGTGATAAATAGAGGGCTATGCCAATGGTTGCTCCGATATTAAGACCAAAAGAACGTGAAATAATAAAATACTCTCCGCCGCCTTCTACCCTTTTATTGGTGGCAATTTCGGAAATGGCCAGAGCGGTGGGAATAGTAACCATATGACCCAACACAATGATGGCCACAACCCCATAAAAGCCCAGAGTTCCAACAGCAAAGCCAAAACGGAGAAAGAGTATGGCACCGAGAATGGTGCTGATGGCGGTAAAGAAAACCGGCGCAGTCCCGAATTTTTTAGCAACATTGGCAGCAGACATAGTTAGCGATTTTTAAACAAAACTAACCAAAAGGATTACATATTGGTATCCATTTAAAAAATAATAAATCAACTTTTTTACCAGTTGTTTCTATAAATGCTTTGTTATTTCAATGAGTTTCCAATCTCAAACTTTCAACTACCGATTCCCCCCGAAGGCTTTCGGGGTCCGTCTTCCATTCAGTCCTGCGGACAAAGGGGTTCTCTCAAATATTTGCTATGGATATTAAAGCCCTACGGGCTATTCTTCTGACTTCGGTGTTCGGGCTTATTTCAGCCCGGGAATAAATTCCGGGGCTAATGGTCGCTCGTAACGATGGCACTCAATTCCAACTCATTACCCCCGTCTTCCGTCTTCCGTCTTCCGTCTTCCGTCTCCCAACTCCGGACTCCCGACTCCCAACTCCCTACTTATGCACATGCTTAATAAACTCTTCCACTTCGGGAACTCCTCCCTGATATACAAGGTATCCGTTGTAGGGTTCGCGCTTGGTAATTTCATCATTTACAGGGGTCAGCATCATTTCTTTTACCTTCACGGGATCGTCGGTTTGACCCAAAATCCAGCTTAGTTTTACCCATGCCACCTCGGGAAGCATATTTCCGGCAGGGATGATTCCTTTGGCCATCATGTCGCGTCCGGTATCGTAAACAAACATGTGGACAAAACCCCAGATGGTTTGCAGCGTCATAAACATGTGAACCCCCTTGGCCTGGGCACGCTCAATGGCCGGATAGAGCTCTTTGTTCACATGGCCCAATCCGGTTCCAACAAAAATAATTCCTTTGTAACCCTTATCTACCAATGCGTCGAGCACATCGGCACTCATGGCAGGGTAATAATACAACATGGTAACTTTGTCGCTGAAATAAGGCAAAATCTCCACCTTTTTATCCTGACGGCGCTTGTTGTATTGCTTTTTAATGGGGGTGATTTCCTTACGACTAATCATGGCCAGGGGTGTATCGCCGATGGTGCGAAAAGTGGAGCGGTACGACGAATGCATTTTACGTACGCGGGTACCTTTATGAAGGAGCCCGTACTCATCAGAGGTTGGCCCAAACATACAAACCATCACTTCAGCGATGTCCGACTCTCCGGCAGCTTTCATGGCATGCATCAGGTTGAGAGCCGCGTCGGAACTGGGTCGGTCGGACGAACGCTGTGAGCCTACCAACACCACCGGTACAGGCAAATTCTGACACATAAAAGTGAGCGCAGCTCCCGTATGGTGCAGGGTATCAGTACCATGACCAATCACGATGCCATCTACACCCTTTTCGATTTCTTTGCCAATGGCAATGGCCAGGGCTTTGTATTGGGTAGGTCCCATGTTTTCGCTGAACACGGCAAACACCTTTTCAGTTTCCAGGTTGCAGATGTCGGCCAACTCAGGAACGGCGCCATATAGCTCGCCGGGAGAAAAAGCCGGAATTACGGCACCTGTACGATAATCCAACCTGCTGGCAATGGTTCCGCCGGTACCAAACAGTTTTACTTTGGGAAGTCCGTCGGTATATGGAAACTGCTTTTCAGGAATTTTATAATTGGCCTTTTTATATCCTGTTTCAACCATGTTTAAAACAGTTTTTACATCAATGCCAATATTATATCCGGTGATAATCTTTACCACAATATGCTGATCGTCATCATTTTCCGAACGGGGCAACACAGTGCCTTCAAACATGCCTCGGGTGGTATCCACTTTGGTGGTACCCCACACGCGCACTTGATATTTCTGTAAAAGTTCGAGGGCTGCTCCTTTATATCCTTGAAAAATATCGTTATCCATTGCCATTTTTTTTGATAGTTGTTTCCAATACTTTAATCTGTTATTGCTTTGCTCAGCTCAGCCAAATCAACATTGCCCAAAGCTTGTTTGCGTACCTGACCCATCACCCAATTTCGCATATCCGATGGTAAAATCGTTTGTTTTCCTTCGGCGAATTTGTCCTTGAGTATGGGCAATTTGGCTTCGATGGACTGCTGACTGATTTTTTTGAATCCAATGCTGTGCAGGATGGAATCGAAATCCATTTTGGGATGCTCAAACATATCCCTGAGCATTTGGTCGGCCAGATTTACATGAATATTTTTCGCTTTTAAAAAGGCAAACAAATCGAATATCCTGTTGTAGTGGAACGGTTCGGGACTCTTGAAATGGCCTTCGGCAAATTTCAATCGTTGTCCGAGGAAGGTAGCCATAAACTTGGGATCTACTTCCAATTCGACTACTGCACGCTGTATCAATGGAAACAGGTTTTTCGAAAAAATATAGGTATATACATCTTCGCTTACACCCCATTTTTTCAATTGTTTGTATGAATCGATGACATCTTCGGGAAGATTTTTCGACAGGGTGGTAATGTAATCATCCTCCAACGGAATGGGTGCCGAATCGGTGTCGGGATACATGCGGTCGGCACCGGGCAATACGCGCTCGAAGATGGTGGTTCCGTCGGGAAGGGATTTCCGGGTTTCGGGTGGAACACCTTCCATGGCCATCTGACAACGTTCTTCGATGGTTTCAAAGGCCGTTTTCATGTCGTCCTGAGGACCCCAAACCACCAATTGTACGTCATGTTCTCCGGCTTTCAACAACTGTGCCAGCGCATCCCAAACCGACGTATCAACCGTGGAATCAAGCTCTTCGCTGGCATGCAAATTGGGTTTTTCGATGCAGGCGATCACCTTGAGTCGGTCGGATATTTCGTTGAAAAACGTTTGTCCGGGTTGTGTAAAATGCGACATGACACCTTCGAATCCGGGCAAGTTGACGGCCATCACAGCTTCGGCATCAGCAACAAAGGGCAATTTTTTCAGGATGTCGCCCGAAAGCATTTCTTTGTTTGCTTTCCATTGATCTGGTTGTGCTATCTGATTGTTAAGCAACGCTTTAATTTGCAGCAGCGCCCACTGACGGAACACCTCGTTGTGGGTGAGTTCGGGAATCCATTTGGTATGGGCTACTCCTTTAATTTCCACACGGGTACCACCCTTGCAGCTCACGTTTACATCCTGTCGTCCGGCTCCCATGCCCGTGCGCACCTTGCCTGTGCTGCGGTTCAGAAACCGGATATAATCGCAGGCTTGTTGAATTTCGTCGGGAGTTTCGCAATCGGGATAGGTAACCGTTTCGATGAGGGGCATACCCAGCCGGTCGGTTTTATAAACCCGCAAGTGACCCACATCGCTGATTTCGCGACAAGAATCTTCTTCGATACTCAGTTGTATCAGTCGTATTTTTTTGTGGGGCAACTCCAATTCTCCCTCTACTCCCAAGATGGCCGTACGTTGAAATCCGGCCGGGATACTTCCGTCGAGGTATTGCTTGCGGGTGATATGCACTTCGCCCACCACGTTGAGTTTGGACAACAATGAAATTTCCAATGCAATTTCCAATGCTTCGCGGTTGATGGGAAAAGGTGGTGTATCGTCCACCTCGTAGGTACAGGCATTTTGGTTGTTGATGCGGTAGTTGATTTCCTTACGGGTTCTGAACTCCATCAAAGCCGTACCATCATACACTCCTAATTCGCTGAGTGTTGGCCGCATGTGACGTATGAGTTCGGCATCAAAATCGTCGTGTGCGTGGTAAACACCCGCCGGACAGCGGCAAAACAATTTTTCTTTGGTAAGCAACTGTTGGTGTACCTCCAACCCTGCCATAAAACCCACCCGGCGATAGGTTTCGAATGTGGCCTCCTTGCGGCGCACATAACCAACTAATTCCTTAGTTTTCTCGTAATTAAGCCTGGAATCGATGCGCATTGTTCATCTATTAATGATCGTTTTGAAAAAACGTCAAAGGTAACATAAAAGGGGCAAAAAACGAGTTGAAAATAATTTATAACCGTTCAAAAAAACGATTGCAAAAGGAAAGACGCCGGGGTTTGTGAGGTGAAGAAAGAGGGCTAGGAAAAAAGAGAAAAGAGAAAAGAGTCAAAGAGTCAAAGAAAAAGCCAACCACCGGCAGCCATAGCCAACACACTGGTTATCTAATAGAAGACAAGTGTTGTTGGTATCAAAACTTCAAGCGTGGACGCTTGAAGCGGGGATTATTCATTTGGTTCTTATCCACACCACCTAGAGGGGGCTTTAGCCTCAAACAATCACCAATGAAACAAACCACCCAACGCGACCCAACTTGATTATTCAATACACCTGAAGCCCACCTCTTGCCCTTCGGCTTTAGCCAAGGGCACAGGAGGGACAAGAGAAAAGAGCCAAGTAAAAAGTAAAAAGTGACGAAAGTTGATCAGTAATCGGTTCTATCAAAGCCAATAGCTTTTTTCACCACGGAGGCACAAAGGACACGGAGATAAGAAGAAGCGGTGAAGGGGTGAACGGCAATTAGCCAACATTGATCCAACAGCCAAGAGCCAACACAATGGTTATCACATAGAACACAGGTGTTTTTGGTATCAAAACTTCAAGCGTCCCCGCTTGAAGCGGGGATTATTCATTTAGTACATATCCACACCACAGAGAGGGGGCTTTAGCCCCAAACAATCACCAACGAAACAAACCACCCCCACACGAGCAAACTTGATAAATCAATACACCTGAAGCCCACCCCCTTGCCCTTCGGCTTTAGCCAAGGGCACAGGAGAGACAAGAGCCAAGGAAAAAGTGACTAAGTGACGGAAGTGACAGTGATCGGTGAGCCAATAGTCAAAAGCCAACACAACGTTTATCACAAGGAACACAAACGTTGTTGGTATCAAAACTTCAAGCGTGGACGCTTGAAGCGGGAGTCAGAGATACTTCATTGCGTTCAGGATGACACGCTTTTCTGAATACACTCAATGAAAAATATCACACAACTTGAAATCCACTTAAACAAAATGAACATCTTTTATTAAGCCAATTTTATTTTTCTGTTAAGTTTTTTGCACTTTTGCACCCTACTTCAATAGCTGACAAATGGCATGACCATATTACCTTCAACCAAACATATATTTCTCTTTATCAAGACCTATCTGCTGGTTTTGACCATATTTACCCTATTCAGACTACTGCTCTTTATCACCGAGCTCGACCGGGTGAATGTGGCAGAAACGGGCTTGGAAACCATTCTTCGGGCTTTTGTCATGGGAATCAGGTTCGATATTGTTATTAGCGGTTATATTTTGATCGTTCCTTTCTTTGTAGTCTCGGCGATGGTCGTGCTGCGGAAAAATAGTACGTGGGTATTCCGGCTGGTTTTTCTTTGGATTTTTATCTTTTTCAGCCTGGCATTTCTGATTAGCGCCGCCGACATCCCCTATTTCAACCAGTTTTTCTCGCGGTTTTCCATGGGTGCTTTCGAATGGATCGACCATCCCGGTTTTGTTTTCGACATGATCCGTCAGGAGCCGAGATATTATTTGATTCTAGCCCCTTTCATTCTCGTTGAAATCCTGTTTTACAAGTTGTTGCACAGAATTTTTTTAAAAGATAATCCCCTTGCTGATACCAACAACCGGTGGATAACTGCTCTCGTTTCGCTGGTATTTCTCGGAATAATCTTTCTGGGTATTCGCGGAAGGTTGGAAAAGAAATCGCCCATCCGCATTGGGACAGCCTATTTTTGCAACGATGCCTTCCTGAACCAACTGGGTCTAAATCCTGTATTTACTTTGATGCGTTCTTTTTTGGACAGCCTCGACGACAGTAATGCCACGATACATCTCATGGCAGATGAACAGGCTTTGGAGATTGTCCGATCAAATTTGGGCATAAGCAATTCGCTGTCGGCATCTCCCATAGCCAGAAAAATAACGGCGGACTCCATCAATCCCAACCCTCCCAACGTGGTTCTTGTGATCATGGAAAGCATGAGTGCGGCAAAAATGTCGCGACACGGAAATTCCAACCACCTCACTCCTTTTCTGGATAGCCTGTCAATGCAATCGCTTTATTTCGAGAACATTTACACAGCAGGGAAACATACCTTTAATGGTATTTTCGGGTCGCTATTTTCATTTCCGGCACTTTATCGGCAGCATCCGATGAAAAATATTCGTAAACAACACGGGCTAGGGACGATTCTTCACCAACAAGGCTACGGCACCATCTATTTTACGACCCACGATGGTCAGTTCGACAATGTGGAAGGTTTCCTGATGGCCAACGACTTCGATCGGGTCGTGAGTCAGTCCGACTATCCTGCCGAGATGGTAAAAACTACCCTGGGGGTACCCGACGATTACTTGTTTCGATTTGCCATGCCCATTGTCGATCAAATGCACCAACAGGGCAAGCCGTTTTTTGCAGCTTTTATGACGGCCAGCGACCATGGACCGTTTTATATCCCGGAATATTTTACCCCTCAACATGAAGAAACCCGTCTCGGAATTGTTGAATACGCCGATTGGTCGCTGAAACAACTCATCCGCATGGCGGCCACCAAACCTTGGTTCGACAATACAATTTTTATATTTGTGGCCGATCATGGTGCACCTTTAACTGCAACCTACGATTTGTCGTTGGACTATTTTCATTCGCCACTTATTTTCTATGCACCCGGACTTTTTACCCAACCTGAAACCTTTGATTGTATCGGCGGTCAAATTGATTTAGGCCCTACCCTCATGGGATTGCTGCAATTACCCTATGTGAACAATTCTTTGGGAATCGATCTGCTTCGCGAAAGCCGACCATGTATCTTTATTAACGACGACGATAAAATCGGGGTGCTCGACAAGGAATATCTACTGATAATCAATGATAAAAAAGAAACAGGTTTGTATCATTATCCGGATCAGAACACAAAAAACCTGATGAATGACTTCCAGGAAAAGGCAAAATTCATGGAAGAATACGCCAAAGCCAACCTGCAGGTCTTTCAATGGATGATCAACCACAACATGTTTGAAGTGACTGAGATTCGCAAACCATAGAAACGAGGTTGCTGTATTTGAAGTTGGCTCAAAAAAGTATCCAGACAAGTTTTTTACCACAAAACCCCAGCAATTTTTCGCTACGTTCATCAGGTTCTTCGACCAGGTTTGGGGCCAGTTTTAGGAGTATAGTCAAATTTCATATTTATCGACTGGCTTTCTGTCGAATTTATTATGGAATATTTGGTTGAATGGATTGAAAAGGAATCCGAAGGATTCCGATGTTTATAATATTGAACGCGCATATCATTCGACCCCGAAGGGATCGTATTATTTGTTTTGGCAATTGTTTCTATAAACATGTCATCCCTTCGGGATTTCGACATCAGCTTTCCGACACAACCGGATCAAACTAACACATCGAACCCGGTTCGATAAATATCAAAACAAAATATTATACCAACAATAAATTGAAGTTAGCATTACGCTGTTTATGTATAATTCCGATTTAGAATTGAAGAGGTTTCAAAAGCGAAGCGAACTCAAACCTCATTTCAATTCATAATCGGTATTAACCACAAAGCCCCAGCAATTTTTCGCTACGTTCATCAGGTCCTTCAACCACGTTCGGGGCCAGTTTTGGGAGTATAGTCAGATTTCATATTTTTCGACTGGCTTTCTGTCGAATTTATTAAGGAATATTTGGTTGAATGGATTGAAAAGGAATCCGAAGGATTCCAATGTTTATAATATTGAACGCGCATATCATTCGACCCCGACGGGGTCGTATTATTTGTTTTGGCAATTGTTTCTATAAACATGTCATCCCTTCGGGATTTCGACATCAGCTTTCCGACACAACCGGATTAAACTAACACATCGAACCCGGTCCGATAAATATCAAAACAAAACATTATACCAACAATAAATTGAAAAATATTCACAATCAACTAAAATTTTAGTTGTTATTCTACGTTATCATACAAAGCCATAGAAATGAATGAATTAAAAATTATCTTGCTAGTCGGTTTGGCAGCTTTGTTCCAGTTATCAGGTTTCGGACAAAACAACCGGAATAAAAAAAACGACAAAATGCGGGTATTGGAAAACGACACGGCCTTCCAGCGGTGGCAAGAGGAAAGAAGGCAACAGGAGTTGAAAAACAAGGCAGAATTTTTGGAATACATCAACACGGTAAACCCTGACACCGTTAAAGAACTTCACCTCACCCATATGGGGTTTACCGATTGGCCCGATATTACCCGTTTCGATTCAATCACCAGGTTGGTTGCCAGCGAAAACAACCTCACCTCCACAAAACTGGACCTGTCATTTTTTCCCCGGTTGAAAAGCATTGTTTTCAGCGGCAACAAATCAAAACACATCAGGTTTTCACGTCACGATTCCATTGTCAGCCTCAGTTTATCCGAAAACGAACTGAAAAGAATTCCCCGATCCATACGCAAACTGCACAACCTCAAAATACTCAACCTGAGCAACAACCACATCAAACGAATACCACGGTGGCTAAAACGCATGTCGGCACTCGAAGATCTCGATCTCAATTACAACCAACTTCACCTGTCGAGAGCCTCCATCAGGCGGCTGCATAACATGCGCATACTTCAAATGGGAGGCAATCAATTGACAGAGCTTCCCAAGAATATGGGCACGTTGCATCGGGTAAAAAAACTCAATTTGGGGAAAAACTTACTTTCGGATGTTCCGGATTCATTTAACCAACTCGACAGCTTAAACACACTGATTTTCTATTCCAATAAATTTCGGAACATTCCACTGGTAATCACGCAGTTGAAGCAACTTGCCGAGCTCGATTACTATTACAACGAATTGGAAACAGTGCCACCCGAACTGGGCAGCATGACTCAACTCAAGCGGCTTTATCTGGCTTTCAATCATTTGGAAACCCTGCCCGACACGCTTCGCAACCTAAAATCGCTCAGGTACTTTTATGTACATCATAACCTACTAGGAAGCATCCCCGACTGGATCATCCATTTTCAACAAATGGAAATACTGGATGTAAGCTACAACAACCTGTTTGAGATTCCAGATTTTTCGGTGATGCCCGCGCTGTATGAACTCGACATACAACACAACGAAATTGCCTGGTTTCCGTGGGCGATGCTGGAAAAGCCCAACCTGAAACTCCTCCTGGCCAAAGACAACCCCTTCATTTTAGATAAAGAGCAACGCAGCCAATTGGAGGAACTCACAAAAGAAATGAGCGAGAGAGGAGTAACCATCTTATTTTAAAATATTTATACGTCCGGCTATTGATAATCAGCACCTCCGAATTCGGTGGTAAAACGAAACGCAATTTTTAATACCTTTGCCTCTCCTTAATAGTAAAACTATGCCCATACTTGGAAGCATCATTAAGAAGGCTTTTGAATTACGCAGCAAGCCCGTGCAGAAACAACTCAGCAATCTGGATCCGGTAGCTGCTCAAAAAAAGGAACTCATCAAGTTGTTGCGCAAGGCTCAGTTTACGGCCATTGGCGAACACTATAAATTTTCGAAACTCCTTAATATGCCGGATGTTGAACTCGCCTTCAAAAATTCGGTGGCTGTTCACGATTACAAATCCATGTACAAAAGATGGTGGTATCGAGCATTGAATGGCGAAACCTACGTAACCTGGCCGGGTAAGGTAAAATATTTTGCCCTGAGCTCGGGAACCTCAGAAGCCTCCAGTAAATATATTCCCGTAACTGCCGACATGCTCAAAGGCATTAAATTGGCTACGTTACACCAGCTGGTTTCGACCACCAAGTATGATTTTCCACTCGATTTTTACGAAAAAGGAATTCTGATGATTGGTGGAAGCACCCACTTGCAGTACAACGGAACCTACTACGAAGGCGACCTTTCGGGCATTACGGCCGGGAACATCCCTTTTTGGTTTCAACACTTTTATAAACCCGGACGCCGCATCTCAAAAACATCCGACTGGGCTACCAAGCTCAACGAAATGGTGCGAAAAGCGCCGGAATGGGACATCGGAATTTTGGTTGGCGTACCGGCTTGGGTGCAAATACTCATGGAACGCATCATAGAAGAATACAACCTGAAATCGATACACGACATCTGGCCCAACCTGAGCGCCTACGTCCACAGCGGAGTTTCGTTTAAACCCTACCAAAAAAGCTTTGAAAAGTTGATGTCGAAACCCATCATGTATCAGGAGTCCTATCTGGCCAGCGAAGGATATGTGGCCTACCAGAACCGACCCAACGCGGAAGGAATGGAAATGATCCTCAACAACGGCATCTACTATGAATTCGTACCCTTCAACAATGCCAATTTTGATGAAGACGGTAACTTAAAAGAAAAACCCCTGGCCTTGTCCATTGGAGACGTAGAAGTGGGTACCGAATATGCCCTCCTGATGACTACCAATGCCGGTGCCTGGAGGTACCTGCTGGGTGATACCATTAAGTTTGTCGATAAAAAAAGGTCAGAAATAGTCATCACAGGGAGAACCAAACACTTCATCAGCATTTGTGGCGAGCATTTGTCGCAAGACAACATGAACCGCGCCATCGAACTAATGCAGGAAAATTTGGATGTGGAGGTAAAAGAGTTTACCGTGGCCGGAATTCGACATGAATCGCTGTTTGCACACCATTGGTATATCGGAACCGACGATCCGTTGGATCCGGAATTGGCCCGGCAAAAAATTGATGAACACCTGAAAAACCTCAACGACGACTACCGTGTCGAACGTATGGAAGCCATTAAAGACGTGTTTGTTACCGTATTGCCATCACAGGTATTTTACGACTACATGAAACATCAGGGAAAAGAAGGAAGTGCCAATAAATTTCCGCGGGTGTTGAAAAATTCGAGGTTCGATCATTGGGAGGAATACTTAAAGCAGCGAGGGCTGGTATAACTGGAGATCATGATTAATGGATGTTTTTCTTGAAGGAACGATTCTTGGGTTTTCATTGGCTTTTCTGTTCGGGTTTGGCCCTGCATTTTTTGCGCTGATTCAAACCGGCATCCATAGGGGTTTTTGGTCAGGGGTATTTTTGGCCTTCGGAATTTTTCTAAACGATGTACTCGTAGTGTTTCTTAGTGTTTTTGGTGCCACTTCCATTTTCAAGGATACCGAAAACTACCAAATCATGGGCGTTGTCGGCGGTATTATCCTGATTATCTTTGGGATCGTTACCTACTTTAAAAAGACCAAACACGATGAGTCGGAAAACCAGGAAATAGAAATCAAATCGCCACACCCCTTGATATTTATCGGAAAAGGCTTTTTACTCAATGCTGCCAATCCTTTCGTTTGGATATTTTGGCTCAGCATCGTGGTAGGCATGACCGCCCGCTTTGGAGCCGACAAAACCGATTTGGTGATATTTTTTGCCGGAACACTTTCCGTTGTTATCACCACCGACATCATTAAAACCTTTGCCGCATCACGATTTAAAAAATTTGTAACACCAAAATTTCTGATTACCATCAACAAAGTGGCAGGGGTGGCCATTGGGTTGTTCGGGATATTTCTCATCATCCGGTCTTTCATTCAATTTTAATCATGCCGGTCCACAACTGAAAAGGTTTCTGCTTGAAGCGAATTAAAAACTCGTTTCAATTTGGAATCGGTAATGCTATATCAATGGACTTCCACCATTAAACACATCAAAAAAGCCACTACCTACAACGGCAGTGGCTTCCAAAATTGATTGAAACATTCTTTTACATCGACGAGGTCGTTTCCACGGGAAGTGCCTCGGTACGAATGGGTTGAGGAGCCGATTTGCGGATATCCAACTCATCAATCAAGTGGGTGGCTCCGGCAAATTTATCGATGATAAACAACACATAATGTACATCCACACAAATGGTACGCTGTACTTCGTTGTTGAAGGCGATGTCGCCACTCATGGCTTCCCAGTTGCCATCAAAAGCAAGCCCGATGAGCTCTCCTTTTCCATTCATCACGGGCGATCCGGAGTTGCCACCGGTGATGTCGTTGTTGGTTAAGAAACATACCACCAATTTACCATCCTGACCATAAGCACCGTAATCCTTCTTGTTATACAATTCCTTAAGTTTTTCAGGAACGATAAATTCATCATTGGTGGGGTCTTCCTTTTCCATCACACCATCCAGATAAGTAACAAAATCGTAATGCACCGCGTCGGCCGGATAATAATCAATTACTTTACCATAGCTGAATCGCAGGGTGGAATTGGCATTGGGATAGAATTTTTTGTCGGGATACATTTCACGCATACCCTGAACCAACAGACGTTCGGCTTTGCCTACATCTTCGGGACCTTCCTTACGGTACTCCTGATTGGCTTCCATCAGTTTCGCCATGAACTCATTGGCCGAAACCATGGCCGGGTCTTTTTGCATGGCTTTCAAACTGGGTTTGTCCAAAAATGCCATGGCCTTTTGTTCGTTTGCCACGAATGATTTTTCGTACACATAATTAGCCAATTCTGCATAATTGCCTTTAAATTTGGCCAACAGTTTTTTCAGCAATTCAGGTTGCATATCGGCCGGAAGGTTGGTGAAATACAATTCGGTCATTCTTGCAAATACAGCTTTGTCGGTGGCTTCGTCGTAATTTTTGTACATTTCGGCCAAACCTTCTTTCATGGAGGCGATCTCTTCTGTCAACTGCTCTTCTTTCTTGGCTTTTTTGGCTTTATCCTTTTCTTCTTTCACCTTTTCCATCATCCCTTCCAACCCTGAGAAATTCTGGGCAAAGGACATGATATCTGCTCCACCTACACCCGTTGTGCTGGCGATAATGAGGGGTTTAATACCTGCAGCTTTGCGGTCGTAGTCAGCGTCGATTACGTTGAGTACATCGCCATATTTTTCTTTGCGGGCAGGGTCTTTATTCACCCAAGCCATAAAGGCATCCTCCTGGGCTTTCTTTTCGCCATACACATCCAGGTTTTTGATACCTCTTTTCTGACCGATAAAATATTTCCAGCTATTGGCAATGCCGGCGTAGTTGGAGGCATATTTAATACGCACGGCCTGATCGGCGTTCATGTGTTCTTTCCAGATGGCTAATTTATCGCCAAATACCTCAATCAAAGGAGGATAGTAATACTCCATGTTCCACTCGATACCTGATGAAGTGAGGTAACGGTCGGTGGTTCCCGGATAACCCCAAATCATGCTGAATTCGTTTAACTTAACAGGATCAAGAGAGATGGGCAACGAATGTTTTGGTTTCAAAGGCACATTTTCTTCCGAATATTCGGCGGGTGTACCGTCGGGAGCCGTATAAACGCGGAAAATCGAGAAATCACCGGTATGGCGGGGCCACATCCAGTTGTCGGTGTCGCCACCAAATTTTCCAATGGACGAAGGAGGAGCACCTACCAAACGTACATCCAGATACACGGTGTAAACAAACATGTAGAATTCGTTTCCGTCAAAGAAACTTTTTACCACGACATTGTATTTTCCGTCTTCAGAAGCTTGTTTTTTCAGACGTGAGGTAATTTCACGAATGGCAGCAGTACGTGCCGAACCTTTAAGGGTGTCGCTCAAAAAAGGAACGATACTGTCGGTTACGTCGGCCATGCGATACAAAATGGAGGCCGAGAGTCCTTCGTTGGGCAATTCTTCGTCACGACTCATGGCCCAAAAACCGTCGGCCAGATAATCGTGCTCAACAGAGCTGTGTTTTTGAATGGCATCAAACCCACAGTGATGATTGGTAAACATCAGTCCTTCTGCACTTACCAGCTCACCGGTACAAAAATAACCCTGAGGATTGGCCCCTTCCGACAACCCAACAATGGCGTCTTTCAGGCTGCTGCTGTTTACACTGTAGATTTCTTCGGGAGTTAGTTGAAGTCCCATTTTTTGCATGTCAACATAATTGAGTCGCTCAATAAACATGGGCAACCACATGCCTTCGTCGGCTTTTACCTGTGTTCGGGCAAATGCCCACAAAGCCATAAAAATCAGAATACCTTTTTTCATTATGATTGGATTATTAATAATTTTCTTTTTTGATCATAAATTATACCAACATTTGTAAACAATTGATGGCGTTATTATTAAAAAACCGGACCCCGGTCGTAACAGCGAACAGTGTCCGTTTATGCACACCACAGTCGTGGTATCGGACAGTGGGTTATTTCAGCCCCAATACTTGAGGACCTTGTTCAAAATAGATATCGGAAGGTATTCCCAAAGCATTTACACGATCAAGATCCGATTGCAGCAACTCAGGAATATTTCCCTTTTCTTCAATCCATTTTGATGCGGCATCATAGTCGCCATCACCCTGAATGGTGAGGATTTTGTTGATCAACTCCACAGATGCGGTTTTCATGGCTTCAAAGTTAACTTCGTAAGTCCCGTTTTCGTGACGGGTGAAAGCACCTTTTTCAAGGAAGTAGTTAAAACGAAGCATGTTGGCCATACCGTGGGCACTGCTGGCTCCAAAGCGTACCGACCTGAAAATACCGGCCATAAAAGTAACATAGTTATCCATCAAATCGGCATCGTTAAATTCGCCCATTTCATTGAGTTTGGTCACCAGATATAACCCCAGCATGTCGGCTTTACCTTCTTCTATGGACGAATACCTTTCTTTCAAGGCTTTACGTACCGGACCGTTTCCATTGATGGTGTTTTTTATCCCCAATCCGTGAGCCACTTCATGAAACATGGTATTGGAGAAAAAAGCGTTGAAGGTAATGTTCTTGCGCTGTTCGGGCACAATCAGCTCATTGGCAATGGGCACCAAAATCTTGTCGAATTTGGCTTGCATGGCATTTTTCAATTGTAGTTTTCGGGTACCTTTTTCCAGTTGTACACGTTCGTCGTTGGGCAGGTTGATGGCGATGGTTTTTCCGGCCATGTTACAATCTCCGGCATAGAAAACCACATCGTAGGCATTCAATTGTGCATCCGAACCGGGCACCTCAGCCTTGTATTCGTCGGCTACGGGTATCCCCTTTTGAAGATCAGGTAAAAAGGAGGCGAACCGAGCCAAGCGGTTGCTCCATTCAATGTCCTTGATCAGAATAAAGGATTCGTGGGCAGCCTTGTAGCCAAAGAGCTGATCGGTATAGTTTTCGATGGGGCCCACTACCATGTCTATTTGGTTGTCGGTCATGTCGAGCCATGCCATATCGCTGGCCAGATAATCGTCGGTTAACAAGGCCTGAGCCCTCAAATTCAAATAGTTGGCAAAACCCTTGTCGTCAGCCAGTTGAGCTGCCTGTTCAAGCAAGGTGGCCGCTTTTTGAATGTGGTCTTTAAAGCCTTCGTGATACCAAACACATTCCAAGGCACCCTTGTCGTTACGACGAATGAGGGTGTAAAGGCTGGTTTTGTTGGGGTCGTCAAATTTCTCAAATTCTTCCTTGGTCATATCCACAGGATAAAACTGAGCTCCGGCAGGTTTGGCACCGTAACCCGGAATAAAGGTAGCCAGGTTGTTCAGCTCATCCCAGGGACCATAGTTGATTTCGGCATATTGTTTCAAAGCAGGATCGTCGATTCCGAGGAGGAAAGCATTTTTTTCTTCCACGTTTTCCAACCAGAAAATCTGATCCATCTGGTCGGCTGCTTCAAACAACAATTTGAGCATCTCTTTTTGGTTGTCGCTCAAATGATTGATGTCGGCAGTAAGTTTTACCTTGGCGTACTTTTTCATTTCGTAAGGCTTTTCGGTGTTTTCTTGCTCGTGGCCACAGCATCCGGCAAAAAATGCGGCAACAACCACAAGAGCAGCAAACAAAAGGGTGGTTTTCAACTTCATAGCTTTTGGTTTTATTTAAGGCTGCGAAGTTAATAAAAATGGACGTCTATCCCATTAAATATCCAGGATGGATTTAGGTAGGTCGGTCTTATTCAGACCTTTTCCGGCTTTGGTGCTCAACAAACCACAGGCAGCATCAATATCCTGACCACGACTAGCGCGAACGGTGGTGAAAATTCCTTTAGCCGACAATGCCTCCCTGAAAGTTTGCAAGCTCTCTTCGTTGGTACCTTCGAGGGGGGTATTGGGAATGGCATGAAACCGAATGAGGTTGACATGACATTTCACCCCGTTGAGGATGCGCGCCATTTCTTTTACATGCCGGGGAGTGTCGTTCAGTCCGCTAAACACGATGTACTCAAACGAAACCCGACGTTGCTTGTCGAATCCCTGCTCCTTCAGCTCCTTGATGATGTCGGCGATACCGTATTTGTGACTCACTGGCATAAGCATTTTGCGTTCAGCTTCGAAGGGCGTATGCAGGCTAACTGCCAAATGGGCTTTGCTCGTAGTAATGAAATGATGCATGGCCGGAATCACGCCGATGGTGGAAACCGTGATGCGTTTGGGTGCCCAATTCATTCCCCAGGGCTCGGTGAGGATGGCCAGACTGTCCATCACCGCTTCCAGGTTGTCCATGGGTTCGCCCATGCCCATATACACGATGTTGGTGAGGTGCTCCCTTTCGGGAAGACTAAGAATCTGGTTGATAATTTCTCCTGCCGTGAGGTTGGCCTGAAGCCCCTGCTTGCCGGTCATGCAAAACAAACAACGCATTTTACATCCCACCTGCGACGAAACGCAGAGGGTATTTCGCTTTTGTTCGGGAATATAGGCCGCCTCAACAGCACCTTTCGTTCCAACCTGATAGAGGTATTTTTTGGTTCCGTCCACCGAAGATTGAACAGTAACAGGCGCTACTCTGCCCACTTCAAAACGTTCGTTGAGCATCTGCCTGCCTACTTTGGAAAGATTGGTCATCTCATCGATGGTGAGCACCTCCTTTTTATATAGCCAATCGGAAATCTGGCGGGCAGTGTACTTCGACAAACCCAGCTCGTTGGTTATTTCAAGGAGTTGGGGCAAGGTTTTTCCTAAAAGCGGTTCTTTCATGTGTGGTAGCAACTTTGGCAATGTTGAGACTGCAAAAGTAATACAAACCTGTCAGGTTACGAAAACCTGACAGGTTTCGTGGGAATAACTACATCAAATCGCGCTCCACGTCTTTATCACCCCTTCCCGAAAGGTTGATAATGCTGATTTCGTTGGGTTTGTCTTTGAGCAATTTAACCGCAAGTGCCACGGCATGAGAGGATTCGATAGCCGGAATGATCCCTTCGAGATGCGACAGCAATTTGAAACCTGCGATGGCTTCGTTGTCGGTTACCAGATGATAGGAAGCACGTTGCTTGTCTTTCAGGAGGGCATGTTGCGGACTGACTCCGGGATAATCCAATCCGGCGGCAATGCTTGCCGTGGGATAAACTTCTCCCGCTTCATCGCTCAAGGCATAGCTGTAGGTTCCCTGAAAAACACCGGGTTTGCCCAGGCTAAGCGTAGCAGCGGTCTTGCCAAAAACAGGCCCTTCTCCCCCACCTTCGGCAGCAAATATCTGCACATCGGTATCGTTGAGAAAATCGGTGAACAAGCCAATGGCGTTGGAACCACCGCCCACACAGGCAAAAAGGTTATCGGGCAATCGACCTTCGGCGGTCATCATTTGCTTTTTGGCTTCTTTGCCGATTACACTCTGGAAATACCCTACCATGGTGGGATAAGGATGTGGTCCCACCTGCGAACCCAGAAGGTAGTAAACATCAGGATGCTCAATGTAGTAGCCCAACGCTGCATCCACGGCATCTTTCAGGGTGCCCCTTCCCTCCTCGGTGATTACCAGTTCGGCACCCAGCAATTTCATCCGGCTCACATTCATTTTTTGACGTTCGGCATCTGTTGAACCCATAAAAACCTTGCACTTCATGCCAAACAAAGCAGCGGCAGTAGCCGTAGCCACACCATGTTGTCCGGCACCTGTTTCGGCAACAATTTCCGTGGCACCCATGCGGCGCGCCAAAAGTATCTGACCAATGGTGTTGTTAATTTTATGGGAGCCAGTGTGATTCAAATCTTCACGTTTCAGGTAAATTTTTGATCCCACGTATTGCGACAAACGATGGGCGTAATACAGCGGGGAAGGCCTGCCCACAAAGTTTTTGAGGTAGTAAGCAAACTCCTGTTCAAAGTCCGCCGTGCCCTGATGCAGTTCAAATACTTCTGCCAAATGCAGCAGCTTGCTTTCGAGCACAGGTGGCACATACATTCCTCCGTAAGGGCCATACATTCCGTTAATGGGTGAAAAATTTGATTTTTGTTCTTGGGTAATATTTGTTATTGTGTTCATGTTAATCGAGTTTAAAGATAAAAGATAAATGTTGAAAGTTTAATTTGGCCATGCTAAATCATTGAACAACGGTTTAATGATGTGATTAGCAACAATTGGCGCTTTTGGGTTCAAGGGTTCAAGAGTTCAAGGGTTCAAGAGTTCAAGGGTTCAAGAGTTCAAGGGTTCAAGGGTTCAGTCCTGAAGGCTTCCGACTCCCGTCTTCCGACTCCGGTCTTCCGTCTTCCGTCTCCCCCCAAAGGCTTTCGGGGCCCGACTCCCAAAGTTTGCCATCGAAAAAGCACCCTTTTGAGCCAGTGGATTACATTTTGTCTGATTAAAATATGTTGCATGATTCTAATTTTTAAGCAAAAAAAAAACCGCAGGTGAAATACCTGCGGCGTCGTTATCTTATATAGATGGATGCGTGGTTATTTCTTCCTCGTCGGATGAACAACACACCACCACCAATTATTTAATGTTATCGATTTCATAGTGCTGCAAAGTAACAGCATTATTTCAAATCTGCCAACTACTTGACTTTAAAATTTTGAAATAATTTTTTAACGTATATATCTTGTTGAATGTATGCGGTTTATAAAAACAGCATGACACTACTGCCAACACCTCTCCTACCAATACGGATCCTGCCCATTTCCATGGAAATAAGCCATCAAATCACAGAAAAGTCTATCCGCCAGACCTTTGCTTCAAATCAATTTAGAACAGGTCTAATCTTTAAATATTAACACGTTACAGGTTTTGATCTCTAAAAAAGGATGTACTTTTGCGCCCATTTTTATCGAACTGCAAATTTGTAAATTCAATTGTTATGGCCTTCTTACAAAAAGACGAAATATTTAGCAAACGTTGGCTTAAAAACTACAGCCTGATCATCATCGGTGCCTTCATTATGGCATCGGGATTTGTGATGTTCATCACACCTTATAAATTCGTACCTGGAGGTGTTTATGGCATCTCCATCGTGATTCACTGGATGCTGGGCACCCCCGTGGGATTGATTGCCCTTTGTTTCGACATCCCACTCACCATTATCGGCATTAAAGTGCTGGGGCCGCGTTTTGGCATGAAAACCGTGGTGGGCTTCTTCTCCACCGCCATTTTCATGGACACCATCACCTATTTTTATGGCAGCGAACCCCTCGTGCCCGGCGATCCGCTCTTATCCTCCATTTTCGGGGGCTTGTTTATCGGATTGGGGTTGGGGTTGATTTTCAAATCGAAAGCCACATCGGGTGGTTCAGACATCGTGGCCATGATCATCGGCAAATATACACGTCTGCCCATGGGCCAACTGATGATATTTGTGGATTCGGTGATAGTACTGATCGGACTGGTGGCCTTTCAGGATTGGAAAATTCCGTTGTATTCGCTGATCGTCATCTTCATTACCGGCAAGGTGGTGGATGTGGTATTGGAAGGTGCCAACTATGAAAAAGTCCTTTTTATCATTTCGGATAAGTCGGAGGAAATACGCAACAAAATTGTAATCGACCTCAACCGTGGAGGTACTTATTTAAAAGGAGAAGGTATGTGGGATCATCACGAAAAATCCATTGTTTTTACGGTGGTCAACCGCCGCGAGATGACCATGCTTCAGGAATTTATTCACCACATCGACCCCAAAGCATTTGTTACCGTACTTAACGCCAACGAAATTCTGGGCAATGGTTTTAAGTCGTTGAAAGATAAAATTGAAGAATAAATTTTCGACGAAAGAGGCGACTATAGAAAGATGTTGCTGACGTCGAGATCAATGGCATCTTCCCAGCGGATCATGGCATTAAACAATCTGATTTTTTGATAATTACCAAGCTCATCAGGTGTAATATTTGCCAACATGAGGGTATTTTGAGCCAACAAAGTAGCCCTTTGGGTGCCTGCAAGCAAAGGAATTTGAGGAGTAACCCAACGCGTGCCGTCAAATAAAGCCACATTGGCATAACTGGTGTCGGTAATCAATCCGTTTTTCACCATCAGAATGTCATCTGCATGGCCTCTCCGGCCATAAAGTGCCTCCAAACCCGACCTGTCGGCGAACTTAAAACCATATTCTACCCCATCGTAGTACACACATTGCAGCGACCGAATTTGAGGCAATTGATAAGCTACAAAACCAACTTCATCGGGTTGTTGAGCATAAACCAACCGCATTTTATAAAGACCCTGTTTTAGGAACTCATTTTGGGAATCAGCCAATTGTTTCACCACCAAATCTTCCAGCGAAAAGGCATTTCTTTGTCCAAAAAAATGCCTCATGGCTACATCCATTCTTTGTTGATGTGCCATCAGGTTTTCGGGTTGACCATGATCGATTCGGATGGATTCAAGAAACAGGCACATAGATTTTGTCTTTTAGTTCCTGATATTCTTCGAGGCAATTACTGCGGGTGGTAATGCCACCGCCACTCTTATAAATCAATCCTTCGGGCGACTGCTCCAAAAATCGTATCATCACGGCACTATCCAGGTTGTAGCCATCAAAAACACCCATGACACCAGTGTAAAAACCACGATCATACTGTTCGGCTTCACGGATAATCGCCACGGTTTTTTTCTTGGGAGCTCCGGTGATGCTTCCGGCAGGCAACATGCTGCTTAAAATGGTGCCGATATTGTGGTGGTAATTGGGAGGCAGGTCGCCCACAATTTCCGAACTCATCTGCAACAGCGTATGGCGATGGGTTGGCAAACGTTCGATGTACCTGAATCTTTCTACACGAACATTTTTGGCCACCATATTCAAATCGTTCCTGATTAAATCTACAATGGTATAGTGCTCAGCCAACTCCTTCTCATTGGCCAACAGGCGCATTTCTGCGTCAGGTAAAGCAGCGTCCATGGTGCCTTTCATCGGAAACGACCGGATGGTGCCGTCGTTGATGGTAACAAAAGTTTCGGGCGAAAAAACCACCAAACGATCTTTTAGCCATAACTTGTAACGTGCTTTGGCAGCGAAAAAGATATCCAATAACGAATGGTTGGATGTAACCAACGAAGGCATGGTAAGGTTAAGCAAAAAACTGTCGCCGTGATGCAAGTGCTTTTGAACCAATCGAAAAGCCTTTTCATACCGTGCATACGATACAGGGCTGATGTCGAATTGAAGCTTTTTGGGAAAGTGGGGCTGTGGAAGCACATTGCCCGCATGAGGAAATTGGTATCGGATAAGCTCCGGATCAACCTGATGCACAGGCTTTACTATGGCCTCACTGCCATCAAAACTGATCACAAACAGGAAAGGAATCCGTTTCCCTCCCAACTCATTCATCAAACGAAAATCCTTATTCAATTGGTGGAATTTTGGGCAAAAATACGCTTTTAGGAAAACCTTCCCAACCCAAAAAAGCCGTCGGTGAAAAATACCCGGCAATGATTTCACAAAGTTGAAATCCATAACCGCTTTATACTATTTTTGACCCGTGAAACTGCTCATCATCGACAACTACGATTCGTTTACCTACAACCTGGTTCAATTGGTGGAACAGGCCGGCGTGGATGATTATACCCTTGTTAAAAACGACGAACTTTGGGGTTTAACTCCGCAAACATTCGACAAGGTACTCATATCCCCGGGTCCCGGTGTGGCCTCAGAAGCCGGCGAATTGCTTCCTTTTCTGAAAAAAATGGCCGACACGAAACCTATGTTGGGTATTTGTCTGGGATACGAAGCATTGGCCGAAATGTCGGGAGCGCACATGACAAAAATGAATCAGCCTTTGCATGGCATTCGTAATCAGGGACATGTGACTAATCCTCATCCCATTTTCAGCAACATTCCCGACAAGTTTTTTATCGGACACTACCACTCGTGGATTGCCGACGAAACCACTTTCTCCAAAGAAATACAGGTGATCATGCGCGATGAAACCGGCCTCAACATGGCCATCGCCCATCAACAGCAACCTTGGATAGGGCTGCTTTTTCACCCCGAATCGGTAATGACGGAACATGGTTTGCAGATAATAAAAAACTGGCTGAATATTTAAACCGCTGATATGCGGATTTGGAATATTTTTCAATAATTTGATCTCCACTATTCTTCCCCGCTTCCAAGCGACCCCACACCCCCGCTTCAAGCGTCCACCCTCTATACTGCTTCAAGCGTCCACGCTTGAAGATAGTAACGGCTATCAACACACTGAACTGCATGCCCTTGACTAAAGTTGAAGGGTAATGGATTGGGGTTTTGCGTTAAACCTGACAGGTTTTAAAAACCTGTCAGGTTTAAGCGTCCACAGCCCCCGCTTCAAGCATCCACGCTCTATACTGCTTCAAGCGTCCACGCTTGAAGGCAGCATCTGTTATCAACACACTGAACTGCATGCCCTTGACTAAAGTCGAAGGGCAATGAATGGGGGTTTTGCGTTAAAAACCTGTCAGGTTTAAGCGTCCACACCCCCCGCTTCAAGCATCCACGCTCTATACTGCTTCAAGCGTCCACGCTTGAAGGCAGCATCTGTTATCAACACATTGAAATACATGCCCTTGACTAAAGTCGAAGGGCAATAGATGGGGGATTTGCGGTAGTATAACGACCTTTGTTTTTACCGATCCTTTTATCCATTGCTTTTCACCACAAAAAAGCTGCAGCGCAGCGACAATCTTTATAAAACAAAAATCCACAACAAAGAAAGCTACAGCGTAGCGCAACACCACCCCATCAAAACCCTGACAGGTTTGGAAACCTCTCTGGGCTGGTTCGACAACGCGTTTTTCATAAAAAAAAACACGGGTTACCCAGATAAATTCTGAATAACCCGTGTTCATTTATATTCAATCCAGGTCAGGGTTTTAATCGATTACATTTCCTTAACCGCAGCAATAATCTGTGGGATAACCACATTAACATCGCCTACTATTCCGTAGTCGGCGGCTTCAAAAATGGGGGCTTCGGGATCTTTGTTTACGGCCACAATTACCTTGGAGGAACTTACACCTCCCAAATGTTGTATGGCTCCCGAAATTCCAAAGGCAAGATAGAGGTTGGGGGCAATAATTTTACCCGTTTGTCCCACATGTTCGCTATGCGAACGCCATCCTTCGTCGCTAACCGGACGCGAACAGGCCATACCGGCACCCAACAAATCGGCCAACTCTTCCAGACCACCCCAGTTGTCGGCACTCTTCATTCCACGGCCACCTGAAACAACAATTTCGGCATCGGTGAGCAATACTTTGCCTGTTACCTTTTTGGTTTCCTTTACTTTGATGGTGAAATCGCTGTCGGCTACCTGTGGATCGAAAGCCTCAATGGTTTCAGCGGTATTGTCTTCTACCAGTTCAAAGGAGTTTTGTGCCAGCGTCATCACTTTGATGTCGGCGTTAATCTTTACTTCAGCAAAAGCTTTACCGGTGAATACTTTTTTACGTACCACGAAGGGATCGAACGACACGGGCAAGGCCACAACTCCTGTTTCCAGTCCGGCATTCAGACGTACAGCCACGCGTGGAGCCAACGCTTTGCCCAGGTTGTTGTGCGCCAGCACAATAATTTTGGTGTTTTCGGCTTTGGCAGCAGCTACCACAGCTTTCGACAAGGCTTTATTATCCAGCGAGCTAAACCGCTCATCATGAACGGAGAGCACCTTGTTGGCACCATACACGCTTAATTTTTTCAATTCCTCGTCGCTTACTTGTCCAATGGAGAGTGCGGTAACAGAGGAACCCATTTGTTTGGCAACGGACGCAGCATACGAAACCAGCTCAAAGCTGAATTTCTTGAATTTGCCGTCCCAGTTTTCGGTATATACTAATATTGACATGGTTTTTTAATTTGATGATTTGACAATTTGATGATTTGAAGATTTGAAGATTTGAAGACTGTTGTAAAAAGCTAATGAGGATTCTTTAGAGGTTGATATTATTTTTGAAAGTACCTTTTCGATGGTGGTCAATTGGTTAAAAAGCTGTTCATCAAATGGATACCCCTGTGATACCTTAGCAATATCCAGCCAATACTTAGTTTCAACAGCTTCCTTTGCAGTAATTTTCAGCTTGTGAATAAAATCAGCCTTGCTTCCTGCATTTTGAGCTTCACGAACGTTTACCCCGAAGGATGTACCAGATTTCAACACTTGATTACCAACCACGTTTTTGCCATTTTTTAATACCTTTTCAGAAAAAGAAACAATACCTACTGCAAAATCAAAAGTAATATCTACAATTATATTTGGTTTATCGTTTCTCATTTCAGCGAATCTTCAAATTTTCAAATTACTATAAAACTTTCGCTTCTTCGTGCAACAGCCTAACCAGTTCAGCGGCATTGTCTTCGGCAACCATTTTGCACGCAGCTTTTTTTGGTGGGAGCTCAAATTTTACAAAGGCGGTACGTTCTTCGGCAGTTACCGGAGGTGCCACCGTAAGCGGTTTTTTGCGGGCCATCATAATTCCGCGCATGGCAGGAATACGGGGTTCTTTGGCGATACCTTTCTGAACAACCGCCACAATGGGCGTAGCTACCTCCAACACCTGCGAACCTCCATCAATTTCACGGTTAAAAAGCAACTGTCCGCCCTCGATGTTGATACCCGAAACAGCAGATACCGAAGCAATGTCGAGCAACTCGGCCAACATGCCACCTACAGCCGAACCGTTGTAATCCGATGCTTCTATTCCGGCCATGATGAGGTCGTAATCTTTGGCTATGGAAGCCAACTGGGTGGCCACTTCAAAGGCATCATTGGCAGCCACATCAACCCGGATGGCATCGTCGGCACCTACGGCCAGCGCCTTACGAAGGGTAGGTTCGGTGGCTGCGGTTCCCACGTTGGCCACGGTAATGTGCGTAACACTACCGGCTTCCTTTAATTCAACGGCGCGGGTGAGGGCCAACTCATCCCATGGGTTGATAATCCATTGAACACCGGCATCATCAAATGCGGTGTTGTCGGCTTTGAACCTGATTTTTGTGGTAGTATCAGGCACATTGCTTATTAAAACCAAAACTTTCATATGTTAACTATTTTAATTTAATGTTGTCGTTTATTGCTACTTATAACACTGAAAACAACAAATTTCGTAAAAATTATTCAATACAATACTATGCATGCATAGTATATTTTTCCGTGATCAGCCAATTTAGAGAGACTTACAAATAACTGACACCCTAAAAGGTACAGGATTGATTAAGGTAAGTTACTTTCTTAGTTGACTGCTTCCAAAGATTCCGCCAAAGAAAAAACTCCTCCGTTTGGGCTGAACAAAATACCCTTCATTCACTTTTTGCACCTCTTCGATGGAATAAAACGCATTGGGATTGTACTGATTGATAATTTTCAATACCCCATCCAGATCCTTTCGCTTCACAATGGTAAACAACATGTTGATGGGTCCGTTTTTGCCTTCAGCATCCACGCTGGTAACGCCAAAATTTCCTTCACGCAGGTGGTTCACCAGCTTTTGTGTGTCGAATTTGGGGATGATACGAACCAAGACCGTACCAATCGACATGCGCTCTACCAGGATGATTCCGATATAATTTCCCATGGCAAAACCGGCACCGTAGCCGATATAGCTCATAAAATTATCCAACTGTTGCATGATTTGTCCGATGGCCAACAACCAGATGGTAACTTCCACGAAGCCGAGCAATGGCGCCAGGTACTTGTATCCGCGCGACACAAATATCAAACGTATGGTACCTACAGTTACGTCCATAATCCGGGCAATGGCAATGAGCAGAGGAAGCACTACCCAATTGTAAACATCGGCACTAATCCATTCAGGAGCAATCATTTAAATATTTTTTAATCGTAATTCGACGACAAAAATAATGCTAATTGCCCAAACTGCCCGTTTAATTGGGGGGCAAATTAAAAACCCGGTGAAATAAGTTACTGTAAGCTAATTGAAATAGGTTGGCAGGAGCCTATTTCAGCAAAGCCCTTGAGATGACAATCTTTTGAACCTCAGAGGTTCCCTCGTATATTTGGGTCAGCTTGGCCTCACGCATCAGTCGTTCCACGTGATACTCTTTTACATAGCCATAACCGCCATGAATCTGAACCGCCTCGGTGGTTACTTCCATTGCTATGTCGGCGGCATAAAGCTTGGCCATTGAGCCTTCCACGGTAAATGGCTTTCCATTGTCCTTTAGCCATGCCGCCTTCAAGCACAGGTTGCGGGCATTTTCTATTTTCACGGCCATATCGGCCAGTTTAAAAGCAATGGCCTGGTGGTTGGCTATTTCGGTTCCAAAGGCTTTGCGCTCTTTGGCATAAGCAACGGCCCTTTCGTAGGCACCCGAGGCAATACCCAATGCCTGGGCAGCAATACCCAAACGTCCGGCTTCAAGGACTTTCATGGCAAATTTAAATCCAAAACCATCTTCACCAATGCGGTTTTCCTTGGGTACTTTTACATCGTTGAACATCACCGAATGGGTGTCGGAACTACGCATACCCATCTTATCTTCGTGGGGACCGAGGGTGATGCCGGGGGTGTTTTTTTCCACGATAAAGGCATTGATTCCCTTGTAGCCCTTTTCGGGATGGGTTTGTGCCATCACCAGATAGGTGGTAGCAGAATTGGCATTGGAAATCCAGTTTTTGGTACCATTGAGCAGGTAATAATCGCCCATATCTTTGGCCGAAGTATGCTGATGGGTGGCATCGGAACCGGCTTCCGGTTCCGATAACAAATAGGCACCGATAATTTCACCGCGAGCCAATGGCTTCAGGTATTTTTGTTTCTGTTCTTCTGTACCAAATTTTTGAAGTCCGTAGCATACCAGGGAGTTGTTGATGGACATGATTACGGCAACGGAAGCATCAATTTTGGCAATTTCTTCCATGGCCAGAATATACGAAACGGTATCCATACCACCGCCATCGTATTTGGGATCGATCATCATCCCCAGAAATCCAAGTTCTCCGAGTTTGCGAACATGTTCAGCCGGGAAAATGGCCTTTTCGTCACGTTCGAGTACGTCATGCAGGAGCTCACGTTGTGCAAAATCGCGGGCTGCCTGTTGAATCATCAATTGCTCTTCTGTAAATTCAAAGTTCATTTTTTTCTGTATTTATTTCAATTTTCTCATTAAAATTTCATTTTTGCCGGCATGCCTTCTGATGTTGAGCGAAATTCCACCAACATGTTTTCAATAATTTCGGCGGCGGTCACTTCCGAATTAATCAGGCTGCTCACCTGACCAATTTCGAGTTCTCCGTTTTCAATATCTCCTTCAAACATGCCCGATTTGGCTTTACCCCGACCCAATATTTCCGATAATTGATCCCGCGTGGCGCCTGCGTTTTCGGCCTCCATTACCTGATTGAAAAACCCATTTTTCAACAACCTGACCGGAACCAGTTTCTTCAACATCAAACGTGTGGCACCTTCCTGAGCCTGAATAACAGCCTGTTTGAATTGGGGGTGTGCCGACGATTCAGCGCAAGCTGCAAAGGCACTGCCTACCTGCACCCCATCAGCACCTAGCGCCATGGCAGCATACATGGCTGCTCCCGACGAAATTCCTCCTGCAGCCATGATGGGAATGTTGAGGATGGGCCGCAATTGCGGAATCAACACCATGGTGGTGGTCTCCTCGGCTCCATTGTGTCCGCCGGCTTCAAAACCTTCGGCTACAATGGCATCCACGCCTGCTGCCTGTGCCTTCAAGGCGAATTTATTGTTGGCCACCACATGTACCACTATAATTCCGTGTTCTTTGAGCAAGGAGGTATATTTTGCAGGATTTCCGGCAGAAGTAAAAACTATTTTCACTCCTTGTCGGAGAATAATCTCCAAATGCTCCTCCGTTTGGGGATAGAGCAAAGGGATATTTACGCCAAAGGGTTTGTCGGTAGCTTTTTTACATTTAATAATGTGTTCTTCGAGCACATCGGGGTACATGGAACCCGCTCCGATGAGGCCCAAGCCGCCGGCATTGCTAACGGCCGATGCCAGTCGCCAACCACTGCACCAAATCATTCCTCCCTGAACTATGGGATACTTGATTCCGAACAGCGAAGTAATGCGATTCATTGTTCCGGTTATAAAATGGATTTGATGATGGCTTCTACCACATGGTTGGCACCGGCTTCAATGTCCAACAAGCTGGCATCCAGCATATAACAGGGTGTGGTGAATACTTTGTATTTTTCATCTGCCACCACCTCGCCGTGGGTAGTAATTTTATGCCGGCTTCCCATGGCTTCTATGGCCGAAATGGTTCCGGCATCATTGCCAATGGTTACTTCAACACCTTCCAGTACTTTGGCAACGAAAGCGGGAGCAATACACAGGGCACCAATGGGTTTTTCGGCAGCCACCATATCGAGAATGGCCCGTTCCACTTCTGGAGTAACTTTGGCATCGGCACCATCGAAAGCTACGGTGGATAAATTTTTGGCGGCACCAAAACCTCCCGGAAAAATTAGGGCATCGAAGTCATCGGCCGAAAATTCCGTCAGTCGTTTGATATCTCCACGGGCAATACGGGCTGCTTCCACAAAAACATTGCGCTTTTCATGCATTTCGTTTCCATTGGTGTGGTTAATCACGTGATGTTGCAAAATATCCGGTGCAAAACATTGATACGTACCTCCTTGTTTCATGATGGCCAGCATGGTGAGCACGGCTTCATGTATTTCGGCCCCATCGTAAACACCGCATCCGGCCAACACCACGGCAAACTTTTTACTTTTCATACCATTGTATTTATTAGGTTTAATCTTGTATATCAATACATTAAATTGTATTGAATCGTGTTTGAAAAGCAAAATCCATCTGAATTTCACCCTTACCATCCAAGAAAAAATCCTTTCCTGTTATCACCTGCTAAAATAGGTAAAAAAAACTGATTACCTGCAAGGAATGTGGAAATATGCAACAATCTTTATACGTAATAAAGCGTTGAAACACGTGTGATATTCGCTAAAATGTGTAATTTTACTACGGTTATGATACAATTTATTTTAAATAGTCAGCTGATTACAACTGACCTGCCCGGAGGCACCATCTTACTCGATTTTATCCGAAAGGAGGAACACCTTCCGGGAACTAAAATCGGTTGCAGGGAAGGAGATTGCGGGGCGTGTACAGTACTCGAAGGGAGTTTGGGGTCGGATAAACAAGTTCATTATCAAACCATTACTTCGTGCCTTACCCCCATTGCCAATGTTCATGGCAAACATGTTGTTACGGTTGAAGGACTGACCACGGACAAGGAACTCAATCAGGTACAACGGGCCATGAAAACCCACAACGCTACCCAATGCGGGTTTTGCACGCCGGGTTTCGTGGTGGCCTTTACGGGATACACCCTCAACAAAGATACGTCCATCAAGGATTGCGCGACTCCATCAGTGGCAATATTTGCCGTTGTACAGGCTACAAATCCATCGAAAAAGCCGCCAATCAAATTTTTGAGGAAATAAAAAATGGCCCCAAAAGCCGCTCTCTTCCCTGGTTGATAAAACATCATTTTGTGCCCCAATATTTTCAGGACATTCCCTCTCGCCTGGAGGAAATCGCACCTCAACCCACACACAATCCGGATATTATCGTTGGAGGAGGAACCGATTTGTACGTACAAAAAGCAGAATTGTTGTACCAACGGGAACTGATGCCGATCAGGGATATTCCCGGTTTACATGATGTTTTGCAAACCAAATCAAAGCTTACCTTGGGTGCCGGACTAACCCCAACCCACCTGCTGGAAAACAAATTGGTGATGGCGGCTTTTCCCAAATTTCAGGAGTTTTTCCAACTTGTTTCTTCTCAGGTTATCCGCAACATGGGAACCATTGGCGGCAATATGGTGAATGCCTCTCCCATTGGTGATTTGTCGGTGTTGTTTTTGGCACTCAATGCTGATATTGAACTACTTCATCTGAAAAACAATCAGTTGCGCACCATTCCGTTAAAAAAATTCTTTCTCGATTATAAGAAAACGGCTTTACATACCGACGAAATCATCCGGTCGGTAAGCGTCGATACTTCTCCCACAAGGTTGATCAATTTTGAGAAAGTGAGCAAACGCACCCACCTGGATATCGCCAGCGTGAACAGTGCCATGAGTATTAAGATGATTGGAAATGAAATGGTAGAAGTGCATCTTTCGGCAGGAGGTGTGGCACCCGTACCTCTTTATTTAAAAAACACCTGTGCCTTTTTAACCGGAAAAACCCTCAACGAGGAAAATCTCCGTAAAGCACATTGCGTGTTGAAAGAAGAAATTGCACCCATCAGTGATGTCAGAGGCTCAGCTAAATATAAAAGACTGTTGTTGAGGCAATTGTTCTATGCCCATTTTATCAGGTTATTTCCCAACAAGATTAAGCCTTTGACCTTATTAAATATGTCGTAATCATGAAGAACATCGATTCCAACTCACACCTCAGCGGGAAATCTATCTTCATCGACGATATGCCCGAAATTCAGGGAACATTGTACGCCAAGGTAATTACCTCTCCCATTGCACATGGACGAATTATATCGATGGACACAGAAGATGCAGAGAAGTTGCCGGGAGTTGTCAGCATTTTTACTTACCAAGATATTCCGGGGGAAAACCAAATTGGGGGCATTGTTCCCGATGAGCCGCTTTTCGCGGAAAGCGAACTGCACTTCATCGGACAACCCATTGGATTGATCGTCGGACAAACGGAAGCCATTTGTCAGGAAGCACGACAGCTTATCACCTTCGATCTGGAACACGAAACACCCCTTACTTTGGCCACGCAAGCCTTTGAAAAAAAACAGTTTATATCGCCTCCCCGGACTTTCAACATGGGGAATCCCGCGAAAGCGTGGCCCGACTGTGCACACATTTTTGAGGGAACCACCGAATCAGGAGGTCAGGAACATTTGTATCTGGAAACCCAGGGAGCCTATGCCATTCCTCTGGAAAAAGGGAATTTAAAGATTTATTCATCCACGCAGGGGCCTACCGCCATTCAAAAGCAGATAGCACGGGTGTTGGGAATTTCCATGCATCAAATTGAAGTGGATGTGAACCGACTGGGTGGAGGATTCGGTGGCAAAGAAGACCAGGCCACCCCATGGGCTGTGATGGTGGCCTTGGCAGCCCATCACCTGAACAAACCCGTGAAAATGATTCTCAGCCGACATGAAGATATGTTCATGACCGGAAAACGACATCCCTATACCTCACACTACAAAATCGGCCTTTCCGGCGACCTGCGCATCCTTGCCTTCGAGGCCGATTACCTTCAAAATGCCGGAGCTTCGGCAGATTTGTCGCCGGCCATCACCGAACGCACCTTGTTTCATTGCACCAACAGCTATTTTGTACCCAACGTCAGGGCTACAGTTTACAGCTGCCGTACCAACCTGCCTCCCAACACCGCTTTTCGCGGATTTGGTGCCCCGCAAGGGATGTTTGTCATGGAGAGTGCCCTGCACCACGCGGCAACGGAATTGGGGATATCGGTATTGGAACTCCAACAAAAAAACCTGTTGAAAGAAGGTGATGAATTTCCATACGGACAGTTGGCCACCAATGCCCTGATGGAAAAATCGTGGCAACTTGCCGACCAGCGTTGGAACCTGAAAAAAATGCAACAAGAGGTAACGGACTTCAATAAGCAGCATCCTTTGACGAAAAAGGGATTTTCTGCTTTTCCGGTTACTTTCGGGGTTTCGTTTACCAACACCATGATGAACCATGCACGGGCGTTGGTGCACATTTATCAGGATGGCAGTGTAGGCATCAGCACCGGAGCCGTGGAAATGGGTCAGAGCGTCAACACCAAGATGATGCAGGTAGCAGCCCGGATTTTTTCCATCGACATCAATAAAATTAAAATAGAAACCACCAACACCACCCGTGTGGCCAACACCTCGCCAACTGCAGCCAGCTCCACCGCCGACTTGAATGGAAAAGCAGTTCAGCTGGCATGCAATGCGTTATTAATCAGATTAAAAGCCACTGCATCCCAATGGCTTGATGTGGCAGAAGACGCCATTACTTTAGTCAACGAAAAAGTACTCCTTAGGGGTAAACCCACTGATATTTCCTGGACAAAACTGATCGACAGGGCCTTTACACAACGGGTGCAACTTAGCGAAACCAGTCATTATGCCACCCCCGAAATTCATTTCGACAAAAGCATCGAAAAAGGACACCCTTTTGCTTATCACGTGTATGGACTGGCCCTGACAACCGTTCGTGTTGATTGTTTGCGTGGAACTTATGTGGTGGAAGATGTGAAAATAGTTCATGATTTCGGACAAAGCATGAATCAGGAAATAGATTTGGGTCAGGTGGAAGGCGCTTTGATGCAGGGTATTGGCTGGGTAACCATGGAAGAAATCTCCTATGATAAAAATGGTCGTTTGCTTTCCAATGCCTTGAGTACCTACAAAGTGCCCGATTTGTTTTCGGCACCCGAATCCGTCGAAATCGAGCCGTTGGTGTATGATGCCGACAACCTGGCCATCCTGAAATCGAAAGCTGTGGGTGAGCCACCTTTCAACTATGGCATGGGCACCTACTTTGCCCTTCAACAGGCCATCAAATCGTTCAACCCTGAATATACCATGCCCTTCGATGCACCCATGACTCCCGAAAAAGTGTTGATGGGTTTGTACGAAAAAGAAAAACAATAAGTAATTTCATTGATATGTCACAAGATATTTTTCAACAAATTCAGCAATTGGCTGAACAATATGCCGGCTATACAGCCAACAACCTGAGCAGGTTGGTTCAAATAAAATCGTTGAGCGCACAGGAAAAAGAGGTGCAACTGGAGTTGAAACGCCAGATGGAGGAAGCCGGATTCGATGAGGTAAACATCGATGGACTGGGCAATGTGATTGGCCGCATTGGCAATGGAAAAAAGATATTGGCCCTTGATGGCCACATGGACACCGTTGACATGGGGAACATGAACAATTGGGATTTCGATCCCCTCGGCGGTGAAATAAAAGATGGGTATGTGCATGGCCGCGGAACGGTAGATCAGGAAGGCGGTCCGGCAGCTTTTGTTACCTCCGGCAAAATCCTGAAAGAACTTGGTCTGGCAAAAAACCTTACCATCTATTTTGTGGGATCGGTCATGGAAGAAGATTGCGATGGCTTGTGCTGGAAATACATTATCGAAGAAGACGGTATCCGACCCCACATGGTGATCAGCACCGAACCCACCAACCTCAACATCTACCGCGGACATCGCGGACGCATGGAAATGCATGTGAGTTTTTACGGGATAAGTAGCCATGGATCAGCTCCCGAACGTGGAAAAAACGCCATTTATATGGCCAGCAAAGTCGCTTTGGAGATAGAAAAACTGAACCATAGGCTGGCCGACGATCCTTTCCTTGGAAAAGGCAGTGTAACCATTTCCGAATTTGTTTCGGGCAGTCCCTCTTTGTGCGCTGTAGCCGATTTTGCCCGTCTTCACCTCGATCGCAGACTTACCTGGGGCGAAACCAAAGAGTCGGCCGTCAAGGAAATTGAAGCCCTTATAGAAGGGATGAATGCTCAGGTTGAGGTGCTCGACTACCTTGAAACCGCGTACACCGGACTTCCATACGGCATGGAAAAATACTATCCTACCTGGAAAATTCCTGAAGATCATCCCATTGTAGTAACAGGAGTACATGCATACGAAAAGCTGTATCACAAGAAACCTCTGGTGGACAAATGGACTTTTTCGACCAATGGCGTCACCATCAACGGGGTTTATGGCATCCCCACCATTGGGTTTGGACCCGGCAACGAGGTACTGGCCCACGCGCCCAACGAAAAGGTGGCCATCAGCGATTTGGTCATGGCAACCGCTTTCTATGCTGCCTTTGCACACGAATTTTCAAACAACGAATAACCTCAAATCATGGATATAAAAACCATTGTTGATCAGCTCAACACCTTCAACACCAAACTTTTTGGCAAAGATTTCCTTCTCACCTGGGAAAAATCAGATGACGAATTAAAGGCCATTTTGCACATTGCACTCACCTTAAAAAAGATGCGTGAAGCCAATATTTCACCACGCGTTTACGACTCGGGGTTGGCCGTGAGCATTTTTCGCGACAACAGCACACGCACCCGTTTTTCGTACGCTTCGGCAGCCAATTTGCTCGGGTTGGCGGTTCAGGACATGGACGAAACCAAATCGCAGATAGCCCATGGCGAAACCGTTCGCGAAACCGCCAACATGATTTCGTTTTTATCTGATTTTATTGGCATTCGCGACGACATGTTTCTGGGCGAGGGCCATAAATACATGCAAGAAGTAGGTGAAGCCCTTAATGACGGTTTTGCCCGGGGTGTTTTGCCCACCCGTCCCGGAATCATCAACTTGCAATGCGATCAAGACCATCCCACCCAATCCATGGCCGACCTGCTCCACCTCCAACAACATTTTGGTTCGCTGGAAAACCTGCGTGGTAAAAAGCTGGTGATGAGTTGGGCTTATTCACCCAGTTATGGAAAACCGCTGTCAGTACCTCAAGGAATCATTGCCCTGATGACCCGCTTTGGCATGAACGTGGAACTGGCGCACCCCGAGGGCTATGAGTTGATTCCTGAAATTGTGGACATTGCCCGGCAAAATGCCCAAAAGAGCGGGGGCAGTTTTTCCATCAACAACAACATGAAAGATGCCATGCAACATGCCGACATTGTTTATCCCAAAAGCTGGGCACCCTTTCACATCATGCAACAGCGCACCGAATTGTTAAAAAATGCCGACAAACAAGGGTTGGCCGATTTGGAGAAAACCTGTTTGGCCAACAACGCAAACCATGTGGATTGGGAATACAATGAAGACAAGATGAAAGTAACCAAAAATCAGGACGCCTTGTACATGCACTGCCTGCCCGCCGACATCACCGATGTTTCGTGCAAAGCAGGCGAAGTATCGGCAGAAGTTTTTGAGCGTTACCGCATTCCCACCTACATAGAAGCCGGATTTAAACCCTACATTATTGCCGCCATGATGTTTGCCAACAAATTTGAACATCCCGGACTGACGCTGGATCAGCTGTTGACCAGAGGTAGAAAAAGGCTGGAACTTAGATAGGAAATGATTTGATTTGGAAAAACCTGACAGGTTTTGGAAACCTGTCAGGTTTAAGTCTTCACACCCCCCGCTTCAAGCGACACCAACCCCGCTTCAAGCGTCCACGCTTGAAGGTAGCATCTGTTATCAACACACTGAACTGCATGCCCTTGACTAAAGTCTAAGGGCAATGGAAAGGGGATTTGCTTTTTGCCCTTGACTAAAGTCGAAGGGCAATGGATGGGGGTTTTGCGTTAGTTTAACGACTTTATTATCTACTGATCCTCCCATCCATTGCTTTTCACCACAAAAAAAGCTGCAGCGCAGCGACAATCTTTATAAAACAAAAATCCACAACAAAGAAAGCTACGGCGTAGCGCAACACCACCTAAAACGCCCTCATGGTTGGCCAAACGAAAACAGGGTAGTTTCCGTGCAATGATGAGAAACCCATCCAAATTCTGAACTTTTGTTAGCAACAGTATCATGGTCGCTTGCCTCATCATTTAACGTTGCCGTTAGCTTAAGAAATAGAAAATCCGCATGATAATCAGAATTACTTTCGGAATTTTTACCTTTTAATTTGCATTTTCCATAAAAAATGTAACTTTAAAAAATATTACCGTCGTCATGAGTGGATTGCTGATTTTATGGCATTTTACCACGAAGCTATGTTATTTTATTAACCCACATTATTAATTATCAGGCAAGTATGAAAAAATATTTTTACACAGACGGAACCGAAAAATTTGGCCCTTTTGATTTGGAAGAGCTTAAAGCGAAAAACATTTCACGGGAAACAAAGGTTTGGTTTCAGGAATTGGGTGAGTGGAAACCTGCCGGACAAGTGGAAGAGCTGAATGATTTGTTCAAATTTGTTCCGCCACCCATCGCCAAAGTCGAAACACGTGCCAACCCAATGGACAATGTGTACAATCAAATTCCACCCAAAACATGGTTGGTAGAGTCGATTCTGGTAACATTGTTTTGCTGTTTGCCCTTTGGGATAGCGGGAATTGTTAATGCCTCCAAGGTGGAGTCGCGCTTTTATTCGGGTGATGTTGAGGGCGCCAGAAGGTCATCGGCAGATGCCAAAAAGTGGACCACCGTAAGCTTTATCATTGGTTTGGCGGGAGGACTTATTTACCTGATTGCCATGGTTATTGGTATAGCAAGTGGTGAATTTTAGGAAAATCATTACATGGGTCAGCCTGTTTGTTTTATTCCTGATATTGGCCTTCTTTTACCGCAAGTACAACCCTGAAGGAAACGTATTGTTTCCCAAATGCCCGTTTAAAGAAATAACAGGGTATAAGTGTCCGGGATGTGGTTCCCAAAGAGCCATTCATCATCTTTTGAATTTTGATATATTGGCAGCTGCCCGAGAGAATGTTATTCTGGTGATTTCCATTCCTTATATACTGCTGGGGGTTTTTTTCGATTCCGTTAAAACGCCCACTCCTGCCATGCTGAAAGCCAGAAAATTTCTGTTTGGCCAAAAGGCTATTATGGTTATTCTATTGATTATCATCGGATTTTGGATTCTGCGAAACCTACCCTATTTCAATAGTTAACAACACTAGTGATGCGTTAATATTTCATTGAAATTAAATAAGTTAAGTTGTTCTTTGACATTTTGTTTGATTTGTGTTTTGGTAAGCAGTTCATTTATAGGTGTTTTGGCAAAAGCCGAAATCCCTAATATCTGCATAATTTCATAGACTGAATAGGGGCTCCGAAGCTGATATTTCAGGTATGCTACTATTAAGTAGGTACAAACGGCTACCCAAATGTGGATTTTGACAGCATTTTCAGAATGACCCCAGATTGTTTTTATCTGTAGGTTTTGTTTTATCCATTTGAAGAATAGTTCAACTTGCCAACGGTTTTTGTATAGTGCAGCTACTTCTATAGCATCCACATCAAAGTTGTTGGTCAGAAATACAAGCGTTATATCCTTTTCGCTATCATAGTATTTAATCCTCCGCAGTTTTTCAGGGTATTGTTTTTTGCTATTGTATATTACCAGCTTGACAACCTGATCACAGCGTAAACCGATGTCTTTATCTACTTTTCGAGACTTAATCACTCTAAACCGAAAATTATCCTTGGCTCGAACTACAAAAAATGCACCTACTTGATTTAAGCTGTAAAGACGTTTGAAATCAATATATGCTTTGTCCATAACGTATATTGCATTTGGTATGATTTCAATCTCGTCCAGTGCATTTACATCATGATATTTACCGTCGGTTAGGTGGATAAAGATTGGTATGTTGCCTCGCAAATCTATCATGGTATGAATTTTAATAGCTCCCCTGGAACGTTTACCCTTTGCCCAACTCCATAGCGTTAGGCTAAGTGAGATGGTGGATGAATCAAGAACAAATATATCATTCTCAATCTCCAAATGTGGTACAGAACAATTAGCATAAAGAGGTTGAACAAGTTTTATGAGATACATTCCGAAGTCCGCAAAAATGCGCCAATCACGACTTTCATTTGCTCGTGACAGGGTTGACTGATTGACACTTCGCTTAATGCCTAAATGATATAAACTTTTCTTGTGCGCATTAAGGCAGAGACAAATATCTCTCAACCCGTTCCTGGAAGTAAGCTGTCCAAAAAGGAGCTGAGCAAATTGATTCCAGCAATTAAGTCCACGAGTTCGATAATTCCCATTATATCGTTTAACGCATTTATTGAACTCATATTTATTTATTAGCGATAAAACTTGAGCAAAAACATACTTCCCGCTATTCATAATTTTGTGATTTCTCACAAAACTACCATGCAAATCAAATCAAAAAATCAAAGAACGCTTATAATTATATAAATATCAATTGTATACAAATGTTTTTATAAAGTTAACGCATCACTAGTGAGTTAACAAGGTAAATATGGGAGATATTTTGTGGATCATAGCCACAAAAACGACTCCTGCCACCTTCACGAAAACCCAACTACTTCTTTGCCGATATCATCCGAAGACTCATGTAAACAAAGGAAAACCCATAAAACAAAAGTGTAACGCCGATGATCCAAACCAGCAAAGCGGCCTCTCCCATGGGATTGTAGCTGATCCAGAAACCGCCGATGACCAGCAAAAACCCGATAAACATCTGAAACATGCTGTGACTCTTGCCTTCCAATCCGCCAAATATGTCCATGATTCCGGTGAAAATCATCCAAAATCCAACGAAAAATGGCAATATTTCAGCAGTCATGTGTGGATGTGATAGAAAGATTATCCCGATGATCAGATCGATGACGCCTCCCACCAGTTTCCACGACCAGTTGGGCAACATGTTTCTAACGCTAAGTGCGAAACTGATTTCCATCACCCCACCGATAACAGCAGCCCAACCTAAAAATACGGCCAACCCCAGAATGGAAGCCGCCGGATGCATAAATACCTTAAAAGCCAACAAAATAAATACAACGCCAACAGCCAGCAAGAGCCACCAGTTGACAGGTTTCTTTTTAGTCATAACTCAGTTGTTTAAAATTTGAGGACAAGATAGTGCTTTTTTTAATACAGGGAGACCTCAACAGAATCAGGAGGTGCGTCTGGGCCTTGGTTGCAAAAAAGTCAGCTTTGTCATAATCCACGCAAATTATTTACTTTCGCTTTTCTAAACGCAAAAAGACTGGTCATGCAGAAGCCCCACGAAACTTTCGGAATAAAAAAATACATCAACGAGGAATCCATTGGAGGAATCATCCTCATTTTTGCTACCATGGCAGCGCTTCTTTGGGCCAACTCCACCTGGTATCAAAGCTATCATTATGTATGGCACGAACTCAAGGCCGGATTCGGTTTTGGTGATTTTAAAATGGTGAAATCGCTGGGTCACTGGATAAACGATGGCCTGATGGCCTTGTTTTTTTTCACCGTTGGGTTGGAGATAAAGCGAGAAATTATGGGTGGCGAATTGTCGTCCATGAAAAAAGCCAGTTTGCCCATATTTGCGGCTATTGGAGGCATGGCGATTCCTGCCATTTTTTATACCATCACCCTGAACAGCTATCCTGAATATCTTGAAGGATGGGGCATCCCCATGGCCACCGACATTGCTTTTGCATTGGGTTTATTGGCTTTGCTTGGAAAAAGGGTCAACATCAATTTGAAAATATTTTTAACGGCTTTGGCCATTGCCGACGATTTGGGTGCGGTGCTGGTGATTGCCATTTTTTATACAGATTCCATCGACTATTCAGAGCTATTAACGGCAGCATTTTTTCTGGGAGTTCTGATTATAGCCAATTTTGCCGGGGTCAGACGAACGGTTTTTTACGCGTTGGTGGGATTTGTAGGCGTGTGGATCGCTTTTGTTTATTCAGGTGTCCATGCCACCATTGCCGGAGTACTCATTGCGTTGACCATCCCTGCACGGACAAAAATATCCGAAGAGCAGTATGTGCAATCACTTTGCAAATTAACCAACGAATTTGAACGGGAGCCTGAAACCGGAAACAGCTTACTATCCAAATCTCAGGTTCATTTACTGTCTGACATCGAACACCTTAACGAACAGGCACACACACCACTTCAAAAGCTGGAACATGCCATGCACCCCATTACCACTTACTTTATTTTACCGCTTTTTGCCCTGAGCAACGCCGGGGTTCACATAGAAGGAAGTATTACGGATTTTATGTTCCACCCCATCAGTATAGGCATCATAGTTGGTTTGTTGTTGGGGAAATTTGTCGGCATTTCACTGTTCTCTCATCTAGTGGTAAAACTGGGGTGGGCCAAGCTTCCGGAGGGAGTCAACTGGGGTCAGATATACGGTGTGGCCTTGCTCGCGGGCATTGGTTTCACCATGTCGATGTTTATTGCCGATTTGGCTTTTGCCACCGATGAGTTTAAGCAAATTGCCAAAGTGGGCATCATGACAGCATCAGTATTGGCTGCCGCCATCGGGATGACCGTTTTGGTGTTATCGGGCAAGAAAACCGATCATTAGTAAGAACATGTTCAATCAAGCCTGATCAGGAGAACTGTAAAATAATGGAATCTTCCATCACATAAAAGATGGTAAGCATCACTTTTTCAACAATTTGAACACATGTTCCTCACCGTTGATGTCAACCTTAAGCAAATAGGTGCCGGGCTTGTTTGTTGATAAATCGAGTTCTGCCCTGAAGGGGTTGTCCATCACAGCAGGGTCGGGAAGTAACACCCCCGAAGCATCCAGCAAGTGAATGGCCGTGAGTTCGCCTTCAACCCACTTGATCTGTAATTTGTCAGTCACCGGATTGGGATAAACTTCAGGGATTTCCTTTGAACGCAGGGTTGTTTCTGTTAACACGACAAACACTTGTTGTTGCACCGTGTCGGCACGTTGGCAATGAGCGGCCACCAACTGTACATCATAGGTGCCACTTGCAGGGAACGTATGCTCCGGATTGATTTCGATGGACTGTTCTCCATCGCTAAAATCCCAAACAAAGTCGGTAGCTCCATCGGACAGGTTGGTAAAGGCCACCCGAAGGTCATCCTGGAGCTCGTGGCTAAAATCGGAAACAGGATCGTATTCGCCGATGTGCCAATACATTAAATGACTATAAATCACCTGTTTAACTGCTGACCGGATGAGGTGGGCATCACTTTCTGACAAGGTATAATTGTAAGTGATTAATGAAGGATCTTTGCGAAAAAGGGTGGTATAAAAACAACAGGCTGCCGCATAAGAACCTGCCTGTGACGGATGACTTTCGTCCATTTGATACAATTCAATGCCCGGATAGCTTTGTCGGATATACTTCCAAACCGCACCCACCGCCGAAACTATGGCCTCGTTGCTGTCGGCCAACATCATGTATCGCAGTTGCAACAGGCTGTCCATACCTTGGTAGGTGCAAACAGGCGGCCACCAACTGCAGTTGGAAGCGTCTCCATTTTTTCGTCCCCAGGTGCGATAGAAAACTGTTTCGGCACAGGGGTTATGCGCAATAACCAAGCTATCCAGGAAACGGGCATAGGGATAAACATCCGTCATCACCTGATTGATGGGAAAGGAAGGCAACTGGCTTTGCTCCTGAAGCACCACGAAATCCCAACCACCCATCATAATTTTGTTGAGCGAGGTGGCATTGGTGGAGTGAAGTTGCAGGGTATAACCTCCCGGGGTACTTTGGTCGGTAATTACCGTATCGCCCACAGAAGCAGCTACATCCGTTAAAATTTGGGGTAGGTCGTTAACTTGGGTATAGCTGTTGCCGAGAAACAATACCTTTTTGGTTTGTTGACCTGTCAGGCTGAGGCTTCCAAGCAAAAAAAACAATATGGATATCAGTGGTCGCGTCATCAACCGGCTTTGGTTTCGTCGATTAAGTACAGCCTGTTGTCCTCCACAAGATAGATCATGGGGGCAATTACAATTTTCGGATATCTGATGCGCAAACGTTGGGTTTCGCGACAAAGGAAGTCGAGTTCGCCACCTATTTCGAACAGCGGGGCAAATTGCAGGAAATGACTTTCGGCCTGATCTCTTTCCCAACCGGCATTGTTCACCAAGCCATCCACAAATTGCTCTTTGCGGTCGATCAGATTTACCATGGCGCAGTGGTTATGACCGATGAGGGCCATGTGATGTACCCCTCCCACCGAAAACGCGTAAGAAACCTTAAATTCGCTGTAACGCATGTTGGCACCGCCGGCACGAATGATGTAGGCAAAATTGTCGGGAATATTCATGTGTTTGCGGTTGTCCATACACATGCCAATAAGCAACTGTGCATTTTGATACTCCTCAAAAGGCCGGTTCAGGTTATGATATTCAAGTAATTGGCTTATTGGTGTGTTTTGATATTGGGGCAGGATATCTTCAGTTTTCTCAATTTTAATCAGCCGGTCCATAGAATAGTTATTTTGGTTAATGAAAATTTCTCATGTATTTCATTCAACAAAAGTTTAGGCTGTAATATTACACAAAAATTGGTAATTGAGCCAAACCAAATGCGAGAGCCGAAATCCGGATGCCGTAAAAGCCTTTAATGATGGTATATCTGATATAACCGGTCTTTTTTCGTTTTAAATCGAAATTTGTCCTGTTTCATACGGGAGATGAGAAAATTTATCACCCTATTTCAGCGTACTTAGAGAAAGGGTAATTCATCCCAAACAGCCTATCCGGCCTTTCACATGTAAATGGAACATACCCTAACAGTAATTTAAAATCATAATAAACTACGGCTTAGCAGCAAGATTTTCGACGGCTTAATCAGATGCAACTTATAATTGACTATTTTTAATTCCCAATAATCGCCGGGAAACCGGCACTCAACAAACACAATTCAGATACATATCAGGTTGCCCAATTATTCACTTACGCACAAAAAAACATGAAACACCTTTTTCAATTATTCATTATTTGCCTAATCCCGGTTTGGGGCATTTCACAAAGTCAGACTGATAACAATTTCGAAATAAAAGTAGGAAAACCCTATCGCATGGTCGATTCACAAGTCAATTACTACCTTGCACATGATGATGTTTTGCTGAATTTTGAATGGGTGAAAGACGAAGTGATTGTGGAGAGATTCAACACCAACACCCTGAACCTGGAATCCATAAAAACCTATGGCGACTTCCCTGACAATTTCGTGATTGAAAATATCGAAATTCTCAAAGATAAATGTTATTTGTACTATTCGTTGTGGGACAAAAAGAATGAAAATGAGCAACTTTTTTGCAGAGAGCTCGACATCAACAAAGGTACCTTTATCGACAAGGGCAAACTTTTGTTTAAGGTCCATGGAAAAATTACCGGCATGCTCGCCGGAAACGGACGGTTGTATGGCTTGCAAGTGGTGGATAAATTTAAGTTTCAGAAATCCTATGACGATTCGCACATATCGGTTAATTACCGCAAAAAACCACGAACAAAGAACGACGACAAAAACTATGATGAGATAGGCTTTTATGTGTATGATGCCGATATGAACCCACTGTGGAACAGGGAGGTACGCATGCCTTACCATGAGAGCGAGATGGACAACCTGGACTATTATGTGAATGAAAAAGGCGACTGTTTCATTCTTACCACGGTTTTTAAAGACCAATCGGGCAGAATGAAACTTGTGAATGGCAAAGCCAATTACCACATCGAACTTCTGAAGATTTCAGCCGGTACCGATGAAATCAGAAAAACCCCCATCATGCTGAAATCCAACCTCATCAACTCGATAGTATTGTACCAATCCGTGGACAACGAATTGGTGATGGGCGGCTATTATTCCGGAAAGGACATTGAGCAGGTAGAGGGAATTTTTAGTTTTAGAGTTGATGACGATGGTGATCTGAAAGATGAATTTATGTATGAGTTTCCTGTTGATTTTCTCAACGAAAACGCCAGTAACAAAGAAATCAGAAAAAATAATCGAAAGGATAAAAAAGACAAAGCCGAAATGAGCTTTCTGTCCATGCGAGAGGTGGTTGCCGGTGGCGATGGATCCATTTTGATTATTGGTGAAAAATCATTCAGCAAAACAAGTACATCTTCCAACGGAAGAATGGTGAACACGATTTACTATTATCAGGATATCATTGTGAGTAAAATTGATTCGGCAGGAAATTTGGTCTGGAACCAAAAATTACCCAAACGTCAGGTAGGAAAAAAAGGCACCATGGATATGTCGTTTGAACGTATTTCACTTAAAGGCAAACACTATTTTTTGTTTTTGGATAACATCAACAACAAAAACCTGAATACATTCGATGTTCCCAAAGCACATACCTCCGGAGCGGGTGGTTGGCTTACGGCCTATGTTGTTGATTCAGAAACGGGTGTAGTTTCCAAAAGCTATTACCTCGACACCCGAAAGGTTAAAGGGGTGCCCATTTATAAATTTAGTACCGACCGGATTGTAAAAACCTCCGAAGACAGTTTTGTTTTTGAAGTTTATAGAAAAAACAAACAAGATGTGCTGATCGAGGTAAAGATGGATTAGTCGGGTGGAGAAAACCATACAATTAAACCCCTTTTGTGCTGTGCGCAGATGGGGTTTTTTGTTGAAGCCGAAACCTTTCAGGCCACAACGCTACTCACCCAATTCTTCTGATTTCTCAATGATAGTTTTGGTTTAGCCAAGGTATCGGATTCAAATAAAAGGCCTTTTTCCATCCCTGAATGGCATGATCTGCCAACCAAAAATTAGGAACAGGGGTGTAAATGGCATAATGCAAATGACATGGTTTTCCTTTGGCATTGCCTGAATCACCCACATTTCCAATGGGTTGACCTCTTTTCAAAAACCGACTTTCAAATTTCTCGATGGCATCCAGATGGGCGTAATAATGAAATCGCCATTTGGGACCCAAAATCAGGACGTAATTACCGGCTACTTTGCTATATCCGGCCGTAACCACCCATCCCCGTGTAGCCGAAACCACCGGTGTACCCTTTTTGGCAAAAATATCCACTCCCTTGTGTACCACCGATTTTCCCCATGGATATGCCCAGTATGAAGCCTGGTTGTAATCGTGGATGGCAGCCCCTTTCACAGGCATTTGCAATTGTTGGGGAAAGAGAAAACCTGCCAAAACCACCAAATGCAGCCAGATGATATGCAATAGCGAAATCATGGTTGGAGGGTATAATGCCGGTCGTCAACTACAATCACGGGTGGCAATTTGTATTTTTCAAAATAAGCGTATCCGGCCTGCATGTCCTTCCACAGACTAAAGTCGTCGGCATTTTTTTGGCGATTTAGTTTGCCATCTGTAAGGTGAAAAGGAAAAATATGCAAGGGGATGTATGGCTGCCCGTTTTCAAAAGCTTTGACTACGATGGTCCATAGCTCTTCGATATATTTATTGGTCATGGCATAGCAGCCAACACTCACACAATTGCCGTGTATCATGATGGCGCTTCCTGTGTAACCCAACGACCGTTCCAACTGGTTGGGATAGCCAATGTTGAAAGCCAAATGAAACCGGCTGGTGGGATGCAATTGTGCAGGCTTAATTTGATAAAAACCTTCGGGACTTTTTCGGTCGCCCTCCCGTTTTTTGGTTCCGAGTCCACCCGAATAATCGCAAATATCATAAGTTTTAAAAAGCTGAAAAACAGAATCCTGCTTTACCCACACTTCCAATTCTTCGGTTCGTTTGAAAATACGAAAAAACACCTCCGAGCCCAGGGTAAGGTTTTTTTCGGCAAAGCGCAGGTTTAAAATTGAATCCCGTTTGTCGATGGCTTTTCGCGATCGGGGGCTCGAAGGTATGGTTTGGACTTGTGACATGAGTTGGCAGGAGGCAAGAAAGATGAATAAAATGGTGAGTCGTGATTTCATGTGACGGGTGAACTGTATTTGGGATTTGACCATGGCATATACCAACAAATCAACGGGGACGGAAGTTGAATTATTGTACCTGAGGCAAATCTAAGTAAAGTATCGTGGCTATATTTGGATGTACTTCGAGGGTAAGGACAAAACCCCATTCAAACCAAAAACAAATCAACAAAAAACAAATCAACTGCAATATATCACATCCCAACATCAACCTTTTGGGGCTTCGGATGGTCTGTTATACATACATTTGCCCGTACTACTTAACGCTACATACTCATGAATACTGCCAAATCACTTTTACTTTCATTGCTTTTCCTATTGCCTTCATGGTTGATTTCACAGGAAATTGTGGATACCTCCAAAACATGGTCCATCGCCACCGTACACTGTCAGCCATGGGGAAATGCTTATTCTACCTTTTACATCAAGTTTGAAGGCGACACCCTGGTGCAAGACACCTTATATAAAAAGGTGATGATTTCATCGGATGAATTTCACGAAACATGGGACTTCTTTGGCGCTTTTATTCGCGAAGAAAACAACCGTGTGTTTTATCGGGAACTTTATCAGGAAGAAGGACTTATCTATGATTTCGACATGCAAATCGGCGATACGGTTTTAATCAACAACACGCGGGCTTTGGAACCGGTGCACCTGATACTCACTGATGTTGATTCGGTAGCTTCGGAAACTGGTAATGTGGAACGCTGGACATTGAGCTGTGTGGAGTATCCCGACCTAACCGAAACCTGGCTCAGGGGCATTGGCAGCATGGCCGGGGTGATGAACAGCAGCGTTGAGATTTTTGGCGGACTGTGCGGACTATATGCACTGCTTTGCTCCAGCGAAGAGGAAATCCTTTTTTACCAAAATCCGGAATTTAACAGTTGTTGGTTGGTAATCACCGATATCGGAAACCGGGAAGTAGAAACATACTCCAAAATATATGTTTCAGAACCGGACCGGCAAATCGTGGTTGAAACAAGGTCGCCGGAGCCAAGCACCATTACACTTACACGACTCAATGGCCAAATCATTGATAGGTTTACTACACAAAACCAGCGCTTTACCCTTCCTGTAACCGGCCGCTATCGAGGATTTATTCTAATTTCTGTAAGGCAAGGTCAGGCAACAACCACCAGGAAGTTGTTTGTTAGGTAGTATTTTTAAGTGACTTATGTAAGAAGTCCGGAGTCCGGAGTCAGGCCCCGATAGCCCCTTAATTCCGCAGGTTATTAACAAAAAAAACTGTAAAACATTTCAGGAGAAAGTCTTACAGTTCAAGTATTTTCACCATATTTGGTGTGCTAACAAATACTGCGGTGAAGATACAACAAAGTAAATCAATAAGTGCATTTGGCGGAATAAATTTTGTGTTTGATTTTTTGGAGCGAAGCCAGATCAATGCCTTAATCGAGAAAAGTTTTCCTACACTTGCCAATCAGAGTGAGTATCGATGGAAGGATATAATCAATTCAATGTTAAGCATATATCTATGCGGTGGGGACTGTATTGAGGATCTGCAAATCCATTTAAGGGGTCACTTTAAAGACAATCCTTTTGTCAAGATGCCAAGTCCGGATACAGTACTCAGAAGGTTAAAGGAGTTGGCAGTTGAAAACAAACAATGCGAAACCAAACGCGGAGTTATCACCCACACCTACAATTCAAATGAGTTTATCAATCAACTTAACATATCCCTTTTAAAGCAGCAGGGGGTATTTGATGCACAAGAACTGACATTAGACTACGATAATACCATCATCTTCAACGAGAAGAGCGACAGTAAGATGACCTACAAAAGAAATCCAGGTTATCAGCCCGGTATTTGTTATCTCAATGAGGAGCATGTTCTCTTTGTAGAAAACAGGAATGGAAACAGCGATGCAAAAGCCTTTCAGTCTGATACCCTAACTCGCTTGTTTGAGCAATTGAACCAAAATGATATAAAAAAGGCCACCCATTTCAGAGCTGATGCAGCATCTTACCAGTATGATGTTGTAAAATTACTGGAACAAAATGTTGAGAATTTTTATATCGGCTGTAGAAACAGCTACATAGCCAAGTACTTTAACCAGTTAGGAGAATGGGAACATATCACTGATAGCACCAATGAGCCGATGCAGGTTGGATCAATCATGATAGAACCTTTTGTCAGCCAAGCCAGAGAAGATGGTATTGATGCCAAGCCATACAGGCTTGTTGTCAAGAGAAAACTAAGAGATGACATGCAAATGGATATGTTCACCGATGATGCGTATGAGTACCGGGCTATTTTAACGAACAATCTAGAAATGACACCGGTTGAAGTTGCCATTTTTTATAACCACAGGGGAAATCCAGAAAAGCAATTTGATATCCTAAAGAACGATTGGGGATGGAACAATATGTGTTTTTCAACATTGGAAAACAACACTGTCTTTCTTGGATTGACAGCTTTTTTCAAGAATATTTATGTGTTTATTATTCAACACTTTTCACAACTTACTGACACACTCAAACCAACATACCGGGTAAAAAAGTTCTTGTTCAGATTTATTATTTTGCCCGCAACATGGATCAAGCGTTCGCGCCAAATCACGCTGAAAATCTTTACAGATTCTAATAAATACATTACATTATCTTTGAACTCAACATAACCAAAATCAATTAATAGCCTTATTATCAACTAATTGACACTTTTTCCTAAAAAAGTAGAAGGAAAGGCATTGCAACAGAATGAAAAAATGATCAACACAGAAGCTCCTTAAGCATTCTTTTTTCAATGTGTTACAGCTAATGCAGTCAAAAAAGCCAAAAAATCAACAATTTCTTACATTTTTTGGTCATAAAAACACTTCCAGATTCTTTTTGCGGAGACATGCGGAATTTAGGAGCCATCGGGGGGGAGTCGGATCCCGAAAGCCTTCGTGGGGAGTCGGAAGTCCAAAGTTAGGAGAATAGGGCCAAAAGTACCGTAGGTACGCATGACAATTAGCCCCGGAATTCATTCCCGGGCGGAAGGAAACAGGAATTCAGAACTTGAGGATTTTATTGTTCGACCCCGTCGGGGTCGCATTTCATCGACAAATATTTCCTATAAACATTCAATCCCTAAGGGATTAAGGCGGGCTATTTGCTTGAATGGATTGCAAATGAATCCGAAGGATTCCCATGTTTATAGCAACGGAGGTGTGGTTTATCCGACCCCGTCGGGGTCGCATAATATATTGTGCCAATTCTATCTATAAACATTTAATCCCATCGGGATATCAATATCCTCATTGCAGCCGACGCTGAAAAACCCAAAACACTGAGCCCCGAAAACCTTTGGGGGGAGTAGGGAGTAAAGAGTAAAGAGTAATAAGTAAGGAGGCAAAAATACATAAACGACATAACAAACTAACAACCAACCCCTTGAACTCTTGCCCCGAAATCCTTCGGGGTTGAACCCTTGAACTTTTGAACCCTTGAACCCTTGATCCCTTGAACCCTTGATCCCTTGATCCCTTGATCCCTTGAACAAAAAAAACATCGCAATTGATCATTTTTTTGGTGCACACACCACCGCAAATAAAGGGATATCGGTGACATTCACGGGACAAACTAAAAATATCTTCACCAATGCGCCTGATTAATCTCATTAAAACCAGGTGATTTTAACCCCATTGTTTTATATATTTGCACCGTAATTGACTGACATTTATGAATGTGAGGACTTTGTTGTTGTTTGTCGGGCTAATAACCCTCCTGTTTGCTGGATGTAAAAAAGAAACTACTTCCTCGTGGGTTTATTGTGAAGATTGTTCGCCATCGGTGTGGGTGGGCAGCTACCTGGGAACCGGTGATTATTATTCTGAAACCTCCGGCGAGCAATTTTTTGATACAGAAACCAGCATCGATGTGGTGGAATTGAGCAATTCCCGAATTAAATTTTCTGTGTTGGCTCCCGACTTGTATGAAGCCACCTTTACGATTTCAAAAAACAACAACGATCATTTCGTCAACATGGACGGATCTACCAGTTCGCTTCACGTTACCCTCACCCAAAACGGCAGTCAAAATCGAATGACCGGAACGGCCAAACATTACCATTGGCAATATTATCCGGATACGGTTCTGCTCATCGATCACAGTTTAAGTTTTGAAGTTTTTTCCATTCAAGAATAAAATAACATGCCAACATCAACCATCTGCCAAACCAATTATACAATGGGTAAAACCATGGAGAAACATTTGGCAGATATTGTACATACAACCTTTTCATACATGGGTTTGTCATGTTTCATGTTTTTAGGCATAAGGATCATTAATCTATTTGAATCACATTAAATTAATTTTATGCGCAATTTTACACGTATTATTTTCGGCATCACCCTCCTGGTGGTCGTGTCGACTTTCCAATCCATGGCCGCTACCTTTTCTACCGGCCAAACCCAATTGAAGATGTTGGCCAATTCATCAGAGAGACTGGTATTTGAGAACACCGTTGGTGAAGTATCCTCTGAAAAGATTTCTTTAACCGAAGGCGTATTCAGTCGGCTATCGCTGGCCGGCTACACCCACAATACCACTGTGGGCACTCCCGAATTGCCGGTAATACGTCAATTGATAGAAATTCCTTATGGCGCACAGGTAAAAGTGAAAGTGGTAAGCTACGACGAACACACTTATAGTTTGGCTCAGTGGGGTATCAACCATCCCCTGGTTCCGGTTCAACCATCACAATCCAAATGTGGTCCTACTGAAGAATTTCAAATAAACACCAACATGTATGAAACCGATCAGTTCAACACCGATGCACTGGTTTCGGTTGACGTATTGGGTCGGATGCGTGGGGTCAACATTGCACGCGTTGACATTGCTCCCGTGCGTTACAACCCGGTAACCAACACTGTTAAGGTATTTGAAAACCTGAAATTTGAATTGGTTTTTGAAAATGGCGACCTGGAGTTGACCCGTGCTGAAAAACAACGATTGGCCTCGCCATATTTCACTGCACCCTACAATGCCCTCATCAACTATACCCCGGTGGCATCACGCGAAAACCTGACCACCTATCCAGTAAAATATGTGATTGTTTCCGATCCCATGTTTGCCGATCAGCTGCAACCATTTATCCAATGGAAAACACGCAAAGGTTTTACCGTGGTGGAGGCATACACCGATGTGATTGGCACCTCTTTGGCCGACATCAAGGCCTATTTGCAAGGCTTGTACGATGCGGGTACACCCGACGACCCTGCGCCTTCCTTTGTTTTGTTTGTGGGCGACATAGATGAAATTCCGGCCTATAACAATGGCAATGGAGTTACCGACCGCAATTACGTGGAATACACAGGCGATTTATTTCCGGAGATTTTTTACGGACGTTTTTCAGCTCAAAATGCCGATCAATTGCAGCCTTACATCGACAAAACCCTGCAATATGAGCAATTTACCATGCCAAATCCTACCTATCTCGACACTGTGGTGATGGTGGCAGGTATGGATGGGTCTCACGGAGCAAGTCATGGAAACGGACAAATCAACTATGGCACCATCAATTATTTTAACGAAGACCATGGAATTTTTTCACACACATATTTATACCCTGAGTCGGGAAGCAATGCCAACAACATCCATCAAAATGTGAGCGACGGGGTTACTTTCGCCAACTACACTGCACACTGCAGCCCCAATGGTTGGGCCGATCCGTCGTTTTCCATTAGCGATATCGCCAACCTGCAAAATCAGGATAAATACGGTTTACTTATCGGAAACTGCTGTTCTTCAAGCGAATACCAAACAGTTTGTTTTGCCGAAGAAATTTTGCGTGCCCCCAACAAAGGTGCCGTGGGATACATCGGAGGATCGAACAGTACTTACTGGGACGAAGATTACTATTTTGGCGTAGGTGTTGGAGCGATTAATGAAAATCCTCCATCCTATGAAGAAACAGGTTTGGGTAACTACGACCGCGCCTTCCACGACCATGGAGAACCATTTGCCGAATGGTACACCACCATGGATCAGCAGATTTTTGCCGGAAATCTGGCCGTATCCGAAAGCGGATCCGGCTTTGAAGAATACTATTGGGATATCTACAACCTGATGGGCGATCCTTCGCTCATGATTTATTATTCCCTGCCTCCGGTTATGCCGATAACCTTTACACCCGCCATCACCATCGGACAAACTTCCATTACCATTTCTGCTGTGCCTTATGCTTACGTGGGTTTGTCGATGAACAACCAACTTCATGGTATGGGTATTGCCGATGCCTCAGGAAACCTTATGCTCGAATTTGATCCGTTTGTCAGCCCCGGAGATGCCGATCTGGTGGTTACAGCTCAAAATTATCAACCTATTATTACCACCATCCCCGTGATACCTGCCGATGGACCTTATGTGGTTTATGAAAGTCATCAGGTTACCGGACTGGGATTCACCTACCACGAAAGTGAAGGTATTGAGTTGACCATGGAAAACGTAGGCTCGGATGATGCATTGGATGTTGAGGTGGTGCTTTCTACCAACAATCCGTACATCACGCTAACTAATAATACAGTAAATTTTGGCACCATCCCTGCCGGACAGAGTGTACAAGGTAGTGCGCCATTTCAGTTTACGGTGGCCGACGATATTCCCGATATGGAATCCATCCTGTTCAACGTGGTGGCTACCATTTCTACCGGCGATGAATTTGTCTCCAACTTTTCGGATATCGGACATGCTCCGGTACTTACTTACGCCGGGTTTACTATCGATGACAGCATGGGTAACGGAAACGGCAAACTCGATCAGGGCGAAACGGCAAATTTTGTAATAAACCTTAGCAATACTGGTTCTGCCACTGCATATACCACCCAGGGCTTGTTGTCAACCACCAGCCCCCACTTAACCATCAATCAGGCTCAGCTGTCATACGGCGAAATAAATGCCGGAGAGTTGGTTAGCCAATCATTCAATGTAACCGCCGCACCGGATGCGCCTTCGGGCGTTATTGCCAGTCAAACCATCGAATGGATGGCTGATTTCGGTATCAGTGGAAGTGGTAATTTCAATGTGACCATCGGACAAATTCCTGTGTTGATTGTCGATTTGGCACAATCGAACAACACGGCAGCAGAAATGCAACAATGCTTTACTACCCTGACCGTGGGCAGTGAAATGAGCACCACCCTGCCCGATGATCTCAACATCTATCAAAGCCTGTTCATTTCTTTGGGAACATATCCCGACAACCATGTACTTAGCACCGAAGAAGGCAATAAGGTAGAGGACTTTATCAGCAATGGTGGCCGCGTGTACATGGAAGGTGGCGACACCTGGGCTTACGATCCGCAAACTTTGGCCCATGCCATGTTCCACATCAACGGAACAGGCGATGGTACAGGTGACTTATCGCAGGTAACCGGTGAACCCGGTAGTTTTGCCGCCAACTACGACTTTGTTTACGACGGCGCCAACAGTTATATCGATCACATCGTACCAACCGGAACCGCTTTCACCCTGTTCAAAAATGCAGAAATGGGTTACGATGTGGCTGTTGCTTACGAAAACGATACCTACAAAACCATCGGAACCTCCTTTGAATTTGGCGGTTTGGAAAATTCAGCCACCAGCACCAAAGACGGTCTGATGGCCGAAATCCTCTATTTCTTCCAGATTCCCTTTGTGTGGACAGGAATTGAAGATCAGACCCAGGTAAAATCAGAATTGTTGGTTTACCCCAATCCAGCCACCCAAACGCTCACCATTGAGTTAAACGCTTCAACCAATAACCAATCTTCATTATCTTTGCTTGATATGCTGGGTCGTGAAGTGATGGCTTGTCCGAATGTATTTGTTGCCAACGGCGATCGTTCGACGGCACATATCGATGTAAGTCAGCTAAATAGCGGAGTTTACTATGTGGTGGTAACTACACCCGAAGGTAAATTAACCAGTAAAATTGTTGTCAACAACTAAAGCTAACGGGGAATATTTTGGAAAAAAATCATAGTAAATGCATCAGAAAGAAATCGTTATAAAGCACTAAAGCATGATTTTTCGATGATAAATCTCATATGAGTCACAGATAATAAATTAACTACCAATGAAAAAAATCACCTTATCGCTCGTACTGCTTGTAAGTTTCTTTTGGCTAACAGCCGGAAGTTGGACACAAGTGGACGGAAATCAAGTGGAAGCCTCCAAACTAACTTTGGTTGAGTCTTCGGCTACTACCACCACCTTGCAATATAATTTGTCGGGCTATTATTTTGAAAACATCAACACCGACAGAGGCGAAGCCATTAAAATTAAATTGGAAGAAGGGGCGCCCATATTGCTGGCAGGGGCTCCTGATTTGCCACTCATGGCCACTTCGTTGATTATTCCCAACAGGGCCAAAATGAAGGTAAACATTGTAAGTTCGGAATATAAAGAGTATCGAAACATCCTGGTTGCTCCTTCCAAAGGGAATTTAACCCGCGACATTGATCCGGGTACCATTCCTTATGTTTTTGGCAAACAGTACGGCACCGATGCCTACTATCCCGGCGAGTTGGCCACTTTACGCGATCCATATATCATTCGCGATTTTCGTGGACAAACGGTATTGGTACAGCCATTTCAGTACAATCCGGTAACCAAAACCCTTCGGGTATATTACCAAATTACGCTGGAAGTGGTTGAAGACGGTATTAGCACCATCAACACCCTGGATGCACCCGAAAACCCTGAAAGTGTAGTAGGTGGTTTCAACCATATCTATGCACGTCATTTTATTAACTATCAATCAAGTAGCCGTTACACGCCGGTTGAAGAAGAGGGCAATATGCTGGTGATTTGCTATGCCGACTTTATGGATTCCATCCAGCCTTTCATCGATTGGAAAATTAAAACCGGAATGCCGGTAGAATTGGTGGACGTAGCCTCCATTGGAAATGCTTCGGCCATCAAATCCTATGTTGCCAATTATTACAACACCAAAGGACTTGCTTATCTGCTCTTGGTGGGCGACTCACAACAAGTTCCTTCGTCCACGGTTGGGGGTAACGATTCCGACAACAACTATACCTACGTAGTGGGAAGCGACCATTATCCCGACCTGTTTTGCGGACGTTTTTCGGCTGAAACCGAACAACATGTTGCCACACAAGTACAACGTGTACTTGAGTATGAACAAACTCCCATTTCCGACACCACCTGGTACCGTAAACTGATTGGTATTGCTTCCGATCAGGGTCCCGGTGACGACGGCGAATACGACTATCAGCACATACGTAAAATTGGCAACGAAAAACTGATTCCTTACGGATATAACTACGCTTACGAATATTTTGATGGTTCACAAGGCGGAAATGATGCCCCGGGAAGCCCCAATCCAAGCACTGTAGCTGTGGGTATAAACTCAGGAGCTACCATCATCAATTATACCGGACACGGAAGCGACAATTCCTGGGGTTCGTCAGGATTTAGCAGTACCAACGTCAACCAATTGACGAATGTGGGTAAATTGCCCTTCATCTTTTCGGTGGCCTGTGTAAATGGTAATTTTGTGAATGGCAACTGTTTTGCCGAAGCCTGGATGCGTGCCGAAGATGGCGGAGAACCCACGGGTGCCATCGCCACACTGATGTCGACCATCAACCAAAGTTGGAATCCACCCATGGCCGGTCAGGACGAAATGAACGACATCCTTACCGAAGCCTACGCCAACAACATTAAAAGAACTTTTGCCGGAATATCCATGAATGGTTGCATGCTGATGAACGACGAATACGGCTCGGATGGTAACGAAATGACCGACACCTGGACTGTTTTTGGTGACCCATCCCTTGTGATTCGCACCAATTATCCCCAGAACATGATGGTTTCGCATCCTGCCGAAATACATATCGGCGAATCGTCCATGACCCTTAGCTGCAACGCCGAAGGTGCCAAAGCAGCCCTTACATTCAACGGTGCCATTTTAGGTACCGCCATTGTTTCCGGTGGAACGGCCACCATCATGTTTGAGCCCCTCACCGAGTTGGGCACTGCCGATTTGGTGGTGACAGGCTATAACTACATCCCCTATATGAGTACCATTGATATTATCCCTGAAATGGGTCCTTTTATGACCATCACGGGTAAGGTACTCGACGACAATGTCGGTGGTAATGGCGATGGCATGATGGATTATGCTGAAGATATCGACCTGTCGGTTTCGTTGACAAACGTGGGTGTGGAAGATGGGTTTGGCATCTATGGAATTCTCTCCAGCAATAGCCCATATATTACCATAACCAGCGATTCTGCATTTTTTGGAGACATTGCTTTGAGCGACACAGCAACTGTGCTCAACGCTTATGCCTTTTCGGTTAGCAACGACCTTCCCAACATGGCGTTGGTAACTTTTACCCTCACCAGCTACGATCAGGATGGAACCATGTGGACCTCCAACTTCATGTTGTTGGGTCACAGCCCAAAACTTGATTTCGCCGGATTTACCATCGACGATGCCGCCACAGGCAACAACAATGGAAAACTCGATGCCGGAGAAACAGCCGACGTGCTGATTTCGGTGAAAAATTCTGGTTCATCAGCCGCTTATCAGGTGATGACACAACTCACACCTTCGGGAAATTACATTACGATGAACACAGATGTTCAAAATTTTGGCGACATCATGAAGGGAGAAACCCAAACCATGGCCTTTAGCATTACTGCTGCCGGCGACACCCCGGCCGGGTATTCCGCCAACTTTGCCGTTGAAGCCCTTGCTGAATATGACATTTCCATGGGAGACAGCTTCTACACCATCGTGGGACAAATTCCCGTGTTGTTGGTTAACATGGCCAATGTGGCCACAGCCGACTCCATGATGGCTTGTCTGCAGGTATTGCAAGTTGGCGTGGAGGAAACCGATGCACTGCCCGAAACTTTGGAAATTTACTCCTCCATTTTTATCATGTTGGGCTCCTACCCCGACAATCACGTGCTAACCACCGACGAAGGAAACGCGCTGGCTGACTACTTATTGGCAGGTGGACGTGTTTACATGGAAGGTGGCGATACCTGGGCATACGACGAACCCACCGCTGCCCACCTATTGTTCTTCATCAAAGGAACCGATGATGGTAGTGGTGACTTAGGTACCGTAAATGGCGACTTAATGAACTTTGCAGCCAACTATTCATTTGAATACAATGGCATCAACAACTATGTGGACAGACTGGTGGCTTTGGAAGGTGGAAACGTGCTTTTCAACAACGCATCGCCTGCCTACGTAACCGCTGTAAGCTATGAAAACGACACCTATAAAACCATTGGCGCCTCCTTTGAATTTGCCGGATTGGGCAATCAACCGGGTTCCACCAAAGATGGTTTGATGGCCGAAATCCTTCATTTCTTTGGCGTAACATTCACCTGGACAGGAGTAAACGAAAATCCTGAACAGCAATACGGTATGACCGCCTACCCCAACCCATTCAACAATCAGGTAACCTTTACCTTCCAACTGGATCAAAATTCACCCGTCAGCTTCGAAGTTTACGACATGACCGGAAGAAGGGTGATGGTTCAAAATCAGCAAATGCTGTCAGCAGGAAGTCACACCATCCAATGGAACGCCGAAACGGCACAATCGGGAATTTATGTTTACCGACTTACCGTTGCAGACAAGGTGATCACCAACAAACTGGTGCGCACGAGGTAATCAGCTCAAATCAGAAATAAAAGGGAGTGGCATTTGTTCACTCCCTTTTTTTATTTCTGTGCCCAAAAAATGTGGATATTTGCCAAAGCAACAACGCGATAACCACATGCAATTACCCCTGTTTTTTGCCAAGCGCTACCTACTGTCAAAAAAATCACACCACCTCATCAATGTGATTTCCATGATTTCCGTGGGCGGTCTATCGGTAGGCACCATGGCCTTGATTGTGGTACTCTCGGTTTTCAATGGATTTGAAGAGGTAATCAAATCGCTGTACAACACCTTTAATCCCGACTTTCAAATTACGGCCACTTCCGGTAAAACATTTCATTACCAACAGTTTCCGACGGACAAATTGTTGCAACTGCCTGAGGTGTCAAGCGTGATGGAGGTGGTGGAAGAGGATGCCCTGTTGCGTTACCACGACCAGCAATTTATCGCCCGCTTTAAAGGAGTTCCCAAAAACTTCGTCCAAATTTCACACATCGACAGCATGATGGTGGACGGCGATTTTATTCTGGAAGAAGGAGAAACCAACTTTGCCGTGCCCGGAGCCGGTGTGGCCTGGCATTTGAATATCAATCCGGATAACCCGCTAAATCTGCTCACCATTTATGTCCCCAAGCGGGGCAATGCATCTTCCTTTCAGTTGAGCAATGCCTTCAATTCCGGATCGCTGCACCCTTCGGGCGTGTTTTCTGTTCAACAGGAATTTGATGAAAAATATGTGTTTATCCCCTTGAGATACGCGCGCAAACTCATGGACTATACCGATGAAGTAACCGCCGTGGAGGTGATGCTCAAGCCAAATGCAAATGCGGAAGATGTGCATCAAAAACTTGAAAATATTCTGGGCGAAGAATACCTGGTTAAAAGCCGTTTCCAACAAAACGAAGCCCTGTTTAAAGTACTTAAATCGGAGAAGATGATTATTTACCTGATCTTGGTATTTATCCTGCTGCTTTCCTCCTTTAATATGATAGGCTCCTTGTCGATTTTAATGATTGAAAAAAACAAGGACATGGCCGTCATCACCAGCATGGGTGCTCACCGCAGCATGATCGGAAAAATATTTATGGCCGAAGGTGTCCTGATTACCGCCGCTGGAAGTGTGGTGGGACTGTTGTTGGGATACGGGTTACTCTTGCTGCAGCAGCATTTTGGTTTGCTTGGTCTTGGTGGAGGTGATGGTTCATTCATCATTGATGCCTACCCTGTTGAAATGAAACTGAGTGATTTCTTTTTGGTGTTTTTTACGGTTCAGGCAGTGGGCATGTTTGCCACCTGGTATCCGGTAAAACTGTTGGCCCCCAAACTCACCCGTTTTCGGTTAAAGTAAAGTTTTAATTGTTTTAATTACCTGTGATTAAGCCTTTGCTCTTGACCATTGTTGACGATAGCTGTACCTTTGAAGCGGAATTGTGTATAACAAATCCACTTTTTGCCATAAACTAAATATTTATCAGGCCCAACATTTTTATGAAAAAACCATGAAACTGAAAAACTAAATATTGACGTTTTTGTTGATCGCTCTGCCCACCATAGCCGTGCTGTCGCAAACATTGATTAAAGGCACCACCACCCAGACAGAATCGGCACTTACCGTGCTGAAAAGCTACCCGTTGTCGCTTTCGTTGAACGCTAAAACAGGTTCCATTTTTGTTACCAACGTAAAAAACGACCTGGGCAACTTCGTCCGGTTGTCGTCGGCCCAACTGGGTAAAAACAACCATCCCGGATATCCTGAATTGCCGGTAATGCACCGACTGATTGAAATTCCTCAGGGTGCTACCATTGAGGTAATTGTAAACAGTTATGAGCAAAGCACTTTCAATTTGAAAGACAGAGGCTTTGCCAACAAACTCGTTCCGTGTCAACTTTCTCAATCCAAATACGGCTCCACACATCCGGTGGAACTCAACTCAGAAGTATATGCCAGAAATGCCGCTTATCGTGAGCCCATGGTTTCCGTTGAAATTCTGGGAACCCTACGTGGAGCGCGCATTGCCCGGGTGGATGTATCTCCATTTACTTACAATCCGGTAACCGGAGAGGTTCAGTTGGCACACAACATCAATTTTGAATTGGTGTTTCACGATGCCGATTTATCCGCCACAACTCAGTTGAAACAAAATACACGGTCGCCCTATTTAAACGGTGTTTATAATCAACTTCTAAACAATGGCGATCAACTGACCTCCCGCAATCAAATCACCACCAACCCGGTGGTGTATGTCATTGTTTCCGACCCCATGTTCAAGGATCAGCTGGTACCTTTTATCCAATGGAAACGCCGTAAAGGGTTTACTGTTATTGAAGGATATACCGATGCCATTGGAAATACCAAACCTGCCATCAAGGCGTATATTCAAAACCTGTACGATAATGCCACTCCCGAGCAACCTGCACCTTCGTTTGTATTGTTTGTGGGCGACATAGCACAAATTCCGGCTTACGACAACGGAAATGGCGCCACCGACCGCAATTATGTGGAATACACCGGCGACTTGTTCCCCGAAATCTATTATGGTCGGTTTTCGGCCCAAAATTCTACCCAACTACAGCCCTTTATCGACAAATCGTTGATGGTAGAACAGTACACCATGCCCATGGAAAGCAATCTGGACACGGTGGTGATGGTAGCCGGTGCCGATGCCACCTATGCTCCCGATTGGGGAAATGGTCAAATCAACTACGGAACCATCAACTATTTCAACGAAGACCACGGTATTTTTTCACATACCTACCTTTATCCTCAAGGTGGAGGAGCTTCTGCCGAAATTATTCAAAACATCAGCGATGAAGTAGCTTTTACCAACTATACCGCCCACTGTAGTCCTCAGGGATGGGCCGACCCTCCCTTCTCACAAAGTGATATTCCCGGATTGGCCAACACCGGCAAATACGGACTGCTTATCGGAAACTGTTGTTCGTCAAGCGAATACCAAACCTGCTGCTTTGGTGAAGACATTGTTAGGGCCGAAGGAAAAGGAGCCGTGGGTGATTTTGGCGCCTCCAACAGCACCTATTGGGACGAAGATTATTATTTTGGCGTGGACGTTGGAACCATCAGTGAAAATCCACCCTCCTACGAAGAAACCGGATTGGGAAATTACGACCGTGCTTTTCACGACCACGGCGAACCTCAGGCAGATTGGTTTACTACCATGGATCAGCATGTGTATGCAGGAAATCTGGCCGTAAGCGAAAGCGGCAGTTCGCGTCAGCAATACTATTGGGATATCTACAACCTCATGGGCGACCCCTCCCTGATGGTTTATTATTCAGTACCCGACGACATGCCCGTGAGTCATGAACAATTTGTTATGATTGGCTCCGAGGAGTTTCAGGTAGAAACTGCTCCCTATGCCTATTTAGCCCTTAATCGGGACGGTGTTTTACTCGCCACGGCGCTGGCCAACGAAAATGGGCTGGCCACTTTAACCTTCGACCCATTGACCACGCCGGGCTTTGTGGAATTGTTTATTACTGCACAAAATCACAAGCCCCTGATAGAGAATATCCAGGTTTTTGCACCCAATGGCCCCTACTGTATTTACCAGACACATGAGGTGAGCGACGATTCGCTGGGCAACAACAACCACCATGCCGACTATGGCGAACAGGCCTTTATCAGTCTGACCATGGCCAATTTTGGCAATGAGGAAGCCTCGGAAGTTACCGCCATCATTGCCACCACCAACAACGAGGTGACCATTCTTGATGGTACCGCTGATTTTTGCACCATACCCATCAACCAGGAGGTAACCGTTGAAAAGGGTTTTCTGATCGAGTTGTCGGACCGCATTGCCGACCAAAGCCAGATTTCATTTGTACTTACTGCCACCGATGACCAGGATTCGAGCTGGCAGAGTGAATTTTTTGTAACAGCCTACGCACCACTATTGACAGCAGGAACCATGACCATTCTGGATCAGGCAGGGGCAATGGCAACGGACGACTCGATCCGGGCGAAACGGCAATACTGAAGTTTGAAACCAGCAACCAGGGACATGCAGTCATTCAAAATGTGAAGGCCTCTTTGGAAGCATATAATCCATACATTATGGTGTTGAGTGGCGATACCATTCTGCCCACGCTCAACCTGTTGTACCCGAGTTTTGCTCAATTTGAAGTACGTGTGGCCGACGATGTGCCCGAAGGTATTTTTGGTGAGATGCACTATACTCTGGAAGCCGCCGGGTATGAGGTGATGCGTCCTTATTATCCTCGTATTGGTACTTTGATGGAAGACTGGGAAATCGGTAACTTCAATAAATTTAACTGGCAATTTGATGGCGATCAGCCCTGGATCATCAATAATCAATATCCCTATCAAGGGTATTATGATGCCAAATCCGGTGCCATCTCCGACAATTCTACCACCGAATTTAAAATTACCTACCAGGTGATGTCCAACGATACCATTTTGTTCTACAAAAAAGTTTCGTCGGAGCCTGATTTCGACAAACTGAAATTTTTTATCGACAACACCTTGCAGAATAGTTGGTCGGGAACGACGCAAGGCTGGACCAGGGTATCTTTCCCCGTGACTTCCGGAACACATACCTTCAGGTGATCGTATGAGAAAGATTTCTCGGGAACGGGGGGAGCCGACCGTGCCTGGGTGGACAATATTTCGTTGCCCACCATGATGGCCAGCACCGTTTTTGCAGGTCCCGATGATGAGGTGTGCGCAAGCAACACCTACTCTTGTTCGGGTACTGCCACCAATTTTTCTTCATTGCTATGGGTAACGTCGGGAACCGGAACCTTTGATATGCCGGGAGTACTTAACCCAACCTATACGCCATCGGCAGAAGATTTGGCCGGCGGAGAAGTTCGCCTAAGCCTCACCATGGTAGATGTGGACGGTCAGCCGGCCAGCGACACCATGAGTCTGACCATCAATTATCGTCCTGAAACACCTGTGATGCCTGACGGACCCGATCAAATAGATCTTCAGGTAACTACACAAAGTGAATACACGACCGTGGTTGCTGCTTCAGCCATGGGGTATACATGGTCGTTATACCCCACCGAAGCAGGGATGATGTCGGGCACCGGAACCACAGCCGTTGCATATTGGAACACCTCCTACGAAGGCTCGGCATGGATTAAGGTAGCCGGAACGAACGGATGTGGCATGGGCGAATTTTCAGACAGTCTGGAAGCGGTATTGGCCAATCCTGTGGGAATCTTGGAAAACAATAATGCTTTCGACATTTCTGTAATACCCAACCCCAATACAGGAGATTTCATCCTGAACATTTCCTCTGACAAGTTACAAACGGTGCATGTAGCCATTTTAAACGCCTTTGGTCAGGAGGTGATTCCGTCGGCTACTTTCCGTTTCAACGAAAGTTTCTCCAAACATTATTCGCTGGCGCATATCACCCCCGGATTTTATTATGTGGTGGTTCAGAGCGAAAATGGTCGTTTGGTGAAAAAGATACTCATCAACTAAAATGAAGTTCTTCCCGGGTGGATTAGTCTATCTGCCCGGGAAGTGTTATTTTTGTATCAAATCAATTAAGAAAGAATTATGCTGAATTTAAAAGTGCTTGAAGCTATCAATGCTCAGATAAAAAAAGAAGAGTTTTCCTCACGTTTGTATTTGTCCATGGCCATTTGGTGCGAAACCAATGGGTATCCCGGAGCTGCCACGTTTTTGTATGGTCATGCCGAAGAAGAAAGGATACACATGATGAAGTTGGTGCGTTATGCCAATAGCAGAGGTGGAAAAGCGGTGGTAGCCGACATCGAAAAACCGGAGGCTGAATTTACGTCGCTCAATGATGTGTTTACCAAAATTTTGGCCCATGAGGAATATATCACGGCGTCCATCAACGACCTATATGGCGTTACGGTGGACGAACGGGATTATACCACGGGTAATTTCCTGCAATGGTTTATTACCGAACAACTGGAAGAGGAGAATTTGATGAGCACCATTTTGGATAAAATCTCGCTAGTAGGCACGGATAAGGCCGGCATGTTTCACATCGACAAGGAATTGGAGGGTATGGCAGCGGCACCCTCCGCCCCAACCGTGTAAAACTCAGAAACTGTAAAAATTTTTCCCGCAAGGAATACTTAAACAATTCCAATGGCCCGGCGTTTGTCGGGCTTTTTTCATCGGATTTGAAAGGATGAGAGGTGCAGCGCACCACAACCTTTGCAAGAAAAGTAATCGACCGGCAAAAAGGTGCAGCGCACCGAAATCTTTGTAAAAAAGGTGGCTGAATAACTCACAGGTGCAGCGCACCGCAACCAAGATGACAAAACACGAAGAAATCCAATCCCGGGGTTTTGAGATGGAGAAATGGTTTCGCTCCGCTGGAGCTAAAACCTTTTTGATTTTTAATTCTATAAATATCTTGCTACGCTGCAGCAACATGCAGCATTTCAGCAGTTTTGGCTAACTAGTTTTTTTTCAAACAAACAAGAATGGTCGCTCCAAGGTGCAGCGCACCACAACCTTTGCAAGAAAAGTAATCGACCGGCAAAAAGGTGCAGCGCACCGAAATCTTTGTAAAAAATGTGGCTGAATAACTCACAGGTGCAGCGCACCGCAACCATGATGCCAAAACACAAAGAAATCCAATCCCGGGGTTTTTGAGATGGAGAAATGGTTTCGCTCCGCTGGAGCTAAAAACCTTTGTGATTCTTAATTCTATAAATATTTTGCTACGCCGCAGCAACATGCAGCATTTCAGCAGTTTTGGCTAACTAGTTTTTTCTCAAGCAAACAAGAATGGTCGCTCAAAGGTGCAGCAAACCGCAACCTTTGCAAAAAAAAATAATCGACCGGCAAAAAGGTGCAGCGCACCGAAATCTTTGTAAAAAATGTGGCTGAATAACTCACAGGTGCAGCGCACCGCAACCATGATGCCAAAACACAAAGAAATCCAATCCCGGGGTTTTTGAGATGGAGAAATGGTTTCGCTCCGCTGGAGCTAAGAGCCTTTTTGATCCTTACTTCTATAAATATTTTGCTACGCTGTAGCAATACTAAACGTCCCTGTAATTTTTGCAAAACAAGTTTTTTTTCTCAAGCAAACAAGAATGGTCGCTCAAAGGTGCAGCAAACCGAAATCTAAGGAAGCACAGTCATAGGCAGTACTCAGAGGTGCAACAACCGGAGAAAATCAAGTATCAAAGAAATCAAAAAGATATTCGTCTTTAAACTCGATATTAAATTTCTCCAACAATTTGAGGTATTCTTCTTTGAAACTCCTTTTTTTGTGATGAGCCTCTTGATTAAGAACATATTTGCAAACCGTATCAATATGTGAATGTGAATAGGTAAAGGCTCCGTACCCAACTTGCCATGAAAACTTATCGTCTGCCAATTCTTTCTCTTTCAACCACAGGTTACTTGACGTTTTAATATTCTCCATTAAATCAGGAATTTTTTGATTCAAATTGTAGCCGATAAAAACATGCATATGATCAGGCATCCCACCTATGGCCAATAATTTGTGCCCATGGTTTTGTATTATCGAGGTAATATATTTTTCAAGTTCTGAACGCCATTCTCGCTTTATTAGCGCCCTTCTGTTTTGAACGGCAAAAATCAGATGAAAATAGGCGCGTGAATAGGTATTTGCCATTTTGAATAAGTATTTTGGCAATAAAGTTACAAATATTACCTTTTTGCATAAGAAATGTCTCGGTTTTTGTTTGAAGATATTTCGCTCCGCCGGAGCTAAGATCCTTTTTGATTCTTAATTCTATAAATATCTTGCTACGCTGTAGCAACATGTAGCATTTCAACAGTTTTGGCTATCTAGTTTTTTCTCAAGCAAACAAGAATGGTCGCTCAAAGGTGCAGCAAACCGCAACCTTTGCAAAAAAAAATAATCGACCGGCAAAAAGGTGCAGCGCACCGAAATCTTTGTAAAAAAAGGTGGCTGAATAACTCACAGGTGCAGCGCACCGCAATCATGATGACAAAACACAATTAAATCCAATCCAGGGGTTTTTGAGATAGGGAAATGGTTTCGCTCCGCTGGAGCTAAGAGCCTTTTTGATCCTTACTTCTATAAATATTTTGCTACGCTGTAGCAATACTAAACGTCCCTGTAGTTTTGGCTAACTAGTTTCATCTGAAGCAAACAAGACGGTCGCTCAAAGGTGCAGCGCACTGCAACCTTCGCAAGGAAAGTAACTGACCGGCAAAATGGTGCAGCGCACCGAAATCTTTGTAAAAAAGGTGGCTGAATAACTCACAGGTGCAGCGCACCGCAACCATGATTACAAAACACGAAGAAATCCAATCCCGGGGTTTTTGAGATGGAGAAATGGTTTCGCTCCGCTGGAGCTAAAAGCCTTTTTGATTCTTAATTCTATAAATATCTTGCTACGCTGTAGCAATACTAAACGTCCCTGTAGTTTTGGCTAACTAGTTTCATCTGAAGCAAACAAGACGGTCGCTCAAAGGTGCAGCGCACTGCAACCTTCGCAAGAAAAGTAATTGACCGGCAAAAAAGGTGCAGCGCACCGAAATCTTTGTAAAAAAGGTAAATGCAGGGAATATAGGTGCAGCGCACCGAAATCTTTACTTGGTTTCCTCCATCACCACTGTCAGTTTTTGGTACCACTCCTTGCCGAATTTTCTGATGAGCGGGGCTTTAAGGTATACGTACAAAGGCTCGCCCCGCTTTTTGCCTTCGATGAGGGCCGGGGCACAAATGGGCCATTTGTGGTAGTTGATGGCCACCGATTCGCCCACCTTCGACAAACGGATGGGGTACAAGTGACACGAAATGGGCTTTTGAAATGGGATTTTCCCCTCCATCCAGGCCTTTTCAATGGCGCAAAACTGAATGTGGTTTTCAAGATACAGGAAAGCACATGCCCGATCGTTCACTAAAGGCGTGGCATAGTCGCCCTCCATGTCGTAATCGAACACCCCCATTTTTTCCACCACCTTCAGTCCCTCAGGATCCATGTAAGGTACAATGTCTTCCAAATAGTCTTCCAAGATAGAAATTTCCTCCTCTTCAAGCGGTGCGCCCGCATCACCTTCCACACAACAATCCCCATGACAAGCATGCAAATTGCAAGCAAAATAGGTATCTTTCAAATCGTCGGATACCAAAATATCGTCCACTATTTTCATATCGCAAAAGTAATAAGTTCAGGAAACATCATAGCCACGAAACAACCTATGTTTTAAACAAAAAGCAACCTGAAATCAGGGATAAAATGCTTACTTTTGCAACCGTCAAATAATCAATTATTGTTTCATCACCCAAATTAGCAAAAGCTATGGCATTCAATTTAAGAAATAGAAATTTTCTCAAGCTGTTGGACTTTTCTCCCAAAGAAATTAAATTTTTACTCGATCTGTCGGCCGACCTCAAAAAAGCCAAATATTCCGGAACCGAGCAACCCCGCCTCACAGGTAAAAACATTGCCCTGATTTTCGAAAAAGCCTCCACGCGTACCCGTTGCGCCTTCGAAACCGCCGCCTACGACCAAGGTGCCAAAGTAACCTATCTGGGTCCCTCGGGCTCACAAATCGGCAAAAAAGAGTCCATGAAAGATACTGCCCGCGTACTCGGACGTATGTACGATGGCATCGAATACCGTGGTTTTGGACAAACCATCGTGGAAGAATTGGGCAAATATGCCGGTGTACCTGTTTGGAATGGTCTTACGGATGAATTTCATCCCACCCAAATTCTGGCCGACTTTCTCACCATGATGGAACACTCCGACAAACCTTTGCACCAGGTAAGCTTTGCCTATTGTGGCGATGCCCGCAACAACATGGGCAACTCACTCATGGTTGGTGCCGCCAAAATGGGTATGGATTTTCGTGCCGTAGCCCCCAAAAAACTCTGGCCCGAAGAAGCTCTGGTAGCACAATGTAAAGAAATTGCCAAAGAAACCGGTGCCACCATCACCCTCACCGAAAGCGTGGACGATGGCGTAAAAGGTGTTGACTTTTTATATACTGACGTTTGGGTAAGCATGGGCGAACCCGACAGCGTATGGAAGGAACGTATCCAACTGATGTTGCCCTATCAGGTAAACAAAGAAATGGTAGCCAAAACCGGCAATCCTAAGGTGAAATTCCTTCACTGTTTACCCGCGTTCCACAACCGTGAAACCATTGTGGGTGAAGAAATTTTCCAGAAGTACGGCGTCGACGGCATGGAAGTTACCGATGATGTATTTGAGTCGCCCATGTCCATCGTTTTTGATGAAGCCGAAAACCGCCTCCATACCATCAAAGCTGTGATGGTGGCCACTTTAGGAGCTTAAACAAAGTTCATTTTCGGGGGAGCAATGCTCCCCCGAAATTTTATCACTATTCAAAAAAAACAAAAAAAATGAAACTAAAAAACTTAACAATGATCCTGATGGCTGCCATGATTGTGGTTTTTGCAGGATGTAAAAAAGACAGCAATGATGATCCCGTAAATAGTGGTCAGTTTACTTATTCAGGAACTTCGTATGGTTTAAGTCAGGGATTTCTGGGAGGTTACGGACCGGTAGGCAACAACACCTATGGCATCGAAGTAGTATTACTATCCTCAGGGTTACATATCATTGAAACCAATGGGATTCCAGATTCCGTTAACGGAAAAGGGGATGTTTTCGCGATAGACATGTATTCTGTTTCTGAGAATTCCATCGAGCCGGGCGAATATACTTTCGGCGATTTGGGCACTGCCGGCACTTTTGAATATGCTATGGTACTGATAGGATATGATGCTACTACTGATGAAGCCGACATAGAAGACGATGTGGTAGGAGGAACAGTTACTGTTACCAAGGATGGTGATAATTATGGTTTTTCGTTTAACATGTCGACCATGTTGGGCAAAACCATAACAGGAGATTATAGTGGGTACCTAAAATTTTACGCCGATATCGATAGTAAAAAGGCCTTGGTGCTGAAATAGAAGTTTTTTATCAATTTACATACCATGCAACAAAGAGAATACATCTGTGCCAAATGTGGTAACAAACAATACGAAACCGACGAAATCAGAACCGTAGGTGGTCCATTGGCTAAAATATTCGACGTGCAAAACAAAAAGTTTTTTGTTGTTTCGTGCACCCAGTGCGGATATTCAGAATTGTATAAGCGAACAACCGGCACTTTTGGCAATGTATTGGACTTTTTTACAAATTAACTATGGCAAATCAGGAAGACCTATTCAAAAAAATTATCGCACATGCCAAAGAGTATGGTTTTGTGTTTCAGTCGAGCGAAATTTACGACGGACTTAGTGCGGTTTACGATTATGGACAAAACGGATCAGAATTAAAGAAGAACATCCGCGACTATTGGTGGAAATCCATGGTGCAGATGCACGAAAATATTGTGGGCATCGACGCCGCCATTTTCATGCATCCCACTACCTGGAAAGCGTCCGGACATGTGGATGCCTTCAGCGATCCCCTCATCGACAACAAAGACTCCAAAAAGCGCTACCGTGCCGACGTATTGGTGGAAGAACACATGGCCAAAATTGAAGCCAAAATCGATAAGGAGGTGGAAAAAGCGGCCAAACGCTTCGGCGGGAGTTTCGATGAAAAACAATTTCGTGAAACCAACCCCCGTGTGCTCGAAAACCAGGCCAAAATCGACGAAATCAAGGACCGCTTTGTAACCGCACTCGAAAAAGAGGATATGGCCGGACTTAAAGCTCTTATCGAGGATCTGGGTATTGTTTGTCCCATCAGCGGTTCACGCAACTGGACCGAAGTTCGTCAGTTCAACCTGATGTTCAACACCCAGATGGGCTCAGTAGCAGATGGTGCCACTGAAATATACCTTCGTCCGGAAACTGCACAAGGCATTTTTGTCAACTACCTGAATGTACAAAAAACCGGTCGCATGAAAATCCCCTTCGGTATTGCACAAACCGGTAAAGCCTTTAGAAATGAGATTGTTGCACGTCAGTTTATATTCCGCATGCGCGAATTTGAACAAATGGAAATGCAATTCTTTGTACGTCCCGGCGAAGAAATCAAGTGGTACGAATACTGGAAAGCCGAACGCATGAAGTGGCATCTTTCGTTGGGAATTTCTCCCGACAAATACCGTTTCCACGACCACGATAAGCTGGCACATTATGCCAATGCCGCTGCTGATATCGAGTTTGAATTTCCCATTGGCTTCAAGGAGTTGGAAGGCATTCATTCACGTACCGATTTCGACCTGAGTGCCCACGAAAAATTCTCAGGAAAAAAATTACGTTACCACGACCCCGAACTCAACGAAAGCTATGTTCCATACGTGGTGGAAACCAGCATTGGTCTCGACCGCATGTTTCTCGCCATCCTGAGCAATGCCTACACGGAAGAACAACTCGAAGACGGATCAGAACGCGTCGTATTGAAAATCCCCGCCTTCTTGGCTCCTTACAAAGTAGCCATTTTCCCCTTGACCAAAAAGGACGGTTTGCCCGAAAAAGCCCGTGAAGTAATGGACGAGCTCAAATCCGATTACATGTGTTTCTACGAAGAAAAAGATGCCATTGGCAAACGCTATCGCCGCCACGATGCCATTGGAACACCATTTTGCATTACCGTAGACCACCAAACCCTCGAGGACAACACAGTGACCCTCCGCGAACGTGATTCAATGGTACAAATCAGGATAGCCATGAACGAAGTAAATGGTCATATCGCCGCCAAATTAAAGGGTAAATAAAGTCGGTGAAATAGAGCAGAATAGAAGTTTTATCTCCAGCGTTTTGGCAGTTGATGAGTTGCTTTTTTTGCATTTAAAAAGGTGACGGTATCAACCGGGAACGTTTTCCTGAAAGATATTGGAGCGACCAAAAAACAACGCTGGCAAGCGAGAGAACTAAAGCCAATGAAAAAATCAATTGGCTGAAAATAATGGATGAGGACACTAGTGTCCAAAAGAATTTTTAAAGAACCTCTGTAAGTCCTTAATATATATGTAATTATAATCGTAAAATTCACGTGTCGATTTGAATTCATTTCCCAAATTCGCAACCTGAATATTAACCAGGATGTGATGAATAATGGAAAGTATGTTTTCAGTCAGATAGTCGCCTTTTTGCCTAAAAGAGCATTTGATATGATTGTACAAAAATATAACGGTGATAAATGGGTTAAAACCTTCTCCTGTTGGAACCAGTTGCTTGTCATGATGTTCGGACAATTGGCTGCTTGTGACAGTCTCCGGGAACTTACCTGCATTGTTCAGTCGATTAAAACAAAGTGCTATCATCTCGGATTTGGTAAAGGTGAAATAAAACTGAGCAACCTTTCTTATGCCAATATTAACAGGGACTACAGAATTTTTGAGGAGTTTGCCTATTATATGATTAATCTTGCCCAGACTAAACGGATACTTAGGCCGTTTGAATTGGAGGGCAAGTTTTATGCGTTTGATTCCACCACCATAGACCTCTGCCTTAACTTGTTCAAATGGGCAAACTTCAGGAAGAATAAAGGGGGTATTAAAGTCCACACACTCTTTGATGTATTGACGCAAATCCCAACATACATTCATATCACTGAAGCTAAAGTCCATGATGTGAATGTGATGGATCTGATTCCCTACGAACCGTTTGCCTTCTATATCTTTGACAAAGGGTACTATGATCTTGGCAGGTTGTACACCATTAATACAATTAATTCCTTTTTCGTCATCAGGCAAAAGTCCCACTTGAAATATGAAATTATTGATGGAGAAGAACTTCTGGATGATATTGATAATATTCTTCTTGATCAGGCCATACTCCTTACCGGATATCAAACCAGGAAAAAGTACCCTGTAAAACTGAGGAGAATAGTTTATTATGCCCCTGAGCTTGGTAGAACCTTTACCTTTTTGACAAATAATTTCGAAACAGACGCAAAAAACATTGCTCTGTTGTATAAACAACGATGGCAAGTTGAACTTTTTTTCCGATGGATCAAACAACATCTTCGAATCACTTCTTTCTGGGGAAACACCGAAAATGCCGTTAAGATCCAGATATATATTGCTGTTATTGCGTATTGTCTGGTGGCCATTGTTGAACATGACGCCCATTTGGGCAGGACCACTTTCAATGTGCTCCGTGTGATTAGCAGAGTCCTCACAGATAAAACTAATATCAGGGAGCTTTTTGCTAACTCTGACACCATGGAAGAAATGGATAATGACGCTTTTCAAATGGAAATCGCTTTTAAATATTGAATGATGAAAATTTTATTGGACACTAGTGGGATGAGGATGACAAACTACATGAAAATGATGTAGCTGACTCCCAAACATTGACATTTGCGTAGTATATTTATCTCGCCAAATGTATTGATAAAACATCCATGAAAAAATTACTACTCTTTGCCTTGACAGCCCTGGTTGTACTAGGATGCCGGCAATCCGACAAAAAATTGCATGTCCAAAATATGGACCTCTCCAAAATGGAAATTGGTTGGGGTAAAAACCAAGTCGATGCCAGCGTGGACGGGAATCCCCTTTCTATTGCCGGAAAGATTTATGAGCAGGGTATCGGTACCCATGCCGTGAGTCAACTACTCATTGAGGTGCACGGAAAAGCTACCCAATTCACTGCATGGGTGGGTGTTGACGACGAAACCGGAACCTATGCATCGGTGGAATTTTTTGTGCTGGGCGACGGCAAAGTGCTGTATCAAAGCGGCATCATGACCAAAGGTGACGAAGCAAAAAAAGTGGACGTCGATCTTAAGGGCATCCAAAAAATGGCTTTGTTCGTTTCCGATGGCGGCGATAACATCAACTACGACCATGCCGACTGGATTGAGCCGGTGATTGTATATCAGGGGCAGGAACCCCAAGCCCTGGAAGCTATCAGGCAGCCGGTATATCTCCTGACACCGGAAGCCCCCGAATCGCCGAGAATCAACTATCCACGCGTTTATGGGGCGGGAGTAAACAAGCCCTTTGTGTTCAGAATTCCTGCTTCCGGACTTCGTCCCATGACTTTTACCGCATCGGGATTGCCATCGGGCTTGACCCTGGACGCCACCGAAGGAGTCATCAGTGGCAAGGCAAGAAAAGCCGGGGTATATGAAGTACAGGTGGTGGCCAAAAACCAACATGGCTCCGACACGCAAATCCTTACCTTTTCCATCGGAAATGGCTTGTCGCTAACACCTCCCATGGGATGGAACAGCTGGAATTGCTGGGGGTTGAGCGTAACACAAGACCAGGTTAAGGCAGCAGGTGACGCCCTGATTTCGTCCGGGTTGGCCGACCATGGGTGGGCCTTTGTGAACATCGACGATGGATGGGAAGCCCCTCAACGGGAGGCCTCCGGCGAGTTGCTGCCCAACGACAAATTTCCAAACATGAAAGCCCTTGCCGACAACCTGCATCAAAACGGATTGAAACTGGGTATCTATTCTTCACCAGGACCAAAAACCTGTGGCGATTACCTGGGAAGCTGGCAACACGAGCAGCAGGATGCCCACAGTTGGGCCGAGTGGGGTATCGATTACATCAAATACGACTGGTGTTCGTACGGAAATATCGCTCCCGACCGCAGCCTGCCCGAGTTGCAAAAACCCTATCAGCTGATGCGTGAATGCCTGAATAAGGTGGACCGCGACATCGTTTACAGCCTTTGCCAGTATGGCATGGGCGACGTATGGACCTGGGGCAGCGAGGTGGGTGGCAACCTGTGGCGCACCACGGGCGATATCACCGACAGTTGGACCAGCATGGCCGGGATTGGCTTTGATCAGGATCAATGTGCTCCCTATGCCGGACCGGGCCATTGGAACGATCCGGATATGTTGGTAGTTGGTCAGGTAGGTTGGGGGCCAAGCCTTCACCAAACCAAACTCACTCCCGACGAACAATATACCCACATCAGCCTCTGGTCGCTATTGGCAGCCCCCCTGCTCATTGGTTGCGACCTCACCCAACTGGATACCTTTACCCTCAACCTGCTTTGTAACGACGAAGTGATAGCCGTCAACCAGGATCCGTTGGGCAAGCAAGCCATCCGGGTGAAAGAGGAAAACGGCATGCAAATCTGGAAAAAAGACATGCAGGACGGAACCCTGGCCGTTGGTTTGTTTTATACCGGAACCACGAGTCCCGAAGAAGCCATCAATTGGGATGGAAAGATAAAAACAAAAACCATTACCCTCCGGTGGGATGATCTGGGTATCAGTGGAGTTTACCGTGTGAGGGATGTATGGCGACAACAGGATCTGGGTGATTTTGAGGAGGAATTTACTTCCGATGTAGCATACCATGGTGTGATGCTGGTACGCATGGAAAAGGTGGAATAAACCTGATTCAAATGTGATGTTCATCATGAAGTATTGGATAACTTTGCTACCTCAAAAAAACCTGTAGTTAATGAAAAGGATTGTAATAACGCTGTTATTGCTGATCAATCTGATCGGATTGCCCATGGCGGCTTCTGCCGAATCCATTGAGGTTTCGGGCAATGTATCCGGAAACTGGACCGCCGACACGGTAAATGTGGCAGGCAACCTCGAGGTGAGGTCGGCAGAGCTCCTTCAGATAGATCCCGGCGTTACAGTGCTTTTCCATGGATCGTACTATTTCAAGGTGTCCGGATGCCTGAGGGCTTTGGGAACACAGGATGAGGGTATTGTTTTTTCCATGGCCGATACCACGGGTTTTCATAACGACACCCTTCCTGATGGCGGATGGAGTCAGATACGCATCGAAAATATCAATCCGACGGTGGATTCCACCATATTTCGCCATTGCTATTTTGAATATGGAAAAGCGGTTGCTGCCGATTCGGTGCATGGGTACGGTGGAGCTATTTGCGTTCGAAATGCAACGAAGGTAGCCGTCACCAATTGTAGTTTCAACCACAATTACGCCTACTTCAACGGAGGCGCCATCTATCTCGAAAACGCACCCATTTTAATCGATCACAACCAATTCCAACACAACCGGTGCGGACAAGCTGAGGTGTATTATGGCTACGGGGGTGCCCTCTGCAGCGACAACAGTGAAGCCCATATACGCAACAACCATTTTGGTGAAAATTCGTCCACGGGTGTCGGGGGTGGCTTGTGCGTGCGGTTTAGCGATTGTCCTGTGTTGTTCAATGTATTTGATAACAATTACAGCGCCCTGGGAGGCGGATTGGGGATGCTTCACATCGACACCTGCAGGTTTACGGTGAGTAACAATCTGGTGGTGAACAACGGAGCCTTCTTTTTTGGTGCAGGCATTTCCAACAGCGATTGCAGTCCGACCTATGTAAACAATACCATTGTCAACAACAACTGCGACGGAGGCGGCGGAGGATTCTATTGCAAGGATTCGGTGGTGCCGGTGTTGGTGAATAATATTCTTTACGGAAACACAGAGTATGGCGGACAGAGCAATCAGGTTTACCTGTGGGACATTCTCTCGCAACCGGCTTTTTATTACAACAATGTACAAGGAGGCCCCGATGAATTTGACGGCACCGGAGCGTCTGATTTCACGGGAGCATACCAACATAACATCAGCGAAGACCCGCTATTTGAAGCGGGAAGCTATGAGCTTGATATACAATCACCCTGTATCAATACCGGAAATACAGACACCACCGGATGGATGATTCCTTCCGTTGATTTGGCCGGCCAGCTGCGCATTGTGGACGACACCATCGACCTGGGAGCATACGAGCGTCAACATCCCGACAGGATTGATATGGTTATCGGAACAGATGAAAATATCCTGCTTGATGTTTATCCCAATCCTGCTACCGAGTACATCCACATTCATTTTAACCTCCAAATGGCTGAACACATCACCCTGGAAATCTGCGACATGAACGGAAGAACAATCAAGGTCATTCGTTCAGAAACACAAACTTCGGGGCATCACAACCTCACCCAACAAGTGAGCCAATTGCCAATAGGAACTTATGTAGTCGTGTTGAAGACGGGTGAAGTGCTTATAAGTCAAAGGTTTGTAAAAATCTGACCACCCCAAAACAAAAAAAAGCCCTTGAAAATCAAGAGCTTTGTTGCCTGACCAGGGGTCGAACCTGGACTCTTCTGATTCAGAGTCAGACGTGTTGCCAATTACACCATCAGGCAATGAGGGCGCAAAGGTAAAGTTTTTGCAGCATATTGGTCAAGTTTGAAGGGGGTTTTTTTTGGAAAAATTGTCAGTCGCATAAACTGCGGAAAATGAGGCGATATACACTGTTTCTTGTCCGATTTTCCCTCAACCCAACCTTGTGGTGAATTATCAATTGATCGGGTTGTTAAGTCTTGACCGTAAAGAAATCGCTAACGTGTTGGGATTGGCATTTATTTCCGGCGGTTTGTTGGTTTACATTGTACCGTACATTGTACCGAATTTCGTCTGTTATTAAGGATAACATGTCACAAAATCAATGTGATATGGCGATAGTTAAAATTATTTTACACCGTAAACTAAAAAATGGTGAATTTCGGGTTGCAATCCGATTTGCTCATCAAAGTGAACCTGCCCAGTATATTAATCTCCCATTCAGGTGTTTACCCGAGCAATGGTTTAAAGATGAACAGCGATTCAAGAAAACCAAAATCGGTTTCAAATCGATGAATAAAGCACTTGAAGAAGCCGAGGACAGGATTGAACTGGTTTTAACAGACCTTTCAAGAACAGGACTATTTACTTTTGATGCTTTCCAACGTGCCTACCTGGATGAATCAGACACCAGAACAGTCCGTCAGGTGTTTGAAGATAAACTGACCGAACTAAAGGAGGCCAAAAGGAGTTCCTCACTCCTTGCCGCAAAAATCCCGCCTGATTGACCGTAATCATACATAAACACGTATCACCGTTCCGGCTGTTAAAGAACAGATCAGGCATGATTTTGTGCAAGTCATCGTCGTTCGATCACCCGAATCTCCCGATCTTTCCGAAGAGCATCCAAATAAGCACATTGAAAATCCACCGTTCCTTCTTGTTAGAGCGGCCTGCTGATCGGTCGGGCATCGCCTGTCATCCTTATTGTCCACCGCACGACCCAATGCAAAATCAATAATATCGCCAGGCTCGTGTGATACATATCTCCCAGTCGGATTTCATCCTCCCTCTGGAAGACCCTCCCTCAACCGCGGACGGCCGCAGGAAAGCTTAGTAAAAATGGATTGTCTCGTAATTACCTGATTAATTAACATATACGAGACCCGTACCCCGATGGCCATCGGGGGTGGTGTGAGAGGCGCACTCCGTCAGTTAATTCTGGCGGAGCCGTCTAATCGATTACCAGCATGTGCTTTTATTATTTTTCTATTGCTACTTCTTTCAAACTTGTCGCACTATTTGAAATAGAATTTTTTACTATCGTATCTGCATCCTTTATTTCGGGATAAAGATTTTCTCTTTCTAGTTTTAATTTTTCGTCAATGAAATTGTGTTTTAACTCAAACTCTGTAAATATCTCATTCCATGTTTTAACATAAAACTTTATGCGACCTTCCTCCTGGGAATACACTAATCCTTTTTCACCATGAGGTTTATTTGTGTTGATTTGCCCTTCAATAAATCCAGAAGTATCAAATTTTTTACCCACTAAATAAAAACGCCAATCCATATTAGGAGCATTAAATTCAGGTTGTTTATTAATCACATTCAAATAGTCCATGACTTGTAGATATTCTTTTCTCCCAAGATTGATATTAGGATGTTTGAGTTCAAGTACTATATTCTCAATTTTGTCGGTTAATTTGTTTTGACGACATGCAAAAATATCCATCTCTTTATTTTTATCGGGATGTTCAATTTTTCTGTCATAAATAGTTCCTGATATTTCATAAACAAATCTTCGAAGCGCTTCTTCAAATTTTGGCTCAGCTGCAGTGATTAAGTGATATTGTTCTCCAAAGAACCAGTAATTATTTTCAATTAAAGTCTGCAAATGGTCAACTTCATTTGCTTTTAGTGTTTTATTAAAAACGAGTTCTTTGAGGCTATAATAAGTCTTAAATCTGTCTTCAACCAGTTTTATAGTTGAAACTATTCTGTCAAGACGAGTTGATTTAAATAGGTTAGCAAATTCTTCTCTTTCTTCTGGTTCCAGATTAGTGACTTCTTCAAGTATTTTTAAAATATGCTCTCGCTCACTGGAATCTAAAAGTAAATCTAAAAATCTGACAAAGGTTTTTTTCTGCTCAATATTGAGGTTTGTAAAAACTTTTGGTTGGGCTTCATAAAGTCCAATAATTGTTTCTTTAAGTTCGTTTTTCCTATAAACTTCCCAGGTATTCTTGTATTCTGGAAATACACCATCAAATTCAAACCCTTCAATCATTACCGATGCGTATTCCCTCAAAAAAGGTTTTCTTTTAGTTCTTAGAAAACTATTAATCTCCTTATCAAGAAATTTATATTCAGGTGAACTTTTAGCTTTCAAAAATAAACTTACTTGTGTTGAGTCTGGTTGTGACGAAAAGTCAAAATCCTTGAAAAAATCACTTGAAATGTAAACACTATGGTAAAAGTGGTCTCCTTTTCTGTTCAATGTTGTGAAGTCCTTGAATATTTCTTTATGACCGCTATCGAGATAATAGAATTTTGAATATTCCTTGTTTAGTATTTCTCTCCACTGAATAAAGCGAACAGAAAAATTAATTGAATTATATTCTAAGGGAAAATCTTCTTGGTCATGAATTAATTCTGAATAGTCTAAGGATTTACCATTAATAATTATTTTAAACTCGTTCGTTTTATGTAGCTCTAAGAACCAGCAAAACTCTCTCTTTAAATATGGTATTATTTCTTGTTCAAGGTGACTTTGAGTGATTATAATATTACTGAATTTGACAGTAGTACCTGTCTCTGTTTTGTTAGATTCAATTTTTTCTGGGTCAAATGCTTTTAAGTTAGCAGAATTAATTTTTATGATACCTCTTTTATATTCACCATTCAAGTAAACAGTATCCCATTCTGCATTTGCTGCGAATGTAAAAAACGTTAATCGACCAACTCCATTCTTCCCATGTAATACCGAAGAATGTTTGGGTGATTGAATTTGAATAGCTTTTTCTGAATCGTAGAATTTAGCAAACTTATCTTCAAGTTTGTCAAGATTTATTCCATATCCATTATCCTTTATGGAAATTTGATTTAGAAATCCTAATTCATTTGCTTCATAATCAATCTCTATTCGTGTGGCTTTTGCATCAAAACCATTCCAGATAAACTCTGCAAAACCATGCGTGTCTTTGTAGTTTTTTAAAACTTTCTTGATTCCACTTGTCGTAATCTTGGTTTCTCTATTCATTGGTTGTCAGTTTTTTAGCATTGCTGGTAACGGCCACGTATAAGAATAGTAGCCGATTGCGGGCTTCATTCCTGTCAAGTTACAAGAAAGTTGAAGCGGGCTGCAACCTTTGAATTTACAACTATCTCGGCTATTATTTTTATACATTGTTATGGGCTTTTTTACTGTTCAACCCTATTATTATTGTTACTGCTAATAAGCTGATTTCAAAGGATGAATTAATATATGATTGTTGAATAATTTCTTCTGGTAATTCTATTTCTTGACCAAGACTTTTTGCAATATCAAAAACAAAAGCAAGAAAAGAGTAAAGGGAAAGAATAAAAACTAAAAATATATTAGTCTTTTTAAAATTCTGTAAACTCCATAAGTTATTTATATGTCTATTCAAAAAAACATTCGGGACTTGTTCCAAATTTTTCTTGAAGTACCCATAAAACATGAGAGTTACAATCAAATAATAGATAGAAGTTATAAATGATATAAATATAAAATCACCAATATTTAATAGAATTAATAATATTGGAATAATAAGAAAAAAAGTATTCTTTACTACTTTATTATCCAATGAGTTTGAAACCCTATGTACATATATTGTATAAATTGACAGATTATACAGCAATGTATAAAATAAAAAAAGTAGCGCAAAACCAAACAGATTATAATCTGGTTCATTGCCAAATTGGTAGGCACTAACTATTTGGCTAATTATAATAATCAGATAAATTATAGTTATGATTATAAAAAAATTAAAATATTGCTGAATTCTCCCCGTTTTATGTTCCTCATCGTAACTATTACCTAATAGCAGCATGTAAATTGTAAGCTGATGTTGTATTGTGAATATATTCAACAACAAAACTTCTGCCCAATCAAGAATACTTTTTTTCTCATTATTCATGGTCAATTTTCTAATAATTAAACTTTACCTGCGAATACAATTACTAAAGCGATAAAGAAACCTAGTAATTGAAGCCAAAAACTTCTTGTAACTTTTCGCCATGCAAGTTTTTTGTCTCCCATCTTGCCCCATACAATAAGCCACATGATAAACATTCCACCCAAATAGTAACCTACTAATTGTCCTAATAATTCTGCCATAATGATTTAATTTAATGATTAATAAATAATTTTAGAGTTCCATAAATGAATTTATAATCTTATGCATCGCTGTTTTATGATTTTCTTTTTTATGCAGCAAAGTCCATGTTAGTATCTGATAATATGTATCATTTCCTTTGACAATCACAAAGTTGTAATAGATGTCATAGTCGTCAACTACCCCTTCAATTTCAAAATAATTTCCAGATAGTCCGTTTATTTCTATTTTTTTTGAATCCGTTAATTTAAAATTAGAAATACTTTCTGCAAACATATCAACCACAAGATTACTGTAGCCTTGTAAATTATTAGGATATTCATCTGATAAGTCATATTCAATAATAACATTGCCAAATTCTTCCATACTTTCGTCAATAACAATAACATAAAATTCTCTGAGAGTATTTTTATATTGTAATGAAGCATCTTCATTTAAATTGGTAGTTTCTGCAACATAAGATGGAAGTTTAATAGAATATTTATCCTCTATCGTAATTTTATTTTCACTGTCAAATACATGACAAGAAGTGAAAATAACTGCTGATATAATAAAATACAATAAGTGCTTCATACTTTCATTAAATTGCCCATAACTAATATATAAAAACACACCTATGCCCTTTATCTCCACTATACCATCACCGCCATAACCCCCATGTGATATTTCTTTATGCCTCATTAGGTGGAAGATATCCATTTTTAAATATTTCTAAACGTTTAAAATCAGCCTCTTGTTTCATTGTAATGGATCATCGGTAGTTTGGTGTGGTAAAGCTAGGAATATTTCTTGTTCGGCAACTGTGATACGTGCAAAAATATTTCGTTTGGTTGCAGGTTTCTTTCTTTTCAATCGTTACTTGGGTTTAATGGTTTAGTTGAGTTGCTACAAATTTACTGAAAAAGCAACCGTACACTTTTCACCATAGTTTTTGCGCGTTATTCACCTTATTTTCGTCCACAACATAGGTTACAGGCACTTCTCGTGATGCCTACATGGGTAAAGCAAATCAAGTTGGCTTTTTGAGGTGGAGAGGGTGTGATCGTATGCCCACAAATTGAAACACCAAAAAGAATCCCCGATTTCTGACTCCTTTAAGTAGCGGACACTTTGATGCGAACAACATCGCTTTCTATGGGGTTGAGACAGCCATATTCGGAGTGATTTCACCTCCAGCGCAAAGACATTTCTGCTACTCGTCGCGTAAAGGGTATGTAAACGTGATATCTTGTGTATTTTATCGGAACCACGCCCTTGACCCGCCTCGTATAATCAATTAAAAAGTGGTTATGAGATGCAATCGGAAGGAGTGTGAAATTTATTATTTTTGGCTTAATAGACAAAAAGGAGGCTATAAGCTTCTGCATGGCACATAGTAACTAGCTTTGGGGCAAATCAAAGGTTATGAATAAAAAAAATGCTTTTACTGTGGCAGTACAATTTTGAAGAAAAATGGTCATAGAAATGGGAAACAGAAGTACAAATGCCATGCTTGTGGAAAACAATTTTTAGGTGGAGACAGGATTTCTCCTTAAGCACTTTGGGAAGAATATCATGAAGGAAAACAGACCTATTCACAATTGTCAGTCGCATAAACCACATGAAATGAGGGGCTAGGCTGAATGTGGACGGCTAGTCAGAAGCAACATTTTTGTTGTTTATTCCTACTTCAACCAAATAGTTTAGCGAATTGTTTTCAAGGAAATCGCCCACAAAAATATCTAAATCAAATTTTTCATTTATGGCACTTTCCAACTCAACTGCTCCAATAGAGTCGAGGCCAAAGGACGGAATAGGCTGGTCGGGATCAATCTGATTCGGGTCGATATGCAGCTTATTGCCCAGCCAGTTTTTAATCCAGGAAATAACCTGTTCGGTTGACACTATTTCATTTTCCTCAAAGTCGCTTTCAACATAATTTTCAGCACTTTCCCATGATGAAACAACTTTGAGTTTGTTATGTAAATATAATTCTTTGCATTCGAGCCGTTTAATCTTGCCACTGGTGGTTTTGGGCAGGCTCATGGGATATATGATAACAATGGAATGGGGTCTGATTTCGAAATTTCGCGAAATTGATTCAATGATATGTGTAAAAATCTCTTCCTGATCATGATTGTTGATAAACATCCGTTTTATTTCCTGAACAACAACAAGTTCTTCCTTATTGTTTTTTTCAACAGAAAACACCGCACAACTATTTGGCAGTAATGCCTGGTGACTTTTGTCGACAACATTTTCCACATCATTCGGAAATATATTTAACCCTCTGATAATGACCAGCTCCTTTAAACGACCGGTAATATATACATGGTTCTTATCACAAAACCCCATATCTCCGGTTCTTAAGTAAGGTCCGCCATTGTTGTTTGCCAGATGGGCATTAAAAATCTCCTTTGTTTCTTCCGGCTTGTTCCAATATCCATTACATACGGAATCATTTTTAACCCAAATTTCACCAATTTGGGTTTCCGGCATTTCATGTTTGGCCGTTGGATCCACCACTTTGAGGTCGGTGTTGTTCCAGGTATAGCCACAGGAGGTGTACCAAAATGATTCCTTTTCCTCGTCGCCATTGTCCGCTGTATCATCTATTTCCTTTCCTCCCAATTGAGTACGATAATACTGCGGTTCTTCCTTTTGACTTATGCCGGTCACCATTAGAGTGGCCTCTGCCAGCCCATAACATGGGAGGAACATTTGCGGGTTAAAATTTAAGGGTTTGAATGTGTGTGCAAAGTTTTGAAGTGTATCTTTTCTAACGGGTTCTGAACCACAAAACAACACAGTAAGTGATGAAAGATCCATGGTAGCTGCGTCGGGAGTTGTGATTTTTTCGACGCAATAATCGAGTGCAAAATTGGGACATCCAACCGTTGTTCCTTTGTATTTTGAAATGGCTTTGAACCACAATGCTGGATTTTTGATAAAACTTGTGGGCTGGATTATCACACAGGTTCCTCCAACATACAAGGGCTGCAACATACAGCCTATCAACCCCATATCATGAAACGGAGGCAACCAGGAAACTACCACCAAATCGCGGGTGTGGTTAAACGAGTGCTTAATAATTTCTGAATTGTGTACCAGATTTTTTTGAGCAACCTGAATTCCTTTGGGGTTGCCAATAGAACCCGATGAATATTGCAAAAAGGCAATATCAGCAGGGCTGATTTTTGGCAACTCCACGGCACAACCCTCTAAATCTGCAATTTCCACAACTAATATTGACTTTACGGTTGTTTGACCGGTTGAGCCGCTAATTTGATTTTCGACCAGCTCCTTTGTGTCGGTAGTTGTTAATATGCAATTGGGATTGGAATCAGCCAGGATGGAACAAAAACGGTTGTTTGGTTTGTTTCTTTTGGGAAGAATGGTGGGAACGGCAACAATGCCTGCAAAAATACAACCCAGAAATGCAGTAATAAACTCAATACCTCCCGGAATAATGATGAGGCAACGGTCACCCTTACTGTTGTTTTCGAGCAATTGCTCTGCCACACGTAATGAGTTAGATATTAAAGTGTTGTAGCTGATTTTCAGAATTTCATCCCCATTGTCATCCAGTTGAATATACGCAGTTTTGTCGGGCGTATTTTCTGCATTTGAAATGATGATGTTGTTGAATGTGGATGACTTGTGTATAGTTGATTGTTCGTATAATTTGGGCCCACTCATAGTATCTCCATCTGCTTGACAACAAATTTAGATCAAGGACCCATTTTTTGGAGCGAAAATCTGGGTGAACCGGACAAATTGGAGGGTGAATGAGCCGAAATGGGGGTCGAAGAAGGTTTAGCCCTATCAACTCAACTGTCGATCCATTTGCGAACCCTGGCGGATTTTGATTTACTCATAATTATCTTTGTCGGGCTTGGTGGTGCTACCTTCATGCTGTATTTGGCATTGAAGTGCAACGCTATTTCTACAATGGACTTTCGGTTCACAATATATTGTCGGTTTGCCCTTACAAATTTTTCCGGATCTAGTTGATTTTCTATTTCATCCAACGAATAATCTACCATGTACCTTTTGTTTTCTACCGTAACTCCATATACCAAACCATTATCGATATAGAAATAGGAAAACGAGTTGGCTTCCACAGGAATAAATCGCTCTTTGTTTTGCACCAGAAACGATTGCTTGTATTTTTTTTCGTCTGTTCGTCTAAACTCCATTAAAATTTTACGAAGCTTTTCTTCCGACAAACTTCCTTTTATAGCATCGCGGGCTTTGTACTTATCCAAAGCAAATTTTACCGACTCAATATTCAGGGGTTTTAAGATGTAATCGATGCTGTTAACTTTAAAAGCATTTATGGCATATTCGCTGTAGGCAGTGGTAAAAATAACCGGAAATTTGATTTCGGTTTTACGAAATACTTCAAAAACGTTTGTGTCAGCAAGTTGTATATCAAAAAAACCCAAATGGGGAGTTTCGTTTTCTTTTATCCAACTACACAAATCCTTTACACTTTCAACAATTGCCACCACTTCAATTTTGGGATCAATTTCATTTAAAATTGAAACCAGGTTGTTTGCGGCTGCATATTCGTCTTCTACAATGATCACTTTCATATCAACTGCGGTATTGCGTTCGGTCATTTATCAGAGGTAACCGAACGGTGAATTTACCTTGCGACTTATTAATAACCACTTCTTTACCGGTTAATAATACATACCTCTTGTTAAGGTTTTGCAATCCGATTCCCAAACCTGAAGAATCTGAAGTCTTGGGCAGCAAATTATTCTCTACACGTATCTCGTTCCGATCGATATCAATGGTAATCATCAATGGCGATCGATCGGTAAATTCATTGTGTTTGATGGTATTTTCGATAAGCAATAAAAACGTGAGTGGTGGTATTTGATACGTCAGATATTTTTCTTCAATGGATATTTCGCTATTGAATTTATTGTAAAACCTTCTTTTTAACAACCTTAAATAGGATTGTGCAAAATTGAGTTCGACCCTCAAATCAACCAGATCGTGATTGCTTTGTTCCAGAATGTATCGGTAAACAACGGACAGATCGTCAACAAATTTAAGCCCCTCCTCCCTGCTTTGGTTTCTGATAAGCTCGCTTAAAGTATTAAGTGTATTGAACAAGAAATGAGGTTTTACCTGATCCTTTAAAGATTTTAGCTGATTGGACAGGTTTTCTTCCACGAGCCTGGCATTATTTAGCTCAACCTCTCTTTTTCTGATAACAAGCTTCAGGATGAGTGCCAATGCGATGGAAGCAGGTGTGATATATACAAATTTCCACAGGTAGTAATTAAAAGCAAATCTTTCGCTAATCGGGTGACCCACAGCAATTTCGCCCAGGAAATAGGAAGCCTTAAACAGTAGTACCGCCAAAACAGAATTATATATCATAATCAACAGGATGTTTAAAACAACCAACGATTTTTTGGCCAACAAAAAACGTATCCAATAATAATTGAAAAACGACAGGAAGAGGATAGAAAACTCAATCTGACAAGTGTACCAAATGATTCGGTAGAACTTTTGCGCCGAGGATAGTTCGGGAAATTGAAAATTTGGAGGGGAATAAAAAAACAACGTATAGTAAGGCAAGTTACTTGCAAAAGTGATTAAAAGGGTGGCCAATATCAGAAAAGTAATTTCGTATTTCCTTAAATCCGTCATTTTCATAGGGGTAATAATCATATTTATCCAAAACCAGTTACTACTGCACGAGCCATACAAAAATACTTGATTATTCGACAAATGGAAATTTAATGATGTGTTGGCAGTTTTCTAGGGGGGATTGGGGTATGCCGGGATTGGAGTCATTGGCGTCTTTTTTGCGCATGACATACTCCCAATGTCGCTGGTTTAACTCGCCACAACGTTGGGGTGTACTTGTGATGCATTGAAAATCAATGAGTACAAGATATTTCGGTTGAATGTTTATAAATGGGGCAAAATGAAGTCATGGAGGTTTTTCTATGACTTGGTGTGTTTTTAGGTTGTTCTCTCTCAAGACCACGGATTTTTTCGGGCCAGGTTATTGGCTTCGATGGTGGTGTGGACATTTAGTTTTCGGTAAACATTTTCAATATGTGTATTAACGGTGCGGGGTGAAATAAAACATTTGTACTCATCTTCCAGGCGGTGGGCGATGGGGGATACCGGGGTTCTAAGGAGTGGGAGCATGAAGTGGATGTGAGGCATCAACATCATGACAATGGCTACGCACGTGCCGAGAAAACCCGTTTTGGTGGCACCGGAAGTTTGAAGGTGTTTGAGGGTACTGCCGACCAGATATACAAGTTCACCCATTTGTGGGCGTGATTCGATTACGCAGTTGGCATCCGTGCATCCTCGCTACCTCTGCGCTCGAGTCGATATGAGGGTGGTTGTTGTTAATAATTACTTTTTATAAGCACATAATATGGATATACCGAATGATTTTCCCAAGCTTGAAAATGTACTGTATCCTGAGGGAAAGTTTTATAATAATCAGTATCGGGGAAAAGAGGAACCATATCTCCGGATCGCTCGAAATCAAAAGTTCCCAATAATGTTGGCTCAACATATTCTGGCATAGCTTTTATCACTCGGGGGTAAACATTCTCATGAATTATTGCCTGCATCTCTTTTGTGATGGCCGGCTCGATAGTTAAAAACCGGTTATAAGATTCATCAAAATACGGCCCGGTGGGGAAATTAATACTGGCCATAAAACCTTTCATGTCGTAAAATGGACTGATTTTTGGGAAATCAATGGCTCCCTGAAAAGTTAATCCAATGCAGGGGACCCAGTCCAAAATGCTGTTTACAGCTAACGCCCACCCTCCATTATTGATTTTCTGATAATCGTACGCATACTGTAGATTACCCACCTTAGGAGCCGCAATCAAATAAGTTTTTAAACGAAAATCCGATGGCAGTTTGCCGTCTTTCTGAAGATACCGAATATATGAGGTGGCAAGAAATCCTATACCACTTCCCTGACTGTGACCAAGAATGACAAAGTCACGAATGCCTTTGTCATATAAATCCTTGATCTGGCTTACAAGCTCATCCGAGATATGCGCTAGGCCTAGCAGCATACCAAGATGTACCGCCGCATCGGGCAGTTCTGCCAATTTATACTCAAAGGTTTCTGAGTCAGACATTATTATCTTTCCGCTTGCCTTGACCATCGGACTATAAAAAGCAGCAGCAAAACTAAGTCCTCCAGGATCCACAATTGACCCTCTGATGGCAATTACAGCCCTGTCAGTATTAGTAATCCAAACATCAAAGCGGTTCATCAGAGGGGAAACTTTTGAGCGAAAAATTCGCTGGACACCTTGAGGTTCCGGTGTTTTGTAACCACCTATGTCAGATGAATCGTAGGCTCGTTCCATCACTGGAATCAAGGCGACAAGTTCGGCTTTATTATACCCCGCTAAAACCGGAGTGGGTTCCTTCCCCTGCTGACATTTGGCAAACGCAAGACAAGTTAATGTAATTGTAATAAAAAGACCTAATGTTTTCATGTTGTAAACCTTTTTAGTTGAATTTCTACACAAATATATCTGTTAATTTGAAATAGTCTTACTCAAGTGAATTGTTTTTATGCAGGTTTGCAGCTTGTGTTTTTTTCAGTGCATTGTTGCCGTGGAGGATTCTTGGCACATTATGCTTTGTGACAGACTTTGAAAGAAAAATCTTTCTGCCCACGCTAAATTGATATAAAACTTAAATACTCATTCTCATAAGGTAATCAGCAATAAAGTATAGGCAGTGTTTAGCTAAACTTCTCTACATTAGGGGGTTTACCTTATGCCGGGTTGTATAGAGGCTGTACCTTTACAGGATTATTCATTAAATTGTTATATCATGACAAACTTAAAAAAGAATTAATCAGGAAGCTCCCCTTCGCAATTTAAGTGCCCGCACACGTAGGAGTTTTTGGCAGCACATCAACGATTATCAAAACTCCCCTCAATAAGACCCTCAGGATAAAACTGTTCACCCCCCCCCATATGTACGACGATTGATTACATGTGGCTTAGCCTAACTGGTTAAAACTCAAATGAGCGGGTACTTTCACTAAATTCCGGAGTTGATTTACAGGTTGTGGGTGATCTTTTCATCCCGGCCTGTTTTTTTTAGCGCAACTGAGCCTTAAACCCTATTATGTTTACCTGCTGGCATTTCTATTTAATATTTGGATTCTCTTTTAGAAAGACAAGAGCTTCTTTAATCGCTTTGGCTCCTTCTTTTGGAAAATACCCGAGTTCCCTTATTGACTTATTAATATCCATATCTTGTTGTAATTTGTAATACATTCTAACTTGAGATTTGAGCATCATAGGCTCTTTTTTATTGAATTTCGAAATATTTTCAAAAACAGAGGCACTTAAGTTAAGCATCCACTTAGACATTTTGAAAGGTTTTTTTATTCTAAGTTCAGGGTAAAGTTCTTGTGCCATTTGTACAATATCGGTTAGACCGACAGCCTTTGGTGTTCCTAAACCATATCTTTCTCCATTTTTACCTTTAACAGCTGCCAAATAACATCCTTCGGCTACATCTTTTACATCGACCCAATTGATATAAAACTGACTATCTGCAAATATTTCTCTGTTAAGCACCATCCTTAGCAAGTTATGCGAAGGCGTAAGTCTTACGGCATGAGAACCAATCATGGCTGAGGGACAAACACTTATCATATCTAAACCATGCTTTTTTGCAATGTTCCATGCTAGCTTTTCACTGTCAATTTTAGAACGGTAATAGACATTTTCTTTTTCATCATTAAAGATATCAGGGTTCATTGGGATTCTTTCTCTTGCAACAGCAGCAATAGAGCTAACATAAACTACTCTTTTTACTTTCATTTCAACAGCCGCTTCTATAATATTTCGGGTAGCTGTCATATTGGCTTCATAAATATCTTTTTCCGGATTGGGAGTCCAAATTTTGAATACCGCAGCTACTTGATATAAAATGTCAACTCCTGCTAAAGCAGAGAGTAGAGACTTTTTATCCATTAAGTCTGCATATGTGGGAACAAAATTCAAGTCCTTAAATGGTGCCTTATCTGCCAAGTTTCGTACAGTTCCTTTTACATTAATACCTTTTCCCAAAAGATTCCGCAATAAATTGTTGCCCAGATGACCATTTACACCTGTAACTAGAGACATTTCCTTCATATTCTACTATTTTAAATTAGAATACAAAGTTCGTTTTTGGTTTAGTAAAAAGAGATAACAATTGTTAGGAAATGATCTACTGGCCTCTTAGTCGGCTTAAAGATTCCGGTTTAATCCCCAAGTAAGATGCAAGGTAAATAATAGGGACGTTTTGAATAATATCAGGTTTCTCTTGAAGCACTTTCAAGTATCTTTCTTTTGCTTTGAGTTTGGCAAATCCCATTATTCGTTCTTCCTTGCCCAAGATGTCGTTTTTCAAAAATTTCATGCCAAGCTGATACCATTGAATATTTTGCAGGCACAGCTTTTCAAAAGAAGCTTCTGCTATTTTACAAACTATTGTATCTGTAATGCATTGAATGCTTTCATAAGCCTTCTCTTTTTTGAGCAGACTATACATTGATGCTGCTAAATCCCCTTCCCTGTATATCTCGGTGGTTATTTCTTCTCCCTCCTCAGAAATGTGAAAGGTTCTTGCATAACCATCCAAAATCAGGTATAAGTCATTAGAATAAGTGTTTTCCTTTATCAGAAAATCTTTCTTTTTGTAACTTTCGATAAAGAAGTAATCCTTCATAGGAAGATCTTTATCTAACCTGATATCATAAAACTCTTCTATATGATCGATTAGTTTATCCATTTATTTGCTCTTGCTTGTATGTAACGGGAAGCAACCGTTTTGTGGTGGACTTTGTACGACAAATCTTTCTGTCCACATTAATTTTTATTTGAAACTAAATACACATTTTTATAACGTAACCCTGTATAAAAAATATTCAATGTTGAACTAAGCTTCTCTACGTTTGGCGGTTTACCTTGTGCCGGGCTATAGAGAGTTTGTACTTTTACAGGATAATTCATTAAATTGTTATATCATGACAAATTTAAAAAAATTTGAATAGGAGGCTACGCTTTGCAATTTAAGTGCCCACACAAAAACAGATATTGGTGGCACATTAACTATTATCAAACCTTCCATCAAGAAGACCCTCAGGATAAAACTGTTCCATCCCCATGTACAGGACGATTGATTACCTGAGGCTTAGCTTAACACGGTTTAAAACTCAATTGAGCGGGTACTTTCGCCAAATTCTGGAGTTGATTTACAGGTTGTGGGTGATGTTTTGATGACGGTGTGGTTTTTTGGGCTCAACTGAGCTATAAATCCTAATATGTTAGTGCTTCGTACTTTATTCTAGTATATATTAATATCCTTATAATCTGGTCGTTTATGTTCTTTTAACCAATCATCAAAAATCACATACTTCTTTGCTTCTTCAATAACAAAAAGACGTTCACCTAAACCTTTCGTTGGCACTTTTTTTATAAATGGATATAGTGAGAGGTATTCAAATCCTGTGTAGGAATTTGGAACATTGTAAGAATCCTTTGAAACAGGAATTATTGCACAATTATCTGTATTGCCATCTACAAAGCCAAGTTCCCAAGGCATCCATTTTGACATAGATGCATTTGTTGAAATTGCAAGTAGCAAAGATTTTGACATTTTTAATCTTCCTTGAATTATTTTCGCTGTCCTCTTTGTTACATTATTTCTATCTAGTTCAGTATCAATAATCCAATCTACATATACACTAAAACCTTGATTTGTTAACTCAATATATAATCCTTTCACTTCTTCTTTATCAAGAAAGCTATGTGATAGAAAAATATCAAAACTAGTATGAATCTTTTTACTTTCATCTAGAACCTTGCTGCTAAAAAATTTAGTTTCCCTTTGAGAAAGGCTTCTTAGATAGTTACTTGTGAAAATTGCCATTTATTCCAATTTATTAATATGATTAACCCAACTTTGAATTATTTCTTCTAATTCGGGAGATAATTTTTTAAATTGTTTTTCAACTTCCAACTCAAATATGTAATAATCGCTAATCTGAGAATCTAGTATACCCTCGTTATAAACCTTTTTCTCTTTAAGAATCAGTAGTGGCAACCCCTGTTGATAAGCCATTCCTGCTTCAATTTGAACCCATGGAGATGTAGTGAATTTATGAATATGTTCTGATGATTCTTTACTATGTTCCTTTTCATAACCGATAAAACTATGATGTCTCTCTAGTCCAATAATAATAGCAGCTTTACAGCTTTGCATCATTTCTCGAATTGGTTTTAATGGACTTCGAAAGTCCCAATTATTCTTACCCAAATTAGTTAGATTAAGTCCATGTTCTTGCAGCTTAGCCTCTATCAAAAGCAAGAATTCTTTTTGATACTTATTATATGGAGTTGGATGTGAAATAAAAACGCTAATATTTTTTTTCATATTACTATACTAATAAACCACTAACTTCAAATGAAGGAACTTGACTATATAACGAATCTCCGAAATTTCTGATTTGGACTTCTTCTAATTTTAGAATTGTTGGTTTGATGTTTTCATGACGATCAATTGCATCTTGAAACTTTAATTTTGTGAGTTCTTCAATTAAAGATACAGGAACTTGATAATTTTCGTCCTCTTTAAATTCAAGAAATGGTTTGAGTGATGATTTCTTCTCTACTAAGTCAATTTCTCGAAAACCAATCTCATTAATCAAACCATCCTTTCTCATGGGATCGATTTGTCCCATCAAAAAACCTGCTCTATAAAGGTTGCCATCGGCTTTTAAATAATAAATTACTTTCCAAAATAAAATAGGGATTTTAAATATTGAACCATCTTGAAGTCGTACTTTAAATTCAGGGTCTAATTTATCCAAAACAGGTCCAGTAAAAACTGATACTTTTGCAGGTTGAAGGACTCTGCCTTTTATAATAACTGAATTTTCTAAATATTTCCATGGCCCATTATTTAATGAATCATGTTGGGGAACAGCATTAGTATAAAAAAATGTACTAATCGCTGCTTTTTGAGCTTCAGCTTCATCTTCATTTAAATCCCATTGAACATCTTCTCTTTTGGTCATGTGACCTTTTTCAATAGTCGCTGCTTTTATTGTGTTAAATTGTTTATAGTCTTGCGTAGTAAGTTGCTCGTATTCATTAATTCTATAATCTTTTTTAAAACTACCAGATCTGTCAACTTTTGCAAATTTAACTCTATAAATATTGCTTGCACTAATAATAGGAACCCTTCTGCTCTTACTTTGTATTACACTGTAATAGATATAATCTAAATCAGGCTTGGAAGTCTCTTTATTTATAGCAACATCATTAATATATTCCTTATAATCTGGTATTTCAACCTTGAAATCACTCCCTAAAAAATGAATATTATACCCCTTCATATGTTTAATTTCAGATTCTTCCTTCATGAACTAATCTCCAATAATGATGTCCTAATGAGGTAAGTCTACATTCTTTAGAATTCATTGCTGCAAAATACATATGCTCTTCACCGATCGGAACTACTAATCCGACACCTTCTAATTTTTGAAGATTCTTAAAGATCGCTATATTCTCTGGTTTAGCATAAGGTTCTATTACTTTATGTTCAATGTTATTTGAGTTTGTTTCCTCAAATGAAGGATCTAATTGCAATTTATCTGAAGGAGAATGAAAATATTCAGTTAGCTTTCGAAGAGTAGAAAGTGGAACTTGAGGAATGACACTCCTCAGTTCTACAAATTCGGTAACATTTGTTTTAAACACAGGTCTTTGTTCATGTGCACCTAAAGCTTGGTCTATATATGCATATAACCCGCCTGGAGAAATGTGCCCTCTGACATCGGCAGCTCCACCTTTCAAGCCTTCAATTAATAAATTTGTGAAAACTCCATGACCATTTACTTCTTTTGATGGTTCATCTTCTCTTGAAGATGTAAGAATTGAAATTCCAGTCTTAATATGCGTTACGCTTCCATTCTCAGCAGGTATTGCAAAACTTCCCGATTTACAACAATCAAGAATAATAACCTTGTTCCTAATATCTGAACTATTGGCTAAATTTAAGATATAATTCATGTCAATTCCTTCATCATATCTTTTGTGATCAGGTGTTACTAAAAAGCCGCCTAATTCATTTACATAGCCATGTCCAGCAAAATATAAAAGGCACATATCAGCAGTCACTTTAAAGAAATTCGAAATTTCAGTCAATAGTTCAGATTTCGTACCAACATCATAAAGGGTTGTTACTTCAAAATTAGTAGTGTCATTTCCATTAACTTGTAGGAACTCAGAAATGATTTTAGCGTCATTAACAGCTCCTTTAAGAGGATGGCTTGGATAATTATTGATTCCTATTACTAGCGCTTTTTTCATACATTGATTGTTAGAGACTATCTATAAAACCGCTTATATTAGCGTCTGACCAAACCTTTGTATTTACACCTACTATATTAGTACGATCATCAGTATAAGCCCATATCCCTAGAATTCTCTTTCCTTCGTCTCTTGCACATTGGATTTCCCATTTTTGACCACTTGATGTTAGAGAATTTTTACTTGCCAGAACAATAACTCCGTTAGAACGTCTAATTCTGGTTCTTACTCTATCTTGCCAATCCTTATCATATGGCTGTTTCACTGACATATCAATAAATTCAAAAGGTGCTCTTGGGTGAAGAGATTGTCCTTTTAGAAAATCCCTTTGTCTTTCATCTTCTATTGCGAATGCAATGAATAAAACTTTTTTGTCTGCCATAATATTCAGTTTTTAATTAGTTGATTTATAACTTTTCTATATTTATCCGATTCATTCTTTAGTTTCATTGTGTCACAGAGTTTCTTTGCATGAACGCTAACGTTTGACTAAATGGCCAGTAAGGGATTGCGGGCGATTTCCTGTCAAGGTACACGAAAAGTTGAAGCGGACTACAAACCTTCGCAAACCACTGAAACCCTTATTGGCTTTATTGTGTGTTAGCTGCTGCCTTTTTCAGTATCATACTAAAACTCTTTTGCTATTAATTTTAACTCGTCAAATGCGATGTAACCAAATGGAATTTGTAAAACATTTTTAATTGCGTTAATAAAGTCAATGTCGTGTTGTACGGGTTCATTTGGCCCAACAATAAATATTCGTTTTTCTTTTCTTGATTTTTGTTGATGTGAGTAGTCAAGCAGTTGTCCAATGCCGTCACGAATGCAAGCATAAACACTTTCAAAAGGTTTGATTTCATAAATTAAAATCTCGGTGTTGGTTTCTCGTCTTGCATCAATTCTATTCCTTTCTCCTGTGTTAATGTCATTAGGATAAGTTGTCATTAAGTACTTTACAAAACGATTTTGAATACGGCTGTGAACAAGATTTACTTTTACAGATGCAGACGCACTTCGTTCAAATGAAGTTTCTGATTTTTCGTTGTAGCCGCTTTCGTTTGTTTCATCTTCATCTTCCTCGTCTTCTGCATTAGTAATTTCAACTTCACTTTCTTTAGTTGGAACGTCTGCATACCATCCGAAAACTTTGTAGAATTTTTCTCCGTCTTTCTTGGGTGTCAGATGGTGGATGGTTTCGGCATAAGTCAAACCTAATTGTTTGTAAAAACCTGCATCTAAAAAGTCAACATGAATGTGATGTCCTAACTCATCTTTGTTGTGTTCGTAGATACTTCCATTTCTTTTTACAACTTCCGCATAAGCAATTATCGTGAGTTGGTTGTGTGCTCCGTGGGATTTTACAGCTATGATGTCGCCTTCCTTTATTTGCGATAGCAAATAAAAATATCTCTGTATTTTATGCCAAGCTGGTTTCTCTGATTTCCAATTTGTGTTTACAAATTCATTAACGGTTTTTCTATCAGCACCCATGTGCTCCGAAAAGTCTAACCAATCTAAAAAACCAATTGCAACGCAATTGGTTTTAATAAATTCATTTATTTTGGGAACATTATCGTTTCCATTTCCATCACCGTATTTGCTTCCAATGATATAAAAATTTCGCTTGCCTTTCTTCTCTGCAAATTGCAGATAAACTTTACTTGCAAAATCGTCAATGTTCTCTGCCTTATCCTTAAAAGTAAGAATGAATTTTTGTAAAACTGAAACATGAGTGGTGTAAGGGAATTCTTTTCCTAACCCTTTTGCAATTGATAGCAAAGCTCTTTTGCTATATATCGGCAGAAGTTTTTTGTTTGAATAGAGAAATGCAATTTTCCATTTGCCGATTGCATGATATGCAATTGTGTCAATTGTTTCCCAATTTTGTTTTTGTGATTGAAAAATAATCTCAAGAATTAGTCGCTTAATTTCTAAAAATGCTTCTTGTCTAGTTGTCCCCTTTTTTGTGTTCCAAACATATTCACCGTCTGTCGTAAATCTAGTGTCTGCAAAATCCTTTTCGTCTTTTGGCTTCCACAATTCAAATTTATGTAAAGCTATTCCGCCAACTGCACCAAGATATTTGCTTCTATACTCAAGCCAATAACAAAAGGAGTCGTGGTCGCTTAGGTTAGCATATTGCTCAATGGTCATAGTCTTAACTCTTTCAACTGTCCATGTAGAAAGAAAAGCGGAAAGGATGGTGTCAAATTCTCTTGGGTTGAGTTCCATGTCAAATATTTTGTGTCAATTTAGTTTAGAAAAATGTTCGTTCAATGACTGTCAGTTTCAAGTTAGCAGTGTCTTACGAGGTTGCAGCTAACTAGTGTATAAACACACCATATCGCGTTTATCTTGCTTGTGAGATCACCGCTTAAAACCCCATTCGATTTTTCTTTATGTTTCATAATGTTGAAGATATCCATTTTTAAATGTTTAGAAACGTTTAAAATTACTTTTTTCTCTCAATGCTATTTCAGTGTACTATTGTCCAAAAACCACATCAATCAAAACCACATATCTGTTGACACTTTGCTCAAGGTAAGGATTCACGGAATAGGTCTTTTTATTCGTTTGCTGTTATTAAGTTGCTCAAATGTAATACAATTTTTTATAAGTAGCTTACTGTGAGTAGATTTTTTTGCGGTTGGATATGTCGAAGTTGCTTTGGCAGGGGGGGCTCAATATAAATCGGTACACATGGAGGGATATAAAAGCATGAGGTGAAAGTTACAATCGGCACAAAGAATCCGGTTTAGAGATCGGGTTGAACGATTTTTTCTTTTGAAATATCAGGAATAAAAACTGAGTTTTAGTTGTGTAGTAGAGATTCATTACTATTTAATGTAGTAATCGGTATTACATCATTGAAGTTTCACCCATTTCCCTTTTTTAAACACCTCATCCTGATTGTAGATGTGGTAAAAGTACATCCCGGGAGCCAATTGGGTTGGTGTAAAAATACACACATTGAAATAAACCCGTTCCCACAACACTAGTTGCCCGGTACCATCAAAAAGCTCTATCCATAACTCTTGATTGTTTTCGGGTACAGCAACCATAATCCGGTCAGTTCCAGGATTGGGATAAACCGATATCTGCTTAGCGAATGCGGGTGAATCATTTATTTTGACCCACACATGCTGGTTTTCATAGGCGCCCATATCGATGCGGTTGCCGTAGATGCGGGGATTGCTAGCTAGATCAATTGCCGGAAGTAGAAGCCCTGTGGTGTCGGGAGTGCCTGTGTTGATGCAGGGGGAGTTGTCTTGAAGGGACCAGTCGGCTTGTAAGCCATCATAGCATGGCCCCGCTCCTAAAGTTGGACTGACAAACAAGGGATTCTCGGTGATGTTTCCGACACCTTCGTAGTAAATAGGATCGTCTGGATTGCATGAATAGGCAAAATCGGCTTTGGCACCGTTGGGATACGGGTTGTAGACTTGTATAGGCTCCCCCCAGGAATGATTACAATCGTTGCCGTAAACGATATTGTTTTTCATATGAGCACGGTTACTAAAAAAGTAAATACCGCATCCGCCGGGATCATAACCAAAATTATTGGTTATTGTATTGTTAATCAATGTGTAACTTCCAAAATAACCTACGTTAACCAACACTCCAGCCCCCATATTGTTGGAAATTATATTATTATAAACGAAAGCACTATCTGAACTGAGGTAAAGGGTTCCTGAAACAGAATTATTGTTAAAAAACCTATTATTACCTACAATTGCATTATCATAAATGGCTAAACCCGCTCCATCACCGCCAACATAATTATTAGGATAATTACAAAGAGCTTCATTTGCAACAAATAGGTTGCCTAATATTAGTGTTGAGGTTGTACTATCGATTATTGCACCTCCACCAGAATAAAACGCCTGATTGTATTTGAAGACATTGTTCAACAGTGAAATGGAGGAACAATGGACAACAGATAACCCCCCACCTGAATAATTCGCCCTATTGTGATAAAAAGTTGAATTACTTACCATTAGGTGTGCATAACTATTTAAGTATATACCTCCTCCCTTATTTGCTTCATTGTTGGGATCGTGGACAGAAGTGCCAGGCTCAACTGCTTTCCCATTTGAGATATGACAATATTCGAAATAAGAGGTGTCGCTTGTGGACCGAGGTAACAGCCGGATTCCATGCCAACCACCTGCTGTAGTTGAGGTGTCGGCGTATTGAATTGTGTCTAAGTGCGTGAACACGATGCTGTCAGATATGGTTCCAATAGCACGGATACTTCCGTAAGACTGGATGCTGTAGTGTCCAAGAATGTGTATGAAAGTGCCTGGCATTACGGTAAGTGTTACGTTGCTATCAATAATTACATCGTTAGCTATTAAAAGGGTGTCTGCGGCCCATGTAGTGTCACTGGTGACATGACCACTGAACGTAAAGTTTTGCGCATAACCTCCAAATACCACGAATTGAAATATCAGGAATAAAAGCTGAGTTTTAGTTGTGTAGTAGAGTTTCATTACTATTTAATGTAGTAATCGGTATTTCATCATTGAAGTTTCACCCATTTCCCTTTTTTAAACACCTCATCCTGATTGTAGATGCGGTAAAAGTACATCCCGGGAGCCAATTGGGTTGGCATAAAAATACACACATTAGAATAAACACGTTGCGACAACACCTTCTGCCTGGTACCATCAAATAACTCTATCCAGGCCTCTTGTGTGTTTTCGGGCAATGCGACCATAATCCGGTCTGTGCCGGGATTGGGATACACTAATATCTGCTTAGCGAATGCGGGTGAATCGTTTATTTTTACCCACACATGTTGGTTTTCGTACGCTCCCATATCGATGCGGTTGCCGTAGATGCGGGGATTGCCGGCTAAGTCTTCAGGAAGTAGGTTCATCCCCGTGGTATCCGGTGTTCCGGAGTTAATAGCCGGTGAATCATCTTGCAACGACCAATCATATTCCCAGCCATTGCTATCTAGGCCATAATTGGGGGCAGGGTTTACAAATAGGGGGTCATTCTGAATAATATTCAATCCTTCTGCCCGGCCTTCCCATATGAGGCAGTATTGGAGGTCTGCCGGGCTGAAACAAACAACAGCCATGTCATCCTCTGATATTTCAGGACTTAAGTTATTCCACAATATATTATTATAAAAACGCATATCGTGCGAAGCTGTCATTATTCCTGGGATTCCACTCTTGTAATAATTATTTGCCAAAGTATTGTTGAATACAGCATGCGTACTTTCTACCCTCCCAAAGGATAATACGTTTACATTATAATTGTTAGTAAAAAGATTGTTAGTAAATGTTGAATTTGAAGCTAAAATTGTAACAGTACTCGCGGAGTAGTTATTAAAAAAGGTTGATGCCTTGATTGTGTTGCAAGAAATACTGGGCCAGTCAGAAAGGCAAATGGCAGATCCCCAACCAAAAGAGATTATATACTTGGAAGTTGTATCTGAATACCAGGAAATATTTTGTTTAAACTCAGTATTATTAACTAATAGACTGTCATGTTTGTTACAAAAAATCCCACCTCCTCTAGCCATGGTTTTATTTTGAATAAAATCGCAGTTTGACAAAGTAAGCTTTTGAATGCTGTCGCAATAAATAGCTCCACCAGAGGTTCGAGAATAGTTATAAAAAAAAGTACAATGATCGAATTCTGTTGTTTTGTAGTCTGAAATCCGTATAGCGCCTCCCTGGTTTCCTTCCAGATGATCAATTTTTCCCTGAGCTCCATACCAGGAGCCTGGAATGTTGGCCTGTCCATATTCAAATCGGCAGTAGCTAAATCTGGCGATACCTTCGAGATTGTCAATGAGGTGAATGCCATGCCATCCTGCCACCAGAGCTGAATCGTACACACCCAGACTGTCCGCTGCAGTGAACAAAATAGGGTTTTCCTCGGTTCCCAGTGCAAGAATATCCCCACGTATCTCAATTCTATAAGGGCCTGTAGCGGTGACTACAGTTCCTGAAAGTATCTTCAATATTTGCGGGGCTGTAAATGTAGTGTCGGCATTGAGTTCTATATTTCCGGACCAGACGATGGTGTCAATTATTGTAGATGTCAAAGTTTGCCCCATACTTGCAACAGGGGACAAAACAACTAGTAGATATAGTATAAATTTCATAGATAGGGAATTAAAAAAGTAGCTTTCTAATAATCAATTATTAGAAAGCTACTTTTCAATTAATTAATGTCAGGTAAACATTCGTATTCAGAATAAAAAACATTGTAACCGTGAAAATAAGTATATCCATCATTACCATATTGATCTTCTTCTTCAACGTATAGTGAGAAAATATCTACGCTTGTGAAAAAATAACTCCCGTCAGGAATAAGGCCTCCATTTTGAACATGATGATAAAACAAATTAAATCCATTATTTAGATAATTATTCCAATATGGACTGTCATGACATGGAATGATTTTGGGGGCAGCAATCCATTCAGAATAAATTGAACCATTCTCTGTTCCAGGAGACCAGTGTTCCATGTTTGTTTGTACAATCCTTATGCCCCCACCACATGTTGGTACTGGAACGTATGCTGGATTTGGACTGTTAAACCTCCATTCCAGCTCTTCTCCAGCGTCTGAATAAATGGTGGTTGGCGTATCGCATCTGCCAGCGGTCTCGCCATAATACCATTCTTCATTTGAGAACGGAGTATATAAACTCCCTCCGCCAAGTCCAAATCCGGTCGTAACAACAACTTCTGCATCAGAAGAACGGGCTGACAGGCTGATATTCACATCACCAACAACCATGTGAGCCTCCTCTTCTCCATATTGAAGGATTCTGGAATTTAAATCGGATTCCAAATCGCTAATTAAAACTGAAAGTGAAGCAATACTGATCATGTTGTTTTCATCTAAGGGAAGTGAATAGGTAGCTGAGTCTACATCAAATTTCTGGTAAGCAGAATCTGGATACCCTGAAGTTACATTATAATACGCTTCTACATACCATTGTGCACTATCGATGGTCATAAGTGTAGTGCTCTTTTGCGAGTTCTTCATTTCATGCTTAAAACTGACCAGTTTGTTATAAACTAACATTCCATTGTCAGAATACTGTTGCTCTGTGGTGTTGTTTTGCAGGTGATCCGAATTCTTTTTGCATGCATAAAAAACGCTGGCCGATATGCCAGCAAATAGTAATAAAACTAAAATTTTTTTCATTGTTTAATTTCGATAATTAGTAAATAATAATCTCTTATTTTGTCATTTTCCCATTGATGCAACCACCAGTGAGCCGGCCAAACTTGTTGAATATTTAGGTTGCAAAAAGTAATAAAGCAATATTCTCCTTTCTTGTTTTAATATTGACAATATTTTGTTTCCTTATTAGGTCACAATAAAGTCCTTCCCAGATAAAAGCATTAAAGCCAATAAAAGGTGGATCCTATTGGTACCGGTAAAAATTAACGCGAAAATTATGATTTCGCTTGTTACTTGCTTTGATGTTTAACCTAATTCCAGGAGAATTTTTCCCTGTAGTCCTTTTTCCAAGAACCAAATGTATAAAAAAAATGGAATCCACAAACTAATTATTAGCGAGAGTGTTGTTAGGAATAATTCTAAATAAACTCATGCTGGCAAATCTTTTTCAAAATAAGCCATATCGGGCTTAGAAATAGAGAGCCTAAACCCATCTTCCTTAAAAATGTAGAAGTCGCCGATCGCCTCTTGAAAGAAAACAAAAATTACAGAATCGAATCCAGTTACGTGAAAGCAAAGATGAGTGTGTTTAGGCTAGCAAAGTAGTATTTTTAAAATTGATTGCATTATTCATTTCAAATAAAAACTATTTCATGGTTAATGGGAGGGAGTACCCATCCTTAATCGCTTCAATTGCTACTTTGGGTTTGCTTTCAGAGGTAAATGACCTTCTCGATCTTTGGATATGGCAAAAATATGGTAAGTAATAATTTGTTTGAACAGTTTTTCGGATCATTTCATGTACATGTTTGGTAAACATTATGTGTTACAAATTCAACTAGTTGAATTGTAGGTTCGTCAGTTTGTTTTGAAAAAGGATTAAAAAAGCGACCATCTTAAAAAAGATAGTCGCTTGGGTAGTTATTCAATAAACCAAAAAGGTTGGGGCATTCATGATCATTTTAGCATGTTTCCAACTTTTAAACCAACATATATTGTTCTCGGATTGATATTAAATTCTATTTGTAATTGATTGATTTAGTGGTGTAAACCTCTAAAGATGTTTTGGTTGACATCAGGCATATTCAGATTGGCAACTGATTGGATTTGATGCAGGAGGGCCACGTTGTTTGTCGATATAAAAAAAAGGTTGAAATCCTGTTTTTCCGGCGAATGAACAAAAAGTTGTGCGAACGCTGTCAATTTGCCTAAAAACTTTTTGAGCTGTACAGTAAATATAGTACCCATCCCCAAGAAAAAGCAACAAGTCGATGGATGTATGGTGGTGCTTTTTAATTGGTGAGCTATCTCCGGCTTTGTCGTATGGATGCGCATGCGAAATCAGCGTTCCATCATGAGTAATGTGGGTATGGTAATAAACCATATGATTGGCCAGTATGGAGCCGTACACCAACAATGCCAGACTGACAGCTAGTATGTTCATGTTGTAGTGGTACGGTTTTCTTGACATAGCGGAGCAAAAGTAGTAAGTGGCTCCGTGGTGCTTCATACCTACAAATGGGTATATTAGAAAAAACGCCATTGCTTAATAGCTCCTCTGTATCGTCATAATAAGCAATTAGAAAGAGTTTTGCTTTTAAAGATAAAAGCCTGGTGGTTGGCTTATACTAAAGAATGTATGTAATCTGCCTAACCAAGGTAGATGAATCCTTCATCCACAATGGGTCCACAGGTTAAGCCCCTATAAATCCGCGATGCATTCCGGCAAAATAGTTTTTTACACAAGAAACCGCATCCTTTTTCAAACAGATTGTATTACTATCATATTTAGGATTATTTTTCTTCGAAATACTTCAGAATAAGTGATAGTAAATATTCACTATCAATTGGTTTAGAAATGTAATCGTTGCATCCAGCTTCAATAGCTTTTTCTTTGTCACCAGCTAATCCAAAGGCAGTCTGTGCAATGATAATTACCTCCTTGTTAAATTGCCTAATTTGTTTGGTTGCTTCATATCCATTTTTATCAGGCAGCTGAATATCCATTAGTACTAAATCGATGTCGGTGTTACTTCTGCAAAGATTAATAGCTTCATTACCAGTTCTGGCATAAATTATCTGGTTGTTAAGTTCTCCAACAATTTTTGACAAAAGCAATGAAGAAGTGTTGTCGTCTTCAACTACTAATATTTTTAATTTAGGGTATTCCGGTTTAGGTTTAAGCTTTGGTATTTTTGATATGCCAACTTTCTCGTCACCAGTTATTTCTTTATTCATTTTTTGATAAGGGATTGTGAAATAGAAAATTGCGCCTTCTCCTTCCTCACTCTCTTCCCAAATTTGCCCTCCAAGCAATTCCACATAAGCTTTAGAAATTGACAGTCCTAAACCAGCTCCCTGTCTCGCCATTTTATCAGCAATATCAGCTTGAATAAAACGTTTAAAAATAGCTTCTTTACTTTCTTTAGGGATTCCTATTCCGGTATCTTTCACATAAAACTCCAGGTAGTTTTTCTTTTTAGTATAACCGAATTCTATGGAGCCCCTATCTGTGAATTTAACTGCATTCTTCACAAGATTTGTCAATATAGCGTACAACTTTTCCTTATCAGTGTATGTAACGGCTTCGTTTGAAGACAAAGACTTTTTGTATGAAAGTTGTATTCCTTTTGCTTCAACCTCTGGTTTGAAAAAGTTATATACGAAATCGATTTGTTCGTTAATATTCGAGTATTCCAAATCTACTTCAACTATTCCGGCCTCAATTTTTGAGATGCAAACAATATCATTAATTATATTGAGCATCCTCATACCGCTTTTTTCGATGATGTCGATATACTCTTGCTGAGTTTCTCCATTTAGCTCAGCTTCTTTCAACAAACCGGCAAAGCCAAGTATTCCATTCATTGGAGTTCGTATTTCGTGGCTCACATTGGCGAGAAATGCTGATTTCAAACGATCGCTTTCTTCGGCTTTTTCTTTGGCTTGGGTTAATTCTTCCTCGGCTTGTTTTCGTTTCGTAATGTCTTCTTTTATCGCGAGATAATTAGTGATAACCCCCTCTTTGTTGAAAATTGGTGATATGGAAGCGAGCTCCCAATATAGTTCTCCACTTTTTTTCTTGTTATGAAACTCTCCAAACCACTCCTTTCCTGATGCAATAGTCTGCCACATTTTTGCGTACCCTTCTTCTGGCATCTCACCCGACTTTAAAATCCTTGGGTTTTGCCCAAGTATATCTGTCTGGCTGAAGCCTGTTATTTCCATGAATTTAGAATTAACATATTCCACATTCCCATTAGTATCAGTTATTACAATTGATACGGGACTTTGTTCAACGGCCTGTGATAGTTTGCGCAATTCATTTTCTGCATGTTTCCTTTTAGTTATATCCAGAATTAGTGACAGGAAATGTGGCTCTCCAGCCAATTCTATTTCAATTGTGGTGTTTAGACCAATTCCAATTACCCCATCTTTATTTCGGGTTTTAAATTCGAAGCTATCCACCCATCCTTTTTCTTCAAGTATTTGCAGATTCTTTTCTAGCTCTCGATCATCAGCAAATAGGTTTAGTTCTGATGGCAAATGCCCGATGATTTCTTCTCGCGAGAATCCGGTAGATTTTGTAAAACTGTCATTAACATCAACAAAACGTTTGCTGTTCTTGTTGAATATCGCACTGGCAATTGGGCTCAGTTTGAAAATCTTAGAAAACCTTTCTTCACTATTGCGCAAGGCTTCCTGTGTTTGCTTTCTGATTTTTTCCTGTCGATCTCTTTGCAATCTTGCATTAAGTATTGGGGAAATAAAATTAGCAATATCTTCGAAAAGATTTCTGTCTTGGATTGTAAAGCCCCCAGCTTTGTTTGCTAGACTAAGCAAACCTATGGTTTCATCTCGAAAAATGATCGGGACCGTCATAAAATTGTCAAGTGAAACATGACCCTTTGGTAAATTAAAAGGGCCTTCTGAGATAAATATTTTTTTCTCCTGGATGGCTTTGCCCCAAAGGCTGGTACCCCATGATGATCTGGGAAAAATATTTGCTTTGTCTTGGACTAGGCACTCATCCCATATTTCGTTAGTTAAACTCGGTATAACCAAGTCCCCTTTTTCATCTAAATACCCAAATAAACCGAACGTACTCTCTGTCATCTTGAGGACTACCGAAAGGATTTCATTGTACATATCTTCATCTGAAAATGTAAGGAAAATGAAAGCAATTTTATTGAGAATGGTTTTTCGGAAATCTGATTGGATTAATTCGTTTTCAATTTGTTTCTTTTCTGTAATATCATTAAGAACGCTAAGAAAATGTCTTTCTCCACTCAATGTTATAATGGAGGTTTTACATAACTGTATTCTGGTTTCTCCGTATTTAGTTTTTGATATGAACTCGAAATCATCCAGATAGCCCGTTTCTTCAAGAATTCCAGTCATTTTTTCATATTCCTCCAAACTTGCAAATAATCCTAGTTCCAATTGGGAGTGGTTAATAATTTCGTTATATGAAAAACCAGACTCTTTGATAAAAACATCGTTTACATTTACATATTTTTTATCACTACACCGAACCAATGTCATTGCTAAAGGATTCATTTTGAACGAAGTAAAAAAGCGTTCTTCACTTTCCTTTAGATTATGATATGAGATAAAACTTGTAAAACTGTCTTCCAATCTTCTTGCTATTTCCTGTAATAATAGTTCTTCTGTTGGTTTAAATGCTCTAGCTTGAGAACATTGCTGAATGCAAAATTGCCATGGTTTCCCAATCTTAGGATGAATTGCGATTGACATAGAGTGCTTACAATTACAATGTTTCGATTCAAAAGCAGTTTGGGGAGATTTGGTTCCCTGTCCAAAAATAACAGGTGCGTTAGTTGTCAATAAAATGCTGAAAACTTGAGCCACATCTGAGTCCATTGGTATTTCAGTATTTAACGCAAACACTCCAGGATATTCAGGTTTTGCTATTTCCATGGGTATTGACCAAGTTTTGGCATCAGGATCACATGGGTAGAATAAAGATGCACGATCACAATCAAATATCGAAAGAACTTCTTCCATCGTATTACGCATCATCATCTCCAAATCGGTAGATTGTTGAATGACTTTATTAATTCTATCCAGGCTCTGAAAAAAATACAAATTGTTTTCACGCTCTTCCTGAACTTTTTTAAACTCAGTAATATCTCTGGCAATTGCAAGAATATATTTTGTGTTGTCATAGGTAAAAAAATCGGCACGTATTTCTACGGGATATATCCTTCCGGTTCGGGTTTTGTGAATTGCGTCGAAAATTACAGTTCCATTTTTTCTAAACTCTTGTATAAATGGACCTTCAATAGAGAATTCGGGGTCAATATCAAAGATAGACATTTTTAGCATTTCTTCCTGAGTGTATCCCAATACCTTGCAGGTTTGTTCGTTGACATAAGCAAAATGGTAATTTTCGTTCATCAGATATGCTTCATCAGATACTTTATTTAGTGCAAAATTTAATAAGGAGAGTTTTTGCTCTGTTTGCTTACGTTCTGTGATATCGTTACAGACTGATGCAACACCAATGGCTTTACCATCTTTGTTGACAAGTGTCGTGTTGAACCATTCACAAATAATGATGCGCCCATCTTTGGTAACATTCTGATTAATGCTATGCTGACCTCCTACTTGATTCATCAAGTTTTGGAAAATATCGCCAACCATTCCAGTGACTTCAAGAGGCAGAATAAGATCAATCGCATGTTGACCGATAGCCTCCTCTCTAGTGTAGCCGAATATTCGTTCACAAGCGGCATTCCACTCAGTCGCGCAGAAATTTTCATCCCATTCCAAAAATCCCAAAGGAGATTGTTCTCTATGCAATCGCAACCGTTGCTCAGACTGCAGGACTTTTTCTTCTGCCTGTTGACGTTCCGTAATATCATGAGCGATACTGAGAACACTGACCACATTTCCGGTGGCATCTTTTTCCGGAATATGACTTAGCTCAAACAAACGCGCGCCCTGATATGTATTCCAAATTACCTCAGCGTTGTTGGGCTTACCCTCCAAAAAGGCTTGATGGATTAATGCAAGAATCTTTTTGTTTTGATCCGAACTTCCCGGGAAAGAAAATTCTGCTACCCTTTCGCCTATGAATGACTCATAAGGGATGTTAAACGCATTTTCGACAGCAGGATTAACATAAACATACCGCAAATCGGAATTGATTCGCACAACAAAGTCGGGAAAATTCTCTGCAAGCATCCGAAAACGCTGCTCGTTTTCCTTGATTTCGTTGATGTCGCGTCCAATAGCAAGTACCGAGGCAACCTGTCCTGACTGATCAAATTCGGGCACAAACCGGATGTGCCCCCAGTGTATTTCTCCTTGTGCAGTGCGAAACGGAATTTCTTCTGTACTCTCGTGTGCCGTTTCAATTACCTTCTGTATGTTATCGACATAGATTTGCGGCATATGAAGTGGGGTGGTCCCCATTGGTGATTTTCCAATTAATTCCTTTTCAGGTTTTTCAAAAAGCCTTTGAATGGCGGGATTAACATAGGTGCGGTGATAATCAAGATCATATCGCGCAATAAAATCTGGTGAATTCTCCACAAGAGCACGAAAAAGCTGCTCGCTTTCCTGGATTTTAATTTCTGACAGTCTTTGCTCTGTGATATCCTGAACTGTTCCAATGGAACGAACGGGCTTATTTCCATCGAAATACGTTTCGCATTGCTCGTGAACATATTTGATACGCCCATCTGAAAAAAGAAGCCTGTGGTCAATTTTATAGGGCGTTTTGGTTTGAAGAGAATATTTGTAGGCACGATTGACCAATTCGCGGTCGTCAGGATGAATTGTTTCCAAGAAAGCTTCGTAATTCTCCCCAAATCTGTTTGGGTCAATTTCAAACATCCTATAAATTTCATCGGACCATGTAAGATTATTGCTTGTCAAATCCAATTCCCAACTGCCAATATGGGCGAGATGCTGGGCTTCTTTAAGGCTTGCTGAAGTGTGCTTTAAATCTTCCTCCGCTTGTTTTCGCTCAGTGATGTCCTCGTAAATCCCAAGAATACCAAATACTTCACCATTTGGTTTAAGTAAGGGAACTTTGCTTGTATTAAGCCAAATGTTTTTCCCAGTATTTGTCGTCTGTGGTTCAACAATATTCATTTTAGGACATCTGGACTCAATTACCTGCTGGTCATCAATTCTATACTGGGCAGCCTGTTCTTTCCACACCATTTCGTAATCATCCTTCCCAATAAGTTGTGCAGGGCTACTTAAACCGGCATCATGTGCAAATAAAGTGTTACATCCTAAAAAACGAGATTGAATATCTTTCCAAAAAACTCTTATGGGAATAGATTCGATTATTAATTGAAGCATGTTCTGAGATTGCTCAAGGTGTTGCATTGTTTTCTGCAACTCCTGATTTTTATCTAATATTGTTTGCTTAGCAATGTTACGTTCTGTAATGTCCTGTATGGTACCGAACATACGCTGGGGTTGGCCTCCTTCTCCTCTTATGACTTCTACATGACTCAGAACATCCCTTACTTGTCCATCAGGCCAAACAATACGGTATTCCACCTCATACAAATCGCCATATTGAAGCATCTCGAAAAGCGATTTCGAAATATTAGTCATCCGGTCCTTGTCATCTGGATGTATGATATCCATCCAGTTTTCAAACCAATTAGTAAGTTCATCCTTAATACCAAAAATACGGTGTGCTCCTTCTGAAATGTTAACCTCTCCTGTGTCGAAATTTCGATCCCAGTATCCGATCAGCGCAACTCGCTCTGTTTCCAAAAGCTTAAATTCGCTTTCTTCTAATTTCTTTTTTACAAGATTTAATTCAGCACTAAGTTGCTTGTAGTTTTCTTGTTGAATTTGAATTTTCTCTTTAGAACCAGACAGCTCTGCATTTTGTTTTTCTATTAACTCCTTTTGAGAATTATTAACTTCTATTAATCTCTGAAGATTGTATTCTAGTTCTTCACCTATATTCCCCTCCATGGCTCTGACGAATTAAGTTTTTTTTTGATAACACGCTTTGTTGTTTTGCTGTGTATTGCGATCGATTGGTAATCGGCAAAGGTCAAGTGTTTTGACGACAGAATTTATCTGCCAACAAGGCTGTTGTGTAAATACTATTTGGATCAAATTCACCACCTTTCGGGCATGTAACACCTACGTTTGATTGACGAAACCAAAAGGAATAAAAAGCATCGAAAACTTCCTTCTAACTTAAAGACCTTCTTCCCGATAGCTAAATTAAAAAAAAAGGGTGTAACCCTGATAAAAAGTATATAATATATTCAAGTATTTATATAATCGGAATTGCTCATTTCGGTATCCCGGACTACGCTGATTTGATATTGTCATACTTTTCAGGACAGCGATTCCCAAATTTTTCGGTTCTATTCGATATATTCAAACTCTACTACTTCCATTAATCAAAAATCAACTTGTCGGCCTTTGTAAGTGTGTCATCACTAACCAAGCTGTCAATATATACCTCGGTCATTTTAAGGTCTGAATGAGCCAAGCCTGTACTTATTATACTAAGATTAACACCAGATTTGTAGGCAATCGTGGCCCAGGAATGCCGCGCGGTGTACGTTGTAATTTTATTTATACCAAGTTCCTTACATACAACAGCTAATCTATCATTAATCAACAATGTTAGTCTGTCAATATCTTTGTATTCTTCAAATTTGTTGTTAAGTTTAGCTCTCCTTTTAAAAGGGAATAAAAAGTCGTTGTTTGCCTTGTTCTCAAAGTCATATCTTCACTAGTGTCCAATAAAATTTTCATCATTCAATATTTAAAAGCGATTTCCATTTGAAAAGCACCATCATCCATTTCTTCCATGGTGTCAGAGTTAGCAAAAAGCTCCCTGATATTAGTTTTATCTGTGAGGACTCTGCTAATCACACGGAGCACATTGAAAGTGGTCCTGCCCAAATGGGCGTCATGTTCAACAATGGCCACCAGACAATACGCAATAACAGCAATATATATCTGGATCTTAACGGCATTTTCGGTGTTTCCCCAGAAAGAAGTGATTCGAAGATGTTGTTTGATCCATCGGTAAAAAAGTTCAACTTGCCATCGTTGTTTATACAACAGAGCAATGTTTTTTGCGTCTGTTTCGAAATTATTCGTCAAAAAGGTAAAGGTTCTACCAAGCTCAGGGGCATAGTAAACTATTCTCCTCAGTTTTACAGGGTACTTTTTCCTGGTTTGATATCCGGTAAGGAGTATGGCCTGGTCAAGAAGAATATTATCAATATCATCCAGAAGTTCTTCTCCATCAATAATTTCATATTTCAAGTGGGACTTTTGCCTGATGACGAAAAAGGAATTAATTGTATTAATGGTGTACAACCTGCCAAGATCATAGTACCCTTTGTCAAAGATATAGAAGGCAAACGGTTCGTAGGGAATCAGATCCATCACATTCACATCATGGACTTTAGCTTCAGTGATATGAATGTATGTTGGGATTTGCGTCAATACATCAAAGAGTGTGTGGACTTTAATACCCCCTTTATTCTTCCTGAAGTTTGCCCATTTGAACAAGTTAAGGCAGAGGTCTATGGTGGTGGAATCAAACGCATAAAACTTGCCCTCCAATTCAAACGGCCTAAGTATCCGTTTAGTCTGGGCAAGATTAATCATATAATAGGCAAACTCCTCAAAAATTCTGTAGTCCCTGTTAATATTGGCATAAGAAAGGTTGCTCAGTTTTATTTCACCTTTACCAAATCCGAGATGATAGCACTTTGTTTTAATCGACTGAACAATGCAGGTAAGTTCCCGGAGACTGTCACAAGCAGCCAATTGTCCGAACATCATGACAAGCAACTGGTTCCAACAGGAGAAGGTTTTAACCCATTTATCACCGTTATATTTTTGTACAATCATATCAAATGCTCTTTTAGGCAAAAAGGCGACTATCTGACTGAAAACATACTTTCCATTATTCATCACATCCTGGTTTATATTCAGGTTGCGAATTTGGGAAATGAATTCAAATCGACACGTGAAATTTACGATTATAATTACATATATATTAAGGACTTACAAAGGTTCTTTAAAAATTCTTTTGGACACTAGTGAATTTCTGTCATATGAAAAGATCGAGAAGAACATTTACCGCTGAATTCAAGGCCAAGGTGGCACTTGAAGCGATTAAAGAACTAAAAACTGTTTCTGAACTGGCTCAAGACTACCAGTTAGTACCCAACCAAGTCAGCATGTGGAAGCGAGAGTTTCTATCCAATGCCGGAAAAGTTTTTGATAACGGAACCCCGGAAGCTGATCAAATCAAAAAACTTGAGAAGGAAAAAGAGGACTTGGTGCAGCAAATTGGTCAACTGACGGTTGCTAACAATTGGTTAAAAAAAAAGCTTCTATGATTCCGTTAGACATTCGTAAAGAGTTGATAGATAAGGGTAAAGGTTCGATGAGCATCTGTCAACAATGTGAGATGTTGAGCATTGCACGAAGCACCTTGTATTACACCCCTTCTATGGCTAAAGACAAGGATATTGAGTTAATGAAGGAGCTAGATCGATTGTATTTAGAAGATCCCACCCGAGGCACCCGCCGGATGTCCAAAGAGCTTAAAAGAAGGGGTTTCAAGTTGGCCGTTATCATGTAAGAACTTTGATGCAAACCATGCGGATGAAAACAATCTTTTTTCGCCCTCGTACCACAGTGATTGATCCGGCAAAATATAAATACCCTTATCTGCTACGCAACCTGGAAATTACCCGGCCAAATCAGGTCTGGTCGTTGGGCATCACGTATATACCAATGCAAAGGGGATTCATGTATCTGGTAGCTATAATGGATGTTTATAGTCGCTATATTTTAGGTTGGAGCTTGTCAAACACGATGGAAGCCCAGTGGGTTGTGGACTTAGTACGAACGACAGTTTTACGACATGGTAAGCCTGAAATTATTAACTCTGATCAAGGAAGTCAGTTCACTTCAGATGAATATGTGAGTTATGTAAAAAGCCTTGAAACTGTCAGAATATCAATGGATGGAAAAAGCAGAGCCATTGACAACGTGTACATTGAAAGGTTTTGGCGCACCATTAAATACGACAAGCTCTATTTGCTTGAGCTCAAAACCGGACACGATGTTTGGCAGGCCTGTGATGAATTTATCGGATACTATAACTACAAAAGAGGACATTCATCTTTGGATGACAAAACACCTGAATATGTTTATAAATCAGCTGCATAACCCTTTTTCAAGGAGTCTCCCGGCAAAGTTATTTCCAAAATTTCTCGTTGAGCTTTTAGTAGGGGCTCCTCAAAATTTCAGAATAACTTTGCTTGTTGAATTGTTCATGAAGAAAAATATTATAAATTTGAAAAATGTTGTCCAGCTAAGCTAGACCATCTCAATAATATGTTAAAGTAGTTAACTTTGATTGAGGGTCATGATTGTGGTCGAGAATGTTAACATTTGTCTGTTCTCAGAGTTGCCTCCAACTGTGAGAATATGGGGCGTATGGCATTTCATCGCTATAATTTTTCAAGTTATTACTATGTTTCTTAATTGCTATCATTTTCATATTTAGCACCATCTGCCAAATGCATTATATTTTTATTGGTTGCAGTATTTTATTGTGCTTGTTTGATGCTATATTATCTGTTTAAATAAATTTTCAGAATATTCATAAGATTTTTCAAACGTTTTAAATAGGTCTTTAAGAGAAATAAATAAGAGTGTAAGTAATATTACGTGTCCTATCACTACAATAATTGAATAAAGAGTGTCAAAGGTTTTAAAGGCAGTACTTATGCTAGAATAAATACTTAACATTACTAATATCGAATACCCTACGTATGAAAAATATAATCCTTTTGACTTTAAATGGAATTTTTCATTTATTAATTCTGATATTAGAAGTCTTTTACAAATGATATTGTTATTAATATATTCTTCCAAAGATTTTTTATAGCCTAATAAGGATGTCACGATAATGTACAGGTGAATAAAATAATATATTATACAGTAAATTGCGATAGGGAAAAATATAAGAAGATAATCGCTGAAAAATTGACTTGAAATTCCAAATCCGAATCCAACACCAAAAATCAATAATAAAATGTTTATTAATTTAGCGTCTATGGTTGTGAGTACTACAACTCTGTTATTTACAAGTTCAAGTTCTTTAAGTAAATACTGATGTACGTCTTTATTCATTTTGTTTTCTTAATATTGCAACCAACGGTTGGCGGTATGAAACGTTGGGGTTTTCGGAGCTACTTCACGATCAAGGTATAATTACCTTCAATGCGAGAGTCAATGCTCGATTAACCACTTCGCCCCCAATGTTTTATGACCGCGTGTTAGCGGCTGTTTAAATATTTACTATCCGTATTCCTATCCATTAAGTCAATTAAATCGTTGTTTGTATATTCTTGTTTTAGTCCTAATTTGAAAGTTGCTTGATTTGTGTAGAAGATGTCTATGTGATTTAGTGGGTGTCTGTGTTCATGTCCATCCGTTTTTGCTTTATTAAAACCTACTTCGTCTTTGTCATACCTAACATAGCCATCTTCTAAAATAAGTAAGTCTCTTAATGTTGACCAATGGTTTTGGGTATAGTTTGCTATTGGGTCAATAAATTCTAAGCAATCCTCGCTATTGATAGTTGGGGATTTCAACAGGCTTAATAATGTTGAAATATTTTGAGAATCTATGTCAAATCGGTTTTTGTAGTTTAATAATATTTCATCAGTTGTTATTTGACTAATATTGAATGGAAACGCAATAGAATAGATTTTATTTTCGCCAACAAAAAGGAGTCTGCTCATTTTATCTTTGTGCAATATCATTTTATACTTACTTCGTGCTGTTGCCACCCTTTTATTATAAAGCATATACCGACAAGCCTCTAGCAGAATCTCCAGAATTTTGTATTTATCTTTAATTAGCTCTTCGGGAAAGAAGGTTTGAATTAATGATGGAGTTATATCAAGTTGAAACGATGTTTTCATTAATTGTAAAATTCTGAGTTTGCTTTAATAAATTTGATTGTTTTCTGTTTGTCAAACTTGTCAAAGTCCGTATTTAATAACGCTTCGGTAAGCTTTTTCCTGCTCTTTATTGGAATTTTCAGGTCGTTGAAAATTTCATTGAGAAAATCTTCAAATGAAACATTAGCATTGCTTTGGATAAATTTTTCCAACTTATTTTCAATTTCTTTTTTCTCCTTGTCAGTTGGTTCAATAGTTTGAATATAATTATGCTCATTGATAATTTTTAATCCTTCTTTATTGCTCTCAAGCCCTTTTTGTTCCGTAACCAATAAATATGATTGAATAAACGACCTTGTTAGCATAGTGTATAAGACATTCCGATACTTATATGAATTCTTTATTGAAGCTGTTATACAAATAACAAACGGAAATTCTAAGCCTTTTACATTATTAGGATTAGATATGTATATAGAATTAGTGATTTTGTTTTTATTCTCATATGCTCTATTAACGTCCCATTCCAATTCATTATTTATTGCGTAACTCAATCCGTCAATGTAACTAAACAAGTTTTTTTGATTTTCTTCCAAAAGAATTATTGCAATGTCGTCTGGCTTAATTTCTTTGTGCGTATTTTGAAGCTCTTTAATAATTTTGATGACATTTGAAGTGTGAGTAGAACCTCCCATAATAACGCTTTCAAAATCTCCAGTTTTTAAATTTTCAAAACGTCTAATTGGCTCTCTGTGTAACCTAATAGTCCTATCTTCTAATCTTTCTAAGTTATAACCGATAGCATTCCAATAAGTATCCGTAAACCAGTTTAATTTTTTCTTTTCAAACAAACCAATACCAACACCGTGGGCAAACATCAATGTTCTGGGGTCTGTTCTGTAACATCTGTTAAGAACTATATCAACTTCCAATTCTGTATTGTTAGTATTTTCATAAATGTCCTGAAAAATATCTCCAGCTATGTAAACTTTGTTCTTTGCTATTTTCTCACACAATTCAAAAAACACACCTGGGAAATCTTGTCTCTCATCAATTAAAATATAATCAAACGCAAACTTGAAATCTTTTTCGTCAATTGCATTAACTGTTTCCAAAATTTGTGTAAAAATTTGCTCATAACCCGTTCCGTGATAGCTGAATCTCAAAAAGTTTACGTTGTAAAAGTCGCATAGGTAACTATATAATCCCGAGTTTGGATTATTTCTTGAACCCCAAGCGTGGGAAACCCAAAGTCGTTTATTCCATTCTATTTGCTTTTCAACTCTCATAAAGTTGAAAAAATTGGGAATTCTGTCTTTTAGATTATTTGCCAGAGCAATGTTGTGGCAAGTGAAAAAGATTTTACTTTGCTCTTCTTTAGTGTAAATCTCTTTTAGCTTATGTAGCAACAATTCAGTTTTCCCTGTTCCAGACAATCCTTGAATAGCAACCGTTTTTTTATTGAATTCTTTATAAATAAACCTAGTTTGTTCTCCATCAAACAGTAGTATATTTTTTTTAACCTTTTCTAATATTGTTTCAGGAACAGTTGCGCCAACTTTGTTAATATCGTTAATGCTCCCTATTAATAAAGAAATAAGTAATTCACTAATTCTTTCCATTTCGGGATTATTCAAACGATTTTTATTTAGTAGCGTGGCTATTTGTTTTATATCTCGATTGTAAATTTGAATAGTATTATTCTTTTTCCATTCTCTTGGTCTTCCGATGTGGCTTTTGTAGTCGTATTTATCTGAAATAGAATTTAAATCTTCTATGAAATCATCATAATATTCATCAAACTCTTCCACGTTGTCATTGAGGTCAAGAAAAAGTATTTTGTGCTTTGGAGATAAGATAACTATAACATTGTCTTGATATGGGTAAGAATATTTTTTATCACCTAAAGGAGCATTTATAACATAAAGTTGTTCATTGGTATTTTCGGAAGAATATGTTCTAATTTCTTCAAGTATAGTATCATTTTTATCATTCTTATCAACTTGAATGTATAATAGACTTCTCTCCATTTTTTTGTTTTATTTTAATTGTTTTCGTTTGTTATTGTGTGGTTCATAAAATAGCCGCTAACTAGCGTATAAAAACAGGATATTGCATGCATCTCGCTTATGAGATCACCAGCACCCCCCCCCCCCCCCCATTCGATTTTTCTTTATGCCTCATTAGGTTGAAGTAAGCCATTTTAAATGTTTCTAAACGTTTAATATTATCTTTTTTGTCTCAATGCTATTTCAGTATACTATTTTCCAAAAACCACATCCATCAAAACCAGATATCTGTTGACACTTTGCTCAAGGTACGCATTCACTGAATAGGTATTTTTAGTTGTTTGTAGATTTTTGGTAGCCCAAATGTAATACTATTTTTTATAAGTAGCTCACTGCGAGTGGATTTTTTTAGTGTATCAACGGAAACTACAACATGATAGTTGAAGTATGAGTGTCAAAATCTGGCATACGGAAATGCGGGGACTTCGCTAAGGTATGGGCGGCACAACATCAATCGGTACGGGTGGCACACTTTGCTCCGGTGTCAGTGGCACAACGACTCTGGTAAGAGTGCCACAAGATGGAGCGGTTTATCCAGGAACATTCATCTTTGGATAACAAAACACCCGAATATGATTCTAAATCAGTGGCATATGCTTATGCCAAAAAGGCACCTGCTAAATTATTTACAAAATTTTTCGTTGAGTTCTTAGCAAGGGCTCCTCAATAGTTTTGAATAACTTTGCTTATTGAACTGTTCATTATGAAAGGTGTTATAATTTTGAAAAATGCTGTCCGGCTAACCTAAACCATCTCATTTACAATTAATTCATTGAATTGACAATCTCATGATAGATAATTTTTGTGTTTAAAATTACAAAAATAAACTGTGAGAAAATTATGTGCATTCCTATAGCGCCAACTACAAAAAAAGGTCCAAATAAATCGAATTGATTATTACATGTTTTGTAAAAACCTGTTGAATTGGCACAATATGTATAAGTAAAAATAAAGAGTACACCAAGAAAAACTGGAATATCAATTAATATCAGCTGACTAATTATGAATTTTTTTTCAGAATACGATTTCTTATAATCTTTTGCTTTTCCCTTTTCCTTATAATATTCTATTTCTTTTGACTTGCCTAATAATACCAGTAAGTCGACAAAGAAAAAACTTGCGAATATAATCATCGATAAAATCTCAGAATAATGAACAATTATATTTATATCTTTTTGCGAATTCAAGACTGAAACAGCATGATAACAGAGAAAAATGGACATGATACAGATAACTAAACTAATGCCGTAAAACCATTCTAATCCATTAATTTCTTTCTCCGCACGTTTAGTCTGCATGAATATTTCAATGGCATATAGAATAGTTCCTAAAATAATAACGAAATATGAAATGGATATTATTAACAGTATGGGATGGTAGTCACTGCTTAAATTATAATTACCATCAAGCAAACGAGGATGAAGCATTATATATGTTGGCAAAACACCAATTAAACCTATGAAGAAAAGCCAATATAAAATAATACTACAATGTCCCCAGGATATAAATTTTTTCTGATACCAGCTGTAAAAAAATAGCTTTAGAGTAATTAAAAAAGATTCATCATTAAATTCCTTAATATCATTTGCTGATGTCTTCAAATTAATTGATAATGAGGAGCAAGACTGTTGAGTACTAAGTATAATTTGAGAGCTGATAAAAGTACACTTTAAAAAAGCATCATGATGTTGGTTTGTTCTATAAGCATCATTATTATCATAAATCAATGACTTGATGTCATAAAGTTGATCGAAAGAGGCATGAGGAAAAACATTTTGAGTAATGAAAGCCCTTTCACCTAATGAATGATATACTTTATTAAATCTCTTATCCCAATAAGAATAAAGGCTTAGTTTGCCAGCAAAATTAAGGAAATTTTGCTTTAAGTTTTTAATTGATTTGGTGTTTCTATGTTGTTTAATATACTGTTTTGTTTTGATTATTAAATCAACAGGGGTAAACACTTTGTTCGTTAGTGATTTAGGTTCTATTTCCCCAACAGTATCGAGAGGTAATGTGTCATAAATATCACTATCAGCAACAAACCCAAAGTCAGTAAAAATATGACTGAATTCCTTTGAAGAAAGATTTATTAAATTTTCAATGGTTTTATCAGATATTTCAAATTCTTCTTTATAGCTAGTTTTTTGCACAACTTCAATGAAAAGAGTATCAATCTCAAGATTAATATTTTTGCTAATTTCCGTTGGAAAATTAGATAGGCAAATATTTGACACTCTATCAACAACCTCTTTTTGGTCATCAATAACTAATACTCTATAAGTTTGTTTCATGGTTGTATTCTGTCAAAGTATGATTGGTGAAAATATGTGTCACTGTATTTATAGACGTGGATCACATTTCCATTAATCAGGTTACTCGGTTGCAATATGATATTCTCAACCAACTTACAAACCTCATCTGTATTTAACCAGTTTACTGAATCGCCTTTAGGCTTAATCTTCAACTCTGTTTCCGTTAGAAGTGTTGCCAACGCAATTGTGTTCGCATTGATTCCTTGTTCAATATATTCATTTGAAATCCCTCTTATCAAACTCTCAACTGCTGTTTTTGCTGCTGTGAACGCAGCCATTTTAGGGTAATGCTGATACGAAGTATGCGTACTGAATCCTATAAAGTGACCACCCTTGCGTTTACACATCAGCGGAAGCAATTTGTTCGCAACGCTGTACAACGCAAGCACATTGCTGTCAAAAACATTTTTTGCAGTAGAAATACTAAGATCTTTTATTAATTCGTATCCAGGGAAATATCCTATACAATTAATTACATGAAACTTGTGGGGGATTAAGTCATTTATAACGATTGCTAATTTCTCTACATCACTTTCGATTGTTAAATCAATTTCAGATAAATAAGAAACATTTTTCTTTTTCAATAGTCCATTAAAATTGAATTTGCTCCTTGAAGTTAGAAATACTTTATAGTCTTCGTTATTAGAAAGCATTTTGGCAAATGCTCTACCTAGAAATGAATTTGCTCCTGTTATAACAAATGAATGTTGCTCTGCCATTATCCTATTATTTGATTGTTATTAATTCTTGTAGCTTTTATAAAATGTCCTTTGCTATCGTATAAATTAATATTTCCCGTGAGGTAAATAAACGTGCTTTGTGAATTACTTTTTGCTTTGAATAACTCGTTTTCAATTGTCAAAATTATTTGACAACCCTTCAATTTCAATAGAGTGTAAGTTCCAGTTTCAGCAGCTATTTCAAATGGAAATCCTGACCTGCTTGAAAATTGAATTGTGTCCTCATGAAAACTCATTACTCGAATGGTGGAGTCATCTGAAAGCAAATTAGCTTCAATGGGTTCTATCCCGCCGTTTCCATTTTGCTTGAACTGCATTGTGTTTACACTAATTTCTTTCGTTGCGTTTAATGCTGAAATTGTGGGCGGTGTATTGAAGAAATCTTTTGTTATTGTTTGCTTTGTCTCTGTAACTATATCAACATTTCTTTCTTTTTCCAAATAAAGAATTACATCAGAAATAAATTCCGCTTCTTTTCTGTGATGTGTTACATAAATTACCATCAAACCTAGGCGTTGAATAAGTGCCGCTAATGTTTGAAGGAATTGGTCTTTAACTTCTTCATCTAAACCAGTCAAAGGTTCATCCAAAAGTAAAATGTCGGGTTGTATACTCATTGCCCTTAGTAGTGAAATCCGTTGTCGTTGTCCCCCGCTAATTTCATTTACAGATGTTGCACTTTTCAAAACTTCTTCGATAAGTAATGCCTTGGCTACTTCATTAAAAAGTTCACGATTAAATTTTGATTTATAATTGCTGATACGATTAAAGTATTCAGCATTTTCTTGCGGCGTCAAATGCTCGAACAAAACTGGTTCTTGCGGAACATAAGAGATAAGTGGACTTGAAGGCGTAATTTTAATTTTGCCTTGATATTTTTTCTCAATGCCTAAAATTAGCTTAAGAATTGTGGATTTACCGCTTCCACTTACTCCCATTAGTCCAATTACAGATCCTTTGTTATTTTTTTGGGTTATTTCAAAAGAAAGATCCTTGAAAAGTAGTTTTTCTTTTCTGTAGCCGAAAGTTATATGTTCAAATTTCAAAACCTTCATTCTGTTTCATTAAGTTTTACTGTTTTCCCAAGTATGTATTGCCAAATAAAAATGCAAGCCAAAGATAATGCGACTGCAACCAAAATAAAACTTGTTGCCTTAGAATAATTAGCAGCTCTGCCAATGAATAACATTTGCAAGCTTGTTGCAAATGACGGAATCCTGTCGGACAGTACCATGTTCAACCCCGCATCATTCCAAATAAAAGTAAAGGCAAACAACAAAGTAAGAATGTACTCCGCCTTGAATCTTTTTAAAAAACTGTATTGAACTATACTGCTTCCTGAAATTTCATACGCAGTCAGATAATTCAGTTCATTTTCCTTCACTGAAAAATGAGTAGCCAAAACAAAACTACCTAACAATGGAAGTGTCAAGATACAATGTCCTAAAATCCAAACAAGGTAAATGAGTATATCGGAATTGTATCCAACCCAACTTAGCCATTTGAACCCACACAACACAATACAAATGGGTGGAATTATTTGAAGAAGAAAAATTGAAAGGAAATAGATTAGTGATCTCGAATTAAAGCCACTCAAGAGTTTTTTGTAAGCTAATCTTGAGGAAATGCCAAAGATGATTGCAAACAATGTTGCTGTGGAAGCGGCAATTAACGTTAGTGTAAACGGAAAGGCAATTGAATAAATGTTGTTCGAAAAATGGTATTCAGATTTCAGCAATGCTAGAATAACAGGAATCAAAATTATCGCAATACTAATTATGGCAAGAACAAATGAAGTTTTGTTTTTGCTATCAGTAGTATTATCATGACTTGAACTTTTAATTTTTGAAAAAAAATTGAACGAAAGAAGAATTATAAAACCTAAAAACAGGAACAGAAAAATTGTTACGGAAAAAACAATCATTCCTGTTTTGAAGATTGACTGACTCGCATATTCAGGGTTTATCAAAAGATTTGATTGAAAGGTTCTGTAAAGCCAATGGTTGATTAACTCTGTACCTGTTCCTTGGGATGCTTTGAAAATAAACTGGCTCTTTGCATCTTCATAAAATGAGAATATAAACCCTATAAAGAGCAAAAGAATAGACAGGTTTTTTGTTTGCGGTAAAATGATATCTCTGATTTTTTCAAACCTAGTAAGACCTGCTGCTGACGAAAAACTTTCAATTCGCCTTGGGGTGCTTTGAATATTAAGCCAAAATAGGTACGCAAATAAAAAACCGAACTGCCAAAACTGGATCAATAAAAGAAACAAAGTTTGTGTTGAAATGCCACCATGAACAATTACGTTGAAAATATTCGTGTCAAAAAATAAAACTTTAAACACGAAAACTACTGCAACATTTCCCAGTGTAACAGGCAAAATGAAAAATGAAATTTGTCTGCCAAGTTTTGAATTCATTGGAATTCGGGATAGTAGAAGTGCTAGATAAAAACCACCAACAATATTTGCAAACGCTGAAAGTAGTGCAAACATTATTGTTCTCAGTAAAGATGAACTAAACCCATTTGATTTGTCAGAAAGTAATACCGAAATACTTCTGCCTGAAAAGCCACCAATTATTAGTGGCAACAAAAACATTGCCGTAATTAGAATGACAATTGCTACAATTATTTTGTTAGCTGAAAATTTTTTTTGCATTCGTAAATTTCAGAGTTGAAAAATTATTTAAGGGCCTTATAAATATCAACTCTATTTTTGGAAATATCTTCATACGCTTTAGTCAAAGCATCTTCGGCGGAGAGTTTATCATCCCAAAACTGTTGTAGGTAGTTGGTTATTGTTTGGCTTACTAAATCACTTTCTGGTCCGGCTTCAAACATATATACTCCTCTTTCAAGAGACGTTTTTAAAGCAGTAGCATAAGGAATCTTCAGAACTTCGGGGTCGTCATAAGTAGATTTGAGAGGAGAACATAATCCTTTTTTTGCAAGAGCAATTTGATTTGACGCTTGCATCAAACTCATTACATACCTCACCGCTTCTTGTGGGTTCTTTGATTGCTTGTTTATGTAGAAACTTCCGCCGGCCAAAGAAGATTTACTTCCGGGAATCGGTGCAAAGCCAAAGCGTTTGTCAATTGTTCCGTATTCATCAAAAGTGAAGTTGAATAAGTAGTCGCTCCATACGATTCCCATTGCAATGTTTCCCTTCTTTAATAGCTTAGTTTGTTCCGTTGCATCAATTGTTGTGAAGGTGCCAGCATTAAAGGGTTTTAGGCTTTTGTAAAAATTCGTCGCCGCGATTGCTTCTGGTGATGTAATTTTGATTGGTGTGTTTGCATCACCTTCCCAACCTCTTTGTTTTTCAAATACGGTTCCCCCCATGCCAAACAAGTAGTTGCAATATTCGTAGTAGAGCCAACCACCAGCTGCACCTTGCATGCAAACACCCCATGTTTTATTTGGAGTTGTGAAAAATTCCGCTATTCTTTTGTAGTGTTCCCAATCTGTTGGAACAGTCAGTTCCTCATCGTATTTCTTTTTGTATGCCGCTTTGTTTTCAGAATTATCAAACATTTCCTTGTTGTAAACTAGCAACATTGAATTTGCAGCGAAAGGATAACCAACTTTCATTATTCCTTCTGAAATGTTTGAAGGGTTTTTATAATAGTAACCAACTTCTTGCCATGCGTTTTGAAATAAGTCGCTTTCAAAGCTCAATTGGCTGGATGGAACGTCTTTACTCAATTCGTCTATGTTGAAAATATATCCATTGCGGACAAATGAAGAAAGAGAAAAATTATATTGCAATACTATATCGTATAAACCTGTCTTATTTGAAAAATCTTGATTGGCTTTGCTGAATGCATCTTCAAACGTGTTGGGTTTAAATTCAATTTTTAAATCAGAGTTCTTCTCGTAGTCTTCCTTCAACGCTTCCATTGCTTGAAGATTCGAAGAGTTTTCTCCCAATACGGTCAAGGTGACATGCTTCTGATTATTGCTATTGCAACTTATCAGAAAAATCGCCACTACTGTTATAGCAATTAATGTAAATTTTAATCTTGTTCTCATATTTTTAGTTTTTATCAAATTTTTTCCTTTATTTGAATGTTGTTAAATGAAACGTTTGCGAATTGTACTCTTTGATCAGCTTTGGTTATAAAACTGGTTTGTGGGGCTTGGGCAATGTGTGCAATGTAGGTCGGCAGTCGTATTATAAAATGTGTGGTGGATAAAAAATAATAGACTGTGGGTCGGCTTGAAGGTCGGTTTTCCTGTCTTTTCATCATGTCTTTTTTTCTTTTTCTTTCACAATGCTTTACTTTTCAATCTCACTATGTCGTTGTTAATCTCTTATGCTTGGCGAAAACGGCCAGAAAAACCCAACTTTTGCAATTATTCATTCTATAAAATCAAAGTGAATAATGGCTGTTCAATTTGATATTAGGGTATTTATCCGTTTTTTTCAATTTATAGATGTTAGCTGACTTTTTCTGGTGACAATCTTTGCTATTTTGTTAAACTATTTTCCGGTATCACATTGATTACAACCGCATATCTGTTGACACTATGTTTATATACGTATTTCGGATTAGGTCTTTTAGTCGTTCATAGAATTTTAGTAGCTCAAATGTAATACAATTTTTTATAAGTAGCTCACCATGAATAGATTTTTTTTTGCGGTTGGATAAATAGCATTAGATTGTTTAGCAAACCTGACATCTTAAAGCACCGGAACTCCAGCACTGCTTGGACATTGAATCCGTTGTTTGTACACGGCTTGGAGCAGTTTGTCATTAATATTGTAAACTATAAGAAGTCGTCAAGTTGGCCCCGACCACTTAATCCCTAATCAAAAATTAATTTGTCTGCCTTAGTAAGTTTGTCTTCATTAACCAAGCTGTCAATATAAATCTCTGTCATTTTAAGATCAGAGTGCGCTAAACCGGTACTAATTGTACCAATATCAACCCCTGATTTATAGGCAATCGTGGCCCATGAGTGTCTGGCGGTATAGGTTGTTATTTTATTTATCCCGAGTTCCATAGATATGGCACTTAATCTATCATTAACGAGCTTTGTCAATCTGTCAATATCCTCGTGCTCCTCTTGTTTATTTTTGATTTTTGCTTTTCTTTTAAAAGGAAATAAAAAGTCATTGTTTGCCTTCTCCTCAAAACCATAGTTTCTTAGAATATCAAAAGCTTTTGGGTGTAAATGGATTGACAACAGTTTATTTGTCTTTCTTCTCCTAAAACTTAATGTTCCTCCTTGTACATCGCCCTTTTTCAGGTGAATAATATTGCTGATGTTCGTTCCTCGGGTATAAAATGAAAACAAAAAAATGTCTCTTGCAAACATTCTAGTTTTAAGCTTAGAATTATAATTCTCTATCAGGTGAATAATGTCTTTTTCTACTGCTCGCTTAATTGTCTTTTCTCTCGAGAACGAGTATTTATTAATCTCATAACTATACCTTTTAAAGGGATACCTTTCTTCTTTTAAAAGATTTTTTGCTATCGCCATATTCAGCAAATGTTTCAACTTTGAAAAGTAAAGGTTCATGGTATTAACTGAAACTCCGGAATCAGCCCATCTCTTTTCGATTTCTTTAAGCAAATCAGGGTCAATCGCATTTATTTCGATTGCTTCTTTGTTTAGTGCATTTTTGAGCTTAGTAACAGCTAGCACATATGTTTTATAAGTATTAGGTGATCGGTCTTTTTTAACAACGTTATCAATATAATCATTTGCAAACTCGAAGAAATCTCCTTGAAAAACATCGTTTATCAAATGGCTCCTTAGTTCACTGACAGACATGTATTGCAATTTATTTGACTCGAATAATTTATCAATTACAGAGACGTATCTCGTGTATTTTTTTGAGAGGTCTCTATTTGCCTGGTCCTTATTTATTTTAGTAGTACTTCGTTTGATGGATTTGGTTTCCACATTGAAGTTGTTTTCAAGGACTTCATACCCGGACGAAATTGTTGACTGACTTCTGTTATGAGAAATTTTAAAAACAATAGGATAACAGTTGTTACTTTTTTTTCTCCTCGTATCAAGAGTAATTGATATTTTGGTTGACATATTTGCTTGCAATTTGCTCACAAAAGTAACAATTATACCGTTTCAAACCGTTTCAAACCTAATAAATAACTTCTATAGTAAAGGAAAAAGTGTGGTAAAGACAGGTGAAAGACAATATTTAATGATTTCTGTATGAAATCGGTAAAAGATGGTTTAAAAGGGAGGATGCAGCCCGAAACTTGTTTCAAATTGGCTCCCACCTTACACCTTTCGGGCAACGAAGTCACTCTGAATAAGGCAGGAGTGCATAAAATTACCTTGTCCCATGTAGAAGTCAATCAAACCTACAATGTTACCATAAAAGGAGCAGCAGCAGGTACTTATTATATCGTGGTAAAATACTAAGCTTAAACTTATTTACATGAAAAAAATCTTATCAGCACTTCTTATATTTTTATCCCCTGTTATCCAGATTCCTGCTAAAACCCGGAGGTTACCGATATTGATGGCCATGTGTACGACACCATTCATTTCAGAGGATATGCCATTATGGTTGACCGGTTGCGTACCACTCATTTTAACGATGGCGAGGAAATTCCCTATGTAAAAAAAGATGAAGATTGGAACAAATCCAACAAGCTAAAAGCCAAACATCCTGCTTATTGTTATCTCGATCACAGCAAAAAGAATCAGAAACAATATGGAAATCTGTACAATTATACGTGTTTGGATAATGGAAACGATGTACGTTTGGCCCCACAGGGATGGCACGTACCTACCTATGACGAATGGATTGAAATTTTTGGCAAGACCAATAATAATTTAGCGGTGGTTTCCGGTAAGAATAAACCAGAAGACATAACTCGTGAAGCCACAACTGCCGAAAATCTAAGATGGAAATTAAACTTAACTGGTGGAGGATACAGAAAGAGCTACGACGGAAAATTTTTTCTTCCTCACTCCAGTTTTATCCATTTAACGGATGGAAACGTAATTGTAAATGACGAGCTAATAAAAACCATAGATGGGCACCATGTAAACGGACTCTCCATTATCTGCATTAAAAAGCTGGAATAGTGGTTTTTAGCTCTTTGGGGACAAATTTATGATGGCTGAAAAGTAACCGACTTCGAAGTACTTTTCCGTCAAGCTCTAACTACAATTGATTGGGGATGAGACACATGGTAACCCACAGACTACTAAATGATTTATATACGGTATTCAATAAAACCCACCTCCGGCGGCTGCCTATAAAATACCCAACCAAAGGCAGCCATACCAAGCTATTACAAGGCTTTTATAAACAATGAAATCATATGTTATGCAGATACTACCGACAAAACACAAGCAAGGAACAACCATAAACTTCCGTAAGTGCATCAACCGAAGCCCCCGCGGACATGAGACATGGAGCTTGTCGAAGTGTAGTTAATCCCGCAAGTACGGTACCGGGTTCTGCAAGCCGCCCGGCATCCTGTTGATCAGCACACGTTTTTATTCTGTTTCGTCTTTTATTACTATTGTCTCTGCCCAAATGTCACCAATTCTTTGATGCCTTTCTGATTTGCTGATAAGTATTATTCCAGTTATTCCAAAAAAGGAGAGGTCAATGAAATCAATTAAATGTCGTTTCAGCGATTGACTAAAAGATAATACCCGACTTTCACCATTTATTGAATAGGGTCTTAAACCTACCATTTGGTTTCCAAGTGTAGCACCAAACCATTGTTCTATACCTATTGTCATGATTCCCCAAAAAATTAAAGGGGGTAAAGCCGATAAACCATGAATTCTGTATTCTCCATTGCTTTGTTGGTCTCCGAATGCATACACGTACACGAAAAAAAATATTATTATAATTGAATAGTCAATGAATCCTGCTAACATTCTTTTCCAAAGATAGGGTTCTGTTGTTATGTTTTCTACAAATCTACTTTTTCTATTCATTTCTTTTTGTGTTTTTCTATTGCAAATGTAATCAAAGTCTGAATTAGGTATAGATAATCTGGATATACCGGCCAACGCGTGCCACCCATACAGGGCATATTGTGCCGGTTAAAACTGGTATGATTTCAAGGCCAAATTTATACATTAGGGTCTTCGGATTTTCAAACCGACAAAATTTAAGCGAACTCCGATTAGTCTCCGGCTTTCTGGTTGCCTAACTAATTTTTGTGTCATACTTTGTCTTTAGTAATTAGTTGAACGGTTTTATACCAATAGTAAAATGAAGATTTATCCGGCTGCTTTTTCAGTTTGTTGAGAAAGTTCCAATCCGGATCTTCAATGTTCCATTCTTTTATGGTTTGTCCGGCGTAATGGTCAATTTGCGACAAATCATTGTATAAAATCTTTGCTGCCAGATAGGCTATTCTGGCAGAAGCAGATAATGCATCATCAGTCCTAAAATTACCGGACATTAGGAAACCAAAATCAAATGCTTTGATTCCTCTCTGTAATTCGGCAAACTTTTGTTTATCATCATCAGAGCCACCACCTCTTTTGGCAATAATGAGGCAGGTGTCAATGGTGTCATTTAGCACCATTTCAGGAGTTAGTCCACTATCCATATTGCAATTTTTCGGAAATTGATTTCCTGTTCTGCAAATGCCATAAAACTTTTTGCTACCATTTTAACATCTTCGATTTTTTCAAACAACTTGCTTAAATCAAAGAGTTGCTTGCAAATTTCCATGGAAAACGGTTGCTTGTCTTTACCTTTAAAATATGGTATGCCAATGGTGTTGGGAGCAAAGGCAGTGAGTTTGTCACCCGTTATGGAGTCTATGGTTGGTACAGTTACCAAGGTCTCCTCTTCTGTTTCAATCCATTTCGTGACAACGGGCATCTCAACTTGTGCAGGATAAATCGGATTTTCAATCAATACATCCAATATAATTGTTCCTGAACCCTGCTGTTTGCTATCAAAGAAAAACTTATAGTGAGCTTTTGGTACCCCTGGTTGATAACTACGGTGGTCATCCAGTTTCCAATCGGTAAAACGGGAAGTTTCAATCACCTTGTTCAGTACCTCTTCAAGCTCGTTTCTGTCTGTTTTACAAATAATATCAATGTCAATTGAGAAACGATTTCCTTCTTGGAGCAGAAGCACCAAACTGGTTCCACCCTTGAAAACAAAATCAAGTCCATTTGCTTTTATACTTTCCAACAAATGCAAAGCATAAATCATTTTTTCGAGAATGATTTTGTCAATCCTCTTGTGGTCTTTTTGTTTTTTGAATTGATCCAACCACTCTTCTGAAAAGCACTTGTTCTTAATCATCAACAATGTCTTTTACCAGATGAAACATATGGTTGGTCATGAACTGTTTGATATCGTTATCTTTTTCCCTTCTTTTTGCGTAGCTGAATAATTTGGTGAAATTAATTGTGTATTTGCTAAGGGCATTTTCATAGATATGCATCAACTCACCACCTTGTAAGTAATAGAAAAGGCGTTCTTCAGCGAACAGGTCAACCAGTATCTTTTCAAGAGTAGGCGTATAGAGTATAGTTTTGTTTTCAGTTCGTTTCATTAATGGAGCTCTTGTCAGGAGTTTTTTAATGATGACAGGTTGATTGCTTTCTGCTACGTAAAGATCGATGGTCTTTTCATCCGGATTCAAAAAAACTTCTTTGTGTAAGTTATCTTTTAGCGCATAGAAAAGAGATTCTTCAAATCCCTTCTCCACTTCGATGAACAAAGTTGATTTACTGGTTTGGTGCTGAACAAATTCGTTCAGCCAAACAGTTTCCCAAACACAGTATTTAACTTCATCAAACTTTCCGGATAACTGTTTCGCAATTTTAAGAAGACTTGGGGAAATGTCCGGTTTGTATTTGGGCTTATAAGAGATAATATAAAGTCCTCTTTTGAGAGGTTTAATGATGTTTCTGTTTTTCAGGTCATAGATTCTCCACCCGAAAGTCCCTTCTTTCAGTTCAGGTTCGAAGTATCGATAGAAATGAAAGAGTTCTTCACGTGTAAAGTACTCTTTATCCTTGAATTCTTCGATCATTCTATTTTCTAATACTTTAGACATATTGAATCCAATTTTCGCCAAAGATAGAAATTTTTGGCTTAATTTGGAAATCAAAAATACGCCAGTAAATGAAATACCTGGCAAATATTGGAAGGTGGGTTGGCAGAGTCCCGAAAGCATTCGGGATAAAAAACACGAAGCGGGGGAAATTGAAATCTTGTCATTCTCAGTCGAATGACAAAGCTCGGTTCATCTCGTTTGTCCGTCCGGTTGCTCCATATGTTTCTTATTTCAGTTTCACTTCTTGTCAATGTTCAATTCTCTCTTTTTATCCGATAGTATTATAAAAGTAACCATTTTTCTGTCCGGTTTTTTTGGACCGCTTCAATGGTGTGAGAGGCGCACTGACGGACATTTGGCCGTCAGTCGTCTGCTCGATTGGCAACAGTAATTTGTTCTAAAGGATTTTATTAATGTCTTGTCTCCCAACTATGGTCATAATATCAACCGTTTCATTATTTATCTTATAGTAGATGGTATCTGCTCCGCAGACGCATCGCCTATAACCTTTCTGGATATGATCAACAGATTCAAATGAAAATGGTCGTTGAGCGATTAATTCGAAATAGTTGAAGAATGAATCAAAGTATTTATCGGCTTGGACCATTCCAAATTTTTCTACACCATAATGATGAATTCTAATCAAATCTTCCTTAGCTGTATTACTTAATCTATACTTGGCCATCAAGTCTGGCTTTAGATTCTTTTAAGATTTGATTTTTTGTATCACTTGTAAATCCGCTTTCTTCAGCATCTACAAGTCTTGCTTTTATCCAATCAATTTGAGCCTGTTGATTTCTGGCCTGTCTAACGAGGTCGTTAATTAATTCACTCTTGCTGGTATATTCTTCGTTTTCAACCTGGGTTTTCAACCATTCGTCATTTGGTCTGGTAAATGAAATACTTTGTCTTGGCATAGTAAAATTATTAAATTATGATGCGAATATACACCAAATACGAATCAAGTTCAAGTTTTTTTGTTGCCAAACGGTTTGGCTATGCGCAGTGTCCCGCAGGGCATGGCGAAGAGGCGTTGTGTGTGCCCGGCATGGTTGCTGTGCGCACAACTGTAAGTTTTGAGCCAGTTCAGAAACAGTTTTTAGTTTTTTAATCGCTTCAAGTGCCACCCTGGCCTTGAATTCAGCGGTAAATGTCTTTTCGATCTTCTTATACGACAGGAATTTTAAAAGTAATCATTTTTCTGTCCGGTTTTTTTTTGGACCAATTCACAAAATCCAACCAAAATTGTCCAATCCCCAACTACAGGACGACTAACTACCTGTGACTTAGCCCAACAGGGTTTAAAACTCAATTGAGCGGGTGCTTTCACAAAATTCCGGAGTTGATTTACAGGCTGTGGGTGACGTTTTTATCGCGGCCTGTTTTTTTTGGGCTCAACTGAGCCCTAAAACCTATTATGTTAGCGTTTCGTTGTTATTCGTCTATTTTTTTCTTTTCCTCTAGGTAAACATTGTCATTCAACTTCTTTAATGCTTTCATAAAGTCTTTTTCATTCAGTACTGTCAATTGATATATTGCAATTTCCTTTAATTTGGTAAATCGTACACTTTTATCAACTTGCTCTTTAATCATTTGAGCATTTAAAGTTTCAAGATTTGATAAAATCGCCAATTCATTTATACTTGCAATGTCTCTAATGTTCATAGATTTCTTGGCTAAATCAGGATTTGCATCTCTCCAATCTTTTGCTGTACAATTAAAAAGGGCAACATTCAATAAATCAGCTTCTTCTGCATAAGCAATCCATTCTTTATCTTTCTCGTAATTTTTCTTTGGAATAATGAAGTTTTTAACAGCATCTGTATGAATATGATAATTAGTTTTACTTAAAATCCTTTTAACATTCCATTCAAGATTATATTGATTTGTTTCAACTTCTTTTAATCTTTGGTATTCTGTAATCAGATAAAGTTTGAATGTTGGACTTAACCACGAAGCAAATTCAAAAGCAATGTCTTTATGAGCATAAGTTCCTCCATATCTTCCTGATTTGGAAATTATTCCAACTGAATTTGTTGCTTCAATCCATTTCTTAGGGGTAAGAGTAAAACTATTTGAGCCTGCTTCATTTTTAAAGGCATCGAATTCGATGCTTTTAAAATTTGGGTTTCTTAATTCTTCCCATAATCCTAAAAATTCAATTGTATTTCTTGTTCTCATCCAGTTTTGGATGATATAATTTGTTCTTTCAGAATCTCGGAATTTAGCCATGTCTGTCAATGAAATATACTCTTCTTCGTCTTGTTTATACAAAACGACCTCTAATTCATTAACATTCAGTTTAGTTTTGCTCATATATTTATCCCTTTTTAAAAGCTTATAGGTAATACAAATCTTGCAAATTTTGACAATGTTTCTGCCGTGTCACAATGAACGCTAACGTTGGCGGTATGAAAAGTTGCCGATTGCGGGCGATTTCCTATCCAGTTACACAAAAGTTGGAGCGGGCTACAACCCTTGAATAACCTACTAAACCGGCATTTTTTTATACCGCGTGTTGGCATTAGTTTTTTATTGTTTCCACATTTTTTCAAACAATCTTGGACAAATTTTCTTCATACTCTCGGGATTTTCCTCTTGCCAAGTAAATTCTAATTGAGGATATTGACCTTCTTTTGTTTTAAAATTCTCATTATCTATATAGTCGTACAAGTCTTTTCCGGTTTTATGTTTAAATGCTTCAAGGGCAACGTACCAAAAACTCTCAAAATCATAAAATTCAATATCTTTTGAAACTTCTGTGATTAAATTATCAGGATTTTCTTTTGCATTATAGAAAACCTCTCGTCCTCTTGATATTATCCAGTTTCTAAAATATTCAAAAGCATCGTCTGAACAACCTCCATTCATTATATATCCAGCACACCACGTCTCGGAATTATAAGTATCATATAATAATTTGTCAGTTCGTAATCGAAAACCTATCATTTCATGCGGAGTCAGCGTACTAATTTCATTTATTAAAAATTGTTCTTGTTCGTCTTGATTATTTGTGTTCTTTAATGACTTATCAATTATATTCCAGAAAATATTTTCATCTAACATTTCAGCAGTTTTCGTTAACTGGGTAGTGTCATATGTTGGAGATTGTTTCTCAGTCTGTGATGCAGTTTCTTTCTTTCCAAAAAGTTTGTCAAATATTCCCATATTATTGTTTTTTGAGTTAGTACAACTTAACAATGTTAAAATCAACATTAATAATCCTAATATTCTCATTGGTAGTGTCTTTTTAAAATTAATGCCTAACTAATATATAAAAACACACCCAATGCATTTCTCTCCCATAAACATTTACCGCCAAAACCCCCATCCGACTTTTCTTTATGCCTCATTAGGTGGAAGATATCCATTTTTAAATATTTCTAAACGTTTAAAATCAGTTCCTTGTTTCATTGTAATGGATATTCAGTAGTTTGGTGTGGTAAAGCTAGGAATATTTTTTGTTCTGTGCATTTGAAGCGCACAAATATTTCGTTTCGCCGGGGTGGTTCCCCCATCGTTGGCAGCGGCCGTGGCTTTGGAATGAAAAATTTGTACAACTCGTTCTTTGATATGATGTAACTCAAGTCGCCGGAAAATGGTTTTCTTGTCCGAAAGGGAAAGGTATGTCCGATGGGCATCGAAAAAGCGTGAAGGATTCCCAACTTTTATTCAAAACTTGGGTTACTCCAAAAAATACTGGGCCCAAGACCAAATTATACAGTGGAAAATCCAACCAAAATTGTTCAGTCCCCAACTACAGGACGACTGATTATCTGTGACTTAGCCCAAAAGGGTTTAAAACTCAATTGAGCGGGTGCTTTCACTAAATTCCGGAGTTGATTTACAGGTTTTGGGTGGTGTTTTCATCCCGGCCTGTTTTTCTTGGGGCTCAACTGAGCCTTAAAACCAGGTATGTTGTAGGGCGTTTTTTTCCTTTTTTCTGTTTGTCATTATTTTTTCAATGGTGAGAATGATGGTCAGGATGATAATGCCAATTACCGTCACTAATAATGAAAATATGGGTGCAAGATTAGCATACTCAAGTCCTTCAATTCCTGCGAAGTCTGTATAATATTTTTGTTTTTTTGTTAAGTTGTAATTTCCATTTTCCTTGATGAATAGAAATTCATAGAATGGGTAATGGTCGTTTGATATTTCCCTTCCCCTAAGTCCTGCCAAAATATAGGTCTTGTTGTCGTCTGTTCGAAATTTCGTTACTACTCCATCCACCTGGCCGAGATGGTCATAATTGAATTTTTGCTCTCCTTTATCTATGATTCCGGTTTTTTGAATTTGAGCATTTATATTTTCAAGTTCAATTGGAGGTAAATTCTTGGTGGTATCGTAATAGACATTTGAAAAGTCATACAAATCACCGTGCTGATGTGAGTTGTCTTGAAATACCATAAAAGGTCTGTCAACATTACCATAATATGGGTCTTTTCGCCCAAATAAATTTTCAAAGTCTTCAGTTGTGTCAATTACAACATAAAGCGACTTAAGTCCGTCCGAGTCGTAGTTAGACACTTTTGAACATTGGAGCAATGTACTCGCATTGTTAATTTCTTTGAATACAGTTGGTCGTTTAAATGCATAACCCCAATAATTTAAATTTTTAGAACCTGAAATAATTGTGAAAGACAGTTGAAGAATGAAAACAATCCCGAACAGAATCTTTATGCTTTTTGAAATTGTCTTTTTCTTAGCCCAATAGTAAAATGCTAAACCGACAACTAATGGTAAACCAAACATCAATACATACCAAGTAATATTGTCGGAATAATGGTAAATTATTGTATTGTAGAGGTTTCTATTCGCAATAATCATTAGAAACAGTAGTCCGTGTCCGACAGTAAAACCTGCCGAGATATAGATAATTGCGTCAATTAATTTTTGTCGAGTCGTCATTTACGCTAATGTCGTTTTTTTAAATGCTCTACAGTTTTGCATATGGCTTATGGCGGTTTCGAAGCCCTTTCCTGTCCACCGAAACTAAAACTGGCTACGAAAAGTAAACCTCGCTGGCAGCCGTTCACCCGCCAAAAGCTATATGCGTTTTTGTAGTGCGTTTTCTCTTTCTTTTTTTATTTCGTTTAAGGCAGAAATTGCTTCAGGAACTAAATCTTGTTGAAGCTTGATTTCAATTTCCCTGTCAGACAATTGTTCAAATTTCATTTTGAATCTATTTTGAGCGCTTTGTCTTGCTTTTTCTTTCTCTTCTTCAGTTTGTCCAAATGTCTCTCGATAAAACTGACCTACTTCATTTCTCTTCTTAATCACTAGAACAGTCAGTAATGCAAGTGAAATGAGTTGAATTCCTGGAGTCATTAAAACCGAAAAACCAAATGTCATAACGATATTAAAAAAGAATGCAAACGACAATAAATTAAAAAGTCCGAGAAGTAATAATACAAGGACACTTTGAAATGATTTTTCAGGTTTGAAATAAGCTATCAATGTCACAATAGTCAGTCCTGCCAAACCAAGATAGTCAGAAGTATATAGGACATAATTGTTCAACAAAGCAATTGAGTATGTGCTCAAGGACATTGTCCACAGAATTGCCAATATGATTATTTCTGTCTTCTTAAATTTTTCCATTTCTGTCTATAGATGCACTACAACGGTTAGTATATGAAAAGTAGGCGATTTCGAAGCTCTAAACTTTCGGTTAAGCACAAACTTTGAAACGAGTCAAACCCCTTAATTTTACCGCTAATCCGCCTATTTTTTATATACATCTTAAGTTTGCAAATTCAATTAATCGAAACAAAATCTATACATATCGTATCATTATAGATTAATAACCAGAAAGAACAAAAGAGAGGATTAAGGTTAATATATGCATGGAGGCACGGACCTCGTCAACATTGATAATCCCCTCTCTTTTTCTGCTGTAGTTCGTTCAGTTCTATGAGGCTACGACCTCGTTTTTAAGTTGTTGAAGCACAGGCAGATTATTCTTTCACAATAATAATTTCATGGATAAAAATAATACTTTTTTTGGTATCGACATCAGTAAGGATGTTTTTGATGTGATAGATCCTGAGGAAAATCATTATCAATTTGAAAACAATGTCAAAGGTTTCAGGAAATTTTCCAGATTTTTAAACCTACAAACTACCTGTGTCATGGAGGCTACTGGCTATTATCACCTTCCATTGGCTTATTTTCTTGTTGAAAAACATTTTAAGGTTTCCATTGTGAACCCCTTGTCGGTAAAGCGTTTCATTCAAATGAAACTTTCAAAAATAAAGACCGATAAGTCTGATGCCCGAATGATCAGGTTGTATGCTCAAGGTAATGAAGTTAAATTATGGCAGGGTCAATCTAAAAATCAAATAGAAGCCCTACAAATAGCCCGACTTCAAGAGCAATACACCAAACAGTCAACCGCATTAAGAAACAAAATTCATGGTGAAAAAACACTGGGCAATCCATGTAAGATTGTGTCTAACTCGTTGAAGAAAAGCTTGATGCAAATAAAAAAGGAACAGGCCAAACTTGATGAAAGATTGGTGGAGTTAGTACGGGTTGAGAACCGGCAACTCCTGACTAACCTGGAATCTATCCCCGGTTTGGGACGAAAAACAGCGACCATGCTTGTTATACATACAGATGGTTTTAAACGCTTCGACTCTGCAGCAGCTTTATGCGCTTATTGTGGAACAACCCCAATAATCAGGAAATCCGGTTCGTCGGTTAATGGTCGAAGCAGGATTAGCAAGATGGGAAATCAAAAACTGCGCAATTTGCTGTTTCTTTGTAGCTTCACGGCCAGCATTCATAACAGGGCCTGCAGGGATATTTACAACAGGATTGTCAACAAAGGTAAAAGTAAAAAACTGGCGCTAATAGCAGTTTCTAACAAGCTTCTTAAACAATCCTTTGCCATTGCGCAATCCGGAATCCCATATGACGAAAACTACAAATCCGTTTTAAACATGGCTTAGGTTTAAAAACTGTCTTCATTTATTCAGTAAAAAAAAGTGAAAAAGTATTGAAAAATTTGTTGTTTTTTAGCTCAGTTCTTTGTTGTGTGTCCGTGTATTATTCATTATTAATTAAAGACTCTATTGCCAATCTAGAATTTATATATTGTTGTGAGAAGAAACCATTTAAACGTCCATGTTTAATATCCATATTATTATTGTTTTCTTTTCTTAATTCCTTTATTTTTTCTAAAGAATTAATTTCTAACTTCTGTAATGCACTAACAAGTTTGTTTTTGTTTAATTGAGAAATCTGGTTTCGAGGTATAGCATAACAAAGTATTCTTTCAACTTTTGATTTATCAACAAATGATATTGGTATTTGATTTAGTCCAAACAACTCCATTAGAGAATCATCATCTAAAATTAAGAACCCAATCTCCCCAATTCTTTCACCTTTTGGTAGTAACTTGTCTTCTATTATTAACAAATACCCATTTTCTTTTAATGCTTTTGTGATTTTATTCAAAATTGAAATCCATTCATTTAAAGGAATTTCGTGTAGTACATTACATAATATAACAATATCATATTTTGATTCTGATAATTCTTTGTAAGATTGAATAACATTGTTGATACCCAAGGCTTTTAAATCTTTATGATATTTTTTTTCTGGTTCAAGTGCTGAATATTGAAATTTTGAATCAAACTCAGTATCACTTTTAATCAACTCAAATAACCTTCCCTTGCCTGCTCCAAAATCCAATAGTAAATTAGTTTTTTGATTAATATTATTGTTCAAAGTGTTTTTAAATGCAACATATTGTGGATCATTTTTACTAGAATGAGCAACAACATCTGGTTCTGTTAAACACTGAGTCATAAAGTTTACATATGACCATTCTGAAGCAGATGATAGGAATTCCTTCAATTTAACTATTCTCTCATCAATACTCATAAGTTCTGCTAATGATTCGCCTGGAGTTTTTCTTGAAGGATGTGTTATACTTCCTTTTCTAACCATAAAAATTTCATCTAATTGTAAAGATGAAAGAATATTTATTGAATGAGTAGCAATAAATAATTGCCCATTTGGAGAAATTGTTTTTCTTATACCATCAATTAAATCTATTTCAGAATCAGGGTGTAAATGTAATTCAGGTTCATCAATAATTAAAATACTTTCACCAACAGTTAAATTTGGATTTTGCTCAATTAGAAAAAATAAAAGTATATAAGACAGAAGTGTTTTTTCCCCATCAGATAATTCATTATAATTAAATAATCTGTCATCTAGTTTCCAAACTCCTGATTGAATACTTTGAACACCTTGGTCAGTCAATTTTTTGTCACTACTTTTTCGTTCCCATGTTAATTCCTTATTTAAAAAATCAGCACATAGTTGCTTTAATAATTTGTACCTTTTATGAGCAACTCTTTTTTCATATTTATTTGCATCTCCCATACAATCCATGAAATCATATGCAAGTTGATGTGGTAATTTTTTTAAAAAGTTTAATGAGCTTCTATTTATTGCAGTAATTACATTGTAATCAACATTCTCAGCAACACTTTCAATTAAACTATCAAAAGATAAATGTTGTTCATTTTTATTATCAGATATTGCATCTTGTAATTGCCTTATATCCTCATGCCTAATTCTTCTGATATAATTTTGATTAATTTTCGAGATAATCCCATTTATATTATTTAATCGATTGTTGATATTTTGAAGTTCGTTTCGAGCATTAGGCCCTTGTTTTTGAGTATACTCTCTTTGCACAATTTTAAACTGGGTTTGGGCACTATTGAGTTGCGATTTTAAATTTTCATCTTGGGAATTTTGACTAACCTTTTTACTTAGAATATTAATTTTCTCTTGGGATAAAAGGTATTCTTTAAAAGGTAAAAGTTGATTTAGACTATTATTTAATATTTTGGGTGGATTTGATATGCTATTATCTAAAAAACGATTAATAGAAATCAGACTTAAAATATTCTGTTCTATTAAATCTAAGAATCTCGTTTTTCCAGAGCCATTCTTTCCAACTAGAGCAATAACATTTGTCAGCCTATCAAGATCAATCTCAGAAAGTCCTTTTTGCAAAGATATTTCTTCATCTAAAATTATTTTATTTAATTTCATAGTTACTCTTTTTTAAAATCAAATAGACTTATGTAATTGTTATTTTTTTGTTACTACATGGCACACAACGTATTGCGGCTATGGTGCGTGCCGATTTTACTTCAAATTTATGTTTTGTTTTTTGATTTTGCTTTCACTTCTAAACTTTGTTTTGAAACCTTTTCCGGCATGCACTATTCGCCGGTGTTGGGCGTTCGTTTTTTAATTTCTAATTACCCCACTCGTGTTCGATGATTACATATCCGTTTACTTTCGTTATAGTTAGTTCGTCCATTTCGCCTGAAAAAAATACTCTTTTACTATCAGATTCTATTAAATTATAATATGGATTGTCTTTATTTATGTAATTATTTACAAATATTAAATACGCTTCTTCAAATGAGTAGGGAAGAATAAAAGTCTCAGAACCAAAGTTTTCAGCTCTTATTCCATTATAAAGTATTCCCTTATCGTAAACAAGTCTTGAAATACCCCTATAATGACCTTTCTTGGTTTCTTTAAATAAGATAGTATCGATTACTTTGAAATTTTTATCAAAATAGGTTTTACAACGTTCACCAGAATTAATAGTTTTCAGAGTTGATAAATATGCATCAAATACATAACCCTCCTTGCCTTCAAATTTCACCTTGCACCAATTCCCATTTAGCCTAAAATTAGGATAAGTTCTATTCTGAGTTTTCTTAGACTTTATCTCAATTACATAGGATTCTTCTAGTCTACTGCCATCCCAGAGAAGTTCTTTCGAGTCAATAGCAATTACTCTTTCGCCAAATTCAATTAACTCGATAGGTTCTGAATTAAAACTCGGCTCTAATCTTAGTTGAAGTCCCTTTTGAGCCCAGACATACAATGTGTCACCACTATTAAAAGTCGAGATTGCAATTGAATTAGACGAAATGAAAAAAGCAATTACAATCAGAATTCTCTTTATTATATTCATTGAATTTATCTTTTCTAAATGACGCCCAACTAATATATAAAAACACACCAACACCATTTATCTCCCTTATACCCTCTCCGCCAAAACCCCCATCCGACTTTTCTTTATACCTCATTACGTGGAATATATCCATTTTTAACTATTTCTAAACGTTTAAAATCAGCCCCTTGTTTCATTGTAATGGATATTCGGTAGTTTGGTGTGGTAAAGCTAGGCATTTTTTAGATTCATCAACCACAAAACATACCAAAACAATCACTTACTTATCACACACAACCGCTAAGATGCCATAACCGGACGCATATATTTGAAGAGCCCGACAATTGTCCGGGCACGGAAAGTATTGCCTTAAACCCGGGTTATCTCTGGTTGGGGTTGTGTCTGGTTGTTGACCTGTAATAAATCAGAAGCCCACCCCCAAGGCAATAACTGGCCGGTGGATGGGCTGATTTTGAATTGCCTGAAGGCTATTTCACCTCGATAATCCAAGGCAGCTCACGCTGTCGTGAAGCGCTATCCCTTATTCTTCGCCCAATTATCTCTTAATCCTACCGTGCGGTTGAAAACGAGATGTTCGGGCTTGCTGCTCTTGTCGGCTACAAAATATCCCAAACGCTGAAACTGGTATTTGTCGCCGGCCCCGGCTTTGCCCAGCCAGGGTTCCAGTTTGGCGTGGGTAATCACCTGCAACGAGTCGGGATTGATAAATTCTTTGAAATCCTTGTCTTTATGTCCGGCCGGATCTTCGTCTAAAAACAGACGGTCGTACATGCGCACTTCGGCATCAATGGCGTGGTTGGCCGAAACCCAGTGGAGGGTTCCTTTTACCTTGCGTTGCGAACCGGCACCACCACTCTTGGATTCGGGATCGTAGGTACAATATATTTCGGTGATGTTGCTGTTCTCGTCTTTTTTGAAGTCTTCGCATTTAATGATATAGGCTCCTTTGAGGCGAACTTCGGCTCCGGGAGTCAAGCGGAAAAACTTCTTGGGGGCATCTTCCATGAAGTCATCTTGTTCTATGTAAATTTCACGGCTAAACGGAACGTCATGACTTTCGCTTTCGGGGTCTTCCGGATTGTTGGTGAGCACCATGTTTTCTGATTGATTTTCAGGGTAGTTGGTAATAATCACCTTAACGGGATTGAGTACCGCCATCACGCGGTCGGTAATTTTGTTGAGGTGTTCGCGCACGGCAAATTCCAACACGCCCACGTCGATTACGTTGTCGCGTTTGGCCACACCAATGCGGTCGGCAAAATTGCGCAACGACTCGGGGGTGTATCCCCTGCGGCGAAGTCCCGAAATGGTGGGCATACGTGGATCGTCCCAGCCGGTTACCAAACCTTTTTGAACCAATTCGAGCAATTTACGTTTGCTCATCACGGTGTAGCTCAGGTTGAGGCGGGCAAATTCAATTTGTCGCGGACGGTAACTGCCATCGATGATCTGATCCAGAAACCAATCGTATAAGGGACGGTGAATTTCAAACTCAAGTGTACATACCGAATGGGTGATGCCTTCCATATAATCCGATTGTCCGTGGGCATAATCGTACATGGGATAGATACACCAACTGTTTCCCGTGCGGTGGTGTTCCTGATGCAGGATGCGGTACATAATGGGATCGCGCATGTGCATGTTGGGCGAATTCATGTCCACTTTGGCACGCAGGATCATTTGTCCGTTTTTAAATTCTCCGGCACGCATGCGGCGAAACAGGTCCAGACTTTCTTCCACCGGACGGTTTCGGTAAGGACTTTCCGTTCCGGGACGGGTGGGCACACCGCGTTGCTGACTGATTAATTCCTGAGGTTGCTCGTCCACATAGGCCTTTCCTTGTTGTATCAGCATTTCGGCCCACTGATACAATTGCTCAAAATAGTCCGAAGCATAGTAGGGTTCCTTATCCCACTTAAAACCAAGCCACTCAATGTCTTCTTTGATGGAATCAACATATTCCACATCTTCCTTTTCGGGATTGGTGTCGTCGAAACGCAGGTTGCACAAACCATTGTAGTTTTCGGCCAAACCAAAATTCAAACAAATGGACTTGGCATGTCCGATATGCAGATATCCGTTGGGTTCGGGTGGAAAGCGCAGGTGTACACGGCCTTCGTTTTTGTTGTTTTTGAGGTCTTCTTCGATAATGGATTCGATGAAGTTAAGCGGTCTTTTTTCGTTTTCAGGAAATTCCATGGTTCAGTATAATAGCGTGTGAAACGGAGGTGCAAACTTAGTGAGAAAATAAATAGGTGCATGTGTTATTTTGAGTAGTTAATAGGTGAAAATTGTTTGATATGCTGTCCCACCTTCCCGATACATCAGAATTCCACTCACAATTAGATGAGTGACAAGTCATTTTAAATCAATATTATAGGTGATAAAATACATTAATTGACCGCCTTTCCCCTTGGGGTCATCCCGAAATCTTTCGGGAGGGATAGGGGTTTACCGGACAACATTGGTTTTTGTTCTTTCTGAATCAGTTCAAAAATGAAAATATCCGGTTACATTAATTTCCTGCAGATATTAGGATCAGAAAAACTGTCCGATCTGTCACCCCCCTCCTCCCGATTACTATCCGAGACCTCCCCGAAGGTGATGAGCAATATTTTATTAGTAATCAACATATTATGTCATATATATCGAGGATTGATCGCCTTTCCCCTTGGGGTCATCCCGAAATCTTTCGGGAGGGATAGGGGTTGGCCGGGCGATACCTACAATTCAATCCGGTACCAACCAATGGTGTTTTTATCATGTCTCTTTTGAGAGGTGAAGATGCATTAACCACCATCTTTCCTATACAGATGATTATTGTGAATTACCCAAAGGTTAAAATAATTTTAACTTATTGTATATCAAAGGCTAACATGTGTACGAAGGTGTACAAATTTCGTGCGGTGTCGAACAGTTATGGTCTTTGCTTTATGCAGCAGACAACTGTATCAATCAGTAAATCAGCAAGAAAAAGAAATTGGCACGCCGTTGGGATATGGAGCTATGCAACCATTAATGTACACTAAAAATACTAAAGTCATGAAAACAAGAGTCGTAACCTTCCTGATGCTGTGCTTATTCATGTCAGCCACGGCCTTTGCCTCCAAACCCATTCCGGCCTCCAAAGCCGTTAGAACCTCCGTGGTAGAATTGGTAAAGAAAAGCCTAATTTATCCTGAATTTGCCATCAAAAGCCAAACCGAGTGTTGTGTGTTGGTGAGCTTAATCATCCAGGACGATGGCAGTTTGCTTGTGGATGCTTCCAACAGCGTTTCGTCCGAGCTTAAAAATTATGTGGTCACCACCATCCAAAAGCTAAAGGAAGACAGTTTGTCAAAATACAGCGGACAGCGGGTGCTGATGAAGGTTAAGTTTGATTTGATTTCTTGACAAACCATATAATACCAACTATAAATTGAAGTTAGCACTACGCTGTTTATGTATAATGCCGATATAGAATTGAAGAGGTTTCAGGAGTGAAGCGAACTTAAAGCTCATTTCAATTCATAATCGGTATAAGGTGTTGATATTGCTGTGTCGTCCCATATTGATAAAGACGACACGAAAGATTTATTTTGCAATCAATTTGGCTCCTGCTCAATAAATGGGCAGGAGTTTCCATTTATACATGAGTCTTCCTTGTGAACGGATGAGTGATAACCACAAACGTTAAAATCATTTTAACATATTGTTAATCATGCAGATAATAAGTGTACGTTTTTGTACAATCGTGTAACAGTGCCGAACAGAACAGGTAGATCGATTTGATGGGGGAAAAGCACATGCGTATTATAAAGTACTGTACTACAACATATAAAAAACTTTGGCACGGGGTTGGTTATCCGTAAAGAGCAACCATTAATGTAAACTTTAAAAAATACAAAGTCATGAAATCAAGAATCGCAACCATTTTTATGCTGTGTTTGTTTGTTACTGCCACAGCCTTCGCCAGCCAACCTGTTCCTGCTTCCAAAGCTGTAAGAAATTCGGTAGTTAAGCTGGTAAAATCCAATATTGAGTATCCCGAATTTGCCATCGAAGACAAAACAGAATGTTGTGTTGTGGTGAGCATGATCATTCAGGACGACGGGTCGCTCAAGGTAGATGCTTCCAACTGTGTTTCGCCCCGAATGAACCGCCACGTGGTGAACTCCATTGAAAAAATGAAGGATACCAGCCTGGCTCCCTATTCCGGTCAAAAGGTATATATGAAAGTAAAATTTGAATTGATTTAGCAGCGAACGCAGCAACACTCCATATACCTTCAAGGCCACAGGCCTGTATTTTGAAAATCCGTTCCATTTGGGGCGGATTTTTTTTGTGGAATTCTACCCACGTATTTTGGCCTTAGAAAGATTTGGCTCTGTTGATTTTTCAATACGGCTCTGATTATCAACCCCCCAATTGTAATGAATAATATGCCCTACGGGCAATGCGGAGGTTTCATAAAACACATCAACAATATAGCCCGTAGGGCTTCAACATCATAGCTTGCATGGGAAATCGTTTTTTTGTCTGTAGGACATCAACAGAAAAAACATCACCATGATAAACAGAAGATCATTTTAATTCCCTTCTATGTTGTAATCCAAATTTTTTCTTCATTATTTCTTTCTTTTTTAGAGAGTTATTAATTTGACAATTTTACCATCGGGCAATACGAAGCCTGAAGGTTTTCCCCTCATTGTTAAATTATACTGGGCCTAGGCCCAGTATAATTTCTTGAACCTTCGGTATAAAACTTCACCTTCGGTTTCCCCTCATTGTAACGAATCCGGTCTATAAAAACACCCTTCTATCAGCGGACATAATTTAACCAGCCGCATTTCTGTGTTCAATTTATTATAGATAAGAGCTGTGGCCTACGGGTAACGGACACCCTATTCGGGGCCGCAAGGGAATTCAAACAGTCTCTTTATCATTGAGTTGCTTCTATTTCCGATTTCGTTTTTATTATATGACTGAATATACATATGCAGTTTCATTTTTAATTACATACCTTATTCGATTAATCAGTTTCTTCGCTATTCTTATTATGGCTTTGTTTGGCTCCATTCTTTTACATAATAATCCATAACTATACATCAGTGACGGATCTTTCTTTGATGCTACCCAGGCTGCTTCAACTATGACACTACGTAAAAAAAGATTACTCCTACGTGTAATGGTGCCAACGTTCTCTTTTTCTCCCGATGAATTGGTCGTCGGAACTAAGCCCACAAACGAACAAAGCTGGTCAAGATTCTTAAACCGTAAAATGTCTTCTATTTCGGTCAAAAGGGTTATGGCTGTTATAAGTCCTATTCCGGGGATAGTTTGCAACAGACTTAACTTTTTTGCATACTCCCCGTCTAGCTGTCTAAGGTGCCTGTTAATCTTTAATAGTTTTTTACGCAGCAGCAACGATGTATCCAAGGTGTCTTCAAGAACTATTTTTCCGTGCGAAGTGGATAGTTCGATATCATTTAACCATTTTGTGAATCTTCCTGACCAATGCCTTGAAGCTCCATCAAGTTCCAAAGGAATTTTTATCCCATTAAAATAAAGAAAGGACTTGATTCTGCTTTTGTGACGACTGATTTCTTTAACCAATGTTTTGCGGTAACGCACTAGCCCACGAAGCTCTTCCATACCCATGCTGGGAATATAAATGCCCACAAGTTCACCATTCTTGAGCGTTTTGGCAATCTTACGGCTATCGCGCTTGTCTTCCTTTTGGCGCTTTTCTTTATCAGTAGTGGGAATATCAGCAGGGTTGACAACAATATTTCTAATACCAAAACCCTCAAGTTCTCGATGAGCGCTGAACCCGCAAAATCCGGCTTCATATGCAGAATAGTAAATTGCACCAGGGAAGTTCTTAATCAGATAATTAGATAGCACCTCTGCACTTGGATCCTGCGAATACGTCTTGTGAATGCGATCATTTACCATTATTGTTACCTTCCAGCTTTTCAAATGAATATCAATTCCTACATAAACATTTTGTCCAGTAAAATCAATTTTTGTACTTTTAGTCTTCATAAGCCTACTTTTTGTTTTTGTGTTTTTTCTTTTCAAAAACTAAAATACAAAAACTCGGTGGGCTTATGATTTTACAAACATACAGCCTACGGGAAAGAGTTTCGCCATCTTTAATAACTATGTATATGTATGCCCTTCTATGTTGTAATCCAAATTTTTTCTTCATTATTTCTTTCTTTTTTAGAGAGTTATTAATTTGACAATTTTACCATCGGGCAATACGAAGCCTGAAGGTTTTCCCCTCATTGTTAAATTATACTGGGCCTAGGCCCAGTATAATTTCTTGAACCTTCGGTATAAAACTTCACCTTCGGTTTCCCCTCATTGTAACGAATCCGGTCTATAAAAACACCCTTCTATCAGCGGACATAATTTAACCAGCCGCATTTCTGTGTTCAATTTATTATAGATAAGAGCTGTGGCCTACGGGTAACGGACACCCTATTCGGGGCCGCAAGGGAATTCAAACAGTCTCTTTATCATTGAGTTGCTTCTATTTCCGATTTCGTTTTTATTATATGACTGAATATACATATGCAGTTTCATTTTTAATTACATACCTTATTCGATTAATCAGTTTCTTCGCTATTCTTATTATGGCTTTGTTTGGCTCCATTCTTTTACATAATAATCCATAACTATACATCAGTGACGGATCTTTCTTTGATGCTACCCAGGCTGCTTCAACTATGACACTACGTAAAAAAAGATTACTCCTACGTGTAATGGTGCCAACGTTCTCTTTTTCTCCCGATGAATTGGTCGTCGGAACTAAGCCCACAAACGAACAAAGCTGGTCAAGATTCTTAAACCGTAAAATGTCTTCTATTTCGGTCAAAAGGGTTATGGCTGTTATAAGTCCTATTCCGGGGATAGTTTGCAACAGACTTAACTTTTTTGCATACTCCCCGTCTAGCTGTCTAAGGTGCCTGTTAATCTTTAATAGTTTTTTACGCAGCAGCAACGATGTATCCAAGGTGTCTTCAAGAACTATTTTTCCGTGCGAAGTGGATAGTTCGATATCATTTAACCATTTTGTGAATCTTCCTGACCAATGCCTTGAAGCTCCATCAAGTTCCAAAGGAATTTTTATCCCATTAAAATAAAGAAAGGACTTGATTCTGCTTTTGTGACGACTGATTTCTTTAACCAATGTTTTGCGGTAACGCACTAGCCCACGAAGCTCTTCCATACCCATGCTGGGAATATAAATGCCCACAAGTTCACCATTCTTGAGCGTTTTGGCAATCTTACGGCTATCGCGCTTGTCTTCCTTTTGGCGCTTTTCTTTATCAGTAGTGGGAATATCAGCAGGGTTGACAACAATATTTCTAATACCAAAACCCTCAAGTTCTCGATGAGCGCTGAACCCGCAAAATCCGGCTTCATATGCAGAATAGTAAATTGCACCAGGGAAGTTCTTAATCAGATAATTAGATAGCACCTCTGCACTTGGATCCTGCGAATACGTCTTGTGAATGCGATCATTTACCATTATTGTTACCTTCCAGCTTTTCAAATGAATATCAATTCCTACATAAACATTTTGTCCAGTAAAATCAATTTTTGTACTTTTAGTCTTCATAAGCCTACTTTTTGTTTTTGTGTTTTTTCTTTTCAAAAACTAAAATACAAAAACTCGGTGGGCTTATGATTTTACAAACATACAGCCTACGGGCAATGAGGACGTTTCATAAAAAGCATCAACATAATAGCCCGTAGGGCTTTAACATCCATAGCATGCATTGGAAATATTTTTTTGTCCGTAGGACATCAACAGAAAAACCTCCTAAAAGATAGGATATTAATTCAATTTCGTTATTTTTGACAAAATCGTATTTAACCTGATATTATAACCTATCTTCATTAAAATGGCAAATACCTATACCCAACTGTATATCCATTATGTTTTTGCAGTCCAGAGCCGACGATGTTTGATAACTAAAAGGTGGCAAGAAGAAATCTATAAATATCTAAATGGCATTATCAATCAACAGGGACATAAACTGTATTTGATAAACGGGATGGCCGACCATGTTCATCTATTGATTAGTATGTCCCCAAAACAATCCCCCTCAGATTTGATGTACCATTTAAAACGAAATTCTTCACTATGGATAAATCAAAATCGATTTTCGCCTGTTAAATTTTCCTGGCAGGAGGGTTTCGGAGCCTTTTCAGTTGGACGAACACAACTACCATATTTGATTAGGTACATTGAAAATCAAGAGGAGCATCACAAAACCACAACCTTTTTGGAAGAATATCACAAGATTCTGACGGAGCATGAAATTGATTTTGATGAAAGATACATTTTTCGATCGCTGGATGAATAGTTCTGTTCCTACAAATTTCATTTTTCCATTAATTCCCTACGGGAAAAAAGATTCGCCATCTTTAATACCTATGGATAAGTATGCCCTTCTATGTTGTAATCCAAATTTTTTCTTCATTATTTCTTTCTTTTTTAGAGAGTTATTAATTTGACAATTTTACCATCGGGCAATACGAAGCCTGAAGGTTTTCCCCTCATTGTTAAATTATACTGGGCCTAGGCCCAGTATAATTTCTTGAACCTTCGGTATAAAACTTCACCTTCGGTTTCCCCTCATTGTAACGAATCCGGTCTATAAAAACACCCTTCTATCAGCGGACATAATTTAACCAGCCGCATTTCTGTGTTCAATTTATTATAGATAAGAGCTGTGGCCTACGGGTAACGGACACCCTATTCGGGGCCGCAAGGGAATTCAAACAGTCTCTTTATCATTGAGTTGCTTCTATTTCCGATTTCGTTTTTATTATATGACTGAATATACATATGCAGTTTCATTTTTAATTACATACCTTATTCGATTAATCAGTTTCTTCGCTATTCTTATTATGGCTTTGTTTGGCTCCATTCTTTTACATAATAATCCATAACTATACATCAGTGACGGATCTTTCTTTGATGCTACCCAGGCTGCTTCAACTATGACACTACGTAAAAAAAGATTACTCCTACGTGTAATGGTGCCAACGTTCTCTTTTTCTCCCGATGAATTGGTCGTCGGAACTAAGCCCACAAACGAACAAAGCTGGTCAAGATTCTTAAACCGTAAAATGTCTTCTATTTCGGTCAAAAGGGTTATGGCTGTTATAAGTCCTATTCCGGGGATAGTTTGCAACAGACTTAACTTTTTTGCATACTCCCCGTCTAGCTGTCTAAGGTGCCTGTTAATCTTTAATAGTTTTTTACGCAGCAGCAACGATGTATCCAAGGTGTCTTCAAGAACTATTTTTCCGTGCGAAGTGGATAGTTCGATATCATTTAACCATTTTGTGAATCTTCCTGACCAATGCCTTGAAGCTCCATCAAGTTCCAAAGGAATTTTTATCCCATTAAAATAAAGAAAGGACTTGATTCTGCTTTTGTGACGACTGATTTCTTTAACCAATGTTTTGCGGTAACGCACTAGCCCACGAAGCTCTTCCATACCCATGCTGGGAATATAAATGCCCACAAGTTCACCATTCTTGAGCGTTTTGGCAATCTTACGGCTATCGCGCTTGTCTTCCTTTTGGCGCTTTTCTTTATCAGTAGTGGGAATATCAGCAGGGTTGACAACAATATTTCTAATACCAAAACCCTCAAGTTCTCGATGAGCGCTGAACCCGCAAAATCCGGCTTCATATGCAGAATAGTAAATTGCACCAGGGAAGTTCTTAATCAGATAATTAGATAGCACCTCTGCACTTGGATCCTGCGAATACGTCTTGTGAATGCGATCATTTACCATTATTGTTACCTTCCAGCTTTTCAAATGAATATCAATTCCTACATAAACATTTTGTCCAGTAAAATCAATTTTTGTACTTTTAGTCTTCATAAGCCTACTTTTTGTTTTTGTGTTTTTTCTTTTCAAAAACTAAAATACAAAAACTCGGTGGGCTTATGATTTTACAAACATACAGCCTACGGGCAATGAGGACGTTGCATAAAACTCATCAACAATATAGCCCGTAGGGCTTCAACATCCATAGCCTGTATGGGAAATCGTTTTTTTGTCCGAAGGACATCAACCGATTCTTCTTCCAAACAAAATTCCTTGGTTATGTTTTTGGTGAAATAGCTATCTTTACCCCATAAATTATCTTTTACATGCCTGAAATCAAAACCTCCTGGAAGTCAGATCAACGTTTTGCCGATGCAAGTCATAAAAATATCTCCTTGATTTTTTTTGCGATGATTGTCGGACTCGTTGCCGGCCTGATGGGCAGCTTGTTTCGCATCATATTGGATAAGTTGGAAGTGTTACGTCTATACCTGTTATCTACTGCGAATAAAACCGATGTCACCACCTGGGGGCTGCCGGTTTTATTTTCGGTAGTAGGCGTGGTTATTGCCATTTTACTGGTACGTAGGTATGCTCCCGAAACCGCAGGTAGCGGGGTTCAGGAAATTGAAGGTGCGCTGGATGAGGTGCGTCCATTACGTTGGAAACGTGTAATTCCCATTAAATTCATCGCCTCCCTTTTCTCATTGGGCAGCGGACTATTATTGGGCCGCGAAGGCCCCACCATCCAGTTGGGAGCCAACATCGGAAAGATGGTAAAAGATGTTTTTAAACTCCGCGAAGATCACAGCAATCCACTCATTTCATCCGGAGCTGCTGCCGGACTTGCATGTGCTTTTAACGCACCATTTTCAGGAGTTATATTTGTGCTGGAGGAAATGCACGGTCATTTCAAATTTAATTTCTACTCTGTAGCCGCCATCATGGTAGCTTCTGCAACTGCAGACATTGTGGTGAGATTGATGACGGGAGTAGATCCCGTTATTCGCATGATGGTATTCGGACATCAGGCACTTAACACCCTATGGTTGTTCGTGATTCTGGGCTTAGTGTTTAGTTTGGTCGGATATGCTTTTAATAAGCTACTGGTGCTTGCCCTCAATTGGGATGCGCATGCCTCCAAACGTGTCCCCATGATGTTGGCCATTGTTATCGGACTACTCATCGCGTTGGCCGGTATTTTCTATCCCGAAATCACTGGAGGCGGATACCTCACCATCGGCGAAGCCCTGGAAAATTCTTTCACACTAAAATTTATCTTATTTATTTTTATAGCCCGTTTTTTTCTTACCATTTTTAGCTACGGCAGTGGCGTCCCCGGAGGGATTTTTGCACCCATGTTGGCTTTGGGCGTGCTGCTGGGTTTACTTTTTGGCCATGTGGCCCAGCATTTTTTCCCGGAACTGATTTCAAACCCCGCCGTATTTGCCGTGGCCGGAATGGCCGGTATTTTTGCTTCCACCGTCCGTGCTCCGCTAACAGGACTGGCTTTGGCCATCGAAATGACTGCCAATTACGAGCTCATCCTCCCGTTGCTTATCACCACCGCGGTTGCCTCTGTTATTACGGCTCAAATGGGCAATGAACCCATATATACCACTTTGCTGAAACGAACGATGATGCAATCCTCAAATTCTTAGTTGTGCACCGCCGGCACTTTAGGCATGCACCTCATTGCCAAGGCTTATATACGACCTCCCAAAAAGCAAGTTAATTGGAACAATTTTAAATTATTGCCAAATGGAATAATTGTCAATTCCGGATATTTGCTTCTTGCGTTTATACGTTAAATTTGCCGGCTTTTTGGATCCTTGGCAGCCAAACAAATTCAAAGCATCCAACTAAGCAATTCATAATTAATCAATTACCACCAACCTAAACAAAGTTTTATGAACCCCTATTTTCGTATTTTATCGATCATTGTATTTTTATTCGTTGCAACGTCATGCGTTAAAACAGACGACAACAATCCCGACAATCCCATCTTCGGTGAAGATCAGATTTTGTGGACATTTTCACTAACCGAATCAATAGGCGATCAGGAGATGAAGGACATTGCCCTACCTGCCTTTGACGAAGCCAACAATGGATACTACCTGGTAAGCATCGACAATACGGGCAGTGGAAGTACCAACAACCAAAAGGACGTGTGGGTAATCGCCTTGGATGAAGCGGGTAACTTTATTTGGAAAATCAAGGCCACCGATACTCCCGAAAGTTTTGCCAACAAGAGTTTTATCTCTTATTCGGATGGAAAAGTTATCGTTTTTATGACAGACAAACTCCTTTGTGTTGATGCCCAATCCGGAAATGCTCTCTGGAGCAATGCCATCTACCGAACCTATTGGGTAAACTCCATGTCGGTGGCCAACGGTAAAATTTTCTATATCGACGGCCTCGATATCACCGAAAAAATTGTTGGAGTAAACATGAGCGATGGAAGCGAATTTTGTCGTTTACCCATCAATGTACCGGGAGAAGATATCCGGGGCGAATTAACCATGGTTTCAGGCGGAAAGCTATTTGTTCTTACGAACGACATCAACAACAACAACCAATGGCTGTCGCAGCTGTTAATTTACAACATAACTGACCTCCCGGGCGGACAACCCCTTGCCTACACCACTCCTTCGGATTATGCTCCCGCCAATTCGGCACTGGTGGCCACATCTACAGGCTCAGCATTGTTTTTTATGAAAAATGTGGGAACCACGTCCCCATCAAATAAGTTTTTGGTGTCAGTAAACGATCAGGGTATTGAAAACTGGAAAACGGAAGTACCTTATGAAGTACAAGATATTTTTATAGATGCGGCCGAAAATATTTACTGCGTGGGACCTTACGATTTTTTGAAATATAGCGCCACCGGGGCTAAAATTTTTGAAACAGAAATCCCTTTCGCCACCTATTTTGATGAGTTTGAAATACTGGAATCCAATGTGGTTTATGGCGTTGCCGGAAATCCGGAAACGGGTGAGGAAGACAATATTTTCACCGTATTCGATTTACCAACGTGTACCGAGCAATTGAGATACGGCGAATACTATCCTTACGCTCCAATTGAAGGAAGCAGCGCACAGGCTGAGGAAGAAAACAACCACCGCCTGGGCGAGAACGCCTCCTTTGCCACAGGCAAAAAAGTGGCCGACCGTCAGGGTCGATTGATAAGTGTAGGAAACGGAACCATTTATTGTGTTAAAAATTTCACCAATAAACTGATGCCCAACGCCTGGGGCAAACGGTTTGGGGATTTGGCAAACACAAACTCCAGATAGCCGAAGGCTTTCCATATATTGGCAGAGCCATTTCCTGTTACCTCCCGTTGCACGTTCTCTTTATAAACTATTAAGGGGTGTGTCAATTGAAAAGTATTGGGAAGTGGCTCTTGTTTTTTTGTGTCAGATTCCACGAAAAAGTGTTTTCCACCCACAACTTTACAACCCATTAGCTTTAAAGGAACGGTAACGGTGGTGCGCTAATCGCGAAATTCTTTGGGTTTGCGCAATACGAAATTTCTGGAAATATTAAATCCGAAATGGATGTCGCCGTTGAGCCATTTCCCGCTCGTACGTGGAATAAAATGCTCTTCGATTATCCCTTGCGAGTTGGAGAAAAACAACTGAAACACATGGCCACCGGTTTCTATGTCAAAACCAATGGTTAACGAATTGTTATAGTCTTTGGCCGTTTGTGCCGAAAGCACATAGTAGTACTCCATGTTCAGGCTCACGCGGTTAGAAAGTTTAAGACGCCCCCCGGCGCCCAAGGCCAGCACATCATTGTCGTCCACAGCTTTTTCCACCAAATTGCGGTGAATGTACGTGGGGCTCAACTGAAACGAAACGGCATTGCTGAATTTCCGGGCAATGAGCAATTGATGAGCAAAAGAAAGTCTGGAAGAAAAATAGTTGGTACGTACAGGATCGGGCCACTTCATGGTACTCATGGCCACACTTCCGAAATAGCTCACCGAAACAGGCATATTCACTTCACCGGTACTCTGCCGTAGCAATTTTACCTTTACCGAACCATCCACTGTTTTTTCGAGGGTAGTACGTCCGATGCCCACCACCAGCCAGTCGGTGATGCCATATTGTAACCCCAAACGTGTGGAAGCCTGGTCGAGCCCAAAGAAATCGTTGAACCCCGTATTGGCAGGACCAAAATGGTGCTGGATGTCGAAAATCAGGTTGCCGGCGGCCGGATTCTCGATGGATTGTCCCAACGATATGCGGGTGGATTTAAACGTAGCATAAGCGTATTCGGTGGCCGGTTCGGTATCGCCCAGCATATTCAAGAGATCGTCCTGGGCATGCACCCGAAAGGTAAAACTTAACAACAAAAGGAGGAAAAGAGGGGCAATGGTTTTCATGGGGATATTATTATTCATATGATGTACGGGTTGGATATCAGGGATCTACTATTTGAAGGGTTTTAACTGGACGTCCACGGTCACTTCAATTTCTTCGGCAATTTTTCCGGCTACCGCACCGGGTATGCTGATGTTGTAATCGACCAGTTTCACAAAAAACACCGATTTTCCGTCGATACCGTCTTGCTTCACCTCAAAGGTACCGTTGGTGACGACAGGTTGGGTTTGTCCGTGGATGGTCAGTTTCCCTTCCACAGTGGCATCATAAGTGCCCGGTTTACTGAAGTCGATGGCGTCCATATTGGTTACTTTTCCCACGAAAGTGGCGTTGGGAAATTCATCACTTTCCACATAATTTTCGTTGAAATGTTCCTGCATGAGGGCTTTTTCAAACACAAAGGATTTCATCAACACTTTAAAAACAAAGTCGCCGGTTTTTGTGTCCAGAACAGAGTTAACCTGGTTGTTGTGTGCTTCAATTTTCTCCATGGGGCTATCCGAGAAAAAGGAAATCTGCCCGGTTTTGGTGAGGTAGCACTGGGCATTTCCGTATTGGAAAACCAGGGTGATCATAATAAATAGTACGGCAAGTTTTTTCATGAGATAAGGGTTTACTTGTTGATAAGTGAGCATTGTTCGAGAATAACATCTGTGCCGTTATATCCCGAGCAGAAGCCTTTAATGGTATGCTGTTGATTTACATTAAGTTGTTCTATTTGCTGATTGTATTTGGGTAAAAAAGTACATCGGATGCCTTCGTCGCCAAACATGCCTTCGCCGAAGGCAAATACCACCACATGCAACGAATCGCCCACTTCTACTTTTGTAGGAACACCGGAGAACTCCACCACAGTTCCATCCAGATTTTTTTCCGGTGAATTGAGCCCCCCTTGGTAGTGCGAGTAAAGCGAAAGGGCGGTTTCAGTGTAATCGGGAGTGGCACTTTCGATGTCGCGGTGGGGTTTATTGTAAACGAAGAACCATACATAGGTTCCTCCCAATACACCTACTATCAGGGTCAGTATCAACAGTTGTTTCACGCGTTTCATAGGCAAGATTTTTAGTTGTTGGGAGTTCCGTCGGCAATCCAAATTTCCAGTTTCCTGATGCTGCAATCATCCAGTTGGCCTGTGTTTTTGGGCATGGGCGACCATCCCGATTCGTGGCGTATGGAACCCATCAGGCTGCCGTTTTTGGCCGCAGCCACGATGTTGTCATATCCATCCAATGGCACATTGCCACCTGCTCCAATACCGGTATGGCAACCGGTGCAACGACTTGAAATCAAGGGAAATACCGTGGTGGAATAAGTAACGTTGGTGGTGTCGCAGGTGCTGTTTTGAGGATAAAGGTCCTCTTCGTTATCGTAGTAACAACCGCTGAGCATGGCCAGACCGAGCAAGGCAGCAAATAAGGCTAATTTTCTTTTCATGTGATATTCTTTTTTTCTTGTGCTCATTTGATGGTTAATCATTAGGGGTTCCATTTTCAATCCAGATTCTGATGGCTGCCACATTACATTCGCTCAATTGGGAAGCATTTTTTGGCATGGGCGCATATCCCGAAAGGTGAGCCACCGAACCATAAAGTTTGCCCGTGGCGGCCGCGGCTGAAATGGTAGCATGGTCGGTAAGTACGATTCCTGCTCCCGGGTTTGCGCCACTGTGGCACCCGGTACAGTTGGTTTGTATTACCGGCCAAACACTTTGCGAATAGGTCACATTCAGGGTATCGCAGGGGGCATCGCAAACGTTGTTCAAGGCACCTTGGTTAATCCATGTTTGTACGCTTTGTATTTGGGCTGTTGTGAGTGAAGCAGGAGGAGGAGGCATGCGTTCATCACTGCGTATCAACACCTTATAGAGTTTGCTGTTGGCGGCATCTCCCGGATGAACTTTTGAAATAATGGAAGCGTAATCCACCAAAACTACCCCTTCCTGAGCCGAAGCCTGATCGTGGCAACCGCTGGTAGAGCAATTGGAAACCAACAAAGGAAGTATGTCATTTGCAAAATAAACCGAATCGGGACTGCAAGGATGACCTGTTCCGCCACCGCCGCCTCCGCCAATCACGGTATCGTTTACCCATATTTCAATGGTTCGTATCTCGCAAGGAGTGAGCTGATTACTTTCCTTGGGCATGGCATAATATCCGGGTTCGTGGTTGATGGAACCCAACAAGGAACCATTCTCGATGATGGCCGCCAATTGGTCGAAATTGGTGAGGTCCAGGTTGTATTCAGGATTGGCTCCGCTGTGGCACGACAAACAATATTTGTCGAACAGTGGCAACACACTTCCGTTGAAGGTTACGTTGGAAGTGTCGCAAACGGCCTGGTTCAAACACTCGTTGTTGATGGCTCCCTGAGAAATCCAGGTAAGCAAGGCATTTTTCTGTAAATCAGTCCATTGGGGACGGGGTGAAGGAGGCATCCGCTCGTCTGATCCAGAAAGTACCTGATAGATATCGCTGGAGGCCGGATTGGCAATATTAACTCCTCCCGTGCGCATCACCGAAAGGTAATCCACCAACACCACACCATGTTTGGCAGTTCCCAGATCATGACAGCCCGAAGTACCACAGGTACCGAGGAGCATGGGTAGTATGTCGTTTTGAAAATAAATGGTGTCCTCATAACAGATAGGACTGGTAACAATACTGTCGTCGATAATGGGATCCGGATCGTGCTTACATGCTGCCAAAAACATCAACAGAACCACCACGAGCCAAAGGCCTTGTAATTTCATTCCCAAAAATTTCATAATTTAGACTGGTTATTAATATAGGTGCAAATGTAAGGGCAGATACATTGCATGTTGCAACAGTCTTTTAATTAACAAAATTTTAACATATTCAAAATGAGTGCATTCGATGGTAACCCTCAATTTTTCTACAAAAATTAATGGCTTTCCGGAATAAAAAAGAGTGCAGGAATGTCTAAATTGAAAAATCACAAAAATTACTCGAAAATGAAAAAAATTGTTTTTTGGACATCGATTCTCACTGTTTTGATTTCGTTGTCGGTAAATGCCCAAAATACACAACGTGTTGAAACCCGAGAAGCTGTGAAGCAATATTTTGATCAGCAGATTGCCCCCTCACTCATAGCCCAACAAAGCCGCTACATCAATTCCCTCTCGGAGGCCGAAAAAGCCAAACTGGAAGAAGCCAGGCAAACCATGCGTAGCAATTTTGGCAATCGGCAAAACCCCCGCGGACGCGGCATGAAAAACACACCTAATTCTCGGCCATGTGTGGAAAAAGTAGCTGAAATTACCGCCAATCATCCCATGGAAAACGAAGCCTATAAGGAATTTATCGAAGAAAATTCAGAGACGTGGATAGTTGATATTCAAGCCATTCATGAAGAAAATGGGGTAAGTCAGATGAAAAATAAAGATGGAAACACCGGTCCTGAATTTTGGATCGAACGTTTTGGCACTCCTGAAGCCCTGCTCTTGATGAATCCTGAAAATCCCTTTAATCGGGGAGAACGCCCGCAGAGAGGTAAAAGAGCTGCAAATAAGCAGGGTAAATCAATGGTCGGAAATGGCAGAGGAAATTGTGCACAACCGGCAAAGTTCAACGCCCGGCTCACTCCTGAACAACGTGCTGAAATGAAGGCGTTTGTAAAGGAAGACGTCCTTCCGGCAATTGCCGATGAGCGTCGTGCCTTCGACAAAAACCTGTCGGATGAAGAACGCCAAACCATCGAATTGGCCCGTCAGAAAAAGGAAGTGCGCCAAGCCATGTTCAAAGCCTGGCACGCCAGCGAAGATTTTGTTCCGGGTGCCCGCCGCGACGATCCCAACTTCGACAACATGCGTGCCGATATGCAAGAAAGCATGCAAGCAGTGAGGGCCATCGCCCTGGAACATCAGGCAGAAATCAGGGCGTCGCTGGATAAAATAAAATCCAACGAAACTGCCTGGAAAGAAAATGCCGGGTCGATTGTGGGTGACCGGCCTCAACGTGGCAAAAAATCCAATAGGATGATGTTTGGAAAAAAATGGGACACCCCCATGGCTTTCCTCCTGTTCAATCCCGACAAGGCCATGGCTTCGGATGTGATGGACGACAATCAAACTCCCTTTGTAACTGTTTTTCCCAATCCGGTTGTTTCCACAGGAACGGTCTCCATATCAAATGCTTTCGACAAAAATGCAGAACTGGTTTTGTTTACCAAAGAGGGAACGCAGTTGGAAGTGCTTTTCTCGGGAAAAATTAACGAAGATAAATTCACGGTTCCTTTCAATACGACACAATTGGAGAACGGAATTTATATCATCAAGGTTGATCTGGGTGGTGAATTGATTTCACGAAAAGTGGTGATTCAACATTAATCCCGCAAGAAAAAACAAAGAGCGACTTCAGCAATGGGGTCGCTTTTTTTATTGTTCCGGATCATAAATCGCCACCTGAGGCTCCTGTGCCGACGTTACCGAACCCCGGTACATTCCGGCAGTATTGAATGGCATGGAGATGTTGCCCAGGGTATCGATGGCAATGATACCTCCATCGCCTGCGCCGGGTTGCAGGATTTCGTCCACCACAAAATGAGCAGCCTGGTCAAGGGTCAGGTTTTTGTATTTCATCAGACTTCCTACCTGAAAAGCCACCACATTCCGGATAAAATATTCACCGTGTCCGGTGGCCGAAACGGCACAGCTGTTGTTGTCGGCATAGGTTCCGGCACCAATGATGGGTGAATCGCCCACCCGCCCTTTCATTTTGTAGGTCATGCCACCGGTGGAAGTTCCGGCTGCGAGGTTCCCCTGTTGGTCAAGTGCCACGGCGCCACATGTTCCAAATTTTTCGTTTTGGGCTTTCTCCTTTGCTTTCAGATACGATTCCCAACGGTTTTGGGTAAAAAAGTACGTGCTGTCAACCAACTCAACTCCCTGATTGCGGGCAAATTCTTCGGCTCCCGAACCAATCAACATCACATGCGGACTATGTTCCATTACTGCTCTGGCGGCCAAAATGGGGTTTTTGATGTGCTTTACCCCGGCCACCGCTCCGGCCGCCAGGTTGCTTCCATCCATGATGGAGGCGTCCATTTCGTTGGTGCCTTCGGCAGTAAACACAGCTCCCTTACCTGCATTGAACAGGGGAGAATTTTCCATCACCTGAATGGCAGCAGTCACCGCATCCAAACTTGAACCATCATTTTTGAGAATCTCAGCACCGACGAGGAGTGCTTCCGTCAGTTTTTCTTCGTATTGTTTTTCCAGTTCGGGGGTCATGTTTTCTTTGACGATGGTACCGGCGCCACCATGTATGGCCAAAGCCCAACCGGGTCCACGGGCTTCGGGAGGGGTAGTGCAACCCCAAAGGAGTATGCACATGCAAAAAAGAAGAAATTTATTCATTTTGGTTTTTTGTTCAAATCTAGCAACAAAAACCGAAAGTTGGTTCAATTGCGAAAAACCGGAAAATTCTGGGAGCTTATTGAATTTTGGTTTTTTAGGGGAATCTAGGCTTCAAGCGTGGACGCTTGAAGCAGGAGGTGCATGGGAACCAAGGCTTCAAGCGTGGATGCTTGAAGCTGTGGGGCTTTACACTTGAAGCTGTGGGGGATGTGGGAACCTTTTGGGCTCCACCCTACTCCACCGTTACACTCTTGGCCAGATTTCTGGGCATGTCCACATTGCAACCACGCATCACCGCAATATAATAAGCAAGTTTCTGCAATGGGATGGTGGCCAACAAAGGAACCAACATCTCTTCTGTATCGGGGATTTCAATAACAAAATCGGCCATTTCGCGTACGGCGGTATCACCTTCGGTTACAATGGCGATGATTTTTCCACTGCGGGCTTTCACTTCCTGGATATTGCTCACCACCTTATCATAAATCCCTTTACTGGTGGCAATAAATACCACAGGCATATTTTCGTCGATGAGTGCAATGGGGCCGTGTTTCATTTCGGCGGCAGGATAACCTTCGGCATGTATATAGCTGATTTCCTTTAGTTTGAGTGCTCCTTCGAGGGCCACGGGGAAATTATACCCACGTCCCAGATACAAGAAATGCTGTACATCTTTAAATTGGGCAGCAATCATTTCGGCCACGCCACCATCCTGAAGTACTTTTTCCACTTTGGCAGGAAGGTTTTCCAATTCATGCAGCAAACGGATGAAACGTGAACGTGGAATGGTACCCTTGAGCTCGGCCATCCGCAAAGCCATCAATGCCAATACGGTAACTTGTGCTGTAAAGGCTTTGGTAGAAGCAACACCGATTTCGGGTCCGGCATGGGTGTACGATCCGGCATGGGTAGCCCGGGCAATGGAGGAGCCTACAACGTTGCAAATTCCCAGAATCGTGGCACCTTTAGATTTGGCCAGCTCAATGGCAGCCAGGGTATCGGCCGTTTCGCCCGATTGAGAAATGGCGATGACCACATCTCCTTCGTTGATAATGGGATTGCGGTATCTGAATTCGGAAGCATATTCCACTTCCACCGGAATACGGGCAAGGTCTTCAAACAAGTACTCACCCACCAATCCTGCATGCCAGGAAGTGCCACAGGCAATGATGACAATGCGGTTGGCTGCAAGTATTTTTTGCTCGTAATCAACAATACCACCCACCGAAACCAGACCTTTGTTGGCATTGATACGCCCCCTCATGCTATCCTTTATGGAACGGGGTTGTTCGTAAATTTCTTTAAGCATAAAATGCTCATATCCACCTTTTTCGAGCTCGCTCAGGTTCATTTCGAGCTGTTGAACATAAGGGGTTTTTTCGTGGTTTTTAATGTCGCGCAATTTCAAACTCTCGCCACGCGTGAGCACGGCTACCTCTTCATCTTCCAGATATACCACGTTTTTGGTGTATTCGATGATAGGTGTAGCGTCGGATGCCACATAGTAATCACCATCTCCAATACCAATCACCAAAGGACTTCCCTTACGGGCAGCGATGATGGTGTTGGGATGATCTGCCGAAAGTATGACGATGGCATATGCACCCACTACCTGATTCAATGCAATACGAACTGCCTCATCCAGAAGCACTTGCTCGTTAAGTTGTATATCTTCGATGAGGTTAATCAACACTTCCGAATCCGTATCCGATTCAAAGGTATAACCTCTGCTTATCAATTCTTCCTTGAGAAGGACATAGTTTTCAATAATTCCATTGTGGATAATCGACAACGATTTGGTTTGCGAGTAATGAGGATGGGCATTTACTGTATTGGGTTCGCCATGGGTAGCCCAGCGGGTGTGTGCAATTCCCAACTCGCCGGAAAGGTCTTTATCCTCCACATAAGTCATCAAATCTGCGACTTTTCCACTTGATTTATAGGTTTTTAAACCGGAGTTTAGCAAAGCAATTCCTGCGCTGTCGTATCCTCGGTATTCGAGTCGTTGTAATCCTTTTATTAGAATGGGGTATGCTTGTTTTTTTCCTACATAAGCTACAATTCCGCACATAGTGATTAGTTTAGGTTAGATGGGCAAAAGTATAAAACAAATATATACACCGTAAAACAATCGGAATAAATTGTTTTGGCCGGGTACTAATCGAGGTCGGTGTATAAAATCTCCAGCTTCATTCGTGCTGCTGTATCGATGGCAGGTTGATATCCATTGAAGATATAACTCTCCGGATTAACGGAGCCCGAATTAACGAACAGGTACAATCCCAGATCAACGGTGGTACTATCGCTGATGAGTGATTGTATATATCTGGTAATGCGAAATTCATATCTGTCGGAACCTGATTGATAGTAACCACCAAAATAGTCCTCTCCCTCGTACTGATCGGGCATGAAGTCGTAGCTTCCGTCTTCCAGAATTTTTACCAATGCCAGTTGTCCCGGAGCTCCATAAAATTGGGTTCCGCCATAGCCGGGCAACACGAGTTTGGCCTCGTTTACAGCTACATTTTTTAGCTTCCGCCATGCTTCGGGAAAGGGTACCTTAACCACTGTTTTGGTTCCGGCATATCCCTGGGTATAAAAAACCTGTCGGCCCAAAGCCGTATCGCCATTGATGACCTGTTGTCTGAATTCAGGACTGGCGTTGGTATAGTCGTGTTGGTATCTATTTACCCGGGCCATGGAGGTGCTAATCAGGTAATCAAATTGGAGGGATTCCTGGGTTTCGTTCCTGTAGTAGATGGTCAGTTTCGATTGGGCCAGGGTGAGGTCGAAATAGGCCAGTGTACCTGTGGAACTAACATCATCACAGGTAATATACAAACCTTTGAAAAACGACTGAAAGTTCTCGGCATCTTCCATTTCGGTTTCGCTGGCATGAATCAGTTTTTCGCCCAATGCAGTGTTGAGGTTGCTGAGGTTGATGCGAATCATCGGGGCCACGGTGTCTTCCAAAAACTCTACACTGTCGTGAGGCCGTGGCATGAAAGAATAATCGCTGTAATTGATATCGAAAGTACGGAAATCGATGTTGCTGTAAAACACACTATCGCGGTGCAAGATGGTATCCATTTCGTATGTACGGAGCGTAATCGTGGTATTGGTATCCCCATAGGCTCCACTGTATAGAATCTGTAGCACCAGGGAGTCGAGCACCGGTGAGATCCCAAACCCATGACCATAGGTTTCGGGTGCCACCTGAGTGGCAAATGAGGCCTTGGTATAGCCAAACACCGGGTCGTTGATGGCGCCCACCGAATTACGTGTCAACTCGTCCGAACGCACAGCAGTATCTAACTTTGTATAGGCATACACCGTTGATGTGTCGGTGTAAGACACTTTTAGCCAACTATCCTCGGGCTGAACAATCAACCCAATTTTTCCGGGCTCTTTGGCGCAGGAGGAAAATAAAGAAATAACGGCTACGAGTAATATTCCAACAATGGACACCGGCACAAGTCCGGGTTGGTTATCCTTCGATAATTTGATCATAAAAATCGTTATAAACATTAAAATAGTCTTCTTCGCCTTGATAATCCAGCATCGGTTTGCCCGAAGCCACTGCATAATCCATGAGCTCCTTGTTGATTTTTGGGCTACCCATGATGAGGGCATCTGCATTATCGATGGCTCCTTTCATCAATGAAACGTAAGAACCATTTTTATAGTGTTCCAGTTGTTCTTCTTCAATGCCATTCATGCGAATCTTGTCCACAAAACCCGACTTAAACGATTCGGCAAAATCATCGTCGTAAAGGCTACAGATTATTTTCAGGTCGTTGAAAATGGGGCTGTTTTTGTAGGCAGTTCTGACGTAAAAAGGCAGCAGGCTGGAAAACCAGCCGTGGGTGTGGATGATGTCGGGTGCCCAACCCAGTTTTTTAACGGTTTCGAGCACGCCTTTGGAGAAAAACACGGTACGCTCGTCGTTGTCGTCGAAAAACTTTTTGGCCTTGTCGCGAAATAGAAATTTTCGGTGAAAGAAGTCCTCGTTGTCAATAAAATAGACCTGCATGCGGGCTTGCTGAATGGAGGCCACCTTGATGATCAGGGGATGGTCGATGTCGTCGATAATCAGGTTCATCCCCGAAAGCCGAATTACCTCGTGCAGCTGGTTTCTTCGTTCGTTAACCAGACCATAACGTGGCATGAAAGTCCGAATTTCTTTTCCCTTTTCCTGGATCTTTTGTGGTAGAAACCGACCAATTTTGCTTAGAGGAGTCTCAGGCAGATAGGGTGTTATCTCCTGATTAACAAAAAGCACCCTCTTTTTTTCCATAGTAAATGTGTTTCGCGATTCTGATTTGCAAAGGTAGTAAAAAAATCGGCAGCAATGTGAACAAACCTAAGTATCAGCAAACAAAGCAGGAGGTTTATGGTTTTTTAACTAATTATCCGTTTAAATAATGTAACGGATTCCCAATATTAGGGAATCGTTGAACTGACCAGTTGACCAAAACCGTCTGGGACCTATCTTACTCTTACGAACATTGGTCAGCGAATCATTGGTTCTAATCATGACATGCCAATGCTCGGTAGCCTGAAACACCATTCCTAAATTTGCCTGCAAAGTCAGGTTTGCCATGGTACTTTTATCAGTACTAATGTTCGTGTTAACATCTTCCTGATAAAATCCGGCTAAAAATCCGGCAGAAGGACCTGCTTCAATTATAAAGCGTCCGAAATTATACTGATAAAGCAATGGCAGTTCGATGTAATTAGCTCTGAACAGAAAAAAATCGTACCCGTTTTTTTCGTCAGGATTTTCACGGCTACCCTTTTGAAAATAAGTTAGTTCCATTTGCATGGAAGAATTACCCCCCAATGATAATTGCACGAATGCTCCGGCAAAAATACCTGCCTTGTTGTATCCCGAATAGGTATCGCCGGCTACCTGCGAACCCACCAAACCGGCCGTAATGCCTCCCTTAAATTTCTGGGCAAAGCCCGAAGAAACAAAAAATAAAAAAACAAAAAACAGTACACTTTTTAGCATGAGCAAAAATCTTACATTTGTGTGTCAAAATTAATCAAATGTTTAAACATCATTGATTTGAGAAGTGGCAATTAGCTACCAAACACATTTATAGACCGTTGCAAACCAAACTTAACCAAATGATAATACATTGCCGGGCAGACAAGCTAAATTTGTATTAATTTGGTCAGGTGGAAAAAGCTAAAGGAATGGATCAAAGAAAATACAAGATTTTACTGGTTGACGATGAGGAGGACATCCTCGAATTTTTATCGTATAACCTTATTAAAGAGGGGTTTAACGTTGTCGCAGCCCAAAACGGCGTGGAGGCCGTACAGCTGGCCAAAAAAGAAAATCCCGACCTGATTATCATGGATGTGATGATGCCACGCATGGATGGCATGACCGCCGTGCAGGAAATCAGGAAAATTCCGGCATTGGCCGAAACCATCATCGTGTTTCTGACTGCCCGTGCTGAAGACTATTCGCAAATTGCCGGTTTTGAAGCAGGAGCCGACGATTATGTGTCGAAACCCGTGAAGCCGAAAGTGCTCATGAGCAGGATAAATGCCTTGCTCCGTCGTGCTTCCAAAAAGGAAAACCCCAATGCCTCCATTGAGGTGGGCGAATTGGTGATTGATCCTGAGCGTTTTATCGTGATAAAAAATGGGGAAGAAATTACCCTGCCCAACAAAGAATTTAAAATTCTGGCCCTCCTGGCAGGATCACCCAATAAAGTGTATTCGAGAGAGGATATTTTCTCCAAGGTGTGGGGCAATGACGTGATTGTGGGCGACCGCACCATCGACGTGCACGTGCGCAAAATCAGAGAGAAAATCGGGCTCGACAACATCCGTACCATCAAGGGAGTAGGTTACAAATTCAGCCTTTAAGAGGTCTTAATCATCCTATATGAACCTCTCGGCTTCCAGAAATATTTCACTCGTAATTGCCACCCTGGTTACCTTGCTGTTTGCCATGGCCTACGTGATATTTACGGTGTCGTTTTTCGACTTTTTGCTGATACCGTTGTTGGTTGCCTTACCCATCGTTTTTTTGTTTGTATTTTTCGTCAGCAGCCTGCTTTTCGAGCATTATATCAAAGAAAAACTGCGGGTAATTTATAAATCGATCGGACTGCTTAAACCTGAGGTAGAGTCTATTAAAGCCAAGAAGGGCAAAAACGACGAGCTGGAAATCGTGAACAACGTGGTGCTGAAATGGAGCGAAGACAAAAAGAAAGAAATTGAGGAGTTGAAGGAACTGGCCGTTTACCGAAGGGAGTTTTTAGGCAATATTTCCCACGAACTTAAAACGCCTATTTTCAACATTCAAGGCTATATTCTAACCCTCCTCGAAGGAGGTTTGGAAGACCCGTCCATCAACGAGAAATTTTTAAAAAAATCGGAAAAAAGCATCAACCGCATGATCGCCCTGGTGGACGAACTGGAAGAAATTGCCAAACTGGAATCGGGCGAACTCAAATTGAAAGAAGAGGTGTTTAATCTGTACGACCTTACCCGTGAGGTAATCGATTTCATGGAAATGAAAGCCGCCAACTACAACACCAAAATTCAGATGCACAGTTCCATGAACCGATCGATGAAGGTGCGTGCCGACAAAAAGCGTATCCGACAGGTAATCATCAACTTAATCGACAATGCCATCAAATATGGCAACTCCAAAGAAGGACTGATAAAAATATCCGCCTACAATTTCCACAACAACTATCTGGTGGAAGTGCAAGACAATGGTATCGGTATTCCGGAGGACAATATCCACCGTGTTTTTGAACGTTTTTACCGTACCGAAAAAAGCCGCTCGCGCGATACGGGAGGTTCGGGGTTGGGACTGGCCATTGTAAAACACATCATCGAAGCACACAGGCAAACCATTAGCGTGCGGAGCAAAGAAGGCGAAGGAACTACGTTTTCGTTTACATTGAAAATGGGGTAGAGGTTTATTTGTTTCGCGCAATGGAATATACCACCAGGTCTTCCAACGCAATTCTTGCCCGGTTTTCAGGAAATGTTTTCAGCAAATCAAGCGACTGCTTTTTAAATTCATTCATCTTGCTTTCGGCATAGTCTAAACCACCGCTTTCTTTCACAAAGTCCATCAACCAGGTCACCTTGTCTTCATCGGTATTGTGGTTTTTTACAATGTTGATGATTTTGCGTTTTTCGAGGTAAGAGGCTTTGCTCAGGGCAAATATCAGAGGTAAAGTCATCTTTTTCTCTTTGATGTCGATACCGCTGGGCTTGCCGGTTTGGTTGTTTTTCTGATAATCAAACAAGTCGTCTTTTATTTGGAATGCCATGCCAGCATATTCGCCAATTTGCCACATGCGTTGAATGGCTTCCTCGTCAGTGCAAACCGAAGCTGCTCCGGCAGCAAAACAAGATGCCAACAACGAAGCTGTTTTTTTACGGATGACATCGTAATACACTTCCTCGTCGATGTCGAGTTTGCGGGCTTTTTCCATTTGAAGCAGTTCGCCTTCGCTCATTTCCTTTACGGCTTCCGAAACAATCTCCAAAATAGGATAATCTTTTGCTTTGAGCGCCAGCAACATACCTCTCGACAGTAAATAATCGCCTGCCAACACGGCTATTTTGTTTCGCCATAAGGCATTGATGGAAAAACGTCCGCGGCGGTGACTGGAATCGTCCACCACATCGTCGTGCACAAGGGTGGCGGTGTGCAACAATTCGATGAGTGAAGCCGCACGGTAGGTGGATTGGGTGAGTTCGCCAAAGAGCGCCGCGCTGTACAACACGATCACCGGCCGCATTTGCTTTCCTCTGGCTTTGAGCAAATACCGCATTATGACGTCCAGAAGCGGCACGTTGGATTTAACCGATTGCCGGAAAACCTGCTGAAAAATGTCCAGCTCCTTTTGGATGGGCTTTTTGAGTTGACTGAGTGTATTCATTGGTTTTGGTGTCGCTCAAAGCTGATTTGCGACCAAAATTAACGCTATTTTTGCACAAACTTCATATTTATGTCCGGCATTTTATTCGACGAACTCATTTTTGGCCCTGTGCATAGCCGCCGATTGGGTATTTCATTGGGAATTAACCTGCTTCCCACCGACAATAAATTCTGTAATTTTAATTGTATTTATTGCGAATGTGGCTGGACCGAAAACAGCGGAGCCAAGTTGGTGCTTCCCAAAAGAACCGAATTTAGAGAAAAACTGGCCGAAAAATTGAAAGCCCTGCAACATACCCCCAACGAACCTGATGCCATCACTTTTGCGGGAAACGGAGAACCCACCACCCATCCGGAATTTGCCGAAATTATGGAGGATACCATCGAAATGCGTAACCTCTATGCACCAAAGGCGCTGGTGAGCGTGCTGTCGAATGCCAGCATGTTGCACAAAGAAAAAGTGCGTGCAGCTTTGGTTAAAGTGGACAAGAACATTCAAAAACTAGATGCCGGTACCGAAACCATGTTTCAACGCATCAACCAACCGTTGGGAAACCTGACCCTGGATAAGATTGTTGAAAATCTGTTGCTTATAAAAGAAAACCTGATTATTCAAACCATGTTTTTAAGGGGGGAATACAAGGGCCAAACCATCGATAACACTTCATCCGGGGAACTTACTGAATGGCTGAGACTGATAAAGAAAATCAGTCCGGCATCGGTGATGTTGTATGGTATCGACAGAGAAACCCCAGCCAAAGGATTGGAAAAAATTTCAACCGATGAGCTGCAAACAATCGCCAGTCAGGTGGAAGCCCTGGGCATCCGGACGGAGGTGTTTGGGTAGTTTTTTTGATGGAGTTGTTGGTGTTGGCGTTGGCCAATTATAAATAAACATCACAGAAATTCAAATTCTGATCCACTGCGAAAAGCATAGAAACAAATTTTTTCCACAGAGTTCCCCGGGGTTTTTGTTGGGTTTATTCAAAGCTTTGCTTATCAATAACATGTATCTTTTGCAGCAGTTGTTTAATTTATAATCTATCGATTTATAAAACCTGCTCATTCATTAGCGGGTTTTCGAATTGACTTAGGAACTGTCTAAGTTTTTCTTGTTGGTAAAACATATGGGTAAGAAAGGTCATTTCAGCACGATTGTATCGTCCGCCCATGGCGGACGAAATAAATGAAAAAGATTATCCATCTACCCATATTTGGCTCCTAACTGGGCCCTAAAATAAAATTTAGACAGTTTCTTAAATTGAATTTATCAAGGAATATTCGCATCAATGGATTTCAAATTGAATCCGAAGGATTCCCATGTATATAGCAAAGGAGTAACATATTGTTCGACCCCGTTGGGGTCGCATAAATTATTGTGCCAATTTTATCTATAAACATTCAATCCCTTAGGGATTAAGGCGGGCTATTTCCTTGAGTGGATTTCAAGCTGAATCCGAAGGATTCCCATGTTTATAGCAATGGAGGTGTGGTTTATGCGACCCCGACGGGGTCGTATAATTTATTGTACCAATTCTATCTATAAACATTCAATCCCTGCGGGATATCAATATCAACATTGCATCCGATGTTTTAAATCAGAAATCTCTGAATCTTTAAATCCTGATCCTTTAATCCCAAATCGTTGATTCCAAAGCTGCAGCGCAGCGATAATATTTATAACCCGAACACCAGAAGAAGGAATAGCTACAGCGTAGCGCAACTCGATTGAATCCTGCATTTAAAATGATTTATTTGTTGTTGATGTCCTACGGACAAAAAAACATGATTCATTTTATTCTATGGATGTTGAAGCCCTACGGGCTATTCATGTCTAATGTTTTGATAATTTGGACATTATAAAGTTTCCACATCTTTAAATCAGAAATCTTTAAATCCCGAATCCTTTAATCCCGAATCGTTGATTCCAAAGCTGCAGCGCAGCGACAATATTTATAGCCCGAACACCACAAGAAGGAATAGCTACAGCGTAGCGCAACCACAGATCAACCCGACGGATTGAAAAAACCCCGGCGGGTTATCAAGGGAAAAACCAAATCCCTCCAATATAGCTCTAAAAAAATGCCCGATTACGCCACACGATACACCACCTTTTCCCCTACCTTTGTCATTCATTATTCAGTGGAAGTTTTCGGATGTACATCAAGGACTATTCAAGTAGAAAATATGTGGTTATCGGAGTGTTTGTTCTGGTGGCAGCGTTGTTCCTTTTTCGGCTGTTCTACCTTCAAATCATTGACAACAGCTACAAACTGACGGCCGAAAACATTGTATTGCGCAATATCCGCGAATACCCTCCACGGGGCCGAATCTACGACCGAAACAATAATTTGTTGGTCTACAACGAAGCCGCTTACGACCTGATGGTCATTCCCCGACAGGTAAAAAATCTGGATACCATGGCCTTTTGCAACCTGATAGATATGGACAAGGAAACTTTTATTGCCCAAATGAAAAAGGCAAAAAGATATTCCTATTTCAAGCCTTCGGTGTTTGTGAAGCAGATTTCGAAAAAAGACATGGGCCAGATTGAAGAAAAACTGTTTTTGTTTGAAGGTTTCTACACCCAAACACGTACCCTGCGCCATTACACCTACCCTTCTGCCGGACACCTGTTGGGAAGCATCGGCGAAGTAAGTCAGTCCGATCTGAAAAAAGATAAATTCTATAAATCAGGAGATTATATTGGTAAATCGGGCATCGAACAATATTACGAAAAATATCTCCGTGGCGAAAGTGGTATGACCGTGGTGGAAGTGGACGTACACAACCGCATCAAAGGAAGCTTTCAAAACGGGAAATACGATACTTTGGCTGTGGCCGGACAAGACCTGATGCTGACCATCGACGGACATCTGCAACTTTATGGGGAGCAACTCATGCAAAACAAAAAAGGTAGCATCGTTGCCATCGATCCAAAAACCGGCGAAATTCTGGCATTGGTGAGCAGTCCGGCCTACGATCCCAATTTGTTGGTGGGTCGCGAGCGCTCCGAAAACTACACCCTGCTCCTCAACGACACCCTCAAACCCCTCATCAACCGCGCTACCATGGGCACTTATCCTCCTGGATCCACCTTTAAAATGGTGAATGCGCTGGTGGCCTTGCAGGAGGGTGCCATCAACGCCAATACCCAATTCACCTGTCAGGGAAAGTTATCCACCCCCATCAAATGTACCCACGACCATCAATCGCCCCTCAAACTGGCCATGGCTATCCAGCAATCATGCAATCCCTTCTTCTGGAATACCTTCAACACCTTGCTCAACAGTTCCAAATTTTCCGGGTCGCACGACGGCTTTGCCCATTGGTACGCCGATGTGATAAGTTTTGGCTTTGGAAAAGGTTTTAATACAGACATCCCCTACGAAGCCGATGGAAATGTTCCCTCCGAAGCCTATTACGACAAACTGTATCGCGGAAGCTGGAATGCACTAACCATCAGATCGTTGAGTATTGGTCAAGGCGAATTGCTCATTACTCCCATTCAGTTGGCCAACATGACGGCGGTGATAGCCAATCAAGGTTATTTTTATCCTCCTCACTTGTTGAAACAATTGGAAGGTTCAGATACCCTATTTGCCCATTTCAGGGAATTGAAACACACACGTATTGAAAAAAAGCATTTTGAGCTGGTACAAGAATCCATGCTCGATGTTTTTGAAGCCGATCACGGCACAGCCAGATTTTATCAGCTGGACAGCATCCGCCAGTGTGGCAAAACAGGAACCGTTCAAAATCCGCACGGTGATGACCACAGTTTGTTCATTGCTTTTGCTCCGCTCGAAGACCCTCAAATAGCGTTGGCGGTTATTGTGGAAAACTCCGGTTTTGGATCTACCTGGGCAGCACCCATTGCCAGTTTGATGATGGAGAAATACCTCACAGGCAGCACCAAACGCCCCGAACTGGAAAAAAAGATGATGGAAGGAAATTTATTAAAGCCCACGGGTAATGTTAAACATGCACATTAAACTATGGTGAGAAACCGGGAAAACGTTATAAGCAATGTGGACTGGCTGACCATCAGCCTGTTTCTAACCTTAATGTTGATGGGTTGGTTGAGCATTTTCACTGCATCGGCAGGAGAGGATATCACTCGTATTCTGGATTTCAATGAGCGCTACGGCAAACAAATTATGTGGATATTCATGGCCATAGTTCTGGCGGTGGTTATTCTTATCATTGATGCCAAATTTTTTAGCGCTTTCTCTTTTTGGATATATGCCTTTTTAATTGTGGTACTCGTCGGCGTATTGCTGTTTGGAAGCACCGTGGCCGGGTCTAAATCGTGGTTTAAAATTGGCGGATTCGCCATCCAGCCTGCCGAATTTGCCAAATTTGCCACAGCACTGGCATTGGCCAGGTTTTTAAGTTATTTGAATACAGACGTATCGCAACTTCGCACCAAAATCATCGCCGTGGGCATACTTTTCTTACCCGCATCACTCATCCTGCTTCAAAACGATACAGGTTCGGCATTGGTTTATTTTTCATTTATTCTGGTGCTGTTTCGCGAAGGGTTCTCGGGTATGATTATCGTGTTGGGCATTGCCATGGCCGCACTTTTTGTATTTACACTGGTGATTGGCGAATATTGGGTGATTGGCGGATTGGCAGTAATTACCCTGTTGGCAGTCGTTTTCCAGAAAAAGTGGCGCAAACAACTGAAATTGTGGTTGGGCATCTTCATCATGGCATCGGCCTTTGTTTTTAGCGTGCATTATGCTTTTGAGAATGTGCTGGAACCCCACCAAAAGAAGCGTATCAATGTATTGCTGGGCATCGAACAAGACCTGCGTGGTGCCGGATACAACGTGAACCAGTCGAAAATTGCCATCGGGTCGGGAGGCCTTACCGGCAAAGGGTTCCGAAATGGAGTACTTACCCGATATCATTTTGTGCCTGAGCAAAGTACGGACTTCATTTTTTGCACGGTTGGCGAAGAATGGGGATTTATGGGATCGGCGGTGGTGGTTCTACTGTTTCTGATGTTGATGATTAGGTTGGTGATTTTGGCCGAGCGACAACGGTCGCGGTTTAGCCGGATTTATGGCTATGGTGTGGCCTCGGTACTGTTCTTTCATTTTGCCATCAACATTGGCATGACCATCGGTCTGGCTCCTGTGGTGGGAATTCCCCTGCCCTTCTTCAGTTACGGAGGTTCGTCGTTGTGGGCCTTTACCATCCTGCTTTTTATCTTTATCAAGCAAGATGCCAACCGACTGAATGTGTTGTAGTAAGGATGACTTATGCCTTCAAAAAGCAGTACGACATCAGGTTTTATTTGAGCTTTCTTTGTTTCAACGCCTGTTTACCCGAATCATTTCCCCACTCACCGAAACTCCTCCGCCATTCACCTAAAACCCATTTACGTGGGGGCTTTTTCGTGGTAGTTTTGCTTCAGAAACACAGAAACCATAAAAGTTAAAACGCCATGAAAACTTTACTCAAATACACCTTCGCTACCCTCCTGATCGCCCTGGCAATCAACACCAACGCCAACAACATGACACCTCCCGTAATTACTCCTCTGGCCGAAGAATCTTATATCGACGACATCCCTTTCAACACCGAACATATTTTCGACAGCCTTTTGGATGCCACCATTACCCAAGAATTTGGTCTGAGCGAAGAAGACTACATTCAGGACATTCCCTTCGACACAAAAGAGGTAATCGACAGCGCCGCTGATGCATTAACCCATGACTTCGATCTGGAAGATGAATCCTATATCAACGATATTCCCTTCTCTACCGAGGCCATTGCCAAATTGTAGATAATTTTCTCAACATAGCTCCCATAGCCATTAAAAGCCACCTCATCGGGTGGCTTTGTTGTTTTACAGGGCAGTTACAAACCAAACTTTCGCATCCACTCCGGCGTTTTAATGGGAAATCGATACCCCACATATATCCTGAAATAGTTGTAGGCAGTAACGGAATATGTATCGTTCAACGCATCGTCGATGAATCCGTCCGAAACAAAAAAGACACCTCCATATATGCGATTACCATTGTAACCTGCCGTAATTCGGGAATAAAGAGACAGCCCAAGGGTATTGTATATCCTGGTTTCCTGGTTGTTGTAAAATTCGGTGACTCCCCTACTGTAAAGAAATCCTTGAATGAGGGCGCCATGCAGGTAGAACCGATGCCAAAGAACAAAAGTATGCATGTATCCTCCCGATAATCCAACCTTGAGGGAGGCTCCCTCTTTAAAATCAGGGTAAATTTGGCCGGCAAGCAGGGTGTCATTAAGGGACAACGGAGAACCCGTGGCAATGCTTTCCAAGTTAGTTAAAAACCCGATCACCGGCGACCCGGCACTCTTTTTTTGCTGATCGATTTGCCACAAAGCTGCTGTATTGGAGTACTTTCGGTGATTAAAAGTATAGTAAACCGACAAGGCCAGGGTAATGTTGGCCAAATCGTCGAAATGTGGATAACTGCGGTTGGATTGGAACCAATCGGGGTCGTAATCTTGGATATTCTTCAGATAAAACCCAACAGTGGATCTGATAAAAAAATTCATGCGCAACTTTCGTCCGGTAAGTCCGAAACGGAAAGCGAAGGCATCACTTTCGCCTTTTTTGTCAGTTCGCAATTCAAGTCCAGAGAAGGTATGCGTATATTCAAATGTGGCCCATTTGTAATCGAAGGCCAAACCAAAACCAAAGGGGTTGTTGGTGGCAAATTCAAGGTCGTTGACGCTGTTGACATTAGCCAGGGTAACCCCTGTTTGCTTGTTCACGCCCACCAGAGTCAGGTGAAAAAGATCGCGGTAGCTCTTGATGTAGGTGGTGTCGTAGTTCAGCGGTTTGAATCGGGCCAGAGAATCCGGTTTTGAGGCCTGCAATGGAGAAATCATCACCATAAATATAACAAACAATATCGCGATCGTTCTCTTTATCATAAAGATTGTGTTTTGGGATATAAATCCTCTGGCAATGATAATAATTTTATGGTATCTCACCGCAACACCCATCCATAATACTCCACTCACCGAAACTCCTCCGCCATTCACCTAAAACCCATTTACTTGGGGGCGTTTTCGTGGTAGTTTTGCTTCAGAAACACAGAAACTATAAAAGTTAAAACGTCATGAAAACTTTACTCAAATACACCTTCGCTACTATCCTGATCGCCCTGGCAATCAACACCAACGCCAACAACATGACCCCTCCCGTAATTATTCCTCTGGCCGAAGAAGCTTATATCGACGACATCCCTTTCAACACCGAACATATTTTCGACAGCCTTTTTGATGCCACCATCACCCAAGAATTCAACGTGAGCGAAGAAGACTATATTCAGGACATTCCATTCGACACAAAAGAGGTAATCGACAGTGCCTCTGATGCATTAACCCAAGACTTCAATCTGGAAGACGAATCCTACATCAACGATATTCCTTTCTCCACCGAAGCCATTGCCAAATTGTAGATAATTTTCTCAACATAGCTCCCATAGCCTTCAAAAGCCACCTTATTGGGTGGCTTTTGTCGTTGAGAAAGAATTTTATACACCAAGACCTGACCCAATTAAATCAACCTCAACTATACAAAATTTATCACCTTATTTTAACAGCTGTATAAATAAGCATGTCCACCCGAGATTCATTGGCTTTTTCTTGACTTTATGAACATATGTTCATTATCTTTGTTCCAACATTTTAAAAAATACCATTATGCCACGTAACGATAGAACAGGACCCATGGGATTGGGTTCGAAAACAGGAAGAGGATTAGGATTGTGCAACACCAAAGATAACAAGACTTTAGACAACACTTTCGGCCGGGGTTTTGGCCGCGGTCGAGGTCTGGGACAAGGAAATGGAAGGGGTTTGGGTCGCCTTTCGGTGGGACAATCAACCAACACTGCTGATTCCGGTGCTTTGGACAAACTTTCGGGCGAAATAGGTCTGCTCACCCAAGAGGTGAAAAACCTATTAGCCAAACTATCGAAGTAAATTCAAGACAACGGATGAAGATAGCCATTGCCAGCGGAAAGGGTGGTACCGGAAAAACTACCCTCTCCAGTAATCTTGCGGCTTTTTTGGCCGAATCGGGAAAAACCGCGTTGGTTGATCTGGATGTGGAGGAGCCCAATTCGGGCTTGTTCATTGCCGGTGAAGAGGTGCATGCACAAGACATGAGTAAAATGGTACCTCAATGGATTGAAAACAAATGTACTTTCTGTGGCATATGCCAAAAAGTATGTAATTTTCATGCCGTGATACAGTTGGGTCCCAACATCATGGTGTTTCCCGAATTGTGCCACAGTTGTTATGCCTGCTCCGAATTGTGCCCCACCGATGCGTTGCCCATGATTCCAAAAAAGATGGGCGTTCTCAAGCAAGCCAAGGCAGGCGATCTCCATTTTGTTGAGAGCCGTCTGGATATTGGTGAAGAGCAAGCCGTGCCGCTGATTGCACAAACCATTGACTATGTGGATCAACATTTCGATGCCGACCACACCATAATTTTCGACTCCCCTCCTGGCACTTCATGCCCCGTGATTGAAGCCACCAATCAGGCTGATTTTGTGATTCTCATCACCGAGCCTACCCCTTTTGGATTTCACGACATGAAACTGGCCGTAGAAACCATGCGTCAACTGAAAAAACCCTTTGGCGTGGTCATCAACCGGGATGGCATTGGCAACGATGAGGTGGAAAAATACTGTGTACAGCAAAACATTCCTTTGCTGGCGAAAATTCCCAACAGCAGGGACATCGCCGAGCGGTATTCATCAGGAAAACTACTGTATAAAGAAGTACCCGAAGTACGAGAGGCTTTGGTGCAGATTTCAACATTTTTGGATGGACTAAACACGGGAGGGCAATCATGAAAGAGATCGTAGTTATTTCCGGAAAGGGCGGAACAGGAAAAACCTCACTCACCGCTTCGTACGCCGTGTTGGGAGCCGCCGACATGGTGGTAGCCGATTGCGATGTGGATGCTGCCGACATGCATTTGCTGTTGCAACCCGATTTTGATGAGGACGAAGAATTTTACAGCGGTGAAGAAGCTTACATCAAACAAGAACACTGCATACAATGCGGTCGATGCCGGGATGTGTGCCGATTTAACGCCATCGACATCATCAAGGGCAGGTTTGTGGTCAATAGCCTGCATTGCGAAGGATGTGGCTATTGTGCCCGGATTTGTCCCACCAAAGCCATTATAAACAAGGAAGTTAAGGTGGGTCATTGTTATACCAGCCGCATCAAAACTGGAGCTATGATGGTGCATGCCCGCCTGGACATTGGCGCCGATAATTCGGGAAAATTGGTGGCCAAGGTAAAAAACGAAGCCAAAGCGTTGGCCAAAGTCTTCAACAAGTCGTACGTATTGGTGGATGGTTCGCCGGGCGTGGGTTGTCCCGTGGTCAGTAGTTTGAGCGGCGCCCACTTTGTGATTCTCGTTACCGAGCCCACCGTTTCAGGATTACACGACCTGGTACGTGTTTACGAACTGGTAAAGAAATTTAAAATCAAAACCGGATGTATCATCAACAAGTCCGATTTGAATGAAGAAAAAACCCTTGAAATCATGACCTATCTGGCGCAAGAAAACATCATTCATCTGGCGAGCCTCCCCTACGACGAAACCTTTACAAAAGCCATGACCAACGGACAAACCATTGTGGAATTTGCCGACAACAACCTCGCCAACATGATCAAAGAAAGTTGGGAAAAAACCCTTCATCATTTAACATAATCACCATGATTGCACCCAAAAACCACACCGAAAATCCCGAAAAACACATGGAAGGCATGACCTGTTTTTCGGTTGAATTAACCATGGGCCGTTCACCATTGAGCGACCAAACACATCATTTGATTCTCGAATCGAATCCCACTCCTGACTATTACGCCAAGGGAAATTTTCCTCCCAACAAAGAACAATCGGGTAATCATCACCTGTTTTTGCCCATCAAAAAAAGTATTCCGTGTTTTCAGGATGAAGTCTATAGAAAGGCATGCCGGTTGCTGTCGAAATTTGGTGAGGGGGTAAACATCTATCCCGGCCAAATGACTTACCAAAATGAATCGCACCCATGCATTCGGGTGAATTTATCAGGAACCCACAACCTTCCAGAAATATTGGATGAATTTGCCAAAATGGACCTGCATTTTTATCCCCCCAAACCGGTGACAACCTATACCAGCTTTGTTTACTACAAACGATACACCGGATTTGTGGAACTCGAAGATGGTGTGTACCACGATGAGGTAACTCCGGGAAGGTATTTTTTCCGCATTGAGGGAAATATCGATTTCAAACAGTTCCAAACAGGTATTCAGAAAATCAAAAACAATTGCAATTATCACCTGTTCGACTCTTTTTTGGCTTCACTTTTTTATCGCAATACGGTCATCGATTTTATCGGGATTTATTCTGAACATTGCGACAATTCGCGTTTATCGGAATTCAAAAACGAAATTCAAAAACTTTTTAATCAATAAATAAACACATGAAAATAGCATTCACATCAAAAGGAACTCAATGGAATTCGGAAATGGATCCGCGCTTCGGCAGGGCAGCCTTTTTTGTCATCTACGATGAAGAAAGTGACAAATTAAGCCACTACGACAATTCCGCCAACAGTAACGAAGCCCACGGCGCCGGCCCTAAAGCGGCTCAGGCACTGTTTGAACTTGGCGTAAAAGTGCTGGTTACAGGCAATGGTCCCGGAGGCAATGCTGCCGTGGTGGTAAACAAAGCCGGTATTGAAGTGCTGGTGGGCGCAGGCGAAATGACCGTAAAACAGGCCTATGACGCCTATAAAAACAACGGACTAGACAAACTGTAATCCCATTTTCGGTATTGTAAAACACTGATAATGTATTAAATGCTGCAAATCGTTTACACAGAAATCTGGCACAACCTGAAACATGCCTCCATGATCACCGGGTTTGTTTTCCTGATGATGTTGGTCATTGAATATGTGAATGTTCAGAGTAAGGGAAGCTGGCAAAAGGCACTGCAAGGAAGCAAATGGAAACAACTGGTAATTTCGGCGCTTTTAGGTGCCATTCCCGGCTGCCTGGGCGCTTTTACGGTGGTGTCGTTTTTCTCGCATCGGTTGGTATCGCTGGGAGCCGTAGTGGCAGCCATGATCGCCACCAGCGGTGATGAGGCATTTGTGATGTTGTCGCTGTTTCCCAAAGAAGCGCTGTGGCTTACTTTTTTGTTACCCGTTATCGGTGTAATTGCCGGATATTTGACAGATAAATTTTATCGTCCCAAAAAAATACTGTCCGGTTTAGGCGAAAACGAATTTCCCCTGCATGAAGAAAAGACTTGTCGGTGTTTTCAACGGAAGGAAATTTTGCATCAACTCTTGCATCCCAGCATTTATCGGGGCTTGTTGGTTTTGGTTATTACAGCTTTGCTGTTGGCCATTTCCACCGGATTTTTAGCCGGGAAAGCCCAACTTTGGATAAAGGTTACTTTGCTGATTGCTGTTTCCTTTTCCTTGTTTGTAAGTGTTACGGTTCCTGACCATTTTTTGAAAAGCCACCTGTGGAATCATGTGGTGGTGATGCACATACCCCGCATTTTTTTGTGGACTTTTGGCACACTGTTTACTTTCGGCTTACTGATGCATTTCTTCGATGTGGGCAATTGGCTGTCGGACAACATGATGTGGGTGTTGATATTGGCCGTTTTGGTAGGCATTATTCCTGAATCGGGACCCCATTTAATTTTTGCCACCTTATTTTTCGAAGGAGGAATTCCATTTAGTGTGTTGTTGGCCAGTTCCATTTCACAGGACGGTCATGGTATGCTGCCCATGCTGGCCGAATCGAAACGTGGATTTTTGGCAGTCAAACTCATCAACATCGCCGTTGCCCTGCTCGTGGGGCTTTCTTTTTACTTTTTCGGATTTTAAACTTACTGAATATGTTGTCATTAAAAAATGAATTCATCATGGCTCCCGTTAAGTTGGGATATGCCGATGGTACAGGTCGGGTAAACTCCAAACACCTGAATTTTTATGCCCAACGGGCGCCCTTTCTGGGAGCCGTAACACCTGAACCCTTGTATCTTGACAAAGGGCTTCGGGAAATTCCAACACAGTTGGGCATTGATACATCCGATCAATTGGAAGGGCTTAAAAAACTTACCGACTTGCTTCACGAAAGCAACACCCAAGCCATTGCCCATCTGAATCATCCGGGACGCATGGCCAACCCCAATATCCCGGGCAACTATTTCTGGTCGGCCTCCGCAATTGCTTGCGAAAATGGGGGTGCCACACCTGTGGCCATGACCCGGGAAATGATGCAAGAGGTTATCAAATTATTTGTTGACCGATCTCAAAAAGCAGTAAGTGCCGGATTCGATGTGATTGAAATTCAATTTGGTCATGGATATCTGTTGGCACAATTTCTGTCGCCGGCAACCAATATACGCACCGATGAATACGGAGGCAGCGAGGAAAACAGGTGGCGGTTTCCTTTGGAAGTGGCAGCCGCGGTTCGAAAAGCAGTTAAAATACCCCTGATTGCACGATTGAGCGGCGACGAAATGATCCCCAATGGATTTCATGTGGACGAAATGAAGCGTTTTGCTCTTCAACTCCAAACCATTGGTTTTGATGCTATTCATGTTACCGCAGGATCTGCTTGCACTACGCCACCATGGTTTTTTCAACACATGTTTATCCAAAAGGGTAAAACCTGGGATCTTGGCCTGGCCATTCAGTCGGTGTTGCACATCCCTGTTATTTTCGTGGGACGCATTAACTCCAAAAGCGACATTCAAAGTCTGAAATCGAAGGGAGCGCGCTTTCTGGCACTCGGTCGTACCCTGGTATCCGATCCGGATTTTGTGGGTAAATACCTGCACAAGATTTCCGGCACTGTTCGTCCGTGTTTGGCCTGCGCCGAAGGTTGTTTGGGAGGTGTAAAACAAGGTAAAGGTTTGGGATGCGTAGTAAATCCTACCGTGAATACAGGCCTGGCAATGCCCGAAAGAACCCTTCATAAAAAACGGTTGGCCGTGGTGGGAGGCGGATTGGCTGGCATGCAAATGGCTATCACCTTGACCGAAAGGGGTCATGAAGTGGAACTTTTCGAAAAAAACATGCTGGGGGGTCAGTTCAATCTGGCATGGCTGCCTCCGAACAAAGAAAGCCTTCGGGAGTTGGTGGACTATTTTGTTGCCGAGCTGGAACGACTTAGGATAAAGGTGATTCAAAAGGAGGCCGATGAACAAACCATTACAAACGGCAGCTACCATGAAGTGATTATGGCTACGGGAGCCCTGCCTGCGGTACCACCCATTGCAGGATTGAAAACATACTACTGGACCGAGTTTTTAACGGATGATCAGCTCCCTCACGACAGCAAAGTTCTGGTAATTGGTGGAGGTCTTATCGGTGTTGAAATTGCTTCCAAATTAGTGGATGCACGGAATCAGGTGGTGGTGGTGGAAATGATGAAAGAAATGGCCCGGGGAATGGAAATGATTGAGAAAAAGATGACACTCGCCAAATTGGAAAGACACCAGGTGGAATTTCATCTGGGTTATATGGTGTTGCAAATAGAAGGCAATCAAGCCACCATTGTCTCCGATCAGGAACAAAAAACCATCGACCACATCGATAAAATTGTGGTGGCCACCGGTATGAAAAGCTATCTGCCGTTTCAACCGGAAAACATTCAGGTTCACCTCATTGGTGATGCCCAACAACCTGCCAATGCACAACGTGCCATACATGATGCCTATGCCTTGGCAACGAGCATTTAAACAACTGATTATGAACTAAATTACCTAACCTATGTTAAGAAAATTTGCCTTTGCACTTGGCGCCGACAACCGTTTTTTAAACCGACATTTTGGTGATGCCGACAAATTCCATCTATACGAACTGACCCCCGACGACAAACTAACTTTCGTGGAAGAAAAAGCCAATCCTTTTAAGAATTTCGACGAGCATCAAAATCATGGATCTGCAAAAAAAGGACAAGGCATTATCGGGTTTTTATCCGGTTCAGGCGTTCAGGTGTTGGTATCGAAACAATTTGGCCCCAACATCAAGATGATTCACAAACATTTTATTCCCGTAAAAATTTCAGATAAAGACCCCATAGAAGTGGTTGCTCTGCTGGAAAAAAAACTTCGTTGGATTAATGATGAATGGAACAGCCGAGATGCCAACTACCACCTGTTTGTAGTTCAAAATGGCATCCTGAAACTGGCGGTGAAGGAGTGAGGGGGGCAGGAAGTTGGAAGACGGAAGTCCGAAGTCCGAAGTCCGAAGTCCGAAGTCGGGAGATGGGAGTCGGATCCCGAAAGCCTTCGGGGGGGAGTCCGAAGTTAGGATTATTGAGCCAAAAGTACCGTAGGTACGCATGACAATTAGCCCCGGAATTTATTCCCGGGCGGAAGGAAACAGGAATTCAGAACTTGAGGAACATATTGTTCGACCCCGTCGGGGTCGCATTTCTTCGACAAATATTTCTATAAACATCCAATCCCTTGGGGATTAAATCGGGCTATTTTCTTGAATGGATTACAAACGAATCCGAAAGATTCACATGTTTATAGCAATGAAGGAACACATTGTTCGACCCCGATGGGGTCGCACTTCATCGACAAATATTTACTATAAACATTCAATCCCTTGGGGATTAAGACAGGCTATTTCCTTGAATGGATTTCAAGCTGAATCCGAAGGATTCCCATGTTTATAGCAATGGAAGTATATATTATTCGACCCCGACAGGGTCGCATAATTTTTTGTGCCAATTCTATCTATATACATATAATCCCTGCGGGATATCAATATCAACATTGCATCCGACACTTTGAATCAGAAATCTCTGAATCTTTAAATCCTGAATCCTTGAATCCCGAATCATGAATTCCAAAGCTGCAGCGCAGCGACAATATTTATAGCCCGAACACCAGAAGAAGGAATAGCTACAGCGTAGCGCAACCGCAGCTCAACCCGGCAGGTCGAAAAAAACCCGGCGAGTCATCGCGGAAAACCATACACCCCCTTTCACCATGGGCGTTCGCAATTGAATCCTGCATTTAAAAAGATTTCTTTGTTGTTGATGTCCTACGGACAAAAAAACATGATTCATTTTATTCTATGGATGTTGAAGCCCTACGGGCTATTCATGTCTAATGTTTTGATAATTTGGACATTATAAAATTTCCACATCTTTGAATCAGAAATCTTTAAATCCTGAATCCTTGAATCCCGAATCATGAATTCCAAAGCTGCAGCGCAGCGACAATATTTATAGCTCTAACACCAGAAGAAGGAATAGCTACAGCGTAGCGCAACTCGATTGAATCCTGCATTTAAAAAGATTTCTTTGTTGTTGATGCCCTACGGACAAAAAAACATGATTCATTTTATTCTATGGATGTTGAAGCCCTACGGGCTATTCACGGCAAAGGTTTTGATATTCTGGACATTATCAAATTTTGAGCTCTGATCTATTGATCCATTGAACCCATGACCCCCTGATCCAACATAATAAACTTTCTCCACTTGAACATTTGATCCCCTGAACTCTTGAACATTTGATCCCCTGATCCATTGATCCCCTGATCCATTGATCCCCTGATCCATTGATCCATTAAACCCTTGCCCGAAAGCCTTCGCGGTGAACCCTTGAACTTTTGAACCCTTAAACCCTTGAACCCTTGAACCCTTGAACCCTTAAACCCTTAAACCCTACTCAGAAGCCGTATAAAAATCGATCATGTTCTGAATGGATCGCTGACATACCGGACAAAATTCGTCGCCGGCGAAGGTTTTCATCATACAGTCGCGTTGCGGGCGGTACATGCCTTTGGCAACATAGCCTCCTCCTTCAAAAGCACCCACTTTTTTATCATATTTCTCCTCATCCGGGGTTGGGATGGGTGTACGTTTTTTTACCATATCCTCCCATTTGCTGCCAAAATTGACCAAGGTGGTGATATTGGGCTCCCATGGCTCGATGGCCAGGTTGTAAAAATCGTTGTAAGAAGTGGATGAATCGTAATATTCGTCAGCCAGACCCACAAAACCATGACCCAGTTCGTGAATGAAGATTTTGGCCGCTTTTTCGTTGCTGTTCACGCTTACATTGTAATAATTGTAAATGGCACCTCCGCCGTATTTTTTTGAATTGACCAGGATATATATTTGGTCGTATGGGGCATTTGCTGCCAAATCGCGCACACTTTTGTCGTCGTAGGTCATGCAATAACGCTCGCTGTCGAAGGTATAAAAACTGGTGTGAAGGATGGTGCTTTTCCAAACCCCATCTGCCGGAACATCATTGCCCGACTCTTTTGATGGTGCCCAAACTCCGTAAACATTGAATTTATCCTTGTTTTTATTGTAGGGTGCAAATTGGAAAAGACCGTCGGCAAATTTCTGACAATCTGCAACAAACAAGCCCATTTCTTCCTCCGTATAACCATCGGGCAGAATCACAATGTCCACTTTTTCGGCCGGATCGCCACTTTTGTAAGCAGCAAACATGGGGTAAACCAGACGACGGTCCTTTTTAATAAAATAGTTGTTCGGATCGGCGATGTATTCCATCTGAGGTTCCAGCACACCATCGAAATTACGGGCGTACAACACTACTTTTACCGGTTTTTTTGGAAAGGGAAATACTACGGTTTCAGAAAAAGTACGACGCATTATTTTCGACTCATCGGTGGTTTGCCACTCACCAAAAAGGGTGTTGTAACCACGTGAATATAAAAGGGAATCGCGCTCGATATCAAATACTTTTACGTAATAGTTTCCGTAATCGAAGGTGTCCACCAGATTGACTTTCGACCCGCCCCAGTAGGGCTCTTCGATGAGTTCATCAAATGAATATTGTTGCGTTTGATGATCACCGCTGTGGTAGTAATCCATTCGCAATGTATGGTCTTCAAAAAAACGGTCGAACTGGGCTAAAGCCTGAACTGAAACAAAAACAAACAGGGCAAGGAGAATTTTTTTCATGATGGATGGTAAAATTGTGCGACAAAGTTAAAAAAAGCCTGATGAATGTCGCCATGATATTCCAACATCGAAAGTTATTTGGAGCATATGTCAATCCCTCACGATGGTTGATGGTGTAGATAAAGAATGCATTGATCTTTTACCTTACAATCTGAATTTCGCAGGGATAGCCGGTATAAAGGCAAACCCCACCATCACCACAAACTTCATTAGCTTTGTAACCTGAGTGCCTTTATTGCGTCCATAACGTATATGCCTGTGAGTAACGAAGATCATACCATCATACAGCGCGTCCTGATGGGCGAAACGCAGGCGTATGCCCTGTTGGTGGATAGATACAAAGACCGGGTTTTTTCGTTGGTATTGGGTATTGTGCGTTCGCGGGAAGTGGCTCAAGAAGTTGCTCAGGATGTTTTTGTGAAGGCCTATGGTTCTTTGAAAAAATTCCGACAAGAGTCGTCTTTTTCCACCTGGATATATCGAATTGCTTATAATACAGCCGTTTCGGAAACCAGAAAACGTAAAATTGCCCACGTTACGCTGGAGGAATCTCATCAACCGTTGCCGATGACCTCCCATGAAGAAACAGAGGCAGAAGAGGAAATGCATCGCCAACTTTCAACGGCCATTTCCACATTAAACTCCGAAGAACAAATGATGATTCAATTGTATTATCGGGAGGAAAAGTCGGTGGAAGAACTATCTTTGTGTTTGAATCAGTCGATTTCCAATGTGAAAGTAAAACTGTTCAGACTTCGCAACAAATTGCGGTTGATCATGGAAAGCATGAACAAATCGGCACTTGTTTATTAAAAAAATGACCCCATGAATAAGGAAGATCAAATCATCAAACAGTTTTTGGAAAAGGAACCTACGGCGTTGGCTCCCGAAAATTTTACTTCGCAGGTGATGGACACCATCATGCAGAAAGAGGCCAAAGCTGCCTTGAAGAATCCGGGCGACTGGATATTCGGCCTGGTAGCAGTCGCAGCCATCCTGATCGGATTTGGGGTGTATTACTTGTACGATAGCCAGGGGATGATGGGCCTTTTTGCCGGATTGCGCCATTTTTCTCCCGATATCTTCGCCTTCCATGCCTTAAAAACCACAATTACTCATTGGACAGACATCAACATCTCTTCTGTTTGGCTCGGTGTTCTCCTCATTCCCGTTTTGTTGTTGGGTATCGATAAACTGCTGTTTGGACAAAGTACCAACCTGTGGAAAAAAGCAAACATTTTCTTGTAACCACCTGATTGTTTGAGTAATCGAAAGAACCTGACTCCACTCCTCACATACTCCCAACACAAAAAAACGATGGTCGGATTGTGGACCACTTACAACTAATCGTCACTTTTTTCGTCCAACACCTGCTGAGCATCCTGCTGGGTTCCCAAAATAATGGCCATCCATTGAAGTTTCTTGTTTTGCTCAAACATAATTTTCAGGGTCATGGTGAGGGGTACCGACAGAAACATGCCCACAGTTCCCAACACATAACCCCAAAAAATAAGAGAAATAAAAACCACAAGGGTTGAGAGACCCATCCCCTGACCCATCATCTTGGGCTCCACAATATTACCTACAGACATGTTTACGGCTGCATATACCACAAGTGCCCACAATGCTTCGCCCGGGCCGGCTTGCACCAGTGCAAACAATACGGCAGGAATGCCCGCCAAAATGGAACCAAAATTGGGGATGTAATTGAGCAAGAAGGCAATCAACGCCCACAAAATGGCGTAATCAATGCCTAATATCAACAAGCCGATGTAGATCATCAAGCCGGTGAGCAAGCTGACCATAGTTTTGATGGCCAGATAATGACGGATGCTTTTTCCAATGCGGTTGAGGTAGTCTAACGAATTTTCTTTCCCATGCACAATGGCTCTCGCCTTCAAATTGAAACTGTTGAGCTCCAACAACAGAAACACCACCGTAAAAATAATAAGTGCCATGTTCCCCATAACCGATCCCAACTCCGAAAGAGCACCTGCCGTAAAACTCATAACTTTGGAAGGGTCGAGCAGATTGGTGAGTTGCTCTTGCGAAATTTTAAAACCTTTGTTATTTAAGTAATCCACGAAAGACACACCAATGACGTTGAGTTTTTTACCATAGATGGGAGCATCCTTCGAAAAAGTGGACAGCGAATCGCCGATGATGCCTCCAAAACCGAAAAACAGGAGCAAAATTCCTCCAAACACCAACACAATGGCCAACCCCTGAGGCACCTTGTGTTTTTGAAGCCAGAATATGGGTTGCGCCAAAATAATGCTGAAAAACAATGCCATCAACAAGGGTGTAACAATTGATTTGGCAGCCATCACAGCAGCAATTATAACCAGAATGGCGGCAATATTTAGCGTGGTGGATGTTCCTTTTTGAGGTAAATGTGTGGTATTCATATAAGGTAACGAGCTGATTTAGACATTTTTATTATTAAATATTTGATGTATTACCTGAAACAATTTCGATTTTTGAATGGGCTTCTCAATGTATTCGTCGAAACCTGCGGCCATGGCTTTTTCTCTGTCGCCTTCCACAGCATAGGCAGTTTGTGCTACAATGGGCAAATTGGGGAAGTCTTTCTTAATGAGTCGGGTAGCGTCAAAACCACTCATGTCGGGCATTCTGAGGTCCATGAGTACCAATTGGATTTCGGGAATGGTTTGGCAAAACTCTACGGCCTGCCTGCCATTTTTTGCCCATAGGGTGTTATAGCCTTCCTTTTCGAGAAGAATTTTTAGCAGAGTAAAGGCCGAAGGTACATCTTCGGCGATAAGAATTGTTTTGCCCTGAACGGCCTTCTGTAACGCCTTGGGCAATACCTCTTCAACGGTAAGTTCCTCATGTGGGATATCGGCAGGCAAAGTAAAAAAGAAAGATGATCCCTTTCCAAAAGTGGTATCAACCCATATACGACCTCCCAACATTTCCACGTACCGCTTTACCACCGACAAACCGATACCAATACCTTGATACACGCGGGTATCCGTGTCGTCAACTTGCCTGAAAATGTCAAAAATTACCTTTACTTTATTGGCCGGAATACCAATTCCGGTGTCTTTCACATAAAACTGATAAAACAATCTTTTCCCATGTTTCTCAAGGGTAAAACCATAATCAATCTTTCCGGTGGGGGTAAATTTCAAGGCGTTTTTAAGCAGGTTGATTAATATTTGCTTGAGTTTACGCACATCGGTATAAATAAAGTGATCGCCATCCCGGGGCACCGACAAGGTGATGGTTACCTGGTCTTTACCCATTTTTTGTTTTTCGGCATGTATCAGGTTATCCACCAGTTTCAGGGTATCTTCAATTTTTCCCGACGACTGATGGATGCTCAGGTTGTTTGTTTCGATGAGTGAAATGTCGAACAAATCTTCCACCAATTCAAGCAGATGGTCGCCGCTTCCTCTGATAACGCTCACATATTCCATGATGAGTTCGGGCGGGGTATTGGTTTCGATAAGATTGGAAAAGCCGATGATGGCATTCAAAGGTGTCCGCAACTCGTGAGAGATGGTAGATAAAAAGGTAGATTTCAACCGATCCGATTCGCGGGCTTTTTCCACAGCCAACAGCAGCTCGTGTTCGGTAATTTTTTTGTCGGTAACGTCAAAAATAACACCGTCGATGGCAGGAGCATCCGGATAGGTGTCGGCCACAGTTTTGCCAATTTCGTTGAAATACTTAATACTGCTGCCACTGTGTACATAGCGGTAGATGATGTTGTAGGGTTGTTTGTGGCTGATGGCCTGCTCACGGGCATCTTTTACCATCTGCAAATCCTCAGCAAGAATCATTTTACACAACGACCGACCATGACTTTCGGCAAATTCTTCTTCGCTAAAACCGGTTAGCTCACTAAATCGGCTGTTGTAAAAAATCATGGTTTCGTTGGGAGCCAATTTCAGCCGAAACACAATTCCCGGAATATTGTCGGCCAGCGTGCGGTATTTTTGTTCGTTGATTTTCAGCTTGCGAAATGCGTTGTCGAGCTGTTCATTTTTATGGTTGATGGTGGTATTTTTCAATTGCAACAACCTGTTATCCCTGCGCTTTTCGCGAAAGCGATAAATCACCAAAAACAATAAGGACAGCATGACAAAGCTCAGAACAATTAAAATCAGCTGTATGTCTTTCGATTGCGAAAGCTGAGCCGACTTGGATTTGTTCATTTCGTTTTCCAGCTCAAATTTGATGCGCATTTCCGCAATGCTTTTGTTGTTTTTACTTTTGGCCACCGAATCCTGATAATCGCGAAAGAGTTTGTAATAGTCCAATGCCAACTGGTAATCACCGTTTTGAATGTACAGCTTCGAGATGCTTTTATAAATTAATGAAACGTAATAATCACTTTTGTTGTCAGGCTTCATACTAAGTGCTTTACGAAAATACATCATGGCACTGTCGGCATTGCCGAGTTCGATATAATCGCTCCCGATATTATTCAACGAACTCATTATTAAATTTTTAATACCTACCTCGTTACGAATTGTCAATGCCTTGTTATTATATTGCAATGCTTTTGAATAATCATCGCGAAGCGAATAAATATGGGCGAGGTAGGTGTAAAGTGTGGCGATACGCTCCTGACTGCCGCTCAGGGTATAGAATTGTATGCTCCTCTCTGAGGCCTGAACAGCCTCATCAAGACGGTTGGTTCGGATGTAATATTTCGCCATAAACTCCCAAACGGTACCCAAATCGTTGTCGTTGTCAGGCAATTGCTGTACTGTTTGCATGGCCTGCTGATAGGCGGCCAATGCCGAATCGGATTGTGCCTGAGCCAGAAAAAGATTACCTTTATTTAATTGCAACTTGTAGAGATTTTCGGGCTCTTGGGCATAATCGCTCGAAAGGGTTTTTACTAAATAGTCCGTAGCATTGTCGAAATCGCTGAGTGCGAAATATATTTTGGAGATGCTGTATTGGAGGTCGCCAATTAAGTACGAATCGTTGGTAAGTTCGGCATAATTGAGGGCCTTAAAATACTGTCGCAAACAATTTTGAAAATCGCGTTCGATATACGCAATTCGGGCATAACCGGCATAAGCCTTTGCCAACAAGCCATTATCGCTTACATTTTCCACCAGGCCCCGCACCTCATTCAAGTGTTCATAAGCCTTTTTCACATTCCCCGCCTGAAGGTTTAATTCACACAACTGAATAAGTGCATCAATTTTGTCGGACAAGTATTTTCCGGTTCCGGCATTTTGGTATGCCAATTGGGTGATTAATATGGCCGAATCGATGGATCTGCGCCTGATTTGCTCAGCATATTCCAACAATTCGGGGTTGGTCATATCCGCCAAAGCCTCCTGCGAATGCGACAATACCGGAGGGTTGGTCTGCGCCACAATTAAATTGGGAGCAAAAACCAAAATGCACATAGCAGCTGCAATAACTATCAATAGGGCATGAACTTTTGATGGCATAGGCTAAGAGTGACAATATCAGGGGTTTCTTTAACTTACTTAAGGCGTTAAAAATACAATTTTTATTGTGAAACGAAATGAGCTGGCTAAAAAAAACATCCCCACTATTAATAATGGGGTAGTGAAAGGATTTTATACCTTGAAAAAGAAGGTGCATACCGGTTTATGCATATCTTTGTTATCCAAAGATTCAGCCATGAAAATATTTGTCCTCGAAAAACTTCTTCCATTGGCACTATTTTTATCCCTTGTGCCTGCCTTGCGTGCACAAAACAGCATCTCCTCCCATGTGGAAACTGGCTCAAAGCCAAAACTTTTCGAAACCAACTACCAATACAACAATATCGCGAAAATCAATGTGATGGCCATGGCCTTCAACAATGTTTCGTTGTACTACGAACGTGCGGTGTATCCCAGGGTTACCGCTTCGCTGGGCTTTGGTTTAAAGTCGGGAGGCGGGAGCCAGAAACTTTTTGAAGCCAACGACTACAACCTCACCGCCAGCCTGGGCAGTATTGATGGATACAGCATCACCCCCGAATTCAGATATTACCTGAAAACCTGCGAGGAAAATTTACCGGCCGGGTTTTATGCGGGGCTTTATTTCAGATATAACGTTTACCAATCAAGTGCAAGTTTTACACATCAGCTGCCCGACAGCCTACCTTCGTATTTTACATCGGATGCCCGATTACGCGAGTTGGGCGTTGGTATTCAATTGGGATATCAGCTGGTGATAAAAAAACGATTTACGGTTGATTTTCTGTTTTTTGGCCCCAGGTATTCTTTCCTTAAACTTACCAACGAATTCAATGGTGAAATTTCGCCCGCCACCAAAAAAGATGTGGAAGATTATGTTAATTCGGTTATCGAACGTTTTGGCGGAAAAGGCGATTTCGAGATGAAACCATCCACTAACCAGAAATTTTCAGGAAGCATGGGGTTTCCCAGTTTTCGTTTCGGGATATCCCTCGGCTATGCATTTTAATCAAAACCAAAATTCCTTATAGTTAAAATATGAAATACATTTTTACGATTACCCTTAGCTTACTTTTCGTTTTTTTAGGCGGACACGTATTATCTCAAAACCAATGGAGCTATGTGTCGCCCCAACCGGGATCAAACTGGATTAATCCGGAACAAACCATCACCTTTCGTGGAGAAGAAGCCATTTCTACGGCAAGTTTAACCGGCGAATTGATCAGGTTGCAGGGCGAGACCAGTGGCCCGATTGCATGCCGCGTTCGATTGGCCAACGACCACAAAACCATTATTTTCACCCCCGAAAAGCCCTTTGATTTGGGAGAAAAAATTCAGGTGACCCTCCGCGCCGGTATCAAAACCCTCCGCGGAAACAGGATGGAAGGTCTTTCTTTTTCGTTTACCATCAAACCGATGGATAACCTGAATTTATTGGCCCAATATTATCTGGATCAGGAGGCACAGACCATGTCCTTCGTTCAGGAATCGTCCACGATAGAGCCGAGGCCAAAATCCACCGATCAACTGATTACCTACGGCGATTACAGCCTGCCTGAACGTTATATGAGCCCCACCATCACAACCAATCTGGCACCCACTCCGGGATATACCTTCGCCACACCACGACCCAATGGCACTGTTCCGTACGATCAATACAATGTGATTTTGGATAAATATGGCGAACCATTGTTCTTTCGCGAATGGGGTTTGGTTTCCAATCTGTTTCAAAAAACCTACAACAATCGACTGATATTTTGCTCTTTTTCCAATGCCAACCCTTCGCTCAACAGATGGTATGTTCTCAACGACCACTACGATTTTGTGGATACACTTGCCATGGGTAACGGCTACAACCTCGACCAACACGGCATCGCCATGCTCGAAAACGGAAATCATCTCCTGATTGCCTACGACCCCCAACCTGTGGGCATGGATACGGTTTTCCCGGGAGGCAATCCCAACGCCACAGTTATCGGACTCATTATTCAGGAACTCGATGCCGACCACAACGTATTATTCCAATGGCGGAGCTGGGACCATTTCGATATCCTTGACGGAACCCACATCGATTTTACCAAAGCCCAAATAGATTATGTACATGGCAATTCCATCGCGGTTACCAACGACAACCAAATCTTAATCAGTTGTCGCGGCATGGACGAAGTCACCAAAATCGACCGAAATACCGGCGATATCATTTGGCGCTTCGGATTGCATGCCATCAACAACATGTTTACTTTCACCAACGACACCGTTGGCTTTTCCAAACAACACGATGCCCGTCAGTTGGAAAATGGCAACATCACGGTTTACGACAACGGGAATTTCCACACACCCAAGTTTAGTCAGGGTGTGGAATACCAACTCGACGAAACCAATTATACGGCCACTCTGGTTTGGAACTATGTACACAACCCATCTATTTTTGGAACAGCTACCGGAAGCAATCACCGTCTTGACAATGGTAATTCGCTCATATGTTGGGGATTGCATTGGCCTGAGACTTTTGTTGAAGTGGATCAAAACAACAACGTACAATGGGAATTAAACTATCCCGACAGCATCTGGAATTATCAGGCTTTTCGCGACAACTGGGCTACCGGCCTCTTTACGACCAGCCTCGACACCATTGATTATGGCTATTATGACGATTATATCCCCTGGCCCATGATTGTTACCATCACCAACCATGCCGGACACGAAATCACCATCAATAGTGCCACAAATCATTCGCCGGCATTTACTTTACAAACCCAACTTCCATTTGCCATGCAATCGGGCGAAACTAAAAACATCATCATCAACTTTTTCCCCGAAGGTATGGGCATACAGGAGTTTGAGGATGTGTTGACGCTAAATTACGACAGTTATTTCAGCGATACCTTGTCGCAACGCATTGCCCGTCAGATTGTTCTGAAAGGCACCACGGTGGAACCACAAGGCATTGAACACAAGGGTCAGCCCAGGGTAGAGGTTTTCCCCAATCCCACTTCGGGACGGGTGCAAATAAACTCCCCCGGTTCTGTTATCGAAGAGGCAAGTCTTTGTAATGTATTGGGTGAGACAATATTAAAAATAGACACCCCCGAATCGAACATGCAAATGGACATGAATGGGTTGTCTGATGGGGTTTATTTCTTACACCTGAAATTTGCCAACTCCGATGTAATTACCGTTAAAAAATTGATTAAACATTAGTTGTGAATTTATCCCATTCGGTTTGTTAGTATAAGGTCATGAATTTCAACCTGCATATCACGGCATCGTTGTTGATGGCCACAGCGGTCACTTTCATCCTCAATATCCCTTTTGGATACTTGCGGGCAGGGCAAAAGAAACTGTCTTTCATGTGGTTTCTGTACATTCACCTGCCGGTGCCTTTGGTGATTATGGTCAGATACCTGTTTGAGCTGGGATTTGAACTCATCACCTACCCTTTTTTGGTGGCTGCATTTTTTCTGGGACAGGCATTTGGAGCTGTTCTTTTCACCCGATTTCGCAAGAAAAGTTGATCAGAAAACTGTGGTTTACCAATTGATATAGTGCACTTTGTAATCTGTGGCCCGATAAGATTCAATCAGTTGTAAACGTGCTTCTTCGGCTTCCTTTTTGGTGGCAAATCCGTTGGATGTGCGATATCCACGATCGGTATGTGCCCAGTTGGGAACCTGTTTTATGAGCAAATCGTTGAAATCGTAATTGAGTTCGTAGCGTTGGTTTTGCAGGTGAACATTGCTCACATACACGTGATAATCAATACTATCGCCACCGAGCGGGTCGCAGTAGCACGACGAAAAAACGTAATAGTAGAATGGTCCGTTGTTGATGTCGGCGATAGGTGCATCGATAAAAATGCTTTCGGTATCATCTTCAATTACCGGATTGAGGTTGTTGCGGTAAATTTGTCCGACAAAATCGTAACAAATGGTGAGGCCGGCAACCAACAGATCCAGATCGCCATCCAAATCGTAGTCGCCCCAAAGTGCCGTACCTGCATTTACACCGGGTATTCCGGAGATCACCGATTCGAACATGAAATTCCCATTATTTTGATACACTAGGGTATAAGACCTTTCCAGCGATTCGCCGGTCATCACCACATCGGGGTCGCCGTCGTGGTCGAAATCTCCCAAATCGATGGTGCAATTTTTTAGCGGACGCATGGCCACCTCCATTTGTTTGAAATAGGTATTGGCTTCGTTGCGATAGGCCACGCAAACCGGGATACCCTTGTCGTCTTCGCCACTCAGCAGAATGTCCAGATCGCCGTCGCTGTCCAGATCGCCCCAAACGGCAGCACTGTTTTTCAGGTTAATCAAATTGGCAGCCAATTTTACAAACCTGCCCTGATCGTTACGATAAATGGCAGTAAAAGGACGTTTGCCTGCGTCTCCGGTGATGAGCACATCCAGGTCCTTGTCATTGTCCATATCCGCCCAGGTGGCATTTCCATTGTAAATACCGGGGATTCCGGTGCTGATATCGGTGAAGATACCCTTATCGTTACGATAAATTCGGGTAGAAAGTCCGTTGTTGAATTCCTTGCCGGCGATCAACAAATCCAAATCTTCGTCGTTGTCGAAATCGCCCCATTCGATGGATCCGTCGGTAACGGGCGTAAAAAGTTCGCGCACCTGGGTATATCGGTTGTTGTCTTCGCGCCTGAACAGACGAATCAAAAGTGACCCCTCTTTGGTAAGCCCGGTCATGATGACATCGTCGTCGCCATCTTTGTCGTAATCGGCGGCAGCAACTGCTCCGCGGTACAATGCGGGAAAAGGACTGGTTGCCTGATAAAATTTGTGTTGATTGTTTGATTTGGCCAACTGCGATACGAGTATTTGTTTGTCTTTGTAATAATACTCACCCGACAAAAACGCCTCGGGACGGATACCGTCGTCGGAAGATATCCATGCTGCCAATGGCTCCATAACACCTTTCATATCAGTATTTACACGTTCGAAAACCTGACCTCTGACGGGTAACAACCAAAGAATTAAAAGCAGGGCAAACAAAACTTTTCTCAACATAGGGCAATTATGAAATTAAGTTTTTAAAAGTACAAACAATTTCCGGAACGAACGCATTTGGTCAAAAGGGCTTCCTTTCGACCAAATGCGTTGGGATACATCTTACTTCAAATAGTCGTTGAAGTAACGGGTAATTTTTTCGTAAAGATGGGCTCTGTCCATACCACTCATGTTGTGGCCATGTCCGGGGTACACAAAGTAGTCGATGTCCTTACGCTTTTCGATGGCTGCTTGCAAAAAGGCCAGACTTTGTTGCCAAACCACGGTTGGGTCTTTGGTTCCGTGGATAATCATCAGTTTTCCCTGAAGGCTGTCCACCTTATTCAGAAGGCTGGCTTGTTCATATCCCTCCGGATTTTCCTCAGGCATGTCCATGTATCGCTCACCGTACATTACTTCGTAGTATTTCCAATCGATGACAGGGCCGCCGGCAACACCCACTTTAAATACACCCGGATTGTCGAGCATCAGCGAGATGGTCATGAATCCGCCATAACTCCAACCATCAACGCCAATGCGCTCTGAATCAACGTAGGGCAGCGATTTTAAATAATTGACGCCTACCATCTGGTCTTGTACTTCCAGCTGACCCAGGTGGCGGTGGATGGCTTGCTCAAAATCGCGGCCACGGTTGGCAGAACCACGGTTGTCCAGTGTCCAAATCAAATATCCTTGTTCGGCCAGGTAGTTTAAAAACAGACCGGCTCCTCCCAACCACGAATCGGTAATCAGCTGGGCATGTGGGCCACCATAAACATACACAATCACCGGATAGGTTTTGGTGGTATCGAAATCGATGGGTTTAATCATGCGACAGTAAAGGGGTGTACCATCTTCGGCATCCAGGGTAAAAATCGACATCTTGCCCAGATTGTAATCGGCAAGGGTGTTTTTATCGTCGAGTAAAATTCGCAACGTTTTACCCTTGCTGTCGAGCAACTTATATTCGCGGGTTACGTCGGTGCTGCTATAAATATCCAGAATATATTTGCCCGAATTGCTTACCATGGCATTGTGGGTTCCGTGGTCGGGACTGATGCGGGTGATTTCGCCGGTTTTTATCTCAACGGAATACACATTGTCTTGCAGCGGACTTTCTTTGGTTCCGGTGAAAAACAACTTCTCGCCTCTGAAACCCAGTATCCCCGTAACAAGCCAATTTCCGGAAGTCAATTGACGAATCAGCTCGCCTTTGATATTATACAAGTAAAGGTGGTTGAATCCGTCGCGTTCGCTAAACCACACAAATTGATCTTTTTGATCGGGAAGGAAGTACAGCGGATTTTCAGGCTCCACGTAATGGGGATCCGTTTCTTCGAAAAGTGTTCGTACAAAATCTCCGGTGGTAGCGTCATAGCTATTAAGTTTCAGGTGGTTTTGCTCGCGGTTCAGCAGGGCGATATACACCAGTTTTCCTTCAGGCCCCCAGGTGATGGCAGTAAGGTATTGATCAAGAGGCTCTCCGGTTTTCATATACACCGTTTTTCCTGATTCCAAATCATAAACACCCAGTTTTACCTGTTCACTGGTCATGCCGGCCATGGGGTATTTAGTATTTTCCACTTCCGCAATGCGTGTGGTAATGTCCACCAATGGATAGTCTGTAACCATGGTTTCGTCCTTGTGGTAAAAAGCCAGCTTTTTGCTTTCCGGCGACCAGAAAATCCCTTTGGTAATACCAAATTCCACGCGATGCACAGTTTGTCCGTTGAGGATACCCTTATCAGAATCGTTGGTAATTTGTGTTGATTTTCCGTCAACAGAAAAGTAAAGATTATTCTCGATGGTGTAGGCAATAAACCTGGTATCTTTTTCATAATCAATGTTCTCTGCCTCTTCGGGTATTTCATTTACCTGGGTGAGGGTTTGTGCATCCAGCTGATATTCAAAGTACTTGTTTTTCACAGAAAAACGGGCTTGATCATCGCCAAAAAAGTCCATGGAAGGAAGCCTTTTCAATGAGTCCAACCCAAGGGTATTCATCCCCTTGTTGAGCATATCCAAATCGAGCAGCAAGGTTTCGGTGCCTTTGCGTGCTTTCACCTGATAAAAGGCGTTTTCCTTGGCATACACATAATTTTCGGTTTGTCCAATCCATTGCAACTGACTGATTCTACCCGGATACAGGGCGCGGTTCATGTAAATGGCATCTTCCGGTGTGAGGAGTTTGTCCTGTGCGGGAAGCGTAAATCCTATGAATATCAGGGGTAACAGAAGAAAAAGTACGGTGGTTTTTTTCATGATCAATCGAGATTGGTTCAATTAATATTTGACGTTGGTTGACTACAAACTAGTTGTTGATTTTTTCCACAAGGAATTTAAAATCAGATAAAAACTGACTTTTTTTGTCGTTTAAATAGATGTAAAAAGTATCGGGCAATTGGATGGGCACATCCACAGTGGTATAGTTCCACCAACCGTTTTGCACCGGATTTTGTGGTGCCTGATAGGGCAAATCGTATTCCCAAAGTTTTCCTTTATCGTCTTTGTCGCGCAGAATGACAAAAAACCATTGGAAGTTGGCTCGTTCTTCTGAGTAACGGGTGAGGTAAATTTGCAGTTCTCCCCCAACGGCTTTGGTTTTTACGTTGGCCAGATTTTCGGCTTTTTCCTCTGCAGTCCAATTTTGGGCGGCTGCCACCTTATCGAAATCTGCAACGATGGCCGACAGAGGTTTGAATCCCACGGCAGTAAGTGGAGAGTAGTTGTAAGTGGAGGCATCGTCGGGGAGTTCCCCAAAAATTTTGGTGATGCGGTATCCATTGAAATCGCGGGATTCGTTATCCAGCCACGTGGAACCATAGAGCAAGGGGTTGATGTCCTGAGCGTGCATCACACCCATGGTCATCGTTAGGGCTAAAAGAAAAAATGTTTTTTTCATAACAGTAGATTTAATGAGAATTTAGTTGTTAAACGCAGCAACAACTTCCGTAAAGCTACCAATAAGACCGGGATCTTCTTCAAAACGGTTACCAACCACGATAATATCTGCACCTGCACTCAGAATGCTTTGTGCTTTTTCGGGAGTTTTTATTCCGCCTCCGATAATCAAAGGCACACCAATAGAACCTTTTACAAAGGCAATCATTTTTTCGGGAACGGTAGAGAGTGCACCACTTCCTGCATCCATAAATATGGCCCGCATACCCAACATTTCGCCGGCCATGGCGGTACAGGCAGCGATGTCGTTTTTGTCGTTGGGAATGGGAAACGAATTGCTCATGTAGGTTACCGAAGTGGGTTTTCCACTGTCGATGAGCATGTATCCGGTGGAAATGGTTTCGAGTCCGGCCAGCTTGATATAGGGTGCCGAAAGCACATGCATACCAATGAGCATGTCGGGATTCCTGCCCGAAATCAGCGACAGAAACAACATGGCATCGGCATTGCGACTGATTTGATATGAATTTCCGGGGAATAATATCACAGGGATGGAACTGTTTTCTTTGAGGGTGCGTACGCTGTGAAAAAGCATGTCGCTGGTCATGAGGCTGCCGCCCACAAAAAAGAAGTCAACGCCTGATTGTTGGGCTATTTGGGCAGTTTGTTTGAGTTGGTTTTCAGAGAGTTTATCGGGATCGATAAGGACTGCCAGTTGCTTTTTGGGTTTCAGAAATAGGTCGATGGTTTTCATTCAATTGCTTTTTCACAAAAGTATGAAAAACATATGAATGGCAAACCCTGTTGATTAGAACGAACGGGACAAAAAAAGCCCTCGACGAAAATCCGACGAAGGTGATAGTCTTTGGTGGGTGGTTTCTCAGCCGGCTTCCAGGGTTTCTGCGCCCGGCAACAAGCCCTCCAGTTGGTTGGGGTTGTGGATGAGCACAGGTATGTGTTGTGGACAAATCCAGTAGTTATTTCCCTTAAAATCAAGTGCTACCAAGGGCACTTCCTGTTCGCCACGCTGACAAAACACGCATACTTTATTGTGATTCGATTCCATGATTCTTGTAATTTTAATTGGTTGATATAATTAGGTAACAAATATCCGAAATAGTTTTTAACGGGAGCCCGGATGGAGAAAGTTTATTTTGTTGGATCAGGGGGTTAAGGGTTCAATGGATCAATGGATCAGGGGATCAAACGTTCAAGAGTTCAGGGGATCAAGTGTTCAAGTGGAGAAAGTTTATTTTGTTGGATCAGGGGGTCATGGGTTCAATGGATCAATAGATCAGAGCTCAGAATCTGATAATGTCCAAATTATCAAAACATTAGACATGAATAGCCCGTAGGGCTTCAACATCCATAGAATGAGATGAATCATGTTTTTTTGTCCGGAGGACATCAACAACAATTGAATCATTTTAAATACAGGATTCAATCGAGTTGCGCTACGCTGTAGCTATTCCTTCTTCTGGTGTTAGAGCTATAAATATTATCGCTGCGCTGCAGTTTTGGAATCAACGATTCGGGATTCAAGGATTCAGGATTTAAAGATTTCTTATTCAAAGATGTGGAAACTTTATAATGTCCAAATTATCAAAACATTAGACATGAATAGCCCGTAGGGCTTCAACATCCATAGAATAAAATGAATCATGTTTTTTTGTCCGTAGGTCATCAACAACAAATGAATCATTTTAAATGCAGGATTCAATCGAGTTGCGCTACGCTGTAGCTATTCCTTCTTCTGGTGTTAGGGCTATAAATATTGTCGCTGCGCTGCAGTTTTGGAATCAACGATTCGGGATTAAAGGATTCAGGATTTAAAGATGTAGAGAATTCTGATTCAAAGCGTCGGCTGCAATGTTGATATTGATATCCCGCAGGGATTATATGTATATAGATAGAATTGGTACAATAAATTATGCGACCCCATCGGGGTCGAACAATATGTTCCTCCATTGCTATAAACATGGGAATCCTTCGGATTCAGCTTGAAATCCATTCAAGCAAATTGCCCGCCTTAATCCCCAAGGGATTGGATGTTTATAGATAGAATTGGTACAATAAATTATGCGACCCCGTCGGGGTCGAACAATATGTTCCTCCATTGCTATAAACATGGGAATCCTTCGGATTCATTTGCAATCCATTCAAGCAAATTGCCCGCCTTAATCCCCAAGGGATTGGATGTTTATTGTTAATATGTGTCGATGAAATTCGACCCCGACGGGGTCGAATAATAAACAAATTCTGGATTCCCGTTTCCTTCCACGCGGGAATAAATTCCGGGGCTAATTGTCATCCGTACCTACGGTACTTTTGGCTCTATCCTCCTAAATTCCAACTCCCCCCGAAGGCTTTCGGGGTCCAACTCCCTACTCCCTACTTCCCTCTTCCAACTGCCGTCTTCAAACTCCCACCCTCACCTTGCCAACACCCAGCAAATCAAAGTCCTCGTTCATTAACTTCCAATAATACAATCCGTTTTCAAAAGGAGGAATTGGGGCTCCGTTTTGTTGCGTTTTAACGGTCTGTATCAAAACTCCCCAGTTGTTATACCATTCAAGGGTCAGGGATATGTTGTCGGGGTTTTTCCATAACAACGAATCGGTTTCGGGAAACTGTAGGTCAACCCCGGAGCGAAGTTCCACCGTTTCATCGCTTCGGTAGGCGGTGAGATATTGGTTCACCAGATTCTCCAGGGCTTCGTTGGGAGCGTAGGCCAGGGCATTGTCTCCAAGAGTCGATTTGGTTTGACTTTTTTGCTCCTGTTTTTGCTGCTTGTTGCTCGTATTGTCCACAATTGAGGTTGCCTTTTCGGAATCTTGATTTGGCTGATTTGCCGACGGGTTGATGGAATCCTGAACGACCCCTGCCATATCGGATGAGTGATGTGAGGCAGGTTTAAACCATCCCGGAACATTTATAATCATCACAATAACAACCACTGCTGCTGCCAGCAATGCCACATATCCCCACAAGGGTTTCGTTAAAACCGGCGCCGCGGTAATTTCAGGAACCTCACCCGACACTTCGGCCACCATCATTACTTCCCCCGCACATTGGGTACAATGATCGAGATGCTCACGAACGCGGGGCTCCAAATGTGACAGGTCTCCGGCGATCATGGCCTCTGCACTCAGGGCAATCTCTTCTTCGGTGAGGTGTATGGAGGGTTTCATGGTTTTCTTAGTTTGATGATTGAGTTAGGTTAGTTGCCGAAAGTTCGCACAAAAGAGCCAGACTTTCGCGGTTGTGCCGGCTTCCACCTGAAGCATTGAGTCTGTCGAGAATCACGTCCATCTGTTTGTTCAGCCACATGCGAACGGCATCTCCTTTCAGGTGTTTTCCTTCCACCAGATTCACGGCTATGGCCATCTGTTCAAAAGCGGTTCCCTTGGATGGGGCGGCATCCGCATTCAGAATTTCACTCAATGCATCTGCATGATGACGTCCATAGCTCTGGTAATCTGTTCGTTGTATTGGCAGGCCGAAGTAGTATTTCAAAAACAGATTCACCTTGGCTCCGGTTCCATTAAAGAAAAGCAGGGTTTGGTTAAAACGGACCACCTCACTTTTCAACACCAAATCTTTTTCGGCCTCTATCCACAATCCATGCCTGTTTTTTATGGGCTCCGCATCGTTTTCCACCACCGCGTACCAATGCCGGCTTTCTTTACGGATAACCTCGCACACCATGCGGTTGAGCACGGCTACGCAATAGGTGTTGAACGAAGATTTGCCCTGAAACGAAGACATAATTTTATCTTTTTGCTGAACGAATTTCTCCACTGCCACCATCACTACATCTTCCTGCTCACGTTTGGGAATGGCTTTGCGCACCACGTATTTTCCCACCACCAATTCAGCCGTGCGGCTTATTTGGAAAATGAATTCGTCGGTTTCTTTACGTTGGTTGCGGAAAAATTTCATTTTTGAAAAATATGGGCAAAATTAGCTATTTTAACCGTACCTCCACCTCCGCTGCGCCAGGGGGATCTTGCCATTGAACCGGATTGTTATGCAGGCTAAATTGGCTATCTTTGTCGCAGCCAAAATCAAATTTTTAATTGCCTCTTATGAGAAAGTCGCGTCTGTTAAAAGCCCAAACAGCCTGTCTGACAGCTATTCTTCTGCTGATGTCTGTCAGCCTTTTTTCACAAAATTATTACGAAGACACCTATAACGGTTTAAAAGACAGCCTGTTTTACCCTCAGATCGACAACCACCTCAACCTGGGCGAATACGACAGCCTCGTGGGTTTGTCGTCCAAAGCCTTTGATTACTATTACGCTTTGGGACAAACCGATCGTGCCAATTACCTGTTCAACGTATGTGTGTATTATCCGTTGGGCGGACCATTGGGCGACACCCTGATGCAGTTGATCGATCACCAAATTGCTTTTCTGCGAAAGTATACCGACACCATCAACGTACACTATGCCACACTGTTACACATTAAATCGTTTGGTTGTAAATACGTGGGCAATTATGACGAAGCCATTCCATACATGGAAACCGCACTGGCCATTTACCAACAAGTGCATGCCCCGCTGTTGCATATTTCAAGCGGGTATTACAATTTGGCCGGATTGCGTTTCTATCAGGGCCGGATGATGGAGGCTTATCAATTGTATAAAAATGCGTTAATCGGTTTTAATTCGGTGAACCCTAACGAAACAGAACATTTTACATGGATTAAGTATCACGATGCGGGATCCACCTATTTGGGACTGGCACTTGCCATGAAAGAAACCCAACAAATTGAGCTGGCTGCGGCTTTCGACAAAAAGGCTTTTCATATTCTGCAGAATTATTATCCCGACTCGGATGTAACCGTTATTGCCATGATTAACCTGGCTTCGGATGAGCTGAAACTGGGAAACGACGACCAGGCCATCGAATTTGCCACCATGGCCGAAGATTGGATTACTGAACATGAAGCCTACGATCGGTTTCATGATGTCTATTATTCGCTCCATGCCGTAAGAGGTGATGCGCATAAAAATCAGGGCGATTTTGATGTGGCCATGTGGGATTTCCGTGCGCTCGAAGCACATGTGCTGCAACAGTATCCCAACGACTCGCTTCAACTGTCGGAGGTATATGGCTTGATTGCAGCGAATTTCTCTGCCCAACACCTGGTGGATTCGGCCTTGGTGTACTACGAAAAAGCGCTTACGTACGACCCGGCTTCCTTCTCCAACCATGCATCGCTGGCTCAAACCTATGCCCGGATCGGAATGCCACAGGAGGCTATTTTAAAATCCGAGTTTAACCTGAAACAGTTGTTAACCGGAGATTCTCAGCCAATCATGTACGGTGTTCCGGCAGCCAATGATGTTTCCGACGATTTCCGTGGATATCAAACTGCATCTGCGTTGGCCCGGGATTATTTTTCTCTTTACCAAAAGTCCGAAAACACAAGTCAACTAGCACAATCACTGCGTTTTGCCGGTTTATCCGACACCCTGATGGGAAGATATCGTGATGCCACTTTGATAGGCGGAAACGATCGGCAACTGGCCAAAGATTATCATCAACTGGCCGAAACAGGAATTCAGGCCGGTTTTATGGCCTATCAACAACGAAAAGATTCAGCGCGCCTGGATGAACTATGGAGGTTTTTTACCCAATCTACCGCCTATAAACTAAGTGCAGAAGTCAATCAATTGGACAGTCATTCCGAATTATCAACTCGCCAAACAGAGCTACTTCAAAGTATCCGACAGTTGGAAAATCAGCTTCAGGTACTTCAAAACAAACCTGACAGTCTGCTCGAAAGTCAAGTGTTCGATAAGTTGATTGCCAACAGAATGGAAGCGTTTGAGCTCAGTTATTCCTTACAGAATACCAACCAAAATATCCAATTAAACCAATTGTTTTCACACATTACCCTCACCGAAATACAGCAGCAACTTTCAGATAAAGAAGGGCTTGTTATATATTTTATGGGTAAAGACCGGTTGTTTTGTTTCCTGATGAAGAAAAACACGGCACTTGTTACTTCAATCAACGTTGATGTAGCCTTCAAAAACCAATTAACAGCCTACTACAAGGGGTTGAAAACCGGGTCAACGGATTTCACTCACAGTTCTTCCGCACTTTACCAAGGGCTGATTGGTCCTCTGGAAAAGGAATTGATTGGATTGAAAAAACTGGTGATCATCCCCGATGGCGAATTAAGTCAGACTCCGTTTGAAGCCCTTATTTCTCCCCAAGATCAGGAGTTTCTCATCCAAAAAATGGCCATTTCCTACAATTATTCGGTGTTTCTGTGGTTGAAAAGCCGCCGGTCGGTGCCTATTGACAATGCCTTGAGTTTTGCCGGATTTGCCCCTGTGTTTTCCGACGATGCAGCTCCCATCCAACCCAATACCTTGTTGGTTGACTATGCCCTACGCGATGCCGACTCCGCCTGGCGAAGTGGAAACAACCTCCGCGAACTCCCCTACTCCAAAGAAGAAGTGCTCGACATAGCGCGGCTTTTTCACGAAAAGGGAAATCCGGAACATACATTTCTGTATCATGAAGCCAACGAGGAGCACGTAAAAACCAGCCTCAATCAATTCGACATCATCCACTTGGCCACCCATGGTATTTCTTCGAAAAGTAATCCCCAACTCTCCGGAATATTTCTCGATCAAATGGAGGTAGATACCATAAACAACATTACCAACGATGGCTTTCTTTATTTGGGAGAATTGTTTACCCTTCCCGTAAAGGCAAACCTGGTGGTGCTTAGCGCGTGTAAAACCGGTGCCGGAAAACTGGAAGAAGGCGAGGGTGTGATGGCCTTGCCACGGGGGTTTATTTTTGCCGGCGTGCCCAATCTGGTGGTTTCGCTATGGAAAATCCACGACCAAAAAACAAAGGATCTGATGGTGGATTTTTACGCACATCTGCTTGATGGACAATCCTATGCCAAAGCTTTGCAAGAGGCTAAAATTGATCAAATACAACGAGGCCGGCTGCCCATGGACTGGAGCGGAATTGTGTTGATTGGGGAATAAAGCACTTTCATTGTTGTCCGATATTATGGTATTTCGTTCGTGCGAAAGTTTTACCTCTTCTTCATATGCCATTGGAAATTTTAACCGGACACCATTGAATTATTTTTTATCAATTGTTTTTCAAAAAAGCCATTCTGCCGCAACTAACAGGCCAAATTCATTTAAAAAACCTGATTAGTCCTATGAAAAAAATGATCTTTTGGCTTTTCGCCATTCCCTTGTTGTCCATTGTTCTACTAAATTCATCATGTAAAAAAGACGACGACAGTCCAACAGTTATTCCCGTGGAGGGCATTACCTTTACACAAATGGGTTCCAATATCATGATTCAGTGGGACGCTGTTCCCGGTGCAAAATCATATATAGTAAGTACCGGTGGTATCGCTGTTTCTGATTTGCCCATTGCAGGTACCAGTTACGTGGTAGGCTTGTTGGCAGATGGTATAGAGATAAAAATTGAAGCTTTCAGCGATAGCCAGATGAATAGCTTGATCGCCATGGGCAAAGTAAACTTTGAAAAACCATCATCAGATCTGGTGACCAACATTACTTTTACCGAAATGGGGTCGGATGTTGTTGTGTCGTGGGATCCCGTGGTTGATGCCCGTTCGTATATGGTGAGCAAGGGCGGCATTCCCTGCTCCGAAATACCCATTGTTGGAACATATTTCAACGTTGGATCGTTGTTGGACGGTATTCAAATTAAGGTAGAAGCATTTAGCGACAGCGAGGCTACCCAATTGATGGCCACCGGAGTTGCTCAATACCATAGCCAACAAGTTGGAACCATCCAAAACCTGAACCTCGCTACCATAAGTGGACAGGTGCACATCACCTGGGATTATTTCCAGGGAGCCCAATATTACATGGTGTTGGTGAATGGACAAATGATGATGACCACCCCTATCTCCTTTAATAACTGGACGGTGCAGTCCATGAGTTCGGGGAGTGTGGTACGCGTGGAAGCCTATACCGATGCTGCCATGAACACGTTGGCAGCTCTGGCAGAAGCAGTTTATGAAGGATCAGGCGAAACCCGTCCCGACCCCGTTTACGGACTGTATGAAATAGCCACAGGAAGCAATTATACCCAACTTGGTTGGAACAATCCCGATAGTGAACGTACTAGTATCGAAATCTATGATGGTCAACGTGTTGAAGGATATGTTGGAAACCGGATAAAACAACTCGATGCTTATTCTGAAATGACCCTCCTTCAAAACCTGAACAGCGGTGAAACCTATACATTTTACGTGTATGTGGTCAATGAAAACAACAGTACCGACGAAACACGATATTCAGATGGAGCAGCCATTGACATAACAACAGAGGCCGAAGCAGTTAATTTGAACGGAACTGTTTGGTACAACCCGGGCAGTAACCTGTTTCCTGTCACCATGACCCTTACCTTTCATGCCAACACAGTAGATTGGGTTGAAGGCGACTATACCCACAACGGACTAAGCTATACCTTCAATGGCATTTCGCTCACCGGAATTATTGATGAGGACGGCTACTACGAAGGCCATTTTGAAGTGGACGAAGACGTGTCAACCCTCACTTTGATGGGAGATTTTCACTTTGTGAGAATCCAATAGCAAGTTTTTGGTTTGTGAATAAAAAGCCTGACCGATGTGGTTGGGCTTTTTTTGTTTTCTTTCATTTTTTTCATTCCATGCCGTAAATTCTTTCATTTTTTTAGCTTACATAAAAATTATGATTACTTTTGTTCCATTGTTAGTATGTTCATACATATGTACATTATGCCAATAAATTTGTTTTCATATTGATTTCGATCATCGAAACAACACCAATAACCAACGAAAATGAAAAAAAGGAGATTTTTAATTTTGATGTTCTGCCTGATGGCCGGCTTCCAATTGCTGAGTCAACAACGAACCATCACGGGCACAGTAACCGATAATTCAGACGGCAGCACCATTCCCGGAGTTGCCATTTTGGCCAAAGGAACCACCCAAGGTACGGTGACCGATATCAACGGCCAATATAGTTTGACAATCAACCCAGATATAAAAGTATTGGAGTTTAGTTTTATGGGAATGCGCACCGAATCAATAGAACTGGGTTCTTCTACGGTTGTTAATGTAAGTATGGAAAGCGATAACATTGGCCTTGATGAGGTAGTGGTAATTGGTTACGGATCGGTAAAAAGAAGCGATCTTACGGGAGCTGTGGCATCAGTAAACATGGAGAAGTTGGCCGAAACGCCTGCCACTTCTTTCGATAAAAAAATTCAGGGACGGGTATCGGGCGTTCAGGTAACGTCACTTTCGGGCCAGCCGGGCGGAGCTACTTCGGTAAAAATTCGGGGAGGAAACTCCATTATGGCAGGCAGCGAACCGTTGTATGTGATAGATGGGGTGTTGATGGAAAGTCAACAAAACTTTTCGTGGATAGGTGGCCCGGCAGAAAACGGGTTGAGTTCCATCAATCCCAACGATATTGAATCGATGGAAATCCTCAAAGATGCCTCAGCAACGGCCATTTACGGAGCACGTGGAGCCAACGGCGTTGTGATTATTACTACCAAGAAAGGTAAAAAAGGAGGAGATAAAATCAGTTTTAGTGCCTATCTAGGTCTGCAACAAAAAGCTTCGAGTGTGGAGGTAATGAACGCAACCCAATTCGCCAAATTATACGACGAAGCCGGCTTCAATGCCAATCCGGAAGAATACACCCCACTATATCCTGACCCTGAAAGTTTGGGCAAAGGAACCGACTGGCAAGAGGAGATTTTCCGCGATGCACCGGTTCAAAATTACCAGTTGTCCTTTTCCGGTGGTAGTGAAAAAACCCAGTACTCGGTGAGTGGTGATTATTTTTTGCAGGACGGAATTATTGAGGGTTCTGATTTTGCCCGATACAGTTTCAGGGTAAGCCTCGATAGGCAGATAAACAAAAAATTAAAGTTGGGTACCTCCATGGGATACAACAAAACCAAAAGCAATACAGTTCCAACAGACACTCCCGGAGGTTTTTTTCCGGGAGTTGTAAATACGGCACTTACTTTCAATCCGGTATTGCCGGTTTTTGATACCGATGGAAACTACACTCTTACCGATCCCAATGCAGATGCATGGCTCGACAACCCCGTGGCGGTGACCCGAACAGTGGATGCGGTGAGCAACATCAACCGACTGTTGGGAAATGTGTACCTTGAGTACGAGATCGTCCAGAATTTAAAATTTAAAACCAGTTTGGCCACAGATATTTATCACCAAACTCAGGATATGTACACCCCGCGAACGGTATATTCGGGTTCATTTAATGATGGTCAGGCCCGTTTTGCCACCACTGATTTACAAACATTGCTAACCGAAAACACGCTGAGCTACAACAAAAAATTCGGAGATATCCATCAGTTAAATGCTGTGGCAGGATTCACCTTTCAAAAAAATAAAAGCCGAAGCTTTATTGATATTGCCACCAATTTTCCCAACGACATTCTGGGTTATTATGGCATTGAAAACGCCGAAGACATGCCCAGTATTTATTCTTCTTCTGCCGAATCGGCCATTGTTTCCTATCTGGGCAGGATAAATTATAATCTCAAAGAAAAATACTTGCTTACTCTTACCGGCAGGGTTGACGGCTCTTCAAGATTTGGAAGAAATAACCGCTATGCCTTTTTCCCCTCGGTGGCGCTAGCCTGGCGATTGATACAAGAGGATTTTATTAAAAGCACCAACATTTTCTCGGATTTAAAATTTCGGGTGAGTTATGGGAAAAGTGGTAACGATCGGATTTCAGATTACGCCTATATCAGAACCATTGCGGGTACCGATTATTATTTTAACGGTGGATCCCCAGCATCAGGTTTTGCACCCAATGTGCCCGGCAACGACAACTTAAAATGGGAAACCACCAACCAGTTTGATGTGGGTATCGACATGGGTCTTTTTGATAGCCGTATTGCTTTTACCACCGACTATTATTACAAAAAAACCATCGATATGCTATACAATTCCGAAATTCCATACACTTCAGGATATCCCGTATATCTTGAAAATATTGGAAGCATGAAAAATTCCGGATTTGAATTTAGTCTTCGAACAGCCAATTTGGTAAACAGTTTCAAATGGAACACCGATTTTAATATTTCGTTTAACAACAACCGTATTCTTGATTTGGGAGGCAAAACCATGTACGTGGACAACGACACTTACAAACTTAAAATTGGAAGTTGGGCTATCATTCAGGAAGGTGAACAAATGGGCACATTTTTTGGCCTTGAATCTGACGGCATCTGGCAATCGGATGAGGCAGCCGAAGCAGCTAAATACGGCAATCAACCCGGGGATTTTAAATACATCGATCAGAATAACGACGGTGTAATTGACGCCAACGACAGGAAGATTCTTGGACATGCACTTCCCAAATTCTATTGGGGGATGAACAATAATTTTTCCTACGGCAATCTATCATTGGATGTGTTTGTTCAAGGTCAGTATGGAAATCAAATTCTTAACTCCAATCGCTTTGAATTGGAATCGGGCAACGGTCTTTCCAACGCTTCCATCAACATGCTGGACAGGTGGACTCCGGAAAACCCCAGCAATGAATACGCCAGAGCCAACCGCAACGCTGACTACCTAAAAATGTCGGATCGCTACCTGGAAGATGGCTCCTATATACGTGTGAAAACCATCACATTGTCGTACAACCTGCCCGTCAGGTGGATGTCAGCAATGAAAATTGACAATGCCCGTATTTATTTTACCGGTGAAAACCTTTTCACCTTTACCAAATATACCGGATTCGATCCTGAAGTAAGTCGTTTTGGCTTCGACAACACCCGAATGGGCTACGATTATGGCGGTTATCCCTCTGCCAAATCATATATTCTGGGCATCATCATGAACTTATAATCCTACTACAATGAAAAAGACATTTATAATTACCTTATTACTTGCTTTGGTTTTGGGATGGTCGTGTACCAAAGAACTGGAAATTGAACCCCACCAAATATACTACGATAATTTTTACCAGACAGAAGCCGATGCCATTAGTGCCATCAATGCTACCTACAGTCTGCTTACTTCTGTAAATCAATACAACAGCTATTTATGGCTTATTCAAGATGTGGGATCCGACGATTGTAACGCCCGCGAAGACTTAAACGACCCCAACATTCATCAGTTCAACCAATACACTTTGCAATCCACCAATACCTACCTGGAAGGAATCTGGCAAGGATCGTATCTGGGCATTTCAAGGGCCAATATTGTACTTGAAAAGGTGCCTGACATTGTGATGGATTCGGCAAAGAAATTACAGATTCTTGGTGAAGCACGATTTTTACGTGGGTTGTTTTACTTTAACCTGGTCAGGCTTTTTGGCGATGTTCCATTGATAGTTCAACCAATTTCGTCTAATCTTACAGATGAAGAATTGTATGTGAAACGAACGGATAAATCATTGGTTTACAACCAGATTATAGAAGATTTTACCATCGCTTCAGAGGGTTGTCCAAAAGTATATTATACCTCTACCGATAAAGGCCGTGCCACCAAAGGAGCCGCTTTGGGCATGTTGGCCAAGGTTCAGCTTACCCTCCAACATTGGCCTGAAGCCGCCGAAGCAAGCCTAAAAGTAATGGAGTTGGGTGTTTATGGTCTTTGGGACGACTTTACCGATAATTTTAAAGATGCCCATCGAAACGGTAAAGAATCAATTTTTGCTGCTCAGTTTTATTCCGGCATTCCCAGCCAAAACAATCAAATTGTAATTAGTGGTTTGCCTTACATCCAAGGAGTTTTTAATGCAGGGGTAGAAATTATGTTGCCCACCGAAGATCTGCTCAACAGTTTCGAAGAAGGCGATTTTCGAAAGGAAGCCACTTTTTTCGATCATTATTGGTACGACAGCTTCGAGCCTCATATTTTCAAACATTGGGATCAGGATGCATATGATCCGGATGAAACGGCTCAATGTGGTTCTAATTTTGATATCATGCGCTACTCGGAAGTGTTGTTAATACATGCGGAAGCGGTTAACGAAATCAATGGTCCAACTGCCGAAGCCTATGCTGCAATCAACGAGGTTCGGGCAAGAGCACGAAATGGAAATCCGGATGTGTTGCCTGACTTACAAGGTATTTCTCAGGAAGAATTTCGATTGGCAGTATTACATGAACGGCGCGTGGAATTTGTGAATGAGGGTATCCGTTGGTACGATTTGGTGCGCACAAACAATCTCATCGACTATGTAAAACGAGCTAAAGGCGACAAAGCCAACCCCCAGGCATATAACTATGTATTTCCCATTCCACAACGTGAACTCGACAACAACAAAAACTTGACTCAAAATCCAAATTATCAATAAATCAGGTTGTTTGGATACAATTATTAACTAAAGCTGCTACGATTGAAATCAAATTTTAATAAATATCCTGTTGTCCGAATCCGAAAAACGGAGGACGAATGTATGGTAGGCTGGGAGGCCATTGCCCATGAACTAAAGCAAGCCATTCATGCTAAGAAGTCGGCAAAAACAATTCTGGTCATTGATTGCTATCAAGGAACTTTTGAGTACGAACTGCTGAAATCAATGCAGTTGTTTCTTCATCCCGAAAAGGTATTCATGGCCAATTCGTGTTTGCTTCCTGAACAGGAAATACGCCAGTTAACTCAGCAAGATGTTACCGAAGATCGGATTTTTGGTTACATGACCCGCCTTAATTTAATTCAGTTTTTTGATCAAGATAAAATCAATCAGGTGAAAACCCAGATTGCGGATATCACGGAAGGACTCATTATCCTTTTTGGTATTGGTGCCTCACTATTGACTGACGAACCCAAAATTCTGGTATATGCCGACATGGCTCGTTGGGAAATTCAACTGCGTATGCGGCGCAACGAAATCAGTAATCTTGGGATTTCTAACCAAACAGACTCATTCGAAAAACAATACAAAAGAAGCTTTTTTGTGGACTGGCGGGTACTCGATCGTCATAAGAAAAAACTGATGGCTCATTGGGATTTTGTGCTGGATACCAACACCCCTGATCAACCAAAAATGCTCTCCGGAAATCTGGTTCGTGAAGGACTTACCCAAGCAGCTCACCAGCCTTTTAGTGTGGTTCCGTATTTTGATGCCGGCCCCTGGGGAGGTCAATGGATGAAAGAGGTGTGTGGTCTCGACCCCGATATGGAAAACTACGCATGGTGCTTCAATTGCGTACCTGAAGAAAACAGCTTGTTTTTAGGGTTTGGCGACGTCAGGTTTGAACTTCCGTCAATTAACGTGGTTTTTTACGAACCTGTGGCTTTGCTGGGCGATCCTGTGCATGCCCGTTTTGGCGACGAGTTTCCCATCCGTTTCGATTTTCTCGACACCATCAAAGGAGGAAATCTGAGCTTGCAAGTGCACCCCACCACCGAATATATTCAGGAAAAATTCGGCATGCATTATACCCAGGACGAAAGCTATTATTTGCTGGATGCCGAGGAAGATGCTGTGGTTTATCTGGGACTGAAAGAGGGAATAGACGGAGACCAAATGATTGCCGATTTAAAAAAGGCCCAAGCCACCGGACATCGGTTTCCTGATGAGCAATATGTAGAAAAATGGCCTGCCAGAAAACACGATCACTTTCTTATTCCAGCCGGCACGGTGCATTGTTCTGGAACCAATGGCATGGTATTAGAAATCAGTTCTACACCTTATATTTTTACCTTTAAGCTTTGGGATTGGGAGCGTTTGGGGTTGGATGGGAAACCCCGCCCCATCAACATCGAGCACGGGAAAAACGTGATTCAATGGAACAGAACCACTGAATGGACCAAGGAGAACCTGATCAATAAAGTTCAATTTCTGGCCGGAGGAGATGGTTGGGAAAGCGAACAAACCGGACTTCACGAACGGGAATTTATTGAAACCCGACGTCACTGGTTTTCAAAACCCGTTAATCATGCCCAACGCGATGGTGTTCAGGTTTTTAACGTAGTTGAAGGACGTGAAATACTGGTAGAAAGCGCCACCGGAGCCTTTGAACCCATGGTGTTTCATTATGCCGAAACCTTTATCATTCCGGCAGCAGCCGGATCCATCATCATTTCTCCTCATGGAGAATCTCTTGGAAAAAAATGTGGCACCATTAAAGCCTTTGTAAGAACATAATTTTCAACCACCATGAAACAAAAAACTTCCGTAAAAATTTTCCTGCCTGTCATCTTTTCCTTTTTTGTTATGGGATTTGTTGATCTGGTAGGTGTAGCCACCGGATATGTAAAACAGGATTTTAACCTGTCGGATAAAATGGCTCAACTTATTCCCTTTATGGTCTTTATATGGTTTGCACTCATGTCCATTCCCACCGGAATATTTCAGGACCGCAAAGGAAAAAAGATGACCGTTAATATAGGAATGATACTCACCGGGCTAGGCTTGTTGATTCCGTTTGTGTATTATACCTTACCCACCGCCCTGTTGGGATTCGCCCTGTTGGGCATTGGGAACACCATCTTGCAAGTATCGGCCAACCCATTATTGATCGACATTTCGCCGGAGGGCTCTAAAGCTGCCAACCTGAGTTTGTCGCAACTCGTGAAAGCCATTGCCAGCATGTTAGGACCCATTGTTACTGCCGGATTGGCTTTGTACTTCAACAATTGGAAGCTGGTTTTTCCTGTTTTTGCAGCTATCTCACTTTTGTCTGCCTGGTGGCTAAGTGCCGTTAAAATCGACGAATCAAAACCGGAGAAAGCTCCGGCAACTTTTAAAAGTGCCTTTGCCTTGTTGAAAAACAAATACATCTTCATCACCATTCTGGCTATCTTTTTTATGGTAGGGTTTGATGTGGCCATGAACACCAATATTGCCACTTTCCTTACTGCCAAATTTGGCATTAGCCTCGAATCAGCCAGCATGGGTATTGTTATCTATTTTGCTTCCTTGATGTCGGGAAGATTTATTGGTGCATTGCTCCTGCGAAAAATCAACATAAAAGTTTTTATGGTGGTCAGTACCTTGTTGGCTTTGGCCGGATTAATCGGCATTATCTTTTCAGAAAACCTGTTGCTTACCCGCATCTTGATTTTCGTTGCAGGATTTGGATTTTCCAATGTTTTTCCCATTATGTTTGCCCTTATCGTGGAACAAAAACCGGCTTACGCCAACGAACTTTCCGGATTGATTATTTTGGCAGTCAGCGGAGGAGCCATTATTCCTCCGGTAATTGGTTTGTTAAGCGATTTGCTTGGGTTTGTAGCAGCCATCTACGTGCTGATATTCTGCATATTGTACATTACATACGCTTCATATTACGTTATTAAACACTAAATCTATGAACCCAAATACGGATAAACGAATTATACTCACCCTGGATGCCGGAGGAACCAATTTTGTATTCTCAGCCATTCAAAGCAACCGGGCCATTATTGATCCCATTCAGCTTCCGTCGGAGGCACACAATCTGGAAAATTGTCTGGGAAACATTGTGCTGGGTTTTACAAAAGCTTTGAAAGCCCTAAACGGGAAAGCCGACGCCATTAGTTTTGCCTTCCCAGGACCAGCAGACTATGCCTTGGGAATTATTGGTAACCTGCCCAATTTCAGGGCGTTTAACGATAATACACCTTTGGGGCCGTTACTCAAAGACATGTTTAATTTGCCTGTGTTTATCAACAACGACGGAAATTTGTTTGCCTATGGTGAAGCACTTTCAGGATTTCTCCCCGACATCAACCACAAAATAAAAGATTTGGGTGGAATTAAACAATACCAAAACCTCATTGGATTAACCCTTGGAACCGGTTTTGGTGGAGGCATCGTCCTGAATAATACCCTCATTATTGGCGACAGTTCTTGTGGTGCAGAAGTTCACAACAGTTTAAACAAGTTTAATGCGCATTGGAATGCCGAAGAAAGTATCAGCACCCGGGCCATTCAACGGATGTATGCAGAAGAAGCGGGTTTGCCTTTTTCAGAAACATTAATGCCCAAAGATGTGGCAGATATTGCTTCGGGAATTAAAGAGGGAGACCAATTGGCAGCCCAAACCACCTATCAGGTATTTGGTGAGGCCTTGGGCAGTTCCATTTGTAATATTCTCACCCTCATCGATGGTATTGTGGTTCTCGGTGGTGGGATTACTGCCGCGTGGAATTTGTTTTCTCCCGCAATGTTTGCAGAGATCAATCGTAGTTACCACCATTTTACAGGCACACCCAACGATCGTCTCTCCTTCAAGGTGTTCAATCTGGAAGACCCCAATCAACTACAATCATTTGCCTTGGGAAAAATTGAACAGTTGAAAATTCCGGGGAATACCCGAACCCTTGCTTTCGACAGCATGCCGCGCACAGGGGTAGGCATTTCCAAAATTGGCGCCAGTCATGCCATTGCTTTGGGGGCTTATACCTTTGCTTTACAACAACTCGACAACCAATAAACTTATGAAAAAGCACCTCGCTCTGTTTCTGATGCTGATAGCCGCGTTCAACTTTTTTGGTCAGCACAACAAACATATTGTTCAACCCGTGGATTATGTGGATCCGCTCATGGGAACCACCTTTGCCCGCTGGATGTTGTTTCCGGGAGTAACCATGCCATTTGGAATGGTAAAACTGAGCCCTGACAACCAACGCAAGGGTTGGAAAGCTGGCTATGAGTACAAAATTCATAATATTTCCGGGTTTTCGCACCTTCATTCATGGACCATGGGCGGATTACTCACCATGCCCACAACCGGACCATTAAAAATTGTTCCGGGCACTGAAAACAACCCCGATTTGGGCTATCGTTCACGCTTCAGTCACGACAACGAGATCGCTCAGGCAGGCTATTATCAGGTGTTTCTGGAAGATTACCACATCAATGCTGAACTTACCACCACCACACGGGCAGGATTTCAGCGCTATACTTTCCCAAAATCCAACTCGGCAAGGGTGATTATTGATTTAAAAATCCCCACGGAATACAGCTACGAAATTTTTGAGGCCAAAATCACCAAAGTGAGCGATACCGAGATTGAAGGGTATTCTGTTCAACAAAGCCTTCGTGGAGCCAACTACAATGAGTTTAAATTGAATTTCGTCATTCGTTTTAACAAGCCCTTTACTTCCTTTAACGGATGGATGCGGGAAGAAATCATCGAAAATACCAATGAAATCCACCTCATATTTGGCGATGATGATGTGGGTGCGTTTGTTACTTTCAACACCGAAGAGGGCGAACAAATCCTCATGCAATCAGGAATTTCTCTGGTAAGTATTGATCAAGCGCGACTAAATCTGGAAACAGAAATGGATCCTTTTGATTGGGATTTTGATGCCGTGGTGGCCAACAATCAAAACACCTGGAATAAACTGTTGGGAACCATTCAAATTGAGGGGGGCGAAAAAACAGACTATAAAAAGTTTTACACCAACATGTATCGCGCCTATGCCAGTCGTACCATTTGGAGCGATGTAAATGGAAAATACGTCGACATGTACGAAAAGGGGCAACAGCTTGAAGATGAAAACGATGTGGTTTATGGCGGTGATGCCTTCTGGAACACCTTCTGGAACCTCAACCAATTATGGACATTGCAACACCCCGAAATTGCCAATAGCTGGGTGCGGTCGTTACTCGAAATTTACGACAAAGGCGGTTGGTTGCCCAAAGGACCCACCGGAATTGAATATTCCAGCATCATGGTGGCTTCCCACGAAATCCCACTCATGGTAAGTGCTTACCAAAAAGGTATTCGCAACTATGATGTTAACAAGGCATATACCGCCATGCGACACAACCAAATGGAGCAGGGAAAACCTCATCCCGGAGGAGGGCTGGTGGGCAACCGGAATTTAGACTCATACTTAAAATATGGTTATGTTCCCACCGAGGACGGTCCCACAAGTAATACGCTGGAGTATGCCTACGATGATTGGACCGTAGGTCAAATGGCCAGAGCGTTGGGTAACGAATCGGATTATAAAACCTTTACCAAACGGGCGTTTAACTACAAAAACGTGTTCAATGAACAGGAAAAATACATTTGGATGAAAAAGGCCGATGGAAGCTGGGAGCCTGATTTTTCTCCTTATGGACATTCGGTATTTCTGGGTGCCGGATTCGTGGAGGGAAACGCCTGGCAATACACCTGGTTTATACCCCATGATCAGCAGGGATTGCTGAATCTTCTGGGTAAAGACACCTACATTTCCCGTTTGGAAGAAGGATTCGAAAAGTCGCTTCCCCACCGGTTTAATTCTGAACACCTCAATGAAAACGGATTAATTGGTGTGGGAATTCTACCTATCAACCATGGAAATCAACCCAACATGGAAGCAGCCTATTTATTCAATTATGCCGGCGCTCCCTGGCTTACACAGAAATGGGTACGTGAAATTATGTATGGTTTTTATGGCGACAGTATCGATGCATGGCCCGGCGACGAAGATCAGGGACAGATGGGCGCATGGTATGTGATGAGCGCCATGGGATTATTTGAAATGGACGGAGGAGCCTCCATCAAACCCATCTACGAAATTGGTAGTCCCATCTTTGAAAAAGTCACCATTCAGCTCGACAGTAACTATTATTCGGGGGGCACTTTCGTGATTGAGGCCAAAAATGTGAGTCGTGATAATAAGTATATTCAGTCGGCCAAACTCAACGGAAAAAAACTCGACAAACCCTGGTTTTATCATTCGGAATTGGTGGCCGGTGGAAAACTTGAGTTGAAAATGGGCGATAAACCCAATAAAAAATGGGGAAGTCAACCCGAAGATGCACCACCATCCATGAGTAGCCTGCTCACACAGGCAGAAATAGATACCATCATGGCCTATGATAAATTTGCCGAAGACATGGCAGCCTGGAATAAGGCCATGAAAGCGTATTACTACCACAAAAAGGAGAATTTTGAAACCCTTCCCAATACAGAAAACGAAATCATTTTTCTGGGAAACAGTATAACTGATGGATGCGAATGGGCAGAGTTGTTTCAAAATCCCAATATCAAAAACCGCGGTATCGGTGGAGATGATACGGATGGTATTCTGGAACGGTTGACGGAAGTCACCGAATCGCATCCCGCCAAAATATTTATCATGATTGGCACCAACGATTTGGCCAGCGGTAAAAGTGTTGATTACATCATGGATAATTACCGTAAAATTATCGATAGCATCCAATTGCAATCGCCCGGCACACAATTGTATATTCAAAGCACATTACCTACCGAAGACGCCATTCATACTACCCGAAAAAATTCGGATTTGATGGAAATCAATGCCCGCCTGAAAACCCTGGCTCAGAAAAAAAACCTGACCTACATTGATCTGTTTAGCCTGTTTGCCACACCTGACAACAAACTCAACCTCGAGTACAGCCTAGATGGGTTACATATCAATGGCAAGGGTTATCTAATCTGGAAGGAAGCCATAATTAACTACGTAAACGAATAAATGATGAAATATTTTCGATCGAAACACTATCCAACAATTGTCTTTATTGCACTCACCGTGTGGGGGCTGTCATCTTGTTGCAATCAGCCAACGGAGGCTGAAAAAGTGAAGCAAAAGGTGGTGTATGTAGATACGGTCTTTACCCAATTCGTTGCCCGCGATTGTTGTGGCGTAACCGGATCGGATGGTTATTATTCTGTTCTGCTTCCCGATGGAAGGACGGTTTGGATTTTTGGCGACTCTTTCTTGGGTACCGTAAACCCTGATGGAAGTCGCGTAAAACGATCCCCTGTATTTATCCGCAATGCTTTTGCGGTTCAGGATGGCGATTCGTTACGCAGCCTCTATCAAGTAATCGATGGTTGGGAATCGTCATTGGTGATTCCTCCGGATGCCGTTAAAGGTACCGAGTTTTCAGAGGATTCGCTGTGGTATTGGCCCGGAGATGGTTTGGTGGAAAATGGTCAACTCAAGGTTTTTATGACTGCATTTTATCAGGCTGATACGGGAAACTGGGGATTTCGGTGGACAGGAGCCAATCTGGCTACTTTTTCGCTACCAGATATCAAACTGGAGAGAATCGATCACCTGGATTATCCCAACGAAGCTGAGGTGCACTGGGGTCATGCCATTTGTGACGATGCAACCGATTATACGTATATCTATGGTGCCGGTGACAAATATCCCTACGTGGCCCGCGCTCCCAAAGGAAATGTACTCGCCCCTTGGGAATTTTATACCGGAACTGCATGGGTAAATGATTCACGTTTGGCCAAGCCCATGACTGATTTCAAAGGCTCTGAACAATTTAGTGTCATCAAGCTCAAAGATAAATATGTACTACTGACGCAATCGGGCGATTTTCTTGAAAGTGGTTTGTATTCAGCTATTTCAGATCTACCTTACACCGGTTGGACCAATAAAAAGGAGCTTTGGAAACTGAAACCCCTCCAACCGGCCAAGGACTTGTTTGCCTACAATCCGGTAGCACATCCTCAGTTTACCCAAAACGATGAATTGTTGGTTTCCTATTGCATCAATAGTTTTAGTTTAGACGATCTTTTTGAGGATGCCAGCAAATACCGACCTGTGTTTATTCGGGTACCCATAGACAACATCCTGGAAAACAACTAACTGTCAACGTGATGAAATGGATATTCTCACTGGTTTTTGGCATTTTCATTGCCACTCAATGCCCTGCTCAGGATCAATATATTTTGCATTCTGATTTCCTGAACCAACCCGATACCATTTGGGTTTTTTCTCCTGAAAACCAGAACCCCGAGGCATCCTTTCCTCTGCTTTATTTGCTTCACGGGTGGAGTGGATATTACCATCACTGGGACGATATGATCGATTGTCAGGATTATGCCAACCGATTCGGTTTTATTGTCGTTTGTCCTGATGGATTGCACGATTCGTGGTATCTCGACAGTCCGGTGGCCGGAGAAAACCAATACGAACAATTTTTTGAAAAAGATTTGATTCCCTTCATCAATGACCACTATTCTGTGCAAGAGAAAAATATTTTTATTTCTGGCCTAAGCATGGGAGGTCATGGTGCACTGTATTTGTTTTTAAAAAACCCTGATTATTTCAAAGGTGCCGGAAGTTTAAGCGGGTTACTTGATCTTCATGGTTGGGGAAATCAGTATGGAATTGATCGGGTTCTCGGTATATCAGATACTACAGATACCAACCGTATTTTGAATAAATATTCGGTTTCAGGAAACTTTGATCAGCTTGTAAAAGCCAATAAACCGCTAATAATCAGCTGTGGAACGGAAGACCCATTTTATAAAATCAATGTCAAGTTTGTAGAAAAGTGCAAAACCAATCAGCTTGATATTCGATTTATTAAAAGTCCCGGCGGTCACAACAGCGCGTTCTGGAGTTCAGCCGTAAAGGCTCATTTTGAGTTTTTTCAAGAGTTGGCAAAATAATAACTACAACTCTCTTTCGCTTTCGATGGTGTATGAAAAACTATCGGCACGGTAATATCCCAGATTATATTCAACTGGTCTTCCTCCCGGATCGTACACAAATCGTTTGCGTCTTAGTACCGGACTGGCTGCGGATATTCCGAGAATTCTACCGATTTTTTCACCTGCCAGACTTGCGCTGATTTCTTCCTGGGATAATTTGACAATTACGGCATGCTCTTTTTCAAGTATTTCATACAAGGGTTTGGAGAAATCTTCATTTCCTGTCATGCCAATGCGTGGATGAAAATAGGATACAAAATAAACAAACGGATATTCAACACGTCCGCGTAGGCGTTCCAGTTTAAGAATTTTTTTCCCTACAGGAACATTAAAAAACGAAGCAACATGCTCATCGGCTTCAACCCAGGATACCTGAAGATCAAAATTTTTTATTTCAATACCACTGGCTTTCATCTCCTGCGAAAAACTTAACCAATTTTGTGCGCGTGTGTTTACGCTACGATCTGCTACCCGGGTTCCCACTCCCTTTTTTCGAATGAGCAAACCTTCATAAACCAATTTATTCAATGCCTGCCGTACCGTGTTGCGTGAAATACCCAATTGTTTGGCCAGAAGCATTTCGTTGGGTAACAGCGCATTATTTTGATATTCAGGCGCTTCTATCATTTCCCGAAGCATTTTCTCCACTTGGGCATGCAGCGGAACCAGACTTTTATGGTCAATGGAAAATCTCATGAATTGGGTGTAAATTTCACGTGACAAAAATAAACTAATTATGTATAAACCAACCTACTTTATCCTGTATGTGATAAACAATCACACCTGAAGGAAAATTTGCGAGGTCGCATTTAAGGGCATGCTTACCGGCTGGATAGTGCTTTGCAGGGATCGTTTTTAACAAATGTCCTGATATATCGAACAACTGAATGGAAAAGTCGGCAGATTCGCGCAAAGTTAAATGGAGAGAAATAGAACTACCGGCCGGATTGGGATAAGTTTTTACTATTAAACTTTCCTCCTCTTCCATAAGAATTTGAGGAATCGCCGTGGGAGCAAAGGAAGTATCAATCATCACATACGGAACTCGAATAAATTGGGGACGATACAATTCAACATTACTGAAAATATCCCAAAACGAGCCATTGGAATTATATGATACAAGCAATTCGTTATTGTCATCAAACTGAGGATGTGGGTAGGCATTGTAAGTAAATTGAGAAGGATAGGGTCGGGGAGTTTCGTACAAGGTGTTCAGGTTAGTCCAAGGACCTTCAGGATGATCGGCCACCATGGAGTATATCTTCGATCCCAGCCAAATTTCTTGAGTAACCATTACCCATTTTTCTTCATGCATAAAAACGCCAAACTGCTGTGATACGGGTTGGTTTGTCAGTCGAATGGATTCTTCGGCTTGATCAGTCCAGCCTGATCCATCGTAAAACTCCCAATCGGATAATAAATCCCCATTGAGTGTGCGCGCCAAATGTGCATAGGGAATGTTTCCTACCTCTTCTTTGCGACCATAAATATATGTATAGTCGCCATCTACTATCAGGCGGTCGCCATACATAACCCCGTTGGAGGTATAATAGGGCAATGATATGCTCCCGATTAATTCAATTTCCGGATAGGTAAATAGGGCCACATAGGTGCTCCGAAATTCAAAATTCCAACCGGTGGTATCGCCATTGGGACCAAACTCAGACATGATGATTTTGAGCGTGTTATTTTCAACCAACCCGTGTTCGGGCCAAAACCATGTTTCAGGATCGTCTGTGGGCACAAAATCTTCCGGATTTTCAAAAGTTCCGTTATATTGTGCGGTCATAACTTCGCCCTCTTGCAATACAGCACCATTTCTAATCATTTTTGCACTGGCAACAAGCGAACTGTCAGGGTTTACCGTTCCGATAAAACTATCGCCAAATAACCATAACGTTCTCCCATCCGGCAAGGCTATGGAGTACGTAGCATCTCCGGCCACCCAACCACCATTTTCGGTTCTGATCAGGGTGTTGAAAGTGCTGTCAGGATGTACTTGAGAGTAGGCCGGGGAAAGAAGAAATGCAATGAAAAATAGTATGACAGATGAGCGCATGAATCGTATTTTATAGTTACATGAATAAAAAAGGAGTTGCCCGCCAATTCTTGGTGTAAGCAACTCCTGATTCAAAATTTTAACAAAACTTATTTCACCAAAATTTTATGACTATTCGATACTTCACCATTGCTTAATCTTACAAAATAAACACCTTGGTTGATGTCGCTGAGTTCGATAACATTGTGTTGTTGGAGAAGTTCACCACGCTTTACTATCCTCCCTGTAAGGTCAATAATTTCCATATGTATTACTTCGTACTGATACGAATCGAATTGAATATTCAACTGATCGGAAACGGGGTTGGGATACATGGATATGTTTGCTCCGGATAGCATTTCTTCAATTCCGGTGTTATCAACCACCACAATGGGCATGGGGTCGCTTACATCATCTGCAGGGTTGCGGTCCCAGTAGTCCATATCACCAATGGCATAACGAAGGAAATAATCACCTTCCTGATCACCCGTAAAAATTTTTGGCGTAAACGACAAGGATTCAAAATAAACCATGCTGGCTTCGTCAGCAGTAACGGCACCCCACCAATAATACCCGTTGGGAGAAGGTATGGAATCTTCCAATGTTTGGGAATGTGCAGCACTATAAACCAATATACCCGAATTGTCGTAGGAAGGATCGGAACAAGTAATGGTAAAAGGAATACTGTCCTGAACATCCCAACCGTCGGGAATCATCACCCCAAACAAGCCATAATTGACAAGATCCGGATTGGTCCAGTCGTTATCAGGATTGCCGTCATCCTGAGCGGTAAGGGTTACTGTAAAATAACTGTTGATGGTGGTTGATGAAGGTTGAAAAATGCTTGACCATTCATAGCAGCCCACAAAAAACAACGAAGAAAATAAGAATACAACGACCAGTCCTTTGGTAAGAAACGCCTTGCCAAAGAGGCCATTAACCAGAGTAAAATTTTTTTTCATGATATAATTGATTATGGTTAAAAATTACTTTGTGCATATGTTCATACATATAAACAAAGTACAAAGATAATACATTTTTTATTTGTTGCCTATCAATAGGTTGAATATTTTTTTGAAAAGCATTCCCGGTGTCAGCCACTTGATGGGACAATTCCACTTCATACGAATCGAATAATATCGATTGTGAACAATATATTGTCCGGGGGTTACCCTGTAACAACAATGATTACAACAGTAATCTGGCTGACTAGCTACATTGCTTTTTCAAAATCGCTCTCTGAAATCATTTTTTGTTGAGAATCTTTAAATTTATTGTACTCTTTCTGCATTTTCTTTTCCAATTTCGTGTGAAATACTTCCAGCATTATTAAAAATTTCTCGATCATTTAGGGTTAAAAAGCCATTTAGTTTTTCAATCCAATCATTCATATACATTGGAATCTTACATTGTGCTTGTCCTTGCGCGAAAATTAAGTATTGTTCAACTAAATTGTTTAGCGCAGACAACTCATTCTCGTATAAATAATTCCTGGCAATAGAAACATCTGTTTTTCTTATGGTATCACCTTTTCAAGTGGTTAAGCCCATATTCTCTTTTTTTAATTGCTCATCATCCAAAACAAATCCTTTCACAATGTATTCTTTTATATGTTGCGTTGCCCATTGTCTGAACTTTGTACTAATTGTGAATTAATTCGGTATCCTACGGAAATAGTGGCATCTAGGTTGTAAATTTGCTTACGTTTTACATCCCTGTTTCCTTCTTTTTGAACTTGTACGAAATCCTTACAAGTTGCTTCTTCCTCTAATTCTCCTTCTTTGAATATGTTTATAAGCTGAATGGAAATGTTTTGTGAAGTTGTCTGAAACAATTCAGCCATTAACTTTTGAGTAAGCCAAACCGTTTCGTGCTGAAAACGAACATCCAATTTTGTTTCTCCATTTTCGGTTTGATATATAATTATTTGGGATTTATTCTCTTCCATTTTGTCAATATCTTTCATTAATCAATCCATTGCAATTAACCACAAATGCATCAAATTACTGCCAGTGCGTTAGAAAAAAACAGCTCAATTCGATAAGCTCAATGCACTGTATTTGCAAGGTGAAGCATCGGCTTGTGTGTCGGGACTTGAAAATGTGCTGTTTTGTGGGGCGGCTGTTTCATTATACCCTTATTCACTAACTGCAAAATATCCACTGTTGCTTATTTCCTAGGCTTGTTACTACCGGTCGCGGCTATACTCAGTGCGGCATTACGAGCCGCTTTCGTATCCCGAGATAAGAAACTGCGATACGGGAACTGCTGCTCGAAAACCTCTGAAATCCGCATTAGGTATAGGTTTTGTGTGTCCCCAGCATGGTTGCTGTGCACACAACTGTAAGTTTTGAATAAATTCCAAAAATGCAAATAATTTGTTTAAAAGCAAACAGTTGTGTGACAATAATTATCCCAAGGGTGAAAGTCCCTTAGACGCGAGGATCAAAGCCTCGAAGTATTAGCAAGTAGCTGGCCAATATTCAACAAAAACTCATTAAAATGGAATCGTGGCTTCGTACCCGTTTCCGTTATTGCATCTGGCACGACCGGAAGAAACCCGACAGAAAAAGGAAGTGCCTGATTCGGCCGGGTGTCGAAAACGGTCATGCCTATGCATGGAGCCGAACCGGAAGGGAGGAGGAGCCGTAGCCCAAAGCCCAATCTTGGGCACTACCATCACGACAGAAAGGCTCCGAAAACGGGGATACGAATCACGCTCAAACGTTTATCATCAAATCTCACCCCAACAACCTTCGAATTACTTCCCTTGATCCAGAGAACCATCGTAAACGAGACTTACCACGATGGCCATCGTGGGTGGTGAGAGAGGCGCACTGACGGTCATTTGGGGGTCAGTTGTCTGCACGATTATGCGTTCGGCTTTTATTTTAATTCAACATTGAAATTGATCTTTGCATTTAAAGCCCTAAATACTTTCAAAATTGTTTCAAATCTAGCATCAGTCAGATTATTCTCAATCTTAGAAATTTGAGCCTTCTTTACTCCAATTAATTCTCCAAGTTGAGCTTGCGTCAAATGTTTTTCTTCTCTGATTTGCTTTATAGTCTGACCTAATATATCTAAGCGTAGTTCTTCCTCAAAAGTATCTCGTTTTTCAGTACCAACTTCCCCGACATGCTTATCAATCATCTCATCCAGACTCTTTGTTCTTAATCTATCGCTTCTCATTTTTTTTGATTTTTTGTTCAAAGTATTCTTTTCTAATTTCTTCGGCTCTTTTTATTTCGCTTTTTGGTGTCTTTTGTGTTTTCTTTACAAACCCATGGGTAGCTAAAACCAAGGTTTCCGAACTGTCAGTTTTATCCCAAAATGCTAAAAGTCTATATTGGTTTTTATTAAACTTTGTCTTGAATTCCCATATAAATTCACTTAATTTCTTAAACAATTCAGGGTCGTTTACCATTTGCGCTTTCCGAGCATTGTAATAAATCTTTTCTCTGGTTTTATCATCAAGTAATTCCATAAAATCAATTGCTTCACCGAGAAACTCAACATTAAATTTCTTGTTCATACATACAATCGTATTAATTGCAAAGATATAAGTTTCCTTTTCAAGAAACAAATAATAATTGAGGAGTTTTTCTTAGCCGACGCACAACGGTTCGGCTTTGTATTACATGCTATTGGAGATTTTTTCATCGCGGGGTGGTTTTTTTGGACTTAGGTGAGGCTTAAAGGCTATTATGTTAACCCCCTATTTTTTTATTAGTCATAATGAAATCTACATTTTGCAATCAGGATTTCATCATCCCTAACCGCAAAAATAAGTCTATGCTCATTGTCGATTCTGCGCGACCAAAAGCCTTTATATTTGTGTTTTAGTGGTTCAGGTCTTCCAGGCCCGGAAAATGGAGTACGGGCAATGTCCTTTAATAGATCATTTATTTTCTTAACATACTTTATATTGGTCTTTTGCCAATATAAATAATCTTCCCAGGATTCATCAACAAAAATGTATCTCATGGCTCAATCAAGTCTTTTTGAAAGGAAGATCCTATTTTAAGTTTCTCAATTGCTGAATCAAGTCTGGATTCATTTCTTTTGGCTGACAACTCATGCTGTGTTGCAGTTAATGAATTGTATTCATCCAATGAAATAACGACTACTCCTGATTCTTTTCCGCGATTGATGATCAAAGTTTCAAAATTTTCAGTTACAGAGTCAAGATACTTTTTAATATTTTTTCTAAAGTCTGAAATACTTGCTGTTAACATAGCTATAATTTTAAGTACTAATTAAAGTACAAATATATGTACAATATATGAATTTTGCAATTTTTTCAAATAGGGGCTAACGTTCTCGCAATATTGCTGGTGGGGGATTGCGGGCTACGTTCCCGTCCACCGTTACAAAATTATTGTCTCACTGATTTAAGTGCCCGCGCGCGAATGCGTTATTGCTGACACATCAACGACAATCAAAACTTCCATCAAAACGACCCTCAGGAAAAATTGCTCAATCCCCCTATACAGGACGATTGACTACCTGTGGCTCAGCCCAACAGGGTTTAAAACTCAATTGAGCGGGTGCTTTCACTAAATTCTGGAGTTGATTTACAGGTTGTGGGTGATGTTTTCATCCCGGGGTGTTTTTTTTGGGCTCAACTGAGTTTTAAAACCTATTATGTTGGGAGCTGTTATTTATTAATCAATATCTTCTCTTTTATTTTTAAACCAAGGTCATTGTATATTAAAATTACATACAATCCCGCTTCTAATTCTAATGTGCTTATTATTTGATTTTTATCAACGATTTGAGTAGAAAGCACTTTGTTTCCTCTTAGGTCAACCATTTCCATCTTATAGTGTTCCGTTTCAACACCTTCAATTGACATTGAGAAATAATTATTACAAGGATTAGGAGAAATAGAATAATAAGCAATTGATTCAGAGTCGTTTATTGCTAAGGTATTATTATTGCAATCTTCGGGATACTTAAATCCAGTCTGCATATTTGTAAAGCATAAAAATCCTTTTATTCCCTCAAGTCGATTTTCAATTTGAATTAGGTCTTTAAGCGACCCAATTCCTTCTATTATAAAATCTCCAAAAACCGGATCAAGATGATTGCCATAGTTCATCTCAAATCTTTTTAACCCCTTGCCATTTACAAATATAGTATCAATGGATTTCACAGTTATAACATGTGAAAATTCATTATGCCATAAAGGTATTGTATCGTCAACTTGCAAATTAAAGTCATAGAGAAGCAAGTCATCTGTAGAATCTGCAGGTACATAGTAGATTTTATTATGAATCGTATCTGTTCTCAATGCTCCATTGTAGACTTTATAGTAAGAATACGAAAGTGAATCAAATTGATATTGTTCATATGACTTGTAAAGCTTATTATACTTCAGCCCTTCTATCAATGTATCTCCATTTTGCAAATACTGTGTATATCTCATTGTTCCGAAAAAATCGCTGTGATATCTATTCCAAATCGCTTCACCGTTCGGAAAAATCTGAGAAAAGGAATTCAGCGTTAATAAAGTAAATAAAACTAAGGTTAGATTTTTCTTTTTCATATAATGGTTTTTATTTGGGTGTATTTTATAATAGCTCCCAACGTTTCTGGTATAGCCACAGTAGCGGATTTGCGGGCCGCTCCCCTGTCCACCGCTGCAAAAGACCACGCGGAGCAGCGAACGCCAAACTACCAACAAGCCCCGCTATTGTTGGCTATACCATGTTAGCAAACGTATTTATTTCAACTTCGATAATATCCCATTTGTTAAGCTTACTAAGACTTAAAAGTCCGTAAGGCTTTAGATAAAATGGTATATCGTTATAAATATTACGAATTTCTTCATCTTCAAATTCTCTTTCAGATAGACTTACTGCAAATAAATACTTCTCTGGTTCAGTTTCTCGTAAAAAATAAAAGTCATCAATATGTTTCTCGCTTAGTCTTCGGATTATATCAGTTTTAAGGTAGTTACTCGGTTCGTTAGCCCAAATGTTCTTTAAATATTTCAAACAGTAATTGATATCTCCATGGTTTAAATAAGTCCTTAGGAAAACTTCTCTTTTATTTTCGAGATAATCACCAAGTATTAGTTCGTTAAAACTATCTTCCCAAATCCGGCCTGAAACGGATAATGCTGCTGATTTGTCATGCACAAAATCGGAGTAGTAAAAAGTATTGAAAAACTCTTTGCTATAAACAGGGTCAAGATAAGGTAGTATTATTAAAAGCAATTTTCGAATTCTCTGTCTTTGCTGATATTCTGCACCTGATAGAATTCTAAAAATCTTTTCATAAAAAGTATCAAGATTGTTGCTTTTTTCTAATCGCTTACTAAGATTACTCTCAATTTGATTTTTTATTTTTGGTTTTTGCAGAGAAACATAAAGGTCAATTAGTTCAGTTAAATCAATAGTATTTAGAATGCTGTGAATAGCAAAATTCAAGTTAGGGCTTTCTACACTATCATCCAATAGAAAGCCTTTGTCAAAAAGCATTTCAACATATTCAAGTTTCTTATTTGTCATTGGCTCCGTTAAGGTTCTGGTTTTAATATGTTTGCCAACTACGTGCTAAACGCACCCCTATGCCATTTATTTCGCCTTTGACTACAATTGTCGTGAAGCGCAATGTGTTGCAAATCAGGTAATGCGAAAAATGATGGTGCTGGCTGTGTTTCATGTTATTGTATTTAGCAGTTGTCAAATATACTTATTTTCATGTCCGGTCACTTTTCGGGCGCCTTTTTATTTTTCTACTTCCTTGTTTTCAAATCAACCAAAACAATGCCATGGGCGTTTTCTTCATGAGACTAAATAGCACCATTCTAAATTGTTAATTAATTCACAATTAACCGCCCAATTCCCTTGTCACCTCTATTTTTGTTGTAATTTTGCCGCTGTTTTTAAACATCGATCACATGGAGAAAGAAACACTTTTCAGCCAATTTCCGCCCATCACCACGGAAGCATGGAAAGAAAAGATTATCAAAGACTTAAAAGGTGCAGATTATGACAGGAAACTGACCTGGAAAACCGATGAGGGTTTTACCCTGCAACCTTTCTATCGTCAAGAAAACCTGGCCGACCTGCCGCATGTAAATACCGCTCCCGGACAATTTCCCTTTGTTCGTGGCAACCAGGAAACACACAATACCTGGCTGGTGCGTCAGGATATTCAGGTGGACGACATCGCGGAAGCCAACGCCAAAGCCCAGGATATCAAAATGAAAGGAGTCGATGCGCTGGGATTCCACTTTAAGTGCGAGGCCAATCCCACCGAACAGGAAGTGGAAGCCTTGTTGCACAACATTCGCCTCGACCTGATGGAAGTGAATTTCCGCACCCGTCAGCCACTCCAAATGGTGAAAATGATGGATTCATTGGCCAAAAAATACAACCGCGACCTGGAAAAAGTGCGTGGTTCCGTTATTTACGACCCCATTGGCACTTATACCACCTGTGGCAAATTTTCGACCTCCTACGAGGAAGACATGACACAACTGGTTGAAATGCACAAGGCTACCCAACACCTGCCTCGTTTTCAGTATCTTACCATTAAGAGCCATCTGTTCAACAGTGCGGGAGCAGGTACCGTCAGCGAGCTGGCCTTTACCCTGTCCATGGGCGCCGAATACCTGACCTACCTCACCGACAAAGGATTGGACATCGACGAGGTGGCGCCCCACATCCGTTTTCACATGGCCGTGGGTGGCGACTATTTTATGGAAATAGCCAAGTTCAGGGCTGCCCGTTATCTGTGGTCAAAATTGGTGAATGCATACGGATTAAGTCATGCCGAAAATGCTAAAATGCACATCCATTGTTCCAACGCTACCTACAATAAAACTGTATACGACCCCTACGTGAACATGTTGCGTACCACCACCGAAAGCATGTCGGCCATTCTGGGCGGTGTAAATTCGTTGAGCGTGTTGCCTTACAACGCAGTTTACGAAACCGAAACTGCTTTTTCAGAGCGCATTGCCCGCAACCAACAGCTCATCCTCAAAGGCGAATCCTATCTGGATAAAATTGCCGATCCCGCTGCCGGTTCCTATTATATCGAAACCCTGACCCACGAGCTCATCCAAAATGCATGGAAACTTTTCCTGGAAATTGACGAAGCCGGCGGATACATGGAAGCATTGAAAAAGGGCATCATCCAGAAAAAAGTGAAGGAAGAAGCACGGAAGAAAGAAATGGACTTTGCTTTGCGCAGAAAATCCATTCTGGGAACCAATCAATATCCCAACACCAACGAGCAAATTCAATCGCTTCCATCTTTCCATATGGCTAATGTGGAAGCTGAAATAGAAACCTTGCCTCCCACCCGCGGTGCTGAAAAACTGGAAAAATTACGTTTTGCCACCGATGAGTTTTCACGAAAAAATCACCGTCCCAAAGCATGGATGTTTACTTACGGAAACCTGGCCATGCGCAAGGCACGTTCGCAATTTGCCGGCAACTTTTTTGGTTGTGCAGGATTTGAAATTGTGGACAATAATGGCTTTACTTCGGTGGAACAAGGCGTTGAAGCCGCCCGCAAAGCTAAGCCCGAAATGGTGGTAATTTGCAGCAGCGACGAGGAATATGCCACCATTGCACAACCCATCTATGAAGCCCTTCACGGGGATACCATCGTGGTTTTGGCCGGTTATCCGGTGGATTTAATCGACACCCTGAAAGCTGCGGGCTTGAAGCACTTCATCCATATAAAAAGCAATTTGCTGGAGCAACTATCCGAATTTCAACAAATTCTGGGAATTTAAAACCTATTGTTTAACCGGCAAAAAAAAGTATTCAAGATGAAACCGAATTTTAAACATATCAATATCAACCACAATCCGGAGGTTCAATATCCCGAAAACGGCATCAAAGCCGATTGGGAAACCCCCGAACACATTGATGTTAAACCCGCGTACGTGGCCAACGACCTGCGTGGCATGGAGCACCTGAATTATGCCGCGGGAATACCACCCTTTTTGCGTGGACCCTATTCCACCATGTATGTTACCCGTCCATGGACCATCCGTCAGTACGCCGGATTTTCCACTGCCGAAGAATCCAACGCCTTTTATCGTCGCAACCTGGCAGCCGGTCAAAAAGGACTTTCTGTGGCCTTCGACCTGGCCACCCACCGCGGTTACGACTCCGATCACGAGCGCGTGGTAGGTGATGTGGGAAAAGCAGGTGTGGCCATCGATTCCATTCTCGATATGGAAATTCTGTTCGACCAAATTCCGTTGAACAAAATCTCCGTTTCCATGACTATGAATGGTGCCGTGTTGCCTGTGCTGGCCTTTTACATTGTTACAGCTCTGGAACAAGGTGCACAATTGGACGAACTGTCGGGAACCATCCAAAACGACATTCTGAAGGAGTTTATGGTGCGCAACACGTACATCTATCCTCCCGAGCCATCCATGCGCATAATCTCAGACATTTTTGAATACACCTCGCGCAAAATGCCCAAGTTCAACTCCATTTCCATTTCCGGATATCACATTCAGGAAGCAGGAGCTACGGCAGATATCGAGCTGGCATACACCTTGGCCGACGGACTGGACTATATCCGCACCGGATTGAAATCAGGGTTGAAGATAGATGAGTTTGCTCCCCGGTTGAGTTTCTTCTGGGGATCGGGCATGAACCATTTCATGGAAATTGCCAAACTCCGCGCCGGTCGTATGTTGTGGGCCAAGATTGTGAAGCAATTTGAGCCCAAGCTCGAAAAATCCATGGCCTTGCGTACCCACACCCAAACCTCAGGTTGGAGTTTGACTGAACAGGATCCATTTAACAATGTAGCCCGCACTTGCGTGGAAGCATTGGGTGCTACGCTGGGTCATACCCAAAGTCTGCATACCAATGCCCTGGACGAAGCCATTGCGTTGCCCACCGATTTTTCGGCACGCATTGCACGCAATACCCAGATTTACTTGCAGGAAGAAACCGAAATTTGTCGCTCGGTAGATCCATGGGCAGGCTCCTATTATGTTGAAACCCTCACCCATGAATTGGCCGAACGCGCCTGGAAACTCATCGAGGAGGTGGAAGAAATGGGCGGCATGTCCAAAGCCATCGAAACCGGATTGCCCAAAATGCGCATCGAAGAAGCCGCCGCTCGTAAACAAGCCCGCATCGACTCCCGCAAGGATGTGATCGTGGGCATCAATCGTTACAAGCTGGACAAAGAAGATCCCATCGAAACCCTGGAAATCGACAATACTGCCGTTCGTGAAGCACAAATTGCCCGTTTGAAAAAATTACGCGCCAACCGTGATGAGGTGGCTGTTCAGAAATGCTTGAACGACATCACCTTAGCATGCGAAACCGGCGAAGGAAATTTGCTTGAACTGGCCGTGGAAGCAGCCAAAAATCGTGCAAGTCTCGGAGAAATTTCGTATGCTTGCGAAAAAATAATGGGAAGGTATAAAGCTGTGATCAGATCCATATCTGGAGTATATGCCGCCGAAGCCGGCGACGATTCCTCCTTTAAAAAAGCACGTGAGCTGGCCGACAAATTTGCCGAAATGGAAGGCCGCCGTCCACGTATTATGATTGCCAAAATGGGACAGGACGGCCACGACCGCGGCGCCAAAGTGGTGGCCACGGGATATGCTGACATCGGGTTCGACGTGGACATCGGACCCTTGTTTCAAACACCCGCCGAAGCTGCACGCCAAGCCGTTGAAAACGATGTGCATGTATTGGGTGTATCCAGTTTGGCAGCCGGCCATAAAACCCTTGTTCCGCAGGTAATTGAAGAGCTAAAAAAACTCGGTCGCGAAGACATTATGGTGATTGTGGGCGGTGTAATTCCCACCCAGGACTACCAATTTTTGTTTGATGCCGGAGTGGTAGCCGTCTTCGGACCCGGAACGGTGATTCCCGATGCCGGAGTTCAAATGCTGAATTTGTTGATGGAAGCAAGGAAGTAATACCCGAAGCCATCAGACATCCCTATACCAAGAGCGCCAGCAAGCCTGAAGAAGGTTGACTGGCGTTTTTTATTGGTGTTTGAGATGCTCTTTAAGGTCAGGAAAAAACTCGGGACTGAAACAAAAATTATAAAGGAAAAAAGGCCTCCAAACACGAATAGGCTACCTTTGAGCATAAATCGTGTCAGGTAAGGCAGGCAGTGAAAGCAGGCAGAAATGGATATCACACTGACATTAGGCCCATGCATGATCCAAATGAATACCATTGATAAATATTGACTAAATTGAGTGAACAATTAAGATTTATTGTTAATTTTGCCCTCCGAAATTGACACCAACCAATTTCGGATTTGCTTTTATAAAGCAGGGCCTATAGCTCAGTTGGTTAGAGTCCCTGACTCATAATCAGGTTGTCCCAGGTTCAAGTCCTGGTGGGCCCACTCTAACAGTCAAGAGGTTACAGAAATAAATACTGTAACCTCTTTTTATTTGCAAGCCATTTGCAAGCAAAATAGTAGTCATTTATATCAATTAAGGCTGTAAAAACCTTTCTTCTGGCTCCACTTAAAATAGCTGCTGAAGCTCTGCAAGTGTGTCCTATATGTTTTGGGTGACCAGGCTCCCTTTTTGCTTGCCACGCTTAGGTATTCGCGAATTGTTTCCTCTTTTACTTTTCTTATGTTTTCAGTATCCAGATATTCCAGAAGTCGTTCCATGTGCCTGACAATGCTTCTAAAGTTCCTTGGGGTCATGTTTTTTTCAATCAGGCAATGATCACGAAACAATTGTTGGGTGTCGTTGAACTTCATTAAATATTAGTGATAAAGGAAATAAGTATTTCACAAGTTTATGAAATACAAAAAGCAGCCGGGCACCTAAAATTTAGGTCTTGGCGTTCCGACTGCGATAGAGGTTTTATCACAGGCCGTCAATCTTACGAAATCTTTTTCAATGAATTTTGAAACATTCTTATGCGATCTGCCATTTTTCAATCAGCTCAAACATAAAACCACAAAATGCTGCCTTTCGCCGGTAATAAATCAAGGAATGCTCTGCCCATGGCAGATTCCTCCTTGATTTTTTTCCTTAGGGCTCAGGCCTGGGAACGGTGTTTTTATTTATTAACCCCATTGAAAATGATGAAAACACAGACCGGCAACGATTCTCTTGAATGTCAATTGAATAACATCATTGATCAAGAACCAGACACTATTCGTGCTATGGTTGCCCAGGAAGCTCTCGATGCCGTCTCAGAAAGCTACCCGATGGAGTCTTGGTTTAATGACCTGCTTTCTCATGGGTGTATTTGTGGCATGATATCCTCTTTGATCTACTATCAAGACACAGCTGCCTTTTTCGACAAATACTATGAAGATATCATTTGGCTAAAAAGCGAGTATGAGGAATCCACCGGTTTGTCAATGGAGATTCCTCATCAAACAAAAAATCATTTAGCTTGGTTTGCTTTCGAGGAAACTGCTCGTAAAATCGCAGATGAATTAAGCCTGGAAATTTAATCCGGGCTTATAATTCCTTTTTCTCAATTATCTTTTCAATCAAAATCCTGTTTTCCGAGACTATTACATTCACCCTGTCGCCCTTATTAAATCCAAAAGCTTCAAGATATTTCCCTTGGATATTAAAACCGGGAACATACTCATTTCTATATGGTTTTTTAACAACTTTCAGAAACTGTCTAAATTTTTTTAGGGCTCCGTTAGGAGCCAAATATGGGTAGATGGATAATCTTTTTCATTTATTTCGTCCCGGATGGGACGATACAATCGTGCTGAAATGACCTTTCCTGCCCATATGTTTTACCAACAAGAAGAACTTAGACAGTTTCTCAATTGTTTACTCAAAGAATCTTGTTTTTCAGGTTCGCGAAAAGAGGCGCTAGAAGGTTTTTCCATCAGTTTTGGGTGAAGAATAGGATCATGACTATATCACAAAATATCTTTGATCCGAAATTATCAGAAGACTATTTTCCTAAATTATTAAGGGCCAATGTAAAATCGTTAAATAATTTTGCTAGTTTTACATTTCCCAAGGCTCAATTTGCAATACAACAATGAGAACAAAAAAAATTCAAGACTGTTTTTAACCATTTAAAAACGATTAATATCACTAGTGTCCAATAAAATTTTCATCATTCAATATTTAAAAGCGATTTCCATTTGAAAAGCGTCATTATCCATTTCTTCCATGGTGTCAGAGTTAGCAAAAAGCTCCCTGATATTAGTTTTATCTGTGAGGACTCTGCTAATCACACGGAGCACATTGAAAGTGGTCCTGCCCAAATGGGCGTCATGTTCAACAATGGCCACCAGACAATACGCAATAACAGCAATATATATCTGGATCTTAACGGCATTTTCGGTGTTTCCCCAGAAAGAAGTGATTCGAAGATGTTGTTTGATCCATCGGAAAAAAAGTTCAACTTGCCATCGTTGTTTATACAACAGAGCAATGTTTTTTGCGTCTGTTTCGAAATTATTTGTCAAAAAGGTAAAGGTTCTACCAAGCTCAGGGGCATAATAAACTATTCTCCTCAGTTTTACAGGGTACTTTTTCCTGGTTTGATATCCGGTAAGGAGTATGGCCTGATCAAGAAGAATATTATCAATATCATCCAGAAGTTCTTCTCCATCAATAATTTCATATTTCAAGTGGGACTTTTGCCTGATGACGAAAAAGGAATTAATTGTATTAATGGTGTACAACCTGCCAAGATCATAGTACCCTTTGTCAAAGATATAGAAGGCAAACGGTTCGTAGGGAATCAGATCCATCACATTCACATCATGGACTTTAGCTTCAGTGATATGAATGTATGTTGGGATTTGCGTCAATACATCAAAGAGTGTGTGGACTTTAATACCCCCTTTATTCTTCCTGAAGTTTGCCCATTTGAACAAGTTAAGGCAGAGGTCTATGGTGGTGGAATCAAACGCATAAAACTTGCCCTCCAATTCAAACGGCCTAAGTATCCGTTTAGTCTGGGCAAGATTAATCATATAATAGGCAAACTCCTCAAAAATTCTGTAGTCCCTGTTAATATTGGCATAAGAAAGGTTGCTCAGTTTTATTTCACCTTTACCAAATCCGAGATGATAGCACTTTGTTTTAATCGACTGAACAATGCAGGTAAGTTCCCGGAGACTGTCACAAGCAGCCAATTGTCCGAACATCATGACAAGCAACTGGTTCCAACAGGAGAAGGTTTTAACCCATTTATCACCGTTATATTTTTGTACAATCATATCAAATGCTCTTTTAGGCAAAAAGGCGACTATCTGACTGAAAACATACTTTCCATTATTCATCACATCCTGGTTAATATTCAGGTTGCGAATTTGGGAAATGAATTCAAATCGACACGTGAATTTTACGATTATAATTACATATATATTAAGGACTTACAGAGGTTCTTTAAAAATTCTTTTGGACACTAGTGGATTAATATTATGTTTTTGGGGGATGAACGATGGTAACAAATATTTTGAACTTAAACCATATTTAATAGGCATAACGACAATTGTCGCTATGCAGATGTTGTGGGCAATAGCAAAAAACAACTAATTAATTAAACATAAATTTATGAAATACACATTTTGGAATAACAAAGGTGGGACAGGTAAAACCAGTCTCTGTTTTCAGACAATTACGGAATATGCAATTAACTTTCCTGAAAAGAAAATCCTTAGTATTGACTTATGCCCCCAAGCTAATTTGTCAGAACTAATGCTCGGTGGATTATTAGAAAATGGAGGTCAGGTGCTTTCTGAATTATGGGAACAAGAAAATAGAAACTCAATTGGTGGCTATTTTCAAATTAGGTTATCTAACCCATATAATATCCCAATTATTGACTATCGTCAATTTATAAGTAAGCCCAATTATTTTAACAAAACAATTCCCAATAATATTGACTTAATTGCTGGGGACAGAATCATTGAACTTCAGGCAAATTCAATTTCCGCTTTATCTATTACCCAAATTCCTGGAGTCGAGACTTACATTAAGATTGTATGTTGGCTGAAAGATTTGTTAGACTCAATACCTGAAACGGAGAGTTATGACGACATATTCATCGATACTAATCCAAGTTTTGCTATTTATACTCAAATAGCATTAACGGCAGCAGAACGATTAATAATCCCTGTAATGGCTGATGATTCTTCAAGAAGGGCTTTACGAAATGTTTTCTCATTGATTTATGGTTTGAATCTACCATCAACAATTTATAACCAATTCGCATACAATGCGAAAATTGAAAAAGCAGGTTTGGTCTTACCCAAGATTCATTTGATTGTTAAAAATAGACTTACCCAATATATGGGGCCTGCATCAGCATATCATTCTGTATTGACATCCATAAATAGTGATGTGCAATCAATATTACAATCAAACCCTGAGATATTTACATTTACTAAAATAGAAGACGGCATTGTTGATGTGAGGGATTTTCAAACAACAGGAGTGGTTGCATTTGCAAAAGCTACTCCTTTTTCAAGATTAGCAATTGGCCGACATGACATATTTGGTAATGAAACCCAAGTTAGACAAGATTATTTAGAGAACTGCATAAGTTCAATGAATAAAATTATAGATAACTTGTAAAAGTTACTGCCCGCAATAAAACAAAGATGAAAAAATATCAAAACATTGATAGACTAAAAGAAATAGCAGAGTTAATAGATGTTTTTGCTTCGAAAAACAGTTTGTCTATTAAAGAATCTGAATTACTAGTAATAAATTATTTGAAAGGCGAAATTAAAAAGGGACTTCTTTCAAAAATACAATTACGTGATTCTAAACGAGCAATAAATAAATCAATCATTGAGCAGATAAAAAAAATAGAAGAAGAAGTTAATCTATTAAGAAGCAATGAAAAGAGTTATAATAGAAGTATTCAAAATATAAAGAGCGAAACAACTAGCCTTGAAAATAAAAGTAGGCTTTTAGTCACTGAAATAAAAAAATTAAAAAATATATTGTATGATACAGAAAACAAGTATAGTAATAGATTGAAATTAAAGGAAAAATTAGAGATTGATATTTTTGAATATTCAAATGCTATTTTAAATATTGAAAAAAGATTAGAAACTTTAAAAAGTGAAAAAGTTGAACTCGAAAAGAGCAGAAAAGAACTTGTCGCTCAAATTAAAAAATTAGAAAATGAGAATGATATTGCTAAATATGATAATCATTTGCGAAAGGTACGAATAAAAACATCCACGGACAAAGGTTTTAAAAAATTGAATCTTGTCTTGTCTGCAGCAACAGTTATTGCAATAATATTGGTATTAATTTATATATATTTAATTAAATAAAGTAGAACTATGAATAAACAGGTAAAAACAGTTACTATTTTCGGTTTAGCATTAGTAACATTGTGGGATACATTTACAACAATTACAGGCACTATGTCGATAATTGGTAATAATAATGTCCAACTATTTATTTCAATATTATTTGGAGTTATTATTACATCATTTCTACTAAATACAATGCCCTTATTAAAAAACCCAAAAGATGATTTGATTATTTTAGGAGGAAAATTATTATGGTTTTTAGCATTTGGTTATGATTTATTTACATCCTTTACTGGGAATATTGAATTCATAACTCAATCAGCATCAAATGACATTGCTCAAATTTCAATAACGGTTGGATTAACAATATTTGTTTCGAGTTCGCCTATTACAATATCATATATAATTAGTGAAACAGACTCAATATAAAATTACTGTGGCTAATAAATAGGACTCTAAGCGGTCGGCACGACCCAGCGTGGAGTCCATGTTGAACTACATCCCGATTTTATGCACTTAGAAAAGAGAGGGCTTATTTTATTGGATAATTTCTTTGGCCGTTTTCTTTGTTTTTTTCGTTTTGGCTCGTTTTAGTCGTATCAATATCCGGTAAATAGAGGTCTTTTTTCTGTCTTTCCTATTGGTTTGGGCAGTTCTCTCCCATCCCCTCTATTTTGAGGGATTTTATTTTGTGTTTTTATTTGAGAAGTGATAGAAGAAGCGAAGGTAAATGCCCTGCAGGTGACCTAATTCGGGGCAATTCTTCAATAACACACATCTTTCCGTTTTTGCATTTTGGACATTGACTGGAATCAAAACCAGTGCGCCTGATAATCATTTCGGCTTTGGTTTCCTTTTCTTTGGCCTTGTCAAACTCTTCTATGTCAGGTTTTTGTTCTGGTTCAAATTGCAAATCCATATTCCGTTTTGTGATTGGATTATAGATTCCATACTTACGGATGCGAACAAAGCGCTTGGGCATAATGTGCATGTAAAAACGGCGCAGAAACTCTACTCCTTCAAGTTGAACCACCTTCTGCTTATCTCCATCTCGGTAATCTTTGGCTATGAACTTCACATGCGTATCGGTAATATCAAGTATTCTGGGATTACTAATAGCTACCCTGTGGGTATACTGCCCCAGATAATGGATCACATTCTTGGCACTGTCCATAGAATATTCACTACACACCACCCATTTGGTCTGATAAGCTTTTTCTATTTGCGAACTGAAGTATTCTGTAGCATCCAACTTTTTGAGCTTTTGCTTCATACTGTCCAAAAACTTACCCTTAAAAGTTTCACTAAGTTGATGTACTGGATAAAGATAGTTCTCATGCTTCCCAATAGGCTTCCACTCGCCTTTTAAAGAATATCCTGCCGCAGGAACTATGCAATGAATATGCGGATGAAGACTCAGATTTTGTCCCCATGAATGTAATACTGCAATAGCTCCTATTTCTGATCCATAATGGGTATAGCCAAAGCTATGTAGGGTTCTCCAAACAGCGCTAAAGAGTATCTTGTAATAGGCTCCGGGGTTCCTCAAGCAGATATTGTTTAAACTGCCTTAGGAGATCGGGTAAATTCATGCCGTGGGGAAAAGGTTATTGGGGGATACCTATATCACATGCCTATTCCGACAAGAAATGTTTTTCACTTTTTCGATTCTTTCACTGCATGGTTTTCATTTCAATCAGCTCAAACATAAAACCACAAAATGCTGCCTTTCGCCGGTAATAAATCAAGGAATGCTCTGCCCATGGCAGATTCCTCCTTGATTTTTTTCCTTAGGGCTCAGGCCTGGGAACGGTGTTTTTATTTATTAACCCCATTGAAAATGATGAAAACACAGACCGGCAACGATTCTCTTGAATGTCAATTGAATAACATCATTGATCAAGAACCAGACACTATTCGTGCTATGGTTGCCCAGGAAGCTCTCGATGCCGTCTCAGAAAGCTACCCGATAGAGTCTTGGTTTAATGACCTGCTTTCGCATGGGTGTATTTGTGGTATGATATCCTCTTTGATCTACTATCAAGACACGGCTGCCTTTTTCAACAAATACTATGAAGATATCATGTGGCTAAAAAGCGAGTATGAGGAATCCACCGGTTTGTCAATGGAGATTCCTCATCAGGTAAAAAATCATTTAGCTTGGTTTGCTTTCGAGGAAACTGCTCGTCAAATCGCAGATGAATTAAGCCCGGATAGTTAATCCGGGCTTACAATTCCTTTTTCTCAATTATCTTTTCAATCAAAATCCTGTTTTCTGAGACTATTACATTCACCCTATCGCCCTCATTAAATCCAAAAGCTTCAAGATATTTCCCTTGGATATTAAAACCGGGAACATATTCATTTCTATATGGTTTCTTAGCAACCTTCAATTGTTTGCGTAGAGTTTGTTGAATCCCGGGGTCGAGAAAAGAAGTGCGGGTGGAGTTTTCCATCGGCTTGGGGTGAAGAATATGAACTGAATAAAACCAAGAAAACACCAATTGCCAAAATAAAAAGAAAGCTTGGCTAGGACAACTGCTCATTTCTTGATATGGAAGACCTGGACTGGTAAAAATATGGTTTGTAAAATTCAGTGGTGTATCATTTCCGAGAGCACTTCAATCAAGTGTTTTAAAGGTGTTTATTGCTATGTTCTTTGTTTCAGTGGTGTATCATTTCCGGGGGCACTTCAATCACGGAAAAACCCGGGGCTTGAATTCAAAACGAAGTTTTAGTGGTGTATCATTTCCGGGGGGGTCAGTGGTGTATCATTTCCGAGAGCACTTCAATATTGATTCCCATGGATACCTCCTTGGAAAAAGAGTTTCAGTGGTGTATCATTTCCGAGAGCACTTCAATAGAATCATCTCGTACAGACAACGGAATTGAAGTTTCAGTGGTGTATCATTTCCGAGAGCACTTCAATTTTAAATCACAAGACCTATCCTGGTGTTATTTGGAGTTTCAGTGGTGTATCATTTCCGAGAGCACTTCAATAATGTAAAATGGATGAACATTTGATTGAACAATGTTTCAGTGGTGTATCATTTCCAAGGGCACTTCAATGAGGGTGTAGTTGCCAAAAGACAAATCAAAGAGTTTCAGTGGTGTATCATTTCCGAGGGCACTTCAATTAAAAGGCGGAATAAATAATCCTCCCGAGTAAAGTTTCAGTGGTGTATCATTTCCAAGGGCACTTCAATTGCGAGAACTTTCGCTACCTGGGCACAGCTCCCCGTTTCAGTGGTGTATCATTTCCAAGGGCACTTCAATTAGATAGTAATTAACCGAACGTTAACAAAAGTTTCAGTGGTGTATCATTTCCGAGGGCACTTCAATAAATGCCATGTTGAGGTGGATAAAGACGCAGCAGTTTCAGTGGTGTATCATTTCCGAGGGCACTTCAATTTGATGGGGTTTTATTAGCCCCCCACAACATTTTGTTTCAGTGGTGTATCATTTCCAAGGGCACTTCAATACCGTGGACGGTGGAAATGCAGAAAAGATTGGAGGAGTTTCAGTGGGGTATCATTTCCAAGGGCACTTCAATATTGTGACCACGAACGGATCATCGGTGACAGTGTTTCAGTGGTGTATCATTTCCGAGGACACTTCAATAAATGGTGTTGGAATTTCAATATGGGGCAAGGCAGTTTCAGTGGTGTATCATTTCCAAAGGCACTTCAATACTTAGTCGTAACCCAGCCCCGTCGGCTTGCCGTTTCAGTGGTGTATCATTTCCAAGGGCACTTCAATTATTTCCTTGAGAGGTACGGATGGTACGATTGTTTCAGTGGTGTATCATTTCCAAGGGCACTTCAATGAGCCCCAAATTGTCATTTATTTAACAGATAAGGGTTTCAGTGGTGTATCATTTCCAAAGGCACTTCAATACTTAGTCGTAACCCAGCCCCGTCGGCTTGCCGTTTCAGTGGTGTATCATTTCCGGGGGCACTTCAATCAAATAGAAATGATTTACGACCGAGTAAACAAAGTTTCAGTGGTGTATCATTTCCAAGGGCACTTCAATTGTATATGCTGATTTGAGTTTAAGTACAATTTCAGTTTCAGTGGTGTATCATTTCCAAGGGCACTTCAATACGTCCCATGTATTAATTACCTGATTTAAAACGTTATGCGGATGATTTTTTATCACCCAATATGGCCTTATTATGCATTGCATCCCTTTTCCAAAATCAAACTATCAATGAACTACGTAAACCTGCTAGATATTCTAGATCTAATTCGGTTACTCCAATTCCTTTCGTACAAAAATACGAATTCTTAACAGGCAAAACAAATAGTTTTGAATCTGGCTCAGTCTCCAGTATTTTAATTATCGTTTGCCAAAGACTCCTATTCTGCAAGCAAAAACAACATAATGAACCACCTGGTTTTCAGTGGCGTATCAATTCCAAGGGCACTTCAATATTGGTCATGGACAGTCTACCTTGGTGATAATGTTTCAGTGGTGTATCATTTCCGAGAGCACTTCAATGCGTTCCATGTATTAATTACCTGATTTAAAACGTTATGAGGATGATTTTTTATCACCAAATATGGCCTTATTATGCATTGCATCCCTTTTCCAAAATCAAACTATCAATGAACTACGTAAACCTGCTAGATATTCTAGATCTAATTCGGTTACTCCAATTCCTTGCATCGTACAAAAATACGATTTCTTAACAGGCAAAACAAATAGTCTTGAATCTGGCTTAGTCTCTAGTATTTTAATTATCGTTTGCCAAAGGCTCCTATTCTGCAAGCAAAAACAACACATTGAAACATCAGGGTTTCAGCGAGGTATCATTTCCGGGGGCACTTCAATTCCAGAAGGTTATACTGAAATTCAATTACCAGGTTTCAGTAGTGTATCATTTCCAAGGGCACTTCAATCTTTGTTCGCAAGGATGGAGCTGTAAAATCGAAAGGTTTCAGTGGTGTATCATTTCCGAGGGCACTTCAATTATAAAATTGTGGCAAAAAAAAGCCGCAAAAGGGTTTCAGTGGTGTATCATTTCCGAGGGCACTTCAATTTTATTTGAAATCAATGACGCTGTTTCTGGTAAGTTTCAGTGGTGTATCATTTCCGAGGGCACTTCAATCTCTGACGATGGTTGCCCAGTGTGACCATCATAATGTTTCAGTGGTGTATCATTTCCAAGGGCACTTCAATTCGTAACTTTCTTACGAAAAGCCTACAAAAAGAAGTTTCAGTGGTGTATCATTTCCAAGGGCACTTCAATAGGCACGAATGACACATGAAACCTCAATTACCAAGTTTCAATGGTGTATCATTTCCGAGGGCACTTCAATCATCTATTGCTTATCAAGCAAGCATTGTTGGAGTTTCAGTGGTGTATCATTTCCTAGGGCACTTCAATACGGGAAATCCAGTGTGGTCAAAGCAGTTTCAAGTTTCAGTGGTGTATCATTTCTGAGGGCACTTCAATTCTTGTGGCAATTGGCTATACGCCGACAACTGAAGTTTCAGTGGTGTATCATTTCCTAGGGCACTTCAATCCACGCACGCTTGTTGTGAAAAACTAATTAAGTGTTTCAGTGGTGTATCATTTCCAAGGGCACTTCAATTTTGCCCTCGGGAATATCCCACAAAATACCGTGTTTCAGTGGTGTATCATTTCCAAGGGCACTTCAATAAACAAAAGGAGGAATAAATAATTCCCAAGTAAAAGTTTCAGTGGTGTATCATTTCCAAGGGCACTTCAATGTGAAAGACATGGATAATCAAATAACCAATAGGTTTCAGTGGTGTATCATTTCCGGGGTCACTTAAATTTATATCGAATCATGTAATGTATCCGATCAAAAAGTTTCAGTGGTGTATCATTTCCAAGGGCACTTCAATTCTGCCTAATCATAGGCGGGATGTTAATAATAAGTTTCAGTGGTGTATCATTTCCAAGGGCACTTCAATAAAGACCTAATGGTGCAGGTTATCCATGTGTTGTAGTTTCAGTGGTGTATCATTTCCAAGGGCACTTCAATGAATTTTTTGGGAGTCGAGCCTACCCAGGAGGGTTTCAGTGGTGTATCATTTCCAAGGGCACTTCAATTGACCTAGGTATTATCGTTTCGTCAATTCAGTTTCAGTGGTGTATCATTTCCAAGGGCACTTCAATCATGAAAAGGAATAATTTAAGTATTAGTATAAAAGGTTTCAGTGGTGTATCATTTCCAAGGGCACTTCAATTGACCTAGGTATTATCGTTTCGTCAATTCAGTTTCAGTGGTGTATCATTTCCAAGGGCACTTCAATATTACACGGCGACCCCATCCTGTTTTCGGAAGAGTTTCAGTGGTGTATCATTTCCAAGGGCACTTCAATCTTGGGTGGTAATCAAAGCGACATGGTATGTGTAAGTTTCAGTGGTGTATCATTTCCAAGGGCACTTCAATCTGCGACAACACAACACAACAAACAGTAGTAGGTTTCAGTGGTGTATCATTTCCAAGGGCACTTCAGTTGACTGCTCAACCGGGTTCTACGCAACCGAAGTTTCAGTGGTGTATCATTTCCAAGGGCACTTCAATTTTGATATAGCGAGTGACAAGGTTATCCCTATTTGTTTCAGTGGTGTATCATTTCCAAGGGCACTTCAATCCTGTAAAAAAAATAATGACGTTATGCCTGATCCGTTTCAGTGGTGTATCATTTCCAAGGGCACTTCAATTACCAGAAATCCAAAATTTCTTGGTAACACATCAAAAGTTTCAGTGGTGTATCATTTCCAAGGGCACTTCAATCATGAAAAGGAATAATTTAAGTATTAGTATAAAAGGTTTCAGTGGTGTATCATTTCCAAGGGCACTTCAATGCAAGTGCATCTCGTTGAAAAAATCTGATTGGGGTTTTAGTGGTGTATCATTTCCAAGGGCACTTCAATCATTACACGGCGACCCCATCCTGTTTTTGGAAGAGTTTCAGTGGTGTATCATTTCCAAGGGCACTTCAATCTTGCAGAATTAATTTAAGTCAATCAATCGAGTTTCAGTGGTGTATCATTTCCGAGGGCACTTCGATAACCAAACTCACTAATAGAGCCTGAACACTTCAAGTTTCAGTGGTGTATCATTTCCGGGGGCACTTCAATTCCTCGATTTGATAAGTGCAGGAGGAGTTATGTGTTTCAGTGGTGTATCATTTCCGAGGTATTTTATCCTGTCACAATACATATAACACAGATTTGTAGGCAACACTTAATCGCTCTGTAGCAAAACCAACACTGTTAGGAATTTTACTTAAGTCTATAGCCAGGATGTCAAAGAACTGAGCAATGCTGGTAGATATTTCGAATCTAATTCTTGTTTGCCACACGAATAACTTTAAACTCCGTTCCGGAATTTGCTTCACGCAAGGTTATTAAAAATACTAGTCCAAATGAACAACATTTCCATATCCCAGTGACACTGCCTGCCCAAGCCTTAGTGTATGCGGTAGCGTAACATTTGTAGAAAAATAAAGGTCAAAGGCAGGCACTTTTCCGCCATGAAAAGTAGGCTTTAAACCAAGGCTTTTGTATCGGTGTACCTTAACCGATATAAAATCATGTTCGCCTATCACCATGCCCGCCACACGAACCAGAAATGCCTTGATATTTCCGTACAGGTATTTTTCCAACCGGTCGTAAATGGCAAATTGATTTTGTAAATGTCCAATTTCGTATCCAATCTCACTCTTCAATAATAGGTTTTTGGCCTTGTAATTCAGATATTCATTTGTTATTCGCCCAACAAATTGTTCCCTGATTATCAAAGTGTTTTGTTTTTGATTGCCAATATTTTTCTTAAAAATTTCATACCACATCTCCAGTGCTTTAACCTCCGTCTGTCCAACAGCTGTAACGGAAGCGGCTCCCCTGTAGCTGGTAAACTGTATGCCTGAGTAGGCAATTCTGTCGTTATGGAAAATATCGGTAGGAATGCCTTCTGATTCAAACAATTCCTGGTTTTCAACCGCTACTTCACGCATGCCATTTAAAAAGGCAGTCATTAGCCTTGAATTGGCGGGTATATTAACATCCAGCAGGTTAATAGTTAGGATCGGGACTAGGGACATGATGTTTCTTTTTAATGTGATTACGTTTTTTCATTTATCAATCTTCTAAAATCAAGTAAATCAATTAGGTTAGCAAACAAAGTGGCTGGTTTGTTGGCAAAATTGATAAGATGGCTGTACTGAGGCAAACTTTCAGCAAAACGTCCATCTTTTCCTGTTTCACCAAAATATAGAAAAGCACTTCCATTTTCACAGGCTTTGCTGGCGATTTCAATTAGTTTTGATTTTAAAAGATCATCCTTTGTAAAATTCCAGTTTTTAGTGGAGTCATTATAATTAATATTATCAAGAATCACCGCATCAAACCCCAATACAACACTAGTGTTAAAGGTCTCAATATCAGGAATATTTTTTATTGTTGGCGAGTTATTGAACCTTTTTAAAATCATACTAAACCAGATGTCAGCATTGGTGTTCTCCTTGTTGATAATGAGAATATTTGATGTTTCCAAAAGCAACTTTTCTTTACCATGCTTGCTAATCATTTCATGAATGATTAATTCGTTCTTTTTGGTGATTTCGGCGATTTTTTGTTCTGCTTCAGCCTGAGCCTTTACTATGGCTTCCTTCGAGGTCTTCCAGACTTTATAGAAGCTAAATCCAGACAACCCCAGTATACTTATCAACATTGCAAGCGTTCCATAAAATGCACTATAGATTATCCTATCGGACATTGAAATGGAATCCTTTGTTTTCTCGTATACCTCATCTGCGATTGTGTACAACTTTTCCGCTTGATTCAACTGTGCATTTCCTTCTTTCACTTTTTTCTGAAGTGATTCTATCTCTGTATTAAGTTTTGAAATCTCTTGCTCTAATTGGGGATTGGTTATTTGAGCAGTAGCTTTTTTTGTTTGTTCAATTGTTTGTTGTGGATATGCAGCCAATCCAGTCAACAAAAGTACCAGTAGAATAATTTGTTTCATGGCTATTATTTATTTATTAGTTCAACCTGATTTAGCCGGCCATCTTTGGTTATTTGTTTCACCACCACTTGGATTTGGGCTCCTCTTTTGAAAGTAATTTTAAGTTTGTTCACCATCTGTACTTTTTCTAAGAAAACTCCATTCAGAAGTAGATGAACTGTCTTTAAATCCATTGAGTAAGCTATCAATTTTGTTTCCCCCACTTTAAGTGCCTCAATTTCATTATCAACCATGTCGGTTTCAGATACTAGCATAGCAGGCAGGCTTAGTTTTACCCAGCCAAACATTTCATTATAGTCGTTCAATACACGTGTTTTAGGAAAGTTGGATCGGGCTTCCTTTTCTTTCACAATCAATTCTAAAATTTTACTTTGTGATTCAGGACTTAAAATGGGCAGGATTATCTGAAACAAGAAAGCTTTACCTTTTCCCAGACGTAACAACGCGGTATTGCTTCCATATTGTTTAATCTCTTGTTGCATGGAACCTAATGAATCTATGAGCTTTTCTGCAACGGCATCATTGGATTTGGAAAGCAATTCTATCTCGAATCTTATATACAAATCCATCATCTGATTGATGACAGGAAAAAGGCCTGCAAGATCTTCTTTATATAGCCACTGAAGTTGAGCGTTGACCGGACTTGATTTCACTCCGATCAGTGTTTTTATCTGTGTACCGGGCATAATACATTCGCGCAAATTATCAAGACCATCAGTTTCTACTCCAAATAAATGGACTCGCTTGGCGATTTCTGCAACGATGTTTTCATTAGCAACCCCTAAAGAGTCGCTCACGGTTATGTTTTTAAAGTCGTTGTCAAGCCACTCGTTTTCAAGGCTATGAACCCCTTTGATAATGGAGTACAAGTTGTCGTTTCTAATAATTATATCCTCTACTTCGCGCTGCAACGATGAATCAGAGTAAATGCAATAAGCAAACACCATGGTTCTAATGGCACCTTTTAAGCTGCTACCGGGTATGTATTTTTGATTACTTGTTTCGATGGCAAGTTCCAGAATATTATTGCTTTGCGGATCAAAAGCCTCTGCGTTGAGTGGGAATTCACGCACGAATTGTAGCTCCTTCTCAATTTCTTGTTCCGTAAAAAAATCCCAGACATGGGTGTTTTTGGCATAGTTAAGTATAAAGTCCAGGTAGGAGTCTCTCAGATGGTAGGACTCCAGCAAACCGCGCAAATGTTCCTGATCAATAATACGAATTGTTTTGTTGGTAGCCACATATTCACCTACCGAGGTAATCGATTCACCACTGCCTATATGCAATGGTGAAATTGTTTGAATAATAATAGAATAACTACTCATTTGTTTTGTAATAAGATAAAGGAATAACAAAAGCCAATCCATTTCTAAGAACAGTATTGCCGTCCAAATCTGTTCCAATCTCCACCAATCGACCTTTTATTTCATCAGTAGAAAGCAGGGCGCCTTCGGCAATCATTCTCACCACCTTGTATTCCCCGTTACCGGAATTTCGCCCTCCCCTCAACAGAGTCTGTGAATACGTCACATCAGCCAATTCATTATAATTGGCCGGATTTAACAAAGAGAGATTGGTAAACCCTTTTGTCATTTTTAAGTCTTCGATAGGTTCTATTTTGAAGTCTTCAAGATAGTTTGGCTCTCCCATGCTTCTGCCGGTGGTGTTTTTTTCACCTCCAAGTCCAGAATAAACCAGTAAGGAGATGGCACGTTTTAATTCAATTTCAACTTCCTCATTTGCGCTATACATAAAATAACAACCAATCTCGACATCCTTTATTTCCCCAATTTCAATATCGGTCTGATAATAGATGCTGTCTTTGGAATCGTTTTTTCGGATAGGGCTTTTCGGTATATCAACCACGCTATACACTGTATCTTTCTCCGTTAAACCAAGTGCTTTAAACTCATCTTTTGTGAGCAGGATATCATGTTTCTGTATGAAACAGAAGTGGTTGGTATTATTTAGCCAAACTCCAGGGATGATTCCTTGTGTCCAAATTCCTTTTGATACAAATTTGATTTGATTTCTTAATTTATGTTTCCCGTCCCTTGGACTGATTATATCAACAACCACCGGTTTTGGAAGCAGGTAAACAATTGTTTCTCCTTTTTTAAGGTAGTAAAACAAAGAAGATAGATTGATTTTGCCATCTAAAAAAAACTTCACGAACTCATTGGCGTTTCCAACACCTTCATTATAGACGTTTACAAGAGCCGAAAAAAAAGTATCAGAATGTGCGATATCTGAAGTCGTGCTAAGTGCAATATTACTATCCACTTTAAATTCACCAAAATGGAAATGAGTATGGGGTTTTAATGGTATTCTAACAGCTTTCATAGGCTATTCATTAAAATTGAAATCCAGATCAGTAACCTCAGTGGTGCCATCTTTGTTAAACTCGATCTTTTTGGGGACATCAAATTTAATGCTCACTTTACCATAGCCACGGGTACCGCTTCCTCCCAAGAAATCATTTTCGAGCAGGCGGAAGCCTAATTTTAAGGTGTTAAAAATTGCATCATCAGAAATCTTTTGCTTGTCTTTTGTAAAAAACTCTTTTTCGTCTTTTATATTCTCATTGTCTACTTGTCTTTTAACACAATATTCACTATACAAATCCAATATCATATCCAATTTAAAACGTGCACCTCTTACAACCCGTTCCATGTTTCGTGGAGTGGCCTTTCCTGTTACTCTGTTAATTGTGTTTTCTGATTTCTCTTCAAGTACTTTTTCCTGATCGAATTCACCAATATAAAAGGAGTCTCTTACAATCAAATGCCCTGTGTTACGACGATTGTTATCAGCACCATCACCAAAAAGGAGAAAAGTTTCATCAAAATCCCCTTTGTGGTTTTTATATCCCTTTTTTCTTGCTATCAGGTCTCGAAGCTTTCCTTTTAGTGAGCTACCGGGGATATAGGGTGGGCCGTTTTTTTCGACTTTTACAACCGAATTATCGATACCCCCAATGTCAAGATCAACTTCCGAACCCCCAATGTGCATCCCTGTTTCAACAGTTAAGGTGCCAGTAATCTGAATTTTGTATTTAAGTTTCATATCATTTATTTTTTTTTGTTGAGTAATATTTGTGATAAGCTACCAATGTATCCATGTATTCAATAAAAACCTTTTCTTTTTCAGCTTCGATTGCCTTTTCCAGCAGTTCTCTGATATACCTGACAAGTTCTTTTTGTTTGGGCTTCTCCTGTCGGGCTTCCATATAGGCTAACTTTGGGATTATAACAACCAGATTCTCCTCATTTTGCTTTACTTCCTGCAAGATATTCCGGAGTTGGGTGTAGGACAGTGCATCTTTATCTACGCAATGTTCCCTAAGTTTTGTTTCTGTTAATTTAATAATTCTGAGCGTATCCAATGCTTTTTTTGGGTCATCAGGTGAATAACTCAGTACTAAATCATAAGTTAGGATTTCATCATCTTTAGGTTGTTTTTCTTTTTGTCCCATGTCATAAGTATTTAAAAGTTTATCTATTATCCAATTCCGCCAAACGTGCAGCAACGGGTAAGATACTGCGGTAATTCATTTGTCTTAAGGGATCTTTTTCCACAACAGATCGAATCATATATTCATTTAATTTATCCATTACTTTCTTTTTTTTAGCTTGAGGCAAATCACGCAGGTAGTAACCCATTTTCCAAAAATCATCCAATTGAAAAATACTGGAATTTTTCAATTTTACGGAAACGAGTCTTGCTTTAGCAAGCATTCCTCCAGAAAGATTTACGTCTTTTAACAGGCGCCTCATAGTATAAATTTCATTTAGCATGTCCCAGCTTATTACTTCTCCAAACAGGCAAATATTTCCCTTTGTAGAGTAGTGGTATTTTGCTGTCTTTAGTTTGCTTTCAACCAAATCAGCAAAGCGTACCACCGGAAACTTGTGATCAACAATGATTAGTCCCGCTGAAATAGTTAATCCAGGGAATGTCGAAGTAAATGCTTTATTAATTTCAATAGCAAAATCTAAAATTGTGTTCCATTTGCCAACAAAGAAACAATCATCCCCGCCTGCCGTTACTGAGTAGATTTTATTCTCGAATTTTGGTATTGACCGACTAATCTTGTTTTTGCAGTGAAGTTGGTATGAATAGTCACTAGAGTTGATAATTTCTCTGATTTTGTCATTAAAAAACAGACTCAATTTTTTATCTAATTCTGAATGCAGTTCTTCCGATTTTACCTTCCCCATTTCCTCCCCTAAACCATCAACGTCCATCGCCAAAACACCTAGCTTGTCAACACCTTTTTCACCGCCGTTTTTATCCCCAATCACACATTTGGGAAAATTGATATAATCACTTTTGCTCAACTCACTAAATTCTTTCGTCCAACCTTTTTTGTTTACAGGAAAAAGGCGCTCCAGATGAGCGTTTAATGGAAATCCTTCAGCACTATTATTCAACGTGATTTCATAGCTTGCCAGTTTTATTACATTGTTGTCGATAGTTAAGTGTTTATTCTCTCCTGAGTCTTGTTGAATTGAAAAAAAGTCATTGGATTTGATTTGAGAGGTAAACTTTTCCCAGTTCAGACTTAGCTTGGTAACCTTTGTCTTTTCAAAAGCGTTAAAATATTCATGGCTTTGGTGGTAAAACTTATACTTTTTATTTCTACAACCTGCATCAAGTATCTCAATATCACCCTTATAATTGTTACTTTTGGTAATACAGGCAATACTGATATTCAATTCGATGTACTCAAGTGCTCTTGTGAAATCTTCTTGTGCCTGTTGAACTTTCTTTTCAAATCCGTCAACAGCCGGTAACTTTAATACAAAACTACCCCCCGAAGTTGAAATCTTGGAGCTGCAACTTTCTTCTGGGCTAACCAAGTTAAACTGGTCTAACAGGTAGCGGATAGCTACCTCCATCAGTATTTTAATAAAAAACGATCTGCCTTTTAATTCCTTGGCAGCATGTTTACTCTTAACATTAAAAATGAACTTCTGGATGCCCGAGACATCACCTTTTACATAAATGTAGTCTGAGTTTGACATATTTCGCTGGGCTAAACAACGTTAATATTTGGATACGAGAATGTTTACTATTTTTCGGAATCTGGACTTAAAAAAATTCAATCACTTCTGGGCGATTTTAAATCACGCTTTCTTTGTTCTCTGCTTTTTTGAATTTGCCCAAAGATATAAAATTATTCTGACCAATTTGAAACTAATAACAAAAAATTTTCTGCATTATTTCAGATTGCCTTATTAAAAGGGACTCAAATTCAAGAATAATCGACAAGATATAAAGCTGTAGGAGCAGCAGCAAGTTTTTTTATGTTTTTCGCTTTTAAGGGAGGGAGAATAATATTGGAGTATCCCAATAAAAATGAGTTCCGGCTCAAGTGATATTTTTCACACAGAACCCACAAGGTTTCCATTGAAAACATGATCCGGAACTCTTATGGATTTTAGTCAGAATTATGGAGTTGTAAATCCGGTTTTTAACTTTTTTTTGTTTTAATAACCCGAGTTCGAAATAAGCAATTTACTAAAATAGAGTCAGTTGATTATTTACTGGCATTTTCTCATATTTTATACATGGCTTTTTTGGGAGAAAAGAGTAAGCCAATAAATCCGATATCATATTGGTAAGGAAGTTCGTAAAGCTCCTGTGTCTGGAGTGCTCAACCTGACAGATGTTTTTCAATTCATCATTAATTGTCTCTATAATAGACCGTTTACGAAGCATTATTTTGTCAAACATGTTATTATTTGATTCTTCATATTGTTTCTTATACCGTTGATGAGGTGTATTCCATCAAAGAATAGGTTCTCAAAGAGTTCCTTGGAAATGTATCCTTTATCTGCGAAAAGTTTACCCGAAATTTTTTTCAAGAAATTAGTTTCTTGTAATGGTTGTCTGTCATCCACATTACCAGGCGTAATGACAAAATCGATAATCTCACCCTTGTCATTCACAACAATATGTAATTTAAAACCAAAGAAATAACCCATAGTTGACTTGCCTCTTTGAGCGATGTCCTTAAAGACTTTGTGATTGAATATTCGTTTGTTTTTGCATACCCGAATTGGAGTAGAATCAACAAAAGAGATACCGGTGCCGGATCCAAGACGCATGGTTTTTAAAAACACCGTCATTGGTAACAATGCCTTTTGCTCCAGCTCAACGAATCTGTTATAAGAGACGGTTGTAGGAAAATAGTCTTGCAAGTGTTTTTGTACATAATTGATGTAGAAATGTTTAAGGTTCCTGTATCCTCCAAGATGAAAAGCGATTAAAATAGTGATTACTTCTGCATCATTAAGTTTCGACGGCTTATTCCTACGCTTTTTAAGGCTTGATTCAGATAAACGGTGGCCCTCCATCACTTTACAAAATTCTTTGCAGAAATCGTCTGCTAAACAATAAATTTCAACTAATTTTGAGGTTATTATAATAAGGATTGTAAATTTGTAATACTTTGTACTTCAACACTATAAAGATACAAAAACAATCCTTATTTACTTTATTAATTTTGCATTTTTTATATCGAACTCAGGTTAATACTATTCTCCAGTCAGCACCACTTTACCATTAACAACTCTCCCATTTTGTTCCCCTTTGTAAATATACATTCCCGGTGCAAGACCAGAGGTATTCCAAACCACGGGAGATGAGTTAAGAAATAGATGCCCGACTTGTGTGCCTGAACTGTTGTAAATGAATAGGTTGGTCGGTAGTTGACTAATCGATTTAAAAATCACATAATCCCTGGCTGGATTGGGATACACCTTCATTTGAGCAACTGCGATGTCGGCAACTGATTGTGGATTATACGGCGACCAGAAATACAGGTTTTTCGAATTCGTTTCCCAGGTTTCAGTGTCAGTTCTCCACCCTTGAAACGAATCTTCAATTTGATTTTGTCGGACATCGTACAAGGCAATTATTCGATAAATGGGTTCCCAGTTTTGTTGTATGGTGTCCCATTTATCAAATTGTGTTGTATCTGGTACATTGTCGTAGACATATGAGTGGTAGGATTTATACTCGGGTCTCCATTGGTTGTTTAAAGTATCCCATTTATACTGTATCATCCTCTGATTTAAGGTTTCATAGGTAAAAACAACTTTCATGTGATTTACGAAACTGTTATTTTGATCATTATAGTACCTACTTATAAATTCCAAAATGTCATGTGATTCATTAAACAATACTGCAGATTGATAATAAATTTTCCAGTTATTTCCGATGCTATCCCACTTGTAACTATCCGTAGTATCCCTTAGCCCGTTTTCTAAAGAAACTTGGTGTGTGAAATTTGCAGGGAGCCAATATGATGCGGTTGAATCCCAGATATAGTCATAGTAGTCTATTGTGTGTAGGGAATCGATGTAATAGGTTTCGTACTTAAAACCGATTTCCCATTGTTCTGTATCTTGATTCCATTTTTGGAGCAGTCGGATGCTGTCCAATCCACTCTCATTTATTATATGGGTAGTCTTTTCTGTTGGCTCCCATATTACACTTCCAAATGGAAGCGTACTTCTGACACTTGAGATAAGCAATCCATTTTCATATTCATTTGTGGCGCGGTTACCGGTACCATACTCAAATTGACTTCTATTCCAGGATTTATCGTAGCTATCAAGCAATTTGTGGTTCTCATCATACAATTGGTAAACATTGTCCATCCACCTGCGATCAAGCACATTCCATCCGTAAGTTTTAAGGGACTTCACTTTATCACCTTCACCAAAATAAGTAACGGAATCAAGTGTATTGTTTTCAAATAATCCCGTATAACGGTCCTTAAGCCTGTTTATGGCAGTTAATTTGTTGCCCTGATCATCTCTGGCTAATACTTTATAATCACCTGATAAATACAGCTCCCTGTCAAGTGCATAATAAGTTTGACTCGAATCCATCACCCAGAGGGTATCCTGAAAAAGGTTTGTTTCTTTAACAATTAGTAAAGTGTCGGTCGGTGCTTGTATTGAGTTCTGATTTTGTGCGATACCATACTGAAATGCGAGAATGCAAAGGATACTCAGAAGCGTTGTTTTCATTTTGTTGTTTTTAAGGATTAAACTAGCAGTAATACAAGCACCGTACCAAACGGCTTGTTTTGCAGATAAAAATGAGAATTTGAAGAAGTGCCTGGCGAATTACCCCGTTACCACCAATTTCCCGGTGGTGGTTTTTTGTTGGGTCCTTAAAGTATAGATATATAGCCCAGGAGGAATGTTACTCAAATTTAGCACCCATTCACCTTTGGTCTCATTTAGTTCTTTTGAGGCGACCAATTGCCCGGTGGTGTTGCGTACCTCGATGCTACTCTTGTTTGTGCCAGCAGGCAGGTTGTAACTAAAAGTGGTGCCGTTGTTGGACGGGTTGGGATAAACTTTAAGAGGCAATTTATCTTCTTCTATTGTGCCGATACCAACGGTGGTATCTAATATCTTATACATCACCAAATCCCAATCACCAAATCCACCGATGGCATTACAATCAATATTGCCACCTGTGCTTGAGGTTCTGCGGTTACCTACAAACACATACTCACTCTCTGAAATTACGTAACCTCCATACAACTCGTCTTCTGTGATACCACCAAAACACTGTTGCCAGATAATTTCACCTGATGGGTCAAGTTTAACGACCCAATGATCACTTCCGACTGAATTGGAATGATTTCCGGAAACATCCCCATCATTTGAATAAGTAAATCCTCCAACAAGGTAATTGCCCTCGGGAGTGATTTTAATAAAACTCGGAACCTCATTTTTAGTCCCGCCCAGGCAACGTTGCCAATCCATTATGCCCATACTATCCACTTTGACAACCCATATGTCGTATATGTTTACATCCCCGGGATAACCATGAAATCCTGACACATCCCCGTCGTTTGAATTGGTCAGGCCAAGAAGGATATACCCTCCATCCAAGGTTGTCTTTATTTCCACCACACTTTCTGTATAAGTTCCCCCATAACATTGCTGCCATTCGATATTGTTGAGCGAATCGAGTTTTATAACCCATGCTGCTGTATTCCCTAATACAGTGTTACAGGTTATGTCACCATCAATGCTGCTGATGATACCTCCAACAATAACGTCCCCATCAATGGTATTAGTAATACAGAGTCCATTGTCAGCATAACTACCTCCCAGATTTCTATCCCAAATTAATTCACCATTCTGATCCAGCTTAACAAACCAATAATCATCGTAGCCATTGTTGTGAGTTACGTCTCCATCTTCACCGGATGAAAGCCCAATAACGTAGATATTTCCAGCTTCATCTATACTAAATCCTGTCGCCAATTCACGCTTGGTGCTGCCAAGGCATCTTTGCCACGATATATTTCCTAGGCTATCGGTTTTCACTACCCAATAATCATAGCTCCCATGATTACCAGACACATCACCGTTGTTGGATGCCGTGTAACCAAACATAAGATAACCTCCATCGAGTGCTTTGGCCAATGAACCAGGAGTGTCATCTTCGCTTCCTCCAAAAGTTTTCCCCCAGAGGAAGTTTCCAAATTCATCGGTCTCAAACAACCAAAAATCATTTTGGCCATGATTAAGCCCCACATCTCCGTCATTTGAATAGGTAGTTGACAAAACAACTATATGTCCATTGGAATTTACAATAACATCATTACCAGTATCTCGATTACTTCCACCGAAACACTGTTGCCATTCTATTTGAACTTGTTGGGGAAAGGCGGTTAGCAGGAGAAGTGAAAAGGTGATTAAACTGATTATCTTTTTCATTTTTTAGTTTTTTGCTTGCAGAAAAATGGTAATAATATTGAAACGTAAATATGCCTTAGCATAGTATTGCAATCAACAAATTGCATGCTTTTTCGCGTGTAAAAGAATAAAACAATCTCCCCCATAAAATGCTTAGGGGAGATTGAATGTAAAATTATACACTATTTGGTAACAATGATTTTTCCGGTTTTTTGTGTGCCAGAAGCTTTCAATGTATAAAGGTAAATGCCGGGCTGGGTTTTCCGCGTGTCCCATACCACCTGGCCCTGACCTGTGGTCAAATGAATGATTTGAACCGTTTCTCCAGTCACATTGCTTATTTCGATTACCGCCGAATTCTCAGTTTCAGGTAATTTGTAGCTAAAAGTGGTATAGTCTTTGGCCGGATTGGGGAACGATTCTATTTCCAGCATATTGGCCATTAAAGTGTTAATGGAAGCATTGCCACTCTTATAAGTTACAGGGTCGGGCATGTTGGAACAATCGTAATAATCGTGTCCGTAAACAAATTGCAGGATGTTACGGGCTTGCATGCCTGCTATAGAAGTGCTACTTTCTGCTATCTCTTCAAGCACCTTTTCCTCTTGGCTAGTTAACATATAGACGTTTCTTCCTTCAGATACCAATGTTATCTGAAGATCCTTAAGGGCAACATATTGAAGATATTCACTGTCAGTATTGTCAAAATCATAGGTAGCAGGTAACGCGGCCAACAAAGCAGAAGCCGTATTGACATTTCCTTCCTGTATATATACATCCACCAACTGATAGCCCCCTACAAGGGTACCTAAATTGGCAATTCATCTACAAACGAACGTGTTGAACTCATGCAACGCTACATAAGCTTGTTTGGCACAGACAGTATTGATTGCCTTCTGGCTGACAGGAAGTTTAATGGCGATCATTGGCTTGGCTATCTCAATGCCAATCGAATCAGATACCACATACGTATTCGAGATAATTTCTGGGTTTTTATACCACGAAACGGACATAGGGTGAAGGCTTCCTGGTTATTCAATCATTTAAAGATCAATCAATATGCTTTTTACAGCAATATTGTTTACGTGAATGGACAACTCTGTTATCTATCGGCTTCAAAAGTCAAAAACAAACAAGGTATTCCTGAATCTCAGATTATTGTTTCCTTTAACAAACCTGAACAAGCGCAGGAAGTATATAAAGAACGATGGCAAATTGAGACTGCTTTTAATGCGATGAAATCAAGTGGCTTTAATATTGAAGACACGCACTTGACTGATATGGAACGTGTCGAAAAGCTTTTTAGTTTGGTACTGGTAGCTTATGTTTGGGCTTATAAAGCCGGCATATACCTGGACTCAATTCGGCCTATCAAAATTAAAGCACACGGAAGAAAGGCTTACAGTCTATTCAAATACGGACTAAATTCTCTTGTAAACGTTCTGTTTAACAACGATATAGATAGATTTAAAGAATGTTGCAAATTTTTGTCATGTACTTAGATCTGAAAGAGAAAGGAATACAGATTCATGGACCTGCTCTGTGTCGCCCGCCAAAGAAAGATCCAATAACCTCGGCACAAAAATACCGCCAACGCAAGAAAGCCTCAGAGCGAAATCATGTGGAAGGCAAATTCGGACTAGGCAAACGCGGATTTGGATTAAATAATATAAAAGCCAGATTAGCAAGCACATCCACTTCATGGATACAGGCATTATTCTTTGTAATGAACCTTACAAAACTACTCCAGGTAGCCGAAAAGTACCCTGGAATTTTTGTGCCCATTTTAAAATGTTTCAGAATATTACAAAAATTGACACAAAAATTATTTTGGCAACCAAGAAGCCTGAGGCAAATCGGAGTTCGCTTAAATTTAGCTGGATAGAAAATCAGCAGACCCAAATTATTCAGTGGAAAATCCAACCAAAACTGTTCAATCCCCATATACAGGACGATTGACTACCTGTGGCTTAGCCCAACAGGGTTTAAAACTCAATTGAGCGGGTGCTTTCACTAAATTCCGGAGTTGATTTACAGGTTGTGGGTGATGTTTTCATCCCGGACTGTTTTTTTGGGCTCAACTGAGCCTTAAAACCTATTATGCTATACCCTTTATTACTCTCTTATTTTCTTTTTTATACGCTATATAATAGTATGGTCGCCAACAATTTCAGAAATAGGCATTCCCCAACTTGGAATTTTTCCACCTAATGTTTCATACATTGTTTTGAAACCCATTTTTAAAATATATGGGGTATATCCCATTTTTAAGATACTTGTACTTCCTCCATACCATTCATCTGTGTGCATATAGAAACCCTTGTGATTTCCCATATCGCCAAAACATACAACCATTTGATGTAAAGGTTTTATTTCTTTAGCATTCCCCAATATGTCTTTAGCAATTACTTTAGAAGCTATTTCACACTCCATATGACCCAATGAACCTAATTTAGGAACAGTAACTGCCGCTGCATCTCCAACCGCAAATATTTCTGGATAATCAGGATTTCTCATATGTAAATCAGTTACTACAAAACCTTGGTCATCCACAAATGGAAGTCCTTTCATAAAACTGTGAGGTTCCCAATTAGGAAAAATTATTTTCATTTCAGCCTCTAAACTTGTTCCGTCTTTAAACTCTATAGCATCTTTTGTTAATCTTTTTATACCAACTGTCCCTTTTTTGTAGCCATAACCCATTCCTGAAACCATAGGTAATAATTGACTTAAAATCTTTTCGCCTGCATCTTCTGCTATAACTTCACCTGGTGTAAAAAGAGTGATGTTTTTTGCGTTTCCTTTTTTATGTTTTTCTAACCAATCTGCTAATGAAAACGCAAGTTCAACTGGTGGTCCTTCACACGCAGCTAATGCCGTTGGCATTTTCGGAAGCTTAGGACTTTGACCTTGTATAAATCTGTCAGAGCCAATTGCAATGTGTCCTCCTTTGTATTCATTATGTAAATAATTACGGACTCTGTTTCCATAAAATGTATCTGAGAAAGTATGACCAAATTCGGCAAACCCTTCAATTTTATCAAAAGCTAGTTTACAACCGATAGCAATAACTAAATAGTCATAGGTCATTGATTCTTGAGCAGAACCTTCTCTTTCATTTGGTGTAAAATACACAGTTTTATTATCAGCATCAATATTCTCAACTTCTGCTTGGATAAAAGAACTGCCATCAGATTCTAAATGATCTTGAAATGGAAATTCCATAGTGTCCGCTGGGTTGTGATTATTAAAGACCTCAATAGGAATATTTGGAATAAAATTGATGTAATTTTTTCGGTCAATTACTGTGATTTCAGCTGCTTTCTCCAATTCCTTGTGCAAATAGCGTGAAACTGTGAGGCCAGCAAAATTGCAACCCAGTACGAGTATTTTCTTTTTTTCTTTCATTTTTACTGTATTTTATTAATTATAATGTATGTATTTCTAATTGGGCATCACGGTTCCGTGTATGATTTCGGCGCGAAAAATCGGCCAAGATTTTTCGGGATACAGAAATCGGACTCGCGCCGAATTATACACATTGTTGAACTAAACCTCTCTACATTCGGCGGTTTACCTTGTGCCGGGTTGTAGAGAGGTTGTACCTTTACAGGATTATTCATTAAGTTATTATTTCATGACAAACTTAAAAAAAATTTGATCAAGAAGCTAGGCATGCCTACTTAATTACGCTGGCCGCAAGCATGCGAAATATCGGTATAAGGATTTCTTTTTTGATTCGCCCCAAGGGGTGAAGATGATAACGCGGGAGATCCTTCAACTAGGCTCAGGATCAGTTCAACTGCCTAATCTTGCTCCAAGATTATTGTCTCACCGATTTAAGTGCTCTCACGAATGAGTTACTGGTGGCACATCAACGATTATCAAAACTTCCATCAAAAAGACACTCAGAAGAAAACTGTTCAATCCCCATATACAGGACGATTGACTACCTGTGGCTTAGCCCAACAGGGTTTAAAACTCAATTGAGCGGGTGCTTTCACTAAATTCCGGAGTTGATTTACAGGTTGTGGGTGATGTTTTCATCCCGGCCTGTTTTTTTGGGCTCAACTGAGCCTTAAAACCTATTATGTTAACTGGCGGGCTTGCTTTCTTTCTGAAAATGAAATTGTTATTCAATATAATTAATCACTTCAAGTTGTCCTCCAGCCAGTTGAGAATGTGCTCACCGGAGATCATGACCGCTCCCATCTGACAATGTTCAGCGGCTCCTTCTTCTGTTTCGAAAAGCATGAATTCTTTCGCGCATTCCAAAACATCATACAATTGCTTTGACTGCCCTGGTAGGCTTTTATCTTCCTCCGAATCTACCAAAAGCATGGTACATTTGATTTTATCTGCGCAGTTTCTCATATTATATGGTTTTGTCATTCGAATGAGTTCGCTGGGCCATTTTGCTCCAAATGTATACATGCCGTTCGTAAAGAAAAAGTCAGTAGTAGGATTATTACCTAAATGTTCCATAATAACTTTATCATATTCTTTCGATGCTTCTTCATTGTTCAGGATCTTCTCTGTCTGTGGTGGATTCATTTTTAAGATATTATCATAAAAATCATAAATACCACCGTTAGCCACACATACCTTAAAGCGATGGTCGAAGGCAACAGCACGAGGAGCGAGATATCCGCCAAAACTTATTCCTACTAATCCAATTTTTTCAGAATTTACTTCAGGAAGTTGTAAAGCATAATCCAAAACAGGACTTACAACGGTTTCCCAATTTGGCCTAAACAGAATCTTTTGCCTGCGAATAACTTCTCCCTGTCCCGGCCCCTCGAAGAGCAAACAATTAAAACCTCGTTCCACTGCAAGTTTAGCTATTTCAAAATAAAGTTCTTCAGCAGTGCCATCGAAACCGCTATGGACGATAAGTAGCGGCCTTTTCTTTCCTGAGTCGTCAACCAGACAAAGATAAGCTGGTAATGTTGTTCCTTCGAAAGGGATATTGATAAATTCTACCGGATGATCAGTGTATTTAATGGCTTCCAGGAAACATGTCCGGCTTTTACCCCATGTCTCAAGTATTCGTGGATCGTTGGGATCAGAATTGAGGAAAAATCCTGCAGTTCTGTAGTAGTTGGAGGCCCTGAAATAAGCTTCCTTTGCGCTTTTATTATATCCTTTTGATTGAAAATCTTCCGCAGTGCTTTCAAGCCGTTTAGCTGTTTTATTCCACTCACTATACCAACTTTCATTATCTCCCTCCTTTATTTTATAGGAGGTGCTGAGGCACTCTGAAATATCTGCACCTCCGGTGCAGCTATATCCCATCGTTCGTAGGCACTGAAAGGAATACTGAGGATCGTTGAAAACGCATTTCTGCGCCTCCAAAAGCATGCATGAAAACATAATGCCTGTAATTAAAATAATAAGCTTGAAGCAAAACCGATTTCTGTATTCATTTTTCATAATTAAATTTTCCTTTCTTAGTACATGTCAAAAATTACAATCATTTGATAATCTAATATATATGTTAATAACTTGGTAATAACTAATGTCTATAAAATGATTTTATATACTGATTTTCAGCATCTTGAATGAAATGCTAGCAGGTATGGCACCAAGATACATGAACACCAGTAATGAGAGTAAAAATAGTATTTTACTCTCAACTTTATCAGAAGTTTTCGGGGATAAAATGAATTTAGCCCGAATAAAGTTCTTTGGCTTATTTATTTCTGCTCTTTGAAAGGTTCAGTCCGTTTGTTTTGAGAAACTGGCTACTAGCTTTGAACATGATGTGAGAGTAGGTTCATCATTGAGAAGAATACAACGGTTTATGTCGGAGTATCTGTTGGATACTGATCTAATAGCACGTTTAGTATTCGCCCTGCTACCCCACAAACCACCCTATCGACTGGCTCTGGATAGAACCAATTGGAAATTTGGAACAACAAACATTAATGTTTTGGTTCTTGCAATTGTATATCAGGGAGTTGCTTTCCCTGTTATATTCTATACAGCGAAAAACTTGACCGATTTTACATCGGTTCAACCATTTTACAGCCTGATGAACGTTTGCACAGCCATCTGGTTAACTACTATGGCCAATCCAAATTTACAGCAAAATCCAAAGATTGGGAGTTGTTCCAGTATATTGCATGTGATACGAAAGAGCAAGCACATAAAATTGAATTGCATATCAAAAGCATGAAAAGTAAAGTGTACATCAGAAATCTTATCAAATACCCCGAAATTGCAAAAAAACTGCTTGTAAAATATGGATAATCAGGGGGTCCCGGGTTCACCCCGAAAACTTTCGGGGAAGGATTTCGGGGAAGGATTTCGGGGAGCACCTCCTTTCAGAAGGTTAATGTGCAGATTTCTCCGGCCTCTTTTTTTTTGCAAATCTTTTACAAGCCCGTAGCTTCTCACTTCCCGCTAAAAATAACCGTCTGCCTTCTGATGGATTCCTCATGCATGAGGCTGAGCAAATTTTTCAGGAAAGCTTCTTCCAGTCCCAAATGGGTACCAATGGCCAGGCGGTCTTCGATGATGCCGGCCCACCGTTTCATTTGTAGGATGGTGATGTCGTTTTGGTTTTTGTATTCGCCTATTTCATCAATTATTTCCATGCGCTTGGCCAAAATTTGGAGCAGTTCCCCATCCAATTTGTCAATTTCGGTACGAAGTTCCTCCAGCTTGTTTTCAAAATCGATGTTGCCTCGTTTTTCACGTATGACCAACCGGGTAAGCAACTCTTTAAGGGAGTTGGGCGTAATCTGTTGTGCCGCATCGGTGAGGGCTTTGTCGGGATCGAAATGGGTTTCAATCATTAGTCCGTCCATTTCCAAATCAAGGGCTTTCTGTGCAATGGATTCCAGCAAATCGCGTCGTCCGCAAATATGGCTTGGGTCCACCACAATGGGTAAGCCGGGCACCAAACGCTTGAGCTCGATGGGAATTTCCCACATGGGGGCATTTCGGTAAATCGATTTCTCAAAATAATGAAACCCGCGGTGGATGGCAATAATTTTGTGAATACCCATGGCATGGATACGTTCGATGGCTCCCAACCAGAGTTTTAAATCAGGAGAAATGGGGTTTTTTACCATCACGGGAATGTCCACCCCCCGCAATGCATCGGCGATGGCTTGTACCGAAAATGGATTGACCACCGTTCGTGCACCCAACCACAAGATGTCAACGCCATTTTTCAGGGCCAATTCCACATGTGAGGCATCAGCTACCTCAACGGCTGTTTTCAATCCGGTTTCCGCTTGTATGCGTGCCAGCCAAGGCAGACCTTTTTCACCCAACCCACTAAACTCTCCGGGGCGCGTGCGAGGCTTCCACAATCCGGCACGAAACACCTGAACCTTGCCAATTTCAGCAATCCTTCTGGCCGTTTCCATCATCTGAAATTCGCTTTCGGCACTGCATGGTCCGGCAATCACCAATGGTTTGCCATGGGTAGGAAGCCAATCGGCCGGGAGAGTGATTTGTAAGTCGGTGCTCATGGGGCAAAAGTAGTGTTTTTTACTTCCTCCTGCTTTATTTTACAAGTTTCGATGCCTGCGGTTTGATCTTTTCAAAATTCCCGAAAGGATATTTTTTTCGCAACAAACGCTGCAATGAATCATAAAACGCATTCAAAATTTGGCTATTTTTGAATCAAACTAATTTAACTATGAAAAAGTATCTATTCTCGCTGGCATTGGCTGCCTTCATGATGACGGCCTGCCAGCAAAACACTCAAAAATCCTCACAAACCAAAACTGATGAGGCAGTTATCACCCAACAGGATAAAGACTTATTGGCTCAGGCCCAAATGTTTTTTAAGCCTTTGCCCACAGAAGCTCCCAACCCTGAAAATCCGGTTACGGAAGCTAAAGTTGCTTTGGGAAAACACTTGTATTTCGACAACCGCCTTTCCAAAGATGGAACGCAAAGCTGTAATACCTGCCATAATCTGGCTACTTATGGAGTGGACAACCTGCCCACCTCGCCCGGAGATAATGGCATTCCCGGCACGCGGAACTCGCCCACCACTTTCAACGCAGCCTTGCGTACCGCTCAATTTTGGGATGGTCGCAACAAGGATGTGGAAGAACAGGCCGGTGGTCCCGTGCTCAACCCTGCCGAAATGGGTATGGCCTCGGAAAAAGACGTGGTGGCCCGTCTGAAGCAAGTGCCCATGTATCAAAACATGTTCAAAGAAGCATTTCCGGACGATGCTGACCCCATCACCTATGCCAACATGCGCAAAGCCATCGGTGCCTTTGAACGCACCCTGATTACGCCCTCCCCCTTCGACGAATATCTTGGTGGCAACATCAACGCGTTGAACCCCCACGAACGTCAAGGATTGAAAACCTTTATCGACCAAGGGTGTATTGCCTGCCACACCGGACCTTTATTGGGAGGAAATATGATGCAGAAATTTGGTTTGTTTGGCGATTATCATGCCCTGATTCATGCCAAAACTGATGATTACGGTAAGTTTGAGGAAACCAAAAACGAAGCGGATAAAGCCATGTTTTTTGTCCCGGGTTTGCGCAATGTGGCCAACACAGCTCCCTATTTTCACAATGGCGGGGTAAGCGATTTGAAAGAATCCATCAAAATCATGGGCAAATTGCAGTTGAGCAAAGACCTGACCGACGAACAAGTGAACCAAATGGCCGATTTCTTTGCTGCCCTTTCGGGAGATATTCCGGATGAGGTAAAACAGGCTCCCGCAGTAAACTAATTTTACGAGAAAATATCCAATAAAAAAGGGGTGATTCTGTTGAATCATCCCTTTTTAGTTACTGATAATCAGTAATTATTTAGCAGTTTCTTTTACACGAATATCTCCAAGGAGCACATCCCAGAAACCAATCAGTCGTCCACCGATTTGTGTTTCTTTGCGGGTAACATACACGGTGATGTCTTTTTTGGTGGTGTCTTGATAAACCAATCTTCCTTCGGCATCGTATCCACTGAATTTTTGGAAGATGGTAATAACGCCCACGTAAGTGCCATCGGGTTGACGTTGCAAATCGCTTACATACTCAATGTTGTACCATTCGATATCTACCTTGTTGTAGTTGAGACGCATAAGGCGCTCAAAATATTTACGTACGGTGTAGTAGCTGATTTCTTGTTTGGTGAGCGACGACACACCCATTTCGCTGCCCTGCATAAACAGTTCTTCGGCACGGTCGATTACGCGATTGGCTTCGCTCCAGGGGGTTTCTTTGTCGCCAATAATGCTGATATACTTGCTCAAATCGCGTACCTTTTCGAGGGCCAGACTGTCGATGGCCAATTTACGTTCGGGGCTTAATTCCTGGGCCATGGCTGAGGTAAACCCCATGCCCAGCACAAAGGCCATTAATATGGTGAGTTTCTTCATGACGGGTTATTTTTTAATCAGTTCGAGTTCGGTAATTTTTCCGGCGGCATCATATTTCACGCTTTCCACCTTGAAGCTATTCTTTTTCTTGTCTTTCAAATAATTTAAAAACAGTGAAATGGTGGTAGGTCGGTCGTAGTCGTTGAATCCTCCGGCCTGACTGATAATGATGAGTACCGGAACATCAGGAGTGGCGTATTGTTGCAATGCCTGATTGATTTTGGTGTTGGCCATATCGGCACCGGGGGCGTTGGCAATGGCATCAAAATTGTCCTCAATGGGCGCGAATTTTGATTTTTCGGCCTTAAGTCGGGCTTCTTCTTCCTTTCGCAAACGTTCCTCCTCGGCAATTCTGGCCAGTTCGGCTTTTTTTACGGAAACTGCGGTTCCGGCTTTCTCGAGCAAGTCAATTACCTCAGGATCGTCGATGTTATACGATTTAATTACCTCCATCCGTTTTTCCTGTTCGTCCAGCGTCCAGGCAGATGTTCCGTTGATAATGGCATTCAAGTCTGTTTTTGATTGCTCAACCTTGGCGGCATATTCGGCAGCAGCCTGCTCGCGGGCCAGCTTTTTCTTGCTTTTGCACGAGGTAGCTCCTCCCATGATCAGCAAACTCATCAAGGCAAATAGCAACAGCCCTGACGATTTTTTAATTAATTGGTTCATGTGATTGATTGTGGTTTTAGTGAAGTACATTTGTTGTTATTAACTCTGCAAAAATATTTAAAAATTTAGGTGAAATTTGCACCAACGTATTTATGATCAAACATTATACCATACCGATTTTTATTCCGGAGCTGGCTTGCCCGTTTCGGTGTGTTTTCTGTAATCAACGCAAAATTAGTGGGCATATTACAATTCCGACACCTGAGGAGGTCATAAAAATTGTTAAAGATCATCTGGCCAGTTTCAAACGTATCCACCGAAAAGTGGATGTGGCCTTTTTTGGCGGCAATTTCACCGGAATCCCCATGGCCGATCAGGAAGCCTTCCTAAACCTGGTACAACCATTCCTGGATTCGGGCGATATTCAAGGTATTCGTCTGAGCACCCGCCCCGATTATATCAATCCACAAGTGCTTGATTTACTGCAAAAATACCGGGTTACCACCATCGAATTGGGAGCCCAATCCTTCGACGACCGTGTGCTGAAGGCTTCTTTTCGGGGACATACCGCTCAACAAACCACTAACGCTTCGCGGGCAATTCTCTGGCGCGGTTTTGAATTGGGATTGCAGATGATGATCGGACTGCCGGGCGACACCGAGCGCAGTGCCTTGCAAACAGCACATCGCATCGTGGAACTGGGGGCCTCTTCCACCCGCATCTACCCCACCCTGGTGATCAAAGATACGGCTTTGCATCAATGGTATGCGGAAGGCAAATATTCACCACTTTCTCTCGAGGAAGCCATCAGGATTACGGCTTTGCTACTACCCATTTTCGAAGAAGGTCATGTCCGGGTCATCCGCACGGGGCTACATCCATCGGAGGGTTTGGTGCCCGACAAAGAGCTGGTGGCGGGGCCTTTTCATCCACAGTTTAAAGAATTGGTACTGTCGGCCATGTGGTTGGAAACACTATTGGAGGCTACCTCCAAAACGGTTTCATCAGAAGTTATACTGGAAATCCCCAAGGGTCAGCTCAACTATGCCATCGGACACAAAGGCTACAACCGTGCACAGTTGCTCAGAAAGTTTGACACGATCAGCTTTGTTGAAAAAGAAGAATTGAAAGGAAGAAAAGTGGTGGTAGTGGAGGGTGAATTATAACGAAAGTTTCTTTCGCTCAAAGAGCAAGAGCCAGAATACGCCAATGGAAATGGAAGCGTCGGCCAGATTGAATATGGGTCGGAAGAAGATAAACCTGCCATCGCCGCTAAACAGAAACGAAGGCACCCAGGAAGGCACATCGGCCTGCACCAGATCCACGATGGGGAAATAGAGCATGTCCACTACCCGTCCGTGCAAAAAGGTGGCATATCCCTGACCTTCGGTGGCAAAAGTGGCCACCGTGTGGTAAGAGCTTTCGGTGAATATCAACCCATAAAAAGCGCTGTCGAGGATGTTTCCCAAGGCTCCGGCCAAAATCATCGAAAGACTGACTATCAATCCTCCATGGTTTTTTCTTTTGGAAATCCTCACCAAATAAACACCAATGGCCATCACGGCAAGGATACGGAAAACACTCAGTGCCAATTTACCCCATTCGCCGCCGAACTGCATGCCAAAAGCCATGCCGTTGTTTTCGATAAAGAACAAGTTGAACCATGAGCCCAACACGGGAATCTCTTCACCGAGGGTCATGTGGAGTTTTATCCAAAACTTCAATGCCTGATCCAGGAACAGAACCAGAAAGATAATGAAAGCTGCTTTTTTCAAATCAGAAAAATGTTTAATACAACAACTTAGTTGATGTTGTCGTTTTGCGCCTGCTTATTCTTGGCATCGATGCTCAAGGTGGCATGAGGCACGGCGCGCAGACGTTCTTTGCTGATGAGTTTTCCGGTGGCGCGGCAAATTCCATACGACTTGTTGTCGATACGTATGAGCGCATTTTCCAGGTTGGCAATAAAGCGTTCCTGACGAGCTGCCATGCGGCTGTTTTCCTCTTTCGACATCACCTGCTGACCTTCTTCCAACACTTTAAACGTGGGAGAAGTATCATTGGTGTCGTGGTCACTATGATTGCTGTATGCTTCTTTCAGTAAAGCCAAATCTTCGTTGGCATTGGCCAGCTTCTTCAAAATAATTTGTCTGAATTCCTCCAGCTCTTCATCTGAATATCTGGTTTTTTTCTTTTCTTCTGTCATCTTTTCGTTCATATCCTTCTGATTTTAGTCTAACCCCATTGAAAAAATCTCTATAAATGTAAGTGATTTTTTTAAATAGGCGTGTAAAGATAGCTATTTTTTTTACTTATTCCTTTTCCACATGAAAAGCTACTGTTATTCCATCAATTAATTCGTCGGTGAGGTATTCCTTTTCTTCCGTTTGATCAACAAAATGCAATGTTGACAAGGTTTCGGAACAAATATAGTCTTCAAACGAATGAAAGGCCGTATCCGTATGTGAACTTTTTATTACTTTCAGCACAATGCGGTCGGTAACTTCAAATCCTTTGTCTTTTCGCAGGTTTTGCACCCTGTTCACCAATTCGCGCGCCAGACCTTCGTTTTGCAACTCAGGGGTGATGGTGATGTCGAGGGCCACGGTGACACTTCCTTCGGTTACCACACTCCATCCCGGAATGTCTTCGGTTACAATTTCCACGTCATCGGTGGTGATGGTCAGGTGTTCTCCGTTCATCAAGAGGGCGAGCTTACCTTCGGTTTCCAATTGTTTGATTTGCTCCTGACTCAGCTGCTGAATCATGGCGGCCAGGGCTTTCATCAGCTTGCCGAATTTGGGACCCAACGCCTTGAAGTTGGCTTTGATTTTCTTTACCAGCACATCCGAATTTTCCGACAGGTAGTCTATTTCTTTCACGTTCACTTCCGACATGATCAGCTCTTCCACTGCCTGAATCTGGGTTTTGAATTTTTCGTTCAAAACCGGAATCATGATTTTGGCCAATGGCTGACGTACACGGATGTTGGTTCGCTTACGCAGGGAGAGCACCATGCTCGAAATTTGTTGTGCCAACTGCATGCGTTCTTCCAAATCTTTGTCGATGGCGTCGGCATGTGCCACAGGGAAGTCGGTGAGGTGAACCGATTGAGCGTCAAACCTTCCGGAAACTGAATTCAGGTCCATAAACAGCCTGTCGGCGAAGAAAGGTGCGATGGGAGCCGAAAGTTGAGCAACCACCTCCAACACCTTGTACAGGGTTTGGTAGGCTTCAATTTTGTCTTTGGTATAGTTGCCTTTCCAGAAGCGACGACGCGACAAACGGACATACCAGTTGCTCAGGTGTTCGGTAACGAAATCCTGAATGGCACGTCCGGCTTTGGTGGGTTCGTATGCTGCCAGCGATTCGTCCACCACCAAAATCAGTGAGTTGAGTTCGGAGAGTATCCAACGGTCTATTTCGCTGCGCTCGGACAGAGGGATTTCTTTCTCCTGATAAGTAAACCCATCTATGTTGGCATACAGGGCAAAAAAGTTGTATGTGTTGTAAAGGGTTCCGAAAAATTTTCGGCGCACCTCGTCGATACCTGCCAGATCGAAACGCAGGTTGTCCCAGGGCTGCGAATTGGTAATCATGTACCAACGGGTGGCGTCGGGGCCGTATTGGTCGATGGTGGTGAATGGATCCACGGCATTGCCCAAACGTTTGGACATCTTATTGCCATTTTTATCGAGCACCAAACCATTGGAAACCACATTTTTATACGCTACCGAATCGAACAACATGGTGGCAATGGCATGGAGGGTAAAAAACCAGCCACGCGTTTGATCCACTCCTTCGGCGATGAAATCGGCCGGGTAGTTGTTTTCAAAAAATTCTTTGTTCTCGAAGGGATAATGGTATTGGGCGTAAGGCATGGCTCCCGAATCGAACCACACATCGATGAGGCTGCTTTCGCGAAACATTTTTTGCCCCGTTTCGGAAACCAACACGATGTTATCCACATAAGGTCGATGGAAGTCGAAGGTTTCATAGTTTTCCTTCGACATATTTCCGGGTTCGAAATTGGCCATTGGATTTTCGGTCATAACCCCGGCAGCCACTGCTTTTTCGATTTCGGCTTTGAGTTCGGCAGCCGAACCCAGAGCCATTTTTTCGGTGCGGTCTTCCGAAACCCAGATGGGCAACGGCACACCCCAAAAGCGCGAACGACTGAGGTTCCAGTCCTGCAAATTCTCAAGCCAGTTGCCAAAGCGACCCTCTCCGGTGGATTTGGGTTTCCACTGGATGGTTTTGTTGAGACTAATCATGCGGTCCTTCATGGCAGTGGTTTTCACAAACCAGCTGTCGAGGGGATAGTACAAAATAGGTTTGTCGGTACGCCAGCAATGGGGATAGCTGTGTACATGTTTTTCGATGCGGAAGGCCAGGTTTTCTTTTTTGAGCTTCACGGCCAGATCCACATCCAGCGAGCTGTCGTCTTTACCTAAGGTTTCGTCGTAATCATTTTTTACAAAACGACCTGCAAATTCGCCATACTGAGCGATGTCAACATATGCTTTCACAAAATCTGCATCGAGCACCTCTGTTTGATAAAAACGTCCGGTGAGGTCCACCATGGGGCGCCGTTCGCCATTGTTGTCAATGAGAATGAGTGGTTCGATGCCGGTGGCTTTGGCAACACGGTCGTCGTCGGCACCAAAAGTGGGTGCAATGTGTACGATGCCGGTTCCGTCTTCGGTGGTAACAAAATCGCCGGGAATCACTTCAAACGCCTTGCCCATGGGTTTGATCCAGGGGAAAAGTTGCTCATACGAAATGCCCGTGAGTTCAAACCCTTTGTATTGATCCAACACCTTGAATGGCACCTTCTTGTCGCCGGGCTGGTAGTCGTCAAACGACAACTCTGCATTTTGGGCATTGAAATAGGCCGCCATACGTTCTTTGGCCAGCACCACCGTGATGGGCGTTCCGGTATAAGGATTGAAGGTGGCCACCCGCACGTAGTCGATGTTGTCGCCCACGGCCAAAGCGGTGTTGGAAGGTAGCGTCCAGGGAGTGGTGGTCCAGGCGAGGAAATACACCTCACCAAAGGCTTCCCGGTACAGTTTTTCGGAAACGCTTTCGCGGATCACCTTAAATTGTGCCACGATGGTGGTGTCGCTCACATCGCGGTAGCATCCGGGTTGATTGAGTTCGTGGGTGCTGAGCCCCGTGCCGGCAGCCGGCGAGTATGGCTGGATAGTATAGCCCTTGTACATGAGGTCTTTTTCGTACAACTGTTTGAGCAAATACCACACCGACTCGATGTATTTGTTATCGAAGGTGATGTAGGGATTGTCCAAATCAACCCAATAGCCCACACGCTTGGTGAGGTCGTCCCACAAATCCTTGTATTTCAACACTTCCTTGCGACAGGCTTTGTTGTAATCTTCTACACTTATTTTCTTTCCAATGTCTTCTTTGGTGATGCCCAGGGTTTTTTCCACACTGATTTCCACGGGCAGTCCGTGTGTATCCCAACCCGCTTTGCGTTGTACATATTTCCCCTTCAGGGTTTGGTAGCGGCAAAATAAATCCTTGATGGTGCGTGCCATCACATGGTGAATACCCGGCACACCGTTGGCCGAAGGTGGCCCTTCATAAAACACAAAATGTTTGTTGGCCTTGCGGTTGGAAAGGCTTTTTTCAAAAATGTTGTTGGCTTCCCAAAAAGCCCTAACATCCTCTGCCAGAAGCGGCAAGTTAAGTTGACTGTATTCGGTATATTTTTTCGACATCGACCTGTTGAATTAGCAGCATTTTTAAATGAGGCGGCAAAATTAAGAAAAAATACGGGTTGTCAACCTCTAGAAGTTGAATTGAAAGATTGGAAATAAGGGGGTTGAAAATAAAATAGGCAGCGAACGCTTACGGCATTCTCGCTTACTATAAAAATATTTATGAAACTCTTACTTCCCCACCGGCACCTGGTAAATATGTGCCTCATTGCGGTAGCCCGACAAATCTTTGTACCAATCGGGGTAGATTCCGCCTGAAGATTCGGCCCAATCGCCAAAATGAAGGTAGCCACTGGTGATTTCGGATTTCTCGATGGTGTAGTCGTACGATTGGGCTATGTTGATGGCCCAGGGCAGGTTGTTCACCGTTTTGTAATATCTACCCAGAGCCGGATCGCTGTCGTCGTCGGAGGTGCCAAAAAAGGCGGCATCCGCCAGGCTGGTTGGGGTGTAATCAGGTAAATGGACTTCCTTGCCTCGGATGCCATTGATAAAAATAAAGGGGTTGAAGTTGACCAAATCGAGGTCGGCTATTTCGTATATTCCGGGGGTAAAAACCAGGTTTACTTCAACGGTATCGGGCTCCACATAGGGCGCACTCTGTTCCACATTTACAAATCCACTGGCCGACTGCAGGATGTTTTTGGCATTGTCGAACACGATAATGGTGGGCTTTGCCTGATTCATTTCAAGTCCGTTTTCACCCAATGTAACCACATCACCTTCAACGGAATAACCCGTAACAAATAAGTGATCGGTTTGAATTTGGTCGTTGGCAAACTGAAATCCGTATCCATTATTAAATCCGGCTCCGATGGCCCGAACAACGGTCTTTGAAATCACATCGCTCACCTTGTTGGAAGCATTGGTAATAATTTCAAAACTATAATCCACCACGAGATCGTTGAAGTCGTAGTCGCCTTTACCGGGCCACAAGTCTTCAAAAGCCAGACTGCCAAAACCCGCTGCCGGAAAATTGTTGATGAAAGCGCGTGCCGGGTCGTTGGGGAAATCATCTTCTTCGTCCTGAATACCATCGCCATCAGTGTCGGTGGCTACGGTTTGGTTGTTGTAAGCTGCCTGAATCTCGGTTTGATTGAGGGCAACATTAAAAAATTTAACCTCGTCAATCAGTCCGTTAAAAAATTTCTGGGCACCGTTATCCGAACCTATGGAAGCCGCTCTGGTATTGATGTGTAAAGTTCCGGGAATGATCCGGCTGTTGTTCAACTGACCGTTGACATATAACTTCAATGTGGTACCGTCGTAGGTGATGGCCACATGATACCATTGGTTCAGCAGAGGACGTCCCTCCGTCCATTCAATGGATTCGCTTCCGGATTCCTCGAGCCTTACATGCCCTTTCCAACCCGTCCATTTGGTTCCGCCGATGCCATGTCCGTCCCAATCACCTTTTTGGGCAATTTTGGCTTCCTTATAATCCCGGGTATTTGCCCAGGCCATGATGGTGAGCTCGTTGGCAAAATCGAGGGTAGGATTGTTGGGGATGTTCACGTTGCTGCTTTCTCCATTGAACGACAGACAGTTGCCCACCACACCGGTTGCCCAGGTGGCATTGGATTGGGTGCCGTTGTTGTTGCCCTGTGCATCGGGTACGAAAGTACCGCCAAATTCGTCCATGGGCCACCACGACACCATGTCGGCATCGCCCGTATCGGGATTGGGAATGGTGGTGTACATGGTATTGATTTCGTCCACCGTAATAGCCCGGTTATAAATGGCAACCTCATCCATGAGGCCATCCAGAAAGCGATACGACGATTGATTGCCCATATGCACTTCGGTAACGCGGCTTTTAAGGTTTCCGGTTTGAGCAGCCGACTTCATCAACTGATTGTCGATATAGAGTTTCATGGAGGCTCCATCGTAGGTGGCGACCACAAAATGCCAGTCGGTGTCCAGGATGCGATCGCTCCAATCGGTTACAATACTATGATATTCAGGATTATAAATTGCAAACGACACCTTGCCGTTGCCATCGATATACAAAATGTACTTGGTGTTGTGAAACAGGAAACAACCTGCCTCGGCAATCTCATTCATTTTAAACCAAAAGGTTAGGCTAATTTCGTCGCCCGTAAGGTTGAGTGCGGCGTTGGCCGGAATGGTAACGCCACCGTCAATGGCATTGAACGCCAATCCGCTTTGACTGATGCCGGAGGTCCATTGGGAACCATTGATGGTGCCGTTAAAACTACCTTGAGCATCTTCGGCAGTGGTTCCGCTGTTTTCATCAAAATGCCAAAGCGCCATAAGTCCATCTGTTGGAAAATCAGCCAATTGCGCCATGCTTTTGGTTTCCACCGGATTTAAATCAACCAGAATGGAGGTGCCTGTTACCGGAACCTGTACACCATTGACCAATACCCTATCCACCGTTTTGGGCAGGTTGATGTCCACTTCGTAGTAATCGGTCAACTGATTGAAAAAACCCTTGTGGTAAACAATGCTACCATCCGTTGACAAAATGGTAATCACTTTGGCTTGATCGGCAGCAATGGTGAAGTGGATATTTTGGACGGTGTTCCAGTCAAAAGTTTCGGAAACAACCAGATTTTCCATATTTTTCGTGCCCTCATCAGCGGGGCTATCCGGCTTTTTACAACCGGAAAACATCACGACTGACAAAACACCTATTATAATGAGCTTTTTCATGGCGGATACTTTGCACTAAAGATATGATTTTTTTTACATATTACAAATCGAGTGCCAACATTTAACACATTAAATTACAATATGTTATAAAATTTATCTTTGATCATCCTTCCCTATCTTGGAAAAATTGTTCTATTTTTGGCATCATATAACCGGATCCACGACAAGGAAAATGGATTGTTTTGCTGCTTATTATCATTCGGTTAACACATTTTTACGACACTTCTTATGCATCATAATAAGGTTCCATTGCAACACAAAGGCTACACCGCACCGCTCTACAAGGTAATGGCGCTGCTGTGGCTGATTGCCCTTTTAATGCCTCCAAACCGGGTCAATGGTCAATCATGTTCAGTGCCGGTATTATCCTATCACGCACCAAAGGACAATGCCACTTTGGTGAATCCCCAAACAGTCCTGCTTTTCAGATTTAACCCATCAGTTGCGAAGGGAATTTCCATTGACTCACTCACCGTAACAGTGGTAGGATCGGAAAGTAAAGCGCATGCCGGAAAACTGACTTTATCGGCAGATGGTTCTACCGTGCGATATACACCCAACCATCCCTTTTCACCGGGAGAAAACGTGAAAGTGTCCGTCACCTGGTCGTCACTTATGCCCGGACATACCTATGATTTCCATGTGAGCAATACCCCTCCGGACTATCCACTTCATTTTCTGGAAACAAAGTGGCAAAAGTCATTGGATGAGCACATTATTTCCGGCGAAGACAACCCCAACAAAACATTAATTGACAAACACTTACCATCAGGATTACCCGATATCACCATCACCCACAACAACAACCCGTCGCCGGGATATTTTTTCATGGGAACCATCAGCAACAAAGGCCGCGGGGATGAATATTTGGTCATCTACGACAACCTGGCCAATCCGGTATTTTACCGAAAGCTTCCCGGCAATACTCCTTCCGATTTTAAAATGCAAGCAAACGGAAACCTGAGTTATCATGGCCGCACCAATTGGGAATTTTATGAAATGAATCCTTACTTTGAAGTAATCGATACCATCAGGGCAGCCAATGGATTGTTGGCCGATAACCATGAGTTGATCATCACTCCCGACAACCACAAATTTTTACTTGTTCACGATGTGCAACTGGTGGATATGAGTGTAATTGTTCCGGGAGGCAATCCGGCGGCCACCGTTATCGGGCTCATCGTGCAAGAGCTCGACCAGAACAACCAATTGGTTTTTGAATGGCGCAGCTGGGACCATTTTGAAATTACCGATGCTGCCGACCGGATCAACCTTCAGGGTAGCATCATCGATTATGTGCATGGCAACAGCATCGACATTGACAGCGATACCACGATGGTTATTTCGTCGAGAAACATGGATGAAGTAACCAGAATAAACAGACAAACTGGTGAAATCATCTGGCGCTTGGGTGGTAAGAGAAATGAATTTGCTTTCGCCGACTCCACCCAAATGTTTTGTCATCAGCACGATGCACGAATCATGGGAGATCAACACCGCCTAAGTGTTTTCGATAACGGAAACTGCCATACACCTCAATATTCCAGTGCTGCGGAATACTTGCTCGATTTAGACCAAATGACTGCCACGCTGGTAAATCGCCTGCGTAGCAGCCCTGATATTTATGGGAGTTTTATGGGCAATGCCCAACGTCTTGCAAGCGGACGCACGGTGGTGGGTTGGGGAAGCGGAATTCCCAGCATCACCGAATTTGATGAAGCCGGAGATATTGCCTTGGAGTTTTCGTTTAACAACATCAATTACAGAGCTTTTAAATTCAATTGGCAGTCGCCCATCCTCACATCCGATGTGGATACGGTGGTTTTCGACACCATTCATCAGTTCGACTCCATCTCTGCTCAGGTATTGCTAACCAATCATTTTGATGAAGAATTGGTCATCAATCAGGTGTTTTTCCACGGCAGTGGATTTCGTTTGGCGGAAAATTTACCCATCACCATCATGCCCGATGAATCAAAAGCTATTACCCTCCTGTTTAAGCCCACGGAAGTGGGAGATTTTACGGATGTGATAACTTTTTGTGAGGATACTGATACCGATGATCTGACCCAGCGGGTGTCGCATCAGGTTAATTTAAAAGGAAAATCCATCCTTCAGAGCGACGCGAATGAACTTGTGCATGACGCTCATATACAGGTGTTTCCCAATCCTTTTACCCACGAAATTAACATACGAAGCAACCATTCCGACCTGGATGAGGTTTATCTATATGATGGCATGGGGCAATTGGTGTACCATCAAAAAGCTGGTACCGCAAATCATGTTCGTCTGGAAGTAACTGTACACCCGGGAATTTATCTTTTGGCTGTGAAAACCAAATCAGGTCGGATATGGCGTGAGCAGGTAATCGGAATCGCCGAAAATTAATAATGCACCCGGTGTGAATGAAACACTATTTTTGCAAAAATTATTCAACCTTGTATGAAAAGATTCAATCAATATTTACCTCTTATTTTTGCCTTACTGCTTATTTTGGGAATTTGGGTGGGCACCATGATTCCGGGAAATGGCGGACAAGAGAACATCCTCTTTCCCCAATCCAATCATCCTTACGACAAAGTGGGCGACATTCTGGATTATATTGTTCGCGATTATGTGGATACCGTACAATTGGAGACCTTACAAACGGATGCCATCAGAGGTATGCTTGAAGATCTCGACCCACATTCGGCCTATATCACTGCCGACGAATTTCATCAGGTAAACGATCCATTGCTGGGGAGTTTTGAAGGGATAGGGATTTCCTTTCGCATCGAAAAAGATAGCATTACGGTGATCAACACCATTCCCGGCGGTCCATCAGAAAAAGTGGGACTGATGGCCGGCGACCGCATTGTAATGGTGGACGACTCATTGATTGCCGGCAATGGTGTGAACAACAACATCGCCATGCGAAAACTCAAAGGCAAAAAGGATACGAAGGTGAATATCAGTGTTTTTCGCAGAGGCGTGCCCAAATTGATGCATTTCACCATTACCCGCGACGTAATTCCGACCTACAGTTTGGATGTGGCCTATATGGTGAATTCCAACACCGGATTTATCAAGCTCAACACCTTTTCGGCCACCACCTTTGAAGAATTTAATATGGCGGTGGATCGGCTGCGCGGCGAAGGCATGGAAAAATTGATTCTCGATTTGCGTGGCAATCCGGGAGGCTATTTGCAGGCCGCCATCGACATTGCCGACGAATTTTTGGCAGACGGAAAGCTGATTGTTTATACCGAAGGCAAAAACCGGAAGAAACGTTTTGCCTACGCCACCAAGTCGGGCAAATTGGAGAACAACCAGGTAGCCATTTTGATTGATGAAGGGTCGGCCTCTGCAAGTGAAATTGTGAGTGGTGCCTTGCAGGACAACGACAGGGGGCTGATTATCGGTCGCAGATCCTATGGCAAGGGATTGGTGCAAGAACAAATGAGTTTGCCCGACGGTTCGGCCTTACGACTTACGGTGGCACGTTACTACACTCCCACAGGTCGTTGTATCCAAAAACCCTATTCGAAAAATGAGGATTTTGAAGATTATTTTTCGGAAGCCTATCACCGGTACACCACGGGTGAAATGTTGCATGCCGACAGCGTTCAATTAAACGATAGTCTGAGGTATGTAACGCCCAAAGGTAAAGTGGTTTATGGAGGTGGCGGCATCATGCCCGACATCTTTGTGCCCTTGATCACCGACTCCATACATACCTATTATAATTTGTTGGCCAACAAAGGATTGTTGTTTTCATTCGCCTTCGATTATACGGACCAACACCGCCCGGAGCTGAGTAAATACACTGATTTTGAGAGCTTCAACAAAGGTTTTAACATGAGCAACAAAACCTATAAAGAGCTGGTGGCTTATGCCGAAGAAAAAGGGATTGAAGAAACACCCGAGCAGGTGGCCATTTCCAGAGATAAAATCAACACCTTGTTTAAGGCCTATGTGGGCAGAAATATCCTGGATGAAAAAGGATTTTACCCCATTTTTCATAAAATAGACACCACATTCAACAGAGCGGTATATGAGTTGGATAAAATGCCTTAGGGTTTAAGAGTTCAAGGGTTCAAGGGTTCAAGGGTTCAAAAGTTCAAGGGTTTAAAAGTTCAAGGGTTCAAGGGTTCAAAAGATCAACCCCGAAGGCTTTCGGGGCAATGGTTTAGGGTTTAGGGTTTAACCCCGAAGGCTACTGGGGTAAACGAAAAACGTTGGGTTGTTAGTCCGTTATGATGTTTATGTATGGCTGCCCACTTATTCTCTACTCCCTACTAATTACTCCCTACTAATTACTCCCTACTCTCCCCTGAAAACCCTCGGGACCCAACTTCCTCGACTCCCTCCCCAATCGGCATCTAGGTAATTTACCTAGAATGTCTCCGCAATCAGCGCAAATTTTGTAGGTGCAATAACCGATTGACCCACAAAGGTTTCGGTTGTAATCTTGTGAGGATGATTCGTCCATGTGAATCATTACAAAACCAATGATTATCAACCAAAAAAAACGACATGAAAAAATTTAAATTTTTAGTAGTTATGGTCCTGATGCTCGGTGCCATAGGGGCCATGGCTCAGGAGAAGAAAAGCATTTTTTCTTACGATTTTGGTGCCGACCTCATGAGTAAATACGTGTGGCGCGGAACTCAATTCGGCGGAAGCTACCCCAGCATTCAACCTTATGCTGAGTTGGGAATAGGACCCGTAACTCTGGGTGCATGGGGTGCCTACACCATTGCCGGACCCAACCCCTATCAGGAGTTCGACTTGTATCTGACAGCCAACTTTGCCAACGATATGTTTACGGCAACCATCACCGATTACTATTTCCCCGACACTTCCGATTACAAGTATTTTCAATACAACAAGGACAAAACCGGACACATCCTTGAGGGTTCACTCACGTACAACGGAACCGAAAAAGTGCCGTTGTCGCTGATGTTGGCGGTTAATTTTTATGGCGCCGATGCTCAAAAAATCAATGACGACCCGGCCAGCCCTGACTTCAATACCAAATCCGGAATTCAATATTCAACCTACGTTGAACTGGGTTATGCCTTCAAGGTGAAAGAAGTGGAAATGAATGCCTTTGCCGGCATGACGCTCAACAATCCCAAGGCTGCGGATGCTGCCACCGGATACATCGGAGAATCCGGCTTTTATGGAACCGGCCCCGGAGTAGTAAATCTGGGAATTAACGCGGCCAAATCGGTAAAAATCACCGACTCTTATTCATTGCCTTTGTCGTGCGCTGTGATTACCAACCCACAGGCCGAAAAAGTATTTTTAGTGTTTGGAATCTCTTTTTAACAAAACCAACTTAAATAAATTATCATGTTTAATACAGGAACCACAACATTTATGATCATCAGCACCAGCCTGGTTATGCTGATGACTCCCGGATTGGCTTTCTTTTATGGAGGATTGGCCGGCAGGAGAAACATTCTGGGCATCATGATGCAAACTTTTGTGTCGTTGGGTATTACCACCATCATGTGGATTGGTGTAGGGTACTCACTTTCATTCAGCGGGGGCGAAGGCGGTATCATCGGCAACCTCGACCACATGTTTCTGAATGGAATATCCTTTGATGCAGCTTTTGGTTCTCCCGACCAACAATTTCCCGAATTTATTTTCATCGCTTATCAGATGATGTTCGCCATCATTACTCCCGCCCTTATAACCGGTGCGTTTGTCAACAGGGTAAGCTTCAAAAGTTATCTTATCTTCCTGGTATTGTGGCAGTTGTTTGTTTACTACCCTTTCGTGCATATGATTTGGGGTGGTGGCATCATGGCCGAATTGGGTGTTCTGGACTTTGCAGGTGGTATTGTGGTACATGCTACTGCCGGATTTGCTGCTTTGGCTTCGGTAATTTACGTGGGCAAGCGTCAGGATTTGCAATCACCTCCCAACAGTATTCCATTGGTAGCCATCGGAACAGGTTTGTTGTGGTTTGGCTGGTATGGTTTCAACGCCGGTAGCGAGTTGGCAGTGGATAAAATTACCACCCTCGCCTTTTTAAATACGGATATCGCAGCTTCCTTTGCAGCCATTACCTGGCTGATAATTGAATGGGTAGCTACCGGAAAACCACGTTTTGTAGGACTGCTCACAGGTGCGGTTGCCGGACTGGCCACCATTACTCCTGCAGCAGGTTTTGTACCTGTGTGGGCAGCCATCGTCATTGGTATTGCATCAGGTATTATCTGCTATATTGCGGTGCATTACAAAAACAAATTTGGTTGGGATGATGCCCTCGATGTATGGGGTGTTCACGGCATGGGTGGCGTTACAGGTACCATCCTCCTGGGTGTATTTGCCAGCGAAGCCATCAATGGTCAGGCCGGTTTGATTGAAGGTAATGCCGGTTTCTTTGTTAAAGAGTTGGTGGCCGTATTGATTGCCTCAGCCTACGCCTTTTTGTTTACCTACCTCATGTTGTTGGTAATCAATAAAATAACCAAAGTAAAAGTAAGTGAAGAAGAAGAGGCCATGGGCCTCGATGCTTCGTTGCATGGAGAAAACGCCTACGACACAGGCGTGTTGTAAAACGATAATCAGTTGTCTTTTTTGACGGGATGAATGGCTACTTCGGTGGTCGTTTGTCCCGTTTTTATATGTCCCACATGCGGATGCGCCATTGATATTTCATCAATACAAACTCCGTCCTCATTATCGGGAAGTACGTACAAAAACCTGAAAAACAGAAAGTAAATGAAAGCAAGAAAACCTAAGCGGGCATCAACTGTTGGGCTTTATGCACTTCGTTCATATTCAACTCATGACGCACCTTGTGGCTGTCGCAAAATTCCAGCAAAGCTTCCAACGGCAGGTTACCCACCAGATCTTTGCCTGTTTGCGGACATCCGCCCAGCCCACTGATCACGGTATCAAAACGACGGATGCCGGCACGGTAAGCTGCCGCCACTTTTTCCAATCGCTTTTGGGGGAGGGAGTGCAGGTGCAAACCAAATTCGGCATCGGGAAATTCTTTCATCAACAAACGGAATACCTTCTCAATGTTTAAGGGGTCGGTATCGCCAAAGATATCTGAAAATGGGAATATGCTCAGGTCTTTTTCCATCATTCGGTCCACCCATTCATAGAGAATGTCCATACTCCACGGATCGCCGTATGCACTGCCAAATCCCATGCTGAAAAATACCACCAGTTCTTTGTTGTGCTTCAAACAGAGGTTTTGCAACCCATCGATGGTTTGATCGGCTTGTACCAGCGTACTTCTGATATTCCGTCTTAAAAAAGTGGGAGAAGTAGAAAACGGGAAAAATATTTGGTCCACCTGATTGAAATCGCATGCCATTTTACCACCTTTTTCGGTGACGGCCAAAACGGCGATATCTGAGGTTACATCCTTCAGATCGAGTTGTTTAAGCACTTCTGCTGTATCTGCCATTTGGGGGATGAGCCGGGGAGACACAAAGCTTCCCACTTCAACGGTTTGAAATCCACACCGGAGCAACTGATTGATGTAAGCCACCTTATCTTTGGTGGAAATGATATGGTCGAGCCCTTGAAATCCGTCACGGGGCGTTTCGATGATTTTGATGAGGTTATCCACAGTTAAAGTATTGGTTTACAAGGGCCATCACCTTATCTTCATCTTTTTGAATGTGGGCAATGAGTCCTTCGTCGTTAAATTTAGTCAATTTAGAAATGGTATGGTCGATTACCCTGTCGGGAAAAACATCGTACTTGGTATAAATGGCGCGTTGAGATTGCAGATTGCGGGCCGACTGCGCACAGGATGAAGGCAATTGCGCAAGCTGTTCCTGACGTTGTTTGTTTTCTTCATCAAAAATATTGATGTCCACGTAAGTGTCCTGAGCTATCTTCAAAGGATCTTCGAGTTCAAACCCATGACGTGCTGCCACGGTGAGGCCTGCCAGCAGCAAATATAAGTCTGCCGACCCATCGGGGCTGCGCAATTCAACGGTTTGCTTGCCACTCATGTCGATCACATCACCCTTTTCCTGCGGGTTTACCTTGTGAATCATGTTGGAAGGCACAGTCCATCCCAACGGAACCCGCACCAATACCGAGCGGTTGCGGTCGCCCCAGCAAATGTTGGTAGGTGCTTCCTGATGGGGCACCAAACGGAAATAGGAGGTGGGATTTTGGTTGCCAAAGGCCGTGAGTGATGGTGCCAACTCCATATATCCGGCAATGGCAGTTTTGGCGATATTACTCAGTTTACCCTTTTCAATCATCATGTTTTTACCGTCCTTCATCACCCGAGTATGGATGTGCAATCCGCTACCTGCTTTGCCCACGGTAATTTTGGGGGCAAAGGTCACCATCACGCCATATTGTTCGGCCAGGGTGCGGATAATCCACTTGGCTTTCACCAGTTGGTCGGCGGCATCTTCCACATTGGTGGGCAAAAACTCGATTTCATTCTGTTCGTAAACTTTCCCGTTTTTGGTGAAATTGCCTACTTCCGAATGGCCGTATTTGATTAATCCTCCGGCTTCGGCAATCAGTTTCATGGCTTCGGTTCTGAAGTCACCCCATTTGGAATAAGGCGACGATTCGTGATAACCTTTCTGGTCGTCGGTTTTAAAGAAACCATCGTCATCACTGATGATATAATACTCCAGTTCGCCCATGGTTTCGAATTCCATGCCGGTTATTTCCTTAAAACTTTCGTGTGCTTTTTTCAGGATGTTCTCGGGGGCACCATCCAAAGGCTCACCGTTGCGGTCGTAATAAGAACACATGATGTCGAGGGCGGGGATTTCCGAAAAGGGATTGCGGAAAGCCGTTTTGTAGCGAGGTATCACATACAAATCGCTCGAACCGGCCTCCACAAAGGGAAGCAAGCTCGACCCGTCCACCCTTTCGCCGGCAGTGAGGATGTTGTCCAGGTGCTCCAGACTTCCGATGATAAAGTTCAATATTTTCAATCTTCCATCCCAGCCTACATATCTAAAATTAATCATTTCAATGTCGTTATCCACGATGTATCTGATCAGGTCGTCTTTGGTCAACAGGTTGGCCGGCTTGTTCAGATATTGCAATACCGGATTGGGATTCATTGTAATGTGACTGCTCATAATTCAAAAAATTTTGGGTGACAAACTTAGTAAAGTTTAAGCAACCTCGCTTGGTCTGAAATTGATTTTGCCCTATACATGGGCTAATTTATACAGGGTATAAGAAAAAACCCCGCAATTCATACAAATTGCAGGGTCATTTCCTTTATTTCAAGCTCAGGATCTTCCTATTGCACCACGATTTTTTTCACCAACCTTTGGTTTTCGGTATGGATGATGAGTTGATAAAACCCGTCGGGGAGCTTGGTTGGGTGACAATTTACCTGAATATGGTCGGTGGCAGCCACGTCTTGCTTCCAAACCTCACGACCAACGCCATCGAGCAATTGCAACTGTATGGCCGATTCGGAGGTCAGTTGCAGACTTACAAAGAAACTGCCGTTGTTGGGGTTGGGGAAGATGGTGAGACTTTGCACCTGGTTCAATTCGGAAATGGCGGTGGCATTGGATACAAAAACCACTTTTTCGGTGAGATCGCCTTCGCCACACATGTTCAAACCTTGATAACCAATGGTGGCTTCTCCCGAATACAAGGTGTTCCAGTCGATGGTGGCCATTTGTCCATTGGAGGTTATTGTTCCCGACGTTTCAGGAGTAAGCATCCAAACATACTCGCCGGCATAGGCAGCGGCTTCTCCTTCAATCACTGTAGAAGGGGTCAGCACCGTGAAAACGCTATCTTGTTCCCACAGAATAGCGGCGGCCTCGGGCGACATCAGCACCTGATATGTTTGGTTGTCGGAAACGGTGGTACCGTCGGAGGCGGATGCCGTCAGGGTGAGAGTAAACTGTCCGTTTTGGTAGTCTTCATCCGAGGGCATATACAATGGGTTGAGTATCAGCGCATCGCTAAAGGAGCCCGTGCCATCAGTGCTCCATTGAACAGACTCGGCATGGGTGGCCATTCCCTCCAACTGAATATCGCTAACCCGGCAGGTTTCGGTGTCGAATCCGACCCATACAGTGGTGGAAGGTATTTGTGGCAAATGAATCAAATCGATCCAAGCACAGTCCTCCAACTCATTGCTAACAGTGTATTTGATGAAAAACCAAACAAGTGTGTGTTTTCCGGCACTCAGGGAATAACTAACCCGGCTCCAGTCGGTATCGCCCGACCATCTGTCCTTTTCCTGATTATCCACCAGGAATATCAACTCGCCATGGCCTTCGATGGTGGCTGTTTTCTTGAAAAAGGAAACAGAATCGGCGGCATCCAATTCGTAAGCCAGGGTGAGCACCGACACCTGACTTTCGGAGATATCACCCGAGCGTAGCGCAAAATTGTCTTCGTATTTGGTTGTGGGATCGATAACCCATGGATGTGCCGGATCGTTGAGCCAATCAAACTTGGACAGGTCTCCTGTTTCCCAATCTTCCACCGCAACGCCAATCTTCACATAAACCGGATAGGAAAACCCGTAATCACCTGAAATATTGTTGCTGTTGAACACCAACTCTTCGCCAAAAGGCGTATTTCCGTCCACTTCAAACACAAAGGTATTTGAAAAGGTGGAGTCCACCTGCAATGCTTCGGTTGAAAAAGGATTGGTATATATGTGGGCCATTTGGCTTGCTGTTTCCATCGAAGAAGTCATGGATTTGGTGGCAGCGTGGCCTTGGTTTTTCACATCAAATTGAATTTGGTAGGTTTCGCCGGCATCCACAATACCGTTGCCATTGCCCGAAACTTCACTCAACTGAAAACTGCTAAGTTGGATGGAAGGTGCGTTGACCATAAAAGTTACTTCCGAGGTCCATGAAGATTCGGTACTAGCCGCTTCCACATGAAAAACAATGGCATGTTGATCGGGGGTGTTGTCGGCAATTTCAAAGGAAAATCCTTCTTCAATCAACATGGACTGGTCGGCGCTAATGGCACCGTATGTTTCCGAATTGTCGGTAATCTGTACAAATTCATCTTCGCTGCTAATGGTAACAACCACATCGTTGGCCGTTTCGGTACCCACATTTTTAATGGTGAGTGAGAGTTTGCCTTCATCACCAAAACACATGAAATCGTTTCCTTCGATATTTTGGATAACCTGCGCCACCTTAAGCAAATAAGGACCACTGGGAGGTACGCATAGCAACTGCTGATGATACCTGAAATAATTTTGTTTGGTAATCACCAAATCTACCATGGTTCCGGGTTCAACAAAGGGCATGTCCATGGTTTGGGGTTCGCCTGTAGCATCTGCCACAGCAAGTATTTCACCATTGGCCGAAAGACAGATCAACGATCCGGCATCGGCTGTAATGTGGAAGGTAGGCAGTCCGCTTAGTATCACCTCATCGTAGCTAACGGTAAGTTCCTGTGGCACTTCGGTATAAACATTCAAGAAGGCATCGCCGTGATGATGAAAGAGGTTGTAAGTAACTGTTTTACTTCCTGTATTGTATGGCCATCCGGTATATTCGAGGAAAATTTTTCCATAGGCATTAGCAAAAGCGGGGAGCACGCCATGTGTTTCGGGGAAATCTCCACCATAATCGGGCATAAACTCCGGCCACATGTAGTCGTAAAGACCCCATACGTAGGCATCGTTTACAAAGGAATAACTTACTTCGGAAGCAGCGATAAGACCGAGGGCACCGCTGGCCTCACCATTGAAGGTGTAGCGATGAAATTTTTCGGTAAACACCTCACCCCCGTAGTTGTATTTTCCTGTTAAGCAGTTGATTGAAAACACAAAGGTAAGGTCGGTATTGTGCAGTCCGCTGATACTACCGCTATTGTATCCGGGTTCGCCCCAGCCGGCTTCGTAGCCATGATCGCGGTGTTGCAGCATAAACGATCCGGCGTTGATGGCATTGTTCACGTCGTCGGCATCTCCACCGCGCCAATCGCCCAGTTCTCCGGGGGTAGCGGTGATATAACCCAGACCGTTGGGACCAAAATAATTCATTACCGAAGCGGTGTTGGTGGCATACGACCAGGGATCCACATCCGGATTTCCTTCATACACTTCGTTGATGCGAACGGGATGTTTTCCCAATTCGTTTTTCCAGAATCCCCCCACAGTTTCAGAACAAATCTGAAACCAGCGTTCGGTTTGCCAACCCAAGGCGGTAATGGGATGGTCGTAAAAATCGAAGCTGGTGGGTGGATTGGTTTCGTAGTGGATAAATTTGTTGATCATTACCTCCAGCTGGGCAGCGTTTTGGGCGGTAATGCGTGCCAAAACAATGTCGGGAAGTTCGTCACCGTCCACGTCGGCCAATATGTTATCCGAAGCACAATAGTTGTCCCAGATAGGTGAAATAACGGTATTGTCCATATCGGTTCCATAATCGCCTAACAACAAAATGGCGGCCGGTGGGGTGGCCCATTCGGCATAAATGGTATTGATATAGGCTTCGAGGGCCAGGGCATTCACGGCATTAATTTCGCTCATGGTAACAACGCCCGTGTGGATTCCCTGCATGTTGCGAAAACGGCTGATGCTGTCGGCCCAACTGACGAATTCACTGTCGTTGGGAGAAATAATCAGGTATTCGTATTCTTCGCTACGACTTGCGTTGGCTACATTCTGGCTATAATCTACCTGGGGCAGCACCTGACTGTTGACGATGGAGTTTTTCAGGATGGGATCCCACCAGCGGCTTCTCAGGCGCTCAGTGCCGTAGTTGCCATCGCCACCTTCGGTAATCACCTTGATTTCCAAATCGCGGAGAACGATGAGTTGATGGGTTACAGGATTGTATTGATAAGGCGTGATACCCAACCGAATCACATTTACACCACGCAGCTGTCCTGGTTCGGAAACGATCACCGGATTTTTGGGATAAAAAGCATCGGTGGAATAAATTTCCTGATTTTTACTATAGCGAATGGGGCTGGGATCGGTGTCCCAGGGAATTTCAGGTGCCGGTTCAAGCAACACGTTTTCAATGATTTCCTCACGCGAATTTACCACTTCTACCCTGGCGGTGGCACCATTGGGAATGGCCAACATATATCCGTTTCCGGGAAGGTTGGGTGCACCCGAATTGTTGGGCAGAATTTGTGAAGAAAGCACAATTTGGTGCATGTTTTCGCCATTGATGGAAGTGGCAGCAATGGAAAAATCCTGAATGGAAAAAGTCAGTTGGATGTCAGATGATCTTTGTTCGTCGATCTGAAGTCCGGATTTTCCCCATGAATCGTTGTAATGGTAATTTCCAATTTGCGAAAATCCACTTAGTGTGGACAAGGTAATCAGCAGTAAGGCAATAACTTTTAATGTCAAGTGTAGCGGTTTTCTCATAGATAATGATTTTTGAATAAACAGATTATTCGGTATTGATGAAAAAGAGGACAAGTATAATCAAATATTTCATACACCAGTTGATTATGACTACATTGGGGGTTAAAGGGTTGCAACAGAAATTGAATCGTCTGCACGTAACCGTTCCCATCCTGACCGATGGAACAAAATAATGCAGAAATCCTGCTCCGAAATTGAAAATACGTTTTGTTTTTTTATATTTGTTTCAAAATCAACAGGTCATGGTTTTACTGACAAGGAACTCGAAATCGTTCGCACGATCAAAGGTCAGAAACGCCCGATGATTCAATAATTTTTGTAAAATATTTCCAAGATGAAAAATTCTTATTTCTTTTTGTGGATCATTCTTGGCAGTTTATTCACCATGCAAACCACTGCATCCGCTCAGGATGGCTTTATTTATCAATCGCCACAGCCGGGTGCTCGTTATGTAAATCCCGAGCAAGTGGTGGTGGTTAAAACCGAGGCAGCCATTGTTTGGCCGCACGACGCTGCAAAATTGTGGTCCATAACTGGTTCCGTATCGGGCGAAATCTCCTTTGACATCAAAACCTCCAATGGGGGGAGAACAATTTTTATTCAACCCCGAACACCCTTTGCTTTCGGCGAAGAAGTGGAAGTGCGTTTGCTTGCCGAGCTGAAAGATGTTCAAGGAAGAACAATTGAGGCAGGTAGTTTTTCATTTTACATAAAACCAACAGAAACCCTTTCGTTACTAAAAAACTTCAAACAAGCTGAAGCCCTGAAGGAATATCCCAAAGGACGTGAAAACCCCTCCTCATTTGGAGGTGGGTCGTCAAACATAGAAAACAACCTGCCCGATGATTTTCCTGCCCCACAGGCACAACTTGGCGCCAACCATCAATGGAACGACCAATATATTTTTATGAACATGGTTTGTAGAAATCATGATGTTTACAGCAATTATCTGGCGATTGTTGACGACAATGGTGTACCCGTATATTACAAAAAGACCAACCTGAGCAGCCGTGATTTCAAGATACTGCAAGATGGATACCTCACCTATTCCAACAATGATTTGTCCAATCCTGCCAACGAAAAATATTATCTAATGGATAGTTCCTTTGTAATTTTCGACTCGGTGATGATGGGCAACGGATACAACGTGGACGGGCACGATATGCTGCTGCTCGACAACGGGCACTACCTGATGATGGCCTACGATCCGCAACTGGTGGACATGAGCGCCATTGTTCCCGGTGGTAATCCATCGGCTACCGTGGTGGGGTTGGTCCTGCAGGAGGTGGACCTTAATCGAAATGTGTATTTCCAGTGGCGCAGTTGGGATCACTTTCAAATTACCGATGCCACCTACGACATCGATTTAACCGACAACCTGATCGACTACGTGCATGCCAACGCCTTGGAAATAGATGCAGACGGAAACATTCTGTTGTCGTGCAGGCATATGGACGAAATTACCAAAATCAACATCAATACCGGACAAATTATCTGGCGCTTCGGTCTCAACTGCGAAAACAACATGTTCACCATTCTTCAGGATGAGTCGGGCTTCTCTCATCAACACGATATTCGCCGGATGGCCAACCAGATTTATACAGTGTACGACAACGGAAACAACCACGTGCCGCCCATCAGCCGGGCACTCAAATACCACATCGACGAGCAAACCATGGTAGCCTATCTGGATTGGAGCTATCAGCGCGATGGCGTATATGCTCCGGCTACCGGAAGTTTCCGAACCACCGATGATGGCAAAAAAATCATCTGTTGGGGAACCCATTATCCATTGAATATTACCGAGTTGAATACCGACAACTCGCTCTCGTTCGACATGGTATTGCCGCAGGAAGTGTACAGCTACCGGGCCAACAAGCAACCCTGGCATACCAACCTTTTTTCGGCATACCGAAATTTATCCATGGGTAATTATGCAGGATATCAATCGCCCAAAGGCAATTATATCCGTGTGCAAAATCATGACGACCAACCCCTGACGATCACCGGAACATACCACCACCTAGATGCCTATACCATTACAACCACCTTGCCCTTGACCGTGCCGCCCCACGGCGCGACCTATCTGTCCATTTTGTTTGCCCCCACACAGGTTGGGGTGTACAACGACGTGCTTACCATCAATGCCGACAATGCCGACAACACCCAACGCATTGCCCGACAGGTAAATTTATTGGGGTTGAACATCGACAGTATTCCTTCGGTATTTATTTCACCACGGCATGGCTCGGTAAATGTAGATCCTACCACGGTAATACAAATTACCTTTGATGTGCCTGTGCGGCTGGCCGACAGCAGCGAAATTACCGATGACCGGATTCCTGAGTTGGTGTATTTTAATACCGAAAGTTTTGTGGGCGACAATGTGGCATTTACCGGGCATATCAGCGAAGACCACATGGCCATGGTGCTGTTTCCCGACGAGGTGTTGCTCGAACAGCAGCAATATTATGTGAACTTGAAGGGAAATGTATTGATGGATGAACAAGGGCATGTGATTAAAAATGCAGAAATCAGTTATTTTACCACCGGATTGATCAATGGAACCGAGAAACAACCACAAGATTTGATTCGGGTTTCACCCAACCCTTTCCACGATTTTATCATGTTGGAATCCTCTGAATCGGGTTTATTTGAAGTGAATGTTTTTAGCCTGACGGGAACATGTATGATCACAAAAACGGCCCAACCGTTCCCATACAAACTTGACACAAGAGATCTTAAACCTGGTGTCTACCTGATCCGGATAACAACGGACAAATCGGGAGAAACTCAGGTAATGAAAGTGATTAAACAGTGATTTGCCACCATGCCAATGAACCCAAGCAACGAACTAAAAAGTTTCATCGCGCAACGTGATGAAGCCTTACAGGGTCTGACCAAATGTGCCCAGGTATTGATGCCCGGACAACTCGAAAAAGCCGGCTTTGTGTGTACGCGCAGTGCCTATTTTGATGACGAGGATGACGAATACGAATTTCATGAATTTGAAAAACATGGAAAAAAACTGGTTTTCAATCAGGTATATGTTGAAAAGGAAGGCGGCCTGTATTTTCAATCGCTCTTTTCGGAAGATGGACAACTGCCTGATTTGGATACTGCCGGTGAACCATGATCGAGATGGGTGATAAACACTTAGGTTTGACGGCAAAAGACCTTGATTTAAAAATGAACAGTCGAATGTGCCTCAGAATCCGTAAAATCAGCTGATTCAAATTTGTTTTTTACCTCTGAAATTTTTCAGAAAGTTGAATCTACACTTCCTGATATTCGTCGATGGCTTCACTCACGTTGATTACGTAATCGCCAATACGTTCGCAAATGGAAATCATGTCAATATAGAAGGTACCTACCTTGTGTTTGTATTTTTTCTCTTTCAGGTCCTCCACATGCTGCTGCCTGAAATTGTTGCGTTTGTCGTTGATGCTCTTTTCAATGGACAAGGCTTTTTCAATACTTACCGAATCGTAGTTTTTACCCAGATTCAAATTCATTTCGGCAAAAGCCTTTTTCAATAGGCCGAACATTTCGTGTAAAGCTTCCCGTTGCTTTTCGTTGAAAACCACCTGACTCTGTTTGGCATTGTCCATCACTTTCGACAACTGATAGATGGTGTCGCCCACGCTTTCCATGTCGTCGATAATTTTCAGCAACGCCCTGATTTTTTTTGAACTTTCGTGGCTTAACTCACCCTCCGAAACTTTGGTTAAGAAATCGGCAATTTCCAATTCCAGGTTATCGGTGATTTGTTCATACTTTTCAATTTTTGCGAACAGCTTATAATATTTCTTTGATTTGTCCTCCTTAGTCAATGCCTCGGCAAACGAAAGCATTCGCTCAATCCTTCTGCCAAAGGTCATGATTTCCTTTTGTGCCTGTATGATGGCAATTTCGCTTGTGGAGAACAAACCCGTATTGATATACATCAACCTGAATTCTTCGTCGTCCTCTCCCTTGTCGGGCACCATTTTGGTGGCAGCGGTAGCAATGAGCGGCGCAAATCCGATTAAAACCAGCGTATTGATCACATTGAAGCTTGTATGAAAAATGGCCAATGCTACGGGATACTCATTTTTAACGATCTCGTAATCCGTTTGGGAAAGGTGGGTATTTAAAATGGATATCCCGTGATATTGCAACATCACCTGATCGATTCCCATTAAGAAATACCTGAACACGATGAGCATCCAGGCTACGCCAAACAGGTTAAATATTAAATGCGCCCGTGCCGTTCGTTTGGCCGAAACGTTGGCCACCACGGCGGCAATATTGGCTGTGATGGTGGTTCCGATGTTTTCGCCCAACACCATGGCAGCGGCCAACTCAAACGAAATCAACCCGTTGTAACACATCACCAGAGTAAGGGCCATGGTGGCGCTGGAGGATTGAATTACAATGGTGAGCAGGGTGCCTACCAACACAAAAATCAGTACCGACCAATAGCCCAGATCGGCAAAGGATTTCAGGAAATTGAGGGCTTCCGGATTGCTTTTGATATCGGGCACCGATTCTTTGAGAAATTGAAGGCCGATGAACAGAATGGCAAAACCAATGATAAATTCGCCCCACGATTTGCGCAAGCTGTTTTTGGAGAAAAACAAGGGTAAACTGAGGCCTATCAGCGGAAGCGAAAGAAAACTCAGGCTGACTTTAAACCCCAGAATGGCAATAATCCAGGCCGTTACGGTGGTGCCGATGTTGGCACCCATAATCACCCCAATGGAAGCAATCAAACTAATGAGGCCTGCATTAACAAAGCTCACAATCATGACCGTGGTAGCCGATGACGACTGAATGGTAGTGGTGACGAGTAATCCCGTTATTACACCCTTGAAACGACTGCTTGTCATGGCTGCCAGAATTTGTCTCATTTTGTTTCCGGCTACCTTTTGCAGCGACTCGCTCATGAGCTTCATGCCGTAAAGAAAAAGTCCCAATGCCCCTACCAGCGTAAGCATTTTGCCAATTGTGGATAAAATATCTGCCATGTTGATTTTGCGATCTTTTTTGAAGGCCAATATTAAAACAATTTCGTCAGTTATGGTCGTTTAGGCAACATGGGATATTTATCGGCCATTTGGCAGGACGGCATACCAAGACCCAATCTTATCCTACTCATATTGCGCTCTTTGAGCTATGTTTTCACTTGCGTAAAAACTTGTGGACATCACCACGCCAATGGATTTAGAACCGTTCTAAATATAATTTACCTGACAATCCATTCTTGGGAATTATACCAAAGATTGAAAGTTACTGTGTTTTACTGTTGTTTAATTATCATGTTGAAATAAACCCATCACCTGAAAACCATTCCTTGTTCTGTTCAAGGTACACCGTTCACAAATCTCCTGCGCGATTTCCAATCTATCCCTATCTTTGCGTCTTAAGCAGCCCAAAGATGGAATTTACCAAAAACGACATTGTAAATTATTACAATCAAACCCTGGTACATTATCAGGTGATGTTGGGACTCAAAAAAAGCAAGGGGGTTCATTTTGGGCTTTGGTATCCGGAAACCAAAACCTTCCACCAATCCATTACCAATACCAACAAAAAGATTGCCGAACACGTGCATGGAGGTGCAAATTACTCCATTCTGGACGCCGGCTGTGGTGTGGGAGGAACCGCGCTGTTTTTGGCTGAAAAATTTGGTTGTCAGGTGAGGGGAATTACCCTCAGCAAGGCACAACATGGACTTGCTCTCGAAAACCTGAAAAAAAGCGGACTGGAACATTTGGTAAATTTTGATTTGGGCGACTATACCCAAACCGGTTATGACGACAACAGCTTTGATATGGTATTTGGACTGGAAAGCTTTTGTCATGCTACCAACAAAGAATCAGTATTTGGTGAAGCATTCAGGATACTGAAACCCGGTGGTAAATTGGTTATGCTCGACTACTTCAAAACAAAAAAGGGCCAGGAGCCTGCCAACAACCTTATCTTGCAAAAATGGCTTGGATGTTGGGCCATATCTGATATCGACACCAAAGAAGAAACCATTAAAAACATGTCTGATATGGGTTTTAGCGAAGTGAGACACGAGCATCTGACCCCTTTGATAAAGAAAACCATGCGCAACATGAACCGGAAAGCCTATCTGGGGCCACTTACCGGCTGGGTGTATGGTTTATTCTATCCCGGAAAATATCTTTTTGCCCAAAATCACCACCGGTCGGGCTGGTATAGTTATGAAGCTTACCATAAAAAGCTATTTGATTATGAGTTGATTTCAGCAGTAAAACCCATTTAATACCACCAAGGTTATTTTTACTCCTTGCCGGATGGGAAGACTCCATCCCATTAAAACCACATGGAAACACCTACAACAACTTTGCGGAAACCCGGCAGACCACGATTTGCGATTATACCTTTTGAATCCGTTTCATTCGCTACTTCTTAACTCCGGAGCCATGCGACAAAAAGAGGTGTTGTTGCCATAAAAAACCCATCAAAAGCCACACCCCCGATCAGGCATTGGAGGGTTGGCACGCTTTAATATTCCTGGGAATTTTCAAATAAAAGGTAGTTCCACCATCGCGCACGCTTTCGAAACTCACTTCCCCTTTCAGGAATTTTTCTCCAAAAAGTTTCATGCTATAGGTCCCTATTCCCCGACCAACGCCTTTGGTACTAAACGACCGATTGAATAGCTGAAGCTGAACCTCCTTACTGATATAGCTGGTGTTGTGAACCGAAAACTCCACTTTGTCGTCCATTTCTTTACATAACAAGGTCACAGCACTTCCCGGAAGAGTGGCTTCGAGCGCATTTTTTATCATGTTGCCTATTACACGTCTCAACAGGGATACATCAGTTACAAATTCAATATTTTCGGCTTTGGAATCAATATGAAGGTACTTTCCGGCCATCACCTCATGTCGCGAATAAAGTTCGGCCATTTCTTTAAGAAAATCAACGGTTTCCAGCTTTTTGCACGACAATACCAGACTTCCACTTTCGGCAGCGGTAAGCAGTCGTTGCGATTTGATTTCTTCAATCAGGTTGTTGGCTCCACGGTTGATGATCTTAGCCATTTCGGCCATTTCTTTGGGATCATCCGACATCTCCAGTACCGAAGTCAGCCCCGAAATACCACCTGCACTGTTGAGGATATCATGGAAGAAGGCGCGTTCGAGGGTTTGCTTACGTTTTTCGTTGCTTATATCCTGAATGGCGAAAATGGTATATTCCTCCCCTTCCCATTCGTATGGCGTAGCCGTAACCTTCAGGTCGAGGGCATGTTGATCGTGGGTCATGATGCGACACTCTTTTTCGGAAACCACTCCTTCCTGCGCTTCAAGAATGGCGTTAACAGCTCCGCACACGGTACAAAATTTGGTGGTACCACAACCACCGGTCGAATTGATGGCATGCATACAAAACACTGCTTCTCCGGGGCGCTTACCAATGAGGGTGTTCAGGTTGGCAGCACCCAAATTCTTAAAAAACAGCTTGTTGGCATAAACAATCTGCCTTTCTTTATTCAGTATGGCCACCATGGAGGAGGTTACGTTGAGCAACTTGTTGAGCACTTCCACTCTGTTAAACATTTGATTTTGAGTTGAGGTACTTAAATCACTTGCTCGTTTTGCCGGAGCAAATTCGGTCTTGAAATTTTCAGGAGTAGTTGACATGATATGGGCTTTGGCTGATGAGGCTTCAAAGGTACGAAAAAGGGCACAATAAACAAAGGTACAGCCAATGGTTCGTTAAGGGGAACCTAACCGCCCTTCTGCTTTTTACGGGCTTCTGCAAAACAAGTGCGGCACAAGGGCTCGTAGGCGTCGGTTTCACCCAGCAGCACCAGTTTTTCGTCCTGGGTGGTGCGGTGCGAATAGCTGGCCAGATTTCCGCAACGCATGCAAATGGCGTGTACCTTGGTAACATATTCCGCTGATGCCAATAACAACGGGATGGGACCGAAAGGTTTTCCGGTGAAGTCCATATCGAGTCCGGCCACCACCACCCTTTTTCCCTGATCGGCCAACTTATTGCACACATGAATCAATTCATTATCAAAAAATTGTGCCTCGTCGATGCCCACCACCTCGAATTCTTCGGCATAAAAAAGTATTTGAGAGGCACTTTCCACCGGAGTGGACGAAACGGATTTGGCATCGTGCGACACCACATTTTCCTCGTCGTAACGCGTGTCGATGGTAGGTTTAAAAATCTCTACCTTTTGTTTGGCAATGCGGGCTCTGTTGAGTCGCCGGATAAGTTCTTCGGTTTTTCCGGAGAACATCGATCCGCAAATTACCTCGATCCAGCCGGCCCTGTCATTATTCTTATGGTCTTTTTCAAGAAACATCAGTGTGATTTAGATATTCTTTCTACTTTTGAAGGTAACAAATGTAAGGAACTTTTTACCAATGGATAAAGAAAAATTTCTCCTCCGGTTAAGTCTGGAAGCCGATACGCTCAAAGCGCACATAAATAGGTTAAAACCAACGGGATACACCGTGCATCCCCTGGACATGGAATTGCTTCGCAAAAAGGCAATGGATTTGTATGATCTGATGCTTGAGTTCGAAATGAGCTCCACCAAATCAACTGATATTCAGAAAGAACCAATTGAATTTACCATCAAAAAACCGGAACCCCAACCCGTGGCACCCACCAGCCCACCCGAACCGGTTGTGCCGGCCCAAACGGCTCCTTTGGCGGAGGAACCTGCCGTGCCGGAGCCTGAAAAACCACTTGCCGACGACGTGACGTTGACCCACGAACCGGATTCTGCACCGGAAATTCCATTAGAAATTGCGGAGGAACCCGAAACCAAACCTCCAACACCAATACAACAAGAAACTCCACCACCTCCGGCGGAAAACACCGAGGTGGACACACCGCTTGAGGTGGCAGATGAACCCCCTGTACCCATACCTCCCAAAGATGTGATGCCGGAGAAAAAAGAAGCGGAATTGCCGCCGGCACAGCAACCCAAAGCACACAAACCTGCCCCCGTAAAGACAACCCTCGACCTGTTTTCAACCGTGGCCGAGAGTGTGGGCACCCGCACCATGGCAGAATCCGACAACAGTGTGGCCGGACGCATTCAAAAAGAACGGCTGCAAAACATCCGATCGGCCATTGGCATCAACGAGAAATTTCTGTTTTTAAATGAGCTTTTCAAAGGTGATCTGGCGCGATACAACCGTGTGATCGACGAGCTCAACGCCATGCAAACCAAACAGGGCGCCGACACCTACCTGATGGAATTGAAAATTGAAGGGCAATTGGGCGAAAATCATCCTGCATTTGAAAAATTGAAGGAAATCGTAGGCAGAAAATACTAACCATGGACATGGCCAAACTCTATCTCGTACCCACGCCCATCGGCAACCTCAACGACATGACCTTTCGGGCCGTCGAAGTACTTAAAAAGGTGGAAACCATACTGGCCGAAGACACACGAACCAGCGGTAAACTACTGAAACACTTTGAAATAGAAACTCGGATGCAGTCGTATCATCAATTCAACGAACACAAGGTGCTGGAAGGATTGGTGGCACGCATACAACAGGGCGAGTCGATGGCCTTGATTACCGATGCAGGCACCCCCGGCATTTCCGATCCGGGGTTTTTGTTGGTTCGTGCTTGTGTGGAGCAGGGTATCGATGTGGAAACACTTCCCGGTGCCACAGCTTTTGTTCCGGCGTTGGTAAATTCGGGATTGCCCTGCGACAAGTTTTATTTTGAAGGGTTTTTGCCCCATAAAAAAGGACGACAAACCCGCCTGAAACTTCTGGCCGAGATGCCCGCCACCATCGTGTTGTACGAATCGCCCCACCGGCTGGAAAAATCGCTCACCCAAATGATGGAATTTTTTGGTACATCACGTCAGGTTTCGGTTTCACGCGAAATCAGCAAACTCTACGAGGAAACCATTCGTGGAACATTGGCAGAAGTAGCCGGGCATTTCAACCAAAATCCTGCCAAAGGCGAAATTGTTGTGGTTCTGGAAGGCAAACAGGAAAAGAAACAACAAAACGATTAGCTTTTTTTCACCCAATCTTCGGCCTCTTCCATGGTTGAAAACAAAGCAAACTCCCACATGGTGTCCGCCATCGATTGTTCGTAAAGCATGATCAAATCAATCATTTTTGGATCAGTGGTAACGTGGGCTACTTTCAAATGACTGTTCCAACGACTCGAATGTTTCTCCAGGCTGGCAATTACTTCCGTTTCTTTTTCCGAAACATGAAATTTGGTCACACCACGGTAGTCTCCAATTTCATACTTAATGGTTTCAAATCTTGAATCGCCATACAGCTCGCCATTGAACTTCATGTTTTCTTCGAAGGTTATTTCTCCGCTCAAGCGAATCACCACCCCTTCGGGCATCCAGGTGATGGAATAGGGCATAATGCATATCGTTTTTGGTAGGGCAAAGATAGAAAACTGAAATTAACATTGTTAGGTTTGATGCTATTTGTTAACAGTTTATACCTCAATCTATTTATAATCAGCAAGAAAACGCCGAATACATGGTACTACCCAATTTGATATTAAACTGAAGAGCCAATCGGGTTAAATGAGTTTTCTAACCTCTCTATTTAAAGCTTTGTGAATTAGCTATTGCCAAGTGATTTTCAATTTGAAAGGGTAAAAAAGGACTCATTGAGTCGCCCTTTTCCTTAGCTTTGCCTCAAATGCTAAAACCATCGTCATGAGGATGACCATTACAAAAAAGCTGATAATTAATTTTTTTGTGCTTAGCTTATTGCCATTGGTGGTTATCGACACCCTTTTTTATTCCATTGCCAAGGACGCGCTCATTGGCCGCACTTTTGAACAACTCACCTTTGTACGGGTCGAGAAATCTACGCGAATCAACACCTTCATGCAACAGTGCATACACGACCTGAATAACATTACCGATGATGAAGGTACACTCCATCGAATGCGGTTCATGGAAACCACCATGCCAACCGATGCTACCGACAGTTTGGCGTCATCGGTATATACCCGTTTTTTAATCACCTATTTGCGAACAGCCGGATGTTATTCGTCGTTGACCTATTATGTTCCGGGAGCAGCACCCCATGTGGTTGTGTTGGACACCTCCCTTCGAGGAAATAATCAGACAGATAAGCTCCGACAGATGTACGAACAAATTACTGACAACCAGCCGCTTATTACTGAGGAGGTTTCCGGAAGCATGCACCACATGGTGATACAGTTGGCCGGTGGCGTATTCTATGAAAATAAAAAGGCAGGCATGGTAGTGCTTACCCTGCCTTTGGACATGTTTAGCCGAATCATGTTCGAAGACAATCCGATGAATGGTTTGGGTAAGACGGGAGAATCCTATCTGGTTGGTCCTGATTTTTTGATGCGCAGTACATCCAGGTTTACCGAAAATGCAGTGATGCAGATTCCGGCTCGCACCAAGGGTGTTGAATGGGCATTGGCCGACTCGTCGGGCACCGGTATTTTTAAGGATTACCGTGGGGTAAAGGTTTTAAGTTCGTTTGGCAGGGTAGGCATCCCGCAACTCAACTGGATAATTCTGGCCGAAATAGACGCCCACGAAGCCATGGTGCCCATTTTCATCCTCCGAAACAGCATCATCTACCTATCCATCATCATCGCCATGTTGCTGTTGGGCATCGTTATTTTTAATGCCACCTGGATCATGCTTCCCATCAAGAAATTGCAGGCTGCTGCCGAGGTGATTTCGCAGGGTAAATTCGGGAATACCATCCAGCTAAAACAACGCGACGAAATTGGCGATTTGGTGGAAGCCTTTAATTCGATGTCGCAAACCTTGCAGGAACAATCCGAACGTTTGGAACACGAAAAGGTGATGCGTACCACCTCCATGATCGATGCCCAGGAAGCCGAACGTCAACATTTGTCGCGTGAATTGCACGATGGACTGGGCCAGCTGGTATTGGCCATCCGAATGAAACTCGATCAGCTCACCTGCGAAAATGCAGAAAAAAACGAACGATTGATTGCCGAAACCCGTGAACTAATCAAGGTGACGGTAAACGAAATCAGAAACATCAGCAACAACCTCATGCCCACGGTATTGCACGAGTTTGGCCTGATGGCTGCCATCGGACGGTTGGCCAAAGAAACAGCTGCCAACAGTGGTTTACAGGTGGATTTTCAGTGCAATTTCAACGAAAACGAACTGATCAACAGCCGGGTTCAAATTTATGTTTATCGCATGGTTCAGGAGGCGTTTAACAACATCATCAAACATGCCCGTGCCAACAACGTACAAATACATTTGAGCAAGTTAAACGACACCCTCACCTTAACCATTTCGGACGATGGAAAAGGTTTTAAGGTGAGAAAGAGAAGCTATTTTTCAGGCAATGGCATCGCCAACATGAAGGAACGGACCAACCTCCTGGGCGGCCAGTTTTTGCTTCAGTCGGCCATCAACGAAGGAACCCGGATCGTAATCGAAATTCCCTTATAATTGCACCATCATGAAAGATCAACCAAAAATAAAAATCACCCTGGCCGACGACCACCAGCTATTTCGCGATGGGGTGAACTCCCTGTTGGCCGATGCAGCACAGGTAGAAGTAGTAGCCGCCGTATCGTCGGGAAGCGAGTTGATTGAAAGCCTCCATCGCCAACCCTGTGATGTGGCCATCGTGGATGTAGCCATGGGCGACATGACCGGTATTGAAGCCACACGCATTATTTCGGAGAAATTTCCAAAGGTAAAAGTGCTTATCCTGTCGATGCACAACAACGAAGAATTTATCCAAAACGCCATCAAAGCCGGCGCAAGGGGTTATCTGCCCAAAGATACCGACAAGGAAGTGCTCCTGAAAGCCATCCACGACATTCACCAAGGCCACATGTATTTCGACCCCCACATTTCGGGTATGTTGGTCAACAGCCTGATTCGCAGCACCGAAAAACAAAAAGTTACCGAATCGAAACTCGACCTGCTTACCCCCCGCGAATTGGAAATCGTGCAGTGGGTGGCCGAAGGCTATATCAACAAAGAAATTGCCGACAAACTCCAAATCAGTATCCGCACCGTTGATTCCCACAAAAACAATATCATCAACAAGCTCAACCTCAAATCATCCATCGACATCGTGAAGTTTGCCATTAAACATGGGTTGGTGAAGCTTTAGGGGAGTGGGGAGTCGGGAGTCGGGAGTCCGAAGTCGGAAGACGGGAGTCGGGAGTAATCAGTAAGGAGTAGGGAGTATGAAGAGAAACCCTTGAACCCCTGATCCCCTGATCCCCTGATCCCCTGATCCATTGATCCATTGATCCATTGATCAATTGAACCCTTGAACATTTGAACCCTTGAACCTCATTGGCTGACGCGGGTGGTACTGATTAGGGTTCTTATGAAGATGGAAAACCGGAGACCAAAGAAGATGGAAGAATAGCCCGCAGGGCTTCAATATCCATTGAAACAAATGTCATTCAAACCTACTTTGTCCGTAGGACATAAACGGAAGCCATCCTCCCCAACCAACAACTATTTCTCTTCCATATTCAAATTATACCAATCAATTTTTCGGGAGAAATACATCACCAGGGCCAAAATCAAAAAGATACCGATGCTGCCAATGAGCAGGGCGTAGTCCTGCAATTGAATAATGACAAAAATAAAGGCATACAAAATGGTGAGAATGCCCCCGATCAGAAACGTAAGTTGGGTGGACTTCAAAATGGCTTTTACATAACCAACAATCAACAAAAGCGTTAGGATAGCCGAAATCAAAAAAGCCATGTTATAATTGAGATGTTCGGAAATTGACAATAGCAGGGTATAAAACACCACCAATGCAATACCCACCAAAATATACTGAACAGGGTGAATAAACACCTTTTGCAACACTTCCACGAAAAAGAAAACAATGAATGTAAAACAGATAAAAAGCAGGGCATATTTGATACTGCGCATGGATTTTTGATAACTGTCGACGGGCAAAAGCAGGTCGATACCAAAAGCAGATTCGTTGATGTGGTTCATGCTGCCAACCCACTGTTGCGGAAAGTTTCTGTTCAAATGCAGGATGTTCCAATTGGCATCAAAACCATCCGCGTTCACCGTTCTGTCGTCGGGTAAAAAGGCACCGTTAAAACTTGGATTGTTCCATTCGGAAGAAATATTCACATCCGTAATTTCACCTACAGGTATAAAATACAATTTCTGACTGCCCTTCAAATCAAGGCTCAGGGAAAACTCGTAGGAGGCACTGTCGGAATTGGTGATCCCTACGTTGGTATTAATTCCACTTTCAATCAGGTCGTTGGTGATGGTTCCCGGGTTAAAGGAGTGGGTTTCTTCATTCCAATGAAGTGAAACTTGTTTTTCGATACCTCTTAAATCACTGATTCCGAGCGATAAGGTAGCTTTATCAAATTGAATATCCTTGGCAGGAACATCCAATTCTGCAAAATCGAGTTGGCTGAAAACGCCCGAAATTTTCAATATAGAATTATACACCACAATCTCATAAATTCCTCTGTTTCGGCGCTCGGGATTAATGCTGCCCGAAACGTTCAACTGAGTAGGCAAAAAGTGCATGTATTGTTTCACCTTAACCATGATATGGGCCGAATCTTTTTGTGAAAACTGTTTAACATATCTGGTGTATGGTACGGTGATAAACGGACCCGTAAGTGTTTGTTCCTCTCCCCATTTGGAACTCACCTCATAAATGGCCTGCTTTTGTGTGTATTCGCGCTCATGAATCAGGCCTTTAATCATGGAAGTGGGAATAAGCAACAACAAGATAATGATGATAATAACACCTATTTTGAAATAGATATTTGTCTTCAGCGATTTCATTTTCATTTGGTTTAATTTTGATGGAGGACAGGAAACACTTGTGCCGAACATACCAACAGGTACAACACCTGATAAAACTACGCTATGGATGCAAATATTGTACTAACTGGCAGTTTTTTATATAAATACCCCGTTTCCATTGCCACTGGACGAAAGGAGGATGTGTGGGTAGATATATCATAGAAATATTGTATCGTCACCCATGGCGGACGAAATAAATTAGTTGGTATTTTTTCTACCCACATTAAGCCCCTACCGGGGGTCAAAACAAAAATTGGACGGTTTTTCTCGGTTTCACGGGAGTTTTCACAGAGTTCCACAGAGTTTATACCACAACTATGCAAAGCTCTGTTCATCAACAACTTGCATCTTTAATGCCAATTGGTGAATTTGTAATTATAGCGAAATAAAAAAACCATCTGATGCACGAACAACTTCTCGAAATGGACTCCATCTTTCGTCTATCCTCTTCCTCCTTGTTCCAAACCCACAAAAAAATTTTTTCTGTAACGGGAAAAATGAAATTTTTCATATTTTTACACCTTCATTAACCTGAAAACCGATTTCTATGAACAGACATTTTTTCCTTTTACTAGTTTCTGTATTATTATTGTCTTCTTGTGGCAAACAGAAAGTTACCCTTGAAACTTTACTTAACGAAATGACCAACAGGGAGCAAATTACCCGATTTCCCGAAAATAACTACCGTTTAAAGCAATATAGCAGTTACGACCGCAAAACGGCCACGCCCGACAACAACGATTGGTGGGCAAATGAGGATTATACCCAATTCATCAGAGAAGAAAACAACAACGGAAGACGCGAATTTGTCCTGTTGGACGCCAATGGCCCGGGTGCCGTGGTACGCTTTTGGATGACCTTTGCAGGCGAAGGTGCCACCGACGGAACGCTCCGCATTTATCTGGATGGCAACCCAACAGCGGAAATTGAAGGCAATGTGCTCGACATACTTAGTGGCGAAACCCTGACCATCCAACCGCTGGCATCTTCGGTATCGCCCGAAACCGAATACAAATACCGTGGCCATAACCTTTACCTGCCCATTCCTTACGCCAAACATTGTAAAATTACCTACGAATGTGATGCCGTGAAATTCGTGGATGACTATTGGGAACCCAGCATCTACTACAATATCGGCTATCGCGACTACGATACGGAAGTGGAGGTAGAAAGCTTTTCGGTAGAACAACTAAACCAACTAAATCGACTAGTGGACATCATAGCTCGCAAGTTGCTAACCGATGAACCCACAATTACTTCCATGCAATCTTCTATAAAAATGTTGCATGCAGGCCAAATACTTTCCATCGTATCCAGAGAACCAAACAAGGCAATTTCCAAAATTCAATTAACCTTAAAATCCCAAAATATGCCACAAGCGCTCCGGTCCACGGTACTTAAAATATCGTTCGATGGAATGGAAACGGTGTGGGTTCCCGTGGGAGAATTCTTCGGAACAGGATACCAACTAAACCCCTCCAAAACATGGTACTCCAAGGTAAGCGAAGAAGGTAATATGGAAAGCTACTGGAGGATGCCATTTAAGAACAACGCTGACATTCAGTTGGTAAACTATGGCCAAGATAGCGTTCATGCCTATTTGCAAGTCACTTTTCAGGACTACATTTGGGAGGATAACTCCATGTATTTTGGCGCATCATGGCACGAGTACAACCGGATATTTACGGCAAAAGACAGCCTTCTCGACAATCACCAATGGCATTTTGATGTCAATTACATCGATTTGGATGGCAAAGGAGTGTATGCAGGCGATGCACTCACCGTTTTCAACACCGCTGACGCCTGGTGGGGCGAAGGCGACGAAAAAATATTTGTTGACGGAGAGGATTTTCCATCGAGCATAGGTACCGGAACAGAAGACTATTATGGCTATGCCTGGTGCAAGCCCCAAAAATTTACCCATCCTTTTATTGCACAACCCACCGGAGCAGGCAATTTTCATCCGGGTATGACCGTAAACCTGCGCTACCGTTCTTTGGATGCCATACCCTTTCATCAACAAATGAAATCGAATATCGAATTATGGCATTGGGCCAAAACACGCATCAACATGGCGCTTACAGCCTATTGGTATGTGATGCCGGGGTTTAAAACCAACATCATTCCCAACATCGAGAGCGTACAAATTCCGGTGGTAATCAAACGCTCCGATATCTACCCACCTGTCCCCGACAATAACGGAAAACTGGAAGGCGAACGGTTGGAAGTGGTGTCGGTGGAGTCAGGTAAGGCCACCAATCAAACCGGCAAATTGGGCTGGAGTGGCGATAGCCAGCTTTGGTGGCGACAAGGCCACATGGGCGATCGGCTTACAACCAAATTTATCATCAGCCAATCAGGCACTTATAAGATTACCTGTCGCCTTACCCGTGCCGATGATTATGCCATGGTGAAACTATTTCTAAACGACCGGGCTGTGAGTCAAAAAATCAACTGTTATGGCAGCTCCGGAGTTGATACCTTTGATGTCAATCTGGGTAAATGTCAACTGAACCAAGGCGAAAATACCTTCTCCATACAACTGGAAGGTGCCGATAGCCGTGCCAAGCCCGGAAATATGGCAGGTGTGGACTACCTGTGGCTGACAAAGATCAACTAACCGGCTTGCTGATGATAATGATTGGTGTCATCAACCCGACACGGGGAATTGGCCATGCGGACAACCCGCAGAACGCCCGATAATTTTTTTATCTACTTTTGTCTTTCACAAATTGTCTGGCATCAACATGAACAACGATCAACCCGTTATCGTACAAAAACGCTCCCTGAAACTGGTGATGGAGCCCGGAACTTATTTTTGGTGTGCCTGCGGACGCTCTGCCAATCAACCCTTCTGCGATGGCACACACAAAGGCACCAAATTTAAACCCGAAAAAGTAGTGGTGGAGGAAAAACAACTGGTAAAATGGTGCATGTGCCGACACAGCGATGAGGGCGCCATCTGCGATAACAAACACCGGGAACTGGAATAATTAATTTTTCAACACGTCGTGGGGCATCTTTTTCAGGTGTTTCAACCGATACACAAATACCCGCTTGGCTACTTTTCCTCCCCTGAAAATTTGGATGGTGTCGGCCGGCACCACGGTTTCAAAATAACTGCTTAAGGTACTGTCAGGACGACTAAAATCGCGGCTGTCAGTAATATAGTAGGCATCACTGCCAAGTGCAAATCCCCCTTCGATACGGTTGATCCAGGCATATTTGTGAATCTTGTCCAGCGACCCAATCCCCATACTTTTTAGTCCGGCAGGTGTGGCAGCATAATAGTCGTAGTTGGCCAACGGAAACCAATTGCTTCCCACTAAAAACGCCTGGTCATTCATGGCGTTTGTTTGTCTGTCGCGTTTAACAATCTCCACGAAAGCTTTGCCGGCCCGGGTATAACCAAACATATCCAACGAAGGATCGTCCTCCCCAATTTTTTCATAAGTCAGGGTGTTGTCCAGGGGCAGAAGTCCGGTTTTTATCTGCACGACTCCCAAAATCAACACCAGCATCAGCAAACCCAGAGCAGCTTTAACAGAGTTGGGAATCAAGACTTGATAAGGCTTTTCGGTTAACCAAACCGCTGCCAGCGGAATCAGGGTGGTATATCCGGGTGCCGTCCAATGGGGCAAGGTGCTACGGGTAAGTGAAAAAATCAAAAACGTAACAATCAACGGCAAGCTCATCAATAATAGGATACGAACATGGCTCTTATCGGCAGAGATTTTTCGGCGAAAAGCCCCTATCACAGCCAATAGAATAAGTACAAAATTAATGGGGTTGTTGTAGGCAATTTCGCCCACCAATTCTGTAAGAAAGTAGTCGAAACGAAGGGCATGTCCCGCCATATTCACCCGATCGCCGTGAAAGGTAAAGCTGATAAAGTGGTTTTGAATATTCCAGATCAGGATAGGCAGCGCCAGCATGGCTGTTGCCAACATGGCCAGATAGAGGTAAGGGCTTCTGAACCACCTCCGGTCGAAAGCCAACAAATAAAGCCCAATACCTCCCCACAAAAATACCGTGGTATATTTGGAAAGCATGCCTAACCCAAGGATGACTCCAAGTTTGATAAGGTTTTTTTTGTTTTCATAAACACGGGTACAGCCGGGAAAAGTACGAAGCATAACCAGCAGCGCCCACAACCAAAACAGGCTTTGAGGCGTGTCGGGCAGAATGAAGATGCCGGTGATGATAAATCCGTAAACAGATGAAGTATAGAGTAGTGCGGCAATAAACCCGGTGCGTTCATCGCGTAAAGTACGGCCAATTTGAAACATCAACCACAAATTGATGGTTCCAAACACGACGGATCCCATACGAAGAAACAACTCGTTGGTAAACAACATATTAAAACTAAACAACTGCATAACCCAACCCACCATCAGCGGATGATCGAAATGCGACCAATCGGGATACAAAGCGTAAAGCCGATAATATACTTCGTCGTTTCCCAACTCAATGACGTAAGCCAGCACACCCCTTACAACGGCCGACAATGCCATGAGCAGGAATAAGTACCGTGTATAATCTGCTTTTTTGGTCACGAAAACGAGCTTTAGTGTTTTCTTTTACGGGAATAATATCTTTGTGCCAAATAAGCCAGCACCAAGGCCACCACAAAGTAAAGTATGCGCAATTTCAGGGTAGCCGAAGCATCTACTGTGGCAGTTTTTTTTGTTACCAAAGAGGCGCCATCATATCTGATAATGGGATTCAGGTAAAAAACGCTGTGGTCCGGAAATTCGATTTCCGTTCGTACGTAGGGTTCGGTTTGGGGAATAACATAGCGTTCGGTTGAGCTAAATGCTTTGGTGTGCAATATTTTCCCATGCTGCCCGATAAACCTGATTTCGACGGCCACACTATCGGTGGAAACAGTGAGGGTATCGCCCGAAAGGCTTGCTTCTTGCAATACGGGTATAACCTTCGATCTTAGGTACTTATCAGTCATGGGTTCATCGTCGATGCGAAAAAAATCAACCCCAATGGCATCGCCCCTTTCCAGTGCTAACATGATATCTTCGCGATTGGTGGTGGGCGAATTAATCATGGTAAACCTGCGTCCCACCTCGTTGCTATTTTGCACATCATGGGCATCGTCGTTTCCAATAATCCAAACAACTTGTCCCGACGAAAGGGCTTCATCCCAATGTTCGGCACTTATTCTCAGGTTGTTGAGCACCTCCATACCCTGATAATTGGTGAGGTATTTCATTTCGTCCAGGGTATAGCCATTGCGCAGGCGCGGGTGTGCCAAAACCACAAATCGGGTGTCTTCCTGCAGCAAGTCCAGAATCCACTGTTTCATACTCAGGCTTTGCCAAAAAATTAAATCTGTCCAAAGCACTTTCTTCGAGTCGATACACACCTGATGGGTTTTGAACAGGTTGTAACCATGTTCGTAAGTAGGTATATAGGCCTCGGCATTATTGGTGTAAGTATTTATTTTTTGGTAGTCGGAGGTAGCCACATGATCGAAATGAAGTTCGGAATAAATGCTGTCAATCAGCTCATTGGTATTCTCACGTCCGGAGGTTATTCCCATCCAGGCCTTTGATTGTACCTGAAAATTATACTTTTTCCATTGGTCGGCGTGCATGTGGGCATAGGGGTTGTACAGTTGGCTTCCCGCAAAGGGTACAGGCCCCGAGAATTCATAAACCGGAGCCAGCAGGTAGAACATGGCCAACATGCCCAAAAGCATAACCAGCATGATAAGAACAAACCGTTTGATAAACCGAAGAATCACTTTCATGGATTAGATATTTCGCGGCAAAATTAAGTAAAATACACCACACAGGTTCAACCGGCCACTTTTCAGGGCTTTGGCAGTTTCACTTGCCTGACATTTTATTTGCACAATTTTTCCAAATATTGGAAAATATCCTTACTTTTGTTACTTTCTAGAAATGCCCGCACTCCGAAATAACATTGTTTATGAGCTCATTTAAGATTTTTATAGTTGAGGACGACCGGTTTTATGGTGAACTACTCAAACGACATCTTCAGCTGAATCCTGAAAACGAAGTCTATCTTTATCAAAACGGTAAAGATTGTTTGGCCAATCTTTACCGCATGCCCGATATGATTTCGTTGGATTATCGCTTACCCGACTTTTCGGGAGACAGTATTTTGAAAAAAGTGCATGCCGACTATCCCGACCTGCCTGTGGTGATTGTTTCGGGGCAGGAGGACGTAAAAACCGCCGTTTACCTATTGAAAGAAGGGGCTTACGACTATTTTGTGAAAGATCAGGACACCCAGGATAGGCTTTGGAACACAGCCAATAAAATCCGCGAAAACCGTCAGTTGAAAAAGGAAATTGACGTGCTGAAAGAAGAAGTGGGCAAAAAATACAACTTCACCAATATCAAGGGCAACAGCGCGGGCATTAAAAATGTTTTTGCCTTGATGGACAGGGCCTTAAAAGCCAGAATTACGGTATCCATCACCGGCGAAACAGGAACAGGAAAAGAGCTTGTGGCCAAAGCCATCCATTACAACAGCCAGCGAGCCAACCAACCTTTTGTGGCAGTGAACGTGGCAGCCATCCCATCCGAACTTATTGAAAGCGAATTGTTTGGATACGAAAAGGGAGCATTTACCGGAGCCAGTACCCGCAAAATCGGAAAGTTTGAACAGGCCAACAACGGTACCATATTTTTGGATGAAATCGGAGAAATGGACATCAACATGCAGGCAAAATTGCTGCGGGTGCTTCAGGAAAACGAATTGACGCGGTTGGGTGGAAACGACCTCATTAAACTCAACGTTCGGCTCATCGTATCGACCCACCGCAATTTGGCAGAGGAAGTAAAAAATGGCAAATTTCGCGAAGACCTTTACTACCGTCTGCTTGGCTTGCCCATCGACTTGCCTCCGCTGCGCATGCGTGGAAACGACATCATCGTATTGGCCAAATATTTTGCCGATGAATTTTGCAGTCAAAACAAGCTCGAAACCAAAATCATCAACCTGGATGCACAAGAGAAGCTGATGAAATATGGATATCCGGGAAATGTACGCGAACTGAAAGCCGTTATCGAATTGGCTGTAGTGCTTTCGGACACCAACGAAATTGGCCCCGAAAATATCAACTTCAATGCCACCGATACGGTATCTAATTTTTTGAACGACGAGTGCACCCTCGAAGAATATAACCGGCGGATTATCAGCTTCTTTCTCGAGAAAAACGATCACAATGTATTGCTTACGGCCAAAAAGCTGAATATTGGTAAGTCAACCATTTATCGGATGCTTAAAAACAAAGAAATATAATGGCTTCAACATCATCAAAACCATATAGCCTTAAAAAATTATCCGGCTTTTTGGGTGACGATCCGGCACAGGTTGTTGAGATGATCCATCTCTTTCTCGAAACCATACCTCCGGAGCTCAACTTACTCAAACAGAGCGCATCCGAACATAACTACGAAAATGTGGCCACCGTAGCACACCGCATCAAACCCTCCATCGACGTGTTCGACTTGCAACTTGCCATGCAAGTAATCCGGAGAATAGAATTGTTCTGCAGAGATATTCAAAAACAACCGGAAGTCCCCTCGCTGGTGGAAGAACTAACGGACAACCTGCTTGAGGCGCTGGAGTTAATGAAAATGGAACTGGATTAGGATTTTGAATTCGAGTTATTATTTCTATGCAAAAACCTCCAGTAATCGGGGTTTAATAATTTGATGGGTTTGGCCAACCGGAACCGATATACCAGATTAAACCTGAAATTTCCGGTATTGAAAAAATTCCACACGTCGTTCTGGGGCAGTTTGTTTCCCACCACCTGATTCAAATAAAAAACCCCCACATAAAACTTACTGCTGTTGTATCCCAATGAGGCTCTGCCCAAGGCATTTAAGTTGACCGTCATGCCACTTTTGGTGACTTGCTTCAGGTCGGTTTGGTGAACGGATGTCGTACCTAACGCAGGTCCAGCCGAAACGCCAACTACCAGAAAAAAGTTCTTCCACGCCACAAAGGTGTGCGAATAACCTCCGTTAATTCCCAACGAAAATTGGGTGGACTTGTCGTATTTATGTCCCTGTGCAAAATCCGACGGTGCCACCTGAGAAGGAATTAGCGTGGAGTCGCCACGCACCAGCACGTAAAATACAGAAGCCCCCAAAATAAACGATCCGGCACTCTTTTTCTGCCATTCGTTTTGCAGATAGGCCGCACGATAACTAAATTTTTTGGAATTAAACACAAATTGCACATTCAAACCTGCATCCACTATCCGGATATCGGGACGCTTGGGAAAACTATCCGGCACAATCCAATTTTGAATCATCCCTTCCGGATCGCTCATGTAAAATCCTTGATACCGTTGGAGGTAGAAATCAACAACATACTTGCGTAAATACAGATGCGATTGCATGTCCAGGTACTCCGTCTTTCCAAATTTACCTTCATCCCATTCGTTGAATGGAGCACTGAAAGCAATGTTTAATCCAAACACCGAATAGTTGGCACCAACACCCAACATTACACGGTTGTTTACATTATAACTAATTGATTTGTTGATGTTTTGATCAACAATGCTGAAGTTGGCGTATTTAACGGAAGAGAATACCCTGGTGGTTAATTGATCCAGGTAACTGTGGTAGTAATTGGTATCGTAATTGACGGGCTTGTAATTTATTTGTGCATCAACAGTAGAAGTGAGAAAACAAAGCCAACATGTGATGACAACCAAAGAAAATACAAATTTACCAAGTCGCATTTGGCTCACCGTTAAATACTCCATTCCTTTCAAAATACCCTGATCAAGTAGGCAAAAATACCGATTGTTTTTGTCGGTTTTACACCGTCCGTTGATTAATACTTTGTAACGCCTGCCCGGCATACTTTCCAACTACGTCACCCCATTTACAACTCATTAATTGGCTCACTTTCTCACGTAAAACAAAGTTGGAAAACAAAATGAATCAAGCCCATCAATCACATTCCAATAACCATCGGAAGGCGGGAGTGGGGTGTGTCACCCAGTAAGTTTTTAACCCAAAAATTGATCAACCAATAGTTGTATTTATGACTTGAATTCAGCTTATATTTGCAAAACCAATGTATTATCATACATAATAGGGTTTGATTATGCTTAAAATAGGGGATAAAATAGTTCAGTTGAGAAAAACAAAAGGTTGGTCGCAGACAGATTTGGCCAAAGCCATCGAGGCCTCCCGGGAAGCCATTGGTAAATATGAACGCAATGAAGTAGTTCCTTCGGTGGAAGTGGCCAAAAGGATTGCCGATATTTTTGAGGTAACACTCGATTATCTTGTAAATGACCAGGCAAAACCTGCATTTGACAAGAAAGTTGTACAAAGGATAGTGAGCATTGAAGCCCTTAAAGAAGATGACAAGGGCCATTTGTTTGCCATGATTGATGCGTACCTTCGGGACGCTAAAGCAAGAGTGGTTTATGGTTCTTAAAGATGATTGATTATGAAAGCTGCAGATTTAAATATCAACTTACCGCTTAACTTTAACCAGATTGTTTACCTTGTAAAACAGTTACCTTATAAGGAAAAACTGAAGTTGACGGAGGTGTTAAAAAAAGAGACAAAGCAAATGTCGGAAAACGATCAGGTTATGACCCATTTTGCCAGTGAAAAAGTGTTGGCCAAAGACTGGCTGTTACCCGAAGAAGACGAGGCATGGAAAGATTTGTAATAGGCGATATCGTTGTTGTGCCGTTCCCGTATTCCGACTTGTCGGCTTCAAAGAAAAGACCGGCAATGGTACTGGCCGATCTAAAAGGAAACGACATCATCCTTTGTCAGATTACAAGCCAATTTGTTAAAGATGATTATGCCATTGCTCTGGATAATTCCGGTTTTGTAAAAGGCTCCCTCAACAGGCCAAGCAACATAAGGCCGAACAGGTTGTTTACCGCCGAAAAAAGTATCATCGACCGAAAAATCGGAACGGTTAAACCGGATGTGTTTGAAAAAGTCGTGGATAGCTTGTTTGAGATGATAAGGCATTAAAAATCCCCCGTCCCCGGCATACTTTCCAACTACATCACCCCATTTTCAATTCATTTATTCGCTCACTTTCTCAAGTAAAACAAAGTTGGAAAACAAAATGAATCAAGCCCATCAATCACTTTCTGATGACCATCGGAAGGCGGGAGTATAGACCAACCGATGATGCCAACCTACATAAAGACAAATCCACCAACCCGCTTTCTACGAACCGACATACAATCCAACACTTTCAAATACCCTGATCAAACCGGCAAAATACCGATTGTTCTTGTCGGTTTTACGCCGCCATTTGATATATAATTTGTACTTTTGCAGTCTTATTTAAAATAATTCTAAATAGAATTAAAATGACTGAAGAAAAGGATAAGAACAATATACTTGAGGAAGTTACATCGGGGGAATATAAATACGGTTTTTATACCGACATCGAGATGGACACCTCTGCCATAGGACTCACGGAAGACACCATTCGGTTTATTTCTGCCAAAAAAAATGAACCCGACTGGTTGCTCGAATACCGTCTCAAAGCATTCCGCCACTGGCTTACCATCGAAGAACCCGATTGGGCGCACCTGCATCATCCTCCCATCAACTACCAGGATATCATCTATTACGCGGCACCAAAAAAGAAGCCACAGCTCAACAGCCTGGATGAGGTGGATCCGGAATTACTGGAAACTTTCAATAAACTGGGCATCTCGCTGGAAGAGCAAAAAGTGCTTTCCGGCGTGGCCGTGGATGCGGTAATCGACAGTGTTTCGGTAAAAACCACCTTCCGCGATACCTTGTCGAAGCATGGCATTATCTTCTGCTCGTTTAGCGAAGCCGTGCAGGAATATCCCGAACTGGTGAAAAAATACATGGGAACGGTGGTGCCCTATCGCGATAACTTTTTCGCTGCTTTAAACTCAGCCGTATTCAGCGATGGCTCGTTTTGCTATATCCCCAAAGGGGTAAGATGTCCAATGGAATTGTCCACCTACTTCCGCATCAATGCAGCCAACACCGGACAGTTTGAACGCACCCTGCTCGTGGCCGACGAAGACTCGTACGTGAGTTACCTGGAAGGGTGTACCGCTCCTCAACGTGATGAAAACCAATTACATGCGGCCATCGTGGAAATTATTGCCGAACACAACGCCGAAGTAAAATATTCTACCGTGCAAAACTGGTATCCCGGCGATAAAAACGGAAATGGTGGTATCTATAATTTTGTTACCAAACGCGGACTTTGCCGGGGCAACAACTCCAAAATAAGCTGGACGCAAGTGGAAACCGGATCTGCCATTACCTGGAAATACCCATCGTGCATCCTCAAAGGCGACGGCAGCATCGGTGAGTTTTATTCGGTGGCCGTTACCAACAACCACCAACAGGCCGACACGGGCACCAAAATGATTCATCTGGGCAAAAACACCAGAAGCACCATCATTTCCAAAGGGATTTCTGCCGGATTTAGCAACAACAGCTACCGCGGCCTGGTGCGGGTAGCCAAAAAAGCCAGTAACTCCCGAAATTTTTCCCAATGCGATTCGCTGCTCCTGGGCGACAAATGCGGGGCTCATACATTCCCTTACATCAATACGGGTAACGAAACTTCGGTGGTGGAACACGAAGCCACTACCTCCAAAATTTCAGAAGATCAGTTGTTTTATTGTCAGCAACGCGGCATCGACACCGAAAAAGCCATCGGCCTCATTGTCAATGGATACGCCAAAGAAGTGCTCAACAAACTTCCCATGGAATTTGCCGTAGAGGCACAAAAACTGCTGGCCATCACCCTGGAAGGCAGTGTAGGTTAATTAAGAAAATTCAGATCATTCAAAAAAAATAGTACATGCTTCTCAATATCAAAGATCTCCACGTTTCCATCAATGGAAAAGAAATTTTAAAAGGATTTAACCTGAGTGTAAACGAGGGAGAGGTTCATGCCATTATGGGACCCAACGGGACCGGAAAAAGCACCCTGGCGGCCGCCATCACCGGACGCGAGGGTTATGAAATAACACAGGGCGAAATCTGGTACAAAGATGAACTCATCAACGATATGTCGCCCGACGAACGTGCCAACAAGGGTATTTTTCTCAGCTTTCAGTATCCGGTAGAAATTCCGGGAGTCAGCATGACCAATTTCATGCGTACCGCGTTAAACGCCAAGCAGGAATTTCTGGGACTTCCACCCATAGCTGCCGGAGCTTTTTTAAAAAAAATGGAAGAAAAAAAACAGCTGGTGGAAATACATTCCAAACTCACCAACCGATCGGTAAACGAAGGCTTCTCTGGTGGTGAAAAAAAGAAAAATGAAATCTTCCAAATGGCCATGCTCGAACCCGCACTGGCCATCCTCGACGAAACCGACTCCGGTTTGGACATCGATGCGCTAAAGGTGGTAGCCAAGGGGGTAAACGCCTTAAGAGCTGACGACAACGGGTTTCTTGTGATTACCCACTACCAGCGTTTGCTCGATTTTATCGTTCCCGATTTTGTGCATGTGATGTACGACGGACGCATCGTGAAATCAGGCGGAAAGGAACTGGCTCTGGAGCTGGAGGCCAAAGGATACGATTGGATTAAAGAACCCGGCGCAGAAAAATAGGAGATTGGATATGAATGAAGAAAGAAAAAATACGGCGCTCGAAACTGCCTTGAACAACTCAGCCAAAGAAATCTTAGATGGTTTTTCAGGAGAGTTGGAATCGGTGGCTCAAGCCCGCCAAAATGCCTTCAAAATGTATCAGGCGTCGGGATTGCCTCAACGTTCTGACGAAAAATGGCGAAATTCCAAATTCGATAAGGTGCACGAACATTCCTTCGTGTGGTCGGAAGCCAAACCGGACTATACCAGGGAAGTGAGTGAGATTTTTCATTGCTCCATCCATGGTTTTACCACACAAACAGAGGCCCTCCTCAATGGTTGGTATTACACTTCCGAAAAACGTCCTTTGCGCATTTTGCCCGATGGGGTGGTAATAGGCAGCATCCTTGAAGCACAAAAATCTTATCCTCAACTGTTTGAGAAATATTTCGCCCAAATTGCCACCCACAACCAACACGGATTTTCGCACATCAACACGGCGTTTTTTAAAGACGGATTGTTTGTGTATGTACCCGACAATGTGCGTGTTGAAGAAACCATTCAACTCATCAAAATGGTAAACTCCACCTCCAAACTGATGATTAACTCACGCAATTTGGTGGTGGTGGGCAAAAACAGCCACCTGTCGTTGATGCATTGCGACGATTCGGTGAACCACCAATCGAGCCTCATCAATACGGTAACGGAGATTTTTATCGATGAAAACGCCAGCCTGGACTTGTACAAGTTGCAGAATATCAACGACGAAACCTGTTTGATCAACAGCACTTCCGTTACCCAAATGCGCGATAGCCGGATGAAGGTAAACGTGATAACCCTGAACGGAGGCACCATTCGCAACGAGCTGAATGTGGATTTGCAAGGCGAAGGAGCTGAGGCCGATCTGAATGGAATTTACCTGATGGATAAAAAACAACAAGTTGACAACCAGGTATATGTAAATCACGCCAAACCACATTGCAACAGTTCTGAATTGTTTAAAGGTGTGCTGGACGAATCTTCCTCGGCCATTTTCAACGGCTATGTGCATGTGAACAAGGACGCCCAAAAAACCAATGCCTTTCAGCGCAACAACAACATCCTCATGACCGAAGACGCCAAAGTGGACACCATGCCCTTTTTGGAAATCTACGCCGACGATGTAAAATGTAGCCACGGCGCCACGGTGGGTCAATTGGATAACGAAGCCATGTTTTATTTGATGCAGCGCGGAATTTCACAAAAAGATGCCCGCATGTTGCTCATGTATGCTTTTGCCGCCGAAGTAACCGACAAAATTGATATCGCCCCCTTGCGTATAAGCATCGAAGACATGGTGAAAAAACGCCTGCGCGGCGAACTGTCCATTTGCGAGAAATGCGTGCTCCATTGCTCTACTCCCGACATGCCCATGGAGTTCGAAATCGACATGAGTAAAGTATAAGTCATGAAATTGCCCATCCACCAAATAAGGAACGATTTTCCCATCCTGTCCGCCAAGGTTCACGGAAAACCCCTGGTGTATTTTGATAATGGGGCTACCACACAGAAACCTCGCCAGGTAATCGACCGCTTGGTAAAATACTATACCTCCGAAAACAGCAATGTACACAGGGGAGCACACCACCTGAGCAATCTGGCCACACAGGCCTTTGAAAATGCCCGAAAGTTTATTGCAGAATATATCCATGCTGAGAATGCCGGGCAAATTATTTTCACCAAAGGAACCACCGAATCCATCAACATGGTGGCATCCGGATTTTATTCCTTTGTAAATGAAGGAGATGAGGTAGTGATTTCGGCCATGGAGCACCACAGCAACCTGGTTCCCTGGCAACAACTGTGTGAAAAAAAGGGAGCCCGATTGCGGGTAATTCCTGTGTTGGAAGACGGATCATTGGATATGGAAGCGGCCATCAAGCTCCTTTCCCATCAGGTGAAAATACTGGCCATTACCCACATCAGCAATGTGTTGGGAACCATCAATCCGGTGAAAGAACTCATCGCGGAAGCCCACCAATTCAGCATTCCGGTGTTGATCGACGGAGCGCAGGCCATTGCCCACCTTCCGGTAGATGTGAGTGACCTGGATTGTGAGTTTTACGCCTTTTCGGCACACAAAGCCTATGGTCCCATGGGAACAGGCGTGCTGTACGGTAAACCGGCGTGGCTCGATAAACTACCGCCCTACCAATATGGTGGCGAGATGATTGATCAAGTGACTTTTGAGAAAACCACTTTCAACAAAGCACCCTACAAATTTGAAGCGGGCACGCCCAATGTGGCCGATGTGCTGGGCATGGAAACAGCCTTGCAATATTTGCAGCACTGGGGTATCGACCACATACAACAACATGAAGATGAGCTGCTTCACGTGGCAACGACCGCTTTAATGGAAATTCCTGGTGTGCGCATCATCGGCGAAGCCAAAAGCAAAACCGCCGTGCTGTCGTTTGTGGTGGAAGGTGTGCATCCTTACGATTTGGGCACCTTGCTCGATCAGATGGGCGTGGCCGTAAGAACCGGAAACCATTGTGCCCAGCCGCTTGTAGAGTCTTTGGGCTTGACCGGAACCATTCGCGCTTCATTTGGGATGTATAATACGTTGGAAGAAATAGACTATTTTGTGAACGCACTGAAAAAAGCAATCGCTATGTTGCAGTAAAACAGCTAAATATAATTTAAAATGACCATTAAGGAAAATGCACAGGCCGTAGTAGATGAGTTTTCGATGTTTGACGACTGGATGGACAAATACGCCTACCTCATCGAATTGGGAAAAGACCTGCCGGTAATTGATGAACAATATAAAACCAACAACCACCTGATATCAGGATGTCAGTCGCGCGTGTGGCTGCACGCCGAAGAAAAGGGAGGGAAAATTGTGTTTACGGCCGATAGCGATGCCGTGATAACCAAGGGCATTGTGTCGTTGCTGATCCGTGTGCTCACCAACCAAACTCCCGAAGAAATACTGGCTGCCGACTTTTCTTTTCTGAATGACATCGGATTGCAGGAACATTTGTCACCAACCCGCGCCAACGGACTGGCTTCCATGCTGAAGCAAATTCAATTGTATGCCAAGGCGTTTCAATTAAAATCAAAACAGTAAAATGATGAACCAAGAGGAAATCAAAGAATTGCACGATAAAATCATCCGTGTAACCAAAAATATTTACGACCCCGAAGTGCCCGTCAACATTTACGAACTGGGGTTGATTTACGAAATAGATGTGAAAGAAGACGGCAAAGTAAAAGTAGTGATGACCCTTACGGCACCCAATTGTCCGGTTGCCGAAAGCCTTCCCGCCCAGGTAAAAGAAGAAATCGGTTATTTAACAGGCGTTACCGAAGTTGATTTGGAAATCACCTTCGACCCGCCCTGGGATCAGGAAATGATGTCGGAAGAAGCCAAGCTGGAATTGGGCATGTTGTAAACCATTGCTTTGAAAGTCGTTTCAGTAAATATCGGCCAACGTACCACCATTGTTTACAATGGAAAAGAAGAACAAACCGGCATCTATAAACTTGCCGTGAAAACCCCTGTTTTTCTGGGCAAGCAGGGCGTAACTGCCGATCAGGTGGTGGACCGTCGCTATCATGGTGGCGAAGACAAAGCCTGCTATGCCTACAGCCTGCAAGCCTACGGATATTGGAAAGAAAATTTTCCCGAAGTCGAAATGCCCCCGGGCATGTTTGGCGAAAACCTCACCATCGACGGCCTCGACGAAACTACTTTATACATCGGGCAAATTTTTCGTGTGGGACGGGCCATCATTCAGGTGTCGCAACCACGCATTCCCTGTTACAAGTTGGGCATCCGGTTTGGCGACAAGCGCATTGTAAAGCTATTCCAGCAATCCGATTTATCAGGCAGTTATTTCAGGGTGATTCAGGAAGGGATGGTTGCCGTGGGCGATGAACTCATTTTGCAACCCAACTCCCCCACCCGACACATCACCGTTGCCCAGGTTTACAGCCTGTTTAAAGGCGGAGAAGCCGACGAAAATTTGATTCAAAAAGCCTTGGCAGAAGAAACTCTTTCGGAAAGTATCAAGGTGGATATTCGGAGGAAGTTGGGAAGGCAGTAGCCGGGTCCGGATCATGTTGATTAAACCCAATCATGTACTTCCATCGTCGCCTTAAGGCTTTCATTGCATCTCAGCACCCAACATCGCGCCATCGGCAAAAACCTTAAAATCTTATACATCTTTTATAAAATTACATAACATTTACTTGCCGGAATGGTTCTATTATTGCAACTTCAATGGAAGGTTTTGACGAAGATGAAATCCATCCCATCAAATCCATCAATTGAATTGAAGGCTTCGTCCATACGATCTAACTAAACTTTATACCAATGAGAATCAATAAACACATTGCCGTTAGCGACTCAGGGTTTGTTTTCAACCCGGTTACCGGCGAATCATTTACTGCCAACCCCATGGGCATCGAAATTATTGAAATGATGAAACAAGACCTTTCGGTAGAAGAAATCAATGCCGCACTTCTGAAAAAATACCACACCGATGCTTCGACCATCGAAAAGGATGTGGCCGAATTTTTTGAGCTTTTGAAAAACTTCTCCTTACTCGAACGTCATGAAACGACCGAAAATTAGAATAGGCGTTACCGGCCTCAATGCCATCGACAATCCGGGACCCGGAGTTCCTGTAATACGGGGACTTCTGGAAGCCGAATCGTTCGATGCCCACATCATCGGCTTATCGTACGAATCGCTCGAACCCGGTATTTACATGCACGATTTGGTTAACAAAACCTACTCGATACCCTACCCTTCCGCCGGTACCGACCAACTGATGGAACGCCTGGCCTATATTCAGGAAAAGGAACACCTCGACGTGATTATTCCCAACTTTGATGCGGAACTATATTCGTTTATCAAACTGGCTCCTCGCCTCAAAACCATGGGCATTCACACTTTTTTGCCCACCATGGAGCAATTTGAAGAACGCCTGAAGGTAAACCTGCCTGAATTTGGTAAAAAATATGGCATGAAGGTTCCGCGAAGTGAAGCCATTTATCAGGTAAGCGACCACAAAAAACACATGGAAAAGCTGGGTTGGCCCATCGTGGTGAAAGGAAAATACTACGATGCCGGCATTGCTTACAATACCGATCAGCTGGCCGGTTATTTCAACAAAATTTCGGCCAAATGGGGCTTGCCCATCATCTTGCAGGAATTTGCCCACGGTACCGAATTTAATGTTACCGGACTGGGCGACGGCGAAGGAAACACCATCTCGGCAGTGCCCATGCGCAAACAATATATTACCGACAAAGGGAAAGCCTGGGGTGGCATTGCCATCACCGACGAACGACTGCTGAAGCTCACCCGGCATTTTATCCGTGAAACCAAATGGCGTGGCGCTTTTGAGCTGGAATTGATGAAAGATAAAAAAGGTGATTTCTACCTCCTGGAAATCAATCCCCGCATCCCGGCCTGGGTTTATCTGGCTGTGGGCGTGGGTCAAAACATCCCCGAAGCCTATGTTAATCTGGCTTTGGGTAAGGATGTGGATGCTTTCACTACCTTTGAGTCGGGTAAAATGTTCGTCCGCTACTCCTGGGATATGATTGTCAACCTGTCCGATTTCGAAAAAATATCCACCACGGGCGAACTATAATAACTCAACAACATATTTGCAATCAACCGATTAAAAAAGAATAATTTAGATATACCATGGAAAAACTAAGATACGAACGTCCGCTCATCAAACGTCTGGACGGAAACATGCCCAATAAATTTGGGATGAGAACCGAATATACACCCAAAACACATATAGAAGGCGTTGCCGTTTCCGAATTAATCAGCCAATTCGGCTCGCCACTTTTCGTGATTTCCGAACGTCAGATTCGCGAAAACATGCGCCGTGCGCGCAAAGCATTCGAAACCCGCTATCCCCGCGTTCAGTTTGCCTGGTCGTACAAAACCAACTACATGGATGCCGTGTGCCGCACCTTTCATCAGGAGGGTTCGTGGGCCGAAGTGGTTTCAGGTTTTGAATACAACAAAGCCCTGAGCAATGGCGTGGATGGCAGCAAAATTATCTTCAACGGCCCCGACAAAACCGACGAAGATTTGGCCAAAGCCATCGCCAACAACAGCCTTATCCACATCGACCACCTGGACGAGCTATACAGCATTCAGGATATAAGCAAAAAACAAGGGGTGATAGCCCGTGTGGCCATTCGTGTGAACATGGACACCGGCATCTATCCCATGTGGGACCGATTTGGGTTCAACTACGAAAATGGGCAGGCATGGACGGCCATCAACAAAATCATGCAGTCGGAAAGCATGGAATTGGTGGGACTGCATACCCACATCGGAACCTTCATGCTTTCGCCAAACGCATACGCCACGGCAGCTTACAAGTTGGCAGAACTGGCCAGGAATGTCCGGGTAAAATACAACCACGAGGTGAGCTACATCGACATGGGTGGCGGTTTTGCCTCCAACAACACCCTGAAAGGTGCTTATTTGCCGGGGTCTGACATCAGTCCTTCCATCAACGAATTTGCCGAAGCCATTACTACAGCACTGATCAACAGCGACTTCCCTCAAAACAAACTGCCGTTGCTGATTTTGGAAACCGGGCGTGCCTTGATAGATGATACAGCCTACCTGCTGGGATCGGTGATCACCAACAAACGTCTCTCGGACGGCCGAAGGAGCACCATCCTCGACATCGGAGTGAATATCCTCTTTACTTCTTTTTGGTACGACCACAAAATTACACCCGCGCAACCCTTCACCCAATACACCGAAGACACCGTACTTTACGGCCCCCTGTGCATGAACATTGATGTGGTACGTGAAAACATTAATTTACCTTTGCTCAACAAAGGCGATCAGGTGGTAATTCACAACGTGGGCGCCTACAACATGACCCAATGGATGCAGTTTATTACCCTGCGCCCCAGCATTGTGATGATAGATACAAATCATCAGGTGCATTTGATTCGTGAAAGCGAAACCCTCGACAGCATGCTGCAATTGGAACATGTGCCCGAACACCTGAATAAATTTGAATTGTAAATCCGTTAAACATAGATGAAACCCGAAACGAAAATCCTCCGGAATCAGATAACCGACAGCTTGCTGAACAGTTATGGACAGGTGTTTTTTTCCAAAAACAAAGTGTTCGCCCTGATTCTGGTGGTGGTTTCATTTTTTGATCTTTATACCGGTTTGGCCGGATTGATAGCCGTATTCACTGCCAATGGCACCGCCTGGTTCATGGGTATGAACCGCGACAAAATAATCGGCGGTGCCTATGGTTTTAATGCCTTGATGGTGGGATTGGGAATCGGTATCAACTACCAACCCACAGCCGAATTTTACCTGATTCTGGTATTTATTTCGTTGTTCACCTTTTTTGTTACCCTCAGCCTGGAGGGGGTGTTGGGCAAATATGGTCTTCCCTACCTGAGTATCCCGTTTTTGCTGGGCATCTGGGTAGTGATTATTGCCACCAAAGGGTATTCGGAACTAACGGTGAGCGAACGGGGGGTTTATTATCTCAACGATATGTACGCGTTGGGAGGCATGCCCATGGTGCGGTTGTACGAATGGTTTAATGAATTGGGCATCCCCGAATCGCTGCGCATTTATTTTAAATCGCTGAGCGCCATCTTGTTTCAATATCACCTGTTTGCCGGATTGCTGTTGGCTGCCGGACTTATTTACTATTCGCGGATCGCCTTTCTGATGTCGCTGATTGGTTTTTATTCGGCATTTATTTTTTACAAAATTATTGGCGCCAACATCAGTGAGTTGAGCTACAGCTATATCGGGTTTAATTATATCCTTACCTCCATCGCCATTGGTGGGTTTTTCATTGTTTCGTCCAAACGGGCAACCATGTGGGTAATCTTGCTCACCCCTTTGGTAGCCATTACCCTTAATGGTACGGCGTATGTTTTTTCACATTTCGGACTTTCGGTATATTCGCTACCTTTCAACCTGATTGTCATCCTGTTTCTGTATGTAATCAAATTCAGGGAGCGCAATTTTGAAAAGCTCGCCGCTGTTACCTTACAACAGGATTCGCCGGAGCTAAATGCATACAGCCACAAGAGCTACATGAGCCGCTTTGGATCGCTGCCATGGTATTCCATGAAGTTGCCCTTTTGGGGAGAATGGACCGTAACCCAGGCACACGATGGCGATATTACCCACCGCAATGAATGGCGTCATGCTTTTGATTTTGAAATAGTTGACCAAGACAACAGCACCTATCTGGGTAGTGGCGATTTGCAAGAAGATTATTATTGTTTCGGGAAACCGGTAACTGCTCCCGGCGATGGCGTGGTGGTTGAAATAGAAAACGACGTGCCCGACAATATCATTGGGGACATCAACACCGAAAAAAACTGGGGCAATAGCATCGTAATCAAACATGCCGACCATTTTTATTCGCAATTGAGCCATTTGAAACAAGGAAGTGTGGCCGTTACACCCGGACAAACCGTGAAGCAAGGCGACCTCATAGCCCACTGTGGCAATTCGGGACGATCGCCCTTTCCGCATCTGCACATGCAGTTTCAGGCTACACCCTTTATTGGTTCGCACACCATCAGCTATCCCTTTTCGTCGTATGTGGTTAACCATCAAAAACAATATCAATTCTACACAGCACATATTCCATCCAAAGGCCAACAGGTGTCCAATGCACTTCCCGATGTTACCTTGCAACAGGGATTTCACCTCATTCCCGGCGCCACGTGGGCCTTCGACCAAGGCGACAAAAAAGTGATCTGGAACATCGAAGCCGACCCATACAACAACACCTACATCAAATGCCAGAACTCGGGATCGGTAGCGTGGTTCAAAAATGTGGGCGACGTGTTCTATTTTACTGGATTTAAGGGTAAAAAGGAATCGCTTCTGTTTTATTTCTACCTGGCAGCTTACAAGGTTTCGCTGTCATTCTACAAAAATCTCCAACTGCACGATCAATATCCTCTTTCGGTTTATCCCAACAAAGGCATCAAAATCATTCAGGATTTTGCCATTCCGTTTGCCAAAATATTAAACGCCGATTATCAAATAAATTATGAACAACTGGACGATATGAGTTCAAACCGAAAAGTGGCACTCACCTCCACGGCTCATTTTGGCATAGGTAAGAAATCCATTAAAAAATACAGCTTCCGAATGGAATTCAATGCATTAGGCATCACCACATTCGAAATAACAAAAGGTGCCGAAGTAATTTTGGCCAATAGAACCCTCGAAATTTAACCTCCTCCCATGCTCAGAGTAAAAATCTTCATCACAAGTATCATATTGATGACCGTCGGTCTGTCGCAGGCTCAGGTTTTTTGGGGCGAGAATTTTAAAGTCATCGACTCCACTTCATACCAGGCCTATTTGGATCAGGATTGGGAAAAAGTAATTGAAATTGGCACAAAAGCCCTGAAATTCAATACCGACTATTACTATCTGCGGATGCGTATGGGTGCCGCATACTATCAACTGGGGCAATTGCCCAAGGCTGGCACACAATATGAAAAAGCATTGATGCTGAATAAAAACGATCCCACGGCACAAATTTACTTGTACAATACTTACCTATATCTGGGTAAAAAACAAAAAGCTTACCGGTTGTCCACCACTTTTACCCAAAGTACGGCAAATCTGGTGGCCGGAAAAATGAAAGGGGTGGAATCGGTGGTGACCGGAGGTGGTGTTTCGCTGTCCAACAATTTTTCGCGCAACGAATCCAACCCACTGTTGCACGATAGCAGCTCCATGGGACAACAAACGCTTTTTGGCGACAAACGTATTCTGTTTGCCGGGGCACAGTTTAATCTGTCGCCCATCACCAGTTTATACCTTGGATACAACAATTTGCTCATCGATAAACGCACCCGGATAAACTATGTTGACTCATCCATATACGTAAACTCAACAAGATACGAAGACTGGGGATTTCAGCGCACGTTCACCGAAGAGGGTAAAATCGTTGAAAAAACCTTCGACAACCAACTCCGACAAAATGAATTGTACCTCAGTGTCAGATTTCAGTTTGAAAACGGATGGGCAGGCTCCTTGTTTGGTAATTTTTTGCTCGTAAATACAGATGTGATAAAAATGGATACCCAAAGGGTATTTTTTCGCGACACCACTTATTATGTGATCAATACAGGCGATGTGGAGTTGAAAGAAACCAATTATCTCGCCTATCATTTCAAACAACGCGATACATCGTTTGTAAATTACCTGTTTGGCGCACATCTCGAAAAAGACTACAACAACCTCACCGTTGGGTTTACGGCCATCGCATCGGCCCTCAACGGATTGAAACAAAACCAATTAAGTCTTGACGCTTTTTACTTTCTTGGAAAAGGCACCCGATTTTACGGAAAATCAGAAGTTTCATGGTTTGTTCAGAAATGGGATGCCGGTAATGAAAACCGCTATTTTTTCAAACAATCATTGGGACATCAATTGTACAAACTATCGTGGCTGGAAGCCGAATATGTACTTGGTAACCAAAACAATGCCAGCACTTTAAACGGCATGGTAGTATTCAACCAGGCAGACAAAATGAATTACAGGGCGGGTGTAAGTTTTATCGTGATGCCCATCAATCACCTGGAACTCTCCTTGCGTTACCAGTATATTTCATTCGAAGGGTATTCTAGCGAAATGTATCCTGATGAAGAGAATATAAAAACCCATACTTTTGCCTACGAGGCACAAAATTTTTTAGGAGGTATCAAATGGACATTTTAAAAAGCATTGCATTAAGCATAGTGATGTTGACGGCCACAACCGGATTTGCACAAACCAACCAGGAACTGATGGCTGCATTTTCTGCATCATACGACCAGGAAAAGAATGGCGAATACGAAGAGGCCATCAATACACTCAAAGCCGTTTATCAGGAAGATTCGTACGAAATCAACCTCCGTTTGGGCTGGTTGACCTACCTTTCGGGCATGTTCAGCGAATCCATTCCTTATTACCAAAAGTGTATCTCGCTGCGCCCCATGTCCATCGAAGCCCGTCTGGGCATTGTGAGCCCTGCTGCCGCCATGGGCAACTGGACACAGGTAGAAAAGCACTACAACGACATTCTGTCCATCGACCCCGAAAACAGTCAGGCGCTGTTTAGGTTGGGGATGATATACTACGGAAGAGCAGATTATGCACAAGCACTCAATATTTTTGAAAAATTGCTCAACCGCTATCCCTTCGATTATGATATTGTGATGATGACCGGCTGGACCCAATACCGGAAAGGAGAATACAGGAAGGCCAAAATACTCTTCAACAAAGCCCTGCTCAACCGTCCCAACGACAGCTCTGCACTGGAAGGGTTGAGCTTGATGGAATAAACCTGTCCTCCAAAAGTTGCGGTAGAATTGATGGTGTATCCATTGAAAAATCTCCGTATTTTTACCCCATGAAAATCTCCACGCTTCCAACCCCGGACCTTGCCCTGTTCCATGATTTTGATGGAAAAACGGTGGTGGTAATCGACGTGTTGCGGGCCACCTCTACCATGATTACGTCATTGACGAATGGTGCCAAAGAAATTATTCCCGTGGTAGAAATTGAGGAAGCCCTCGCACTAAAAACAAAATACCACCCTTCGGAAGTGTTGCTTTGCGGCGAACGAAGTGCCGGCATTATTCCCGGCTTCGATTTGGGCAACTCCCCTTTTGATTATTCACCCGAAAGGGTACAAAACCGCACCCTCATCATGTCCACCACCAACGGTACCAAAGCCATCAGGAAAGCTGAAGGTGCCGGTAAATTACTCCTTGCTTCGTTTATCAATGGGCCGGAAGTGGTGCAACAGGTAAAAGAATCCGACGAGCTTGTCCTGCTCTGCTCCGGCACCAACGGACGCTTCTCCATGGACGATGCCCTGTGTGCCGGCTACCTGGCCTCGCTGTTGGAACAAGCCACCACCATCGAAGTGTGCGACCTGACCCGAACCCTTATCCTGGCATGGCAATCCCTGAGGGGAAAACATGCGGAAGCCATCAAAACCAGTACCCACGGAAGACTGCTCATCCGAAAAGGTTACGAAAAAGACCTGGAATACTGCATGCAGACCGGAATTACGCATACCGTGCCCCAATACGACAGCCGAACAAAAACCATCAAAACCACAACACTTGCAACATTTTAAGCCAAACCATTGTCATCATCATACAAACCAAATATTTAACTGATCCGGAATGAAAAAAAATACGCTGATTGCCATTGTTTCCATCGTCCTGATAGCCATTTTTGGCGGCTATTATTTGCTCAATTTCAGAGAGAGCCAACGAAAGCAATACGAACAAACCCTCCTCAAGAAGGCAAACGAATTGCCCCGGGCTTCGTTGCAGGAAAAAAGTGAAGAAAAGTCGCCCGACCAACCCGACATGGCTGCCTTTCAGGAGTACATCATGACCATGAATCCGGAAACTGGACTGGTGCCAAAAAAATCGCTGTACACTTCCTATCTGGCTTCCAGGGAATTGTCGCGCAACGCCAACACCTATACCCCTCCGGTTGATTGGGAAGGCACCGATGCCCTTATGGGTGGTCGTACCCGCATGATGATGTTCGACCCCAACGACCCTTCCCACGAAACCGTTTGGGCAGGGGGCGTAACAGGAGGATTGTGGATAAACTATGAAATCACCAATGAAGACTCCTGGTGGGAGCCGATGGACGATTTTTGGCCCAGCCTGGCCATCAGCTCCATGGCCTACGACCCCAACAACACTGAAGTCTTTTATGTGGGTACAGGCGAAGCGCAAACCGCACGTACCATCTACCGCGAATCATCCGGCGTGGGCGTGGGTATCATGAAAAGTACCGATGCCGGTGAAACCTGGAACCTCTTGGCTTCCACCGAAGATTTCGACTACATCACCGATATCGCCGTGCGTGACGAAAATGGGGTGAGCGCCATTTATGCCTGTGTGGCCTCGGGCACCTACCACGGCGGCACCTTTCAAAGCCATCCTTCCGACGGGGTGTACCGATCAACCAACGGAGGAACCTCCTGGGAGCAAGTGTTGCCCGAAATTCCCGGTTATCCCGGAAAACCATATGCTCCTGCCGACATTGAAATTGGTCCCGAAGGCAGAATTTTTGTAGGTACCATGGAAAACGTGGAAGGTAAAGGAGGTGCCACCGTCCTCTTTTCGGATAGCGGCCTGCCCGGAACCTGGACCGCATTTGGCGATTACAACACATTGATTGCCGGAGAACCCACCTACAACATTCCGGCACGCACCATCGTTGCCGTTTCACCATCCAATCCCGATGTGGTATATGCACAGTTTGCTGCCGGATATACCACCGATTTCACCTATTATCGTGGTCGTTACATGGCCAAATCGACCGATGGAGGCGCTACCTGGAACGATGTGATACCTCCAGGCGACGACTGGTCAACACTGGCCTGGCATGCCTTTATTTTACAGGTAGATCCGGTGAACCCCAATGTGATTTATACCGGAGGTCTCGACCTGTGGCGTTCGGCCAATGGTGGAAATACCTGGGGTCATATCAGCGATTGGGCACTGATGTATTATGGTGGAGGCGACGAGTACGTACATGCCGACCAACATAACATTCAATTCCAGCCCGGCTCGTACACCACCGCCCTTTTTAGTAGCGATGGCGGTATTTTCATGACCAACACGGCCAACTACAGCTCTCCCGTTTTTATACAACGTAATCAGGGATACAACACCTTGCAATTTTATTCCTGTGCCATCCATCCGGTGGCCAATTTTCATCAATATATCGGAGGACTTCAGGACAACGGAACCCTTAAATATAATGGCAGTCCTTTGGACATCAACGACATGATTGATGGCGGCGATGGTGCTTTTTGTTTTTGGGATCAAACCGAGCCCAATGTGTATATTACTTCGGTATATTACAACAGCTACTCCATTTGGCGAAACAACAACCAGGTGGGCTATGTTGGAGGTAGCTCGGGTACATTTGTCAGTCCGGCCGATTACGATTCGGAACGCAATATTTTGTATTCAAACGGTACCGATTTCTGGGGGCTCTACAACAACCAACTGCTCCGTGCCAAAGGAATTCCAAGCGACCTCAGTTCTGAGTTGGTGGACATAGGCACCAACACGGAAGTGGCTTTTTCGGCTGTAACCGTGAGTCCGTACATCACCACCGGACCTGCGGTAGTGTATGTAGGCACTTTGTCGGGAATACTGTATCGCATCGACAATGCTGATCTGGTGCCCGTTGCCACGGAAATTGGCTCACCCGATTTTCCCACCGGAAGCATTTCAAGCATCGCTTTGGGAAGCAGCGACGACATCATCATGGTTACTTTTTCCAACTACGGCGTTTCATCGGTATGGCTTACCCTCGATGGTGGCGACAATTGGGTAGAAAAGGAAACCAACCTGCCCGACATGCCCATTCGTTGGGCACTGTTCCATCCCGAAAACGACGGACAGGTGATGCTGGCCACCGAGTTGGGTATCTGGGCTACCAACACCCTGCTCGAACCCACCACCGAGTGGGCACAAGCCAACATGGGCATGGGCAACGTGCGCGTGGACATGCTCAGGCTGCGTGCCGCCGACAATACCGTGCTGGCAGCCAGTCATGGGCGCGGACTATTTACTGCCACCTACGAAAAAGATGTTTATACCTCGGTGAATGAAGCACTTGCAGAAACATCCGCGTTACATATATATCCCAACCCATCAACCACTTTGGTGCAAATGGATTGGAATGCAAGTACCTCCTCAAAAGGCATGCTTACCATCCACGACCTAACAGGAAAATTGATTTTGAAACAGGACATTCAGGAGAATGAAAATCAGCTTAATCTGGATATTTCATCCTGGAATAAAGGAACTTATATGGTTCGAATGGAGTTGGGCAAGAAAATATACAGTAATAAACTGGTGGTGAATTAAACATGAACATAATCAAAAAAAGCCGCTTTGCGCGGCTTTTTTTATGTTTTCTATGTTCTTGATTCAATCTACATCCACTTCTTTCGTCGGAAATACGTGATCATTCCTCCACCTACCAACACCATGAGTGCCATAATAATCCAAAAGGCATGGCTGTCTTCCTGCAAAGGCAAGAGGATATTCATACCATACAACCCTGTAAGAAAAGTGAGTGGAAGTATGATGGAGGAAATAAGGGTAAGTATTTTAATGATTTCGTTGGTTTTGTTTGTCTGCATGGAGTCGAAGGTAGTGGACAAGCCATCGATGAGCTCGCCATAATCTTCGGTCATGTCCCACATCTTGTTGTAATAGTCGAGGATGTTGCCCCAGTAATCTTCCATGTTGTGGGCAAACCCTTCTACACTTCCCGATTCAAACTTGTTGAAAACCCGAAGTTGCGGTTTGTACATGGTGTTGAGGGCGATAATGTTTTTCCGGGTAACCGAAAGTCGCTCGATAACGCGTGTAGGTTTATTTCCAAACAGCTCTCTTCCAATCATTTCGAGCTCCAAACCTACCCTGCGCAACAAGGCCACCGATTCGGTCATCAATTGTTCGAGGATGGTGTAAAGCAGGGCATCACTGGTACCCACCTCAAAATCTATTCCTTTTTTTTCCTGCTCAACAGCCGTGTTAAAAAGCCGATCGACCATCCAATGGGTTTTACCCACGGTGATGATGTAATCTTCGGCCCAGAAAATCTTCACCTCCCGGGGTTTGATAAATTGGTTTTGTCGGTCGAACACCGGAAAATGGAGAATTAAAAAGTAGTAATCGTCGTAAATATCTATTTTGGGTCGTTGGTTGCTTTGCCGGCAATCTTCAATGTCCAATTGGTGAAAGTGGAGCGTACTGCCCAGGTATTCAAAATCATCCTCCGTGGGATTGTTGATATGAAGCCACCTCAGCCTTCCTATTTTAATCGTTTCTCTCATAGGTGTTTCTCCTTTCTTTAATATTTAACCCATCAGGTTTTTTATCCCATATACAAAAATTTTTCACCGCAAAGGTACATTTTTTATTGGATGCTTTGTGGTAGTGGCCATCCCACATATTTGCATTACTTTTGAACGGTAATTAAATAAGCTTCGTATTCCATGGTTCACTCCGGTATCAAATATTTTATTGTGATGGTCGTCGTGCTACTATCGACAGGCCTGTCGGCGCAAAGCATTGAACAAAACTACCAACATCATGATGTGATGATCAGCTATGGTGCTTTTCCGTTCGATCAGTTTTTATCAGTGGAATCGGCCATGCTCAACCACCTGTATCCCGACAAAAGATACGTCCGCGATCACTATTCCGGAAGCGGCATTGTATCGCTTTCGTACCGCAAAATTACGGGCAGCGAAAAGTACTTGTGGGGAATTTCGGCAGGCTATAACCAAAGCAAATGTAGCATTTACTATCTGGCCGACGAGGTGGGCCAGCTTTCGCGGCAGTTTATTGCTGTGGCCGTCGATTTTGAATACCGATACGTGAACCGGGGCATCCTTCAGATATATTCCGGCGGCATGTTGGGCTATCAGTTCGGAACCGAAAAACTAACCCCACCTGCCAACAGCGAAATGGCCGACGAAACAGGCTCCCTCAACCGAATAGCATATCAAGCCAACGTGATGGGTATCCGCGTGGGAAAAGATATTGCCGGATTTATGGAATTCGGATTCGGCTACAAGGGCATGGTAAACCTGGGGATTTCAGCCCAATTGTATTAAATATTGGCGATGGCCAGCTGAAGCTTTTCACCGATTTCCTTGGCCAACTTCTTCATTTCAGGCTTCTTAACGTTCTCCAACGTTTTTTCCGGATTGATGGCAGCTACCTCCACCCGATCGTTGCCCAGGCTGCGAACGATAATGTTACAAGGCAGCAACAGGCCAATGTGTGCATCCAATTGCAGGGCTTCGTAGGCTCCGTGAGGATTGCAGGCACCCAAAATAACGTAGGCATCCATTTCTTTGCCGGTGGCCTGGGTAATTTTTTGCTGCATGTTGATTTCGGAAACCACGCCAAAACCCTGCTCTTTAAGGGTTTCCTTAACTCGGGTGACGGCAGCTTCAAAATCAATGTTGACAATTTTAAAGAAATAATAGCTGTCCTTATTTTGCTTGGACGGCTTTTGGGCTTGAGCAGATTCAGTAAAAAAGACCATGCTGAAAATCATGGCGGTCATCAGAATGAAAACTTTTTTTGTCATAAGATTCAATTTAAAACGGAGTCCGAACCATGTCCGACAACTCCAGGTTATTAATTTGGTTAAAACTAGTTCAATGATATCCTGTTCAGCAAAATTAAACAATTATTTAGAATTTGTTTAAATAGAATGTTGGTTTTTGGACGCCAACATGTAAAACGGAGGTGGTAAAACAACCCAATCCTCCAAAAAGTTGGCTACATTTGCTGTTTCACGACATCATGGTAAAATTTCATTAAAATGAGCGTATTCCTTTCATCAACAGATGGTTTCTTCCACTTTCAACCGCAGGAGATCCGCATTGGAAACCTATACGTGGGAGGCAAACATCCCGTCAGGATACAATCGATGACCAATACCGACACCCTGAACACCGATGCCTCTGTAGAACAGGTAATTCGTTTGGCCGACGCCGGATGCGAGATGGTACGACTAACCACCCAGGGTGAACGCGAAGCCCGGAATCTTGCGGAGATCAAAAATCGATTGGCGCAAAAGGGCTACCACCTGCCCCTGATTGCCGACGTGCATTTCAACCCCAAAGCAGCGGAAGTGGCAGCTACCATCGTGGAAAAGGTGCGCATCAACCCGGGAAACTACACCGATAAAAAACGCATCAACTACCAATACAACGAGCACGAATATGCTGAAGCCAAGGCGCGGATTGCCGAAAATCTGATGCCTTTATTGGAAATTTGCGCGAGGCATGGAACCGCCATTCGCATTGGTACCAACCATGGGTCGTTGTCGGACAGAATACTGGCACGCTATGGCAACACCCCTGTGGGCATGGTGGAGTCGGCTTTGGAGTTTATAGAAATTTGCCGAAGTGCCCACTTTCACCAACTGGTGCTCAGTATGAAATCGAGCCATGTGCCCACCATGATTGAAGCCAATCGGCTTTTAGTACAAAGGATGAAGGAGAACGGATACTATTACCCCATCCACCTGGGTGTTACCGAAGCCGGAGATGGTGAAGATGCCCGCATCAAGTCGGCTGCCGGCATTGGACACTTGCTGGCTGTGGGCATTGGCGATACCATCCGTGTTTCACTCACCGAAGACCCGGTGGAAGAAGTTCCGGTGGCCAAAAAACTTGTGCATCTTTTCGGACAAAGAAATGACCAAGTTCAACCCGTTGTGCATGAGATAGTTCCCTTTGAAACAGAAAGTCACCAAAAACCCAAACATCCGCTGGTATTGTCAACAACAAAAACAACCACTTGCGATGTGGTGGTCAATTCCATTCCGACTACCCCCGCCAATCCTGCTGATGCATCCCTCATGGCCTACCACCTCAACTACAACGAGCCTGAAATGGATACGCTGGTACTACGAGCTGCTACAGATATTTCACGGTTGATGCTGAACCACAAAAGAGAGGGAATCTGGCTTCAAAACCAACATCATAGCGATGCCCAACTTACCCAACTTTCGCTCAATATCTTGCAGGGATTGGGGTTGCGGTATTCCAAAACCGAGTACATTGCCTGCCCTTCCTGCGGTCGTACCCTATTTAATCTGATGGATCAATTGGCGTTGGTACGCGAAAAAACAAACCACCTGGCGGGTTTAAAAATTGCTGTGATGGGTTGTGCCGTAAACGGACCCGGCGAAATGGCCGATGCCGACTATGGCTATGTGGGGGCCGGTCGCGGCAAAGTAAACCTGTATCGTCAACAAAACCTGATAGCCAAAAACATCCCCGAAGAAGAAGCTGTGGATGCCTTGATTGAGCTGATTAAAAGAGAAGGAGATTGGGTGGAGAGATAGGTTCAGAAGTTCTCCAAACCGACAGGTTTTGAAAACCTGTCAGGTTTCCGATTTCAGAGGTTCAAATCCCTTGATAATCAAACGTACTCACATCGATCATGATGCCAAAATGAGTTTCCAATCTCGATATTTTGCGATTTATGCCACAAATCAACAAAACAAATGTCACACCCGTGATTTTGAACAAATAGTCCATTCTTGCTCCAAATCCTTCATGTACCAACTCAAAATTTAGGTCACAAAAAACAGTAGTTCAACTTTTTATGCGTGCATTGAAAATAAAATATCCAGCTTATTTAGATATGTTTATAAATAACTGATTTTCAGGTATATTAAACCTCTCAACCGTACCTTTGTCATAAATAAAAAGCAACGATTGCCCATGAAAAAGTTTCTTGAATTCGTACTCATCGTGTTGGTTCCGTGGACGGTAATATTCTGGATGGTGTTTCATTACAACAGTGATTCCGACAGTGATTTCTATCCTGAAAGCAAGATCAGCATCCAACACGATCCGGCTCCGGCTGCCGATCATTCAAAATTTGCCGCACTACAAAAGGATTTTAAATCGGGACCCGAAGTCACGGAGGCGTGCCTGAGCTGCCACAACGCCACCGGAAAAGAGGTGATGAAAACCGAACACTGGAAGTGGCACAAACAGGATTCCATTCCCGGCCGTGGAGTGATGGATTTGGGAAAAACTAACGTGTTGAACAATTTTTGCATTGGCGTCAATTCCAACGAACCCCTGTGTTCCAAATGCCATGCGGGGTATGGTTATGCCAACAAAGAATTTGATTTCGACAACCAAAACAACATCGACTGTCTGGTATGTCATGATGCCACCAATACGTATAGCAAAGCGGCTCCTTCCAAGGCCAACAATTTCACAGGAGCTGGGTATCCCGACAGTAAAGTGGATTTGCGCCATGTGGCACAGCATGTGGGATTTGCCAAACGCGAGAATTGTGGACATTGCCATTTTACCGGTGGCGGGGGCAACAACGTGAAACACGGCGATTTGGAAATAGCCTTACTATCAGAACACACAGGCCTTAATGCAAAAATTGATGTACACATGGGTAGGGGTCATGGTGAACAAAATATGCAATGTACCGACTGCCATACCACCGAACATCACCAAATCAGCGGACAATTATACTCGGTGGCTTCTTCCAACAACAATCACGTTACCTGTGTACAATGCCACACCGAAGCCCCGCACAAAAGCAAATTGCTCAATCAACATTACCGTACCATTGCCTGCCAAACTTGCCATATTGTGGAATATGCCAAAGTGCAACCCACCAAAATTATTTGGGATTGGTCAACGGCAACTACCATGGATGCAGAGGGAAAACCCATGGGGGTCACCCGATTGGCGGATAGTGTATATACGCACGACGGGGTGCTCTACGAAAATGTTATTGTCCAATTCGACTCCAAACATGGAACCGCCGTGCTGGGGCAAAACCTGCAACCCGAATATATTTGGTTTAATGGCACCGCCGATCACCACTTGCTGACAGATAAAATTCAGGACACGGCAGTCCCGTTGATGCTCAATCCCCTTTTTGGATCCTATCAAGACAATGTCAGTCCCCAAGATACAGCTTACCCTTCCCGAATATGGCCTGTAAAAGTTATGCGTGGACGACAACCATATGATCCTGTAAATCTAACACTTATTCAACCAAAACTATTTGGCGAAAGCAAGGGAAGCAACGCCCTGTGGGTTGATTATGATTGGGACGCAGCGTGCAGGGCAGGCATGGAATACACCGGACTTCCTTACAGCGGACAGTACGCATTTGTGAATACCGAATCCTATTGGCCATTGAATCATGAGGTGTCGAAAGCCGCACAGGCCTTGCAATGTGCCGACTGTCATAACAGTCATAACAGCAGACTTATGCATCTCTCGGGTTTTTATTTGCCCGGACGCGACAACAATTTCTGGGTGGATATGCCCGGCGTATTATTCATTGTATTGATCATGCTGGGAGTCATCATCCACGGTGGTTTGCGCATGGTTAGTCATAAAAAATCAAATTAAAATAACTTCCCATGAAACTGGTACTCATTTATAAAAGATACGAACGCTTCTGGCACTGGACCCAGGCGGCATTGATTCTACTGTTGGCCCTTACGGGTTTTGAGGTGCACGGCACCTACCACCTCTTTGGATACGATGAAGCAGTTTTGCTGCATCGCAACCTGGCCTGGGCTTTTATCATCCTCATTGTATTTACCTTGTTCTGGAATTTTACCACGGGCGAATGGCGGCAATATATCCCCACCACCGATTTTCTGAAAGCACAGGTGGCGTACTACATCACGGGTATCTTCAGGCATGCTCCCCATCCCACGCGCAAAACCGTTTACAACAAATTCAATCCCTTACAACGACTTACCTATCTGGGATTAAGGTTGTTAATAATTCCGGTGGTGGTGTTCAGCGGGTTGTTGTACATGTACTACATCTATTTTGTGGATCAGGGAATGGTGAACGATTTGGCTCCCATAGCCTATTTTCATACCATTGGTGCATTTTTGCTGTTGGGTTTCGTTATTGCACATGTTTACCTCACCACCACCGGTCACCGTCCCTTGTCGGCCATCAAAGCCATGCTCATCGGTTGGGAAGAAATGTCGGACGAGGATGCCGAAATTGCCCTCAGGGAAAACCTGAAGGTGGCTTTGGTGGAAAGCCGAAAAAGCGTATCAGGAAAGGGTTCCATTGAAAAAGAACGGATGTTCGAAACCGCTTTTGAATCCGTGGTAGAAAATCTGGGTATCGAAACAGGAAGTTTGCGCTTACGCGAAAAATTGATTCATTCCAATGTGGGGTATTTCCGAATCGACAAAAATGGTTGCTACGAAGAAGTGAACGAAGTTTGGCTGAACCTTTACAAATGCACCGACAAACAACATGTGATTGGCTCACATGTAACCCTCGACCGTACACCTGAAGGCAAGAACAAAATCATGGAGTTGGTGAATAAAGTGTTGTCGGGAGATACCGTTACAGGTGAACGCGTACAACGGTTATGTAAAGATGGAAGCATTGGATATCACACCGTTTCGGCTACACCATACCAAAACAAATCAGGAGAAATTGCCGGACTTGAAGGCTTCATCATGGACATCACCCACCAGGTGGAAGCCGAGCAGGAACTGGAGAAAAAAGTGAAAAAAGGCGATAAGAGCAGCGATTTTTATGCCAAAATGTATGCCTCCAAAGGGGTAGGATATTTCAGAATCGATAAGGATGGCTTTTATCAGGACATCAACGATACCTGGCTGAAGCTGTACAAATTTAATGACAGACAAGAGGTGTTGGGCAAGCATTACTCCCTGAGTCGCACCAAAGAAGACTTTATCACCCTGCAAAATTCGGTAAATAAAGTACTTTCAGGTGAAACCATTCCTTTGGGTCTGACCCGAAGATATTGCCACGATGGCAGTGTGGGCTATCATTCCATTACCATGACTCCCGTTTATGAAGGTGATTTAATTGTTGGTTTTGAGGGTTTTATCGTGGATAAAACAGACATCCGCCTGGCAGAAGAGGAGTTGGGGAAGGTGAAGGAATAGGTTGGTTGTGAGTAGGGATTTCTAGATTCAAGCGTGGACGATTGAAACAAGGATAGGGGTAGTGCTTTCTTCAAGCGTGGAGGCTTGAAGCAGGAGAGCGAGAGATGCGTAAACGCTTGAAGCCATTTGAAAGAAATTAGCCAAGATCAAGACTTCAAGCGTGGACGCTTGAAGCAGGAGAAGCGTGGACGTTTGAAGCAGGAGAAGCGTGGACGCTTGAAGCAGGGATAGTAGGAATAAGAAAAAACACGACGTGTTTAAACGCGGTTTTGCAAGGCTTCGCGGTGTTTTCGGTATTCCACGATGGGCATATCGCCCACAATCAGGTTTTCACCCATTTTCAGGCTGGTTTTCTTGGGCAATTGAGTAATCACTACCCGTTTGTCTTGCCGCAGGATGATGATGCTGAACACTTTTCCTATGTAGTTGATCAGGTGGCTCAGTCCGGGAATCTTGGTCATTTTTTGATAATACCGGATATACACGATGGTGTTTTCTTCGTCAACGGGAACGAAGGCAGCAAAGGCACGTATTTTATCTGAAATAAAATTTTGCCAAATATTGGGGTAATGAAATTTCAGGTAGAAGAAATTTTTGTAGTCCTTCATTTCATCCGGTTTTTTGGGGATGGTTTTTCCATCGTCCACCACATTGTTCACATAAAAGGTGATGAGTTCCTTATCGCGAATCACCACCGGACCATTCACCAAAGTTTTGTTGCCTCGCCCAATGGTTGTGCGGTGTACGAAGGGCAAATGCACCACATCCAACTGGTTTTCAATGGCTCTGGAATAGTGAACAGGCCAGTGGTCAGCGAATGTGGCGTAGGAAAAGTCCTTTAGTTCTTCAAAGAAAAAAGGCTCCTTTTCCACTTTTTCCGCATCGCCATACCATGCCCAGATGAGTCCGTATGCTTCGTAAATGGGATAGGAATGTACCTTCATGTTAGACGGAACGGGAGCATTTTTCCCGTTGGCGGGAATGGTGGTCACCCGCCCGGTTTTGTCGTATTGAAATCCATGAAAGGGACACTCCAGATTTCCGTCAACCACCCTGCCACACGAGAGCGAAACCCCGCGATGACAACATTTATCGTCGATACAGCAGGCTTCATCCGCATGATTTCGCCACAAGGAGAGTTCCTTTCCAAAACGCCTGACCTTAAGCGGTTTATTCTTTTTCAGTTCCTTCGAGTCGAGGATGACATACCACTGATTGTCAATCATTGTTATCGCTAGTTTAGTGCTTAAACATCCAAATCAAAGAGATCTCCCAATTGCGGGATAACACAATTCCATTGATACACTTCTTCGAGTTTTTGTTTCAGACCTTCGGAAGAGGATTTTTCGCCATGCACGATAAATACTTGTTGGGGGGCTTGTTTCAGATGGCCTACCCAATCCACAATTTCACTCTGATCGGCATGCGACGACATGGTGGTGATGTGTTCAATGGTAGCACGTACATAATAAAATTTACCTCGTAGTTTCACGGCTTTTCCCCCTTCGGCCAGGGTGCGTCCACGGGTACCTTCGGCCTGATATCCCGGTAATATAAAGGTGGCATTTTTATTGCTCAACTGGGCTTCCAGGTAGGATAAAATACGACCCCCGTTCATCATACCACTGCCGGCAATGACAATGTGCGGCTGCTTGTTGATGGCCAACGCACGCGTTTCGGCCACCGAGTGAACCACCCGTGTATGTTCAAACACTTCCTTAAACACGCCGGGGTCGATCACCTGCCAATCGGGGTATTTCAGAAACAACTTGCTCACATCCACACCCATGGGACTGTCCAGATAAACAGGAATATCCGGAATTTTATTGGCTTGCTTGAGTTGCCAGATTAGGTACATAAAGTCTTGCGCGCGGTCCACCGTAAAGCTGCTCACAAACAAGGGACCATGCTTGAGCAGACAGTCGTTGATGATGCGCAGGAGGGTTTCCTCGGTGGGCACTTCCGAATGTTCGCGGTCGCCATAGGTGGATTCCACAAACAGATAGTCGGCTTTTTCGGGATATTCCGGGGGCAACAACATGGGATCGGAAGGACGACCCAAATCGCCTGAAAACACAATCCACTTGCCATTTACATGAAATTCGATGAAAGAAGCACCCGGGATATGGGCATCGCGTTTGAAACGAAAACTGATTTCATCAGTCAGATCAAAAGTAGTGTCCACTTCCACGGGATGGAGCATGGGCAGGGTAATTTCCACATCTTTCACTGTGTACAAAGGCAATGCCGGGGTATGCTTGGAAAACCCTTTGGCATTGGCTTCATCGGCATCCTCTTCCTGAATTTTGGCACTGTCCATCAGGATGATTTCAACCAGATCGGCAGTGGGTGGCGTACAATACACAGGCCCATCAAAGCCCTGGTTTACCAGCCGTGGCAAATATCCGCAATGATCGAGATGTCCATGGGTAAGCAATACACAATCTATTTGCGCGGCATCTACATCCAAGGGTTTCCAGTTGAGTTCCCGAAGTGGCTTAAGTCCTTGAAAAAGACCGCAATCGACTAATATTTTTTTCCCGTTGAGTTGAAGTAGGTATTTTGATCCGGTTACTGTTCCGGCAGCGCCTAAAAATTGTACGCTGTTTTTTGAGGTGGGATTCGTCATAACATTTGATTTATCCCCCAAAGTTACCCGAAATTGCCTAAACAAATCGCTAAAAAATGCTAAAAAATGCCCAATCTGACATAAATGATTATTTCGCCGGATTTGCCGACATCACAAACTCCAGTTCAGCACCTTGTATCAGGTCGAGGTGGTTGACAAAAGGAGCGGATAAGGCCTTCCCGTTGAGAAGCACTTTTTTAACATATACGTTTTTGGTGCTTTGGTTTTTGGTCAAAATATGCAAGGTTTTCCCATTTTCAAGATAGATGGTGGCTTCTTTCACCAAAGGGCTTCCCAAAGCATATTCCGGTGAACCCGGACATACGGGATAAAACCCCAGCGCACTAAAAATATACCATGCCGACATTTGACCGGCATCATCGTTGCCACACAAACCATTAGGAGCCGCACCATACATGGTTTCCATGATCATGCGTACGCGCGACTGGGTTTTCCAAGGCTGGTTGGCATAGTTGTACAGATAAGCAATATGGTGACCGGGCTCGTTGCCATGCACGTAGTTGCCGATGATGCCATCGCGGGTAATGTCCTCGGTTTTCTCGAAAAACCGATCGTCGAGGTGCATCGTAAAAAGGGAATCGAGGTGAGCCGAAAAGGCCCTGTTTCCTCCCATCATGCGGATAAGGCTATCGGGATGCTGCGGCACATAAAGTCCATAATTCCATGCATTTCCCTCAATAAATCCCTGATCGTGGGTCTCCAGTGGGTCGAAGGGTGTTTTCCATTCTCCATTGGTCAATTTGGGTTGCATGAAATGTGACTTTGAATTAAAAACATGTTGGTAGTTGAGTGCCCGTTTTTCGTAAACAGAAGCATTCATGCTATCACCGGCAAGGTTGGCCAACTGAGCAATACACCAATCATCGTAAGCATATTCCAGGGTTTTGGAAACGGATGAACCACTACGGTCTTCGGGCACGAACCCAAAATGCATGTAATCGCCAATCCCATCAAAATATGACACCTGTGAGGTGCTTAACGCTGCATCCAGCGCCCGTTGTTTGTCGATCAGGGTGTCGCCCTTCACCATGGCATCGGCGAGTACCGAAACGGCATGGTAGCCAATCATGCACCAATTTTCGTTGGCATAATGACTCCAAACGGGCAACATGTGATGAACACTTTGGTCGTAATGGGCAAGCATGGAGTTTACCATATCGCGGTTGCGGGCAGGCTCGATGAGGTTGTATAAAGGATGAAGGGCCCGATAGGTATCCCAGAGTGAAAATATGGTGTAGTTGGTAAAGCCGTCGGAAGTGTGCACAAGGCCATCAAGTCCGCGGTATTCACCATCCACATCTTCAAAAATAACAGGGCTGAGCATGGTGTGATAAAGGGAAGTGTAAAAAGAGGTAAGTTGCTCCTTATCCGCCATTTTCACCTGAATCTTGTTCAGTTGTTGGTTCCATTTTTGTTTGGCAAGTGTTTCGACCTTATCAAAATTCCAACCGGGGATCTCCGCTTGCAGATTTTTTAGCGCGCCTGCGGTACTCACTGCCGACAGAGCGAATTTAATTTGAATTTGTTCGTTTTCTTCGGTTTCGAAATTAAAATAGGCACGGATATTTCTACCAGCCATTTCCGGAAAGTTATGGGTTTCATTAAATTTTCGCCAAAACCCCTTGTACGGTGTTTGGTCGTATTTTTTATGTCCGTACGATTGGATGGGTTTGGAAAACACCATGGCAAAATACACTGTTCGTGTGCGTGCCCATCCTGTGGTTTGGCGGTAGCCCGTTACAAGGGTGTCGTTTTCAACCCTGACGAAGGTCCACACATTTTTCTGCTCATAGGGATAGATGTTGGCCATGAGGTCGAGCAGTAGGTGTGCACTGTCCGATTCCGGAAAGGTATATTGATGAAAACCAACCCGTTCGGAGGCAGTGAGTTGGGCTTTAATGCCGTAGGTCAACAAGTCCACCTCATAATATCCCGGAGAAGCAGATTCACTTTCATGTGAAAAGGCAGAATAATATCCACTTCCGGGAATGCCTGCCGTGCCCGGCTCCAACTCTAATTTGCCGGTGGTGGGCATCACACGAAAATCGCCGAGGTCGCTGTGGCCGGTACCGCTAAAGTGGGTGTGACTGAATCCGAAAATCACACTGTCGTTGTATTGGTACCCCGAACAGTACTGATATACCTTGGTATTGTACTGTCCATTCACATACATGGGTTCGTTGCCCGTTTCAGGGCTTAGTTGAATCATCCCAAACGGAACGGCTGCGCCCGGAAAGGTGTGTCCCATGTTTTGAGTTCCGATAAAAGGGTTCACATACTTGGTAAGGTCATCGACGGGTTGTTGCGCTATCAGGGCATTTCCGGCCATCAAACCACTGAGGATGAAGGCGAAGATGATTTTTTTGGTCATAACACATTATTTGGTTGGTTTGCCCGGCAAGGTAAAAAGAAAGGTGGTACCATGCCCGGGCCGGCTGTCCACTTTTATTTCACCACCACTCAGGATTACAAATTCATGCACCAGTCCCAATCCCAGTCCTGTGCCCGATTCGTTGTTGGTACCCTTGGTGGTGAAATTGATTTTGGAGTTAAATATTTTGGCTTGATTTTCCTCTGATATGCCCACGCCGGTGTCGATAATGGCAATTTGTTCCACCTCACTTAAGGTATGCGAGCGGATGATGATTTTGCCCTGTTTTGGGGTAAATTTAATGGCATTTGAAACCAGGTTGCGGAAAATGGTAGCCAACAGGTTTTTATCGGCATACACTTTCGGATTGCCCGCTATTTCAACCAACAATTGAATTTCCTTTTCGTTGAGGTTGCCCCACAGCAGCGCCACACATTCGTCCACAACCGGACGCAGTTCCATCATTTTAGGATTTACCGGAAACGCATCGCCTTTAAGTTTCGACCATTGCAATAAATTGATTAACAATGAATTGAGTTCCTTACTGGTAAGGTTTATCATTTTAATGAACGATTGCTTATCCTTTTCGGAATAAATTCCCTCTTCCTCGGCAAGAAGTTCGGAGAAGCCTTGTATAACGCCCAGAGGTCCGATGAGGTCGTGACCGATGATGGAAAGGAATTTATCCTTGGTTTCGTTGGAAGCATTGAGCTCACGGGCCGTAGTTTGGTGTTTAACGATCTCTTCCTGCAAGATCAGGTTGGTGGTACGCAAGGTAGCTGTTTGCTTGTCGGCATATAATTGAAGTTTTTGCTTTTGGCGATTCAATTGGGCCAATCTCAGGCGAATGCCTCCGGCGATTATTAGGGTTAGCAAACCGACCATCAACCAGATAAATGCAGCCGACTCATAAAATGAGGGCAGCACATGGATGGTGAATTCAAAGGGCTTCGCAAGCCAAAACCCGTGGTTGTTGGCAGCCAGTATTTCCAGCGTGTAGGTGCCATTGGCCATGTTGTTGAAGGTAAGCTGATGTTGCGTTCCCAGGTTTACCCAATCCGAATTGAGTTCCTTTATCCTGTATTTGTATTGGTTCTTGTTGCTGTTGAAATAGCTTAATCCGGCAAATTCGAGGGTAAAGACGTCCTGATCGGGAAACAGGGTGATTTCGTGCTTCTCCAGATCTTCTTTGTCCTGTTTTAAGTAGTGATTTTCAATTTTTATACCGGTAATTTCCAATTTGGGTTCAATGCTGTTTTGTTTGATTTTGGCAGGACTAAAATAGTTGAATCCATTGATTCCTCCAAAAAACAAGTGACCGTTGTCGTCCTGAAAATAAGCTCCGGTATTGAATTCATTGCTTTGCAGGCCATCCGAAACATCATAATTTCTGAACACATTTTCGTCAGGGTAATAACACGAAAGCCCCTTGTTGGTACTCATCCAAAGATTGCCCAGATCATCGGGCAAAATACCGTATATGTGGCTGTTGGGAAGTCCGTCTTGTTCGGTAAACAGTTTTATCTTATTTAATTGAGTATCAAAACGAATGAGACCGTTGGTGGTGGCTATCCAATACACATCTTGCTCATCCTGATAGATGCAATTGATGGGATTATACTGATTGAGAGCCTGCAAACTGGGTATGCGATCGAATTTTACCACCAGATTTTGGTTGATATCCACCTGCCCAATCTCACCATTTATGTAGCCCACCAGTACGTTTCCGTGGTTGTCGGTGGTGATGGAACGCACGGTTGTGTTGGATAAAACCCCCGATGATGCCCGGTAGGGATATGGAGTAGCCCATTTTTTTTCAGGATTATAACCCAACAATCCGCTATTGGTACCAAAAAGTATCAACGTATCGTTGAGGGGAAATATCTTAAAAACATAGCTATCGATTTCAACGGGCTTGTCGCGGATATCGGCAATGGGGTGCGAAAAGGAATGATCTGCCGTATTATATATCTGAACCCCGCCCCCTTCGGAGCCTGTCCATAGGATTTGTGCATTTTTGGGAGTATTGGCCAAACAGTAAACAGCAGCATCATATATAACTTCGATGTGTTGAAAATCGCGACTTATTCGGGCCAAGCCGTTATAACCACAAACCCAATAATTCTGCTCATCCATGGCAAAGTTGCGGACACTTTCGATGGTAAATTCCGGTCGGGTATTGTAGTTAATCAACATGAAATCGGTGGTATATGGAAAAGAGACTTCTACACCATAACCATTGGTTCCAATCCAAAGTATTCCATTGGAGCTATGGTATATACATCTGATTGGAGCATCATGGCCGGGTGATTTTGAATAAGAAACCACCGGGGTTTGGCCAAAATTAAAAGTAAAGATACCACCAAGCAAACTTGCCGCGATGAGTTGACCCGTATGGGGATTGCCGGTAATCATCACAATGGAATTAAGGTCGTAGTAATAAAATGAACTAAAATCCTGATCCATCAAGTGGCGATAATTTTCAAATGTATTTTGATTGGGCTCGCAGTAGAACAAACCACCTTTCAGTTCATAATAATCCATGATACTCACCCATATACGGTGGTTGGTATCCTCATAAAACGACAAGGTCAAATAATCTTTGTACTTCTTCTGCCTCGGGGTTTTTATGCTTGAAGCCACCAGGCTGTCGTGGTCGATGTCGTAAGCCAGAATATAATCGTCCAGATAAGCACCCAACCATAGCCGGTTTTGACTATCAACATATAAGGTATTGATATGATTAAGAAAAACAGGGTCGGATTTGTCATAAAAATGATAATCACGTGTCAGGGAATTTTTCTTAACCCGAAAAACCCCATAGCCATCGGTTCCACACCACACATCCTGATTTTTATCAATGACCAGAGAAACGATAAGGTTGGCACCCATAGCAATGCGTGTAGAATCAGTTTCCTTGAGGGATATAAATTCTTCGGTATAAGGATCAAATATGGCCACGCCGTTGTTGGTTCCAATCCAGATTTTGCCTGAACTGTCTTCGGCCATGGCATTTATCACATTGTTGGGAAGTGAAGTGGTATCGCCCAGTCGGTTTCTGAAAATTTTGGTGGAATATCCATCGTATCTGTTGAGTCCGTCGGCCGACCCAAACCACATAAACCCACGTTCGTCTTCCAGGATGCACAGGATTCGGCTCTGACTCAATCCATCCTGAAGTACCATCCGCTTGTCAATTTCATACTCATTTTCGTCGATGGCCAACACGCTCGTTGCCACAAGGAGCAGCACAAACAAACACACCGATTTCACAGGAAATGATCTCATGGAACTGTAAGACTAAACAAGGAGCTATTACTGGTTTAATTGTGCCTCTAAACTACTTCTTTTCTGTCAATAAATTACCGTGGAAGAAAAAGTTTTAAAAAAAACCGGGGGATTATCATCGTTTCACCCGAAAAAACTATCTTAGCAGTTCTGTTGCAATAAGCAAAACTCTAAAACTTTTTCAAAAATTACTGTTCAACAACTACGGCATGACAAAATACGGTTTGATCTGGATAATCTACTTATGGGCAGCCCTTCAACCCGCGTGGGCGGATGAGCAGGTTGCTTCCGACAGCACTTCGGGCCTTGAGCAATTAAAAACGCTGGCCAACTCCTACCGCTACGATAAGCCCGACTCATCCGAATATTATTACTTACAAGCCCTTCAACTGGCAAAAGAACTCCACCTTGCCAACGAAGAAGCCCGCATCGTCGCCAGCATTGGTGCCTTGTATTATATCCGGGGCGATTATTACACGGCGTTGGAAAAATTCACGGCATCCCTCAACATGTTCAGCCACCTCGACAATCAGGAAGGTATGGCTGCAGGACTAAATAATTGCGGTATGATTTTCTGTGTTCAGAAAAAACACCGGCTGGCCATTTCCCAACATCAAAAGTCGCTTCAGATTAGCCGTCGGATAAACAGTACGCTGATGGAGGAAAAAAACCTGTTTAATTTGGCCATTGTGTACAACGACATGGGAAAATACGACAGTGCGTTGTATTTCGCCCGGGAGGCACGTCAAATCAATTTGGCCCAGGACTACCGCCTCGAAAATATCCGACTTACCAACCTGTTTGGCGAAATTTACTACAACATGGGAGCCTATCGCGAATCCTTTGAATCGTATATGGATGTGCTGAAAACCAAAGATTTCGACAACAAATGGGAACAGGGATATGCCTATGCCGGCATCGCGCGCAGCGGACTTAAGCTTGGCTTTACCGACCAGGCTATTCAGTATGCCACTTCGAGCTACAACATGGCTGCCGAAATCAAGGCCCTTTGGGACATGACCCACGCAGCCGAAATTCTGGCTCAGGCATACGCCAAAAAGGGTGATTTTGAAAAGGCTTACCAGTATCAGGTAACATTCAAATCGCTATCCGACAGCCTCCTAAACGAGGCCAACGAGCGTGAAATGAACAACCTCCACCTGTTGCAACAAGAAGCCGAAAATAGAAAACTGTTGCTCCAATCCGAAAAACAACAGTTGGCCTTGCATCGCAAAAATCAGATGACCTATATCTACATATTTGGTTTTGTGCTTTTTTCGGCGCTTGTTTTTCTGTTGTGGCGTAACCTCCGGATTAAATCGCAGATGAACAAAACCCTGAAAGCCAAAAACAGTATTATTGCCCATAAAAATCAGGAACTCGAACACGCCAACGCCACCAAAGACCGCTTTTTCCATCTCGTGGCCCACGATCTGAAAAGCCCACTGAGCGTGATGATTTCCTTTACGGATGTACTGCAACAAAACCTGGCCTACTACGACGAAGAAAAAATCAGGGAGTTCCTCACAGCCCTCCATCAGTCATCGCTGCAAGGATTTCGCCTGCTCGAAAACCTGTTGGATTGGGCCCGACTTCAAACCAACGCCATCACCTACGACCCCGACAAACTGAAAATATACCCGTTGGTGGAAGAAACCCTGCACCTGCTCGGAAGCAATGCCAAGGACAAAAACATTGAAGTGAAAACGGATGTTGACGAGCAACTTATGGCCGTTATCGACCGCAACATGTTTCTAACGGTATTGCGCAATTTGCTTTCCAACGCCATCAAATTTTCGGAAGAAGGAAGTTCCGTGACTATTTCGGCCAGAAAAACCGATGACCGCGTAACCATCAAAGTTACCGACACCGGCGTCGGCATCCCCCAAGCCGACATGGACAAACTGTTCCGCATCGAAACCTACTATTCGCGCCCCGGGACCAAAAAAGAAAAAGGTACCGGCCTTGGTTTGATCTTGTGTCATGATTTTGTGAAAAAAATGGGCGGCCAACTGCAGGTGGAAAGCACTGAAGGAAAAGGAAGCAGCTTTAGTTTTTCGGTGGCGGGGGAGTAGGGGGGGTTTTGTGTTAATTTCCCCAGAATTTTACCCACGCTTTACTGCTTTGTTAACATCCTGTACATTAATATTTATTCATCGTTTTCAAAATATTTTTTCATTGATGTCCGGTTAAAATATATATCGTCCCTACGGGACTTTTGGAGACCTTAATTTGCATTCTACCAACATCTTGTCCCTACGGGACAGCCCCGTTAGGGGCTAAATATGGGTAGAATATGAAACAACGCCCACCGTTGTGAAGTCCCGTAGGGACGATAGATATATATTACGCATTGTAGCGTTTTCTGTTTAATTTTACCGGACAACAATGATATTTTTTAGTGTATCTACCTTCAACATGAGTACATTCCCGGTTATCTTTTCGCCATACAATTTATTTATTTCTTTCCTGCCAATTTGGTTATAGCCATAAACACAAACATATACTGAATCAGGATTAAGTCGGTTTATTTCCGTGCTGGTCATTAAGTCCTGAATAAAAAAAGGATACCTTTTGTTTAAACTCTCAAACTCGAATAATCCAAATGCATATGGAAGAATTTGTTCTTTAAATTCTGTTTTAACGAATCCCCTGTCCGTCACTGAAATTATTCGGTTTTTTTGACGATCAACCAAATTATTCCCGGCTCCTTTTTGGTGATAATTGATGAAAATATCACCAATGAAATTTAATGGCAATTTAAAAATTTCTTTTTCTGAATCATCGCTCATCCTTGGCTTATCATTGCCTCGCTTACTAAAAGCAAATATTTCATCAATATGTCCTTTCGTTTCTCCGACACTGCTTTTTTCACTCCACAAAACCAAAGAATTGTTTACAAACTGAAACTTAAATCGCAATGAAAAATCCCATTGGGTTGTCAAAATAAGGGAGTCGTTTTCGGGCTGAATGAAATACTTTCCCCAGAAATTAATGTTGTCATAGGTCATCTTCCAATGATATTCATTTTCGTCCATAAACGTTAGCAAAACTTTATCAGAGTATGTCCATTCACCGTTAAACTTGTCCGTATTACAGGAGGAAAAAAATAATAACAAAGTAAAAATGAAAAATGTCTTGGGTTGTGTCATAGGATGAGTTTTACTTCAGTTGAACAGGTTAAGTAGGGTGAGTTTTCGGTTCAATGCTGTCATATTATAACTAATTTTCACGCCTTTTATTGCGGCAAACGCTCCTGTTTTAGCATCATCTGTCAAATGCATTTTATGTTATTGTATTGTCTTTTTTTCCAAGCTTTTGTTCTATTCACTGCACTTTCTTTGGGTTCTTGGGTCTGATCATTTTTTTGCCAAGATAACGTCATTTTATCATAATTTGGCATCTTATGATTAATTGAAAATCTTGTAAGGGATGGGGTTCAAATCCTGTGTGACCAATATCTTGAACACAACTATTTGTTCGTTGTTCTGGTGAAAACGATTTTGCCATCAGCAAGGGATAATTCAAACAAATCGTTTTCGCAGATACTTGACAACAATTTCTTGTACAGCTTCATATGTGCTTTATCTGCAATATTTTACGACCCAAGACTTCCTGTTTTAGGGTGAACATACATGAAATATAAATTGTTCTTAATTATCAACAGCAAATAATATACCCTGAATCCGCCACTACCATCCAACCTCTTTTTTATCAAAGGTGTATCACTACTTCCATTAAGCCTTGTGCCGGAAATTACATCCTTAACTTCCTTGATAAAGAAATAGGCTATTAATTCATCCTGTAAAGACTGATATGATCTTTTTTTGATCAGTCTTTCAAACTCAATTTTAAAATCTTCTATGCAAAATAGGTTCATTTAATGGCTGATAGCTGTTTTGTAATTTTCACAAATTCAGGTACGTTTGGAAGAAAGAAAAACACTGATTCAAGGTCAGTAAACACATCCTTGAAGTCATCAATAGCTCGTTTAAAGCGTTTTATTTCGTGTTTGGCAACACCTTTAGACCTAATATAATTTAACCTCGTGTACTTTCTAATTAATGTAAAATGTAAATCTCGTGCAGAAGATATTAAATCATTAAGCAGTCTAAGTTCTTCATCATCCAAATTACTAAACCAGGTTAGTTTTTCAATGCGTTCAGTAATGTCAGATAGTAACTCTGATTTTTCTGTTAAGTCATTTTTAAAGTCAATGATAGCATCCAGAAACTTATTGACCGCTTCTTGAGACAATTCAGAGGATTTTTCACGAAATGAAACATTACTAACTTCGTTTAACACCCCCACTATTTCACTCTTATGAGATACACATTCCATGAAAATCAATTTATTAAGGGTTCTTTTTTCTATTGCAGATTGATCAAAATGCCAATCTACAAATAAAACAATCACTAAAAATAGCACACATTTGTATCACAAAAGTAATACAAATTGAACGTTACTTGCTTATTTGTATGAGTCTATTCAACAAAGTGCGTCGAAAAATTGATAAAAACATATCCATGCCAGGCAGTATATACAGCAAAAATCATTAAGCCACCCTGTTGACATCTCCCATTCACACCCCTGCAATTTTTAAAGGTTTTAACTAACTTTGCCTCACCATTCACTAACCAGGAAACAACCCCATGGCCAAACCAAAAACCATGTACTATTGCAGAAATTGCGGACATGCGTCCGGCAAATGGATAGGCAAATGCCCCTCGTGTGGCGAATGGAATACCTTTGACGAAGAAGTGGTGAATGCGCCCGCCACGGCCAATCCGGGGTTTGTGCCCGACCGGCAAAAATCCATGCCCATTCCCGTCCATCAGATTGTGAACCAAAGCGAAGACCGCATCGATACCAAAAGCACAGAACTCAATCGGGTGCTGGGCGGTGGTTTGGTTCCGGGAAGCATCGTGCTGATTGGTGGCGAGCCGGGCATCGGAAAATCGACCCTTCTATTGCAAATGGCCTTGAATTTGAACGGTAAAAAAATTCTCTACCTTTCGGGAGAAGAAAGCCATCAACAGATAAAAATGCGTGCCGACAGGCTTCAGGGCAAGAACCCCGAATGTTATATCCTCAACGAAACCTCCACTGCCGATCTCTTTCGCCACACGCTGGAACTACTGCCCGATTTGGTGATTATCGACAGCATCCAAACCCTCCACACCGACACCATCGATGCATCGGCGGGAAGCATTTCGCAGATCAGAGAAACTGCCGGTGAATTGCAACGCTATGCCAAAGCCGGAAATGTGCCTGTGTTGCTCATTGGTCACATTACAAAAGATGGCAACCTGGCCGGACCCAAGGTGTTGGAGCACATGGTGGACGCCGTGTTGCAGTTTGAAGGCGACCGTCACTACGGGTTTCGGATTCTGCGGTCGGTGAAAAACCGTTATGGAAGCACTTCAGAATTAGGTATTTATGAAATGAGTGCCGGAGGGTTGCGCGAAGTAACCAATCCCAGCGAGTTGTTGCTCAGTCAACGCGATGAAGAAACCAGCGGCGTGGCCATTGCCGCCATGATCGAAGGTCAGCGACCCATGCTTATCGAAACCCAGGCTTTGGTGGGCACGGCAGCCTATGGCACACCCCAGCGTTCGTCCACGGGTTTCGACCTGAGGCGCTTGAACATGTTGCTGGCGGTGCTCGAAAAACGGAGTGGTGTCCGCCTGAGCAGTAAAGATGTGTTTTTAAACATTGCCGGAGGGTTGCGCGTGGACGATCCCGCCATCGATCTGGCTGTGGTTGCGGCCATCCTTTCCTCAGCCGAAGACGTGGCCATAGGTCAGGATGTGTGCTTTGCCGGTGAGGTGGGTCTGTCGGGCGAAATTAGGGCTGTATCACGGGTGGAGAGCCGCATTGCTGAGGCCGAAAAACTGGGTTTTAGACAGATTTTCGTTTCCAAATATGGCCTTAAAGGTCTGGATACCAAAAAACTGAATATTGAAATCACTCCCCTGAGCAGGGTAACCGATTTGGTGAGGAAGTTGATTTGATGGGTCGTGCATTTCCCATTACAGAAAGTACACCGACCTCCAGGCGTTGGCGAGATGTGCCGGTACTGAATATAAAATGTTAGGGAGCTCATCCAACCAAAGGCTCGTTTCGACCTTCATCGGTATTCAACCTCCTCCTATCGGCACATCTTTTTTCCCTAATGCGCTCCTTTCCGGAAAATTTGAATTGTTCCTTTGTTAAATAATTCATAATTAACCATTTCCATCACTACCCAAAACGCTGATATACTGACATTTGTATGAAATCACAATTTCCCTCACCGAACCAAGAATAGTACCTGTTCAATTTTTGGTTAATCTTGCAAAGGAATTTGGAAGGAAGAAGATGAAGGAAAAAAAGCCTGTTACCATCGAAATGTATTACACGCTTAGTTGCCCCAATTGCAAAATACTGAGCCGCATGTTGGATGATGTATTGCCCGGATTTGGGAACAAATTTGTGTTGAAAAAAAGTTTGGCAAACATGCCCATGGGCATGATAAAAACCATGAAGCTCGGCATTCATGCCGTTCCGACGCTTTTGGTTGATAATCAAATAGTGTTCAGAAGTGTGCCCACCAAAGAAGAATTGATCAATTTATTAAACCGCTATTAATCAATAAATTTTAAAAAATGGAAACAAAGAAAAAATTAAGATGCCCACTTGGCGTTCCCGGTGGAATTATTGCTGCTTTGATAGGTTTGATTGGGGTGGTGGTGAACATCATCGATTTCAACTGGTTTGAGCTGATTACTTCCCTGGCTTTGTTGCTGCTGGCCTTGCCATTCGTTCGTGTGATGATGATGATACACGCTGCCAACGACCGACTGGACGAATTGGAAAGCAAAGCAAAAAAATAAAAGGAAATCGCCCCTTTGTTCAGGAAGCCCTCAAGCCCATGCAACAGATGTGCTCGAGGGCTTACTTTTTACCCATGCTTTTTCCCCACTCACCGAAACTCTTCCGCCATTCACCTAAAACCCATTTACGTGGGGGCTTTTTCGTGGTAGTTTTGCTTCAGAAACACAGAAACCATAAAAGTTAAAACGTCATGAAAACTTTACTCAAATACACCTTTGCTACCATCCTGATCGCCCTGGCAATCAATACCAATGCCAGCACCATGACCCCTCCCGTAATTACTCCTCTGGCCGAAGAAGCATATATCGACGACATTCCTTTCAACACCGGACATATTTTCGACAGCCTTTTTGATGCCACCATCACCCAAGAATTCGACCTGAGCGACGAAGACTATATTCAGGACATTCCCTTCGACACAAAAGAGGTAATCGACAGTGCTTCTGACGCTTCATTCAATAACTTCGATCTGGAAGACGAATCCTACATCAACGACATTCCTTTCTCCACCGAGGCCATTGCCAAATTGTAGATAATTTTCTCAACATAGCTCCCATAGCCATAAAATGCCATCCACACGGGTGGCTTTTTTGTTTTTTGGGTCAATTTATCCCCGTGATTTCCGGAAAAAGATTGGGGATTGTTGAACCACATAGACATTCGTTAATCGGTGTTCGGCGTTCGGCGCTCAAAAAGAAATAAAATTGAATATCGAATATCAATTAACAGCCTGTCCGCCAACGGCGTGAAATAATGATTTTTGAAGTAGGATTCAACTTCGACATTCGTTAATCGGTGTTCGGTGTTCGGTGTTCAAAAAGAAATAAAATTGAATATCCCTACACTCATTTCCCGAAAAAACATCAATCCAATCCACTACTGCAAGACTTACCAAGTGTGCTCCTTCAGCATTATGAAATTTATAATTGCGGCTTCTTTGGCAAATTTTATTCATATCATTTTAACACACGAAAGGATTCGTGCGGCAGTGGGGCTGTTGAGGAACAATTAGCAATTTAAAAATGCCAAAAACCGGGCGTGTTTTCAAACATGCGCTGTGGATAGCCGTATAAACAAAAAAAAGCCGCCCCAAACAAATGGAACGGCTTTCTTTTCAAATTTAAAATTCGTTTAATAGAATTGGATACGGTTGTCCACCACATCCAACGATTCTTCCAGTGCCCGGTAGGCCTGATCCTGTTCCACACTCTGTTTGAAAGCCGTTTGCAGGGTGTTGATGGTTTGATCGTAGGACGCAGGAGCTGAGGCCTTGGTCAGGCTGTTCAACTTGATCATAAACACAGCTGCATCGCCCGCAATGGGTTGTGATACGGTACCTTCGGCCATACCAAACACATAACCGATGGCTTCGTTTTCAGCACCAAACCCTTTGAGGTTTCGGGTGGAGAAAAAGAAGGGGTTTACATTGGTTTTGGTCAACTTCATGTCGGCTTCTGCTTTGGCCATATCGCCATTGAATGCCTTCATTTTTTCGGTCAGGTATTTGCCCTTCAGCTCGTTGGTTACCAAAATTTGCATTCTTGATTTTACATCGTCAAGCTCAGGATAACCTGCATCAACCGCCTTCGTTAACGCGGCTACCACAAACATGTCTTCCAAATCGAATACCTGCGACACCTGGCCTACTTCTGTTTCTTCCTTAAACGACCACTGTACAATCTGACGTGGGTTGGGCAAACCGGGGATTCGGTTGCTCATTTCACGCAGGTTGGGCATTTCGCGGGGATTCAGATTCTCTGTACTAACGTATTCGTTGAATTGATCCAGTGTTTGGTTTTCCGAAGCCAATTTACTGGCTTTGGCAAAAATATTTTGGTAGGTGGTATTGCTGGGCAGAACCTCGCGGTTAACCATGGCCACCCGTACTTTTTTCACATCATCCTTTTTACCGGTAACTTCAATCACGTGAAATCCGTAAGGAGTTTCTGCAACAGTGAAATCACCCTTTTTGTTGTTGATGACGGCTTCATTGAATCCCGGAACCATATTTCCATCGGCAAACCAACCCAGATCGCCGCCATTGGTGGCTGCAGAGGGATCGGTGGAATATTGGGCTGCCAGCTCTCCCATTTTCTTGGGCGATTTTTTCAATACGGTTAACAAACTGTCGGCCAATGCCTGAGCTTGTTCCTTGGTAAGGGTAATTTCCGGTTTGGCTTGATAGGCACCTTTGTAAGCAATCAAGATATGACTGGCTTTCATGCTGTCGGGGCGCATGGTTTCGGCTACCAATCTTCCCATATGGAAGGCATTGTTTTCCAGATAAGGCTGCGATACAGTACCCACAGCACTGTTGAACATCAACGAGTCGATTTGGATGGGCAGCTGACCTTGCATTTTCCATGAGCTATCATAACCATTGTCGGAATTTACTTTTACAAAACGCTCCACATCAACGGTCTTTTTGAAGTCGTTATAAATATCCTCGGCTTCTTTTTTTGCCATGTTGATATCCTCGGCAGATGGCTTTACATCGAATACCACATATTTAATGTCGCGCGAAGCTTCTTGTTTGTAGTTTTCCTTGTGCGCATCGTAATAGGCTTGATAGTCGGCATCCGTTGGAACAAATAAACTATCGCTCAGGCTTTTGTAAGTAGCTGCAATGTAGTCGATGTCGGCTTTGTTGTTTTCTTCCTCAAAACTTTGCTGTGCCAATGCGGTGGGCACATAGTAACCTTTGATGAGGAGGTTGTTGAATTTTGAGCGGAAACGATCTTCTTTAATATATTTTTCAAACTGAATCCACTGTTGCTTGGCTTGAGCGGGCATACTTTCTAAATTCTGAAGGTATTGAATAATCAGATTTCTATCGAATTTGCCCGTAGTGGGATCAGAAAAGTATTGCACCACCAGTGGATGGGGGTTTGCACCCTGAATAAGTTCGTAGAGTTCTTCGGCAGTTACCGATAATCCCAACGTTTCATATTCGTCGTCCATGATAATACTGAAAACCATTTGGTTCCAGGTTTCGTCCTTGGCTCTGAACTGCTCGTCAACGGTAAGCCTGTCGGTTTTTTGTTGTTGTAGTTTATTGTCGATGTTTTGTTCGGCTTTGGCATTGAAATCCATGATGGTTATCTCTTCGCCTTCAACTACACCGATGTTCACGTCGCGTGACCCTCTGTTTCCCTTGGCAAAATCGCCCAACACAAAGGCTGCCAACGCAACTCCAATGATAATCACCAGAAATGTGGAATGTTTTCTGATATTTCCTATTACTGCCATTAGTTAATTTTTAAAAATGAGGTGCAAATGTACAAATGTTGCTTGAAGTATGAAAAAAAATATTCAATTTAGGTTAAAAACCAAACAGTTGTCCGAAAAGTTAAGCGTTATAAGCCTTTATACAAGGCTGATTTGGGTAAGCTAACGACAAAAGATTATTTTTTGCCCCTATTTTCTGCCCGAGAGTTCCTTGGGAATACGTCCGTGAACGATGGTTTCGGAGCGTAATCTCTTACCCAGAATTTTTTCCACCATACGTCCGGTTTTCAATATCCGGTCGATATCCAGTCCGGTTTCGATGCCCATTTCGTCCATCATCACCACCATGTCTTCGGTACTCACCAAGCCCACACCTTCTGCATCTTTGTAGTAGTAGGCTCCTGTTCCGCTAACAGGCACATGATCAACAAAGTTGGCTGGCTGTCCGCCGATACCTCCCAGTGTCGATTCGTAATTGGTCATCCCTGCCTGCAACGCTGCAAGCACATTGGCCAACCCCCAGCCGCGAAGGGAGTGGAAATGGACAATTTGTTTGTGAGGATTCTGCACATGGTCCAACAACATGGAATAGTAATCGTAAACCCTGTTGGGTGAAGCACTTCCATCATGATCGGCATGCTCTACGTCGTTGGCACCAATGTCGAACCAACGTTTGGTAAATTTTACGGCGTCCATCATGTCGGTTGGGCCTTCAATGGGACAACCCCAGATGGTACTTACTGTACCGTTCACTTTCAGTCCGGCATCGTGGGCCAGGGGGATATATTTTTCGGCCATTTTCCAATATTCGGCAAGGGTAAGACCCGAATTTTTCTTTTGATGCGATTCGGAGGTGCTCACCATCAGCAAAATACGATCGGGACCATAGCCGTTTTTCCGCGCTTCGATGGCACGCTCGATGGCCTTTTCGCGGATGGTAACTGCTGTAAGACTAACATCGGGGAGCAAATGACTCACCCTTTTGCTGTTGCGTATGGACTTGAACAATTTGCCGGCATCTTTAAACTGGGGCATGCCCTTGGGATTACCAAAGTTGGTCACTTCCAGGTGCTTAACACCCGCCAGAATGAGTTCTTCGAGTACCCACAGCTTTGCTTCGGGTTGTACGTAGATTTCTTCGTGTTGAAAGCCGTCTCTAACAGTGATGTCGCCAATAACTACTTTTTTGGGATAGTTCATATGTATCTTTTTTCTTGATATACGCAATCGTTTGCAATTGAGCCATCAAATGTATAAAAAATCGATGAAGTGGGGTAGCATTTTGCAATAAACGTGATAATTTATACACATATATATATTACTTGATTTATTGAATTAAATCGTTTGCACCGCTTTTTTTATACGCCGTTTTTTGCTATACTTGCACTCGGCTATTCGGCTTGATTCGCAATGGCCCTTTTACCTTGAACAACTTAAAATTACCGCATTGTACAGACTTAAAACCAAAATCGATATACAGGCTGCCGAGTTTCAAAATAACCGCAAGGCATATCAGGGATTGCTGGATGAGTACCGACGTGTGATTGCCGAAAACACACAAGGAGGTAGCCCCGGAGCTGTAAAACGGCATAAGGAACGTGGAAAATTGCTGGCACGCGAGCGCATTAATTTGCTGATCGACCGCAATACTCCTTTTCTCGAGTTGTCGTCGCTTGCAGCATACAATCAGTACGACAACCAATTTCCTTCTGCGGGAATCGTAACCGGTATTGGTGTAATTCACGGGCGTGAAACCATCATCATTGCCAACGATGCCACCGTAAAAGGTGGTACTTACATGCAGTTTACCATCAAAAAACATCTGCGGGCACAGGAAATTGCCATGGAAAACAACCTGCCCTGCATTTATCTGGTTGACAGCGGCGGAGCTTTCCTTCCCGAACAGGACACCGTGTTCCCCGATCGCGATCATTTTGGCAGATTTTTCTACAACCAGGCCCGTATGTCGGCCATGCGCATCCCGCAAATCAGCATTGTGATGGGTTCGTGTACTGCCGGAGGTGCCTACGTGCCGGCCATGAGCGACGAAACCATCATCGTGAAGGAACAAGGAACCATTTTCCTTGGAGGTCCGCCGCTGGTGAAAGCAGCTACCGGAGAAGAAGTTACAGCCGAGGAATTGGGTGGTGCTGAAGTACATACAAGCATTTCGGGTGTTGCCGACCATTTCGCCGACAACGATACCCACGCCATCCAAATTTGCCGGAATATTTTTGAAAACCTGCAACCACGTCAAAAGCAATTTCTTGAAACCATCCCCATCGAGGAGCCCCTGTACGATCCCAAAGAATTGTATGGCATCGCCCCCATCGACTTGCGAAAGATGGTGGATCCCCGCGAAATCATCATGCGTATTGTGGATGGAAGTCGCTTTCAGGAGTTTAAGGCCAAATATGCCACCACCGTCGTGACCGGTTTTGCCCATATCATGGGGTTTCCGGTGGGTATCATTGCCAATTTTGGCGTATTATTTTCTGAATCGGCACTCAAGGTTACCCACTTTATCGAGTTGTGCACCGCACGAAAAATTCCATTGATTTTTTTACAAAACATCACGGGATTTATGGTGGGAAAAGAATTTGAACGTGGCGGCATTGCCAAGGATGGCGCCAAATGGTACACGCTGTTTCCAATGCCAATGTACCCAAATTTACGGTGATTTTCGGCGGATCGTTTGGTGCCGGAAATTATGGAATGGCCGGCCGTGCCTTCAATCCGCGACTGCTGTTCATGTGGCCCAATGCCAAAATATCGGTGATGGGAGGCGAACAAGCAGCCACCGTGCTGGTGACCGTAAAAAAAGACCAACTGGCCGAAAAAGGAATTGAAATGACGGAGGAAGAAATTGAAAAAATGCGTCGTCCCATACTCGAAAAATACGAACGCGAAGGGTCGGCATACTACAGCACATCACGCCTGTGGGACGATGGCATCATCGATCCGGCCGATACGCGAAAAGTATTGGCCATGGGCATTGCCAGTGCGCTCAATCAACCCTTCCCCGAGCAAAATTATGGAGTATTTAGAATGTAACTGAGTTGGAATGAAGCCATACGAAACCCTGATAATTGAACGAAAAGAAGATATCCAGTATGTCTATTTAAACCGTCCGGAAGTGCACAACGCCATCAATGAGGTGATGATTGCCGAACTTACGGAAGTGTTTAGCGAAGTTTCCAAAGACGAATCGCTTCGGTTGGTCATCCTCAAAGGCAAAGGGAAAACCTTTTGCGCCGGTGCCGACCTCAACTACATGAGCCACATTGCCCAACATAGCAAAGACGACAATTACAAAGATGGTCAGCGATTGGCCAAATTGTTCAAAACCATTTACCGGTGCCACGTGCCCACCATGGCCATAGTGCATGGAGCTGCATTTGGAGGTGCTAATGGTTTGTTTGCTGCCTGCGATGTGGTGCTGGCCGACGAAAACACCACCTTTGCCTTCAGTGAGGTAAAAATTGGTATCGGTCCGGCTACCATCATGCCCTTTATCATCCGCCGTATCGGCGAATACCACGCCCGCGATATGATGCTTACGGGACGAAGATTTAAAGGAAAGGAAGCCGAACGCGTTGGCCTTATCAACAAAGCCGTACCTACCGGATTGCTGATAGAAAATACCAAAAAATACATCAATGAGTTTCTTACCGCCGGACCAAAAGCCACCCGAGCTACCAAACAACTGATTCAACACATTGTTTACGATGGTCCCGAGGTAAATGAACTGATCGACTATACGGCCGGAATCATAGCCAACTTACGTGCCGACGACGAAGGACAGGAAGGCATGGCGGCCTTTTTGGAAAAAAGAAAACCCGCTTGGATAAAACAAAATGCTAAAGGAGACTTCCCCGTGGAGTAAAAGAAAAAAAGATGAAATTATTTAAAAAAATATTGGTGGCCAACCGTGGCGAAATTGCCGTGCGTGTGATGAAATCGGCAAAAAAGCTGAACATCAGAACCGTGGCGGTATATTCTCTGGCCGACAAAAACAGCCTCCATGTGCGCACAGCCGACGAAGCGGTGTGTATTGGGGGCAACGAACTGTCCGACACCTATTTGAATGCCAATAAAATGATTGAAGCAGCCAAAAAAACAGGCTGCGACGCCCTTCATCCGGGTTATGGTTTTTTGTCGGAAAGCCCCATTTTGGTGGCTGCTTGTGAGCAAAACAACATCACCTTTATTGGTCCGCATACCAAAGCCATCACCCTGATGGGGAATAAAATTGAAGCCCGTAAATTTGTTGAAGAGATCGGCATTCCCATGACCAAAGGCATTACCGGCGACTTGCAAACCTTGTTCGACAATGCCCACCAACTGGTATTTCCGGTGCTGGTGAAAGCTGCTGCAGGAGGTGGCGGAAAGGGTATGCGCATCGTCAGGAAAATGGATGAACTTAAGGATGTGGTGGAATCTACCAGCCGTGAGGCCAAAAACTACTTCGGAGACGAAACCATCTACATCGAACAGTATATCGAAGAACCCCGTCATATTGAAATTCAGTTGATTGGAGATAATTTTGGCAACCTTGTTCATCTCTTCGAACGAGAATGTTCCATTCAGCGACGTTATCAAAAAATCATCGAAGAATCGCCCTCACCAACCCTTACGCCGGAAGTGAGACAAAAAATGGGGGAAGCTGCAGTGAAAATCGGACGCAAAATTGGCTACAACAGTGCCGGAACCATCGAATTCTTGGTGGACAAAAACCTGAATTTCTATTTTCTGGAAATGAATACCCGCATCCAGGTAGAACATCCCGTTACCGAAATGGTAACCGGAGTGGATCTGGTAGAGGAACAAATATGGGTTGCTGCCGGTAATCCACTGCGCCTGTCGCAAGATCAACTCTCGCAACATGGACATGCCATCGAATGTCGTATTTACGCCGAAGATCCTGCCAACAACTTTTTACCCTCCCCCGGAGCCATTTCCTTGCTCGCCATGCCCAACCAACAACATGTGCGTATTGATACTTCCCTGGATGGTCCTGCCGTGGTGGAAAGTTATTACGACCCCATGATTAGCAAATTGGTGGTGTGGGCAACCGATCGCTCTCAGGCCATCAAAGAAACGGAGAACATGCTCAAACAGTTTGTGGTTCACGGTATCCAAACCAACATCCCTTATCTATTGCAATTGGTTCAGCATGAAGCCTTTCATTCCAATACCATTTCCACCAAATTTTGCGATACCCACTCAGAAGACTTGCTGCAAAGTATTCAAAACAGTACCATTGAGTTTCCGGTACACATTCCTGCAGTTGGGTTGGTAGTTCATTCGTTACAAACTACTGCTCCTGCAAATATTTGGGAAACCATAGGCTACTGGCGCAATCGGATGATTATTCCGGTAATGTTGAATGATCAACCCCTAACGGTGGAAATTGTTTCAAAAAACATGAAGGAATTTCGGTTGATGGTGGATGGAAAAGAGGTGCAGATTGAAATGAAATCAATTGATAACCAGTTTGTACAACTTGCCATTGATGGTGTAGATTACGATTTTTACATTTCCTATAACACCAAAGGACAAGGGTTTGTCACCACCAATGGCATTCATTTTAATGTCAGGCGTGAAGATATGCTCACCGAAGCCGAATATTACGAATCCTCCGATCAGGGAAAGGATGCCGGAAGCTATTTTACACCCATGCCCGGCAAGGTGATTAAGGTATCAGTTGCTGCCGGAGATGAGGTGGTGCGAGGCACGGTATTGCTGGTGGTAGAAGCCATGAAAATGGAGAACAACATTGTGGCCACCCATGATGCTACCGTGGAATTGGTGAACGTACAGGTAGGCGATATGGTGGACACCGACAAGTTGTTAGTAAAACTGCATGATAAAGAATAACTAAAAGATAAAACTATGAATTTTGACTTAAGCCCCGAACAAGAACTGATAAGAAGCACGGTGCGCGACTTTGCGGAACGCGAAATAAAACCCGTGGCACAGGAACTGGACGAAAAAGGGGAGTTTTCGCATGACCTGACCAAAAAAATGGGAGAACTGGGTTTGTTTGGCATGAATATCCCCGAAGCCTACGGAGGACAAGGGCTGGATACGCTTTCGTATATAATTGCAGTTGAAGAACTTGCCCGGGTGGATGGCTCACAAGCGGCTACTTTGGCGGCTCATAACTCGCTGGGAATAGGTCCTTTGGTCACCTATGGCACCGAAGAACAAAAAATGAAATACCTTCCTTCGCTATGTACGGGCTCCGGTTTGTGGAGTTTCGGACTCACCGAGCCCGGTGCCGGCTCCGATTCGCGTGGTTCCAAGACCACCGCCGTACTCGATGGCGATGAATGGGTGATAAACGGATCTAAAATATTCATTACCAATGCCTCCGTTGATATTAGCCTCGGATGTACGGTTCAAGCGGTTTCCGGAGATGAAAACGGAAAGAAAATATTTACCACCATCATCGTGGAAAAGGATACCCCGGGATTTCGTCGGGTGCCCATGCACAACAAAATGATGTGGCGGGCATCAGACACTGCCGAATTGTTTTTCGATGATGTGCGTGTGCCCAAAGAAAACTTGTTGGGTAAAGTGGGCGAAGGGTCACATATCATGCTGCACACCCTCGACGGAGGTCGCTTGTCCATTGGTGCCATGGGACTCGGATTGGCTCAGGGTGCTTTTGAGATGGCCCTGGCCTACGCCAACGAACGCAAACAATTTGGCAAACCCATCTCCAAATTCCAGATTAACGCCTTTAAACTGGCCGATATGGCCATGAAAATTGAATTGGCCCGCAACCTCCTTTACAAAGCGTGCTGGTTGAAGGACGAAGGAAGACCCTATGGCAAAGAAGCCGCCATGTCGAAATTGTATTGCAGCGAAGTGGCCAAAGAAGTAGCCGACGAAGCCGTTCAGATTCATGGTGGATACGGCCTGATGAAAGACTATCCCGTAGAACGCTTTTATCGTGATCAACGGCTGTTGCAAGTGGGTGAAGGTACCAGCGAAATCCAACGACTGGTTATTTCGCGATTGATCGGATGCTAACCACTTTTTAATACGAATATTGAACTTAAACAAATTACCATGAACAAAGTTGTAAAAAACGCCCGCGAGGCCATACAAGGAATAGAACATAATATGACATTGATGTTGGGTGGTTTCGGATTGTGCGGTATCCCCGAAAAAACCATTGAAGCCCTTTTTGAAAGCGGAGTTACCGGACTCACCTGCATCAGCAACAATGCCGGTGTGGATGGCTTCGGATTGGGCATGCTGTTGCGCAAACATCAAATCAGGAAGATGATTTCATCCTACGTGGGTGAAAACAAGGAATTTGAACGTCAGTTGCTTTCGGGAGAGCTGGAAGTAGAATTGATTCCACAAGGTACCCTCGCCGAGCGTTGCCGTGCCGGAGGTGCCGGAATTCCGGCCTTTTATGTGCCGGCGGGATATGGTACCGAAGTGGCCGAAGGCAAAGAAGTTAGGGAGTTTAATGGAAAAATGCACCTGCTCGAACACGCCTTAACTGCCGATTTTGCCGTGGTTAAAGCCTGGAAAGGCGACACCGCCGGCAACCTCATCTATCGTCATACCGCCAACAATTTCAACAACATGATGGCCATGGCCGGTAAAATTACCATTGCCGAAGTGGAAGAGCTGGTACCCGCCGGAGAACTCGATCCCAACCAAATTCATACTCCCGGAATTTTCGTTCAACGAATATTTAAAGGCGAAAACTACGAAAAACGCATTGAGTTTGTAACAACGCAAGGCTAAGTAAACTCGGCAAGGATTTGTAAATCAACAACTAAATTTTTTTTGATCAAACGAAAATAATTACACCATGGCACTAGATAAAAACGGAATAGCACAACGCATAGCACAAGAATTACAAGACGGATATTATGTTAATCTGGGAATCGGCATACCTACCCTCGTGGCCAACTATATTCCTGAAGGAATGGAAGTGATACTTCAATCAGAAAACGGACTGCTGGGCATTGGACCTTTTCCCGTGAAGGGCGAAGAAGATGCCGACTTAATAAATGCGGGCAAACAAACAGTGACCTATACCAAAGGAGCTGCCTTTTTCGACTCTGCCACCAGCTTTGCCATGATTCGCGGCGGACACGTGGACTTAACCGTGTTGGGCGCATTTGAAATTTCGGACAAAGGCGACATCGCCAGCTGGAAAATTCCCGGAAAAATGGTAAAAGGCATGGGAGGTGCCATGGATTTGGTGGCTTCGGCCAAAAACATCATTGTAGCTACCACCCACACCGACCGCGATGGCAACCCCAAACTGCTTACCGCCTGCACGCTTCCCATAACAGGGGTGCAGTGCGTAAAACGTATTGTAACAGATTTGGCTGTGGTAGATGTAACCAAAAACGGATTTAAACTTGTGGAACGGGCACCGGGCGTAAGCGTGGAAGAAATTGTGGCCAAAACAGGTGCCCCGTTGGAGGTAACCGGAGAAATTCCTGAAATGAATCTTTTATAACCAAAAGGGGTTATGTCGTCAATATTCGCCGAAATAACACCGGTGGCGATGGCATGATGTAGGTTGGTTTCGGTTACAACACTTCCTGATTCAGTTTTTTAGTATATTTGATCAATATATATTTCACATAATACCAACAACAATGAACGAATCGATGAACTATTTTCAAGAAGGTTTTGGCGCTCCGGTATGGTTGGGCTTTTTGTTTATAATGGCCTTTTATCTGTATGTCAACTGGAGAATCTACGAAAAAGCAGGCAAACCGGGCTGGGCATCACTTATTCCCATATACAAAACCTTGGTTATGCTCGAAATTGTAGGCAAACCCTGGTGGTGGATTCTGTTGTTTCTCATTCCCGGGGTGAACATCGTTTTTGCCATTTGGATGTATAATTTACTCTCGCTTAGCTTCGGGAAAGGGGTTGGATTTACCTTGGGTTTGATATTTCTGGGGTTTATCTTTTTTCCCATTCTAGCATTCGGATTGGCAGAGTACAAAGGGCCTGCCGGAAGATAGGGCGGATTGGCTAAGCAAATGATTTATTGAGTATTAGCATGCGAAATCAATCGTTTTCATGCTAATATTTGCCATAATGGGCATTTAATGCGCATTATTTTTATTGGTTTGTTTGGTCATAAACCTTCTAGAAACTGTCTAAGTTTTGTGAAGGCGCTCCGCTAGTATCAAGATATAAGTAGAAAAATTACAATTTAGTTTATTTCGTCCGCCATGGGTGGACAATACAATCCTTCTAAATTTTTTTTGGCTTTCCCCAAGGAAAAATTTTAGGCAGTTTTTTACTATGGTTCCGGATCCGATTTATACTTCATTTCGCCGCTTTAGTAATTATAAAAAACTATTTCCATCCGAAAATACTTAGCAACGGAGTTGTGCACTCTGACTCTACTGATGGCAAATGTAGCCTTCTATCCAATCGTAATATTTAAATTCTTACCAAGTCCCATTTCGATCAATCTGTAGTAAGTTGAGATTTGTATGTCACTTAGTCCTCTTTCTATTCTTGAAATGTAACTTTTTTTAGTTCCTGTTCGCTCCGCAAGTTCCTCTTGAGTCATTTGTGCTTCTTTTCTTGCTTCCTTCAGCATAATGCCCAACCTGAACGCTAAAGAGTCAGCATCAAATTTATCTCTTGAAGGAGTACCTTTTGCGCCATATTTGTCAATTAACAGGTCTTCGAATCTTGTTATATTTTCCATTTTAATGATCTCCTTTCTTTTCTTTTAAATATTCTTTTTTCAGCTTTTCAGCAAGCTTTATTTCCCTTTGCGGACATTTTTGTGTCTTTTTTACGAAGCAATTTGTTAAAACAACAAAATGTCCTTTATCCTGGAAACATAAAATCCGAATACTTTTAAATGTTGTAATTACGCTAATCTCCCAAATCCCATCAGTATTTTCAAGTAACTAAAAAAACTTCTTTGGAACTTGCTTTTCGAATCTTACAAGATCCAAAACGTATTCAATTTTCAACTGAACTTTTAAATCCTGATTTCTATAAAATTCAACGAATCGGTTCTTGTAAGCAACAATTTCCCTAATCATTTTGCAAAGTTAACTATTTAGTTTACTTTTTCAAATATTCTTTAAGATTTCCGTAACGTAGTGTGGTTTCTCTGCCAACTAATTGATGTTTGCCATTCCCTTTGATTTCATTCTTGAATAAAGAAATATGCTCACCTACCACAGAATGATGCTTTTGGCTTTGGAAGAAAAGCTAAAACAAAAAATTCAGCCCCACATAAAACCCTGTATTGCCATCTTGTGCATTCAGTGCCTTACCGAAGTCGATGGATAGTATAAAATTCTGGTTCATGGCAATGTGCAATCCGGCTCCGGCGCTGTTGTGCAATTTTTCATTTCCAAAATCGAAGTAGGCGCTTTCTTCTTCGGGGGTGAGATTGAGTTGGTTAACCACCTCTTCCACTTCAAACTTTTTGATGACCATTCCGCTGTCGAAAAAAGTGTTGAGGGCAAAGTAGAAATTTTGGTTGAGCCAATGGGTCTTGAAAAATTTCCACCTGAATTCAAAGTTTCCGTAAGAAATTCCATCGCCCACCACGCGGTTTCTAAGGATTCCGCGCAAAGTCTTGGCGCCACCCAACCCTTCCGAATAGGCTCCGTTCATTTTCGACATGTACATGATGGGCTCCACGTAATAGGGTGCTTTCCCGCTGACGGTGGTTACTAAACCCAGTCGGTAAACAAACGACAACCTGCGTTTAATCAACGTAAAATACTGGCGGTGAGTGAATACCAGCTTCATGAACCCTTCGTCCATGTTGCTGGTGGCCTTGGGTGCCGAAATCAGGATGAGCTCGGTCCACAGACCTTTCATGGGATTGGGCTCATTGTCGCGGGTATCGTACACCAAACCCAGTTTCAGGTTGGTGAGAAATCCTCCCTTTGCCTGACTAGTCGGGATAATCCCCCAACCCACATATTTGTTGTATAGGCCGGGCACATCCGGAAGTTTTTTGTCGTCGGACTTTCCTTTGTTCAGTTGATCCACATCAACCGAATTGGTGTAAATATGAAAAAAGTTCATTCCGGCAAGCCACCTGAAATTTCCTGCTATACTGCCCTGAAAGTCGAGCTTTACTCTTGTAAATTCGCGCTTCTGACGGTAAAAAACCCTGGTTTTGTATTCCGGTGAATCTTTCAATTCCCAATCATGGTGATAAACAGCCTCATAACCGTTAAAACCGTAAAAACTATAAGTCTGGTCGGGGATATAGCTCACATCTGCCGATACCCGAACGCCTTTGATTAACTCCTGCGAATCGTAATAAAAACGGAAAATGCCACTCCCCTTGGTGTACCATGAAGCCTCGAAATACAGGCTGTGGTTGTATTGGGGATATAAGCTGCCATCACCGTAATGATACAGATTCACCAAAGCGCCGTATTGAAATCCCAAATCAGAATCGTACGAAACCACGGGTAAACCACCCACATTCCAACCGGTTTTTATTTTTTCGGTGCTGTCGGTTTGTGCCATCAACCACGTTGTGGAGGCCAACCAAAAACCGATGGAAAGCAGTAGGTTTTGTTTCATGCGAAGGTATTAGTTTTTGACGATCGTTCCTGTAGACCAGCCATTTCTGGGATCTTCCACGCGATAAAGCAAGGTGCCGACAGGAAAATTGGCGATATTGATAGTTAGTTCCGTACCTGTAAACGGGAGTTTGGTCAGCAATTTTCCTTGCAAATCATACACATACAACATGCGTCCGGAGGAGGGCAATATGGTGCTGAATGTAACTTCTTCACTTACCGGATTGGGATAGGTAACTACCTCCATTCGACTGGCTTCCAAATCAATCACGCCCACATTGCTTTCAACAGACAGGTCATCCACAAACATCACCGATCCGGGGGTAAGCGATTCGATCCCCGACGACATGATGATCACGTTGAAGGTGTCGGGTTGCAAATCGCTGAAATAGTTCATGTCGACAGTAAAATCCGACCAATCGACAGCATCGTGCAGGTAGGCATAGCCCATGCCGATGGTATCAAAGAGTTCGCCATTTTTTTTGTAGCAGTAGATCAACACCGAAGCGCTATCGTTGGAAACTCCTGCATACTTGTACTTTCCTGATAGGCTGAATACTTTGGCATGCAAGGGCAAACCTCCATTGAAAGTGTATTCAAAAGTTAGGATGTTGACATTGAAATCTGCAAAAGTGAGCAGTCCGGGGGCTTTAAACATACCTCCCAACACATCTTTGGTTTCCAAACGTGCGGCATAGGATCCAGTGAAGGCATCAGTCGAACGCGTCACTACGATGGTACCAACCTGTCCGGTAAAATTGTTGGGGGTATCCCAAATATCCGGCTCCCAGAATGTGGTGGTGGCTACTGTAACTTCTTGCCAGTTTTCAAAATCGGCATTGGGCAGAACCTGAGCATTCAGCGAAACCATAAATCCCAATAGAATCAGCAGGGTAGAAAATTTTTTCATATTTTTAACTTTAAGAGAATAAACAATTGTGCAATTTAGCCATTTGAAAGCTAAATTAATGTTTATATCGTATCGTTCAAATATTTTTTCCGTAATTCATTAACAATCGATTGATAACCACATGTATTTCAGGATTATACTTTTTTTCTCCAGCCTTATGTTTTCAGCTGACCTGGTATGGGCACAAGAGAACGAACAGGAGCGGGTGATTCTGGATGCCATGGTGGTGAGCAGCGACAGCCTGATCCCGATTCCCAACACCCATATTATCAGTAAATTCAATCGGGTGGGCACCATTGCCGACAATAACGGACGATTTAAAATGTACATCAATCCCCACGACAGCCTGTTGATCACTTCTGTGGGTTTTAGTCCGCGCATCCTGTATATCACCGACAGCATCCGTCAGCTGGACGACCTTGTGCAGATTACATTGGACAAAGACACCATCATGATTAACGAGGTGATTATCCGAGCGTTTTTCGATTATGAGGTATTCAAACAGATGGTTATCAACATGGAGCCCATCGATTTAAGTCAGTTTTATCCTGAGTGGGAAGGTACCGAATTGATGTATCAAAACATTAAACCCGCAAGTTTTAAGGGCCCCATACAAGCCTTGTACGATCAGTTTAACCATGCGGCGCGACTTCAGCGCAAACTCATTCGCAACCGCGAGCAGTACAATGAGCTCATGCGAAAAATGGGTCGGATTCGCGATACCATTCCCGCTATCCCTGAGCATATGCAAGAGTTGCCACACTAATTTTGATGTGTTTTATCTTGGCCAGTTCCTGAGCACAAGCCTCCAGGGTAGCCCCGGTGGTAATCACGTCGTCGGCAAGTAACACATGTTTTCCCTCCAGTTTTTCGGGGTAAAGCACCCCAAATTTACCAGAAACATTCTGCCAACGGCTATACCTTGATTTTTTGGTCTGGCTTTCGGTAAAGGTATTTCTCACCAGGTTGCCTACCGAATGATACACCGCCATGGATTCGGCCAAGCCCCTGGTAATCTGCTCACTCTGGTTATATCCTCTGATGCGTTGCTTTTTGGGGTGCAAGGGTACCGGAATCACCACCTCCACATCCGTAAACAACCCCTTCTTTTTCAAATCATTTCCCCACAAATTGGCCAGTTGTTCACCTACCTCTTTGTTACCCTTGTATTTAAGTTCGTGAATCAGGTGCTGCACTTTGCCTCCCTTGTTGAAATACAGAAAGGCCGTGGCGGCATGCAGGTTCACCCTTCCCCAAAAAATCCTGGCTACAGGATTGTTTTCAAAATGGTGGAAATTGGTTCGTGGCAATTTGTATCCACATCGCATGCAAATGACTTTTTCATGGCGCACCAATGGCTGTCCACAGGCAGCACAGAGGTTGGGAAAAACCAATCCGAGCAAATCGTTCATCCAGACAGAAGGGGTCATAGCAGATTAATTTGCCTCCAAAATACAAAAAAACCCGGGAAGTTGTTTTCCCGGGTTTGCATTTTATGTGTAGCTACTCTATTCGGCCAGTATAAGCACTTTGTTGTCGTGCACTTCGATGACGCCGCCGGCAATTTCAAAAAACTGCTCTTTGCCACTGATTTTCACTTTAATCTTACCTTTCGAGAGTGCAGAAATCAAGGGAGCATGGTTGTTGAGCAGTTCGAACGAACCATCGATGCCCGGTAATTGTACCAGTTCGGCTTCTCCTTTAAATATCTCCACATCGGGAGTGATGATTTCAACATGCATATCGTTACTTTTTACTTTCGGCCATCAGTTTTTTACCTTTTTCAATGGCTTCATCAATATTTCCAACCAGGTTGAAGGCAGCTTCCGGATATTCATCCACTTCGCCGTCCATAATCATGTTAAACCCTTTGATGGTATCTTCGATGGAAACCACAGTTCCCTTTAAGCCGGTAAACTGTTCGGCCACGTGGAAAGGTTGCGACAAGAAACGCTGTACACGACGGGCACGGTGAACGATAAGTTTGTCTTCTTCCGAGAGTTCGTCCATACCCAGAATGGCAATAATATCCTGCAACTCTTTGTAACGTTGTAGGATATTTTTAACCCGTTGTGCGGTATTATAGTGCTCATCGCCAACCACATCAGGAGTGAGAATGCGCGATGTTGAATCCAAGGGGTCAACAGCGGGATAAATCCCCAACTCGGCAATTTTACGACTTAATACGGTGGTGGCATCCAAGTGAGCAAAGGTGGTTGCGGGAGCGGGGTCGGTCAAGTCATCCGCAGGCACATAAACCGCTTGTACAGAAGTGATTGAACCTCTTTTGGTGGAAGTAATACGTTCCTGCATGATACCCATTTCGGTGGCAAGCGTGGGCTGATAACCAACGGCAGAAGGCATACGTCCGAGCAACGCACTTACTTCAGAACCGGCTTGGGTAAAACGGAAAATATTGTCGATAAAAAACAGGATGTCACGTCCGCCGGATTCTTCATCACCATCGCGGAAATATTCAGCAACGGTAAGACCTGAAAGAGCAACCCGGGCACGGGCTCCGGGAGGTTCGTTCATCTGACCATACACGAGGGTAGCTTGTGAAGTCTCCAATTCTTTGTAGTCAACTTTCGACAAGTCCCAACCACCTTCTTCCATGTTCTTTTTAAATTCATCACCATATTTGATAACGCCCGATTCGATCATCTCACGAAGCAGGTCGTTTCCTTCACGGGTACGCTCACCTACGCCGCCAAACACCGACATACCGGCATATGTTTTGGCGATATTGTTGATGAGCTCCATGATAATAACGGTTTTGCCAACACCGGCACCACCAAACAAACCAATTTTACCCCCTTTGGAGTAAGGCTCGATAAGATCGATAACTTTGATACCGGTATAAAGCACTTCTTTGGAGGTGCTCAACTCGTCGTATTTTGGGGGATCGCGGTGTATGGGATAACGTTTTTTGGAATCCACTTCGCCAAGGCCGTCGATGGCATCACCGATTACATTAAACGATCGCCCTTTGATTTTGTCTCCGGTGGGCATGGATATGGGTTGTCCGAGCGACCTTACTTCCAGACCACGTTTGAGTCCGTCGGTGGAGTCCATGGCAATGGTTCTGATCGTATTTTCACCTATAGCTTGCTGAGCTTCGAGGATAAGTTTATCCCCATTGTTACGAGTGATTTCGAGCGCATCGTAGATTTTTGGCAGGTCTTCTTCATTCTCAAAGACGACGTCGATAACAGGGCCAATGATCTGAGCAATGTGGCCAATGTTGCGTTTCTCCATAAAGAGCAATGATTTAAGGATTTAATGTGGGCGCAAATATAGTAATTTCTTAAATAAATGATGTATTTTTACACTAAACCTTATACACCATGGCACACAATGAAATAAAATGGATTGAAAATCAGATGAAAAAGCTGCATGAACCCCATTTCGACCTGGATGTTTGGAAAACCTCAGCCTGCCTGATGCTCGATGGTATTTTTGGCGCCAACAACCCACGCAGCAAACAATTGCTTGATCTAGATAACACATTTAATTCATGGTCGTTGCGGGATGCGGTAGGTAACGAATCGTATCTGGAACGAAACAAACGCATGGCAGCTGAGATATTGCAATCGGCTATGGATGAGCTCGAAATATTGGGCAAACCAGATAAAAACAGGACCTCCCATCAACAAATGAACGACCTGCTCAACACCATTTTTGATGAGTTGAGAGGTAGTCAGGTACGCATTTTAAAACAAGTACTTCAAACAGAAATGAATCACGAAGAAAAAAAGCGCCAGATTTCGGACATCCTTCGGGAGGCGGGAGATGAGAATTATTTGTTGACCAAGTTGTTGCTGCATCCTTACATTGTGGAATTGTTGAAAAACGGGTGATGTTTTATTGCCATGTTAGGCATCATTCATTTATTCACGGTAACGTATAAATACCATTCAAACTTTCTTAGCGCAAATACAATTTTCCAATGCAGGGCGTTATACCTTTGCATTTCAGCATCAATCCAACTATGGCGACCAAAAAAAAACCGATCAAAAAAAAAGGAAAAAATAAAATGCCATCACGTGGCAGAATGATTTTCAGGTATTTCATTCAAACGACATTGCTCCTCATTCTGTTGGCTGCCTTATTTTTCGGAGCAGTTTACATCGGAATTTTCGGGCCGCTTCCATCCAAATCGGAACTCGAAGCCATTAAAAATGAAGAAGCCTCGCTGATTTTGGCATCGGATGGTACCCTTATCGGGAAAGTGTTTGCCGAAAACCGAACCAACATCCATTGGGACGAGGTGCCTCAGCATTTGGTCAATGCTTTGGTTTCCACCGAAGACAAACGATATTTTAGTCATAATGGCGTGGATGGCCGCAGCTATATGCGGGTTTTGTTTAAATCCATTTTGTTGGGCGACAAAAGTGGTGGCGGTGGTAGCACCCTTTCGCAACAGCTCATCAAAAACCTTTACGGACGCAACGACCACAGTTTTTTCTCCATGCCGGTGGCCAAAATCAAGGAATCGATTATTGCCGTCCGACTCGAAAAGGTTTATACCAAAGAAGATATCCTGCTGTTGTACCTCAATTCGGTGCCTTTCGGCGAACAGGTGTATGGTATTGAGGCCGCAGCATCGAGGTATTTCGGTAAACATGCCAAAGACCTGAACATACAGGAATCTGCCGTTTTGGTGGGCATGTTGAAAGCCAACACCTATTACAATCCGCGGCTACATCCCGAAAATGCCCTCCAACGCCGCAACCAGATTTTGGCCTTGATGAAAAACGAAGGCTATCTTTCGGAAAGCGAAAAAGACAGTTTGCAAAAAACGGATCTCGGACTCAAATATTCCAACCTGCAAACAAAAGCACCCGCCGGATATTTTGTCCATCAGGTGAAAAAACAAGCCAAAAATATTCTGGACGATCTGTCGTATCAAAACCAAACTTACGACATCGAAAAAGACGGACTTCGTATTTACACTACCCTCGACTACAGGCTGCAAACCATGGCCGAAGAAGCCGTAAGGAAACAGTTGACCGCCATGCAGCCCCTTCTCGACAAACAATTGACCAACATAAATGCAAAAAAAAGCTGGCTGAAAAATCAGTCGGAAACTGTAAAACAACTGGCCACCAACGCCGCAGTCCACCCAGTGGAATTGGTAACTCCCGATGGTATGAAAACAGTCAACATGAGTTCATTGGACAGCCTGTGGTATTATACCCGCATGTTGCAGGCTGCCGTGTTGATAACGGATCCCGAAACGGGGGAAGTGCTCACCTGGATTGGCGGAAACAATTTTCGCTATCTGCCCTACGATCAGGTGCTGGCCAAACGACAAGCCGCTTCCACCTTCAAACCATTGGTATATGCCACGTCCCTCGAAGAAGGATACACCCCTTGCACTTATTTGGACAATGTGCAGAAAACCTACGAAGAATATAATGGCTGGTCGCCCGAAAACTACGACCATACCAGCAGCGACGACACCCGTGTGGCACTGTGGTATGCTTTGGCGCACTCCATGAACCTTCCTACGGTGGATTTATATTTTAAGGTAGGCCACGAAGCCCTGCGGAATTTTTGCTATCGGCTCGATCTGGACATTCCACGAAACGAAACCCCCTCGTTGGCATTGGGAACGGCAGAAATTTCCCTGTTGGAGATGGTGAAAGTGTATGGCGCCTTTGCCCGTGGTGGCGAATTTTACGAAGAGTTGAATATAATCCGGAAGATTGTGGATGCACAAGGTCAGGTGATTTGGGAACAACCAGAGCAGGAAAAGCGACAATCCATGCAACCCATTATTGCCGAGGAACTTACCCGAATGTTGCAAACAGCCGTCAACAGCGGAACAGGAACGCGATTGCGCAACACCTATGGCCTGACTTGCGATTTGGCCGGCAAAACCGGAACTGCTCAGAACTACACCGATGCCTGGTTTATGGCCTATACCCCTAAGCTGGTGGTAGGTGTTCGTGTGGGTGCCAGCGATCCTTCCATTCATTTTGTCACAGGATTGGGAAGCGGTTCGGCCCTGGCCTTGCCCATTGCAGGAAGCACTTTGCAAAATATGGAGAAAAATGTCCCCCTTCGATCCGAATACCTTGTGCCCTTTGTGCTGAACAACGATAGTGTGGTTGCGTGTCCGGCATTCCGCGAAAAGGGACTCGAAGGTTTTATCAATCGCCTTACCGAAAAGAAGAAGATAGTGGAGCCGTGCAGGATTCGGTTCTTCAGCAGGACCAGAAAACGGAGGATAAAAAACGTAGCAAAGTGGGACGTTTTTTTGATCGGATTTTTAAGGGCAAAAAGAAATAGCTGTTCGATTTTTTTATAGCTTTGGAAGTTCAAACCTCAAAGTATGAAAACAAACTTTCAAATGTACCTGATGATATGCGTGTACTGCATTATCATCATGCCATTCCGGTTGGAAGCCCAACAGGCAAACACCAGTAATTTTCCCAATACTACTTTTTGCGAATTAAGCACTACCATCGTGAACAACGATTTGGCGGCTCATGTACAATGGAGTGAAAGCGGATACACCTATTATGACGATGGCAGTTGCGATGAAATGACGGTATGGGTCATTTCCGGTGGCGAAATGGTGGTCAAATTCAATCTGGGACAGTCGACACAGGTAGTTGGCGCCATGATTCACGTGGGCGACGGAAGTTTCCCCCAAGGAAATGAGTTTTTGGGAACGGATTTTTTGTTGGTGGCTTATGACAACGATGGAGTGGATGGTATGCCCGGCACTTTATTGGATTCGGTGGTCATCACCGTAGAAAATTACTTTTGGGTTCGTTGCGAAGGTCTGGATGCACCGGATGAAGACGGCATTTTTTATTTGGGAATGAGACAATTGGGATCAAGCACTACCTCCGCCCCCATAGGAATTGACAATGAAATGCCCCGAGCAAATCAATCTTATGCGCGCATGCCCAACGGCGGACAATGGCAACTATCACCCTTTCAGGATTTTATGATCAGGGCGGTTACCTGCAACACTTCCAAACACGAAATGCCGGCAAGACAGAGGAATATCCCAAATATGGTGGTAGCACGAATTTCCGATTTCGACCCGGGTTTGGGAGAAACTCCTGAGGATGGTTTGCTGACCGTGATCGACTCTTTGCCTCCGATGCAGGAGGAATATCTCGACTCGACTTTGGCTACGGCGCCAACAGGTTATTATGCTTATGGTTTACAAAAGCTGGATGAGGAAACCGGCACTTTTGGAGATTGGTACTATTCCAATGCGGTAGAACATATTTTGAGTTCTGTTTCAGAAAATCCTAATGTGCAACAACTAACCATTTTTCCCAATCCGGCCAAGGATCAAGTGACGATCCATTCCAAATCCATTGAAGAAAGCACCATTTCCATCAAGGACATTTCGGGGCGTATCATGATTACTTCCGGCATACCTTCCAGGGGACAGATATCCATCGATGTATCTTCTTGGTCCAGAGGAATATACTTCGTTGTAGTGGAGTCTGGCCAATTGAATGAAAAGTCGATCAAGTTGGTTGTGTTGTAACACCTAATTGTCTATTGACTTCGCTGTTTTCTACTTAATATTTACATTTTGTAAATTAAAAATCATTGATGTCCGGTTAAAAAAATATATCGTCCCTACGGGACTTTATGGAGACTTTAATTTGCTTTCTACCAACATCTTGTCCCTACGGGACAGCCCCGTTAGGGGCTAAATATGGGTAGAATATGAAACAACCCCCACTTTAGTGAAGTCCGCCATAGGCGGACGACAAATAATAAGCATTATAGCGTTTTCTGCTTAATTTTACTGGACAACAATGATAAAAAATATAAATGCATGACCACCTTTCACCAGTACTTTACCCGACGACTTGCTTTAAAAGCTTAAGGGCATGGCCAAGCGACTGTCCACGCCCAAAAAAAATTCATTGAAAAAGCTTTACAGATTTATCTCGACCAACTGACACACGCCGAGTATGTTCAATCCACAAACAGACCGCCAATTATACCGAACTGCTGGAAATAGCCGAAGAAGGTATGGAGGACTATCTGAAACAATTGAACGTATGAAACAGCGGGAAATTTGGTATGCTGATCTGAACCCTGTGAAAGGTAGTCAGCAACATGAGATTCGTTCGGTAGTCATTATCATTGGTGATTTGATGAACACCTACCTGCCGGTGGTAATTGCTTGTCCGCTGACTTCAAAGAAAAAGAAATATTAGGGAAGTACTATACTGGAAACCAATGTAATAAACGGTATTACTCAGCGGTCGGAGGTGATGACTTTCCATATCCGATCCATTTCCAAAGAACGGTTGGTGAGTAAAATAGGAATGATTTCCAAGGAGCAATTGATTGATCTGAAACAAGGTCTGGATGATATTATATGATATTGAAATTAAGCATTCGTTTGCAAGGAGAGTAAGTCGCAATGGGACAAAAAAGTTCAGTGAAACGAGGTGGATAGCTTCAAGCGTGGACGCTTGAAGCAAAAGGGGATGATGGGTCTATAGCTTCAAGTGTGGCCCCTTGAAGCAGTTATTTGTTCAGGGAAACGATGGGATCGAAAACTTCAAGCGTGGACGCTTGAAGCAAGGAGGAGTTTCAAGTGTGGACGCTTGAAGCAAAAGGGACTCCCAACCCATCAAAAAAGCCGCCCTGAAAAAATTCAGGACGGCTAATCAACAATTTAAAACTAACAAGAAGAAATATTCAAATTAAATCATCTTTCTGGGATCTACCCAAAGTGTGAATTCTTCATCGGTTAAAAATCCCAGTTCCAAAGCTGCTTCCCGCAAGGTGGTGCCTTCGGCATGGGCTTTTTTGGCAATTTTGGCTGCCTTTTCGTATCCAATGTGGGTGTTCAGGGCGGTGACCAACATGAGCGAATTTTCCAGTTTTTCCTCCAACACGCGGTAGTTGGGTTCGATGCCCACCACGGCGTTATCGGTGAATGAAACACAGGCATCACCAAGTAAACGAGCAGCTTGCAGCAAGTTGGCAATCATCACCGGTTTAAATACATTGAGTTGAAAATGGCCTTGCATACCTCCCACAGTGATGGCGGCGTCGTTGCCAATTACCTGAGCACAAACCATGGTTAAGGCTTCGTTTTGGGTTGGGTTTACCTTTCCGGGCATGATGCTCGAGCCGGGTTCGTTGGCGGGCAGCTGGATTTCACCAATACTGCAACGGGGACCGGAAGCCAGGGTGCGGATGTTATTTCCAATATGCATCAAGCTGACGGCCAGTTGTTTCAGCGCTCCTGAAGTTTCCACGATGGCATCATGGGCCGACAAAGCTTCGAATTTGTTTTCTGCCGTAACAAAAGGAAATCCGGTAAGTTCGCCAATTTTTTCGGCTACTTTTTCGGCATAACCTTTGGGTGTATTGAGTCCCGTTCCAACGGCGGTACCGCCAAGTGCCAACTGTGTGAGGTGAGGAAGGGTATTTTTTAAGGCTTTTAGTCCGAAATCGAGCTGAGCCACATAGCCTGAAAATTCTTGTCCGAGTGTCAACGGGGTGGCATCCATCAGGTGGGTACGACCTGTTTTTACGATGGACTTGAAGGCTTCGGCTTTTTCGTTCAGGGCATCGCGCAGTTTTTGAACACCGGGAATGGTCACTTCCATAATGAGCTTGTATGCGGCAATGTGCATGGCCGTGGGGAAAGTATCGTTGGACGACTGCGATTTGTTGACATCATCGTTGGGATGCAGTGCCTTTGCTTTATCTTCCAGCTTTCCACCGTTAATCACATGACCGCGGTTGGCAATTACTTCGTTCATGTTCATATTCGATTGGGTACCTGACCCCGTTTGCCAAATCACCAACGGGAAGTTTCCGGCCAGCTTGCCTTCCAGAATTTCGTCGGCGGCTTGGGCAATGAGTGTGGCTTTTTCTTTGGTCAACACACCCAAGTCGGCATTGGTAAGGGCAGCCGCCTTTTTAAGGTAAGCAAAGGCCATGATAATTTCTTCGGGCATGGAACCTTCGGGTCCGATTTTGAAATTTTCTTTGGATCGTTGAGTTTGGGCACCCCAATATTTGTCGGCAGGAACTTGTACCTCGCCCATGGTGTCGTGTTCAATTCTGTAGTTCATGGTTTTAATTTTTATAGCTGTGTAATTGTATTATTGGATTCTGTTAAAAAAGTACGCTAATGGCTTCGGCAGGGTCGCCCCACACGGCTTTGTTGCCTTTCACCACGATGGGTCGTTTGATGAGTTTGGGATTTTCAACCATGATTTTCACCCATTCGTGGTCGGTAAATTGTTTTCCTTTCAATTCACTTTTGTACACGGCTTCCTGGGTACGTACCATGTCGAAGGGCTTTTTGTTGAGTTTCATCAGCAGCACCTCCAACTCCTTCTCTGTCAATGGATTTTTAAGGTAATCGATGATTTCGAAGTCCGAAGTCCTTTCCTGAACATATTGAAGTCCGGCACGTGATTTTTTGCAACGGGGATTGTGGTATATTTCAATCATTTGTGAATAAATTTAGGAAGCCCAAAGTTAGGTTTTCTTTGTGAAAAATGAACAAAAAAAGTTATTTAATGACGATTCTAAACAAGGAAAAAAGATGATAACTTCAGGCGCAAACGGATGGACAAAAACCACAAAATCCAGACCTAATCGAAAATTTCACGTGAATTTTTCAGATATACTCGAAATTTTCACGTGAATTTTTCGAATAGAAATAATTATTTACTACCTTTGCTCTTGAAAATGCCATTTGGAGGCACGTACTAATACATCTTCGTTCGGTAAAAAGCAAAGACGTCATGAAAGTAAAACGGAATCTATTACCATTGCTTCGCGAGAGCTATTCTCAATCAAACAAAATCATCATTCTTTATGGGGCACGGCAAACAGGCAAAACAACCCTTTCCAACGATTTTTTGGCCACACTTGCTTCTCCTGAGGGTAACCGGAAGTTGAAGGTACTGAATGTCAATGCCGACGAATCTCGGTACGTTGATGTGCTTTCATCCCGCGACCTCAATAAATTGAAACTATTTGTCAGCGGGTATGATCTGCTATTCATTGACGAGGCTCAACGGATACCCGACATTGGTATTAACCTAAAGATACTACACGATAATCTGCCATCATTGCGTTTGTTGGTTACAGGATCCTCATCGCTCGATTTGGCTAACAAAGTTAAGGAACCACTCACGGGACGAACTTCAACCTTTACACTGTACCCCATTGCATTATCCGAGTTGAGAGCGGATTTTAATCCTTTTGAGATGCAGGAACGGCTTGAACAATGGATGATTTTTGGATTGTATCCCGACATACTTAACCAGTCATCTTTAGGTCTAAAAGAAAAATATCTGCTTGAACTTTCAGATGCCTACCTTTATAAGGACATTATTGCCTTAAGCCAGATTAGAAACAGCAGCAAAATAAGAGATTTACTGCAACTTCTGGCCTTTCAGATCGGATCGGAAGTTTCATTGAATGAACTTGCCAAACAACTGGGAATGAGTCAGGAAACCGTGAACAACTACATTGATCTATTGGAACAATCTTTCATTGTGTTTCGGCTTGGGGGCTTCAGTCGTAATCTCAGAAAAGAAATAAGCAAACGCGACAAAATATATTTTTGGGATTGTGGTGTACGCAATGCGATTATCAATAATTTTTCCATGCTTAAGATGCGTAACGATCGTGGGGCTCTTTGGGAAAATTTCGTTATTGCAGAACGATTAAAGGCATCCGCGTACCATCAACGCCACGTTTCGTCCTATTTTTGGCGAACCTATACCGGTGCAGAGTTAGATTATGTTGAAGAAAAATCGGGAAAGCTCTTTGGCTACGAAATCAAATACAAAAAGACGGCAGAAAAAGCACCAAAATCATGGGTCGAAAACTACGGTTCAGATTTTAAATGTATTACCTCTGACAACTTTTGGGAATTTGTACTTTAAAAAAGAGAAGTAAGACGTTTGTGTGCTGCACTTCTTTTTCAATTCAATCCCATTACAATTTCTTCCACAAACGCACCGCCTGATTTCGCGCTTGTATAAGCACCTCTTGTTCGTCCACGTTGGTGAGTTTTCTGTTTTTCACCAACCAATTTCCATTGGAAATCACATGTTGAACATGGTTTGATGACAATCCAAATATAAAATGACCTAAAAAATTCTCTGATGAAACAGGGGTTGGCGAATCATAATCGAGTACCACCAGGTTGTTATCACCATCACCCAAAAAGGAGTTTTCCGACAAATAATGATGTACATTTCTCAACCGCCCATAGGCTTCGGGCACGTTGATTTGGTCATGTTGAAGACCGGAAAAGAAAGCCGATTGGGCACTTCGGATCATGTCGCTGTGCATGCCATCGGTTCCCAACATCAGCCGATTGCCAAGATTTCTCCCATCGAAAAAGCCCACCTGATTATTTAGGTTACTTTCCATATTCTCGACCATCCACGCCGGCGAGTTTCGGATCAAATCCCGTTCATTGTCAGACAAATGCAGTCCGTGTGCCAAAATGGTTTTTGATGATTGAAGCACACCAAATTGATGAAGCCGTTCCACCACACGCATGTTATGAGCCTTCATGCATTGGTCCTGATCGGCCAGGTCTTCTGCCACGTGAATATGGATTCCGGATTGGGTTTTTTGCATCAGGTTTACGGCTTTGCTCAGGGTATCGTCGCCCACGGTAAAAGAAGCGTGCAGCCCTACCAAGCCTTGATGCTGAATCAAATATTCAGCAGTTTCCGTCAAACCCTGCTCTGCCTTATCGATTCCATCACGGTCCGAAATTTCGTAACACAGCAAGTGACTCACCCCCACCCGATCGAAAGCGTTGGCGATAATTTCCAACGACCCACTGATGGCATTGGGCGAAGCATGATGATCGATCACGAAAGTCGATCCCGCTTTGGCACAGGCCATGGCGGTGGCCAACGTGCTTGCTTCAATCATTTGGTTGTCGAGGGCTTTGTCGAGGTTCCACCAGATATATTGCAGAATTTGCAAAAAGTTTTCAGGTTGCCTTGGCGGTTGGGGCATGCCACGTGCCAAGGCCGAGTAAGCATGGTGATGACCCACGGCAAAGGACTTGGTGACCAGTTTTCCGGTACAGTCGATTACCTCATCCCTACTGATATCTACACCTTCGAGCTGCGCGGGGAGCAGTGTATAGCCGGCACCCACACCGGGATCAATTTTTATGGAGGCATGGATATGTTCCAGCGTTTGCCAATGAATAAAAGTTGCGTTTTTGAGTATGATGGACATGGTTATACTATTTAATGTGTTTTAGTTCTTTCTGTTTCACCGAAAAATCAGCTGCTGTTTTCTTCTTTTGAAAACTCAGATTCTATTTCTTCAATACTAGGCAAACTGGACTTCAAGTTATCAGGGATAGCTTTGGTAAGTTCATATTCAGAAATACCTATGGGTTTGTTAATATCTTTCAATGCGTATTCGGCAAAGATTTTATCTTTTGTTTCACACAGTATCAACCCAATTGTTGACTGATCTGTTTCATGCCTGAGGATGTCATCAACGGCAGAACAGTAAAAGTTTAGTTTTCCGGCATATTCGGGTTTAAATTCCCCTTTTTTTAATTCAATTACAATATAGGCTCTTAACTTGAGGTGATAAAATAGCAAATCTATATAGAAATCCCTGTCGCTTATTTGGAGATGATATTGACGTCCTACAAAAGCAAATCCAGAACCAAGTTCAATCAGAAATCGCTCGAGATGTTTGATTAATTCCGTTTCTAACTCTCTTTCGTTAAAGGGTTCTGTAATGGTTAGAAAATCAAAAACATAAGGGTCTTTTAGCATTTGTTGTGCTAAATTCGATTGCAAATCAGGGAGGGTAGAATTAAAGTTGCTTGATACAATACCTTGACGATTGTGCCATGAACCCTTGATCATATTTACCAAAACATCTCTACTCCAGCCGGATTCAATTACTTGTTGCATGTATTTAAATCGTATCTCTTTCGATTTAATCTTCTGCATAAGTATAATATTATGACCCCATGGTATTTGTGAAACAAGCTGTTTCCCCATTTGTTCTAATTGGGAAACGGGCTGTTTCCCAATTGCAGCGACAGAAAAGTATTCTTTATAAAACTGAACCATAAATTTAAGGTTCCTCTCTGAAAACCCTTTTTCTTCTGGCAATTCATTTTTTAAATCAGTAGATAGTTTTCGAATGATCCCTGCTCCCCATCCATATGCTAATTGTTGCTGATGAATCATTCGTCCAATATCTCCATACATCTCAATCAATTCAGCATTTACAGATAAAGTTGCCTTGACCTGCGCCGACCGCAAACGAACTTTAATGTCATTTAGTAATCCTTTGTACCTTTCAATCTCATTGGTCATAACTCAAACAAAAATTGTTAATGGAGAATATTTCGTGCTCCGCGCTGATTCAAACCCCTCATATGCTGCTCAGAAAATAATAATTCTACCCATAAACACTTTTCCATTTATTAGACACTTGAACAATATGTCCTGTTTGCCAATGTATAAAGGTAGCGTTTCTGAGTATGATGGACATGGATTAATTGATTATTTTACGTGTCATTGAGAAAATATCCTTTCGCGAGCCTTCTTTGGTTTCTCCTTCAACTACTGCAACAACTGAGTCTTCAGAAATAAAATGATAGCTAATTTTCTGAGGAAAATCATGGTTTCTGTTTTCAAAAACCATGATTGAATCTTTTGATGAGGTTAGCTCAAATACAATTGTTTCACCCGCATTTTGGTCAGAAACCAAAGCTGCATAATACCAGACACTTCGACTTTGGTAGATGGAGAGTCTTTCTGAGAATAAGGTATCTCCTTCACTTATAAACATGCCAACTCCATGGTATGCACTGTCGGTTACTTTTTGCCATGATTCAGAAAATATTCCATCATCCGTTTGTTGTTCCCAAGTGCCTTGAAGCCAAACAGGGTTTGCGTAAATTTTGTGGTTGATCGACTCATGGTGAAGCGATTGAAAATCACACGAAGTGATGACAATTATGCTCATCAACAAAGCGAAATAGCCTTTTCTTTTCATAGTGATTCCAAAAATACGCATTTTTGTTCCCGAGATTTTGCTTTTTTTGAAGATGCCATAAATTAAGCTTATTTCGGGCTGTTGTAATTTCATTATTTAACTACCTTAGCCCGATTTTAAAATTTACAAACAAACCTATACATGATGAAAAAGAACATTAGTATTTTTATTTTATGCCTGATCATTAGCTCGTTTTATTCAGTTTCAAGCCATGCTCAGAACTCCGAAAAGCAGGAATTTAACAACCAAAGAACGGAAGTAAATATTGCTGTTGCCAATATCTTTGCCAGAAATAATTACGTGTATTCATCCTATTTAGTGGATATCAATGGGGATTATTTCATCGATTACTATTTGGGAGAGTATTATGCGCGTCCTGAACTTGTTGTGGGAGTGAAATTTCATTCTGCTAAGGGGGCCGTAAGGTTGGGAGCCAATCTCAGTTACAGCAACATGAAAAATGAGAATAAAAACGGCTCCAACGATTCCTACACGGCCAAGAATTTCCGAACTACTTTCAATGTGGGGTACGAATGGCATTTAACCTTTTCACGTGTTAATATTTTTTATGGAGCTGATTTGTCCACTTCCATTTCAAGCTTAAAAACAAAATACGATGAAAGCAATTACGACAATGAGAATAAATACAGCGAATTCGCGGTTGGTATAAATCCGTTACTTGGCGTAAATTACTACATAACACCCCACTTGTCGATTGGCACAGAAGTTAAATATACCATCGAATATATCACGGGAAAAACCATCACCAAAAATAACAGTTATAATTCAGAATATGAGCATTCTGTTACCGGATTAAGAACCCGTATTGGCCCCCTTGGATTTTTATCTGTTAATATTCATTTTTAGTTAGGAATTAGTTCTCGACCCGCCGGGTTGGAACTACCGCTTCAAAGGCAACTTCATTCTCCTCACCCCATCGAAAGCACAAAATGCATTGGCCACAGCCGCAGCCGTAGGTACTAACCCAATCTCTCCAATTCCTTTGGCTCCGTAGGGGCCCACGGGATCAGGGACTTCCACGCCAATTACTTTAATTTCAGGGGTTTCGTGGGCACGCAGGATTTTTAAATCGCGCATGCGTTCGCTGATCAGAAAGCCATCTTTCATGGGTAAGTCTTCGGTCAGGGCGTAGCCCAAACCCATGTGTACGCCACCTTCAATCTGGCCTTCGAACAACATGGGATTCATGATTTTTCCGGCATCGTGGGCAGCTACCATTCGAATAATTTCACCCTTTTCGTCCAACACACACAATTGAGCAGCATAACCATAGGAGTAGTGAATAATGGGGTTTTCGATGCCGGTACCGGGCTTGGTAGTCCAGTCGCACACAAATTCTCCTTTAAAAGTTTTTCCAACCAATTCTTTCAACGCATGTTGTTTTAAATCTTCTTTCAATGCTTTGGCAGCATTTATTATGGCCAATCCAACCAATGCTGTGGCACGTGAGCTGGTGGTCATGCCGGTTTTGAGTTGGGCTTCGGTATCTACCCTAACTTCAACAATATCAGGATTCAAGCCTGTTTCTTCGCACAGGGTTTGCAGTGCCATGTTGTGTACACCTTGTCCCATTTCGGTCCAGCCGTGTTGAAGGAGGATATGGTTTTCGGAAATGATTTCGATACTTACCTGCGATTCGTCTTTCATGCCATTGCCCACACCTGAATTCTTGATGGCACAAGCCAATCCGGCGAAAGGAGCCTTCAGGTAATCGGGTTTGAGTGCTTCCAGACAAGCCCTGATTCCCACGCCGGTCACTTTTTGTCCGGTGGAAGTTTTTAACCCATCCACCAGTGCATTATCATAGCGAAACTGCCAACGGTCGAATCCGCCTTGCTGACAAAGCTCGTCGATGCAACTTTCTAAGGCAAAGGCCACCTGATTGGCACCAAAGCCACGCATGGCTCCACAAGGGATGTTGTTGGTATAAACGGTCTTCGCTTCAATGTCCACTTCCGGGATAAAATAACCTCCGGCAGCATGTCCTGCCACGCGCTCCATCACCTTCATGCCCACCGAAGCGTAGGCTCCTGTGTCGCCAATAGCTTTGAGTTTCAAGGCCGTGAGTTTTCCTTTGGCATCGCAGCCCAGTTCCATGTCCATCATTACAGGATGCCGTTTGGGATGCATGCGAATGGATTCTTCGCGGCGAAGGGTAATTTTAACTGGTCGGTTCAACAAAAAGGCAAACAAGGCAGCATGTCCCTGAACGGTCATATCTTCTTTACCGCCAAATCCGCCTCCGTTGGGAACCAGCGTCACACGCACTTTTTCCTCGGGCAGTCCCAAAATCATGGCCACCTGCCGACGGTCCTCGTAAACACCCTGACTTTGGCTAAAAAGCTCCACGCCACCACTTCCGTCCGGGCAGGCAATGGCAGCTTCTTTTTCTAAGAAACCGTGTTCAATACGTTGGGTTTCATACTTTCCGCGGAAGCGAAAAGCCGCCAACGACATGGCTTTGTCGGCATCGCCAATGGTAAATTGGGTGGTATCGAAATTATTGGGCCTTTCCGGATGAACCCGCTCACCATCAATGGCTTTCACCACATCGGTAACGGGCGGGAACACTTCGTATTCCACTTTTATCTTAGCCACCGATGCGCGGGCCAACTGGTCACTTTCGGCCACCACTCCTGCCAACACATCACCAATATAATGAGTGGTTTGTCCCGGGGCTATCATCAATGGCCAATCCTGAAGGATGAGTCCGGTTTTTTGTTCTCCCGGAATATCCCCGGCGGTAAAAATCCGATGCACACCCGGTGATTTCATGGCTTCCGATACATCGATTTTCAGTATTCGGGCTTTGGGATGATCCGAAAATTTCAAGGCAGCGAAAAGCATTCCGTCGAGAATCATGTCATCCACAAATTTCCTTTCTCCAATGGCCGTTTGCAAGGCTTCATATTTGGGATGGGCCACACCTATTTTACCGGAAGTGGCGGTAATTTCAATTGGGGTTCCCTTTTCAAGCAAATCGCCGGCAACGCCAATGGCTTCTTCAATTTTTTTGTACCCGGTACACCGACACAAATGTGGTTTGATGGCCTGATGTATTTCCTGAATGGTGGGATGGGGATTGTCCTGCAACAACACTTTTGTGCGAGTGATAAACCCGGGAGTACAAAAACCACACTGTACAGCCCCTTGATTTACAAAGGTTTTGGCAATAATATCAAGTACATGGGGTGGAAAACCCTCGGGGGTGAATATTTCGGCATTTTCGAGTGTTTTCATTTTGGTAACGCAAGCGAGTTTGGCTTTGCCGTTTATTTCCACCGTGCAAGCACCGCAAGCGGCTTGTCCCGAACATCCATCCTTTACCGCCGTCAGATGTTTTTCCAAACGAAGAAAATCCAGCAAAAAGCCGTTCTCGTCGCCTTCATAATTTATTTGGTTGCCATTGAGTTGAAAGGGAATCATGTCAGTAATTTTATCAGTTGATTTAAGTCGGGATAGATGGCTTCGGGCATGTCCAGAAGCGAACGCACGGCCGCCAAATCCTTGAGTCCGCTACCGGTAAGCAGCACCACGTTTTTTGTGCCGGGCGAAATTAATTCCTGGTCGTGGTAACTGTGCAATCCGGCCATGGCTGCTGCTGCCGCGGGTTCGGAAAAAAGTCCGGTTTCACGTGACAAAGCGGCCGAAGCCTTGAGAATTTCCTCATCCGTTACCGTGAGCCATTCGCCATTATATTCTTCAAGAAAACGGCGGGCCATGTAATAATTTCGCGGAATATCCACCGATATGGAGTCGGCAATGGTACTGCTGGCTTCCGATTCAAATTCGTGTCCATTGAGGTTGTTCACCAGGTTGGCACTTCCTTCGGCCTGCACAGCCACCACCACGGGCATATGATCGATGATGTCGAGTTTCAACAGCTCCTCAAAACCCTTGTACACGCCCGAAATAATGACACCGTCGCCCACAGGCACAAAAATGGTGTCGGGAACCACCTGTCCCAACTCCTCAAACAGTTCAAAAGCAACGGATTTTTTTCCTTCGATGGTCAGTGGATTAAATGCCGTATTTCGGTTGTACCAGTCCATTTCGCGGGTAGCCGCCACACTCAGGTCGAAGGCATCGTCGTAGGTGCCCTTCACGGGAATGAGGGTAGCTCCATACATCACGATTTGGGTGAGCTTGGCCATGGGCGCACTTTCCGGAACAATCACAAAAGCTTTCTGACCCTGTGAGGCACAGATGCCTGCCAGCGAAGAGCCTGCATTTCCGGTGGAGGCCGCAACAATGGTATCGCGTTCGTGTTCTTTGGCGTAAGCCGAAACCAGTGCCGAAGCCCTGTCCTTGAATGAGTAGGTAGGATTTTGGCTGTCGTCTTTCAGGTATAACTCAAAGGGGATGGTTTCTTTGCGTATGGTTCTGATTTTATACAGCGGGGTGTGTCCTACCTTCAATGGCGGAAGGCTATCGGTGGAAGCAATGGGCAGTATATCCAGAAAATCACGATGTTTTAAATCTGAAAACCGCATACCTTCCGAAGCCAATTCCCGATAGGGATACAACACCTTGAGGACCCCTTTGGGAGGTGCTGTCGGTTCGTTGGAATGACCACAAACCGGACATAAATATTGCACTTCTGCCGACCTGAACACCTTGTCGCAATTGATGCATGAATAGGTTATTTCGTTGTGAATCATATTGTTTGAACGTTTTAACTGTCGATTACCTTAGCATATCATGATAGGATATGTTTCCGTCAAATTGATACAATTATTTATTTTCAATCAGATTTTTTAACTCTTCTTTGCTCGGAAGAACTGTTAAATATCTACTAGCAAAAATCTGTTGGTTTTCTTTCGGAAGTGTAATCCTTACCAATGTTTCATTTTTTTGTTTACACAATACAATTCCAATTGTAGGATTTTCGTCTTTTGTTTTAACAAACTCATCATAATAATTGACATACATCTGCATTTGACCCAAATCTTGATGTTTTAATTTTCCGATTTTTAAGTCGATCAACACAAAGCTCTGAAGCAGACGATTATAAAATACAAGGTCAATATAAAACTGGTCATCTTCAATTGAAATTCTCTGCTGCCTTCCAACAAATAAAAATCCTTTTCCAAGTTCTCTGAGGAAGTTCTCCAGTTTATTAATAATGGCTGTTTCGAGATCAGATTCAGTGTATTTTTCATTTTTTTCAAGACCTAAAAAATCAAGGACATAAGGTTCTTTAATTGCATCAATTGGCTTTACCAATATTTGTCCTTTTTTACTCAACTCAACAACTCCTTTTTTATCCCTACTTAAAATCAAACGTTCGTATAGCGACGAATTATATTGTCTCTCTAATTCTCTAACCGACCAATTGTTATTCACCGATTCTATTTCATAAAAATCTCTTTCTTCAACATCTTCAATCTTTAATAGTTGAAGGTAATGAGTCCAACTAATTTTAAATGGATACTGAGAATTCCGCATCAGTGATGCGGAATTCTCATCAATTCGTATTCTGTCATTATATGTGAGATAAAATTTGCGCATTCTTTCCAAATTGTAAACAGAATACCCCTTACCAAATTCATTGGTCAGGTTTTGAGATAAATCCTTCAATACCGATTTCCCATAAGCAGCTCTTTTTTCCCCATTTTGTTCATCTTCAACTATTAACTTCCCTATTTCAAAATAAGTTAAAACAATTGCCTGGTTAATACTATTTGCAACTATTTTGCGAGATTCATTTAATAAGGTTGCTATTTTACTAAATAATTGAGCGTTTCCCCCAGAAAATAATGATTTGTTCATAGCTCTATACCTATAGACTTCTTCCGCTTCAAAATTAAGAAATACTTATCAACCCATTTCAAATCACGGATTGTTGTCCGATCCCTGTTTTTAACTATACTCTTTCATCACCCCCGTCCGCTCATTGAAAGCATTGATTTCGTCATCCCATTCCTGAACCTTGGCGTAGTGTGATTTCCAGTAGTTTTCGTCGTACCATTGGGCGTTGAGCTCTTCCACGGTTTTGCCTTGCTGCTCAATCCAGGTAAAATATTTGAGGTTGTGCATGCGCTTTTTCTGATAGTAGGTCATTTCGAGCATGTGGTCGATGTTCAGCCCCAGCAAATCCGAATCAAAACTAACGGCGGCATCACGGTTGGTAAATGGGCCATGTTTTTGATTTTCCTCCGTTAAACGCGATTGGTACATGTCCATGGAATCGGTGGCCACGGTAAACAGCATGTCGTTTTCGTCCATTTCATAATACTTGGCCAATTTGATGGAGCCCATCAGGTTGGCGATGGATGAAATGCCCAACAGACTTAATTTTTCCACCAATCCGGCATCCAGATGAAGTTCGTTTTTCAGAAATTCTTTTCCGGCAGGTTCATTGAACAGGCGCATCAAGCGAATGTTGGGATTGTCGTCGATGGCAGCCACCATGTCCATGTTGCGGATGTTGTGAATCCACGGAACATGCTTGTCGCCAATACCTTCGATGCGGTGCTCGCCATAGCCGTTTTCGAGGAGTGTGGGACATTGCAGGGCTTCCCCGGCACACACTTTCACGTGTGGAAATTTTTCGCGCAGGTAGTCGGTGCTGCCCAAGGTTCCGGCCGAACCCTGGGTTAAAAATACGCCACTAAATCGTTGGTTTGGTTTTTTAACCTGGTCATACACTTCCTCCATGGCCGGTCCGGTGACGGCATAATGCCACAACGGATTGCCGATTTCTTCAAACTGATTGAGGTTGACGATGCCATCGCCTCGTTCGGCTTTCAGCACCTTCACCTTGTCGTAAATTTCCTTCACGTTGCTTTCGCTTCCCGGTGTGGCAAACACTTCGGCACCCACTTTGTGTAACCAGTCGAAACGCTCCTGCGACATCCCTTGAGGCAATACGGCAATGGATTCACAACCAAGCAGATAACTGTCGTAAGCACCTCCGCGACAATAGTTTCCCGTGGAGGGCCACAGGGCTTTTTGGCGGGTGGGATCGAAACGGCCGGTGACCAGCTTTTCGACCAGCGGACCAAAGGTAGCGCCTACCTTATGCGCGCCGGTGGGAAAATATTTTCCGATAAGGACGATGATGCGGGCCTTTACCCCGGAGAGTTCAGAGGGAATTTCCAGATAATTAACTCCCCCGAATTTCCCGCCAAAGTCTTTGGGTTCGTTTTTCCAGGTGATGCGGAAGAGGTTGAGTGAGTTCAGGTCCCAGAGGCCGATGTTGGCCAGTTTGTCCTTAATTTTTTGAGGTACCAATTCAGGATGCCGCATTTGTTTGTAAGTGGGAAGGATGATGTGACGTTCCCTGCACCGTTGGATGGTGTTTTCGAGTACTTTTTCTTTTGTGTCCATGTTATAATTATAGTTCGTGTTTACTATTGGTGAAACCCTTGCCAAACAACGCTCATTTCGGCGGCATTTGACAGGGTAATTTCTTTGTTTTCTTTGGAATCGAGATGCCACCCAACGATGTCGAAGGTGGATGCATTTAGCTGTAATTCAACACCCGCTTCACTGAACAGGAACTGATCATTTTCTTGTTTCAGGGTGGCCCAGCTACCTTGGTTCAGGCGATGGAGGCATTGTTGTTCGTCATCAAAATAATATCCATCGCCGTTTTGTTGGAGGGCGCTTTTGGAGAAATAAACATGTGGTTTCTCACGCCAGGGAGCACCGGAAGTGGGGCAAAACGTGGTGCAATTGCCACACTGATTGCACCATTCTTCCTGATGCAAAATTTGGTATGGCTGATCAACTTTAAAGGCCACATCATCCGCCAAATGCACCTGATTGTTGTGGATTACGAGTTTGGAAAGGTGATAATGAACGGGCACAATTTGGTAGGATTTAAAAGCCAGGTTAGGGCAAACGGTGGTGCACACATTACACAACACATCGCATTGCAGGCAGCGCGACGACTCGGTGATGGCTTCCTCTTGTGTAAGCGTGGAAGTGACTAATTGAAAGTTCTTTCGGTCGCTCAAAGGGGTTTCTTGTGGAACAATCCCATGATTCCGTTGGGTTTTTTTAAACATAAGCTCCTCATAATCAACCGAACGTATGGAAGGTTTTTGATAATCTTCATGAGAGCTTTGGACATCCGCAATCATCATCTCTGCCACTTTTCGTCCGTCGGCAATGGCATTGATGGCCGTGGAGGCTCCACGCAAGGCATCACCTCCGACATATACATTGGGTAATTTTGTTTTATATTGTTTGTCCTTAAACGTTTCTTTATCAATAAATTCCAAATCAAGTTCTTGTCCAATGGCCGGAATGATGGTATCGGCTTCTAAAATAAACTCGGAACCTTCAATAGGTATGGGTCGTCTTCTGCCGGAGTTGTCAGGTTCGCCCAGCTTCATTTTCATGCATTGCAATCCGGAAACCTGACTTTCATTTTGAATTACCCTGACGGGAGCTGTAAGCTCGATTACCTCTACACCTTCCTCCAAAACAGCTTTAATTTCTCCCTGATCGGCGGGCATTTGGGTGAGGGTACGACGATATACGATGGTCACCTTGCCGCGGTCGCCCACCAGCCGGAAAGCCGTGCGGGCTGCATCCATGGCAGTATTGCCACCTCCGATAATGATGACCTGTTGTCCAAATCCGGTGGGAAGCGACTTTTTCGCATGGAACAAAAATTCTAACGGGTCGAGTACCCCTTTGGCTTCCATCCCATCCACGGTTAGCTTGATGGATTTTTGGGCTCCGGCAGCAATGAACACAGCAGCGGATTCTTTTCGCAAGGTTTCAAACAAATCCTTATTCACGTGTGTGTTAAAATGAATTTTCACTCCCTCCGACAAGATTCGCTGCAAATCCACATCATAATCCTCATCCGGCAAACGGAAAGCCGGAATGGCACCTAGCACCATGCCTCCGGGTTGGGACTTGCGTTCATAAATCTCCACCCGGAAACCTGCTTTGGCTAAATAGTAGCCACATGACAATCCCGCAGGACCGGCTCCGATAATTGACACTTTTTTACCGTTGTCCGGCTTGCTGTTGGCCTTAGGGGAACCCTTCAACACCTTTTCCGCCACAAAACGCTTGACCTCCCTGATAAGTAGAGGATCGTCGTAATTTATTCGTGTACAGCGTGTTTGACACAAATGATCGCAGACCATGCCTGTGGTTTGCGGAAAAGGATTGGTTTGGAGAATGACATGGGCAGCCTCTTCAAAATTTCCTTTAGCGGTTTGCAACAAATATTCGGGAATATCTTGGTTGGTGGGACAGGTATCCACACATGGCGCATGGATACAGTCAAAAGGCTTCAGCTCCCGTCTGGTTTTGATGGTTGGCGTTTTGAAGTGAATGTTTCTGTAAGCAGGGTTTTGCTGTACATGGGCAGCATAATTTTTCAAATTCCGCCAGGCAGCATCTTCATCCGAACAGCACAGGCAACGGATTTTTTTATGGCTCATTTCCGGCAAATCATCGGAATAGGTTGCGGCCATAGCTTCGCGTAACAATTTGATATATTGGAACAAGCGTCCGTATCCTCCCGGCTTTAACAAATCGGAGCAAACGGTAATGGGACAAAGTCCTGCATTTACCAAATCCACCACATTGAAGGCGTCGGCACCCCCCGAAAAACTGATGTCGAGCTTTCCATCGAAGGTATTTTGAAGTTTTTCGGCCAATTTCACCGAAAGGGGATGCAAGGCACGGCCACTCATGTACATCATGGGTTCGTTGGCCGGAAAAACCTGCTTGTGGTTTTTACTTTCGAGGGTGTTGGTGAGCTTGACGCTGAAAGTCAGCTTGTGCGTGTTTGCCGTGGCCTGCAGTCGTTGGAGCATGGGCACCGCATCTTCGTATTTCAGGTCGTGTTCAAAGGCCGCTTCCGGCACTTGGGTAGCAAAACCGGATTGCTCCATGATTTTGTATAAGGTGTCTTTGCCCAACAGTGTTGGATTCAGCTTAACCGTGGTGTGTAACTTTTTCTCGCTGAGCAGGTAATGGGCTATTTGTTCGATTTCTTCAGGCGGACAACCATGCATGGTACTCAGGGTAACGTTGTTGCTGAGTTGGTTGGGAATTTTCAGGGATTGGATTTTAGGATAGATTTTTGCCAACAAGTCCAATTTTTGGTGCAACAACCCCGAAGCATCGTCCATATTTGTCAAAAACCACTGCACATTTTCTTTCAGAATGCCTTCGTAGTTGTAGCCCACACTCATGTTAAAAATAAAGCCGGTTTCCTTTTGTTGATGGCCCAACAAATCCTTTAGCACATGGATGATGATCCAGGCGTTGAGGTATTGATCGAAGGACTCATGAATCTTCAACTCCTGCGACCATTCGCAATTATAGCCCTCGTCCTGCATGTCGATGCAAGGCTTTGAAACTTCCAGTTCGTCGAGGGTTTGTATGGTTTTGAGCTCGATGAATCGGGCACCCGTAAGCCAGGCAGCCACGATATTTTGTGTAAGTTGGGTGTGCGGTCCGGCGGCTACTCCAATGGGCGTTTCCATCCATTGGCCAAATCGGGAAGAGCAAATGGTGTCTTCCATTTTGGGAACAAAAAACAGACTTTTGGGTATGCCAAAAATACGGTTGTGACTATGGTATTCGTCGAGGATATTTTTCAACATCAAATCGACAGGAATGAGGGCAAAGTGATCCGTCATAAGTGAACTTTCAATATAAACCTCCAAATTTAGTGAAAAGTAGGTCAGGTTTTGAAATTGGCGTAATTTTGAACCATGCTAAATACAAAGATCGGGGCATGTGGTGCGATTATTCTGGCTGCCGGCCAATCCATGCGGATGGGGAAGCCCAAATTTCTGCTTGAACATCCATCTGGAGGTACCTTTTTGAGCTATCTGACAGACATCTATATACAATCGGGAATTTCGGAATTGGTGGTGGTGGTGAATGAGAGGGACTTCAAGGAATATCGTAAACATTTGGAATTGATTGAACCATACATCACACTGATTATCAATTCATATCCTGAAAAAGGAAGGCTCCATTCCATTCATCTGGGTGCCAAAGCCCTCCAGAAAAAAAAGACTTGTTTCATTCATAACATCGATAACCCTTTTCTGAGCAAGGATTTATTAAATCAGTTGTTGGATCATCTGGGAACGTTGGATTTTAACAAGCCTGTTTTTGAAAAAAAAGGTGGACATCCTTTGCTGCTATCGGAAAAAATAATTGGTGTTCTCCGTGACAACGAAAGTGAATTTCAGGATTTTAGACAGTTGCTAAATGTATTCAATGGCAAAAGGTTGGAAGTAGATTCTCAGGATGTACTACTGAATATTAATTCACGGAAGGACTATGATTCGTTTTTCCAATCAACCCGTACTTAATTTTTCAACTCCGAATAACCTATCCTTGAGTCCACTCCGAAAAGTCGTTCATGCATGAAATGGCCGTTAAAATCATTTCGGTTAATATTTTCTCACATGGTACATAAAATGTATAATGTTGATAAACTGAATTTTGTATGAAAAAGACTCTGCGGAACTTGGCGAAAAACTTCGCGGGCTTTGCGATTAATAAATTGTTTTGTTATTTTTCGGGTTGGGTTCGATGTGTCTGTTTTAATCCGTTCTGTGGCATGGTTGATGTTGAAATCCCGAAGGGATGACATGTTTATAGAAACAATTGCCAAAGCAAACCATACGACCCCGTCGGGGTCGAACAATATACGCCTCCATTGCTATAAACATTGGAATCCTTCGGATTCTTCTGAGGAACTTGGCGAAAAACTTGGCGGGCTTTGCGGTTAAATTTGTTTTGATACTAATCGGAATGGAATCAGGCTTTGAATTCTTGCCTTTTACAGCAACAAATTCCTCCTTATTTAAAATAATTCTATATTTGCACCATAATTCATGTCCGTTCGAGGATGTAGTGATTTATAAAGAAGGGTGGAGAGATTAGGCTCATGGAAACCCTGGCAACCTGCTGCAAGGAAAAGGTGCCAATACCTAACTTACTCTAAATGAGTAGGAAATGATAAATTAATTGTTAACTGATGAAAAATTGTATTGTCATTTGGTAGCTGCTTAGGAACTTGGGTTCTTTTTCTTGTGAAGCAATTGCCGCGGTTGAAACAACCAACAAATGCCATTTAAACGGAGTGAAATATCTATGAAAACATCCATTTTTACCGAAATAAAGAAAAGGGTACTGGTGCTCGACGGCGCCATGGGCACCATGATTCAGCGCCATAAACTGGAAGAAGCGGATTATCGCGGCAAGCGTTTCGCCAACGTAACCATCCTCCAAAAGGGCAACAACGACCTGCTCAACCTCACCCAACCGCACATCATCCGCGAGATACACGAGGCTTACCTGGAAGCGGGTGCGGATATCATCGAAACCAATACCTTTAACGCTACCCGCATTTCCATGGCCGACTATGGCATGGAAGCATTGGTGAGCGAAATCAACCATGCCGCCGTAACTTTGGCACGACAGGCCGCGGATGCCTTCACCGAAAAAAATCATGAAAAACCCCGTTTTGTGGCCGGTGCCATGGGCCCTACCAACAAAATGGCCTCCATGTCGCCGGATGTGAACGACCCGGGCTACCGTAGCACCTCATTCGATCAGTTGCGCGACAACTACTACGAACAGGCCAAAGCCTTGTTGGAAGCAGGTGCCGACGTCCTGCTGGTGGAAACCATCTTCGATACACTCAACGCCAAAGCGGCTTTGTTTGCCATCGATCTGTTGGCCGAAGAAAAGGGAAGCCGCATTCCCGTGATGGTCTCCGGAACCATTGCCGATGCCAGCGGACGAACCCTTTCGGGACAAACCCTGGAGGCATTTTTCAACTCCACTTCTCACATCGACTTGCTGAGCGTTGGACTCAACTGTTCGCTGGGAGCAGAACAAATCAGGCCCCATTTGGAAGAACTGTCGCGCTTGGCACCTTTCAACGTAAGTGTGTATCCCAATGCCGGACTTCCCAACCAGTTTGGCGAATACGACGAAACACCTCAACAAATGGGTCGTCATATCAAAGGCTTTTTAGAGAACCAAAATCTGAACATTGTGGGTGGTTGCTGTGGTACCACGCCCGATCACATCCGTGAAATTGCCCGATTGGCGGCACAGTACACCACACGAAAAAAACCTGTTTCACAACATATTACCGAAATAAGCGGACTGGAACCCGTTAGAATTGAAAAGGAAAAGAACTTCATCAACATTGGCGAACGAACCAATGTAAGCGGTTCCATCAAGTTTGCCCGTTTGATTCGCGACAAAAAATACGAAGAAGCCCTCACCGTGGCCCGTCATCAGGTGGAAGGAGGTGCCCAAATTCTGGATGTGAACCTGGACGATGGCATGCTGGATGGTCCCCATGAGATGACCACCTTCCTTAATATGCTGGCTTCCGACCCCGATGTATCGCGTTTGCCCATCATGATCGATTCCTCCAACTGGGAAGTGATTGAAGCCGGACTGAAATGCATTCAGGGAAAGGGCATTGTGAACTCCATCAGTCTTAAAAACGGGGAAGAAGAATTCTTACACCACGCCAAACTGGTGCGTCGTTATGGCGCTGCGGTGGTGGTGATGGCCTTCGACGAACAAGGGCAGGCCGCTGATTTTCAGCGAAAAATAGAGATATACGAACGTTCGTACAAGCTGCTGACCGAAAAAATCGCCTTTCCCGCCGAGGACATCATCTTCGACCCCAATATTCTGGCCATTGCCACCGGAATCAAGGAGCACAACAACTACGCGGTTGACTATATCAATGCGGTGAAATGGATCAAGGAGCACCTGCCCCTTGCCAAAGTGAGTGGTGGCGTAAGCAACCTGTCGTTTTCGTTTCGTGGCAACAATGTGCTCCGCGAAGCCATCCATTCGGTGTTTTTGTTTCACGCCATCAAGGCAGGCATGGACATGGGCATTGTAAATCCGGGCATGTTGCAGATTTACGATGAAATACCTTCCGATTTAAAAACGTTGGTGGAAGATGTGGTACTCAACCGTCGTCGTGATGCCACCGAGCGCCTCCTGGCTTTCGCCGAAAACATGAAAGATTCGGGTAAAGAAAAGGAACAACAAGTAAGTGCATGGCGTAGTTTGCCTGTTGAAGAGCGACTCGAACATGCCTTAGTAAAAGGCATCCTCGACTTTATTGATGTGGACGTGGAAGAAGCCCGCGCCCACTACCCACGCGCCCTCGACATCATCGAGCAACCCCTGATGAAAGGCATGGACAGGGTGGGTGATTTGTTTGGCTCCGGACGTATGTTTTTGCCTCAGGTGGTTAAAAGCGCCCGGGTAATGAAAAAGGCGGTTGCCATTTTGCTGCCCTATATCGAGTTGGAAAGTCTGGGAAAACAGGTATCCAATGGCAAAATAGTGCTGGCCACCGTGAAAGGCGACGTGCACGACATCGGCAAAAACATTGTGGGCGTGGTGCTGGCTTGCAACAATTACGAAGTCATCGACCTGGGCGTGATGGTTCCGGCGGAGGTGATTCTGGAAACTGTGATCCGGGAAAAGGCCGTATTGCTGGGATTGAGCGGACTGATTACCCCTTCGCTGGAAGAAATGGTACATGTGGCCAAAGAAATGGAACGCCGGGGCATGGACATCCCGCTGTTGATTGGCGGCGCCACTACTTCACCCATTCACACTGCCGTGAAAATTGCGCCCCACTATGCGCAACCCGTGGTGCATGTGCGCGATGCCTCAAAGGTAATAGGTGTGGCCGACAAATTGTTGAATCCCAACGAAAAAAGTGCTTACACCAGGCAAATTGCCCAAGAATACGAAGCACTTCGCCAAAAGAACGCCGGCCAGCAAAATCAACATCAATACATCAGTCTGGAAAAAGCCAGAGCCAATGCTTTTGATCCCAAAAAAGAAAATTATACACCGGTAGCGCCTGCAAAGCCCGGAATTACCGTTTTTGAAAATATCTCCATCGAAACACTCATTCCGTACATCGATTGGACATTCTTTTTCCATGCATGGAAACTTAATGGCAAATATCCCGACATTTTTACTGATCCCGTTAAGGGCGAAGAAGCCAAAAAACTTTATGAAGAAGCACTGGCCATGTTGGAAACCATCCGTAAAAACAACTGGCTGAAATCCAAAGGTGTAGCCGGTATATTTCCGGCAACGGCAACGGGCGACAGTGTTAACGTTTATACAGATGACGACCAATCTGAATTGCTTCAAACCTTTCATTTTCTGCGCAATCAGGAACAAAAAGAGGGCGACTTACCCAACCTGTGTTTGAGCGACTTTATTCTTCCCGAAAGGGAAAAAACCACTGACTATGTGGGTGGTTTCGTGGTAACAGCCGGACTGGGCATCGAAGCACATGTAGCCCGTTTTGAAGCAGAAAACGACGACTACAACGCCATCATGCTCAAGGTGTTGGCCGACCGCTTGGCCGAGGCTGCCGCCGAATGGCTTCATCACCGGGTGAGGAAAAATTTATGGGGATACGCACAAGACGAACAACTTGACATACAGGATATCCTGCGCGAAAAATACGCCGGCATTCGTCCTGCACCTGGATATCCTGCCTGTCCGGAACACTCCGAAAAACTTACCCTCTTCAACTTGCTTGATGCTGAAAAACATACGGGAGTAACACTCACCGAAAGTTTTTCCATGTATCCTGCGGCATCCGTAAGTGGCTTCTATTTTGTCCATCCCGATGCGCAGTATTTTAATGTGGGCAAGCTGCTTCCTGACCAGCTGGCCGACTATGCCCAACGCAAAAACATGTCGGTGGAAACCGTGGAAAAATTATTGCCTGTCAATTTAGTTCAATCAACCTAACCTTTGCAAATCGTCATGGAAAAGACCATCATTCAATATATCGCCGAAGCCGACAAACCGCTGTTTTCGTTCGAGTTGCTCCCTCCTTTGAAGGGGCACAATTTCGATAGCATCCAACAAGCCATCGACCCTTTGATTCAGTTCAGTCCGGCCTTCATCAACATCACCTATCACCAACAGGAAGTGGTTTACGAAACCCTTCCCAACAACCTGATGAAAAAGCATACCGTGCGCAAACGACCCGGAACCGTAGGTATATCGGCGGCCATCAAATACCGTTTTGGAATAGATGTGGTGCCCCATATTATTTGTGGCGGATTTACCCGTGAAGAAACCGAAAATGCCCTCATCGACCTGCAATTTCTCGACATCAACAATGTGTTGGTGGTGCGTGGCGACCCACAACCCGGCACCCGTGTGTTTACCCCCGAGCCCGAGGGCAACGAACATGCATTGGATTTGGTAAACCAGATTGCGAACCTCAACCGCGGCATTTATCTGGACGAGGACTTGCGCAATACACGCTCCATGAACTTCTGCATTGGTGTGGCCGGATATCCTGAAAAACACGGCGAATCGCCCAACATGGACAGCGACTTGTATTTCCTGAAAAAGAAAATTGAAGCCGGCGCCTCCTACATCGTTACCCAAATGTTTTTCGACAACCAAAAGTATTTCGACTTTGTTGCCCGCTGCCGCGAAAAAGGAATTAACGTGCCCATTATTCCTGGCTTGAAACCCTTCAGCACCCAATCGCAACTTACGGCCATCCCCAAAACCTTTCATGTGGACTTGCCCGTGGATTTGGTAAAGGAAGTGCTGAAATGCAAGGACAACAAAGCCGTACGACAGGTAGGTGTGGAATGGGCCATCCAACAATCCAGGGAATTGTACGCCGCCGGAGTGCCGGTACTGCATTATTATACCATGGGCAAATCGGATAACATTGAGCAGATTGCCAAGGAGGTTTTTTGATAGCTCGCCCGCTGAGGTGATGCAAACAGAATGCGTTACGTAGCGAAAACATTGTGGGACTTGGCGGTTGCAACAATTGGCATCTTCCATAAACAAAAAAAAACTAATTTTGCACCATGGAATCGAAACGTCAACAACGGATAAATCAACTGCTTCAGCAGGATTTTAGTGAACTTTTTCAACGGGACTTTGTCCACCTGGGAATGGGTGCCATGATAACGGTGACCAAAATTGTGGTGACACCCGATTTGTCGGTGGCCAAGGTGTATCTAAGCCTGTTTGCCACCAACAAAAAAGAAGAGGTCATAGCCAATATCCGCAAGCATACCAGCGAAATCAGGGGCAAATTGGGGCAACGTATCCGTCATCAACTCAGGATAGTTCCCGAGCTCTATTTCTATATCGACGACTCACTCGACTACATCGAAAAAATCGAAAACCTGCTCAAAGATAAGTAGTTATCGCGGCAGGCAATTAACTAATCACAGCCTTCCAATCAATGAAATACGATCCCATCAAACGAAAATTAGGCGTAGTATTCAATAGTGCGCCCTTTCTGCGTAAGCTCTTTTATCACTTGCTTGATCTGCTTTTGTTGCGCTCATGGCATATCCGTAAAGAAATAAAAATTTGGTCTTCAACGATTTCCGGCAAGCAAAACATTCTGGATGCCGGTTCGGGTTTCGGACAATACGACTATTATCTGGCATCCAAAAATAAAGATTGGACCATCAAAGGGGTGGACGTAAAACAAGAACAAATCGATGATTGCAACCAGTTCTTTTCTAAAATCGGCCTGACCAACGCCACTTTCGCGGCAGCAGACCTCACCAAAATAAACGAATCCGACCAATACAACCTGATACTTTGCGTGGATGTGATGGAGCACATCGAAGAAGACGAATTGGTCTTCAAAAATTTTCACAAAGCCCTCCGGGCCGGAGGCATGTTGCTGGTTTCCACACCATCGGATCAGGGCGGTTCGGATGTACACCACGATCACGACCATGACCATGACCATGAAGGTGCCCAAGGATTTGTTGACGAACATGTGCGCGATGGCTATGGAATTCAGGACATTACCGACAAACTCGCCCGTGCCGGCTTTTCACGTTCCGAAGTTTATTACCAATACGGCCCTCCCGGAAAAATTGGTTGGAAACTCAGCATGAAATACCCCATCGTGATGCTGAATACCTCTGCGCTGTTTTACATCGTGTTGCCATTTTATTATTTGATTACCTTTCCGTTTGTATTGATCCTCAATACATTGGACGTGAAAAAACAACACAAAACCGGTACCGGATTGGTGGCCAAAGCCTGGAAATAGTATGCGTGGGTATTTTTACCAAATCGGCTTATTATTCAAACGGCTGTTGCTGGGTTTGTTCCTCTTTTTTGTGGCCCGCTTGTTTTTCTATCTCTTTAATATCGGCTTGTTCGACCGGGTTTCCTTTTGGGAGCTTGTCCGGATTTTTATCGTGGGCATTCGTTTCGACTTGTCCGCTTTGCTCTATTTCAACATACTTTTCATCTTGCCGCAACTCGCCCCCTTAGGCAAAGTGTTGATGAAGAAGGGATTTCAGCTTTTCCTGAAAATTCTGTTCGTCAGCGTGAATATGGTGTTGCTGATTGTCAACATGTCCGACTCGGTTTATTTTCACTTTGTACAAAAACGCTCTACGGCAGATGTTTGGAAATTTATCGTCATGAGCGATGATGTGAAGGTGCTTCTTCCGGGATTTGTTGCCGACTATTGGTATGTGAGTGTTTTGGCTGTGTTCATCACGGTTCTGATTTGGAGAATTTATCCAAAAGCGCACCAAAAAACGTGGAAAAAAGCCAAAGATCAGGATGCACGCAGAAGTGTTTGGCTAAACATCGCCATCAAAGGACTGCTTCCATTTATTCTGTTGGGCTTGTGGCTGGTAGGCGCTCGTGGCGGATTGCAGTTGCGTCCGTTGGCCATCATGCATGCCTCCAAAACTGTGTCGGCAGCCAACATGCCTTTGGTCCTCAATTCGGTATTCACTGCCATGACAACTTATGGCCACGATGAAGTGGTGCCCCTGCATTTTATGGAGGAAGAACAGGCCATGGAGATCTATCCGGTTGTACATCAATTTGGAAAAAACGGCCAACCCAACAATAAAAATGTGGTGGTACTTCTTTTGGAAAGTTTTTCGCGCGAATATGTGGGCTTTTTAAATGATTACAAGGGTTTTACGCCTTTCCTGGATTCTTTGTCGCAACATGCGCTGGTTCTGGACAGTGCTTTCTCCAACGGACTCCGATCCATTGATGCCATTCCGGCGGTGGTAATTGGCTTGCCTGCCTTGATGGACGATCCCTATATCACCTCGGTGTATAGCACCAACAAAACCAGGGGATTGGCACAAATTCTCAACCAAAAGGGTTATACCACCGGTTTTTTTCATGGCGGCACCAATGGCACCATGGACTTCGATGGTTTTGCCGGATATGCCGGATTTCAAGGGTATTATGGTCGTAATGAATATGGCAACGATGCCGATTACGATGGATTTTGGGGAATATACGATGAGCCGTTTTTGCAATATGTGGCCCAAAAACTCAACACCTTTCAACAGCCCTTTTTCGCCTTCGAATTTACTTTGAGCTCCCACTATCCCTACCATGTGCCCGAACAACATCAGGCACGTTTCCCCGAAGGAGATTTGCGCATTCATCGGGTGATTCGATACGCCGATTATTCCTTGAAAAAGTTTTTTGAAACTGCTGCTACCATGCCCTGGTACAACCATACGCTCTTTGTGATTTTGGCCGATCATCCCGCGCAGTCGGTGTTGGTTTCGGATAAGGACAAAGTTCAGGAACCCGGCGCCACCCTGAGTGAGGAGCAACTCAGTTATTACAAAAATACCTCAGGAAGATATGCCATTCCTTTGTTGCTGTTTGCTCCCGGCGACAGCACCCTGATGGGTGTGGATCATCGCACAACACAACAGACCGATGTGGGTCCTGCCATTTTGGACTACCTCAACATAAACGACAACATGGTGGCCTTTGGCAACAGTATTTTTGATACCACAGCACCCCAGGTGGCCGTTCAGTATGTGAATGGCATGCAGCAAATTACCTCCGGAAATTACAGCTTGCTTTTTGACGGGGAACAAGCTACCGCGATGTTCAACAACCTGACAGACAGAAGTCACCGGAACAACCTGCTTACTACTCAACCAATGTTGGCCGACAGTCTTACGCTTCAGCTAAAAGCTTTGATACAGCAATACACCGAACGATTGGTGGAAAATCGACTGGCCGACACCACTTCGGTCTCCAACTAACTCCCTTCCTGCTTCCCTCTCGCTACTCCACATTTTGTCGTTGAACAACGAGGATACCTAATCACCCCAATGGGAAAATGAGGCTCATACCGATGATGAATTAAAAGGAGCTTTAGGTTCGCTTCGCTCCTGAAACCTCTTCAATTCTATATCAGCATTATACATGAAAAGCGTAGTGCTAACTTCAATTTATAGTTGGTATTAGACAGTCATCATGCCAGTTTAACCTCTGCTGATTCAATGGCAATGAAGCCATATTTTTAAAACATACTTAACAATAGTATAATTTCTTTTTGATATGTAATGTATGCTTATCTTTTTTACTATTTTTGTGTATTATATGAAGTATACTTAATTTTTTTGCTATGCCAAAACACAATAAAAGCTATATCCGGAGACCCGATTATTTGAACAAAGCCATGCAGTATTTGGATAAAAATCTGATCAAGGTTTTTACCGGCCAACGACGCATTGGAAAAAGCTACATGATGCTACAGGTTATGGATGAAATTAAACGACGCAATCCGGCAGCGAATATAATTTTTATCGATAAGGAGTTGTTTGATTTTGAATTTATTAAAAATGCTGAGCAGCTTGTTAACTATGTTACTGAGCAGCACAAATCCGACACAAGTAACTATCTTTTTATTGATGAAGTGCAAGAAATAATCTATTTTGAGAAAGCACTTCGAAGCTTTTTAAATCAGGGAATCGCCGACATTTGGTGCACGGGTAGCAATGCTCAAATACTGTCAGGGGAATTGGCCGACAGGCTAAGTGGCAGGTACATTGAAATGAGGGTGCATGGCCTTAATTATGGTGAATTTTTATTATTTCACAACAAAGAAGACAACGCTGACAGCCTGCAATTGTATATGAAATATGGTGGGCTTCCCAATCTGATCAACCTGCCTCTGTGCGATGAGATTGTATTTGACTATTTAAAGGCGATCAACGCCACAGTATTGCTAAAAGACATTGTTAAAAAACATCAAATCAGAAATGTAAGCATGTTGGAGAACCTGATTAAATTTCTTTCTGATAATACCGGGAGTCTTTTTTCTGTGGCTAGTATCAGTAATTTTTTAAAGGCGCAAGGCGAAAAACTTTCTCCATCCATTATTTCAAATTATCTGCGTTATATAACTGATTCATACTACCTTATAAAAGTTTCCCGTTCTGACATTCAAGGAAAAAGAATCTTTGAGTCCAACGAAAAATACTATTTTGAAGATTTGGGACTCCGCAATGCCTGGATAGGCTATCAGCCCATGCACATTCACAAACTACTTGAAAATGTCGTACTAAAGCATTTGGTGCAACAAGGATTTTCAGTAAACGTAGGGGTTACAGGCAATAAAGAGGTCGATTTTATTGCCGAAAAAGCCGGTGACAAACTGTACATTCAATGTGCTTATTTGTTAACTGAGGAATCCTCCAGAGAGCGAGAGTTTGGAAACCTCCTGAAAATCAATGATAACTATCCAAAAATGGTTGTTAGCATGGACGAACCTGCCGGCGGAAATATCCAAGGCATTCAACATGTGCATCTAAGAAATTTCCTAATGAAGCCGTTCGACTAATGTATGTAGGAATAAAGCGAAACCTAAGCTCAGCATCGTTTCTCTATGGACAGACACCCCCACTAACTGCCTTCCTGCATGGTACGGGCAATTATTTCCTCCTGCAAGGCTTCGCTCAGGTGGTTAAAATAATCGCTGTATCCGGCCACCCTAACAATCAAATCCTTATGATCTTCGGGATGCTTTTGGGCTTCACGCAAGGTTTTTTCGGTTACCACATTAAACTGGATGTGATGACCGTCCATGCGGAAATAGGAACGCACCAGATGAAGTACCACGTCTTTTCCTTTGTCGGAAGTAAATAAGTCAGGATTCAGCTTTTGGTTGAGCAGGGTTCCTCCTGTTTTCAGGTGATCTATTTTGGCGGCAGAGTTAATCACGGCCGTGGGACCATAACGATCGGCCCCCTGAACGGGAGAAATACCCTCCGAAAGGGGTTTGAAGGCCAACCGACCATCAGCGGTGGCTCCGGTAACACTACCAAAATACACATGGGAAGTGGTGGGCAACATATTGATACGATAGTGTCCGCCCTTGGTGTTGGGACGACAATCAACGGCAGCATGGAAGAGATTGAAAACCAGGGTGGCCTGCTCGTCTGCCAGGTTGTCGTCGTTGCCAAATTTGGGCGTGTGATTAAGCAATATATTCCTGAGCAACTCCTTTTGATCAAAGTTTTGTGCGGTAGCTTCCATCAATTCACCCATGGAAATATCTCCTTTCTCAAAAACATGATAGCGGATGCCGGTCAGGATATCCGTGATGCTTCCCAAACCTACCCCTTGAATATAACTTGTGTTGTAACGAGCGCCTCCATTGTTGTAGTCTTTTCCATTGGCAATACAATCATCGATGACCAGCGACAAAAAGGGCACCGGTATGTTTTCAGCAAAAATTCGGTCGATGATGTTGCTGCCTTTGATTTTTATGTTGATGAAATAGCGCAGTTGTTCATCGAAAGCGCGGATGAGTTCATCAAATGATTTCATGTCCTCCACCACTCCTGTTTTCAGGCCGATAGCTTTTCCCGAAAGGGGATCCACACCGTTGTTTAAGGTGATTTCCAACACTTTCACCAGATTGAAATAACCCGTCAGGATATAACTTTCGGTACCAAAGGCGCCTGTTTCCACGCAACCACTGGCACCCCCATTGCGTGCATCTTCCAGGGTTTTTCCCTGATTGAGCAACTCTTGCACGATGGCATCGGTGTTGAAAATGGAGGGCTGACCAAACCCTGTACCCACTATCTGTGCCGCACGCCGGATAAATCGGTCGGGGTTTTTCTTACTCACCTGCACCATGGAACTGGGTTGCAACAGGCGCATTTCTTCAATCACATCCAAAATAAGGTAAGTAAGGTTGTTTACGGCATCGCTTCCATCGGTTTTTACACCTCCCAGATTGATGAGGGCAAAGTCGGTGTAGGTACTGCTTTCTTTGGCCGTAACACCAATTTTTGGCGGAGCCGGATGGTTGTTGAACTTCACCCAAAACGAGCACAGCAATTCTTTGGCACGTTCATCCGTGAGGGTACCTGACAGTATTTCGCGTTGGTAGAAAGGATACAGGTGCTGGTCGAGGCGTCCGGGGTTGAAGCTGTCCCATGGATTGACTTCCGAAATCACGCCAAGATGGATAAACCAATAATGCTGAAGGGCTTCGTGAAAGGTGGCAGGGGCATGTGCCGGAACATGTTGGCAAATGCGGGCCATTTCCATGAGCTCTATTTTACGGTCCTCGTTGGTTTCCGTCTGTGCCAACGATATCAGGAGATTGTGGTTGCGCCGGGCATACAAAATAATGGCGTCCGCAGCCACATCCATGGCTTTAAGTTCTTCATTTTTGGCGTAAGCCTCCGCATCGTTGAGGAAGTCGAGTGCGGCCATGATTTCGGCAATTTCCTTCTTCAAATCGAGAAACCCTTTGTGAAACATCTTATTTCCCAATACGGTATGCCCCGGGGCTCGTTGTTCCTGAAATTCGGTAAAAATACCCGCTTCGTAAGCGTTTTTCCAGTCGGTATCCAGGTGAGCGAATATTTTATCCCGGTTGGAGCTTCCTTCCCAAAAAGGAATGATTTCATCGCGATAAACCTGTCGCATGGCCTCATCGCTTTTGTACCACACCTTGGGGCGGTTGTGCAAAGTTTGCAAATCGTCCAGGCTGTGCAAGGTAATTTCGGGATAGGTGGGAACAGCTTTGGGTGCCGGACCACGTTCGCCTACAATGAGTTCGCCCGGATTATAGCACAACTGTTTATATTGCATAAAATGGCGGAAAGCTTCGGCACGGCGCAGGGGTGCCGAAACCTGCCGCGAACGGTTGCTTTTGTAATATTCGGTAACCAACAGGGCGCGTTCGGCCGAAAGAGACGGAGTGGCTTCGCGGCTTTGTTTTCTGAGTTGGGCAATGCGTGTATTCATGGTAGTTCGGGTTAAAAATTTATCCTCCGATAAGGACGGAGTAACCTGCATGTTCAAAAAATTGTTTGGCAGAAACGATGGCTGCTTCGGTGGGTTCTTCGATGCCGTGCATGTGATAGGGCAAATTAAAGCGGGTGTATTTATGACTCCCGATTTTGTGATAAGGAAGCAGACTGACGATGGGTTTTTGTTTCAGCTTGTGCAACATATCCAGAAACCGGAACAGGTCGCTTTCGTCGTCGTTGATGGTGGGAATCAATGGAATACGAATCTGAATTTGTTGTTCCATCCTGTCGAGGAAATACAGATTTTGAATGATTTGGGTGTTTTTCACACCGGTGTAAAGTAGATGTTTTTTATTGTCGGGATGCTTGAGGTCGTATAGAAACAAGTCGGTGAAAGGAGCGATTCTTTCAAGGGTTTTTTGCGAAGCGAATCCGGTGGTATCCACGCAAGTGTGAATTTCGTGTTGACGACATTTTTTCAACATTTGAAATAAAAATTCCGGTTGCATCAGAGGTTCGCCTCCCGAAAAGGTAACGCCTCCCCCACTTTCTTCGTAAATCATGCTATCGCGGAGGATGTGTTGCATGAGCTCGTCCACCGAAATTTCCCTGCCAATGGTTTCTTCATCGGTCACCTCTTTTCCATTGATTTTCTCCTTTATCCGCACACACTGAATTTCTTTGGAGCGGCTTTCGGGATTGTGACACCAATGGCAACTCAGCGGACAACCTTTGAGGAAGACCGTTTGGCGAATGCCCGGACCATCGTGCAGCGCCATGCGTTTGATGTCGAAAATCACTCCTTTCATGGGAACTCAAATCAATAAAAATGGTGGAAAAATGTACTAATCAACAAGAAATTTCAATCCGACAAGGGATTGCCGGCACCTCACAGGGTGATCAAAATATCCAGCACTCGTACAGACCTTTGCCCGAACGGTGGGTGATGTGGTTGTTGATGTAACTGACTGCCATATAGATGATAATTAAGGCAAAGATAGGCGAAAAGTAGTTAGAACCGGTCATCTGCACATCGAAAAAAATTCCGTAATGACAAACAAATTTTACCTCAAAAAGCTATGTGGCGGCGATTCGCCTTTAACATTGGTACGGTGACGAATTTTTTCAAGCACTTCCTTTTTTTCTTCGTTGGTGTATTTGGACCAGTTGCCAATTTCTTCTCCGGTTCGGCGACAGCCAAAACATACGTCGTTGCTGTCTTTGAAGCAAATTTTCATACATGGTGAGGGGATATCTGTCATAGGTAATATTTGTTGGTGATGATTTATTTGAGAAATGGCCAAAGCCCTGTGAGGCAAAAATAAGCCAATATCCCGAAACAGACCTTCCTTTCGGCCATTTGGTTACATTTCGCCTTCAGCCTCCATGCCTTCGCCACCTGAACCTTTCTCGCGCTTCATTTTGTAATTATTTAATTTATAGGAAATTGTGACCGATAAAAAAGGTGATTTGCGCTTATACAAGATATAATTGTCGAAATCGGGTCCGGAGGAGGTAAATTCGTGTCGTGCGGTGGAAAACACATCCCGAACCTGTGCAACAATGGACAGTTTTCGTTTCATAAAGTCGCGACTTACGGCCATATTGAGTGTATAGTAGCCTTCGCGTGTTCCTTGTGCCGACACCGAAGGGCTTTGGTAATTTCCATTGAATTGTAGCTTGGTAAACTCACCAATCATAAAAGTATTGTTGGCCCGCGATCCCCAGTTGAGGCTGGTTTGACTAAACGGCTCATCGTACAAGGTCCCCTTCACTTTATAATTGAACAAATTGCCCATCAATTCCAGTTTCCACCATTTTACCACATCCAAACTGAGCATGGCTTCTACCCCCAGGCTATAGTCGGTGCCCACATTTTCAAAGGTTTGCATCATCACGCTATCGTTGTACACACTTTGCACGCGTTCAATTTTATTGTGGGTGGTGCGGTAATAACCTTCGAGAGAAACAAAACTTTTATTGATTTTCTTTTGGTAGCTCAAATCGTAACTGTCGATGTACTCGGGTAGGAGTTCCGGATTTCCCATGCGTACATTGTAGGCATCCATGATGGTGATAAATGGTTCCAGAAAGTAGCTTCGGGGGCGTTCTATTCTTCTGGAATAACTTGCCATAAGTTGATGGTCTTTAGGCAGTTGGTACGACACATGCAAGGAAGGAAAATAATCAAAACGGTCGAGGGTGAAATCCGTACTTTCGTTTTGGAGTTCCATTTTACGGTAGGTATATTCGCCACGAAGCCCTACCATGTATCCAAATTTTTTCAACTCTCCCGAAAAAGTGGCATACATGGCATGCACATCGTCCCAGTAAAGGGTAGTGTGGCCATACTCGGGAATCAAATCGTAGTCGCCGGTTATCAGATTATAATTGCTCACCGTGTTTTCGTCCTTCGATCGGGCGATAAGCGATTGATAGCCCAGTTCCAACTTGTTGTTTTCCATGATTGGCCGGGTATAATCGAGCTTGATACGTGCCCGTTTCATGGGTCCCACTTCGGTGGATTTTTGGCCGCTTACCTTGGTGCCTGTGGAGTCGATAAGTTCATTCAGAGAAGATTCGTCGCCTTGTCTTCCGTCGTAAATCACCTGAAAAGCCAGTTCGTGTTCCGGTATGCCAAATTGATGGCGGAAGTCGAAGTTCAGGCTATAATTGTCGCCACCACGGCTTCCATTTTCGATACTGGTATATTGGTTATGAATATTCCCGGGCTCCATCCATTTGTCGTAATCGGAGGTTGAATTACCTAAAAAACTTCTGTTTCCGTAGCTAAACCCTATGTTGGCATAGTCCAGGTCGGTGAGGTTAAGTTCAACACCGGTGCGGATATTCCAGTTGGTACGTTGGCGATTTCGGTCGCCCACCGAGTTGGAGTGAAAAAGGGTATCGCCGGCAAAGGTAGTACGTTTGTTGGTCATGGTTCCGGGAGCCCTGCGTTTGTTGTAATCGGCACCAAAATAGATATTGTATTTTTCCTGTTTATAATTCAACAGGAAATCGCCTCCATAGGTATCATATTGCCCCAGGTTGGTATTAAAAATACCGTTAAATCCCTGAAGTTTAATTTTTTTCATTTTAATATTAATGATGCCCGCGGTGCCATCCGGGTCGTATTTGGCAGAAGGGTTGGTGATGATTTCAATGTCGGCGATGGAAGAAGCCGGAATCTGGTTAAGGATGTCGGCAGGATCCATTACCGAAGGTTTTCCATCAATCAACACAGTAAATCCACTGCTTCCGCGAAGGCTGATATTCCCCTCCAAATCTACGCTCACCGAGGGTACCGATTCCAGGATATCGATGGCCGATCCGGAAATGGCCGTAATTTGTTTATCCACGTGTATCACCTTGCGATCGATTTGGTATTCCACCGCCGGAGTGCCTCCAACTATCTCCACTTCATTCAGGTTGAGGGCTGTTCGCTGTAGTTTTAGCTTCCCCAAATTGATATCCTGTTGTTGTTGGGTAATCTGTATATTTCTGATCTTCATATTTTTATACCCAATAAAGGAGATCTCCAGATCGTAACTTCCCCAATCAAGACCCTTAAATTTAAAACTTCCTGTAAGGTCGGTTATCAATCCGTTGATCAATTGGTGCGAATCGTGATGGTATAGTGCAATGGTAGCATATTCCACAGGATCGTGCGACAACGAATCGACAACCATTGCCGCGACGGTACCCTTACCGCGCATATCTTCGGTGTTATCAGCAAACGAACATTGGGCAACCATCAACAGCAGAAATATAATCAGGAAATTGAACTTCATGAATCAAAAATTTTAAAAGTGTGCAAAGATATTCATATAAACAGATAGAAATTCTCACGTTGCACATTTGACATCAGCAAAGCGGTTCCTATTCCAAAAAAACCTTAAAAAACAAGAAATAATAACAAAGCCTCACTACATTTGTCAGAAAAAAATATGGCTACCGAAAATCGCTTCATCGACAGATACCAAACAGGGCACACTCCTTGGGTACATCCCCATCCTGATTTCAATTTGACAGAAACTGTAAACCAAATGAATATCCAACCATGCAAGGTGCTCGATCCGGGTTGCGGACTGGGCGTGGAGTCCATTTGGCTGGCAGAGCAGGGATTTGAAGTTACGGCCATGGATGTGTCGGAGCTGGCTCTGGAAAAGGCAAAGACAGCAGCAGGAAGCCTTTCGACGCAAATCAACTGGCTGCATTTGGATATCATGCATGCCGATTTGCCCACCAACGAATTCGATTTCATCTTCGATCGCGGTTTTTTTCACACCTTCGACAGTGCCGACGAACGCTCGCTCGTAGCGCGAAAACTGGCTGCTTCACTCAAGGAAAACGGACTTTGGCTTACGCTGATGGGCAACCACGATGGGGTTGAGGTGCGCACCGGACCACCTTTGAGAACTGCCACAGATATTGTTTTAGCCGTGGATCCTTATTTTGAAATCCAAAAACTTGAAGTGAGTGTTTTTGGAAATGAAGAAGAAAAACCACACAAAATTTGGCGCTGCCTGATGAAGAAAAGAAGTTTGTAAACCCTTCGGTTCAAGCCATGGTTTTATTTCTCTAATTTTGCACCTTGCTGCTGGCCCGGTAATTTTGCCTTTGCCATCGGCTGAAAACTCCGAGTAGCCTTTCTACAAGCTCCGGCTCATGAAAGTTCTACCAATGGGTTGACAGGGAAACCGGTCAGCCTCCCGATTTCCGCTTGCGGAATGACTTGGAAAGGAGGTTACATCATAGCCTTGCTATGCGGTACCGTTTTGCTATCAGGAGTTGATTATATTGAAGACGGTAAGCATGGAAACACCTTTAATATTTGTTTTGGCTCTGTTTGTGGTAGCTGCTCTGTATGCCTCGGTAGGTCACGGTGGTGCCAGCGGCTATCTGGCCTTGATGGCACTTTTTGGCATGTCGGCGTTGATGATGAAAGCCTCGGCACTCACCCTCAATTTATTTGTTTCAGCCATATCCTTTTATGCCTTTTACCGCCGGAGATACTTTAGGTTCAGGATACTATTCCCGTTTATTGTGGGATCCATCCCTTTGGCTTTTGTGGGCGCACGAGTGTCCATCGACCCCACTGTTTACAAAGTCATTTTGGGAATATTCTTGTTGCTGGCTGTAGCCAGAATGTTGTTTCAACCCAAAGCCAAATCGGTAGAGGTGATTCCGTTTCATTTTTTAATTGCGTTGGGCATTGGTTCCTTACTGGGATTTTTCTCAGGCATGATCGGTATTGGCGGCGGAATAGTTCTAAGTCCGGTTTTACTTTTGCTGGGCTGGGCTAATGTGAAGGAAACAGCAGCCGTATCGGCCATATTTATCTTCCTGAATTCCGGAGCCGGCTTGTTGGGACTGTTTAGTACCGGCATTCAAATAAATCATGAAATTATCCTCTGGATTGCAGCAGCACTTTCGGGGGGACTTGTGGGAGCCTATTTGGGTGCCGCCAAATTATCATTTACAGGCTTAAGGTATGTGCTGGCGGTTGTGCTGCTGATGGCCGGCATCAAGCTGATGATTCCTTTGTTTGTGTGAGGGGGGTCAAGGGTTCAAGGGTTCAAGGGTTCAATGGATCAGGGGATCAATGGATCAGGGGATCAATGGATCAGAGGTTAAGGGTTTCTCTCCATACTCCTTGCTGATTACTCCCTACTCCCCCCGATGGCTCCTAAATTCCGCATGTCTCCGCAAAAAGAATCTGGAAGTGTTTTTATGACCAAAAAATGTAAGAAATTGTTGATTTTTTGGCTTTTTTGACTGCATTAGCTGTAACACATTGAAAAAAGAATGCTTAAGGAGCTTCTGTGTTGATCATTTTTTCATTCTGTTGCAATGCCTTTCCTTCTACTTTTTTAGGAAAAAGTGTCAATTAGTTGATAATAAGGCTATTAATTGATTTTGGTTATGTTGAGTTCAAAGATAATGTAATGTATTTATTAGAATCTGTAAAGATTTTCAGCGTGATTTGGCGCGAACGCTTGATCCATGTTGCGGGCAAAATAATAAATCTGAACAAGAACTTTTTTACCCGGTATGTTGGTTTGAGTGTGTCAGTAAGTTGTGAAAAGTGTTGAATAATAAACACATAAATATTCTTGAAAAAAGCTGTCAATCCAAGAAAGACAGTGTTGTTTTCCAATGTTGAAAAACACATATTGTTCCATCCCCAATCGTTCTTTAGGATATCAAATTGCTTTTCTGGATTTCCCCTGTGGTTATAAAAAATGGCAACTTCAACCGGTGTCATTTCTAGATTGTTCGTTAAAATAGCCCGGTACTCATACGCATCATCGGTGAACATATCCATTTGCATGTCATCTCTTAGTTTTCTCTTGACAACAAGCCTGTATGGCTTGGCATCAATACCATCTTCTCTGGCTTGGCTGACAAAAGGTTCTATCATGATTGATCCAACCTGCATCGGCTCATTGGTGCTATCAGTGATATGTTCCCATTCTCCTAACTGGTTAAAGTACTTGGCTATGTAGCTGTTTCTACAGCCGATATAAAAATTCTCAACATTTTGTTCCAGTAATTTTACAACATCATACTGGTAAGATGCTGCATCAGCTCTGAAATGGGTGGCCTTTTTTATATCATTTTGGTTCAATTGCTCAAACAAGCGAGTTAGGGTATCAGACTGAAAGGCTTTTGCATCGCTGTTTCCATTCCTGTTTTCTACAAAGAGAACATGCTCCTCATTGAGATAACAAATACCGGGCTGATAACCTGGATTTCTTTTGTAGGTCATCTTACTGTCGCTCTTCTCGTTGAAGATGATGGTATTATCGTAGTCTAATGTCAGTTCTTGTGCATCAAATACCCCCTGCTGCTTTAAAAGGGATATGTTAAGTTGATTGATAAACTCATTTGAATTGTAGGTGTGGGTGATAACTCCGCGTTTGGTTTCGCATTGTTTGTTTTCAACTGCCAACTCCTTTAACCTTCTGAGTACTGTATCCGGACTTGGCATCTTGACAAAAGGATTGTCTTTAAAGTGACCCCTTAAATGGATTTGCAGATCCTCAATACAGTCCCCACCGCATAGATATATGCTTAACATTGAATTGATTATATCCTTCCATCGATACTCACTCTGATTGGCAAGTGTAGGAAAACTTTTCTCGATTAAGGCATTGATCTGGCTTCGCTCCAAAAAATCAAACACAAAATTTATTCCGCCAAATGCACTTATTGATTTACTTTGTTGTATCTTCACCGCAGTATTTGTTAGCACACCAAATATGGTGAAAATACTTGAACTGTAAGACTTTCTCCTGAAATGTTTTACAGTTTTTTTTGTTAATAACCTGCGGAATTAAGGGGCTATCAGGGTCGGACTCCCTACTCCCGACTCCCATTAATGTCCTACGGACAAAATGATTAGCCTATTATTATACTATGGATATTGAAGCCCTACGGGCTATAACGCTCAACAGTCGGTTCGCCCGGGAATAAATTCCGGGGCTAATTGTCATTTGTACCTACGGTACTTTTTCTGCACTTCGGACTCCCGACTCCCTACTCCTTACTGATTACTCCTGACTCCCAACCTAGGACTTCGAACTCCGGACTCCCAACTCCCAACTTCAGTCTTCGGACTTCTGTCTCCCGACTCCTGACTCCTTCCTCCCCACTTTCCCCGCAGGTAGCTTGAGTCAATTTCGATCAAGAAATAAATAAATCGCATTTGTATGCCCAAATCTGCCGTTAATTGGGTGAAATTTAGTTTTTTTGCAAAGTTTTTAAAATACTCATTACCGTGAAAAGAATTGAAATTAACGAGCTGTTGAAATCAACAGAAGCAGGAAGCATCATCAATGTAAAAGGTTGGGTGCGCACAAAAAGAGGTAGCAAAAACGTGGCTTTTATCGCGTTAAACGACGGCTCTACAATCAATAATATTCAAATCGTGGTGGAAATGAATGAGGAAAATGAAAAGCTTCTCGAACATATCCACACCGGTGCGGCCCTGTCGGTGGATGGCTTGTTGGTGGAATCCACCGGTAGTGGTCAACGAGTTGAAGTTCAGGCTTCCAAGGTGGAAATATATGGAGAGGCCAACCCCAACGAGTATCCCCTTCAACCCAAAAAACACTCCCTGGAATTCCTTCGCGAGAAAGCCCATTTGCGTTATCGTACCAGTACCTTCAGTGCCATTGGCCGGATACGCCACAACATGATTTTTGCCATTCATAAGTTCTTCAACGACAGAGGTTTTTACAATGTACACGCCCCCATTATCACGGGTTCGGATGCTGAAGGAGCCGGCGAAATGTTTCAAATTACCACACTCGATTTGGAGCACCTGCCCAAAACTCCGGAAGGAAAAATCGATTTTAAACAGGATTTCTTCGGCAAAGCTGCCAACCTCACCGTAAGTGGACAGTTGGAAGCAGAGCTGGCAGCCATGGCACTTTCAAAGGTATATACCTTCGGCCCTACATTCCGTGCCGAAAACTCCAACACTACCCGCCATCTGGCCGAGTTTTGGATGATTGAACCGGAAGTGGCATTCTTCGACATCAACGACGACATGGATCTGGCAGAAGACTTGCTCAAATACCTTACCCAATATGCTCTCGATCATTGTATGGACGACCTGCTGTTCATGAGCAAAAGATTGCAGGAAGAAGAAAAAAACAAGAAGGCCGACGAACGCTCAATGGAACTGATTGAAAAACTGAAGTTTGTACTCGAGAATCCCTTCGAACGCATCACTTACACCGAAGCCATCGACATCCTGAAAAACTCCAACCACAATAAAAAGAAAAAGTTTCAATACCTCATCGAGCGCTGGGGTGCCGACCTGCAATCGGAACACGAACGCTATCTGGTTGAAAAACACTTTAAAAAACCGGTGATACTGACCGATTACCCCAAAGAAATCAAAGCGTTTTACATGAAACAAAACGATGATGGCAAAACGGTGCGTGCCATGGACGTGCTGTTTCCGCAAATTGGTGAAATCATCGGCGGCTCGCAACGTGAGGAGGACTATACCAAACTGGCTACCCGCATGAGAGAAATGCACATTCCGGAAGAAAGCATGTGGTGGTACCTGGAAACCAGGAAGTTCGGAACGGTTCCGCATGCGGGTTTCGGACTGGGATTCGAACGACTCATGCTGTTTATCACGGGCATGGGCAATATTCGCGACGTGATTCCATTCCCCAGAACACCTCAAAATCTGGAGTTTTAAAAGTGTATTAAGCTGTTTGGTTGTTAATTAACCGAATTTAGTTAATAATATCACCTAAATTCATTCAACCAAAATTGTGCCATGATAAAAATGTTGCTACATTTGCTCATGTAGATATGCATTTGATATCAGCTCAAATCAACTCGAAAAAATATGTTGAACCAAAGACTCCAACAAAAACTGCTTCAAAAGCTTTCGCCTCAGCAAATTCTGCTGATGAAACTGCTGCAGATACCTACCGTGGGTCTTGAACAACGTATCAAACAAGAGATTGAAGACAATCCGGCATTGGAAATTGACGGAGAGGAAATGGGTGACTACGATGGTGATAATGTCGATTCGCATGACGATGATGGCGACGATTATTCGGAAACCAGCCTCGACGATTATCAGGAAAAGGACAACGACTTCGACCTGAACGACTACATCAACGAAGACGATGTACCCTCTTATAAACTGCAAACCAACAACTACAGCTCCGACGACGAACGAAAGGAAATTCCATTTGCCTCAGGAAAAAGTTTTCATGAAATGCTGGAAGACCAACTGAGTCAGCAATACCTCGATGAAAAGAATTTCCAAATAGGCTTGTACATTATCGGAAACCTTGACGATTCGGGCTATTTGCACCGTTCGGTGGAAGCCATTACCGACGATATGGCTTTCAGCCAAAACATTATGGCCGACAAAGCAGAGGTGGAAGCCGTACTAAAAATTATTCAGGATTTCGACCCATCCGGAGTGGGCGCCCGCAACCTGAAAGAGTGTTTGGTGATTCAACTGGAAAGAAAATCCCACGAAACTCCTTCCGAAAGCATCGATTTGGCCTTGCGCATCATCAACAGATCGTTCAACGATTTTACAAAAAAACATTACCAAAAAATAATCAAACGGCTGGAGATAACCGAAGATCAGTTGAAAAAAGGTCTGGAAGAAATCCTCAAGCTAAACCCAAAACCGGGTAACTCATTAAGCGAAACCACCAAAACCAATCACTACATCATTCCTGATTTTACCATTACCAACAACGGAGGCACGCTCGAACTTACCCTGAATTCGTGGAACAATCCCGACCTGCGCGTAAGCCAATCCTATTCCAACATGATTCAGGATTTGGGAGCACAGAAAAAGTCGAAACAACAAAAGGAGGCGCTTTCGTTTATCAAACAAAAAGTGGATTCGGCCCGTTGGTTTATCGATGCCATCCGACAAAGGCAAAACACCTTGTATTCTACCATGCATGCCATCATGGAATATCAGCATGAATACTTGCTTACGGGCGACGACACCAAGTTGCGCCCCATGATATTGAAGGATATCGCCGAAAAAGTGAACCTCGACATCAGTACCATCTCCCGTGTGGCCAACAGCAAATATGTACAAACACCTTTCGGTACCTTGCTGCTGAAAACTTTTTTTAGCGAAAGCATGCAAAAAGACGACGGCGAAGAAGTTTCTACCCGTGAGATTAAACGCATACTCCACGATATCATCAACGAAGAGAACAAGAAAAAACCATATACCGACGAGTACCTGACTTCCTGTTTGAAGGAAAAAGGGTATCCCATTGCCCGACGCACCGTGGCCAAATACCGCGAACAAATGCAAATTCCGGTGGCCCGATTGCGTAAAGAGCTCCAATAAAACGATATACATGAGTTTCCGTCCGGCCCAGATAATTTCAGTTATTTTTCACCCTTTGCTGGTACCCACCTATGCCATATTGGTGCTCACCAACCTACCCACCCATTTTTTTCTGTCGATGCCCCCGGGCTACCGCTGGCTTATAACCGTGTTTGTGTTGCTTACCACTTTCGTGATGCCCGCCCTCATTTTGCTGATATTGAAGAAATTTGAGGTTGTCAAGAGCCTCGAGATGCCCGAACGTCAGGAGCGCGTGCTGCCACTGATTCTGGTGTCGGCATTTTTTTATATGACCTACTATCTGTTGAAGCAATCGGAACAAAATAGCATCCTTACCCTGTTTATGATAGGAGCTACTATGCTGGTATTGTTGTGTTTAATCATCAATTATTTCACTAAAATCAGCATTCATGCCACTTCCTGGGGTGGATTTTTTGGCGCATTGCTGGGCTTCTCCCTCTTTTTTAGGGTGGAACTCACCTTCTGGTTGTATGTGGTTATCCTGATTGCCGGACTTGTGGGAACTGCCCGTTTGGTGCTCAAAGTCCATACGCCGGGACAGGTTTTTAGCGGATTCCTGTTGGGGATAGTTAGCCAGATGCTCCTGTTTTACTTTGTTTAGGAATCATTTCAATGCATTGTGTATAAGTATTTTATACTGATTTCATTTTTCTTTGGCTGGCATTTTTCTGTTCAAGGACAAAGCATTGCCTCCGGTGAATTTTGGCCACCGGCAAGCCACGGTTCCTTTTCTCTTCAATTCGATAACGACACCTATTATCTCACCGACTACTATTATTCGCAAGGTCTTGTTATACAATACTTTTCACCCATTTTTAACAAATCGCCCCTGGCCAGAATTTTCCCGAAAAGCACCCATCATATGGAACCGCATTCGGGAATATCGCTTTCGCAAAAACTCTACACACCCAGGAACATCCGCGATACATTGATACAATTCAACGACCGGCCCTTTGCTGCCACGTTGGAACTCCATCATCGGATAGAGAAAAATGATGCCAGTTCCGGTTTTTCCTGTATGGCAGAGGTTAGTTTGGGAGTAATTGGTCCTGCCGCTGGCGGCAAACCCTTACAACAGAAAATTCACGATTGGATCGACTCACCGGAAGCCAATGGTTGGAAATATCAAGTGGCCAACGACCTGATTCTGAACACAAAAATTGCCATCGACTACCCGCTGTTGTATCAACCCTCGTTTCGGTTGGCAGCCGATGCTGCATTAAACGTTGGAACCCTTTACGATGAAGTGGGATTCGGAATAAATCTGGCTGCTGCAAAGCATCAATTTAAACCCTTGCCAACCAATAAAGTCGGATCATCAAAGCAACTGATTCCCTTTATTGAAGCCTTTGCACACCTGAAATTGGTGGGCTACAATGCCACTTTGCAAGGCGGCATGTTTTCGTCAGGAAATGTATATACCCTTACTTATGAGGAAATTACCCCCTTGGTATTTTCTGCCGGTGCCACGGTGGGATTACAATGGCACAGGGTGAGTTTAAGCTATTCCCATCTTTATCTTACCCGCGAATTTGATTCAGGAACCGACCATCAATACGGTAGTTTCAGGTTAATCGTCTATTTTTGAGATTGAAATCAACGCCATGCATCATGAAACAAATCAATTGGACAGCATTTGAACAAGTAGAACTCAGGGTGGGCACCATCATCCGGGTGCAGGAATTTCCCGAAGCCAAAAAGCCGGCCTTCAAGCTCACCATCGATTTTGGAGCTGAAATAGGTATTAAAAAATCCAGTGCCCAAATCACCGACCTGTACACCAAAGAAACCTTACTTCATAAGCAAATCGTAGCAGTGGTGAATTTCCCTGCCAAGCAAATCGGGCCATTTTTATCTGAGTGTTTAGTCACAGGTTTTGCCGATGAAAAGGGGAGAATTGCGTTGGCTGTGCCGGAGTTCGCAGTTCCCAATGGCGCAAAACTCATCTGAACAAAAATTTACCCCCCTGCCAGCCACTTTTTAAAGGCACTTACTTTTTCACGACTCACAATAAGCTCCTCGGTGGTGTTCACTTTCATATTCACTTTGAGCCGCGTGGCCGAATAGGCTTGGATATCGCGGATGGCTCGCTCGCTAACGATGTGTTTGCGGCTTATTTTAAAAAAATGTTTGGGATTGAGCAACGGAAAAATATGCTCCAGGGCGCCCTCCAGCAGTTGGTCTTTGTTGTCCATGGTTTTAACATAGGTTCCTTTGTTGATGCTATAGAAATAAGCAATTTGGTCGGCGCGGACAATCTCCATTTTGCTTCCGATTTGAACAGCAAATCTCTCCTTATAGTTGCCCAACAGTAATTGGCGCATTTCGTCGATGAGCGAAGCAGACATCAGATTCTCGGGCTTGCTCCAAACGGTACTGAATTTTTCCAAAGCATGGGTGAGCTCCTCTTCCGAAATGGGCTTGAGCAAGTAATCAACACTGTTCAGTTTAAAAGCCTTTACTGCGTAATCGTTGTAGGCCGTGGTAAATATCACCGGGAAATCCACTCGAGTTTGCTCAAAAATCGATAAGCTCAAACCGTCTTCAATCTGAATGTCGAAAAAACCCAAATCTATTTTGTTTTGGTTAATCATAGCGATCGCCTCTTTAATCGATCCGGCCACACCAACGAGTTGATAATCGGGCCAAACCTTGTCCAGAAGCAACTGTAACTTGCTAACCGCCAGCGTTTCATCTTCAACAACAAGTATTCTCATAAAACAAAATTTTTAAAAACCCGTCAATTACATCCACTAAACAACATCCACCAAAGGCAGTTTTACGGTAAAACTATCTTTCGTGTCTTCAATGATACAATGGTCGTCACAAACCACGGCATAACGATTCATGATATTCGACAATCCCACACCATGCGAGACTTTCACCTCCTTGGTCATGGTTTTGTTGTTGCTGACAACCAGGTAGTTTCCTTCGAATCTGATGGAAATAATTACCTTTTTGTTTTGCGAAATGATGTTGTGCTTAAACACATTCTCCAGAAGCAATTGCAACGAAAGTGGCACAATCATGAGGTTGTCGCCACCGGTAAATTCTTCCACCTCCATGGTAAAATTGTTGCTGAACCTGATGGCCTGCAAATCAGCAAATTCTTTGGCAAACTCCATTTCTTTAGCCACGGGCACCAAATCGGCATCCTGATGGTTGAGCACATAACGATAGATGCCCGACAGTTTTGAGATAAACTCATCGGCTTTTTTGGTGTCCACATGGATGAGTGTGCTAAGGGCATTTAAACTGTTGAACAAAAAATGGGGGTTGATTTGCGACTTCAACGTTTCAAATCTGGCCAACTCGGCCTCCTGAACAGCTTGTTGAGTCTCCTTCTGAGAATCGATAAATTTTTGCATGTAGATCTTCGACAGGATAATAAAAAAGATAATTAAACCAATGAAAATGGTGCTGATGGAGGTGATGACGATGCCCGTGGAAGTATATATTTTCTCGAATGGAATATGATACACAAACCTGTACCACAGTGTATTGATGACAAAAACATCGATGGTAATATAAAGAAATACAGCAACCAACAAGATAACGTAGGTTTGAAGGGGTTTCGACTCCACATCGGCCCTGCTAATGACAACATGCGAAACAAACCCCGACATGCTTATGGATCCACCAATGACAATTCCATAGAATACATTCAGAATAAATTCACGGAGGCTGAAACTGTCGCCGCCTGTTGATGCCGAAAAAACAAATGTGATGACGACGCTTACAACCAAAACAATCATCAGGTTTTTAAAAGTTTTCATAAGTTTCATTGTAGATTTGGCTAAAATATTCATTTATTCCGACAGAAGAAAATCAAATACATGAGCACCTTTACTATAGGATGCCCATGTGATTGAAGAGATTTTTCTGCTATCAGTAACTGCATTTAAGGTACATTTCGTTGTTGGTTTTGGCACCCCAAACAGGCGTCAGGTAATCAGAATCAGACTGTTTTTTGTACAATTCTTCCGCTTTGGCAAACAGAGGCAGGGCCGTGTTTTTTCCACCACCATATTCTGCCGGTGTGTAGTACACGTTTTGGGCCGTAAGGAAAGCTGCACGCGGATTGTTGGGATTCAGTTTTTGTGCTTCTTGGAGCAGTTGGGCAGCTTTGCCCGAATAGGCCTGTCCGTATTGTTGCGGATTTATCATAATCATGGCCTGAAAATAAAATGCTTCCAACACCAATAGTTCATCATTGTCGGGTGAAAGTGCCTGTGCTTTCTTGATGTTGGATTTGGCTTTGTCGAGAATGCCGGTTTTTTCCGTAGTATTTTCAATGGACCAACTGCCCAGAATATAACAGTACGCGGCATAGTAAAGTGGTTCAAACCGGGTTGGGTTTTGCTCGGCTACTTGTTCAAATTGATTGCCCAATTCAAGGTAATTGGCTTTGACTTCAGTGCTGCGCAATGCGTTCAGATTTTCTTTCATGGCTTTGGTAAAACTATGTGTTCCGGCCAAGGCCAACATGGAGGTGATAATCAGGGTGATGGTGATCAAACTTTTTTTCATTTTTTTAATTGTTGATGAATAATGATGGCGAAAATAGATCAGCAGCACCTCCTGCCAAAATTATCCTGACCCAATCGTAGTATTTGGAGGATGAACGGGAAGATACGCGGATAAAGCAATGGCCATTCTCTGATTATTGGCCTCAATGCGGCTTGAGATAGAAAAAACTACCATTTGGTTCTCGCCCAACCAACAATCATATACTAAAGATAAATGATGGTTGAGGTAATGTCAAAAACCCGAAATTGGCAACCTACTTGTTTGGTATTACCATGTGTTCGGGATCAATTGGTGGATATTAAAATGCTATTTTCTACCGTAATCAGCCGGAATTTCTCCCCAGATATCTGTTTTCCATTTCAGAATAACATTCGACCAGCTGTTGTTGCGAAGCCAGTTTTGTGCATTGATGAGCATCACAAACAATTGTTCGTTTTGAGGCGTGCGCACCAATTTGGTATTCACTTGTTTTCTTTTCACCCATGAAATGGCCGTCATGGAGTCGGAATAAATGGGGTAACTGAGATGGTGCTTTTTGCAATAAGCCAAAGCCAGCACAATGGCCAGAAATTCACCAATATTCACCGTTCCCATGGCATAGGGTCCCCGATCGAATAGGGGAGTTTCGGTCATGGTAAACACTCCTCTGAACTCAAGTATTCCCGGATTGCCCTTACAAGCGGCATCCACCGATATGCTTTCCAAAATGGGCTTTTCATCAGAAGTTAAGGTGGACAGGTCTTTTTTTCCTTTGGCCCCTTTAATGGCCTCGTAGGGCTGCCCATAGGCTTGCCGTGCCTCGGCCTCTGAGGTGTACGATTTGTATTGAGCACCCTCGAAGCCCATCACCTGTTTCTTACAGGCATCCCAACTGCCATATATTCCGGGCTGAATACCCCGCCATACTACATAATATTTTTGTTTTGGTTTTGCCGACATCCTGTGTTTTCAAAATTTCTTAATTACCCGGTCGACGCCCAGCCTTTGGTACAGCATTATCATAAGCCAAACCACCATCATACCGCTGCCAATGATGTACACCACATTATCTGTCGTGCCAAACTTATCCATTGACACACCTATGACGCCATTTTCATGCAGATAAAACAACAGCACCGAGCTGGCGTTATTAACAAAATGCATGATGATAGGTATCCACAGATTTTGTGTGAACACGTATAGATAACCCAAAATTAGACCCATCATGAGTCGTGGTAAAAATCCATAAAACTGGAAGTGAAAAGCACTAAACAGAATGGCCGAAACAATCACAGCCCAATGGATATTATGGGTGATTTCACGAAACAATTTGAGCAATACACCACGAAAAAACAGCTCTTCGCCCAATGCAGGAATCAGGGCCACGATAAACATGTTTAGCATCAAAACGGTCACCGAGCGGGTGTTCAACATGGCTTCAATCAGCGTATTGGCCTGGAGTTCTTTGTCTTTCATCCATTGTTCAATACCAGCCATGGATTTGGGCAAAGTCATGCTTTCGTTGAGGGAGGTTAAAAAACCATTAAAAGGTAAGGAAGCATATACAATCAATATGGTAATGACCACCGCCACTGCATAGGGTTTGGAATCCAGTTTGAGCGACGACCACACATTCCCGGTGGTAAAAAACATCAACCCAAATACCGGAAGGAAGAATACTCCGATTTGGTTAAAAAGCTGATAAAACCTGATAAAGGCTATCTCTTGCGAGGTGTCGGGGTGCATCACCATTTCGGCCAATTGGGCGAGCGACACATCAAAATACATTTTGCCGATAAGTAGTCCGGTAAGGGCCGTAACCAACGAAAAGAGAAGTACCAATCCCACGAACAGCAACAACCGATGCCAGGGCGAACGTATTTGTATATAGTGCATTATAAGTAAATTCGATACCAATTTTTAGTACGGCCAAAATTAATATTTTTGCCGACGCTTTACAATTGCAAAACCACAATTACTGCATGATCAAAATTAGAGATATAGAACTGGGTGATTTTCCGCTACTTCTGGCACCCATGGAGGATGTTACCGACCCGCCATTCAGGTATGTGTGCAAACTTTTTGGCGCAGATATGATGTACACCGAGTTTATTTCGTCGGAAGGACTCATCCGCGACGCAGCCAAAAGTGTGAAAAAACTCGATTTTGATGAGTTTGAACGTCCCATTGGTATTCAGATTTTTGGCCACGACATCGACAGCATGGTAAAGGCGGCCCAATATGCTGCGGAAGCCGGACCCGACGTGATCGACATCAACTTTGGTTGTCCGGTGCGAAAGGTGGTAGCCAAAGGCGCCGGATCGGGAATTATGAACAACATCCCTAAAATGGTAGCCATGACGGCAGCGGTAGTAAAAGCCGTGGACTTGCCCGTAACCGTAAAAACCCGCCTGGGATACGACGACGAACACAAGGAAATTGTTGAAATTGCCGAACAACTTCAGGATGTGGGCATTGAGGCGCTCACCATTCACGGGCGCACGCGACCTCAGCGCTCGAGCACCCCTGCCGACTGGACATTGATAGGTGCCGTAAAAAACAACCCGCGCATGCACATTCCCATTTTTGGTAATGGCGACGTGATGGACCCCATTTCCGCAAAATACTTTAAGGACAATTACGGCGTTGACGGCTTGATGGTGGCACGTGGTTCGTATGGAAACCCATGGATATTCAGAGATATACGTCATTACCTGAACACAGGAGAATTGCTTCCTCCACCCGATATCAACGAACGTATCCGAATAAGCACCATACAGTTGGAAAAATCAGTGGCCTGGAAAAACGAATACCGGGGCATCACCGAAATAAGGAAACATTGGGGAGATTATTTCAAAGGATATCCGCACTTTAAACCTTTCCGAATACAACTTATGGAGGCCAAAACCCTGGAAGAGGTGTTGCATACCCTTGCGGAAATTAAAGCCGAATATCAGGACTATACACCCGAAAATTAATTGCCGAATATCCGTGAAATCAGGGTTAACCTATTTTTAACCCTTCTTTGAGCAACCCTTTATCGAACAAATCGCGCACACGCTCAGGCTTTTGAAGAAGATAAGTTCGGAATCCCAGTTTTTGAGCCACCGCAATATTATCCTCCCGATCGTCGATAAACAAGGTTTCGGACGGATTAAGCTCGTGTTGATTTATCACGAATTCAAAAATTTCGGGATTGGGCTTGCTTAAGTGCAAATCGAACGAAAAATAGGCTTTATCAAAGAGATCGTCGAATTCGCGGTAACCAAACCTGAGCTGAAGGTCGCGCACAAACAATTCGTAATGAATCTCGTTGGAATTGCTCAACAACAAGGTGGTGTAGTTTTTTTTCACCTGCTTAATCACCTCAATTCGTTCGCCGGGGATGTCGAAAAGTAGTGCATTCCATGCGTCATCAAGTTGCTGGTCGGTGGCATCGATTGCCAAAAACTCGCGAAGCTTGTTCCTAAACACTTCAGGGGTAAGAATTCCGCGCTCAAATTTGGCGGCAATATCCTCCATAAATTCGGGTTGAAGTAAGGCTTCCGGATTTTTAAAACCTAAGTTAACAAACTCATTAAAAGTCAATTGAGGGTCGATATCAAGAATCACCCCACCAAAGTCGAAAATAATATTTTTTATGTCCATATGTTCTGTTATCAAGAGCCAATAAAAGTACTACATAAATCAAAACGAACAAAAAATACCACTTTTTATGCCAAAAAAACTTGCCTTCACATGGGAGTTTTGTACTTTTATCCCACAAGAATCAAACGTTGAGCCACTTTAAATTGCAAGTATCATGAAAATAATTCAACCGAAACACCTTATTTTGTTGGGAATGGTTGCCCTATTCCTTACCTCATGCACTGCCGGAAGCACCGAATTTATTGACCAGCCTGCCGGTTTTTTTATGGGTCTATGGCACGGCTTTATCTCCTTTTTCACGTTTATTATCAGTCTGTTTAGCGATCAAGTCAGCATTTATGAGGTGAACAATAACGGAGGCTGGTACAATTTTGGATTTATTCTGGGTATCTCCATTTTTTACGGTGGCGGATCAAAGGGAACTTGCCGAAGAAAGTAGCGCTCAACGTGGACCCCGATACCGAACAGGGTCTGAAGTCTGAAGTTGGGAAGCCGAAGTGTGGAGACAAAATGCACGAACACCATATCACACATGTAATCATGCGTTAGGTTCCGAAAACCATCGGTGCTACACTCTTGTATTGAAAACTGATTGGGGAAATAAAAAAACTCCGGGAATCAACCATCAAAGTAAACATGAGTTAAAGGGATATTCCCTTTCAAATGCGACCAATTGATTTCCGAAGTAAAAATGAAAAACCGGGAGGATAGGTTAACATGGAAAAGCCGGATTTGGCTCAAGAGCCTTATCAAATACACAAAATTATACTCAACCAAGTTCTCATCGTAGCAGGTTAAAATTTCCCTCCACGGTTGATTCATTCGATGGACGAAGATGCAAAGGTTTGAATAGAAAAACACCATTTTGAGTGTTGCAATTACGTTGTCATAATAATTTTGAAGTTGTAAATGCATTGCAACATGTTGTAAAAGAAAGAAAATTAATGGTTTGCAAGATGAGGATTTGTGGACAAACCCCTTGAGAACGCCTCCACTTTACTCACCAAATGGGGTTCAAGAATATTGAAAACGACAAATCTCCGGCTGTTCAACCAAAAAATTACACTCGCCGGCTTGCCGGCAGATCATTACTTTCCGTCGCCATGGGCATGGTTTCTTACAAACCCTGCCGAAAAAACAGAAAGGAAAGGAAAACAAATCTCCGACAAAAATTCATGCAACCCCAACGAATATTCAATACACTTGATTTTCGGATCGTTTTGAATTATTTTTATTGCCGTTGTCCAACTAAACTTTCTTCCTATGAAACGCTTGACTAGTATTTTCCTGTTGGTTTGTGGATTTATTTCGCTAACCATGGCCAAAGAGGTGGAACCTGCCACAGCACAAACCGTGGCCAAAAACTTCTATCATTGGATAAACCCACAGATTTCACCGGCTGATCCACAGCTTATTCATACCTACATAACCAGCCGTTCCGACGGGTTTTTGCCCGATCAAATGTCGGAGATTCCATTGGTTTATGTATTTGCCATGGGCGACAACCATGGTTTTGTGTTGGTTTCAGGTGATGATGTAGCCTGGCCGGTGTTGGGCTATGCTTTGGACGGAACATATCCCACCGACCGGATGCCCGACAATTTTCGCAAATGGATACAGGGATATGAACAACAAATCATGCTGGCCTTGGAAAACCGCACTTTGGCTACTGAGTCCACCACCGAACAATGGGGGAAATTGATTAACAATCAGTTGGCATCGACTCCTTCGGACGCAAAAGCCGTGAATCCCCTTTTGTCCACCACCTGGGACCAAAGCCCATACTACAACGCCTTGTGCCCGGGAGGGTCGGTAACAGGATGTGTGGCCACTGCCATGGCACAGGTAATGAAATATTGGAACCACCCTGCACAGGGAACAGGCATGCACTCCTACAACCATCCCACTTACGGTACCCTTTCGGCCAACTTTGGAAGCACCGTTTACCAATGGTCGTCCATGCCCAATTCGGTGAATTCGTCCAACAATGCCGTAGCCACCCTGATATACCACTGCGGCGTGTCGGTAGATATGAACTACAGTCCTCAAAGCAGCGGCGCCTGGGTAGTGGAAGACGACGATCCTATCTGTGCCGAAAGTGCCCTGAAAAACTATTTCGGATACAGCACTTCGCTCCATGGCGAAAAGCGTGATAATGGGTATTCTACTTCTCAGTGGATCAATATGATAAAAGGTGAATTGGATGGAGCACGTCCTGTGCTGTACGCCGGTTTTGGTTCCGGGGGCGGGCATGCTTTCGTGTGCGACGGATACAATTCCTCCGACTATTTTCACTTCAACTGGGGTTGGAGTGGCTACTACGATGGCTATTTCAGTATCGACGCACTGGATCCGGGTGGCACAGGAACGGGCGGTGGCACAGGTGGTTACAACAGCGGTCATCAGGCACTCATAGGCGTTGTCCCCTACACAGCTACCACGAGCTACAACCTGGCCTTGTACGATTGGGTAAGTATTTCGCCCAACCCCATCGCATATGGTGAAGCATTTTCGGTACACACCGACATTGCCAATTTCGGAACCGGAAGCTTCAACGGAGATTTTTCAGCAGTGGTTTTCGATCAAAGTCTGAACGCCGTGGAATGGGTGGAAACCTTGACAGGAGCACAATTGGGAAGCAATCAACATTATACCAACGGACTCACCTTTTCCACTTCCGGGTTAACCACCGTATTGCCGGGCAGCTATTATATCGGCATCTTCTACCGGCCATCCGGAGGTGAATGGGTACAAGTGGCTGATGGCGATTTCGACAACATGATTCCGTTTAGTGTGGGCAATACCAGCAACATCGAAATGTATTCCAACTTCAATATAATTGGTGGCACAACCCTGACGCAAGGACAGGAATGCAGTGTGTTTGTGGACATCTTAAACAATGGAAGTTCCACCTATTTTGGCATGTTCGACATCTCGTTGTATCATTTGGATGGATCATTCGCCTATACCATCGAAACCCTGAGCGGTGCCAATCTCGACCCCGGCTATTACTACGATGATGTGGAATTTAGCAATTATTCCCTTGAAGCAGAGCCCGGAACCTATTTGCTTGCTTTGCAACATAAACCCACCGGTGGAAATTGGGAATTGGCCGGATCCACCAACTACCCCAACCCCATCCAGGTAATCGTAAAAACTCAGGGATATCAACCCGATGTTTACGAAAGCAACGACATCATAAACAATGCCTTTACTTTACCCGTCAATTTCTCAGGAAATACGGCTTCCGTTTACACCACCGGATCCAACTCCCACGTAGGTAACGACTACGACTATTATCGGCTGGTGTTGCCTTCGGGTTACGACTATACCATTTATGCCCGCGCCCACGATTCCTACAACAGTGGCAATGGCCAGGTATATACCAATGATGTACTTTGGTCGTACAAATCAACCTCCATGTGGTCAAATGCCTTTGACGACATGATGTCGGGCTATATTTCGGTACGAAACGGAGGCGATTTGTATTTTCTGGTAGCCCCCTATTTTCTTGGAGAAACAGGAACCTACCTGTTGGATATTCAGATAAGCAGAACCCCCACCGGACTTGAAGAAATTGGCGCTGAGCAAGGACTTCGGGTTTATCCAAATCCGGCAAACGAGGAGCTGACCATCGACATGTCGGAGACTGAGAATTGCGAAGAATATCAACTGCTCGACATGCAGGGTAAAATCCTCACGCGCCAGATGATATCAGAAAACAGTGGACCCATAAGGCACATTTCTACCACCAGTTTGAGCAACGGAACCTACCTCCTCCTGATAAAAGCAGATGGACGCTGGATGCAAAAGAAAGTGGTAATAGCCCATTAGGTGGGCTTTTAAAAAGTTTTTAAAAACGTTTCAACTACAAATTAACAACCAGTATAAAAGATGTATATTGTTGATATACATATATTTGTATAACCTCAATTTAAAACTCTGCGAAACTCTGTGGTATACACTGTGGAACTCTGTGTTCAAAAATTTGTTTCGCTACTTTTCGGAGTGAACTCACCCTTTGAACCCTTGCCCCGAAAGCCCCTTAATTCCGCAGGTTATTAACAAAAAAAACTGTAAAACATTTCAGGAGAAAGTCTTACAGTTCAAGTATTTTCACCATATTTGGTGTGCTAACAAATACTGCGGTGAAGATACAACAAAGTAAATCAATAAGTGCATTTGGCGGAATAAATTTTGTGTTTGATTTTTTGGAGCGAAGCCAGATCAATGCCTTAATCGAGAAAAGTTTTCCTACACTTGCCAATCAGAGTGAGTATCGATGGAAGGATATAATCAATTCAATGTTAAGCATATATCTATGCGGTGGGGACTGTATTGAGGATCTGCAAATCCATTTAAGGGGTCACTTTAAAGACAATCCTTTTGTCAAGATGCCAAGTCCGGATACAGTACTCAGAAGGTTAAAGGAGTTGGCAGTTGAAAACAAACAATGCGAAACCAAACGCGGAGTTATCACCCACACCTACAATTCAAATGAGTTTATCAATCAACTTAACATATCCCTTTTAAAGCAGCAGGGGGTATTTGATGCACAAGAACTGACATTAGACTACGATAATACCATCATCTTCAACGAGAAGAGCGACAGTAAGATGACCTACAAAAGAAATCCAGGTTATCAGCCCGGTATTTGTTATCTCAATGAGGAGCATGTTCTCTTTGTAGAAAACAGGAATGGAAACAGCGATGCAAAAGCCTTTCAGTCTGATACCCTAACTCGCTTGTTTGAGCAATTGAACCAAAATGATATAAAAAAGGCCACCCATTTCAGAGCTGATGCAGCATCTTACCAGTATGATGTTGTAAAATTACTGGAACAAAATGTTGAGAATTTTTATATCGGCTGTAGAAACAGCTACATAGCCAAGTACTTTAACCAGTTAGGAGAATGGGAACATATCACTGATAGCACCAATGAGCCGATGCAGGTTGGATCAATCATGATAGAACCTTTTGTCAGCCAAGCCAGAGAAGATGGTATTGATGCCAAGCCATACAGGCTTGTTGTCAAGAGAAAACTAAGAGATGACATGCAAATGGATATGTTCACCGATGATGCGTATGAGTACCGGGCTATTTTAACGAACAATCTAGAAATGACACCGGTTGAAGTTGCCATTTTTTATAACCACAGGGGAAATCCAGAAAAGCAATTTGATATCCTAAAGAACGATTGGGGATGGAACAATATGTGTTTTTCAACATTGGAAAACAACACTGTCTTTCTTGGATTGACAGCTTTTTTCAAGAATATTTATGTGTTTATTATTCAACACTTTTCACAACTTACTGACACACTCAAACCAACATACCGGGTAAAAAAGTTCTTGTTCAGATTTATTATTTTGCCCGCAACATGGATCAAGCGTTCGCGCCAAATCACGCTGAAAATCTTTACAGATTCTAATAAATACATTACATTATCTTTGAACTCAACATAACCAAAATCAATTAATAGCCTTATTATCAACTAATTGACACTTTTTCCTAAAAAAGTAGAAGGAAAGGCATTGCAACAGAATGAAAAAATGATCAACACAGAAGCTCCTTAAGCATTCTTTTTTCAATGTGTTACAGCTAATGCAGTCAAAAAAGCCAAAAAATCAACAATTTCTTACATTTTTTGGTCATAAAAACACTTCCAGATTCTTTTTGCGGAGACATGCGGAATTTAGGAGCCTTCGGGGTGAACCCTTGAGCAAAAAATTACTGTACCCTTACAATCTCCCCGGTGCTGATTACATTGCTTGGATTGAGTGCCCGATCGTAGATAAAAGCCTCAAATTTGATGGTGTCGTAGGTTGAAAGCGGATTGTAGATAAAAAGGGTATCTTCAAAAGTGCCCTTGATGGCCTGATTGCCACTTTCGGGAGTAAGTACCGGAAATCGCGAATTAAAGGTTAGTGTGTCGAAACGTGCCGAATCCGCATTCCACGAAAGTAACGGAACCTCAACAAAAACACCTTGTTGTTTTTCAAAATATTTGATAATGAGGTTGTAATAGTACTGGCTACGGGAATCGAACGGCGGCAAAGTATCCCTCGGGCTCAGACCCAGATCTCCATCGCCGTCGGTATAGTCGAACATCAATACACCCCGCTCGGTTATTCCGGTTGACGGATTCATCAACACCACAAACTGGCCATTGGTAAGTGCCGGAACATTGGGAAACTCTTCAAACTTACGACAACCCCAAAAAACCATCAGGCTTAGCAGCAGAAGAAATAGTATTTTTGTCAGCAGTTTCATCATCATTGAAATGAATCAGTAAAAGTACAATTTTGGCCGAAAGTTCAACTGTTTGGCCTCGAATTTAACCGGATTTCAACCACATGTCGCAACCTGAGTCCATAACAGATCAAATTTTTCAGCATCACGACGAACAAAGTTTTAACGCGTTGTGCCTCGAGATATTTCGATTTCAGTACAAAAACAATACCGTTTACCGGCGATTTGTGGATTATTTGGGTAAAAATGTGAATGCGGTGGCTCATTTTACCGAAATTCCATTTCTGCCCATTGGCTTTTTTAAAACACATCAGGTGATTTCGGGAGATTTTAAGGCCGAGGCGGTATTCACATCCAGCGGTACTACCGGAATCAACACCAGCCGGCATCAAGTGAAATCTCTTGGGTTATACAAGCAAAGTTTCCTGAAGGCTTTTGAACAGTTTTTCGGCTCCGTTCAACAATACATCATTTTGGCTTTACTGCCTTCGTATCTGGAACGCGAAGGCTCGTCGCTGGTACTCATGGCGCACGAGCTCATTGGCGAAAGCAATCATCCCGAAAGTGGTTTTTTTCTTCATAACTACCGCGAACTTTCCTCCCTGCTTTTACGTTTGAAAAAAGAAAATAAACCCACCGTTTTGTTGGGTGTTACCTATGCCTTGCTCGACATGGCTGAGCAGTTTCCCATGAATTTTCCCCACTTGCTGGTGATGGAAACGGGCGGCATGAAAGGCAAACGCAAGGAGATGATCCGCGAAGAATTGCATCAAAAAATTAGAACAGGTTTTGGTGTTCAACAGGTTTGTTCAGAATATGGCATGACCGAATTGTTGTCGCAAGCCTACTCCCAAGGAGACGGAATTTTCCAAACACCTCCATGGATGAAGATCCTGATTCGGGATACCAACGACCCACTTTTGCTGCTGGAAAACGGAAAAAGTGGCGGCATCAACGTGATTGATCTGGCAAATATTTATTCCTGTTCCTTTATCGAAACGCAGGATTTGGGTAAAATTCATCCTAACGGAAACTTCGAAATACTGGGACGTTTCGACAACAGCGATATCCGTGGATGCAATCTTCTGGTAATATGAGCCATCTGTATCACCATGTTTTTTTATCTTTACCTACCAAAAAACTACCTGCTGTATGAATTTTCAGAACACACCACAATTGCAGCTTGCCTTCGATTTTGTGGAATATACAGGCAAAAATATTTTCCTTACGGGAAAAGCCGGAACAGGCAAAACCACCTTTCTTCACCACATCCGGACACAGTCGTACAAACGAATGGTGGTAGTGGCGCCCACAGGGGTGGCAGCCATCAATGCCGGGGGTGTTACCATTCACTCATTTTTTCAATTGCCCTTTGGGCCCTACATTCCGGGATACCAATCGGCACAAGATGATGGCGATCAAAATACGGGAGGCGGAGGTGCGGCCCAAAAATTTAGTCGCCAGAAAATCAACATTATCCGAAGTCTCGACTTATTGGTTATCGATGAAATCAGCATGGTACGTTCGGATATGTTGGACGGCATTGATGCCACGCTGCGAAGATTCAGAAGATCGAAGGAACCCTTTGGCGGAGTGCAATTGCTCATGATTGGTGATCTGCGACAATTGTCGCCCGTGGTGAAAGACGACGAACGGGCCATGTTGCAGAAATACTACCAAACACCCTATTTTTTCGATAGCAATGCCCTCCTTCAAACCAAATTTGTGGGCATCGAGTTAACCCATGTTTTTCGCCAAAGCGACGCACATTTTATTGGACTGCTCAATCAGGTTCGTCAAAACCAGCTTTCACCAACCACCATCGATGAGCTCAATAAACGCTATCTGCCTGATTTTAAAGAAACCGACGGATACATTACCCTGACTACCCACAACAACAAAGCCCGGGCCATCAACGACCAAAGGCTGTTGGAGCTCAAGGGCAAAACACACAAGTTTAAAGCCACGGTAGTAGGGCACTTTCCCGAATATATTTATCCCACCGACGCGACCCTCGAGCTGAAAATCGGCGCCCAGGTGATGTTTGTAAAAAACGACCCATCGCCGGCCAAGGAATACTTCAACGGAAAAATTGGGCAGGTAGTTGATATTGAAGAGGATACCGTTGTGGTGCGCTGCGAAGGGGATGAAGATGACATCAGCGTTTCGCCCCTTGAATGGAGCAACATCAAATACACCCTCAACGACCAAACCAAGGAAATAAATGAAAGTATTGAAGGTACTTTCACCCAAATTCCGCTGAAAACAGCCTGGGCCATCACCATCCACAAAAGTCAGGGGCTCACCTTCGAAAAAGCCATCATCGATGCCGAAGCGGCCTTTGCACACGGTCAGGTTTATGTGGCACTAAGCCGCTGCAAAACCCTGGAAGGCATGGTGTTGAGTACACCCATCGCGGGAGGAAGCATCAAGGCAGACAGATCGGTGGACAGTTTTTCGAACGACATCGAAAATAATCCCCCCGACAAAAACCTACTCGAAACACAAAAACATGCCTTTCAGGAACAACTTCTGCTGGATTTGTTTCAGTTTGAGGAACTTAAAATAGGTATGCGCACCCTTCTCAAAATCATGCGCGAAAACCAAAGTGCGGTCAGAGAGGGAATATCTGCGGCCATGAAGGTGATGTACGAAGAGCTGAACAAAAGCATTTGGGAAGTTTCTGCCACCTTTCAGCAGCAGCTTAGGCGACTGCATGCTGGAGCCGGAGATGCCGAAACCAATGCTGCCATGCAGGAACGCATTAAAAAGGGAGCCGGTTATTTTTCGGGGATTTTGGAGTCGAAAGTAATTTCCATTCTGGATAATCTGGATGTGGACATTGATAACAAAGCCGTTAAAAAGAGCGTTTCGGATCAGGTGGCCAAACTGCTGGAAGAGTCATCCTATAAAAAGCAATGTCTGGAAGCTTGTACCAAAGGATTTGTGATGAAAGACTATTTGGCAGCCCGAGCCAAAGCAGCCATAACTTCCATAGAGACAAAGAAAGTCAAAAAATCGGCAAGTAGCCTAATTTCCACCGAATCGGAACGCCCCGAAGTCTATCAAAAACTCAAAAATTGGAGAAACCAAAAAGCCGACGAAATCAATGTGGCGGTTTACATGGTGCTTCCGGTAAAAACCATGATCGAATTATCCAACGTGATGCCCACCACACTCAGTCAGTTGAAAAAGGTTAAAGGCTTTGGGAAAAAGAAGATTGCCCAGTTTGGCGAAGAAATAATCAACCTCTTGCTGGAAGATTTGCCCGACGACAAGTTGCGTGAAATGCAGCAACAAAGAGAGGAAGCCGAAGAAGAAAAACCTGTTAAAATACCCAGTCATGAAATCACTTTAAAGTTATGGGAATCAGGCCTGAAAGCCGATGAAATAGCGGCCGAGAGAGGGTACGCCATCTCCACCATCATGGGACATTTAGCCAAATATATTTCGACAGGTGAAATTAGTCTGGAAGAATTTGTAACGCCTGAGAAAATCGCCACCATCGAAGAATTGTTCAATGAATGTGGACCCATCGGTTTGGGTGAAGCCCGCGATATCCTGGGCGAAGAATATTCTTACGACGAGTTGAGGATGGTGAAAGCTACCATCCGGTTTGAGGAGTTATAAAAGCATGAAGTCGGGAGTCAGGAGTAGGGAGTAGGGAGTAATCAGTAAGGAGTATGGAGAGAAACCCTGATCCATTGATCCATTGATCCATTGATCCATTGATCCATTGATCCCCTGATCCCCTGATCCCCTGATCCCCTGATCCATTGAACCATTGAGCCCTTGAACCCTTGAACCTCTAAGCATAACGTGTTCTGGTTCTAGAGCAGCAAAGAGCAAATCACACAGATGACGATTATCCACGTCAGCTTTTTTTGTTAAACATACTTAAGATTTTTCCTTGAATCTTATTTAGATTGTACATTTGCAGGCTAAATTTTCAAAACCATGAAACGCTTTTTCAACATTCCATTGCTTCTGTTTTCTGTTGCTCTGTTTTTTACTGCCTGTAACACTACCCCCGAAAGCAAAATAATCGGCACCTGGAAAGCCCAAAAGGTGGAAACCGACTTTGATGCCAAAAAAACCACTCCCGAGATGATCAGTCAGGTGGTTGACATGCAAAAGCAAATGTATTTCCGTATGATCAACGACAGTGTGATGACGATAATTTCGAAGAACGACACCCACGAAGCCAAATGGAAATACGATAAGGAAACCGGATTGGTAAGCTACTATTTCAATGGAATGCAAGGCATCCCCAGCATATTGGGAAAATTTAAAGATGGGAAAATCGTGACCGAATCAAAAACTGCCCTCGGCAAAATCACCATTTATTACGAAAAGGAATAGCCCCTGCTTCTGTTTTAGGTGTAGCTTTTACGCTTACGCAAAAAACCTTGCGTAAACGAAACCAACAACAACATGGCACTGATAAACACCGAAACACGACCCAGATAGTCGCCGTTTTTGGTGTAGTATGTCAATTCGGTATTGGCCATCATTTCCTGCTCTATTACCGCGGGCACCCAATAATCGGTTCGCTGCAGTATGTCGCCACGCTGATTGATAAAAGCTGAAACACCCGTGTTGGCCGACCGTGCCACATCCTTGCGGTTTTCGATGGCACGAAGTACCGAAAAAAGTAAATGTTGCCGATAACCCGGTGTTTCTCCCCACCACCCATCGTTGGTAATTACCACGATAAGGCCGGCACCAAGCTTCACAGATTGTGCTACAAACTCGCCATAAACAGATTCGTAACAAATAACAGGACTCACGTTGTAGGATGGGTTATCGTGAGTAAAAATGGTGGGACGGTCATCCTTTTTAAGGGTTCCCACCGTACCGCCCAAATCGATGGCCAGACTTTCGATGGGCTTCAAGATTCCCCAGGAAGGCATAATCTCCGCCCCGGGAGTGAGTTTCGATTTATGATGCCACTGAAAAGGCTTTTGATTTTCGATGAAAAAGGCCGTGTTGTAGGCGTAATAATATCCTGCCTGCCTTCTATACTTGCGGGCTGCGTTGGTTCTTGGCTCATTGGGCAATAAATTGCGATATGTGGTAGCTCCGGTGATGATGGCTGCGTGTGGAAATTCCTCGAGCAACCCCTTCATCCGTTTGAGGTTGGAGGAATAACTCAACGATTCCATCCAAATATCTTCCTGCAAGGCAGATTCGGGAAATATCACATAGTCCGTCGCGGGAGTCATTTTTTGCCGGGCCAAAATTAAAAACCGCGACACCAGACTATCCGGACTAAGGGAGTATTGCTCATTGTAGGGATCGGTATTCGGTTGCACCACCACCACATTCACAGGCTCACCCTTTTCGTCGTAATTGTGGTAGGTAATTTCCGACCAAATGAGTGGACCAAACAACGTGAAAAGCAAGATCGTGCCTCCAACTACAGGATGAAGGACATGCTTTTTGGCAAGAAATCCATCAAGCAAGCGGAACGCCAGAATATTGACCAGCAACACCCACGCAGTTCCGCCCAGCGAGCCTGTAACATCGTACCATTGAATCCATTGCGGATGGGTAGCCATCACATTTCCAAGGTTTAACCACGACCAGGTGAGGTCCCAGTTCATGTGCAAAAACTCGAAAGTAAGCCAATAAAAGATGAGGATATAATGCCCTTTGCGGTTGTTGAATAAATATTTCTTCGACAAATGAAACAATTGAAAGAAGATGGCCATGAACATGGAGTTGAGTGCAAAAGCCGCCAGCGATCCCCATTCGGTACTATTCCATACCCACCAGGTAGTGAGCACATTCCAGACCAAAAATGCCAGCCAAGCGTACCAGAACATTCCCTTTTTGCCCGTATCACCCAACCTTTGCTGAAGATACAACAGGGGAATAAATGCCACAAAAATCAAAGGGGTAAAACCGTGTTCGGGCCATGCACCGGCAAGCAATACACCTGCAAGTAGGGAAAAAAGTATATTCAAAGAAACCTTCATAATTTCCACGCTTTGGTTGCGGGCGAAATTAGTAAAAACCACGGATTTAATTTTGAATAAAAAATCTTTAAAGACAATTTAAAATGTGTGGAAACCTGAACAAAAGTGAATGTGAGAGAACAAGTTTCGAAAATTTATCCAATACATTCAATCAACTATTTTAGTATATTTGTTATACGTTACTTTGGCCAAATTTTTCTTAAAACATGCACATCAAAAAAATCAGTCCCAAATTATACCGATTGTTGCCAATCATACTGATATTGTGCGTGTTTAAATTAAATGCCGGCGAAACCGCCTACCCAAAAGCACAACATGGTTGGTTGGATTTGTCACAGGTGGATTTTCAAAAAGAAGGACCGCTTGCTCTGAGGGGCGAATGGGAGTTTTACTGGAACCGTCTCCTTTTTCCGGGCGATTTTCCCACCAATATTGCACCCAAGTACTTTGATTTTCCGCACCTTTGGGGCGATTTGCCCGATGACGACTCTGCCTATTCATCTTTTGGATATGCCACCTACCGCTTGCGGGTGATATTGCCTCCGCACCACGAAATCATGGCCTTGCACCAAAACGATTTTTACTCGGCTTACAACCTGTACCTTAATGGTGAACTTTTTGCTTCCAACGGAAATGTGGCCACCAATGCAGAAAATTCTGTTCCCCAATGGCTGAGCATCACCAAACCCTTTGACGTTTCGTGCGATACCCTGGACTTAATCCTGCAAATATCCAATTTTGAACACAGCAAAGGGGGATTGGCCATAGCGCCGGTGCTGGGTACGGCCAGTCAGGTTTTTGAACAACAAGAAAAATTGATAAGCACCGACCTGCTGCTCACCGGAGCACTGATTATGGGAGGATTATTTTTTATGGGTATGTTTTTGTTTGGACGACAAAACAAAGCTGTACTATATTTTTCCCTTTTTTGTTTGGTTTATAGTTATCGCATCATTGGAACGGGAGAATATGTGTTGCACAGCCTGTTTCCGGGGCTTTCATGGTATTTAACCATCCGACTTGAGTACATGACCCTGTTTTTGAGTCCGTTTCTGTTTATGTTGTTTATTCAGGCGGTATATCCCAGAGAAACGGGCAAAATTCAGGCCAACCTATTGAAATACATCTCCATCATTTTGGTGGGTATTACATTGATTTTCCCTCCCTATTTTTTTACTTCATTTGTAATTCCGTATCTGTTCATTCTGGTATTTTATTTGCTTTATGGCACCTGGGTTTTTCTGAAGGCCGCCTGGCGCAAAAGAAAAGGTTCGTTGTTTGCCATTATCAGCATTTCCATACTTTTTGTTACCCTGGGCTTGATTATTTTTAATTATCTGGGCTATCTTCCCTCCTATCCTTATCTGTATTTCATTGGTTACGTGCTGTTTTTCTTTTTTCAATCACTCATACTTTCCTATCGGTTTGCCGACTATTTCAAGCAAGCTAAAATTAAGGCAGAGTTGGGAGCGCGGGCAAAAGCTGAATTTTTGGCTACCATGAGTCACGAAATCAGAACGCCCATGAATGGGGTTATTGGCATGACCACTTTGCTGATGCGAACCGACCTGTCGAATGAGCAAAGAGACTATGTGGAAACCATCAAGAATAGCAGCGAAAACCTGCTCACCATCATCAACGATATCCTGGATTTTTCAAAAATTGAGCATGGAAAAATGAAACTTGAGGAGCAACCCTTCGATTTGTTTCAACTTGTGGATGAGGTTTTTACCCTTTTCTCACCCAACGCCAGCTTGAAAAACCTGAAATTGATTGTAAACAAGGATGAAGCCACCCCCAGGTATGTTGTAGGAGATGCCACCAGGTTAAAACAGGTATTGTCGAATCTGCTGAGTAACGCCATCAAATTTACCTCCGAAGGACAAGTGACATTACATCTCAGTATGATTGGGCAATCGGGCGACGATATAACACTAAAATTTGTGGTATCGGACACCGGCATCGGTATTGAAAAAGAAAAATTCAATCTGCTTTTTCAGTCTTTTTCCCAAATAGATTCCACAAGTGCCCGACAATTTGATGGTACAGGACTGGGGTTGGCCATATCCAAGCAGTTGGTCAATTTAATGGGAGGCAGCATTTGGGTGGAATCGGAAATTAATAAAGGTTCCAGATTTATTTTCACCATCCAAACCAAAAAAGACAAAAAACAAGGAGATTGGGAGATGGCCACCATTCCGTTGCCTCAGAACCTTAACAACCTTGCCCATAGTTATACGGACGCCCTGGTGCTAATTGCTGAAGACAACCTGATCAACCAGAAAATTACGGCCAACCTCCTGCGCAATCTGGGAATAAAAACCGAAATAGCTGCCAATGGCCGTGAAGCCCTCAACTCGTGCCTAAAACAACATTACAACCTGATTTTGATGGATTTGCAGATGCCCGAAATGGATGGAATGGAAGCTGCCAAAGCCATCATTGGGCATTACCAGGAGTTGGGCACGTCACCACCACCCATCGTAGCAGTTACTGCCAACGTGATGGGAACTGTAAAAGAAGACTGCCTGGCGGTTGGCATGGTTGACTTTATTACCAAACCCATATCCCCAGAAACTTTGAAAAAAGTGCTGGATAAGTGGCTGAAGTGAGAGAAGTTGGGAGTCCGAAGTCGGGAGTCCGGAGTAGGGAGTAGGGATTCGGAAGTCCGAAGTTGGGAGTTGGGAGTTGGGAGTCCGACCCCGATAGCCCCTAAATTCCGCAGGTTATTAACAAAAAAAACTGTAAAACATTTCAGGAGAAAGTCTTACAGTTCAAGTATTTTCACCATATTTGGTGTGCTAACAAATACTGCGGTGAAGATACAACAAAGTAAATCAATAAGTGCATTTGGCGGAATAAATTTTGTGTTTGATTTTTTGGAGCGAAGCCAGATCAATGCCTTAATCGAGAAAAGTTTTCCTACACTTGCCAATCAGAGTGAGTATCGATGGAAGGATATAATCAATTCAATGTTAAGCATATATCTATGCGGTGGGGACTGTATTGAGGATCTGCAAATCCATTTAAGGGGTCACTTTAAAGACAATCCTTTTGTCAAGATGCCAAGTCCGGATACAGTACTCAGAAGGTTAAAGGAGTTGGCAGTTGAAAACAAACAATGCGAAACCAAACGCGGAGTTATCACCCACACCTACAATTCAAATGAGTTTATCAATCAACTTAACATATCCCTTTTAAAGCAGCAGGGGGTATTTGATGCACAAGAACTGACATTAGACTGCGATAATACCATCATCTTCAACGAAAAGAGCGACAGTAAGATGACCTACAAAAGAAATCCAGGTTATCAGCCCGGTATTTGTTATCTCAATGAGGAGCATGTTCTCTTTGTAGAAAACAGGAATGGAAACAGCGATGCAAAAGCCTTTCAGTCTGATACCCTAACTCGCTTGTTTGAGCAATTGAACCAAAATGATATAAAAAAGGCCACCCATTTCAGAGCTGATGCAGCATCTTACCAGTATGATGTTGTAAAATTACTGGAACAAAATGTTGAGAATTTTTATATCGGCTGTAGAAACAGCTACATAGCCAAGTACTTTAACCAGTTAGGAGAATGGGAACATATCACTGATAGCACCAATGAGCCGATGCAGGTTGGATCAATCATGATAGAACCTTTTGTCAGCCAAGCCAGAGAAGATGGTATTGATGCCAAGCCATACAGGCTTGTTGTCAAGAGAAAACTAAGAGATGACATGCAAATGGATATGTTCACCGATGATGCGTATGAGTACCGGGCTATTTTAACGAACAATCTAGAGATGACACCGGTTGAAGTTGCCATTTTTTATAACCACAGGGGAAATCCAGAAAAGCAATTTGATATCCTAAAGAACGATTGGGGATGGAACAATATGTGTTTTTCAACATTGGAAAACAACACTGTCTTTCTTGGATTGACAGCTTTTTTCAAGAATATTTATGTGTTTATTATTCAACACTTTTCACAACTTACTGACACACTCAAACCAACATACCGGGTAAAAAAGTTCTTGTTCAGATTTATTATTTTGCCCGCAACATGGATCAAGCGTTCGCGCCAAATCACGCTGAAAATCTTTACAGATTCTAATAAATACATTACATTATCTTTGAACTCAACATAACCAAAATCAATTAATAGCCTTATTATCAACTAATTGACACTTTTTCCTAAAAAAGTAGAAGGAAAGGCATTGCAACAGAATGAAAAAATGATCAACACAGAAGCTCCTTAAGCATTCTTTTTTCAATGTGTTACAGCTAATGCAGTCAAAAAAGCCAAAAAATCAACAATTTCTTACATTTTTTGGTCATAAAAACACTTCCAGATTCTTTTTGCGGAGACATGCGGAATTTAGGAGCCATCGGGGGGAGTAGGGAGTATGAAGAGAAACCCTTGAACCCCTAATCCCCTGATCCATTGATCCATTGATCCATTGATCCCCTGATCCATTGATCCCTTGAACATTTGAACATTTGAACCCTTGAACCCTTGAACATTTGAACCCTTGAACCCTGCGCCCTCACCTCACTTTTTTCTCCACATATTTTGAATTGATTATTCGGAGTACGCCCATATAATCCATGGTAAATTCGAGCAAATCGCCCACCTTGTAGCCTTTTTTGTTTAAACCCAGATCGATAACCAACATATCCGAACTTGCCCCAACAAAACTGATGTTGGAATCTATGGGCTTAATATGCTTTTGGTCCACATCCAACAAGCCGATGTCGATAATGGCACGGTAGGTGGTTTTGCCCACCAACTCTTCAACCAGTTCAAACGACAATCCATCCACATTGGTGGCGGTTTCGCCGCTAGGCATCATGGGTTTTTCGATGAGCTCGATGATTTCGGAATACAACCTAAAAACATCATTTTGCATATCTTTCAATGGCACATCGTTGTACACATCCGTTCCTAAAAACAAAGTTTCGCCCACCCTGAAATGGTTGATACCTTTGGGCAACAGATTTTGCAGCAGCAGCGGTATGGTTACGGAAGATCCTCCCGAAACATAGGGAATTTGCCGGTTAAACCGGGCTTCGATCAATTGCTCATACAAACTCAATTGAATCAGCTTGTCGTGATTGGGCAGTACCCCGTATAAACACGACAGATTGCTTCCAATACCAACCACAGATATATTCTTGAGCTTGAACACTTTTTCATAAAACTGCATGAAATGCTCACCCATCACGCCTTCCCTGAGTTCTCCCAGTTCGATCATGATGATAATTTTATGCATCTTGTTCTGCTTTTGGGCCTCCTCCGATAACCATTGAATGGTTTTGATTTCCGTATTCATGCTGATATCGGCATATTTTACAATACTTGAAATGGAACGCTTGGCCGGAGGTTTTATATAGATGGTTTCGATGTTGGGTTTGATGGACTTAATCATCCGCAAATTACTTACCCGCGAATCGCAAACTTGCTTGATATCCAGTTTCAGCAATTCGGAAAGGTAGAGCCTGTTACCACTCAACACCTTTGAAACTACCGACCACTGGATGTTGTGCCGACCAAACAGGTTGTTGAGGTATTCGAAATTGGCTTTGAGCTTACTTGACTCGAGTGTTATAAAGGCCATGATGAACTATTTTATCAACCTCATTTCTATGTATTTACTGGTAAACCCTACTTTTTCGTATAAGAATCGGGCAGGATTGTCGGGTTCCACGTGCAAAGCAATATTTCCCTTTGACAAACTGATGGTTTCTTCCATGAGTTTTTTGCCAATGCCCTTTCCGCGCATGTCGCTGCGGGTGGCAATATATACCAGGATGTTTTCAGGAATATAATCCTTCATCCCTGTTTGGTTGACGATAACCACGCCTGTAATAGTCGATTGTTCATCATAAGCCACCAGTACAAACCCACCAAACGAAGGCGTTTCTTTCAGTGCATATTCCATACATTTTTGGATGTCTTGCTTGGGATCACCATATTGTTCCAAATTCTGGTACAAAAATTTAACAATATTTCCCCTTTCAATCAAACCCGGCTTGTTTGTTGGGTTAAACATTTTTGTTTTAATCATCGATTTTCCTTTTTATTAATATTTGTAAAGGGGTCAATATAACTTTTTTATCCGTTTTTCCAAATTTATCTTTGTTTCACAGTCAAAACATTTTCAGAGAATAAACCACAAAATGCTAAATAACAGACATATACGACGACCTGAAGAGAATTTCAGAGTCCTCAAAATAAATTTCTAATTTTCTTACAAAAAATCACTATCATCCGACAAAATTACAAACACAATGAAATGCTATCGTAACATATTGATTTTTAACGGTAATATTTCTATCTTTAAAAGGCACCCCCACTAGAATTGCAGTTGAATTTGCCGATCGGGAGGATGCTCCAGTCTTGCCTTGTAAGCACATCTGGTACTTCTGAACAGCTCATAGACATCTAACAGGCTTATCAAGTGTATCCTAATTAGGGTTTGCTGATTCCTATCTGGCAAAATTTAAGCGAACTCCGATTAGGCTCTGGCTTTCTGGTTGCCAAAATAATTTTTGTGTCAATTTTTGTAATTTTCTGAAGCATTTTAAAATGGGCACAAAAATTCCAGGGTACTTTTCGGCTACCTGGAGTAGTTTTGTAAGGTTCATTACAAAGATTAATGCCTGTATCCATGAAGTGGATGTGCTTGCTAATCTGGCTTTTATATTATTTAATCCATATCCGCGTTTGGCTTGTCCGAATTTGCCTTCCACATGATTTCGCTCTGAGGCTTTCTTGCGTTGGCGGTATTTTTGTGCCGAGGTCATTTGATCTTTCTTTGGCGGGCGACCCAGAGTAGGTCCATAAATCTGTATTCCTTTCTCTTTCAGGCATTTCCTGTTTTCCCGGGTTAAAAATATTCGATCGGCCAACAGCACTTTGGGATAACAATTAAAAATTTCTCTGAAATTCTCAACTTGAGGTTTAAGGTCTGTACTTTCGTTGTATGCATCCCAACTTGGTCGATCAACTCGGCTAAAACCTCCTACTTCACTCAGGTTGATTTTAGAGCCAAATTCTGTGCTTCTTCCTTCTTTTCCCCGAACAATAGGACGAACGTGTGGCTGAAAAATATTGACTATCCGATCTTTACAGCTATTCTTCTTGTTGTCGTACATTTCTTTTTGTTGTTGATAAACTATCCTGATGGTCTGTAGAAGTTCTTTCTCTTTCCTTGACAGAATGATTTCCCGACCAGGATTTTTTGCCAACAGTTTATCTACTATTCCAATATCCCGATTTACATGTTGTAGTTGAGCCTTAGTAGCTTTGCGTATCGCGCTCTTACTCTTACGCTTCTTCTTTGAAATATTCAAAAATTCTTTTCTGGCCTTTCTTCGATATGTCCTTGGCTTTGCGCCATCTATGTCTTTGAGATAAATCAGATCAATGATCATTTCCAACTTCTTCCGGCTCTCATTTAGAAGGCCAACATCGGTGGGGAATTTTATTTCCTGATCGGCAACAGTGGCGTCAACTTGTAAGGTGCCTTGATTGCCGAAGTTCGTGCTTTGGTCGGGATCATCATTGCTTTTGTTCTTACGCTTGATTCGTGCCTGATGGGGTTTTAGTTGTTCCGATTTTTCGATGATCAACCTATTGAATGCATCAAATTCTTCAAATCCAAGTCGTTTACGGATGTCAACAATTAAGGAGGGGTCAAAAACTGGTTTAGTGGTGTATTATTGATCATAAGTGCACGGCTTTTGATGTAAAAATACCTAAAACCGTGCATTTTAACAAGTTTCTATGCGCCTCTAGCTATCAGCACATTAATCTGTATATCAATTGATAATAAGGTATTTTTAAGAAAATCAGCGAACCCCAAGCAAATTCACACCAACGTTATCGACTTCCATTTTCGATAACCTTGATGTGAATCTCTTCAAAAGGGTGCTGAAATATGAGGATACCTCCCTACTCCTCTAAAAGAGGATTGGTAGTATTAAAATCATAGATTTTCTTACCTCCATATACTGCACCAAGGGTTAGCAGAACTACTGTTCCACTCCCTATAGGGGCATTTCCACCGTTAGGAAATTGTCCCGCACCTCCTCCTGTGGCTAAATCATCAGGTGGGGGTGGTGCCTGAGCTAATAATCCAAAAGGCACACTAAATAGCAATACTACTATTACAGTTTTTATAATCTGTTTCATACTAAAGTCTTTATTAAGTTTCAACTTCGTTATTTTTTAACTTTATTTTACGTAAACCTTTCTAGTCACCACATTGTTATTGGAAACAACTCTGACAATATAGTAAGCACCATTAGGATCATTAATAGATATGGCATTTGTTACTCCAGCTTTAATTTCGGAGTCTTCTATTTCCTGTCCCAATAAATTATAAACCTGAATATGTCCATCGAACTTTTCAGGAACAGTTACATAAATATGTTGGGTATTTGACCAAATATTAATATTACTAAGCTCAATATCTTCCACACCAACTGGAGCAAAGTGCAGGTTAAAATTTTGAACACCATCTTCGCTTGCATAGCTAAAAGTGTACGAACTTTCAAGAAGATCCGTCATCTGTCCTGTTGCCATATCTTCCAGTACAAGATTATTGAAATTGCTCGTCTCAGTAGCTTCAATAATATAAGTTCCAGAGGTACTGCACTCAAAGTAAACTGGAACAACTTCGGTAGAGGGCATTCCGTTAATGGATAAATCTGCATCACCTGCTTTGGTATATAAATTGGGGTTAATGCTGCCATCAGATTTCATTTTCAGCGCATCATTTCTGTCTTTGTTTATGGTAGAATTTTCTCCAAAATAAACTACTGTTTCATCGGTAAAACCATTGGCAGAGCATGTTAATTTAACTAATTCAGAAGGAGCATCTTTAAAAAATGTACTTCCGCTATTAGTTCTTTCGGCATTTGTAAATTTCAAAGTTCCGGGGCCATTGGCTTCTAACCAGAATGCCTGACCGGGTGCAACTACGGAAACACCTCCATTAACACTTATTCCGTTTACATAACTGGCATATCTGTGTGTGTTTTCATCCCAATAATATATAGCATCATTTACATTGGCATCGCCAAAGTATGCACCATAATAGAATGCATCATAATCCCAGTATGAAGGATATGGATTCCCAACCAAGTTAAAATGATATGCTCCAGATCCATCTGCTGTAATCGCATGTGTTATGTTACCTGAATTCGGAATTCCTTCAAACTCAACAGTCTGACCAGTACCAGGATTTGGACATCCAGAAGTGCTGTACATCTCTGCCCATTTGACACTCCAGCCATCTGTTCCATTATTGAAAAACTCCGGTGCGGGGTGACAAATAGAATAACCTGTGTGCTGCACCCACATGCCACTGGGTTCATCCCAAGTATTCAGATAATAATCAAGTAAATTGTGAGATGAAAATCCTGCAACCGGACTTGAAATTAGGTGCCAACCCTTTTCTGATTCAGGTAGTGCATCATTAATCTCTAAATACCTTTCGTAGGTAAATTCTCCTGCCCCTGTGTATGTTCTACAAATTAATGAAGAATTGTAGGTAGCATCTGATCCCATCACTATTATTCCATTGTTAGTCAATGTGTTTCCAACCCTTAAATTTCCAATTGACGTAATGGTTAATTGTACGCCTGATTCAATGGTAACACTTGCTGCTTCAGCTCCACGTGGAAGCACTAGAGAAATAACAGGATCGTGTGAGGTAACTCCAATCGTAACTGCATCACCAGTTGTAGGTAAAGTTGCCGGACTCCAATTGCTTGCTGTACCCCAATCCTCTGTTATACCAAGCCATACATGTTGTGCCAGAGCATTATGCCCCCATAATGTTCCAAAAAACAACATTAACAAAAGTGTTGTTTTTGTAAAGTTTAAATTTTGATTCATAGGTTTCAATTTAGATTAAACATTTATTTCATTACACAATAATCTCGTACCAAAGTCACACTGTTTTACAGACCAAGTACTTTCGACCGCTATACGAAGACCAAAGATGTAAACTATGAATCAATAAGCAACACTCTGATGCGTCACAACAGCGTTGCGAATATTTACAAGTGTTCTATTTGTGTTACACCAAGATGTATAATATTGTTGTTCAAACATTTACTATGCAAAAAAGGATTGGTAAGTTCGGAACTTTTGTAGTTAGGAGATTCAAAATATTGTAAAATAATCAGATTTGAACATGCCCTGACGCTTTATCTTCGAGTTAAATCAAGGGGCAGATGTATCAGGTTATAGATCAAAAACAGGATGAAATCCCAATAAAACAATGAAATACACATTAGTTTTTAGACAAAAATCTCAGCTTTTGCCACTATCATTGACTCCGGTAGGTTGCTCTAAGGAACAACCTGCTTCCGTTTAGCTTGATATAAGAAATGATAAAAACCTAGTTAAAACACATCAAAATGGTCAGAAAAAACAGCCTCATTTTTGTCTATTTGACTTAAATTGAATAAAGTTGGCTGGTACTGTGTATCAAAATTGGGAAGCCTACATATTTTGGGCGTTGGCTCTTACTTACAATACAATCTACCCAAACACCAGAATCTACCCAAACATCAACCACAGCACCCTTAGCCCTATGCCAACAAACATACCCATCAGGATGTATTTAATCAACAGTCCGGAAAAAGGTTCGCGGTGCGCGATAAAGCCATCCATGACTTCAATATTTTTATTGAATTGCAAGGCTGCTTCCAGATCGCGGATACGGCCAAAGAACTCATTCTGCGATTTGTTGAGTTTTTCCAGGTTGACCACCGCATCCGCATCCAGGTTGGCACAATCGCTCAGCAACATCATCTTAAGCGAATCCATGTACACCATCTGGCCTTTCATATATTGAATCTCGTTTTTGTAATTGCGTTCGTTCAACTTGAGTCGCTCGTGCACAAAATCCGACTGACTGATGTAATCGACCAACGCGTTTTGAAGTGCAGGAAGCACGTCCACGTCATAAACATCTACGACGATGTAAAAAGGAACCTTTTCCACGCTGATGTCGTTGATGAGGGGTTCGCCATGGATGTTTTTGCCATAAATGTTGTGGATTTGTTTGATTTGTTCCTCGGGTAGCCGGAGTCGTTGTGCCAGTGTGGTATATTGTTTGCTTTCGAGCAATTGGTTCAGCTTAAGCAACATATCTCCATAAATCTTTTTCTCCAACTGGGCATACGAAACCGTCATTTCGGCATGATAAGTAGTTTTCTTTGTCCAAATATAGGCGCCTCCAAGTATGCCAAAAATAATGGCAAAAAGGAGCATCCCCCAAAACTGTTTTTTAATAAAATGCGTCAAACTCGACAGCATGCCCCCAAAAAAACCCAGTGCCTCTGCCCATTGGTTTTGCAGGGCTGACCAGGTTCGGCGGCCTTCTTCCTTCGATTGGTTGTAGGTTGAATTTTTCATCCTCAGTAGTTTATTTGATGTTCGGTGAAATAAATCACGTGTTGTTAATGAGTTGCTAATCAATTCCTTCCGACGTTATAAGCCATCCATGTTTTTATCGCTTCGCAACAATTTTCAGGATATGGCTAATTCATCAGATGATTTGTATTTTTGTCGCCTTGGCCACAAAATAATCCGCTAAGTACGAAATTAATATTATTATTACACAAATTTCGCCCAATTATATGCAGAAAACCTCCGGCAACATTAAAAACTCCACCTGGAATTTGGCCAATATCTTGTTGTATCCGGTTGCTTTTTTGGCGCTAACACCATTGTTTATCAACAAATTGGGCGATACCGACTTCGGGATTTGGATGTTGGTAAATTCCTACGTGTATATTGCCGTGAACATCATCAGTTTTGGTTTGGGGAATTCGATAACGGCATATGTGGCCGAGGCCCTGGGCAAAAACAGCCATGCAAAACTGTTGGCTTACATCAATTCGTCCACCAAACTGATTGGATGGATTAGTTTGTCAACCAGTGTTTTGGCCGTGGTAGGATTTATGGCATTTGTATCCGGCATTCATATTTTCGAAAGGCAGCTGGATGGCATTCTGCTTATCGCCACCCTGGTGATTTCTGTAAAATTCTGGGAATTACTATATCAGAGCATCCTCAAGGGCTTTGAGCGGTACGATTTGGCTTCCATCTGGAATATTATTTCCAAGTTGCTGGTACTGGCCGGACAAGTGGTGATTGTGTTTAGTGGATTGGGGGTTTATGAGTTGTTTATCAGCAATTTGATCATCAACCTGGTGATGGTGTTCGTGGTAGCCGGCGTGTCCTACCGTTTGGTACCCACCTACCATTTTTCGTGGCAAACCGGATCCGATGCGCGCAACGAGTTGTTCCACTTTGGCTTTTGGACCTGGCTTCAAACCATTATTTCGGTGCTGGCCTATCAGGTGGATCGGTTCATCATCGCTGTTTTTTTGGGACCGGCCATCGCCGGATATTATATTCTGGCTTCCACCATCACCAACCACATGCACATGGCCTTTGGCGCGGTGGTGAGTTGGTTGTTTCCCAAAGTTTCACGCAAAAAGGAATCGGGCGGCAACATCATCATTTATTTTCAAACCCTACGTGGCTTCTCGGTGGGCATCAGTCTGCTGGCCATATGGTTTGCTTATTTGTTTTACCAACCCCTGTTCACCCTTTGGCTGGGACCTGAAAAGTTTGCCAAAATGAGCGATTATTTCAGACTTTTCCTGGTTTATGAAGCCTTTTTGGTGATGACCATTGTGCCGCTTTTTTATCTCAACGGATTGAAAATGTTGAAGTTTATTACCTCCCTGGAGTTTATGTACAAAGTGGGCATTATCGTTGGGATGGTTGTGGCATTCTGGATGATCCCCACCGCCGAAAGTCTGATAATGGGTCAGGTTGTGGCCCTGGCCATCCTTATTCCGGTGGAATACATGCTGATAAACAAACGGTTATTGAAAGACCACTGGCTTTTCGAAACGGTGTTTACCATGCTCCCCTCCTTTTTATTAGCCGCCGTCATTTTACTTCAAACTACGGTTATCACCATTGTTTTCAGCGTGATAGCTGTACTTGTTTTTTATACATATTACCTGAACAAAAAGCGATTTCACATCAAACTGCTGTTGGAATGAACCGGACAACGCCCTATCATCAACTGATCATCTTTGTGGTGATTTATTTTTTCTTCAACAGCTTTTTGTTGCCCGAAGGATTACTTTATACCACCCTGCTTACGCCGGTGATGTTGTATTTTCTGTTGAAAGAGGAAAAAATGAAACCCGTTTTCCGGTGGAGTCTGGCGCTTTTCATTCCGGTTCCCTTTCAGTTGTATCAGGGAGTTGACATGAAGAGTTATCTGGTGTCGCTTACCATGCTCTTTACGGCTCTCATATTTTTGATCACGGCTTTCTACATAATAAGAAAGTACAAAGAATACCTGGATGCCCTTTTCAGAAAAATACTTCTGCTGAATGCCATGCTGGTAGTATTGGCGTTGGTCATACTTCCCTTTGGCGGAATTCGGGGCTTGCTTTGGTACGAAGTGCCCATTACACAAGGGTTGGCCATCATTCCACGGTTGAAGTTGTTCACCTACGAAGCCTCCTATTATTCTCTTCTCATGATGCCTGTTTTTCTGTATTTCCTGATGCGGGTTTTTTACCAACTCGAAAAACATGCCATGCTCATCTTTCTGGCTTCGGCAGTGCCCTTGTTGCTTTCCTTGTCGTTTGGCGTGCTGGGCGCCCTGATGATTTCGTTGGTGATTGCCGTGTTGGTGCGCTGGAACAAAATCCCGCTTTCTTTCAAACGGTTTACCTTCCTGAGCAGCTTTTTTCTGTTGGGACTTGTGGTGCTATTGTTCTTGGTTTGGCCTGAGAATCCCATATATTTCCGAATTCAAAACATCATTCAAGGCACCGACACCAGCGCCATGGGGAGGTTGGTGTATTCATTCATGTTTGCTCGCGACATTATTTGGCAACATGGGGTATTTTTTGGAATAGGTCCGGGGCAGGTAAAAATCATCGCCCACGACATGATTGTCAACCACTACCAATACCATGGCAGTTTGGGCACCATTGTCCGAATTCCCAACTCATTGGCCGAAATGTTGGCCACCTATGGCATATATGGCTTTGTTTTCAAGCTATTTTTGGAAATTTACTTTTTTGTAAAAGCAAAGGTATATGCCAACATGTATGCCCTGGTACTTTTTCTGTTTATTTTCATTTATCAGTTTACCGGAAGTTTCATCTCCAACATCGCCGAACTGGGCATTTGGGCCATCATTTTTGGATGGCGCCGGATGGAGTTTGAGTTGGCAAAAACCACCATCGACTAAATGGCCAAATCACCGAAAATAGCATTTGTCGTGCGCTCAACCATCGATCGGGTGAAAGGTGGCGATAGCTTGCAGGTTTTTAATACAGCCGGCCAACTTCAAAAACTTGGCGTGAAAGTGGAGATTAAGAAGTCGTCGGAACCCATCAACTACCGGGATTTTGACTTGCTCCATTTTTTTAACATCATCCGACCTGCCGACCACCTTAAGCACGTAAACAAAGGTGTTCCTTATGTAGTAAGTACCATTTACCTCGACTATTCGCCATTTGATGTGGCTGGTCGTACGGGCTTGCAAAAACATCTGTTTGGCCTGTTGGGAAAAGACAAATCGGAATTTTTTAAAAATAATTTCAGGTTTGTGAAAGGACAAGACAAGTTGGTGAGTATGGAGTATTTGTATGGGCATGCGCGTGCGGTGCGAAAGATTCTTAAAGGAGCAAGCATGTTACTTCCCAATTCCAAATCGGAATACGTGCGACTTTTGAATGATTACAAAGTGGAGAAGCCAATTTACGTGGTCCCCAATGGCATCAATACGGATATATTTAAACAAATTCCTAAAATAGATCGAATTGAAAATCAGGTTGTTTGCGTGGGCCAGCTTTACGGACTTAAAAACCAACACCGGCTTATTGAAGCCACCCGTGACATGGATGTTCGGTTGGTATTGATCGGTAAACCACCGCCCAATCATCAACGCTATGCCGATTATTGCAAAGAGATAGCCCATTCCAAGGTTCAGTTTTATGATTTCATGCCCCAGGAACAATTGGTTAATTTTTATGCCCAATCGAAGGTGCACGCCTTGCCGAGCTGGTTCGAAACCACCGGGTTAAGTTCACTGGAAGCCGGTAGCATGGGTTGCAATCTGGTGGTAGGTTCAGGAGGCGATACCCACGAATATTTCGATGGGTTTGGCTCTTTTTGTCGGGCCGAAGATGTACAAAGCATCAAGCGGGCACTGGAAACGGAATTAAATAAAACCACTAACTTTGGCTTTCGTGAGCATATCCTGAAGCACTACACCTGGCAACAGGCTGCCATCGAGACATTCAACGCCTACAAAAAAGTATTGCATATTGACTAAAAAATTGTCCATCGGCATTATCGGGACCCGTGGTATTCCCAACCAATATGGCGGCTACGAAGCGGCGGTACAGGAGCTTGCCCCGCGATTGGCCGGCAAGGGTCATCAGGTAACGGTATATTGTTCACATTTACAAGATTTTAAAGAAACGAGCTGGCAAGGGGTCAACCTCTATTTTCAATACAACCCTGAGAATATCATGGGTAGTTTCGGACAGTTTATATACGATTTCAACTGCCTGCAACACGCCCGAAAACAACCCTACGATGTGGTACTTCATATGGGCTATACCAGCGATTCGGTGTGGCATGGGTTGTGGAGCAAACGAGCCAGGCACCTCACCAACATGGACGGGATGGAATGGCGCCGCTCCAAATATTCACCCCGAGTGCAGAAATTCCTGAAAAGGGCTGAAAAGTGGGCTGCGCTGCACAGTCACCTGCTCATTGCCGACTCCGAAGGAATCGAACATTACCTCAAAAATAAGTATCAAACGCCGGTGAAGTATGTAGCCTATGGCGCAAAAATTCCATCAACTTTCGACGCTAAGCATTTGGCTGCTTACCAACTGACTCCGCACAATTACGACCTCATTATCGCCCGAATGGAGCCCGAAAACAACCTCGAAATGGCCATTGAGGCTAAATTAAATGCCAACGACAATTTTCCATTGGTCGTTTTCGGGAATCGCAATGCCTACGGTTTGGAACTCCTGGAAAAATATGGTCAATATCCTGAAATCAGATTTTGTGCGGCCAATTACCACCAGGACACCCTCAATTCGGTTCGGCATTTCGCGCGATATTATATTCACGGACATTCGGTGGGCGGAACCAATCCTTCCCTTCTGGAAGCCATGGCTGCCCAATGCCGGATATTGGCCCACGACAACGAATTCAACAGAGGGGTGCTAAAAAACGGAGGCCTGTTTTTTGCCTCCACCCAACAACTAAGCGATTACTTGAAAGAAGACAGCATGATGGTCATCAGCGATACCCAGGTGGCCCACAACCTGCAACGCATCAAAACACAGTACAACTGGGAACGCATCTGCCAACAATACGAAGAAGCCTGTTATGAAGTGGTTTAACCCGGATACCTGGCAACGGGGTGCATGGTTTCTCGTTTGGTTTACCCTGCCCCTTTCCATCCGCTGGAATAGTCTGGCGTTGGCTTTGGCGGTGGCGATTTCATTATTTTCTATGGTAAAAAGCCGTCCCATTATTTCAAAAAGGCAATGGATGATTTTCCTTATTCCGGTGTTGTTCTTTTTGGTGATGGCTTTGGGTGCCTTTGCCGAAGGGGCATGGTTTTCCGATTGGAAAGCGCTGGAGAAAATGTTGCCACTCCTCCTTATTCCGGGATTGGCTTTGATACAAACGAAATATCAACAGGGCATGTGGCAGGCATCCATGTGGGGACTGATACTGGCTTTGGTGGTTGGCGGACTGGTCATGCTTATTCAATCGTTTGTGGCGTTTTACCATACCGGCGACCCCCAGGTCTTTTTTTATCACCAACTGGTGAAACCGCTGAATACAGGAGCCATCTATTTTAGTTTGTTTGTGGTCGTGGCGCTTTTTCAAATGGGACAAGTTGAACTGTTGAAAGGCAAAAAATTCTTGAAATATTTAATCATTGGTTTTTTGGTTCTGTTGTATCTGTTGGCTGCTTCCAAGCTATTCATTGTCATGGGAATACCTTTACTGCTGTGGAATTATCGAAAGGCGCTTTTGCCCACAAAAAGCAGCCAAAAACTCATTTTGCTCCTCCTCCTCATCTTTGGATTTCTGGCATTGATACCCTTTTCGCAGCGGATGAAAGAAATCACGCAACCCCACCTGGATATGGTTACGGCCGAAAAATACACCTTCGATTCGCCCTTAAACGGACTAAATCTGCGACTTATACAATGGCGTTTTGGGTGGGAGATTTGTCAAGAAAATCAAGCCTGGCTTACCGGAATTGGTATCAATGAGGCGCAAAACCTGCTCAACCAAAAATATATCATATCAGGAATTTACACAGGTTATGAAGGCACCGACGATACCGGATATCTTAACTATAATTTTCATAATCAGTATGTTGAAACACTTGTAAGAACAGGAATCGTGGGTTTGACACTGCTTATCTCCATGTTTGTCATGCTTTTTTCAGCACGAAAGACCAACCATTTGGTTTCAGTTTATGTCGTTTTCATCAGTGCCGCCTTTTTCTTCACCGAATCGGCTTTGGAGCGACAACAGGGAATTGTTTACTTTTGCCTCATCTATTCATCAATTATTTACCAATCTAAGCCCAAACTCATCAATGAACTATAGTTATCTTTCGCAAAACACGGAACCTAAACTATTTCATCTTGAGCGTGAAGATTTTACGTTGACCAACAAGCTGAATCATCCCCGTTCACGATTTCTGAAACGCACGTTTGATGTGGTGCTTGCGGTATTGATGTTGGTGTTTATTGCGCCCTGGTTTTTTCTGATCGTTTCGGTTTTAATCGTCCTCGACAGCAAAGGAGCTCCTTTCTTCGTGCAAAAACGCACCGGGCGAAATCGAAAAACATTCCATTGCATAAAATTCCGGACCATGACCCCCAACGAGCATGCACATGTGTTGCAAGTGCAGGAAGATGATGTGCGCATTACCCGTTTGGGGAAATACCTCCGGCAGTTTCATATCGACGAATTACCACAAGTAATCAACGTGTTGATGGGTGATATGAGCATCGTGGGACCTCGTCCGCATATGTTGCGTCACAACGTGGAATATGCCAAACTTTCGCCCCAATATTGCCTGAGGCACCAAGCCAAACCCGGTCTTACCGGCCTTGCCCAGGTGCGCGGATATCATGGCATGATCAACGATGTCAACGATTACAACAACCGGTTGAACTCCGATTTGGAGTATATCCAAAATTGGACCCTGTTGTTGGACATGGCCATTTTTATCAGAACCACCCTTCAGATTATTTTCAGAATTGATGCACGCCATGGCCAATAAAGAGCTCCGACAAGGAATTGCCGACACGTTGGCCTACTTCGGGTTGTTTCGTTACCCTTTGCGACCTGATGAAATTCACCGTTTTGTCAAAATCCGCTGCACACCTGATCAAGTGACGCAGGAATTAGAGATGATGGAAACGGAAGGTCTTGTATATGTATCCTCCCTGGGATTCTATAGTTTGTCATTGCAGCCCGAGTGGTCGGAAGAAAGAAAAAACGGAAATGAACGTGCCGAAGCCTTGCTCAAAAAAATGCCCCGCTTTGCCCGACGTATAAAGTGCTTTCCCTTCGTGGAATCCGTTGCCATTTCAGGTTCATTATCAAAATATTATGCCGACAAAGAGGCCGATATCGATTATTTTATCATCACCAAAAAAAACCGGCTTTGGATCGCCCGCACCCTTCTTCATGCTTACAAAAAGCTAACTTTTCTGCGAGGTCATGAGCATTTTTATTGCATGAACTATTTTGTTGATGAAACAGCCCTGGAAATTCCCGACAAAAACATCTACACGGCCATCGAAATTGTGACCCTCATCCCGGTTTTCAATTCAAAAATCATCCTCAACCTGAAGCAACAAAACCCCTGGCTCTTCCAATTTTTGCCCAACGAAACCCTGAATCAGGACGAGCGTTTTCTGTTGTCGGAAAACAAAGGAATCTTCCGTCGTTTTTTTGAGTTTCTGCTGGAGTTGGTGCCCGCCGACAAGCTAAATATTTGGTTCATGGGTCTCACCGACCGCAAATGGCGGGCCAAGTGGCACCGAAAATCCTATCCCATGGAAAATTACGATGAGGCCATGTTTACTTCGGTGAGCGTGTCGAAAAACCACCCGGCCAACTATCAGTCGCAGGTGCTTCATGCCCTGGAAAACAAGAAGTCACTATCAGCACAGCCCACATGCACAGGGTAATTGTCATAGGAGGTTCCGGGTTTTTGGGTTCGCGGGTGCTGCAGGAACTTGTAAAAAGAGGATACCGGGTTTTTGCCACCCAAAACAAGAATCCATTGCCCTTTCATGCACAAATCAATCCCATCGAAGGCGGAATCTCTGCCCTCACCGCCGAAAAGATTCGGGAGATAAACCCTGAGGCCATTTTTCATTGTGCACGTCCCACTTTCCCCCGACTGAGAAAATGGGGTCGTTGGCTTGCCGGTGAAAAAGCCCGAAGACTCAACAAACAATTGCTTCATGAAATCAAGGCAAGCGGACTAAGACCCGGATTGCTTTTTGCTGCAGGCAGCTTGTCGTATGGCAATGGTTCCGTTGCTCACGACGAACGATCACCCCTCAATCCACTGAGCTATGCCCGGCAATACCTCCGGGGTGAAAGGCCTTTTTTAAAAAATCCGCATGCCTATCCCCATCCGGTTTTGGTATTGCGCTTCCCGTGGTTGTTGGGAGATGGATCGTGGTTTTCGTGGTTTTACCTGAAAAATATTCGTCATAAAAAGCCCATTCCCCAGTTTGGAAATGGGGAAAATCACTTGTCGATCATCGATGCAAACGATGCGGCTAAACTGATGGTTTTGTATGCAGAAAAAGGAATTGGTGGAGGAGTATACAATATTTTCTCACCTCAAGTGTACAATCAAAAGGAGTTTCTGGAACTTGTCAGGCAGCAATTTGGTTGTGAAATAGCCGACTACACACACCTTTATGGTCATAAAATTGAAAAAGCAGCGCTGGAAGCTTTTTATTCCAATATCCTGCTCACTTCAAAATATATGGATATTCTCAACGAATTTCCGTTCACCACCATACCGGAAACATTGAAGAAGTTAGGCAGTCAGGACTATTTTTGAAAAACAAATAAGGTGTATTCACCTTTCGACCACCAGCTTGTTTTTTGCAGCTTTTGATCCATCTGCCAAAGTTTGTCGGCTTTTTGAGGATTGTTTTTTACCTTGTGATCGTTGTACCAGGGAGGATAAACAATGCTGTAACCTTTGGTTTTCTGCAACTTAAAAGCTGAAAAGGCTTTTTTAATACGTTTCGGGCTGTAGCAATGAGAAGGCAAAAACCGTGAAACCGAGTAGCCACTCCACACCTTGCCCAAGCGTGCAAAAGCCAGTTTTAAGTTGAGTTTCAGCATTTGCACCACCAACTCGCGCAAATACCATTTGTTGACAAAGGTAAGCACCGCGGTGCCGCCGGGTTGAAGCAAGTCGTAGATTTGTTGGGCCGAACGATCCAAGTCTTCCACGGTGTTCAAGGCTCCAAAATAAACATAGATCAGGTCGAAACTGTTATGGCCGAATTTCTCCAACAATTGTCGCTCATCGGCTTGAAAAACAGAGGCATTTTTCAATTGGTCCTTTTCGAGTCGCTTTTGCGTAAGCTTCACCATTTCCTTCGAAATATCCACTGCAACAAATTCTTTATCAGGATACTGTGTGGCAAACCAGTGGATATCGAATCCGGGACCACAACCAATTTCGAGCACTTTGGAAAAAGGATAGCGGATGGTTATTTGCCGGAAATCGTTACGGATGCGGTCGAGACTGGAGTTTACCTCGGCCCTTGCTTCAAAACCCATGGAAACATCCTCATCATAATAGGTAGCCACGTCGGTGTAATAATCGGAATTGGATCTGGTCATGGTTCAGGGGTTTAATTACAAGTCGAAGCCAAAATACTTTTTTACCACGAATCCGATGGCAAACGAAATGGCGGCCACCCCGATGGAAATAGAGGCCATGGAAAGAAAGCGCTTATTGAAACTCACCTCCTTGGCTACCGAAATATAGTAGTTGTATCCGGCGATGATGAGCAGGGTAATCACCAGCATCATAGCCAATGCCATGAGGCCATTGTCGAACACAAAATAAGGGAAAACCAGCAAAAATACGGTAATCAGGTAGGCTACTCCGGTGTAGATGGCCGCAATCACCGGGTTGATATCTTTAACCTCCTCGTCTTCTTGTGAAGCCAGATAACCCGATGAGGCCATGGACAAGGCTGCGGCGATGCCCATGATAAGTCCGGTAATGCCAATTACATTGTTGTTGCCAAAGGCGAAAGTTAATCCGGTGAGGGTTCCGGTGAGTTCCACCAAGGCGTCATTCAGTCCAAGTACGATGGCTCCCACATACGACAATCGGTTGTCTTTAAGGATGTTGATTAATTCATGTTCGTGTTCTTCTTCCTCCGACTGGATGCTGGCGACTTCGGGGAGCAATTGTTTGGCTTCATCATAAAGTGCCTGGGCATTCACCTCGCCGCTTTCCATGAGTTTGAGCGAGAAACTGAGTCCAAAAATGCGGGCAAGCCAAATATAGTAGTGTACCTTTTTCATGTTGGGTTCCTGATCAACGCCTGTAATTTTTTTCCAAATGTGGTAATGCTTTAGTTCGTCATTGGCAATTTTAGTCAGTGTATTTTTGTTGTGTTCGTCTTTGGCCAATTTGCTTAAGCCAAGATATACATGGTATTCGGTGATTTCGGCGCGCTGCTGTTTGAGGTAATCGGAGTTGGTCATTGTCATTGAAGTAGCTTCTAGAAGGTTCTTTGTTGTAAAAGGGCATTGTCAATTGCCGTTCAAAAATACACTTTTTCGGGTTTCGTGCCCGTAAGTACCCAGACCTGCATAAAAACACCCGATACTGTTCGTTTACGTACGATGATTGTACGGTGGCTGGTCATGTATTAAAATGAAATAATGACAATAAATTTTATATTTACCTGATTGTCTATTTTTTATAAACTTTGGCACGGAATTAGAAGATTCAATAATAACTAACTAAAATTACAGTCATGAAGACACTAAGTTTAATATTCGCTTTTATGATGACCCTCACGGTGACTTACGCTTCTACCACCTCACTCACTACTTGTGAAATGCTTGACGAAGAATTATTCATAAATGATATCCCCTTCAGCACCGGCGACATGGTGGCCAACTTCCACTACGAGCAAGCCATGAATGCCATTTTTAATTTGGAAGAAGAATCTTATATTGAAGACATTCCGTTTGATACCGAATGTATTTCTGTGGATTGTCACTATCAAACGGCCATGAATCAGGTTTTTGAGATGCCCGAAGAAGACACCATACCAGATATACCTTCACATTTAATTTGATCAGTACAACAACAACTTACAACGCCGAAATAAAAAATTATGCCAGCAAAATTGTAATTTGAACATTTCCAAGTTGTAACGGATGCTTCGCGCTCCAAAAAAATCCTGGGATACCGGGATTTTTTTTGTTATTCATCCCTTTATCAACTCAATTATTTCGATTTTATCAGATTCTGTCACAATGTTGCTGTTTTTATCCCGAAGGGATTAGATATTTATAAAAAGTATTCATTCAAATGATGCGACCCCGACGGGGTCGAATACAATACAACCTCAAGTTCTATAAACATGTGAATCCTTCGGATTCGGTGTCAATCCATTCAAACAAATATTCATTTTTGAATTCGACATTAAACCTTTCCAAGAACTCTAAATATTCTTCTTTGAATGTTCTTTTTTTGTGATGCTCCTTTTGTTTTGAAATATAATTGATGATCGCATCTAAATTGGAATGGCTGTATGAAAAGGCTCCGAACCCTTCCTGCCATTGAAATTTGTATTTTGAAAACCTCTTTTCATTCACAAATCCATTGGATGCTTTTTTTATTTCACGCACCAAATCAGATAAACAACAGGAAGGTTTCATCCCAATTAAAATATGAATATGATCCGGCATTCCATTGATGGACAACATCTTTTGACCTTTGTTGCGAACAATTCCTGTAATATATTTGTATAATTCTTCTTCCCATGGTTTATGAATCAAACTTTCTCTGCCTTTTACCGCAAAAACGACCATAATATAGATTTGTGAAAATGTGCCTGGCATAGCTATTACTTTGTTTTAACAATTTTATCTACATCCCTGGATGAAAAAAAATCATCGTTCACTTCTTCTCATTTTTTATTTGCCCGTTGTTTTCATATCACACTTCGGGTTTGTGGTTAATATCTGACCAAAATACAAAATAATCCCAAACCTTTCACACGTATCCGGTCGCCAAACAGGTTATATTCATTCGGTCGGTTTCGCAATATAAATTACCTTTGGTCATTAACACAAAGTCAACCACAAATGGACACAAGAGAAACCTGCGACTGGCCATCAGGTCGCCCTTTGGACATCCAATACCACGACAACGAATGGGGAGTGCCCCTTCACGATGATCAAAAACTGTTTGAATTTTTGGTGCTCGATGCTTTTCAGGCTGGATTGAGTTGGGCTACCATCTTGAAAAAGCGGGAGAATTTTCGTCATGCCTTCGATGGATTCGATCCTGAAATCATTTCCCAATATTCGGAGAAAAAGGTAGAAGAGCTGATGAACAATCCCGGAATTATTCGCAACCAGCTAAAAATCAGGTCAACCATCACCAACGCCCAATACTTTTTGGTCATTCAAAAGGAATTTGGCACCTTCGACCGCTACATTTGGCAATTTACCGGACACCAAACAATTGTCAACCATTGGACATCGCATAAGGACATTCCGGTGAGTACCCCGGAGTCGGATGCCATGAGCAAAGACCTGAAAAAACGTGGCTTTAAATTCGTGGGCACCACCATTTGTTACGCGTTTATGCAGGCTGCCGGTATGGTAAACGACCATTTGGTGAAGTGTTTCAGGCATCAGGAAGTGCAAAGGATGGGGTGATTTGGCACCACAAAAGTTGAAGAAATAAAATGAAATGCACAGGTCAGTATTGAAATACGAAATCACCTAATTATTATTACCTTTGACCTAAACATTAACTGTAATGGATCTACAGACACGAAAACTAAATCTGATTGAATACCTGATAGGACTTCAAGACGAAAAACTGTTCAAGAAAATCGAAGACTCGATCAACAATGTTTTACAGCCTTCTGATCGGCCACTAAACCAATTTTCACAACAAGAACTCACAGAAAGAGCCCTGAAATCAAGCAAAGATTACGTCGAAGGTAAGTTTACCGATCAAGAACAATTAGAAAAAGAATCAAACAATTGGTAATCCCGTGAAAATTATTTGGTCGAATTTTGCCATTGAAATGTTAAAGGAAATTTTTGTTTATCACAAAAAAGTTGCCGGAAATAGAATAGCGAAAAAAAATGAAGACCCGTATTTTCAGTGCAACGCAACAGCTTAAACAACACCCAAATTCCGGACAAATAGAACCTTCACTCGAAATTTTACAGGAAGGACATCGCTATTTAGTTGTAGGGAATTATAAAGTTGTTTACAAAAAAGTGAGTGATGGCGTTTTAATTACTGATATTTTCGACACAAGACAAGACCCAATTCAACTCAACAATCCCAAAAGAAAACATGGGGGTTAATCCGGTGTCAATATTTCCGTCATTCTTGCATATATTGACCATGCCGGGCTTTTAGACCAGATTTGGGTTTGTACTCACATAACATTTTCATTTACAACCCCATAAAGGAACAATTGTACAATCACTTGACGAATTAGCAGTACCTGAGAGCGTGGTAAAGTTTAACAGAACAAATGATTTGAGAATAAATAAAATAGTACATTAGTTGATTGTAATATATTCGACAGGAAAACCCATTTATAAATGGTATTTTATTGTTTATGAGAGGAATAACAATTTTCTTTTAGTATATTGATCATGAACCGGATGAAATTTTCACTTTTTGAATGGTATTTTAAATGTCACAACAACCGGAGATGAACCGCATTGAACAGCCTTGGTCTGTAATCTTTATTTCGCTGCTGACGGCGTTATCCGCCTACGTGATACTCTTTTTTGTGTCGGGTTATTCGTCGTTGTACTTTGCATATGATTTTGACATTCAGGCATATATGAGCATGGAAGGGGTGGTGTACCAAACCCCGTTGAGCGATGCCCACTGGACTTTCGATGCCCTGATGACCATCCTTATCTCCAAACCACTTGCTTCTTTTTTTCTGGGATTGTTGTCGCTGGTATTGTTGTTGGTGATTAAAAAGAAGTCGGTTACCTGGCTTTACTTCTTGATTTGGATGGCCTTATGGGGAATTAACGGCGCCATGGGGTTGTTGGTAGAAGACGCCATTTTCGGAATGGGTACCTACGAGGTTGCCCGCGCCATGAACTTCTCCCTGCCTGTGGTCATTGTGATTGGAACATTGTCGGCTTACTTTTTATTTCTGGTGGGCAAACTCCTGTGTCGTTTATATTTGGTTCATCTGGCACAAGCTCCATTTTATACTGACAAACACCGAAACCCGTTGATTTTTACAACCATCGTGCTACCCTGGCTGGTGGTGTTGGTCATCAATTATTCCAACTGGTTTCCTTCATTTTCATTGTACGAATTATTTAAAAATTTCACGCTTGTCATCCTGTTTATACCCTTCTTTTTCTCCAAAGATCATCCGCTCGAAATGACTTTTAAAAGAAATTGGAACCAACCCGTCAAAATCGACCTGTTGTATTTGTTGGGATTGTTCCTTATTGCCACATTAGCTATATCGCTATTGGTCAATGGGTTTAGTATTCCTTATTGGTAAAAGGCAAATCCGTACAGCCCCATTTTTCTGTCACCATTGAAACGTTTTCTTCCTTTGTCTTGTCCTGAAAAGGAGAACGGCATGTCGCTCTATTGTAAACCAATAATTTGCTTAATTTTAAGCCTTCTAAAATAAATACACCCTTATGAAGAATCAATACTTAATTAAAATGATGGCCTTGGTGGTTATTTTCGTGATGACCATCGGCTCTTCAGAGGCCAAAAAGAAAAAGGAAGACGACAAAAAAGACGGTCTGAGTGCTTCTACATTCAGCGGTTTGAAATGGCGCAGCATAGGTCCGGCATTTGCCTCCGGCCGCATTGCCGACTTTGCCGTAAATCCCGACAACTTCAGCGAATATTACGTGGCCGTGGCCAGCGGACATATCTGGAAAACCACCAACAATGGCATCACCTTTGAGCCGGTTTTTGATAACAATGGTATTTATTCCATTGGCTGCGTCACCATGGATCCCAACAACCCCAACGTAGTATGGGCCGGAACAGGCGAAAACAACCACCAACGTGCTTTGGGATATGGAAACGGGGTTTATAAAACCGTGGACGGTGGAAAATCCTGGAAAAACATGGGATTGAAAGACTCACGGCAGATTGGCGACATCATCATCGACCCGCGCAATTCGGAAGTGGTATATGTAGCCGCTGAAGGTTCCGTGTGGGGACCCAACGAAGAACGCGGTCTGTATAAAACCACCGATGGTGGAAAAACATGGGAAAAAGTGCTCAACATCAGCGAAAATACGGGCGTGGCCAATGTGTGCTTTGAACCCGGAAATCCGGATGTAATTTATGCAGGAGCCGAACAACGTCGTCGTCGTCAGTTTGGTAAAATTGGCGGAGGACCCGAGTCGGCTTTCTACAAATCCACGGATGCAGGCCATACCTGGGAGAAACTTACCAACGGCATTCCCGGAGTTGACAAAGGTGGCATGGCCATTGTAGTTTCGCCCGTGGATCCCAACATGGTATATGTGATGTTTGAAGCTTCCAACGACAAAGGAGGGGTATATCGTTCCACCGACAGAGGAGGCTCCTTTTCAAAAGTAAACGATTATTACAGCAGTGGTCAGTATTACAGCGAGTTGTATGCCGACCCGAAAGATGCCATGAAGATATATTCCGTTGACACCTATTCAAGGTATTCAACCGACGGCGGAAAAACCTGGCAAAACTTAAGCAACAACCAACGTCATGTGGACGACCATGCCCTGTGGATTGACCCCGCCAATACCGACCACTTTTTTATTGGTGGCGATGGTGGCATGTACGAAAGTTGGGATGGTGGAAATTCCTATCTGTTCAAAACCACCCTTCCGGTAACACAATTTTATCGTGTAAGCGTTGACAATACCGAACCCTTTTATTGGGTTTATGGAGGCACGCAAGACAATAACAGCATGGGAGGCCCTTCGCAAAATACCAACCGTGGCGGCGTAACCAGCGATGAGTGGGTGGTAACACTTGGCGGCGACGGCTTTTGGCAAGCCATCGATCCCAACGATCCCAATATTGTGTATTCGGCTTATCAATACGGCAATATCTATCGTTACGATAAAAAATCGGGCGAACGATTGAAAATCCAGCCAACCCCACGAAAAGATGAGTTGACTTACCGCTGGAATTGGGATGCTCCATTTATCTTAAGCGATCATTCAGCCACCCGACTGTATATGGCTGCCAACAAGGTATTTAGAAGTGACGACCGCGGAAATTCGTGGCAGGTAATCAGTGACGACATTACCCGTGACGAGGACAGAAATCAATTCCCCGTGATGGGAAAATACTGGCCTGCAGATGCCGTTGCCAAAGATGTATCAACCTCCCAATGGGGAACTGCCGTGGCTTTGGCCGAATCGCCAAAAAAAGCAGGTTTGATTTTCGTTGGAACCGACGATGGTGTAATCAGCATTAGCAAAGATGATGGCAACAGCTGGACAAAAACGACAACGTTCCCCGGTGTTCCGGAATATACCTATGTGAGCGATATTTTCCCCTCTACATTTGATGAAAACATCGTATTTGCCAGCTTCAACAACCTGAAAAGCGACGACTTGAAACCCTATTTGCTAAAAAGCACTGATTTGGGTGGCACCTGGACAAGCATTGTCGGCGATCTTCCGGCAGATCAGGTAGTGCACAGCATCATGCAAGATCCGGTAAACGAAAACCTGTTGTTTGCAGGCACCGAATTGGGCATCTATTTCACCCTCGACGGTGGCGCCCATTGGATGAAACTGGGAAGTGGCATGCCTGATGTAGCTGTGAGAGACATCAAAGTTCAGGAACGTGAAAAGGATTTGGTGATTGCCACTTTTGGTCGCGGATTTTATATTCTCGACGACTACTCCGCTCTTCGTGAATTGGATCAATCGAAACTCGATGCCAATGATGCTTTGCTTTTCCCCGTTAAAGATGCGTTGATGTACATTCAGGAAGGCAGCCGTTATGGTACAGGTTCGGCCTACTATCGTGCTGAAAATCCCGAATTTGGTGCCACCTTCACTTATTACATCAAGGACCTTCCCGAATCGTTCAAGTCGAAACGACTGAAAAAAGAAAAGGAATTGTTTGAGGCAGGAAGCCCCATTCCGCAACCAACCCGTGACGAACTGGTGCTTGAAGAGCGCGAAATTTCACCCTACCTGGTATTCACCATCAAAGATAAAAACGGCGAAACCGTAAGAACCCTCTACGAAAAAGCCTCCAAGGGCATTCACCGTGCCAACTGGAACCTGCGTTATGGAAGTCCGGGACCCGTAAACCTGCGTAAAGATGAATTTGACCCAACCCGCGAAAGTGGCAGTTGGATGATGGCCTTGCCGGGCGAATATTCGGTGAGCATGTCCATGGTTGAAAACGGCGAACTAAAACCCCTGGCCGGACCGGTAACGTTCAACACCGTGGTACTCAACAACACGTCATTACCTGCTGCCGATCCGCAAGAAGCCGACGACTTTTATTCACAAGTGGCCGACCTTTTCCGCGTGTATGCTGCCGCCGGTGATTTTAGAGAAGAACTGCTCAAGAAAACTGCTTATATCCAACAGGCGTTACAGCAAAACGACAAGGCCACCATGGAGATGAAAGATAAGGCACAAAAGATTAAATATCAATTGGATGATCTGAAATTTACTTTTGAAGGAACGCCTGCCAAAGCCAGTTGGGAAGAGGTACCTCCGGAACATGTTCCGATGGACAACCGCTTTGAGAACATCGCATGGGTAGCCTGGCAATCCACTTCAGCTCCCACCGAAACCCAAAAGGAAAACTACCGCATCCTGATGGAAGAATTCCCTCCAGTGCTCACACAACTGGAGAAAATAGATCAGGAACTTAAAGGGATGGATAAGGAACTCGACAACCTGAAAGCACCCCATACACCGGGTCGCGTGCCTAAATTTTAAGGCTCGCATAGCATCAGGAGGTGATCTTCTGAAATAACAAAATTCACCAAACCCGTCGTTATTTCCCGGGTTTGGTGAATTTTTTTTTGAAAACACACATTTATTAGGAAGCAAATTTCACGGTTGTTGCAAAAGCAATGGAATAAAATCTGAGAATATCGGATGCCCCCCTTATATTTTCATAATTGTTAGGGGAAGAGGCGTCTGTGTTTCGGCTTTTCGCTATTTTTTCCCCATTATCCGGGCTACATGTCCGATCATTTTTTGTCGCAACATAAACGCGTGATAGCCCAAACCTTTTTGAGATATTTTAGGCGAAATAGCCAATTGTTGGTCCAAAAAATAGTCATAAAGTGCCAAATCCCATTGGAGGATGTACATCAATCGATCTTTGAAATCAGGAGAAAGCCCATCGGTAGGAATTCGCTTTTTTCTCACATTGCTGGGTCGGTAAATGGGTATTTTAGGCCAATGAAGTAGTTTGGAAAGGGCAAATACCCCTTGATCGAAATTCGAGAGATCGAGCAATGCATCATAGCGATGAAGCTTGATTGATGCTTTTTCAAGCAACGATTTGCCTTCATTTTGAAGATTAGGAATGGGAACCGCTTCATCAAGAAGAAATTGGAGCGATTCGGAGAAATACCTGGTGAGCAGGTTATCCTGCCCCATTTTTATGGCATAATCCAAATAATTATCAGCCGAATCCAGCGATCTGACTTCATCTAAAAAATTGGAGTTGGGGCTTTGCCGAAGATACCGGTATTGCGACAAAAACAGTGAAATTGGTTCTCTGACCACCCCTATCCGAATGGGATGCTCCAGAAAAGGAGCAAACAGAGGCGCTCCATGACCGGAGATCACCTTGTATTTGTTTCGCTCCTCCTCAGAAAAAGACTTAAACGTGCGCAACGACTGAGCAATATCGCGGCTATTGATAAAGAAGACATGATCGGCGCCATACACACGGTTGAAGATAATACGGAGTGTGGTTCCGCCGGTTTTGGGTATGTGGTTGAAGAGTATGGGACGATTGGTATCCAAATCGAAATCCGGTTTAGTTGAATTAATAACACGACTGATTAGTCGATCGGTTGAGTTTATTACGCACAAATCTCACCCGGCATTGGCCACAAAAACACCTGCCACAACGTATGTAAAAGCGATCCGATGTACTTAGCCATTCACCCATTCCATCGCCTGCGGTAACTCCAGCGTATGAAAATACTTTTCGGCCCGACCGGTTTTTTCGTTGGCAAAGAAAATGTTGTCTAAATTCACCATGAATTCATCTATTTTGCTGTCGCCTACAATGGCTACACGGCCACAATTCCGGATGTGCTTCATGGCATAAATGCTATCATCCCACATGGCTTTCCAGTTGCTTTTCGACAACTTAAATCCATCTATTTTAACCAACATATTGAGTTGATTGTATCCTTGAGCCAGTTTCTCCTCAAACATGGTTTCGAGTAATTTTTCATCCGTGGTTTCGTAACCACCCACAATTTCTACGGCGATGGTATTTTCGGCGGCTCCTTCAATAATTTTTAACATGACGATCGGTATAAAGTGAATACTACTGCCTGTATAGACCGATACAAATATAATGAACCATTGCTTTGAATCAAAGAATCAGTTTTTTTATCTTTGAAAAAGTTTAACGCTAGTTCTTTTACCCATCACTATCCCTCATGAAATCTGTTTTTATACTTACGCTGTTGGTTACAATGATGAACCTATCCATTTCACAAAATTCCGAACCTCCGTTGCCTCAGGTATCAAGCGGTACCATTGAGCGGCTGACAAACTTTCCTTCTCAATATGTGAGCGCACGAAATGTGGATATTTGGTTACCTGACGATTACACTCCCGGCAAACGGTATACGGTATTGTACATGCACGATGGGCAGATGCTCTTTGATGCAAGCACCACATGGAATGGCCAGGAATGGGGCGTAGATGAGGTGGCAGGTCAGTTGATTGCGGAAGGTAAAATTGCCCCTACTATCGTGGTGGGCGTTTGGAATTCCGACAGCGGACGACACACCGACTATTTCCCCCAAAAACCCTTTGAGCGCTTACCCAAAACCGTCCAGGACTCCCTGCTGCAAAACGCCCGCCGAGGTGCCGAGGTGCCGGTATTTAACGGTCGGATAGTTTCGGACAACTACCTCAAATTTCTGACCTCAGAATTAAAACCCTACATCGACGCGCATTTTGCCACCCTTCCTGATCGCGACCACACCTTTGTAGCCGGATCGAGCATGGGAGGACTGATTTCGTGGTATGCTTTGTGCGAATATCCCGAAATTTTTGGTGGTGCCGCCTGCCTGTCAACCCATTGGCCGGGCACCTTTGATACTGTAAACAACCCCATACCTGAGGCATTTGTCGCCTATCTCGCCGACCACTTGCCCGACCCGAAAACCCACAAGATTTATTTTGATTATGGGACTCAAACCCTTGATGCCATGTACGAGCCCTTTCAATTGCAAGCTGATGAAGTAATGCAAAGAAAGGGTTACGATTCAAAAAATTGGGTTACCCGAAAATTTCCCGGTGCATCGCACAGCGAAACCTCCTGGAAAGAGCGGCTCGATATTCCTTTGATATTTTTACTTGGGCATGACAATTAATTGTGGCTAGACATTTTCTTGATTTTCATGTCTCCCTGCAACTCTCTATAAAGAAGGATGATACTAGTAACTATTCAACTGCCTGATCAACCGTCATCCGGTATTTTTAGAAAATTCGATTTTGATGGCCAATTTTAAGGCTTTGGCCCGTGCATCGAACCAATACCGACAGTCACCGAGGACCGGCTTAATCAATCCAGTACGAATTGTTGCTTTTTCATAAGCATCCTGGTCGGGATATTCCGCTGTAGGGGGTGTGATTTTCTGCTAACGGAAATCGCCGCACGGCACAACCTAAGCCACCTTTACATTGTCTGTCCTTTTTCGAACAGTTGCTGCCCTGTTTTGTTCGTTGTCCAATGATCGGCTATTTATACTCTAAACCATAAAAAACACATATTGAATGTATTATAAAAAACTGCACACTTGTTGATTAGTTGTAGCAGTAGTCTTTTTTCTGATAAATACGCAACCTCCATGATACGCAATTATTTTAAGCTGGGCATTCGCAACCTGATCAAACAAAAATCCTATTCCATCATCAACATCATCGGACTGTCGGTAGGGTTAGCGGCATTTCTACTCATTGCCTTGCACATTCAATACGAATTGGGTTACAACCAATTTATTCCCAAGTCAGATCAAATGTATAGATGTGTTGAAATTCAGCAGGCTCCCGGCGTGGGCGAACAACATGTGGCCGTGACCATGGGACCCCTTGCCAAGGCGTTGGTCAGCGATTTTCCGGAAGTGGAAAAGGCTGTGAGAATAATGTATTGGGGAGCACAACCTTTGCAGTATGGCGAACAGTTTTTTGATCAGAACTACGTTGTTTTTGCCGACCCAACAGTATTCGACCTTTTTGGCATACGACTGATTGCGGGCGATACAGCCACCGCGTTGAAAGAACCTGACTCGTTTGTGGCCTCCGAAAAAGTGGCCGTTAAAATGTTTGGAAGTGTGGAAGATGCCGTGGGTAAAGTATTGCAAATCAATGGCAAATCCTTCATCGTCACCGGAGTAATGGAAAATCAACCGGAACAATCAAGTTTTAGGATGGAAGCTTTGATTCCATTTGAACACATGGAGTCGAAATATTCGTGGCTCCGGGGATGGAACAGCAACTCCCTCGACACCTACGTGCGGCTAAAGGCAGGAACCGATTTGGAAGAGTTAGAGCAAAAATTTCCGGCTTTTATCACCCAATACAATGGCACCGATGATATCGAAAATCAGTGGAAACTATACCTGCAACCGGTTCGCGACATTCACCTGAGGTCGAACCACATTAAGTTTCAGGTGATGAACAACAACCAGGGAAACCTGAACATGGTGTATGTGTTTTCCATTGTGGCCTTGCTCATCATTTTGCTGGCTTGTGTCAATTTCATCAACCTGGCCATTGCTCAAACCGTAAAACGGTCGAAGGAGGTGGGGCTGCGAAAGGTGATGGGAGCCGAACGGAAAGACTTGATTGGTCAGTTTTTAGGCGAATCCACCATTCTTACGTTCATTTCCATTTTGGGAGCCCTCGGTCTGGCCGAATTCATGCTTCCCTACTTCAATGAGGTGTTGGGCACCACCTTTTATTTGGATTTTTTGGGTAATCCACTGCTCAACGTCGGATTGCTGATCTTGCTCATGGTGGTGAGCGTGGTGGCAGGATTTTATCCGGCATTTTACCTGAGCAAACTCAACCCCATAGCTGTGTTGCGAAGTGGTTCGGCTGCCAAAGGAAGCTCCTCGGCATGGCTTACCAAAGGGCTGGTGGTTTTTCAATTCGTTATTTCCATTGCCATGATTTTTAGCATCGGCGTGGTGTACGATCAGTTTGAATATGCCATGAACAAAGACATAGGCATCAATTATACCAATGTGGTTTCGGTAAAACTTTACAATAAAAACGACCTGACCAATGTGGAATTTTTAAAAAACGAATTTCGACGCAACCCCAACGTGCTGGATGTGGCTTTTGTTAGCGATGTAAACGGAGTGGCAGGATCTCAATCGTCGGTTCATGTGGACGACAGCACCGAAACCACCATCACCATGCGGTTTGGATTTGTGGACTACAACTTTTTCGACATGATGGATATTCCGATCATTGCAGGAAGGAATTTCAGCAAAGCATATGCCTTCGACGATAGTGCAGCCGTGATCATCAACCGTGCAGCAGTGGAATTTCTGGGGTGGGATCAACCCATCGGAAAACAATTCAGGCCCATTTTGGATACGGTGACGAAGATGAAAGTAATTGGCGTAATCGAAGATTATCACTACTATTCGATTCATTCCAAAATTGAACCCGCCATCTACATGATTGCGCCGGATCAATCTTTTAACCTGGCCGTAAAAATTAGCGGAACCAACAAGGAGGAAACCCTGGCCTATATGGAGCAGGTGTGGGACGACCACTTTCCGGGCATACCGTTCAACTACCACATGGCCGCCGACCGACTGCGTGATGAATACAAAAGCGAAGAAAGCACTTTCAAGATTTTTTCCATGTTTACCCTATTGTCGCTGGTAATATCTTGTTTGGGATTGTACGGACTTACCGCCCTCACGGTTGAACGCCGAAATCGTGAAATCGGTATCCGAAAGGTATTTGGTGGTTCCATTTCGCAGATACTTCAGTTGGTGACGATCAACTTTGTACGACTCATTCTGATTGCCGGACTTGTGGCTACTCCCGTGGCATACTACCTAATGAGCCGTGCCCTCGAAAGCTTTGCCTATCACATCAGCATCACGTGGAAATATTTTGCCATTTCCATATTGGGAGCCCTGTTGGTAGCTCTCCTTACCATCATTTACCACGCCTTCAAGGCTGCCACCTCCAACCCTGTGGATGTGCTTCATTATGAATGAAATATCAGGGATGACGGAAGTGTGCAGGAGTTATTTTGTGGTATCCAATTGTTGAATCAACACCTCCTCGATGGATTGTTTCATGCGCACCACCGTATCGGTAATTTGGTTGGGAACCGTTACCGAGAGCACATATTGCTGTAACTTCCATCGGCCATGTTCGTTGGTCAGCACCCCCGATCCGCGGCAGATTTTCATTTGGGTATCCAGCAGCTCGTCGAACCAGGCCACCTTACCCTCGCTATTGATATAAATATGTCGGTCGATTGATTTGAAATGCCACGCTTTTCCTCGATCAAAAAAGGGAAGCGCCCATTGCATGAACTCTTGTTTGGTCCATCGTTCGGTGGCATCGGTACCCATGAATACGGCATGGTCGGCAAAGTAGCCAAAGTAGGTGTTGTAATCCGCGTTGGCAGCAGCCAGATTAAGACTATCCAGTAGGGTGTTGATTTGTTTTTCTATATTTTGGGTAGAAACCCTACTCGATGGCGAACATGATAACAGCTCAAATATCGTAGCAAGAAGAAAAAAGTAACTGATTATTGATTTCATGTAACGGGAATTAAAAATCCAAAGTTAAACAATTATGAAAATTGGGGAAAAAGGTGCTGCTCAGATATTCAAGTATTGAGTCTGTTCCGGAAAGCATCATGACAAATAGTTAATCGGGATTATGCAACATTCTTCTTATGAATAATTTGCATCCTCTGTACTGCGTGGTTAATTTGTAGTGGAAGCGACTAAAGTAACCATTGAATGAATGAACGACTTTTTATGGTGTACTCAGTGTTGCAACAAGTTACGAGGTTCAGACGGATGTATTACAACCAATACCTTTCAAAAGCGCATAACCCACGGCTCATTGGATGTTGTTAGTTCTTTCAAGTCATGCCATGATAGGGTTCGGTGATATACAATTTTTAACAGATTAGCATAAAACATGGGGTAAACATTTTCTGATGTTATTCCCTCTTCACTCATTCTATACACTTTTTCAATAATTGTTAAGCTAATGACTCAGTCGAGCCATCGGAACAAATTCAAGACAAACCGGGCGTTTTGTGGTGCCCCCGGGGAGTTTATTCCCGCAGGGATATTCCCATTTACTATTTGGGCGGTGAACATAGCCGCTTCTCCAAATACAGCAATTTTTCCCAGCCCGAAGTCCATGATGGCTCCCTGACAATAACCATCTAGTTTCACCGATGGCGTGTTTTTGTTAAAATGCCAGGCAGTATCGGGCATCAGGGCATAGTCATCATGACTAAAAGCAAGCACAGGAATGGCAGCCTCCGGAATGCTAAAGGCCGAGCCTGTAAAAGTAGCAACGGTGTCAACCGGTTGGCTAGCTTCTGTTGTAATGGGCGATCTTTTTAGGTTTCCTTGCTTGAGGGTGAATAACGAAGGCGGCCAGCCTCGGTCACGAGTGTAAGCAAATCCGTTGAGGAACGAAAACCCAAATGCCTGTGCCAGTTCATTGGCTGCGCCTGCAAAAGGCATGTGATCGGCAATGAGCAACAAACGGCCTCCTGATTCTACCCAATTTTTTATAAGGTCAATTTCCGTTTCTGTAAATGCGGATTGATTTGTAGAGGTGATATCAATGGTATCGGAAGGATGCAGCGCATTGGCAATGACGAGTATCCTGCACGAAGCAAGGTTTTTCGGGTTTGTAACCTTATCTTGCAGTTTTCCAACCCGATAGCCATCCTGTTTCAGAAGTTTGGCAAAGGAATAAAATCCGCTTTCTTTTGTGTGAAAATTGCAGTGTGCCTCATCAATCAAAACCATAGGTCCCTTTTCGGGATGATAAGCCGGGTTTTGGATTTCAAACGTGAATGAAGTGTCGGGGGTTTGTTGTGCAAACAAAACGCAATTTGTCGCGAGTAGGGACAATATCATAAAACAACCTCTGATAAATGGACGAATCAAGGGTTGTTTGAATTTGGATGACTTAGGTTTCATGCTACGATTTTTAAAAACTTATTTGTATCACTCATATTTTAAGGATTCAATCGGATTCTTTCGAATGACTTGGTTCATTTGAAGTAGTTGTGCTACCGACGCAACAACAAATGAAAGAATCAGTGTGAACAGAAAATCCCGATAGTCAAGATTTGTTCTGTAAGCAAAGTTGTTCAGCCAGTTTCTCATCAGGAAGTAAGCCGCCAGCATGGCGATTGCGTTGGCTGCGACTATCCATTGTGAGAAATCCAAGATAAGAAGCTTTGCGATTTGATTTGCAGAAGCACCATGAACTTGGCGAATGGCGATTTCCTTGGTTCGTTGACGTGTTAGGAATGAGGTAAGCCCAAAGAAACCAAGAAATGCAAGGGAAATGGCTATAATACTGAAAATAGTAAATAATTTTTCAGTCTTTAGCTCAACAGCATATAACCGATCATAGTCATTCTCCAAATTGGCATACTCAAAAGCATAAGCCGGGTTGATGTCTTCATATGCTTTTCTTACAGTTTCGATTTCAGATTGCAGGTTTTTGCCTTTTAACCTGATCAAGATGTAAGGACCTGCTCGATTGCCTATATGATAAACCAGCGGGTCAACTTCGTTGTGCAACGATTCGAAGTTGAAATCATACATTACACCAATAATTCTTCCTTTTTTGTCAGACAACTCAAATTTTTCACCCAGGGGATTTTCCAGGCCCATTAGTTTGGCTGCTGATTCATTAATGATATAATTAGATGAATCGACTTGACTGGATACTTCAAATTGCCGTCCTTCCTTTAGTTGTATGCCCATGGTTTGTATATAGCCATGTTCAATTTTCTCTTGATTTACGACGATTTTATTATGCCCATCACCCCACCACGCTTCTGTTGAGTGAACTGTTTTTGTGGGAAGTGCACTCGCGTATGTTACATTGAGTATATCGGTGGATTTTTCCAGCTCCTGTTTAAAAAGCTGAAACTTATCAGAGATTTTCCCCATTGTAGGAATATAAATAATGTTTGTTCTATCCAATCCCAAATTCTTGTTTTTTACAAAATTCATCTGTCGTTTAATCGTAACCGCAGCAATTATTAAAAGGATCCCCAAAGAAAACTGGATAATAACCAAGAATTTTCTGAAATCCGTTGAGTTGTGCTTTTTGCTTCTTTTTGAAGACGTTAAACACGATTGGGATGACACATAAATCGCGGGATAGGTACCTGCAAGAATTCCTGTAAACAGAATTGTGAAAACAGCACTTGTAAAAATTCGCCAATCAAAAAACTGATAGGAGATGTTTTTCCCAACAAAATAATTAAACTCCGGTATTAATATTTTAAAAAGCAATACTCCAATTACGTATGCCACAACCGACATAATGAACGATTCAATGTAGAACTGTATCATTAATTGACTTTGCGAAGCGCCCAATATTTTTCTAATCCTTGTTTCCAAGTTTCGGCCTGTATAATAGGCCATGCTAAGGTTTGTATAGTTAATTATGCATATTATCAGAATAAGCAAGCCTATTAATGACATGAAGTAGATATATTGAATATTGTTATGACTTTGACCATACAAATCAATGTCAAAATTTGATTTCAAATGGATGTCTCTAATCGGCTGTAAATATAGGTTGGGTAGTAGCTCAGAGGTGATATTCAAATTGTGTTTTTCATTCATGAACTTTGCCAAATTGATACAGAGTTTATCGTTTAGCTCAGATAAGTTCGTGTTTTCTTCAAGAAGAAAATAAGTGAAATAATTCCTGTTATACCAACCCATTTTCCAATTTTGTTTTTTTAGTATATCAAAGTTAAGCAGGAAGTCGAATTGTAGGTGCGAATGTTGTGACAAGTCATTTATTACACCCGTAACTTTCAACGGTATTTCATTGTCAAGAAGGATGATTTTTCCATGGGGATCTTCGTTTTTAAAATATTTTCTGGCTGTGCTTTCGGTAATTACTACACTATTGACATCATTCAATGACTGCAGATTTCCGCTAATAAAATTAAAATTCAGAATCTTTAAGATGGAGGGGTCAGCATAGAGCAATTTCTTTTCAATAAACTTTTTGTTGTTGTATGATATTGATTTTCCTCTCAAATAGGGTTTTACTCTGAAATAGTCATTAATCTCAGGGAGGATTTCCTTGAAAGCCGGCGCATAGGGAGCAGGTGTGGCAGCAGACCTAAAGGTGCCGGATTTCAGGTCTTCGCTATAAACCAGACGAAAAATATTATCAGCGTTGTGGTAACATTTATCGTAACTAAGCTCATCAATTACCCATGAAAAAATAAAAATACTACACGTAATGCCGATACTTAACCCAACCAGATTTAGCAGTGCATAGCTTCGGTTGCGTTTTAAGAATCTTAGTGAGGATACAATGATATTTTTCAACATATCAGTTAAATTAATTTTTTCATAAAAACCCTGCAATTTTAACCATTTCAGATTGCTATTTTAATACTACTAATTAATTTGACTGAAGCATTGTTCGTGTAACTCACAAGTCTGAAGATGTATATTCCTGAAGGATAGCAAGAAATGTCCAGGGTGTGTTGTTGTGTTCCGCTTGTTTGATCAGAGATTTGATGTTGTTGAAAAGTAACTTGTGACAAAACCGGCGCTGGGATCAAATAAAGCAATCCAACCAATATAATATTGGATTTATTGTGAAATAGCGTTAAAAATCTCATCCTTTTCATTCCAAAATAATATTTATTGAAACCATCAGCTTTTATTCAATTGATAATTTAATCAGGCTTTAACCTGTTTCTGGTGTAAGCAAATACGAGCAGAAATCCAAGGGCGAGTACCGGCAATACCAATATGCCGGATTCAGGACCAAAGCTTCCTCCGCTTATCCAATCAGCTCCTCCAATTTGATTCGCAAACAAACTTTTTGTTTTCATTCCACTGACGGAAAGGCCAAATATGGGTCCCTGAAAAAAGTCCCAGCCGGCGTGCATTCCGATTGATAACCATAGCAGGTTGGTGCGTAGCCAGCCATAGATGCGCAGGAATCCAATTAAGGCAATGAGGGTTCCCGACAGCCAGTTGCTTCCTGGATTCGACATATGAAACAAACCATATAGCAAACAGGAAATAATGATTGCCCATGTGAGACCCATGCCGTCGCGCATGTTTTGCAGCAGATAACCCCTGAAGGTGATTTCCTCTGACCAGCCAACAGCCAACCCGATTGCAAAAAACCAAATAAAAATTTCCAGAACGGCAGGTATGTTTTCACTTGGCCATGCAATATTTGTAATTTCAAGGAATCCCGCAGCCCACAGCAGACCAAACATCATCACCGTGAGCAACAAACTAATTCCCAGACCAACGATTAAATCCTTCAATGCTAAGGCATTGATTCTTAGTCCCAGAGAAACAAATGACTTTTTGTCTAGGAATCGTCTCGCCAACCAAACGGTCAGCGTAGCGGAAATAATAACAACAACTCCTCGTGCGGTCCACCAATCCCATTCCTGACGGCTTAATCTGCCAGTAACTGCAATGGAAAGTTGGCTTAGTGCCCGTGATAAAAATGCGTAAACAGCAACAAATATCAGAATACGCCAGCCTGCTCGCAGGCATTTTTCCCGGCTATCAACAAATATTGATTTGATCGATTTTAACAGGTTCATATTTATAATGTTTGTTGTTTCAATTGCTTCCTCGAACAAAGGTTTTCAGGGTTTGCCGATGCCTCATACTTTTTATGGTAATAAAATAAATGCCTTGCCTATTTTGGCCAACAATATCCTGTACATCAAAACGGTAACTGCCGGCAGCTCGCTGCATTTGGAAAATGGTTTTGCCAAGCAAATCAACAGTTGCCAACGAAAACTGTTCCGGACACTGAACATGTAGTGAATTGTTGCAAAACTTCATTAAAAACACCACTTCATCATCGTGTACCTCAACGGGAGACAATGGCAGATAAGAGATCGAATTCGCATTAAAGTTTGGAACGGCAATAACCTGATTGTCATAATTATAGCAAAGTCCTGCGGGGCCGTTGTTTCCTTGTGAAAAGATTTCAGGTCCGTCTGTCCATGGGTAAACCCATTTGTAAACTCTTCCTCCATTCAACCAGGAAGTTACGTACAGGTTTTTTAAGGAGTCCATGACAATGCCGTCGTATTTTCCGGAAGTTGTTTCGACGAGATCGCTGACAGAAAAATCAGACAGGTTGATAGCCATAATGGAGCTGCCTGTTTCCCATCCTACAAGTATAAGTCGGTTGTTGTCATAATCAAAAGTAATGTCCTGAGGATAATTAGGCAGACCGCTGTTTACAACGATGGTGTCAGCAAAAGTGGTGAGATTTACCCGATGTATTTTCCCGGCATTTTCAACGGCGTAAAGAAATCCGGCACCATCGTTTATCATGCCATCCACCCAGCTGGATGCATTTAGTGTTATTGTCCTAATCCATTGAAGTGATGAAAGTCCGTAGATTTCTATTTCGTTGCCATGTGAAATAAAGATGGCCGTATCAACGATATGAATCCCCAGACAACTGGCGATTCCTTCGATAGCTATTTGCTGATTGCCTTCCATGTCGATGGCGATAATCTTTCCATTTCCGTAGTTGGTTACCAGATACCGATTGTTCACGTGGTCGTAAGTAATGTGTTCCGGATTATTAAGGAGGTTCTGAGCTATTGCGTAATGAAACCCAATCATCAATAGCAGGATTATTGTAACAAATGATTTCATGGGACTTAATATTGAGTGTAAACAACTTTAATAATTTGGTGCTGATTTTCAAGTTTACAATCCAGAAAACAAACTGCCGCTTCAGATTGCGGTATTTGGCCAGTCCGGTCAAAACTGAATTGGTGCAAACCTGATCTGAGGACAGTGTCAGGTATTAATTCCGCCAAAAAATGTCCGTAGGCATCTGTTAGCGTGATGCTTATGGTTTGTTGGCTGACGATATTGATTTCTAGATTTAGCCTATCGGTAACCGGGTTGGGAAATGCTCGTACTGATGATTTCGTTTCCGGCATAAGTTCAGTTTCTATATCATTAATTACCAAAAGGTTTTCCCACCATCTGATTTCATGATCACCGTAACATGACCCGGCGATATCAGGTATATTGTCCTGATCGAGATCCACAACCACCAATTTTAGCAGGTCGAAGGCGGTATTACAAAAGATAGTTTCGGTGAAATGACCTTGGCCATCGTTGTCGAAGATTGATGCAATCGACCCCTGCCAGGCCACGGCAAGGATGTCGGGATCGTTGTCGAGGTCCATGTCAGCAATAGTAACCGATCTGGCACCACGATAGTTCTCCCGGATCGTATGCTGGTTAAAATGCTGCATGCCGTCATTTTCAAACCAGGCTACTGCCATGGCACCCGTGCAGGAGGTGGCCACCACATCCATGTCGCCATCGTTGTCCATGTCGGCGGACTGAACCGAACTGGGTGATCCCCAGCCTGCTACGATGGTATCTTCGGTAAACACCTGATTTCCATCATTCATAAACCATAATATCTGGCCTGCCTTGGCCGTGGCCACTATGTCAGTATCACCATCCTGATCTAAGTCCACTGGAAATGCTCCATTGCATTTGTACCAGTTTTCCTTTAGGATATGTTTGGCGAAATTTTCGTTACCGTCGTTTTCAAACCATAACAACAAGTTACTACCACATGCAGTGGCAAGAATATCCATGTCGGCATCCATGTCCAGATCGCATACATAAACAAAACTGGCTCCGGCCAGAGAATCGATAATAATTTGTTCGGTAAAGTTTCCACTTCCATCATTTGCAAACCAGGATATTTTGCCGGGATCGTAGGAAACGGTAACAAAATCAGGATCACCATCTGAGTCGATATCTCCCGTAGCAATCGTTCGGGCCTGAGGAAGATCAGCGTCTATCAAGTGTTCTGAAAAACCCAGTTGACCATTGTTTTCAAACCAACCCACCTTTCCGTCGTCGGAGGCAGTAACTACCAAATCAGGATCCCCATCGAGATCAAAATCTGCACTGGCAATAGAGCAGGCACCTCCGAATTCTTCCGCGATAAGGTGTTCATCAAAAGCTATCTGTGCTTTCAGCGTGAAACCATATAAACACGAGAAAGATACAAATATGGTGGCAATAAATATTTTTGAATGCATCGCCTTAAATTTTAAGAGTGAATAATGAACAAACTTAAGTCGGTTACATATGAAAGGGGTACTTTCTTATCGGATCAGATACAAAGTTTAGTCTGAAACAGGAATTTCTTTTTGGAGAAAATTTCCCGGAGTAGTTCCTTTGTTTTTCCGGAAAGCGTTGTAAAATGCAGATTTAGAACTAAAACCACAGTCGTAGGCCAAGCTCATAATGGTGTAATTTTTGTTTTCGGGTTTCTTCATCAAATCGACTACCTCATTTATTCGATGGAAATTGACAAAGTCGTAAAAATTCTGATCAAATGATTCGTTGATTACACGCGACAGTTTATGGGTGGTTGTGTTCAGCTTTTTAGCCAGATCAGCCAGGTTCAGGTCACACTCAATATATGGTTTTTCTGTTTCCATAATCGAGGTAAGGCTTTGTATGATCTCAGCACGTTCAGCTTCGTCTAGTCCGGTTTTGGCATATTTGTCGAGTTCGTTTTCAGAAACAGAGGCAACGATACTGTCGATTTCAGCTTTTGTGTGATTATAGAAAACACCTTCCTGTTTATATCCGAAATACCCTAGAATGAAAACGTATGCCGTGAGCATGGCAGGTAAAAGATGGAGCGAGCTAAATGCTGTTGTAACGTCAAAAAGCAGATACATCAAAAGCAGGGTATATGAGAACAGCAAGTAAATCAAAAAACCCGACACAAGCCAGAATAGCCACTGTAGATCTTTTTGAGCAATGTTGGTGTAAAAATTGCGAACCCTTTTTTTATGTCTGGTTAGAATGGCAAAAGCGAATAGGAGGTAAACCGGACTTGCATTATCCCAAACAAAAAGCATTTGTTTGGTAAATCCGACACTGTTATTAAAATATTCGGCAAATGACTGATAATAACCTCCTCCAAAATACAAGTCCCTAATTCCAATCAATCCTGCCAACAAGGGAAGCAGATTCAGTAGATGAACAGGGCTCAACCGCTTAATCGTATTGGTAGTGAGCAGGATATAAATGAGTGTGAGTGGGCCAAATAATGCCCAGTAAAAGATATCAAACAGCACAAGCCAAAGGTTATTTTCAATACCGGTTGTTAGTGTAAGATATCTGTAAAGAAGTTCCGCTGCGGCAAAAAGCAAGAAAAGCAGTAGTACAATATCCTTCTTTTCAGTGTGCTTTTTAGTAAGGATTAAAACCGAAAAAAACAGCGACTGAACAAATCCGATAAGTGCAATTTCTGACATCGTTTTAAGTAGCATAAAAATACGAATAATTATCTATTTTGCATGAAGCAGTTCCGGCTTTTTACCATTTATTATTGAGGTCAGATGAATCATCCGATATGCACGGATGGCTTTTTCCAAGCTTGTGATAAATGATTTTACTCTTCTGATGGTTTTGCACAGATATCCATTATATTGATTTTAAAGGCCTTCAGGTCATCGATGGTTAATATTTCACCATGTCCGGTAACAATAATGTCCAAATACGGGATTCGACTTATAGCCCAATTGATTGCGTTTTTCCACAATTCTTTATCTTGCAATGACTTTTCAGCCATGCTTGGACGACCATATTTAAAAAGCAAATCGCCCGTAAAGAGAATTTCCAATTGGGGGATGTAAATCAAAATGTCGCTGTTTGAGTGACACCTTCCAAAATAAATCATCTCAATGGTCATCTCTCCAACTTCCATTGTTAAGCTATCGGAGAAAGTAATGTCAGGTGGCCTGACCGGAATATGGTTATCTACATCCTGTAAAGCTGATAAATATCTGGTTTTCTGGGTAAAAGCTTCAATCCAATCTGTTGAGTTTCTCTCGCATTTTGACAAAGTTTGTGTATATTCAGAAACAATTTTGGCCATGTTTTTTCTGACTATGGTCGTATCTTTCCACTGTTCTGAAATTTCATGAACGCCGTTTGTGTGACCAATGATTTTCGCGTCAATAAAAACACTGTTTCCACCGTAATGATCAGGATGATAATGTGTATTGATAACGTATTTGACGGGGTAACCGGTAAATTCATTTTCGATGATGGTTTTGTAACGGGAGGTTAGTCCAGTGGAAATGCCGGCATCGATTACTATGATTCCGAATTTTGTATTAATGGCCGTAACGGCGTCAGCGCCAAATTTCACAAGTATTGTTTTTGCATTCAAGGCTTTTGTAACAATCAGGTTGTCAATCGTATCTTTGTTTTGACTGAGATAAAAATGCTGTTGGATATCGGGGTTGGCCAAGATAGTCAATACCCATGTTATTTCCAGAAACAGCAAAATTAGTCCGATGTTAATTGTTTTTGATTTCATCCGGGTTAGCTTTTATGGTTTTAATCCCCTTTTTCTCAAGTTTGGTTAATATTTTCTCTTTGCTTTTCTGTGATTTCCCGATAATTGCATTGGGAATAGTGTACATGTGGTATCCCAGGTCATTTCCTCCAAGAAGCGTCTTGTAAACACAATGTTCCGCCATTAGTCCCAATACGATGATGTCTGTGGTGCTATTTTGTTTAAGAAAATCCCTTAAAGCATTGCTGTCAAATGCGTTGGCTTTGTTTTTTACTATGATATTGCCGTTAACCACCTTTAATCTTTCATCAAAATCCAGGTCGGGCAGTGTATCAACATCAACCCCTTTAAATGAGATATTCAATGTGGTAAGTACCGATTTTACGTAAATAATATGGGATGGATATGTGGTATCTATAACGGAGTTAATGGTATTAAGTAATTGATTTGCTTCCGCTTCCTGAATCACATTTTTTGTGAAATGCTTTTGAATGTCAAGAATAATAACATATTTATCACGATTTGGGTCGCGATCCTGTGCTTTTCCACTACCGATGCACAAGAAAAACATAAAAAGAATGTGGATGCATACTTTCATTGTATTTCGGAATTTGATAACAAATGTAGGTGTTTGATACAATGGCTGTTGCGATTGCATGGACGACATTCTGCAAATTGGAATACATGTGACAATTTAAGGTTTTCCGGATAGTTGTACGGGTACAGTGAACTTTTCATCATTCTGGTGTAAAACAATAACCCATATGCCTCGTATTCGAATAGTCCCTGTTGACAAACATTCCCGTTTCTGTATTTTGTTGAATCACCAAGAATTTCATTGCCCAAATTATGCTCTATTGTATACATGTTGATGTTACATATTTTGCCGTTAACAAAACAAATATAGGATGTTGTTTGCAAATGGAGGTTCTACCTTATCGGAAAGGACTCATTTACGGTGTAACCAGTGGCTGCATGAAAACGTCAAATACTTGGTTATGTGTGATTTTTAATTCTTCCCAAGCCTAGTCTTTATGATTTTTTGCAAGAGACAAAAGTACTACAAGGATTCTATTACAAGCACTGACTATAAAAACCATGTTTGTGGCATCCCTCGACGCCTTCTGTGTATTAGATATTTTCGCCCATTGAAATTGCTACTTCATACTCCACCTCCTTTTTATGTTGCTCATAAATAGATAATTAATGCTATTTCTTCACTACTCGAGCCCCTGTTTATCTGGGGATAAAAGGGTTGCATATTTAGATATTCTAGATAAAACATTTCACCCCCATGCCTTACATGCTATACAACAGCTAAATCAAGGTGGGTGAAAATGAGATAAATTACTTAGATTGTTATCTTTGACAAGTCAAAACCAAACCTAACCCATTTTGATGGATTACAAAACGGTGGAGACACATACAAATCTGCCAATGAAAAGTAGCCTTAAAAACTTGCTCAACTGAACATGAACTCAATCGCTTTTATTGATACCGAAATTGAACCCAAGAGCAAAAAAATCCTTGACATAGGCAGTGTCAGGGGTGATGGGGCCACTTTTCATCACACCTCGGTTACTGAGTTCGTCAGGTTTTTGGCAGAAACAGAGTTTATTTGCGGACATAATATTTTGGCTCACGACATGATGTATGTGGGCAAAGCTCTTTTTGACTCCGGAATAAACCCGGTAAATGTTTTGGATACCCTTTTCCTGTCGCCCTTGCTTTTCCCTACCAAACCATACCATGCTTTGGTAAAAGACGACAAGCTGCAATCGGAAGACGCCAACAATCCTTTGAACGACGCATTCAAAGCGAGGGATTTGTTCTACGATGAGGTGGCCGCCTTCAAACAAACTGACGAAACACTAAAACAAATTTTTTATTTATTGCTCCACGATAAAAAGGAGTTTCGGTCCTTTTTTCGTTTTATTTCCTACCAAAGTAAAAGCCAACACATTGAAAATCTTATATTTGGCAAGTTTAAAAATGAGGTTTGCGAACATGTTGACCTGACCAAAATAATCTCAGCCCATCCCATCGAACTTGCATACTGTCTTTCGCTCATCCACTCGTTTATACATCATAAAAAAATACATTCCATCACACCCCCATGGGTGTTGAAAAATTATCCGGAAGTTGAGCGAATCATGTTCCAATTGCGTAACAAACCATGTGTAAGTGGCTGTGCTTATTGCAATCGGGCATTGGACGTACATCAAGGGTTGAAGCGGTTGTTCGGTTTCGATGCGTTTCGAACCTTTGGAGGTGAGCCACTTCAGGAGAAAGCGGTGAAAGCGGCCGTCGATAACAAATCAATTCTTGCTATTTTTCCCACCGGTGGCGGAAAGTCGATTACTTTTCAGGTTCCGGCCTTGATGAGTGGCGAAAGTGCCAATGGACTAACGGTTGTTATTTCTCCCCTTCAATCGCTGATGAAAGACCAAGTGGACAACCTTGAAAAAATGGGCATCACCCAGGCCGTTACCATCAATGGGTTGCTCGACCCCATCGAACGAGCTAAATCATTCGAAAGGGTAGAAGATGGATCGGCATCTTTGTTGTATATTTCGCCTGAGTCGTTGCGTTCGCGATCCATCGAACGGCTGATTTTAGGAAGAAAAATTGTACGCTTTGTTATCGATGAGGCGCACTGTTTTTCGTCGTGGGGACAAGATTTTAGGGTTGATTATCTGTACATTGGCGATTTTATCAAGTCGATTCAGGACAAAAAAAATATCGGGGAAGGAATCCCGGTGTCGTGTTTTACGGCCACCGCAAAGCAGAAGGTAATAGAAGATATCCGAAACTACTTCAAAGAAAAGCTTTCGATCGACCTCCGGCTGTTTACTTCAAAAACATCAAGAACAAATTTGCAATACAGGGTGTTTGAAAAACACAATGAAGAAGAAAAGTATCAGGCCGTGAGGGATTTGATTGAAGAGAAAAATTGCCCAACCATCATTTATGTGTCGAGAACACGCAAAGCATATTTGCTTGCAGAGCGTCTGACCCATGATGGTTTTCAGGCAAAACCCTATCACGGCAAAATGGATGTGAAGGAAAAAACGGCCAATCAAAATGCTTTTGTGTCGGGTGAAATCCCCATCATGGTGGCCACTTCTGCCTTTGGGATGGGTGTTGACAAAAAAGACGTGGGCATGGTCATTCATTACGAAATTTCCGATTCGCTCGAAAACTATATCCAGGAAGCAGGCAGAGCAGGTCGTGATGAAAATATTGAAGCTGATTGTTTTGTGTTGTTCAACGAAGAAGACCTTGGCAAGCATTTCATCTTGTTAAATCAAACCAAACTTTCTATCAAAGAGATACAGCAGGTGTGGAAAGCAATTAAAGAAATTACCCGGTTTCGTTCAACAGTATCCAATTCTGCCTTGGAAATTGCTCGTAAAGCCGGATGGGACGACCATGTTGTGGAGATTGAAACAAGAGTAACCTCAGCCATAGCCGCCCTGGAAGATGCGGGATATTTAAAACGTAGTCAAAACATGCCACGGGTTTTTGCCAACAGTATTCTATCAAAAAATGCACAGGAAGCCATCGATAAAATCAACGGTTCCGAAAAATTTGAGGAGAAACAAAAGGAAAAAGGTATCCGTATCATTAAAAAACTTTTTTCGAGTAAAAGCAGGAAACAGTCGTCCGATGATCCCAGAGAATCAAGAATTGATTACATAAGCGACCATCTGGGAATTGTAAAAGAGGAAGTTATCAACATTGTGAACCTCCTCCGCGAAGAAAAAATATTGGCCGATGCCAAAGACTTGACAGCATTCATCAAAAAGGGCGAAAATATAAACCGGTCACTCATCTTGGTGGAATCGTACATCAAGATTGAAAATTATTTACTGCCCCAGTTTGAAGAACAGGAAAAAACTTTTCACCTCAAACAACTGAACGAGGAGGCAGAGCAAAAAGGTTGTGAGGACATGGGGGTCAACAAGATTAAAACCATCCTGAACTTTTGGGCCATCAAAAACTGGATCAAACGCAGAAACCTTCCACAATCGAAAAATCATGTGGTGGCCGTTGCCCTTCATCCCCAAAAAATTCTGCGCGAAAAACTGGAAAAGCGACATGAATTGGCTCGATTTCTGGTGGAGTTTCTTTTTGAGAAAAGCAACCTGAACGTATCCGAAACCGACCCACATAAAACTGAATTGCTGGTTGAGTTTTCAGTGCATGAATTAAAAGAGGCATTTGAAAATTCAATAGCCAGCTTCGGAAAAAAAGTTACCCTGGATGAGTTGGAAGATGCCTTGTTTTACCTGTCGAGGATAGATGCCATCAAAATTGAAGGAGGGTTTTTGGTGGTTTACAACCGATTGACCATCGAACGCCTTGAGCACGACAACAAAAAGCGCTACAAGGTAGAAGATTATCAAAAGTTGAATCAGTTTTATGAAAACAAGGTGCAACAAATTCATATTGTTGGTGAGTACGCCAAAAAAATGATAGGCGACTACCAGAATGCCCTGCAATTTGTTGAGGATTATTTCCATCTGAACTACAGCTCTTTTCTTAATAAATACTTCAAGGGTAGCCGCCAAAACGAAATCAAACGCAACATTACCCCCGCCAAATTCAGACAATTATTCGGCGAATTGTCGCCAACACAATTGAAAATAATTACCGACAACCAAACAAAATATATGGTGGTGGCAGCCGGCCCGGGAAGTGGAAAAACAAGGGTGCTGGTGCATAAACTGGCTTCGTTGCTGTTGATGGAAGATGTAAAACATGAACAATTGCTCATGGTTACTTTTTCGAGAGCCGCCGCCACCGAATTTAAAAAACGTTTGCTCCAACTCATTGGTAATGCCGCCAACTATATTGAAATCAGCACCTTTCACTCATATTGTTTCGACCTCTTGGGAAAGGTAGGAAGTCTTGAAAAATCAGATGCGATTTTGAAAAAGACAGTGCAGAAAATCAATAACAAAGAAGTGGAGGTAAGTCGAATTACGAAAACCGTTCTGGTGATTGACGAAGCTCAGGACATGGACGAGGACGAGTTTAACCTGATCAAGGCATTGATGACCCTAAATGAAGAAATGCGGGTGATTGCCGTGGGTGACGACGACCAGAACATTTATGAGTTTCGGGGAGCAAGTTCAAAATATCTCGAACAGTTTATCCGGATAAATCAAGCCGTGAAATATGAATTGGTGGAGAATTACCGTAGCAAAAGCAACCTTGTTCAATTTACCAATCAATTTGTGCAAAGGATAAACCATCGGTTGAAAAAATCGCCCATCATTCCAAAACAAACCGATAACGGAACTATCAAATTGGTTCGTCACCGGAGCAACCATATCCTAACGCCTCTGGTAAACGACTTGCTGAATACCGGTCTTTCGGGTACCACCTGCGTGCTTACAAAAACAAATGAGGAAGCGTTGCAAATTACCGGACTGCTTTTAAAAAATGGATTGCCTGCCAGACTTATTCAAACCAACGAAGGTTTCATCTTATATAATTTGTTGGAAGTCAGATTCTTTTTAAGTCAATTGCATCTGGCCGACGATGTTTTTATCCTGAGCGATGAGGTTTGGGCAGCTGCCAAAAGTGCGTTGGCAAACAAGTATGGCAACAGCAATAAGCTGGAAGTTTGCCACCAGATGATCAAGGATTTTGAAGCCACCAATCCCAAGAAGAAATACAAGTCGGATTTAGAAGTGTTTATTCGTGAGTCCCGATTGGAGGATTTTTGTGGCAACAATGGAGAAATTATTTTTGTTTCAACCATTCATAAAGCAAAAGGAAAGGAGTTTGATCATGTTTTTCTACTGCTCGAAAACTTCACCCCCACCACCGACGAAGCCAAACGCCTGTTGTATGTTGCCATGACCCGAGCCAAGCGGAATTTAACCATTCACCTCAATTCAAATTTCCTCGACAACCTCTCGACAGCAGGTATGGAACGTGAGGTGGATGAGGCAATTTATCCACCGCCAAACCAGCTGGTGATGCATTTAACACACAAAGACGTGTGGCTCGACTATTTCAACCACAAACAGCATTTGGTGGCACAATTGTCGGGGGGTGATGCCTTAATTTTGAACGGCGATGAATGTCTAAACCAAAAAGGACAATCGGTTTTGAAATTCTCCAGACAGTTTGTGGCTCAAATTGAATTGATGAAGAAACTCGATTATTCACCAAAAAGTGTACAGGTTAACTTCATTGTATTTTGGCAAAAAGAAGGCACCGACCGCGAAGTGAAAATTATTTTGCCGGAGGTTTGTTTTGAGAAAGAAGGGAAAGAAAGTCAACTAATGGAATAAGCAGGATGGTGCGAGGTCGGGACACAAAAAAAGGATTACCCTGATATTCACCAAGATAACCCTTTTAAGTGTCGGGATGACAGGATTTGAACCTGCGACCCCTTCGTCCCGAACGAAGTACGCTACCGGACTGCGCTACATCCCGCCGACAAGCGGCAAAATTAATGTTTTTATTGGTTTGAATCAAAAAACTGACCTGCCAAAATTCAATCGCTTTTTGTGTGACCAAAATCGATTTGGATGGCATGGGGTGGTTGTGGGGAGGAAACGTTTAGGGGGTCAAGGGTTCAAGAGTTCAAGAGTTCAAGGGTTCAAGGGTTCAAGAGTTCAAGAGTTCAATGGATCAATGGATCAATGGATCAGTAAGGGGTTCAAGGGTTCAAGAGTTCAAATGTTCAAACGTTCAAGGGCTCAACCCCGAAAGCTTTCGGGGCAAGGGTTCAAGAGCTCGAGTGTTCAAACGTTTGAATGTCACTGTTTTAGCATGATTTGACTTCCTACTCCCCCCCGATGGCTATCGGGGTCGGACTCCCTACTCCCTACTCCTTACTGATTACCCCCAACCGAAGGCCTTCGGTATCCGACTCAGCTTGTCTCATGTCCAAAAAAAACCCCGGACTATCCATCCGGGGGTTGGTTTATTTCATGCGCTTTTACTCAAGGACGGCGCTCTCCTCAACCTGAATAACTTCTTTGGTGTCGTCGCGGAAGATGAGGGCCACCACATGACAATTTTTTGGAATCCATTCATCCACAAAGGTCAGGGTGTATTCGTTGGTGTATTTTAGTCCGTTGGTAATGGCATCGTCAGCATTGAGGGCCACACCCCAGTTGCCGTTAAGGGTTGTACGCAACATGTTCATGTGTACATAATTGGAGTCGATGGGCACTTCGCCGGCCTCGGGGCTGTTGTTTCTCTGAGCAGCAATTATGCTGTCCTGAGTAAGACAAACCAATAAATGATAATTTCCTTCCAGATCGGCCAAAAATTTGCTGTCAATTTTTGTTTGCAGCGATTTGGTTTCGGCATTATAGACATTGGTGATGGTAATCTTGGCTTTAGCTTCCTGCTGCAATTGGGTATTCACCTGCGTACCCCAGCTTTCGGGGGCAATCACATAGCTATTATTTACCTGAACACGATCAACCAAACCATTTGGATTACCCAACAAATCGATGCCAAAAAAGCTGTTCCACTCATCGCCGGCAGGAGTTCTGAAATCATCGGCAAACAATGGATTGTTAACGGATGGACGAGCAAAATATCCGGCATGTACAGCAACTATCACCACTTTGTGATCGTAAAGACTTTGAAGCTCATGGGCTGTTAAGGCTGCAGCCGGACAGTTAACACATTCGTGTCCGGTATAATCTTCGAGCAATACCTTTTTGTCGGAGCCACTATCGATGATTTCTTTGGTAAAGGGCGGATCCACTTTGTCGCAGCTTTGAACCAAAATGGCAACAAACAAAATCAACAGGCTTAAATATCTAAATTTCATATCGATATGCTTTAAAAGTTACTTGAAAGGGTAATGGAAAATCCGTTGGATGCTGGCACCTGGCGACAAACGCCTCCCACACATACCACACCTTCGCGCTGACGGCCATAGGTAACTGAAATCCGGGTAGTTTGATAGGTATATCCGAACGATCCGGTGTAATAGTGCAGGCGGTTGGCATCGATGTCATTGCCATAGTTATACTGGTCGGCTACCGAGAAAAACCAATGAGGCGAAATGGTGTATTCCAACAAAAGTGCTGCCCAATCCTGCTTGTCTTCTTTGGTCCACAACCCTTGCAATTCCCAACGTAAGGCTTTGTTGGAGGTAAATTTATAGGTCATGTCCACGATGGCAATATTGGCTTTTACGTTGGGTTCGCCGGTATGTCCCAACACAACAGCCTGGTTGTATTCCTGATTGATATAAGTAAAAATACCTTTGAGTTTTTTGCTGAATTTCTTGTTGATTTCAATGGTCAGGTCGCGGTTAAAAATCACCGAATCAAATTTGAAAAAATCGCTGGTATAACCCATGGTTCCCGACATATCATATACCGGCACTCCATTCACAATCAGGCTATCGTTGGCCACCTGACGATGGATGTCGTTGATTTGTGAAAAATTGACTGAGATGCCCATACCATATTTGCCGCCCAGTTTGGTTTTCTTGGGAATTTTGTAGTTTACCTGAACCTGAAATCCGATTTCACCATTGGGTTGCGTGGCGTATGGGTACATGGCCGCAAGCATGTAGGTATGGTCTTCGGTAAGTGCCGGCAAATAATTGATGTCAACCGCATTACCGGTGGCATCACGATCGCTCTTATAGCTCATGTTGTCGTAGCGTTTAAACATGGCAAACACACCCAACCCCTTGGTTGAAAAACTGCCCGTAAAAACAAAACCTTGTCCGTTTTTGTAGATATAACTGTTGACAGCCGAGGGGTCATTTATTTTATATGCATATTCCGAAGTAAAGTTAAACTTCCCCAATCCCACATTAAACCTTCCGGCAAAAGCGCCCACATTTTTGGGCATGTAAAACAGCGGATTGTTGTCGGCCTGGTATTTACTCACGGCACTTCCCCCCAGGGTTAGTTTAAGTTTGGAATCGGCCATGGCAGCAAATACATCGTTGAAGTTAAGTTCGGCATCCAATCCTTTCACGATTCCCCGGGTGTTTTTCTCCCACTTGGTCCAGAACATCCGTTGTGTACCATATACTCCCTTAAATATCAAACCCTTAACCGGCTCGGCAATCACCCGAACCCCGTTGATGGAATTGTCGTATCCCAGGGTCCATTCCTGATAAGTACGCAACACCAAACCGTTACCGAATTGTTCGTAAAAATTACCTACCGTGAAACTGAATTTCTCGGTGTTGTAGGTGGCCCAGAGGTAGGGAAAACCTTGTCCCTCCAGTCGGGCATCGAAGCCGGCAATGGGGGGCAAATAGGCCTCATACCTGAAACCTGCCGAGAAATTATCCAGGGTATAGATGATGTCGGCAAAGGCGTTGAATCCAAAGTTTTTACCATTGATCAACGAATCGGTGATACCTAAATCGTTGTCGGCCTGATAGAACATGCCATCCATCTCAAAGCTGCCATGCACCTGCGACCGGGATAAAAAGTCCTGGGCTTGAGCAACTACAGACAGCATGGAGAATAGGGTAATAAGAAATAGAAATTTTTTCATGTGAAAAGTTGTGTTTTGGTGAACAACCTGTTCAAAATTATTCGTTGATGTCTTCGCCGGCGGCTACCTTTTGAATGATCTCAAAAATCTCATCTTCAAGTCCTTCGTAATAAGAAGTGTGTTGATAAACGATTTCGCCCTGACCATTCAGGATGAAGGTGTGAGGAATCATATTTACACTCATGGCACGTTTGAAATCTCCGTTGGGGTCGAGCAATACTTCCATGGGCCATCCTTTTCCGCTTACGAAGGGCAGTACCTTTGCCGTAGAGCGGGCATCATCGATGGAAACTGCGTAGATTTTAACTCCGGTTTCTTCTTGCCACTCTTCGTAATTTTCGGCGTAAGCACTCATTTCCTGCTTACAGGGTTTGCACCAAAGCGCCCAAAAACTGATAACAATGGGTTTGCCATCGTTGGTGATATCTTGTGTATCAAACGAATTTCCGTCAATGGTTTTTATGGTAACAGAAGGCAATTTGCTTACCGTATTTTCTTCTTGAGCCAACATGGCCACACCCATCATGACCAGGAAGGCCAGAATAATTCCTTTTTTCATTGTGTAAGTTTTAATTTTTAGCATTTTCTCCCAAGACAACCTATAGATTGAATATGTTGCATTTTTTTATATCAGATAAACCTCAAGAAGTTTTACCTCTCCGGTTTTGGGTACAAACCTCATGCCATTGAATACGGCCGGAATAAGGACGGCTTCGCCTGTGGCCAAACTTAGGCTGTGGTCTTCCCACTGCAGCTCACAATTTCCTTCCACGCCAATGTATATTACAAAGGAGTCCATCATTTCCAGGTTTTTGTCGAGCATTCGGTTAAACGACACCAGGTTGGTGGTAAATTGAGGACTGCTGACCACCGAGGTGGTTCCGTTTTCAATGATACGGTAATCGGTTTTGTATTTATCGACTATACCAAAATCAATGGCTTCGAGTGCTTCTTTGGTGTGCAGTTCGCGCGATTTGCCCTGAGCATCCTTGCGGTCCCAGTCGTAGATGCGGTAGGTGGTATCCGAAGTTTGCTGAATTTCGGCCAATAAAGTTCCGGGACCAATGGCATGAACACGACCGGCGGGCATAAAAAACACATCGCCTGCCGACACCTGTTCAAAATTCATGATGTCCTTGATGGTGCCTGCGTTGAGGTGATCGAGATAGGTTTGTTGGTCCATTTTTTGGTTGAATCCACTGATAAGCTGCGCATTGGGTTTAGCTCCCAGGATATACCACATTTCGGTTTTTCCTTTGCCAATATGGCGTTTGGCGGCCAGTTCATCATCGGGATGCACCTGAATGGAAAGCCAGTCGGCAGCATCAATAAACTTGATGAGAAGCGGAAATTCGAGACCAAAGCGTTCGTAATTTTCTTCGCCCACCAGGTCGCCCATATAAACTTCTACCAGTTCGTTGAGCTCATTTCCGGCCAGAAATCCGTTTTCAACCAGGGTAGGGTTGCCCTCAACACCTGAAATAACCCAGGCTTCGCCACAGTTATCCAATGCGCCAAAATCCATGCCCAGCTTGGTTTTTAGCTGTTGCCCGCCCCAAATCTTTTCTTTGAAAATGGGCTTAAATTTTAAGGGATACAATTCGTTCATCCAATAAGAGTTTGAGCAAAAATAGTGAAAACCTGAGATTGGGGGTGTTTGGAGGTTGGTAAAGTTATTTTGGGGGGTGAGGGTGATCCCGAAAGAGTTCAAGAGAGGTTGAGGGGGTTCCTACTATCAACATTAACTTATAGAAATGTGATTTGTGAAAATATATGATTTATTTTGCAATCCATCTGAGAATTTATTATAATTGCAACCTGAATAGACTGGTAAATAAAACAGCATCTTGTATCACAAAACAGCATTATATTATGTCCTTCATGGTGTTCTCCTTTTTGGAAGCAGTGGTTTGAAAGTATTGTTACCCCCCCCCCCCCCGATTAGTTTTTCAGCAGTAGAATCTTTCCCAAAAACAATTTGGATATACAATAAAACCAAACTTCTCGAAGGAAAATTAAAACTCAGCATCCGGAATAATTCATTATGTAGAAAATATTCTCATGTTAACAAGAACAAACACATATTCCAACTCGGTAAAAATAACTTCAGCACAAATAGCCATGTTGATAGTTGGCATATCTCAGAATCAACAATGGCCATAACTTAATTTTTCTGAACTAAGTCAAATGAAATAGGTATTTAAAACAAACTTACTTTTAAAAACAAAATAGCATGAAAATACGAATAACAACTATTTTGATGGCCATATTGGTCATCGGCATTACCTCCTGTAAAAAGGATAATGCCGACCAACAGGCAAGTCAGGATGATGAACTAATGGCAAAAAGCAAAAAAATCATTTCTCTTATTGAGAGCTTCAACAGTAAAATAAACAGTCCACTAAAAACGGATGAAGTCATCGGTATCGATTCTGCCGTTTGGAATATGGAAGCACTGCAGAATTACGAATATGCCAATCCTACCGAAGCTACCAAAGAGTTTGAAGTAACCAAATCGAGCTATATCCTTGACGTAGATGCCAATGGTATGGTATTGATGAGCGATGTTCAGGCAGTATATGCACAAATGGAAGACACACTCGCCGATAAGCTTGAACAAATCCCCAGTGATGAAAAAGTAGTACACTTTGCTGATGTGTCGCTTGACAGTATTGAAGGTAATACGGCTTATTTGTCAACCACACTTGGGTTTGGATACTCCTGGTTATTGAACAGGTATTGGCCTTTTAACACTAGTGACAATTGGTATTGGGGAACACTGGCACAAGAATATGGAGATCCTCCACTTGGCAAATGTGATGGCACACAGGTGGGTGTATCCGATGGTTCTGATGAGCTACAATGGCGTTTAAACAACCCCGTGGTAGTCCCCGCTGACCCTTATATTTGGACAGATCTTGAGACAAACGAATATGTAAATGGTTTTGATTTTCCAGGACCCACTGGTATCCCCAGGCTCTATGTTGGATGGGATTATCCTGAAGACAACTGTTTGACCCATGATATGCTAACCAATTACTTGGTACAATCGCATTACATCATTAATGACTATGCCGAAGGAATTCGACCTGCCGGCAAATCATTTGCAAGCGTCTACATTGACGATGATCTAGCCTTTCTTCCGAACAGTCAAGGTGTACATTATCATCGCTATGAAGTAACCTATGGAATAATGGTAAAAGTAGGTTTACCAGATTAGTAATCAAACTCGGATAGTTGATTTAACAGCTATCCGAGTTTTACCATTTTTAATACCTCATATATGAAACACTTTAGTATTTCAATTTTTCTCATACTTTTTGCTGCAAATCTTAATAGCCAAAACACCACCTTCGAATACCTTTTATCCTCGCCTTTGGATGAATATTTTACAGATATTATTGAATATGAAGACGGTACAATTTATTTGACAGGACGGCTATCCAATGTAGAACAACCAAATTACATTAAGGCACTGGTAGTAAAACTAGATCCTTCTGGCAATTTTTTAGACAGTATTGTGTTTTCTTTGTCAGAAAAAAATATTTATTTAAATCAAATATTTCAAGCTGATAATGGTGAATTTGATGTTGTTGCAAGTGTTTATGATAAGGTTAACCTTTATAAAAATGCCGGAGTTGCCATATACAGGATGGATGAACAGCTTGATTTGTCTATTGGATCGATTTATTATTTACCTCCTTCGCTTGATTTGGCTTCAGTTTACTCAAATAAATCCACTAATGGAAATATTTTGATAGGTATTGCTGTGAATATGCCGATCATACCAAAAGCCTACTTTTATATATTTAATAGTGATTACGATAGCTTGAATGCCAAGTTTTTTCCCAATGAAGCAAGGGTAATTTCGCATGTACAAGATATTCAAAATGGACAGTATTGGATGTTAAACGACCTATTGGATCAATATGAATTATTGGATTCTTCACTGAATATTATTACAACACAGAAAGTTCCAGAAGTATTGACTTCAAACTATGGCGTTAAATGGGATACCGATACTTCTTTTTATCTTCTTGGAGATCAATTTATTCCTCATCCTCCTCATACCCTTGGATTTATACATCAGTTTCATCCAATTGATACCACCGGTTATTTATCAAATCATTGGCGAGTATCAGATACACTAGATTTTCCTGCATTATGGAACGGTCTGGATTTTCATATTAAAGATTCAATATTTATTGGCGGGACACGTAATATGTGGACGGGCTATTACAATCCCTGGCCATCGTGGTTTGTGGTGTTGCAAACCGATAGCATGCTCAACATTCGGTGGGAACGGTTTTATGGTGGCGATGCCTATTATATGATGGGCAAGGTGGTAGCTACCCGCGATGGAGGCTGTCTGGTGGCCGGCACCCGATACGATTACCTGAATACCACGGAACACGAAACTGATATTATCATCCTTAAACTCAACAGCGAGGGCCTCATTACCGGCTCTCCAGAAAAACCCCAAATAGAAATGCACGAAGCCATTGTGTATCCCAATCCCGGAAATGAGGAAATTAAAGTACGGATAGCCATGCAACATCCACAATCTACTTTTGAGCTTTTTGATATGAATGGTCGGTTTGTACTCAGGGAAAACTTTGTTGGAACCGAAGGGGTGGTCAACACCACCTTCTTACCCCAAGGCACGTATTTGTACAAAATAACCAGTCCCGATGGTTTAAATGAATGTGGGAAGTGGGTGAAGAGGTAGGGGGAAGAGGGAAGGCAGAAGTGGGAAGTTGGTACTATCGAATTGCAAATGCTAAAATAAATCCTCCGCTTTGCAAACGTGGAGGAGAAGGGAGATAGGTTTCAAGATTAAGCAACTTTTGTGGTATATTTTGCCTTAGGTTTAATCAAATTGATATTTTTGTTCTGTAACAAACAATAGAATGAAAACAACTATTTTATTTATCCTCTGTATAGTATTTGCGAGAAGCCTTACAGGACAATCACGCTCTTATTTTTCAAACGATACCCTGGATCAGGTGGTGTATTTTGGAGCCCAATATGGAAATGAAAACTATTTTTTGGTCCGGGCAGGTGATTTTGATCATCAGCCAAGCGCTCCATTGCTCATTGATACCGAAGGATATGTTCACTCTTTAATAAGTTTAGACAGTACTTTGCAATTGAGCGATTCCATAGTGTTTGAAAAGCATGATGGATATTATTTTAATCCTTTCAAGCTCGTGTTTATAAATGATACCATCTTCGTTGCTGGAAGAGCCATTAGGGAAGATGGTTCTGATATGCAAATCTTCTTAAGCAGTTACACCCGTAATTTGCAACTTATTGGCTATTCCGTGTTCGGTGACAGCTCAAAAATTGAGATTATGAGCGATATAAAACTAAACAACAGAGGTCATTTTATTGTACCGGCAAAAATTCTTTCGCAAAATCTTGATAGCAGTTATTTTGCTTTTTTTGAATTAAGTAAAACTAACGAACTAATTTATAGAGCCGAAGATCCCAGCTGGACTAACTTAGGAGGTCCCATTGTACTACAGCTACCCGAGTCAAAACTTTATCATTTTATCGACGAAGCTTATGTAAGTATTTATGATTCAATGTTGGTTCATCAAGCAACTATTTTCCCTGAGTTTCATAATTGGTTTGCATTTATGTACCGGTCAGCCCTCTTTGTCCAGGATAAATACTTTGTTGGCGGTATCATGTCGAATGTGGTGGGTAAAAAGCCTGAAGATAAGTTGGAAATTCAAGAGGATTACATCGACATAACCTACTACTTGGTCGATAGTTGGTCGAATTCAGTGGATTCAGGTTTTCTTTATTTACCCGATACGTTGGATTTCTGTGGAGGATTGGACTGTCTTCCAGATGGCTCCCTTTGCTATGGGGGAATCCACAATGCTTTGGTTGACTTTGATAAACCGCATTTTGCAGAAGTGGACAATTGGATTGTGGTAAACAATACCAACTACCTGGCTCAAACAGACAATTGGTTTTTTCGCTATGGAGGTGATGCAAATTATGATATGTACGGATTGTATTTAACTACTAAAAACGAATGTATTGTATATTCCACCCGATACGATTGGCAACATAATACCAAACGTGAGCGTGATATTTTAATCATGAAAATAGACAGCACCGGACTTCTGGTCGGTGATAAGAACCAACTTGAAGAAACTCAATTTTGTTTGGTTTACCCAAACCCGGGGCGCAACGAACTGAATATTAGGCCGTTCAATTTAAACGGAATATTTGAACTGTATGATTTGCAAGGAGGTCGGGTTTTAAGTAATTCAATGTCCAATTCTACAACCTTGATAAATACTTCGTTCCTTGACCCCGGTGTTTATTTATACAGAATATTGGATGCTAACAAGGAGATCATGTTAACAGGAAAATGGATGAAGAAATAGAGCAAAGAAGGGAGACAGAAGACAGAAGTCAGACCCCGATAGCCATCGGGGGGAGTAGGATGTGGGAAGTAGGGAGAGAAACCCTAAACCACTGATCCATTGATCCATTGAACCCTTGAACCCTTGAACCCTTAAACCCTTGAACCCTTAAACCCTTGAACCCTTGAACTCTTGAACATTTGAACATTTGAACATTTGAACCCTTACCACCCCCCGGCTGTATCTTCAAGATTTATTCACAAAAAATCCGGATAATATTTAGAATGTTTCCAAATAAGCATATTTAGCATACCTATATATGTTAGTTCATGTGTTTTGTTTATTTTTATCGCTCAATCCTAAAGTAAAATTTTATAGCTGTTTATTGAACACCTTATCGAATGAACAATAGGATTGTTTGTTTATATAGCCCGCAATAACCCCCCTTTCAGGCTTTGGGTTGTCCGTAGTTGATAAAATTATCTTTTTTGGAAAAAAAGGTTTTGGAACACTAAATTAATGTCAAATTAATCTGACCAAGTCACAATTACCCTATTTTTGAAATGCTCAAAGAATCTGAATTTATAATATACTTAAAAGCTTTAAAATAATGAAACAAAAATTACTTTCGATACTCATACTGGCGGTTGTGCTGGTATGGAGTGGAAACGAAGTGTGGGGACAGACAACTTTGGCTGCAGGCGATATTGCGATTTACGGAGTTAACACAGATTCCCCAGATAATTTTGGATTTGTGTTATTGGTAGATATTGAAGCCGGAACCGAAATTAGGTTCACCGATAGTGGATGGAAAGCTGATAATACTTTTCGTGGTGGCGAAGGTGCTGTAAAGTACACTGCTCCCACTGCATTAACTGCTGGTACAGAAATAACTTTTGTTGGAAACAGTGCTGATTTTGCGGCTGACAATGATGCTGTGGTTGGTACTAATGGGTTAAATCTTAGCGCAAGTGGCGACCAGGTTTTTGCTTTCCAAGGGTTATCGACAAATCCTACATTTATTTTTGCTGTTCAAACAAATAGTAATGCGTGGCAAAGTGATGCCACAGCGTCAACTGATTCGGCAATACCATTGGGGCTTGTAAATGGTACGACGGCTGTTGCGGTTGGCTCTGGTTCCGGTGCAGGTGACGAGTACGATAATGCTGGTTACAATAAGAGTTCCATGACAGGAACAGCTTTAGTATTGCTGGCGGCTGTTGCGGATAATAGTAATTGGACAGGAGACAATAGCAACCTTTTTGATTTGACAACTTACGATTTCACCATTTCCACAGGCGGAAACCTCCCCCCCTCCATTACCAACATTATCAACAGCCCTACCATTCCCGGTTCAGCACAAACAGTTTCTGTTTCGGCTGATGTAACCGACAATGATGGAACAGTTAATGGCGTTGAATTGCACTGGGGTACCACAACAGGCGTGCTTTCAAATACCATTGCCATGTCGGTGGGAACGGCGCCTACCTATACCACCGATACCGATATTCCGGCTCAGGCCAACGGAACCACCGTATTTTATGAAATATATGCCTTGGATGACGATGCTGATGAAACAACATCCGACGAGCAAAGCTACACGGTAGTTGATTTGGCCTCTCAACCTTTGGCCCACGTTTCGGGATTTGCTGCCGGCACTCCAACCAGTGCCGCCATACCACTTTCGTGGACCGACTCAGATGCTGAGTTTTACCTTATCAAGGGTGTTGAAACAGGAGGAGCCATTTCCGATCCTGTGGATGGTGCACCGGAAGCCGATGGTGCGTTGGTGTACAACATCGCCAAAGGCGCAGGTGGTACCTACACCTTTACCGGACTTGCCAACTCTACCTCCTACGATTTTAAAATATTTCCCTACAACGGATCAGGCACATCTGTAAATTACCTTACCGACCCAACCGTGCCCTCGGTTACAGCCTCCACCCTCATGCCTTCGGCCACTTTACCTTATTCAGAGGATTTTTCTGATTGTGGTACCCAGTTGTGGACACCGGTGAGTGTGGCCAGCAACAAAGACTGGACATGTGGTTCCGGATACGAGTCAATAAATGCTTACGGAGGTGATGAAGCATCGGATGATTATTTGATTTCTCCCATTTTCAACATGGATAATTACACCGATGAAGTATTGCTTTTCGATAGCTATAACCAATATGCCGACGTTACCTATCCTCCCATCCAATTGCTTTATACCGATAACTATACAGGTGATCCAACAACCACTACATGGAACTCAATCGCAGCTACCTGGTGCCCGGAGAACGGAACCGCATGGACTTCTTCGGGTAGCATTGATGTGTCGGGTATCACCGGTACTACCATCCAGTTTGCTTTCCACTATACTTCTTCTGGTACTGGTGGTGGAAGCTCTTCCTCCTGGCGAATAGACAATATCAATCTTCAGGAAGTAGCTGTTGATGACCCTCAGGCCTTTGCAGCATCAGCTTCCTCCACTTCCCAAATCGATTTAACCTTTACCAAGAATGTGGCAGACGATGATGTAGTGATTGTGTATAACAGTACTGATTCTTTTACTACCCCCACAGGAACACCTCCCGCAGTGGGACAATCCTTTGCCGGAGGTACTTTGTTGTATAATGGAAGTACATCGCCCCAGACACACACCGGACTATCACCCCTGGAAACAGTTTATTACATGGCCTACTCTTTTGATGGAAGCAACTATTCCCCCGGAGTATCAGCTAATGCCACCACTCAATCCACCGAACCTACCAACCACGTTACGGGAATTTCGGCTACCGCCAATTCCTCCAGTTCAATTACTGTGGGCTGGACAGATTCGGACGCGGCCTTCTATCTGGTGAAAGGAAGCGCTACTGCTTATGGTGATATTGTAGTTCCAACCGATGGTGTAGCAGAAGCTGATGCTACGCTTGTAAAAAATGTGAGCCAAGGTACCGGTTCTGTCGATTTTACTGGATTGAATGCCTCCACGACTTACTATTTTAAAATATATCCCTACAATGGTACCGATGCCACCATCAATTACAAAACTGACGGAACTGTTCCACAAGATGAGGCTACTACAGAGGCCGCTCCTGTTGTTCCTGCGGTGTTTATTTCGGAGTATGTTGAGGGAAGCAGCAACAATAAAGCCATTGAAATATATAACGGTGAAGCTACGGCAGTGGATATGTCTGATTTTTCGGTAAAACTTTTTACCAATGGAGCATCGGCTGCTTCTAACACCTGGACAGGTTCAGGTATGTTGGAAAGTGGGGATACCTACATTCTGTATAATTCCCTCTCAGGAACAACCATCACTGAGAAAGGAAATGAAACTCCGGCCGTTACTGCATATAACGGCGACGATGCCATTGGCTTGTATTATAACGATTACCTGATTGATGTGGTTGGCGTTATTGGGGTTGATCCGGGTTCTGCCTGGGACGTTGCCGGTATTGCAAATGCAACCGCTGAACATACCTTGGTAAGAAAACCCACCATCACCACAGGAAACACCAACTGGACAACCTCTGCCGGAACAGGTTATATTGATTCGGAATGGAGGGTATTTGATCAGGATCATTTTTTCAACCTGGGGGTATTTGGTACCGGATGGACAGGAGCCACCGATAACGATTGGGCTACATTAACCAATTGGGATGTTCAGGTACCTGATGCCACCGTCAATGTGTTGATAAATGCTGCAGCCACGACTTTTCCCACCATTACAGCTTCAGCCAACTGTAAAAATCTCACCATTGAAAGTATGCCTACTGCAGGCGATGCTTCACTACTGGGTCAATCCTTTTTAACAGTTAGTGGATCAACAACCGTGCAGAGATATACCACAGCAAGCAATTGGCATGGCATTTCCGGCCCTCTGGACAATGACAATTTCAACAGTTTATACTATAACGGAGATCCCAACGTATGGGCACAAGAATACATCGAGTCCTCCAACAGTTATCAATACATTACAAGCCTGTCCACCGATATGGGCGATGCCAAAGGCTGGATGGTTTGGATTGGGGGCTCCACAGCTCAAACCTTTGATTTTACGGGCGATCTGCGCACCGGAACCGTTGGCCCGATTGGTTTAGCCAACACAGGTCCGGATGCCGACCATGGTTTTAATTTTGTGGGAAATCCCTATCCTTCAGCCATCGATTGGGATGCCGGAGGTTGGACCAAAACCAATGTGGACGGAGGAATCTGGTTGTGGAATCCGGATGGCGGCGGCGGACCCAATTGGGCTACCTATATCACGGGCTCAGGCGGAACCAATGGCGGAACACAGTATATCTCCATGGCTCAGGGGTTCTTCGTGCAGGTAAATTCAACCCAGTCATCAGGAACACTTCAAATGACCACAGCTGTACAAGTACACGATGATGTCAGTTTTATGAAGACAACCACCGCTGCTCCTGCACATTTCATCCGATTGCAAATTGCCGACGGCAGCCTGAGCGATGAAAGTATTATCCGGCTGGATGATGTGGCCACCGAAGGCTACGACAGTGAGTTGGATATGCGTAAAATGTTTAGCTGGAGCGACCAACAACCTCAACTCTTTAGCACGGCAAATGGAAACATGGCCATCAACGTACTTCCGCTTGGAACAGCCAGCGTTCCCATGGATGTGCGCGGTGTTGACGGAAATCAAATGTCCATCGCCGTGAATGAAGTTACCGATTTCGACCATGTGTATTTGAGCGATGATCATTTGGGCATACAAACCGACCTCATGGAACAGCCCTATAGCTTTATCTACGATGCTTCCCTTACCGACCGTTTTACCATATACTTTACTACTGTTGGAACTGAAGAGAATCAACTGGAAAGCATACAGGTGTTTAGTTTTGATAAAAACGTACGTATTATCATCCCAATGGAAACCACGGCACATGTTGAAGTGATCAACATGTTGGGACAAACCGTAACACAAACCGATGCATATTTGGGAACTACGGACATCCATCTCGATCATCCGGGCTATTATCTGGTGAATATTTCCAACAATAGTCAAACCATATCACGAAAAGTGTTTATAAAATAAGATCAACCAGATTATTTACATAAAAAAATATAAGGATGAAAAAGAAAATATTTTCCACACTGATAGTAACCTTGATAGTTTTATTCTTACCCATGATGACCATCGGCCAGATGCGCGATCCCGGCAACCCGGGCGGAGGGCCTGGCGGTGGTGATGATCCCATAGGCGGTGGAGCCCCCGTAGGGTCCGGCATAGGCGTTTTATTGGCATTAGGCGCTGCCTATGGAGGTAAAAAACTGTATCACCTCTATCAGGAAGATGGTGAAACTCTGGAAGAGTAAGCAACCCATTCTATTGAAAAAAGAGGCTGCCTCAGGGAGGTAGCCTCTTTTTTTTTAATATGTCTCATATTTGTTAAACGAGATGGTAAGTCATTTAACGCGAACAGATTACCGCTTATGAAACAAATATTCGTATTTTTTTTTTGGTATTTACCATTGATTTCTTACATTTGTGCTTTAGCCTAAATGCCATACTATGATTCGCACTATAATTATTGACCATGATCCGGACACCGGAAAGTTGATTTCAGGCATTATAAAAAATTATTTTGAGCGAGTAGAAATCGTTGATACGGTTTCTGATGTTGAAAGTGGAAGAGAATCGATTTTATCTCACCGTCCCGATCTTGTTTTTCTTGATACAAAACTGCCCGATGGCAATTCGTTTGAAATGTTGGATTGTTTCGCGGAAATAAATTTCAACATCATCGTCTTAAGTGAAGATCATCAGGCATCCATGGGAGCTTTGCAATATCATGTGTTTGATTACCTGATAAAACCCATTTCTTCTGAAACGCTCATAAAAAGCCTGATCAAACTTGTTCTAAAAGTTGAAAAAGACAGGGTGCTGCTGGCTAACAACAAGCACTTTCGTGATGGTAATAATGAAAACAATTCATTGGTGCTTTATACCCATGATGACATTCATGTTATTAAGCCAAACGAAATCCTTTTTTGCGCTTCCGAGGGCAGTTATACCCATTTTTATTTGCAGAACAAGACTTCCATTCTTGTGTCGAAAAATCTGAAAGAATTTGAACAACGGTTGAACGGACACCATTTTATTAGAGTGCACCATGCATTTTTGGTAAACATGCAGCATGTGGTGAAATACAGCCGAGCCGGCGGCGGCAAAATCTTATTAAACGAAAACACCCAAATACCGGTTTCGGTGCGTAAAAAAGCTGACCTTTTAAAACTATTGGAGATGATGGCTCAATAATCAATATTTTTTATACACTATATGCAACCTATTGAAATTAAAAAGGTTGCATTCAGTTATCAATTTGTTGTCAACACTTGTTGGTTAATCCTATACGGTAGTCAACCCGACGCCCAATTCATCAAAAGGCATCTCATTATTTCATAGTTTTACCCTATAAATACTTAGCCTTGAGAATCTTTATTTTTTAACAAACAATTTTATGAACTATTATTATTTCGCACTGGTGTTTTACTAATTCCTGACACTTGAATTAGTGACAATTATTCGCCTTAAAAATAGCCTTATCATAAATCTAAGATTAGTCATTAACTGTGTAAAAAAAATTTTATGAAAAAACTTTTATTTTTTTTAATTGTTTTGTTTCTGTGGACGGGTAGTTCGTGGGGGCAGATAACTGTTGGAACGGGAACATCAAATAATTACATTCCTGTTTACCCGTATTATGGATATTCGTATTCTCAGATGCTTTATTTACAAACCGAAATTATGGCTGCGGGTGATATTACCACGCTTCAGTTTTACTTTCATGGCACCAGCCTTAGTAGTTCGAATAACTGGACCATTTATTTAGGACACACGAGTAAGACTGCATTTAGTAGTTCTACCGATTGGATACCGGTAACAAGTTTAACAGAGGTTTATTCAAACACATTTGTCAGTCCATCAGGTGATGGATGGATAACATTTGATATTACCGACTTTGCTTATAATAACACAGATAATCTGGTAATTGCGGTAGATGAAAACGCTTCTGGATACAACACGAGTAGTAATTATTTTTATTCTACTGCTTCAACAGCTGGTAGATCTATTCGCTATTCCAACGATAATACCAATCCTGATCCTGATTCGCCTCCAACGGGAACATTGGTTTCTGCTTATGCCAATGTGATTCTGGGTGGATTGACAGTTTCTTCTCCTCCCAACTGTGCCACAGTAGTTTCTCCAACTGATGGAGCTACTGATGTTCAAAAAACAGCGACATTGAACTGGGGGTCCGGCGGTGGTGCCCCAACCGGGTACAAACTGTATTTTGGAACCGATGACCCCCCCACAAATATAGTCAACGGGACTGATTTGGGTGATGTAACCACCTATGATCCAACACCGGATATGTCTTATTCTACTACATATTATTGGAAAATTGTGCCTTATAATGTAAATGGGGATGCTTCCGGTTGTTCCACGTGGAGTTTTACAACCCTAGCTGACCCCACGGTTACTGTATTTCCTTATACAGAAGATTTTGAGGATGCTTGGATTGGAACACCCAGTTCTCCATTGGGATGGAGTCAGATCACTGTTAGTGGAACAAATGTATGGAATCGAAGTACAACATCTCCTCATACCGGAACATATTGTGCAGCAGCCCCTTGGGCTAGTGCAGGAGGTGAACATTTATTAATTACTCCTCCTTTGGATTTTGGAACTACTGATTATAGATTGAAATTTTGGCTTAAAGGAAGCACGAGCGTAGGAACCGACTTAAAAGTACAAATAGCAGACAATAACTCGTCTGCAAGTAGTTTTACGACGGATCTAGCCTATTACATTGCCGGAACAAACATGCCTTCCTCTTGGACTGAATATACCATCGATCTTTCTGCTTATGAAGATGTCCAATTTATTGCCTTCAGAATGATTGATGATGATGGGTACAGCTTATATATTGATGATGTGACTGTTGAAGAAGTTCCTTCTTGTACAGAACCCTCCGATTTAACCTCAACCGGTGCCACCACCACAGGAGCAGATTTGGGTTGGACAGATGCCTCCGGTTCTCATTGGGATCTTTTTATTGTAGAATCCGGTGATCCTGCTCCCGATGCCGGAACCACCCCAACCTTTAATGATATAACCAGCAACCCGTACACATGGACAGGTGGAGTTGCTGCCACAACCTATGACTGGTATGTCCGTAGCGATTGCGGTGAAGATGATACCAATGTAAGCCCTTGGACAGGACCTGATAGTTTTACTACTTTATGTAACGCCTTTACAGCCCCTTACACCGAAAATTTTGATGCAGTTACCACTCCTGCCTTACCCAATTGTTGGTCGAGTATTGTATCTTCAACTTCTTCTTTTGCAGCGGTACAGAATTCAACCACCAGTCCTCATTCATCTCCCAATAATGTGTATTTTTATAACTCAGGTGACGCCAGCGCCACACTACTGCTTATTTCTCCTGAATTTAGTGACCTGACCTCTCAGGCCAGAAGAATTAAATTTTATGCAAAAGGTGGTACCGGATATAACGTATTGGTAGGTACCATGTCGGATCCCGCTGATGAAGGCACTTTTACACTGTTCGAAACCGTTGCCATTACAGGGACTTACACCCAATATACTGTTGATTTCAATGGCACCTACACAGGCACAGATACTTATATTGCCTTTAAACATGGATTAGGAGGTACTTATAGGACAATGTACATTGATGATTTTTCGTACGAAATAATTCAAGCTGTTGCACCCGATCCGGCTACCGTTTCATTCCCAACCGATGCGCTTGTTACCCTAAATAATCCATTGCTTAGCTGGATTCCAGCAGCAACCGGAGAACCAGCTACGGGATATAAAGTGTATGTTAGCACTACCAATCCACCACCAACCACAACACCGGTTTATGATGGAGCAAATACCTCTTTCCAAACCACAGGTTTGGTGGCAGGAACACAATATTACTGGCAGGTGGTTCCTTACAATGACAATGGAAACACTGTTGGAGCAAGTGTTTGGTCATTCACCACGGTTGCCGATGGTTATTTGGCAGAAAGTTTCGAGAACACTACTTTCCCCCCAACTGGTTGGGCAAACCCCGGCGATTGGTCAAGAAGTACTTCTCAGTATTTTGCAGGCGATGCCTCTGCATATAAGTATTCTTCCACTACAGAAAATCTGCTCAGAACTCCTATGGTAACCCTCACTGGAACTAGCACACTGGATTTCTTTGCCCGCACAGGTTCATCTAATACGAGCCAACGAATACAGGTACAATATTCTGCTGATGCTGTAAGTTGGACTGACATAGGATCGGAAAACAGCCTTCCCTCTGACGGAACATGGACTCAGTATTCAGTTGACTTAAGCAGTTTGACAGGTAATGATTATTATTTGGCTCTGGCTGTCTATACCATAGGATCCGGCGGCTCTGTATATGTTGATCATGTAATTGGTCCCATGATTACCCCATTAACTCCTGATGCGGTTACATTATCCTCTCCCGCCGATGCAGCAACCAATCAAACCGCGACTCCCAGTCTTAGCTGGACTGCTGCGGCTACTGGTGGTGTTCCCACGGGCTATAAAATTTTTCTAGATGAAAACGCTGATCCAACAGCCCTATATGCGGATGTAGCTTCATCTCCCTATTCGGTTTCTCCCGCCCTGAACTACAACACTACCTATTACTGGAAGGTTGTGGCCTATAACGGTTCCGGCGATGGAGATGCCAGTGTTATCAGGTCGTTTACCACCATGCTCGACCCCACCCTCACACCTCCTTTTACCGAAACTTTCAGCTCATATCCTCCCACCAACTGGGGCGAAGCCGCAGGTCTTTTGGCAGCACCTGTAGTCTTTTCGTCCACCTCAAGTAGTAGCTGGACAGCAGATGGGTTTGCCAATGTAGGTACATCAGGAGCCGCAAGATTGGAGATTTATTCAACTACAACGGATGAATGGCTCATCACCCCTCCAATTAATTTGGGTGATGGCTCTACAAATTTTAGGTTAACTTTCGATTTAGCATTAACCTATTGGAATACAACTGGCGCTCCGGCAACGACTGGAGTAGATGACAAATTTGCAGTAATTATTTCAACAGATAACGGAGCTACCTGGACTTCTGTAAATACCCTGATGCTTTGGGACAATGCCGGGTCGGCAAATGTATATAACGATATCTCTATAACTGGTGAAAACATAATTATCGATTTATCTTCTTATACCGGTATAGTTCAACTAGGTTTTTATGGAGAATCTACTATTTCAAATGCTGATAACAACGTATATGTTGATAATGTTACCGTAGAAGAAATCCCATTAAATCCGGTTTTTGCTGTTTCTCCTGATTCCAAAGATTTCGGAACAGTAAATACAGGCGAAGCTTCATCAGCTCAAACATTCACCATTTCTAATACCGGAGCCGGAACTCTACAAATTACAGGTACAGCTTTAAGTGGAGCTGATGCCGATCAGTTTTCTCTGGAAGATTTGAACACCTATCCTGTGGATTTGACAAACGGACAAAGCATTACTGTTGACGTTACCTTTGAGCCTACTTCCGATGGATCTAAAACAGCATCTTTGGATATTTCTGATGATCAGGGAGGTGGTGACCATCAAGTGGGACTTATTGGCCAAACCCCACCACAAGGTTCTTTATGCAGCAATCCTTTGCCACTTACCTTGCCGGCAACAGATGTGAGTGGCAATACAAATGGTTATGGTGATGATTATAATGATGTGGATATCAATCCATCCTCTTATTATTTAGGTGGTGATGACGTGGTGTATGAGTTCACAGTAGCCGCAGGTATCTTAACGGGTACAATCACAACTACTGATAGTTATATTGGGGCTTTCGTATTGGCTGATTGCCCTAATTCCTCTTCACCACCTACACCGGTGATACAAAAAGTTAGCTCAGGAACCTCGCTGACCTTTTTTGAGGATATTTCGGCCGGTACCTATTATCTAATAATTTCTTCCTGGCCAGCACCACAATCGATTACTTACAACATTAATTTAAGCCTTACCGAATACCCGGCAACTTGCGTCTGGGCAGGAACCACCAATAACGATTGGAATACGGCTACCAATTGGGACAATGGGGTGCCGGGGTCTAGCACCAACGTCACCATCCCAACAGGTCTTACAAACTATCCTACTCTTGGCGCAGCAGGGGCATGCAACAACCTCACCATCGAAAGCGATGCTACAGGCTCAGGGTCATTGTTGGGTCAAAATTATCTTACCGTGCATGGCACCACTACTATCGAGCGCTATTCCACAGCAAGCAATTGGCATGGAATTTCCGGGCCTCTGGACAATGATGATTTTAACAGTTTGTATCTGGGTGGAAGCCCCAACGTTTGGGTTACAACCTACGATGAATCTACCAACGATTATACTTATGTTACTGATCTGGCGACTGATCTGGGCGATGCCAAAGGCTGGATGGTTTGGATTGGGGGCTCCACAGCTCAAACCTTTGATTTTACGGGCGATCTGCGCACCGGAACCGTTGGCCCGATTGGTTTAGCCAACACAGGTCCCGATGCCGACCATGGTTTTAATTTTGTGGGAAATCCCTATCCTTCAGCCATCGATTGGGATGCCGGAGGTTGGACCAAAACCAATGTTGACGCAGGAATCTGGTTGTGGAACCCGGATGGCGGCGGCGGACCCAATTGGGCTACCTATATCACGGGCTCTGGCGGAACCAATGGCGGAACCCAGTATATCTCCATGGCTCAGGGGTTCTTCGTGCAGGTAAATTCAACCCAGTCATCAGGAACACTTCAAATGACCACGGCTGTACAAGTACACGATGATGTCAGTTTTATGAAGACAACCACCACTGCTCCTGCACATTTCATCCGATTGCAAATTGCCGACGGCAGCCTGAGCGATGAAAGTATTATCCGGCTGGATGATATGGCCACCGAAGGCTACGACAGTGAGTTGGATATGCGTAAAATGTTTAGCTGGAGCGACCAACAACCTCAACTCTTTAGCACGGCAAATGGAAACATGGCCATCAATGTACTTCCGCTTGGAACAGCCAGCGTTCCCATGGATGTGCGCGGTGTTGACGGAAATCAAATGTCCATCGCCGTGAATGAAGTTACCGATTTCGACCATGTGTATTTGAGCGATGATCATTTGGGCATACAAACCGACCTCATGGAACAGCCCTATAGCTTTATCTACGATGCTTCCCTTACCGACCGTTTTACCATATACTTTACTACCGTTGGGACTGAAGAGAATCAACTGGAAAGCATACAGGTGTTTAGTTTTGATAAAAACGTACGTATTATCATCCCAATGGAAACCAAGGCACATGTTGAAGTGATCAACATGTTGGGACAAACCGTAACACAAACCGATGCATATTTGGGAACTACGGACATCCATCTCGATCATCCGGGCTATTATCTGGTGAATATTTCCAACAATAGTCAAACCATATCACGAAAAGTGTTTATAAAATAAGATCAACCAGATTATTTACATAAAAAAATATAAGGATGAAAAAGAAAATATTTTCCACACTGATAGTAACCTTGATAGTTTTATTCTTACCCATGATGACCATCGGCCAGATGCGCGATCCCGGCAACCCGGGCGGAGGGCCTGGCGGTGGTGATGATCCCATAGGCGGTGGAGCCCCCGTAGGGTCCGGCATAGGCGTTTTATTGGCATTAGGCGCTGCCTATGGAGGTAAAAAACTGTATCACCTCTATCAGGAAGATGGTGAAACTCTGGAAGAGTAAGCAACCATGTGTTTTCTGACACTTTTTTTCAGGTCAGAATCAAAAATCAAAAAAGCAGGAGGTTTCAACATCTCCTGCTTTTTTTGTCTCAGCACCTGTGGAGGGAAACCTGTGGGTGGTTGACTGCAACTAAGATGTGGTTTTAGGTTTAAGGGTTCAAGGGTTCAAACGTTCAAGGGTTCAAATGTTCAAGGGTTCAAACGTTCAACCTTAAAGCTTTCGGGGGAAATGTTCAAGGGTTCAAGAGGGTTTAGATGATGAGTGAGTGATGACCTTGGGCACAGTTAACTTGTTTCCGGGTGACAAAAAAAAACAGGAACCCGCCTAAGCAAGTTCCTGTTTTTGTTTAGATGAAAGAAATCCGGATTTATTCTTCGATGGATTCTTTTCGGAGGTCGTAGAGCTTTTTTCCGCCATAAGCGGCACCCAGACCCATCAGGATAAACAGTCCGCCACCGATGGGTGCGTTTCCGGCATTGCTGTTGCCTGTTCCACCGTGATCACCGGGAGGTGGTGGAGGTCCTCCGGCCAGAAGTGGGAAACCAGTCAACGAAATGGCAGCGATTAACATCAATTTTATTGCTATCTTTTTCATGTTATTGAGCTTTTTCTTGTAAAAATTAATACCCTTATTTTATATATACTTTATTGGTTTTTACACCTTTGTCTGCAACAACCCGAACCACATACCATCCGGTATTTGCAGGCATGTTAAACGATTGTAAACCGTTAAGTTCCATGGATGATTGATATACTTCCTGACCGAGCATGTTGTACACGGTAACCAAAGCAGGTGTGTTCAACTCGCTTCGGATATAGATGTTATTGTTGTGAGCATAGATGGATACGCCATCGAGTTGTGTGGTTTCGGGGATGCCTGTAACATTGAAAAAGTGAACCACAAATCTATTTGTCAACTCATTGGCCGAGGCCATAAAAGTATATTGCGGAGTTTCTTTTAAATCGATTTTAACATTTTCGTAAGTATCTTCCAGCATCACTTCCATTTCGTCACCAAAACTTCCCGCATTTTCGGTTGAGATGGTAAACTCTCTGTCGAGGAACGATTTAAACCCAAGTTGAACGGTGGTATGTTGGGTTGCAGGCGCGATGCGGTTGGTAGAAAGGTGTTGGTTATCGGTTATCTCTGAGAAAAGATAAGGAGCCTGATACATCCCACCGAGGAAATTTACATCAAATTCCTGATCGAAATCTTCGGTGGCACCCTCCATCATTTGAATCCATGTTTCCACATAAAATTCTCCATCTGAAGCTTTTAGGGTGAGCATGTTGGGAATGGCTGATTTGTAGAAACCCGTGGCATCGTGAACCCGCTGCGAGGCAGGAATGGTGAAGGTATTGGTTGCGTCAGTTGCCTGTACAAAGAAACCCTGATTGGCCGGAATAATGTTGGTTCCTTCAGCAGTGATATCTGTATAAGTACCACCACTGTTTAATATTTTAGCCCCAACGCCGATATTTGTTCTTACCCAATCGGTGCTAGTCCATTGCAAAGCCGATTGGTAGGGGTTGCCCAGTAAGTGCCAGCCGTCTTTATCAGGATCGCCTGTATTTGAAGTTACAGATAAATTCTGGAATGTAATATCTGCATTATTAAATGTGCCTGAAAAATCTTTGGTGGCGGTTGTTTCATAGGCCACGAGGTATCCTGTACCCGGAGTCATTTGAGAAGGATTTCCCACTTTATGGTTCATCCAGGTATAAGTGTTTTCATCCCATCCATAAAGGTCATCATTGTCACCCGGGTCGAAATCAGATCCGTTTATGTTGAATGTACTAACCGGTGATGAAAGTAGGTGCCAGCCATTGGCTCCCGTTGTATATTCAGGAATTGAAAGTTGCATAATTCCCGCCGCATCGCCTTTAGCTCCATTGTTAAGTGTTCCTTTGTTTATAAATGAACCACCTTCTGCTATCGTGAATACACCAGAAACGGATAAAGTTTTATCGGGATCAATGGTTACTGCACCACCATCTTGAATATTTATGTTATTTACAGCTGCATCAGTGGCGTCAACCGTTAAAGTCGTACCACCAGGTACGATCACGTCACTCGCGCTTGTTGGTAATACACCACTACTCCAACTTGTTGTCGTGCTCCAGTTGCCTGTTCCCCCTTTCCATGAAGTATAACCATTGTGTTCGCCTGGTGTGCAATCAGCGACATTTGCCGCGGCAATAGTCCATTCCGAAGCAGTCCAAGTTGCGTTGGGGGAGGTGACGTTGGAGTTTCTTACTGCTTTTGAGTCTGTGTATTCCCATGGTTTGCCTGAGCCATCTTCATCAATAACTCCAAAAATATCTGTTAATAAACCAGTCGTATGATCTCCATTAAAATAGATAAACACTCCATCATTTCCGCTCCCATTAAAATTCGCATTTGTGATTTCCGGAGCAAAATTATAATAGGTTGTTTCAAAGTCACTATAGGTGGCTATTAAAAAAGTTTCTTTTGACCCAATAGAGCCAGTCAGTTGTAAATCAAACCAATTACCCCCATTTGCTTGACGACAGAGATAAACTGTAGTTGTACTAAAATCAATTTCAGAATCACCATTGTTGTACAGTTCAATATACCTGCCTTGATAATGGTCTGCTGGATCAGCTACTTCCGAAATAATTAAATTTGGCAAATCAACAACATTAAATCCACCACTCTCCAAAGATGAAATTTCACCACCATCGGTATCAACGGCAGTAATGGTAATACCGCTCCCTGCAGCTGAAAAAACAAGGTTGTTGAAAGTAGCAAGGCCTGAAGTAGCATCAACAGCAGTGGTTGCGCTACCCGAGAAAGTACCGGTAGTGGTCATGGTGATGGTAGCACCCGTTCCATTTTCATCCTCGTCCACGTTGCCATTTGCATCGGTAAATGCAACCTGAACAGAAGGCGACATCACAGCATCCGTACTTACATTGGAAGGCTGTTGCAGATAGGTGAACTGTGTGGCGTCCACATCCAAAATGATTTGATTGGAAATGGTATTATTGGTAAAAGTTGAAGCAAATGTCGATCCACTGGCGTCAGCTAAAAAGCCCGGATCATCCTTATCCACCATAAACTCGAAAATGGCATTATCAGTTACCCCGGATGAAGCAAGATAGATATACAAAGATACCGTAGCAACATCTCCATCAGGTACATCAAGATTTCCGGATTCAACCGGAATAACAATACTCGATGCATCAATTGTTGGTGAGCCAATGGTAACAAACGTAGAACCACCATCTGTGGAAAGTTTTACCCCTTGTATCTCATTCGACCAGTCGGCATCGTTGTTACTGCCTGCTTTGATGGTTAATTGGGTAATTTTTGTGGCAAATCCGTCAGAGGTACCATAATCATAAATGTCCATATCGAAAACACGTACCGCCTCGCCATCTGTATCAGCCGTTGAAGAAATAATGGTGGGGTCAGGCTGACTACCCAATACAGGACCATCCACTTCACTATCGTTGTCGAACATTCCGTCGGTGATTGCGTTGGCCGTGGGAACGGCTACCGGATCACTGTCTGTTTTGTAATTAATGGAGGTAGAAGTACCATTATAGGAGTACATTTTATAGTAATAGGTGGTTGCTGCATCCAATCCGGTCCAGGTATAGGTTTCCAAACTTGTGGCAGCATTGTACACGCCGGTTCCATCTCCAAGGCTTGTATCGTCAGCTTGAGCCACTCCATCAACAGGATCGCTGAAAGTGCCTGTAGTATTGGCCAGTATAAGATATCCACTTGGTGCCTGAGACCCTGCAACCGCATCCGTCCAGGTTGTAGTAATGCTGGAAGATGAGTTGGCTGTAGCAGTAAAGTCCGTGGCGTGGTTGGTGGGTTCGGGATCGAATCCTCCTGAATAGGAGGTCAACTGAATATCATCTAAATATAAAGAATTACCAGATCGATCATGAATATAAAACCTAATATAAATACTTGCGGCATCATCATTTATTTCAAGAGTTAAATTTTCCCATGTTTGCGAAAATCTGCCTTTATCATAGGTAACAATATCTGACCAATCTGATCCATTATAACTTTTTTGGATTTTCATTCCAATTTGACTTGGTGAAGAAGATCCTTTAATCCAAAAGGATAGGCTTCCTGCAGTATTCACAGAGGACGTATAAAGCCAATCAGTATTTGCATTAAATCCAGCTCCATATGATCCTGTTATCGTTCCATGATTCGCTGTACTGTTATAGTACATTGTATTATCTGTCCAGCCTGTAGGTGCAGTTGTTGTTGCGAAACCCTCTTGAATTAAATAGGTTTGCCCCCAGGCACTCCCCACAAACATCATCATCAGCACTACCGCTGACGTTTTTAGTAAAATTTTAATCATAGCTTTATTATTTAATTTGATTATTATGATTCAATTATCTGGGCTCAAATGATATACCTACACAGGTAAGCAGCAAAAATATCGTGATAATAGAACATGATCGTTAATTTGCTGTTAAACTTATGTTAGGTATGGTGCCGTCGGTTTTGTAGTCGATGTTGGCTCCGCTGCCGGCATAACTGAATATTTTAAAATAGTAGGTGGTTCCGGGAGTGAGTCCGCCAAAAGTACAGGTGCCCACACCATAAGCCACGTTTTTGTTGCTGAAATCAGCAGATACGGCCACTCCATCCGTGGGAGCAACAATATCATTAAAACCTGTGGCACTCATGCGCACCAAATAACCATCGGGCAGGGTAGCTCCGGTGGCATCCGTCCAGTTGATGACGATGGTGTGTGCCGAAAAATCAGCCACATGGTTGGTGGGTTCATCAGCAATGCCATCCCCCCAAATTAAATCAACGTATTCGGGATGGTCGATAAAGGGGTTGCGGTTGTGTTGGTAAGTGTTGTAAATCTCGTTGTTACGATCAATTTCTTTTTGACTCACAGGATCGGCCTCGTGCCACGTCATCAACAAATTGATAAACCAATCATCAAAGCAAGGGAAACTGGTTCCGTTAAGCACCTCGTCTGCACCTGTATTACTTTGCCACGCAGCGATGCGACTCTCGTATCGGGTTGCCATATAAAAGTATGATCTGGCCAAATCACCCTTGTATTCATCAATGGGTTCAAACACCGTTCCTGAATATCCCGGGTATGAACAAGGCCCTAGCTTGCTTCCGTTCATGGATGTCCACGTGGGCGAATCAACCTCTCCGTATGGATTGTTGCTCCTTCTGGAATTAACATAACTATCGGTAGGATAAAGATGAAACATATCGGAATACATGGTATCGCTTTCTGCAGACCCAAACCAACTTTTCGGGAAGGAATGTTCCCTGTTGTAGCATCCATTTTCATAGCCCGGTGTATTTGCACATTGATTTGTCCCGAACTCATACACATAGGGAGGATCGCCTCCGGGATTATCGCTATACATATCCCAAACTGTGCCATCTGCTTTGTCATCTGTTGTATAGAATGACGTCCAGAGATAATCGTATGTCTTTCTGGTATGACCTTTAATAATATATGCCAACGATGTTTTTAATTCAGCACCACTTTTGTTGGCGGCACCATCATAATACCCGGCAGGAATCTGAGCCGTAACCACCACACTCCAAAGCATTACCAACAAGACGAGCGTCTTGCCGGTTGCAAAAAATTTCTTCACAATAAATTCAATTAAATGAGCTAATCCATCATTATTTCCTTTCTCGGTGGGAGGCCATCAAATGGGGCTAAGACCGGTTCCCGTAAAAAAGGGATGACAAATATAAAAGTTTTTCATAACCTACACATATACAACACGATTAAATGTTGGTTGTTTTTGGGCGTGCCTTAAGTTGGGAGTCGGGAGTCCGAAGTTCGACCCCGACGGGGTCGCATTATTTATTGTGCCAATTCTATCTATACACATATAATCCCTTCAGGATTTCAACATCTACAGTCCAGCCGACGTGGATAAGACTATAATATAAGCCCATACCCCCTTGAACCCTTGAACATCTGATCCATTGATCCCCTGATCCATTGATCCCCTAAACCCCTTACTGATCCCCTGATCCATTGATCCCCTGATCCATTGATCCATTGATCCCCTGATCCATTGATCCCCTGATCCATTGATCCCCTAAACCCCTTACTGATCCCCTGATCCATTGACTTCATCCATGATTTAACACTAAAATAATCATAAACCACTCATACGAAAGCATTTATTTTTTAGTTTTGCTCCCTCACAAACAGGTGTTGGGTATTACATCTCTGTGTGTTGCTGCATACCCAATTAAAAAAATCACATTTTTTTATTGTTGTTTATCACTTTCAAGCGGAGAAGATATGCGCAGATTTTTACTATGCATGTGGTCGTTTTTTGATTTGGAAAACCGATCGCACATGGCAACAGTAGTTGCTTTTTTGTTTTTTATGTTACCCTTTTCCCTGTTGGCTCAGCCGGCGGGATATTATGATGGTGCCAATGGGCTTTCGGGAGAAGACCTGCAGTTGGCTTTGCACAACATCATCGACAATCACACGGTACGCACCTATGAAAATCTTTGGATCGATTTTCAAACCACCGACGACAAAGCCAATGGCAAGGTGTGGGACATGTATTCGGATGTGCCGGGTGGAACGCCGGCATACGAGTTTGAATTTATTAATGATCAATGTGGTAATTATACATATGAAGGCGATTGCTACAACCGTGAACATTCCTTTCCTAAAAGCTGGTTCAATGATGCATCGCCCATGTACACCGATTTGTTTCACCTGGTGCCCACCGATGGCAAAGTGAATGGCGAGCGAGGCAACTATCCCTTTGGAGAAGTGGGAACAGCCTCATGGACTTCAACCAATGGCAGTAAGTTGGGTACATGCAACTATCCCGGTTATACCGGAACCGTTTTCGAGCCCATCGACGCGTACAAAGGCGATTTTGCCCGCGGCTATTTTTATATGGCCACCAGATATGCCGATGTAATAGCCGGTTGGGAAAATTATGAACCAAATGGCGATGCCGTCCTCGATGGCACCTCTTATCCCGCATACGAAGAGTGGTTTTTGAACATGCTCATGGAATGGCACCATGCCGACCCCGTAGATCAAAAGGAAATCGACCGCAACGAAGCCATCTACAACATCCAACACAACCGCAATCCCTATATCGATCATCCGGAGTACGCGGAATTGGTGTGGGGCGATGGCCTGGCTCCCGAACCCTTGTACCATGCCACCGATTTTTCGGCACATAGTATCGTGCTCCAATGGATAGATGCCACCGGAACCACCTTGCCGGAAGGATACCTCATCCAGATGAGTGCCACAGGCTTTCATGATATCCCCAATCCCGTGGACGGAATAGTGATTGCCGACGATTTCTTTAACCAAAACATAAGCTATGGGGTGCAAACGGCCACCTTCCACGGTCTGAATTCAGGTACCACTTATTATTTTAAAATATTTGCTTACGGAGGAAGCGGTGCCGAAATCGACTATAAACTCGATGGTGACATCCCCCAAATTAGTTTGATGGCCAATTGATGTATTGTGTAAACAAAAAGTTATCGTAAAAATATTTAACTGCTAAAAAATTAATCATAACCTAAAACTTTTATTAAAATGAAAAAAAAATTACTAATCACCCTCATGCTGGCTGTTGTGCTGGTGGTGGGTGGAAAACATGTCTTAGGACAGACAACCATTTGGTCCGAGGATTTTAACAATAATTTTCAATACTCAATTTCGCTTGGAAGTGAGGGAAATAATGGCACAAAAGATTATTTTCAACGAACCGACGGTTCAAATATTAACAAATCATACACAGGTGTAATCGGATCCAATTTTTTTGCCGGACAGGACATTGATGATGGTGGCTGGGCCGGAAGTGCCAGTCCATCTCAATTAACCTGGAGTTCGATTTCCATTTCAGGATATTCAGGTCTGCAATTCAAAGGGTATTTTGCATCTACGGCAACAACCAAAATTGACAATGTGGATTATATTCATGTGGAATACCGCATTGATGGAGGAGCATGGACAAATTTGATATGGTTTGAAAACGACGGAACTACTTACAACACCTATTTTCTTGAAGATACCGATTTTGATGGTGATGGTGATGGCACTGCACTTTCGGGTGCCTTTAGTCAGTTTACCAAGAATATCCCGACTACAGGAAATACACTCGATCTTCTGTTCACGGTTGCAGTAGACGCAGGGGATGAGGATTTTGCCGTTGATTATTTTGAGTTGATGGGTTTTTCCGGTGGCAATACTCCCCCAACCATCTCCAATATCACGCATACCCCCTCCATACCCCAACCCACCGAAACCGTATTGGTATCAGCAGAGGTAACCGATTCGGATGGAACCGTTTCGGGTGTTGAATTGTATTGGGGTACGACCTCGGGGAGCTTGACCAACAATACCTCCATGACCAATACTTCCGGCGATACGTATCAAGCCACAATACCCACCCAATCCAATGGCACCACCGTATATTACGAAATCTATGCCCTGGACGATGATGCTGATGAAACGACTTCGGCTGAACAAAGCTATACCGTTACCGAAAGTGTACCCCTCAACGCATGGATCAACGAATTCCACTATGATAATGTGGCCACGGATGTGGATGAATTTATCGAGGTGGTGATCGAAAATGCAAGTGCTTTTAATCTGGCAGATTTTCAAATTACCCTTTATTCCGGCCATAATGGAGGTTTGTATAACCAAAAAACCCTCAATGATTTTACGGAAGGAAATACCACCGATGGTTTTACTTTTTATTACTACTATTTCCCCGTGAATGGTATCGAAAACGGAGATCCTGACGGGATGGCTCTTTCCTATCAGGGCACTGTGATTACGGGTCAGTTTTTAAGCTATGAGGGTTCGTTTACTGCAATAGATGGTCCTGCCGATGGCCTGACATCCACCGACATAGGTGTAACCGAATCATCGTCCACCGCTGTGGGAGAATCCTTGCAACTGGGTGGTGTGGGAAGTACTTACAGTGAGTTTACCTGGCAAACACCTTTGGCAGAAACTCATGGTGCACTCAACGTCAACCAGTATTTTACACCGCCATTACTTATTGCCAACATTATACACACGCCTGCGCTGCCCAACTCATCTCAAACGGTTTCTGTTTCGGCAGATGTAACGGACGATGTGAACATTTTTGGTGTTGAATTGCACTGGGGAACCGCCTCCGGGTCGCTTACAAACACCATCAATATGTCGCTGACCTCCGGTTCAACTTACACCACCGATTCGGATATCCCTGTCCAGCCTCACGGAACCACTGTTTATTATGAGGTTTATGCAATGAATGATGACTCGGAGGATGCTACTTCTGACGAACTCAGCTACACCGTTAGCGACCTCGCCACACAACCCTTGGCACATGTGTTGAATTTTATGGCCGGCACCACGACCACCGGTACCATCCCCCTTTCCTGGACCGACTCCGACGCAGATTATTACCTGATCAAGGGAGTTGCAATCGGCGGAGCCATCGCCGATCCCGTGGACGGAACTTTTGAGGCCGATGGCGCACTCGCACTCAATATATCCGCGGGAACACAAGCTTGTACTTTTACGGGACTTGATTTTTCCACGACTTACGTTTTTAAAATATATCCTTACAACGGAACCGGAAACACGGTGAACTACCTCACCGACCCCACAGTTCCGTCAACAACTGCAACCACCCTCATGCCTTCGGCCACTTTGCCCTATGCTGAGAATTTTGCCGATTGCGGAACTCAATTATGGACACCCGTAAGTGTGGCCAGCGATCAGGATTGGGCCTGTGGTTCGGGCCACATGGCCGTGAATGGATTTGCCGGAGATGTGGCCTCCGACGATTACCTGATTTCTCCCATCTTCAACATGGACAACTATACGGATGAAATATTGCACTTCGACAGTTATAATCAGGACATAGATGCCACCTATCCTCCCATCGAATTGCTATATACAGATAGCTATACGGGCGATCCTACCACCACCACCTGGTACAACCTAACGGCAACCTGGTGTCCTGAAAATGGCATGGCATGGACGTCTTCGGGAAACATCGATGTATCGGGTATCACAGGTACTGCCATCCAGTTTGCTTTCCATTACACGTCGTCAGGAACGGAGAGTGGTACCGCTGCTTTATGGCAAATCGATAATATCAACTTGATGGAGGCACAAGTGGAAGATCCGCAGTTGTTTACAGCAACAGCCGTTTCCGATTCCCAAATCGACCTGAGTTTTGTTCAAAACCTGGCTTCTGATGATGTGGTGATTGTTTACAATGCCACCGGAACTTTTTCTGCCCCATCAGGAACGCCACCGGCTGTAGGACAACCCTTTGCAGGAGGTACCGTTTTGTATTCTGGTAGTACTTCACCCCAGGCCCACACAGGTCTTTCACCACAGGAAACGGTTTATTATATGGCCTATTCCTACGATGGCAATTTTTACTCCGTTGGTTTAAGCGCCACAGCCACCACACTTTCCCTGCAACCATCCAATCACGCAAGTGGGTTTGCCGCCAGCACCTATTCGTCCACTTCCATCTTGGTAACCTGGACCGATTCGGATGCCGAAGCCTATCTGATCAAAGCAAGTGCCGTTTCGTATGGCGATATCGTGGTTCCCATCGATGGCATTTTCGAACCCGACGCTACCCTGATAAAAAATGTTAGCCAAGGTGTCGGATCCTGTCTGTTTACCGGACTAACTCCTTCCACCACCTACTATTTTAAAATTTATGCCTACAATGGTACCGGCACCACGGTAAACTACAAAACAGATGAAACTGTGCCCGAGGATGAGGCTGCCACTGCAGCGGCAGTAAGTGCCCCCAACGTGTTTATTTCGGAATATGTGGAAGGCAGCAGCGACAATAAGGCCATTGAAATATATAATGGGGATGTGTCAGATATCGATTTGTCGGATATTACGGTGAAACTCTTTTCAAATGGAGTTGCCGCTTCATCTCCCACATTTACATGGACAGGCTCAGGCATGCTGAAAAGTGGTCGTACCTACATCCTGTACAATTCTTCTGCCACGACTACCGTGGTTGAAAAAGGACAAGAGAGTTCAGGCGTAACGGCGTTTAATGGAAACGATGCCATTGGACTATATTATCAGGATGAGTTGGTTGATGTGGTGGGAATAATTGGCAACAATCCCGGAACGGGATGGGATGTGGCCGGTGTGACAAATGCTACGGCCAACCACTCGTTGGTAAGAAAACCCTCTATCACCTCAGGAAATCCCGATTGGGCCACTTCCGTTGGAACAGACGCTGCCAGTTCAGAATGGGTGGTGTTTGTGCAGGATCATTTCTTCAATCTGGGAGTCTTTGGTACAGGTTGGACCGGAGCCACTGATAACGATTGGCACACTGCCACCAATTGGGACGTACAAGTCCCCGATGGCACGGTAAACGTATTGATTAATGCTTGTGCGCCCGTATTTCCAACGACCACAGTGCCGGCGATCTGCAAAAATCTCAGGTTGGAAATTTTACCCACATGCGGTGATGCTTCACTATTTCTCCAAAGCACAACCTTAACGCTGACAGGAACCTCCGGCAATTAGTGTTTTGCAAGGGGTGTATTTCATCCGTTAGCGGAAATGTCTATTTAAAAAGCAGGAGTTGTGATACGCTCCTGCTTTTTTGTTTTAATGGTCTTGCCAAAACTTACGAGAAAAACCATCCACCAAAATATTATTCAAACCTCATTTTCGGATAGGCCGCCTATGGTAGCAGGACTTGCAGAAAATAGCTTAACGCTAAGATAATTTTAGGTTTACACAAGTTAAAATATTTTTTGTAGTTTTGTTACCGGACTAACAAGTGTTGGGTATTACACTTCGGTTTGTTGCTGTATACCCAAAAACAAATCATCTTTATATTATAGATTATCAATTGTTTGCAGCGAAAGTTGTAAGGGAGTTGTTTGGCCCTGTCTATTTTCTGACAAACATAAAATTTAATTGATTTTTGGGTAATGGCGGCATGGGTTAAAAACTCCTCCGTTATGTTTTTCCACCAAATGAGTGGCAACTATTATCTGAGGTAAAATACCCCACTGTGTCTGGTGATCCTAAAAGTAAAAATAAACCCAATTATTACCTTAATTAAAATCTCTATGAAAATGAAAAGAAAATTACTAATGACCCTCATGCTGGCTGTTGTGCTGGTGTGGGGAGGAAAAACCTTAAACGGACAGGCTACCATTTGGCTTGAAGATTTCGACAACAATTCACAATACTCAGTTACGTTGGGTGGTGAGGGAAGTGATGGTCTTCAGGATTACTTTTTTAGAACCAATGGGTCGGATATTAATAAAACCTACACAGGTGCCATGGGTTCAAATTTTTTTGCAGGGCAAGACATTGATGATGGTGGCTGGACCGGAAGTGCCAGTCCGTCTCAATTAACCTGGAGTTCGATTTCCATTTCAGGATATTCAGGTCTGCAATTCAAAGGGTATTTTGCATCTACGGCTACAACCAAAATTGACAATGTGGATTATATTCATGTGGAATACCGCATTGATGGAGGAGCCTGGACAAATTTAATATGGTTTGAAAACGATGGAACTACTTACAACACCTATTTTCTTGAAGATACCGATTTTAATGGCGATGGCGATGGCACTGCACTTTCGGGTGCCTTTAGTCAGTTTACCAAGAATATCCCAACTACAGGAAATACCCTTGATCTGCAATTCACCGTTGCGGTGAATTCAGGGGATGAGGATTTTGCCATTGATTATTTTGAACTGACAGGATCATCCGGTGGAGGAAACCTCCCTCCGTCCATCACCAACATCGTTCATGTACCTGCTGTACCCCTTTCAGGTGAGCTTGTCACCGTTTCAGCCGATGTTACCGATTCGGACGGCACTGTATCAAGTGTTGATCTGCATTGGGGAACTACTTCGGGAAGTTTGACCAACACCGTAACAATGACGATTTCTTCCGGCAGCACCTACACAGGCAACATTCCTGCCCAGACCAATGGCACTACTGTGTTTTACGAAATTTATGCCACGGACGATGATGCCGATGCCACTACCTCTCCCGAACAAAGCTATACGGTAACCATACCAACTAATACCCCTCCGGTTATCGCCAATATACAGCAATCACCGGTAATGCCACATCCAACGGATATTGTCACCATTTCAGCTGATGTTACCGATTCGGATGGTACTGTATCAAGTGTTGATCTGCATTGGGGGACTACTTCGGGAAGTTTGACCAACACCGTAACAATGACGATTTCTTCCGGCAGCACCTACACAGGCAACATTCCTGCCCAGACCAATGGCACTACTGTGTTTTACGAAATTTATGCCACGGACGATGATGCCGATGCCACTACCTCTCCCGAACAAAGCTATACCGTTACCGAAACTGTTTTGGTTAATGCCTGGATCAACGAATTTCACTATGACAATGTAAGTGGTGATGTGGCAGAAATTGTAGAAGTGGTGATTGAAAATGCCGGCAGCATCAACCTGGCTGATTTTCAGGTAGATCTGTACAACGGAAATGGAGGTGTATCCTATCTGTCCAAAACCCTGGATGCATTTATGGTTGGAAATACCACTGACGGATTCACCTTCTACTACTACGATTTTACGGCAGATGGTGGTTTGCAAAACGGATTTCCCGATGGCTTGGCTCTTTCGTATCAAGGAACTTTAATTCCCGGTCAGTTTTTAAGCTATGAAGGTTCCTTTACAGCAACCGACGGCCCTGCCAATGGCGTAACCTCAACAGATATTGGAGTGACAGAATCATCCGCAACTGCCGTCGGAGAGTCGCTGCAATTGGGTGGCACTGGCACTTCTTACGATGCTTTTACCTGGCAGTCGCCCCTGGCCGAAACTTCAGGAGCCATCAACAACAACCAGTTTTTTACGGCTCCTCCTTCAGCCACCGTTTGGACAGGAACCACCGATACAGACTGGTTTGATGCTTCCAACTGGAATCCCGGCGTTCCCGGTTCTACCACCGATGTCACCATCCCCGCAGGTGCACCCAATTATCCATACATTCCCACCGCTGCCGAGTGTAACAACCTGGTAATGGGCAGCGATGCCACAGGCGATGCCTCCCTGATGGGACAAGCCAACCTTACCGTAAACGGTACCTCCACCGTGCAACGTTATTTCACCGACGACAACTGGCACGGACTTTCAGCTCCCGTATCAGGTGCCATTGCCAACGACTTGTACCTGGGCGGAAGTCCCGAAGTATGGGCCAAATACTATGATGAAGCCGCCAATGAGTACGTTTACGTTACCGACCTGAACAGCCCCCTTGGCGACATGAAAGGCTGGATGGTATGGGTAGGCGCTTCCACCCCCCAAACATTTGAAATACATGGCAACCTGCGTTCAGGATTGGTAGGCCCTGTAGCCCTTACCAACAGCGGTCCCGGACAGGGTGACGGATACAACCTGGTAGGAAACCCATTCCCCTCCACCATCGACTGGGATGCCGCATCAGGCTGGTTCCTGAACAACGTGGACGGCGGTATCTGGGTATGGAATCCTGATGGAGCCGGAGGCCCCAACTTTGCCGGATATGTGGGAGGCATAGGATACAACGACGGATCGCGCTACATAGCCAGCGGACAAGCCTTCTTTGTACAGGTAACCTCCACCGAATCCAGCGGCAGCATTGGCATGAACGATGAAGTACAAGTGCCCAATGCGGTGAACTTCATGAAATCACAATCCGCCATCAGCGACTATGTGAAACTCAAAATCACCGATGGTGATCGCTACGACGAAAGCATCGTTAGATTCCACACGCAAGCCACCGAAGGCTACGACAGTCAGTTGGATATGCACAAATATTTCAGCTTGGACGAAACCATGCCCCAAATCTATAGCACAGCCAATAATTACATGAGCGTGAACGCCTTGCCATTTGGCATACCCAGCGCTTCCGTGGATGTGCGCGGAGTTGATGGCCATGAGTTTACCATCGAATTGGAAGAAGTAGAAAACTTTGCCGAGGTGTACTTAACGGATGAATATTTGGGCATTACCACCAACCTGATGGAGCAACCCTACAGGTTTACCTACGAGGCCGCCCAAACCGATAGATTCACGGTATTCTTCTCCGTAGTGGGAACCCAGGAAAATCAATTGGACAATGTGCAGGTATATAGCTTCGACAAAAAAGTACGTGTGATCATTCCAACCCAAATGCAGGCACACGTGGAAGTAGTCAATATGTTAGGTCAAACGGTACGCGAACTGGATGCCCACATGGGAACCCAGGAAATCGATCTGGATCATTCAGGATACTACGTGGTGAGTATCACCGATAAAAACCAAACCCTGACCCGCAAAGTGTTTATAAAATAAATCAAAATCACAATAAATAAAAAAAGATCATGAAAAAGAAGATTTTTTCAACCCTGTTAATCAGTGCCATCATGGTGCTACCCTTATTCACCATTGCACAACCGGGCCCCGGCGGCGGAGGCGGCGGTGATCCTCTGGGCGGGGGCGGAGCTCCCATAGGCGGAGGCCTCGGCATCTTGTTGGCCATGGGCGTAGCCTATGGTGGCAAAAAGCTGTATTCCATGTATAGCGATGACAAGGAAACGCTTGAGGAATAGCTGTTTTTAAAAATCCTGACAGGTTTTGAAAACCTGTCAGGATTACAATTTCCATTCCCTGTTGGATTAACCATGTCCGGCAGGGTTTTTTTATTAAAAACCTCCAATCAATGGGAAGATAAAAGATGGAAGAAAAAGTCAACGCTATTCAGGCAAAATCACTGTTTAAACACCGAATGTTGAAGAGGGATTGTACCTCGATAGGCATGATTTCGCGCCAAAGGCAGGCAGGATGTTAATCGATATTCAATATTCATTCCCTTTTGTCATCACACTATGTACGCCCTTAATTCCGGAGGTGTTGAGTCTCGAAATGAACGGTGTTAATAAACATACATTTCAGCTCCTTAGAATCCTTTTGCATTTAAAAAACCCGGGATAATAATTGTAAATCAATAATAAATCACCTATTTTTGTCACATTAACCTAAAAATATTCCTATCATGATTCGGGTTGTCATCATAGATTATGAGGACGAGGTAGTGCTTGTTGTGTCCAAAATTTTGCAGGAATACTTCCCGCATACAATGCTCGTGGGCACCGCTCATTCGATAGAATCGGGTATATTGTTAATAAAAAGTGAGGCACCTGATTTGGTGATTTGGGAAACCACCTTGCTCGATAGGTCAGGATTTAAAAAGATTAAACAAGCCAACCTAAACAATTTCTTTTTGATTACCATTTCTGAAAATATCCCGGCCAGGTTTTATCCCGAGCGGGTTGTTTTGGTGGGGCATCTTTTAAAACCACTTAATGAACACGACACATTGAAAATCCTGATTCAGGCTCGATTGATCATCGAAAAACAACTAATGCATCCTGACTACAAATCAAAGTGTTACGAAAAACCAGGACAATCACTAGCTAAAATCGTGGTGTCAAGCCACAGCGATATTCAATACCTCCTTCCCGACGACATCATCTATTGCACCTCAGATGCCGGATATACCCACCTCTATCTCAAAAACAAAACTCACTTACTGGTGTCCAAAAACCTGAAAAGCTTCGAGGAGAAGCTCAAGCCCCATATGTTTTATCGCATTCATCACGCTCATCTTATCAATCTTCGGTATGTGATTGGATTCAACAAGGTGGGAGGCTCCTCGGTGGTATTGCACGATGGCACCAAACTTCCGGTATCAGTGCGCAAAAAGTCAGGCCTATTAAGGCTTCTGGCTGAAAACTAAGTAGCCCGCCGCTGCCTATTTTCCTTCCCCACAAAAATTCGTACAACAACAGTTATAGCGAAATAATCTACACTTATAACATATGTATTAACAGTTATATATATGCAAATGACACCCACTTATAGTGCCATTTATCAATATGTATTTTTACGGCAACTAGAAAACCCTTTATAAAATTCATTAAAAATAGTTGTTGTATGAAAAGAAAACTACTTACTGCATTACTCGTATTTGTTGCGGGTATGTGGGGCTTGAAAGCCCAAACTTGTCAGCACAGCGTTGAGCTATCGGATAGTTACGGTGATGGCTGGAATGGTAATACCCTTACAATTCTGGTCAATGGTACTGCTGAGCTCACCGATATAACCTTGGCCAGTGGCTACGGGCCGGAGATATTTTATTTTAATGCTGCCATCGGTGACGACATCGATGCCATTTATACCAATAATGGCTCATATCCTTATGAAACCTCTTACATCGTGAGAGATGGTGGGGGTGTAACCTTAGGACAATCAGGTCAGGGAGGTACTGTACCTGAAGATGTGCTTGACATGGTTGGCAATTGTTACGCGTGTGCAAATCCTACAGGACAAGTTACAAGCAATATTACCTTGTCGGGAGCAGACATGAGCTGGACTGATGCTGTTGGATCAGCTTGGGATATCTACATTGTTGCAGCAGGAAGCCCTGCTCCTGATGCCACTACCAATCCTACAGTAGATAATCACGGATCCACTTCCTATACATGGGCAGGAGGTGCTTCCTCCACTGCCTACGATTGGTATGTGCGTACCGATTGTGGTGGTGATGTAAGCATCTGGACGGGTCCTGAAACCTTTACCACCATTTGCGAATCAAATACCACTTTCCCCATGACTGAAGACTTTGAAGGTGCATTCTTACCTACATGCTGGTCCAAAATTGTGACGACAGGAAATGATATTACGCAAAATATAGATCAAAACCACACCACGGCGGGTACTTATTCAGCCAGATTTAGTTCGTATAGTAACTCTGCTGACTACAACCAGTACCTGTTTACCCAACAACAAACCATTACAGCTCCTTATACCCAACTTTCGTTCTGGCATAGAAAATATGCAGACTACGCGGAAGTACTGGAATGGGGAATTGCTACCACCACCAACCCTGCTGACTTTACCTGGACTCCGGTAACCCTGTCATCAACAGAGTGGCAGGAAACCACTGTTAATTTAAGTGCTTATGTGGGTCAGGATGTATATATAGGATTTCATTACTACGGAGACTATTTATATTATGTTTATTTGGATGATGTAAGTGTGGAAGAAGCTCCAACAACTCCAATTGTAAGCATTACGCCTTCCGGCAGCGATGATTTTGGCGAATATGCACTTAACAATTTAACAACCGGATTCTTCACCCACACCTACACTGTTGAGAATGTAGGAGGAGGTACATTAAATGTTACAGGCACAAGTCTGACAGGCGGTGATGCTGCTGACTTTATTTTAGCAGATGCCAACGCTTACCCCGTGGGTTTAACAAGCGGTCAATCTCTCACTTTTGATGTAACGTTTAGTCCTTCTGCCCTCGGTGCCAAAACAACTACCTTACGTATCGTGGCAGATGGCGATAACGATGTTACCTTAACGGGTAGTGCCTATGTGGCTGCACCTGAAAATCTGACCGGAGTTGCCAATGGCTCAGCCATTGATTTGGCTTGGCAAATTCCTTTGCCTGAAGGGGAAATCCGCTACGATGACGGAAGTGTAGAGACCAGTTATTGGGTCGGGGATCCAACCACCACATCGCAAATGTTTTACACCAAATTTAACGCGGCCATTACAGGAAATCTAAACTATGTAGCCGTTTTAAACAGAACAAATACTTTAGGTCAAAACTGGAACGCCATCATGGTATGTCCCGATGACGGAACCGGAAAGCCGGATTTGGCCAGCCCATATGCAACATACCCCACACCTGTGGTGAACTCAACCACAGGCGAATGGAATATTTTAGAACTACCGGCTCCTGTTGCCATGGTACAGGATGAAGTATTTTATGTAGTAACCCAATGGCCTGACGGCAACACTGACGGTCCATTTGTTGGAACAGATATAGATCATGATAATGGTAGGTGTGCATATACTACTGATGGTGGTTCAACATGGAATGCCTTTGGCGTTCAATGGATTATGCGTGCCTATATGAGCGTATCCAAAGCTCCCATGCATCTGGTGGCAGGCAACGAAATGGCAGAAAACAATAATCTTCCGGTTTATGCCCTCAAACCACATAAAAGCAAACTAAATGCAGAAAATATTAACATAGCACAACATGTTAGTGTTCCTGTTCCCGGTATTTACACAACGGATATGGGTTCATCCAAAGCTTTTGTGGATTATACCGTCCATAGAGGCGATGCCACAGGTGTTTACAACACCACCTATACCGGAATTTCGGGCACCTCCTATTCTGATGTGACCGTAGCTCCCGCAACTACTTATTTCTATGTTGTAACTGCAGAATATACTGATGGAACCTCTGACTATTCCAATGAGGTGGAAGTCACTTCTTTGGCGGGAGGATGTCCTGCACCCACAGCACTCGTTTCAAGTAATATTACTACTTCCGGAGCCGACCTTAGTTGGACAGATGCCACCGGAACAGCATGGGATATATACATTGTAGCGGCCGGAAGCCCTGCACCTGATGGAGCAACCACACCCACTGTAGATGATCATGGAAGCACATCCTACACATGGTCAGATGGAATGGCCTCCACAGCTTACGACTGGTATGTTCGAGGCGATTGTGGAGGTGGAGATATAAGTGCATGGGTAGGTGCCTCATTTACCACCCTTACACCTGCTCCTTCCAATGACGATTGTGCCAACGCAGTCGCCCTGACTGTGGGAGATGCAACAAGTTGGATAGTAGGAACTAACGTGGGAGCCACCGACTCTAACAATAACCCTGATCCCATACCGGCACCCGGTTGTGCCAGTTATCTTGGTGGTGATGTTTGGTATTCAGCCACCGTTCCTGCTTCAGGATACATGGTTATGAGTACACAAACTGTTTCAGGAAGCCCGCTAACAGATGGTGGAATGGCCTATTATACAGGCACATGTGGCACACTGACTTTGGGCGATTGTAGCGATGATGTGAATGGTTTGATGCCGGAATTGGTTATCAATGATATGGCCCTGGCCGGACAGATGGTTTATGTACGTTTCTGGGAATATGGCAACAACGCGTTTGGCGATTTTGAAATCACTGCCTATACCTATCCCACAGCCACCGTTTGGACAGGAACCACCGATACAGACTGGTTTGATGCTTCCAACTGGAATCCCGGGGTTCCCGGATCTACAACAGATGTAACTATCCCCGCAGGTGCACCCAATTATCCCGACATTACCACCGCTGCCGAGTGTAACAACCTGGTAATGGGCAGCGATGCCACAGGCGATGCCTCCCTGATGGGACAATCCAACCTTACCGTAAACGGTACCACCACCGTGCAACGTTATTTCACCGACGACAACTGGCACGGACTTTCAGCTCCCGTATCAGGTGCCATTGCCAACGACTTGTACCTGGGCGGAAGTCCCGAAGTATGGGCCAAATACTATGATGAAGCCGCCAATGAGTACGTTTACGTTACCGACCTGAACACCCCCCTTGGCGACATGAAAGGCTGGATGGTATGGGTAGGCGCTTCCACCCCCCAAACATTTGAAATACATGGCAACCTGCGTTCAGGATTGGTAGGCCCTGTAGCCCTTACCAACAGCGGTCCCGGACAGGGTGACGGATACAACCTGGTAGGAAACCCATTCCCCTCCACCATCGACTGGGATGCCGCATCAGGCTGGTTCCTGAACAACGTGGACGGCGGTATCTGGGTATGGAATCCTGATGGAGCCGGAGGCCCCAACTTTGCCGGATATGTGGGAGGCATAGGATACAACGACGGATCGCGCTACATAGCCAGCGGACAAGCCTTCTTTGTACAGGTAACCTCCACCGAATCCAGCGGCAGCATTGGCATGAACGATGAAGTACAAGTGCCCAATGCGGTGAACTTCATGAAATCACAATCCGCCATCAGCGACTATGTGAAACTCAAAATCACCGATGGTGATCGCTACGACGAAAGCATCGTTAGATTCCACACGCAAGCCACCGAAGGCTACGACAGTCAGTTGGATATGCACAAATATTTCAGCTTGGACGAAACCATGCCCCAAATCTATAGCACAGCCAATAATTACATGAGCGTGAACGCCTTGCCATTTGGCATACCCAGCGCTTCCGTGGATGTGCGCGGAGTTGATGGCCATGAGTTTACCATCGAATTGGAAGAAGTAGAAAACTTTGCCGAGGTGTACTTAACGGATGAATATCTGGGCATTACCACCAACCTGATGGAGCAACCCTACAGGTTTACCTACGAGGCCGCCCAAACCGATAGATTCACGGTATTCTTCTCCGTAGTGGGAACCCAGGAAAATCAATTGGACAATGTGCAGGTATATAGCTTCGACAAAAAAGTACGTGTGATCATTCCAACCCAAATGCAGGCACACGTGGAAGTAGTCAATATGTTAGGTCAAACGGTACGCGAACTGGATGCCCACATGGGAACCCAGGAAATCGATCTGGATCATTCAGGATACTACGTGGTGAGTATCACCGATAAAAACCAAACCCTGACGCGTAAAGTGTTTATAAAATAAATCAAAATCACAATAAATAAAAAAAGATCATGAAAAAGAAGATTTTTTCAACCCTGTTAATCAGTGCCATCATGGTGCTACCCTTATTCACCATTGCACAACCGGGCCCCGGCGGCGGTGGCGGCGGTGATCCTCTGGGCGGGGGCGGAGCTCCCATAGGCGGAGGCCTCGGCATCTTGTTGGCCATGGGCGTAGCCTATGGTGGCAAAAAGCTGTATTCCATGTATAGCGATGACAAGGAAACGCTTGAGGAATAGCTGTTTTTAAATCCTGACAGGTTTTGAAAACCTGTCAGGATTACAATTTCCATTCCCTGTTGGATTAACCATGTCCGGCAGGGTTTTTTTATTAAAAACCTCCAATCAATGGGAAGATAAAAGATGAAAGACAAAAGTCAACGCCATTCAGGCAAAATCACTGTTTAAACACCGAATGTTGAAGAGGGATTGTACTTCCATAGGCACGATTTCGCGCCAATAGCAGGCAGGATGTTAATCGACAGGTTCCACACCCTTAATTATTGGGATGCCCAATTGCGGATAGGCAGGTGATAGAGGTTCTTTACTACATTCAGAATCAGAAAGAAATGTATTGAAAATAGGTTTGTAACAAAAAGAGATGGTGTATTTTGAAAACCCGAACCTCGATGCAAAAATTAAATGCATCAACCTATCTCCGCCAAAACGCCGGTGAAATTACAATCAGAATGGTAAATAACTCCAGTCGGCCAAGCAACATCAAAAACGATAAAATCCACTTGGCTGCGGGGTCGAAAAAGGCGTAATTGTCAACAGGTCCCACATGCCCGATGCCGGGTCCAATATTGCCCAGGGTAGCAATGGAAGCACCCACGGCGGTTTCAAAATCTACATTCAACAACGACAACAAAATGGTGCCGGCCGAAAATACCAACACATACATCAAAAAGAAAGCCATTACGTTGAAAATAATCTGTTGCGTTACTGATTTTCCATTATACCTGACCGGGATTATGGCCTGGGGATGAATGGACCGTTTAAGCTCCTGCCACGAGTTGCGAATCAGCAAAAGATGCCGGATTACCTTTACGCCGCCACCCGTTGAGCCTGCACTGCCACCAATAAACATCAAGGCAAAAATCAGCATCCACAAAAAGGAAGGCCAGGCATAGTAATTGGCTGTAACAAAACCTGTTGTGGTGATTATGGAAACTACCGAAAAAAGCGTGTCGCGAAAGGCCTGTTCCAAATCGTGTGAGCCATAAACAACCAATCCCACCGTAATAAACACCGTTACAAAGGCCACAATCCAGAAATACATTTTGTACTCTTCGTTTGAAAACACCTTTTTAAATTTGGCATGAAGCAAAAAGTAATGAAGGGTAAAGTTGGTTCCGGCCAAAAACATGAAAACAATGATAATGTACTGAGAATAAGCGCTAAAAGCTGCTATACTTGTGTTTTTGGTGGAAAATCCTCCCGTGGCCATGGTGGCAAACGAATGACAAACCGAGTCGAAAAAATCCATTTCGCCCGCCCACAGCAGCAAAATTTCGGCAGCAGTAAAAATCACGTATATACCCCACAATCGTTTGGCCGTGGCCGTGATGCGCGGATGTAATTTGTCGGGTGTAATGCCGGGCATCTCGGCAATCATCAACTGGAGTCCGCCAATACCCAAAAAAGGCAAAATGGCAACCGTAAGTACAATGATTCCCATACCACCTATCCAGTGGGTCATGGCACGCCAGAACAAAATATTTTTCGGTACAATTTCGATGTCTGTCAAAATGGAAGCTCCCGTGGTGGTAAAACCTGAAATGGTTTCGAAAAAGGCATCAGTAAAATTCGGAATGGACCCACTAAAGATAAACGGAAGAGCCCCAAAAATCGAAATCACTACCCAGGTTAGGGCCACAATCAGGTAACCTTCGCGTTTGCCCACGCTGCTTCGGTCTTTTTTTCCGGTAGCCCACCATCCCAATGCGCCTACGGCTCCGGTAATCAATGCCGAATAGATGATTGGCCACATGCTTTCGCCATAATACCAGGCAAATGGAAGACTGCTCAGCATAAATATGGCTTCGATCACCAACAGAAAACTGAGAACCTTCCAAACAATTGAGTAATGTATGAGCGAGCGATTAGGCATGGCAGGGTTTATAGTCCAAAAGATGATTTCAAAAACATTTTTTCCACTTTGGCACTGATGGAGGGAATGGCAAAAACCACCACCTTGTCGTTTGCCTGAATTTGAAATTTCCCCAAAGCGATAAACGATTCCTCACCACGTATTATTCCCCCGATGATGGTTCCTTCGGGCATGTTGAGTTCACGGATAGGTTTTTTGGTTACAGGCGATCCGGGCTTGGCCACCAGTTCCACCACGTCGGAAGCTATACCGCTCAAACACTTCAGCGACGACACTTCATCGCCCATGCTGTCGCGGATAATATACGAAGCAGCACTCAGCTTTTTGTTGATGATGGTATCGATGCCTATGCTTTGTGAAATTTCGATATAGTCCAGATTTTCCACCAAAGCAATGGTTTTTTTTACACCAAACTTTTTGGCATGCAAACAAGTGAGGATGTTGGTTTCGGAACTGTTGGTTACAGAAATAAATGCGTCAACGCCCTCAATACCTTCGTCTTCGAGGAGGGTAATGTCACGGGCGTCGCCATGAATCAACAGGGTATCTTCGAGGATATCGGAGAGCTTCATGCAGCGGTCTTTGTCCTGTTCTATAAGCTTGATATTCAGCTCGCTTTCCAGATTTTTAGCGATAACTTTTCCCACACGGCCGCCGCCAACAATCATGATGTTGTTGATCTCCATTTTTTTCTTTCCACCCATTTTCAGCAACTGTTGCAGCGCTTCCGGCTTGGTGATTACGTACACCAGATCGTGGGGCATAAAGAAAGTGTCGCCGGTAGGGATGAAAGTTTTGTCGTGACGGTGGATGACCACAGCCCTGAAATCGAGCAGCTCGTGTGTGGCAGCAATGTCGTTGAGGGTTTTGTTTACCACGGGAGCATCGGGTTCAATATGGATAAGGAAGACCGAAAGACTTCCTCCCGAGAGTTCAAAAATCTCTGTGGCAGCCGGTTGTTGCAATAAATTAATCACCTCATGGCCGGCAATATCTTCAGGAGATATCAAAAAATCAACACCCAGTTCGTTGTATATTTTTTTGTTTTCGTCGTTGACATTTTCGAGGGTGTTGACCCGGGCGATGGTTCGTTTGGCTCCCAATTTTTTGGCCAGAATAGCCGTGAGGATATTGATGTATTCGTCGTGCAATACAGAAATCACCAAATCGGCTTTCGACACGTTGGCCTGTTTGAGGATGGAAACAGAGTTGGATTCGCCTACGATGGTCATCAAATCCGCGTGGGTTTCAATCATTTTTAACAGTTCTTCGTGGGGATCCACGATGGTGATGTTGTGGTTGGAATCTACCAGCGCTTTTGCGAGATAAAATCCCACCTCTCCGTCACCTGCAATGATAATATTCATTTACTGACAATTAAAAAAATAAAAGTACGCAATCCAAAGGGAAAAACGGGTGCAAATCTAGAAATATTCGTCATATAAAATACCTCCATGTTTTCGGTCTCAATATCCGGGAGAGGAGGTGGAGGCCAAATAGTTAAAATAATCTTTAAGCAATTGCTGTGCAGCTTCGTATGGATTTATCCGGTCGCTGAGCACTTGTTCTTCCATTTTTTTTAGTTCGGCGGCCATGTGGTCGTTTTTAAAAAAATGGTTGTTGAGGGTTCCTGAGATGGCTTCGCGCAAGATATGAATTGACTGCTGGTGGCGATTCGATATAAAGTGTCCGTTTTCGGTGGTGAGGTTTTTGTATTGGGTTACAATATTCCAGGTTTCTGCAATTCCTGTTTTATTGAGTGCCGAGGCGGTGATGGTTTTGGGTATCCAATTGTTGGCCAACGGAGGAAACAGATGCAATGCATTTTCATAGGCTTGTTTGGCCAATTCTGCCCGGAGCAAGTTGTCGCCATCAGCTTTGTTAATTACAATTAAATCAGCCATTTCCATAATGCCGCGTTTGATGCCTTGCAATTCGTCGCCACCTCCGGCCAGCATGAGCAGCATAAAGAAGTCTACCAATTGTGCTACGGCCGTTTCCGACTGACCTACACCCACGGTTTCGATAAGTATCACGTCGAAGCCCGCAGCTTCGCAAAGTATAAGTGCTTCGCGGGTGGCACGTGCTACGCCCCCCAAAGTGCCGGCGCTGGCCGAAGGACGAATAAAGGCATCGGCGTGCACACTCAGTTCTTCCATACGTGTTTTATCGCCTAAAATACTCCCCTTGGTTCGGGTACTGCTGGGATCGATGGCCAACACTGCCACCCGTTTGCCCAAGCCAATCAAATACAGCCCAAAGGTTTCGATAAAGGTGCTTTTGCCAACGCCGGGTACGCCGGTAATGCCCAGGCGAAGTGAATTTCCGGAAAAGGGCAAACACTTGTTAATTAATTCGGAAGCCAGCAGGTGGTCTTCGGTTTTGGCACTTTCGATGAGGGTGATGGCCTGACCCAGCATATTGCGGTTGCCGGCCTTAATCCCTTCGAGGTAGTCGTCAACGGTAGGTTTCTTTTTCCGGAAACGGTGGATATCCTTCAACATGGCAGGATTCACCGGAGCCGGCGGTTCGATGCCCTCGTTCACTTTTAATGCACTTTCAAAATGGTGGTGATGTTCCTCTTTTTCCATGACCATATTTCCGTGAAAAACTGCTGCAAAGATAGGGTATTTGGCCATGAAGAAGGGTTTTTAGGCATCAAATAGCCCCAAATTGGCAATGGCATATATGGCACATATATGGCAGATGGATAGAGATGCCCCATCAAAGAGTCGCAATTAAAAAAAACCGGTAACGTTTGTGCATTGCTCAAAAACCTTTACTTTTGCACGCTCAAGATATATTTGCCACTCTCCGTAGCTCAGTTGGCAGAGCAGCTGACTCTTAATCAGCGGGCCGTAGGTTCGAGCCCTACCGGGGAGACAGACTAGGTGAAAGGATTGAAAATTAATTTTTCAATCCTTTCTTTTTTAAGGAGTTAATATCCTTTCTGTTTTGGTACTGAAACAAAATATTTCATTATTTTTACGAAATTCTTTCACCATTTAAGACGAACCGTGTGAATAGGAAACTAAATAGGGATTTGTATTAGCCCCCTTTACATTCCCCACTTGGTTAGTATCTGCATTAAATATGAGGACTTGATCTCTGTTCTTCATTCCTTCACAAGGGAGTTGGATTTATTTTTTTCCTTGCTTCATATCGTACATGAGTGTTCTTGATTAATAAGAAGTAATCTTTTGCGATAAGTATCGAAAATCACTACCTTGCGCAAAATTTTACTCTCATGGAGAACACAAAGGGAAATCAAAGTCTCGAATCATGGGTAGAGGAGCTGCTTTCCACAGGAAGGTATACATTTTCTTTAAGTACTTTAAGAGAATCATTTCCTGATCAGTCTGATACGGCCACCAAGTTTGCACTGAAACGCCTGAGCGATAAAGGTAAAATCCTATCCATCTATAAAGGGTACTACCTCATTATTCCACCCCAATACACAGCCAGAGGCATACTACCGCCTTCACTCTTTCTGGATTCATTGATGAAGTTCTTACAAAGACCATACTATCTAGGCTTATTGAATGCGGCGAGTTACCATGGGGCATCACATCAACAACCTCAGGAATTTTTCGTTGTGACCAATTTTCCCGTACTCAGAGCTACACAAAAGAAGGGGATGCGGATTAACTACATCAGCACAAATAAGATACCTGCAAGCCTGATTGAGCAAAAGAAAACTGAAGCAGGGTACCTCAATATTTCCAGTCCTGCGTTAACAGTTGCAGATTTGATACAGTTTGAAAATCGAATTGGCGGAATTTACCGGGCAGCCCCGGTAATCAACAACTTGGCTATATTTTGGAGTTCGCCTGTTATCGAGAACGCTCAGCCGATCACGTTTATATAGCTCTACCTAAGTTTCCAACCCAAGTACTCCGAAGATATTGATCTGGTATCAATACGGACATAACCTATCAAAGAAACAGTTCAGCGATTATAGCAGCATTTATCCTATCCGGGTAATGCTTCCTTAAAACCCTGAAAAGTCATGCAGAATAAACATCATCATATTTCAATAACCCGTTGTTGTTATCTGTCCTACGATCGTGTGTGGCAGTCACGATATCCGTTATAAAAACAGAACCGCATGACGATCATGGAAAAGTTCCAGGTATTTTGACTTCATTTCAATCGAAAGAAAAGACTGATTAATAATACTTTCAACAATTGGTGAGCTTGCCTGGTATCGATTAAATACACCGGATATTTGTTTAGAATTCAGCCCTAACGAACTGCCAAATAATTCAAAATGCATCCGTTTCAACTTTTTCTTTTTACCATCAACAGGCAAAGCAAGTTCTTCTTTATCTTTAGGGTTAAGTACTGACACATTAAGCAAATCATAAGCCGGTGATAGTATCCATCCAAAACTTGAATTTATTAAGGAGAAATTTTTAAGATGCATATCATTGTTGCCTGTAAGAAAGCTAAATATTGTCAATTCAAAGAAGTAAAGTAAGTCCAACAATGTATTGTCAGAATACCTGGATATTGCCTTCCCAATCTTCTCCATCGAACTTTTATATTTATCGTAGGCTTCAGTAAGTTGGAACATATCAAGCATATGAATTTTATCGCCTTCCGGGGTTCGGTCTATCCGTTTGGTTATATACGATAGTTCACCCGATTGCAGCCTGATTAAACTTGATGGAACAACTTTTAACCCCATAGCTTCGGCGAATCGCATAGTGGCATGTTCATTTTGTGGCATCTCCGGATAATCCTTATTCGGAGGCTTGAATATATAATTTCCACCCAATGCCCCAACTACAGTTAACCTGTTGTTTTTTCGCTGTGCTTCTTTTATCAGCGACAATGATAATTTTGCCTGAACACCAGGCACTGAAACGCTGCGTTCCACTACATTTTTTGCAAGTTCCGACATCTGATTCATAGAATAGGGTAGCTCGGGTGCTTCTTTCGTGCCAAAAAACTCCATGCTACAATTGCGGTGAAAATCAAGACCCTCATTAAGTTCTTTGTAGCAATATAAACATCTATTATTCATAATCTTCAAGTATTGGAATTACACTAACTGCCCCGATGCAGTTTTTGCAGCATGCCAGTAATAGTCCCATTCTGTCGTTGGGGTTAATCTTCCAATTATTAATAGCTACCTCCAGTAGCCAGCCTTCGGGGATTAATCCTTCAAAGAAGGCAAATAAACGGTTGTCCTTAAACTCTTTGTTTGTAACCGGCATTGTAAGTGTAATGGGTTGATTGGGAAAGGCTTTGCTATATTCATCACTATAGCTGAAAACATAATCTCCATCGTCAGTTTCAGTTAAAGTACCTGCAACAGCATCGCCATAATATATTAGCGCTTTTCTCATGATTCATTTTTTTTGTCTCTTAATTCTTTACTGCTAACTGCAGCCAACTCATGTCCAAACATACTAAGCACATGGTTTACCTTATCCATGTTGAGGTTAGTTTTCCCCTGTTCAATTTTTCTTAAAACGGTAAGGGCAACGCCTGCTCGTTGGGCAAACTCTTCCTGGGTAAGGTTTACCTCCTTACGGCGACTTTTTACAAATTCTGATATCCTCTTCATTATATGCAATTAAATATAATTCTGCAAATATAGTTAATATTATATGCAATTGCGTATATATATTGTATAATTTAGATATTTATATGTTTTTACGTATAATTAATATAGGTTACTTAAACAAGTACCTGTGTTTACTACACACCCACCATACTCGATCTGATTGATTTTATTAGGCCCTGACCCTGATTTTTCAAACCAGATAAAGACAGCTACAATCCCTAATCCCTCCCCGTCATGTCAACAGAAAAAGCTGGCCTACGGGTTATACATACTCGCTACCGCTACGTTCAAACGAGTATGAGTGAGGGGGACCTGTCGATTAGTTTTTTCAACTCATTTTCTTCTCACACCATTTATTACAAAAAAGCTTGCTTTGGGAATATTTTTTTTGCTATTTTTGAAAACCTGTAAAACCTTAAAAAATGAAACAAGTATTTCGAAAAGCATTTTGGCTACCTAAATCGCTGGTATTTATGGTGCTAATTTTATTTAACACCGGCACCAACTATGCCCAACCCGACACTTTGTATGCCATTGGACAGATGGCTCCCTATGATGTCAACCATGTAGATTCGCTTAATTTCCCATTGAGACTTGCGGAGCCAATCGGCGATATTAATGGGGACGGGCTTTGTGATTTTGTTGTAAATTCCGGTTGGGCATTTAATGAAAAAACAGATGACCCAAATGATTTTATACCCAAATCAGCCATCATTACTGATATTGCACAGCCACATGCCTCCTTGGTTTTGAATAACACAAACATCCAAGGAATAGGTGATTATAATGGCGATGGATATGACGATATGGTAGATTTGCTTGGGCATGTTATTTTACTGGGTCGATCATCAGGTCAAGGTTTTAATACCATAAATGTTGATTTCCCGGATGAAATGGAAAATGTTCTCTTTAAAGATGATATATCAGGAGATGGCAAATCTGATTTTATACTTGGAGGATATAATCACGATTCATTATATATTTATTCTCAAGAATATGAATCATACAAAGCACTTAGCATGTATATGATGTGGACTACAATTGATAGTTATTTCATAGATTTTTATGATTATGATGGCGATGGCACAGAGGAGCTTCTTGTAGCTACTTATTCCTTTAGTAATTTTATGTTCAAATGGTTTGTTTATGATGGTGTTTCTGATGAATTTAGTGTCGAAAAACAAAAAAACCTACCACCGATTCATGCTCCAAGTCCTCATTTTTCGAATTTTATGGCAGACATGAACGGCGATGGCCTAAAGGATATTTGCCATACCTATTATGACAATGGTGCAATGAACCTGGAGGTTAGGTTTGGCAGTAACACCTCAACAAATTATTTTAGTGAACCCGTTGAAATTGAAATGGGAAACAAAAACAGGTTGATCTATTGTGCCGGGGATGTGAATCATGATGGCGCTGACGACTGGTATTCAAAAGTGGCTGTTGACACCATCATTATGTATTACGGCAGCGATTCGGTGGCGACACATGGTTTTAACACAGCGCTTTTCCCGATTGAAACCAATGAGCTGATAGTACCGTATGCAAAAAACCCTAACTTTCTTAGTCCTGTAAACAACCTCAAGGCTTTTGATTATGATGGTGATTCCTTTTCGGATATCCTGCTGAGTTATTGGAGTTTCAATGAATCGAAACAATACGACACCGTTGGCATGGTTATTTTTCAGGGAAGCGACAATCCTGATTTTAATGACAAACTCGTTTTTGGTGATGCAGAACCAGTAACAAATACTAACGATGGTTTTGGCACAAAAGTGTTGAATATCGGAGATTTTAACCATGATGGATTTGAAGATTGGGCCGTACTTGCTGCCGCCGAAGAGTATATTAATATTTATTTTGGCGGAACCGTGTTAGATTACGAATACGACAAACAGATATTGTTACCCCAAATGCCCACCTCGCAATGCTTAGACATGGTTTTTGGCGATTTGAATAATGATGGCTGGATCGATCTGGCTGTTTCAAACGGAAACCTCCTTTATGAAGTCGGGTTTGTATCATCCCTTATTCCTGCTATTGAAGAAGTATATGTGTTTTACGGCGGTCCCGACATGCCCGATGTAGTTGACTGGCGCGATGCGGAAGCTATACTGGATGGTTTTGAAGACGATTATGATGCCTATGGCAGAAGCTTGGCCATACCTGGTGATTATAACAATGATGGTTTCAACGATTTAATAGTGGGTGGTGGACAATCCTTTACTTCTGATGGAGTATATATGTATTTTGGTGGCGATCAATTTGCATCTGAACCCGGATTGACCTTAATTTCTTCAATAGGTTATGGCAATTACTATTTTGGTTATCCCGCTACCTCTTGTGGTGACATAAACAATGATGGATACCGCGATTTCACTCTTGGAGCAGGCAGCTTGCAGAATAGTAACGGAAAATCACTGATCTATTTTGGCGGGCCTTTTTATCATAATACTCAGGATATGGTACTCGATAATCCCACGCCCGATGGAAGAGATTTTGGGACTTTCACCCCAAGAATTGAAGGTGATTTTAATCATGACGGCATTCCCGATCTTGCCCATTACGACCCCTACGATACTTTGGGAGCGTCGTTATATATTTACAAGGGCGGACAAAATATGGACAACACCATAGATTTATATCTATCGGATACAGCGAGACTTTATCAACTACGTAGCATTGAATATGTACCTGATTTTTCGGAGAAAAACAAGTCGGATATTCTGTTAATGAGTGGGTATAATGACCCTAATTTGCTGCTGTTTACCGGATGCGACCATGACAAGACATCTGTTGATTATATTTTTAAAAACAGCCTGAAAAACGTTGGAAGTGTAGCTTCGGGCGACTTCAATAATGATGGCCACACGGATGTATTGGTTGGCAACAGCAACTCAGCGGCAGCCGGATGGGCTCCCTGGGGAGTAGTTCAGCATTATGTTAGTCCCATGTTGGTTGGAACCAACGAAGAACCATTGGAAAGTTTTACATCTTTATCCGTGGCACCAAATCCGGCAAATGACCATATTTTAGTTACCTACAACTCGAAATCAACCGAAAAGATTAACATAACTATTTGTAACCTTGCCGGTGCCGAAGTTTATAAAATGAATGGCCAAAGCAATGAAAGCAACACAATCAACATCAGCCATTTAAAAAGTGGTGTTTATATGGTTAGCGTACTATCAAGTGGAAAAACCGAGCGGAAGAAAATTGTTAAAATTTAAGCTTTTGTTATTAACAAAGCCACCCCATCCAGGTATAGTTTGACAACTACGACTTTATATCTCTGGGTATTAATTTTATTTGCAGCCAGCTTAATTCACACAATTATGCTTATTGTAATTAAATAAATCAAACCTATAAAATAATTTCCTAGCTTTACCTTACCAAACACTCGACGATCAAACCTCAATGAAACAAGAGTCTATTTTAAATAATTTTAAACGATATTAATGAATATTATCCTGATAATGAGCTTAAAACACAAATGCAATTTTAAAAAAGATAAATGTATAACTAGCATGGCCGTGATATAAGCAATGCAGACGTTACCCAACAAATGATACTGAAATTTAATCAATTAAAATAACTACTGTCCGTTATTCAAAATATGGCTCAGGCAAAAAAAGCATTCTCTGTAGTAGCTTCCTTAATTAGGATGCACTTGATAGGCTGTTAGATGTCTATGAGCTGCTCAGAAGTACCAGACGTGCTTACAAGGCAAGACTGGAGCATCCTCCCGATGGGCAAATTCAACTGCAATTCTAGTGGGGGGATGCTTTTTAAAGATAAAAATATCACCACTAACAATCAATATGTTACGAGAGCATTTCGTTGTGTTTGTAATTTAGTAGGATGATAGTGATATTTTTTGACAACACAAAAAAAAGCCACCCAAAACTGTGTGGCTTTTCTTGCTCCCCCTTCAGGACTTGAACCTGAGACCCTCTGATTAATCCCGACAGGTCGGGACTCTAACCAACTGAGCTATTTTATAAAAATACCCGGAGTCGCTGATAAGACGCTCGTTAAATTTTCTGCTTTTTTGCTTTTTGATATATCGTTCCAATTTAATGGCATCAGTCCTGATGTCACTAACAGGATAAAAAGCTTTAATCTGCCATGGTCTGAATTTATGGGTGTAAGTCATACGTGGGTTGTTGTTATGTTCCACCAGCCTACGATGAACATCACTGCTGTACCCTACATAATAGCGATCGTAACTCTCTGAATAAAGAATGTAGATAAAGTACATAACCAAAACAAAAAAAAGCCACCCAAAATCTGTGTGGCTTTTCTTGCTCCCCCTTTAGGACTTGAACCTAAGACCCTCTGATTAATCCCGACAGGTCGGGATTCTAACCAACCACACTAAATATTTTTTGACAACACAAAAAAAAGCCACCCAAAATCTGTGTGGCTTTTCTTGCTCCCCCTTCAGGACTTGAACCTGAGACCCTCTGATTAACAGTCAGATGCTCTAACCAACTGAGCTAAGGAGGAGTATTTCCCCGTAAGGAGGCGCAAAGATAAATAATATTTTAAAATCGCAAGTGGTTTTTGTTTTTTTTTGAATGAAAATTTTCTGCCCAAATTGTAATGCTGTTTTTTTCCTCTTTTATAATTTCTTGTGCAACCTGTCCACAATTCCCATGGTTGTTTTTAACAGATTGTGAAAAACTAATTTGTCCGAAAGTGCGGTTATTAAACAGAATCCATTAATTTTACTAGCTGAATCTTCTGACAAAAGGAAGTGTGTTTAGTAAGCTCATGATCAAAACCGGTTTTAGAATAGCTATCTTGTTGATTTTCACCTGTGTTTTTCTAACAAACGCGCAGGCTAAGCCCCTCAGCAAAGCGGTTCAAGCCCTTCATCTCTCCCGGGGCGATGCCGTTCGGCAGGTGCAGGAATTGGTGTACGATACCATTTGTGTGGGCGACACCATCGTTTTATCGGCTCCCGGAGATATGTTATCCTATCTCTGGTCAAACGATTCTACCTCTCAAAGTATCGAAATTTCTCCCGACATCACTTCCTGGTTTTGGGTGGAAATGATGGACCAGGATTCCATCGTGTTTCGCGACAGCACCCTGGTGTCTGTGCTCGATTTTCCCGAAATCATCTCCTCCTCGGAAGATACCATTGTCATGAGTGCCGGAAACGACACCATCCTATGGGTGGAAGTAACCGATGGTTCTGATATCATGTGGAGTACGGGCGAAACTTCTCCGGAAATCACCATAAGCCCATTCGTGAGCACGAGCTACTCAGTGGAAGTGTCCAATCAGGGGCATTGCAGCGTTCGCCACGATTTTGTTGTTGAAGTAAATTATTCCATCGATATTAGTTTTTCGTACGATACTGTTTGTCAGGGCGATACCACCCTGCTTATCAATACCACTCAAACCAACGACAGCATTACCCATGTACTTTGGGACCTGAACTCTGACGGTCAATTTAATGATTATGAGGGCGATACAGTGAAGTGGGTGTTTAGCGAAAGCGGTACCCCTCTGGTGGGAATGCGCCTTTACTTCAAGGTTAGTCCCTTACAAACCACCTACAATGCCGTTCCCATCGGATCATATCCGCTCGTTGATTTTGAATATCTGAATACCTGTCAAAATGCTACCACCCTGTTCAACGATCAAACCATTGTAACCTCCGGACGTGCTAATCAATGGTTTTGGCAATTTGGTGATGGTAAATCTGACATCTATGAAAATACAAGCAACTACTATGTGTTCCCGGGAACCTATACCGTTCAATTAAATGTGCTTACCAATTTTGGTTGCGCCGACTCAACCTCCAAGCAGGTTACCATTACCGAAGCGCCTAAGTTTGATTTTATAACGGGTAGCGATTCCATTGTTGCTGCCGAAGACACGGCCTTTTTTGCCAAGGGAGCTACTTTGGTGGTTTTTGTGAATGTATCCGGTGCTTACGATAGTGTGGAATGGTATAATGGCAGTACCAACGAATCCATATCCATAACCGAACCCGGTGTATATAATGCCACGGTGTACAGCAACGGTTGCCCGGGTGAAGCCAGATTTGTGGCGGCATACAGCGGGGGCGGGGGTGGAGGTACCGGAACCGAAATCATGAACCTCTTTACGCCCAATGGGGATGGTTTCAACGACTATTGGCAGGTAAGTAACCCGGATGTGAGTTTTCCCATCAAAGTTACCATCTACAATCGTGTTGGAAGAAGTGTTTATACCTCAAATGATTACCAAAACGACTGGAATGGGAAATCGGAAGGAAACCCCTTGCCACAAGCAACTTATTACTATTTTATTGAAGATGCCACCGGTGCAACCTTCAAAGGACCTGTAACCATCATCAGATAATATGAAAAACATCAAACTACATATTACACTGATTGGCATACTTCTGGGACTGACAGGTTTTGCCCAGCAATTCGCTCCCAGCACACAATACCTGATCAATCCATATGCCCTGACACCTACCCTGGCAGGCTTTACCGGGTACAGCGAGATGTTTTTGGCTTACCGCAACGATTGGACGGGCATCGATGGCAGTCCGCGTACCTTCAGCGCCAACGGATTCGGCAATATTTATCAGGAAAAAATGTGGCTTGGCGGACAAGCGGTAATGGACAAAACAGACATCCTCTCCACCTTTAAATTGCAGGCCAGCTATACCTACAAGCTTCAGGTTGAAGATAATCAACACCTCTTTTTTGGATTTTGGGGTGCATTCTATCAATCGACAGTAAATGTTGGCAACGGAATCGGTATCGACCCCAGCGACCCCATACTCAACAATGCGGACAAATTAAACAGTTCGGCTGTAAACGCCGGATTTGGAATCAGTTACAACCGCGATCGGTTCAACCTTGGCTTTGCCATTCCTTCCCTCTTTGGCTCCAACGATGAATATACCGCCGATGTATATAAGTTTAAGGTGCAACGTGAGGTAATGGTGTATTCAAGTTACCTGTTCGACCTGGGCGAATTTTGGCAGATGCAAGCCTATGGCGTATTTAAGAAAACTACTAACGAACCTGCTACCGTGGAAGTATCCACCATGTTTATTTACCAACAAAGATTTTGGGGAGGATTGTTGTATAGAACGGGCGGAGCGTTGGCCCTAAATGTGGGGGCACATGTCGGTCGTGGTTTTGTATTCAATTATAGCTACGAAATCGGAATGGGAGGTATAAACAAAGGTTCCAGTGGTTCGCACGAAATAGGAATTGGTTACCGTTTTAATTTTTACGACAACGAATATTTTAACAAAAAGGAAGGTCGATATTCCAGATCGTTGGGAACAGAGAAATCGAAAAAAACTAAGAGAAGACGACATGGAAGAAGTTACCGACAGGTAGCTTATCCACAATTGGACGACTATAACTATAGGGGTAATTAAGATGAAAACTAAACTTTATATCATCATCGGGGTGTTGTTCCTTACTTGTCTGGTTTCGGGCAGGCTGAGGGCTCAAGGCACAAGTCCTGTGGGAGTGAGTTTAATCATCGTTAACTTCGATCAGCCACCCGACCCAAATCAGGTAACCGTGAACAAAGCTCCCCTGAAATACAACAAAGATTTTGCCCTCACCATGCAAATAGATGATGGCGGTCTGTCTATTTACGAACAAGGATATCCCGTTTTTGAAGGAGGAACCGTCAATGGCATCAACTATCCCGGACTTACCTATTCCGATGGTTGTGGAAACCTCCATCATTTTAAAATGAGTTCGGTGTTGTTTTCCTTCAACGGAGAAGGCGAAAATGGCCCCGATTGCCATGTGGACAATGCCTATGGGCAGGTTTCTTGGGATCAGTTGAATACCATGATACAAAACGATTGGGGAATTATCAATCATGGAGTGAATGGAAACGCCAATACATCACAATCATTTATGGAGTATTCCATTCTTCGGAACCAAGGCTATATCCGCCGTCAGTTGTACGAAACCGTGGATGGAGGAGTGATTACGGCTTTGCATGCCAATCCCAACGGATCCACCCCCTGGACGCCGGCCGCCGCAAGCCTTGGATATTTAAGTACCTACAACCAAAATACCCCTTCACCATTGGGAAACAACGGGGGCAATGTAAACAACCCTGCTGTTGACTGGACTGACTTTCAGAATATTTACCGAATAGATGCCGGACCCAGCAACATACCACAATTTGTTACCAACCTGGCCGACTCCAGTATCAATGGAGCCAATTACTGGGGCGCGATGTTCACCCATTCGCTTGTCAATCAATACACATTTGCCAATTTTGTATCCAACTTCAATTATATCTATTCCAATTTTGGATCGGCAGGTGCCGACAATATCCTGATGACCACCGACGAAGAGGTGAGGGATTATTTGCTCATCCGCGATGCGGTAACTATTAACTATGCCGTGATTGGCTCAGCCCTTTACATCACCTTTTCCGGCGGCGTACCCGACAACCTGAAGTACTACGCCATGTCGCTGAACATTACCAGCAATACCAACATTTCAAATTATGTGGTAAATGGTACGGATGATTATACTTTCAATGGGATTAATTCAAATCAGGGCCTCATCAATTTTAATTGGAATGGTTTGGTGATTACACCTCCCGAACAGCTGGCCGAAGAGCACACCACCGCCGCGGTGGCTTCCGGTCTTCAGTACGATGCCTGGATAGCCATGGATTATGTAACAACGTTGCCGGAAGGACAGCACAAGGATTCGCTTCGTCATGTACTGTGCGACATGGGTCTGAACTACGACCCGGGATTTTGTAGCTTCCTCACCCTCGACCTGGGTCCTGATACCACCATCTGTCGTGGTAGCTGCGTAGAATTATCCGGTCCGGATAACATGTCGGTTTATGAATGGATTGTGGCCGACACGCTTTATGCCTCCACACAAACCATCGTGGCTTGTCCCTTGGACACCACACAGTATAAGCTTACCATTACCGACGAGTTTGGCAATATGGCCTCCGACAGCATTAACGTAAACGTGCTGCCGGCAGTTGTTTTCGATCTGGGAAACGATAGCACCCTCTGCATGTATCAAAGTGTAGATTTATCAGGCCCCACAGCGCCTACGGGCGAAGAATACGGCTATTTGTGGAGTACCGGCGAAACCACCCAATCCATCGTGGCCGAAATATTGACCGACACCTTGTTTTATCTGGATGTAACCAATCCCAACAGTTGTGTTTCTACCGACTCCATCCGGTTTTTTGCCAATGAAGCACCGGTTATCGACAGCATTGTGGGCGACACCATCGTTTGTCCCGGCGATTCCGTTCGGTTGGAAGTGGTTGGCACCGGAATAGAACATTATCTCTGGAGTTCGGGTGATACCACGGCCATTATCAGGTTTTTACCGGAAGTGTACGATACCGTATATACCTATTCACTCATCGTATCCAACCAACTTAACTGTGAAGTATTCGACACGGTGAATATTCATGTGATGAGAGAAGCTTCCGTCAATTTTGAACAGGATACCCTTAATATATGTGTGGGTAACAACGTTGATCTGACTACCATCGCTACACCAAATATTGTTTCGTTCAGGTGGACCTATCTGGACATGGACAGTACAACCATTTTTAATAACCTGGTGCTGATAGAACCCACCATCTCGGCAAACGTATATGTGGAAGGTATTAGCTCGGGTGGTTGTGTGGTAAACGACAGCATGTATTTGAACATATTACCCTATCCAGAGCTTACCCTGAGCCCGGATACGGCTGTTTGCAGTGGCGAACCCGTAACGCTAAGTGTATCAGGAGCCTCTGTGTATTATTGGATAGTCGATAACGATACCATATCTACGGATTCCATCGTGGAAGTAAATCCCGTGGACACCACCGTATATCATGTATTTGCTGCTTTCAACGATAGTTTATGCTTCAGCGACACCACCGTTACAGTTAATGTTTACGGCAATCCTGTTACCAGAATTCTTTACGACACCCTGCTGGTTTGCCAACTAAGTGAGGTAACGTTGCATGCCGAAGGTGCCGACACCTACCTTTGGATGCCATGGGAGACCACCGGCGACAGTGTGGTATTTACCATTACCGACACTACGGAAGTATGGTTGACAGGCACGTCTGTGGATGGATGCGTGGCCGGTGATACCATAACAATCAATATACTTCCTTCACCTGTGGTATCGTTGAGTGGTCTTTATCCGGCTTATTGCGAGAGTGATGTACCGGCCGAGTTATTTGGTTTGCCCGAGGGTGGAGTATATTCGGGTGCGGGAGTTACCGACAATATGTTTGATCCGCAGGAAGCCGGACCCGGCGTTCATGCCATTGTTTATGCCTTGCCCAACGAGGAGGGATGTTATGGCTATGATACGTTGCTGACCACAGTTTATGGTGGTAGCCAAACCATCGACCTGGGACCTGCCGACACCACCCTTATGCCTGCCGATGCCTTGATTTTGGATGCCGGCGAAGGTTTCGACAGTTATTTTTGGTCAACCGGTTCCAACTTGCCCTCCATCACCGTTTACGGAGTGGACAAACCTCCCGGAACCTATGAATACAAGGTGATTGCCCTGATCAATGGCTGTACGAGCAGCGGAAGTATCAACATCACTTTTATCAACCCTGATTTTATCGACCAAAGCGAAACCGGTTATGTCAGCTTTTATCCCAATCCCAATAGTGGACGGTTTACTGTTTCGGTGCCCTTCAGTCGCGATGCCCAAACCATTCGGATGTATTCCATGCATGGTGACTTGGTTTACGAAGCCCGCGATATCAAATGTGTTGACGAAACATGTGGTTACGAACTTAATTTACCACAACTGCCTTCCGGATTGTACACCATTCAGTTAATATCAGGAGGGGAGCGGTATATTAATAAGGTGATGATCCGCAATTAATGGTCCTGAAACTTTCTCTTTCAGGCTTAATCACTACTTTTGCACAAAATTTATTCACATGAAAAAAGTATTGGGCATTGGAAATGCACTTGTTGACGTATTGACAAAACTTGAAAACGACACCCTGCTCGAAGAATTGAAACTTCCCAAGGGTAGTATGCAATTGGTAGATGATGGAACCTCTGCCAATATCGCCGCAAAAAGCAACCATCTGGAGAAAGAAATGGCTTCGGGGGGGTCGGCTGCCAACACCATTCACGGGCTCGCACGTTTGGGAATGGAAACTTCGTTTATCGGAACCGTTGGGAAAGATGCGACCGGGCAGTTTTTTGATGATGATCTGAAATCCAGTAATATAACCCCGTTACTTTTTGTCAGCGAAACGCCCTCCGGAATCGCCAATGCCATGATTAGCAAAGATGGTGAACGCACCTTCGGCACTTTTTTGGGCGCCGCCATCGAATTGTCGGCCGAACATTTGAAAAACGAACATTTTTCGGGTCATCACCTGATTCATGTGGAAGGCTATTTGGTACAAAACCATAGTCTTATGGAAGAAATCCTGAAAAAGGCACATGCTGCCGGTTTGTTGATTTCGTTGGATTTGGCTTCGTACAACGTGGTGGAAGACAACCTGGAATTTCTGCGCAACATGGTTAAAAAATATGTGAATATCGTTTTTGCCAACGAAGAAGAAGCCAAAGCTTTTACAGGAAAATCACCCCGCGAGGCGTTGAACGAACTGGCCGACATGTGCGACGTTGCCATTGTAAAAATTGGCAAAGAAGGCTCGATGATTAAAAGTGGCGATCAGGTGACAACCATCGGTGTAATTCCGGTAAATGCCCTGGATACCACGGGTGCCGGCGATCTTTATGCTTCCGGCTTTCTGTACGGATACCTCAATGATATGGGTTTTGAAAAAGCAGGTAAAATTGGCGCCTTGCTCGCCGGGAAAGTGATCGAAAAATACGGTGCCAAAATCGGCGACACCGTTTGGGATGATATTCGGGAGCAAGTTAAACAGCTTTAATACATAGTTAAAACAGGAAAATGAAAAAATTTTCCTGTTACTGAAGAGCCCATTTGTTTATTTGCAAATGGGCTCTTCTTTTTTGTTTCCGGATCTATTCTTTCACGATTTTTATCCCGGAAGCAGTTTCTTCAGTTGTTAATATTACCGTGTAAATTCCGGGTTTTAAGTCTTGACCTTCAAGTAAATACTCATGGTTTCCTGCGGTCTGAAACGTGTGAATAAGGGACATGACCTCTTTACCAAGCATATCGTACACCCTGATATTTACCCATTGATCGGCAGACAGCGTATAGGACAAAGTGGTGGAACCGGAGAATGGGTTAGGATAATTTTGCTTGAATATATTTCCATCGTTTTTTGATTGGCTTTCGGGTATTGAAGTAAGAGTCCAACTGATTGGTTGCCTGAAAATTCCGCTGGTTGCGGCTTGTGAACTGTTTTTTGAGGAAGCGGTGGCTATAAACAATTCGGTGGTTGTTGTGGTAGCAGAAATAACTTCGCCCGGTGTGGGGATGGGTATCCATGTTTGGAAATCAGTTGACACATAAGATGTTTCTCCCAGTAAAAAGATCGTAAAAGCGCCGGATTGACTAATTTGCAGATGCAATAAATTGAATTTTTCGTTTTCAAAAAATGGGGTCCAACTCATGCCCATGTCCAGGCTGTAATATGCTCCCCCTTCTGTGGTAATTACTGAAAAAGTGTTGAGTAACATCGCTCCGGTAACTTTTAATTGATCACCGGATAATCCATTATTACCCGATGTCCACGAGTTAAATTCGTTGTTGGAATAGTAAACTCCTCCATTGGTGGCTAAAATGTAGGTGGATGAATCACCATAGTCGTAACCCGACAGGCTATTAATCGTCAGGGCATCACCCGACAATCCATTGTTGGCTGCCGTCCACGGACCATCTAATTCAGGTCCTGTATAAAAGCCACCGCCAAGGGTACCCACCGAAAAGTCGTTTTCCTCCAATTCGCCACCTACAAAATAGAAATTAACATTCGTATTGGACAATCCTGTGGTTGGTGTGGCCATATACGATTGTTGATCAAGGGTATAAAAAGGCCCGGTAGTGGTAGATACAAATACAAATGGCCATGGACCCGCCTGTATGGTATTGATGTTTTTATTGGAAAGATTTCCACTTACATCAGTCCAGGAATTTCCTAAGTCTGTTGTTTTAAAAATACCGTCGCCGGCAAAACCCACCAGAACAGTATCGGTATAACTTGTCATGGAGGATGCTTCGGTGGTTGCAGTACCAATTGGTATTGGTGTCCATTGACCATAAACAAACATTCCCACCAAGAATGCAAAGGAAAAGAATAGAGATTTTTTCATTGTTGTAGAATTAAGTGAGTAGCTGAAAAGACGATAGAATCCCGTTTTATGTACAACCCAAATTGTTGTAATAAGTTTACAATCAGTAAATAATATTTGAACGAGTACATTTATCATTTCAAAAATACAACAAGAGAACAGGTGAAAATCTACGACTTATACCGTATTTTTCGTCTGTTGAAATTACCTTGCGGGGTTGTTCAAACCACTCCCTCCCTAAATGAGAAAGTTTATTGCCAACATGCATCTGGAAAGGCAGGGCAAAAGCACGGGAGAGCTTACATGGAGAGAAACCGAACGACACCATTTCAGACTTACCCCCAAAGTCTTTTCGATTAAACTTTTGTTCAAGGGTTCAAATGTTCAAGGGATCAAGGGATCAGGGGATCAATGGATCAGAGGTTTAGGTTTCTCTCCATACTCTCTAATCCTTACTCCCTACTTCCCCCGTAGGCTTTCGGGGTCCGACTCCAAAACAGATTAAAAGGACTTAAAACCGGCCTAATAATTGCCCATCCCCGACATAACGCCAAACACAACTGCCACTATCATAATAATAGGATAGAGGGCGAGCATCACGATGGTGAATATCCCGATGAATTTGTAGTGGGATTTTAAAAACCCCATGGCTGCTTCCAGAAATTCATCCGAGCGCTGCATGAGGGCCGTCTTCAAACGGGTGGTAAACTGATACAGGTAATACACCGGAAAAAAATACACGCCTGCCAATGCCAAATAAATGATGGAAAAAATAATTCCCGGAAAGGGCATGTCCGCATCCCCCATGGGAAGTACGCTAAAAATGACACCTGCAAAAAGGGCCAGCAAAACAATGAAACCTATGCCAATAAATCCCATGATGGCCAAAAAACTGGCCCATTTCCTGATTTCAAATAAAAACCTGATGGCGTTGGGTGTCAGGGTAATTTTTTGTTCTGTTTCTTGTTGTGTGGTCATTACTTCTTCCATGTTGGTTGGTTTTAAATAAAGGAAGTAAATTTAAATCTATTTTATAAACACCCACTCGCCTTGGGTAAACTTTTGTTAGAATTCACGCGCGGCAATTGATGTTATGTGTGTTTTGATGGTTTAAGAACAGGACTCAAACCAATATTTTCTCCGTGCAACTCTGTGACTTCCCAGTGCAACTCCGTGACACAGCCACAAAACTAAATAGTGGCGTTTTATTCAAAACACGAAATCCGAGTTGAATAATAACCGCCGTATATTTGATCATCCGATATTTTTAATCCGGCAAAAGATTATTTTTATCAAAATTGCAACCCCGAACCACATCGCCTGTCATTAACAGTAAAAGAAAGCCATTTGAAAGTGGAACCTGAAATACACAGGGAAGTCATCGAAAAGAGTAAACGCGGCAGCGCACGCGATCAGTATGTCCTCTATCATGCTTATGCAAAAGCTATGTTCAACATTTGCTACCGCATGATGGGCAACCGCGAGGAAGCTGAAGACATGTTGCAGGAATCGTTTACTGATGCCTTCCGCCGACTGGACAGTTTCAGGTATGAGGCCACCTTCGGGGCTTGGTTAAAACGAATTGTGGTGAATCATTGTATCAACGAAATAAAAAGAAAAAAAGCTGACCTGCGGTACTTCGACGACATGCATCTGTTTCAACAGTTGCCAGAGGAAGAAGACGATTTGCCACAACTCAGTGTACCCATGATACGCAAAGCCATGGAAGAGCTGCCCAACGGAAGCCGGATGATTTTCTCACTTTACCTGCTCGAAGGCATGGACCATGGAGAAATAGCACAAATACTCGGAGTAAGCGAATCGAACTCCAAATCGCAGTACATGCGCGCCAAACAAAGGGTTCGCGAAATATTAAAGTAGGTAGTCTATGAAAACTGATCAACTGGAAAAATTTGTCATCGACCATCGCGATGAATTTGACGTGATGGAGCCTTCGCCCGAACTGTGGACAAAAATTGCCTTGCCCCCACCCGCACCGGAAGCAAAACGCTTGTCGGCAACACAAATCCTGATGCGCGTGGCTGCGGTAGTAGTGATATTTGTGGCCAGCTACTACTTTCATGCTTATGTAAATCAACCTGATATTCAGCGCCTTGCCGTCAACCCTGCCATGAGCACCGAAGACCGCCAACTGGTGGAAGAAATGATGGAGTCGAAGGCCTACTACACCAGCCTGATCGATACCAAAACCGATGAAGTTTATCAGCTGGCTGCCAACCAGCCCCTGCTCCGCGATGAAATAAAAGACGAGCTCAAAGAACTGGATCAGGAATTTTTACGCCTTCAAAACGATTTGCTCGACAATGCCGACAGCGAAGAAATTATCGCCGCCATGATTCAAAATTACCGCTTAAAACTGCAAATTCTGGAAGAAACCCTGATTCAGTTGCAAGCCCAAAAACACGAAAAGAATAACAGCCATGAAAATAAAAGAATTTCCATTTAGCCTGTTGGCGCTGCTGGCCATTTGGGTAATTCCCTTGCCGGGAATGGCACAAACCTTTCAAAAAGAACGGTCAGTAAGCCGCGCATTTCTCCTGAAGGAAAACACCGAAATTGAGGTAACCAATAAGTATGGCGACATCCACCTGATAACCTGGGAAGAAGATTCGGTACGTTTCGATATCAAACTTCAGGTGAAATCCACCAAAGAGTCGAAACTCGAAAAAACCTACGATTTCATCAACTTCGACTTCAAGGCCAACGATTATTACATCATTGCCGAAACGGTGTTCGAACAAGGGGGATCCTTTTGGTCGGAAGTGAGCGATATCGCCAACAACCTGTTTTCGGCTGGCACCTCCACCTCCATCGATTACACCATCCATCTGCCAAAAAATGCCAACCTGAGCATCCACCACAAATACGGAAACATTTACATCACCGATCTGGCTGGAAAACTGAACGTGGACCTGAGCAATGGCGATATCCGCGGGCACAACCTCAACGGCGAAACCAATATTTCGGTCAACTTCGGCGACGTGGACATTCATAGCCTGAACAATGCCGTAATCACTGTCAATTATGGCGAATTTCATCTGGAGCAAGCCAACCAACTTACCCTCAACAACCGCTCATCATCGGTATATGCCCGGCAGATAGATCACCTGATGCTGGATGGCAAACGCTCCAAATATTACCTTAATTCGGTAAACCATGTGAACGGCGAAGGTTATTTCTCCATACTCAACATAGAAAATCTCAACAGCACACTAAATCTGAACACCCGCTACGGCACCCTGGATATTACGAACTTCGACAGCCGGATGGAATCGATGGAATTAACATCTGCCGAAACAGAAATCAACCTGACGCTCGATCCTCAACTGCATTTTCAACTCAACCTGTTGGTAACCGAAAAAACAGAGGTGCTGTATTCTGCCAAAATCACGGATATCCACACCGACAGCAACCTGACCGAAGATAAAAAAGTGAAGGCTTCCGGCGAATTCGGAAACAGAAAAATCAAGGCCATCCCATTGAATATCAACGGCGATGGGGGTCGGATTTCATTAAAAGTAAATTAGTTTGACAAAAATTGCAACAGTGCCCAAAAAATCTTGTCATTTGGAATAGTACCATGGCGAAATAATCGCCCGAATAATGAAGAATCGCAACACACATCAATAATAAACTATTAAAAAATGGATCCCATGAAATGGACAAATCTCATGATACTGATAGGCCTTCTGTCCTTGTTTGTTTTCGCCTCCTGCAAAAAACTCGGTGGCATTGAAGGCAACAACAGCCTAACGTCGGAAACCCGTCGTACGGTATCCTTCAACGAAGTGGTCAACGAAGGCATTTTTTTCGTTACCATCGTGCCCGACACCACCTATGAGGTAATTCTGGAAGGCGAATCGAACCTCCTGAACTACGTGCGCACCATTGTCAATGGCAACAGCCTGGTAATCGACACACGCGAAAACCTCAACCCCAACCATACCATCTATGTTACCGTAAAAACCCCGGTACTCAAAGGTGCCTATTTGTCGGGGTCGGGTGTGGTACAAGTGGAAGATTTCGACACCGAACAACTCACCGTGGTGCTTTCAGGCTCGGGAGAAATGAGTGGCAACGGCGTATCCGATTATTTTAAGGCCGTGCTAAGCGGTTCGGGCAACATCGACTTTATGGTAAATGCCACCCGCGTGGAATCTACCCTTAGCGGCTCGGGCCAAATCCGTTTGTCGGGAAATGCCGCCACCACCAACCACCTCATCAGTGGATCGGGAAATCTATCGGCCTACGAACTTTTGAGTATTGAAAGTGAAGCCAAAATCAGCGGATCAGGAAGCATGTATCTTTCTGTTATGGAACTACTTAACGCCGATATCAGCGGAAGTGGCTCCATCTATTACCATGGCTCGCCTGTGGTTCACACCAACATCACCGGTTCGGGAACGGTTATTGGAAATTAAAACTCTTAAAACATGATTAAAACAATCTTGATCACCCTTGTTTTTTCACTGTTTGGACTCTCCCTGATGTCGCAGGGATTTACCCGGCAGCTGGGTGTTCGTACGGGCGTAACCTCAGGCATTGGAGGCAAAGTGATAAAGGACGACAAAGTAGCCATCGACGGTTTGTTTGGATTCAGACAAGGCGGTATGCAACTGGTGGTATTGCTGGAGTCGTACAAACCCATGATTCCGGCACGAGGACAAGAATGGCGCATCTATTTTGGTGGCGGAGGCCATGTGGGATGGATAAACGGATACAACCGTGTGCGCCGCTGGAGCAATTCTACCGGATACTACTGGGAAGAACAAAGAGTGGTGGGACCTGTGTTGGGTCTCGACGGGATTTTTGGCATGGAATACAATTTCATTAAAAATCCGTTGGTGCTCTTTGCCGAATTTAAGCCCTTCGTTGAATTGCAATCATTTAAACACGTGAAAGTTAACTTTTATGATTTCGGAGTAGGAATCAGATACAAATTTGGAAATTATTAATTTTTATAAACATGAAAAAAACAATTGCACTTTTTATGATGATGTGTCTTTTCGGGATGATTCAGGCACAAAATAAGGAAGAAATGAAAACCTTGTTTCCGCGTACCAACCGCAATGGTAACGTAAGCCATGGCGGCTATGGTGCCATAACCGTTGGCTATTCAAACATCGACGGCCGCGATGCCATTTTGGTGGGTGGACGAGCCGCCTGGGTGGCCAACCATCGCTTTGCCCTGGGTTTGGCCGGACATGGATTTTTCAACAACCTCGACAAAAGTTACAGCTACGACAATCCGGGTGACTATTCATTGGCAGGTGGCTATGGCGGTTTGCTGCTGGAACCCATCATCATGCCCGCTTATCCGGTGCACATTTCCGTCCCCATTTTGTTGGGTGTGGGAGGCGTGGCTGCAACCCACCGCGATAAATGGGATAACTACCAGAACTCCAACAACTATTATTACGACAATGATGTGTTTTTGGTGGTGGAACCCGGCATCGACATCGAGTTTAATATCGTGAAGTTTTTCCGGTTGGGTGTGGGCGCTTCATACCGCCTGACCAATGGAGTTGATTTGCGATATAAGTACATCGACAACAACAACCTCGAACAAGAAACCATCATTGCCAAAGATGCGTTGGATTCATTCAACGTCAACTTATCGCTGAAGTTTGGCTGGTTTTAATTTCATTTAACCCTGGCAGGGTGCCCCCTGTCAGGGTTTATAATATGTCCTCAATGGCTACCAATTCTTCGCCTGAAAAGGTAAGATGATCCAAACTGCCGACAGCCTCCTCTATATGCAACACCTTGCTCGCCCCGATAATGACGGACGTCACACGCTGATCGCGCAACACCCAACTCAAGGCCATCTGCGAAATTTTTTGTCCGCGACTTCGGGCAATTTCATTTAACCTTTTTACTTTTTCCACCCGTTCGGGAGTTATTTCAGAAGAAGGAAAATAAACATAAGACTTGGCAGCCCGCGAATCTTCCGGAATTCCGTGAAGGTATTTTTCGGTAAGAAGTCCTTGAAAAAGCGGACTAAAGACCACCGAACCCACGCCATTGGCTTCCAGCACATCCAACAAACCATCTTCCACCCATCGGTTAAACAGGCTGTACGACGGCTGATGCACCAAACAAGGCGTACCCAACGATTTGAGGATATCCACGGCTACCTGAGTTTGCTCCGGATTGTACGACGAAATACCGGCATACAGTGCCTTTCCTGATTTCACAATCTGATCCAGGGCCATCATGGTTTCTTCCATGGGAGTATGTGGATCGGGGCGGTGGCTGTAAAAAATGTCCACATAGTCGAGTCCCATGCGTTTCAGGCTTTGGTCGCAGCTGGCTATCAGATATTTACGTGAGCCAAAATTCCCGTAAGGCCCGGGCCACATTTCCCATCCGGCTTTGGAAGTGATGATGAGCTCGTCGCGGTATTTGTGGAGGTCTTGCTTCATGATTTTTCCGAAATTTTCTTCGGCAGAACCGGGAGGTGGCCCGTAGTTGTTGGCCAAATCAAAATGGGTGATGCCCAAATCGAAGGCACGAAGGGCCATTTTTCGGGCGTTCTCGAACACGTCCACACCGCCAAAGTTGTGCCAGAAGCCCAAAGAAATGGCAGGTAAGAGGAGTCCGCTTTTCCCGCAACGGTGGTAGATCATGTTTTGGTATCGGTTGGCATTGGCCAGGTAATTATCGTTCATTTTATCGTGTTATGAATTGCATCAATTTATTTCTGTTGTCAAAGGTGGTAAGTTTTTGATGTTCACGGCCAAATTGTACTCCATTTTTTTCAATAAAACATCAGTACATTTTTTTGGTTTATTCACTTATGTCAGTGGGGTGTTTTTCGGCACACCTCGCTTTTTATATGAACTTCTGATAAGGCGTTGCCAATCAAATGGTTGCCAATGAAATCAGCACCCCAAAATTGCCCGTGGGTACGAAGAGATGGGTAATGGTTACTTTTGGCGTGCCGTAAGTACTGTTGGGGCTATAATACCCTACGCTACAGCCGCCCTGGGTTCTGCCAAATTCGGTTTGTTTGGTTTCTTTATACTGAAGTCCGAACCCATAGTACACATCCAGCACCATCCCCACTTTGCCCTTGCCAAAAATGGTCACCTTTTTTCCGGCTATAATTTTCAGTCCCGATTTGCGCTGAACCACCGACTCGAGGCTCACATACGAATCGTGATCGGTACCCACGCAAAAACAGTAATATTTGTTGTCGTAGTATTTATAATCGTAATACATCTCGGCGGCCACATAAAACTGAGCTTTGGGAATGAGTTGGTAACTATAACGAAGTCCGCCGTAATATCCGTCGTACAAGCGATAGTTAATGGGAAAACTAAAAAGCAGGAAATTGTAATTTCTGTAAGATGTTTGCGGCGAAGGCATGTGTTTCCCAAATGAAATACCGGCCGAGTGGTGCAAGGAAAGTTTCCGTTCATAACTCACCCGTATTTCTCTCACAATCAGGCGTGAAGCATTGATGGAAAGATAGTTTTTGTACTGATGGTGTGGCTTTTCCTGTGCACGCAATCCGCCAATGCCCGCGAATAACAACAGGACGATGACCAATGTGCTTATCGGGTGTTTCATTGATGTGGGGTTTTTATTGGTTGACCGGTTTGTATACCTGTATGACAATTATTTGGGGGGTTACCCTTACCGGGCAAATGGAGTTTATACAGAAATAATAACACCACTGCCATCAGTTTGAAACTTTAGGGCAGAATTTCCACGGTACGCTTTAAGAACATCTTGTGTGTATAACTCAATTACTGTTGAGGAATAAGATCAGAGGCACAAACTTTCTTTGTCATGACAATTCAAAGCAAATTTTGTTGAATAGGAAAACAAGCCCTCCAGTTACATTCCGATAACTATCGGAAGGCGGGAGCGGAGGGCGGGGTGTAAGGATGCGGAGAAGAGAATTAAACCAGCCTAATCATTCCCTATCAGCCCATTCAATGCTTTCCAATTCCCAAAAACTGCCATCAGAAAAGTCGATTTTAACAATGCCGTATTGGGTGGAATAGTACAATTTATATGCTCTATTTTCTTTCTTTTCCAATTCACTGTAATACACATCATAATACCAATTACCCCGAACCTGAATACTATCAAGAAATGGTGTATATTCTTTATTAAGTGGCAACTCAAATGACCATGACCGCCCTCTATTATTAATATTTGCATCTATTCTGAAATTTGCCGGTTGATTAACTTTCCCTTCCATCTCCAAAGAAAATCCAGGAATTTCCGTTGTACTAGTGTAAAGTGTCCATGTACGTTCAACTTCAATGAAATAATACTCATTTGTATTCATACCAGCATGGGTTCGGTAGATTGTATCAAATCTTGACTCAATAGTTACAGGGTATGTAATCGAACTATCTGATACAATAATTAGTTTCGCTCCTAATTGATAAGGGTTTTGATTTTTCATCTCCTCGGTCAGCAGGAACTCACCAACCAGATGATCCTTTAGGCAACTTGAACCGAGAAACATTAAACAAAGTACTAATATTGTAGATTTTTTTATACTGTTCATGCTGGTTATAATTTCAATATTTTAAGTGTTATAGTTTTAGAGTCACTAGTGATGCGTTAACTTTATAAAAACATTTGTATACAATTGATATTTATATAATTATAAGCGTTCTTTGATTTTTTGATTTGATTTGCATGGTAGTTTTGTGAGAAATCACAAAATTATGAATAGCGGGAAGTATGTTTTTGCTCAAGTTTTATCGCTAATAAATAAATATGAGTTCAATAAATGCGTTAAACGATATAATGGGAATTATCGAACTCGTGGACTTAATTGCTGGAATCAATTTGCTCAGCTCCTTTTTGGACAGCTTACTTCCAGGAACGGGTTGAGAGATATTTGTCTCTGCCTTAATGCGCACAAGAAAAGTTTATATCATTTAGGCATTAAGCGAAGTGTCAATCAGTCAACCCTGTCACGAGCAAATGAAAGTCGTGATTGGCGCATTTTTGCGGACTTCGGAATGTATCTCATAAAACTTGTTCAACCTCTTTATGCTAATTGTTCTGTACCACATTTGGAGATTGAGAATGATATATTTGTTCTTGATTCATCCACCATCTCACTTAGCCTAACGCTATGGAGTTGGGCAAAGGGTAAACGTTCCAGGGGAGCTATTAAAATTCATACCATGATAGATTTGCGAGGCAACATACCAATCTTTATCCACATAACCGACGGTAAATATCATGATGTAAATGCACTGGACGAGATTGAAATCATACCAAATGCAATATACGTTATGGACAAAGCATATATTGATTTCAAACGTCTTTACACCTTAAATCAAGTAGGTGCATTTTTTGTAGTTCGAGCCAAGGATAATTTTCGGTTTAGAGTGATTAAGTCTCGAAAAGTAGATAAAGACATCGGTTTACGCTGTGATCAGGTTGTCAAGCTGGTAATATACAATAGCAAAAAACAATACCCTGAAAAACTGCGGAGGATTAAATACTATGATAGCGAAAAGGATATAACGCTTGTATTTCTGACCAACAACTTTGATGTGGATGCTATAGAAGTAGCTGCACTATACAAAAACCGTTGGCAAGTTGAACTATTCTTCAAATGGATAAAACAAAACCTACAGAAAAAAACAATCTGGGGTCATTCTGAAAATGCTGTCAAAATCCACATTTGGGTAGCCGTTTGTACCTACTTAATAGTAGCATACCTGAAATATCAGCTTCGGAGCCCCTATTCAGTCTATGAAATTATGCAGATATTAGGGATTTCGGCTTTTGCCAAAACACCTATAAATGAACTGCTTACCAAAACACAAATCAAACAAAATGTCAAAGAACAACTTAACTTATTTAATTTCAATGAAATATTAACGCATCACTAGTGTTTTAGAGTTACAAGTTGTCTTTAAATAATAAATGCCTTGTGGATGACTACTTATATTAAAAGAAATTAAATTGGTATTAACGTTATAGAATTCCAATACAATCTTACCATAGGAGTTATACACGATAGCCGATTGTATTTTGTTAGAATGCGTGTAGGTATATTGGCCAGAAGATGGGTTTGGATAAATCCATCTCCAAATATTTACATCTTGTTTATCAATACTATGTGAATTCAATTTATTATTTTTGTTCAACATTTCATTACCTCCACCACCATCAATTGACATTTTTTGATAATCAGAAAAAGAAGCGTTTGCCCTGACAAAGATCACTATTTATTTGATATTCCACTATTTTCTCGGGAGGTTATTGTTAGTGCCTCCTGAATACTGATACATTAAAAGGGAGACGAATTGACAAAAGGTGCAAATAAGTGAGTCCTCCTGGTAATTTTGTTTGCTACAACACTACCAATTATAATCAATGCCAACATAAAAAGTGGGAGTAAATGAGGTAATCATTAAGAAGAAACCATCATAAGAACCAAATCCCAAGCCCGAAAACAAATGAATTTTATCGAAAACGTTGTAATCTACTCCAACACTTGCCGTGTTTTCTACCACGACACTAATTTTTTCCTGTTTAGATGGCGGCCCCAACTGACTTTCTGTAATTTTCAATTGAAATATAGAGAAGTTTAACTGTCCGAATAGCTTGAGCTTAGGTGCTAATTTCCGTGAAGTGAAACGATATCCAAAATTCAGGCCGATTGATTTGCCACGAAAATTATCAACATCATCATACTTTTTCGGAAGCGTCAAAATATGAACCAACTCGGGACCAACATACAAATTATGATCCCCAAAATTTACATTAAGATTTATTGTATTGTGAACAACCCAATAATCATAAACTGTGTTCAATCGAACCCCAAGCCTTGGTAATTCATTTTGTTTATTTTGCCCATAAGAATTTTGACCTGATATTAAAAAAACGAGAACCACAAAAAGATATGGCAACCTGTACCAAAGTAACTTTGCACGCAATCCGCCAATACCCGCGAATAACAACAGAACGATGACCAATGTGCTTATCGGGTGTTTCATTGATGCGGGGTTTTTGTTGGTTAACCGGTTTGTATACCTGTATGACAATTATTTGGGGGTTTACCCTTACCGGGCAAATGGAGATTAAACAGAAATAATAACAATGCTCCCGCCTTCCGATAGTCATCGGAAGGCGGGAGTGGCGTAAATAAAACACACAAATCAAAACCTCACTCGTGTCAATTATACATATTCAACACATAGATAATGACAGCTCATTAGTTAGATTTCTTACTTTTGTTCCTTTCTTAAAAGGAAAATTATGAAAAAAGGGGATGTTTCCGTTTTGTTACGTCGGATTGGCTTAATGAAGTTTACGGATGATTTGAGGTATTATTACTTTAAATTTAAAAAGCGGAAAAAAAACAAGCAGTTTCTTTTAAACAACCCAGAGGCTAACCTGCCACCGGATTATATGATCTATGAATCGTTTCAACTGGATTACGAAGAATATTACACCAAAAGTTTGAGGGCCGCCCAATGGATTTTAGATTATTTTCAAAAATATATTTCTCTATCCGGTATTAGAGTATTAGATTGGGGCTGTGGACCCGGAAGAGTAATTAGGCATATGGCGCAATTGCTCGAAAACGGAAAAGTATTTGGCACCGACTACAACCCTGCTTCAATCGAATGGTGTAAAAATAACCTGCCGGGAATTGAATTTAATACCAACACGTTAGAAGCAAAGTTGCCGTATCAGGATAACTATTTCAATGCTATTTATGGAATTTCCATTTTTACCCATCTGAGCGAACAACTTCATTATGAATGGATGAACGAACTGAAGCGCATTCTGACTCCCGGTGGCTTAATCTTTCTCACCACTCATGGCGATGCATTTATTGAAAAATTAACCGAAAAAGAAAGTGCCGCCTATCGTCGTGGAGAACTTATTGTGAGAGGGATGACAGAAGAAGGTCACCGTACCTACACGGCCTATCATCCAAAGGTGTTTATGGAAAAACTGTTTGAAGGAATGAAAATTCTCGAACATGTTGAAACACCCTCAAATAATGGAAAAGCGCAACAAGATGTCTGGCTTGTGCAGAAGAAATAATGCTTACCTTTTAAGGATCTTCTGTTTTACATTTCTTTAAAATCTTAACCTGAGGGCTTCTATCCTTTAAAATATGACACTTGTTTTTAAAATATTGATACAGAATTTACGGTTGGATGAAACAAGTTTCAGTATTTTCATTTTCTCTTTTCCCTGAAAAACTCCTGAATCAACTCACCGCATTCGTCGGCTAAAACACCACCCAACACTTCGGTAGTGGGATGCAAAATGGGTGCTGCCAATCTGGAAAAGCCTCTTTTTTCGTCATAAGCACCAAACACCACGCGGCTGATTTGCGTCCAAAAGGCAGCTCCGGCACACATTACGCAGGGCTCCAGCGTAACGTACAGCGTGCAGTCTTTCAAATATTTACCACCTACGAAGTCGGCAGCAGAGGTAAAGGCCTGCATCTCAGCATGCGCCGTTACATCGTTGAGGGTTTCGGTAAGGTTATGGCCACGCGAGATAATGCGGTTGTCGTAAACCACCACCGCACCCACAGGCACCTCGTTTTGCCTGCGTGCTTTCTCAGCCTCTTTCAGAGCCTCCTTCATGAAATGCTCGTCAGAAAATACACCAAGTTTCATAGTAAAATTATCTTTATTTCTCTTTAAACACCGAACACCAAACCGACGCAAGCGTCCGCTTGTGCCCTCATCATTACAACTAAAGTCTCTCCTACCTGACTGTCATTTTTAAATTGAAGTAAGGCAGCCTCTCGTAGAAGTTGTCTGATTTTTGTTTCTGACTCCGTTAGGAGTCAAATATGGGTAGAAAGGTTTATTTTTCTGTTTATATCGTCCCATCCGGGACGAAACAAACGAATTTTATTATTCTTCTACCCACATAATTTCCCTACGGGAAAAATCCTGACAACTTCATTTTACGTTCATTTATTAATACTCTCTCAAACTGGCGCAAGCGCCCGCTTGTGCCCTCATCATTGCAACTTAAAACCCTCCTACCTGACTGTCATTTTTAATTGAAGTAAGGTAACCTATCGTAAAAATTGTCTGATTTTTGTTTCTGACTCCGTTAGGAGTCAAATATGGGTAGAAAGGTTTATTTTTCTGTTTATATCGTCCCATCCGGGACGAAACAAACGAATTTTATTATTCTTCTACCCACATAATTTCCCTACGGGAAAAATCCTGACAACTTCATTTTACGTTCATTTATTAATACTCTCTCAAACTGGCGCAAGCGTCCGCTTGTGCCTTTCTCTCATCTTCAATCATTTCGATATTCCTTTTTTCTTCAGCAACACTCCCAACACCAAGACCAATGTCGCCACGACAAAAGCCGGAACAAAGGAGTTCTTGGGCTCGAACTGCTCCGGCAACACCACTCCCCAAACAAACAACAAAACATTCACCACAAATCCCGAAAGAATACTCCATAGAGCTGCCTTCCGAAGGGGATATACCTCCTTTTTGATCAGCGAGAAAAGGGTAATGGGCACAAAAATAGTGATGGTGGAAATGCCCACGACCATCAAATCCACAATATAGGGAAATACCAGAGCCATGCCCAAAGCAATCACGCCAAAAATCATGGTAGCCGAACGAATCAGCACTCCCTGACTCAGTTTTTTTACAGATGATTTGGTCTTCCATCCCACCAAATCCTTTACGGCCGAAATGGAAATGATGTTTAAAAAACTGTCGCCCGACGACATGAGCGCCGATAGCAATCCAACCACCGCAAAACCAAAAAGCAAACCACCACTGTGACGATCGATAAACACATAGGCCACATCCCGGGGATTGAACGCATCCTGACTCACCACACGAATGGTCATACCCACCAATGGAAAAACAATGTAAAAAGGCAACATGCCCAATCCCGACCAAAGACTTACCCTGCGCGCCGTTCGTTGATCTTTGGCCGCCAGTATCCGTTGCCAGATATCCATCCGCACCAACACCGACCAACTTAAAAACACGGGCAAAGCCACCAAAAATATCCAGCCGTAGTAAGTGCCGTTGAGCATGTTGGCAGGCAATTCTGTTAATCGTTCAAAGACCTCGGTATCATCGATAATGCCCGGGATAAACACCAACACAATCATCACCACAATGGCCACAAACTGCACCATGTCGGTAAGAATCACCCCCGACAAGCCGGCAATGGCCGTATACACTACCACAATCAATGCCGAAATAACCACTGCCGTGGTATAACCGATTTCAAAACTGTATTTCAACAAACTGGCCATGGCCACAAACTGCGCCGACAACAGAAAGAAAAAAATAAAAATATTCACCCCACTGACCGTGGATGAAAATATGCGCGTAAACCTCGAAGTTTCAAAACGGGTATAACGAAGATTAAGGTAATGAGGAAAGCTGTATATATGGTGCTTGGCACCAAAATCACGGATGGGTCCGGCAAAGAAAAACAACAACACAAACCCGATGACGTAAGCCACCCCGATGCCCACCGCTGCCAACCCCGACTCATATCCCATGGCCATCAGACCAATGGAAGTACCCCCACCCACAAAGGTGGCCAAAGTAGTGAACACCAATGGAATAACCCCTGTATTTCGGTTGTTCACCAGGTACTGATCCAAATCGGAAGTGCGCAAATGCCGAATGGAAATGATGATGATAAACACCAGATATAAAATGATCCAAAAGAGCAATTCGTGGGTCATGTTTTTGAGTTATAGGTGCGTAAAGTCGGACCCCGATAGCCATCGGGGGGAGTAGGGAGTAATCAGTAAGGAGGAGAGAGGAAGTGTACAGTTATACATAAACATCATAACAAGCAAACGTTTGAACCCTTTACCATTTGCCCCGAAAACTTTCGGGGTTGAACCCTTGAACCCTCTCATTTCCCTCCAAATCTCCGGTTGATATATTCATTCATTTCCTTCAGCGAAGCCACTTCCTGCGAGGCATTGCCCGAACGCACATAAAATTTCTCCTGTTCCTGCCCTTGTTTGCCTTTGGTTTTGATAAACAAAGGACGGATACCGGCATGAATGCGGATCACGCAGATGGTTTTACCATGGATTTCAGGAAATTGAATATGTAAAAAATGGTTAGCGAAAGTGAGTCCAAACTGGTTGGTAATCAACTTACGCAGATGTAACTCAAAATAGTCCACATCCTGTTTCTTCAGGGTTTTAAAATCGGGATCCAGACCCAATATCTCCATGTTGTCGGCCACGCCGATAATCAACGTACCTCCTTTGGCATTGGCAAACGCTGAAATACTTTTCATAATTACTACTTCCAACAGACTGTTTACCACCTTTTCGCGGTAATCCCACCTCAGTGAGGATTTAAATTCCACCTTTTCCGACTCGCCTTTTTTTATCAAAGGCCACAATTCGTGTTCCTGAAATGGCTCAGGAGGTTCGGGTGCAGACAGACTGTTTTCGCGGTTTTTTCGTCTGGTGGTCAGGTAGGAAAGTACGGCGAGTATAAAAAACAGCGCAGCCAGATACACATACAACAACTCCTGCATGTTTTCGGTTTTGGCCAAATCTATGGCCGATATGGTTACTCCGTAGCCCGTAACACCCAATTTTTCGGGTAAGTTGATCAATCGGGTCCAATATACCTGATCGCCGTGGTTAAAGGCAAAGGAATGGTTATGTTTATCGACATTTTTCTGCCATTTGGCTATCAGCTTTTTTACCTCCACGTTCAATCCGGCATACAGGTTGAGTTTGGTGGTATCGCTGGTAATCAGCGGAGTAATAACGCCATTGTTCTGAGTAATTACCGACACCATGGGATTTTTATATTTCAGCACCGAAATAAACTGATTCCCCATTTCGGCAGTGCTGTACAAAAAAGCCACCACCACCGGAAAATGATCACGGCTATTCAGGTTAAAAACTGTCATCAACAAATCGCGTCTTTCGGCCAACTTACTCTGTACGTTAAGCCAAAGATTGGAGGCATGATTTTCGTTTAATTCGCTTTTAATAATGCTATAAGTGCTGTCGGTAAGAAAATAGCTGTAAGTATCGCTCCAATCGCTGATCAATTTCATGTTGCTGTTCAGTCGTTGCCAATTGATAAGAGAGTCGCTTACTTTGTTGTTGTGCGTGGTGGCCCAGGTTTGCCCTTCGTGAACCAACACATAATTAAAGTCTTGTCCGAAAATAATGACGCCCTTCAAAAACTTGTCTTTTTCCACCAATTGGCTAAATAAGAGGTTGAGGGTATCGGAGCTCAGGTCGGTAATTTGGTGGTTCTTTACGGTATTGGTCAGCTGATTTTTGGAATGCTCTACTTCGGAAAGAAAATTTAGGATGCTTGTATTGAATCGTTGGGTGGTTTTGGTGATGATTTCGTCGGCATAGGTTTCCTGCCCACTTTTCACCCAATACACAAAAAGATTGATCAACATCAAAACGAGAAAAAATACGGTAAACCAGATACTAAATTTTTTTCTGAACATATTTGGTGTTTTTAATCTTCAAAAGTAGCAGAATTTGACAGAAAATCAATGTTTCTTCTCAAGCCTTTATATCCGGCACGTTGCACAGCCGAATGTTTAAACAATTGATTAAAAAGAGGTTTGTCGAGTGAATGCCAATCCAACTTTTTCATTTTTTTTAACTTTTCGGATGGCACAAACTCCGGCTCATGGTGTGGCCTGCTGAACCGGTTCCAGGGACAAACATCCTGACAAATGTCGCAACCATACATGGTATTGCCAAAATCCTTACGCATGGAGGTATCCAGTTCACCACGATATTCGATGGTAAGATACGACAGGCATTTTCGGGCATCCACACGAAAAGGCGCAATGGCGCCGGTGGGACAAGCATCGATGCATCGGGTACACTTTCCACAGTAATTTTTGGCATCGGTTTCGTTTTCATAACTCAACTCCAAATCGAGGAGGAGGTGTCCGATAAAGAAAAAAGAGCCCCCTTTTTTGTTTATCAGACAAGTGTTTTTACCAATAAACCCAAGTCCGCTCTTATGTGCCCAGGCCCGATCGAGCATGGGTGCCGAATCCACAAAAGCACGCGCTTCGCGAGCCCCGGTTTTCTCTTCGATAAAATCCTTTAACCGCAGGAGTTTTTTCTTGATAACAAAATGATAATCTGTACCATAGGCATATTTCGACAAGGAATAATTCTCCTCTTGCGCGAGTTCCTCTTCCGGGTAATAATTATACAACACCGATATCACCGAACGGGCATTTTCCATCAACAAGGCCGGATTGTATCGTTTTTCGCGGTTTCGTTCCAGGTAGGCCATGTCTCCATGAAAGCCCTGCTGCAGCCAGTTTTCCATGCGTTCAGACTCCTGCTCCAAAAACTCAGCCCTGGATATTCCGCAATCAAAAAAACCCAGCTGTCGGGCTTGTTGCTTGATGGCATCGCTAAGCGAATCGCGGACTAGTTCGGCAATGGGCATGGCATTTTGAATATTAAAAAAGTTTGCCCTGACCGGGTTTCTTTATTCTGCCCAAATGCTTGTATGCCTGCTCGGTGGCTTCGCGACCGCGGGGTGTACGCATGATATATCCTTCCTGAATCAGGTAGGGCTCATACACCTCTTCGATGGTTCCGCCCTCTTCGCCAACAGCCGTGGAAAGGGTGGTAATGCCCACAGGACCTCCTTTAAATTTGTCGATGATGGTGGACAGAATTCGGTTGTCCATTTCGTCGAGACCATGTTTGTCCACATGGAGTGCCTCCAGAGCAAATTGAGCTATTTTCAGGTCGATGCGTCCATTGCCCTTTATTTGAGCAAAATCGCGAACCCGCCGCAACAACAGGTTGGCAATGCGGGGGGTGCCGCGGCTTCTTCCGGCAATTTCTATGGCGGCTTCATGGTCAATTTCCACATTGAGAATACGCGACGATCGGTTTACAATTTTGGTAAGAGTGGGAATATCGTAGTAAGATAGCCGTGAGTTGATACCAAACCTTGAGCGCAAAGGTGCCGTGAGTAAGCCCGAACGGGTGGTGGCGCCAATAAGGGTAAAGGGATTGATTACAATCTGAACCGAACGGGCATTGGGACCGGTTTCGATCATGATATCAATGCGGTAGTCTTCCATGGCCGAATACAGGTATTCTTCCACCACAGGACTCAGTCGATGGATTTCGTCGATAAAAAGCACATCGTTGGGTTCGAGGTTGGTGAGCAATCCGGCCAGATCACCGGGTTTGTCGAGCACCGGACCCGAAGTGGTGATCAGGTTTACCTGCAATTCGTTGGAGATAATATGCGAAAGGGTGGTTTTGCCCAATCCGGGAGGGCCGTGAAGCAACACGTGATCAAGCGCTTCGCCCCGAAGACGAGCCGCCTGCACAAAAATTTTCAGATTTTCGACCACCCCGGGCTGACCCGAAAATTGCTCAAAATGTCCGGGGCGCAAGGTTTTTTCAATCTCGAGATCGCCTTTGCTCAATAGTGAACCGGAGGCATCCAGGTTTTCATTCATGAGATAATTCTTTTTCACAAAAGTAGCTGAAAAAGTAAAGTGTGGGCAGGGTGTTCCCGTTTTCGTTTGTCCACATCACATGAGTTGACACAGAGCACATTGCATCTGATGCAACAAAATCGAACGCCCCGGGTTGGAATTTAGAAAAATTTCAGTAAATTAGCTGCATGACAAATGACCGGTGCAGTTGGTCGCTCGGTGGTAAATTTTTGTGTTATGAAAACATTATTGGTTGCCTTCGATTTTTCAAAAAACTCCTTACACGCACTTGAGTACGCGCTCGTTTATGCCCAAAAACTGCAAGCCTCCCTGCATTTGGTTTGGGTGGACAATTCGGGGGTGGGCGAAAGCATGATGGACACCATTGCCGGCGATGTACGCATCGAAGCCAAGGCGTATCTTGATTCTACCGTGCAAAAATACCGCGATCAAACTCCCGAGGGAAAAATACATGTGGCGCTAAAAAGGGGAAAAGTTTATCAGGAAGTGGCCAAAACTGCCCACAGCATTGGTGCCGATATAATATTTGCCGGAACACATGGCGTGTCGGGCTACGAACAATACTGGATTGGCAGCAACGCCTACCGTATTGTGGCACAGGCTCCTTGCCCCATCATTACCATTCGCAGCAATTACGAAATAAAACCGGATATCCAAAACATTCTTCTGCCCCTCGACAGCACCCTGGAAACCAAAGAAAAACTTCCGATGGTAGCCGAACTGGCCCGGGCTTTCGGAGCCACCATCCACCTGCTGGAAGTGTACAATACCAGCATCAGCGTGATCAGAAAACGTATTGCCAAATTTAGTGAGGAAGCTTCCAAATGTTTGACCGATAATCAAGTTTCGTTTGTCAACGAAAAAATTGATGCCGACAATGTGGCGGCATCCATTCTTCGCTATATGGACGAACATCAGGTGGACTTAATTTCCATCATGACCGATCAGGGAACCACCTCCGCCAACAAATTTTTGGGAGCCTATTCACAACAGTTGATCAATAATTCAGTTATTCCTGTACTGAGTGTGCGTTCAAAAGAAAGTCATTAATTCGTTGAAATGAAATTTATTAGTTACATAGTATTGATAATTAGTTTGTTGCCTGGGTTTAACGCTTTTTCGCAAAACCTGACCAACGAAGGCGACGAATACATCACCATTCCGGATGCCGACAGTTTGGTTGCTTTGCACATGGCCTATGGTCGGGCATTTCCTGAATTTCCGGGTTACCGTATTCAGCTCATGATGGAATCGGGCAATCACGCCCTCACCGAAGCCCAGGAGTTGACGGTTAAATTTAGTGAAGACTTTCCCGAAGTGGGCACCTACATCACCTTTCGAGAACCCTATTACCGCGTGCGTGTAGGAAACTTCAGAACCCGTTTGGAAGCCGAAAATTTCTTGTCACAAATAGCCAGAAAATACCCAAGTGCCTGGGTAATTCAAGATGATATAGTAATTCCAAGTTTATCAACACAACCTAAATCCAACGATCATGAGTAAAACAATAGTAGTAGGCATCGATTTTTCCGATTGCTCAATTAATGCTTTGGAACATGCCATCAGCATTGCACGCAATGCCAAAGCCAATATCAGGATGGTTTGGATCAATCATCTGGATTATTCAAAGGAAATTTTTTCGGTTGAACCCGACAACCTCATCAAAGAGGTAACAGAAAGGTTTCACGAATTGGTAAAAACCTATCGTTTCCACCTGGGTGATCAAACCATTGATTTCGACATCCGTAAGGGAAAAATTTATAAGGAAATTTGCCACGCTGCCGAGGAAGTGGATGCTTTTCTTATCGTAATTGGTACCCACGGGTCGTCAGGGTTTGAGGAATTTTGGATTGGAAGCAATGCCAACCGCATTGTGAGCAGCAGTAAAGTGCCCATTTTAACCATCCGCGGTGGGGTGGACATTGGCACCGACCTCAAGCGCATCGTGGTACCCTTGGACAGCACCATCTGCACCCGCGAAAAGCTACCCATGTCGGCACTATTGGCCAAGTATTTCCATTCAGAAATCCACCTGTTGGGACTATTTACCACCCAAGCCGACGACCTGCGCTACCGCATTAAAAATTACATTGCTCAAGCTGAGGAATATCTGAAAGAAAATGATGTTCGCTATAAAGTGGCCTATGTGGAAGCCGACAACATTACCGACGAAACATTAAAATATGCCGAAGGCATCAAGGCCAACCTGATTGCCATCATGACCGAGCAGGAAATATCGGTTACCAACTTGCTGTTGGGGCCTTACGCCCTGCAAATGGTGAATCACTCACCCATACCGGTACTGAGCATTCACCCGCAAAAACCATAAATTCGGTAATAAAAAAAAAGAGGCCGGTTCGTTTGAACCGGCCTCTTTTTTTACGAATACTGAGCCTAATGCTTTATGATATCATTGTTTTTATTGTAAAACTGGTATTCCATGAAATGAAAATCATTGTTACCACGAATCTTAATCCACTGTTTGTATTTAAAATACCATTTAATCTGATATTTCCAGAAACCTTTTTTCAAGAAAGCTTCGATATAGGGATGAATACCCAGTGAAAGGTTTTTGTGGTTTTGATCCTGAATAAGGTAGTTCAGGTTGTTTTCAATTTCATCGATAATCATCATGCTCGATTTAATTTCGCCGGTACCATTGCACACAGGACATTTTTCGAGCACGGGAACAGTCATTTCCGGGCGTACCCTTTGTCGGGTAATTTGAACCAAACCAAATTTGCTGGGAGGCAAAATGGTATGTTTGGCCCGGTCTTTGGCCATTTCATCTTTAAGTTTTTGATACAGTGCACGGCGGTTTTTGGCATCGTGCATGTCGATAAAATCTACTACAATAATACCACCCATATCGCGCAAACGCAACTGACGAGCCACTTCCACAGCCGATTCAAGGTTGACGGTAAGGGCATTTTGCTCTTGCGAATTTTCCTTGTTTACGCGGTGGCCGCTATTGATGTCGATTACGTGCAGTGCTTCGGTATGTTCGATAATGAGGTACACACCGCTTTTGATGGTAACCGTTTTGCCAAATGAACTGCGGAGTTGTTTGTCGATTCCGAAATGTTCAAAAATAGGCGCACGGCCTTTGTAGTGTTTTACAATGTCTTTTTTATCGGGAGCGATGGTTCCCAGATAATTTTTTGTTTCTTCGTATAGAATTGGATCGTTAACGTAAACGGAGTTGAACGACTCGTTCAACACATCACGCAGAATTTGGGAGGTTCGATCCAACTCGCTCAGTACCTTTTGCGGTGCCTTGAGGAGGGGTAATTTACTGATAATGCTTTCCCATTTTCCTACCAAATCGCGCAAGTCGGTATCCAGTTCGGCCACTTTTTTATTTTCGGCCACGGTTCTGATAATAACACCGTAATTGTTTGGTTTAATACTTGTTATCAGACGCTTGAGCCTGTTGCGCTCGTCTTTGCTTCTGATTTTTTGCGAGATGGAGATTTTGTTGGAAAATGGCAGCAGAACGATAAACCGTCCCGGGAATGAAATTTCGGTTGTAATGCGTGGACCCTTGGTGGAGATGGGTTCTTTGGCAATCTGCACCAGTATTTGCTGACCACTAACCAAAACCTGATTTATTTTTCCGGTTTTTTCAATGTCTTTTTCGGGTTTAATTTCCTCGTGAGAGGTAAGGTGAGCTTTTTCGATTAACCCGAGTTTGACGTATTTGTTGAAAGTGCGAATTTGCGGCCCCAAATCGAGGTAATGCAAAAAAGCATCTTTTTCGTAACCTACGTCGACAAAAGCAGCGTTGAGGCCGGGCATAATGCGCTTGACCTTTCCCAAAAACACATCGCCAACGGCGAATTTGTTGTTGGTCTGCTCGTTATTTAATTCAACCAGATTTTTGTCCTCAAGTAACGCAATATTAACCTCCGATAGATTTGAATCGATAATTAATTCTCTATTCACGTGTTAAAATTTAAGGTAAATAATAGCCAATAGGGCTATTATGGATGAGTTGTATTGCAGGACAAACAATTTAATTGGTAAGGGAGGATAAAAACACAATAACACAGGTCTCTGAAGAAATCCTGTGTTATCGTGCAAAAGAAACTTTCTATTTCTTCTTATGCCTGTTCTTCCTTAAGCGTTTTTTGCGCTTGTGGGTCGACATCTTATGTCTCTTCCTCTTTTTTCCGTTTGGCATAATGCTATATTATTAGTTGTTGGTAATTAAATTCCTTTTACTTCGCTAACAAAAGTTTTAGCGGGTTTGAATGCAGGAATGTTGTGAGCGGGAATAATGATGGTCGTATTTTTTGAAATATTACGTCCGGTTTTTTCAGCTCTTCTTTTGATAATAAAGCTACCAAATCCTCTGAGATACACATTTTCGCCTTCTACCATGGTCTGTTTTACAGTTTCCATGAATGATTCAACAACAGCTTGTACAGCTACTTTTTCGATTCCGGTTTTGCTGGCGATCTCGGTTACAATTTCTGCCTTTGTCATGTTAATATTATTTTAAATGATTAAATATTAGTTTTTTAGTTTGGTGGGCAAAAGTACTACTTTTTTAATAAAAAAAAGAAAAACAAGATATTTTTTTTCATCTAATATGTTCTTTTTTAAGTAATTTCGTGCTCCGATGAACAAAAATATCATAAATCTTTTGTCGTGGTACCAAATCCACCGGCGAAATTTACCCTGGAGACAGTCGGCCAATCCCTACCATATTTGGTTGTCGGAGGTGATTCTGCAGCAAACTCGTGTGGATCAGGGACTACCTTATTATGTAAGGTTTGTAGAACGTTTTCCGAACATCCGTTTGCTGGCAAAAGCCGATCAACAGGAGGTGTATAAACTTTGGCAAGGATTGGGCTATTACAGTAGGGCCGACAACATGCTGAAAGCTGCGCGGGAGGTGGTGCAAACATATGATGGCCAATTTCCGGCCGACCTCAACCTGCTCAAATCCCTTCCCGGTATTGGTCCGTACACGGCAGCAGCCATCGCCTCCATGGCCTTTGGCTTGCCCCATGCCGTTGTGGATGGAAATGTGTATCGGGTGCTGGCACGTGCCTATGGTGTTGATACACCCATCAATACGACCAGTGCCCACAAGCAATTTCAGCAACTGGCCGAATCGCTGATGCCCCCGGATGAGGCTGCCAACTTCAATCAAGCCATGATGGAACTGGGAGCACTGGTATGTAAACCAGCCCATCCCGAATGCGACTCTTGCCCCCTGAGCGACATGTGTTTCGCGTTCAATAACCACCAAATCGATCGATTTCCGGTAAAAAATCCAAAAACCAGACAAAAGGAAGTTTTTCTCAACTATTTTGTAATCAACACCCTGAAATCGGGTCAACCACATACCTTTATATACAAACGTCCCAAAGGAGACATTTGGGCCCACCTTTACGATTTCCCATTTGTGCAAACAGAAGCCCCCATAAGCCCTGAAAAAGCCATTTCGGAAGCAGTGAACCGTGGTTGGCTTGATCCGGCCTCCCCAGTAATCAACCATGTTTCACCCGATTATAAACACCTGCTCACCCATCGAAAAATTTTCGCCCGGTTTATTTCGGTAACAATATCCCCTCCAATTTCGGATATACTGAAAAATACATTACTTTTGGTAGAACAAACTTCGCTGACCGACTACCCCGTATCTGTACTGACAGAGAGGTATTTACGTGAAGGTTTACTAAAGAAGAAATCATAATAACAAAAAAATAGAAGTAACATGGCAGGACTAAACAAAGTGTTTTTAATTGGCAGAATTGGAAAAGATCCGGAAGTATATACCTTTGACGACGGAACCAAAAAAATAAGCTTTTCGCTGGCCACCACCGAAAGCTACCGCGACCGCACCACCAACGAATGGAAAGACCAAACCGAGTGGCACAATATTGTGGGATACAGATATTTGGCTGATAAAAGCATTGCCAAAGGCGATTTGATATACGTGGAAGGGAAAATTAAAAACCGTAAATATACCGATCGCGATGGCGCCGAAAAGTATATTACCGAAATCCTCTCCGAAAAAATACACATGCTGGCCAAACCTCAGGGAACTGATCAACAAGGTGGAGATTACGAAAAAAGGTCGCCACAGGAGAACTACGGAAGTGCACCTGAAGCCAGAATGGCTCCATCACCGGATGATACCGAAAACGACCTTCCTTTCTAAATATCAGACCATTAATTTGTGGGCAATGCTTTTCTTTGTACATTTGCCGCGTTTATTGAGTGAACCAATACAACTGTTTTGGAAACTGCAGATATCGACCCGTTAAGTTTTATATACCTGATACAAGAGCCATACTTTCATGGCTTTACAGTGGCTACTTTGGTTTCATTGTTGTTTTTGTTGTTTTTGCTGGTGCTTTCAGGACTTATCTCCGGTGCCGAAACAGCTTTCTTTTCCCTTTCTCCTTCGGATATTCTGACACTGAAAAACCGCAACGAGGTGAAAGATAAAGCCATTCTCGACTTGCTCCAACGACCCAAACGACTGCTATCGACCATCCTCATTACCAATAATTTTGTGAATGTGGGCATCGTTATTTTGTCCACTTACATCACGGCCAACCTCATTTCGCCCGATGCCAACCCCGTGGTAGTGGTGCTGGTGCAGGTGGTGTTGATTACTTCGGTGATTCTCATCTTTGGAGAAATTATCCCCAAAATTCTGGCCAACAAAGAGCCCATGATGTTTGCTCACCTGATGGTCAACAACCTGAAATTTCTGATCGTGTTTTTTAAACCTCTGAGCAGTATCCTGGTCAACTCCACCAACCTCATCGACAAAAAGGTGAAGAAAAAAGGACACCATATCAGCATGAGCGATTTGTCGGATGCCATCGACCTGACCGCTGGCGAAAACATTACCGAAGACGAAAAAAAGATTTTGAAAGGCATTGCCACCTTTGGCGAAACCGAAGCCACCGAAATCATGCAATCGCGTGTGAATATTACGGCCATCGACAAGGCCGCAACCTATCAGGAGGTGGTTCGTGTGGTGCTCGAGTCGGGTTTTAGCCGCATACCGGTTTATGAAGAGTCGCTCGACAACGTGTTGGGAATACTGTATATCAAAGATTTAATCCCCTATCTCAATCAACCCGATTTCGACAATTGGGTGAATTTAATACGTCCCCCGTTTTTTGTTCCCGAAAACAAACGCATCAACGACCTGTTGCAGGAATTTCGTGAAAAGAAAAACCATTTGGCCATTGTGGTGGACGAATATGGTGGCACTTCGGGCATCATTACACTGGAAGATGTGATCGAAGAAATTGTGGGTGATATCAGCGACGAATTCGATAAAGAACCCCATCAGTTTAAACATCAGGTACTTGCCAACAACAATTATTTGTTTGAAGCCAAAACACCTCTGAACGATTTTTACAAAATCCTGCACCTGAAGGATGATTATTTCGACAAAGTGGTGGGCGAGGCCGATTCGCTTGGCGGGCTGATGCTCGAATTACAAGGAAGAATTCCCGGCAAGGGCGACAAAATAAAATACCGCAAGTTTGAGTTTATTATTCATGATGCCGACGAACGGAAAATCAAAGAGATTGAAGTGGCCATCATACCATCTGTCAATAAAAAACCAAATGCATAAAAATCATAATGTTCCCGTAGTTTGGCTATGGTTGGCAGCTGTGGTGCTGCTGATTTCGGCCTGCCGGCAACCATACAGCCCAAAACCACGCGGGTTTTTCCGAATCGACCTGCCCGAAAAAAACTATTTGTCATCCGACAGTTCGCTGCCCTATTTGTTTGAATATCCGGATTATACCACCATAACGGCCGATCCGCAAGCCCCCGACGAAAAATATTGGGTCAACATCAATTATCCGGCGTACAAAGCCACCCTACACCTGAGTTACAAAGATGTGTCGGGCAATTTGTTCACCTATCTGGAAGATGCCTACACCCTGGTGTCGAAACACATTCCCAAGGCAGATGCCATCAACGACAGCGTGGTGTTCGATCCCGACAGAAAGGTGTTTGGCCTTACCTACCGCATCGAAGGCAGCGGTGCCGCCTCGCCCTATCAGTTTTTTGTTACCGACAGTACAGCTCACTTTTTACGGGGGGCATTGTATTTTCAAACCACTCCCAACAACGACTCGCTGGCCCCGGTTATCGATTTTATCATCAGCGATGTTCATCACCTGATCAACACCTTACAGTGGAACGACGACATCAAACAAAATCACTAATAGCAAACCACAAAAACCACACGCATGAACTTGAAACATACGCTTTTAATCGGTCTTATATTCACCCTGCTGTTTGGCTTTGAAGCCGTCGGACAAACAACCTATTCGCGGGTTCGGGTATCGCTGGAGAATAAAGATGTGCAACAATTGGCCGCTTTGGGTGTGGATATTACAGAAGGCCTTTACCGAAAAAATGCCTGGCTGGAAACCGATTTAAGCCAAGAGGTAATCCAACGGTTGAGCGAAAACAATTTCAGTTGTGAGGTGGTGATTCCGGATGTGATACAATACTACGCAGATCGCGCCCAAAACGATCCGGTAAAAAGCATCGACCGAAGTATGGCCACCGACTATCCCGTACCCGAACACTTTGAGCTTGGAAGTCTGGCCGGATACTACACTCTGGATGAAGTTATGGCCGAACTGGACGAAATGGCTGCTTTGTATCCCAACCTGATCACGGTAAAACAACCCATTTCGACGGACACCCTTACCCATGATGGACATATGTTGTATTGGGTGAAGATTTCCGATAATCCCAACCAAAACGAAGACGAACCTGAAATGCTCTACACAGGTCTGCATCATGCCAGAGAAGTAATTAGTTTTCAGTCGCTTGTGTTCTACATGTGGTATTTACTCGAAAATTACGACAGCGATCCCGACATTGCTTTTTTGGTGGACAACACCGAGTTGTATTTTGTACCCATCGTAAATCCTGACGGATATGAATACAACCGTGTCAGCTATCCCGGGGGCGGGGGCATGTGGCGCAAAAACCGCCACGACAATGGCGATGGCACCTTTGGCGTGGACATCAACCGCAACTACTCTTACAAGTGGGGCTACGACGACAATGGCTCGTCGCCCAACGGATACGACGAAACCTATCGCGGACCGGCGCCCATGTCGGAACCCGAAACCCGCAACATGCGCCAGTTTTGCATGGAACACGAATTTCAAATAGCCCTCAACTACCATTCATACAGCAATAAATTGCTATACCCCTGGGGTTATCAACCCGAAGAATCGCCCGACCATGAATTGATGACCGACTTCGCCCGCCTGATGACCACCGAAAACAACTACGTTTACGGCCCTGCCAGCACCACCATTTATCCCACCAATGGCGATTCCAACGACTGGATGTACGGCGACGAACTGGTCAAGGACAAAATTTTTGCCTACGTTCCTGAAATTGGCAGTTCCAACGACGGATTTTGGCCCACCACCAGTAAAATCATACCCCTGTGTCAGGAAAATGTTTTTCAAAGTCTGATGGCGGCACGACTGCTGTTGCACTATGCCGAACTTCGTAACACCTCCCCCATGGCCACGGAAACCATTGCCGGCTATGCCCATTACGATTTGAAACGACTGGGGTTGAAAGATGGAGGAATATTTACCGTGTCCATCACCCCGTTAGATGAACAAATTCAGTGGGTGGGTAGTGCCAAAGTTTATTCCAACATGCAATTACTTGAGGTAGTTAGCGATTCTATTCAATTCACTTTAAACCCTGACATTGAACCCGGCACCCTGTTTCGGTACTTGCTGTCGGTGGACAATGGTCAAATGGTGATGAGCGACACCATCAGCCGGATTTTCGGAACCGAATTGGAAGTCTTCACCATCGATTTTGAAGAAACGCCCCTGTGGCAAAGCGATAAATGGAATCTCACGCAGAGCGAATACGTTTCGCCCGTCTCTTCCATGACCGACTCCCCTTTTGGCGATTACCTCAACAACACCCAATCGACGCTCACACTTGATACGGTGATCGACCTGACAGGTGCCAAAGCGGCCTTTCTGAGATTTTGGGCCAAATGGGAAATAGAAACCGGTTACGACTATGTTCAGGTGTTGGCCAGTGCCGACACCACGCTGGGCTGGACCCCACTTTCGGGTACCTCCACCCATTTGGGCACCCAAGATCAGGCCGAGGGCGAACCTTTGTACGACGGATTTCAATATACCTGGGTGCAGGAGGAAATGAGTTTGATGGATTTTATTGACCAGGAAATCAGGCTCAGGTTTGTTTTTGTAAGCGACAGCTACGTACGCGAAGATGGGTTTTATTTTGATGATTTGCGTGTGTCGCTGATATCGCCCTACACGGAAATGGACGAGCAGAATGATTTGAATTCTGAAAATAAACTGGTTGTCTTCCCCAATCCTGCCCACGAAAAAGTAAGCATCACCTTCAAACGTGCTCAAAACGCCGCCGGACAGGTTGGTATCTTTTCGGCTTCTGGTGGTTTGGTGAAGAAACATGTTATCACCGGAACCTCCGGATCCATCCACATCAGCCTTGGTGATCTAACTCCCGGAATGTACTTTGTTCGATTGATGTCTGAAACCGGAATGAGCCCTGCACAGAAGCTGGTGGTTTATTAAATTGTTGGTTTTCGGCTGATTTCTTTCAGGAACGTTTTTTTGTGGTTTTTGGGGAGTTGGATAAAGCACAAGCAGGAAATTTTATTCGCTATACTTGCATTAGTTGTGGCTTAATAGACAAAAAGGAGGCTAAAAACTTCTGTAACACCTATAATTATTAGCTTTGAAGCAAATCAAAGGTTATGAATGAAAAAAGAGCTTATAGGTCTAATGGACAAAAAGGAGGCTGTTTTTTGTCCATCAGACCAAAATTTACCGTAAAGCGGTTGGTATGAGTTGGCAAATCATTTATAAGATAGTAGCTTCTGAAATTGTTGTTCTCGGAATTATTCACGGTAGCCGAAGGGGTATTGCATCCTCGTTACGGCTACGCTCAAACGAGAACGAGTGAGGGGGGTATCCTGACCTGGTTGATACCCAAGAAAGGCTAGTGGAATTGGATAAGGCACAAGCGGACGCTTGCGCCTGAGGGAGGGGCAGACGTAGTTAAACAGGTAACAGGATTATGGATTGTTAATAACTTTTATTCGTCTTATTTGCACCATGATTGATCATATATGCTACTTTTTGGTAGTAAAAATAAAAAAACCTAACTATAGCGGGTTTTTCAACATATTATATTGAATTACAATAGATTTAATAATTCTGAAATAATCATAACGACACCAACAACAATGAAAACTATGGCACCGAAAAAAATTTTGATATGTGCTCCATAGCCTCCTTTATCTCGCTTCTGTCTTTCCTGCGAGATATATGCAAAGAACAAAATGCCGACAAAAGAAACTAGTATTCCGATTAATAAATTGATATAATCCACCCTAACCTGAATAATTCATAAACATTAAAAAAGAGAAGAAATATACATGTTAACTCATTGATATTTAGCTGCTTTGATCTGCAAAAAACAATGCGCTGCTCTATGAGTAAAGATACAAAAAATAGTCATAAACAACCCCTCTCTCGTCCTCGTTTTAGCGTAGCGGTAACGAGGATGTCTTGCTGTCTTGCTCCTTGGTTTATAAAAACAAGCTGACCACTGTAACCATTTCGTCATCATAAAAAATCAATTTCAAGTAAGCCATTCTGATCACAATAATTACGTGCACTGCTGTATAGATAATCACAAGCATTATCCACAATCCCCCCTCTCGTCCTCGTTTGAGCGTAGCGGTAACGAGGATGTCTTGCTGTCTTGCTCCTTGGTTTATAAAAACAAGCTGACCACTGTAACCAATTCGTCATCATAAAAAATCAATTTCAAGTAAGCCATTCTGATCACAATAATTACGTGCACTGCTGTATAGATAATCACAAGCATCATCCACAATCCCATCTTTCAATGGGTTTTCGTGAATATAGTTTATTTTTTCATCCATCATCTCTGTTTCAGTACAATCAAATTCAATGGCATGATTGTCCGCTTTCCAAAACTTATACTTTGTAATTCTTTTGTCTTTTTTACCTTCTCTTTCAAAATACCATAACAGCCATTCCCTTCGACTTTCAGGTATTTTTTTGATCAGTTTTATTGTTTCTTTGGCTGTATGCTTTTTAAAATCCCTTAAAAATCCTGAAACACTATTTCCCGATTTTACACTTATTACCAAATGCAAATGACTTGTCATCAAGCACCAGGCATGAAGACTCAGTCCTTTTTCCTTCTGACACCAGACCAGACTTTCAACAATTACATCCTTGTATTCAATTCTGGTAAAAACATCCAGCCAGCCAACCACCGTAAGGGTTAGGAAATAAACTGATTCCTGGTTGTCTATTTTATATCTGTCGCCTGACATAGCAGAACAAATATAGCTAAATAGTTGATGCTGGCCAAATTTTAAAAACAGCTCATTAGTTTTGCATCCTCGTTACCGCTACGCTCAAACGAGGACGAGTGAAGGTGGGGTGTTTTTTTTACTGAATCTATGTTGTTGGTCTTTTAGTTGATTTGTGGTGCGATACTAATCGTATATTGGAACTTTCGTATAAAATTTTATATTAACTTGATTTACAGACTTATCTATTCCTATCAAATTCATTTTGCTGTCTACAATATCAAATCTTATAGATGGACTGCTATTTATACTAACACCCACATTTCTTATTTCTTTGAAATCATCCAGTTCAACAACTTTGGCTATTCCTGTTGAATATTCAGTATTCAAAACATATTCTGATTTTTTGGTGTCATTTATTAAAATGGTGATGGTGTCATTTACAAATTCGCTCTCAAAAAACAAATACAAGCTATTATCAGATACTCGATACCGATATGTATCTTCCCTATCAGGTCGGGGATCACTGTAGTTAAAAATAATAGAGAAATTATAATTATCATTTCGAATATTTGATCTTGACTTAGTATGACTGCAGCTAAATAGAACACCTAAAAAAGCTACCAGTAAAAACCCCTCTCTCGTCCCCGTTTTAGCGCAGCGGAAACGAGGATGTCTTGCTGTCTTGCTCCTTGGTTTATAAAAACAAGCTGACCACTGTAACCAATTAGTTATCATAAAAAATCAATTTCAAGTAAGCCATTCTGATCACAATAATTACGTGCACTGCTGTATAGATAATCACAAGCATCATCCACAATCCCATCTTTCAATGGGTTTTCGTGAATATAGTTTATTTTTTGATCCATCATCTCTGTTTCAGTACAATCAAATTCAATGGCATGATTGTCCGCTTTCCAAAACTTATACTTTGTAATTCTTTTGTCTTTTTTACCTTCTCTTTCAAAATACCATAACAGCCATTCCCTTCGACTTTCAGGTATTTTTTTGATCAGTTTTATTGTTTCTTTGGCCGTATGCTTTTTAAAATCCCTTAAAAATCCTGAAACACTATTTCCCGATTTTACACTTATTACCAAATGCAAATGACTTGTCATCAAGCACCAGGCATGAAGACTCAGTCCTTTTTCCTTCTGACACCAGGCCAGACTTTCAACAATTACATCCTTGTATTCAATTCTGGTAAAAACATCCAGCCAGCCAACCACCGTAAGGGTTAGGAAATAAACTGATTCCTGGTTGTCTATTTTATATCTGTCGCCTGACATAGCAGAACAAATATAGCTAAATAGTTGATGCTGGCCAAATTTTAAAAACGGCTTAATGGTTTTGCATCCTCGTTACCGCTACGCTCAAACGAGGACGAGTGGGGGGACGCTTGCGCCAGGAGGTGAGATTCGAAAAGGCACAAGCGGATGCTTGCGCCGGGGGAAGCCGGGGGAGCCTTACAAAAAAGCCGTTGCAACCCGGGAGGTTACAACGGCTTTTAACTTCTTTATTCTGAATCGATTCCTACATTTCCCGTTGTAGGGTGGCGTCTTCCAAAATCAAATCGTAGGTGTATCCTGCGCCAAAATCCTTGTCCAGATGGAGGGTGCCCTTAAATACCACCACTTCGCCCACTTTGGTTTCGTCGTTGGTGGTAATGGTGAGGTCGTAGGCTCCTTCGCCTTCGGTACCGTCCTGAATGTGCAACCAGTTGCGGTTCATGATGGCGGGGTTGTACTTGGTAACAATGCCCTTCACCAAAATTTCTTTTCCGGCCAACTGGTCTTTGTCGCGGAAGATTTCTTCCAGCGTCATACCACCTTCAAGCGGGGTGATTTCCACATTCTTTTTCTCTCCGCCAGATTTGTTTATTTTGGCTCTTTCCATGGGTGGCAATCCTGCATCTCCCGTAGCTTTGTCGCTGATTACCTGAATAAACAGCACTTTGTCGAAGGTGCGGTTGAGTTCTTTACTTTCAAAGTTTTCCATGGGCAACCCGCTGTTGTAATAAACGGTTTGTCCTACCTTTAGGTCCGATTTGGGAATGGCTACCCAATATTTTACGCCGTCTTCTTCCACTTCCAAATAGGTATAATTGGAGGTTTGAATCACGTCGGCTATTTCAACCATATGTGCCCAATCGCCCTTGTCGGCAGAAGCGGCAGGTTTTTGTGCATTGTCGCAGCTCCACAAAGTCACCATCAGGGTGATGGCGATAAAAATTAAGTGTTTCATAAGTTGTGTTAGTTAGATGAATATTTGTTGTAAAAAACACCCTGCTGTAACGACCAACAGGGTGCGGTATGTGGTATTGACCGGTTGGTCGTTGGTTTTAATATCCAAAAAGTGGGAAACCACTCATCATGGCATTAACGCGCTTTTTCACCGATTCTATTACACCCGGATTGTCGATGTTGGAGATCACTTCATCCACCAGGTCAACAATGGGCGCCATGTGTTCTTCTTTCAATCCGCGGGTGGTAACAGCGGGTGTTCCCACTCTCAATCCGGAAGTTTGGAAAGGTGAACGACTGTCGAAGGGCACCATGTTTTTGTTGATGGTGATGTCGGCTTTTACCAAGGTGTTTTCCACTACTTTACCGGTAATATCGGGAAATTTACCCCTTAAATCGATGAGCATCAAATGGTTGTCGGTTCCACCCGAAATCACCTGATATCCTTTGTCAACAAAGGCTTTGGCCATCACGGTAGCGTTCTTTTTCACCTGAAGGATGTATTCGAAATACGAATCGGTAAGGGCTTCACCAAAGGCAACAGCCTTGGCGGCAATCACATGCTCCAGCGGTCCGCCCTGAATGCCGGGAAATACGGCCGAATTCAGCAGTGCCGACATCATCTTGATTTCGCCTTTGGGTGTTGTCAAGCCCCAGGGATTTTCAAAATCTTCGCCCATCAAAATCAGTCCGCCACGGGGTCCGCGCAGGGTTTTGTGGGTAGTGGTGGTAACGATATGACAAAATTCGATAGGGTCGTTCAAAATACCTTTGGCAATCAACCCCGATGGATGCGAAATATCGGCCATAAGAATGGCGCCCACTTCGTCGGCAATGTCGCGCATGCGTTCGTAATCCCAATCGCGTGAGTAGGCCGATGCACCGGCAATAATCATTTTAGGTTGGTGTTGTTTGGCCAACTGTTCCATTTCGTCGTAGTCCACCATGCCGGTAGATTCTTTCACATGATAAGCCACAGGATTGTACAGAATACCCGATGAATTAACGGCAGAACCGTGCGACAGGTGACCACCATGGGATAAATCAAGACCCATAAAGGTATCTCCGGGTTTCAGACATGTTAAAAACACAGCCATGTTGGCCTGGGCTCCCGAATGGGGTTGCACATTGGCATACTCGGCATCGAACAATTCGCAGGCGCGGTCGATGGCCAGTTGTTCCGACATGTCCACAATTTCGCAACCGCCGTAATATCTTTTTCCTGGATATCCTTCGGCATATTTGTTGGTCATTACCGAACCCATGGCTTCCAGTACCTGGTCGCTGACAAAGTTTTCTGAAGCAATCAATTCAATGCCATGCATCTGGCGTTCTTTTTCCTGTTTTATCAGGTCAAATATTTTATGGTCTCTTTCCATTTTATTGGTTTTAGGGCAATTATTTTCAAATTACGCAACAAAATTAAATAACTTTTATCACACAATGGACAAAATAAAATACCGTTGTACAAATATCCTTATTAAGTTTGCCGGCTCAAACCCATGGACAACCATAAGGGCGGACGGCATTGGAGTGTAAAAGCCCGCCCACAAGGATTAACTAAACCGCAGCAATGGTAGTATTTGAGAAAACGAAACTGGATAACGGACTCACGGTTTTGGCGCATCGGGACCAAAACACGCCCATGGTGGCCATGAACCTGATTTACAAAGTGGGTTCAAAAAACGAAGACCCCCAACGAACCGGCTTTGCCCATTTATTTGAGCACCTGATGTTTGGAGGCTCTATCAACGTTCCCAAATACGACCTCCCCCTCGAACATGCAGGTGGCGAAAACAACGCTTTCACCAATGCCGATTTCACCAACTACTACCTGACCTTGCCAAAAAACAACATCGAAACGGCTTTTTGGCTCGAATCGGACCGCATGCTGGGGCTCGATTTTTCGCAACGCAGTCTGGATGTTCAGAAAAGTGTGGTGATTGAAGAGTTTAAACAAAACTACCTCAATCAACCCTATGGTGATGTATATCTCTTGCTTAAACCACTGGCATACAAGGTGCACCCCTACCGTTGGAGCACCATTGGCCGCGAGGTAAGCCACATCGAAGGAGCCAACCTGGATGAGGTGGTGGCATTTTACAAGAAATATTATAACCCTGACAATGCCATTTTGAGCGTTGCCGGAAATGTGGAACCCGAAGAAGTTTTTCGCCTGGCTGAACATTGGTTTGGCCCCTTGCCCGCCGGAAATCAAGAAAAAACCCCCTATTCGGCGGAACCGGTACAAACAGAAGCCCGTCACCTGTCGGTGGAACGAAACGTGCCACAAGACGCCCTATACATGGCCTGGCACATGCCCGCACGACTGCAGCAGGAATATTACGTGGCCGATTTAATTTCGGATGTGTTTTCCAACGGTCAGTCGGCCAGGTTGTATCAGCGACTGGTAAAAGAACAAAAACTGTTTACCGGTATTCAGGCCTTTATCACCGGCGATATGGATGGGGGCTTGTTCATCATCACCGGAAAACTCATGAAAGGAGTGCGTATGGAAGATGCCGAAGCAGCCGTTTGGAAAGAGATTCACGATTTTGCAACAGATTTAATCAGTCAGGAAGAGCTCACCAAAATAAAAAACAAAATAGAAGCCAATCAGGTATTTTCGCGCATGCCCATCCTTAACAAAGCCATGAGTCTGGGCTATTTTGAAATGTTGGGCAATGCCGAAGAATGGAATCGCGAGGTGGAAAAATACCAACGAATTACCCGCGACCATTTATCGGAACAAGCACGTACCATGCTTTCCGAAAACAAAAAAAATACCTTGTACTACCATGCACAACAGATGTAACGAATCATGAAACAATCCTCTACACCCAACCGTACCATCACTCCCGTTCCGGCCGACCACCTGCACATGCAGTTGGAAGAGCCCAATTGTTTGTTGCTCGACAATGGGATGAAGGTCTGTTTGATAGAAGCAGGGCAGGAAGAGGTTACCCGCATTGATATCATTTTTGATGCCGGATCGGCCTTACAAAAAAAGCGTCTGGTAGCTGCGGCCACCAACCGGCTGTTGCGCGAAGGAACCCAAACCCGCTCATCGTTTCAAGTGGCTTCGCTCATCGACTACCACGGAGCCTACCTCGATACTTCCGTTACCAAAGATACCGCCACACTTACCCTGTATTCGCTCAACAAACACCTGCCCCGGCTACTTCCCTTGCTTAGCGAAATCGTTCATCAACCGGCTTTTCATGAAGAAGAACTACACACCTATGTGCAAAAACAACGTCAGGAATTTTTGGTGAACAACACCAAGGTAAAATACCGGAGTATGACAGGTTTTAACTCCTTGGTTTTTGGTGCTAATTCGGCTTATGGTCAACTTCTTACCGAAGCAGATTTCGACCTGCTCGAACGACAAGATGTGGTGGATTTCTACCATCAGTTTTATGTGCCCAACAATGCCTGGATATTGGCGAGCGGGAAAATCGACGGTCAACTTCCTCAATTGCTCAACACCTATTTCGGGCAGTCGGCAGCAAATAAGGACTTCACCATGCCCCACTTAACTTACGTGGAAGAGTTTATTCCGGGAGGCAATTATTATGACGAAAAAACCGACGCCATGCAATCGGCCATCCGCATTGGCCGACCCATCATGGAAAAAAGTCATCCCGATTACAATGCCATGAAACTACTCAACACCATTTTGGGCGGGTATTTCGGATCGCGACTCATGAGCAATTTGCGTGAGGAAAAAGGATATACCTATGGCATCGGCTCATATCTTGTAAACTACCGCAAAGCCGGATTTTTTAGTGTGGCTACCGAGGTAAATGCCCGGCATACCGACGCTGCTCAGGTCGAAATATGCAACGAAATGAAACGCCTGCGCGAAGAACCCGTGGGCGAAGAAGAACTGCTTTTGGTAAAAAACTATCTTTACGGAACATTTTTGCGCAGCTTCGACGGACCGTTTTCGTTGGCCGACCGCTATATTTCGGCTCACGACAACAACCTGCAATTCAGCCACTACCGCCAAAGCCTCGATGCCATGTTGAACACCGATTCCGAACAATTGATGGAAGTGGCCAACCGCTACCTTGTTCCCGACAACATGATTCGACTCATCGTGGGCAAAAAAGAGAATCCAATCGTCTGATAAATGAAGACCTGGTTAACATACGGAAGCTTATTGTTTGGACTCGTATTTTTGGGTGGGTTTCAACTTTTGGCAGACAATACCAAAGCTGCCGTACCCACGCCCGAGATATCATGTTTGGATGTGCAAGACGACGGAAGCGTGGTTATCTCTTGGATCAATGTGGACAACACGGTACTTCAACAAAATATATTTTATTCGGAAAATCCACCTGGACCAAGCGTAACATTTTCTCCGGTAGGTCAAGCTAATCCCGGGATTTCCAGTTTTCATCATACCACTGCCGATGCCAACGCAGGTATTTTGTATTATTACGTGGAGATTGTTTATCCCAGCGGACCACCCGTTGAATCTGCTCCTGCACGCACCATGCTACTACTATCAGGCGAGGACAATCATGATGGGATTGTAGTGCTTTCGTGGAACGACAACCTCTTGCCGGGAGATTATACCTACGAAATTTGGCAGGCATATCCCATTGATAATTGGGAAAAAAGAGGCGATGTTCAAAACTATACTCTTTATAACGATGTGCTACAGGATGGGATTTGCGACGACTCGGTATATTATCGTATTGAAGTAGCCAATGCTGCGGGGTGTCGCTCGGTTTCGTCGGTTTTGGCTGGAAAATATAGCGGCGAAACGCAAGCCCCGATATCTTCATTGTTCGATTCCGTCTCGGTGAATTCAGCAGGAGAAGTGGTGTTAAGCTGGACCCCATCGATAAGTGTAGATGCTGCTTATACGACAATATATCAACAAATAGGGGTGGCGTATTTTCCGATTACTAAAGTTCCTATCTCAGATCCAATTCAAAACTATACTCACACTACAGTAAACCCTTGTGATAACCCCAACTTGATTTATGCAATCGCTACAGAAGATTATTGTTTAAATATCACAACCATTCAGGATAACCGCAAACTTTCGCCGGTATATTTATTCGAACCCTCTTACGATACCTGCCGCGATGAAATCAGCCTGCGTTGGGATCCCTATATCAACGCTGTTCCACCTTTGGATGGATATCAAATATTGTATAGCCTCAATGGCGATCCCTTTACCGTAGCCGGAGAAGTGGACGCTTCCACCACCGGTTTTACACACCAACAGGTTCTCCCCTCCACCACTTATACCTACGCCATTCGTGCCAAATTTGGTGGCATCACCTCCACTTCATGCCAAAAAACCATTACCACAGGAAGCTATGTGCACCCTTCATTTCTTTATTTGGCCAATGCCAGCGTGCTTCCCGAAGGTCCGGTGGAAATCACCATCGACCTCGACCTATATCCCAATGCCTGCCAGTGGAAAGTGTGGCGGTCGGAAGTGGCCGGAATACCCCAACTGGAATATGTTTTCGACCGATCGGAAGTCAACACCAACCCCTTTGTTTTCATCGACACCACTTCTGACGGCAATGTAGAATTCTACGATTATCAGTTGGAAGTTATCGACAGTTGTGGCAGAAGCAGTTTCTATTCCAACCTGATGACCACCATGTACCTTGCCGGAACACCTGTCACAGATGTGATCAACCAACTCAACTGGACACCTTTCAGCGGATTTGACGCGGGTGTGAAGCAGTACAACATTTTCCGCATGACAGATGGCATCGTGCCCACACAACCCATCGCCACCGTGCCCATCGGAACAACCGAATACGTGGACGACCTCACAGGAGTAACAGTGCCTTCAGGCATTACCACCTATTGGATTGAAGCAGAAGAGAACCCGGGAAACACTTACGGCTATCAGGAAAAAAGCCAGTCGAACCGCGTCACCTTTGCCCAAAACTTCGACATGTTTATGCCCAATGCCTTTCGTCCGGGAGGCGTAACCCCCACCTTCAAACCCGTATTCTTGTTTTTCAACGGACAATCCTATCTTTTTCAGGTGTACAACCGTTGGGGACAGTTGGTTTTTGAAACAAAAAATGCCGACGAAGGATGGACAGGCGAATATCAAGGCAAAGACGCGCCCATGGGAACCTACATGTACCGACTTGTATATCAAAATTTTGAGGGAAACTCATTTGAAAAGCACGGGGCATTTACGTTGGTAAGATAGGGAAAAGGGACGAGGGACAAGGGACAAGAAAAAAGTGATATTACTACTCGAAACGAATAAAACACGAGTGAAGCCTTGCCCGTAGGGCATGCAAGTCAATCCAAATATCCCATGAAATTTAGACAGGTTCTTAAATATCCGTACGGGTTAAAAATCTACTTTTGTCTGTTAATAAATTAACAATAATTTTAATTCCATATAAAGTATCCTACGGTATGTATAAAATTGAAAAACACCCCATCCTCGAGGTACCGCAACCAAAAAAAGTGATGTTTTCATACAACGGCCAATCCATTGAAGGTAATGCCGGCTTTACCATCGCTGCTGCCCTTCACCGCGCAGGGTTTCCCGTCCATAGCCACAGCATCGAAAATCGTGAGCGAAGCCTGGAATGTGGCATCGGCAAATGTGGCGCCTGCGAAATGCTCGTGGACGGCCAAATAAAACGCATATGCATCACCAAAGTAGATGATGTCCATACCGTTACCGAAATACCCAAGGACTACCGTCCTGAAATCACTGCCATAAAAAACGAGGAACCGGTTAAAGTATATAAAACCAGCGTGGTAATTATTGGTGCCGGCCCTGCCGGACTGGCGGCGCGTGAGCTCCTGCTGGAACATCACATTGAAAACCTGGTGGTGGACAACAACGACAAAATTGGCGGACAATTTCCCATGCAAACCCACCAGTTTTTCTTCTTCGAAAAAGAGAAAAAATTTGGCGGCATGCGGGGTTTCGACATCGCCTCTACCCTGGCCGGCGAAAACAAAGATGGCATCTTTTTAAATTCCACGGTTTGGGATATTCTGGAAGGAAACCGTGTGGCAGTAAAAAATATCCATACCGACGAAATCTTCTACATCGATGCCCAATACCTGGTGGTGGCCACGGGTGCGGTGCCATTTATGCCCACCTTCGAAAACGACGACTTACCCGGAGTTTATACCGCTGCCGTGGTACAAAAAATGATGAACAACGAATTCACCCTCCTGGGAAAAAACGTGCTGACCATCGGGGCCGGAAATATTGGTTATTTGACTTCCTACCAACTGATGCAGGCCGGCGCCAACGTGAAAGCCATCCTGGAAGCCATGCCCCGTGAAGGTGGTTTTCCTGTTCAGGCCAACCGCGTCAGACGACTCGGAATTCCTGTGGAATTGTCCACCATCCTGCTCAAAGCCATTCCAAACCACGACCATACCGGCATCACAGGTGCTGTGGTGGCGCAATGCGAAAATTTTCAACCCATTCCGGGTACCGAACGCATCATCGATGGCATTGATGCCATCAACATTTGTACTGGACTGGTTCCCGACGACCAATTGCTTATCAAAGGAAACGAAATCTTTGGTCGCAAATGCTATGGCGCGGGCGATGCCATCCGTATTGGCGAAGGCACCAGCGCGGTGGTTCGCGGCAAACAGGTAGCCTACGAAATTATCCAAAGTATGGGCGAACCCAACAATTATGATGACTACCTGGCCACTTCCAAAGAATATATCGATTCGCAACAACATCCCAAACGAATTATTGCCGAACCTTATCAGCCCACCCACGACCGGGCCACCCAAAAACCCTTCGTGCTCATCGATTGTTTATATGGTTTTGCCTGCAATCCTTGCGAATTTTCGTGCCCTCACGGCGCCATCACAAAAACATCCACCAGCACCGTACCACAAATTGATTTCGACAAGTGCGTGGGCTGTATGGAATGTGTGTATCAATGTCCCGGACTGGCTATTTTTGGGTATAACCTGAAAAAAGATTGGTTGTTTTTACCCATCGAATATCACGCCGAAGCAGGCGAGGAAGTGTTTTTGGTGGACAACAATGGGAAAAAACTGGGTGAAGGCCTCATCGAAAAAATTCTGGTCAAGAAAAACAAAACCAATATCGCACGGGTGAAATCCATCGATGTATTTGGCGAAAAACTGATGGAAGTCCGTGGTTTTATCATTAAAAACAGATATCCCGAACCGGTGGTTTATAAAGATTCAAACCATCAAATTGAGTCGGAAACCTATGTGTGCCATTGCGACGACGTGAAATTGGAAGAAATTCTGGAAGTGGTGGGCGACAGAAAATTCATCTCCGTGGACGAAATTAAGCATACCACCCGCCTGGGTATGGGCGCTTGTCGCGGAAAACGTTGTATTCCCCGCTTGAAACAAACCATTCGCAAATATGGTATCTCTATCGTGGGCGAGGCCACCCCACGGGGCCCCCTTTCCAATCAGGTGCTCATGGGCGAAGTGTATCCCTCTTCAAAACCCGAACAGGTGATTACACCCGGATTAGGCAAACAACGAAAGGTGGTGAAAGTAGGCACCCTGATTGCCGGAGGTGGTATTGGCGGAAGTGCCTTGTTCAGATATTTTGCCGAAGAAGGCACCAAACCGGTGTTGGTCAATTTTGGAAGGGGAGCTTCATGGCGCAACATTGCCGGAGGCCGACCCAATTTTTCCTTACCGGAACTTTCTGAAATCGCCGTAAAAAACCTGGAGATATTCGAAAACCTGCAAAAGCACAGCAACATCGATTTCAGGAAGATTAACTACGTCACTTTTGCTCACGACGAGGAAATGTACAGGGCATTGGAGGCGTCCATGGCCTGGTCGGATGCCTACATGATTGACCCTAAAGATTTTAAACAGCACATCAGTCCCTATTTTAACCCGAACCTCACCACCTATCAATCGGCGTTGGTAACAAAAAACTGTTGGCAGGCCACCCCCGGTCGGGTGATTGATTCCATACGTCAAATGGGAATTGCCCGTGGCGGAGAGGTGCTCGAAGATTGCCAGTTGTTGGATGTGCATAAAACAGGAAACACCTACCATGTGCTGGTGCAAAACCACAATAAAGAATATGTGGAATACGAAACCGAGATATTCATCAATGCCATGGGCCCCGAAGGTGATAAATTTGCCAAGAAACTGGGACTGGAAACCGGTCTGTTTCCCGTGAAGCACCAAGCCTTTATCACGCGACGTTTGCCCATGATGGGTGTGAACAACACCCCGCTGCCCATGGTCATCGACCGCAGAAAATACAAGGGGTTTTCAGCAGTTTATGGTCAACAGTTGGCCGAAACAGGACAGATTATCGGATGTGCTTCGCCTGCCATCGAAAACATGGAAACAGATAAAAATCTGAAAATCAACTCCAAAGAATTTATCGAAATCGTTTCGGAAGTGTTTGTTGATTGGATTCCAGAGCTTTCATCAGTTGGGTTCCAGGCCATTTGGTCGGGTTATTATGTGGAACCCCGCATGGTAATCGACACCCAAAACGGCTTGTTTCTGGGGTTGCGCGGTCAGGGATTTATGTTGGGACAATACCTTGCACGGCTGTATGTGGACAAAATGATGGGCAAGCCTACACCGGCCTATTTCGACCGTTTGCAACTGGGAGGCGATGGATTATTGGAAAAAGCCTTCAAGTAATAATCGCCCTTTTGTTGATTTCTTGTGGAAAAGAATTGGGCCTATTTCGCTAAAAAGCGAAAATAATTCTTAATGGCTTGTATTTAACAGGATTAATATCTAATTTTGCCGCCCCGATTTTAGATGGTATGAAGAGGATGTTGGATTATATAATACCCATTCAGGGATTAAGCTTAGGCGAACATCAATACGTATTTGAAATTGGCCAATCGTTCTTACAAAATTATCCGCAATTAGAAGCAAATCAGGGACATGTTACCGTTGAGGTGAAGCTGGTACGCGAGTCGAGTTTAATCAATATGACCTTTAAACTGGAAGGCGAATTGGAACTGCCCTGCGACCGTTGTCTGGATTTGTTTTTCTGTCCCGTGAGAGGTGAATTTCGTTTGATTATCAAATATGGCGAAACTTACGAAGAGGTAACCGACGAAGTGGTGGTGATTCCGGCCAACGAAAGCCGCATCGACTTGAGCCAGTATTTTTATGAGTATATCAATTTGATGATACCATATCAAAAAATACATCCGCTCGACGAAGCTGGAAACAGCACCTGCAATCCCGAGATGGAAGAAAAACTGAATGCATTGATAAAACCCGAGAATGACCCACGTTGGGATTCTCTCAAAAACATTGACTTAGAATAAATTAAGATTATAAATAACCATAAAGGAATTATAAAATGGCACATCCTAAACACAAAATTTCCAAAAGCAGAAGAGACAAAAGAAGGACTCACTATAAAGCTGAAGCACCTCAATTGGCCACTTGTCCTACCACCGGTACCGTACATATTTACCACCGCGCTTATTTTGTTGATGGCGATTTGTACTACAAGGGCAAAATGATTGTTGAAAACGCCAAGGCCGAGTAACCCTTCGTACTTAACATGTTGTCTCAGTTTTTTGAATTTTTACCGAAGAACTGAAAGATATTTGCTCCTGATATCCCCCGGCTATCAGGAGTTTTTCGTAATGTATGGACGCATTCGGTTGTGAAACTATTAACAATCGGTTTGAAACAATCAAAAATTTATACCTTTGCGCCCGAATTGAAGTAAAAGATAGTCCCTATGTCAAAAATAACAGCAGCAATTACCGGAATCGTTGGATGGATACCCGAAGATGTATTGACCAATAAAGATCTGGAAAAAATGGTGGACACCACCGAAGAGTGGATCATGACCCGCACCGGAATCAAAGAACGTCACATCCTGAGAGGCGAAGGAAAAGGAACCTCAGATATGGCCAGCGAAGCGGTGACGAGATTGCTCGAAAAAACCAACACCAAACCGGAAGAAGTTGACTTACTCATTTGTGCTACCGTAACCCCCGATATGGTGCATCCGGCTACAGCCAACATCATCAGCGATAAAGTGGGGATAAAAAACGCTTTCAGTTTCGACATGAATGCCGCTTGTTCGGGATTTCTGTTCGCCCTGGTTACAGCTTCAAAATATATTGAATCAGGTGGTTACAAAAAAGTGATCGTGGTTGGTGCCGACAAAATGACGTCCATCACCGATTATCAGGATCGCACTACCTGTGTGTTGTTTGGCGATGCGGCCGGTGCCGTGATGCTCGAACCAAATGAAGAAGGTATGGGAATTCTCGATTCGGCCACATATACCGATGGTTCGGGTCGTATTCATCTGCATCAAAAAGCCGGAGGCTCGGTAAAACCAGCCACCCACGAAACCGTTGACGCCCGCGAACATTATATTTATCAGGAAGGTCAGGCCGTGTTTAAATTTGCCGTTACCCGCATGGCCGACGTGGCCGTGGAAATTATGGAACGTAATCAACTTACCGCCGACGACATAGCCTTTTTGGTACCTCATCAAGCCAACAACCGCATCATCGAAGCCACTGCCCGCCGCATGGGTCTGGCCAAAGACAAGGTGATGATCAACATAGAAAGATACGGTAACACCACCAATGCCACCATTCCCATGTGTATTTACGAATGGGAAAATCAACTGAAAAAAGGCGACAACCTGATTCTGGCTGCCTTCGGTGGTGGATTTACCTGGGGCTCCATCTACCTCAAATGGGCCTACGACGGGAAATAAACCTCCTGAAAAATCAAGATAAAAGTCGTGTTTTGCACGGCTTTTTTTTTGCGCATCTTGTCTATCTTTGAAACCAAATATTTCCTCCCATGAAATACCACATGATTGCATTACTCGTTTTTCTATCCATGGTCACTATGGGTCAACACGACAAATGGACAACCTATTTTGAAAAACACGACTTCAACGGAACGCCCCGCTATGATGAAACCATGACTTTCTGCAAACAGCTGGCAGATAATGCCGACTTTATTTCCATGGACAGCATCGGGGTTTCACCTCAGGGACGAACCATTTATGTGATGATTGTGGATAAAAACGGCCATGCCACCACAGAATCAGTAAAGCAATCAGGCAACGCCATCCTGTTGATTCAGAGCGCTATACACGCCGGCGAACCGGATGGAAAAGATGCCATGTTGTTGCTTCTTCGCGACATGGTGGTGCATCACCAATACAAGGACTTACTCAATCATGTCACCATTCTCTGGATTCCCATCATCAATGTGGATGGCCACGAACGTTACAGCGCCTATTCGCGCATCAACCAAAATGGTCCCGAAGAAATGGGCTGGCGTACCAATGCCCAAAACCTCAACCTTAACCGCGATTACCTGAAGGCAGAAACTCCGGAAATTCAAACATGGATACGGCTTTTCAACCAATGGCTACCTGATTTTTTCATCGATTGCCATACCACCGATGGTGCCGATTATCAATATCCCCTCACCCATTCCATGGAAATATTTGGCAACATGGACACAGCGCTCACCCGTTGGCAACGCGATACCTACCTGGCTCAAGCCGAACCCATGATGGAGAAAGCCGGATTTCCCATTTTTCAGTATGTAAGCTTTCGCAGATGGCACGATCCCCGCAGCGGACTCTATACTTCGGTGGCACTTCCACGCCTTTCGGAAGGTTATACCGCCATCCAGAATCGTCCGGGTCTACTCATCGAAACCCACATGCTGAAACCCTACAAAACAAGGGTGGAGGCCACCAAAGCCATGATTTTGTCCACGCTGGAAATTCTTGACAAAGAATACGAAAACCTTCAGCAACTTAATGCCCAAGCCGATGCTTATTGTGCATCAAAAGAGTTCCGGGCTCAACCCATGGCCATCGATTTTACCACAAGCTTCGACGATAGCATCATGGTTGAGTTTAAAGGTATCGATTACACCATGGTGAAAAGTGATTTGAGCGGAAGCGACTGGTTTCAATATGGTGATACCCCCACTACTTTTCATCTGCCCATGTTCAACCACATGAAAGCCTCTCAAACAGCCACGCTTCCCGAAGCCTATATCATTCCGCCACAATGGACTGACGTGATAGCAAAGCTCGATTTGCATGGTGTGGAGTTTTACCGAATCAGTCAACCCACAACCCTGGAAGTGAATCAGTATGTTTTTTCCGATTATTCGTGGCAGGAAAAGCCCTATGAAGGTAAACATCCGCTCTACAAGCTGAAAATACAGGAAGTTACACGTAACCAAACCTTTCCGGCAGGTTCGGTGGTGGTGCCAACCAACCAAAGGCGCGCCAGGGTGATCGCCCACATCCTTGAGCCCAAAGCCAGCGATTCGTATGTTTATTGGGGGTATTTCGATGCTGTGACAGAACAAAAAGAATACGCCGAGAGCTATTCCATGGAGAAAATTGCCCGACAAATGTTGCTGGAAGACCCAACTTTACAAACCCGGTTTGAAGCGTGGAAGCAACAAAACCCGACTTTGGCCGCCAATTCCTACGCCATCCTCAACTGGTACTACCAACAATCGCCATGGTGGGATCGACAAAAAGATGTGTATCCCGTTGGCCGGATTATGGACGCCAATTTGATTCCAATTTCTGAATAATCTGAAAAATACTTGCCGTCAGGTTTTTATTGTATTTTAGCAAGACTATAAACACCACCAAAGATGATTACTAAACCCTTTTCCGATTTCCTTTACGAAGGCATCAAAAACAACTGGAATACCAAAGCCCTTTCCGACTACAAAGGAATAACCCTCACCTACGGCGAAATTGCCCGGCACATTGCCTCCATACAGCTTATCTTCGATGCTGCCGGAATGAAAAAAGGCGACAAAGTAGCGCTGGTTGGCAAGAATTCAGTGAATTGGGCCATCGTGTACCTGGCCGGAGTACTTTCCGAAATGGTGGTGGTACCCATCCTGGCCGACTTTCGCGTGGAAGCGGTGGAACACATCATTACCCACTCCGAATCGCGCTTGCTCTTTGCTTCCGACCAAATGCGCAAAGCCATCAATCAAAAAAATATTCCTCAAATTGAGGCCATTTTTTCCATCGAAGAATTGGTGGTAACCGACACCGAAAACCAGCAGATAAAAACAGCCTGTGCCAACAAGGAGGATGTTTTCAAACAGAAATACCCCCAAGGTTTCAACGCCAATACTTTTGTAATTGAGCCCATCGATAACAGGCGGTTGGCGGTTATCAGCTATACCTCCGGAACCAGCGGCACCTCCAAAGGGGTGATGTTGTCGCATAACAGTTTGGCTGCCAACATGCAATTTGCACAAAACAACATGCCACTCAAGGCAGAAGATGCCATTGTTTCTTTCTTGCCTCTGGCCCACGCTTTTGGCTGTGCTTTCGAGTTTTTGTTCCCCTTTACATTGGGATGTCACATCACGTTTTTAACCAAAACCCCGTCGCCACAAATCATCATGGAAGCATTTAAGGTGGTTCGTCCACGATTGATTTTGTCGGTTCCGTTGGTGATAGAAAAAATTTACAAGAAGCAAATCTCTCCCATGCTCAAAAAGCCGGCCATCAAAATTTTGGTGAAAATTCCGGGTCTTAATCAATTGCTATACAACAAAATAAAAAAGAAACTGGTACAGGTTTTCGGGGGCAATTTTACCGAATTGGTGATTGGCGGAGCTGCCTTGAGTCATGAAACCGAGCAGTTTTTCAGAAAGATCGGTTTTCCGTTTACCATAGGCTATGGCATGACCGAATGTGGTCCGTTGATCAGTTATTCGGGTTGGAAAAAATTTAAACTGGAGTCGGCCGGGAAAACGGTGGACACCCTGGAAGCGCGCATTGACTCGGATGATCAGGAACGTATTGAAGGCGAAATCCTGGTACGTGGCGAAAATGTGATGGACGGCTATTTCAAGAACAAACAAGCCACCGACGATGTGCTTGACAAGGATGGTTGGCTGCATACCGGCGACATGGGGTTGATAGACAAAGACGGTGTTATTTTCATTAAAGGCCGAGTTAAAAACATGATTCTGGGTTCCTCAGGCCAAAATATCTATCCCGAAGAAATTGAGTCGATGATCAACAACCGGCAATTGGTGCTCGAAAGCGTGGTGGTAGAAGAAAACGGAAAAATTGTGGCCATCGTGGTTCCCGATCAGGAAGTGATGCGCCAACGCAAACTGGACAAAGAAAGTTTGGCTCCCATATTTGAACACTATCGCAAAGATACCAACCAAAAATTGCCCGCTTATATGCAGGTGTCGAAGTTTGTCATCCGCGAGGAGGAATTCGAGAAAACACCCAAGAAAAGCATCAAACGGTATATGTATGTGGAGTAGTGGGCTGAAGGGCTCAGAGAGGTGTAGATGATCAATGGATCAATGGGGTCAATGGGCTCAATGGATCAATGGGATCAATGGATCAGAGGATCTCATGTTTACTAAACAACAACTTTAGGCGATTAAAACTTAAGGCACTTCCATTGTCCGTCATCAAAAAAACAAGTTTCGATAAAGCCAAAGTCCACAAGATGCCGTTGAACCTCCGCGAATCCCAGGTTGAGCTCATGTGGTTGGTGGGCATCTGAACTGATGAGAATGGGAATATCCAACTCCTTCACTTTTTTTAGGGTATCGTGATCGGGAAAATAGCTGTCAGATCGCTTTTTGTAGATGCCGCGGGTGTTCACTTCCACAATCAAATCTTTTTGCTTGATCAAATCAAGGGTTTCATTCACCAAATGCTGATACCAATCTTCATTTACCTGAAAAAACCTGCCGGCATTGTGCATTTTGATTTTATCAAGATGACCTACCACATCCATTTCTTGTGTTTGTATCATCTCATTGATTTGATGGTAATACTGCGTTACTCCTTTTCGGATATCCCCATGAAACAGCTGGTTAAGCCCCTCATCATAAACTGACATTTCCGGGCCATCGATAAACCACAGCTCATCCGTTTCACCGGATGCCACCAAATGCACCGAACCAATGGTATAATCCAGTTGAAGCCTGTTGGCCACCGACCGGAAATCTTCCGAAACACCCGGAATAAAATCCTGTTCCAGTGCACGATATAGTTTAATCCGGGAGGCGTATTTTTCTTTTAATCGGTTGGTTTCGGCCACATATTCCTGCTCGCGTGCTTGCGGAAGAGCGTAGTAGGTTGCAAAGGGCAAGGGTGAATGTTCGGTGAAGCCCATGGCTTGAAAACCGATTTCAACAGCTTGTTTGACATAGTCTTCCGGTGGTTGTTTCCCGTCGGAGAAATGGGAATGTTGGTGAAAGTTGAAGGGAATCATATGGATAATTTTCTGTGGGCAAAATTAGTTGATTTCTCTGGTCACACAAGTAGATACAACTATTGGGTTCGATAAGGTTTCAGGAAAATCTGATATACTGACAATTGAACAACTGTAATAATTCTTTATTGTTCGTTAATCACAAACAGTATGCGTCATATTTATTTGCTAATAAAGATAATCATTGATGTCCGGTTAAAAAAATATTTCGTCCCTACGGGACTTTTTATAGACCTTAATTTGCTTTCTACCAACATCTTGTCCCTACGGGACAGCCCCGTTAGGGGCTATATGGGTAAATAATTACAATTTTGTTTAGTAAGTCCGCCATAGGCGGACGATATATATCAAGCATTGTAGCGTTTTCTGTTTAATTTTACCGGACAACAATGAAAGATAATGTCAGATTTACAATTACTTGTTTATGATGATGATCAGTTCGTTGATGTGGCTGAAGAAATTCATGTATTGTCGGTATGGAGATGGCTATTACTTGATTTTGCTCAAAAACAAGAAACCCATGAAAAAACAACCAAATGTCAATATATAAATTAAAGCGAGTTACTTGAACATAAACAAACCTTACAATAGTAACGTAAACTATTGTATATTTGTAATGCAAACTTTAATCAATGGTAAAATGCTACTGAAGAGGAATATCGAATTGGCTTATCATGCACAACATGAACAAGTTAAAACAAGACAGGGCCTAATTGACAGGCAGTTTATGCGACAATTCAATCCTGCCGGAAAACATATCGAAGTAATTTCGGGAATAAGGAGATGTGGGAAAAGCACCCTGATGAAACAACTCATTCAAGCTCGTTATCAAAAAACTGCCTATTTCAATTTTGAAGATGCCCGCGTGTATGGTTTTGAAATAGGCGATTTCCCAAAACTTGATGAGGTGATGGGCAAAGACATCGAGGCCTATTTTTTTGATGAAATACAAAATGTTCCTGATTGGGAAATATTCGTCAGGCAGTTACACGACCGAAACGAAAAGGTATATCTTACCGGATCGAATGCCACCTTATTGAGCAAAGACCTGGGGACGCGGCTTACCGGACGACATATACGTCATGAGTTGTTTCCCTTTTCGTATGAAGAATTTCTCACATATAGACAAATTGAAAACACGGTTGATTCTTTTAAATTGTTCTTTTTGCAGGGAGGTTTCCCCGAATACCTGGAAACCCTTCAAACTGAAGTACTTCAAAATTTATTGAAAGATGTTGTTTTCAGAGACATTGCCATAAGATACAGCATCAGAAACACTACTATCCTAATGGACATATGCCTTTATCTCTTGTCAAATATTGGGAAAGAAATATCATTCAACAACCTTCGCAAAACCTTTTCTCTGGGTTCGACAAATACAGTTTCTGATTACCTACTATGGCTTTCGGATGCCTACCTGTTGTTTTTTCTGCCCCGATTTAGCTGGTCCGCCAAAAGTATCGTAGCCAATCCACGAAAAGTATATGCCATTGACAATGGCCTGGTGAATGCAAATACGTTGAGTTTTAGTGCTGATCGTGGCCGGATGCTTGAAAATGCCGTATATCAGCAACTACGGCGTCAGGGTAGGGATCTATACTATTTCAGAGAAAACCGCGAATGTGATTTTGTGGTGTTCGAACACAAAAAATGTCTGCAACTGATTCAGGTATGTGAAGTCCTTGATCAGGATAACTTTAAGCGAGAGGTGGAGGGATTGCAAGAAGCCATGAAATTTTTTAAAATGACTGAGGGCTATATCCTGACTCTCAACCAAAAAGATTCCCTTGAAATGGAGGGATTGCACATCAGGGTAATGCCGGTATTTGAATTTTTTAGTGCAAAGTAATCAGAAAGGTTTACAAACCTCATTTAATCTTAGACGCGTTACTTTAATTTGACAACATAGTTGCCGGAATCATCCAGATAGCTCAATCCTTCTTCATATCCCCCACCAATACCCCCGATACATTCCATGCACTAAAACTGCCCCCTTCGGGTTGTCCCATGGGGATGGCCACTTTGAAGGTGTGTTTTCCGGCTTTTAGCTCTCCCAACGGAATCACAAATGGTGGGGTTGGCGTTCCCGGACACCAATTTGATCTACTCAAATCGCTGGAGGACAACCCATTGCCAAAATTCCCGCTGGCAGGATTCATCAATCGGTAGGTGGCACAATCCGATCGCCAGGGAATGTGATGGAAAATCAACGAATCATCCATAAAAATCTCATTCACCTTCGGAACAAACTCGTCGCCGTTTTCCCATCCCCCATGTCCGGTGGTGGTGAAATAAAGTTGCAGGTTGTTCAGGTTTTCAGGAATTTCGACGGTAACCTCCAATGAATCATAAAGAAACATGGTAGCATACTTTTGATCGGACATCTCCATGATATTCAAGGTGTTGAAAATGGGATAAGTCCAGCTCCCCGCCGTTTTGCTCTCCTCTCCCGGATAATAGTTCAGGCGCAAACTCACTTCATGCCCGTTGCGTGCATAATTGCCAATAAAAACACCCACCCACACTTCATCGGGCAAATCACCCATCAACGGGGTAACCTCCTGACGATAAACACACGAATCGCTCCACTGATAGCCTTCAATATTCACTTTGTCGTTAAAATGTCCCACCCCGAAGGAGGTAAAAAACCGCATCAGTTCCAATGGCGGCACATAGGATTTGGTGGCCACCACACCCTGATATTCCAGGCTGTCGTTTACGACATACACGGGCAGTTGGTCTAACCCAAAACGCAATGCCTTTAGCATCTTCGAGGTGTCGGTAAGGAGGAAAACCGATCCGGTTCGGTCGTAGGCATCTCCATCCGAGCGCACGCTTAAATCAACAAAAACCTGGTTGTTTCCCGTTTTGGGCAGTGCTACTTTTTTCAGGATTACCGTTCCTTTGGAATACCTGTAGGTATGGTTGAGTAGTTCACCCTCGGGATTGACAATGGAATCTCCAAAGTTCACTTTTTCGTGGTGAAAGATGGGGATGGAAGTGTATCTGGATTTAATTTGTAGTGCATTAAATTCGGCTTCCGTCACCTCTTTTACGGAGGCCAGAGGAAAAAATTGTCCCGAATTTGAAATTGGCTCGATGGCGGTAGCCTTGATTTCAAAATTGCCGTTGCGCACAACTTTTAATACCAAACCCTGATGGGGCATCACCGAAGTATAGGGCGAACCTATCATCCCCAAACTATCTGTAAACCAAACTTCTATCTGATTTGAATACAGGCTCAGTCGGGCCTTCTTGCATGGGTATCCCAAGATGGTATCCGTTTCGGTTTCCGGGTTTCCGGTTTCCAACTCCGACCACGGGGTGCTTACTTTTACCGTGTCCGACTTGCTGATGAGCGTTTTTACAATGGTTTGATTTTTAAAATCAATAAACCGATCCGGCGTATCATCGTTGTATTGAACCGAAGAAATATTTCCCTGATGAATGAGTACTAACTGTTGATTTTCTATCGGTTGTCCGTTGGATGTCAGGGAATAAACAACCTTGGTGGCTGTTTGTTGTGCCTGAGCCAATAGGCTGATAAACAAACTTATGGCTATAACACCAATTCTAACTTCGATCTTATGCATACTGCCTCTCATGTGTGCGCTAATAATAAAGGGCACGAATTTACTTCGATTGTGCTGAATAACCTGCATGAGGCGTTGCTTTTTATTTCCAGGTATTGTAATTTCGTAGCCAAAATAGTCAATTTCAAAAGCATATGGCCGAAGTAAACAAAGACATCAAATGTGATATCTGTCCCATCAAAGCCAGATACGACAACAATCCCAAATCGTTTTTAGGCAGGTTCTGGCGTTGGCACATCAATTTTTGTCCGGGATGGAAAGCCTACATGAATCAACTCTCTGCCGAGGAACGCCAAGCCATCGCCACGCGATACAACCAAAAAAAATACCTGCAGTAGGTGTTTGTTAAACCGTCAGCTAAATTGCATCTATTAGCCACGATAATATTTCTCATCATTAGTTTATTGCACGGGTCATAGCAAGGCGGATGGGTTGTGCCAACAGCCTTATTGCCTATCTTTGCAGCCGAAAAAATATTGCCATGAGTTCAAAATCAGTTCGGGTACGCTTTGCCCCCAGCCCAACAGGGCCGTTACATATTGGTGGTGTGCGCACCGCCCTTTACAATTATTTGTTTGCCAAAAAACACGGAGGACAGTTGATACTTCGCATCGAAGATACCGACCAAACCCGTTTTGTGGAAGGTGCCCAACGGTATATCATCGATTCGTTCAAGTGGTGCGGTATTGAGTTCGACGAGGGCGTTACCAAAGGTGGCCCCTTCGGACCTTACGTGCAATCGGAACGGCAAGACATTTATCAACAATACAGCGAGCAGTTAATTGCCTCAGGTCATGCCTATTATGCTTTCGACACGCCTGAGCAACTGGATACTTTGCGCAAGGAAGCCGAAGCAGATAAAAAGACTTTTACCTACAATGCCGAAGTCCGTGGCCAACTAAACAATTCATTGAATATGTCGGCAGAAATGCTGGAAAAAGCACTCGCCGACGGAATTCCTTACGTGGTGCGTTTCGCCATGCCCGCCGACAGGGTGGTGGTGATGAACGACCTCATCCGTGGAAAAGTAGAGGTGAATTCACGTGTTCTCGACGACAAGGTGCTGTTTAAATCCGACGGCATGCCTACCTACCACCTGGCCAATATTGTGGACGACCACTTGATGGAAATCAGTCACGTAATCCGGGGTGAAGAATGGCTTCCCTCGCTTCCGTTACATGTGTTACTCTACGAAGCTTTTGGCTGGCAAGCCCCCGAATTTGCTCATCTTCCGCTGCTTTTAAAACCCGAAGGAAACGGGAAACTGAGCAAACGTGATGGCGACAGGCTGGGATTTCCGGTTTTTCCATTGGAATGGAAAGATCCTAAATCGGGTGACGTATCGAGAGGTTATCGCGAAGATGGGTATTTCCCGGAAGCTTTCGTCAACATGCTGGCCTTGCTGGGTTGGAACCCGGGTACCGAACAGGAATTGTTTACCATGGAACAACTGGCCGAGGCTTTTACCATCGAACGGGTGGGGAAATCGGGTGCCAAGTTCGATCCCGCCAAAGCGGCCTGGTTCAACCATCAATACCTCATTCAGAAGAGTGATGTTGAGTTGGCACAACTGTTGATTCCCATTATTCGCGAAAAGGGCTACCTGGCTGAACCCGGATTTGTCGCTCAAATCATAGGATTGGTAAAAGAACGCGTCAACTTTGTAAGTGAATTGTGGGATCAAGTCAGTTTCTTCTTTGAGGCCCCGGATACATTTGATCCACAAGCCGTTAAAAAAAGATGGAAAGCAGATTCCTTTACACAAATGACCGAATTGAAGGAGCTTCTTGCTTCCACCTCAGATTTTAATGCCGCCCACATCGAAGAGGTAACCAAAGCCTGGATTGAAGAAAAAGGTTACGGCATGGGCGCAGTAATGAATGCCTTTAGATTGATCATCGTGGGCGCATTGAAAGGTCCACATTTGTTTGATATTGTGTCGATTATTGGTCAGGAAGAAACCCTGAACCGACTAGAGCGCGGCTTACACGAGTTGGGGGAGAAATGAAATTAGTGTCCATTTCAAATGGACACTTTTGTAATATTCTGTCCATTCTGAATGGACGGTTCATCCGGATTGGTTGAAGCCATGGAAACATATGGCATGGAAGAAGGACTGATCATTACAGAACCCGAAGAAACTAAAATGAAGGTCAACGGTAAAACTATCCGGGTTAAACCTGCGTGGAAATGGCTTTTAAATATTAATTAAACAGCAACAAATGTCAATTATTTCAATAGAAGGGATGGAGTTTTTCGCCTATCACGGTTGTTTTAAAGAAGAACAGGTGATAGGAACCAAGTTTCGGGTGGATTTGTTTATGGAAGTAGATACCACCCTGGCCGAAACCTCCGATCAACTGCACGATACGGTAAACTATCAGGCAGCCTACGGTTTTGTAAAAGAAGAAATGCAGGTGAATGCCAAATTGCTGGAACATGTGGGTCGCCGCATATTGAACCGCATCAAAGCAGAATTTAAAACCGTGAATCATGCCCGTTTGAAAATCCGTAAACTCAACCCTCCTTTGGGTGGAAAAATGGATTTTGTAAGTGTGGAACTTGAAGCCTGACATGATGGATAAACAGATATTACTCCCGAAAGACAGATGTCCCAGATGTGGTGCTGAATTCGTTTGTGGCAAATCGGGCAAATGTTGGTGTTTTGAGGTAAATGTGTTGCCCCAAACCCGCGAAGCCATCAACAAAAAATACGACACCTGTCTTTGTCCCGACTGTTTGAATCTGTTGGCTGCCAATCCCCACATGGAACCATAAAAAAAAGGGGCTGTTCACACGAGCAGCCCCTTTTTTCTTTCAAGTCAACTATTTCTTAATCAGTTTAATGGTGGTTGATCGACCCGTTTGATCGACCAAATTCAGAAAATATATTCCCTGATTTAACAGGTGGGTGTCAAGGATGCCATTTTCAGAAATGGTACTTTGATAAACGCGCTCACCAAGCAAAGTGTATATCTGAATGTGGGTTTCTCCATCGATGCCCGTCAAATTCAATTGATTATCAACAGGATTAGGAAATACTTGCCAGATGTTTTCAGTTTCATTCTCAATACCTGTAATCAGGTTAAAATGAACCGTATAGTTAATGTATGTAACGCCATCCTGAGCTGTTACCGACACATATCCATCGCCGGGGGCGGCAGGTGCCTGGGTGATTTCCATGGAGGCCAGCGGATCGCTGGTAACGGCGTCAATCACCGGAACTGCATCCCCTTCATACACATCGTATTCGTAATAGGTGATGGCCGGATCGAAACCCTCAATGGTGGTACCATCCAAAGTTAAATCCATCAAGGTAGCGTCGGTGGAAGGGGTATAAAAAAACACGGAATAGGTCAGCTCGGTAACACCATCTTCGGCCACCACATGCAAAAGTGCCGTTCCCGGAATAACAGTAGCCTGGGTGATGGTGAGTATGGCCATGGGATCGGAAGTGGTGCCATCCACCGAGGGGATGGGTGTGGTTTCGGCCACCTGGTATTGATACTCAGTAATGTTGGGGTCAAATCCCGGAATGGTAGTGCCGTCCACCGTAAGGTCGAACAGCGTAGCATCGTATCCCAAATAGTAAAAATGAACTGTATAAGTGAGTGAGGTTACATCATCTTCGGCTGTAACAACCAAAACGGCATCGCCGGGAACCGACAAGCACTGGCTGTCGTCAACGGTGGCCAGCGGGTCGTTGGGAATCCCCAACACGTAAAGTGCCGGTTGGTTATATACCAGGGCATAGGAATAATTGAACACCGCGGGATCGAAATCAGGAAGACTTACACCGCCCACTTGCAAATCGGCCAGGGTGGCATCGCTACCGGGAGTATAGAGGTAGTTTACAGTGTAGGTATTGGAGGTGGTTCCATCTTCGGCAGTAACAACCACCGTGGCCGAACCCGGAAGATCGAGGGCCTGGTTGATAAGCACATCAGCCATGGGATCGCTTGCGGTGGCGCCAACCACCGGAATGGGATTACCGGTAGGAACAGGGTAGTCGTAAGAAAAAACTGCAGGATCAAATCCGGGAATGGTGGTGCCATCCACGGTGAGATCGCTTAAAAAGGCATCCGTGCTTGCCACATGAAAATCAACTGTATAGGTAAGCTGAGTGGTGCCGTCTTCTGCTGTCACCAGTACCGTGGCTGTTCCGGGGACAGCCACAGCCTGGGTGATGGACAAGGTAGCCGCCGGAAAATTGGTGGTGGCTCCGGTAACAGGCAGGGGATCGCCGGCAGGGATGGCCACATCGTAAGTAAAGACCGCGGGGCTAAACCCTTCCACTGTGGTACCATTCACCGTGAGATCGCTCAGGGTGGCATCGTCGCTGATGGGTGGTGTGCCCAGCGATCCATCGGTAAAAATATTTTGCATGTAGATATCATCGGTGGCGGCTCCTTCTTCCCAAACGGCAATGAGTTGGTCGTTGTACAAGCGCGAAACCACCGAATGAACTTTGGAGGTGGTACGACCTGCCATCAACACATTGGTGGGTGTCCAGACCAGGCTTCCCGCGTTGTCGACTGCCAGGGCACTGATGTGGTAGTAGGCCGTAGAAGTAACATATTCGTCGTAAACAATGAGGGCATTGGTGCCATCAAAAACCACACCGCCGATGGCTCCGCCAACATTGGCGCTCATGGGGATGAAATCGATGCCCGCGTTGGTCCACATGGGTGTTCCGGTGGAGGAGAATTTCTGACCGGCGATGGCCGTTTGCGATTGGTTTCCATTTTTTCGGCTCCAGGAAACAAGCACCTCATCACTACTGTTTACGCCTAAGATTCTCGGGTTCTGGTCGCTGTCGGTGTTGATATTCGACACTTCTGAACCATTGGCGGGCCAAAGAATGCTTCCATCACTCAAAACCCTTTGAACGGCCGCATTGATGTTGTTGTCGCTGTTGCGATCGTCTGTCCAGGCCACAACAACTCCATTTGCACCATCTGACTCAATGGTTGGATAATATGCCCATGGGGAGATTCCATTTGAATTGGTTACCAAGACATCCGAAGCCCAAACCGGAGTTCCTGAGGCATTAAATTTTTGGGCATAAATACTTCTGACGATGGCCGGGAAGCTTCCTGTTTCCTTGTAAAAAACCATGATGAAATTTCCGTTTTCAACACCCAACAGACGAGGTGCAGTATAGCTCTGCGAACCTGCTTGAAAAGTAATGCCGGAACCCCAGCTAAGGGTACCTGCCGGCGAAATTTTTTGCATCATGACTTCCTTATAAGATGTCCCTTGATTTTGCCACGCCGCAATAATATCATTGGTTGAAGTAACTGCTAAACTGGGCAGGTAGGAAGGATTGCTGCCACTTGTAAGGGCAATTCCATCGGCACCCCACAAGAAAGTACCTGCAGGAGATATGGCGTATGCGTAGATATTACCTACACCATTCCGGTAATCCTGAAAAGCGAGAATGCAATTACCGGCATTATCGGTGATTAAATCCCAAATGGTAAGTGAACTGCTTTGTGCATTATCGCTTACAAGTATCCCCCCGGTAGCCCATTGGGCAATACCGTCATAATTGTAATATTGAAGTCGCACATTATAATTTCCCGCTTCATAGGAAAAAAAACCAACATAGAAATTTCCGGCATTATCGTACGCTACAATAGGTGTTGCCTGAGATCCTGGCATGTCGTTCACGATTGTATTGACCAACGGATCGGTGGACCATTGTGCTGATGCCGAAAACACCAGCAGGAAATTGATAAGCAAAAAGTAGAAGGCTTTCTTCATCGTATTGTTTTTTGAAAATGATTTTATACATCAAAGATAAGCATGAAGCACGTAGTTTGTTTTTATTTGGCTACTGATAACCTACTGCGAAGTAATTATTTACCCCCAAAACACTACTGCAACGACTGTTATTAATCTTGATTTCAACTATTTACAGCTTCTCTAAAAATTCAAATAAATTGTCGGTTGCAGTAAGCCCAACCTTCTTTCTGATCCTGAAACGGGTAGATTCAACCGTTCGCACCTGACGAAAAGTGATAGAGGCAATCTCTTTGGTATTCATTCCCAGACGCAGATAAGCACATATCTTTTGCTCATGCAATGTAAGGTTGGGAGCCAATTGCTTTAAATTGGTGTAAAACGATGGATGCACAGCTTCGAAATACGACCTGAACTCGTCCCATTCCTTTGGTGAGCTTAAAGGGCGCAAATGATGCATTACCTGCTCCAGCTTTTTGCGTGTGGTGGGCTTTATGTTATGCTGGTGAAGCAGCTCGTTGATTTGTTGTGTAACCAACTCCAACGACTTGCTTTGTTTGAGTGCCGACAGCGAAAAGGAGGTGAGTTGTCTGTTTTTGTAATTCAATTCTTGTTTGAAATATTCCTCGTTTTTTACACGGATGATTTTTTCCTGTTGGTTGATTTTCTCATTTTGGGTTCGAAGCATTTGGTTCGTTTTAAGTTCAAACCTGCGTTTTCGGTAAAACAATATGGCCAGTACACTCAACACAAGTAAAAAGCCGATGGAAATAAAAATTACCAACCGTTGCTGTTTTATTTGTAATTCGTTGATCGACAAGCTTTTTTCGAGCACCTCATTGCGTTGTTTCTGAAGTTTCATTTGATAAAGGGTGCTTATTTCGGCGTATTTCACCTTTTCCCAACTGCTGTTGAGCGAATCCTTCAGAAAGGTAGCTTTGGATTGATCTTGGTAGGCTGATTGATAGTTGCCGAGTTGTTCATTTAAAGTAGCTTTTTCTGTAAGGAGTTGAATGTGCAAACGAGGAATTCCGATGGCTCGGTCGATGGTATCGGCAACCGTTAGTGCCGAATCGGCTTTTTGCAGCCTATTCATGCGCCTGAAGGTGGTAGCCAGGTGGAGTAGCGCCTCCAAACGTAGTTCGGCAAAGCCATTTTCGAAGGCCAGATTTTGTGCGCTGATAAGTGATTTTACCGCCAATTTAAGGCTATCTTCTTCCAGAAAGAGTTTGCCAAAACCAATTTCCACGAAACTCTGATTGTATGGGGTGCTAAGTTTTATCGACAACTCAAGGGCTTTGTTACCGCTCAATCTGGCCGAGTCGAAACTTTTCATTTCCAGGTACATATCCATCTGGTTGATGTAAATGTCGAAGAGCAGATTTTGGTTGTTGTTCGTTTCGGCTATTTGTCGCGATTCGTCCAAAATGGCGATGGCTTGAGCGGTATTTCCATTAAGATAATACAACAGGCTGATGTTGTTGAGTGCGGCCGTGGTTCCTTCGGTCCAGCCCACCGAATCGCAGATGGACAGCGACGAATAATATTGATCGAGGGCTTTGTCGTATTCACCCAACTCTTTGTAAAGCAGTCCGAACACATTGGCCAAATAAGCCTTGCGGCGAAAATCGTTGAGGCTGTGATAGCCCACAGAGTCGGAAAGTTGGGCAAACTGGTTGAAAATTTCGTAAGCCTGGGCGTAGTGACCCTCCTGACCATCGATATATCCATTGCTCGACAAGGCTTCCATGATGGCCTGTGGTTGGTTTAATTGGCGGGCAAGAAGGAGCGCTTTTTCCGAAAACACTTTTCTTTCTTCCAACGTAAACTGCTCATCTTTTGACGATTTCAGGTATTTGCCGAACATCTCTTTTTGCTGAATCAGCAGCAACGAATCGGGCACAACCTGAGCCGATACCACAAGAATGGTCAGACAAAAAAGAGAAATGAGCCAATATTTCATGCGATCTGTTTAACATCCGTATTCCGGTACACCGGAAAAATTAACTTGATAAAAGTAGTAGAAAAAACAGTCATGAAAAACACATGCCCTGATAAAACATCCAACATGGGTTGGCGGTTTATCAGGGCAAGCTTGGTATTGATTTGACAGCCACCGGCTATCAAAGGTCGTGCAGGTTTAATTTACCATGAGTTTTTCGATGGCGTATCCTTTGTTGCTGCGTATCTTAACCAGATACATACCATTTTGAAGGTTGGTAATGTTTATGTTTACGCGGTGTTGTTGATTTTGTACTTGTTGCAGCAAACGTCCTTGCATATCCATGATGCTGATTTGATAAAGTTCATCATCAGGTAGTTGGAGGGTGATTTCATTGTTGGCGGGATTGGGCATCAACTGGAAACTCTCTGTCAGTTTTTGATTGTGAATAGCTGAAAAATCGCAACCATCGTGGTCTTTCAGTGCCATGATATCTGCCGCCGACAGCACCCGGTTATACACGTTGATTTCATCCAACGTACCATGAAAATAATCGGTGGCATCAGGGGTATCCCGTCCGATTTCCAGGTCCTTATCGTTTCCGGTAACGGGACTAACGGGCACCACTTCATCGATTAATTCTCCATTTACATAACATTGATAAAGCTCGGGAGTATAGGTAATGGCGAAATGATACCATGTATTGGGGTTCAGATCGGTTTCTCCCACATAGGTATCCATCATATAGATTTTCCCTTGCAGTCCATTCAACCCCATGGAATATTGTCTGTCGATTACCTGGAGCGTGTTGGTTTTTGCCATGATGGGCGCCCACTGACCCCATGCAAGTGATTCATAATTAGCCCAACAGGCAACGGTAATGGTCTCCAAAGGTTCGTTGATGGACTCCGTTGCCGGAACGCGCACCCAATCGGAAACCCCATTGAGATACAGGGCGCTGTTCTGATTGCCCAGGTGATCGGTGGTGTACACGGCATTTGTGGTACCCATATAAACGCCATTGTTTTCGTTCGGACTTGAGTCGTCCATGTTTCCACAGAAGGAAAGGCGGAGCACAAGACCCGTTTCAATGTCTTGAGCCTGAATGTTTAAAGCTAGCAGGAAAATAAATAATAGTGTAAAAAGTTTTTTCATCGCTTCGATATTTTATGTTTGCTACAAAACTAATGGGCGGGCAGCAGGAATAACTAGGGTAATCGTCGTATATTGCCGGGTATAAAACCCCAAAATTGCTGATTTAGTGCCAGATTTGATCTTTTTACATTCAACAATTTCCGGAACGAACGAATTAATAACGCAACTTTTTTGACGGAATAGGTATAAAATAAAATGAAAGTTGTAATTTTGCACTCCACAAGTAAAAAAGGTACCGTGGCCGAGTGGCTAGGCGGAGGTCTGCAAAACCTTATACGGCGGTTCGAATCCGTTCGGTACCTCTGATTATCAACAACTTATGAAAGAGAGAGGGTGTATTCCTCTCTTTTTATTTATACCACCCACCCGTAAACTATCCTGCCTCAAAAAGTCGACAATGATTGCAGAGTAAAAAAAATGTCATATTTTTACTGTAAATTAATCTGAATACCTCTAACTATACCAAATGTCGGCTTACAAACTGATTAATAACTAAATAAATCGAGCAAGCATGAAATCTACCCTTATGATTTTTGCCTTCTTGTTGCTGGCTGCCACGTCGTCGTCGGCACAAGATACCATTGTAAAAAAGACCGGTTCTTTGCTCATCTGCAACGTGGAACGTGAATATTCCGACCACATACGATATACAAAAGTCGGACACGCCAAAGGTTCGGTGTATTCCATATGGAATGATCAGATAGTGATGGTAAAGTATGCAGATGGAAGAAAGACAATTATGGCAGAGAAAGAACTCGCCTCCCAAAACATGCTTTTTCAACAAATTGATACACTGCAACCTCTTACAGTTAGCAAAGTATTTGGAGGGATAAAAATCAAACAAGGAGACCGAAGTCTGAGTTCTGCTGATGTTAAAAGACTATATAGCAACCATGACGAGGCACGGGCTAAATATAGGTCCGGAAAAACCCGCAGGACCATCGGAAATATCATTGGTGTTCCATGTGGTTTTGTATTTGGCTATCAGCTGGGATCCGCCATGGTCGGTGGCGAAACCAACGGTACTGTTTTGCTGGGAAGTGGCGTTGGCTTTTTGGCCGGGTTTTTACTGAACCTGAGCGGTGAAGGTGCTATGATACAATCTGTTAACATCTACAACAACCGCCTCCAAGATAAAACAGCAGGACAATTAAGCCTGAAACTTACCCAAAATGGGGTTGGCTTGTGCTATTCCTTTTGACTGTTGTTGCTCCCGGCTCCGGCATACCGGGAGTTTTATTTTATCAATCCGGCCTTCTACCGAACTTTAAAGCGTACCAGCCGCAATGGATTTCCTTTGGCTTGCTTTAAAGTTTGCAAACCATACACATCTCCATTGCTGAAAACCAATTTAGAAGGTGTTATTGACAAATTATAATCCGCACATTCAAAACTGCTCTCACAGACGAACTCGCCATTGTTTTGGTATATCCAGACATTGAATTTATTGGTGCCCTCTTCTTTTGGAACCCCAAAAAACAGCAGATTGTCATCAGAATCCTCGAGGATGGTAGAAAAAACCGGAACAGGTATCGGATCTTTAATATTCGCCAGGTCCTCTTCCATTTGGGCAATGATATATTGCTGTGCTTTTTTATTTTCCTCGACGGAGGCCTCTGAAACAAATTTTGGATCTTTTAAGCTTTTGAAACGCGCAATGGATTTCTTTTGAATCTCTTTTTGTTCTTCCACTGAAATATAATTGGTTGCCCATTCAATTTTGTCCTTTGATTTCAGGTTTCCATCCAAGTCAAAAATTAAAATCTCACCGGTTGTAGGTATGGCCACAACAAGCCGATTTTGTACAAATTCTATCATTGGCGGTGCACTCAAACCTGTAAACTTAGAATACGGCATGGTGCTAAAATGTATTCCTACCCCTTTTTCGAATTGATAGGAATAATTAAACAATTTACATGATTTGCTTTCATCGCAGCGGTTGGTAAAATGCTCCCAGATAACTTTTTGTTCATTGGTATTGTAATCAACAATGGCCACAAAATCTCTAAACCTGGTTTTCCAAATGGCCCAACCTACCACAGCAATTTTGTTATCAGCAAGAGGAATTATTTTTCTTGCCATGTAATCGAGGGTGAGCGTTTTAACATATTTCCCATTAAAATCAAAACAAGTCATGTTCCCCATGTTATCCAAATTGGTGAAGAAGTTGTTGTTGATGATTCCTGCAATATTTTCGGTGGATTTAAACTGTTGTCCGGCACTGTTATAAATACCGAATTCTTTCTCAAAATGACCATTTGGATCGAATAGCGTATAATAATTCCGGTAGGTATTGTTAACAACAATGGAACCATAAGGCATTAATACAATTGACTTTCGGTTTCCCATGGGAGTACCATAAATGGTGTCGTAATAAGTTGCAAACACTGTATTCCAGTCGTTATTTTGAGCGTATTCGCGGTCGGGCACCAACTCAACTGTTCCTTTTTTATAAATATCCACAAGATTTTGAGCTGACGAAAATTGTACCATGACCAACCAGGTGATAATAAAGATGATTTGCTTTTTCATGACATTGATGTTAGTTGTAAAACAAAAAGGGGCTTTTGTGCTATTTTTGTTCAAATTGATATTCTGTAACTTTTCCATGAGCATCTATTACATTAAGAATCAATTCCTGTTGAGAAATGGTGCGGTTTGCATCGTATTCACCGTCGAAATTGTATAGAAAAATGGTGTTGGATTCTGATGACTGTTCTTGAGTTTGAAACATGAAAAATACCAACATAAGTACACATGCAGCGGAAACATAATACAGAATTCTCTTAATTTTATGCTTATTGAAAATTTTCTGTGGGGGTGCAGGAGTAAACTCAGGAATGGTTATCGCCGGTTTATCCAGTAAATGAATGGCCTTTTTTATATGTGAGGCCAATGCGCTTTGTGTTTCAATTTTTTAAGTATCCCAGTCATCTTCTTTAAACTTCGCGACAACATTTTACCAACAGATGGTAAATGAATTCCGGCTATCTGCGAAATTTCTTTGTAAGTCATCCCTTCGCTGTAAAGTACCACCAGTTTTCTCTCGTCAGTTTCCAGCATCGAAAGCGCCATTTCTATAACATTTTGATTCTGATGATGTTCAAGTATGTCGTCCTGGGTAGCATAATGATTGATGGAATCAATTTTTTGATGTTTTTTTCTCCGACTTGAATAATCGATACATTTATTGATTGTTGCCCTGATCAGCCAGCTTGGCAAATGTTCAATCTGATGATTGCTTTGAGATTTTTGATAATAGTAAATAAAAACCTCCTGAACGATGTCATGAACCGCCTCACGATCGCTTATCATCTAAAACATTTTCTGATAATTTTCTTTGTATATGCTATCGAAGTTGTTCAATCAACAAGTTTTATATAAGTAAGTCTGTTTAAGGTATCGATTTGTGACAAAAGACTGTCTTTTTTTTAAAATCGCGTGAGGGTTTTCCTAAATTTTTGCATCCTTCATGCGATATTCTGCCATTTATAGTTTAAAGTCAACGGGCCGGACACCACTTATTTGCTTTTTGTAATCCATCTTCATCTCGGGTGCAAAATCAGGGCATGACTAACCGAATTCAATAACCAATGCCCGCTGAAAAATTATCTCCCGGAATCCGTTTCCACCCTTATTATGTATATCTACATCACAACCAAAATAGCCAGTGTGTGATGCTGTTAAATTCCGATTTCTTTCATCAGCCTGATCAATCTTGTATTAATAATAACTTCCATTTTTTGCTCTATATTGTCTGCACCGAATTACGGGATGAATGGATGATAAAAGGTGATCACTCCGACCATCACAAAATCACACCTTCCTGTTACGCCGGTTTTTCATTTTGTCGAATCCGGACTCGTCTCATTAACACTTCATTAACACCTTGCCTGTGGCATTCTGTGTAATTTTGTGGTGCAATAAAGACGTACAATGAAAAAAGGAATCAAATACCTCTTTAATTTACTGGTGGTTACGGCGTTGCTGGTATCAACCACGGGGGTTACCATTTATACCCATTATTGCAATTCGGAGGGACAGGTTACCAGCAGCTTGTTTGTGGATAGGGCAACATGTACCCATCATCACCCTGCTGTGCATCAACACGATTGTTGCCAAAAGAAAACCGCCTGCCACACCGCCGACAGGCCCGGCTGCTGTTCGGATGTAAAACACCTGTACAAAATCGACAATACCTATTATACTTCTGATAACCAAACGGCTTCACCCGATCCGGCTGTATTGCAGCTTTTTGATGTACCGGTATTTGGTTTGACTACCGAATCGGAAAGCACCTTTGAAAAAGTGGGGTTCCCGGAAAATCCACCGCCCATTTCGGGAAAAGATTTGATTATCCTGTTTATGCACTTCAACATATCTCCCGATCCGCTTGCGTAAAAATACCTGATTAACATCTTGTATTCAATAACTCTACGCAACAACATCATGAAAAAATATCTTATTTTCTGCCTTTTTATTTGGCAGACTTTTCCCCTCCTCAGTCAGATGGTGGAGGGACATGTAATGGAACAGGTGGGCGAAAATACCCAACCTCTTCAGGGTGCCAATGTGGTGCAACTAAACTCCACCAACGGAACCGTTACCGACGCAGAAGGTCATTTCGAGCTAAAGCTCAATCGAAAATTTCCCAAAGTGCTGGTGATTAGCTATATCAGCTACCAAAGCGATACCGTTGTCCTGAACCAACAGGAGCACGACCATGTGCATGTTATATTAAAAAACAGCAAAAACCTGAATGAAGTGGAAATCACTTCCCGTCAAGGGGCTTTTATGTCGCGCACCGACACGCGAAATGTGGTGAATATCAATCAGGCGGAACTGCAAAAGGCTGCCTGTTGCAACCTGTCGGAAAGCTTCGAAAACAGTGCCGCGGTGGATGTAAGTTACAGCGATGCCGTAACCGGAGCCAAACAAATTCAGCTGCTTGGCCTTGCGGGAATTTATACCCAATTCCTCACCGAAAATATTCCCAACATGCGCGGACTGGCCACGCCTTACGGATTGGGTTACGTGCCCGGAAGCTGGATGGAATCCATTCAGGTGAGCAAAGGTACCTCTTCGGTGATCAACGGCTACGAATCCATGGCCGGTCAAATCAACATCGAATATAAAAAGGCCGACGAAGGCGACCGGCTGTTTGTTAACCTATATGGAAATCAGGAAGGTAAAGCTGAAGCCAACGTGGTAACACGCGTGCCCATCAACGACCGGTGGAGTACCGCCATCCTGGCTCATGCCGAATATTTTCAGGTAAAACACGATGTGAACAACGATGGTTTTTTGGACATGCCTCTGGTGAACCAGGTAAATGTGCTTAACCGCTGGAAATACAAGGGCAAACAATGGCGCAGTCAGTTGGGCTTGCAATACCTGAGCGAACAACGACAGGGGGGACAATCGTCGTTTACTCCAAATCAGGTACGCGACACGGACAACCCATATGGAATTGGCGTGACCACCAACCGTTATGAAGGTTTTTTTAAACTGGGCTATATCTTTGAACACCGCACCTCCTCGAGTTTGGGTTTTCAAAATCAGGTGACTGTACACGACCAAACTTCCTATTTCGGTCTCAACAACTACGATGCCCGTCAGGTGTCGTACTATGGCAACCTCATGCTTCAGTCGTGGCTTTTCGACAGCCGCCATCAATTTACCACCGGAGTGAGTTTTACGCTGGATAATTACTACGAATCCCTAAACGACAGCACTTTCAACCGCTTTGAAAAAGTTCCCGGAGCTTTTATTCAATACAGCTACGCCAACAAAAAAAACCTGAATGTAATTGTGGGACTGCGATTGGACGAACACAACCTTTATGGAACGCTGTTTACTCCCCGCATTCATGCCAAATACAACATCAACGAACACAATTTGGTGCGCATGAGTGCCGGAAAGGGCTACCGCTCGCCCAATGTAATAGCCGAAAACAGTTCACTGCTCGCCACTTCCAAAAGGCTGGTGATGGCTCCCGATTTGAAAATAGAATCCTCGTGGAATTACGGGTTGAGCTATACCACGTACATCGATGTGTCGGCACGGGAGTGGAGCATTACCGGCGACTTTTTCCGAACCGATTTTGTCAATCAGGTCATTATTGATCGAGAGCAGGATCCGTTTACGGTGTATTTTTACAACCTTGACGGAAAATCATGGTCCAACAGTTTTCAGTTGGAAACCAAGTACGAACTATTCCGCAATTTCGACCTCACGCTGGCCTTCCGTTACAACGACGTGAAAACCACCATTGACGGTGATTTGATAGAAAAGCCTTTGGTAAACAAATACAAAGGACTGGTAAGCATGAGCTACCTGACCCGAAATAAAAAATGGCAATTGGATGCCAACGTGCAATTGAACGGCGACCAACGTTTGCCCTACACAGGGTTTAATCCTCCTGAATATCAGCTGGCCAATCATTCACCCATGTACACCATCGTGAATGCACAAATAACAAGGTATTTCAAAGGATTTGAATTGTATGTGGGCACCGAAAACCTGACCAACTATAAACAATCCAACCCCATTATTGCCGCAGAAGACCCCTTTGGAAAATACTTCGACTCTTCGGTTATTTGGGGACCGGTGAGCGGGATTAAGGTGTATGCGGGACTTAGGTATGTGATTAAATGATCAATGGATCAGGGGATCAATGGGATTAATGGATCAGGGGATCAATGGATCAATGGGATTAATGGATCAGGGGATCAGGGGATCAATAGATCAGAGGATCAATGGATCAGAGGATCAATGGATCAATGGGATCAATGGATCAGGGGATCAATGGATCAATGGATCAGGGGATTAATGAATCAGGGGATTAATGGATCAGGGGATCAATGGATCAATAGATCAGAGGATCAATGGGAGCAATGGAATCAAATAGGATAGAGGGTTTTTTGTCATCCTAAATGGAGGGAAACGAAATGAAGGATCTCTATTTTGATTTGAAAAATAATCGAGAGTGGGTAGGAAATGGGGTTTCAAGCGTGGATGCTTGAAACGGTAAAAAGAGAACGTATTAAATAAGAATTAAATAACACTAATATGAAAACTAAAATCACCACATTATTCATGGCTATCCTGCTGATGGCGGGGATGAGCTCTTTCGCGCAAAGCGAAAAGGAAAGTAAATTTGAGACAATAACCATCAAAACATCTGCCGTTTGCGAGCAATGCAAAGATCGGTTGGAACATGACATGGCTTTTGAAAAAGGTGTGAAATCTGTCGTTTTGGATTTGGAAACCAAAGAACTTACCGTGACTTTCAAGCGTGGCAAAAACACCAAAGAAAACCTGAAAAAAGCCGTCACCAAAATTGGCTACGATGCCGACGACCTGGTGGCCGACAAAAAAGCTTACGACAATTTGCCCACGTGTTGTAAAAAGGACGCGCCACCACATTGATCGGTTGGCACTTCTGTCCCTCAGACCTGACGGTCAATCACAGGGTATCATGGCCATTTTTGTCCATGCTCAATTATGCGGCTAAGGGCGATATCCTCTTTTACCATAATTGGAAGTGAAAGGTTTGTATATTTGTGTCAGAATATTCCACACTTTCCTTGAATAACGTTTATGGCTCTAAAGAAGATATTTAACAAAAAAGGTATTAGCAAAGTGTTCCTGAAAAATTCAGACAGGGAAAATCTTTCCGAAATGCCTTTAATCATCTGTCAAAATTGCGATACCGAATTTCAAGGTCATTATTGTCCCCGATGCGGGCAATCAACCAAAGAGTTTGATCAGCCATTCAAGGTGTTGATATACGATTTTACGGGAACCATTTTTGCCTTCGACACCAAGTTTTTCAAAACGCTGAAAACCATCCTCTTCGCTCCCGGAAAATTTTCCACAGAATACATGGCCGGAAAAAGAGCACGGTATATGAAACCATTGCAATTTTATGTGTTCGTCAGTTTTGTGTTTTTTCTTTTGCTAAATATCCTGACCAATAACCTGGTGGAAAATCCCGGCGTAACTTCCAACACCACCAACACCTTATACGCCGACACCCTTAATGTTGACTCACTGGCACGGGAAGGGCTAAACAAAGCTGCCAAGGCCATCAACCTCAAAATTACGGGTCTCGATACGCTCAAACTGAAGCCTCAAAAAACACGTGGAAAAATATTTACTGCCGAAAGACTCAACGAAATCAAACAACAACTTACAGAAGAACTGAAAGAAAAGGACAATTCGGCAACCGATAACCGAATCATCAAAAACCTCATTCATTTGGTCAGCTACCCGGATGTGTTCGTGTCCACTTTTTATAAATACCTGTCGTGGTCATTTTTTTTGGTGATGCCCATGTTTGCCCTTTGGTTGTGGTTATTTTTCAGAAAAAAACGCCGGTACTACTGGGGGCATTTCATCTATTCGCTCGAAATGCATTCGGCTTCTTTCATCCTCTTTTCGCTCATTGTTCTCATCAAGTTAATTTTCCCCGACAAGTCCATGAGTCCCGAAAACTACCTCTATTGGCTTATCCCGATTAATATATTTTTCGGAATGAAAAAATATTACGCCAGGTCGTATGTGCGTACCGCTTTAAAAATGTTTTTTCTGTTCTTTATTTATTCGTTTTCGGTTAGTATGACCATGGTTGCCGTGTTGATACTCTCAGTGGTATGGTAGCCTAGTGGATGTTGCGCCTAAATATTTTCTGAAATACTTGGAAATGTTCCGGTTGCCTCTTACCTTTGGTGACTGAACAAGGCTATACGGATGCAGGCAGAATAAAATCGGACCACGAACAAAGATGGAAGCGTTTGGGAAAGCCAATTATACATGTAAATTATACGATGATGAAAAAAGCTTATCTGTTACTTGTTATTTTGCTGGTTGTATCCACAAAATTTGCCATGACTCAAACCTACTATCCTTTTCAAACGGATACGGCCAAATGGAGTGTAACCAGTTGGTTTCACAACTACCCGGGAGGATATAGTCATGAAACGGTTTTCTTTTTCATCAATGGCGATACTATTTTCGATACCGTAACTTATTCCAAAATTTATAGGGTGGTTCCGCAATCCACGTACGAAATCGACACAGCAAGCGCAGAATACATTGGCGGATTGCGTGAGGACAATCAAAAACATATCTATTATAAACCCGCCAAACTTAATCAAGAATTCACCATTCATTGTTACATCGAAAACTCCACTCTAGACGAGTTTTTACTTTACCGTTTCGACGTAGCGTTGGGAGATGTGTTTGAGCTCAATGAGTTTATCCCATTTCCTGTAGGCGTAGAAGGGGTTGATAGTGTGTTGGTTGGTTCACAATACAGAAGAAGGTTGCAAATCGGAGGGCTTCAGTATGAGGATTGGATTGAAGGTATCGGATCAATGACCTCCTTGTTTGGAAATTTCTGTCCGTTATTTGAAAGTGGTGACGATCTGTGGTGTTATGAGGATCCGGAAACGTTTTTCATTGGCCCCATGAATGAAACAGATCGGTGCACTTATTTTATTGTGGGACAAGAAGAAAACCACAGTTCTGAAATCACCCTTTTCCCCAACCCTGCCACCCACCTCTTCCAAATCAACAACCCGGAAAATCAACCCATCAATCAAATACTATTCTTCGATCAGTTGGGGCATCTGGTTTGGCAAGTGCCGAATCCGGATAAAACCATTGATGTGTCAAAATTTAGCCCGGGGATATATGTGGTGGAGATAGTCTGTGAAAATACCCACCTGAGAAGGAAGTTGGTGATTAATTGAATCCCGACAACTTACTTATCAGCAACGTCGCTAAAAAGTATCTTTGCGCATATTCTGCACACATGAAAAAATTTATTCTGTTTCTGTTTCTGATTTTAATTGGTTACACTGTCCAAAGTCAGATTTTAATCTCCCTGTTGTTGGGCGACAAATTGAATTCGGAAGGACTTGAGTTTGGATTAGAAGGTGGTTTAAACTGGTCGAATATCTCGGGCTTGGATACCAAAAAAAGCCTGAGAACTATCAATCTGGGCTTTTATTTTGATATCCGGATTAAACATCAATGGTATTTTTATACCGGTGTGTTGGTAAAATCTAATTTGGGTGTCGACAGGCTTTCGGATAATGATTTGCAGTTTTTAAAAACAACCATCTATCCTGAATCGGGTGATTATAGCCAAAGAATCAACTATTTTTTAGTTCCGGCATTAATAAAATACCATTTTAAAAACAGGATGTATCTGGAAGCCGGACCCCAATTTGGTTTGATGTACAAGGCTTGGGTAGTGTATATTTCCGATATTGATGGGCGGGAAATCAGAATCAGGCAATCAAATAAAGACATGATAAACCGGATTGAAGCCGGATTAATGGGCGGATTCGGATATAAACTCAAACAAAAATTAGGGATGTCCATTGGCATAAAATATTACTACGGCTTAACCAATGTTTATAAAAAAGTAAGTGATACGAAAAACAGTTCAATCTTCGTAAAATTAACCGTACCCATTGGGGCAGGGAAAAAAGAATAACTCAACCTAATTGATATGATTCCACATCACAATTGAGCAGAAAGGAAGTTGCCGTTCGGTTTGTTACACCTCCGAGTTCACACCAATCATCTTATTATCAACAGATTAGCCCATTACCACAAGCCATTAAATGCCGGTGGTGAAATAAATCCGATCTCCAAAATTCTGATGACCATCATATAAACCATAGGTTAAATATCCAAAGTAAGGGTATCGTTGTTCGCCGGACTGATGAGTGACGGGTGGTTGTTGCGTGGCGAATTGATGCCCTTGCCAATGGGATAGGCTTCCATTTGTTGCGCATCATAAGGCAAAAGCAGGGGGGTGAGCAACTCCGGATTATCCTCATGCAACCATTCCTTTTCCTTGTCGGGAGGCAGAATTACAGGCATGCGGTTGTGGATGTCTTTCATCAGTCGGTTGGGCTCGGTGGTGATGATGGAGAAGGTGTGCAGCGGGCGTCCTTCAGCATCTTTCCATGTTTCCCAAATACCGGCCATGGCAAATATTTCTTCGGTTTTTAAAAATATTCGGTAGGGTGTTTTGTCGGCATCCTTGCGCCATTCATAAAAGCCATTGGCCGGAATCAAACACCGACGACGACTGAAAGCTGCCTTAAAAGAAGGTTTCTCCAATATGGTTTCGGCTCTTGTATTAATCAGTTTGTTGCCAATTTTAAGGTCTTTGGCCCAAAAGGGCACCAATCCCCATTTGTAAAAGTTCAGTTTTTCGGGTTCCTGATTGGTAATAACCGCCAGCATCTGTCCCGGAGCACAATTAAACCGGGGCTTGTACATTTCGTCGAACACTTCCACGTTGAAACGCTCGCTGATGTGTTTTCCCTTAACTGAAAGTTGAAATCGTCCGCACACAGTAAATTTGTTTTGGTTTAAAATGGCAATACCGTGTCAAAGGTCGTAAAAATTACTGAGGAGTAATAATCCGATCTGTCGGGATAATTCGCCGGGTGAGTTCCCATTTTATAGGAAAGATTTGATTTTTGAAATAAAAATTATAGTGCTGTATATCTGCTTGATAAAATATATTGAATGGTATTGAAACGCCTCTTGGTTTAAACCATAGAAAGCAACAACTCACATAAGGTTAGGCTTTAAGAGCAAACCCAAACGCTGTCTTGCTAACTTGCAGAATGGCTTGTGTTTCTTAATCTAAAGGAAGGAAAAACAGATTTTTATGCTTTTTTCATCATGAAAACGGTGAAAACCTAACACTCCATTAGAAACAAAATATCACTTCAAAAGTTTCCAAATTTTAGTTCTTTTCTTCCTCTCTCTGTTTTTGAAGTGGTATGTTTTTTCTCCTGAAATGATCGAAATGGGAATACCAATGGACACCAACCCAAGTCCAATTGCAGAAGTTTTTAAATATCTGTCTGAATTAAACCCGCCGTTTTTATAGTCGATACTGATTAGGGGCGAAAGAATGAGCGTGGTTATACTTCCGATGATGATGGAAGTATTGCCAAATGTGTTCCAATACTGAGCGGATTTGCTTTGGTATTCAATTTTTAAAATATCTGATATATTAATATTTATCGGTTTTCCGGGGGAGGAATTCCATTGTTTAAAAGTGTAGTTAGAGTCGCATAAATACCTGACCTCCATGCTATTGATGGAGGGCTCAATTTTAATTCGTTCAGAGTTTATCTCCAGAATTCTTCCGTTGAGGTATTGCAAACTGTCGGTGGCAATCAACGACCTGTGTTTTACAGATATTTTAAGGTAATTAAGACTATCGCATCTGATAGTTTTCAGTTTGTTACCATGTGTTATTTTAAACGATTCGATAATGTTCTGGGAAGTTGCACTCATTGCAACTGCCATCAGAATGCAAAAGGCTAAAAGGCTCTTTCTTAGGACCATATCCATGCTATTTATTTTCATTGAGGTAAAAAAACAGATAACTAGCTCTGTGGATTCACCTTGAACATATTGTTTTTCCTATTTCTAACTTGCCACAAAGGTATTCCGTTTCATATTCTGATTCCAATTTTTTTTTAATTATTGATGTCCGGTTAAAAATATATAACGTCCATACGGGACTTCTTGGATACCTTAATTTGCATTCTACCAACATCTTGTCCCTACGGGACAGCCCCGTCAGGGGCTAAATATGGGTAGGATATGGAAACAACCCCCACTGTAATGAAGTCCCGTAGGGACGATATATCAAGCATTGCAGCGTTTTCTGTTTTTTTTACCGGACAACAATGTTTTAAAATCTGTTTATTGAGCGACTTGTAGAAGTTCAGGTTGTTATACCAATTATAAATTGAAGTTAGCACTACGCTGTTTATGTATAATGCCGATATAGAATTGAAGAGGTTTCAGGAGCGAAGCGAACTTAAAGCTCATTTCAATTCATAATCGGTAATAGTAGTATTGAGTGCTCCAAAGCTATAAAATTCTATGTTTAATTAAATGAAGGATTTGGTACTTGTTTAAAAAAATTTGGTTAGACTTTTTCAATAACCAATATTTCAAGTGATTGCAAATTATAGAACGATTTTCAAACACCTGGTTTAACGTATTTTTATTCCTCTTCAATCACCAAAATCAAATTTTACCTTTTATTAAGATTTTCATAAAAAACCACTTTACATAATATTTGTATCTTGCGCGCCAAATAAAAGTTTAATTATTCACGTAAATTTTGTTGACATGTTAAAAAAATCATTGATGATGTTGGGGCTGGTTGTTTTCGTACTGGGACTCTCGGCTCAGTCGGTTGAAGAGGCCGGAACCAAATACAATGAAGGAAATGAATTTGTAAAAGAAAAGAATTATCAAGCTGCCGTGCCTGTTTACGAACAAGCTTTAAAAATCGCCGATGAAGTAGGGCCGGATGCCGCCGACCTCAAATCGAACATCGAAACACAATTGGGCAATGCCTACTACCGCGCCGGTGTTGATTTGTACAAAGCAAAAAAAATTAAAGCCTCCATCGCCATGCTCGAAAAAGGGTATGCCTTTGCCGGCCAAGTGGGCGACGACGATTTGAAAGGCAAAACTGCCGACTTAGTTTCTCAATTGCGTTCAAAATTGGGCGATTCGTTGCGTAAGAAAAACCAGCTCGATGATGCTTACGCGGAATATGAAATGGCGCTGGAAATTGATCCAACCTGTGTAAAAGCAGTGTATGGCGAAGGTTTGATATTCAAAGAAAAAGACGACCTGGACAAAATGCTGGAAAAAATGGATAAGGTCATTAAGATGAGCGATGGCGATGACAAATTGCAGAAAATGGCCGACGCTGCCCGCAAAACTTCTTCCAATGCCCTCGAGGTTGCAGGCGCCAAAGAACTTCAAAATGGAAACGCCGAAAAGGCCATCCAACTGATCAACCAATCCATGACATACCTCCCCGGCGAGGCCAATACTTATTATTACCTCTTGCTGGCTTACAATAAATTAAACGACTGGGACAATGCCATCGCTTCGGGAACCAAAGCCCTGGAACTGAAAAAAGATGATAAATCGGAAATTTACTTTGGATTAGGCCAGGCCAACGAAGGTAAAGGCGACAGTGCCGCAGCCTGTTCAGCATACAAAAACGTAACTTCCGGCCCCAACGTGGAGGCCGCCAAGTACCAGATGACACAAGTACTTAAATGTAGCTAGATACTAGCTTTCGTTTACCTCTTCGGGAGGCTGTACCTTTAACTGATGCCTGTGAGCCAATGCCTCACGGGCATTTTTTTCTGATCCCAACAGGATGGCTATCCACTCGGTGTTCTTTCGGCTTCCCAAACTAACTTTGATGGCCATGGTAATGGGTACCGAAAGCAACATACCAATGTCGCCAAATATCCAGCCCCAGAAAACCAACGACAGAAATACCACCAACGTGCTCAAATCCATGCCCTTGGCCAAAAAGCGTGGTTCAATCAATTGTCCTACTACAAAATTAATGGCACCATAACCAATGCCGGCATACAACATCCCCGACAAACCATCGGTAACCAACACAAACAGTGTAATGGGGATAGCAGCTATGGTAGAACCAATGTTGGGAATAAACCGAAATATAAATACCAACAACGCCCAAATAGGAACATAGGGTACCCCCAAAATCAACAGTAATATGGCTACCATGATTCCGGCGACACTTCCCGTAATGGTTTTCATTCCCAAATAGTTTCTTACTTTTTTGGTGATAAGTCCCAGGTTGGTCATCGACTGATCGGGTTTTTTAAGAATGGCCTCCAGCTTGATGGAGAAGCTTGTGGATTCGCCAATTATAAACACAATCACCAGTATCAACAACACAATCTGACTCATCACGCCACCCAAACCCGTCAGGAAATTGGCAGCATAACCAAATACATCTCCACCGCCAAATTTTGACAACACTTCATCGGGCGAAATATTCATGCCCATGTTGTTGGCCCAATGAATTACCTGGGTGGTAACTTCGGTCATTTTCTCTTTGTATTGTGGCAAATTGGTGGTGAAGTTTTTCATGGATTGGCTGATGACAACACTCAATCCGAACAAAACTCCAATCAAGCTAATCATGACCACCAGAATGGCCAGAGTTCTGTTGAGCTTCTTCTTTACCAAAAAATCAATGGGCTGGTAAATGATGATACTCATAAATATGGCCATTAAAACCGGATTGATAATGGGTGCGGCGTAGCGCAAACCGGCAATGACAATAAAACCTGCCGCAAACAGATATATGGGATGACTCTTTGCGTAAATGGGCTTAACTTTCATGGTCGTACGTTTTTAGTCTCGGCCATAAAGGTATAAAAATCAATGAAAAGATGACATCAACTTGTATAAAAACAAAAAACGCCCTTTGCAAGCGTGCATGGAGCGTTTTTTTGTTGTGAATATCACCCTCGTTAAGGGCATTTATCTCACAATTAAAATTTTGGTAACTACCTTTTCTGCCTTGTCTTCGGTAAAGGCAAACACCATGTAGATGCCCGTGGCCACTTCCTGTCCATCGAAATTTCTGCCATCCCAAACAGCTTGTCCGCCTTCGCTCAGTGTTTGGTAAACCAGGTTTCCGTAGGTGTCGGTAATCTTGATATGCGAGTTGCTTACCAAACCTTTAATGGCTATTTCACCATGGTAATTTTCGCGCACAGGATTGGGATAGGCATATACTTTGGAGCCCGGGGGATTGGGTGGGGTTGCTGTTCCCCGGTACGAAATCAGTCCGTTGGCGGTTCCGATATAAACCTCACCATCCTGATCGATACCGATGCTCACAATTTGGTTGGAAAGCAAGGGGCTGTTTTCGGCAGTAAAATGGTGTATTTCCTCTTGTCCGTCGGGCGAAAACAAGAAAACCCCCGTACGCTCGGTTCCTATCCATTTGCGGTTGGCACCATCAATGGTAATGGCTGTAACCAGTTCTGTTTCGAGCAATATATCGGCCAACCCGGATCCGTCGTTGCGCGGAACAAGTATTTGTTGTGCATCGTAATTGGTGCCGGGGGTAAAAATGTTTTCGGGCGAATAAAACACACAAACGCCTTTGTCGGTGCCCACCCACACTTCGCCATCCAGATCGGAGGCAAACGAATATACCTTGTTTCCGGGTATGTTTCCCAACCCGGGGGTCGAACGCAAAATTTTAGTTTGATCGTCCGTTGGGTCGTCTAACGTGTTGTTGTCGTTGAATACGATGATGAACCCGTCCGACCGTTTGATTATCCATTTTTGGTTGTAACCGTCCACCATGAGTTGGGCAATGTCTTTTCCGCTTTGTCCGCTACCCAGATTATACGAAACCCATTCGCCATTGTTTTTCATCACCGACAACAAATCGGGAGCACCTGAGTTGGCTGCCCAAAGGTTGTGGTTGGCATCATAATCAAGTCCGCTGACGATGGTTAATGAAGGTGCGTTGGTCCAGGGCTGCAGGCTTGAGTTTTGCTTGTCGTACACTTGAGTGAGTTCGTTGTTTTCAAATTTAAGCAACCCGCCACCCCAGGTGCCGATATAGGCAATGTCAGAATTGTTGGGATCTACCTTGGCAGTCACATAATCCGAAATGGTGTCAAATGCCGGAGTGTTTCCACGGTTATGAGTTGTCCAGGTGCCGTCTTTTGACGAAAAAACGCCGTCGATCATGTACCCTTTCCCCCAATCAGACTCATGACCTCCCGAAGCAACCCACACATTGGTGCCGCCACAGTCGAGGTCGAAAATGTTTTTGGTGCCGGGGCCATTTGGTTTAATAAACTCACCGGACCAACCGTTATTCCACACCTTGGCCAAACCAACATATTTATCGCCAATCCAGTAATAGTTGTTATCAGATATGGCAGACAAAGGTTGTAATCCCACGTCGGAGGGTCGATAAATAATCCGGATTTTTTCCAATTGGCTATTAAACACAGATACGGATCCTTCATTTACTACAAGAAGCTCATTTTCAGAAACCCTCATTTGGTATCTGCCATAATTCATTTCTCTGTCAAAGTAATCCCAAGAGGTTCCATTGTAGATAAACATGGTGTCGGACTTCCATTGAGTTGATTTATAGTTGGTAATGATATTTCCCTGAAAGGAAGTTATCAGATTATATTTCAGGTTGGGATATTTCATGGAGTTATCCTTGGTCCATTGTTGGTAGTCGGCCAGGTTGTTGGCATTTACATCTGCGAAATATACTCCACTTTCGGTAGCTGCAAAAAAAGAGGTGTCGTTATAGGTCAGGTCGAGCACATCAAAGGCATTGCCCTCAGGCCCCATGTACCAGGTGTCGTAAATTTCCAAACGTTGCATATCCACTACAACAATCCCAAAACCACACGATAAATAGGCATATTTATCTTTAATGAGGATGTTGTTGATGGTTTTGTTTCCTAAAATTTCCTTGTCGCGGATATCAGAAATATTAATCACGCTACCATTGGGATATACCATGTCGAGGTTGGCGTTGGTATAGGCTACCAGCAGGGCGTCCACCGTTGGGTTGTAAGCTATCTTACTGATACCCACATCGCTCAAGCCCTTTACTTTATCAAAAAGCACAACGCTGTTGTCGTCCTGGTTGAATATGAACATGCTGTAGGGTGTGGCTGCATACACCGAGTTGTGTACCAGGGCCACATCGATTACATTGCTGTAAGGCAGGTGTGTACGCCACGAACCAATGCCCGTATCCTGAGCCGAAATACCCGTTATAATGAAAATAAGAATAATAAAAAGGGAAATGCGTTTTATATGTACCATCTTTGGTATGATTTTAAGTTTAGTATTAACTGCAAATTACCTTATTTATTGTAAATAAAACAACATCGCTGTGGGTTAACATTTATTTGACATGAGGTAATATTGCTATTTTTGTGCATCATGAATAAATGCACCCTACATCTCAACAACATGATTTCCGATTGCTGCATTCGTGTAGTGCAAATGGATTTGGAAGCCATGGGTGTAAAGGTAGTTAAAATTGCGTTGGGTGAAGTCGTGATTCGTTTCAACCCTGACAAAACACCCATGGAGGCCATCGAGAAGATGTTGGAATCCGGTGGTTTTACGCGTATAAAAAATAAGGAAGGCCTATTGGTGGACGAAATCCGGCGTGCGGTTATTTCATTGGTGCACCACACCACATTCAATGCCATGGTTCGCAATTCTGATTATTTGGTGGGTAAATTTGGTAAAACCTACCCTTACCTGTCATCGGTTTTCAGCAAATACGAAGGCATTACATTGGAAAAATATATTATTCTGCAAAAAATTGAAAAAATAAAACTGCTGATCGAAGAGGACGAACTTACCCTGAGTGAAATAGCTTTTATGATGGGATATAGCAGTGTGCAATACCTTTCTACTCAATTTAAAAGTGTTACGAGGGTTTCGGTTTCGGAATTTAAAAAGCATCCGGCCAAATTCAGGGTGGCCATCGAAAACCTCGGAAAGGATATTCATGAATGACAGCGTCCAACGTTGGCAGCCACGATCAAATAATTTTGGGTAACCACCGTTATTCAAAAGAAGAATTTACCGAAATGCCCCATTCAGTTGATAAAAAACAACTACCTTAGCCCTTAGATTATTACCATGATTAGCGAAATTGGCAAATACCTCATCATCATATTTCAGGCGTTCAAACGACCTGACAAAGGACGTGTGTTCAGAAAACAGTTGATTATTGATTTTCAAGCTCTTGGCGTTAGCTCCATTGGTCTGGTGGCCTTTATTTCGTTGTTTACCGGGGGCATCATTGCGTTGCAAACGGCCTACAATATCGACAATCCGCTGGTGCCCATGTGGCTCATTGGATATACCACCAAGCAAATGATGATTCTGGAATTTTCGCCCACCATCATCAGTTTGATTCTGGTTGGAAAAGTGGGGTCGAGTATAGCTTCCGAAATTGGCACCATGCGCGTTACGGAACAAATCGATGCCCTGGAGGTGATGGGCATTAATCCGGCCAACTACCTCATTCTGCCCAAAATCACCGCTGCCATGATTTACAATCCCATCCTGATTATCTTTTCGATGGGTATCGGCTTGTTTGGCGGATGGTTTGCCGTGGTGGTTACCGGACAGGTAACTTCGGTAGCTTTTATCGACGGACTTCAATCGTTTTGGGATCCGTTCTCCATCACTTACGCACTCATCAAAACCCTGGTATTTGCATTTATTCTCGCGTCGGTGGCCGGATACAAAGGCTATACCGTGGAAGGTGGTTCGGTGGAAGTGGGCAAGGCCAGCACCCAGGCCGTGGTTATCAGCAGTATTCTGATTATTGTATTCGACCTACTACTCACCCAGATGTTGCTCACATGATCGAAGTAAAAAACATATCCAAGTCGTTCGACGGCCAGCAAGTGCTTAAAAACATCAACACAACCTTTGAGAAAGGAAAAACCAACCTCATTATCGGTCAAAGTGGCTCCGGCAAAACGGTGCTCATGAAATGTTGCATTGGCTTGCTCGATATTGATGAAGGAGAAATTGATTTCGATGGCCGGCGTTTTTCGAACCTGAAGGGCAAGAAACAAAAAACCGTGCGTCAGGAGATGGGCGTACTCTTTCAGGGTGGGGCACTTTTCGATTCCTATACCGTGGAAGAAAATGTGATGTTTCCACTCAACATGTTTACCAATCAGTCGCTGGAAGAAAAACGTGCGCGGGTAAATGAAGTGTTGGGGCATGTAAACTTGCAAAATGTGAATGCCAAATATCCTTCGGAAATTAGTGGCGGCATGGTAAAACGTGTGGCCATAGCCCGAGCTATTGCCCTCAATCCCAAGTATTTATTTTGCGATGAGCCCAACTCGGGCCTCGACCCCAAAACAGCTGAGGTAATCGATGAACTGATTTCGGAACTCACCGAAAAGTTTCAAATGACCACCGTAATTAATACCCACGACATGAACTCGGTGTTGCAGATTGGTCAAAAAATTGCCTATATCTACAAAGGCGAATTGTGGTGGGAAGGCGATCACAAAGGCATCCTCGAAACTACCAACAAAGAGCTCAACGATTTTGTTTTTTCCACCGAACTTACCCGCAGATTAAAACCCTCAAAATAAACAGCTTATGGAGGTGAATATTCTCGACATCATATTTCTTGTTCCGCTGTTGTTGTTTGCTTACAATGGTTTTAAAAAAGGAATTATCATCGAAGTAGCCAGCTTGGCGGCCTTGATTTTAGGGCTGTATTTCGCATTTTATTTCTCCGATCTGGCTGCCGATTTATTAAACAAGTGGTTTACCATCGATCCGGAATATATGGCTGCCATTGCTTTTATTGTCACTTTTTTGGTGGTGGTAGTGGTGGTGATAGCGGTGGGAAAAGCCCTTCAGAAATTTATCGACATCCTGCTGCTCGGTTTTTTCAATAAACTGGCCGGCGCCATTTTTGGTCTTCTCAAAGGCGCTCTGGTACTTAGCATCATGATATTCATTATCAATTACTTCGACACCAACCGAAGTATTTTTAAAAAGGAAACCTGTGAGAAATCCATTTTTTACGGGCCGGTGGAGTCCATTGCCCCGAAATTGTATTCCTGGATAAAAACCACCAATTTTAAATTTGATATTCCCACCAAAGAGGAAATTCTGGACGAAGTGTATTAACATAAAAAAACAGGGAACCTGCTTTATCAACACATTCCCTGTTCACTCGTCTTCAAGCCTTAGCTTATCGACTTGTGGTCAGTTGGATGTTCCGCTCACCGTTCGGCACACTCCGTAGAGCGACTTTTACAGTACCCGGCTTGAAGTGTTGGATTTCTCCGTAACCCCTCCGGCGTTGTCTGCCTTCTGAATTTCAGTTTCTTGCGAAATCCTGTCAGGTGAATCAGTCCGGTTTTCACCGTCGATTCGCTCTATTTAAAGAGCCTTCGGGCTTGCTTTTTGCCGATCTGGCTTTCGCCACCCTGCATCCGGCATCCCACGCAGCAACAGCGGGTATCCTCACTGGCTGCTTCAAAATTACTGCAGGCAACCACCTTTTGTCAAGAAAATTCAATGCGGAGTTGTTAACAAACTATTAACCAAGGTTGTTCACAACAGTTTAAAACTAATAAGCCCGTTTATTTACTCCTTCGATATAATTGATGAAGGCTTGATTCACCACCTTATTTCCTCCGGGTGTGGGGTAGTCGCCGGTAAAATACCAATCGCCGGTGTGTTCCGGAATGGCTTCATGGAGAGCTTCAACACTTTGATAAATCACCTGTACTTTGGCATTAACCCCCTGTGCAGTAACCAATTGTGCAATTTTATCGGATATCTGTCGCGCTGTAAACGGACGGTAAATATCTTTCACAAAATTCACCACCTCTTCTTTGGGTAATTTCTGCTGTTCCTTACACTTTTTATACACCTCGTTGATGATTTTTTCCTGATGGGTTTCTTTGAGCAACTCGATGGTGGCTTTAAAGGCCACAAAATCGCCCAAACGCGCCATGTCGATGCCATAACAATCGGGATAGCGGATCTGAGGTGCGGAGGAAACCACAATAATTTTTTTGGGTTTCAGTCGGTCGAGAATACGTATAATACTCTGTTTCAGTGTAGTACCACGAACAATGGAATCGTCGAGCACCACGAGGGTATCCACATGTTTATTGACCACACCATAGGTTACGTCATAAACGTGTCCCACGAGGTCGTCGCGTTGGTTATCTTGTGTTATGAAGGTACGTAGTTTGGCATCTTTCACAGCGATGGCTTCCACACGGGGTTGAAAGGCAAACAATTGGTCGAGGGCTTGCTTGTCGCAGGTGCCTTTGGAGGCCAACAGCTTATCTTTAATTTGCTCAGCCGAAAATTGGTGCACCCTGTCCATCATGCCCTGAAAGGCCACCGAGGCGGTATTGGGAATATAGGAAAAAATGGTGTTTTGGAGGTCGTAATCAATTTCTTCGAGTACGGTAGGTGTAATGAGCCAACCCAATTTCTTTCGTTCGGCGTATATATCTTTGTCGGTACCCCTTGAGAAGTAAATACGCTCGAATGAGCAGGCTTTTACAGGTTTGGGTTCGGTGAATGGGGTGAGTGATATACTTCCGTTTTTCTTCACAATCAAAGCATGGCCCGGGCTCAGCTCTTTCACCTCTTCCTCACTCAAGTTGAACGCGGTTTGAATAACAGGTCGTTCGGAAGCCGCAACAATAATTTCGTCGTCCATGTAGTAAAATGCCGGACGAATACCATTGGGGTCGCGCATCACGAAAGCATCGCCATGACCCAGCAAACCGCCAATCACATAACCGCCATCCCATTTTTTGGCCGATTCCTGCAAAATATCTCCAATGTTGATGTTGTTGGTGATGTAGTCGGTGATGGCCTTTTTGTCCAAACCTTGCTCCTTGTATTTACGGTAGATACGTTCGTTTTCCTCATCCAAAAAATGCCCGATTTTTTCCAGTACGGTCACGGTATCTGATGTTTCCACCGGATACTGACCCAAATCGACCAATTGCTGAAACAACTCGGAGGTGTTGGTCATGTTAAAATTCCCGGCCAGAACAAGGTTGCGGGTTTTCCAGTTATTGGCCCGAACCAACGGATGCAGGTGGCGGATAGAATTACCACCGAACGTACCATAACGCAGATGTCCGAGAAAGAGTTCTCCGGTAAAGTCGGCATTTTCCTTAAGCCAGTTTACGTCGCTCAGACGCTTAGGGTTATCTTTGGTAATTTGGTGAAGCTTGTCGTAGATGTCGTTGAATAAATCCTTTATGGGCGTTCCGGAGTTGTTACGTTCGCGGGTGATGTAGCGCTTTCCGGGCGGGAGGTCGAGTTTTATTTCGGCTATTCCCGCACCATCTTGTCCACGGTTATGTTGTTTCTGCATGAGCAGATGCATTTTTTGCAAGCCATATATGGAGGTTCCGTATTTGGCCAGGTAGTACTCAAGTGGTTTAAGTAGCCTGATTAAAGCAATGCCGCACTCGTGTGTAATCTGGTCGCTCATTGTGATGAGAATGGTTATATTTGTGGGCACAAAAGTAGAAAAAAGATGGTTCGGATTCGACCTTCATACGAAGAGGATGCAGAAGTAATTGCCGACTTTCAGGTTAAGATGGCCATGGAAACGGAAAACTTCGTCCTTGATAAGCTTACTGTAAACCAAGGGGTTTTGCATGTTTTTCGCGATTCTTCCAAAGGGAAATACCTGGTGGCCGTTGACAACGAGCGTATTGTGGGCAGTTTATTGATGACCTATGAGTGGAGCGATTGGCGCAATACCACTGTGGTGTGGGTACAATCGGTGTACGTTTTGCCCGAATACCGCAAACAGGGGGTTTTTAGTATGCTTTATTCCGCCGTAAAACAAATGGTTGAAGAAGATGACACCTTTGCAGGAATACGGCTGTACGTGGACAAAACCAACACCACCGCCCAGAAGGTTTACCAAAAATCGGGCATGAATGGCGACCATTATCAGCTATTTGAGTGGATGAAATAGAATAGCGAATTGGGGGTTGGCTGATGGCGGTTGGCTCTTCGTCACTGAGTCATCCTTCGCCTTTTCACCTCCTTCAACGTTTTGCCCATGATTAATTCCCTGCGGGAAAAATACCATCCCAAATTTTATTCTATGGATATGGATGCCCTACGGGCAAAGCCTTTTTTGTGTTTTGGTTGTTTCGTGTTGGATGAATCTTTTTTCTTGGCTCTTGGCTTTTAGCTCTTGTCCCTTGTCTTACAGACAGGAACTAATTTTTCCCACTCACCAGGCTTACCTATATTTTGAAATCGAATATTCGTATTTTTGCCACGAATTTTAAAGTCTTGCTTGCAAGAAGTCAATATTGTTCAAAGGGTTCTTAACATATCATCCAACACATTGTAAATCATAAGTATATGTTTAACAAGTTAATTGCTTCCATACTACCCTATATGCCGCAAAAGTTGGTGTGGGTTTTTTCAAAAAAATATATTGCCGGCAAAACGCTTGATAGTGCCATTGCCATTTCCAAGGAATTGAACAACTCCGGAGCCATGGTCACCATCGATTTGTTGGGGGAGTTTATTACCAAACTGACGGAAGCCAGAGACAACAAAGAGGAATATCTGGGCATTATCGAAAATGTACAAAAAGCCAACATCAACGGAAACTACTCCTTGAAACCCACCATGTTTGGATTGCTTTTGGACGAGGAAGCCTGCTATCGTAACATCCGCGAGATTGTAAAAAAAGCCGCTTCATACAACAATTTTGTGCGCATCGACATGGAAGATTCGCAATGTGTTGACATGGAAATCAGACTTTTCAGAAGACTAAAGGCTGAGTTTCCGGCCAACGTGGGACTGGTATTGCAAGCCTACCTGAAACGCACCCGTCAGGATATTGAAGACATGCTCGATATGCACTCCAAGGAGCTTCCCATAAATTTCAGGCTGTGCAAAGGTATTTACGTGGAACCGGAGAAAATCGCGTACAAGAAATACGAAGAAATCAACCAGCATTATCTTGAAGACCTGGAATATATGTTTCAGCAGGGCATATATCCGGGCATTGCTACCCACGATACTCCTTTGGTAGAAGGGGCTTACAAGTTGATTGAAAAATATAAGATTCCGGTTGAAAAGTGCGAGTTTCAGATGCTCTATGGCGTTACTCCCGGACTCCGTCAGTCCATCATCGACAAGGGCTATCGCATGCGTGTATATGTGCCTTTCGGCGAAAAATGGTTTGCCTACAGTACACGCAGGTTGAAAGAAAATCCACGCATGGCACAAGATATCATCAAAGGTATTTTTGTGAGGGGATAAATTTCAAAGATATCTGAGTTTTTGTTTAAGCTTCTGTAACTTTTCGTTTCAGAAGCTTTTTTCGTTTTTAAAAGCAAAAACATGTTCCTGTGGTTTGCTTATAGGTTAACATTCCATTAATTTTAATCCATAAAAATATCCCCATGAATCAAAAACTTAATTTTACAACTCAAAACCAAACAGATGCCCTATGAAAACCCTGATTATTGTCCGCCACGCCAAATCTTCCTGGGACAATCCGATGCTCACCGACCACGACCGTCCTTTGCTGGAAATAGGAAAAAAACGTACCCGATTGGTGGTAAACAAGCTACAGGAATTACATATCCAACCCGACTTAATCATCAGCAGTTCGGCCACACGTGCCCTGGAAACAGCACAATATCTGGCCAAAGGACTCGGATATCCCAAAGAAACCATTAAAACCTCTTCCGCCTATTATCTGGCCTCCACCCGCGATTTACTCAACGAATTTTTCGATATGCCCGACCGTTTCCATACCGTGATGATGGTAGGTCACAATCCCACACTTACCAATCTGGCCAACAAATTTTTAACCCACCCCCTCGACAATCTGCCTACATCAGGAGTGGTAAAATTGTGTTTTAGTACCAATAGTTGGGATCAAATACTTCAATCGAAAATAAGTTGCGAGTTGGTAATTACCCCAAAAGCACTTAAAAATCAACGTGATTAGCTGATTTCCGTTCAAGGACGAAGACCCAATAATTTTTCCAGATTCTTCGGAATGTCGGTGTTGTCGATCATGCCATCAAACAACTCACTCCCGGCTCCCACGGCATAAACCGGAACATTGATGCCTGTGTGTGAATAGGTTGTCCAGCCCAATCCGGTCTTGTCGCTCATCAATTTTATCAGATGACCTGTAATGGCGTCGTAATCGCTATATGTCACATCCATTTTCTGATCATTGTTGGCATACATGGTACTCATGAAAACTTCCCTTATTTGGTCGACTTCTTTTTCAGTGAGGGGAATTTTGGTGGAATCGCCCAATCCGAAATCCTCAGCCACCATGGTCATCAAGGTATTGAAATCCGTGGTTTTACTTCCTGATAAGTGATGTTTTAACCAAGTTACTTTCTCTGCAAAACCATCCGACGAAAGGTGCTGATTTGCTAAGGCTTTGATGTTTGATTCGTATTTCATGGCGGCATTACCCAGCGCCAAACCTCCCGTTTCATGGTCGGCAGTTACCACAATGATGGTTTCGTCGGGGTGTTGATCGTAAAAGGCTTTGGCAACGGCAACAGCTTCGTCGAAAGCAAGAGTTTCGAGCACATTGGTGGCGGCATCGTTTCCGTGACCCGCCCAATCAATTTTGCCTCCTTCCACCATCATAAAAAACCCTTTGCTGTCGGCAAGCATGTCGATGGCTTTTTGGGTATAATCGGCCAAAGAAGGATTTCCATCGTTTCCATCAATCATGTATGGCAAAGCGGCTCCGGCGGACAGGCGTGGAGCAATGGCCAGTACCTTTCCTGAGCCGGGTTTGAGTGCATCAAAATCTTCTTTGTTATTTATTACTTTAAAACCATTTTTCAGGGCCTTTTCAATAATTTTAATGGTATCTCCATCCACCACTTTCATGGGTTTTTTAAAACCGCCACCACCAAAAAAATCCATGTTGCTGGCAGCCAGTTCCATGCCTATTTCAAAATAATTGTCGCGACTGGGTTGATGGGCATAAAATACGGCCGGTGTGGCATGATCGATGGAAACGCTGGTGATGATCCCCGTCTTTAATCCATGTAATTTGGCCTTTTCGGCAATGGTTTGATAGGGTTTGGTACCTTCCGGATTCATGGAAATCACCCCGATGTTGGTTTTGTTTCCGGTGGCCAAAGCTGTTCCGGCGGCAGCCGAACAAGTGATAAAGCGGTTGTTGGCATAGGTTGCTGCCCAACCAAGCACCGGAAATTGCGTAAAGGTCAATGGCTTGAACCCTTTGTTGCCATCCAGTGCAGCAGCATAAGCCTGTGCCGTATTCACCTGTGCCTGTCCCATGCCATCACCAATGAACAAAAAGGCATATTTTACATGGGGTTCTTCATGTTTTGTTTGGCATGAAGCAAAAAAGAACAACGAAATCGACCAAATCAAGATAACCGAACCAAATCTTTTCATCTTTTATATGTTTTATTTTGCAAAAATATTGAAAACATCGGGCTGGTTTGGCGAAAATTGAAAAGTAACGATATCTTAATGGCTATTTAAACTTGATATAAACTTCTGGCAACCGTTAAAGAAATCTGCGGCAAAAAAGGACTCACTGCTTCCCGACCAAAATCATTACTTTTGCCCGCTGAAAACAACTACTTATGACTGCTTCCAACATTGAAATTATGGCTCCGGTGGGCTCCTATGCTTCACTGCATGCTGCCATTCAAGGGGGTGCCAATTCTGTTTACTTTGGTATTGGCAACCTCAACATGCGCTCTAAATCTTCTCAAAACTTCACCCTTGACGACCTGGTTGAAATCACGCGTATTTGCCGTGAGGCCCATATTCGTACCTACCTCACGCTGAATACGGTAATTTTCGATCACGAACTCGATCAAATGCGCCAATTGGTGGATATGGCCAAACAGCATGGCATCACGGCCATCATTGCTTCCGATCAGGCGGTTATTCAATATGCATCACGCGTGGGCATCGAAATTCACATGAGCACACAAGCCAATATTACCAACCTGGAGGCCATAAAATACTATGCTCAGTTTGCTGATGTGATGGTCACCGCCCGCGAATTACAGATTGAACAAGTGAAAGCCATCACCCAAGCCATTGACCAACAACAAATTAAAGGACCATCGGGACAGTTGGTTCAAATAGAAATATTTGCTCACGGAGCGCTATGCATGGCCGTTAGCGGCAAATGCTATCTGAGTTTGGACAACCTCAACTCCTCGGCCAACAGAGGAGCCTGTTTGCAACCTTGCCGACGCAAATACACTGTAAAAGATAAGGACAGCGATTTGGAACTTGAGGTAGATAATGAGTACATTATGTCGCCCAAGGATTTGAAAACCGTGGCTTTTTTGGATAAAATTCTGGATGCCGGAGTTCGGGTACTGAAGCTGGAAGGCAGGGGTCGTTCGCCTGAATATGTAAAAACCGTTGCCCGTGTGTACCGCGAAGCCGTGGATGCCTGGTTTGCAGGTGAATACACACAGGAAAACATCGACCGTTGGAATGATGAACTGGCCTCCGTTTACAACCGTGGTTTTTGGGATGGCTATTACATGGGGAAAAAGTTGGGCGAATGGACCGAAGATTATGGCAATCAGGCCACTATCCGAAAAATGTATATTGGATTGGTAACCAATTATTTCAGTAAAATTGGCGTAGCCGAAGTTAAAATTGAAACCCACGACCTGAGCGTAGGTGACGAAATAAAAATCATCGGCCCTACCACAGGCGTTTATGAGGACGCGGTACGTGAATTGCGTTTGGAGATGGATCCCGTGGAAAAGGTGGTCAAAGGCAATTTATGCTCCCTTCCGGTGAAAGAACTCGTTAGAAGAGGCGACAAATTGTATAAGATGGTGGCTGCTGACAGAAGTGTACCGAATTTGGTGCAACAGTAGGGTTTACCAAACACCAACGGAGTTAAAAGAACTCCAAACATGGATTAAGCAGAGGCTATCAACTTGGTAAAAGCAACCGGTCGTTGTCGTTGGCTCTTTTTCCATTGGAACACATTTATTTATTTGGCTCATATGCCCGGGTTACATATGGAAAATACAGCGATATTGATGTGGCGATGGTTGTAAACAGAGTTGAGGGAGACTATTTTTCAGTAACTCCTTTACTTTGGAAACTAAGGCGACAGATAGACAACCGAATTGAGCTCACCCTCACGAAAAGATTTTTAATCCCTCCGGTTTTTTGTTGGATATTCAATAATATGGTATAGAAATCAAGTGATGTTACAACACGATCAGAGCTAACAACCCATCAATTTCGGTATTACTTCACTTCTATCTTTCCTCCGGCCGAATGTGCAGCAAATTCAGGAGCATACATGCTTTGAACGGTGGCTATGCCATCCACAAAGGTTCCCTTTTGCGTTACATACAACCCATATTCCAGCACATAGGTTCCCTTTGGCATATACCTGATAAAGAAATCTGAGCCCACATCGGTAATTTGTTGGTAGTAGCCCAGTCCGCCGGAATAGTTATAGCCACTCAGATTTGAAACTGGTTCAAGTCCGGTGGCACGCATATCGCCCAAATGAACAAACTCCAGGTTGCGGTCGTTTTTTAGCACCAACCTCACCACCAGTTTATCTCCGGTTTTAAGTGCCTGTCCCTTTTCAATGGGGTTTAAAACCAAGCCCTTTTCGGTGGCTTCCTCTAAAAACAATTGTTTTTCCACCGACAGACTTGTTTGTTGAGCAATCACCTTATCCATTTTTTCGAAATATTGCCAATAGGCAGCTCCCCAGGCGATGTGGTTGTTGGGGTTTTTCACGGTAATCTCACCCTGCTCCGGCGACATTTCTGTCTGACTCCACGAACGACTAAAATAGCCTGTCCCGACTTCGGGTGCCTTTCCGTCATCGGTTTTATTATCAAGTACTTCTCCGCCAACGGTTATCTCAACTTGATCGTTTTGGTCGAGGAGACTATTTCCGGTAAGCAACAGAGCATAAACGGCTTCGGCAGTACCGGTGGAAGTACTCCAGCGACTGGTTTGCTTTTGTTTTAGCAACCAAACCTTCATTTGGTCAAGGATGCTCAGGTTTTTCTGTAGTTTGCTGTAGGCTTCAATGAGCATGGCCTGGGTTTCAACCGGAGCTTCATACCAATTCCAACCGGCATCCTGTCGCCAGTACATACCCAACTCTTTGCTCACGATGGCACGTTCAGAGAGTGACCTCAAAATTCCTTCGGCATCGTTGCGGTACCCAAATTCGGGCAAGCTGAGGGCCAGCATACCTTGCAAATAGTTGCTTTGTTTGAGCCAATATTTACGCGCCTGCCCCACAAAATAATCCACAGCTTTTTTGCTTGAAGCCGGGATGGGGAATTGGTTTAACAACAAGGATCGGGCATAGAGATATTGAGTAATCTGACCCGAAAGGTGATTGTCGTCCAGAGTTTTGGCATACCGACGTTTGATGTCATCATAATCGCGGACTACTTCACCATCCAGCCATGCCACCGCCTTCGTAATCATGGCCAATCGTGCGGCATCCGAAGTAAGGTCGAGCACACCTTTGTTGTGGAGTTTGGCCATGCCCAACACGATGGCCTGGGTCGTATAACGGTCTTCGCGCATGCCATCAAACCAAGGCCAGGCACCGTTGGAGAGTTGTTTTTCCTGCAACAAACCCATGGTGTTTTCTTTTTCACGTGCCAGTTGATTCAAATCGAACAACATCGCCAATTGCTGTTTTTGAGTGGCCTCATCTTCGGCATCCAGAATCCAGGGAGAAGCACTCAAAACGGCATTTTTCAACTCCTGATTTTTCTGCAAATTGGAAAGGAAAGCGTCAGGAGAATGTTGTTTCCAGCTATCGAATACCTGCTTAATTTGCGGATTGCTGTTCAAAATAAAAGAAGAAAGTGCATTGGCCGCATAACGGTTGAACACCGACAGCGTGCTTTTTCCGGAAGGTTCGCTCATGGCGGGCAAGGCCTGAATGGCATACCAGGCAGGGTTGGAAGTAAATTCCACCGTAAACCTGTAATTCTGGGCTGAAGTTTGACGCATCATCCGTCCGGTGTTGATCAAACTCAACATCTCAAACTTCTTCTCTTCACGGGCTTTTACGTTCATGGGCATGGTTTCCGTAACCAACACTTTATTGGTCATCACCGGAAAAACACGTTCTTCCCCATCGGTATGTTGGCCATCGGTAGCCGAAATTCTTACCCCCAACATCTGGAGGTCATAGGGAATCCGGATTTTCTGCGACATGGCCGTTCCTTGTCCTTTGGGAATGGACACCGAAATGTCGGCAACCCCCTCATTTTCTGAAAGATTGAGCTTGTCGCCCGTGATGGGATCGAAAAATTCCAACATCACCTTGGCTTTCATGGCACTCTCGCTCATGTTCACCACTTTGGCGGTAAAATCCAACACATCACCCTGGCGAACGAATCGAGGCACATTGGGCATGACCATCAACGATTTTTTGGCTTGAAAACTTTCTTCTGAAATTCCCACTTTCAGGTCAGACGTGTAGGCCAACATCATCAGCTTCCAGGTGGTAAGGGCGTCAGGCGTATCGAAGCTAAAGCTCACATTGCCGTCGCTATCAGTGGACAAATCGGGATAGAAAAAGGCCGTTTCGTTGAAGTTGGTTCGCAGAGGCGTGTTGACTTCCTCCTTGGGTGGTGAGGGGGGTGTAGGAAGATTTTCTGAGGATGAATCTTTTATGTCAGCATCTGCCATCACATCATCATCAACTACGGACAATGCCAATCCCTTTTCGGCAGTGCCGGCCCGCGAACCCCTGAGAAACATGCCACCATACCCATTGAGGTATCCAAACCAGTTGATGGTGGGATATGCCACATTTACCCCTGTGAGAAAAGGGGTTTTTGGAGCAAACAAACTGGTTGAATTCTCTGTCCCAAATTGGTTCGCCGACCAACCATTGGCTTTTATGGATGGAGAATAAAGGGTCATCTCCCAACTGTTTTTCTGAAACTGATCAAGCGATGCATCGTACATGCCGGCCATAAGTTGAGATACAAATGCTTGACCATCTGATCCTTTCACATGAAGTTTCCAGGTTTCCTTATTGCCGGGAGTGAGAAAATCGCGGTGTGTTTCGAGTACAATGTCCAGTTTTTTATTGGTAAATGGCACTTCAACTATTTGGTTTTCAGCAAAAACATGGTTGTTCAACACCAATTGTGTGTTGATTTGGATTCCTCCACGATAGGCCTCCAAAACCGGTAGGTTGATGGTGTAAATTTTGCCTTTCGGGAAAACCCATTGCCTGAAAATAAGTTCGTTACCATGGGTGGCTTCCACCAGAATCTGTGCTTTTTTATTGGCAGAACCCATATTTAACCGGATGGTTTCGCCCGGTTCTGCCTTTGTTGAAGAAATATTCATCCAGAAAGGAGTCAATAGGGGGAGTTTCTTGTCTTTTTCCGAAAAAATGGAAAAATAATGCTCCGCTTTTACAGGATTTCCGGCTTGATCTTTTCCTTCGAGCATCAGCACATATTCTCCCACAGGCCAATTTTTTATTTCGCCGGAAGGCAGTACAGACTTTCCATTGATGGTCATATTTTGTTCCTCCACCTTGGTACGCGCCATGTTTTCGGGCAGATTTTCCCCTTTCCAGGCCCAATCCGGGAAGTTTTCTCGAAAAGTGTTCTCGCTCAGCACTTCCTGATCCACTTCACCAAAAGGAAGGGAATACAACAATTTATCGGGGGTTTGCAGTTGGTAATAGGTAGCTGAAACGTCCATGTTGATGGGCATGTCGGAAAGATTGGTGGCCGAAACTACGAAATCCCTTGCATGCTCTTTCTCCAACTGATGGGCTCCATTAATAGTAAGCAAAGCATTGGTAGAGCCTACCCTGACGGTGGATTGCCCATCGTGAACTTCACCCGTGATATCGGTGGCTTGCACGTGGATGGCAAAGCTGTAAAACTGATTGTGCTTCGTATCACCCAACAATTCGGGGATGGCTTTAAACCTGAACCGGAAATTTCCCTGATCGTCGGTGGAAAGGTTTCCAAAACCTATGGGTATTTCCGGTGTGTAGTAGGGAGGTATCCAGCCGTAGGAACGATAAGGAGCCGGCCACCACGAACTGCGAACAACCCGATAAGAAATGCCAGCATTGGTGACAGGATTTCCGGCATAGTTTTCAACTTTTCCGGTAACCAGGATGCTGTCGTTGAGTGCATATTGGCCTTCAGCGGGGAACAATTCCACAAAAAAAGCCGGACGTTTATATTCCTCCACCAAAATTTGGGTATTGCCTGTTTTTACACGCAAATTCATCCTTCCGTTCAGGTTGTCCTGTGGTATTTGAAAGGATCCCTGAAAAGCACCATTGGCATCGGTCACCACAGGTATTTCCATCAATTTTTTACCATTGGCCCCATACAAACTGAGCAAGTCAGTTTGGTTTTTCACCAGGCTCACCTCATCGTTAAGTTTTGACACCACAATACCCTTGTAATAAACAGTTTGTCCGGGACGATATACTGCCCGATCGGTAAAAAGATAGGTACGTACCGTGGGATCGGGCGAAGGTCTTGAAGTAAAAAACCGCATGTAATTACTGGAAATCAGTCGGTCGTCACCTTTACGAAAGTCGAAAATATAATTGCCGTAGGTTTCATTTTTAAAACCGGAAAAGGAAACATAACCCTGTTTATCTGTCTGCAGTTGTCCCACTTGGGTGAGTTGATGATTGCGTTGGCGGTTGTCGTATTGGTTCTGATATACAGTGATATCCACTCCTGCGATGGGTTTACCCGAAATGCGATCGAGTACAAAAATTTCCCCTTGTCCGGTGACATCGTTATCCTTGTTGAGATAACTCAATTCTGACACCATGAGCAGGTGGTAATCTACGGTATTCTTATTGCTGAAGTCGGCACGATCGGAAATGAAAAGGGCATAATAACCCAGATCAAGAGACGGAATACTCATCAGTGTGGCATGTTGCTGATGATCTTCGGCGTTTGGCAATTCCTGAGAAAAGGTAATCGCGGCGGGTTGTTGAACATACCGATACAATTTATCACGCTCACTGCTATTGCTTTTAATAAACTCGTCCAAGTTGATTTTTACCACTTTAAAAAACAATTTATCCACATTTTGGTACGCGAGCTTAGCCGGTGCAGGCTGACCGGGAAGCAGCACATCGGTGGTAGTAAGCGTAAATGATTTTTCCTGAATTCGAGCCAGTAAGGCTTCAAAAGGTGCCCTTTGGGTGGAGTCGGTGTACATATCCAAGGCATGTTGACATACTTTTTCCGATTCAATGAGCATGGATTGGGCACGTTCATCAAATTGTCTTTGATAACCGGTTCCATAATCGTAATACAATTGTGCCAGCCTATAATACACCTGTTGAAGGGCTTTGGGGTTGTAGGTGGAGGCAATCAGATTTTGCAGGGCTTTTTCGTAAGATTGGCGCGAAACGGCACTAAACAGGGTTTGATGATAAACATAGGTGAGACGGCGTAAGTCCAAATCAACAAAGGCTTCTGTGTTGTTGGAGTTCAAATGAATGGAAAGCAGTTGCTGAAATAATCGCAGCACGCGGGCATGGTTTTTACCTATGGAAACACTGTCGATGGGCAAGTTGACAAAGGCAATAGCTTTGGCAAAATAGGGGTTTTCTGATGTCATCTGGTCTTCAACTCCCTGTCCAAAATCACCCGATGATTCAGAAAAATATTCAAGGGCGCGGTTGGCCAACAGGTCGTAAAGGGTCGGCCAGAGGTTGAGTTGTTCTTTGTCGGGATCAGTAAGAATGGCTGTATAATCGTCCAAAGGAATGGATTCGAGTTGTGTTTTGTTGTTCAACGAAAGTTGGTAGTGCTGATAGATGGCGTGCTCAAATTGCATGGCATCCCAAGTTTCCATGTCATCGGAAGGATCGCCATAAACGGCTGTTCGTTGCAGAATTTTCCAACGGTTTTGGTCGTAGTAGTTTTTAATCAGCTCTCCCAGAAGGGAATGCAGAATTTCTTTTTCGGGTGTTGCAGCTATTTTGATGGATGTCGTTAGTAGGTCGATGGCCTTTTGCTGATGATCTTCTTCATAATCGCCTTGTAAGCTTATTTTGTATATCAAGGCTTTAATCACCTGGGGTTGATTACTTTCTGAACCGGCTTGCTGATAGATTTTATCCACCAGCTTGATGGCACTTTGAGGTAGTCCTTGCTTTTTTAAAGACTCGATTTCTTTCCAGGTTTTGTCGTAATCGGTTGGCTTCTGAGAAAAGGCAGAAGATGCAACAGAAATCATCAGAAAGATTGTCAGGATTTTAACAAGTTGTTTCATGGTCTTTGATTGGTTATGTCAATGCAGTGTACAAAGATAATGCCTAAATGAATGACGGGGTAGGATAAAATGAGAAATGGGGGGGTGAGGGTGTTTGGTTGCTGATGGGCGCTGATGGGAATTCGTTTGGACGCTGATCACGCTGATGGGCGCTGATTGGAATTCGTTTGGACGCTGATGGGCGCTGATTTGAGATATTTTGGACGCAGATCACGCTGATGGGCGCTGATTTATGTGTTTTGTTTGGACGCTGATGTCGCTGACGGGCGCTGATTTGTTTGATCCTTCAATCTGTGTTTTCTGCGTGATCTGCGTCTATTTTCCCAGAAACTGAAATGGTTTCACCAAGCCCTCATATTCCATGAGTTCCATTTTTACCGAGCCTACAATTACCTCCGATTCGCCCAGAATGGGAACATGGTTTTCGTCGTCGCTTACCCAAACAAACATGGGGTATTTGTCGGCAAACACTTCCCCGGTGGCCATCATGGGAGCTATTTTTAAGCACCGCAGTTTCCCCCATTTGGTTTTCAGAATACCTTTTCCCTGGAACTTTATGGCAGAAGTATAAACCGAATCGTCCAGAAAAAAGTTCAGATAAAACATGCTGTCGGCATCAAAATCGCTCACTTTAAAGGTGCGCATATAGTAAATGGCCGAAATGACGTCCTGAACATTGGCCGGTATGGGGCTTGTTTTACTCAGACTCACCGCCTCCAGCTTTTCGCGATTAAACGTTACTCTATCGTCTTTTTCGTATTTTCCCTCACGGGTTTGGCGTAAAAAAAGATAAGGCAAGAGGGTTTGCTGATCCACAAAAGATTCAAACTTATCTCGCACCTTGAAGAAAAAATTGAAAACCCCGCTGGAATTTCCTTTTCCGGTAAAATGAAACACAGTATTGTCGTTACCGGTATTGCGTTCGGTCCATTCATCCACGGTAAGAATGGCCTCACCGGCGGTTACATTGCCAATCCCCGAATGATAATATACCCGGTATTCCAGTCGCTCACCTACTTTAAAGGCGTGATTTTCAATGGTGTCCTGCGCAGCAAGTGCACCCGACACCAACAGACCAAACAGCAATAACAGCATTGAAAACCACTTCTTCATGTTACAAACCTATAAAAAAGAATACACTCCTATCGAAAACTATCGTTGGGTTTATATTACGATATTGATAATTCGCTTGTGAACAACGATTATTTTCCTGACAGGTTTATCTTCCATCCACTTTTTGGCATCTTCAGAAGCAAGAACCGCCTGTTCAATTTCTTTTACACCCATATCTGCGGGCAATTCCAGTTTAAAACGAACCTTACCGTTAAATGAAACCGGGTACTGAAAAGAAGCTTCCTTTAGATATTTTTCATCGTATTGCGGAAAATCAACTGTGCTTACACTTTCGTGATACCCCAGCGAATGCCACAATTCCTCAGCCACATGAGGGGCATAGGGTTCCAGTAAAATCACCAGAGGTTCCAGAATTTCGCGCTTATGACATTGGAGTTCGTTGAGTTCGTTTACACAAATCATAAAGGCACTAACTCCGGTATTAAAGGAAAATCGCTCGATGTCCTCATTTATTTTTTTGATGGTTTTGTGCAACACCTTTAGTTCTTCAGCAGAAGCACTTTCGTTGGTTACAACCAATTGATCGTCCATATTGAAATAAAGACGCCACAATTTCTTCAAAAAACGGAAAACACCTTCGATGCCGTTGGTATCCCATGGTTTATCTTGTTCCAAAGGACCCAGAAACATTTCGTACAGCCTCAATGTGTCGGCACCATATCTGTCAATTAGCGCATCGGGATTTTGGACATTGTGTTTCGACTTCGACATTTTTTCCACTTCCCAACCACAAATATATTTACCGTCTTCCAAAATAAATTCAGCATCAGCAAATTCCTTTCGCCAGGCTTTAAAACCTTTCGTATTCAAGACATCGTTCACCACTAAGTCGATATCCACGTGCAAACGTTGGGTGTCGTAATCATTTCGCAAGTTGAGCGAAACAAAGGTGTTGGTGCCCTGTATCCTGTAAACGAAACTCGACCGACCCTGAATTTTCCCTTGATTGATCAGTTTTTTGTAGGGTTCATCTTCGCACACCAATCCTATGTCGAACAAAAACTTATTCCAGAAACGCGAATAGATTAAATGGCCTGCAGCATGTTCGTCGCCACCGATGTACAGGTCAACCTTCCGCCAATATTGGTTGGCTTCCGCCGAAAAATATGCCTCCGTATTGTGTGGATCCATATATCTGAGATAGTAACCACTTGAGCCTGCAAAACCAGGCATCGTATTGGTTTCCAGCGGATAGCCATCCTTTGTTTTCCAATTTTCGGCACGTGCCAATGGAGGATCACCCATTTCGGTGGGTAAATAACTATCAACTTTGGGTAATTTCAGTGGCAGCTCGCTTTCGTCAAGTGTATAAGGCATACCATCCTTGTAATAAATGGGAAAAGGCTCACCCCAATAACGCTGGCGGCTAAATATGGCATCGCGCAAGCGGAAATTAATGGTGCCAAAACCGATGCCCATCTCCACAATTTTATTGATGGTTTTTTTGATGGCCTCTTTTACGGGCAATCCCGTGATAAACCCGGAATTGACCATGATGCCTTCTTTACTGTCAATGGAATCTTCCCACGTTGCAGGGTCAGTCGGCTCTTCACCTTCAGCCACCACCACCTGAACAATGGGCAATTGAAAATGCCGGGCAAATGCAAAGTCTCGGGAATCATGACCCGGAACAGCCATGATGGCTCCCGTACCATATCCCGCCAACACATAATCAGCAATCCAGATAGGCAATTTACCTCCGGTCAAAGGATTAATCCCATAAGCTCCGGTAAATTCGCCCGAAATATTTTTCACTTCCGTCATGCGCTCACGCTCCGAACGATTTTTCGCCCAAGCCACGTAAGCCTCCACCTTATCTTTTCTGTCGGGAGTAGTTATTTGCGTTACCAATTCATGCTCAGGTGCCAGCACCATAAAAGTAGCACCGAATAAGGTATCGGGACGGGTGGTGAAGACGGTGATTTTACCAATTTTATCACCCATCTCCACTTCAAAATCCACACTGGCTCCTTCGCTCCTGCCAATCCAGTTTCGTTGCATTTCTTTGATGGGTTCGGGCCAATCTACGGTTTCCAGTCCATCCAGCAATCGTTGGGCATAAGCGGTGATGCGAAGCGACCATTGCATCATGAGTTTTTTTTCAACCGGGTGACCTCCTCGCTCTGAAAGTCCTTCTTTTACTTCATCGTTGGCCAATACGGTTCCTAAAGCAGGGCACCAATTGACCATGGTTTCGGAAAGGTAGGCCAATCGGTAGTGCATCAGAATTTGTTGCTGTTTTTTCTCGCCGGCATGTTTCCAAAAATCGGCTGTAAACGTTTCTTCGCACGTAGTAGCTGCCTCTATTCCCGAGTTTCCATTGATTTCAAATTGGGCGATAAGGGTGCTGATATCTTCTGCCTTGTTGGTTTTTTTGTTGTACCATGAATGAAACAGTCTGATAAATGTCCACTGGGTCCATTTGTAGTAGTTGGGGTCGGAAGTGCGTACTTCACGGTCCCAATCAAACGAAAAACCTATTTTATCCAACTGCTCGCGGTAACGGGCAATGTTTTTTTCAGTGGTAATTTCAGGATGGGTGCCGGTTTGAATGGCGTACTGCTCTGCCGGGAGACCGTATGCATCGTAACCCATGGGATGCAATACGTTGAAGCCCTTATGACGTTTGTATCGTGCGTAGATATCAGAAGCAATATATCCCAGCGGATGACCTACATGCAACCCGGCTCCGGAAGGATAAGGAAACATGTCGAGCACATAAAATTTGGGCTTATCGTGATTGATATCTGCCTTAAATGTTTTGTTATCACTCCAGTACTTTTGCCACTTCTTCTCCAAATGATTAAAATCGTATCCCATTCCTTTTCGGTTTTTATTTTTTTACTGATTTTTTACTTTTTCCAATTGTTTGAAGCTCAAATCCATGAGGTCGAATTTGTGCCATCCCTGAAAATCAAAATGCCACCATTCACTCTCATAAACGGTAAATCCATTGGATTCCATGACTTCAATCAACAGGTTTCTGTTGTATTTTTTTTGCGCTGACAAGTATTGAAATCCGGGAGCTGCGGTATCGCTGAAACTGTCGAATGAAGTGGGCATGTCCAACTCTTCTCCTGTTTTCAGGTTCACCAAACTCACATCCACGGCGGCTCCTCTGTTGTGTCGCGAACCCGAATAGGGAGAAGCAACAAAAGTGGTGTCGCGATAAACCTCGTAAAACTTAACTGTGGCAGCATAGGGTCGGTAAGCATCATAAACCAACAACCCCAACCCTTTGTCTTTCAAAGCTTTTTGAACCCGCTTTAAAGCATCGGCCACAGGTTTTCTAACAAATGCTTTGGGTTGGGTATATATCTGTTCGCCCGTAAAATTATTGGGTGTGGCGTATCTGA